>NZ_CM149585.1:0-4264289 GCF_056156205.1 Agromyces sp. NSFZ
ATGACAGAGCAGCCCATTTCAGAGACATGGGCAACCGTCCTCGACCGACTCTCCGACGACGAGGCGATCACGCCGATGCTCCAGGGATTCCTCAACCTCGTCGAGCCGAAGGGCATCGCCGCCGGCACCTTCTACCTCGAGGTGCCCAACGACTTCACGGCGAGCATGCTGAACCAGCGCATGCGGGTCTCCCTGCTCTCGGCGATGAGCGTCATCGACGCACCGTCCGCCGTCACCTCCTTCTACGTCGTCGTGAATCCCGACCTCGAGGAGGCGCGCGCACCCGAGCCGCCGTCCGGGCAGGCCGGGCAACCGGGGCAATCCGCACCATCCGCATTACCCGGCGACTACGCCAACGCCGTGGAGATGCCCGCATCCCCGCAGTCGGTGTTCGAGAACACGAGTCCCGATCGGCCGCGCGACGCCCGGCTCAACCCCAAGTACTCGTTCGACAGCTTCGTCATCGGCCAGTCGAACCGGTTCGCCCACGCGGCCGCGGTCGCGGTCGCCGAAGCGCCCGCGAAGGCGTACAACCCGCTCTTCATCTACGGCGACTCGGGCCTCGGCAAGACGCACCTGCTCCACGCCATCGGCCACTACGCCCTCAGCCTGTACCCGGGCATCCGGGTGCGCTACGTGAGCTCCGAGGAGTTCACGAACGACTTCATCAACTCGATCGCCAACAACCGCGGTTCGCTCTTCCAGCAGCGCTATCGCAACATCGACATCCTGCTCATCGACGACATCCAGTTCCTGCAGGGCAAGGCGGAGACCCAGGAGGCGTTCTTCCACACCTTCAACACGCTGCACGACCACAACAAGCAGGTCGTGATCACGAGCGACGTGCCGCCCAAGCACCTCACGGGCTTCGAGGATCGCATGCGCAGCCGGTTCGAGTGGGGCCTCATCACCGACGTGCAGGCACCCGACCTCGAGACGCGTATCGCGATCCTCCGCAAGAAGGCGCAGTCCGAGCGCCTGCAGGTGCCCGACGACATCCTCGAGTACATGGCCTCGAAGGTCTCGAGCAACATCCGCGAACTCGAAGGCACGCTCATCCGCGTCACGGCCTTCGCGAGCCTGAACCGCACCCCGGTCGACATGCCGCTGGTGCAGACGGTGCTGAAGGACCTCATCACCGACGACTCCGACAACGTGGTCGCGCCGGTCGACATCATCACGGCGACCGCGGAGTACTTCAAGCTCACCGTCGACGACCTCTACGGCTCGAGTCGCTCGCAGGCGGTGGCCACCGCGCGACAGATCGCGATGTACCTGTGCCGCGAGCTCACGAACCTCTCGCTGCCGAAGATCGGCCAGCTCTTCGGCAACCGCGATCACACCACCGTCATGTACGCGAACAAGAAGATCTCCGAGCTCATGAAGGAGCGCCGGTCGATCTACAACCAGGTCACCGAGCTCACCGCACGCATCAAGCAGACGACACGCTACCGCTGACCGGATGCCCCGAAGGGGATCGATCCCGCCGCCCCATGCGCTCTCCGGCACCGTATGCGACCCGCTGACGGCGAATCCCACAGCTGTGGACAACTTGTGGATTGTTAACGAGCAACGCCGTCAACACTGTTGAGACAATGCCGCACCCTGTGCACAACTCGGTTCCGGGCGAGGCACGCATCTGCGGCATCCGCTGCGAAGCCCACACACTGTGCACAGATCGGATGCCCCGCCTCGGGCGTCATTCCGCGGATCGCTGCACACCATCCACAGTTTCCACAGCGGTTAACACCGTTAAGAGAAAACTGGTTAACCGAGGGGCCCCGACAACAATCGAGTCGAGGTGTCGTCGCACGGCCCGGCGGGATCGGAATGACCCTCCGCGGCGTCGACCCTGCGGATAGCATGGGAACCCACGAATGCGCCATCCACGACGGGAGAACCGTGAAGTTCCAGGTCAATCGCGACGTCTTCAGTGAGGCCGTGTCCTTCGCCGTCAAGCTGCTGCCGCAGCGCACGACCCTGCCGATCCTCTCGGGCATCCTGATCCAGGCGAACGCCGACGGGCTGGTGCTGTCCTCCTTCGACTACGAGGTCTCCTCCCAGACCGAGATCCAGGCCGATGTCGAGGAGCCCGGCACGGTGCTCGTGTCCGGCCGCCTGCTCGCCGAGATCGCCGGTCGCCTGCCGAACGCGCCCGTGCGCGTCTCGACGGAAGACGCGCGCATCTCGGTGAGCTGCGGTTCGTCGAACTTCACGCTGCTCTCGATGCCGGTCGAGGAGTACCCGTCGATCCCCGAGATCTCCGGCGAATCGGGTGTCGTACCCGCAGAGGAGTTCGCGACGGCGGTCGCGCAGGTCGCCGTCGCAGCATCCCGTGACGATGTCACCCCCGTGATCACGGGCGTGCAGCTCGAGGTGCGCGAGCACCACCTGGGTCTCGTCGCGACCGACCGCTACCGCGTGGCGGTTCGCGAGATCGACTGGGACGGTGGCAACGTCGCCACCGACGACACGCTCACCGCACTCGTGCCGGCACGCACGCTGCAGGAGGTCGGCAAGACGTTCGGCCACTCGGGCACCATTTCGGTCTCGATCACGAGCCGCGACGACCGCGAGCTCATCGCCTTCAGCGCCGACCGGAAGACCGTCACCTCGCTGCTCATCAAGGGCAACTTCCCCCCGGTGCGCCGGCTGTTCCCCGACACCGTCGACAACTACGCGGTCATGAACACCGCCGAGCTCATCGAGGCGACCCGCCGCGTCGCGCTTGTGCTCGAGCGCGAGGCCGCCCTGCGCTACACGTTCACGGCCGACGGGCTCACGCTCGAGGCCATCGGCAGCGAGCAGGCGCAGGCCTCGGAGTCGATCGACGCGATCCTCACGGGCGATGACACGGTGGTCTCGCTGAAGCCCCAGTTCCTGCTCGACGGACTCGGCGCCGTGCACTCGGAGTTCGTGCGCATCTCGTTCACGAAGACCGAGAATCCGAACAAGCCCGGACCGGTGCTCATCACGAGCCAGTCGTCGCGCGAACAGGCCGGCGCCGACACCTATCGCTACCTGCTGCAGCCCAACCTGCTGCTGCGCTGAGCCCGCGCCGTCACGAGGCCCATATGCGGCCGCCGGGAGGTCGGCGGTGGGCGGTAGCGTGGAAACTCCCGGATGCCGCGTGATCGAAGGGAGTTCAGCGTGCATGTCGCCCGCCTCTCCCTCACCGACTACCGCAACTACGAGCGCGCCGAGCTCTCGCTCGGGCCTGGTGCCACCGTGCTCGTCGGGCGGAACGGCCAGGGCAAGACGAACCTCGTCGAGGCGATCGGGTACCTGTCCACGCTGGGGTCGCACCGGGTCTCGGGCGACCAGGCGCTGATCAGGGCCGGGGCGGATGCCGCGATCATCCGCGCGCTCCTGGCGCACGGCGACCGCGAGCTCCTGGTCGAGGTGCAGCTCAACCGGCAGGGCGCCAATCGGGCCCAGCTCAACCGCTCCCCGGTGAAGGCCCGGGAGCTTCCGCGATACGCGCACAGCGTGCTGTTCGCCCCCGAAGACCTGGCGATCGTGCGCGGTGAGCCGTCGGTCAGGCGACGGCTGCTCGACGAGCTCCTCGTGCAGCGCACGCCGCGGCTCGCGGGGGTCATGGCCGACTACGACCGCGTCCTGAAGCAGCGCAATTCCCTGCTGAAGAGCGCCCGCGCGCGAGGACTCGCGGCCGCGAAGCTGCCCACGCTCGAGATCTGGGACGAACGCCTCGTCGAATTCGGGTCGGAGATCATCGACCAGCGGGTGGCGCTCATCAGCGAGCTCGCGGCCCCGCTCGCGGCGGCGTACCGCTCGATCGTCGACGCCGATCATCGTCCTGAGCTCAGGCCGCTGCTGTCGATCGACGGGGGCGACGTCGATCTCGATGCGGGCGGTGCGGGTTTCGAGACGCCTCCTTCGTCGGCTCCTCGACCCGCGGACTCGTCGGCTCCTTCGGGCGCAGCCGGCACGCGGAGCCGCTTCGCCGACGCCGTGCGCCGGCTGCGCCCGAAGGAGCTCGAACGTGGCATCACCCTGGTCGGGCCGCACCGCGACGATGTCGCGCTGCTCCTCAACGGCCTGCCGGCCAAGGGGTACGCGAGCCACGGCGAGTCCTGGTCGTTCGCGCTCGCGCTCCGGCTCGCTTCGGCCGAGCTGCTGCGGCGCGATTCGTCGACCGGCGACCCGGTGCTGGTGCTCGACGACGTGTTCGCCGAGCTCGACCGGCTTCGCCGGGAGCGCCTGGCGGCAGCGATCGGCGGCTTCGAGCAGGTCCTCGTCACGGCGGCCGTGCTCGAAGACGTCCCCGAGCCGCTCACGGCGCGAATCGTGCACATCGAGGCGGGCCGCATCGTCGAGAGCGAGACGACCGATGTCTGAGGCGGCGCGCGTATACCAGCATTTCCGCGAGATCTTCGGCGACACGCGACCGCGTCCTGGCCGGGCGCGCAATCGCACGCGCGAGGCATCCGGAAGCGAGCCCTTCACGCCTGGTCGCGACCCCAAGCCCCTCGGCGACGCGATCGACGGGCTCACGACCCAACTCGGCTGGACGGCCCCGCTCTCGCAGCACGAGGTGCTCGCGTCGTGGGCCGAGGTCGCGGGGGAGGAGATCGCGAAGCACACCGAGGCGATCGCGATCGACAACGGCGTGCTGCAGGTGCGCTGCGAGTCCACCGCGTGGGCGACCCAGCTGCGCCTGATGCGCACGGAACTGGTGACCCGCATCCTCGATCGGAGCCCGGATTCGGGAATCGAGACCATCCGCTTCCAAGGGCCGGATGCCCCCACCTGGAAAAGGGGCCCCAGATCGGTTCCAGGGCGGGGCCCGCGCGATACTTACGGCTGAGACGGCAAATTCGGTCACTGAGCCCGCTTCATCCCCTCAGATCGGCGCTTCCGGGCCGGGGCACAGCCTCCGTTTGATAGGATGAAGGGTCGCCAGAATGACGGTCAGGAGCCCGATTCACACATGACAGCCGAACCCGCGAAGGCCCAGCAGAAGCCGGCATACGGCGCTGATGACATCCAGGTACTCGAGGGCCTCGAAGCGGTTCGCAAGCGGCCGGGCATGTACATCGGCTCCACCGGACCGCGCGGCCTGCATCACCTCGTGTACGAGATCGTGGACAACTCCGTCGACGAGGCGCTGGCGGGGTATGCCACCGCCATCGACGTGACGATCCTCCCCGACGGCGGCGTGCGCGTGGTCGACAACGGCCGCGGCATCCCGGTCGACGTGCACAAGACCGAGGGCCGCTCCACCGTCGAGGTCGTCCTCACCGTGCTCCACGCCGGAGGCAAGTTCGGCGGCGGCGGGTACGCGGTCTCGGGCGGCCTGCACGGCGTCGGGTCATCCGTCGTCAACGCGCTCTCGTCCAGGCTCGAGGTCGAGGTCCGCCGCCAGGGTTCGGTCTGGACGCAGTCGTACACCGTCGGCGTGCCCGACGCCCCGCTCGTGAAGGGCGAGGCGTCCGAGGAGACCGGCACGACGATCACCTTCTGGCCGAGCCCCGACATCTTCGAGACCGTCGAGTTCGACTACGAGACGCTCCGCACCCGGTTCCAGCAGTACGCCTTCCTCAACAAGGGCCTTCGCATCACGCTCACCGACGAGCGCGTGGGCAAGGAGGAGATCGACCCCGAGGACACGCCGACCACCGGCGCGATCACGATCCACCCGCGGTCCGACACCTTCCTCTACGAGCGGGGCCTCGTCGACTACGTCGAGTACCTCAACCGCTCGAAGAAGGCCGACCTCGTGAACGAGGAGGTCATCTCGTTCGAGTCCGAGGACACCGAGCGGAAGATCGCACTCGAGGTCGCCATGCAGTGGACGACGGCGTACACCGAGTCCGTGCACACCTACGCGAACACCATCAACACGCACGAGGGCGGCACGCACGAGGAGGGGTTCCGGGCGGCATTGACGACGCTCATCAACCGCTACGCGCGCGAGAAGGGCATCCTCAAGGAGAAGGACGACAACCTCTCGGGCGACGACGTGCGCGAAGGCCTCACGGCGGTGATCTCGGTGAAGCTCGGCGAGCCGCAGTTCGAGGGCCAGACCAAGACCAAGCTCGGCAACACCGAGGCGAAGTCGTTCGTGCAGAAGGTCACCGGCGATCAGTTGGGCGACTGGTTCGAGCGCAACCCGGGGCCGGCCCGCGACATCATCCGCAAGGCGATCCAGGCGGCGACCGCGCGTCTCGCGGCACGCAAGGCACGCGAGGCGACGCGGCGCAAGGGGCTGCTCGAGTCGGGCGGCATGCCCGGCAAGCTCAAGGACTGCTCGTCGAAGGACCCGTCGGTCTCCGAGATCTTCATCGTCGAGGGCGACTCGGCCGGCGGCTCGGCCGTGCAGGGACGCAATCCCGAGACGCAGGCGATCCTGCCGCTGCGCGGCAAGATCCTGAACGTCGAGAAGGCCCGCCTCGACCGCGCGCTCGCGAACAACGAGGTGCAGGCGATGATCACGGCGTTCGGCGCCGGCATCGGCGAGGACTTCAACACGGAGAAGGCCAGGTACCACAAGATCGTGCTCATGGCCGACGCCGACGTCGACGGCCAGCACATCACGACCCTGCTCCTCACGCTGCTGTTCCGCTACATGAGGCCGCTCATCGAGCTGGGCTACGTGTACCTCGCGCAGCCGCCGCTCTATCGCATCAAGTGGTCGAACGCCGAGCACCAGTTCGTGTACTCCGACAAGGAGCGCGACCTGCTCGTCGGCGACGGCACCGCGAAGGGCTGGCGCATCCCCAAGGAGAACGGCATCCAGCGGTACAAGGGTCTCGGCGAGATGAACCACCAGGAGCTCTGGGAGACGACGATGAACCCCGAGACCCGAACGCTCCTGCAGGTGACCATGGAGGACGCGGCAGCAGCCGACGAGATCTTCTCGACCCTGATGGGCGAAGACGTCGAGAGCCGCCGCAACTTCATCCAGAAGAACGCGAAGGACGTGCGTTTCCTTGACATCTGACGTGATCAACCCCGGGGCCGACGACAGCGGCGAGGGCTACGGCATCCACGGGCGCATCGACCAGGTCGACCTGCAGCTCGAGATGCAGCGGTCGTACCTCGACTACGCGATGAGCGTCATCGTGGGCCGGGCCCTGCCCGACGTGCGCGACGGCCTGAAGCCCGTGCACCGCCGCGTCATCTACGCCATGTACGACGGCGGGTACCGACCCGACAAGGCGTTCTCGAAGTGCGCCCGCGTCGTCGGCGACGTCATGGGTCAGTTCCACCCGCACGGCGACACCGCGATCTACGACGCGCTCGTGCGCCTCGTGCAGCCGTGGAGCCTGCGCTACCCGCTGGCGCTCGGACAGGGCAACTTCGGCTCACCGGGCAACGATGGCGCCGCCGCGCCACGGTACACCGAGACGAAGATGGCGCCGCTCGCGCTCGAGATGGTGCGCGACATCGACGAGGACACCGTCGACTTCCAGGACAACTACGACGGCCACACCCAGGAGCCGTCGATCCTGCCGTCGCGATTCCCGAACCTCCTCGTCAACGGCTCGGTCGGCATCGCCGTGGGCATGGCGACGAACATCCCGCCGCACAACCTCCGCGAAGTGGCATCCGGTGCCCAGTGGTACCTCGAGCACCCCGAGGCGACGCGCGAGGAACTGCAGGAGGCGCTGATCCAGCGCATCAAGGGACCCGACTTCCCGACCGGCGCGCAGATCCTCGGCGTGAAGGGCATCAACGACGCGTATCGCACCGGTCGCGGTTCGATCACCATGCGCGCGGTGGTGTCGGTGGAGGAGCTGCAGGGCCGCACCTGCCTCGTCGTGACCGAGTTGCCGTACCAGGTGAACCCCGACAACCTCGCGATCAAGATCGCCGACCTCGTGAAGGACGGCAAGATCGGCGGCATCGCCGACATCCGCGACGAGACCTCGGGCCGCACCGGCCAGCGCCTCGTGATCGTGCTGAAGCGCGACGCGGTCGCGAAGGTCGTGCTCAACAACCTGTACAAGCACACGCAGCTGCAGGAGAACTTCGGCGCGAACATGCTCGCGATCGTCGACGGCGTGCCGCGCACGCTCTCGATCGACGGCTTCGTCGCGCACTGGGTCGACCACCAGATCGAAGTGATCGTGCGTCGCACGCAGTTCCGCCTCCGCAAGGCGGAGGAGCGCATGCACATCCTGCGCGGCTACCTCAAGGCGCTCGACGCACTCGACGAGGTGATCGCGCTGATCCGCCGCTCGCCCACCGTCGAGGAGGCCCGCGACGGACTCATCGACCTGCTCGACATCGACGAGCTGCAGGCGCGCGCCATCCTCGAGCTGCAGCTTCGCCGGCTCGCCGCGCTCGAGCGCCAGAAGATCATCGACGAGGCCGAGGAGCTCGAGGCCCTCATCGCCGACTACCGGGCGATCATCGCGTCGCCCGAGCGCCAGCGCGCGATCGTGTCCGACGAGCTCGCCGAGATCGTCGACAAGTACGGCGATGAGCGCCGCACCCACATCCTCCCGGGATACGACGGCGACATGTCGGTCGAGGACCTCATCCCCGAGGAGGAGATGGTCGTCACCGTCACGCGCGGCGGCTACGTGAAGCGCACCCGCAGCGACAACTACCGCTCGCAGCACCGCGGCGGCAAGGGCGTGCGCGGCGCGCAGTTGCGCGCCGACGACGTGGTCGAGCACTTCTTCGTCACCACGACGCACCACTGGCTGCTCTTCTTCACGAACATGGGTCGCGTCTACCGGGCGAAGGCGTACGAGATCCAGGAGGGCGGCCGCGACGCCAAGGGGCAGCACGTCGCCAACCTCCTCGAGATGCAGCCCGACGAGCAGATCGCCGAGATCCTCGACATCCGCGACTACGAGGTGGCGCAGTACCTCGTGCTGGCGACCCGCGACGGGCTCGTCAAGAAGACCGAGCTCACCGCCTACGACACCAACCGCTCGCGCGGGGTGATCGCCATCAACCTCCGCGAGGGCGACGAACTCGTCTCGGCGATGCTCGCCGACGACGACGACGAGATCCTGCTCGTCTCGCGCAAGGGCATGTCGCTCCGATTCGAGGCGACCGATGAGGCGCTCCGACCCATGGGACGCTCGACCTCTGGTGTGAAGGGCATGAGCTTCCGCGACGGAGACAGCCTGCTCGAGGCATCCGTCGTGCCCGCATCGAACGGCGATGGCGGGCCGGATGTCTCGACGCCGACGTCGTCCGATGACAACGGACAGAAGCTCAGCACGAGTGACACGTACGTGTTCGTCGTGACCGAGGGCGGCTACGCCAAGCGCACTCGCGTCGAGGAGTACCGCAAGCAGCAGCGCGGCGGACTCGGCATCAAGGTGGCCAAGCTGAGCGAGGATCGCGGCGACCTGGCAGGGGCGCTCATCGTCTCGAGCGCCGACGAGGTGCTGGTGGTTCTTGCCAGCGGCAAGGTGGTACGCTCTGACGTCGCCGAGGTTCCGGCCAAGGGCAGGGACACGATGGGCGTCGTGTTCGCGAAGTTCGCGGATGACGACCGGATCATCGCCATCGCGAAGAATTCCGAACGGAATCTCGTGGAGGAGGCCGCAGAAACCGAAGCGGCTGAACCCGCGGGGGAGGAGTAACCGTCCATGAGTAGCGTCGCCGAGAAACTGGCTCGCAAGACCAACCGCCGCCCCCCGGCGAAGCAGGTGCGGTTGCGCCTTGTGTACATCGACTTCTGGTCCGCGGTGAAGTTGTCATTCCTCGTCGCGGTGGCCCTCGCGGTGATCAGCATCGTCGTCACGTTCCTCGTGCACACGGTGCTGAGCTCGACGGGCATCTTCGAGCAGGTCAACTCGCTCGTGCAGGATGTCGCGGGCTCGAGCGGCGACCTCACGTCGGTGCTCTCGCTCGGCAACGTGATGGGCTTCGCCGTCGTGGCGGCGCTCCTCAACCTGGTCGTCACCACTGCGCTCGGCGCCATCGTCGCCGTGCTCTACAACCTCAGCGTGAAGATCACGGGCGGCCTGCTCGTCGGGTTCACCAACAACTGAGGCCGCCCGGCTGCCCGGCTCCGCGCCAGTTCGCCGTCCGGTGCGCCAGTTCAACTGGCGCAGCGGCGCGCGAAGTGGCGCAGATCGCGCGGGAGCGGGGCCGGGTCGGCGTCGATTGGGCGAATCCCGCAGCGTCGGGTAGTCTGTCCTTCGGCCGAATTCGGGGATATAGCTCAGGCGGTTAGAGCGCTTCGCTGATAACGAAGAGGTCCGAGGTTCAAGTCCTCGTATCCCCACCCCGAACAACTCCACACCGACGGATGCCGCGGCCTCCGTCTCCGGGGCCTTAGCTCAGTTGGTAGAGCGCCTGCTTTGCAAGCAGGATGTCAGGAGTTCGATTCTCCTAGGCTCCACATCTCGTCACCCGTCAGGTCGATCTCATCCTGCCGAGCCCTCCACGCAGGGGAGTGCCTCGTCGGCCCCGCGGCATCCCGATGCGTGCGCACTTCGACGCCGTCGCAAGAATTGCGCGACGCCGTGCATCCGATACCGCGTCGCGAGGGGAAGTCAGTGGTGAAGGGTGAACATGCACCCGCCGACGGAAGGGAACATCCAATGAAGCGCATCATCGCCACCGGATTCATCACCGCTCTCGCCACGTTCGGCTTCGCCGGCGCCGCCCACGCTGCGCCCGCCGACGCTGCCTGCTTCGGCCAGGTGCACAAGACCATCAACACCGAAGGCGCCCTCGGATTCACGAACGTCGGAGACGTCGTCACGGCGCTCGGCGGCCAGGGCAAGAACGAGACCGCCAGGGGCATCTGCGGCGACTGAGGCCCCTGACGCTTCTTCGCACGGTCGTCGGCGGCTCGGAACCTCGTGTCCGAGCCGCCGACTCACGTTCTCCCTACCGGCCGCGACCCCGTCGACGGAGGTCTTCCGTACGGTAGAACTCGGACTGGCCGGCTCGACCGTTCGCGGCGATCCTGAATCGCCGAAGAACGGATCGAAGGAGACCCCGCATGACGCAGATGGTGCGTGCCGCCGTGCAGACCGGACCGCGAACGATCGAGATTCGCGAGTTCCGCAGGCCCGAGATCGGCCCCGACTCTGCATTGCTGCGGGTGGAAGCGAACGGCATCTGCGGCAGCGATGTCGAGATCTACCGCGGCCACCTCGGGGGCGAGCGGGACCCGTTCATCCCGGGCCACGAGCCGCTGGGCATCATCGAGGAGCTCGGCGACCGAGCGGCGGAGCGTTGGGGCGTCCAGGTCGGTGACCGCGTCGCCGTCGAGGTGATCGTCCCGTGCCGCGCATGCGTTGACTGCCTCACCGGGCGCTACCAGGCGTGTCGGTTCCGCACCTATGGGCACGGCGTCACGGGCGTCGAGGTGGCACCGTCCCTGTGGGGCGGATTCGCCGAGTACATGTACCTGTCGCCGACGACCGTCGTGCACAAGATCGACAGGACGCTGCCGGTCGAGATCGCGGCCATGTACAACCCGATCGGCGCGGGCGTGCGCTGGGCGGTCGATCTCGGCGGCGTCGGCCTCGGCGGCACGCTCGTCGTGCTCGGTGCCGGGCAGCGCGGCATCGGAGCGGTCATCGCCGCCAAGGCGGCCGGGGCGAAGACGGTCATCATCACGGGCCTCGAACGCGATCGCCACAAGCTGGCGGTCGCGCGCGAGCTCGGCGCGGACCACACCGTCATCGTCGACGGTGACGAAGGTCGGAACATCGTCGACGCAATCACCGAGACCACCGACGGGAGGATGGCGGATGTCGCCCTCGAGGTCACGCCCATGGCGGCACAGCCCGTCACCGACGCGTTCACCTCGGTGCGCCATGGCGGTGTCGTCGTGCTGGCCGGCCTCAAGGGCCGACGCGAGATTCCGCTCGTCACCGACCTCCTGATCAACCGCGCCCTCACGGTGAAGGGCGCGTTCGGCGTCGATGCCGTCGCGAACGAGAAGGCGATCGCCCTGATCGGGTCGCGGCGCTTCGCGCTCGAGAAGCTGCACACGCACTCGTTCGGTCTCGACGAGGTCGGCCTTGCCATCGACACGCTCGCCGGAGACGCCGGCGACGGATCGGCGATCCACGTCTCCGTGCATCCCGAGTACGTCTGAGGTCGCAACCCGCCCGGTCCCAGTGGCATCGGCAGCCCTCGGACCGCGGGGTACAGTGACGTGATGGACATCCGCATCGCCGCGTACGGGGTGATCATCCGCCACGGCGAGATCCTGTTGTCGCACTGGAACGAGCACGGTCGCTCCGGTTGGACGCTGCCGGGGGGAGGGATCGACGGCGCCGAGCACCCGGTGCAGGCGGCGAGGCGGGAGATCCTCGAGGAGACCGGCTACGAGGCCGCCATCGACCGCCTCCTCGGCATCGACACGATGGTCGTGCCCGCCGCACGACGGCATCGGGGCGAGTCGCCGCTCTATGCGATGCGCATCGTCTACCGCGCGACGGTCACGGGCGGGGAGCTCCGAAACGAGGTCGGCGGGTCGAGCGACGAGGCCAGGTGGTTCCCGCTCGAGCAGGTTCCGGAGCTGCACCGGGTGAGCCTGCTCGACATCGCGCTCCGGCTCAATGCGGATGAACCGGCCGACGGCGTACCGCGCCCGGCATCCTGATCGATCGAGGACGGTCCGCGAACGTGCACGGCGACGGCGGCAACGCAGCGACGCCGAGGTCGGTGCGCTCTCGCCATCGCCGCGCACGGCCGAAGCCCCCGCGGCAGAGATCTCCATCGAGTGATGAAGTCGCGAGCCGCGGGGGCTCGGTGGGGAAGGTGCCCATGATCGTCACACCATCGGTGCGGCGAGCACGGCCAGTCGCTGGAACTGGTCGTCGCGCGCCCGGGTCGCGGCCTGCTCGGCCTCTCGACGGAGCTGCACCGCACCGTGGCTGCGGCGCTCGTCCTGGCGGTTGCTCCAGGCGAGCAGCGCCAGCCCGGCACGGCGAGCCATGCGCTGACGCAGATGGCGTGCCTGGGTACTGAGTTCGACGGATCGGCCCTGGCGGGTCGCGCCGGCGGTGAGGGGATTCGCGTTCACGATGTTTCCTTCGGTTGGGGTGTTGCGAGGTGCCCGACGGCGGTTGCCGAGGGCGGGGCGATCCGTGGTCGTGCGGGATGCGTGCGCCCGACGGATCAGCGCGAGCGTGCGCGGGGGAGGCTGCGAGGGCGCGCGAGCGCGCGTCGGGAGCCGGTGCGTGACGGCGAGTGCGGTGCCGGCGAGGCATCCGAGGGTCGTCTCAGTCGTGGCGACGAGATCGGCGGATGTCGCGGGAGGGGACCCGCAGGTCACGCCCGAGCGGGCGGAGTGACGTCAGGCGCAGCAGCGCGAGAGGTCGACGAAGCCCGCTAGCAGGCGGCGTACGCGAGGAGGACTCCCGTGCGCGGCAGTGTGAAGATTCGGCGCGTCATCATGGGTATCAACTCCTCTCGTGATTCGGCCTGGTCAGGCACGAGTCAACAGAGTAGCGGGATTCTCGCCGGGAACGCAAGGCGATTTCTCAGATTCCTGTGATTGGCAGGATTCGATCGGGACGACGGCCGGATTCGTACGTCTCGGGCGCATGCGCAGATGACGATGACCCCGCCGCAGAGACGATGGGCCCCGCCCAAGAGACGATGACCCCGCCCAGAGGGCGAGGCCATCGCGAGAACTGCAGAGGCGTCGTGCGGCGTCAGGCCGGAGGCGCCGCCGCCGGCGCCGGGGTCGGCGTGGGCTCGTCGTCGGCGACCCAGAGCTCGTCGTCGGCGCGGAAGGTCTGCCAGACGGCGTAGGCGACGCCCGCCGCGACGACGACGGCCGCGCCGACCGCGAGATAAGTTCCGACACCGGGGCCGCGGTTCTTCTCGACCACGGCCACCGCTCTCGGAGAGATGCGGCCGATGGCCCGGCGTACGCGTGCGTCGTTGGCGATGTCGCCGATGGAGAGCACCGAGCCGAGGGCGTTGCCTACGGTGCGCTCGATGGCGTTGCGAGCCTGATCGACGCCCGGACGGACGTAGCTCTCATAGCCGGTGCGCACGCGCGGTACGAACTCCTCACGAGTGAGGTTGCCGAGTGCTCGGCTCGCCTCCCGCGCGACCGCGTTCGCCTCGGCGAGCACGTGCTGCTGGTCCCCCCAGAGTTCTTCCGCACTGCTGCGCAGTCGCTTGAGTTCCTTCCGGCGCTTGCGTGACAGGCTCATCTCGACCTCCATCGTTGTGCAGCGAACCCCTCCATCTTGCCACCGAAACGGCTGATAGCGGGGTGGGAGTCCCAAACCTGCATGCCGGTTGACGAATCCGTGCATGACAGAATAAGGGCATGCCGATCCACACCGCAGTCGCGACCCTCAACACCAACCACGGACCGATCAAGGTCGACCTCTACGGGCACCACGCGCCCAAGACGGTCAAGAACTTCGTCGGCCTCGCGACGGGTGAGATCGAGTGGACCCACCCCGGCACGGGTGAGAAGTCGACCAAGCCGCTGTACGACGGCGTGGTCTTCCACCGCATCATCCCCGGCTTCATGATCCAGGGCGGAGACCCGCTCGGTCAGGGCATCGGCGGCCCCGGCTACCAGTTCGACGACGAGATCAACCCCGAGCTCGACTTCACCGAGCCCTATGTGCTCGCCATGGCCAACGCCGGCATCCAGGGCGGCCGCGGCACCAACGGCTCCCAGTTCTTCATCACGGTCGGCCCCACGACGTGGCTGCAGGGGAAGCACAGCATCTTCGGCAAGGTGACGGATGCCGCGAGCCAGGCCATCGTCGACAAGATCGCGTCGGTTCCGACCGACGGGCGCGACCGTCCCCTCGAGGATGTCGTCATCGAGAGCGTCACCGTCGAGCAGGCCTGACGCCCCGGTGAGCGACGCCGACGCCGATCGGCCAGGCACCTGCTACCGGCACCCCGATCGGCCGAGCTACATCCTGTGCCAGCGGTGCGGGCGCACGATCTGCCCCGAATGCCAGACGCCCGCGCCTGTCGGGGTGATCTGCCCCGAGTGCATGCGCGAACAGCGTGCTTCGGCACCGCGGACGACGCCTGCCGTGGTCACTCGAATGCGGTCGGCGGCGCGGCGTGGAGCACCGGTGGTGACGTATACGCTCATCGGCATCACGCTCGCGGTGTTCCTGCTGCAGCTGGTTCCCGGGCTGGCGCTCACCGAGCGACTGCTCTACGCCGGCGTGTACTCGCCGCCGTTCAACTTCGAGCCGTGGCGCATGCTGACGTCGGTGTTCGTGCACTCCAACCGACTGCTCTTCCACGTGCTGCTGAACATGTACACCCTGTGGATCTTCGGTCAGCTGCTCGAGGGAATCCTCGGTCGGTGGCGATTCCTGGCCCTCTACCTCATCGCCGGATTCGCGGGCTCGGTGGGCGTGCTCTGGCTCGGTGACCCGAGAACCGGCGTGGTCGGGGCATCCGGAGCGATCTTCGGCCTCATGGGCGCGTTCCTCGTGATCCAGCGGCGGCTCGGCGGGCAGACGACGCAGCTGTTCGTGCTCCTCGGCATCAACCTCGTGATCGGGTTCATCCCGGGCTTCAACATCGCGTGGCAGGCCCACCTCGGCGGCCTCGTGGTCGGTGCGCTCGTCGGCCTCATCTACGTCGAGACGCGCAAGCGCTCGCAGCAGACGCTGCAGGTGTGGCTGCTCGTGGCACTCGTGGCCGTGCTCGTGGTGCTGAGCCTGCGCTATTTCTACCTGCCGATCGTCTGAGTCGCTGGAAGCGACGACCCACGGCGTTGCGCCAGGCCGGCGAGGGTGCGAGTTATCCACAACGCTGTCCACAGTTGGGGAGAGTTACACGCCTGTAATTGACGCCAACTCGGGGGACAACGGGGGGCGAGCGTGTTCATGGCCTGTGGAGAACATGACGGTGGGCGGATGCCGCGACATCCGCCCACTCGATGGAAATCGCCGCCGGCTACCGCCAGCGGGTGGTCATGAGGAAGCCGACGAAGGCGATGCCGAAGCCGATGAGGATGTTCCACGAGCCGAGATCGGCGACGGGCAACCGGCCCTGGCTCACGTAGAAGACGATGATCCAGGCGAGGCCGACGAGCATGAAGCCGAACATCACCGGCTTGAACCAGACGGGGTTCGGGGCGTCTTCGCCGCTCACCTGTTCTGCGCGCGCGGGCTTCGAGGGTTTCGTACGTGCCATGCGGGCGATTCTAGCCGAGTGGGCCGGGGACTCCCAGCCGGGTCGGTTGCCGCGGGAATAGAATCGCTCATATGTCCGCCGAGCAGTCCGAGCCGCCTCGCGCGCCCGGCGAGCGCACGCCCCGGCGGGTCGGTGTCATCGGCGTGCTCGGCGAACTGCTGGTCACGGCCGGTGTGCTCATCCTGCTGTTCCTCGGCTGGCAACTGTGGTGGAACGACGCCATCATGGCCGGGCAGCAGTCGAACGCGGCATCCGGTCTCAGTGCGGAGTGGCTCGAGGAGGCGCGAGCCGACCGCGGCGACGGCGGCGGCGACGGAGCCGACGGGGCCGACGACCAGGCACCCGTCGTCGAGGACTACGGCGACCCTGTGGTGGCCGCCGCATTCCCCGACGGCGATCCGTTCGCCATCATGTATGTGCCCCGCTTCGGCGAGGACTCGCAACGGCGCATCGCCGAGGGCGTCGGGCTCGACGTGCTCAACAGCAACGCGCTCGGGGTGGGGCACTACCCCGAGACCCAGATGCCGGGAGACGTGGGCAACTTCGCGATCGCCTCGCACCGCAGCGCCTACGGCGGCGGCATGCACGAGATCGAGCAGCTGCGCCTCGGTGACGCCATCTACGTCCAGACTCGCGACGGCTGGTACACGTACCGCTTCCGCGACCTCGAGTACGTGACGCCAGAGACGGTCGAGGTGCTGGCACCCGTGCCGCATCATCCCGACCTGCAGCCGGTCGACCGCCTCATCACGCTCACGAGCTGCAATCCGCTGTACTCGACCGCCGAGCGCATCATCGCGTACGGGGTGCTCGAATCGTGGCGGCCGAGCACGGCCGGCCCGCCCGCCGAGATCGCCGACGTCGTCGCAACCTGGGAGTCCTGACATGTACGCTGCACTCTGGCGGGTGCTTCCCGGCCCCGTATGGCTGCGGATCCTCCTGCTCCTGCTGCTCGCCGCGGCCGTGGTGTTCGCCCTGTTCACGTGGGTGTTCCCATGGGTCGACGGCATCGTCAATCCGATCGAAGTCACGGTGGAGTGAATGACCAGAGTCCTCGTCATCGACAACTACGACAGCTTCGTCTACACGCTGAACGGCTACCTGCAGGAGCTCGGCGCCGAGACGGAGGTGGTGCGCAACGACGCGATCGCACCCGAGGAGGTCGCGGCGCGCATCGCCGAGTACGACGCCGTGCTGATCTCGCCGGGGCCCGGCAAGCCGTCGGATGCGGGTGTGTCGATCCCGGTGGTCGAAGCCGCCCTCTCGACGGGCCAGCCGGTGCTCGGCGTGTGCCTCGGACATCAGGCGATCGCGGAGGCGTTCGGCGCGGTGGTGACGAATGCCGAGGAGCTCATGCACGGCAAGACCTCGAGCATCACGCACGACGACAGCGACTTCTACACCGGGGTGCCGCAGCCGTTCACGGCCACCCGGTACCACTCGCTCGCCGTCGTCGACGACACCGTGCCGCCAGAGCTCGTCGTCACCAGCCGCACCCAGGGCGGCGTGATCATGGGGCTCCGGCACGAGTCGGCGCCGATCTTCGGCGTGCAGTTCCACCCCGAGTCGGTGCTCACCGAGGGCGGGTACCGGATGCTCGGCAACTGGCTCGCGGTCGCCGGCCTCCCCGAGGCGCGCGAGCGCGCCGTGCACCTGAACCCCCTGGTGCGGTCGAGCTGACGCACGTGGGTCGGGCTGGCGGCCTCACGACCCTCGGGACGCCCTCCGCCGCGGCGTCAGCCGGCGCAGTAGGTGAGTTCGACCGTGGATCGCTGCGGAACGTCGCCGGGCGGCAGGGACTGCTGCGTCACGGGTGAGCCCGGTTGCGACTTGCAGGACGGGTCGGGCTTCGGCACCGGGTTCAGCTGCAGGTTCTCGGCCGAGAGGTAGGAACTCGCCGCGGAGAGCGTCTGGCCCGTGAGGTCGGTGAGCGTCACCATGCCGCTCGAGACCCGGAAGTCCACGGTCGACCCGGCCTCGACGGAGCTTCCGGCCTCCGGCGAGGTGCCGAGCACGGTGTCGGCCGCCACGGACGGGGAGTTCTCTCGGGTCTCGGTGCCGGGCGCCAGGCCGACCGCCTGCAGGTCGGCCTTCGCCTGCTCGAGGGTCTTGTTGCGCAGGTCGGGTACCGTCACCGCCTGTCGTCCGGACGAGACCCAGATGGTCACGGCCGTGCCCGAGTCGACGATCTCCGCCGCCGGCGGGTCCGTGCGGATCACCTGTCCGGCCGGCACCGTCTCGCTCGATTCGTCGATGCGGCTCGCGGGAAGGCCGAGCTCCTGCAACTGCTGCACGGCGTCCTCGTACGTCGCGCCCGCGAGGGCGGGGATCTCGCGGGCGTTCGACGGAAGGTCGTCGGCGGGCTGGAGGTTGAAGGCCCAGTACATGACGGCGACGACGATCACGACGACGCCGATGATGCCCGACCAGATCCACACCGCGGGCGGTCGACGCTGGGTGCGCGTCACGGTCTCGTCTTCAGTGAGCTGGCGCAGCGCGAGCTCAGAGGTCGAGAGCGCGCCCGTCGGCGCCCCGAAGAGCAGGGTCGCCTCGTCGGGCTGCTGATGCACCGGCACCCGGCCGGTGGCGGCGACGTCGACGTCGGCGCGGAACTCGGCCGCCGTCTGGTAGCGCTCCTCGCGGTTCTTGGTGAGCGCGTGCATGACGACCGCGTCGAGTGCGGGGGAGACCTTCGGGTTGATGACGCTCGGCTTCACGGGCCGTTCGCTCACGTGCTGGTAGGCGACGGCCACCGGGGTGTCGCCCCGGAACGGCGGACGACCGGTGAGCATCTCGAAGAGCACTACGCCCGTCGAGTAGAGGTCGGTGCGCGCGTCGACCGTCTCACCCTTCGCCTGTTCGGGCGAGAAGTACGACGCGGTGCCGAGGATCGCGGTGGTCTGGGCGACCGTGGTCGCCGAGTCCGACACCGCTCGCGCGATGCCGAAGTCCATGACCTTCACCTGGCCGGTGGTGGTGATCATGATGTTGCCGGGTTTGATGTCGCGATGCACGACACCCGCCCGATGCGAGTACTCGAGCGCGGTGAGCACTCCGTCGATGACGCGGACGGCTGCGACCGGCTCGAGTGGTCCGTCGTGGATGATGTCCTTCAGGAGCCGCCCCTCGACGAACTCCATGACGATGAACGGCAGCTGCACCTCGTGCCCGGCGGCGTCGACGACCGTCTCCTCGCCGGCGTCGAAGACGCGCACGATGGTCGGATGCGCCATGCGTGCCGCCGACTGCGCCTCCTGGCGGAAGCGCATGCGGAAGGCGGGGTCGGTCGCCAGCTGCGGCTTGAGGAGCTTGATCGCGACCTGGCGACCGAGGCGGCTGTCGGTGCCGACGTGCACGTCGGACATGCCGCCCCGACCGATGAGTGCACCCACGCGGTATCGACCCGCGAGTACGCGTCCCTCATCGCTCACCATGCAGCTCCGTTCCGTACGTCCCAGTTCGCCCGTCAGCCGTTGCCGTTGGCGGCCTTGATGTCGACCGTGAGGGCGGGCGAGAACGGTGAGTCGAGCTGACCGCAGAAGTAACGGTAGGTGACCTCGAACGATCCGCCGGGCGCATCATTGACGTTGATCTGCGCGCTCGTCGTACCGGGTCCGAAGACCGGGTTGTTCGGAACGGATGCATCGCCCGTGACGGCGACCTCGTAGCCGCTCAGCGTCTGTCCGGCCGGGCACGTCTGCGGAGACCACTGCACGGTGATCTGCGAGCCCGGATCGGCCGGATTCGTGTTCGTTGTGGGCGCCGACGACGGTGCGGTGGGCGCAACCGGGTCGGTGAGGTAGGTGAGCGTGATCGTCGTGCCGGGCTGCACCGGTCCGCTCGGGTTCACCTCCGAGACGGTGTTCGCAAGGCCGGGCTCCGTCGCCGCAGCACCGGCCTGGCGGGTGACGGGCAGGCCGAGCGCCTCGATCTCCGCCGCGGCATCGTCGATGTTCATGCCGATGTAGGCATTGCGGTCGATCTGGATGGTCTGCGGCGCCTGCGTGGTGGGCGGCGTGGTCGCCGTCGGAGGCGCCGTCGTGGCGGTCGGACGCGCCGTGGTGGAGGTCGGGTCGTCGTCGCCGCCGCCTTGGCTCATCGCGATCGCGATGATGGTGCCGATGAGCACGATCGCGAGGATCGCGATGAGCACGATGAGCGGCCAGGTCCACGGGCTGCGCTTGCGCTCAGCGGTCTCCTCGTCGACGGTCTCGGTCGTCGCGACGTCTCCGGCACCGAGCCCAGCGGCAGCTCCCGCCGCGTATCCGCCCGCCGCGGAGGGCAGTACCGTGGTCGCCGCCGTCGCGCCCTGCTGCGGCATGAGCATGGTCGCGGCGGTGCCGCCGGCGGCACCCAGCACGGCCGGGACGGCCGCCGCCGCCCCCTGCACATCGCCGCGTCGCAGCGCCGTCGCGGCGCGCGCGAGGTGGGCCGCCGACTGCGGGCGATCGGCCGGATTCTTCGCGATGGACGCGTACACGAGGTTGCGGACCGGCTCGGACACGGTGACCGGCAGGTCGGGCGGCGTCTCGTTGATCTGCGCCATGGCGATCGCGACCTGGGACTCGCCGGTGAACGGTCGACGCCCGGCGAGCGCCTCGTAGGCCACGATGCCGAGCGAGTAGATGTCGGTCGTCGGCGACGCGGGATGCCCTGACGCCTGCTCTGGCGAGAGGTACTGCACGGTGCCCATGACCTGGCCGGTGGCGGTGAGCGGCACCTGGTCGGCGATGCGGGCGATGCCGAAGTCGGTGATCTTCACGCGCCCGTCGGGTGTGATGAGCAGGTTGCCGGGCTTGATGTCGCGATGCACGAGGCCGGCCGCGTGTGCGGCCTGCAGTGCGCCCGCGGTCTGCGCGACGATGTCGAGCACCTTGTCGGTGGAGAGCACGTGCTCTCGCTCGAGGATGGTGGAAAGGGCCTCGCCGGGCACGAGCTCCATGACGAGGTAGGCGCTGCCCTCCTCCTCGCCGTAGTCGAAGACGTTCGCGATGCCCTCGTGGTTCACGAGGGCGGCGTGGCGCGCCTCGGCGCGGAACCGCTCGAGGAAGCCGGGGTCGCCGAGGTACTCGTCCTTCAGGATCTTGATCGCCACCTGACGGCCGATGACGAGATCCGTCGCCTGCCACACCTCGCCCATGCCGCCGATGGCGATCCGGGACTGCAGTTCGTAGCGCCCTCCGAAGGTGAGCCCTGCGCTCGGTCTCATTTGTTCAGCACCGCCTCTAGTACCTGCTTTGCGACGGGTGCGGCGATGAGATTGCCGTACCCCTCCTGACCAAGTCCCCCGCCATCCTCCACGAGTACCGTGATCGCATACTGAGGGCTGTCGGCGGGGGCAAAACCCGTGAACCAGAGAGTGTAGGGGTCACTCTCTCCGTTCTCTGCTGTACCCGTCTTACCGGCCACGCTGACGCCGTCTATTCTTGCATTACTCGCGGCCCCGCTTTCGACGCCGTCCACCATCATCTGCACCATGGTGTTCGCCGTGTCCTCGCTGATCGCGCGGCCGAATTCGGCGCCCTCGAACTCCTGCAACGGCGTGAAGTCGGGGGCCGTGATGGCGTCGACCAGATCGGGCTTCATGACGATGCCGCCATTGGCGATCGCGGCCGAGACCATGGCCATCTGCAGGGGCGTCGCCCGCACGTCGCTCTGCCCGAAGGCGCTGAGCGCGGTCTGCGGTTCGTCGAGCACGCGAGGGTAGACGCTCGTCTCGGTCGGCGTGGGGATCTCGAACGAGGAGTTGAAGCCGAACTTCTCGGCCTGCTCGCGAATGGCGGCATCGCCGAGCTCCATGCCGAGCTCCGCCATCGGGATGTTGCACGAGAGGCGGAGCGCGTCGGCGAGGGTGACCTCGGCGCCCGGCCCGCAGGTGCCGCCGCCGGAGTTGCGCACCACCGTGTCGGTGCCCGGCAGGGTCAGCGTCGCCGGATTCGGGAAGGTGGACTGCGGCGTGTACCGGCCCGACTCGAGCGCGGCCGCCGTGACGACCAGCTTGAACGTCGAGCCGGGCGGGTTCATGTCGCCGCCGATGGCACGGTTGAACAACGGGTCGGCCGGATCCGCGAGCAGTCCCTCGTACGTCGCCTGCACCTGGGAGCTGTCGTGCACGGTCAGCGCGTTGGGGTCGAACGTGGGCTTCGACACCATGGCGATGATGCGCCCCGTGGACGGTTCCGTGACGATCACCGAGCCGGTGTAGTCGCCGAGCGCGTCCCAGGCCGCCTGTTGGGCGACCGGGTCGATGGCGACCTCGACGGATGCTCCCATCGGGTCCTGCCCGGAGATGAGCCGGTTGAGCTGGTCGAAGAACTGGCTCGACGACTGGCCGCTGAGGTACGAGTTCAGCGCGTGCTCGAGGCCGGTGGACTCGCCGTTCACCGGGATGTACCCGGTGACGGGCGCGTAGAGCGGCCCGTTCGCGTACACGCGCTGGAACTTGTAGTCGTCGTCGGTGGGCTGCGAGAACGCGATGGGCGTGCCGTCGACGAGGATCGGTCCGCGCTCGACCGAGTAGCTCTCGTAGAGCGTGCGCGAGTTGCGCGGGTCGGCGGCGAGGTTCTCGGCCTGCACGTACTGGATGATCGTGGTCGACACGAAGAGCGCCAGGAACATGAGGAGCGCGACGATCGTCACGCGCTTGAGCTCGCGGTTCATCCCTCGATCACCAGCCTCGGGTGGTTGCGCACGGTGTCCGAGAGCCGCAGCAGCAGGGCAACGATGATCCAGTTCGCGACGAGCGACGAGCCGCCGGCCGCGAGGAACGGGGTCGTGAGGCCCGTGAGCGGGATGACGCGCGTGACGCCGCCGACGACGATGAAGACCTGCAGCGCGATGACGAAGGCGAGGCCGACGCCGAGGAGCTTGCCGAAGTCGTCCTGCCCGGCGAACCCGATGCGGAACCCGCGCGCCACGAACAGCACGTAGAGGGCGAGGATGGCGAAGATACCGGCGAGCCCGAGCTCCTCGCCGAGGCTCGCGATGATGTAATCGCTCTGCGGTACGGGCGTGATGTCGGGCCGCCCCTGTCCCCAGCCGGTGCCGATGAGCCCGCCGTTCGCCAGCCCGAACAGGCCCTGCACGAGCTGGTAGCTGCCGCCGAACTCCTGGTCGAACCGCTCGGGGTTGAACGGGTCGAGCCAGTTCGCGAACCGGTTGCCGACGTAGTCGAGCGTCTGGCTCGCGACGATCGCGCCGCCGATGAAGAGGCTGAGGCCGAGCACCACCCACGAGAGCCGGCTCGTCGCCACGTAGAGCATCACGAGGAACAGGCCGAAGTAGAGGAGGGCCGTGCCGAGGTCGCGCTGGAAGACGATGACCGCCATCGACAGTGCCCACACCACGAGCAGCGGACCGAGGTCTCGAGCCCGCGGGAATCGCATGCCCAGCACGGTGCGCCCGACCATCGACAGCGAGTCCCGGTTGCGCACGAGGTAGCCGGCGAAGAAGACGGCGAGGGCGATCTTCGCGATCTCGCCGGGCTGGAACGTCGCCACGTCCCCGATGCCGATCCACACACGTGCGCCGCTCACTTCCCGGCCGATGCCGGGCACGAGCGGGAGCAGGAGCAGGACGATGGCCACGAGGCCCGAGAGGTAGGTGTAGCGGAACAGCACGCGATGGTTGCGCAACGTCAGGATGGTGGCGATGGCCGCGACGATCGCGATCGCGCTCCACACGATCTGCCGCACCGACGCGCTCTCCCAGCCGCTCTCGCCGTCGGCGATGTCGATGCGGTAGATCATGGCGATGCCGAGGCCGTTGAGCACGGTCGCGACGGGGAGCAGGAACGGGTCGGCGTCGCGAGCCACGAAACGCATCGCGAGGTGCAGGCCGAACACGAGCACCGACAGGCCCAATCCGAGCAGGATCAGCTGCGTGTCGATGCCGCCCATGGCACCGAGCTGCACGAGCAGGAGCGCGCCGATGTTGATGATGCACGCGAGGGCCAGGAGCCACAGCTCGGTGTTGCGCAGTCGCTGCGGGAGGCGGATGCGCCGGACGCCGCCGGGAGGCGTGCCCGTCGAGACTCCGCCCGCGGTTCGCTGGTCAGTCAACGGATTCCTCCAGTCGCTGCACGATGCGGTAGGCCTCGGAGAACGAGCCGGCGCTGATGGTCTGCTCCACCCGCTGCTGGTCGTACGTGCGCAGGTCGGCGATGTCGATCGTGGTCTCGGTGTGCAGCTCGTGCAGCGAGATCGGCCCGAGATCCTGCTGGATGCCCTGGAAGATCGCGACCCGGCCGTTCGACTCGCCGACGTAGTAGCGGGTCTGCGTCCACTGGTAGCCGACCACGAACGTCGTCACGATGGCGGCGATCAGCAGTACGACCCAGAAGATCCACATGATGCGCCGCCGGCGGCGGCGACGCTCGTCCTCCTCGATCAGCTCGTCGAAGTAGTCCTCCGAGTCGGGCTCGAAGTGCGTCTCCTGCACCGGGTGCGGCCGGAACGGAGCCAGCCGGATGCCCCGGGCTCGCACCGGTTCCGCGGCGGCGCCGAACGCGAGCGGGGCGGCGGCCGAGCCCACCACGAGTGGCGGGGTGGCCGGTGCGGGCGGATCGCCGATGTCGACCACGACGACGGTGACGTTGTCGGGGGCACCGCCGTCGAGGGACGCCTTCACGAGCCGGTCGGCGACCTGCTTCGCCCCGGCATCCGTCGAGAGCAGGTCGTGCAGCTCGTCGAAGGAGACGACGCCCGAGAGGCCGTCGGAGCAGAGCATCCACCGGTCGCCGGGGCGGGCGTCGAGCACCATCGAGTCGATCTCTGGGGAGCTCTCGACATCGCCGAGCACCCGCATCAGCACCGAACGCCGCGGGTGCACCATCGCCTCCTCGGCGGTGATGCGTCCGGCGTCGACGAGTCGCTGCACGAACGTGTGGTCGGTCGAGATCTGGCTGAGCTCGCCTGAGCGCAGCAGGTAGATGCGGGAGTCGCCGATGTGCGCGATCACCACCCGGTCGCCCTGCACCAGCAGGGCGCTCACGGTGGTACCCATGCCGGTGAGTTCCGAGTGGCCGGCCACCGTCTCGGCGAGCTGGCGGTTGGCGGCGACGAGAGCGCCCTCGAGGGCGGCCGCGGCATCCGGAGCCGAAGGGTAATCGGCGTCGGCGTCGGCGATGCGGGTCGTCGCGATGGCGCTCGCCACGTCGCCGCCCGCGTGACCGCCCATGCCGTCGGCGACGAGGAAGAGCCGCCGCCCGGCATAGCCGGAGTCCTGGTTGTTCGAGCGGATCCGCCCGACGTGCGAGACCGCCGCGCTCGCCTTGACCGTCGCCATGGCTACCGCCGCAGCTCGAACGTCGTCGCTCCGACCTTCACCGTGGCTCCGAGCGGGATCGGGGTCGGCACGGTCACTCGGGAGCCGTTGAGGAAGGTGCCGTTCGTGGAGTCGAGGTCCTGGATCATCCAGCGGCCGTTCCACAGCATGAGTCGCGCGTGGTGGGTGGAGGTGTAGTCGTCGCGGATGATGATGGCCGAGTCGCTGGATCGGCCGATCGTGATCTCGTCACGGCCGAGGGGGAACTCGGCGCCGGCGCGCGCACCGCTCGTGATCACGAGGCGCGTGGCGTTGTCGGTCGAGGCCGTCTCGCCGCCGGGACCCGATGCGGGGGCCGACGGGTGCGACACCGCCTCGGTGGGTGCCGCCGACGACGCGGGGAACGCGGATGCCGCGACCGGCGCCGCAGCGGCGTCGGGCTGGAGCTTGCGCACCCGCTGGCCGAAGAGGTCGCTGCGCAGGGAGTAGACGATCGCGAAGACGAAAACCCAGAGCAGCAGGAGGAACCCGAGCTGGAGGACCAGGAGGGTGAGTTCGCTCATTCGCCGGGCCCCCAGAATCCGCCCATGTCGTGGCGTTCGGTGGCCGGGTCGGGTCGCCGCGCCGCGGCCGGGGCGGACGCCTGGGCCAGCACTCGGAACACGATGCGGCTGCGGCCGATCGTGATGACGGAGTCGGGCTCGAGCACGGCGTCCTTCACGGGGGCGCCGTTGAGCTGCGTGCCGTTGGTGGACCCCAGGTCGCGCACTCGCGCGCGCGAGCCGTCCCACTGCACCTCGGCGTGACGGCGGGAGGCCCCGGAGTCGTCGAGCGTGATGTCGGCCTCACTGCCGCGACCGATCACGGTGCGGCCCTTGAGGATCGGATGCCGCGTGCCGCCGATGTCGAGCACGGGGGTCCAGGCGACCTGGCCCTTCACGTTGCGGGAGTCGACCTGGACCATGCCCTCGGTGAGGCCGGGATCGGACTGGAGGGTGATCGAGATGCCGCCGGCGAACTGGAAGCGCTGGCTCGCCGCGTGCTTCTGCACCAGGTCGGTCAGCTCGTCGATGAGCGCCGGACCGAGGCCGGTCATGCGGTCGTGGTCGGCGGGAGACATCCGCACGGCGAAGGTGTTCGGCACGAGCACGCGGTCGCGTGAGACGACCGCCGCCTTCGTGTCGATCTCGCGCTTGAGTGCCGCGGTGATCTCGACGGGCTGCAGCCCCGAGCGGAAGGTCTTCGCGAATGCGCCGTTGACGGCGCGCTCGAGACCCTTCTCGAAGTTGTCCAGTAGGCCCACAGGTCTCCCGATCCCGTATCCGTGATGGTGTCATGGTAGCCCGAGCGGCTGGGAAGCCCCGTGCTCAGTCCACCGGCAGCGGCAATTCCTCCTCGTCGACGTCGAGCGAGAGCGTGGGCAGCGACGCGGTGAGCAGCGTGCCGTCGGCACGGCGGGAGCCCGTGACATCCCGCATCGTGGGAGCCCCGTAGAGGCGCGGTCCGTGCCCCTCGAGCGGCACCGTCACCGGAGCGCCGGCCCTGACGGCGACCTCGGCACCGCGCACGCGCACCTGCGCCTCTTCGCCCGTCTCGACGGTGAACGAGATCGACTCGGGCACGAGCGTGACGCGGAGCCGGGTGTTCCGCAGCGTGATGCGGTAGGTGATGCGGGTCCAGTCGTCGGGCAGCCGCGGGTCGAACGTGAAGACGCCGTTGTGGTCGCGGAATCCGCCGAAGCCCGAGACGAGCGCGCTCCACACGCCGCCCGTGGAGGCGACGTGCACGCCGTCGGCCGCGTTGTGGTGCAGGTCGGCGAGGTCGACGAAGAGCGCGGCGCGGAAGTACCGTATGGCCAGCTCGTGGTAGCCCACCTCGGCCGCGATGATCGACTGCACGACCGCGGAGAGCGTCGAGTCGCCCGTGGTCAGCGGGTCGTAGTACTCGAAGTTCGCGCGCTTGGCCTCGGTCGAGAACCGATCGCCCTGCAGGTACAGGGCGAGCACGACGTCGGCCTGCTTGAGCACCTGGAAGCGATAGATGACGAGCGGGTGGTAGTGCAGCAGGAGCGGGCGGCGGTCTTCCGGGGTGTTCTCGAGGTCCCAGAGCTCCTTCTGCAGGAACGCGGCATCCTGCGGGTGGATGCCGAGCTGCTCGTCGAACGGGATGTGCATGTGCGCGGCGGCGCGACGCCAGCCGGCCACCTCGCCCGGCGTGACGCCGAGCCGCTCGACGAGCCGGTGGTAGGCGATGGGATCGAGCACCTGCAGGTTATCGACCGCCGCTGCCGCCGCAGCGAGGTTCGCTCGCGCCATGACGTTCGTGTAGAGGTTGTCGTTCACGACCGTCGTGTACTCGTCAGGCCCCGTCACGCCGTGGATGTGGAACACGTCGTCGGCGTTCGATCGCCAGAAGCCGAGGTCCTCCCACATGCGAGCCGTCTCGACGAGGATGTCGATCGCGCCGCGGGCGAGGAAGTCCTCGTCGCCGGTCGCGGCGACGTACTGGCAGAGCGCGTACGAGATGTCGGCATCGATGTGGTACTGGGCGGTGCCGGCGGCGTAGTAGGCCGACGATTCCTGCCCGTTGATGGTGCGCCAGGGGAACAGGGCCCCGTGCTGGTTGAGCTCCATGGCGCGGGCACGTGCGGAGTCGAGCATCCGCTGCCGGAAGCGGAGCGCGTTGCGGGCGACGATCGGCGCCGTATAGGTGAGGAACGGGAGCACGTAGATCTCGCTGTCCCAGAAGTAGTGGCCGCCGTATCCGGTGCCCGTGACGCCCTTCGCCGCCACGCCACCGCCGTCGGTGCGGGCCGTGGCCTGCGCGAGCTGGAACAGGTTCCACCTCGTGGCCTGCTGGATCGCCGGCTGCCCCTCGACCTCGACGTCGGAACGGTTCCAGAAGTCGTCGAGCCACGCACGCTGCTGGGCGAACACCTCGGCGACGCCGAGCTCGGCCGCACGGTCGAGGGTGCGGTCGCAGCGGTCGACCAGTTCGCGCGCCGGAACCCGTCGCGCGGTGTGGTAGCTCGTCGTCTTGGTGATGCGGATCGGCTTGCCGCGCCGGGCGTGCACCCGATAGCTGTGCTTCGCGAGGTCGTCGCCGACCGATCCGGATTCGGTGTACGCGTTCTCGGTGGCGATCGAGTGCTCGGCGCCGACCGCGATCGTCATGCCCGAGTTGGTGGTCTGGTAGCCGAGCACGTACCGAGCGTCCTCGGCGCGCTTGAACCGCGGCTGCAGCACGCGCTCGTTGAACTGCTCGGCTCGGCGCGGGTCGAACGCCCCGACGCTCTCGGCCACGCCCGAGCGGTACTCGTCGCGGCCGTCCTGGCGGTTGAGGATGTGGCTTGTGATGGTGACCGCGGCATCCGCGTCGAGGAGTTCCACCTCGTAGTCGAGCACGGCGAGGTGGCGGTCGGTGAACGAGACCATGCGCCGGCTCGTGATGAGCACGCGCTTGCCCGAGGGCGTTCGCCACTCGATCGACCGGCTCAGCGCACCGAGCCGGAAGTCGAGCCGACGTTCATAGGAGAGGAGTTCGGCCTCGGTGAGCACGAGCGGCTCGTCGTCGACGTAGAGGCGGATCACCTTGGCGTCGGGGACGTTCACGATCGTCTGTCCGACCCGGGCGAACCCGAACGCCTCCTCGGCGTGGCGGATGGGCCACGTCTCGTGGAACCCGTTGACGAACGTGCCATGGAAGTGGCCGTCGCGGCCCTCCTCGACGTTGCCGCGGAAGCCGAGGTAGCCGTTGCCCACGGTGAAGAGCGTCTCGGTGCGCCCCATGTCGTCGACGCCGAACTCGCGCTCGACGAGCGCCCACTCGTCGATCGGGAACCGGGTGCGGTTCAGCGGGTCGTGGTCGGCGAACCTCATGCGGGTTCCTCTCGGGTGGTGCCGGGGGATGGGTCGGGAGCGCTGGTCGCCGAGCCGGTCGAAGCTGGGAGCAGCGGGATCAGTTCGTCGAGCTCGTCGACGATCACGTCGGCGCCGAGCTCGGCGAGGGTGTGGCGTCCGACGCCGCGATCGACGCCGATGACGATGCCGAACTCGCCCGCCGCGCCCGCCTTGACGCCGGATTCGGCGTCCTCGACGACGGCGCACGCCTCGGTCGGCAGCCCGAGCAACTCGGCAGCACGCTCGAACGTGTCGGGCTCGGGCTTGCCGGGGAGGCCGTCGCGCGCGGCAACGACACCGTCGACGACGACCTCGAACCGGTCGGCGAGGCCGGCGGCGGCGAGCACGGCGGGGGCGTTCTTCGAGCTCGAGACGACGGCGACGTGGCATCCGCTCGCCTGTACCGCGTCGAGGAACGCGACGCTCGCGGGGTAGGCCTCGACGCCCTCCTCGGCGAGGGTGGCGTTGAAGGCCTCGTTCTTGCGGTTGCCGAGGCCGTGCACGGTGTCTTCGGATGCCGCGTCGCTCACGTCGCCCTCTGGCACGACGATGCCGCGGCTCGCGAGGAGGCTGCGCACGCCGTCGTAGCGCGGCTTGCCGTCGATGTGGGCGAAGTAGTCGGCGTCGGTGTACGGCTCGGCGCCGTGTTGCTCGAGGAACGGCGCGAAGAGGCGCGACCAGGCGTGCATGTGCACGACGGCGGTCGGCGTGAGCACGCCGTCGAGGTCGAAGAGGTAGCCGCGGATGCCGCTGAGGTCGAGGTTCTGGGGCACGGAGAAGTCGTTGGGCACGTCGGGGGGATTCATGGATTCGGGGGAGGTGTCGGGCGCGGTCATGGGTCGTCCTCTCATCGCATCGGTCGGGACGCCGGACCCGCTGATCGATGCTATTCCCGTGCGAGGGGGCGAGCGCAAGTGGCGGGGGAACTCGGAGGATTCCCGAAGGGTCGCCGAACGCGTGGCGACCCCGGGGCGGCAACTGTCATCGCCCGATGTTCCGTTCCCGCGCAGGGTGCCCGCCGTACGGGCCACATGACGCGGGAACGGGAACATACGGCGAGCAGTGGGGTCGGCCGGATGCCACGAGCTGCAGTCCCCCGCCGAATGGTGATTCGGCGGGTCGAGGTGATACTCTCGGTTGGTTGGCGCACTTCGGTGCGCCCCACGTGCGCGAGTGGCGGAATTGGCAGACGCGCTGGCTTCAGGTGCCAGTACTCGCAAGGGTGTGGGGGTTCAAGTCCCCCCTCGCGCACCATTCGTCCCGACGGTGCCGCGCCACTAGGCTGCGGGCATGCATCCGCTCCTCCGCTCGTTCGTCCTGCCGGGGCTCGGAGCGATCGGGATCCTCGCTGCAGCCGGTCGGGTCGCTCGATTCGTCGGCGGCGACGACCCCCGTGAGGACCGAGCGGTGCGCGCGCTCCAGGCCGCGTTCGGCCACCGGCACGACGGCGACGGCGCTCCGCCCGATCCGCCCGAGCCGCGTGAGGTGCTCGATCGGATCACCCACCCGTTCTCGTGGTATTCGGGGGTGCCTCAGACGATCGCGAACGGGGCGCTCTGGTGCGGCGTGACCTGGTGGCTGACGCGCGACCGCCGATCCGCCGTCGCCCCCGGCGCGGCCCTCGCGCTCGAGACCGCCTGCTTCGTCGGATCCGCGGCGCTCGTGGGGCGGCCGCGACCTCGAGGCGTGTGGCGGCCGGAGCAGCCGCACGCCACATCCTCGTTCCCGTCGGGGCACACGGCGGCCGCCGTCGCGCTCCACACCACGCTCGCCGACCTGCTCGACCGGCACGGAGTCCGCGGCGCCCGACTCCTCGGACCCCTGCTGCGGTACGGGATTCCCGCCGCCATCGCGTTCTCACGGATCTACCGCGGGCAGCACCACATCTCGGACACGGTCGCGGGAGCCCTGCTGGGGCGGTGGAGCGCTGCCGTGGTCCGCCGGGAGTTGCTCTCGTCGTCGGACTGACGGGCCGGAACGAGCCGGCCCGCTCAGAGCTCCGTCTGGAACGGCCATCCCGTGTACGCCTCGGCGAGGTAGCGGCGGCCCGACTCGGAGTCGACGACCGAGCGCAGCTCGCCGAGCTGGCGCAGGCGGTCGAAGTCCGAGGCATCCGGCGCGACGTGCAGCATGCTCGTCATCCACCAGGAGAAGTGCTGCGCCTTCCAGATGCGTCGCAGGGCGGTCTCGGCGTATCGGTCGAGCGGACGCTCGTCGCCCTCGAGCAGGAGCGCCCGCAGCGCACGATCGAGGAGGAGCACGTCGGCGACGGCGAGGTTCATGCCCTTCGCGCCCGTGGGCGGCACCGTGTGCGCCGCGTCGCCGACGAGCGCGACGCGGCCACGACGCAGCTCGTGCGCCACGAAGCTGCGGAAGCGCAGCACGTCGCGTTGGAAGATCGGGCCCTCGAGGAGTTCGTGGCCGTCCACGCGGGACTGCAGGTCGTCCCAGATCTCACGCTCGCTCAGCGACTCGGGGTCGATCTCGGGGTCGCACTGGAAGTACATGCGCTGCACCGTGGCGCTGCGCTGGCTGATGAGCGCGAAGCCGTTCGGCGAGTTGCTGTAGATGAGCTCGGGCGCGCTCGGCGGCGCCTCGCAGAGGATCCCGAACCACGCGAACGGGTACTCGCGGAAGTAACCCCCAGTGCTGGAACCCGTCACCGAGGTGCGGGCGACGCTGCGTGACCCGTCGGCGCCGACGACGAACTCGGCCTCGATCACGAGCGGCTCGCCGTCGGCCGTGGTCGCGTGCACGGTCGGCCGATCGGTGTCGGCGCCGTCCACGCTGACCGCGGTGATGCCGAACCGCAGGTCCTGTCCCGCGGCGAGGCGCACGGCGATGAGGTCGATGAGCACCTCGTGCTGCGGGTACAGCCAGACGCTGCGACCGGTCAGTGCGGGGAAGTCGATGCGGTGGCCCTCACCGGCGAAGCGCAGCTCGATGCCGTCGTGGCGGTGGCCGACGGTCATGACGCGGTCGGATGCCCCGGTGGCGGCGAGCACCTCGGCGGTGCCGTGCTCGAGGATGCCGGCGCGGATCGTCTTCTCGATCTCCTCGCGCGACCGCTGGTCGATGACGATGGAGTCGATGCCGGCCGACGCGAGCAGGTGGGAGAGGAAGAGTCCGGCGGGGCCGGCTCCGATGATGGCGACCCGGGTGCGGATGGCGTCGGTCATGGCGTCTCCTTCGACGTCGAGTGTGCGAGCGTGCGGATGTCGCGATCCAGTGTGCGTGACGACGACGACGAGCCGGTCGTGCCTTCCCGTTCAATGAGAAGCAGGCGTTGGCCACGGCGCATCACTCGCGTCGGCGGGACAGCACCTTCGTGATGCCGGCGGACGCAGCCGTCAACTCCTCGATCGCCGCGGCCTCGGCGCCCGAGTCGCGGGGGAGCACGACCGAGAGCGCAGCGATGACGCGCCCGCGCTCGTCGCGCACGGGCACCGCGACACCCGTGGACACACGTTCGATCGAGCCAGGGGCGACGACATGGCCGCGCCGCCGCACGTCGGCCAGCGTGCGACGGAGCTCCGCGGCATCCGTGATCGTCTCGGCCGACACCGCCTGAAGGGGTTGCGCGAACACCCGCTCGACGACGTCCGCGTCGGCGTGGGCGAGGAGCACGAGGCCGGACGAGGACGCATGCAGCGGAAGACGGCCGGCCACCCGCGTGATGTTCGCTCCCGAGGTCGGCGACGAGAGCCGCTCGAGAAAGAGCGCTTCGTCCTGTTCGAGCACGGCGAGCTGGGTGTGTTCGCGCATGCGTGCCTGCACGCGCTCCATGAAGGGGAGCGCCGCCTGGCGGAGGCGGAGCGCGCGGGAGCCGCGCAGCGCGAGCTCCCAGAGGCGCATGCCGAGGCGGATCCTGTGGTGCTCGTCGCGCTCGAGCAGGCCCGCCTCGACGAGGTCGTCGACGATGCGGTGCGCGGTCGACGAGGGCAGGCCGGCCCGGCGCCCGATCTCGGCGGCGGTCTGCACGGTGCGATCGGTGGAGAAGGTCTCGAGGATGCGCACGAGCCGGTCGATCGTGGAGTCACCGGACGGTGAGTTCGCCATGCCTCACTGTCTCACGCGCGGCGATCGCCTCGGCACTGCGCCAGCTTGACGCGGTCTGCGCCAGTACAGGTGGCGCAGAGGCCGCCGAAGTGGCGCGGCGGACGGCGGGGGCGGATGCCGCGGAGGCGGGGCGGATGCCGCGGAGGGCACGACCCGGCGCGGGCGGGAGGGCATCGGGGTACCGTGGGCGACGTGACAGGTGAGGGGGAGCCGGCCGAGGGCGTGCTGGCCCGCGCGATGGGCGTGCTGAGCTGCTTCACCGAGGAGGAGCCCGTGCTCTCGGCTGCGCAGCTCGCCGCGCTCACGGGCACGCCCACGTCGACCATGCACCGGCTGCTCGCGCAGCTCGTGGGGTATGGGCTCGTGATGCGGGTGCCCGGCCACGCCTACACGATCGGCGCCCGCCTCTGGGAGCTGGGCGAGCTCTCGCCGCTGTCGCTCCGCCTCCGCGAGACGGCATTGCCGCACATGATGCGCCTCTACGAGGCCACGGGCGAGAACGTGCACCTCGCGGTGCTCGACGCGCCGACCCCCGAGACGGCGACGGCGCTCTTCGTGGGCCGGCTCACGGGCCAGGGATCGATCCCGACGCTGGGACGCATGGGCGGGAGGCATCCGCTGCACACCACCGGAGTCGGCAAGGCGTTGCTGATGACCCGCGACGAGGCGTGGCTCACCCGGTTCCTCTCGGTGCCGCTCGAGCGGGAGACGACGCACTCGATCACCTCGCACGACCAGCTGCGCACCGACCTCGAGCGCGCTCGCACGCGCGGTTACGCCACCACGCGCGAGGAGATGACGCTCGGCAACCTCTCCGTCGCCGCGCCGCTCGGCAGGATCGACGGCCTGCCGCCGGCCGCCATGGGCGTCGTCGCGCGCCTGAGCCGCGCCGACGAGCGGCACCTCGGGCCGCTCGTCATGCAGGCCGCGAAGGACCTGACGAAGACGCTGCGTTCCGGAGCCTCCTGAATCATTCCCACTGAGTGAGAATCAGCACCGACTGAGGGTGCCTCGGATGTCACGCTGGAGGAAGCCACCAGCCGCGGGTGACAGTCGAAGGAGACCCATGACCACGAACAAGACGGCGGCGGCGCCCGAGGAGCTGCTCGCAGCACCCGACCAGGCGACGCAGAACCAGATCACGCAGGAGATCCGCGACCTGCACGGCGAGTACGCCAAGCGCGAGGCAGACGGCGAGCACGTGCCCTCGACGCTCTGGAACTTCCCGCCCTACCGCTCGAGCATCCTGCGCCACCCGACGAAGAACCCGCGTCTCGTCGACCCCGAGACCATCGAGCTGTGGTCGCCGGCGTACGGCCAGCGTGACGTCGCGGCCATCGAATCGGACCTGACGCTGCAGCACACGGGCGAGCCGCAGGGCGAGCGCATCACCGTGCAGGGGCGCCTCCTCGACTCGTGGGGCCGCCCGATCGCCAACCAGCTCATCGAGGTCTGGCAGGCCAATGCAGCCGGCCGGTACATCCACCAGCGCGACCAGCACCCCGCGCCGCTCGACCCGAACTTCACGGGCGCCGGACGCTTCGTCACGAACGACAACGGCGAGTACAAGTTCACGAGCATCAAGCCGGGGCCCTACCCGTGGAAGAACCACGTGAACGCCTGGCGCCCCGCGCACATCCACTTCTCGATCTTCGGCTCGGGCTTCACCCAGCGCATCGTGACGCAGATGTACTTCCCGGGCGACCCGCTCTTCGCGCTCGACCCGATCTACAACACCATTCCGCGCCAGAAGGACCGTGACCGGCTCATCGGCACCTACGACCACGACCTCACGGTCCCCGAGTTCTCGATGGGCTACCGCTGGGACATCGTCGTCGACGGTCCGGATGCCACGTGGTTCGAGCCCGAGGGAGAGCACTGATGACCACGTCCAGCGAGCGGGTCGTCCGCACCAAGCGCGACCTCGGCCCGAAGACGCACGAGAAGACGCCCGGCCAGACCGTCGGCCCGTTCTTCGCGTTCGGCACCGTCTACCCGAAGATGAACGAGGTCGTCTACCCGCACAGCCCGGGGTCGGTCCGGCTCTCGGGCGCGGTGTACGACGGCGCCGGCCAGCCGATCCCCGACGCGCTCGTCGAGATCTGGGGCGCCGACTCCGAGGGCAACATCCCCCGCGGCCGAGGCTCGCGCCGTCGCGACGACTTCACCTTCACGGGCTACGGTCGCTGCGCCACGACCGATGAGGGCGGCTTCGCGTTCTGGACCCTGAACCCGGGCCAGGTCGACAGCCGGGCACCGTTCTTCGCTGCGATCGTGTTCGCCCGGGGCCTTCCCGACAAGCTGCACACGCGCATCTACCTGCCCGACGACCAGGACCTCCTCGACGCCGACCCGTTCCTCTCCTCGCTCACGCCGGAGGAGCGCGCTACGCTCATCGCAACGCGCACGCCCGACGGCAACCTGCACCACGACATCCGGTTGCAGGGCGAGAAGGAGACCGTGTTCATTGCCTTCTGACGCACTCCCCGACGAGTCGCCCGGTGCGCTCGACGTGGGACTGCTCGCGCCCGTGGCCGTCGGCCACGACGCCGACGTGACGGATGCCGCGGTGCTCGACGGGCTCGTGGCCGCCGAGGTCGCGCTCGTGCGCGCGTACGCCGACGTCGGCTCAGCTCCGAGGGCCGTGGCCGACGCTGTCGAGTCCGCGCTCGGATGGGTGGGTCCGGGCGAGCCGTGCCGTGGGCACGGGCTCGACGTGGTGGCGCTCGCGGAGGCAGCCGTCTCGGGAGGCAATCCGGTCATCCCGCTCGTGGCCATGCTGACGGAGCGGGTGCCCGCCGACGCGCGGTCGTGGGTGCATCGCGGGGCGACGAGCCAGGACATCCTCGACTCGGCGCTCATGCTCACCGCGTTCCGGGCCGCGACCCACGTCGCCGCCTCGTTGCGCGCCACCGAGGTGGCGCTCGCCGCGCTCGCCGAGGAGCATCGCGACACCGTGGCCGCGGCGCGCACGCTCACGCAGCACGCGGTGCCCACGACCGTGGGCCTGCGCGCCGCGAACTGGCTCCGGGGCGTGCGTCGGGCCGCCGAACGGCTCGAGGCGGCGACCGCCGCGCTGCCCGCCCAGCTCGGTGGCGCCGGTGGCACCCTGGCCTCCTTCGTCGAGGTCGCCGGTGCGGATGCCGCGAGCCGACTGCCTGCCCGATTCGCCGCGTCGCTCGGGCTCGTCGCGCCCGAGGCGCCGTGGCACACGACCCGGTGGCCGGTGACCGAGCTCGGCGACGCGCTCACATCGGCGATCGACGCGGTCGGCGTGATGGCGGCGGATGTCGCGACCCTGTCTCGCACCGAGATCGGCGAGCTCGCCGAGGGTGTCGGCGGCGGGTCATCCGCCATGCCGCAGAAGCGGAACCCCGCGCAATCGGTGCTCATCCGTTCGGCCGCCCTGCGCGCGCCGCAGCTCGGTGCGACGCTGCACCTCGCGGCGTCGACCGCGGTCGACGAGCGACCCGACGGCGCCTGGCACGCGGAGTGGCCGTCCCTGCGGGAGCTGCTGCGGCTCGCACTCGGCGCCGGCGCGCACGCGGCCCGACTCGTCGATGGGCTCACCGTCGATGACGCCGCCGTCGCGCGCAATCTCTCGCTCACCCGAGGGCTCATCGTCGCCGAGCGTCTGTCGCTCGTGCTCGGCCCGCTCATCGGGCGCGACCGCGTCGCGGCGCTCGTCGATGCGGCAGGCGGTCGCGGCGACGACCTCGCCGCGCTCGTGCGGGCGCTTCCCGAGGCCGCCGACCTCGACGTCGACGCGCTGCTCGACCCGGCGGACTACACCGGGCTCGCGTCCCGGTTCGTCGACGACGCCGTGGGCGTCGCACGCATCACGCCCGCCGGCGAGCAGCCGGCCCGACCAGAGGACACCACCCCGTGACCGTTCCATCCATCGCGCTCACTCAGGAGTTCGGACCGGCCGGCGCGCCGCTCGTCGTGCTGGGCCCCTCGATCGGCACGTCCTCGATGCTGTGGGAGAAGGTCATCCCGCTCCTGTCCGACCGGTATCGGGTCGTCGCGTGGGACCTCCCCGGGCACGGACGCGGTCCCGCGGCGACCGAGCCGTTCACCATCGGGGAGCTGGCCGACGCGGTCGCCAAGGCCGTCGGCGGATCGCACCCGTTCCTGTACGCGGGTGTGTCGCTCGGCGGCGCCGTGGGCCTCGAGCTGCTGCTGCGGCATCCGGAGCTCGTGACGGCTGCGGCGATCGTCTGCTCGGGCGCGAAGATCGGCCAGTCAGAGACCTGGCGGGAGCGCGCCGAGCAGGTGCGCGCGCAGAGCACCTCGGTGCGCATCATCCCATCGGCGCAGGTGTGGTTCGCGCCCGGGTCGATCGAGCGCGAGCCCGACCTCACCGGGCGCCTGCTGCACGTGCTGCAGGACGCCGACGACGAGAGCTACGCCCTGTGCTGCGACGCGCTCGCCGGGTACGACGTGCGTGACCGGCTCGGTGAGATCACGGTTCCCGTGCTCGCCGTCTGGGGTGAGCACGACACGGCGACGCCCGAGGCATCCGCCCGGGAGCTCGCGAACGGCGTGCGCGACGGACGCCTCGAGCGCATCGCAGGCGCCGCGCATCTGCCGCCCGCCGAGCGGCCCGAGGAAACCGCGGAGCTGCTGCGTGAGTTCTTCGAGGCGAAGGGCCGAGCGCGATGACGCGACCACAGGGCGACGGGCTGACCGACGGCGAGCGGTACGACCAGGGCATGACGGTGCGCCGCGAGGTGCTCTCGGACGAGCACGTCGACCGCGCGACCGCGGCGGCCGCCTCGTTGACCGCCGACTTCCAGGACTTCATCACGCGAGTCGCCTGGGGTGACGTGTGGTCGCGTCCGGGCCTCGAGCGGCGCCTGCGGTCGGTCGCGGTGCTCACCTCGCTCATCGCCCACGGGCACCACGAGGAGCTGGCGATGCACCTGCGCGCCGCACGACGCAACGGCCTCACGATCGACGAGATCAAGGAGGTCATCCTGCAGTCGGCGATCTACTCGGGTGTACCCGCCGCGAACACGGCGTTCCGGATCGCCGGCGAGGTGTTCGCCGACGAGGTGCCCTAGCCGCCGCGGATCGCGAAGAACTCGCCCTGCAGGCCGCGCAGGGCGCGCTCCACGGTGTCGTAGAGCCAGTCGAGCGCCGCGAGGTGCTGCGTGGTCGTGCGCCGGTAGAGACACACGTCGACCGGGTGCATGTCGACCGGCAGCGGCTTCAGCGTGAGCGGCCACGACGTCGTCCATCCAGCGCCGATCGTGTCGGGCACCGTCGCGACGAGGTCCGGCGCGGCCACGAGCATCGGCGGAACCGAGGCGAAGTGGTTCACCGTGAGCGGATCCTCCATGGCGATGCCGGCCCGCTGCAGGGCCGCGCGCAGGTTCGGCAGGCCCGAGTCGCCGGCCACCACGATGTGCGTGGCGGCCGCGTACGACGCCGCCGTCAACTCGCGGCCGGCGAGCGGATGCCTCGTCGACATGAGCACCCCGTAGGCCTGCTGCTTGAGCACCACGTGTTCGAGCCCGGCCCGCACGGGTGACGAAGTGACCGCGAGGTCGATCGCCCCGGTCGCGAGCCACTCGGGGAGCGCCCCGACGTCGAGCGCGACCGCCTCGATGCGCACGTCGGGCGCGGCTCTGCGCACGATCTGGGTGATCGCGGGGAGGTACCCGATCTCGCCGAGCTCCGACAGCGCGATGCGGAACCGTCGCCGCGAGCTGACAGGGTCGAACGCGCGCACGGCGTCGAGCGTCCGATCGACGCCCACGACGGCGTCGCGGAACCCCGGGAAGACCGCCTCGGCGACCGACGTCGGCTCCATCGCGCGGCCGACACGACGGAACAGCGGATCGCCGAGTTCCCGCCGGAGTCGCCCGAGCGACTGGCTCACGGCGGGCTGCGTCACGTAGAGACGCTCGGCGGCGATGGTGAGGCTCCGTGCCTCGTAGACCGCGACGAAGACCCGGAGGAGGTTGAGGTCCATGGGGGTGCTCCGTGCTCCGTGCTCCGAACGACTCAGGAATGGTTCACCAAGGATAAGCGCTGCTTATGTGATTCGGGTCATCCGGCCACGAACTCCTCATAGCATGAACACGTCCCCGCGCGGTTGCCGTGCGTGCCCGAACGAAGGAGTTCCCATGGCCGAGTCCCTCGCCGATGCCATCGCCCGCGCCGGCAGCGCGGTCGAGCTGCTGCGCAATGCACCTGCGCGACCCACGATCTTCCCGGTGACCCCGGAGTACAGCAACTGGCGCTCCGAGCAGCAGTCCTGGCGCACGACGGTGGCACTGCTCGACCAGTCGCACCACATGACCGACCTCTTCATCTCGGGGCCCGACGCGTTGCGTCTGCTCGCCGACGTCGGCGTCAACAGCTTCGCGAAGTTCGAGGTCGACCGCGCGAAGCAGTTCATCGCCGTGAACCACGAGGGCTACCTCATCGGCGACGCCATCCTCTTCCACCTCGACGAGGACGAGTTCGACCTCGTCGGCCACCAGATGGTCATCGACTGGGTGCAGTTCCACGGCGAGACGGGCGACTACGACGTCACCTTCGAGCGCGACGGCAACTCGATCGTGCGGGCCGGCGATCCGAAGCTGTTCCGCTTCGAGCTGCAGGGCCCCAACGCGCTCGCCCTCATGGAGAAGGTGACGGGTGCGCCCGTTCCACCGACGAAGTTCTTCCACATGGCGACGTTCAGGATCGACGGTCTCCGAGTGCGATCCCTCCGGCACGGCATGGCCGGGCAGCCCGGGTTCGAGCTCTTCGGGCCGTGGGAGCAGGGCGGCCGCGTGCGCTCGGCACTCATCCACCACGGCGAGGAGTTCGGCCTCGTGCTCGTGGGCTCGAAGGCGTACTCGTCGGCGAACCTCGAGTCGGCCTGGGTGCCGTCGCCCCTTCCGGCGATCTTCAGCGGCGAGGGAACGGAGGAGTACCGGAAGTGGCTCCCCGCCGCAGCCGCGGGTTCGCTTGCCGGCAGCTTCACGTCCGACCGCATCGAGGACTACTACGTCACCCCCTACGACCTCGGCTACGGACGCAGCGTCGCCTTCGACCACGACTTCATCGGCCGCGCGGCGCTCGAGCGGCACGCGCAGAACCCCGGCCGGGAGAAGGTGACCCTCGTCTGGAACGACGCGGATGTCGCGGACGCCATCGGCTCCCTCATGAGGCCGGGCCTGCCGGCCAAGTACATCGACTTCCCGAAGGCGAGGTACGGGCTCTACCAGGTGGACCGCGTGCTCGCCGACGGCCGCGACGTCGGCATCTCGCACGACGCCGGCTACATCACGAATGAGCAGGTGTTCGCCTCACTCGCAAGCGTCGAGCACGACTTCGCCGCCCCCGGCACCGAGGTCACGGTCGTGTGGGGCGAGGAGCCGAACTCCCGCAAGCCCGCCGTCGAGCGCCATCGGCAGGTCGAGATCCGTGCCACCGTGCAGCCCGCACCGTACTCGGCCTTCGCGCGGGAGAACTATCGCAAGGACGTCTCGAGCGCGCCGTCGAGTTGACGGGCACCTCGAGCCGAGGCCTACTTCACCGCCGCCATCGTCCCGCTGTGCCGCAGTGCCTCGTCGATCTGGGCGGCCGTGCGGAGCAGTGCGGGCAGGTACACGTCGCGGAGCCGCTCGAGGCTCGACGTGGCCGCTGCGCCCGACACGTTCACGGCCGCGGTGACGCTGCCGTCGCGCGCGTGCACGGGTGCGGCGATGCTGCGGAGACCGATCTCGAGCTCCTGGTCGACGAGCGCCCAGCCCTGCTCGCGCACCTCCTCGAGGATCGCACGCAGCTCGGCAGGATCGGTCACGGTGCGATCGGTGCGGTGTTCGGCGTGCAGCGTGCTCAGCAGGGGCTCGAGCTCGCGGTCGGGGAGCGCCGCGAGCAGGACCCGGCCCATCGAGGTCGCGTGCGCCGGGAACCGCGTGCCGATCGTGATGCCGACGTTCATGATGCGCCGAGTGGGCACACGCGCGACGTAGACGATGTCGGCGCCGTCGAGCACCGACGCCGAGGTCGACTCGCCGAGCTCGTGCGACAGCGCCTCGAGGTGCGGCTGCACGAGCTCGGGCAGCGTCAGGGCCGAGAGGTAGCTGAAGCCGAGCTCCAGAACGCGCGGGGTCAGCTGGAAGAGCCGCCCGTCGCCGGCGACGTAGCCGAGGCCGACGAGGGTGTACAGGAACCGCCGCGCGGCCGCCCGGGTGAGCCCGGTGCGGTCGGCGACCTCGCTCAGGGTCATCCGCGGGTGGTCCGCGTCGAAGGCGCGGATGACGGCGAGCCCTCGCGCGAACGACTGGACGTACTGGTCGCTCGACTCGGGCTGCATGGCGTTCACGCTACCGGTCGCCGCGCTACCGTTCGAGCACGACGGCGAGGCCCTGGCCGACGCCGATGCAGATGGCCGCGACGCCCACGCCGCCGCCCCGGCGGGCGAGCTCGTGCGCGAGGTGGCCGATGATGCGACCACCGGATGCCCCGAGCGGATGCCCGATCGCGATGGCGCCGCCGTGGATGTTGACCTTCTCGGGGTCGAGGTCGGGCCAGAGGCGCAGGCACGCGATGGACTGCGACGCGAACGCCTCGTTCAACTCGACGACATCGACGTCGGCCCAGGTGCGTCCGGCGCGGGCGAGCGCCCGGTTGGCGGCCTCGACCGGTGCGATGCCGAACGTGTGCGGGTCGTTGCCGAACGCACCGCGTCCCGTGATGCGGGCGAGCGGCTCGGCGTCGATCGGGGCATCCTCACCTCCGATGAAGAGCATCGAGGCGCCGTCGTTGAGCGGTGATGCGTTGCCGGCCGTGACGGTGCCGTCGGGGCGGAAGGCGGGCTTCAGTCCAGACAGCGTCTCGACCGAGGCATCCGGCCTGATGCCCTCGTCGCGCGTGAGCGTCGTGCCGGGCACGGGCACGACCTCGGCGTAGAGCCCCGCGTCCCACGCGGCGGCCGCGAGGTGGTGGCTGCGCACGGCGAATTCGTCCTGCTCCTCGCGCGTGATGCCGAAGCGGTCGGCGAGCTGCTCGGCGGTCTCGCCGAGCGGAACGGTCCACTCCTTGGGCATGCGCGGGTTCACCATGCGCCAGCCGAGGGTCGTCGAGTGCATGGTCTCGGATGCCGCGGGGTACGGGTTCTGGGGCTTCAGCACCACCCACGGGGCGCGGCTCATCGACTCCACGCCGCCCGCGAGCACGAGGTCGGCGTCGCCGGTCTCGACGGCGCGGCTGGCCTGGATCACGCTCTCGACACTCGAGCCGCAGAGCCGGTTGACGGTGCTGCCGGTGACCGAGGTGGGCAGGCCCGCGAGCAGGGCGGCCATGCGGGCGACGTTGCGGTTGTCCTCGCCGGCCTGGTTGGCGTCGCCGAGGATGACGTCGTCGATCCGAGCCGGGTCGAGCTCGGGATGCCGCGACATCAGCGCCTCGATGGTGTGCGCCGCCAGGTCGTCGGGGCGGACGCCGGCGAGGCCCTTGCCGAACCGGCCGAACGGCGTGCGGATCGCGTCGTAGACGTAGCTGGCGGTCATCGCAGCTCCTTCAGGTCGAGGCCGAGCAGTTCGCGCAGCTCGTCGATGCTCGTGTCGAACGTCTCGCGTACGACGAGGCCGTCGGGGGTGATGTCGAACACGGCGCGATCGGTGTAAACGCGGTCGACGCATCCGACGCCCGTGAGCGGGTAGGTGCAGTCGGCGACGATCTTCGGGGTGCCGTCGCGGGTGAGGAGGTCCATCATCACGAAGACCTGCTTCGCGCCGATAGCGAGGTCCATGGCACCGCCGACGGCGGGGATCGCATCGGGTGCCCCGGTGTGCCAGTTCGCAAGGTCGCCGCGCGCCGAGACCTGGAACGCGCCGAGCACGCACACGTCGAGGTGGCCGCCGCGCATCATCGCGAAGGAGTCGGCGTGGTGGAAGTACGCGGCACCGGCCCGCTCGGTGACGGGCTGCTTGCCCGCGTTGATGAGGTCGGGGTCGACCTGGTCGGGCGCGGGCGCCGGACCCATGCCGAGCATGCCGTTCTCGGTGTGCAGGATCACCGCGTCGCCGGGCGGCAGGTAGTTGCCGACGAGCGTCGGGATGCCGATGCCGAGGTTGACGTATGAGCCCTCGGGGATGTCGCGGGCGACGATCGCTGCGAGTTCCTGCCTGCCCATGCTCATGATGCTGCCTCCCCGATGAACTCGCCCTCGCGGAGCCAGGGCCGCTCGCCCACCTCCACGACGTGGTCGACGTAGATGCCCGGCGTGACGATCACCTCGGGGTCGAGCGCGCCGAGCTCGACGACCGAGTCGACCTGCGCGATCGTCGTGGTCGCCGCGGCGGCCATGATGGGGCCGAAGTTGCGGGCCGTCTTGCGGTACACGAGGTTGCCCCACGGGTCGGCGTGCAGCGCGCTGATGAGGGCGAAGTCGGCGCGCAGCGGGTACTCGAGCACGTAGTCGCGGCCGTCGATCTCGCGGGTCTCCTTGCCCTCGGCGAGGAGCGTGCCGTACCCGGTCGGCGTGTAGAACGCCCCGATGCCCGCGCCCGCCGCACGGATGCGCTCGGCGAGGTTGCCCTGCGGCACGAGCTCGAGCTCGATGAGGCCCGCGCGGTAGAGGCCGTCGAAGACCTGGGAGTCGGACTGGCGTGGGAACGAGCAGACGATCTTGCGCACCCGACGCGCGGCGAGGAGGGCCGCGAGTCCTGTTTCGCCGTTGCCCGCGTTGTTGTTCACGATCGTGAGATCGCTCGCGCCCTGCTCGATGAGCGCGTCGATCAACTCGACGGGCTGTCCGGCGCGGCCGAAGCCGCCGATCATGATCGTCGCGCCGTCGGGGATCTCGGAGAGCGCGGCGGCGACGCTCTCACTCACCTTCGATTTCACCGAGCACCATCCTCGTGTTCGCTGTGCGAACGACTGTTCGCACAGCGTCAGGATAGCACGATGCGCTCGGTCGCGGCGGCCGTTGCTCGCGGCGGCGGCTCGAACTCGGGCCGCCGCCGCGAGCGCGGGCCGCCGCGGGAAGTGAGTTGCGGGGGGTTCGGCGCGCGGCTCGGGTGAGGGGCGAGGTCAGTCGAGCGGCTCGATGAGCGACGGGTCCTCTGGGTCGGCCGTGCGCGTGTTGTTGACCTTGCGGTCGACCTCGTAGCTCTCGATCGTGGATGCCACCTTCGACGACTCGGCGTCGAGCAGGGCGACCATGCGCTGCTTGCCGGCCTCGTCGAGCTTCTCGGGGGCGAGGTACTCGTCCCACACGTCGCGGTCGAGGAACACGGGCATGCGGTCGTGCACCTCGCCAGAGGCATCCCGAGCCTCGCGCGTGATGATGGACGTCGAGACCTCCCACTCGTCGCCGACCTTGCGCGCCGTGTAGATGCCGGCCGCGGCGAGCATCGGCTGGTCGCCGTGCAGGAAGAACGCCTGCTTGTGCCCGGGCTCGCCCGTCCATTCGTAGTAGCCCCGCATCGGCACGAGGCAGCGCGACGACGCGAACGCGCCCTTCCACAGGCCGTTCGTGGCCACCGTCTCGATGCGGGTGTTGAACTGCGGGCGCTTCGACTCCTTCATGAACGAGGGATGGAAGTTCCAGACCGCCGGATCGACCGACCGCACGACCTCGCCCGTATCGCGGTTGGGCCGCTCGCGCACGATCGGGATCACCGCCGTGGGCGCGATCGAGTACTGCGGCCGCCAGTCGCGGTAGTCGCCGCCCTGCGCGACGAACTCCTGGATCATCTCGTCGACCTTGGCGTCGTTGGCGAAGCGTCCGCACATGATGCCAGTCTGCACCCGCCCGCCGACATGCGCACCGCCACCACAGTACGGAGGTCGGGGCATCCGGCGGCAGGGGTTGACCGCGGCACGCCGTATGACCTTCGGCCCGCGATCTTCGCGGAAACGCGAGATGATGCGGACATGCCCGAGACGCTGAGGGACCCCAACCCACCAGACCCGAGCCCTGAGCCCGAGCCCGGGCCTCCCGGCGTCATCGTCGGCGTCGACGGCTCCGAACCCTCGGTGTCGGCGCTCCGCTACGCGGCCGACCTCGCCCCGAAGCTGGGTCTTCGCGTGCGTGCGCTCGCCGTGTGGAACTACCCGTCGTTCATGTACGGCGGCTTCTACCCCCAATTGGACTGGACGCCCGAGGAGGACGCCGAACGCGTGGTGGCGAGGGTCGCCGAAGAGGTGTTCGGCACCGACGTCCCCGAGTGGTTCGCCACCCGCACCCGCCAGGGTCGCCCCGCCGAGGTGCTCATCGACGAGTCGAGGCACGCCGAGATGATCGTGGTCGGCAGCCGCGGGCACGGCGGCTTCGCGGGGCTCCTGTTGGGATCGGTCAGCGCCGCGGTCGCCGAGCACGCGAAGTGCCCCGTGCTCGTCGTGCACGGGCGATGACCCCGGTGACCGCGACGCTGCAGTTCCTCGGCGCGGCCGACACCGTCACGGGGTCGAGGTACCTCGTCGACACGGGCGACGCGCGCGTGCTCATCGACTGCGGGCTGTTCCAGGGATACAAGGTGCTGCGCGAGCGGAACCGCGCGCCGTTCCCCGTTCCGCCGGAGTCCATCGACGCGGTGGTGCTGAGCCACGCGCACCTCGACCACTCGGGGTACCTGCCCGCGCTCGTGCGCGACGGGTTCCGCGGGTCCGTGTACGCGACGCCCGGCACCGTCGAACTGTGCGGCATCCTGCTGCCGGACAGCGGGTACCTCCTCGAGGAGGAGGCCCGGCACGCGGCATCCGCCCGCTGGTCCTCGCACCGCGACCCGACCCCGCTGTACACGGCGGCGGATGCCACGCGGTCGCTCGAGTCCCTCGTGCCCGTGGAGTTCGACCGGACCCGGCGCCTCGGCCCCGACCTCGAGTTCACCCTCGTCCCGGCCGGCCACATCCTCGGGGCGTCCGGTGTGCGGCTCTCGGTCGGCGGACGCATCGTGCACTTCTCGGGGGACCTGGGCCGTTCGTCGGATCCGCTCATGCGGCCGCCGCGGCCCCTCGAGCCGGCGTCGGTGCTCGTCACCGAGTCGACGTACGGCGACCGTCGGCACACCTCGGGCGACGTCGAGGACGCGCTCGGCGACGTGGTGCGCCGGGTCGCGAAGCGCGGCGGTGTCGTGCTCATCCCCGCATTCGCCGTCGGACGCACCGAGACGGTGCTGCTGCACCTCTCCCGACTGCGAGACCGGGGCGAGATCCCCGACCTCCCGATCTTCCTGAACAGCCCGATGGCCGTCGAGGCGGCCGGGATCTACGAGCGACACCCCGACGAGCACCGCATCGGGCCCGACGAGCTCGAGCGCATGTACCGGCTGCCGACGAGCGTGCACACCGTCGACGACTCGAAGCTCCTGAACCTGCGCGGTGGGCCGATGATCATCATCTCGGCGAGCGGCATGCTCACCGGAGGACGCATCCTGCACCACCTCGTCGCCTACGGCCCCGACCGCCGCAACGCGATCGTGCTCACCGGCTACCAGGCGGGCGGAACCCGCGGCTCCTCGCTCCTCGGCGGTGCGACGTCGCTGCGCATCTTCGGCCAGGACGTGCCGATCCGCGCCGAGGTCGTCTCGATCGACGGCATGTCGGCGCACGCGGACGCCGAGGAGTTGATGGACTGGTTGCGGGCCGTCGGCGAGCCGCCGGAGGCCGTGTACGTGACCCACGGGGAGGCCGCCGCCGCCGACGCCCTTCGCGCCCGCATCAAGCGCGAGCTGCGCTGGCCGGTGCGCGTGCCCGAGCACCTGGAACGCGTTCCATTGACCGAATCCGAACGACAGGAGATCGCATCATGACCGATCACGTGGTCCTCGCCCTCGACGGTGGAGATGCCAACTCGGTGGCCGAACGCTGGGTGGCCGAACGGTGCCGGAACGCGGCGGTGGACCTCGAGCTCACGACCGTGCTCGAGCAGGTGCCGCTCGCCGCGGGCTATCCCGACACCGAGCGCGATCGGCGGAAGGAGCGGCTCGAGCAGGCGGCCGAGCGGCTGCGCGATCAGCTTCCGGATGCCTCGGTGCGCGTCCTCATGCGCGACGGCGACCTTGTCGACGAACTCCTCGGGGCGGCTCGGCTCGGGAGCATCCTCGTGGTCGGCATGACCACGGTCGACACCGTCGACGAGCTCGCGCACCTTCCGCTCGGGCTGCGACTCGCGGGCCGCACCAAGGGCCTGCTCGTCGTCGTGCCGACGGCGTGGACGGTCGGCGGCAGCGGCGTGGTCGTCGGGTGGGCCGAGGATGCTGCCGGCGAGGCCGCCCTGGCCTTCGCGGCCCGGGAGGCGAGGCACGCGGCCTCCGAGCTCACCGTCGTGCACGCCGGCCGCGGGAGCGCGCCCCGCGACCTCGAACTCGCGGTCCAGCGCCTTCGCGCGAGCCACCCCGACACCGTCGTGAATGTCGTGTCGAACGAGCGGTCGGCGGCGGACGCGATCCTCGAGGCGTCGCAGGGCGCGGCGCTCGTGGTGGTCGGTTCCCACGGACGCGGCGCGCTCGAGGACCTGCTCGTGGGATCGGTGAGCGAGCACGTGCTGTCGCGATCGAACGTTCCCGTCGCCGTCGCCCCCATGCCCGCTGAGCCGATCGAGGTGTCGCCCGGCCTGGAGGACGAGGACCTCCTCTGACGAGGACCCTCGATCGACCGGTCGGCCGGAGCCGCCGTTCCCCGGAGCCGGTCAGTCCCGAGGGCTCACGATCATGAGCGGGGCGGGCAGCGACACCAGCAGCGCGTGACTCACCGAGCCGAGCAGGAATCGTGCGAGGTTCCCGCCGCCGTGGCTGCCCACGACGAGCACCGCGGCACCTTCGGCGGCACGATGCAGCACCTCGGCGGCCGGCCCGGGCTCGAGTCGCCCCGTCGGCCGGGAGTGCAGGCCCCTGGCGAACTCGACGGCGTCCTCCAGCAGGCCCCGGTGCATGTCCTCGAGCGCCTCGATGTCGCCGAGGTACTCGCCGTATGCGGCGTCCCAGCCCGCCGGAATGCTCCACGCGTGCACGACCTCGAGGTCGGCGCCGAGGCGCTTCGCCTCAGCGGCAGCCGCCTCGACCGCGAGCATCGAGGCGGGCGACCCGTCGACGCCGACGACGACGGGGGCTCCCGCCTCGGGCGACGAGCCCATCGGGACGACCGCCACGGTGCCGCCTCCTCGGCGGCCGGCCAGGCGTGAGGCGACCGTCCATCGCGAGCCCGCGTGCCGTTCGGGCACGCCGACGACCACCAGCGTGTCGGGGCCGAGCTCGTCGGCGAGTGCGGTCAGCCCGGAGCCGTGCTCGGTCTCGGTGGTCAGGTTGAGGTCGGGTCGCTCGGCGCGCAGCCGCTCGGCGCGGTCGATGAGGCGGACCCGCTCGTTCGACAGCTCACCCCCCGCCCGCTGGTACTCGCTCGCCGTGGCGCTGCCGCCGATGGCGTGCACGATCTTCAGCGGCGTGCCGACGCCGCGGGCGACGGCCCATTCGAGCGCCGCCTCGGACTCCGGTGTGCCATCCCAACCGACGACGATGCGTGTGAACATGGCCGAATGCTGCCCGCTCACGCGCCGCGCGGGCGGGTCCAAGGTCACATGGGATCGCGCGGCGCCCGCGCGGGACCTTGGGCCCGGCCGAGGCATCCGTCGCATCGTACGGTCGAACCGAACCAGTTGAGCATCGCTCATGAAGGGAGACCACCATGGCTGGATCGCTGAGTCGCTTCGACCCGTTCGCCGAGCTGTCGGCGCTGCAGAAGCAGCTGTTCTCCGAGGGTCTGTTCGGGCTGGGTCGCCGGCAGATGCCGACCACCGACATCTTCACGCAGGACGACTCGAAGCTGACCGTCGAGGCGCACCTGCCGGGGTTCGCCGACGACGCCATCGACATCGACGTCGACCAGGGCGCACTCGTCATCCGGGCGGAGAAGCACGAGAAGGAGGAGGACAAGGGCAAGAAGTACGTCGTCCGCGAGTCCAGCTCGAGCTACTACCGGCGCATCCAGTTGCCCGAGCAGGCCGATGAGGACGCCGTCACGGCGACCTTCGACTCCGGCGTGCTGCGGGTGACGGTGCCGTTCAAGGAGGTGCCGAGCCCGCGGAAGGTCACGATCGACCGTGGCGGCGCGAAGCCCGGCGGCGCGACGTCCGGTGGCGGTGCGGCGCCTGGCGCCGCGTCCGACAGCAGCGGTACCGCCATGTGAGCCGCCGGGCCGGATGGGGAGGGGGATCCCGTCCGGCCCGGCGCCGCGGGACCTTCGGACTTGCCGCCGGATGATCCGCCCGCGAGACTCGAAGCATGAACGATGACGACGTCAACAACCGCCCGCCGACCCGAGCCCTCACGGAAGACGAGTGCTGGCAGCGCATCGCCGAGGCGCCGTTCGGGCGCGTGGCGGCTGCCGCGGCAGGCGAGGTCGACATCTTCCCCGTGAACCACGCGGTCGACTCGCACGGGGCCGACGCGCGCACCATCGTGTTCCGTACGTCGGCGGGCACCAAGCTCCTCGAACTCACGATCCACGAGGGCGTCGCCTTCGAGGTCGACGGCTACACCGACGCCGACGCGTTCAGCGTCGTGGTCAAGGGCACCGCAGAGGAGTTCGACCGCCACGGCGAGGTGGAGGCCGCCGAGAAGCTCGGCATCACGCCCTGGGCGCCCGAGGAGAAGACCCGCTGGGTGCGCATCACCCCCTCCGAGGTGAGCGGTCGCACCTTCCAGAGGCGGCAGGCCGTCTGAGCGTGACGGCGGATGCCACGGGGGCGGCCCCGTGGCATCCGCCCACTCACTCCTGGTCGCGGTGCTCGAGCTGGTAGACGGCGGCCTGGGTGCGACGCTCGAAGCCGAGCTTGCGCAGCAGCCCCGAGACGTAGTTCTTCACGGTCTTCTCGGCGAGGTCGAGCTGTTCGCCGATCTGGCGGTTGGTGAGCCCTTCGGCGATGAGCGCGAGCACCTGCCGCTCGCGGAGGTTGAGCGAGCCGAAGCGCGGGTCGTCGCGATCCTCTGACGCGGCCCTCGTCGCCACCTGCCGGGTGACGGCGGCGTGCAGCAGGCTCCGCCCGGCGGCTGCGGCGCGCACGTGCTCGACGAGTTTGGAGCCGTTGATGTTCTTCAGCACGTAGCCCGACGCGCCCGCGAGCACCGCGCTCATGGCGGCCTCGTCGTCGTCGTAGGCGGTGAGGATCAGGCAGCGGATCTCGGGATGCCGCGACCGGATGTCGCGGCAGAGCGCGATGCCGTCGCCATCGGGCAGTCGCATGTCGAGCAGGGCGACATCCGGCAGGGTGGCGTCGATGCGCGACAGGGCGTGGGCGACGTCGCCCGCCTCGCCGACCACCTCGAGGTCGTCCTCGCGCCGCAGGAGCTCGGCCACCCCACGTCGCACGATCTCGTGGTCGTCCACCAGGAACACGCGGGTCATGCGTGCGCTCCTGCTCCGGGGTCTGCGGGCACCGTCCAGCGCACGGTGGTGCGACCCGGCTCGGAATCGATGTGCAGGCGGCCGCCGCGTCGCTCGGCCCGCACCTGCAGGTTGGCGAGCCCGCTGCGACGGCCGGACTCGGGGATGCCCGTGCCGTCGTCGTCGACGGCGACGCGCACGGCGCTCTCGTTCGCGACGAGCGAGAGGCGCACGTTGGTCGCCGAGGCGTGCCTGACCGCGTTGGTGAGCAGTTCACGAGCGACGGATGCGACGTCCTCCGCGATCTCGCCCGTGACGACGAGGTCGACGGGTCCGCTGAAGCTCACCGCGATCGGCTGCGGCAGCGGCACCGAGCATTCGGTCGCGATGTCGAGGAGGCGCCGGCGGAGCGAGCTGTCGGCCTGGGGGCGCGGCGACATCGCGAAGATGATCATGCGGATCTGCGCGATGCTGTCGTCGAGCGTCGACACCGCAGCCTCGAGGCGTCGGGCGAGTTCCGCGTTGCCGGCGCCGGCGGCCAGCGCCTGCAGTTCGAGTCCGGTGCCGAAGAGCTGTTGGATGACCCGATCGTGCAGGTCGCGGGCGATGCGCGAGCGGTCGTCGGCGAGCAGGGCCCGCTGCTGGTCCTCCCGAGCCTGCGCGAGCTCGATCGCGAGTCCGACCCGGCTGGCGAGGTCATCGGCGATGTCCAGCTCGGCGGGCGTGAAGTGACCCTTGCCCGGAGTGCGGCTTGCCGCGACGACGCCCCAGACCGACGACGCGTTCTTGAGGGGCGCGAACATGGTCGGCCCGATGCCGATGCCGTCGTCGGTCATGATGGCGAGTGCATCGCCCGTGTCGCCCGCGCGTCCGCCCGAACGGGCACGGGATTCGCCGCTCTCGAAGACCACCGCGGCGGCGGTGCGCATCGCCGGGATCACCGTGCCGCCGAGCCGCTCGGCGCCGATGCCGCGGGCCTCCGCCACCCGAACCGTGAGCGGGTCGGGTCCCGGCACGACGATGCAGATGCGGTCGGCGGTCGTGCGCGCGATGAGCTCGTCGGCGAGCATCGGCAGGGCCGACGCGCTCGCCGTGCCGAGGAGCGCCGACGCGATCTGCGCCGACGACGCCGTCCAGGACTGCCGCATGCGCGTCTCGTCGAAGAGTCGTGCGTTGGCGATGGCGAAGCCCGCGGTCGCGGCGAGGGCCGTGATCATGTCCTCGTCCTGCTTGGTGAACTCCCCTGCGCGGGGATTGGAGAGGTAGAGGTTCCCGAAGACCTCGTCCCGAACCCGGATCGGCACGCCGAGGAATGCGTCCATCGCCGGATGCCCCTTGGGGAAGCCGGCGGATCGAGGGTCGTCGGAGATGTGCCGCAGCCTGATGGGACGCGGGTCGTCGATGAGCGCGCCGAGCACGCCGTGGCCTTCGGGGAGGTGTCCGATGCGCTCGACCTCCTCGGGGGGCATCCCGACATGGATGAACTCCTCGAGCCCGCCCTCGGGTGCGACCACGCCCAGTGCGCCGTACTGTGCGTCGACGAGCTCGAGGCCGGCCCGCACGATGCGCTCGAGCACGATCGGGAGCTCGATGGGTTCGACGACCGCCTGGGTGGCGTGCAGCAGGGCGCGCAGCCGACCCTGCGTGGCGATGACGTCGTCGGCGCGCTCGACGAGGTCGAGCAGCGCTCGGTCGAGTTCCGAGGCCGACTCTTCGGGCGGCAACGGGTGCGACTCCGGCACGGCACCCCCTCCGTATCGCGCTTCGTCGGCAGAGTATCACCGGTGTCCGGCGGAGACGAGATGCCGTGCGGCCGTACTCGGGGGACCAATGGCCCGAACCGCCCACGGCGCTCGGGTGATGCTGGGACGAAGCGATCGGAATCCACGCGGCGGCACCCCAGCCGCATCCGCATCGCAGGGGAGACGGTGCAGCCATGGAAAGGTCGATCCTCGTCGGCATCGACGGCTCGATCGCGAGCCGAGCGGCGGTCGCGTGGGCGGTCGCACGGGCCGCGGGCATCGGCGCGGAGGTCGTGTTGCTGACCGTCGTCGACGATGAGTGGGGGACGATCAGCGATCGAGACCTCACGGAGCTTCGTGCCACGGCCGAGCAGATGGCGGCGCGCGAGTTGGACTACGCGCGCGAGCAGGCCGGCGACGTCGCGGTGAGCGCCCGCATCGAGGTGGGATCGCCCATGCTGGTGCTCGCGTCCGAGGCATCCGCTCACGAGTCGGTGGCGATCGGCACCCACAAGGTGGGTTCGTTCCACGGTCACGCGCTGGGCTCCCGGGGCCTGCAACTGGCCGCCATGGCCCCCGTGCCGACCACGATCGTGCCGATCTCGGCGTCCACCGGCCGCAGTGGCGTCGCGGTCGGCGTCGGCGACGAGCCCGGATGGATCGACCCGGTGCGCTTCGCCGCGCACGAGGCCGTGCGCCTGGGGGAGCGGCTCATCCTCATCCGTTCGGGAGGTCCCGACGCCACCGACGATGAGCGCGCTCTGGGTCTCGTGCGGGAGCTTCCCGAGACGAGCGAGCTCGCGGCCGGCATCGTCGTGCGCCGGTCGACGTCCTCGCCGGGCGAGGCGCTCGCCGCGGTGTCGCGTCGCGCGGTGCTGACGGTCAGCGGTCGGCCGACCGCTGCGGGCTCGCAGGGGTTCCGTCCGCTGGGCCGTACGAACAACGACCTCCTGATGAACGCCGGCGGGCCGGTGATGATCATCCCGTTCCTCGTCGGCGCGCCGGTCACGAGCTGAGGCCCGCCCCCGAACAGGTGACGGGTGCCCGCTTCGACCGGTATGGTGCAGGACCATGGGGGCAACCGAGACCGAGGTCATCGTCGACAAGCCGAAGCAGTTCGCCATGGAGGGGGCGCCCGGGAAGGTGCTCGCCTGGGGTGTGGTGCTCGGCGTCCTCGGGGCGCTGCTCGTGGTGCTGGTGCCGTGGCTCCTCGACCTGCTCGGACTCGGATCCGACCAGCAGGGCCAGGAGTTGCGGGTCGGGCTCGAGCTCGCGCTCCGCGTGATCCGGGAGCTCATCGTGCCGCTCGGCACGGCGCTCATCGCCGCGGCCATCGTGATGGCATTCATCCAGGCGCGGCACCCGCGTCGGGAGTCGGTGCGGCACAACTGGAAGTGAACGGCGCCGGGCGCGTGCCGCCCCAGCTGTCAGGTGGGTCGGGCACACTGGAGCGGTGATCGCCGAGCATGCCCTGACCTGGAGCCCGAGGCATCCGACCGACCTGCACCAGACGATCACGACACTGCGGCGCGGGCCCGGCGATCCGACGTTCCGGCTCGACGGCGGGAGAGCCGTGTGGCGCACGACGCGCACGTCCGACGGGCCCGCGACGCTGCGGTACACGCAACCGGCGGTCGACGAGTTGCGCTGCGAGGGCTGGGGTCCCGGCGCCGCGGCCGCGGTGGCATCCGCACCCGAACTCCTCGGCGATCGCGACGATCCGTCGGAGTTCGACCCGCGCATCCGGCTGCTCGACGACGCGCACCGGCGCAATCCCGGACTGCGCATCCCGCGCACGGGTCGGGTGTTCGAGGCACTCGTGCCCGCGATCCTCGAGCAGAAGGTCATCACGCTGCAGGCGCACGACTCGTGGCGGAAGCTCGTGTGGCGGTTCGGCGAGCCCGCCCCGGGCCCGACGCCGCGACCGATGATGATCGCCCCGGCGCCCGATCGCTGGGCGTCCATCCCCGTGTGGGAGTGGCACACCGCGGGCGTCGACCCGCGGCGCGCCCGCACGATCGCGAACGCCGCGCGGTACGCGGCTCGCCTCGACGAGCCGGCCGGCATGGGCCCGGCGGATGCCGCGGCTCGCCTCACCCTGCTGCCCGGCATCGGCGCCTGGACCGCCGCGGAGGTGGCGCAGCGGGCCCTCGGCGACGCGGATGCCCTGTCGGTCGGCGACTACCACCTCTCGAACTACGTGGGTCATGCCCTGTGGGGACGCGACATGACCGACGCCGAGATGGTGGCGGCCATGACGCCGTGGTCAGGGCACCGGTACCGCGTCGTGCGGCTCCTCGAGGCGGCGGGCGTGCGGGGGCGACCGCGCCGCGGGCCGAGGATGCCGTTCGTGGATCACCGCGCGATCTGAGCGGCAGTCTGCGCTGCGCTCAGGTCGCGCCGCTCAGGCCCTGCGCCGACGTGAAGACGTTGCCGGGGTCCCACTCGGCCTTGACCGTGCGGAGCCGTTCGAGGTTCTCGGCGAAGTACTGCTCGGGCCAGTCCTCGATGGCCCGGTTGGGGAAGTTCTGGTAACTCTCTCTGGGCGTGTGCGGGTCGAGCACTTCGATCGCGGCGTCCGTCCACGCCTCGAGATCGGCGACGAGGGCGGCATCCGTGAGATTCGCCCACACGGGCGTCGGACGGAGCAGTTCAGTCATGCCGCGGTGCACGTAGGCGGTTTCAGAACGGCCGACCGAGTCCATCACGGCACCGCCGACCCAGCCGATCATCCAGAACTGCACATTGGTGCTCTCGGTGCGGCTGGGGGCATCCGCCGTCAACTCGACGATGCGCTGCAACGCCGGCTCGGGCAGCGGGGAGTCGGCATACCGGGAGATGTCACCCCAGGAATGGCTCTCTGACGCCGGGTTCGTGAACCGTGGTGCAACCGCCCAGAACGGTTCCACCTGGATGTCGGTGCGAGCAGGTGGGGGCGTGGCCGCGAGAAGCGGTGCGACGATGGCGCGGAAATCGTCCTCTGAGCCGAGGAACTGACCGCGCACGAAGACGTCCATCGCCGCTGCCGGACCGTCGTCGCCGACCGGGGTCGCCTGGATACCCGCGGACGCGACGAACTCGGGTGGGGCGCTCTGGTGGATGCCGTCCAGTGCCACGAGCATGGCGAGCGCGGCATCCGCACCGGTCCAGGCGAAGCGGTAGTAGACGATGTCGTCACGCGGAACCGGGGCGGGGTCGAACTCGAACTCGGTGCACACGCCGTACGTGCCGCCGGTGCCCCCGCGGAGCGCCCAGAAGAGGTCGGGCTGCCCGGCGGCGTCGGCGACGACCACGTCGCCGTTCGCCGCGACCATGCGCGCGGCGCGCAGGTGATCGCTCGTGAGCCCGGCCCAGCGCGAGTGGTAGCCGATGCCGCCGCCGAGCACGAGGCCCCCGACCCCGACGCTGAGGCATGTTCCGCCGGGGAGGAGCCATGGGCCGCCGCGCGTCGCGTCGAGCACGTCGGCGTTCGTGGCCCCGCCGCCGACCGTGATCCGGCCGTCCGGGCCGACCCGTACGGACCTCAATCGCGACAGGTCGATGACGAGCCCAGTCGTCGTCGACAGCCCGGCATAGCTGTGGCCGCCGCCGCGCACCGTGATCGGCAGACCGTGTTCCGTGCACCAGTCGAGGCACGTCGCGACGTCGTCGTCGCCGGCCACGCGCACCACGACCTGCGGCACTGCATCGGCGTACCGGGCATTCCGGGGCATCCACGCGTTCGTGAAGCCACTGTCGCCGGGAACCAGCACCGTGCCGTCGATCCGCCGCCGCAGCGCCTCGATCGCCGCGGACTCGAGTCGCAGCCAATCGCCACGGGGCGTGCACGCCGCGAGTCCGACGCCGGCCGCAGCGAGCGTCCCGGCGAGGAGGAAGGTGCGGCGGTCGATCCTCGACACGAAGCCGACGCTATCCACCGAGGACCGGTGCCGCCAGACCGCGACCGGGGGTCAGGTCAGGGTGCGGGGTTCACCCATCGGTCTTGCGGACATCCGCGTTCACCGCATCAAGATGGACTCGGCGGACACCGGCAACGATCGATCGGAGCGCGATGCATTACGGTCACCGACTGCAGTTCGGCACGTTCATCACCCCCCGCAACGACCCGCCGCATGCGGCGGTTCGCCTCGCCGAACTAAGCGAGGCATCCGGTTACGACCTCGTCACCTTCCAGGACCACCCGTACCAGCCGAGGTTCCACGACACGCAGACGCTCCTCACGTGGGTCGCGGCTCGCACCGAGCGCATCCATCTCTCGGCGAACGTGACCAATGTGCCGCTGCGCCCGCCCGCCGTGCTCGCTCGCGGGGCGGCAAGCCTCGACCTGCTCTCGGGCGGGCGCTTCGAACTGGCGCTCGGCGCCGGGGGGTTCTGGGATGCGATCGAGGCCATGGGCGGTCGCCGGCTCACGCCCGGCCAGGCGGTGGACGCGCTGTCGGAGGCGATCGACGTCATCCGGGGCGTCTGGGATGCGGGCGAGCGCTCGCGCTTCGAGGTTGCCGGCCAGTACTACCGGGTGAGCGGCGCGAAGCGAGGGCCCGCGCCCGCGCACGACATCTCCATCTGGATCGGTGCGCTGAAACCTCGGATGCTTCGGCTGGTGGGGCGGAAGGGCGATGGCTGGTTGCCGTCGCTCGCGCGCCTGCAACCGGGCGAGCTCGCCGCCGGAAATGCGACGATCGACGAGGCGGCGCTCGCTGCCGGACGCGACCCGGGCGAGATCCGGCGCATCGTGAACATCGACGGGCGGTTCTCGGCGGTGGGTGGTGGCGGCTTCCTCCGCGGTCCTGCCACGCAATGGGTCGAGGAGCTGCTGCCATACGTGGTCGACGACGGTGTCGGAACGTTCATTCTCGCGAGCGACGATGCCGACGACATTCAGCGGTTCGGCGAAGAGGTCGCGCCCGCGTTGCGGGCCGCGGTCGCTCGCGAGTCGGGGCCGGCGTAGGGGAGGAGCCGGCGCGGGCGAGTTCGATGACGACGACGCTCGTGGAACGGCTGGCCGTAGTTGCCGTCGCATCCGGCGAGCGACGGTTTCGTTTCCAGGACCGGTGCCGAAGTGCCGAAGTGCCGAAGTGCCGGAGTGCCGGAGTGCCGGGGTGCCGGGGTGCCGAAGTGCCGAAGTGCCGAAGTGCCGAAGTGCCGAAGTGCCGAAGCACCGGAGTACCGAAGTGCCGAAGTGCCGGGGTGCCGGGGTGCCGGGGTGCCGGGGTGCCGGGGTGCCGGAGTGCCGAAGTGGCTGGTAGGCGGAGAAGGGTAACGGTCGCCAGAGCTCAGCCGAGCAGCGCGTCCAGACTCGGGTGCAGGTGCCGCGTCGTCAGTACGGAGGCCGCGTTCCGCGCTCCTGCCAACAGCGCCTCGGGCAGCGGCGAGCCCGAGAGGGTCGCGTCGAGCACGCCCGCCATGAACGCGTCGCCCGCACCGTTGGTGTCGAGCACCTCGACCGGGGCCGCCGCCACGGCGTGACGGGTCATCCGTTCGTCGAGTGCGATCGCGCCCTCGGCGCCGAGCGTGCACACCACGAGCCTCGCCCCGCCCTCGATGCATCGCTCCATGAAGGGCAGCGGGTCGCCGCCGATGCGGTCGGCGTTCATGAAGATCACGTCGGCGGCCTCGATGAACGGGCGGTGGAACTCGGACTCGCCGTCGTAGTCGTGGATGTCGGTCCAGATGGGGCGGCCGGTCGCGCGCGCCGACGGGATGAGGTCGAGCGACAGCGGGGCCAGGTCGAGCACGATGGCCGAGGCATCCGTCATGGCCGCGGCGGCGGCAGGAGCGGGACCCGCACCGTGGTCGACGGGGGTGGCGAGGAACAACGAGACGCGCGCGCCCTCGCGGGTCATCAGGTTGAGGTGCCGCTCGGTGGTGCGGCCGTCGCCCGCGAGCAGCTCGACGCCGACCGACGTGAGCAGGCGGCGGACACGATCGCCCTCGACATCGCCGCCGAGCAGCGCATGCAGCGTGACGCGTCGCCCGAGCGCGGTGAGCCCGAGCGCCTTGCCTGCCGAGGTGCCGCCCATCGTCTCCCATTCGCCGAGCGCGAACTGCATGTGGGGCACCGGTTCGGGCAGCCGGTCGAGCTCGACGATGTGGTTCCAGGAGGCGGGTCCGGCGATGAAGACGTGGTCGGTCACCCGTACATTCTGTCGGCGCCGAAGCGGTCGCGCGCCACCCGCCTCCGCCGGCCTACTCCAGCCACTCCGTGATGAACGTGGGATTCGCGTGGATGTTCGTGGACACGAAGGGCTCGGGCCCCACCACCTCGAACTTGTGCGGCGTGAACGCCGGCACCACGAGCACCCGGCCGCCGGATGCCTCGAGCCGCTCGTCGCCGACGGTGAACACCGCGCGCCCGCTCCGCACCACGAACGTCTCGGTGTACGGGTGCCGGTGGAGCCGCGGCCCTGCGCCCGCTCGCGACTGGTACACGAGGATGACCGAGACCTCGGAGCCGATCGTCTCGCCCTCGATGGACTCGTTCCAGCCCGCGTCGTCGGTCGCGGCATCCGCCCGCTCGTGCATGAGCACCATCGCGTTCCTCCCTTGATCGCATCGGATGCGCGACACGATACGCCGATGCCGGCCGCCGCCGTAGTGTCGAGCCATGGGCATCGGCGGACGACGGATCGTGGCGTGGCTCATCGACTGGGCCTGCATCATCGGCTGGGCGGCACTGACGGCGGTCATCGCGGTTCCGCTGTACCTCGCCGGGCTGCTCGCCTCCACGGGCCTCGTCACCTCGAACGTGATCGCCGCCCTGGTGGTCGTCGTTCCGACGGTCGTCGCCGCCGCCTGGTTCGAGTCGCGACCGCGTGCGGCGACGCCGGGCAAGCGGGTGCTCGGCCTCGAGGTGCGCACGGATGCCGGGCGCCCGGCCTTCCCGGTCGCGCTGCTGCGCAACTCGCTGAAGATCGGAGTGCCGTGGCTCATCGGCCACGCCGCCGTCTTCGCGATCACGACGAGCACGACCGGCACCGGCACGGGCTCCGTTCCGCCCGCGGTCTGGGTGCTCACGGCCGCCGCCTACGTCATTCCGATCGTATGGATCGTCTCGCTGTTCGTCGCCGGCGGGCGGACCCCGTACGACCGCATGAGCGGCACGACAGTGGTGCGCAGCGCCGGAACCGGGGCGGCGGGCGCGGCCGGACCCGCAGGCGCAACCACCCGTGCCTCGTGATGGGATGACAGGGTGGTCGGGGTGGACGCGACGGTGGCGACGCACGCCGGGCTGAGCTCCGCCGCGGTCGCGGAGCGCATCGCCCGTGGCGAGACGAACGCGTTCGAGAGTCCCACGAGCCGCAGCTGGTGGAGCATCGTGCGCGAGAACGTGTTCACGCTCTTCAACGCGATCATCGTGGCGTGCTTCCTCGTGCTCCTCGCCATCGGTCGCTGGCAGGACTCCCTCTTCGGGTTCGCGGCGCTCGCGAACATGGTCATCGGGTCGGTGCAGGAGTTCCGCGCCAAGCGCTCCCTCGACCGGCTCGCGCTCCTGCACGCGCCCCACGCGACGGTCCGCCGCGACGGCGCCGAGCGGGACGTCGCGATCGGCGACGTGGTGCGCGACGACCTGCTCGTGCTGCGGGCAGGCGACCAGGTCGGGGCCGACGGCGTGGTCGTGGCATCCGCGCGCCTCCAGGTCGACGAGTCGATGCTGACCGGCGAATCGGACCCCGTCGACAAGGAGCCCGGCGAGCCCGTGCTCTCAGGTTCGATCGTGATCGCCGGCAGCGGGACGGCGACCGTCACGCACGTCGGCGCCGAGTCGTTCGCCAACCGGCTCTCGAGCGAGGCGAAGCAGTTCTCGCTCGTGTCGAGCGAGTTGCGGCGCGGGATCAACCGTGTTCTCGGCTGGGTGGCGTGGATCATCGGGCCGGTGAGCCTGCTCGTGCTGAACGCGCAGATGGTGAACTCGGGCGGCTGGGCCGCGGCGATCGAGTCGGGCGCCTGGCAGGACGCGGTAGTGCGCGCGATCGCGTCGGTCGTCGCGATGATCCCGCTCGGGCTCGTGCTGATGACGAGCATCGCGTTCGCGGTCGGCGCGCAGCGGCTCACGCGCCGCCAGGTGCTCGTGCAGGAGCTCGCCGCCGTCGAGGTGCTCGCTCGCGTCGACCTCATCTGCCTCGACAAGACCGGAACCCTCACCGAGGGTGACATCGTCTTCGATGCGTTCCACGGGGTCGGGTTCGCGCCGCACGGGCTCGACGACGTGCTCGGCTGGTACGGCTCGGAGCCCGAGGCGAACGCGACCGCCCGCTGCCTCGCCGCGGCGTATCCGGTGGAGCATCCACTCGAGCCGTCGGCGCGCATCCCGTTCTCGTCGGCGCGCAAGTGGAGCGCCGCGAGCTTCGACGGGCTCGGTACCTGGGTGCTCGGCGGGCCCGAGGTCGTGTTCGGGGCATCCGGTGACCGTGCCATGGCAGGCCGTGACGAGACGTCCGGTGCCGGCCCCGACCATGCCGAGGTGCTGGGCCGGGCCGCCGAACTCGCGGCCACCGGCCGGCGCACCGTGCTGCTCGCGCACGCGACCGCCGCGATGAGCGACGCGGATGTCGCGGCCGAACGACTGCCCGCCGGGCTCGCGCCCGTCGCGCTCCTCACCTTTCGCGAGCAGGTGCGGCCCGATGCACGGGAGACCCTCGCGTACTTCGCCGAGCAGGACGTCGCGGTGCGCGTCATCTCGGGCGACAACCCGCACACCGTCGCGGCCATCGCCCGCGAGGTCGGGCTCGACGCACCCACGGGGTTCGACGCGCGCGAACTGCCCGACGACCCGGTGGAGCTCGGTCGGGTGCTCGAGGAGCACGTCGTCTTCGGTCGGGTCACACCCGATCAGAAGCGGCAGATGGTGATCGCACTGCAGGGCCTCGGGCACACGGTCGCGATGACGGGCGACGGCGTGAACGACGCCCTCGCGATCAAGCAGGCCGACATCGGCATCGCGATGGAGTCCGGCTCAGCCGCGACGAAGGCCGTCGCGCGGCTCGTGCTGCTCGACGGCCGGTTCGCGCACCTGCCGGGCGTCGTCGGCGAGGGTCGCCGGGTCATCGCGAACATCGAGCGCGTGTCGATGCTCTTCCTCACCAAGACGTCGTACGCGACCCTGCTCGCCGTGTTGTTCGGGCTGCTGCTGCTCGACTTCCCGTTCCTGCCGCGGCAGCTGTCGGTGATCGACGGCCTGGGGATCGGCATCCCCGCGTTCTTCCTCGCGCTGATGCCGAACACGCAGCGCTACCTGCCCGGCTTCCTGCGGAGATCGCTGTCGTTCGCGATTCCGGCCGGTGTCGTGATCGGGCTCGCCCTCACGGCGTACAGCCTTGCGGCCGACGCCCTCGGCATTCCGCCGGCTGAGCTGCGCACGGGTTCGACGCTCATCCTCGGGGCCGTCGGCATCTGGGTTCTCACCGTGCTGTCGCGCCCGGTCGACGGCTGGAAGATCGTCATCGTCGGTTCGATGATGATCGGCCTCGTGCTCGTCTTCGCGGTGCCGCTCGCGAACGATTTCCTCGAGTTCGTCGAGCTGACCCTGCCGACCATGCTGCTCGTGATGGGTGCGGTCGGCGTCTCGATCGCGGGCGTCGAGGTGGTGCGGTTCGTGCACCGCCGGATCGACGCCCGCGACCGCGCCAGATGGCAGCGTCAGCGGTGACGCGACCGCGCTCGCACCTCGCGGAAGAAGCGACCCGCGCGGCCCGTCCACAGGGCGAGGATCACGAGCACGGCGATCGCGATCACGCCGAGCTGGAACCACGGATCCTGCGGCTCCACCGCGACGTCGATGACCGCGATGAGCGCCGACACGGCGACCCCGACGGTCGCCAGCACGCGGGCATCACGGCGGCCACGTGTGAGACCGGATGCCACGGCGATGACGAACAGGCCGGTGATGATCATCGTGGCTCCCCACCACGTGATCGTGAAGGCGTTGCCCGTCGCCCGCACCTCCTCGTCGTAACGGAGCAGGATCAGCACGAGGCCGGCCGCGATGTCGAGGAGTCCCAAAGCATAGGCGAGCACGACGACCCAGACGACGGACGCCGGGGGATGCCGGTGCTCGTCGGGATGCTGCACGGTGGCTCCTCGAGGTGCGAGGCGGGGTCGCTGCGGTCGGTTCGGGTCGCTCCAGCATACGCACGACGTCATGACGGCGTTCCGGGCCGGCCGTCTCCGCTACGCTGAGCGACGCCGCGAGGGCTCCCGCCCGCACCGGACTCAGCGACTCCGACCGCCGCCTCGACCCGAAGGACGACCCGTGCCCCGTTTCGATCTGCCAGTCGATGAACTCCGCGTGTACCGGCCCGAGGTCTCCGAGCCGGCCGACTTCGACGCGTTCTGGGCCGACACGCTCGCCGAGTCCCGCGCGCTCGCGCAGCCACCGAGACTCACCCGGGTGGACACCCCGATCACGGCGTTCGAGGTGTTCGACGTGTCGTTCAGCGGGTTCGCAGGCGACCCGATCGGCGGCTGGTTCATCGTGCCCACGGGATCGGAGGGGCCGCTCCCGACGGTCATCGAGTACAACGGCTACGGCGGCGGCCGGGGCCTTCCGCACGAGCGGCTCGCGTGGGCGGCATCCGGCTATGCGTACTTCTTCATGGACACGCGAGGCCAGGGCGGCGGGTGGGGGACCGGCGGCACGACGCCCGACCCGCACGGCACCGGACCGTCGGCGCCCGGCTTCATGACGCGCGGCATCGAGTCGCCCGCCACCTACTACTACCGCCGTGTGTTCACCGACGCCGTGCTCGCCGTCGACGCGGTGCGCACGCTCGACCGAGTCGACGCGTCGCGCGTGTCCGTGGCCGGTGGCAGCCAGGGCGGCGGCATCGCCATCGCCGCGGCCGGTCTCTCGGAGGGGCTCGTCGCGGCGATGCCGGAGGTGCCGTTCCTCTGCCACTTCGAGCGTTCGGTCGGCCTCACCGACCGGTTCCCGTACCAGGAGATCGTGAAGTTCCTGTCGGTGCAACGGGATGCCGCGGCCCGCGTCTTCGACACGCTCGCGTACTTCGACGGCGTGAACTTCGCCAAGCGCGCCACCGCGCCGGCGCTGTTCTCGGTCGGGCTCCTCGACCCCGTGTGCCCGCCCTCGACGGTGTACGCCGCCCGCAATCACTGGGGTACGGCATCCGGAACCGCCGCGAACGCGACGGCCGACATCGTCGAGTACGCCTTCAACGAGCACGAGGGGGGCGCCGCCCTGCACTGGACGAAGCAGTCCGCCTGGCTGGCGAAGCGGCTCGGCTGACGCGAGCGGATGCTCCGGCTCACGCCCCCGCGTAGCGGACGAGGTACGCCTCGATGCGGTCGAACGCACCCACCCAGGCCATCGACTCGAAGAAGTCGCGCACCTCGGGCGTCGGGAAGCCGGTCTGCTCGACCGTCACGAGGGTCCCGCCGTCGTTCGGCTCGAAGGTCACGACGACGTGCGTCGTCATCTCCTGTCCGCTCGGGTCGCTGCCCGTCGACTCGGTGACGAGCCGGTGCGGGCGATCGATCTCGAGGAAGGTCTGCGTCTCGCGGAAGAGGGTGTCGCGGTCCGGACCCCAGACGGCGGTCTGCGTGCCGCCGACCCTCAGGTCGACCTCGATCTCGACGACGCCGGGTTCCTCGTCGAGGATCGAGAACCAGATCTTCTGCTTCTCGGCGTCGGTGTAGGCGTCGAAGACCTCCTCGGGCGTCGCGGGCAGCTGCCGCTGCATCCGCAGGCCGATGGTCTCGGTGGTCTCGCGGGTGTCGCTCATGATTCCGTTCCTCTCGTGCCGTCGGTTCCGGTGGAGCCGTTCGAGCCGTTCGCTCCGCTTCGGAGCGTGAAGTAGGCCTCGAGACCGTCGAGTCGACGCTCCCAGAGCCGTTGATAGAAGGTGATCCATGCCATCGCGTCGTCCAAACGCTCGGTGCCGAGTCGGACCTGCCGCACGCGGCCGACCTTCTCGGTGGTGACGAGGCCGGCGGCCTCGAGCACGTCGACGTGCTTCCGGATGCCGGTGAGCGTCATGCCCGCCGGATCCGCAAGCTCGGTGATCGTCGCCGGACCGGCGCCGAGACGGGTCAGGATGCCCCGGCGCGTCTCGTCCGCGAGGGCGGCGAACGCCCGATCGAGTGCCTGTTGCTGAACCATGTGGTTCAGTTTAGGACACTGAACCGAAAAGTTCAATATCGAATGGAGCGAGCCGCAGTCCGCGGCTTCGGTTCCTTCCACCATCGCCCTGCGCGCCACTTCGGCGCCTTCTGCGCCAGCAGAAGTGGCGCAGAAGGCGCGCTCGTGGCGCAGCCGGAGGGAGGGCCGGGCCGGCCGGGGCGCGGCGCGGCCGCCCGGCTCACGCCATCGTGTCGAGGATCCCCACGAGCTGCTCGAACGTGGTCATCGGGTTCACGATCGCGAACCGCGTGTTCGGCCGGCCCGCGTGCGAGCTCGGCGTCACGAACGCGCGCTGCTCCTCGAGGAGGCGCGCCGACCAGGCGTCGTACTCGGCCTTGCCCCAGCCCTCGCGCTCGAACACGACGACCGAAAGCTGCGGATCGCGCACGAGCCGCAGCCCATCGCGCGACGAGATCTCGCGCGCGATGTCCTGGGCGAGCTGCAGGGCGCTCGTGATCGCGTCGCGGTACGCGGCGCCACCATAGGTCGCGAGCGAGAACCAGAGTGGCAGGCCCCGGGCGCGCCGGGTGAGGTGCGCGGCATAGTCCGAGGGACTCCACTCGCTCGTCTCGGTGAGGGTGTCGAGGTACTCGGCGTGCTGCGTGTGCGCCCGGCGTCCGGCCTCGGGGTCGCGGTAGATGAGCGCGCACGCGTCGAACGGCGCGAACAGCCACTTGTGGGGGTCGACGATGAGCGAGTCGGCGAGCTCGACGCCCGCGAACCGTTCGCGCGCGAGCGGAGAGAGCATGGCGGCCAGGCCGTAGGCGCCGTCGACGTGGAGCCAGAAGTCGAACTCCTCCTTGAGCGCGGCGATCGAGGCCACGTCGTCGACGATGCCGAAGTTCGTCGAGCCGGCGGTGGCGACGACGGCGAAGACGGATGCCCCGTGCTCGGTGAGCGCGGTCCGTACGGCGTCGCCCCGCAGCATCCCATCGGGGCCCGGGTCCACCGGCACCACCTCGACGTCCATGACGCGCGCGGCGGACGCGATCGAGGAGTGCGCCTCGGCGCTGCACACCACACGCCAGCGGCTCGGGGCATCCGCACCCTGCTCGCTCAGCGTGAGCCGCGCCTGCTCGCGCGCCGCGACCAGGGCCGAGAGGTTGCCGAGCGTGCCGCCCTGCACGAAGACCCCGCCCGCCGTCGCGGGCAGCCCGAACTCGTTCGCCAGCCAGGCGAGCACCTCGTTCTCGGCGTGCACCGCGCCGGCGCCCTCGAGCCACGAGCCGCCGTACAGCGCGCTCGCCGAGACGACGAGGTCGAACGCGATGGCGGCCTTCGTCGGCGCCGTCGGGATGAACGAGAGGTACTGCGGATGGTCGGTCGTGATGCACGCCGGGGCGAGCACGTGCTCGAAGAGCGCCAGGGCGCGCCGCGCGCCGATGCCGCGCTCGTCGATGGTGCGGCCGGCCAGCCGGTCGAGCTCGAACTCCGAGATGGGCTTGTCGAGCGGGGTGTCGCTCGCGAGCATGCGACGGCGGGAGTAGTCGAGCACGAGGTCGACGATCTTCGCGGTCTCGTCGGTGACCGCGTGCATGCGGGTGGCCTGCGATTCCATGGGGTGATCCTCTCGTGGCGGCGGGGCGGGGGCGCCCGCGGGCCCAGAGAAGGGTCGCACGGCGGATGCCGCGGCTGCAAAATCGGGCAACGGATGCCGCATTGGACGCACCGATCGTGCGCCGAGCGTCGCGATCATGCGGGTTTCCCGCGCCCGGCGCCAGGGTCGATCAGAACGCGACGAACTCCATGAAGTCGGGGTAGCTCGTGTAGTAGAGCATCCCCTCGCGGTACACGAAGCCGCGGGACGGGTAGCTCGCATCGGGACGATCCGGTCCGTCGAGGAACTCCTCGGGTCCGTCGGTGCGCAACTCGTAGCCCTCGGTCTCGAGCTGCGCTCTCGTGATCTCCCACGTCGGCGCGTCCATCGGCAGTTGCCCGAGCACGACCATGACGTCGCCGGAGTTCCCCCACTTGCAGACGACGCCCTCGGCGCTCATCGTGTGGAGCAGCGGGTAGTCCCAGCTCTGCGGCGTGAAGTCCACGGCGGAGAGGTTCGTCCGCGCGAGATCCGCGTAGCCGGCTTGGGTGAGCACGGTGTCGCAGCTCGCCGGGACTGCCGCGGCCGGCGTCGGCGTCGGCGTGCCGGTCGTGTCGGGCGTCGACGCTGTCGCGGTCGCAGGGTCGCTCGAGACGTCGGACCTCGCCGGCGTGGGCGCAACGGGACCCGTGCACGCCGTGAGTCCGATGACCATCACGCCCGCGCTCAGGGCCACGGCGAACCAGTCGCGTCTCGTCATGCGATGAGGCTATCGGCCGCTGCGGACCGCAGTGTTCGGGGCCAGCCCTGATGCGGGCTCGCTGCGACTCGTGCCGAACATGTCGGCGGCTCGTGGTCGAGTTGGGGCATGGGCTTCGACGCGCAGTTCCTGGGGGTGAGCGCGGCGATGCCGCGGGTGGGGGAGGCGGATGCCGCGACCTCCGTCGAACTCGATTACCTGCACTTCACCGTGGTGCTCGACTGCGCCAGGCGACTCGCACGTGTCACTGGCGTGAACGTCGACGGCGCCCGGCTCGTGGAGATCGAGCGCGGCGACCGGTGGCAGCTCGACGAGCGCATTCCGGCCGACTGGCAGGCAGGACCGGAGGTCTATGCCGCGAACGACCTCGACCGCGGCCATCTCGTGCGGCGGCGAGACCCGGTGTGGGGCACCCCCGAGGTGGCGGCGCGAGCGAACGCCGACACGTTCCGCTACCCCAACGCGGCGCCGCAGGCATCGGGCTTCAATCAGTCGAAGGAGTTGTGGCTCGGCCTCGAGGATCACGTGCTCGAGCACGCCAGGGCGTACGAGCTGAAGCTCAGCGTGTTCACGGCACCGGTGCTCGCCGCCGGGGATCCGCCGTACCGGGGCATACGGGTGCCGCTGCGGTTCTGGAAGATCGCGGCGTGGAGCACGGGCGCCGAGCCCGACACCGGCGAACTCGCGGCCGTCGGGTTCGTCGTCGACCAGGCGCCCCTCGTCGACACGGGCGCCGTGCGCGAGCCCGCACCCGGAGAGCCGCCGCCGCTCGGGCCGTTCCGCACGTTCCAGGTGCCGATCGCCGACATCGCCGCGGTGACCGGGCTCGCGATGCCCGACCTCGTCGTCGCCGACCGCATGCCGCCGGCGATCGCCGCAGCCGGGTGGCGGCGCATCGAGGAGCCGAGCGAGATCCTGCTCTAAGTGCCGTCGGCCTCGGCTGTCGTGCTCGGCGGCTGGGCCCCGGCCCCCTCGCGGCCCCCGGCCCCGGCGCGCCCTCCGGCCCCGGCCCCGGCGCGACGCGCCTTGCGTGCGGCCTTCAGCTCCGCGTCCGACTCGGCCATCAGCTCCTTCGTCTCGTCGAGGTCGCCGAGGATCGGCCGCATCCAGAGCATCGAGGGATGGGAGTCGACGAGCAGCAGGCGCACGAGCAGGGTGAGCGGAATGGCGAGGATCGCACCGATCGGCCCGATCACGATCGCCCAGAAGAGCACGGAGAAGAACGTGATCGTCTGGCTGAGCGAGACGGCGTTGCCCACGACGCGCGGCTGCACGACCGATTGCACGCCGGCGTTCACGATGCCGTACACGACGATGACGGCGATGACCGTCGGCCAGCCGCCTTCGAGTGCGCCGAACACGATGGGCGGGATGATCGCGATGAAGTAGCCGACGTTCGGGATGAAGCTGCAGATGAACGAGAGGAGGCCCCAGATGAACGCGCCCGGCACGCCGAGCAGCACGAGCGCGAACCAGTTGATGACGCCCTGGGCCAAGCCGAGCAGCGCCGTGACGACCATGTAGCGCCGCACGTTCGACGCGTAGTTCGACATCGCCGAGACCGCGAGCGGGCGGTACGGCTGCATCTGGCGGAGCAGGGTCGGCAGGAACGCGGCATCCATCGCCATCAGGAGCAGCATCGTGAAGATGATGACGAGCACCGACACGAGGCCGGCGAGCCCGCCGAAGACCGTGCCGACCAGGTCCACGAGTGCGGACGGATCGAAGTCCGCCCCGGCCTGCGCCACCGCGTCCCCGCTGATGCCGATCGAACCGAGCCACGCCGCGAAGTCCGCGATGGCCTGCTGCAGCTGCGGCGCGTACTGGAGGAGCAGCGCGGCGAACTGCTCGATGGCGACCAGGCTCGCGTAGCCGAAGGCGAGCAGCAGCACGAACACGGCCGTGATGACCGAACCGGTGGCGATGCCGCGGGGAACGCCGCGCCGCTCGAGCGCCACGCGCAACGGGTGCGCGCAGATCGTGAGCACGAGCGCCAGGAACACGGGAGCGAAGATCGAGCCGATCGCGGCGATCCCGAACGCCGCGAGCACGGCGCCGCCGAGCCCCGCGAGGATGAACGCGTTGCGATGCTCGCGGGTCGACGACTCCGACGGCACGGCAGGCTCCGGCTCCTGCTCGGCGCGATCCCCGGCCGCCGATCGTCTCCTGGTCCACCACATGAGGACTCCGATCCGCGAGCCGCCCCCGACCCGCGCTCGTGCCCACCATAGCGATCGGATGCCTCGTGGTGCGACAGTGGACGCATGGCAGGTGCTGCTCCCGCAGAACTCCGCACCGACGTGCTCGTGGTGGGCGCCGGGCCGAGCGGGCTCATGCTCGCCGTGTGCCTCGCGAGGCTCGGCGTCGACGCGATCATCGTCGACGGCAAGGACGGCCCGACGCGCGAATCGCGCGCGCTCGGCGTGCAGGCGCGCAGCCTCGAGCTCTACGACCAGCTCGGGCTCATCGACCGGGTGTTCGCCGAGCGGTCGCCGGCGACCGGGATCGTGCCAGGTGCCGGACGAAGGGCGTTCGGCCGGGTCGAGTTCCGCGGCATCGGCGCGGGGATCACGCCCTACACCGAGATCACCGTGTTCGAGCAGAGCCGCAACGAGCGACTGCTCGTCGACGCGCTCGCCGAGGCCGGCCGAGAGGTGCTCTGGCGGCAGCGGCTCGAGCGACTCGAGGTCGACGACGGTGCCGGTGCCGACGCGGCATCCGTCACCGCGACCCTCGAAGGACCCGACCGCGCGACCGTCGTGCACGCGCGGTACTGCGTCGGCGCCGATGGGTCGCACTCCGCGGTGCGGGAGGCGCGCGGCATCCCGTTCGAGGGCGTGACGAACGCGTACACGTTCTACATCGCGGATGCCGCGGACGTGACCGGTCTCGTCGACGGGTCGATCAACATCAGGTTCACCGAGCACCACTTCCTGCTCGCCTTCCCGATGGGCGGCGGGCGGATGCGACTGCTCGGCGTCGTCCGCGATGCCGACCTCGACGCCGCCGCGCAGCTCCCCGAGGCGAACGTGCGGGCACTGCTGGAGCGCGAGTTCGATGTCGGGTACACGGATGCCTCGTGGTTCACGACCTATCGCGTGAGCCATCGTCTGGCCGCCCGGTTCCGCGACGGTCCGTGCTTCATCGTCGGCGATGCCGCGCACATCCACTCGCCGGTGGGGGCGCAGGGCATGAACACCGGGCTGCAGGAGGCGCACAACCTCGCCTGCGCGCTCGCGGACGTGCTCATCGGCGGCATGCCCGATCGACGGCTCGACCGATACGAGGCCGAGCGACGTCCGGTCGGTCGCACGCTGGTCGAGACGACCGACCGGCTCTTCGGCCAGGTCACGTCGGAGTCCCCGTTCGCCCGATTCGTGCGGGGTCGGGCGCTGCCGCGCCTGGGGCCGCTCGTGCTGCGGATGCTCCCGCGGCTGCTCGGCGGACGCATCTTCGGCTACGTCTCGCAGACCCGCATCCACTATCGGATGTCGCCGCGCGACGCGCGCTCGCCCGCCGCTGAGCGCCGGGACCGGGTCGTCGGCCGGCGCCTGCAGTGGACGGGCTCGAACTACGACGTCCTCCGTTCGATGACGTGGCAGGTGCACGGCTACGGCGTGTACGCACCCGAGGTGCATGCGATCGCCGACTCGCTCGGCCTCGAGGCGCACGCGTTCCCGCCCGACCCGTTCGGGCGGCTCGACCCGTCGCTCGTCTACCTCGTGCGTCCCGACGGGTTCGTCGCGGCCGCGGCATCCGCCCGCGCCGTGCCCGGCGGACCGCCCGCGTTCCGGGAGCAGCTCGCGGGCTGAGCGAGCGGATGCGGCGCCCGACGCGCGCGCCGCGTATCGTCGTCTGGTGCGACCTGACGATCACGAGACGGATGCCGCGCTCAGCCGCCGCCGCTTCACCGGCGCCGCGACGCAGCTCGGCACCGAGGTCTCGATCAACTTCGGGTCGGCACTCGCGGGTCTCGTGATCCCGATCGTCGGATCGTTCGTCGTCGTCGCCGCGCGCCAGATCGTCATGGTCGCGGCGGTGCTGCCGTTCTACCGGCCGAAGCGCGCGGAGCTCACCTGGCGTCGGCTCTGGCCCGCGGTCCTGCTCGGTGTCGCGCTCGCGGTGATGAACCTGAGCTTCTACGAATCCGTGCACCTGCTCGGGCTCGGCATCGCCGCGACGATCGAGTTCCTCGGTCCGCTCGCGCTCGCGCTCGCCACGTCGCGGCGCCTGCTCGATGTCGTGTGTGCGCTCGCCGCCGGCGGCGGGGTGGTGCTGCTCATCGGACCCGGATCATCGGATGCCGCGGCCATCGACCCGTGGGGCGTGACGCTCGCCCTGACGGCGGCGGCGGCGTGGGCGGCCTACATCGTGCTCACGCGACGCGTGGCCGTTGGGCTGCCCGGCCTCGAAGGACTCACGGTCGCGAGCATCGTGAGCCTCATGCTCCTGCTGCCGTTCGCCATCGCCACGTTCGATCCGGCGGCGATCGACTGGCGGGTCGCGGGCCTGCTCGTCGGCGTGGGCGTGCTCTCGTCGGCGCTGCCGTACAGCCTCGACACGTTCATCCTGCGGCGCATCACGCCGCGGCTCTACGCGATCATCACGAGCTTCGGGCCCGTGATCGCGGCCGTGTTCGGCTGGCTGGTGCTGTCGGAGACGTTCACCCTCGTCGAGGTGATCGCGATCGCCGTCGTCTGCGGTGCGGCCGGAACGGCGATCGCGACGCAGCGCGAGCGACCGAAGAGCGACCTCGAGCAGACCGCGGAGGGGCTGGCGTAGCGTTCGGATGGGCATCCCGCGGCGCCCGCGCCTGCTCGCGCCACCTCCGCGCCCTCTGCGCCAGTTCAACTGGCGCAGAGGGTGCGCTGCTGGCGCAGCGCCCGCCCGCCGGGCTCGTTGCAAGCGTGTGCACAAACGCACACCCGGTGTGCGCGATCGGCGATTGCCGCGAACCTGAACCGCCCGTCAGAATCGCCAGCATCGTGACGTCTTCCCCCGACGTCGCGCCATCACTACAAGGAGGTAGTCGCCAATGGCTGTCGACAGTTCGACACAGGGCACCAGCCGATCCGCCGGGACATCCGGAGCGTCCACTCCCACCGGCCTGCGCAAGGTGGTCGCGGCCTCGATGGCCGGCACCATCGTCGAGTGGTACGAGTTCTTCCTCTACGCCACGGCCGCGACGCTGGTCTTCAACGTCATCTTCTTCCCCGCGAGCGACAACCCGCTCGACAACATCATCAAGGCGTTCCTGACCTACGCCGTCGGCTTCGTCGCGCGCCCGCTCGGCGGCATCGTCTTCGGCCACTTCGGCGACAGGTACGGCCGCAAGAAGCTGCTGCAGCTCGCGATCATCCTCGTCGGTGTCGCGACCTTCCTCATGGGCTGCCTTCCGACGTTCGATGCCATCGGCTATGCGGCACCGATCCTCCTGATCGTGCTGCGGTTCCTGCAGGGCTTCGCGGTCGGCGGCGAATGGGGCGGAGCGGTGCTCCTGGTCGCCGAGCACTCGCCCGACAAGCAGCGCGGCTTCTGGGCCAGCTGGCCGCAGGCCGCGGTGCCCGCCGGCAACCTGATCGCGACCGTCGTGCTGCTCACGCTCTCGTGGACGCTCACCGAGGAGCAGTTCCTCAGCTGGGGCTGGCGCATCGGCTTCTGGCTCTCGGTCGTGATCGTGGCGGTCGGCTACTACATCCGCACCAAGGTCACCGACGCACCGATCTTCAAGGAGACGCAGGCCGAGGTCGAGGCAGCCAAGAAGGTGCAGTACGGCGTCTTCGAGGTGCTGCGTCGTTACCCCCGCGGCGTGTTCACCGCGATGGGCCTGCGCTTCGCGGAGAACATCATGTACTACCTCGTCGTGACGTTCTCGATCACCTACATGTCGGCGCACCTCGAGATGAACACGTCGACGATCCTGACGCTCATCCTGTTCGCGCATGTCGTGCACTTCCTCGTCATCCCGTTCGTCGGCCGGTTCAGCGACCGGCTCGGCCGCAAGCCGGTGTACGCCGCGGGTGCGGTCCTGGCCGCGGTGTGGGGCTTCGTCGCCTTCCCGCTGTTCGACACCAAGAACGACTGGCTGATCGTCGGCATCCTCATCGTCGGCCTCATCATCCACGCGCTCATGTACGCGGGGCAGCCGGCGATCATGGCTGAGATGTTCCCGACCCGCATGCGGTACTCGGGCGTCTCGCTCGGCTACCAGGTCACCTCGATCGTCGCGGGCTCGCTCGCGCCGGTGATCGCCACCCTGCTCCTGTCGACCTACGGTAGCTGGGTTCCCGTCGCGATCTACCTCGCGCTCGCCGCGGCCGTGACGCTCGTGGCCGTCGCCGCCCTGCGCGAGACGCGGGGCATCTCGCTCCGCGACGTCGACGCCGCGGACCGGGAGAAGTTCGTCGAGAAGGTGCACGCCTAGAAACCGGGTGCTTCACCTCGACCACAGCTCGTGCAGGAGAAGTGCGTGCATCCCCCCGCCAGGGGCAGGTTGCCGTCCTTCTCCTGCACGAGCTGATCGTGATAGCGATGGTCAGGTCCCGGCCGCGTCGCGCTCGGCCTGCCACACCGTGCGGTACTCCACGAGCGCGCGGAACGCGGCGGCGACGGCCGTGTTGCGCAGGCTCTCCTCGCGGGTGACGGCCCAGTACTCGACGGGGTGGTCGTAGTGGTCGGCGAGCACGCGCCGGAGGCTCGGCTCCCGGGCGGCCACGAAGTCCGGCAGGATCGCGATGCCCGCGCCGGCGACGGCCGCACTGAGGTGCGCGAAGACCCCCGTGGAGCGGATGCTCGGCGGGGACGCCGGAAGCTCCCCGAGGGCGTGGTCGAGTTCGTCGATCTGCAGTGCGGGCTCGATGTAGAAGATCAGGCGATGCTCGGCCATCTCGGCGATCGTGCGGGGCTCACCGTGGGCGGCGAGGTACGCCTCGGTCGCGTAGAGCGCCAGCGAGTACCGGATGATCGGCGTCGCGAGCGCCTTGCGCACATCGGGCCGGCCGACCGCGATCTCGATGTCGACACCCGAGCGGTGCTGCTTCACGCGTTGCGTCGCGCTGAGCAGCTCGAACGCGAGGTCGGGGTTGGCCTCCTGCAGCGGCGCGATCGCCGGCACGGCGTACAGGGCGGTGAAGGCGTCGGGAGCGGCGATGCGCACGAGGCCGGTGAGCCCCGACGTGTCGTCGCCGATGAGTCCGTGGAGCTCGGACTCGATGCGCTCGGCCGCGGCGATCGCCCGCTGTCCGAGCGGGGTCACCACCCAGGCGCCCGATGCCCGGGTGAGCACGTGGCCGCCCATCGTCTCCTCGAGCGCGGCGATGCGCCGGGAGACCGTGGAGTGGTTCACGCCCAGCACCTGCGCGGCCGCGGTGTAGCGACCGAGCCGAGCGACGGCGAGGAAGGTCATGAGCCCCTCGGCGTCGGGTGTGCGTGTCGTGACCATCCCGACATCGTGCATCAATGCACAGCAGCGGTGCAAGATTCGCGCACGCTGTGCATTGAACGCGAGTCATCGCGGAACGTAACGTGAGCCGTGCGTGGTCGGCCCGGCGGCCGGAACCCGCAGCATCGCTTCACGTCGAAGACGCCGTAGGAGGGCACACATGGCGACGATCGCCTGGATCGGGTTGGGCAACATGGGCGGTCCGATGACCGCGAACCTCGTGGCCGCGGGTCACGACGTGGTCGGGTTCGACCTCGACGCGCGCGCGACCGCCGCCGCCGCGGGGCACGGTGTGCGGGTCGCGGCATCCGTCGCCGAGGCCGTCTCGGGGGCCGACGCCGTGTTCACCATGCTGCCGAAGGGCAGCCATGTGCGCGACGTCTACGAGGGCGACGGCGGGGTATGGGCGAATGCGCCGACCGCCGCGCTGCTGCTCGACAGCTCGACGGTCGACATCGAGACCTCCCGGTGGTGCCACGAGGGCTCCGCCGAGCGAGGCTTCCGCTTCGTCGACGCGCCGGTGTCCGGCGGCATCTCGGGTGCGGCGGCCGGCACGCTCACGTTCATGCTCGGAGGCGGCGCAGCGGATGTCGCGGACGCGAAGCTCCTCGTCGAGCCCATGGCCGGCAACGTGTTCGCCGTCGGCGGCCCCACGATGGGCATCGCGGCCAAGCTCGCCAACAACATGATGCTCTTCATCTCGCTCGTCGCCGTCGCCGAGGGATCGCAGCTGGCTGCGAGCCTCGGACTCGACGCCAAGACGTTCTGGGATGTCGCGCGCGTGTCGTCGGCCGACTCGTGGGCCCTGCGCACCTGGTACCCGGTGCCGGGCATCGTCGAGTCGTCGGCGGCGAACCACGACTTCGACGCGACCTTCGCCACCACGCTCGCCCTCAAGGATGTCGCCCTGGCCCTCGAGGCGGGCGAGAACGCCGGTCTCTCGCTTCCCGGCGCGGCGGTCGCACGCGACCAGTTCGAGCGCCTCATCGACGAGGGCCTCGGCGGCAAGGACTGCAGTCTCATCGCGAAGTACGCCTCGGCCGACGGTCGCGTGGCGGGCTTCGACCCGGCCGAACCCGCCGAGCCCGAGCCGGCCGAGCCCGAACCGGCGTCCGCATCCCGCTGACCGCGTCTCGAGACGCGTCCTCCCTCGTCGAGCGCTCCTCGACGACCGAATCCCTCGAAAGGAACGATCGACATGACCGACACCCTGACCACCACGATGACCACCATCCCGCACGTCATCGGCGGCACCCGCGCCGATGACGATGCTCGGCGCGGCCCGGTGTTCAACCCGGCCACGGGCGAGCAGACCGGCGAGGTCGTGCTGGCCGACGCCGCCCGCATCGACGAGGCCGTAGCCGTCGCATCCGCCGCCCAGAAGGCCTGGCGCGCGACCGGACTCGCCAAGCGCTCGCACGTCATGTTCAAGCTGCGCGAGCTCATCGAGTCGCGGGCCGACGAGCTCGCGCGCATCATCACCGCCGAGCACGGCAAGACCGTCGACGACGCGAAGGGCGAGGTCGCTCGCGGGCTCGAGAACGTCGAGTTCTGCGCGGGCCTCATGCACCACCTGAAGGGCGACTACTCCGAGCAGGTCGCGGGCGGCGTCGACGTGCACCAGGTGCGGCAGCCGCTCGGCGTCGTCGCGTGCATCACGCCGTTCAACTTCCCGGCGATGGTGCCGCTCTGGATGGTGACGACCGCCATCGCGGCGGGCAACGCCGTGATCCTCAAGCCGTCGGAGCGAGACCCCTCCGCGGCGGTGTGGCTCGCCGACGCGTTCCGCGAGGCGGGCCTTCCCGACGGCATCCTCAACGTCGTGCACGGCGACAAGGTCGCCGTCGACGCGATCCTCGACCACCCGACGATCAAGGCCGTCTCGTTCGTCGGCTCGACGCCCATCGCGAAGGTCATCTACACGCGGGCGGCCGAGCAGGGCAAGCGCGTGCAGGCGCTCGGCGGTGCGAAGAACCACATGGTCGTCATGCCGGATGCCGACCTCGACGCCGCCGCCGACGCGGCCGTGTCGGCGGCCTACGGCTCGGCGGGAGAGCGCTGCATGGCGGTCTCGGTGCTCGTCGCGGTGGGCGATGTCGCCGACCCGCTGATCGACAAGATCGGCGAGCGGATGTCGCGGCTCGTCATCGGCGACGGCACCGACCCGGCCTCCGAGATGGGCCCGCTCATCACGCGCGAGGCGCGCGAACGTGTCGCCGGATTCGTCGACGGCGCCGCGGGCGAGGGGGCGACCGTCGTGGTCGACGGGCGCGAGCGGTCGTTCGAGGGCGACGGGTTCTTCATCGGTGCGTCGCTCGTCGACGACGTGAAGCCGGGCATGCGCGTCTACGACGAGGAGATCTTCGGGCCGGTGCTCTCGATCGTGCGCGTCGGCACCTACGACGAGGCGGTCGAGCTCATCAACGCGAACCGCTACGCGAACGGCACCGCGGTCTTCACCCGCGACGGCAAGACCGCGCGCAGCTTCGAGTTCGACATCGAGGTGGGCATGGTCGGGGTGAACATCCCGATCCCCGTGCCGGTGGGCGCGTTCTCGTTCGGCGGCTGGAAGGACTCGCTCTTCGGCGACACGCACATGTACGGGCCCGAGAGCTTCAACTTCTACACACGCCGCAAGGTCGTCACCACCCGGTGGCCGCTGCCCAGCGAGAGCCAGATCGACCTCGGGTTCCCCACGCACTGAGACCCCGGCGATGTCGAGGGTCATCACGGGGGCGGTGCTCGAGGAGGTCGGGCGCGCCGGGCCGTTCGCCGAGTCGCGCCCGATCGCGGTCGGCGAGCTCGAGCTCGGCCTGCCCGGCACCGACGAGCTCCTCGTGCGCATCGAGGCCGCGGGCGTCTGCCACTCCGATCTCTCGGTGGTCGACGGCAACCGCCCGCGGCCCGTGCCGATGCTGCTCGGCCACGAGGCGGCCGGAATCGTCGAGGAGGTCGGGGCCGCGGCATCCGCGGCGGGGTTCGCGGTCGGCGACCGCGTGGTCACGGCGTTCCTGCCCCGGTGCGGGGAGTGCGACGGATGCCGCACCGACGGCGTCATGCCGTGTGTGCCCGGTTCGGCCGCCAACGCGGCCGGCACGCTGCTCGGCGGCGGCATCCGGCTGCACCGTGACGGGAAGCCCGTGCACCACCATCTCGGGGTCTCGGGGTTCGCGACGTCGGCGGTGGTGGATCACCGTTCGGCCGTGGTCGTAGGGTCGGACGTGCCGCCGGATGTCGCGGCAGTGCTCGGGTGCGCGGTGCTCACGGGTGGCGGGGCGGTGGTGAACGCCGGCGCCGCGCGCCCGGGCCAGGACGTCATCGTCGTGGGCCTCGGCGGGGTCGGCATGGCGGCGCTCATCACCGCGCTCTCGCTGCAGCACGGGCGGGTGATCGGCGTGGATGCGGTGCCGGCGAAGCTCGACCGGGCGCGCGAGCTCGGGGCATCCGCCGCCCTCACGCCCGAGGAGGCCGTGGAGTCGGGGCTGCGCGCCCCGGTCGTCGTCGAGGCGGCGGGGCATCCGCGAGCCTTCGAGACCGCGTTCGCGCTCACCGCACCCGGCGGCCGCACCGTGACGGTCGGGCTGCCGCCGCAGGACGCGCGCTCGCAGGTGTCGCCGCTCACCGTCACCGCAGAGGCTCGCACGATCGTGGGCAGCTACCTCGGGTCGGCGGTGCCGTCGCGCGACATCCCGAGGTACGCCGAACTCTGGCGGCAGGGACGGCTGCCGGTCGAGGCGCTCATCTCGTCGCACATCGCGCTCGACGAGATCAACGCCGCGATGGACACGCTCGCCGACGGTGCCGCGATCCGGCAGGTGATCAGCTTCTGAGTCTGGGCGCGATGCCGACCGCGCTCCGCGCCACTTCGGCGCCCTCTGCGCCAGCGGAACTGGCGCAGAGGCCGCCCTCGTGGCGCGGCGGACACCCGGCCGCGGCATCCGTCACTCTTCCGTCATCTCGGTGCGTTGCCGGGCGGATGCCCCGTCCGTATCGTGGGACGCGCGGGCACCGGTCGGGTCCGCGCGGCACGCGCTTCGCGTCGACGACGTCGGGAGGGGCCATGGCGACGATCGCCTGGATCGGCTTGGGCAACATGGGCGGACCCATGTCCGGACATCTGGTGGACGCCGGTCACACGGTGCGCGGTGTCGACCCGGTCGCCGAGGCGCGCACGGCGGCCGCCGAACGCGGGGTGCAGCTCACCGACTCGGTCGCGCAGGCAGTGCGCGGCGCGGATGCCGTGTTCACGTCGCTGCCGCGCAACGAGCACGTTCGATCGGTGTACAGCGGCGACGACGGCATCTGGGCGAACGCGCCGACGTCGGCGCTGCTGCTCGACACGTCGACGGTGGATGTCGCGACCTCGCGCTGGTGCCACGACGAGTCGGCCGGACGGGGCTTCCGCTTCGTCGACTCGCCGATCTCGGGAGGCATCGCCGGCGCGCACGCCGGGTCGCTGACCTTCATGCTCGGCGGCGACGAGGCGGCGGTCGCCGAGGCGGCGTCGCTCGTGGAGCCGATGGCGGGGCACGTCTTCCCGGTCGGCGGCCCCACGATGGGCGTCGCGGCGAAGATCGCGAACAACCTCATGCTCTTGGTGTCACTGCTCGGGGTCGCCGAGGGCACCCAGCTCGCCGCACAGCTCGGCCTGGATGCCGAGACGTTCTTCAAGGTCGCCTCGGCCTCGTCGGGCGACTCTTGGCCGCTGCGCACCTGGTATCCGGTGCCGGGCGTCGTGCCGACGAGCCCCGCGAACCGCAACTTCGACGCGTCGTTCACGACGCAGCTCGCCGAGAAGGACCTGCGTTTCGCGCTCGCCGCTGCCGAGGATGCTCGGCTCAACACGCCCGCGGCGCAGCTCGCCCTGCAGCAGTTCGACCAGCTCATCGATGAGGGCTACGGCCAGAAGGACTGCAGCCTCGTCGTGAAGTTCGTGCCGCCCGATGGTCAGGTCGCCGGATTCGATCCCGGCATCTGAGGAGTTGCGATGACGGATGTCCCTGAGCCGCCGCGTCGACGCCGCCGACGCCTCTGGTGGTGGATCGGCGGCGGGGTGATCGCGGCGCTGGCCGTCGCCGCCGCGCTCGTGTTCCAGCCGTGGCTCCTGTTCGTCGACGTGCGCGTCGATGACGAGATCCCGCTCGCGTCGGCGGCGCCGACCTCCGAGCCGAGTGCCGTGTCATCCGCGCCGCCGACCGCGAGCGACACCCCGCTTCCCTCGGCGCCGCCGGTTCCGGCGGGGCCGGTCGAGTTGTCGCGGGGTTCGCTCATCAGCCACGAGCACGAGACGACCGGCACGGTGCGTGTGATCCAGCTGCCCGACGGCTCGCGCCAGCTCGCGATCGAGGACCTCGACACGACGAACGGGCCCGACGTGCACGTGTGGCTGAGCGCCGGGCCGGTGGTCGAGGGCTTCGACGGCTGGTTCACCGCGGGCGGGCACCCGTACGTCGACCTCGGCATGATCAAGGGCAACCAGGGCAACCAGGTGTACGACATCCCGGCCGACGTCGACCTGTCGGCGTACCCGACGGTCGACCTGTGGTGTGTGCAGTTCGCGGTCTCGTTCGGCGCCGCCGCGCTGACGGCGAGCTGAGCGGCGGCGCAGAACCGGCTCGGACGCCGCCTCTAGGAGCTCCCGCGGGCGAGGGCGCGGCTGACCCAGCGCCCGTACTGCGCCCAGGGGTCCTCGACGCCCTGCTGCAGCTCGGCGATGTGGGCGAGCAGTTCGTCGTGCACCGCGAACCACTCGGTGCCCGGGAATCGATGCCGGCCGAACTGCGCGTGCCGGCGCTGCTCGAGTGACCGCCCTCCGCGCTCGAACGCCAGCACCTCGTCATGGGGGAGCGTGGCGAGCCGCAGGCGCGGATTCGTCGACGTGCCGATTTTCACCTGATCGCGATACCGGATGTAGTACACCACCTCGACGACGGGTCGCACGATCTCGTCGTCTGGACGCTCGCCGACGCGCCACTCGCATTCCGCGCAGATCCACCCGGAGGGGTACCGGACGCCGACGTTGGAGCCGCAGGCCGCACACGGACTCGGCAACAGGTCGGTGATCCCGACGTCGCGCGCGACCCAGTCGTGGGCGACGAGGAGATGCTCGGTGCAAAGGTTCAGCGGTGCACCAGGCTCTGCGAGCCGCCCGCAGGCGTCACCGTCGGCCATGAGGATGCCGCAGCGGCATCCGTCGCCTTCGACCGCGCTCATGGAGGCAGCGTACGCGCGGCCGCTGACAGCATCTCCCGGCCACGGCCTCGCGGTAGGCTCGGTCTTCGACCGCGTGGCGGCGGCGGACACGGACGTTCGAGGCGGGAGGCGAGCAGCGAATGCCCATCTGGCGGAGGCGGAAACGCAGCGGTGCGAAGTTCGCGCCGTTCGACCGCACGAAGCTGCCCGAGCCCGAACCGCTCACGTTCGAGGAGTCCTTCGCCGAGGGCCTGCTCGTCGCCGAGTCCGCGGCCCGCATGGCGCTGAAGAACCGCATCATCGTGATGGCGCTGCGGGGCGAGGAGCCGTATGACAGCGACCGGGCGGCTGCGGCGGCGCGTGAGGTGCTGCATGAACTCGTGAAGGAGATGGACCAGGTCGCCGAGTGGTCCGCGCACGAGCGCGAGGAGGCTGCCCGACGAGAGGGACGCGCGCGGCACCAGCACGACTACCACCGAACGGACTCGTGGAACCTGCGGCTCCGCGAACGCGTGAACGAGGCGGTGGCCGCACGGTTGACCGAGCTGCGAGGGGACCCGGCCTACCTGTCCGACATGGCCGAACGCGCTCGCGACGACGCCTGGCAGGAGATCTCCGTCGTCATCGAGCAGCGGCTCGCACGCGAGTGGCCCGAGATCGAGATCGACGAGGCGTACCTTCGCGAGCGCGACGATCGCATGCGGGAGGTGTCGCTCGACCTGGAGCGCGACCTTCGCGAGGTGGTGCGTCGGCGTGAGGAGCGCGATGAGCTCGACGACACCTTCGGGGCGTGGTGAGGCGTCAGCGTCGGTCGCGCTTCGTGCCGTGCTGCTCGACGTCCTCGTCGAGTTCGCCGAGCACCTCGAGCGGGGACTCGACCTCGCCCCGCCACGCCTCGACGCCCTCCCGGATCGCCAAGCCCGCCACGATGAGCGCGGCGACGGAGTCGGCCCACATCCAGCCGAACAGGGTGTTCGCCAGCAGCCCGAGCAGGACCGTGCCCGAGAGGTAGACGCAGAGCAGCAGCTGCTTCGAATCGGCCACGACGCTCCGCGAGCCGAGCTCGCGTCCGGTGCGGAACTCGATCCAGGCGAGGATCGGCATGACGATAAGGCTCAGCGTCGCGATGCCGATGCCCAGCGGACTGTGGTCGACCTCCTGCACGCCCGCGAGCGTGAGGAACGCTTCGACGATGACGTAGGCGGCCAACGCGAAGAACGCGATGCCGATCGCGCGTACGGTCGGCTTCTCCCAGCGCTCAGGGTCCTTGCGCGTGAACTGCCACGCCACGGCCACCGCCGAGAGCACCTCGATGACCGAGTCCAGGCCGAAGCCGATGAGTGCGGCAGAGGAGGCCAGAGCGCCCGCCGAGAGCGCGACGATCGCCTCGATCACGTTGTAGCTGATCGTGAATCCGACGATGAGCCGCACGCGGCGGTGGAGGGTCGCGCGGCGTTCGTCGGAGATCGCGGTGGTCATCACCCTCGATCGTAGACCCGCGGCCGTCTCTGGATCGACAACCGTCGATGCATTCGGCTAGCGTGAGGCGGGTGAGCCCCCTCGCCGAAACCGCCGTCACCGCACGCCACCCGGTGCGGCTCGCCGCGCTGTCCGTCGGCCAGGTCGTGAGCTGGGGCATCCTCTACTACGCCCTCATCGTCGCCGCACCCGCGATCGCCGAAGACACCGGGTGGTCGCTCGTCGCGGTGACCTCCGCGTTCTCGGGCGGTCTCGTGGTGTCGGCGCTCGCCGGAGTCGTGGTCGGTCGATTGCTCGACCAGCGAGGGCCGCGGGTGGTCATGACGGCGGGAGCGCTCATCGGCACGGCGGGTCTCATGATCGTCGCGCTCGCGCCCGACCCCCTCGTGTTCGCCGTCGGTTGGGCGGTCTGCGGACTCGCGCAATCCGCCGTGCTGTACCAGGCGGCGTTCACCGTCATCACTCGTCGGCACGGTGATCGGCGCCAGACGCCGATGACCGTCGTGACCCTGGCCGGCGGGCTCGCCTCGACCGTCTTCGCGCCCGTCACCGCGATGCTGCTCGGTGTACTCGACTGGCGCGGTACGTTCCTCGTACTTGCGGTGGCATTCGCCCTCACCACCGTGCCGCTGCACTGGTTCTCGCTCGAGCGATCGTGGGCGCACCTGCCGGTGCACCACGGCAGCGGGCCCGCACACACCGTCTCGGGGGTCATCCGCACCCGGCGATTCTGGTTCCTCGAGGTGACCATGATCGTGGTCGACATCTCGATGTTCAGCGCGACCCTCGCAGCCGTGCCGCTCTTCACGGAGAAGGGACTCACCTTCGAACTGGCCGCGCTCGGGCTCGGGCTGATCGGCGCCGGGCAGGTCATCGGGCGGCTCCTCTTCCTGGTGCGCCCGCGCCACACGCCGCCGTGGGCGCTGCTCGCCGCCGTGGCCGCGCTCACGGCGTTCTCACTCGGACTGCTCGCGCTCGTCCCGGGTCCGGCCTGGCTGCTGCTGGTGCTCGGTGTCGTGGCCGGCGCGGTACGGGGGGCGATCACGCTCGTACAGGCCTCCGCGGTGGCCGACCGCTGGGGTACCCGCAACTACGGTTCGATCAACGGCGTCTTCGCGGCGCCCATCACGATCGCCTCCGCGCTCACTCCGGCCATCGGTCCGGCCGTTGCGGCGGGCATCGGCTCGTTCTCGGGGATGGTCGCGGTGATGGCCGCTGCGGCGGTGGTCGCCGCGGTGACGGCGCGGTTCACCTGACGCGCTACGATTCCATAGATGTAGGTCTATGGAACGGAGTCATCACGACATGAGCATCGCATCGACTGAGCCGCGCCCTGCGCCGCTCCCCGCATCCGCTCGCCTGCCCCGGCGGCTGCTCGCCGAGGCGCTGGGTACCGGTCTGCTCGTGACCGTCGTGGTCGGATCGGGAATCGCCGCCTCGCGCCTCTCGCCGGATGACGTCGGGCTGCAGCTCCTCGAGAACAGCCTGGCGACCGCGCTCGGGCTGGGTGTGCTCATCGCCGTGTTCCTGCCGGTCTCGGGTGCGCAGTTCAACCCGGTGGTCTCCGTCGCCGACTGGGCGCTCGGGCGTCCTTCCGGTCGCGGGCTGGCGCCGGGCGACCTGGCCCCGTACCTGTCGGCGCAGGTGGTCGGCGCGATCGCGGGTGCCGTGCTCGCGAATGTGATGTTCGGTGTGGAGACCTCCGTCGCGTCGACCGACCGCGCCGACGCCGGTGCGCTCGTCGCGGAGGTCGTCGCGACCGCGGGCCTGGTGGTCGTGGTCTTCGCGCTCGTGCGCACCGGTCGGCCGACCTTGATCGCACCAGTGGTCGGGGCCTACATCGGGGCGGCCTACTGGTTCACGAGCTCCACGTCGTTCGCCAACCCGGCCGTGACCGTCGGCCGCATCTTCTCGGACACCTTCGCCGGGATCTCGCCGGCGTCCGCCGCCGCGTTCCTCGGCGCGCAGGTGATCGGTGCCGCGGTCGGCGTCGCGCTCGTGACGGTCCTGCTTCCGTCTCCGGTCGCCGAGCCCGCCGAGGAGCTCGCCGAGGTAGCGCGCGGGAGGTAGCGAGCGCGGGGTAGCGGAGGGGTAGCGAGCGCGGGGTAGCGCGCGCGGGTGGCTCAGCGCGCGTCGATCCCCAGCTCCGCGAGGAGCGCCTCGACGTGCGCGCGGACCTCGTCGCGCACCCGGCGCACATCGTCGAGCGGGAGGCCGTCGGGGTCGTCGAGCTTCCAGTCGAGGTACCGCTTGCCGGGATACACGGGGCAGGCGTCGCCGCAGCCCATGGTGACCACGACGTCGGCGGCCTGCACCACGTCGTCGGTGAGCGGCTTCGGGAACTCGCGCGCCACGTCGAGCTCGAGCTCGAGCAGTGCGGCGACGACCGCAGGATTCAGGTCGGCGGCGGGCATCGACCCTGCCGAGCGAACGTGCACGCGGTCACCGGCCAGCGCGTGCGTGAGCACGGCGGCCATCTGGGAGCGCCCGGCGTTCTGCTCGCAGACGAAGAGGACCTCGGGTACGTCGTGCGCGACCGCGCCCTTGGCCTGAGCGAGTGCAGTGAGGCGGTCGGTGGCGAAGCGGATGACCCGGTTCGCGAGGTGCGCTCGCACCGTGGCAGTGCGCAGCAGCGCGGTGTAGGACTCGAGCACGTAGCGCTCGACGGTCTCGGCATTGAACGTGCCGTCGAACCGACCGGTGAGTTCCAGTGACAGATCGTGCAGGTAGCGCTCGGGGTAGGCGAGGCCCGGAAGGCCCCGGCGACCCGCCGTGGCCGGCATGCTCACGATCAGGCCGCCGGCGCCGGGGCGATCTCGGCGATCAGCGCCTCGACGCGTCCGCGGATGTCATCGCGCACTCGGCGCACGGTCTCGAGCTCCTTGCCGGCGGGGTCTTCGAGCTCCCAGTCCTCGTAGCGCTTGCCGGGGAAGATCGGGCACGCGTCGCCGCAGCCCATCGTGATGACGATATCCGATTCCTTCACGGCTTCGACCGTGAGGATCTTCGGGGTGTTGCCCGCGATGTCGATGCCCTCCTCGGCCATCGCCTCGATCGCGACGGGGTTGATCTGATCCTTCGGCTCGGAACCGGCGGAGAGCACCTCGACGCGATCGCCCGCCAGCTCACGCAGGTAGCCGGCGGCCATCTGCGAGCGGCCGGCGTTGTGCACGCAGACGAACAGAACGGTGGGCTTGCTGATCGCGGTCATGGGTCCCTCACTTTCGATACTGAAAGCATAGACTGAGATCTATCGATCAGTCCAGCGAGCGGATGTCCCAGCCTCCTCCGTTCACGCGGCGTTCACGTCGAGCTCGGCGAGCAGGCCGCGCACGCGGGCCTCGATGTCGTCACGGATCTCGCGCACGCGGTCGAGCGGGAGGCCGGCCGGATCGTCGAGCTCCCAGTCGAGGTACCGCCGGCCGGGGTAGATCGGGCACGCGTCGCCGCAGCCCATCGTGATGACGACATCCGCAGCGCGCACCACCTCGTCGGTGAGCGGTTTCGGGAACTCGCCGCCGATCGGCACGCCGATCTCGTCGAGCGCCTGCACGATGGTCGACTTCACCGCGCTCGCCGGCTCCGAGCCGGCGGTGCGCACTCGCACCCGGTCGCCCGCGAGCTGCCGGAGGATCGCCGCGGCGAGTTGCGAACGTCCGGCGTTCTGCACGCACACGAACAGCACGTCCGGCGGCTCGGCGCGCTGCGCGCCGCGATCCTCGCGTGCGACGGTCGCGAGCGCGGCGAGCCGATCAGCGGCGAACGCGGAGGTGAGCGACGGGAGGTGGCGGGTGATGTGCGCTCGCTCAGCCAGCAGCTCGTGGCTCTCGCGCACGTAGCGCTGCACCGTCTCGGGCGAGAAGACGCCCGCGAACCGCGCTGCGAGGTCGGATGCCACGCGCTCGAGCACCTCGTCGGACGCGGGTGCCGGGACATCCCTCGACACGAGCTCGTCCACCCGCTCGGCCGCGTCGGGTGCGATCGAGTACCAGACTCGACGGCCGTCGGGCTCGCGCTCGAGCACGCCCTCGTCGAGCAGCGTCCTGACGTGATGGCTGACCGTGGGCTGCCGCAGGCCGAGTTCGCCCGCCAGCCTTCCGACGAGTGCGCGGCCGTCGGGGCTCGAGCGGATGAGCTCGAGGATCCGCAGGCGCGTGGGGTCGGTGAGCACCCGGATGCCGCGTGCCGAGTCGATCCCATCCATAGACCGAAGTCTATTCGGCGGCCGGCCAGTGCCGACCCGTGGCGTGCCGGCGGCCCCTCGTCGCCAGGGCGCCCCGAGTTCGAGCCGCCGCCGCGAGCGCAGGCCGCCACCGGACGCGTGGCGACGGCATCCGCCACACTGGGTGCATGACCAGGCACTGGAGCCCACTCGCCGTCGTCTACCTGCTGCTCTCGATCGGCGGGCTCGTCGGCACCTGGTGGTTCAACGTGCGCGCCATCGTCGAGTCGCGCAACTACCTGGGCGATCTGGTGACGAGCGGACCTGCCGTCTCGTCGATCACCGTCGACCTGCTCATCGTCGCCGCTGCCGGGAGCGTGTTCATCGTCGTCGAGGCGCGCCGGCTGGGCATGCGCTTCGCGTGGCTCTACGTCGTCGGGGCGGGACTCACCGCGTTCGCGTTCACGTTCCCGCTGTTCCTCGCGATGCGGCAGCGAGCGCTGAACGCGCGCGCCGCGAAGCTCACGGATGCTACGGACCGCCCGCGCCGCTCGGACCGCTCGGACCCCTCGGCGCCGTGAGGATGCTCCTGCCCGCTTCGGTGAGGTCGTAGCCGCGCTCGCCGACGGCGACCCAGCCGAGCAGCTCGAGTCGCCAGAGCAGGTGCCGGATCATCCGGGGAAGTTCGCGCACGTGGCGCGGCGACATGTCGGGCCTGCTCGCCCGCCACGCGTCCCGGATGCGAGCCTCGTCGGCCGGTCCGTGTTCGGCGAGGATCTGCAGGACGGCCCGGCGCGGCGCCGTGAGATGACGCGAGACGTCCGCGTGCTTCATGCGGGTTGCGGGAGGCCTGCGGTCAGCGACGAGAGCCTCGCCTCGCCGACCGGCTCGTCGGCCATCAACGGCACGAGGGCGACCCGCGCGGCGGTGTCCCGCACGCGTTCGATCTGCTCGATCTCGTTCTCTGCTCGCCTGCGCAGGAAGGGCGATCGGGGCTGCGCAGCCACGATGGAGTTGTTCACGACCCAGGCCCACGGATGGATGCCCGCCCGTTCGAGGTCGCGCTGCAGTTCCTCGGCCTCGAGGACCGGTGTCGTCTCGGCCAGCGTGACCAGGATGACCTTCGTCTGCTCGGGGTCCTGCAGCCGCATGAGCGGCGTGATGAGGCCGGCGCTGCCGCCCAGTTGCCTCGTGATGTCGCGGTGGTACGAGCCGGCCGTGTCGAGCAGCAGCAACGTGTGCCCGGTCGGGGCCGTGTCGATGACGACGAACCTCCGCCGTGACTCGTGGATGGCTCGCGAGAACTCGTGGAAGACCGCCACCTCCTGGGTGCACGGCGACATCAGGTCCTCGGCCAGCGCCGCTCGCCCGTCATCGTCGAGGTCCTTGCCCTTCGTGGCCATCGCGCGGCTGCGGTAGCGCTGCAGGGCGGTCTCGGGGTCGATCCGCGAGACGGTGAGGCCGGCGACCTCGCCGTGCAGCGTCTCGGTGAGATGCGCGGCGGGGTCGGTGGTCGTGAGCAGCACGTCGTGCCCGCGCTGGGCGAGGGCGACGGCGATCGCGGCCGCGATCGTGGTCTTGCCGACCCCGCCCTTGCCCATGCACATGACGAGTCCCCGGCCGTCGCGCTCCAGCTCGTCGACGAGTTCCGACAGGGGCGCGGCCGGGATCAGAGCGAGCTCACCGGGGGTGGCGGCTCCGGCTCCGGCTCCGGTGTCGCCCGACGCCGCTGCGGGCGCGAAGAGCGTCCGCAGCGCCTCGACGCCCATCACGTTGTCGGGCTTGAGATCGATGACGTCGCGGGGCAGCGCCGCGATGACCGGGGGGATGGCCGCGATCGCCTCGGCTTCCCTCGCCCGCACGGCCGTGGCGATCGGCTCATCGCCCGCGAGCGCGGGAAGCACGCCGTTGATGACGAGGTACCCCTCGGGCATGCCGATCTCGGTCAGCTCGGCGAACGTGCGGTCGACCTCGTTGAGCGCCGACGGCTGCGCACGACTGACGAGCACGAGCCGCGTTCGGGCGGAGTCGGTGAGCGCCTCGACCGCCCCGGCGTAGGCCGTCTTCTGGCGCTCCAGCCCGGAGAGCGGCCCGAGGCACGACGCCTCCCCGCCGGCGGTGAGGAACTCGGTCCACGAGCCGGGCAGTTGCAGCAGCCGGATGGTATGGCCGGTCGGGGCGGTGTCGAAGATGACGTGGTCGTACGCGCCGTAGGCGCCGTCATCCGTCAACAGGCCCGTGAACTCGTCGAACGATGCGATCTCGGTCGTGCACGAGCCCGAAAGGCTCTCGTTGATGGCGGCGATCTCGCTCTCGGAAAGCTCGGCGCGCACCGGCGCGATGATGCGCTCCCGATAGGCCTCGACCGCCTGCTCGGGGTCGATCTCGAGCGCCGAGAGGCCCGGCACCGCGGGAATGGGCGTGATGGTGTTGCCGATCGTCATCCCGAACACCTGCCCGATGTTCGAGGCGGGATCGGTGCTCACGAGCAGCACCCGCGCGCCCTGGTCGGCCAGTCGCACGGCCGTCGCGCAGGCGACCGACGTCTTGCCGACGCCGCCCTTTCCGGTGAAGAAGACGAACCTGGGCAGACGCTCGAGGAACTTCATGGTCGCCTCCGCTTCCGGGTGGTGCCGTTTCAGCTGCCTCGATTCTCCCTCAGCCGCAGCAGCTCGAACCGGAACCCGAGGCGCTCGGCGCTCCCGTCGAGCACACGCCCGTTGCAGGGAGCGTGAGTTCGACGTTGCGTGCCGCGGCCGAGTCGCCGGCCAGCCAGGCCGACACCGAGCGCACCTGCTCGTACCCCGTGGCGAGGAGGAACGTCGGCGCGCGGCCGTAGCTCTTCATGCCGACGATGAAGAAGTCGCGCTCGGGCTGGGTGAGCTCCGCGAAGCCGTGCGGCTCGACGGTGCCGCAGGTGTGCACGTTGGGGTCGATGAGCGGTGCCAGGCGCTTGGGCGCCTCGACGATGTCGTCGAGCTCGAGGCGGATCTCGCGCAGCATCCGGAGGTTCGGACGGAAGCCCGTGGCATTCACCACTCGGTCGGCCTCGATGGTCTCGAGTCCGTCGCCGCGACGGCCCGTGATGCGAAGGCCGGACGCCTCGCCCTCGCCCGTGCGGGCGACGCGCACGATCTCGAACCGGTCGACGACCTCGATGCGTCCGGATGCGACCAGCGCGTCGACCCGTGCGCCGATGGAGGCACGGGCCTGCAGTTCGTCGTCGGCCGACGTGGTGACGCGAACCGCCTGGGCATTGCGGATGACCCACGTGATGCGAGTGCCGGGCGCCTCGTCGGCGAGGGCCGCGAGGTTCAGCAGGGTGTTCGCGGCGGAGTGGCCCGCACCGACGACGACGGTGTGGCGGCCGGCGAACGTGTCGCGCTCGCGCCCGAGCACGTCGGGCATCGCCGGGCTCACGAGATCGGCCACCTCCTCGAACCCGAGCGGATCGAGGCCCGAGGAGCCGAGGCTGTTCGGCGAGCGGTACGTGCCCGAGGCGTCGATGACCGCGCGCGCCGTGAGCTCTTCGACGCCGTCGGCCGTGCGCACACGGAGGAGGAACGGCGCCTGGGCGCGGCCCTTGGTGCGCGTGCGGTCGATGCCTTCGCGAGAGACATCCGTCACCGTCACGCCGAGTCGGGTGCGTGCGGCGATGGCCGGAAGGTCGGCGAGGGGGATCAGGAAGTCCCGTACGAGTTCGGCGCCCGTGGGCAGCGCGTCGGCGGGCGGCTCCTGCCATCCGGTCTCGGCGAGGAGTCGCTTCGAGACGGGGTCGACGAGGTGCTTCCACGGCGAGAACAGGCGGATGTGCCCCCACTGCTCGATGCTGTCGGCGACGCGGTCGCCGGCCTCGAGCAGCACGAAGTCGATGCCTCGGTCGGTGAGGTTCGCCGCCGTGGCCAGCCCGATGGGGCCGGCGCCGATGATCGCGACGGGCAGGCCCTGCAGCCGTGGGGCGAGTTGCTTCGGGGGAGTGAGGTCGAGGAGGGTCATCCGTCATCCTTCGCATGTGGGTCGTGACGTCGGGTATCGACGTTCATCGATATTCAGAGTCTGGGACGTACATCGAAGTTTGTCAATATCTCGAGTAGGATGGAAGCCGTGACCGTCACCGAACTGACCCTCGTGCCTCGCGACGAGGCGAATTCTTCCGTAGCCGAGGCGCCCGCCGCCTGCTGCGGACCTCTCACGCGCGAGACCATCAGCGCCGACGACGCCGAGGTGTTCGCACGGCGGCTGAAGGCGCTCGCCGACCCGGCGCGCCTGCGGCTCGTGTCGATCGTCGCGGCATCCGAAGGTCAGGAGGCGTGCGTGTGCGACCTCATCGAACCCGTCGGCCTCAGCCAGCCCACCGTGTCGCATCACCTCAAGATCCTCATGGACGCGGGCTTCCTGACCCGCTCCAAGCGCGGCACCTGGGCCTACTACAAGCTCGTACCCGGCTCGCTCGACGCGGCGGCGGCCCCGCTCGTCACGGTCTGACCGAGGGGGCGCCTTTGCCGGGCGGGCTCGCGGACGCCGGCGCCTGGGCCGGGCGGGACCTGACCCGCGACGGCGGCCGATCTTCGCCGCGGCGGCCCGAACTCGGGCCGCCGCAGCGAGCGAAGGCCGCCGCCGCGGGCGGACACCGGTCAGCGCGCCGGCGTGATGTGGTGCATCGGCCGGAACACGTCTGTCGGGTCGACCTCGGCCTTGACCCGGCGGAGCCGCTCGAGCGTCGCGGGCGGGTAGATGGTCGCCGTCACCTCGTCGCCGAACTCCTGCGTGAAGTTCGCGTAGGGCCCGCTCGTGAAGCCGAGCGCGTCGGCGACTCCGGCCCGCACCGCCTCGACCTGCTCGTCAGCGGCATCCAACGGCAGCAGCGCGTTCACGATGAACAGCGCCTGCGCGTCGCGGAACGCGATGGGCGTGGCGTCGGGGGCGACGCGTGAGAACGCGCCACCGAGCGCCCGGAGCATGAGCATCGTGGGTGCGGCGACGGCGAGGGTACGCTCGCACGCGGCGAGGAACTCGTCGGAGAGGTCGGACGCGAACCCGTTGCCGCCCACGAAGCGGAACGGAGGCCGCCCCGGGGGAGCCGCCTCGAGCAGGTCGCCATAGGCGACGGGACCGAGCTTCACCTCGGTCGCCGAGGGCAGCGACAGCAGGGGCTCGAGGAGTCGTCGCAGCTCCTCCTCGGTGCCGCGCAACGCGACCGCGAGCTGGGGTCCTGCCGGCATCTCGGGCATGAGCGGCGGCATGACGATCAGCGTCGAGTTGAGCTCGTCGGGGGAGTCGACCGTGACGTCGCGCCAGGCTCGGAGCACCGCGCCGACGTCGGACTCGTCGAACTGCACGTGGCCGCCGACGATCCCGTCGACGGGCGCCGCCTGCAGCGTGAAGCGCGTGGCGATGCCGAAGTTGCCGCCACCGCCCTTCAGCGCCCAGAACAGGTCGGGGTTCGACTCGGCATTCACCGTGAGCACCTCGCCTGCGGCGGTGACGACCTCGATCTCCCGCACGAGGTCGACCGTCAGGCCGTGCGTGCGGACGAGCCATCCGATGCCGCCGCCGAGGGCCAGCCCGCCCACGCCGACGTCGAGCGTGTCGCCCGAGGTGATGCCGAGGCCGCGCGGGGCCAGGGCCTCGGCGACGTCGCCCCAGTGGGCACCGGCTCCGACGGTGACGAGGCCACCGTCGCCGAACTCGATGCGGTCGAACTCGGCGAGGTCGATGACCACGCCGTCGGTGGCCGGGAGGCTGCCGTGTCCGCCGCTGCGGACGGAGATCGGCACATGGGCATCGACGGCGGCGCGCACGGCGGCGGCCAGTTCGTCGACGGTGGATGGACGGATGACGGCCTCGGGTTCGCCGGGGCCGTAGAACACGGTACGACCGTCGTCGTACTCGGTGGAGCCGGGCCCGAAGGTACGGCCGGGCACGCGCTCGCTCAGGTCAGAGAGAATCGACATGGGTGGAATACTGACACCGGCGTACGACATCCGACAGCGTCGCTCGCTCTCGGCGGAATCGCTGCGTTTGCATAGGTCGCCGCGGCGCCCACCCGCAGACCCGCATCGCCCCCCATGGCCACGGCTTGTGCAGGAGATCTGCACTGACCTGCCGCTGGCCGGGGGATAGGGCCCATTCTCCTGCGCATGCGCTTGGCGCTCCCCCGCAAGCGCTCGGCGCCGGGCTACTCCCCGCTCGGGTGCGCCTTCGCGCGATCGATGACCCACGCGTACGCGAAGGCCCGCTCGCGCCAGGCGGAGTAGCGCCCCGAGACGCCGCCGTGCCCGGCCGCCATCTCGATCTTCAGCAGGGCGTCCGCACCGGCGTCGCGGAGCCGGGCCACCCACTTCGCCGGCTCGACGTAGAGCACGCGCGTGTCGTTGAGTGACGTCACGGCCAGGATCGGCGGGTAATGCCCGCCTCCGTCGGCACCGCCGTGCACGTTCTCGTACGGCGAGTACCCCTTCATGTACGCGTACACCTCGGCGTCGTCGAGCGGGTTGCCCCACTCGTCCCACTCGATCACGGTGAGCGGCAGGGTCGGGTCGAGGATCGAGGTCAGCGGATCGACGAACGGCACCTCCGCGAGGATCCCCGAGAAGTACTTCGGCGCCATGTTGGCGACGGCTCCGACGAGCAGTCCGCCGGCACTGCCGCCCTGGGCGACGAGGCGATCGGGTGCGGTGATGTCGTTGTCGACGAGGTGCTGCGCCACCGCCACGAAGTCGGTGAACGTGTTGCGCTTGTCGAGCTTCTTGCCGTGCTCGTACCAGAGCCGGCCCATCTCGCCGCCGCCGCGCACGTGCGCCACGGCGAAGATGATGCCCCGGTCGAGGAGCGACAGCCGCGGGATGCCGAACCCCGGGTCGATCGAGTGCTCGTAGGAGCCGTAACCGTACAAGACGGTGGGCGCAGGCGTGCCGAGCTCGACGAGGTCGGGCCGGTACACGAGCGACACCGGGATCCGCGTGCCGTCGTCGGCCACCGCCCAATCGCGCCGCTGCGCGTAACGCGCGGGATCGTAGCCGCCGAGCACGGGCTGGCGCTTGCGCAGCCGCCGCTCGCCGGTCGCGACCACGATGTCGTACACCGTCGCGGGCGTGACGAAGCTCGAGTATCCGAGGCGCAGCGTCGGCTGCTCCCACGACGGGTTCCCGCCGACGCCCACGGCGAAGAGCGGTTCCTCGAACGGCAGCTCGTGCAGGGTGTCGTCGGGTGTGGCATCCGCCGGGATCCCCGTCGGCGGCACCTTGGCGATCGCGACCCGCGGCAGTCCCTCGCGTCGGTACTCGACGGCGACGAAGTCCCGGAACGCGTCGACGCCCTCGAGGCGCACGGCGGGATTGTGCGGCAGCAGCATCCGTCGCGGTCCCTGCGGGTCGGATGCCGCGACGCTGACGAGCTCGAAGTTCACGGCCCCGTCGTTGTGCACGATGAGCAGGCGGTCGCGCCCGCCCGCGACCACATGATCGACGTCGTACTCGACGCCCTCCTTGCGCGGCCACACGACACGGAACTCGCCGGTCGGCTCGTCGGCGTCGAGCAGCCAGGTCTCGCTCGTGACGTTCGAGCCCGCCTCGATGAGCATGAACCGGCGGCTGCGGGTGAGGCCGACGCCGAGCCAGAAGCGTTCGTCGTCCTCCTTGAAGACCGGGACGTCGTCGGATGTCGCGGTGCCGACCTCGTGGCGCCAGATCGTGTCGGGGCGCCACGACTCGTCGACCGTGGCGTAGAAGACGTAGCGGCCGCTCGGGTCGAATACCGCGCCGCCGGCCGTGCCCTCGATGAGGTCGTCGTACTCGCGGCCGGATCCGTCGATGGCGCGCAGGCGCAGCGTGTACCGCTCGTCGCCATCGGTGTCGATCGCGTAGAGGAGCGTCGAGCCGTCGGCGGTGACGTCGAAGCTGCCGAGCGCGTAGTAGTCGTGGCCCTCGGCCTCGACGTTGTCGTCGAGGAGCACCTGCTCGCCGGGGAGCGGCTCGTACGAGGCATCCGTCAGCTCATCGCCCGTGGTCTCGGGGAGCACCGGGGGTTCCCAGTCGTCGGATGCCGCGATCGGCGCGCGGCAGTGGATGCCGTACTGCTTGCCCTCGACCGTGCGCGTGAAGTACCACCAGTCGCCCTCGCGGGTCGGCACCGAGAGGTCGGTCTCCTTCGTGCGGTCCTTGATCTCCTCGAACACCTGTTCCTGGAGGAGCATGAGGTGCTCGGTGCGGGCCTTCGTGTAGGCGTTCTCCTCGTGCAGGTGCGCGATCACGGCGGGATCGTCCTTCACGCGGAGCCACTCGTAGTCGTCGTGCACCACATCGCCGTGGTGCACGCGTTCGGTCGGTCGCTTCTCGGGCTTCGGAGGAGTGAGCACGTGTCCACGCTACGCGCTCACCCGGTGTTTCCGTCGGCGCTCGAGCTCGCCGCCGTGAGGGCGACCGTCGCCTGCGCCAGGTTCGCGGGCCGCGCGCCAGTTCTACTGGCGCAGAGGGCGACGAAGTGGAGCAGCGGACCCTCGGCTCAGCCCGTCTTCGTCCAGTCGAGGTTGATGACGTCGCCGATGTAGACCGTCTCGCCGAAGTCGTGCACCTGCGGGTTCATGCGGAGGAGCTGCTGCTGCGGCAGCTCGAAGCGCTGCGCGATGTCGAAGAAGCTGTCGCCCTCGACCACCGTGTAGCTGAACGGCACGCCGGCCGCGTCGAGCACGGGCGTGCCGGTGGCGCCGGGTCGCGCGCCCGTGTCGTAGGCCGGACCCCACTCCACGACGGGTGCGGGTGCGTTCGGCACCGGCGCGGGCGGGGGCGCCGGAGGGGGCGGTGCGGGAGGCGGCGGCGCTGGCTGTGGCGTCGGCGTGGGAGTCGCGGTGACCGTGGCGGTGACGGTCACGGGCGGCGGCGTGGGCACCGGCGCCCCGGTGCATCCGCTCAGCAGCAGGGCCACGAGTCCCGCGGATGCCGCGCCAGGGCCGGGATTCCGCCGCATCGAGCCTCCCCATCGACGTGCTGGACGGCGCTCCGCGAGGAGTGCCGATCGCGCCAGCCTAGCGACCGGCCGCGACCGCGCCATCCGATATCCACAGGAGGCTCACGCATCCACAGGAGGCTCACGCGGCGAGGACCGCCGCCCGGATCCGGGCGAGCGCCTCGGCGAGCTCCGTGTCGCGCACGCCGGCGTACCCGAAGACGATGCCGGGTTGCGCCCCGCCGGCGTCGGCCGAGTAGTCGGCGAGGGACGCGACCGCGATGCCCTCTCGTGCGAGCCTTGCCACGACGGCGTCGGACGCCGTGCGATCGGGCAGTCGCAGCACGGCGTGCAGCCCGCCGTCGAGTCCCGAGAGCGGGGCGCCGGGAAGCGCGTCCAGCAGTTCGACGACGAGCCGCCGGCGATGCGCGTAGTCCCGCCGCGTCGCGGCGATGTGCCGACGCACCGCGCCGCTCGCGAGGAGGGCGGCCGCGGCATCCTGCACGACTCCCGCGACCGGGCAGGTCTCGTCGGATCGGAGGAGCGCCATCGCCCTGCGGAGCGCGGGATCCGGCGGCAGCACGAGGTAGCCGAGCCGCAGCCACGGGGTGAGCACCTTCGAGAAGCTGCCGACGAGCACGACGCCCTCGCCGTCGCCGAGGGACGCGAGCGCGGGAAGGGGCGGGCCGAGATGACGGAACTCGCTGTCGTAGTCGTCCTCGATGACCAGGCCGCCGTGGTCGCGGGCCCACTCGAGCAGTGCGAGTCGTGCCGAGACGGGCAGGCGGCCGCCGAGGGGGTACTGGTGGCTCGGCGTGACCATGACGGCGCGTGGCGGCCGCGGCATCCGTCGGAGCCGCTCGACCCGGAGGCCGTCGGCATCGACGGGCACGGCCACGGTGCGCACTCCGCGCCGCTCGATCGTGCGACGCGCCGAGGGGTAGCCGGGATCCTCGACCGCGATCGTGACGTCGGCAGGGTCGCCGTCGTCGGCGCGGTCTGCCTCGTCGGCGCGGCCTGCCCCGAGGAGGAGCAGCGCGGATGCCACGAGCGCGACGGCCTCGCTCGTGCCCGCCGTGACGACCACGTCGTCGGCGTCGCAGGTGACTCCGCGGGCCTGGCGCAGGTGGTCGGCGATCTCCTCGCGGAGACGCCGCACGCCGAACGGCGGCGGCGATTCCGACGGGATCTCGAGGGCCGCCGCGTGACGCCAGGCCGATCGCCAGGCGCGGGTGTCGATGCGCGAGGTCGACGGCCGTCCGGGCAGGAGGTCGATGCGGGGGCGAGGTGGCTCCTCCCGCCGCCGAGTCGGCAGTGACGGCTGGCCCGGATGCTCCGGAGGCCGCCATCGCCGACCGCTCGATGGAGCGCCGGTGCCGTCGGGCGACGTCGTGGGGGCGGTCCCGTCGGCGAGCTCGGTGACGCGCGTGGGCGCGCCCTGCCGCAGCTCGAGGTAGCCCTCGCCGGCGAGCTGCTCGTAGGCGGCGACGACCGCGCTGCGCGAGACGCCGAGCTCCGACGCGAGTGCGCGGGTCGAGGGCACCGCATCCCCGGGTCGAAGTCTGCCGCCGAGGATGCCCCGACGCAGGCCCTCGACGAGCTGCACGCCGACCGGCCGGCCGCCGCCGCGGTCGATGGTGAGGATGGCGCCGTCCATACCTGCTCCGATGGTCGAACTGGACTGCCTGATGTTGCAGCAACTGGACTGCACGGCGAACCAGTGTGCTGGCGAGACTAGCAGCGTGACCACGACCGCCACCACCGCCACGACCGCCACGACCGCCACCACCGCCGCCACCGCCACCCGCCGCGTCCGCCGCATGCCCGAGCGGCAGACCACCGACCGCCTCGACCTGCATGCCCTCCTCGATGGCGAGCTCGTCGGCCACCTCGCGGCGGTGGTCGCGGACGAACCGGTGATCGTGCCCATCGCGTATGCGCGCGTCGGCGAGCACGTGCTCCTGCACGGCTCGACGGGAGGCGGATTCGCCCTGCGCGCCGCTGCGGCCCGCACGACGGTGGCCTTCGCGGTGACCGCGCTGGACGGGCTGGTCTACGCCCGCTCCCTCTTCGACAGCTCGATGAACTACCGCAGTGCGGTCGTCTACGGCGTGCTCGAGACGGTCCCGGCCCAAGAGGAGGAAGACGCCCTCCTCGCCCTCTCCGAGCGGCTCATGCCGGGCCGGCCCGCCGAGGTGCGCGACATGACGCGCAAGGAGACGGCCGCGACGCGCGTGCTCCGCCTCGCGCTCGACGACGTGGTGATGAAGGCGCGTGCGGGCGGGGCATCCGAGGAGCCCGACGACGGTGAGGACCACCGTGCGTGGGCCGGGGTCGTGCCGCTATTGCGCACCTGGGGCCGGCCGGAGCCCTCGCCGCTGACCGCGCCGGGAACCCCGCTCCCCGAGTCCGTGGTCGCACTGACGGGCGGTGCTTCGGGGGTGTCGGCACCGAGCGCGAATTCCGTGGAACCACTGATGTCCGCGGGCGCCGGCGTCGACAGGCTTGCCTGATGGAAAGGAGGTGCGAGATGTTCGCGACCATGCTCGTGCTCGGTCTGCTCGCCGCTTCGGCGATCGCGACCGCGCTCGTGCAGTTCCGGCGGGACGGCTACGGCCGTACGCCGACCGTGCTGCGCTGAGCCCACACGACCCGACGAACGAACGCGCCTCCGGACGACTCCCACGTGGTCGATCCGCCACGCCCGGACCCCTGCGTCCAGGCGGCTCAGGTGCCTCAGGCACGCCATGAGGCAGCACGAGCCCCGACCCCGCCCGGAAATAGGGCGATCGCCCGATGGTTCGGGCATGCCTTAGCGCGCACGCTGTAGGCATCCGGTCGAATGCACCGGAGCACCCAGGAGGAATCATGCAGTTCTCGGCAGACTTCATCGCACTCGGGATGCACCGCGCCGACGTGCGGAGCGCCGAGCACGAGCTCGGGCTGCGCATGAGCGCCCAGGAGCGTGCGGCGGATGACGCGGAAGCGTCGTCCGCCCCCGCCCCCGAGCGCCGCCGCAGCCACCGTCACGCGCCGCGGCCCGCATTCCTCCGGTGAGTGCCGCGGTCGCGGCGGGCGCACCCGTGCCGGGTGTCGGCGGGGAGTGGCACCATGGGATGGTGACCACGTCAGCGCCGGCCATGATCGGTCGAGACGCCGACCTCGCGAGGCTCAATGAGCGTCTCGACGAGGTGCGCGCGGGTGCGCCCTTCACCGTGATCATCGGCGGCGAGGCCGGCATCGGCAAGACACGGCTGATCCGCGAGTTCGAGGCGGGGCTGCCGGCCGACGTGCGCCTGCTGGCCGGGCAGTGCGTCGACCTCGGCGATGTCGCGGCCCCGTACGCCCCCGTCAAGGCCGCGCTCCGCGCGCTCGTCGCGGAGGAGGGCGCCGAGCGCGTGCTCGAGGCCGTCGGTCCGGGTCGCGCCGCGTTCCTCGCGCTCCTGCCCGAGCTCGCCCCGGGCGACGCCGGCTCGCTGCCGCCCGTCGCCAAGGCCGACGCGGGTGCCGCCACCGGTCAGTTGCACGAGGCCATCGCCGTGCTCCTCGAGTCGTTCTCGCACGAGCGGCCCATCGTCTTCGTGATCGAAGACCTCCACTGGATCGACGCGGCGAGCCTCGCGCTGCTCCGCTTCCTCATGCGGGCGCTCGGCTCGAGCCGCGTGCTCACCGTGCTCAGCTACCGCGCCGAAGACGTCACGAGGGGGCATCCGGTGCGGGCCTTCCTCTCCGAGGCCGAGCGCGATCGCTGGGTCGAGCGCCGCGAGCTCGGCCGGCTCTCCCGGGTGCAGGTGCGCAAGCTGGCGAAGTCGCTCATCGTCGAGGCGCCGCCCAGCGAGAGCGTGCTCGACGCGGTGTTCCGCCGCAGCGACGGCGTACCGTTCTTCGTCGAGGAGCTCGTCGGCATCGACGGATGCCGCGACGAGGGCGAGGTGCCCGACACGCTCCGCGAACTCCTGCTCGCCCGGTACGAGCGGCTCTCCGAACCGGCGCAGGGACTGTTGCGGCTCCTCTCCATCGGCGGCGTGTGCGTCTCGCACACGATGCTGGCCGCCGTGTACTCCGGCACGGGCGACGAGCTCGACGCCGCGGCGCGCGAGTGCGTGCTGTCTGGCGTGCTCATGATCGACGGCGACGACTACACGTTCCGTCATGCGCTCGTGCGCGAGGCGATCATGTCCGACCTGCTTCCAGGCGAGCGCGCCCGGTTCCACGCTCGCTACGCCGAGGCCCATGAGGCCGCAGCAGCGGCCGGCACCCGGCGGCTGGCCGCCGAGATCTCCTTCCACTGGCTCGGCGCGCACGACGCCGGGCGCGCGTTCCCGGCGACCATCCAGGCCATGCGCGAAGCACGATCCGCTGCCGCGTACGCGACCGCGGCGCAGCTCGGCGAGCGCGCCCTCGGACTGTGGGACGTCGTGCCCGATGCCGCCACGGCCGCGGGCATGAGCAAGCTCGAGCTCATGGGTCGCACGGCGTCGCACCTCCGGAACGCCGGCGAGGGCGAGCGTGGCCTCGCGCTCGTGAAGGCCGCGCTCGCCGAGTGCCCGCCCGATGACCCGAACTATCCCCGCCTCCTGCGCGACAAGGCGCTGTACCTCGCGAACGTCGGCAAGCCCGGGTCGATCGAGTTGCTCGAGCAGGCGCTCGACGCACTCGATGCACGCGGCGATGTCGGTCCGACCGAGTTGCGGGCGAACACCCTCACCGCCCTCGCGGGCCGGTTCATGATCGACGGTCGCATCGACGACTCCGTCGACGTCGCGGAACGCGCCCTCGAGGTCGCCGACGCCATCGGCTCCGCGCGTTACCGGTCGGTCGCGCAGAACATCGCGGCGGTCAGCCGAGCCACTCGGGGTGAGCTCGAGCGCGGCCTCGAGTTGCTCGAACGTGCGCGGGTGCTCGCCGAGGGCGACGGCACGGCGCTGCTCCGCTACTGGGTCAATGCGTCCGACCTGCATCACCTGATCGGCAACCACCATGAGGCGGTGCGACTCGCCGAGGAGGGGCTCGCCCAGTCGCGACTGCAGGGTGTCGAGCGCACGTCGGGCGTCATCCTGGCCTCCAACGCGGTCGAGCCGCTGCTCGCGCTCGGCGAGTGGGAGCGCGCCGAGGAGCTGGTCGACCGAGCACTGGCGCTCGACCCGCCGGCGCCGTTCTCGGTCTACCTGCTGCGCGGCAAGATCTGGTCGCTGCTCTGGCAGGGCGAAACGGCCGCGGCAATCGAGCTCTACCGCAACTTCCGCACGATGATCACGAACGTCATGAAGGTCGAGATGCAGACACGGCTCGGTTCGGGCCGCCTCGCCGCAGAACTGGCGCTTGCCGACGATGACCTGCCGGGTGCCTGGCGCGAGGCGCGAGCCATTCTCGACGAAGAGCTGCTTCCGTTGCCGGGCTACGCGGAGCCGTTCCTCTGGGTGGCGGCGCGCGTTGTCGCCGCCGTGCGTGCCCGCCCGGATGCCGTTTCCGATTCGGTGCGCGCCGAGGTCGAGGCGGCGGTCCCCGAGTTCAGGGCCCTGCTCGGGCGGCTCGCCTTCTGGCCGACCGCCGCGATGTGGACGACCATGTTCGAAGCCGAGCTCGCCGAGGCGTCGGAGGGTGCCGGCGCCGGTGTCGCGGGCACCGACGTCGACGTCTGGCGCGCTGCCGTCGCCGCGACGGCGGCGCCGAGTGCGCCCGGATTCCTCGCCCCCTACGCGTTGCTGCGGCAAGGCGAGGCCGAACTCGCCGCGGCCGATCGCACCGGCGCCAGGGCCTCGCTGCAGGCGGCGTTCGACGTCGCCGAGTCGGGTGGGGTGAAGGTCGTGCGCGACCGTATCCTCCGCGTCGCCGCGGCGGCCGGCATCGCCATCGAGGGCGTCGGCGGCGGGGTCGGGCTCGTTGCGCCGTCCGGCGGCATCGCCGACTCCGTGGCATCCGACGACGTCGCGGCCGCAGCGGAACTCACCGCCCGCGAGCGGCAGGTGCTCGAGCTCATCGCCGAGGGCCTCAGCAACCGGCAGATCGGCGAGCGGCTCTTCATCAGCGGCAAGACCGCGAGCGTGCACGTCTCGGCGATCCTGCGCAAGCTCGGGGCCGCCACGCGCACCGAAGCGGCGTACCGCGCCCGGGCCCTGCGCTGAGCATCGCCCGGCGCACCTGTGCTCCGCGCCACTTCGGCGTCGTCAGCGCCGGTTGTGCTGGCGCGGCGGGCGCGGAAGTGGCGCGCCGCCGGCGGGCGCTACGCTCGGAGCATCCATCGACCTCGGGGAAGGTGCTGACAATGCGGACTCGTCGGATGATCGCCATCGTGCTCGCCTTCATCACCCTGCCGTTGCTCGTGTTCGGCCTCATCGACCCGCTCGAGGGCGGCCTCGCGCTGCTCGCCGCGATCGTGCTCGGCGTGGTCGTGTGGGCGCTCGCCCGAGTGCCATTGCCCAAGCTGCTCTGGATCCCACTGATCGTGACGGTCGCGATCGGGGCGCTCACGCTCGGACTCGCGAGCGTCGGGAGCGGTGAGCGCACGGGCGAGGGCACCGCGACGAACCCGATCTTCCCGCTGATCGGACTGCTCTGGGTGTGGCGCGTCGGCGTGCTGGTGGTGCTGGCCGGAGCGATCCTCTACCTCGTGCGACTGTTCCGGAGCCTGCGGTCGACGCAGGCGGACGCGGAGCGACCCGCCGCCTGAGTCAGGGCCCGGGGGCCGTGGCATCCGCCCGGTCAGGTCGTCGGCGCGCGATGCCGTGCTCGAGCGGCCGTGGCGTTCGCCGGCGCGAGGGCGAATCGCATCGCGGCGCGCCGTGACATCGCGCGACCGCGAACCCGGGAGGACTCGAACTCCGTCGCACGTTCCGAGGCGAGGACGCGCTCGACGAACGGGCCCGACGTGGGATACGTGCGCTGGTCGACGTTCCCCACCCGGGTCGCCAGGGTGTCGCAGATGCCGAAGAGCACGCCGGCGCGATCGATGTCGCCGAGTGTGATCGCGCAGGCGCCGAGGCCTTCGATGGCGTGGCTGGCCCCCTCCTCGTTCCCGAGCTCGAGCGCCAGCTCGAGGTGCCGGGCGAACAGGTCGAGCCTGGCCTCGTCGAGCGCGAGCCGCGCCCATCCGGCGTTCCCGATCTCGATCATCTCGACGAAGTGGTCGCCGATCCGCACGGCGTCGGCGATGACCTCGTCGAACGTCCCGAGCGCTTCGGCGGCGCGGCCGCGCAGGAGCCCGATACTCGCGAGCTGGCCGCGGAAGAGCGTGTTGAAGCTCGGGTCCTCGGCCCAGGTGACGAAGTCGAGGGCTCGTCGATGGAGTCCCTCGGCGCCATCGAGGTCGGGAATCGCCGCCGTGGTGCACGAGATGCCCTCGACCGTCAGGGCGGCACCCTCGCCGAATCGATCGCCGGCCTCATGGAACAGGGCGGCGGCCTCGCGGAGGCTCTCGCGATCGACCTCGTTGCCCTTGTGCGCCAGCGTCACCCAAGCCGAGAAGGTGAGCGCGATCGCACGGCTGCGACCCGACAGCGGAGCACCGCTTTCGAGGAGTCGATCCGTCCACGCCTTCGCGGCGGGCAGGAGGTTCCGGATCCACCAGTACAGGAGCAGCCGCCAGACCGCGTCCGCGACCGTGTCGACCTCCCCGACGGCGACCAGGTACGCGTAGCCGGCTCGCACGTTGTCCCGCTCGGCCTCGATGCGTTCCAGCGCCGCCAGCTGGGTCGGTCCGCGCAGCAGCGGCTCGATCTCCTTCGCGAGCTGCACGTAGTAGGCGGCGTGGGCTCGGCGGATCGCCTCGATGTCGGGTTCGAGCGCGAACCGTGCGGCCGCGAGTTCGCGAACCGGCACGAGCATCGAGAAGAAGGGGACCCCGCCGACCTCGTACTGCCGAACGAGACTCGCGTCGACGAGTTCAAGCAGCGTGCCGGGAAGGTCGGTGGCCCACGGCTCGTCCGCGGCGACGGCCTCGACGGCGTCCAGACCGAAGTCGCCGACGAAGACCCCGAGTCGCACGAACAGTTCGCGTGCCTCGGCGCTCAGCAGGTCGATGCTCCACTCCACGGTGGCCCGGATCGTGCGCTGGCGTTCGGGTACGTCGCGGTCGGCCGTCGCCAGCAACGGGAGCATCTGGTCGAGCTTCGCGAGGATCGCCGCCGGCGTGAGGGCACGGATGCATGCGGCCGCGAGTTCGATCGCGAGCGGAACTCCGTCGAGGGCCCGGCAGATGCGGGCGACCACCTCGGCGTTGTGCACCGTGAGGTCGAACCTGGAGTCGGCCGCGTTCGCGCGATCGAGGAAGAGTCGCACCGCCGGGGCCTCGGCGACCTCGGCGAGCGTGACCGCGTCGGGATCCGTCGGAAGGCCGAGCGGTCCGACATCGAAGACCTGCTCGCCGTGCAGCCTGAGCCGGGCGCGGCTCGTCACCATGACCGTCGCCCCGTCGAGCTCGGCGAGGAGCGAGGTGACCTGCGGTGCCGCGGCCATCACCTGCTCGAAGTTGTCGAGGAGCAGGAGGTCGCGTCGTCCGGTCCTGGCGTGGGCGATGCGCTCCAGGGTCGGGTGCTCGCCGTCCTCCCGAACGCCGAGCGCGCGGGCGACCGCGGGCAGCACGCCATCGGCGTCGCGCACGTTCTGGAGCGGCACGAACGTGACCCGATCGAACCGCTCGCCCGCCAATCGCGCCGCCTCGATGGCGAGACGGGTCTTCCCGATCCCGCCCGGCCCGATCAGGGTGACGAGCCGTTTCGGATCCTCGCCGCCGAGCCACTCGAGCAGCGTGAGGAGGTCCAGCTCGCGGCCGAGCATCTCGTCGGGCGATGCGGGGAGATGGTCGGCCGCGTCATCCGTGGCCTCCGCGCCGGCGTCGCTCCCGTCGAGGTGCCGGCGCGAGGCATCGAACCGCTCGGCGAGCAGGATCGCCAGGTCGGCCTCGACGAGCTCGGCCAGCTCCTCGGCGCTCGAGAACGACTTGTACGAGGTCGTGTCGTCGTCGCGGATGTGCGCCACGAGCTCCTCCAGCCGCTCCTCGCGCTCAGCCGGCCGCTTCAGGTAGATGAGCTTCGGCATCTCCCGGGGTGCGAGCCGGAACTCGTCCTCGAGTCCCGAGACGTCCTCGCCGGGCGCCACCCAGCCGTACTGCTGCCAGTAGATGCCGAGGAACACCTCGCTCTGCTCGAGATACGACCGGTAGAGCTCCCGGGGCGGGTGCGGCCGGGCGCCGAGCTCGAACATGACCGGCGCGAGCCGCAGACGCTCGATGGCGGCGCGTACCGCGATGCGTTCGGGTTCGAGCTCCCTGAGCGTCGAGCTCACGAACACCCGCAGACGCTGGTCGGGTGTCCGGATGACGCGCTCGTTCACGCCGTCGCCCATGGCACCGGCGCCCTCGCTCGGCGGGTGCATCCCCCTCGACGCCCCATGGCGCCATTGTCCGCCCAGAGGGGGCACCCGTCCAGCACCAGATCGGGGGTGTCGCGCTGCACTGGCGTCGACCGCTGCTCTCGTGTCGGCGGCGAGATCGCGCCGGCGCGCTCCGCTGAGCGGCGCTCCAGGCGGCCGGTCGCCGCGGGCCTCTGGGTGTGGCGCGTCGGGGTGCTCGTGGTGCTGGCCGGGGCCGTGCTCTACATCGTGCGGCTGTTCCAGAGCCTGCGGGCACCCGCGGCGGAGGTCGGGCGATGACCGCGCCGACCGGATCGCAGCATCGTTCGGCGGGGTCGAAAGCACCGTGGACGGCGCTGCCGGCGCGTCCGATCGGCTGGATCGCGGTCGGTGCGGCGATCGTCGGCCTGGGCTCGTGGATCGTGCTCAACCTCATCGGGACGCTCCTCACCGTCGCTGCGGCGGTCTTCGTGCTGCCGATCGTGATCGGCGAAGGATCGCCGGGCCTGACCGACGGTCGGGCGCCCGTCGTTAGTGTGGCCTCATGTTCGAATGGGGTGACTGGGTTTCGTGGGCGATCGCCGCCGGCGTGCTCGCCGTGAGCGCGATCCTGCTCCTCGTACTGCGTCCGCGCGCGGAGCGCGACCTCGCCGCGAGCGCGAAGGCCGCCGCCCACACGGGAGCGGTCCCCGTCCCCGCCGAGGGCGGCCCCGACTCCGCTGCGACGCTCGCCGCGACCGAGGTGGTGGGCGACGCGATGATCCAGGCCGGCTACTCGGTCACGACGGTGCGCGACGCCCTCGAGGACATCGCACGCGTGAATCACCTGCCCGCCAGCCAGGTCGTCGTCTTCCCCACTGCGCTGCTCGTCTCGGCGCGCGGTGAGGGCGAGCACGGTGGGGAGCACCGCACCGGGGCCATCTCGAGCGGCGAAGGCCGCCTCCTCCTCGCGCAGGTGGACGAACTGCAGCGCACCGTCGACGCCGCGCGCCTCGGCGTGATCGATCCCGCATCGACGATCGAACGCATCCGGCGGATCCGGGAGATGCCGCCGACGTACGGGCGGGCGCTGCGCACCGTCGGCTATGCGTTCCTCAGCGGCGCCCTCGCCGTGATGCTCGGGACGACGTGGACCGGAGTCGCGGTCGCCGTGGTGCTCGGCGCGCTCGTCGGCGCCGCGCTCCTCGTGAGCGAGCGCGTGCCGAGGCGCTACGCCGCCCTGATCACGGTCGGGATGGCGCTCGGTGTCTCACTCGTGGTGTTCCTCCTCCTCGAGGCGGGATTCGGGCCGCGCATCCTCGCGGCGCTCATCGCGCCGCTCGTCGTGCTGCTGCCGGGCACCCTGCTCACGACGGCGGTCATCGAGCTCTCGACGGGCCAGATGATCTCGGGGGCCGGCCGCCTCGCCGCGGGTGGCATGCAACTCGTGCTCATCGCCGCGGGCATCGTCACCGCCGGTGCGATCGTCGGCGTGCCCGACTACGACTTCACCGAGCACCCCGAGGCGCTCGGACCGTTCGCGCCGTGGGTCGCCGTCGCCGTGTTCGGCGTGGGAATCGCCGTGCACCAGTGCGCTCCGCGCCGTTCGCTGCCGTGGATCCTGCTCGTGCTCTACGTCGCCTACGGCGCGCAGGTCATCGGTGACGTCTTCCTCGGCGGCGTGCTCTCGGCGTTCGTGGGCGCGCTCGCAGTCACGCCCGTCACCGCCCTCGTCGCGCGGCAGCCGTCCGGACCGGCCGCACTCGTGAGCTTCGTGCCGGCGTTCTGGCTGCTCGTGCCCGGCGCCATCGGGCTCGTCGGCGTCGCCGACGTGCTCGGCGGCGACGCGGGCGGCACCAACTCGCTCGTCGCCACCATCGCCACGATGGTGGCCATCGCGCTCGGCGTCCTCGCCGGCTCGGTGGTGTCGAACCGGATGCAGCGACCGCCCCTCTGAGGCCGGGACGCGTCAGACCGAGTAGCCGCCGTCGTCGCTCCCGCCGGTGGTGGCCAGGGCGTCGACGAAGCGGATGAAGACCGCGATCCAGCCGAAGATGAGCGAGAAGGCGAGCAGCTCGAACGCCGTGAGGTTCCAGTAGCTCACGGGCTCGAAGAGCAGTGCGCCACCGAGGAGCACCACGATGGTCACGCCGCAGAACACGAAGAACCGAACGGGCATCCCGCGCAGCACCCACGGCGACGCGATGAGCAGACCCAGGAACGACAGCGACATGCCGATCGCCGACGAGTTGTGCAGCAGGATACTGACGTTGAGGGGGAAGATTCCGACGCAGGCGAGCATCACGCCCATGACGACGAAGACGATCGAGACGACACGGGGCGCCCAGGCGTGCACCAGCACGCCCTGCCGCACGAGGGTCGTGAGGTCGCGGTCGACATACAGGGCGAACGTCGTGACGAAGGCGCCGGCGATGATGAGCGCGAGGTTGAAGAGGGAGCTCGAGAAGTCGTCCGAGATGCCGAGCTGGCTGAAGTGGTACTCCCACCACTGCGGGTCCTGCGAGGTGGCCATGCTCGCGAGCGTCGCGGTCGCCATGAACACGACGAGCAGGGTCGCGAGCTTGTTCGTGGTGATCGACGAGACCGAGAGGTAGGTCCAGTAGCCGAGGAGGCCGGCGGCGGCTGCCGTCCCGCCGGTGCCGATCCACACGTCCACGACAAGGCCCTCGAAGCTGCGCTGCAGCAGCACGAACGTGGTGATGGTGAGGATGGTGCCGATGATCGCGTGCACGGCCGAGACCGTGGCGACATCGATCGAGAACTTCCAGGGCCGAAGGCCATGCCGCCACTCCTGACCGGGGAGGCTGCGAGCCCGCCAGTAGCCCGTCGCGCCGATCGCGATCCCGGTCACGAGCACGGCGACGGCGGCGACGATGCCGACCGAGAGCCCGCCCCAGAGCGGCCAGAGCCCGCCGGCGAAGATGAATGCCGCGACGACACCGCTCGCGACGGCGGCGAGAGCACCGGCGACGAGTGCCTCGGTCTCGACGGCGACCCGGCGCCGTGGCGGAGCTTCCTGCGTATCGGGGGCCGGGGCCGCCGTCGTCGATGCTGACATGGCCTCATGGTACGACCGACGGCCCCGCTCTCCTGGGCGCAACGTCGCGCATCCTCGTTCAGCCGACGCCCTCGGTCGACACGGGCATCACGCCGGCGCCCAGCGCGAGCTCCAGGGCGGCTCGCCGTGCCATCCGTCGCCCCCGCGCCCGAGCCGTCTCGAACTCGGCCGCCCGCTCGGAGGCGAGCACCTCGGCGACGAAGCGCTGGTAGGTGACGTACGACTGCTGTTCCGAGAGGCCGGTACGCGCTCGGGCGTTCTCGGCGGCGCCGAGGAGGATCCCGGCACGCTCGAGGTCGCCGACGGCGGCCGCGGTGCCGGCGAGACCCTCGAGCGCGTATCCGACCCCGTCTTCGCTGCCCAGGAGTACGGCGAGCTCGAGATTGCGGGCGAACAGGTCGGGTCTCGGTTCACCGAGGGCGAGCCGCGCCCAGCCCGCCTGGGTGAGCGTCACGCCCTCGACGTAGAGATCCTCGGCACGCTTGGCCTGGTCGAGCGCGGCATCGAAGAGCGCGAGGGCCCCGGCGAAGTCGCCGCGGAGGAACCGCACGCGCCCGAGCGCGCTCTGGAACAGGGACGAGAACGACGGGTCCTGTCGGGTCGCCGGCAGCTTCAGCGTGGCCTCCTGGGTCGCCTCGGCCCGCTCGAGGTCGGGCGGCGACGACGACAGGCACGCGAGCGAGAGGATCGTGAGCGCGAACGCCTCACTGAACTCGTCGCCGCAGGAACGGAACAGCGCGACGGCCTCCTCGAGGTCGGCCAGGCGGATCTCGGTGTCGGCCTGCCATAGCGAGACGAACGACGACAGGGTGAGCGCGATGGCGCGGGTCCGGCCCGAGAGCGGTGCGCCGGTGGCGAGGATGTCTCCCATCCAGGACTTCGCCTCGGGGAGCAGGTTGCGGATCCACCAGTAGAACAGGAGGCGCCACACGGCGTCGGCGACGGCGTCGACCTCCGAGCTCGAGATGAGGTGACGGTACCCGGCGCGCAGGTTGTCGCGCTCGGCGGCCAGCCGGCGGACCGCGGCCAGTTGCGTCCTGCCCCGCAGCAGCGGTTCGGTCTCCACGGCGAGGCGCACGTAGAACTCTGCGTGCGCGCGACGCACGGCCGCGGCATCCGCCTCGAGCTCGAACCGAGCGGTGGCGATCTCGCGCACCGGCACGAGCATGGAGAACAGCGGCAGGCCGTCCTCGTCGTGCTGGCGCACGAGGCTCCCGTCGACGAGTTCGAGGAGCGTGCCGAGCAGATCACCGGCCCATGGCGCGTCGGCGGCGACGGCCTCCACCGCGTCGAGGCTGAAGTCGCCCGCGAAGACGCCGAGCCGCGTGAAGAGGGCACGCGCTTCCGCGCCGAGCAGGTCGATGCTCCACGTGACGGTCGCCTCGATGGTGCGCTGCCGATCGGGAAGGTCGCGCGCGGCCGTGGCCGGCATGGGCAGCTTCCGGTTGAGCCGGTCGAGCATCGCGGCGGGCGTGAGCGCGCGAATGCGTGCGGACGCGAGCTCGATCGCCAGCGGAACGCCCTCGAGGGCTCGGCAGAGCCTCGCCACCACGTCGGCGTTCTCGGTCGTGAGTTCGAAGCGCGGGTCGGCCGCGCGCGCCCGCTCCACGAACAGTCGTACGGAGGGAGCCGCCATGATGGCCGGCACGGAGTCGAGGTCCGGATCGGCGGGCAGGCCGAGCGGCTCGACGTCGAAGACGTGCTCGCCCCGCACGCGCAGCCGGGCACGGCTCGTGACGAGGAACGTCGCGCCCGGCAGGTCGCTCAACAACGAGGTCACCGCCGGGGCGGCGGCGATCACCTGCTCGAAGTTGTCGAGGACGATGAGATCGCGACGACCGGCCCGGGCCACGCCGAGCCGCTCGCCGATCGGCCCCTCGTGCCCGCCGAGTACGCCGAGCGCGCTCGCGACGGCGGGAAGCACGTCCGCGGGGTCTCGAAGATGCTCGAGCATGACGAACGTGACCCGGTCGAATCGATCGGCGGCACGCCGGGCGACCTCGATCGCGAGCCGGCTCTTGCCGATGCCGCCTGGTCCCGCCAGGGTGACGAGCCGACGGCCGTCCGCGTCGAGCCAGTCGAGGAGCGTCTCGATGTCGTCGTCGCGTCCGACCGCGTCGGTGTAGGGGGCCGGGACGTGTCCGGTGCGTCCCTCGTCGTCGGCTGCGGCAGGGCCGCGCGCCTCGCGCGATGCATCGAACCGCTCGGCGAGGAGGGTCGCGAGGTCGGCTGCGACGAGTTCGGCGAGCTCACCCGGGTCCGAGAAGGACGTGTAGGAGACGGTGTCGTCGGCGCGAATCGCCGCGAGGAGTCCGGCCAGGCGTTCATCGACGTCCGCGGGTCGCTTCAGGTAGACGAGCTTCGGCATCCCGCGTGGCGCGAGACGGTATTCGTCCTCGAGGCCCGACACGTCCTCGCCCGGCGCCACCCAGCCGTACTGCTGCCAGTAGATGCCGACGAACACGTCGCTCTGCTCGAGGTACGCGCGGTAGAGGTCGCGTGGGGGATGCGGGCGCGCACCCAGCTCGAACATGACCGGTGCGAGCCTGAGGAGTTCGATGGCCGAGCGAGCCGCCCGGCGCTCCGGCTCGAGCTCCCGGAGCGTGGAGCTGACGAACACGCGCAGCCGCTGGTCGGGGGTTCGGATCGCCGGCCCCGTGTCGGGGCTCACCACGGCACGCCCCCCGTCGACCGGGAGCGGCGGCCTCGTCGGTGCGCCATCCTGCCATTGTGGGCGGTGGCCCGGCAGCCGTCCAGCACCCGCACGGGGGACGCGGGCGCACGAGCGACGCGGAGACACGGCGGACGCAGAGAACGGCGCCGAGGCATCCGCTCGGCTACCAGCGGTTCGTGACGTGCTCAGCCCACCCGAGCAGCGACTCGATGGAGACGACCTCGCCGTCGTCGGCGGTCACCGTTCCGCGATAGTGACCGAAGCACTGGTGCGTCTCGGAGTGGACGACGCCGAGCGCCGTGCGCGCGAAGCGGTCGTGGAACGGCTGGAAGCGCAGGACGACGCGCGGGCCGGTGATCGACCACGGCGCGAGCCAGTCGTGCGCGTCGAACCGCCAGTCGAGCTCGTCGCCGAGTTTGTGCAGGCGGCCGTCGAGCGAGACGGCGTTCTCGGTCGAGCCGGTGCCGCGGGTCCACAGGCCGCCGAGCTGGAGCCCGAGACGACGGCCGTGCTCGATGCCGGATGCCGCGCCCCAGTGCCATCGCATCGAATAGGGCCATCGGCCGCGGCCGTGGTCGAGCACCGCCCAGCTCTCGCCCGGCGGCAGTTCGTGCACGGTGCCGTCGGCGATCACCGCGCCGGTGGCCGGCCGCGCGACATCCTTCACGGTGTACTGGAACCGCGTCCGGCTCCACGGCACGACGACGCCCATCGCCTCGTGCCCGCGCGGCCTCGCCGCCAGGACGTCGATCGAGACCCGCGAGGTGGTCGCCCGAATGCGGGTACCGCCCAGTTCCTCGTCGATGCGCACCTCGAGACCCGGTACACGGGCCGTGGCCGGGCCGCCGCCGAGCGAGCCGGGGAGGCCGACGCCTCGGGAGAGCGGCGTGACGGCGCTGCGGTCGGTCTCCTCGCCGGTGCGGCGATCGAGCACCCACACCTGGCTCATCGTCGCGTAATCGAGCTTCGCCACGGTGACGGCGGCGATCACGTCGGGCGCGGTGAACGCCCAGTACTCCCATCGCTTGTTCCGGCCCCACGCGCGTGCTCCTCGGCCGATGCCCGAGGTGTCGTGCAGCGGATGCCGCGTCCAGCCGACCGCCGCCGGGTTCAGCCGTCCGTTCGGCAGCGTGAGCGTCACGGGTTCGGTGAGCTCGCGCTCGCGCGTCGCGCCGCCTGGATCGGCCACATCGCCTCCTCGGGCTCCTCAGGATTCGGCCCGCACGAATCATGGCAGAGCGGGCGGTCGCATGCCATCCCGCCGCCGGGTTCCGTCGTCCGCACCGGGTACGGTGGGGTGGACCGCGAGGAGCACCATGAGACCCGGACCGAGGCGCAGCCTCAGCCAAGCCGACATCGTCGACGCCGCGTTCGAGATCCTCGAGCAGAAGGGCTTCGCCGCCGTGTCGGTGCGCGGCGTCGCCGCGTCGCTCGGCCTCACGCCGACGGCGCTCTACACGTACTTCCCATCGAAGAACGCCCTGCTGCGTGCGATGGTCGAGCACCTGCTGTCGACCGTGGCGCCGGCCGCGGCATCAGACTCCGGCACAGCTTGGCGCGAGCAGGTGCACGCCCACGCCGACGCCCTGCGCGAGAGGCTCGCCGAGCACGTCGGCGCGATCGTGCTCGTCACGAGCGGTCCCCTCGACGGACGGCACGCCCTCCGCCTCAACGAGTCGCTCGTCGCCGGTTTCGTGGGCGACGGGATGCCGCACGCCGACGCCGCGCGGGCGGCGCACGCGGTGCGCGCATACGTACTCGGGGTGGCCGCGCTCGACGCCGCTCGGCGGGCGGGCGACGACGAGGAGTCGTCCGCTGCGGCTGGGGAGAACACCCTCTGGTCGGATGCCGCGGCGTTCCCGCTCACCGAGGCGGCAGCCGGGGCCGCCGGCGACGCGTTCGGCTGGGGCCTCGACCGGCTGCTCGACGGGCTCGAACGCCACGCCGCCTGAGCACGGCCCGGGGCGCGACTCGGAAACGACGAGGCGCCGACCCCATGAGGGGCCGGCGCCTCGCCGTTCGCGCTGCGGGTCAGCTCATCCCGCGGTCGGCGCGGTGATCCGGATCACCGCCGCACGGTTGCCGTCGAGGGTCTCCAGCACCTGCACGACGGTGCCGTAGCCGACTCCCGCATCGGCGGGGTTGCCCGACCCGAACGGCCCGAGCCCGACGTCGAGCCCGTCGTAGGCCGGCAGGCGGTTGCCCTGCAGGTCGTACAGCGGCGTCGAGTACTGGGCGTTGCCGACCGACGGCACCACGGCCGAGGCGTCCCGGTCACGGTAGTACAGCTGACCGGTGGACTCGCGCAGGGCGAAGCCCGGGACCCAGCCCTGGTCGTCGGTGAAGGTGCTCACCGGCGACTGCGGCGCGATGTCGGTGCAGTACTCGACCGTGACGTCCGCCCCCGTGAAGCACTCCGTGAAGGGGTACGTCTCGGTGAGCCCGAACGCCGCGTTCGACGACTGCGCACGAGAGGGCATCGCGTTCATGGTCGATGGGTCTTCGTCGGCCGCCGCCCCCGTTCGCTGCAACGGGTTGAAGTGGCTGTCGACGATGAGCAGGCCGCCCTTGGCGCCGTAGCTCGGCAGGGCGGTCTCGTTCGCCGTGATCTGGTTGGAGTTGCCGTACGTCGTGTCGCGGTACCACACCAGGGCGCCGGGCGCGTTGTACGCGAGCTTCTCGACCTTCCACGCGTCGACGCTGTACACCGAGTTGTACGCGTACTTCAGGCCCTCGTCGAAGCCGTCGAAGTTGCGCCACTCGACCAGGTAGTACTGCGCCTTCACCGAGGTGCCGGTGTCCATGCGCCAGCCGGGCCCGGTCGTCGTGGTGAACGAGGCGACCTCGGTGGTCCAGCCGTTCTCTCCGCCCTCGACATCGTCGGTCCAGACCTCGGTGCCGCCGCTCGTGAGCGAGAAGTCGTCGCTGAACCATCCGCGGTCCTGGTACGCGGCGTCCGTCGCGAGACGCAGGCGCAGCTCGATGTCCTGGCCCGCGTAGGCCGTGAGGTCGACGTACTGGTGCGCCCAGCCGTGCGAGTCGCCCGTGAGGCCATACCTCTTGCCGCCGTAGTCGGCCATGCGACCGTTCGGGTCGGCGTAGCCGTCGGGCGTGGAGGCCTCGGTGCCGTCCTCGGCGTAGACCTTCAGCTCGGTCCAGGTGGACCCCCCGTCGGTCGAGACCTCGACGAAGCCGTAGTCCCAGTCCGCCTCGATCACGTAGTCGTTCCACATCCAGAACTTCGCGTCAGCCGGGACGTCGGCGATGGTGCGGCCCAGGCGGAGGTCCGCCCAGTCCTGGTCGGCCCCGGTGTACCACGCGTTCGCGCCGCTGTGCGGCTCGGTGAGCGTGACGACCTTGTCGGGGAGGTTGATCTTGACGCCGTCCTGCGTGCCCTTCTTCGGCCGCGAGGTCTGGCCGACCTTCACGTCACGCGTCTCGGCGCCCGGGTTCAGCACGAGCGGGTCGGCCCAGCCGAGCACCCACTTGTCCCACAGGCCCATGTGCGTCGGCATCGACTGGAAGATCGGGCCCGAGTGCGACCCCGAGGACATGAGGTCCCAGAAGTCGACGTCGGAGCTGCCGGCACCCGAGGTGTCGTACAGGTCGGGGAGGCCGAGGTCGTGGCCGTACTCGTGCGCGAAGACGCCGACGCCGGAGTCCTCGGGCTGCACGATGTAGTTCGAGAGCATGAGGTCGGTGCCGGGAATCGGCGCGCCGCCGGCGACCGCCGACGAGTGGGCCCAGATGGCGTAGGTGCCCTGTTCGCCACCGCCGCCGGACTTGTCTTCGCCGGCGTGCACGAGCACGACGTGGTCGATGACCCCGTCGGGCTCGAGGAAGTTCCCGTCGTCATCGTGGTCGCCCTGGTCCTCGATGTCGTACTCGTCCCACGGGAAGTCGGGCTGCGCATCGGCGAGCGCCGCGACCGCGTCGATGGGCAGCTGGCCCGGGCCGAGCGGGTTGTCGGGGTGACCCTGCATGTCCTGGATCGCGCCGGCCTCGTACTCGCCCGCCTCGTTGAGGAAGCAGAGGCTCGCACCGTAGTACGCCTCGGAGTGCGGCACGGTGACCCACGGGGTGGCCTCACCGGTCACGGTGTAGGCGCCGCGCGACATCTCCTCGTACATGGCCTTCATGGTGTAGCCCGAGATGTCGATGCCGGGCTTGCCGTCGGGGCCGGTGAGGTCTGGGCGCACACGCTCGGTGATGCCTTCGTCGGTGAAGAGCATCTTGTTGAAGTGCTCCGACGAGAAGTCGGGCACCCACATCGTGTTGTTGTCCTCGAGCGCGTACGAGGCCGGGTCGGGGATGTTGTTGTGGAGCGGGCCGCTCTGCAGGTTGCCCGGCTGGCACTCGCTCGACCCGAACTCCTTCGGCACCTGCAGGCCCGTGAAGTCGTCGCTCGCCGTGTCGTCGAACTCGACGAGGATCGTGAGGAGCTTCGCCTCCTGGGTCGACGTGGAGCCCTTGAGGTTCTTCAGCTCCTTCGGGCTCTTCCCGGTCTCGACCGACTTCGCTTCGAGCTTGGCGAGGCCGCGCGCCGCGACGGGGTTGCCCTGGCTGAACTTGCGGTCGAGGGCGTCGGCCTTCTCGAGGGCGGCGTTGCCCCCCTCGCCGCTCCGGCCGGACGCGATCGATCCCACGATCTCGTCGGTGCCGAAGGCGACTTCGGCACGTGGCGAGACGTAGTTCATGTAGTACTCCGAGTCGCTGATCACCGGGGTGGTGACCGGACCCGTTGCGACGGCTGCCCCGCTCGCACCCGCAGTCGCCAGACCGGCGGCCACGAGCGCGAAGACTGGGATCGCCGCCACCGCGCGCCTGCGCGCGCGTGTGGTCGTTCCAGACATGCATCTCCCTCCGAGTGCCTTCGCGGGGTCACCGCTCGGCACGAACGAACGCCCGCCTGATGGCGGCGGACGTACCCGGAATCCTCTCCCGCGTTTCGGCAGCTATGGAAGAGCTGTGAAGAAGTTCGGGTCGATCACGCATGTCCGTTGCGTAGGGTCGCCAATTTTCGTCGTCGGATGCCCCGGGGCGCTCGGATTCGACCGTTCGGCGCGCATGCACGGGCGCGAGCTTCGTCCGAGGGCGCGCGCGATCGTGCTCAGCCCAGGAGCAGGCCCCGCAGCTGGTCGGTCGAGTGCACGGTCGCGATGGCGTCGCCGGCCTCCTCAGGACCGCCGTAGCCCCACTCGACCATGATCGTGGGCACGCCGTTGGCGAGCGCGCCGAGCGTGTCGTACCCGCGGTCGCCGACCATGACCGCAGTACCAGTGTCGACGCCGAGGGCCTGCAGGCGGCGCAGCGCCTCGGCGACGACGTCGGCCTTGGTGCTGCGCTCCTCGTCGTCGCTGGCGCCCGCGATGACCGTGAAGTACGGGCTCAGGCCGTGGTGGTCGAGCACCGCCTTCGCCATGGACTCGGGCTTCGACGTGGCGAGGGCGACGGGAACGCCCGCGGCGTGCAGCCGCTCGAGCAGGTGCGCGACGCCGGGGAACACGGGGGAGCGGAGCACGTGATCGCCGTAGTGGTCGCGGTAGACGTTGAGCGCCTCCCAGGCCTCGGCGTCGGTGAATCCCGCCGTCATGCGCAGGCTGTCGAGGAGCGGCGGACCCACGTAGGAGCGCAGCACCTCCTCCGACGGTGCCTCGAGTCCCATCTCCGTGAACATGTGCGCGAGCGACGCCGTGATGTCCGACGCCGAGTCGACGATCGTGCCGTCGAGATCGAACAGCACGGCCGACCACGTGCGCGGCGGCGCAATGGTCTGGGTGGGGAGGGTGGAAGTCACCGTGACATCCTATGGGTACTTTCCCTGAGACTTTCTCAGGGAAGAGCACGCTCTCACGGCGTCGTCACGATGGCAAGGGGTTGCTCAGAAGAGGCGCGCGTGGCCGCTCTCGATGCCCCGCATCGCGTCGTAGTCGAGCACCACGCAGCGGATGCCGCGGTCTTCGGCGAGCGTGCGCGCCTGCGGCTTGATCTCCTGCGCGGCGAACACGCCGGTGACCGGCGCGAGCCGCGGGTCGCGGTTCATGAGCTCGAGGTACCGGGTGAGCTGCTCGACGCCGTCGATGTCGCCGCGGCGCTTGAGCTCGACGGCGACCGACGCGCCCGAGGCATCCGTCGCCAGGATGTCGACCGGGCCGATGGCCGTCATGTACTCGCGCCGCACCAGTCGGTGGCCCTCGCCGAGGAGCTCGATCTGCTCGGCGAGCAGCTGCTGCAGGTGCGCCTCGACCCCGTCCTTCACGAGGCCCGGGTCGGCGCCGAGCTCGTGGGCGGAGTCGTGCAGCACCTCGTGGATCGAGACCACGAGCTGGTCGGCCGTCTTCTTGTGCGTCACCTTCCACACCTCGGCGATGCCGGCGGCGCGCTGCTCGTCGTCGGGCTCGGCGGCCTCGAGCGTGCATGGAGGGCTCATCCAGTTGAGCGGCTTGTAGCTGCCCCCGTCGGAGTGCACGAGCAGCGAGCCGTCGCCCTTCACCATGAGGAGCCGGGTCGCGAGGGGCAGGTGGGCGGAGAGGCGCCCCGCGTAGTCGACGGAGCAACGGGCGATGACGAGGCGCACCTGTCGAGTGTACGGCGAGCGGCCGACGAGGGCGGATGCCCCGAGCGGATGCCTCGGCTCAGCCCCTGGTCTCGGCTCGCGGACCCGACTGCTCGCGGGCGGCCGGCGCCGCGATCCCGGCGATCGCCATGAGCACCAGGATCACGAGGAGCGCGTTGAGGATGCCGAACTGCTGCCCGAGGAATCCGAGGAACGGCGGCCCGACGAGGAACGCGCAGTACCCGATGATCGCCACCGCACTCACGCGGGCCGCCGAGAGGCGCCGCTCGGGCACGTCGGCCGCAGCCGACATGCCGACGGGGAACCCGAGCGAGGCGCCGACGCCCCAGAGCACGGTGCCGACGATGAGCATCCACGGCTCGGTGCCGTAGATGAACAGCGCGAGCCCGGCCACGCCCGTGGCGGCGAGCACCCGAAGCGTCGGCACCCGGCCGAATCGGTCGATCACCGGGCCGCCGAGCACCCGCGCGGCCGTCATGGCGATGGTGAAGACGGTGAACACGGCCGCGCCGACCGTGGCGTCGTACCCGTGTCCGTCGACGACGGCGAGGGCGAGCCAGTCGTTGGCGCTGCCCTCGGCGAAGGCCATGCCGAGCATGATCACGCCGATCAGCAGGAGCCGCGGGTCGGCCCACACCGCGAGGCTCTCGCGCAGGCGTTGCGCCAGCGGCGGCCGGGGGGCGTCGGATGCCTCGTCGTGCGGCACCGGCTGCGCCGGGACGAAGCGCACCGCCACTACCGAGACGATCGCCACGACCAGCGCCATGCCGGCGAGGTGCCACGAGAGCGGGATGCCGATGGCGGATGCCGCGGCCGCGAGTCCGGCGCCGGCCACCGTGCCGAAGCTGAAGAACGCGTGCATGAGCGGCATGAGCGTGCGTCCGATCTCGCGCTCGGCCTCGGCGCCCTCGACGTTCATCATCACGTCGACGGCGCCGTTGCCGAAGCCGAAGAGGGCGAGCCCGACGACCACGAGCAGCACCGAGGGCGTCGCCGAACCGCCGAGGCCGACGAGCACCATGCCGACCGACACGATGAGCATCACGCCGGCCATCGCGACTCGAGGGCCGAGGCGCCCGAGCAGCAACGGCGCGACCACGAGCCCCACGATGGAGGCGATCGATCCGCTGAGGATGACGAACCCGACGCCCTGCGTGGTGAGCTCGGTGTGGTCGCGGATGGTCGGGATGCGCGCCATCCAGCTCGCGAGGCCGAAGCCCGAGACGAAGAAGACCGCGAAGACGGCATTCCGCCAGGCGACGAGTTCACGGCGGGTGCGTTGCATGTTCGCGCTCTCACGCTGTGTTCCGGTCATCTGTCCTGCTTCGTCGTGTCGCCTGTCGGATGCTTGTCGAATCGATTCGAGCCGTCCGACGCCAGAACCCTACCGGTCGCCACCGTCGGCCGCAAGACGCCCCGGCGGGCGGGCGCGCGGAGCGGCCGACGGATGCCACGGGCCCGTCGCTGTTGTGGTGACGGCGGCCGGGACATCCGTCGCTAGCATGAAGGCACTGGCGCTCGGCGCGCCCGGACACGACCCGGGAGCCGACCCAGAGCCGGAACACCCCCCGGCTCGAGTACCAGAGACGACGAGGTTATCGATGAAGGCCCTCTTCAAACCCGCGCCCGGCATCGGCCTGGAGTACGTCGATCGACCCGAACCCGAGCCCGGCCCGGCCGACGTGAAGATCCGGGTGCTGCGCACGGGCATCTGCGGCACCGACCTGCACATCGAGCAGTGGGACGACTGGGCGGCGTCCGAGATCCGCACGCCGCTGATCCCCGGCCACGAGTTCTACGGCGAGGTCGTGGAGGTGGGCGAGCTCGTGCATGACGTCGCGGTCGGCGACCACGTCTCGGGCGAGGGTCACATCGTGTGCGGCATGTGCCGCAACTGCCGTGCCGGCCGCCGGCAGATGTGCATCAGGACCAAGGGCGTCGGGCTGCATCGCGACGGCGCGTTCGCGGAGTACATCGTGATCCCCGGCGAGAACGTGTGGGTGCACCACTCGCCGGTCGAGCCCGAGGTGGGCGCGATCTTCGACCCGTTCGGCAACGCCGTGCACACGGCGCTCGCCTTCTCGGTCGTCGGCGAAGACGTGCTCGTCACGGGCTGCGGTCCCATCGGCCTGATGTCGATCGCGGTCGCGCGGCACGTGGGCGCCCGGTTCATCGTGGCGAGCGACGTGAGCCCGGCGCGACTCGAGCTGGCGATGCAGATGGGGGCGGATGCCACGGTCGACGTGTCCCGCGAACGCATCCGCGACGTGCAGCCGCGCCTCGGCATGCGCGAGGGCTTCGACGTCGGCTTCGAGATGTCGGGCTCCGCCGCCGCGCTGCCCGAGATGATCGAGAACATGAACCACGGCGGGCGCATCGCCCTGCTCGGCCTGCCGAGCGAGCCGTACGCGATCGACTGGGGCAAGGTCGTGACGCACATGCTGACCCTCAAGGGCATCTACGGTCGCGAGATGTTCGAGACGTGGAACTCGATGAGCGCGATGCTGCAGACGAGCGCGGAGCTGCGCTCGCGGGTCGCGTCGATCATCAGCGATCGCTACCCGGCGCGCGAATGGCGCGCCGCGTTCGACGCCGCGGAATCAGGCGGGGTCGGCAAGGTCATCCTCGACTGGACGGAGGTCTGAACATGTACGGAACGGTGAAGGCGCAGCTGCGCGCGGAGCTCGACGAGATCGAGGCCGCCGGGCTCACGAAGCGCGAGCGGGGCATCCACGGTCCGCAGTCCTCCGAGATCGAGGTCGGCGGACGCGAGGTGCTGAACTTCTGCGCGAACAACTACCTCGGGCTCGCGAACGACCCGCGCATCGTCGCCGCCGCGCACCGCGGCCTCGACGAGTGGGGCTACGGGCTCGCGAGCGTGCGGTTCATCTGCGGCACGCAGGAGCTGCACCTCGAGCTCGAGCGGCGCGTGTCCGAGTTCCTCGGCTACGACGACACCATCCTGTTCTCGTCCTGCTTCGACGCGAACGGCGGTGTCTTCGAGGTGCTCTTCGGGCCGGATGACGCGATCATCTCCGACGAGCTCAACCACGCGTCGATCATCGACGGGATCCGGCTGTCGAAGGCGCAGCGGTTCCGCTACCGGAACCGCGACCTGGTCGACCTCGAGGCGCAGTTGGAGGCCGCATCAGGCGCACGCCGCCGCGTCATCGTGACCGACGGCGTGTTCTCGATGGACGGCTACCTCGCGCCGCTCGCCGAGATCTGCGACCTCGCCGACCGGTACGACGCACTCGTCTTCGTCGACGACTCGCACGCGGTCGGGTTCGTGGGGGAGCACGGCCGGGGCACGCCCGAGTACTGCGGGGTGGAGGGCCGGGTCGACATCACGACCGGCACGTTCGGCAAGGCGCTCGGCGGGGCATCCGGCGGCTACGTGGCCGCCCGCCAGGAGATCGTCGACCTGTTGCGCCAGCGCGCACGGCCGTACCTGTTCTCGAACACGCTCGCGCCGATGATCGTCGCGGGCACGCTCGAGGCGCTTCGCCTCGTGAGCGAGTCGGGCGACCTGCGCGCGCGTCTCACCGCGAACGCGGCGCTGTTCCGGTCGCTGATGACGGAGGCGGGCTTCGACCTGCTGCCGGGCTCGCACCCGATCGTGCCCGTGATGTTCGGCGACGCGGCGCTCACGGCGCGCATCGCCGACGCGCTGCAGGAGCGCGGTGTGTACGTCACGGCGTTCAGCTATCCCGTGGTGCCCAAGGGCAAGGCGCGAATCCGCGTGCAGCTGTCGGCCGCGCACTCCGAGGACGAGATCCGGCGCTGCGTCGCCGCATTCGTCGGGGCGCGCGACGCGGTGGTCGCGGTGGCGTGAGCTCGGCCGGCCGGCACGCCCTGTGGGGCGGGGCCGGCGGCCGCGGCGGGCACGCGGGCCGGCGCGGCGGGCACGCGGGCGGCCGCGGCGGGCACGCGGGCGGGCGCGGCGGGCGGGCACGTCCTTGGGGCGGGTCCGATCGCGCCCCAGACCCCGAGTCCCGAGTTTCTGCGGCCGCACCCGCACATTCTCGGGATTCGCCAGCGGGCACGCCCGCCTCGAATCGATTCGACCGTAGAATCGGAGACGTGACCCGCGAACCCGCCACGACCACCGGTGCGATCTCGCGCCCGACCCTCGCCGACGTCGCCGCGAAGGCTGGGGTCTCGGCGTCGACCGCCTCGCTCGCCTTCAGCGGCTCGGGTCCGGTGTCGGATGCCACGAAGGAGCGCGTGCTCGCGGCCGCGGCCGAGCTCGGCTACGGCGGGCCCGATCCCCGCGCTCGTTCGCTGCGGCAGGGACGCTCGGGCATCGTCGGCGTGGTGCTCGCCGAGCGCGTGCGCGCTGCGTTCCTCGATCCCGTGAACATCCAGATGCTCGACGGGATCACCGAGGGCATCGCACCGCTCGGCGCCGGCCTGCTGCTGCTCACCGACCTCGGGGAGGAGGGCGGCAACGCCGTCGGCATCGAGAGTGCTCCGGTCGACGCCGTCGTGCTCATCGGTTGCAGCCCCCGCCTGGGCCGCTCCGTCGAGGTGCTCCGGCGTCGCGGCATCCCGGCGGTCGCCATCGAGGGCGCCGTCGCCGACATCCCGGAGATCTCGATCGACAACCGGGAGGCGACACGCCGGGGCGCCGAATACCTGCGCGAGCTGGGGCACACGGAGGTCGCGATCGTGACGCTCCCGTTCGACGCCGCTCGAACGCGCGGCCCGCTCACGGCCGAGCTCGAACGGGGGAGCACCGCCGACACCGCGAGCGAGCGGCTGCGCGGCGCGCGCGACGTGTTTCCCGAGATCACCGGCCGTGTGGCCGCGACGAGTTCCGTCGAAGAGGGGCGCGAGGCCGCGAAGGTGCTACTCGCCGACGAGGCGCACCGGCCCACCGCGATCATCGCCCAGAGCGACCTGCTCGCCGCCGGTGTCGTGCTCGCCGCGGAGGAGCTCGGGCTCACGGTGCCCGGGGACGTCAGCGTGCTCGGGTTCGACGGCATCCGCGTCGACGGACTGCGACACGACCTCACGACGCTCGTGCAGCCGTCGGTCGCGAAGGGACATGCCGCGGGCGAGGCGGTCGTCAGACTGCTCGGCGGCGAATCGCCCGCCTCCCGCCGGTTCACCAGCACGCTCCATCTCGGCGACACCACCGCGCCGCCGCGGTGAGTGCGGCGCCGCCGCGGTGAGGGCGGCGCCGCCGCGGTGAGGGCGGCGCCACCGCGGTGAGGGCGGAGCCACCGCGGTGAGGGCGGAGCCACCGCGGTGAGGGCGGCGCCACCGCGGGTCAGGCTCGCGCGCCCGTCACCATCCACGCGGTGCCGCGCGCCCGCCACCCCAGCGTCACGGCGCGCGCCCCGAGGTAGCCGATCGCGTATGCGACCATGAGCCACGCCGGACCGGCTGCACCCGGCGGGGCGACGGCCGCCACCCACAGCGCCATGGGAACGAACACGATGAGGTTCACGAGTCCCGTCCAGGCGAGGTACCTGGCGTCGCCCGCTCCGATCAGCACGCCGTCGAGCACGAACACGACGCCCCCGAGCGGTGCCGAGATGCCGAGCACCACGAGGGTCGCGGGCAGGAGCGCGGCCACCTCGGACGAGCTCGTGAACACCGCGGGCAGCAGCCACGCCGTCGCGACCAGGGCCGCGCCGAGCACGGCACCGCTCGCGGCGCCCCATTGCAGGCACCGGCGCAGCACGGCGCGCACGGAGCTCACGTCGCCGGCTCCGAGGCCCAGACCGATGAGGGCCTGGGCAGCGATCGCGAGCGCATCGAGCGCGAACGCGATCGTGAAGTACAGCGTCATCGCCACCTGGAACGCGGCGAGCTCATTCGAGCCGAGCGAGGTGGCCGCCCACGTGGCGAGGAGCAGCGCGCCGCGGAGGCTCGCGGTGCGCAGCAGCAGCCATCCGCCGGAGGCGGCGCCGCGCAGCACGCCGGCGTGGTGCGGCCACGGGCTCGCGCCGACCCGCGCGGCATGGCGGGCGATGACCACCACGTACACGGCCACCATGCCCCACTGCGCGACGACGGTGCCGATCGCCGAGCCGGCGATGCCCCAGCCCGCGACGTAGATGAAGACATAGTTGAGCGCGATGTTCGCCGCGAACCCGATGCCCGCCACCCAGAGCGGGGTGCGCGTGTCCTGGAGTCCGCGCAGCAGGCCGGTCGCGGCGAAGACGACGAGCATGGCGGGAAGCCCGGCCATCGAGATCGAGAGGTACACGGATGCCTCGGCCGCGACCTCCTCGGCGGCGCCGAACGCGCCCACCAACGCGGGCGCGGCGAACCATCCGGCGACCCCGAGCACGGTGCCGAGTCCGAGTGCGAGCCAGACGCCGTCGATGCCGGAGGCCACGGCGCCGCGTTCGTCGCCCGTGCCGAGCCGGCGCGCCACGGCGGGGGTCGTCGCGTAGGCGAGGAAGATCATGAGCCCGATGATCGTCTGCAGGATCGCGCTCGCGAGGCCGAGCCCGGCGAGCGGCGTGGCACCGAGATGGCCGACCATCGCGGTGTCGGCGAGCAGGAACAGCGGCTCGGCGACGAGCGCGCCCAGCGCGGGCACGGCGAGGCGGAGGATGTCGCGGTCGACGGCGCGACGGGAGGCGGTGGTGCTCATCTCGTCAAGAGCCTAGGCGCGGCATCCGACAGCGCGGTCTCGAGACGGAGCTGCGCGCCTCCTCGACCGGCGGGGCCTGCGGTCGCGGCATCCGCTCAGCGCTTGTCGACGACCTCCTTGCCGAGCGGCGCGAGCGAGACGGGGATGAGCTTGAAGTTCGCGATGCCGAGGGGGATGCCGATGATCGTGAGGCACATCAGCACGCCGGTCAGCAGGTGCTCGAGCGCGAGCCACCACCCGGCGAAGATCACCCAGATCACGTTGCCGAGGAACGACCAGACTCCCGACGTCGGCTTCGAGATCACCTCGCGGCCGAACGGCCAGACGGCGTAGTTCGCGATGCGGAACGACGCGAGTCCCCACGGGATCGTGACGATGAGCACGCACATGATGAGGCCCGCCACCACGTAGCCGATCCACAGCCAGATACCGGCGAGCACGAACCAGATGACGTTCAGCAGGGTGTTCATGTCGGTCCCCATCCAACCACGTCGGCCATGGCCTCGGGAGGTGCCCACCCTGCGAGTGCGCCGAGAGGCGCGCGCCCGGGGCATCCGTTCGCGGGCACCGCCCACGTAGGCTGTGGGGATGACGAAGCGTCCCTCAGGCATCGCGGTGGATGAACTCGACGAGGGGGTGCGTCCCCAAGACGACCTCTTCCGGCACGTCAACGGCAAGTGGATCGAACGCACCGAGATCCCGGCCGACAAGGCCCGCTACGGGTCCTTCCTCGTGCTGCACGAGGAGGCCGAGCAGGCCGTGCGCGAGATCATCGAGGAGGCCCAGCAGGCCGAGCCCGGCACCGAGGCGCGCAAGGTCGGCGACCTCTACGCGAGCTTCATGGACGAGCAGCACGTGAACCTGCTCGGCGCGACGCCGATCGCGGGGCAGCTGGTCGACGTGGCGCTGATCGGATCCATCGAGAACTTCCTCGGCACCCTCGGGCGGCTCGAGCGTCACGGCGTCTCGGGATTCGTGCAGCTCTACGTCGACAACGACCCGGGCGACCCCGAGCGCTACCTCGTGTTCGTCGAACAGGGCGGCATCGGCCTCCCAGACGAGAGCTACTTCCGCGAGGAGCGCTTCGAGAGCATCCGCGAGGCGTATCGCGCGCACCTCGAGCGCATGTTCGGCCTCGCCCAGCTCGACGATGCGGCCGGGCGCGCGGCTCGCGTGTACGAGCTCGAGGCCGACATCGCCGAGGTGCACTGGAACAACGTCGACACGCGCGACAGCCACAAGACGTACAACCTGTACCGATGGGCGGATGCCGCAGCCGCGTTCGCTCCGCGCCCTGAGCCTGTCGAATCGGCCGCGTCGAAAGGCTCAGCGACCCGTGTCGACCTGCAGGTGTGGCGCGACTCCATGGGCGTGCCGGAGGGAGCCTTCGACGAGCTCGTGCTGCGCGAGCCGTCGTTCGTCGAGGGGCTCGGTGCGCTGCTCACCGAGGATCGCCTGCCGGCCTGGAAGGACTGGCTCGTCTGGCAGGTGATCCGCTCGAGCGCGGCGTACCTCTCGAACGACTTCGTCGAGGCGAACTTCGACTTCTACGGCCGCACGCTCAGCGGCACGCCCCAGTTGCGCGAGCGGTGGAAGCGCGGCGTCTCGCTCGTCGAGGGCGCCATGGGCGAGGCCGTCGGGCGCATCTACGTCGAGCGGCACTTCCCGCCCGCGGCCAAGGCCGCCATGGACGACCTCGTCGCGAACCTCGTCGAGGCGTACCGGCAGTCGATCTCCGCGCTGGAGTGGATGGGTGACGCGACCCGCGAGCGGGCCCTCGAGAAGCTCGAGAAGTTCACCCCGAAGATCGGCTACCCCGTGAAATGGCGCGACTACTCGTCACTCGAGATCGACGCGTCCGACCTCATCGGCAACGTGCGGGCAACCGCCGAGTTCGAGTTCAACCGCGAACTCGGCAAGATCGGCAAGCCCATCGACCGCGACGAGTGGTTCATGACGCCGCAGACGATCAACGCCTACTACAACCCCGGCTTCAACGAGATCGTGTTCCCGGCGGCGATCCTGCAGTATCCCTTCTTCGACGCCGAGCGGGATGCCGCGGCCAACTACGGCGCGATCGGTGCGGTCATCGGTCACGAGATCGGGCACGGGTTCGACGACCAGGGCTCGAAGTACGACGGCGACGGACGCCTGATCGACTGGTGGAGCGAGTCCGACCGGGCCGCATTCGAGGAGCGCACGAAGGCGCTCATCGACCAGTACGACGCGCTGAAGCCGGCACAGCTCGACGGCGACGACCACCACGTGAACGGCGCCCTCACCATCGGCGAGAACATCGGCGATCTCGGCGGACTCGCGATCGCCTGGAAGGCGTACCGGCTCTCGCTCGGCCCTTCGACGGGCTCAGGGGCCGAGCCGCCGGTCATCGACGGCCTGACCGGGGCGCAGCGGTTCTTCCTGTCGTGGGCGCAGGCCTGGCAGATGAAGGGTCGCGACGAGGAGGTCATCCGCCTCCTCGCCATCGATCCGCACTCGCCGAACGAGTTCCGGTGCAACCAGATCGTGCGCAACATCGAGGAGTTCTACGATGCGTTCGACGTCACCGACCGCGACGCCCTCTGGATCGACCCGGCCGAGCGCGTCACCATCTGGTAGGCGCGTCGGGCGGGCCGGAGCGCGGTCCGGGCCGGGGCGGAGCGGCTCAGTTCGTGATCTCGATGTCGCCGATGCCCGAGGTGAAGTCGTAGTGACGGGTCGCCGAGGGATCGTTCGCCACCTCCAGCTCGAGGTCTCCGATCGAGGTGTCCGCGCTGACCGCGTAGCGACCATCGGGCAGGTTCGCGATCACCTGGCCGGCCTCCGTCTCGACGTCGATGCCGTCGGGCAGCGACTCGAGCTCGAGCGTGACGTCGCCGATGCGGGACTGCACGGCCAGCGCTCCGTCGGTGCTCAGGCGGGTGACGTCGACATCACCCGCGGTGGTGCGCGCGTCGACGGATGCCGCGACGCCGTGCAGCTCGATATCGCCGACGTCGCTCCGAGCGGTCACCCCGCCGAAGTCGCCGGCCACGCGGATGTCGCCGATGTCGGTGCCGACGTCGAGGGTCACGTCGCCCTCGAGGGACTCGGGCAGGGCGAGTTCGAGGCGCGGGCCGCGCGCGTCGAGCCATGGCCACCACTGCGGCCACCCCACCTCGCGCACGTGTCGGAGCGAGACGTGCAACGTGCCGCCGCGCACCTCGTGGTCGAGGTCGAGCCGGGCGCGCGAGTCGCCCTGGCGGAGCGTGAGCTCGCTGCGGTCGAGGGCGTGGAAGGTGATGTCCACGTCGGCGAGGTCGCCGTCGAGCACCACGGAATCGAAGCGCTCGTCGATCTGCCACGTGCCCGAGGCATCCGGGCGGGTGACGGCGCGGACGGCACCCACGGTGAGCCAGACGATCAACGCGGCGATCACCACTCCCGCGACGATGAGGCCGACCGTTCGGCCGGTTCGGGAGGGGTTCGGGGGCACGGTCGTCGTCATGATCGCTTCCTGCTGCAGGCCGCCGAAGCGGCGTTCGATGGGATGTCTCCCACGCTAGGGACGCCGGTCGGGACGCGGGAGCCGGGCAGCCGCCCGCTCGCTCGGGGGTTAACCCCCGACGCGCTCGCCGGGTGCGTTCGGAGCGGCATCCGAGCGTTCTACACTGGCTTCGGAGTGACTCCCGATGACGCCCGTCGGTTCGATCCGGCCGAGCGGGCGACGATCTGGCAGCCCACCCGCCGCAACCGTCCAGTCCGTAAGTTTCGTGCGCGCCGCAGACCGCGGTGGGGGAGCGCCGACCGTCCGAGGAAGATCGTGCAACCACCGTGGTGACGTCGTCGCAGGAATCGGAGCGACGGGCGCGCCACGCGTCGATTCGGCACGGTCGGCACCGCACCGAGGACGCCAACGAGAACTTCGCGCGCGGGTTCAACGTGCTTGGCGAGCTCGCGCTCGCCGGAGTGCAGGTGTCGGCCCGGGCCACCGATCTCGCCACGGGCAAGGTGCTCTTCTCGGTCGATGACCACGTGGTGATGCCCACGGCGTCCATCGGCAAGGTGCTGCTCCTCGTCGAGGTGGCCACCCGCCTGTCGGGCACCACTCCCGAGTCGTTCACCGTGCTCGACCGGGCGCCGCGCGACGCGGTCGGCGACTCCGGCATCTGGCAGCACCTGCAGTCGCCGTCGCTGCCCATCGCCGATCTCGCGGCCCTCATCGGCGCGACGAGCGACAACCTCGCGACGAACGTGCTCATCCGCTACGTCGGGCTGGAGGCCGTGCGCTCCCGCACGGAGGCGCTCGGCCTCACGCGCACCGCACTCCTCGACCTGGTGCGCGACCACCGCGGCCCCGACGACGCCCCGCAGTTGTCGATCGGCTCGGCGAAGGAGCTGACCTGGCTGTTCGCGTCGCTCGCCCGCGGTGAGATCGTGAGCCCCGTGGTGTCGCAGCGCGTCGTGGGCTGGCTCTCGCTCAACGCCGACCTCTCGCTCGTCGCGAGCGCGTTCGGACTCGATCCGCTCGCGCACCGCATGCCCGACCACAACATCCTGCTCATGAACAAGACCGGCACCGACGGCGGTGTCCGCAGCGAGGTCGGCGTGCTGCGCGGGCCGCGGGCGGGTGTCGCGTATGCCGTCTCCATGTACTTCGCCGACACCATGCTGTCGTCGCGCCTGGCCGTGCTCGACGGCATGCGCCAGGTGGGGCTCGACCTGCTGGAGTACGTGCACTGAGCGGATGCCGCGGTCAGGTGTCACCCGGAACGGGTACTTGAGGCATCCGCCGTTATCACGGCAAACTGAGCAGGACTCGACTTGTGCGCGACGGTGCGCGCGAGGCCCGAGACGGGGGTGGATCCATGGACGATCTTCGTGCCGGCCGGCCGATCAGCCGCCGCGCCTTCATCGCAGCAGCCGGAGCCGTCGGGGCCGGATTCGTGCTCTATGCCGTGCTCCCGGGGGGTGAGCGTGTCGCGGTGGCGCAGATCCCGGGCGGCACGCTGTTGCCCGAGGCGGTGCCGAAGTTCCAGACGCCGCTGCTCATCCCGCCCGTCATGCCTCGGGCCGGCACGCTGGTGGAGCGTGGCGGCAAGAACATCGACACCTACGAGATCTCGATGCGCCAGTTCTCGCAGCAGATCCTTCCGGCAGGACTTCCGCCGACGACGGTGTGGGGCTACGGTGCCGTGACCGCGGCCAAGAAGGGCGGCCTCCTGCTCCACAACGCGCCATCGCTCACGATCGAGGCGAAGTGGAACCGTCCCGTCCGCATCACGTGGATCAACGAGCTCATCGATGCGCAGGGGAATCACCTGCAGCACCTCCTGCCCGTGGACCCGACGCTGCACTGGGCGAATCCGCCGGGCGGCGTCGAGGGTCGCGACTCGCGGCCGACGTTCGAGACGACCCCGGGCCGGTACGAAGGTCCGGTGCCGATCGTCACGCACGTGCACGGCGCGGTGGGCGTGGGCGATGAGAGCGACGGGTACGCCGAGGCCTGGTACCTGCCGGTCGCCGGCGACATCCCTGCGGGGTATGCGACCGAGGGGACGTGGTACGAGTTCTTCGCCGGAAAGGCCGAGGCGAAGTTCGGTGCGGAGTGGGGGCCGGGCTACGCGACGTTCCAGTACCCCAACGACCAGCGGGCGTCGACGATCTGGTACCACGACCATGCGCTCGGCATGACGCGCCTCAACGTCTACGCCGGTCCGGCGGGGTTCTTCCTCATTCGCGGCGGCCCCGATGGCGACGACGCCGTGGTCGACGGTCGCTCGGGTTCGACCGCGGTGCTTCCAGGGCCCGCGCCCAAGGAGAATGACACGTTCCCGCCGAACAAGACGTACTACGAGATCCCGATCGCCGTGCAGGACCGGGCGTTCAACGACGACGGATCGCTGTTCTACCCCGACAGCCGGGCATTCTTCGACGGCATCGTGGGCGAGTACGTCCCCGAGGGCGAGTTCTCGCCGATCTGGAACCCGGAGTTCTTCGGCAACATGCTCATCGCCAACGGCAATACGTGGCCGTACCAGGTCGTCGAGCAGCGGCGCTATCGGCTGCGATTCCTGAACGGGTGCCAGTCCCGGTTCCTGATCCTCGACTTCACCGGCATCCCGGGCGTCGAGGTCTGGCAGATCGGCAACGAGGGCGGCTTCCTCGCCGCACCGGTCGACCTCACGGGCGATCACGGCGGACGACTCCTCATGGGGCTCGCCGAGCGGGCCGACCTCATCGTCGACTTCACGAACGTGCCGGTCGGGAATCACGTGCTCGGAAACGTCGGACCCGATGACCCATTCGGTGGCGGGGTTCCCGGCGTGGACTTCACGGCCGCCGACCCCGACTCCACGGGGCAGGTGCTCGAGTTCCGCGTCGTGCCGGCGGTCGCTCCCGACCCGACGACGCCGCCGCAGTTCCTGGTGCTGCCGCCGATCACCCCGCTCCCGCCCGAGACGATGCATCGCCCGCTCGCGCTCATCGAGAAGATGGGCATGGGCCACGACGCGAACGGCGATCCCGTGGAAGGACCGGTCGAGGCACTCCTCGGCGAGGTGGTCGACGGGGTGCTCGTGGAGCGGCTCTGGATGGATCCCGTCACCCAGAACCCCGAGATCGGCGCCACCGAGATCTGGGAGTTCGTGAACACGACGGGAGACGCGCATCCCATGCACGTGCACGAGGTCGCCTTCGAGGTGGTGGATCGGGAGGGACTGCTGAGGGATCCCGAGGACCCTGACGACCTGCTCACGCCCCTCCAGCCCGACGGCGTGGTCACCCCGCCCGAGCCGTGGGAGACCGGTCGTAAGGACACGGTCATCGCGTATCCCGGACAGGTCACGCGCGTGAGGGCCACCTTCGACAATGCGGGCCAGTTCGTCTGGCACTGCCACATCGTCGAGCACGAGGACAACGAGATGATGCGTCCGTACCGGATCGGACCGGAGCAGCCCGGTCAGCCGGAGTGACGAGGGCTGCCGGTCACCTCGACCGGCGGGCTCGATCCTCTGCCGGCGGCGACGTCAGCATCGCGATGCCGTCGAGCACGGCGAGGGCGGTCTGGTGCGCGCCGAGGATGCGGAAGTGCCCGGCGACCGGCACGCGCACGTTGGTGGCGCCGTCGAGCACGCTGCCGTCGGGCACGTGCGGGTCGTAGGTGCCGAAGACCGACACGATGCGCGAGTTCACGCTCGCCGCGCTCCCGAGCATCACGATCGTCTCGTCGGACGGGAGGAGCGCCCGGATGCTCGAGTCGCGGAACAGCCGCGCCAGCCGCGCGCCGCCGAACGGCGTGCACACCGCCACGAGCCCACGGACGCCCAGCGCTTCGGCACGTCCGTCGAGCAGCAGGTGCTTGCCGATGAGGCCACCCTTGCTGTGCGCGACGATCACCCGGCCGGCAGGGGGAACGCCGACCCTGCCGAGTGCCCGCTCGACGCGCGCGGACGTCTCGACGATGGGCCGGCGGTTCGATCGCATGCCGTGCACCACCACGACCCGGTGCCCCGCGGCGTTCAGGGCATCGCCGAGTTGACGCAGGAACGACCAGTGCTCGTACACGCCGGGCAGCAGCACGACCTCGGCCTTGCCGGCCTCGCCGGTTCGCCAATTCGCGGGCTCGCGACGGGCGCCGAACACGCCGAGCTGGTGCACGACCGCGTAGGCGTAGTCGCGAGCGAGCCATCCCATCCTGCGCAGTCGGCCGATGCGGGTGGCGGCGAGCGGGTCCTCGGGAGCGCTGATGGTTCGTCCGGCGCCCTCCCCACTCGCGTGGCGCACGATCAACTCGCCGACCTGCCTGCCCGACACCACCATGGTGTCGTGGCCACGACCGGGCACCTCCGCGAACCGGCCGCTCGGCACGAGCGAAGCGGCCTCCTCGGCCCAGTACCGGGGCACGATGTGGTCGTGCTCGCCGCGCACCACGAGGGTGTCGGCCTCGATGCGCGGCAGCGTGAGCTCGATGCGATGCTCGAGCATCGGTCGCAGGTTCGCGGCGTACCAGCGCGGCCCGGCCTCAGCGTACGACGCGAGCCCGACCGCCAGCGTCCTCGGGTTCACGAATGCGATGTCCTGCAGGAACCGCAGCGTCTGCAGGCCGAGCGAGCGCTCCCTCGGATTCACGGTCGGGCCGATCAGCACGATGCGGTCGACGAGCTCGGGATGCCGCGCCGCCGCCTCGGACACGACCTGCGCGCCCGTGGAGTGGCCGATGAGCACGGGCCGGTCCAGTCCCTCGGCAACAAGCAGCTCGGCGAGCAGATCGCCCGACTCCGCCATGCTCAGCGGCTGCGGCGGCTCCGGTGCATCGCCGAATCCCGGCAGGTCGAGGGCATAGACCGTGCCGCTCTGCTCGAGCACGTCGCCGAGGCCGTCCCAGTACTCGTGCGCCATGCCGAGCCCGTGCACGAGCACGTAGTCTGGCCCATCGGCGACGGCCGACTCGCGGATGAGCACCACGCGGTCTCCGCTCCGGAACTCGCGGGTCGTCGCCATCACGGCAGTCTAGGCGCGCGCAATGCGACCTGACCGGCAGGATGGGGGTGGATCCGCGAGCGAGGGAGGCCGGATGCCGCAGGGGAACGCCTGGCGCCGGGTTCGGGCAGTGCCGGGCCTGCTCGTGCGCGCTCCGTGGTGGCTCCGGATCGTCGTGGGCGTCGCGGCCGTCGTGCTCGGCGTGCTCCTCATCACGCGCCCGCTGTCGTCGCTCGCCGTGCTCGCCGTCTACATCGGCCTCTCCCTCGTCGTCTCGGGGGTCACCGACGCGCTCGACGCGAGGGATTCGGCGACCCCGGCGCTCGGCGTCGCGCTCGGCGTCGCCTGGGTGCTGCTCGGCGTCGCGGTGCTCGTGTGGCTGGGGCGTTCGATCGACCTGCTCGGGCCCACGCTGGCCGTCGCCCTCATCGTCGGCGGGGGGATCCGCCTGCTGCGGGCCGTACGCGGCACGGTCGACGAGCGCCTTGCGACGGCGCTGCTCGCGGTGGCCGACCTGATCTTCGGCGTGGTCGCGCTGCAGTGGCCCGATGCGACGCTCATCGTCGTGGCCGTGCTGTTCGGCGCCCGAACGGTGTTCTTCGGCGTGCGCGAGGTCTGGCGCGGCCTCGCGACGGCGAGGGGCGGAGGGGAGGGAGCGGATGCCGCCCGCCTGCGCCCTGGCCGCCTCGCGCGCTTCGGCCGCGTGACCGCCGCCGTCGCCGCGCTCGCCGTCGCCGTCGTCGCCGCGTTCGTCGGCTCCGAGCTTCGCGCCGGTGCGCCGATCATGGATGCGTTCGCGACGGTCGGCGGGGTGCCCGACGAGCCCGGCCGGCTCATCCGGTCGGAGCCGTTCCGCACGGGCATCCCCGACGACGCGGTGGCGTGGCGCATCCTGTACACGACCACCGATCACACGGGCGAGCCGGCGCTCTCCAGCGGCATCGTGGTGCGGTCGGCCGAGGGCGGCCCCGACGGCCACGGCGAACGCCGACCGGTCATCGCCTGGGCGCACGGCACTACGGGCTTCGCCGAACCGTGCGCCCCGTCGATCGTGCCCGACGCGCTCGCCGCGGGTGCGCTGCCGGCCCTCGACCGCATCATCGCGGAGGACTGGGTGCTCGTCGCCACCGACTACGCGGGCCTCGGCACGCCCGGTCCGCAGCCCTACCTCATCGGCGAGGGCGAGGGCCGTTCGGTGCTCGACGCGGTGCGCGCGGCGCGCGAGCTGGAGACCGTGGAGCTCTCCGACGAGACGGTCGTCTGGGGTCACTCTCAGGGCGGGCACGCCGCACTCTGGACCGGCGAGATCGCCACGGAGTACGCCCCGGATGTCCCGCTCGCGGGCGTCGCAGCCATGGCGCCCGCGAGCGATCCGGTCGGCCTCACCGAGCACCTGCCGAACGTGACGGGCGGCAGCGTGTTCGCCTCGTACGTCGCCGCGGCCTACACGGCGGCGTATGGCGACGTGCGCAGCACCGACTACGTCACGCCGGCCGCACAGCGGCTCGTGCGCGAGATGTCGACGCGGTGCCTCTCGGAACCGGGCGTGCTCGTCTCGGTGCTCGCGGCGCTCTCGATCGAGCGCGACCGACCCGTGTTCGACCGGGATCCCACGACCGGGCCCTTCGGGGCGCGGCTCGAGCAGAACACGCCGCGTGGCGCGATCGACGCGCCGCTCCTCGTCGCGCAGGGACTCGCCGATCCGCTCGTGGAACCCTCGGTGCAGGACGCCTACGTGCGGGCGCGCTGCGACGCCGGGTTCGCAGTCGACTACCGCGGCTATCCCGGCCTCGGCCATCTCGAGCTCGTGGACGACGCGTCGCCCCTCATCGACGAGCTGATCGAGTGGACGAATGCCCGGCTCGCAGGGGCGGATCCGATCTCGACCTGCTGACCGCCCGACCCACCGCGTCGGTCAGTCGATGATTCCGGATGCCGCGAGCCGACGCAGCACCTCGGCACCCGCGGGCGGGCAGCGACGGGTGTCGGCCGTCGTCACCCAGTGCAGCGAGCTCACCTCGGCGGACGCGGCGGGGGAGGCATCCGTCTCGGCCCGGAACACCCGCATGCGCACGAGCCGGCCGTCGGGCTCGCCGTGCGCCTGGACGACGACCTCGAAGAGCTCCTCGAGCGCCTCGGGATCGAGGACGAGCGCGACCTCCTCGAACGCCTCGCGCGCGGCGGCTTCGGCCGCGGACTCGCCCTCGTCGACCTTGCCGCCCGGCATGTAGTAGACCTCGCGGTCGCGAGCGGTCACCATGAGCACCTGCCGGTCGCGCACGAGTGCGATGGCGGCGACGATCAGGTCGGGCAGGTGCGGCATCCGTTCCACCCTAGATGGCCGTGGCGGGGGCTACGCTGACTCGCAGCCGGTCGCGAGGAAGCGAGCGAGCGAAGGAGCGAGCATGAGCGACGAGAACCGCGGGTACGTGCGAGCCGTGCAGTCCGAGGTGTTCCGGGCGGGGGTGAGCGGGCGCAAGCCCTCGGTGCCCATCGACCCGGCGGCGCTCGAACGGGCCGCCCGCAAGGCGATCCCGGGCGAGGCGTTCGCGTACCTCGCCGGCGGCGCCGGCTCTGAGGCGACCATGGCGGCCAATCGCGCCGCATTCGACCGTTGGCGGATCTGGCCGCGCGTACTGCGCGACGTGGGGAACCGCGACCTCTCCATCGAGTTGTTCGGTCGACGCCGCGCGACGCCGTTCCTGCTCTCGCCCATCGGCGTCGCGGAGCTCGCGCACGCCGACGCCGACGTCGGGGTCGGCCGGGCCGCCGCCGAGCTGGACGTCCCCTACGTGCTCTCGAACCAGGCGTCGCGGCCCATGGAGGAGGTCGCCGCAGCGATGGGCGACGCCGCCCGGTGGTTCCAGCTGTACTGGAGCGCGTCGGACGAGCTCAACGCCTCGTTCCTGCGGCGTGCCGAGGCGGCGGGCTGCGAGGCCGTCGTGGTGACGCTCGACACGCATCTGCTCGGCTGGCGCACGCGCGACCTCGACGCGGCGTTCCTGCCGTTCACGCGCGGACAGGGCATCGCCCAGTACACGAGCGACCCGGTCTTCGCCGAACTGGTGCGCGAGCGGGTGCGTCGAGGCGGCGGCGGGGGTGCACGGCCGCGCGTGACGCCGACGCTCCTGGCGTCGGCGCTCGCGATCGCGCGCTCGGGCTCGGGCACCCTCCTCGTCGAGGGCGGCGTGCGCGACGCGTTGCGCTCCCCGCTGCCCCGCGCGGCCGTCGAGACCTTCCTCGACGTGTTCGCCGACCCGACGCTGACCTGGGACTCGCTCGCGAAGCTCCGCGAGTGGACCGCGCTGCCGGTGCTCCTGAAGGGCGTGGTGCACCCGGATGACGCGAGCCGGGCCCTCGACCAGGGCGTCGACGGCCTCGTGGTGTCGAACCACGGCGGTCGCCAGATCGACGGCTCGGTCGCGACGCTCGACGCGCTGCCGGAGGTCGTGGAGCGCGTCGCAGGCCGCGTCCCCGTCGTGCTCGACAGCGGAGTGCGCGGCGGCGCCGACGCATTCAAGGCGCTCGCCCTCGGCGCCACGGCCGTGGGGATCGGCCGGCCCTACGCGTACGGGCTCGCGGTGGCCGGTGCCGACGGGGTGCGCGAGGTGGTGCGCAACCATGTCGCGGAGCTCGACGTGACGATGGCGCTCGCGGGGCATCGCTCCGTCGGCGAGATCGGACGGGACTCGCTGCGAGCCGCCTGAGGCGGCGGCATCCGTCACCCCTTCGCGGTCGTGCCGCTCGCGCTCGCGGCTGCACCGCTCGAGAGGGTGCGCGCGAGCGCCACCGCCTCCTTCGGCGACATCTCGGGCAGGTACGCCCTGCCGATGGCGAGGGCGATGCCGGGCAGTGCGAGGGGGTCGGGGTAGGCCATCGAGATGGTCTCGTAGTCGGGATTGAACTTCGCCTTGAAGCGGAACAGGGATGAGAAACCGTAGGCGGGTTCGAGCGTTCGCGCGAGGAACTCGAGCAGTCGGGTCATGACGGTCGGCTCGGGCGGTGCTTCGCCGGCGGCCAGCGGTTTGGTCGCGAGCGGCGCGCCCGAGAGGCTCAGCAGTTCGGCGCCCTCCGCCTTCATGTGCAGGGCGGCGGACGCGATGAGGAACTCCATGATGCCGTTCATGCTGCCGTCGGCGCGGCGCATGAAGTCGATCGTCCAGCCGATGACGCCGCCGTCTCGGTAGACGGGGAGCCAGCTGGTGACGGCCTGCATCCGGCCGTCGGGATCGACCGCGAGCATGAGGCGCACCTCGGGGTCCTTCAACTCGTCCAGGCCGCCGAGCGTGAAGCCCATCTCCGGCAGTTCCTTCTCGGCGACCCACTCCTCCGAGATCGCGGTGATCTCCGCGACCGTTGCGAGGGGCAGGTCGTCCCACGTCGTCCAGACCGTGGTCATGCCCGCATTGATGCCGCGGTTCAGCGCCTGCCGTACCTTCTGCCAAGGCTTGCCGGTGAGTTCGAGACCCGTGGTGCGCACGATCGTCTCCTCGCCGACCGACATGTGCTGCCAGCCGAGCTCCTCGAACACGGGCAGGTGTTCCGCGTGGACGCTGTAGAAGACCGGAGTCCAGCTGTTCGCGTCGCAGAAGGCGGCGAACTCCCGGACCACCCGGCCCACGTCACCGGGTGAGCAGATCGGGTCCGACAGTGCGATCGCGACGCCGTTGATCACGCGATAGGCCACGGCGCCCTCGCGGTCCTCGCTGAACCAGTAGGCATTGCCCGGCCAAGTGGCCATGAACCCCAAGGTGCCGGCACCGGTGCGCCGCAGGAGCGCCCGCATGCGGAGGTAGTCGGCGAACCCCGTCTCCCGCTTCGTCCGCCGCATGAGCAGCACGGCAGCCACGATGAAGATCGCCCAGAACACCGGCCCGACGACCTGGTACAGGAATCCCGTGACGTCATGGCCGGGGAGCACGATCGGGTCGACCACGGCGAGGAAATGCGGCGGCACGAACCGCTTGAACGTGTCGAGGAGCACGTCCCACGGTGTCGCCGCGGGCCAGTACTCGCCGATCGTCGCGAGCCCGACGATGAAGTACAGCGCGCCCAGTGCGAGGAGAGCGCCGAGGACCGTCGCGACGAAGGGGCCGAGGGCCGTTCCCGGCGTTCGCAGCTGGAAGTGTCGCCTCGTCACCACGAGCATGGCGATGATGCCGATCGGCAGGGCGAGGCTCGCGACGATCCACGCGATGAGCTCGCCGACGTCGAACACCGACCAGGTGCCGTCATCGACGTCGGCGGTCGTGACCGTCACCTCGTACGCGGTGCGAGCGAACAGCAGGATCGCCGCGTTCACGGCGATCGCCAGTCCCCAGGCGAAACGGCGCCCGGCGCGCAGGCCCAATGCTGCGACGAGGAGCAGGAGCACCGGCACGAACGACAGCAGGAACATCCCGAACCCCTGCGCGCTCATGAGGGCGAGCTGCCTGAGGCACGGCTCGCCGAGCGGGCTCGCCACGGCGTCGCACTGCGAGGCGACCGTGTCGAGGTCGATCGGCTCGTCGGCGAAGAGGTACGAGCCGAAACTGAACGGCGTGAGCTCGGTGCGGTTGACGAGCGCGACGATCGGTCCGAGCGCCGTCACGGCGACGATCGCGGCGACGAGCGTGCGAGTCTCGGCATGCGAGCTCCGGTGGGCGCGCAGCGTCGAGGCATCGCCGGCGAGGAGCGCGCCGAGGAAGATGCCGGTGATCGCGGCGATGAGCCGGTACACGTTCGACGAGTCGCCGTCGTACAGCACGAAGACGAGGATGGCGGCGAGCGTCACGATGCGGATGCGGCGGCGCCACAGCACCCCCAGGAACGCCGTCGCCGACATCAGCGCGCCGACCACGCCGGTGAGCGGATCGAGCGTCAGGTCGGACGCCGTGCCGGTCGCCCACCACTCGCCCGCGAGGGAGCCGAGCCATTGCAGCAGTGTGCCGAGGGCGACGGCCACGATGCCCGTCGCGCCGAAGGCGCCCATCGTGCGCAACGATCCCATCGCTCGTTCCGCGATGCCCAGCAGGGTCACGGCTGCGAGCAGGCCGACCACGAGCTGGAACGGGTCGGACGGGATGAACAGCGCCGTCACGACCGTCCACCACTGGGCGTTCTCGACGGTCGTGGTGACGCCGGCCGCCCACGTTCGTGCCGTTGCCTCGGAGGCGCCGCCGAAGAGGGTTCCGGTCACCGTCGCCGTCGCGATGAGCGCGGCGCCGAGGGCGAGGCTGAACGGGACGCGACGGATGAACACGCCGAACGCCTCGGCGTTCGAACGCACGCGGCCCGTGGGCTCGGCGTCGACCCCGTCACTCGGCACGTCGCCCATACTGCTCGTCGCGGTCACGATGCCGCGAGTCCCAGTCGTGGGTACAGCAACGCGGACCCGGCTCCCAGCATCGCTCGATGCCGGATTCAGGAGAAGGCGGCGGTGCCGAGCAGCGCGGTGACCACGAACACGGGGATCGCGACAACGGCGATGAGCTTCCGCCACCACCTCGAGTGCCACAGGTTCCAGATGGCGAGCATGATGCCGGCGGATGCCGCGGGCAGCCACCACCACGCGGCATCCGGGATCGGGCGATCGAACAGGTCGAGCAGGTTCGCGGCGATCCAGAGCCCTGCGCCGCCGATCATCGCGCCCACGATGAGCAGCACGATCACCGTGAGCACCCAGGACCAGCCGTCACCGCGCCCGAGCAGGTAGACGACGAAGGCGGCCGCGATCACGTACATCGCGATCACGAACGGGCCATTCGCCACGTCGAGATCGAACAGGAGATCCCACACCTTCGCCCCCCTCGGCCCCGGCGTCGTCTTGGGGCACAGCGTAGCGCCCGTAGGATGGTGACACCGTGTCGTTTCCGGGCAATCCCCCGATCTCATCAGGACCATTGGAGCCACCGTGGCCGCACCCAGCCGTCTCGAATCCGTCATCGCACTCGCCCAGCACCGGGGCTTCGTCTTCCAGGCGGGCGAGATCTACGGCGGATCCCGGTCTGCGTGGGACTACGGTCCCCTCGGCGTGGAGCTGAAGGAGAACATCAAGCGGCAGTGGTGGCGCTACATGGTCACCAGCCGCGCCGACGTCGTCGGCCTCGACTCGAGCGTCATCCTGCCGAAGCAGGTGTGGGTGGCATCCGGTCACGTCGGGGTCTTCACCGACCCGCTCGTCGAGTGCCTGCACTGCCACAAGCGCTTCCGTGAGGATCACCTGCTCGAGGCGTACGAGGACAAGAAGGGCCGCGCGCCCGAGAACGGCATGGGCGACATCGTCTGCCCGAACTGCGGCACGCGCGGCCAGTGGACGCCGCCGCGCGACTTCAACATGATGCTGCAGACCTTCCTCGGTCCGGTGCAGGACGAGTCGGGCCTGCACTACCTGCGTCCCGAGACCGCGCAGGGCATCTTCACGAACTTCGCCAACGTGCTGCAGGCGTCGCGCATGAAGCCGCCGTTCGGCATCGGCCAGATCGGCAAGTCGTTCCGCAACGAGATCACGCCGGGCAACTTCATCTTCCGCACCCGCGAGTTCGAGCAGATGGAGCTCGAGTTCTTCGTCGAGCCGGGCACCGACGACGAGTGGTTCGACTACTGGGTCGACTACCGGTGGAAGTGGTACACCGACCTCGGCATCGACCCCGAGAACCTGCGACTGTTCGAGCACCCGCAGGACAAGCTGTCGCACTACTCGAAGCGCACGATCGACATCGAGTACCGCTTCGGCTTCATGGGCGGCGAGTGGGGTGAGCTCGAGGGCGTCGCGAACCGCACCGACTTCGACCTCTCGACGCACGCCGAGCACTCCGGCAAGGACCTCTCGTACTTCGACCAGTCGAAGAACGAGCGCTGGATCCCGTACGTCATCGAGCCGGCGGCGGGTCTCACCCGGTCGCTCATGGCGTTCCTCGTCGACGCGTACGACGTCGAGGAGGTGCCGAACGCCAAGGGCGGTGTCGACACCCGCACGGTGCTGCGCCTCGATCCGCGCCTCGCTCCCGTGAAGGCGGCGGTGCTGCCGCTCAGCCGCAACGAGCGCCTGTCGCCGCTCGCGCGGGAGATCGCGGCGACGCTGCGGAAGTACTGGAACGTCGACTTCGACGACGCCGGTGCCATCGGTCGCCGGTACCGTCGCCAAGACGAGATCGGCACGCCGTTCTGCGTCACGGTCGACTTCGACTCGCTCGACGACAACGCCGTCACGGTGCGCGAGCGCGACAGCATGCAGCAGGAGCGCGTGCCGATCGCCGAGCTCGAGGGGTACCTGGCGTCGCGCCTGATCGGCGCGTAGGGGTCGCCGAACGCGAGGCGTCGTCGGGCGCGTTGCCGCGGACGCACTCCTCCCCGAGACCAGGCAGAGTCCTACCCCGCGAGCAGGGCCGGTTCTCGCTCGCTCGCGTCTGCGGCACGTCGCGATGAGCTGGTCGGCACGACCGACTCGGGCAATCGGGCCGGATCGACCGGGTTCAGGATGTCGGACGGGGTCTTCGATCTCATCAACCGAGGAGTGCGGTCGGGATCGACCCCCCGTGGCGGGATGAGCCAGTACACGGCGCCCTCGCGGCGCACCTCCCACCCCTCGTTGTGATAGCGGAGGTGATCTCCGCGGCAGAGCAGGATGCCGTCGGCGAGGTCGGTGCGACCCTCGTCGCGATGCCAGTGATCGATGTGATGCGCCTCAGTCCAGGAGGGAGGCCGCGTGCAGTCGGGATCCATGCAGCCGCCGTCTCGCACGCCGAGGGCGACCTTCTGCCGTTCGGTGAAGAGCCGTTCGTCGCGCCCGAGGTCGAGACAGGCTCCGTCGTCGCTGAACTTCAACGGCACATCGCCCTCGCACAGCCCGGTGTGGACGTCGGTGAGCGGGATGCGGTCGGGGTGGCCCTCGATCATGCCCGTGCCTTCGCCGGTCGCAAGCGCATGGGCGTTCACGATGATGCGGACCGAGGGCTTGCGCTCGTCGAGGAGCCGCCCGGGATCGACGCTCGCACCGGCTCGCAGCAGCTGCACCAGACCCTCTGCGGCCTCGCGCTCGCGCGCAGCCCGCGCGGCGGCGTAGTTCGCGTCGCCGCGCGCGGCGTCGCCGAACCCGCGACGGGTCTTCGTGTCGAGGCGACGCGGATGCGTGAGCTGGTCGAACACCGCCTTCACGAGCATGCCGCCATGCGGTTCGAGCTCGAACTCGCCCCGCACCATGCCATCGGGTTTCACCCAGAGCCGCCAGTACTGATCGTGTCGCTGCCGCTCGGCTCGCGCGACGACGCTCGCAGCGTCGACTCGGTCGCGCGCCTGCCTCGCGGCACGGCGTGCGGCGTCTGCATGCAGTGACCGGCACTCGTCGAGCAGGGCCGGCAGCAGTGCGGCCAGCGCCGCCTCGTCGGCATCTCCACCGGGTTCGCCAAGGCCGGACCGGATCGCGGACGCCACCTCGACGGACACGACGCCGCTCGCGACGGCGGTGCCCAGTGCGGCGAACCACGGCGGGGGAGAGGCGGGGGCGGTTTCGGCGAGGAGGGGGTCAGAGCGACGCTGCGCCTCGAGTGCGACCGCGGCATCCGTTTCGGCGATCATCTGCCCGACGCGCACGAGCGCGACCGCCTCGCGCTTCGACGATCGCGTGATCGACTGCACCAGCTGACCGGTGCCCGCATGCCCGGAGCGCCGGGCGAGTCCGCGCACCCCGAACGCCACCCGCGATCGCCGGGCGACCTCGGCGACGGCGATCGCCTGACAGCGCTCGACCTCATGCCGCAGCGCCGTGAGCTCCTCGACGGCGACGAGGAGCGCGGCGTCATCGAGCGGGACGAACGTGCCCGACGACACCTCGCGCCCGACGAGGCGACTGGCGACATCGGCCAGGTCGGACGGGGAATCGGGCATGTCTGATTCTCGCCAGAGCTACCGACACTCGAACGCATGTTCCCACAGGTGTGGAGAGGTTGTGGAATCCGGGGTGCTGGGGAGGATCGGTCGCACATAGGGTGCCGTCATGCAGGTGATCAGCGTGGGCGACGGGGGCTTCTTCGACGACGAGGATGCGGCGGCCGCCAACCGCCCCGAACCCGAGCAGTTCCGCCCGCCCGCATGGCTGGAGGCGCCCGACGACGAACTGCCGGCGCGCCTCCTGCACGACGCGGTGCTCGCGCGGACCGCAGGGACGGTCGTTCTCCTTCGCGAGATCCGCGTGTTCAGCGTCGGCTTCGAGGTGCACGTCGACTGGTTCCTCCGCCGTCGCGATGAGGACTCCTGGGAATGGCGGCAGCTCACCGACTCCGCGATGGGAGGTCCCTGGCACGCTGCCCGCCGTCAGCCCGGAGAACGGGACACGCGCCTGCGATTCGGACTCGCGCTGCCGGACGGAAGCAAGGTGCACGCAGCTGACTTCTCGTTCGCCGAGCCGCACGCTGCGGCACCCGAACCGCCGACGATCATGCCACGGCACGGCGGAGGCAGTGGCGGAGACCGCACGTCGACCGGCTCGAACGGCCTCTGGGTGTGGGCACCGGATCCGCTGCGCGGCGATCTCACGCTCGTCGCCGAGTGGGCTCGGCTCGGCATCCCGATCACGACCACGACGCTCGACGGCGACGCGATCGTCGCGGCGTCACGTCACGTGCGGCCGCTCTGGGAGACGTTGTAGCCGCAGCTCTCAGCTCTCAACTCCACGCAGCCGCACCCCGCTTCAGCCCCGCGCGGCCGCCCACTCCCGACGCAGCACACCGTAGATCGCGGTGTCCTGCCACTCGCCGTCGTGGTACTCCTCCTCGAGGATGGTCGCCTCGCGACGCATCCCGAGCCGTTCGCAGAGTGCGGCGGATGCCCCGTTCCGCGCGTCGAGGAACGCCTGCACGCGGTGGGGATTCAGCGTCTCGAACGTGAAGTCGAGCAGCGCCTGCGCCGCCTCGCGCGCGAACCCGCGACCCTGGAAGTCGGGATGGAGCACCCACCCGAGCTCGAGCTGCGCGTGCTGCACGCTCGAGACGCGGATCATGAAATCCCCGATGATGCGGTCCCGCCCGGCATCGTCGGTCGCCGGCGTGCCGGGCAGCACGGCGGCGAAGAACACGAAGTCGCCGTCGGCGGCGAGCATCCGACCCGCCGCGCGCTTCGCCGTGTGCTCGTAGCCCTCGGCGCGCTCGCGCTCGGGCCATGGCAGGTAGCGGATCACCTCGGCCAGGCGCTGGTACTCGTAGACGTCGGCAGCGTCGGATGCCTCGAGCGGACGCAGCACGAGACGCTGGGTGCGCAGCGGCTGCTCGACGAGCCGCCTCGCGTCGTAGGGGAAGCGCAGGGCCGGCGGTCCGTCGGCGGCGGCAGCGGCCACCCGATCGGCGTCGGGGCCGGATGCCGCGCGCTCGGCGCTCACGACGCAGCGCCTGCGGCTCCGGCGGCCCCGGTCTCATCCGATTCATTGGCACGAGCGACGCGTTCGGTACGTTCGGTCTCGTGGGGCTTCACCCCGAACAGCGCCTCGAGGCCGTCGATCCAGGCCGTCTGCTCGCCGGCCCGGGCGAGCTCGCGCGAGCGCACCATGGGCGTGTGCAGGAGCACGCCGGCCATGTGCCGCAGCGCCGCCTCGGTGCGGCCGTCGTCGTCACCGCGCGACCTGGCCCGGGCGATCTCGCCGTCGAGGATGTCGTACACGTGCCGTCGCAGTGCGACGACCGCGGGGGCGAGGTCGCGTTCCTCGCCGAGGTCGCCGAAGTCGCGCGCGTCGCGGTTCACGATCTCGCGCGCGGCATCCGTGGCCCCGAACTCCTCGAGCGGCGCGTGGATCTTGATGGTCTCGAGGTCGAGCAGGTCGACGCCGGGTACCTCGACGACGTCGGGCGCGACGTTGCGGGGGAGTCCGAGGTCGATCACGAGCTGGCGCACGTCGCGCACGGGTGCGCCGCCGCCGGGCAGCAGGGCGACGGATGCCTCGAGCTGCTCGCGTCCGACCGCGATGAGCGTCTTGTCGACCACGTGGTGCTCGGCCGTGGTGCAGGTCACGATGATGTCGACGTCTGCGGCGGCCGTGGAGAACTCGCCGCGCGGCACCGCTTCGATGCCGTGGCTCGCGGCGAACTTCGCGCCACGGCCCGACGGGGAGTGCACCCGCACGTCGGTGACGCCGCGGTCGCGGAGCGCGGCGAGCGAGGCGCCGGCGAAGCGGCCGGTACCGACGAGCAGCACGCGGGTCGTGGCCCAGTCGGTGACGCGGCTCTCGGCGAGGTCGAGTGCGAGGCGCACGAGGGAGCGGCCCTCGCCGCCGATGCCGGTCTCGTTCTTCACCCGGCGCGAGGTCTGCGAGGCGCGCTGGAAGAGCCGCTCGAGGGCGGGCGTCGTGGTGCCCTCCTTGCGCGCGCGTTCGAGCGATCGCCGAACCTGCCCCGCGATCTCGCCCTCGCCGACGACGACCGATTCGAGGCCGGAGGCCACCGAGAAGAGGTGGCCCGCGACGGCGTTGCCGTGCACGAAGCCGAAGGTGGCGCGCAGCTCATCGGCCTCGAGGCCCGCGACCGTGCCGACGGCCCGGATCGCCTCCTGCACGGCGGGCACCGGGGACTCGCCTTCGGGAGCGTCGAGGTCGAGGTACGCCTCGAAGCGGTTGCACGTGGCGACGACGACCGCACCATGCACGGCGTCATGACCCTCGAGGATGCGCGGTGCTGCGTGTTCCGCGTTCGCCGAAAGACGCTCGAGCAGGTCGAACGCGGCATTCTTGTGACTCGCGGTGAGGCAGATGAGCACGATGGGATTCTACCCGCCGTCGAATGCGGCTCCGAACGAGGAGACCGATGATGACGGCCTCAGCCGACCTCCGCGAGGAACCGGTTCATCTCGGAGATGAAACGGGGCCACGCCGGCTCGGTGGCGAGCATCAGGTGGTTGTGCCCGTCCAGGGAGACGAATCGACTCCCGGGGATGGTCGAGGCGAGCAGTTGCCCCTCGCTGACCGGTGGCCCGAGGTCGCCGCGGACGTGGACGACGAGCGTCGGACAGGCCACTCGCCTCGCAGCGTCCGTGACATCGATCATGCTGAAGCCCCGCATGAAGCGCGCGGCGTTCGCGGGCGAGGTGGTACGTCGTTGCAGCTCGTTGAACTCGTCCCACTGCTCACGCGTGCCCTCGGGCATGAAGCGTGCGGCGAACACCTGCCGGAACGTGGGCTCGTCCCGGCCCCAGCCGAGTTCGGCCAGATCGGGCAGGAGCCGAGCGAAGCGGATCTCGTCGTCATTGCGGGCCCGAGCCGCCCTCCCGCGCAGGTATCCGCCGTACAGCACGAGGGCGCTGACCCGCTCGGGATGCCGGGCGGCGTACTCGACGGCCACCGCCGCCCCCTGCGAGACACCCAGCAGCGGGAAGCGGTCGTACCCTGCGGCGTCCACCACCGTAGCCAGGTCCTCCACCCACGTGTCGAGCGTGAAGGCGGTCGTGTCCCAATCCGACAGCCCGCAGCCGCGTTCGTCGTATCTCAGCACGCGGTAGTCGCTCGTGAGCGCGTGCAGCCAGTGCCGCCAGAGCATGCTCTCCCAGTCGTATTCCAGGTGCGAGAGCCAGTTCGCGGCCTTGACCAGGGGAGGACCGGAGCCGACGACGGCATAGGCGAGTCGCACCGAGTCGGAGGCGTGGCAGAAGCGCACCTCCTGCGTGGGCAGGTGGTCGGGTCGCGTCCGCCCGATGGCTCGCGGAGGAAGCGCGAGCGCCGCGCGATGCACCGCTGCAGCGTCGTCGCCGGGCTCGATGCCGAGCTCCTCGTCGAGCACCGCCGCGAGCTGCTCGTACTCGGAGAGCGCAGCGGCCCGGTCGCCGCGCTCGACGTGCGCACGCATCAGCGCGACGCGCGCCTCCTCGTCGGTCGGATCCTCGGCGACGAGCTGCAGCCATCGCTCGCCGACGCGGAGCAGCTGTCGATGCAGGTGGGTGACCGCCTCCCGTCGGGCGACGGTCCACGACTCGTATCGGTCCTCGGGGAGGAGTTCCCCGGTGAACAGCACGAGCGCCTCGTCCACACCCGTGCCGCTCTCCAGCGCCGCCCGGGCTGCGGATTCGAACCGGGTGACGTCGACCTCGACCTCACGGCCGGGCAGGAGGGCGAGCGTGTCTCCGACCCACGCGAAGGCCTCGCCGCCGAGGGCCCGACGCGCGAAGTGCGCCGCCTTGTGCAGGCGAGGCGCGGCGTCGGCGAGGGGGACATCCGGCCAGAGCATCTCGATCAGCTGCTCCCGATGCAACCGCCGGTCGGGCGCCAGCGCCAGCACCTTGACGAGGTTCGCGGCCGATCGTCGCCGCCAGTGCGCCGGATCGACCGTTCGCCCGCCGAGCGCGACGGAGAACGTGCCGAGCATGACGATGCGATCGACCGTCGGATCGCCGGGGTGCGGCGGCCGAGCGAACTCGTCGTCGTGACGCGCGGCGGGGCTGGGCACCACGGCTGCATCCTACTCGCGCCAGGCGAGCCCTCCTCGATCGGCGATCGATCAGCGAGTGATGAGCACCTTCAGCGCATTGTGCTGCGCCGCGTTGCCGAACACCTCGTACGCCTCGATCACCTCGTCGAACGTGAAGGTGTGGGTCACGAACTTGTCGGCCGGCAGCTTCTTGGCCGCGACGAGCTTGAGGAGCATCCCGAGCGTGTTCGTGTTCACGAGTCCCATGGCGATGTCGATGTTCTGGATCCAGAGACGGTCGAGCGGCAGCTCGACGCCGCGCCCGTGCACGCCGACGTTGGCCACGTGACCGCCTGGTCGCACGAGCTCCGTCGCCATCGTGAAGGTGCTCGGGATGCCCACCGCCTCGATGGCCACGTCGACGCCGAGGCCGTCGGTGGTGGTCGCGAGCACCTGCTCCTTCCAGTCGCCGGCGCCGGAGTTCACGGTGTCGGTGGCGCCGAACTCGCGGGCGCGAGTGAGGCGCGCGTCGTCGAGGTCGATGGCGACCACGCGCGAGGGACCGTAGAGCCGCGCCGTCATGACCGCGGCGAGGCCGACGGGCCCCGAGCCGATCACGGCGACGACGTCGCCGGGCTTGACCTGCCCGTACTGCACGCCGATCTCGAATCCGGTGGGCAGGATGTCGGAGAGCAGGATGCCCTCGGCGTCGCTCACGCCCTCGGGAACCTTGTACACCGAGTTCTCCGCGAACGGCACGCGCACGAACTCGGCCTGGGTGCCGTCGATGAGGTGGCCGAAGATCCACCCGATGCCCTCGGCGCCCTCGGGGCTCAGGCAGTGGCTGTACAGCCCCTGCCGGCAGTTCGAGCAGAGCCCGCAGGCACTGATGCAGGCGAGGATGACGCGGTCGCCCACCGCGAGCTGCGTGACGCCGCTGCCGACCTCGGTGATGACGCCGATGCCCTCGTGACCGAGCACCCGGCCGGGCTGCACCGCGGCGACGTCGCCCTTCAGGATGTGCAGGTCGGTGCCGCAGATGGTCGTCGCCTCCATGCGCACGATCACGTCCGTCGGATGCTGGATGACCGGGTCGGGCACGTCCTCCCAGCCCATCTTCCCCGGACCCTTGTAGACCAGCGCCTTCATGTGCTTCCCCCGTTCCGGCTCCTCGGTCGCGCCGAGGATCCGGCGTGACCGCACCAGTCAACGACCCCGCGGCGCGGGCAGGAGGGACGAACGTCCCGTCGAGGGCCTGACGCCCCCGCTCAGCGCCGGGCGCCGGCCGCCTCGGGACGGATCACCGGGATGGGCGCCGTGAGCGGCGGCAGCTCGAGGCCCTCGGCGGCGAGGGCGGCGCGGTGCTTCGCCTTCCAGCTGCGTACCACGGCGAAGAACGGCGCGTCGCTCATCGCGTACCGGCCGAAGCGCCCCGCCGAGAGGAGCACCGGCAGCTCCACGCTCGAACCGTTGTGGCGCACGCGCAGCACGAGCACGTGCTCGACCGAACCGCCCACGACCATCGAGTCGGCGCGGATGTTGCGCACCTCGCGCCACGGGAAGTGCACCGCGCGGCGGGGCCGGCCGGCGCCGTTCCAGAACGCGACGCCCAGCTCGTCGACGACGATCGAGTAGCGCGCGCCGAGGCGCACGGCACCCGTGTCGTCGAGCTCGTTCAGGCGCTGCACGAGCAGTCGGTTCCGGATGCCGCAGCTGAGCTCGCCGCGCACCGTCGACGCGAGGGCGTTCCGCCGCGCACGAGTGGCCGCCGAACGGCCGAGCTGCACGACGAGCGAGATCACGACCGTGAGCACGCCGACGGCCGCCAGGCCGATGCCGATGCTCGTCGTGGGTACCGCGGGAAGGCGGGGCATGAGCCGCTCGAGCTCGGGGGACGCGGCGGCGAGGCCGGCGATCACGGCGATGGACGCCAGGCCGACGAGCACGGTGACCGTGACGCGATGCGGGGTGGCGGCGTTCATCGGGCGGATCCGTGGGGGCGGGACATCCGGGCTCGTCGATGAGGGATGGGCGGCTGACTCGACACGATGTGCGACATGTCTTCTTCTCCGTGGGTGCGGAGGCGTGCCGCGGGCCGGCACGTCGTCATGCGGGGGAAACACGACGGGACCCACCGTACCGCGCAGGACATCACTTACGACAGAGGGAAACGCGCGTCGACGGGACATCCGGCGAACGATTCCGCACTCCGCGAGGACTCCTCAGATCTCCTTCGAGAAGGCGGGCTCGCCCACCGGCGCCTCCTGATCGGCGGATGCCACGACGGATGCCGCGGGCCGCCGACGCGACAGCGCGACCCCGACCACCGCGATCACGCCGCCGACGATCGCGAGCACGGCGGGCACCTCGGCGAACAGGATGAGGCTCAGCACGATGGTGACCGGTGGCACGATGTAGGTCGAGACGCCGAGCTGGCCGGCCGGCATCCGCGAGAGTGCGTACGACCACGTCGTGAAGCCGAGCGCGGTGGGGATCGCGCCGAGCCACGCGGCGCCGAGCCATCCTTCGACCGGGGCCGAGTGGAGGCCGGCCACGAGCTCGCCGGTGAACGGCGTGCAGACGAGCATCCCGATGACGGCGCCCGTCCAGACCACCTGCGCGTTCGGCAGCCGGGTGAGCACCGGCTTCTGGAACAGCACGCCGGCCGTGTAGGCCAGGGCCGCGATGAGCGCCCAGAGCACGCCGATCCCGGCGCCGACCACCGAGCCGCCGGAGCCGAGGCCGATGAGCACGACCCCCACGAAGGCGACGCCCGTGCCGATGAGGAGCCATCGGGGCAGGCCCTCGCCGAGGAGGACTCCGGCGCCGAGGGCGATCATGATCGGCGCGATGTTCACGATCATCGACGTCGTACCCGCGTCGAGGGTCTGCTCGGCGAGATTGAGCAGGATGCTGTACCCGCCGAACCACAGGGCGCCGAAGCCGATGAGGAGCAGCCATTCACGTCGGGTCGGCGCGACCCAGCGGTTTCGCAGCAGTAGGGGCGTGAGGAGCACGGAACCGACGATGAGCCGCGCGAGCGCGAGCGCGCCGGGGGTGAAGTGCGGCGCCGTGCTGCGAACGACGATGAACGCGCTCGCCCAGGCGAGGATCGTCACGGCGATTGCGAGGTAGACGAGCGGGGAGACCGAGGCTGCGCGTGGTGGAGTGGTGGTGCTCACAGTGCGACGCTAGTTCGGTGGGCAGATGCCCCGGATCGATGTGGCAGCGGATTGCGGGAGGAAGGCGGAAACACGACGGTCGCGGTCGCTCCGCTGCTCGTGCGCGGCATGCCCCCAGCCCGATGGGCGACAATGTCACGCGTGATCCTCTCCCCCCAGCACCCCCTGTCCGCCGGCCTCACGGGCGATTCACGGCTCATCCGCGCCTACCGAGGGGAGCGGAGCGACACCACCCCGGTGTGGTTCATGCGCCAGGCCGGCCGGTCGCTGCCCGAGTACCGCGACCTGCGCGTCGGCACGCGCATGCTCGACGCCTGCCTCGACCCCGCGATGGCGAGCGAGATCACGCTGCAGCCGGTGCGTCGCCACAGGGTCGACGCCGGCATCTTCTTCAGCGACATCGTGGTACCGCTGAAGCTCGTGGGCGTCGACGTCGAGATCCAGCCCGGTCGCGGCCCCGTCTTCAGCAGGGGCTATGCGGATGCCGCGGCCGTCGCCGAGCTCACGAGCATCGACCCGGCGCGGCTCGACGAGGCATCCGGCCCCATCACCGAGGCGGTCGAGCGCACGATCGCCGAGCTGAACTCGACGGCCCCTTCGGCGGGCTCAGGGCAGGCTGGCTCGGGCACCGCGACGCCGCTCATCGGATTCGCGGGCGCACCCTTCACGCTCGCCGCCTACCTCGCCGAGGGCGGACCCTCGAAGGACCACCTCGCCGCTCGCACGCTCATGCACGCCGATCCCGGCGCGTGGCGCGCCCTCATGGACTGGACGGCCGAGCTCACGGGCCGTTTCCTGCGCACGCAGGTGCTGGCCGGGGCATCCGCCGCCCAGCTCTTCGACTCCTGGGCGGGCGCGCTCTCGCTCGCCGACTACCAGACCCACGTGGCGCCCGCCTCGGCGAAGGCGTTGTCGTTCGTGCACGACCTCGAGTACGAGACGACGGCCGGCACCCGCCGTGTGCCCGTCGTGCACTTCGGGGTCGGCACGGGCGAGCTGCTCGGCGCCATGCACCGCATCGGCGTCGACGTCGTCGGGGTCGACTACCGCATTTCCCTCGACGTCGCCGCACTCCGGGTCGGACGGGGCGTTCCGCTGCAGGGCAACCTCGACCCGGCGCTCCTCGCCGCGCCGTGGCCCGTACTCGAGGCCGCGGTGCTCGACGTACTGTCGCGCGGGCGGTCGGCTCCGGCCCACACCTTCAACCTCGGGCACGGCGTGCCGCCCGAAACGGACCCGACCGTGCTCACCCGCGTCGTCGAGCTCGTGCACGAGGCCGGCGTATGAGCGAGGGCGATGCTCCCGAGCCGGCCGAGCCGATCGGCCCGGCCGGGCTCCCGGTCGAGCGTCGCGCCGCGGACGTCGTCGTGGTCGGCGGTGGCATCGCCGGCCTCGTCGCGGCGTTGGAGTGCGCCAAGGTGGGGTTGCAGGTCACCGTGCTCGAGCGACGCGACGGCATCGGCGGATGCGTGGGCCGCATCGCGCTCGACGGGCTCTCGCTCGACAGCGGCGCCGAGTCGTTCGCGACGCGGGGAGGCGCGGTCGCCGAGCTGCTCGAATCGCTGGGGCTGTCCGACGAGATCGAGAAGCCGAACCCGGCGGGCGCCTGGCTCGTGATGCGGGGCGCGAACGGCACTCCGGATGCCGCGCCGATGCCGCGCACCGGCATCCTCGGGATCCCCGCCAACCCGCTCGGCGACGACGTGCGCCGCATCATCGGCTGGCGCGGCGCGATCCGCGCCTACACCGACCGGGTCATGCCGATCCTGCGCATCGGCCGGTACACCAACCTCGGCCATCTCGTGCGCTCGCGCATGGGCCAGGCCGTGCTCGATCGCCTCGTCACCCCGATCTCGGCCGGCGTGTACTCGAGCGACCCGAACGTGCTCGACCTCGACGTGGTCGCGCCGGGCCTCAATGAGGCGATGACCCGGGCGGGCTCGCTCTCGGGGGGCGTCGCCCAGCTCGTCGAGTCGCGCAAGGCGGGCAGCGCGGTGCTCGGCCTGCGCGGCGGCATGCACCGGCTCGTCGACGCGCTCGCGTCCGAGCTCGACCGGTTCGGCGTGGAGGTCGTGACCGGCGCCGAGGTCACCTCGCTTGCGCGATCGGGCGTCGAGGAGGGCGCGCAGCGCACGTCTCGAGACCCGGATGCCCCCGCACCCGGCTGGATCGTCGACGCGACCCGCGCCGACGACGCGCCGCTCCGCTTCGACGCGACCTACGTGATCCTCGCCGCACCGTCCGACGCCTCGCGCCGGCTCCTCGACGAGGCGTCGCTCGGCTGGTCCACGGCCGCGGACTGGCCGCACGCGGCATCCGTCGAGCTCGTGACCCTCGTGCTCGACGCGCCCGCTCTCGACGCCGCACCGCGTGGAACGGGCGTGCTCGTCGTGCAGGGCACGCCGGGGGTCACCGCGAAGGCGCTCACCCACTCGAGCGCGAAGTGGCAGTGGCTCGCGGATGCCGCGGGCGGCCGTCACGTCGTACGCCTCTCGTACGGGCGGGCCGGCGAACCGAACCCGCTCGACGGACGCACCGACGACGAGGTCGCCGCGCTCGCGCTAGCCGACGCCGCCGCGCTGCTCGGAACGACCCTCGACGCCGACATGGTTCGCGCCTCGGGCCGCACCGCCTGGCGCGACGCGCTCTCGCACGCGACGATCGGCCAGCGCGATCGGGTGCGCACCCTCGAGGACGTGCTCGCCGCCGAGCCCGGCATCGAGGTGATCGGGTCATGGGTCGCCGGCACGGGACTGGCGTCAGTCGTGCCGCACGCCCTCGAGGCGGCCCGTCGCATCCGGCACCTGGCGGTGCGCCCCGGCGACGTCGGCCCATGATCGGGCGGCGCCGCGCATAGCCAGAACGGCATATTGGCCGCGCAACCCCCTTGCGTGCCGTTTCCCGGGGTCTACGCTGGAAAGGTCGCCGTGGCGATCACAGGCGCTGTACAGGGGAGATGGGGTGCACACATGAAGGGCAAGATCCTCTTCGTCGTCGGGCTCGGGGCGGGGTACGTGCTCGGAGCCCGTGCCGGCCGCGAACGATACGAGCAGATCCGCAGGGCGGCGCTGAACGTCTGGAACCAGCCTCAGGTGCAGCAGGGCGTCGACACCGTGAAGGACTTCGCGAAGACGCGCGTCGGCGACCTCAGCGGAACCGTGCTCGATGGCGTGAAGGGCCTCATCGGCAACGCCACGAAGAGCTCCGGATCCACGACGTCCGGAACGACGACGACCACGACGACCACGACCGCTTCGAAGCCCGCCGCTTCGACCGCCTCGAAGCCCGCCGCTTCGACCGCTGCGAAGCGCAGCTCGACGTCGCGCGGCCAGAAGCCGACCCCGCCGACCGGCACGGCGACGAATCCGGCCACGTCGCCCACCGAGTCCGGGTCCGGCGCCGGGTCTTCTGCGGCCTCGGGCGCCTGACCTGCGGAGGGGAACATGGTCCTGCCGTCGAATGACGAACGTTCGCTGTTCACACTGATCGGGGAGTTGCCCGACCGGGTCTCCGACCTCGTCCGTGCCGAGATCGACCAGGTCAAGGCCGAGCTCAGCTACAAGGCCAAGCACTTCGGCATCGGCGCCGGCCTCATCGCCGCGGCGGCCTTCGTCGGGATCTTCCTGCTCGGCACGCTGATCGCCACGGGCATCCTCGCGCTCGCGCTCGTGCTCCCGGCCTGGGCGGCCGCCCTCATCGTGTCGGGCGTGCTGCTCGTCATCATCCTCATCCTCGTGGGCATCGCGGCCCTCAACTTCAGGCGCGGCAGCGAACCGCTCGAATCGATCGAGAGCCTGCGCCGAGACCTCGACATGGTGAAGGGAACGGGCGAGTATGACCGCGACTGACGCCGGCCGCCAGCTGGCCACGCGCGACGCGAAGACGCGCGAACGCAACCTCACGCGCCTCGAGGCGAAGGCGAACTCCGAGCGCGCGCGCGCCGAGTTCGCCCGCACGCTGAACGCCCTCGAAGACAAGCTCAACGTGCCCAGGCAGGTGCGCATCAAGACCGCCCGTGCGAAGGTGCAGCTGCGCCGGTTCGCCGACGAGCAGCCGGCCGTGGCCGTGGCCGTCGCGGTCGGCGTCGTCGCCGTGGTCGGCGTGACGGTCTGGCTCGTCGTGCGGTCCGCCGTCGACGGCAAGTGACGCGATCGAGCGGATGCCGCGATGTCGCCGCTCGACGCAGGGCGCCGGTCGTCGGCCGGCCGACGCCCGGCGGTGCCGGCCCCGACGGCGGTCGACCGCGTCACCGATGCGCTGCGCGCTGAGATACTGAGCGGCGCCCTCGCCGCCGAAGAGCCCCTCCGTGAGGAGGCGGCATCCGAGCGATACGGGGTCTCGCGGCACACCGTGCGTGCCGCGTTCCAGCGCCTCGTCACCGAGCGGCTGGCCGTCGCGGTGCCGTATCGCGGCGTGCGCGTGGCGAGCTTCGATCGGCCCACGATCATCGCCCTGCACCAGCTGCGGTCGGCGCTCGAGGTCGAGGCGGTGCGGATCGCGGGGGAGCGGTACGGGACGAGTTGGCCCGACGCCGTCCTGGCCCCGGCTCGGGAACGGATCGAGCGGATGGCGGCGCTCGCGGACGAGCCCGAGGTCGACTGGCTCGAGGCGGAGCGCATCCACGCGGAGCTCCACGGCGCGTTGGTCGCGGCATCCGCGAGTCCTCGCATCATGGAGGCGCACGCGGCGCTGGGCAGCGAGCTCCTGCTCTTCCTCCTGCACGTGCGGCCGCACTACACGCTCGAGTCCCTCGTCGAGGAGCATCGGGCCCTGCTCGCCGACGTGCAGGCCCGCGGGCCCGACGCCATTCGAGCGCACCTCGAGCACTCGACCGCACTGCTGCTCGGCCGTTGACCGTTCAAGACCACCGCCCGGCCGCGGAAAAACACATGAACATCCACGTCATGGGGCCGCCATGGAGGTTGAAGGGCGGATTCTCATGTGTTCTTCCACATGTCGGAGCCGTACCTCGGACGGCGCCCGCGAGCGACCGACACCGGGGCATCCGTCAACGCTTTTGGACGTTCAGGGAGGAAGGGGGAGACTAGAGGTATGTCTTCCCCCGCTGCCGAAGCGGCAGCCGACGCGCTCCAGACCGAATCCGACGCCGAGCAGTCTCCCGAGGGCTTCACGGTGTTCGCCGTGCTCCGCCGGGACCCTGCACGCCCCGACGACCTCGACGGCCACGACGTGCCGCGCTTCGTGCGCGAGCTCGACGACATCATCCGGCTCGTCGAGAACGAGGGCGTGACCCTCCGCGGCATCTACGACGTGTCGGGCCTCCGCGCCGACGCCGACGTGATGCTGTGGCTGCACTCCGCCACGGCCGAGAGCCTGCAGTGGGCGCTGCGCGAGCTGCGCCGCAGCCGGCTGCTCCGCTCGCTGCTCCCGACATGGAACGCCATGGGCGTGCACCGCGACGCCGAGTTCAACAAGTCGCACGTGCCCGGCTTCCTCCGGGGTGTCGAGCCGAAGCAATGGCTCACGATCTACCCGTTCGTGCGCAGCTACGAGTGGTACCTGTTGCCGCCCGAGGAGCGTGGACGCATGCTCGCCGAGCACGGACGCAAGGGTGCGGCCTTCAGGAGCGTCACCGCCAACACGGTCGCATCCTTCTCGCTCGGCGACTACGAGTGGCTGCTGCCGCTCGAGGCCGACGAGCTCACCGACCTCGTCGACCTGATGCGCGACCTGCGTGAGACCGACGCGCGCCGCCACGTGCGCGAGGAGGTGCCGTTCTACACCGGCCGCCGCATCACGACCGCCGAGCTCGTGGAGGTGCTGCAGTAGTGGCGGCCGTGAACCTCGGCTCGACCGGCGCATCGAGCGCCGGTCATCCGGATGCCCCGGGCACCACGCACCGCGGACGCAAGCCCGAGCCCGCGGCATCCGCACCCCTCGCACCGGGCGCGGTCGTACCCGGCGCGACGCCCGCCGCGCAGGCCGGACCCGAGCACGTCTCCGAGCCGACCGCGTACGACGCGATCCTGCTCGCGGGCTTCGGCGGCCCCGAGGGTCAAGACGACGTCATCCCGTTCCTGCGCAACGTCACGCGTGGTCGCGGCATCCCCGACGAGCGCCTCGAGGAGGTGGCTCACCACTACCGCCACTTCGGCGGCGTCAGCCCCATCAACGAGCACAACCGGCAGCTCAAGGCGGCGCTCGAGGCCGAGCTCGCGAGCCGCGGCATCGATCTGCCGGTGATCTGGGGCAACCGCAACTGGGACCCGTACCTGAACGACGCCGTGGCCGAGGCGAAGGAGCGCGGCTTCCGCAAGCTCATCGCGATCGCCACGAGCGCGTACAGCTCGTACTCGAGCTGCCGCCAGTACCGCGAGGACTTCGCCGACGCGCTCGCCGACATCGGGCTCGGCGACGATCCCGACGCGATCCAGATCGACAAGGTGCGCCAGTTCTTCGACCACCCCGGGTTCGTCGCGCCGTTCGTCGAGGGCGTGCGCGATGGGATCGCGCAGCTGCTCGCCGAGCACCCCGGTCTCGAACGGTCGACCGCGATCGAGGTGCTCTTCGCGACGCACTCGATTCCGACGACGGATGCCGCGAAGTCGGGTCCCTCCGAGCGTGGGTTCGGCGAGGGCGGCGCCTATGCCGCGCAGCACCGCGCGGTCGCCGAGGTCGTCATGCGCGAGGCCGGCGTCCCCGACGTGCCGTGGCAGCTCGTGTACCAGTCGCGCTCGGGGCCGCCCACCCAGCCGTGGCTCGAGCCCGACGTGAACGACGCCATCGCCGAACTCCCGGGAGCGGGCCGCAAGGCGGTCGTCATCGTGCCGCTCGGGTTCGTGAGCGACCACATGGAGGTCATGTGGGACCTCGACGAGGAGGCCATGGAGACGGCCGAGGAGCACGGCCTCGCCGCCGTGCGCGTGCCGACCCCGGGCACGCACCCCGCCTACGTCGCGGGGCTCGTCGACCTCGTCCTCGAGCGCGTCGAAGGCACGCCCCGGGCCGAACGCCCGGCCATGACGTCGCTCGGTCCCTGGTACGACGTCTGCCGCCCCGGATGCTGCGAGAACGCGCGACTCGGCTTCAAGCCGGCCCTGGCGGGGATCGCGCCATGAGCGCCACGACGGGCGCGGCCTCGGGCACAGGCACGGGCACGGGCACGACGGGCACGATCCGCGTCGGCACCCGCGCGAGCGCGCTCGCGATGGCGCAGACCAGGCAGGTCGCCGAGCGCATCGCCAAGGCGGCCAAGGCCGAGATCGAGCTCGTCCCCGTCACCACCGAGGGTGACACGTCGCGCGCGTCGCTCGCCTCGCTCGGCGGCACCGGCGTCTTCGCCGCCGCGCTCCGCGAGGCACTGCTGCGCGGCGAATGCGACGTCGTCGTGCACTCGCTGAAGGACCTTCCGACGGCCGAGCACCCCGGCCTCCGGCTCGGTGCGGTGCCCAAGCGCGCCGACGCCCGCGACGCGCTCTGCGCCCGCGACGGACTCACGCTCGAGACGCTGCCCGAGGGGGCCCGCGTGGGCACCGGCTCGCCGCGGCGCATCGCGCAGCTGCGAGCGGCACGGCCCGACGTCACGGCGGTCGACCTCCGCGGCAACATCGACACCCGGCTCGGCAAGGTCGAGTCCGGCGAGCTCGATGCCGTGCTGCTGGCCGCGGCGGGTCTCGGCCGGATCGGGCGCATGGATGCCGTGACCGAACTGCTCTCGCTCGACGACTGGCCGACCGCCGCCGGACAGGGCGCCCTCGCCATCGAGGTGCGTCGTGAACGCGGCGACCGCGCGCTGGAGCGCGCGCTCGAGGCGATCGACCACGGCACCAGCCGCGCGACCGCGCTCGCGGAGCGCCTGGTGCTCGCCGGGCTCGAGGCCGGATGCGCGGCACCGGTCGGCGTCACGGCGTTCGTCGACGACGAACTTCTGTTCCTCAGCGCGAACGTGTACAGTGCCGACGGGACGCGCAGGCTCACCAGCTCGCATGCCGCGACCCCCGACAGCCGCTCGGCCGCCGATCTGGCGGATGCGGCACGCGACGTCGCCGATCGTGTCGTCGCGGAACTCCTCGGCAATGGCGCCGCCGAACTTGCACCACCTGAGGAGTCGCGATGAGCGAATTCGAAGCGGAAGCGCTGACGGGTGCCATCAACCTGCCGTACCACGACGGCAAGCCGCTGGCCGGATGGCGCGTGCTCGTGCCGCGTGGCGGTCCGTGGGGTGACGGCGTCGCCGCCGCGCTCCGCGCGAGGGGCGCGACGCCGATCGTGGCGCCGCTCATCAACTTCGCGCCGACCGACGACCAGCCGGCCCTCGAGGCGGCCCTCGCGAAGCTCGCCGCCGGCGGATTCGACTGGGTCACGGTGACGAGCGCGACGACCGTCGACGTGCTGTCGTCGTACGGCGCCGTGATCCCCGAGAACACGAAGGTCGCCGCCGTGGGCGAGACGACCGCGGCCGCGCTCGTGGCGGCCGGGTACAAGGCCGACATCGTGCCGTCGGAGGACAACTCGGCGCGCGGCCTGCTCGAGGAGTGGGAGGCCGCCACCGACGGCCAGCGCGGGCTCCGCGTGCTCGCCCTCCGCTCGGCCATCGCGAAGCAGATCCTCTCGGTCGGCCTCGCGCGCGCCGGCCACCAGGTCGAGGCGGTCGTCGCCTACCGCACGATCGGCGTCCCGGTCGCGCCGAAGGTCGTCGAAGACGTGCGCGCCGGCCGGGTCAACGCCGTGCTCGTGACGTCGGGCAGCGTGGCCGAGCAGGTGCAGCAGCAACTCGGCCCGATCCCCGAGGTGACGCTCGTCGCCGCGATCGGTCCGCAGACGAAGAAGGATGCCGCGAAGGTCGGCCTCCGGGTCGACGTCGTCGCTCGCGAACGCACCGCCGAGTCGCTCATCGACGCCGTGGTGGAGGCCGCGACCGCGCACGCCTGACGGGGTCTCATCCTCCCCACCCCCTCTCCTCCCCACCCCCTCTTTCGCCGACTGTTGACGTTCCGACCCGGATGGCCGCGGCGGACGTCATCACTCGGCAGTGGACGTTCACACTCGGTGAGAAGGAAGAGGGTCGACGAGGGTCGACGAGGGTGGAGGAGGGTCGAGGGGGTTCGAGGGGTCGGCGAGCGTCCAGCCGGCCACGCGTAGGCTGTTCGGGTGAGTTCCGCGCCCCTGCCCCGCGTCCGACCTCGGCGCCTCCGGGAGACTCCCGCGATGCGCCGCCTCGTCTCCGAGACCCGCCTCGATCCGGCCGAGCTCGTGCTGCCGATCTTCGTGCGCGAGGGCGTGAGCGCCCCCGTGCCGATCACGTCCATGCCGGGTGTCGTGCAGCACTCCCTCGAGAGCCTTCCCGAGGCGGTGGCGGATGCCGCGGCCGCGGGTGTCGGCGGGGTGATGCTGTTCGGCGTTCCCGAGCACCGCGATGCGCGCGGCTCGGGAGCGACCGACCCCGACGGGATCCTGAACGTGGCCACGCGGGTCGCGGTCGAGGCATCCGCGGGCCGGCTGCTCGTGCAGACCGACCTGTGCCTCGACGAGTTCACCGACCACGGCCACTGCGGCGTGCTCGACGATCGCGGTCGCGTCGACAACGACGCGACGCTCGTGCGCTACACGGCGATGGCGCTCGAGCAGGCGCGCGCCGGCTCGGAGCTCCTCGGTCTCTCGGGCATGATGGACGGCCAGGTCGCTGCCGTGCGCGACGCGCTCGACGACCAGGACTTCACGGATGTCGCGATCCTCGCGTACTCGGCCAAGTACGCGTCGGCGTACTACGGCCCGTTCCGCGACGCCGTCGAGTCGACCCTCGAGGGCGACCGCCGCTCGTACCAGCTCGATCCGGGTAACCGGCGTGAGGGGTTGCGCGAGGCGATGATCGACATCGAGGAGGGCGCCGACATCGTCATGGTGAAGCCCGCCGGCAGCTACCTCGACGTGCTCGCCGACGTGGCCGCGGCATCCGAGGTGCCCGTCTGGGCCTACCAGGTTTCCGGCGAGTACAGCATGATCGAGGCCGCTGCCGCGCACGGCTGGATCGATCGCAAGCGCGCCGTGATCGAGTCGGTCCGCGGCATCCGCCGCGCCGGAGCCGACGTGGTGCTCACCTACTGGGCGCCCGAGCTCGCCGGCTGGATCCGAAACGGAGACCTCGCGTGAGCCCCGCGGTGGAGGTCCCTGAGCCTGTCGAAGGGGCCAGCCCTGCACGGCTCGCTTCGACGAGGTCGGCGAACGCCACGAACGCGGAGCTCTTCGCCCGCGCGCAGGCGGCGATCCCCGGCGGCGTCAACTCGCCCGTGCGCGCGTTCCGGTCGGTCGGCGGCACGCCGCGCTTCCTCGTGTCGGCCCGCGGTCCGTACGTCACCGACGCCGAGGGGCGCGAGTACGTCGACCTCGTCGCGGGATGGGGCCCGGCGATCCTCGGCCACGCCGACCCGCGCGTCATCGAGGCGGTGACGGATGCCGCGAGCCGCGGCCTCTCGTTCGGCGCGTCGACGCCCGCCGAGACCGAGCTCGCCGAGCTCGTCGAGCAGCGTGTCGCGCCGGTCGAGCAGCTCCGACTCGTCTCGACGGGCACCGAGGCGACGATGAGCGCCATCCGGCTCGCGCGCGGCTTCACCGGCCGCGACGTGCTCGTGAAGTTCTCGGGCCACTACCACGGCCACTCCGACGGGCTCCTCGCCGAGGCGGGCTCGGGTCTCGCGACGTTCGCCCTGCCGGGATCCGCCGGAGTTCCGGCCGCGATCGCGGCGCTCACGCTCGTCGTGCCCTACAACGACCTCGACGCGCTGCGCCTCGTCTTCGCCGAGCACGGCGACCGCATCGCCGCCGTCATCGTCGAGGCCGCCGCCGCGAACATGGGCGTCGTGCCGCCCGAGCCGGGCTTCAACCGCGCGCTCGTCGATCTCGCGCACGAGCACGGCGCGCTCGTGATCTCCGACGAGGTGCTCACTGGCTTCCGCGTCTCGGAGGCGGGCTGGTGGGGCCTCGAAGCGCGGGGCGCCGGCGTCCGCGCCACTTCGGCGGCCGCTGCGCCAGTTGAACTGGCGCACGGGGTGTCGAACGGGCGCAGCGGCGTCGGCAGCACCGACACCGCCTACACGCCCGACCTCATGACGTTCGGCAAGGTCATCGGCGGCGGCATGCCGGTGGCCGCGCTCGGCGGCCGCGCCGAGATCATGCAGCAGCTCGCACCCCTCGGCCCCGTGTACCAGGCGGGCACGCTCTCGGGGAACCCGGTCGCGGTCGCGGCCGGTGTCGCGACCCTCAGGGCAGCGGATGCCGCGGTCTACGCGCGGCTCGATGCCACCGCCGCCACGATCAGCGCCGCCGTGTCCGATGCCCTCGCAGCCGAGGGTGTCGCGCACCGCGTGCAGCACGCGGGCAACCTCTTCAGCTTCGTGTTCGGCGAGGAGGCGGCGACGAACGGCGTGCGCGACTATGCGGGCGTGCAGCGTCAGGAGGCGTGGCGGTACCCGCCGTTCTTCCACGCGATGCTCGAGGCGGGCGTGTCGTTGCCGCCGTCGGTGTTCGAGGCCTGGTTCGTGACGGCGGCGCACGACGAGGCCGCGATCGGCCGGGTACTCGACGCGCTTCCGGCCGCCGCGCGCGCCGCGGCATCCGCTCGCCCGGACTGACCGCCCGTCCGGAATGACCGCCCGCCCAGACGCGTAAACCGTTACGCCATTGTGGGTTCCGCCACTCTGCGCTCGTCGGTCGGCTCGGGCAGGATGGAACCATGTCCCACCTTCGCGTGCACAAGGACCGGATCGAGGTTCACCTCACTCCGGCCGAGAAGTCGCTCGCGCTGCGCTCCGACGACATCGTGGTGCAGCGCGATGACATCCGGTCGGCGACGATCGCCGACGATCCGTGGGTGTGGGTGCGGGGCATCCGCAGGCGGGGCACCGAGATCCCACTGGTCGTGGCGGTGGGCGTCTGGAAGTACCACGGCGGTTCGGACTTCGTCATCATCAAGGGCAAGCGCCAGGCGGTCGTGCTCGAGTTGAACGCCGGCGAGTTCACGCGCATCATCCTGAGCACCAACCACGCCGCGGCGCTCATCGATCGGCTGAAGCTGACCGACGAGGCCGAGCCCGGGTCCGAATCCGAAGCGACCACCGAATAGTCGCCGCCGAACAGCAGCCTCAGGCGAAGAGGAAGAGCGCGAACCCGATGAGCGGCAGCGTGCCCTGGATGAGCGCGGCCCTCACGTAGCCGCGGCCGGTCGTGGTGAGCACCGCCGCCGCGAGCACCATGCACGCGGTCGTGAACAAGACGAGCGTGGTGCCCGCCGTGACGGCGCCCGACCAGAACAGCACGAGCCCCAATGCCGCGCCGAGGCCCAGGAAGAGGTTGTAGAACCCCTGGTTGTAGGCCATCGGTCGCGTGGCATCGGCATGCGCCTGGTCGGCGACGCCGAATCGCTTCCACGTCGCGGGACGTGTCCACCACACGCTTTCCATGAGGAAGATGTAGCCGTGCAGGAGCGCGGCGAGGGCGACGAAGATGCTCGCGATGACGGCCATGGCGCGATCGTAGCGGGATCGAGGCTCGGGGCCGGGTTTCGAGACGGCGCTGGCGCGCCCCCTCGACCCGCGGCGAGGCCGCCCTCCTCAATCCGCCGGCGGCGCTGGCGCGCCTCCTCAACCCCCGAGGCGCTCGACCGTGACGGGCACGTCGAGGAAGCGCCCGAGCTCGGCGACGGATGCCGCGAGCGCGCGTTCCTCCGCAGGCGAGAACTCGCGCCACGGCGCCAGCTTCACCGTCGCCGCCCGCGCCGCGACGACGGGCGCCCACCGGCCGACGAGCAGGCCGTCGACGACGAGCGCGTGCATCGGGAACTCGGGAGCCGCTCTGGGCGAACGGTCGGGCGGGAACAGGTAGTCGCGGGGCGGCGCGTAGCCCATGATGTACTCGTCGTACGCCTGCAGCAGGTCGACGCTCGGGCCCGGGGCATCGGTCACCGCACGATCGGATGCCGCGTCGACGCGGTGCGGCGTACCCTCGACGTCGACCGTTTCGAGGCGGCCGCCCGCGCGGCTTGCGGCATCCGCGAACGCCTGCCTGGCATCGGTGAGCGTGAATCCCGACCAGGCGGCGAAGTCGCGCTCGGTCGCCGGACCGCGAGACGCGATGAACCGCTCGGCCAGTTCGGCGAGGGCATCCTCGCGGGTGCGTGGCGGCGACGGCGGGACGCGCTCGTCGAACGCCGCATAGGTGCGCTGCTTCCCGGCGTTCGCCCCGCTGATCGCCACGCGCTCGAGCTCCGCGAGCATGAGCAGGTAGGTGAAGGCGAGGCCCGTCATCGGCATGCCGGCGTCGTCGAGGGCCGCCGTCAGGTGGGCGCGGGTGCGATGGCCGCCGGCCAGCGATTCGGCCACCACGTCCAACGCCCGCGCCGCGTCCTCGCCCTCCACGCCCGTGCGGCGGTAGTACAGGGCGTTCTGCCGGTGCACGCGTTCGGCGGAGAGCTCGATCAGCCACCGGGCATCCGCGGGATGCACGTAATGCCAGGTGGGGCGGAGCACGTGGGTGCGGAGCAGGTCGCCCGCGTCGATCGAGGCCGCGACGGCCGCGGCATCCGGTCGCCGGTCCTCGGGAACGCGCTGGGCGAGCCCCCACTGCGAGGGCAGGAACTCCTGCGCCTGCACCGCGACGAACCGGCGCACCACCTCGGGAGCCGAGGCGTCGAAGGGTGCGCGCACTCCCTGCACGCGCAGCCGGGCGGACCGCAGCGTCGCGAGGTCCACCGCTACGTCACGTCCCGTCGCCAGGTCGTGGCGCCGCCGATCACGGTGGCGGCGACTGCGAGACCGAGGAGTACGAGTCCGCCCTGCCACCACTCGAGGGACGCCGACGAGCCCATCGACATCATGTTGTAGAGCGAGGCGCCGACCAACGCGTCGCTCGCGGCGCCCGGAAGGAATCGGCCGATCTGGGCGGTGATGTCGCTGAACGATGCCGCGAGCCGGAGGATCGGCTCCACGAACTGCGTGAAGGCGATGACGATCACGATCGCCGCGACCTGGTTCGGCACGAGCGCGCCGAGGCCGACGCCGATCGCACCCCAGAGCGCCATGGCGAGCACGCCCCGGCCGATGAGTGCCCACGTGTCGCTCTGGTCGAGTCCGGTCTCGAGGCTGAACGCCGCCAGCGCGGCGGCACCGGAGCCCACCGAGGTCGCGAAGGCGGCGACGCCGAGCCCGGCCCCGAGGACGAACTGCGACACCAACTTGCCGGCCAGCACGACGGACCGGTGCGGCTCGGCGAGGAACGTGGGTGTGAGCGTGCGGTGACGGAACTCGCTCGTCACCGCGAGCGTGCCGAGCAGCACGGGGAAGACGTACCCGATCGAGGAGGCGAACGTGTAGATGAGCGGGGGGAGATCCATGCCGGGAGGGATCCCGGTGTTGCCGCCGGTCGCCGCCGCGGCCTCGGGGTTGCGCACCGCCCACCCGAGGAACGCGCCGAACCCGCCCGCGAGCACGAGCACGTAGCCGACGAGCAGCAGGCCGAGCAGCCACCACATGCGCGTCGTGAAGACCTTCTGGAACTCGGAGGCGATCGAGCGGAGGAACGACATCACTCCTCACCTCCGCCGACGAGCGAGAGGAACGACTCCTCGAGTCCGGATCTCAATCGATGCAGGGCGTTCAACTCGACACCGCCGAGGAAGGCCGCGTGGCCGACGCGAGCCGGGTCGGGTTCGTCGACGATGAAGCCGCCGCGGCCCTCGGTGTACGACATCCCCGCCTCGTCGAGTGCTTCGGAGAGCTTCTCGCGGTCGGGCGAATCCACGATCGTGCGCGGGGCGGCCTCGAGTTCGAGGCTCGAGAGGGTGCCGCTCTTCACCAGTCGCCCCTTCGAGATGATGACGACGTCGTCGACGCTCTGCTGCACCTCGCTCAGCAGGTGCGAGCTCACGAGCACCGTGCGGCCCTCGCGCGCGAGCGACCGCAGGAACCCGCGGATCCACTTGATGCCCTCGGGGTCGAGCCCGTTGATGGGCTCGTCGAGCACGAAGACGCCCGGATCACCGATGAGCGTGTAGGCGAGCGAGAGTCGTTGCCGCATGCCGAGGGAGTAGCCGCCGACGCGGCGGTCGGCGAACTCGGCGATGCCGACCGTCTCGAGGACCTGCTGCACGCGCTCGGCCGGCAGCCCGGCCGCCGTCGCATACACCTTCAGGTGATTCCGCGCCGTGCGGCCGGGGTGGAAGGTCGCTTCGAGCGCGGCGCCGACCGTCTCGAGCGGGCGCGGCAGGTCGTGGTACGGCGTCCCGCCGAACGTCGCGGTGCCGGCGGTCGCTCGCACGAGGCCGAGCAGCACCCGCAGCGTCGTCGTCTTGCCCGCGCCGTTCGGACCGAGGAATCCGGTCACCCGACCCGGCTCGACCGTGAAGCTGAGATCGTCGACCGCGGTGACCGGCCCGAACTGCTTGCTGAGCCCCTCGATCACTATCGGGATGCCGCCCGGCATGCGCGCTCCTCACGTCGGGGGGCGAGCAGAGCCGCGATGGGCCGCGCCCCGCCCGGCCCGGGCGGCCGCGCCGCCTCACGGCCACCCTAGCGAGCCGCACCGACGCGGGACATCCGTCGCGCGGGTGATTCGCCGAGCGGGAGCGCGCGGGGACCCGACTCACCGTAGGACGCTCGTACCATGAGTCCGTGGCCCGGTTGCGGTTGCGGCTCCTGGGCGTCGGCGCGATGGCCTCGCCGCGCTACGCGCCCGCGGGTCTGCTCGCCCTTGCGCCGTCCGGCTCGGTGATGCTCGACGGCGGGCTCGCCGCCGTTCCCGACCAGACGGCTCGACCGGTGCGTGCGTGGCTCGTGACCGACCTGCGCGCAGAGCTCATCGCCGACATCCGGCGCCGGGCGTCGGCGCTCGGGCTCCGGCCCGAGGTGGCATCGTACTCGGCCGCCGACCTCGCGATCGAGCCGTGCCCCCTCGAGCACACGAGCCACGAGACCTGGGGGTACCTGATCCGGTGGCAGGGGCGCACCGCCGTCTGGGCGCCCGAGTTCTGGCGCTTCCCCGACTGGGCGGCGGGCGCCGAACTCATGTTCGCCGATGCTGCGGGATGGTCGCATCCCATCCGCTTCCGCGGCGGCGTCGGCGGGCACGCGGCGGCATCCGACACGGCCGAGGCCGCCCGGGCCGCGGGCGTTCGGCGTCTCGTCTTCGCCCACCTCGGCCGGCCGACGATCCGGGCGCTCGACGCCGGACACGTGCCGCCGTTCGGCGAGATCGGACGCGAGGGCGGCGACTACCTGCTCTAGTTCAGCGGTCGGATGTCGCGGGGCAGCACACCCCCGCCGTAGAGCCCATCCGCGAGATCCTGCAGGGCGCCGAGCACGACCCGCTGCGTGTACGGGCCGTACGAGAGGCGCGCGACGCCGAGCTCCTGCAGGCGCGCCGGCTCCGGGATCTCGGGAAGCCCGATGAGGCTCACCCGGCGCTCGCCGATGCCGTCGACGAGTTCGGCGACGACGTCCGCGCCGAAGTTGCCCGGGACGAACACGCAGGTCGCTCCGGCGTCGAGGTAGGCGCGGCCGCGCTCGATGGCGCCGGCCACCCAGACGTCGCGCGGGCGGTCCTTGCCGCGCAGGAACGCGTCGGTGCGGGCGTTCAGGGCGAACGGCACGCCCTCGGCGTCGGCCGCGGCCACGGCGGCCTCGACCGCGGCCACGGAGTCGGCGAGGGGCTTCAGCTCGTCCTCGAGGTTGGCGCCGGCGACGCCGAGTCCGATGGCGCGGCGGATCGTCTCGCCAGGGTCGCCGTAGCCCGCCTCGAGGTCGGCGCTCACGGGCACGTCGACCGCGCTCGCGATGCGTCCCACCATGTCGAGCATCAGGTCCACGGGAATCTGCTCGCCGTCGGGATAGCCGTACGTCGCGGCGATGGAGTGGCTCGCGGTCGCGATCGCGCGCGTGCCGGGCAGGGCGGCGACGGCTCGGGCACTGACGACGTCCCAGACGTTCACGACCTGGAGGAGTTCGGGGGCGTCGTGCAGGCGGCGGAGTTCGGCGGCGGTCTCGGCGAGGGTCATGGGGTTCAGCCTAGGACGGCGGTCGATCGACCCGCGAGGACGGCGGCGAGCCCGTCGAGGAGTCGCTCGACGTCATCGGCATCGGTGTAGGGCGCGAGCCCCATGCGCAGGCCGCCCGCGTCGCCGAGGCCGAGGCGGCGCGACGCCTCGAGGGCGTAGAAGTTGCTCGACGGAGCGAGCACGTTGCGCTCGGCCAGCGACCGCGTCACGTCGGATGCCGCGTGGCCCTCGAAGGTCGCGAGCAGCGTGGGCGTGCGCCTCGACGCCCGCGACCACACGGTCGTGCCCGGCAGGGCAGCGAGTCCGTCCTCCAGCTTCGTGCGCAGGGCCTCCTCGTGCGCGTGCAGTGCGGCGTACGAGGCCACGAGGCGCTCGCGACGTGACGAGGCGGCGTCGGCAGCACGGCCGTCGAGACCGGCGAGCACGTCGACCGCGGCGGTGACGCCCGCGAGCAGCTCGTAGGGGAGCGTGCCGAACTCGAAGCGCTCGGGCACCACGTTCGTCGCCGGCAGCAGCTTGTCGGGCATGATCGTCTCGAGCAGGTCGGGCCGGGCGGCGAGCACACCGCAGTGCGGACCGAGGAACTTGTAGGGCGAGCACACGAAGAAGTCGCTGCCGAGCCGCGACACGTCGGGCAGCTCGTGGGCGGCGTAGTGCACGCCGTCGACGAACGCGAGCGCGCCGACCTCGTGCGCGGCCGCCGCGATCGCCGGCACGTCGGGCATCGTGCCGATGAGGTTCGACGCGGCGGTCACGGCGACGACGCGGGTGCGCTCCGAGAGCAGGGCGGTCACGGCATCCGTGGGCAGTTCCCCCGTCTCGGGGTCGAAGTCCGCCCACCGCACCGTGGCTCCGGCGTGCTCGGCCGCCTGCACCCAGGGACGCACGTTCGCGTCGTGATCGAGGCGCGTGACGACCACCTCGTCGCCGACGTTCCAGTCGCTCGACAGGTTCCGCGAGAAGTCGTAGACGAGCTGGGTCGCGCTCCGGCCGTGCACGACACCGCGCGGGTGGGCGTCGAGCAGGTCGGCCATCGCGAGCCGGAACCCGTGCACGGCGGCCTCGGCGCGCTCCTCGGATTCGCCGATCGTGCCCCGGTTCGACAGCGGACCGGTGAGCACGGATGCCACGGCGTCGCCCACGCTTCGCGGAGTCTGGGTGCCTCCCGGCCCGTCGAAGTGCGCCCACCCGCTCTCGAGCGAGGGGAACTGCGAACGGATGCGCGCGACGTCGTAGGCCATGGCGAGAGCCTACTTCGGCCCGTGCACGGGGGTCGTGACCGCCCCGGTGCGGAGCCATACGATGGGCCGATGCGCCACGCCGCCCCCACTACTCGCCTGCTCGGAACGATGCTGATCGCCGGATGCCTCGGGCTGACGGGTTGCGTCGCCGGAGGCGGTTCGACGAGCGCCCCGCCGTCGGCCGCGGCCGGGCCGGGTGGCGAGGACCGCACGGGCGATGCCGAACTGCTCCGGCTCATCCGACCGTCGTTCATCGATCCGGGCGATCGGGCGGCCGTGGCCGTGATCGACGGCGACGACGTGCGGACCGCATTCATCGACGCCGATGCGGCGACCGCGTTCGAGATCGGCTCCATCACGAAGGTCTTCACGGGCGAGCTGCTCGCGCAGGCGATCGAGCGCGGCGAGGTGCAGGCCGACGACCCCGTCGGGCAGTACCTCGACCTCGGCGATGCCCCCGTGGCATCCGTCACCCTCCGCGACCTCGCCGCGCACCGCTCCGGCCTGGCCACCTTCCCCTCCGACGCCGAGTTCGTCGAGCGGGTCACGGCCGACTACGAGGCGGGGCGCGACCCGTTCGACGAGAGCCTCGACGACGTGCTCGCCGCGGCCCGTGCCATGGAACTCGCCACTCCCGGGACGTTCTCGTACAGCAACATGGGCGCCACCCTGGTCGGCCAGGCCGTCGCCGCGGCGGCCGGAACCGACTACCCCGCACTGTTGTCCGAGCGCCTGCTCGACCCGCTCGGACTCGCCGGCGCCTCGGTGCCGCTCGACGATTCCGCGGTTCCCGACGGACATGCCGGAGGCACCGATCCCGAGGGCGACCCCGTCGAACCGTCGACGCTCGCCGCGTACGCGCCGGCCGGGGGCATCCACGCGACCATCGGCGACCTCGTGGCGTTCGCGCAGGCCGTGCTCGACGGGCTGCTCACGGGAAGCGCCGCGCAGACCGACACCCTCGAGGTGGGCGACGGCTCGACGATCGGCTACTTCTGGAACGTCCGCGAGACGGGCGACCACCGGATCGTGTCGCACAACGGCATGACCCTCGGCTTCGCGAGCGTGCTCCTCATCGACACGACGAGCGGCACGGCTGCGATCGTGCTCGCGAACCAGAGCGACGCGGTCGACGATGTCGGCGCGACGCTGCTCGCCCGACTCGACTGACGGGTTCGGCCGAGCCGGTCGGCTCGATGCCCGCCCGCCGCGGTTACCATGCAGTCATGGGCGAGGTGGGCGCCGGGGCATCCCGAACCGACGCGACGGCCGCGGGTCAGGCGGCTCCGCGAAGGCTCTCGTTCACGACGATGCTCGACGGCTTCTTCTTCGTGTTCGCGGGCGTCGCCTCGGTCTGGCTCGCGTGGCTCGTGCTCAGCCAGTCGTTCGAGTTCGGATGGTTCGGCATCGCGTTCTTCGTGGTGTTCTGGCTCGTGCTCGCCTACCTCGTGCTGCCGCGGCTGCATCGCATCCTCACCGCGGTCTACGTGCCCGACTACTTCATCGGCCGGGCGCGCACGAGCGACGGGCTGCTCGGCGACCCCGTGAACCTCGCGTTCGACGGGAGCGAGGCATCCGTGCACGCCGCGATGCGCGCCGCCGGCTGGACGCGCGCCGACGACGTCACCCTCGCCTCGAGCTGGCGCATCGTGACGTCGACGGTCACGCGTCGCAGCTACGACGAGGCGCCGGTGAGTCCGCTGTTCCTGTTCCACCGGCAACAGGACTTCGCCTACCAGCAGGAGGTCGAGGGCAACCCCGCGCGTCGGCACCACGTGCGGTTCTGGCGGACCCCCGACGGATGGCTGCTCCCGGGCGGGCGCCGTGTCGACTGGCTCGCGGCCGGCACCTTCGACCGCAGCGTCGGCTTCTCGCTCTTCACCCTGCAGGTGACGCATAAGATCGACGCCGACATCGATGTCGAGCGCGACCACATCGTCACCACCGTGCTCGGCGCCAACCCGGCCGCGCGGGTCGAGGTGCTGCGCGACTTCTCCTCCGGCTACCACTCCCGCAACGGCGGCGGTGACACCATCCGCACCGACGGCGACCTCCCCGTCGTCGATGTCGGCGAGGTGCCCGTGGGCGCGCTCGAGGCGGCCCCGTGAGCGGCGGGAGCGAGCCGCGGATGCCGCACCCCGACTCGAGCGAACGGCCGGCGCGCGGCCCTCGAGCCGACGTCGAGAAGCGGCCCGCGTTCGAGTCGCCCGCAGTGCTCGCCACGCCCGTGACGCCGCCCGCCTCGATGCGGCGGCCGGCCGCGACGGCGTTCGGCGCCGGCCTCGTGGTGGCGCGCGTCATCGCCGGCGTGGTGTGGCTCGTCGCGCTGGGGCTGCGGTGGGACGAGGTGGTGCGCGAGCAGGTCGACCTCGTGCTCGAACCCGGCACCGACGAGGCGGCCGCCGCGGACCTCGTGCTCGCCGTCCTGCTTGCCGGCGGCGGGATCGTGCTCGCCGTCGAACTCATGCTCGCGGTGCTGATCTGGTTCGGCAGCAACTGGGCGCGGATCGCGGTCATGTGCTTCTCGACGATCAGCATCGTGGTCGCCTGGATCGACTCCGTCACGGGCACGACCGAGATCACCCTGCGCACGACCTTCGTCACGCTCGCGCTCGACATCCTCGTGCTGCTCGCGCTGTCGAGTCGCAACGCGCGCGCGTATGCGCGGCGACCGCGGCGGCGGGTCATCCTGGTCCGGCGGTGGGCGGGCGATCCCGAGCTGCGCCGCCGCCGGCAGCACAGGACCTGACCGCGAAGACTGGACCTGGGTCCATGGTCATGGCTCGCGGGGTGCCAGAGGATGGCGAGGTGACTCGCGTGCCCCGCCCCGCCTCCGCCCTCACCATCCTCCTCGCCGGGGTGCTGCTCACCGGCTGCACGCTCGGCTCCACGGATGCCGCGGCACCCGGCGCTGCGTCGGATGCGTCGTCGGACGCGCCGGCGTCGGAGCGCATCGCCGGCGATGACCCGCGGGCGGACCCGGTGCGGGACGCGATCGAGGCGGCGATGGACGAGTGGTCGCTGCGCGCGGTCATCGTCCGCGTCCAGGACGGCGACGACGTGCTGATCGAGGAGGCGTTCGGCGAGTCCATGACGGGCCTGCCCGCGACGACCGACATGCACTTCCGCAGCGGTGCGATGTCCATCCCGCAGATGTCGACCGTGCTGCTGCAGCTCGTCGAGGAGGGCGTGGTCGCGCTCGACGATCCGATCGCGGAGTGGCTCCCCGATGTGCCGAACGCCGACCGGGTGACGCTCGGCCAGCTCGCGCAGATGACCTCGGGCTACGCCGACTACCTCTGGAGCGACGAGCTCATCGCCGAGATGCTCGCGGATCCGTTCCGCGAGTGGTCGCCCGAGGAGTTGCATCCGTTCGGCACCTCGAGGCCGTTGCTCTACGAGCCCGGCACGAATTGGAACTACGCGCACACCGACTACCTGCTGCTGGGCCTCGCGCTCGAGGAGATCACCGGGATGCCGCTCGACGAGCTGCTCGCCGAGCGCGTCCTCGAGCCGCTGGGGCTCGACCAGACCGCGGCGCCCGGCACCCCCGAGATCGCCGAGCCGGTGCTGCACGCCTACACGTCGGAGCGGCGCACGCCGCTCGGGGTCGCTCCCGGCGTGCGTTTCATCGAAGACTCGACGTTCTGGAATCCGTCGTGGACCCTCGCCCGCGGGTCGATGCAGTACACCGATGTCGCCGACGCCGCCACGCTGATCCGCGCGGTCGGTCGCGGCGACCTGCTCGACGACGACTCGCACGAACTCCAGCTCGCGCCCACCCTGCGCGGCGCGACCAGTGACGTCGAGGGCTGCGTGCGCGGATGCCTCGTCCAGGACGAGGCCTACACGTACGGCTACGGCATCGTGCTCACGGGCGACTGGATCATGCAGAACCCCGCGTTCTTCGGCTACGCCGCCGTCGCCGGGTACCAGGCGGACGACGACCTGACCATCTCCGTCGCCGTCACGTACCTCGAGGACGCGTTCGATGAGGACGGCGCGGTGCCCAACCGGGCGACCTCGCTGTTCCGCGAGCTCGCGATCGCGGTGGCTCCCGAGCGGACGGCGCCGGGCCGCGGCTGAGGTCCGTTCGGCGAGCGGAGTCGACCTTCAGCCCTGCCGAAGCCAGCGGTCGGCGACGAGTTCGCCCGCGAGCACCTCGGTGAGCGCGGCCACCGAGTCGTCGCCGTCGCCCGGGAACCGCAGCGTGAGCTCGGCACCCGGCAGGTCGCGGCCGACCGCGGCGAGCCGCGAGCCGCGAGCCGCCATCCACTCGAGCGCCTGCGCGTCCCAAGCGGATCCGGCGTACACGAGCGCACGGTAGTCCTGCGTCTTCGTGAGGTACACGTCGACGTGCGACCAGTCCCCGGTCTCCGAGGCGTAGGCGGCGCGGCGGGGCACCTCGCGCAGCATGAGCGCCGCCTGCTGCGCGCTCGAGGCGCGCTCGGCCGGCGCGAGGGTCCAAGTGCCCATCGGCCCGGCCAGCAGGTCGGCGAGCGGAGCGAGCCAGTCGGCGGAGGTCGCGAGCAGCTCGGCGTTGGCCGCGGCGGCCGACCGCGCGGCATCCGCGTCGAACCGCGCCGTCGGCGCCGTGCCGAGCAGTTCGGCGAGCACCGCGTCGAGCACGAGGAACGTCGCCCGGAACGTGCGGCAGGCGACGCCGGATGCCTCGACGCCGGCGCCGAGCGGCACCACGACGTCGGCCACCCGGGCGAGTTCGGAATCCGATCGGTTCGTCACGGCGACCAGCCGACCCGTGCCGCGGTACCGTTCGGCGGCGCGGAGCACCTCGGCGCTGCCTCCGGTCGCCGACACGGCGACGACGGCGAGATCGGGTGTCGAGGGCGGCAGCAGCTCGGTGCTCGCGAGCTCGACGACGACGTTCCCGCCGATCGCGCGGTAGCGCCGGGCCACCACGTCGGCCGCGTAGCGGCTCGACCCCATGCCGAGCACCAGCACGCGCGAGGCACCCAGCATGGGCAGTCGATCGAGGCCCGGCAGTCCCTCGTCGAGTGCGTCGGCGAGTGCCGCGAGGGTCTCGGGAATCAGCTCGAGGTCGGCGCGAAAGGCGGCGGTGTCCACGGTTCCTCCGGGTGGTCGTTCGACGAGGGATGACGGTACGTGATCGCTGCGTCGGGCGCGTAGCGCCACACCGGCAGGAAGCGATCGGCGTAGTGCAGTTCGGCCACGAGCTGCTCCGCCTCGAATCCGGGCACGAGGCCGGGGTCGAAGAGCTCGGATCGCACGAGCGCCGCGCGGTACGCGGCCAGCAGGTCGGCGCGGGCCCGATCGGCCCAGTCGAACGCCCGGGCGTCGACCCGGCCGGCGCGCTTCTGCGCGACGGCGGCGACGAGGTCGAACGACACGAGCAGGTGCGCGAGGTCGCGCGCCGCGGCATCCGGTCGCTCCCGATCGTCGGGGGAGAGCTGCGGGTCGCCGTCGAAGTCGATGATCGTGTAACGCCGCTCGCCGCGACGGCCGTCGCCGTCGCCGGGAGACGCGAGCACCTGCCCGACGTGCAGGTCGCCGTGGATCTCGAACTCGACGCCCGGCCCGGTGTCGCCGAGCGAGCGGATGTCGCGCTCGAGCGAGGCGCGGCGGTTGCGCAGGCGCGCCCCGGCCGGTCCCTCGGCGGCCGTGATCGCGCGACGCAGTGCGGCGGTCGCCCGCGCGAGTCGTCGGCCCGCGGCATCCGTGCCTGCCGCCTTCGCCTCTGCGCCGAGCACGTCGTGGATGCGGGCGGTGCGGGCGCCGAGCAGCGCGGGCCATTCGGGGTCGGGTGCGCCGTCGAGCACGGCGACCACGTCGTCGACCGCCCAGCTCCAGCCGTCCTCCGCCCCGGGCAGGTACTCCGTGACGATGGCGAGCGTCGACGTGCCGAGCCGCGGATGCCGCCACTCGACGCGTCCATGCAGGCGAGCGACGTCGCCGGAGCCGGCCCGGGCGAGCCGTTCGAGCAGCCGTCCGGCGCGATCCGCCGCCGCCCAGTGCCCGACGATCTTCACGACGAGGCGCTCGTCGACGATCACCGACGTGTTGGTCTGGTCGACCGCGATGGCCCGCTCGGGCGCATCGTCGGCGAGACCCTCGACGACGAGCCCGGCGAGGGCCCGCGCGACGCCGTCGCCCGCCGCGGGCGATCGGCCGTCGACGAGGACGCGACCGTCGGCGTCGACCGACAGGATGCGGCCGGCGATGCGCGGTCGCTCGCCCTCGAGTGCGGAGTTCATTGAATTTGGATTGTAACTATCTGGAAAACTCCACGCCAGCACGTCCTTTGATCCATTGCGGTTTCTTCACTCGTGATGCAACAATCGCTCAACCATTCTGAGCGCCCCCAGGAGGAACACATGCCCACCACGCGACGGATCGCCGCGGCAGCGGCCGGCACCATCGCCCTCGCCCTCGTCGCCACCTCGTGCTCCACCGGCGGTGGCACGGAGGTCGACCCCGAGGCCGACATCAGCGAGCAGACCCTGACCGTCTCGATCTGGGCGGACTACTACCCCGAGGACCTCGCCGAGCAGTTCGAGGAGGAGACGGGGGTCAAGACGACGATCGTCAACCACACCACCAACGAGGACATCGTCGCCAAGCTCACCGCGAGCGCCGACCCGGGCATCGACGTCGCCTTCGTCTCGGGCCAGTACGCCCAGGCGCTCGGCGAGCAGGGGATCCTCGCCGAGCTCGACAAGTCGCTCATCCCCAACGAGGAGAACCTCTATCCCGAGGCGCTCGAGCTCGACTACGACCCGGGCAACGTCTACTCCGAGCCGTACGCATGGGGCACGACGGGCCTCTGCTACCGGCCCGACCTCACGGGCTTCGAGCCGACCTCGTGGAACGACCTGCTGAACCCGAAGCCCGAACTCGTCGGCAAGACGACGATGCTCTCCACCGACCGCTGGCTCGCGATGCCCGCACTCAAGGCGCAGGGCAACTCCCTGAACACGACCGATGACGCCGAGCTCGAGGAGGCGAAGACGCAGCTCCTCGAGACGAAGTCGACCCTGCTCGCCTACGACGACACGACGTTCTACTCGAAGCTCGTGTCGGGTGAGGCTGCGATGGTCGAGGCGTGGGACGGCTGGTGCAACTACGGCATCGCCGAGGACCCGTCGATCTCGTTCGTCATCCCCGAGGAAGGCGCCGACCTCTGGGTCGACACCATGACGGTGCTCGAGTCCTCGAAGAACAAGGAGGCCGCGATGGCCTTCATCAACTTCATCCTCGACCCCGAGGTGCAGACGTGGGTGGCCGAGAACATCCTCTACAAGGTGCCCAACCAGGCCGCGATGGAGGCGCTGGACCCGGCGCTCGTCGAGTCGTACCCGACGCTCGGCATCACGGTCGACGAGCTCTTCGAGCAGGAGGTGATCGTCGACCTCGGCGACGACACCGTCAAGTACGTCGACCTGAACGCCGAAGTGCTGGCCACCAACTGACCCCGTGACGTCGACGCTCCATCGGGAATCCCCCGCCGCACGCTCCACGCGCGTGCGGCGGGGGATCGCCCCGCTGCCCTTCCTCGCGCCGGGCATGCTCTTCCTCATCGTCTTCATGGCGATCCCGGTGGGCCTGCTCGCGTTCTACACCTTCTTCAAGCGGGGCCGCTTCGGCGGCATCGTGTTCGAGTTCACGCTCGACAACTGGGTGAAGCTGTTCGAGCCCCTCTACGTCGGGGTGATCCTGCAGTCGATCGGCCTCGCGCTCATCGTCACCGTGCTCGCCCTCGTCATCGGCTACCCGATGGCCTACGCGATCGCCGGGCTCTCTCCGAAGTGGCGCACGGTCGCGCTGGTCGCGATCGTGCTGCCGTTCTGGACGAACTTCCTCATCCGCACCTACGCCTGGATCCTGCTGCTCAACAACGCCGGCTGGGTCAACCAGTGGCTGCAGGGACTCGGCATCACCGACGAGCCGATCAGCATGCTGTACACGCCGCAGGCCATCGTCGTGGGACTGCTCTACATGTACCTGCCGCTCATGGTGCTGCCGCTCTACGCATCGCTCCAGCAGCTCGACCCGTCGCTGCGCGAGGCGGCGACGAACCTCGGTGCCACCCCGTGGCGCGCGTTCCGGACCGTGACCCTGCCGCTCTCCCTCCCCGGCGCGCTCACGGGATGCATCTTCGTCTTCGTGCCGGCGATGTCGAACTTCGTGATCCCCGAGCTCATCGGGGGCGGCAAGACGATCATGGTCGGCAACCTCGTGCGCGACCAGTTCTTCGAGGCGCGCGACTGGCCGTTCGGCGCCACCCTCGCGCTGCTCCTCACCATCCTGCTCGTGCTCGTGATCCTCGCGCAGTCCGCGGTGTCGCGCCGCCTCACGGAGGGACCGCGCCGTGGCTGATCCGACCGCCCGAGCGGCACCCACGACCACCGCGATGCGGGAGCTCGACCCCGACGCGCGTCCCCGTGCGGTGCGCAAGCCCCGGGGCATCCTCGTGCCGCTGTGGCTCGGGTACGTGTTCCTCTACCTGCCGATCCTCATCGTCGTCGTGATGAGCTTCAACGACTCCGAGAACCTCTTCGTGTGGCGGGGGTTCTCGCTCCGGTGGTACCCCGAGCTGTTCGCCGACGAGCAGATCATGCAGGGGCTCGTGAACACGCTCATCGTCGCGACCGGCGCCACCGCCGTCGCCACGGTGCTGGGCACCCTCCTCGCCTATGGCATCCAGCACTACACGCGCGGCGGGCTCGTGCGGGCCTTCGCGATCGCCCCGGCGATCCTGCCCGACCTGCTGCTCGGCATCGGCCTGCTCACCTTCTTCTCGCTGCTGACGGTGACGCTCGGCCTGCACTCCGTGATCCTCGCGCACGCGGTCTTCGCCACGGCCTTCGTCACGGCCATCGTGCTCGCGCGCATGGCGAACCTCGACCCGAGCCTCGAGGAGGCGTCGCGGGACCTCGGCGCGGGGCCGGTACGCACTTTCGTGCGGGTCACGCTGCCGCAGCTCGCACCTGGCATCGTCGCGGGAGCGCTGCTGGCGTTCACGCTCTCGATCGACGAGTTCGTGATCGCGTTCTTCACGACCGCGCCGACCCAGCCGACCCTGCCGATCGTCATCTACTCGATGGTGCGCTTCGGTGTGACCCCCGAGGTGAACGCCCTCGCCAGCCTCCTCCTGCTCGTGAGCATCGTGACGGTGATCGCGGCGCAGCGACTGACCCGACTGACAGGAACCCCGAAGTGAGCACCGCACCCCTCCTCCGCGTCGACGGCGTCCGCGCCGTCTACGGCGACACCGTCGCCCTGCACGGCATCTCGCTCGACATCGCCGACAACGAGTTCTTCGCACTCCTCGGTCCGTCGGGCTGCGGCAAGACCACCCTGCTGCGCTCGATCGCGGGGTTCGAGACGCCCGAGTCGGGCCGCATCGAGGTCGACGGACGAGACCTGCTGGCCATGCCGCCGCACCGGCGACCGGTGAACATGATGTTCCAGAGCTACGCCCTCTTCCCGCATCTCAGCGTCGAGCGCAACATCGGCTACGGACTCGAGGCCGAGGGGCTGCCTCGGGCGGAGGTGCGTCGTCGGGTCGCCGAGGTCATGGACGTCGTCGGCCTCGCGCACCTCGGCACGCGTCGGCCGGCCCAGCTCTCGGGCGGCCAGCGCCAGCGCGTCGCGCTCGCGCGCGCGATCGTGAAGCGGCCGCGGCTGCTCCTGCTCGACGAGCCGCTCTCGGCGCTCGACCGGCAGGTGCGGGCGTCGATGCAGCTCGAGCTGAAGCGGCTGCAGCACGAGGTGGGGCTCACGTTCGTGGTCGTCACGCACGATCAGGAGGAGGCCATGTCCATGGCCGACCGCATCGCGGTGCTGCGCGAGGGACACCTCGAGCAGCTCGCGACGCCGCAGGAACTCTACGCGAACCCGGCGACCCGGTTCGTGGCCTCGTTCATCGGGTCGGCGAACCTGCTCGACGGAACGGCCACGACGGCGGGCGTCGACGTGCCGGGCATGGGCGAGGTGGCGGCGGCGCACGGCTTCGCCGTGGGGAGCCGGGTCACGGCGGTGGTGCGGCCCGAGGACGTCGAGCTGGCACCGGATGCCGCGACGGCGCGCCTGCGCGGCACGGTCGTCGACACCTACTTCATGGGCGGCGCCTCCACGATCTCGGTCGAGGTGCCCGGAGTCGCCGCACCGATCCTCGTGAGCGTGCACGGCGCGAGCCGGCTCACCCGCGGCGACGCGGTCGGCGTGCGGTTCGGGCGGGCGGCGGTCGTCGCGAACGACGCGCCCGCGGTATCCGTCGCCCCGGAGGCGGCCGAGGAGACGGCTCAGGAGGGGGTCAGCGCGTGACCCGTGGCGAGCCGGGCGAAGGCCACGATGAGCTCGAAGGCCGCGTCGTGGCCGATGGTCGGGTGCTTGGCGATGATGCGGTACCCGTATGCGTCCTCGAGGGCGACGAGGTTGCGCGCGATCACGATCGACGGTTGCGTGAGCGTGAAGATGCCGCGGGCGGCGCCCTGCTCGAGCACGACCTGGTACATGCCGACCTGACGGTCGTAGAGGGTGGTGAGCAGCGACGCCATCAGCGGGTTGCGGCCCGCCGAACCGCCGAGCTCGCACAGCAGGCGCACCTCGGTGTCGTCGGGGCCGCTCGGAAGGCCCGACTTCGCGAGGGCGAGCAGGCGGGTCACCGGATCGTCGGGCAGCTGCTCGAGCATGCGCACCCGGCCCTCGTAGAAGCGCTCCATGCCGGCGCGGTTCGCCTCGAACATGAGCTCGTCGATGTCGGGGTAGTAGTAGAGCACCGCACCCGAGGTGAGGCCGGCCTCCTCGGCCACCCGGTTCAGCCGCGCACCGTCGGGTCCGTGCGCCGCGATCGCCCGCTGCGCGGCCGCGACCAGCTGGCTGCGACGCTCCTCTTGTCGCTTCGGCCTGGCCATGCCGCTCCTCCCAGCAGACGGATTGTCTGCACCGTCGGTCAATATTAGGCCGAACTGTCGCCACTTCGCAGAGCTATTGACATCCCGCATTCATTCCATCAGCATTCAAGAAATCCACGAACGGAGTCGTCATGACCGGTGAGCGTCGCACTTTCCTCTTCATGCCAGAGAGCGCCTACGGCCCCACGAACAACTGCATCGGAATCGGCAACGAGCTCCTCAAGCGCGGCCACCGGATTGTGTTCGCAGCCGAGCGATCGTGGGAGGGCAAGCTCGCCGCGCTCGGATTCGAGGAGGACCTCGTCGACCTCGCGCCCGCCCCCGAGGGGGACGTCGAGCAGGACGCCGGCCAGTTCTGGAAGGACTACATCAAGGAGGTCTCGCCGGAGTTCCGGAAGTCCACCGCGGAGCAGCTCGAGACGGTGACGAAGCCCATCTGGGAGGCGCTCATCGACGGGGCGAAGTACTGCGAGCCGCAGTTGAAGCAGATCATCGCGCGCGTGCAGCCCGACGTCGTCATCGAGGACAACGTGCTCGCGTTCCCCGCCCTCGTGACAGCCGGCGTGCCGTTCGTGCGCATCGTCTCCTGCAACCCCCTCGAGGTGCCGGGCGACGACATCGCTCCCGTGTTCTCCGGGCTCGGCGAGGACGACCGCGAAGGCTGGGCGGCGTTCCGCGCCGAGTACGACCGCACGCACCGGAGCCTCTGGGAGTCGTTCGACGAGTGGGTGCAGCAACAGGGTGCTCCGCCGCTGCCCGAGCTCGAGTTCATCCACGAGGGCGACGAGAACCTCTACGTCTACCCCGAGGTGCTCGACTACACCGACCGCCGCCCGCTCGGCGCGAACTGGCACCGCCTCGACTCCTCGGTGCGTGAGACCGAGCAGGCCCCCGCCGACCTGCCCGCCTCGTTCACCGACGGCAGCCGTCCGCTCGTGTACTTCAGCCTGGGCTCCCTCGGCTCCGCCGACGTCGAACTGATGCGCCGGGTCATCGCCGTGCTCGCCGAGCTGCCGATCAACGTCATCGTCTCGAAGGGTCCGTTGCACGACGAGATCGAGCTCGCCGACAACATGTGGGGTGCCGAGTTCCTGCCGCAGACGAAGATCCTGCCCCTCGTCGACCTCGTGATCACCCACGGCGGCAACAACACCACGACCGAGGCGTTGCACTTCGGCAAGCCGATGATCCTGCTGCCCCTCTTCTGGGACCAGTACGACAACGCGCAGCGCGTGCACGAGCGCGGCTTCGGCATCCGGCTCGACACCTACGGGTTCACCACGGAGGAACTGCAGGAAGCCGTGCACACGCTGCTCGGCGACACCGCCCTCCGCGAGCGCTTCGCCGTCGTCGGCGCCGACATCCGCTCGCGTGGCGGAGTCACGGCCGCCGCCGACCTCATCGAGCGCGTGGGCGCACGGGAGCGCGTGTGAGCGCGGGCTCCTCCACGGCGGGCACGGATGCCGCGGTGCACGCGCTCGACGACGCGGCATCCGTTCCCTACTGGATGGACCGTGCCGACGCCCCCGACCGGCGGCCTCGTGTCGAGGGGCCGGTTGACGCCGACCTCGTCGTGATCGGCGCGGGCTTCACCGGGCTCTGGACCGCGTGGCGCGCCCTCGAGCGCGACCCCGAGCGGTCGGTCGTCGTGCTCGAGGCCGAGCGCGTGGCCTTCGGCGCCACCGGCCGCAACGGCGGCTTCGTCGCGTCGTCGCTCACGCACGGGCTCACGCACGGCACGCACGTGTGGCCCGACCAGGTCGGCGCGCTGCACGAGGAGGGCGAGCGCAACCTCGCCGAGCTCGTGGCGACGATCGGGGCGGCCGGCATCGACTGCGACCTGCGCCGGTCGGGCAAGACCACGATCGCCGTCGAGGAGTGGCAGCTCGCCGGCCTGCGCGACGCACAGCGCCTGGGGGAGCGGCACGGCGTCGCCCTCGAGCTGCAGTCCCGCGAGGAGGTGCAGGCCGACGTGCACTCGCCGACGTACCTGGGCGGGCTCCGCGATCGCACGGGCACGGTGCTCGTCGACCCGGCGCGGCTCGCCTGGGGCATGGCCGCCGAGCTCGAGCGCCGCGGCGTGCGCATGTTCGAGGCATCCGCCGCCACCGGACTGGCGCGGCACGCGGGCGGCGTGCGCGTCGCGACGGCGCACGGCCACGTCGACGCGCGCGACGCCGTGATCGCGACGGCCGCCTACCCGGCGCCGCTGAAGCGACTCGGCAACTACCTCATGCCGCTCTACGATCACGTGCTCATGACCGAGCCGCTGAGTCCCGCGCAGCGGGCCGCGATCGGCTGGGCCGAGGGGCAGGGGCTCACCGACGCGGGCAACCAGTTCCATTACTACCGGCCCACGGCCGACGGGCGCATCCTGTTCGGCGGCTGGGACGCCGTGTACTACTTCGGCGGCCGGGTCGACGCGAGCCTCGAGCAGCGCGACAGCTCGCATCAGCTCCTCGCCCGGCACTTCTTCGAGACGTTCCCGCAGCTGGCGGGGCTCAGGTTCACGCACCGCTGGGCCGGCCCCATCGACTCGACGACCCGGTTCACGGCGGCGTACGGCACCGCGCTCGGTGGACGCGTGGCGTACGCGGTCGGGCACACCGGCCTGGGCGTCGGCGCGTCGAGGTTCTCGGCGGATGTCGCGCTCGACCTGCTCTCGGGCGAACCCACGTCGCGGCTCCGCTACGACATCGTGCGGCGCCGTCCGTTCCCCATTCCGCCCGAGCCGTTCCGCAATCCCATCGTGCAGTTCACCAGGCGATCGATCCTCGCCGCCGACGCCCACGAGGGGCGTCGCAACCTGTGGCTGCGCACCCTCGACCGCTTCGGACTCGGCTTCAACTCATGAGGCACACCGCTCGCTGAGCCTGTCGAAGCGAGCAGCACCCCAAGGAATTCGCTCCGACCCTTCGACAGGCTCATGGCACCGCGAGCTCGGCGCACGCGAGGAAAGGACCCCCACATGACCACCGGCACGTTCATCGGCGAATATCACCCCGGCACCGGCGGCGACACCGTGATCAGGAATCCGGCGACCGAGGAGGAGGTCGCCGCATTCACCTCATCGGGCGTCGCCGACGTCGACGAGGCGGCCGCCGCGGCGCGCGCCGCGCAGCCCGACTGGGCGGCGAACACCCCGGGCGAGCGCTCGCTCGCGCTGCTCCGCCTCGCCGACGCCATCGAGGCCGACGGCGAGCACCTCGCCAGGCTCGAGGTCGAGGACTCGGGCAAGCCATGGACGACGGCGTTCGACGGCGAGCTGCCGTTCGCCGTCGACAACCTGCGCTTCTTCGCGAGCGCCGCGCGGTCGCTCGACGGCACCGGAGCCGGCTCGTTCTCGAACGGGTACACCTCGATCCTCACGCGCCGCCCCGTCGGCGTGGTCGCGGGCATCACGCCGTGGAACTTCCCGCTCATCATGGCGATCTGGAAGGCCGGGCCCGCGCTCGCCGCGGGCAACGCGGTCATCGTGAAGCCGGCGCCCGCCACACCGCGCACGACGCTCCGCCTGGCCGAGCTCGCCGTCGAGGCGGGCCTGCCGGCCGGGCTCTTCAACGTCGTCACGGGCGACGCCGAGGTCGGCCAGGCCCTGGTCACCCACCGCGAGGTCGACATGGTGAGCGTGACCGGGTCGACCGAGACCGGCAAGGCGGTCATGCGCGGGGCCGTGGACCGCGTGAAGCGCGTGCACCTCGAACTCGGCGGAAAGGCGCCTGTGCTCGTCTTCCGGGACGCCGACCTCGGCGCGATGGCGCACGCGGTCGCCCTCGGCGCCACCTACAACACGGGCCAGGACTGCACGGCGGCCACCCGCGTCTACCTCGAGCGATCGGTCTACGACGACGGCGTGGCGGCACTCCGGGCGTCGCTCGCCGAGGTGGTCGCCGGCGATCCGATGGACCCCGAGACCCACATCGGGCCGCTCATCTCGCGATCGCACCGCGACCGCGTCGAGGGCTTCGTATCGCGTGCCGTCGCCGAGGGCGCCGAGGCGCTCTTGGGCGGCCACGCCATCGACCGGCTCGGCTCCTACTACGCGCCCACACTGCTCGTCGGCGCGTCGCAGTCGTCGGAGATCGTGCAGGGCGAGGTGTTCGGCCCGGTGCTCGTGGCGCTCCCGTTCGACGGCGAGGCCGACGGCATCGCGCTCGCCAACGACAGCGCCTACGGACTCGCCTCGTCGGTGTGGACCTCGGATGTCGCGCGCGCGCTGCGCGTGAGCCAGTCGCTCGACGTCGGCGTGACGTGGGTGAACGACCACCTGCCGATCGCGTCGGAGGCGCCGCACGGTGGCGTCAAGGGTTCGGGCTTCGGCAAGGACATGTCGATCGAGCCCCTGCTCGACTACTCGGTCACGCGACACCTCATGATCCGGCACGCCGCTCCGCCCGAGACGACCGGGTTCCGTCCGGCCTGACTCCCCGCATGCGCGCAGCGCCCGCTTCGCTCCCACACGTCGCCGCGGCATCCGCATAGGCTGGCAACGACCGATGCGCGATCCTGGGGAGGGAGGACGCCCATGCTCGACTACGACCCCTACGACGCCCTGCAGCGAGCGCGACCCGTGGCGCGATTCGAGGTGACGAGCGCCGACTTCGAGCAGGGTGGGCCGCTCGCTCGCGGGCAGTGGGCCGCGTTCGCCGGCGGCGCGGATCGTTCACCGCAGCTCGCATGGTCGGGATTCCCGCCGGGCACCCGCAGCTTCGTCGTCACCTGCCTCGACCCCGATGCGCCTTCGGCCTCGGGGTGGTGGCATTGGGTGGTGGCGAACATCCCGGCCCCGGTCACGAGTCTCGACGAGGACGCCGGCGCTGCGGGCGGCGAGAGGCTGCCGCAGGGCGCGCTCATGCTGCGCAACGAGGACGGCGAGAAGGCCTACAGCGGCGTCGGACCGCCGCGCGGCACGGGCGTGCACCGGTACATGTTCGTCGTGCACGCGCTCGACGTGCCGAGCTTCGACCTCGATCCGGATGCCTCGCCCGCGAGCCTCGGCACCCGCTGCTTCTTCCACGCCCTCGGGCGCGGCATCCTCGTGGGCACGGCGACACGCGACTGACCGCGAGCCGAGACCGCGAGCCGCGACGGCACGCCGCGTCGAGCTGCCGCCGCGTCGTCAGCCGATGACCGGGCGCGGGCGTCGGCCGAGCGCGAAGTAGGCGATGGGGCCGACGAAGTTCACGGCGATGATCGCCGCCCAGGCGAGTTTCGGCCCCCGCACGAGTTCGGGCGGCCGCTTCGCGAGGTCGGCCCACGCGGTCGCCGCGAGCGCGAGCTGCACGGATGCCGCAATCACCAGCCCCGTCTGCTCAGGTGCGCTGAGCTCGTCCCACCGTCGGTTCTCCATGGCGAACACGTCCCTTCGGGTCAGTGCTTGTTCCCCGACAGCGCGAGGACGCCGCCGAGGCCGATCATCATGACCCCGCCGGTCGCGGCGAGGTGCGCCGCACGTCGCGGCGAACGGGCGAACCAGTCACGTGCGGCGCTCGCCGCAATCGCCCAGACGGAGTCGCAGATGAGGGCGAGGATGATGAACACGAGGCCGAGCTCGAACAGCTGCAGCGGGATGGCGCCGGCCGTGAAGTCGACGAACTGCGGCAGCACGGCGACGAAGAATGCGATGGTCTTGGGGTTCGTGACGCCGACGATGAAGCCCTCGCCGAGCTGGCGCCAGTGCGAGCGAGGCAGCACCTCGCCGTTCACGGCGGCTGCGGCATCCGCCCGGTGGCGGATCGCCTGGATGCCGAGGTACACGAGGTAGAGCGCGCCGGCGATCTTGATGACGGTGAAGACGATCACGGACTGCGCGACGAGCGCGCCGACGCCGAGGGCGACGGCGGCGACGAGCGGCACCATGCCGACGGCGTTGCCGAGCACGCTGAGCAGGCCGCCGAGGCGCCCGAGCGCGAGGGAACGGCCGATCACGAAGAGCACGCTCGGGCCGGGGATGACGATGAGCACGACCGACGCGAGCATGAATGCCCAGAGGTTCTCGAGGGGGACCACGTGAGCATGCTACTCCGGCGACCTTGCACTTCTATCACAAGTTATATAACCTGTTATCGAGGAGGCGGACGTGGTCGAGGACATCGTGGGGCGGTTGGGTCATCTGACGCTCGGCACGCGGCTCAAGCGCCTGGGCGAGCGCATGCAGGCCGAGACGACGAGATTCATCGAGGCCAGGGGCGTGGCACTGCCCGCGAGCTGGTTTCCGCTGCTCGCGGCCCTCGAACGCACCGGCGGCCTCACGGTCGGGCAGCTGGCCCAGGCGGTGGGCGTGAGCCAGCCGGGCGTCACCCGCACCGTCGGGAGACTCGCCGAGCTGGGACTCGTCGAGGTCGTCGCCCACGGGTCGTCGGATCGCCGTCGGCGCACCGTGCAGTTGACGGCCGCGGGCGAGGAACTCGTGGCGCGGGCGCGCGCCGACGTGTGGCCCCACGTCGAGGCCGCCGTCGTCGAGGCCTGCGACGGACTCGACGGTTCGCTCCTCGACCAGCTCGCCGAACTGGAGGCCCGCCTCGACCGCGACCCCATCGACGGGCGGGCCGGCCGCCTCCGCGCGGCGAGGGCCGCCGAGGAGGAGACCCGATGACGAGGCATCCGCTCGACCGCCCCGCCTGGAGCGCGCTCACCAGCAGGCAGGCCGAGTTCTCGGTCGGCGACGACCGGGCCCGGCGATTCGACCCCGGCATCGGCCCGCTCGCCGCCGTCGCCGCCGACGACCCCGAGCACCTCGCTCGACTCGGCGAACTCGTCGCCGACACCGGACGCGTGCTGCTCCTGCAGCGCGGCGAGATCCCCGTGGCGCCCGGCACGACCGTGCGGCTGACCGGCCCCGGCGTGCAGCTCGTGCTCGACCGGCTCCCCGCCGTGCCGACGACCGCAGAGATCCTGCCGCTCGGGCCGCACGACGCCGCCGAGATGGTCGCGCTCGCGAAGCGGACCGAGCCCGGACCGTTCGAGGCGCGCACGCCGGAGCTCGGCGGGTTCGTCGGCATCCGCGTCGACGGTCGCCTCGTGGCCATGGCGGGTGAGCGCATGAGGCCGGAGGGCTACGCCGAGGTCAGCGGGGTCTGCACCGACCCCGGGTATCGGGGCCGCGGCTACGCCGCCATGCTCTCGGCCGCTGTGGCCGACCGTATCCTGGCTCGCGGCGAGACGCCATTCCTGCACGCCTATGCGGGCAACCGGGGCGCGATCGCCCTGTACGAGCGACTCGGCTTCGTGCTCCGCACGCCGGTCGGGATCCTGGTGCTCGATCCGGCGTGAGGTCGGCGACGGCGACGGCGACCGTGCCGCGCGGCCGTGCGGTCGCGCTTACTCCTCGTCGGGTGGCGGCGAGATCGCGGCGCCCAGGCGGATGCGCGTACCGAAGGGATCGGTGAGGAGGGAGGTCCGCTCGCCCCACGGCTGGTCGAGCGGCTCCTCCTCCACGGTCGCGCCGGCGTCGGCGAGAGCCGCCGTGACCCGATCGACGTCGTCGACGTAGAACCAGAGCAGCACGTTGCCGGGCGGCCGCGGCGCCTCGGTGAGTCCGAGGCCGAGCGATGACGTGCCGACCGCCAGTGAGACATAGTCGGGATCGCCCTCGAGCGGGAACCGATACGCGACGGCGCCGCCGAGGGCGTCGCGGTAGAACGCCAGCGCCGCCGGCATGTCGTCGACCTCGAGGATCGGAAACGCGGATTCGATCATGGCCCCTCCTCGAACGGGAGGCTACGCCGTCGGATGCGATGCCGCTACGGTGGCACACGTGGCACACCTCAGCGACCAGATCTCCGCGACCGTCGCCGACGGGCTCGGCCACCTCACGCTCGACCGCCCCAGAGCGCTCAACGCGCTGAGCTACGAGATGATCCGCGAACTCACCTCGGTGCTCGAGCTGTGGCGCAACGATCCAGAAGTGGGCGTCGTCGTCCTCGACGGCGCCGGCGAGCGCGGTTTCTCGGCGGGCGGCGACATCCGGGAGCTCTACGGGTACGCCGTGAACGGCAACGCGGCCGAGGCGCGCGAGTTCTTCCGGTCGGAGTACCGGCTCGACGCCATGATCGCCCGCTACCCCAAGCCGGTCGTCGCCATCATGGACGGCATCACCATGGGCGGCGGGGTGGGGCTCGCCGGTCATGCCGCGATCCGGGTGGTCACCGAGCGTTCACGGGTCGCCATGCCCGAGACCCGCATCGGATTCACGCCCGATGTCGGCGGCTCCTGGCTGCTCGCGAAAGCGCCCGGCGAGCTCGGCGTGCACCTCGCGCTCAACTCCCGCACCATGGATGGCGCCGACGCCATGCACGCGGGCTTCGCCGACGCGTTCGTGCCCTCCGCGCGCCTGCCGCACCTCATCGACGCGCTCGCCGAACGAGCCGACCCCGGCACCCCCGCCGAGATCGTGATGCTCTTCGACGAGACGCCCGGGCCGTCGGCGCTCGCCCTGGCCCGTGACTGGGTCGACGCCTGCTACTCCGCGCCCACCGTGGCCGAGATCATCCAGCGCTTGCGGGCCTTCGCCGAAGGGCGAGCAGCGGGGCCGACGGAGGGCGGCTCGGCGAGCCCGTTCCCGTCGCATCCGCTCGACCCGGCCGCCCGCGCCTACGCGGCGGCCGCGGCGGACGAGCTCGACACCCTCTCGCCGACCGCCCTCACCGTCACCCTCGAGTCGGTGCGCCGTGCCCGCACCCTGCCGACGCTCGAGGACGCCCTCGAGCAGGAGTTCCGGCTCGTGTCGTGGTTCATCGAGCAGCACGACCTGATCGAGGGCATCCGCGCGCAGGTGATCGACAAGGACCGGGCGCCGAAGTGGAACCCGCCGACGCTCGACGGCGTCGACGACCGGCTCGCCGCGCGCGTGATCGACACCCAGGTGCACGACCCGGTGTGGCCCGCGCGCGCCGGGGGTTGAGGAGCGAGCGCAGCGAGCGTCTCGAAACCGCGGACCCGCACCACACCGGACCCCGTTCCGCAACCCCGACGCGCCCCCCGAGGCATCCGCGCCGCCGTTCGATAGCGTTGGCACGTGAAGACCCACCACCTGCGCACGCACCGGAGTGACGAGAACCTCTCGCGAGAGGGCCAGCTCGCCTGGCAGCTCGCGGCCACCGCGATCGATCCCGTCGAGGTCGACGACGAGGTCGTCGACATGGTCGTGAACCGCGTCATCGACAACGCGGCGGTCGCAGCGGCGGCGCTCGCGCGCAAGCCCGTGGTGTCGGCACGCAGCCAGGCGCTCTCGCACCCGGTCTCGATCGGCGGCGATGGTGCGACCGTGTTCGGTGCGGATGCCGCGCGCCGCACGTCGCCCGAGTGGGCCGCGTGGGCCAACGGGGTCGCCGTGCGCGAACTCGACTTCCACGACACGTTCCTCGCCGCGGAGTACTCGCACCCGGGCGACAACATACCGCCGATCGTCGCGGTGGCGCAGCACCTGGCCGCCGGACGCGGGTTGACCGGACGCGACATCGTGCGCGGCATCGCGACCGGCTACGAGATCCAGATCGACCTCGTGAAGGCGATCTCGCTGCACGAGCACAAGATCGACCACGTCGCCCACCTCGGCCCGTCGGCCGCCGCCGGCATCGGCACGCTGCTCGGACTCGACCAGGAGACGATCTTCCAGGCCATCGGCCAGGCGCTGCACACGACCACCGCGACCCGCCAGTCGCGCAAGGGCGAGATCTCGAGCTGGAAGGCGCATGCGCCCGCCTTCGCCGGGAAGATGGCCGTCGAGGCGGTCGACCGGGCGATGCGCGGCGAGACGAGCCCGACGCCGATCTACGAGGGCGAGGACGGCGTGATCGCGTGGCTCCTCGGCGGGCCCGACGCGAGCTACGACGTGCCCCTGCCCGAAGCGGGCGAGGCCAAGCGCGCGATCCTCGACTCCTACACGAAGGAGCACTCGGCGGAGTACCAGGCTCAGGCGTGGATCGACCTGGCCCGCAAGCTCCACGAGGAGTATCCGCTCATCCTCGACGACCCCGACCGCATCGAGTCGATCACGCTGCACACCTCGCACCACACGCACTACGTGATCGGCTCCGGGGCCAACGACCCGCAGAAGTACGATCCGGATGCCTCGCGCGAGACGCTCGACCATTCGATCCCGTACATCTTCACGGTCGCCTTGCAGGACGGCGCGTGGGATCACGAGGCGTCGTACTCGCCTGAGCGGGCGCACCGCGACGACACGGTCGCGCTCTGGCGGAAGGTGTCGACCGTCGAGGATCCCGAGTGGACGCGGCGTTACCACTCGCTCGACGTGAACGAGAAGGCGTTCGGTGGCCGCGTGGTGATCAAGCTCGCCGACGGCGGCGAGATCGTCGACGAGATCGCCGTGGCCGACGCGCACCCGCTCGGTGCTCGGCCGTTCGGTCGCGAGCAGTACGTGCAGAAGTTCCGCGCGCTCGCCGCCGAGATGCTCGAACCCGCCGAGATCGAGCGCTTCCTCGACCTGGCGCAGCGCCTGCCCGAGCTGGGCCCCGACGAGATCGCCGGCCTCACCTTCACGGCGGCGCCCGGCGCGCTCGTGGGCGTGGAGATTCCGACCGGCCTGTTCTGACCCGTCCGTTCCCTGAGCTCGTCGAAGGGCGGTCCCTGAGCTCGTCGAAGGGCGGTCCGTGAGCTCGTCGAAGGGAACTGCCGCTCCCGCGCTTCGACAGGCTCAGCGAGCGAACGCCGGGTGCCCCTAGGCTGGGGGAGCGGCCGCGCTGCGGCGGCCGCTCCGGTCACGAGGAGCACGATGAGCGATCAGCAGCAGGCGGCAGCGCCGGTCATCTACAAGGGCCTGGCGGGCGTCCCCGTCGACTACACGGCCATCTCGAAGGTGAATCCCGACACGAACTCCCTACTGTACCGCGGGTACCCCGTGCAGGAGCTCGCGGCATCCGTCACCTTCGAAGAGGTCGCGTACCTGCTCTGGAACGGCGAGCTGCCCGACGACACGCAGCTCGCCGAGTTCGAGGAGCGCGAGCGCGCACATCGCGGGCTCGACCACGACGTCAAGCGGATCATCGACGAGCTGCCGCTGAGCGCTCATCCCATGGACGTCGTGCGCACCGCCGTGAGCGTCATCGGCGCGAGCGACCCGGCCACGAGCGACGCCTCGCCCGAGGCCAACCTCGACAAGGCGATCCGGCTGTTCGCGAAGCTCCCGTCGATCGTCTGCTACGACCAGCGCCGCCGTCACGACCTCGAGTTCGTCGAGCCGCGCGACGACCTCGGCTACTCGGCAAACTTCCTCTGGCAGGCCTTCGGCGAGGCGCCCGAACTCGCGGTGGTGAACGCGTTCGACGTGTCGATGATCCTGTACGCCGAGCACTCCTTCAACGCCTCGACCTTCGCCGCTCGCGTCATCACGAGCACGCTGGCCGACCTCTACTCCGCCGTCACCGGCGCCATCGGCGCGCTCAAGGGCCCGCTGCACGGCGGCGCCAACGAGGCCGTCATGCACGCCTTCGCCGAGATCGGCGCCGCGGATGACGCGGCCGCATGGCTCGACGCGGCGCTCGCCGAGAAGCGCAAGATCATGGGCTTCGGCCACCGTGTGTACAAGAACGGCGACTCGCGCGTGCCGACGATGCGGGACGCCCTCGAGCGCATGGTCGAGCACTACGACCGCCCCGACCTCATGCGGCTGTACATCGCCCTCGAGGAGGCGATGGCCGGGCGCAAGGGCATCAAGCCCAACCTCGACTACCCGGCGGGGCCCACCTACCACCTCATGGGCTTCGACACCGAGACGTTCACGCCGCTCTTCGTCGCGAGCCGGGTCACCGGCTGGACGGCGCACATCATGGAGCAGACCGCGGCCAACGCGCTCATCCGCCCGCTCTCCGTCTACAACGGCCCCGACGAACGGCACGTGCCCGTGCGGGGATGATCGTGCGGAGGTGATGCATGGCGCAGGTGTTCCTCGAGCTGTCGATGACGGTCGACGGATTCATCACCGCACCGGGCATGAGCCGGGAGCATCCGCTCGGCGTCGGCGGGACGCGCGTGCACGAGTGGATCCTCGGGCTCTTCGGGTCGGAACCTGCGACGACGGGCCTCATTCCCGAGCAGGTCGCCGCTTCCGCAGTCGCCAGCTCCGGAAGCCCCGAGCAGGTGGATCGCCTCATCGCCGCCCGCATCTTCAACCGCAGTGGCGCGTTCGTCATGGGGCGCCGCACGTTCGAGGCGGGGGAGCAGCTGTGGGGCGAGCGCAACGTGTTCGGCCTGCGTCCGTGCTTCGTGGTCACCGACCGTCCGCGCGAACCGATCCTGCGCGGGCGTTCACGTTTCGAGTTCGTCACCCAAGGCGTCCGCGAGTCCATCCGCCGTGCCGGCCTGGCCGCGAGCGCCGCACCGATCACCGTGTTCGGGAACGCCGCGATCGCTCGCGAGGCACTCCTCGGCGACCTCGTCGACGAGCTGCGGCTGCATCTCGCGCCGGTGCTGCTCGGCGCGGGTGACCGCCTGTTCCGCGAGGTGCAGAGCCCGCCGGTCGAGCTCGAGCTCCTCCGCGTCGAGCGCGGCGCCCGGGCCACGCATCTGCGGTATCGCGTCATTCGGCAGGACCGGCGCCGCGGCGGTCTTCGCGCATCTGCACAAACCTGAGCGCGTCGCCTCGTCACTTCCCTGTGCCCAGTGCGCAACGATGGAAGATCGACCACGAATCGGGCATACAGTCGTGGGTTATGCACATGTTGTTCCGCACGTTGCTGCACCTGCTGTTCCTCTCGCGCCGCAAGCCCGACCTCGGGTACCGGGATGTCGCGCGCACCAGGTTCATCACCCTGCCGACCGACCTCGACATCAACCGCCACATGAACAACGGCGTGTACTTCTCGATCATGGATGTCGCCCGCTTCGACATGCTGGTGCGCAACGGGGTGTGGAAGATGATGCTCGACAAGGGCTGGTATCCGGTCGTGGCGAGCGAGACCATCACGTTCCGCAAGTCGCTCGGGCTCTGGGATCGCTTCACGATCGAGTCGCGACTGGTCGGCCATGACGACAAGGCCGTGTACATGGAGCAGCGCTTCGTGCGTCCCGCCTCGACCGGTTCGGCGACGGGAACGGGGGAGCCCGAGATCTACGCGACGGGGTTCATCCGCGCGCGCTTCCTGCGGCGTGCCGGCGGCACGGTGCCGATGTCCGAGATCGTCGAGGCGCTCGGCGTGACCGACGCGCACGGCATCCCGGAGTGGCTCGAACGGTGGGGCACGGATGTCGCGCTGCCCGCGACGCGGGCGGAGGCGCCTTCGGTCTGGCCCTGAGGGGGCGGGAGGGCGGAGGAGGGGTCAGGAGCGCGCCTTCAGCGGCACGACGACCTCCTTGATGATCAGCATGATCCCGGCCGCGACCGGGATCGCGACCAGCGCGCCCGGGAGACCCGCGAGCGTGCCGCCCGCGAGCGCGGCGATCAGGACGATCGAGCCCGGCACCTGTACGGCCCGGCTCATGACCCGAGGCGTGAACACGTACGCCTCGACCTGCATGTAGACGAGCATCGCGACGAGCACGATGAGCGCCGCGCCGGGCGACACGAAGAGCGCGACGATCGTCATGAACACGGTCGTGAGCACGGTTCCGATGAGCGGGATGAGCGTGATGAAGAACGCCGCCACCGAGATGACGAGCGCGAACGGCACGCCGACGAGCGACAGCAGGAGGAGGCTGAACACCGCATTGAAGAACGCGAGCACGACCATCCCGCTGAGGTACCGGCCGACGTTCTGCATGATGCGCTCGGCGTAGTCGACGACACGCGCCCGATGGGATGCCGCGACGAGGCTGTAGACGGCGGCCTTCGAGGCATCCAGCGTCGCGGTGAAGTAGATGGTCAGGATGAAGATGAAGAACCCGGTCGAGATCCCGCCGACGATCGCGACGCCGATGTTGAGGGCGCCGCCGCCCACCGTGGCCCAGAAGTCCGGGTCGCTGATGGTCGTGGTGATCCACGCGTAGACCGTGCCGAGGACCCCGCCCGTGCCCGACTGCGCCTCCTGGAACCACTCCTGCGTCTGCAGGTCCTGGTACATCGCGGGCAGCGACCGGATGAACGAGGCCGCCTGGCTGATGACGAGCGGCAGCACGAGCCAGAGCAATCCCGCGATGACGAGCACGAAGAGGATGATCACGGTCAGGATCGCGAGGGGACGGCGCATTCCTCGCCGCTCGAGCCATCGCACGAGCGGATCGAGTCCGAGGGTGATGAAGATCGCGGCGAACACCGAGAACACGACGCTCGACAGGCTCGCCATCGCCGAGGCGAGGGCGAGCGCGAGCAGCACGCCGAGCGTCGCGACGAACGCCCAGACGAACGGGCGGTTCGCCATGAGATTCGCGTGGCGCTCGCGCAGCCCCTGCCTGCCGTCGGCCTCGCGGGCCCGCCGCTCGATGCTCTTCACGGCGTCAGTCTAGGGTTCGCCCGCCTCGGGGCCCCGCACCCCGCCGGTCTCAGCTGCGCGCGGCGTCGGGGACGTGCAGTCGCCGGTAATGGTCGGAGAACGACGGGTAGTACTGCTCCCATTCGGGCATCGTGCGTCCGGCGTGGGCGGCGACCAGCCGGTCGAGGTAGTAGTCCCAGCCGGGGCCCATCGTCGCGGCATCCGCTGCGCTCTGCAGTCGGTTCCCGAACGTCAGGGTCGTCATGCCGCCGCCCTCGACGAGGTGGCAGTACACGCGCATCGGTGCGTTGCCCTCGCGTGAATCGACCGTGAAGCGGTGCGGCGGCTGGCACTCGAGGATGGACACGTTCTGCCAGTCGCTGCCCTCCTCGAACGACATGCGGAACTTCACGCCGCCGGTCGCCGGGCTGCCGGTGTAGGTGCCGATCCACGCCTGCATGGCGCCGGGATTCGTGAGCGTGAACCAGACCTCTTCGATGGGCGCATGGAACAGGCGGTCGAATTGCAGGTACAGCCCGTCGGGCTTCAACGTGTAGTGGCCGGTCGGTTTCGCGGTCATCATCGCCTCCCTGCTCGTCGTGCTCTCAGGCTAATGCGGCGGCATGCCTATCTCCACCCGACAGGCCTCACTAGAGTTGCCGCATGAGTTCCAAGGGAGGGCAACGCGTGGGAAACGACGCAGCGATGAACGTCACCGAGGGCAAGTCCGGATTGTGGGGGGCCCTGGCCGGCGTGATCGTCGCCGCGCTGATCGCCGTGCCGCTCTCGGCGGCGTTCGCGTTCGCCACGCATCCGATGTCGCAGCAGCTCTTCGCGGGCCGACTCGAGGAGGCGTCGACCGGCGGCTACGTCGCGTTCTGGTGGGTCGTCACGCTCCTGCTCGCGGCGCTGCCCTTCCTCGTCGGCTTCGGCGTGGCCAAGCTGTCACCGCGCTCGCTCACGATCGTGGGTGCGGTCGTCGCGCTGTTCGTGATCGCGATCATGGTGCTTGGGCAGATGTTCGTCTTCTGATCCCACCGCGGTCGGGGCGCGGCATCTCAGCCGACGGATGCCTCGAGCACGGCCATCGCCGCGTTGTGTCCGCCGATGCCGCTCACGGCCCCGCCGCGCACCGCGCCCGAGCCGCAGACGAGGATCCGCGGATGCCGCGTCGCCACGCCCCACCGTTCGGCGGGCGTCCGGAGTGGGGCGTCCTCCTCGGCCCATGGCCACGACAGCGGCCCGTGGAAGATGTTGCCGCCCGGCATGCGGAGCGCCTCCTCGAGGTCGAGCGTGGTCTTCGTCTCGATGCAGGGGCGGCCCGCGGCATCCGTCGCGATGACGTCCTCGATGGGCTCGGCGAGCATCGAGTTCAGCGATGCGAGCACGGCGGCCTGCAGCCGCTCGCGCAGCTCGTCGTTGCGGAACCGCTCGAGCAGGCGGTGCGGCACGTGCAGTCCGAACACCGTGAGGGTGTGGGCGCCGGATGCCGCGAGCTCGGGGTCGAGGATGGACGCGTCGCTCAGCGTGTGGCAGTAGATCTCGCACGGCAGCGGCGACGGGATCTCGCCGCGGGCGGCGGAGCGGTAGGCGGCGTCGAGCTGCGTCTCGAGCTCGTTGATGTGGAACGTGCCGGCGAACGCCGCCTCGGGGGCGACCTCGGTGTCGCGCAGGCGCGGAAGGCGGGTGAGGAGCAGGTTCACCTTCACCTGCGCGCCCTCGGGGGCGGCGAGCCGGCGGAGGCGTTCGCGCACGACCGGCGGGACGGCGAGGGGGCCGTCGGGGGAGAAGGGGCGCTCGTCGCGCGGGGCGACCCCACCGTTCCCTGAGCCTGTCGAGTTCCCTGAGCCTGTCGAACGGAACCCGGACGCCGCGGCCTCGAGGAGCGTGTCGAGCACGGCCGGCGCCACGTTCGAGAGCAGGATGGCAGCGGATGCCTCGTGCTCGACGCCGTCGAGGCGGTATCGCACGCGTCCGGCGGGGTCGACGGCGATCACCTCGGCGCCGGTGACGAGCTCGGCGCCCGCCTCGCGCGCCGCGTGGGCGAGTTCACCGGTCACGGTGCCCATGCCGCCGACCGGGACATCCCAGTCGCCCGTGCCGCCGCCGATGACGTGGTAGAGGAAGCAGCGGTTGGCGTCGAGTGCCGGGTCGTCGAGGTCGGTGAACGTGCCGATGAGGCCGTCGGTCGCGACCACGCCGCGCACGAGGTCGTCGGAGAAGCGAGCGTCGATCGTGCGGCCGAGCGGCTGCTCGATGAACTCGGCCCACACCCGGTCGTCGCCGACGAGGGCGCGCGCTTCGTCGCGGGTCGGCAGCGGCTCGGTGAGGGTGGGGAACAGCGCCTCGGCGACCCGCGTGGTGTCGGCGTAGAACGCCTGCCACGCGTCGGTGTCGTCGGCTGCGCCGACCCGGGCGAACGCGTCGCGAGCGGCTGAAGCATCCGCCTCGACGTCGACGAGGAGGCCGCGCTCGGGGTCGCGGGGGTCGGGCGTGTACGACGAGTACCGGCGGCGCACGAGCCGCACGTCGAGCCCGAGGTCGTCGATGACGCGCTGCGGCAGGAGGCTCACGAGGTACGAGTACCGGCTGAGGCGCGCGTCGACGCCGTCGAACGCCTGCGCCGAGACGGCGGCGCCGCCGAGGTGGTCGTCGCGCTCGAGCAGGAGCACGGAGCGTCCGGCGCGGGCGAGGTAGGCGGCGGCGGTGAGGCCGTTGTGTCCGCCGCCGATGATCACGACGTCGTGGTGCTGGGGCATCCCACGAGCGTAGACGGAACCGGGGGGCGAGCGGATGGCGCATCCGCTCGCCCTCGCCGGCCAACTCGGCGCTCAGTTCGCGCGGCGCATCGCCCGCACGCCGACGAACACGCCGATCGCGCACGTCGCGGCCGCGGCGATGACGCCGCCGAGCACGGCGGGGCTGCCGAGGTCGCCCGCGAGCAGCGCCCGTTCGGCGGCCACGAGGTAGCTGAGCGGGTTCACGGCGGCGGCCACCTGCATCCAGTCGGGACCGTCCTCGAGGGGGAGCAGCATGCCCGAGAGGATCATGAGGGGGAACAGCAGCGTCTGGTGCACCATCCAGAACATCCAGTCGCGGTTGCGGCAGGAGAGCGCGAGCGTGTAGCTCAGCGCACCGAACCCGACGCCGAACACGGCGAGCACCGCGAGGCCGGCGACGAGGCCGGGCACGTCGAGCCGGAACCCGAACGGCACGGCCACGAGCACGACGATCGTGCCCTGGATCGTGAGCGGCACGACCTCCTTGAGCGCACGCCCGACGAGCAGGGCGCTGCGGGACAGCGGCGCCACGAGCGTGCGCTCGTGCGAGCCGGTCTGCATCTCGAAGAGGAGGTTCGCGCCCGTCGAGGCCGTGCCGAACAGGGCGACCATCACGAGGATGCCCGGCACGAACCACTGCAGGGTGCCGGCGACGTCGCCGCCGGCCGCGCCGATGAGCAGCGGCCCGAACAGGCCGAGGAACACGAGCGGCTGCACGAGCGAGAAGATCACGCTGAACGGATCGCGCACGAGCGGGCGCGACTCGCGCACGAAGACGGTTCCGACGTCGCGAGCGAATCCGGTGGGGCGTGCGGATGCCGCGGGGCTGGTGGTGGCGGTGGTGGTGGTCATGATGTGGTCCTTTCGGTCGAGGTCGGACTGAGGGTCAGCTCGCGAGGGCGGGCTCGGGCTGGGGTTCGGGCGTCGCGGCCTCCTCGCGGAGGCTGCGGCCCGTGAGCGCGAGGAACACGTCGTCGAGCGTGGGCTGGCGATGCGTCGCCGCGAGCACGTGGAGTCCCGCGTCCGAGAGCTCGCGGATCCAGCGGGGGAGGGCACGGTCGCCGCCGGGCGCGGTGACCGTGACGACGGCCCCGTCGACCGCGCCGCCGACGCGGGACGCAGCGGCTGCGGCATCCGTCGCCGAACCGAACTCGAGCGTCACGCGGTCGCCCGCGAGCGACGACTTCAGCGCCCAGGCGGTGTCGTCGGCGATGACGGCGCCGTGGTCCATCACCATGACGCGCTCGGCGAGCTGGTCGGCCTCGTCGAGGTAGTGGGTCGTGAGGAAGATGCTCGTGCCGGTGGAGCGGCGCAGGTCGACGATGTGGTCCCACAGGTTGGCTCGGCTGTGCGGGTCGAGGCCCGTCGACGGCTCGTCGAGGAAGAGGAGCTCGGGCCGATGGATGAGGCCGAGCGCGATGTCGAGCCGTCGCTTCTGACCGCCCGACAACGACTGCACCTGCCGATTCGCGACCTGGCCGAGCTCGAGCGACTCGATGAGCTCGGCGGCGCGGGCGCGCGTCTCCCGGCGGCCGAGTCCGTAGAACGCGCCCTGCGCGTGCAGCTCGTCGCGCACCCGCTGGGTGTGCCCGCCCGACGAGCCCTGGCCGACGTAGCCGATACGGCGACGCACGCCGGCCGGATCGTGGCGGATGTCGCAGCCGGCCACGATCGCCTCGCCGCTCGTCGGCGGCAGCAGCGTGGTGAGCATGCGCAGGGTCGTCGACTTGCCGGCGCCGTTCGGGCCGAGGAAGGCGACGAGCTCGCCGTGGGCGACCTCGAGGTCGACGGCGCGGACGGCCTCGACGGTCTGCCCCTTCGAGCGGAACGTCTTCGTGAGGCCGCGGGCGGTGATCATCTGCTGGTGGTTCGTGAGCTTGGTCATGCGTCCAGTCTCCCGAGGCATCCGGCCACTTCCTGTCCGCATGGGCGAGATACTTGGAGTATGGCCGCGACCACGTCGAGAACCCTCGAACTCCTCTCCCTGCTGCAGAGCCACCGGCACTGGTCGGCCCGCGAACTCGTCGACCGGCTCGGCGTCAGCGAGCGCACGCTGCGTCGCGACGTCGAGCGGCTGCGCGAGCTCGGCTACGGCATCGAGTCGATGCGCGGGAGCGCGGGCGGCTATCGCCTCGAGGCCGGCACGGGCCTGCCGCCCTTGCTCCTCACCGACGACGAGGGCGTCGCGATCGCGGTCGGGCTGCGCTCGCAGGCGACCGCAGGGCTCCGCGGCGCCGAGCACACGACGCTCAGCGCGCTCGCGAAGATCGAGCAGGTGCTGCCCGCGCCGCTGCGCCGCCGCATCGATGCGCTGGCCTCGCACGCGACCCCCGGCGTCGGACCCGGCGCGGCCGGGGCATCCGGACGTCCGATGCCCGAGATCGACACCGAACTGCTCGGCGCGCTCGCGCTCGCCTGTCGCGATTCGGAGCGGCTGCGCTTCAGCTACATGGATGCCTCGGGCCAGGCCTCGGCGCGCGTGGTCGAGCCGTACCGACTCGTGCCCGTCGCCCGGCGCTGGTACCTGCTCGCCTGGGATCGGCAGCGCGAGGACTGGCGCACGTTCCGCCTCGACCGGATGGCCGACCTCTTCCCGACGCGCGTGCGCTTCGAGCCGCAGCCGCTGTCCGACGACGAAGCTCGCGAACGCGTCGAGCGGGCGCTGCGGCATCGCGACCGCAGCGTGACGGCGCACGTCATCGTCGAGCTGCCGCGCGAGGAGCTCGTCGAGCATCTCGGCTGGTACGGGCGCGACGTCGTGGCGGACGGGCCGTCGCGGTCGGTGTGGCCGCTCGAGGCCGACCACGTCGAGAACCTCGCGATGGCGCTCATGTGGGTGCCCCGGGGCATCCGGTACCGCGTCGAAGGGCCGCCCGAGGTGCTCGAGTTCCTCGTCGAGCAGGCCGAGCGGTTCGCCGCCGCGGCCGGCGGGCGGGGCTGAGCGCCGGCGGCATCGGCCGTGTCTCGGTGCATCGCGTCAGTTGCCGGCCGCGGTGGCGGTGCGCCGAGCGGCTCGGCGCAGCGCGTCACGGCAGGCCACGACGGCGGGACGGGCGGCCACGGCGTGGCGGGTCGACGTGAAGACCTCGCGCTCGGGATGCCCCGGCAGGTCGACGAGGGTGACGCTCGGGTCCTCGCCCGCCCACACCAGGTCGGGCAGGAGGCCCACGGCGTTGCCCGAGCGGATGAGCCGGATGTGCGCCATGAGGTCGGCGGTCTCGAAGCGCACGTCGGGCTCGAAGCCCGCGTCGCGGCAGAGCTGCTCGGCCCACTCGCGCGACGCCGTGCCTCGCGGCTCGAGCACCCATGGCATGCCGGATGCCGCGGCGAGCGAGCCTTCCCCGGCCCGCCCCACGTCACGCTCTGCGGATATCCGATCGGCCACGCCGGCCGCACCCTCACCTGAACCGGGGTGGCGGATCGTATATCCGCCGGATGGAACGGGAGCAGGAGCGGGGGCGGGCGGCAGCGCCAGCCGGATCGCGTCGGCGGCGAGGTGCACTCGGTCGAGGTCCTCGCGGTGCGCACGCGTGTGCCCGGGGTACTGCTCGGCGACCACGAGGTCGAAGTCCCGCGCCGCGACGTCGAAGAGGGCGAGCTCGGGCTCGCGCTCGGTGACCTCGACACGGAGTGAGGGGTGCTCCGCGCGCAGCAGCGTCAGGGCCTGCGGCACCACGGCGTGCGCGGCTGACTGGAACACGGCGATGCGCACGGTGCCGCCGACCGAGGTGAGCGAGCGCGCGACATCCGCCTCCGCCTCCTCGAGGCGGTCGAGCACCGCCTGCCCGTGCTCGACGAGCACGAGCGCCTGCGGCGTGAGCTGCACGCGCCGGCCGACCTGCACGAGCAGCGGCACGCCCGCCTCGCGCTCGAGCAGGCTCAGCTGCTGCGACACCGACGACGGGCTGTACGACAGCGCCTCGGCGACGGCGGCGAGCGTGCCGCGGCGGCTCAGCTCGACGAGGAGTCGCAGTCGTCGCACGTCGAGCACGGGTCCTCGCTTCCGGAGCTGTCGGAGGGCGCTCGCTTCGACAAGCTCAGCGAGCGCGACCATTCGGTTCTGATGAACAGTATGCGTCAGATTCATTTGCTGTACCGAACGGATGTCCCAGCGCACACTGGTAGCGAGCGGCGCGGATGCCCGGCGCGCCCGGATCAACGGAGACTACCCTCGTGACCATGTCGAACGCCGCGACCGACGCACGACCGCACACCGACCAGGTCACCGCCCTCGTGCGCCGCTGGCTCGCCGAGAGTGCCGACCACCCCGCCGAACCCGCCGCCGAGCGACTTGCCGGCGTGCTGAAGGACCCCAACGGGCTCGCCTTCACGGTCGGCTTCGTCGACGGCGTCATGCGGCCGGAAGACCTGGGCGTCGCAGGCCGCAACCTCGAGCAGGTCGCGAGGCTCACGCCGAGGTTCCTGCCCTGGTACCTCACGGCGGCCGTCCGCGTCGGTGGGGTCGTCGCGCCCGTGTTCCCGTGGCTGGTCATCCCGATCGCGCGGCGCGTGCTCCGGGCGATGGTCGGACACCTCGTGCTCGACGCGACGCCCGACAAGCTCGGTCCGGCGATCGCGACACTGCGCGAGTCGGGCAACCGCCTCAACCTCAACCTGCTCGGCGAGGCCGTGCTCGGCGAAGACGAGGCCGACCGGCGGTTGCGCGGCACCTACGATTTCCTCGCGCGCGACGACGTCGACTACGTGTCGATCAAGGTCTCGAGCGTCGTCAGCCAGCTCTCGATGTGGTCGTTCGACGAGGCCGTGCAGCGGGTCGTGAACAAGCTCACGCCGCTCTACGAACTCGCGGCCGCGAGCCCCACGCCCAAGTTCATCAACCTCGACATGGAGGAGTACCGCGATCTCGACCTCACCATCGCGGTGTTCACGAACCTCCTCGACCAGCCTCGGCTGCGCGGGCTCGAGGCGGGCATCGTGCTGCAGACCTACCTGCCCGACGCGCTCGGCGCGATGCAGGAACTCACCGCCTGGGCCATGGAGCGTCGTCGCGCGGGCGGCGCGCCCATCAAGGTCCGGGTCGTGAAGGGCGCGAACCTCGCGATGGAGCACGTCGACGCGGCGATCCACGGCTGGCCCCTGGCGACCTACGACGTCAAGCAGGACTCCGACACGAACTACAAGCGCGTGCTGAGCTGGTCGATGACACCCGAGCGCACCGACGCCGTGAAGCTCGGCATCGCCGGACACAACCTCTTCGACATCGCCCACGCCTGGCTCATGGCCAAGGAGCGCGGCGTCGACTGGCGCGTCGAGTTCGAGATGCTGCTCGGCATGGCGACCGGGCAGGCCGAGGCGGTGCGCCGCGACGTCGGCAACCTCCTGCTCTACACGCCCGTGGTGAATCCGACCGAGTTCGACGTCGCGATCGCGTACCTCATCCGTCGCCTCGAGGAGAACGCCAGCCAGGACAACTTCATGTCGGCGGTCTTCGAGCTCGGCAGCGACGAGCGCCTGTTCGAGCGGGAGCGCCTCCGCTACGAGCGGTCGGTCGCGGCCCTCGAGGCCGAGGGGCCGGGGCGGTCGGCGTTCCCCGAGCCGGTCGAGGAGGTTGCGCCGCCGCGTCCGAACCGGACGCAGAACCGCCGGACCGAGTGGACCGAGGAGACGTTCGCCGAGGCCATGGCGGTGCCCGACGCGCCCGCGCCCGGCGACGACCTCGACGAGGACGCGTCGCTCACGAGCGTCGTGCTCGAGATCACGCGCGGCAGCGGCGGCGTCGAGTTCCCTGAGCCTGTACCGTTCCCTGAGCCTGTCGAAGGGAACACTCCCGGCAGGCCCGCTTCGACAGGCTCAGCGACCGGTACGACCCTCCACGCAGGCCCCGGCGCCACCCCGGGCTTCCGCAACGAGCCCGACACCGACCCGGCGCTGGCCCCCAACCGCGAGTGGGGTCGCCGGATCCTCGAGCGAGTGCCCACGTCACGGCTCGGCATCGACACCGTGGCCGCGGCCCGCGTCGAGGACCAGGAGGCGCTCGCCTCGATCATCGCCACGGTCGCCGAACGCGGCCGCGCCTGGGGGGTGCTGACGGGCGACGAGCGGGCCAAGGTGCTGCACCGCGCGGGCATCGCGCTCGCCGCGAATCGCGACCGGCTCATCGAGGTCATGGCCGCCGAGACCGGCAAGACCATCGCCGAAGCCGACCCCGAGGTGAGCGAGGCCATCGACTTCGCCCACTACTACGCCGAGCGCGCTCGCGAGCTCGACCACGTGCATGGGGCGGTCTTCGTCCCGCCGAAGGTCACCGTCGTCACGCCGCCGTGGAACTTCCCGGTCGCGATCCCCGCCGGTGGTGTGCTCGCCGCGCTCGCCGCGGGCTCCGGCGTGATCATCAAGCCCGCGAAGCTCGCCCAGCGCGCGGGCGCGGTGATGGTCGAGGCGCTCTGGGAGGCCGGCGTGCCGCGTGAACTCCTCGCGCTCGTCGACCTCGCCGACCACGAGCTCGGTCGGCAGCTCGTCGCGCACCCCGCTGTAGACCGGGTCATCCTCACGGGTGCCTACGAGACGGCGCAGCTGTTCCGGTCGTTCCGCAACGACCTGCCCCTGCTCGCCGAGACCAGCGGCAAGAATGCGATCATCGTGACGCCGTCGGCCGACCTCGACCTCGCGGCATCCGACGTCGTGAAGAGCGCCTTCGGGCACGCCGGCCAGAAGTGCTCGGCAGCGTCGCTCGTGATCCTCGTCGGCTCGGTCGCGAAGTCCGAGCGGTTCCGCCGCCAGCTCGTCGACGCCGCCACGTCGCTGCGGGTCGGCTACCCCGAGCAGGCGTCGAGCCAGATGGGCCCCATCATCGAGCCTGCGAACGGCAAGCTCCTGCACGCGCTCACCCAGCTCGGCATCGGCGAGGAGTGGCTCGTCGAGCCGAGGCAGCTCGACGGCTCCGGACGGCTCTGGTCGCCCGGCATCCGCACGGGTGTCGCCGCCGGCTCGTACTTCCACCTGACCGAGTTCTTCGGACCCGTGCTCGGCGTCATGCACGCGCGCGACCTCGACGAGGCGATCCGGATGCAGAACGCGGTCGACTACGGCCTGACCGCGGGCCTGCACTCGCTCGACCCCGATGAGATCGCCACGTGGATCGACCAGGTCGAGGCCGGCAACCTCTACGTCAACCGCGGCATCACGGGCGCCATCGTGCAGCGCCAGCCGTTCGGCGGCTGGAAGCGCTCCGCAGTGGGTGCCGGTGCGAAGGCCGGCGGGCCGAACTACCTGCTCGGCCTCGGCGAGTGGCTGCCCAGGCACGATCCGTCGACATCGGGCACGCTGCACCTCCGCGGCCTCGAGCGCCGGGTCACCGAGTTCATCGAGGCGTCGCAGCCGTCGCTCGACTACGAGACCTTCGAGGTGCTGCGACGTTCGGCCCTGTCCGACCAGCTGGCCTGGGCCGAGGAGTACGGCATCGCGAAGGATGTCTCGGGCGTCGGCGTCGAGCGAAACCTCTTCCGCTATCGCCCGGTGCCCGTGACGATCCGCATCGGCGAGTCGTCGGCGCTCGCCGAGGGGCTGCGCGTCATCGCGGCCGGCCTGCTCGCGAAGTCGCACCTGTCCGTGTCGACGGCGTTCGAGCTCCCGGCCCCGGTGCGGGCGGTCCTCGCCGCCCGCGAGATGCTCGTGGTGCGCGAGGGTGATGCCGCCTGGCTCGGCCGCGCCGAGAACGGTGGGATCAGGACACCCCGCGTGCGCCTCGTCGGCGGCGGTGCGTCGGCGCTCGCCGCGGCGCTCGGGGGCACTCCGGATGTCGCGGTGTGGTCGCATCCCGTGACGCCGTCGGGCCGGGTGGAGCTGCTGCCGTTCCTGCGCGAGCAGGCGATCTCGATCACGAACCACCGGTTCGGCAACCCGACGACGATCTCCGACGCCGTCGTCTGACCTCGCGCGGCTCGCGCCCGAACTACGCTCGAGTCATGGGGGTTCGTTCCACGCGCCTGCCGGCGGGCCGGTATTTCGCGCTCACGTGGTCGATCCCCGAGCAGTTCGGCGGCATGACCACGGCGCTGCTGCATCGCTCTGCGGCGTTCCACGGGGTGGCGGGCGTGGACGTCGACGTCCTCACGTTCGACGATCGCCCCGACACGCCCGTTGTCGAGCAGCACCTGCGGGAACGCGGTGTGCTCGCCGATGGGGTGCGCATCGTGAATCTCTACGACTGGCTCCGGGAGCATCCGCTCCCCGGTGGCTCGCTCGCTCCCGACCGCGTCTTCACGCCTCTCACCGACGCCGAGACGACCGAGGTGCGCCTCCGCGACGGCGCCGTGATCGCCCGCGTCCGGCGGCGCGCCGATGGGCGGATCCTCCAGGTCGACCATCTCCGATCCGATGGCTCGCTCGTGCTGAGCGATCGGCGCGACGTACGGAGCCACGGCACGCCGGGGGGCCGGTCGGTCGTGCTGTGCGATTCCGGTGGGAGCCCAGTGCGGTCATGGCGACGCATCCGGCCCCTCTACACTGCGTGGCTCGACGCCCTGACCGACCGGGCGCCGAGCTTCATGATCGTGGACAGCAAGACGGTCGCGCGCTTCATGGTCGGCTACCGGCGAGCCCGCGTGATCGTGGCGCACGTGGTGCACGCGTCGCATCGGCCGGGAGCGGGCGAGCCGGGTCCGGTGCGTGCCTCCCGGCGCGAGGTCTTCGAGCACCTCGACGAGTTCGACCTGGTGTCGTTCCTCTCGCCCCGGCAGGCGGCCGAGGTGGGTGAGCTCGTCGGGCCGCGCCGAAACGTCGTCGTGATCCCGAACTCGCGCACCGATACGCCCGTGAGCCGGGTCGGGGATCGCGACCCCTCCCGCGGCATCGTGCTCGCGGCGCTGGAGGAACGAAAGCGCGTCGAGCACGCGGTCGAGGCCGTGCAGCTCGCGAACTCCCGGCTCCCGACGCCGCTGCACCTCGACGTGTACGGCGACGGAGAATGCCGTGCCTCGGTCGAGTCGCGCATCGCCGACCCCGGTGCGGTGCGCCTCCACGGATACGACCCGGAGGCGCGGGCGCGACTGGCGGAGGCCTCGTTCCTGCTGCTCACCTCGCGTTCCGAAGGCTTTCCGCTCGTGCTCGTCGAGAGCCTCGCCGCCGGCTGCCTGCCGATCGCCTACGACATCCGGTACGGGCCGGCCGACATCATCCGCGACAGGCGCAACGGATTCCTCGTGCCTGCCGGTGATGTCGAGGCGCTCGCCGCGACCCTGCAGCGCTTGCACGACCTGCCTGCTGGGCGCGTGGCGGCGATGCGGCGTGCGGCCGTGCGGTCGGCGCACAGGTTCGACGACGAACGGGTCGTGGCGGCCTGGGCCCGCGAGTTCCGACGGGCGGAGGCACGCAAGCGCGGCTCCCCTCCGCTCGTCTTCGCGCTGCGCACCGCGGTGGCCCGCGTGCCGGGGGCGAGATCGGCGTACCGGGCGATCACCGGGAGCGGCCGCGACATCCGGAACTGATGCCCTCGCCCCATAGGCTCGGGTCATGTCCGTGCATGCCCCGATCGTGACGCTGACGATGAACCCCGCGCTCGACGTCTCGAGCTCGACCGAGCAGGTCGTGCCCGAGCACAAGCTCCGCTGCGGACCGACCCGGTTCGATCCGGGTGGCGGCGGGGTCAACGTGTCACGGGCGATCCGGAACCTCGGCGGCAACTCCGTCGCCATCTGTCCGCTGGGCGGTCCGACCGGGCAGGCCTATCGGGGCTTCCTCGAGCACGAGGGGGTGCTCGCTCGCGTGGTCGGCGTCGCGGGGAACACCCGCGAGAGCTTCACCGTCGACGAGCTGGCGACGGGCGACCAGTTCCGCTTCGTGCTGCAGGGACCGACCCTGCGGGAGCCCGAGTGGCGTGCCTGCCTGTCGGTCGTGGCCGACCTCCTCCCGATCGGCGGATACCTCGTCGCGAGCGGCAGCCTGCCTCCGGGAGTCCCCGACGACTTCTACGCCCTCCTCTCGCGGATCTGCGGCGAGCACGATGTGCGCATCGTCGTCGACGCGTCGGGGCCGGCGCTCGAGGCGGCGCTCGACGAGGGGGTGTTCCTCATCAAGCCGAGCCTGCGCGAGCTCGCGGAACTGGTCGGCTCGGGCGACACGCTCGACGAGGCCGAACAGGTCGAGGCGGCGCGGTCGATCGTCGCGAGCGGACGTGCCGAGGTCGTCGCGCTCTCGCTGGGTGCTGCCGGTGCCGTGCTCGCGACCACCGATGGGGTGCTGCGACTGCTGACGCCGCGCGTGGACGTGCGGAGCACCGTGGGGGCGGGCGACGCGTTCCTCGCCGGGCTCATCCTCCGGCTCGCCGAGCGACGCAGCGTGGAGGAGGCCTTCCGCACGGCCGTTGCGGCGGGCAGCGCGACGGCCATGCTCGAGGCGACGGGGCTCTGCCGCGCCGAGGATGTCGCGCGGCTGGAGGCCGAGCTCGCGGCCTGAGGCCGGGGCTCAGCGCCCGCGATTGCGACGGCGGATGCGTCCGGGCGCCCGCCCGCCCGTGAACGACTTCGCCGCATCGACCACGAAGCCCTGCCGCAGCGCCTCGCGGCCGATGAGCATGCGGAAGCCCATCTCGTCGCGGTTGGTGAGCGTCACCTCGGACTTCACGGCATGCCCGCGGAGCACCACCTCGAGGAGCACCACGATCCGCACCTCGGTGTGCCCCGAGGAACTCCGCACCGCGCGACGATCATGGATCGGCAACTCGACGACCACGGCGTCCTCATCGGTGTCCTGCCAGGGGTGCACGCCGAACCGCACGAAGTGCCTCCGACCGCGCCGGAACTCGACGATGTCGAAGGCGTGCAGCGACGAGGTGCGCGCTCCCGTGTCGATCTTCGCCTTGATCCATGGCACACCCACCCCGGGCAAGCCGACCCACTCGCGCCATCCGACGATGGTGTTTGAATGGGAGGGCTCTACCACCCGACCATCTTCGCAGGGGCAACACGATGAAACTGGCGATCCTCTCGCGCGCGCCGCACGCGTACTCCACGCAGCGGCTCCGCACGGCCGCGGAGCAGCGCGGTCACGACGTCAGGGTGCTGAACACCCTGCGCTTCGCCATCGACCTCGCCGGCCCCGAGCCCGACCTGCAGTACCGGGGTCGACCGCTCTCCGACTACGACGCGATCCTGCCGCGCATCGGCAACTCCATCACCTATTTCGGCACGGCCGTGGTGCGCCAGTTCGAGCAGATGGACGTCTACACGCCCAACACGGCGAACGGCATCACGAACGCGCGCGACAAGCTGCGCGCGAATCAGATCCTCTCGCGGCACAACATCGGCATGCCCGCCACGGCCTTCGTGCGCAACCGCGCCGACGTGCGTCCCGCCATCCAGCTCGTCGGCGGCGCGCCCGTCGTCATCAAGCTCCTCGAGGGCACGCAGGGCATCGGCGTCATCCTGGCGCCCGAGGTGAAGGTCGCCGAGGCCATCATCGAGACGCTGCACTCGACGAAGCAGAACGTGCTCATCCAGCGATTCATCGCCGAGAGCCGCGGCCGCGACATCCGTGCCCTCGTCGTCGGCGACCGCGTCGTCGCGGCCATGCGTCGTGTCGCGAGCGGCGACGAGTTCCGCTCGAACGTGCACCGAGGCGGCACGGTGGAACCGGTCGAACTCTCGCCCGAGTACGAGCAGGCGGCGGTGCGCTCGGCGCAGATCATGGGCCTCAAGGTCGCGGGCGTCGACATGCTCGAGGGCAACGAGGGCCCACTGGTGATGGAGGTGAACTCGTCGCCGGGCCTGCAGGGCATCGAGACGGCGACGAACCTCGATGTCGCGGGCGCCATCATCGACTACATCGGAGGACAGGTCGCGTTCCCCGAGATCGACGTGCGCCAGCGTCTCACCGTCTCGACCGGGTACGGCGTCGCCGAGCTCGTCGTGCACGGCGCAGCCGACCTCGTGGGCAAGACCCTCGGCGAATCGGGGCTGTGGGAGCGGGACATCACGGTGCTGACCCTGCACCGCGGCGCGAACGTGATCCCGAACCCGCGCAAGGGCGTGATGCTCGAGGCCGAGGACCGCCTCCTCTGCTTCGGCAAGCTCGAGGAGATGCGCTCCATGGTGCCCGAGCGACGCCGTCGCCGGGCGAAGGTGCGGCGCCTGCCGAAGCAGCCGATCCCCGAGGCGAGCTGAGCGAGCGTCAGCTGAGCGCGGCGTCCACGATCGCGCGAGCCTCGGATGCCCCCACCCCGAGTCGCCGCGCGAGCGCCGCATAGTCGGCGGCGGCCCGCTGCAGCTGCCGCTCACCGGGCTCGCCATGCTCGGCGACGAAGGTGCCGTTGCGTCCGCGGGTCTCGATGACCGCGTCGGCCTCGAGCGCGCGGTACGCCTTGGCGACGGTGTTCACGGCGAGCCCGAGTTCGTCGGCCAGCGCACGGACCGTGGGAAGCTTCGCGCCGACGGCGAGCCGCCCGTCGCGCACGGCCTCCACGACCTGCGTGCGCACCTGCTCGAACGGCGGGTCGGATGCCACCGGGTCGATCGTGAACCTCATGGCATCGCTCGGCGTGGACTCGCGCTCGGAAGCGGTCGGCCCCGTGGCATCCGGACCCCCCTCGGCCTGCCGGCGGGTCATCGTCAGTCCCGGTTGCGGTTCACGAGCCGCGAGAGCACGATCGCGCTGCGGGTGTGGTCGACGTTGGGGGCGATGCGGACGCGTTCGAGCGCGTCTTCGAGCGAGGTGATGTCGCGGGCGCGCATGTGCACGATCGCGTCGGCGCTGCCCGTGACGGTGCCGGCGTAGACGACCTCGGGCACCCCCTGCAGGATGCGCTGCAACTCGTCGGGAGCGACGGTGCCGCGGCAGAACAGCTCGACGTACGCCTCGGTGGACATGCCGTCGACGGCGGGGTCGACCTGGATGGTGAACGCCTTGATGACGCCGTCGGCGACGAGTCGGTCGACGCGTCGCTTGACGGCGGACGCGGAGAGGCCGACCGACGACCCGATGTCGCCGTAGCCCGCTCGCGCGTTCTGCCGGAGCAGGTCGAGGATGGCGCGGTCGAGGTTGTCCATCCTCGGAGTGTACGTCGATTCGTTGCGTTCTGACAGCGGTTGACGCCGATATCGTGCGCCGGTTCGCTGACCTTCAGCAGCGCTTCGAGTCCGAGCCCGCCCATCACTGAGCGGATGCCGCGGGCTGCACCCGCGGCATCCGCCCTAGTGTTGGACGCATGCCTCTCGATTCCCCCGTGCGCCTCGGCATCCAGTTGCAGCCCCAGCACGCCGAGTACTCCGCCATCCGCGACGCCGTGCTCCGACTCGAGGAACTCGGCGTCGACATCGCGTTCAACTGGGACCACTTCTCCCCCCTCACCGGCGATCGAGACGGCAAGCACTTCGAGGCCTGGACGATGCTCGGCGCGTGGGCCGAGCAGACCGAGCGCATCGAGTTCGGCTCGCTCGTGAGCTGCAACTCGTATCGCAACGCCGACCTGCAAGCCGACATGGCCCGCACGCTCGACCACATCAGCGCGAAGCGAGGGGTGGGCCGGTTCATCTTCGGAACCGGATCCGGCTGGTTCGAGCGCGACTACGACGAGTACGGCTACGAGTTCGGCACGCCCGGCTCGCGGTTGAACGCGCTGGCCGGCGCGCTGCCGCGCATCGAGGCCAGGTGGGCGAAGCTGAACCCGGGGCCGACACGCAGGATCCCGATCATGATCGGCGGCAAGGGCGAGCAGAAGACGCTGCGGATCGTGGCGCAGCACGCCGACATCTGGCACTCGTTCGTCGCACCCGACGACCTGCCGCACAAGCTCGACGTGCTGAGGCGCTGGGGCGACGAGGTCGGGCGCGACGTGTCGCAGATCACGGTGTCGAACGAACTCACCCGGCGTCGCGTCGATCTCGACTACGCCGACGCGCTCTACGCCGCCGGCGTTCGGCTGTTCACGCTCGGCATCTCGGGACCCGACTTCGACCTCGGCGCCGTGACCGAGTGGCTCGCGTGGCGCGACGCGAAGAACGGCTGAGCCCGGGTCGCGATCAGCTGCCCGGAATGCCGACCGGGAGCGTGACCGGTCGCCCGCCGACCTGCACGGATCCGTCGGCATACAGGGTCACCACGACCGCGCCGGCACCATCGTGCCAGAACTCGTAGCGCAGACGCCCGGCCTCGAAGCTCCCGTCGTATGTGCACGACAGGCCAATGCCCGGTTGGCCGGGCACGACGATGACCACGCACATGTCCACCGTCGATCCGGGTGACTTCGCGGCATAGACCGCGGCTCCATCCGGCATGGTCACGAGGAGCCTCAGATCCGCCGATTGCACCCACTCCTCGGGAAGTTCGAGGGCGGGGCTGTCGGCGGGCGTCGCCGGTCGATCGAAGACGTCGTAGGCGAGCGACTCGGTCACGACCGGGCCGGTGAGCACGGCGCCGACGTCGAGTGAGAGGTCCGGGGCCGATCCGGGCGCGCGGAGCTCCGGCTCCACGCTCGGCATGCGCGCGTCGAGCTGCCAGCCGACGCCCACGCCGAGGACCAGTGCCGTCGTGCCTGCGATGATCGCCCACCTGAGCGGACGAGCAGGGTCGGTGGCGGCTCGCTCGGCGAGTGCCTCCGACGCGGATGCCTCCGACGCGGACGGCTCGGGGACGGACGCCTCGGGCGCCGCGCCCGGCGGGAGCGCGACGTCGACCCCGGTCGTCGTGGCCGGGTCATCCGTCTCGGTCGCCTGATCGCGTCGCAACGACTCGAGCTCGACGAGGGCGGCCGCACGCTCGGTGTCGCTCGCCGCAGCGCCGTACGCGACGCGCTGCAGGTGTCGCATCCGTTCGTCACGGGTGGACTCGTCCATGCGACCCCCCACGGCCGCCCGGCCGTGCACCGGGTCCAGCATCAGGATGCCCCACACCGGAGTGCGGGGCAAGAGGGCCGTCCGGTACGAGCGCCCCGCGGCATCCGCTCGCCCTCGTATGCACGAATCGCCCGAATCGGCTGCGAACGCGCAGCGAAATTGCGCGTGAAGCCCGGAATGTTCCCGGCCGTTCGGTTCACACTGAGAGTGGCGTCTCGACGGCGGCGCAACCCGAACGTCGTCGTCGAGGCTCGAATGAGCGACCTGGTCCGCCGACATTGCCAACACGGCGGATGTCGCCCGACGCGACGACATCGGCCCCACGCGAAGGAGCGAGATGTCGACCGCGATCCAGACCGACGAGCAGTCGGGCACGAGGCCCGAGCGACGACCCACCGGACGCACCGTGCTGATGTGCCGTCCCGAGCACTTCACGGTCGTCTACCGCATCAACCCGTGGATGAACCCGGCCGAGCCGACCGATACGGGGGTCGCCCTCGCGCAGTGGCAGGTGCTGTACGACACCTACCTGGAGCTCGGCTACGACGTGCACCTCATCGATCCGATCCCGGGCCTGCCCGACATGGTCTACGCGGCCAACGGGGGATTCGTCATCGACGGCGTCGCCTACGGTGCGAAGTTCACCTACCCCGAGCGGCAGCCCGAGGGTCCGGCCTACATGGACTGGTTCCGGGCAGCCGGCTTCGACGTGCGCGAGCCCGACGAGATCAACGAGGGCGAGGGCGATTTCCTGCTCGTGGGCGAGACGATCCTCGCCGGCACCGGGTTTCGCAGCCACTCGCTCTCGCATGAGGAGCTCGCTCGCATCTTCGACCGCGAGGTGGTGACCCTGCGACTCGTCGACCCGAGCTTCTACCACCTCGACACCGCCATCGCGGTGCTCGACTCGACGCCCGGCCAGGAGCACATCGCCTACCTGCCGACCGCGTTCGACGCCGAGTCCCTCGCCGTGCTGCGCGAGCGATTCCCCGAGGCGATCCTCGTGAACGAGACGGATGCCGCGGTGCTCGGCCTCAACTCGTTCAGCGACGGGTACAACGTGGTCATCGCCTCGCGCGCCGTCGACTTCGAGCGGCAGTTGCGACTGCACGGCTACAACCCGATCGGCGTCGACCTGTCCGAGCTCCTGCTCGGCGGCGGCGGCGTCAAGTGCTGCACCCTGGAGCTGCGCCGATGAGCACCACCAACGCCCATGTGACGAACGACCGGGATGCGGCCGTCCGAGCCGAGGGCTCGGGTGTGGTCGGGCGTCTACGGGCGGAGCCTTCGGCTCGGACGGCCGCAGCCATCCACGCGGAGGACGAGCACGCCGCGCACAACTACCACCCGCTGCCCGTGGTCGTGGCATCCGGTGAGGGCGCATGGGTCACCGACGTCGAGGGCCGCCGCTACCTCGACTGCCTCGCGGCGTACTCCGCGGTGAACTTCGGGCATGGCGACCCGCGCCTGGTCGACGCGGCTCGCCGCCAGCTCGACCGCATCACGCTCACCAGCCGTGCCTTCCACAACGACCGGCTCGGGCCGTTCGTCACCGAGCTCGCGGCGCTCTGCGGCAAGGACATGGTGCTGCCGATGAACACCGGCGCAGAGGCCGTGGAGTCGGGCATCAAGATCGCGCGCGCCTGGGGCTACCGGGTGAAGGGCGTCGAGGCGGATGCCGCGAACATCATCGTGATGGCCGGGAACTTCCACGGGCGCACCACGACGATCATCTCGTTCAGCGACGACCCCGACGCGCGAACCGATTTCGGGCCGTATACGCCGGGATTCCACAGCGTGCCCTACGGCGATGCCGCCGCGGTGGAGGCCGCGATCGACGAGAACACCGTCGCGGTGCTCGTCGAGCCCATCCAGGGCGAGTCCGGCATCCTCGTGCCGCCCGCCGACTTCCTGCCCGAGTTGCGCCGCATCACGCGCGAGCGCGACGTGCTCCTCATCGCCGACGAGATCCAGTCGGGCCTCGGCCGCGTGGGGGCGACGTTCGCGTGCGACCTGGTGGGTGTGGTGCCCGACCTGTACCTGCTCGGCAAGGCGCTCGGCGGCGGCATCGTGCCGGTCTCCGCCGTGGTGGGTGATCGCGACGTGCTCGGCGTGATCCAGCCGGGCCAGCACGGCTCCACCTTCGGCGGCAACCCGCTCGCCGCGGCGGTGGGGCTCGAGGTCGTTCGCATGCTCGCGTCGGGCGAGCCGCAGGCGCGGGCCCGTCAGCTCGGCGCGCACCTGCACGAGCGGCTCGACGCACTCGTCGGACACGGCGTCGTCGCCGTTCGCGGCGCGGGCCTCTGGGCCGGCATCGACATCGACCCCGCGCTCGCCACCGGGCGAGAGGTCTGCGAGGCACTCATGCGTCGCGGCGTGCTCGCGAAGGACACGCACGGTTCGACCATCCGGCTCGCGCCCCCGATCGTGGTCGAGCAGGGTGACCTCGACTGGGCCGTCGACCAGCTCGAGGCGGCCCTCGCGGAGTTCCGCGGCGCGTGACACGACGAGGGGCCGGATGTCGCGGCATCCGGCCCGCTCGCGTCAGCCGCCGGTCACGGTGATCGACCCGTTCGACGTGCGCAGTTCGAGTTCGAACTCGCCGTCGGGGTCGTCGTCGACGCCGATGTCGGTGGAGCCGTTCGAGGTCTCGGCGGTCACCCGGTAGGTGCCATCGGGCACCGCGAGCTCGATCGCGCCGTTCGACGTCCGGGCCTCGACATCCTGCGCCTCACCCAGTTCGAGCTCGATGCCGCCGTTGGAGGTGCGCACGCTCACGCCGTCGCCGTTCAGGTCGCGCCCGATGACGCGCCCGTTGCTCGTCTCGGCATCGACGCCGCCCGAGACCTCCTCGAGTTCGATGCGTCCGTTCGACGTACGCACGTCGACCTCGGTGACTCCGGTGAGCTCGATGGCCCCGTTCGACGTCCGCCCGCCCACGTCGAGGCCGATGGGGCCCTCGACGGTGTAGTCGACCGAGCAGAACCGGCCGCAGCCGCCGAGCTCGAGGGTGTCGCCGTCGAGTTCGTGCGTGTCGCCGATGTCGCGGTCGCCGATGTACGAGACGGTGCGCTCGACCGTGATCTCGGTCGCGCCCTCGACACCGGTCACCCGGACACTGCCGTTGGGCTCATCGAGCTCGATGGCGGCGATATCCTCGGTCACCGTGAAGTCGTCGGTGAAGCGCTGCGGCGGGCCGATGAAGTTGCATGCGGCGAGGCCGCCGATGGTCATCGCCGTCACCGCTGCCGCGGCGGCGGCCCGAACGAACCTGTTCATGAGATCCCCCTTGCGACGATCGACCTTAGGCCCTCCATCGCGACGTCCGCATGGACGAAGGTCCCGTGTCCTTCCCCGTTACTTCGCGAGGAATGCGAGCAGCGCGGCGTTGACCTCGTCGGCGTGCGTCCAGAGCAGGCCGTGCGGGGCGCCCTCGATCTCGACGTAGTCGGCATCGGGCAGCCGCTTGCGGAACTCACGTGCGGTGACGTCGATCGGGAGGATCCGGTCGGCGGTGCCGTGCAGGATGAGGGCAGGCACGTCGACCTTCTCGATGTCGGCGCGGAAGTCGGTGAGCCAGGTGTCGACGCAGGCCGATGCCGCGTACCACGAGGCACGGGCCGCCACGTTCCAGCTGCCCCGAACCGCCTCCTCGCTGATGCGGGAGCCGAGGTTCTCGTCGAGGTTGTAGAAGTTCTCGAAGAACCCCGTGAACCAGGCGAACCGGTCGTTCACGGCCTGCGCCTCGAGGTCGCCGAAGTCGGGAGCCGCGCCGCCCGGGTTGTCGTCGGTCTGCCGCAGGTACGGCTCGAGGGAGCCGAGGAACGCGGCCTTGGCGATGCGCTCGCTGCCGTGGTTGCCGAGGTAGCGACCGACCTCGCCCGTGCCCATCGAGAAGCCCACGAGCACGACGTCGTCGAGGTCGAGCGTGTCGAGCAGGGTCTTCAGGTCGGCCGCGAACGTGTCGTAGTCGTAGCCGGTCGTCGGCTTGCCGGATGCCCCGAAGCCACGACGGTCGTAGGTGATCACGCGGTAGCCGGCCTCGAGCAGGGCCCGCGCCTGCTTCTCCCACGAGTGCCCGTCGAGCGGGTAGCCGTGGATCAGCACGACCGGCTGGCCGCTGCCGTGATCCTCGTAGTAGAGCTCGATGGGGGCGGAGTTCTCGGTTCCGACGGTGATGTACGGCATGGGCGTCCTCACTGCTCGATGACGGATGTCTCGATGACGGATGTCTCAGCGGCGCTTGGCGCCGCCCTCGCCAGTCCACCACCCGCCGACCGGCGCCCACAAGGGCGGCTGTGCTTTCATCCAGTGAACGCCCGATTGACACGAGGGCACCATGCCGGATGCTGGATCCTGTGCCGTTCGATGACGAGAGGACCCCCATGCCGACATCCCCGAGCGAGGTGCCGCGCACGATGCGCGCCGCGGTCCTGCATGACGAGGAACCGCGGCTGCGGGTCATCGACCTCGACGTGCCGGCGCCCAGGCGGGGTGAGGCGCTCGTCAAGGTCATCGCGTGCGGCGTCTGCCACACCGACCTGCACGTCGTGAAAGGTGAGGTCGCCTTCCCGCGACCGGCGGTGCTCGGCCACGAGATCAGCGGCGTCATCGTGGGCTTCGGGCCGGGCACCGACGTGCCCGAGTCGCTCGAGGTCGGCGCAACCGTGGTGGGCGCGTTCATCATGCCCTGCACCGACTGCGACGCCTGCCGCCGTGGCCGCGACGACCTGTGCGCGAACTTCTTCGCGCAGAACCGGCTGCGCGGCACGCTCTACGACGGAACCAGCCGCCTGTCGATGCCCGACGGCGGGTTCCTCGCGATGTACTCGATGGGCGGGCTCGCCGAGTACTCCGTCGTGCCGGTGTCGGCGCTGGCCCCGCTCTCGGAATCGACGGATGCCACGTCCGCGTGCATCGCCGGGTGCGCCGGTCTGACGTCCTACGGCGCGGTCAAGCGCGCGGGCCACGTGGAGGCGGGCGACTCGGTCGTGGTGGTCGGCGTCGGCGGCGTCGGCTCGAGCATCGTGCAGATGGCCGCCGCCGTCGGAGCGACCCGCATCGTGGCCGTCGACATCGCCGACGAGAAACTCGAGGGTGCGCGACGACTCGGCGCGACCGACACCGTGAACTCCCGCGAGCTCGACCCCGTCGAGGCGGTGCGCGGCATCGTCGAGGGCGGGGCGGATGTCGCGTTCGAGGCGCTCGGGCGCCCGGAGACCTTCGTGCAGGCGTCGAAGATGCTGGCCGACGGCGGACGCATGGTGGCGGTGGGCATCGCCGCCGGAGCGGCGACGGCGCCGATCGAGATCACCCCACTGGTGCGGCGCGGCTACACGATCACCGGGTCGTTCGGCGGGCGGACCCGCTCCGACCTGCCGGAGGTCATCGACCTCATCGAGTCGGGCGCGTTCGACGCCGAGGGCCTCATCACGCGGCGCTACTCGCTGGAGGAGGTCGACGACGCCTATCAGGCGCTGGCCCGCGGCGAGATCACCGGCCGCGCGATCATCGTGATGGAGGATGATGGGAAGCGTGACGACGGAGCACGTCGATGAGGTTCCCGATGGAGGCGCATCTCGATCGGTGATCGACCGCGCCTTCGCCATCCTCGGCACGTTCCAGGGCGGCCGGGTGCGACAGTCGCTCTCCGACATCAGCCGTCGCACGGGCCTGCCGATCGCGACCTGCTATCGCATCGTGCAGCGGCTCGTCGAGTGGGGTGCGCTCGAGCGCGATGGCGAGGGTCGATACCGCGTGGGCCTTCGGCTCTGGGAGCTGGCGTCGCTCGCACCGCGTTCCGTCGGGCTGCAGCGGCTCGCGCGGCCGTACATGCAGGACCTCTACGAGACCACCGGGTACGCGTCCCACCTCGCGATCCGCGAGGGCCGGGAGCTCGTGTCGATCGAGCGGTTCCAGAGCCCGCGACGATCGGTGCGGCGTCCGCTGGTCGGCGCCCGCTACCCGTTGCACGCCACCGCGATCGGGCAGGTGCTGCTCGCGCACGCTCCGCCCGAGGTGCAGGAGGAGGTGCTGTCGGGGGAGCTCGAGGCCTTCACGCCGCGCACGTACACCGATCGCGAGACGCTCGAACGCCTGCTCAGGGACATCCGCCACATCGGCTACGCGGTCAGCGACCGCCAGGTCGACGACGTGCACATCGGGGTGGCGGCCCCGGTGCGCGACGCGAACCACACGGTCATCGCCGCGATCTCGCTGGCCCTCACCGAGAAAGACGTCGACGGCAAGAACATGATCCACCTCGTGCGCGTCACCGCGGCATCGATCTCGCGCACGCTCGAGGCCGCCGGCTACGTGGAGGAACAGGCCGACTGAGCAGCCGTCGGGCAACGGCCCGTCCTCGTACCGCCCGCCGGCTTCAGGCGAAGCCCTCGGGATTGCGCGGGCGATACGGCGCCTCGAGGCGCTCGACCTCATCGGAGGTCAGTTCCAGTTCGAGCGCGGCGACGGCGTCCTCCAGGTGCTCGGGCTTGGTGACACCGATGATCGGGGCCGACACCACGGGCTTCGCGAAGTGCCACGCCAGGGCGACCCGGGCCCTCGAGACGCCGCGCTCGTCCGCGATCTCGCCGACGGCCGCGGCGATGGCGCGGTCGGACTCCTCGTCCTGGCGGTAGAGGTTCGCGCCGGTCGCGTCGAGCTCGAGCCGCGGGCTCGGCGCACCGTATTCGCGGGCAAGGCGACCGCGCGCGAGCGGGCTCCATGGGATGACGCCGACGCCTTGGTCGACGCAGAACGGATGCATCTCGCGCTCCTCCTCGCGCATGAGCAGGTTGTACTGGTCCTGCATGGAGACGAAGCGGGTCCAACCGTGGAGGTCGGCGGTGTACTGCATCTTCGCGAACTGCCACGCGTGCATCGAGGATGCCCCGAGATAGCGCACCTTCCCCGAGGCGACCACGTCGTGCAACGCCCGCATGGTCTCCTCGATGGGTGTGCGGTGGTCGAGGCGGTGGATCTGGTAGAGGTCGATGTAGTCGGTGCCGAGGCGACGGAGGGAGTCGTCCACCTGCGTCATGATGGCGCCGCGGGAGAGACCGGCGTCGTTCGGCCCCGAGCCCATCGGCATGCCGAGCTTCGTCGCGATGACGACCTGGTCGCGGCGCGTGAACTCGCGGATCAACTGTCCCGTGATCTCCTCGCTCGAGCCGAGGGAGTACACGTTGGCCGTGTCGAAGACCGAGATGCCCGCCTCGACCGCCGCCCGGAAGAACGGGCGCGAGTCGTCGAGGCCGAGCGACCAGCCGTGCGCACCGCGGTCGGGCTCGCCGTACGACATGCAACCGAGTATGAGGCGCGAGATGCGCAGGCCGCTCGCGCCGAGGGTCGTGTATCGCATGCAGGCTCCAGTGTCGGCGGTGGCGCCCGACGGGTGGGCGCGCCCTCGCGGGTCGGGGGCGCCTGCGATGGTGGCAGACGACCGGATCGCGGTCCAGCGGCTTTCCACTGCGTGGTGGACCGCTGGTGCGTCCGGCGAGTGCTGAGCTATGGTCCGAGGGCGCACATCGCGAGTCGACGGATGCCGCGCACCGAGGAGGCACCGTGGCACACATCGCGATCGTCGAGTTCCGCATGGATCCGGCTCGACTCGAGGAGGCGCGAGCCGTCGTGGCGGACCTGCTCGAGGACACCCGGGCCTTCCCCGGATTCGAGCGGCTCGAATGGCTCGTGAACCGCGAGGACCCGGCACACTGGACCCTGTACGAGACGTGGGCGTCATGGGAGGACGAGCAGGCGTATCGCGGCTTCCGGGCGGGGGAGGGCGCCGTACCCGGCCTCGCCGAACTGCTCGCCGCGCGGCCGACGCTCGTGCGGTACGAGGCGCACGAGTCGTACGTCGCGTGACCGTCGCAGCCGTCGCGAGTGCGTGTCAGGATGGCTCGATGACGACCGTGACGATTCGTCCCATGACGCAGGACGAGTTCGATGCCTGGCAGTCCGAGCTCGCGGAGCAGTACGCCGCGGAGCAGATCGCCGCCGGGCGATGGCCCGAGGCGGGCGCGGTACAGCGAGCCCGTGACGAGAACGCGCAACTCCTGCCCGAGGGACTCGCAACGGCGCGCATGCTCATGCTCCGTGGACTCGATGCCGACGGCGAGCCGGTCGGCCGCGCCTGGGTGAGTCTCGACCACCCCCGCGGGGCACCGGATGTCGCATTCCTCTACGACATCGAGATCCTCGAGACCAGGCGCGGGGCCGGCTTCGGTCGCGCGCTCCTGTCCGCGGTGGAGGAGGCGACTCGGCAGGCGGGCGCCGCCGCCCTCGAGCTGAACGTCTTCGGGAGCAACGCCACCGCCGTCGGCCTGTACACCTCCGCCGGGTATGGAATCGTCACGCAGCAGATGCGGAAGGCCCTCTGACACGTCGGTATACTTCGAGTATGACCACGACGATCAAGGTGAGCGACGAGCTTCGCGACCGCTTGAAGGAGCAGGCCGCGCGAGACGGGCTCACGCTCGGCGCGCACCTTGCTCGCCTCGCGGATGCCGAAGATCGCAGGCGGCGACTGAGCCTGTTGAAGGCAGCCATCGCCCGTTCCACCCCTGCAGATGCCGAAACGCATGCGGCTGAGTCCGCCGAGTGGGAGCGAACCGAACTGACTGACACCGACTCGTGACGGGGCCGGAACTCGGCCCGGGCCTCGTCGCCTGGGCCGCTCTCGAGCCGGTGCGCGGTCGGGAGCAGGGCGGGCATCGACCGGTTCTCGTCATCGCCTCTGACGGATATCTGGACGCCGTCACCACCCTCGTCATCGCGTTGCCGATCACGACGACCGACCGTGGATGGCCGAATCACGTCCGGGTCGCCGGGCCCAGCGGGCTCGACCAGCCGTCCTGGATCATGACGGAGCAGCCGCGTACCCTCTCCCGCGACCGCCTGACGCGAGTGACGGGTCAGGTCTCGACGGAGTGTCTCGCATCGGTCCGATCGTGGCTCGGCGACTTCCTCGATCTCTGACGGTCGGCACGGCATCGGCTCGCGGGCTGCACCTCGACATCACGGCGGGTCCGGAGACCACGTTCGACCTGCGAGGCAGGTTCACCACTGGTGAAGAGCCGGAATAGCTCCCGTCGAGCCGCGGTTGCCGACTGTGTGACCGCCGGCGCCCATGTCCTGCCCCACGCGTTCGCACGGGACCGCTACAGCCCCGTGCGATTCGACGCGGGGCACACCGTGTCGAGTGGAGAGGTCGACCTCCTGCTCGAGGCGGCAGGCCGTGCCCCGTCGGCCGGCAACTCGCAGCCGTGGTCGTTCATCGTGGGGCGGCGCGGCGACCGCGTCCACCGGCGGCTCGTCGCCCATCTCGCGCGGAGCTCGACGAGATGGGCCCCCGATGCGAGCCTCCTCGTCGCCAACCTCGCGCATCGATTCGTCGAGGACAGCGACCTGGAGTACTCCGAGTTCGCGCAGTACGACCTCGGACAGGCGGCCGCCCACATGACCTTCCAGGCCCACGCGATGGGGCTCTTCGTCCACCAGTTCCGCGCCTTCGACCGCGACGGCGTCACGCTCGAGTTCGGGATCCCCGAGCACTGGGAGGTCACCACCATGGCGGCGATCGGCATGCCTGTGGGGGGAGGGCGGGACGAGCCGGGGCCCGGCACGAGCGACGAGCGACACCCGCTCGAGGAGATCACCTGGGAGCGGGCCCGTTGAGGCCCGGCCGGGCCGGCGAGCCACGGGGGAGGATCTCGATGGAGATCGAGGCAGTGCGCGGGCTCCGCGCCGACCTCGACGGCGAAGTGCTGCTGGGCGAGGTTCCCGGATATGCCGAGGCGATCCGCACCTTCAACGGCCGCTACCGCGAGGTGCGCCCCGCCATCGTCGTGCAGTGCGCTTCCAGTCGCGACGTCGTCACCGGGCTTGCCTTCGCCCGGCAGCACGGCATGCCCGTCGCGATCCGAAGCGGCGGTCACAGCTTCGCCGGCCGGTCGACGACCCCCGGAATCGTGATCGACACCAGTCGCATGCACAGCATCGCCGTCGATGGGAACCGGGTCATCGTCGGCGCCGGAGCCCAGCTCGGCTCCATCTCCGACGCCCTGATCCCGCTCGGCCTGACCATCGCAGGCGGCACCTGCCCGACGGTCGGGATCGCCGGGCTCGCGCTCGGCGGAGGGCTCGGCATCCTGGGTCGCCGTTGGGGAGTCACCAGCGACCGACTCATCGCGGCCGAGGCCGTCCTCGCGGACGGCACCATCGTCACGTGCGACGCGCACCAGTACGCCGACCTGTTCTGGGCGCTTCGGGGCGGCGGTACCGTCGGACTCGCCGTGGTCACCAGCCTCACCTTCGACGCGGTACCCGTACCCGAGCACGCGGTCGACTTCCACGCGCGGTGGCCGATCGCCGCCGCCTCGAACGCCGTTTCCGCATGGCAGCGGTGGGCGCCCGAGCAGCCCGATGCCCTTGCCGCCAGCCTGAAGGTGACCGTGCCTGCTGGTGCAGAGCCGCAGGTCGACCTCTACGCCACGTGGTTCGGCGACCCGGGCGAAGCAGGGACTCGGATGCACCGATTCGCTCGGGAGCTCGGCGAGCCGGATGTCGCCGCCGCGGGCATCGAGGTGGCGGTGACCGACTACCGCGGCGCGACGCGGTTCTGGGCCGACCTCGGCCGGCCTCCTGCCGAGACCGGAGCCGCGGAGGATGACTCGCCCGCAACGGCACCGACACCGGAGCTCCTGTACTCGACGTCGCAGTACTTCGACCGCCCGATGCCGTCACGCACCAGCGCTCGGCTTCTCGAGGTGCTGACCGGTGACCGGCACGGCGAGCACGCGAGCGAGCTCGACTTCATGCCGTGGGGCGGCGCCTACAATCGCACCGCCGCCACGGACACGGCCTTCGTCCACCGCGACGCCGCCTTCCTCCTGAAACTGACGACCACGCTTCCGCTGCACGCATCCACGGAGGCGCAGGATGCCGCATCGGAGCACCTGGAGCGCATGGCTGCCGCGACGCGCGCTGCGAGCACCGGACGGGGATTCCAGAACTTCGCCGATTCCGACCGGCTGCTCGACGCCGAGGCGTACTACGGGACCAACCTGCCACGGTTGCGGGACATCCGGGCGCAGTACGACCCCCGCGGCCTGCTCTCGCAGGGGCATCCGCTCGATTGAATCCGCTCGCGAGCGCTCAGCTCTCGTCGAGCAGTTCCAGCAGACGGGTCGTCGTGCGCCAGGTGCGCACCGTCTCATCTGCTGGTCGCCGCCGATGCGCGCACCGATCCGCGGGTGCGCACCGAGGCGAACAGCTGGATCGACACCGCGGTGACGCTGGGGGCGGCACTCGGCGCCGCGGTGTTCGGCGGGCTCACGGATGCGGCCGCACCGGGCCTCGCACTCGCGATCAGTGCCATCGTCCCCGCGGTGATCCGGAACCTCAGCGCGTGAACGCGCTCAGCCCGGTGATGGCCCGCCCGACGATGAGCGAGTTGATCTCGTGCGTGCCCTCGAACGTGTACAGCGCCTCGCAGTCGGCGAAGTATCGGGCCACGTCGTGGTCGACACGGATCCCCTCGGCGCCGCAGATCTCGCGGCCGAGCGCGACGGTCTCGCGGGCTCGGTCGGCCGCCCACGTCTTGGTCAGCGCGGCATGCTCGTCGCCCAACGGCCCGCGTTCGGCGAGCTCCGTGAGCCGCACCGCCATCGCGAGCGTCGCGGTCGCGTTGCCGAGCATGCGCGCGAGCTTCTCCTGGATGAGCTGGAACCCCGCGATGGGTCGCCCGAACTGCTCACGGCGGAGCGCGTACGCGAGCGCCGCCTCGTAGGCGCCCGTCTGCAGGCCGGCGGCATTCCACCCGATCACGAACCGCAGCTTCGCGAGGATGGCCGACATGTCCCGGAACGACTCGATGCGCTGCAGGCGATCCGACTCGGGGACCCGCACGTCGTCGAGCACGATGTCGCCGTTGCGCACCATGCGCAGGCTGATCTTGCCGCCGATGTCGGTGACGGTCACGCCCGGCGCCTCGCGTGGCACGAGGAACGCCTTGGCCCGTCCGTCGGCGGCGTCCTTCGCAACGACGAGGATCACGTCCGACAGTGCGGCGTTGCCGATCCACCGCTTGTGTCCCGTGATCCGCCAGGTGCCGCCCTCGCGCGTGGCGGTCGTCTCGAGGCCGCCCGCGACATCCGACCCGTGCTGGGGTTCGGTGAGGGCGAAGCATCCGCTCAACTCGAACGACGGGATCAGCGGATCCCACTTCGCCACCTGCTCCGGCGACCCGCCCTCGCGCACGACGGTGCGGAACATGCCGACCTGGCCGCCGTAGAGCGTGCCGATCGACGTGTCGAAGCGCGCGAACTCGAAGTGCTTGAAGCCGAGGTAGATCGCACTCGGACGGCCGTCGTCGCCGAGCAGCGCAGGATCGTCCTCCAGGCGCAGCGCGGCGAGCTCGGCGCGCAGGTGCGCCGGCGACTCGCCACGCTCCCACCACTCGGTGAGGTGCGGGCGGGCGCGCTCCTCCAGCAGGTCTCGGAGCGACTGCAGCTTCGCGTGCTCGACGTCGGAGAGGAGCTCGGTGTAGCCGAACAGGTCGGTCGGCGCAGCCATGCTCATTCGCCGAGCCCCAGCAATCGCACCGCGTTCTGCTTCAGGATGAGCTGCCGGACCTCGCCGTCGAGCTCGAGTCCGTCGAAATCGCCCAGCCACCGCTCGGGCGTGAGGGCCGGGAAGTCCGTGCCGAAGAGCACCTTGTGCTTGAGGTACGTGCGTGCCGCGCGCACGAGCGACGGCGCGAAGTACTTCGGCGACCAGCCCGACAGGTCGATCCACGTGTTCGCCTTGTGGGTTGCGACCGACAGCGCTTCGTCCTGCCACGGCACGCTCGGGTGCGCCATCACGACCTGGAGGTCCGGATGCCGCGCCGCGACGTCGTCGAGCAGCATCGGGTTCGACAGCGACAGGCGGAACCCCCACCCGCCGGGAAGGCCCGCGCCTGCGCCGGTCTGCCCGGTGTGCACGATGATCGGCAGGCCGAGCTCCTCGATGGCGGTGAACAGCGGCGTGTACTCGGGCGACGACGGGTCGAACGCCTGCACGGTCGGGTGGAACTTGAAGCCGCGGACGCCGAGCTCGAGCGCCTGGCGCCGAGCCTCCTCGACGGCGGCCTCGCCCTGCAGCGGGTCGACGCTTCCGAACGGGATGAGCACGTCGGCGTTGCGCTTCGCCCCCTCGACGAGGTCGTCGACGCTGTTGGGCGCGTGGCCGAGGTTCGTGGTCGCGTCGACCGTGAAGACCACCGCGCCGATCCGCCGCTCCCGGAAGTACTCCGCGGTCTGGTCGACGCTGCGCGGCCCGTGGCTGCTCTTGAAGTACGCCGCCATCGCCTGCGACAACGCGGGGGGCGAGGCGGTGCGGCCCGAGCCGTCGATCTGCACGTGCACATGCAGATCGATCGCAGTCAGCTTGTCGAGGTCGAATCCCGGCCAGTCGCCCACGCTCATCCGCCCAGTCCCGCCGGTTCGCGGGGGGCCGCTTCGCGCGGGGCCGCTTCGCGATCGGTCGCTTGCCGCGACGCGAGTTCGGCGGCGGCATCCGCCTTCATCCGTTCGAGCTCGACCTTGCCCGTGGGGGTGCGCTCGAGCGAGTCGCGAACGAACACGTGGCGCGGCTTCTTGTAGCCGGCCAGGCGCTCGTCGAGGTGGGCGAGCAGCTCGGGGATGTCGATCGTCATGCCGGGTGTGGGTGCGAGGGTGGCGCTCACCACCTCGCCGAAGCGCGGGTGCGGCATGCCGTAGACGACGGCGTCGTCGACGGCCGGATGCTCCAGCAGCGCGTGCTCGACCTCGGCGGGGAACACCTTCTCGCCGCCCGTGTTCACGACGGCGCTGAGCCGGCCGAGCAGTTCGATCGAGCCGTCACCGCGTGCCCTGGCCCAGTCGCCCGGCATCACGTACCGATGGCCGCGGATGGTCGGGAAGTTCTCGGCCGTCTTCTCGGGGTCGCCGTAGTAGCCGGCGGGCAGGATGCCTCGGAAGGCGAGGATCCCGAGGGCACCCGCCTCGGCCTGGATCTCGTTGAGTTCCTCGTCGAGCAGCACCGTGCCCGGCGTGATGACGAATCTGGCCGGCAGGTCGTCGACGCTCCTCGTGATGCCGAAGGCGTACGGGCCGCCCTCGGAGGAGGCCAGCATGTCGACGATCGTGAGGTCGCCGAGCTGGTGCAGACGCCGCTTGACGTCGTCGCTGAATCGCATTCCCGAGCTGAAGATCGACTCGACGTGCGGCAATCCGACGCGCGAGCGTTCGGCGGCCTCTGCGAGCGGCAGGCCGAGGGCGTCGCCCGCGACGATGAGGCGGCTCGCCCGGTGCTCCGTCGCCAGCCGCAGTGCCTCGTCGATGTCCATGCGGGGCGCCGCATGGAGCACGACGGTACCGCCGAGCGCGAGCGTGCCCATGGTCGTCGACTGGGCGGTTCCGTGCATGAGCGGGGTGAGGGGGAGCGTGACCACGCGTGGCGTCGAAGGGTCGACCGCGATGCGGATCGCTCCCTCGACGTCGTCGGGAGGGGTGATGCCGATGACCCCCCACGTCGACTGCTGTCGGGCCACGAGCAGGGTGTCCAGGTCCCAGACGACCGCCTTCGGCATGCCGGTGGTGCCGCCGGTGTAGAGCCGGAGGTCGGCGCCGCGGGGTGCGGCGGCCGGCATCGTGCCGCCCGCCGCGATGAGGTCGTCGTAGCGCACGGCGCCGGGCAGGGGTTCGCCGCCGTCGTCGACGGTGATGAGGCCGACCGGCGGTTCGAGGCCCGCGGCGGCATCGTGGGCGATCGCGCCGAGCGAGGTCGGCGCGAGCAGCACCTTGGAGCCCGAATCGACGAGGAGCGCCCGCACCTCCCCCGCCCGGTACCGGTAGTTGATCGCAACCGGAGCGACGCCGATCGAGAGGCACGCCCACATGAAGGTGAGGTACTCGGGCCGGTTGTACAGCAGCATGGCCGCGGCATCCCCGAGTCGAAGACCGCGCTCGGTGAGGTACCGGGCGAGGGCGCCGGCCTCCGCGGCGAACCGGGCGTACGTGACGGTGTCGTCGCGGGTGATGATCGCGAGCCGCTCGGGGTCATCGCGGGCGATCCCCTGCCAGAGATCGCTGTAGTGGGGTGCGGCCGTCACTGGTCTCCTCCGTTGCGGGCGGGCGGCCCAGAGGGCTGGGCGCGGGAAGCGAAGCTGGTACGCCAGGCGGCGCCGATGCCGTCGGCGCTCCACCCGCCGTCGGCGTACTCGACCGCGAGCTCGGCCGGGTGGGAGTACAGGGTGAGCTTGTCGCCGCCGATGCCGATCGCCTGGCCCGTGACCTCCTGCGAATCGTCGGAGGCGAGCCAGACGATGAGCGGGGCGACATCCTCCGGCGTCCCGAGGGCGTTGTCGTGACGATACCGTGCCGGGATCGGCTCGCCGGCCAGGTACCGCTCGTAGACCTCCTGGTACTTGGGGATCGTCGCCGTCATCGGGGACAGCGCGACGGGCACGACCGCGTTCGCGGTGATTCCCGCGCGTGCGAGCTCCAGCGACCAGGTGCGGGCCATCGCCACGACTCCGGCCTTCACCGCGGCGTAGTTGGTCTGCCCGAAGCTGCCGAACTGCCCGGCCGGCGACCCGATGACGATGATGCGTCCGCCCTCGCCCTGCTCGCGCAGGTAGCTCGCGGCCGCACGACCGCAGGTGAAGGCGCCGCGCAGGTGGGTCGAGACCACGGCGTCGAAGTCGTCGTCGCTCATCTTCCAGAGCACGCGGTCGCGCAGCACTCCGGCGTTCGCGACCAGCACGTCGAGGCGGCCGAACGACTCATGGGCCGCGTCGACGAGCGCCTGGGCGGTCTCGGCCGATCCGACGGCGCCGATCGACGCGACCGCGCGGCCACCCGCGCCCGTGATCCGCTCGACGGTCGCGGCGGCGCTCGCTTCGTCGACGTCGTTCACCACCACGGCGGCCCCGGCGTCGGCCAGCGCGATCGCGTACGCCTGGCCGAGGCTCCGACCCGCGCCCGTGACGATCGCCACGCGGCCGTCGAGGCGCCCCGCGCTCATCGGTAGTGCCTCAGGACGAGCTCCGCAACGCACGCCGGCTTCTCGGCGCCCTCGACCTCGAAGGTCAGGGGAAGCTCGACCTGCCAGCCCCCGTCGACCTCGGTCACGGACTTCACGACACCCCGCACCCGGATGCGCGCACCCGACGGCACCGCGTTCGGGAACCGGATCTTGTTGAACCCGTACACGATGCCCATGCTCGCGCCCTGCACCCGGTAGATCTCGCGCAGGTGGCGCACCACCATGCTGAGCGTGAGCATCCCGTGCGCGATGGTCCCGCCGTACGGCGACCTCGCGGCGGCCTCGGCGTCGACGTGGATCGGGTTGTCGTCGCCCGAGAGGTCCGCGTAGCGATCGATGTCGTCCTGCGTGATCTCCCGCCACGACGACGGTCCGAGCTCTCGGCCGGCCAGGCTGGTGATGTCGTCGATCGTCGAGATCGCGGGTGTTACGGTCATGCTCACTCCTCACGCGCGCCGGCGTCCTCGCCGATCGCGACATCCGAAAGCCTCTCGTGCTTCGGCCCCGTTCGACAGGAGTCTTTTCATCCAGTGAAAGTGGCACTGTGGCCCGCGAATCGGCGCGTGTCATCCTGTCGCCAGATTGACGACCGCGATGAGAGGCATGTCGAGATGGCACTACACGAACTTCTGCTCGATCCGACGGGAATGGAGGAGCATGCGACCGACAGCACGCTGTCACCCCGTCCAGTGAGCCTCAAGGGGCTGACGATCGGGCTCCTCGACAACACGAAGCCGAACGCGACGATGCTCCTCGAGGAGATCGCGAAGGAGCTGCAGGAGCACTACGGCGCCGGCGAGGCGCGCATGTACACGAAGGACTACTTCGGCACTCCCGTGAAGGAGGCGCTCCTCGACCAGATCGTCGACGAGTGCGACGTGGTGATCACGGCCGTCGGGGACTGCGGCTCGTGCAGCGCGGCCACCGTGGCCGACGGCATCATGCTCGAGCGCGCCGGCGTGCCGACCGTGAGCATCACCTCCGACTCGTTCCTGATGTCGGGCCAGGCGATGGCGACGGTGCAGGGATTCCCCGGCTTCGACTTCTACGCGGTGCAGCACCCGGTCGCGAGCCTGAGCGCGGACGAGGTCAGGGAGCGCGCGCTGACCGCGCTGCCAGAGGTGCTGCGGATCCTGGGAGTGGAGGGCTGAGATGACGACGACATTGGAAGAGGCGAAGGTGCCCGGAGCGGAAGCGGAAGCGGAGGTGGAACAGCTCCGCGAGGTGCTGGAGCACTACTGGGATCGCGAGTGGACCGACGGGCTCCCGGTCGTGCCGGTGACCGAGGGCTACCTGTCGAAGTTCCTCGCCACGGTCGATCGCGACCCCGGCGAGGTCCTCTTCACGATCACCCACCTGAACCGCCACATGACCGTGCGGCTCGCCGCCGTCAACGCCGCGATGGCCGGATGCCGCCCCGAGTACTTCCCCGTCGTGGTCGCGGCCTGGGAGGCCATCGCCAAGGAGCCGCACCCGGCGCGCGGCATCTGGCAGAGCACGACGGGAACGGCGCCGTTCCTCGTCGTGAACGGTCCCATCCGGAACGAGATCGGGCTCAACAGCCAGGGCAACATCTTCGGGTCGGGCTTCCGTGCGAACGCCACGATCGGTCGTGCCATCCGCCTCGGCCTCATCAACGTCTTCGGCCTGCACCCGCACAAGCTCGACCAGGCGACGCAGGGCACGCCGGCGAAGTACTCGGCGTGCATCGGCGAGAACGAGGAGCAGAGCCCCTGGGCGCCGCTGCACACCGATCACGGTTTCGACGCATCCGACAGCGTGGTGACGGCGTACGTGATCCGCTCGGTGATGCACATCGAGGCGCGTCACACGATGGACCCCGAGCAGCTCGCCCTCGACTTCGTGGACACGATCCGACGTACCGGCTCGCTCATCCACGAGTACACGAGCGCGCTGCTCGTGCTGGTGCCCGAGCACGCCGAGGTGTTCGCGTCGGCGGGCTGGAGCAAGGACGATCTGCGCGACTTCGTGTTCGAGCACGCCACCCGTCCGCGCTCGGAGCTGGTGGCGGTCGGCAAGGACGCGCTGTCGCACAAGACGCGCTGGCGCCTGGCGTCGAACCACCCGGATTCGATGCCCGACACGGCCGCGGCATCCGACGATCCCGACACCGTGCGCGTGCTCAGCCACCCCACGTCGATCCAGATCATGGTCGCGGGTGCCAACAACGCCGGCGTCTCGGCCGTGGTCGAGGTGTTCACCCTCAACCCGCCGCGGGAGCATCCGTTCTCGTACAGCAAGGTCGAGGCCCGCGACTGACCCGGCCCCCGCGCGTCCGCGAACGCGTGCAGATCCGTCCAGCACAATTGCGTCCGCGGACGCTCTCGGCGGATCTGCACACGTTCGGCGGGGTGGGGGGCGACCGCGACACCCGAACGGCCTGCCCCGCCCGGGGACGGGTGGTCGGCCTGCGTTGCAGCCCCGACCGCGGCAATGAGATGCTTTTCGCTTGATGAAAACCCCATTGGGATAGGCATCCGGCACTGGGCAGACTCGACCTGCCGTCCACAACGATGCGGGCGGGTGGATTTGACACAGGAGTCAGACATGATCACAGCAGTGGCGCATCCGACCGCCAGACCGTCGAAGAAACGCTTCGCACGCATCGCCGCGGCCTTCGTCGCAGCCGGAGCGCTCGCGCTCACGGGCTGCGCGGGCCAGGGCACGACGTCCGGCGAGACCAACGGCGAGGCGGCCCCAGAGAAGCTCGAGAAGATGGTGGTCGTCACCTTCCTTCCGCTCGAGTCCTTCACCTTCACCCCCGAGATGTACGCGTATTCCGGCGGGTACTTCGAGAAGCACGGCCTCGACGTGCAGCTGCAGCCCGTGCAGGGCACCGCGGCGGCGATCCAGACCCTGCTCGGAGGGGCGGCGCCGATCACCCGTGCGAGCACGGTCGACGTCTTCCCCGGCATGGAGGACGGCCAGCCGATCGTCGCGGTCGGCACCATGGCGCGCAAGTCCAACCTGCGCGTGATCTCGACGGAGGACAAGCCCATCGAATCCGCCGAGGACATGGAGGGCGAGGTCATCGGCCTCGGCTCCATCGGCGGCACGAGCGAGAAGATGCTGAACTTCGCGCTCGACGACGCCGACGTGCCGCGTGACTCGGTCACGCGCCAGGCCGTGCCGGTCACGGCGGCGACGTACGAGATCGTGAAGCAGGGCACGCTCAGCGGCTACGTCGTGAGCCTCGACACCTCGCTCGCGATCGCCCAGCAGAACGACGACGCGGTGGTCAGCGACGCCGGCCTCGGTGACGTGCCCGACCTGCAGACCTGGATCACGACCAAGTCGAACCTCGAGAACCCCGAGCGCGTCGCGCAGATCGAGAATTTCCTCGCGGCGATCAAGGAGGCCACGCAGGCCGTCATCGACGACGCGGAGAACGACTTCGCGAACGTCCTGGAGGTCCTGCGCGAGAGCGGTGACTGGGACTTCCCGGCCCTGCAGGACGACGAGGTGGCCGTCGGCGCGCTCGAGGTCTACACGTCGAAGACGTGGGCCGACGAGTCGGGCACGGTGGGCCTGCTCGAGAACGACCTCGACGCCTGGAACAGCGCGTACGAGACGTACACCAAGGGCGGACTGCTCAAGGGCAGCGGAAACCCCGAGGAGTGGATCACGAGCGATTACCTCCCCACTGACTGATTGCACACCGTTCCCCCAGGGTCCGCCCCGCTCACGCGGGCGGGGCGGTCCGGGACCAACCCGATGAGAACCGGGGAGAACCCGAACAGAGAGGCAGTGTCGCCCCGATGAGCAACGACATGATGACGCCGACCATTCCGACGTCCGAAGCGGGCACCGAGACCCCTCGGCTCCTGATCACGGGAGTCGGTCGTGACTTCCACACCAAGGCCGGCGTCACGCACGCGGTCTCGGGAATCGACCTGACGATCCAACGCGGCGAGTTCGTCGCACTGATCGGCCGCTCCGGCTGCGGCAAGACCACGCTCCTCCGGATGATCGGCGGACTCCTGCCGCCGACGACCGGGACGATCGAGGTCGACGGCAAGTCGCTGTGGCGCGACAACAACCACGTCGACTCCTCCGCCATCACGAAGCTCGGCTTCGTCTTCCAGGAGAGCAACCTGTTCCCCTGGTTCTCGGTGCTCGACAACATCGCCCTGCCGCTGAAGCTCCGCGGCGTCGGCAAGCGCGAGCGACGCGCCCGGGCCACCGAGTTGGCGGCGCTCGTCGGTCTCACGGGCTTCGAGCGCTCGTATCCACGAGAGCTCTCGGGCGGCATGCGCCAGCGCGCCGCGATCGCCCGCGCACTCAGCACCGAGCCCGAACTGCTCCTCATGGACGAGCCCTTCGGTGCGCTCGACGCCCTGACCCGGGAGCGGATGAACCTCGAACTGCAGCGGATCGTCATGGAGACGACGTCGACCGTGGTGTTCGTCACCCACGACATCCCCGAGGCGGTGTTCCTCGCCGATCGCGTCGTGCACATGACGCCGCGGCCGGGCCGGATCCGCCAGATCCTGCCGGCCGACTTCCCGAAGCCGCGCTCGGTCGACCTGCAGACGACCCCCGAATTCAATGACATCGTTCGTGCCCTGCGGCACGACCTCGACGAGGAGGAATGACGTGAACCAGACCCGAATGCTGAAGATCCTGCCCTGGATCGTCACGCCCACGCTGGTCGTCCTGATCATCGTGGCCTGGCATGTCATCGTCACCACCATGAACGTGAACACGTTCATCTTCCCGCCGCCCGCGATGGTGTGGGAGTCCCTCGTGACCCTGCTCGGGGAGTCGAGGACCTGGGACGCCGTGCTCGTCACGGTCACGGAGGTGCTGATCGGCTTCAGCATCGCCGTGGTCGCGGGCCTCGTCGTGGGCGTCGTCCTCGGCAAGGTGCACTGGCTGGAACTCAGCCTGCGTCCACTCATCGTGATCACGCAGGTCGCGCCGAAGGTCGCGTTCGTGCCGCTCTTCGTGATCTGGTTCGGCTTCGGGCTGACCTCGAAGATCGTCCTCTCAGCGCTCCTGGCGTTCTTCCCCGTGATGCTCAACGTCCTCCTCGGCGTCCGCTCGGTCGAGCAGGGCCACCGCGAGGTCATGCAGAGCTTCAATGCGACGCGAAGCCAGGCCTTCTTCCAGCTCGAGATGCGCAGCCTCCAGCCGTACCTGTTCGCGGGTATGGAGGTGGGCATCGTGCTCGCGACGATCGGTGCCATCGTGGGCGAGTACCTCGGCGGCAACGACGGCCTCGGCAACCTCGTGGTGTCGGCGATGAACTCGTTGGATGCGGCCAGGACCTTCGCGCTGATCCTGCTGCTGTCGGTGATCGGACTCGTGTTGTACCTCATCGTCAACGAGGCGAAGCGGTTCTTCATCCCGTGGCACGAGTCGGTGTACGGACTGCGGAACGCCACCGCCTGACCCGGCATCGCGACGACGGCGAACGTGCTGCGATCCACTCCGGATCGCGGCACGTTGGCCGTTTCGGGGCGACAGTGGTCCGTGCGGGCGGCGACCCGTACGATGGTGCCAGCACCGCATCGAGGGGAGTACACGGATGTCGCGGCCCCTCGTGGTCATCCCGACCTACAACGAGCGCGAGAGCCTCGCCGACACCGTCCAGCGGGTGAGGGCGGCGGTGCCCGAGGCATCCGTGCTCGTGGTCGATGACTCGTCGCCCGACGGCACCGGCGCGCTCGCCGACGGACTCGCCACGGCCGACGGTGCGGTGCACGTGCTCCACCGCACCGCGAAGAACGGCCTCGGCGCCGCCTACCTCGACGCGTTCGGCTGGGCGCTCGAGCGAGGCTACGACCCCATCGTGCAACTCGACGCCGATGGGTCGCACCTGCCCGAGCAGCTGCCACGCCTCCTCGCCGCGCTCGACCCGGTCGGGGCCGCCGGTCCCGCCGACCTCGTCATCGGCTCGCGCTGGGTCCCGGGCGGGGCCATCGAGAACTGGCCACGGCACCGCGAGTTCCTCTCGCGGTGGGGGAGCGCCTACGCGCGCGCCGCGCTGCGCCTCCACACGCGTGATGCGACGGCCGGGTATCGCGTGTTCCGCGCAGACGCCCTGCGTCGACTGCGGCTCGAGGACGTGCACACGCGTGGCTACGGGTTCCAGGTCGACATGCTGTGGCACGCCCGCGACGCCGGTCTCACCATCGTGGAGGTTCCCGTCACGTTCGTGGAACGCACGCGGGGCCGCTCGAAGATGAGCCCGGCCATCGTGATCGAGGCCATGATCCGGGTGACGGCCTGGGGAGTGCGCAGCCGATTCGGGCGTCGTCGGGCGGATGCCACGGCAGAGCCTCGTGGCGCGCAGACGGGGAGCGCGGCATCCTGACGTGACCGCGGCGCCGATCTCCGGAGGAACGGTCGGGTCTCGGCGACGATCGGTCGGGTGCGCTCGGCGCGCCGACGGGAGTCTGGAGTGGACCTGAAGGAGCACCATGTCCACCGACACGCTTTCGACGGCGGCGCAATCGCCCGCTGCGTCGACCACGCCCACCGTCCGTCCGGCCGACTGGCTCGCCGTCGTCTCGCTGGGACTGGGCATCTTCACGCTCGTGGCGAGCGAGTTCCTGCCCGCGAGCCTGCTCTCGCCGATCGCCGCCGACCTCGGCATCACCGAGGGCGTCGCCGGTCAGCTCGTGACCGCGACGAGCATCATCGGCATCATCGGCGGACCGCTCGTCGTGTCGAGCCTGCCGCGACTCGACCGGCGCTGGGTGATGGCCGGACTCACGACCCTCGCCATCGCCTCCAATGTGCTCGTCGCCGTCGCGCCGGCGTTCGGGCTCATGCTGGCCGCCCGACTGCTGCTCGGCATCTCGATCGCCGGGTTCTGGGCCATGTCGCTGGCGGTGACCGCCCAGCTGGTGCCGGCCGACCGGCTCGGTCGGGCCATGACGATCGTGAACACGGGCGTGTCGCTCGCGACGATCGCCGCGGTGCCGGCGGGTGCCTACCTGGGGGAGCTGCTCGGATGGCGGGCGGTGTTCCTCCTCGCCGCAGGCGCCGGCGTGCTGACGCTCGCCGCGCAGCTCTCGACGCTGCCGTCGGTGCCGCCGAGCGGGGCACCGGGCTTCCGATCGCTGCTGCAGACGGCGCTCACGCCCGTGGTGGCGCTCGGCGTGCTCGCGATCGTGCTCATCGCCGGCGGGCACTTCATGGGCTTCACCTACCTGCGGCCGGCGTTCGAGACGATCGACGGGCTCACGCCCGGGTTGCTCGCCGTCCTGCTCATGGTGTTCGGCGTCGCGAGCTTCATCGGCAACCTCGTCGCCGGCCCGTTGGCCGACCGGCGGCTGCGCGCGCTCGTCATCGCCGCGCCGATCGCGATCGGCGTGGGAACCGCGCTGTTCGCGATCGCCGGGTCGGGCCTCGCGATGGCGTTCGTCACGGTGTTCGTCTGGGGCGTCGGCTTCGGGGCCGTCCCGACGATGGTGCAGACCTGGGTGGCGCACGTCGCCCCCGAGCGGCTCGAGAGCGCGGGCGGGCTCATCGTCGCGGCATTCCAGATCGCGATCACGATCGGCGCCGCCGTCGGCGGACTCCTCGTCGACTCGGTCGGGGTGCAGGCCGCGTTCATCGCCGGCGGAATCGCCGCCGTGCTCGGCGGCGTCGCCCTCAGCTCGGCACGGGCTCGCTGACGGGAGCCGACTCGGCGCCGAGTCGCGCGACGGCTCGGCGCCAACTGCCGGGCGGAGCGCCCGCGTGCCGACGGAAGGCGCGGCTGAAGCCGGCCTCGCTCTCGTAGCCGAGCCGGTAGGCGACATCGCCGACCGAGGCGCCGTCGCGGAGCATCCGTTCGGCTCGTTCCATTCGCACGCGAGTCAGGTAGCGGGCAGGCGTATCGCCGACGGCGTCCTTGAAGTGCTCCGCGAACTGCGATCGGGACGCTCGGGCAAGGCGGGCGAGCGACTCGACCGTCCACGGTGAGCCGGGGTCCTCGCGGATGGCCTCGATGACGCGGCCGAGGTGCGGGTCGCGCGCGGTCGCGAGCCATTCCCGGGCGCTGCCGCAGCCGCGCTCAAGCCAGATGCGCACCGCGGCCGAGGCCACGACATCGGCGAGCCGATCGATGACGGATCCGCTGCCGGCTCGCTCGCTCGACGCCTCGGCGAGCATGGTCTCGAGGAGCGACGCGAAGAACGGCTCCTGCACCCGGAAGCCGCAGGCGAACAGCACTTCGGGCATCGCCGACGTCGCGAACGCCTCGGCGTGCTCGAGCGCGAGGGAGCCGCTGAGGAGCCGCGCCGACCGAGCAGCTCGAAGTTGCGCCGAGCCGCTGAACGGCAGCATCACGAAGTCGCCGGTCTGCATCGTGAGCGCCTCGCCGCGATCGCGGCGCAGCTCGAGCGCGCCGTCGGCGACGTAGTGGAACCGAATGCCGCGGCCGTGGTCGTGCACGACCGCGGCCGCCGGGAGGTGGCGGTGACCGAACTCGAGCACCCGCCAGCGCAGGCGCTCGAGCACCCGGTCGATGCTGCGTCCGGCATCGTCGACCTCGTCGGGGATGGGGCCGACCTCGATCGCGCTCATGTGAGGTGCAAGTCGAGGTCGTCGCCGAGCATTCCCTCACCCGGGGACGAGCGATGCGTCAGCGGCGTTCCTCGGCGATGGCGTTCCCGCCGTCGACCGGGATGAGCTGGCCGGTGACGTAGGCCGCGCCGGGCGTCGCGAGCCAGGCGATCGCGGAGGCGACCTCCTCGGGCCGACCACTGCGCGCGAGCGGCACCAGCAGTCCCTCCTCGGCCTCGCTCGGCAGCTGGCTCGCGGTTGCGATCCAGCCGGGGGCCACGGCGTTCGCGGTGATGCCGGAGAGCGCCTCGTCGACCGCGAGGGCGCGCACGTAGCCGAGCATGCCGGCCTTCGCCGTGGCGTAGCCGACGTCGCCCTTCGATGCCATGAGCGGCCCCGAGACGCTCGAGACGCAGATCACACGGCCCCATCCGACCTCCCGCATGCCCGGCAGCATCGCCCTGGTGAGCAGGAACGCCGTGGTGAGGTTCATGGCCAGGCTGGCGTTCCAGTCGGCGAGCGGCATCGTGCCGTCGCCGTGGAGCATCTCGGGGTCGCCGGTCGCGATCATGCCGGCGTTGTTCACGACGATCGTGGGACGGATGCCGGCGGCCGCGAGTTCCGCGGCGAGATCGTCGACCTGGTCCTCGGTGTCGAGACGCGCCACGAACCCGGTGGCCGTGATGCCCGCGTCGCGCAGTTCCTCGGCCCGCTCGAGGACGCGCTCGCTGGTTGCCGTGAGCACGATGCCGGCACCGAGCTCCCCGAGGGCCTTCGCCGCAGCGAAGCCGATGCCCATGGGGCTTCCCGCTCCACTCACGATGGCGATGCGTCCGTCGAGGTTCCACAGGTCGGGGAGGGTCATGACGACATCGTACGCACGCGCTGCGGCTGTCGAGCAGGGGCGCAGGGCGTGCCGGCGCGCACGGCGAGACCGCGCCCGGCGACTCAGCGCGCGAGGAGGAGGGGGTCGGCGAGCAGGCGCTCCTTGGCCTGGCGCCGGGCGCCCACGAGGGGCGCGTCGTCTCCCGCACGCGCGGCAACGATGGTGGGGATCGCGCCGAGCGCCCCGCCACCCAGCGTCGGACGGTTCGCCCGGTACGCGGTGTCGATGTCGGCCACGAGCCGCGACCAGTAGCCGCCGACCACGACCATCGCGGGGTCGATCGTCGGCACCACGAGTTGCAGGGCGCGTCCGACCCAGCGGGCCGCGTCGAGCCACGACCACCGTGCTCGGTCCGCCGCCGCCTCGATGCGTGCCACGAGCTCCTCGAGCGCTGCGGCGCGCCCGTGCTTCGCGGCGAAGTCGGCGAGGTCGGCCCGCTCGAGCACGTGCTCGGGCGACGCGACGGTGGCGAGACATCCGCGTTGTCCGCACTCGCAGCGCACACCGTCCTCGACGACGGGGAGATGTGCGAACGACATCGCCATCCCGTGCGCGCCCGGCAACGGCCTGCCGCCGGCGACCGCCGCCGCCGCGACGGCTGTGTCGCCGGCGAGGTACAGCACGTCGGCGACCTCCGTCGGTCCGCCGCGCTCGGCCGCCACGGCCGCCACGGCGGCCGGCTCGAGGGTGAGCGGGAGGAGCAGCTTCGGCTCGACCTCGACGAGGGCGGGCACGCGGGCTCGAAGTTCTCCGAGCACGTCGACCGGCTCGACGCCGAACCGGGCGTCGGTGATGACCACGGCAGGCGAGCCGGCCACGATGCCGTCGACGAGCACCGTGACCTCGGCGATCGGATGCTCCGACCGCTCGGCACGGGCGAGGGCGCGCGAGAGTGCCGAGGCGAGCGCATCGAGCGCCGTCGCGGGCGTCGGCGATGAGCCGCCCGGGCCATCGGCTTCGGCGAGGGCTGCGACTTCGGCGATGGGAACCGGGAAGCGACCGAGCTCCTCGCCCGACAGGCCCGCGAGCGTGGCGACGGCATCGTCGGCGCCGATCATGCAGGTGACGAGCACCCGGTCGGCCGCCGAGAGCGAGAGCGGGGCGGCACGCCCGTCGCCCGTCGCGTCGGGCTGCGCGGGTCGCAGCACACCGGCGTCGATCAGGCGGGCGGTGAGCCCCGCGATCGCACCGCGACCGAGGCCGGTCGCGGTGGCGAGCTCGCTCCGCGTCGACGGGCCATGATCGACGAGGTGCTCGAGGACGAGCGTCGTATGGGCGAGATGCGTCGTGAGCGGACCGGTCGTGGGAGGAACGGAGGTCTCGCCGACGTTCGTCATGCCGCAAGCATGGTGGGCGGCGCCCCCGCGGGTCACCTACCCCATTCGGGGGGTATGTGCGCGGGTGTCCGCGTGCAACCCCTTGCCGCCCTATGCCGCCCCGCGTAGACCGAGGACATACCGCAACCGAGAGGAAGGAGACCGCTCATGGCGATCCGACTGAACGAACCCGCACTGCGGCAGGCCCGCGCGCTCGTACGCGAGGGCAAGGTGGTGCGTGACGAGCGCGACGACTGGAGCGAGCACGCGCCGAGCGCCGACGAGGAGAACGCGTTCATCGAGCGGAACGGCTGGGCGGAGTACCGGCACTGGCACCTCGGAATCGACGACGACGAGACCCGGGACACGAAGCAGGCGTCGTCGTTCCCGTTCGGCGACTTCACGAAGGTGCACCGGTGCGCCGTGGTCGCCCTCGAGAGCCGCGCCGGCCAGTACGACCACGACGAGATCCGCGACGAGGCCAGGAAGCTGCTCGAGCTCATCGACGAGGGCTGAGCCGGGAGGGCCGGATGCCGCGGGCCGGCGCCGCTCGAAGGCCGCGCGATGACCATTGGACGTGCCGGAACGCGCGAGTCGGTGGGACACTCGTCGCCATGCAGAACGACACGCCCACGCGCTCCCAGCCGGCCCCACCCACCGCGGCGGTCGCCGACGCCGCCCTGCGCCTCGGGGTGGACGCCCGCCTCGCGCCCGTCGCGCTCCGGGCGCTCGCCCCGTGCGCACCCCTGTCGGGACGCGCCCGACCCGTCACGCACCTCGGCAGCGTCGACGTGCTGCTCGAGACCATCGACGACGCGGCAGTCGGCGATGTCATGGTCATCGACAACGGGGGACGCCTCGATGAGGCGTGCATCGGCGACCTCATGGTGCTCGAGGCCGAACGTGCCGGGCTCGCCGCGATGGTGGTGTGGGGCCAGCATCGCGACACCGCGCAGCTCCGCGAGATCGGGTTGCCGGTCTTCAGCCTGGGCACGTGCCCGTACGGACCTCGTCGGGTACCTCCGGCGAGCCGACGCATGAACTCGGCGTTCCTCGACGGCGTGGCTGTGACCGAGGCCGACCACGTCTTCGCCGACGATGACGGCGTGCTCGTCGTGGCATCCGACCACATCGACGAGGTGATCGAGCTCGCACGCGAGATCCAGCGCGTCGAGACCGCACAGGCCGAACGGATGCGGGCCGGCGCGACCCTGCGTGAGCAGCTCGACTTCTCGGCGTACCGGCGGCGACAGGCCACCGAGCCCGACTTCACCCTCAGGCGTCACCTGCAGGAGCGGGGTGGCGCGATCGAGGTGTGACGGTCTGTCAAGGGGTTGGGTCGGACCCGGCGCCGCGCGTACGCTCACCGGATGTCGAGGCCGTGGATCGATCCCGTCGATCCCGTGAGGAGGACCCGATGACGAAGCAGAGCCAGCAGGAACGAGAGACCCGTCGAGCGGCGAAGCGAGCCGTGAGAGAAGCCGAGCGGTCGGCGAAGCAGACACACCACCTCGCGTCCTCGCTCCCGAAGGAGGTGCGCCCGAAGGTCGACGCGCTCGCCGACGTGGAACGCGCCCGCATCCGGCGCGCGAAGGACGAGGTCGGCAGCAGCCCCCGCCGAGCGCGCCGCGAGGCCCGCGTCGCCGCGGCACGGCTCGAGCGCATGGCCGTGCGGTACGGCACGGCCGGCGGACGCGCCTCCTCGAGCGACGCCTCCCGCAGGGGCCGCCCGTCGAAGGTGATCAAGCGTCAACGCGTGCAGGTGAAGGAGGCGAAGACGATGGGCGTGGTCACGGGGATCCGCACCCTGCTCATCGGCCTGTTCACGCCGACCGATCGCCGGAGCCAGCAGAAGGTCGCGAAGCGCCGTGCCCGCCGATTGAAGTTCGGCACCGCATAGGCCGTGCATCGGCAACCCTGAGGCGCTCGGCGCTCGCGGGCGGTGCGGCACGCGGTGGACGCACGCGGCACTGCATGAAGCATCCGAGAATGGGTGATTCTCCTGATGACGCCACGGGCCTCCGTCCGTAGCGTCGCAGGCATGGATCTCGCCGTGATCGCCGGCATCCTCTCCACCGGCCTCTTCGCCATGAGCTACCTGCCCATGCTGGTGAAGGCCGTACGCACGAAGGACCTGTCGTCGTACAGCCTCGGCAACATCGCGATCACGAACCTCGGCAACGCCGTGCACTCGGTCTACGTCTTCAGTCTGCCGATGGGACCCATCTGGTTCCTGCACGCCTTCTACCTCGTGGCCTCCGCGCTCATGCTCACGTGGTTCCTGCGGTATCGAGCCGCGTGCGGGCGGCACGCCACGCGCCGCGTGCCACGAGAGCGGGTGCCGTGATCGCGAACCTGGCCCGACGCGTCGTGGCGGCGTATCAGAACCTCCCGCTCCCGGCGGGTTCGGCTCTCGGCGTCGTCGCAATCCTCGTGCTCGAGCGCGTCCGGCCCGCACCTCTCCGCGGTCCGCGGGCGATTCGACGTACCGTCGGCGCGATCGCGCTCACCGCAGGGTGTGCGCTGAACGCGTGGGCGCTCGCCGAGCGCCGCCGGCGGACCGTCGGCGAGTTCCAGCTCGAACAGCCGCAGTCGATCGTCATCACCGGGCCGTACGCGTTCAGTCGCCACCCCATGTACGTCGGATGGTGGCTCATCCACCTCGGTGTCGGCGTCCTGCGCGGATCGGCCTGGGTCGCGGCCACGCTGCCCGTTGCCGTCGTGATCGAGCACCTCGGCGGTGCGCTCGCCGAGGAACGGGAGCTCCTGGCGCGGTTCGGCGAGGACTACGCGCGGTACGCCGAGCAGGTGCCGCGTTATGCGGGCCGGCCCAGGCACCGCCGGCGCCGGCCGAGCGGCGGGCGCGTCACTTCGTGACGGAGCTGCGCGCGGCGGGCTTGGTGCGGCCCATCGTCGCCGCAGTCGTCGTCGTCGTCGCAGCCGCCTGCTGCGTCGACGACGGGCGCGGCGTGCGGACGGTCTTCGGCTTCGACGACGCGGCGGCGGCCGCGGCATCCGCCACCGGCTTCGCGACGGGCTGCAGGCGCGCGAGCTGCGTCACGTGCTGCGGGCCCAGCTCGTCGAGCGTCGCGACTTCGAGGAGCTTCATGGTGCGCTCGATCTCGGAGCGCAGGATCGCGATGGTCTTGTCGACGCCGCGGCGGCCCCCGGCCATGAGCCCGTAGAGGTAGGCGCGCCCGACGAGCGTGAACCGGGCGCCGAGCGCGATCGACGCGACGATGTCGGCGCCGTTCATGATGCCGGTGTCGAGGTGTACCTCGAGGTCGCGGCCGACCTCGCGCACGACGTGCGGCAGCAGGTGGAAGGGGATCGGCGCGCGATCGAGCTGGCGGCCGCCGTGGTTGGACAGCAGGATGCCGTCGACGCCGCGGTCGGCGAGGAGCTTCGCGTCCTCGACCGTCTGCACGCCCTTCACCACGATCTTGCCCGGCCACATCTCGCGGATGTCATCGAGGTCGTCGAAGGAGATCGTCGGGTCCATCGCCCAGCCGATCATCTCCTCGACCGTGCCGCCGGTCGAGGTGAGCGAGGCGAACTCGAGCGGAGGGGTGGTGAGGAAGTTGATCCACCAAGCCGGTCGCGGCAGGGCGTTCACCACGGTGCCGAGCGTGAGCTGCGGCGGGATCGAGAAGCCGTTGCGCTTGTCGCGGAGGCGCGCGCCCGCGACCGGCGTGTCGACCGTGAAGAACAGCGAATCGAAGCCGGCGGCTGCCGCTCGCTCGACGAGCCCGTACGAGAGCTCGCGCTTTCGCAACACGTAGAGCTGGAACCAGTTGCGGCCCGTCGGATTCGCCGCCGTGACGTCCTCGATCGAGGTCGTGCCGAGTGTAGAGAGCGTGAAGGGGATGCCGGCGGCACCGGCTGCGCCCGCCCCGGCGATCTCGCCCTCGGTCTGCATCATGCGCGTGAATCCCGTTGGCGCGATGCCGAAGGGCAGGGCGCTCGGGCCGCCGAGCACCCGGCGGGTCGTGTCGACGACCGGTACGTTGCGCAGGATCGACGGGTGGAACTCCACGTCCTCGAACGCCTGTCGTGCGCGCGCGAGCGAGAGCTCGCCCTCGGCGGCGCCTTCGGTGTACTCGAACGGCGCCTTGGGCGTGCGGCGCTTCGCGATCGCGCGCAGGTCGGCGATCGTGAGGGCTTGCTCGAGCCGACGGTCGGTCGGATTGAGCGTCGGCTTCTTGAACTGCATGAGCCGCCCGACCTCGCGGGGGTTCGGGAACTGGCGCTTCACCATGTCGGGGTGCTCTCTCTCGTGGGCGTCGTCGGGTTCCCCGAGCCTGTCGAAGGGTCCCTGGGCCTGTCGAAGGGGGACGTCGCTTCGACGGGCTCGGCGACCGGCGGGGAGATCTCGGCGTAGTACCCCGAGATGTGGTCGTGGATGCGGGTGCGCGCGGCTGTGGCATCCGCCGTCCTGATCGCGTCGACGACGCCGCGGTGCTCGCGACGCAGGCGTGTACTGGTCGCGGACCAGTCGCCGATGCTGCGGAGACCCGCGAGCGCGTAGCCCTCGATGCCGCTGCGAAGGCCGGCCATGGTGGCCGTGATCACCTGGTTTCCGGATGCCTCGGCCAGCGCGAGGTGGAAGGCGGCGTCGAGCGCGAGGAACTCCGGCGGTTCGAGGCCCGGGGAGTCCATGGCGTCGAGCAGGCGCTCGGCCGCCGAGAGGTCGGGGCGCGCGGATGCCTCGGCCTGAGCCTCGGCGACGGCGAGGTCGCCGACGACGGATGCCTCGAGCACGAGCCGGGTGCGCACGATATCGCCGACGGGGAACCCGCGCGCCGCGACCTGCAGCCGCATCAGGGCGCTCATGGCGCCGCCGGGAGTGGCGATGATGATGGCGCCGGCGTTGGGTCCGGAGCCCGCGTGCGTGCGGATGAGGCCGAGCACCTCGAGCACGCGCAGCGCCTCGCGCACGCTCGAGCGGCCAACGCCGAGCGCCGCCGAGAGCGCGCGCTCGCCGGGAAGGCGGTCGCCGGGCGCGAGCGTGCCCTCGACGAGCTGGCCTTCGATGTGCTCGAGCACGGTCTGCCAGGCGCGGGGTTCGATGGATCGCGCGGATGCCTCGTCGCCCATGCCGTCCTCCGTTCGCGCGCGGTGTGGTCTGACCACGGTAGCAGATGTGGTCAGACCACATGGCCTTCCTCCGCAGCCGGGGACTTCGCGAGACCTGAGGAGGATCGGGGCGAGCGTCCGCGGATGTCGTGACGTCCTCAGGTGCGTCGATGGTGTGCCGGATGCCCCGAGGCGCAGACTGGTCGCACGGCGCGCCCGCGCCGGAAGGAGCGCACGACATGAGCGACATCACTGCGCCGGGTCGGCGGTTCCGTGAGGAACTCCGGGCCTGCCTGCACGTCGAGCGCTGGGTCGACGAGGTGGCGGATGCCGCGCCGTACGACTCGGTCGATGAGCTCCTCGCCGCCGCGGCCGCCGCGGCGACGCCGCTCAGCCCCGACGAGATCGATGAGGCGCTCGCCGCCCACCCGCGGATCGGCGAGCGAGCCGCCGGCGCGGGTGCGGCCGCGCGGTTCTCACGCGCGGAGCAGTCCGCCGCCGACGCAGGCGACGCCGAACTCGCCGCGGCGATCGCCGACGGCAACCGGGCCTATGAGGAGCGGTTCGGTCGGATCTTCCTGATCCGAGCAGCCGGCCGGTCGCGCGCGGAGATCCTCGCCGAACTCGCCCGACGCCTGGTGCTCGACGACGCGGGCGACCTCGCCGTCGTGGGCGAGCAGCTCCGCGAGATCGCACTGCTCCGGCTCGAGCAGCTCTTCGCCAACGCGCCGACGCCGATCGGCGAGGCATCCTGACCCACCTACGGCACCACGACCGCCCGCCCGCGCAGGGTGCCCTCGTGCAGTCGGCGGTACGCCTCGGGGGCCTCGTCGAGCGAGAACACCTCGGTCTCCACGTGCACGTGGCCCGACCGAGCCAGGTCGAACACCTCGAAGAGCTCAGACCGCGAGCCCCAGTACGGCGAACGCACGGCGGAGTCGTACGGGCGCGCCAGCACGCCGCCGGGAAGGGTGCCCGCGCCGACGCCGAGGAGCACCTGGTCGCCCTCGACCGAGATCATCGCGTGGCCCGAATCGAACGTCGGCTGGATGGCGACGAAGTCGAATACCGCGGTGGCGCCCTTTCCGCGCGTGAGCTCGCGCACCCGCTCGGGAGCCTGGCCGTCCGAGGGGAACACGTGATGCGCACCCACCTCGGTCGCGAGCTTCAGCTTGTCGACGTTCACGTCGAGCGCGATCACCATGGCGGGCGTCAGTGCCCGGAGCATCTGGATCGCCACGTGACCGAGTCCGCCCGCGCCGATGACCACGGCGGTGGAGCCGGGTACGAGTTTCGGCAGCGACATCTTGATCGCGTGATACGGGGTCAGGCCCGCATCCGTCAATGCCACGTTCGCGACCGGGTCGAGATCGCCGATGGGCAGCAGGTGGCGCGCATCGGGCACGAGCATGTACTCGGCCATCGAACCGGGGGAGCCGAGGCCCGGGGGAGGCGCGATGTTCAGCTCGGCCGCGCGCTCGCAGTAATTCTCCTTGCCCTGCGAGCACTGGTAGCAGCGGCCGCAGCCCTGCGGCCCGTACACGGCCACCGACTCGCCGAGCGTCAGCCCCGTGACGCCCTCGCCGAGCTTGTCGACGACGCCGATGCCCTCGTGGCCGAGCGTGAGAGGCAGCCCGAAGGTGTACTGCTCGGCCGGGAGGCCCATGAGGAAGCTGTCGGAGTGGCAGGCGCCCGCCGCGGTGACCTTGAGCCGCACCTGCCCCGGGCCCGGCTCGGGCGTCTCGACCTCGACCACCTCGGGCTCGGCGCCGATCTTGCGGTACTGCAGTGCCTTCATGTCCTCGTACTCCGTTCGTCGCGGGGGTCCTGACGGCCATCAGCCTTCATTGTCGAGGTGACGGATGCCGCGACGAAAGTCCCATCCGGAGGTCGGAGCACGCGGCACGCTGGGGTCATGAGCGGATATGCGAATCCAGACCGGCCCCAGCTGCGGCTGAGCGACGCCGAACGCGACGAGGCGGTGGGCGCCCTCTCGGCGGCCCGCACGGAGGGACGACTCACCGAGCCCGAGTACCAGGAGCGGGCGAGTGCCGTGCGCAGGGCGGTCACGAGGGGCGACCTCGGGCCGATCTTCGCCGACCTCCCTGATGCGGCACCCGCGGAGCAGCAGCTGCCCGGTCCGAACGCGCCCGTGCCGGCGCCGCCGCCTCCGGTGATGGCGGCGCCGATGAGCGGCTACGACGGGGCCGCCGCCTACCGGGAGCCGCGCCGGTCCCGAGCACTCGGCGGACGCGTGGGCGACACCATCATGGCGCTCACGCCGTTCCTCGCCACGGCGTTGTTCTTCCTGTTCGGGTTCTACGTCAACTTCGCGTGGTCGTGGCTGTGGTTCCTGCTCATCCCGGTGGTGGCGATCATCATCTACGGGCCCGGCGGCCGCGACGATCGCCGCTCCGACTGAGCGGGTCGGGTCGGGTCAGTCCTTCTTCGCGGCCTTGGGCCGGATGCGGACCCGGTTGCCGCCCGTCTCGTCGAGCTCGACCACGCCCGCGCGCGACTTCACGAAGTCGGTGAACGAGGCGAACCCGAGCGCGCGTTCCTGGAACCCCGGGTCCATGCGGAGCATCTGGTTCTTCACGGCGCCGCTCGCCTGCCACTCCTGATCGTTCTTCGCCCGAAGCAGCTCCAGCGCCTTCAGCAGCAGCCGGCCGGGGTTGCGGGCCGCGGGCGTCGGCGCCGGCTCGGCAGACTTCGCGCCTGCAGCCTTCGTCGTCGGTGCGGCCGGCGCGGCATCCGCCTGCTTCGCCCTGGTGCTGCGCGAGCTCTTCCTGGTGGCACCCGTCGCGGTGTCGGATGTCTCGGCCGGAGCTCCGGGCGCCGGTTCGGGCTGCGCGCCCTCGTCGGCCTCGACCGCGGCATCCGTCGAGAGCAGCGCGTCGTAGTCGGCGAACTCGTCGCACGACGCCGTGAGCGCTCGGCTGGTGCCGCCCGAGACGCCGATGCCGACGACGTAGCGGCCGAGCCGCTTGCATTTCTGCGCGAGCGCGACGTAGTCGGAGTCGCCCCCGACGATGACGATGTGGGTGAGGTCCTCGATGCGGAACATGTCCTCGACGGCGTCGACGGCAAGGCGGATGTCTGCCCCGTTCTTCGTCGCAGAGAGCGGGAACAACTGCACGAGGTCGACGGCGCGGTCGATGAGCTGGCCGCGGTAGCTCGCGTTCACGGGCGTCGACCAGTCGGCGTATGCGCGAGAGATCGCGATCGTGCCGAACGTCGCGGCGAAGTCGAGCACCGCGTCGATGTCGACGGTCGCCTCCTTGAGGCGCGCGGACGCCACCGTGCCGGGCGCGACGGTCTTCGAGCGCGACGTGTCCTTGCGGTACGCGCCGTCGCCGTGCAACTGGTCGTACCGAGAGATGACGATGTTGTCGAAATCGAAGTACAGGGCCACACGGGGTTCTGCCGAGGCGAGCATGTCGACCTTCCGTCGGTGGGCGTCACCTCGATCGTAGGCCCGTGGGTTGAGGAGGCGCTGCTCCTCAACCGGCGGTCGTGGCCGTGAGCTCGCCCTCGGCGCGCACCCCGGCCGCCTCGAGCACCTCGAGGAACGCCTTCATCCAGGTGCCGTTGTCGGGCCAGGCGCGCGCGGTGACGAGACGGCCGTCGACCACGCCGCCGCCGTTCTCGAACACGCCGCCGGCTGTCTCGACGTCGACCGCGAGCTCCGGGTACGCGGACGACCTGCGCCCCTGCAGCACGCCCGCCGCCGCGAGCAGCAGCGGCCCGTGGCAGGTCGCCGCGACCGGGGCATCCGCCTCGAAGAAGTGACGCACGATACGCTTCGCGTCCTCGTTGTTGCGGATGTACTCGGGAGCGCGCCCGCCGGGCACGACGATCGCGACGTAGTCGGCCGGGTCGACGTCGGCGAACGCGACATCCGCCGGCCAGGTGTGACCGAGCTTCTCGGTGTAGGTGTCGAAGCCGTCGACGAAGTCGTGCACGACGAACTGCAGCTTGCGCGCCTCCGGGGCGCCGAGGTGCACCTCGAAGCCCGCCTCCTGCAGGCGGTGGTAGGGGTAGAACACCTCGAGCGTCTCCGCGGCGTCGCCGGTGAGGATGAGGATCTTCGACATGGGGTACCTCTCTGTACGTCGGGGCGGTCGGGATGCTTCTGCGAACGGATGCCCCGCCCGCGGCATCCGTCACCGATGCTCGCCCCACTCGGGAGTGGTCGTCACCGGGCGTTCGCACTATGTGCGAATCGTCGTGGAAGTCTGCCGGACTCGGCCGTAGCATCGGCGTCATGAGCGCAGTGGAGCGCCGGAGCGGCACGGGCATCCAGTCGGCCGAGCGCGCCCTGCACATCCTCGAGCTCGTCGGCGCTGCGCCGACCGGCCTCACCGCCGCCGAGATCGCCGAGCGGCTCGGGCTCGGGCAGTCGACGACCTACCGCCTGCTCGCGACGCTGCAGCACGAGGACTACCTCGCGCGCCAGCCCGGCGAGCACCGGTACATCCTGGGTCGCTCGGTCGACGAGCTCGGGCGCGCCCTGCAGGTGCAGCTCGTCGCGACGAACCCCGTGCGGGCGGTGCTGCGCGCCCTGCACGACGCGGTGCACGCGCCCGCCTACCTCACGGTGTTCCGCGGCGACGACATCGCCGTGGCGCACATCGCGGACTCGCCCGAGCATCCGCGCATCGGCCAGCTGCACGTGGGGTTCGCCGAGGCGTCGCACACGACCGCGTTCGGCAAGCTCATGCTCGCCTCCCGCGACGACGCGGCCGTCGCCCGCTTCCTCGAGCGGCGCGGCGCCGCCCGGCTCACGGCCTCGAGCGTGACGGATGCCGCGACGCTGCGCGAACAGCTCGACGAGGTGCGCGCCCAGCAGCTCGCCGTCGAGGTCGAGGAGTACCTGCCGAAGCTCGCGTGCATCGCGGCGCCCGTGCGCAGCCCGGCCGGGCGCGTCGTGGGCGCCGTCTCGGTCTCGGTCTCGGCGAAGGACCTGCCGTCGCGGGCGTGGGAGCTCGAGCGGGCGGTGCGCCGCGGCGCATGGCAGGTGTCGGCGCGCGTCGCGAACTAGCGGCTGGCCCCCGGTTGCGCGGCAGCGCGTCGCGCGTCGCCGCCGATAGTGTCGAATCGGTCTGTCGTTCGAGGAGTCACCCATGCTGCACGTCCGTTCCGCCCTGCCGGCGCTCGCCGCCGCGATGGTCATCGCGCTCACGGGATGCACCGCCGACACGACGTACGCGCCGCGCCCGGTCTCGGGCGACACGCCCGCCGGCGACGCGGTCGAGCTCGCAGACGGCGGTCTCGACGGGGCGCTGGAGGAGCTGCCGTCCATCGTGGAGCGCGTGCTCGAGGAGTCGGGTGTGCCGGGAGCCGCCGTCGCGGTCGTGCAGGGCGACGAGCTGCTGTTCGCCGAGGGGTTCGGCGTCAAGGTCGTCGACGGCGACGACCGGATCGACGAGGAGACCGTGTTCCAGATCGCGTCGATGTCGAAGCCCATCGGCGCGACGGTCGTGGCGACCCAGGTCGACGCCGGTGTGGTCTCGTGGGACACCCCGGCTGCGCCGCTTCTCCCCGGCTTCGCGCTCTCCGACCCCTGGGTGACCGACCACGTCACGATCGGCGATCTCTATGCGCATCGGTCGGGGCTGCCGATGGCGGCCGGAGACGACCTCGAGGACATCGGCTACGACCGCGACGAGGTGCTGCAGCGCCTGCGCTTCGAGCCGCTCGACCCGTTCCGCACCACGTACCACTACGCCAACTTCGGCATGACGGCCGGTGCGCAGGCCGTCGCGAACGCGGCAGGCGTCGACTGGGAGAGCCTGTCGGAGCAGGAGCTCTACGAACCGCTCGGCATGGACTCGACGAGCTCGCGCTACGAGGACTTCCTCGCCCGCGACGACCGGGCGACCCTGCACGCGCTCGTCGACGGGACCTTCCAGCCCCTGTACGAGCGCGACCCCGACGCCCAGTCTCCTGCGGGCGGCGTGAGCTCCAACGTCGTCGACATCGCCAAGTGGATGTCCCTCGTGATTGGGCAGGGCACCGCCGCGGGCGACGAGCTCATCGACCCCGGCGCGCTCGCACCCGCGATCTCCGCCGAGATCGTGTCGGGTCATCCGCCGTTCCCCGGACGCGCCGGCATGTACGGGTACGGCTTCAACGTCGGCTCCCAGCCGAGCGGGCGCGTCACGTTGAGCCACTCGGGCGCGTTCACGCTCGGCGCCGCGACGAACTTCCAGATCGTGCCCGAGCTCGGTCTCGGCGTCGTCGCGCTCACGAACGCCGGTCCGGTCGGCGCGGCCGAGGCCATCGTCGCCGAGTTCCTCGACCGCGCGCAGTTCGGCGAGTCGACACGCGACTGGTACCCCGCCTACAACGGGGCGCTGGGCCACTACTACGCGCCGGCGGGCGACCTCGCCGACGCGACGGCGCCCGCCGACCCCGCGGCATCCGCGCCCCTCGAGCAGTTCGCGGGAACGTGGACGAACGAGTACTTCGGCGACGCGGTCGTCGAGCTCGACGGCGACACGCTCATGGTGCGGCTCGGCCCCGACGGCGGCTACGCGCTCGAGCTCGAGCCCTGGGACGGCGACACCTTCGCGTTCGTGCCGACGGGTGAGAATGCGCCCTTCGGCTCGCGTTCGTCGGCGACGTTCGAACTCGCCGGCGGCGCCGGCGGCGACCGGATGACGCTGCAGTTCTTCGACGCGAACGGACTCGGCACCTGGACGCGCTGACGCCGGCGCCCCATGTATCCGTTCCCGCGCGGCGTTCCCATTCGGTCGGAAACATGACGCGGGAACGGGAACGTGCGGCGGTCAGGCGGCGGTAGGGCGCATCCCTCCGGCCGGCCGTTCCTGAATTCAGGACCAAGGGGTCAGCTGCGGAGCACGACGTTGCGGGGTTCGTCGCCGCGGAGCATCCGCTCGATCTGATCGCGCAGGAGCCGGGCCATGCGCGGCATCATCGCGCTCGACGCGCCGCCGACGTGCGGCGAGATGAGCACGTTCGGCAGCGCGAAGAGCGGGTGTCCGTCGGGAAGCGGCTCGGGGTCGGTCACATCGAGGGCGAACCGCAGGCGACCGGATGCCGCCTCCGCGAGGATCGCCGCCGTGTCGGCGACCTTGCCGCGGGCGATGTTCACGACGAGCGCGCCGTCGGGCAGGGCAGCAAGGAAGCGCTCGTCGACGAGCTGCGTCGTCGCATCGCTGAGCGGGACGCCGACGATCACGATGTCCACGGTGGGCAGGAGGGCGGGGAGCTCGTCGATGCCGTGGATGTGCCCGGTCTCGTCGTCACGCGCCGTCGAGGCGACGCGCACGAGCTCGACCTCGAACGGGGCGAGCCGCGCCTCGATCGCCCGACCCACGCCGCCGTAGCCGAGCAGCATCACGCGCCGGTCGGCGAGGCTCGCGTGCCGGGCCGGGGCCCAACGACCCTCGACCGCGCCGCGTACGAAGCCGGGGATGCCGCGCTGCACCGCGAGCGTCAGCGCCACCGCGAGTTCTGCCGTCGACGTCTCGTGCACGCTCGCCGCATTCGCGTAGACGTGTCCGGGCGGGAGTGCGGGGGCGATGTCGTCGTAGCCGATCGACTGCGACTGCACGAGTCGCGTCGTCACCTGCCCGAGCGCGCCGAGCAGGCGAGCGGTGCCCATGTACGGCGGCACGACGATGTCGAGGTGGCCGGCCGGCGGCGTCGACCTCAGGTCCCAGATGACCACGTCGGCCCCGTCGGGGACGCCGCCGGGTCCGTGTTCGAGCGCGTCTCGCAGCGTCTCACCGGGCACGGTCACGAGCAGGCGTGATTCGGTCATGCCGCAATCCTTCCAGAGCGGCGAGGCGCTGCTACCGTGGGCGCATGGCGGGGGACGGTGCAACGCGAACACGTCGCCGCCGCTACGACCGGCCCGCCGACGAGCGCGCCGAGGCTCTCAAGGAGCGCGTCTACGCGACCTTCACCGGGCTCGCGATCGTGCTCGTGCAGCAGGACAACGTCGAGCACCTCACCGCCGTGCGCGCGACAGCGACGCTCCTCATCGGCATCCTCGCCATCACCGCCGCCGGCTTCGTCGCCGAGGTGATCGCGCACCTCGCCGTGCATGCGGCCTTCCCCGACCGCGAGGAGTTCGGACGCATGCTCCGCGTCTCGGGGTCGGCCGTCGCCTCGGCCGGCCTCCCGCTCATCCTGCTCGCGCTCGCCGCATTCGAGGTCTTCGAGCTCGAGGGCGTCCTGCTCGCGGCCTCGATCGTCTACCTCGCGACCCTCGCGCTCATCGGCTACATCGCAGTGCGGCGCACGAAGGTCACCTGGTGGAAGCAGCTCATCGCGCTCGGTGCGCTGGTCGCACTCGGCCTCGCGGTGGTGGTCCTGCAGCAGTTCGCGCACGGCCACTGAGCTCGACATCACCGGCGAGACGACGGCTCGTACCGCCGCGGCGGGAACGCCGCCGTGACGAGCGCACGCAGCGACTCGAGGTCGCCGTGCGCGAACCCCTGGGCGCGGGCCTGCACGAGCACGTTGCCGATCGCGGTCGCCTCGACCGGCCCGGCGAGCACCGGGATGCCGGCGCGGTCGGCCGTCCGCTGGCACAGCAACTCGTTCAGCGCGCCGCCACCGACGAGGTGGATCGTCTCCACGTCGATCGTCGAGAGCACCGACGCCGTGCGCACCGCGGACGCGAACGCCTCGGCGAGGCTCTCGATGATCGATCGTGCGAACTCGGCCCGGCTCTGGGGGGCGTCGAGGCCGTGCTCGACGCACCACTCGGCGATGCGCCCGGGCAGGTCTCCTGGCGCGAGGAACCGCGCGTCGTTCGCATCGAAGACGGCGACGCGGTCGGCGACGGATGCCGCGGCCGCGAGCAGTTCCGGGAGGTCGACGGTCTCGCCACCACGCTCCCACCAGCGCACCGACTCGCTCAGCAGCCAGAGCCCCACGACGTTGTGCAGGAACCGCACGCGTCCGTCGACGCCGCCCTCGTTCGTGAAGTTCGCCTCGCGCGCGGCATCCGTCGTCACGGGACGCTCGAGTTCCACGCCCACGAGCCCCCACGTGCCGCACGAGATGTACGCCGCCGACTCCGACCGCATCGGCACCGCGACCACGGCCGAGGCGGTGTCGTGCGAGCCGACGGCGACCAACTCGAGTCCCGTTGGGGCGCCGAGCTCGGCCGCGACACCTGCTCGCAGGGCGCCGAGCGAGTCACCCGGCGACACGAGCGGTGCGAAGACGGATGCCGCGAAGCCGAGTCGTTCGATGAGCTCGTCGTCCCACTCGCCCGAGTCGACCGCGACGAGGCCCGTGGTGGAGGCGTTCGTGCGCTCGGTCACCCTCGCGCCGGTGAGCTGGAACCCGATGAGGTCGGGGATGAGCAGCAGGGAGTCGGCGAGGCCGAGCCATCCGTCGGCCGACGCGCCCTCGGCGCCGAGCTGGTACAGCGTGTTGAACGGAAGGAACTGCAGCCCGTTGCGGCGGTAGAGCTCCTCGAACGGCACGATCGCGTGCACGTGCTCGACGCCGGCCTCGTTGCGGTCGTCCCGATAGTGGAACGGCTCGCCGAGCAGGCGGCCGCCCCGCAACAGGGCGTAGTCGACGGCCCAGGCGTCCACGCCGATCGACGTGACGGCCGGGTCACGACGGAAGGCGTCGGCGAGGCCGCGGGTGAGGTCGCGGTAGAGCCCGGCGAAGTCCCAGTGCAGCCCTGAGGCGAGTCGCACCGGTCCGTTCGGGAACCGGGCGACCTGGTCGAGCTCGAGCGTGCCCGCCCGTCCGTCGACGCGGCCCAGGATGACCCGGCCGCTCGTCGCGCCGAGGTCGACCGCCGCGACGGTGCCCGCTGGGCGGCCCACACGCCTGGAGGCTCCGCGCAGCGCGCCAGCGCTGGGTGGAGGGGGCGTGGGGATCATCGCAGGAATGCCGCGGCCACGCCGGCGTCGACCGGGACGTGCAGGCCCGTGGTGTGGCTGAGTTCGGGCCCGGTGAGCACGATGACCGCGTTCGCGACATGCTCGGGCAGCACCTCGCGCTTCAGGATCGTGCGCCGGGCGTAGAACTCCCCGAGCTCCTCCTCGGGGATGCCGTAGGTCTTGGCACGGTTCGCGCCCCAGCCGGAGGCGAAGATCCCCGAGCCGCGCACGACGCCGTCGGGGTTGATGCCGTTCACCTTGATGCCGTACTCGCCGAGCTCGACCGCGAGCAGCCGCACCTGGTGCGCCTGGTCGGCCTTCGTCGCCGAGTAGGCGATGTTGTTCGTGCCGGCGAACACCGAGTTCTTCGACGAGATGTACACGATGTCGCCGCCGAGGCCCTGCTCGATCATCACCCGAGCCGCGGCCTTCGACACAAGGAACGACCCCTTGGCCATGACGTCGTGCTGCAGGTCCCAGTCGGCCTCCGTGGTCTCCAGCAGGGGCTTCGACAGCGACAGGCCGGCGTTGTTCACGACGAGGTCGAGGCCGCCGAAGGCGAGCACGGCCTCGTCGATCGCATGCTGCACGGCCGCGGCATCCGTCACGTCCGCCTGCACGCCGATCGCGACATCCGTGCTGCCGATCTCCGCCGCCGCGGCCTGTGCCTTCTCGAGGTCGAGGTCGGCGATGACGACGCACGCGCCCTCGGCGGCGAGTCGGGTCGCGATGGCCTTGCCGATGCCGGATGCCGCGCCGGTGACGAGCGCGATGCGCGTCGCGTGCGGCTTCGGCGCAGGCAACCGCTGGAGCTTCGCCTCCTCGAGCGCCCAGTATTCGATGCGGAACTTCTCGGCGTCGCTGATGGGTGCGTACGTCGAGAGGGCCTCGGCGCCGCGCATCACGTTGATCGCGTTGACGTAGAACTCGCCGGCCACGCGTGCGGTCTGCGCGTTCGCGCCGTACGAGAACATGCCCACACCCGGCACGAGCACGATGAGGGGGTCGGCGCCGCGCATCGCCGGCGAGGCCGGTTCGTTCGCTGAGCCTGTCTCGTTCGCTGAGCCTGTCGAAGCGAAGCGCTCGTAGTACGCCCGGTAGTCGGCCCGGTACTGCTCGTGCTGCTCCTTCAGGCGGGCGATCGACTCGTCGACGGATGCCCCGGCCGGCAGGTCGAGCACCATGGGCCTCACTTTGGTGCGCAGGAAGTGGTCGGGACAGCTCGTGCCGAGTGCCGCGAGGCGAGGGTGCTCGGTGCGGGCGAGGAAGTCGAGCACCTCGGGGGCATCGGTGAAGTGCCCGACCATGGGGCGGTCGTGGGAGGCCAGCCCGCGTATGGTCGGCGCCAGCGCGGCCGCCTTCGCTCGGCGTTCGGCCGGCTCGAGGGGCTCGTAACCGGGCAGGAGGGTTCCGAACGGGGCCGCCGTGCCGTGCTCGGCGATGTACGCCGCGGCGGTGTCGATGATCCAGAGCGAGTTGCGCTCGGACTCCTCCGAGGTGTCGCCCCACGCGGTGATGCCGTGGCCGCCGAGGATGCAGCCGACCGCCTGCGGGTTCTGCGCCTTGATCCCGGCGATGTCGAGGCCGAGCTGGAAGCCCGGACGACGCCACGGCACCCACACCACCCTGTTGCCGAAGATCTTACTCGTCAGCGCCTCGCCGTCGGTCGCGGTCGCGATCGCGATGCCGGAGTCGGGATGCAGGTGGTCGACGTGCGCGGCGTCGACGAGCCCGTGCATGGCCGTGTCGATCGACGGGGCCGCGCCGCCCGTGCCGTGCAGGCAGTAGTCGAACGCGGCGACCATCTCGTCCTCGCGCTCGACGCCGGGGTAGACGTCGACGAGCGCGCGCAGGCGGTCGAGGCGCAGCACCGCGAGGCCCTGCTCGGTGAGCGTGCCGAGGTCGCCGCCCGAGCCCTTCACCCAGAGGAGTTCCACGGGCTCGCCCGTGACGGGGTCGAAGCCGGTGCCCTTCGCCGACGTGTTGCCGCCGGCGTAGTTCGTGTTCCTCGGGTCGGCGCCGAGGCGATTCGACCGTGCGATGAGGTCGGCAGCGGCCTGGTTCGTCATGGGGTGGATCCTCCGGTGATGGTGGCGGTCGATGTCCGGACGAGGGGGTCGCACCGACGCATGTCGCGGTCGACGGTGACGGAGGTCGCGGGCTGCACGGCCGGGAGCGTCGGATGCGCGAGGAAGCGGCCTCGCGGGAGGCCGGAGTTCGCCGACGGAGCGCGCGTCTCCTGCGCGACCTCGGGTGTGGCGCCGGGCGCAGGCGCCCCGCCGGCGGAGTCGATGATAGCGCCAGCGGGCACGTCCGCGCGCGCCGATATCCGCAGGACGGAACCCGCGAGCAGTCTAGGCACCCCAGCCCGCCTGGACGCCGCCGACGCGCTCCTCGGCGATCTTCGCGAGGTAGCCTGATGCCGCGAATGCCCGCATCGGGTCGGCGGCGAGGCCGCGCGACTCGCGCCACTCGGCGAGGGCCGGGCGCACGTCGGTGTAGAACGCGTCCATGAGGATGCGGTTCGCCTCGAGGACGTCGCCCGAGACCTGGGCGGTACGCAGTGCATCGGTGTCGACGAGCAGGGCCCGCGCCGTCATCTCCTGCACGTTCAGCACGCTGCGGATCTGGCCGGGCACCTTGTCTTCGACGTTGTGGCACTGATCGAGCATGAACGCGACATCGGGGTGGTTCAGGCCGCCGCCGCGGATCACCTCGAAGATGATGCGGAAGAGCTGGAACGGGTCGGCTGCACCGACGATGAGGTCGTCATCGGCGTAGAAGCGCGAGTTGAAGTCGAACGAGCCGAGCCTGCCGAGACGCAGCAGCTGCATGACGATGAACTCGATGTTCGTGCCGGGGGCGTGGTGTCCCGTATCGAGGCAGACCATGGCCCGCTCGCCGAGTGCCGCGACCTGGGCGTACGAGGTGCCCCAGTCGGGAACGTCGGTGTGGTAGAACGCGGGCTCGAAGAACTTGTACTCGAGCACCAGGCGATGCTCGTCGCCGAGGCGCCTGTAGATCGCCGCGAGGGACTCGTGCAATCGGTCCTGCCGGCCGCGCAGGTCGGTCTGGCCCGGGTAGTTCGAGCCGTCGGCGAGCCAGATCTTGAGATCTCGGCTGCCGGTCGCGTGCATGATGTCGATGCACTCGAGGTGATGGTCGATGGCGCGCTGCCGCACCGCCGCGTCCTCATGCGTGAGGGACCCGAACCGGTACTCGTCGTCCTGGAAGGTGTTCGAGTTGATCGTGCCGAGCGCGACGCCGAGGTCCTCGGCGTGACGACGCAGGTCGTCGTACGATTCGACCCTGTCCCAGGGGATGTGCAGTGCGACGGTGGGTGCGAGCCTCGTGGCGGCGTGCACCTGCGCGGCATCCGCGATCTTCTCGAAGGGGTCGCGGGGCGTCCCCGGGGTGCCGAAGACCTTGAAGCGGGTGCCGGAGTTGCCGAACGCCCAGCTGGGCAGCTCGATCGACTGCCGTTCGAGCTGGTCGAGGACGGACTGCGGAAGGGTGCTCACGAGTGCCTGCTCTCTCTGCGGACGGTCTGGATGCTCCAGCCGGAAGTGAATCGTTTCAACACTAGGGCCTCGCCGGGATCCGACGCAAGCGGTCGTCGCCTTCGGGCGAGCGTGGCGTCGACTCCGTAGACTCCGACGAGGAGGTGCGCATGGCGGTGAGCGTGCGGGAGGTCGCGGCCGCGGCATCCGTGTCGGTGGGCACCGTCTCGAACGTCCTGAACCGGCCCGACAAGGTCGCGCCCGACACCGTCGCGCGGGTGCTCGCCGCCATCGATGAGCTCGGGTTCGTGCGCAACGACGCCGCGCGCCAGCTGCGAGCCGGGCGGAGTCGCTCGATCGGCCTCGTGGTGCTCGATGTGCGCAACCCCTTCTTCACGGAGGTCGCCCGTGGCGCGGAGGATCGCGCCGCCGAAGAGGGCATGACCGTCCTGCTCGGCAACAGCGACGAGAATCCCGATCGAGAGCGCTCCTACCTCGACCTCTTCGAGGAGCAGCGGGTGCACGGCGTGCTGATCTCCCCGCTCGGCGATGACGACTCCCACCTGCAGCGCGTGCGCCGCCGGGGCACCTCGGTCGTGCTCGTCGACCGCGTCTCGGAGGATCGAAGCCTCTCGTCGGTGGCCGTCGACGACATCGTCGGAGGCGAGCTCGCGGTGCGCCACCTCCTCGGCGCGGGCCGGCGACGCATCGCCTTCGTCGGCGGACCCACGAGCATCCGCCAGGTGGCCGACCGGCTCGAGGGTGCACGACGGGCCGTCGCCGAGGCGTCGGGGGCGGCCGAGCTCGAGGTCATCGAGACCCCATCCCTCACGGTGCTCGACGGACGCGCCGTCGGCGAGGCGATCCGCGAACGTCCGACGGCACAGCGACCCGACGCGGTGTTCGCCGCCAACGACCTGCTCGCCATGGGGGTGCTGCAGGCGTTCAACATGCTGGGCTCCGTGCGCGTGCCCGACGACATCGCCCTCATCGGGTACGACGACATCGACTTCGCGGCGGCCGCCGTCGTGCCGCTGTCCTCGATCCGCCAGCCGGCCTGGCTCATCGGCTACACCGCGGTGGACCTGCTCCTCAAGGCCGCCGACGAGCCCGATCGCGCGGCCGAGCAGGTGGTGTTCCAGCCCGAGCTCGTGGTGCGCGACTCCACGGGCGCCGCCCACGACTGAAGGCCGCCAGGGCCAGCCCACGCGGTCGGTCACGTCACACAGCGGATCCTCAACGCTTGTCTGGTTATGGTGGAGGGTGCCGCGCTCGGCCAGCACCACGTGGCATCCGCTCCATGGAAGGACCGCGCGTGAGCCCCAAGACCACCATCGCCGACGTCTATGCCCAGACACTCGCTCGCAACCCCGGCGAGGCCGAGTTCCACCAGGCGGTGAACGAGGTCTTCGGCTCGCTCGACCGGGTGCTCGTGAAGCATCCGGAGTACGTGCAGGCCTCGATCCTCGAGCGCGTGTGCGAGCCCGAGCGGCAGATCATCTTCCGCGTTCCGTGGGTCGACGACGGCGGGCGCGTGCGCATCAACCGCGGCTTCCGCGTGCAGTTCAACTCGGCGCTCGGCCCCTACAAGGGCGGCCTTCGCTTCCACCCGAGCGTGCTGCTCGGCACGGTGAAGTTCCTCGGCTTCGAGCAGATCTTCAAGAACGCCCTCACGGGCATGCCCATCGGCGGCGGCAAGGGCGGCAGCGACTTCGACCCGAAGGGCAAGTCCGATGCCGAGATCATGCGGTTCTGCCAGTCGTTCATGACCGAGGCCTACCGGCACCTCGGCGAGTACACGGATGTCCCGGCCGGCGACATCGGCGTGGGCAGGCGCGAGATCGGCTACCTGTTCGGCCAGTACAAGCGCATCACCAACCAGTACGAGTCGGGCGTGCTCACGGGCAAGGGCGTCACCTGGGGCGGCTCGCTCGTGCGCACCGAGGCCACCGGCTACGGCGCCGTGTTCTTCGCCCAGCACATGCTCGCCACGCGAGGGCGCTCCTTCGACGGTGCCCGCGTGCTCGTGTCGGGCTCGGGCAACGTCGCCATCTACGCGATCGAGAAGGTGCACGAGCTGGGTGGCGTCGTGGTGGGCGCATCGGACTCGTCGGGTTCGATCCACGACCCCGACGGCATCGACCTCGAGCTCCTGCGCGACGTGAAGGAACGGCGTCGCGAGCGCATCGAGGCGTATGCGACCGAGCGTGGCGGTCGCGCGCGGTTCCTGCCCGGGGCATCCGTGTGGCAGATCGCCGGCGACGAGCGCATCGACGTCGCCCTGCCCTGTGCGACCCAGAACGAGCTCCACGAGGAGGATGCCGCGCGACTCGTGGCGAACGGCCTCGTGGCGGTCGTCGAGGGCGCGAACATGCCCACGACGCCGGGCGCCGTGCGCGTGTTCCGCGAGGCGGGCGTGCTCTTCGGGCCGGGCAAGGCGGCGAACGCCGGCGGCGTCGCCACCTCCGCGCTCGAGATGCAGCAGAACGCGTCGCGCGACTCGTGGTCGTTCGAGCACACCGAGGAGCGGCTCTCCGAGATCATGGCCGGCATCCACGAGCGCACCGCCGAGACGGCCGAGGAGTACGGCGCACCGGGCGACTACGTCGTCGGGGCGAACATCGCGGGGTTCATCCGCGTCGCCGACGCGATGCTCGCGCTGGGCGTCATCTGACCCCCGGCGCCGAGGAGAGGGGACCGCAGCGACCCGATTGAGCCGCCGTTGCGAGAAACCGCTTTCTCAGCTACGTTCGAGGCGATACGAACCCGGGAGAGGACTCCGATGACCCGTCTCGACTGGCTCACCGTTCGCGGTACCGACCTCGTCGACGAGAGCGGGTCCGCCGTGCGGCTCGCCGGCGTCGGCCTGGGCGGCTGGATGAACATGGAGAACTTCATCACCGGCTACCCCGGCAATGAGGAGGACCTCCGGCGCATCCTGCTCGACCGCATGGGCCGCGAGGCGTACGACGCGTTCTTCGAGGCGTTCTCCCGCGACTTCTTCGACGAGGCGGATGCCGCGCACCTCGCCTCGCTCGGCATCAACAGCGTGCGCATCCCGTTCAACTACCGCCACTTCGAAGACGACGCGCGGCCGTTCGCGCTGAAGGAGGAGGGGTTCGCCGGCCTCGACCGGGTGGTGACGCTGCTCGCCCGTCACGGCATCTTCTCGATCCTCGACCTGCACGCGCTGCCGGGTGCGCAGAACCAGCACTGGCACAGCGACAACCCGACGCACCGTGCCGCGTTCTGGAAGCATCCGCACTTCCAGGACCGCGTGGTGCACCTCTGGGAGGCGCTCGCCGACCGCTACCGCGATCGTCCCGAGGTGGCGGGGTACAACCCGGTCAACGAGCCCGCCGACGAGTCGGGCGAGGTGCTGCCGCGGTTCTACGACCGCCTCGAGCGGGCGATCCGCGCGATCGACCCCCGGCACGTGCTGTTCCTCGACGGCAACAAGTACTCGACCGACTTCAGCGCGTTCGATGCACGCGCAGAGCCGCTGCCCAACACCGTGTACACGGCGCACGACTACGCGTTGCCCGGCATCACCAGCGCGACCGAGTATCCCGGCACGACGCGCGGCGAGTACTTCGACCGCTCCGTGGTGGAGCAGACCTTCCTGCGTCGCACCGAGTACATGCGCCGCACCGGCACGCCCATCTGGATCGGCGAGTTCGGCCCCGTCTACTCCGCCGATCGCTCGCAGGACCCGTGGCGCCTGCAGCTGCTGCGCGACCAGCTCGAGATCTACCGCGACCACGGCGCCAGCTGGGCGCTCTGGACCTACAAGGACATCGGCCTGCAGGGACTCGTGCACGCGCGCCCCGACAGCGACTACGTCGAGCTCATCCGACCCGAGCTCGAGACCAAGCAGCGGCTCGGCATCGATTCGTGGGGCGGGTCCGACGCGGGCGTGCGCGACATCCTCGACCCCATCGACGCGGTCTTCGACGCCGAGTTCCCGGGCTACTCGCCGTGGCCCTGGGGGCGCCAGCCGCACATCGCCGTGCTCGTGCGGCACATCCTCCTCGCCGAGCCGTTGGCCGAGCGCTTCGGCGACCGCTTCCGGGGGTTGGCTCCGGATGCCGCGGCCGAGCTCGCGGCGTCGTTCCGGTTCGACCGCTGCGACGAGCGCACCGGGCTCTCCGACGTACTGCGCGACCACCTGCAGCCGGCCGCCGCGTCCCGCTGAGATCACCGGGCTGTCGCGGAGCTCCCGCCGAAGGTCGCGGATCTCCCACCGAGGTCAGGCGCGCGGCAGCACCACGCCAGGCCCGCCGCGTCGCACGACCCGCGTGCCGTCGAGTTCGACGCGCTCGTTGCCCGCGACCTCGACGGCGAACTCCTCGCCCGCCACCCGCACCGAGCCGGCCACCGGCCGTGCCGTCATGCCGACGAGCGCGCGAAGTCGGCCCGCACGGTCGGCGACGGCACGGAGACCGTGCGGCATCCGCAGGAACTCCTGCCCGTCGCGGTAGCCGACCGCCTCGGTTCGGGTGTTCACGAGCTCGAGGCGCACGCCGTCGACGGTGCGTTCGTAGGCGAGCTCCTCGGCGACGTCGTGATGGTCGACTCGCCTGGGCAGCAGTCCCGTGAACCAGAGCTCGCCGTCGGGCCGTGGCAGGATCCCGAAGAGCCGCTCGACGGTGTCGAGCAGCCAGAGGATCGCGGGGGAGTACTCCTCGGTGTACCCGGGCTCGCCGGTCCACGGGCTCATCACCTGTGGGAACCGTCGCATGCGTGCGACCGCGGCGACGACGGGCATGAGGGAGAAGGCGAGTTCGGCCACGTGACCGTGATGCTCGAACGCGTGCGGCGCCCGGATGAGGGTGAGGAAGTTGACGGGCCCGCCCCAGGAGTTCGCGCGGAAGTCGTGGTCGAAGCGCGGGTCGTCGAGGGCGAGCGACGTGAACGGATAGGCCGAGAAGAACTTCCGAGAGTTCAGCAGGTAGCGATCGAGCGATGCGGCGAAGAACGCGGAGTCTCCGACCTCGCAGGCCAGGACGCGGAGCAGCACGTCGGACTGCACGCGCACGTGCCGTCCGGCCGAATCGACGTCGTACCAGCATCCGTCGATCGCGTCGAAGCACGCCTCGAGGGCCGAGAGGCTGGCAGCGGCCCTCGCTCGCCAGGGTGCGGGGTCCTCGCCGAGCTCTTCGGCGATGCGCGCCAGGTAGGCGCGCTGGCATGCCACGTTGGCGGTGAGGTCGGGCGTGAGGAACGGCAGCACGCCGGACTCGACGTCGAACGCGGCGGGGTCGCCACCCGGGGTCTGGTCGGGCACGCCCCAGAACCGCGGCGAGCGGTCGTGCCCGGTGTCGAAGGCGCAGAACGCCTCGACGCCGCCCGTGCCGCGCGTGTCGCGGTGGTCGGCCAGCCAGGCGTCATGGCGGCTGAGCGCGGCGTACATCGTGGCGAGGTAGGCACGGTCACGGCCACCCATGAGGTAGTGGTGCCAGACGCTCCGAGCGAACGGCGTGACCATCTGGATCTGCGCGTACCCCGCGCCTTCCGCCGTGAGCTTGTAGGGGAGGAGCCCGTCGGCGCGCTGGTGCGCCGCGAACTGCAGGTGCGTGTCGCGGGTGACGGCGGCGTCGAAGCGGTCGAGCACCTCCGCGTTGATCGTCGCCGTGCTCTCCATCCAGCTGCCGAGGTACACGCCGCCCTCGTTGAGCACGGGCATGTCGGAATCGAGCGGGCGGATGCAGCGGGCGAGCTCCTCGACCGCCTGCTGCCACGCCGACTCGAGCGGACCGCCGAGGGCGGCGAAGCGGACGTCGCCGAGACGCCGGGTCGATGCTCGGAGGCGCTCGAGAACGGGGGCGGGATGCGACATGACCTCGGCCTTTCCTGACGTCGCCGGCGCGAACGCGAGTCGGCTCGTGGGTTGGATCGTACGGGAGGAGACGACCGTGGGCGGTCCCGAAGGACCGCCCACGACCGCCGGGGGAGCGGGATCAGTCGTTCTCGAGTGCCGCCTCGAGCTCCGACACCCACTGCTTCGCGCCGTCTTCGACGGACACCTTCCCGAACAGGATGTCCGACTCGATGCGCTGCGACAGCTCGTTGAGGATCGCGCCGCCGGCGGGCTGCGGCGGGGCGACGACGCCGATCTCGAGCACCTTCTCGAGGTACTCGGCCGACTGGGCGTCTGCCGGGGCGAGCAGCGGCTTGACCACCTCGAGGGTGTCGGGGTTGAACGGCAGTCCGCGGTTGGCGAGGATGATCTTCGCGGGCTCCGGCTGGTTGAGCAGCCAGTCCACGAGCAGGGCGGATGCCTCGGGGTGCTTCGTCTCCGAGGCGATCGCCCAGAACTGCGAGGGCAGCACGGCGACGCCCGAGACCTTCGTCGACGTCGGTGGGGCGATGATCTCGACCTCGGCGCCGCCCGTGCCGGCCGCGTACGAGCCGATCTGGTTGTTGTAGGCGAACGTGATGGCCGCCTTGCCCGTGCCGAACAGCGAGAGGTCGGGGGTCACGTTCCAGTGCTCGACGATGACCGACGGGTCGGGCAGGCCACCGCCGGCGACGAGCTCCTGCTCGAGCTCGTACCACTGCTGGATGACGTCGGCGTCGGTGGCGAGCTCGCCGTCCCAGTCGTAGATGCCCTCTTCGGTGTACTGCGCGACGTACGTGCCGAGGATGTCCTGCACGCGGAGGTCGAGGCCGACCACCCCCGGAACCTTCTCCGGGATCTCGTTGGCGATGTCGACGAGGTCCTCCCACGTCCAGTCGTCACCCGGCACCGGGATGCCGGCCTGTTCGAAGATCGTGGTGTTGACGAGCGCGCCGATCGCGTTGCCGCCGGTTGGCAGGCCGTAGATCGTGTCGTCGACCGTCGCGTTGGTGAGCGTGAAGTCCTCGTACTTGCTCGTGTCGAGCTGCTCGCTCACGGTGGAGAGGTCGAGGAGCGCGCCCGCAGCGCCGTACTCCTGCGGCTTCGCGCCGCCGAGGGCGAACACGTCGGGCGCGGTGCCCGAGGCGAAGTCCGTGGCGAGTCGGTTGAACAGGTCGTCGGGGGCGCCGACCGGCTCCTCCACGACCGTGATGTTCGGGTACTCCTCCTCGAAGAGGTCGATCGCCTCGGCCATGATCGCTGCGCGCTCATCGTTGCCCCACCAGGCGATGTGGAGCTCGACCTCCTCGTTCGGGTCGAACCCGCTGCCGGACTCGCCTGACGCGGTGGCCGAGCATGCGGTCAGGAACAGGGTCGCGGTCAGGGCGACGCCCAAGGTCGCCCGTCGTGCAACGGTGCGTGTCGTACGCGTCATTGCGCCTCTTTCCATGTGATCGAGGACCACGTGCCGCGGTCCTGGTGCGGGATCCGCGACGTCGGGTTCGCCGCGGCGACGTGTTGCACGAGACCTGGGGATCATCTCGTGAAACCGCTTTCTCGGGAGAAGCTAGCACCGATATGTTGGGGTGTCAACGAAATCTCGCGACGAGTACTGAAACGTTGCAAGCGACGGTGTCGCGTCCTCAGTCGGCGCCGCGCCGCGCGGTCGAGCCGGCGTCGCCGGCGAGGGAGGCGAGCAGCGGCGCGGCCGTCGAACCGCGGAGCTCGACCCGGGGTTGCAGCAGCAGGTCGTCGCCAGGGCCCTCGCCGTTGATGAACGCGAGAAGCCGTTGCCAGGCCAGGGCACCGAGTTCCTCGTACGGCACCGAGGCGGTGGTGAGGGGTGGCGACGTGTAGCGGGCGAACGGGATGTCGTCGAAGCCCGTGACCGACACGTCCTCGGGCACCCGCACACCTGCAGCCAGCAGACCGTCGACGAGCCCGACGGCCACGAGGTCGTTGAAGGCCATGGCCGCGGTCGCGCCCGACTCCCTGACCAGTCCCGCGACGCGCCTGCCGTCCTCGGTATCGGCACCGCAGCTGATCCGGTGCAGCACCACGTCGGGACGCGCCGCCTCGAACTCGTCGAGCGCCCGCCGGCGGCGCGCGTTCGACACGCTGCGCTCCGGTCCGCCGAGGTAGATGAACGAGCGGTGTCCTTGGTCGTACAGGTGCTGCGCGAGCTCGGTGATGCCCGAGCCGTAGTCGATGGAGAGGGAGGGTGCCGCGATGGATGGTGACGGCCGGTTGATGAGCACCACGGGTGCGAGCCCCGCGGCGATCTCGACGAGCCGCTCCTCGGGCATGCGGGGCGCGCAGAGTACCACGGAATCGCATCGCCGCCGCAGTTCCGTTGCGAGCACCGGCTCGTCGTCGGGAGTCTCCGCGGAGTCGGCGACGAGCACCCGGTAGCCGTCGCGTGCGGCCGCCCGGGTGAGGCCGCCGAGGATCGCCTGGAAGGCGGGGTTGCGGATGTCGGGCACGAGCAACGCCACCGTGTGCGTCTCACCGAGCGCGAGACTCCGGGCGAGCGGGCTCGGGGAGTACCCGAGTTCGGTGGCCGAATCGCGGACCCGCTCCGCCACCGACGGCTCGCCCACGAATCGGTCGTTCATCACCCGCGAGACCGTCGCCGGCGAGACGCCGGCGTGCCTGGCGACATCCGCGATCGTGGTCGTGGTGCCTCGTCGTGCCATCGGTCTCCTCAACACGGAACGTCATTTGACAAATCGCGATCTCAGCAACAAAGATCAGACAGCGCGAGAAACCGCTTTCACAAAGTGTACCGGTTCTCACGCCCAGACAGGGAGGTCCGCATGAGCAGTCTCGGCGAACTCCGCTCGTTGGCGCGGTCGGCGCGTGCGAGCGGGCCGCGCGTCAAAGAGAGGCATCCCGACAACAAGGCGGGCTTCCTCTTCCTGCTCCCGTGGTTGATCGGAATCCTGGTGTTCACGATCGGGCCGATGCTCGCGTCGCTGTACCTGGCCTTCACCGACTACAACCTGCTGCAGCCGCCGAAGTGGGCGGGTGTCGACAACTTCGTGCAGATGATGGGCGACGCGCGGCTCTGGAACTCGTTCCGCGTCACGCTCGTCTACGTCTTCGTGTCGGTGCCGCTGCAGCTCGCACTCGCGCTCGGCATCGCGATGCTGCTCGACCGCGGCATGCGCGGACTCTCCTTCTACCGCTCGGTGTTCTACCTGCCGAGCCTCCTCGGCGGCTCGGTCGCGATCGCGATCCTCTGGCGGCAGGTGTTCGGCAAGGAGGGCATCGTCAACGGGTTCCTCTCCTGGTTCGGCATCGAGGGCCCCGGCTGGATCTCGCATCCCGACTACGCGCTCGGCACCATCATCCTGCTGCACGTGTGGACCTTCGGCTCCCCGATGGTGATCTTCCTGGCGGGCCTCCGCCAGATCCCCGAGATGTTCTACGAGGCGGCCGAGGTCGACGGTGCGGGCAAGGTCCGGCGCTTCTTCTCGATCACGTTGCCGCTGCTCACCCCGATCATCTTCTTCAACCTCGTGCTGCAGGTGATCTTCGCGTTCCAGTCGTTCACGCAGGCGTACATCGTCTCCGGCGGCACCGGCGGTCCGAGCGACTCGACGATGTTCTTCACGCTCTACCTCTACAAGCAGGCGTTCACCGAGCTGAACATGGGGTACGCCTCGGCCATGGCGTGGTTCCTGCTCCTCGTCATCGGCGTGATCACCGGGGCGAACTTCTGGCTCTCGAAGTACTGGGTCTTCTATGACGACTGACATCAGGCCGGTCTCGCGTCCGGCCGACGAAGGGAACGCGAACATGACCTCGACGATGGAGCCGACCACCACCAGGGCGGTCGTCGGTGCGCCCCTGGAGCAGGCGCCTGCGCGCACCGGTCGCCGCCGCTGGGTGTCGGTCGCCAAGCACGCAGGCCTCATCGCCCTCTCGATCGTGATGGTGTATCCGCTCATCTGGCTGGTGGTCTCGTCGTTCAAGCCGAACGGCGACATCTTCCGCGACCTCGGCATCTTCACGACCGACCTCACGTTCGAGAACTACCTCCAGGGCTGGACCTCGCAGCAGCTTCCGTTCAGCGTCTTCCTCGCGAACTCGTCGATCCTCGTGCTGGGCGCGATCATCGGCAACCTCATCTCCTGCTCGCTGGCGGCGTACGCGTTCGCGAGGCTCCGGTTCTGGGGGCGCAACGCGTTCTTCGCGATCATGCTCGGCACGATCATGCTGCCGTTCCACGTCGTGCTGGTGCCGCAGTTCGTGATCTTCCGCGAGCTCGGGTGGCTCGAGACGTTCCTCCCGCTCATCGTGCCGAAGTTCCTCGCGGCCGACGCCTTCTTCATCTTCCTGATGGTGCAGTTCATCCGCGGCCTGCCCAAGGAGATCTTCGAGGCGGCCCGCATCGACGGCGCCGGCCAGTTCCGGATCTACTCGCAGATCACGCTGCCGCTCATGGTCCCGGCGCTCGCCACGACGGCGATCTTCACGTTCATCTGGACGTGGGGCGACTTCTTCGGGCCGCTCATCTACCTGCGCACACGTGAGAACTTCCCCGTCTCGATCGCCCTGAAGGGCTTCGTCGACGCGCAGTCGTCGTCGGACTACGGCGCGATGTTCGCCATGTCGGTCGTGAGCCTCATCCCGCTCTTCCTCGCGTTCCTCATCGGCCAGCGGTACCTGATCAAGGGGTTCGCGACCACCGGCATCAAGTAGCCGACGCGGTGCCGCAGCGGGCGGCCGTCTCGCGGCGGGCGCCCGATTCGCGGTGGGCGCCCGTCTCGCGGTTCCAGGGCTCCGGATGCTCCGACTGCCGGTGTCCGTGCTTCGGCAGCGGGATCGGGGAGGTGAGCGCCACCTGCTCCGAGAAGTCCGCGGGCACGAGGCGGTCGGTCGGCACGGGAGGCACGAGCGTGTGCTCGCGGAGGCGGTCGCGCTCCACCGCATCGAGGTCGCGCACGATCTCGACGGGCTCGGTGGCGATCGCCGCGAGGGCCGCCGTCGGGGCATCCGCGAACCGTACGACGGGCCGCCACCGGGTCTGCGGATGCCGCGCGAGGTGCATGCCCCTGGCGACGATGAGCCAGCCCAGCCCGATGAGTGCGGCCAGGGCTCCGGATGCCGCGGCCACGCCGAGGGCCCACCGGGGACCGAACGCGTCGGCGACGGCGCCCACGATGGGAGCGCCGACGGGCGTGCCGCCGACCATGACCGCCATGTACAGCGCCATGACTCGGCCCCGCACCGCGGGATCGGTCGTGGACTGCACGTAGCCGTTCGCCGTGGTGAGGATGGTCACGACTCCGAGTCCGATGAGCACCATGGAGGCTGCGAACGCCCAGAACGTCGGCATCAGCGACGCGATGAGCGCGGCCAGGCCGAAGAACCCGGCGGCGATGATGATCACGCGGAGGCGAGCGCGGTCGCGTCGCGCCGCGAGCAGCGACCCGGCGAGCGACCCGATCGCGAGGATGGAGGAGAGCAGGCCGAACTCGCCGGCGCCGCGACCGAACTCCACCGCCATCGTCGACGCGAAGATGGGGAAGTTCAGGCCGAAGGCACCGATGAGGAAGACGATCACGAACACGACCACGAGGTCGGGCCGGCCGGCGACGTACCGGAAGCCGGCGACCAGCTGCCCTCGCTGCCTCGCACCCCGTGCGTGCTGCCGCATGGAGTCGGTGCGCAGCAGGGCCAGTGCGACGAGCATCGCGAGGAACGTGGCCGCGTTGGCGATGAAGACCCAGCCCGAACCGACGACCACGATGAGCAGGCCCGCGACGGCCGGCCCGATGAGCCGCGCAGTGTTGAACGACGCGGAGTTCAGAGCGACCGCGTTCGACATGTGCGAGTTCGACACCAGGTCGGTGACGATCGTCTGGCGCACCGGGGTGTCGATCGCGCTCACCACTCCGAGCGCGAGCGCGAAGGCGTAGAGGTGCCAGAGCTCCGCGACGCCCGTGACGAGCAGCACGCCGAGCGAGAGACCGAGCAGCATCATCGTGCCCTGCGTGAACACGAGCGTGCGGCGCCGGTCGAAGCGGTCGGCGATGAGGCCCGTGACGGGCACGAGCAGGAGCTGCGGCGCGAACTGCAGGGCCATCGTGATGCCGACGGCGAGGGCGTCGTTGTCGGTGAGCTCGGTGAGCACGACCCAGTTCTGCGCGGTCGCCTGCATCCAGGTGCCGACGCTCGAGATGAGCGCGCCGATGAACCAGATGCGGTAATTGCGCACGGCGAGGGAGCGGAACATGGCACTCATTCGTCGACGAGCCTCCTCAGGATGATCGTGGCCTCGGCGAGCGTCTCGCGCTCCGCGGGGGTGAGCGTCGCGAACCGCTTGGCGAGCCAGGCGTCGCGGCGGCGTCGGGTCTCGCGGACGACGACGTCGCCCGCCTCGGTGGTCGACACGAGCACCTTGCGGCCGTCGTCGGGCGCGGACGAGCGGGTGACGTACCCGGCGTCGACGAGGCAGTTGACCGTGCGATTCATGGACGGGGCGGTGACCCGCTCGAGCTCGGCGAGGCGGCCGATCGTGAGCGGGCCGTCGACCGAGATCCACGCGAGGGTCGAGAACTGCGAAGCGCTGAGCTCGGTCTCGGTGCGCTCCTGCCGGAGTCGGCGGGCGAGGCGCATGATCGCGACCCGCAGCTCGCTGCTCTGCTCGGCGAGGGAGCGCCGCCGATGGGATGCCGCGGGCGCGGGCCGATCGGGAAGGGTCGAGAGCGGGGCATCCGTCATGATGCTTAGTGTAACAAATTAGTGTGGCTAAGCATTCCGGCTGCCCGCGCGGCTGGTAGCGCCGCTGCCGCGCCGGACTGACACAATGGCCGCATGCCGACGTTCACCGACGACCACGGGGTTCGCATCCACTACGAGTCGTGGCGCGTGCCCGACCCGTCTGCCGTGGTGCAGCTCGCGCACGGCGTCGGCGAGCACATCGGCCGCTACGGCGAGCTCATCCGGGCCCTCAACGACGCTGGGTACTCCGTCTGGGCCGACGACCACCGCGGGCACGGGAAGACCGGCTTCGAGCAGCATGGAGGCGACCTCACGCGTATGGGGCGTCCGGGCGTCGGGGGCATGCAGGCGTCGATCGCCGCCGTCGAACGGTTCACGACGGTCATCCGCGAGGCGGAGGGCGACGATGTGCCGCTCGTGATCCTCGGGCACTCGTGGGGGTCGTTCATGGTGCAGCACGTGGTGAACCGGCATCCCGAACGATACGCCGCCGTCGTGCTCACGGGCACCGCGTGGCTCCAGCTCGGGTACACGAACATCGGCGACCTCAACAAGCGCTTCGCGCGACCCGGGGGAACCGCCGTCGAGTGGCTGAGCCGTGATCCCGAGGTCGCCGTCGCCTGGGAGGCGGACCCGTACACGACGAACCGCACGCTGCAGCAGCTCTACGGCTGGCCGCAGTCGCTCAGCCTCATGACCCGTCCGTCGAAGCGGATCCCGAGCGAGCTCCCCCTGCTCATCCTGATCGGTTCCGACGACCCGGTCGCGGGGGAGCGCAGCGCGCTGCGGCTCCTGCAGGACTACCGGCGTCGGAGCGGACTCGTCGACGCGCAGCTCATCGTGTACGAGGGCGCCAGGCACGAGGTCTTCAACGAGACGAACCGCGCCGAGGTGCGCGCCGACCTCATCCGCTGGCTCGACGAGCGCTTCGCGGTCGACTGAGCCTGCACGAGCTGAAGGCGCCGGCGCCCGGGGCGTCCGCCGACCGTAGGCTGGACCCCATGCACGGTGAGTACAAGGTCCCAGGCGGCAAGCTCGTGGTCGTCGACTTCGACGTGGTCGACGGTGTCATCCGCAATCCGCGCGTGGCGGGCGACTTCTTCCTCGAACCCGACGAGGCGCTCGACGACCTGAACCGCGCGCTCGACGGCCTGCCCGCGGCATCCGATGCCAAGCAGATCGCGGCCGCGGTCACCAAGGGCCTTCGCCCCGACGCGGTCATGCTCGGCTTCTCGGCCGACGCCGTCGCGGTCGCGGTGCGACGCGGGATGACGGATGCCACGAGCTGGTCGAACTACGACTGGGAGCTCGTGCACGACCCCGCCGTGCCGCCGCGCCTGCACCTCGCGCTCGACGAGGTGCTCGCCACCCGCGTCGGCGAAGGGCGCCGCAAGCCCACGCTGCGCTTCTGGGAGTGGGAGGAGTCGGCCGTCGTCATCGGGTCGTTCCAGTCGGTGAAGAACGAGGTCGACCCCGACGGTGCCGCGAGGTACGGCTTCGACGTCGTGCGGCGCATCTCGGGCGGCGGCGCGATGATGATGGAGAAGGGCAACGTCGTCACGTACTCGCTCTACGTGCCCGCCGAGCTCGTGCAGGGCATGAGCTTCGCCGATTCCTACGCGTTCCTCGACGACTGGGTGCTGCAGGGGCTGCGTTCGCTCGGCATCGAGGCGACGTACCAGCCGCTCAACGACATCGCGAGCCCGTCGGGCAAGATCGGCGGCGCCGCGCAGAAGCGCCTCGGTTCGGGCGGCGTGCTGCACCACGTGACCATGGCGTACGACCTCGACAACGCGAAGATGCTCGAGGTGCTCCGCATCGGCCGCGAGAAGATCAGCGACAAGGGCATCGCGTCGGCGGCCAAGCGCGTGGACCCGCTGCGCTCGCAGACGGGTCTTCCGCGGGGCGAGGTCATCGAGGCGCTGAAGCAGACGTTCACGGGGCTGTACGGCGCGACGCCAGGATCGGTCACCCCCGATGAGCTCGCCGAGGCCGAGGAACTCGTGGAGTCGAAGTTCTCGACCAGGGAGTGGCTCTACCGCGTGCCCTGACGCTCGGCTCGCGGCCGCGGCATCCGCTCGTGGCCAGTTCGGCGGAGATACGATCGGGCGCACCGCCGCTGCGAGGCACCCGCCCGGGGTGCCGGATCGTATATCCGCAGAACGTGACGGCGGGCATCCGGATGCCTCTCCACAGCCCGCGAGGAAGGCTCAGCCTTCCCGGCTACAATCGCCGGGTGGAGTGGTGGATCTGGGTCGGCATCGCCGTGCTCGTCGTGGGCGGCATCGCGCTCGCCGTGCGGCTCGGTTGGATCGACCTCTCCGACAAGACACGCCGCGGCGGCGGCGGTGGTGGCGGCATCATGATGATCGGCGATGAGGTGTTCGCGCCCCGCAAGCATGAGGCGCAGGCCGAGCTCGATCGCCAGAGCCGCCTGCCCGCACCGGCACCTTTGCCTGGCGACGGCGACAAGGGCATCGCGTTCGCCGCCGAGGACGTCGACGAAGATCACCCCGATCGGTTCCGCGGGCGCATCCGGCTCGATATCGATCGCGGCTGACCGTCAGCGCGGTCCGGGCGCGGCGGAGCGAGCCCGGATTCGGAACACGGGATGCTCGGCGGCGATGCGCTCGAAGGCCGCGAGCGGTGCCGACGGCCTCAGCCCGAGATGCGGGCGCGCGCCCGGCGCGACGGTGAGATAGCGGCGCAGGACAGGCGCCCGGTCGCCCACCGGCACCGGTTCGAGGTGCACCTCGAACTCGTGCCCGCGGCGATGCAGCACGGCGTCGCCGGCGGCCGCCTCGACGTTGCGCACCCAGTTCGCCTGGGGTCCGAGCATCGAGACGAGGTACTCCTCGCCGCCGACGTCGGCGACGGCCACCGGGACGGAGGTGCGCCGGCCGGTGCGCCGGCCGCGCACCTCCAGGACGGCGGTCTGGGGCGGCACCAGCACGCCCGCCGAGTACAGCACGGCGTCGAGGCGGTTCCACCACCGCATCAGCGCGCCCGGACGCCCGGCCCGATACAGCGCGCGCTTCGCGGCGCTGAGTCGTTCGGCCGCCGCGTCGACGAGTCGACGTGCGGTACCCGCCGCGGTCATCGGCGTTGCCGCCACAGTTGCGTGACGACCGCGAGCCCGACGGCGCAGGGGAGGAGCTGCAACCATGCCAGCACCGGAACGAGGCCGACGTCGCCCGACGTGTCGCGCACGGTGAGGCCGGTCAGTGCGACGAGCACCGCCGCGAGGAGCACGGCCGTCGCAGCCCAGGGCGCCCATCGCTTGCCACGTGCGGTCGCCCAGATGGTCGCGAGCCAGGCCAGGAGTCCGAAGCCGCCCACCACGCCGAGGATCGGCAGGTAGAGCGCCACCGCGGTCTCGACCTCGGCCACTCCATACGACGGATACGACGCCTGGATGTGGGCGGCGAGCATCCGCGTCGTGGCGTCGTCGACGAACGCTGCGACCGTGACGAAGATGGTCAGCGCGAGCCCGACCCACATCGTGGCGAGCGCCGCGCGAGGTCGTGTCGTCCACGGCGTGCTGGTCGGTGCATGTGCGGTCATGGAGTTCTCCCTGGGTCTGCTGCATCGAGCGAGCTCGGCGCGGTGGTGTTACAGGTAGTCACTGTCTGAATGCAAGTCACTCTACGTATACAGCGAGTAGGCGTCAACCCGACAGTCACTTCCAGCGGTCGCTATGCTCAGGGCATGGCAGGACTCCGCGAGCAGTGGCGTCGCACGGCCATGCGCACCATCCAGGAGCGCGCGCTCGACCTGTTCGACGAACGAGGGTTCGCGGCGGTCACGATCGAGGAGATCGCGGCGGCGGCCGAGGTCTCGCCGTCATCGGTGTACCGGTACTTCGGCACCAAGGAGGGACTCGTCGTCGCCGACGAGTTCGACACCATGAGTCCGCAGGCGCTCGACAGCCTGCTCGATCCGGCGGACCCCGTGGGCAGCCTCCTCGAGGCGGTCCGCCGCTACGAGTCGCCGCGCGCGGAGCCGTCCGGGTCCGACGGGTCGTCGGCGGTCGAGCCGATCTCGTGGCGGAGGGTGCGCTACTTCATGGCCGAGCCGTCGGTGCGCATGGCCGCATTCGCCTCGCTCGATCGGGCGGCACGGCGCATCGCGCCGTTGCTGGCGTCGGCGAACGGCCTGAGCCCGTCGCAGGCCCGCGTCGCGGCGAATGCCATCGCGTTCGGCTACTTCGCCGCCCTCGAGTCGTGGTTCGACGACGGCGGCACGCGCCCGATCGCCCACTACGTCGAGGAAGGACTCCGGCCGCTCCGCAGTCTCTGGTCGAGCGGCGAGGCGTCGAGCGGCGAGGCGCCCAGCCGACCGGCGGTCAGCTGAGCGGCAGCGTACCTGCGAGGTCGGTACCCCACTGGCGCGCACGCTCGAGCTCGCCCTCGGCGACGGGTCCCGAGTAGCCGTGCACGCCGAACGTCTCGGGCTTGACCGCCGGCCGGAACCCGAGCGCGACGAGGCGCTTCATCGCCTTCTTCGCGGCCGACCCCGGCAGCCGGGGCGAGACGATGCGCGTGTCGAACGTGGCGACCGGCACGTGCTTCGCGGGTGCGCGAAGCTGCTCGATCCACTCCCGGATGCCGTTCGCCGGGATCCGGGTGGCTCCCTGCTGCCGCGCCGACTCGCGCGTCGACGCGCTCGACATCGAGAACGCATGCGTCGGACCGCCGACCACCAGCAGGTCGACGTCGTCCTCGACCGCGGGCGGGGCGGATGCCGCATCCACGACGTCGACCGTCTCACCGCCGATGCCTGCCGCGATCTCGCGCGCGATCTGCTCGGTGTTCCCCCAGATGGACTCGTAGACCACCATCACTCGCATGTCGGACCCCCTCCCGCGCCACCCTACGCCGACCACGCCACGAGGTGAACCCGCTGGCAGACTGGGAGTCGTGGCATCCGACGAACCCGACCGCATCATCCACGCGGACAACCTCGACGTGCTGCCGACGCTGCCCGACGGGCGCTTCACGCTCGTGTACCTGGACCCGCCGTTCAACACGGGCCGGATGCAGGCGCGACGGGCGACGCGGCACATTCGGGTCACGGAGGCCTCGCTGACGGAGGCGTCGGCCGACGGTTCCGGCGACGACGAGGCGACGGATGTCCCGCGCCCCGTGGCATCCGGAACCATCACCGGGTTCGCGGGCAAGCGTTACGAGCGCATCCGGGGCGACCTCCTGCGCTACGACGACCGCTTCGAGGACTACTGGGCGTTCCTCGAGCCGCGCCTCACCGAGGCCTGGCGCGTGCTCGCCGACGACGGCACCCTCTACCTGCACCTCGACTACCGCGAGGCGCACTACGCCAAGGTGCTGCTCGACGCGCTCTTCGGGCGGGAGTGCTTCCTCAACGAGATCGTCTGGGCGTACGACTACGGCGCCAAGGCGAAGCGAAAGTGGCCGACGAAGCACGACACGATCCTCGTGTACGTGAAGGACCCGGCCCGCTACTGGTTCGACTCGACCGCGGTCGACCGCGAGCCGTACATGGCGCCCGGGCTCGTGACCCCCGAGAAGGCCGAGCTCGGCAAGCTGCCGACCGACGTCTGGTGGCACACGATCGTCTCGCCGACGGGCCGCGAGAAGACGGGCTACCCGACGCAGAAGCCCGAAGGCATCCTGCGGCGCATCGTGCAGGCCTCGACGCGCGAGGGCGACTGGGTGCTCGACTTCTTCGCGGGTTCGGGCACGACGGGCGCCGTCGCGGCGACGCTCGGCCGACACTTCGTGCTGGTCGACGAGAACCTCGCGGCGATCGAGGTCATGCGCGCGCGATTCAAGGATGTCGCGGGGGTCGAGTTCACCGAGGGCACGCCGGCGCCGGCCGCGGGCTGAGGGGGCGCCGAACCCGGGCCCGCAGCCGCGCCGCGGGTTGAGGAGGCGCGCCGGCGCCGTCTCGAAACCCGCCGATGTTGCGACGCCGAACTCGAACGGGCGCGGATGCACGGTCGCACCGTGCATCCGCGACTTCTCGATTCAGCCCGTTCCTGAACGACCCGGACGCCGAACTCGAACGGGCCCGGATGCAGTGTCGCACCGTGCATCCGCGACTTCTCGATTCAGCCCGTTCCTGAACGACCCGGACGCCGAACTCGAACGGGCCCGGATGCAGTGTCGCACCGTGCATCCGCGACGTCTCGATTCCGCGGCACGTGCGCCGCACCCCGCGCGCCCCGGGACACGCACGACGGATGTCGCGACTACGCCGACGCGCGCCGCACGAGCCGCGTGGGCATGAGGTTGCGGTGCGGCACGTCGGCTTCGCCGGCGAGCATGCGCAGCAGCAGGTCGGCCATCTCGTAGCCCATCTGCTCCGACGGCTGGTGCACGGTCGTGAGCGGGATGGCCGACGAGGTCGCGGCTGGACTGTCGTCGAAGCCGACGACGGCGACGTCTTCTGGCACGCGGCGTCCGCGTTCACGCAGCACCGCGAGGGCGCCGGTCGCCATGAGGTCGCTCGCGACGAACAGGGCATCGAGATCGGGCACGCGGTCGAGGAGGCGGCGGGTCGCGGCCACGGCGCTCGCGACCGACCAGTCGGCGGTCTCCACCGCGTCGGCCTGCAGGCCGGCCACGGCCATGGCCCGCCGGAACCCGTCGAGCCGGTCCACCCCTGCGGGCATGTCGAGGGGGCCGGTGATCGTGCCGATGCGGCGCCGGTTGATGGCGATGAGGTGCTCGGTCGCGGTCAGCCCGCCCTCGACGTTGTCGACGTCGACGAAGATCTCGTCGTCGGATTCGTGCGAGGGCCGTCCGCCGAACACCATCGGCACCGAGTCGAACGCCTCCCACACCGCGTCGTCGCCCTCGTGGTGCGACACCACGAGGGCACCGTCGACCACGCCCGACCGCAGATAGCGCAGCGCCTTGCGCCCGGGATCGTTGCTCGCGACGAGCAGGTTCAGCAGGTACTCGCTGTCGTCGAGCCGACGCGTGATGCCCTCGACGATGGCGGCGAAGTACGGGTCGCCGAAGAACCGCGTGGTGTCCTCGGGCACGACGAGCGCGATCGCCTGGGTCGTGCGGCTCGCGAGCGAGCGGGCCGCTCGGTTGGGCACGTAGTTGAGCTTCGCGATCGCCGCGTTGACGGCCGTGACCACGTCGGGGCTCACCTTCGGCGACCCGTTCACGACGCGACTGACGGTCGCGCGCGAGACCTTCGCCTCGCGCGCGACCGCCTCGAGCGTCGGCGCCGAGGGCCGTGTGCGGACCCCACCCCCTTGCATGTCCGTCAGTCTATTTCGGTCGCGCGTCGTCGGTGGTCGTCGGCCGTCGATCAACCGTCGGATGCCGCGGGCGCGGCGGATGCCGCGGGCAGGCCGCGCTCGCGGATGACGCGCCGGTACGCCAGCCCGCTGTCCTTCACGGTGCGCTCCTGCGTGCCGTAGTCGACGTGCACGAGCCCGAAGCGCTTGTCGTAGCCCCACGCCCACTCGAAGTTGTCGAGGATCGACCAGTAGAAGTAGCCGTGCACGGGCGTGCCCTCGTCGATGGCGTCGAGGATCGACGACAGGTGCCCCAGCAGGAACTCCGTACGCTCGACGTCGTGCACCGAGCCATCCGCCGACACCTCGTCGTCGTATGCCGCGCCGTTCTCGGTGACGTACAGGCGCACCCCGGCCGGCCCCGCGTACTCGCGGTGCACCCGGCCGAGCAGCTCGCGCAGGCCGTCGGGCTCGACCTCCCAGCCCATGACCGTCTGCGGCAGTCCCTGGGAGTGGAAGTGCACGCCGTCGGCTGCTGGATACGGCGACCGCGTCGGCCGCTCGGTGGGCGCCTCGCCGCCGTGCGGCTGCGCGGGCGGCAGCGAGCTCACGAACTCGGTGTGGTAGTAGTTCACGCCGAGCGCGTCGATGGGCGTCGAGATGATCTCGAGGTCGCCGGGCTTGATGACGTCGCGGAGCCCGAGGTGCCCGACATCGGCGAGCAGGTCGCCTGCGTAGTGCCCACGGAAGATCGGGTCGAGGAAGACCCGGTTGAACTGGCCGTCGATCCGACGTGCGGCGTCGAGGTCGCCGGCGCTCGTCGCGTCCACGGGCCGGGCCACCGTGAGGTTGAGCGTGATGCCGAGCTCGAGCGACGCGTCGCGTTCGCGGAGCGCCTGCACGGCGAGGCCGTGGCCGAGCATCAGGTGATGCGCCGCCGCGAGGCCGGCCGCGACATCCTGCCGCCCCGGTGCGTGCGCCCCGCCCGTGTAGCTCAGGAACGACGAGCACCACGGCTCGTTGAGCGTCGTCCAGACCTTCACGCGGTCGCCGAGCGCGTCGTGCACGGTGAGCGCGTAGTCGCGGAATCGGAAGGCGGTGTCGCGATTCGTCCAGCCGCCCTGCTCCTCGAGGGCCTGCGGCAGGTCCCAGTGATACAGCGTGAGCCACGGCGCGATGCCGGCCTCGAGCAGCTCGTCGACCAGGCGCGAGTAGAAGTCGGTGCCCTTCGGGTTCACGGCGCCGCCGTCGGGGCGCACCCGCGCCCACGACGTCGAGAACCGGTAGGAGTCGAGGCCGAGCTCCCGCATGAGCGCGACATCGTCGCGGTAGCGGTGGTAGTGGTCGCACGCGACATCCCCGTTGTCGGCGTTGATCACGGCGCCGGGTACGCGGCTGAACACGTCCCAGATCGAGTCGGTGCGCCCGTCCTCGTGGGCGGCGCCCTCGACCTGGTAGGCCGCGGCGGCGGCGCCGAGGAGGAAGCCCTCTGGGAAGCGCCGCACGGCTGCGGTGGCGGTGGGTTCGGTGGTGGGGTGGACGATGGTCATCCCTTGACGGCTCCTTGCATGATTCCGGTGACGAGCTGCTTGCCGGCGACGACGAACAGCAGGAGGAGGGGAATGGTCGACAGCAGCACGCCCGCGAGCACGATCGAGAAGTCCACGAAGTGGTTCGACTGCAGCAGCGACAGGGCGACGGGCAGCGTGGGGTTGCTGCGGTCGAGCACGATGAACGGCCAGAAGAAGTTGTTCCAGGCCGTGACGAAGGTGAACAGTCCGAGCATGGCGGCCGCGGGGCGAGCGGCGACGACTCCGATGGTCCAGAACGTGCGGATCATGGAGGCCCCGTCGACGCGCGCGGCCTCGATGAGCTCATCGGGCACCGACTGGCGCAGGTACTGCGTCATCCAGAACACGCCGAACGCGCTCGTGATCGACGGGATGATGATCGCGCCGATGTGGCCGGTCCAGCCGAGGTCGGCGAACAGGATGTAGAGCGGCACGACGCCGAGCTGCATCGGCACGGCCATCGTCGCGACGACGAAGACGAGCAGCGGCTTCGACCCCGGGAACCTCAGCTTCGAGAACGCCCAGCCTGCGAGCGTCGAGGTGACGACGACGGATGCCGCGATCAGCGCCGAGCTGTAGATCGAGTTCCACAGCGCGGGCCAGAAGTTCACTGCCGGGTCGTTCACGACGGTCGCCGCGTTGGTCAGGAAGTTGCCGCCGGGGATCCACGACAGGTCGGGGTCGTTGATGGTGGACGCGTCGCCCGAGCCGATCAGGAACGACCAGTAGAAGGGGAAGAGCGACGCGACGAGCACGACGCCGAGCCCTGCGTAGACCCAGAAGCCGGCGCGGACGCCGCGGATGTGCCGGGTGCGCGTGCGGCTGCGGCCGCGGGTGCCGACGGGGCCGGTGCCCGGCGTTCCGCCGTCGGTCGTGACGGCGCGGGTGTCGAGTGCGGTCATGGCTATCGCCGCCCTTCGTCGCGCACGAGTCGCCTCGTCACGAGCAGGTTGATGAGTCCGATGAGCAGGATGATGAGGAACAGGATCCAGGCGAGCGCGGCCGCACGGCCGAAGTTCCACTGGCCCCAGCCGATGTCGTAGAGGTAGAGCGTGATCGTCAGCCACTGCTGCCCCGCACCGCCGCGACCGAACTGGTCGAACATCCGCGGCTCGTCGAAGATCTGCAGGCCGCCGATGGTCGAGGTGATGATCACGAAGATGAGCGTGGGCTTCAGCGATGGCAGCGTGATGCTGGAGAACTGGCGCAAGGGGCCGGCGCCGTCGACGGTGGCGGCTTCGTAGTAGTCGCGCGGGATCGCCTGCATGGCGGCGAGCAGGATGAGCGTGTTGTAGCCCGTCCAGCGGAAGTTCACCATGGTCGCGATCGCGACGTGGCTCCAGAACGGGTCCTTGTGCCAGGGGATGGGCTCCATGCCGAGGTTCGTGATGACGTTGTTCACGAGGCCGTGGTTGTCGCCGAACATGTTGCTGAAGATCAGGGCGACGGCGACGGGTGCCATGACGAAGGGCACCAGCACGCCCATGCGCCAGAAGGTCTTGGCGCGGATGTTGCGGTCGAGCATCGCGGCGATGAACACCGCGGCGATCAGCTGCGGCACGCTCGAGAGCAGGAAGATGCTGAACGTGTTGCGCAGCGCGGTCCAGAAGTGCGGCTGGCCGAGGATCCAGAGGTACTGGTCGAACCCGATGAACTCGCCCGAGTTGCGCACGAGATCCCAGTCCATGAACGAGATGACGGCGGTGAACGCGATCGGGAAGAGCCCGACGATCGCGAACATGAGGAAGAACGGCGAGATGTAGAGGTAGGGCGAGATCTTGAGGTCCCAGCGGCTGAGGCGCTGGCTGAACGAGATGACGCGCGGCGCCCGCGGTGGGCGGCTCGTCGGTGGCGCCGTCGGGCGCGTCACGGTGGCGGTCACGGATGCTCCTGGGTTCGCGTCGGGTCGGATGACTCGGGGTGGACGTGCGGGCCGCGCTGGGGCGCGGCCCGCACGAACGGATCAGAAGGCGCTGACCTCGGTGACCCAGGTGTTCCACGAGGTCTTCTGGTCCTCGACGCCGTCGAAGACGCGCGTGACCGCGTTCTGGAGTGCGTCGTGGAACTGGAAGAACTTCGGTCCCTTGAAGGTGGCGACCGTCACGGCCTCGGCACGGGCGATGCCGATCTCACCGGTGGGGGCGTTGTTGAAGTACTCGTTGGTGAAGCCCGTGAGGTCCTCGTTCTCGTAGGCCTCGGACTGGCTCGGGAAGGTGCCCGCGTTCTCGAACGCCTTGATCTGCTGCTCGGGGGCGGTCAGCCAGTCGGCGAGCTTGAGCGCCTCCTCGACGTGCTTGCCGTTGGCCGGAACGGTCAGGTACGAGCCGCCCCAGTTGCCGCCGCCGCCGGGGAAGACGTCGGCGATGTCCCAGCCGGTGACCTCGGGGGCGTTGCCCGAGATGACGCCGTGCATCCAGCCCGGGCAGAGCATCGCGGCGAACTCGCCGTTGGCCATCGACGCGAACCAGTCGTCGCTCCACTGTCCGGCGTACGCCGAGATGGGCACCGCGCGCTCGACGACGGTGTTGTAGGCGTCCTCGATGTCGGCGTTCTCGGTCGCGACGATGGTGCCGTCGGGCTCCTCGTACGCGGTCTCGAGCTGGTTCACGATGCCCTGCAGCACCGAGTTGGCCGAGTCGATGAAGGGCTTGCCCGTCGCGGCCTTGTACTGGTCGGCGACGGCGAAGAAGTTGTCCCAGTCGCCCTCGAGGAGTGCGGCGACCTCGGCGCGGTCGGTCGGCAGGCCGGCTGCCGCGAAGAGGTCGGAGCGGTAGCAGACGCCCTGCGGGCCGATGTCGGTGCCGAAGCCGACGAGGCGACCGTCGGCGTCGGTGGCGGCGGCCTCCTTCCAGTCGAGCCAGCGGCCCTTGGCGCTGTCGGGCACCTCGGCGAGGAGGTCGGCGTACTCCATGGCCTCGGTGAACCAGTCGACCTCGACGGCCTCGATGTCGGCGAGGCCCTCCTTGCCGAGCTTCTGGAAGTAGTTGGCGCGGGCGTCGTTCGAGGTCGCGGCCCGGTTGTGCACGATGGTGACGTTCGGGTTCTCGTCCATGTACTCCTGGAGGAGTTCATCGGAGTAGCCGAAGTCGTTGAACGTCGCGATGGACAGCTCGACCTTGCCGCCGTCCTCGGCATCGGCCGACGGCGCGCAGCCGCTGGCGAGAAGGGCGATGGATGCGGCGCCGGCTACTGCCGCGATCGCCGTGGTGCGTCGTGAAAGTTTCACGGTCACTCCCTTGTGTGCGTGGTGTCGGAATGGTCACGTGAGGACGCGCTCCACCCTGTTGGTGAGAGCGCTCTCACGATGCACGGCGATGCTAGCGGGCGCTGAACAGCCCTGTCAAGAGAGCGCTCTCACGATCTGGCGCGGCGGTGGCGGGGTGACGGATGCCCCGAGCCGGCCGGGTCTCCGGGACTCCGCGCAGCTCGTCCTGCTGCCCGTCGGGAAGGTCCGGCGTACACTCGTACGGTGTCCGCGAGCGAGCATCGAGATCCATCCGATCGCGTGAGGCAGAACCGCCGCCTCGCGATCGCGATCTCGTTGAGCCTCGTGCTCGTCGCGGTCAGCGCCGTCGTGGTCGGCATCGTCGCGGGAGCCGCACCCGACGACCGCCCGGCCGACGCGGCCACCGAGACCCCGACCGTTCGGCCCGAACCTGCCGCACCGAGCCCGCCGCCCGTGACGATCGACACGTTCGACCGGGCCGCCCACTCGATCGACGATCCCGCGAGCATCTGGGTCGTGGTCAACAAGCTGCGTCCGCTCAATCCGCAGGACTTCGAGCCCGGAGACCTCGTCGAGGTTCCGGTCGAGCACACGAACGAGCCGCTGCTCCGGCAGGAGGCATCCGACGCCGTGGTCGCGATGTTCCGGGCCGCGCTCGACGAAGCCGACCTCGAACTCGCCTCGAACAGCGCCTACCGCTCGTACTCCGCGCAGGAGAGCGTGTACGACGGCGACGACCTCACGACCGCGCGGCCCGGGTTCAGCGAGCACCAGACCGGCCTCACCATCGACATCGGCGCGCTCTCGGGGGAGTGCTCGCTCGAGGAGTGCTTCGGTGAGACGCCGGAGGGCATCTGGCTGCGCGACAACGCGTGGCGGTTCGGGTTCATCCTCCGCTACCCGGCCGACCAGACGCCCGTCACCGGCTACTCCTTCGAGCCGTGGCACTTCCGGTACGTCGGCACGGAGCTCGCCGCCGAGATGCGCGAGACCGGCGTGCCCACGCTCGAGCAGTTCTTCGGCCTTCCGCCGGCGCCCGACTACGAGTGATGCGATGACCGAGCAGCGGGTCCAGCGGAGGCCGCGAACCGAGCAGGTTCCCCGGCGCGGCGTCTCGCTCGCCGTCCTCATCGTCAACCAGCTGCTCGCCGGCGTCGGCGTGGCATCCGGCATCACCGTCGCCGCCCTCCTCGTCGCCGACCTCACGGGCGTCGAGGCCCTCGGCGGCCTGGCCCAGTCGGCGAGCGTGCTCGGCGCCGCCATCGTTGCCGTGCCGCTGGCGCGCCTGGCCGTTCGAGCCGGCCGCCACGTCGCCCTCGCGACCGGGTACGCCTTCGCCCTCACGGGGGCGGTGCTCGTCATCGTCGCCGCGACGACGGGGTGGGTGCCCCTCGTGTTCCTGGGACTCGCGGCCTTCGGCGCCGGCGCGGCATCGGGTCTGCAGGCGCGGTTCGCCGCCACCGAGGTCGCGGCGCCCGGCTTCGAGGCGCGCGCCATGTCGCTGGTGCTGTGGGCGACGACGCTCGGATCGGTCGCCGGCCCGCTCCTGGCCGAGCTCGGCGAGACCGTCGGCCGCATGGTCGGGCTGCCGCAGCTCGTCGGCTCGTTCCTGTTCTCTGGAGCGGCGTTCGCGCTGTCGACCATCCTCATCGGCACCCTGCTCCGGATCCCGCGCGCCGGTCACCTGGCGACCGACGAACAGCCGGTCGCTGAGCCTGTCGAAGGGCCGTTCCCCGAGTCGGCCCCTGAGCCGGTCGACGGGCCGGTCGACGGGCCCGTCGAAGGGCGGAGACCCGAGGCATCCGCGCCCCCGTCGACGAGCTCAGGGGGCGATACTCGCTCGGGGAGCGACGTCCGCGTCGGCGCCTGGCAGGCCCTCCGCACCGCCGTGCGGAACCCGACGGCGCTCGTCGCGATCCTCGCGATCGTGTGCTCGCACACCGTCATGGTCGGCGTCATGGTCATGACGCCCATCCACATGACCCAGCACGGACTCTCGCTCGCGCTCGTCGGCGTCGTCATCAGCATCCACATCCTCGGCATGTACGGCGCGAGCCCGCTCATGGGCTGGCTCGTCGACCGCGTCGGCTCCACCCGGGTCATCGCCATCGGCGTCGCGATCCTCCTGACCGCCACGGTCATCGGCATCGTGGCCCCGGGCGACGACGTCGTGCTCGTGCCGCTCGCCCTCGGCCTGCTCGGACTCGGGTGGTCGGCCGGGCTCATCGGCGGTTCCACGCTCCTCACGACCACGGTCGACGAGCACCTGCGGGTGCCGTTGCAGGGAGCGACGGATGCCGCGATGAACGTGGCCGCCGCGGCATCCGCAGCCCTCTCGGGGCTGGTGCTCGGCATCGTCGGCTTCCCGGGCGTCAACGTGGTGGCCATCATCGTGCTGGTGCCCCTCGTGGTCGCGGGCCTGCGCCTCACGATGGCGGGCCGGCGCGCCTCCGCCTGACCGCGGCGAGTGGACCGGCTCGCCGGCGAGCCGTGAACGCGCTCCCACGCTCCTCCCAGCCACCGCGAGGGAACCTCACAAACTCGCGTGATGAGCTTCCGTGTCCCCCTTTCTGCCGACACGGAATCCCCTCACTGTGCCCCAAACCCCCGAATTCCCTGACTTCCCCCTGCGCCGACGCGCCACCTTCCGCTTTCTCCGACCCCGTTCCGAGGCCTCGCCGACCCCCGAAAGCGAGAGCGTCGCGGCCGACGTCCCTGCTCCCGCGGCGGTGATTCCCGACGCGATGACCGAGCAGGTCGAGCAGCAGGTGCTCGTGCAGCCGCGGCATCCGCGCCATCGCGCCGAGCGGGTGCGCAACCGTCGTGCCGGTGCGCGCCGCACGGTCGCCGTCGGCTCCGCAACCGCGATCCTGGCCCTCAGCGTCTTCGGCGCCGTCGCGGCCTCCGCCGGCGACCATCGCGATGCGGCGGCCGCCTCTCCCGCCACCGGCTCGACCCCGCCCGGCCCCGGCGCGTCGAGCGCACCGGCGGAGGACACCATCGACGCCAGCCGGGTCGACGACGGTCCCGTCGTGACGAGCGACCTCTCGCTCGCGGCGGCCCCCTTCACGGGCGGGACGCAGGTCACCGTCACGGGCGAGCAGCTCGACGAAGTGGCCACGGTCGTGGTCGGCGGCACGCCCGCGACGATCATCGCGGCCGACGCCGGACAGCTGACGTTCGCGGTTCCCTCCGTGCCCGACACGGCACTCGGCACCGCCGCCGAGGTGCAGTTCGCGGATGCCGCGGGCCAGCCGGTCGAGGCCGAGGCCCCTGGCACCGTCGTCGCGGCAGGCACCTCGGTGGTGCAGCCGCTCGTGGGCGAACTCACGGGCGCCGCGGAGCCCGAGATCCCCACGGAGCCCCGCACGCTCACCCTCACCTACACGAGCGACCCCGGCATCGACGCCCAGGTCGGGTACGTGCTGGCCTACTGGAGCAGCTACAACTCGGCCGTGTATCCGGTCATCAGCGGGTACGACTGCGCGAACTTCGCGAGCCAGTCGCTCATCGCGCGCGGCTGGACGATGGACGCGGGCTGGTACCTCGACCTCGGCACCGGCGCGATGTCGCCGAGCTGGTCGAGTTCGACCGCCCTGCGCGACTACCTGTACTCGCGGCCCGATCGGGCGACCGAGCTCGGCGACGCGCAGCGCGACCTCGTGAAGGTCGGCGACATCGCCCAGTTCGACTGGGACTCGTCGGGCGACCGCGACCACACCGCCGTCGTGACCCGCGTCGAGCGCACCGCGACCGGCACGAAGGTCTGGGTCGGCGGCCACACCAAGGACGCCGACTTCTGGGACGTCGACACGGCGCTCGCCACGGGCGGCGGCTCGGTCACGTACTTCTCGATCCGCTGAGCTCGCCCATCTTTCGGTGGATGGATCCCACGGACTGAGCACGTAATGTCCAGCACGTACGCCGCAGTTGCGGCGTTGCCGGGCACCATCGAGGAGGCGCACCGTGGGAGTCCAGACCGCACTCGACGCCGTCATGGCCGCACCGTCCTTGGTCGACGCCATGCGACTCGCCGACGACCTGGCCTTCGAGGCCGGCCGAGATCCCGGCGTCCGCACGCTCCGGGTCCTCGGCCAGGCACTCCGTGGCGCCGACGACCTGGCCGCGATCGCGGCGACCCATGCGCTCGCCGAGGTGTTCGACGGCGAGTCCGGCCGGATGCTCGTCGGCCTGCTGTCCGATGAACGTCCCTTCCTTCGCGAACACGCGGCCTGGGCACTCGGCTCAGGCCTTCCCCGCGCGGACGCGATGGCCGCACTCCTCGGAATGGTGATCGACGGGGCTTCACGGGCATGCTGGCGCAGCGCACGCTCGAGCGGTGGTCCGGCGCGATGGCCGAGCACCTCGTCGTCGGCGTCGAGGGCGCACTCCTCGGCGTCGCCGCACCCGACGCGCGGGCCCGGCTCGTCGAGACCCTCGGGCTCGTGCGGCACTCCCTCGCCGCCGCACCCCTGCTGCGGCTGGCCGCGGACACCGCCGAACCCGACGTCGTCCGGATCGCCGCGATGTCCGCGATCGGGCAGTGCCCACCCGACGAGCGCGTCGTCGACCTGCTCGAGCACGCCGCGCGCGGCGACGATCCGCTCGGCGATGTCGCGCGCCTGGCCCTCGTCGACCTCGCCGCGCCGAGCACCCCCGAGCCCGGCGGCAGTCGCGGGCTCACGATCGCCCAGCTCTTCCTGCACGCCGACATCGATCCTGAGCTGACGTCCGCGGGGTCGGGTGACAACGGGGGCATCGCGACGCTCCTCGTGCGGCTCGGGGACGCCCTCGCGCGGGAGGACGCGACCGGCGTGCAACGCGTCATCACGCTGTCACGCGGGTCGGTGCTCGAGGCCGCCGCCGATCTCCCCGCGATCCGCGAGGCCGACCACGGGCATGTCTACGGCCGGATTCCGCTCCTCCGCGACCCGATGCCGTCGGCCGCGGCGTGGCCGCTGCGGGTGCCGGCACACCGCGGCATCCGACGGATCCTCCGCGCGGCCGGACGCGTCGACGTGCTGCACCTGCGGATGGCCGATGTCGGCAGCCTGGCGGCGGCGGACGTCGCGCGGGAGCTCGGCATCCCGGTCGTCTTCACCGTGGCCCCCGACCCGCACGCGGTCATCGAATCCCTCGATCGGTCCGGCGCGCTCACGCGATCGTCGTTCGGCCGGATGGACCTCGCCGAGCACTTCTGGTTCCGCACGCGTCTCGTGCAGAACCTCGCCGCCAACTCCGCGCACACGGTGTTCTTCCCGAGGCCGAGCCTCGCGCAGGATATGCGGCGACTCGTCGGCATCGACCTCACCGCTCGCGCCGAGCGTCACACGATCGTGCCGGAAGGTGTCGACCTCGACACCATCGACCACGCGATCGCCGAAGCCTCGGCGCACGCTCGCGGCGACCAGCCCGGGTCCGCGCTGTGCGAACTGCGCGAACTGGTGGGATCGCTCGCGCCCGATCGTCGCGGTCTGCCGCTCATCGTGAGCGTCGGGCGACTGCACCGGGTGAAGGGCATGGCGACGCTCGTGGAGGCGTGGTCGAGAGAGCCCCTTGCCCGGCGCGCGAACCTGCTCCTGATCGGAGGCGACCTCGACCGCCCGTCACTCGACGAGCGCGAGCAGCTCGACCGCATCGAGGCCGTCGTCCCCGAGTCCGAGCGGGCACGGGCAGGGCTCCTCCTGCCGGGGCATCGGCCGAACGGGACCACCGCGCGCTGGATCGCCGCGGCACGGTTCGGGCTTCCGGGGCTCGCCGCCCCCGGCGGGGTCTACGCGTGTGCGAGCATCAAGGAGGAATTCGGGATCGCGTTGCTCGAGGCGATGGCGACCGGACTCTTCGTCGTCGCGCCCGACGGCGGTGGCCCGGCCACGTACGTCGAGCACGGGTCGACCGGGTTGCTCGCGCCGACGTGGGACGTGTCCCGACTCCGCGACGCGCTCGACGCGGCCCTGTCGGCGGCGGCCGGACGCGAGGGTGAACGGGCCGAGCGGTCGCGCACGATGGTGCGCGATCGCTTCACCATCCAACGGATGTCGGCCGCCCTCGGCGAGGTGTACCGCGGGGTGGCGCTCGACGAGGCGGCCCTGCTCGAGCAGCTGGACGTCGCGCGATGACCCTCCTCGTCATCAGCCCCGACTACGCCTCGCACCTGTTGCCGCTGGCGACGCTGGCGACCGCCTGGCGAGACCGGGGTGAGCGCGTGGTCGTGGCGGGTGGGCCGGCGACGGCCGACCTCGTCGCCCGATTCGGGTTCGAGCGCCGCGAACTCCAGCTCGGGCGGGGCTCGAACCCGGGAGTCATCAGTGCCGAGCAGCAGCGCGCCGACGAGCGCGCTTCGCTCCTGGGCTTCTTCGAGGCGACCCGCCTCGGCGCCGTGCCGACGCTGAGGTACCAGGCCGAGGAGCGGCTCACCGATCTCATGTGGCGGCCCGTGGAGGCCGCGCGCACGACGCAGCGCATCGTCGACGACGTATCGCCGGACGAGATCCTCGTGGATCACCTCGCCTTCAGCGCACGACTGGGCCTCGGCGCCGCCGGCGTCCCCTACGCCGACGTCGTGCTGGGCCATCCGTCGGCACTCCCGATCGGCGACGAGGTCTACGGGTATCCGTCAGCGTGGCCGCGTGCGTTCCGTCCGCCGGCCGACGATCTCGAGGAGCTCCGCCGGTTGTGCCAGCGGGTGTCGGCACGCTTCACCGAGGAATGGAACCGGGCCGCGCGGGAGCTCCGACCCGACCTGCCGCCGAGCGCCGACGCGTTCGCCGAGCACGGTCCGACCGTGCTCTACAACTCCCCCGAGGAGCTCGTCGACGAGGGTCGCCGTGGCCTGCTGCCGCCGCATCGCTTCCTGGGTTCGACGAGGCGGACCGAGCCGGTCGACGCGCACGTCGAGACCTGGTTGTCGACGCCTGGCCCATTCGTCTACGTGAGCTTCGGGAGCTTCCTCTCGGTGCGCGGCGATGTGCTCCGACGGGTGGCCGACGCGCTCCGTGCGCTCGACGTCCGCGCGGCCATCGCGACGGGGTCGACGGATGCCGCCGAACTCGGCCCGGTGCCCTCGGGCTGGCTGGTGCAGGGGTACCTGCCGCAGGTGCGCCTGCTCGGTGCGGCCGCCGCCGCCGTGACCCACGGCGGCAACAACTCCGTCACCGAGTCGCTCGGCTCGGGGGTGCCGCTCGTGGTGCTGCCGTTCTCGACCGACCAGTTCGAGGGTGCCGCCGCTGTCGAGCGGAGCGGCTTCGGCGTCGCGCTCGATCCGAACGCGGCATCCGCCGATGAGCTGGCGGGTGCCATCGAGCGGGTGCTCGGGCTCGATGCCCCGACGAGGGCCCGGCTGGGGTCCGTCGCCGCCCGTCAGGCCGCGATGCCCGGTCCCGAGCTGGCGTTCGCCGCGCTCAGGGCGTGACTCCGAGCGCCTCACCCACGACGCGCTTGGCCTCGGCCTGCACCTTCGCCAGGTGCTCCGGGCCCTTGAACGACTCGGCGTAGATCTTGTAGACGTCCTCGGTGCCGCTCGGGCGCGCCGCGAACCAGGCGTCGGCGGTCGCCACCTTCACGCCCCCGATGGCCGCCTCGTTGCCGGGCGCGTGCGAGAGCTTCGCGGTGATGGGCTCCCCGGCGAGCTCGGTCGCCCCGATCTCGTCGGCCGTGAGCCTGCCGAGGGCCGCCTTCTGCGCTGGAGTGGCCGCGGCATCCGTTCGCTCGTAGGCCGGGTCGCCGAAGCGCTCGACCAGCTCGCGGTACAGCTCGGACGGCGACGAGCCCGTGACGGCGCGGATCTCGGAGGCGAGCAGGCACAGCAGGATGCCGTCCTTGTCGGTGGTCCACACCGTGCCGTCGAAGCGCAGGAACGACGCCCCGGCGCTCTCCTCGCCGCCGAACCCGACCGAGCCGTCGACGAGGCCGGGCACGAACCACTTGAATCCGACCGGCACCTCCCAGAGCCGTCGGCCGAGGTGGTCGGCGACGCGGTCGATCATCGAGCTCGAGACGAGGGTCTTGCCGATCGCGGCATCCGACCGCCAACCGGGCCGATGCGTGAACAGGTACTGGATCGCGACCGCGAGGTAGTGGTTCGGGTTCATGAGCCCGCCGTCGGGGGTCACGATGCCGTGCCGGTCGGCGTCGGCGTCATTGCCGGTCAGGATGTCGTAGTCGCCCGCATGGCGGAGCACCGACGCCATGGCGTGGGGGCTCGACGGGTCCATGCGGATCTTCCCGTCCCAGTCGAGCGTCATGAACGACCACGTCGGGTCGACGAGCTCGTTCACGACGGTGAGGTCGAGGTCGTAGCGGTCGCGAATGGCGTCCCAGTAGTGCACGGATGCCCCGCCGAGCGGGTCTGCGCCGATGCGGATCCGCGATCGGCGGATCGCCTCGAAGTCGATGATGTCGGCGAGGTCGTCGACGTAGTTGCCGCGGAAGTCGTAGGTCTCGACGCCGCTCGGCTCGGCCTGGTTGACCTCGTGCAGGCCGCCCGCGATGAGCTCGTTCGCCCGATTCGCGATCCAGCTCGTGGCATCCGAGTCGGCCGGTCCGCCGTGCGGCGGGTTGTACTTGATGCCGCCGTCCTGCGGCGGATTGTGGCTCGGCGTGATGATGATGCCGTCGGCCTCGCCCTCGGCCCGCTTCGCCGGATCGTTGTTCCACTTCAAGATGGCGTGGCTCAGGGCGGGCGTCGGCACGTAGTCGTCGAACTCGTCGGCGAGCGCGCGCACGCCGTTGCCGACGAGCACGTCGAGTGCGGTGGTGAGCGCCGGCGCGCTGAGGCCGTGCGTGTCGGCGCCGATGAAGAGCGGCCCCGTGATGCCCTGCGCCGTGCGGTAGTCGACCACGGCCTGCGTGACGGCGAGGATGTGGTCCTCGTTGAAGCTCGTCGTGAACGACGATCCGCGGTGCCCCGAGGTGCCGAACACGACCCGCTGCTCGGGCACCGAGGCATCCGGTTTCCGCTCGTAGTAGGCCCTGACGAGGGCCTCCACGTCGATGAGGTCGGACTCGGTCGCCGGGGTTCCCGCTCGCTCGTGCATGTCGACCAGTCTGCCCCGCCGTCGTTCTGCGCGACACCCCGGCGGTCAGAGGAGGGCGTGCAGGCCGGATGCCACGGTGTAGATCAGGAGCCCGGCGAGCGCGCCCACCACGGTGCCGTTGATGCGGATGAACTGCAGGTCGCGTCCCACCTGCAGCTCGAGCTTCTCGGTCGTCTCGCGCGGATCCCAGCGTTCGACCGTCTCGGTGATCACCCCGGCGATCTCGTGGCGGTAGCTGCGCACGAGGTACTCCGCGGCATCCGTCACCCACTCGTCCACCTTGGCGGCGAGCTCCTCGTCGTTCGTCAGCCGGGTGCCGACCTCGATGAGCGCCTGCCGCACGCCCTGCCGAAGCTCGCTCTCGGGGTCGGCGAGCGCCGTCTCGAGGGTCGCCTTGATGCTCGCCCACGCCTCGCCGGCGAACTCGCGCACGCGCGGGCTCTCGAGCAGGTCGGCCTTCAACTGCTCGACGCGAGCGATCGTCTCGGGGTCGTTCTGCAGGTCGTCGGTGAGGTCGGTGAGCCAATCGTCGATGGCCTCGCGCAGCGGATGCCCCGGGTCCTCGCGCACCGCGCGCACGAACGCGAGCACCTCGCGGTACGCGCGATCGTCGACGATGCCGCCGACGAAGCCGGGCACCCACTTCGGCAGGCGGGCGGAGACCATGTTGCCGAACGACTGGGGATGCGCCTCGAGCCATCCCTCGGCCTTCTCGAACACCGTCTCGATCGCCGCCCGATGCTGCCCGGCCTCGACGAGCCGGGTGCCGATGCGGCCGATCGCCGGCGACCACTCGGGCTCGAAGAGGTGCCGGCGGGCGAGCTTGTCGATGACGTCCTCGACGTCGTCGTCGCCGAGCAGCGCGAGGATGCTCCGGCCGGCCACCGCGGTCTCCGCCGTGAGCCGGTCGGCGTACTGGGGCGTCGCGAGCCATTCGCCGAGCCGTCGCCCGATCTGCATCGAGCGGAGCTTGCCGAGCACGACCTCGTCGGAGAGGAACTCGTTCTCGACGAACGCGCCGAGGCTCGCGCCGATCTCGTTCTTGCGCCTCGGGATGATCGCGGTGTGGGGGATGGGGATGCCGAGCGGATGCCGGAACAACGCGGTCACCGCGAACCAGTCGGCGATCGCGCCGACCATCGCCCCCTCGGATGCCGCGCGCACGTAGGCGAGCCACGGGATCTCGTCCTGCAGGGCGAACGACACGGCGAACACGACGGCAGCCCCGAGCAGCAACCCGATCGCCACGCGCTTCATGCGCTGCAGCCCGGCCAGCCGCTCGGCGTCGGTCGGCACCGTGCGGCGATCCTCGATGGTCGTCATCGCCCCTCCTCACGTGGGGGTTCCTCCAGCATCGACGCTAGCCGTTCGGCTCGAGTGCGGTGGCTAGGCTGGCTGCATGACGGATGCCGCGCCCACGCCCCCTGCGGAGACCTACTCCTACCTCGGGCCGGCCGGCACCTTCACGGAAGCCGCGCTCAAGCAGGTGCCCGAGGCGGCCGGCAAGCACTGGCGGTCGGTGAACAACGTCGGCGAGGCGCTGGCGGATGTCACGAGCGGGCGCTCGATCGCCGCGATGATCGCCATCGAGAACTCCGTCGAGGGCGGCGTCTCGGCCACGCAGGACGCCCTCGCCACGGTGCCCGGCCTGCGGATCATCGGCGAGTACCTCGTTCCCGTGAACTTCGTGCTCGTCGCACGGCCGGGCACGAAGCTCTCCGACGTGCGCGTGGTGAACGCGCATCCCGTCGCCTACGCCCAGTCGCGCGGATGGCTCGAGCGGGAGCTGCCCGAGCACGGCCACATCCCCTCGTCGAGCAACGTGCAGGCCGCGGCATCCCTCTTCGACGCCGACAGCAATGCGGATGCCGCGGTCGCGCCCCCGGGCATCACCGAGCACCTCGACCTCGAGGTGCTCGCGCGCGACATCGGCGACAACCCCAACGCGGTCACGCGGTTCGTGCTGGTGTCGCGTTCGCGGGTGCTCGCCGAGCCGACCGGAGCCGACAAGACGAGCCTCATCGTCGAACTGCCCACCGACGAGCCCGGCGCGCTGCTCGCGATGCTCGAGCAGTTCTCGACGCGCGGCGTGAACCTGTCGCTGCTCGAGTCGCGTCCGATCGGCGACGCGCTCGGCCGGTACCGCTTCGTGGTCGACCTCGACGGCCACATCGCCGACGAGCGCGTCGCCGACGCGCTGCTGGGCCTGCGTCGCACGAGCCCGAACGTGATCTTCCTCGGCTCGTACCCGCGTGCCGACCGGCGCGAGGTGTCGTACCACTCGAAGTACGACGATGAGATCTTCATCGAGGCCCGCGACTGGCTGCGCGGGCTCCTGAGCGGCGAGCCCGACTGAGCGCGCCCGGCATCGAGGGGGAGTGGGCATGAGCGAGGCGAAGGCGCCGTCGATCGATCCGCGATTCGATCCGAGATACCAGCGCGGGTACGTGCCGGATGCCTCCGCGCCCGCGCCCGCGTCCGCGGCGGCCGCGCCCGCGCCGATGAGCTCAACGCCTGTCGCCGGCGCCGAGCCGGGTCCGACCCGAGCGGTTGCGCCGTCCGTCGCTGAGACCACGCGTCGCCCCGCTCAGAGCGTCGACCGAGAACCCGCCCCGGCTCCGAGCGCCGAACCGGCTCCGGAGCCTGACCCCGAGCCCCTGTTCGCCGCCCTGACCGACCCCGGCCACGACGGTTCAGGCACCACCCCGTGGTTCATCGCCGGCTGGGGCGTGTCCGTCGTCGCAGCCGTTCTCGGCATCTCCCTCTGGTGGGCGTCGATCGCGAGCCAGGATTACCACAACGGCCCCGACAGTCAATCCGATCGCTGGTTGCAGGCCTTCGGCTGGATGGTCGCGCCCACGCTCATCCAGGTCGGTCTGCTCGGCGTGGTCGTGATGCTCGTGTGGACGGGCATCCGCCACGCCCGTCACGCTGAGGGGCCGAGATGATCCGAAGCCTGCTCCGGAACCCCGCCGCGGTCCTGATCGCGGTCGCCGTCGTGCTTTCGGTGATCGTTGCGTTCTGGACGCTCGGCGTCGTCGTCGACTATCAGGGAACGTCCTGGCAGGGGGAGCCCACCGAGGCCCAGATCTGGGAACAGCGCTGGATCCAGGCTGCCCAGTCCATCCCCGCCCCGGCGACCGTCCTCGCCGTGTCGGCGTCGCTCGGGATCATCCTGATCGGCGCGGCGACCGCCCGGGAGCACTATCGCTCGACGCGCACAACGAGCGCCGCCGGGTCGACCGAGAATCGCGCCGCCGTCACGACGCCGAACTCCTCGCCGTCGATCTCGACCTCCTGGGGCTCGCCCTCGATCGAGATGTCCACCGACCGACCCCTCGCGTAGACGATCTCGCGTCGACGGCTGCCGCCCGTGAGGTCGATGAGCTGGCGGCCGAGCGCCGACTTTGCCAGCACACGGTTCTCCCACGCGACCTTGCGCCAGATGAACAGCCAGCCCCACGCATTTCGGGGCTGCAGTCGCACGACGTCGAGGTGGCCGTCGTCGAGCTCGGCGTCGGGGATCAGCTCGAGGTTTCCCGGCAGGTACCCGAGATTGGCGATGAGCATGCTCGAGACGCGCGACCGGTGCGGCCGGCCCCCGTCCATGCGGTGCACCACGCGGAACGGCTTCGAGGCGGGGATGGCGCGCAGCCCGGCATCGACGTAGGCGAGCCATCCGACCCGCTTCTTCAGCTCGGGATTCGTGTTCGCGATCATGGTGGCATCGATGCCGATGCCGCTCATGACGAGCGACACGTGCGACTCGGGTCGGCCATCGGGCCGTGTGAGGTCCGCCACCAGCACGTCGACGGTGCGGTCCAGGCCCGAGAACGCGAGCATCACCGCGTCGAAGGGATCGTTCACCGGGATCCCGAGGTTGCGCGCGAACAGGTTGCCCGTGCCGAGCGGCACGAGCCCGAGCGGCATCCCCGTGTCGCGAAGCGAGGCCGCCACCGCGCGGACCGTGCCGTCGCCGCCCACGGCGATGACGAGGTCGACCCCGGCGCCGAGCGCCTCGAGCGCCATGCCCTTGCCGGGGTCCTCCGCCGCGGTCTCCAGCCAGAGCGATGGTGCGAACTCCTGCAGGCGCTCGGCACGACCGACGGCATCGCGCAACTCCCGCAACCCGCTCTTCGTCGGGTTGTAGATGACCGCGGCCCTCGGACGCCCGGCCGTGGCATCCGTCACCTGGTCTTCCGCGCGCGCCGCCACGCAGCCAACGGTATTGCATCGACCCTGAGACGGCCCGATCAGCGCTCGCGGTGCGGGCGGATGCCGCGGCTAGACTTGCTCGGGTGATCGACCCCGTGCTGCTTCGCGAGAACCCCGAGCTGATCAAGCGTTCGCAGGAGCTGCGGGGCGAGCCAACAGAGCTCGTCGACGCGGCCGTCGAGGCGGACGCCGCACGCCGCACGGCGATCACCGTCTTCGAGTCGCTGCGGGCCGAGCAGAACGCGTTCGGCAAGCAGGTGGCCAAGGCTCCGAAGGAGGCGAAGGCCGAGCTCGTGGCGCAGGCGCAGGAGCTCGCCGCCCGGGTCAAGGCCGCGAACCAGGCGGCGAACGACGCCGAGTCGGAGTTCATCCTCGCGGTGGGTCGCCTCGAGAACGTCGTCATCGACGGCGTGCCCGGCGGCGGCGAAGACGACTACGTGGTGCTCCGCGAGGTCGGCGACATCCCGGCGTTCCGGTTCGAGCCCCGCGATCACCTCGAGATCGGCGAACTGCTCGACGCCATCGACATGCCGCGCGGCGCCAAGGTCTCGGGCGCTCGATTCCACTACCTCAAGGGCGTCGGGGCACGGCTCGAGCTCGCGCTCATGACCATGGGCCTCGATCGCGCGCTGGCCGCCGGATTCACGCCGCTCATCACGCCGACGCTCGTGCGCCCAGAGATCATGCAGGGCACCGGATTCCTCGGTGCCCACTCCGACGAGATCTACTACCTGCCCGAAGACGAGCTGTACCTGACCGGCACGAGCGAGGTCGCGCTCGCCGGATATCACGCCGACGAGATCCTCGACCTGTCGAACGGTCCGCTCCGGTACGCCGGCTGGTCGACGTGCTACCGCCGCGAGGCCGGCAGCGGCGGCAAGGACACGCGCGGCATCATCCGGGTGCACCAGTTCAACAAGCTCGAGATGTTCAGCTTCGCCCTGCCCGACGACGCCGAGGCCGAGCACGAGCGGCTGCTCGCCTGGCAGGAGGACATGCTGCGGAGCCTCGGCCTCGCCTATCGCGTGATCGACGTCGCCGCGGGCGATCTCGGGTCGAGTGCCGCACGCAAGTACGACATCGAGGCATGGGTGCCGACGCAGGAGGCGTATCGCGAGCTCACGTCGACCTCGAACTGCACGACGTTCCAGGCCCGTCGCCTCGACATCCGCCACCGCACCGGGAACGGCCGGACGACTCCCGTCGCCACCCTGAACGGCACCCTGGCGACCACGCGCTGGATCGTGGCGATCCTCGAGACCCACCAGCAGGCCGACGGCTCGGTCGTCGTGCCCGAGGCGCTGCGCGGCTACCTCGGCGGCCTCGAGGTGCTGGAGCCCGTCGCACGGTGAGCGAGCGGATGCCGCAGGCCCTCCCCGCGGTCGAGCCGTGGCTCGTCGCGCTCGATGTCGACGGCACCATCATGCACGAGGACGAGGCGATCGACGAGCGCGTCTCCGACGCCATCTCGTCGGCCGTCGCCCGCGGACACGAGGTCACCCTGGCGACCGGCCGTTCGTGGGCGACGACGGCACCCGTGCTCGAGCGCCTGCGGCTGCGGCCCGAGTACGTGGTCTCCGCGAACGGCGCCATCACGATGCGACGCGACGACACCGCCGCCGGCGGGTACGCGCGCGCCCACGTGGAGACGTTCGACCCCACCGGCGTGCTCGAGCGCATCCGCACGCACCTGCCGAGCGGGCGGTTCATGGTCGAGGTGCCCGACGGATTCCGGTTCTACACCGAGGGCATGAGCGACTGGAACCTCGACAACGCCCAGCAGGTCACCTTCGAGGAACTGCTCGACCGGCGCGCGACGCGCGTTGTGGTGATCTCGCCCGACCACGAACTCGAGGAGTTCCTGCAGCTCGTCGACGACATGGGCCTGCACCAGGTCAGCTACGCCATCGGCTGGACGGCATGGCTCGACATCGCGCCCGACGGCGTGAGCAAGGCGACCGCGCTCGAACGGGTGCGGGGCTGGCTCGACGTGCCGCTCGATCGTGTCATCGCCGTCGGCGACGGGCGGAACGACCTGGAGATGTTCGCGTGGGCCGGGGCGGCAGGCCGAGCCGTCGCCATGGGGCAGGCGCCCGACGAGGTGCGCGCGGCGGCCGACGAGGTCACCGGTGACATCCACCACGCCGGGCTCGCCACGGTGCTCGACTCGTTGCCGTGACCGGTATACGGCACCCGCACAGGTGTGCCGCGTAGGATCAGGGGACGGAAGGGGGCACCGTGACCACGCCGAACACGCGCGAATCCGCGGGTGGCCCTACCCTCCCGGCTCGCCATGCGCGCATGCCCCGACACGGCACGTGGGTGACCTACGGGAAGATCGCGGCCTCCGTCCTCGGCGTGCTCGCCGTGAGCGCCACCGCGGTGGCGGCGTATGCCGGCATCGACCTGATCAACTCGGTGAAGCCCGCCGTGGAGCTCGAGAGCGAGAAGATCCTCGAGGGCGTGCCCGACATCGGCGCCATGGAGGGCGGACTCAACTTCGTGCTCGTCGGCAGTGACAAGCGCACCGAGGACGGCGCATTCGGCGACCCCGAAGAGGACTCGGCGATCTTGAACGACGTCACGATGCTGCTGCACATCTCGCAGGATCACACGCACGTCGAGGTGGTGAGCTTCCCACGCGACCTGCTCGTCGACGTACCGGAGTGTCCCGACCCCGAGGATCCGTCCACGCTCCTGCCCGAGTTGTACGACACGAAGATCAACGAGGTCCTCGCATGGGGCGGCCTCAACTGCGTCGCGGCGACGGTCGAGCAGTTGACCGGCGTGCAGATCCCGGTCGGCGGCATCGTGGAGTTCTACGGCGTCGCCGCGTTGTCGTCGGCCGTCGGCGGGGTCGAGGTCTGCGTCGCGGAGCCGATCGACGACGAGTACACCGGGGTGCATCTCGAGCCCGGTGTGCATTCCCTCCAAGGCATGGATGCGCTGCAGTTCCTCCGGGTGCGTCACGGTGTGGGCGACGGCAGCGACCTCGGCCGCATCTCGAACCAGCAGACGTTCCTCGCGTCGCTGATGCGCGAGATGCAGGGTTCCGGAACGCTCGGCGACCCGGTGAAGCTCTACTCCATCGCCAAGGCCGTGCTCTCGAACATGACCCTGTCGTCTGCGCTGCAGAATCCCGTGCAGCTGGTCTCGATCGCGAAGACGCTGCAGGACATCGACCTCTCGAAGATCGCCTTCGTCCAGTACCCGACGGAGTACACCGAGGGTTTCGGCGCAGTGGTTCCCACGGAATCGGCGACCGTCCTCAACGCGGCGCTCCAGGCCGACCGTCCGGTCGCGATCGATCCCAACGCCACCGCGAGCACCGACTTCGGCACGGTCACCGACCCCAACGCCCAGCCGGTGGTGCCCTCGCAGCCCGAGGCGCCGGCGACCGGCGATGCCTCCGCGCCGGCCGTTCCCGAGACGCCCGCCGAGGTGCTCCCAGGCGACGTCACGGGGCAGACCGCGGCCGAGGTCCGCTGCTCGAGCGCGAACGAGGGATGAGCGGCTTCAGCAGCCTCTCAGGGTGTGCTGGAAGTCTCGTTGGAACCCGCTTCCGCTAGAATCGGGGCCTGCCGCACGTCGTCACCCCTCGCCGGGTGTCGCCGTGCCGCCGAGGAGGGCTGTCCGAGCGGCCGATGGAGCTGGTCTTGAAAACCAGTGGGCAGCAATGCCTCGTGGGTTCGAATCCCACGCCCTCCGCGCACACGGGAGACGACGACACGAGAGGAATCCGGTTGAACGAGGACCTGCGCCACCGCTCGCGTCGCTCCGCGAAGGCCCCCTCGATCGCCCGCCACGGCCGGCTCAAGCGCCACGGCACGTGGCAGACGCTCGTGAAGATCCTCGGATCCGTCGTCGCGGTCGCACTCGTCTCGGGCTCCGCAGTCGCCGCGTACGCGGCGTTCGATCTCGCCGCGACCGCGAAGCCGACCGTGACGCTCGGCAACGAGGCCGCGCTCGAGGGAGTGCCCGACGTCGGCGCGATCGAGGGCGGTCTCAACCTGCTCGTCATCGGCAGCGACAGTCGCGAGGGTCAGGGCGACGGATTCGGCGACCCCGAAGAAGAGACCAGCGTGTTGAACGACGTCAACCTGCTCCTGCACATCTCCGAAGACCACAGTCACGCGTCCGTGGTGAGCTTTCCGCGCGACATGCTCGTCGACGTGCCCGAGGGATGCACCGACCCCGACTCGGGCGAGGAGCTCTGGGAGCAGTACGGCGTGAAGATCAACTCGGTGCTCGACTACGGCGGCATGCCGTGCGTCGTGAAGACCGTCGAGGAGCTGACCGGCGTGCCCATCCTCTTCGCGGGGATCGTGCAGTTCATGGGCGCGGCGGCGATCTCCGAGGCCGTCGGCGGCGTCAACGTCTGCGTCGCCGAGCCCATCGAGGACGAGCACACCGACCTGTTCCTCCCGGCCGGCATGCACGAGTTGAAGGGCATGCAGGCGCTCCAGTTCCTGCGCACCAGGTACGGCGTGGGTGACGGCAGCGACCTCGGTCGCATCTCGAACCAGCAGGTGTTCATGTCGGCGCTCGCGCGCGAGCTGCAGGCGGAGGGCACGCTGACCGACCCGGCGAAGCTCTACTCCATCGCCAAGGCCGCACTCCAGAACATGCAGCTCTCCGACAGCCTCATGGACCCGACGCGCATGATCTCCATCGCCAAGGCGCTGAAGGACACCGATCTCGCGAAGATCGCGTTCGTGCAGTACCCGACCGCCTCGGTCGAGGACGGGGGCGCACTCATCCCCAGTGATTCCGCCGAGATCGTGAACCTGGCGCTCCAGAACGACACGTCGGTCCTCTTCGACCCGGCCGCCCAAGATGCCTCCTTCGCGTCCGCCGCCGACCCCAACGCCCCGCCACCCGTCGAGGCCCCGGTCGAGGAAGCGCCCGTCGACCCGGCCGCTCCTGCGCCGGTGGTCGAGACGTTGCCGAGCGATGTCAGCGGCCAGACCGCGGCCGACGTTCGCTGCTCGGCCGGCCGTACGCTCGACGACCAGTAGCGGCATCCGTTCCCTGAGCCCTGTCAGGCATCCGTTCCCTGAGCCTGTCGAAGGGAACCGATGCCGGAATCGTCATCTGCCGGGTCCGCGGGTTATGATGGCTCTCGCGTGTGCGCGCAGGCGCCGCGCGAGGAGACGTCGCATAGTCCGGTCGAGTGCACCACCCTGCTAAGGTGGAGTCCCCGTAAGGGGACCGCGGGTTCAAATCCCGCCGTCTCCGCTCTCGAACCTCTCCGGCGGCAGCCAGCGGTCAGACCGCGTTCCCGTGACGCAGCCGCTCGGGTCGCAAACGCACCCAGACGACGCTGATGAGCCCTCCGGTGAAGTCGACGGTCATCGCCGCGATGGTCTCCGCGCCGCGGTGCACCATCAACCCGGCCTGGGCGTTCACCGGGAGTTCCTCGATGACGAGGTCGGGCTTCGCCGCCATGGCGTGCACGAGCAGGGCGATCGCCTCGTAGGCTCCTCGCACGACCCTGATCGCGGGGTGCTCCGGGTCGCCCCGGTCGACGACGACGGCGACGGCCGGGTCCAGGAGCGACGACAGTCGCGCAGTGTCACCGCGTTCGGCCGCGGCACGGAACTCGTGCACCGCTCGATGGTGCAATGGACGCATCAACCGCATGGTCGTTCCCCTCCGTCCCGGGCGTGGACCACGGGACCTACAGATACGACAACCGGCACGTCGTGTTTGTGACATCGGACGCCTCGGGGACGCCGGACCTGCCGCTCCGGGGAACGTCGGCGGGGGCATCCGCTGAAGGCCTACGCCCCCGCCAGTGCCTCCGCCTCCTCCGCCTCGGCCGGCACTCGCACGGCGAGGCCGCCGGCCTCGATCCACGTGCGGAACGCCTGCGTGCGCCCGAAGCCGTCGCCGTCGAGCTCGAGCTCCTCGGGGCGGCTGAGCACCACGTCCATGCGTTGCCCCTTGATGTAGCGGATGGCGTCGACGTCGCGGCCCACCATCTTGCGCCCGAGTTTCGTGCGACGCAGCACGCCGTTCTCCCAGATGACCTTGACGAAGATCTGCAGCCAGCCCCAGGCGCTCTCGGGACGCAGGAACACGGCTTCGAACCTTCCGTCGTCGATCGCCGCCTTGGGCAGCAGCATGATGTTCGCCGGCAGCGAGCCGCAGTTGCCGATGATCAGGGTGTGCGCCGAGACCGATCGCGTGCCGTGCCTGTCGAGGCGATAGCGCATGCGCAATCGGTTCTTGTCCCGCAGCGCCTTGCGGATCGCGTCGACGTACGCGAGCCAGCCGACCTTCGCCTTCAGCTCCTCATCGGTGTGCGAGAGCATCTTGGCGTCGAGGCCGAGCCCGGCCATCACGAGGAACGCCTGCCGTTCGACCTTGCCGTCCTCGCGGCGGATGTCGGTCCAGGCGAGGTCGATCCGGCGATCCACGCCCGTGAAGGCCACGCGGATCGAGTTGCCGAGGTCGTCGAGCGTGAGGTCGAGGTTGCGGGCGAGCAGGTTGCCCGTGCCCGAGGGCAGCAGCGCGAGTGCGGCGGATGAGCCGGCGACGACCTGGGCGACGGCGCGCACGGTGCCGTCACCACCGGCCGCGATGACGAGGTCGGCGCCCTCCTCGAGAGCCTGCTCGGCCTGGCCCGTGCCCGGGTCTTCCTCGGTCGTGGCGAACCACCGCGTCTCGGCCCAGCCCTCGGTTCCGGGCTCGGCCGCGATCGCGGCGCGGAGCTCCTCGAGGTCGACCTTGACGGGGTTGTAGATCACCGCGGCGCGACGCTTCGCGGCGTCCGACGCGCTCAGCGCTCGACCTCTTCCGGAGACATCTCGATGTCGCCGGCGTCGTCGGGTCCTCCGGTACCGGGAACGGCGCGGATGCGCGACGCGTCGATGTCGTCGTCGATCGCCTCTGGCACGGGGTCGGCCTGCTTCGCGGCCGTCTCGGCCTCGCTGCCCGGGCTGTAGCTCACGTCCTTGCGGGTCTGCTCGGTATCACTGAGCGGGGCCGGGTCGCCGGGCCTGGACTCGGGGTTGCGGGGCGCCGCCGTCTCGTCTTCGGTGCTCATGTCGCGATCCTACGAGGTGTCGCCCTCGCACGGCAGGCCCTTGATCGCCGACACGAAGTGTGGCACGAGAGTGGCAGGATCCGACCGACGGATGTCAGTGGGTCATCGATAGGCTGGAAAACACCAGATCAGGGAGTATATGCAAATGCAACGAATGAAGCTGTCCGCCGCGCTCGTCTTCGCGGGTGCCCTGCTGCTCTCGGGCTGCACCGCCGGTGGCGGAGGCGGTGAGGCCGCGGCCGACTCATGCGAGACGGTGCGCGCCGAGGCGCGCGACATCTCCAACGGTGCGCAGAACGCCCTCGCCGCCGGGGGCGACCCGAGCGAGATCACGTCCGCGCTCGAGGGCTACAGCGAGCGCGCCGGCGAACTCGCCGATGACGCCGACGACGATGTCGCCGGTGCGGTCGAAGAGCTCGGCGCGGCGATCGACGAGGCCGCAGACTTCGCCGAGACGCTGCCGTCCGACCCCGAGGCCGAGGTCGACGCCGAGGCCGTCGCCGAGCACCAGACGGCGATCCAGGAGGCTGCGACCGCGGTCACCGAGGAGTGCAAGGCCGACGCCTGAGGGCTGAATCCCACCGACCGTGCGGCGCTCGGCATCCGATCGGATGCCGCGCGCCGTCGTCATGTCGTCAGGAGGCGGCCTTCTTCTTCGCCGGCGCCTTCTTCTTCGCGCCGTCCCCGGAGCCGGTCTTCGAGCCCGCCTTCGAGCCTGATGCCGTCGAGCCCGACGAGCGACCCTTCGCCCCGGCCGCGGCGCTTCCCGCCTTCGCAGCGTCCTTCGCTGCCCCGCCGCCTTCGCGCTTCGCGGCGATCGACTGGCGCAGCGCCTCCATGAGGTCGATGACCTCGCCGCCCTCCTCCTCGGGCTGCTCGCCGAACGTCGCCGCCGTGTCGAGCGCCTCACCCTGTTCGAGCTTCGCCCTGATGAGGGTGCGCAGCTCCTGCTGGTACTCGTCGACGAACTGCTCGGGGTCGAAGTCGGAGACGAGGCTTTCGACGAGCTGCTTCGACAGGTCGAGCTCCTTCGACGAGATCTTCACGGGCTCGTCGAGCGAGGGGAACTCGGCGGCGCGCACCTCGTCGCTCCACAGGAGGGTCTGCACCATGAGCACGTCGCCGTGCACGCGCAGCGCCGCGAGCCTGGTCTTCTGCCGGAGGGCCATGCGCACGATGGCGGTTCGGTCGGTGGACTCCAGGGTGCGCCGGAGCAGCACGTACGCCTTCGACGACGCCGAGTCGGGCTCGAGGTAGTAGCTGCGGTCGAACATGATCGGGTCGATCTGCTCGGTCGGCACGAACTCGACGACCTCGATCTCGCGGCTGCGCTCTGCGGGCAGCGCCTTGAGGTCGTCGTCGGTGATGATGACGGTGCGCTCGCCGTCGTCGTAGGCCTTGTCGATGTTCTTGTAGTCGACGACCTTGCCGCACACCTCGCACTTGCGTTGGTAGCGGATGCGCCCACCGTCCTCATCGTGCACCTGGTGCAGGGACACGTCGTGGTCCTCGGTGGCGCTGTACAGCTTGACGGGCACATTGACGAGGCCGAATGTGACCGCCCCTTTCCAGACGGCTCGCATTCCTCAAGTAGACACCCGGCGACCCCGCGAGGGGTAGCCCTTGCCGGAGGGGTGGCCCGCGGCATCCGGAACCGGAAGGATGGAGGGATGGCCGACACGCGCCAGCTCGTCGAGGTCGATGGCCGGAGGCTGCGGCTCACGAACCTCGACAAGGTCATGTATCCCGAGACGGGAATGACCAAGGGCGAGGTGATCTCCTATTACGCGGAGGTCGCCGAGGTCATGGTGCCGCTCGTCGCCGGACGACCCGTCACGCGCAAGCGCTGGGTCCAGGGCGTCGGCACCGCGGACGCCCCTGAGCCCGCGTTCTTCGAGAAGAACCTCGAGAACGCCCCCGAGTGGGTGCGGCGCGGCGTCATCCACCACTCCGATGGGCCGAAGACGTATCCGATCGCGGGCGACCGGGCCACGCTCGTCTGGCTCGCACAGCAGGCCTCCCTCGAGATCCACGTGCCGCAGTGGCGCTTCGACCCGCAGGGGAATCCCGCCAACCCCGATCGCATCGTCTTCGACCTCGACCCCGGACCCGGCACGGGACTCGTCGAGTGCGCCGAGGCCGCCCGCCTCGTGCGGCCGATCCTCGCCGGCATGGGGCTCGAGTCCTGGCCCGTGACGAGCGGGAGCAAGGGGATGCAGCTCTACGCCGCCGTCGACGGACGCCAGACGTCCGAGCAGATCTCCGCCGTCGCGCGCGAGCTCGCGCGTGCGCTCGAGGCGGACCATCCCGAGCTCATCGTGTCGAACATGCGGAAGACGCTGCGCGAGGGCCGAGTGCTCATCGACTGGAGCCAGAACAACGGCAAGAAGACGACGATCGCGCCGTACTCGCTTCGCGGGCGTCCGCGTCCGACGGTCGCCGCGCCGCGCACCTGGGAGGAGCTCGACGACCCGGGATTGCGGCATCTCGAGGCGCACGAGGTGCTCGAGCGGGTGGCATCCGGCGACGACCCCATCGCCGCACTGACGGCGACCTCGCATGATGGGCCGCTCGCGACGTACCTGTCGATGCGCAAGACGGGCGTGACGCCCGAGCCCATGCCGGAGTCGAGCTGGGGCGCCGCGGGCGGTGAGGAGCCGACGTTCGTCATCCAGGAGCACCACGCGCGCAGGCTGCACTACGACTTCCGGCTCGAGCGCGACGGCGTGCTGAAGAGCTGGGCGGTGCCGAAGGGCGTGCCCGCGACCGCCGCGACCAACCACCTCGCCGTGCAGACCGAGGACCATCCGATGGAGTACGGCTCGTTCGAGGGCACGATACCCGCGGGCGAGTACGGCGCCGGCGCGGTCACGATCTGGGACGCCGGCACGTACGAGGCCGAGAAGTGGCGCGACGACGAGATCATCGTCGACCTCGCCGGGCGACCCGGCGGTCCCCTCGGGCAGGTGCGCCTCGCGCTGATCCGCACCGACGGCGAGGGGGAGAAGAGCAGCTGGCTGCTGCATCGCATGAAGGACCAGCAGCCGGAGCGATCGCAGGTCGAGGAGCCGACGGAGGAGGCGTCTCGGAACCCGCCCGCGCGGGCGGGTGTCGAGACGCGTCCGGCTCCGCCGGGCGCTCCTCGATCCGCGGATGCATCGGCTCCACGGTCGGGGACTGCGCCGGCCATCACCGAGCGACCCATGCTCGCGACGGCGGGGACCCTCGGTATGCTCGCGGGCGAGGAGTGGGCCCTCGAGTGGAAGTGGGACGGCATCCGGGTGCTCGCTCGCGCGCAGGGCGGGGGCATCCGCCTGCTGAGCCGCAACGGCAACGACGTCACCGCGCGCTACCCCGAACTCGCCGCACTGCCGAAGGTGCTCGCCGCCGACGCCCTGGTCGACGGCGAGATCGTCGCGCTCGACGACGAGGGGCGGCCGAGCTTCGAACGCCTGCAGTCCCGGATGAACCTCACTCGCGCTCGCGAGATCGAACGTCTCACGACCACCGTCCCCGTGCGACTGCTGCTCTTCGACGTGCTCGAGATCGGCGGCGAATCGGTCGCCGATGAGCCGTACCGCGAACGCCGGGACCGCCTGCGTCGGCTCGTGCGTCCGCGCCGCGGCATCCCCATCGAGATGCCGGCGGAGGCGCCGGGGCCGCCAGACGAGGCGCTCGAGGAGAGTCGGCGACTCGGCCTCGAGGGCATCGTGGCGAAACGGCCCGATTCGCGCTACCGCTCGGGCGCACGCTCGGCCGACTGGGTGAAGATCAAGGTGACGAAGACCCAGGACGTCGTCATCGGGGGATACCGCAAGGGCATCGGCACCCGCACGGGGCGCATCCGATCCCTCCTCGTGGGCATCCCCGGAGCGCGGGGACTCGAGTACGCCGGGCGCGTCGGCAGCGGCCTCGGCGAACTGCAGGCGGAGCGCATCCTCGCCGAGCTCGAGGCGCGGCGCCAGGAGGCGTCGCCGTTCGTCGAGGTGCCGGCGACGGACGTCACCGACGCCGTCTGGGTTCGGCCCGAGCTCGTCGGTGAGATCGAGTTCGGCGAATGGACGCGGACCGGAGTGGCCCGGCATCCGCGCTGGCGGGGACTGCGCCCCGACACGTCGCCCGACGAAGTGATGCTCGAACCGTGACCCCTCGTACAGGGGGCGCACATGCGGCTCCGGGTTACCCTTGACCGTGGGCACTCTCTATTACGGCGAGTCCGGTACGCCGATCGGCATCGAAGACCGGGCACTCGCGCATCTCAAGGTCGCCATCACGACCAAGCTCCGACGCGGTGAGAGCTTCACCCTGTCGTGGCTGCACCCCGAAGACCAACCTCGCGGCCGGAGCACCCTCTGGCTGCACCCCTCGATCGCGCTGCGCTTCGTGTTCGACGACCCCGAGCCCCCCGAGCTCAGCCGCGACTGGGTCGAAGACCTGATGCGCTCGGCGAACAGCACGGGCGGCATCATGCTCGTCGAGGAGCACATCGACCCGAGCCACCTGTCGGAGAAGCGCGCGGAGCCCGTCGCCGGCTGACGACGTCACTCGCCCCCCTCGTCCTCGACGAGGAGGGCGAGGAGCGCACGTTCACGCTCGCCGCGCCGAGTGATCACCCGGCCGCGCTCGTATTCGGCGAGCACCCGAGGGTCGACGTAGCTCGCCTTCGCGATGGTCGGCGTATTGCCGAGCACGTCGCTGGCGTGCTCGATCGCGTCCCGGATGGCGCGTCCCCTGGCCCTGGCCGTCGCCTCGGGGCCGATGTCCGCGAGACGGTCCGCCGCGGCGATCGTGCCGCGCAGGGTCCGGAAGTCCTTGGCGGTGAAGTCGCCGCCGGTGCGTGCCCGGATGTCCTCGTTCACGTCGACGGGGAACGCCGGACGCATCCGGCGGCCCTCCGACCACGCGTAGAGCCGTGCCGACGGCGAGCGCTCGGTGGATCGCCCGACGAACGTCGCGAGCGCCGGGTCGGCCACGCGCACGTCCTGGGCGATGCCGCCCTTGGCGCGGAAGCGCAGGCGAACCGTCTTCGCATCCTCGAGCCGGGCATTCCGCACGAGGAGGGTCGTGAGCCCGCGGCTCCGGAATCCGGCGAGCGATTCCTCCGAGCCGATGCGGATCCCGCCCAGGTCGAGCGTGCGGAAGGCTGCGGCGAGCACGCGCTCGCGGGGCAGTTCCTCGAGCGCGAGATCGCGTCGTACGCCCCGGCGGGCGAGAGGGAGCGCCTCGGCGAGCGCGGTCATGCGCAGGAACTTCTCGGCGTCCTGCCGCTCGCGCCAGACCGGGTGGTACAGGTACTGGCGGCGACCGGCGGCATCGACGCCGACGGCGAGGATGTGCGCGTTCGGGGCCTCCGCGATCCAGACGTCCTCCCACGCGGGCGGGATGGCGAGCTCGGCGATTCGGGAACGCTCGGCGCGGCCCGCGCTGCCGCCGTCGGAGTGCACGTACGTGAAGCCGCGCCCGCGCCGCACCCGGGTGAACCCGGGCGAGACATAGGGTTCGACCCGTTTGAGGCGCGGCATCCGCGGCTCAGTGGTTTCGCAGTGCCGAGATCAGCTCGGACTTGCGCTTGCTGCTGTACCCGCTGAGGCCGAGCTCCTTGGCCCGCTTCTTGAGCTGGTCGACGGTCCAGTCCTCGTAGTCGCCGGACTTGCCGCCCTTGCGACCGACGGCGCTGCGGCCACGGCTGGCTGCCGCGTTCGAGACGCGGGCGGCCTTCTCCTTCGACGCGCCGTCCTTGCGCAGCTCCTCGTAGAGCTTCGGGTCCTTCAGCGACGAGTTCTTGCGTCCCGGCATGGGATGCTCCTTCCTCCTGCGTGCGCTTTCCGCTCGCCTGCGCGTCGCGGCGTCACAGCCCGCGTCCGCCGGTCACTGGGACGACGGCACCCGACACGTACGAGGCGTCGTCCGACGCGAGGTACACGTATGCGCCCGCGAGCTCGGCGGGCTGCCCGGCCCGACCGAGTGGGGTGTTGCGGCCGAAGTCGGGCAAGTGGTCGGGCCATCCGGTCGACGGGATGAGCGGGGTCCAGATGGGTCCGGGCGCGACGGCGTTCACGCGGATGCCGCGCGGCCCGAGCTCCTCGGCGAGCGCCTTCGTGAACGCGACGAGCGCGGCCTTGGTCATGGCGTAGTCCACCAGCTCGGTCGACGGGTCGAACCCCTGGATCGATGTGGTGGTGATGATGCTCGAGCCGGCGTCCATGAGCGGCACGGCCGCCCTGGCGAGGAACACCGGTGCGAAGAGGTTCACGCGCACGACGGCTTCGAAGTCCGCGGTGGGGATCTCGTCGATGCCGCCACGGTTCCGCTGGTGCGCGGCGTTCAGCACGAGCAGGTCGATGCCGCCGAACGCCTGTTCGGTGTGGTCGACGAGGTCCTTGCAGTGGTCCTCTTCGCGCAGGTCGCCGGGGAGCAGCAGCGGGTCGCTGCCGGCATCCGAGATCCAGTTCGCCGTCTCCTCGGCGTCGACCTGCTCGCTGGGAAGGTAGGCGATAGCCACCTTCGCTCCCTCCCTGGCGTACGCGATGGCCACCGCACGTCCGATGCCGGAGTCGCCGCCGGTGATGAGGGCACGCCGGCCGTGGAGGCGACCGTTGCCGCGATAGCTGTACTCGCCGTGGTCGGGTTGGGGCGCCATGCGCTCGGTGAGCCCCGGCGGCGCCTGCTCCTGACGAGGGAAGGGGTCGGTCGTGTGCTTGGTCGTGGGATCGGTCAGCTGTTCACTGGTCATCTGCAGCTCCAAGGTCGGCAGCCACGCTACGCGGGGGCGTGCGCGCCTGCAGGGGGTTGACAGGTCCGCCCGGCCGACCTCCATTCCACGGGCGCGAGTAGCACCACCCTCGAACGGGGGTCAACCCCTCGCCGTGGGAGCGCGAGTCCCAATACCGTCGCTGACACGGGACGTACCCTCGTCCCGAGGTTCGGCCCGCCTGGCGGGACGCGCCGCCGGCCGCCTCGTCACCACGAGTGCGGAGCACCCGAAGGAGAGATCATGAACATCCTCGTCGCCATCATCGCCATCGTCGCCATCGTGCTGTTGATCACGGGCGGGATCGTCCCCACGCTGAACTTCCTGCTGTGGGTGGGTCTCGCGCTCCTGGTCATCGCGGCCATCGTGTTCCTCGTGCGGTACATGAGCGGGAACCGGACCGTGTGATCCCCTGAGCAGTCGCGTCGGAGCGGGCGGCCCTCGGGCCGCCCGCTCCTGCGATCGGGGGCGTATGCTCGACGCGTGGGCACGCTATATTACGGGGACTCCGGGACGCCGATCGGCATCGAAGATCGTGCGCTCGCGCATCTGAAGATCGCCATCACGACCAAGCTGCGGCGAGGCGAGAGCTTCACCCTCTCGTGGCAGCACACGGAGGATCAACCCCGTGGCCGCAGCACGCTGTGGCTGCATCCGTCCATTCCGCTGCGGTTCGTATTCGACGAGCCGGAGGCGCCCGAGCTGAGCCGCAACTGGATCGAGGAGCTCATGCGATCGGCGAACAGCACCGGCGGCGTACAGCTCGTACCCGAGCACCTCGACACCGACCCCATCGCCACCATGGCCGACCAGCCCGTGCAGGTCGGCGTCGACGTGCAAGAGGTCAGCAGCGGCAAGCAGCAGGCCACCAGCGAGAAGAACGAGACGCAGACCGCGTAGGTCTGCGTCTCGCCCGTCTGCCGGCACCCGACGTCACGCCCGGGGCCGTCGCCTGCTAGAGGTTCAGGTCGGGGTCGGTCCCGATGGTGCCCGTCGTGCCTGACGTACGCGTCGTCGGGCTCGGGTTGCCGCCGTGGATCTCACCGCGCCAGGCGCCGGTCGGCAACTCGCGCTCCTCGACGAACTCCTTGAACCGCTTGAGGTCGCTCTTCACCTGCATGTCGTCGAGTTGGAGCGCGGCGCCCGCGCTCTCGACGAAGCCCTCGGGCTCCCACTCGATCTCCAGGTCCACCTTCGTCTCGTCGGGACCCTTGGGGGTGAACTCGACGCGACCACGGTGCATGACCTCGCCGCCCAGGCTGCGCCACGCGACGTGGTCGTCGGGCACCTGGTCGCCGATCTCGGCGTCGAACTCCCGCTTCACGCCGCCGATGGAGACGACCCAGTGGGTCAGCGAGTCATCGATCTGCTTCACGGAGTCGACGCCACCGAGGAACTCGGGGAACGACTCGAACTGGGTCCACTGGTCGTACGCGACGCGTACGGGGACGTCGACATCGATCGACGCGTTCAGGGTCGTGCTCATGGTGATCCTCCGTTCCGGGCACCAGGTCGGTGTCCGCGATCCACGGTAAGCAGGCGCTTCTCGAGAGAGCGAGGGGGTTGCCGCACCCGGAGGCGACTGCTAGACGGGAAGTGGGCAGTCGGAGGCGACGCGATGGGCGGCAGTCGGAGGCGCCGCGTTGAGGCCCGGGGTGACGCGGGATGAGGTCGGAGGGAGACGCGATGAGCGGCGGAAACGGCACCGAGGGAGCCGGGCGGGTGGCGATCGAGCGATGGTGGCCGCGGCTGTCGATCGAGTCGAAGCACCGGCTGCTCGCCGAACTCGGCGCCGACATCGACCGGCAGACCGCTGCCGAGATCGAGTCGATCACGGGCGCCGCTGCGCCCGATCGGTTGTCGCCGGCCGAGCAGCAGTTCGTGCGTACGCAGATCGAGCCGGTCGACTGACGCTCACTCGTCGATCGGGTCGTCCTCGGCGGGCTCGGGCACGAACTGCAGTCCGGCGGTGCTGTTCGCCGAGAGCAGCAACTGCTCGATCCACACGCGGTTGAGCTTGGGGGGCCGATTGCCGCTGAAGACGAACTGCAGCGGGATGGACTCGTGCAACCAGATCGTCGTGCGTCCGCTGCCGTTCTCCACGCCGTGTTCCCACGTCATGGCGAAGCTCTCGGAGCGACGGAGCTTGTTGAGGACGGCCACGCGGAGGTGGGCGAGGGTGCGGTCGTCGATCTCGAGTTCGCGCGACGAGGAGTTGTAGATGAACTTGCCCATGGCGAGACTCTAGCCGTCGCTCGCCGATCGTCGGTACGTCCTGGCACGTGAAGTCCCGGCCGTCGCACTCCGGCGACGCGCAGGAACGTGGTATGAAAGCCCTCACCTGGCTGTCCGCGAAGGACGTTCGTGTCGTCGACGTCCCCGACGCGACCGTGGTCGAGCCGACCGACGCGGTGATCCGCGTGACGGCAACGGCGATCTGCGGTTCCGACCTCCATCTCCACGACCTCGATGATCACGTCGCTCGTCGGGGGTCCTGATGATCTTGAAGCGCTGATCAGGGTGCCATTTTTCGAGAAGCGCTTCTGTCAAGCCCCTTCTCCGGGGGGTTGCCCCAACCTACGTTGAGCGAAGCGGCCACGAGCCGCGACCGAGACGGAGGATGACGATGACTCGATCACGAACGGGCGCGGCACTCATCACGGGCGCCGCCGCGATCTCGCTGGTGCTGAGCGGATGCGCCGTGGGCACTGGCGGCGGCTCCGGAGCTGACGACGCCGACTACGACCCCGATGCCGACCTCAGCGGTCAGCTGTCGATCATGGGGTTCGGTGGCGACGACGAGGTCGGAACGGCGCGCGTGGAATACACCAAAACGCAGCTCGGTGAGGTCGAGGTGGAGCTCATCGAGGGAGACCTCGACATCCAGCAGTTCCTGTCCGCGGTCGCGTCCGGGAAGCCGCCGGAACTGATCTACGCCGATCGAGACCAGCTCGGCTCGCTCGCCGCGCGCGGTGCGATCATCCCGCTCGAGCGGTGCATCGACGGCGAGGGCATCGAGATGGACCAGTTCGTCGAGTCCGCCGTCGACCAGGTCACCCTCGATGGCAAGATCTACGGCATCCCCGAGTTCAACACCGTGCAGCTCACCATGGCGAACGCCGACCTGCTGAACGCGGCAGGGCTCACCATCGAGGACGTCAACGGATCCGACCGTGAGGCCGTCACCGCCGCCAACCAGGCCCTCACGAAGTCGGGCGGCGGGGCGCTGTCGGTCATCGGCTACGACTCCAAGCTGCCGGAGTTCCTCCCGTTGTGGGTCGCGGCAGCCGGAGGGGAGCTCATCTCCGACGACGGACGCACCGCGAAGCTCGACTCGCCCGAGGTGGTGGACTCGCTCACCTGGGCGGTCGGCATCTACGACGACCAGGGCGGGTTCAGCGCGGTCAAGGCGTTCCGCGACTCGGCCGACTTCTTCGGCGAGGGCAACCAGTTCGCCACGAGCACGCTCGGTGCCATGCCGATGGAGCAGTGGTACCTCAACGTGCTGAACGACGTGTCACCGGATGCCGCGATGGCGTTCGACACGGTGCGCGACACGTCGGGCGAGCCGATCGCGTACGCCTCCGGTTCGGCCTGGGCGATCCCGTCGGGCACCGAGAACGCCGCGGCGGCATGCCGCTGGGCCAAGTCGATGACGTCGATGGATGCGTGGCGTGCCGCGGCCGATGCCCGGCTCGAGGCGCGTGAGGCGGAGGGCAAGGCCTTCACCGGCATCCTCACCGGAAATGCCGAGGCCGACGCCGAGATCCGGGACATGGTGACCTCGGGCGGCGAGCCGTGGGACTCCGGCATCGAGGCGATGTACGAGGCGAACGACCACACCTTCTCGTTGCCCGCGAATCCGGCCGACGCCGAGTTCGAGCAGGCGCTGCAGGATGCCGTGAACAGCGTGCTGAACGGTGAGGCGACGCCGGAGGAGGCGCTCGCCGAGGCCCAGGAGACCGCGCAGAAGGCGCTCGACGAGGGCTGGACCACGCTCGAGGAGCGCGGGGCGGAGTGATGTCCGCCGCGACCAGTGCTCCAGTGGGTGGTGTGGTGGATGATCGCCATCACACCACTCCCGAGGAACGCCGACGGAACCGGAAGCGGGCCAGCCGACGCAATGTGGGCTCGGCCCTGCTCTTCCTGAGCCCCTGGCTCGTCGGCTTCCTCGTCTTCACGGCGTGGCCGATGATCTACAGCGCGTATCTCTCGCTCACCGATTACGACGTGATCAACGACCCCAACTTCGTGGGATTCGAGAACTACGCCGAGATGGCGTCCGATCCGAAGGTCCTGCTCGCGCTCGGCAACACGGCGTTCTTCACCCTGCTGCAGGTGCCGCTGTACGTCGTGGTATCGCTCGCGCTCGCACTGCTGCTCGACCGTGCCGGCCGTTCATCCGGATTCTTCCGAACTGTCTTCTTCCTCCCGAAGATGACGCCCCCCGTGGCGGTCGGGGTACTGTTCCTGCTGCTCTTCAACGGGCAGAACGGCCTCGTGAACACGGTGCTCGGCTGGTTGGGCATCGACGGACCGGCGTGGACGACCGACCCGGCATGGGTGAAGCCGGGCCTGATCTTCATGTCGCTGTGGACGGTCGGGGCATCCGTCATCATCCTGCTCGCCGCGCTGCGGAACGTGCCGGAGACGCTCTACGAGTCGGCGAAGCTCGACGGTGCCGGCTTCTGGCGCACCTCGTTCAGCGTCACGCTGCCGATGATCAGCCCGGCACTGTTCTTCATCATCATCGTGAACACCATTGCGGGCCTGCAGACCTTCGATGAGGCGTATACGGCGTTCTTCGGCTCGGGCAATACGACGTACAGCAACGACGCCGCGCTGTTCTACGTGATCTACCTGTTCCAGCAGGCGTTCGAGTTCCTCAACATGGGCTACGCCTCGGCGATGGCGTGGGGGCTCTTCCTCGTCATCATGATCGTGACCGCCATCCAGCTCGTCGTCTCACGGCGCCTGGTCTACTACGAGGGGGAGGAACGATGAGCGGCGTGGAGGTCGACCTTCCCGTCGGCGGCGCCGCGGCTCCCGCACCCCGTCGCGATGCGGTCGTTCCCGTGGTGGCCACCACGGAGACCCAGGCCGACGTCGAGCAGCTGCGTCGCAACGGGCGTCGCGGTCGTCGTTCGCCCGGGCGTATCTTCGCGTGGATCGCGCTCGCGCTCCTGGGTGTGGTCTTCATCTACCCCTTCGTCTGGCTGGTGAGCGCCTCGTTCAAGCCGCGCGGCGAGGTCTTCGACAACAAGCTCATCCCCGAGACCTTCACGCTCGACAACTACGTGCAGGTGTGGCTGGAGGCGCCGCTGGCACTGTGGCTGCTGAACACCGTGATCGTCACGGTGCTCGCTGCGGTGACGGTGACGATCTCGAGCGCGATGGTGGCGTGGGGCTTCGCGTACTTCCGGTTCCGCGGGCGTGGTGCGCTGTTCGTCCTCGTCCTCGCGACCATGATGCTGCCGGGCGCCGTCACCATGATCCCGGTCTTCCTGATCTGGAACTCGTTGGGCCAGGTCGGCACGCTGACGCCGCTCTGGGCGGGCAATCTCTTCGGCAGCGCGTTCTACATCTTCCTCATCCGCCAGTTCTTCCTCGGGTTGCCACGCGACCTGTTCGACGCCGCGCGCGTCGACGGCGCCAGCCAGTGGGGCGTGTTCTGGCGGATCGCCCTGCCGCTTTCGCGACCCATCCTCGTGGTGACGCTCATCTTCGAGGTGCAGGCGGTGTGGACCGACCTCATGCGCGCGCTCATCTACCTGCGCGACACCGACACCTTCACGGTGCCGAGAGGACTGAAATCGCTCGTCGACGCCTTCGGGTTCGGCGGCGAGTGGCACTGGGAGATCATCGTGACCGCGAGCGTCATCACGACGCTGCCGATGATCATCGTGTTCTTCTTCGCTCAGCGGCAGATCATCACGGGCGTCGCGTCATCGGGGCTCAAGGGCTGACAGCCGACGCTCAAGGGCTGACAGCCGATGCCGACGGCTGACCGCCGACGGCGACGAGGGGGCTGCGGGTCGTTCGATCAGATGACGTGGCCGTCGGGATCGAGTGGGTCGTTCGTCGCGCGGCTGGGGGCGTGCGGGTCGAGCGGATCGACCGACCGCTGCCGGGCATCGGGGTCCGAGAGCGGGCTGCCCTCGTACTCCACGGGCGGCAGGATGTCGCGGGCCTGCTGTTTCGGGTCCGGCGGCGGGGCTTCGGTCGTCGGTTCGGCTGCCGGGCCGATCGACTGGTCCATGGTGGTGCTCCTTCCAGTGCCGGGATGCTCAAGCGCATCCGACATCTCGACGCTACGCCGACCATGCCGAGGTGGACAGGCCTTGACGCGTGAGTCGCGATCGTCCCCAGGCCACGGAGTCCGCGTAGGCTGGCCGCTGTGGGGCATCCGCAGGTGGTCGACCCGGCGCATCCGCTCATCGAACGCGTGCGGCGGATCTGCTTCGAGCTACCCGAAGTGGTGGAGGTGGAGGCGTGGGGACGCCCGACCTTCCGGGCGGCGAAGCCCATCTTCGTGCACGTCGCCGCGACGGCCGAGAACCCCTTCTCGATCGTCGTGAAGACCGACCCCGAAGAGCACCTCGCGCTGCTCCAGGACGGCCGTTTCTACGGAGTGCCGTACTACGATCGCGCTCGCTGGGTGGGCGCCGACCTGGATGCGCCCGACACCGACTGGGCGCTCCTCGCGGAGCTCGTCGAGACGTCGTATCGGCAGGTCGCGAACCGGCGCCAGCTGGTGGCGCTCGACGCGCTGCGGCCCGAGCACGCGGGCTGAACCGGTTCGGCAGGCTCGGTCGGGCTCGGGGTCGGGCTCGAGGTCGGCTCGATTGGCGCGGGGGACGCGTCTGGGATAGAGTGTCGGGGTTGCCGGTTGTGCGTCGAAGCGCCAGGCGACAAGCCATGCGCCCGTAGCTCAACGGATAGAGCATCTGACTACGGATCAGAAGGTTGGGGGTTCGAATCCCTCCGGGCGCACACTGGTTGAGACAGTGAGAGAGCGGCTCGCGAATGCGGGCCGCTCTCGTCATTCCCGCCCCATCGATCGCGGCCGCCGCGCTGCGAGCCACGACGCGAGCGCCCGCGTGTTCGCTGGGAATCCGCCGAGTATCGGCGAGCCTGCTCGAATCCGACGATGGTGAATGGCAGTGGCCCCGGATAGGCTCGGCACACGTCTGATTCCCGTGATCGAGAGTTCGGATATGAGGGGTGCACGGGCCGGGGGCGACTCGGCATCGTCAAGAGGAACGGGCCGTCGGCGTGAGCGCACGGTCCGATCCGGGATGGCCGGTGGTGGGGGACACGATCGGCCGGTCGACGTACCCTCGATGCGAGGCGGTCGCCTCATCCGTCGCACCTACGCCATGCTCATCGCCGCCGCGATGACGATCGTGATCTTCCACGAGTTCACCACGCAGTTCGGGCTGGGCCACCGCGCGCCGCAGGTCGGCGGTCTCGACCTGCACGGCGAGGACGTCGTCTGGGCGCTCCCGGCCATCGCGCTCGGCGCCGCCGTCGGAGCAGGATTGGTCGTGGCATCCGGTTCGCGTGTCGGCCACTCGCTGCTCGAGCGGCTGCACCTGCCCGGGCTGGGTCGCGATTCCCGTGCCCGGTCGATGGGGCTCGTGTGGGGCGCGATCGGGGTGCTCGCCGTGCACTTCACCGGCGCCGCGTTCGAGGCGGTGCCCGGCGGTCACGCCACGGTCGCCACGGTGATCGGCGGCGGCCTGGGCTACGGCACCTACCGGCTGCACCACCACGCCATGCAGCACGAGGCGTACAGCACGTTCAACCTCGTGGCGATGCTGCTCGCCGCCGGAAGCCTCGCGAGCATGAGCATCACCCCCACCGGCGAGTGGTGGACCCGTAACTTCAGCACGCTCGGCACCTCCGACGACATCGCCGCGGCGTGCTTCAACATCGCCGTGGTCGTCTCGGGTGCCGGCATGGCGGGGATGTCCGGGAGTCTCACGCGAGCCCTCCTGCAGCCCAGGTTCGGCGTGCGCCGCGGCGGGCTCCTCACGATGCGACTGCTGATCGTCGTGATCGGGGTGAGCCTCATGGGGGTGGGCCTCGTACCGATCGACGGCGCCACCGACCTGCACAATGCGGCGGCCCTGTCGGCGGCCGCCGCGTTCGCGGTCCTGTGCGTAGGCGCGCAGTTGTGGGCGAGCTCGCTCCCTCGTGCACTCGTGATCGCGTCGTACGCGTCGATCGCGCTCGAGGTGATCGCGATGGTGCTCTACGACGTCGCCGGCCTCTTCAACCTCACGGTGTTCGAGGTCGTCGCCTTCGCGCTCGTGTTCGCGTGGCTCATCGCGCTGGTCGCGATCACCCACGCGGATCCGAGAGTTCCGGATGCCGCCGGCGGCCGTCATCTCGTCCCGGTCCGCCATCGGCCGCACCCGGGGGTCGGGCGCGAGGCAGCGGCACGCCGGGTGCGGCCCGCCGCGCGCAGCGGCGGCCCGCCGCGACGACCCACCCCGATGTCCTCCGGGTCCGGGCACCGCGCGGGAACCCGCCGCGACGCGTACGTGTTGCGTCAGGGCGTCGACGGGTCGGATGAGCCCTCCGAACCGGGATGATCCCGGGTGCGGCTATCGTCGTAGTCGGAGCGCCGGATCATGCGGCGACGCCGGCCGGAGGCATCCGACAACGCAGGAGGAGCGCTCGTGACCGTCATCACCATCGATCGCAACGAGGCAGCGCAGCGGTATGAGCTGAAGCTCGACGGCGAGCTCGGGGGGTTCGCGGAGTACCGCACCAACCCGGGCCGCATCACCTTCACCCACACGGTGGTCTTCCCCGAACACGAGGGCAAGGGACTCGGCAGCAGAATCGCGAAGCGCGTGCTCGACGACGCGCTGGCGAGCGGCGACACCATCGTGCCGCGGTGCCCCTTCATCGCGGCGTACCTGCGTCGCCACCCGGGTGTGTACGACGACTCGGTCGCCTGGCCGGAGCGGCCCGCCACGGCGTGACCCTGCGGCGTCGGCGGCGCGTCCCATCCGTTCGACACGGCGCGGCATCCCGTCGCTGACCCTCATTCGGGGCGGTGTGCGTCCGGGCGCCGCGCGATTACGATTCGAGCAACCCGAGTCGGCCCGACCCGACGGGTTCGCCTTGCACCGGCGAGCCGTGGCATCGACTCCTGTCGCTCCTCGGGGACTGCCCGCCGAGCTCAGTTCGGGTCGCTCGGCGGGAGTCGGCCTCTTCAGGGGGCCGCGGTGGGGTGGGAGGTAGGGTTCCCACCCCACCGTCATGCCCGTGTCACGCGCTCTCGGCGGCCCCGTTCAGCGGCGCGGCGGAACCGTCGGCGAGATCGGCCCCGACGGAGCGCCGGAGCTGATCGCAGAGCTCGATGAGTTCGCGCAGCTGCGGCTCCTCGAGCGCGCTGCCCACGTGGCGCGTGATCGCCTCGGTGTGGGTGAAGGCGACGCGTCGGAAGAGTGCGTACCCCTCCTCGGTGAGGGCGACGAGGGTGCCGCGGCCGTCGGTCGGATCGGGCGTCTTCGCCACGAGTCCGCGCGCGGCGAGACGGTCGACGAGGCGGCTCACGCTCGGCTGGGTGATGAGGACCGAGCGGTTGAGGTCCTTGAGCCTCAGGCGACGCCGTGGCGCCCGTGAGATGTTGAAGAGCACGTCGTACTCGTTCAGCGAAATGACGTCGCTGGGAAACTCGGCTGCCAGGGCGCGGAGGATGGTGACCTGCGCGCGGAACAGCGACTCCCATGCGGCGACCGTGAGTGCGCGATCGGCCACTCGTGCTCCCCTCGATTCGTTCGCCGGATCAGCGGACGTGTTCCAAGGATAGGGAACCTTCCGCGGGAACGGTTGAGGGCCGGTCGTAGAGGCTGACGACCGGCCCTCTCCCTTGCACCAAGAGTGTCCTGCAATCACATTCCGCACCAACCGCCACAGCAAACAGCCGGTGCGTAACCGAATATATAACGGATCGGTAACGGCGTCTAGTTATCATTCTGTGATTTTTCTGCCGGCGCCTCCCGGGGCACCGGAATCGCCCGCCGTGCCGTTGCCGACGTACCGTCGAATGCCCGGTCATGACCATGGCCGGATCGCGAAAAACACATGAGAATCCCGATCACACGCCCGTCTAGGAAGGTGTGGTCGGGATCCTCATGTGTTTTTCGGTCGGGCTGGAGCTCCGAGCGCGGAGGGCCCGCCTCAGTAGACGTCGGGCGACGGCGTGGAAGCCTGGCGGATCGACACGTCGGCGTGCCGGTCGAACCGGTAGCCGACACCACGGACCGTGCGGACGATGTCCTGGTAGTGGGCGAGCTTCGAGCGCAGGCGGCGGACGTGCACGTCGATGGTGCGCTCGCTCGGGGCCTCGTCGTCGGCGTCCCAGAGATTCTCGATGAGTTCGTGCCGGTCGATGGTGCGACCCTCGCGCAGCACGAGGTACTGCAGCAGCTCGAACTCCTTGTAGGTGAGTCCCGCGGCCTCGCCGTCGAGCAGCACGCGCTTGCGCGAGATGTCGATGATCACGCCGTTGGGGTGGCGGTCGCTGTCGTCGCGGACGCCCTGATCCTGACGCTGCTTGGCGAGCGCGGCCGGGTCCTGCAGGGCGAGGCGCACGACGTCGACGTCACGTCCGCCCGCACCCTCTGGTGCGAGGGCGACCGCGGCGTAGGTCTCGGCGGACGGCGCGATCTCGACGGTGAGGGCGCGCAGCGCCTCGACGATGCGGTGGAGCGTGGTGCCGTCGGCTGCCGCCTTGGCCTCGTCGATGCCGACGTACAGCACGAACCCGCGGGCCTCGGTGCCGTCGGGGACCGCTCGGACACGGGGCGCGGCCGGCCGAGCGGCCTGCTGGGCTTCGGCGGGCGCGGCCTCGAGCGTGCGGGACGTGATCGAGACGGGCCGGGCAGGCGTCGTCGGCAGCGACGGGGCGGTGCGCACGGTGCTGCGGACGGTGGGATTGGTGCGGGCGGGAGCGAATGCGAGCGACATGACGGGAATCCTTGTGCGAAGAAGATGCGGCGATTGACCCCGATCTGCAGGGGTCGATGCGAATGGCCGTTCGGCCGGGGAGCCCGCGAGAGAGGAGCGGGTTCGATGGAGTCCGGGCCGATCAGGGTGCGGATCGGCGACGGGAACTCGGCGGTCGGGTCGCGGTCAGCGGCACATTCGACAACACATGGACGCGCGCGCCGGCATCATCATGCCGGTCGTCCTGAGGGCCTCGGAGGCGATCAGGGGGCGTGCGCTGTCAGTCATGGGCGTCAGTCAAACCGATACGCGAGCGTGTGTCAATTCATGACGGCAGCATGACGGGGTATGACGGCGCAGACCGTTCGCCGCCGCCGGAGGCAGCCGGGAGGATCGAGGCTGCGGATGTCGCGACCGCAAGATCCTTCGATGAAACGCGAGTCTCAGAAATATTCCGCATTCGGATGCCGCGCTGGCGCGTCGCGGTCCGAAGATCCTTCGGGTGATCCCCGAGAAACGCAGGTATATCAGACGGTGCCGTACAGCCGGTCGCCGGCATCGCCGAGTCCGGGCACGATGTACCCGTGCTCGTTGAGCCGCTCATCGACCGCTCCGAGCACGATGGACACCTCGCGGCCGTGCAGCGCCTGCTCGACGGCCCGCAGACCCTCGGGTGCGGCGAGGATGCAGATGGCCGTGACATCCGTCGCCCCGCGGGCGAGCAGGAACTCGATGGCGGCCGTGAGCGATCCGCCCGTCGCGAGCATGGGGTCGAGCACGAAGCACTGGCGGTCGCTGAGGTCGTCGGGCAGGCGCTCGGCGTATGTAGTGGGCTCGAGCGTCTCCTCGTTGCGCGCCATGCCCAGGAAGCCGACCTCGGCGCTCGGCAGGAGCTTCACCATGCCCTCGAGCATGCCGAGCCCGGCGCGGAGGATCGGCACGATGAGCGGCTTCGGGTCGGCGATGCGCACGCCTGTCGTCGGCGCGACCGGCGTCACGATGTCGACGGGCTCGACCCGCACGCCCCTGGTGCCCTCGTAGGCGAGGAGCGTCATGAGCTCCTCGACGAGCGAGCGGAAGACCGACGACGGGGTGTTCACGTCGCGGAGCACCGTCAGCTTGTGGGTGATGAGCGGATGATCGGCAACGTGGACTCGCATAGGCTCGAGTCTAGGGTCGGAGGGAGTGCCAGTGGAGTTGCCGATCCACCGCGAATGGATGCGGCTCGCACTCGCCGAGGCCGAGCAGGCGCCCGCGACCCGTGATGTCCCCGTCGGTGCGATCGTCATCGACCGCACCGGCCTCGTGATCGCGGCGCGACGCAACGAGCGCGAGCTCACCGGCGACCCGACCGCGCACGCCGAGGTGCTGGCACTGCGCGATGCGGCCGAGGCATCCGGCGACTGGCGCCTCACCGGCTGCACGCTCGTGGTCACGCTCGAGCCGTGCGTCATGTGCGCCGGCGCGATCGTCTCGGCACGTGTGCCGACGGTCGTGTTCGGTGCATGGGATGAGAAGGCCGGCGCGGCGGGCTCCATCTACGACGTGCTGCGCGACCGGCGGCTCAACCACCAGGTCGAGGTGTTCCCGGGCGTCGAGGCCGAGGCATCCGCTCGCCTGCTGAGGGACTTCTTCGAAGACCCGCTACGCCGCCCCCGGGCCTGACTCGGCTGTGCTCGCGTCGCGCGCCTCGAGTCCCGTGAGGTAGTCGCCGAGCAGGGCTGCGGATGCCGCCTGCGCGCGCGGCCCGTACGACGCCCGCTCATCGCGCAGCCGCTCGCGGCTGAGGCCGTAGTCGGGAAGCTCGTCGCCCCACTCGCGCAGCCAGTCCTCGTGGATCTCGTCGGTGACCTCCGGGTGGAACTGCACGGCGAGCAGCCACTCGCCCCGGGCGAACGCCTGGTTCTCGTACTGCGGCGACGTGGCGAGCCGGTCGACGCCGTCGGGCAGGTCGAACGTGTCGCCGTGCCACTGCACCGTCGGCACGCCGGCGAAGTGGCGCACCGGCGACGCGGCACCGGCCGGCGTCGGCTCCACGGTGAGCCAGCCGACCTCCTTGCGCGGCCCCCTGCGCACCTCTGCACCCAGCGTCTTCGCGAGCAGTTGCGCACCGAGGCACACGCCGAAGATCGGCGCCTCCGCCTCGATGCGTGCCGAGAGCAGCGCGATCTCGTCGGCGAGGTACGGGAACCGGTCGGTCTCGTACGCCGCCTCGTCTCCGCCGAGGACGACCACGAGGTCGGGTGCCAGCGGGTCGAGGGCCGAGACATCGGCGTGGGGCGCGTCGACGGTGACGATCTCGTAGCCGTGCGCTTCGAGGGTCGGGCCGAGGTTGCCGAGGCCGATCGCGGAGTCGTGCCGGAGCACGAGCGCGGTGCGGTGAGTCCTCGGCCGGCTCGCCGAGCTCGTCGAAGCGAAGTTCCCTTCGACGAGCTCAGGGAACGATGCATCCGTCATTCGAGGCCCTTGATGACGATCGCGTCGGTCGGCGGCGCCGCCGCCGTCGGGTCGACGTACACGTCGGGCTCCACGTAGATGACCCGGGCGGCGGGCACCGCCTCGCGGATGCGCTGCTCGATGACGTTGGTCGCTGTCGAGACCTCCTGCAGCCGCTGGTCGCCGTGGAAGCCCACCTTGGCGGCGACGAGCAGTTCGTCGGGTCCGAGGTAGAGCGTCTTCATGTGGATGATGCGATCCGCCTCGGGGCCCGCGAGGATCGCACGCTCGATCTTGTCGTGGTCGGCCTCGGTCGCGCCCTCGCCGACCAGGAGGCTCTTCGTCTCGATGCCGAGGATGATCGCCACGAGGATGAGCAGCGTGCCGATCATGAGGGTGCCGATCGCGTCGAACAGCGGGTTGCCGGTGAGCACGGTGAGGCCGACGGCGATGAACGCGAAGACGAGGCCGAGGAGGGCCGCGATGTCCTCGAGCAGCACGACGGGAAGCTCGGGCGCCTTCGCGTGCCGCACGAACTGCACCCAGCTCTGCTTGCCGCGCACGTGGTTCGACTCGACCACGGCCGTGCGCAGCGAGAACGACTCGAGCACGATCGCGATCGAGAGCACGAGCATCGGCAGCCACCAGTTCTCGAGCTCGTGCGGGTGCTGCAGCTTGTCGACGCCCTCATAGATCGAGAAGATGCCGCCGACCGAGAACAGGATGATCGCGACGACGAACGCGTACACGTAGCGTTCGCGGCCGTAGCCGAACGGATGCTCCTTGTCGGCCTTCTTCTTCGCCTGGCGTCCGCCGAGGATGAGGAGGAGCTGGTTGCCGGCATCCGCCACCGAGTGCACGGCCTCGGCGAGCATCGAGGCCGAACCCGAGAAGAACCACGCGATGAACTTCGTCAGGGCGATGCCCGTGTTCGCGAGGAATGCCGCGATGATGGCCTTTGTCCCGCCGGATGCGCTCATACGGCAATCCTAGGATGGCCGCGACGGCGACGACACGCTCGCCCCGGGGGGCTTGCGCGGCCGCTCCTAGGATGGTCGCATGCCAGTCGCGACGCCCGTGAAGCTGCCCGCCATCGCGTTCCTCGGGGCGGGGTCGATGGCCCGCGCGATCCTCTCCGGACTGCTCCAGCCGGGGGTCGAGATCGAGGGCGGTATCCGCGCCACCAACCGCTCGGCCGCACGTGCTGCAGAGCTCGCCGACCTGCCGGGCGTCACCTCCTTCGCGACCGAGACGGATGCCGCGGCGAACCGTTCGGCCGTCAGCGGCGCGGGCCTCGTCGTGGTCGCGGTGAAGCCCGCCATGGTGCCCGACCTGCTGCGCGAGATCGCGGATGCGCTCGAGCCCGGCACCGTCGTCGTGTCGGTGGCGGCCGGCGTGACGGTGGCCACCTTCGAGTCGCTGCTGCCCGAGCACGTCGCCGTGATCCGCTCGATGCCGAACACGCCCGCGGTCGTCGGGCGTGCCGTCACGGGGGTCTCGGCCGGCACTCGGTCGAGCGACGACGAACTCGCGCTCGCCGTGGCGATGTTCGGCACGGTCGGCGACGTGCTCGTGGTGCCCGAGTCGCAGCTCGATGCGCTGTCGACGATCTCGGGCTCCGGCCCGGCGTACGTCTTCTTCCTCATCGAGCAGCTCACGGCGACGGCGATCGACAAGGGCTTCACTCCCGAGCAGGCGGCGTTGATGGTGCAGGGCACGTTCCGCGGCGCGAGCGAGCTGCTCGCGGCATCCGACGACGACCCCGCAGAGCTCCGCCGACGCGTGACGAGCCCGAAGGGCACCACCGAGCGCGCCGTGGCGGTGCTCGAGGAGGCGAACCTCAAGCAGGTCTTCGACCGGGCGACGGATGCCGCGCTCGCACGCGCCAGGGAGCTCGCCGCCGGGGCCTGAGCGCTCCGACGCTCGCGAACCGTACGCGCCTGTACGTGGCGTCCGCTCGCGTCCTGAATTCTGCAACAGGGTGTCGGCGTGCGTTCCTGAATTCTGGGCGAGGTCAGCCCGCCGTGACGAGCTCGCGGCGGCGCATCAGCACGATCGAGACGGCGACCGCGGCCGCGGCGATCACGAGCATCCAGATTCCGCCGGTCCAGTCGACGTCGTCGCCGATGGGCAGGGGGGAGTGTGCGAACGGCGAGAGGTCGTGCACCCAGTCGGGCAACCCGAGCAACTCGCCGAACACGCCGAAGAACGCGGCGAGCGTGAGCACCGCCCACGCGAGCCCGATCATGGCGTGCGGCACCAGCACGAACAGCAGCATGCCGATACCGAGGAACACGAGCACCGCGGGAAGTTGCGCGATCGCCGCCTGCGCCGCGTCGCCCCAGACGCCGGCCGGGTCGTCGGCCGCCTGCGCTCCGGCGAAGGCGCCGAGCATCGCGACCCCGATCACGACGACCACGCCGATGAAGGCCACCGCGCCGTACTCGGCGAGCCACCGCTGCCGTGGCACGGGGGTCGCGAGCACCGTCTCCGCGGTGCCGTGCGCCTCCTCCTGCCTGGCCCGCATGACGAGCTGCAACGCGCAGGCGGAGGACAGGATGCCGATCACGCTGAAGAAGGTCGTGGTGAGGGCCTGCTCGAGCGTGGCATCCGCTCCCGTCATCTGCTGGAGGCGGATCGCGACCTCCGGCACGTCGGATCCGAGCTCGTCGACGAGCGGGGTCAGCGAGGTGGCGAGCGCGCCCATCACGGCGGCGCCCGCGGCCCACGAGATCACCGCGCCCGTGCTCAGCTTCCACGCGAGCCCGAGGGAACCCGAGAGGATCGGGCCGGCGTGGTCGCGCCCGCGGAAGCCGGGCAGCACGCTCGCGCCGCTGTCGCGCAGGGACTGGAACACGTAGACCAGCGCGACAAGGACCACCGCGGACCCGAGCGGCAGGAGGAGGGGCACGAGGTCGTCCTCGGCGAACGCGTTGGTGCGCTGCCCCCACCCGATCGGCGAGAGCCAGCTGATCCACAACGGCGTCCGCTGCAGCCCGTCCGCCGACGGTTCGCCCGCGGCGTCGCCGATGCCGCGCACGAAGTACGCCGCGATGACCGCCGCCACTCCCGCGGCGTTCGCCGCGCGCGACGTGCGGAACAGCTGCGCGAAGACGAGCCCGATCGACAGGAACACCACCCCGCACGCGGCGACCGCCGCGCCGGCCAGGAACGAGCCGGCGGCATCCAGCCCGGTCAAGAGGAACGCGAGCGCCACGGCCAGCCCGACGACCACGTCCGCGAGCACGCCGTGGACGACGGTGGCCGTCGTCGGCAGCAGGCGCGACGCGGGCGTCGAGGCGACCAGCTCGGCCCGTCCCGTCTCCTCGTCGCCGCGCGTGTGACGAACGGCGAGGAAGGTGCTCATGAGGCCGGCCAGCACAGCGAGGAACGCGAACATGAGGAAGAACACGAACGGCCCCTCCTCCGCGCCGTTCGGGGTTCCGCGGAACATCAGGATCGCCGGCGCTGCCATCGTGAGCCGCAGGATGCCCTCACGTTCGGCGAGATCGCCGAAGGTGCTCGTCACGGCGGTCGTGGCCATGAGCGCGAGCGCGGCCGTGCCGACCGACCACAGCACGAGCTGCACCCGATCGCGCCGCAGCCGATGCCGCAGGAGCACGCCGAGACGCGTCACGGCTGCTCCGTCACGCCCGTCAGTGCGAGGTCGTCGCCGTAGTGACGCAGGAAGAGCTCCTCGAGTGAGGGCGGGCTCACCGTGAGACCCTGCACGCCCAGCCGTCCGAGCTCCGGGAGGACCCCGGCCATCCGGTCGCTGTCGACCGTGAACCGCACGCGTCCGTTGTCCACGACGAGGTCGTGCACGCCGTCGATCGTCGTGATCGCGGCTTCCTGCCCCGGCAGGTGCACGAACGCGACCGTCGAGCGCGTGAGGTGTCGCAGATCCGCGAGGGTGCCCGACTCCACGAGCCGCCCGGCGCGGATGATGCTCACTCGCTCGCAGAGCTCCTCGACCTCGGAGAGGATGTGGCTCGAGAGCAGCACCGTCGCCCCGTCCTTCGCCACCCGATCGATCTCGCGGTTGAAGACGACCTCCATGAGCGGGTCGAGGCCGCTCGTCGGCTCGTCGAGCAGGTACAGCTCGGCCGGAGTCGCGAACGCGGCGATCAGGGCGACCTTCTGCCGGTTGCCCTTCGAGTACGCCCGGCCCCTGACCCGCGGGTCGAACTGGAAGGCCTCGATGAGCCGCGCCTTCCGCGCCGCGTAGGCGCGACGGTCGGCCGTGCCGCCCCGCAGTCGCGCGATGAGGTCGATGGCCTCGCCTCCGCTGAGGTTCGGCCACAGCGTCACGTCACCCGGCACGTACGCGATCCGGCGGTGCAGGTCGGCGGCGTCCGTCCACGGATCCCGGCCGAACAGCCGCACCGTGCCGCCGCTCGCGCGCGCGAGCCCCAGCAGGATGCGCAGCGTCGTCGACTTGCCCGCCCCGTTCGGCCCGAGGAAGCCGTGGATCTCACCGGCGCCGACCTCGAGGTCCAGTCCGTCGAGCGCGACCGTGCGTCCGAACCGCTTCTCGAGGCGCCGGCAACTGATCACCGTGTCCATATGCGCGATGCTACGCCCGGCCCCGGCATCCGCGCCGGGACCAACGGCACGTCGGCTCAGCCGCACGTCGGCTCGACACAGGTCGGCCCCGAGGCATCCGGTTCGCTACCGTGATCGTATGGATGCAGCGGAGGTGGTCGCGGCCGTCGCCGAGGTGATCGGCTGGATCGCGCTCGGGGGGTCGCTCGCCTGCCTGCTCATCGCCCTCGTCATCCGGCTCGCCGACGGTCGGTGGCTGCCCACCGACGCCGTCGTGGTCGACCAGGAGCACGGCAGCACCGTGCGATGGTTCGCCGAGGGGGCGTTCCATCAGCGGCGACTCAGCGAGGACGAGCGCGCGCACGTCGTCGACGCCGAGGAGGAGCGCGCGTTCTACAAGGAGCGCGAGCCCGATCGGCTGCGCCTCCACGAGCCACCCGGCGGGCGGCGCGCCGTGCGGCTCGTCGGGCTCGTGCTGCTCGCCATCGCGGGCACGGCGGGCCTCGTGAACCTCGCCGGCATGCTCGCTGCCTGACGGGCGGCGCCCGCCCCGCTACTCGAGTGCCGCGAACTCCTCGGAGCTACTCGAGCGCCGCGAACTTCTCGATGTCGCCCTCGGTGCCGGTGACGATGATGAGATCGCGGTTCGTGACGACCGTCTTCTCGGTCGCGTACGTGAACGGCTTGCCGGGGCTCTTCACGCCGACCACCGTCACGTTGTGCCGGCTTCGCACGCCCGACTCGCTGAGGGTCCGGCCGCGGATCGGCTTCGGCGGGTACATCTTCACGAGGGCGAAGTCGTCGTCGAACTCGATGAAGTCGAGCATCCGTCCGCTGACGAGATGCGCCGTGCGCTCGCCCGCCTCGCGCTCGGGGTAGATGACGTGGTTCGCGCCGATGCGCTCGAGGATCTTGCCGTGCGACGCCGAGATGGCCTTGGCCCAGATCTGCGGGATCCTGAGGTCGACGAGATTGGCGGTGATGAGCACGGATGCCTCGATCGACGAGCCGACGGCGCACACGGCGATCGAGAAGTCCTGGGCACCGATCTGCTGCAGCGCCTCGATCGACCGCGCGTCGGCGACCACGGCATGGGTGACCCGTTCGGCCCACTTCTGCACGAGCGCCTCGTCGTCGTCGACCGCGAGGACCTCACGGCCGAGGCGGTCGAGCTGCCCTGCCGTCGCCGCCCCGAAGCGGCCGAGGCCGATGACGAGCACCGGCGCGTCGTGCTTGATCCGATCAACCAACGATGGGCCTCTCTTCCGGACGCTTGAACAACTGCCGGCGCTGGCTGGCCGCCAGTGCTGCGGCGAGAGTCACTGTACCAACACGCCCCATGAACATGGTGGCGGCCATCACGTACTTGCCCTCGGGCGGCAGATCGGCCGTGAGGCCGGTCGAGAGGCCGCACGTCGCGAAGCCCGAAATGACGTCGAACAGCACGAAATCGAGCGGCTGCTTGCTGATCTGGGCGATCACCACCGTGGACACGGCCACAATCGTCGCGCCCCAGAGCACGACGCTCACCGACAGCCGGAGCATGTCGCGCGGGATGCGCCGACCGAACGCCTCCATGGAGGGCGCGCCCTTGGCCTCGGCGTACGCGGCGAGGAAGAGCACCGCGAGGGTGGTCACCTTGATGCCGCCCGCCGTCGACGCGGAGCCGCCGCCGACGAACATCAGCATGTCGGTGACGAGCAGGCTCGACCCGTACAGGTCCGACATGTCGATGGTGGCGAAGCCGCCCGAGCGGGTCATGGTGGACATGAAGAACGCCTCGTAGAGGGTCTTGCCGAAGCCGAACCGGCCGTACGTGTCGGGGTTGTCGTACTCCAGCACCAGGAAGGTGAGCGCACCGGCGAGCCACAGCACCGCGGTGGTCGTGAGCGTGAGCTTCACGTGGAGACTCCAACGGTGCGGCGTTCGCCAGGTGCGCAGCAAGGCGAAGATGACCGGGAATCCGAGGCTGCCGAGGAACACGTCGAGCATCAGCAGCGACTGGAACCAGTAATCGTCGAAGAACTCGATCGGCCCGAGCGGGTTGGGCGCGAAGCCGGTGTTCGTGAAGGCGCTCACCGAGTAGTAGGCCGAGTACCAGACGCTCGTGCCGACGTCGTAGCCCTGCGCGAGCACGCTCGGGATCATGCCGAGCATGATCACCGCCTCGATCGACAGCGTGCTGACCGCGACCGTCGTGAGCAGCCCGCCGACCTCGCCGAGGCGCACCGCCTGGCGTTCGGCGACGGGCCCCGCGTGCACGCGAGACGGGTTCGTGTCGCTCGCCGCGATGAGCTTCGCCCGCAGCCCGAGCCTCCGGGAGACGACGAGGCCGAGGATCGACGCGAGCGTGAGCACGCCCATGCCGCCGATGTTCATGCCGATGAAGATGACCGCGTTGCCGAACGGCGACCAGTGCGTCGCCATGTCGACCGTGGTGAGGCCCGTGACGCAGATCGTCGAGACGGCGGTGAAGAACGCGTCGTGCAGGGGCGTGCCACCGGTGGCGGTGCCGGCCCGCGCGATTGGCAGGCTGAGCAGCGCCGTCGTGATCATGATGAGGCCGGCGAACACCAGGATCGCGAACCGGGCGGGGGAGCTCCGCACCAGGCCGTCGATGGCGTCGCGAACGCGTCCGAGCCAGGACCGCGGGTCGCCCCGCCCACCGCGGCCCAATGGCTGTGCGCGCATCGAGCCCCCTCACGTGCCGTCACCGATCGCGTGAGTCATGGTACTCCCCGCCATGAGTGACTAGCCTTGTCGCATGGCGGACATCTTCGACGTGGTGGCGGATACGACCCGGCGCGACATCCTCGCCGTGCTCCTCGACCGGGAGACCGCGGCTCCGCAGTCGGGCGGCGAGATCAGCGTCTCCGAGATCGTCTCGACCCTCGGGCTCAGCCAGCCCACGGTCTCCAAGCACCTGAAGGTGCTCCGCGAGGCGGGACTCGTCGGCGTGCGCGAAGAGGGTCAGCACCGCTACTACCACCTCGATCGTGGGCCGCTCGAGGTGCTCGAGGACTGGCTCATCCCGTTCGTGTCGTCGGATGCCGCAGCCGATGCCGCGACGCTCGCGGGTGCCGAGGCCGAGGCCGTTTCGCTCAACGAGGACCAGCGCGCATTCGCGTCGGCGATCGGCAAGGCCTTCGCCGAGACCGCCCATCAGGTCACCACGGTCGTCGCCTCGAAGAAGCGCAGGTAGCGCCGCTAGCGCCGGCGGAGGGTCGCTGAGCTTGTCGAAGCTGCCGTGTCCCTTCGACAGGCTCAGGGACCGTCAGCGCAGCGGCTTGATCATCTCCAGCTCGAGACCGCCGGGCTCCAGCTCGTACTCGCGGCTGCGACCGGTGAGCGTGAAGCCGAGCTTCTCGTAGAAGCGGATCGCGCGAGGGTTCTCCTCGTGCACCTCGAGGCGGAGCGTGTCGCCGTAGCCGAGCGCCCAGCGTTCCACGGCGTCGAGGAGCAGCCGGGAGACGCCCGCCCGCTCGCCCCGGTGGCTCGGCGCGACATAGACGCCGACGAGCACCGGACCGCTCGTGGCATCCGGAATGTACCCGCCCATGTGGCCGATCCAGCGCCCGCCGTCGATCGCGACGATCGAGGTCTGCCGTGGTGCGGTGCCGCGCGCGGCGCGGACGCGCCAGCCCGCCTCGTCGACCGTGAGCGCATGGTCGAGGGTCTCGCCGTAGGCGAGCGGGTAGTCGCGGAGCATCTCCAGGCGGAGCTCGCGCCACTCGCGCCAGTCCTCCTCGTTCGTGGTGCGGATGACGAGGTCGGTGACGTGCATCCATCGACGCTAACGCATGCGAAGAGGGCGCTTGCGCGGATCCGATAGACTACCCCGAGGCTTTCCCGCCCACGGCTGCGGCACGCGCGGCCGATTCGACTTTTTCTGTGAGGTTCTGATGGGTTCCGTCATCAAGAAGCGCCGCAAGCGCATGGCGAAGAAGAAGCACCGCAAGCTGCTGCGCAAGACGCGTCACCAGCGTCGCAACAAGAAGTAGTCGTCCCGCACGACCGGCTGAGCGTCAGGCCCTGGCCTGGCGCTTTTCGCTGTGCCCGGCCGGCCCCCACCTGCCCCACGGTTCCGTTCCCGCGCAGGGTGCCCCGTGGAGCGGGCACGCTGCGCGGGACCGGAAACACCGGACGGGTGCGCGCCACGGACCGGCGCTTAGGCTGGAACGCGTGACCCGAGACATCCGCCTGACCCTCATCGGCAAGCCCGGCTGCCACCTCTGCGACGACGCGCGCGAGGTCGTGCAGGCCGTGATGGCCGAGGTCGAGGCGTCGGATGCCGCGCCGCACCTGCTGCTCGACGAGCGCTCGATCCTCGACGACGAGGAGCTCGCCGCCCGCTACGCGGAGGAGATCCCCGTGCTCCTCATCGACGGGGAGGTGCACAACTACTGGCGCATCGACCCGGTGCGCCTGAAGACGGCGCTGCTCGCCGGGTGACGCCGTAGTCGGGGCATCCGGAACCGTCAAGCAGTTGCCGACCCCACGCCCGCGGTCTTGACTGGGCGCATGACGAGCCTCTGGAGAGACGCGGCCACGCCGGGCGACGACGACGAGCTGCCCAGCTCCCGATACGAGGCGGCTGAGCTGCCCCCCGGCCGCTTCGACGTGGCGGTCGTGGGCGCCGGGATCACGGGCCTCGCGACGGCGCTCATGCTCGTGCGCGGCGGCCTCGAGGTCGTGGTCGTCGAGGGGACGCGCGTTGCCGCGCTCGCAACCGGCGCGAACACGGGCAAGGCGAGCGTGCTGCAGGGCTCGCTGCTGCACCGCATCCGCCGCTCTCATTCTGCGCGACTCGCGCGCGCCTACGTCGAGGCGAACCTCGACGGGCAGCGGTGGATCGCCGAGTTCGCGCAGCACCACGGCGTGCCCGTGAGCGAGGAGACGGCCTACAGTTACGCCGCCGCCGACGACGGACTCCGCACGGTCGACCGCGAGTTCGCCGCCGCGCTCGAGGCGGGGCTGCCGGTCGAACGCGTCGATCGGATGCCGGTGGGCTTCCCGTTCGCGGGCGCCGTCGCGCTCCCCGGGCAGCTCGCGCTCGATCCCTACCGACTCGCCGTGGCGATGGCGCGCGTGTTCGTCGCCGAGGGCGGCGTGCTCGTCGAGGGCGTGCGCGTCGAGGGCGTGCACGCCGGCGGGCCGGTCGAGGTGCAGACGCTCGAGGGCCCGATCCGAGCGGATGCCGCAGTCATCGCGACCGGCACGCCGATCCTCGATCGCGGCCTCTACTTCTCGAAGCTCCAGGCCTCGCGCAGCTACCTCACCGCGTACCGCGTCGCGGAGCCGCCGCCGCCCGGGCTGTTCCTCTCGGTGGACGAGCCGACGCGGACCCTCCGCACGACGCCCGACCCGGCGGCAGCTCCCGGCGTCCCGGGCGTCTCGGGCTCCGACGCGCCGCCGCTGCTGCTCGTCGGCGGCAACGACCACCCCGTCGGCCAGGAGCCGTCCACCGAGGCGAAGGTCCGCGACCTCATCGACTGGACGACGGAGCACTTCCCGGGCGCCGAGCTCACCCACCGGTGGGCGGCACAGGACTACCACTCGCTGAATCTCGTGCCGTTCGTCGGGCGGATGCCCCGTGGCCGTGGCCGCGTCTGGGTCGCCACCGGCTACGGCAAGTGGGGGCTCACCAACGGCGTCGCAGCGGCCATCCGCATCTCGTCGGAGATCCTCCGGGTGCCGTGGTTCGAGCGCCGACCGTGGATGCGCGTGATCGGCACGCGCATCACGATGCCGGGCGATGTCGGGCGCGGCGTCGCCGAGGCCGGCCGCGTCGCACGCAACCTCGCGTCGGGCTGGGCGGAGGCGCAGGGGAATCCGGCGCCCGCGGAGCGGCCCGCGGAAGGCCAGGGCACCGTGGTGAATCGGGGCGGAGTGCCGTACGGCGTGTCCACGGTCGACGGACGCACCTGCGCCGTGCGCGCCGTGTGCACGCACCTCGGGGGCGTGCTCAACTGGAACGACGCCGAGTCGACCTGGGACTGCCCGTTGCACGGCTCGCGCTTCGAGGCATCCGGCCGCCGCATCGAGGGACCGGCGGTCTACGACCTGCCCGAGGCGACGCGCACCCCGCCGCGCATCTGACTGGGGCTCAGGCCGCGTCGCGGGCGCACCGGAAGCCGATGTGGGTCGTGGCGGTGTCGTCGGCCTGCGGTGATCGCGCGGCCGGCCGATAGCGCAGGCAGTAGTCGGGGGAGCAGAGGTGCGATCCGCCCTTCAGCACCCGCCGGGGAATGCGCGAGCCGGGTTCGGCGGATGCCTCGGCGAGCAGGTTCCGGCGATCGCCCGGCTCCACGGGCACGGCGGGTGCCTCGCCGGGCATCTCGTGGCGCGGCGTGTAGTAGTCGGTCGTCCACTCCCACACGTTGCCCGTCACGTCGTAGAGGCCGTACCCGTTCGGCGGGAACGTCATGACCGGCGAGGTGCCGACCCACCCCTCGGCGCCCGTGTTCCGGTAGGGGAAGTCGCCCTGCCAGCGGTTCACCATGAGCCGGCCGCCGGGGCGCTCCTCGTCGCCCCAGGCGAAGCGCGCACCCTCGAGGCCGCCGCGGGCGGCGTACTCGAATTCCGCCTCGGTGGGCAGGCGCCTGCCGGCCCAGGTCGCGTAGGCCGAGGCATCCGCGAAGCTCACCTGCACGACCGGGTGCGTGGGCCGGTCATCGACGGATGACCCGGGGCCGAACGGATGCCGCCAGCTCGCGCCCGGTACCCAGCGCCACCACTGCCGCCAATCGCGCAGGTCGACGGGGCCCGGGGTCGGGGTGAACACGAGTGCGCCCGGCACGAGGTCGTCGGGATCCGCTCCCGGCACGTCGGCGGGATCGATGGGCCGCTCGGCCACGGTGACGTAGCCTGTCGCCTCGACGAACGCGGCGAACTGCTCGTTCGTGACGGGGTGCCGGTCGATCTCGAACGCGTCGACACTGCGCTCGTGCACGGGGGTCTCGTCGGCGGAGAACTCGGCCGACCCCATGGTGAACGTGCCGCCCTCGATGCGCACCATCCCCGTGGCATCCGTCACGCTTCGACCCTACGCCCGCGGCGAAGAAACACATGAGAATCCGGCCCGCGCCGGCCCTGTGGGTTGGATGGAGCGGATTCTCATGTGTTTTCTCCCCGGGCGGGGCAGGGCGGGGGCCCGGCCGCGCGGTGCGGCGCGAGCGGCGGCGAGGTGCAGGGGGAGTGAGGGGACTACGGGAGCAGGCGCGTGGGGCCGCGGAACAGGTACGTCGTCTCGCGGATCGAGTGCTCCTCGAGCATGAGCATGAGCACGCGCGCGAGGCCCATGCCGAAGCCGCCGTGCGGGGGCACCCCGTAGCGGAAGAAGTCGAGGTAGAACTCGAGCTCCTCTGGTTCGAGCCCCTTCTCCTTCGCCTGGGCGATGAGCACGTCGATGCGGTGCTCGCGCTGCGCGCCGGTCGAGATCTCGACCCCGTTGTAGACGAGGTCGTACGAGTTCGTGAGGCCCGGGGCATCCGCGTTGCGCATGTGGTAGAACGGCCGGATGCTCGAGTCGTAGTCGGTGAGGAACACGAAGTCGTGGCCGTACGTCTCCTTGACGTACTGCGAGATGCGGCGCTCGCCCTCGGGGTCCATGTCGGCGTCGGCGCGAGGCACGACGTAGCCGTGGTCGGCCACGATCTGCTTGGCCTCGGCGAGCGGAATGCGGGGGAAGGGCGTCGTCGGCACCTGCAGCTCGACGCCGAAGAGCTCGGCGATCTCGGCGCCGTGCCTCTCCTTGACCGCGGTGAACGCGGCGACGAGGAGCTCCTCGTGCATGCGCATGACGTCGTCGTGCGAGTCGATCCAGCTGATCTCGGCGTCGATCGAGGTGAACTCGGTCGCGTGCCGTGACGTGAAGGACGGGTCGGCGCGGAACGCCGGCCCGATCTCGAACACCTTGCCGAATCCGGCCGGTTGGGCCATCTGCTTGAAGAACTGCGGGCTCTGCGCGAGGTACGCCGTGGTGTCGAAGTACCCGACCTCGAAGAGCTCGGCGCGCGACTCGGAGGCGCTGGCCATGAGCTTCGGGGTGTGGATCTCGATGAAGTCGTTGTCGATCCAGTACTGGCGGAGCGCGTGCTCGAACGTCGTCTGGATGCGGAAGATGAGGTGCTGCTTCGGGTGGCGCAGGTCGAGGAAGCGCCAGTCCATGCGCTTGTCGAGGCTGGAGTCGGCTGCGATCGGGGTCTCGAGGGCCGCGGACACCACGTCGAGCGAGCCGATCTTCACCTCGAGGCCGCCGAGCTTCACGCGCTCGTCGTGCTTCAGCTCGCCCGTGACGGTCACGAACGTGCCATGCGAGAGGGCCGAGATCTGCTCGGTGAGGGCGAGCGCCTCGGCTGCGCCGACGCTCACGCCCTCTGGGTCGAGCTCGCGCACGGCCGGGTTCACGAGCTGCACGGCGGCGGTCTCGTCGCGCAGGATGACGAACTGCACCTTCTTCTGATCGCGCACGGTCTCGACCCACCCGGCGACGGTCACGGGGCCGTCGGGCAGTGCGGCGAGGTTCTTGATCAGGGTGCGTGAGGTCACGATCGACCATCCTACCCGCGGGGGTCCCGTCATCCGGTGGCCCGGACGACCGCACCCTCGGCGGATTCAAAGGGAACGCCTCTCTAGACTGGACACCGTGCCGGCCGAGCAGATCCATCTCGTGCGCCATGGCGAGGTCTTCAACCCGCAGGGCGTGCTCTACGGGCGCCTGCCGGGCTACGGTCTCTCCGACCTCGGCCGGCAGATGGCGCAGGCCGCGGCCGACGACCTGCTCGCCCGAAAGCGTCCCGTGGGGCTCCTCGTCTCCTCCCCGTTGCAGCGCACGCAGCAGTCGGCCGAGCCGATCGCCGAGGCCTTCGAACTCGAGGCCCGGCTCGACGAGCGCGTCATCGAACCCGAGAACCGCTTCGAGGGCCTGAAGATGCACGGGCGCGAGTCCGCGCTCCGCGACGTGCGCAACTGGACGTTCCTCGTGAACCCGTGGGAGCCGAGCTGGGGCGAGCCGTTCCGCTCGATCTCGCGCCGCATGCTGCACGCGATGCACGACGCGTGGGATGCCACCGAGTCCGGCGACGCCGTCATCGTCAGCCACCAGCTGCCGATCTGGATGGTGCACCGCCGGGTCGCCGGCAAGTCGCTCGCGCACGACCCGCGTCGGCGCCGGTGCGCCCTGTCGAGCATCACGTCGTTCGAGCTCCGCGGCGGCCGGTTCGCGGAGGTCGGATACCGCGACCCCGCCGCCGGCCTCGCCGCTCAGGCCACCGACGTGGGGGCGGTGTGATGCGCGTTCGCCTCGTCGCGCTCGTCGCGGCATCCGCGCTCCTGCTCACCGGATGCACGAGCGACCCGCTCGCCGAGCAGTACCGCGAGGGCAGCGGCAAGAACTACATCGCCGGCGACGGCACCATCTCCGAGTTCGCGGAGGCGCAGCGCGGTGAGTCCATCGAGTTCTCGGGCGAGACGGTGCAGGGCGGCACGTTCGACTCTGCCGACATCCGCGGTGACGTCACCGTCGTGAACTTCTGGTACGCGGGCTGCGCTCCGTGCCGGGTCGAGGCGCCCATCCTCGAGGAGGTGTCGCAGTCCTTCGCGGGCGACGCGGTGAGCTTCGTCGGCGTGAACGTGCGCGACCAGGCCGGCACCGCGGCCTCCTTCGAGGAGACCTACGGCGTCACCTACCCCTCGATCCTCGACGTCGAGTCGGGCACTGCGCAGCTCGCCTTCGCGGGCGACGTTCCTCCCGCCGCCGTGCCGACGACGATCGTGCTCGACCAGGAGGGCCGCGTCGCGGCACGCGTGCTCGGCCAGCTCACCGAGGCCTCGATCCTCGAGTCGATCATCGACACGCTCCTCGCCGAGCAGGCGTAGGCGCGGGGCGCGAGCGAAGGGCGGAGACGGCGACGGCATGGGCGGCATCGGCGACATCGTGCTCAACGGGCAACTGCTCGCGGCCGTGCCCATCGCGCTCGCGGCGGGTCTCGTCTCGTTCCTCTCCCCGTGCGTGCTGCCCCTCGTGCCGGGCTACCTCGGCTACCTCGGCGGGTTCACGGATGCCTCCGCCATCGCCGCGGAGGAACGACGCAACCGTCGCAGGCTGGTGCTCGGCGTGCTCCTGTTCATCGCGGGGTTCACGGTCGTGTTCGTCACCTTCAACCTGCTCGCGGGTGTCGCGGGCGCGTGGTTCAACGCGTACGGCGAGGTCATCACCCGGATCCTGGGCGTCGTGCTCATCGTCATGGGCCTCGTGTTCATCGGCCAGTTCACGTTCCTGCAGCGCACGGTGAAGCCGTCGTGGCGGCCGGCGACCGGGCTCGCGGGCGCGCCGCTGCTCGGCGTCGTGTTCGGCCTCGGATGGACCCCGTGCATCGGCCCGACGCTCGCCGTCGTCCTCACCCTCAGCGCCGACTCCGCCTCGGCGGGCCGTGCGGTGCTGCTCGGCCTCGCCTATTGCATCGGACTCGGCATCCCGTTCCTGCTGGTCGCCCTCGGGTTCGGCTGGGTGACGGGCTCGATGGCCTTCTTCCGCCGCCACATCCGCACCATCAACATCATCGGCGGCGCGCTCCTCATCGCGATCGGCCTGCTCATGGTGTCGGGCCTCTGGAACATCTGGATGTACGAACTGCAGGCGGTGATCCAAGGCTTTGTCCCCGCGATCTGACCCCGACGCGCTGTCGCGCCCCGACGACCACATCGACGCCGCCCGGCGGCCCTCCGATGCGGCACCGGCGACCCAGCCGAAGCTCGGTCTCGTCGGCTGGCTCCGGTTCGCCTGGCGGCAGCTCACGAGCATGCGCACCGCGCTCCTCCTGCTGCTGCTGCTCGCCATCGCCGCCGTTCCGGGCTCCCTCGTTCCGCAGCGCTCGAGCGACCCGAACGGCGTCTCGCAGTACTTCGCCGACAACCCCGACCTCGCGCCGGTGCTGGACTCGTTCCAGATGTTCGACGTCTACACGTCGGTGTGGTTCTCGTCGGTGTACCTGCTGCTCTTCGTCTCGCTCATCGGCTGCGTCATCCCGCGCACGAAGCACCACTTCGAGGCGCTGCGGGCGCGGCCGCCGCGCACCCCGGCGCGGTTGTCGCGACTGGCCGGGTACACCGAGCGGCCGCTGGCGGTCCCTGAGCCTGTCGAAGGGGCGACCGCTTCGATCTCGGTCCCTGAGCCTGTCGAAGGAACGAACGCAGCGGCGGATGCCGCGATCGACGCCGCGGCGGCACAGCTCAAGCAGGCCGGGTACCGGATCGAGCGCTACGAGCTGCGCGGCGAGGCATCCGTCTCGGCCGAGCGCGGCTACCTGCGCGAAACCGGCAACCTCGTGTTCCACACGGCACTCCTCGGCGTGCTCGTCGCGGTCGGCATCGGCGGCGGCTTCGGGTTCTCGGGCCAACGGGTCGTGGTCGAGGGCCAGTCGTTCGTGAACACGCTCGCCGCCTACGATTCGTTCAACCCGGGCCGTTTCTTCGACGACGCGAACCTCGATCCGTACCGGCTCTCGCTCGAGGAGCTCGATGCGGTGTACGAGACGCAGAACCAGGACGCCATCGGCCAGCCGATCGATTTCACGGCGCGCGTGTCCGTGCAGGCGCAGGGCGGCGAGGCGGAGTCGGGAGTGGTCAAGGTCAACGAGCCGCTGCGCGTGCACGGCACCGACGTGTACCTGCTCGGCAACGGGTACGCGCCCACCATCACGGTGCGCAACCCCGACGGCGACGTCGTGTTCACCGACTCGGTGCCGTTCCTGCCGCAGGACGCCAACCTCACGTCGATCGGCGTCGTGAAGGTGCCCGACGGCCTCGACGACCAGCTCGGCATGGTCGGCTTCCTCTATCCGACCCAGACGACACTGCCCTCCGGCGCCTACACGTCGAGCTACCCCGACCTCGTGTACCCGGTGCTGACGCTCAACGTCTACCAGGGGGACCTCGGCATCGACGAGGGCACTCCCACCTCGGTGTACACGCTCGACCCGTCGAGCATGGAGCAGCTCACCGGCGGCTCCACCGGGGTCGACTCGATCGAGCTCATGCCCGGCGACACGGTCGACCTGCCGAACGCGCTCGGCTCCATCACGTTCGAGAATGCGGACCCGGATGCCGCGGCCGACGACTACTCGCAGAGCGTTTCGCGCTTCGCCAGCTTCGACATCCACAACGACCCGTCGCAGGGCTGGGTGCTCGTGTTCGCGATCCTGATCCTCGCGGGGCTCCTCGTCTCGCTCTTCGTGCCGCGTCGCCGGATGTGGGTGAAGGCCGCACGCCGGCCCGACGGGTCGGTCGTGCTCGAGTACGCCGGCCTGGCGCGCGGCGAGGACCCGGGTCTCGAGGACGCCGTCGCGGCGTTCGCCGACAAGCACGCGGGAACCGCCGATGATCGCACGAATCCTTCGACGTAAGGTAGAACAGTGACGCTCGACCAGATCTCCATCACCCTCGTGTACTCGGCCATGGCCGTGTACGCGATCGCGTTCATCGCGTACGCGATCGACCTGGCGCGACGGTCGGCTGCGGCGACCGCGTCGGTCGCCCGGAGCGTCGAAACGGCACCGGTCGCTGAGCCGGTCGAAGCGGCCGTGAGGGGCGGGCTCACTTCGACGAGCTCAGCGAACGCCGGGCCGGGTGCCGCGGGCGGACCGGCTTCGACGGGCTCGGCGAACGGTGCCGTCGCCTACGGCCGTTCGCCGTCGCTGCGGGTCGCCGTCGCGATGTCGGTCGTCGCGTGGCTCTTGCACCTCGCCGCCGACGTCACGCGCGGCATCGCCGCCGAGCGCGTGCCGTGGGCCAACATGTACGAGTTCGCGCTCACCGGCACCCTCGTCATCACGACGGTGTACCTGCTCGTGCTCGTCGTCTCGAAACACGACCTGCGCTTCCTCGGCACCTTCGTGACGGGCCTCGTGCTCGTGCTCCTCGGTGTCGCCACCGTGAACTTCTACGTGAGCGTGGTGCCGCTGCCTCCGGCGCTGCAGTCGGCGTGGCTCGTCATCCACGTGTTCGTCGCCACCGCCTCGGTCGGCTTCTTCGCGCTCGGGTTCGCGCTGTCGGTCGTGCAGCTCCTGCAGTCGCGACGCGAGACGCTCGTGGCGTCGGCCGAGGCCGTGAAGCAGTCGTTCCTCGCGACGCTGCCCGACTCGGCGACGCTCGAGAACCTCGCGTACCGGGTCACGATCATCGGATTCATCCTCTGGACGTTCACGCTCATGGCCGGCGCGATCTGGGCCGAGGCCGCGTGGGGCCGGTACTGGGGCTGGGACACCAAGGAGGTGTGGACCTTCATCATCTGGGTGGTCTACGCCGGGTACATCCACGCGCGGGCGACCCGCGGGTGGCGCGGGTCGCGGTCGGCGTGGCTCGCGATCATCGGCTTCTCGACGGTGCTCTTCAACTTCACCGTGGTCAACCTGTTCTTCAAGGGACTGCACGCCTACTCCGGGCTCTGATCACTCGTTGCGCTCGCGCGCGCGACCGACCACCATCGCACTATGAGGCTGCTCGAGCGGGAGCCGGAGCTCGCCGCACTCGGCGAAGCGGCGAAGGCCGCGGCGGCGGGCCACGGATCCGTGGTGCTGGTGCACGGCGAGGCGGGCATCGGCAAGTCGAGCCTCGTGAGCGCGCTGCGCGACCAGCCGCCGCCGGGATGCCGCGTGCTGGTGGGCGCATGCGACGCATTGTCGACCCCGCGCACGCTCGGACCGTTGCGCGACCTCATCCCCGTGGTCGGGGTCCGTCTCCGTGCCGCGCTCCGAGGCGGTGACCGGGAGGAGGTCTTCGACGCCCTCCACGAGGAGCTGACCTCCGTGCCCGGCACCGTGCTCGTCGTCGAGGACGTGCACTGGTCCGACGAGGCGACGCTCGACGCGCTGCGGTTCCTCGCGCGGCGCATCGACGGCATTCCGGGGGTGCTCGTCCTGACGTATCGCGACGACGAACTCGACCGCGGACATCCGCTCGCGGGAGTGCTCGGCGACCTCCGCGGCCACGTGCGACATCTTGCGTTGAGTCGGCTGTCGACGGACGCGGTCGGCACGCTCACGGCGCCGCTCGGGCTGGACCCCGGGCGCGTGTACGACCTGACGGGCGGCAACCCGTACTTCGTGAGCGAACTCGTGGCGACCGCGGATGCGGCACGCGTGCCGCCGACCGTGGTCGACGCGGTCTCCGCACGGCTGCGACGCCTCGACCCCGTGACCCAGGGACTCGTCGAACAGCTCGCTGTCATTCCCTCGGTCGTCGGCCCGGCCGAGCTGGCCCGCCTCGTGCCCGGCGGACCGGGTGCGCTCAGCGCGGCGGAGGAGGCGGGACTGGTCATCGTGCGCCCCGACGCCGTGCAGTTCCGGCATGAGTTGACGCGGCGTGCCGTGGTCGACGCCCTGCCCGCCTCGCGCCGCATCGAGCTCAACGCGAGCGTGCTGACGGTGCTGGTCGAGCTGGGCGCCGACCCGGGCCGCATCGCGTCGCATGCCGCCGAGGCCGGTGACGTCGACGCGATCGTGCGGTGGGCGCCGCGTGCCGCTCGCGACGCGGCAGGGAGCGGGGCGCACCGGCAGGCGGCGGCGCACTACCTCGCCGCGCTCGCTCAAGCGGACCGATACGACGATGCCGAGCGCGCCGACCTGCTTCAGGCCGCGGCGATCGAGGTGTACACGATCGGGAACGGGCCCGAGGCGGTCGAGTCGCAGCTCGCGGCTGTACGCCTGCGGCGGGAGCAGGGCGATCCCGCCGCACTCGGCGAGAGTCTGCGGTGGCTCTCGAGATTCCAGTGGCTGTCGGGCCACCGTGCGGAGGCCGAGCAGGCCGCCGCCGAGGCATCCGCCGTGCTCGCGACCTCGCAGGACCGGGGACTCCTGGCGCTGGCCGTGAGCAATGAGGCGCAACTCGCCATGCTCGCGCACGACCTGCCCCGCACGATCGAGCTCGCCACGCGCGCGGTCTCGCTCGCCCGCGAGGCCGGCGAGCGCCGTGCACTCTCGCATGCGCTCACGAACCTGGGCACCGCGCACCTGTTCCAGAACCGCGATGTGGGAATCGGCGAACTCCTCGAGGCGGCCGACATCGCGGCCGCCGGCAACTTCACCGACGACGCCGCCCGCGCGCACGTGAACCTGGTCTGGTCCCTGCTCGACCAGTACCGACTCGAGCTCGCGGAGGAGTACCTCGCTCCCGCCCTCGAATTCTCCGAACGCACGGAGGTCGTGGGCCTGTGGATCTACCAGCAGGTCGAGCGCGCGCGACTGCACCTCGCGCGGGCGCAGTGGGAGGCCGCCCTCGCCGCCATCAGGTTCCCGGGCGACGCACTGCCGCACTCGCAGGTGGCCGCCCTGGTGGTCAGCGGGCTGGTCGGGATCCGTCGAGGAGACGCGGGTGCCGAGGCGATGCTCGAGGACGCACGCCGGATCGCGGATCGACTCGGCGACCTGCAGCGCACCGGGCCCGTCGCCGCAGGCCTGACCGAGGTCGCGCTGCTCCGCGGCGACCTCGCCGAGGCCCGCGCGATCGCCCGTCCGGTGTACGACGAGGCGGTTCGGCGTCGGGCGTCGAGCCTGCAGGCCGAGCTCGCGTCGCTGCTCCGGCGCGCGGGGGAGCCGGTCGAGGCGCCCGTCGGCGATCACCCGTTCGCGGTGCAGGCCCGCGGCGACTGGGAGCGTGCGGCCGAGCTGTGGCGGTCGATCGGATGCCCCTACCACGAGGCATCCGCCCTGGCCGAGAGTCCGCACGAGGCGGACCTGCTGGCCGCGCTCGCCATCCTCGATCGCATCGGCGCGGCGCCGCTCGCCCGCCGCGTGCGGGGCGAGCTGCGCGATCGCGGAACGCGGAGCATCCCACGCGGGCCCTCCATGCCGACCCGCAGCAACCCTGCCGGACTCACGGGCAGACAGGTCGACGTACTGCGGCTCCTGGCCGAGGGACGCACCAACGCCGAGATCGCCGAGCGGCTGGTGCTCTCGGTGCGCACGGTGGACACCCACGTCGCCGCGATCCTCGCGAAGTTGGGGGTGTCGTCACGGCATGAGGCCGCCCGACGTGCGGGCGACGTGCTCGCGTGATCTCAGTAGTCCGACGATGAGATCTGCGTAGTACCGCGGATGTCCGGCGACGGTGGTTCGCCGTAGAACAGATTCAGGCCCCGAAACGGGTCAGGAAACGAACCCCAGGAGTCATCATGGCCACCCCGCTCTTCGCCACCGGCTCGGTGCCGGTCGCACCGCACCGCGACGCCACGCTGGTCGAGCGCCTCTCTCGCCGCGTGGGACTCGCGCTCCTCGAGTGGAGCCGCGCCGCCGAGCTCCGGCGCAGCCGTGAGCACCTCGCCGAACTGCACGAGCGCAGGCGCGAGGCCGAGCGTCTCCGCACCGAGCGTCAGCGCGACATGATGCTCGCGCGCCTCATCTGACGTCGGCCTCCGACTTCGGCTGCCGGACGCCTGCCACCGGCATCGGCTCAGGCCTCGCCGACGGTGAGGTCGACGAACAGCTCGCCGGCGGTGCGATCGAGGTCGTCGCGAACGTCGTGCGGATCGACCCCCGGCGGCACGCGCACCACCAGGTGCGCCTCGAACAGCCGTCCGCCGGCCATCGGGGCATCCCGCCGTTCGGTCGACATCGTCTCGATGCTGAGCCCATGACGGGCGAGGGCCGCCGAGATGTCGCGCACGATGCCCGGGTGATCGCTACCGATGAGGTCGATGCGCAGGTGCGACCATGTCTCGCTCGGCGTGGACGGCTCGTCGGATCCGGGGTGCGTCGTCACCTCCATGAGGCCCTCGAGGGCGTCGAGCGCGGCGCGGAGCTCGTCGGCTCGCTCGTTCGGCACGGTGACCACGACGATCCCGGCGAACTGTCCGGCGAGCTCGGCCATCTGGCTCTGCTCCCAGTTGCCGTCGTGGGCGGTGATCGTCTGGGCGAGTGTCTCGACGAATCCGGCGCGGTCGTCGCCGATGACGGTGAGCACGAGTCTGGACATGGGGGCATCAAATCACGGCGCGTGGGCCGCGGTCGAGCCATCCGGCGTCCGCGACGACGTTCAGCGCGTGAGCACGGCGAAGAACTCGCCCACATCGCTCGCGTAGAGCTCGGGTTGCTCGAGCGCCGCGAAGTGCCCGCCGCGCGGCATGTCGGTGTAGCGCGCCAGGCGGTAGTTCGGCTCGACCCACCGCCTCGTGGCGGGATTGATCTCGGCGGGGAAGGCGGCTGCGGCGGTCGGCACCTCGGGCACGGGGTGCACGCGCCCCTCGGGGTCGAGCCGAGACTCGTAGTAGATCATGGCGGATGACGCGACCGAGCGCGGGACCCAGTAGAACATGAGGTTCGTCAGCAGGTCGTCGGGCGTGAAGGCGTCGAGGCCGCCGTCGCTCCATCCGTGGAACTTCTCGAGGATCCAGCCCGCGAGCCCGGCGGGCGAGTCGGTCTGCGCGATCGCGAGCGACTGCGGCTTGGTCGACTGGAGCTGGGCGTACGCCCGGCCCGTGGCATCCGTCTGAGCCCATCGGGCGAGGAGGTCGCGCTCGTGCTCGTCGGCGTCGTCGGCCCACGCGGGCGTGCGGTGCACGCTGACCAGGGGCAGGTTGGTGTGGTAGCCGATCACGGAATCGGCATGCAGTTGCGAGAGTCGCGACCCGATGATCGCACCCCAGTCGCCGCCGGCGACGCCGTACCGCACGTGACCGAGCTCGGCGGTCATGAGCGTGTGCATGGCCTCGGCGATGCGGGTGACGCCCCACCCGGGCTCCGCGGGCTTGCCGCCGAAGCCGAAGCCGGGAAGCGACGGCATGACGAGGTCGAACGCGGCCTCGCCGCGGCCCGGGTTCGTCAGCGGCTCGATGACGTGCCGGAACTCGACGATCGACCCGGGCCACCCGTGCATGAGCAGCAGCGGGATCGCGTCGGCCCTGCCCGCCGAGGCCCGGAACACGTGCAGGTCGACGCCGTCGACGGGCACCGCGATGGGGTCGAGGCTGTTCAGCCACGCCTCATGCGGGCGCCAGTCGTAGTCATCGGCCCAGCTCCGGCAGAGCTCGCGCAGTGCGGTGAGGTCGGTGCCGGCCTCCCAAGGCGCGGCGGGGAGTGGTTCGGGCCAGCGGGTGCGATGCAGGCGATCGCGCAGGTCGACGAGCTCCTCCTCGTCGACGTGAATGGGTGCTGGGCGATGCGCGCTGGCGGCCATGCTCGATTATCGCCGGTGAGAGCGTTTTCAGAACTGGAGCCCTTGGAGCTGCCGCTGCGCGACGCTCCAAGGAAGGAACTCTGTAAGCGCTTGCATTAACGCGAGCCGCGCTGCTACCGTCGCGAGCAACGTCGGTGGCACGGGGTCGTGCCGGAATTCGGGGAGTCAAGGATGACGCAACGCGCTCGTGTCCGAAACTGGGTCGCCCTGCTGTTGTCGGGGGTGTTGGCGGCGTCCGCCGCGGTCGTCGGCACGGTGATGCCGGCGGCCGCCGAGGAGCCGCGAACGTTCGCGCTCGTGGGCGACCTGCAGTCGGAACTCGGATGCCCCGGCGACTGGCAGCCCGACTGCGCCGCGACCGAGCTCATCGCCACGGCGACGCCCGGCGTGTTCGCGGCGGAGTTCACGATCCCGGCGGGCTCCTGGCAGTACAAGGTCGCCGTCAACGACACGTGGGACGAGTCCTACGGACTGAACGGCGGCGGCGACAACATCCCGCTCACCGTCGCGGGCGACACGCCCGTGCGCATCGTGTTCGACGACGCCCAGCACCGCGTCGGCCTCGAGGCGACCGCCCTGCGCGGCGCGTACGACGATGCATCCGACGCGGCCCTCGTGGCCGATCCCGTGCGCCAGCTCGGCAGCGACGAGGTGTTCTACTTCGTCATGACCGACCGGTTCGAGAACGGCGACCCCACGAACGACGAGGGCGGCCTCACGGGCGACCGTCTCGCGACGGGGTACGACCCCACCGACAAGGGCTTCTACAACGGCGGCGACCTCGCGGGCCTGCGCTCGCAGCTCGACTACATCGACGGTCTCGGCACCACGGCGATCTGGCTCACGCCGAGCTTCAAGAACCGCGCCGTGCAGGGCACGGGGGCGAACGCGAGCGCCGGCTACCACGGCTACTGGATCACCGACTTCACGCAGATCGACCCGCACCTCGGCACGAACGCCGAGCTCGAGGCGCTCATCGCCGATGCCCACTCCCGCGGCATCAAGGTCTACTTCGACATCATCACGAACCACACCGCCGACGTGATCGACTACACCGAGGGCCAGTACGACTACGTCGACGTCGGCACGGAGCCGTACCGCGACGCTGACGGCAACGTCTTCGACCCGGCCGACTACGCGGGCGCCGGCGCGCCGGCGTTCCCGCCGCTCGACGCGGCGACGAGCTTCCCGTACACGCCCACCGTGGCGGCGGAGGACGCCGATCTCAAGGCGCCCGAGTGGCTCAACGACCCGACGCTCTACCACAACCGCGGCAACACCACGTGGTCGGGTGAGTCGGTCACGCTGGGCGACTTCGACGGGCTCGACGACCTCATGACGGAGCATCCGACGGTCGTGAACGGCTTCGTCGCCGTCTACCGGGACTGGATCGACCTCGGCATCGACGGCTTCCGCATCGACACCGCGAAGCACGTGAACCCCGAGTTCTGGGAGCAGTGGTCGACGCAGGTGCTCGACTATGCGCACTCGCCCGCCGTCAACAAGCCCGACTTCTTCATGTTCGGCGAGGTGTACGACGCCGACCCCGCGAAGCTCAGCCCGTACGTGCGCAACACCGACATGAATTCGGTGCTCGACTTCACGTTCCAGTCGCAGGCGGTGAGCTTCGCGGCAGGGAACTCGGCGAAGAACCTGCAGTCGCTCTTCGCGGGCGACGACTACTATACGACCCCCGACTCGTCGGCCACGGCGCTGCCGACCTTCCTCGGCAATCACGACATGGGTCGCGTGGGCTACATGCTGCAGTCGACGGATGCCCCGCTCGCGCGTGACGAGCTCGCGCACGAGCTGCTCTTCCTCACCCGCGGCCAGCCCGTGGTCTACTACGGCGACGAGCAGGGCTTCGCGGGCCTCGGCGGAGACAAGAGTGCACGGCAGACGCTGTTCGCGAGCCAGGTCGCCGAGTACCAGAACCAGCCGCTCGTCACGGGCGAGACCGCCGGCAGCGTCGACCGCTTCGGCACCGACGCGCCGCTCTACCAGCACATCGCCACGCTCGCCGACCTCCGCGCGGCGCATCCGGCGCTCGCGACCGGTGCCCAGATCGAGCGCTATGTCGACAACGGCGCCGGCGTCTACGCATTCTCTCGCGTCGACCGCACCGAGCGAGTCGAATACCTCGTGGCGGCGAACAACGCGAACGAGCCGCGCACCGTGCAGGTGCCGACGCTCACGGGCGACGGCGCGTTCGAGGTGATCTACGGCGACGGCCAGGCCGTGACCGCGGATGCCTCGGGCGTGGTGTCGATCACGGTGCCGCCGCTCGGCACGGTCGTGTGGACGGCCGACCGGCCGGTGACCGCCCCCGACGCGGCATCCGCCATCTCGGTCGCCGTGCCCGTCGCGGGCGCCGGCGTGACCGGAGTGACGCCGGTCGCCGCCGACGTGGCCGACGCCGCCTGGCAGGAGACGAGCTTCGCGTGGCGGGTCGCGGGCGCGGGCGACAACGCGTGGCACGCACTCGGCACGGCTGAAGACACGAGCCCCCGCGTCTTCCACGACACGGCGGGGCTCGCGAACGGCACGCTCATCGAGTACCGCGCGGTTTCGACGGATGCCGCGGGCCAGCGCGCCGCCGCGTCGACCTACGCGTCGGTCGGCAACGCGGTGAACCTCGTCGAGGAGGAGGAACCGGAGCAGCCGATCGACCTCGTCACGGTGCCGGGCAGCCACAACGCCGCGATGGGGTGCCCAGGCGACTGGACGCCCGGCTGCGAGGCCGCGAAGCTGACCCTGCGCGCCGACGGCATCTACGCGGGCGCGTTCGACCTGCCCGCCGGCGACTACGAGTACAAGGTCGCCATCAACGGCAACTGGGACCTCAACTACGGGGCGAACGGCGAGCAGAACGGCCCGAACATCACCTACTCGCACCCGGGCGGGCCGATCACGTTCTTCTGGAACCCGAACACGAAGGTCGCCTCCTCCACCGCCGAAGGGCCGGTCGTGACCCTGCCGGGCAGCTTCCAGTCGGAGATCGGATGCCCCGGCGACTGGCAGCCCGACTGCCTCGCGTCGCTCATGCAGGACGGCGACAAGGACGGCGTGTACACGTTCGCCACGTCGTCGATTCCCGGCGGCAACTACGAGGTCAAGGTCGCCCACGGCCTCAGCTGGGACGAGAATTACGGCGTCGGCGGCGCGCCCGGCGGCGCGAACTACGCCTTCACCGCGACCGACGGCAAGCTCGTCGAGTTCCGCTACACGCTCGCGACGCACGTGCTCGAGATCGTCGTGACCGACCCGCCGCTCGCGGGCACGGGGCAGTTGCGCGCGCACTGGGTGAGCGAGGACACGATCGCGTGGCCGGCCGAACTGCTCGGCGGAGCATCCGCCGACTCGGCGGCCTGGGCGCTCGAGCACTCGGCGTCGGCCGCGCTCGCGGTGGCTGACGGCGCGGTGAGCGGCGGCGACGGCGCCGTCGAGCTCGCGTTCGACCCGGCCGGTCTCACCGACGCGCAGCTCGCGGAGTTCCCGCACCTCGAGGGCTTCCTCGCGCTGCATCCGGTGGGGATCGACCGCGCGGCGGTACAGCAGCTCCTCACCGAGCAGCTCGCGGTGTCGCAGACGACGGATGCGACCCTCACGGCCTTCACGGGCGTGCAGGTGCCTGGCGTGCTCGACGACCTCTACGCCGACGCCGTGGCATCCGTGCCCCTCGGTGCGACCGTGACCGGCATGGAGGCGACGCTGCGGCTCTGGGCGCCGACCGCGCAGCAGGTGACGCTCGAGGTGTGGCCGGCGGGCGGCGTGGGAGACCCGAACCTCATCGCCGCCTCCTTCGATGCCGCCGACGGCACGTGGAGCGTCGTCGGGCCGTCGGTCGGCGACGAGTACCGCTGGCGCGTGGAGGTGTTCGCGCCGACGACGGGCGCCATCGAGACGAACTCGGTGACCGACCCGTACTCCGTCGCACTCACGACGAATTCGGCGCGCACGGTCATCGTCGACCTCGATGACGAGTCGATCGCCCCCGAGCAGTGGGCCGAGACGCCCGCACCCGTCGTGGAGCGCCCGGTCGACCGGGCCATCTACGAACTCCACGTGCGCGACTTCTCGATCACCGACGAGAGCGTGCCGGAGGCCGAGCGCGGCACCTACCGTGCCTTCACGCGTGACTCCGCGGGCACCGCGCAACTGCGCGAGCTCGCCGAGGCGGGCATCAACACGGTGCACCTGCTGCCCACGTTCGACATCGCCACGATCGAGGAGGACCGGGCCGCGCAGGCGACCCCGGCGTGCGACCTCGCGTCGTTCGGCCCCGCGTCACCCGAGCAGCAGGCCTGCATCGACGCGGTGCGCGACCTCGACGGCTTCAACTGGGGCTACGACCCGTTCCACTTCCAGGCGCCGGAGGGCTCCTACGCGGTGGACCCGAACGGCGGCGCGCGCGTCGGCGAGTTCCGTGAGATGGTCGGAGCGCTGCACGGCATGGGCCTGCAGGTCGTGCTCGACGAGGTGTACAACCACACCGCGGCATCCGGTCAGGGCGAGAAGTCGGTGCTCGACCGCATCGTGCCCGGCTACTACCAGCGGCTCAACGCCCTCGGCGCCGTCGAGACCTCGACATGCTGCCAGAACATCGCGACCGAACACGAGGTCGCCGAGAAGCTCATGGTCGACTCCGTGGTGCTCTGGACGACCGAGTACAAGGTGGACGGGTTCCGCTTCGACCTCATGGGGCACCACTCGAAGGAGAACATGCTCGCGGTGCGGGCGGCGCTCGACGAGCTCACGCTCGAGGCCGACGGCGTCGACGGGTCGGCCGTCTACCTCTACGGCGAGGGCTGGAACTTCGGCGAGGTCGCGAACAACGCGCGGTTCGAGCAGGCCACGCAGGGCCAGCTCGGCGGCACGGGCATCGGGACGTTCAACGACCGGCTCCGCGACGGCGTGCACGGCGGAAGCCCCGTCGTCGGCGAGTCGATCTTCGACCAGGGCTTCGGCACCGGTCTCGCGGGCGACCCGAACGGCCACCCCGTGCGCGACGGCACGCGCGACCTCGGCCAGCAGACCGATCTCGTGAGGGTGGGCCTCGCGGGCAACCTGCGCGACGTCGAGCTCGTCGGTTCCGATGGCGTGCTGAAGACCGGCGCCGACGTCGACTACAACGGGTCGCCGGCCGGCTACGCCGACCAGCCCGACGAGGTCATCACGTACGTCGACGCGCACGACAACGAGACGCTGTACGACCTCGGCGTGCTGAAGCTGCCCGTCGGCACGTCGATGGCCGACCGCGTGCGCATGAACACGCTGTCGCTCGCGACCGTCACGTTCGCGCAGACGCCGTCGTTCTGGCATGCCGGCACGGAGCTGCTGCGCTCGAAGTCGCTCGATCGCAACAGCTACAACTCGGGCGACTGGTTCAACCGCATCGACTGGACCGGCCAGGAGTCGACGTTCGGATCGGGCCTTCCGCCCGCCGCCGACAACGAGGACAACTGGGCGACCATGGCCCCGCTCCTCGCCGACCCCGCCCTCAAGCCGACCGCAGCCGACATCGCCGCCGCCGAGGCATCCGCCCTCGACCTGCTGCGCGTGCGCGACGAGGTCGACCTGCTGCGGCTGGGATCGGCGTCGCTGATCAATGAGAAGGTGTCGTTCCCGAACAGCGGGGCGGATGCCACGGACGGGCTCATCGTGATGCTCATCGACGACCTCATCGGCGAGGACGTCGACCCGTCGCTCGAAGGTGCGCTCGTCGTGTTCAACGCGTCGCCCGCGGTGATCGAAGAGCAGATCGCCGGGCTCGCCGGCCGGTCGTTCGAGCTGGCCGACGCGCTCGCCGAGGGCGCCGACCCGGTGGTGAAGGCCACGGAGTGGGATGCCGCGACCGGGTCGCTCACCCTGCCGGCGCGTACCGCCGCGGTGCTCGTCGACGAGCAGGAGCCGCCCGCGACGGCGACCTCGGTCGTCGCCGTGCCGAACAAGGTGTTCGCGAAGGCCGGGTCGTCGGTGAAGGTGACCGGTCAGGTCTCTGCCGCAGACGGCGCGGCGCCCGTGGGCACGGTCACCCTGTTCGATGGCGACGTTGCGATCGCGACGGCGCTCGTGGGCACCGAGACCGACGGCGGGTTCGAGGTGAAGCTGCCGAAGCTCGGCGCCGGGGTGCACGTGCTGACGGTGACCTTCGACGGAGCTGAGGGGTACGCGGACTCGCAGTCGGTGCCCATCGTGATCGTGCTCTGGTAGCACGCAGCGCCGCGGGTTGGGGTGTGCCCTCCTCAACCCGCGGCGGGGGTGCGCAGCGCGAGGCCGTCGCGGTGCGCGATCGCGGTGAGCTCCGAGCGGCGGCCCGCGCCGAGTTTCGCCAGCAGGTTCGACACGTGCCGCTCGACGGTGCGGTGGCTGATGAAGAGTTGCCCGCCGATGGCCCGGTCGGTGAGACCCTCGGCGACGAGCGCGAGCACGTCCTGCTCGCGCCGGGTGAGGTGGTACGGGTCGTCGGTCGTATCGGGCCGGCCCTCGCGCGAATCGTCGTGCAGCGCGATGCGGGCGCGCTTCGCCAGATCTTCGGCGAGACGCCGAACGTGGACGGCGCCGATGCGGCCGGCCGTGGTCCAGGCTGCGCGCAACTCCTGCGCCGCCGACGCGCGGTCGCCGCCCGTGGCGAGGAGCGCGCTCGCCGCACGCAGCCGCGCCTGCGCCTCGCGGAACGGGTCCTGCAACTCGAGCCACTGCTCGGCCACGGCGAGCCACCCCTCGGCATCCGGGCGGCCCGAGGCATCCGTCAGCTCGCACCGCGCGACCGCGTCGTCGGCGATCACGACGGGATTCACCGAGCGCGATCGTGCGAGTGCCGCGCCGGCGCGGTCGACCCATGTTCGCACCTCGTCGGCTCCGAGCCGCGGGTCGCGTGGACCCACGGCAGCGGCGGCGGCCGCGGCAGCCGAGGCCGCTGCGGTGAACAGCGGCACCGAGAACACGGCGTGCTCCTCGTCGCCGAGCTTCGCCGCACCCTCGTCGGCTGTGGCGGATGCCTCGTCGAACGCGCCCTGGGCCGCGAGCACTTCGACCAGCGTCGCGTAGAGCGGCCCGAGCAGTTGGGTGTCGATCAGCCGGGCCCCCGCGTGCCGCGCCGCGTCGAGTCGAGAGCGAGCACCGCCGAGGTCGCCCAGTCGGAACAGCAGCCTGCCCCGGATGAGGTCGACGCGCACCGCGTCGACGCCCGCGGGCGCCAGGGCGTCGGCTTCGTCGAGGAACTGCGTCGCCTCGGTGTTGCGCCCGAGGTGCAGCAGCGCCTCGGCCGCATCGCATCGGCACCAGACGCCCTTGCGCTCCCGCAGGCCGAGACTCTCCACGAGGTCGATCCCGTCGATCGACACGTCCGCCGCCTCGGTCATGCGCCCGGCGTCGTACAGCGCCGAGTGCAGGTTGACGATGGCGCGCGCGATGTCGTCGACGTCCTCGAACTCCTCTTCGGCGATGCGCTGCGCCGTCCGGATCTCGGCGATGCCCTCCTCGAGCTCGCCGAGGTACGACAGGTCGACGCCGAGGTTGTTGCGCGCGTGGCCTTCGACCGATCGGGCTCCCACCCGCTGGGCGAGCCGAATCGCCTCCCGGGCGATCGGCAGCGACTCGCCGAACCGGCCGCCGAGCATGAGGATCTGCGAGTATCCGCTGAGGGCGGCGGCCCGCCACGAGGTCGGCGGCTCGGCCGGCACGAGCTCGACGGCCCGCTCATAGGCCGCGAGCGCGTCCTCGCCCTCGGCGGCCATCCAGAGGTAGCGCCCGAGCCGCTCATGCAGGTATCCGTGGTGGTGCTGCTCGGCGGGATCGACGGCGTCGATCGCGCGGCGCGCCAGCTCCGCGGCCCGCTGCGGGCATGCGGCCAGGTGGGCGACTTCCGCGGCCGACCAGAGCACCCGGTAGCAGGGAGCGTCGAGGTGGATGTCCTCGTCGGGCAGGGTGTCGAGCAGGACGACCGCTCGTTCGTAGTGGGAGAGCGATTCGGTGAACGCCAGTGCACGGGCTGCTGCTCGAGCGGCGACCACTGCCGAGGTGAGCGCGCGTGGCCCGTCGCCGGCCGCGTCCCAGTGGCGCGCGATGCGACCGGCGATCGACGCAGGGTCGGCGGCGAGCTCGGGCGAATCCGTCAGCGCCTCGGCGACGCGCCGATGGAGCCGGGCCGACTCGCCGGGAAGCAGCCCACCGGCGATGGCCTCCTGCAGCAGCGCATGCCGGAAGACGTAGGAGCCGCCGTCGCCCGACTCGGTCAGCAGCACGTGGTGCTCGACCGCAGGACGCAGCGCGGCGTCGAGCGCGGACGGGGGCACGTCGGAGACGCGCTCGAGCAGGCGGTGCGGAACCCGGCGGCCGATGACGGATGCTGCGCGCAACGCCTGCCGGGTCGCAGGCGCGAGCTCCTCGAGCCGCGCGAGCAGCAGGTCCCGGATGGTGGCGGGAAGCTCGCCGCTCGATCCCAGCACCAGCAGTTCCTCGGCGAAGAACGGGTTGCCCTCGGCTCGTCCGTAGATGTCGTCGAGCAGTGCGGTGTGCGGCGGGACGCCGAGGATGTCGCTGAGTTGCAGCGCCTGCTCGTCACGAGTGAGTCGCCCGACCACGACGTGCTGGCCGGATCGCCGACCCGACTCGGCGATGAACCGCGTCACGGCGGCATCGTGGGGCGGCTCGTCGGTGCGCACCGTGAAGGCCAGCAGGGTGTCGCCGCGCAGGTGACTGCCGAGGAGCGTGACGAGTTCGAGGGTGGACCGGTCGGACCAGTGCAGGTCCTCGACGATCACGACCACGGGTGCTTCGGCGCTGAGACCGTCGATCACCGCGCTCACCGCACGGAACAGCAGGTTCGCACTCGCTCGCGTCGGTTCGGAAACCGGAACGGAGTCCGCCAGCGCCGGGATCCACCTCGCCAACTCGGGCGCCGAGTGACCGGCGAGCCGGATGACCTCGGCCGCGCCACGACGCCGCACGAGATCCGTGAGCAGTTCCACGAGCGGGGCGTACGGCAGGATCTGCTCGCCGTAGGCCACGCATCGCCCGACGAGGACGTTCGCGCCCCGGGCCGCAGCCCGGGACGCGAACTCCTGCGCCGTGCGTGTCTTGCCGACGCCCGCTTCGCCCTCGATGAAGACGGTCTGCACCGAATGGTCGGCGGTCGCGTCGCCGAGCAGCGCCTCGAGTCGCGCGAGTTCGCGCTCGCGTCCGACCAGGCGTCGACTGGTCGCGCGATTCGTCGTGACCTCGTCGGTCATCGCCATGATGGGATTATCGCGCGATTCGAGGAATGCTCGGGCGGAATTCGGGACGAAGCATCCGGAGCCTCATCCCTCCTGCACGGGCACGAGTCGGTCGGCGACCAGCCCGTGCGCCTCGCGGTGCACCCGCGTGGCGGCCTCGGCGTCGGGGGCGTCGACGAGGCAGAACACCTTGCCGGAGCCCTCGTCGAACCAGTACTGCCGGTAGTCGACGCCGTAGCGGCCCTGGACCTCGAGGTCCCTGGCGTGCGCGCCGGCCACCGCCTCGGCCGTGAGGCCCTCGACCCGGTCGTGGACATCCATGAAGAGTGCCATTTCATCCTCCTGTGGTGGTTGCTGGTACAACCAGCGTGGAGGCCGGGCCGTGGGGGCTGGTACGGGGAACCACGCAATTCCGGATGCCACGACCACGCACGTTCCCTCGATGCGCGCGGTGCCGCCGTCGGTCAGAACTCCAGGCCGCAGGCCGTGTAGCTGCCGATGATCTCCTCGCCGTACGCCGCGAAGATCTCGTCGATGCCCTGGCCGTCGGCGGCCTTCTCGTCGTGCGGGTTGTTCGAGGCGATCGTGCCGTCCTGCCCGACGGCGCCCTTCACCATGATGGTGAACGTGGCGGGTGCGCCGCTGTCGACGTACGCGTCGAACACGCAGTCGGCCAGCTCCGGCGGCAGCTCCGCGGTGAGCGCCTCCGCGACGTCGAGCGTGTACCACGCCTGCGAGTGCGAAGCGCTGGCGTTGCCTTGCTCGGAGCGGTTCGGGTTGTAGCACTCGTGCGCGTAGGCGGCGACACCCGTGCCGAGCACGCCGAAGGCGGCCAGCGCGATGCCTGCGGTGATGTTGGTCAGTGTCCGTGAGAACATGCGTGTCCCTCTCGATCGGTTCTTCGGCCGATTCCGGCCGACCTCACAACCGTGCCGTGGCGACGCGGACGGGACATCGGTGCTGACCCGCGTCGTCGGTCAGCGCCAGCCCTGCGTCGGCTCGGGACATCAGCCCCGATCAGCTCGGGACAAGTCGCCCGTGGCACCGCTCCAGCCGGGCGAGCCACCACGCCGTGCGTTCGGCGTCGGCGGCGTACCGGTCGAGGAGTGCGGGGTCGGGGTCGACCCGGCGAACGTCGATCGTGCCGTCGCGGGGCACGAGCGGGTCGCGCGTGACATCCGCCGCGAGTAGCGAGGCCGTGCCGAGCCCGCAGTCGTAGTCGAGTTCGGGCACGGATGCCGCGAGCTGCGCGCCCATCGCGAGCCCGACGCTCGTGTCGAGTGCGCTCGAGACCACCACGGGCAGGCCCGCGCGCGCGACGATGTCGAGGGCGCGCCGGATGCCGCCGAGCGGCTGCGCCTTGATGACGAGGAGGTCCGCGGCGCCGGCCTCGGCCACCGCGAGCGGGTCGTCGGCACGGCGCACGCTCTCGTCGGCCGCGATCGGGATGCCCATGTACTTCGTGCGGCGACGGATCTCGGCGAGTTCGTCGACGGTCGGGCACGGCTGCTCGACGTACTCGAGGTCGAACGGCGCGAGGGCGTGGATCGCGTGCTCGGCCTCGTCGACGTTCCAGCCGCCGTTCGCGTCGAGGCGCACGCGTCCCTCGGGCCCGAGCGCCTCGCGCACCGCACGCACCCGGGCGACCTCCTGTTCGAGGGTCTCGTCGCCGCCGGCGACCTTCACCTTCGCGGTGCGGCAGCCCGGGAATCGCGCGAGCACGGCGGGCACGCTGTCGGGGTCGACGGCGGGCACGGTGGCGTTCACCGCGATGCGGTCGCGCACGGCGGGCGGCGGCGCGTTCCAGCCGTAGTCGATCGCGGCGGCGAGCCAGGCGGATGCCTCGGCGTCGTCGTACTCGGCGAACGGCGAGAACTCGGTCCAGCCCTGGGGCCCTTCGAGGAGCAGCGCCTCCCGCACGTCGATGCCGCGGAACCGCGTGACGAGCGGAAGCGCGACCACCCTGGCCGTGGCGAGCAGGTCGGACAGGGGCGGCACGGATGCGGCGTCGTCGTCGGTCACCCTCCCATCGTGTCATCGTGGGAGCCCTCCCGCGGAGTCCGTGGCATCCGCTCGTCGTGTGTCTCGGGAAGAACACATGAAGATCCGGATCAGGCGCCCCCTCAGCCCGCCCTGGCGCGGATTCTCATGCATCTCCAACCAGCGGGTCGGGGTCTGTTAGCGTTGACGGACTTGGGGGTGCACATGTCCGACGGATTCGACTCGCTCGGCGTCGAAGCCACCGAGGTGCGCGACTCCGCCGGGCGGAACGTGCTGATCGCCGTCATCGGGCTCGTGCTCGTCGTGGGCGCACTGATCCCGCTCACCTACGGGGCGATCTGGGTGGGCTCGATCGCGTACGCCGCGGTCGTGTGGTTCCTCACCGGCGGGGCGGGCCTGCCGCCCGACGGGTCGTCCGTCCCCGCCTGAGCGTGCGTCGTCCTGGTCCGGCGGGGTGCTTCCGCCGCCGGGAATAGGCTGGTGGGCATGGCACGCGAGGTTTCCGAACTGTTCGACGCGAGCGAGTGGACGGACGTCGCGGCATCCGTCACCGGTTCCGGTGGGTTCAGCGACATCACGTACCACCACTCCACCGACGGGCGCATCGCCCGCATCGCGTTCGACCGGCCGGAGGTGCGCAACGCGTTCCGCCCGCACACGGTCGACGAGCTCTACCGTGCGCTCGAGGACGCGCGCACGAACCCGCGCATCGGCGTCGTGCTGCTCACGGGCAACGGGCCGAGCGCGAAGGACGGCGGCTGGGCGTTCTGCTCCGGCGGCGACCAGCGCATCCGCGGCCGTGACGGCTACAAGTACTCCGACGCCGAGACGGCGATCGTCGACGGCGACGGCGCCGGCGGCACGGCCGACCCGCACGGGCACGCGGCCGTCGGGCGCCTGCACATCCTCGAGGTGCAGCGACTCATCCGCTTCATGCCCAAGGTCGTCATCGCGGTCGTGCCGGGCTGGGCGGCGGGCGGCGGCCACTCGCTGCACGTCGTCTGCGACCTCACCATCGCCAGCCGCGAGCACGGCAGGTTCAAGCAGACGGATGCCGACGTCGGCAGCTTCGACGCGGGCTACGGGTCGGCGTACTTCGCGCGCCAGGTGGGCCAGAAGTTCGCCCGCGAGGTGTTCTTCCTCGCCGAGGAGTACTCGGCCGACCGCGCCTACGAGATGGGGGCCGTGAACCGCGTCGTGCCGCACGCCGACCTCGAACGAGAGGCGCTCGCGATGGCGCGCACCATCCTCACGAAGTCCCCGACGGCGGTGCGCATGCTGAAGTTCGCGTTCAACGCGGTCGACGACGGCATGGTCGGCCAGCAGGTGTTCGCCGGCGAGGCGACGCGCCTGGCGTACGGCACCGACGAGGCCGTCGAGGGGCGCGACGCGTTCCTCGAGAAGCGCGAGCCCGACTGGGGCCCGTACCCGTGGCACTACTGATCGGCTGCGGTTCGGGATGAAACCACTCGAGCAGGTTTCGGCGTCGGATGTCGCGGCGGTGACGCGTGCGCTCCGCGTCGCGCTCGACGGCGGCCCGGCCGTCTGGCCGGTCCCGTCGTCCTCGTCCTCGTCCTCGTCCTCGTCGTCCTCGTCGTCGTCGTCTCCACCTCGTCGAGTGTTAACGTTCGCGCCGAATGATGACGCTCCCGCGGCCCTCCCGGGCCCGAACGTGAACTCTCGGCGAATGGGGGGTCAGGTCGACGACGACATCGCACTCGTCGTCGAGACGAGCGGGTCGACGGATGCCCCGAAGCGCGTGCTGCTCTCGGCCGGCGCGCTGCGCGCGAGCGCGGAGGCGACCGAGGCCGCGCTCGAGGGGCCCGGGCAGTGGCTGCTCGCGCTGCCGGTGCACTACATCGCGGGAGCCCAGGTGCTCGTGCGATCCATCGTGGCCGGCACCGAGCCCGTGGTGCTCGACGGCGAGCACTTCGACCCGATCGCGTTCGCCGAGGCATCCGCTCGGCTCGATCCGGGGCGCCGCCACTACACGTCCCTCGTGCCGGTGCAACTCAGCCGTCTCGTCGACGCGGCGAAGTCCGACGGGAGGGTCGCCGAGGCGCTGCGCTCGTTCGACCGGATCCTGCTCGGCGGACAGGCGGCCCCGCCGTCGCTCATCGTCGCCGCCGACGTGCTCGGTGCGCACGTAACTCGCACATATGGTTCCAGCGAGACGTCGGGCGGATGCGTCTATGACGGGCGCCCGCTCGACGGCGTCGTCGTGCGCTTCGTCGACCCGTCGACAGGATCAGGGCGGGGCGGCGCCGTGGAGCTGTCGGGCCCGATGCTCGCCGAGGGCTACCTCGACGATCCGGCTCGCACGGCGGCCGCCTTCGCGACCGACGACGACGGCACGCGCTGGTATCGCACGGGCGACCTCGGCCGGCTCGAGCACGACGGCACGCTGCGCATCCTCGGGCGCGCCGACGACGTGATCATCTCGGGCGGCGTGAAGGTCGCCCTCGGCGAGGTGGAGCGGGCCATCCGAGCCCTGCCCGGCTTCGCCGACGCCGTCGTGGTGCGCGCGGCCGATCGGGAGTGGGGGGAGCGGCCGGCGGTCGTCGCGGTCCGAACGGATCTCGCCGCGGCATCCGATGCCCTCGACACCCTCGCCGGGGCGACCGACGCTGCCGGGCTGCCGCCCGCCGCCCGCCCCGTTCGCGTCGAGCTCCTCGACCGGATGCCGATGCTCGCCTCGGGTAAGCCCGACCGCCGCGCGCTCGAGGCGATGCTCTCGGACTAGGCGGGCGCGGCGCCCTTCAGGTCGATGGTCGCGAGGCCGAGCTCACGCCAGGCCGTGATCAGGTCGCGGTCGCCGGAGACGCCGACGAAGTCGTCGCTCGCCGCCTCGACACCGGTCGCGCAGTGCACCGCGTCGTATCCTCGGAGTCCGAAGCGCCGACTGAGGGCGGCGGCATGGAGCACCGTGTCCTCACGCGGTTGGACGACGACGACCGAGCCCCAGATCCTCTCGAGCGCGACCATTGAAGCCCGGTATTGGGCTGCGTCCAGGCGGCCCATCCGTTCGGCGCGCGCCAGTGCGGCCGCAGCTTCGACGTAGGCGAGCAGGCTTGCGACCACCTGGTCGGCCGAGTGCCACGCGCGCCGAGCCGGCGCAGAAGTGGGCTCCTCGATGATCAACGGAACGATCGCCGACGTGTCGAGGTACGCGATCACCGCCGTTGCTCGGTGATGAGGTCGGAGACGGTGCCCGCTGCCGCGATCGGGTCGGGAAGCATTGCCTTCGGACGCAACGGCGGTCGGGCGAAGCCCTCCGCGATCATCCGCTCGATCGGCGACTCGGCATCGATGGGAACGATGCGCGCGATCGGCTTGCCGTGATCGGTCACGACGACCGTCTCTCCCTCGCGAACCCGTGCAAGCTGGCGACTGAGCGTGTCGCGCAGCTCGCGTATCCCGACGTTCGAGGTTGTGGCCACATCCATGGGTTCATTGTAGCCACAACCGCCGGACCGCCGCGCTCCGAACACCAGGTGCGCGTCGGTCGGGCCGAGGAGCCGGCAGTCACCCCATGTGCGCGGCCACCGAGGCATCCGAGGTATCCGAGGCATCCGATTCCGCATCGAGCTCGGCCAGGCGCTTCGCCTCGTCGAGGTGCGCCTGCACCTGACGCCGGCTCGGCAGCAGCAGGCTCGCGAGTGCCGCGATGCCGAAGCCCGCGACCGACACCCAGACGGAGGCCTGCAGCGCTTCGAGCACGTGCGCCCGGCTCCAGTCGTCGCCGACCACCGTGAAGAAGACGGTCGTCGAGATGGCCACGCCCGTCGCCGCACCGAGCTGCTGGAAGGTGCTGAAGGCGCCGGATGCCGCGCCCGCATCCGCGATCGGCACCGTCGCGAGCGCGACGTCGATGAGCGGGATGATGAGCAGCGCGAGCCCGAACCCGGCGAGGAGCATGGGCCAGACCGCCGCCCAGCCGGTGAACCCGGCCCCGGTGTCGGCGACGGTCGCGAACACCCAGAGCACGCCCGCCGCCATGAGCGCGGCGCCGACCGTCACGAGGTACTTCCCGACGCGCGGGACGAGCGGGATGACCGCGCCCGTGCCCACGAGCGCGCCGAGGCTGAACGCGAGCAGGTTGAGTCCCGCCGCGAGCGCGTCGAACCCGAGCGCCGCCTGCAGGTAGATGATGAACGGCAGCGTGAACGCGTTGAGCGCGCCCTGGAAGGCGGCCTGCGTGACGAGACCGGCCGAGAACCCGCGGTCGGCGAACAGCGGCATCGGCAGGAGTGCCGAGCCGTCGTGGCGCATGCGCCGGCGCTCGTAGAGCACGAACGCGACGAGCAGCCCAGCGCCGGCGGCCACGGGCAGCCACAGCCAGGCCGGCCAGCCGAGCGTCTGGCCCTCGACGAGCGGCACCATGAACGCGAGCACGACGGCGCTGAGCAGCACGACGCCGACGAGGTCGAGTCGCATCGGGCGCGGCGAGCGGGTCTCGGGAACGACCCGGGCCGCGAGCGCGATGATCACGATGCCGACGGGCACGTTGATGAGGAAGACCGCGCGCCAGCCCAGGCCCCAGAGGTCGGCGTCGACGAGCCATCCGCCGAGCACCGGGCCGGCGACCGCGGCGAGACCCGCGACACCGCCGATGAGGCCGTACATCGGAGCGCGCTCTCGTGGCGAGTACAGCGCCTGCACCGAGGCGAGCAGCTGCGGCACCATGAGCGCCGCGAAGAGGCCCTGCGCGATGCGCGTGACGACGAGCACGTCGCCCGACCACGCGAAGGAGGCGGCCGCGGACGCGAGGGTGAACCCGCCGATGCCGACCAGGAACATCCGGCGGCGGCCGAACAGGTCGCCGAGCCGGCCGCCGGTGATGAGCGCTACGGCGAAGGCGAGCAGGTAGCCGCTCACGATCCACTCGAGCTGGGCCTCGGATGCCTCGAGGTCCGCGCCGATCGACGGGAGCGCGACCTGCACGATCGTGACGTCGAGCAGGTCCATGAAGGAAGCGAAGAGGAGGACGCCGATGGCGATGCCTCGGCGCGGTGTGGTGGCCATGCCGGCCGTCCTTTCGTATGCTGGGTTCACTCCGAGGTGGAGTATTTGCGATGTGGGATAATCCCACAGTGGGAACACTATGGAGTGGCAGCGCTGATGTCAAGCAAGGCCGAGGTCACCGGGCGCATCGTCGGGCTCCTCCAGCTCGTGATCGCATCGTCGGTCATGACCAACGAGCGCATCGCTCGTGTGATGGGACTCAACGTCGTCGACCTTCAGGCCCTCGGATACATCGCCCGTCACGGCGCCCCGATGTCGGCGGGGGAGGTCAGCAGGCAGACCGAGCTCCCGACCAGCACGACCACCCGGGTGCTCGACCGGCTCGAGAAGCACGGCTACATCGAGCGCATGACCGACCCCGACGACCGCAGGCGGGTCGTCGTGCGTGTTCGTCCCGAAGCGGCGGTGGGCGTCGGCGAGGGCGGCGAGGATGACCCGTACGCCACCATCCTCGAGGGCATGCAGCGCGTGCACGCGCAGTTCACGGTCGATGAACTCGAGGTGGTCGCCAGATACCTCGACGCGGTGAAGGATGTGCGCTGAGACCTCCGCCGGCGCTGCTGTGAACACTCGCCCCCGCGGTGATGGGCGGCGCAACTAGCATGTCGGTGTGGCACGCCCGAAACCGCAGCGCATGAATCCCGCCGACGTCCGCGCCAACGCGCACCGACGCTCCGGCAACCCCGCCAAGCGCACGACCGCTCCCACGGCCGCGCGCGGCCCGGCGACGGTCGCCGACTGGGTCGCCGGCGCGCGCATCCGCACGCTGCCGCTCGCGATCTCGCCCGTCGCGCTCGGCACCGGAGCGGGGGTGGTTGCCATCCCCGACGGCCCGTGGCATCCGGCCCGCGCACTGCTGGCCCTCGTCGTCGCCCTCGCGCTGCAGATCGCGGTGAACTACGCCAACGACTACTCCGACGGCGTGCGCGGCACCGACGAGCACCGGGTCGGCCCGGCACGGCTCACCGGGTCGGGCGCGGCCAAGCCCCGCCACGTGCTCGCCGTGGCGCTGAGCTTCTTCGCGCTCGCCGCCATCGCGGGCCTCGCGCTCGTCATCGTGACGGGGCAGTGGTGGATGCTCGCCCTCGGCGCCGTCGCGATCGTGGCCGCCTGGTTCTACACCGGCGGCAAGCGGCCCTACGGGTACTACGGGCTCGGCGAGCTCTTCGTGTTCGTGTTCTTCGGACTGGTGGCGACGGCCGGAAGCGCGTACGTGCAGGCCCTCGCCGTGAACACCGAGGCGTGGCTCGGCGGCGTCGCCGTGGGACTCATCGCGTGCGCCGTGCTGATGGCCAACAACCTCCGCGACGTCGAGCAGGACCGTGCGGCCGGCAAGCGCACGCTCGCGGTGCTCGTCGGGCCGCTGGCCGGGCGCATCCTGTTCACCGTCTTCATGCTCGTGCCGTTCGCGATCGCCGGGTTCTTCGCCCTGCTCTACCCCGCAGCCGTGCTGGTGCAGTTCGCGGTGTTCCTCGCCGTGCCGGCGTGCGTCATCGTGCTCTGGGGGAGGACCCCTCGCGAGCTGCTGCTCGCGCTGCAGCTGGCGAGCATCACGTCGCTCGTCTACGGCGTCGGCATGGGGCTCGTCTTCGCGCTCTGAGCCGAAGCTGGGGCTACGCGGCGGGGTCGCGACGCTCGGTCGGGGATGCGTCGACGACGGAGTCCTCGACCTCGTCGTCGACGTGCACGACCGGCGTCTCGCGGTGGCGCGCCGCGTACAGGTCCGTCGCGATCGACTCGCGCTGACGCCGCAGGAAGATCAGCGACGCACTGAACCCGAAGAGGGCCGCGACGGCGGCGGACACCCACGGATCCACTCCGGCGATGAGCAGCACGGCGAGCGGCGCGGCGAACAGCACCACGCGCAGCACGGTGTACCAGATCCAGACGGGCACGGACTTCACCCTCACAGTGTAGGTCGGCTTCCCCTGAGTACTCTCACAGCCGGGAGCCGGGCCGACGCGCCTAGACTGGGTGGATGGTCCGGTGGCTCTTCGTGCTCGGCATCGCAGCCGTGGTCTTCACGATCTACGCCATCGCCGACTGCGCCTTCTTCGACCGCATGCGCATCCGCGGTCTCAGTCGCGGCTGGTGGATCGTCGTCATCCTCTTGGTGCCGATCATCGGCGGCGTGCTCTGGTTCGTCATCGGGCGTGGCCGCATCGATCGGATCGGATCCCGGTCGGGCCGCACGCTCGCTCCCGACGACGACGCGGAGTTCCTGCGCCAGCTCCGCGAGGACGCTGCGCAGAACGAGCGCATCCGCCGCATGGAGCAGGAGCTCGCCGAACTCGACGCCGACGACGAGCCGCGATTCGGTGACGCCGCAGGCACGACCAAGGGCGAGGAGCGCAAGCGACCCGACGCGCCCGAGGCACCCGGCGAGACGGGACCCGCCGGACGCCCGAATGGCTGATCCGGAGCACCCGACGGCGCCAGGCGCCCGACGGAGCCCCGCGAGCGACGCCGCCATGGCGCTCCTGCGCGCGTTCGTCGAGGCCGGTGTGCGCGATGTCGTGGTGGCACCGGGCTCCCGTTCACAGGCGCTCGCGCTCGCGGCCGCCGAGCTCGAGCGCGTGGGAGCCATCCGGCTGCATGTGCGCATCGACGAGCGCAGCGCCGCGTTCTTCGGGCTCGGCACCGCGGTGGAGTCGGGTCGTCCTGCGATCGTGGTGACCACCTCGGGCACCGCCGTCGCCAACCTGCACCCCGCCGTGCTCGAGGCGCACCACTCGGGCGTGCCGCTCATCCTGTGCACGGCCGACCGGCCTGCGGAGCTCCGCGGCATCCGCTCGAACCAGACCACGATGCAGCCCGGCATCTTCGCCGGAGCACTGCGCATGGAACGCGACGTCGGTGCACCCGAGGGAGTACCCGGTGAGACGGATGCCGCGGCCGCCCTCGCCCGTGACGCGGTCGCCGCGGCACTCGGCCGCGACGCCGCCGGCGAGTTCGTGCCGCATCCGGGACCCGGACCCGTGCACCTCAACCTCCAGTACCGCGAGCCGCTCTCGGCCGTCATCACGCTGGAGCGCGTGCCGGCGGCGCGGGCGGATCTCGACACGCATCCGGCTTCGCCCGGCGCTCCTCTATCCGCGGAGGCAGTCGGGCCCGCCGGGGCGCTCATCGAGCCGGGACCGCGCACGATCGTCGTCGCGGGCGCCGGCGCCGGACCGGCCGCCGAGGAGTTCGCGCGCGAGGGCGGCTGGCCGCTCATCGCCGAGGTCACGAGCGGTGCGCACTTCGGACCGAACCTCGTGGTCGCCTATCGCGAGTTGCTGCGGGAGCCCGGCTTCGGCGAGCTCGTCGAACGTGTGGTGGTGTTCGGGCATCCGACGCTCTCGCGTGAGGTCCCGGCGCTCGTGCAGCGCGACGACATCGAGACCATCGTCGTGGCTCCGTCGGGCATCGAGTGGTTCAACCCCGGGAGGAGCGTCCGGCAGTTCGAGCGCGCCGTGCGCACCGCACCGCAGCAGGGGCCGTCGGCCGAGGAGCGGGCCTGGGTGGGGCGATGGGTGCACGCGAGCCGCGCCCTCGTCGCCGAGGGACTCCCGCAGGCGGCATCCGTGCAGAGCGGCATCGACGAGACGGGGCACGTCTCCGACTTCGCGGCGCAGCGCGAGTACATGCGCGCGCAGCTCGAGGCGGTGCGCGCTCCCGTGACCCGGCGCATGCTCGTCGACGCGGTGTGGGCGGCGACGTGGCCGCACGACCGGCTGGTGTTCGGGGCATCCCGGCTCATCCGCGACGCCGACCGCGCGGTACCCGGGCGACGCATCCGCGCCCACGCCAACCGCGGGCTCGCGGGCATCGACGGCACGATCGCCACGGCGCTCGGTCTCGCGATGGCGAGCCAGCGCCAGGCGCCCGGAGCTGCGCCTGGAGCCGGAGCCGGAGCCGATCCGGCCGGCGTCGGCGTGACGCGCGCCCTCGTCGGCGACCTCACGCTGCTGCACGACGTGGGGTCGCTCCTCCTCGGCGACGGTGAGCCGCGTCCGAGGATCCAGGTCATCGTGGGCAACGATGGCGGCGGCACGATCTTCGACGCGCTCGAGGTGGCAGCGTCGGCATCGTCCGAGGCGTTCGATCGCGTGCAGTTCACTCCGCAGCACGTCGAGCTCGCGGCGCTCGCCCAGGCGTATGGCTGGGGCTACGCGCGGGCTGCGACGCGCGGCGAACTCGATGAGGCGCTCGGCACGGCCGTGACGGGCCCGGCGATCGTCGAGGTGCCGCTCGCCCGCTGATACTCGGATCGCGCCCGGCCTCGCGCAAGCCATTGACGCCGGGCGGGGGCGGTCCGTCAGGATATGGGGACGGCGATCGCCGCCGAGACCGGCGCGACGCCACGACGAGGGGATGACCGTGGGTCTCGAGACATACTGGGCGACCGATCCGTCTGACGTGCTGCGGGTGCGGCAGGGATTCATGCTCGCCGACGTGGACACGCGAGGGACCCCCGGGTTCGAGGGCGACAAGGCCGCGGCCACCGACTCGCTCGCCGAGGGCGCGGTGATCCTCGCCGAACTGCAGGAGAAGCTCTTCGCCGGAAACCAGATGGGCGACGACCCGCGCCGGCTCCTGCTCGTGCTGCAGGCGATGGACACCGCAGGAAAGGGCGGCATCGTGAAGCACGTGATGAGCGCCGTCGACCCGCAGGGCGTGCAGTTCGCGGCCTTCAAGAAGCCCACCGAGGAGGAGCTCGCGCACGACTTCCTCTGGCGCATTCGCAAGCATGTGCCCGACGGCGGCATGATCGGGGTCTTCGACCGTTCCCACTACGAGGACGTCCTCGTCGCGAAGGTGCGCGAGCTCGCCCCGCCCGAGGAGATCGAGCGTCGCTACGACGCGATCAACGAGTTCGAGGCCGAGCTCGCGGCATCCGGCACCGTCATCATCAAGGTGATGCTGCACATCTCGATGGACGAGCAGAAGGAGCGGTTGCGCGACCGGCTCGAGCGCCCCGACAAGCACTGGAAGTTCAATCCCGGCGACATCGACGAGCGCATGCACGCCCCGATGTACCAGGAGGCCTACCAGACCGTGTTCGAACGCACGACGACGCCGCACGCGCCCTGGTACGTGGTGCCGGCCGACCGCAAATGGTACGCGCGCCTCGCGGTGCAGCACCTGCTCATCGAGGCGCTCGAGGCGATGCGCCTCGACTGGCCGCTGGCCGACTTCGACGTCGACGCCGAGAAGGCGCGGCTCGAGGCGAGCTGAGCGGAGCCGCGCTACTCGATCACCGGCGACGGCGGTGCCGCGCCGAAGGCCTCGAGGATCGGCCGGAACTTGATGTCGGATTCGGCGAGCTCGTCGGCCGGCACCGAGTCGTGCACGATGCCGCATCCGGCATATGCCGCCACCGTGCCGTCGGCGTCGACCTGCGCGCAGCGCAGCGCGATGGCCCATTCGCCGTCGCCGGCGCCGTCGATCCAGCCGACCGGACCCGCGTAGCGCCCGCGGTCGAAGCCCTCGAGCTCGGCGAGCGTGCGCAGCGCCACCCGGCGGGGCGTGCCGGCGACCGCGGCGGTGGGATGTACCGCCTTCACGAGATCGAGCGAGCTCGACCCGTCGCCGAGCGTGCCCTTGAGGTCGGTGGCGAGGTGCCAGAGGTTCGGCAGTTGCAGCGTGAACGGCTGGGGGCTCGCATCGAGGCGCGCCGTGTGCGGCGCGAGTCGCTTCACGGCACTCGAAACGGCGAGCGCGTGCTCGGCCAGGTCCTTCGGCGAGGCCGCCAGGGTGGCCGCATGCTCTCGGTCGGATGCCTCGTCGGCGCCGCGGGAGGTCGTGCCGGCGAGGACGCGCGCCGAGACGGTGCCGTGGTCGACGCGCACGAGCGTCTCGGGACTCGCGCCGATGAGGCCGTCGACGGCGAACACCCACGTGTCGGGGTACTCCTCGGCGAGGCGGTTGATGACGGCGCGCAGGCCGTCCTCCTCGTGCAGCTCGCCGATGAGCTGCCGGGCGAGCACGACCTTCGCGAGCTCGCCGGCGTCGATACGCCGCACGGCCTCGGCGACGGCCGCCTCGTACGCCTCGGGAGGCACGGCACCCGGCGTGAACGTGACGCGCGGCACGCGACGCTTGGGCGTCGGCGGGGGAATCTCAAGGGCGACGGATGCCGCGGCATCCGCAGCCCCGTCGCCGCCCACGCCGTCGTCGCTGTCGCCCTCGCCCCCGGTTTCGCCCGTCGCGAGCGAGATTCGCGTCACCCAGGCACGCCCCTCGCGGCGGCCGAGCACGAGCTCGGGCACCACGAGGACGCTGGTCGCGGCGGACTCGTCGGCGAACGCGAAGGCGCCGAACGCCACGAGCCCCGTGCCCGGCAGGCCGACGCGGTCGTCGACGTCGGCGTCGGCGGCGAGCGACGTCCACGCCGCGGCGGCGTCTTCGATGCGGCTCGGGCCGCTCGTCTCGATGCGCACGGTCTCGCCGAGGCCCACGATGCCCTCGCCGCGGCGCATCCAGAGCAGCGGATGCCGCGGGTCGGCGCGTGGGATGAGCGGGGCGAGTTCGTCGACCGGTTCGGTGCGCACGACGAGCCGGGTGACGGCGGTGTGCGACGCCGAGGCATCCGTGTGGTTCACCGAACCAGCCTACGGCCGCGCGATCAGGCGGCGAGTTCCTCGCGCACCTCGACGCCGTGCCAGAAGGCCACGTAATCGGCGATCTCGGAGGCGGCCTGCTTGGGCGTCGGGTAGTACCAGGCGGCGTTCGGGTTGCGCTTGCCGTCGACGTCGACGTGGAAGTAGCTCGCCGTGCCCTTCCAGGGGCACACGGTGTGGTTCTGGCTCGACACGAAGTAGCGCTCGTCGATGGACTCGCGCGGGAAGTAGTGGTTGCCCTCGACGACGATGGTCTCGTCGGACTCCGCGATGACCGCACCGTTCCAGATGGCCTGCATGGTTCCTCCTCCGCGGGCGAAGCGCCCGTCTCGATACGTAACTGTGAAGGCAAACGCGCCCCTGCCCGGATGCATTCCGATGCATGGAACGTCACAGGGCCCTCGCAGGTTCGCCCGGTTCCGCCACGGTCGACGACCGTAGACTCGGAGGATGACGCGCGCAGACCTCGGCAAGGATCCGAGCCAGGTGTCGGCCATGTTCGACCGGGTCGCCGCCCGCTACGACCGCACGAACACGGTGCTCTCCGTCGGCAACGCGCCGCTCTGGCGGGTCGCCACCACCCGGGCGGTCGCGCCGAACCCGGGGGAGCGGATCCTCGACGTCGCGGCGGGCACGGGCACGTCGAGCGCCAGCCTGGCGCGGTCCGGGGCATCCGTCGTCGCCGCCGACTTCTCGCCCGGCATGATCGAGGTCGGCCGCCGTCGCCAGGCGGGCGTCTCCAACCTCGTCTTCGTCGAGGCGGATGCCACGAACCTGCCGTTCGGCGACGACGAATTCGATGCCGTCACCATCTCGTTCGGCCTGCGCAACGTCAACGAGCCGAAGAAGGCGCTCGCCGAGTTCTTCCGCGTGACGAAGCCCGGCGGACGACTCGTGGTGTGCGAGTTCTCGCACCCGCCGGTCGGGTTCGTGCGCGCCGGGTACCACGCGTACCAGCGCTACGTCATGCCGCCGCTCGTCAAGCTCTCGAGCTCGAACGACACCGCGTACGACTACCTCAACGAGTCGATCGGGGCGTGGCCCGACCAGCGCACCCTCGCCGCGTGGCTGCGCGAGGCCGGGTGGGTCGACGTCGAGTGGCGCAATCTCACGATGGGGGTCGTCGCCCTGCATCGCGGACGCAAGCCCGAAGAACGTCGAGACGGGCACCGGTAGGCTTGACCGCGTGAAACCGAGCCACCCGGTCGCCCGTCGCGGCTCCGCGCTCGCCGCCAACCTCGGCCTGAGCGAACGCGTCTTCGCGTCATCCGCCGACCGCGCCATGGCGAAGGCGATCGACGCCGGCATCGAGCGCGTCGAAGAGGGCCTCATGCGCGAGGTCAGCTTCGCCGATTCGATCGCGGATGTCTCGACCCGTTACCTGCTCGAGGCGGGCGGAAAGCGCGTGCGGCCGATGCTGACGCTGCTCACGGCCCAGCTCGGTGCCGGTGTCACCGACGACGTCGTCACGGCGGCCGAGGCGATCGAGATCACGCACCTCGGCTCGCTGTACCACGACGACGTGATGGACGACTCCGAGCGGCGCCGCGGCGTGCCGAGCGCGCAGACCGTGTGGGGCAACTCGGTCGCGATCCTCACGGGCGACCTGCTGTTCGCGCGCGCGAGCCAGCTCATGGCGAGCCTCGGCGAGCGGGCGATCCGGCTGCAGGCGAACACGTTCGAGCGGCTCGTGCTCGGGCAGCTGCACGAGACGGTCGGCCCCTCCGAGGGCGAGGATCCGATCGCCCACTACATCCAGGTCCTCGCCGACAAGACCGGATCGCTCATCGCGTCGGCCGCCCAGTCGGGCGTCGTGTTCTCGGGCGCCGACCCGGGCTTCGAGGCGCCGATCGTCGAGTTCGGCGAGAAGATCGGCGTGGCGTTCCAGCTCATCGACGACGTCATCGACCTGTCGCCGCAGCCCGAGGAGACCGGGAAGGTTCCGGGCACCGACCTGCGCGCCGGCGTCGTCACGCTGCCGATCCTGCGACTCGCCGAGCTCGCCAAGACGGATGCCGCGTCCGCCGACCTGCTCGCGCGCATCCGCCGCGACGTCATCGTGGTCGCGAACCCGGCCGACGCCGGCGACCCGCACGACACGAACACGTTGGCGTCGCGGATCGTGCCGTCGCGCGCGACGGTGGACGCGATCGTGGCCGAATTGCGGGAACACGAAGCCACGCGCGCTACGCTCGCCGAGGCCCACCGGTGGGCCCGCGACGCGGTCGCGGCGCTCGCCCCACTGCCCGAGGGAAGCGTGAAGAAGGCGCTCACACGGTTCGCCGAGACGATCGTGGAGCGACAGAGCTGATGGAGACCAGGAACGTGACGAGGAACAGACTGCGGCTCGCGATCGTCGGCGCCGGCCCGGCCGGCATCTACGCCGCCGACATCCTGCTGAAGGCCGAACGCAACTTCGACGTCTCGATCGACCTGTTCGACCAGCTCCCCGCGCCGTACGGCCTCGTACGTTACGGCGTGGCCCCCGACCACCCGCGCATCAAGGGCATCATCACGGCGCTCCGCGAGGTGCTCGACCGTGGCGACATCCGGATCTTCGGCAATGTGCGGTTCGGCACCGACATCACGCTCGCCGACCTGAAGAAGCACTACAACGCGGTGATCTTCGCCACGGGCGCGGTGCGCGACGCATCCCTCAACCTGCCCGGCGTCGGGCTCGAGGGGTCCTACGGGGCTGCCGACTTCGTGAGCTGGTACGACGGGCACCCCGACTACCCGCGCGACTGGCCGCTCGACGCGAAGGAGGTCGCGGTCATCGGCAACGGCAACGTGGCGCTCGACGTGTCGCGCATCCTCGCGAAGCACGCGGACGACCTGCTGCCCACCGAGATCCCGCAGAACGTCTACGAGGTGCTGAAGGACTCGCCCGTCACCGACGTGCACGTCTTCGGAAGGCGCGGCCCGACCTCCGTCAAGTTCACGCCGCTCGAGCTGCGCGAGCTCGGCGAGCTGCGCGACGTCGACATGATCGTCTACGACGAGGACTTCGACTACGACGACGCGGCGCGTGCCGCCGTCTCGGGCAACAAGCAGGTCTTCGTCATCGACAAGGTGCTGCAGCAGTGGCGGCAGCGGGAGGTCGGCCAGGCCTCGCGGCGCCTGCACCTGCACTTCTTCGCGAAGCCGCTCGAGATCCTCGACGACGGCAACGGTCACGTCGGCGGCATCCGGTGGGAGCGCACGGCGCCCGACGGTGAGGGCGGCGTCGTCGGCACGGGCGAGATCCGGGAGCTTCCGGTGCAGGCCGTGTACCGCGCCGTCGGCTACTTCGGTTCGCCCCTGCCCGGCATCCCCTTCGACAAGAAGTTCGGAGTCATCCCGAACCACGAGGGCCAGGTGCTCATGCGCGACAAGGAGACCGGCGAAGCTCGGCAGATGTACGGCGTCTACGCGACCGGCTGGATCAAGCGCGGCCCCGTCGGCCTCATCGGGCACACGAAGTCCGACGCGATGGAGACCATCAAGCACGTCATCAACGACCTCGGCAACTGGTGGCGGCCCGAAGCGCCATCGGAGGAGTCGGTCATCGAGCTGCTCGAGTCGCGTGGCATCGCGTGGACCGACCTCGACGGTTGGCACCGGCTCGACGAGCACGAGCAGGCCCTCGGCTCGGCCGAGGGTCGCGCGCGCATCAAGGTCGTGCCGCGTGACGAGATGGTGACGATCTCGCGCGGAGACGAGCTCGCGGGCTGACGCCCGCCGGTTGAGGAGCTCGCGGGTTGAGGGGCGAGCGCAGCGAGCGCCTCGAAACCGGCCTGCCTACGCGGCATCGCCGAGCGGATGCGGCGACCACGCGTACACGTGCGCCGAGGCGACGGCGAGCCACGTCCATGCTGCGACCACGGCCACCCAGATGAGGGCGATGCCGACCGGACCCGCCGAGAGTGCCGCGCCGGCGAAGAACCCGACGATGACGAGGATGCCGAGCACGATGCCGAGTGCGCTCCGTCGGGGCGCACCGATGCGCCGGCTCCAGCCGGCGTAGGCGAAGGCCGCGGCCGCGACGGCCGCGAATCCGACCGCACCGAAGACCATGTGGAGGATGCCGCTGAGGCTCACGACGCCGTAGACAACGCCCGCGGGGAAGCCCGCCATGGCGTCGGGCGGGAAGATCGCACTGAACACGAGGGCGACGCCGTAGCCGGCGGTGAGCACGCCGATCGCGAGACCGCGGCCATTGCGGATGGCGCGGATCATGCCGATGGCCGCGGCGAGCGTCATCGCCGCTGCGAGGAGCAGATTGGCGCGCTGGAGCCAGCCCCATTCGCCGAGCATGAGCTGCGACAGCGCATGGATGCTGAGATCGAACCCGGGACGGGTGAGCGCGAGCACGAGCCCGACCACGAGGTAGAACGGGCCCGCGACGACGCCCCAGCCAAGCAGGCTTCGGGTGACGGCGGCGCGGCGGTCGAACGTGGGCGCGGCGGTGGCGATGTCGGTGGTCATGATGGTGCCTTTCGTCTGGATCCGGGACGTGCCGGCTCAGGTCAGCGGATTGGTTGCGGCCCCGTCGAGCCAGAGGATGTCCGACGGGTCGGCGTGCGTGCCTCCGCTGCCGACGTGCTTGGCGTCGATCACGACGCCCTTCTTGATGACGTGCACGAGCGCCATCGCATGGCCGCGGCCGAGGCTGTAGTCGGCGGCGAGCCACTCGACGATCGTCGTGGCCTTGACGGATGACGCGTCGAATCCGCGCTCATGCGCGAGTTCGAGGAACTGCCGGGGGGTGAGCCCGGTCTTCGCCTCGATGTTGTCGAGGTAGGCCTGGAAGGACATTGCGTACTCCTGTCTGGTCGTGACGTTTCAGAGCCCGGGGCCGCTCGGTGCATCCGGAGGCTCCCATGAATGCGTCGACCGGCATCCCGTGATCTCGACACGGGTCGCGAATTCTTTCTGAAGACCATGTCGAAACCGGTGGCCGGCGCGCGACGTGTGAGTGCGGGATATCCCGCACCGAAACCGGAAGGCACACCATGCGCACCATCACTGCCAGTTACTTCATGTCCCTCGACGGCGTCATTGACGCGCCGCAGGACTGGCACTTCCCGTACTTCACCCCCGAGGCCATGGCGATCGTCGAAACCGCCAATGCCGGTGTCGATGCGCTCCTCATGGGTCGGAAGACGTACGAGGAGTGGCAGGCGTTCTGGCCCCACCAGTCGGGCTCGCCGATGGCGGGCTTCATCAACTCGACTCCCAAGTTCGTGGCGAGCACGACGCTCACCGAACTCGATTGGGCGCCGTCGACGCTGCTCTCGGGCGACGTCGTGGCCGCAGTCGCCGAGCTCAAGGCTCAGGCCGGCGGCCGCATCGCGATCAACGGGAGCGGCACCCTCACCAGCCACCTGCTGCGTGCGGGGCTCGTCGACGAGCTCCAGCTGCTCATCCATCCGCTCGTGGTCGGCACGGGCAAGCACCTGTTCGAAGGCGGTGAGGGGCCGGTCGGGCTCGAGCTCGTGACCCGGCAGGTGTTCCCCAACGGCACCGCCTACCAGACGTACGCGCCCGCCGGCCGGGCCGCGTGAAGGGAGAAAGAACCATGGCCAAGCACACCGTGACGTCGTCCGACTCGACCCGTCTCGCGGTCGACATCGTGGGCTCGGGGCATCCGCTCGTCCTCGTCGGCGGCGCCTTCAGCTACCGGCGCTGGCCGGGCTTCGTCGAGCTGGCGAGCCTGCTCGCCGACTCGTTCACCGTGTACGGCTACGACCGCCGAGGTCGCGGCGACAGCGACCCCGGACCGTCAACCAGCGTCGACCTCGAGATCGACGACCTGGCCGCCGTGGTGGCAGCCGCGGGCGGCGACGCCCACATCTTCGGCATGTCGTCTGGCGGTGTGCTCGCGCTGCGCGCCATCGCCGCCGGGGTTGCCGCCCGCAGCGCCGTGGTCTACCAACCACCTTTCATGGTTACCGCGGGCGGCCACCTGCCGCCGGCCGATTTCGGCCCCCGTCTCGCGTCGCTCGTCGAGGACGGACGGCGCAGCGCCGCCGTGCGGTACTTCATGACCCGCGGCATGGGGGCGCCGGGGTTCGTCGTCCGCATGATGCGCTTCGCGCCCTTCTGGAAGGACCTCGAGGCAGTCGCGCACACCCTGCCGGCCGACCACGCGATCATGGGCGACACGCTCGGCGGGCGTCCGCTCGGGCGCCAGCCCTGGTCGAAGGTCGCGGCGCCGACGCTCGTGCTCGATGGATCGCGGAGCGCGCCGTCGGTCGCCGCTGCGGCCGATGAACTCGCCAACCGACTGCCGTCGGCCGTGCGACGCACCCTGCCGGGGCAGAGCCACAACGTGTCGATGCGCGCGCTCGCCGACGCCATCGTGCCGTTCGCGCTCCGCACCGAATCCACCGTCCGCTGACGTTCTCTCGCTACAGGAGTGCATCATGTCCACCACCATTGCTCCCGCCGCCGCCGCCGCTGTTGCCGCCCTGCCGACCATCCGCGACTCGCGCCGGCTGTTCGCCGGGGTCGTGTCGCCGCTGCTGTTCCTCGTCGTCAGCGTGCTGCAGATGCCGTTCAACCCCGGCCTCGACCTCACGAGGCACGCATTCAGCTACCTCAGCATCGGCGACACCGGGCCCGTGCAGCAGGTGAACTTCGTCGTGATGGGGATCCTCAACATCGTCGCGGCGACGGCGCTGCCGGCGTTCATCGCCGGTCGGCTCGGGGTCGCTGCCGCCTGCCTGCTCGCGCTTGACGGCATCGGGCAGGTGCTTGCCGGCATGTTCACACTCGACCCGTCCAACGGGTTCCCGATCGGGGCGCCGGCCGGCCTGCCCGAGACGGTCAGCGTGCACGGCAACCTCCACGGCCTCGGCTTCATGCTCTCGATGGTGTCCTGGGTGGCACTGCTCGTGGTGCTGGCCATCCGGCACGCGAAGGCGGGGGAGCGCGGCTGGTGCGTTGCGAGTCTCGTCGCTGCGGCGGCGCTGCTCGTGACCGCGGCCTGCCTCGGCACGCCGTTCGGCACGGTGCTGCTGTACGTCGTGTTGAGCGGGAGCTGGGTGATCACCGGCGCGACGATGCAGCACCTGCGGCGGGCGGCCGGCGCCGCCGCGGCCTGAGGAGCCAGCGCGGCGGGTGGCTCGAAACCCGCTACGCTGCCCCTCATGCCCGTGCCCCTCGTCCTCTTCGCGCTGGGTTCGGCGCTCCTCGGCGGCATCCTCGGCTGGTGGCCCGTCGCCGCGGGGACGATGCGTTCGATGAAGGGCGACCGGATGCCCCTACGCTCCGTGCGCATCGCGGGAGCCGCGCTCACCGCGCTCACGTTCGGCGTGCTCACGCTGCGGTTCGGGCTCACGTGGATCCTGCCGGCGCTGCTCGCGTTCGCGGCATCCGCCACCGTGCTCACCCTCGTCGACCTCGCCGAGAAGCGGCTCCCGAACGCGGTCGTGTTCCCGACGCTCGGGGTGGTCGGGGTCCTGCTGGTGCCGGCGACGTGGGCTTCGGGGGCCTGGTGGCCGCTGCTCTGGGCGGCGGCCGGTGCTGTCGGGATGTTCGCGCTGTACTTCCTGCTGGCCCTCGTCTCGCCGTCGGCCATGGGCATGGGCGACGTGAAGCTCGCACTTGTGATCGGGCTCGTGCTCGGCTGGTTCGGGCTGAGCGCGTGGCTCGTCGGGCTGCTCGCGGCGTTCGTGGTGGGCGGGGTGCTGGCCATCATCGCGCTCGTGCTTCGTCGTGTGACGCTGCGCGGGTCGATCCCGTTCGGGCCGTCGATGCTCATGGGGGCGTTGATCGCGGTGCTGTTCGTCGGGGGTTGAGATCGCCGGCCCCGAACGGGGGCTGTTGCCGAGCCGTGTCGGCAGGTTGGATAACGAGGTTCGGGTCACCCTCGATGATGTTCGAGTAGCCGGTATCCGCCCCGAACGTCGACCCGGAGGACCACCCTGCATGGCCCGAGCACTGAAGGCGCCCGACCGTATCGTCACCGTTCGGCAGGTCATGTCGACCGAGCGGTTCCGATGGTGGCTGGGCTTCGCGGTGCTCGTCCTGATGGCTGCTTCGCGCGCCGCAAGCCCCACCGAACGCGACCCGTTCTGGTCAGCACGCGCCGGCCTCGAGACACTCGTCGGGGCCCCGTTGGCTCGGCCCGACACGTGGAGCTGGTCGGCCGAGGGACTTTGGTATCCGAATTCGCCGGCCTGGAACGTCCTGCTCGGGGTGGCCTGGCACGGGCTCGGCTACTGGGGCTTCTTCTGGGTGGCGTTCCTGACGGTGACGGGTGTCATCGGCCTCTCGATGGTCGTCGCACGGCAGGCTGGCGCGCGCGCGCTTCCCACCTTCGTCACCTTCGTGCCGCTCCTCCTCGCATCATCCGCCGCGCTGTCCGCTCGTGCGACCGTGGCGGTGCACCTCCTGCTCCTCGGTGCGGTGCTGTTCGCGTGGTGGCTCGGTAGCATCGCCCATCGACTCCGAGGCGGACTGCTGACGTTCACCGTCGCCGGCGTGGGGTTCGGGATCTCCTTCGTCGGCAACTGGGTGCACTTGTCGTTCATGCTGCTCGCGGGTGCGGTTGCGCTGATGTGGGCGGTCGCATGGTGGGCGAGTCCGGGTCTGCGGCGACCGAGGCTCATCCTCATGGTGGCCGTCGGCACGATCGCCCTCTTCCTCGGCTGCGCGCTGTCACCGTACGGCATCGGCCTCACGTTCGAGCGCTCTCGTGCTGTCGGCGAGGTTTGCAGAAATCTCATCGCAGAGTGGATGTCGCTCCCGACGATGGTGCTTCGCGAGGGCGGCTTCATCTGGCTTCCGATCGCGGTCTTCACAGTCGCGTGCTGTGTCGCAACCGTGGCCTGGCTGGTCTGCGTGATCCGCACACAGGGGCGATTCGACCCGCGAGTCCGGCTCGTCGCTCCCCTCCTGGTGCTGGCGGTGCCGGCCATCGTCGTGGGCATGGGCACGCTCCGGTTCCTCGCCTTGGGCGCATTCATGCTCATGCCTGCGGTCGCGGCCGCAGCGACCGCGGGCATCGACCGCCTGCGCAGGTCCTGCAGTGCCCGCACGGGTGTACTGAGCTCGCCACGCCTGGCGAGGTACACCTCAGGCCGGTTCTGGACCGATGTACTCCTCGTCGTGGCGATTGGAATGGTGATCATGACGACGGTCTTCCTCCCACAGGGGGCGCGTCCTCCAGAGTCGCGGATCGCGCAACTCCTCCCACCCGACTGCCGGCTCTGGTCGGATCCGAGTGTCGCGGGCCCAGTGTTGCTCGAGCGGCACGACGTGCCGGTGTGGATCGACGGCCGTGCGGACTTCTATGGGCGGGCACACCTCATCGAGTTCCTCGCGATCCGCGCGGGCGATGTACCCCTTCCGGCACAGGCGGAGTGCGTCATCCTGAAGCAGCGGCACGAGGAATCCGGCCTCGCGGACCAGCTCGATCGGAGTGCCAAGTGGTCTCGGGTCGCGGTCGTCGAGGGCTTCAGGCTGTGGGTTCGGGATGCTTAGTGAGGCGACCGTGCGGCCCTGTTGCGCGGAATCTCCCGACCGGCGTGCCGTCTTCGGGGGGCACGTTTATTCCGTTGACGGCAAACTTCATGGCGCATCCCGCATGTGGGCGCGATTCGAGCGCGAGGAGTCCATCGTTAATCGGACGTTATCCCCCGAATGGGGTCTACGTCCCCCAGAGTGCGGACCTCTACGGTCGTAAGCACCGCACGCACCCCGTCGTGCGAGATCAGCTATCCTGCGATCACGAAGGAACCATCATGCTCAAGGCATACGCGCGCGCCCAGGCCCGCATCAATTCGCTCCGCACTGAGGAGGACGGCAACGCGGCCGAGTACGGCCTCATCATCGCCGGCGTCGCCATCGCCATCATCGTCGGTCTCATCGCCCTCGCCGGCGGCCTCAATGGCCTGTTCAGCGACGTGGCGGACGAGCTTCAGCCGCCCGCGGCCTGATAGGCAAACCAAGATCCACTACGTCGTGGCCGCGGGATTTGTCCCGCGGCCACGACGTGATCGCACCATGAAGGGGTGACCGTGCGACGATTCGCTCGGCCTGAGCGCGGCGCGGCGGCGGTGGAGTTCGCCCTCGTGCTGGTGCCGCTCATCGTGCTGCTGCTCGGGATCATCGAGTTCGGCTACATCTTCAACCAGCAGCTGACGGTGACCAACGCGGCCCGCGAAGGAGCGCGAGTTCTGGCGATCACGCGCGATGCGGGAGACGCGGTGACCGCGGCGAAGAACGCCGCCACGTCCCTGCAGAGCGTGCCGATCGTCACGACTCCGCAGGTCTGTCCCGCGACGGGCGGGGGCGACGCGGAAGTCCGAGTGACAATCCTCTTGACCACCATCACTGGCCTCGAGAACTGGGTTCCTGGGCTCGGCTCCATCGCGCTCGAAGGAAAGGGAGTCACGCCATGCGGCGGTTGATGCGGCGCTTCCGTGGTGAACGAGGTGCGACGGCCACGGTCGTGGCATTCGCGCTCATCCCACTGCTCGGCGCAGGCGCCATCGCCGTCGACGTCGGCGCGCTGTACGCCGAGCGCGCGCAGCTCCAGAACGGCGTCGACGCGGCAGCACTCGCGATCGCTGCTGCCTGCGCCAAGGAGGAGGACGCCTGCGCGACGCCGTCCGCCCGACAGGCGGCCGCTCAGACGTACGTCGACGCGAACGCCGCGATTCTGCGTGACCCGCTGGCGAACAATCCCGTGATCGCGGGGAATGTCGTGACCGTCACCGCCACGACCAGTGTCGACCACGTGCTGGCGACCGTGCTGACCGGCACGGACGCGAGCGATGTCACCGCCTCGGGCTCCGCCGAATGGGGCACGCCCATCAAGGGAAACGTGATCCCCGTTGGCTTCGGCGACTGCGAGTTCGACGGCATCGAGCCGGCAGGCCCCGGCGAGCCGCCGGTGAAGGTCTCCATCGAACTCGGTGCCCAGGCACGCGCCGGGTGCGACGTGACGAGCAACCCGGGTGGCTTCGGTTGGCTGAACGCCACCGGTTGTTCCGTCCAGTTCGACCTGTCAGGTGGCGAGTTGTGGCACCTCGGCGAGAGCGGTATGGGTGGTGGCGGGTCCGGCTGCAGTCCTGTCGACGATACGTTCGAGCCGCTCCTCGACACGGTGATTCTCATTCCGATCTTCGACTCCTTCAAGTACGTGAGGTCCACGTGTGCGGATCCGGCGATCACCATGCCGACGAAGGAGTGCTACCGCATCGCGCGGTTCGCTGCCTTTCACTTGACGGGCGGGCGGTTGGGTTCGCTCCAAGACATCGACCCCACGGCCCCGCCCTGCTCGAACGGTTGCCTCCAGGGTTACCTGACGAAGTACGTCTCCGTCGACGAGGCCTTCGAACTCGGCATTGGCACCGGCGGCCCGTCGACTGGTCTCAGCGTCGTGCGCATGTTGCTCACCCCGGCCGAACGCGCGGACCTTATCGGCTAGCCGACCGGTTCGACCGGAGCCCCTCCGAGCCGAACGCTCTCCGCACCCAGCCCCTACAGAAAGCCCCAAGCTGTGAAGACCCGAATCATCGGCGCGATTCTCGCCGTCATCCTGGCCGCCGTCGGAGGATACGCCGTGTACAACTACGTCAGCGCCGCTGACGCACGGGCCGCCGAAGGCGCCGAGCTGGTCGAAGCCTATGTCGTCACGCAGCCCGTACCGCAGGGTGCCACCCTGGACGTGGTGCAGGCGGCGATCGAGGTGGACGAGCTGACGCGCAAGGCGATCCCGGAGGATGCCGTCACCGACCTCGCCGACCTAGAAGGGCTCGTGACGTCGGCCAGCCTGCTTCCCGGAGACATCCTCCGTGAAGGGCGCTTCATCGATCCCGCCGAGGCCGCCTCGGGCTCGGTCGCCGTGCCGGCCGGCATGCAGCTCGTGTCCTTCACCCTCCCGGCCGACCGCGTGGTCGGCGGCGAGGTCGCTCCCGGCGACAAGATCGGCCTCGTCGGCACGATCGATCCCGACGAGCCGGGTTCCGAAGAGGACGTCATCAACCCGATCACGCGGTTCGCGTTCCACGGCGTGCTCGTGACGCGAGTGCAGGGCGTGGCCCGCGTCGACCCCGAGACCGGCGAGGAGACCGACCAGAGTTCCGACGCCAACGTGATGGTCACCATCGCCCTCTCCGCGCACGACGTGGAGCGCTGGGTGTGGTTCACCGAGGGCGAGTCCGCCGACTACGCGCAGATGTGGCTCACCCTCGAGAACGAGGCGACCGACAACAGCGGCACGTCTCCCGTCGACGGAAACAGCGCCTTCCAGTGACGCGTTACCTCCTCGTCAGCAGAAGCGCGGAGTACGAGACCCGGCTCCGCCGACTCTTCCGCGCGCGCCTGCAGACGCTGCCGGGTGAGTACCTCACCTTCGGCGTCGACGAGGCGGTCGACCGCGTCCGGGAGACCCCGGCCATCGCCCTGCTCGGTCCCTTGCTGACACTCGCCGAGACCAAGGCGCTGTCGGCCGGGCTCGGCGAGCAGTACCCCGGCATCGGCGTGGTCGTGGTCCGCGAACAGCGTGCCGACCTCGAGGACTGGGTCGAGGAGGTCGGCATGCACGCGGTGCTGAGCCCCGAGGCGACGGATGCCGCGACCCAGTCGTTGCTCGTGCGCCTCGACGACTGGCTGGTCACCTCGGGCCGAGCCGAGGCCCCCGATGCGACCGCCGACGCGATGACTCCCGATGAAGACGAGTCCACCATCTCGCTCGTCGACCTGCTGACGGATACTCGAACCGCGCCCGAACCGGAACGCACCGTCGAAGCATCCGACCCACCCGTGGCCGAAGCGGAAGAACCCGTCTCCGAGCCCACGGCGCCCGAGTGGACGCTCCCCGAACTCGAGGGCGGGCGCAGCGAGGTCATCGCCGTCGCTGCACCGAAGGGCGGCCAGGGCAAGACGACGATGGCCGTCAACCTGGCGACCGGTCTCGCGGAGGTCGCGCCGAACTCCGTAGTGCTCATCGACGCCGACCTCCAGTTCGGCGACATCGCGAACGTGCTCAACCTCCAACCGACAAAGGGGCTCGCCGAGGCGGTCGATGCGGCCGACGACGAGGTGTTGATCAAAACGCAGCTGATCCGGCACGACGACGACTTCTTCGTGATCCCCGCCCCCCGATCGCCCGAACTCGCGGATGCGATCGACGTGGCGCGATTCGGCGCGCTCATCGACCGGCTGGCGACGATGTTCCGCTATGTGGTCATCGATACCACGCCGGGCTTGGGGGAGCACACCCTCACCGCACTCGAGCACGCGACCGACGGCGTCTTCGTGACGTCGCTCACCGTCGCCAGCCTGCGCGCGCTCCGGACAGAGTTCGAGTTGTTGGTGCGGCTCGAGCTCCTGCCGCTGAACCGACACATCGTCTTGAACGCCGTCGAAAAGAACACCGGCCTCGTCGTGGCCGACGCCGAGCCGATCATCGGCGCCGCGCCCGACGTCATCGTGCCGAGGTCGCCGGGCGTCCTGCTCGCCGCGAACGCCGGTGTGCCGCTCATCCATCACGACACTCGCGATCCCGCCGCCAAGGCGGTCCGTTCGCTGGTGTTGCGCATCGACCCGGCCGCGGTCCCGACTCGTCGCCGCATCCACAGGAGGAACCGATCCCATGAGCCTCAGTGATCGTCTGCAGCGGGCGCGCCACGGCGTCGACCCGGCGGCGCAGGGTGAGCCCACGTACGAGGTCGCGCCGCCGCAGCCCGCACGCGCCTGGCCGCACGCGGAGCCCGAGACCGGTGCGGATCCCGTGCCTCCCGGGCCCGAGGCGTCCGACCCCATCGGCTCACTCTTCGGAGTGGCCGAGGCCGCAGTTGCCGAGTCGATGCCGACGGGCGGCGAGGGCGAACACACAAGCACCTGGCAGGCGCTCGCCGGCTCGGGCGTGGTGCACGTGCCCTCGATCGTGGACCCCTTCGCCGAGCTCAAGGAGCGCGCGGCACAGGAGCTCTTCGGACGCATCGGCACGCGCCTGAACGACCCGAACCTTTCCGAGGACAAGCTGCACGCCATCGCGCGCGAGGAGCTCAGCCGCATCATCGAGGCCGAGCAGGTCGCCCTGACGCCCGCCGAGCGCAACCGGCTCATCACCGAGATCGGCGCCGACGTGCTGGGGTACGGTCCACTCGAGGTGCTGCTGGACGACCCCACGGTCAGCGAGATCATGGTGAACCGCTTCGACCAGATCTACGTCGAGCGCAACGGACGGCTCCACGAATCCCCGACCCGGTTCTCGGGCGAGCCGCAGCTGCGCCGGGTGATCGACCGCATCGTGTCGCGCGTGGGTCGCCGGATCGACGAGTCCTCGCCGCTCGTCGACGCCCGGCTCGAAGACGGCTCGCGTGTGAACGCCATCATCCCGCCGCTCGCGGTCGACGGCTCGTCGCTCACGATCCGCAAGTTCGCGCGCACCCCGTACACTGCCGCCGATCTCGTCGGGATCGGGACGATGAGCTCCGAGATCGCGACGGTCCTGGATGCCGCGGTGCGAGCGAAGCTCAACATCCTGGTGTCTGGCGGTACCGGTACCGGAAAGACCACGCTGCTCAACGTGCTGTCGGGCTTCATCCCCGGTGACGAGCGGATCATCACCATCGAGGACGCGGTCGAGCTCCAGCTGCAGCAGGAACACGTGGTGCGGCTCGAATCGCGCCCCGCCAACATCGAGGGCCGCGGCGAGATCACGATCCGCGACCTCGTGCGCAACTCGCTGCGCATGCGTCCCGACCGCATCGTGGTCGGTGAGGTGCGTGGCGGCGAGAGCCTCGACATGCTCCAGGCCATGAACACCGGACACGAAGGCTCCATCTCGACCATCCACGCCAACTCGCCGCGCGACGCGCTCTCGCGTCTCGAGACTCTCGTGCTCATGGCGGGCATGGACCTGCCGCTGCGCGCCATCCGCGAGCAGGTGTCGTCGGCCATCGACCTCATCGTGCAGATCCAGCGCCTTCGCGACGGAACGCGACGGGTGGTGAGCCTGACGGAGGTCCACGGCATGGAGGGTGACATCGTCACGATGCAGGACATCTTCACGTTCGACTTCGCCTCGGGCATGGACGAGAACGGCCGCTACGTCGGCAACGCCGAGCCGACGGGTGTGCGTCCGCGCTTCGTGGAGCGCTTTGCGGATCTCGGCGTCTCGGTGCCAACCGAGGTCTTCCGGTACCGGCCCCGTGCGGGTTCGTTGCTCGGAGAGATCCGATGACGATCTTCGCGGTCGGCGCGCTTTGCGTCCTCCTCGCCCTCCTGGCACTCGTGTTCCTCGTGATCGCGCCACCGCCGAAGCGCGTCGCGATCGAACGCCGTCTGGCGCCGGGCACTGAGCACGTCTCGGCGCTGCGGCGGGTGACTCTGCGGGCGACGGAGGCGATCGAGCAGGCGACCGCGACGAAGGACCGCCGCACGTTCGGCAGCGAGCGGCTCGAGCTCGCCGGCATCCGCACCGAGCCCGGCGGGTTCCTCATCGTCGTGTTCGCCGTCGCGGCGGTGCTCGGCCTCATCGGCGTCGTCATCGGGTTCGGCTCGTTCTGGGCCGTCGTCCTCGGCATCCTCTTCGCCGCCGCGGCACCGCTCCTCGTCTCGGCCTTCCTGAACGTGCGCACCGACCGGCGCAGGGCGCGCTTCGCCGACCAGCTCGACGACACCCTGCAGCTCGTCGCGGGTAACCTTCGCGCCGGTCACGGCCTCCTGCAGGCCATCGACTCGGTCGCCCAGCACGCCGACGCCCCGACGTCCGAGGAGTTCGCGCGGGTTGTCAACCAGACTCGCATCGGCCGCGACCTGGGGGAAGCGCTGGCCGACACCGCGGAGCGGATGCGCTCCGACGATTTCTCGTGGGCGGCGCAGGCCATCCAGATCAACCGTGAGACCGGCGGCAACCTCAGCGAGACGCTGCAGCGCACGGCGGCGACGATCCGCGAGCGCAACCAGATCCGCCGGCAGGTGAAGGCGCTGAGTGCGGAGGGACGCCTGTCCGCCACCGTGCTGCTCCTGCTCCCCGTCGCGGTGGTGGCGGGCGTCCTCGTGCTTCAGCCCACTTATCTCGCGCCGTTCGTCGAATCGCCACTCGGCTGGTTCGCGATCATCATCGCGATCGTACTCATGGCCGTCGGCACCTTCTGGATGTCCGCAGTCGTCCGAGTGAAGTTCTAGGAGTCCCGGGTGACCATCTACGTGTATCTCGGCATCGCGGCCGTCGCCCTCGGGGTCGGCGTGCTGATCTTCTTGGCCGTCAGCGCCATCCCGTCCCGAGCAGATGTCGCGGCCGTCGTCGCGCCGACGAATGAGTCCGAGCGCGTCCGCGTCGAGCGGCGCACGTTCGCCGAATCGCTGAACGCCGTGATGCCGAGGGGCTACACCGGGTGGATCCAGCGGAAGATCATCCACGCAGGCAAGACCAACCAATGGACCGTCGGGGGATACCTCATGATCCGGTTGGTCGTCGCGGCGGCGGGCGTGCTGGTCATCATCGCCACCTTGGCGCTGGCGAACGGCCCCCTGCCCACCACGCTCGGGGTCGTGTTCGGGTTGCTCGTCGTCATCGCTCCCGAGGTGATCCTCTCGAGTCGAGCCGACGACCGGCAGCAGGCCATCCTCCTCGCCTTGCCCGACACGCTCGACCAGATGACGATCGCGGTCGAGGCGGGCCTCGGGTTCGAGGCGGCCATGGCGAAGGCGGCGCGCAACACCACCGGCCCGCTCTCCGAGGAGCTGGTGCGCACCCTCCAGGACATGTCGATCGGCCGCTCCCGGTTCGACGCGTACGCGGCGCTCCTCACCCGCACGGACTGCGACGACCTCAAGCGCTTCATCCGTGCCGTGCAGCAGGCCGACCGGTACGGCATCGCGATCGCCGACGTCCTGCGCGTGCAGTCCTCCGAGATGCGAGTGAAGCGTCGGCAGCGCGCAGAGGAAAAGGCGATGAAGGTGCCGATCAAGGTCGTGTTCCCGCTCGTGTTCGCCATCCTGCCGGTGCTGTTCATCGTGCTGCTCTTCCCTGCCGTCACCAGGATCATCTCGGCGTTCTCCTGACTCGCACGTGCCGCGAGGACGCACCGGTCCGGCTTCCCTAGGCTGGGCTCACGAGCAGGGGAGGGTGCCGTGGCCGAGGAGCATGTCGTCGACGGGTGGCGCCCCGACGTGCTCGGCGAGCGCTTCGAACAGCTCACCCTCCCGCTGGGCAGCGACGACGAGGGCGAGGTCGTCGCCACGCTCGTGCGGTACCGGCCCAAGCCCCAGCCATGGTTCACGTGGCCATGGAAGGTGCGGCCCGCGGGCGAGGCATCCGGAACCGACGTCCTCTACGTGCACGGCTGGAGCGACTACTTCTTCAACCATGAGGTCGCCGAGTTCTGGTCAGCGGCGGGCGCGCGGTTCTTCGCGCTCGACCTGCGGAAGTACGGTCGCAGCCTCCGTCCGGAACAGACGCCCGGTTACATCACGAACCTCGCCGACTACGACGCCGACATCGAGGCGGCACTCGAGGCGATGGGTCACGGGAGGACGAATGCCGCGGCGACATCCGCTCGGCCGCTCATCCTGCTCGGCCACTCGACCGGCGGCCTCACGCTCAGCCTCTGGGCCGCCCGCAACCCCGGGCGTGCCGCCGCGCTGGTGCTGAACAGCCCGTGGCTGGAGTTCCAGGGCAGCCGGATCGGCCGCGAGGCGCTCGCGCCGGTCGTCGGCTGGGGCGCGCGAGTGAACCCGATGGGGCCGATGCCCAACATCGACCTCGGGTTCTACGCCCGCACCATCTCGAGCGAGCAGGACGGCGAGTGGGAGTACTCGCGCGACTGGCGACCGGATCGGAGCTTCCGTGTGTATCCGGCCTGGCTCACGGCGGTGCTCGCCGGCCACGCGACGGTGGCCGCCGGCATCGACGTGGGCGCACCCGTGCTCACGCTGCTCTCGTCGCGTTCGACGATTCAACCGCGCTGGGACGAAGCGATGTTCACGTCGGACATCGTGCTCGTCGTCGACGACATTGCCGAACGGGCGCTAAGGCTGGGGCCCGAGGTCGCGGTCGCGCGCATCGACGGCGCCCTGCACGACGTGTTCCTCTCACGCCAACCCGCGCGGGCCGCGGCCTACGCCGCGATCACGCACTGGTTGCGCGGTTACGCCCCAAGGTCCGTCCGGTGACGGTCGCCGATCCGTGACATGCATTCACCGGTGAGCCGCCCCGACGCCGTCACTGCGCGATCACGCGGGCGACCTTGGGTCGACTTGTCGCGGGAATGGTCGGGCGATGATCACGGTCGCGACCGCACCGATGATCGCGATCGGCAGGAACAGCAGCGCGATGATCGGCCCGTTGTCCGCGAACTGGAGCTGGATGATCCCGGCGATCCCGGGCGACGCCACGAGGAACGGCGGCCACCAGGTCGAGCCCGTCCACCACCCGAGCGCTGCGAGCACGAGGAAGCCGATCATGCTGCCCCAGACCCAGGGCCTCGCGGCCACGAGGGACTCCCGGGATGGAACATCCAACTCGAAGTACATCATCTCCGTGACCGCGTTCCAGGCGATCACGACGTCGACGAGCACGGCGAGGAGCCAGAGCGTCAGCACGGCCAGGCCCAGCGCACCCAAGCTCTCGGCGGAGGGGCCGCGGACGCGCTGTGCGGATGTCCGAGACACTGTCGATCGCCCCCAAGGTCGGACTCGCCTCAGCGTTACAGATGCCGGCCCGCGAACGGCCCCCGCAACGCCGCCCACTGCAGCAGCATGATCGTCTTCGCGTCCACGATGTCGACGCCGATGCGGTCGAGCGCCTCGTCGAACGGCACCTCGAGCACCTCGATGTCCTCGCCCTCGTCGGCGAGGCCCGTGCGCGAGCCGTGCTCGATCGTACCCCGCAGGTAGGGCGCGGCGAAGAAGTGCAGCTTCTCGGTGACCGAGCCGGGACTCATGTACACGTCGAAGACGTGCTCGACTTCGCCGACGGTGTGGCCAGTCTCCTCCTCGGCCTCGCGGCGGATGGCGGTCTCGGGGTCGTCCTCGTCGAGGAGCCCCGCGGCGGTCTCGATGAACATGCCGTCGGGGTGGTCGTTCACGTACACCGGGAAGCGGAACTGGCGCGTGAGCAGCACCGTGCGCGCGTCGACGTCGTAGAGCAGGATCGTGGCGCCGTTGCCCCGGTCGTACGTCTCACGCTCCTCGGTCGTCCACCGGCCGTCGGCGTGCTGGTAGTCGAACGTCGTCGCTCGCGTCACGTACCAGTTCGACGTGAGCACGCGCACGTCGCGCACGCGCACGCGCGGGTTGCGGTCGAGGTCGCGTCCGACGAGGTCGAGGCCGGTGCGGCCGCGGCGGTCGGGCACGTCGACGCCGGGATGCGCCGGCTGCGGCATCCGCTCGCTCGTCTGCTGGATGTCGGGTAAGCCCGTCACGCCCGTCACGTCGCTCAGCGGAAGTTCACGAACTGGAGTGCGACGTCGAGGTCCTTGCCCTTGAGCAACGCCATCGTGGCCTGCAGGTCGTCGCGGCTCTTCGAGGAGACGCGCAACTCGTCGCCCTGGATCTGGCTCTTCACGCTCTTCGGCGCCTCGTCGCGGATGATCTTCGAGATCTTCTTCGCGTTCTCGCTGTCGATGCCGTTCTTGAGGCCCACCTCGAGGCGGAACTCCTTGCCCGACGCGTACGGCTCACCCTCGTCGAGCGAGCGCAGCGTGATGCCGCGCTTGATGAACTTCGACTCGAGCACCTCGAGCACGGCCTTCACCCGCTCCTCGGTGTTCGCCTTGAGGAGCACCTTCTCGCCCGACCACTCGACCGACGCGCCCACGTTCTTGAAGTCGTAGCGCTGGTCGACCTCCTTGCGGGCCTGGTTGACGGCGTTGTCGGCCTCCATCTTGTCGACCTTGCTCACGATGTCGAAGGTTGCATCTGCCATGCGCGCCAGTCTATCGAGGGCCCGGATGTCGCGGGCCGGCGGGTTGCACTGGTGCTCCGGATGCCCCGTGGCGCGGGTTTCGAGGCGGCGCTACACGCCTCCTCAACCCGCGAGGGCGGGCCACGGGATCGAACGGTCGCGTTTGCAGGATGCCACCGTGCATCCGCGACTTCTCGATTCGCTGGGTGGCGCGTGGATGGCGGGCGCGGCCGGCCGCGGGGCGGGCCCTGGGATCGAACGGTCTCGTTTGCAGGGTGCGACCGTGCATCCGCGACTTCTCGATTTGGTGCGTGCGACGGCTGTGCGCGTCCTGCGGCCGCTGCGAACGCCTCAGCCCGCGTCGGCGGGACGCGCCGTCGACGAGCGCACGATGAGCTCGTAGGGCAGCGGGGTCGCGGCGGGCGCGGGGGCATCCGCCTGGGGTTCCAGCTGTTCCATCAGGATCTCGACGGCTTTCTCACCCTGCAGTCGCGGGAACTGGGCGACCGTCGAGAGCCCGAAGAAGTCGGCGAGGTCGTGGTCGTCGATGCCGATGATCGACACGTCGCGCGGCACGACGAGGCCGAGGTCGCGCGCGGCGAGGATCGATCCGATGGCCATCTCGTCGGATGCCGCGAAGATCGCGGTCGGCCGGTCGCGCGGCACCCCGAGCAGCTGCTTGGCCGCGTGGTATCCACCCTTGATGGTGAAGTCGGCAGGCGCGAAGAGCCGCGGATCCACCTCGATGCCGGCGTCGCGCAGCGAGGCCTCGTAGCCGAGGCGGCGGTTCGTCGGCAGGTGGAAGTCGAGGTCGAACTCGAGCTGGCCGCCGATGTGCGCGATGCGGGAGTGGCCGAGGCCGATGAGGTGCTCGGTCGCGAGGCGGGCGACCGCCACGTCGTCGATCGTCAGCGTGCGTACCCCGGGGATCGGCCCGCCGACGCCGACGAGCGGCTTGCCGAGGTCGTGCAGGCGGGTGACCTCGCGCTCGGTGAGCTCGAGCGAGACGGCGATGACCGCATCGACCCGCTGTCGGAGCAGGAAGTGCTCGAAGACGCTCACACGTTCGTTGCCGTCGCCCGAGAGGTTGTAGAGCGTGAGATCGTACCCCTTGCGGAGCAGCGCCTGCTGGGCGCCCTCGAGCACCGAGGAGAAGAACCAGCGATTGAGGAACGGGATGACGACGCCGACGTTGCGGGTACGACCCGACGCGAGGCTGGACGCATTCGACGACACCACGTAGCCGAGCTGGGCGGCCGCATCGACGACCTTCGCCTTCGACGCGGGCGACACATGCCCGCGGCCGCTGAGTGCGCGCGAGACCGTCGCGGTGGAAACCCCCGCGAGTCTCGCCACCTCTTCGATGCCGGCCATGCGCTCCCAATCGGCCGCACCGCACCGCGGAGATGCGGGCGTCGGCGTTCGATCGATCCTACCGTTCGGGGGTTCAGGGGAGCGGATGCGGCATCCGTCGAATCGGCGCGTTGACACCCATTCGAGGCATCTGTGCGGTAGAAAGGTTGCTCAGGGTTGGCCCACGGGGGCAGGCTGCCCCGCCATCGCCGTCTCGAAAGGAACGTTCGCGTGAAGTGGGTCAAGCGAATCGCAATCGGCCTCGTGGTGGTGTTCGCGCTGTTCTACATGATCACCCGGCCTGAAGATGCGGCGAATGCCGTGCAGGGAGCGGTCGGCGCCGTGTTCAACGCGGCCGAATCAGTGGGACGCTTCTTCACGTCGCTCGCGACGTCGTAGCCATGGCGCGCCTGTTCGATCCTCGGGTCGAGCGGTTCCTCATCTCGGATGAGGGCGAGGTCGTCATCGACGAGGTGACGAAGCACTGGGCGGCCATCGTCAAGCCGATCCTCGAGATCCTGGCCGTGGTGCCGCTGCTGGCGCTCCTCTTCTGGTTGCCCGAGGCGCTCTACTGGATCCCGCTGCTGGGTGCGCCGGTCCTCATCCTGCACGCACTGTGGCGCATCCTCGGCGTTCGCATGGATCGCTTCGTGATCACGAACATGCGGGTCTTCCGCGTGCACGGCATCCTGTCGCAGCACATCGCCACCATGCCGATCTCGCGCATCCTCGACGTCTCGGTGCTGAAGCCGTTCGTCGGGCGCATCTTCGGCTTCGGCCACTTCGTGTTCGAGTCCGCCGCGCAGGACCAGGGCCTGAAGGAGATCCGATACGTCGGCGACCCGAACGGGCGTGGCCTGACCATCCAGCGGGTGATCCAGCGATCGGGCGTGCGCGGCACGACCGTGCGCGAGCCCACGCGACCGACGTTCATGCCGAGCGCCCAGCAGAAGGTGGTCGCCTCGGTGACGCTGCCGCCGCCCGCCGAGGCGGCGGGTTCCCCCGCGCCGGGCGCCGCGATGCATCCGCCGCCCGCCGACCAGGACAACCTCGACACCCGGCCGATCCAGGTGTCGCCGTCGCCCGCTGGGCGGACCGAGACGTGGCCGGGCGCGGAATCCGACGGCATCCCGCCTGCGTCGTTCCACGCGAACCGGGTGTGGCCGTGGGGTCGCCGCGACGTCCCGCAGCCGCCCGAGGACCCCGACGGCACATAGCCCGTGCGGCGGCTCGAGACATCCGCTCGGCGTTCGTTGACGGCTCTCGGATGCCCCGAGCCGACCATCCCCGCCGCGATTTCTCGACACGCCGCAACGCGGGTATCCTTGTCAGGCCCCCGGTTGTGTGAAGAACGCGGTCGGGTGCGACTGGCGAGTTACCCAAGCGGCCAAAGGGATCTGACTGTAAATCAGCTGTCTACGACTTCGGGGGTTCGAATCCCTCACTCGCCACGTTTCGGCCCCGGTCTCGACCGGGGCCGTCGTCGTTTCGGCCGGCTCCGGTGACGGTCGCGGCGGGGTCTCGTGACGCTCTCGGCACGGCCTGGTCGACGGTCTCGGCGGGGCCTGGTCGGCAGGGCGGCGGTAGCGTGTGGGGCATGACCCAGCACGAGACATCCGAGGCATTCGTGGCACCCGCCGACCTGCTCCACCTCGCCCGCGATATCGCCGTACGGGCCGCGGAGTTCACGCTCGAGGCCCGGCGGGCGGGCGTGAGCGTCGCCGACACCAAGTCGACGCCGACCGACATCGTGACCGCCGCCGACCGCGACACCGAGGCGCTCATCCGCTCGATGATCCTCGAGGCACGGCCCGACGACGGGATCGTCGGGGAGGAGGATGTCGCGCGCATCGGCACCAGTGGGCTCGACTGGGTCGTCGATCCGATCGACGGCACCGTCAACTACCTCTACGGCATCCCGGCCTGGGCGGTGAGCATCGCGGTCGTCGAGGGCGCGGCGGGCGGGGACGTGGGTGGGACCACCCTGGCCGGTGTCGTCGTGAACCCGGTCAACGGTGAGCTGTTCGAGGCGAGCGCCGGGGGAGGTGCGCGGCTCGGCGGTCGTGACCTGGCCGTGAACACCGGCGTGCCGCTGGCGGCGGCGCTCGTCGGCACCGGGTTCGGTTACGCGCCGGAACGACGTCGCGAGCAGGCGGCCGTGCTGCTCGAGCTGATGCCGAACATCCGGGACATCCGCCGCATCGGTTCGGCCTCGCTCGACCTGTGCGCGCTCGCCGCCGGGCGACTCGACGCGTACTACGAGCGCGGGTTGAACCCGTGGGATCACGCCGCGGGGGCGCTCATCGCCCGCGAGGCGGGTGCACGCGTCGGCGGGCGGCGCGGGGGTCGGGAGAACTCGGAGTTGATCGTCGCCGCGGCCCCCGATCTCTACGAGGAGCTCGCGGCCGCGCTCCGGGCGGCCGGCCTCGACGCCTGACGCGGGCGGGGTGGCCGTGCGGATGCCGCGCGGCGCTGGGCGCGGGTGCCGCGGCGCTGCGGTGCGGTGCCGCTGGCTGCTGCGGTGCGGATGCCTCGCGGCTGCGGATGCCTCGGGGCTTCGGTGCGGATGCCGCGGCCGGAATGCCCGGCCAACATCGAAAAGCATCGCGGAGCGTGGCGAAGTCCGATGAGAACGGCTACTCTTTACCAATCCGTTATCGCGGCCTCCGGGCCGTGATGATCACCTCCGATCCGATCGTCCGTCCCCGAACGCCGAAAGTCCCCCCACGTGCCCGAGTCCCCCCTCGTGCCCGACGGTTTCGCGCCAGGCACCCAGGTCCCACTGCGGCCTGAGCGACCCCTGACCCGACGCGAGATCCGCGAACGAGAGGCGGCGGCGCTGCGGCGCGACGGAGGCGCCGAGGTGGATTCGCGGGGAGTGGTGCCGCAGGCGGCGACGCCGTGGATGTCCGCGCCCAGCGCTGCGGTCGCACCGGGCACTATGGCCGCGCCGGCCGGTACAGCCGGACTCGGCGCCTCAGTCGCCGCGGCACCGGCCGGGCCGTCCGCTCGGGTCGCTCCCGCACCGACCCCGCCAACCCCGCCGACTCCGCCTGCCGCGCCCGCACCCGGTGGCCGCGACCCGTTCGGGGCCGCGCAACCGAGGCCGCCGCGACCCGGGTTCGATGAGCTCTTCGGAGCCGGCGCCCCGGCGTCGCATCAACCGCCGACGCCCGCCCAGTCGCATCCGACTCCGTCCGCATCGACGTCCACCCCCCGACGCCGCATCGCCGAGCAGACCCCGGTTCCCTTCCACACTCATGAGGCCGAGCAGGCCGACCGCCCCGTCGGCCGCCGCTCGGCCTCTGACGTTCCACCGCGGGCCGAGATCGCCAGCGATTTCGACGCGCTCTTCGCGGGCATCGCCGACGACGAGGCCGAAGAGCGCAGCGGCCGTGGCATGCGGGCCGCGCGCTCGGAGCGCCAGGGTCGCAGCGACCGCAAGGCGGCGAAGGCTGAGATGACCGCGAGGGCCGAGAAGACGGCGAAGCCGGGCAGGTCCATGTTCGGCAAGTCGGCCCCCGCCGGGCCCCGCCGCACGGGCGGAGTCCCCAGCTCGCCCGTGTCTGGCGCTTCGGCCGCCGCGGGCGCTTCGGCCGCCGTCGATCTCGCCGCGCTCATCGGCGGAACGACGGCACCCGGCGCCGCGTCGGCGACCGCGCAGGCAGCGTCCGGCTCAGCGGCCGGATTCGCGGCAGCCCTCTCCGCGGCGGCCGCGGTGCCTTCGCCGTCGCCGGCCGCGCGTGATGTCGCTCCCGTGGCGCCCTCCGCGGCGCCGGCTGCGCCTCGGTCCTCGGTGCCGTCGCCCGCACCGTCCGCACCGGCCCCCCTGACGTTCGATCGCCGCGCACGCCGCGCTGCCGACGACCTGTTCGATGTGTCGACGGATGTCGCGGCCGACCTCTTCGGCCTCACCCCGGAGCCCGCCGTCGTGCCGGGCCCCGCGTCCACGCCCAGGGGCGTCGATGCCCCGAGCAAGCTGCCCGAGCCGGTCGCCGGCACCGGCGCCGGGCTTCCCGAGCCCGCACGCGACGACCGCCGGCGCCAGCAGCCGGCACGCGATGCCGTACGTCAGGCCCCGCGCAGCACGAAGGTGCGGGTGCGAGTTTCGACGCGCCCGCAGTCGCGCCCCGTGGCATCCGCCTCTCGTGCCCGTGGCGGCCGCCGGATCGTGGCCAGTCTGGCCGCGATGAGCTTCGCCGCACTCCTCGCGGTCGCGACGACGATTCCGTCGTTGTCGCTGCTGACGCCTTCCGACGTGCAGGCGCTCGCGCTCTCGAGCACCAACGGCCCGGCCCTCGACGGTCAGCGTGTCGTGTTGAACGGCGACATCGTCGCGCAGAGCGTGCAACGCGAGGGCTACGAGTCGCAGACGATCGAGGAGTACGCGCGGGCCGCCGGCATCCGCCCCGAGGCGACCTTCACGAACAACCCCTCCGGCACCATCCAGTGGCCGTTCGCGGTCGGTGTCCACATCGGCGACCGCTTCGGGTATCGCGACTGCTGGGGCTGCTCGAGCAACCACGGCGGCCAAGACTTCAACCCGGGGCTCGGCGCCGAGATCCAGGCCATCGCCGACGGCGTCGTCTCCAACTCGACCGACTCCGGCGGATCGCTCGGCGTCGTGATGATGATCGACCACGTGATCGACGGCGAGCTCATCACGAGCGTCTACGCGCACATGGAGTACGACTCGCGGCGCTTCGAGGTGGGCGACACCGTCGAGGTCGGCGACGTCATCGGCACGACGGGCGACACCGGCATGTCGACCGGCCCGCACCTGCACTTCGAGATCCGCATCGGCGGCATCAACGGCACCAAGGTCGACCCGCTCGAGTGGCTCTACGCCAACACGAACTGACGCCGCCCGCCGCCTACTGTCGCGCCATCCGCCCTGCTCGGGCCGCGCGCCATCCGCCCTGCTCGGGCCGCGCGGCATCCGCCCTGCTCGGGCCGCGCGGCATCCGCCCTGCCGCTGTCCCCGTCGATCGCTGCCGTGCCGCCGATCGCTGCCCGCGCCGGCGGTCGCTGCTGTGCGAAAGAACACATGAGAATCGACGGTACGGCCACCCTGAGGACCCCATGGATCGGATCTTCATGCATTTCGCGCGGTCGAGTTCTTCACAGATCGCCCGGAGCCGGCCATCGGATGCCCCAACCGGGGCACACTCGACGCGTGTCATCGGTCGCGCAGCACATCCGTGAGAACGGCGGGGTGCTCCCGTACTCCGTCCTCGACACCGCCGGCCACTCGCGCAGAGCGGTCCAGACGGAGATCGGGCGCGGACTGATCCTGCGCGTGCGGAACGGATGGTTCGCCGTTCCCGACGCGAACGACGAGGTCGTCCGAGCCGTGCGCGTCGGGGGAGCTGCGACAGCGACAACGGTCGCCCGACTCCACGACCTCTGGGTGCTCGACGATGGCCTGCTCCACGTGCGGGTGCCGCATTCGACCGGCCGCCTCAGCTCACCGCACGACCGCCACGTTCCGCTTGATCGCGAGAAGCACGCGGTGTGCGTGCACTACAGCGCCCGTCGGCCGCACGATCGCGCGCGCGACCCGCTGACCGTCGCGCTCGCCGAGATGTTCGCATGTTCCGAACCGTCCAACGTGCTGTCGACGATCGACTCCGCGCTCGAGAGGGGCGTCCTCCAACTCGGGCATCTCGACCTGATCAAGCGTCGGATGCCGCCATCGCGACGTCGACTCCTGGTCGCCGTGGACCCTGACAGCCAATCAGGCATCGAAACGAAGGTTCGCCTCCTGCTTCGATCGCGACGGGTCCGCTTCCGGAGCCAAGCGGACATCGAGGGCGTGGGACGCGTCGACTTCCTCGTCGGCGGGCGACTCGTCATCGAGGTCGACGGACGTGCCTTCCACACGGGCGAGGCATTCGAGGAAGACCGGCGCAGGGACTTCGTGCTCATGACGCGCGGGTATGCAGTCCTCCGGCTGAGCTACCGCCAGATCATCGACGACTGGGAGCGTACGCGCGCGGGCATCGTCGCGCTCCTCGCTCGCGGCGAGCACCGTTGGGACGGCCGAGGGCCGTACGAGCCCGAGCTGCCGGCATCGGCTCTCAGCTTGAGTGCCGGAGCCGAGAACGCATGAGAATCCGCATCATGAGTCCCGTGGGGAACGCATCATGCGGATTCTCATGTGTTTTTCGAACGGCTGGAGGGCGGGCGGATGACTCGGCATCCGCCCGCCCCGCGACACGCGCTAGGCGCGCAGCCAGACCGCCGTGTCGGCCGGAAGCGTGCGGCCGTCGAGGGCGCCGCTCGCGAGCAGCACGTCTCCGGCAGGCAGTTCGACCGCAGCCGTGCCCGCGTTCGCCACCACGACCACCGACCCGTTGCGGAGCGCCACCACGCCGTCGCCGAAACCGTCCAGCCACTCGAGCGTTCCCGCGCCGAGCGCATGCTCGCGGCGCAGCGCGAGCAGCGCCCGATACATCGAGAGCGTCGAGTCGGGCACGTCGCGCTGCCGATCGCGCGCGAGCTCGCGCCACTCCGGCGGCTGCGGCAGCCACGGGTCGCCAGCCGGGCCGAAGCCGTAGTTCGGCGCGTCGCCCTCCCAGGGCAGCGGCACGCGGCATCCGTCGCGTCCGTACCGCTCGCCGCCGGTGCGGAACCACGTGGGGTCCTGGCGGGCGGAGTCGGGCAGGTGGATGACCTCGGGCAAGCCGAGCTCCTCACCCTGGTAGATGTAGGCCGAACCGGGCAGCGCGAGCATGAGGGCGGTCGCGGCGCGCGCACGCCGGAGCCCGTCCTCGTACGACGGCAGGCCCTTCGAGCGCGGACCGAGGCCGTGACCCTGCGGGTTCGGCTCCGTGACCGAGAGTCGGGTCGCATGGCGCACGACGTCGTGGTTCGACAGCACCCACGTCGAGGGGGCGCCGACCTCGCCGAACGCGCCGAGCGATGCATCGATCACCTGGCGCAGGGCCGCGGCATCCCACGGCGTCTCGAGATAGGCGAAATTGAACGCCTGGTGCATCTCGTCGGGCCGCACCCACTTGGCCACCCGGGGCAGCGGGTCGACCCAGGCCTCCGCGGCGAGGATGCGTTCGCCGGGGTACTCGTCGAGCACCGCCCGCCAGTCGCGGTAGATCTCGTGCACGCCCTCCTGGCCCCAGTAGGGCGCGTGGTCGTCGGGCTCGTCGCTGATCTCGGGCTCGAGGGTGACGCCGGATGCCCCGGTGCCTCCGGCACCGCCCATGCTCCCCGAGTCGGCGGGCGGCGTCCAGTCGGGAAGGCCCTCGGCCTTGACGAGGCCGTGCGCAACGTCGACGCGGAAGCCGTCGACGCCGCGGTCGAGCCAGAAGCGCAGGATGCGGCGGAACTCGGCGCGCACCTCCTCGTTCGTCCAGTCGAAGTCGGGTTGCGAACTGTCGAAGAGGTGCAGGTACCACTGGCCCGGCGTGCCGTCGGGCTCCGTGACGCGCGTCCAGGCGGGGCCGCCGAAGACCGACTCCCAGTTGTTCGGCGGCACATCACCGAACGGCCCGAGGCCGTCGCGGAAGAGGTAGCGAGCGCGCTCGGGGCTGCCGGGCGCCGCGGAGAGCGCCGCCTGGAACCACTCGTGCCGGTCGGACGAGTGATTCGGCACCATGTCGATGATGACGCGGATGTCGCGGGCGTGCGCCTCGGCGAGCATGGCGTCGAAGTCGGCGAGCGTGCCGAAGCGCGGGTCGACGTCGCAGTAATCGGCCACGTCGTACCCGGCGTCGCGCTGCGGGGACGTGAAGAACGGGGAGAGCCAGATCGCGTCGATGCCGAGGGCCTGCAGGTCGCCGAGGCGGCCCGTGATGCCGGCGAGGTCGCCCATGCCGTCGCCGTTGGCGTCGGCGAAGGACCGGGGATAGATCTGGTAGATCGCGGCGGTGCGCCACCACTCGGAGGTCATGTCGAGAACTGTACGTCATCCCGCCAGTACATGGAAACGCTTGCAGCAGCGCCGCGCCCCGCAATGGTCACAAACCGGTATCGATGCGAAACATCCGGTTTGGTAATGGCGCGTGCGCAGGGTATACCTGTAATCGCTTGCACAACTGCGAGCACTCACACGGAAGAACGGCCTTTCGGGCACGGTGCTCGGTTCCGCGATCCGGAACGGGGACCACAGCTCCCACACCTGGCGAAGGCGCCGATCTCACACCACTGGGAAGGGCACACCAATGAGGGTGAACAGGAAGAGCCTCCTCGCCGCCGGAGCGGTCGCGGTCGTCGCGACGCTCGGTCTCGCGAGCTGCGCGAGCGGCGGCGACAGCGGCTCCGACGGGGATGCCTCGTCGAGCGGCACGCTGACCGTCTGGGTCGACGCCGAGCGCGTCGACGCGCTGAAGGGCGCGGCCGAGGCGTACACCGAGAAGACCGGCGTCGAGGTCGAACTCGTCGGCAAGGACAACGCCGACATCAAGGATGACTTCATCCAGCAGGTTCCGACGGGCAAGGGCCCCGACATCACCATGGGCGCGCACGACTGGCTCGGCGAGCTCTCGACCAACGGCGTCGTCGCACCGATCGAGCTCGGCGACTCCGCCGGCGACTACCTCCCCGTCGCGATCGACGCGTCGACCTACGAGGGCACCGTCTACATGCTCCCCTACGCCGTCGAGAACATCGCGGTGCTCCGCAACGCCGACCTCGTCCCCGAGGCCGCCACGAGCTTCGACGACATGATCGCCAAGGGCCAGGCCGCCGGCCTCGCGCAGCCGTTCGTGGTCGAGCAGGGTGCCGAAGGCAACCCGTACCACCTCTACCCGTTCCAGACCGCGTTCGGCGCTCCCGTCTTCGGCACGAACGACGAGGGCTACAACCCCGAGGACCTCCAGCTCGGCAGCGCGGGCGGCGAGCAGTTCGCCACCTGGCTCGGCAGCCAGGGCAAGAACGGCACCGGCCACTTCAACACCGACATCGACGGCGACATCGCCAAGCAGGCCTTCCTCGACGGCACGGCCGCGTTCTGGCTCACCGGCCCGTGGAACGTGGGCGCCGCGATCGACGGCGGCATCAACGTCGCGATCGACACCGTGCCCAGCCCGACCGCCGACGCAGCCCAGCCGTTCGCCGGCGTCAAGGGATTCTTCATCTCCGCCGAGTCCGAGAACAAGGTGGCCGCGAACGACTTCCTCGTGAACTACCTCGGCACCGAAGAGGTGCAGCTCGACCTCTTCGAGGCCGGCAACATCCTCCCCGCGCTCGAGTCCGCCGCTGAGACCGCCTCCAGCGACCCGATCATCGAGGGCTTCGCCGCCGTAGGTGCCGAGGCCGTGCCGATGCCGGCGATCCCGGCCATGGGCTCGGTGTGGCAGTACTGGGGCATCGCCGAGGCCGACATCATCAACGGTGCCGACCCCGTCGCGACCTGGCAGAAGCTGACCGCCGACGTGCAGGCTGCGATCAGCAAGTAACGACCGAGCGCAACCGGGCCGGATGCCCCAGCGACATCCGGCCCGGTTCCCTCACGTTCGACGGGAAGCGGGCAAGATGAGCACCATGATCGACGACGAGGTCGGCACGGCACCGCCGAAGCGGCCGACCAAGCGGCAGCAACAGGCCACGAGCATCGCGGACGCGGCATCCGGCGGCGTCAAGATGATCCTCGTCAAGCTGCTCCTCCTCGGCATCCTCGACGCGATCGCGGTGTACGCGGTCTTCGTCCTCGTCACCGGCGGGCAGTGGCTGATCGCCGCGATCGTCGCGGTGGTGGCCGCGGCCGTGAACTGGATCTACTTCTCGCGCCGGAAGCTGCCGGCGAAGTACCTCACTCCCGGCATCATCTTCCTCGTCCTCTTCCAGGTGTTCGTGCTCATCTACACCGGGTACATCGCCTTCACCAACTACGGCACCGGCCACAACGGCTCCAAGGAGCAGGCGGTGTCGTCGCTCATGGCCTCGTCGCTGCAGCGCGTCGAGGACTCGCCGACGTACCCGGTCACGGTCGTCGACCAGCTCGGGACGCTCGGCCTGCTCGTCACCGACCCCGACGGCGACGCGTTCCTCGGCACGAACGACCAGCCGCTCCAAGAGGTCGATGCCGACATGGAGGGCGGCAAGGCCGTCGCGGTCGACGGTTGGACCAGCCTCAGCTTCGCGGACGTGCTCGCTCGCACCGACGAGATCACCGAACTCGCGGTGCCGTTCTCCGACGACCCGAACGAGGGCGCGCTGCGCACGCCAGACGGGTCGAACGCGTACCAGTACGTCTCCACGCTCGAGTACGACGAGGCCGCCGGAACGATGACCGATGTCACGACCGGCACCGTCTACTCCGACGTCGGCACGGGCGCATTCACCTCGGACGACGGCGATGAACTGCTGCCCGGCTGGCAGATCACCGTCGGATTCGACAACTTCGTGCGCGCCGTCACCGACCCGCGACTGCTCCAGCCGCTCGTGTACGTGACGCTTTGGACGTTCGCGTTCGCGCTCATCTCGGTCGCGTCGACGTTCTTCCTCGGCCTCTTCCTCGCGATCGTGTTCAACGACATGCGGATGCGCGGACGCAGGTACTACCGAGTCGCGATGATCCTGCCCTACGCGATCCCATCGTTCCTCTCCGCGTTGATCTGGGCGGGCATGATGAACGAGAGCTTCGGATTCATCAACCAGGTGCTCCTCGGCGGGGCATCCGTACCGTGGCTGACCGACCCGTGGATGGCGAAGGTCTCGGTGCTCATCGTGAACCTGTGGCTCGGATTCCCGTACATGTTCCTCATCTGCATGGGGGCGCTGCAGGCCATCCCCGACGACATCCTCGAGGCGGCGAAGGTCGACGGTGCGAGACCGTGGGCGGTCTTCCGGCTGATCAAGCTGCCGCTCCTGCTGGTGACGGTGGCGCCCCTGCTCATCGCGTCGTTCGCATTCAACTTCAACAACTTCAACGTGATCTACATGTTGACCGACGGTGGCCCGCGCGACTCGAACGCGCCGATCCCCGTGGGCTTCACCGACCTGCTCATCACGATGGTGTACAAGGTGGCCTTCACCGGGCAGTCGCGTGACTACGGCCTGGCGAGTGCGTACTCGATCATCATCTTCATCGTGGTCGCGGTGATCGCGGTCATCGCGTTCCGCCGCACCAAGAGCCTCGAGGAGCTGAACTGATGGCCGCGAAGCCCACAAAGGAACACCGCTCCTGGATCGAGGCCCCGGTCGTGGAGGCGGAGATCATGGCATCGGGCCTCGACCGCGAGGCCGAGCGCGCCGAACACCCGCGTGGCGTCCGGGCGCGTCGGCCATTCAAGTTCGGTCGATGGTTCCGCGAGACCGGTTGGCGCCACATCGTCGGCATCGTGATGGTCGCATTCGCGCTGTTCCCCATCGTGTTCGTCGTCTCGTCGTCGCTGAACCCGCAGGGCACGCTCACCGGCTCGAACGCGCTGTTCTCCCGGATCGGTCTCGACAGCTACGTGCGGATCCTGACCGACCCGCAGGTGCCGTTCTCGCAGTGGTTCCTGAACACGATCATCATCGCCAGCGTGACCGCGGTCAGCACGGTGTTCCTCGGCGCGCTCGCCGCGTACTCGTTCTCGCGCATGCGCTTCACCGGTCGGCGGTTCGGGCTCGTCACGATCGTCGTCGTGCAGATGTTCCCCCAGATGCTCGCCGTGGTCGCGATCTTCCTGCTCATGAGCACGGTGGCCGACTGGTTCCCCGCCATCGGCCTGAACACGCAGATCGGGCTCATCATGGTGTATCTCGGCGGCGCGCTCGGCGTGAACACGTTCCTCATGTACGGGTTCTTCAACACGATCCCCGCGTCCATCGACGAGGCGGCGAAGATCGACGGCGCCGGGCACGCGCGGATCTTCTTCACGATCATCCTGCGGCTCGCGGCGCCGATCCTCGCCGTCGTGGCGTTGATCTCGTTCATCTTCACGGTGAACGAGTTCGTCGTGGCATCCGTCATGCTCATCGACACCGAGAAGCAGACCGTGGCCGTTGGCCTCACGAAGCTCGTGTCGAACCCGCGCTACGCCGACTGGAGCGCGTTCTCGGCGGGTGCCGTCATGACGGCACTGCCCGTGGTCGCCCTCTTCCTCTTCCTGCAGAAGTACATCGTCGGCGGCCTCACGGCGGGCTCGGTCAAGTGACGGTCGGACGCGTCGAGTAGCCTCGGGAACCATGCTGACGCCCCACCACGACGGCTCGCCGCTGCACGTCTCGACCCAGACGCCCGCGCTCGGCGAGGTGGTGCGGGTGCGCCTGCGCGTGCCCGAGTCGTTCGGTCCGCTCGCGTGGGTCGGCACGCGCTCGAACCCGAACCGCGAGCCGCGGTTCAGCGAGGCATCCGTCATCGCGTCGGCAGACGGCTGGACGTGGTGGGAGGCGCCCGTCGAGGTCGAGAACCCGGTCCACGGCTACCGCTGGCTCCTCGTCGGCGAGGACGGCCGGCAGCTCTGGTTGAACCAGCTGGGGCTCTCGACGATCGAGACCCGCGACCACGACGACTTCCGGCTCGTCGCCCATGAGCCTGCCCCCGAGTGGGCGGCCGAGAGCGTCATGTACCAGGTGTTCCCCGACCGGTTCGCGAAGTCCGAGAGCGCGCCCTTCGACGCGCTCAAGGAACGCGGCGAGCTGCCCGCGTGGACGGTCCCGGCCGAGTGGGGCGACCCCCTCGATCCGGTGCCGCCGGGGCGCTCGGCGCAGGTCTTCGGCGGCGACCTCGACGGCGTGCGGCAGAAGCTCGACCACCTCGAGCGGCTCGGCGTGAACCTGCTGTACCTCACGCCCGTGTTCCCGGCGCGGTCCAACCACCGCTACGACGCGTCGACCTTCGATCACGTCGACGAGCTGCTCGGCGGCGACGACGCGCTCGTGCGACTCGTCGAGGAAGCGCATCGCCGCGGCATCCGCGTCATCGGAGACCTCACGTCGAACCACTCGGGCGACGCGCACGAGTGGTTCCGCATGGCGGTGGCCGACCCGTTGTCACCCGAGCGTTCCTTCTATTACTTCCGCCCTTCGACAGGCTCAGGGACCCCTTCGACGGGCTCAGGGGCCGAAGGTCCGGTCGCTGAGCCCGTCGAAGCGGGGGCCCCGGAGTACGAATCGTGGCTCGGCGTGCCGAGCCTGCCGAAGTTCGACTGGAGCTCGCCCGAGTTGCGCCGCCGATTCATCGAGGGGCCCGACTCGGTGGTGGCCCGCTACCTGAGGCCCCCGTTCTCGCTCGACGGCTGGCGCATCGACGTGGCGAACATGACCGGCCGGCTCGGCAACGTCGACCTCAACGCCGAGGTGCGGCAGACGATCCGACGCACGATGCTCCAGGTGAACCCCGACACGATCCTGATGGGGGAGTCGACGAACGACGCGGCATCCGACTTCCAGGGCGACGCGTGGCACGGCGCGATGACGTACACGCCGTTCACGCGCCCGCTGTGGAGTTGGCTGCAGGCGCCCGGCAGCACGGCGGCCGGCGGCATCGGGTTCGCGCTGCACCGCGTTCCGACCTTCGACGGCCGCGACTTCCATGAAGCGCACGTGCGGTTCGCGGCGGGCTTCCCGTGGCGCACGCGCCTCGCCACGATGAACGCACTCGACACGCACGACACGCCCCGGTTCGCCACCTCGGCGAGACCCGGCACCGTGCCCGTGGCGTTCGGCCTGGCGGTGACACTGCCCGGCATCCCGGTCGTCTGGGCGGGCGACGAGTTCGGGCTCACGGGCGTCGACGGCGAGGCATCCCGCACGCCGATGCCGTGGGGGAGCGAGACGGATGCCGCGGTCGTGCCCGTGCTCGGCACGTACGCGTCGCTCGTGGCGCTGCGGCGAGCGCATCCCGTGCTCGCGACGGGCGGCATCCGGTGGCTCGCCGTGGGAGAACATGCGGTCGCGTTCATCCGGGAATCCGCCGAGGAGTGCGTGCTCGTGTTCGCGGCGCGCGGCCCCGCGAGGCTCGAGATCCCGGCCGACGGCGTGGTCGGGGCGACGGATGCCGCGGCGCACGCGTTCGGGGATGCCCGGCTCGAGGCATCCGACGGTCTCGTGCAGCTCATCGCCGAGGGGCCGGGCTTCACCGCATGGCGGCTGCCGGGCGTCGACGCGCCCGCGTGGTGACCGCCCAGGTGGGGGCCGGTGAACGTTCAGACGACGATGCAGTCGACGCCCGGTAGTGCGTCGAAGCGGGCAGCGCGATCGGTCGTCAGGACGATGCGCTTCGTCGCCACGGCGGTTGCGGCGATGATGAGGTCGTGCGCTCCCCGCTTCGTTCCGGTTCGGGAGACGTGCGCGAGGAGACGCCCGTGCGCTTCCGCCGTTTCGATGTCATAGGGCTCGACCGGCAACGTCTCGAGCACGCGCACCAAGAACTCGGCGCGTCGCTCGCGATGCTCGGCGGAGGTGAGTTCGATGCCGGTTCGGAGTTCGGCGAGGGTGACCGCGGAGATGACGAGGTCGTCGTCGGGTTCGACCACAGCGGCGAGATCCCGGCGCTGGCGTTCAGAGGCGACCAGCACGCCGGTGTCGAGGATCAGTCGGCGGGCCATGCCGGCTCGGTGAGCTCGACTGCCTCCCGTGCGGCGGCGACATCCTGCGCGAAGTCGTCATCGACGGGACTGTACTGGAGCAGCGCCACGACCTCGGATCCGTTGCTGAGGTCCGCCGGACCGACGGTGGCGATACGTCGCCCCGCGCGGGTGATGATGATGGTCTCGCCCCGCTCGGCCTCATCGAGCAGCGCAGCGAACGACCTGCTGGCCTCGGTGGCGGTCATCGTGCGCATGAGATCAGATTATCTGATCGAGGTCCAGTGACCAAGCGGTCAGTACGGGTAGAACTCGGCGGAGTCGCTGCCGATCCACTCGGCCGGCAGTTCCACCGGGGGTTGCTCGCGGCCGTCGTTCACGTCGGCCTGGGTCGTCGGGTCGTAGCGGAGCCTCGCGCCGGTCGCCGCCACATCACCGCCGTCGAAGGTGTCGTCGGCAACGGTGAACGTGAGGGTGATGACCGCCCGGCCGCGATCGGCGGGACCGGGCAGCTCGCAGATGCCGGACGCGAACGAGGCGCAACCGCGAGGCGACCCGTTCAGGATGAGCGCCTCCGGCCAGGTGAGCTCGACGCCGAGCGCCCACGAGCCGGTACGCAGCGTCTCGATGTCGGACGGCAGCGGCGTGTGCGTGATCTCGACGGTCGCCGTCACGGCCTCGCCGGCCTCCGCCTCATCGGTATCCAGTTCGACGGAGACCGGGAACAGGTCGTCGACCGCGATCAGCAGCTGCTCCGCGCCCCGGATCTGCTCGCCGAGCTGCGCCGACGGCACGTCGACATCGTCGACCGAGAGCTCGACGCCCTGCGCGGAGACCAGGCCGGCTCGGGGCGGATCGACGTCGACCGCCAACGTCGCCGAGACCTCCCAGAGGTCGAGGTCGGGTCCGAAGAACACCACGCACGTCGCGTCGGTGTCGCCGAGGGCGTCGCAGCCCTCGAAATCGTCGAGCTCGGCGAAGCCGGGCAGCAGGAGCTCGAACCCCACGCGCGCCGACCCCTCGGAACCGTCGCCAGACAGGGTTCGGTGGACGGTGATCGTCGCCTGACGCTCGCCCTCGCCGGAGTCCGGCGGCTCGGTGATCGCGACGTCGAGCCAGAACGGATACGGTCGCAGTTCGACGGGCAGGCCCGCCTGGCCGAAGCTCGACCCGTCGGCGGTCTCGAGCTCCTGCACCTCACCGTCGGCGCGCGTGAGGAGCCGCGTCGCCGCAGCGTCGACCTGCCCGCTGAAGCCGGCGGGCGGCGTCGCGAACGTGAGTTCGGCTCCGCCCCCCGTGCCGCTCGGGTCGATGAGGCACTCGTCGCCCGGTCGCGGTTGGCCCTGCAGTTCCCGGTCGATCTCGGGGCCGACCCAGCTCTCGCAGGTGGAGTCGGAGAGCGTCAGCTCCGGCGGCCACTGCACCGCGACGGCGACGAACGCGCCCTCGGGGGCATCCGCGAGCGCAGCCTCCACGGCGATGATCGCGTCGTCGCCCGCCTGTCCGAGGTCGGTGGCGTCGAGCTCGACCGCGACGTCCACGGGCGGGGCGGATGTCCCGTCGGCGGGGGTCGCCGACCGGTTCGCGTTCGGGTCGGCCAGGCCGCCCAAGGCGAGCCCGGCGAGCCCGACGACGGCGAGCACGGCGAGCGCGGCGGCGGCGGCGAGCGCTGCGATGAAGCCGCGCTGGGAGAACACCGGCTGCTGGCTGAACATGCCCCGCAGTGAGATCGGCGACGCGGCCTCGGGTGCGACGGTGACGACGAACGGATGCTCCACCGGCTCGCCGCGCCAGAGGATGGTGCGCGCGCGGAGACCGACCTCGACGCCCTCGGTGCTGCCGGCCGGGATCGTCACACGTCGCCGCTCCAACTCGACCGCAAGCTCGCCGGCGTCGACCGAGAGGTTCGCGTAGGCGTGCGCATTCCCGGCGTTCGCGATCAGGATCCCGGTCTCGTCGCCGCGGCGCCCTTCGATGTGGATCGGTGTCAGCGCGGCCTTCAGCCGGCTCACCGGGCGGACGGCCACGATGGCCTCCGCCGCCACGGGGTCGTCGGGCTGCGCCGCGGCCGCGATCTCGAACCGTATGACGTGACTCCCGACGGGCCAGGAGGCTTCCGGTGGGAGGTCGATCGTCGCGGTGGCGGTGCCCGATTCGCCGGGGTCGACCAGCAGGGTCGGGGGCTCGATGGTGATGTGGTCGGCCGCCTCGGCGTCAGCCGAGAGCCGGTACGACTCCGCGTCCGCGCCATGGTTGTGGATGGTCAGGGTGACGGATTCCGCGCGTCCCGGAGTCAGCGCGAACGACGCGGGCTCGATGTCCACGACCGTGTCCATGGTTCGACGGTACGTCGGCCGGGCCGCATCGGCGAGCCCGCCGCTCCGCTTCCGCGGAGGTCGGGATAGGGGAGGAGGGCTGGCGCACCACGTCGCTGTGGCGGCATCCGACCGCTCGACCGTATCTTCCCGACGCGGTGTCGAGAAAAGGAGTAGGGTATTGCCTCGTGCAGGAAACGAACCGATTCCACCGACTCCGCTGGCTCGGGTTGGGCGCGATCTCGCTGGCCGTCGCGCTCATCATCATGGATGCCACGATCGTGTCGGTCGCGGTGCCGGTGATGGTGACCTCGCTCGATCTCACCGCCACGCAGGTGCAGTGGGTCCAGGAGGTCTACACCCTCGTGTTCGCGGCCCTGCTCATGGTGTGGGGAACGGTGAGCGATCGCATCGGACGGCGCCGGCTGCTCGTGATCGGTCTCGTCGTCTTCGTGGCGTCGAGCATCCTGTGCGCCTTCGCGCCCGACGGCACCTGGCTCATCGCGGCGCGCGCCATCCAGGGCGTGGGTGGATCCATGATCCTCCCGACCACGCTGGCGCTCCTCAACGCGACCTTCCGCGGCCCCGAGCGCACCATCGCCTTCGCGGTGTGGGGCGCCACGATCGGTTCCATGGCCGCGGTCGGACCGGTGCTCGGCGGATGGCTCACCACCGCGTTCTCCTGGAACTGGGCGTTCTGGATCAACCTGCCGTTCGGCCTGATCGCGCTCGCCGGCGTGCTGATCGCGATCCCCGAGTCGCGCCAGCGCGAGACCGGCCGGTTCACCGACTGGCTCGGCGCCGGTGCCTCCATCCTCGGATTCGGCATGCTCGTCTTCGCGCTCATCGAGGGTCGGGCGTACGGCTGGTGGGAGGCGACGGACTCGGCCCCCGTGAGCCTCGGCGGGTTCAGCATCATCCCGGTGCTGTTCGGGCTCGCCGTCATCGTGCTCGGCGCGCTCGTGTTGCGGGAGCGTTCGCGTGTGGCTGCCGGCAAGTCGGTGCTGCTCGACGTGACGCTGTTCCGGATCCCGACGTTCGCCAACGGAAACATCACGGCGCTCACCGTCTCGCTCGGCGAGTTCGGGCTCATCCTCTCGCTGCCCTTGTGGTTCCAGTACGTGCGCGGCATGGATGCGCTCGGCGCGGGGCTGGCGCTCCTGCCGCTGGCGGTCGGGTCCTTCCTCGCGAGCGGCGCGGTGCGATCGCTCTCGAAGCGGATGTCCCCGGTGCAGCTGGTTCGCCTCGGCGTGCTCCTCGAGATCATCTCGCTCGCGGTGATGGCGATCATCATCCGCCCCGACTCGGGCCCGTGGGTCACGGGCGTGCCCCTGTTCTTCTACGGCATGGGCGTCGGATTCGCCACTGCACAATTGACCCAGCTCATCCTCATGGACGTGCCGCTCGACAAGTCGGGACAAGCCTCGTCGACCCAATCGACAGCGCGCCAGGTCGGTTCCGCGCTCGGCATCGCGATCCTCGGCACCGCCCTGTTCACGACCCTGCGCCTCGGCACCGAGGCCCGGCTGAGCGACGAGATCGCCGCAGACCCGCAGGTGGGCGAGCTGGTGAAGGGCGTCTCCGACTCGGCTGGAGGGCTCATCGCCGAGCTGTCGACGAATCCCGCGACCGCGCCGATCGCCGAGGCGGCACGAGAGGCGCTGACGCAGGGCGTCTCGGTGGCGGCGTGGATCGGGATCGCCGCGCTCATCATCGGCCTGCTCACGACGATTCCGCTCGGGCGGCGGTCTGCCGCGACGGCACCTGCTTCCGAGGGGCCGGCTTCGGCTGCAGTTGGAGCCGAGGCATCCGATTCGGGATCAGATGACGTTCGGGCGGATTGAGCGCGCTGCACGACGCGGTTGACGAGCCGGTTTCAGGTCGTCGCGAAGGTGCGGGGCACGGGTTCGCGGCGCATCGACGCCGGTTCGAAGCATCCGTGCCGAGGTGATATCCTCGTACGGTTGCCGAGTGCGGCACACGCCCCGATAGCTCAGTGGTAGAGCACTTCCATGGTAAGGAAGGGGTCGTCAGTTCAATCCTGACTCGGGGCTCTGGTTCGTTCCGGGCGTATGCTCGAAGGACCTTCCCGGCGGGGTAGCTCAGGTGGTTAGAGCACACGGCTCATAATCGTGGTGTCGCGGGTTCGAGTCCCGCCCTCGCTACAACAGCAGAATCTCGCGGATCTCAGGCCGTTCAGGTCGATGGATTCAGCTCGCGTCGATTCGCGTGACCACATTCTGACCACATCCCAAACCGAACGGGTGTGATTCCGACCTTGGGATCGTGATCCACCAACGTGTAGCCGTAGCCCGGTTCGGTGTCAGTCGAGCGCGCTCAGGACTCTCGACGCAGCTTCGTCGAGTCGAACAGCGACGATGTCCAGGTCGTCGTCGAAGAGGTCGGAGTAGGTGTCGAGGGTCATCGCCGCCGAGGCATGCCCGAGCATTCGCTGGACTGCTTTCACGTTCGCCCCGGAGGAGACCGCCAGGCTCGCGGCGGTGTGGCGGAGATCGTGAATGGTCATCGGCTTGAGGCCGGCGGTATCGAGGGCGCGGTCGAACCAGGAATTCTCGCGGATGGTCGGCGTTGTGAGATGGTTTCCGAACCTGTCGGGGAAAAGCACCGAGCCGCCCTCGCGATCGAGGCACAGCTCCGCCAAGGAAGTAGTCAGGAATGCAGGGAACGGCACCACGCGCCTCTTGTGTGTTTTGGGAGTCCCGACGACGACCTTCCCGCCCACGAGCACAGCGTTCACGCTCACGGAGAGTCTGCGGCGCTCGAGATCCACGTCGCCCACCCGGAGACCGCTCACTTCGCCCCATCGAAGGCCGGTGTACGCCAGGACGCGGATGAGGGGAGCATGGGCTCCGGAGGCGCGCGCGAGGCGGTCGACCTGCAGATGAGACAGGTAGATGTGCTCTTTACTCACCTTGCGAGGCAGTCCCACCCCACGCGCGGGATTGGAGGGGATACGGCGATCCTTCACGGCGGCGTCGAGGATGCTCGCGAGCACGCCGTAGCAACGATGGACGAGCGCAGCCGACTTTGGCTTGGATCGCCCCGGTTCGCCCGTGCTCAGCCGTGCGACCCAGCTCTGAACATCGCTGTGGCGGACGTCCGCGACGGCAACGCGTCCCCACGACGGCTCGACGTGTAGTCGCCATGCCGACTCCACGACCGCGGTCGAGGACGGTTTTAGGTGGGTTTGAGACTCGAGCCATGCGGCGCCCAGGGTTCCGATTGTGATCCGGGCCTTCGACGGATCGATGAAGGTCCCGGCGGCCTTACCAAGCTCAACACTTGCGAGGAAGAGTTCGGCCTCCTTCTTGGTGGTGAATCCCCTCTTCGTGGTCTGGGAGTGGTCAGGCTTTCGGTACCGCACCCGATAGCGCTTGCCGGCAGCTGTCGAATACGGCTCGACGGTTCCCACTGATCAGCCCCTCCCCGAAACGAGACATTCCACCTTACGAGCGGCGACCTCGCGGACGACGATTATCCTCGCGGTCGCAGACATTGATCGGGTCCCATCGCAATCGGGGTTCCCACCTTGGCTACGATCGGTCTCGGTCGTGACCTTCCGATTTTCAGTCCGCGTCGATGCCGCGGAATCTCGGTGGTCGGGATCGATACCCCGATGAATCCGCGGCATTCGGCGGCAATGTGATCACCATGCATCCCGATCGGTGGTGGGCACTTGTGGGCAAGATGTGGGCACGGTTGGCGTGGATCCTCCTGCGACACGAACGGGGGCGGGCTCGCCGATCTGACGTAGTGGCAGAGTAGCCGTAGCGCCGGTGTCGGCGTCTCAGCCTGTTGGAGCAAAAGCCGCAATGACCCTCGCGCCCACCGACCAACTACACCTCACCCAGGCGCAGCTCGAGAGAGCGCTTCTCGCGGCCGCGAACGCCTTGCGCGGCCCGGTCGATCCCGCTGATTTCAAGAGTTACGTCTTCCCAGTGCTCTTCTTCAAGTGGATCAGCGACACCTGGGACCACAACCACGCCCGCGCCATCGCAGAGTTCGGCGACGATCTCGACGATGAGATCGAAGCCGACTTCCACGTCTTCGCCATCCCCGATGACTGCCACTGGCGAGACGTCTACAACACCGTCGAGAATGTCGGCGACAAGCTCGCCGGCTCGCTGCTGTCCGTACAGGAAGCAAACCCGGGATCTCTCGACGGCGTGTTCGGTGACGTCAACTGGGCGAACACCGAGCGCCTCCCCGAAACAGCCCTCGTCGCATTGCTCTCCGCGTTCAACAAACTCCGACTGGACCCGGAATCGGTGAGCGGCGACATGCTCGGAAGCGCGTATGAGTACCTGCTGCGGGAGTTCGCCGAAGAGTCCGGGAAACGGGCTGGCGAATTCTTCACGCCACGACATGTCGTTCACCTCATCGTGAAGCTGCTCGACCCGAAGCCCGGCGAGTCGGTCGCTGATCCCGCCTGTGGCTCGGGCGGGATGCTTGTCGAGACGGTGACGGCGGTAGACGCCGCGGGTGGCGATTCGCGGACGCTGCGGCTCTACGGGCAAGAGATCAACCTCACCACCAGCGCGATCGCCAAGATAAACCTGTACCTGCACGGAGTCGAGGACTTCACCATCGTCCGCGGTGACACCTTCCGTGAGCCGAAACTTCTCGACGGTGACGCTTTGCGCCGCTTCGACATGGTGATCGCGAATCCACCGTTCTCGCTGAAGAACTGGGGAGCGGATGCCTGGGCTGGCGACCGTTTCGGTCGCGCGATCGGCGAGGTGCCGCCGACGACGAATGCGGACTTCGCGTGGATCCAGCACATGGTCGCCTCGATGAAGCCCGACACCGGGCGAGTCGGCGTCGTCATGCCGCACGGGGTGTTGTTCAGGGGTGGCAAGGAGGCACGCATCCGCGAAGAGCTTCTGAAGCGCGATCAACTCGAGGCTGTGATCGGGCTGCCGACGAACCTGTTCTACTCGACGTCGATCCCGGTATGCATACTCGTGTTCCGCGCGCGCAAGCCCGCCGACCGCGTCGGCCGAGTGCTGTTTGTGGATGCCTCAGCCCGCTTCCAGCCCGGCAAGAACCAGAACCAGATGTCGGATACAGACATCAACGCCATTGCCGCCGCGTACCGTGCCGGCGCCGACATCGACCGCAAGGGCGGTCTACAACTGCGACTTGTTGACCACGCCGAGGTCACCGAGAACGGATACGACCTCAACATCGGACGCTACATCAAGAGCGAAACCGTAGCAGAAGCGAACGTCGAGGAGGCGCTCATCCTCATGCGCGAGGCGCAACAGCGGTTGGTGGACGCCCAAGCAGCGCTCGACGAGCGGCTGCGGGAGGCTGGGTTCGATGCGTGAAGGATGGGAGCGTATCCCACTCGGCGCTGTTCTCGAGCAAGTGAGTCGCCCTGTTGAAGTCGCCACGCTAGACGAAGTGCCTTTCGCCGGCGTGCGATGGTACGCGGAAGGCGTCTACGCCCGAGAAGTTGTTCCCGCCAACACAGTCAAGACGAGAGTCCTTAACGCGCTCAAGACCGGCGACATCACCTACAACCGCATGTGGGCCACGAAAGCGAGCTTCGGGCGCGTTCACGAGAACGTCGACGGATGCCTAGTTACGAACGACTTCCCGATCTTCTCGGCTGATTCCGCACGGCTGGACGGTGCGTATATGGAACTAGTGTTCGCCACCGGACGCTTTCAACGTGAGGCAGCAGCACGATCCACAGGCACCACCGAGCGCCGGCGGCTAAAGGAGCCCGAGTTTCTCGGTATCGAGGTCGACCTCCCGCCCCTCGCCGAGCAGCACCGGATCGTCGACCTGATCGATGCGCTCGACGAAGCCATCGAGGCGGCGAGTGAAAATAGGGTCGCGCTCGCACGTCTGTACGATGCGGCCCTCTTCGAGCTTGGAGACGGCCGATTCCCACTTGTGCGCGTCGCAAGCGCTGTGACTGTCGCTCGCGCGGGCGGTACACCATCGCGGAAAGGCGTCGGGCTTTACGGCCCGGGAACGCCGTGGCTGAAGTCAGGCGAAGTGAACAGCGATTGGATCTCGACGGCGGGCGAGGAGATAACTGAGGCTGGACTTCAGTCGTCGTCGACATGGCTGGTTCCGGCAGGGTCGACGGTCGTCGCAATGTATGGGCAAGGGAACACGAAAGGGACGGCGGGCTGGCTCCAGCGTCCAATGGCGACGAATCAGGCAGTGTTAGCGCTTGTGCCTGACCCCGCCAAGATTGACTCTCGATTCCTGCTCCACGCACTTCGCTCTCGTACGGGCAGCCTCCGATCGCGAGCCGTAGGGGCCGCGCAGCCGAACCTCAGTAAGGAACTCGTGGTGGGGGAGCTGATCCCGCTGCCGGAGTTACGCGAACAGCAGGCGATTGCGGCTCGACTTGATTCGATCAGGGAAGCTCAGACGGCAGCTCGAGGGTCGGCCGACACCTTTCGAGCGGTCCGCTCCGTGATCCTCACGTCTCTACTCTCTGGCGACCATGAGATCCCATCGTCCTACGACCGATTCCTCGAAGGTGTGGACGCGGCATGAGTGGGTGGAGTGAGGCATCCGCGGTGCAACGGCCGATCGTCGAGCTGCTCGTCGCCAGCGGATGGACACATCTCGCGGCGTCCGCCCTCGAACGGCAGCACACGTCGGTGATCATAGAGTCGCGGGCGCGCGCCGCGATCGAACGGCTGAACCCGCAGCTGGCCGACAAGCCGGATCGGGTCGACGAGGTGCTGCGGCAGCTGCGTATGACCGTGATCGACGGCGGTAGTCTCGGGCTCGTTCGGTCGAACCAAGCATTCCTCGCATGGCTGCGGGGACGGCGCACCGTGCAGCTTGTCGACCCCGTGCGCGATGTGCCGGTGTCGCTCATCGACTTCGCGCATCCGCAAAACAACGACTTTGTCGTGTCCGAGGAGGTCGTCTACGGCACGGCCGGCGACAGCGCCCGATTCGACGTCGTGTTGTGGGTGAATGGGTTCCCTGTGGTCGTCGGCGAGATCAAGACGCCGTTCGATCAGAAGAAGACCTGGGTGCTCGGGGCGCAGGACATCCACGAGCACTACGAGGCGGAAAGGCGCCCCTTCTTCGTGCCGAACCTGTTGTCGTTCGCGACGGAGGGCAAGGAGTTCCGATACGCGAGCGTGCGGGCGCCACTGAACCGGTGGGAGCGGTGGGGGTCTACCGAGACGTCCGCGACCCTGGATGGCTGGGATCGGGTGAAGCTCAGCGTCGAGTCGCTCCTCTCGCCGGCAACCGTGCTGACGATCATCCGCGACTTCGTGCTCTACGAGAACGTCGTGATCAATGGGGCACCTCGGCTCGTGAAGATCCTGCCGCGCTACTTCCAGTTCGAGGCGGTCGAGGCTGTCGCTCGCCGCGCGAATGAACCGGGCGCGCGCAAGGGGCTGGTCTACCAGACGCAGGGCTCAGGCAAGACGCTCGCAATGAGCTACGCGGCGGCGAAGCTCATCCGCGATACGCGGCTAAAGAACCCGACAATCATCGCGATCGCCGATCGAGTTCAATTGGTGAGGCAGACCTTCGACCAGTTCCACGCGACCGGGATGCCGCGACTCACCGTGGCGTCGAGCGCCGCCCACCTCCGCCATTTGCTGCGGAGCGATGAACGCGGCATCATCTTCACGACCGTGCACAAGTTCGACGGCGCCGGCCACCTCAACGACCGCGAGAACATCATCGTCCTCGTCGACGAAGCGCACCGCACCCAGGAGGGAACCCTCGGGCAGCAGATGCGGGCGTCGCTGCCGAACGCGTCGTTCTTCGCGTTCACAGGCACTCCCATCGCCGACCTCACCCGCAACACGTTCACGCTGTTCGGCGATGAGCGAGACCCCGGACACGCGCTGAACACATACGACTCCGACCGGTCGATCGCCGACGGCACGACCGTACCGATGCGGGTGTCCGCGCGGATGGTGAACTTCCACATCGACCAGGCGGCCCTGGACGCCGCGTTCGAGGAACTCGCCGCCGCTGAGGAGCTCGATGACGACGAGAAGGAGTTCGTCGCGTCGAAGCTGTCGAAGGTCTCGACACTCATCGCCAACCCCGACCGCATCAGGGCGGTGTGCGAAGACATTGTCGAGCACTTCTACGCGAAGGTCGACCCGCTGGGTATGAAGGCGCAGATCGTCGTCTACAACCGCGCCATGTGCGTGGCGTACTTCGACGTTCTCCAGGAACTGCTTGCAGCGCGCGGTACCGACGAAGCTGCCGTTGTGATGTCGGTCGCCGCAAAGGATGAGCCGGCGTTCGCGCCGCACGAGCTGAACGACACAGAAGAGGAATCGCTCCTCAACCGGTTCCGCAATATCAGCGACCCAATGAAGTTCCTCATCGTGACCTCGAAACTCGGCACCGGATTCAACGCGCCCATCGAAGGCGTGCTCTACCTCGACAAGCCGCTCAAGCTCCACACGCTGTTCCAAACGATCACCCGCACGAACCGCCCGTGGTCGCACCCCGACACGGGGCAGCCAAAGGAGTACGGGCTCATCGTCGACTACATCGGCCTGGGCGACGGCTTTGCGCGCGCGATGAAGCCGGCGAACCCGGATGCCGCGCAGGCGGAGATCGATGATGACGGGCTACTCGACGAGTTCGCGGCATCCCTCGACAGCCTGCTCGACCGGTTCATCGGCATCGACCGGGCGGTCGCCGATTTTGCTACCCTCGAGGCTGCGATCGAGCGGGTGCCGCCAGGATCGAGCCGCGACCGGTTCGCGGTCGACTTCGCCTACGTCGCGGGGATCTGGGAGGCGCTCGCCCCCGACGCCCGGCTCGAGACCCGGAAGGCCGACTACCGCTGGGTCGCGAAGATCTACGCCGCAATCACCCCGGTCGACGGTGACAGCGCTTTGCTCTGGGCTCGACTCGGAACGAAGACGCTCGCCCTCGTGCACGAGCACATCTCCAACGTGCAGGTGCGCAACCCGCTCTTCGACGTCGTCATCGCAGACGAGCTCACCGTCAAGCGGCTCATAGAAGAAGGCCTGCTCGAACCATCCGAGGCTCCTGATGTCACCGCTAAGAGCGCCGAAGAGATCATGGACACGATCGCCGAACGCATCAAGAAGCGTCTCACAGTCCACGGGCATCCGGTGTACAAAGCACTCGCCGAACGACTCGAAGCTCTGCGCCAAGCGCAACTAGCCAAGGCCGAGGACTCGATCGAGTTTCTGCGGGAGATTTTCACCGTGGCCCGAGACCTCAAGGTCGCAGAGAAGGCAGATGACGCAGGCGAACTCGAGCTGCTTCCCGATCCGCGGGTCGGGGCACTCAGTCAGATCTTCGAGGAGTTTCGGCCGCCGAACACTCCTGTCATCATCGCTGATGTGGTGAAGGCCGTCGATCGAATCGTGGTCGAGGTCGCTTTCGAAGGTTGGGTGCGCACGACCGAAGGCGAGAAAGACGTGCGCCTTGAGCTGCGCCGGGTATTGAAGAAGTTCAGCCTGCCCATCAAGGGCGAGCTATTCGATCGAGCGTACGAGTACATCGCCGAGAACTACTGAGCGTGGTTTTTTGCGATGGCGTGGTAAGTCCTGCTCGTGAGGTGATCACTTGGGAGAGATGATTGCGATCGCGTAGTGCCATCACGGCATGCGAGATTCTACGCGCGGACCGAGAGCGAAGGTTGGGACACGATGGTTGATTTTGGTGCAATGCTGGCAGGTTCCGAGCAGGAGGCCCCGATTGAGCCCCGTGAGCTGCACAGCCAGCTCAAGAAGGCTCCGGGATACGGTTACCTGCGGGATGTGCAGGGTCAAGTCCTCACAGCGTGGCACGCACGGCGCCACGAGCGCGACATCGTGGTGAAGGTGAACACGGGTGGCGGGAAGACCATCGACGGTCTGATCATTCTGCAGAGCTACCTGAACGAAGGGCTCGGCCCCGCCCTATTCGTAGCGCCAAGCAACTATCTCGTGAATCAGGTTCTGGCAGAGGCGCAGCGCATCGGTATTGAAACGACAACGAACGTTGACAGCGCCGCATATCTGAACAGCGAAGCCATCGGCGTCATCAACGTGTACGAGCTCGTGAACGGGCGCACCAAATTCTCTGATCGTCGGCCCACACGGCCCCGCGCGCCAATCGGTGCTGTCGTCATCGACGACGCCCATGCCGCGATTGCCACCACCCGCAGTCAGCTTGCTCTGTCTATTCCACGCACCAACTCGGTGTTCGACGAGCTCCTCGCGTTATTCGCCGATGACTTGAAGACCCAGTCGTCCGATTCGTACATGGACGTCCGGGACGATCGGCGGGGGGCTCCCGTGCGAGTGCCGTTCTGGGCTTGGAGGGCGCGGGTCGAGCAGGCACGCGAGATCCTGCGCACCCAGACCGGTGATAAGCAGGCACTCTACTTCCAGTGGCCTGCGGTGAAGGATGTGCTGCACCTTTGCCGTGCCGTCTTCTCCAACCAGGAGCTGACGATCACGCCACTATGTCCGCCCATCGACCATGTCACTTCATTTACCGAAGCCAAGCGGCGGGTCTTTCTCACCGCGACCCTCGCTGACGACAGCGTCTTGGTAACCGATTTCGGTGCCGACCCCGAGAATGTGTCGCAGCCCATCACGCCGGTCACGGCCGGCGACATCGGCGAGCGGATGATTCTCGCACCGCAGGAGATCAACCCCTCCATCAGCGCCGAGAGCATTCGTGAGGAGATCGTCAAGCTCAGCGCGACACACAACACGGTCGTCCTCGTCCCAAGCGAAGCGTGGGCGCGGGCATGGGCCGCGGATGCCGCGATTATCGCGATGAAGGACGAGATCGACGGTGCTGTCGACCGGCTGCGGAGTGGCACGCATGTCGGCCTTGTAGTGCTGGTGAACAGGTACGACGGCATCGATTTGCCCGACGACGCCTGCCGCGTGCTGATCCTCGACGGACTGCCGGAGGCGTTCAGTCCGGAAGAGCGCCTGGAATCGCTTCTCGTTAGCGCAGGGACCGGAATTGACGACAGACAAGTGCAGCGCATTGAACAAGGGATGGGCCGTGGTGTGCGCAGCAACGAGGACCACTGCGTGGTTGTCCTTCTCGGACCGCGTCTTGCGCAACTGACTGTCGACCCACGCACGTTCTCCCGATTCAGCCCAGCTACGCAAGCACAGCTGAAGTTGTCCCGGCAGGTTGCCGCTCAGATGGATAACCTGCCGCTGTCTCGGATTATCGATACCGCCAAGCAGGCGCTCGCGCGCGATGAGGACTGGGTCAGGCTCTCCCTGCAGACGCTCCGCAACATTCCGCCGAGGCCCGGGCATGTGAGCGACTCGGCCATTGCAGAGCGAAGGGCATTCACTAAAGCACAGAATGGTGACACCCACGGCGCCCGTGATCTCGTCGCCGCAGCGGTTGAGAGCGAAGAGCACGAAGCTGTCGCCGGCGTACTACTCGAGTTGCAGGCCACCTACGCAGATCTCACCGACCCGGAGCTCGCGCAGCAGACGATCGCGATTGCGCGGGAAAAGAACACCAACGTCACCAAGCCACTCGCAGGCTTGGCCTATACGCCACTCGCGTCGCACGAGCCGCAGACCGTCACCTGTGTTGAGCGACTCGCCAAGCTCTATTCCACCCCCGCCACACTCCGTCTGGACTTCGAATCCGTCATTGAGGACCTCGCCTTCGATGAGTTCCGTGTTGAACCGTTCGAAGAGGCACTACGCCGTGCGGGCCAGCTCATCGGGCTGGGTTCCCAGCGACCGGAGCACGATATCAATGACGGCGGCCCAGACAACCTCTGGGCACTTGGTGACAACGTGTTCTGGGTCATCGAAGCCAAAACGGGAGCGAAGAGCCCCGCGATCGGTAAGCGAGACATGGGACAACTCGCCTCCTCCATGCTTTGGTTCGGGCAGCGTTACGATCCGAAAGCAAAGCCCGTTCCCGTGATGGTGCACCGCGCAACCCAGGCCTACGCGGATGCGTCCCCCGTGACCGAGATGCGCATCATCACCGAAAAGGGCCTGGGCGAGTTCGCTGCCGCGCTCAGAGCCTTCGCCGTAGGCCTAGCTGAGTCCGGCTGGACCAACCCGGCAACCGTCGGGCGACTGCTCAACGGTCATGGTCTCACCGCAGACCAGCTCGAGAAGTTCACAGTCCCGCAGCGCGGTGTGAAGCGCTAAGCCCGACCAGCACGCGCACGCCGACTCACGATTCGCGGGTGGGGCTGGACCGATCATCGCTGCGTCCGCAGCGGTGGCCGGCCTCATCTAGTCGATCATCGCATCTTCCCTGAGCCGAGTCGCCGCCTCGCTGCCGCGAACGCGCGGACCGATCGCGCTCGGGCGACACTGCGGTCTATGCCGGCCACTGCTCAGCGCTCATGCCCGCAAGGCGCACGGGTCGGTCAAGATACTCACCCGCTGCTCCCGCAGCGGTGTCGGTTTGAGGATCCGCTCACGGACGCCACGTCAGGAGTTTCAGAGTCCCGGGATGAGCGTGACGTTCGCAGAGCCGCGCTCCATGTTGCGGCGCAGCTCCCAGATGCGATTTCCGACCATATAGGTGCGCACTCGCGGCATCGGCTTCATGTTCGTCACGGGTCTGCTCGTCACCGCATAACACGGCAGTCAAAGCCGACGAGCGTGCTGCAAATCGTCAGCGCGATCGGCCCCGCACAATCGCACGTACGAGTCAACGTGCACTATGCGGCGGCACCTTGTTATGAAGCTAGTGGAGGGCTTCTCTACATTTCCGCTTCTTGGTCTAGTGAGTCGACGACGAATCCCGACGTTGCCAAGAGCCGTCGAAGTTCGCCAGCTCTCCCCTCGAGCGCACCGATGCGACTAGCGGTGACATTGTCTTGGCCCGGGATCTCGACGTCGGACTCCGACGCGATATGAAGCACGACTTTGAGCCGACTGATTTCGCGAACGACAGATGCGAGCTCGCGTAGCGCCTCGAGATCCTCGCGATCCCTACGCTCCGCAGCCGACGTTGGTCGGTGACCTCCGGAGGCGACGCCCGAGAACCAGGCATCGAACTCGGACGCGGTGAGGCCCTGAAGGTCGTCGCTGATGTTCTGCAGATCGAGAGACGCCGCTGGGCGAACAAGAGGCGCGAGCAAGAAGCTCGGTGGAACGCGCAGTGCGTACGCGATGCTGAGGAATTGACTGAGGCTGAGATCTGCCTTGCGACCCGACTCGATGTTCTCGAGAACCGACTCGGTGATCTTCGTGCCGCTTAGGACCTCGGCAAGCTCGCGGGTGGTTCGGAATCCGCGCTCACGTCGTGCCGCGCGAATACGGGCCCCGATACTCGACTCCGCTCGGTAGTCCGCCATTTCGACAGAGTACCGCGTTCGGTGTTGTCATGACGAAGACTTCGCGCTACCGTGAATCTGACAACCACAACATCAACGAGTTGTCAGAATGAAGGAGAGCGTGATGGACAGGGAGTTCATTCAGCCGGAGACCGTCTCAGAGATCACCGGACTCTCGGTGGGGGCGCTGGCGCAGCTGCGGTACACGGGTCAGGGCCCTAGGTTCTACAAGCCGACCAAGCGCACCGTGCTGTACAAGCGCCACGAGGTCATCGAGTGGGTCGAGTCCACCGCGCGAACCCGCACGGGCGCCGAGTCGTACGCCTGAACGCATCAGGAGCAAAGTCCGTGACCGCGGAAACCGGATTGCGTAAGTGATGGGCCTGTACGCGGCGAAGAGTGCCGTCCTGTTGGCGGCCCGCCTACAACTCGGGAACGCTGCGGCCCGGCTACTGCTGCATATGGCGCTGGAGTGCTGGGATGAGGACAGCCCGGATGGGCGACTCGCCCGACGTTACTTCGGCGGACGAGAGATGGCGGCGATCGCCTTGGGCTACATGGCACCCGACAACGACTCGGTCGCCGCCCGGTCAGCCGTCAAGCGTGCGATTGCTGAACTGGTCGCCAAAGGCGCGATCGTGCGGGTGCGGTCGGGCGGCCGCGGGCTGCCGGCCGAGTTCGAGCTGTGCGTGGCCAGTGACCGCCCACAGGGCCGTCGGTCCCCTGTGGAGAACGTTGTGCTCGCCTTTCAGCCGAGGGCCCAGGGGACCGCTGACCGGTCCCCACAGGGGATCGCTCACCGGTCCCCATAGGGGATCGCTGACCGGTCCTGCAGGGGGTCGCTGACCGGCCCCCTTAAGAAACAGGAAGGGAACAGGAATGAACAGTAAAGAATCAGTACGCGCGCGAAGCGCGAACCACAGAGGCATGCAATGAGCCGAACGTCTACGCGCAATCCACCGAGCAAAGACCGGGCAGCGCAACTGCGGGCGGCGTCCAAGCCGCTTCGGATCTTCCTCGGCTGGCTCATCGCCGCGGCCGGCAGCCTCGCGATCTTCATGTCTTGGGGCGCTCTGCACGACCTGGCGCTGCACGTCGGAGGGATGCCCCCAGATCGCGCGGTCGTGTTCCCGATCGTGGTCGACCTCCCAGCGCTGGCGGCAATGCTGATCGCGCTGCTCGTGCCGGCGCCGTCCCGGTTCCTCCGAACGCTGCCGTGGTTCACGTTTGGCCTCTTCAGCGCGCTCACCGTCGCCGGCAACGCAGCGGCAGTGGCGATTGCCGACCCACGGACAATGATCCTCGGCCAGCTGCCCGCCGTGGTCGTGAACGCGGTCCCCGCGATCGCGCTGCTGCTGACCACCCACCTCGCGGCCGCAACCGTGTATCGACGTGACGACGAGCCGCGCCGCATCACCCGCGCAGCGTCAAGTGTGGTCGGGTCGTCGAACCGCTCCCAGGCAAGCGAGCCCGCACCGGAACCGGCAGACCCCGCGACGATAGTGTCCGACCAGCCGTCGACCGCATCCAGCAGAACGGACGATCGGGATGCGCGCAGGGTCGAGGTGCTCGAACTCGTCGGCAGCGGCACGCCGGTGCGTACCGCGGCTCGAGCAGCGGGCGTCGCTCCCACTACGGCGCAGCGGTGGGTCGAGCGGGCACGTCGTGACCGCGTCCTCGTAACAGACGGGGCGATCGGGTGACCCGCGGCGGCAGCCTGCGGGTAGCCCGAGGCAACGCGGTGCACCTTCTATCGAGGCATCCTCGACAGTCGTTCAGGCGGCGTGTCACCCCCGTTCGGGGGTCGCGTTTGGGTTGGATGACCGTACGCTCACCTGTTCACCCGGCGCGAATAGGCAAGCGAACGGTTTTCCCCGTCCTTTCCCTGTCCTGCTGCCCCTGCCGCGCTTCGCGCGCTTCCCAACCTCCCCCACTCATCCTTCGGAGTTCCTGAGGGAGGTTGGGAAGTAAAGCAGGGGCAGCAGGACAGGGAAAGGACAACAACAAGAAACAAAAGACAAACCCGGGGCGCGACGGCAGACAAAGCAAGAGCAAGGCGAGTGATGGCAATGTGCGTAGAGGGGCGGAGTTGGGCTGATGGTGCAGTTGACGAGTCGTGATGAGGCGATGCTCGAGTGGTTGAGCGTGGTCCGGATGGCGGACGTCGAGGCGATCCGATGGGCGCTCGCGGGCTTGGCTGGGGATCATTCGGGGTCCCCACTGAGCCGGAGGAAGGCGCAGCAGTGGGTGGCCCGCCTCGCAGGGGTCGGGCTGGTGGATCGGGCGCGCCCGAACTTCCAGGACGGGCAGGTGGTGTGGGCGACGCACCAGGCGATCGGCCGGTCCGCACCAAACCTGTACCGGCAGACCGCCCGCCACGAAGTCGCGGTCGCTGCAGCCTCGGCCCGGTACTTGGCGCGCGGGTACGCGTGGTACCGGGACCGGCGACCCACGTCCACGCAGGATCATGAGGTCGACGGGGTCGCTGTGCGTGGGGATCGGATCGAACTGATCGAGGTGGAGCTGACCCCGAAGACGCTGCACCGGTACAAGGCGATCCACACGCACCATGCGACCCGGATGACCACGACCGGGGTGACCCGGGTGGTGTACCTGTGTACCGCGGAAGCGGCGCGGGTCGTTGCCCGCGAAGCGGACCGGTTCATCTTCCGCACCGAACGAGAACGGCTGGTGACCCTCTCGGTGCTGGACGCGCGCGGCAAGTGGGTCGGCGACGACGCCGACCTTTGGGACGACGCCCCGGCACAAACTGAGGGTGACCCGTCGGTGACCCTGCCCCTGTGGGGGCGGGTCGGATGAGCGTGGAGCAGACCACGGTCCCTCTCGAGTCGGACGGGCTAAGCGACGGGATCGAGGCGATCCTCGGTGCATGCCTGCTCGTTGTGGTCGGCTTGGTCGCGTTGCCGCTCCTGGTGCCCGTCGTGGTGGTGCGGGTCGCGGGCGAGGGCATCGCGACGAAGGCGTCGTTCTGGAAAGTGCGGCGCGGCCACTGGGTCGCCAACACGGCGGGCATTGTCGCGGTGAGTCTGCTCCTCACCGCTGAGGTGCTTCTAGTGGGGGAGTGGGTCGGATCGGGTGGGGCGGGTCGGTTCTTCGCCGACGACTGGGTCGGACAGCTCGTTCCGGTGTTCGGGCCATGGGCATTGGTGAACCTGTTTACGGGTGTGTTGCTGCTGCCGGTGACCTGGTCCATCCGGCGCAGGCAGATCGCGGAACGGGTCCGGGCGCGGCGGATCGCGGACGTGCTCCGGCAGGAGCGGATCGAGGTGGCCCGCAAGCGCGCCGCTGACGCTGCCACCGCGGACCGGATCGGGATCCGCCTCGACCCGCAAACGGGCCGCATTACTGGGGTCCGCGACGGCGCAATCACGGTGCCGCACCGGGTCGATGGTCGGGAGGCGTTCGGGTTCGTGACCCGTTCCACGGTGCTGAGCATCGCAGACCGGTTCCATGACGCCCGTCAGGTGCGGGACTGGGTCGACCCGACCCGGAGGTACCTGCTCATGCCCGGCAGCTCGTCCGCGGCGCGGGCGCTGATCATCGCGGAGTCCGGCAGTGGCAAGACCGTGCTGATCAACGGGCTCGTGCTCTGCGCCCTCGAGTACGGGTGGCCGGTGTTCGTCATCGACGCGAAGGGCGACCCCGCCGACGCCCGATCCATGGTCGCGCTCGCCCACGCCGCCGGCCGCACGGCAACCATCGGCGGTCAGTGGGACCTGTTCTCTGGGACGGCGGAGCAGGTCACCGCGAAACTGATGCGACTCATGCCCGTCCCCGACGGCGCGAACCAGCACTACCTCGACGAGACCCGAGGCGTGCTCCAAGCCGTCCAAGCCGAGACGCCCATCCGCTCGGCCTTGGATCTCCGCGACCGGCTCCTGAACCCAGGGCCCCACGTCCGAGACCAGTTCGACCTCACCCTCGTCAACCAGACCGTCGACCGCAACGGCACCAGCGCCGGTGCCCGGGCGCTGCAGAGCCTCGCCGTCGCGCTCCGGCCGCTCGAACGATGGATTGACGAAGACGGCTGGTCCTACACCGCGCCACCAGCGGACCTCACAGTCATCCCGCTCTCTCCCGTCGACGACGCCCAGGCACGACTGGGCGACCTGCTCCTGCTGGACCTGCGGAATTTTCTCTCGGCGCGGCTCGAGGCGGGCGACAAGTCACCGGTCCTAGTCATTGTCGACGAGTTCCCCCAGCTCGTCACCGGAGCGCAGGACCCCGGAGACACCGCCGGGAGCCTGTTCGAAACTGCCCGCTCCGCTGGCGTTGGCCTGGTGCTCGCTACCCAGAGCCCAGCCGGTCTCTCCAACGACGACATCCGCCGACGCCGTGCCCTGACCAGCGGGGCAGCGCTGATCTTCGGCCGCTCGAAGGATCCCGAAGAGATCGTCCAGTACGCCGGGACGATGATGCGCATGGAGGCGGCGGGCCAGGCTGCCGGCGACCGACTTGGGTCGGCACGTGCCCAACACACGTTCGTCGTCCCGCCCCAAGACGTCCGCGAAGCAGCGGACGGCGCGTTCTGGCTCGTCCAAGGCGGCGCGATCGCGGCATTCCGCGCACTGCCACAACGAACCCTCCCGGCATCGAAGGTCGTCCCTGAACGGGCCGACCTGGTTGCAGAAACCGAAGCCGACCACCCGGCCACGCCTGCCGGCACCGGAGGCTGAGCAGTGGGTCGGGTCGAACATCAGTGTTTCGAAATCTGAACCGTGCGCGATCCGTCTCCTACCGACGACGGGAGGAGGTCCGTTCGCCTGTACGTAGTGACTTTGTCAACCTGATCTGGCCCCGGGGTGACGTTTTGAAGTGGCCCCGTCGAGGCGTCGGTTCGATGTGGGGCGCTGTCTGCTGTCAGGCGCAGCAGGAGGTGGGGAGTTCGTTGCGGAAGAGGTTCGCGGTGAGGCGGATGCCTTCGGCCATGGTGAGGTACGGGGCCCACGTGTCGGCGAGTTGGGTGACGGTGAATCCGGCTTTAATGGCGTAGGTCGCGGCGAGCATCATCTCGCCGGCGGTTTCGGCGAGGGCATGGACGCCGAGGACTTTGCCGGTGTCCGCGTCGGCGACGATCTTGATGCCGCCGCGGGTGTTGTGGTTCGTGATGGCTCGGGGCACATCGGACAGCCTCAGGTATCGGCAGGCGCACCGGTATCCGGCGGCGATGGCTTCGGCTTCGGTGATGCCGGCGGAGCCGAGCTGCGGCGCGGTGAACAGGACGGAGGGCAGCCCGGTGTAGTCGACCTGTTCGTGGTGGCCGAGGGCGTTGCGGGCTGCGATCTTCCCGGCCATCGCGGCGACGTACACGTACTGGGGCACGTCGGTGACGTCGCCGGCGGCGAACACGACCGGGTTCGTGGTCCGCTGCTGCTCGTCGACGATGATGAAGCCGCGGTCGTCGGTCGCGACGCCCGCCGCGGCGAGGTCGAGCCCGTTGGCGCGTGGTGTGCGTCCGGTGGCGATGAGGACGCGTTCTCCGGTGACCGCCTTGCCGGTGCGGGTGCGCACCCGCACCACGCCGTCGTCCTGGATGATCGTGGCGGCGCGGTCGCCTACGACGGTGATTCCCTCGGAGAGGAAGGCCTTGCGGAGTTCGGAGGAGAGTTCGGGCTCGGCGTGCGGGGCGAGCCGGCCAATGATGGTGACGGCCACGCCGAGGCGGGCGAAGAGCTGGGCTTGTTCGAGGCCGACGAAGCCGCCGCCGATCACTACGAGCGAGGCGGGCAACTCGGTGAGTTCCATTGCCGTGGTCGAGGTGAGGTAGTCGACGTGCTCAAGCCCGGGGATGGCCGGGACGTGCGGTTCGGCGCCGATGGCGACGAGATACGACCTGGCACGAACCGGTCGTTCGTCGATGAGGAGGGTTGCCGGGTCGGTGAATGTGGCGGCGCCGGGGAGGATGTCGAACCCGTAGGCGGCGGCGATGTCGGCGTACTTGGTCTGGCGGAGCATGCCGACGAGGTCATCCTTCTGCCGCACGAGGGCGCCGAGGTCGACAGTGCCGGCGGACGTGGGGGCGCCGGGGAACGGGTTCGCGAGGGCGGCGTGGCGGGTGTGCGCGGCGGCGAGGAGCGTCTTCGAGGGCACACAGCCGACGTTCACGCAGGTACCGCCGAGGGTGCCGCGTTCGATGGCGACCACGCTGGCCCCTTCGAGTCGGGCGTGGATCGCGGCGGACATCGCCGCCCCGCCCGTGCCGATCACCGCAAGATCGAACTCGCTGTGCTGCGTCATGATGCCTCCTCGGGTGAACCGGGCCGCTTGCGCGGTCACATCCGTCAGAATGGACCTTCAAGCATGCTTGAAGGTCAAGCCCGTTGGTGGAGGTGTCACAATGCGGATCGGAGAGCTCGCGGAGAAGGCGAGGACGAGGCCGTCGACGCTGCGGTACTACGAGGAGCGCGGACTGCTGCCGCCGCCGGAGCGCACACCGGCCGGGTACCGCAGCTATGGCGACGAGACGGTGCAACGGCTCGCGTTCATCGGCCGGGCCCGCGCGGCGGGCCTCACCCTTGCGCAGGCCGCGGAGATCCTCGATGTTCGCGACGCGGGCCGTTCGCCGTGCGCGCATGTGCGGGACCTCCTTGACCGCCGACTCGTGGAGATCGACGAGCAGCTCGAGCAGCTGCACGCCCTGCGAGGGAGCATTGCCGAGCTTCGAGCGCACGCGGCCGCTACGGCGTCCGAAGCCTGCACACCGGAGTCCATCTGCCGCTACCTCTGAATGGCTTTCGGATCGCTACTGCCGCTGACGGGTGTGGTTGAGGCGATAGGAGGTGGTGCCGGTTTCGATGATGGTGCCGTTGAACGTGAGCCGGTCCACGATCGCCGCGCACAGGCGCGGGTCGGTGAAGGTCTTCGTCCAAGCGCTGAATGACTCGTTGGATGCAATCGCGACGGAGTTCTTCTCTTCGCGCTCGGTGAGGACCTGGAACAGGAGTTCCGCGCCGCGCCGGTCGAGTTCCATGTAGCCGAGCTCGTCGATCAGGAGCAGGTCGACGCGGCCGTACCGGTTGATGGTACGGGTGAGCTGTTTCTCGTCGGCGGCTTCGACGAGCTCGTTCACGAGCTTCGTGGCGAGGGTGTATCGGACGCGGAAGCCTTTCTCAGCTGCGGCGGTGCCCAGGCCGATGAGCAGGTGCGACTTCCCGGTGCCGGAGTCCCCGATCAAGCAGAGCGGGTCGCCGCGGCGGATCCAGTCCCCGTTCGCGAGGGTATGGATCGTCGCCGGGTTGATGTTCGGATTCGCGTCGTAGTCGAAGTCGCCGAGCCATTTGTTCCTCGGGAACCCGGCTGCGGACACGCGGCGGACCACGGACCTTCGGTCCCGGTCGTCGCACTCGGCGAGGAGGAGTTCGGCGAGGAAGCCTTGGTAGGTCAGCTGCTCGCGTTCCGCGGCCGTGATCGCTTCGTGCATCACGGCCCGCATGGTGGGTAGGCGGAGCCTGCGGCAGGCTTGGTCAACGGCGGCCGCGGCGGCTTCTTCGGTCAGCCCGCGCTGTCGACGCAGGGTCGTGGTGACGTTGGTGGGAGTGGTCATGTTCCGGTGATTCCTTCTCTCTTATCGGTGACCGGCGGTTCCGGTTCGGGACGTCGGCTGAGGAGTTCGTCGTAGTGGGCGACGGATGGCAGCGGCCGCCGGTCGGCTGGGAGTCCGGCGATCACCGCGGCCGGATCCGCGAGGCGACGCTGGGTGAGGCTGAAAACTCGCTGCACATCACGTCGCGGTTGTTCAACGCGATGACGGTCTGACTCGGGCCCGGCCGCGTGCAGGCGGGCTTCGACCGCGACGACGTCGGCAGACACCGCCCCGACCGTGAGCGCGGCACGGATCCCTGCGATCACGTCAACGGTTCGCATGGTCCTGTGGAGCAGGAGCACGTCGATCAGCGCCCTTGTGCCGGCGCTGTCGCCGTCGACCTTCCGCGCTTGCTGCCAGAACGCGTCATGCGTTGTCGTGAACACGCCGGCTTCGCGTGCACGGGCCAGCGCGGTGGATCCGGGCAACGCGCCGGGCTTGCGTCTGAGGACCTCGAGGTAGTGGTCGAGGTTGATCGATTCGCCGCCGCGGGCCACGACCCGCTCGTGCCGAGCGACCTCGGCGTGGCCATCGAACACCACAAGTTCAGACGCCCGCAACGAGACGCGCACCTTTCGCCCGATCAGACGGGCGGGCACGGAGTACCTCGCCATCCGCACGGTGATCAGGCTCGAACGGTCTACCCGCGGGTAGAGCACCAGGCCAGGGTCGAACAGCTCGCCTGGCAATGACGCAAGGCGTGCTTGTTCGTCGGTGAAGTCTTGCCCGACAGTGCGGATCCGGGTGTTGATACGCCGCTCGTTGTCGCGCGCGTCCCACCGGCGGATCTGCTCGTTCAACTCGGCGAGCGAGTCGATGACCGGCATCGGAGAAAGCCAGGTGCGACGAAACCGACCGACTTCGCCTTCGACGCCGCCCTTCTCATGGGCGCCATCGATCCCGGGCTGGCAGTAGAACGAGTCGAACCCGTAATGCGAGCGGAACAGCACCCACCGGTCGTTCTCTATCCGACTACGGCCCTTCCCGTACAGCACCGTCTGCACCGCGGCCGTGAGGTTGTCATATCGGATGTGCAGGGTCGGGATCCCACCGATCTCGTCGAACGCGTCGATGTGTCCCTCGAGGAACGCTTCCTGCGATTGCGTCGAGTACACCCGGTGCACCGCCTTCCCCGAGTGCGAGAGCCGGAACGTGAACATGTGGCACTTCGTCTTCACCCCGGCCAGGATCACCCAGACCTCGCCGAAATCGACTTCGGCTTCCTCACCAGGTGCGTGCTCCTGCGGGACGAACACCTCGACGCGGCGCCCGGCGGCGGCGTCGATCTGAGCACGACGTACGCGCACGTAGTCGCGGACCGTCGAGTAGGACAGTCCCGTCGCTTCGTGCTCGTCGACCAGCCGCGCGAGAACCCTTGTCGCCGTGTGCCGCTGCTTGCGAGGAGCGTCCAGATCCTGCGTGAGCATCGCGTCGATCACCGCCTTGTACGGCCCCAGCCGAGGCGACATCCGCGTCGGAGTCTTCCGCTGCGGCGGAACCGGCGACGCCAGCGCCTGCCGCACCGTGCGACGGTGCACCCCGAACCTGTCTGCCAACGCGCGCACCGATAGCCCGTCGACGCGCGAGGCACGCCGGATATCCGCGAACAATTCCACTTTCGACCCCTGCCGGGCCCGCTCATCCTGAAGCAACACGAAACACACGCTCGGGTGGGGCCAGATCAAACCGTCAGAACCGCCCCGGCAAGTCAGAAAGTGGGGCCACTCCTAGCCGTCACCCCGGGGCCAAAACAGACTGACAGAGCCACGTAGTCGCGAACACCACCTAATGGGGGCTCCCGTACCTAGGGCGGCTGAAGGACCGCACGTAGGCGCTGTGGACCTCTTCGACCGCTTCTCGCAGCTTCACGTTCCGGCCACCGAGCCGGCTACCTCGGAGCTCGCCGACATAGACGAGCGCGCCACCCTCCCGGATGATGCGCACCGCGCCGTACTCGTGTCCACTCGCGTCGACCATCGTCCACACGCCAGGGGTCTTCTCCACGGCGTTCAGGAGCGGATGCCATCGCGAGGTGTCATGCTGCGATGGCATTGCGACTTCCGCTTTTCCGGGCCGCGATCGCGGCCTCGTACTCCTCCCACACAGTCTCCGCCGCGAGCCGGAGGCTGTCAGGTGGGAAGTAGCCGATGAGGTTGCGCGCTCCCAGGTCCGAGGACCACGTCTCCGCGCGGAGGAGTGGCTTCGGTGGATGACCGATGGTGACTTCGCGGATGACCGCGATGCGGCGTGAACCGTCGAACTGGATCCACTCGCCGGGCGTGACGGATCGGAGTTTGGGTTGCCAGTATTGCAACGGGCCTGGGCTCCTTCCTGGGGAGGGGGAGCGCGCCGGCCCGCGCGATGCGTCGATTATAGAAGCCCGTGCCGTCGCTCGGCCTCGTCAAACGGACGAACGGTTCCTCAACGCCGGCGCAACGAGGTTACGCGCAGCGCCATCGATGGGAGTACGGCGAGGTGGCAGGTGCGACACCACGTGGTGCCGCTCAGCCCGGTTACGCACCGCGTGGAACAGCTCGGGCAGTCAGGCTCCGTCGACTCGATCTCGAACACAAGAACACCGTTGCACACCAGCGGATCGGCGGAGCCCCGCCATCCACAGCCGTGTGCCACGCGTCCCGACTGAGCTCGATTCACCGCGTTGCCACTGACGCACCCACGGGGCGGCCGAGTGCTCGTGCCGCATCGGCGGTCATGCGCGCGTTCATGCACCGGGATTCGTCGACGACGATCATCCGCGTAGCCAGAGCCGCGAGCACGCGCCGTGCAAAGCGGATCCCGTGTGCCGTCGCGGCAGTCCCCGGAGTCGCAGCGCTCACCGTCACCGAGGTGGGGCGTTCGGGGGCTGAGAGGCGGTCCAAGCCGACCGAGGTGACCGTGATCGTGGCGCCCCGCATCGCGCTCGCTGCCGTCAGCGCGAGCCGCTCGACCCCTGGTCCGACACCGGAGGCGACGACCCAGCCTTGGTCCGCGAGTGACGTCGCGAATTCCAGCGTCGCGTGCCGCGCCTCACGTGACGGGTGCCGGGGGCCGACCACGGCGGCCGCTTCCTCCGTGAGGACGCTCTCGACGCCCCGGACCCACAACAGCAACGGCGCGGCGTCACCCAGCGCATCCAGCCCACGCGGCCAGCTGTCCTGATTCGGAGCGATGAGTGCCAGGCCCGCTTGTTCGGTCGCGGCGATCACGCCAGCCGTGTCATCGATTGATGCGAGGCGGTCGAACACGTGGTCGGTCATTCCGGCTGTCCTGCTGCCGGATCTGCCCGCCCGGACCGAGCGGAGCAGGAGAGCGGCACTGCCTGTCTGGCGGATGGCAGCCCCGACGGTTGTGTCTCCGGAGAGGCCGGCACAGACCAGCGCGACCCGAGCCCGGATCTCTTCGTCGGAGGGGGTAGTGGTGGAAGCGGAACGTGCGGCGGTCCAGGTCACGGCAGGGATGTCCTCTCGGATCGATCATTTTGTTTGCCTTCCGGCAAGAGAGATCGATTGCGAAGGGACGAGGCGAAGTGCCCAGATTGTCGGGCGAAATAAGCCCTCCGGGCGCGTCCGGCAATCTGGGAACGAAGCCGCAGGCACGAGCTACGATCGCCAGCCGGAATGGCCAAACAAATCACCAGGGCAGGGCCGCATCGCGGCTCCTATTCCAGCGCTCTTCTGCTGCGCCTGCTCCGTCAGGCGCCAGCCGCCGCGGAGGCGGCGAACCCGGTTCATCCCAAATAGTCGCGAGCGACTCCCCGAGACGTGGCAGATCGAGCACAATCCGGCCGCGCTAGGCGCGGCTGATCTACATACCGGGATGCGGCGCGACCTACCGAGATGTTGGCGCCGAGCTCGTAGCCGATGCGGACGCCGGCAAGCCGGCGACTCCTCCACGAAGCTGAGCGGCCTCGCCGCCCCGATTCTCGGGTTTTTCGCCCTTGCTGGCCGTTCATAGTAGTTCGCTCCGACGGCTGCGTGCCCTCAGCTCGCTATTTGCAGACTCCGCCCTCCGCTGCGCTCCGGGCTCCGCTTAGCAACCGCTCCCTGCGGGCACTTCGCCGGCTCCCGCTCTCTATCGATTCTCTTTGCCAGCAAGGCCAAAAAAAATCAGTGAGGAGAGAGCAATGACCCAGACCCCCAGCGCCGCCGCAGTTTTGCAGGTGGTGGAGCACATCGACCCCGCGAGCATTCGCATCGAGGACAACATCCGCGAGGTAGTCACCCTCGAAGACGGATTCATCGCCAGCATCCGCGAACACGGCGTGATCCAGCCAGTGCTCGCGATCCGCAACGACGACGGCACCCTGTGGGTGCGGGACGGGCAGCGCCGAACGCTTGGCGCACGAGCGGCCGAGGTCGCAACGATCCCCGCCTACGTCGTCAACGCAGGCGACGACCGGGCGCTGCGAATCGTCCAGCAGATCATCGCCAACGACCAGCGCGCCCCGATCAGCGAGGCCGAGCGAGTCGAGGCGTTCCACCAGCTCGCCCTTGAAGGACTCAGCGTGGCGGCAATCGCCAAGCGCACCGGCCACACCACGGAGCGCGTGAGAGCGAGCGTCACGGTCGCCGCCAGCAAGTCAGCGACCGACGCCCTCGCGACGGGCGCACTCACGCTCGATGCCGCCCTGATCCTCGCGGAGTTCGAGGGCGACGAGGACGCCACCGCGTACCTGCTCGACGTTGCCACGGATCGACCTGCGCAGCTTCCCCACGCAGCGCAGCGCATCCGTGACGAGCGCGCGCAGGAGGCAATCGTTGCCGAAGCGATCGCGACTCTCACGGAGCAGGGCATCCGCACCGTTACGGACCGCGACGAGTACCACCGACTCACGTCGCTCACGGACGCCGACGCCGACAGCGAGCGGCCCGAGATCGACGCCGACGCGCACGCCAGCTGCGAGGGGCATGCGATTCTCGTGAAGGCACCCTGGCGCACCGAGGACGCCGCCATCCTCACGCCGGTTTGCATGCTTCCTGACGCGCATCACCTGCGGTGGGGCTCCCCCACCACGCAGCAGAGCGGACCGATGACGGAAGAGCAAAAGTCCGAGCGCCGCGAGGTCGTCGCCAACAACAAGGCATGGGATTCCGCCGAGGTCGTGCGCCGCGAATGGCTCACCACGTTCCTCAGCCGCAAGACACTCCCCAAGGACGCCGCCTCGTTCGCCGTTCGCGTCGCAGCCTCCAGCGGCGGGGATCTCGACAAGGGCCGCAGTCTCGCGCACGCCCTGCTGGGCGCAGAGCTCCCGAGCGGCTACTTCGGCAACGCGCTCCCCGAGATCGCCAAGACAGCGAGCAGGACCGGGCACGTGCTGCTCGCCCTGGCCCTAGCCGCCGTCGAGCAGGGCACGGGCCGCCACACGTGGCGCAACCCACACGAAGGACTCACGCGCGACTACTTCAATCAGATCGCAGCGTGGGGATACACGCTCTCCGATGTCGAGCAGATCGTCGCCGCAACCGCCGAGTAACTCATTCCGCCGGGTGAGTGGATGAGTCTTCACTCAGATCCTCACCCGGCGGCGGGCGACGGCCTTTCGGCCCGCCGGCGAGGGGCGACCCCCTCGCGCTCCCCAGGGCGAGAGACGCCAGCACAGAGGCTGGCGGGGAAGCGGACCGGCTACGCCGCACAGATCAGAGACGTTTCTTTGACCTGTCCGGCCGAGCATAGTAGCTCGCTCCCGTGCCTCCGTGCCCAACTTTTCGGACGCGTCCCTGCGGGGATTACTTCGCCCGAAAACTGGTGCACTGCAGCACTTCCGCTCACATTCGATGCCAATTGCCGGACAGCAAAGAAGAACGGTTGCTGGATAGGAAAAGACGATGAGCAAGCGGGTGACGGTCTATACGAAGCCAGCATGTGTGCAGTGCCAGGCAACGCACAGAGCACTCGACAGCAAGGGCGTGGAGTACGAGGTGGTCGACCTCTCGACGGATGCCTCAGCGCTCGAGCGGGTAAAGGACCTCGGCTACCTGCAGGCACCTGTCGTCATCACCGACGACGACCACTGGAGCGGATTTCGACCCGACAAGATCGCGGCACTGACCGCGTAACCACGAAGGAGAAACGCAATGTCCGTTCGAACCATCACTGGAAATCTGGCTGCCGACCCCGAGGTCGTGCAGGCTGGCAGCATCCGCCTCACGAAGTTGCGCGTCATCGAGAACACGGGGGAGTACCGCAAGGACCAGTGGATCTCGCACGAAACGCCGACGACCCATCACGTCGAAGCTCGTTTCGAGCTCGGTGAGAACGCCGCAGCGACCCTACGCACCGGCGACGCGGTGATCGTCGTTGGCCGGGAACGCACCGCGAGCTGGGATGCCGGCGAGGGAAGGCGCTACGGAAGGGTGCTCGACGCCGACAACATCGGCCCCGATCTCAACCGGGCGATCGCCCAGGTCAGGCGAGTCACACCCGACGACGACGGGCAGTAGCTCGAAGCGCCACGGTGCTGCGTTCCAAGGTCACGGCTGGCTCTCTCCCGGCCGGGACCTTGGAACGCAGCATCATTGGACCCACCCGTTTAGCGAACGTCACCAAGAACAGAGAGGATTGGTAATCGACCGCAGGCATGGCAAATGACGAGAGGGGGAGCTATGCGAATCCGCGTACCGGTGAACCGCCGCGTCCGGCGAGTGTTGCTCGTCATCGGGCTCGTTGTCGCGGCATTCGTGCTCTACGCGCTCGTCACGCTTTACGTCGCCGCCTAGCTCATGTACTCATCGCGAGTACGCATGTGCGAACGTAGCAGGCCGGCTGCGATAGCTGTGGGGAGTGCTACCGCAGCATCCAAGCCATGAACGCGGTGAGATCGTCCGTGAGGGCATGGCGGTTCACGGTGTACCGGATCCGCTGCCCACGCCGCGGCGCCTCCACATCCCCGTCGACATAGCCCAGCGCCTCGAGTTCCGACAACGCAGATCGAACGCCGCCTGCGCTCACGCCGGTGCCGGCGACGATCTCAGGTCGCTTCGACCCTGGGTGGTCGAGAAGGAAGCGAAGCACCGAGACCCGAGCATGGCCCGCGATCGCTTCGCGCGCTGCCGCAGCACGTGGCGGTAGGTCCGCGAGAGCGAGACGCTTCGGCATCCCCCCATTGTGCCTGAGCAACACCGCCATGGTCAGTGCATCTATCGGATCAGCCTTCACGGTGGTAGCGTTCCAACATTGCGATTAAATCGCAATGTTGAGAACTTGCAATCCAGAGACGGGGTTGTCGCTACCCTCGTTGGGGGGACAAGGCCGGAGAGGAACGGAGGGGAAACCGTGAGGGACCATTTCTCCCGAAATGGCGGGCCAGTTCTACAGTTCGAAGCTTGTGTGAGCTGCGGTTCCGACAAAGTCGGAACGCACTATTGCACCCAGTGCGGCGCGCTCGTTCGGCCCACCCAAACGCTTAACGAATCGTCATCGAGCAACCGAAAGGACAACGGCGAAATGACGCAGCAAGAGAATGAAGCGGGGGCTGTCGCGGCGTTCCCCGGGGCACAGCGTGCTGCCGGCTACGTGGAGGATCCGCACACCATCCACGGCGCGGAGCTCGCTGCGGTGCGCGCCCAGGCGAAGGAAGCAGCCGCCGAGGCAGAACGCGACGAGACCGCGCTCGAGCACGCCGCCGCAGCGTCCGAGGTTGTAGCCGGTCCGCTCGCGGGGGAGAAGTCCACGCCGATCACTGCGAAGGCATCCGTTACATTCGCACCGGCGGCCCGGCCGCAGGATGTGCTCTCCGAGCCCTTCAACGAGCTCAGCACCGCGACGACCGTCGAGGCGCCCGCCGTCGCGAGCAAGGGCCTGCGCGGAGCAATCACCAAGCTCGGCATCCGCGTGGCACCCGGCGCGCTGGAGCAGGCGGAACTGGACGCCGCTGCCATACGACGGGACGCCGAGCAAATCATCCGGCAGGCAACGTGGACCCGCGCCGTCAGCGTGCTCGTCGCCAACCGGAAGGGCGGGGTCGGGAAGACTCCCGTTTCGCTCCTCCTGGGCGGTGTGCTCGCCGCTGTGCGTGGGGGATCGGTTGCCGTCATTGAGGTCTCCGACGACCCCGGCGCCCTCACCTTCCGAGCGGAGGGCAACCCGCCTCGAGGCGTTGGAGAGCTTGTGCGCGATGTCGACATGATCCGCACTGCGGGCCAGCTCGCCGGCTACACCGCACCGCAAACGTCGTTCGCCTCCGTCATCGGCTCTGTGGGCAGGCGTCCGCGTCTAACCCGCGAAGACGTCACCGATTTGGCGAAGGTGGTGGATGAGTTCTACGCGATCCGCGTCATGGACTCGGGGAATCAGCCGAGCTCTTCAGCATTCCAAGGGGCCGTCGACACCGCCGACTCCCTCGTGATCCCCGTGCTGAATGCCGGTGACGCAGTGCTCGAGGCTGTGGCACTGCTGGACGAGCTCCACGCCGTCGGCGGCAAGGCCGCGACGCTCGCCAATAACGCGATCATTGTCCGTCTCACGGATGGGCGGCCGGAACACAAGCACGTAGTCGAGCGCATCAACAGGATCATCGACGGCGCAAAGGTCCGCGCCACCTTGAGCGTCCCGTACGACGCCCACATCGCCGAACGAGGACAGCTCACGCTCGACGCGCTCGCGCCGGCAACCAGGGATTCGTTCACCGCGCTGGCCGCCGACGTCGTCTCCTACCTGCAGCAGAGCATCCGCTAACACCACAAGAAAGAGAGCGCATGATGGAAAACCCACTCGATGGGATCCTCCCCGACTTCAACATCTTCGGCACCGAATTCACGGAGCTCTGGCAGAAGCTGGTTGCTGGCCTCTGGGGCATCGGCATCATCCTCGCCGTCGTGTTCCTCATCATCGGCATCGTGAAGATGGCCAGCGCGTCGAACGGCGGCAACCCGCAGGAATACAAGACGGCGCGCACCCAGGCGATGTGGGCGGGTATCTCGCTCGGCATCCTCGCAGCCCTTGCGGTAATCGTCGGCGCGATCCTGGCTGTGTTCGGCGGATAGGGGAGGAACCGATGCGAGCCGAAGCACGACCTCCCCGGCGGAAATGGCCATGGGCTGTTGCGAGCGTCGCGGCACTGGCCCTCATGGCCGCAGGCGCCGTCTGGTACGGCGACCGGGCGAACACGGCTCCTACGGAGCCGGTGGCATCACCAACCCCACCGAGCGAAGTCACGGCCGCGCCCGACGTCGAGCCGGCCGGCTGCCTCGGGGGCGACGCCCGCGACGCGGGCATGGTCCTCGCGGCACAGGACGAAGCCCCCCACACCAGCAGCGGTGCCGTTGAGTTCGCGACGTCCCTGCTGCGTTGGATGCACCAGTACCCGGTGCCGGCGGCCGCAGATGTGGCAGCAGTCGAGGGATCCGTACTCGCGAGCGATTCACCATATGACCTGACCGCGGCCTACGCCGGCGGGCCGAACACATCAGGCGCGCTCGTGCCTGATGGCACGCCCTTCTATCTCTCCACAGTTCCCGGTGTGTGGAACCTCGAGAACTACGGCAAGGACCTCGCGACCGTCACCGTCGGCGCCGGCGTGGTAATCAACGGCGAGCTGCATCCGACGTTTCGCATGGCCAAGACCTACACACTCGTCTGGGAAGGCGGGCATTGGACTTTTGATCACGCGAGCCTCGATCGCACCACCGAAGAACTGTTCTCGATCGGGACTCCGTACACAGGGGGCTGCTGATGTTGAAGCAGGAGCCGTGCGCAGATCCGCTGTGCATCGTCAACGGGATCGGCGAGACCATCGGCGGTGCTGTCAACTTCTGGCAGGACCCGTTTGGCAACACCTTCGAAGCGTTGAAGGACGCCGCATCGGGACTGGCCAGGGATGTACTGCCGGCGCTCACCGAGGCGACGCTGCCGGATCTGACTGCCGAGTGGTTCCTCAACGCCTACGCGATCGCGTTCGCTGCAGGCATCTTCTTCGCGGTCGTACTGCTCATCCCGCAGATCCTCCGCACGGCTCGTGGCACCATGGCCGGCCGCGACCTTCTCGAGTCGATCGGCCTGTACTTTCCCCTGTTCATCGTCGGCGCGATGTTCGGCCCGATGTTCGGCGTGCTCCTCGTGAACTTCTTCCATGCGCTCGCCAACGTGTTCATCGATTGGGGCATCTCAGGCAACTACTCCGAGGTTATCGGCCGCATGCAGGCCATGATCGACGGCGCTGACCCTGCCGCGATGACTGGAGGCGTGTTCGTCGCCTGCATCCTCATGCTCTGCATGGTCATCGGCCTATTTCTGGTCGTGCTCATGCTCATCGTGCAGCTGGTGACCCTGTACTTCACGGGCGTGCTCGTGCCGTTCGGCCTCGCATGGATCATCGACCCCACACACCGCACCTTCGGCATCCGAATCGTATTCGTCTGGATCGGTATCCTCGCCGCGCACCCGGCGCTGTTCTTCCTACTCGGCTTCGCCTACAACATCATGGGCAACACGATCGTGACACTCGGTGAGAACGACCCGCTGCAGACACTCGTGACCTTCGTCGTTGCCCTACTCGCGCTGTTCATCGCCGCGCTGTCCCCACTCTTGCTGCTGAAGTTCGCGCCCATCATCCCGACCGGGCTCGGGACCACCAATGGGCCGTCGCTCGGCGGGAGCCCAATCGGCGCGCCCAGCATGACGGACGCCGGGGATCGCTACGGCGCACCCGCGCCGCCCAGCAACACAAGCACGTCGAACTCGACGTCGACCACGGTTACAAGCGACGCGGAACTGGCATCGCAGCCTTCGGGAGGTGGACTCTCCGACGTTGCGGCAGCACGCGCCGCTGAGGGCTCGGCGGGTGCCGAGGGTGCCGCCGGCGCGGCTGCGACGACCGGCTCAGCTGGGGCCGAAGGGCTGGTGGCCGCAGGAGCGGTCGAATCCGCGACAGGCGTTGGTGCCGCGATCGGCGTGCCGACGCTCATCGCGGCCGGCGCCGTCGCAGTGACAGAGAAGGCTCGCGAGCTCGGCAACACCGCCGCCGACCAGGCGGTGGCCCCGATGGACGAGCAAGGCACGATTGGGGAGGACCGGCCATGATGCAGACGCAGACGCAGACGCGCGCGATCGTGCGGCATCTGGGCGGCGAGTCGGGGCACCGGTCGTTCTTCGGCGGCTCGCATTCCAAGACCCGACTGGCCCTCCTTGGGCTGTTCATCATCGGCGGCATGGTCATCACCGTGTTCGCTGGCTGGCCGGGACTGCTGGTTGGCCTGGTGGGGGTGACGGTCACGCTCCTCGTTACTGCTCGCACTCACCGAGGAACGATCGCCGAGCGGGCGCGCAAGCGCCGCCGCTGGAAGCAGCGCGTTGCCAACGGCACCGATGCGTTCGACCCCTACGACGTCGGGGAGTGGGACCAGCGCGAGCAAGCGGCGCATGTTGCCAGAGGCCGCGAAGGGAAGTGGGCAGCCCAGCGCGCTCTGGCCGCAATGCGGGCGAACCCAGACGGCGCGGACGGCATGGGCTGGCTGCAGTACGGACGAGGCGTCGCGGGCATCGCCTGGCACGCGCCCGTAGGGGAGCGCGGCTATCTCTCCGTCGTGTTTGCCGTGACCGGGCAGCTGCGCGGAATCGAGTCGACGTCGGTCATGAGTCGCGCAGCGGAAGCCTGGGGCGCCTTCCTCGCCTCGCGCGCCGTACCGTCCGTGCTAGTGGAGGACGTCCAGACCATGACCCGAGTTTTGCCGGCAGACACCGCACTTCAAGAGTTCTGGGTGCTCAATAGCCTCGACTCGAGCGCACCGGCTGACGCAATCGCGTCCTACGAGGAAGTGCTGCGCCGCACCGGCGACGGAGCGATGGTGCAGCGACACTTCGTCACCGTCAAGTGGCCGCTCACGCCGGCGTTCTACGACGCCGCCCGCAAGTACGGCGAGGGGCGCGACGGGTGGCGAGGGCTCATGCGCGAAGAGATCGCTTCTGCGCACCGTGGGCTCACGGAGGCTCGCCTAGGCCACGCCGACGTGCTCTCGGCACGTCAGGTCGCCGCAGTCATGCTGCACCAGCAGAACCCCTCGCGGCCGATTGACTACGTGGCCGACGTTCATCCCTCGCGGCTCGGCTTGGCGTCGCATGATGAGTTCTCCGCGCACGTCGTCGGCGGCACCGACCCGGCGACAGGCGAGACGGTTGAATGGTGGCACCGCACCGCGAAAATCGAGGCACGCGCGCTCGCGACAGCACCACGCACACAGCTGTGGATGCTCGACCTCCTCATCGGCCGTGACCTTCCGTTCGTGCGATCGGTGAGCTTCCACATCCACCTCGTGCCCGCAGGTGAGGCGAAGGCCGCAGCACAGCGAGACCTCGTGCGCGATCAAGCCGAAGCGATCTCAAAGACCGAGGGCGGCCGAGTCGATCTCGATGAGACGGGCACGGCAATGAGCGCATCGAAGCGTCGACGCATCGACCTCCGCGCTGGCACAGGCCATCACGGTGCGGCGTGGGTCGGCTACGTGACGATCTCCGCTCGCTCCCGCGACGAGCTCGCACGAGCCTCCCGCCAGCTCGAAGAGACGTGCTCGACAGGGCTCGGCATCGAATACCTCGACTGGCAGGACTCATATCAGGCCGCGGCATCTGGCACTACCTGGCCGATTGGGCGCGGTATCAGCGCCACCGACACGTCGTTTTCGGCGCGCGTCTATCGCGTGCTGGCAGGCAAGTCAGAGAAGGAGGCAATCTCGTGAGCGAGCAGAAGACCGAACGCAAGGGCATGTGGGCGATGCCCGTGTTGCGCACGTTCGCACCGCCCGTAGAGACGGTGGGCGAACTGGGCACGAGCAACAGCGAGATCGTGCCGTGGGAACTCCCCGGAACGCAGCTGCGCACCAAGCCGCGCGCTGCCGCTCGCGGCTTCTACGGGCCCACCGGTGTTGGTGCCCCCACCACCACCCGGCAGGCCGAGATCCTGAACACCGCGCTCATCGGGCCGCCCACAGGCACAAAGGGTGTGGTCAACGGGCGTGACGTGCTCTCCCGCACGTCAATCGCGCACGACCCCGTGACCGCGTACAACGCCAGCCCCCGCGAGGTCTCGAGCCCGAACACCGTCGTCATGGGCGATGTCGGGGCGGGAAAGTCGAGCTTCGTGAAGACTGTTTGCGTGCTGCGGCCCTTGCTGCTGCAGGGTCGCCGCGCCGTCATCTTCGACAAGAAGGACCAGTCCGGCGAAGGGGAGTACTCCAACGTTGTGCGCCGCTACGGGTATGAACCGATCCGCTTCACTGCCGACGGCACCGGCACCCGGCTGAACCTGATGGACCCGATGATCGCGCGCGGCACTGGCGTGAAGGGGCAGGCGCGACTCCTGAACATCATCACCCGGCTCGGCCGCGGTGACCAGCGCTTGAACGAATGGGAAGAGGAGGCGCTGCGTGCCGCGCTTCACGGCACCCTCGCGCGCTTCGAAGACGGCCGCACCGCCGTGCTGGCCGACGTGCTCCCGAATCTGGGTGTAGTCGACCACTCTCGCTATGAGACGCTCTCCCCAGAAGCGCGTGACAAGCTGCACCAAGCCGGCCTCTCCGTGCGCTGGACACTCAACGGCCTGCTGGACGAGTACGCAGGACTCCTCGACGGCGAGACCTCCCGCGAGGTCGACCTGACGGGCAAGCTCACGTCATTCGATATCTCGCAGCTCCCTGACGACGGGCCCGCCGTGCCGGTTGTCATGGCGATCGGGAACATGTGGATGCTCGGTCGCCTCCGCGACGAGCGTGGCTGGGCAACCACGGTCGTCTACGAGGAGGGCTGGCACATGATCGGGGGACCCAGTGCTCAGCTGATCAAGTCGAACCAGAAGCTGTCCCGCGGACTAGGGATCAGCAACGTCTTCGTCATGCACAAGGGCACCGACATCCCACGAGACTCGCCCGGCGTGACGATCATCCAGGAAGCCCAGAGCGTCTACGTGTTCCGGCAGGGCCGTCCGGAGGATGCTGTGTGGGCTCAGGAAACCTTCGGTCTTGCCCCGGAGACGGCGGCGACGATCGAACGACTCCGGGACGGGCACTTCATCTTCAAGTACGGCTCTCACCCGGAGACCCATGTGCAGCACATCCGCTCGCAATGGGAGATCGACGTAACCAACACCGACGAGGCGCTGGCGGCCGCCGCGGGACGGAAATAGCGCCATGGGCGTCGGCAAGGCCGTTGTGGCGGCCGGCGTGGCGTTCGGCCTCCTGCTGGCGGGGACGCTCACGTTCGGCTCCGCGGCCGCCAGCTGCGGCGGCGGCAGCGTGAACCTGGCGAGCGTCGAGCAGAGCGGCGCGGTCGCCGGCTACTCCGGCCAGCAGCTGGTCATCGCCGGCACGATCATCAACGCTGCAGCCGAGCTCGGGCTCAACCACCGGGCCGCGACCATCGGCGTGATGACAGGAATGGGGGAGTCGAGCCTTCGGAACCTCGACCACGGTGATGCCATCGACGACACGACCATCGGCGTGTTCCAGCAAGGCGAGAGTTACGGACCCCGGGCGGATCGGCTCGACCCGCACAAAGCAGCTGTCGCGTTTCTCGCGCGCCTGGTGCAGGTGCCCGGCTGGGAGACGATGAACCCGTCACATGCGGCCCACGCCGTCCAGATCAACCAGGACCCCGACCACTACACAAGGTACTGGCCCGCGGCGATCGAGGTCGTGCAAGCACTCTCGAGCAGCGCCAGCGGTGGCGACTGTTCCGTCAGCGGTGACTCGCAAGCGCTCGCACAAGAATTGATGCGATCAGCCGGCACCGGGCAGCTGCGCGTGCTCGAGCCGCGCTACCTCGACCAGATCAAGGCGGTCGCAGACGGTCGCGTCGAACCCGACTGCGGCATCGAAGCCAGCATCCTTCAGGTCATGGTGCTAGCCGTGCGATCGTTCGAGACCGTCGGGGTGAGCGACATCAACCGCAAGTGCACCGGCTCGCTGCTCGGCGCCGGCACCGGTTCCTCACACTGGATCAACGACGGAGGTAGCGCCGTGGACTTCTACGCGCTCAATGGCCGCACACTCACCGGCGCGGACCCCCAATCCATCCGGTTCATCTCGATGCTGGACCCGACCATGCCCGAGGGTGCAAGAGTCGGGCAGTTACAGTGCCGCGACGACGCTGGGATCTCGCTTGCACTCCGCAACCTCCGCGAGTTCCCGGATAGCTGCGACCACCTACACATCGATGTCGCTCACGCGATCGACTAGCAATGGGGGTCCCCAAGGGGTTCGCAAACGCGGGTGACACCCCATCCTGACGGCGGTGAGGCTCTGGTAGCCAAGAACGACAACGAGACCGGTACGTGGTCCCGAACCAGCAGCGCACCGGCCGGACGTTCGGCTGTCACGGCGACTGTTGCTCGATTCGCGCGCGGCCAACTGATGGGTGGCGTCCCCTGGGGTGGTGGGGTTTTCGGCGGGGTCGCCGGCGTCGTGGACGTAGGCGAGCCATCGTGCGATGGTCAGTGAGAACTGTCTAGGAATCTCACGGAAGGACACATACGCACGATGGCTCTTGACCAGTCTGCCCTCCTCGAGCTGCTCGGGGAACTCAAGCTCACCGATGTCTCGGACCGGATCCGGGTCGCGACCGAGACCCTGTACCAGGAGTTGATCGACGCGGAAGCGGCCGCGTTCATCGGCGCCGCCCCGTACGAACGCACCGACACCCGCACCGCCCAGCGCAACGGCACCCGGCCCAGGGCGTTGACCACTACCGCCGGGGAACTCGAGCTGCGGGTACCGAAGCTGCGCCAGGGGTCGTTCTTCCCGTCGCTGCTGGAACGGCGCCGCCGGGTCGATCAGGCGTTGTTCGCGGTCGTGATGGAGGCGTACGTGCACGGCGTCAGCACGCGCAAGGTGGACGACCTGGTCAAGGCGCTCGGCGCCGACACCGGGATCAGCAAGTCCGAGGTGTCGAGGATCTGCGCGAACCTGGACGAGGACGTCGCCGCGTTCCGGGACCGGCCCCTCGCTGACACCGCCTACCCGTACGTGTTCCTCGACGCGACGTACTGCAAGGCGAGGGTCGGCCGTCGGGTGGTGTCCCAAGCGGTCGTGGTCGCGGTCGGGGTCGCACAGGATGGGCGGCGTGAGGTGCTCGGGTTCGAGGTCGGTGACACCGAGTCGCAACCGTTCTGGACCACGTTCCTGCGCTCCTTGAAGGCGCGTGGGCTGGGCGGGGTGCAACTGGTGATCAGCGACGCGCACACCGGTCTGATCGCCGCGATCGGCACCGTGCTACAGGGCGCGTCCTGGCAGCGGTGCCGGGTGCACTTCATGCGCAACGTGCTCGCGAACGTGCCGAAGACCGCCGGGCCCATGGTCGCGTCGATCATCCGCACGATCTTCGCCCAACCCGACCCCGAGCACGTGCACGCCCAGTTCGACGAGGTCGTCCGGATGCTCACCCGGTCGCATCCCAAGGTCGCCGAGATGCTCGAAGACGCCCGCGACGACCTGCTCGCCTTCACCGGATTCCCACAGCAGCATTGGAGGCAGGTCTGGTCCACGAACCCGCTGGAACGGGTGAACAAGGAGATCAAACGCCGCACCGACGTCGTCGGCACGTTCCCGAACCCGGCCGCGCTGCTGCGACTGGCCGGGCACGTCCTGATCGAGCAGCACGACGAATGGGACGGCGCCGACCGCCGCTACTTCAGCGAACACTCCATGAAGCTCCTCAACGTCGAAGCCGAGGAGGTGGCCATCCCGGAACTGACCGCGGCATAATCAACCACAGCTGACCCGCACGGTGTCGAGAAACTCCACCAACCAGCGGGACGCCACCCAACTGATGACGCAACCTTGGAAAGGTTCAGCGGCGAGCTGGAGCTCTGGTCGGCACCTGCGTAGTGGCCGATTGGTACCCCTTGGGTGATCCGATTGCTTTGTCCTTTCGGCCTCCGACCGTAGTTCGCTCCGCCCTCGCCGTGCTCTCCGGTCGCTATTTGCAGACTCCGCCCTCCGCTGCGCTTCGGGCTCCGCTTAGCAACCGCTCCCTCCGGGCACTCCGCCGGCTTCCGCTCTCTACCGATCTCCGCGCCGAAAGGGCAAAGCAATCGGTCAACGAAGGAGAGAGCAATGACCGCCAAGACGTTTGACATCCAGGTGATCAAGACCACAATCTCCACCCGGGCGGGTGCGCACATCGTTAGCGACAAGCTCAGCGCACGAGCAATCGACCTACAGGGCTTCGGTCAGGTCGGGTACGAGCTCATCTCGACAATCAAGCTCGAAGGAGAAGGGTTCGTAACGCTGGTGGACACGTTCCAACGGCCGTCCGACTAAACGCAGGACGGGGCGGCTCGCGCCGACCCGTCCTGATCCAGAATGACCCGTCGGTGGCCTCGCGCACATCTTGAGGCCCGACTCCAGCCTGCAAACTCGCAACCGCTTGGGGCGATGGCCCGAGATTGGATACCAGGTTGCAGATCGGCTAGAACGATTAGCGCTCGCCTGAAAGTGCTCGCACAGCGGTCACAAACGCAGGTATGCCGATGCGCCTGTGCCCGCCCTGAAGGCTTTGGCCAGCGAAGCCCAAGTCGACGGGCATAACAACACGCTCATTGTCCGGGACGAACCGAGGCATCGCGCGGCTCACCCAAGGCCATCGTCGTCTAGGTAACGTCGCGTCTCGCTTGACCCCTTCCGCATCTGGAGGGTCGATCGCCCTCTTCAGCGCAGGGCGGAGCACAGTGGCCCATGCCGCACCTCCTAGGCTTGGGATCAACGGGAGGAGACGCGGAGTTGAATGATGGCAGCGCTCCAGTATCAGAGGTGCAGGACCTCTTCCGTCGAGCCGTCCGCTCCCTTGCAACAGGTCCGGGGCCAATACGGGAAAGGCTTGTCGGGGCCGTCGAGTTTTCGCACATCAGCGATCCAGTGAACATACTGCCCGACCTTCCGGCAGACATTGTGGACCTGCAGCGTGAACTGCAGATGCTACTCAAGAGGGCCAACGACTTGGGTGACGGATCGGCACAGGCGGGCGCGGCATGGCTCGATGAGGCCGACTGCATGGGGCTTGCAGTCCTCATCGTTGAGGCCTCATGGACCTTGGACCACTTGTACGAGGAGCCCAGGTAGCCATATGTCGGATGCCGAATTCAACAACTTTTTCCCACTTGACGTCACTTGGGATCACGATGACGGGCACCGTTCAGGAGTTCTTGTCGAGAGCGGGGGGGCATATTGGTTGGAATCCGAGTACAGCTGGAACGCGCGCTCAAGTTCAGACAGCCGAGCGATCCTTCCGACCGAGATTCGAGGGAGGTCTTCGCACGGACCCTTCTACATGCGGGCGACAGTGCAGCGGACCCAAGGACGCGGCTCGATGAGAATCGGGGACCTTCGGATCGGCACCGATGAGCCCAACATAGCGATCGTCCGTGCCTCGGCGGTCTTTGAGCACGCCGATCAGGTGGTTCGTCACTATCAGCGCGACGGGGCCGCGCGCTCACCCCACGAACTGCTTAGGCTTCCACCACTCGAGGGCGCGCCCGACATGTCCCTGCTCTATGAAGCAGGCGCTATGGAGCTGCTTTCGACATCACCTACGCAGCTCGAGAATTTCGAGACGCAGCTAGACGCATTGCAGCGACTCCTCACCTTCGCGTCACAACGCTCCGCGGCTCGATTGTCCCTTCAGGTTGAGACCCACGACGGAACGCTGGTGCATGTTTTCGGACGCACTGCCACCCAGAGAAGCGGGGCCGGTCATCTTGATTACCGGGATTTTCCGGTCAGGCTTGGCCGCGCGAACACACAGCAGATCATCGATCGCTGGTGGGCCATGATGGACGACCTACGACCTATTCCACAGGCACTGAGCAGCATCCTGTCCATGCCTGGTTATCTAGAGTCGGATTTCCTTTTGTATGCCACTGCAATAGATCGAGTAAGCGAGGCGTGGACCAACGAACCGGGCATTCTCACACCCGAACAATTCGGGAGCCTGAGAACTGCGGCCCAAGCGATTGGCCTGCCCAACACCTACTACCTGTCAAACGAACCCACGTTCGCGGCACGCGCTCAAGCGCTCGTCCAGCTATTGCCGGACGACGTCTGGGCAGCCGTGAAGGTTGACCAAGAGTCCTGGCTTGCGTCCGTCAAACGCCATCGCAATCTCGTCGCACACTCCGCACAGCAGAAGGCAGCGCACCGCAAGTTCCTCACTGGCCCCGGGTTACGAGCACTGCGAGACGCCACTGCAGCAATCGTTACGCTGGTGATCGTTCAGCACCTGGGCGTAACGGACGACGCTCTCGTGTTCGCCGCTTACCGGCAGAATTACGTCAGGATCACCAAACATACGCTCCGGACGCTTGGGTTCTCGAATGAGGGGATCCTTCCGTTGCCAGACTCCTAGCCACTAGGGTGCTCGAGCGTGCTTGGCGACAGGCGCCACAACACACTCGATTCACATCAGCCGCCGGAAGGCTACTCTGCTCGCAACGAGATGACCTGGGCGTCCTAATTCCCACCCCGTCACCGATTCCACAACCTGCAGCTTTGCGTTTCTCGTCCGCGGGGCCCGTCCCTCGAACGAAAGGATCCGCTATCGACGTGCGCTTACGGACCACGCTACGCGCGTACGGGACGTCAAACTAGAGAGCGAAGGGTCGCGACTGCGGCCGCGGTTCAGGGGGCGTGATGCGAGGACTGCTCGACGACGATCTGCTTTCGGGTGTACACGAGGTGGTCGTGAGCCTGCGCCCGCAACGGGTGCTGAGACCTGTCACTGGTGTCGAGGATGCTGTCGCCACCGCGACCCTCCTCTGTCAGGTGTGGGGTGGCACTGGCGCACCTCTGGTCGCGGCGGTGAATGGCCACGCGCCCGACTACCTCGTGCGCGCGGCGCTCGAAAGCGAGATCGACGGCTTCGCGGGCGAACTGCCTTTCGCACCCGATGCCTCGCGTTTCATCGAAAACGTCCATGGCGCCTGGGACTATCCCGCTGCCCTAATAGCCGCGCACAAGCCGCGGGACCACTTCGTTCCGATCGAGGTGGTCGACCTCGATCCCGGTGATCCGTGGCGGCTCGCCTACCTTGGTGTGCTGGGTACTCTGCCCGAGGACCTTGACGAATCGCTACGTCAAGCGGCGGGTCTCGAACGTCTGCGTTACGACGATGTCTTCCCTCTCCAGCGCGTGACGGTACGCGGCGGACTCGAAGACCTGCTCGCGCGTTTGGAGCCGGCGCCGCGACACACGCCTCGCGAGATGTCGTCCTTCTTCCTCGCCTCCGGGCAGGAGCCGAACACCGGCTTCTTCGGCGGTCCGTCCGCCATTCCAGACCGATGGGCAGTCGCGCAAGCGGCCGGGCCGAACATCGTCGTGGTGATGAGCCCGAACGATGTCGACGACTTCGCCCTCTTGTGGAATCTGCGCGGGGCATGGGGCGACGCGCGAGCGATGCCGATCGGAATCCCAAAGGATCAACTCGACCACGATGCGCTTCGCCGCTTGCACCAGCCGGGAGTCACGACGTTCTTCGGGTGGAGCGGCGGGCACCTCTACCTCACCAGCGCGTCGCTCGATCTCGATCAGCTGTCCGATCTCGCGGCGCAAGGTCACGGGGTAGAGGTGGCGCGCCCGTCGGAGCTTCTGCGGCTGGCGGCCGCACCGTCGAGACCCCACCGCACCGTACAGACCTGGTCTGAGGGCGCGGCGAGCATCGTGCCGATGACCGACGAAGATCGAACCGTGCTCGCAGCGACGGCGCACCGACCGCCATCTTTGTGGGCGGCGGTGCGGGTGCCGGATCAGCCCGTGCCCGCGCTCGGATCACTGCGTAGCCGGTACTCCGCCGGTTTGGTTGGGGGAGCCGTGCCGTTGCAGGTTCCCAACACCCCACGCCGCAGCGGAGCCGTCGACGTCCGCTGGCCAAGCGGGTGGACGTCGCTGGCCGCCGCCGCCGAAGACCAAGATCTAGCGGTGCGCCCTTCTCAGCCGGGTATCGCTGCCATGGCACTCTTGCGCGCGCTGGGAGACGTTCGTCAGGCGTACTTCCTCAGCGATTCGGAGATCGTCGCGATGCTCTATGAGCTCGCCGAGCTCAGCGGCATGTCGTGGTGGAAGGGTCGGTGGAAGCGAGTCGAGGCAGCGCTACAGCACGCGCGGTCGGACACTGAGATTGAACAGTTCGCCGCAGAATTCGGCCGCGACGAGCCTGTAATCGCGCCGCCGCACGAGGGTCGACCCCTTTCATTTTCGGCGATTAAGGCTCGCATCGGTGATCGCGCTGCCACCGAGAAGTGGATCGCCTGGGCGCTCGATCGAAGGTTGCTCGTCAAGGGTGTCGGATTGGCCTGCACGGCGTGCCGAGCCCCGTTCTGGGTGCCGTTGGCAGAACTGGCTCCGCCCCACGTGTGCCCGGGATGCGGGCGTACCATCGCGCAGCCCTTCGGCGCCGATACGGTGGCGTTCTCGTACCGCCTCGGAGAGGTCGTACGCCGGTGTGTCGAACTCGATGCCCTCGGGCACGTGCTGGCGCTGCGATGGTTAGTAGAGCTGTTCGATGATTATGGCCTGGTTGGTGCTCACCCCGGCGTGGAGTTTGTTCGCAACGGAACAGTGATCGCCGAGATCGATGTCGTGTTGCTGATGGGCGACGGGTCGCTCGTGCCTGTGGAGGTTAAGCGGCGCGCGAAGGGATTCGACGAGGGGGCCGCAGTGCAGCTGGACTCGGTCTCCGATCTGTTGAACGCTCCGTTCGACGTCGTCGCGGTGCTTGAATCGGTTAGTGACGGCGACGACATCCGGTCACGGATGCGACAGTTGCCCGAACGGCCACGCTTTCTGCTCACCGCCGAACATTTCGGGATGTCTCACGTCATGTGGGGGATGGGTGCGAATCCTTTCGACGCGCCGACATCCGACAGCGATCTCGCCACCGCCCAACACCGCGAGTGGGTACGCGCGGCCGCGTCGATGGGTGAGCGCCCGACCGACCCATTTGCCGAGACGGTGTCGCACTGGAGCGAGAAGCGCCTGCGGGGTGAGTAGGCCCGGATCCGCGCTCGCCGGAATGAGGTGACCCTCGTCCCCTTCTGCTCGAATCGCGTCCACTGCGACGATCTGGCGGTTGTGCAGGAGGATGGTGGCGCTAGCGGTACTGGCCCGTTTGCCCACAAACCATGTCGTGTCGTGCGGGATCATGGTGATTCGAGAACCCCAATTCCGCGGATCTGGGCAATCGATACCCAAGACGCACCGAAGAAAGCTTCTGGGTCATCAGGCAGCACCGAGTAGTTCGTGGCCACGCACCTGAAGCCGGTTCAGCAGGGCCCCGAGATGCCTAAGAGCTTCGAGGTCAGCCTCCTTGGTGTCCTGGTCAGGCGGTTCCTGAAAGCTCGAAAACGCGCTGCGCGTGGCAAGTCCGATTCCCGCACGCCCTGAGAAGAAGTCGTTGAGTTCCGTGAGAACACGGCGCAGTTCCTCGTCACGGACGACAAGTAGGAGTTCAATCAGCAGCCGTGGAAACAACTTGAGCTCGGCGAGGCCGGCCTCAATCGTTTCTAGCTCGGTCTTTCGTAATCCTTTCGCAGGACCACCGACAGTGGTCGGCCAGTGGATCTGGGTCTGGGTAACGGCGAACGCCATCCAGTACGTACCCCTCGCGATTAGGTCGGCGAGGAGATCCCGGACGTCCGCTCGGTGCCGCTCCTGTCTCGCGAGTTCCGACTCCCTAGCCACGGCAAGGAGCTGTTGCCTTGTGGCCATATAAGTCACGCCAGCACCGAGCAAAGAGCCAAACAAACCGGCGGCTGCAGCGATCACCGCGGCAATCATTCCCTCAGACACGAATTCACGCTATCGATGGCCGCAGACAGCGATCTCTTCCAACATGCCTTAGCGCGGTCGACATGGCCATTTGCCCGCTATCTCGTGACCACAGTTTGACCACATCCGAACCACCAGAAGGATGATTCAATCGAGGGTCCTGTGACGCGGGACGCCCGAGATTCCGCGAATCCCGGCCGCGACCGGCGTCGTTGCGCGGGGATAATACGAGCACACGGCTCATAATCGTGGTGTCGCGGGTTCGAGTCCCGCCCTCGCTACTTTGAAATTGTATGGCTTCGGTTGATGCTGGACATCTTGTCGTCGGGTGATCGTTGACGGTGTTCCGGTTGATGCTTGACAGTGTCTTCGGGTGATGGTTGACACTCTCTCCATGTTGAGGGAGTTGGCTGTGTCTGAGCAGCGGTACCAGGCCGTTCTGGCGGTGATCGCCGAGGGGTGTTCGGTGGTCGAGGTGGCCGGCAGGTTCGGCGTGTCGCGGCAGAGCGTGCACGCGTGGCTGGCGAAGTACGAGGCTGAGGGTGTGGCCGGTCTGGAGGATCATTCGCATCGGCCGCGGTCGTCTCCGGCGCAGATGCCGGCGGATATCGAGGCGCTGGTGCTGGAGTTGCGGCGGGCGCACCGGGGGTGGGGTCCGCGGCGTCTGGTGCACGAGCTGGGAAGGCGCGGCGTGGATCCGCTGCCGTCGGAGTCGGGCGTGTATCGGGCACTGCGTCGTGCCGGGATGATCGAGCCCGGCGCGCGTCGGCGTCGGAAGGACACGTGGAAGCGGTGGGAGCGGGCCGCGGCGATGGAGCTGTGGCAGATGGATGTGGTGGGCGGGTTCGCGTTGCGCGATGGGACGCACCTGAAATGCCTGACCGGGATCGATGACCACTCCCGGCTGATCGTGTGCGCGCATCTGATGCGCCGGGAAGTGTCCCGGAACGTGTGCGAGGGTCTGGTCGGCGCGCTGCGCCGGTACGGGCTGCCGGTGCAGATCCTGACCGATAACGGGAAGGTGTTCACCGGCCGGTTCAATCATCCGCCGGTGGAGATGTTGTTCGAGCGGATCTGTCGGGAGAACGGCATCGATCACCTGTTGACCGCGCCCAGGTCGCCGACCACGACGGGCAAAATCGAACGATTCCATCGGTCGTTGCGGGCCGAGTTCCTGACGGGGCGGGTGTTCGGCTCGTTCGTTCAGGCGCAGGCGGAGCTGGATGCGTGGGTCGCCGAGTACAACAACGACCGCCCCCATCAGGCCATCGGGATGCAGACGCCCGCGGCCCGGTTCGCAGCGTCGCTGGCATCGGCCGTGCCGGTGACCGTGGACGCGTCGGCGCTGGAGCGGGATCGGAGGGGCAACGACTGGATCACCCGGACGGTCTCAGCCGTCGGCACGGTATGCGTGGCGTGGCAGCAGATCAGTGTCGGCAAGCACCGCGCGGGCGCGCGCGTGGATGTCCACGTGACCGATGAGTTGCTGCAGATCTGGGACGGCGCCGACCTGCTGAAGACCGCCGTCCGTTCAAACCCGGGGAAGGAGATCCGTGTGAAGAAGGCGTTCACCACACCCGTGCGCGGGGCCTAATCTGACAACGAGAGTGTCAACCATCACCCGACGCTCCAACGTCAGGCATCACCCGAAGACCTACATCGCTACTTTGAAATCTCGGTTGACCAGGGGTTTCTTGTCCTAATAGAAGGACAGGACTCGATGAGTTCAACGATTATTCAACGCTTGTTCGTCAGCGCCCGCGGTTCGCGGGCTTCTGGAGAGAAGGTGTTCGGCCCGTCCCGGGTCGCTTGGAGTGACCTGGGACACCTACGGGTATGGACCTCGAACGCCTCTCGGGACTCGGCCTCGAGCCGATCCTCACGACGAGCGAGCTCGCCGAGTATCTCGGCGTGCACGTGCAGTCGATCTACGACCTGCGCGCCGCCGGCCGGGGACCTGCCGGCATCCACGTCGGAATACGTCCTCCGCGACCACGGCTGTACCTCGACCGTGGTGTTGTCCGCCCCGACGACCGAGACGTCGGCGCGATTGAGCATCCGGATCACGGAGAGTGCAAGGCCGGCCTGGTCGAGGCGGAACTCCTGTGTCTGCGCGAATAACTCGATGGAATGCGGAGTCACCTATGTTTGTGGACATCTCCGAGTACTGTACATTTGTACAATATTCCATGGCGGCAACGATGCAGAAGGAATGAGAGCGAACATGACCACACCTGCTCAAGAGATCCGATTTGATCCCTTTGAATATGAGATCCAGAAGGATCCGTACCCGGTCTACAAAGCGCTGCGGGATCACGCGCCTATCTACCATGTCGAGAAGCACGATCTGTGGGTGTTGTCCCGCTACGCGGATATCCAGTCGGTGATCGTCGACTGGCCTATGTTCTCGAATCGCGAAGGCGTGGACATCGACAAGACGGACTCGCTCCTTTCCCCAGGGAACATGGATGAGAAGGATGGCCCTGAGCATGACAAGTACCGTCACCTGATCCAGCGCTGGTTCAGCCCTAAGCAGATCCAGCAGAATCTCGTCGAGCCCCTTCGCCGCGAGACCGCTGCTCTCGTCGCAGCCTTCCGCGAACGAGGTGGCGGCGACGTCGTCGAAGACATCGCCTGGCAACTCCCGACTTTCGTGGTGACACGGATGTTCGATGCGCCGCAAGAGGAGCGTGCCGTGCTCGCCTCGATGATGAAGCCGGTCTTCGAGCGGATCCCCAACGACCCAGTACCCCCGAGGGCCGCCTTCGACTCCGGCGAGCGGATAACTCGGTGGTGCGAGGCGTTGATTGCGAAGCGCCGGGGTGAGCAGATCTTGGATCGCCCGGATATCCTCAGCATGCTCCTCCGTTCTGAACTCGACGGAGAGCCTCTCACCGACGAGCAGGTGCTTGGAATCATCAGCCATCTGATCGTCGCGTCGAGCGGGACAACGCAGGACCTCATCAGCAACACCGTTTGGCTGCTGGGAAGCCACCCCGAAGAGCGCGCCAAGCTGGTCGCTGCGCCCGATGCGATTCCGAATGCCATCGAGGAATGTTTGCGCTACGAGGCGGTCGTGCAGTCCGTCTCGCGAGTGACCAACAAGGATGTCGAGTTCTACGGCGTCACGATCCCCGCCGGTGCGACCGTGGTGAACCTCCTCGGGTCCGCCAACCGGGATGACCGGAAATGGGAGGACCCCGACCGGTTCGACGTGTCACGAGCTCCGGGCGGTGCCTTCACCGACGGCGCGGCGACGGCGGGAGGTCACCTCTCGTTCGCCCAGGGGATTCACCTCTGCATCGGACGACCGATCGCCCGACTCGAGGCGAAACTGGTTGTGGAGGAGTTCCTTCGCACGATGCCCGATTACCGCATCTCGGCTCCGCCAACTCGCGCTGTCTCGCATGTCGCGCGCGGGTTCGAGCACGTTCTCGTCGAAGCGGAGGCATGAGCGTGGGCAATATCGAGCTGACGCTCTTGCGGGACAGTGCATACTCGCTTCGCGACAAGGTCATCCTGATCACCGGTGCCACGGGTGGTATGGGTCGAACTCACGCTGAGCTCTGCACGCAGCTCGGTGCACGGGTAGTCATGGTCGATGTCTCGGAGCCGGCCCCCGATGCTCACGCGAACGACGACACGACCTTCATTCGTGCGAGTGTCTCGTCCGCGGAGGATTGGCGCGAGGTCGTGCGCAGCGTCGAGGCGAAATACGGACGTCTCGACGGTCTGGTGAACAATGCGGGAATCCTTCTCACCCAGACGCTCGAAGAGACGCAGCCGGAGGATTTCGATCGGATCATCGAGGTCAACCAGAGGGGCGTCTACCTCGGCATGCGTGCGACCCTTCCGCTCCTCAAGCGAGCGGGGTCGGGGTCGATCGTGAACGTGTCCTCGACAGCTGGCCTCGTGGGGATCGGCGGCTGTTTCGCGTACTCGGCGAGCAAGTTCGCCGTGCGGGGCATGACGAAGGCCGCCGCGGTCGAGCTGGCGCCGTGGCGCATCCGGGTGAACTCTATCCACCCTGGCGACACCTTGACTCCGATGATCGCGGGGCTCGAGAACACTTCGGCGGTGCCCGATTCCTCAACCATCCCGCTCAAACGCTTTGCGGAGCCGATGGAGATATCACGTGCGGTGACGTTCCTGCTGAGCGACGCCGCGAGTTACATCACCGGGGCCGAGATGGTGGTCGATGGCGGGTATACCACAGCATGACCCAGTACCCCCGCCGTAGGCGCGGCGCTCCGTCGTGTGGATAGTGTCCTCATGATGGAACAGACACGCAGGAGATCGACCGAAGAGAGCGGTAGCCGACGCGATCGCATTGTCGCGGCTGCCTTGGAGGTGATTCGCCTGCAAGGTGTCGACGGGTTGACGCACAGAGCAGTCGCCCGCCAGGCCGGGATTTCCCTCGGCCTCACCACGTACTACTTCGACGGGATCGAAGAGATACTCGAGTCCGCTTTCGACCTCGCGATGCGAAGGGACGTCGCATTTCTCGCAGCTTGGGCGGATGGTCTGAAGGAGGGTGCTGATCTTCCCACCGAACTGACGGACCTCGTTTTCATGCTCGGCGTGCGAGAGTCGGAGAGCGTCTACGTTAACTTCGTGCTCGTACTCGCGGCAGTCCATCGGCCGCACCTCCACGAGAAGGCCCACACATGGGCCAATTCGCTGACGCTCATCATGGAACGCTGCCTCTCGCGCGAGGCGGCTGCTGCCGTGGCGACCGTCTACGACGGGACGCTGCTTCGCCAGGCGATCACGGGGAACGTTGCCTCGCGTGCGGAGATCATGGCGAATTTCCGGCGCGCGTGTGGTGACGAGTCCATTTGGGCCATCGCCGTAGTCGACTCGTGACCCTCGGACTTCTGGACCACAGAAAGACCAGACCACAGGGACGCACCGACAGCCTTCGATCGCCGCAAGGGCGATGCCGTCAGCTGAGATCGCCGAAGAACGCCTCAACCTCGGGCTGATTCATATCGGCGAAATAGCACTCGACGATCTTCCGTCCCTCCCACTTATAGAAGCCGAGGCGCTTGGTGACGACTTCCTTGTCGCCCTTGCCCCACACTTCGTGGACGAGCATCAGCACGCCGTCTTCGCCAATGAGCAGGACGTTGTCCTTCTCGTCTTCAGCGTCGCCACCGACCTGCCAACGATCGACGTAGGCATTCACCCGGCCGATCCAGTTATCGACGAAGTCCTTCTTGCCCCGGTAGATGCCTGCGAGCGGCCCGTTTCCCCCCATATGGACGACGACATCGTCCGAGTAGAATGCCATTCCTGCCTCTTGGTCGCCGCGACCCCAAGCCTCGTGGTACTCCTCGAGAAGTTTGTGCATGGTTTCGATGCTCATAAGACCTCCTGTGTTGAATGGGCGCACCGAAATGGGCGTCCGGATCGGTCGGTCGGGCGCGCCGCAGAGGTGGCCCGGCTCGCTATTGCTACTTCTCGACTCGAGATCCCGCGCCGACCATGTTGCGTACAAGATCTACGAGGATCTCAGCGACTTCCGCGCTGCTGAGCTTCCCGCTGGGATTGAACCAGGAGTAGACGTATTCACAGAGCGTGATGATGGTGAACGCCGTGACGTTGACGTTCTCGACTTTGAAGACCCCCTGCGCGGAGCCCTCTCGGAGCACCTGCCGGATCTGATCCCGGTACTCGACTTGAAGTACCTTCACAGGAACGAGGCGCTCAACCGGGATGTCCTCTGCCTGCGCCTTGCTCAGGTCGAAGGTGCGCGCGGCGTCGGATTTGTCCAGCTGCCAGATGACGTGCGCCCGAACGAACTGCTCGAGCCGATTGGTTGGGTCGGCCGCAGTGGCCGCAGACCGGACAGACGCGGAGAAATCGCGCATTGACGTCTCAATGACCTCTACGTAGAGGTCCTCCTTGGACGGGAAATACCAATAGAGCGCGGGCGCGGAGACACCCAGTTCGCTCGCCACTGACTTCATGCTGGTGCCCGAGTATCCGTAGCGGAGGAACATCTGGGTTGCGACTTCCATGACGCGTTCGCGCCCGACGTGGCCCCTACCCTGAGGGTTTTTCGTTCCTGGTCCTCGCGTGGACTTGGTCGTCACACTCAATGTCTGGCCTCACTTACTTCCACGCCTGCGGGCGAGCCGGCTTCGTAGTTGAAATGTACTTCGCGTGCCTTCATTGAGCGCCGGGCCACACCGGCTTCCGTACGACGGTTGTCGCGCTGATTTGCGGTCGCTTCGAAGAGCGCCGCAACGGCTCGTCGGTCTACCTTTCCGCTCGCCGTCCTGGGCAGCGGTGTCTGTGTGAAGATTCGCTCGGGAACTGCGTAGTCGGGCAGTTGTGTGCGCAACTGGCTCAAGGCAGAGTCCTCGGCGAAACTCTCCCCAGGACGCTCTTCGACCGCGGCGAACACGCGATTCTGCAGGATCGAGTCTGCGACCCCGAATACGCATCCGATGGCCACCCCTGGCACCGCCGCGAGCAGTCCCTCGATGTGGGCCGGCAAGACCTTCTCCCCACCCCGGTTGATCACGTCATCGACGCGTCCCTCGAAATAATAGAGGTCGCCATCGAGTCGCGCGAGATCGCCGGTGTGGAGCCATCCGTCGCTGATCTTCGAAGCGGTCAGTTCAGGCTGTTGCCAATAGCCGAGCATGACGGTCGGGCCCTTTGCCCAAAGCTCACCGATCTCGCCGTCAGCGACGTCGACTCCGTTCGCATCGACGATACGGATTGATGTGAACGGCACGGGCATGCCGATCGATTCGCCGAACTCTTCGGCGAACTGCGGGGGGAGGAAGGAGATGGCTGAGCCGTACTCCGAGAGCCCGTAACCGTGGTAGAGCTGGAGCCCTGGCCAGCGAGAGAGATACTCGTCGATCCAGGTGCTTGGCATGGGTGAGCCGCCGTAAAGCAGGATCCTCATACTCGAGAGCGCTTGGTCCGCGCCCTCAGCCAACATGAGGAGGCGATGGATGCTCGGAACTGCAGCCAGGTACGTGACCGGTCGTTTGATGAGCGCCTCGATCGCGAGCGCCGTGCGGAACTTCTTGAGTAGGTCGGTCCTGCCGCCGACGAGGAGCATGTGACCGAACTGATCGATGAATCCTGTGTTGTGGAACATCGGAACAACGACCAGTGTCGAGTCGTCTGGTGTCGTGTGCATGACGCGAACGAAGGCCCAGGATGCCTCGGCAAGCGCGCCCTGCGAAAGCGTCGCTCCCTTCGGCCGTCCTGTGGTGCCGGAAGTGAAACTGATCAGCGCGGGTGCGTCGAGGTCGAGGCCCGTCGATTCTGGGAAGATGTTGCTCGGTAGGTCGTGGAACAAGTCGAAGACCGGTGTATCTGAGACCTCGCTCACGATGCCTGTGTGCTCTTCGTCGCGCAGGACGAGCGCGGCGTCGAGTACCTTCACTTGATCGGCGAACTGACGGGGGTTGAGGCGGTTGTTCGCGGGAGCGATGACCGCACCAAGGCCGAGGACCGCCATGTAGTGGACGACCCATGGGATGGAGTTGTGGCCAACGATCACCACACGATCGCCGGAATGCACGCCTTGTTCATGTAGCCAGGTGCGGCAACGTGCCACTCGATCGACGAGTTCACCCCACGTGAGTTGCTCACGTCCCGAGGTGAGTGCAAGCCGGTCGGGGGTGGCGCGACCCCAATGCTCGAGTGCGTCCGAGAGCGTGGGAAACGGGATCGAGGCAGTGCTGAAGCCGGAGGTGTTCACGGGCTGTTTCTCTCTTCATCGAGTGATGCAAAGCCAGATCGAGGCTGAGGACGCATTCGCTAACTAAATGTCTATTAAGTAATGTAGGACGCAAAGCGGGCTGGGTCAAGTGCCGAATCGGCTCCCGGCCCGCAAAGGAGGGATGCCATGGAAACCGGCGTGTCGACCCAGGTGCTCGACGAGATTCTGATCGTCACGATTGATCGGCCGAAGGCGAATGCGATCAGCGCAGCGACGAGCGTGGCATTGCACGAGGCGTTTCTCAAACTCGACGATCGAGATGATCTGCGGGTGGGGATCGTGACGGGCGCAGGGGAACGCTTCTTCAGCGCGGGTTGGGATCTCCGCGCCGCCGCCGAAGGAGAAGCACATGATGCTAATCATGGAGCCGGAGGCTTCGCCGGGCTGACCGAATTCTTCGGCCTGAGGAAGCCTGTGATTGCTGCGGTTAACGGCGCCGCCTACGGTGGGGGCGTTGAACTCATGATGGCTTGCCATCTTTCCGTCGTGGCGGATTCAGCAGTATTCGCATTTCCCGAGGCGGGTCTTGGCATTCTGCCCGATGCAGGGGGTCTGACTCGGCTGCCGGCCCTCACTTCTCGGGCGATCGCGCTTGAGTTGCTGATTACCGGAAGACGGTTCGTCGCGGAAGAAGCGCTCCGCTGGGGGCTCGTGAATCGGGTGGTACCGGCGGGTCGAGTCCTCGACGAAGCAATCGCCCTCGCCCGATCGGTTTGCCGGGCGGCGCCTCTTTCAGTTCAAGCTGTGCTCGATACGGTTGCCGCCACTCGAGGCATGATCGACCAGGAGGCATTCACTGTCATGCGCGCCCTTCCGTCTGTGGAGCTCGCCCTGCATTCGGATGACGCACTCGAGGGTCCAATCGCCTTCGCGGAGAGCCGCGAGCCGCGGTGGCTGGGCCGCTGACCCCAACGCGCCGGCGACATTCTTGAAAGCGCGTTCAAGAAGACTTGACATCTACTTACTTAACGTTAAAGAATGAATAGAACCGCGGCGGCAGCGGCGACCGAATTGGATTACAAAGGAGTAGCCCCATGAGCTATCAGATCTCCGCTGACACTGGGGGAACCTTCATCGATGTCGTCGTGCAGGGGGGGCCGGAACCGGTGATCGGCAAGTCCCTCACCACTCACGACCGAGTTTTCCGTGGCCTCTCGAGCGCCCTCGATTTCGCCGCGGAGCAGCTGGGTCTGACCGCGGTGCAGCTCATCGCCGAGACCGACTTGTTCATCTATGGAACAACGCGAGCGACGAACGCGATTGTCACCCGAAACACGGCGAAGACCGCTTTGCTCACCACCCAGGGCTTCGAGGAGACTCTCGTTCTGAAAGAGGGAGGAAAGCAGGACGGGTACGACTACTCGAAGCCGTATCCCGACCCCTACATCCCGCGCCGCTACACCTTCGGTGTCCCGGAACGGATCGATTCTGAGGGGCGAATTCTCCGCGAGCTTGATGAGGCTCATCTTCGGGACCTCATCGAGCAGATCGCCAACGATGGCTTCGAGTCGATCGCTGTGTCATTTCTTTGGTCGGTGGTGAACTCGGCTCACGAACTCAGGGTCGCGGAGATCATCGAGGAGATCGCGCCGCAGATCCCGGTGACACTGTCGCACCAGATCGCGCCGATTATTCGTGAATACCGACGCACCTCTGCGGCCGCCATCGATGCCTCTCTAAAGCCCCTGATGCAGCGTCACTTCAGGGAACTTGCGAACGACCTGCGCGACTTCGGCTATCACGGGGAGATCCTCGTGTCCACGAGCCTCGGCGGTGTCATGAGCATCGATGAGATCATCAAGTCGCCGATCCACGCTGCCCGGAGCGGTCCCTCCATGGCCCCGCTGGCAGGGATTCAGTACTCGATTCTCGAGGGACTGGGCGAGGACATGATCGTCGCCGACACCGGTGGCACAACGTTCGACGCAGGCATCTCCCGCGACGGCGCAGTCGTCAAGACTCGCGACACGTGGCTCGGGCCCGAATGGGAGGGCGATCTTCTGGGGATCTCCTCCGTCGACATCCGGTCTCTTGGTGCCGGCGGCGGCTCGATTGCTCACATCGACGCCGGCGGACTGCTGAAGGTTGGCCCCCAGTCTGCCGGCTCCGAGCCGGGCCCCGCCTGTTACGGTCGCGGCGGTACTGAGCCCACCGTCTCCGATGCGGCCTGTGTACTCGGATACTTCGATCCCGACTACTTCCTCGGTGGGCGAATGCAACTGGATGTGGAGGCTGCGCGCACAGCGATCGGAACACTCGCGAATCAACTCGAGATCACCATCGAAGAGGTGGCCTGGGGCATCATCACCCTCGCCAGCCAGGAGATGGTGAAGGCAGTCCACGAGATCACCGTGGCACAGGGACTCAACCCGCGAGAAAGCACTTTGGTCGCGGGCGGCGGCGCGGCCGGCATCAACATCATGCAGATCGCGCAAGAACTCGGGTCCGAGCGCGCCGTTCTTCCGAGGATGGCGTCGGCTCTTTCCGCCTCGGGCATGCATTTCGCTGACATCGTCAAGGAAGAATCCGCGGCGCTGATCACCTCCGCGAGCCGCTTCGACGCAGCGCAGATCAATCGACTGCTTGACGGTCTCGACGAGCGGCTGCACGCATTCGCCGATCGGTTCACCGACCGATACCCGAACTACAAGATCGAGTACAGCGTTGAAGCGCGTTACCAAAACCAGATCTGGACGATCGACCTGCCGCTTTCGCGCGACAGGTTCAACGCGCCCGACGACTTCGATCAACTCGTCACCGACTTCCATGACCTGCACCAGCGCGTGTACGCAGTCCGTGACACAGGCTCGGATATCGAGTTCCTGAACTGGATTTCCCGCGTCACGATCGAGATTCCTCGCACTGCCCAGACCCGTAAGACCGTGGAAAAGCACCGAGCGTCGACGCCAGACAGCCGGGACTGCTATTTCGGCGGCACTGGGCGGGTGACCACACCCATCTATAAGTCGGAGCACCTCGCACTCGGCGCGCATGTCTCCGGGCCCGCGATCATCCAAGAACCCACCACCACGCTGGTGGTCTACCCGGGCATGGCCGCCGAGGTCTCCGGAACGGGCAACTACTTGCTGCAGATCGAGAGGATCCGCGCATGACCGCACAGAAGTTCGACGCGATCCGCACGGCGGTCCTCGCGAACGGAATCGATGGCATCGTCCGCGAAATGACCAACACGCTACTGCGCACGGCACGTTCGGCGGTCATCAACAGCGCGCGTGACTTCTCCTGCGCCATCCTGACGAACGAGAACGAGCTTCTCGCCGCGGCCGAAGGCATTCCGGTGCACATCTTCGGCGCGCAGTTGCAGGGGCGCGCCATGCAAGCGGCACATCCAGACATGCGCGAGGGAGACGCCTTCCTGGACAATGACCCCTACGTCGGGAATTCCCACGCCGCCGACCACACGATTCTGGTACCGGTGTTCATCGGCGACGAGCACATGTTCACGGCGGTGGCGAAAGCGCACCAAGCCGACACAGGCAACTCCATCCCTACGACCTACCATGCCGCGGCCAAGGACGTGTACGAGGAGGGTGCCCTGATCTTCCCGGTCGTGAAGGTGCAGTCTGATTACGAGAACAATGACGATGTCATTCGCATGTGTCAGTCGCGCATTCGCGTTCCATCGCAATGGTATGGGGACTACCTCGCTGCGTTGGGCGCCGCCCGTGTCGCAGAGAGGCGACTCAAGGAGTTCGTCGCGAAGCACGGCATCGACACGGTGAAGCAGTTCATGACGGACTGGCTGAACTATGCCGAGAAGCTCACCAAGGCTGCCATCGAAGAACTCCCGGCTGCAGAGCTCTACAACACGGGCCGCCATGACGCGTTCATGCCCTTCCTCCCCGACGGATTGGACTTCAACGTCAGGATCACGATCAAGCCAGAGGAAGGCATGATCCACGTAGACCTCACGGAAAACGGGCCAAACGTCGATTGCGGCCTGAACCTCACCGAGGCGACGACTCGCGCTGCGGTCTTCGGAGGCATCTTCAACGCGATACCGCAGAACATCCCCAAGAACTCCGGCGCATTCAGGCGGATTCAGATCGACATGAACGAGGGATCAGCCGTCGGCAAGCCGAAGTTCCCGCACAGCTGTTCTGTCGCGACCACCAACGTCACTGATCGCCTGATCAACTGCGTGGGTGCTGCGTTCGCCCAGCTGGGTGCGCCGTATGGGGTGGCCGAAGGGGCAGTTGGCGTGGGAGCGGGATTCGCTGTTCTCTCCGGTACCGATGTTCGCACTGGTGAGCCGTTCGTCAACCAGGTCGTGGTCACTGCGAACGGCGGACCGGGCAGCGCGTACGCAGATGGGTGGGTGAACTGGCAGGTACCGTGCACTGGCGGGCTGATGTACCGCGACTCCATCGAGATCGACGAGATCAAGATGCCGATTGTGTACAAGTACCTCAAGTTCAAGGCCGGCACCGCAGGCGAAGGGCAATTCCGCGGCGGCCCCGCGTTCGAGTACGCATACACACCCAAGGACAACCCCGTCACGGTGATCTACCCCTGCGACGGACAGATCGAGCCCCCCAAGGGCGTACTCGGAGGCGCCAATGGTGCGGTCGCGGAGACCTGGCTGGAACGCGCCGACGGTTCCCGCGAGAAGCTGCCGAACACGGCCGCCATTCTCTTGGAGAAGGGTCAGACCATCATCGGTGTGGATGCTTCGGGTGGTGGCTACGGTTCCCCGTTCGAGCGGGATCCGGAGCTCGTGCTCAAGGACGTCGTCGAACTCTGGGAGACACGCGAGCGCGCCGCTGAAGCATATGGAGTCGCGCTCGTCGAAACGCCCGATGGGCTCGCGATCGATCGCGACGCCACCAAGCGACTGCGCACGGGGGCGAGCAGCTGATTGTCGCCGCCACCCGGGCTAAACAGGGTGGGCAACCGTTAGTCGATCGGGCGGCAGCGCTCGTACTTTTCAAGGGAACGATAGAAGTGTCGAAAAAAACCATTGCGGTCCTGGGCGCGGGCGGCGCCCAAGCATCGGGGGTCCTTCGAGGACTCGGCCGGGCATCGGAAGAGCTGCGGATCCTGTGCTGCGATCGACAGTTCCGCTCGCCTGCCGCCATTCGGGCCGGGGAGCAGGAGGTAGAACTCATCGAGTTCGATCTGATCTCCGAGCCCGCGAAACTCGAGGAGGTGCTTCGCTCGGCTGACCTCGTCGTGAATTGCACCGGACCCTATTACACACTCGGGCCGATCATCCTCGATGCGGCGATCGCCGCGGGGACCGACTACGTGGACATCTGTGATGATGCAGACGCAACGGAGTTGCTTCTCGAGCGCGACGCCGCCGCCAACGAGGCTGGTGTCACCGCGCTCGTCGGCATGGGCTCAGCGCCCGGCACGACGAACGTACTCGTCCGTCTCGCCCTCGACGCGCTACCCGACGGCGATGCATCGGTCGAGATCTCTTGGTGCGTCGACGCGAACGACATGGTCGGCGCGGTTGTTCCGCATTTCGCTCATTCCTTTCGAACCGCGATGCCAGAAGTCGGCACGAACCCGAGCTGGGAGATGCTGGAGCCTCGGAGCGTCAGCTTTCCTGAGCCAATCGGTGAGCAGCTGGTCCTCACTCTGAGCCATCCCGAGGTGCTGACGCTTCCGAGGTTCACCCGCGCGACGAAGGTCGTGAATCGCGGCGGCCTGATCCCCGAGGACTTCACCCATCTCGGATGGGTGCTGTCTCGCCTGCCTGAGAGCGACGATCGGGCCAGAGTCACCGCCGAAGTGTTCGAGACTGTGCGAAATCAGCACGCGAATCGCGAGCCAGTTGGGTCCGGCTTGATCGTCGATGTGCGCGTCGGTACAGAGGGCATCGTCTTCATCTCGGGCGGCACGATGACCCAAGACGACGCGACAGGAACACCGGCGGCCGCTGGTGCGCTCATCGCTCTCGATGGCAACGTTCCCGGTCCTGGCATCGTCTCGCCTGAAGTGCTGAGCCCCTCGGACTTCTTCTCGAGGCTCCGCGATGTTTCGGCCGGCGGCGGCGGCATGACCGCGTACCGCACGCTCAACGGCGAGATTTCGGAACGCGCCCGCATCCGCGATCTGCTGGCGGGCAACGATCTCAAGACCGTCGCCTGAACTCCACACATCCACTCTCGACACCACCGGCGCGCATTGCGCCCTCACGAACGGAGACAACATGACCACCATCGACTGGGAGCGCGTTCAGAACGGCTTCGAGCGCGAGCGCGAGAAGATGATCTGGCGACCGTACGGTATCCCCACGGTGCTCGATCTTGAGCATTCGGCGTTCCATGACGCCCCGATCTCCAAGCCATGGAGCGTGTCTGAGAAGCTCGCCGTATCGGTGGCGATCACCGGTGCCTTCTTCCGTCACGACCAGAACCCTCATCAGCCCATCACACCCGATGAGATCCTCGCCTCGGCACGAGAGGTCGCTGCCAACGGCGCGAGCTCGGTACACATCCACGTACGCGATGATCAGGGCTATAACGCTCTCTCACCCGAGCGGTTCAAGCACGTCATCGAGCCACTGCGGGAGGAGTTCCCCGACCTCGTGGTCGACGGCTGCCTGGTTCCAGCCCTCGCCGGCGAGTGGGAGCTGATGAAGGAGGTGCTCGACGCCCGCCTCCTGCATGCTGCGCCGATCAACGCGACAGCGACATACCTCGGGGACTCGCTGTTCGTGAAGCAGGCACCCGTCATGATGGAGAAGGTTCGCCTGATCAACGAGTCCGGGGCCGTGCCCGAGATCGCGGTGTATACCGACGCCGACGTGTCCAACGCGGACCGTTTCCTGATCAAGAGCGGGCTCATCAAGTCGAAAGCCGTATGGCTCGTGCTCCCCGCGCTTCCGGGTTGCAGTCCGATGGACAACCCCCGGCAGATGATCGAGAGCCTCACGCGCACTGTCGCAGCGATCCGCGATGTCGATCCCGAGGCGTTCATCAATGTCGCGGCCGCCGGCAGGGCGTCCACCTGGCTCGCGACGCTCGCGGCACTCATGGGTCTCCACATCCGGGTCGGCATGGAGGACACCTACTACCTTTGGCCTCACCGCGAGGACCGGATCCAGAGCAACATGCAGGCGTTGGAGATGGGCAAGCTCATCTCGCAGGTAACCGGGCGACCCATTGCGACCCACGAAGAGTATCGGACGATGATCGGCCTGGAAGCCTCCGACGTCTCCAGAGCACCCGTGGCCGCTGGCCAGATTGCATGAGGAACAGTCGAGTCGGCTGCCTGATCCGAAGGAGCGTTGCACATTGCGAGCGGTGACCATTTCGCGGCTCGACGGTCCCGAGGCCTTCGAGGTCGGGCAGCTTGCGCCGCCCGTGCGAGGCGAGAACGAGGTGCTCGTTAAGGTGCACGCCGTCGCGCCGGCATTCCCCGACCTGCTGCTCTCGCGCGGGCAGTACCAAGTCAGGCCCGAACTGCCCTTCAGTCCCGGTTCTGACTTCAGTGGCGTAGTGCTTGAAGTGGGCAACGAATCCGCCTTCGCGCCCGGGCAACGCGTGGCCGGCTGCGTGAGTTACGGAGCTGCGGCCGAGGTGATCTCGGTACCCGGGGAACTCTTGTTCCCTCTGCCAGATTCGCTCGACCTGGAGACCGCAGCTTCAATCCCGATGAATTACCTGACGGCCTATTACGCCCTGATCACGAGAGGTGAGGTCAAAGCCGGCGATTGGATCCTGGTGACCGGGGCCTCGGGCGGGGTCGGATTGGCCACCATCCAAGTGGCGAAGGGCATGGGTTGTCGCGTGATTGCACTGGTTTCGGGTGAGGCCAGGAAGGCAGTCGTCGAAGCCGCGGGAGCTGACTTCAGCGTGCTTCCCGATCACTTGCCCGCCGGCGTGAAGGCGATCACCGATGGCCGTGGAGTCGACGTCGCTGTCGACATGGTCGGAGGAGACGTCACCAACCTGCTTCGCGTGTTGGCTCCGCTCGGACGACTGATGGTCGTCGGATTCGCGTCAGGCGAAATCCCGACTGTGAAGGTCAACCGCCTGTTGCTCAACAACATCGACGTACGTGGCGTGGAATCGGCCCGGATGATCTTCGAGACCACGGAGAGCCAAGCGGCGTGGAAGCACCTCATGCAGATGATCGAGCAAGGCCATGTGCGACCGGTCACGGTCTCGGGCGGCGACTTCGCCGGCTATGGGGGAGCGCTGCAGCGACTCGCTGATCGATCGGTGGTCGGCCGGGTGGTGCTCACTACCGGCGCCGAAACGACCACTGAGCAGTTACATGACTGACCACGGATAGGAGGGAACGAGCATGTCTTTCGAAGACAAGACAGTTGTCGTCACCGGCGGCGGCTCGGGTATGGGCCGCGCAATGGTGAAGGAGTTCGCTGCAAAGGGGGCGAAGGTTGCGGCACTCGACATCAATTTCGCAAACGCACAGGCAGCCGTAGAGGGACTCGACGACGCAGTTGCCGTCCGAGTGGACATCAGCAAACCGGAATCAGTTTCGCAGGCCATCGCGTTCGTCCTTGATTGGGCCGGCCACATCGACGTGCTCTGCAACAACGCGGGTATCATCGATAGTTTTCGCCCGGCGCACGAAATCCCGATCGAGGAGTGGAATCTCAACATCGCCGTGAACCTCACCGGCCCGTTCCTCATGGCGCGCGAGGTCATTCCCATCATGCTCAATCAGGGCAAGGGCGCGATCATCAACACCGCCAGCCTCTCCTCATTCAGTGCAGCGGGCGGCGGGACTGCGTACACTGCCGCCAAGCACGGGGTGCTCGGGCTCACTCGCCAGCTCACCTTCGACTACGGGCGCCGCGGGATTCGCGTCAACGCCATTTGCCCCGGAGCCACCCGCACCGGCCTGACGATGCCGGAAGGCGGCTCCGATACGCTGCCCGACAGCGACGCCGAGATCCTGCGCACACCGGCCGGACGCTGGTGCGAACCCGAGGAAATCGCAAAGCTCGCGGCCTACCTTGCGAGCGACGACGCCGACTTCATTCACGGATCGGCGATGGTCATCGACGGTGGCTGGTTGACGGCGGCTCGCAACCCCATCTGATCAAACACCGCCTCGGCAACCAATGCGGGGCCCGAGAGACCGAAGGGCGGGAGACCCGGTGAAGATCGTGGTGCTGGTGAAGGAAGTCCCGGACACCTCGGACGAGCGAAAGCTCAGTCTCGAGACCGGTCTGGTGGAGCGCCGCGCCTCCGAGTCAGTCACTGATGAGATCTGCGAGCGCGCACTCGAGGTGGCACTGTCGTATGCCGACTCGGCTGAGAATGTAGAGGTATCGGTGCTGATGATGGCTCCGAGTGGGGCTACCGCTGCCATTCGATGTCTCGCGCTCGGGGCCGGCTCGGCCGTGCATGTTGCGGATGACGGGCTCCGCGGCGCGGATCTGCACGATACGGCGAATGTGATCACGACTGCTCTGCGCAACATCGGATTCGACCTCATCATTGCGGGGAACCAGTCCACCGATGGCATGAGCGGTGTGCTGCCGGCCATGATCGCAGAGCTGCTCGACATTCCGTTGCTGGCGAATCTTGCAAGCGTCGCGATCGAATCGGAACGCGTCTCAGGTACCCGGGTCTCGGACAGCGCAACCCTCCAAGTGATGGCAACGTTGCCCGCCATCGTTTCGGTAACTGAACGACTGCCCGATGCCCGATACCCGAGCTTCACGGGCATCACCGCTGCGAGGAAGAAGCCGCGCGAAACGCTCACGCTCGCGGATCTGGGCATCATCCTCCAGGATTCCAGCGTGCCGCGTGTCATCATGACCGGTGTAGCCGAGGGACCACAGCGAGCCGGCGGCGTGAAGCTCTTCGCCGAAACGGGGCGAGAAGGCGCTGTGGCTACCGAGTTTGCCGCGTTCTTGTTGAAGCGCCAGTTGGCCTGACGTGCAGTTCTGCCGAGGGAGAGAAAACGTGAACGGTGCTGACTCAATTCTCGTGCTGCTGGACCTCGCCCCCGACGGGAGCTTAGCGAAATCATCGGCCGAATTGCTCGGGGCTGCGGCACAGGTCGGACCTCCGACAGCGCTCGTCGTTGGTGACCGAGCCGCAGCCGAGGCGGCCTCAGCGCTGGGCGCGTGTTCGGTTCTTCATGTGGATCGCACCGGGAGTGGCTCTAGGTACGGAAATGCGGTGGGCGGCGAGGTCGTCGATGCGCTCATAGCGTCGGCGGCGCTGGTGCAGCCCGAAGCGACCCTCGTATCGCACTCGGTCGAGGGTCGGGAGAGTGCTGCGAGGTTCGCGGTGCGAACCGGCTCGCCGCTGATTGTGGATGCCGTGGCGGTGGGCCGGGATGCGCTCGGTGTCATTGCCCACAACACGGCCTTCGGCGGTGCATACCGGGTGGACACCGCGTCAACGTCTGGCGCACCGGTCATCACCATACGTCCGGGCATCAGCGATGCGCGGGCTGAGCCGTGCCCTGTGAATGTGATTCCGCTTGAACCGGCCCCGTCGGGCAGACGCGTCGGCGAGGTGGTGTCCATCAGCGCGCTCCCCGAGGGCGGCGAACGCCCCGAATTGCGGTGGGCGAAGAAGGTGGTCTCCGGGGGATTCGGCCTGGGTGAGAAGGAGAACTTCCAGCTCGTCGAGCAGTTCGCCGACGCGCTGGGTGCCGCGGTTGGGGCCTCGCGGGTCATCGTCGACGCCGGCTGGGTGCCACAGTCGTATCAAGTAGGACAGACCGGAGTGCAGGTGGCCCCGGAGCTGTACGTCGCGCTCGGAATCTCCGGGGCGAGCCAGCACCTGGCAGGTATGCAGTCGTCTCAGACGATCGTCGCCATCAATAGCGACCCCGAAGCGCCCATCTTCGACGTCGCGGACTTCGGCATAGTCGGCGATCTGTTTCTTATTGTGCCTGAGGTCCTATCGGAGCTTGCGAAGCTGAGGCGTCCAGACCAGCCCGACTAGCGGGTCGTATGTCGGTCCGTCCGTACTTCGCAGGAAGGGCGTGCGCTGGTCGCGCACGCCCTTCTGCTGTCATGAGCCGAGCGGGATAGCGGGCTCGGGGAGCGTCTCGTAGATATAGAGGTTGGAGGTCACACCGCCGTCTACGACCAAGTCGATGCCGGAAACCGCCGATGCATCATCGGACGCGAGGAACGCGACCGCGGCCGCGATCTCCTCCGGCTCGACGACGCGGCGCAGCGGGACCCTCGAGAAGTCGTTCAGCATGTGGCGGAGTACGTTCGGGGTGGACGTCTTGTGCAGCATGTCGGTATTCACGAATCCGGGAGCGACCGTATTCACGCGAACGCCGAGCGGAGCAAGCTCGAGCGTCATCGCTCGTGCAAGTGCCGAGACCGCCGCCTTGCTGGCGTTGTACGCCGGGTAGGGGCCGTCTGCGCCGAAGGCATCGACGGATGAGATGTGCACGATTGATCCCTTGCCGGACCGGACCATGTGTCGCGCCGCTCCCCGCGACATGACGAACGTGCCGATCACGTTGGTTTCAAACGTATTGCGGAACGCCTCTGATGTGGATTCAAGGAAGGGAGGCTCGTCGAAAATCGCAGCGTTGTTGACGAGCACGTCGATGCTTCCTCGTTGCTCCGCCACAGAATCGACGAGCCCGTCGACCTCGGCCTCGGCGGAGATGTCCACCGTGGCAATCTCCGAGCCGGCACCGGCCGCGGAGATCTTGGCGGCCGTCTCCTGGAGTGGAGCGAGCGTTCTACCGACCAACGTGACGTGAGCTCCTTCGGCGGCGAGCCGGAGTGCAATTGAGCGGCCGATCCCCTGGCCCGCTCCAGTCACGATAGCGTTGCGTCCTTTCAGGCGAGGCGCGGCGTTCGATTGCATAGTGTTCCCTGCTCCTGTGCTGTCGATGGATGGACTTCTTTGTAACGACTGGTTCAGGAGGCCCTGGTTCGCTTCCGAACGACGACTTCGAATGATACGGCGGCGATCAGCACGAGACCCTTGATCAGATCCTGGGCAGGGGACGGCAGCGCCAGCGAGGAGAACAGGTTGTTCATCGTGGCAAGGATCCCGACCCCGATAGCCGTTCGCCACATCGCGCCAGTTCCGCCGTACAGCGACGTACCGCCGAGAACGACCGCGGTGATCGCGTCCAATGCGACGCTCGGAGCCTGGCTGGAATCGCCCACGGAGAGCTTCGAGGCGAGAATCACGGCGGCGAATGATGCGAGGAATCCGGTGATGACGTAGGAGGCGATGGTGATGCGATCGACCGGAAGTCCAGCGAGACGTGCTGCTTCCCGATTCCCACCGGTGGCGTAGAGCTGACGGCCGTACGTCGACCTGGCGAGTGCCAGCCCACCGATGAGGAAGAGTACGACGACGACGAGAAACGAGATTGAGACAGGCCCGATGCGTCCGGCGCCGAGCAGGTTGAACTGCGGGCTCGCAGGAACGATGATCGGGCGCATCCCGGATACCAGAGCTGCGGCACCAAGGAAGATCGACGCACTCGCCAATGTGGCGATGAACGCATTCACCTGGAGCTTGGTAATCACCAGGCCGTTGAACACGCCCGCAAGAAGGCCGATCAGCAGGGCGATGAGGATCGCTGCGATAACGGGCAGCCCGGCCATGTACAGCATCGCGTAGGCGACCGAGCTCATCCCGAAGGTGCCGGCGACCGAGAGGTCGAATCCGCCGCCGATGATCACCAGCGTCATGCCGATCGCGATGATCGCCATGCTCGCATTCTGCGTGATCGTGTTCTGGAGGTTCATGGGGCTCAGGAATGTGGGGTAGGAGATCTGCGCTGCGACGACGAGGACGAGGAGCAGGATCACCATCCCGTACTTCATCGCCAGTTGCGAGACCTTCTTTCCGGTCCCCGGTGCTTGGATTGCACTAGTTGTCATGAGTCCTGTCCTATTCCGAAGGCGAGTTTCAGGATGTCGTCCTGAGTCGGGCGGGAGCTGGCGTTCAGCTGCCCGGCGATCCGCCCCTGCCTGAGGACGTAGATGCGGTCACTGACTGCTGCCACTTCCTCGAGGTCACTGGAAACGAAGACGACGCCCATTCCTGCATCCGCCATCTCCCGGAGCATGTGCATGATCTGGCCCTTTGCGCCGATATCGACTCCGCGGGTCGATTCATCTGCGAGAAGCAGTTTTGGGGAGCGCAACCCCCACCGCGCGAACAAGATTTTCTGTTGGTTCCCGCCGGAGAGGTGACCGACCGGAAGCCCGAGCAGACGTGCGGGAATTCCGAACCGCTCGGCCATCCGATCGACGAGGCGACGGACTGAGGGGCCGTGTATCCAACCCAGACGGGAGACCTGCCGAAGATCACCCACGATGATGTTGTCGGTTGAGGAGCGTTCGAGTGCCAACCCGTCGGACTTGCGCTCCTCGGGAATGTAACCGACGCCCAAGTGCCAAGCTTGTCTCGGGTTCTCGGGAGGGGCGACCACTCGATCACCGATCGTAAGGGTGCCGCTGCGGACGGGCTGAGCACCGGCGAGTGCGCGGAGGAGCGTCGAACGTCCTGAACCGACCAGCCCGCCAATGCCGACGATTTCGCCTCTGTTGACGGTGATGCTGACGTCGACCAGTCTCCCGACATTGAGATCAGTCACTTCGAGGAGTGGTTCGCGATCCACGGTGCTGGCGGTCACGGAGTGCGTGCTCGCTGCGTACGCCAACTGAGCGGCCTCCTCGCCGAGCATCGCCTGGACGAGCGAGGTCTCCGACCACTGTTCGACCGGCGCCTTCCGGATCAACTCGCCGTTACGGAACACGGTGACGGTGTCTGAGATCGAGAGCACTTCGTCGAGGTAGTGGCTGACGAAGATGACGGTGACCCCGCTGTCGCGCAGTTCGCGAATGGTGTTGAAGAGCGAGGTCCGCTCGTCAGGTGCCAGAACGGCGGTCGGCTCATCCAGCAGGAGAATCCGGCTATCCAGCGCCAGCCCGCGCATGATCTCGAGCATCTGTTGGTTCGCCAGCGACAGTGAGCCGACCCGGGTTCCGGGGTCGATCTGCACGCGAAGCCTGGCACACAGCTCGAGATACCGCGGCTTCAGCCGCTCCCAGTCCACGAATCCGAAGGGTGAGCCGAGTTGCCCGATGAAGACGTTCTCGATAGCGGTCATCTCGGGGAAGAGCGAGAGCTCCTGGTATACCGTGGCGACGCCGGCCTCAGTCGCCGAGCGAGCGTCCAGTCCGCGCTGGAACTCACGGCTCAGTACCGAGAAGCTGCCCTCGCTCGGGATGATACGGCCAGAGAGCAAGCCGAGGCAGGTGGATTTCCCCGCACCGTTCTGCCCGACGAGTGCGTGAATGCGTCCAGGTTCGAACTCGACCTCGAGCCCGCGCAGGGCGTAGAAGCTTCCGTATGTCTTGCTGACATTCGCGAACTTCACAGCGGCGCCCGTCGCGGGCCCAAGAGTCTCCTCCATATTTCGTCAGTACTCGAATGGGAAGTCGTTCACGCTGCCCTGATCGATGACGACATTCGACTGCGTACTCGTCGGTTGGTCGCCTCTTCCGCACTCGCTGAGTACGAGCTTCGGCACCGTCTCGCCTCCGAACGCCGAGCTCAGAATGTCCACGCTGCATGCTCCGGTGGTGTACGGGAAGTAGGGCACGCTCGCGGTGACCTTGCCATCCACGATCGGCTGCTTGACGGTCTGATCGCCACCCAAGTCGTAGACGACCACCTCGTCGCGGTTCGCATCCGCGAGCGCACTCAGTACACCGATCGTGATCGTGGAGAAGTGGGAGAGGATGACCTGCGTATCGGGGTGAGTGACCAGGGCGTTCTGCGTTTCCTTGAGGGCTGAATCACCCGAATAGTCGGCGTAGTACACATCGAGCAATTCGAAGTTCGGGTTCTCGGCGGCGGCGTTTCGAACAGCCTCCTCAGCTGCGATGACGACGTCCTGAGCACTGGGACCAGCGATGTAGACGACCTTGGTGGGCTGGGTGACCTGTGAGCTCACGAAATCCGCCCACAATTGGTAGTACTCGACGGTTCCGCCGCCCATGATGGTGCTGACCGAGCCAGGAGCGACTAGATCCATGCCCGTCGCCAGCGTCTTTCCGCAGAGCGGTGTGATCACGGGGACGACTGCGATGTCGGCTGCGGGCGCATCTACGGTGAGGGCGTTACACACCGTTGCGCCCTCCGCCGCATACACCACGAAGGCGTTGAACTTGCCGCCTTCGATGGCATTCTCGATCTGGGAGAGCTGCTTGTTGGCATCCCACCCGGCCTCGAACTGGGTGACCTTGGCTCCAAGCTCCTTCGCCATGTCCTCCACGCCCTTGGACATCGCCTGGGTATAAGTCGTGTTCATTGCGGCGTTGAAGAATGCGATGTTCAGTTCGTCCGGCGTGGTGATGCTCAGCTCTGCATCGCCGAGATCGAGCGAGAGCGAGCCGTCATTCAACGACGCTGCGGTCTGGCCAAGGTCGGATGCCCGCCAGTTCAGCGTTGACCGGATGTCGTTCCGATTCTGATCTCGATCCGCCTCGCCGGCGGTGGAGTCGACCGTGGCGCATCCGGAGGCGGCGAGCACGAGAGCGAGTGCGAACGTGACACTCGAACCGATCCTTCGCATTGTGCTGCGGTATTGCACTGCATTGGACTGCATAGAAAGCTCCTGTGGGGTGTTGGATTTACAGAGTCGCGGCGTTCTCACTCACTCGCGGGGTCGCGGTCGTATCCGCCGATTCGGGCGTACTGAGCGGGGCGACGAGACTTCAGAATCGGAGCGACGATCAGGCCCGCGATCAGGGGCACCGCGAGAAGCAAGAGCAGCCAGTCGAGCTCGCCTTCAGCGCCGCCGACTACGAGTTCGAAATTCGTCAGCGCATAGATGGTGAGGGCCAGGAGGAAGACGGTGGAGATTAGCGGGGCGATCAGCGTCTTCCAGACGTTCTCGCCGGGTTCCTTGGGATTGCGTCGGAACCAGACGAGCACCGCGACGCTCACCAACACCATCAGGATGATGATGCCCGTGCTGCCGAGGCCGGCCATCGCTGCATAGGTGAAGCCGGGGTCGCTGCCGATGATTGTGAAAGCCACTACGACGATCGCGCCAATGATGGTGCTCGCCAGTGAGGCGCGATACGGGGAGCGGAACCTGGGGTGCACGGCCCCCAAGAACTTCGGCAGGCCACTGTCAGTACCCAGATTGAAGATGTAGCGCGTCGAGGCGTTGTGGATGGAAAGCAGGGATGCAATGAGGGCAGTGATCAGGAGGAGGTTGACCACGTCTGCAAACCAAGCACCGATGAACTGCGTCGCACCCATCGTGAACATCTCGGCGAGGTTCCCGTTCGCGACCTCCTGCGCGTTCGCACCGAACGCGGACGCCAGCATCCACACCGAGAACACGTAGAGACCACCGATGAGGAGCACCGAGATGTAGGTCGCGCGGGGGATGGTGCGGTCGGGGTCCTTGACTTCGTCCCGGTAGAGCACCGTGGCTTCGAACCCGATGAACACGAGAATTGCGAAGAGGAAGCCCACCCAGGCTTCGGCGCCGGTGAACTCGGCCACATTGAACGAGCCGAGCTGGAGACCCTCCGATCCTCCCTGGAACAGTACGGCGAGGTCGAAGATGAGAACCAGCACGACCTCGAGCACCATGACCCAGACCAATACCCTGACCGAGACGTCGATGTTGAAGTAGCCGAGCACGCCGATCAGGACCAGGCACACGAGGGACCCCGCCCACCAAGCGATCTCAGTTCCGATGAATCGTGCGACGAGGCCTTGGATCACGATGCCGGCGAAGCAGTACACCCCGATCAGGATGGCCAGATAGGAGAGGGTCGCCACGTACGCGCTCCCGAGTCCGGCAGGCCGGCCGAGACCGGTGGTGATGTAGGCGTAGTAGGCGCCCGGCCGGCGCATGCGGCGGGTCATGGCCATGTAGCCAACCGTGAAGATCAGCAGGGCGCCGGTGATGACCACGAAGGCAAGGGGTGCTGTAATCCCGTTGACGCCGATGGTCAGCGAAAAGTAGCCGGCCATGGAAACCAAGGGCGAGGAGAACGCGAGAACCGCGAGCACCAGCTTGAACGTGTTCATGTGTCCGGACAAGCGCTCGGGGGCCCGCTGGACCGTGCCCCCCGCCTGAGAGGGGGCAGCCGTTTCGGTCATTTCTTCACCTTTCGTGTGTTCGCCATTGAATGCACGTTAAGTAGTTACTTAACATCAATTCATTTTCTGTGTCAAGTTGTTTTGGCCGGCTTCATCGGCAAAGGGACAGAGGCAGCCGGATCTCTTGCCGCTTGCCAGCCGAACGAGACTGGCGCGCTCAGCTCTGAACCTGTCGCCAGCGTGTGCCAGAACACGCCGGCCAAGGATTTTGAGGATCTTGTGCTGAGAATCGAGGGTGTCGATCCGGATGCGGCGAACGAAATGGGGCAGTTGCTATCGTCCGACGCGTCGACAGCAACTGCCCCGCCTGATTCCGAGCGACGCCTCTTGGCATCGCATCAGGACCCTCCTAACGACCGGCAGTGAGTTCCTCGTGGGGATCCGATGGCTCCTCGACGCGCTCTGGCGTGGCCTCTGACCGGCCTAGGTGCTCGAAGCGTTCAGGCTTTTCGCGACGGTAGTAAAGGGCGAGCGTGACGCCTGCCAGCAAAGCAGCCGGCAGCGGAAGGAGCAGCCACGTGTATTGGCCGGGCTCGCCACCCACGAGTTGGTGGAAATTGACCGTAGCGAGTATGACGACGGCGACGAGCGTCATGGCCGCAATCGCTGGGGCGACATACGTCTTGAACGCATTGTCGGGGTACGTTCCTCGACGCACGACGAACCACGCGATGACCGCCACCGAGACGAGTGCCATGAGGGACAGCACGCCCACGGAGCCCATGCCGATCAACTGAGCGTAGAGCAACCCCTCATCAAGGGCGAGCACGGCGATGAGCGCGATGAGTGCGCCGGTGACCACGGCCACCGTGGTCGAGGCGACGTGCGGGGAGTGATGTTTGGTGTGGACTCGGGCGAGCGAATGTGGCAGCGCTCGGTCGTATCCCAGGTTGTAGACGTATCGCGAGATCACGTTGTGGATGGAAAGCGCCGCCGCAATCGCCGACGTTGAGACGAGCACAAGTGCGATCTGGACGAAGACGGAAGCGACGTACTGATCGATAGCCATCGGGAACATCTCGGTGGGCGACGCGGTCGCCACGTCAACGGCTTCTGCACCGAAAGCGGTGATCAGTGCGTAGCAGGCGAGGGTGTACAGGATGCCGACGAACAGGACGGCCCCGTAGGTGGCGCGCGGAATGGTCCTGGTGGGATTGCGAACCTCATCCCGGAACAGCGCCGTGGCCTCGAAGCCCATGAAAACGAGGATCGCGAAAAGCAGGGTGATGCCGATATCCCCCTTCAGGAATTCGCTCGGCAGCAGCGGTGCGGCAGAGAGCCCGTCCGCGCCGCCCTTGGCGAGGGTGAAGAAGCTGAAGATGGCGATCAACGCCACTTCCAAGCCCATGACGACGCTCAGTACCTTTGCCGACAACTCGATGTTGAAGTATCCGAGGATCGAGATCGCTGCCCATCCCGTCAGTGACCATACGTACCAAGGGGACGCCGGACCGCCGAAACTCTCGATAGCGGCCGAGACGGCGATACCGAACCATGCCAGGTTGCCGACATGAACGAGGAGATACGAGACGACTGCGAGGAAGGCGGTGCCAAGTCCCATGGACTTGCCCATCCCCCTGCTGACGAAGGCATAGAAGGCTCCCGGCTTGTCGACTCTCTTTGTCATCGTGACGTACCCGATGCTGAAGAAGAGCAGGATCACGGTGGCGAGGATGAAGCCGAATGGGGCGCCCTCTCCGCCGAAGATGATGGTCACTGGGATGAATCCGCTGACGACCGAGAGTGGAGCGGAGAACGCGAGAACGGTCAGGGCCAAGGAGACGCCGCCCATCTTCCCGGACAGATGTATGTTGGGTCGCCCGGAGTCTGGCGGGGCTTCGATCGTGGACTCATTCCTAGGACCGTGGCTCGTCATCGTTGACGCTCACTTTCTTGTCGAGACTTGCGCGGAGTACCACACCGATTGCGGCATTCTCGCTCGACGAGCGGGACGCGCAGCCTGCTACGAGCAAGCCGCCCGACTCCGTCTCGCGGACTTATTTGACATTCAATAAGTGAGTCATGTCAAGTGTCTCAAGATATTGAATGCACATTCATTCAGTTCTTGCTAGAGTCGCCACCATTCGTGCGGAGAGCGAATGACCCTGCGCCCTGAGTTCACGGGCGCCCCCGATTGGAAGGTGGAATCAATGCCGATGCCGGTGGGACTCGAACCCGCTCCGACGACAGCGAGGTTCGCCGGTCGCGTTGAGGAGTGGGACGACTCGTTCGGGATGCCGTTTGCTCGGGATTACGGAGACCCCGAAGCTGAATACGCGGCACTGCGCGGCGGGGTTGTCGCCCTGGAGTACTCGACCATCCGCAAGTGGTATGTCGAGGGCCCTGCAGCGGTGGGCGCTGTCGACGCCGTGTTCTCGCGTGACGTCGCCGCTCTCCCGCTGGGTCGCGTCGCGTATGGCGTCGTCGTGGATGCCGACGGAATGATGATCGAGGATGTCACGGTCGTGAAGTTCTCCGACGATCAAGTCGTCATGCTCGGAGGCGACATGCTGACCCAGCAGCAGCTCGAGAACGCTGTACCGCCGGGCACAACCGTGACGGATCGGCGCAGCGAGTTCGCCGTAGCGTCGCTTCAGGGTCCGCTCAGTCGTGAGCTGCTGCAGCGATTGACGGACGCCGACGTCTCGAACGGAGCGCTTCCCTACTACGGGTCGCTGACCCAGGTGAACGTGGTCGGGGTGCCTGCAACGATTCTGCGGCTAGGCTTCACGGCTGAACTCGGGTATGAAGTGATGGTCTCGGTTGAGCACGCCGAACTGCTCTGGGACGCGATATTGGCGCAGACCGACCTCGGGGTTCAGATGATGGGGATGACCGCCATCCTCGTTGCTCGTACCGAGGCCGGCTTCGTCATGGGCGGTTACGAGTACGACCGCGCGACGCTGCCGTTCGAGTGCAGCTTGGGCTGGACTCTGGACCTCGAGAAGCCGGCATTTCAGGGGCGGGACGCTTTGATGGCCAAGAAGGACAGTGCGCCAACCCGTTTGGTCAGCGTTGTGACCGACCTGGCGCCTGAAGGGCTGGACGGGCGAGCTCTGCTCGTCGCTGGAAGATCGGTCGGCCGAATCACCATGGCTGTCGCCTCTCCAGTGCTCGACGGCAAGACCCTGGCACTTGCTCGAATCGAAACGGCGCTTGCCCGCACGGGGACGGAACTCGACATCGCGGGCCCTCACGGCCTCGCGATCGGTACGGTGCGCAAGTCTCCCGTATTCGATCCCGAGCGTCTGCGCGTGAGGTCGTGACCATGGACAGGTACATCGTGCGGTTGACCGCCGCAGACCAACCAGGGATCATCCACGCCCTGTCGGGGGGGATTGCCGCGCAGGGCGGCAATATCTTGGAGAGCGCTCAATTCGCCGACGCAGACAGTGGATCATTCAGCGTCCGCGTCGAGTTCGAAGCTCCGCTCGCGAGGGAATCGATGAGGGAGGCGATCGTGACCCGCGTGTCCGCTTTCGATCCGGTCATCCAGCTTCGCGCGGCCAGTGATCGACGTCGGGCGCTTATCATGGTGTCCCAACTCGACCATTGCCTCGACGACCTGCTGTATCGGCATCGGCGCGCGGAACTACCCGTCGACATCTCGGTGATCGTCTCAAACCATGAGCTCCTCCGCGACGAAGCGGAACGCGCCGGGATTCCGTTCGCTCACATCCCCGTCACACCTAGGACCAAACGGTCTGCAGAGCAACGGCTACTCGACCTCGCACAGCAGTACTCAATAGATTTCATCGTCCTGGCGAGATACATGCAGATCCTTTCGGATGAGTTCTGCGCCAGGTACTCCGGTCGAATCATCAACATCCATCATTCGTTCCTGCCGAGCTTCAAGGGTGCGAAGCCGTACCACCAAGCGCATCGGCGCGGCGTGAAGCTCATCGGTGCTACCGCGCACTATGTCACTGCGGACCTCGACGAAGGGCCCATCATCGAGCAGGACGTGGTGCGCGTTGACCATCGAAGCAGTGCGGAACAGCTTGCGGTGATCGGTCGGGACGTTGAGCGCTCGGTGCTCTCCAGGGCCGTTCGGCTCCACGCTGAGGATCGCGTGTTCCTGGCCGGTGAGCACACCGTGGTTCTGACCTGAGCCCGTTGCGACTCGAGAATGTGAGGACTTCGAGATGGCAATGAAGAAGCGTTCCGCCCTCCGCCCTGATTTCCTCGGAGCGGGTGAACTGCTACCCGTTTCCGAGCAATATCCGCGCATGAAGGCTCGATGGGTGGTGTCACCCCAGTCTGGCGGATGGCGAGACTATGCCATCTCCGAGTGGGAGCTCGATCGCGCTGGCTTCGCCGACCTGCATCCTCACGACGAACTCGCGTACGTGCTCGACGGCGAACTCCATATCGAGGCCGGTGGATTCGAAGTGATTGGACGACCTGGAGACACATTGCGGGTGCCCGCTGGTTCGAAAGGGAGGTACTGGGCTCCGGTCTACGCGCGGATGCTCGGCATCTATGGACCAAACCCCGAGGGTGAGGCCTCCGAATACCTCGAATATTGGGAAATCGACTAGTCCGTCGTCTGGGCGGGCATGAATTGCCCGCATTTGACGACCTTGCTTGATTAATGTTAAATAAGTTCCATGGCAACGACGCTCAGGGAGACAATGATGTCCGAGATCACCTACCATCACGCGGACGGCACCGTCATTACCGTCGAGGCGCCGCACGGCACTTCGGTGATGCGCACCGCGCTTGTCAACAGCGTCGATGGCATCATCGGCGAGTGCGGCGGGCAGGCAATGTGCGCCACGTGCCATGTCTACGTGCGGGACGGCGCCGAACTGCCTGAGGTCGGTGAAGACGAGGACGAGATGCTCGAGTGCACCACTGAGGAGCGCCGAGCCAACTCGCGGCTCGGTTGCCAGCTCGTTGCCGGACGAGACTTCGACCAACTCGAGGTCGACGTGCCCGCTACCCAGAATTGACAGGCAGCCAGGACCATGACTGCAGTTATCATCGGCGCCGGCCACGCAGGCGTTCAGGCTGCCGAATCGTTGCGGATCGAGGGCTACTCGGGGCGAATCGTGCTTCTAGACGAAGCTCCGCATCTGCCGTATCAGCGCCCCCCGCTGTCGAAGGACTATATGAAGGACACCGACCCCGCGCCAATGCCGCTGCGCGGTGCCAACTTCTACGGTGACCACGACATCGACCTGCGCCTGGGAGTGCGCGTTGAGGCGATCGACCCTGCCGCTCCCACGGTGCGGCTAGGCAATCAGGAGTCCGTTTCCTTTGGCGATCTGATCATCGCCACAGGTTCCATAGCCCGTCGCGCCACCTGTGATGGCAGCGATCTGGCCGGGATCAGCTACCTGCGTACGGTGGATGACGCGCAGGCGCTGCGCGCGCAGCTCGATGAAGATCACGGTCGGGTCGTCATCATCGGCGCCGGGTTCATCGGTCTCGAATTCGCCGCGGTCGCCGCACTACGGGGGCTCGATGTCACCGTCATCGACTTCGCTCAGCGTCCGATGCAGCGTGTGCTGAGCCCGTCGATGTCGGGCTACTTCTCCCAGTTGCATGGGGACCTCGGGGTGAAGCTGCACTTCGACGAAGGGCTCGACCACTTCGTGGGCGAGCATGGACAGGTGACCTCCGTGGTGGGAACCTCCGGAGCCTCCTACCCCTGCGATTTCGTAGTGGTCGGCTTAGGGGTCATCGTCGACGAAGCGCTCGCGTCAGCGGCGGGCATCAAGTGTGACCGAGGGGTGCTCGTGGATGAGTACCTTCGCACGAGCCACCCGCATGTCTACGCCATCGGCGATTGCGCGGTCTTTCCGTCGCGGCACTTCGGCGGCGATCTGCGTTTGGAGTCGATGCAGAACGCGACCGACATGGCCAAAACGGTAGCGCGGACGATCGCTGGAACTCCTACCAAGTACGACACAGCACCGTGGTTCTGGTCGAATCAGGGTCCCGTGAAGTTGCAGATCGCGGGTCTGGCTGACCCAAGCGATGTCTTGATCGAACGCGGCAGTCGGACTCAGGGCAAGTTCAGCCAATTCCTCTTCCGTGACGGCAAGCTGGTCGCCGTCGAGTCGGTGAACTCGCCGGCTGACCATGTCGCCGCACGCAAGCTGCTCGAGAGCGATGAGGGCATCACCATGGATCAAGCTCGCGATCGCGAGTTCGACCTCAAGGCGTACGTGAAGGGGCTCACGGCCGCCTGAGGCGATGCCTGTACCTGCCCACACCATCCGGTCACTACCCGCGATTGCGACCACAGAGCTCAAGGAGGAGCTGTGACGAACGAAGAAGCGTTGATGGAGCAGAACGTCCGTGCGGATTACCGCTTCGGGGGTATCTCGTATCAGCGGTTCGAGCCGCTCCCGTCAGGGGGTGGCGCGCTGTCCGCGTACGAGTACTTCCCGTGGGACGACCCTGAGTTCGAGCAGGATCCGCACCGCTGGTACACTCGCGCGCAAGCCGAAGCGCCGGTGCTGCTCGAGGAGTCCGGAACCTACGTCGTCTCCCGGTACGCCGACATCATGGAGTTCGGCCCGATGGAATGCATGTCCGTAGAACCCGGTTGGGACGCAGCCGGTCCCTGGTCGGTAGCGAGCTCGACCATTATCGGCAGCGATCCGCCTCTCCACACCCAATTGCGTCGGGTGACCACGAAGTGGTTCGCACCCAAGGCGGTTCGGGAGTGGGTGAGGACGACCGCTTCGGTGACGGATGAGATCCTCGGTGAGAGCGACGGTGGCCTCATCGACGGGTGGCGCGAACTCGCAGTGCTACCGACGCACCGCACGATGTGCAGGGTGCTGGGCTTGGATGATGCGGACGCGAATGAGGTGATGTCCGAGATGAGCCGGACGATGCCGATGCTTGCCGCGCTCCCTCGGCCAGGCACCATCGACATGGCGACTGATGGGTTCGCCAGACTCGAGCGGCGTGTGGACACGTTCTTGGCGAACCTCGGAGAGAAATCCGAGGGAGGGCTCGCCGAGGCACTGCTTGCGGCAGAGAACGATGGGCGCATGACCAAGGAGCAGATGCGCGCGACGCTGCTCATGCTCTACAGCCTCGGACACATGGATGTCGGATATCTCATCGCAGCGGGGCTCCGTGCGTTCGCCGAGATGCCGGACGTATATCAGGCATACCGGGAGAACGAGGATCTGCGCGACGCGATCATCAACGAGATGGTTCGGTTCGACCTGCCTGAACTCAGCTTCTACCGCACCACGCTCGAAGACGTCACGATCCGGGGTGTCGAAATCCCCGCGGGATCCCGGATCCGATTCGTCATCGGTGCGGCGAACCGCGATCCCGAAGTGTTCGATGACCCGCACCACTTCGACTACCGCCGTCCGCAAGAACGAAGCCGCAATCTGTCATTCGGACTGGGGCCGCACACCTGCGCAGGACAAGGATACGCACGAGCGCAGGCACGAGCGATCTTCGACACAGTCGCATCTCGTGCCAGCCACATCGAGTGCGCCGGCCCGTTCGAAATGGACAACACCGACTTCTCGCGTCACTACGTCAGTCTGCCGCTGAAGCTGATCTGGTCCCGAGGTTCTTGACCCACAACTCGCTCTATTGAATGGAGACACCATGACGACCAAAGCGACAGCCACTGCTTCTACTGCGGCTCCGGGCGAAGATCTGCTTCCCTGGCGGGATCCGGAGTTCATCAAGGCGCCGTGGCCTTGGTACGCGCGCGTCCGGGAGCAGTTCCCGGTGCTCCAGCTCGAGGACGGGACCGTCGTCATCTCGCGCTATGACGACGTCACCGAGCACCTCAAGAACCCCTCGTTCGTCGCCGTTTCCCCTGACGGAATCGGCGATAGCCCCTGGGCCGCCAACCTCAATTCGGTGCTGCTGACGGAGGGCGAACGCCACTCCCGAATCCACAAGTCGTTTCGCAAGTGGCTGACGCCCGTGAAGGGGAAGGCGATGGGAGAAGTTGCTGCCCAGACGGCTCGCGAGGCCCTCGACCAGATCGGACCCGCCGGCACCATCGAGGCACACAGCAAGCTCGGTGTTCAGCCGGCAGCGGACGCCATGGCGGCGGCGCTCGGCATCCCGCGCGAAGATGGCATGTCCTACGTTTACGCAACAAACCAGACTATGGATTCCTTGGGATGGAACCCGACAGACGACGAGAAGACCCGCGCGCGCGAGGGATTCGGCTACATGTTGTTCCAAGCCGAACAGCTCATCAAGCAGAAGAGGAAGAACCCCGGCGACGGGCAGCTGCTCGACGAGATGATCAAGATCACGGATGAGGGTGGGCTCTCAGAGCGCGAACTCAAGGAATCCATTCAGATTCTCTGGGGGTCAGCTGCGCACAACCCCGGTTACGTGATCGCGTCAGCGCTCGCCGACTTCGCCACCACCCCCGAGGCGTGGAAGGAGTACCGCGAGAACCCCGAGGCAAGGACCGCGATCATCAACGAGGTGTTCCGGCGCGCGCTGCCGGAGGTACTGGTCGACCGATACGCTACGGAACCCGTGGAGATCCGCGGCGTCACTATCCAGCCCGGAACAATGGTGCGGTTCCTGCTCGGTTCTGCAGTTCGCGATCCAGAGGTATTCCGCAACCCTGATGGTTTCGACTGGACTCGCCCGCCGGCCGCGAGCATGGCAATCGCCTTCGGCTCCGGCACCCATGCTTGCGCAGGGCAGGCTATCGCGCGCATCGAGGTGCGCGCGATCCTCGACGTAATCGCTGAGCGCTACGAGAACATCGAGGTCGTCGGCGAACCCGTCTGGATGCTCTCCGACCGCCACCGCAACTGCGAAGGCCTTACAGTCCGCCTGAGCTGAACGGCGGATGAATCGTCTTGGCCATCGAATCCGCGCTGCGGGTGGACGCGGATGGCACGGACGGTCGCGATGGCCGGTCTGTCGCTCGTGCTCAGGGAGCGGCTGTGAGGTGCCGGGCGAACCAATCCGCGGCAGCGGCGGCGACACGCTCGCGGTGCGCGGTGTAGACCGAATAGTGATCGCCTGGCACAAGGAGCAGTTCCTTCGGCGCGAGCGCCCGATTGTAGGCCGCAAGCTGGAGGTCAACGGGGGTGACGGCATCGTGGTCGGCCACGATCATCAAGAGCGGCCTCGGGGAGATCCGCTCGATGAAGGATCCCGGCTCGTACTGACGAGCTAACTCCAGAGACCGAAGCGTGACGAAGTTACGCCAGGACGGACAAGCCGCCCCCTCGGTCGACATGTAGGCGAACGATTCCGGTTGCGGATATGCCGCCGGGGCGTCGGGGTCGAGCGCGATGGTTTGAAGCGTCCGGATCTCACCAGTCACGAACCGGTTCTCCCGATCGGCTTCCAGCTCATCCGTCATCGCAAGGTATTGAGCACCCGAGCTGCGCCGCAGACCCGCCTGGTAGCCGCTGATCGTCGGAACCTGACTGACGACAGCCTTCACGCGACGATCGACGGCGCCGAGCACCAGGGCGTGGCCGCCCGAATAGCTGGTTCCCCAGACGCCGACTCGATTCCTGTCGATCTCCGTTTGGTTGACAAGGAAGCTCACGGCGGATCGGAAATCTTCGACCTGCTTCCACGGGTCTATCTCCTGCCTGGGCTTTCCCTCACTCCTTCCCAAGCCGCGGAAGTCGAAGGTCAGCGTGGCGATTCCTCGCGACGTGATCTCACTGGCGTAGTACTGCAGGTCGCCCTCCGCGACCATTGACCAGCCGTGAGCGAGCACCACGCCGGCCAGGGCATGCTTCGCGGTGCCAGGAATGCGCAGAGTCCCGCGAATGACGTCCCCCTCGACTGCAAACTCCACTGGGCGAGTTTCGGCCTCAATCCGTGCGTTCACGCGGTTCCTCTGTTCTCGAGCAGTCCTTAACTATCGTAAATTAAACATGCACGAACTCGATTTGAACACCCCTCCGGGCCGGCGACTTCCCGCCCGCGCCCATGACTTGACCATGTGGATCGCAAGTGACAGGTCGGGGCGAATGGCAACGCCGGAGCCAGCGGTCACCGAGAGGGCGCGTCCCATAGCTGGGTCTGCTGCACGGATAGGTGACAGGTTGACCTGACCCACGGATTGGGTTCCAGTTTCGGTGGCTAAGTGGTGGCCTGATCCGAGAGGCTCATCCTCATGCCACGTCCCTATCCGCCGGAGTTTCGTGTTCGCGCTGTTGCGCTGGTGCGGTCCGGGAAGCAGGCCAAGCAGACCGCGGTCGAGCTCGGCATCCACCCGGTCACGTTGTCGACCTGGATCCGTCAGGACGACATCGATAACGGGCGAAGGCCCGGCGTTTCGACGTCGGAGTCCGCGGAGTTGCGTGCCGCCAGGCGGCGTATCCGCGAGCTCGAGACCGAGTTGGCGATCGTGCGGCAGGCGGCGAAGTTCCTCGATGAGGAGAGTCCCCGCCCAAAAGGTTCTACCCGGTGATCGATCGTCTCGCCGACGCCGGGGTCCCCATCGACCGGTGCTGCCAGATCCTCGGGATCGCCAGGCAGAACTACTACAAGCACAAGCGGAAACCGATGACGCAGTCCGAGCTGCGGCGGCAGTGGCTGACCGGGCTGATCCGCGAGGTCCACGTCGCCTCGCGCGGCACCTACGGGTACCGGCGCGTGCATGCCGAGCTGACCATGGCAATGGGAGTGACCGTGTGCGCCCGGACGGTGTTCAAGCTGATGCACCTGGCCGGCATCTACGGGCTTCCCGGCCCGGTGCGCACGAAGCGGCTGCGAGGGGTGGTCACCGCCGACGATCTCGTGAATCGAGAGTTCCACCGGGTGCGTCCGAACGAACTCTGGGTCACGGACATCACGCAGCACCGGACGCGAGAAGGCTGGCTCTACTGCGCGGCCGTCCTCGACGCCTACAGCCGTCGGATCGTGGGCTGGTCGATCGACTCGAAGCAGGACTCGACCCTCGTCGTGAACGCGCTCGACATGGCCATCCGCAATCGCAAGCCGGAACCTGGCGGTGTGGTGCACGCGGATCACGGCACGCAATTCACCTCCTGGGTCTTCGGCGAGAAGATCCGCTCCGCAGGCCTCCTGCCCTCGTTCGGCACAGTCGGCGACGGGCTCGACAACGCCATGATGGAGAGCTTCTGGTCGTCCATGCAGATTGAGCTGCTCAACCGGAGGAAGTGGAAGACCAGGGTCGAGCTTGCGAACGCGATCTTCGAGTACATCGAGATCTTCCACAATCGACAACGCCGGCATTCCGCCCTCGGCTACCGCACCCCGACCGAGTACGAAAGACTCAACGACAACACCATCCGCGCCGCCAGTTAGCGACCGAGACTGGAACCCATCAGGTGGGTCAGGTCAAGATGACACCTATCCGTGCAGCAGACCCCTATTGCGCCGCCGTCGCTGCGGGCGAAGATGTGGGTCGCACTGAGCGGGGCCAGTTGGTTGATGGTGGCGGGCTATTGTCGTGCTGATGAGTCCTACGTCAGTTCGTTTCCCGACTTGGGAGCCGGTCGAGGTTGAGTCCGCGAACCTCGACGACGCCACCGACGAACCGCTCGGCACGAAGGAGAAGTTCTGGATCGCGAACCCCGACGACGGCAGTGCATGGCTCTTCAAGCTGGCCCGGGAGATCGACGGCCGCACCCTCGGTGAAGACTGGGCTGAGTGGTTGGTTCACATGGTTGCTCGTGAGCTGGGAATCCCGACGGCCGAGGTTCGTCCGGCGACTTTCGAGGGACGTCGAGGGATCTTGTCGAAGAGCGTCGTTCCCCCGACTGGCCGCTTGGTCCACGGCAATGAGTTACTTGTCGAGCGATTCCCTGAGTACGATCCAAGCGCCCGGCGTGAGAACGCCGGCTACTCAGTCACGGCAGTTCACCGAGCGCTTGCGGGGACATCGGCGCCGTTCGATCGCCCTGACCTCGAGCTTTTGACCGGCTTCGATGTGTGGACGGGATACCTGACGATGGACGCCCTGGTGGCTGGACGCGATCGCCACCATGAGAACTGGGGCATCGTCAACGTAGCTGGTCATCGCTTCCTGGCGCCGTCGTTTGACCACGGGAATGCCCTGGGCTTTCAGGAAACGGACGAGAAGCGCGAGCGATGTCTGGCTCATCGCAATGAGCTCGAGGCGTGGGCCGCGAGAGGCCGCAGCCACCACTTCGCCGGACGGCCTGGACTCGTGACGCTCGCAAAGGAGGCGCTCGAGGCGTCCTCGAACGAAGCCCGCGACCACTGGCGCGCCGTCCTGGCCGGGGCGGATTTTCAGCGGCTGGAGGCTATCGTGGGCGTCATACCGGAAGAAGTAATGTCAGAGGGTGCTCGTAAGTTCGTGCTCGAGCTGATGACCGTGAATCAAAGGAGGTTGCTCGATGAGTACCCAACTTGATGAGCGTGGCCGCACTACCGCGACCAACCATGTCGCTCGGAGGCTGCTCCTCGTCTGGCGCAACCCGCAGACCCGGCGTCTCTCGCCAGTCGCTCAACTGAACCAGCTTGAGAGCGGGCGGTTTGTGTTCAGTTACCTTGACGGAGCCCGAGACGAAGACGGATTTTACCCGCTCGACGAGTTCCCAGACCTCGCGAGAAGCTATGTCTCCGATGCTTTGCCTGCCTTCTTCGCAAACCGTGTCATGTCTGCGGACCGCGCTTCCTATCGGGAGTATCTAGACCGCCTTGGCCTCGCAGAGATCTCTGCCGATGATGTACCGATGGAGGTGCTTGTCCGCTCGGGTGGTGGACGAGCGACTGACACCTTCCACATTGTGGAGTCCCCGCTGGCTGCCGCCGAGCAGTTCACCAGCCGGTTCTTTGTTTCCGGCATCAGCCATATTGACGGAGCAACCGCTTTGGCAGACCGACTTCAAGTTGGCGACCAGCTGGGCCTCCGCCGAGAGCCCGCCAATCCGGCGAATCCGCGCGCTGTACTGCTGGACGCCGCAGAGGGGCGTCCTATCGGCTGGGTACCTGACTGGCTGTGCGACCACGTGAGTGAGTTGATTGAGGGTGGATACGAGCTTCGTGCTGTTGCGGAGCAGGTAAACCTGAACGCCCCTATTCGCCAAAGGATCCTTTGTCGCATTGACGCCCGCCGATAATCGCTTTCGCAACATCGTTCAGGTCGCCAGCGCTGGCGAAGGGGATCTGAAGGACGGACCATTCGATCCGAACGGCAGTTCAAGGTGGAGTACTCAAACGCGGCGGGTCACCCGCCGGGCGCTCGATCCTTGTTGGGGCTGCTGCCGAGCTGATCTTCAACATCTGAGATTCTCGCGCGGGTGGGCGGGCTTGCGCGTTGTCCACGTGAGCTGACTCATGCATCACGGTGGGATGTCCTCCGTGTCGCCCTGGAATCGTGAGCATCTTGTGGCGGTCGCCCAGTCGCGCGTGACTTTCGGATTCACGCCGTGAGCTCTACGCGAGCTCGAACATCGCTGATTCCGGTGACAAACCGCCGCATGTAGGCTGCCCGAGTTGGGGCCGTGGACTAACCCAGCCCGGGGCTCCGCGTTATGCTTCCGCGTTTGCGCCTTGACCATGAGCTGGGTGATGGCATGCTTCCGTTGACTACGATGGTCCCGACGAGTGATGGCGCCTCCGGATTGGTCATGCCGTGTTGTGCTGGGTGCAGGGTGAATATGTAGTTCTCGGGGGTTCCCGGCGGTAGTTCCTTCGCGCTCATGTCCAAGATGGCGAGAATCGATAGTCGGCTTCCGTCGGCTGCAGCGTATTGCGTTGGTTGTGCCATGTATCTCGGAGCAGTATCGCGCGTCACTGCCACGTTCCGTTCTACCTTCAACTCGGCGGTTATCAGATCATGCCGAAGGTCGATGAATCCCAGTGCAAGGCGCGATCCGCGTTCTACCCGACCGCCCAACTCGGGATCCGACAAGAGTCGCTCATACAACTCGTCGTGGAACATCCGTTCCGTTACCCGTTGTCCCTTCCGGTACCGACGATCCCATGTCAAGCGGAATCCTTCGCGGCAAATGGCGGTGAAGAAGCGACAGAACGCTTGAATTTCCTCGTCGCGATACCCACCGTCCGGCAGCGACGCGTAGAGGCGCAGTAGGCGCTCGTCGATGCTCGGGAACTCGGTAAGAGTGTCGCGCGACGAATCGTAGGGACGCATGCGAATCTGACTGTGGCCGGCGACATCCAGTGAGCGAATGTACGGTTGACCGCCTTGCGACCCGTGCCAGCGGAGGTGCACAGCGAACGGCAGTGCTGGTCGCGCACTCGGCAGCCCAAAACGTAGTACGAGCGTGCCGTTGGCTTCGAGGGTCGGCGTCGCTTGCTGCGGACGTAGCCACGACATAGCCGGAAGCTGGATCTCGCTCTTGCCGATTGTGCCGACCAGTTCCAAGTCGAGTCGTTCTGCCCATTCTGGCCAGTCGTCGGGCTGTACCTCTACTTCCAGGTCGTAAACCGTGTTCGGTCTGAGGACGGCGGGTCCAGTCAGGAGTTGTCCATCGATGGAGATCAGGACCACAGCCGTCGGAGTCGGGCTCGGGCTTGTGTCCTCGTTCTGATGCCTTCTTAGCTGCTTGCGGTCTAATGGGGCACCTTCTACAAGGACGAGCGGGACTGTGAGCTCAGACCATTCCACGAGTAGTTCCGGTATTGCGTCATCTGCGATTGCCTGAGGCGTCTTGCCGAGCGAGGTGAGTAGCTGTGCTGCAATCGGATCATCCTGATCGAATGTTGCCGAGACTTCGCGCTGGACAGCGCGTAGCCCACGATGCGCTGCTTTGGTCTGGGCGGCGATTTCGCGCGTGTCCCCTTGACTTTCTGCGGCGTCGAGCCGAAGCAGCTTCGCCGCGACAAGGGCCAGGCCGGCGATCGCGCGCACGTACGCGGCGGTTGGCGTTGCCCGCCGGGCCGAGGAGTTCAGCTTCTTCGCGAGCTTCTTGAGTCTTCCCGCGCGTTCAACCGTTAGCTCCGCTGAGTCGACGAAAGGGGACGCGGGGCTGGCTCTCAGCAGCCGTCGAAGTTCCAACCGCAGCCCCGTCTGCTCGACAACCGCTGAAACCGCCTCCGACTCGTCGAGGTCTGGTGTCTCAGGCATAGGGAATGCAAGGTCATGCGTCGATTCAGCAGCGAGTGCGAAGTCGACCAAGCCTATGAGGCGACGCTGTAGCGCGAACGCGGGCGTGCCGGGGACAAGGGCTCGGAGATCGCCGATGATTGCTCGGGCATCCGAGGTGCGCCCCGCACGCCAGGCGACTTCGACGACCTCTAATCCCCGATAGAGTCCTTCGGCGCCAAAAGAGCGGGCTGCACGTGAAAGTTCCGAAGTGCTCAGGTCGAGCAGTCCCGAGCCGGATGAAAGGAGTGAAACGAGTTCTCGGTCATCGTTGTGGTTGAAGGAGTCGTTGACCTGAGGGTCCTCCACCAGTTGCAGCCTGAGTCGCGCCATCGGCCCACTTCGACGGGTCTCCGCTGACCACGAACGCTCGAGCAGGCGCTGGAGGTCATATCCGTCGAGTTCGCTGGCTCGATTCAGTGCCTCCAGCTCAAGAGCAGATCGCTCCTCGGGAAAGTGTTTCGCAAGGGTGGAGATTGCGGCGATCGCAGCCTTCAGGAGCTCCGGGTGGTCGCCCTTTGGCAGGGATTCACAGATGACGATGGCGAAGCGAAGAAGCCGGAAGTTGGCCGCACGAGAGAGCAATAGTCCCGGGGCAGATTCCATCAGCGCCTTAGCGACGATCACTGTGTTGTTCTCAATCAACGCCGGTAGAAGGTCCTCGAACGTGGACGGCAGGCGCTGTCGATGTTGGATGGTGCACCACGCAGTGATCGCCCTCGACGCGAGAGCGGGTGAAGGGTCGACGAGATACGTGTAGATCAGGGGAAGCACCGTCGAAAGCACGCCTGACTGCTCGCCGTGCGCAGCGCCGATGTCGCCTAGAACGGGGAGTAGCCGCCAGCGGATCTCCAGTTCCAAATCGGCCTCTCGTTCGTAGGCGAGGAACGATTCGATCGCGGCCACGACTGCGACTGCGTCGGCCGCAGCCGCTGATTCAACGGCACTCAGCAGCCGATGCGCAGCGGCGCTGTAGGAGTGCTGTCGAGAAGATGCCTCCATCGCCTCCAACATCGGATTGGAACTGGGGCCCGTTGCAAGGCTCGAAGTGGTCGTATCGTTCATTGCCTGCAGGGCAGTGAGTGCTCCGCCAAGCAGGGCATTGCACTTCGTGAGCGCCCAGACTGGATCGTCCGAGGCGAGATGCTCCATGATCTCCGCCGCCTGAAACGCGACTTGATCACCCCATGAGCCACCGAACCTCTTCGCGCACTGGTCGGAGACTTGCTCCAGAACCAACGCCCGTTGGGTCTTCGACAGTTTAGGGTCCCCCCTATCATGTCGTCGATCGCGATTATCAGCGAGGTGCGACAAGTACCGCCACGCTTCGAACAACGCTCGTCGATCATCATCCGACGCGTTGCGACCCGCCGCTTCCAGGGCGGACTCAATGTCCCCGAGCCCGTGGAGGAGAAAGAGTGCGATCGTGCGCAATACACGCGACTTCGGATACCTGTCGAATCGCTCACCCGACTTCATCGAGTTTCTGATCAGGGCGGGAACAAGTCGTGTTGCCAGCTGAGGATGGGTGTCGACGAGTTGCGCGATTGAAGCGGCGGCGGCGGCGCGTTCCTGTTCGCGGAGCCGATCATCGTCCTCGCGAGGAATCGCACCGGGAGGCAAGAGCAGCGCCGAATCGATGGCCGGCGCTGGCAGCATGCTGTCCAATACCTCAACCGTTGCTTCTGGCGCCATATCCGCAGCGAGAGCAAGCGCGGCGGGGTCCGAGGCCCTCTTGGGGCCGAGATGCCCTACCGAGTCGTGCTGGGGTGAATGTGCCGCCAAGATGAGACTGCGCACTACCGAGTGACTCAGATCGAACACACCGACCGCGTCCGCGAACTGAACCAAGACTCGAGCGGCGTCGTCGTTCCTCCCGGCGTCCAGAACCTTCACCGCGATCCCTGTGAGGCGGGCTTGTAGCTCGACCCTTGAACGAGCAAGCACCCGCAATGGCTGGAAGAGTCCTTCGCCAGGATGGGAAACAAGCAACTCGAACATCATCTCGATAACGTCCGTTGAGTAGACCTGAGGTGCTCGCTCCGCGAGTGTCTGGAGACGCCGAAGGGCATCTCTCGCCTCGACATTTTGATGCGGTTGACCAGGATCCGGATCAAGAGAATCGAGGTCAGCGATCGCCTGCGCCATGGACGGATCGGCGACGACCGCGCGTCCACGCCGTCGATCGGATCGAAGCTGCCAGGTCGAGTGCGCAGCGTCGATACGGATCCTATCGGCCGCCTCGGCCGCTTGGCTCTCCGCGTTCTGCTCTTCCACGAGCGTGGCGAGAGAAGGAAGGTCGCCAGTTGGATGCCGGAGCTCACATCCCACACAGTTCTCGCGGTAGAAGCTAGTTGCTATGCCCTCGAGCTTCATGCCGGCCATGTCCCCGTTGGCTTTCGGACACCGAATGCGCCGCATGTTGATAGGAAGGCCGGTGCTTGCCTCGAGGAGCCCCCTCCCACCAGCCTCCACGAACTCCATTCGCTGACAATGCCGGCGGGAAAGCTCAATGATGACGGCGTTCTCGCGCCCGGTCGCGAGAGCTCGGTCCCACTCTGGATCCATTCGCTTCTGCCCCCCGATGCCTAGGTCTCCTGCTGGCCGCCCTTACGTGCGGTCGATGGCGAACTGCGTGCATTCGGGTCTTTGTTCGCCATTCGAAACTTACATTGCTGGCAGGTTCTCACTGATGACTCCTAAACAACATCCCTGGTGGGCGTAGCAGCGCTTTTGGTCGCGCCCTAACCCATTCGCCTGGGCGACCCCAGCAGGGTCACGAACTTCGACAAACCGACCGAGGTTCGCCGCCTATCGGGTTCAGCGACGACTGCACCACCGCGACGTGAAGCACCTCGGGACAGCTCATTTGCGGCCGAACTCGTGCGTCTCGACGTGGGCCCGCTTTCGGTGGGTGTTGGGCGACTGAACCCATTCGACCCGTACCTCAATTTCGTAGGGGGCGCCGTCAGTGGTGATCTTCGCTTGCCTCCATGCATACTCACCGCGACGCATGACCCGTCCGTAGTCCCAGTCCGTGAATCCGTCCGGGTGCATGACCGGCTTCGTCCCGGGCAATGGCTCGGCTCCATTTGGATCCCGGTAAGGGACCCAGCCTTCCCACACGTTCCCCGGCTGGTTCTTCACGCGGGAGTAGATCGAGACCCGTTCGGCGTCGCCGGGACCGAGCTGTCTCACCTCGGCACGCCAAGACTCGGACCCCCGATACTGACCATCTTGCCGAGAGAAATCGAACTCCCAGTTCGGCTTCGCAGACGCACTCTGCCGGTAGATCGAATAGAGGGACGCGAGCAGCGCAACACCCGCTATCCCTGAGGCGACCCAATCCGCGGTTGTCATGGGGCCGAGCGTAGCGACCGGGGGCAATGGGCGGATGGCGCGAGAGGCGTTGTCAGCGGTTGAGTTCGGGAAGACCGCACCCCGAGTTTCGGGAAACGGCCCCGCCGAAGACACGGACGCGCGGGCGTTGCTATCGAAGCGTTCCTGGACAGCTCTTCTGCCGAGCGTGCGTCGCCCATGCGCCGGCCGAGTTACCGCGCATGTGATCGAGTAGTCGCGGGTTTCGTGGTTCTCGCGACCTACTCGACGGTGCCCCGCGTTTGTCAGACCTCGGCGTCGCCAGTTCGCGGTCGCGGAAGGGATCGTGGTGAGGATCGCAGTGGCGCCGTTTCGGCTTCAACGGGCGGGGAACATGCCGACCGCGGTTTGCAGGCATCTGCTAATTGACGAGTCGATGTACTCGGGCCGCCGCGAGCTCGAGCTCCTCGACCGTCAACGACAGTCGGCGACGAAGGGTTCGAGTCTGTCCGAGCACCCGCCGTTGGGGTGCGAGACTGTCATGTCGCAGGACATCGGTGACAGTTCTGAATCATTAGATCGGTGACGGTTCGGAGCTGTTTGGTGGTGACAGTTCCCCTCAGATGTTTGAGGGATGAGCCGCAATGAGCCTGTCGATCCTCGTGTCCGCCTCGCGATCTCGCAGTGGCCGCCGGATGCGCCACGTGGGGCGGTGTCGACGTTCTGCCTGGAGCACGGGATCTCGCGGAAGACGTTCTACGAGATCCGCAGGCGGGTCGCGGTTGACGGGCCGGCCGCGGCGCTCGAGCCGCGGAGCCGACGGCCGAGGACGAGCCCGACGGTCATCGCGGACGAGCTCAAGGCGCAGGCGGTCGGGGTGCGGGCCGCGTTGGAGCGGTCGGGTTTGGATCACGGGCCGATCAGCGTGCACGAGAAGATGCGCTCGCTCGGGATGACGGCGCCGTCACCGGCGTCGCTGGCGCGGATCTTCCGCGACGCCGGCGTCGCGAAGCTCGAGCCGCGGAAGAAGCCGCGGGCGGCGTTTCGCCGGTTCGTGTATCCGGCGCCGAACGCGTGCTGGCAGTTGGACGCGACCGAGTACGTCCTGGCGGGTGGGCGCAAGTGCGTGATCTTCCAGCTCATCGATGACCACTCGCGGTACGCGGTCGCGTCCCTGGTCGCGGACGCGGAGACCTCGGACGCAGCGATCGCGGTCGTGGACAAGGGCATCGCCGCGCACGGGGTGCCGCAACGGCTGCTCACGGACAACGGGTCTGCGTTGAACCCGTCCCGGCGCGGCCACGACGGCCAGCTCGTCGCGCACGTGCGAGCGCTCGGCGTGCAGCCGATCACCGGGAAGCCGTACCGGCCGACGACGCAGGGGAAGAACGAGCGGTTCCACCAGACCCTGTTCCGGTTCCTCGACAAGCAGCCCATCGCCGGCACCCTCGCGCAGCTGCAGGAGCAGGTCGACCGGTTCGATGCGATCTACAACCGGGAGCGTCCGCACCAGGGACTGCCCGGCCGGATCACCCCACAGCAGGCGTGGGAGGCGACCCCGAAGGCCGACCCTCCGAAGCCCGGCCCACCGCCGCCGCGCACGCCGATCGCGTTCCGGACCGATGGCCGCGACGACCAGGTGCGGGTCGTGAAGGTCGCGGGGAACGGAACCGCGTACGCCCGCGGGATCTGCTTCCAGACCAGCCGCGACCACGTCGGCCAGCAGGTGTACGTCGTCTACGAGCCCGACGGCGTCATGATCTTCGACGACCGCGGCACCCTCATCGTCGAGCACCTCTGGCCGGCACCCGGCACCCGGTACGTCGGCAGTGGGAAGCCCCGCGGCCGAAGGCCCAAGACCCTCCCTCTGTCACCGATGTCCTGACACATGAAGTGTCACCGATGTCCTGAGGCAGAACAGTCACCGATGTCATGAGACATCACAGTTGGGGTGCGAGACTTGATGAGCGCACGCTTATTCAACGAATATCGATCCGAGGTGGCTCCAGGCGTTCCCAGCTGTCCCGAGTACAGTGGTCCACGCAGCATCCGTTCTCGCAAGGAATCCCGGGCCAATCCGAGACCATTCGAGGTTTCCGGAGCGCGGCGAGAGACTCGCGTGGCATCCCGTCCGCTCCGTGGTGTCGCGGGTTCGAGTCCCGCCCTCGCTACAACAGAATCCCTGGTCAGCCGAGGGTTCTCTCTTTCTGGAATCGGCCGATACTAGATGATCTGGCCCCGATTCAACGCTTATTCAACGTTTATTGCTCATCGCGACGCCGCGCGGAGGCCTTGACCAGATCTTCAGTCCGGCGAGCTGATGAAGCGCGGACGCCCGGGCATGCTCGCGCGGTGGTCACGTGTGCTGTACGCGGAATGTCCGCGAGGCGCGTGTTTCTGCGGATGTCGACGTCATGGAGCTCGTACCCCGTCACCTCGAGCGCTCGGATTTTCCAGCCCGTAGACGGCGGCGGGCCGCGAACGGGGAAGTAGTCAGCATTGGCTGCCCATTTGATGATGAGACCAGATGATTACGGTTCGAGTCTGAGTTTCAGAACGCGAACCAAGTCGAATTCGCAGCGCCGGGTGGGGCTGCGTCCTCTCGATGACGACCCCGCAGGCAGCGTAATCGGCGGAACGACGAGGTAACAAGCACACCCCTGATGAACTACACGACGTCAATACGGCTCGAAGACCCTGACCTCGCCCATCGGTGGGGCTCCAGAGGGTGGTGTGACCACGAAGCGGAACGCTGGGTCCGCTACATCCTCGCTGGCTACGGGATCGTCGAACTCCTCGATCGCCCCGAAGCTGCTCGAAGCGATGCGCTCCCGGGGCTACGACGACGAAGACCTCGCCCGGCTGAGCGAGCTGATCGAAAAGGTCTTCGCGCACGACACGGAACCACAATCTCCCCCCGATGACGTAGCTCGTCGCGAAGGCAATCTCGCGCTTCAGCACGCCGCGCCACTATGGTGTGACCGTGCCTAGCGACGTGGACGCCACTGCCTGGCTCAGCGCACCCAAGGCGCCCGAGACGGCGGGTCCGAGCGAGCACGATCCATCAGCTTGGCATTATACGAACGCCGCGGGCCTCGACGGCATTGCCTCGACCAGCGTGTTGTGGGCGTGCTCAACGAAAGGATTGAACGACAGCCAAGAGGTTCGTTTCGGGATCGATGCGTTCCGTCGACTTTGGGAGCGCGTGAAGCCCAATCTCATCGATGGGGCACCCGTGGTCGAGTTCGAAGAGTGGCTCGCTGACATCGAACAGCGAGCGTTCGCCCGTGAGGTACTCGTTGTTTGCGCCTGTGAGGACGGCAACAGTCTCCTCCACTGGCAGGCGTATGCGCAGATTCACGACGGCTACGCGATCGAGCTGTCGCCAACCGCGGAATATAAGCTGCTGGCGTCCGATCGGCAGCCCGACCTCTTCCAGCCGGATGATGTCCCCGCGATCTATTGGCGCCCGGTCACCTACGGGGACAAGGATCCCGAATGGAACTGGGATTACTGGGACCCCACGCGCCGCATGCTCGAGGGGGCGCTCAATGCGTTCGGCGCATTGAGGGAGGGTCGTGTCACGGATGAGGCGCTCCTGCGCGACCACCTCGACCGGCAATACGTGTCGCTCGTGTACGCCTACAAGCACGAGGGTTTTGCCGGCGAGCGAGAACTGCGACTAATCGTTGTTCAACCACCGATCGATGGGTTCACGACGTACCGCGAATCTAGGTACGGCCCGGCCACCAAAGCCCTCCTCGCCGCGGTCGACGAATCCGACCCTGAACGCTACACAGTGCGGCGCACGGCGCAGCTGCCGATTCTCTCCGTGCAGCTTGCGCCTCGGAATCCAGAAGGCGACGAACAGCGAGTTCGCGAGCTGCTTTTCGCGGGCGGCTACAGAGATGTACCAATTACGCGATCGACCACGCCCATCCGGTAGCGCGGCACGTGGGACTCGGACACGTGCGTCCCGCGTACGAGTCCGAGCGCGGGCGTCACCAGCATCCCTTTCGCGACGGAGTCGCATTGATGCATGGAGCGGGATCCGGTCATCGCGACAGGGTTCTTTCCGAACGGGTCGATGACCGCGACCCTTCTATGCACTGACATACTTTCCGAATGCGTGTGCTCGAGGCGTTGCCCGTATTGCCTAATGTCCCCTCGTATGAAAACGCCGTCGCTCACCTTGTTATCGGCCTGCTGATCTGGGCGGTGTCGGAGCAGGTAGGAAAGCTGCTCCTGACGTACCACGCGGAGTACCAGGAGATAACGAGCTTCTGGCAGGTTGAGAACAGCGTTGGCTTCAACGCGATCTATCGGATACTCTTCGCTCCCATAGCCATCGTCGGCTTCTCGATTATCTTCTACCTCACTGATTGGCTATGGCCGATCACCGGCATCTGGACGTCGGCCATCTGGTTCGCAGTGATTCAGGCGGCAGGCATCATTCTCCTCGCGCGGTGGCGATTGGTGAACAAGTGGAAGTTCTTCTCGTTCCACATCGTCTCAATCGCACTCTCCTACTACCTCTACGCAAACCTCATCTCGAAAGGCATCGACAAACTGCTCCCCGACAAAACCAACCTCAGAACCGAGCTGTGGCTGGTTGTGGCTCTGTTCTTTTATGGAGTGTTCCGCTCGATCAAGGAGAACCAGGCCCGCTTCGAGGCGCGCAAACGAAACTACATGGAGACACGCGCGGACAAGTTCCGCGTCAAGTATGCGGTTGAGCTCGCGACCTACGACTCCAACTTCAGGGACGCACTTATTGCCGTCATGATCTACGAGGACTACAACCGGCCAAAGGTCGCGCGAATCGTCGAAGACATCCGGGGCGCACGGACGCGCGGAATCATGCAGGTAGCTGGCGCCAAGACAGATGCCGAGAGTATTCAGAAGACGGCTGACGCACTCAAGCCTGGTTGGATCGCATATCGAGCTATTCCCGAAGGGACTCCCGGAAAAGACTCCAAGGTCTACGAGATGTTCCGGCTGCACAATCCGAACGGTTGGGACTACGCAAGTCGAGTCACCGAGATCTACCAGCGGATCGCTCACTGACCGACGGCCAATCGAGCCTCGCGGACCACATGCCGATTGATCGAATGGGTGGCCCCGACAAGACGCTGAGGTGCGGATTCTCGCAGCCCTCCACGATTCGCCGGCATGGGTCGGAATCCGGGAGTAAGCTCCCCGTTCTGATTGCTGTCGAATACTCCGCTGGATGGGGCGGCGGTAGATTCGGCGCCAAGTCGTATCCGGGACGTGGGAGGGTGGCGAAGGTGGAAATAGCTGTGGCTGGTGTAGGTGTGGGGCATCTCATCTCGATCTTGAGGGCCGCCGGTGCCGCCGCTAGTTTCAGCTCGCTGTGGACCCGCCAGGCTCCTTCCGGGCCACGTCGACATCAGACCTCCGGTTCAGTTCATAGCTGATGCGAGACGACCGTCGGTTTCGTGAGGGCCGATAGTGCGCCACAACGGCGCACCCCAGAGGAGAGGACTCAAGAGATGAGGACTAAGGACCCACGGCAGCATTCGAATCCTGAAGTTTCGCCGCGCGACAAGGTGGGTGGGTGGTCGTCGAGAGAATGGAGGATGTGCTGCATGCGTACGTTGACGAGAGCTACGTCAAGGACGGGGTCTACTTCGTCGGTGCGCTAGTTATCGACCCATCCGAGCTGTGGCGGCTACAAACTGGCTTAGAGAGCATCCTTTGGAGGGCGAACAAACAGCACCAGGTTCCACTCGACATTGAGTTCCATGGACGGGATCTCTTTCAACGAAGCGGCGAATGGCAGTGCCTGAGAAACAAGACTGATACCGCCCACGCGATCTATCGTCATGCCGTGCGTTCGATTACTGGGGTTGGATCGAGAGTCACCATACGCGGTATCGATGTGCAGCAATACCAATCGGTGCACGCCGTCGTGCTCCCACCTCACACGATGGCGCTCATCAACACCCTCGAGATGCTGAACCACTACGGGGAGCGGCGGGACAGACAAATCAAGGTCTTTGCCGACGTGGTAGACGACCAGGCGGATCACGAGCGCCGTGTCGACCTATATCGGTCTCTAGATCCTGCCTCGCTCGGCTACAAGCGCCAGTTTCTGAGCTACATCGAGAGTCCGATCGAGTGGGTCGACTCTCGGGATCATCATGCGCTTCAGGCCCTCGACCTGAGCCTCTTCATCTGTGGAGAAAGTGTTCGGCCCGTCCCGGGTCGCTTGGAGTGACCTGGGACACCTGCGGGTATGGACATCGAACGCCTCTCCGGGCTCGGCCTCGAGCCGATCCTCACGACGAGCGAGCTCGCCGAGTATCTCGGCGTGCACGTGCAGGCGATCTACGACCTGCGCGCCGCCGGGCGGGGACCTGCCGGCATCCATGTCGGACGCGAGATCCGCTACCGGGTCTCTGAGCTCCGCAGCTGGATGGACCGGCTCCACGAGCCTGAACCTAGCCTCGCGAATCGTGGGGGTGACCGCTGATGGCCGGGCGGCCGCGACTGCCGATCGGCACCTTCGGCGAGATAAAGACGATGCATATGGCGCTCGAATGCTGGGACGAGGACGCGCCCGACGGGCGTCCGCCGCGGCGGTACTTGGGTGGCCGCGAGATGTCGGCGATCGCGCTCGGGTATATCGCCCCGGACAACGGGTCGCGCGCCGCGAATCAAGCGGTCAACGCGCTGTCGCTGAGCTCATCGAGAAGGGCGCTATCACCCGGGTGCGCGTCGGCGGGCGTGACACCGCGGCGACGATCAGCGCCGATGATTCGTGTGCGGTCGTCGTGATCGAGGCCGAGGGTCCGCGGTTCTGTGGCGGCGGCGATCTCGCGGGCATGTCGGCGGCGGATTCTCCGGCTGAGTACGTGCGGGAGCTGGCCGGCACGGTGCACGAGGCGCTCCTCACATTCGCCGAGTCCGACAAGGTGTTCGTCGCCGCGGTGCAGGGACCGGCCGCCGGGGGCGGGTTCGGGCTGGTGCTGAACTGCGACTACGTCGTGGCAGCCGAGACGGTGACGTTCGTGAGCGCGTACTCGAAGGTCGCGCTCAGCCGCGACTGCGGCTCGTCGTACCTGCTTCCGCGCATCGTCGGGCCGACGCGGGCCACCGAGTTCGTGATGGTCGGGCGCCCGCTGGGCGCCGCGACCGCGCGTGAGTGGGGCGTCGTGAACGCCGTCGAGCCCGCCGATCAGGTGCTGCCGGCGGCTTTGCGGGCCGCCGAGCGGATCGGCGCGATCCCCGCTGCTGCCCGCGTCGCATCCAAGCGACTGCTGGGCGCCGCGTGGCTGCCCGCCTATCGCGAGCACCTCGACCAGGAACGTGACTCCATCGCGCGCCTCGCCGCCACCGGGGAATCCACGAGGCTGCGCGCGGACTTCCTCAGGCCGGCACGGCATGGCTGAGACGCGGAGGTCCTCTCCGGTCCGTCGCTTGTTGACGACGGACCGGACAGGACCTGGGAGGCGCGGGTGGTTCTCGGACGCGAGGTCAGCGCGGAGGCATCCGCGCGCCGGCGTCGACCCGGATCACCTCGGCGTTCAGGTACGGAACCTCGATGCAGGCCCGCACCACGCCCGCGATGTCTGACGGATGTCCCAGTCGCTGCGGGAACACGTTCAGTCCGCGCAACGACTGCTGCACCGCTTCAGGGGCGGCGCGCACCATGGGTGTGTCGATGGTGCCGGGACAGATCGTCATCACACGGATGCCCCACTGGCCGAGGTCTCGGGCAAGCGGCAGGGTCATCGCGACGATGCCGCCCTTCGACGCGCTGTACGACGCCTGACCCACCTGACCTTCGAAGGCCGCGGTCGACCCGATGTTGACGATGAGACCACGCTCGCCGTCCGTACCGGCCTCGTTGCGCTGCATCTGCACGGCCACGTTCCGGAGCACGTCGAAGGCCCCGATGAGATTCACCTCTATGCCGAGCCGGAAGCGGTCCAGAGGGAACGGCTCGCCGTCGCGGTTCACCACCCTCGCGGCCGGCGAGATGCCGGCGCTGTTGACGAGCACGTCCACGCCACCGAGCAGTTCGGTCGCCGTGTGCACGGCGGCCTGCACCTGCTCCGGTTTCGTGATGTCCACCGGCACGAAGTGCCCGCGCGGACCGAATTCCGTTGCGAGGGCGGCGCCGCGGGAGGTTTCGAGGTCGAAGATGACCGCGCTGCCGCCGGCCTCCACGATCATGCGGACGATGCCCTCGCCCAGCCCCGATGCGCCGCCCGTGACGATGGCGCGGACGTCACTCGTCTTCATCAGAACGACCTGGGGAGACCGTAGGACTCGGCGATCACGTTCCGGGCCATCTCGCTGGTGATCGGACCGATGCGGTAGAGACGCACGTCGCGCCAGTAGCGCTGCATGTTGGTCTCGAGCGCGTACCCCATTCCGCCCAGGATCTGCAGGCCGAGGTCGGCCGCCCTTCCGGCGTGCTCCGACGCGATGACCTTCGCCATCGTGGACTCGGTGCCACAGGGCTGTCCGGTCTGCTGCAGCCAGGCGGCGTAGTTCGTCATCAGCTCGGACTGCTTCTGCCACATCGCGATGTCGGCGATGAAGTGTTGCAGCGCCTGGAACTGTCCGATCGGCTGGCCGAACGCCTCGCGCGTCTTGACGTGCTCGATGGCGTCTTCGAGGACGCCGTCGATGACGCCGGTGCAGAGCGCCGCGACCATGATGCGCTCGTTGTTGAGCGTCGCGAGCATCTGGTACCAGCCCTTGTTGACCTCGCCGATCACGTACCGGTCCTCGACGAAGACCTCGTCCAGGAAGATCTCGCAGGACCCGACCGACTTCATGCCGACCTTGGGGATCTGCCGGATCTCGACGCCCTCGGACTCGCGCGGCACGAGGAAGATGGTGACGCCGCGGCTGGGCTTCTCCGCTTCCGGGTCGGTCTTCGCCACGAGCAGCAGGTAGTCGGAGACGTGGGCCGCCGTCGACCAGATCTTCTGTCCGGTGATGCGCCAGCCGCCGTCGACCTTGGTGGCGGTGGTGTGCATGGAGCCGAGCACGTCGGTGCCGCCGGAGGGCTCGGTGAGCGAGATCGCCATCCGGATCTTGCCGGCCGCGAGCTGCGGCACCAGTTCCTGCTTGAGTTCCTCGCTGCCGTAGAGAGCGACGGACTTGGCACAGAACGAGGAGATCCCCCAGATCCACACCAGGCCGCCGAGCGTGCGGGACAGCTCCCGGGCGACGATCATCTGCGTGATGACGTCGCCGCCCGCTCCGCCATACTCCTCGGGCAGACCGATGGCGTGCAGGCCCTGCTCGGACATGAGGTCCCACAGCTCGGTGGGGTACTCGAACTCCCGGGATTCCCAGTCGCGAGCGACGCTCTTCGGCAGCTTCTTGTTGACCCAGTCACGCAGGTGGATGCGGAACTCCTCCTGCTCGGGGCTGAGCCCGAAGCTCATGGGTGCTCCGGTCGTCTGCGTGTCGGTGAGGCTCATTTCAAGTGCTCCTTCAGTTGATGCGTTCGATGATCGTGGCGTTGGCGAGGCCGCCGCCTTCGCACATGGTCTGCAGGCCGTACCGGCCGCCGGTGCGTTCCAGTTCGTGCAGGAGCGTGGTCATCAGCCGGGTTCCACTGGACCCGAGGGCGTGGCCGAGCGCGAGCGCCCCGCCGTTGACGTTGGTCCGGGCCAGGTCGGCCCCGGTCTCCTGAGCCCAGGCGAGCACCACGGCGGCGAAGGCCTCGTTGACTTCGAACAGATCGATGTCGTCGATGGACATCCCGGTGCGCTCGAGCAGCTTCTTGGTCGCCGGTATGGGCCCCGTGAGGATCATCACCGGGTCGCTGCCGACGACCGTGCCGGCGTGGATGCGGGCACGCGGGGTGAGGCCGTAGCGGTTGACGGCATCCTCAGAGGCGATGAGCATGGCCGACGCGCCGTCGGCGATCTGGCTCGACAGCGCCGCGGTGTGCCGACCACCCGGCACGTTGGGCTGCAGGGTCGCCATCTTCTCGAGCGTCGTCTCGCGGATGCCCTCGTCGCGCGGGATGCCGTCGAACGGGAGCACTTCCCGATCGAAACGTCCCTCGTCCCAGGCTCGTGCCGCCCGCTGGTGGGAGTCCAGGGCGAGTTGGCGCATCGCCTCGTCGCTGATCTTCCAGGCGTCGGCGATGAGGTCGCCCCCGCGTAACTGGTGGATCTCCTGATCGCCGTAGCGATCCAGCCACTTCGCCCCGTCGAAGGGATAGCCGAATCCGAGCTTCGCGCCCTCGACCCCGGAGCTGTTGAGCGGCACCCGGCTCATGACCTCGACGCCGCCGACGACGACGAGATCGTACTGACCGGCCATGACCCCGTTGGCGGCGAACTGCGCCGCCTGCTGCGAGGAACCGCACTGGCGGTCGATGGTGACCGCGGGGACGTGCTCGGGGAGTCCGGCGCTGAGCCATGCCGTTCGCGCGACATTCCAGGCCTGGGCCCCGATCTGCGCGACGCATCCGAAGATGACGTCGTCGACCGCGCCCGGGTCGGCGCCCGTGCGTGCGAACAGTTCGGCGATGACGGTGGCGGCGAGGTCTGCGGGGTGCGTCTCCGAGTGTCCGCCGCCGCGGCGGCCGGTCGGGGTGCGTACGGCCTCGACGATGTAGGCGTCGGTCATTCGTTGTCTCCTTCGGGGTTGTTCCACGCGACCGTGGCGGTGCCGATCAGGGCGGGACCGCCTCCTTCGATGGCGAGCTGGACGTCGCAGTCGGCGAGCACCTCTCCCGCCTCTTCCCGGACGCTCGTGACCGTGCCCGACGCGATGACGCGATCCCCGGCGTGCACGTTGGACACGAAGCGCACCTTGATGCGACGCAGCGACCCTTCTCCGGCCCACGCCTGCAGCATGTTCTGCACGTAGCCCAGGTTGCACGGCCCCTGGTTCACCGGCCGGCTCCCCATGCCGAGCGACTGCAGGGTGAACGTGTCGAAGTGGATCGGATTGCTGTCGTCGAGCAACGCCGCCATCGTCTTCATCTTCTCGGGGTCGACGGAGTCGACCGCCCATTCGGGCAGTGCGGTTCCCACGACGGGGCCGTTCGAGGTCATGCGGTCCTCCGCGGGTAGACGATGGAGTTCGTGGTCGTCGCGACGATCTCGCCTGCTCCGTCGCGCAGCACGAGCTCGAACGCGATGATGTCGAAGACGCCGGCCCGGCGACCTTCCTTGCGAAGTGCGGAGACGAACTTTCCGCTGACGGTGTAGCTCTCGCCGACGATGAGCGGCGCCATCAGCTCCGTCTCGTGTTCTCCGAACATGGGGCCGTCTTCGGCTTTCGACCCGCAGATGGCGAACAACTCGTCCCACGTGACGCCCATCGCGCCCGAGGAGAGGTAGACGAACAGCGGATGCGCGGTCGCCCCCATGGCGGGAAACGGCCGATTCGGGACCATGAGCACGTCACCGAGCAGCCATTCGCGGTGCGGCGGTATGGTCAGTACGCCACCGGGCAGTTCTCGCCCGATCAGACTGTTCAATTCGGCTTCCCCGAAGGTGGCCTCTTCGGCCTCCCCGACGGGGGCCTCCGCGACGACGCCCATCACCAGCTCCTTCGCTGAATCTGTCGACAACCTATTTCACCTACCAATCGATTGTTACATTTAACGCAATCGGATGTCAACGAGGTTCGTCCTTGTCAAACAACCGTTTGGTTGCATAGAATTCAGGTCACACCCAAGAAAGGGGCAATGATGCCGAACGTGCACATAGATCACGTCTCGATGTGCGTACGAGACCTCGAGGTCGCGATCAAGGACTGGCAGGAGATCCTGGGCGTGCTGAAGCCCACGTTCCTCGAGAACCTCACCCGAGGTGCCGGAACGTCCGATGGGACGGGCATGGTCTGGGCGACCTTCCAGAACCCGGATCCGAACGGCGTGTCGATCCAGCTCTGGGCGCCTGCCGATGAGCAGTCCTGGGTCCACCGGCTCTTGGACAAGCGCGGCGAATTCGTGCACCACATCGCCTTCTTGTCGGACGACTTCGGGCACACCATGAGCGAATGCCGCAACGCTGGACTTCCCATCGTGCTCGACGAAGACAGCAGCCCTGACACGATGCCGTGGCTGAGGTGGAACTTCATTCCCGAGTCGAAGACGCACGGCGTGCTCATCGAGCTCGCCACGCGCTATCAGTCCGGTGACGGCGCCTGGCTCCCGCACCCGGGTAACGCCGAACAGAAGGAGCTCAACGAACGACTGCGTGACGAGTTCTATGTCGACGCATCGGCGAACCGGGAGGAACGGGCATCATGAAGGTCACCGTCGACATGGACCTGTGCCAGCACTACGGCCAGTGCGTCTTCGCGGCGCCGCGAGTCTTCCAACTCGATGAATCCGGTCATCTCGTCTACGAGCCGGATCCCGATGACACGACCCGTGCCGACGTGCTCGCGGCCATCGACGCCTGCCCGATGCAGGCGATCCGGGTGGATTGAGCCGGTCATGAGTCTTCCCGAGCATGCGGCCGCCGGCGCCGCACAGACGGTCGCCATCGTCGGAGCCGGCCTCGCCGCCCTTCGCACGGCCGAGAGCCTTCGTGACGGCGGCTTCGACGGCCGCATCCTCGTCTTCGGCGACGAACGGCACCTGCCGTACACCCGGCCGCCGCTGTCGAAGAAGCTCTTGAAAGAGGGCCCTTCCGGGAGTGCGGTGGCATTCCCGCTGCGCGACAACGTCGCCACGGTCGAGTGGCGACTCGAGGAGCGTGTCGAGTCCGCCGACCTGGGCGCGCGCACGCTCCGCACGGCCGGCGGAGAGGTCGTCCCGTTCGACGCCCTCGTCGCCGCCACGGGTGTCCGTCCGCGTCGCCTCCCTGTCGCCGGCCCCGAAGCAGGCCGCCACGTGGTGCGAACGATCGAGGATGCCGCGGAGCTTCACGACCTGCTCGGCCCCGGCGTGCGCGTCACGATCATCGGCGCGGGATTCATCGGGTGCGAGGCGGCCGCCACTGCGGCGAGCATGGGCAGCGTCGTCACCGTGGTCGCGGCGGACCCCGAGGCGATGATCCGTCCGCTGAGCCCCGAGGTGGGCGCGGCCATCCGGCGCAGGCACGAGGCACGAGGCATCCGCTTTCTGCTCGGCCGCGGAATCACGCGGTACACGGGTGACACCCGCGTCGAAGGCGTCGAGCTCGATGACGGGTCCGTCATCGAGGCGGACCTCGTCATCGAGGCCGTCGGATCCGCGTGCAACACCGAGTGGTTGATCGGCAACGGTCTCGACATCGCCGACGGCGTGCTCACCGACGGGTATCTCCGGATCGAACACCCGACCCCTGCGGTCGCGGTCGGCGATGTCGCACGTTTTCCGAACGCGCTCTTCGATGAGACCCCCCGTCGCATCGAGCACTGGCAACTCGCCACCGAAACGGGTCGCATGGCGGCGCGGACCCTGCTCGCCGAACTCATCGGCGCGGACGCGCCCGCAGCGCCGCTGAGCCCGGTTCCGTACTTCTGGACCGACCAGGGCGACCTCAAGGTGCAGTCCTTCGGGGCTCCGAACCTCGCAGATCGCATCGAGGTGCTCGAAGGCGACCTCGATGCCGAGTGCGCGATCGGATACTTCAACGGTGACCGGCTCGTGGCGACCGTCCTCTTCGGGCTGAACACGCGGGCGCCCCACTACCGAGGTCTTGTGGCGAACCCGGTGGCGCTCGTCGCATAGTCGGTATTTACACCAAGCGCCCGGTCGAATAAAACCGGAAACCGGAGCGATCGACGGCGATCGCGCTGGCTGACGGGAGCATCGACATGGGAAGAGTGTCCGGAAAGGTGGCCTTCGTCACCGGAGCAGCACGGGGTCAGGGTCGAAGCGACGCGCTGCGCCTCGCGTCGGAGGGTGCCGACATCATCGCCGTCGACATCTGCGAGGACGTGGCCACCATTCCGTACCCGCTCGGCACCCGCGAGGAACTGGCCGAAACCGTTCGCCTCGTCGAGGATCGAGGCCGGCGTGCGATCGACCTCCCGGCCGATGTGCGCGACTTCGATGCGATGCAGCGCGCATTCGATGCCGGCGTCGCCGAACTCGGCGACGTGGAGATCGTCGTGGCCAATGCCGGAGTCGTGGGGTTCGGTCTCTCTTGGAAGCTCACCGAGGAGGAGTGGGACACGATGCTCGACATCAACCTGAAGGGCGCATGGCACACTGCGAAGGCTGCAGTCCCGCATCTCATCGAGAACCGTCGCGGTGGCTCCATCGTGATCAACAGCTCGAAGGAGGGCATCAAAGCGCTGCCGACCCTCGCGCACTACACGGCCGCGAAGCACGGTGTCGTGGGGTTGACCCGGGCACTGTCCCTCGAGCTCGCCGAACACCTGATCCGCGTCAACGCGATCGCGGCCACCGCCGTGAACACGCCGATGATCCACAACGATGCGGCGTACTCGCTCTTCATGCCGCATCTCGAGGACCCCACGCTGGAGGACGCCGCCAAGGCGTTCGGCACCTTGAACCCGATGCCCGTGCCGTGGGTGGAGACCGATGACGTGAGCAATGCCGTGCTCTTCTTCGCGTCGGGTGAGTCACGATTCGTCACCGGAACCACGCTTCCCGTCGACGCAGGGGCTTCTCAGAAGTAGCGTCGGCGGTGCGTCATGACCCTGCCCTGCGGGTCATCATTTCGCGCGATGGTTGATCTGCGACTTCCGGAGCTCCGACAGAGACCCGAAGTCGGCAACGGCGGCGTCTGACGCGACCGACGCCAGCACGAGGCCGGCGAAGTGACCGGAGAGGCGCTTGGTCGACAGCCTGCCCTCAGGGTTGTACCAGGTGGTCACCGAGTTGAGCAGGCCGAGGATGCCGAGGCTGGCCACGCGAACGTCGAGGTCGGGGTCGATCGACCCTTCCTTCTGGCCTTCCTGGAGGATCTTCCGCAGGGCATTGATGTAGCTGTCGCCGCCGGCTGTGATCAATTGCTGACGCTCGGGGGAGAGCGATCGGAACTCTCGGACCTGGATGGTCACGCTTGTGAGGTTGTCCACCGAGAACCGCACGTGCTGGTCGATGTAGTCCTTCAACTTCGCGAGCGCGGTCTGGTCGGAGTTCACGATCGGGTCGACCAGCCGCATGGCGTCGTCGTACGCACGCTTGATGATCTCGAAGAGGAAGTCCTCTTTCGTCTTGACGTAGTAATAGAGGCTGCCCTTCAGGATTCCGACCTCGTCGGCGATGTCCTGGATGGATGTGGCGTCGTAGCCGTTGGCCAGGAACCTGAGCGCCGCCGCGTCGAGGATCTCCTTGAATCGTTCGGGGTCGGGTCCAGTGCGAGGTCGGCCCCGCCGAGGCTTCGTTTCCTGAGTGGTCATTGTGGGGTGGGACTCCATCGACTACGAGCTGCGCGGATGATGCCGGGGACCTCGACTCTAGACCGGGCTGCTCACTTCCTTGGTGATCTGTTGGCGCAGCTCGTACTTCTTGATCTTGGTGCCGGACATCGGCCAGTCCTCGACGAAGCGAACATATCGCGGAACCTTGTACGAGGCGATCTTGCCACGGCAGAACTCGACGATCTCGTCGGACGAGATGTTCCGGCCCGGCATGAGCTCGATGAAAGCGGCAGCGACCTCGACGTAGGTGTCGTCGGGTGCCGAGACCACGGCGACGACCTTCACCGCCGGATGGGTCGCGAGGTAGTCCTCGATCTCGACCGCCGCCACGTTCTCCCCGCCGATCTTGAGCATGTCCTTGATGCGGCCGTGATAGCTCACCTGGCCCTTCTCGTCGACAGACCCGAGATCGCCGGTGTGGAACCATCCGTCAGGGCTGAGCACCTCCGCGGTCTTCTCGGGATCCTTGTAGTAACCGTCGAACACGGCGTACCCCCTGAAGCAGAGCTCGCCCCGCTCGTTCGGAGGCAACGTGTTCCCCTCGGAGTCCACCACTTTCACCTCGAGACCCGGGAAGGGAGTGCCCGCGGTGTGCAGGCGGTCCTCGAGCGGGTCGTCGGGGTGGTTGTAGCAGGTGGTACCAGAGCCCTCGGTGCATCCGAACGCCGAGATCTGCGACGCCCACGGAACGCGGTCCTGCATCTGGCGCAAGCGCTCGGGCGTGCCGACGTTCAGGACGATTCGCAGGCGCCTCAGGTCGCGCTCGTCGAAGTCGGGCTGCGAGAGCACCGCCTGCCAGATCGTCTCGAAGGCGGGATACGCGATCGTCGCCCGTTCGGCTTCGAGCGCGTCGACGGCCTCGGCAGGATCGAAGCGGCGTGTGGCGATCATGGTCGCACCAACCGAGATGCAGGCCGTGAGGGGGAGGATGACGCTCATGTGGAAGAAGGGCAGCGGATCCCAGAGTCGATCCGCCTCGGTCATGAGGAATCTCGCGCTGGCGAAGCCCACTCCATTGCGCACGATGGACTCGTGCGTGAGGACGCAGCCCTTGGGTCGCGCCGTCGTTCCGGACGTGTACATGAGCACCGCGGCATCGCGCAGGCGCACCCGGGAACGGAGCACGTCGATCTCGGCGAGCTCGGTGCGTTCGGCGCGCGCCAGGAGGTCGTCGAACGCGAGGAACCCGGGTCGCGGCGCGCCCCGCAGCACAATGCTGCGCAGCAGCGGCGCGCAGTCGAGGCCGAGGGCTTCGGGATCGCGGTGCGCCAGCCCCTCGAAGGTCTCCTCGAGGATCGCCGGATAGTCGACGAAGTCCGCGATCTCGTCGGAAGTGAACAGGAGTTTGAGATCGGCGTGGCCGACCACGTAGCCCAGTTCGTCGCTCTTGAAGCGCGCGTTCACGGGTACCGCAACGGCGCCGACGCTGGTGACCGCGAACAGGATGACCATGTACTCGATCGAATTCGGCCCGAGGATTCCGACGTGGTCTCCTGCTTCGATGCCCGAGGACCGCAGGGCCCTCGCGAGGGTGTCCACGCGATCGGTGAACTGCCGGTAGGTGACGCGCTGCTCGGGGAACACCAGGAGCTCGTTGTCGGGGAACCGCTGGGCAGTGCGCCTCAGCAGGTCGCCCATGGTGATGGCCTCGGCCCACGTGGTCACTGACATCCTCGCTCCTTTGCGTGTTCCCATCGAAGACGGCTCGTGTCCTCGCAGAATATCAAACAATCGTTTGATCAAACTGTCGGATCGATGCTAATCTTGCCGCACTCTCCCGTCAATGTTGACAGCACCGAGATGGAGAAATGCCCCATGGCGACGAACCAGAACCAGGCCCCCTCGAACGCCGGTTGCGCGCTCGTGACGGGCGGCACCGGCGCCGTCGGCTCCGCCGTCGCCCGCGCCCTGGCCGAGGAGGGGTACCCGGTCGCCTTCACGTTCCTCAGGGCCGTGGATGCGGCCCGTGAATTGACCGCCGAACTGGAGCGCGTCGGCACCGAGGCGCGGGGCTGGCAGGTCGACCTCGCCGACAGCACGGCCGTCGTGGAGGCGGTTTCCGCCGCCGCTGCGCACTTCGGCGGCATCCGCTTGCTTGTGAACGCCGCCGGTCCGCACATCCCGATGACCTACCTCTCCCAGGTCGAGCCGCAGGTCTATTCGGCGCAGCTCGATGCCGAGGCGAAGGCCTTCTTCAATGTCGCCCACGCCGCGATTCCCCACCTGCGTCGCAGCCACGGCAGTATCGTGGCCGTCACGACGGCCGCCACCAGGCGATACGCGATCCGGGACGGCCTGTCGGCGGGTACCAAGGCCGCGGTGGACCAGCTCGTGCAGGGGTTCGCCGTGGAGGAGGGGAAGTTCGGCATCCGAGTCAACGCCGTCGGTCCGGGGATGCTCACGGATGGGATCGGCGCACGTCTCGTGGCCTCAAGGGATCTCGATGAGGACGTCGTCGCCGACGTGCGGAGACGGACCCCGCTCCGTGCCTTCGCTTCGGCCCGGGATGTCGCGGATGCAGTGCTGTTCCTGGCGAGCGACCGGGCGTGCATGCTCACGGGCCAGAAGCTGAACGTCGACGGCGGCTGGTCGATCTGAGTTGCATTCACCGAGCGCGACTCGTCGCACTCGTGGTCCGAGGTGAAGCAGGGAGCACGGTGCTCCAGCTCGCGGGAAGGTCGCCGGCGCTCACCTGATGCCGCGGCCACTCGGCCGGCCGGGCGGCCCACGGGCTCACGCCGAGCGACCGCCCGTAGAAGAGGTGATGTCGTCGTGCCGCGAAGCGCCAGACCCCGTCTGCGCCGCGCGCGTACGAATCGCGGTACAAGACCGATTGCTCGATGAGGTCGCCGTGGAGCTCGATGTGGACGCGTGCGTAGGCGAGTCCGATGGCGGATGTCTCGGTCAGGAGGTCGATCGTGTGCGTGCCGACCTGCATCACCGAGGGGCCGGCGCTGCCCCATGACGGGATGACCGCCTCAGCGATGACCGAGCGATCGAGGTCGGGCAGCGCGGCGCGTTCGGTGCGGATCGCGAAGAGCTCGAGCAGCGTCGACGCATCCCGGGAGTCGAATGCGATCGCATAGCGCGACGGCAGCTCTCGGATCTCCATCAGCGCCAGGGCCCGTTGAGCGGCGGCGCCATCCGATCGAGTCATTCAACGTCCTCTATTTCAACAACTGATTGTTTGGTTGTAGTCTGCCACGACGACGGAAGAGGCGTGCAATGACCAACCCTGAAGTTCCCGCCGACTGGACGACGGCCGGACTGTGGCCGGTGGCGCCGGGCGTCTATCGGGTGCCGCTTCCGATTCCGAACGACGGACTCCACGCCGTCAACGTCTACGTCATCGAGTCTGGAGGCGTGCTCTCCCTGATCGACGCCGGATGGGCGCACCCGGAGACGAAGCGACGGCTGGCCGAGCAGCTGGCTCGACTCGGCGGGGGTCTCGACGCCGTGCGCGACGTTGCAGTCACGCACGGTCACCGTGACCACTACTCGCTCGCGATGGAGATGCGCGACGAGACCGCGGCCCGCGTCCTGCTCGGCAGTGCGGAACGGCCGATGATCGAGGCCGTGCTCGCCGGCACCGGTCGGGGTCTCGAGGCCCACTTCGGACTCCTAGCGCGAGCGGGCGCGCAGAGCCTGGTCGCCGAACTGCGAGAGTGGCTCGCCGACCCGCCCGACTATGCCCGCGCGGATGACCGCTACGAGATGCCCGACACGTGGCTCGCGCACGGAGACGCCCTCGCGCTCGGCGATCGCACGCTGAGCGTGCTGCACACGCCGGGTCACACCGGCGGGCACGTCGTGTACGCCGATCTCGACGCCGGCCTCCTCTTCGCCGGCGACCACCTCCTTCCGCACATCACCCCGTCCATCAGCTTCGAACCGGTACGGCGACCGAACCCGCTGGGTGCGTACCTCTCCTCGTTGCGGGACGTGCTCGCGCTTCCCGACCTCGTCCTGCTTCCCGCCCATGGCCCGGTGGCCGCGAGCTCCCACGCCCGCGCAAGGGAACTCATCGAGCACCACGAAGCGCGTCTCGCCCAGATGTGCGCTGCCGTGCAGCAGGGTGCGGCCACCGCGGCGGATGTCGCCGTGCACGTCGCCTGGACGGGGCGTGGGCGCCGGCTCGGCGAACTCAACGTCTTCAATCGCATGCTGGCGGTGCTCGAGACCCAGTTCCATCTCGATGAGCTGGTGAGCCGGGGGCACGTCGAATCCAAGGCTGCGTCCATTCCGACGTACCGCGCCGTGCCCCGATCCCCTGAGAGCCCCTGAATGGCACGAGAGAGAGGATTTCGAGTTGACAGGGCCTCGTCCTCAAGTATGCTTACTACCAAACAATCGGTTGGTTCATTAATTCACGATCGTCCCGGAATCATGCCACGGCAAGAGAACACCTAACCAGCCGAGTCCCTTCAACGAAGAAGCGAGTTGCAATGACCAGAATCACAGCCCGGACGGCGAGCGCACTCGCCATTGCACTGAGCGCGGCGATCGCCCTCAGCGCGTGTGCGACTCAGGCGACGGGCACATCCGAAGCGGGTGCGGCCGCGCCGATCAAGATCATGACGATCGCGCCGGTCTCGACCACCCTGCAGAGCTACCCCGACGCGGAGATGGGCGCACGTGCCGCCGTCGAGGCGATCAACGCCGCCGGCGGTGTCAACGGCGCGCCGCTCGAGTGGACCTTCTGCAACACGGAGTCGGACCCGAACAAGGCCGCCGGCTGCGCACGCACGGCGACGAAGGAGAACGCGGTTGCCGTCGTCGGGCAGACCGACGCCTTCACGACGAGCAGCCTCCCGGTGCTCGAGGCAGCAGGCATCCCGTCGTTCGGCATCCACTCGGTGGGCAACGAGATCGACTGGGAGAGCAAGGCGTCCTACCCGTTCCACGGCGGTGCACCCGTCGCCCACCTCGCCACCGCATCGGCGCTCGCTCAGGAGGGTGTGAAGACGGTCGAGATCATCGCCCTCGAGGTTGCAGCGTCGACGAGCCAGATCGCCCTCATCGAGCAGGCGGTCGAGCGTGAAGGGATGCAGGTCGCCGGCACGGTCACGATTCCCACGAGCGGAGTCAGCGACTACGCCCCGTACGCCCAGCAGCTCGCCGACAACGGCGCCGACGGCGCGATCTTCCTGACCTCCGCGGGTGTGGCCACCGCGATGGTCAAGGCGGCGCACAGCCTCGGCATCTCCCCGAAGTTCGGCTACAACGGCTTCTCCTTCACCGAGACCGAGTTCCTCGCGCTCGGCAAGGACGCTGAAGGCTTCCTGGTCGCAAGCCCCTACCCGACGTTCCGTGACACGGATCTGCCCGCAGTGCAGCAGTTCAACAAGGAGCTCGAGGACGCCGGCGCCGGTGACGACCCGCTGCTGCGCCGCCTGGTCGGATTCAACGCGTGGCTCGCGGTGCACGCGTTCGCCCAGATCGCGGAAACCATGGACGGTGAGATCACGGCGAAGACGTTCACCGAGAAGCTCGGCACGATCGGCGAGATCGACGTGCTCGGCGTGCTGAAGTGGAACCCCTCGGACCTCGGTTCCGCGAACGCGGACTTCCCGCGACTGCCCGCCACCGAAGAGCGGTTCCTGTCGCTCTCGAAGGACGGTGAACTGGTCACTCGTACCGACCTCGAGCCGGTAGAGAACGCCCTCGCCGGCATCAAGCGCTGACGACGACACACTATTCGCAGGGGTGCTCCCGGGTTCGTATCCGGCGGCACCCCTGCTGTCATTTCCGTCGATCCGAAAGAGAGACCATGTCCATCGATGACCTCCTGGCCGAAGCTTCCATTCGGCAGACCCTCGCCAGATACTGCCATGGCGTCGACCGCGGTGACCGGAGCATGATCCTGAGCGCCTACCACCCGGGCGCGTACGATGACCATGGCGGGTACCGCGGCACCGCGGAAGGCTTCGCCGACTACATCATCGCGAAGTTCGATGCTGCTCCCGAGATCGGGCAGCACCACGTGACGAACGTCCTCATCCAGCGTGAGGGGGACGTAGCGCGAGTCCAGAGCTACTTCCTGGCACTGAACCCGGGTCGTCCCGAGACGGGAGGCGGGCACGACCTGATCGCCGGCCGGTACCTCGATGACTTCGAGTACCGCGACGGAGACTGGCGCATCGCGAAGCGAGTCGTGGTCCTGGATGTCACGCGCGACGATCTGGCCGGAACACCATGGCCGACCGGCGCATTCGCCTCGGGTCGCAGGGGAGTCGCGGATCCTTCGGTGCCCTTCTTCGCCGAGATGCCGTCCGCGGGTGCGCCGACGTCCTGATCAGGGCCAGACGAGGACCTGCCGCTGCCGCACGCCGCCGGCCGCCACCCGAGCGTGCGCGGTCGCGGCTTCGGCAAGCGGCAGGTCGATGGTCGGGCGCAGTCGGAGGTCACCGCGGCTGACCTGGTCCACGAGGTGGTCGAGCCGCGACACGTCGCCCTGGTAGGCGCGCACGCTCACCAGAACGGTGTTCAGAGCGCGGCGCTGCGCCGCATCCATCGCGGACGGGCTGAGGGGGCGCAGCAGCACGAGCGTGCCACCGCTGCGCAACGCCGGCATGACGGCCTCGCCCACAGTCGGGCAGTCGACGAGCGCATCCGCTCCCAAGGGCGCGATCGCCCGGACACCTGGGACGATGTCCCGCCGCGCGACCACATGATCGGCACCCCAGTCCGTCAGCGTGCGGTGATCTTCCTCCGCCGCGACGGCGATGACGGTGATCGCGCGCGCGTGTGCCAGTTGCACGAGGATGCCGCCGACGACGCCCGCGGCTCCGACCACGACGAGCGTTCCGCCCGGGCCCAGGCCGGTGGCGTCGAGCGCGGCAAGCGCGGTCAGACCGTTCATCGGTATCGTGCTCGCCGCACTGAGCGACATGCCCTCAGGAATGATCGCGGCATCCTGCTCGTCCACGACGACGAACTCGGCGTGGGCTCCCCGGCCCGTCGCGATGAAGGTCGTGACGGCGAGCACCCGATCGCCGGGCCGGAGCCGCGTTCCGGGCCCCGCCGACTCCACTTCTCCGGCGACCTCGAGCCCGGGCACCAGCGGTCGTTCCGCGTCGCCCACGAGCCGTGCGACGCCGCCCTCGCGAAACCACACGTCGGCGGGGTTCACGGGTGTCGCGCGGCTGCGGATCCTCACCTGGCCTGCGCCGGGGACGGGGGCGGGGACCTCCACCGTCGAGAGGACCTCGGGTCCTCCGTACTCGACGAATCCGATCGCCTTCATGCTGGAGCCAGGCTCGAGCGGGGCCGCCGCTGCATCCACCCTGTTCATCCGAAGACCGGGGGCATCAGTTGCGGGGTGCGTGCGGCCAAGCCGCCATCGACCGGGAGGTTCACGCCATTGATGAACGACGACCGGGGACTCGCCAGGAACGCGATGGCCTCGGCCACCTCGTCCTGTTCGCCCCACCGTTGCATGGGCGAGGCCCGCCGCAACTCGTCGTACTTCTCGGGGTCCGACTCGGCGATCGGTCGCGTGAGGTCCGTGTGGATCGGTCCCGGTGAGACGACGTTGACGCGGATGCCGTCGCGGGCCAGGTCCATGGCGGCGGAGCGCGCCAGGTTGAGGACCGCTGCCTTGGAGGTGCAGTAGCCCCAGTGGTCGGCTTCACCGCCGAGCCCAGACGTCGATGAGAGCACGATGATCGAACCGCCGCCGCTGCGCCGCATGCGGGGGGCGACCGCCCGGATCCCGAGCGCCACCGCGCGGACGTTGACGGCCATCACGCGCTCGTACGTCGCCATGGGGAGCTCCTCGATCGAGCCCCACGCGGTGATCCCCGCGCTGAACACCGCCACGTCGATGCTGCCGAACCGTTCGAACGTCTCGAGCGCGGCATCCTCATTGACCTGCTCCTCGGTGAGGTCGCCGCAGATCCCGAGTGCGTCGCTATCGTCGAGCCAGCCGAGTCGTTCCTGCTGCACGTCCACTCCGGCGACGCAACCGCCCCGCTCCAACCAGAGTTCGGCGAACGCTCGGCCGAGGCCTGAGCCCGCTCCTGTGACCAGCGCCACCTGTCCGTTGTGCCCGTTCATCTCTCTCCAAGCCGACGCCGTCGTGTGCGTCCTCGCATGCGAACAGCTCCGATGATATCGTAATCAAACATTCGATTGGTGGAATTATCTCGATCCCCTGTTCGCCCGTGCGCGACGCGGGTGGTCGAGGCTCCGAGGAGGCGAGTTGTCCATGGCTGCGAAGCAGAGAACGGTACTGATCACCGGGGCCGCCGGTGGACTGGGGCGGGCGCTCGTGTCAACCTTCGCTGACGCGGGCGACCAGGTCTTCGCCGTCGACTTCAGCCCCGCCGTCGCTGAGCTTTCGGAGCTGCGCGGAGTCACCGGCATCCAGGCGGACGTCAGCGATGAGACCGACGTCGCCACCGCTCTGGCGACGTCGGGAACCGTGGATGTGCTCGTCAACAACGCCGCCGTGATCGACCGCCTCGGGACCGTGCCGGAGACGACCCTCGACGAGTGGCAACGCGTCCTGGGCGTGAACCTCACCGGAGCGTTCCTCTTCTGCAACGCGGCGATCCCCGCGATGCTCGAGGCCGGCGGCGGATCGATCGTCAACGTGGCCTCCGTTGCGGGGCTTCGCGGCGGCAGGGCGGGCGCTGCGTACACAGCCTCGAAGTGGGGTCTCATCGGCTTGACGACTAATATCGCTGCCACGCTCGGAAGTCGGGGGATCCGAGCCAACGCGGTCGCTCCCGGCAGCATCGCGACGTCGATGGGCGCCGGCGAGATCCAGGGCACCATCCTGCCGTCGGCCCGCGAATCGCTCGCCCGCGACAAGGGCAAGCCGGGGCCGGCCTCTGCTCAGGAGATCGCCGACGTGGTGCACTTCCTGGCCTCCGAGCGGGCAGGGCGGATCAACGGGGTGGCCGTCCCCGTGGACGCGGGCTGGATCGCGTACTGAGCCCCCGGCTCGGGCGGAGCGGCGAGCTGGAGTTCCCCGTGAGGTTGTGAACGCGGGTTGATGGGGTGAGTCCGCCGATCGGGGTGGGGTAGGAGCGTGCGTCACGAAGACCTCCGAGCTCAGGACAGTGCGTGTGGTGACCCACATCCTGCACGGTGGTCTTCGCCCACCTCAGCCGTTCACAACTGCCGGGGAGGTACCGCTAACGAGCGGTCCAGCCGCCGTCGACGACCATTTCGGCCCCGGTGATGTACGAGGACTCGTCGGACGCCAGGAACAGCACGAGCTGCGAGATCTCGCGAGGCTCGGCCATCCGCCCGAGGGGTATCGAGCCGAGGATGCGTTCCCGGGTCTTCTCGCCCAGGGTGTCGGACATCGGTGTGCGAATCGCGCCCGGGTGCACCGAGTTCACGCGGATGCCACGCGGGCCGTACTCCACGGCGGCGGCCTTCGACATCCCTCGGACCGCGAACTTGGTCGCCGAGTAGGCGATGTTCGGAGTACCCGGTGTATACCTGAGGCCCGACACCGAGGCGATGTTGACGATCGACCCGGATTCCGCCTCGACCATGCCGGGAATGACCGACTGCATGCCGAGGAAGACGCCTTCCTGGTTCACGCGCTGCAGGAACCGGAACTCCTCGAGTTCCAGTGACGCCGTGCGCGTCATCCGCCCGGCGACACCCGCGTTGTTCACGAGGATGTCCACCCGACCGAATTCCGCGACGGCGACGGCGACGACATGCTGCCAGTGGTCGGCGTCGGCCACGTCGTGCGCGACGAACCGCGCCCGCTCGCCGAGCTCGCCAGCGAGTCGCCTGCCGGGTTCCTCCATGAGGTCCGTGAGCACGACCCTCGCGCCTTCCCGGATGAAGAGCCGAGCGTGCTCGGCCCCCATGCCGCCCGCGGCCCCGGTGATGATCGCGACCTTCCCGCTCAGCCGACCCACGTGTCCTCCTTCGACGGTGCTGCGGGTGCCGCGCCGTGAAGCGATCGAATCCGCCTCAGGCACGAGTTCTCAGCTTCGGTGCGCGATCGATGCCCTTCAGACGCAGGTCCTCCGCGATCATCTCGCGCAGCCTGAACTTCTGGATCTTCGTGCCCGACATGGGCCACTCGGTGACGAACCGCACGTATCGTGGCACCTTGTAGGTGGAGATCCGGCCGAGGCAGAACTCGATCATCTCGCGCTCGGTCGCATCGAATCCCTCTCGAAGCTCGATGTAGGCCGCGGGCACCTCCGTGTACGTCCCGTCGGGTGCGGCCACGACCTGCGCGAGCCGCACCGCCGGATGCCGCGCGAGGTAGTCCTCGACCTCGGCGGCCGACACGTTCTCCCCACCGACCTTGAGGATGTCCTTGTAGCGTCCGAGGAACGTGTACCTGCCCGCCTCGTCGAGACGCCCGACATCGCCCGTGCGGAACCATCCGTCCTCGGTGAACGATGCCGCGGTCAGGTCCTCGGCGTTATAGTACCCCGAGAACAGTCCGACGCCGCGGAGCTGCGTCTCGCCCTGTTCGCCGGCGGGCACGGGCTCACCGGTCGTTGGATCCGTGATCCGCACCTCGATCGTCGGAAGCGGGTAACCGCCCGTTCCCAGCCGGATCTCCTCCGGGTCCTCCGGACGGTTGATGGCGAAGTACGACGTCGATTCCGTCATGCCGCTCGACTGCAGGTTGGTCGCCTGCGGGAAGCGCGCCTGCATCGCCCGCTGGGTCTCGGGCACGCCGGCGGTCTGGACGATGCGGAGGTGCTCGAGGTTCGCCGTGCCGAAACGAGGGTGGTCGAGCACGGGCAGCCACATCGGTTCGAACACGGGCATCGCCACCGAGACGCGCTCCTGCTCGAGCTGTTGGATTGCGGCATCTGCGCTGAAGACCCCCACGTGACAGTAGGTCGCGCCCGTGGCGATGCACGCCATGAGCGACATGATGCCGCCCGTGTGGAACATCGGCAGCGGCGTCCAGAACCGGTCGGAGGCGCAGAGTCCGAACGCGACGGTGCCGATGCACTCGGCCTGGGCCACCACGGCCGCGTGGGAGATCATCGCGCCCTTGGGTCGTGCCGTGGTTCCCGACGTGTACATCACGATGGCCGTATCTCGCGGAGCGTATGCCGACTGGCGCGACTCCAGCTCGCCGATCGCCGCGGAACGGGCTCGCTCGTCGAACTGCTGACGCGACATCCCACCGGCAAGCGGGGTGCCCTGCAGCCAGACGACGGAGCGAAGAGCCGGTGCGCTGGCGAAGCCGCCGGCTGGGACGCCCTCGGCCAGCTCCGGAAGGACCTGCGGGATGACCGCATCGGCGGACCATGCCCCGTCGGTACCCGGCGCCTGGCCCGAGGTGAGCAGGGCGAGGGAATCGGAGTCTCGCAGGAGATGGGCGAGCTCGTGCTCCTTCGCCCGGAGGTTGATCGGGACCGCGCACGCGCCGATCGCCATGATCGAGACCAGCGCGATGGCGCAGTCGGCGCTGTTCGGAAGCATCGTCGCGACATGATCGCCCGGCGCGATCCCGAGCCCGCTCAGCGCGTCGCCGACGTTCCTGACCTCGGCCTCGAACTGCCGCCACGTCAGCCGACGCTCGGGGAACACGAGGGCTTCCCGGTCGGGCTGCGCCTTCGACTGCCGACGCAGGAGCTCCCAGACGCTCCGGGCTCCCGATTCGGTGGGCAGCTCAACCCGCGATGGTGCTGACGTCGTCGTCATCTCGAACACTCACTTCTCCGCTGAGGGAAACGTTTGCTGCGCTGTACACCAAACGATTGTTTGGCTAAGATCTTGTCAGGCGCCTTCCGCCCTGTCAACAACGCGCCACAGGAGCGCGGAGTCGATCCGGACCCGCTCGCCACTCGCGGTTGACATCTGACCGAGAGGCCGCCGATAATCATTTCCACCAAACATTTGCTTGACAACTATCCATGGCTCGACAGCGCAGTCGCCTGACGCAGTTCGTCGCATGTCGCCGCCGAAGCCGACCGGGAGGACCCGCGTGAACGACCCAGCTCAAGGCGTGTACCCAACCCTGTTCTCGCCGCTGCCCATCGGCCCGCTGACCTTGCGAAATCGGGTCGTGCTCTCGGCGATGACCACCGGCTTCGGGTTCGACCGAGGCGCCCCGACCGAGCTCATCCACACCCATCTCCGGCGCATCGGGTCCGACGTCGGGCTCGCCACGGTGGCCTTCGGAGCTGTGGCCCCCGAGGGACGCGTCGAGAATCAGGTGCCATGGATATGGCACCCGGAGACCACGCCTCACCTCGCCGCATTGTCCGCCACGATCAAGGAGCACGGTGCTCTCGCGTCGATGCAGCTGGGACACGGGGGACGGCAGGTGTCGTCACGGGTCACCGGGCTGGAAGCCGTCGGTCCGTCGGCCGTCGCACCCGGAGCCCACGTCAAGACGCCGCCCCGCGCGCTGACCGTCGTCGAGATCCGCGAGATCATCGCCGCGTTCGGGCGCGCCGCTCGGCGCGCCCAGGATGCCGGCTTCGACGCCGTGGAGATCCACGGCGGGCACGGATACCTCGTGCAGCAGTTCCTGTCGGGCGAGAGCAACATCCGCGTCGACGAGTACGGCGGGCCCGACATCGCGGCCCGTTCGCGATTCGGGCAGGAACTCGTCGCGGCGGTGAACGACCAGGCCGCCGGTCTGGCCGTCATCGTCCGCCTGAACGGCGACGACATGGTGCCGGGTGGCATCACCCCCGCAGACGCCGCCGTCGCCGGCCGCGCGTTCATCGAGGCGGGCGCCCACGCCCTGCTGGTCTCGGGTGGCGTCTACGGGTCGGTGCCGTGGACCATTCCCGTCCTCGACGACACCGAGCCGACCTTCCTCACGGCCGCACGCTACATCCGTCAGCAGCTCGGTGTTCCCGTCATCGCCGTGGGCGGCATGCGCAGTCCCGCGGCAGCCGAAGCCGCCTTGCGCCGTGGCGATTGCGACGCGGTCGCGGTGGGGCGGTCCCTGCTCGCCGATCCCGAGTGGGTACGCAAAGCCGCAGAAGGCAGGTCCGGCAGCATCCGGCCGTGCATTGCGACCCTGCAGGGCTGTGCAGGAAAGCTCGAGCACGGTGGAGAGATCTCCTGCAGCGTGAACCCCGAGATCGGCAGAGCAGAACGCCACCGGGCGATCACGGCGGACCCGCAACGTGTCGCCGTGATCGGGGGCGGGCCGGCCGGACTCGAGGCAGCACGGAGAGCGGCCGAACTCGGCCATACGGTCACGCTGTTCGAAGGCACCGACCGACTCGGCGGCGCGGCGATGCTCGCGGCACTGACCCCACCGCTGCGCCACTTCACCAAACTCGTCGCCTGGTACGAGCGCACCCTCGCCGACCTCGGGGTCGACGTGAAGCTCTCGCACCCCATCGCAACCGACGCGGACTTGCCGGCCGACGCCCAGCGCGTGATCGTCGCCACCGGATCGGAACCGTTGATCCCCGTCATCGAGGGCTATGACGAGCTGCCCACCTGGATGCTCGACGACTTCCTCCGGCACGAGCACTCCACACTCGACTCCTCCATCCGCCCGGCACGAGCCCTCATCGTGGGTGGCGGCACCGCGGCCGCCGCCGTGGCGCTGCTGCTGGCCGAGGCCGGCAGCGAAGCGGTGATCCTCACCACGGACGGCCTCGGGCGCGACACCAGCGGCATCGCCAGGAGGGCGCTGCGCACCAGGCTCGAGCGTGCAGGCGTGCAGATCGTGGTCGGCAGCCTCGAACGGCTCGATGCCGACGGCGCCCACGTCCTCGCGGATTCGGGGGAGACCAGACACCTCGCGTGCGACGGCGCGATCATCGCGGGATCCCGCGCCGCCTCCGGACCAAACGTCCTCGGCTGGAATGTGCAGGTCATCGGGGACGCCAAGGACCCGCGGGACCTCGCGATGGCCATCGAAGAAGGACGCGTGACCGCGGAGGAACTCGATGTGGTCGCCGCCTAGCCCCCAACCAGCCGCTTCCGTGGAACGCACCACCCGACACCTCAGGGATGAAGAATCATGATCACGACCATCCTGCAATTCGCACTGCTCGGCGTCGGCGCCGGGGCGGCTTACGCACTGCTCGCACAGGGGCTCGTGCTCATCCATCGCGGCTCGGGGGTGGTCAACTTCGCCCACGGTGCCATGGCCCTCGTCGGCGCACTCCTGTACTACGAACTCCACTCGGTCCGCGGGCTCCCCCTGCTCGTGGCCCTGGTGATCGCCGTGCTGGCGACGGCGGCCATCGGCGCCGGCGTGTACCTCGTGATCATGAGGCCACTCCTGCACCGATCGGCCCTGTCGAAGATCATCGCCACGCTGGGCCTCCTCATCATCTTCCAAGGTGTCAGCTCGCTGATCTGGGGCGACCTGCCGAAGCTGGTCGAGCCGATCTTCCCTGCGACACTCGCCCGCTTCGGTGCGATCGCCATCGGCGAGGACCGGTTCTACCTCCTGGCGGTCGGAGTGCTGGTGACCATCGTGCTGTGGCTGGCCATGCGCTACAGCAGGACCGGGATGGCGCTGCGGGCCAACGCTGAGAACCCCGTCGCCGCAGCCACACTCGGCTGGTCGTCGCAGGTCATGGGAACGCTGACCTGGAGCGTGGGTGCAGCCCTGGCCGCCCTCGCCGGCATCCTCATCGCCCCGCTCACCGGCATCGAGGCCGGGCAGATGCCCCTGCTCGTCATCCCGGCGCTCGCGGCGGCACTCATCGGCCGGTTCACGTCCTTCCCGGTGACCCTCGCCGCCGCGTTGCTGATCGGCGTGCTCCAGTCGGTGACCACCCGCTTCGTCGAGATCCCGGGTATCGGCGAGGCCCTTCCGTTCCTCATCATCCTCGTCACGCTCATCATCGGGCGCCAGGGCATCAAGGAGCGCCGGCAGGCCCACGAGGTCCTTCCCACGCTCGGAACGGGCAGAGTGCGTCCAGTCGCCGTGATCGTCACGATCGCCGTGGCATCCGCCCTCATGTTCGTGCTGCCCGTCGAGTTGGTCTACGCGCTCACCGCGACGATTGCCGTCGCCATCGTCATGCTGTCGGTCGTCGTGCTTCTCGGCTACACGGGCCAGCTGTCCCTCGCTCAGATGGCCATCGCAGGAATGGGCGCCCTCATCGCGGGCCGCTTGGTCAGCGACACCGGGGCGCCGTTCCTCGTGGCACTCGTGGTGGGCGTGCTCGCCGCAATCCCGATCGGCGTCCTGTTCGCGCTCCCAGCGCTGCGCACGAAGGGCGCGAACCTCGCCGTGGTCACGCTGGGACTCGCAGTCACCACCTCCGCGATCGTGTTCAACAACGCCGCCTTCACGGGTGGTGCCGAGGGGACCTCGGTGGGATATCCCACGATCTTCGGCCTCGAGATCGACGCCAGCATGTACCCGGAGCGGTACGCGATCGTGGTCATCGTGTTCTTCGCGCTGTGCGCGCTCGTCGTGACGAACATCCGGCGCGGGAGCTCCGGACGACGGCTCGTGGCCGTGCGCACCAACGAGCGGGCGGCGTCGGCTCTGGGTGTGAACGTCTTCGGCGCGAAGCTCTTCGCCTTCGCCCTTGCTGCGGCCGTCGCCTCGCTGGGCGGAATCCTGATGGCGTTCCGGAACCCGTTCATCCTCTATCAGGACTTCTCGCCCCTCAACTCGATCCTCGCAGTGGCGTATGTCGTCGTGGGTGGAGTGGGCTACATCTTCGGTGCGATCAATGGCGGCACCCTCGTCGCCGGCGGGATCGGTGCGTGGATCATGCACGCCATCGCCGCGGACGCGAGCCCGGTGTGGCTGCACATCATCGGCGGCATCCTCGTCACGGTCGTGGTCGTGCTGGTGCCCAACGGGCTGGCCGTCGACCAGATCCACCTCGGACTCAAGATCCGCTCGTTCTTTATCCGGTCGAAGAAGAAGGTCTCGGTCACGGCGGAGGATTTCGACAACATCGCTCCGTCGAAGGTCACGCCGGCCACGCTCTCCGTCGAGAACCTCACGGTGCGGTTCGGCGGGGTGACCGCGAACGATCGCGTCTCACTCACCATTCGTCCGGGCGAGTTGCTGGGCCTCATCGGCCCGAATGGCGCCGGCAAGACCACACTCATCGACGCCGTCACGGGCTTCGTGAACCCGAGCGAGGGCGCCGTTCGGCTCAACGACCAGAACATCACGTCGTGGAAGGTGCACCGCCGTTCGCGAGCGGGTGTCTCCCGATCGTTCCAGGCGCTCGAGCTGTTCGAGTCGAGCACCGTTCGCGAGAACCTGCGCGTGGCCTCCGACCCGGTCGGATCTGGCGCCTACCTTCGCGACCTGCTCTGGCCGAAGCAGCATCCGCTCTCACCCGCCGCCCGAGACGCCGTGCACCTGCTCGGCCTCGAGGGTGAACTCGACAGCGTCGTCGGCGACATGTCGTATGGTCGTCGTCGGTTGGTGGCCATCGCCCGCGCCGTCGCCTCCGCGCCGTCGGTGCTGCTGCTCGACGAGCCGGCGGCGGGCCTCAGCGCCGAGGAGACTGCAGCACTCGGCCAGGTGGTCAAGGACCTCGCCCGCAACTGGGGCATCGCGATCCTCGTCGTGGAGCACGACATGAGCTTCGTCATGAGCGTCTGCGACCAGCTCACCGTGCTCGACTTCGGTCGCCAGATCGGGTACGGCACGCCCGCCGAGATCCGTGAGAATCCCGCCGTCGTCGCCGCCTACCTCGGCGGTGAGGCCCCGGCTTCGAGCGACATCCGGCCCGCGGACGCCGCTCCCGCCCCAACCGAGGAGCCCGGCCTCGCGGAGCTCCCGACCCGATTGGTGAACCGATGAACATGGCACTCATCCAGGCTCGATCCCTCGATGCCGGATACGCGGGACATCCCTTCGTCCGGCATCTCGACCTCGAGATCAGGGAGGGGGAGATCACGGCGCTGCTCGGACCGAACGGCGCCGGAAAGTCGACCACCCTGATGACGCTGGCCGGTCAGATGGCCCCGCTCGGCGGCGCACTTCTGGTGGGCGGCAAGCCCACGAAGCAGACGCTCAGCTCTCGCGCACGCAACGGACTCGGGCTCGTGACGGAGGATCGTTCCGTCTTCATGCACCTGACCGTGTGGGAGAACCTGCGGGTCGGGCGATGCGACACCGAGTACGCGCTTAGTCTCTTCCCTGAGCTGAAGCCGCTGTTGAAGCGGACGGCGGGCCTGCTCTCAGGTGGCGAGCAGCAGATGCTGACCGTCGGTCGCGCCCTGGCCCGCCGACCCCGCGTCCTGCTGCTCGACGAGCTCTCTCTTGGCCTCGCGCCGCTCGTCGTGATCCGCCTGCTCGATGCGATTCGCGCCGCCGCCGATGGGGGACTGGGCGTGCTCCTCGTCGAGCAGCACGTGGAGCAGGCGCTCCGCGTGGCCGACCACGCCTACGTCATGCAGCGCGGCGAGGTCATCTTCAGCGGCACCGCCGCGGAACTCTCGGAACGACGCGGCGAGATCGAGCAGTCGTATCTGATCGGCTGACCGGCGCTGATCGCTGACCGGCGCGCCCGACGACGGGGTCCCTGTTCGGACAGGGGCCCCGTCGTCGCGTGGGGACCGCGTCCAGCCCGTGGGCGAGGCAGGCCGGCATTCCAGTATTGCCAAACAACCGTTTGGTGTGTAACGATGAATCCAGGCGTTCACCGCTGAACGCCGCTTTCAAGGAGGGCCATATGGCGAACGCCCAGACCATTGACCGAAGGCCGACGGTCGTCGAGGCGGACGGCGAGCACTACATCGCCGGATACCGCTGCACGACGTGCGGCTACCCGATCGTGCAGCCGGTTCCGCGCTGTCCTGAGTGCCGCGGCACGATGGTCGACGACCGCTTCGGTCCCGCGGGGGACGTGGCGGCGTCGACCTGCCTCAGGGTGCGGGTGCCGGGCTACCAACCGCCTTATGCGATCGCCTACGTCGACCTCGACGGTGGACCGCGTGTGCTCGCGCACGCGCCCGACGGCATCGTGATCCCCGTCGGCACGCGAGTATCGATCGCCGGTACGACGTCGCTCGGCGACATCGCCATCGCGGTCGCGTCCGCGACGGCGGAGGAGGCAGCAGCATGAGCTCCTACGTCTACGGGGTCGGCACCTCGAACTTCGGGCGTCAGCCGCATCTCACCGGACCCCAACTCGCCCAGCAGGCCGTGGTCGAGGCGCTCGACGATGCCGGTGTCGAAACCGTCGAGGCGGTCTACGTCGGCACCGTGTTCGGCGCCCCGGGAACCGCGCAGCGGGCGCTGCAGACCCTCGGCATCGTGAACGTCCCCATCCTCACCTTCGAGAACGCGTGCGCCTCGAGCTCCACGGCGTTCCACGAGGCTGTGGCTGCGGTCGATTCCGGACGGTACTCGCGCGTCCTCGTGCTCGGCATCGAGACGATGACCAGCGAGTTCGCCGGGCCGATCATTCCCACCGCGAGCGACATCGAGGGGCGAGCGGGACTCGCGATGCCCGGCATCTACGCGATGGTGGCGAGCCGCTACGAGGCGCTCTACGGCCTCGACATGCGTGCGCTCGCCCAGATCTCGGTGAAGAACCACAAGCACGGCACGGCGAACCCGCGCGCCCAGCACGGCGTCGAGGTCACCGTCGAAGAGGTGCTCGCCTCCCGCATGATCGCCGACCCGCTCACCCTGCTGCAGTGCTGCGATATCGCGGATGCCGCATCCGCCGCCGTCATCGGACCCGACCGCGGTGTGCAGCGCGACGTGAAGATCCGCGGCACCGCACTCCAGTCGGGCGGGCTCTGGGACCACCGAAGCGTGCACCCGTGGGGCTTCGAACTGGTGCGCGACACCGCAAACGAGCTCTACGAGCGGGTCGGTGTCGGACCCGAGGACGTCGACCTGTTCGAGGTGCACGACGCGTTCACGATCGGCGAGCTCGCGACCACCGAGGCGCTCGGCATGGCCGACCCGGGCCGGGGTGCGGAGCTCGTGCTCTCGGGGCACACGACCATCGGCGGCAGGCAGCCCGTGAACCCCTCGGGGGGGCTCCTCAGCCGCGGCCACCCTCTCGGGGCCACCGGGGTCGCACAGATCGCCGAAGCCGTCTGGCAACTGCGTGAAGAAGCCGGCGATCGTCAGGTCGCCGGAGCCAAGCTGGCCGTCGTCGAGACCATGGGCGGCGGCACGGCAGGAATCGATGGAAACGGATGTGTAGTGGTGATGCTCGGTGACTGAACAGACTGTGTCCCTGGACGACGAGATCCTTCGGCCCGACCGTGTGGCCGACCCGTACCCGTATCTCGCGGACGTGCGGGAGCACGAGCCCGTCTACTGGAACGAGGAGATGCGTGCGTGGTTCATCACCAAGCACGAGGACATCTTCGCAGCGCTGCGCGACCCGCGATTCTCGTCGGACCGCATCCGGCCGTCATACGACCGCCTGAGCGACGAGCAGCGCGCGGCGCGGCAGCCCACGTTCGATGTGCTCCTCAACTGGATGGTCTTCATGGACCCGCCGGAGCACACGCGCCTGCGCCAGCTGGTGCAGCCGGCATTCACGCCTGCCGCCATCGAGAAGATGCGGCCCAGGGTGCAGCAGGTGGTCGACGAGGCGATGGCCAAGATCGTCGACCGCGAGAAGTTCGACTTCATCCGCGACTTCGCGTACCCCGTTCCGGCGATCGTGATCGCCGAGCTGATCGGCGTGCCGGCCGAGGATCGCGACCTGTTCAAGCACTGGTCGGATGAGATCCTGGTGCTGGTCTTCGGTGCCTCGGGAGGAGCCGAGCGACGGGTCCGTGCTCAGAAGGCCCTCGTCGAGCTCAGCGACTACCTGCGCGCGCTGATCGCGAAGGTGCGTGAGGAACCGGGCGACAACATCATCTCGAGCCTGATCCAGGCCAAGGACGTCGAACCGCCCCTGAGTGACCAGGAACTCGTCGCCACCCTCGCCCTCCTCGTCTTCGGCGGTCACGAGACGACGACGAACCTGATCGCGAACGGGACCCGCGTGCTGCTGCAGCATCCGGACCAATGGGACAAGCTTCGTGACAACCCGCACCTGATCCGCACGGCCGTGGAGGAGATCCTGCGCTTCGACGGACCGTCGAAGATGGAGGGACGCGTGATGGCGGAGGACGTCGAGCTGCGCGGCAAGACGCTTCGCAAGGGCGACGCGGTGTACCTCGCACAGGGCGCCGCGAACCGCGATCCCGAGGCGTTCGACAGCCCCGACGAGTTCGACATCGAGCGATCCCCGAACCGCCACGTCGGTTTCGGCTTCGGCCTGCACCACTGCCTGGGCAACTTCCTCGCCAGACTCGAGGGCGAGATCGCCTTCACCTCGGTCGTGAACAACCTGCCCGGTCTGCGGGAGAGCGCAACCGAGCAGGAGGTGTGGCATCCGACGCTGATGAGCCGTGGCATGATCACGTTCCCCGTCGAGCGGAGTGTCGCGTGAACGGCGCCCCCGTCCTTGAGGGCAAGATTGCGATCGTCACGGGAGCCAGCGGCGGGATCGGGCGCGAGATCGCCCTGCGTCTCGCCGCTGCCGGCGCCGATGTCGGTCTCATCGCGCGCCGACGCGAAGCCCTCGAGGAGACGGCGGAAGGCGTTCGCGCCGCCGGTGCCCGCGCGGCGATCGGCGTCGCCGACGTCGGCGACGAGAGCGAGACTGCGGCGGCCGTCGCGGCGATCGAGTCCGAACTCGGCGGGATCGACATCCTGGTCAACAACGCGGGCGGGGCGCGATTCATGGCCCCGATGCTCGACACCGCGGTGAGCGGCTGGAACAAGGTGCTCGCGCTGAACCTCACGGCGCCGCTCGTCGTCGCCAAGTCCGTCGTACCGGGGATGATCGCGCGCGGCGGCGGGGCCATCGTGAACATCGGCTCACTGGTGTCGTTGCAGTCGCAGCCCTCGCTGGCCGGATACGCCGCAGCGAAGAATGGGCTCATCAGCCTTTCGCGCACGATGGCTCGCGAATGGGGCGTGCATGGCATCCGAGCGAATACCGTCATCCCGGGTCTCGTGCAGACGGAAGCCTGGGGTCACTACGAGAACAACTCCGACATCGATCGCCTGGCCGGTTCGGACATCCCGCTCGGTCGTTGGGCGAGCGCTCGCGAGATCGCCGATCCCGTGGTCTTCCTGGCCTCCGACGGGGCGTCGTACATCTCGGGCGCGGCGCTGGTCGTCGACGGCGGCGCCTTGGCATGACGGACGAGGGTGGACGCGGGTGGACGCTACCGCGTCAGGTGGGTTCCTCCGTTGGGGGAGATCACCTGGCCGGTCGTCCACCCGCTTCCCTCCGAGAGGAGCCAACGCACACACGAGGTGATGTCCGCCGGAACTCCGACACGTCCCACCAGCGATCGGCCGGCGACGGACTCGGCCGGCAGCGCGGCGATGTGGCGCTCGTGGCCGAAGAACTCGGTCTGGTCGACGGCACCCGGTGCGACCACGTTCGCGGTGGCTCCCCGACGGCCGAGCCGGCGCGCGAGGTCCCTGCCGTACCCGTGCAGCGCTGCCTTCGCCGTCGCGTAGGGTCCACCCTGGCCGTCGAGGGCGGCGACGGAACTGATCAGGACGACCCTGCCGATATCCGGTTCCAGCGACGGAATGAGCGATTCGACGAGGTGCACGGCTGGAAACAGGTTCCGTCGCAGCGCTTCGGCCCAGGCATCGTGGGCCGCCATGGCGCCGGAACCGGTGCGATACCGGTCGCCTTGCCCGCCCGCCGCCGCCACGACCCCGCGCACCGCGCGGCCGTTCAATGCGGAGAGCAGCGCGATAGAGGACTCCGGGTCCGCGAGGTCGGCGGCGACGAGCGCGAATCGCTCCGGAGGTGTCGAATCCTCCTCGGTCGCGACGCGCACCGTCTCGCGAAGCGAGGCCATCCGCCTTCCGACGATGAGTACCTCCTCCCCGTCTCTCGCAAGCGACTGGGCGAGGTGGCACCCGATGCCGCTCCCTCCGCCGCTGATGACGGTGAGCGATGCCTGCGGCAGGTGCATGTCTCCTCCTGGGGATCTGCGCGGGGAACTCCCGGGTCTCGGGAGGACCCGATAATATCTATCAAATGATTGGTCGAAGTTGATCAAGACACGAGGGAGCATACATGTCGTTCCAGCAGCTCGAGGGCACCGCCATCGTGATCGGCGGCACGGGGGCAGTGGGGGCCGAGACGTGCCGGCTCCTGGCAGAACGCGGGAGCAACGTCGTCTTCACGTACAACCGCAACGCCGCCAAGGCGAATGAGGTCGAGGAGCGCATCCGGGCGCTGGGTGTCGTGGGCACCGGTCGGCAGCTCGACGTGACGGATGACCGCGCCGTCGAGGCCTTCATCGACTCGACCGCCGCGGACGCCGGGGGTCTGCACACCCTGATCCACGCTGGTGGGCCCTTCGTGCCGCAGCAGTACGTGAGCCGCACCGACCCCGAGTCGTTCCGCCGGCACGTCGGTGAGGAGGTCGTGGCGTTCTTCTCCATCGTGCACGCCGCGCTCGAGCACCTGCGCGCCACCAGAGGCAGCATCGTGGCGATCACCACGGTGGCCAATCGGAGGTTCCCGATCAAGGACTCGCTCTCGTCGGGCGCGAAGGCGGGAATCGAGTCGCTCGTTCGCGCGATCGCCGTCGAGGAGGGCCCTCGTGGCGTGCGCGCCAACATCGTCGGCCCGGGACTGCTGCAGGACGGCATGGCTGCACGGCTGATCGAGAGCGGCGAGTTCTCGCCCCAGGGCCAGGCCGCCGCGCTCGCGACCATCCCGCTTCGCAGGTTCGGCACCGCGGTGGATGTCGCGGAGGCGGCCTGCTTCCTGGCCTCACCGCAAGCCGCATACATCTCAGGCCAGTACCTCGACGTCGACGGCGGCTACCAGCTCTAGGCCGGCCCCACCGCAATCCCCGGAGTTCTCATGACCCAGACCACCCCCGATTCCCTGCAACTACGGCGCCAGCGCACGGCCGAGTTGGGGAAGGCCATGCGCGACGCGGTGCTCGCGAGCATCGAGACCGAAGTGGACGCCGACGATCTCGACGCAGCTGCACGGGCGGTTGCAGCGGTCGCCGAACGTCTGGGACAACGACGACGGCCGCGCAATGAACTCGCCCGCATCGACGACCTTGAATCCGGCATTCGCCACTTCAGCCCGGTCGCCGGCGCTGGCAGCCCCCTCGCGCCTCCTGCGCGCTTCGAGACCACCCCCACCGGCATCCGTGGCACCGTCACTCTCGATCGGCGATTCGAAGGGCCGCCCGGTCACGTGCATGGGGGCATCATTTCCCTGTTGTTCGACGAGACGTTCGGACAAGCAATCACCCGGGCGGGCAGGTGGGGACTCACCGCCTTCCTCAACGTCACCTATCGTCGAGCCACGCCGCTGTACACCGACCTCGAGCTCTACGCCACGTTCGACCCGAACGGCGGCCGAAAGGTCGCGGTCGAAGGCGGGATCCGGTCCGTGTGCGACCCGGAACGCGTCTACGCCACGGCCACCGCGCTGTTCGTGGAACCGAGGGAGGAGCGTCACGCCGAGTACTTCGGAGACATCGTGGATGCCGCGGGGGCCCCGACCTCAGTGAGACTCGGCGGCACGTCCGGGTGGTGACCGAGCACCGACATCCAGCAACACCATCGACCATCGGAGGAAATGGCATGGCAACATCGGCGAAAGGCCGCGCCGCCACGAAACGCAGCAGTGACGGCGTCGTCGACGCGTCTCTCGAGCTGACCGCGCGTCACCAGGAACTCATCGACGCCGCTGCCGCCGTGTTCCATCGCAAGGGGTACAACGGTGCGTCCATCCAGGACATCGCGGATGTCCTCGGCATCCTCAAGGGCAGCGTCTACTACTACGTGAAGAGCAAAGAGGATCTGCTCTTCGCGGTGATCAACGAGATCCACGAATCCGCTCTCGCCACGATGTCGGGCATCGAGGCGATCGAAGCCACGCCCCATGAACGCATCGCCGAGTTCGTGCGCCGACACGTACTGCACAGTGCCGACCACATCGAGCGAGCCACCGTGTTCTTCCGCGACTTCGGCGCCCTCTCTCCGGAACGCCGCGCGAAGGTGCTCGCCGATCGCGAGCGCTACACGTCCGTGCTCACCGCGCTCATCGTCGAAGCGAAGGATTCCGGCCACACCCGGCCGGATCTCGACGTGCGGATGGTGGTGCTCGCGATCCTCGGCATGACGAACTGGACCTACCAGTGGTACCGTCCCGGCGGTCCGTATGCCGCGGCGGAGATCGCCGAGAGGTTCGCCGAGTTCGCGCTCGACATGATCCGTGGCGAACGGGAGCGCGCCGCCACGAGGTGACCTCACGGGCCAGCCCACGAATTCTTCATGATAAAATAGTTGCATTACCTAGTAGTTCATCGGATCCCCAATTAGACTTGCCGAATGCGCCGACGATGTGCGCGCGAAGGGACGCTGAAATGACCACCGAACTGACCGAGACGCAGACGCCGACGTCGACCGACCTCAAGACGCTGACCCACTTCATCGGGGGTCAGCACGTCGCCGGCACCTCCGGCCGCTACAGCGACGTGTTCGACCCGAGCACCGGCGCCGTGCAGGCCAGGGTTCCGCTGGCGAGCACCGAAGAAGTCGAGGCCGCCATCGCGAACGCCGAGCGGGCGCAGGTCGCGTGGGGCGCCACGAACCCGCAGAAGCGGGCCCGGGTGCTCCTGAAGTTCCTCGAACTCGTGGCGCGGGACATGGACGAGCTTGCACGCCTGCTCTCGAGCGAGCACGGCAAGACCGTCGATGACGCGAAGGGCGACATCCAGCGCGGTGTCGAGGTCATCGAGTTCGCCGCGGGAGCCCCGCACCTGCTCAAGGGCGAGTATTCGGCCGGGGCGGGCACGGGCATCGACGTCTACTCGATGCGTCAGCCGCTCGGGGTGGTTGCGGGCATCACGCCCTTCAACTTCCCGGCGATGATCCCGCTCTGGAAGATGGGGCCGGCGCTCGCCGCGGGTAACGCGTTCATCCTGAAGCCGAGCGAACGCGACCCCTCCGTGCCGTTGCGCATCGCCGAGCTGTTCCTCGAGGCGGGCCTGCCCGCGGGCGTGCTCAACGTCGTCAACGGCGACAAGGAGGCCGTCGACGCGATCCTGAACGACGACCGCGTCAAGGCGGTCGGCTTCGTCGGGTCGACTCCGATCGCGCAGTACATCTACGCGACCGCGGCGGCCAACGGCAAGCGAGCGCAGTGCTTCGGCGGCGCGAAGAACCACATGATCGTGATGCCCGACGCCGACCTCGACCAGGTCGCCGACGCCCTGATCGGCGCCGGCTACGGGTCGGCCGGCGAGCGTTGCATGGCGATCTCCGTCGCGGTTCCGGTCGGCAAGGAGACGGCCGACGCGCTCGCCGCCAAGCTGACGGAACGCGTGCAGCACCTCACGGTCGGGCCTGCGCTCGCCGAGGGCGCCGACTACGGCCCCCTCGTGACCTCCGACGCACTGAAGCGCGTCGAGGACTACATCCAGATCGGTGTCGACCAGGGCGCGACCCTGCTCGCCGACGGGCGCGGGCTCACGGTCGAGGGCTACGAGAGCGGCTTCTATCTCGGCCCGACCCTGTTCGACCACGTCACAACCGACATGACGATCTACCTCGAGGAGATCTTCGGCCCGGTGCTCATCATCGCCCGTGCCGACGACTACGAGCAGGCCCTCGCAATGGCGACCGACCACGAGTACGGCAACGGCGTGGCGATCTTCACCCGCGACGGCGACACCGCCCGTGACTTCAGCGCCCGCGTGAACGTCGGCATGGTCGGCGTCAACGTGCCGATCCCGGTGCCGATCGCGTACCACACCTTCGGCGGCTGGAAGCGCTCGGGCTTCGGCGACCTGAACCAGCACGGCCCTGACGCGTTCCGCTTCTATACGAAGACGAAGACCGTCACGAGCCGCTGGCTGTCGCACGACATGCGGGAGGGCGCCAGCTTCGTCATCCCGACGATGCACTGAGGCAGGCCGACTCATGACGATGATGACCGAAGAACGCCTCGCGATCGTCGAGGCGGTGCGTGACTTCGCGTCGACGGTGCTCGCGCCGAACGCGGGGGAGTGGGACGCGGCGAAGCACTTCCCGGTCGACGCGCTGGCGCAGGCGGGCGAGCTGGGCCTCGGCGGCATCTACGTGCGCGAGGATGTCGGCGGCTCGGAGCTGTCTCGGGCCGACGCTGTCGCGATCTTCGAGGAGCTCGCCAAGGGCGACACCACGATCGCGGCGTACATCTCGATCCACAACATGGTCGCCTGGATGATCGACACGTTCGGCAACGACGTGCAGCGTCACACCTGGGTGCCCGGCATGGTGGCGATGACCGATCTCGGCAGTTACTGCCTCACCGAGCCGGATGCGGGGTCGGATGCCGCGGCGATCACCACCTCGGCCCGGCGCGACGGCGACGACTACGTCATCAACGGCGTGAAGCAGTTCATCTCGGGTGCGGGCTCGTCGGCGGTGTACGTCGTCATGGCCCGCACCGGCGAACTCGGCTCGGGTTCGCGGGGGATCAGCGCCATCGTGGTGCCCGGTGACACCCCGGGACTGAGCTTCGGCCCCAACGAGCACAAGATGGGCTGGAACGCACAACCCACCCGCCAGGTGATCTTCGACGGCGTGCGCGTGCCGGTCGCCAACCGACTCGGCGCCGAGGGCGACGGGTTCGGCATCGCGATGAAGGGCCTCAACGGCGGTCGCGTGAACATGGGCGCGTGCTCGCTCGGGGGAGCCCAGTGGGCGCTCGAGCGCGCACTCCAGTACGTGCAGGAACGCCAGGCGTTCGGAGCACCGCTCGCGGCGAACCAGTCGATCGTCTTCACCCTCGCCGACATGGAGACCGAGTTGCAGGCCGCGCGTGCGCTCCTGCAGCGGGCGGCGGAGAAGATGGACGAGGACGCGCCCGACGTGGCAACGGCGTGCGCGCTGGCGAAGCGGTTCGCAACGGATGCCGCGTTCCAGGCCGCGAACGCGGCGTTGCAGTTGCACGGCGGCTACGGCTACCTGCACGAGTACGGCATCGAGCGTGTCGTGCGCGACCTGCGCGTGCACCAGATCCTCGAGGGCACCAACGAGATCATGAAGCTGATCATCGGTCGCGACCTGCTGGCGGGCGCACGATGACCGCCGCCGCCGCAGACGCCGAGGTGATCGTCGAGCAGCGAGGTCGTCTCGGACTGCTCACGTTCAACCGTCCGAAGGCGATCAACGCCCTCACGCACAACATGGTGAAACTCATCAGTGACGCGCTCGACCGGTGGGCCGACGACGATGCCATCGCCACCGTCGCGGTGGTCGGTGCCGGCGACCGCGGTCTTTGCGCCGGCGGCGACGTGGTCGGCCTGTACCGCGACGTGACCGCCGGCGACGGCATGGGGGCGGCCGCGTTCTGGCGTGACGAGTACGCGATGAACGCCCGCATCGCCCGCTACCCGAAGCCGTTCGTCGCGATCCAGGACGGGATCGTTCTCGGCGGCGGCATCGGCGTCTCCGCGCACGGCTCGCACCGCGTGGTGACCGAGCGATCGAAGCTCGGCTTCCCCGAGGTCACGATCGGCTACATCCCCGACGTCGGTGCGACCTGGCTCCTCTCGCGGGCGCCCGGCGAGCTGGGCACCCGGCTGGCCCTGTCGGCGGCGACGATCGGGCCGGCCGATGCGATCCTGGTCGGCTTCTCGGATCACTTCGTGCCGAGCGACCGCATCCCCGTTCTGTTGAGGACGTTGGAGGCCACGAACGCGGACACGGCGATCGCATTCCTCGCGGAACCGAGTGGACAAGGTGTGCTCGCTGCTCAGCGCGACTGGACGGATCACGCGTTCAGTGCGGACTCCGTCGCCGGCATTCTCGACCGTCTTCGCCAGCACGGCTCCGAGGAGGCATCCGCGCTCGCCGACTCGATCGCCCAGAAGTCACCGCTCGCGCTGGCGGTGACGCTCCAGGCACTGCGCCGTGCGCGTCACCTGCCCGATCTGGAAGCGGCGCTCGACCAGGAGTACCGCGTGTCGCGCCACTCGTCGGGCACCCATGATTTCGCTGAGGGCATCCGCGCTCAGCTCATCGACAAGGACCGGAACCCCCGGTGGAACCCGTCGACCCACACCGCAGTGACCGACGGTGACGTCGAGGCGTTCTTCGAGGTCCCCGCCGACGGCGACCTCGACCTGTCAACCGCATTCGCGTCGAAGGAGACAGCATGAGCAGGATCGCATTCATCGGACTGGGCCACATGGGCGGCCCCATGGCGGCGAACCTCGTGAAGGCCGGTCATGACGTCGTCGGCTTCGACGTCGTTCCCGCGGCCCTCGAGGTAGCAGCCGCCGCCGGCATCGAGATCGCATCGTCGGGGGCGGATGCCGCGACATCCGCCGACATCGTCATCACGATGCTCCCGAGTGGCCGGCATGTGATCGACGCGTACGACGGTTCCGACGGAGCGACGGGCCTGCTGGGCGCGGCACGACCGGGGACACTGTTCATCGACTCGTCGACGATTGCGGTCAACGAGTCTCGGGCGGCGCACCGACTCGCCGAGGTCGCGGGGCACCGCAGCCTCGACGCCCCGGTCTCCGGCGGAGTCGTCGGAGCGGAGAACGCGACGCTCGCCTTCATGGTCGGTGGCAGCGACGAGGACTTCGCCGAAGCGCTGCCGGTGCTCGAGGCCATGGGCCGCCGAATCGTGCACTGCGGTGGTCCGGGTTTGGGCCAGGCGGCGAAGATCTGCAACAACATGATCCTCGGCATCTCGCAGATCGCGGTCGCCGAGGCCTTCGTGCTGGGCGAACGACTCGGCCTCACGCACCAAGCCCTTTTCGACGTGGCCTCGAATGCCTCGGGCCAGTGCTGGGCACTCACCACCAACTGCCCCGTGCCCGGACCGGTGCCGACGAGCCCGGCGAACAACGACTACCAGCCGGGCTTCGCGGGCGCGTTGATGTCGAAGGACCTCGGGCTCGCCGAGCAGGCCATCGAGCTCACCGGCGTGGACGCGAAGCTGGGCCTGCTCGCCCGCAGCATCTACGAGGAGTTCGCCGCCGGAGAAGGCGCAGGCAAGGATTTCTCGGGGATCATCAACACCGTTCGGGACCAGTCGCGCGCGGACGTCGCCGCGAACGTCGAGGCATGAAGGAGGCCAAGTGACCGACTACGAGACCATCATCGTCGAGACGCGCGGACGTGTCGGGTGGATCACCCTCAACCGACCCGAGGCTCTCAACGCCCTCAACTCGACGCTCATCCGTGAGATCGTCACGGCGGGCAAGGAATTCGACCACGACCCCGGCATCGGCGCGATCGTGCTGACGGGATCCGAGCGCGCGTTCGCGGCCGGGGCCGACATCAAGGAGCTCGCCGACAAGGGGTACGCCGACATGTACCTCCGCGACCCGTTCAAGTCATGGGCCGACTTCGGCCGTCTCCGCACTCCGGTAATCGCCGCCGTCGCCGGCTTCGCGCTCGGCGGCGGGTGCGAGCTGGCGATGATGTGCGACATCATCCTCGCCGCCGACACCGCGAAGTTCGGACAGCCCGAGATCAACCTCGGCGTGATCCCCGGCATCGGCGGCACGCAGCGCCTGCCCCGGGCGGTCGGCAAGTACAAGGCCGCCGAGCTCGTGCTGACGGGCCGCATGATGGGCGCTGAGGAGGCCGAGCGTGCGGGCCTCGTGTCGCGCGTCGTGCCCGCGGCCGACCTGCTCGACGAGGCGGCGAAGGTCGCCGAGATCATTGCGTCGAAGTCGCTGCCCGTCGTGTACGCGGCCAAGGACGCGCTGCAGGCCGCCCAGGAGACGAACCTCGGGGAGGGCCTGCGCATCGAGAAGCAGGCGTTCGCCGCGACGTTCGCCCTCGACGACCAGACCGAGGGGATGGGGGCGTTCCGTGAGAAGCGTACGCCGGAGTTCACCCACAGCTGAGCGAGCGCGGACTCACAGTGGTTCGGGGAGCGGCTCGGGATCGGCGAAGTCGCCGGCCTCCTTGCGGAACCTCGCGAGGATGCGGACGAGCTGCAGCAGGTCGTCGTCGGGCAGCCCGGGCTCCGCGAACACCGCGTTGAGTGCGAGCGTCGCCTGCTCGACGAGCTCCCGCCCCTCGGCCGTCAGCGAGAGGAGCGCCGCGCGCCCATCGGTCGGGTGCGGCTCCCGCCGCACCAGGCCATCACGTGAGAGTCGGTCGACCGTGTTCGTCACGCTGGTGGGATGCACCTGCAGGCGTGCGATGGCGCTGGCCATCGGCATCCGACCCTCTCGTGTGAATGCGAGCAGGCGCAGCATCTCGTATCGGGCGAACGAGAGTCCGAACGGCTTGAGCGCCCGCTCGACGCGCCCGAGCATGATCTGCTGTGCGCGCATGATCGACGTCACGGCGGACATGCCGGCTGCGGCATCCGTCCATCCGTGCGTCGCCCACTGGCGTTTCGCCTCGGCGATCGGGTCGACCGCGAGTGGTTCGTGCCGTGCCATGCGCCCTCCGTTCTCCGGTCCTACCGTACTCACACGTTGCGGCCGCCAGGCTCGACAGGTCCCTCGCGGGCTGTCGGCGGATTCCGCGACACACACACCGAAGGGCGCAGATTCGCCCGGTTCTGAGGAGATGCTATGAGGATCGTTGTGCTGGTGAAGGAAGTTCCCGACACGTATGGTGAGCGCCGGTTGTCGCTCGAGACGGGGCTTGCGGATCGCGCCGCGAGCGAGTCGGTGCTCGACGAGATCGGGGAGCGTGCGCTGGAGGTGGCGTTGAGTTACGCCGACTCGCACGCCGACACTGAGGTGGTGGTGTTGTCGATGGCGCCCGAGGGGTCGGCGGCGACGCTGCGCAAGGGTCTTGCGATGGGGGCCGGGTCGGCGGTGCAGGTGGCCGATGAGGGCCTGTTGGGGGCTGATCTCGGCCTGACGGCTGAGGTGCTGGCGGCCGCGGTGAAGCGGACCGGGTTCGACTTGGTGATCGGAGGCAACCTGTCGACGGATGGGTCGGGTGGGGTGCTGCCGGCGATGATCGCGGAGTTGTTGGATGTGCCGGCGGCGACGAACCTGACCTCGGTGGAGATCTCCGACGGTGCGGTGTCGGGTGATCGGGCCAGCGATGGGGCGACGATGCGGGTGTCGGCTGAGCTGCCGGCGGTGATCTCGGTCACGGAGCGGTTCCCGGATGCCCGGTTCCCGAACTTCAAGGGCATCATGGCGGCGAAGAAGAAGCCGTTCGAGACGCTGACCCTGGCCGACCTCGGCGTGGATCCCGAGGATCCGGCGGCGGCGCGCTCGATCATGATCGGGTTGGCCGAGAAGCCGCCGCGTGCGGCGGGTGTGAAGATCTTGGACGAGGGCGACGCGGGCGAGCAGCTCGCGGACTTCCTGATTCAGAACCGGCTGGCGTGAAGGGCGTGACCATGGCTGATTTCAAGAACGATTCGATCCTGGTGCTGCTCGACGTGACGCCGGCGGGTGAGCTCGCGAAGAGCGCGGCCGGGCTGCTGGGTGCCGCCGCCCAGGTGGGGACGTCGGTCGCGTTGGTGGTCTCCGACGGTGCAGGGCTGACGGATGCCGCGGCCGCCCTCGGCGCCACGACCGTGCTGGTCGCCGCGCCCGGCGCAGGACTGACGGTGCCGGTGGTGGACGCGCTGGTCGCGGCATCCGAACTGGTCAGGCCGGACGCGATCCTGGTGTCGAACTCGGTCGAGGGCCGCGAGGTCGCGGGCCGGTTCGCCGCCCGCACCCGGTCGGGACTCGCGGTCGACGCGGTGGGCGTGTCACGCGATGCGGAAGGTGTGGTCGCGCAGCATTCCGTGTACGGCGGGGCCTACAACGTGGACAGTGCGGTGACGTTCGGCGCCCCCGTGATCACGGTGCGGCAGGGTGCGGTCGACGCGCGTGCCGAAGCGGTCGTGTCGCCGGTCGTCGAGACGCTCACCGTGACGCCGTCGGGACGCAAGTCGGTGACCGTCGAATCGGTCGAGGCGCTCGTCGTGGAATCGTCGCGTCCCGAGCTGCGCGGTGCGGCGAAGGTCGTCTCCGGTGGTCGCGGGCTCGGTTCCCAGGAGAAGTTCGTGCTCGTCGAGGAGCTCGCCGACGCGCTCGGCGCCGCGGTCGGCGCATCCCGTGCCGCGGTCGACGCCGGATTCATCCCGCAGGCGCATCAGGTCGGTCAGACCGGGGTGTCGGTGTCGCCGCAGCTGTATGTCGCGCTCGGGATCTCGGGCGCGATCCAGCACCGCGCCGGGATGCAGACGGCGAAAACGATCGTCGCGATCAACAAGGACGCAGATGCCCCGATCTTCGAGATCGCGGACTTCGGCGTCGTGGGCGACGTGTTCACCGTGGTGCCGCAGCTGGTCGCCGCGCTCGACGCGAAGAAGAAGTAGGAACGCCCATGGCGACGTACGCTCGATCGATTCGACGGGGACTCCCGCGGTGGCCCGGCGGTGAACCGTGGCCTCCCGCCGGCTCGGTCGCTGAGCCCGTCGAAGCGCCCGTCGCGCTCGCTGAGCCGGTCGACGCGCCGGTCGCGCTCGCTGCGACCGTCGAAGCGCCGGTGGCGGCTTCCGTTGCTGAGCCTGTTGTCGTTTCGGTCGTTGAACCTGTCGGAGCACCCGCAGCACCCGCGGCCGCGCCCGGCGCGACCAGGCCGATCCGGCGAGGACTGTCCCGGGCGCCCGGCGGCGAGCAGTGGCCACCGGCCCGTGAGGTGGCCGTCGCCGCCGCGGCCTCCGTCGCCGAGCTGATGCCTGTCGCCGGCGTCGCATCAACGCCGGTGACCACTTCGGCGGTCGCCCCGGCCGCTGCTGCCCCGGCGCTTTCGGCCCAGACGGCTGCGGCGGCATCCGGTCGTCCGCTTCGTCGTGGCCTGCCGCGCGTGAAGGGCGGCGAGCCGTGGCCTGCGGCCGGGTTCGCGCCCGCGACCGCGGCACCCGAACCGGTCGCTCCGGCCGCGGTTGAGCCGGTCGCTGCGCCCGCGGTACCCGAGCCGGTCGCGCGGCCCGCGGCTGCGGCAACCGTCGTCGCCGCGACCGCCGCTGCGCCGATGGCGCAGCCGGCGCGCGCACCGATGGCCCGCCCGGCTGCTCCCGCCCGCCCGGCAGCGATGGCTCGCCCGGCGGCGCCGGGGCGTCCGCGTCCGGTCGCGGCGCCGGTGAACGAGCCCGGACGGTTCGACGGGTACTCACGCGGGCAGTTGGTGGCGACGGTGGTCCTCGGCGGGTTCGGCCTGCTGCTGCTGGCGACGATGGCGGTGGTGGGGGCGTCCTGGTTCCTCGCCTCGCCGGCCGGTCGGGACTTCTTGGCCGTGTTCCCGGGCGAGTATCACCTGCCCGAGGGCGCGATGCCCGGGTTCCCGGTGTGGGTGCAGTGGCAGCACTTCTTCAACGTGTTCCTGATGGTGCTGATCATCCGGTCGGGGCTGCAGGTGCGCACCGAGAAGAAGCCGTCGGCGTTCTGGACGCCGAAGTGGTCGAAGAACGGGCAGGGCAAGATCAGCCTGACCATCTGGTTCCACCAGTCGCTCGACCTGCTGTGGCTTGTGAACGGGGTGGTGTTCGTGGTGTTGCTGTTCGTCACCGGACACTGGGTGCGGATCGTGCCGACCAGCTGGGAAGTGTTCCCGAACGCGATCTCGGCGGCCCTGCAGTACCTGTCGCTGGACTGGCCGACCGAGAACGGCTGGGTGAACTACAACAGCCTGCAGCAGATCATGTACTTCCTCACCGTGTTCATCGCCGCGCCGCTGGCCGCCCTCACCGGGGTGCGGATGAGCGGGTTGTGGCCGAAGAACGCGAAGACCCTGAACCGCATCTACCCGATCGAGTTGGCGCGGGCGATCCACTTCCCGGTGATGCTGTACTTCGTCGCGTTCATCATCGTGCACGTCGCGCTCGTATTCGCGACCGGGGCGCTGCGGAACCTGAACCACATGTACGGCGGCACCGATGTGGTGAACTGGGCCGGGTTCTGGATCTTCTCCGGCTCGCTGGTCGTGATCGTGGCGGGTTGGGTCGCGGCGCGGCCCTTCCTGCTCGCTCAGATCGCGAAACTCACCGGCAAGGTCAGCGCCCGCTGAACGCCGCTTGCTCTTCTGCCGCCCGTCTCACGAGTGAGCCCGCGGCATCCGTCATCAGAATCGAGAGGTAAGGAACCCGACATGGCCGGCACGAACGAGAAGGTCGTCATTCTTTCCGGGGCACGTACGCCCGTGGGTAGCTTCGGCGGCGTGTTCCGCGACACCGCGGCACACGAGCTCGGCGCTGCGGCCGCCATCGAGGCGCTGCGGCGCGCCGGCGTCGCGGCAGATGAGGTCGATGAGGTGGTGATGGGCTGCATCGGCCAGGTCGTCGGGGACGCGTACAACGCGCGCCGGGTGGCGTTGGCGGCCGGGCTGCCGGTGCGCACGCCCGCGTTCACGGTGAACCGGTTGTGCGGGTCGGGATTGCAGGCGATCTGGTCGGGTGCCCAAGAGCTGCTCTGGGGTGGCACCGATGTGGTGCTCGCCGGCGGCGACGAGAACATGACGCGGATGCCGTTCTACGACTTCAACGCCAGGTTCAACGATCGGCTCGGTGACCGGACCCTGGTCGACGGCACGGTGGGGATCCTGACCGACCCGTTCTCGAACACGCACATGGGTGTGACCGCCGAGAACGTCGCCGACAAGTACGGGGTGTCCCGGGTCGAGCAGGACGAGTTCGCGGTCGAGAGTCAGCGGCGGGCGGCGTCGGATGCCGCGAAGGCGGCGTTCGCGGAGGAGATCGTGCCGGTCACCACGAGCGGCCGGAAGCCGGTCGAGGTGTCGGTCGACCAGCACCCGAAGCCCGACACCACCCTGGAGGTCCTCGCGGGGTTGCGGCCGGCGTTCCGGGACGGCGGCACGGTGACCGCGGGGAACGCGTCGGGCATCAACGACGGCGCCGCGGCGACCGTGCTGATGCGCGAGTCCGACGTGCGGGCGCGGGGCCTGAAGGGTCTGGTCACCTTGGAGGCGGTCGCGACCGCCGGGAACGAGCCCGAGCTGATGGGCTACGCGCCGGTGTACGCGCTCGAGCGGCTCTGGAAGCGGACCGGACTCACCGCCGCGGACGTGGACGTGATCGAGTTGAACGAGGCGTTCGCCGCGCAGGCGGTCGCGGTGATCCGCGACGCCGGCCTCGATCCCGAGAAGGTCAACCCATACGGTGGCGCGATCGCGCTCGGGCACCCGGTCGGGGCCACCGGGGCGATCCTCACCGTGCGTGCCGCGCTGGACCTGCACCGCCGTGACCTCGAGTACGCCGTCGTGACGATGTGCATCGGCGGCGGGCAGGCCCTCGCCGCACTCATCCGACGCTGGGACGCGTAGCAAACAGGCCCGGCGCGACCGACCGGACACCGACTTCGAGTAGACATCGAGAGGAACACACGCAGATGAGGATCGACAACGCGACCGCGCTCGTGACCGGCGCGGCATCCGGGCTGGGGGCTGCGACAGCCGCCCGCCTCGCCGCTGAGGGAACACAGGTCATCGGGGTGGACCTGGCGAAGGGCATCGAGACCGCCCCGGCCGTCGAGCGTGTCCGGTACGTTGCCGCCGACGTAACGGACCCGGCCGAGGTCGAGGCCGCGCTGACCGCCGTGCGGCAGACCGGGCGGCCGCTGCGTCTCGTCGTGAACTGCGCCGGGATCGCGCCCGCCGCCCGGATCCTCTCCTCGCGTGGGGTGCATGACCTGGGCGTGTTCCGGCGCACCATCGAGATCAACCTCGTCGGCACGTTCAACGTGCTGCGCCTGACCGCCGAGTTGATGGCGGGCCAGGATGCCGATGACGACGGTCAGCGCGGGGTGATCGTGAACACGGCATCGGTCGCGGCATACGAGGGCCAGATCGGGCAGGCCGCCTATGCGGCTTCCAAGGGCGGTGTCGTGAGTCTCACGATCGCGGCTGCGCGGGATCTGGCCCGTTCCGGGATCCGGGTCAACACGATCGCGCCCGGCATCGTGGCCACGCCGATGCTCACCTCGCTCGGCGAAGAGGTCGGCGCGTCGCTCGCGAAGTCGGTGCCCTTCCCGGCGCGCCTGGCGAGGCCCGACGAGTACGCGGACCTCGTGTCGATGATCGTCGCCCACGACTACCTCAACGGCGAGACGATCCGCATGGACGCCGCGTTGCGGATGGCCCCGCAATGAGCGGGCTGCGCGTCGAGCGAGCGGGGGCGATCGCACGTCTGACGCTCGATCGGCCGGCGTCCGGGAACGCACTCGACCTCGATCTGGCGCGGGCGCTGCGGGACACCGCGACGGCGCTCAGTGCGGACGAGAGCTGCGCGGTGGTGGTCCTCGAGGCGGCGGGTGCGTTGTTCTGCAGTGGCGGCGACCTGGCGGCGATGTCGGCGGCGCCTTCGCCGGCGGACTACGTCCGGGACCTCGCCGGCACGATCCACGATGCGCTGCTCGCGTTCGCCTACTCCGACAAGGTGGTCATCGGCGCGGTCCAGGGCGCGGCCGCCGGGGGCGGCTTCGGGATCGTGATGAACTGCGACTACGTCGTGGCCGCCGAGAAGTCGACGTTCGTGAGCGCGTATTCCAAGGTCGCGCTCAGCCCCGACTGCGGCTCGTCCTACCTGCTTCCGAGGATCGTTGGCCCAACCCGGGCCACCGAGTTCGTCATGGTCGGACGCGTGCTCGACGCGCAGACCGCGCGTGAGTGGGGCGTCGTCAACGTGGTGGAGCCCTCCGAACAGGTCGCGTCGTCCGCCTTGCGGGCCGCAGAGAAGGTGGGACGGATGCCTCCTGCGGCCCGCGCGGCGTCCAAGCGGCTGCTCACCGCCGCGTGGCTGCCCGGCTACCGCGATCACCTCGACCGAGAGCGCGACACCATCGCGGCCCTCGCCGCGACCGAGGAGTCGACCTCGCTGCGCGCCGAGTTCCTCGGTCACGCCCGCGCACGGTGAGCGGTCGCCGGCGGATGCTGCGCGGTCTTCACGCCGCGAGCAGCCCGAGCACTTCCAGCGCGTTCTCGTCGAGCACGATCGATCCGGCCGCAGCATGCGCGTCTCGAATGAGCCGGCTCTGCTCACCGGGCAGCCGGCCCCCGGCCGCGACGATCTCGCCCAGCAGGCCCTCGATCGCGGCGTTCCCCGCTGCCGAGTCGCCGAGCAGGTTCGGGTCGAACGCGAGGTAGAGCGCTCCGAAGTCATCGGGTTCGTGCAGCACGTCGCCGCGCTTGTCGGCGCCGGTGCGTCCGGTCACGTAGCCGGAGACGATCAGTTCGATCATCAGCGCCAGGCCGAAGCCCCGGTGGCCGCCGAACGGCAGCACCCGGCCGCGGCCGTTCGGATCGACGACGGCATTCGGATCGGTCGTCGGATCCCCATGCTCGTCGAGCGCGACCCCCTCGGGGAGGGTGCCGCCGAGTGCGCGGAGTCGCATGACGTTGTTGAACGCGATGGCCGAGGTGGCCATGTCCAGCACCAGGGGGTGCGCGCCGGGGCGCGGCAGTGCGATCCCGATCGGATTCGTGCCCAGCACCGGCTGGGTCGTCCCGGGCGCGACCACGACCAGCGGCGTGCTGTTGATCGCGATTGCGACGAGCCCGCGATCGGCGACGCGTTCGACCAGGTAGCCGAGCGCGCCGCTCACGCCCGCGTGACGGACGCCGACCATCGCGATGCCGGCGATCGCGGCCTTCTCGGCGAGGAGGTCCACTGCCATTCGGTGGACGTAGGGTGACAGATGGTAGCCGCCGTCAACCGTGGCGGATGCCGTGGTCTCGTGCTCCACCCGAATGGGACCCCTGCGCGACGCACCCTGCCGGTACTCGGTCGCGATGTTGCGCAGCAGGCGGACCCCGTGCGAGCGGTGCTCGCGCAGCTCGGCGTCGATGCACATCTCGGCGGCGGCGGCGGCCTCGTCGCTCGGGGCGCCGAGGTCTTCGAAGGCGCGCAGCAACCGGTCGCGCAGCTCATCGAGCGAGATTTCCATGGATTCCTCTTCAATTCCGGGTTCCGACCGGCTGGTCGACGGCGTGCGACCGCGTCAGTGGTCGACGGCGCGCGATCGCGTCAGTCGTCGGTGGGGATCTCCACGAAGCCGGATGCCAGCATCACCTCGAGCGACCGGTTGTAGTGCTCGGTCAGGAGCTCAGTCGCACGCGGGGCGTCGCGATCGAGCACGGCTTCGAGGATCAGCTCGTGCTCGTGCGGCACGTCGCGTTTGAGCGCGGCGGGTGACGGCGCCGACCAGCGGCGGTAGAGCTCGGTGGAGTCGAACAGGGTGCGCGAGAGATCGATCAGCAGCGGCACGTTCGAGCCGGCGACGAGTGCAGCGTGGAACTCACGGTGCGCAACCGACCACTCGTCGCGGATGTGCAGGGGGTCGTCGCCCGAGCGGCGTTCGGTCCTGGCGAGCACGTGGTGCCTGCCCATCACGTCGGTCTCCCAGTCGAGGTCGCCGCGCTCGATGGACAGCCGCAGCGCGAGCGTGTCGGTGTGGATGCGCACCATCGTGAGGTCTTCGAGATCCGTCGTCGTGAGCGCCGGAACCGAGAACCCCTTGGCGGGTTCGCTCACCGCGAGGCGCTCCGCGCCGAGCCGCACGAGCACCTCGCGGACGACGGTGGTGCTGGTGCCGTAGATCTTCGACAGCTCGGCCGGCCGCAGGCTCGCGCCCGGGGCCCAGCGGCCGTTCATGATGTCGTGGCTGACCAAGTCATAGACGTGCGACGCCAGCGTCTTCGATTCTCCCTGTCGAGCCATGCCGGAAAGCATAACGCAATCGAGAATGCATTCCAGTTTGACAAATGCAAAACACCCTGCCTATGGTCGGTCCTCGTACCCGAACCACCGACACGAAGAGGTGTGCATGTCGACAGAGAAAGCGCCGCCGTTCTCGCGGTTCCGGCTGAACAGCCTGTTCGTCGTGCTGGTCGGCGTGGTCTTCCTGGTCATGTCCCTGCAGCTTCCGCTCGGGACGTTCCAAGCCCCCGGAGCCGGCATGTGGCCGCTCCTCGTCTCGGCCGCGATGATCGTGGGTGCCCTCTTCCTGCTCGTCACGGAACGTGACGGCGAGGATTACGAGCCGCTCACCAAGCGCTCGCTGATCTCGGTGATCGGCTTCGTCTGGATCGGCACCTTCGTCGTGATGTTCTCGACCATCGGCTTCACGCTCGCCTCTCTGATCTTCTCCGTGGTGTGGCTGCGCTTCCTCGCGAGGGAGAGCTGGAGGTTCGCGCTCATCGCGTCGGCGCTGTTCACGATCGCGTTCGTCCTCATCTTCTCCGTCGCGCTCGGCGTGCCGGTACCGCACGACCCGGTGCTCTCCTTCATCACCGGCGGGAGATTCTGACCATGGACATCAACGGCGTGCTCGAAGGCTTCGCGGTTGCACTGCAGCCGATCAACCTCCTCTTCGTCTTCATCGGCGTGCTCCTGGGCATGGTCGTCGGAGTACTGCCCGGCCTCGGTCCGGCCCCGACCATCGCGCTCATGCTCCCCCTCACGTACGTGCTGCCGACCGAGGCGGCGATCGTGATGCTCGCCGGCATCTACTACGGCGCGTACTACGGCGGCACGATCACCTCCGTGCTCATGAAGCTGCCCGGTGAGGCGGCCAGCGTGGTGACCGTGTACGACGGACACCAGATGGCGCTGAAGGGACGCGCCGGTCCGGCGCTCGGCATCTCGGCCATCGGATCGTTCATCGGCGGCACGGTCGCGATCATCGGCCTCTTCCTCTTCTCGCCGGTCATCGCGCAGTTCGCGGTGAAGCTCGGTCCGCCCGAGTACGCCATGCTCGCCCTCGCCGGCCTGCTCATGGTCACGGTGCTCGGTCAGGCCAAGCCCTCGAAGAACCTGATCATCGCCGCGATCGGCCTCTTGGTCGCCACTGTCGGCATCGACATGGTGTCGGGCGTCTCGCGCTTCACCTTCGGCTCCCCGGAGCTGTTGCGCGGGATCGACTTCGTGGCCGTCTCGATGGGGCTCTTCGGCCTGGGCGACGTGCTCTACGACCTCGAACACGAGGTGAGGGCGGCGCGCGTGTCGGGCAAGATCGGCCGCGTCCTGCCGACGAAGCAGGACATGAAGGACTCGGCCGGTGCGATCACGCGCGGATCGATCCTGGGTTTCTTCCTCGGCCTCCTGCCAGGCGGCGGCGGGGTGGTGTCCTCGCTCGCCTCGTACTCCGTCGAGAAGAAGGTGTCGAAGCACCCCGAGGAGTTCGGCAGGGGCGCGATCGCAGGCGTCGCCGGCCCGGAGACCGCGAACAACGCCGGATCGACGTCGTCGTTCCTGCCGCTGCTCTCACTCGGAATCCCCTCGAACGTGGTGCTCGCCCTGCTCTACGGCGCGCTGCTCATCCAGGGCATCACTCCCGGGCCCACGCTGGTCACCGATCACCCCGAAGTGTTCTGGGGCGTGTTGGCCTCGATGATCCTCGGAAACCTCATGCTGCTGGTGCTGAGCATGCCGATGGTCGGCCTGTTCGTGAACCTGGTCCGGGTGCGCATCGGCGTGCTCGCCACCGTGATCGTGCTGATCACCATGATCGGCGTCTACAGCGTCTCGAACTCGATCTTCGACATGTGGGTCATGCTCGCCTTCGGCGTGGTCGGCTACATCATGCGCAAGACCGGCTACGACCCGGGACCCCTTGCGCTGGCCCTGGTGCTCGGTCCCCTGCTCGAGAGCTCGTTCAAGCAGAGCCTGCTCATGTCGGGCGGCAGCCTCGGCATCTTCGTCTCGCGCCCCGTCTCGCTGATCTTCGTGCTCATCATGGTCGCGCTCGTGGTCTTCCAGATGATCGCCCGCCGACGGAGCAGGACCGAGCGGAAGTACTTCGCGATCAGCCACGCGATGCTGCACGGCGAGGAGATCCCCGATGCCACCGGCGCGGTCGTCGCGGTCGACCTCGACGCCGAGCGGGCGCGCGAAAAGCCTGACAGCGGCGAACCGGTTCCACCGCTCGCCGACGTCACGGAAGGCGGCGCCGGTTCCGGCGATGCCGACTCCACCACCCACCCTCCGACAAACAGAACATGAGGAGAACAATGAAGTTTTCGAACTTCCGTCGTCCCGCGGGCGTGCTCGCACTGGCGACCGCTGCACTGGTCGGCCTCTCGGCCTGCGCCAGCTCGACGGCCGCGGGAACCGCTGAGGAGGATTCGGCAGCCGTCGAGTTCCCGACCGACAGCATCACCCTGATCGTGCCCTACGGCGCCGGAGGACCCTCCGACATCTCGGGTCGTGCCCTCGCGCAGGACCTCGAGGCCGAGCTCGGCGTGACCGTCGTCGTCGAGAACCGCCCCGGCGCCTCGGGCATCACCGGCCTCAGCGAGGTCGCGATCTCCGACGCCGACGGCTACACGCTCACATACACGACGGGCGACTCGTTCGTGCAGTCCGAGCTGCGCGAAGGCGTGCCGTTCACCTTCGACAGCTTCATCCCGGTCGCAGGCACGATCAGCCAGCCGTACGTCCTGGTGACCGGCTCCGAGGGTGTCGCCGACTTCGAGGCGCTCGCCAAGAAGTCGAGTGTGACCTACTCCACGACCGGCAACGGCACCCCGACCCACCTGAACTCGCTCATGATGTTCGACGAGCTCGGCATCGAGGCGACGCAGGTTCCGTTCAATGGTGCAGCCGAGTCCACCCAGGCGCTCGTCGGCAACCAGGTGGATGTCGCCATGCTCGACGTCTCCGTCGCGATGCCGCAGATCAACAGCGGCGCCCTGAAGGCCCTCGCCGTGCTCACCCCCGACGGCGAGGAGCTGGACTACCTCAAGGGCGTGCCCACGCTCGAGTCGCTGAAGGTCGACACCAGCGCGATGACGCTCACCGTCTGGGGCGTCGCCGCGCCGGCCGGCACCGACGAGGCGGTCGTCGAGATCCTCCGTGAGGCCGTGCTCGCCGCCGCCGAGGGAGAGAACTTCCAGGAGTTCACCCAGGCGAACTACATGCCGCTGCTGACCGAGGAGGGCGAGGCGGCCTGGTACACCAGCCTGCAGGACACCGCGAAGACCTCGAAGGCCGCGCTCGAGAAGTTCGGGATCTCCCTCACCTGATGAGCCGGCTCACGTCTCTCTCGACCGTCGTCACCGGGGCGGGTACAGGAATCGGTGAGGCGATCGCGCGCCGCTACGCACTCGAGGGTGCGCAGGTCGCGATCGCCGACATCGACCTCGCCTCAGCGGTCGCCCTGCGCGACGAGATCGTCGCGCAGGGGGGCGCCGCCATGGCGGTCGAGATGGACGTGACCGATCGGGGTGCCGTCCGGGCCGGTCTCGCCGCAGTGCGGGACCGGTTCGGCCGCCTCGACGTGATGGTGAACAACGCCGGCATCTCGATGTCGACCGGCGTGTTCGACACCACCGCGGAACAGTGGATGCGACACCAGCGCGTCAACGGCCTCGGCACGCTGATCGGCATGCAGGAGGCCGCCGCCCTCATGATCGAGCAGGGCGGTGGCGGCAAGATCATCAACGTCAGCTCCATCTCGGGCCGTCGCAACAACCTCGACTGGGTGGCCTATGCCGCCAGCAAGGCGAGCGGTTCCTCGCTCATCGCGAGCGGGGCACGCGCGCTCGCGCCCCACGGCATCACCGTCACCGGGATCGCTCCGGGCATCGTCGAGACGCCGCTGTGGCGCGGCGTCTACCAGGACGATGCTGCTCGGGAGGCCCGATTCGCGGCCTACGCCTCCCAGATCCCGCTCGGGCGCACCTCGGTCCCCGACGACCTCGTCGGCGCGGCGGTCTTCCTCGCCACGCCCGATTCCGACTACATGACCGGTCAGACCATCACCATCGACGGAGGGATCACCGCCTGATGCGTGCAGCCGTACTCACTGCGCCGGGCCGCCTCGAGGTGGTCGACGACTGGCCGGAGCCGACCTGCGGCGACCACGACGTGATCGTGGCCGTCGCGGCGACCGGCATCTGCGGCACGGACCTCGCCTACGTCGCCGGCCAGCGCGAGATCGTCGCCGGTGGCCTCCTCGTCGGCCACGAGCCCTTCGGCACCATCGTCGAGGTGGGTGCGCGGGTCGACCCCGCTCGCCTCGGCGAGCGCGTCGCCGTCGAGCCCAACTACCCCTGCGGGGCCTGCCGGCCCTGCCACGAACACGTCACCTCGCTGTGCACGGCCAGGCGCAGCCCCGTGGTCACCGAGCAGGGCTTCCTCGCCGACCGCGTGGCCGTGCCCGCCGACTTCGCGTGGCCGCTGCCCGAGTCGATCTCGGATGAGGACGCAGCCTGCATCGAACCCCTCGCCGTCGCGCTCGGCGCGGTGCGGCGCGCCGGCGACCTCTCGGCGCGGCCGCGCATCGCGATCACCGGCGCGGGCAGCATCGGCCGCATCCTGACCGACGTGCTGGTGCGTCGTGGCATCGTGCCCGCCATCCTCGACCTCTCGGAGGGGCGAGTCGACCGTGCGGTCGCGCTCGGCGCGAGACGCATCGATGCCGGCGAGCGATTCGATCTCGTCTTCGAGTCATCCGGAGCGGGCAGTGCCGCCGCCGAAGGGGTCGAACTGCTCGACCCCATGGGCATGCTCGTGGTGATCGGCGTCGGCAACTCCCCGTTCCCGGTCGACACCAAGACCCTCGTGCGTCGTGGCATCACCATCGTCGGTTCGATGATCTACGACCACCCGAGCGATTACGCGGCCGTGATCGACGCAGTGGCCCGTGGCGAAGCCCGACCCGGCATCGTGCTCGGCGAGGCGCTCCCACTCGACCAGGCGGCCGAAGCCCTGATCGGAGCAGCCGCTCGGCCCGACAAGACCTGGATCAGGGTGGGTGACACCCGTGCGTAGCATCGGCATCGACCATCTCACCGAACTCGACCTCGCACCCCGGGAGTTCGTCCGCGCCGCCGCCCAGGCGGGGTTCGCGAGCGTGAGCCTCCGCACCATCCACGTGGTCGGCGGCGAGCCATCGTGGGCCGGAGCGCCCATCGACACGGCAGCCCTCGGCCAGGAGATCGCCGACGCGGGGATGCGGGTGCACGCCGTCGAGGCGGTCGCCGTCACCCCGACCCTCGGCCGCGAGATCGACCGACTGCGTCCACTGCTGCAGCAGGGGGCGGAGCTCGGCGCCGACCTCCTCTACTCGTTCTCGGACGATCCCGACGCCGCACGCTGCGCCGACGCGATCGCGCTCCTCACCGAGGTCGCGGCCGAGTTCGGCCTGCGGCTGGCGCTCGAGCCCATGCCCTACCGGTCGGTCGCGACGCTGGAGCAGGCCGCCGGCATCGTCGCGAGCGCCCCCGGCGCAGGACTGATCGTCGACACGCTGCACGCAACCCGCGGTGGAACGGCACCGGCCGACCTCGCAGGCCTCGCTCCCGAACTGCTCGCCGTGCTCCAACTCTGCGATGCGCCGGCGACGCCTCCGAGCGCGCCGGCGCCTTCCGGCCTGCATCCGCTGCTCCACGAGGCGCGCTTCGATCGTCGGCTGCCGGGCACGGGCGACCTGCCGCTCGCGGCCTTCGCCTCGGCGATGCCCGACGGCACCCTCGTGACGGTCGAAGCCCCCGCGCCCGCCGACGGTGCTGACCCGGCCCGTCGCTTCGCTCGGGTCCTCAGCGCGACGCTCGAGGCACTCGCTCGACCTGTCGACGAGGGGAGCGCCGCATGAGCACCTCGAACGACATGCGCGCCCTCGTCACCGGCGCGTCGTCGGGCATCGGCCGCGCGATCGCGGTCGAACTCGCCGACCGAGGCTACGGGCTCGTGCTCGTGGCCAGGAGCGAGGATGCGCTCACCGAGCTGGCGGCGGAACTGCACCGCGGCGGCGGACCCGCGCACGAATGGCTGATCGCCGACCTCGGCGACGCGCAGGGCGTCGAGCGCGTCGCCGAACGCCTCGCGGACTCGGCGCATCCCGTCGACCTGCTGGTGCACTCCGCGGGAGTCGGACTTCCGCCGGGCGGCTACCTCGGCAATCCGCTGGAGGCATCCGCAACGGTCAATCGCGTCGCCATCGACGCCCTCACCGCGCTCGCGCATGCGGCGCTGCCCGGAATGCTCGAACGTGGACGCGGCGGGTTGCTGACGGTCTCGTCGATCGCGGCATTCCTCCCCGGATCCCCGGCGATCACCTACGCCGCATCGAAGGCCTGGGCGCAGGTGTTCGGCGAAGGACTCAATCAGCTCACCCGGGGCACGGGCGTGACGAGCACGGTCGTGGCACCCGGCTTCGTGCGCAGCGGCTTCCACAGCCGGGCTGGCCTGGGCGCATCCGGCATCCACGACACGATGTGGTGCACGCCGGAGCACGTGGCACGGGCAGCCGTTCGCGGCTTCGAACGTGGTCGCGCGCTCGTCGTGCCCGGAGCGATCTGGAAGGCCGTGTACGCGGTGCAGCGGCTGACCCCGCGATCGTGGTCACGGGCCGGCTTCGCGACCTACATGGCATGGACAGCGAGGAGAGCAGCATGAGCGGGCCGAGACGTCTGCAGGGGCGGCGCGCGGTGGTCACCGGTGCCGGCAGCGGCATCGGTGCCGCGATCGCGCGCGGATACGCGGCGGAGGGCGCCGAGGTGATCGTGGCCGATCTCAACGGCGAGGCCGCGGAGGCCGTTGCGCGGGAGATCGTGACCGCCGGTGGGGTGGCGCACGCGCATCCGGTGGATGTCGCGGACGAGGCATCCGTCGCCGCGCTCTTCGCCCGGGCCGACGAGGTGCTCGGCGGGGTCGACGTGCTGGTGAACGGTGCGGGCGTGCTGCGCCGACAGCCGTTCCTCGAGACTGACGAGCAGAGCTGGGACCTGGTGCTGCGCGTCAACTCGCTCGGCCCGTTGCTCTGCACCCAGCAGGCGGCGCGGCGCTTCATCGACCAGGGCGAGGGCACGCGAGGCGCCGGCAAGATCGTGAACATCTGCAGCACGTCATCGCGGCAGGCAACGGGCGACTTCACCGCCTACGCCGCGAGCAAGGCGGCCCTGCTCTCACTCACCCAGTCGACGGCCAAGGGCCTCGCACCCCACGGCATCACCGTGAACGGCATCGGCCCCGGCATCGTCGACACGCCCCTGTGGCGTGCGGATGCGCTCACGCTCGCCGACCGCAGGCTCGAGGACTACACCTCGAAGATCCCGCTCGGTCGTCTTTCGCAGCCCGAGGACGTGGTGCCCACCGCGGTGTTCCTGGCCTCGGATGATTCGGACTACATGACCGGGCAGTTGCTCATGGTCGACGGAGGGATGGTGATGGCATGAGCGAGTCGGACGCGCGGTCACAGGTCGTGCGGCAGGTGGCCGATGCGCTCTACGAGGCGCACGCGGAGGCCCGCGCGATCGATCCGGTGCGCGGTCTCCTCGGTGACGGTGACGTGGATGCCGCGTACCTGGTGCAGGAGCTGGTGATCGCCAGACGCGAGGCGGACGGCTTCGCCCGGATCGGTCGCAAGGTCGGCCTCACCAACCCGGCGGTGCAGCAGCAGCTCGGCGTCGACCAGCCCGACTTCGGCGTGCTCCTCTCGGACATGGACGCGACCGGCAGGGGCACGATCGACATGTCGAGGCTCGTGGCGCCGCGTATCGAGGCGGAGATCGCCTTCGTGATGGGCAGGGACGTCGACGCGGTGGATCGCGACTCCGTGGTGGCCGCGGTCGACTCGGCCGTCGCGGCCTTCGAGCTCGTCGACTCCCGGGTGCGCGACTGGCGGATCTCGATCGTGGACACCATCGCCGACAACGCCTCGAGCGCACTGTACGTGCTCGGCGACGTCCGCGTCCCGCTCGACGAGTTCGATCCGGTGAGCGCGACCATGTCGATGACCGAGGACGGCGTGGCGGTGTCGAGCGGGAGCGGCGCCGCGTGCCTGGGCGACCCGATCAATGCGCTGGTCTGGGTCGCGGAGACGGCCGCACGGCTCGGCCGGCCGCTTCGCGCGGGCGAGGTCGTGCTGTCGGGCGCGCTCGGACCCATGGTGCCGTTCACGGCGGGCAGGACCTACATCGCCGAGATCACTGGTCTCGGCGCGGTGAAGGCGATCGCAGGAGGAGAAGCGTGAGCAAGACGAAAGTGGCCATCATCGGGTCGGGCAATATCGGCACCGACCTGATGTTCAAGGTGATGCGGCTGAGCGAGACGCTCGAGGTCGGGGCGATGGTCGGCATCGACCCGGCATCCGACGGCCTCGCCCGCGCTGCGCGGGTGGGCGTGCCGACCACGCACGAGGGCGTCGACGGGCTCATCGCGATGCCCGGATTCGACGAGATCGAGATCGTGTTCGACGCGACCAGCGCGGGGGCGCACGTGCACAACGCCGAGAAGCTGGCGCCGTTCGGCAAGCAGCTGATCGACCTCACGCCGGCGGCCATCGGCCCCTACGTGGTGCCGGCGGTCAACCTCGACGAGCACCTGGGCTCGGCGAACGTGAACATGGTCACGTGCGGCGGGCAGGCCACCATCCCGATCGTCGCCGCCATCTCGGCCGTGACGCCCGTGAAGTACGCCGAGATCGTGGCCTCCATCTCGTCGCGGTCGGCCGGTCCCGGCACGCGCGCCAACATCGACGAGTTCACCGAGACGACCTCGCGTGGGCTCGAGGTCGTCGGCGGCGCCGCGCGCGGCAAGGCGATCATCGTGCTGAACCCGGCCGAGCCGCCCATGATCATGCGCGACACCGTGCAGGTGATCGTCGCGCGGCTCGACGATGCCGGTCGCGGCGAGATCGCGGCCGCCGTCGAGGCGCAGGTGGCGAAGGTCGCCGAGTACGTCCCCGGCTACCGGATCAAGCAGCGCGTGCAATTCCTCGACGAGGGCACGGTGCTCGACGCCCTCGTTCCGGCGAGCGTGCGAGCCCCCGAGTACACCAGGGTCACCGTGTTCCTCGAGGTCGAGGGCGCCGCCATGTACCTGCCGAGCTACGCCGGCAACCTCGACATCATGACCAGCGCCGCGTTGCGCACCGCCGAGCGCTTGGTCGCGGCACGAAAGGAGCCGGCTGCATGAGCACGAAGATCTACCTGCAGGACGTGACCCTGCGCGACGGCATGCACGCCGTCCGCCACCAGCTCTCGCCCGCGAAGGTGGCCGAGATCGCCAAGGTGCTCGACCGCGCCGGCGTCGACGCCATCGAGGTGACGCACGGCGACGGCCTCGCCGGCTCGAGCCTCACCTACGGCCCCGGCTCGCACACCGACCTCGAGTGGATCGAGGCCGCTGCCGAGGTGATCGAGCACGCGGTGCTCACCGCGCTCATCCTGCCCGGCATCGGCACCCTGCACGAGCTGCGTGCGGCCTACGACGCGGGCGTCCGCTCGGTGCGCGTCGCCACCCACTGCACCGAGGCGGATGTCTCGGCGCAGCACATCTCCACCGCGCGCGAGTGGGGCATGGACGTGTCGGGCTTCCTGATGATGTCGCACCTCTCCGACCCGGCGAGCCTCGCGCAGCAGGCGAAGCTGATGGAGTCGTACGGCGCGAACTGCGTGTACGTGACCGACTCGGCGGGGCGCCTCACGATGGACGGCTACCGCGAGCGGGTGCGGGCCTACCGCGACGTGCTCGACGACACGACCCAGATCGGCGTGCACGCGCACCAGAACCTCTCGCTCGCCGTCGCCAACTCGGTGGTCGCGGTCGAAGCGGGCGCGTACCGGGTGGATGCCTCGCTCGCCGGCCACGGTGCCGGTGCGGGCAACACGCCGATCGAGCCGTTCGTCGCGGTGGCGAAGCTGCAGGGCTGGGAGGTCGGTGCGGAGCTCTTCGCCCTCCAGGATGCGGCCGACGACCTCGTGCGCCCCCTGCACGACCGTCCGGTGCAGGTCGATCGCGAGACGCTCACCGTCGGCTATGCCGGCGTCTACTCGAGCTTCCTGCGGCACGCCGAGCGGGCCGCGGAGACCTACGGGCTCGACGCCCGGGACATCCTCATCGAGGTCGGCGCCCGTCGTCTCATCGGTGGTCAGGAGGACATGATCACCGACGTGGCGCTCGACCTCGCAAGCAGAAAGGCCAAGTGATGGCAGACGTTCTCCCCTACACGAGCACGTGGATGGACCTGGTCGAGACGACCTTCTCGCAGGGCTACCTCGACGCCGGCGGCTACCGGACCCGGTACCTGCGAGCCGGCGACCCCGACAACCCGCGCAAGCTGCTGCTGCTGCACGGCATCACCGGGCACGCCGAGGCGTACACGCGCAACCTGAAGGCGCACGGCGAGCACTTCGACGTGTTCGCATTCGACTTCATCGGCCACGGCTACTCGTCGAAGCCCGAGCACCCGCTCGAGATCGAGCACTACATCCGGCACGTGCTCGGCGTGATGGATGCGCTCGGAGCCGAGAAGTACTTCATGTCGGGCGAGTCCCTCGGCGGCTGGACCACCGCGAAGTTCGCGCAGACCCACCCTGAGCGCGTCGAGCGCATCGTGCTCAACACCATGGGCGGCACGATGGCGAACCCCACGGTCATGCAGCGCCTCTACACGCTCTCCATCGAGGCCGCGAAGGACCCGTCGTGGGAGCGCGTGAAGGCCCGCCTCGAGTGGCTGATGGCCGACCCCACGATGGTCACGCCCGACCTCATCCGGGTTCGCCAGCGCATCTTCGAGCAGCCGGACTGGGAGATGGCCTGCCGCATGAACATGGCGCTGCAGGACCCCGAGACCCGCAAGCGCAACATGCTGACCGACGACGACCTGCGCGAGATCCAGGTTCCCGCACTCGTGCTCTGGACCACGAAGGACCCGTCGGGACCGGTCGACGAGGCCCGACGCATCGCGAGCCTCATCCCGAACGCCGAACTCGCCGTGATCGACGAGGCCGGCCACTGGCCGCAGTACGAGAAGACCGAGGAATTCAACCGGATCCAGCTCGAGTTCCTGCTCCGCGACGCCTGACCCACCAACCAACGCACCGAACGAGAAAGGCGATCATGGCACACCTGTCAGATCAGTACGACCCGGGACCCGGCATCTCGCACGCCGGCTCCATCAGCCTGGGCACCAAGGACATCGAGAAGTCGCTGTGGTTCTTCCGCGACATCCTCGGCATGGAGGAAGTGGAGCGCGACGGCGACGTCGCCTACCTGCGGGCCTACCAGGAGCTCCGCCACCACTCGCTCGTCCTGCGCCAGCAGGACGAGGCCGTGGTGAACGCGTTCAGCTTCCGCACCCGCCGCGCCCAGGACGTCGAGCTCTTCTACGAGCACCTCCAGCGGCAGGAGATCGAGTCGGTCGAGGTTCCCGCGGGCACCGAGAGCGGCCGCGGCACCGCCGTGCGCTTCCTCCTTCCCGGCGGCACCCACCCCATCGAGCTCTACTTCGACATGGAGAAGACGCCGGCGCCCGAGGGCATCCGCTCTCGCCTGCCCTCCAACAGCTCGACCCGTCGTGGCCTCGGCGTCCGTCGCCTCGACCACTTCAACGTGCAGACGTCGCCCCAGACGATCAACGCCACCGAGCAGTGGGCGCGGGAGAACCTCGGGCTCAAGCGCCGCGAGTTCGCCTACCTGCCGAACAACCCCGGCACGCTGATGGCGTCGTGGACCTCGGTCACCTCGCAGATGCACGACATCGCCTTCGTCGCCAACGCGCAGGAGAAGACGGGTCAGATGCACCACCTGGCCTACAACCTCGAGAACATGAGCGACGCGCTCACCGCTGCCGACATCCTGCGCGACCTGGATGTCTCGTACGGCGTCGGTCCGGGCAAGCACGGCATCGGCCAGGCCATGTACCTCTACGTGCACGACCCCGGATCCGACCACCGCGTCGAGCTGTACGCCGGCGGCTACCAGATCTTCGACGAGGACTGGGAGGCCATCGAGTGGCGGCCCGAGGACTTCCCGGAGGGGCTCACCTGGTACGGCGACCCGATCGACACGGCGCCGGGCAGCCGCGGCCGCGACACGACCGGCGTCGCGGGCTTCGACAACCCCCTGCTGAAGAAGTAGCACCAGCCACCTTCCGCGGCCCGGGCGGCTCTTCGGAGCCCCCGGGCCGCGGCGCACCCACTGAAGAACCGAGCGAGGAAGACCACATGCGCACGCACACCATCGACGTCATCGCCGGCGACGGGATCGGCAAGGAGGTCGCACCGGCCGCCGTGGCCTGCATCGACGAGGTCGCGGCCCGGCACGACTTCCGCATCGCCTGGCGCGACCGGGACTGGGGCTCCGACCGCTATCTCGCCGACGGCGCGATGATGCCGGCCGACGGCATCGACCAGCTGCGCGACGGCGACGGCATCTTCCTCGGCGCGGTGGGGCACCCCGACATCGACGACACCGTCACGCTGTGGGGCCTGCTGATCCCGATCCGCCGCGCGTTCCAGCAGTACCTCAACATCCGGCCGGTTCGCCTGTTGCCGGGGGTACAGCCCCGCGTGACCCGGAACGCCGAGATCGACGTCGTGATCGTGCGGGAGAACGTCGAGGGGGAGTACTCCGAGGTCGGCGGACGGGCGTACGAGGGCACGCCCGAGGCGATGGCCTTCCAGCAGTCGTTGTTCACGAGGCGCGGAGTCACTCGCGTGGCCGAGTACGCGGCCCAGCTCGCGTCGACGCGCCGGGGCCACCTCGTCTCGGCGACGAAGTCCAACGGGCTGCTCCATTCCATGCCGTTCTGGGACGAGACGGTCGCCGAGACCGTGGCCCGCTTCCCCGACGTCGAGCTCGAGAGCGTGCTCATCGACGCCCTCTCCGCACGCATGGTGCTGGCACCCGACAGCGTCGACGTCATCGTCGCCTCGAACCTCTTCGGCGACATCCTCTCGGACCTGGCTGCCGCGGTCGCCGGATCGATCGGCATCGCGCCGTCGGCCAACGTGAATCCCGACCGGACGATGCCCTCGATGTTCGAGCCCGTGCACGGCACCGCGCCCGACATCGTCGGCACGGGCCTCGCGAACCCGGTCGGGCAGCTCTGGGCCGGCGCCATGATGCTCGAGCACCTCGGCGAGACCGACGGCGCCGCCGCATTGCGCGGAGCCTTCGAGCAGGCGCTCGCCGACGGCGTGAGCACCCGCGACCTCGGCGGCACGGCCAGCACGGGCGAGTTCACCGACGAGGTGGTGCGCCGGATCCGCTCAGCGGGCTGAGGCGCGCTGAGGCTCGGAGAACCGCGCCGCGCAAGCACTGTCGCCCCAGCGTCGACATCCGGTAGACCGGGACCATGACCGAAGAGCGGGACGCCCTGATCCAGGCGGTGCGCGAGTTCGCCGACGCGGAACTCGCGCCGAACGCCGAGCGCTGGGACGCCGAGCATCACTTTCCCGTCGACACGTTGCGCCTGGCCGGCCAGCTGGGCCTCGGCGGCGTGTACGTGGGTGAGGACGTCGGCGGCTCGGGCCTCTCGCGTCTCGACGCCGTGGCGATGTTCGAGGAGCTCGCCAAGGGCGACACCACCATCGCCGCCTACATCTCCATCCACAACATGGTCGCGTGGATGGTCGACACGTTCGGCGACGACGACCAGCGCCGGCGATGGGTTCCCGGCCTCGCCGCGATGACCGACCTCGGCAGCTACTGCCTCACCGAACCGGGAGCGGGGTCGGATGCCACGGCCCTCATGACCTCCGCCCGCCGGGACGGCGACGACTACGTGATCAACGGCGTCAAGCAGTTCATCTCGGGCGCCGGGGCATCCGCCGTCTACATCGTCATGGCACGCACGGGGGAGCCGGGAGCCGCGGGGATCAGCGCGATCGTGGTGCCGGACGGCACTCCGGGCCTGAGCTTCGGGCGCAACGAGGAGAAGATGGGCTGGCACGCGCAGCCCACTCGCCAGGTCATCCTCGAAGACGTCCGGGTGCCGGTCGCCAACCGGCTGGGAGCCGAGGGTGACGGATTCCGCATCGCCATGCGCGGCCTCAACGGCGGCCGCATCAACATCGGCGCGTGCTCGCTCGGCGGCGCGCAATGGGCGCTCGACCGGACGCTGCGCTACGTGCACGAGCGGGAGACCTTCGGTGCTCCGCTCGCCGCCAACCAGTCGATCATCTTCACGCTCGCCGATATGGAGACCGAGTTGCAGGCCGCGCGGGCGCTCGTGCAGCGGGCCGCGATGAAGCTCGATGAGGGGGCATCCGATGTCGTCTCGGCCTGCGCGATGGCGAAGCGGTACGCGACGGATGCCGCGTTCGGTGTCGCGAACTCGGCGCTGCAACTGCACGGCGGCTACGGGTACCTGCGCGAGTACGGCATCGAGCGCGTCGTGCGCGATCTCCGGGTGCACCAGATCCTCGAGGGCACCAACGAGATCATGCGGCTCATCGTCGGGCGGCGGCTCGTCGACGGTTCGGCGTGAGCGCGACTTCGGGCGTCAGGATCCGGCGTCGAATCCGGCGTCAGGCGGGCGAGGAGTCCACCGTGACATCCGGCTGGGTTAGGCATGATTAACTAGGTTCCGCAAGCGCTGCCGCTCGACGGATGAGGAAAGGACCCGCGCCTGATGAAGATCATCGTCCTCGTGAAAGAGGTCCCCGACACGTACGGGGAGCGCAAGCTCGACCTCGAGACGGGTCTCGCCGACCGCGCCGCGAGCGACCCGGTGCTCGACGAGATCGGCGAACGCGCCCTCGAGGTCGCCCTGTCCTACGCCGACGCCAACGAGGCCGAGGTCGTGGTGATGTCGATGGCGCCCGAGCGTGCCGCGGCGACGATCCGCAAGGGTCTCGCGATGGGCGCGGCGTCCGCGGTGCAGATCGCCGACCCCGCCCTCGCCGGAGCCGACCTCGGCCTCACCGCCCGCACGCTCGCCGCCGGCATCCGCAAGACCGGCTTCGACCTCGTCATCTCGGGCAACCTCTCGACCGACGGGAGCGGCGGGGTGCTCCCGGCCATGCTCGCCGAGCTGCTCGACGTGCCGAACCTGACCGCGTTGTCGACCGTCGAGATCGCCGCGGACTCGGTGTCGGGCACGCGCACCACCGACGACGGCACGATGCGGGTCAGCGCGCCGCTCCCGGCCGTGATCTCGATCACCGAAGCGCTGCCCGACGCGCGCTTCCCGAACTTCAAGGGCATCATGGCGGCGAAGAAGAAGCCGTTCGAGACGCTCACGGCGTCGGAGGTCGGCGTCGACCCGCAGGACCTCTCGTCGGCCGCATCGATCATGACGGCGATCGCCGAGAAGCCGCCGCGCGCCGCGGGCGTGAAGATCACCGACGAGGGCGACGGCGGCACGAAGATCGCCGAGTTCCTCATCGAGAACCGCCTGGCCTGAGAGGACGATCATGACCGACAACGCAGCAGACTCGATCCTCGTGCTCCTCGAGGTGACGCCGACCGGCGCCCTCGCCAAGAGCGCCGCCGGGCTCCTCGGCGCCGCCTCGCTCATCGGCACGCCCGTGGCGCTCACGGTGACCGGGCCCGGGCAGGCGCAGGCGATCGCCGAGCAGGCCGCCGCCGCCGGCGCCGAGCGGGTGCTCACCGTCGAAACCGACGCCGCGTCGGCGCAGCTCACGGTGCCGCTCGCCGATGCGCTGGCCACGGCCGTCGCTGCGGTGTCGCCCGACGCGGTGCTCATCTCGAACTCGATCGAGGGACGGGATGTCGCGGGCCGGTTCGCGGCGCGCACGGGTGCCGCCCTCGCGGTCGACGCGGTCGGGGTCTCCAGTGACGCGGAAGGCGTCGTCGCCCACCACTCGGTCTACGGCGGCGCGTACAACGTGGACTCGGCGGCGACGTTCGGCACGCTGGTCGTGACCGTGCGCCAGGGTGCCGTCGACGCGCGCGCGGAGGCGCGACCGGTCGTCGTCGAGGCACTCGAGTCGCAGGCGTCGGGCAGGGCGGCCGCATCGATCGACTCGTTCGAGGCGGTCACGGCGACGTCGACGAGGCCCGAGCTGCGCGGTGCGACGAAGGTCGTCTCGGGTGGCCGAGGACTCGGTTCGGCCGAGAACTTCGCGCTCGTCGAGCAGCTCGCCGACACCCTGGGTGCGGCGATCGGCGCCTCGCGTGCCGCGGTCGACGCCGGCTACATCCCGCAGACCCACCAGGTCGGCCAGACCGGTGTGTCGGTCTCGCCGCAGCTGTACGTGGCGCTCGGCATCAGCGGCGCGATCCAGCACAAGGCGGGCATGCAGACGGCGAAGACCATCGTCGCGGTGAACAAGGACCCCGATGCCCCCATCTTCGAGGTCGCCGACTTCGGCGTCGTCGGTGACGTCTTCACGGTCGTGCCGCAGCTGATCAGCGCGCTCGCCGAGCGGAAGCAGTGATCGGTGGCCACCGAGGGGCGGATGCTTCGCAGGGGACTGCCGCGCGAACGCGGGGGTGAGCCGTGGCCGCCAGCCGGCGCGGCGCCGGCCGACGCGACGGCACCGCGGGTCGAGACGACGCCGGTCGCGGCGCAGGTCGAGGCGCCCGTTCCCGTGGTCGAGCCCGAGGTGGCCGCGAGTGCCGTGCCGCAGGCCGCCCCTGCGGCGCCCGTGGCTGCGCGGGTCTCGAGTGGTCGCCGTCTTCGGAGCGGACTGCCCCGCGTTCCGGGCGGGCGTCCGTGGCCGGAGTCCGGTGAGGCGCCGGCCGTCGCGGAGCGTGTGGAAGCTCCGGTCGCTGAGCCTGTCGAAGCGGCCGCGACGGCTCCTGTCGAACCCGCTCCCGTCCCGGCCGCGCCCGGCGGACGCACCCTGCGCCGAGGCCTGCCGCGCGTCGCCGGCGGAGAGCCATGGCCACCGTCCACGGCCGCCGCGCCGCCGGCCCCGGCTCCCGTCGAGCCCGCGGTCGCCGAGGCTCCGGCGCCGTCGGAGCAGCCCGCTGCGGCGGCATCCGTCGCCGAGACGCCCGTCGAGACACCCGCCGAACCGAAGGTTCGCCGTGGCCTTCCGCGACCCGAAGCCCCGGTCGCTGCTCCCATACCCGAGCCCGAGCGCGCGCCCGCGCCGGTCGCTGCTGCGACCCCTGCGCCGACGCCGACCCCCGCGCCCGTAACGAAGCCCGCCGCCGCCCGCCTCGCCCCACCGGCCCCGGCGGCGAGGCCGGCCGCTCCAGCCCCGGCAGCTGCAGCCGCGGCATCCGAGGCCAAGCGGTACGGCCCGCTCACGCTCAGGCAGTGGGTCGGGGCATCCGTCGTCGGAATCCTCGCCATCATCGGCGCGGCCACGATCGTCGTGCAGCTCACGCGCTGGTTCCTCGGCCTGGACGTCATGCAGGACTTCATGGCGACCTACCCCGGCGAGACGCACCTGCCGGAGGGCGCTCCCGTGGGCCTGCCGGCGTGGCTCGGTTGGCAGCACTTCTTCAACGTGTTCCTGATGGTGCTCATCATCCGATCGGGCCTGCAGATCCGTCTCGAACGGCGTCCGGCCGCGTACTGGACGCCGCGCTGGTCGAAGGGCGGCGCCGGCAAGATCAGCCTCAACGCGTGGTTCCACCAGTCGCTCGACATCCTGTGGTTCGTGAACGGCGTCGTGTTCGTGGTGCTGCTGTTCGCCACCGGCCAGTGGATGCGGGTGGTGCCCACGAGCTGGGAGGTCATCCCGAACGCGATCTCGGCGGGCCTGCAGTACCTCTCGCTCGACTGGCCGCTCGAGAACGGGTGGGTGAACTACAACAGCCTGCAGGTGCTCGCGTACTTCGCGACGATCTTCATCGCCGCGCCGCTTGCCGCGATCACCGGCGTGCGGATGTCGGGGCTGTGGCCGAAGAACGCGGCGACGCTCAACCGCATCTATCCGGTCGAGTGGGCGCGCGCCGTGCACTTCCCGGTGATGCTCTACTTCGTGGCGTTCATCGTGGTGCACGTGACCCTCGTGCTCACGACCGGGGCCCTGCGGAACCTCAACCACATCTACACGGCCAGGGACGCGACCGACTGGGTCGGATTCGCGCTCTTCGTCGGCTCGCTCGTGCTGATCGCGGCCGCATGGTTCGCCGCGCGGCCCATGGTGCTCGCGCCGATCGCCGGGCTGTTCGGCAAGGTGGGGCGCTGACGCCGGGAGCGTTGAACCAGGGAGCGTTGAACCAGGGAGCGATTCGTATTCCGTAGGGTGAAAAGCCGCCCCTGGGATTCCTCCTTGGGTCGAGAGTGACCCCAGGAGGTACACGTGATCATCGACGCCCACGCGCACATCATCCCGAAGGACTTTCCGGTCGAGGACGGCTTCCCCCGGATGGAGGCCATCGACCACGACACGGCCCGCACCCTCATGTTCGGCGCCACCAGCTTCCGTGCGAGGGACGTCTGGTTCGTCGTCGAGCGGCGCATCGAGGCCATGGATGCCGCCGGGGTCGACGAGGAGATCGTCTCGCCGATGCCGCCGCTCCTGAACTACGCCGTCGCACCGGTGCTCGGCCTGTCGATCGCCCGATACGTCAACGAGGTCGTCGCCAGGTACGTGCGCGACGGCGGCGGCCGCATCCACGGCCTCGGCATCGTGCCGATGCAGGACCCGGTGCTCGCCACGGCGGAGCTCGGGCACCTGCGCGAGCTCGGCCTGCGCGGCGTGGAGGTGGCGTCGCACGTCAACGGCGTGCCGATCGGCGACGCCCGCTTCACCGAGTTCTTCCAGGAGGTCGACCGCCTCGGCATCTCGGTGTTCATCCACACCATGCCGCGCATGGACGAGGTGGCCCTGCCGCCGTCGCTGCGGGCATCGGTTCCGAGCGCGTGGTGCTCGGCACCGACTTCCCGGCGATGCCGCGCCCCGAGCGGCTGGCCGACACGATCGACGCACTCGGGCTCGCCGAGGAGGACGCCGAGAACATCGCCTCCCGCACTGCGCGCGCCTTCCTGAGCCTCGATTCCGCACCCCTCATTTCCCTATCGTCATAGGTACTCGCTCCCGCACCCAGAGGTATTCGGAAGCGCTGTCATCGACGACAGGAGCTGCAGCATGGCGAACACCCAGTCACGACCGGATGCACCGGCACGCGTTGTCGAGGCATCCGACCCCGACCCGGGCAAGCGCACGGCCGCGGCGCGCGTGCTCTCCCTGCTCGGCGCGTTCTCACGCGGGGGTGACCGCCGACCAGGTGCGCTTCGACGACGCGATCCCGCTCGAGGTCGAGGTGCGCGACGGGGTCGACCGCGGCGAGACCGCGACCGCGCTCGCTGCGGCCGAGGAGTCGGTGCGCCAGCAGCTGCGCGTGCGCGTCGACGTCGAGGCGGTGCCGGTCGGCGTCATCCCGGTGAGCTCGTACAAGAACGCGCTCACCTACGTCGCGGCGGACTGACCCCGAACGACGGATGCCGCGAGCCGAGGTCGTCGGCTCGCGGCATCCGCCCGTCGGGTTCGCGACGGTCAGCCGATGAACTCGGCGAGCTCCGCCTCGAGTGCGGGCTTTCCCCGCGCCCCCGTCATGCGCTTCACGACCTCGCCGCCGCGGAAGACGAAGATGGCGGGGAGCGACGTCACCTGGTACGTCAGGGCCGTCTCCATGTTCTCGTCGACGTTCACCTTCACGACGTCGAGCCGGCCGGGGTGCTCGGCGGCGATCTGGTCGAGGATGGGCGAGAGTGCGCGGCACGGGCCGCACCAGGGCGCCCAGAAGTCGACCATCGTGGGCGTCCCGGCGGCGAGCACCTCGTCGGCGAAGGTCGCATCGGTGACGTCGCGGGCTGTGGACATCGGGGTTCTCCTTCGGGCAGGTGGGGCTAGGACGTTGGCGTCGACCGTCAGGCGTCGACGGTCTCGGCGAGCGGCTGCGTCGCCTGCGCGACGAGCTCCGCGGGCAGCGACGCGAGGTAGTGCTCGGCGTCGAGCGCGGCGACGACCCCCGACCCGGCGGCCGTCGCGGCCTGCTTGTACGTGGGGTCGATGACGTCGCCCGCGGCGAACACGCCGGCGATGGTGGTGCGCGAGGAGCGGCCGTCGACCGCGATGGTGCCCTCGGCTGTGAGCTCGAGCTGGCCGTGCACGAGGTGCGTGCGCGGGTCGGCGCCGATGGCGATGAAGACGCCCGACAGGTCGAGGCTCGACTCGGTGCCGTCGACGGTGTCGACGAGTCCGACGCCGCTCACGAGGTCGCCGCCGAAGATGCGCGCGACCTGCTTGTTCCAGTGGAAGCGGATCTTCGGGTTCGAGCGGGCGCGTTCCTGCATGGCTGCGGATGCGCGCAAGGCGTCCTTGCGGTGGATGACGTGCACCGTGTCGGCGAAGCGCGTGAGGAACGTCGCCTCCTCCATCGCGGAGTCCCCGCCGCCGACCACCGCGACCTGCTTGTCGCGGAAGAACGCGCCGTCGCACGTGGCGCACCAGGAGACGCCGTACCCCGAGAGCCGGGCCTCGTCGTCGAGTCCGAGCATCCGGTAGGCGGAGCCGGTGGCGTAGATCACGCTGAGCGCCTCGTGCACGTCGCCGTTGCCGAGGTGCACGCGCTTCACCGGCCCGTCGAGCTCGAGCCGTACGACATCGTCGTAGACGAGCTCGGCGCCGAAGCGTTCGGCCTGGCGCTGCATGTTCGCCATGAGGTCGGGACCCTGGATGCCGTCGGGGAATCCGGGGAAGTTCTCCACCTCGGTGGTCTTCATGAGCTCGCCGCCGAATTCGACGGAACTCGCGATCACGAGGGGCGCGAGCCGTGCCCTCGCGGCGTAGATCGCCGCCGTGTACCCGGCGGGGCCAGAACCGATGACGATCACGTGTCGCACGGGGATTCCTCTCGTCGTTCACGCCAGGCGACGTTGCGTGCCGGCCACGTCAGTCTCCGACAGGGCGCCCGGACGAGACGAACAATTTTCCGGCAGGTGAAAGCCTCGATGAGACTCGGGAGCACAGGTGCTTGAGTGAACACAGATGTGAAGAGGAGGCCCCCATGGTGGACACGATCGACGGCCGCACGGCCGTGGATGAGGCACTGCAGCAGTTCCGGGACATGCTCGCATCCGACGGCTACCTGCTGAGCTGGTCGGAGGCGGGCGACGAGAAGGTCGTCGTCGAGATCGCGGCCGGCGAGGATGCGTGCGCCGACTGCCTCGTGCCGCTTCCCGTGATGGAGGCGATCATGTCGAAGGCGCTCGAGCCGACGCCGTATACGCTCGACCACGTGATCCTGCCCGAGGGCGAGGGGCACTAGACCAGCGACATCCCGGCCCATGATGACCGTCGTGGGCCGGTCGCCGGCGATGGGGCCGGCGGAACGAGGGGGAATCCGATGGCGGATCCGCACGTCGAGGACGTGGCCGATGAGGAGGCATCCCGGTCGGTCGTGAGCCGTGCGCTCGCGATCATCGGCACCTTCCACGGCGGACGGGAGCGGCAGTCGCTGTCGGACCTCAGCCGCAACTCGGGGGTGCCGATCGCCACCGCCTACCGCATCGTCCACCGCCTCACCGAGTGGGGCGCGCTGGAGCGCGACGAGGCCGGGAAGTACCGGATCGGGCTCCGGCTCTGGGAGGTCGCGTCGCTCGCGCCCCGGTCGATGGGGCTGCAGCGCATCGCGCGTCCGTACATGCAGGACCTCTACGAGACGACGCACTACAACGTGCAACTGGCCGTACGCGAGGGGACCGAGCTCGTCTCGGTCGAGCGCTTCCAGAACCCCGACTACCGGAGGGCGCGACCGCGCGTCGGCGGTCGGTACGCCCTGCACGTCACCGCCATCGGGCTCGTCCTGCTGGCACACGCGCCCGAGGATGTGCGCGAGGAGGTGCTGTCGGCGCCGCTCAAGCGCTACACCCCGCACACCTACGCCGATCCCGACCAGCTGCGTCGCGTGCTCGCCGAGGTTCGCAGCCGCGGGTATGCGATCAGCGACCGGCAGATGGACCTCGACCACGTCGGCGTGGCCGCGCCCGTGTTCGGACCCGACGGCTCGGTGATCGCGGCGCTCTCGTGCGTGCTGCGGCACGACGACGTCGACGAGAAGAACATGGTCCACCTCGTGCGCGTGACCGCGAACGGGATCTCCCGTGCACTGCGCAGGGCCGGCGAGGCCGGGCGCGCGCCGATGTGAGCGGCGGGGCTGGCTACGCGCCGAGGACCCCGCCGCGCAGTACGGGCTGCGGAACCTCGAGGTCGGTTACGTCGCCCCCGAAGGACAGGGCCCCGGCTTCTAAGCCGCCGGCAGTCGCGGCCGGGGAGCCTCACCGCTCCCCGGCCGTTCCATGACGAGGGCCGCGGATGCCGCAGCCAGCAGCGGTTCCGCCTTGAGCAGCGTCTCGTCGAACTCGAGCTCGTCGACCGACGAGGCCGTGATGCCACCGCCCGTGCCGATCGTCGCGACCTCCGGTCGCACGACGAGGCTGCGGATCGTCATCGCGAGGTCGACCCGGCCGTCGGTGCCGAGGTACCCGAACGCGCCCGCGTACGGGCCACGCGGTCCGCGCTCGAGGCGATCGATGATCGTCATCGCGCTGTGCTTCGGGGTGCCGGTCATCGACCCGGCCGGCAGGCACGCCTCGAGCACGTCGACCCACGAGCGACCCTCGGCGATCCGGGCGCTCACCGTGCTGACCAGCTGATGCACGTTCCGGTAGCTCTCGACCCGCAGCAGGCCGTGCACGGCGACCGAGCCGAGCTCGGCCACGCGGCTGAGGTCGTTGCGCATGAGGTCCACGATCATGATGTTCTCGGCCCGCTCCTTCGGGTCGGCGGCGAGCTCGTGCACGAGGGCGACATCCTCGGCGACGGATGTCCCGCGCCGGCGTGTGCCCTTGATCGGCATCGTCTCGATCCGCCCGTCGGGCCGGATGTCGAGGAACTGCTCGGGGGAGGAGCTGAGCAGCGCGAGCTCGCCGAACCGGAGGAAGCCGGCGTGATGGCTGGGGTTCGCCCGTCGCAGCCGCAGGTAGGTGTCGACGGGGTCGAGGCTCGCCTCGATCGTGATCTCGTTGGTGAGGCAGATCTGGAACGCGTCACCGCGGGCGATGGCCTCCGCGCATTCGCGGAGCATCCGCAGGTACTCGTCGCGCGGATGCCGCAGGGTCGCCGGAGCGGTCGCCGGGGTCGGTGCACCCAGCAGCGGCGCCGCCTCGCGCCCGCGCAGCCCCGCGATGGCCGCCGTGACCTCGGCGACCCACCGGTCGGCTGACGGCGAACCCTGGCGCACCCGGAGCCGGATCGTGCGCGCGGCGTGATCGAAGGCGATCACCCGGTCGGCGAACATCAGCGCGAAGTCGGGCAACGGCGAAGCATGGTGCGGCGTGCCCACGAGCGTGGCGCCCAGCTCGTAGCCGAGCCAGCCCACCCAGCCGAGGGCGAGCCCCGAGTGCCCGTCCCGGGGCTGGGCAGCCGGGGCGGCGGCGTCGACACCCGCCGCGGCCGTCGTCTCGCGGAGGAGATCGAACACCGAACCCCGGTGCCGGCGGAGCCGGCCGGACGGCGACGTCAGGCGCACGCCGTGCCCCGGGGCATCCGGCATCGCGATCACCGACGACGGCGAGGGTGCGCCGACGTAGCTCACGCCCGCCGTGGCGCCGAAGCCGCTGTCGAGCCAGAACGCGGTCGGCTCATCGCGGAAGAGCTCGGTGAACACGACTTCGGGGTCGACCCAGCACGGCAGGTCGACGTCGCGAGGTCGCTGGGGGCCGGTCAGCGGATGGTCGAGGGCGATTGGGCCAGGCATTCCAGCCACTCCAGGGTCGCGGCCGTCATCGGGCTGGGCGTTCCGAGCGCCTCCACGTAGTCGCGGGCGTCGCGCATCTCGTGCGCCCGGCGGGCGGCGTGCTGCTTCGTGCCCACGACGAGCCGGTCGACGAGCGCGTGCCCTGACGGGCCGAGCTCGGCCGCGATCTGCGAGCGCATCCACTCCGTCGAACCGGTGCGCTCGGCCGCGGTCAGGCTCTCGAAGGTGAGAGCCGCGAGGCCCTTCATGAAGACGCTGCGCAGGAGCTTGAGCCCGGCGGCGACACCCGCCTCGGCGCCGACGTCCTCGATCGGGACGCGGAACGAGCCGAGCGCATCGGCCAGCCACGCCGCACCGGTGCCGCAGGCGAGCAGGGGCGTGTCGATGCCGGCGCGGGGCACAGGCGCCATGATCGCCACGTCGACGAATCGCAGGGATGCCGCCCGCGCCCGCCCCGCGAGGCGACGCATGAGCTCGGGTGAGGCCGTGTTCAGGTCGGCGAACACGGCGTCTGGGGCCATGGCGGCGTGCGCCTGCTCGGCGACGCTCTCGGCGGCGGATGCCCCGACGAGGCTCAGGATCATTTCGGCGCCGCGCACGGCGGCCTCGAGGCTCGGCGCGATGGAGTCGATCGCCGGCGGCTCGCCACGGGAGGCCGGGTCGAATCCACGGACCCTCGCTCCCCGGCGCTGAAGCCCCTCGGCATACACGCGTCCGGCCTCGCCCAGGCCGAGAACGGCGATCTCCATCGTGACTCCTCCTCGACGAACGTGTACGTTTGATTGTAGACAAAAATGATGGAAATCTACCCCATGTGCTCCGCAGGGTTGCGAAGCATCGACGGGGTCACCCCGGTGGAATCCTCGGAAAGGCGGGACGAACATGACGGATGCCGCAGCTCGCACCACGGCGGAGCCCCGATGACGGCGCAGGTCATCGACGGCAGGGCCGTCGCCGCACGTCTCCGGAAGCGCCTCACCGTCGACATCCGCGCCTTCACGGCATCGTCAGGGAGCGCGCCCGGACTCGCGACCATCCTCGTCGGCGAGGATCCCGCGAGCCAGGTGTACGTCGCCAGCAAGCGCAAGCAAGCGGTCGCCGTCGGGCTCGAGGATCACCACGTGCACCTCGACGAGGGGGCGACGGCGCATGAGATCGCCGCCACGATCACGCGTCTGGCCGACGACCCGAGCGTCTCGGGCATCCTGCTGCAGCTGCCCCTGCCGAAGGGCGTGGACTCGGCTCCGCTCATCGACCTGATCCCCGCCGAGAAGGACGTCGACGGACTCACCACGCTGAGCGCCGGCCTCCTCGCCCGCGGCAAGCCGGGACTCCGCCCGTGCACACCGAGCGGCGTCATCGAACTGCTCGACGCCGCGGGCGTCGAGATCTCCGGCGCGCGGGCCGTCGTCGTCGGCCGGTCGGAACTGGTCGGCGCGCCGCTCGCGCAGCTGCTCACGCAGCGCGACGCCACCGTGACGATCGCGCACTCCCGCACGCGTGATCTCCCGGCCGTCACGCGAACAGCCGACATCCTCGTCGCCGCGGCCGGGCGACCCGGACTCATCACGGCCGAGCACGTGCAGCCGGGTGCCGCCGTCATCGACGTGGGCATCCATCGCACCGACGACGGGCTCCGAGGCGACGTCGACTACGACGAGGTGGCCGAGGTGGCGGGCTGGATCACCCCCGTTCCAGGCGGTGTCGGCCCGATGACGATCGCGATGCTCCTGCGCAACACCCTCCTGGCCGCGCGTCTGCAGCGCGGCGAGGAGATCTGAGTCAGGCAGCGGGCCGGCGGATGAGCTCCGCCGGCCCGCCGCAGTGGCCCGGGACGTACCGGGTCGTCGCGCCGGCGCCCACGGCCGTAGCTCGCGCGGGCGTCGGTGCGGCCTCCGCGTCAGGCTCCCTGGCGCAGGATGTCGAATGCCACGCGGCCGTCCTCCGACACGTGGGCGTCCAACGTCTTGTCGTCGAGGGCGCGTGCTGCCGCCTCGCCGAGGTACACGCGGGCGCCGGCCTGCTCGACCACCGCGTCATGCTCGAGCGGCGTCGGCACGATCGCGACGCCGAACTCGGTGGCTTCGGCGTTCTCGGCGTCGATGCGCAGCCCCGCATCGTGGGTGCCACCGCTGCGGGACACGATGTCCTTCACGACGGTGCTGGCGTTGTCGGTGAGTGTGAGCATGGGCTCCTCCTCTTCGATCACGAAGGGCCTACTCTGCCGATCCGAGCGGCCTCCCGCGACCCCCTTGCGGTCAGCGAGCCGATGACGCACACTGGGCGCCCTCGGATCGCCATGGGCTTCTCCCAGCCGCACGGTCTACCCTGAAGGGTGACTTCCGACGAACTTCCCGTCGAGGCAGCGGCTCCCGAGGAGCCCGCCACGACGTTCTCCGACCTCGGCCTCGAGGGCCCGGTGCTGAAGGCGCTCGACGACGTCGGCTACGAGACCCCCTCCGCGATCCAGGCGGCGACCATCCCCACCCTGCTCCAGGGCCGCGACGTTGTGGGTCTCGCGCAGACCGGCACCGGCAAGACCGCGGCCTTCGCGCTGCCGATCCTGGCGCGCCTCGACGTGTCCCAGAAGACGCCGCAGGCCCTCGTGCTCGCCCCGACCCGTGAGCTCGCACTGCAGGTCTGTGAGGCGTTCGAGCGGTACGCGGCGCATCTGCGGAACGTGCACATCCTGCCCGTCTACGGCGGCCAGGGCTACGGCGTGCAGCTCTCGGCGCTGCGCCGCGGCGTGCACATCGTGGTCGGCACCCCCGGCCGCATCATGGACCACCTCGACAAGGGCACGCTCGACCTGTCGGAGCTCAAGTACCTCGTGCTCGACGAGGCCGACGAGATGCTGAAGATGGGCTTCGCCGAGGACGTCGAGACGATCCTCGCCGACACGCCCGACGACAAGCAGGTCGCGCTGTTCTCCGCGACCATGCCGGCCGCGATCCGCCGGATGTCGCAGCGGTACCTGCATGATCCCGAGGAGATCACGGTCAAGACGAAGACCCAGACCTCGGCGAACATCACCCAGCGCTACCTCGTCGTGTCGTACGCGCAGAAGGTGGACGCCCTCACGCGCATCCTCGAGGTCGAGAACTTCGAGGGCATGATCGTCTTCGTCCGCACGAAGAACGTCACCGAGGAGCTCGCCGAGAAGCTGCGTGCCCGCGGCTACGAGGCCGCGGCCATCAACGGCGACATCGCCCAGGCGCAGCGCGAGCGCACGGTGAACCAGCTGAAGTCGGGCAAGCTCGACATCCTGGTGGCGACGGATGTCGCGGCACGCGGCCTCGACGTCGAGCGCATCAGCCACGTGGTGAACTTCGACATCCCCACCGACAGCGAACCGTACGTGCACCGCATCGGCCGCACCGGGCGGGCCGGCCGCACGGGCGACGCGATCAGCTTCGTCACGCCCCGCGAGCGCGGCCTGCTGGCGCGCATCGAGAAGGCGACGAAGCAGCCGATGACCCAGATGCAGCTGCCGAGCGTCGAGCAGGTCAACGTCACCCGCCTCGCCCGCTTCGACGACCGCATCACCGAGGCACTCGGCCAGACCGATCGCATCGAGGCGTTCCGCGACATCATCGCCCACTACGTGCGGCACCACGACGTGCCCGAGGTGGATGTCGCGGCCGCACTCGCGGTCGTCGCGCAGGGCGAGTCACCCCTGCTGCTGGAGCCCGAGCCCGAGCGTCCGCGACGCGAGCGTGCCGAACGCGACCGCCCCGACCGCGGCGACCGGGGCGACCGGCCCGAGCGACGGGAGCGCGGGGATCGTCCGGAGCGTCGGCACCGGCCGGGCGACATGGCCATGGCGACCTACCGGATCGCAGTGGGCCGACGTCACCGGGTCGAGCCCCGGCAGATCGTCGGCGCGCTGGCGAACGAGGGCGGGCTCAACCGGGAGGACTTCGGGGCCATCCAGATCCGTCCCGAGTTCTCGCTCGTCGAGCTCCCCGCCGACCTGCCGCGCGAGACGCTCGCCCGCCTCGAGGGCACGCGCATCTCGGGCCGGCTCATCGAGCTCCGCCCCGATACGGGCGGACCTCGCCGCCGCACGCGCGACGACGATGGCCCGGTGCGCCGCTCGCGCGACGACGAGCAGCCCTTCCGGAAGCCGCGTCACTCCAAGCGCTGATCCGCCCCAGGGTTCCATTCCCGCACGGCGTGTCCCGCCGGCCGGAAACGTGGCGCGGGAACGGAAACACCTGGCGGGATGTCGGCGAGGCTGCCGCGGCATCCGCTCGCCGCGTTCAGGGGGTGCGGTCCCGTCGGCCGGCTGCCGTCCACGCCGCGCCACGTGAGCGCTGCAGCAGCCAGGTCGCGAGCGCGGCCCCGATCGCCCAGGCGACGAGCACGCCGATCGACGCCCAGGCCACGAACGGCCCGTCTGGTCGCCACGCGTCGAGGAGCCCCGTGCGCAGATGGCTCAGTGGGAAGACGTTGCCGATGGCCCGCATCCACTCGGGTCCGCCGACGAGGAACACGTCGGAGAAGAACGCGATCACGAAGAGGAGCAGCAGCGCGACCGCGCCCGACGCCCGGGCATCGGGAATCGCGGTCGCGAGCAGCACGCCGCAGGCCGCCAGCGCGGCCACCCCGGCCACCACGATGGCCGCACCGAGCGCGATCCCCGCGGCGGTCGTGCGCAACTCGAACGCCATCGTGCCGAGCAGGAGCATCGCGGCCGCGATCAGCCAGCTCACCACGATCGCGGCCACCGCCCGGCCGGCGCCGAGTTCGCCCGTCGACAATGGCGTGCCCCGCCAGCGCTTGAGCACCCCGAACTCCGCCGAGCGAGCCACCCACTCGGCGGTGTTCATGAACGCGACGACGGCCACACCCCACGCGCACATGGCCGCCGCCGTGGACGTCACGATCGGGACCCCGTCGCGCTCGCCGCCGCCCTGGAGTGTCACGAGCAACCACAGGAGGCCGAGCGGAACACCCACGGAGAAGAACAGGTCGCCCGGGCGGCGGAGGGTCGACCGGAGCGCTGCGCCGACTTGGCCGAGTGCCCTGGTGAGCGACGTCGGTTGCCGCGATTCCGGCCGGTCGAGGACGGCGGCAGCCGAGACTCCGGCCGTGGGCGCCGCCTCGGCCACGGGGGTGGCCCTGCCCGCGCCGCCTCGGCCGCGGCGCCGCCCGGCCTTCGGCTCCCACCGGAACGCCACCGCGGCGACCACGGCCCCGGCGACGCCCCACGCGGCGATGAGTCCGAGGTGGCCCAGATTCCACAACGGGAGGTCGTCGAGCGGGTTGAAGAGGTCCTGCAGGGAGACGACGAACGGCTTCATCGGCAGGGCCCACGCGAGGCGCTCCAGCCACTCGGGCAGGTCGCCTCCGATGATGAAGACACCCGAGATGAACGACAGCACCACCACGGCGCCGATCGTGATCGCCTCGGTCGAGCGCGACGAGGGTGCGAGCGACGCCACCGCGATGCCGAGCGCGCTGAACGAGAGCAGCCCGACGAGGATGGTCACGACGAGGGGCGGCACGATCTCGGCGGGCACCGTCACCCCGTAGGCGAGGATCGCGACCGCGAGCACGACCGTCACCGCCGCCGCGGCGAGGAGGGACACCCCGACGACCTGCGCCGCCACGTAGATCCAGCCGGGCAACGGCGTGCCGCGGAGGCGCTTGAGCACGAGCGTCTCGCGATCCAGGGCCACGCCGATCGCGATCGACGGCAGGGTCGCGAAGAGGCAGCCCATCGCGAGCGCGGTCGGCGACGCGAACTGCATGACCCGCAGGTCGGTCGCCGGGTCGATCACCTCGTTGCCGGCGACGATGCCGACGAGGATGAGCCACACGAGCGGCAACCCGAACGTGAACACGAATGCGACGCGCCCCCGCCAGAGCATTCGGAGCACATGGCCGCTGCGCTGCGCGAGCAGGACGAGCCAGCTCCGGCGGCCGGCATCCTCCATGGGTGAAGGCCCGGCGACGGATGCCTCGGGCAGTGCGGTCACGCGGGCACCGCCTCGTCCGTGCCCGCGTGCACCGCGCGTTCGCCGACGAGTTCGAGGTAGGCGTCCTCGAGCGTCGGCCGTCGCACCTCGATGGCGTCGAGCGGCACCCCTCGATCGAGCGACCAACTCGTGATGTCGTGGAGCGTGCGGGTCGCGTCGTCCGTCGTGACGCGCCAGCCGACCCCGTCGCGCTCGACCGCGGCGCCGTCGCCGAGTGCGGTGGCCAGGCCGGCAGGCGCGCGGTCGTCGTCGGGCGCGACCGCCGCGGCATCCGTCGCCTCGGCCGTGCGGAACGCGATCACGGTCGCACGGCCGTGCGCGGCGAGTTCGTCGGGCGCGCCGATCGCGACCAACCTGCCCGCGACCACGACCGCCACGCGATCGGCGAGGTGCTGCGCCTCGTCGAGGTAGTGGGTGGTGAGCAGCACGGTCGTGCCGTTCGCGCGCAGGTCGCGCACGATCGACCAGGCCTGCCGTCGCGCCTCGGGGTCGAATCCGACCGTCGGCTCGTCGAGGAAGAGCACCTCGGGCGCGCCGACGAGCCCGAGGGCGAGGTCGAGCCGGCGCTTCTGGCCCCCCGAGAGCGTGCGCACGCGCGCCGTGCGCTTCGCCGTGAGCCCGACGAGCTCGATCACCGCGTCGGCGTCGAGGCGACGCGGGTACAGGTCGCGGTGCAGGCGCACGAGCTCGACCACCGTGGTGTCCTCGTCGAACCCGGCATCCTGCAGCACGATGCCGATGCGCTCGCGCAGCGCCCGTTCGCGGCGTGCGGGGTCGTGCCCGAGCACGCGCACCTCGCCGGAGTCCGCCGTGCGATGGCCCTCGATGGTCTCGACGACCGTCGTCTTGCCGGCGCCGTTCGGACCGAGCAGCGCGAACACCTCCCCACGCTCGATCTCGAACGACACCCCATCGACCGCCTGCACCTGGCCGTATGCCTTCCGCAACTCGCGCACCTCGATCGGACGCATTCCACCTCCTGAGTCGGTCTCGACGATAGGGGCGGGCGGATGTCGCGTGCTGGGTCGAAGGTCCTCCTCCGGTTCCGGCGAGCGCGTCATCCGGTCGCCATGCGCCACCATCGCGGTTCGCGTCGGCCGATCGGTCTTCCGCCAGACGTCTCGCCCGGATGGAGCCGAGGGGCCACGCCGCATATCCTCGTAGGGTGCCCGCGGCCCCCGAACGGGGTGTGCCGCGCGTTCCGGGAGGGGAGGTGAGCACGATGTCCGACGTGGAAGCGCCCGATCCGGGGCAGCCCGACGAGCCGCCGCGCCGACCCCGAGGCCGGCACGCCGCACCGAAGGCGGCCACGCCCGCCGGCGGATGGCTCGCCCGGATCACCGCTGCCGCCGCGCCCGCCCTCGCGTGGCTCGAACCTCGCGTCAGCGCCGCGGGCGCGTGGCTGCTCGAGCGACGCCTGCATGTCCTCATCGTGGCATCCACGCTCGCGACGGTCGCCATGATCGGCGGCGCCATGGCACTCATCTCGTCGGTGGGCCAGGGCGGCCGCGATGGCGAGGCGGCCGAGATCGGCGACTCGCCGCGGCCGACGTCGACCGACCCGGGCTCGCCGAACTCCTACGCGCCGATCCTGCCGAGTCCCGCCCCCACGAAGACACCCGCGCCCACCGCCACGCCGACGCCGACTCCCGCGCCCGACGGCGGAACGACCGACCCCGGCACGGGCGACCCCGTCGACCCGACCGATCCCGTGGTCGAGCCGCCCGCCGACACGGGGAACGGCCGTCCCGACCCGCCCGGCCACACCAACAAGCCGCCGAAGCCCTGAGCGGCGCGGCGTCAGGCGGACTTCGTCCCCGTCACATGCCGCATTCATTGACCGTTCAGATTCACGTGTTCGGCTAGCGTTACCCCGACGCCCATCGAAGCGCGTCTTCACCGATCGAATGGGACGAAACGTGAACACCCGTACGGCCGAGTACCCGCGGCCGGACCACTTCCTCCTCCACATCAGCGATACGCACCTGCTCGCAGGCGGCGGGCTGCTCTACGATCGCGTCGCGAGCGAGCAGCACCTGCGCACCCTCTTCGACGAGTTCGAGGCATCCGGCGCCCGTCCCGAGGCGATCGTGTTCACGGGCGACCTGGCCGATCGCGGCGAGCCCGACGCCTACGATCGCATCCGCCGAATCGTCGATCCCGTGGCCGCGCGTCTCGGCGCACAGGTGATCTGGGTCATGGGCAACCACGACGACCGCGCCGCGTTCCGCCGCGGTCTCCTCGGCGACCGCATGGGCGGCTACCGGCCCGTCGACCGCGTCGACGACGTCAACGGCCTGCGCGTCATCACGCTCGACTCCACGGTGCCGGGCCACCACCACGGCGAGGTCGCGCCCGCGCAGCTCGACTGGCTCGCCGAGGAGCTCTCGATCCCCGCGCCGCACGGCACGATCCTCGCGATGCACCATCCGCCCGTGCCGAGCGTGCTCGACCTGGCGGTGTCGGTCGAGCTGCGCGACCAGGCCGGACTCGCCGAGGTCGTCGCGGGCAGCGACATCCGCTCGATCATCGCCGGGCACCTGCACTACTCGTCGGCCGCGACGTTCGCGGGCGTGCCGGTGTCGGTGGCGTCGGCGAGCTGCTACACGCAGGACCTGAACGTGCCCGTCGGCGGCACCCGGGGGCGCGACGGCGCGCGGGCGTTCAACCTCGTGCACGTGTACCCCACGACCGTGCTGCACTCGGTCGTGCCGCTCGGCGCCTTCCCGGCGCTCGACTGGATCGACGCCGACGAGAGCGCGCGCCGGCTCGGGGCCTCGGGCATCCGGATCGCGGATGCCACGACGCCGCCCGTGCCGAAGGAGCCGCCGTTCACCATGCCGATCCCGGTGCTCGCCTAGACGACGTCAGGCGGTGGCGGATGCCTCGAGCGGCGCGTCGGCCGCGGCATCCGCCGGCTTCTCCCACGGCGCCGGGATGGGGAAGTAGCGCTCGAGGAAGTCGATCACCGCGGTCGTGCGCTCCTCGACCGAGATCTCGGGGAAGCTGCCGTCGTTGAGGCAGAACATGTCCTGGTCGCGACGCTTGAGGAGGCGCTTCATCGCAGGCAGCGCTCGCCGCAGTGTCGTCTCGACGTACTTCACACGCGCGTCGGTCTGCACGACCGCCCGGCCGGTGATCAGCGCGTAGTAGTGGTAGAGCGAGTTCGTCACCGAGATGTCGGTCGCCGAACGGAACCGGCTGGCCGCGGTGCGCCGGAACTCCTCGGGGAACTCGGCCTCGAGCTCGGCCATGACGCTCGCGCGCAGCGGCGCGGCGCAATGCTCGAGGTGACGCGTGGTGACCTTGCCGAAGCGCTGGCGAAGCAGGGCGCGGTTCACGCGCGCCGCGTTCTCGAAGCCCGAGCGGCCCGGATGCGTCTCGCCGAGCCCGATGCGAGTGGTCGCCTCGACGAACTTCGTGATGCCCCCCGGCGAGAAGAACAACGACGGTCGCACCGGCCGGCCGAAGAACATGTCGTCGTTCGAGTAGAGGAAGTGCTCCGCGAGCCCGGGGATGCGGTGCAGCTGGCTCTCGACCGCGTGCGAGTTGTGCGTCGGCAGCACGGAGGGGTCGGCGAACATCTCCTCGCTGCGCACGAGGGTGACCTTCGGATGCCGCGCGAGCCACGCCGGTGCGGGGGAGTCGGTCGCGATGAAGATACGGCGCACCCACGGCGCGAACAGGTGCACCGATCGGAGCGCGTACTTGAGCTCGTCGATCTGGCGATATCGGGCCTCGGAGTCATCGCCCTCGCCCACGACGTAGCTCTGCATGCGCCTCGCGCGCTCGCGCACGAACTCGTCGCTCGAGCCGTCGACCCAGGAGAAGACCATGTCGATCTCGAAGTCGACGTCGCTCGCGAGCGGCTCGAACATGTGGTCGAGCGTGGGCCAATCACGACCGTGCAGGTGCACCACGTCGTCGACGGCCTCGGAGCGCGGCAGCGTGCGCCGCATGAGGGCGTTCTCGACGGGCGCCTCGATGACGTCGTCGCCGAATCGCCAGAACTCGAGCTGCACCGCGGTCTCGGGGCCGTACCGGAGGCGGCCGATCGGCTCGACCCGCGGGCGGTGCAGGCGCAGCACCGTGGGCTTGCGATGCGCCGAGAGCCGGCCGTCGGCGAGGAGCACGGGGATCGAGCCCGCTCCCCGGTCGGGCGCCACGGGAAGTGCGTAGAACGGCTCGTCGGCGAAGGACGTGGCGAACGCGCGTGCCACGGCCTTGCGGTCGGCGCGGTCGACCGCGACCACCGGTCGATCGTCGTCGCCGCGCACGAGCAGGTAGCCGATAGCGGCATCGTCGAGCGCCCGGCCGATGGCGAGGAGGTCCTCGACCATGGACTCGCGCGGCGTGGTGTGGCCGTTGCGCAGCGCGTACTGGCCCTTGCGCATGACGAGGTCGTCGCGGTCGAACCGCGAGATCGCGGGCGCCGAAGGGACCAGCACGAGCTCGGAGGCGTCCGCGAGCCGCATGGGCGGGGCTTCGGGGCCCTCGCCTCTCGCGAACGCGCTCCCGTCGAGGTCGTGCTGGTCGTGCAGGTCGGCGGTGCGATCGCGTTCGGGACTCGTCACGGAAGGATGGCCTCCAGGGGTCGGGGGATCGCGTCGGATCGACGCGGGGATCAGACGATTCTACGGCGAACGGTTGCCGCGGCCCACGGCTTGACAAGGCTCTGCCGATGACGCCGCGTGACCTCCGGTTGAGTCGTGTGACGGCGGGTGCCGTCGTGTGACGCCCGCTCTCGCGGCATCCGCTCCACCTGCCTAGCGTCGGGGTGGGGAGGCACACGAATGACACGAATCATCATCGGCGCCATGGTCAGGGCGATCGGCGCCTACCCGTCGGGCTGGCGGTATCCGGGCGCGCACCGCGACCCGCGGGGCGATGCGGCCGTGCTGCGCCGCACTGCCGAGGTCGCCGAGGCGGCTCGGCTCGACTACCTCTTCTTCGGGGACTGGCTCGCCACCGGCCACGACCTCGAGTTCCAGGACCCCTACCTGGTCGCACGCGTCGACCCGCTCTCGGCGGTCACCTACCTCGCGGGACTCACCCGGCGCATCGGGCTGATCGCGACCGCGAACACGAGCTACGCCGACCCGTACGCGCTCGCGCGGGCGACGGCGTCGGTCGACCTGCTCTCGGGCGGGCGGGCCGGCCTGAATCTCGTGACGGGCGCAGAGCCCCGTGTCGCCGGCAATCACGGTCGGGACTTCCACGAGACGAGCGAGTCGCGCTACGACCGGGCGGTCGAGTTCGAACACGTGCTGCGCCGCCTCTGGGACTCGTTCGAGGACGAGGCGATCGTGGCGGATGCCGCGGCCGGCGTCTTCCTCGACCCGACGCGTCTGCACCCCACCGACTTCCACGGCGCCCACCTCAGCGTCACCGGCCCGCTCAATGTCGCCCGTCCCGTGCAGGGACACCTCCCGCTCGTGCACGCCGGCAGCTCGCCGCAGTCGAAGCTGTTCGCGGCGCAGTTCGCCGATCTCGCCCTGGTGGCGGTGTCGGGCCTCGACCACGCCGTCGCGATCCGCGAGGAGCTGCGATCGCTCGCGTTCGAGTCGGGTCGCGACGATCGCTCCCTGAAGGTCATCGCGCCCGTGCTGCCGATCGTCGGCGACACCCGTGAGCATGCGCAGTCCATCGCCGACGAGCTGAGCGAACTCGTGCAGATCGCCGAGGACTGGCCCGACGGCCCGCCCGCCGCATTCCCGGCGAACCGCTCGCTGGCACAGCTCTCCGCACTCGTGGGGCTCGACGTGTCGCAGCTCTCGCCCGACCGAGGCGTGACGCCCGCGCTCGTGGAGCGATTCAGCGCCGCGGGGCAGGAGCTCGTCGAGATCGTCGCCGAGCGCACGGGCCGCCTTCCATCGGGCGAGCGACCGCCGACGCTGCGGCATCTCGTCGTCGCGGCATCCGTCACCGCATCGATGGTCGTCGGCTCGGCCGACGAGATCGCGACGGAGTTCGAGGCGTGGGCCGACGCGGGAGCCGTCGACGGATTCAACGTGCTCTCCGCGGTGCAGCCGGCGCAGTTCGAGGCATTCGCGTTCGGCGTCGTGCCGGAGCTGCAGCGTCGCGGAGTCTTCCCCACCGCGTACGACGGGGAGACGCTGCGGGACCACCTCGGACTCGGCCGCCCCGAGAACCTGCACGTGACGGCGGCGCGCTCGCGCGTCGGTTCGTGACCGAATGTGTCGCGGCGTGACCTCGGGCGTCATCCGGCCGTTGAGGGCCGCCCGGCGCGGTCGTAGGTTCGACGCCAGTCGACCGGAGGAGCTGTTGTGATCGCCACGGAGGTACGCACCGCACGCGGGCCGCTCGCGGCACTCGGGCCGCTGGCGACGCTCGGGCCGCTGGCGAGCCTCGCCGACGCCGGGCTCGAGGTGCCCGTGCTCGGCGGAGGCCGCGTGCGGCACGTGAACCTCGACCTCGCGGCGTCGGCGCCGGCGCTCGCCGCGGTCGCCGCGCACGTCGCACGGGTCCTGCCGTACTACGCGAGCGTGCACCGCGGCAGCGGGTACCCGTCGCAGGCGATCACGGCCCTCGTCGAGGACGCTCGGGTCACGGTCGCCCGGCACGTCGGCGCTCGCGACGACGACCTCGTCGTCTTCACCCGCAACACGACCGACGCCCTGAACCTCCTCGCCGCGGCCGTGCCGGGCGACACCGTCGTGCTCGACCTCGAGCATCACGCGAACCTGCTGCCCTGGCGTTCGCGGCGCGTGGTCGTGGCCGAGTGCACCGTCGCGGCCACGCTCGACGCGCTCGACACCGAACTCGCCGCCCGGCCCGCGGCGCTCGTCTCGGTCACGGGCGCCTCGAACGTCACGGGCGAGGTGCTCCCGATCGAGGCGATCGCCGCGCTCGTGCACGCACGCGGGGCGCGCCTGGCGGTGGATGCCGCGCAGTTGCTGCCGCACCGTCGCGTCGACCTCGTGGCATCCGGCGTCGATTACCTCGCGTTCTCGGGACACAAGGCGTACGCGCCCTTCGGTGCGGGCGCGCTCGTCGGCCGGGCCGACTGGCTCGACGCGGCCCCAGCCCACCTCGCCGGCGGGGGAGCGGTCGACGCCGTGCGGCTCGACCACGTCGACTGGAAGCGCGGCGCCGACCGGCACGAGGCCGGCACGCCGAACGTCGTCGGCATCGCGGCGCTCGCCCGGGCGCTCGTCGAGCTCGAGCGACTCGGCGACTCCGCCCGGCACGAGCACGAGCAGGTGCTCACCGCCCGTCTGCACGCCGGCCTCGCGGAGATTCCCGGGCTGCGCGTCATCACGGGCTTCGACGACGCGCACGACCGCCTCGGCATCGCCACGATCGAGCTCGAACGCGGGTCCGAGCCAGAGGTCGGCCACCGGTCGGTCGGGCTCGTCGCGGCGGCGCTCGCGGCCGAGCACGGCATCTCGGTGCGGGCCGGCCGGTTCTGCGCGCATCCGTTCTTCGACCGCGTCGCGCGCCGCGCCAACGGGCTGCGCGCGAGCCTCGGTGCCGGATCCTCGTCGGACGACGTCGACCGCTTCCTCGACGCACTCGCCCGACTCGTCGCCGACGGTCCTGCGCACGCGTACGAACGCACGCCGGCGGGCTGGTGCCCGCGGGTCGACGATCGCCCGCGACTCGTGATCGACTGACGCGCCAGCGTGCGGGGCATCCGGTCCGGTGGATCCGGTCCGGAGCATCCGTCGAACCCCGTTCGCTACCATGGCGGGCATGCGCACGCGGAGGTTCGTCCTGACGGTCACGGGTCTCGCGGCAGCCGCGACCCTGCTCGGCGGATGCGCCGTGAACGAGCAGGGCGATCGCGAGAGCAACCTCTCGGGCGTGCTCGACGGGGCCGGTTCCTCGGCGCAGGGCGCCGCGCAGGACGCCTGGATCGCCGGGTTCCAGCGGGCCAACGCCGGCGTCACCGTGAACTACGACCCCGCCGGCTCGGGAGCAGGCCGCGAGCAGTTCATCGTCGGAGCCGTCGGCTACGCCGGCAGCGACAGCCCGCTCACCGTCGACGAGACCGAGGGACCCCTCGAACGGTGCGCCGACGGGTCGGGCGCGATCAACCTGCCCGTCTACCTCTCGCCCATCGCGCTCGCCTTCAACATCGAGGGCGTCGACCGGCTGCAGCTCGACGCGGCATCCGTCGCCCGCATCTTCACGGGCGAGATCGAGCGATGGAACGATCCCGATCTCGTGCGCCTCAACCCCGACGTGCCGTTGCCCGACGCCCGGATCACGCCCGTGCACCGGTCCGACGACTCGGGCACGACCGAGAACTTCACGGAGTACCTCGCCGAGGCGGCGCCCGAGGCCTGGCCAGACGAACCCGACGACGCGTTCCCCTACGAGGGCGAGGCGGCGCAGGGCAACTCGGGCATCGTGGCGGTCATCCGCGACGGCGTGAACGTCATCGGGTACATCGACGCCTCCCGCGCCGAGGGGCTCGACGTCGCGAGCCTCGTCGTCGGCGGGGAGGCCGTCGCGCCCGATGCCGAGTCGGCCGCCGCCATCGTCGACGTCTCGCCGATGGAGCCCGGCCGGCCGGAGGACGACCTCGTCATCGACCTCGATCGCGCCACGAGCGAGGCCGGCGTGTACCCGCTCGTGCTCGTGAGCTACCTCATCGCCTGCCGCGAGTACCGCGACCCGAACGACGGCGAACTGGTGCGCAGCTACCTCGAGTGGGTCGCGAGCGCCGAGGGGCAGGACGCCGCGGCGGCGGATGCCGGGTCCGCACCGATCTCGCCGGCGCTGCGCGAGCAGGTGCAGGCCTCGGTCGCCGCCATCCGCTGAGCGGTACGCGGGTTCGCGCTCGTGGCTCGCGGCCATTGCCCGCGGCCGCCGGATGCGCCACACTCGGCCCATGGGATCAGCGTTGACCACCATCGGATTGCCCGTCGCCCTCGGCATCATCATGTTCGGCCTGGGCCTCACGCTCACTCCGCGCGACTTCGCGCGAGTGGCGAAGCATCCGAAGGCGGTGATCATCGCCCTCGTCTGCCAGCTCCTGCTGCTGCCGGCGCTGTGCTTCGGCCTCGTGCTGCTCTTCCGGCTGCCGCCGGTGCTCGCCGTCGGCATGCTGCTGCTCGCCGCGTCGCCGGGCGGCACCACGGCCAACCTCTACAGCCACCTGTTCCGCGGTGACGTCGCCCTCAACATCTCGCTCACGGCGATCAACTCCGTGATCGCCGTGTTCACGCTGCCCCTCATCACGAACCTCGCGATCGCGTACTTCCTCCCGGGCGACGACTCGCTCGGCCTGCAGTTCGCGAAGGCGGTCGAGGTGTTCGCGATCGTGCTCGGGCCCGTGCTGCTCGGCATGCTCGTGCGCTGGTGGAAGCCGGGCTTCGCCGACCGCATGGACCGGCCGGTGCGCATCGCCTCGGTCGTGATCCTCGTCGTGGTCATCGCCGGCGCGATCGTGTCGAACCTCGAGCTCCTGCTCGAGAACGCGGGTCGACTCGCGGGCATCACGGTGCTCTTCTGCGTCCTCAGCCTTGCGGTGGGCTACCTCGTGCCGCGTCTCTTCCGGATCGATCGCGCGCAGTCGATCGCGAGCTCGTTCGAGATCGGCATCCACAACGCGACCCTCGCCATCGTGATCGCGCAGACCGTGATCGGCAGCGTCGAGATGAGCCTGCCCGCCGCCGTCTACGGGGTGCTCATGTTCTTCGTGGCGCTGGCGTTCGGGTTCCTCATCCGAGGACGCCGGCCGGCGACCGGGCGCGCCGCAGCTTCGGTCGCGGGAACGGATGCCTCGACCTACGCGTCGGAGGTCCCGTCCGCGACGGCCGCGACGACGACCGATGGCTCGGGGGAGGCGACGCCGACGACACGCTGAGCCGCGGCGACGGGCTCAGCCCGCCGCCGATCGAGGCGGGGAGATGGGAACCGGGCAGGAGGATGCACGAGAACACCGCCGTGACGAGTTGCGGCGGATCGTGTACGGCGCGCCCGGAGATCCGCCGACCGAGCTCGTCGCCGAGCTCGCCGAGCTCGAGGACGAACTCGCCCGGGAGCACCGGTCGGCCGATGAGGGCTCCACGGCGGACGGGAGCGGGCAGGGCTCCGGCGCGGCCGGGATGGGGGAGGCCGGACGGTCCGCCGAGCCAGTGCCTCAAGGCGCGACGGTCGAGCGGCGGCGGCCGTCGCGGAGGCGACGATCGCCGCGCCGCGTGCTCGCGACATCCGCCGCCGTCCTCGCCGCGGTGATCGTCCTGCTCGGCCCGGTGCGAGACGCGCTGTCGCCACCGCAGGGGCTCGAGATCTTCGAACGGGCGCAGACCGAGGAGGAACTGGCGTCCGCCGCCGACGTGGCGACCGAAGCCCGGCTCGACCCGTACACGCCGGAGGCGCTGCGTTCGCTCGGGCGCCTCTTCGGCTACGAGTTCTGGGCGTACCGGGACGACGACCTCGTCTGCATGCTCTCGCAGCGGCCGTACTTCTTCGACTGGCAGCGATCCTGCGCGACGCTCGACGTGTTCCGGGAGTCGGAACTCACGCGGCGCATCGCCGCCGACACCATCCGCGACGGGTCGCGACCCCGTCGATTCCAGCCCGGCGACATCGTGGTGGTCCACTGGGGTCCGGCATCGATCGAGCTGGAGTGGCGATTGGAACCGGCTTCGTAGACTGGGAGGGCACGCACCGGGAGGGGACGGGATGCAGCCACTGGTCGAGAACGAGATCCGCGAGGCGCTCGGCAACGCCAGTGCGGCGGAGCTCGCCCAGCTCTCGCTGCCGCTCGACTTCCTGCTCATCGAGTGGGCGCACCTCGACGCGTTCGCGTGGCGTGATCCCCGCATCGCGGCCCGCGGATACCTCGTGACCGAGCTCGACGGATCACCTGCGGGAGTCGTGCTCAGGGCGGCCGCCTCGAACGGTTCGCACCACCGCGCCGCGATCTGCAACCTCTGCCACACCCAGCAGCCCGCCGATCAGGTCGTGCTCTTCTCGGCCCGCCGTACGGGTGCCGCGGGGGAGCGCGGCGACAGCGTGGGCACGTACATGTGCGCCGATCTCGCCTGTCAGGAGACCGTGCGGCTCGGTCGGCCCGCCGCGCCCTCCGAGGTGCAGCCCGGCGTGCACGAGATCATGCGCATCGAGGGCCTCGCCCGGCGCACGCGGGCGTTCGTCGCCGACGTGCTCGGCTCCGTGTCCGGTCCCTGAGCGTGTCGAAGGGCCGATCGCTCCGGCAGGCTCAGCGAACTCCCGGCGGCGCGCGTCGGCGCGCGTCGAGGCGCGTCAGCGCGCGGCATCCGACGCCAGCGGCTCGAGCGTCGGACGCTTCGCCGTGCGGCCGTCGCCCGAGGATCGTCCGGTGAGCCGTCGCCCGATCCACGGCAGCACGAACTCGCGATAGTACGCGGCGGTGTTCCGGCTGCGCGCCCCGGGCGGCGCGGCCGCGACCTCGGCGACGCCCCACTCCTCGGGCACGGGCACGCCGAGCGCGGTGAGCACGTTGCTCGCGACGCGCGCGTGACCGAGCGAGTTCAGGTGCAGCTTGTCGGGCGACCAGTAGCGGATGTCGCGGAGCCCGCGATCGTTGAAGTTGTCGACGAAGGTGACCCCAGGGAGTTCCCCGAGGTCGACGAGGGCCGCAGTGAGGCGCGCGCCGCGCGCGTCGAAGACCCGTCCGAGGGGCAGGTGATCGGTCGGGTTGGCGCCGCTCAGCATGAGCACGTGGATGCCCTCGTCGCGGATCCGGTGCACGGCCTGGCGGAACCGCCCGGCCACGCGCTCCTCGGGCATGCGCGGACGCAGCATGTCGTTGCCCCCGCCGTTGAAGCTGATCACCTCGGGGCCCAGCGCGATCGCCGCCTCGAGCTGCTCGTCGACGATCGGCCCGAGCTTGCGGCCGCGGATCGCGAGGTTCGCGTACCGCACGGGCTCGTGTGCGGCAGCGGCGAGTCCCAGCGCGACGAAGTCCGCCCAGCCGCGTACGGTGCCGTCGGGGAGCTCGTCGCCGACCCCCTCGGTGAAGCTGTCACCGATCGCCGCGTAGGAGTGGAACATCCCTCAACGGTAGCGCGGTGCTCGCTGAGCCCGGTCGAAGCGAGCGGGCTCACGTGCGCCGTTGGACGACCTCGGGAAGCCTCAGTGCGCCTGGTGCTGGTGCTCGAGCTCGCAGTCGGACCCGGGGTACAGCAGCGTCTCGTGCCCGTCGTCGAAGCGCACGAGGTACGGTGGCGAACCGTCGGGTCCGCGGACCTCGAGGATCTCGCCGTGCCGATCGGTCTGGCCGACCTGCTTGCCATGGATGACGAGGCGTTCGCCGACTGTCGCTTGCATCGTGACCCCCTCCCGATCGTTCCAGCGTACGCCGGGGTCTCCCGAGGGGGAAGGGTCGCGCGTCAGCCCGCCGCCTCCCGCGTCAGGCGACCGCCAGGAGCGCCGCCCACAGGTCGGCGCGCGCGTGGAACCCCGAGAGGTCGCGGCCGAGCAGCCGCTCGGCGAGTGCGACCCGGCTGCGCACCGTGTGCCGGTGCACGCCGAGGGCCTGCGCGGTCGCGTCGAACTGGCCGCCGTGCTCGAGCCACGAGCGCACGGTGTCGACGAGCGACGTGCCGTTCGCCTCGTCGTGGCGGGTGAGCGGCTCGAGGGTCGCGAGCGCGACGGCGCGCGCGTCGGTACGGGCGAGGAAGGCCAGCACGCCCTGGCGGCTGATCTCGTCGAACGCGACCACGCCAGATCCGGTTTCGCGGGCGCGCTCGAGGGCACGGAGCGCCTGCTCGTGGGCGCGGGCGACGCCGTCGGCGGCCACTCCGTCGGAGAGGCCGACCGGCAGCTCGAACTCCGCGGCCAGCTCGGTGGCGAGGGCGGCATCGGCGTCCTCGAGCAGGATCACCACGGTGTCCTCGTCGCGGCCGAAGAAGAGCCGGCCGTCGCGCTCCTCGACGCGCAGCTCGAGCAGCTCGGTGAGGCGGTCGACGTGCGACGCCGGCGCATCCACCACCGCGACCCGCAGGGGCGCCGCCGGAAGTGGCCCCCACATCTCCGCGGCCACGCCCTCGGCGAGCGCGAGGTCGCCCGCCAGGATCGAGCGCAGCAGGCCCGTTCGGAGGTGCCCGCGGGCACGGTCGAGGTTGCGGTTCTGCTCGAGCGCGAGCCCGGCGAGGGCGATCACCGAGGTGACGACCTCACGGCCGGCCTGGTCGAGCTCGGCCGAGTCACCGATGGCGAGCACCCCGCGCAGCGCTCCGCCCGAGCCGAGCGTCTGCAGGGTCATCCGCTGGGGCTGCCCCACCGACTCGCCCGCCATGAGCGTGCGGCTCGCGCGCTGGCCTCGACGGAGCATCGAGCGCGCCTCGCCCACGACCTCGCCGAGCGCCGGCTGCCCCAGACCGCCCTCGGGTGCCTCGCGATCGAGCGAGCCCGCCGCGTCGATGAGACCCACCCAGGCGCCGATGCGATGCGAGAGCTCCCCGAGCGTCGACGAGAGCCCATCGGGCCGCAGGGCCGCGAGCGAGATGGCGCGCTGCGCCGCGAGCGACCACGTGTGCCGGGCGTAGGCGTCCTCGGCGAGGGCATCGGCGACGAGACGCACGACCGCGATGAACGGCACCCGGTACGGGACCTCGAAGAGCGGCAGCCCCTCGCGCGTGCAGGCGTCGACGAGCGCGGCGGGCGTGCCCGCGCGGATCACCTCGGTGCCGAACCCGAGGGCCGCGATACCCGGTCGGCGAAGGCGACCGACGTACGCATCGGCGAAGGCCGGGTCGAGGTCGGCCGCGAACTGCGTGCCGGTCGTGAGCAGCACGTTGCCCGCGTCGAGGAACGGCGTGGGGTCGGCCAGGTCGGAGCTGTGCGCCCACGTCACCGGCGCGGCGAGTGCCTCGGCGGGCAGCGCGTCGGCGGGCGTGAGGAGCGTGAGGGCCAACTCGGGGCGGTCGAGCAGGGTCTGCACGGTGGGCTGCACGGTTCCTCCTTCTGGTCGCCAGGCCTGTCGAAGCGCCGTGGCCCCGTTCCCTTCGACGAGCTCAGGGAACTTGGTGCTTGTACGCAGCGTCCAGTGACCTGCACCTGAGTGTACACAGGGGCGCCGCGTCAACCGTCGCGCCCGACCTAGCATGGGCGGCATCCGTCACCGCCGTCACCATGCATCGGAGCAGCCATGACCCTCGTCGACAGCCCGGCCACCGCCACGGGAGGCCCGACGCTCACCCAGGAGCGCCGTCTCGTCACCGCCATCCCCGGTCCCCGCTCGCAGGAGCTCATGTCGCGCAAGGCCGAGGCCGTCGCGGCCGGCGTCGGCCACACCATCCCGGTCTCGGTCGTCGCCGCGGGCGGCGGCGTCATCGTCGACGCCGATGGCAACTCGATCATCGACCTCGGCTCGGGCATCGCCGTCACGGGCGTCGGCAACGCCAACCCGCGCGTCGTCGAGGCGGTCACGGCTCAGCTGAACGCGTTCACCCACACGTGCTTCACCGTCGCGCCCTACGACTCCTACGTGGCGGTCGCCGAGAAGCTCAACGCGCTCACCCCCGGCGACCACGTGAAGCGATCGGCCCTCTTCAACTCGGGCGCCGAAGCCGTCGAGAACGCCGTCAAGATCGCCCGCAACTTCACGAAGAAGCAGGCCGTCGTCGCGTTCGACCACGCCTACCACGGCCGCACGAACCTCACCATGGGCCTCACCGCGAAGAACATCCCGTACAAGAGCGGCTTCGGGCCGTTCGCGCCCGAGGTGTACCGCGCGCCGCTCTCGTACCCGTTCCGCGACGGCGGGCTCAGCGGTGCGGATGCCGCGGCCCGTGCCATCTCGCAGATCGAGAAGCAGGTCGGCGCCGAGAACCTCGCCGCCGTCATCATCGAGCCCATCCAGGGCGAGGGCGGCTTCATCGTGCCAGCGCAGGGCTTCCTCCCCGCGCTCGTGGAATGGTGCCGCGCCAACGACGTCGTCTTCATCGCCGACGAGGTGCAGACCGGCTTCGGCCGCACCGGCGCCTGGTTCGCGAGCGACCACGAGGGCATCGTGCCCGACCTCGTCGTCACCGCGAAGGGCATCGCCGGCGGCCTGCCGCTGTCAGCCGTCACTGGCCGCGCCGAGATCATGGACTCCGCCATGGCCGGCGGCCTCGGCGGCACCTACGGCGGCAACCCGCTCGCGTGCGCCGCAGCCCTGGCCTCGATCGAGTCGTACGAGGCCGACGGGCTCATCAAGCGCGCGAAGGAGATCGGCGCCGTGCTCCTCGGCCGCCTGAACGCCCTGCGCACGGCCGATGCCCGCATCGGCGACGTGCGCGGCCGCGGCGCGATGGTCGCGATCGAGCTCGTCGACCCCGAGACGGGTGCACCCGACGCGGCCCTCACCTCGAAGGTCGCCGCGCACGCCCACGCGAACGGCGTGCTCGTGCTCACCTGCGGCACGTACGGGAACGTCATCCGGTTCCTGCCGCCGCTCACCATCTCCGACGAGCTGCTCATCGAGGGCCTCGGCGTCGTCGCGGAAGGGCTCCGAGCCGCATGACCGACCTGCTCACGGCGACGACGGCGTCGACCGTGTCGGATACCCCTGCCGCGGCATCCGACGTCCACATCGCCACGCCGCTCACCGACGCCCGCGCCCAGCTCGCCGAGGCGATCTCGCTGCTCGGCTACGGCGACGGCCTGCACCGCATGCTCGCGACGCCGCGTCGCGAGCTCACGGTCGCGGTGCCGCTGCGCATGGACGACGGTTCGCAGCGGCTCTACACGGGGTATCGCGTGCAGCACAACTTCTCACGCGGCCCGGCCAAGGGCGGTCTCCGCTACGCGCCCAACGTCGACCTCGACGAGGTGCGCGCGCTCGCGATGTGGATGACCTGGAAGTGCGCCCTGCTCGACGTGCCGTACGGCGGCGCGAAGGGCGGTATCGCGATCGACCCCCGCGAGCACTCCACGGCCGAGCTCGAGCGCGTGACCCGTCGCTACACGAGCGAGATCCTGCCGATCATCGGCCCGGAGCGCGACATCCCCGCGCCCGACATCGGCACCGACGAGCAGACCATGGCCTGGATGATGGACACCTACTCGGTGAACTCCGGCTACACGGTGCCCGGCATCGTGACGGGCAAGCCCATCTCCCTCGGCGGTTCGCAGGGGCGGGCTTCGGCGACCAGCCGGGGCGTGACGCACATCGCGCTCGCGGCCCTCCGGCATGCGGGGCTCGACCCCGCGCGCTCGACCGCGGCCGTGCAGGGCTTCGGCAAGGTCGGTGCGGATGCCGCGCGGTTCCTCGCCGAGGCGGGCGTGAAGGTCACCGCGGTGAGCGACCAGTACGGCGCCGTGCACCGCGCGGGCGGACTCGACATCGAGGCGCTCGGCGACCACGTGCGTGCGACCGGCTCGGTCACCGGCTTCGGCGGAGGCGAGGCACTCGACGGCGCTGCGCTGCTCACGCAGGACGTCGACCTGCTCGTGCCCGCCGCGGTCGAGGGCGTGCTGCACGACGGCAACGCGGGCGACGTGCTCGCCAAGGTCATCGTGGAGGGCGCCAACGGGCCCACGACACCGGCGGCCGACCGCATCCTCCGCGAGCGCGGCGTGCTCGTCGTGCCCGACATCCTCGCGAACGCGGGCGGCGTCATCGTCTCGTACTTCGAGTGGGTGCAGGCCAACCAGGCGTACTGGTGGCGTGCCGACGAGGTCGAGTCCAGACTGGAAGAGCGGATGCTCAGCGCCTGGCAGCACGTCCTCGGCTACGCCGAGACCCGCGACCTCTCGCTCCGCACCGCCGCAACCGCGCTCGCGGTGGAGCGCGTCGCCGAGGCGCACCGCCTCCGCGGCCTCTACCCCTGAGCGCACACCCGCCGACCACCATCCGACGGCCGACACCCTACGAAACGGAACGCAGCATGACCGACACCCTGCAGGAAACCACCCTCCTCGACCGCGTCGCCGACGGTCTCTTCATCGGCGGCGAGTGGGTCGCCGCCGAGGGCGAGAAGACGTTCGAGGTCCGCGACCCGTCCACCGGCGAGGTGCTGAAGACCATCGCCGACGCGTCGCCCGCCGACGGTATCCGCGCCCTCGACGCGGCCGTCGCCGCCCAGGACGCGTGGGCCGCGACGGCTCCCCGCGAGCGCGGCGAGATCCTCCGCCGCGCGTTCGACACGCTCATCGCGCGCCGCGAGGAGTTCGCCCTCCTCATGACGCTCGAGATGGGCAAGCCGCTCGCCGAGGCGCGCGGCGAGGTCAACTACGGCGCCGAGTTCCTGCGTTGGTTCAGCGAGGAGGCCGTGCGCATCACGGGCCGGTACGGACTGAACCCCGAGGGCACCGGCCGCATCGTCGTCGCCCAGCGGCCGGTGGGCCCGTCGTACTTCATCACGCCGTGGAACTTCCCGCTCGCGATGGCGACGCGCAAGATCGCGCCGGCGCTCGCCGCGGGCTGCACCGTCGTGGTGAAGCCGGCCGCGCTCACACCGCTGACGACGGTCGCGTTCGTGCAGCTGCTCGAAGAGGTCGGATTGCCCAAGGGCGTCGTGAACGTGGTGACCACCACGAGCTCGTCGAAGGTCTCGGGCCCGATCATCGCCGACCCGCGCCTCCGCAAGCTCTCGTTCACCGGGTCGACCGGGGTCGGCCGAAAGCTCATCGAGCAGTCCGCCCAGGGGATCCTGCGCACCTCGATGGAGCTGGGCGGCAACGCCCCGTTCGTCGTGTTCGAGGACGCCGACCTCGACAAGGCGGTCGACGGCGCCATGATCGCGAAGTTCCGCAACATCGGGCAGGCGTGCACGGCCGCGAACCGCTTCATCGTGCACGAGTCGGTGGCCGGCGAGTTCGCGAAGCGCGTCACCGAGCGCGTCTCGGCCATGCGGGTCGGCCGGGGCACCGAGGACGGCGTGTCGATCGGGCCGCTCATCGATGACAACGCGGTCGCGTCGACCGACGAGTTGGTGAAGGACGCCGTGGATAAGGGCGCGAAGGTCCTCGCCGGGGGAGCGCCGATCGACGGCGCGGGCTCGTTCTACGCACCGACCGTGCTGGGCGACGTCGGCAAGGACGCCCGCCTCCTTCGCGAGGAGATCTTCGGGCCGGTGCTCGGCATCACCACCTTCGCCGACGAGGACGAGGCCGTGCGCCTCGCCAACTCGACCGAGTACGGGCTCATCTCCTACGTGTTCACCAAGGACCTCGCGCGCGGCCACCGCATGATCGATCGCCTCGCCACCGGCATGATGGGCCTCAACACGGGCCTCGTCTCGAACGCGGCTGCGCCGTTCGGCGGCGTGAAGCAGTCGGGCATCGGCCGCGAGGGCGGCTTCGAGGGCATCCACGAGTTCCTCGACACGAAGTACACGCTCATCCCGGTGGACTGACCGATGGCGAGCGGATGTCGCAGCCTCGCGCCGCGGCATCCGCTCTCTTCCGCGTGCCCGGAATCTGGGACTCGCGCACCTGAATCGAAGGCAAGGAACATGGAACGCATCGACTGCGACGTCGTCATCGTGGGCGCCGGGGCATCCGGACTCACGGCGGCGAACCGACTCAAGGACGCCGGCCGCACGGTCGTGGTGCTCGAGGCACGCGACCGTGTCGGCGGTCGCCTCTGGACGGACGAGATCGACGGCGCGATGCTCGAGATCGGCGGGCAGTGGGTCTCACCCGACCAGGACGCGCTCATCGAGACGATCGACGAGCTCGGCCTCGAGACCTACCCCCGCTATCGCGAGGGCGTGAACATCTACCTCGGTCCCGACGGCGACCTGAAGCGGTTCGAGGGCGAGATCTTCCCGGTGCCGCCGGCGACCGAACACGAGATCGTCACGCTCATCGAGAAGCTCGACGCCCTCGTCGCCGAGATCGACCCCGACCGCCCGTGGGCGCACCCGCAGGCGAAGGACCTGGACGAGATCTCGTTCGCCCGGTGGCTCGAGACCCAGACCGATGACGAGGAGGCGCGCGAGAACATCGGCATGTTCATCGCCGGGGCCATGCTCACGAAGCCGGCGCACGCGTTCTCGGCGCTGCAGGCGCTGCTCATGGCGGCATCCGCGGGATCGTTCTCGAACCTCGTCGATGCCGACTTCATCCTCGACCGCCGCGTCGTCGGCGGACTCCAGCAGGTGCCGCTGCGCCTCGCCGAGCGCCTCGGCGGTGCCGTGCGACTCGGCCAGGCGGTGCGCACGGTGCGCTGGGCTGCGCCGTCCGACGGGCCGACGGATGCCCCGGGGCGCGGCGTCGTGGCCGTGACCGATCACCTCGAGGTGCACGCGCAGCGGATCATCCTCGCCGTGCCGCCGATCCTCATCAGCCGGATCTCGTACGAGCCGCCGCTGCCACGCCGCCAACAGCAGTTGCACCAGCACCTCTCCATGGGCTTCGTGATCAAGGTGCACGCGGTCTACGAGACGCCGTTCTGGCGTGCTGCCGGCCTCAGCGGCACGGCCTTCAGCCCCTACGAGCTCGTGCACGAGGCGTACGACAACACGAACCACGGCGACCCGCGCGGCACGCTCGTCGCGTTCGTCGCCGACGAAGCCGCTGATGGCGTCTTCCAGCTCACCGCCGAGGAGCGCAAGGCGAAGATCCTCGAATCGCTGTCGCACTACTACGGCGAGGAGGCGCTGCACCCGGTCGTCTACTACGAGAGCGACTGGGGCTCCGAGGAGTGGACGCGCGGCGCCTACGCCGCGAGCTTCGACATGGGCGGGCTCGCCCGCTACGGCGCCGACCTGCGCACGCCCGTCGGACCCATCCACTTCTCGTGCAGCGACATGGCCGGCAAGGGCTACCAGCACGTCGACGGCGCGATCCGCGTGGGCCGCGAGGTCGCCGACGAGGTGCTCGCAGCGCTCGAGGTGCGCGACGCGCACGACTCGAAGGAGGCACTCGCGTGAGCGGCCGGATCGTCGTCGGCTACACGGCCGACGAGAGCGGCGCCGACGCGCTCGCCCTCGGCTCGCGTCTCGCTGCGGCGAGCGAGGCGCTGCTCGACCTCGTCATGGTCCTGCCGAGCGAGGCGCGCAACAGCCTCGTGCCGGCCGACACCGGCTACGAGCGGTTCCTCAAGGAGCAGTCGCGCACGTGGCTGGCCGAGGCATCCGACACCATCGGCGACGACGTCGCCCAGTCGCTGCACGTGCGCTACGCCGAGTCGTTCGCAGAGGGGCTCATCGCCGCGGCGCACGAGTTCGGCGCCTCGCTCATCGTCGTCGGTGCGGCCCGCGGGGGCCTGCTCGGTCGGGCCCGCATCGGCTCGGTCGCGAACGAACTGCTGCATTCGTCGGATGTCCCGGTGGCGCTCGCGCCGTCGGGCTCCCGCGAGGTGCCCGTCTCGCAGGGCGTGACCCGCATCACGGCGGCGATCGGCACGCGTCCGGGCGCCGACGCGCTGCTCGAGGCATCCGTGAGCCTGGCCCGTTCGACAGGGGCGCCGCTCAGGCTCGTATCGCTCGTGCCCATCGACCTGCCCAGCGGCCTCGACGAGGAACTCGCCGAGCTCACGGGGACCGTGCATGCCGACGAGGTGCTGGCGGCGGCGCGCCGGCAGCTGCCCGCCAACGTCGAGGCGACGGCCGTCGCGGCGCCCGGCGCCACCATCGAGGCAGCCGTGCGTGAGCTCGACTGGCACGCTGGCGAACTCGTGCTCGTCGGCTCCAGTCGGCTCGCGGCGCCGCACCACCTGTTCCTCGGCTCGACGGCGGCGAAGATGCTGCGCGAGCTTCCGGTACCCATGATCGTGGTACCGCGCACCACCCACTGAGAGAGACGCAATGACGCACGAACCCCAGACCACGAACCCGCAGACCACAGCCCCGCTGACCGAGGCGACGTCCGCCGTCGACGGCACGACGGCGAGCGACGCGAAGCACGGCCTCTCGAAGAAGGGCCTCTCGGCGGGGTCGGTCGGCCTCATCGGCGCGATCGTCATCGGCATCTCGTGCATCGCCCCCGCGTACACGCTGACCGCCGCGCTCGGCCCGACCGTGTCCGAGGTCGGCGTGCAGGTGCCGGCGATCATCCTGGTCGGATTCATCCCGATGCTGCTCGTGGCGTTCGGCTACCGCGAGCTCAACCGGCGCATGCCGGACTCGGGCACGTCGTTCACGTGGGCGACGCGGGCGTTCGGACCGTGGATCGGTTGGATGGCGGGGTGGGGCCTCGTCGCGGCGACGATCCTCGTGCTCTCGAACCTCGCGGGCATCGCCGTGGACTTCCTGTTCCTGCTCATCTCGCAGATCGTCGGCGACCCGGCGATCGCGGATGTCGCGGCGAACCCGTTCGTGAACGTCGCCGTGTGCCTGCTCTTCATGCTCGGCGCGACGTGGATCTCGTACCGCGACATGCAGACGACGCAGAAACTGCAGTACTGGCTCGTGGGCTTCCAGGTGCTCGTGCTCGTGGTCTTCTCCGTCGCGGCGCTCGTCGAGGTCGCGAACGGCAACGCGTTCGACGCCACCGCGATCGACCTCTCGTGGTTCAACCCGTTCGCCGTCGAGTCGTTCTCGGCGTTCGCCGCGGGCCTGTCGCTGTCGATCTTCATCTTCTGGGGCTGGGACGTCACCCTCACCATGAACGAGGAGACGCGCGGGTCCGAGAAGACGCCCGGCCGCGCCGCGACCGTGACGGTCGTGACGATCGTGGTGCTGTACCTGCTCATCGCGGTCTCGCTCATCGCGTTCGCGGGCGTGAGTGACGGCGAGTTCGGCCTCGGCAACCCCGAGATCCAGGACAACGTGTTCTTCCACCTCGCCGGGCCGGTGCTCGGGCCGCTCGCCGTGCTCGTGTCGCTCGCCGTGCTGACGAGCTCGGCGTCGTCGCTGCAGTCGACGTTCGTGTCGCCGGCGCGCACGCTGCTCGCAATGGGCCACTACGGCGCGCTGCCGCCGAAGTTCGCGACCGTCAGCCCGCGGTTCTTCACGCCCGGGTATGCGACGATCGTGTCGTCGCTCGTGGCTTCCGTCTTCTACGCCGTCATGCGGTTCGTGAGCGAGAACGTGCTGTGGGACACCATCACCGCCCTGGGCATGATGATCTGCTTCTACTACGGCATCACGGCGTTCGCGGCGGTGTGGTTCTTCCGGAAGGTGTGGATGCGCTCGGTGCGCAACTTCTTCTTCACGCTGCTGTTCCCGCTCGTCGGCGGCGTGATCCTCGCGGTGCTGTTCTTCACGACGCTGATCGACAGCATGGACCCCGACTACGGTTCTGGTTCGTCGGTCTTCGGCGTCGGCCTCGTCTTCGTGCTCGGCATGGTGGTGCTGCTCTCGGGCGCCGTCATCATGCTCTGGCAGTGGCGGATGCGTCCGGCGTTCTTCCGCGGGGAACTGCTGTCGCGCGCGACCTCGGAGGACTGAGCGCGACCTGCGCTGCGGTCGCGTCCTCTTCCTCATCGAGGGCACTGTTTCGTCGCGGAATCACGTGCCGGGGTGCCGGAGTGCCGGAGTGTCGGAGTGTCGGGGTGCCGGGGTGCCGGGGTGCCGGGGTGCCGGGGTGTCGGGGTGTCGGGGTGTCGGGGTGTCGGGGTGCCGAGGTGCCGGGGTGCCGGGGTGCCGGGGTGCCGGGGTGCCGGGGTGCCGAGGTGCCGGGGTGCCGAGGTGCCGGAGTGTCGGGGTGCCGGAGTGCCGGAGTGCCGGAGTGCCGGGGTGCCGGAGTGTCGGGGTGCCGGAGTGCCGGAGTGCCGAGGTGCCGAGGTGCCGGAGTGCCGGAGTGCCGAGGTGCCGAGGTGCCGGAGTGCCGGAGTGCCGAGGTGCCGAGGTGCCGGAGTACCGGAGTGCCGGAGTGCCGAGGTGCCGAAGTGCCGGAGTACCGAAGTGGTGCGAACTTCCGAGAGGGAAAGGTTCGTCGACACGTGGCCGCTGGGCCCGACCGACTCCGTGCGGCGAGCAACGCGGCCCAGCTCGACGGCATCGGCGGGCGACCTGCCATCGTCGCAATCCCTTCACCCGCGCCTGCCGCCCGGGTAGCGTGAACCCCGAGCGCCCGACGGCGGGCGCGGGAACGGGGGACCCGCATGGCTGGACTCGATGACCTCAGGTCGCAACTGCCGATCGGCGACATCGCCGCACGACTCGGCGTCGACGAGGCGACCGCGCGCAAGGCGGTCGACGACGCCCTGCCGGCGCTCGTCGCCGGAATGGGCGCCAACGCCACCGACCCGGCGGGAGCGGCCTCGCTCGAGCGGGCCGTCACCCGCCACGATCCCGCCCTCGTCGAGGGTGGCGTGAACCTGGGCGACGTCGACGAAGAGGACGGTCGCAAGATCGTGCGGAACGTGTTCGGCGACAACACCGACCGGGTCGTGTCCGCCCTCGACGACAAGGAGAAGAAGGAGACCGGCGCGGGCGACCTCATCGGCAAGCTCCTGCCGATCCTCGCTCCGATCGTGCTGGCGTACCTCGCCAAGCAGTTCTCGAAGAAGCAGAGCGAGAAGGCCGCCGACGAGAGCGCAGCCGAACGCGAAGAGACGGGATCGGGCAGCGGGGGCATCGGTGACATCCTCGGCGGCCTGCTGGGCGGCGGTTCGGGTTCCGATGGGTCGGGAGGCGGCCTCGGCGGCCTGCTGGGCGGACTCCTCGGCGGCAGCGGCTCCGGCGGCTCCAGCTCCGGCGGCGGGCTCGGCGACATCCTCGGCGGACTCCTCGGCGGCGGCAGGCGCTGACCGGCCGGCCCGAGGAAGGCGCCGCGCCCCCCGCATAGACTGTCGGGGTGCCAGTGAACCCCGAGCTGCAGGGGCGGATCTTCCCGCCGACCGAGCCGTATCTCGTCGGACGCGAGAAGGTGCGCGAGTTCGCCCGCGCCGTCTTCGCGACCAACCCGATCAACCTCGACGTCGACGCTGCGCGCGCGGCCGGGTACGACGACGTCGTGGCGCCGCCGACGTTCGCGGTCGTCGTCCAGGAGCAGACGCTCGCGCAACTCCTCGCCGAGCCCGACTCGGGCATCGACTTCTCACGCGTGGTGCACGGCGACCAGCGCTTCACCTCCACGCGGCCGATCGTCGCGGGCGACCTGCTGACGGCCACGCTCACGGTCTCGAGCGTGAAGACCCTCGGCGGGCACTCGATCGTGACAGCCGAGTCGAACATCGCGGATGCCGCGGGCGAGCACGTCGTCACCGCGATCTCGACGCTCGTGGTGCGAGGGGAGGAGTGATGGCCACGCCCGCTTTCGACAGCCTGACCGTCGGCGACGTCGTCGCCGAGCGTTCGTTCCCGCTCACGCGGGATTCGCTCGTGCGCTATGCCGGGGCGTCCGGCGACTTCAATCCCATCCACTACCGCGACGACATCGCGCAGCAGGTCGGCCTTCCGGGCGTGCTCGCGCACGGCATGCTCACCATGGGCTTCGCCGTGCAGCCCGTCGTCGACTGGGTCGGCGACCCCGGACGCATCCGCGACTACCAGGTGCGCTTCACGCGACCCGTCGTCGTCGATCCCGAGGCCGGTGCGAACGTCGCCGTCGCCGCGAAGGTCGGCCAGCTCGACGCCGAGGCCCGGGTGGCCCGCATCGACCTCACCGTGAAGGTCGGCGACGACACCGTGCTCGGCAAGGCGCAGGTACGCGTCGCACTCGACTGACATGGCCACCGACATCCCGTTCTCCGAGCTCACGACGCTGCAGGTCGGCGGTCCCATCGGCCGGCTCGTGACCGCCACGACCCAGCGCGACCTCGTCGACCTGGTGACCGAGGCGTGGAACGACGGCGAGCCGTGGCTCGTGCTCGGCGGCGGCTCGAACCTGCTGGTCGGCGACGACGGGTTCGACGGCACGGTCATCCGCGTGCTGACGAAGGGCATCGAGGTGCTTCCGCCGCGCGACATCCCACCCAACGCGGTCGACGCCCCCGCTCCCGGCACGACCCGCATCCGCGTGCAGGCCGGCGAGGACTGGGACGCCCTCGTCGCCTGGACCGTCGAGCACGGCTTCGCCGGCATCGAGGCGCTCTCGGGCATCCCGGGCTCGGTGGGCGCCGCGCCCGTGCAGAACATCGGCGCCTACGGGCAGGAGCTCGAGTCCACGCTCGTCGCGGTCGAGTTCCTCGAGGAGGGGGCGGATGTCCCGCGCCGCATGACCGCCGACGAGCTCGAGCTCGGCTACCGCACGTCGGTGCTGAAGCGCGGACTCCGCGGCGTCGTCGTCTCGGTGGAGCTCCAGTTGCACGACACGTCCGCCGAGCGCGCCGTGCTCGGCGAGGCGCTCGGCCAGCCGATCGCCTACGGGCAGCTCGCCGACGCGCTGCACGTGAACCTCGGCGACCGCGTGCCGATCTCGCGCGTGCGGGAGGCCGTGCTCGCACTGCGCTCCTCCAAGGGCATGGTGCTGAACCCGGCCGATCCCGATTCGGTGAGTGCCGGCTCGTTCTTCACGAACCCGATCGTCCCTGAGCGGGTCGCGCGCACCCTGCCGGGCGATGCGCCGCGCTGGTACCTCGAGGAGGACGCCGCCGACGAGATCGTCCCCATCGCGGCGGGCGTGCTCGACGAATCGCCGCTCGACCAGTTCCTCGCCCACCAGGCGTCGCTCGAGGCATCCGGAACCGCGACGGATGCCCCGCCCGCCGAGTCGCTCGTGAAGCTCTCGGCCGCGTGGCTGATCGAGCATAGCGGCATCCGTCGTGGCTTCGCCCTGCCCGGGTCGCGCGCGGCCGTGTCGTCGAAGCACACGCTCGCGCTCACCAACCGGGGCGGCGCGACCGCCGAGGAGGTCGCGCAGCTCGCCCGGTTCGTGCAGAGCCGCGTGCAGGCCGAGTTCGGCATCGCGCTGCACCCCGAGCCGGTGCTCGTCGGCGTGGAGCTGTAGCCTCCGAACCGCGGTGCGCGGTGCGCGGTGCGCCGGCTGCGATGAGGGTGCGGCCACGGTCGGCCGATCTCAGGGCCGCCGCCGGTCAACCCTCCGCCCGCTGAGCGAGCAGCTCGTCGCGCACCTCGCGCCGCAGCACCTTGCCGATGAGCGAGCGCGGCAGCTCGTCGACCTCGACGATGCGCCTCGGCACCTTGTAGGGCGTGAGGCTCTCGCGGCAGAAGTCGCGCAGCGCGACCGCCTCGAAGACGGCGCCCTCGCGCAGCTCGACGGCGGCCGCGACCTCCTCGCCGCCGCCGGCGCGTGGCAGCCCGACGACCGCGGCGCCGCGCACGTCGGGATGCCCGAGCAGCACGTTCTCGACCTCCGAGGGCGACACGTTGAAGCCGCCCGTGATGATGAGCTCCTTCACGCGGTCGACGATCGTCACGAACCCGTCCTCGGAGACGCGCACGATGTCACCGGTCCGGAGCCACCCTCCGGGCAGCAGCGTCTCGGCCGTCTCGGCCGGGCGCCGCCAGTATCCCTCGAACACCTGCGGACCCCGCACGAGGAGCTCGCCCTCCTCGCCGGCCGGGCGGTCGGCGTCGGGGTGCTCGGGATCGACGACCCGGATCTCGGTGCTCGGGAACGGCACGCCCACGGTGCCGGGGCGGCGGGTGGGTCCCATGGGGTTGCCGATGGCGACGGGCGAGGACTCGGTCATCCCGTAGCCCTCGACGAGCAGGCCCCCGGTCACGCTCTCCCAGCGGTCGACCGTCGCGGGCGGGAGCGCCATCGCGCCCGAGATCGCGTACCGGATGCCGCGGAGCGGAGCCGTGCCGCGGCGCTCGGCAGCGCGCGCCAAGGCGTCGTAGATGGGCGGCACGGCCGGCAGGAACGTGGGCGGCGAGTGCTTCGCGGCCTGGAACACGAGGTCGACGTCGAACTTCGGGAACAGCACGAGCCGGGCGCCGATGCTCATCGCGAACGTGAGGCACAGCGTCATGCCGTAGGCGTGGAAGAGCGGCAGCACGGCATAGACGACCTCCTTGCCGTCGCGCAGCCCGGGCACCCACGCGCGACCCTGCGTGGCGTTGGCGACCAGGTTGCGGTGGCTGAGCACGGCGCCCTTCGGCGTGCCGGTGGTGCCGCTCGTGTACTGCAGCAACGCGGTGTCGTCGAGCGACGGACGTGGATGCCGCTTCGAGATCGGGCGCGCATCGACCACCTGCTCCCACTCGAGCACGCCGCGCGAGGTCGGCTTCGTCGTGAGCGCCGCCCGCGAGGCGCGCGCCTTCGGGATCGGCAGGCGCAGCGCCATCCGCTTCACGAACGGCAGCGCGCGGGTCAGGTCGACGGCGATGAGGTGCGCGGGTCGGATGTCGCGGGGGAAATCGGCCACCGTGTCGGCCACGGCATCCCACACGATCGCGACGGTCGCGCCGTGGTCCTCGAACTGGTGTCGCAGCTCGCGTGCCGTGTAGAGCGGGTTGTGCTCGACGACGATGGCGCCGAGCCGGAGCACCGCGTAGAACGCCACGACGTGCTGGGGGCAGTTCGGCAGCACGAGGGCGACCCGGTCGCCCGCGACCACGCCGAGGCGGCGGAGCCCCTCTGCGGCCTTCGCGATCTGCTCGCCGAGCTCGCGGTAGCTCGTCTCGGCGCCGAAGAACTCGAGCGCGGGGCGTCGCGCGAAGCGGGCGACCGCGCCGTCGATGAGGTCGGTGAGCGTGCGCGTCGGCTCCTCGATCTCGTGCGGGACGCCGGTGGCGTAGTGCGTGAGCCATGGTCGCTGCTCGTACGGATTCACTGCTCGCCCCTCCTGGTGTGGACGCCATCGCTCGCCGGCCGGTACACGTCGAGCACCCCACGTGCGATGGTAATCCGGGTGCGGTACCCATGCCCTGGGAACGCCGCCGTCGCGGAGCGCGGTGCGGCGATGGCGACCTCGCCGTCGTGTGCGAATCCCGGCGGTTGCCCTTCCCGCGGTCGCACCACGACGTCGATCGACTCGGTACGGAAACGCTCGATGCGCTGCGGAAGCAGGCGCAGCGAGCGGAGCACCGCACTTGCGCGCGGACCGAACGCGAGCGCCGCCGCCGCGCCACCGCGTGAGGGGCCGGCGTGCAGCAGGCGGAGGTCGAGCACGCCGTCGTCGAGTTGCTGGCGCTGGAGCGGTGCGAGCGTGCCGGGGTCGCCGGCTCCCACCCCCACGACGAGGCTCCACACCTGCGCGCGGCGGCCGTTCACGACGACCGTCACGGGCTGCGACCGTCGCAGCACCCGGGCGGCCGCGACGACGGCGGCCGGCCACTTGCCGAGGCGGCGTTGCAGACGTTCGCGCACGGCGACGAAATCGGGGTAGATGCCCACCGAGGCGGCGTTGAGCACGGTGATCGGCTCCTCATCGCCGAACACCAACTCGGCGACATCCGCTCGCACCCCCTCGCCGCGCTGCAGCGCGGCGACGGCGAGGTCGACGGATGCCGCGCCCGCCGTTCGCGCGAAATGATTGAAGGTGCCGCCGGGCACGACGACCAACGGCAGGCCCGCCGCGATGGCCTCGTGCGCGACCGCGGCCACCGAACCGTCGCCGCCGCACACGCCGAGGACGCGCGGCGGGACCGGGCGGGCCAGCGCCGCCTGCACGGCGGTGCGCGGGCTCTCGTCGTCGTCGAGCACGTGCACCTCGGCGCGCGGCAGACGCTCGGCGATGACGGGAAGCGGGTCCGGGCGGATCACGCTCGTACCCGAGGAGCGATTCACGACGAGGAACACGCCCTCGCCGTCGGGCGACGCCGGCAGCGGCCGGTCGACGCCGGGCGACGTGGGCTGCCGGCGCTGCAACGGCCGCTGCCGGCCGGGCCGGCGCGGCGCGGTGCGGTCGCCGGCCCGCTCGCCGGCACGATGGACGCGCTCCGCATCGCGACCCGGGCGCACCACGAGCGCGCCGAGCCCGGCCGTACTCGCGCCGAGCGCGAGACCTCCCGCGACATCCGACAGCCAGTGGGCCCCCGTGTGCAGTCGCGAGTAGCCGACGCCGAGGGCGAGCGGCGCGAGCGCCGCCCCGATGCGCGGTCGCTCGATCCCGACGCCCGTGGCGAACGCGGCTGCACTCGCCGAGTGGCCCGACGGGAACGACGGGGTGATCGGCGGCTTCGGCAGCCGCCGGCCGATCGGCACGTCGGCGAGGAGCGGCCGGTCGCCGCCGAAGACGCGCTTGGCGATGAGGTTCGTCAGCGCGCTCGCGGCGAGGAGCGACCCGAGCCCGCGGGCGGCGGCACGGCGACGGCCGGTGACGGCGAGCACGCCTCCGAGGGTCCACCAGAGCACGCCGTTGTCGGCGAAGCCCGTGAGCCGCGACCAGAAGGCGTCGACGTGCGGATGCGTGTGGCGGCGGTTCACCGCGCGCGCCGCCGCGGCATCCGTCCGCTGCACCCACGCGGGAAGGATGCGGGTGCGGCGTACGGCGACGCGGAGGTTCCTGAAGGCGGTCACGCGCTCAGGGTATGCCGCGAGCGGTATCTCGTCAGGGGCTTGCGTCCCGCCTTCCCTCGCCCCATGGCAGCGAGTCGTCACCGATGGTTGCCGGCTCAGAGCAGGCCGAGCTCCATCGCGCGGGTGACGGCGCGCGTGCGGTCGCTCACGTCGAGCTTCTCGAAGGCGTGCAGGAGATGCGTCTTCACGGTCGCCTCGCCGATGAAGAGCGTGCGCGCGATCTCGGGGTTGGAGCTCCCGTCGGCGACGAGCCGCAGCACTTCGAGCTCCCGCGGCGACAGCGCGGGGGCCGCGGATGCCGCGGATGCCGCGCCCGACCGCACACGGGACACGAGCTTCGCGGCGATCGACGGCGCGAGCACCGTCTCGCCGGCCACGACCGAGCGCACGCCCTCGAGGATCTCGTCCTGCGGTGCCGCCTTCAGCAGGTAGCCGGATGCCCCGGCCTCGATCGCCCCGAGGATGTGGTCGTCGGTCTCGTACGTCGTGAGGATCAGCACCTTCGTCCGCGGGCTCGCCTCGAGGATGCGCGCGGTGGCGCCCGCGCCGTCGAGCTTCGGCATCCGCAGGTCCATGAGCACGAGGTCGGGCGCGAGTTCGAGCACCCGGCGCACCGCGTCCTCGCCGTCGGCCGCCTCGCCGACCACCTCGATGTCGTCGGCGGTGTCGAGGAGGCTCACGATGCCGCCGCGCACGATGGGGTGGTCGTCGACCACGAGCACGCGGATCATGCGCTCACCTCCCGATCGGGTGCGGGCACGGTGGCCCGGAGCACGCTGCCGCCGCCGTCGCCGGGCTCGAGCGAAAGCCGGCCCCCGACCAGCGCAAGGCGTTCGCGCATGCCGGTCACGCCGAAGCCCGAGCGCTCGCTCGCCCCGTCAGCACCCACGCCCACTCCGTCGTCGGCGACCGTGAGCTCGATCACGTCGTCGTGCGCCGTCACGCGCACGACGGCGGAGGTCGCGTGGGCGTGCTTGCGCACGTTCGCGAGCGCCTCCTGCGCGCAGCGCAGGAGCACGACCTCGAGGTCGCGACCGGGTCGCACGTCGGCGACCTCGGCGGCCACCCGCACCCCGGTCTCGCGCGTGAAGCGCTCGGCGAGGCGGGTGAGCGCGTCGGGGAGGTCGGATTCGACGTGCACGGGCGCATTGGCGGCGACGAGCGCCCGCGCCTCGCCGAGGGCCTCGCGGGCCGTCTGCTCGATGAGGGCGACGGTCTCGGCGGGTGCTGCGCCGCTGCCGGGCGGCGTCAGGCCCGCGGCATCCGTCGTCCGGATCTCGCGTCCCGCGCGCTGGGCGAGCAGCACGAGCCCGGTGAGGCTCTGTGCGAGCGTGTCGTGGATCTCGCGAGCGAGCCGCTCCCGCTCGCTCGTGACGCCCGCGTCGCGATGCATGGCGGCCAGTTCGCCTTGCGCGGCCTCGAGCTCGGCGAGGAGCCGGGCCCGTTCCTCGCCGAGCTCGGCGACGCGCACGAACCACAGGCCGAGCACGAGGCTGAAGATGAACGAGAACGCCGAGACTCCTGCGGCGAGCAGCACGTTGCCGGACGTCGAGACGTAGTAGCCGGCGCCGACGCCCACCGCGATGAGCGCGTTCGAGGCGATCGCCGTGCGGAGCCCCGCGGCGGCCACCCACACCAGCGGGTACGCGAAGGCCTGCAGGAACGACATGAACGGATCGAACGCGACGGCGGTGCCGACGACCGCCGCGAGCAGCGCCGCGTGCACGAGGTCGAGCGGCGTGCGCTGGTGCCGCACGAGACGGCGGCCGAGCAGCGCGTAGAGCAGCAGCATGGCGGCGATCGACGCCCAGGCGCCGACGTCGTCGGGCCCGTACGGCGGATCGAGGGCGAGGATGCCGGCCAGGACCAGGGAGACCCCGGCCGCGGCGGCATCCCACCAGCGCACGTTCTGCATGCGTCTACTCTCGCACCGGCCACGCCTCAGGCGTCGCGGCGGATCCAGCGGAACGTGAGCCGGCTGAGCACGAGCCCGACCACGAGCCAGATGCCGAGCGCGATCGCGATGCCGGGCAGGTTCCACGACTCCTGCTGCTCGAGCACCTCCCAGCCGTCGGGCAGGAACACCGAGCGCATGCCCTGCGCGATCCACTTCAGCGGGAAGAGGCCCGCGACGTCCTGCAGCCAGGCGGGGAGCATGTTCCACTGCAGGTAGACGCCCGACATGAACTGCAGCAGCAGCACGGTCGGGATGACCACCGCGGTCGCGCTTCGGCCGCTGCGCGGCAACGCCGAGAGGGCGATGCCGACGAGGGCGCTCGTCACGAGCCCGAGCACGAAGACCCACGCGAACGTGATCCACTTCTCGGGCTCGGTGGGCAGGTCGATGCCGAGCACGAGCCGACCGGCGGCGAGGAGCAGCGCGGCCTGCAGGGTGCCCGTGACGAACACCTGACCGACCTTGCCGATGAAGTAGCCGAGCGGCGACAGCGGCGTGCTGCCGAGCCGCTTGAGGGTGCCGTTGCTCTTCTCCTGCGCGATGTCGACGGCGAGGTTCTGCACGCCGGTGAGCAGGATGCCGGCGGCGATCATGCCGGGCAGGTAGTAGGCGCCGATCGCGATCTCTGAGCCGGGAGGACCGACCTCGCCCTGCGCGCTGAACGCGGCGGTGAAGATCGCGAGCATCACGAACGGGAAGAAGAACGTGAAGAACAGGGTGTCGGGGGAGCGGAAGTACGTCTTCGTCTCCACCCCGATGCGCGCAGCGCCGATGGCCAGGGCGCTCATGCGGCCACCTCCTCGAGCGACGCGCCGGCGTCGCCGGCCTCGGGTGCGACGTCGCGCACGAGCTGGAGGTACACGTCCTCGAGGCTCGGCCGGATCACCTCCAGGCCCTCGGGCTCGCGGCCGAGTGCGCCGATGAGGGAGGCGACGAGCAGGCCCGGCTCCTCCGTGCGCTGCTCGTGGCTGCCGGTGCCGTCGACCCAGCGCACGAGGGGGACCCGCGCGTCCGCGCCGCCGAGCCCGTCGATGTCGCCGAGGGCGACGAGGCGACCCCCGGCGATCACCCCGGCCCGGTCGGCGAGCTGCGCGGCCTCGTCGAGGTAGTGCGTGGTGAGCAGGATCGTCGTGCCCTCCGACTTCAGGCGGCGGATGAGTCCCCAGAACTGCAGCCGTGCCTCGGGGTCGAATCCCGTGGTGGGCTCGTCGAGGAACAGCAGCTCGGGCCGGCCGATGATGCCGAGCGCGACGTCGACGCGTCGCTGCTGCCCGCCCGAGAGCTTGCAGATGCGCGTCTTCGCCTGGGCCTCGAGTCCGACCGCGGCGATCACCTCCTCGACGTCGCGAGGGTTCGGGTAGAAGCCCGCGAAGTGCCGCAGCTGCTCGGCCACGGTGAGGAGTCCCGTCTCTCCGGTGGACTGCAGCACGATGCCGAGCCGGGCCTTCCAGTCGAGCCCGCCCTTCGCCGGATCGATGCCGAGCACGCGCACGTCGCCGCCGGTGCGGCTGCGGTAGCCCTCGAGGATCTCGATGGTGGTGGACTTGCCGGCCCCGTTCGGGCCGAGCAGGGCGAAGGTCTCGCCGTGCTGGATGTCGAAGGTCACCCCATCGACGGCGGCCCTGCGACCGTAGGTCTTGTGGAGGTCGCGCACCCGCACGGCCGTATCGTTCGTGATCATGCCATCAAGCGTCGCGGAACGCCGCGACCGGCGGCAGCCGTGGACCGGCGGATTTCGCCCTCCACCGATCGGTGGATGCCCCACCTCATCGCTCATCCGGACCTCAGGCCCCAGGGCCAAGCTCCTCGACGCGGCGCCGCAGCGCGCGGCGCTCGGCGTCGGTCGGCGCGAGCTCGACGGCGGCTCGCAGTCGCGTGGTCGCGGCATCCGAGCGCCCGAGCCGGGCGAGCAGTTCGCCCTGCGCGGCCGGCAGCAGGTGGTAGCGATCGAGGGCGCCGGATGCCGCGAGCCGGTCGAGCTCGTCGAGGCCCTCCTGCGCGCGGCCCGCGAACCCGTGCGCGAGCGCGCGATTCAGCGCGACGACGGGTGAGGGATCGAGGCCGGCGAGTTCGTCGTAGAGGGACGCGATGCGCTCGAAGTCCGTGGCATCGGCGGTGGGCGCGCCCGCGTGGCAGGCGGCGATCTCGGCCTGCAGCCGGTAGGAGCCTCGGATGCCGCGGGGCCGGCGCTCGAGGGCACGGAGGATCGCGAGCCCCGACGCGATCTCGGCGGCGTCCCACCGCGAACGGTCCTGCCGGTCGAGGGTCACGAGTTCGCCGTCGCCGTCGACGCGGGCCCGCCGCCGCGAGTCCTGCAGCAGCATGAGCGCGAGCAGGGCGGCCGCCTCCTCCTCGTCGGGCATGAGCCGGACCACGAGGCGGGCGAGTCGGATCGCCTCGTCGGCGAGGGCGCCACGGCGCTCGGCATCGCCGCCGGAGGCGGAGTACCCCGCGTTGAACACGAGGTAGAGCACGGCGAGCACGCCGCCGAGCCGTTCGGGCAGCGCCGAGGCATCCGGAACCCGATACGGGATGCCCGCGTTGCGGATGCGCTGCTTGGCTCGCACGATGCGCTGCGCCATCGTCGCCTCCGGCACGAGGAACGCCCGGGCGATCTCGGCGGTGGTCAGGCCGCCGAGCGTGCGCAGCGTGAGGGCGACGCGCGCCTCGAGCGCCAGGGCCGGGTGGCAGCAGGTGAAGACGAGCCGGAGCCGATCGTCGACACCGTCTCGCGCGGTGTCGCCCCAGTCGGCGGTGGGATCCGCGGCCGCATCCGCGTCGGCGGCGTCGACCGCCGGCAGCGCGACGCCCGCCCGGCGCCCCACGTTCCGGCCGCGCTCGACCTCCTCGGCCGCGGCGGCCTCCTGCACCTTCGCCGCCTCGTTCGCGCGGCGGCGCAGCCGGTCGATGGCGAGGTGCTTCGCCACCGTCGTGAGCCATGCACCGGGGTTGCGCGGCACGCCCTCGGCCGGCCACCGCTCGACCGCACGCGCGAACGCCTCGGCCGCGCATTCCTCGGCGAGCGTCCAGTCGCCGGTCTGCCGGATGAGCGTCGCCACCACCCGCGCCCACTCGTCTCGGTGGGCGCGGGTGATGGCATCGTGGTGCGCGGAGGCGCGGCGGGTCATCCGAGTGCCGCGGTCTCCTCGGCCCGTTCGCGCGCGTGCCGCTCGGCGCCGGGCTCGTGCACGTCCATCGGCCAGGCCGGGCGCAGCTCGATGCGACCGAAGCGCGCCATCGGATGCCGCGACGCGATCTCGATGGCCTCGTCGAGGCTCTCGACCTCGAGGATGTCGTAGCCGGCCATCCACTCCTTCGACTCGGTGAACGGGCCGTCGGTGACGAGCAGTTCGCCGTCGCGCACGCGGACCAGCGTGGCATCCGACGGCGGTCGCAGCCGCTGGCCTCGAATGCGGATGCCGCGAGCCTCGAGGTCGTCGACCCAGTCGCCGACGTTGTCCTCCTCGGGCACGAACGGCTCGGCATCGGGGTCGGTCGCGACGATGAGCAGGTATTCCATGATGGGTTCCTCCCTGGTTGACACGGTATGCACCGACGACGAACGGCGGAAGGCGTTCTCGACAGGAAGGTCCCGGTCGTTGCGGGCCGTCGGTCAGTGCGGCAGCACGAGGGAGACGCCGAGCACCACCATCACCACGGCGATCACGGCGTCGAGTACGCGCCAGGCCCGCGGGCTGCCGAGCACGCCGCCGAGGAGGCGCGCGCCGTACGCGAGACCGAAGAACCACACGATGCTCGCCACGCCGGCGCCGGCGGCGAACGCCCACCGCCCGTCACCGTGCGTGTTCGCGACCGATCCGAGCAGGAACACCGTATCGAGGTAGACGTGCGGGTTGAGCCAGGTGAGCGCGAGGCACGTGAGCACGGCGGCACTGAGGGTGGTGCGCGGGCGTGCGGTGGTCGTGGTGACGGCTGGGGTGGAGGTGCCGGTCTCGAGACGACGTTGCGCGCCTCCTCGACCAGCGGAGAGGGGTTCCGCGTCGGTCACGAGCGCCTCCCCGCTCGGCCTGACGGCCCGACGGGCCGCGAGCACCCCGTAGCCCACGAGGAACGCCGCACCGAGCCAGCGGATGACCTCCACGAGCCAGGGCACCGCCTGCAGCACCGCGCCGATGCCCGAGACGCCGACGACGATGAGCGCGAGGTCGCTCAGTGCGCAGATCGCGGCGACGGCGAAGACGTGCTCGCGCCGGATGCCCTGCCGCAGCACGAAGAGGTTCTGTGCGCCGATGGCGACGATGAGCGACAGGCCGAGTCCGAAGCCGGCGAGGAGGGAGGAGATGGGCACGCTTCGACGGTAGGCGCAGCTGCATCTGCAATCCAGTTCAGGATTCTTCACCGGCTGTAGCATTGCTTCAGATGGAGATCCCGCTCGACCTGGCCCGGACCCTCGCCGTCGTCGTCGACGAGGGCACGTTCGACGCCGCGGCGAAGCGACTGCGCCTCACGCCGTCGGCGGTGTCGCAGCGCGTGAAGGCGCTCGAGCAGCAGCTCGGGCGCGTGCTCGTCGTGCGTTCCAAGCCCGTACGCGCCACGGATGCCGGCGTCGCGGTGGTGCGCCTCGCGCGCCAGCTCGCCCTGCTGGAGCAGGACGCGCTCGCCGGGTTCGGCCTCGACGAGGCATCCGGCCGCCCCGTGTCCATTCCGCTGGCCGTGAACGCCGATTCCCTCGGAACGTGGTTCCTGCCCGCCCTCGCCCGGGTGGCCGACCGGCATGCCGTCGTGTTCGACCTGCATCGCGACGACCAGGACTTCACGGCGGGTCTCCTGGAATCGGGCACGGTCATGGCAGCGGTCACCTCCCAGGCGACGCCGGTGGCCGGATGCCTCGTGCGACCACTCGCGGTCATGCGCTACGAGGCCGTGGCGACGCCCGCATATGTCGCCCGCTGGCTGCCCGATGGGCCGGCCCCCGAGGCGCTCGCCCGCGCTCCTCGCGTGGACTTCGACCGTCGCGACGACCTGCAGGCCGTCTACCTGCGCGGCCTCGGAGTGGAGGTTCCGCAGCCCGTTCGGCACTTCGTGCCGGCCTCGAACGACTTCGCGATCGCGGTGAAGCTCGGCCTCGGGTGGGGGCTGCTGCCGGCATTCCAGTCGGCCGCCGAACTCGCGCGCGGTGAGCTCGTGCGCCTCGGCGGCGCGGCCGTCGACGTTCCGCTGTACTGGCAGCAGTGGAACCTCGGCTCGGCGCTGCTCGACGCGATCGCCGACGAGGTGGCCGTGGAGGCGCGCCGCGAGCTCCGGCTCGTCTAGCGCGTCGTCTGCCCCTGATCAAGCCCCTGCCGCTTCCGGTCTCGGTCGCGTTCAATGAAGGACGGAGCGCGGCAGACCGCCGCCGCTGGAAGGAGTTCGACCATGGGTATCGACGACCGCATTGAGAACCGGGCCGAGGACATGGGCGGCAAGATGAAGGAAGCCGCAGGCAAGGCCACCGATGACGAGCGCCTCGAGGCCGAGGGCAGGCGCGACCAGGCGAAGGCCGACCTGAAGGATGCCGCCGAGGACGTCAAGGACGCCTTCAAGCACTGATCCACTGATGAGGCGAACGCCCGTCGTTCGGGGCCGGGGGGCCCGACGGCGGGCGTTCCCCGTGTCTTGGCGCGGATGCGGCGATCAGGCGTCTTCGATGCGGAAGCCGACCTTGAGCGTCACCTGGTAGTGCGCGACCGCGCCGTCCTCGATCTCTCCGCGGACCGAGACGACCTCGAACCAGTCCATGTGGCGGATGGTCGCCGCCGCACGCGCGATGCCGTTGCTGATCGCGGTGTCGATGCCATCGGGCGACGTGCCGACGATCTCCGTGACCCGATACGTGTGATTGCTCATCGTGCCCTCCTCCGCGCGGGACCCCCTCGTGCGCGCTGATGCCGACGTTACCCCAACCCGGCCACCTTGCGTCGATTTCCGCGGCTCAACCGGCACTGGACTAGTTGTGCAGTAACGCTTAACATGAAGGGGTCACCCGACCGGGAAAGCAAGTCGCGCGATGACGCGCCCCGAGACGCTCGGATGGCGATGTGAATCAAGGAGGATGAACACAGCCATGACAACACCGCAGCCGGGCCAGCCGATTGTGTTCCGCAATGGCATCGTGCTCACGATGGATGATGCGAACACCGTTCTTCGGGACGGCGACGTCCTCGTCGTCGACGGCAGGATCGCCGACGTCGGAGTCGGCCTCGCCGTACCCGACGGCACGTTCGAGATCGACGCGAAGGGCGGCATCGTCCTGCCGGGCTTCGTCGACACCCATCGGCACATGTGGCAGACCGCGATGCGTGCCTACGGTGCCGACTGGACCCTCACCCAGTACTTCGTGTGGTATTACCTGCAGCACGGCATCAAGTTCCGCCCGCAGGACTACGCGGCCGGCAACCTCATCTCGGCGCTCGATGCGATCGAGTCAGGGGTCACCACGACGCTCGACTGGTCGCACGGGCTGAGCTCGATCGAACACGGCGAAGCCGCCTACGACGCGCTCGCGAACTCGCCCGGACGGTATGTCTTCGCCTACGGCAACATCCACCAGTCGCCGTGGGAGTGGACGGCGGACCCGGCCATCCAGTCGCTGCTCACGCGAGCGCGCGACGATTCCCGGTTGTTCGGGGCGCAGATCGCGTTCGACGTCCCGAACCAGGACGAGAACTTCCCCGAGCTCGCCGCGTATCGCGTCGCCGAGGAGCTCGGACTGCGGGTCACGACGCACGCCGGCGTCTGGGGTGCCACGAACGACTGGGGCATCGCGAACGCCTACGACGCCGGCGTCATGAAGGAGGGCTACACGTACGTGCATGCCGCCTCGCTCTCCGACGAGTCGTACCAGAAGATCGCGGCGACCGGCGGCAACGTCTCGCTGGCGACCGAGTCCGAGGACACGTGCGGCCAGGGCTACCCGCCGATCCACAAGCTGCGCCAGTACGGGATCCCGGCGTCGCTGTCGGTCGACACCTCCGTGTGGGTCAGCTCCGACCTGTTCTCCGCGATGCGCGCCACGATCAACGCCGACCGGGCGCTCGAGCACTTCAACGCGCACCGGCTCGAGCCCGCACTGACGATCACGCACGTCACGTTGCGCGCGCAGGAGGTCGTGCGGCTGGCGACACGCGGCGGCGCCGAGGCACTCGGCAAGGGCGACCAGATCGGCACCCTCGAGAAGGGCAAGCTCGCCGACGTGATCCTCGTGAAGAACGACGACTCGCCGACATGGGCACCGCTCATCAACCCGTGGGGCCAGCTCGTCTACCAGGCGCAGCGCGGCGACGTGCACACCGTGCTCGTCGGCGGCGAGGTCGTCAAGCACGAGCACAAGCTCACCGCGGGCGACCTCGAGGGCACCCGGCGCAAGCTCGACGACACGGTCGCGTACCTCGAGCGCGAGGTCGGCGACGATTGGGAGGCCGGCCAGTACCCCGAGATCCCCGAGACCGAGGTGCTGAGCAACCCCTACCAGTACAAGAAGGGCGAAGGCGCGCACGCGCACTGACCGACAGTGCACGACGAAGCCGCCACCGAACCTCGTTTCGGTGGCGGCTTCTCGTGCATCCTCAGGCTGTCGCGGAGGGCACCCCGTCGCGCGCGAGGATGCGCTGGAGCACCGTGTCCAGCTTCGTGGCGGGATCCTCGGCGACGCCTTCGGACCGCCACGCGATGACGCCGTCGGGGCGGACCAGCACGGCGCCCGTCGGCGCGATGCCGTAGGCGGTCTCGAACTCGCCGGCGTCCGCGACGAGGTCGCCATCCGGCGCGACGCGGTAGGCCGTCACATCGTCGCCCGACAGCCGGTTCGCGGCATCCGTCCAGGCCTGCCCGTCGGCACCCGCCAGCAGCGCGAAGCCGTGGCCGAACACGTCGAGCGTCGACACCCGTCGGCCGCCCTGCGAGACCCAGAGGTGCGGCGCACGGGCGCCGAGGTGGCCCCCCGGCTCGCGCGGGTTCTGCGTGACGGGCTTGTCGGAAGACACCGAGTCGACGACGGCACCTGACGCGTAGACCGGACCGAGCTCGATGGCGACGTCGTCGAGCGGCTCCTCGATGTCCTCCTTGCCCAGCGACGGGTCGACGCGCAGCACATAGCGCGAGTACGCCTGCTCCGAGGTCATCTCACCGGCCTGACGTCGCTCGGGCTCGTAGGAGTCGAGCAGGTCCTCGCCGGCCTTGCCGTGCAGCACGGCCGAGATCTTCCAGGCCAGGTTGTGCGCGTCGACGATGCCGGTGTTGCCGCCGAAGCCGCCGGTGGGCGGCATCACGTGCGCGGAGTCTCCGGCGAGGAACACGCGACCGTTCTGGTAGTGCTCGGCCCATCCGGCCGAGGCCGCCCACTTCTGGACGCTCTCGATCGTGATCGGCAGTTCGTCGGATGCGCCGAGCGCGGTGCGCACGTATCGCAGGCACTGCTCGGTGTCGGCGTTCGCGCCGACGTCCTCGATCCTCTCGCCGTTCTCGTCGAGGGCCGAGAACACGACCAGGAAGCCGCCGTCCCGGTTGATCGCATAACGGAAGAAGCCGAGCAGGCCGGGCTGGTTGACGTAGATGACACTGAGATTGCGGTCGCCGATGAGCGCGTCGATGTCGGCCTTGAAGTAGATCGTGATGCAGTTCGCGAAGTCGCCGCGCCCGCGCATCCGGATTCCCAACTGCTCCCGGATGGTGCTGTGCGCGCCGTCGGCCGCGATGAGGTACTGCGAACGGACGAGGGTCTCCTCGCCGGTGTCGCGATGACGGATGACGGAGCGGACTCCCGCGTCGTCCTGCTCGAAGCTGACGAGCTCGGTCGAGAACCGATGCTCGGCGCCGAGCCGCTCGGCCTCGTCGCGGAGGATCGGCTCGAGACCGATCTGCGTGATGAAGAGGCGGGGTTCGGGGCTCAGGTGCTCGACGCCCTCGTTGACGTTCTTCTGGAAGTAGACGAGCTCCTTGCCGCCCAGCGCCTCGACCGCCATGATCGCGCCGTTCTGCACGAACTCCAGCTGCGCGGCATCGCTGACCGCATCGCTCAGCCCGACTTCACGGAAGATCTCGATCGTGCGCTGATGCAGCATCGCGGCCCGGGGATGGATCGCCGTGCCGCGGTGCTTCTCGACGACCAGGCTGTTCACGCCCTGCGCGCCCAACAGGACCGACGTGGTCAGGCCGACCAGACTCCCTCCGGCGATGAGCACCGGGACTTCGATTTCGTTCACCGTACCTCCTTGGACAGTTCCCAGATATCGCAAGCAGAGCTCTCGCCCGGCGACGGCCGCGGCAGGAGTGCGCACAGAACCCAAATGTTCAGTCTGGCTAAATGCTTACGTATGCATGGTCCTCCCAGTCGCACCGCGTGTCAAGGATGACTACACAAATGTCCAACCCGGGGGTGACCGGAGGACGCCGGCGCCCGGGCCGGCGGCGTCGCGTGCTCGTTCAGGCGAACAGGCGCTGGAGGCGCTGGATCCCCTCGAGGAGCGGTGCGTCGCCGAGCGCATAGCTGAAACGGAGGTATCCGCTCGGTCCGAACGCCTCGCCGGGGACGGCCGCGACCTGGGCCTGCTCGAGCATGAGGTCGGCGAGCTCGAGCGAGGTGGCGGGCGTGACGCGGCCCCATTCCCGGCCGAGGAGCCCCGAGACATCCGGGTACACGTAGAACGCGCCCTGCGGCACCGGCACCGTGACGCCGTCGATCTTCGAGAGCTCGTCGACGATGGTATGCCGACGGCGGTCGAACGCGCGGCGCATCTCCTCCACCGCGTCCTGGGGGCCGGTGAGTGCGGCGATGGCGGCGCGCTGCGAGATGTTCGACACGTTCGAGGAGAGGTGCGACTGCAGGTTCGCGGCGCCCGCGATCACGTCGGCAGGTCCGACCATCCAGCCGAGGCGCCATCCCGTCATCGCATACGTCTTCGCGACGCCGTTCACGAGGATCGCCTGGTCGGCGAGCCCCGGCACCGCCTCGACGATCGAGACCGCGCGCGGCGGAACCCCGTCGAGGTCGTCGGCGTAGGTGAGGTTCTGGTAGATCTCGTCGGACACCACCCAGATGCCGTGCTCGAGCGCCCACTCGCCGATCGCGCGCACCTGCTCGGCGGGATAGACGGCACCCGTCGGGTTGGACGGCGAGACGAACAGCAGTACCTTCGTGCGCTCCGTGCGCGCCGCTTCGAGCTGCTCGACCGTGACGAGGTAGCCCTGCTCGGCGCCGGCGAAGACGTCGACCTGCACGCCGCCCGCGAGCTTGATGGCCTCGGGGTAGGTGGTCCAGTACGGGGTAGGCACGAGCACCTCGTCGCCCGGGTCGAGCAGCACCTGGAACGCCTGGTACACGGCCTGCTTGCCGCCGTTGGTCACGACGACCTGGCTCACGCCGACCTCGAGCCCCGAGTCGCGCAGCGTCTTCGCGGCGACCGCCTCGCGCAGTTCGGGGAGGCCGGCCGCGGGCGTGTAGCGGTGGTTCTTCGGGTCGCGCGTGGCCGCGAGCGCCGCCTCGACGATGTACTCGGGCGTGGGGAAGTCGGGCTCCCCGGCGGCGTAGGAGATGACCGGATGCCCCTGTGCCTGGAGGGCCTTGGCCTTCGCATCCACCTTGAGCGTGGCGGACTCGGCGATGGCGGCGATGCGGGCGGAGAGGCGGGCGCGTTCGGTCACGGATCCCAGCCTACGGGGCGCGGTCGCGACACGACAGGCCGCGCGGCACGGCCTGTCGTGTCGTCGAGGATGCCGGTCAGCGAGCCGCCGCGGCCGCCTTGAACTCCCTGCCGTGCACGGTGAGGGCGTAGATCACGAGGACGTCGAGCGTGAGGACGATGATCGACCACCACGGCTGGAGCGGCAGCAGCATCAGCTGGCTGAGGGCGTTGAGGGCCACCAGCACGATGGCGGTGACGCGAGCCCAGGTCGCTCCGGTGAACAGCGCCGCGCCGACGAGGATCAGCAGGACGCCGAAGATGGTGTGCCACCAACCCCAGCCCTGCAGGTCGAACAGGACGAGCTCGCCCTCGGAGGCTACGAAGTACGCACTGCCCGGCTGGAAGACGGCGATGAGGCCGTACGCGATGTCGATGGCGCCGGCGATGATCAGGACGATGCCGGCGAACCAGCCCCACCCGACCCAGCCGGTGACGTGGGTGTCACTCATGTCGAACACTCCTTCACTCCTCGCTGCGCCGACGGCGATCGCGCCGGCGGTGTTGCTGGGCGTCAGGCTAGTGGCGGGCGGCGGGTCGACCGCGGGTCCTTGGTCCCATGCCGGCGGCGGCCGCGTGCGCGGCATCCGCTCGGCTTTACTCCACCCCGGCCGTCGCATACACTTGCTGAGGTTGTTGAAGTCAGCCAAGCTTGTCTGCGCCTATTTTCAGGGCTCATCCTCAGAAGAACGCGGTCGACTTGTGCTGTCCAGACAGCGGTGGAGCATCGCCGGCATGCCGGTGAGCTCCATAGGGCGGTGGCTCAATTGGTAGAGCAGCGGTCTCCAAAACCGCAGGTTGCAGGTTCGAGTCCTGTCCGCCCTGCGAGCCGGCAGTGAATGCCGGCCCACGAAAGGTGTACGAGGTGGCACGGAAGATCATCGACGAACCCAGCGAGGACGTCGTCGCCAATGCGAAGCGCGACCGCGCTGCGAGGCGCAATCCGTTCGCGCGGATCGCGTTGTTCATCCGACAGGTCATCGCCGAACTGAAGAAGGTGGTCACCCCGACCCGCCGCGAGCTGTTGAGCTTCACGGTCGTGGTGCTGGTGTTCGTGATCATCGTGATGGCGATCGTGTGGGGCCTCGACCAGTTGTTCGGCTGGCTCGTGCTGTACGTCTTCGGAACTCCGGGGGTCTGATCGGGCCGTCGGCACCGACACCTGCGCGCCCGCAGGCGCACGGAAGAGAAGGAAACGAGAAGAAGTGTCAAGGACTGAGCGCGACGACGTCGACTGGGCCACGGCTGCCGAGCAGTCGTCGGAGGAAGACGAGGTGCAGGAGGGCTCGACCCTCGAGCACGACGAGGACTCGGTCGAAGCGGCCGAGCACGTGGCCGTGCACGTCGTCGACGATGAGGGCAACGACGTCGACCTCGACGCCGTGCTCGACGCGATGGCGGAGGCATCCGACCCCGAGGCCGACGCCGTGATCGACGACGCCCTCGACATCGACTCGCCCGAGGAGGCCGAGGCGGCGTTCGAGGCCGTGATCGAGGAGGACGCCGAGGTCGTCGACCCGTATGCCGAGTTCCGCAGCGAGCTGCGCTTCCTCCCGGGCAAGTGGTACGTGATCCACTCCTACGCCGGCTTCGAGCGCCGTGTGAAGGCGAACATCGAGCAGCGACGCGAGTCGATGGCGATGGCCGACTACATCTTCCAGGTCGAGGTCCCGATGGAAGACGTCGTCGAGATCAAGAACGGCCAGCGCAAGATGGTGACGCGCGTGCGCATCCCCGGATACGTGCTGGTTCGCATGGAGCTCAACGAGGAGAGCTGGTCGGTCATCCGCCACACTCCCGGTGTCACGGGCTTCGTCGGCAACGCGCACAACCCGACGCCGCTCCGCTTCGAAGAGGCCTTCAACATGCTGAAGCCGCTCGTCGACATCAAGGACGTCGCGCCCGCCAAGGGTGCGAAGGCCGGCGCGGCCACGGGCGCGGCGCGCGCCATCCCCGCCGAGGTCGACTTCGAGATCGGCGAGACCATCACGATCAAGGACGGCTCGTTCGCGGGCCTGCCCGGCACGATCAGCGAGATCAAGCCCGAGAGCGGCAAGCTCACCGTGCTCGTCTCGCTCTTCGAGCGCGAGACGCCGGTCGAGCTCAGCTTCGACCAGGTCACCAAGCTCTAACCTCCACAGCCGACCTGCAGCCGCCCTCCGGTATCATCGGAGGGTTGTGCTGCGCCAGGCACATCGACCACCGCGGCCCGGATCCGCCGGAACTGCGGGAGAGTGCCCCGGCGCTCGGTCCTCCGAATGGGACCGAACGGCGGGCGTTCGAACAGAAAGAGAGAAATCATGGCACCGAAGAAGAAGGTCACTGGTCTGATCAAGCTTCAGATCAAGGCCGGCGCCGCGAACCCGGCCCCGCCCATCGGCCCGGCCCTGGGTCAGCACGGCGTGAACATCATGGAGTTCTGCAAGGCGTACAACGCCGCGACCGAGTCGCAGCGCGGCAACGTCATCCCCGTCGAGATCACCGTCTACGAGGACCGTTCGTTCACGTTCATCCTCAAGACCCCGCCCGCCGCGGAGCTCATCAAGAAGGCTGCCGGCGTCGCCAAGGGCTCGGGCGTTCCGCACACGACCAAGGTGGGCAAGCTCACCCAGGCCCAGGTGCGCGAGATCGCCGAGGCGAAGATGGTCGACCTCAACGCGAACGACGTCGACGCCGCCACGAAGATCATCGCGGGCACCGCCCGCTCGATGGGCATCACGGTCGAATAGCGCCTCCGGTCCCTGAGCTCGTCGAAGGGATCCGTTCGCCTCGACACGCTCGGCGAACGCACCAGAACTCACACTCGTGGCAGCGCCTGCCAGGCGCAGATGACCACACTCTCTCAAGGAGAAGCAACATGGCACAGAAGTCCAAGGCCTACCGGGCCGCGGCCGAGAAGATCGAGGCCGGCAAGTACTACACCCCCCGCGAGGCCGTCGCCCTCGCCAAGGAGACCGGCTCGGCGAAGTTCGACTCCACCGTCGAGGTCGCGCTGAAGCTCGGCGTCGACCCCCGCAAGGCCGACCAGATGGTGCGCGGCACCGTCATCCTCCCGCACGGCACCGGCAAGACGGCGCGCGTCATCGTCTTCGCGACCGGGCCGGCCGCCGAGGCCGCCATCGCCGCGGGCGCCGACGAGGTCGGCGGCGCCGAGCTCATCGAGAAGGTCGCCGGCGGTTACACGTCGTTCGACGCGGCCGTCGCCACGCCCGAGCTCATGGGCCAGGTCGGCCGTCTCGGCAAGGTGCTCGGCCCCCGTGGCCTCATGCCGAACCCGAAGACCGGCACCGTGACCCCGAACCCGGCCAAGGCCGTCGAGGACATCAAGGGCGGCAAGATCGAGTTCCGCGTCGACAAGCACGCCAACGTGCACTTCGTCGTCGGCAAGTCGTCGTTCTCGGCCGAGCAGCTCGAGGAGAACGCCAAGGCCGCCCTCGAAGAGGTCGTTCGTCTCAAGCCGTCGAGCGCCAAGGGCCGCTACATCCAGAAGGGCGCAGTGTCGACCACGTTCGGCCCCGGCATCCCGCTGGACGTCAACGCCATCTAGTCAGCACCGCTGACCGAGGAGCGCGACGCGCGACTCGAGACCGAAGGGTCCGCCGGTTCCGCCGGCGGGCCCTTCGTCGTCGCGGCACCGCGACGGCGTGCCCGCTCAGGGCCCCGACGCCGGTCCGCGGTCGGCCACCGTGCCGTCGCCCGGATCCGCCGGGTCGACGGCCGAGCCCGCGTCGCGATCGAGCTCGACCACCTCGTCCTCGTCGGTGATCGCGCCGGTCTCATCCGAGTCGACCACCCGGTGCCTGGTCCCGAGGGTCGCGGCGAGCTCGCGACCGGCGACGATGGCCTCCTGCTTCGAGCGGAAGCTCCGCGAGCGCTCGGGATCGCCGATCACGCGATTCACCCACTGGCCTCGCTTCGAGACGGTCTCCACATCGCCGTCACTCATCGGTCTCCTCCGTCCCGGTCTCCTCGCTGAGACCCTCGTGCTCGAGCGCGTCCAGGTCGAGCTCCTCGTCGGTGGGCACGTGCTCGCCGGCGACGGCGTCGTTGACCACCCGCTCCCGCCACTGCTCCTCGTCTTCACCGGCCGGGTCGGTGTCCCAGGAATCGCTCATCGCCGCTCCAATCGTGATCGGTCCTGTCGTGGCATCCGTCAGCCCGTGACGCCGAAGCCCTGCTCGCCGGTGGGCTCGAGCTCCGAGACCTCGGTGCGTCGCACGAGCGCGCCCGGCGGGCCCTGCGCCAGCCAGTCGAGCATTCGTCCGACGGATGCCTCGTCGCCCTCGATCTCGGCCTCGACCGTGCCGTCGCGGCGATTGCGCACCCAGCCCGCGACGCCGAGCCGACGGGCTTCGAGCCGTGCCGTGTACCGGAAGCCCACGCCCTGGACCTCGCCGTGCACGATCACCCGTCGCCGGATCATGCCACCAGCGTAGGACGCCCGGCGTACCATGGGGGCGCATGGGGGAGCTGACCGATTACATCGCGGGACTCGACGGCGCGGAGCGGGACCTGATCGAACGCATCCGGGCGCGGGCCGTCTCGCTCGTGCCCGACGCCGTCGAGGGGGTCAGCTACGGCATGCCGGCGTTGCGCTACCGGGAGTCGCCGCTGCTCAGCGTGATGGCGACGAAGGACCACATCGGCCTGTACCCGTTCAGTCCGCCCGTGATCACCGCGCTGGAGTCGGAGCTCGAGGGGTTCTCGCGGTCGAAGGGGACCATCCGGTTCACCCCGGAGCATCCGTTGCCCGACGCGGTCGTCGACCGCATCGTGCTGCTCCGGCGCGACGAGATCGACGCCGCGAAGAAGCGCTGACGCACGGCGAAGGGCGGGCCACCGGATGTCCCGGTCGCCCGCCCCTCGTGCTACGCGCGTCTCAGCGCTTGGTGATCGTCCAGGTGCCGTCGGCCAGCGCCTTGTCGGGGTGCTGGACGTTGAGGAAGAGCGTCTTCGGGTCCTTGCCGAAGTGGATGCCCGAGATCTCAGCGCCGGTGTCCACGAGCGATGCGAACTGCTCGACTTCGTCGGCCGTGCCGTCCTGGTCGGTGTCGAGGCTCGCGACCCACACGTCGGAGAGGAAGTTGTCCTCGACGATCCAGAGGCGGCCGTCGGGGCCCTGAGCGAGGTTGTCGGGGTTGTTGAAGCCCGTCACGCCGGCGCCCGAGTCCTCGACGGGCGCGTTGACGCCCTTCTCGACGAACGAGGTGAGCTCGTGCTTCGCGAGGTCGATCGCGACGACGCGGTCCTCCGACGTGTTGGCGACGTAGAGGACGTCGCCGATGACCTCGACGTCCTCGGGGCGACCGAACTCGGTCGCGGCGACGGCGTTCGCCGCGGCATCCGCGTCGACGACGACCTGGTCCATGTCGAGGGCGACCCACTCGAAGCCGCCGACCTTCTGGTCGTAGGTACCCGAGTTCCAGAGCTGCTCGGCGTCGGAGAGGCCGGTGAGCTTCAGCGCGTAGAGCTGGCCGTCGGAGAGGTCCCCGCGCGCGGCCGGCTCGAACTTGAAGATCGAGCCGCCGTTGAGCTCGTCGATGACGAACGCGGTGCCGTCGGCGAGCGCCTCGATGCCCTCGTGGCGCAGGATGCCGAGCTCCCGGCGCTCCTCGACGTGGGTGACGACCGTCGGGTCCTTCGGGTCGAGGAAGGCCTCGAAGAGGCGGCCGCCGCCGGTCTCCTCGGCGAAGAGCACCGTGCCCCAGGGGGTCCAGCGCAGGCCGTCGAGGCGCCGCCAGCCGGCGTCCTGCGCGATGACCTTCGCCTCACCCGTCCGCAGGTCGACGACCGAGAGGGCGCCGTTGGAGCCCACCTCGTGGGTGCGGTAGAGGTAGCGGCCGGCCTGGGGGCCGGTCTCGTTGACGGTGTTCATGTCGGTGAGGTCGTCGGCGCCCGCGTAGATGTCGAGCACGGTCTCGTCGGCGAGCAGCTGCTGCGTGAAGCCCTCGGGGATCACGAAGGGCTCGGTCCAGTCGGCGGTCGCGGTCGAGTAGGGGGTGCCGTCGATCGGGTCGAAGCCGATCGGGCCGTCGGCGGCCGTGGCGGCACCGGCCGGGATGAGGGCGAAGGCGGTCGCGCAGAGCGCGGCGCCGGCGATGGTACGGATGCGCATGGTCATACGTGCTTCCTGTTCGGTTGGGGGAACACGCCCACGGTAGGGATGCGAGGTGTCGAGTCCGTTCCGACGGGTGAGCGGCGGCCGACGATGCGGTGAACAGCGCATGACGGGCCGACGGCATCAGGAAGCGGACACGGATGCCGCGCCGATTCCCGCACGCGTACCATGACGACCATGGGGGAGGTTCCGGGCGATGCCAGGTACGACACCGACACCGCCCTGCTCGGCCGCCCGGTCGACCAGGCCCTGGCCGACGCCCTCGTCGACGTCGCATCCAGGAACGTGCACGGGACCGTCGCCGACTACATCCCCGAGCTCGCGCGCGCCGACCCCGAGGCGTTCGGCGTGTCCATGGCGAGTGTGCTCGGCCGCGTCTACGGTGCGGGCGACCGCGACGCGCTCTTCACGATCCAGTCGATCTCCAAGCCGTTCGTGTACGCGCTCGCACTCGCCGAGCTCGGTCCAGAGGAGGTCCTGCGGCATGTGGGGGTGGAGCCGAGCGGCGAGCCGTTCAACGCCATCAGCCTCGACGAGGGCGGCAGGCCGGCGAACCCCCTCATCAACGCCGGCGCCATCGTCACCACGTCGCTGATCCCTGCCGACGGAGCCGACACGCGGTTCGCGCGGCTGCGCGACTCGCTCTCCCGGTTCGCCGGCCGCGAGCTCGAACTCGACGAGGCCGTCTACCGCTCGGAGGCGCAGACGGGCCACCGCAACCGTGCCCTCGCGGGACTCACCCTCGCGGCGGGTGTGCTCGGCACCGACGACGTCGACGACGCGACCGACCCGTACTTCCGCCAGTGCGCGCTGCTCGTGAGCACGACCGACCTCGCCCTCATGGGGGCGACGCTGGCGAACGGCGGGGTCCACCCGCTCACGCGCGAGCGGGTCGTCGAGGAGATCGTCGCTCGCGACACCCTCTCGCTCATGGCCACGTGCGGCATGTACGACCGCTCGGGTGCGTGGATCTTCCGCGTGGGCATGCCCGCGAAATCCGGTGTCGGCGGCGGCATCGTCGCCGTGAAGCCCGGCGAGTTCGGGGTCGGGGTGTTCAGCCCGCCGCTGGATCCGGCCGGCAACAGCAGTCGGGGCGTCGCGCTCCTCGAGACGCTCTCGGCGCGGTCGGGCCTGCACATGTTCGACCACACCGCGAAGCCCGCATCGCCCATGGGGGGGATCACCGTCGACCGATCGACCGGCAGCGTGACCATCGCGCTGCGTGGTGAGCTCGACTTCGTGGCGGCCGAACAGGTCGTGCACGACAGCGGCCGACTCCTCGAGCACACCGGTGCTGCGATACTCGCCCTCGACTTCGAGGACGTCACGAGCGTCGCGCCGATCGCCGAGCGGCTGCTCGCGGCGACGGTACGCGAGGCGGATGCCGTGGGCATCTCGGTGCGCGTCCTGCACGCCGAATCGCTCGCGCTCGAACTCGGCGTCGGTTCCTGAGGCGAGCTCGCGCTCGGAACGATGACGCCCTCGGGGCCCGGTCCGGGCCCCGAGGGCGCGACATGCTCGCCTACTGCACGGCGGTGGGCGGCGCGACGCGTTCGCTGCGATGCGCCCGGAGGCGCTCGGCCACCTCGATGGCGTCGCCGGCCGGTGCATCCGACTTGCGGTCGGGCCGCGCGAGCAGCAGGTACGCCAGGCCGGTGGCGAGCACGACGCCGAGGCCGATGAGCACGATCCAGTCGGTGACGGGATCGCCGGACGCGCCTGGGGTCGCGAGCAGGATCATCGCGAAGACGCCGTACGCGAGCGCGACGATGTTGACCGCCAGGCCCCAGCGGCCGAGCGAGAACGCTCCGGCGGGCTTCCAGCCGCGGATCCGCTGCCGCAACGAGGCGAGCACGACCAGCTGGAACGCCACGTAGATGCCGAGCACGGCGAACGCGGTCACCGGATACAGCAGGTCGGCGTTCAGCCAGACCAGCACGGCGATGAGCCCCGGCACGGTGCACGCCACGATGAGGGCGTTCGTCGGGACCTTGCTCTTCTCCGAGACCTTCGACAGCCAGCGGTGACCGGGGAGCATCTCGTCGCGGGCGAACGAGAACAGCAGCCGGCTGGCCGCGGCCTGCAGGCTCAGCACGCACGAGAGGAAGGCGGTGACGGCGACCACGAGGAAGAGCTTCGCGCCCACCGGGCCCAGCGTCGACTCGAGGATCGCGGGGATCGGGTCGGCGTCCTCGCCGGCCACGATCGCGCCGAGGTCGGGCGCCGCCAGGACGTACCCGCCGAACGAGAACAGGGCCGAGACGCCCCCGACGAGGATCGTCATGATCATCGCCTTCGGGATGCGGCGCGCGGGGTTCTCGACCTCCTCGGCGACGTCGCCGCAGGCCTCGAATCCGTAGAACAGGAAGAGCCCTGCCAGGGCGGCGCCGACGAACGCCGTGAGGTAGCTGCCGTCGCCCTCGACGCCCATGGTGTCGAAGAACACGCCGAACTCCTGCTTGCGCTGGAACACCAGGAGGTAGAGGCCGAGGCCGATGACGCCGATGAGCTCGGCGGCGAGGCCGATGCGCGCCACGCGGGCGAGCCATCTCGTGCCCGAGAGGTTGATCGCGAGTGCGATCACGAGCAGCCCCAGCGTGATCCACAGGGTGGTGTCCGCCGTGTGCTCGATGCCGAAGAGGCTCGCGGTGAATCCCGAGCCGTACTCGGCGACGGCCGTGATGGTCACGATCATCGCCCAGATGTAGACCCAGGCCGCCATCCACGCGTAGCGCCGGCCCCAGAGCCGCCGCGCCCAGGGGTAGATGCCCCCGTGGATCGGGTACTGCGAGACGACCTCGCCGAAGACCAGCGAGACGAGCAACTGCCCGGCGCCGACGATGACGATCCACCAGATGGAGGGCGGACCACCCACGGTGAGCGCCAGGGCGAACAGCGAGTACACGCCGACCAGCGGTGAGAGGTAGGTGAACCCGAGGGCGAAATTCGCCCACAGGCTCATGGAGCGGTTGAAGGAGTCCTCGTAGCCGAGGACCTGCAGGTGCTCGCCGTCGCCGAGTTCGGCCGGCTTCGCGGGTTCGGACATCTTCGCCTTTCCGTGATCTTCATCGATCGCGTCCGCCCACCCCGGACGCCGGTGGCGCCAGCATGGCATACCTTCGTCGCCAAAGCTATAGCACCGGATGATTTGTTTTCCGGGACGTCGCGGCCGGCGACCGTTCATCGCCCGGCAACCTCCACGTCGGGACGCGGTCGCCTGTCCCGCCTACCGTGGCGTCGCCCGCCGCACCCCCGATCAACCTGTGGAGTCACGAATGCCATCGACCAGGAATCTGTCCCTCGCTGGAGCCGCCGCCGTCGTGCTGGCCCTCCTCTGCTCGACCGCAGCCCCCGCCCAGGCCGCTTCGCCCCGGCCGGAGGCGCCGCAGGAGGAGTCGTTCGCCTTCGCCGTGACCGGCGACGTCCCCTACGGCTCCGCCCAGTTCGACCGCTTCCCCCGCATGGTCTCGGAACTCAACGACCAGGACGACCTCCGCTTCGTCGCGCACGTCGGCGACATCAAGGCGGGATCCGCCCAGTGCACCGACGAGTACTTCGCCGCGATCAAGGCGCAGTTCGATCGCTTCGAGGCCCCGCTCGTCTACACCCCCGGCGACAACGAGTGGGTGGACTGCCACCGCGCGAACAACGGCTCCTACGATCCGCTGGAGCGCCTCGACGCGCTGCGTTCGGTGTTCTTCGCCGACTCCGGTACGACGCTCGGCGCCAACATGCCGGTCACGGTCCCCGATGCGGCGCTGCCCGAGAACGTCACCTACGGTCTGCAGCGCGTGGCCTTCTCGGTGCTCAACGTGCAGGGATCCAACAACTCCCTGCAGCCGTGGACGGGCCTCGGCCTCACCGAGCCCACGGCCGCCCAGCTGGACGAGGTCGCCGCTCGCACCGCTGCCGACGTGGAGCAGCTCGAGCGCACCTTCGCCGACGCGAGGACGACCAATGCACGTGCCGTCGTCGTCATGATGCAGGCGGACATGTTCGACCCGTTCCTGCTCGGGGCGGGCGTCGCAGCGCACCCCGAGCTGGTGAGCGGCTTCCGCCCGATCGTCGACGCGCTCGCTGCGGGCGCGCGCGCGTTCGGCGGCGAGGTCTACCTCTTCAACGGCGACAGCCACGTCTTCACCGACGACTCGCCCCTGGCGGCGGGCTCACCGTGGCTTGCGGTCTACGGGCAGGGCGAGGTCGACAACCTCCGGCGGGTGACCGTCGAGGGCGCGGCCACGTCGAACGAATGGCTGCGGGTCTCGGTGCGGTCGAACGCCGCCGGCGTCGAGGACGTGCTGAGCTGGGAGCGGGTGCCGTACGCCGCGTCCTGAGCGGATTGTCGGGCCGCCGCGACGAGGCTAGCCTGATGGGTGGACCATGACGGCGCCTCGGCGTCATCCGGGTCGTCGGTCCTTGGAGGCGTCATGAACGCGCCGACCGCCCTCGACCGGGGACGTGCCGCATATCAGGAGCGTCGGTGGACCGAGGCCATCGCCGAGCTCCGCCGAGCCGAGCGCGAGACCACGATCGCGCCCGAGGACCTCGAGCGCCTCGCCACCGCCGCGTTCCTCGTCGGGCGCGCCCAGGACGGCGTCGATGCCCTGACCCGTGCGCATGAGGCGTTCCTCCGCCTCGACGACCTGGCGGGCGCGACACGGTGCGCGGCGTGGCTCGGAATGCAGCTCATGGACCTCGGCGACCGGGCGCGGAGTGCCGGTTGGTTCGCCCGCGCCCAGCGCCTCGTCGAGGCGGATCCCGGAGCGGGCGCGAGCCAGGGGTTCCTCCTGATCCCCGAGGGTCTCGGTGCGTTGTACGCCGGCGACGGAGCGGCAGCGGCTGCGGCGTTCGAGCAGGCAGCGGAGTTCGCACACCGGTTCGGCGACCCCGACCTGATCGCGTTGTCGCACCTCGGGCAGGGTCAGGCGAGGATCATGGTGGGAGACCCCGAGTCGGGGTTGATGCTCCTCGACGAGGTGATGGTCGCGGTCACGGCCGGGGAGATCTCCCCGATCCCGTCGGGCATCGTCTATTGCGCCATGCTCCAGTGCTGCCGACTCGCCTTCGACCTGCGTCGCGCCCACGAATGGACGCGCGCGCTCGACCACTGGTGCGAGGCGCAACCCGACATGGTCGCCTTCAGCGGGCAGTGCCAGGCCCAGCGTGCGGCCCTGTTCATCCTGCACGGGGCGTGGGGAGACGCGCTCGCGGCCGCGGGGTCGGCGCAGGAGCGAGCGGGGCGCGGAGACCGCGACGGCCTGTTCAGCGCCTGGTACCAGGGCGGTGAGGTGCATCGGCTGCGCGGGGAGCTCGAGCTCGCGGAATCGTCGTACGAGCGGGCCGCCCAGACCGGATACGAGCCCCAGCCCGGCCTGGCTCTGCTCCGCCTCGCCCAGGGCCGGACGAAGCTCGCCCAGTCGCTGATCCGCGGTGCCGTGGACCGGGCGGATCCGGCGGAACGGCGCTGGATGCTCGCGGCGGCCGTCGAGATCGAGATCGCCGCAGGCGACGTCCCCGCCGCACGGGCGCTCGTCGAGGAGCTGCGGGCGGTGCAGCAGACGTGTGCGATGCCCATGATCCGGGGCATCGTCGATCAGGCCGACGCGGCGGCCGTCCTGGAGGAGGGTGACGCCGGCGCCGCCCTGCCCATGGCGCGGCGGGCGTGGGCCCGCTGGCGCGAACTCGACGTGCCCTACCAGGCGGCGCAGTGCCGGGTGATCGCCGCGCGGGCCTGCCGCGCATCGGGAGACGACGCGTCGGCGGCCATGGAGCTCGATGCCGCCCTCGCCGCGTTCGCCGAGCTCGATGCCCGGACCGCGCTCGAGGCCACCCGATCCCTGCTGGCCTCCGGCACGCCGGATCGGGTCGGCGGCCTGAGTCCGAGGGAGATCGAGGTGCTGCGGCTCGTGGCGGCGGGCAAGACCAATCGACGCATCGCGCTGGACCTCTACCTCAGCGAGAAGACGGTCGCCCGCCACGTCAGCAACATCTACGCCAAGCTCGGCATCTCGTCGAGGTCGGCGGCGACCGCCTTCGCCTACCAGCACGACCTTGCCGGCTGATCGGCCACTGCACAGAACTCGCCACGCCGCCCCGAGCGAAATGGGTGATTCATCCGAGGCGGCCTCCGTCGCCTGATCCGTAGCCTCGGCACGAGGAACATCGCCGTCGTGGAGGTCGCATCATGCACAACGACATCGAGTACGGATCAGGCCGCGTGCTGGACGCCGTCGTCGTCGGCGGCGGACAGGCCGGCCTCGCGATCGGGTACCACCTGATGAGACAGGGACGTCACTTCGTGATCCTCGACGCCCACGAACGCGTGGGCGACGCGTGGCGTATGCGTTGGGACTCGCTCCGGCTGTTCACGCCGGCCAGGTACGACGGGCTCCCGGGGATGCCGTTCCCCGGTGATCCGCTCCACTTCCCGGCCAAGGACGAACTCGCCGACTACCTCGAGGCGTATGCCGCCCGGTTCGGGTTGCCGGTGCACACCGGTGTGCGCGTGGACGGGCTCCGGCGGGAGGACGACCGCTTCGTGGTCTCCGCGGGCGATCGTCGCTGGACGGCGGCGCGCGTCATCGTCGCGACCGGCGCGTTCGATGAGCCGAAGGTGCCCGACCTCGCACGTGGGCTCGGGGCATCCGTCCTCCAGTTGCACTCGGGCGAGTACCGGAATCCGGGCCAGTTGCAGCCCGGTCCCGTGCTCGTCGTCGGGCTCGGCAACTCGGGCGCCGAGATCGCACTGGAGCTCAGCCGCACGCACCCCACGACCGTCGCGGGAACGCCGGGCGGCGAACTGCCCGTGCGACACGGTCGCGCGGCCGCACGGTTCGTCTTCCCCTTCGTGCGGTTCGCGGGCCTGCACGTGCTCTCACTCGGCTCGCCCATCGGGCGACGCGTGCTGCCGAAGCTCGCGACCCGCGCCGCACCGCTCATCCGGACCCGGCGGAGGGAGCTCGCCGCCGCCGGGGTCGAGTCGGTCGGGCGGGTGACCGGCGTCCGTGGTGGACTCCCGGTCGTCGCCGGTGAACGCGTCCTCGACGTGACGAACGTGATCTGGTGCACGGGATTCCGCAGGGAACTCGGGTGGATCGAGGTGCCCGCCTTCGATGTGGCGGGGCGGCTCCGGCAGTGGCGGGGCGTCGTGGAGTCGGTGCCCGGGCTGTACGTCCTCGGCCAGGACTTCATGTACTCGATCAACTCCGACAGCCTGCCGGGGATGGTCCGTGACGCCGCGTACCTCGCCAGGCACATCGCGGCGCACGGTAGTCCGCAGGTGGCGACGTCCCCGAGGCGAGGGGAACCGGAGCGGGTGAGCGCGTGAACACGAGAACGGGAGCGGGCGAACCGGTCTGGACGCCCGCTCCCGTTCGTGCGATCGTCGTCAGCCGACGCGGATGAGCTTCTTGTTCACGAACTCGTCGGCGCCGAAGCGGCCGAGCTCACGGCCCGAGCCCGAGCGCTTCACGCCGCCGAACGGCAGTTCCGCACCGTCGGCCAGCACGACGTTCACGAAGACCATGCCGGCCTCGATCTCGTTCGCGACGCGGTCGGCCTGCTCCGGGTCGGTCGTGTAGACGTACGAGCCGAGGCCGAACGGGATGTCGTTCGCGATGCGCACGGCGTCGCGCTCGTCGGCAGCGCGGTAGACCTGCGCGACCGGCCCGAAGAACTCCTCCTTCGACGCGGGGTTGTCGCTCGAGACATCCGTCAGCACCGTCGTCTGGAAGAACGCGCCCTCACGAGTACCGCCGTGCACGAGCTTCGCGCCGTGCTCGACCGCGCGCTTCACCTGCTGCTCGAGGCCCTCGGCCGCCTTGAGCGACGAGAGCGGCCCGAGGGCCGAGTCGCTCGAGGTCGGGTCGGTCGCCTCGACCTCGGCGATCTTGGCCGTGAACTTCTCGAGGAACGGCTCGTAGAGCTCGTCGATCACGATGAAGCGCTTGGCCGCGTTGCACGACTGGCCGCTGTTGTCGAGGCGGGCGTCGACGGCGTTCTGCACGGCGGTGTCGAGGTCGTCGGTGGAGAGCAGGATGAACGGGTCGGATCCGCCGAGCTCGAGCACGACCTTCTTGAGGTGACGGCCCGCGACCTCCGCCACCGCGGCGCCCGCGCGCTCCGAGCCGGTGAGCGAGACGCCCTGCACGCGCGGGTCGGCGATGACGGTCTCGATCTGCTGGTGCGTGGCGTAGACGTTGACGTAGGCGCCCTCGGGGAAGCCCGCGTCGGTGAAGATGCGCTGGATCGCCTCCGCCGACTCGGGGCACTGCTCGGCGTGCTTCAGCAGGATCGTGTTGCCGATGATGAGGTTGGGGCCGGCGAAGCGCGCGACCTGGTAGTACGGGAAGTTCCACGGCATGACGCCGAGCAGCACGCCGAGGGCGCTCCGTCGAACCACCGCCGAGCCGTCGCCGGCGAGCAGCTTCACCGGCTCGTCCTTCAGGAACTCCGCGGCGTGGTCGGCGTAGTACGTGTAGATGTCGCCGGCGAAGTCGGCCTCGGCGAGGGCCTGCTCGATGGGCTTGCCCATCTCGCGCACGATGATCTCGGCGAGCTCCTGACGGCGCTCGACGTGCAGTTCGCCGACGCGGCGGATGAGGGCGGCGCGCTCGTCGACGGTCGTCGACTTCGACCAGGTGCGGAAGGCCTCGTCGGCCGCCGCGATGGCCGTCTCGAGCTCCGCATCGGTGATCGTCGGGTAGGTCTTGAGGACCTCGCCGGTCGCGGGATTTGTCACGGCATAGCTCATGGGGTTCTCCTTCTCGGGTGCACGCACGCCAGAGCTCGTCTGCCGCGGTGCATACGCTCGTCCGTCAAAGATATAACAGCAAATGATTCAATACGAGCCGGATGCACCGGGGCCGGCCGTGGGCGCGACGAGCACGCGGAACGGGGTGCCGGGGCAGGCTTCGGCGAGCCGCCACGCAGCCGCGAGCTGCCCGACCTGGAGCGTCGGCTCCGTCGACACCACGACGCGGCCGGCCTCGTTCACGAGGGCGAGCGGTTCCGGCACGTCGAGGAGGGCCGCGAGGAATTCCCGCTCGAGGCCGCGCACCGAGACATCCGCCCCGACGACCCCGACCATGCGGTCGTCGCTCGCGTGCACGGGCATCGTGAGGGTGAGGATGTAGTCGCAGGTGCAGAGGTGGTCGACGTACGGCCCGGTGACGTGCGCGTGCCGCGTGCTCGCGGGGATCGCGTACCACTCGAGTGCGCGGAAGTCGCGGAGATACTCGGTGTAGCCGCGCGTGGTCAGGTCGAGGCGCGTGGGCTCGGTCGTGGACCCGAGCACGGGGTTCGCGTCGAGCGGCCCGAGCCACCACGCGAAGTGCACGTCGCGGCCGCGCACGATCTCGCCGTCGGCGATGAAGCCCGCCCCGACGAGGAGCGGGTCGGGCTCGACGAGGCGGGGGAGCACGAGGTCGGCGACGGCGCCGTCGAGTTCGGCCGGCCGCACCTCGGGAGCGGTCGCGACGAGGTGCTCGATGGGTGCCCGCCACGCCGAGAGCTGGTCGAACACGCCCGCGAACACGGCGCCCACGGCCGCCGCGACGTCACGCGCTGATCGGCTCATCGAGGGCTCCTCCACGTTCGATCCGGGCCTTCGCGGCGAGCAGGTGCTCGGAGAGCACGCGCACTAGCGTGCCCGCGGCCTCGCGCGCCTTCGGCGGTCGGTGCGCGGTGACGGCGCGCGCGATGGCGCGATTCCGTGCCGTCGCCTCGGTGCGCACCGACTCGTCATCGAGGCCGAGCAGCAGGAGCGGACCGAACTCCGCCTGCAGTCGGATCTGCTCGCGCACGATGCGGGCCGACTGGCTGAGCACCGCCACCTCGAGGAAGAACCCGCCCTGGTTGGTGCGAGCGGATGGCGCGGCGCCGAAGTCCGCAGCGGCGAGCCACGCGGTGAGGCGTTCGCCGTCGCCCTCGGCCGCACGCTCTGCGGCCCGTTCGGCCGCGGCCCCGAAGATCGCACCGAAGTAGACCGCCATGTCGCTGAGCTCGACCTGGGCGAGCGCGCGCAACCGGGAGGTGATCAGCGAGCGGTGCTCGGCGTCGCCCTCGACGACGAAGCTGCCGCCATCGCGCCCGCGGCGGGTCTCGACGAGGCCCGCTTCGCGCAGGATCCCGAGACCCTCGCGCACCGTGATGAGCGCCACGCCGAAGCGCCGGGCGAGTTCGGGCTCGCTGGGCAGGCGCTCACCCGCGTGCAGCACCCCGAGCACGATGCCGTCGGTGAGTCGCTGCGCGACCTGCTCGGCGCGCCCGGCGTCGGCGAGCTGGGCGAACACGGCTTCGCGCGCACCCGGCCCCACCCTCGGCTCCATGCGTTCAGGCTACCCCGGCGGATGGGGCGCGAGTGGCGCCGCACGGGAAAATCATTCAGGATAGGAGGAATTGATGGCGACCACGGCGGTCGTCGACCGGCGAAGGCGGACCCCATGCACCAGCGACCTGCACCACCGCTCGCGGGCGTGCGCGTCGCGGACTTCTCGCGCGTGCTCGCCGGCCCCTACGCGACCATGCTGCTCGCCGACTTCGGCGCCGACATCATCAAGATCGAGTCTCCCTCGGGCGACGACACCAGGCACTGGACCCCACCGGTCGATGCGGCGGGGCGCGCCACCTACTTCGGCGCCGTCAACCGCAACAAGCGGTCCGTCGTCCTCGACCTCTCGGATGCCGCCGGGCTCGCCGAGGCACGCCGGCTCGCGACGTCCGCCGACGTCGTGGTGGAGAACTTCCGCCCCGGCGTGATGGCACGGTTCGGGCTCGACCATGAGGCCGTGCGCGCCGCGAACCCCGGAGTCGTGTACTGCTCGATCACGGGGTTCGGCACGGGCGAGGGCGCCGCGCTCGCCGGATACGATCTGCTCGTGCAGGCCGTCGGCGGGCTCATGAGCATCACCGGCGCGCCCGACGGCGAGGCCTCGAAGGCGGGCGTCGCCCTCGTCGACGTGCTCACCGGCCAGAACGCCGTGGCCGGCATCCTGCTCGCGCTGCGCGAGCGGGACCGCACCGGGGTCGGCCAGCTCGTGGAGGTGAACCTCCTGCAGAGCCTGCTGTCGGCACTCACGAATCAGGCCTCCTCGACGCTCGCCACCGGCACTGCGCCTCGACGAATGGGCAACCAGCATCCGAGCATCGCGCCGTACGCGGTGTTCCGCGCCGCCGACCGCGGACTCGTCATCGCGGTCGGCAACGAGAAGCAGTTCCGTGCGCTCACCGAGGTGCTCGGGGTGCCGGGCCTCGCCGGCGACGAGCGCTTCCGCGGCAACACCGCGCGCGTCGCCCATCGCGACGAGCTGCACGACGCGATCGAACAGGCGCTCGCCGGGGCATCCGCGGCCCACTGGGTCGGCGCCCTCACCCGCGTGGGCGTGCCCTCCGGCCTCGTGAACGACGTGGCCGAGGCGATCGCATTCGCCGATGCGCTCGGCCTCGAGCCGGTCGCCCTGGCGCCCGAGTCCCACGGCGCCGGTGGTGCGCATCGCTCGATGGCGAACCCCATCGGGCTCTCCGCCTCGCCGGCCGACTACCGCGCCGCGCCGCCCGCGCTCGGCGAGCACGACGGCGCCGATTGGCTCCCGCCCTCATGAACGAAAGGACCCCCATGACCGATGTCACCGTCACCTCGCCCCGCATCGACGCCGTCTTCGACCTCGACGCCCTGCTCACCGACGAGGAGCGCGAGTGGCAGCAGCGCGCCCGGCGCTTCGCCCAGGAGCGCATCCTGCCGGTGATCGAGGACGACTTCGAGCAGAAGCACTTCCGCCGCGAACTCGTGCGCGAGATCGGCGAGCTCGGGTTCCTCGGCATGCATCTCACGGGCTACGGATGCGCCGGGGCCGGCGCCGTCTCGTACGGGCTCGTGTGCCTCGAGCTCGAGGCCGCGGACAGCGGCTGGCGCACGTTCGTCTCGGTGCAGGGGTCGCTCGCCATGAGTGCGATCCACAAGTACGGCTCCGAGGAGCAGAAGCAGCAGTGGCTCCCCGGCATGGCGAAGGGTGAGCTCATCGGATGCTTCGCGCTCACCGAGCCGCAGGGCGGCAGCGATCCCGCCGCGATGACCACCACCGCACGTCGCGACGGCGACGAGTGGGTGCTCGACGGCGCCAAGCGCTGGATCGGCCTCGCGACCCTCGCCGACGTGGCGGTGGTCTGGGCCAGGGTCGAGGATCCGAGCGGCGCGTTCGGGTCCGGGGCCAAGGCCGTGCGCGGGTTCCTGGTGCCGACCTCGACACCGGGCTTCACGGCGACGGCCATCGACGGCAAGCTCTCGATGCGCGCCTCGGTGCAGTGCGACATCGACCTCGACGGGGTGCGCGTGCCGGCCGGGGCGATGCTGCCTGGGGCATCCGGTCCCTCGGGTCCATTCGGATGCCTCAACGAGGCGCGGTACGGCATCGTGTGGGGCGCCATGGGTGCCGCGCGGTCGTGCCTCGAGTCGGCGCTGGCCCGTTCGACCGAGCGCGAGGTGTTCGGCAGGCCGATCGGCGCGAACCAGCTCATCCAGGCCAAGCTCGCCGACATGTTCGTCGAGGTCGAGAAGGGCATCCTGCTCGCCCTGCACCTCGGCCGGCTGAAGGAGCGCGGCGCGCTCACGCCCGCGCAGGTCTCGGTCGGCAAGCTCAACAGCGTGCGGGAGGCCCTGCAGATCGCCCACGAGGCCCGCGCGATCCTCGCCGGCGACGGCATCACGAACGCCTTCCCGGTGATGCGGCACGCCGCGAACCTCGAGTCGGTGCGCACCTACGAGGGCACCGACGAGATCCACCAGCTCGTGCTCGGCCGGGAGCTCACGGGGCTGAACGCGTTCTGACGTCGCCGTGAATTCCCCGAGGACCGGGCCACCACGGTGCTCCGTGGGAGTACTGTGGCAGCGTTCCAACAGAAGGAGAAGTGATGAAGGCAATGGAGCCTCGTCTCACCCGCGCCGTCGTCGAATGGACCGGATGGGGTTCGACACCCCGCCCGGCGCGCGACGATGCACGCGTCATCGCGCGGTTCGGCCATGAAGCCGGACCCGCACTCGCCAAGGCCGCCCGTCGGCTCGAGGCCGACTTCAGCGCCGGCTCGGCCGAGTTCCGCGCGAAGCACCCCGAGATCGGAGTCGAAGCCGTCGACGCCCTCGCCTGGAGCTCCGCATACGGGCGTTGACCTGACGCGCCGCGCATGACGCGGGCCGGCTGTCCGATCGGACAGCCGGCCCGCGGTCGTTGGTGGATCAGTTGATGCCGGGGATGACCAGCCACCGGTTGACCAGGATGATCCACACGGCCAACACCACGAGGGCGATGATCGTGAGGGTCTTGCCCGTGCGCCCGCCCGCGAACAGGGCGACCGCCAGCACGATGAGCGTCGCGACGCCGAGCACGAGCGAGCCCCACGGGATGCCGGGGAGGAAGAGCGACAGCAGGAACAGGCCGGCGACGACGATCTCGATGATGCCGACGATGGTGGAGCCGCCGCGCGCACGGAGACGCCAGATGCCGTCGACGAGCGCGAGCACTCCGCCGACGAGGGCGATGAGGAGGAGCCAGGACAGCGTGATCATGGTTTTCCTTCGGTCGGGTGTCGGGAGCACCTCGTCGCGGAAGGGGACTCCCGCGACGCCGCCAGACTAGCGCCGCAGCTCCGCCGCAGGCGAGGGGTTGCCTCCCGACTCGTGCAACCGGTATGCCGTCGGTGGAATGCAATGCGGCGTCACGAGGTTTCACTCGACGTCGCCCTCGTGATGGACTCGTCGCGTCCGGGGCGACCGACCGAAGCACCGGCACCCCTGCCAACGTCACGAACGGAGCACCACCCATGTCACGCGCCCGCACCATCCTCGGCCTCGCCGCCGCATCCGCCGCCGTCCTCGCGCTCGCGGCCTGCTCGAGCGGCACCTCCGGCGAGGGCGGTACGGATGCCGCGACCGGGGGTGACGAGTTCGGCCTCGTGAAGGCGGGCACGCTGACGGTCGCGACCGAGGGCACCTACCGCCCGTTCAGCTACCACGAGGACGGCTCCGGCGACCTCGTGGGCTACGACGTCGAGGTGGCCGAGGCGGTCGCCGAGAAGCTCGGCCTCGAGATCGAGTTCCAGGAGACCCAGTGGGACGCGATCTTCGCGGGCCTCGACGCCGGCCGGTTCGACGTCATCGGCAACCAGGTCTCGATCACGCCCGAGCGCGAGGAGCAGTACCTCTTCAGCGAGCCCTACACGGTGTCGCGCGGCGTCATCGTCGTCAATGAGGGCGACTCCTCGATCTCGTCGTTCGACGACCTCGCCGGCAAGACCACCGCGCAGTCGCTCACGAGCAACTGGTACGCGCTGGCCACCGAGTCGGGCGCGAACGTCGAGGCCGTCGAGGGGTGGGCCCAGGCCGTGTCGCTGCTGCAGCAGGGCCGAGTCGACGCGACGATCAACGACCAGCTCACCTTCCTCGACTACGTGAACACGACGCCCGACGCCGCGATCGAGGTCGCCGCCGAGACCGACGACACGTCGCTCAGCGCCTTCGCGTTCACGAAGGACAAGCAGGCGCTCGTCGCCGCGATCGACGAGGCGCTCGCAGAGCTCCGCGACGAGGGCGTCCTCGCCGAGCTGGGCGACAAGTACTTCGGCGCCGACGTCTCGGAGTAGGCTCACGGTCGCCCCGACCAGGGGACATCCGGAAAGGGGCCTCACCGTGACCGACGGCTGGCAGCTGTTCCTCGAGTCGTTCTGGCCGATCGTGTGGGGCGGGGTGAGCGGCACCATTCCGCTCGCCCTCGCCTCGTTCGCGATCGGGCTCGTGCTCGCGCTCGGCGTGGCGCTCGCGCGCCTCTCACGGAACCGCATCGTGTCCTCGGCAGCGCGGTTCTACGTGTCGGTGATCCGCGGCACCCCGCTGCTCGTGCAGCTGTTCGTGATCTTCTACGGACTGCCCGCCGTGGGCGTCGTCATCGACCCCTGGCCGAGCGCCATCGTCGCCTTCTCGCTGAACGTGGGCGGCTACGCGGCCGAGGTGATCCGCGCGGCGATCCTCTCGGTGCCGAAGGGGCAATGGGAGGCGGGCCATGTGATCGGGATGTCGCACGCGACGACGCTCCGGCGCATCATCCTGCCGCAGGCCGCCCGCGTGTCGGTACCACCGCTGTCGAACACGTTCATCTCGCTCGTGAAGGACACGTCGCTCGCCTCGCTCATCCTCGTCACCGAGCTGTTCCGAGTGGCGCAGCAGATCGCCGCGTTCAGCCAGGAGTTCATGCTGCTCTACCTCGAGGCGGCGCTCGTGTACTGGCTGTTCTGCCTGGCGCTGTCGAGCGGGCAGAGCGCCCTCGAGAGGAGGCTCGACCGTTATGTCGCCCACTGATCCGGCCGACCCGCTCGCCCCCGAGACACCGCCCGACGACTCCGTGCTGCTCACGGCACGCGGCATCCGCAAGTCGTTCGGCGACAACGAGGTGCTCAAGGGCTTCGACTTCGAGGTGCGCCGCGGCGAGGTCGTGGTGCTCATCGGCCCGAGCGGGTCGGGCAAGACCACCGTGCTGCGTTCGCTGAACGGACTCGAGACCCCCGACGGCGGCATCCTGTCGTTCGCCGGCGGTCCCGAGCTCGACTTCTCGAAACCCGTCGCGAAGGCCGCGCGATTCGCGATGCGCGATCGGTCGGCGATGGTGTTCCAGCAGCACAACCTGTTCCCGCACATGACGGTCATCGAGAACGTGATCGAGGGGCCCGTGCGCGTGCAGCGCGTGCCGAAGGCGCGGGCGATCGCCGAGGCATCCGCCCTGCTCGACCGGGTCGGGCTCGCCGACAAGCGCGACGCCCACCCGTTCCAGCTGTCGGGCGGGCAGCAGCAGCGCGTCGGCATCGTGCGCGCGCTCGCGCTGAAGCCCGACCTGCTGCTCTTCGACGAGCCGACGAGCGCGCTCGACCCCGAGCTCGTGGGCGAGGTGCTGCGGGTCATCAAGGAGCTGGCCGACGAGGGCTGGACCATGGTCGTCGTCACCCACGAGCTGCAGTTCGCGCGGCAGGCCGCCGACGAGGTGCTCTTCCTCGACGGCGGAGTCGTCGTGGAGCGCGGCGCCCCTGGCGACATCTTCACGAAGCCGACCGAGGAGCGCACCCGCCGCTTCCTCGACCGCATCCTGCGTCCGCTCGACTGAGGCACGAGCGCGCGCGACGCTGGACGCCGGAACCGCCCCCGACGATCATGAGGGCATGACGACGAACATCCTGATCCTCGGTGCGGGGTTCGGCGGGCTCGAGCTCGCCCACGTCCTCTCCGAACAGTTGCCCGGTGCCGTCGAGGTGACGCTCGTCGACCAGAACGACGCGTTCTTCTTCGGCTTCTCGAAGCTCGACGTGCTCACCGGGCGTCGCGCACCCGACGAGATCCGTCTCCCGTACGCGAGCATCTCGAAGCCCGGAGTGGAGTTCCGGCGAGAGCGCGTGCTGGAGATCGACCCCGCCACGCGCCGTGTCGTCACCGACGGCGCGACCTACGATCCCGACCTCCTCGTCGTCGCGCTCGGCGCGGGCTACGACGTCGACGCGACGCCTGGGTTCACCGAGGGCGGCTTCGAGTTCTACACGGTCGAGGGCGCCGCGCGCCTGCGCGACGAGCTCGCGAGCTTCGATGGCGGCCGCGTCATGCTCGCGATCCTCTCGATCCCGTACAAGTGCCCGCCGGCGCCCTACGAGGGTGCGCTGCTGGTGCACGACGAACTCGTCGCCCGGGGCATCCGGGACACCAGTTCGATCCACGTCGTGACACCGCAGCCGGCGCCCATTCCCATCTCGGCGTCGGTGTCGGCCGCCGTCGAGCGAGCACTGGGAGAGCGCGACATCACGCTTACGAAGCAGCACCGCGTGCATGGGATCGACCCCGACGCGCGGGTCGCGCACCTCGCCGACCACGACGAACCGTACGACCTCTTCATCGGCATCCCCGCGCACCGCGTGCCCGACGTGCTCGTGGACTCCGGGCTCACCGAGAACGGGTGGGTCCCCGTCGACCGGGCCACGTTCGAGACGACGTTCCCGGGTGTCTGGGCCATCGGCGACTGCGTCGAGGTCGGGATGCCGAAGGCCGGCTCGTTCTCCGAGAGCGCGGCGCGCGCCGTCGCCTCGCAGATCGTGCGCCGGGTGCGCGGCGAGCGCGAGCTCGTGCGCGGCGGGGCGGGCACCTGCTTCATGGAGTTCGGGGGCGGCGAGGTCGGACGCATCGAGGTCGACTTCGGCGCGCCCGGCGGTCCGAGCGCGCAGCTGGTCGGCCCCTCCGTCGAGTTCGCGGCCGACAAGGCGCAGTTCGGTGCGGTCCGTCGCGCGCGCTGGTTCGGCCCGAGCGGCTGATCCGCTCCGCGGGCGGGCGTGTCCGAGCCGAGAGGATCAGGTCGCCTGCGCGCGTCACCGGCCCGTCCATCCCGTGGACTCGCGAAGGGCAGGGCGTAGCGTTGAGGCATGCCTGCTCGCAGCCCGGGAGACGTGCTCTGGGGCAGGCAGGCCAGACGCGCGCTCGGCGTGTTCCGGCTGGCCATCGCGGCGCTCGAGATCGTCGCGATCATCGGCAACTACCAGTACGTGCTCGGCTTCCGGTCGTTCGCGACCGCGAACTTCTTCAGCTACTTCACCGTGCAGTCGGCGTTCGCGGCCGTCGCGACGCTGCTGATCGCCGGCGCGTTCGCGCTGCTGCGGCCCAGCGACCCCGCATGGCTCGGCATCCTCCGCACCGTCGTGACGGTCTACGTGCTCGTGTCGGGCATCGTGTTCGGGCTCATCGTGGCGCAGGCCTCGACGCGCGACTACCGCGTCGAGGTGCCATGGTCGGACACCCTCCTGCACTTCGTGGTGCCCGGCCTCGCGGTGATCGCGTGGACGACCGACAGCGTGCTCGGGCTGAATCCGCGCGTACCGTGGTCGACCGTCGGCTGGGTCGTCGTCTACCCGTCCGTCTGGCTCGCGTACACCCTCGTGCGCGGCGCCGACGTGGGCTGGTATCCGTACTTCTTCCTCGACGAGGCCCAGGTCGACGGATTCGTCGGCGTCATCCTCTACTGCGCGCTCGTGCTCGCCATCTTCCTCGCACTGACCGCCGCGCTCGTCGCGCTCAACCGGCGGCTGTGGCGAAGGGCGCGAGGCCTGGCAGCACCGCCTTCCGGAAGTCCCCGTCGTTCAGCTGCTCCAGTCGCCGAGCCTGCTCGGCAGCGATGAGCCCGACGAGCACAGGTTCGTCGGTGCCGGACGCGACGCCGACGTCGATCCAGACGGCCACGGCCGGCACCGTGCCGACGGTGCTGAGGAAGACCGGAGGATCGATCGGCTCGTCGCCGGGCCGGGCGGTCGGGAGCGCCGGCTCCCGCCAGAACGCCGCGTCGAAGCGCAGGCGCACGGTATCCACCACACCCATGCCGAGCGTCGCGATCGCGCGCTGATGCATGAGCGGCAGCGCCGGCTCGAAGGCGATGGTGTCGGTCTGCAGCACGCCGAGCGGCACCGTGACGATCACCCGGTCGGTGGAGAGCGACTCGCCCGAGTCGAACCGGATGCCCACCCGCTCGTCGTCGTAGGCGATGCGCACGACGGCGCTCGCGAGCACGACCTCGAGGGGCTCGGCGAGCCCGTCGAGCCAGTCGGCGAGGGGTCCGGTGACGAAGGCTCCGGATGTCTCGACCCGGGCCGCGTCGAAGCGCTGCGCGGAGACACGTGTCGGCGCTGCCCCGGTGGCGGGTTCCACGCCGCTGGCGAGGGCATGGCGGAGCCAGTCCGCCGGCGTGGTGCCATCGCCGGAGGGCTCAGTGGGCAGTGGCAGCACGCCCGACGTGGCGAGCGCGGTCGCGAGCGAGACGTCCTCCGGCCTTCCCTGCGCCCACGCCTGCGCGGCGTCGATCGCCTGCCACCCGACATCCGACGGTTCGACGGCGGTGCCGTCGATCGTGCGAATGAGCGCTGAGCGCGTGACGGGTCGCACCTCGATGTCGGCTGCGGCGAGTTCGAGCTCGAGGCCGGCGTCCTCGCCGACGAACATGGCCCCGAACTCGGCCGTGCCGTCGCCTGCGGGGTCGTCGACGGTGTCGACCCGACCGCCGATGCGCTCCCTGGCCTCGAGCACCACGACCTCGTACCCGGCGTCGTGGAGCTCGCGGGCCGCGGTGAGCCCGGCGACGCCGGCGCCGATGACGGCGACGCGCTCACCGGGACTTCCCGGCCGCATGACGTGGGCGGCGGCGCGCAGGCCCGAATCGCGTGCCCCCTGCAGGGTGCCAGGGGCATCCGTCGAGCAGGCCTCGCCGGCGAACACGAGGCGATCGGTCACGGGCTCGCCGAGCGCCTCGCGGAGGTCGGGGGTGGACCCCACGGCGTCGAAGCTGAACGCCCCGCGCGCGAACGGATCGCCGGCCCACTTCGATCGTCGCATCGCGACGGGCTCGGGCACCCCGGGGATGGGCTTCGGCGTCGACGTGCGGGGCGGGGTCGGCGACGGCGTCGGCTCGGGCGGGAAGCAACTCGACAGGGCGAGGGCGGTCACGCCCGACAGCGATGCGGCGAGGAAGGTTCGCCGGGCCATGCCGCCGGACGCCGCCCGAGAGTCCATGGGACTCAGGCTAGCCGACGGCGTCCTGCGGTACGCGGGGGTCGAGGAGGGTCTCCCCTCGACCCCCGCGGGGTCAGGCGCCGACGTAGCCGTCGGCCACCGTGATCGCCTCGTCGATGATGTCGAGGCCACGCACCAGTTCGTCCTCGGTGATGACGAGCGGCGGTGCGAGGTGCATGCGGTTGAAGTGCGTGAACGGCCAGAGCCCCGCCTGCTTGCAGGCGGCGGCCAGGGCGCTCATGGGCGCGGCATCCGCCCCGCTCGCATTGAACGGCACGAGCGGTTCGCGGGTCTCGGCGTCCTTCACGAACTCGATGGCCCAGAAGAGGCCGAGGCCGCGCACGTCGCCGATCGACGGGTGCCGCTCGGCCATCGAGCGCAGGCGCGGCTCGACGACGCGTGAACCGAGGTCGCGCACGTGCTCGAGGATGCCGTCGCGCTCGAACACCTCGAACGTCGCGACGCCGGCGGCGCAGGCGAGCGGATGTCCCGAGTACGTGAGTCCGCCCGCGAACGCGACCGTGTCGAAGTGCGACGCGATGCGCTGCGAGATCACGACGCCGCCGAGCGGCACGTAGCCCGAGTTCACGCCCTTCGCGAAGGTGATGAGGTCGGGCACGACGCCGAAGTGGTTCACCGCGAACCACTCGCCGACGCGGCCGAAGCCGACCATGACCTCGTCGGCGATGTAGACGATGCCGTACCGGTCGCAGAGCTCGCGCACGCCCTGCAGGTAGCCGGCCGGCGGCACGAGGACGCCGTTGGTGCCGACGACGGTCTCGATGATGATCGCCGCGACGGTGTTCGCGCCCTCGAGCGTGATGAGCTGCTCGAGGTGCGCGAGCGCGCGCCGGGTCTCCTCCGCCTCGTCCGCCGCGTGGAACGACGACCGGTACGGGTACGGCCCGAGGAAGTGCACGACGCTGCCGTCGCTCGGCTCGTTCGCCCAGCGGCGGGGGTCGCCTGTCAGCGAGATCGCGGTCGCGGTGCCGCCGTGGTAGCTCCGGTACATCGAGAGCACCTTGCGCCGGCCGGTGACGGCGCGCGCCATGCGCACGGCGTGCTCGTTGGCGTCCGCGCCACCGTTGGTGAAGAACACCTTGTCGAGGTCGCCTGGCGCGACCTCGGCGATGCGGCGGGCGAGCTCGCCGCGCACGTCGTTCGCCATCGAGGGCTGGATCGTGGCGAGCCGCCCCGCCTGCTGCTGGATCGCGGCGACGAGGTCGGGGTGCTGGTGCCCGAGGTTGAGGTTCACGAGCTGGCTCGAGAAGTCGAGGTACGCGTTGCCCTGGTAGTCCCAGAACGTCGAGCCCTCACCGGCGGCGACGGGCAGCGGGTCGATGAGGGCCTGCGCGCTCCACGAGTGGAACACGTGCCCCCGGTCGTCGGCGCGCACCTGGGCGTCGGCGGCGGGGTCGGGAAGCGGATGGCGCGTGCCGTGCCGGTCGACGTACGTCGCGGTCGCGGTGATCGTGTCGGTCATCTTTGGTCTCCGTCTCAGTGGTCAGAATTCAGGAATGATGGCTCGAACTCGCCGGAACGGCCGATCGGAATTCAGGAAGGCGAGGGCGGGCAGATGCCGCGGGGCGCGCGAAATCGTGCGTGACCCGCGACATCCGCCCACCTGTTCCTGAATTCCGACTGGCCCCGTTCCTGAATTCGGGACCGATGGTCAGTGGTTCGACGGGAAGCCGAGGTTGATCTGCGACTCGGACGCGTTCGGCCAGCGGCTCGTGACGACCTTGGACCGCGTGTAGAAGTGCACCGACTCGGGGCCGTAGATGTGCGAGTCGCCGAACAGCGAGTTCTTCCAGCCGCCGAACGAGTACGCACCGATCGGCACGGGGATCGGCACGTTGACGCCGACCATGCCGACCTCGATGTCGAACTCGAACTGGCGGGCCGTGCCGCCGTCGCGCGTGAAGATCGCGACGCCGTTCGCGAAGCGGTTCGCGTTGATGAGCTCGACCGCCTCGTCGTAGGTCTCGACGCGCACGACCGAGAGCACGGGCCCGAAGATCTCGTCCTCGTACACCTTCATGCCGGGCTTCACGTGGTCGACGAGCGAGACGCCGACGAAGAATCCGTCGCCCTCGAACTGCTGCTGCGTGCCGTCGACCACGACCGTGGCCCCCTCGGCGCCCGCACCGGCGACGTACGAGGCGACCTTGTCGCGGTGCTCACGCGTGATGAGCGGGCCCATCTCGCTGGAGGCATCCGTGCCGTCACCGATCTTCAGCGCGCCCATGCGCGAGCGCACCGCCTCGACGAGCCCGTCGGCGACATCGCCGACCGCGACGAGCACCGACACCGCCATGCAACGCTCACCCGCCGAACCGTAGGCGGCCGAGACGGCGGCGTCGGCCGCGCTCTGGAGGTCGGCGTCGGGCATGACGACCATGTGGTTCTTCGCGCCGCCGAGGGCCTGCACGCGCTTGCCGTTCGCCGAGGCGCGCTCGTAGATCGACTTCGCGATCGGGGTCGAGCCCACGAACGAGATCGCCCGTACGTCGGGGGAGTCGAGGATGGTGTCGACCGCGACCTTGTCGCCGTGCACGACGTTGAGGACGCCGTCGGGCAGGCCCGCCTCCTGGAACAGCTTCGCGAGGAACACCGACGCGCTCGGGTCCTTCTCCGACGGCTTCAGCACCACGGTGTTGCCGCAGGCGATGGCGGATGCCACCATCCAGAGCGGAACCATGACGGGGAAGTTGAACGGGGTGATCGCCCCGACCACGCCGACGGGCTGCTTCACCGAGTGCACGTCGACCCCGCGGGCGACCTGCTCGGAGTGCTCGCCCTTCAGCAGGTGCACGAGACCCGCGGCGAACTCGACGTTCTCGATGCCCCGCGAGATCTCGCCCGCGGCATCCGACAGCACCTTTCCGTGCTCGCTCGTGAGGATCGCGGCGAGCTCGCCCTGGCGCTCGACGAGCAGGTGACGCAACCTGAAGAACACGTCGGCGCGCTTCACGAGGCCGGTCGCGCGCCATCCGGGAAGAGCGGCCTTCGCGGCGGCGATGGCCTGCTCGACCTCGCCGACGGACGCGAACGCGACCTCGTGCTGCTGCACACCGGTGGCGGGGTTGTAGACAGGGCCCGTGCGCTCGGCGTCGGCGACATCCTGACCGGCGATGAAGTGTCGGATGAGACTCATTGGGGGGTTCCTTCCCGGCGCACCGGACAGATTGCCCGGGTGCGTCGTCTAAGCTGGTGCTCCCAGCATTGCAGAGGCAGAGAGGCCCGCCCGATGGCAGACCGTCGCGAAGACGAGGCGATCCGAACAGACCGTATGGCAGGCCGCACCGGGCTCTCCGTGGCCGACGACGGCCTGCCCACCGTGCGCGAGATCCTCACCCTCGACGCGGTCGCGCACGGCGTGCCGGAGGTGCTCTCGGGCGACGAGGCCCTCGAGGCCCGGGTGCGCTGGGTGCACGTCTCCGACAGCGCCGGCGTGGCGCGGCTCCTCAACGGCGGCGAATTGCTGCTCTCGACCGGATCGGGCTGGCCCACCGAGCCTGCGGAGCTCGAGGCCTTCGTCGGCGGGCTCGTGGAAGCGGGCCTGTCGGGTCTCGTGCTGGAGCTCGGCGCGCACTACCGGTACGTGCCCGGCGTGGTCGAGTCCGCGGCACGCGCGCGGGGCCTCGCGCTCATCGCCCTGCATCGCGAGGTGAAGTTCGTCGCGCTCACCGAGGCCGTGCACAGCCGCATCATCTCGGAGCAGACGGCCGCGCTCCGCGCCCGAGACGAGGTGCGCGAGCGCTTCACGGCGCTCAGCCTCCGCGGCTCGCCCGCCGACTTCATCGTGGAGCAGCTCGCCCAGACGCTCGGCGCCGGCGTGGTGCTCGAGAACCTCGCCCACGAGGTCGTCGCCGCGGACGTGCCGCCCGCCGCCGAGGAGGAGCTGTTCGCGAACTGGGAGTCGCGCTCGCGTCGGGCCCACCGGCGCGACGCCGCGCGGCGAGGCGATGCGGATCGCCGCCGTCAGGGGGTCGCGGGCGCGGCCGACGACTGGCTCGTCGTGCCCGTCGAGGCGCGCGGCATCCGTTGGGGGCACCTCATCGCGCTGCCGGGCCCCGTGCATCCCGCCGGCCGCACGGGGGTGCTCGAGCAGGGGGCGATCGCGCTGGCGCTCGGGCGCCTCGCCGACGGCGAGCATGACGAATGGGTGCGCATCGGGCGGCAGCGGCTCGTCGACGGGCTGCTCGAGGGGCGGTTCACCGGCCTGGGCGGGGCGACCGCTCGCCTCGAGGCCGCCGGCCTCCCCGTCGACGGGGCGCGACTGTACGGACTCGTCGCCACGGGCGCGACGATCACGAGCGGGTCGGCGGATGCCGCGGCGCGCGCGCTCGGCGGACGTGCGATCGATGCCGTGGCACCCGACTCCGTCGCGCTGCCCCGCGCGCGCGTCATGCTGCTGTCGCTGCCCGGCGAGCCCGGCGAGCTCGGCGACACGCAGGCGAACGTGCTCGCCTCGGCCCTCGTCGGCGGCGACGCGGCGTCCCGCGATCGGCTCGTCCTCTCGATCGGCACGCCGGCCGAGGGCCTCGACGAGCTGCTCGGGTCGGTGCTCGAGGCGATCGACCTCGCCCGCGGCGCACGGGCGCCGGGTCAGCGGGGCCTCGAGGTGCGCCGGGCGGACGGCCACCCACTCATCCGGCTCGTCGCCTCGCTGCGCGACGATCATCGGCTGCTGCGCCACAGCGAGCGCATGCTCGCACCGCTCATCGAGTACGACCTCGCGCGCGGCGGCGACCTGCTGAACGTGCTCGGCGCCGTGGTCGCGCACCCGGGCAATCGCACGGCCGCGGCCGCCGCGAGCCACCTCTCGCGCTCGGTGTTCTACCAGCGGCTGGCGCTCATCGGCGACCTGCTCGGGGTCGACCTCGACGACGGTGAGGCGCTCACGGGGTTGCACCTGGCGCTGCTGGTGCGGCGGAGCGCACGACGCTGACCGGCCGGCGCGAGTCATCTTTTACTTGCTATTGACAAGTGTACTTGCAAAGAGCAAGCTAACGATCGAACCGAATCCATCCTTTCGAACGGAGCAGTGCACATGTCCACCAACATCTTCGTGAACCTGCCGTCGAGCGACCTCGAGCGGTCCAAGGCCTTCTACACCTCGCTCGGATTCACCATCAACCCGAACTTCACCGACGAGAACGCCGCGTGCGTCGTGCTCAGCGACACCATCTACTTCATGGTGCTGACCCGCGAGTACCTGTCGACGTTCACCGACAAGCAGATCATCGACCCGAAGACCCAGGCGCAGGTGTCGATCGCGCTGACCCGGGACTCCCGCGAAGACGTCGACGACGTGCTCGCGAAGGGGCTCGCGGCCGGCGGCAGCGAGCCGCGCCCGGCGCAGGACTACGGGTTCATGTACTCGCGCGACCTCGACGACCCCGACGGCAACAACCTGTCGTTCCTCTTCATGGAGCCCGCCGCCGCCGAGATGGGGCCTGAGGCGTACATGGCCAGCCAGTCGACCAACGCCTGACGGCAGTCCGCATGGCCACGCGCGCAGCACGCGGCTTCGGGCAGTACAGCGGTACGGCTCGGGCGCTCGAGCGGGTCGGCGAACGATGGGCGCTGCTCATCGTTCGCGACCTGCTCGCCGGCCCCCGCCGCTACAGCGACCTGAAGTCCGGTCTGTCGCGCATACCCACCAACATCCTGAGCGACCGGCTCAAGGAGTTGCAGGAGGCCGGCGTGCTGCGGCGCGTGCCCACCGTGCGCGGCGGATACGAGCTCACCCCCCTCGGCCGCGAGCTCGCTCCCGTGATCGACGCACTCGAGCGTTGGGGCTGGTCGGTGCTCGGCGACGCCGCCGAAGGCGAGCAGGTCACGCACGACGCGATCGCCGCGGCGCTGCGGGCCGCATTCCGGCCGGATGCCGCAGTCGGCATGCCCGCGACCGAGTACGTGCTGCACGTCGCCGGGGTCTCGGTCTCGGCGATCGTCTCCGGGCGAGCGCTCGACATCGCTCCCGTCGGGCCCGGTGCCCTCCCGCAACCTCGCCGCGCCCTCCCCGACGTCGCACGCGAGGCCGTGCTCGAGCTCGCCGTCTCGCCGCCGGGGTTCCGCGACCTCGTCGCGGGCGTACGCGGGGCCGTCTCGGTGAAGGGAGCTCCCGCCGGCGTCGCCATCCTCGACGGGGGCAGCGCGCTGCTGGCACGTTTCCGGCTGACGTTCCGCATCGATCCCATCGACCCGTCCGACGCCCGGACGGCGGGCGGCGCGGCGGATGAGGCATCCGTCGCCTGACGACGTTCAGACCCGTTCGAGCGGTTCGTGCGGCTCGGGCGGCACGGTGACGGTCAGCTCGTCGCCGGGACGCACGCGGCCGTCGCGCACGACGATCGCCATGACGCCGGCGAGCCGCTCGACCACGCCGTTCCTGCGGCGTATGAGGCGCTTCATGAGCCCCGGATGCCAGGCATCGAGCTGCTTGCACGGGTTGCGCAGTCCGGTCAGCTCCACCTCGGCCTCGTCGCCCAGCCGGATGCGCGTGCCCCGAGGCAGGGCCAGGAGGTCGACGCCCATGGTGGTGATGTTCTCGCCGAGGTCGCCGGGCGTGACGTCGAAGCCGTCGGCCGCGAGATCGTCGAAGAGCTCGCGCTGGATGAGATGCACCTGGCGCAGGTTGGGCAGCGTCTCGGTCGGCTTGTAGCGGACCCGCCGGATCATGGTCGGCCCGGCGTGCGCGTCGCCCTCGACGCCGTGACCCGCGATCAGCGTGATGTCGTCCCGCAGCGGTTTCGAGAAACGGTGCGCCTCGTCGCGGGCGACCGCGACGACGGCGGGCCCGGCTGCGGGAGTCACGAGAGCGTCACGAGCGTCATGTGAGCGTCATGGCGACACGTACACCTTGCGAAGCGTCCTACGCACGGTCCACACCGTGCGCATGCCCGACTCGAGGCGCACGACCGAGCCTGGCGCGAGGATGATCGGGTCGGCCACCGGATGCTCGAACTCCACGGTCGCGGCACCCGCGAGCACGACGAACACCTCGTCGGCCTCCACGTCGCGCATGGCGCCGACCGACATCTCCCACACGCCCACCGTGCGGCCGTCGGACTCGTCGAGCACCAGGTGGCCGGTCGTCGGCGTTCCCGCGACGACCTGCTCGGGTTCGACCGCGACATGCTCGAGGGGCAGGGTCGCGGCATCCGTGTTGACGCCCGGGTGCAGGCGAGGTGCGTCGCTCATGAGTCGAACCCCAATCCGAGCGCGTCGAGGGTCTTCAGGAGCATGTTGCGCCTCCCCTGTTCATGGTCCGCGCGGTCGAGCGACCAACGCGTGGCGTTGATGCCGATGGCCGCCGCCGGTTCGGGCGGGAACGGCAGCGGGCGCTCGCGCACCATGCGCAGGCGCGTGCGCTCGTTGTCGCGCCGCTCGAGCCGGTCGAGCATGACCTCGGCGGCGAAGCGGGTCGCGGCGACGCCGAGGCCCGTGAAGCCCGACGCGTACGCGACCCGACCTTCACGGGCTGTGCCGAAGAACGCGCAGAACCGCGTGCTCGTGTCGATGGCGCCCGCCCACCGGTGCGTGAACCGCAGGCCCTCGAGCTGCGGGAACGTCGTGAAGAAGTGGCTCGCGAGCCGTTCGAACGACTCGGGCCGGCGCTCGTACTCGGCGCGCACCCGGCGGCCGTAGTGGTAGACGGCGTCGTAGCCGCCGAAGAGGATGCGGTTGTCGCGCGAGAGCCGGTAGTAGTGGAACTGGTTCGCGAGATCGCCGAGGCCCTGCCGGTTCGACCAGCCGATGGCACGCAGCTGCTCCTCGGAGAGCGGTTCCGTCATGAGGGCGTAGTCGTACACGGGCACCGTCATGAGGCGGTTGCGCTTCAGGAGGCTCGGGAACACGTTCGTGGCGAGCACCGCCCGCTGGGCGAGTACTCGCCCGCCCTCGGTGAGGAGCGTGACGGCGCCGGTCGAACCGGGCGTGTCGATGCGGCGCACGCGGGATCCCTCGTGGATCTCGACACCGAACTCCTCGGCGACGCGCGCGAGCTCGGCGGCGAGCTTCGCCGGATGCAGGAGCGCGCTCGTGCGCGTCTCCCACGCGGCGGCGAGGTACGTGGGCGAGTCGACCTCGGCGCGCACCTCGGCCTCGTCGAGGAACCGCACGGAGTCATCGCCTCGCGCCGCGGCATCCGCCAGCTGCTCGTGCAGCCACTCGACCTGGTGCGGTTCGACCGCGAGACTCAGCGAACCGTTGCGTTCGAACTCGAAGTCCATGCCGTACTCGGACTCGGATGCCTCGATCGCGTCGAGGTTCTCCATGCCGAGCCGGTCGAGCGTGTCCATCTCGTCGGGCCAGCGCGAGAGGCCGTTCTCGCGGCCGTGCGTCAGGCTCGCCTCGCAGAAGCCGCCGTTGCGTCCGGATGCCGCCCAGCCGATCGTCTTCGCCTCGAGGAGCACGACGAGCGCGTCGGGGTTGCGGCGCTTCTCGAGCACGGCCGTCCACAGGCCGGTGTAGCCGCCGCCCACGATCGCCAGGTCGGCGACGCGCTCGCCGGTGAGCGGGGGACGCGCGCGCTTCGTCTCGTCGGCGAGGTCGTCGAGCCAGAACACCCGCTGCTCGGTGCCGGCGAGCGAGTGCTCGACGACGGATGCCGGCGGCCGGCGCCGTTCGAAGACGGTGGTTCCCACAGCGGTGCTCCCCTGACGCGGTCGTGTCGTTCCATCCTCGCGCGCGGAGCGCGGCCGGCGCCAGCCGCGCGCTGTCTCGACATCCGTGCGCTCCCGGACGCGTTGCCCGGGGGCCGGAGTCGTCGCCGTCCGCGCCAGTTGGGCACGCACTGCGCCAGTTGAAGCGGCGCGCAGGGCGCCGAAGTGGCGCAGAGGCGGGTCAGCGTGGCGCGTGCGCCTCGAGGAATTGGTACACCTCGGTCTGGTCGACACCCGGGAACGTGCCCGTGGGCAGCGCCGCGAGCAGCGACGTCGGCGTGCGCGCGGCCGGCCACGAGGCATCCGCCCACTTCTGCGACAGCTCGTCGGGCGCACGGCGGCAGCACGACTCGTCGGGGCAGCGCGACACCGAGCGCCGCGTCGTCTCACGTCCTCGGAACCACTTCACGTGCTCGAACGGCACGCCCACCGAGACCGAGTACTCGCCCTCCTTGGCCTTCTCGATGCGCGCGGTGCACCAGAACGTGCCCGTCGACGTGTCGGTGTACTGCGAGTACGGCGAGAACCGGTCCTCGGCGTCGAACACCGTGCGCGCCGTCCACTGCCGGCACACCGTCGTGCCCTCGACCGCGCCGAGCGCGTCGCTCGGGAAGCGCACCCTGTCGTTCTCGTACGCCTTGATGATGGTGCCGGACTCGTGCACCTTCATGAAGTGCACGGGGATGTCGAGCCGCGCCGTCGCCAGGTTGGTGAACCGGTGCGCGGCGGTCTCGTACGACACCGCGAAGTGGTCGCGGAGCTCCTCCATGGAGATGCGGCGCAGGTTCTTCGCCTCGGTGAGGTAGCGCACGGCGGCCTGCTCGGGAAGCAGGATCGCGGCGGTGAGGTAGTTCGTCTCGACGCGCTGGCGCAGGAAGTCGCCGTAGTTGCGCGGTTCCTCATGCCCGAGCACGTGCGACGAGAGCGCCTGCAGGATGGGGGAGCGCGAGTCGCGCGACGGCGAGTTCTGGGTCGGCAGGTAGAGGCGTCCGTTGAGCTTGTCGGTCACGGTTCGCGTCGAGTGCGGCAGGTCGCCGACGTAGTGCAGCGAGAAGCCGAGGTGCGAGGCCATGTCGGCCACGAGCTGGTGCGAGACCGGGCCCCCTGTGTGACCGACGGCCTCGAGCAGCTCGGCGGCCTTCGCCTCGAGTTCGGGGTAGAAGTTGTCACGGGCGCGCATCTCGGCACGGAGCTCCGCGTTCGCGCGACGCGCCTCCTCGGGCGTCGCCGCGCGTTCGCGATGCAGGCGGTCGATCTCGTGGTGCAGGGCGAGGATCGTCTGCAGCGTCTGGTCGCTCATGCCCCGCGCGACGCGGAACGGCTCGAGTCCGAGCGCGGCGAAGACCGGGCCTCGCTGCGCGCGCTCGACCGCGATCTCGAGGGCGGCGCGTTCCGACGGGGCATCCGCTCGCAGCAGATCGTCGACGGTGGTGCCGAGTGCGAGCGCGATGGTGCGGAGCATCGAGAGGCGCGGCTCGCGCTTGCCGTTCTCGATGGCCGAGACCTGCGACGGGGCGCGGTCGATGGCGGCGGCGAGCTCGCCGAGGGTCATGCCGACGGCCGTGCGGCGCTCGCGGATGCGCCGGCCGAGCGTGAGGGCGTCGACCTCGTCGGCGTCGCCGGCGGGCTCGCCGACGACGGCGCCGAGCGTCGTGCGAGTGATCGGATCCGCGATGACCATGTTTCGATGGTCACACGGGCGAGTGGATGCCGCAAACCGAAGAACTGCGAAAGTTCTGCGAGCTGCGGCATCCGAGGCCCGAGATTGCCGTGGACTCGTGCCCGGCGCGGTGAAGGAACCCCGAAGTTCCGAGGATCAGCGTTCGAGCGCGGGCTTCAGCTCTCGGGCGAAGAAGTCCATGAAGCCGTCGGGGTCGGGTCCGTTGTTCGCGAGCACGACGTGGTCGTAGCCGACGTCCTGGTACTCGCGGATGGCGCCCAGGTGCCTGGCCGTGTCGGGCCCGCACGGCATCTGCGCCGCGACGTCCTCCTTGCGCACGAACGCCGCGGAGGCCTCGAAGTTGACGGGGTTGGGCAGTTCGCTCATCACCTTCCAGCCGGTCAGCGACCATCGGCTCGACTCGAACGCCGCGTCGATGGCGGATGCCTCGTCCTCGGCCCAGGCGAGTCCGACCTCGCCGTACGCGGGACCGTCCCCGCCCGCGCCGTGATGGGCCCCGAACAGCTCGGCCTTCGGCTCGGTGCCGAACAGGCCGTCGCCGAGCTCGGCGGCGAGCTTCGCGGCATCCGGCCCGCGGCCGCCTGGGCGATGATCGCCGGGTGGTACCTGATCGTGGGGCAGGTCACCCCCGTCACGAGCCCGATCGTCCCGGTGCTCGCGGCGATCGCGCCGAGCACGGTCCAGGCGAACGGCGAATGCCCCTGCGAGTCGAGCCGGGGATGGTAATGGTCGCTGAGGTCGACGAAGTCGAATCCGGATGCCTCGGCGAGCTTCGCCTGTCGCACCAGTTCGATGGGACCGAAGCCCTCCGACGAGAGCTTGTATCCGTAGCGCATCGGTCCCCCTCCAACGCATCGAAGCGAGATGCCGCATGCGAAGGCGTGAAGGCGGTTGACCCCTCGCGATCCCGGCGTCAGAATGCGGCGCCCAAGGAATCGACGCCATATGTCGGCCGCGCGGGCGCCTCGCGCTCGCGGTTATACGCCACGCTTCGCCAGCCCGCAAGTCCCTACTCGGGGCGGCATCACCGTGCCTACCGTAGGGGCTCCGCGGGGCGCTTCGGCGCCCCTGCACGGACCACGATAGGAAGCGAGTCCACGAGATGACGAACAGCACACCATCTGGACTGCCCGGCGCCTCGGGCGACACGTACGGTGGAACGACGGGTGCCCGAGACACGTACGGCACGACCGGCACAGGCGACACGTACACCGGCACGACCGGCACCGGCGACACGTACACCGGCACGACCGGCACGGGCAGCACCTACGGCACGACGGGCGGCACGCACCCTCCCGTGAAGGACGAGGCCAAGTCACTGGCGCACGAAGCCGGTGAAGAGGGCCGCCGCGTCGCCGGCGTCGCGAAGGGCGAGACCAAGGCGGTCGCCTCTGAGACCAAGCGGCAGGCTCGCCGCCTCGCTCACGAAGCTCGCGAGGAGCTGCGATCGCAGGCCGCCACGCAGCAGGCGCGCGTCGCGAGCGGGCTCCACGGCGTCAGCGGACAGCTCTCGAGCATGGCCGATCGATCCGACCAGCCCGGCATGGCCGGCGATCTCGTTCGCGAGGCCGGCGACCGTGTCGATCGGGTCGCCTCCTGGCTCGACCAGCGGGACCCGGGTTCTCTCCTCCTCGAGGTGAAGACGTTCGCGCGTCGACGTCCGGGCGTGTTCCTCGCCGTCGCCCTCGGTGCCGGCGTGGTCGTGGGGCGACTCGGCCGAGCGCTCCTCACGCCGGACGACGACGAGGATGCCACGGCCTACGGCACTCCCACCACCAGGGGCACGCGCCCGACCACCGTCGCGCCCGACCTGACGCCGGCTGAGGCCACGGGCCTCGGCACCCCGGTGGGTGCGGGCGCGACGGGCACCGTCGGCGCGACCGGCACGGCCGGCGCGACCGCCTGGACGGACCCGACCGCCGGGACCGACCCGGACCTGTACACCGAGACGCCGATCGTCGAGGACACCTGGTCGCCCGACGACCGGAGAGGCGGGTTCTGATGACCAGCGATCCCACGCTCGGCGCGCCCCGCCATGCCGAGGACCTGCCGACTCCGTCGGAGCGGCAGGCGGCGAACACGTCGCTCGGCGACCTGCTCGCCGAGGTGAGCCGTGACGTCTCGACGCTCATGCGTCAGGAGGTCGAGCTCGCGAAGGCCGAGATCCGCCAGTCCGCGACGCGGGCCGGCAAGGGGGCGGGGATGTACGGCGGCGCCGGCGTCGCCGGCTGGTTCACGCTGCTCTTCCTCTCGATCGCCCTCTGGTGGGCACTCGGGTACGTCATGGGCAACGCCTGGTCGGCGGTGCTCGTCGCCGCCATCTGGGCGATCGTCGCCGTCGTGCTCTTCATCGTCGGCAAGAAGGAGTTCGACGAGGTGCGCGGCATGCCCGACACCGTCGAGAGCGTGAAGAAGATCCCGGAAGCACTGAAGAGGAATGAGGAGAACCGATGACCGACCCAGATGTGATCCGCGACGACATCGAGCGGACGCGGCGTGAGCTCGGCCAGGACGTCGATGCGCTCGCCGACAAGGTGAACCCGGCCAAGGCCGCACAGCGGCAGACCGACAAGGTGAAGCGGGCCTTCGCTCGACTCACCGACCGCGTGATGGGCACGGCGAGCGACGTCGCGGACTCGACCCAGAGCGCTGTCGGGCACGCCGGCGAGGCGGTGGCCGAAGCGCCCCGCAAGGTGGTGCGCGGAACCGAGGGCAACCCGGTCGCCGCCGGCCTCATCGCCTTCGGCGTCGGCCTGCTCGCGGCGTCGCTCATCCCGGCGTCCCGCAAGGAGCAGGAGGCCGCCGAGAAGGTGAAGCAGGCCGCCGCGCCACTCGTCGACGAGGCGAAGGACGTGGCGATGGAATCCGCCGACCACCTCCGTGAACCGGCCCGCGAGGCGGTCGACGCCGTGAAGAGCCGTGCGACCGAGGCGGTCGACACCGTCAAGGCCGAGGGGGCCGACGCGGCGTCCACCGTGTCATCGGACGCGAAGCACGCGGCCGAGCGCCACACGAGCTGAGTGGAACCCGGATGCCCCGCCCGCACGCGCGGGCGGGGCATCCGCATGCCCGCTGCCGGGGTTCAGTCGTCGGATGCCGCGTCGGCGCGTTCCCGGCACGCGAGGAGCTCGGGCACGTGCAGTTCGGCCCACTCGCGCATCGCCTGGATGGGCTCGAGGAGCGAGACGCCGAGCGGGGTCAGTGCGTACTCGACGCGTGGCGGCGACTCGCGGAAGGCGGCCCGAGAGACGAGCCCGTCGCGTTCGAGCGCGCGCAGCGTCTCGGTGAGCACCTTCGGGGTGACCACGCCGACCCGGGTCTTCAGCTGCGTGAAGCGCATCGGGCCGTTCGAGAGGGCGAGGATCACGAACATCGTCCAGCGCTCGCCGATGCGGCCGAAGGCGATGCGGCTCGGGCAGTTCGGGTCGAGCACGTCGATGTCGGCGATGTCGCATGGCTCGGCGCCCGCAGCGGGGCCCGAGGCAGGGTTCGCAGCCGTGCGCAGCTTCGGGAGTTGCCGCGTCAGGGTGGCCGTCGCCGTCGGCATGGGCGCTCCTCGGTTTCGTCGGGGGAACTTCCGTTGAAGTAACCAGTATCCAAAACATACCGTGTTGTCCATGCGAATTCTGCTCACCGGGGGAACCGGTCACATCGGATCAGCCGTGCTCGAACGCCTCATCGGCGCCGGGCACCACGTCGTCGCCGCCGTGCGGAACGACGAAGCCGCCGCCGCCGTCGCAGCTCGTGGCGCACGACCCGCCGTCGGCGACCTCACGGCTGCGGCATGGCTCGCCTCGGCGCTCGCCGACGTCGACGCCGCCATCCACACGGCCGCGCCCGCCGAGGGCGCGGCCGAGTTCAACGCGTCGGTCATCGACACCGTCATCGGCGCGTTCGCGGGAACCGCGAAGCGGTTCGTGCTCACGAGCGGGCTCTGGATCTACGGCGAGGGCCGGGACATCCGAGAGGACGACGCACCCGATGCGCCGCAGCTCATGGCCTGGCGCCTGCCGCTCGAGGAGCGACTGCTCGCGTCGGACGTGTCGGCCACGATCGTCACGCCCGGCGTCGTCTACGGCCACGACCGGGGGGTGCTCGGCCTCATCGCCGACGGCCCTCGAACGGCCGACGGTGCGCTCACGCTCATCGGCGATGGCGAGCAGCACTGGACCTGGGTGCACGCCGACGATCTCGCCCGGCTCTACGTGCTGGCGGTCGAGCACCCCGAGCCGCTCGGTCGCCTGATCGGCTCCGACGGCAACCCGACGAGCGTGCGGGCGATCGCCGAGGCGGTGGCCGGGCCGGCGGGCGTCCTCGCCGAGTCGGTCGAGGCGACGCGGGCGCGGTTCGGCGCCGCGTTCGCCGACGCGCTCCTCCTGGACGAGCGCGCCCGCGGCGAGAAGGCGCGCTCGCTGGGCTGGGTTCCCGAGCACACGAGCGTGATCGAGGAGGTGCAGCCGGCACGTCCGGCGGCGGCCTGATCACGGCGGACGGCAGACGACGACGGATGTCGCGGCCGCAGCCGCGGCATCCGTCGCGTCGTCTCAGGCCCTCGCGCGTCGCTGTGCGCGGCTGTCGATGCGGCCCGCCAGGAGGACGCCGCCGAGCACCACGAGGTAGGCCCCGGCGGGCACTCCGCCACCCGACTGGGACAAGAAGATCAGACAGACCTGGAGCAGCGGGAGGGGGATCGCGAGCCAGAGGCTCACGCGCTTCGCCCGGATCAGCGAGACCATGAGCCCGATGCCGCCGACGAGCCACGCGGCGTTCGCCGCCATCGCGACGACCGGGAAGAACTCGAGGTCGATGCCGTTCACCGCGCTCGTGATCGTGCCGACGGTGAGCAGCACGGTGCCGCCGGCGGCGACGACCGCGCCCCAGCTGCCACGGGCGTGACGGGCGAGCGCCAGGTAGACGACGGCGAGCGCCCACAGGATCACGGTGAACATGCCGAGGAGTATCCGCGTGCGCGGGTCGATCGCGGGGTCCTCGTCCTGCGGGAACAGGACCTGCGTGACGCCCATGACGATCGAGAGCACGCCGGCGCCGGCCGCCGCGATGCCGGCCAGGCGGAAGCCGACCCGGCCGATGATGCGGCCGTCGCGGGGGGAGGGGACGGTTCGGGCGGAACCGGTGGGACGCTGCGGCGCCTCGAGCGTCGATCCGGTCGTGGTTGCGGGGTTCACGTGGTGCCTTTCTCGAAGGTGGTGATCCGGCATCGCACGCTGCGGCCGGATGCTTCGACGCTAGGAAGGCGGGGCGCCAGGGGCATCCGTCCCGGGTCGGCGGATGCCTCGACCGAGGGTGCTGCGGAATGTCGACCTTCGTCGCTATCGCCGAGCGCCACGCCCTGCTTACGATCGGGTGATGCTGAACCGGGATCTCGCTGGAGCGCCGCCGGGTGCGGCCGCGGACCCGCGACCGTCCCCGCGCCTGCGGTCTGCCTGGCGGGAATGGACCTCGCCGGTGGATCTCGCCATCGCGAGCGGCATCGCGCTCTGGGCGGTGCTCGAGGCGTTGCTGGTGCCGTCGGCCAACCTGGCCGCCCAACTCGCGTTCGCGCTCGCCGTCTCGCTTCCGCTCATCGTGCGCCGGCGGCTGCCCGCGGTCGTCATGCTCGTCGTCGCCGGGGCGTTCCTCGCGCACGCAGCGCTCAGCGGACCGGATGCCACGTTCAACCCGTTCCCGAGCCTCCTCGTCGCGACGTACACGGTCGCGGAGCGCATCCCTCGCTGGTGGCTCGCGGCACTGCTCGGACTGGTGCCGGTCGTCGCCATGCTCGTCGCACACGGCTTCGGCTACTTCGGCGACCCCGGCATCGAGACGACGGGCGCGATCTTCCTGGTCTTCTTCGTCGGCGCCACGTGGACGGCCGGGCGCATCGTGCGTCACCGCGCGGTCACGCTCCAGCGGGCACGGGAGAGCTCCGACCGTCTCGCCGAAGACGCCGTCGCCTCCGAACGGGCGCGGATCGCGCGCGAACTGCACGACATCGTCGCGCACGCCGTTTCGGTCGTGGCGCTGCAGGCGGGTGCCGCCGAGCAGTTCCTCGACCGCGACGTCGAGCGCGCGCGGCGGCACCTGGTGCTCACCCGCCGGACCGCACAGGAGGCGCTCGACGAGATGCGGCACCTGCTCGGGGTGCTCCGCCAGGACGACGCCGAGTACGCGCCGCAGCCCGGGCTCGACCGGCTGCCCGACCTCCTGCACGAGACCGAGGAGGCGGGCCACGCGTGCGGTCTCCATGTGGGCGAGGCGACGCGCGACCTGCCCGACGGGCACGCGCTCGCCGTGTACCGCATCGTGCAGGAATCCCTCACCAACGCGCGGAAGCACGCGTCGGGCGCCGACGTGCGCGTCGACGTGGACGTCATCGGTCACCAGGTGCGGGTCGAGGTCGTGAACGGGCCGCCGGCGGACGCGGAACACGCGGCGCCCCGCGGCAGCGGGCGGGGACTTCCGGGAATGGCCGAGCGGGTGCGCATCTACGGCGGCGCCTTCGAGGCCGGGCCCACGTCCGACGGCGGATGGCGCGTGCACGCAACGCTGCCGTTGGCGGACGCATGAGCGGCGACCGGCCCCGCGTGCTCGTCGCCGACGACCACGCGCTCGTGCGATCCGGCATCGTGGGTCTGCTCGAGGCGGCCGAGCTGGACGTCGTGGGGGAGGCGGGCGACGGAGCGTCCGCCGTGGCCGAGGCGCAGCGCCTCCGGCCCGACGTCGTGCTGATGGACATCCGGATGCCCGGCATGGACGGCATCGAGGCCACCCGACGCGTGCGTGAGCAGGCCGACGCGCCTCGCGTGCTCGTGCTCACCACGTTCGACCTCGACGAGTACGTCTACCGCGCCCTGCGCGTCGGGGCATCGGGCTTCCTCCTCAAGGACGCCTCGCCCGACCGTCTCGTCGACGGAGTGCGCACGGTCGCGCGCGGCGAGGCGCTGCTGGCACCGGCGCTCACCCGACGCCTCATCGAGCGGTACCTCGCAGCGCCGCCTCCCCGCGAGGCGGGACCCGACCCTGCCGCCGACCTCACTCCACGCGAACGGGAGGTGTGGCTCCTCATCGCGCGGGGGCACTCGAACCTCGAGATCGGGCGTCGGCTCTACCTCAGCGAGGCCACGGTCAAGGCGCACGTGACGAGGCTCCTCGCCAAGCTCGGCCTGCGGGATCGGGTGCAGGCGGTCGTCGCCGCCTACGAGTCGGGCCTCGTGCGAGCCGGGGACGCGTCCGCCTGAGCGGCGCGTCTTTCTGCCGAGCAGAAATACGGGGAAAGTTCACCCCCCGAATCGTCGGGTGGCGGTGTTCCACGGCCCGCAGCATGGAAGTCACAGGCCGGTCCCTGAGCTTGTCGAAGGGCCGACCGACGACCGACGCATCCCCTTCGACAGGCTCAGGGGACCCAGACAAGGAGCACCACGATGAGCACGAACCGCCCCGGCGACCAGACCCAGACCGCTGCCGAGCTGCAGCTCGAGTGGGACGCCAACCCGCGTTGGGAAGGCGTCCGCCGTGACTACACGGCCGAGGACGTCATCGCCCTCCGCGGCCCGGTTCGCGAGGAGCGCACGCTCGCCAAGCGCGGGGCCGAGAAGCTCTGGGAGGACATCCAGAAGAACACCGGCAACGCGTTCGAGCGTATGGAGGACCCCGAGTGGTCGGCCGCGCTCGGCGCCCTCACCGGCAACCAGGCCGTGCAGCAGGTGCGCGCCGGCCTGAAGGCCATCTACCTCTCGGGCTGGCAGGTCGCCGCCGACGCGAACCTCTCGGGCCAGACCTACCCAGACCAGTCGCTGTACCCGGCGAACTCGGTTCCCGCCGTCGTGCGGCGCATCAACAACGCGCTGCTGCGGGCCGGCCAGATCGAGCAGGGCGCCGACGACCGCGACTGGATGGCGCCCATCGTCGCCGACGCCGAGGCCGGCTTCGGCGGCCCCCTGAACGCCTACGAGCTCATGGGCCAGATGATCGAGGCCGGTGCGGCGGGCGTGCACTGGGAGGACCAGCTCGCCAGCGAGAAGAAGTGCGGACACATGGGCGGCAAGGTGCTGATCCCCACGGGCCAGCACATCCGCACCATCAATGCGGCGCGTCTGGCGGCGGATGTCGCGGGCGTGCCGTCGATCATCATCGCGCGCACCGACGCCCTCGCCGCGACGCTGCTCACGAGCGACCACGACGAGCGCGACAAGCCGTTCGTCACCGGCGAGCGCACCGCCGAGGGCTTCTACAACGTGCAGAACGGCATCGAGCCGGTCATCGCCCGCGGCCTCGCGTACGCCGAGTACGCCGACCTGCTGTGGGTGGAGTCGGCCGAGCCAGACCTCGATCTCGCACGCCGGTTCGCCGAGGCCGTGCACGCGAAGTTCCCGGGCAAGCGCCTCTCGTACAACTGCTCGCCCTCGTTCAACTGGAAGCGCCACCTCGACGACGACCAGATCGCGAAGTTCCAGCGCGAGCTCGCGTCGATGGGCTACGCGTTCCAGTTCATCACCCTCGCGGGCTTCCACTCCCTGAACCACGGCATGTTCACGCTCGCGAAGGACTACAGCGAGCGTCACATGTCGGCCTATGTCGAGCTCCAGGAGGCGGAATTCGCCTCGGAGGCATCCGGCTACACCGCCACGCGCCACCAGCGCGAGGTCGGCACCGGGTACTTCGACCAGATCGCCACCGCGCTGAACCCCAACAGCGCCACCCTCGCACTCGTCGGATCGACCGAGGAAGAGCAGTTCCAGCACTGACCACGGGTCGCTGAGCCCGTCGAAGGTCGCTGAGCCCGTCGAAGCGGCGCCTCGCCGCATCCCTTCGACGGGCTCAGGGACCGAGTCCGAAGGAGACCACCATGAACACCACGCCCAGCATGATGCTCGAGCGAACGGATGCCGCGGCATCCGCTTCCACCGACCGAACCGCGCGACCGCCTGCGCCCGCGACTGGTAGCTTCCAGACTGTGGAGCCGCGAATCGAGGTCACCGCACCGCTCGGCGAGCGGTACGACGAGATCCTCACGCCCGACGCGCTGCGGTTCCTCGCCGAGCTGCACGACCGCTTCGCGCACACCCGGCACGAACTGCTCGCCATCCGCCTGCAGAACCGCGTCGACGCGGCCAACGGGCGCGACCCGAAGTTCCTGCCGGAGACGGAGTGGATCCGGAACGACGCCTCGTGGCGCGTCGCCGGCGGCGCCCCCGGTCTCGAGGACCGTCGTGTCGAGATCACCGGCCCGACCGACCGGAAGATGGCGATCAACGCGCTGAACTCCGGCGCGAAGGTCTGGCTCGCCGACCAGGAGGACGCGACCAGCCCCACCTGGCAGAACGTCATCGAGGGGCAGCTCTCGCTCTTCGACTTCCTGCGCGGCGACCTCGAGTACACGAGCCCCGAGGGCAAGGAGTACCGCGTCACCGCGACCGAGACGCCGACCATCGTGATGCGTCCGCGCGGGTGGCACCTCGTGGAGAAGCACCTGCGGTTCCACGACCGTGCCGGCCGCGCCATGCACGCCTCGGGCTCGCTCGTCGACTTCGGGCTCTACTTCTTCCACAATGCGCAGAAGCTGATCGACGCAGGTCGTGGACCGTACTTCTACCTGCCGAAGCTCGAGTCGCACCGCGAGGCGAAGCTCTGGAACGACATCTTCGTGTTCGCGCAGGAGGCGCTCGGCATCCCGCAGGGCACCGTGCGCGCGACCGTGCTCATCGAGACGATCCAGGCCGCGTTCCAGATGGATGAGATCCTCTACGAGCTGCGCGATCACTGCGCGGGCCTCAACGCCGGACGCTGGGACTACATCTTCTCGATCGTGAAGACGTTCCGCTCGCGCGGCCGCCGCTGGGTGCTGCCCGACCGCAAGCAGATCACGATGACGGTGCCGTTCATGCGGGCCTACACCGAGCTGCTCGTGCAGACGTGCCACAAGCGCGGCGCGCACGCCATCGGCGGCATGAGCGCGTTCATCCCGAACCGCCGCGACCCCGAGGTCACCGAGCGCGCGCTCGCCGCGGTCTCGGCCGACAAGCGCCGCGAGGCGGGCGACGGCTTCGACGGCACGTGGGTGGCGCATCCCGACCTCATCCCGACGGCGCGCGCCGAGTTCGACGCGGTGCTCGGCGACCGGCCGAACCAGATCGACCGGCTGCGAGACGACGTCGAGGTGACGGCGGCCGACCTGCTCGACATCCCGTCGGCCGGTGGCCGGATCACCGAGGCGGGCGTGCAGGACAACATCTCGATCGCGATCCGCTACATCGAGTCGTGGCTGCGAGGCGTCGGCGCTGCGGCGATCGACAACCTCATGGAAGATGCCGCGACCGCCGAGATCTCGCGCTCGCAGGTCTGGCAGTGGCTGCACGACAACACCGTGACCGCCGAGGGCACTCGCATCGACCAGACGTCGATCGTGCGTCTCATGGCGGCGGCCGTGGCCGAGCTGCCGCGCTTCGACGGCGACCGCTTCGACGACGCGATCTCGGTGTTCCGGTCGGTCGCGCTCGAGCCGGAGTTCCCGACGTTCCTCACGATCCCGGCGTACACCCGGTTCCTCTAGGAACTCGGCCCCAACTCGTGCAGGAGAATGGGCGCTCTCCCCTCCTTCTCAGGGGGATGGCGCCCATTTCTCCTGCACAGGCCGGAGGCCGGCCCCCGGCCGTGGCCCGGGTCAGCGCAGCGGCACGTTCACGTCGGTGCCGCCCTCTGGCGTGACCCGCGCGGCCATCTTCAGGAGCGTCGGCGCCGGCACGAAGCCGCCGGCGAACAGCGCCTCGCCCTGCCGGAACCACGGTGACCGCGCGACGAGCTCGGCCGGCGCGTAGCCGAAGTAGGTGCCGAGCTCGACGAGGTCGATCGGCGAGGACATCTTCATGAGCGCGAGGTTGTCGCACTGGCTGATGATGCCCGGATGCACCTTCGACGGGCGCTGGGTCGAGAGCAGCAGCCACAGTCCGAACTTGCGACCCTCGGCGGCGATCTGGATCAGCCGCTCGCGCACCGCGATGGCGAGCGCGGAGTCGAGGCCCGGCGAGGCGAGGTTGTGCGCCTCGTCGATCACGAGAAGCACGGGGCGGCGTTCCTCGCGGCGCTCCCAGAGCTCGTCGAGCACCGACAGCGCGATGACGAGCTGCTGCTCGGGCGTCGAGAAGCCCCCGAGGTCGAGGACCGTGGCATCCGGCCGCTCGTGGATCACCTCGGTCGCCGCCGTGCGCGCGCCCGCCCAGACTTCCCAGCCCAGCACGCCGAGGTTCTCGAGCCGAAGTGCGAGGCGCCGGTGCGCGGGGTCCTCGGAACTTCGGAGCGCCGGCAGGATCCGTTCGATGTCGTTGGCCTCGAGCACGTCGCGAATGTGGAGGAGCGAGTTGAACTCCTCGCGGTCGGCGACGGGGTCGAGTTGCAGCACTGCGGCCTTCGACGCGATCGGCATGCTCGTGAACCGTGCTCGCAGCGGCTCGGCGCCCTCGACGTTGGGACGCAGCACCCGGATGTCGCGCTGCGCCAACGCGTCGGCGGTCGGCCCGGTCGCGCCGGGATTCAGCTCGCCGATACGCACGAAGTCGGAGTTCGGATCGAAGATCACGATCGGCAGGGCGGTGTGCGCGATGAGCTGCTCGAGCACCACGCCGAGCGCGTACGTCTTGCCCGACCCGCTCTGCCCGCACCAGAAGGTGTGCCGGTTGAACCGATGGGCGAGCAGCCTGGCCGGCCCGCCGGGCGCGGTGAGCGCGGTGCCGACCTCGAGCTGCGCGCCCGTGGTCTGGTGCAGCAGGTCGAGGGTGCCGAGGTCGACGGGCTCCAGAGTCGCGCGTTCGAACGCGTGGCTGCTGCGGGTGTCGAGGCGTCCGTCGACGAGCTCGCCGAGGAGGCGGCCGCGCAGCACCGGCGGCTGGGTCTCCGACCGCGATTCGACGAGCGCGAGTTGCCGCACGTCGTCATCCGTCACCACGACGAGCGAGCCCGCGACGACGGGAGAGCCCGAGCCATCCGCGACGCTGAAGGACCGCCCGTCGGTGGAACGTGCCGTGATCTCGATGGTGTCGACCCTGCCAGCCCTGTCTGCCCCCATGGTGAGATCCTGCCACCGGCCCGGCTACTGTGCGAGCCGGGGGTTGCCGCCGACATATTCTCTGACTAAAGTCAGCTATATGTCGGAGTCGAGCGAGACACCCGAGATCGCGACCGTTCGTGCCTTCAACCGCGCGGTCACCACCCGCATCGGTGCCCTGCAGGACCACTACCTCGGCAGTGCCCGCTCACTCGGCGCCTCCAGGGTGCTGTGGGAAGTCGATGGCGACGGCGTCGATGTGAGAGACATCCGGGAGCGGCTCGAACTCGATTCGGGCTATCTCTCCCGGTTGCTGCGGTCACTCGAACGCGAGGGCCTCGTGACGGTGGAGGGGTCGCCCGTCGACTCGCGCGTGCGGAGCGTGCGTCCGACCGACGCCGGCCGAGTCGAGCGGGCGGCGCTCGACAGGCGCAGCGACGAGCTCGCGGCCTCGCTGCTCGCCCCGCTCAGCGACGGGCAACGGCGGCGGCTCGTGGACGCCATGGACACCGTCATGCGCCTCCTCGACGCGGGACTCGTCGAGGTGGCGCCTGCGGATGCCGCGTCCGACGACGCCCGTCGGTGCATCGCCGCCTACTACGAGGAGCTCGCTCGGCGCTTCCCGACCGGGTTCGATCCGGGGCAGAGCCTCCACCCCGGCACCCACGAGTTCACCGAGCCGACGGGACGGTTCGTGCTCGCGCGCCTTCACGGCCGGGCGATCGGCTGCGGTGCGGTGCTGTTCCAGGGGGACGGGCGCGCGTACCTCAAGCGCATGTGGGTGGACGAATCGGTGCGCGGCATGGGCGTCGGGCGGCGCATCCTCGGGGCGCTCGAGCAGGCGGCACAGGAACACGGTGCGACGGCCGCGGTGCTCGAGACGAACGCCAGCCTCACCGAGGCGATCGCCATGTACCGGAAGGCCGGCTACGTCGAGGTCGAACCGTTCAACGACGAGTTCTACGCCGACCTCTGGTTCGAGAAGCCGCTGGCGGTGGGCTCACGGCGACGACCCCGAGCCCTTCTCCGGCGAGGTGCCGCGCAGGGCGGCCTGGATCTCCCGGATGATCGACCCGAGGACGCCCGACGCGAGAAGTCCTGAGCCGAGGGGGCCCGCGGAGTCCTCGCCGACCAGCGGCAGATGTCGAAGCGCGGACCTCGTCTCGTCGGTCATGCGCTCGAGCTGCCACGACATCTCGTCGCGCATGGTCTCGGGCCGCTCGGGAGCGGCGAGCCCGGCGGCGTTTGCGGCGTAGGCGGCTGCGCCGAGGGCGTGCGCGCCCATGTGGGCGACGCCGGCGGCTTGTGCAGCCGCCCGGGCAGCAGCCACGGCTGCAGGAGAGCTCACGACGTGCGCGGCCCGACCGGCGACGAACCGTCGGCGGATCTCGCCGGCGGCGTCGAGTTCACCACGCGCGAATGCCCGAGCTCGAGCGATGGCATCGCGCGGTCGACCATCTGCCGGGGCCTCCGTCTCGAACACGACCAAGACTCGCTCAGCACAGTCGGCTGCCCACGCGGCGACCGTGCGGCGCTGCGATTCACTCAGCGACTGCGGGGAAGGCATGCCAGCAGCCTCCCACACCGGCCGGAGAGCTCCGCTACGAGTCCACGCCGTCGAGCTCGCGCCGCAGGTACTTCGGAGCCTGTACGCGCCACGCGTCCGTCACGAGCTCGGCGAGATGGTCCTCGTCGATGCCGGCCATGCGGAACGCGACCTTCGGCTCGCTCCAGGTGGTCGTGGTGCGCAGGAAGACCTCGGGCGCCATCTCGATCAGGGCGAGTGCGTCGAGGCGGTCGGCGACCTTGACGCCGACAACGAGCTCGGCCGCGATCGTCTCGCGTATGTCGGCGGGGATGCTCGGCCACGGATGGCACTCCCACGCGAACAGTTTGCCGCGAACGAACCATGCCGCGCCCCCTGTCGTTGCGCGCTCCGTACTGCCGGGCAGTGCGACGGCAGTGCGGCGCAGGTCGTCGAGGGTGGCCACGATTCGAGACTATGCAGCCCCGCCGACATGGAGGCTGCCGGTCAGCGGGATGGCAGGCACCTCACCCTCGACACGAACGGGATCGTGCTGGGTGGGCCGAGTGGGCGCCGGCCGGGCGTGGCATCGCAACGAGGACGTCGTGTGCGCTGGCGACGACCGTTTCGCCTCTGAAGCCATGGCACTCCGGCACTGCGGCACTCCGGCACTTCGGTACTTCGGTACTTCGGGACTTCGGGACTTCGGGACTTCGGGACTTCGGGACTTCGGGACTTCGGGACTTCGGCACTCGGGGACTTCGGCACTTCGGCACCTCGGTACTTCGGCACTCGGGGGCTTCGGCACCCGGCACTTCGGCACTTCGGCACTTCGGCACCGCCCGGCCGGGAGGAACGGTGGCTCGACGCCGTCTTCGAGGACGGCCGTCAGCGCGCTGCCTTCACCCGCTCGTACGCCGCGAGCGCCGCGGCGCGAGTCTCGCGAAGGTCGACGATCGGCCCGGGGTACGCGTCGGTCCCGGCCTCGGGCACCCAGCGTCGCACGTACTCGCCGCGCGGATCGAACTTCGCCGCCTGCAACTCGGGGTTGAAGATGCGGAAGTACGGCGCGGCATCCGCTCCAGACCCCGCGACCCACTGCCAGTTGAACGCGTTCGCGGCGCCGTCGGCGTCGACGAGGGTGTCCCAGAACCACTCCTCGCCCAGCCGCCAGTCGATGAGCAGGTTCTTGGTGAGGAACGAGGCGACGACCATGCGCACGCGGTTGTGCATCGCGCCTGACGACCAGAGCTCGCGCATGCCGGCGTCGACGAGGGGCACACCCGTGCGTCCCTGCTGCCATGCCCGGAGCGCCTCGTCGTCGAGGGGCGGCCACGGGAAGGCATCGAACTCCGGCCGCCAGTTGCGCGTCGCGAGGTCGGGCGAGTGGAACAACACGTGCCACGCGAACTCCCGCCAGCCGAGCTCGGTGAGGAAGCGAGCGGCGCCGGCGCCGCCAGCCCGCCGCTCGCGGACGGCGTGCCACACCTCGTAGGGACTCAACTCGCCCCAGCGCAGATGGGGTGAGAGCCTCGGTGTCGCGGCGAGCGCCGGGCGGTCGCGGCCCTCGTCGTAGTCGGCGAGGTCGTCGGCGACGAACTCGGCCAGCCGGGTGTGGGCCGCGTCGGCCCCCGGCGTCCACGATGCGCGCAGGCCCGCCGCCCAGTCGGGGCGGGTGGGCAGCAGGTGCCAGTCGTCGAGCACGTCGCTCGTGGCATCCGCGCCGTCCAGCGAGGAGGGAGCGAGCAGCGGATGTCGCGGCTCGGGTGCCGCCGTGCAGGCTCGCCAGAACGGCGTGAAGACCGAGAACGGCGTGCCCTGGCCGGTGCGGATCGTCCACGGCTCGAACAGCAGGTTCGCCGCGAAGCTGCGGGCCTCGACACCGCGGCCCGACAGGTGGGCCTTCAACGCCGCGTCGAGCTCGCGCTCGGGCCCGCCGTAGCGCCGGTTCCAGAACACGGCGGTCGCTCCGGTCTCCTCGATGAGCGAACGGATGACCCGGGCGGCCGCTCCCCGACGCAGCACGAGCGACCCGCCGAGCCTGTCGAGCGCCGCCGCGAGTGCGGCGAGGCTCCCGTGCAGCCACCACCTCGCGGCCCCGCCGAGGGGCCGGATGCCCGGTGACTCCTCGTCGAGCACGTACACGCACACGACCGGAGCGCCGCGGTCGGCGGCGGCGGCGAGCGCCGGGTGGTCGGCGACCCTGAGGTCGTCGCGGAACCACACGATCGTCGGGGCATCGGCCATGCGGCGACCCTAGTGGACGTGACCGGGAGACGAGTCAGCGAGCGGGAGCCGGCACCGCCCCTCGCGCCGCCGCCCGAGCCGCCGCCACCGCGATCGCCCAGGTGCCGAGTCCCGACGCGAGGAAGGTGCCGGCGAGGATCGCCCACCCCGCGAGTCCCAGCGAGAGCGCCGTCGACGTCACCACGAGGGGCGCCGCGAGCGCGCCGACCGAGTACCCCATCGCGAAGACGCCCTGATACGTGCCGGCTCGCACCGGGTCGGCGAGCTCGAAGCTGAGCCCCCACCCGCCCGCCTGCGAGAGCACCTCGGCGAAGGCGTGCGCCAGCGCGGCCACGATGATCACGGCGATCGCGAAGCCGGCGCCGAGGCCGGCCGCCGACGCGTACACGAGGCACGCGGCCGCCATGAGCCAGGCGGCCATCGCCGAGACGCGACCGGCCTTGCGCAGGTCGTGCGTTCCCTTCGAGAGCGGCACCTGGAAGAGCACCACGATGACGGTGTTGAGGATGAGCACGACGGCGACGAGCACCTCGGGTGCGGTCGTCTCGTTCGCGATCCACAGCGGTACGCCGACCTCGCCGACCCCGAACTGCATGCCGAAGACCGCGCTGAGCCCCGTGAGCGCGAGGTAGCGCGGGTCGCGCCACGGGGAATGCGCGCGCTGCGCGAGTCGCTCCGAGCGGGCGGAGGCCGCGACATCCGTCGATCCCGTCCTCGTCGTGACGGGCGCGCTCAACGGCCGCCCCGGCGCGTCGACCGAGGCGGGCAGGCGCACGAGCTGGGTGACGCCGAGGAGGTACATGACGCCGGCGCCGGCGATGATCCACCGGTACGCGTCGGCGGTGCCCGCGACGAGTGCCAGTGCGCCGATGCCCGAGCCCACGGCGATCGCCACGTTCGTCACGGTCCGCAGCACGGCGCGGGCATGCACACGACCTTCGCCGTCGAACGCCCGCGCGAGGATCGCCAGGCGGATCGTGTTCGATGCCTGCTCGACGGCGCCGACGAGCACGGCGATGACGAGCGCGGTCACGAAGTCGTTCGCGAAGACGTAGCAGATGAGGCCGATGCCGTCGAGCGTGGAGAGCACGATGAGCAGGCGCCGCGCGCTCATCCGGTCGGCGAGCCACCCGCCCGCGAGCGACGAGAGCACGCCCGCGGCGCTCGCCGCGGCGAGCACGATCGCGACCTCGTGGGCGGCGAGGCCGACGATGAGCGTGAAGTAGAGCACGGTGACCGTGAGGAACACGCCGCGGCCGACCCGGCTGATGAGCGTCGCGATGACGAGGATGCGCAGCACGGGGTCGGCGACGGATGCCGCGAGCCGGCGGATGAGGCCGACGCGCGCGGCCGGGGCATCCGCTTCGATGGCCGCCTGATCTGAGGCGGCGCCGGCGTCGTCGAGTCCCGGCTCGATGACGGGGAGGGCGTCGGTGTCGGGTGCGGGGGAGTGGGTCACGGATCCGTTCTCCCAGAGTCGGATGACGGGTCGAAATCGATGTAGCGTAGTGCTACATGTTGCGGTACCTGCTCACCGAGGACGACGTCGGCGCCGTGCGCTTCGGCATCTCCCCGCTGAGCGAGCTCGCACTCTCATTGCGCGCCATCCAGCGGCCCGAACGATTCCCGCTCCAGCTCGGCTGGCTGCGTCGCACCGAGCAGGCGCGGGCGCAGCTCGACTTCGGCACGCTCTCGGCCCTCATCGACGAGCGCATGTGGACACCCGACTTCCTCAATCCCCGGCCGTCGTCGCCGCTCACGAGGCTCGACGACGAGTTCACGGCACTGCTCGCGACCCCTCCGGAGCTGTTCCGTGCCGACCTCATCGCCGTGCACGGGCACGTGCCCGACGTGTTCGCGGGGTCGACGAGCGCCGCACTGCGTCGCATCGTGCGCGCGCTGCGGCAGCTCTGGGAGACGTGCTTCGAACCGTACTGGCCGCGCATGCGCGCGGTGCTGGAGGCCGACGTCGTCTACCGCGGCCGCCAGGTCGCGCAGGGGGGCGTCGCCACCATGCTCAACGGGCTCTCGTCGCGCATCTCGTACGAGCACGGCGTCGTGTCCGTGCGGCTGGCGGACCCGCGCGATCGCACCTACCCGATCGACGGCAACGGGCTGACCCTCGTGCCCACCCTGTTCACGAGGCGCGCCTCGGTGCCCGTGGGGGAGGGCCCGCCGACGATCATGTACTCGGCGCGGGGCCAAGGCGCCCTGTGGGAGGCCGAGCGCATCGCGAACCCGGCTGCCGTCGCCGCCGTGCTCGGCGAGACGCGGGCACGACTGCTCGCCGCCCTCGGCGACCCGGCGTCGTCGACCGAACTGGGCGTGCGGCTGGGGGTCACCGCCTCGGCCGTCAACCAGCACCTGCGGGTGCTTCGGGACGCCGGGCTCCTCGTGAGCACGCGGTACGGACGGAGCGTGCTGTACCTGCGCAGCGAACTCGGCAGCGCCCTGCTCGAGGCTCGCACCGGGTAGGGCCGCGCGGGGCGGGTGTGCCGGTCAGTCCGCCGAGACGGGCAGGCTGTGCCAGGTCTCGAACGCGACGGCCGCGGCTCCGGCAGCGTCGCCGGCGGCGCACAACCGGATGAGCTCGTCGTGACGATCGGGCGAGCGTCGGCCGTCGGTCGACGCGAAGCGCACCCGTTCGATGCGTCGCAGCACGGGCATGAACTGCTCGAGGACCGTGGCGATCGCCCGGTTGCCGGCGACCGCCACCGGGATGTCGTGCAGCTCGTCGTCGGCACGAAGGGCGGCGTCGATGTCGCCGGCGTCGAGTGCGTCGGCGAACCGGCGCGCCGCGTCGCGCATCGACTCGAGGTCGGCGGCCGTGAACTGTTCGACCGCGCCCCGAACGGCCAGCTCGTGCATGGCGGCCACGACGTCGCGTGCGTCGCGGGTCGCTCGCACATCGAGCGAGCTGACCACGGTCGACCGGCCGGGACGCGCGATGACGAGCCCGCCTTGTGCGAGGCGGAGGAGCGCCTCGCGCACGGGGGTTCGGCTCACGCCGAGCCACGTCGCGAGGTCGCCGTCCTTGAGCTGCTCATCCGGCGCGAAGGTGCCGTCGACGATCGCGTCGCGGAGACGGCGGTAGACGTCGTCTCGCAGGAGCGTTCGGTCGACCGGTGGGCGGTGCGTGGGAATGGGCACACCACATACTGCCCACACTTCCTTGCCGACGTCTACTGAATGCAATATATTACACGCCGAATGCGTTACAGAAGTCAGCATCACCGATCGCACCCGATGCGGGTGCAACCACCACGAAACGGGTGCAACCACCACGAAAGGAATGAGCACCATGAACACCAGCCCCGCCAAGCAGACCATCGTCCTCGTGCACGGCGCGTACGCGGACTCCTCGAGCTGGAACGGCTCGATCAGCGCGTTGCGGCAGGCCGGTCACCCGGTGATCGCGGTCGCGAACCCGCTCCGCGGACTCGAGGCCGACGCCGAGTACCTGCGCAGCATCCTCGACCGCATCGAGGGTCCCATCGTCGTCGCCGGGCACTCGTACGGCGGAGCCGTCATGAGCCACGCCGCTGACGGCAACCCGAACGTGACCGCGCTCGTCTACGTCGCGAGCTTCCTCGCGGAGCCGGGCGAGAGCCTCGCCGATCTCGTCGTCAAGTTCCCGGGTGCCGAGCTCGGCAGTGCCGCGCAGCCGGTTCCGTACCCCGCGCCCGACGGCGGGACGGCGATCGAGCTGTACATCGACCAGGAGCGATTCCACGCCCTGTTCGCGGGAGACGTCGACGAGGTCGTGGCGCAGCAGATGGCGGTCACCCAGCGTCCGTTCGCGCTCGCCGCGTTCGAGGCGCCCGCGACGCGCGCGGCCTGGACGTCGATCCCGTCGTGGGTGCTGCTCGCGGCGCAGGACCTCGCCATCCCAGCCGAGCTGACGCGCTTCATGTCGGAGCGGGCGAACGCCCACCTCGTCGAGGTGGACGCGTCCCACGCCGTCACGGTGTCGCAGCCCGGGGCGGTGGCCGACCTCATCCTCGAGGCCGCGCGGACGACCACTCGTGCCGTCGAGGCCGCGTCGGTGATCGCTGGCTGATCGGCCATCGTCACTCCCGGCGAGCCGAAGCCCGCACGCCGGCTTGCGGCACGTCGGTGGGTCGAGTTGCAATCGGTACCCAGGTACGGGTTTACCGTGGATCCATGAACACGGAAACGCTGACCTGGGCCCCGTCGTCGTGCAAGCTCCCGACGGTCGAGCGGCCGCTGCGCGAGCAGGAGTTCGCACACCTCTTCGCGTCGGAACTGCGCGGCGTCACCCGAACCTCGGCGACGAGCGCGGAGTTCGCGCTCACGGCACGGAGCGCTGACATCGCCCGCGACCTCGCGGCACGCGAGACGTCGTGCTGCTCCTTCTTCACCTTCGACATCGGCGAGGTCGAGGCCGAAGGCGAGGTCGAGGTCGAAGGCGGGGCCGAGGCCGAAGGCGAGGTCGAGGCCGAAGGCGGGGCCGAGGCCGAGGCGGGCGCCGTGATGACGATCACCGTCCCTCCGGCGCACGCGGCGGTGCTCGAGGCGCTCGTCGCCTCGGCCCTGCGCGCACGCGAGTCGGGAGCAGACGCGTGACGCTCCGGGCCGGGGAGGTGGCCGAGCGCGCCGGCGTCAACCTCCAGACGCTCCGGTACTACGAGCGCCGCGGCATCCTCGCCGAGCCCGACCGCAGTCTCGGTGGGCACCGGCTCTACGACGACGACACGGTGCTCGTGCTCCAGGTGGTCAAGGCCGCCCAGGCGCTCGGCTTCTCGCTCGACGAGATCAGCGAACTGATGGATATCGGGTCCCACGCGCATCGCCGGCGGCCCCGGCTCGCCGACAGCGCCCGCGCCAAACTCGTGCAGGTGCGCGAGAAGATCGCCGCCCTGCAGCAGATCGAGGCGACGCTCGAGCGAGCGATCGAGGCCGGATGCGACGACCTCGCCGTCTGCGCGCTCGAGGAGGACTGCCCGATCCCGTTTCCGTCGATCGCAGCTCGAAGCTCCGTCTGACGGCCCCGGCGACCGCGCTCAGTCGCGACCCAGCCAGCGCGCCACCCGCTCCTGCAGCACGGTCGTCTGCGCGGCCGGCCCGTCGTCGCGCCCGGGAACGAGTTCCATGGACGTGCCCAGGGCGCCGGCCCACTGCTCCGCGACGGCCACCGGGTGCACCGGGTCGCGCACCGCGCCGACGACGAACGAGCGGATGCCCCGGGCCCCGAGTTCGGCGAGATCGCGCTCGCCCTCGAACGCGCGGTTGCGCGGGACCTCGACGAGGCGCATGGCCCGGCGGGCGGCATCCGGTGCCTGGAACTGGGCGAGCAGTGCCCGGCCACCCGCCGGCGACTCCGCCGCGATTCGCTGGTAGATCGCTCGCTCCTGGAACTCGGCGGCCCCCGCGGGCCCGGCGTCGGCGAGGATCTGCCCGATCACGGGGAAGGGCCGCAGGTGCTCGGGGAGCGACCGGTCGTCGAACGCCGGCCGCACGAAGACCGCCCGCGCGACGGGCAGCAGGCCCAGCATGGCGATGCGCAGGGCGATCGCCGCACCCATCGAGATGCCGATGATGGTGACCGGGTCGGATGCCACGCGCGGGCCGCGCCCTGCCTCGACCACGGCCGCGGGCACCTCTTCGCAGACCTCGGCCGCGAGGCGGTCGATGGCGAAATCGGCGGGCTCGCCGACCGCCAGGTAGCCGCCGTGCGCCCGCACGTCGGGGGCGACGACGACCTCGTCGGCGCCGCAGACCTCCTGCACCACCGACTCGAAGAGCCCGAGCGGCTGGCGTCGATCGGCGCCGAGTCCGTGCAGGAGCACGGTCGTCACGCGAGCACTCCGGGCCGGTAGAACGCGCGCGCCTCGGACGCGGCCTCGGCCTGCGGCCGAAGGGCGGCGAGCAAGTCGTCGGCGAGGCGCACGAGGATCGCGATCTGGTCGTCGTCGCGATCGATCCAGCGGGCGCGCGGCTCGGCGTCGACCGGAACGAAGTCCTCGTGGTGCTCCCACACGAAGAGGGTTCGCTCGGCGCCGAGCACGTACTGCTGCCACCACACCTGACGCAGGTAGGTGCGGGGGATGCCGCGCCACGCACGCGACGTCGTCTTGATCTCGCAGAGCTCGACCGCACCGCGCGCGGTCACGTGCAAGCCGTCGGGCGTCGCGAGGTGACGTCGGTCGGATGCCGCGTGGAACAGCAGGCTCGACGGGTCGATGCCGTGCGTGCGGCGCACCCAGTCGGCGATCACCGGTTCGCGGGTGCGGCCGTGATCGGTGAACCGGCTGCCACCGAAACCACGCGTGCCGTGCAGCTTCTCCCATGCGGCGGTGCGCACCGACGCACGTGACGCGAGCTTCGCGGCATCCGTCGCCGTGACCCCCCGCGATCGGGCCCGGAGCCAGGCGACCCGGTCGCTCGCATCCGCCACGATGCGAAGCTCGTGCGGATGTCGCGGCGGCGCTGGCGGAACCATGCGCGGCGCCGTCGCCGGGCCCTCGAGATCGAAGAGGGCGAACGGCGTATCGGGCACGCCCCGAGCGTACCGCGCGCCCGCCCCGCCTTCGGGGTGGACGCGGCAATTCGGGCCGTTCGTCCACCGGGCGAGGCATGATGGTCGGCGGAGCGGTGTTCTCCGAACGCCACGACGGCGAGGGGGTGGCGAGGTGACGGATGCCCCGTTCGAGTGGCTGCTCGCCGGCGACGTCGCCGTGGCGTACCAGGCGAACCGCGACCTGCTCGACGACGGCGACGCGGCGCTCGCGCTCCGACACCGGATCGCCGAGGACGGCGACGGCGCGGTCCTGCTCGCGGCTCGCGGGCCGGACGGGCACTGGGGGCGCGGCTTCTACCAGCCCAAGTGGACGTCGAGCCACTACACGCTGCTCGAGCTGCGTGGCCTCGGCCTCCCGCCCGAGACGGTCGCGGCCCGGGAGACGGCTGCACTGATCCTCGCCGAGGAGAAGGGGCGCGATGGCGGGCTCAACCCGAGCCGGACCATCGGGCAGAGCGACGTCTGCGTCAACGGCATGGCCCTGAACTACCTGAGCTACTTCGGCGCTCCGACCGCCGAGCTCGCGAGCGTCGTCGACTTCGTCCTGTCGCAGCTCATGCCCGATGGGGGCTTCAACTGCCGCTCCAACCGTTCCGGTGCGACGCACTCCTCGGTGCACACGAGCGTCAGCGTGATCGAGGGCATCACGCAGTACGTTCGCGACGGGCACGGCTACCGCGCCGACGAGCTCGCCGCGGCATCCGGCAGTTCCGTGGAGTTCCTGCTGCGGCACCGGCTCTTCCGCAGCGAGCGCACCGGCGAGCCCATGGATCCGGAGTTCACGCGGCTGCACCATCCGCCGCGGTGGCACTTCGACGTGCTCCGCGGCCTCGACGCGCTGCGCGACGCCGGCGTGGCGTACGACGCGCGCATGGACGACGCGCTCGAGGTGCTGCGGCGGCGCCGACGCGACGACGGACGGTGGGCGGCGAGTCGTGCGTACCCCGGGGCGACGCACGTGCCGCCGGTCCGCGCCGGCCAGCCGCATCCGTGGGTCACGCTCATCGCGCTGCGCGTGCTTCGGGCGTACGGCTCGTCCTGAGCGGGGCCGCCGGTCCGCCGCGGGGCCGCGCGTCCGCCGGGGGTACGTCGCGGGTCAGCGCGCGGCGAGCGCGTCGATGCCCTCGGGGGAGAGGGCGTGGTGGATGGCGAGCATGCTCGCCCCGAGCACGGCCGCGTTGCCGGCCGCCGCGGACTGCACGATCGCGAGGTGCTCCGTCGCGAGCGGCATCGAACGCGTGTAGACGATCTCCCGCACCCCCGCGATGAGGTGCTCGCCCGCGCGCGCCATGGAACCGCCGATCGCGATCACCGACGGGTTGATGAGGCTCACGCACGCCGTGAGCACCTCGCCGATGTCCCGTCCGGCCTGGCGTACCGCCTGGATGGCGTCGAGGTCGCCGCGCTTGACCAGTTCGACGACATCGCCGCCGGTCTGCACGTCGACGCCCTGCTCGCGCAGCGATCGTGCGATGGCCGGACCCGAGGCCAGGGCCTCGAGGCATCCGCGGTTCCCGCAGTGGCACGGCACGTCGGCGCCGCGCGCGACTCGCACGTGACCGATGTCGCCGGCGATGCCCTGGGCGCCGCGCTGCAGGAGCCCGCCGGAGATGATGCCCGAGCCGATGCCGGTGGCCACCTTGACGAAGACGAGGTGCTCGGTGCTCGGCCAGGCGACGGCGCGCTCGCCGAGGGCCATGATGTTGACGTCGTTGTCGACGAGCACGGGGACCTCGAGGTGCTGCTGCACCCAGCCGGGCACGTCGAAGCGGTCCCAGCCGGGCATGATCGGCGGGTTCACCGGGCGCCCGGTCGAGTGCTCCACCGGTCCGGGCACGCCGATTCCGATGGCGACGAGGTCGCGGCGGTCGCGGCCGAGCTCCTCGATCATGGCGAGGCCCGTGTCGACCATCCACCCGAGCACGGCCTCGGGGCCGAGCGCGATGTCCTTGCGCTCGCTGCGCTCGGCGAGCACCGTTCCCGCCAGGTCGGTCACCGCGATGTGGGCGTGGGACGCGCCGAGGTCGGCCGCCAGCACGATCCGCGCCGCCGGGTTGAGTGCGAACTGCGACGGGGGCCGGCCGCCGGTGGATGCCGCGTCGGCCACCGGCGTGACGAGTCCGAGACGCATGAGCTCGTCGACGCGAGCGGCCACCGTGGATCGCGCGAGCCCGGTGGACAGTGCGAGCGAAGCGCGGGTGCGTGGCACGCCGTCGCGCAGCAGCTGGAACAGCTCGCTCGCTCCCGAGCTGCCCAACGCCGATCCGCGGCTGATGTCGACCATTCTCCGAGTAAAGCACACCGCCTTCGACGAGACCGCGAGGTGCGCAGTGTCACGAGTCAGACATCTTTTGACGAATGACTAGCAAAAGTTGCTGCAGGTGTGTCAGCATGGCCGACATGACAACGGACGTCACCGCCCCGGCCCGCACGCTTCGTGCCGGCTTCGTCGGCGGCGGGTTCATGGCCGCCGTGCACTCGAGGGCGGCCCGCGCGGCACGAGCCGAACTGGCCGGCGCCGCGTCGTCATCGTCGAGCCGGGCAGTCGAGGCGACCGGGCGGCTGGGCCTCGACGCGCCCTTCGACTCGGTGGACGCGCTCATCGCCGATCCGGCCATCGATGTCGTGCACATCTGCACGCCCAACGCACTGCACGCGCCGATCGCACGCGCCGCCCTCCTCGCCGGCAAGCACGTCATCTGCGAGAAGCCCCTGGCGACGACATCCGCGGATGCCGCGGCGATCACGGCCCTCGCGGCAGAGCTCGGCCTCGTGGCGGCGGTGCCCTTCGTGTACCGGTTCCACCCGATGGCACGTGAGGCCCGCGCCCGTGTCGGGCGAGGCGAGATCGGACGGCTGGTCAGCGTGCACGGCGCCTACCTGCAGGACTGGCTCGCCGGCCAGGGCGACGACGACTGGCGCGTCGACGCCGCGCTCGGGGGACCGTCACGCGCCTTCGCCGACATCGGCTCGCACCTCGTCGACCTCGTCGAGTTCATCACGGGCGACCGGATCGTGCGCCTCAACGCCTCGACCCGCACCGTCTACGAGACGCGTGCCACGCACGCCGGCATCGCGACCGAGGACCTGGCCGCCGTGGTCGTCGACCTCGCGTCCGGCGCCGTGGGCACCCTGCTCGTCTCGCAGGTCGCACCCGGGCGCAAGAACGCGCTGACCGTCGAGCTCGCGGGCGGTGACGCGAGTGTGCGCTTCGAGCAGGAGCGCCCGGAACGGCTCTGGATCGGGCGCACCGACGGATCGGGCCTCGTCGACCGCGACCCGGCCCGCCTCGCTCCTGACGCCGCCCGGCTTGCGCTCGTGCCTGCGGGACATCCGATGGGCTACCAGGACGCGTTCAACGCCTTCGTCGCCGATGCCTACGCCGCGATCGCCGGGGAGCGTCCCGAGGGTCTGCCCCGCTTCGAGGACGGCCTGCGCGCGGTGCGCGTCACCGAGGCGGTGCTCCGGTCCGCGGCATCCGGGGACTGGGTGGAGGTGATCCGATGAGCGGCGCGCCGAGCGGATCGATCGAGCCCGTGCTCGTGGCGGAGGGCCTCGAGAAGTCGTTCTTCGGCGTCTCCGTGCTGCACGGTGTCGGCCTCACCCTGCATCGCGGCGAGGTGCACGGGCTCGTCGGCGAGAACGGCGCGGGCAAGTCGACGTTCATGAAGATCCTCGCGGGCGTGTACGAGCGCGACGCGGGCACCGTCACGCTCGACGGCGGGGACGTCGCGTTCTCGCACCCGGTGGAGGCGGCCCGGGCCGGACTCGCCACGGTGTTCCAGGAGTTCAACCTGCTGCCCGAGCGCACCGTCGCCCAGAACGTGTTCCTCGGCCGCGAGCCGAAGCGCGGCGGCCTCGTGGATCGCAAGGCCATGGTCCGCGAGACGCGGGCGCTGCTCGACGAACTCGGCGTCACGGGCGTCGATCCGGATGCCCCGGTGCGCACGCTCACCGTCGCCGAACAGCAGATCGTCGAGATCGTGAAGGCCCTGTCGCTCGACGCCCGCGTGATCCAGATGGACGAGCCGACGGCGGCGCTCGCCGAGCACGAGGTGGAGCTCCTCTACGCGATCGTGCGGCGGCTGGCCGAGCGGGGCGTCGCCATCCTCTACGTCTCCCACCGGTTGAAGGAGATCTTCGACCTGTGCGACACCATCACGGTGCTGAAGGACGGCGCGCTCGTCTCCAGCGGGCCGGCATCCGAGCTCGACACCGACGAACTCGTGCGCCGCATGGTCGGCCGGCCGATCTCCGCGTACTTCCCCGAGCCCGAGGAGGGCACCGAAGCCGGGCCGCCGCGACTCGAGCTCCGCGGGGCCGGGAACGCCTACGTCGACGGCATCGACCTCGAGCTCCGGGGCGGCGAGATCGTCGGCATCGCGGGCCTGCAGGGCTCGGGGCGCACCGAGCTCGTCGAGGCGCTCTTCGGCATCACGCCGTTCACGCGCGGCGAGCTCCGGCTCGACGGGCAGGCCACGCGCATGACGTCGCCGCGGCAGGCGGTCCGGGCGGGCGTCGCGCTCATCACCGAGGATCGCAAGGCGCAGGGGCTCGCCCTCAACCAGTCCGTCGCCGACAACGCGCTGCTCGTGATCCGCTCCGTGTTCGCCCGCCGCACGGGCGAGGTGCGGCGGGAGCTGCCTGGTGTGCTCTCCTCGCTCGAGGTCTCCTCGCGCGGCCTCGACCAGGAGGTGCAGTACCTCTCGGGCGGCAACCAGCAGAAGGTCGTGCTCGCGAAGTGGCTGGCCACGAAACCCCGCCTCGTCCTGCTCGACGAACCCACCCGCGGCATCGACGTCGGGGCAAAGGTCGCGGTCTACACCCTCATGCGTCGGCTCGCGAAGGAGGGGGTCGCCATCCTCATGATCTCGTCCGAGCTCCCCGAGGTCATCGGCATGTCCGACCGCATCGTCGTGATGCACGACGGACGCGCCTCCGACGAACTGCCCGCGGGCAGCGACGAGGCGACGATCCTCGCTGCGGCCACGGGCACCCTGCGCCCGGGCGGAGAGGACGCCAGATGAGCCGGCCGACCACCACCGCGATCCCGACTCGCGCACCCCGGCCGGGCCGCCGACGCCTCGACGCGAGCCTGATCGTGGGCATCGCCCTCCTCGCGGTCATCGTGATCGGAGCCGTCCTCGTCGCGAGCGTCGGACGCAACTTCTTCAGCCCCGGCAACATCCGCGACATCCTCACCGGCATGAGCGTCCTCGGGTTCGTCGCCATCGGGCAGACCCTGGTCATCCTGTGCGCATCGCTCGACCTCTCGGTGCCCTACGTCGTGAGCCTCTCGAGCCTCATCGCCGCCGACCTGATGGCCGGCGACCCCGCGAACATCCCGATAGCGGTCCTGACGGTGCTCGCCGTCGCCGCCGTCATCGGGTTCGCGAACGGGCTCATCGTCACGAAACTGCGCGTCAACGGCTTCATCGCGACGCTGGGCACCGGTCTCATCATCAAGGGATACCTCGACTCCAACTACAAGGGCACGAGCGGCGAAGTGCCGTGGGCGTTCCAGCTCATCGGCGCCACCGGGCTGGGTCCCGTGCCGGTGTCGACGCTCATCATGCTCGCGGTCGCGCTCGCCGCCGCCGTCTTCCTCGCCCGTACGCGCACCGGCAACCACATGTTCGCGGTCGGCGGCGATGAGCAGGTCGCGCGCCTGTCCGGCATCCGCACCGCCCGCCCGCTCATCGTCGCGCACGTGCTCTGTTCGGTCACCGCCGCATTCGCCGGCCTCCTCCTCGCGAGCCGGCTCGGCGTCGGCAGCCCGACCGTCGGCACCCAGGGCGGCTACGACCTGCTGTCGATCGCCGCGGTCGTGCTCGGCGGCACGCTGCTGCTCGGCGGTCGCGGCTCGGTGTGGGGCACCATCGGCGGCGTCGCGATCTTCGCGGTCGTCGACAACGTGATGAGCGTCATGCAGGTGAACCCGTTCCTGAAGGACGTCGTGCGCGGCGTCGTCATCGTGGCCGCCGTGGCGGTCTACACGAGCCGATCGCTCGACCGGCGCAGGCCGAGGTTCGGCGGCGGCGCCGGCACCACGAAGTCCGCGAGTCCGCAGCGCAGCGACCGCGAGGAGGTGCAGGCATGACGACCGCGACCACCGAGCGGGCGCCACTCGGCCGCCGCCTCGCCGGCTTCGCCCGACTGCTGGTCAGTCCTCGGGGGGCGGTGTTCCTCCTCCTCGCCCTGTTGCTCATCGCCATCACGGCACTCAACCCCACGTTCGCCGAGCCGGGCCAGCTCATCCGGTTCGTCCAGCGCGTCGCACCCGTGGCCATCGTCGCGATCGGACAGTACTTCGTGATCGTCGGCGGTGAGTTCGACCTGTCGATGGGCTCGGTGGTCACGGCCCAGGTCGTCATCGCCGGCAACCTCATCGGCCAGGACGACGCGAAGTCGCTGCCGGTGCTCGCGCTCATGCTCGGCTTCGGTGCGCTCGTGGGTCTCGTGAACGGGCTCATCGTGTCGTTCCTCAAGGTGCCGAGCTTCATCGTCACGCTCGGGATGATGCTCGCCCTCCTGGGCGGCACCCTCTACTGGACCGGCGGCGCCGCGACCGGCAACCCGGCCGACGGGTTCCGGCAGATCGGGCGCGGCGGCATCCGCGACCTGCCGGTCGTCGGGATCCTGCCGTGGTCGGTCCTCATCCTCGTGGTCGTGCTCGCCGCCGCGATCTGGTTCGCGCGCCGACCATTCGGCCGGACGATCATCGCGCTCGGCGACAACGCCGTGACCGCCCGCTACTCCGGAACCCGCACGTGGTGGGTGAAGACCTCGACGTTCGTCATCTCGTCGCTCTCGGCGACCGTCGCGGGCGTGCTGCTCGTCGGCTACGCGGGCGTGCACCCGAGCGTCGGGCGCGGCTACGAGTTCACGGCCATCACCGCGGTCGTGCTCGGCGGCGTGGTGCTCGGCGGCGGGCGCGGCTGGGTCGTCGCCGCGGCCGCCGGCGCGTTCGCACTGGAGGCGCTGTTCACCCTGCTCAACTTCGCGGGCGTGCCCTCGACGTACCGGGATGCGGTGCAGGGCGCCATCATCATCCTCGCCGTGGCCTACGCGGCGACCACCGTGCGGGCGCGTCGGAGGGGACGCGCCCTCGAGGCGCCGACCACCGAGCCGGCGCCCGATATCGACACCCCGCCGGCGACCGAGCCGGCCCCGGAGACTTCGCCGGCGCCCACGGCGAAGGAGCCGGATCCGTCCCCGGATCCTGCTCGTCCTGCACCCATTCCCTCGACGCAGAGGGCTGACAACGAAACCAAGGGAGGTTCGTGATGCGACGCAGGTTCACCGTGGCATCCGCCATGGTCGGCGCTCTCGCGCTGATCACGCTCGCCGGCTGTACCACCGACCCCAGCGTGACCGCGCCGTCGGACGACGCCGCAGCCACCGAGGAGGAGGTCGAGTGGTTCGACCAGGAGCTGTACGACAAGCAGGACGCCGAACGCGGCGTCACGCCCGAGGGTCCAGAGGGCCAGCCGTGGCTCCAGTACATCAACGCCGAGTTCGTCGACACCTCGCAGTACGCCAGCGCGGGTGCAAAGAAGGCCTGCTTCGCCAACGCCTCGATCTCGAACCCGTGGCGGCAGACGGGCTGGATCACGATGAACGAGCAGCTGAAGGTGCTGCAGCAGCAGGGCGTCATCTCCGAGATGGAGACGCGCGACGCCCAGGACTCCGATGACACCCAGATCGCCGACATCGACTACTTCATCGATGAGGGGAACTGCGATGTCTTCGTGATCTCGCCGAACTCCACGGCGGCCATGACGCCGGCGGTGGAGCGCGCGTGCGACACCGGCAAGCCGGTCATCGTCTTCGACCGGGGCGTGCAGACCGACTGCCCGACGACGTTCATCCACCCGATCGGCGGATTCGCGTGGGGCATCGACACCGCCGAGTTCCTCATCGACCAGCTCGACGAGGGCGACAAGGTCGTGGCGCTGCGCATCCTGCCGGGTGTCGACGTGCTCGAGCAGCGCTGGGCCGCGGCCGAGAAGCTGTTCGACGAGGCCGGCATCGACGCGGTCGACTACTTCACGGGCGCCGACCCGACCGAGATCAAGAAGATCATCTCCGACGAGCTCGCCAAGGGCGACGTGCACGGCGTGTGGATGGATGCCGGTGACGGCGCCGTCGCGGCCATCGAGGCGTTCGAGGACGCCGGCGTCGACTACCCCGTGATGACGGGTGAGGACGAGATGAGCTTCCTGCGCAAGTGGGAGGAGACCGGACTCACGGGACTCGCACCCGTGTACTCGAACTTCCAGTGGCGCACGCCGCTGCTCGCGATCCAGAAGATCTTCGCGGGCGAGGAGGTGCCGAAGGAGTGGGTCCTCCCGCAGGTGCCGATCACCGAGGACGAGCGCGCCGACTACCTGGAGGCGAACGACGGCATGCCCGACGGCCACTACGCGAAGTTCGGCGGCGAGGAGCTGCCTGGGTACCCGCAGGTCTGGCAGGATCGCGTCATCCCGTAACCCGCCATCCGCCCGAGGTTTCCGTTCGCGCCGGAGGTTTCCGGCCGAACGGGACCTCGGGCGCGAATGGAAACATGCGGCGTGGTGCGGTCCGTGGCATCCGTCAGCAGACGAGGAGGGCAGCATGCGCCGCACCATCGGCGTGAACACCTGGGTCTGGACGTCGCCGCTCGACGATGCAGCGCTCGCCGAGATCGCCCCGAAGGCGGCGGCCATGGGCTTCGGCGCGATCGAGCTGCCGGTCGAGCAACCGGGGGACTGGGCTCCGGATGCCGCGGCCGACGTGCTCGCCGAGCACGGGCTCGCCCCCATCGTGATCGGCGCGATGGGTCCAGGCCGCAACCTCGTCGCCGCACCGGGGTCGGAGATCGTGGCGACGCAGAACTACCTGGTGCACTGCCTCGGCATCGCGGAACGACTCGGCTCGCCTGTGGTGGCCGGGCCGTTCACGGCTGCGACGGGGCGGGCGTGGCGCATGGACGCCGAGGAGCGCGAGGCCCGCTACCGGGAGCTGGGCGCAAGTCTCGCGCCGCTCGTCCGGCAGGCGGAGGCACGCGGCATCCGCCTCGCCATCGAGCCGCTGAACCGCTACGAGACGAGCCTCGTGAACACGGTCGAGCAGGCGCTCGAGGCGCTCGGGCCGCTCCTCGGCCCGGGTCTCGGACTGGCACTCGACAGCTACCACCTCAACATCGAGGAGAAGCACGTCGGGGACGCGATCCGCTCGGCCGGCGAGCACCTCGCCCATGTCCAGGTGTGCGGCAATGATCGTGGTGCCGTCGGCGACGACCACCTCGACTGGCCCGGATTCCTCGACGCCCTCGACGATGCCGGCTACGCCGGCGTGCTGGGCCTCGAGAGCTTCACGGGCGAGAACGCGACCATCGCGGTCGCGGCATCCGTCTGGCGACCGCTGGCCGCATCACAGGACGAACTCGCGGCACGCAGCATCCGCTACCTGACCGCATTGCAGGACGAAAGGGAACGATCATGACCGCTTCGACAGGCTCGGCGACCGGCTCCCACCCGGTGACCCTCTTCACCGGTCAGTGGGCCGACCTTTCCTTCGAGGAGGTCGCCCGGCTCGCCGCCGGATGGGGGTACGACGGGCTGGAGATCGCGTGCTCGGGCGACCACCTCGACCTGAAGCTCGCCGAGGAGGAACCGGGCTACCTCGACGAGCGGCGCGAGATCCTGAAGCGGCACGGGCTCGAGGTGTACGCGATCTCGAACCACCTCACCGGGCAGGCGGTGTGCGACGCCCCGATCGACTTCCGGCACCAGGCGATCCTCCGGCCGTACACGTGGGGCGACGGCGATGCCGAGGGCGTGCGGCAGCGGGCCGCCGACGACATGAAGCGGTCGGCCCGGGTGGCGCGGGCACTCGGTGTGGACACCGTCGTGGGCTTCACCGGGTCGAGCATCTGGCCGTACGTGGCCATGTTCCCGCCGGTGCCGGCATCGGTCATCGACGACGGCTTCGCGGACTTCGCCGATCGGTGGAACCCGATCCTCGACGTGTTCGACGCCGAGGGGGTGCGCTTCGCGCACGAGGTGCATCCGTCGGAGATCGCGTACGACTACTGGAGCTCGGTGCGCGCGCTCGAGGCCATCGACCACCGTGCGGCGTTCGGGTTCAACTGGGACCCGAGCCACATGATGTGGCAGGGCATCGACCCGGTCGGGTTCATCCTCGACTTCCAGGACCGCATCTACCACGTGGACTGCAAGGACACCCGCCTGCGGCCAGCGAACGGCCGGGCCGGCGTGCTCGGCTCGCACCTGCCGTGGGGAGACCCGCGCCGCGGCTGGGACTTCGTGTCGACCGGGCACGGCGACGTGCCGTGGGAGGACGCGTTCCGGGCGCTCGACGCGATCGGCTATACGGGCCCGATCTCGGTCGAGTGGGAGGACGCGGGCATGGACCGCCTGCACGGCGCCGAGGAGGCGGTGGGGTACATCCGCTCGCTCATCTGGCCGCGGCCGGCGGCCTCGTTCGACGCCGCCTTCTCGAACCAGTAGCACCACCGGCGGCGTCTCGCGGTCGCGGGAGCGGGGCAGGCGGACCCAGGGCGGAACGGGGTCGGGTGTGGCCCGTTCGGGCCATCGGCAGATGGCCGGAAGGCGCGATGCCGGCACCGCTGCCGGCGCGCTGGAATCGATGGCATCCACCGCCCGGCTCGGGCGGGCACAACCAGGGAGTCATCATGTCCGAGACCATCACCGCCGCCCTCGACGATGTCGACGCGGGACCGGCCGCGCGGCAGGCCCGGGCGTCCATCGCGTTCGGCCGCAAGCGCGGGTACTACCGCGTGCTGTTCGAGGCCGGACCTGTGGACGCGGCCACGTTCGCCGAGCTCGCCGGCGTGCCCCTGCCCCGGGCACGCGCCTGGCTCGACGAGCAGCTCGCGGCCGGCGTGCTGCGCCCGGTCACCGCGCCGAGCGGTGATCACGAGGAGCTGCTGCTTCCCGGCGAGTACGTGCCGCTGCTGCTCGGCGACGATGGCGGTCCCGAACTCGATGGCGCCCGCACGTTGCTGCGCGAGCACCGCGACGAACTGCCCGACGTCCTCGAGGCCCGCAACGAGCAGCGACGCGCTCGTGCGTTCGCCGATCACCTGCGCTTCGCGCGCGTGGTCTAGGCCGAGCTTCCCTCGGTTCCTAGACTGAGGGGCGTGCAGCCCGAGGACCAGGTCATCCGCTACGCGGAGCTCGACGGCGCGTCCATCGCGTGGTCGGCCGTCGGCTCGGGCCCGCCCCTCCTCGTCGGGGGGTGGTGGTCGAGCCACCTCGAGCTCGATTGGCGCAACGCCGGCTTCCGCCGATTCGTCGGAGCCCTCGCGGAGCATCGCACGGTCATCCGCTACGACCGCCCCGGCGCCGGCGTGTCCGACCGCGGCGTCATGCCGGCCCGGTCGCTCGAGGAGGAGCTCGCCACCCTCGAGGCGCTCGTCGACGCCGCGGTGCCCGGCCCCGGGCCGATCGCCCTCTTCGGGGCGTCGTCGGGCGGCGGCGTGGCCTCGCTGTTCGCGGCGCGGCATCCGGAGCGCGTCGAACGACTCGTGCTGTACGCCACGTACGCCCGCGGCTCGGAGCTCGCCCCGCCCGCAGCCCGCGACGCGATGCTCGCGATCATCGACCAGCACTGGGGCCTCGGCTCCCGGGTGCTCGCCGACCTGTTCCTGCCCGACGCCACGGCCGAGGAGCGCGACGAGTTCGTCGAGTTCCAACGGCGCACCGCCTCCCGGGCCGTCGCGCTGGCCTCACTCCGTGCGGTGTACGAGTTCGACTCGACCGGCCACCTCGGCGACGTGCTCGCGCCCACGCTCGTGCTCCATCGGCGCGCCGACCGCGCAATCCCGTTCGCGCTCGGCAAGGACGTGGCGAGCCGCATCCGGAATGCGCGCTTCGTCGCGCTCGAGGGCGACGACCACTATCCGTGGCGCGGCGATTCCGCCGCCGTCGTGCGCGAGACGCTCGCGTTCCTCGGCGTGCCCGTCGAGGCGCTCCACCCGACGTCGGGCGGCGCGGGCGCCGGAGCCGTTACGGGAGCGGCACGGCTCACCGAGCGGGAGCGCGAGGTGCTGCGGCTCGTCGCGCGCGGCGAGACCGACGCCGAGATCGCGGCGCGACTCGTGCTCTCGGCGCACACGGTGCACCGGCACATCGCGAACATCCGCACCAAGCTCGGGGTGCCCTCGCGCACGGCCGCGGCCGCCTGGGCGTTGCGCAACGAGCTCATCTGAGGTCGCGCATGGGGCGCACCGCTGGCGACGCGGCTCACCGGCGAGCGGATCCGCTCACCCGAGCGATCCGCTCATCCGAGCGAGCGGATGCTCCGGGCTGGCCGCTTCCGGCCATGACGGGTTGGCCGGATCCGGCGATTCCGTGCCGCGCCCATCGGCGTTGACTGTCTGCTCGTGCCGGGCGTCCGCCCGCACATCAGACGATGCAAGGAACCACGATGTCCGAGACCCTGACCACCACGACCGCCGACGGGGCATCCGTCGCCTCCGGCAACCCGCACCTCCTGGCCGAGGACCCGGCCGCGACCTCGTTCCCGGTCGAGGCCGCATCCTCGTCCGAAGAGGAGGCCGCGGCGCTCGTCGGCGCCTACGCCGAGCAGCTCATCGGCATGCTCGGCGGCGCGACGGAACTGCTCACCATCGAGCTCGGCCGTCGCTTCGGCCTCTATCGCGCCCTGCACGAGCACGGCCCCGTCAGCGCCGCGCGGCTCGCCGCCATCGCCGGCATCGCGCCCCGGTATGCGCGGGAGTGGCTCGAGCAGCAGGCCGCCGCCGGTCACGTCGGCGTCGTCGACGAGGGCGCAGCAGACCGCCGCTTCCTCCTGCCCGAGCACCACGTGCCGGTGCTCGTCGACGAGACGCACCCGGCGCACGCCGCGCCCGTCTCGGGTCTTCTCGCCGGTGTCGCCCTCGCCTTCCCCGAGCTGGTCGCGGACTTCCGCCACGGCCGCGGGGTGGCGTTCGAGGAGTACGGCGCGGAGCTGCGGCACGGGCTCGGCGCCCTCAACCGCCCCGGCTACATCCTCGCCATGCGCGCCTGGGTGGAGCAACTGCCAGACCGGGCCGCGGCACTCGACGCCGGCGGCGCGGTGCTCGATGCCGGATGCGGCGTGGGCTGGTCGACCATCGGCCTCGCGATCGCGTTCCCGAACGCGCGCGTCGTGGGCGTCGACCTCGACGAGGCGTCCATCGCGGAGGCCCGCGAGAACGCGCTCGACGCCGGCGTCGCCGACCGCGTCGCGTTCGTGCTCGGCAACGCGGCGGACGTGGGGGCCGTGGAGCGTGCCGCCGCCTCGGTGGGCGGCAACGGCGGCGGCGTCGACGCGTCATCCGGATTCGACCTCGTCACGATCTTCGAGGCGCTGCACGACATGGGTCGACCCATCCACGCGCTTGCGGGGTTCCGCGCGCTGCTGCGTCCGGGCGGCGCGCTGCTCGTCGCCGACGAACGGGTCGCCGAGGAGTTCCACGCCGGAGCCGACCCCGTCGAGCGCATGCTCTACGCCATGAGCGTGCTGCACTGCCTGCCGGCAACGACCGCCGAGTCCGGTACCGTCGCGAACGGCACGGTGCTGCGGCCGCCGACGCTGCGGCGCTGGGCGGCCGAGGCGGGCTTCGGCCGGGTCGACGTGCTCGACATCGAGCACCCGTTCTGGCGCTTCTACCGCATCGGCTGAGCGCCGCGCCACCCCGTCCGTTTCCGTTCCCGCGTGACGTGCCCGCTACCGCGGAGACACGGCGCGGGAACGGAAACATGCGGGCGGAGGCGCCGGCGGCGAGGGGGCCGGCCGCGCAGCATCCGTTCACCTCGCTCATAGGAAACGCATAGGGCCGCGCAGATACTGGAGACATGAGCACCACGAGCACTCAGCACCGCACCCCGACCTTCGCGAAGGGTGACGGCTCGATGGTGCGCGTGCTCGTGGTCGACGACGAGCAGTCGCTGACCGACCTGCTCAAGATGGCCCTGCGCTACGAGGGCTGGGACGTGCGCACCGCGGGCGACGGCCTGAACGCCGTGAAGATCGCGCGCGAGTTCCGGCCCGACGCGATCGTGCTCGACATCATGCTGCCCGACATCGACGGGCTCGAGGTGCTGCAGCGCGTCCGCGCCGACGGCACCGAGACCCCCGTGCTCTTCCTCACCGCGAAGGACTCCCTCGACGACCGCATCGCCGGACTCACCGCGGGCGGCGACGACTACGTCACCAAGCCGTTCAGCCTCGAGGAGGTGGTCGCGCGGCTGCGCGGACTCATCCGCCGCTCGACCCTGACCCTCGCACAGGCGAAGGATCCCGTGCTCGCCGTCGGCGACCTCACGCTCGACGAGGACTCCTACGAGGTCGCACGTGGCGGCACGCCGATCGAGCTCACGGCGACCGAGTTCGAGCTGCTCCGCTTCCTCATGCGGAACCCTCGCCGCGTACTCTCGAAGGCGCAGATCCTCGACCGCGTCTGGAGCTACGACTTCGGCGGCCGGGAGTCGGTCGTCGAGCTCTACATCTCGTACCTGCGCAAGAAGATCGACGCGGGCCGTGAGCCGATGATCCACACTGTGCGCGGCGCCGGCTACATGCTCAAGGCCGCCGGATGACCAAGCCCGGCGACCCGGGACACGCGGCAGCGGCGCGCGAGGAGGCGGTGGCGCACGACACGGCCGGCTCGGTCGCTGAGCCTGTCGAAGCGACGGATGCCGCGCTCCCGCGCCACCCGATGACGCTTCGCCGCCGACTCCTCGTCATCGTCGCCGCGCTGCTCGTGGCCGTCAGCGCCGTGATCGGCGTCGCGACGGTGGCGATCTTCCACGGCGCCTCCGTCGCGCGACTCGACGCCGACCTCGACGAGGCGATGTCGCGCGCCGAGCTCGGTATCTCCGATCAGCCGACGGCCTTTCCCGGGGACCCGTCCGACGCACCGGCTCTCATCCTCAACGTGCCGGGCCAGCCAGCAGGCACGCTCGCGGCGCTCGTGCCCGACGACGACGACGCCTCCGCCGGCTACATCACCACGAGAGGGCGCGTGCTCCCGCTGCCGAGTGAACTCGCGGCGTCGCTCGTCGCGGTACCGCGCGATGGTGCGCCGCACACGATCGACGTCGCCGAGCTCGGCGACTACCGCGCGCTCGCGGCCGTGCGCCCCGAGTGGGACGGCGTCACGATCGTGCTCGCCCTGCCCCTGAACGACGTGAACGCGCAGACGGCGCAACTGGCCTCGACGGTCGCTCTCGTCGCGCTCTCGGGTCTCGTCGTGGCGCTCGCCGTCGGCTCCGCGGTCGTGCGGCGAGCACTCAGTCCGCTCTCGGACGTCACCGTGACCGCGCAGCGCGTGTCCGAGCTGCCGCTCGATCGCGGCGACGTTGCCCTCGCCGAACGCGTACCGGTCGACGACGAGCGCACCGAGGTCGGGCGGCTCGGCACCGCGTTCAACCGCATGCTCGGGCACGTGGCATCCGCCCTCTCGGCTCGAGAGCAGAGCGAGCAGAAGGTGCGCCGCTTCGTGGCTGACGCGAGCCACGAGCTTCGCACGCCGCTCACCTCGATCCGCGGCTACGCGGAGCTCACCCGGCTGCATGGCGGGCAGCTTCCGCCCGACGTCGTGCACGCGATCGGGCGCATCGAGTCCGAGACCGTGCGCATGACCGAGCTCGTCGAGGATCTCCTGCTCCTCGCACGCCTCGACGAGGGCCGCGAGCTCGCCGCGCTGCCGGTCGATCTCCGCCAGGTCGTCGCTGAAGCCGTCGGCGACGCGCAGGCGGCAGGGCCCGGCCACGGCTGGGAGGTGCGGTCGACGGATGACGCGGCCGTCGTGATCGGCGACGAGGCACGCCTGCGCCAGGTCGTCACGAACCTCCTCGCCAACGCTCGGGTGCACACGCCCGAGGGGACGCAGGTGGTGGCGACGGTCGAGCGTGACGGTGACGACGCCGTGCTCACGGTCACCGACGACGGCCCCGGCATCGAACCGGGGCTCGTCGGGTCGCTGTTCGAGCGCTTCGCGCGCGGGGACTCGTCGCGTTCGCGGCGGGCCGGGAGCACGGGACTCGGGCTCGCGATCGTGCGCGCCGTCGTCGAGGCGCACCATGGAACGGTCGAGGTGTCGAGCGAACCGGGTTCGACGACGTTCACCGTGCGGCTGCCCGCGGCTCCCGTGTCAGCGCTCGTCGCGTGACTCGGCGGCGGAGTCGCCCACCACGAAGACCTCGTTCGTGAGGCGGCCGAGCAGCCGAGCCAGCTCGTCGACGTCGTCGGCCGACCAGGTGCGCAACTGCTCGTAGAGCTGGCGCTGCATGCGCGAGGACTTCTGCCCGACACTCTCGATCGCCTGCGGCGTCGGCTGGATGATCCGCGCCCGGCCGTCGTTGGGATCGGTCACCCCGACCGCGAGCCCGAGCGCCTCGAGATGCCGGATCTGGCGGCTCACCACGCTCTTGTCGATCTCGAGCTCGCCGGCGATGGCGCCCGCGTGCATCGGCCCGTGGCGCACGATCGCCGACAGGATCTTGTAGCCCACGGGCTGCAGCTCGGGATGCACGGCGGCCGCGGCCTCCTTCCAGACGGCTCGCACGCGCACGAAGAGCAGCCGGAACTGCTCCTCGACCGAGGCGATCTCGTCGTCGGAGGCCGGGCGCGGTGCGGGCGCGGCGGGGGCGGTCATTCGGTGATCCTACTGCTCGCCCGAGCGCGCGACACTGGCTCCGGATACCTCGCCGCGGGCGTCCGTGGCGGTGGTCGGGGAGCCGCTGCCGGGTTCGTGCGCCAGGCCGACGGGCGTCAGGGCGACGGATGCCGCTGCGGTGTCGATCACCGCATCCTCGGCGTCCTCGAGCTCGCGGACGTGCTCCTCGTGTTCGCGGACGTGCTCCTCGTGCGCCGACGAGCCACGCGCCGTCGTGGCATCCGACTGCTGCTCGACCTTCGCCCGCTGGATCGCGTTCTGGGTGCCGAGGCTCACGTTGGGCAGGAACACCACCGCGAGGAGTGTCACGATCGCGAGCGGCACGGCGGCGAGGAACACCGTGCCGACGCCGGCGCCGTACGCCGACTCGACGATCACCCGGAGGAATCCGGGCAGTTCGCTGATCTGCGGAATGGTGCCGCTGCCGAGGGTGCGCGCGGCCTCGAGCTGCTGCTCGGGCGCGAGCGTGCGGATGCCGGTCTTGAGGTGATCGGCGACCACGGTGCCGAGGATCGAGCCCATGACGGCGACGCCCACGGTGCCGCCCAGGCTGCGGAAGAACGTGACCGCGCTCGTGGCGACGCCGAGGTTCCTCACCTCGATGGTGTTCTGCACGATGAGCACGAGGTTCTGCATGAGCATGCCGACGCCGGCCCCGAGCACGAACATCGAGATGCCCACGTACCAGAAGTCGGTGTCGTACTCGAGGCGCGAGAGCAGGATGCTGCCCGCGACCATCAGCACGCTGCCGAGGATCATGAAGCCCTTCCACTTGCCGCGGCGGCTCACGAGGGCGCCGATCACGGTGGATGCGATGAGGACTCCAGCCATCATCGGAATCGTGAGGAGCCCCGACTCGGTGGGAGTGGCTCCGCGCGCGAGCTGCATGTACTGGCTGAGGAAGACCGCCGTGCCGAACATCGCGACGCCGACCGAGATCGAGGCGATGACCGAGAGGGTGAAGGTGCGGTTGCGGAAGAGCCCGAGGGGGATGACCGGCTCCTTCACCCGAAGCTCGACCACGATCGCGATCGCGAGGAGCAGGGCCGCCGCCCCCACCATGAGGAGGCTCGGCATCGAGATCCACTCGTACTGGGTTCCGGCGAAGGTGACCCAGAGCAGGAGCAGGGAGACCCCGGCGGAGATGAGCACGATGCCCACGTAGTCGATCGAGACCTTCTGCCGCGGCCGCTTGGGAAGGTGCAGGGTGCGCTGCAGCAGCACGAGGGCGACCACGGCGATCGGCAGGCCGACGAAGAAGTTCCAGCGCCAGCCGAGCCCGTCGGTGAGCACGCCGCCGAGCAGCGGGCCGCCCACGGTGGCGACCGCCATCACCGCGCCGAAGAGGCCGGCGTACTTGCCGCGCTCGCGGGGGCTGATGATGTCGGCCATCACGATCTGGCTGAGGGCCGCGAGTCCGCCGGCGCCGACGCCCTGGAAGACGCGCATGGTGATGAGCGTTGCGGTGTCCTGCGAGAAGCCCGCGACCGCCGAGGCGGCGACGAAGATCACGAGCGCGAGCTGCAGCAGGAGCTTGCGGTTGAAGAGGTCGGCGAGCTTGCCCCAGATCGGCGTCGACACGGTGGTGGCCAGCAGGGTCGCGGTGATGACCCAGGTGAACGCGGACTGGTCGCCGCCGAGGTCGGCGATGATGACCGGCAGCGACGTGCCGACCACCGTGGAGGCCAGCATCGACACGAACATGCCGAGCAGGAGGCCGGAGAGCGCCGTCAGCACCTCACGGCGGGTCATGCCGTTGTCGGAGAGGGCGGGTGGCGCGGCCTCGGTCGGCTTGGACGCGCGCGTGCGGAGGGGCAGCTTGGCCATGTGACTCCCGGATTGATTGATAAGAGTCAACTATACCGAATTAGTGGACTTATATCAACTATCCTGAGCCGCGCGCCCCGCGCGACCCGCGCGACCCGCGCGACCAGCGCGACCCGCGCGCCCCGCGCGCCCCGCGCGCCCCGCGCGCCCCGCGCGACCCGCGCGACCCGCGCGCCCTGACGCCGCGATCGTGATGCCTCGGATCAGCCCACGACGGCGACCGCCTCGATCTCGACCAGTGCGCCGGGGCGCCCCACATCGGCGACGTTGAGCACCGTGACGGCGGTGGGATGCTGCCCCCACACGTTCGCCGACGCGGCGTAGCCCTCGTTGGCGTCCTGGCCTTCAGCGAGGTAGATCGCGAGCCGCACGACGTTGGTCTGGTCGGCACCGGCCTCGGCGAGTACCGCGAGCACGTTCTTCAGGGCCTGCTCGGTCTGCGGGCCCAGGCCGCCCTCGACGATGGCGCCCGAGGCATCCGTGCCGTTCTGGCCGCCCACGTAGAGGGTGTCGTGGCCACCCCGCACGAGCACCCCCTGACTGAAGGCCGGATTCGTGAAGAGCGCGGCGGGATTCAGGTGTGTGATCTCCATGCGCTCTTGCTAGCGCATGCCGCCGACATCGGCCGGTTGTCAGTCGCCGAGTGTTAACGGTCGGCCCGAACGGATGCGCCGCATCGTCAACATTCGGCGTTGGGCGTTAGCACTCGCGGGGGTTGGGGGGTCCGGGGGTGGGGGTCGGGGTCGGGGTGGGGGTCGGGGTGGGGGTCGGGGTCGGGGTTGGGAGTTGAGGGTCGGGGTCGGGGACCGGGGGCGCGGCGATTTGCGAGGGCCCGAGGCATCCGTTAGCCTGTACGGAGCCGAAGACCGCTGGTTGTCGTGCGCGCAGGCTGTGATCATCACAGTCGGCGGTGCCGACCGAAGTCTTGCGAAAGCAAGTGCCCGCGCAGGTGTGACGAAGACTTCCTCGATGATTCGAGGCCGAGCTCCGCGCAACTGCGCCGGAGCTCTTTTCTTTCTCCCAGTTCGAGTTCTCACGAACCGCCAGCGCTCCCAGGCCGTGCACCGCCTCCGCGGTGCGCGTTGAATTCACAAGGAGTGGCCATGGCGAACAAGGAAGCCTCGGTTGCCGAACTCACGAAGCTGTTCGAGAGCTCGACCGCCGTTCTGCTGACCGAATACCGCGGCCTCACTGTTGCCCAGCTGAAGACGCTGCGCAAGTCCATCAGTGGGGACGCGAGCTACGCCGTGGTGAAGAACACGCTGACCAAGATCGCGGCGAACAACGCCGGCATCTCGTCGTTCGACGACGAGCTCGCCGGTCCGTCCGCCATCGCATTCGTGCACGGCGACCCCGTCGCCGTCGCGAAGGGACTGCGTGACTTCGCCAAGGCGAACCCCCTCCTCGTGGTCAAGGGCGGCTATTTCGATGGCAAGCCCCTGACCGCCGAAGAGGTAGGCAAGCTCGCCGACCTCGAGTCCCGCGAAGTGCTGCTGGCGAAGCTCGCCGGTGCCTTCAAGGCCTCGCTGTTCGGAGCCGCATATCTGTTCAACGCACCGCTCTCGAAGGCCGTTCGCACGGTCGACGCGCTGCGTGAGAAGCAGGAGTCCGCTGCGTAGGCGCGAGCCTCTCAAGCGGTGAGTAACCAGAGAATCTAAGGAGAAACATCATGGCGAAGCTGTCCACTGAAGAGCTGCTCGAGCAGTTCAAGGGCCTGACCCTCATCGAGCTCTCGGAGTTCGTCAAGGCGTTCGAGGAGACCTTCGAGGTCACCGCGGCCGCCCCGGTCGCCGTTGCCGGCCCCGCTGCCGCCGGCGGCGGCGCCGCAGTCGAAGAGGTCGAGGAGAAGGACTCCTTCGACGTCGTCCTCGAGGCTGCCGGCGACAAGAAGATCCAGGTCATCAAGGTCGTGCGCGAGCTCACCTCGCTCGGCCTCGGCGAGGCGAAGGCCGTCGTCGATGGTGCTCCCAAGGCCGTGCTCGAGGGCGCGAACAAGGAGACCGCCGACAAGGCCAAGGCCGCCCTCGAGGAGGCCGGCGCCACCGTCACCCTCAAGTAGTCGGTCGCGCTCGTTCGGGCGCACCAGCTTGAGGTGACCTGCGTCACCTGAACACCCGGATGCCCCGTGGCCGATCATCGGCTGCGGGGCATCCGTCGTTCTCGGGAGTCGCGGCGGGAGGGCCCGCTCAGCGCGGCGCCGCCGTCGTGCTCGAGCGCACCACGAGCCGCGTCGCGAGCGGTGCGTCGTCGGGCTCCTCCGCCCCGTCAGGCGGGGCCTCTCCGAGCAGCCGCATGACGCGCGCCACGGCGATCCTGCCCTGCTCGCCCGGGTACTGCTCCACGGTCGTGAGTCCGAACAGCTCGGCGTACTCGTGCCCGTCGATCCCGACGATCGAGAGTTCGGCGGGCATGGCGATGCCGAGGCGCTCGGCCGCCCGCATGGCTCCGAAGGCGACCTCGTCCGAGGCCGCGAAGATGGCGGTGGGCCGGTCGCCCGGATGCCCCAGCAGCTGCAGTGCGGCGGCGTAGCCGCCTGGCAGGCTCATCTCGGCCTCGACGACACCCCGCGCACCGCCGGCCGGCGTGAGGCCCGCCTCGCCCATGGACTCGAGAAAGCCCGTGCGGCGCAGGCCCTGCACGCTCCGGGCGGCGGCGCCCGCACCGGCGCCGGCCAGGTGGGCGATGCGCGTGTGGCCGAGCTTCAGCAGGTGCTCGGTGGCGAGGGATGCCGCCGCGCGGTCGTCGATCGCCAGCCGAGGTGCGCCCGGCGCCGTACCCCCGAGCGCGATGATGGGCTTGCTGCGCCTCGTGATGACCGCGACCTCGCGCTCGTCGAGGTCGACCCCCACCGCGATCACCGCGTCGACGCGCTTGCGGGCGAGGAAGAAGTCGAACACCCGATCACGCTCGGGTCCGGTCTGGGCCAGGTTGTAGAGGGTGAGGTCGTAGCCCGCCGTGAGCAGCGAACGCTCGATGCCCTCGAGCACCTCGCCGAAGAACCAGCGGTTGACGAACGGGATGACGACGCCGACGTTCTTCGTGCGGCCGGTCACGAGGCTGGCGGCGTCGGGGGAGGCGATGTAGCCGATGCGCTTGGCGGCCGCCTGCACGCGTCGCCGGGTGTCCTCGGCGACGTAGCCTCGACCGCTGAGCGCCCGTGAGGCGGTGGCCTTCGAGACGCCCGCCAGACGCGCGACGTCGCCGATCGCTGGCATCAGCGCCTCCCTCCCTCGGGCAGCTCCGTTGCCGAGTGTAGTGCGATTTCCCCGGAATGTGGAACCGTTTCCCTCTGGGCTGAGGCAAGCGGATGTCGCTGCACGGCGCGCGCGTGAGAGCGCTCTCCACGCGCGTTCGCGCCAGATTCCTGCAGTGTCCGAACCGTGACCTCGGATCGCTTGTGAGGATGCGGCTCTCTGTCCTACCGTGGAGGCTGGAACCGGTTCCCGGGTTCACTCCTGCACCACACTCAACGAGGAGATGACATGAGACTCACACGGCACCGCCGTTGGACGGCCCCGGTAATGGGTGCCGCCGCGGTCGCACTCGCACTCACGGCCTGTACGGGCGACATCGCAGATCAGGAGGCGGCCGACGTCGACTGCGGTGACTACGAGGAGTACGGCACGTTCGAAGACGCCGAGGTCACCGTCGGCGGCACGATCCTCGACCTCGAGGCCGACCGCCTGGTCGAGTCGTGGTCCGACTTCGAGACGTGCACCGGCATCTCGGTCGACTACCAGGGCTCGAGTGAGTTCGAGGCGCAGATCGCCGTGCTCGCCGAGGGCGGCAACGCCCCCGACGTCGGCATCGTTCCGCAGCCTGGCCTGCTCCAGCGGCTCGCGACGGGCGGCTGGCTCATCCCGGCCTCCGAGGCCGTCGAGGCCAACGTCGACGAGTGGTGGTCCGAGGACTGGAAGGCGTACGGCACCCACGACGGCACGTTCTACGCCGCCCCGCTCATGGCGAGCATCAAGGGCTACGTCTGGTACTCGCCGGCCGAGTTCGAGGAGAAGGGCTACGAGATCCCCGAGACCCTCGACGACCTCACCGCGCTCTCCGAGGAGATCGCGGCCGAGGGCGAGCACAAGCCGTGGTGCGTCGGCCTCGAGTCGGGTGACGCCACCGGCTGGCCCGGCACCGACTGGGTCGAGGACTACATGCTCCGCCTGCACGGCCCCGACGTCTACGACCAGTGGGTGACCCACGAGATCCCGTTCAACGACCCGCAGGTCGCTGAAGCGTTCGACGCGGTCGGCGCGTACCTGAAGAGCGACGAGATGGTCAACGGCGGCATCGGCGACGTGTCGACGCAGATCACCGAGGCGTTCCAGACCGCCGGTCTGCCGATCCTCGACGGCGAGTGCTCGCTGCACCACCAGGCCTCGTTCTACGAGACCTTCTGGAACCCCGAGGGCGGCGACGAGAACACCGTCGCTCCCGACGGCACCGTGTGGGCGTTCCTGCTTCCGCCCGTCGAGGCCGGCGGCGGACTCAACGTCACCGGCGGTGGCGAGTTCCCGGTCGCGTTCCGCGACGCCGAAGAGGTCGAGGCCTTCCGGGCGTACCTCTCGAGCGACACCTGGGCCAACAACCGGGTGGGCCTCGGCGGCGTCATCAGCGCGAACAAGGGGCTCGACCCTGAGGTCGCGTCGAGCGAACTGCTGACCCAGTCGATCGAGATCCTCCAGGACGAGGAGACCACGTTCCGCTTCGACGGATCCGACCTGATGCCGGGCGCCGTCGGTGCCGACTCCTTCTGGAAGGGCATCGTGGAGTGGGTCGGTGGGCAGGACACCCAGCAGGTCCTGAACACCATCGAGGCGAGCTGGCCGGCGAGTTAGTAGCGGTCGGCACGCCACAGGCGGCATGATCGAGGGGCGGGGTTCGCAGACCCCGCCCCTCGGCACCCCTGATTCAACGACGAACGGGAGGCACAGATGACGACGGCTGATCTGATCGGCAAGCTGCTGCAGGTGGTGATGGGGCTCGCGGTGTTCGCCGCGGTCGTCGGCCTCCTCATCTTCTTCATCGACAAGGCGCCGAAGCGCGGTCGAGACTACTGGCAGCTCGTCGGGTTCCTCGCGCCGGCCATGATCTTCATGATCATCGGCCTCATCTACCCGGCGATCCGCACGAGCATCCTCGCCTTCCAGGACTCGAGCGGTGCGTTCACATGGGACCACTTCATCTGGAGCTTCACGCAGCCCACGGCGATCCGCACGCTCATCAACACGATCGTCTGGGTGGCGCTCGTGCCCACGTTCGCGACCGCGGTCGGCCTCGCTTACGCCGTGTTCATCGACCGCTCACGGGGCGAGCGATACTACAAGGCGATCCTCTTCATGCCGATGGCGATCTCGTTCGTGGGCGCCGGAATCATCTGGAAGTTCGTCTACGAGTACCGCTCGGGCGACCGTGAGCAGATCGGCCTGCTCAACGCCATCGTGACCGGGTTCGGCGGCGAGCCGGTGCAGTGGCTGCAGACCGATCCGATCAACACGATCCTGCTGATCGTCGTCATGATCTGGATCCAGACGGGCTTCGCCATGGTGGTCTTGAGCGCCGCGATCAAGGGCATCCCGACCGAGCAGATCGAGGCAGCCCAACTCGACGGCACGAACGGCTGGCAGCGCTTCACGAACGTCACCGTCCCGGGCATCCGCGGCTCGCTCGTCGTGGTGCTCACCACGATCTCCATCGCGACCCTGAAGGTCTTCGACATCGTGCGCACCATGACGGCGGGCAACTTCAACACGAGCGTCATCGCGAACGAGATGTACACGCAGGCGTTCCGCGCGAGCGAGGTCGGACGTGGATCCGCGCTCGCGCTGATCCTGTTCGTGCTCGTGCTGCCGATCATCATCTACAACGTGAACGTGCTCCGTAAGCAGAGGGAGATCCGATGAGCAGCGTCGCCCCGGCCGACCTTCCCGTCGCCAAGAACCTCGGCGCGATCGAGGCCACCGAGATCGTCACGACGAAGACCGCTCGCGTGAAGCGGCGCCTGACGTCGCGCACGGCCACGATCATCTCGCTCGTCATCGCGATCCTCTGGACGATACCCACGTTCGGCCTGTTCATCTCGTCGTTCCGGCCGGCTGAGCTCATCCGCACCACCGGCTGGTGGACGATCTTCCAGAATCCCGGTTTCACGCTCGACAACTACCGCGACGTCCTGTTCTCCACGTCGCAGTCGTCGCCGCAGCTCGGCGCCTACTTCGTGAACTCCATCGCGATCGCGCTGCTCGGCACACTGATCCCGCTCGTCTTCGCGTCGATGGCGGCGTACGCGTTCGCGTGGATCAAGTTCAAGGGCGCGAACGTGCTGTTCATCTTCGTGTTCGCGTTGCAGATCATCCCGCTGCAGATGGCCCTCGTGCCGCTGCTGCAGATCTTCTCGACGTTCCTGCGACCGATGCAGGCGTGGCTGCACGACGTTGTCCCGATCATCCCCGAGCAGAACTACGCGCCCGTGTGGCTCGCCCATGCGATGTTCGGACTGCCGCTCGCGATCTTCCTGCTGCACAACTTCATCTCGGAGATCCCGACCGACGTCATCGAGGCTGCGCGCGTCGACGGGGCGACCCACGGGCAGATCTTCTTCCGCATCGTGCTGCCGCTGGCCGTTCCCGCCATCGCGTCGTTCGCGATCTTCCAGTTCCTCTGGGTATGGAACGACCTGCTCGTCGCCCTGATCTTCTCCGGCGGCACCCAAGACGTCGCGCCGCTGACGCAACGTCTCGCCGAGCTCACGGGCACGAGGGGCCAGGACTGGCAACGACTCACCGCTGCCGCATTCGTGTCGTTGGTCGTTCCGCTCATCGTGTTCTTCAGTCTGCAGCGCTACTTCGTGCGCGGTCTCCTCGCGGGGTCGACGAAGGGGTAGCACCAGCCGCGTGGAAGCGGGCAGGGGGAGATGGATGCCACGAGCCGAGGCTCGCGGCATCCGCTCTGCCCCACGCCGCTCTGCCCGGCCGCCGCTCCGTCGATCGCCGCCCGGGCACACGAGCGGCGGGCGCCCCACCAGGGGACGCCCGCCGCCGCTGTGGTCAGCGATCACTCGCTGTGATTGCTCCTCCCCTCACGACGGGCGCGGGCGATGAGCGCGGCTCCGCCCAGGCCGAGCAGCAGCAGTGCGGCTGCGATCGGACCTGTCGGGTCGTTCACGCCCGTGACCGCGAGCCCGGCGGGCTTCACCGGCTTGGCCGCCGGCTTCGCGGGCGCTGGCGGGCAGGGCTTCAGCGTGAAGTCCGCGCTGGCGTGCAGCTCGATCTCCTCGTCCTCATCAGCCCACACGCCATGCACCCATGCCGTGTACTCCATGCCCGGAGGCAGCGGGGCGAACTCGATCTCCGCCGCGTGCGATGCGCCGGCGGTGATGGTGCGGATGCCGTCGTAGGCGGTTCCGTCCATGTCACCCTTCGCCGTCACCCACACGTCGTACTCGACACCCTCGACGAGGTCGGTGAGCCGCACGAGCGCCGACCCCTCCTCGCCGTACGCCGGGCACTCAGTCACCACGACGGAGATCATCGGCTGGCACGGTTCGACGACGAAGGTGGCGGTCGCCGTCACCTCGTCATCCTCGGCCCAGGTGATGGTGAACTCGTAGGATCCCGGCGGAAGGTCTTCGAAGGGAACCACGAGGGAGGTCTCCTCGACGTCCACGAGCGTTCCCCCGTCGACCGGTCCGTCGCCCACGAGGGTCCAGTCGTAATCCTCGCCGACGATGAGGCCGGAGATGCTCACGAGGGCCGTTCCGTCGTCACCCAGGCTGCAGCCGAAGGCCGACGCCGTCACATCCAGGACCGGGCACTCCTCGATCGTGAACGACTGCTCGTCGATGACCTCCCAGACGTCCTCGATGATCGACTGCTCGACCGTGATCGTGTAGTCGCCGGGTGGCAACGATGCGCTGCCGCCGACGCTACCGGCAACGCCGGACCAGCTGAAGTCGGCGACGGCGACGTCATCGGAGTTCCAGATGGTGACCCGATAGTCGACGTTCGACTGCAGCGGCCCGAGCGTGAACTCGATCAACCCGTCGGGCCCGTAGTCGATGCACGCCGTCACCGTGATCTCGAGGTCGGGCGTCACCGTCACGACGTTGCAGTCGTTCTCGTAGATCGCCTGGCCTTCGGCGGTCCAGTTGAGGCCTGGGAAGAAGGACGGGTCTGCAGGGTCGCCGTAGTAGAACGGCGGAATGATGTCGCCCCACTCGGTGTGCTTCGGGATCTCCGGGTAGAAGACCACCTGTTCGCCGTGCTCGGCGGCATGGCCCATGACGACGCCGATCTCACTCGGCCCGATGATCACATACGGGTTGCTGTATGCACCCGTGCGGTGGCAGATCGTGACGTGGTCGACGAGCTCTTCACCCGGCGGCACGAGCAGGGCGACGACCGGTGCCTCGGCCTGGGCTGGCGCCTCGACTTCAGCCGCGGAAGCCTCGACGGCCGCCGCGGTGTCGTCGGCTGGTGCCGGCGCCGGTTCCTCGGCTGGTGCGGTCTCCTCGACCGGCGCGGGCGTGGGCTCCTCGGCGGGCGCGGGTTCCTCCGCCGGAGCGGGTGCCGGTTCCTCGACCGGGGCCTGCTCGGCCTGCTGGTCCACCGCCTGCTCGGCGGCGGCCGGCGGCAATTCATCGGCGGCGGCGGGTGCGGCGGCCAGGGCCGTCATGCCGCCCAGGGCCATGGCGGCGACGACCGCACCGGCCAGCGTCGTGCGCCAACGCGGTCGGGCGTCGACGGCTTCCCCTGCGGGGTCGGACGGGTCTCGTCCCCCCGCGCGACGCCAGGCGTCGCGGATCGATGTGTTCACTGGTCCCCCTTGATCAGAACGCGCGCGAGTCGAGCCGTGCGCAGACGGTCACCCGTGGCCGCCATGCCTCCGATGCAAGCACCGCGGCGAGGATGACTGGAAGGGGCAGGAGCGGGTGAGCGACGGGTGAATCCGGGATGAAAAGTGCCGGTCCGACCCCTCATTGGGGGACTCAGTCGAGGATGCCGAGGGTTCGCGCCCGCTGCACGGCGCCTTCACGGGTCGTCACGCCGAGCTTGCGGTAGATGCTCCGCGCCTGGGTCTTGATGGTGTTCGGCGAGACGGAGAGCTCGAACGAGATGCGCTGATGCGTGTCACCCGCGGCCAGTCGGGTGAGCACGATGCGCTCGCGCGGACTCAGCGTGTGCGGGGCTCCGTCCTCGCCGTTCGGGAAGCGGGCGACGATCGCCTCGAGCAACTCCTGGATCGCCCCGGCGTGGGGCCGACGGGTCGACCGGTGGTGGAGCGCCGAGAGATGGGCCCGCGGCAGCACGCCGAACGGACGGACGGAGCCGACCGGCGCGGCCAGCGCGAGGGCGCGCTCGAAGAGGGTGTCCGCCGTGGTGTGGTCGCCCACCATGTCATGCCCGCAGGCGGCGACGAGCAGTGCGAGCGTCCCGGTGCGCGGTGCGTGGCCGTCGCCCATCTCGAGGCACGGTTCGAGCAGCTCGATCGCGTTCGCCGCGTCGCCCGCATCGAGTGCCAGCCGCGCCGACCAGGTGGCCGGGCACTGGATGTGCGTCGGATCCGCTGCGATTCGAGCGATCTCAGCCCGTGCGGCGACCGCTTCCTGTCGGCGCACGAGGAGCGCGATCCGGGCATCGTCGTGCATCATGCCGGGGAGGTTGGGATGTTCCCACTCCCTCGTGATGAGCTGCAACTCCTGCAGGATCTCCGCCACCTCGTCGTCGTCCGTCCCACGCAGCGCCGCGAGCTCCGCAAGGGCGAGCGGCTGGTACTCCGTGCCGACGGTCTCCGCGACGAGAGCCGCGAGCCGCTCCTCGAATCCGTCGACCTCACCGTGCTCGATGGCCATCGCGATGGTCGCCAGCCTCAGCGGAGCCGTGGCGAGGCCACGTGCGTGCGATTCCACGCCGGTGGCGCGCGCACTTTCGATGAAGGCCTCGGCGCTGCGGAGGCTGCCCGCTCGGAGGTCGATGAGCGCGAGGCATCCGCTCGCCTCGGCCCTGAGCTCGGGCGAGGTGCGGGTGCCGGCGACGTGGAGTGCGCGGAGCAGGATGCCGCGTCCGTCGTCGAGCCGGCCGCTGAGCGTGGCGCTGACCCCGTCGTTGAGGAGGATGAGCGCCTTCAACTCGATCCGCGCGGCGAACGGCAGTCGTGCGGATGTGAGCTCGCGGTCGGCCGCGGCGAGCAACTCGCGGGCACGCGTGAACCGGCCGAGCTCGCGGAGCGGGATGGAGCGGACCACCCGCGCAAGGATCCGCAGCGCGGGGTCGGATGCCTCGGCGGTGAGCAGTTCGTCGGCGGCATCGAGGTACGGCTCGGCCGCGTAGGGATTACTGGCGCCCGGTGCTCGGAGGGTCGCGGCCAGACCGAGAAGGGCGGCGGGATCGCTCGACCATTCCTCCTCGGCCATCCGAGCGACGCCCGCACGCAATCGGGAGGGCTCGGCGCGGACGACATCGTGCCAGGTGACGGTGGCGACGCGTCCCCACGCATCTCGTATCGAGGCCAATGACTCACCCCCGCTTCGTCGCGGACCCGTCGTCAGTCTACGGTCATGGGCGCATTCAATGCCGTGGGGTTGACGTGTGCCGGTTCCATCGTGATACGTTCGGCGATAAGTCGTACACTGATGTTCAACAAAGGAGGGCATCATGCCGAACCGTGCATCCGACGCGGCAGTGAAACGCTCCGACGCACGACGGAATATCGAGGCCATCCTCGATGCTGCGGCGCTGTGCCTGAGTCGTGACGCCGATGCGAGCATCGCCGAGATCGCCAAGGCGGCAGGGGTCGGGCGTGTCACCCTGTACGGCCACTTCGCGTCGCGTGCCGAGCTCATCGACGCGGTCGTCGCACGGTCGATCGAGGAGGGCGACGAGGCGCTCGAGGCGCTCGACCTGAGCGGCGACCCGCGGGAGGCCATTGTGCGGCTCATCGGTCCCAGTTGGCTCACCCTCGTGCAGATCGGCGCGCTGGTGACGGCGGCGGAGGCGACGCTCTCTCCCGAGCGGATGCGCGAACTGCACGAGCGGCCGGCATCGCGTGTCGAATGGCTCGTCGAGCGCGGGCGGGCCGAGGGTGTCTTCCGCGCCGACCTGCCCACGCCGTGGCTCGTGGGCACCCTCCATCGGGTGATGCACGGCGCAGCTGCGGAGATCCGTGCCGGACGACTCGCTCCCGACGATGCGGCGGGCGTGATCGCAGCGACGGTGCTGGCGGCCTACACCCCGCCCGGCGGCACGGTGCCGCCGGCCGAGACCTGGGCGCGGCCGTGACCGTCGCAGAGCCCGCTCGCGCCACGCAGGGCGGCCGGATGCTCCGGCGCTGGCCATCCGCGTTCGGCGTCGTCTTCGCGGCATCCCTCCTCGCGGCCTACTGGTTCGGGTTCGCCGATGCGGACAGCATGGCCCTGGTCCTCACGGCGGCCGGCCTCATCTACCTCGGGGCCGCGGCGCTCGGATTGCGAACCGCGGCGTGGCCGATGTTCGCGCTCACCGTGGTGCTGATCACGATCGGGTTCCTCGTGCCCGCGTTCGATCCGTTCTGGTGGATGGTCGGCATCGCCGTCGCGCTCGTCGTCGTCGGGTTCGTGCGCGGTGCGCTGCGGCCGGTCTGGGGGCTGCCCCTCGCGCTCGGCGCGATGGCACTCATCGTCGTCGTCGTGATCATCGCCGTGCCCCTCGCGCTTCCGTGGGCGGCCGTGCTCGTGGCCGCGGGACTCCTCGCCCATGCCGGGTGGGACGTGTACCACCACCGCACCGGGCGGGTGGTGGTGCTCTCGATGGCCGAGTTCTGCGCGGTGCTCGACACGCTGCTGGCGGTCGGGATCCTCGTCGCGACGTCCCTGAGGTGAGACGGCCGATGGCCGAGTCGAGCGGCGGCGTCCCAGCCATCCGTCCCGCTGATTCGGCAGATGTCCCTGGGATCGCTCGCATCTGGCACCGAGGCTGGGGCGACGGCCATGCCGGACATGTTCCGGAGGAGCTGTACCGGCATCGGACCGACGAGACGTATCCGGCGCGGGTGGTAGGTCGCTCGCCGCGTCGACGGATGCCGCGTCGCCGCGTGCGAAGGGGATCCGCACCTGAGGCCGCACGGATGCTCCGTCGCTCCATCGACGAGTTGCGGGCATGTGCACCGCAGAGATCGGTTCGCGGTGCGAATGGCATCAACTCGCGAACGAGGATCACGAAGGTCACGAGCATCCGGGCATCACGCGCGCGAACGGCGGGCTCCACCGGGAGCCCGCCGTTCACCAGCCCTCCGTCGGATCAGTCCGCGTCGCGTGCGCCCCGTCGACGACGGGCGAAGTACACCGCCGCTCCGCCCGATCCGAGCAGGACGACGGCCGCGCCCACCAGCACTCCGACGCCGTCGACGCCGGTCGCCGCGAGCGCGACCGGGCACGGCTTCACGGTGAAGTCCGCCTGCCCGACGAGGTCGACGGACTCGAGCGGCGTGAAGTTGCCGCCGTTGCCGATGAACGGCGGCTCCTCCCATGGAACGGTGGTCCAGACGCCCGCGATCCATACCGTGAAGTCGTGGCCGGGCGGCAGCTTCGAGACCGAGAGGTGCGCCGTGCCGTTCGCGTCGGCCGTCACCGTGTGGGCGCCCCCGTAGGGGGTCCCGTCGGCGTCGCCGCGATCGGTGACCCGCACGTCGTACTCGACGCCCGCCACGAGGTCCGAGAGGGTCACCAGCGCAGAGCCGGTGCCGCCCGACGCGACGCACTCGGTGACCTCTACGGAGATCTGCGGCTGGCAGGGCTCGACGGCGAATGCGCGCCAGTCGTACATGGGCATGGGAGCCGGGGCGATCGTCGGCTCATCGACCTGGGGTCGCCAATCGACGTAGACGTAGTAGTTGCCCGGCGGCAGCGCGCCGCTGGTCACTTCCTGAGTGGAGCCGCCCGCCGTGAACTGGTCGAACGTTGAGACGCCGATGCCTTCCACGAAGTAGGCGTACTGCTCTCCCTCGATGAGACCCGTGAACGCGAAGGTCGCCGTGCCATCGTCGCCGGTACTGCACGTCGTGGTCACCTCGAGTTCGAGGTCGGGACAGGTGATGGTGAACGTCTGGGTGTCCCGGACCCGAGGGTTGGTCTCCCCGCCGGCGACGTAGTCGATCGTGTACGAACCCTGCGGAAGGGCGACCGAGGCCTGGAACTCGGTCAGCTCGTCCTCCCAGTACGTGGCGGAATGGACGACGGCGCCCGTGCTGTCGGTGACCGTCACGAAGTCGGCGTAGACCCACGCGGGATCTCGCACGATGTACTCCAGCACACCCGGGCCGCCGTACACCTCGCATTCCGCCCGCACGATCTCGAGCGTCGACTCGGGTGGCGGTGCCTCCTCCGCCGCCGCGGGTGCGGCGACGCCGACGGCGGCGCCCACCATCGCCAACCCGGCGATGAGCGTTCCGACGAGCGCGGAGCGCCACCGCGCCACTGCGGATCGGGTTCGAGTGGTGGGGTGACGCATGGAGCACTCCCTTCGGGCACGGGGAATCCGAGCGTCTCTCAACCTATTGCCCGTCACGCCCTGCGCGAACGTCCCCCGTTCGGGGCGGCGCTCCCGGCCGAGGCGTCGCACCCGCCGCTTAGGGTGAATGCATGAGCATGCACGGTGGTGGGGGGATGCCGCCGCCCGCCGCCCGGCCCGCCGGCGGCGCGCGCGGCGGCGGCGGGCCACGGGGTCGCATCTCGAGCGCCGACATCGAGGCCCAGCGCGCCGAGAACGCCGAGGCGCCGAAGATCCCGAATCTGCTCCGCCGCATCTCCGAGCTGTTCGCGCCGCACAAGACCGCCCTCATCACGACCGTCGTGCTCGTGCTGGCGGGCGCCGCGCTCAGCGTCATCCCGCCGTTGCTCACCCAGCGCGCGTTCGACGACGGCCTCTTCCCGACCGGCCCCGACGGTGCGCCCGCTGGTCCGAACCTGCCGGTGCTCAGCACGGTGGTCGCGGCGATGATCCTCGTGTTCGTGGCATCCGCGCTCCTCGGGGTCTGGCAGACCTGGCTCACCGCGTCCATCGGCAACAAGGTGATGGGGGCGCTGCGGGTGCGGCTGTTCACGCACCTGCAGGCGATGGAGCTCAGCTTCTTCACGCGCACGAAGACCGGCGTCATCCAGTCGCGCCTGCAGAACGACGTCGGCGGCGTGGCATCCGTGCTCACCAACACCGTCTCGAGCGTGCTCGGCAACACCGTCACGGTGCTCGCGGCGTTCGTGGCCATGTTGCTGCTCAACTGGCAGCTCACCGTCATCGCGCTCGTGCTGATGCCCTTCATGGTCATCGCCCAGCGCCGCGTCGGGCAGGTGCGTGCGCGCATCGCCGGCAAGACCCAGGAGTCGCTGTCGGAGATGACGGCGATCACGCAGGAGACGCTGAGCGTCTCGGGCATCCTGCTCTCGAAGAGCTTCACGCGGCAGCAGAGCGAGATCGAGCGCTACGCCGACGAGAACCGCAATCAGATCCGGCTGCAGGTGAAGCAGCAGATGACGGGTCAGTGGTTCTTCGCCATGGTCTCGATCTTCATGTCCTCGATTCCCGCGATCGTCTACCTCGTGGCCGGGTGGCTCATCGGCGGCGGGGGCGCCGACATCACGGCCGGCACCATCGTCGCGTTCACCACCGTGCAGGCGCGACTGCTCTTCCCGCTCATGGGGCTCATGCGCGTGGCACTCGACCTGCAGACGTCGAGCGCGCTGTTCGCCCGGATCTTCGAGTACCTCGACCTGAGACCGGCGATCACGGATGCCCCCGGCGCCCGCGACGTGGCGAACGGCTCCGATCTCGGCCGCGTCGAGTTCGCGGACGTGACCTTCCGATACCCCGATGCCGACGGCGACTCGCGGCCAACGCTCGACGGCGTGAGCTTCACGATCGAGCCGGGCCAGTACGCCGCGTTCGTGGGGCCGTCGGGCGCCGGCAAGACGACGGTGTCGTATCTGGTGCCGCGGCTCTACGAGGCGTCGGGCGGCGTCGTGCGGTTCGCCGGCGACGATGTGCGCGAGCTCCGGCAGGAGTCGCTCATCTCGAACATCGGCATCGTCAGCCAGGAGACGTACCTCTTCCATGCGTCCATCGCCGAGAACCTCCGGTACGCGAAGCCCGATGCCACCGACGCCGAGCTCGAGGCGGCCGCGCGCGCGGCGAACATCCACGAGACCATCGCGTCGTTCCCCGAGGGCTACGACACCGTGGTCGGCGAGCGCGGCTACCGCCTCTCGGGCGGCGAGAAGCAGCGCATCGCGATCGCGCGCGTGCTGTTGAAGGACCCGGCGGTGCTCGTGCTCGACGAGGCGACGAGTGCGCTCGACACGATCAGCGAGCGAGTCGTGCAGCAGGCGCTCGACGACGCCTCGCGCGGGCGCACGACGATCGCCATCGCGCACCGGCTCTCGACAGTGGTCTCGGCCGACGTCATCTTCGTGATCGTCGGCGGCCGGATCGTCGAGCGTGGAACGCACGCCGAGCTCATCAACGCGAGCGGCGTGTACGCGTCGCTGTACCGGCAGCAGGAGGAGCGGCCCGTCGTCGACGCGTGACGCGCGCACACGTCGCGGGGCGATGCATGCGAGGACCAGGTTCATCGAGCGCGTGCAGATCCGACGAGCGCGAGCGCGCTTCCGCTCGCGCTCGTCGGATCTGCACGCGTTGGGCGGGGAGGGGTGGTGACCGTCGCGCGTCCGCACCCGCGCTGGCCGCCGGCACGACCAGTTCGTAGACTCGCGACCGTGATCGACGTGGCCCGCTTCCGGGAGCGCCTCGAGGGCGAGGCGTTCAGCGCCGACTCGCCGGGGTACGAGCAGGTGTACCGCCCGGTGAATCCGAACTACCGGGGTGCGCGTCCGCAGCTCGTCGTCCGGTGCCGCTCGACCTCGGATGTCGTGCTCGTACTCGATCTTGCGAGAGTCGCGGGCGCGCGCCTCGTTCCCCGCGGCGGCGGCCACTGCTTCGCCGGACGCTCGACGACCGACGGCATCGTGCTCGACCTGACGGGGCTCGACGGCATCACCGTGGCCGACGACGGCCTCGCCACCATCGGCGCCGGCGCGCGACTGCAGCAGGTGTACGCCGCCCTGCACGAGCACGGGCGGACCATCCCGGCCGGCTGCGGGCCGACGGTCGGGATCGCGGGTCTCACGCTCGGCGGCGGCATCGGGCTGCTCGGGCGCACCCACGGGCTCACCTGCGATCGGCTGGTCGGCGCGCAGGTGGTGCTCGCGGACGGCCGGGTCGTGGACTGCGACCGCGACCACGAGCCCGACCTCTTCTGGGCGCTCCGGGGCGCCGGCGGTGGCCAGTTCGGGGTGGTCACGTCGCTGCGCTTCGAGACCGTGGCGGAGCCGATGACCGCCCGCTTCGAGGGCCGCTGGTCGGACGTGGGGGTCGAGGACGTCGTCTCGGCGTGGCAGGAGTGGGCGCCCGATGCGCCGGACGGGATCACGGCGAACCTGACCGTCGTGGCGGCGGCGGAGCCCGGCCGGGCCGTCGAGGCCGTGCTCGTCGGCGCGTCGCTGCTCGACGAGATCTCGACCCGAGACGTCCTGCGGGAGTTCGGTGCGGCCGCGGGGGTCGGCCTCGTCACCGACATCCGAGGCCGACGGCCGTACCACCTGGTGAAGGGCACGTTCGCCGAGCCGGATGCCGGGGACGATCCCGAAGCGGGAGTGCGGATCCGGTCGGAGTTCTTCTCCCGCTCGATGCGGCCCGAGACGATCGGCGCGCTGCTGGCCGAACTCGAGGGCGGCGTGGCCGGCGAGCGACGACGACTCAACTTCACCGCGATGGGTGGCGCCTACACTCGAGTCGCCGCGGACGCGACCGCGTTCGCCCACCGCGACGCACGCTTCCTGCTCGAGCACATCGAGGCGGCCCCGGGCAGTTGGGTCGATCGTTCCTGGGCGATCGCGCATGCCGACGGGTCGGGAGGCGTCTATCCGAACTTCCCCGACCCGCTCCTCGAGGACTGGGCCGCGGCGTACCACGGCGGCAACCACGCGCGGCTTGCGGCGATCAAGCACGAGTACGATCCCGACCGGTTCTTCGACTTCCCGCAGGCCGTCTAGCTGCGCTCCGCGAGCATGTCCTCCATGAGCGCGATCTCGGCGGTCTGACTGGCGACGACCGATCGCGCGAACGGCGCCACGACCTCGTCGTCCGAGCGCGCGAGCACGGCCTCGGCCATCTCGAGCGCGCCCTCGTGGTGGGCGATCATGAGCTCGAGGAACTGTCGCTCCGCCTCGACGCCCGACGCGGCGCGAAGCGCGTCGATCTGCGCGGGCGTCGCGAGGCCGGGCATCGGCGCACCCGGCGCGTGGGTTCCGTCGTCGACACCGTGCCCGTCGTGCCCGCCGCCGTCGGTGGCGCCGTCGCCGTCGGCCGGCCGGGTCATCCACGTCATCGTCGGCTCGGAGCCCGCCTGCGACAGCCCCCACTGCCGCAACCAGCCGTACAGCTGGCCGGCCTGCTGGGCCTGCGTCGTCGCGATGTCGTAGGCGAGCAGGCGCACGTCGGGGTCGTCGGTCGCGTCGCGCACGATCATGGCGAGTTCGACGCCCTGCTGGTGGTGGGTCTGCATGTCGCGCGCGAATCCCGCCTCAGCGCTCGTGGTGGACGGTGGAGCATCGCCGAGGGTCGACAGGCGGCCGACGGCGAAGGCCACGACGGCCACCACGACGAGGGCGACGGATGCCGCGACGATCGCCGCGACCCGGCCGGTCGCGCGACCGGCGTCGCGCCCGCCGCCGCCGCCCTCACGACCACCGCCGTGCCTGTCGCCGTGCCCGTCGGTCGCGGTCGCGGTCACGAGGCCTTGCCGGGTCCGTCCACCGCGCCCGTGCAGAGGGCGCCGGGCTCGGGCACGTTCTGGCTCTGCCAGTACTCCTCGATGAATGCCGGGATGCGCGGGTCGTCGACCTCGTCGACCTGCAGCTGGGTGTTCCAGCCGCTCAGGACGATGGGCGACGGCAGTCCCTCGAACGGGGAGAGGATGACGTACGTCGACGGCAGCTTCGCGCGGAGCGCCGAGACCTCGTCGTCGGAGAGGGCCGGGTCGTACGTGATCCAGAGCGCGCCGTGCTCGAGCGAGTGCACGGCGTTCTCGCTCGGCACCTGCTCGGTGTACACGCCGCAGTTGAGCCAGGCGGGGTGATGCGGGCCGCCGGCGGGCGGCGTCTGCTCGTAGTCGACCGCCGTCTCGACGTGCGTCGACTCGTTCTCGAACGTCTCGACGCCGTCGACCTCGGTACCCTCGCCGCCGACCGAGTACGACGGCGGCTGCGGCGTCAGCACCACGCTCGTCACGACGAGGGCGACGATCGCGAGCGCGCCGACGACGGCCGCCCCGATGCCGATGCGGCGATTGCGCTTCGACCGGGCCTCGCGACGTCGGTGCTCCTCGAGCTTGCGCGCGCGCTCCTCGGCTCGCTGCTGCTTGATGCTCTGCTGCTTCTGCTGTTGCTTCGCCTTCGGGGGAACGGGCGGGGTCGCACTCACGCGGAGGCCTCTCTCGTAAAGGTTGTCGGTTCAATCATACGAACGCATGGGCTGGGAGAAGCCTCCGATGTCGGCATCCGCCCGCTAGGCTTGGCGCGTGCTCTCATCCATGCTGTGTTGTCGTCGCTGAGACAGGCGACCCCTTTCCAGCGTCGCGCACCGCACCCGGGGCCATCAGACGCACTCCACACGAGGAATGAACACCGGCATGAAGTATGCAGAGACCATCGTCGATCTCGTCGGCAACACCCCGCTCGTCAAGCTGCACCGGGTCACCGAGGGGGTGACGGATGCCACGGTGCTGGTGAAGCTCGAGTACTTCAACCCCGGCGGCTCATCGAAGGACCGCATCGCCGCGCGCATCATCGACGCGGCGGAGGCCGAGGGCAAGCTCAAGCCGGGCGGCACGATCGTGGAGCCCACGTCGGGCAACACCGGTGTCGGGCTCGCGCTCGTCGCGCAGCAGCGCGGCTACCGCTGCATCTTCGTCTGCCCCGACAAGGTCGGTGAGGACAAGCGCAACGTGCTCACGGCCTACGGCGCCGAGGTGGTCGTCACGCCGACCGCCGTCGCCCCCGACAGCCCCGAGTCGTACTACGGCGTGTCCGATCGCCTCGCGCGCGAGATCCCCGGCGCCTACAAGCCCGACCAGTACTCCAACCCCAACGGCCCGCGCTCGCACCACGAGACCACGGGCCCCGAGATCTGGCGCGACACCGACGGCAAGGTCACCCACTTCGTCGCCGGCGTCGGCACGGGCGGCACCATCACCGGCACCGGACGGTACCTGCGCGAGGAGTCGGGCGACCGCGTGCGCATCATCGGCGCCGACCCCGAGGGATCGGTGTACTCGGGCGGCACGGGCCGTCCCTACCTCGTCGAGGGCGTCGGCGAGGACTTCTGGCCGACCGCGTACGACCCGTCGGTGCCGCACGAGATCATCGCGGTGAGCGACGCCGAGTCGTTCGACATGACGCGTCGACTTGCGCGCGAGGAGGGCATCCTCGTCGGCGGCTCGAGCGGCATGGCCGTGGTCGCGGCGCTCAAGGCCGCGGCATCCGCGGGGCCCGACGACGTGTTCGTCGTGCTGCTGCCCGACGGCGGCCGCGGGTACCTCGGCAAGATCTTCAACGACAAGTGGATGCGCGCCTACGGCTTCTCGAACGCGCCAGAGGGCGACACCGTCGCCGAGCTGCTCGCCGCCAAGGCCGACAACACGCCGCCGCTGCTGTACGTGCACCCGAACGACACGATCCGCGACGCCATCGACACGATGACGAAGGCCGGCGTCTCGCAGCTGCTCGTGCTCACCACCGAGCCGCCGGTGGTGCTCGGCGAGGTCGTCGGCGCGCTGCATGAGGAGCAGCTGCTCGACCTCGTGTTCTCGGGCAGGGCCAAGCTCACCGACAAGGTCACGACCGTGATCGGCGAGCCGCTGCCCCAGATCGGCGTGAACGAGCCCGTCGCCGCCGCGCGCGCGGCCTTCGCGACCGCCCCCGCGATGCTCGTGACGGGCGGCGGGAAGGCGCTCGGCGTCATCAGCCGGTCCGACCTGCTCAGCTACCTCTCGGCCTGACGGGCCGCCGACCTCCCGAAGGACGCACCACCATGCATGACGACGCACGCTTCGACACCCGCGCCATCCACGCCGGTCAGGCGTTCGACCCGACCACCGGCGCGGTCATCCCGCCGATCTACCAGACGTCCACGTTCGTGCAGGACGGCATCGGCGGCCTCCGCGGCGGCTACGAGTACTCGCGCGGGGGCAACCCCACGCGCACCGCGCTCGAGACCCAGCTCGCCGCGCTCGAGGGCGGCATCCGCGGCCTTTCGTTCGCGTCGGGCCTCGCCGCCGAGGACGCCCTGCTGCGCACCGTGCTCGCGCCGGGCGATCACGTCGTGATCGGCAACGACGTGTACGGCGGCACGCACCGGCTGGTGCGCCGCATCCACGGCGCCTGGGGCATCCGTCACACGACCGTCGACACGAGCGACCTCGGCGCCGTGCGTGACGCCATCGAGCTCGGCACCACCAAGGTGCTCTGGGTCGAGACCCCGTCGAATCCGCTCATGAAGATCTCGGACGTCGCGGCGCTGGCCGAACTCGGCGACGAGGCGGGCGTGCTCGTGGTGGTCGACAACACCTTCGCCTCGCCCGCGCTGCAGCAGCCGCTCGCGCTCGGCGCCGCCGTCGTCGTGCACTCCACGACGAAGTACCTCGGCGGACACTCCGACGTGGTGGGCGGCGGGCTCGTGTTCGCCGCCGGGCAGGAGGAGCTCGCCGAGCGCGTCACGTTCACGCAGTTCGCGGCGGGCGCGGTGTCGGGTCCGTTCGACGCGTTCCTCACCTCGCGCGGCATCAAGACGCTCGGCGTCCGGATGCAGCGGCACAGCCAGAACGCCCTGGCCATCGCGCGGCGCCTCGACGAGCACGCGGCGGTCGAGCGCGTGTTCTACCCGGGGCTCGAGTCGCACCCCGGACACGAGCTCGCGGCGCGCCAGATGTCGGGCTTCGGCGGGATGCTCTCGATCTCGCTCGCGGGCGGTGCGGCGGCCGCGCGCCGATTCGCCGAGTCGACGTCGCTGTTCCAGCTGGCCGAGTCGCTCGGCGGCGTCGAGTCGCTCGTGAACTACCCGTCGGAGATGACGCACGCCTCGGTGAAGGGCACCGAGGCCGAGGTGCCTGACTCGATCGTGCGCCTCTCGGTGGGCATCGAGGACGTCGACGACCTGCTCGACGATATCGACCAGACGCTCGAGCGCCTGTAGCGGCATCCGCCCACCCGCGCGGCGAAGGCTCGCGGGCCGCGTGGGAGAATCGAGGTGACGGCGCGCGGCACGTCACCGGCGCCGGGGAGCTGAGCTCATGTCCACCGGTCTCATCATCACCCTCGTCGTCCTGGGCGTCCTCGCGATCGTTCTCCTCTTCATGTCGGTCAGGATCGTGAAGCAGTACGAGCGCGGCGTCGTGCTGCGCTTCGGTCGCCTGCAGAGCGTGCGCGAGCCGGGCATCCGGTTCATCATCCCGATCGTCGACGTGATGACCAAGGTGTCGCTGCGCATCGTGACCCTGCCGATCCAGTCGCAGGGCATCATCACCAAGGACAACGTGACCGTCGGCGTGTCGGCGGTCGCGTACTACCGGGTCGTCGATCCGGTGAAGGCCGTGATCGCCATCGAGAACGTCCAGGCGGCCATCGACCAGATCGCCCAGACCACGCTCCGCCGGGTCGTCGGGCAGCACCACCTCGACGAGACGCTCGCCGACACCGCGGCGCTCAACGCGAGCATCCGCGAGATCCTGGATGTCACGACGACCGAGTGGGGCGTCGAGGTCACGCTCGTCGAGCTGAAGGACATCCTGCTGCCCGACTCGATGAAGCGGGCGATGGCCAAGCAGGCCGAGGCAGAGCGGGAGAAGCGGGCCAAGATCATCGCCGCCGAGGGTGAGGCGCTCGCCGCGGCGAAGCTCGGCGACGCGTCGGACACGATGATGTCGCATCCGCTCGCCCTGCAACTGCGCACGCTGCAGACCCTCGTGGAGGTGGGCGTCGACAAGAACACGCTCGTGGTCGTGCCGGCACCGCTGATGAGCGCCATCGGGGAGATCACGAACTTCATCGATCGCGAGGCCGCGACCGCGCAGGTGCGGCACCACTGACGCGCACGGCGTCTTGGCAGGAATTCGATGATCTATGGCAATCCTGCCAATGCCGGTGTCGGTGGCATCCCCCAGAATGAACGGGTGACTTCGAACGAGACCGGCGCGACGGCCGGCCCGCAGCACCACGGCGGCACCCTGGGCCTCGGCCAGGGCACGGCGCTCTACGTCGGCAGCGTGCTCGGCACCGGCATCCTCGTGCTGCCCGGCCTGGCCGCAGCAGCGGCGGGGCCGGCGTCGATCCTCGCGGTGGCGGCGGTGCTCGTGCTCTCCATCCCGTTGGCCGGCACCTTCGCCGCACTGGGCGCGCGTTACCCCGACGCCGGGGGAGTGGCGAGCTTCGTGCGGCGCGCGCTCGGCGGCACGGCCGCGCGCATGACCGGCTACTGGTTCTACTTCGGCGTCTGCGTGGGCGCGCCCGTGCTCGCGATCCTCGGCGGCGAGTACGTCGTCGCCGTCCTCGGCGTCGACCGCTCGGCCGTGCCGATCATCGGCTTCGCCGTGTTCGTGCCGCCGTTCATCGCCAACTGGTTCGGCGTACGGGTCGCCGGGTGGGTGCAGTTCGTGCTCACCGGCCTGCTGATCACCGTCGTCGTCGGCGTGGTGGCGGTCACCTTCCCGGCCGTCGACGCCTCGAACCTCGACCCGTTCCTGCCGAACGGCTGGGGCGGGGTGGGTCTCGCGATCAGCCTCTTCGTGTGGGCGTTCGCCGGTTGGGAGGTGGGCACCCACGTCGCGGGCGAGTTCAAGAATCCGCGGCGCACGATCCCCATCGCGACGGGCATCGCCATCGCGATCGTCGGCGCCGGATACCTCGCGCTGCAGTTCGTCACGGTCGCGGTGCTCGGCGATCGTGCCGGCGACGGGCAGGCGCCCCTCGTGAGCCTCGTCGAGACGACGCTGCCCGGCGTGGGGCCGGTGCTCGTCGCGATCATCGCCGCCATCGTCACCTTCGGCGTGATGAACGCCTACCTCCCGGCCTTCGGCAAGCTCGGCGCCGCGCTCGGCCGCGACGGCGACCTGCCGAAGTTCTTCGCGAAGGGCGCCGCCGACGGCGAGATCCCGCGTCGCTCGCTCGCGCTCACCGGCGTGCTCATCGTCGTCTACTTCGGGCTCATGCTCCTCAACAACCTCGACCTCACGGGGTTCATCCTCATCCACACGAGCAACATGGTCGCGATCTACGCACTCGGCATGGTCGCCGCGACCCTGCTGCTGAAGCGCTGGAGCTTCGGGTGGTGGCTGGCGATCGTCGCCACCGTCATGACGGCCGGACTCCTCGTGCTCGCCGGCGCGAACCTGGTGGTGCCGCTCCTGCTCGCCGTCGCGGCGGTCGCCGTCACGATCGTCCGCCGGCTGCGACGCCGCCGAGTGGATGCCGCGGCAGCACCGGTCGACCTCGAGCCCGAGCCCGCCCTGCTCACGGCCGGCACTCGCAGAGCGGACGCCGAGTGACCGAGTATCGGGCCCACTTCGACGCCGAGATCGACTTCGTCAACGGTGGCCGGTTGCGGGCCGAGGGCTTCCGGCTCGACCTCCCGTCGGCCGACCTCGACGAGGACGTCATCGGCGAACTCCTCGTGCGGCACCTCGGGCTCGCGCTCGTCGGCCGCGTCGCGCTCTCGAACCTCGTGGTCGTCGAGGAGCCGCACCGGGGGTCGCGCGGCATGGCCGAAGCCGGAGCGGCAGACCGCGCGGCATCCGCGACATCCGCCCCTCCGGGTGGCGGCGCGGCTCGCGGTGAGCTCGTCGATCTCAGCCACACCATCCGGGCCGGGCTCGTGACCTACCCCGGCATCCCGGCGCCGAGCATCACCCCGCACCTCACGCGCGAGGCGTCCCGCGAGCACTACGCGCCCGGCACCGAGTTCGCGATCGACCTCATCACCATGGCCGGCAACACCGGAACCTACCTCGACAGCCCGTACCACCGCTACGCCGACGGCGGCGACCTCGCGAGCCTGACGCTCGACACGCTCGTCGGGCTGCCGGCCGAGGTGTTCCATCTCGCGGATGCCTCGAGCCGCGGCATCCCCGCCGAGGTGTTCTTCGACCGCGATCTCGCCGACACGGCCGTGCTGCTGCACACCGCATGGAGCCGCCACTTCGGCACGCCCGAGTACGCGCATGCCGCGCCCTTCCTCACGGAGGCGGGCGCGCGTCACCTCGTGGAGGCCGGCGTGGTGCTCGTCGGCATCGATTCGCTGAACATCGACGACACCGAGTCGGGTGGCCATCGACCCGCGCACTCGGTGCTGCTCGCCGCCGGCGTGCACGTGGTCGAGCACCTCACGGCGCTCGACCGGCTGCCGGCTCGTGGAGCGCGCTTCTCCGCGGTGCCGCCGCGCGTCGAGGGGTTCGGCACGTTCCCCGTGCGCGCGTTCGCGGAGCTCCCGGCGCGATGAGCTGCAGAAGTTCCTTGACTTCAAGCGCGCTTGAAGTCATACGCTCGGGCGCATGACTGTTGACGAAGCGAACGCCACCGGACAGATCCCGGTGACGGTTCGAGAACGCGTGCTGGGTCCGACCTACCGGTGGATCAGCATCGGAATGTGCACCCTGGTCTTCCTGGCCGCCTTCGAGTCGATGGCCGTGACCGCGGTGATGCCGGCTGTGGCCGCCGACCTCGACGGGCAGGCGCTCTACGCGCTCGCCTTCGCCGGACCGCTCGCGGTGAGCGTCATCGGCATGATCGTCGCGGGCAACGCCGCCGATCGAGGCGGCCCGCGGCTCGCCCTCTACACGTCGGTCGCGCTCTTCGTCGTCGGCCTCCTCATCGCCGGCACCGCGACCGACATGTGGCAGCTCGTCATCGGCCGGCTCGTGCACGGGCTGGGTGGCGGCGGCCTCACGGTCGCCCTCTACGTGATCGTCGCCCGGGTCATCCCGTCGGCTCTGCAGCCGAGCCTGTTCGCGGGGTTCGCGGCCGCGTGGGTGGTTCCCTCGCTCGTGGGTCCCTTCATCTCGGGCGTCGTCGCCGACAGCGTCGGCTGGGAGTGGGTCTTCCTCGGCGTCGTCGGGCTCGTGGTGCCCGCGCTCGCGATGGTCGTGCCGAGCCTTCGCCGCATGGACCTGGATGCCGCCGAGCACCGGCCGCCGTGGCGCATCTCCCGCATCGCGTGGGCGACGCTCGCGGGCGTCGCGGTGCTCGTGCTGAACCTCTCGACCGAGGCCACCGGATGGGCGGGCTGGGTGCTGCCGCTCGCGGCGGTCGTGGTCATCGCCGTCGCCGTCCGGCCCATGGTGCCGCGCGGCACCCTTCGCGCCGCACGGGGGCTGCCCGCGACCGTGCTGACGCGCGCCACGCTGTCGGGTGCGTTCTTCGGCGCGCAGGTCTACCTGCCGCTCCTCCTCACGGGTGAGCCGTACCTGCTGAGCACCGCGATGGCGGGCCTCGTGCTCACGCTGAGCGGCGTGGCGTGGGCGATCGCCTCGCAGGTGCAGGGACGCAACGCCGAGCGACTCAGCCATGAGGCGTGCCTGCGCATCGGGCTCGGTCTCCTCGGAGCCGCCATCGCGGGTTCCCTGCTCGCCACCCTGCTGGGCCTGCCGCCGTACGTCTTCATGATCACCTGGGCCTTCGCGGGCGCCGGCATGGGCATCATGTATCCACGCACGACCGTCATGGGCCTGCAGTCCTCGAGCATCGAGAACCAGGGGTTCATCAGCTCCGCCATGACGGTCGCCGATGCGCTCGGCGCCGCGGTCACGATCGCGCTCTCGGCCATCGTGTTCGCGATGCTGCTCCCGCTCGGCACGGTGACCGCCGTAGCGGGCGGCATCGCGGTGGCCCTCGCGGTGTGGGCCGTCGGCCTCTTCACGGGCCTGCGCGCGCACGTCGAAGCACCCGAGGCCGCAGCGGTCGAGGTCGACTGAGCGGTCGAGCGCGACTGACGGTCGAGATCGACCTCGGCGTTCGCATCGAGCGGATGCCACGACTGACGAAGGGACCCCCATGCGCGCCGTCCTCGCCGACCGGCCCGGTGCACCCGACGTGCTCCGCCTGACGACCCTGCCCGACCCCGAGCCGGGTGCCAGGCAGGTGCGGGTCGCCGTCGAGGCATCCGCCATCACGTTCATCGACACGATGCTGCGTGCCGGAGGCGGCCTCGGGCGGCCGGTCCCGTTCCCGGTCGTGCTCGGCAACGGGGTGGCCGGCGTGGTCGACGCCCTGGGAGACGACGTCGACCCGGCGTGGCTCGGCGCGCGCGTCGTGACGGCGACGGGCGGCAGCGGGGGCTATGCGAGCGCGGCGCTCGCCGACGCCGAAGACCTGCACCGCCTGCCCGACGGCCTCGGCGTGCGCGATGCGGCCGCCCTGCTCGCCGACGGGCGTACCGCGGTCGGCCTGCACGAGGCCGCGGCGGTGCGGCCGGGCGAGGTGGTGGTCGTCTCGGCTGCGGCCGGCGGCGTCGGCAGCCTCCTCGTGCAGCTCGCGACCGTGAGCGGCGCCCGGGTGATCGCCCTCGCCGGCAGCGACGCGAAGCTCGGGCTGGCTCGCGAACTCGGCGCGACACTGACCTGCAACTACCGTGACCAGGACTGGATCGACCGCCTCGACGCCGCCGTCCCCGATGGGGTCGACGTCGTCTTCGACGGCATCGGCGCCGACCTGACCGCCGCCCTCGCGGCCCGCGTGCGCAGCCGCGGACGCTACCTGCCGCACGGTGCCGCGGGAGGTCGCTGGGGCGACCTCGATGCGGAGGCGCTCGGCGCTCGCGGGGTCGAGGTGATCCCGCTGAGCGCGATCGGCAGCACGCCCGCCGAGCTGTATCGACTCGTCGAGCGTGCCCTGGAGCTCGGCGCGCGCGGTGAGCTCCGGCCGGTCGTCGGGCAGACGTTCCCGCTCGGCCGAGCCGCCGACGCCCACGCGGCGATCGAGGCGCGCACGACGCTGGGCAAGACACTGCTCCTGCCCTGAGGCGATGCAGTGGCATCCGTCGCCGCCGTGGGTGAGGATGGAGGAATGACCGCTCCCGCGTACGCGCTCCGTGACGGAAACCGGATTCCGGCGATCGGGCTCGGCACCTACGGGCTCAACGAGCAGGCGGGCGTCGAGGCGATCGTCTCGGGGATCGCCGACGGATATCGGCTCATCGACACGGCGTACAACTACGGCAACGAGGATGTCGTGGGGGAGGCCATCGCGCGGTGCGGCGTCGATCGCAGCGACCTGATGATCACCACGAAGCTGCCCGGCCGGCACCACGGCTTCGAGGAGACGCTGGCGAGCCTCGACGAGTCCCGACAGCGACTCGGGCTGGACTGGGTCGACCTCTACCTCATCCACTGGCCGAACCCGCGTATCGACAAGTACGTCGACAGTTGGCGCGCCATGATCCGCCTGCGTGAGAAGGGCCTCGTGCGCTCGATCGGCGTCTCGAACTTCACGCCCGCGATGCTCGACCGGCTCGAGCGTGAGACGAGCGTGGTGCCCGTGGTGAACCAGGTGGAGTTGCATCCGTACTTCCCGCAGGAGGAGTTGCGCGCCTACCACGCCGAGCACGAGATCCGCACCGAGAGCTGGAGCCCGCTCGCCAAGCGGACCGAGCTGCTGAAGGAACCCGTGATCACCGAGATCGCCGACGTGCACGGCGTCTCGCCCTCGCAGGTCGTGCTCCGCTGGCACGTCGAGCTCGGCTCGGTGCCGATCCCGAAGTCGGCGCACGCCGAACGGCGGCGCGAGAACTTCGACGTGTTCTCGTTCAGCCTCTCGAGCGCCGAGGTCGCGTCGATCTCGGCGCTCTCACGGGGTCGCCTGTGGGGCGGCGACCCCGAATCGCACGAGGAGTTCTAGGGGTCTGGGGGCGAATGCCGATGCGGGCGTGGCACACGAGCGGTGACGGCGAACTGCACGCCGTCACGATGCCGAGGCCCGAGCCCGCAGACGACGAGATCCTCGTGCGGGTCTCGGCCTGCGGGGTGTGCCGCACCGACCTGCATGTGCGTGACGGCGACCTGCCGCAGCATCGTTCGCCGGTGGTTCCCGGGCACGAGGTGGTGGGCATCGTCGAGGCGGTCGGTGACGGGGTGAACACGTTCGCAGCCGGCGACCGTGCCGGCATCGCCTGGCTGCGCAGCGCCTGCGGTGCCTGCCGGTGGTGCCGCCGTGGTGCAGAGAACCTCTGCGCCGAGTCCCGGTACACCGGCTGGGACGCCGATGGCGGGTACGCCGAGTACGCGGTCGCGCCCGCCGCATACGCGTATCGACTACCCGACGCGGCCGAACTGCCCGACGAACAGGTGGCGCCGCTCCTCTGCGCCGGCATCATCGGCTACCGGGCACTGCGTCGAGCGGCCGTGCCGCCGGGTGGGCGCCTCGGCATCTACGGCTTCGGCGCGAGCGCGCACATCACGGCGCAGATCGCCCTCGCGCAGGGTGCCGAGGTGCACGTGCTCACGCGTGATCCCGCGGCGCGCGAACTCGCCCTCGAGCTCGGGGCATCCTCGGCGGGGGCGGCCGACGCGGCACCGCCCGTGCCGCTCGATGCCGCCATCCTGTTCGCTCCGGCCGGTGAGCTCGTGCCCGTCGCGCTCGCGGCGCTCGACCGCAACGGCACGCTCGCCGTCGCCGGCATCCATCTCAGCGACATCCCGCGGCTCGACTACCAGGAACACCTGTTCCGCGAGAAGACGCTGACGAGCGTCACCTCCAACACCCGCGCCGACGGCGAGGAACTGCTGCGACTCGCCGCGAGGCTGGGCGTTCGCGCCACCGTGACGCCCTACCCGTTCGAGCGGGCGGATGCCGCGTTGCACGACCTTGCGGCCGACCGCGTGCACGGCGCCGCCGTGCTCACCATGACCTGAGCTCAGCGGCGTGCGGGCCCTCCTCGCCCCGCGTGCGGCCGACGCGGCCCCCGCGCGCGCACGGCCTTGTCGAGTGCGTCGACCGCGAGCAGGATCGGCATCGAGGCGATCGCGATCACCCATCCCCAGAACGGCGGGCTCTGGTGACCGATGGCCATCGCGATCGGCGGCACCCACAGCACGACGAGCGAGAAGACGACCTCGATCGAGGCGGCAGGAATGAGGAGCCGGTTCGTCGTCCAGCCGAGCGCGCCCGGCCACTTCGTGGAGGAGCGGCACGCGAACGCGTTCGCGGTCTGCGCGGCGACGACCGTCATGAACGCGGCGCCCGAGGCCGCCATGAGGTCGGTGCCCGTCGGGAACGCCTCACCTGGTCGCCAGCCCAACGCCACCAGCGACACCACGAACGCGGCCATGGTGAGCGCGGCCTCGAGTGGACCGAGCACGCCGAAGGCGCGGCGCAGCACGGTGCCGTTCATGAGCCGGCCGCGCACGGGCGGCCCGTCGAGGAGGTGCTTCGCGGGGGGCTCAGCGCCGAGCGCCACGGCCGAGAGCGTGTCGGTGCCGAGGTCGAGGGCGATGATCTGCAGCACTCCCAGCGCCAGCGGGAACTGCCCGCCCGAGAGCGCCCACACGAGGAAGGGCGTCAGCTCGGCGACGTTGTCGGTCAGGTGGTACGTGAGGAAGCGCCGGATGTTCACGAAGGTCGCACGCCCGTGCTCGATACCCGCGACGATGCCGGAGAACGAGTCGTCGAGCAGCACGAGGTCGGCCGCCTCGCGCGCGACGTCGGTGCCCGAACGTCCCATCGCCACGCCGATGTCGGCCTCGTGCAACGCCGGTGCGTCGTTCACGCCGTCGCCCGTCATCGCCACCACGTGGCCGCGCGACCGGAGCGCCCGGGCGATGCGGAGCTTGTCCTCGGGAGAGACCCGTGCGATCACGGCGCCGTCATGATCGAGCAGTGCGGCGAGGTGCTGCTCGTCGACGGGCAGTTCGTCGCCCAGGAGCACGGGCGCACCCGGCAGCCGCAGCCCGACCTCCTCGGCGATCGCCGCTGCCGTCACCGGGTGGTCGCCCGTCACCATGGCCACCTTGACGCCCGCCCGGCGGCACGCCTCGAGCGAGGCGCGCACGTCGTCGCGCGGCGGATCCTCGAGTCCGACGAGGCCGAGCAGTCGCAGTCCGTCCTCGCATTCCTCCAGCGTCGTGGGCGTCCGACCCCGGCGAGGGGCGGATGCCACCGCGAGCACGCGCAGCCCCCGAGCGGTGAGGCGCTCCAGTGCGCGGTGCGCCTCGGCATCGTCGCCGCAGAGGGGCAGCACGCCGTCGGGTGAGCCCTTCACCACGATCTCGTCGGGGAGCACCACGGCCATGCGCCGCCGGCGTGGATCGAACGGGAATCGCAGCTCGGGGGTCACCTCTGCGCGGTCGGCGGGCGTGTCGAATCCGAGCCGCCGCGCGAAGGCGTCGAGCGCGGCCTCCATGGGATCGCCGTGCGCACGCCACTTCCCGGCGGCCTCCTCGGCGTAGCCCGTCGAGCACCGGGTGCCGGCGATCGCGAGCGCACGCGCCGATGCCGCGGCATCCGGCCCCGCGGTATCCGAGCCCGCGGCAACCGACCCCGCGGCATCCGGCCCCGACCACTGGAGTTCCGCCTCTGGTGCGTAGCCGACACCGTCGATCGTCACCGTGCCGTCCGGCGACCAGGCCTCGACGACCGCCATCTCGTTGCGGGTCAGCGTGCCGGTCTTGTCGGTGCAGATGAAGGTCGTCGAGCCGAGTGTCTCGACCGCTTCGAGGTTTCGCACGAGGATCTGGCGCTTCGCCATCTGCTCGGAGCCCCAGGCGAGCGAGAGCGTGACGGTCGGCAGCAGCGCCTCGGGCACGAGCGCCACCGTCACGCCGATGGCGAAGACGAGCGCGTCCTGGATCGGGTTCCCGATGAGCACCGAGATGAGGAGGAACACCGCACCGACCACCACGGCGATCGCGGCGGTGAGACGGACGACCCCGTGCAGGCCCCGGGTGAGCGGGGTGTCGGGCTTCGTGGTGGACGTGGTGAGGCGGGCGATCCCGGCGAGCCGGGTGGCGCCGCCGATCGCCGTCGTCACCGCGCGCGCCTCGCCCTCGACGACGAAGGTGCCGGCGAAGAGCCGGTCGGTCGCCCCGACCGAGGCCGCCACGCTCTCGCCGGTGAGGAGCGAGGTGTCGACGAGGAGCCGATTCGCCGTGACGACGGTCGCATCGGCCGGAACCCGATCGCCGGCCTCGAGGAGCAGCAGGTCGTCGACCACGACATCCTCGGCTTCGATGACCTGTCGGCGCCCGTCGCGCAGGACTGAGACCCGGGTGGGCAGGAGCGCCTGCAGACGGTCGGCGGCACGGTCGGCGCGCGCCTGCTGCACCGCCGCGAACACGGCGTTGAGCACGATGACGGCGACGATCGCGATCGAGAGCTCAGGCAGTCCGGCGAAGAACGCGAGGATCGCAGCGACCCACAACATGATCGCGAAGAAGTGGATGAGCTCGCCGAGCAGCCGCCGTGCCGGCGACGGACGCCGTGCGGCAGGCAGGCGGTTGGCGCCGCCCCGTTCGCGCCGCTCGCCGACCTCCGCCGTGGTCAGTCCGGGCGCCACGCTCCCCGCCATGGCCCCTCCTCACGTGCCATCCAGCGTAGAGGTGCGAGCGGTCGGGGCTAGGGTCATCGGGTGAGCGAATCGACGACGAACCACGGTGCGGATGCGGCATCCGAACCCCCGGTGCTCGCCGCCGGGGCGACGGGGCCGCTCTCGACCCCCTACCGCTGGCTCTCCATCGGCATGTTCTCGCTCATCTTCCTCGCGGCGTTCGAGACCATGGCCGTCACGACGATCATGCCGCTCGTGGCGAGCGACCTCGACGGCGCGGCGTTGTTCGCGATGGCGTTCGCCGTGCCCTTCGCCGCCGGGGTGGTCGGCATGGTCCTCGCCGGCAACTGGACCGACCGGGCCGGGCCGCTCCCGTCGCTCGTCACGTCGGCGGTGCTGTTCGCGGCCGGGCTGCTCATCGCGGGCGCCGCACCGAACATGGTGGTCCTCATCGTCGGACGCTTCGTGCACGGGCTCGCGGGTGCCGCGGTCGTCGTGCCGTTGTACGTGATCGTGGCGCGCGTGTACCCCGAGGCGCTGCGCGCCCGCGTCTTCGCCGGGTTCGCGGCGGCCTGGGTGATTCCGTCGATCGTCGGTCCCGCCGTCGCGGGCGCCGTCGCCGAGGCATCGAGCTGGCGCTGGGTCATCCTCGGCGTCATCGTGCTCATGCTGCCGGCCGCGGCGATGATGCTGCCGCCCATCCTCCGGGTGCGCGAGCGGGTGCGCGGCGACGCCTCCGTGCCGTGGAGCCTCGGCCGTGCCGGGTGGTCGGTGCTCACGGCGGGCGCGGCGCTCGCGCTGTCGCTCGCGAAGGAGCTGCCCGAGCCCTGGCGGTGGGCCGTCGCCGCGGTGGCGGTCGTCCTCGTGTTCGTGGGCGTGCGGCCCCTCATGCCGCCGGGCACCCTTCGCGCGGCATCAGGGCTGCCGGCGACGGTGCTCCTCAAGCTCGTCGTCGCGGGGGCGTTCTACGGCGCCGAGATCTACCTGCCGTACCTCCTCATCGAGCGGTACGAGTTCTCGCCGAGCCTCGCCGGCCTCACGCTCACGGGCGCCGGCATCAGCTGGGCGGTGGCCTCGTGGCTGCTCGGACGGCTCGGCGAACGGGTGACCACCGTGCTGGCGATGCAGTTCGGCACGATCCTGCTCGCGGCGTCGCTCGTCGTCGTGCTCCTGATCGCCGCGTTCACCCTGCCGCCCGTGCTTGCCTTCGTCGCGTGGACGCTCGCCGGTGCGGCGATGGGGTTCATGTATCCGAGCTTCTCGGTCACCGTGCTGCAGCTGTCGCCGAGATCGGCACAGGGCTTCAACAGCGCGGCCCTGTCGATCGGGGATTCGCTCGGCAGCGCTGTCTCGCTCGCACTCACGGCACTCGTCGCCGGTGCCGTCGTCGGGGGCGCATTCACGGCGGAGTTCGCCGTGACCGTGGCGATCGCCGTGGCGGCCGTCGTGCTCGCGCCGCGCGTGCGACCGCGCGACGAGGCATCCGCTCGGTCCTGACCCCCGCCTCGCCGGGCAGCCGCACATCGGTCGCCGTTCAGTCCCAATCCGCGGATATACGATCGGGCGCGCCGCGAGCGGGACGCTCGGCGCGGCGCGCCCGATCGTATATCCGCAGGAATGAACGGGAACCGGGTCGAGCGTGCGGATGTCGCGAGCGGATGCCCCGCTGTCGAGTGTGACGTCACCTCGCCGCGGTTGGTTCGCGGCCGGCTGATCCGATGTGACGTCACATCTGTGACAGTCACATTCCCGCGGCGGCGTGCATAATGGGAGGCGCCGGCGTGTGTGACCGTGAACATGCCGAGATCCGATCGAGGTCGCCGTGGCAGACGAGCCGCAGCGGGGCCGAGCCCCGAGCATCCGGGATGTCGCGCGCCTCGCGGGCGTCTCGCACCAGACCGTCTCGCGCGTGCTGAACCACCATCCGAGCATCCGCCCCGAGACGAAGCAGCGCGTGCTCGACGTCATGGCCGAGCTCCAGTACAAGCCCAATCGCGCGGCGCGAGCCCTCGTGACGAGCCGCTCGCGCACGATCGGCATCCTCTCGGCCTCGAGCACGCAGTACGGTCCGGCGTCGAGCATCGCCGCCATCGAAGCCGCCGCGCGGGCCGCCGGCTACTGGGTGAGCACGGCCAACATCGAGTCGTCAGATGCCGGATCGATCGCCGACGGCCTGGCGCACCTCGCCGCGCAGGGCATCGAGGGCCTCGTGGTCATCGCGCCGCAGGTGCGGGTCTTCGACACGCTCGCGCAGCTGTCGATCGACGTGCCGTACGTGACGCTGCAGTCCACCGGCCGGGACCCCGGCCACGCGATGTCGGTCGACCAGATGGCCGGCGCGCGCCTCGCGACCCGGCACCTCATCGAGCTCGGGCACCGCAGCATCTACCACCTCGCCGGGCCCCAGGACTGGATCGAGGCCGAGGCGCGGATGCGCGGATTCCTCGACGAGATGGGCGCGCACGACGTTCCGACGACGGCGCCGATCCTCGGCGACTGGACGGCGGAGTTCGGCTACTACGCCGGCCGAGAGCTGCTCACGGTGCGCGACTTCACGGCGATCTTCTCGTCGAACGACCAGATGGCGCTCGGCCTCATGCACGCCATCCGCGACGCGGGCCTCGAGATCCCGCGCGACATCTCGATCGTCGGGTTCGACGACATCCCCGAAGCCGCGCACTTCTGGCCGCCGCTCACGACCGTGCGGCAGGACTTCGCCGAGCTCGGGCGGCGGTGCGTGGCGCTCCTCCTCGGCGACCTCGATCCCGCGGCGCCCGACTACCGCGGCACGATCGTGCCCGAGCTCATCGTGCGCGCGTCGACGGGTCCGGCCGCGTTCTGAGCCGCCGGTGTGCGGCCCCGGGGCGGCGCGCACTCGCGCGGGCGGGCGGAGTTCGGGCCGCCGCCGCGAGCAGCGGCCGCCGCGACGCGGCCGGGTGGTGCCGACGTGAGCGGATGCCGCGGCGCCGCCGACGTGGCATCCGGTGCCGTTACGGTTCCGTGACCTTCGCGAGTTGACAGCCCTCGCAAACGTGTGGCTAACATGAGACCTCGTGTGAACGGTCACATTGCGAGCGTCACATTCGAAACCCCGACACGCCACCCGCACCGCCCTGACGAAGGAGTCCACGCCGTGAGCGTCCCGCCCGCCGATGAGAGCCCGCGCAGCACCGAGCGCTACGTCATCGGCGTCGACTACGGCACTCTCTCGGGTCGTGCCCTCGTGGTGCGCGTGAGCGACGGCGCCGAGCTCGGCAGCGCCGTGCACGAGTACGAGCACGCCGTCATGGACACGGCCCTCACCGCTGGGCCGGCCGCGGCATCCGGCGCCCCCGTCAGGCTCGCACCCGACTGGGCGCTGCAGGACCCGTCCGACTACGTGAGCGTGCTGCAGCACGCCGTGCCCGCCGCCGTCGCGGCCGCCGGCATCGACCCGGCGCACGTCATCGGCATCGGCACCGACTTCACCGCATGCACGATGGTGCCGGCGCTCGCCGACGGCACGCCGCTCAGCGCGCTCGACGAGTTCGCCGACACCCCGCACGCCTACGTGAAGCTCTGGAAGCATCACGCCGCCCAGCCGCACGCCGACCGGATCAACGAGCTCGCGCACGACCGCCGCGAGCCATGGATCAACCGCTACGGCGGCCTCATCTCGAGCGAGTGGGAGTTCGCGAAGGGCCTGCAGCTCCTCGAGGAGGCGCCCGACGTCTACGCCCGCATGGACCGCTGGGTCGAGGCCGCCGACTGGATCGTCTGGCGACTCACCGGCGAGTACGTGCGCAACGCCTGCACCGCGGGCTACAAGGGCATCCGCCAGGACGGCGCGTACCCGAGCCGCGAGTTCCTCGAGGCGCTGAACCCCGCCTTCGGCGGGTTCGTCGAGGAGAAGCTCGACCAGCCGATCGGCGAGCTCGGCGACGCCGCCGGCCGCCTGACCGCCGAGGCCGCGGCATGGACCGGCCTCCCCGAGGGCATCGCGGTCTCGGTCGGCAACGTCGACGCGCACGTCACCGCGCCCGCCGCTCAGGCGACGCAGCCCGGCCAGATGGTCGCGATCATGGGCACGTCGACCTGCCACGTCATGAACGACGACCGGCTCGCCGAGGTGCCCGGCATGTGCGGCGTCGTCGACGGCGGCATCGTCTCGGGCCTCTACGGCTACGAGGCCGGCCAGTCGGGCGTCGGCGACATCTTCGCCTGGTACGTCGACAACCAGGTGCCGGCACGGTACTTCGAGGCAGCGGATGCCGCGGGCCTGTCGATCCACCAGCACCTCACGAACCTCGCCTACGCCGAGCCGGTCGGCGCGCACGGACTCGTCGCGCTCGACTGGCAGTCCGGCAACCGGTCGGTGCTCGTCGACCACGAGCTCTCGGGCCTCGTGCTCGGCACGACGCTCACCACGCGCCCCGAGCAGGTCTACCGCGCGCTCCTCGAGGCCACGGCGTTCGGCACCCGCGTGATCGTCGAGACCTTCGCCGAGGCGGGCGTGCCCGTGACCGAGTTCATCGTCGCCGGCGGCCTGCTCAAGAACCCGCAGCTCATGCAGACGTACGCCGACGTGCTGCGCCTGCCGATCTCCACCATCGTGAGCGACCAGGGCCCGGCGCTCGGGTCGGCGATCCACGCCGCGGTGGCCGCGGGCGCCTACCCCGACGTGCGTGCTGCCGGAGCGGCGATGGGCGGCGTGCACCGCGACCAGTACATGCCCGACGAGGCATCCGCTCGTGCCTACGACCGGCTGTACGCCGAGTACCGGCTCCTGCACGACCACTTCGGCCGCCGTGGCAACGACGTGATGCGACGCCTCCGGGCCCTGAAGCGCGAGGCGCACGGCACGCCCGAGCCCGCCCCCGCCGAGCCCGAGCAGCTCGCAGAGGAGGTCTCCGCGTGAGCAGCTACGGACCCCAGGTCGAGGTCGCGATCGCCCGCGTGCGCGCCGACGTCGCGAAGCTCCACGCCGAGCTGACCCGCTACGGACTCGTCGTGTGGACCGGCGGCAACGTGTCGGGCCGCGTGCCCGGCGCCGACCTGTTCGTCATCAAGCCGTCGGGCGTGAGCTACGACGACCTCGCGCCCGAGAACATGATCCTCTGCGACCTCGACGGCAACGTCATCCCCGGCACGCCCGGCAGCGAACGGGCGCCGTCGAGCGACACCGCGGCGCACGCGTACGTGTACCGGAATATGCCCGAGGTCGGCGGAGTGGTGCACACGCACTCCACGTACGCGACGGCGTGGGCCGCGCGCGGCGAGGAGATCCCGTGCGTCATCACCGCGATGGCCGACGAGTTCGGCGGGCCGATCCCCGTCGGGCCGTTCGCGATCATCGGCGACGACTCGATCGGGCGCGGCATCGTGCAGACCCTCGCGGGCCACCGCTCGCGCGCCGTTCTCATGCGCAACCACGGGCCGTTCACGATCGGCGCCAGTCCGCGCGACGCGGTGAAGGCCGCGGTCATGGTCGAGGATGTCGCGCGCACCGTGCACCTGGCCCGCGAGGCCGGGCCGCTCGTGCCGATTCCGCAGGACGCGATCGACCGCCTCTACGACCGCTACCAGAACGTGTACGGGCAGGCGAGTGACACCCGCCGCGCTTCGACGAGCTCAGGGAACGGCGACGCGTCGACGAGCCCAGCGGACGACGCTTCGACGAGCTCAGGGAACGGCGACGCGTCGACGAGCCCAGGGAACGGCGACGCGTCGACGAGCCCCGCGAACGAGACCCAGGAGATGACCGCACGATGAGCCGCACCCCCCTGCAGACGAGCCTCGACGCCGCCGAGGTCTGGTTCCTCACGGGCAGCCAGAACCTCTACGGCGACGAGACCCTGCGCCAGGTCGCCGAGCAGTCGCAGGCCATCGCCGAGCAGCTCGACGCGGCATCCGACGTGCCCGTGAGGGTCGTCTGGAAGCCCGTGCTCAAGGACTCGGACTCGATCCGCCGCACCGTGCTCGAGGCGAACGCGGCCGACGCGGTCATCGGCGTCGTCGCGTGGATGCACACGTTCAGCCCCGCGAAGATGTGGATCGCAGGTCTCGACGCGCTGCAGAAGCCGCTCGCGCACCTGCACACGCAGGCGAACGTCGAGCTGCCATGGGGCGAGATCGACTTCGACTTCATGAACCTCAACCAGGCCGCCCATGGCGATCGCGAGTTCGGGTACATCCAGACCCGGCTCGGCGTGCCGCGCAAGACGATCGTCGGCCACGCGTCCGACCCGCGCGTGCAGCGAGAGCTCGGCACGTGGCAGCGCGCCGCGGCCGGCCTCGCGGCATCCAGAAGCCTGAAGCTCGCTCGGTTCGGCGACAACATGCGCTACGTCGCCGTGACCGAGGGCGACAAGACCGAGGCCGAGCTGCGGTTCGGCGTGCAGGTGAACACGTGGGGCGTCAACGAGCTGGCCGACGCCGTGCACGCGGCATCCGACGCCGACATCGACGCGCTCGTCGCCGAGTACGACGACCTCTACGACGTCGTTCCGTCGCTGCGACGCGGCGGCGACCGCCACGAGAGCCTGCGCTACGGCGCCGCGATCGAGCTCGGCCTTCGCGCATTCCTCGAGGAGGGCGGCTTCGGCGCCTTCACCACGAGCTTCGAAGACCTCGGCGCGCTGCGCCAGCTGCCCGGGCTCGCGGTGCAGCGGCTCATGGCCGACGGCTACGGCTTCGGCGCCGAGGGCGACTGGAAGACTGCCGTGCTCGTGCGCATCGCCAACGTCATGGGCGCGGGCCTGCCCGGCGGCGCCTCCCTCATGGAGGACTACACCTACGACCTCACGCCCGGCGACGAGCTGATCCTCGGCGCGCACATGCTCGAGGTGTCGCCGTCGCTCACCACCGCCAAGCCGAGCCTCGAGATCCACCCCCTCGGCATCGGCGGCAAGGAGGACCCGGTGCGGCTCGTCTTCACGGCCGACCCCGGTCCCGCGGTCGTGGTCGCGATGAGCGACCTGCGCGACCGGTTCCGCCTCACCGCGAACGTCGTCGAGAACGTCGCGCCGCGGCATCCGCTGCCGAACCTCCCCGTCGGCCGGGCGGTCTGGAAGCCCGCACCGGACTTCCAGACGAGTGCGGCAGCATGGCTCACGGCCGGCGCCGCCCACCACACCGTCATGTCGACCGCGGTCGGCGTCGACGTGTTCCGCGACTTCGCCGAGATGGCGAAGGTGGAGCTCCTCGTCATCGACGACTCGACCACCCTCCCCGACTTCCAGCGCGAGGTGCGCTGGAACCAGGCCTACCACCGCCTCGCGCAGGGCCTGTAGCCCGGCCGGCCGAGAGGCCCGCCACCCCGGTCGCCAGAACGGCCGAGCATTCCACAACTCAACAGCTTGCGGCATCCGTACCCCCTCGGATGCCGCGGGGGATCGGCGTTCATGGACGACGCCCATCCGACGGTCACCACGACAACGACGTCCAGACGGACACCGATGGACACAGCGAAAGGAAACACCGTGAAGAACACGAAGAAGGTGCTGCTCGCGACGCTCGCGGCGGGCTCGATGCTCGCGCTCGCCGCGTGCTCGGGCACCGGTGCTGCGGGCGAGGAGGGCGGCGACGGCGGCCTCATCGGCGTCGCCATGCCCACCAAGAGCTCGGAGCGCTGGATCCAGGACGGCGACGCCGTCAAGAAGCAGCTCGAGGAGCAGGGCTTCACCGTCGACCTGCAGTACGCCGAGGACGACATCCCCACGCAGGTCTCGCAGATCGAGAACATGATCACCAAGGGCGCCGAGGCGCTCATCATCGCCTCGATCGACGGCACCACGCTCTCGCAGGTGCTGCAGGACGCGGCCGACGCCGAGATCCCGGTCATCGCCTACGACCGACTCATCCGCGAGTCCGAGAACGTCGACTACTACGCGTCGTTCGACAACTACAAGGTGGGCGTGCAGCAGGCGACCTCGCTTCTCAACGGGCTCGGGCTCACCGACCTCGAGGGCGAGAAGGCGGCGGATGCCCCGGCCGGACCCTTCAACATCGAGCTGTTCGCCGGATCGCCCGACGACAACAACGCCACGTTCTTCTGGAACGGCGCCATCGACACGCTGCAGCCGCTGATCGACGACGGCACCCTCGTCGTGAAGTCGGGCCAGACCGACTTCGAGCAGGCCGCCACGCTCCGCTGGGACGGCGAGGTCGCCCAGAAGCGCATGGAGAACCTGCTGACGTCGACGTACTCCGACGGCTCGAAGGTCAACGCGGTGCTCTCGCCCTACGACGGCCTGTCGCGCGGCATCATCTCGGCGCTCACCGACGCGGGCTACTCGGTCGGCGCGGAGTGGCCGATCATCTCGGGCCAGGACGCCGAGCTCGACTCGGTCAAGGCGATCAACTCGGGTGAGCAGTACGCGACCATCTTCAAGGACACCCGCAAGCTCGCCGAGGTGGCCGTCGACATGGCGACCGCGCTGCTGAACGGTGAGGAGCCCGAGGTCAACAACACCGAGGACTACGACAACGGCGTGAAGGTCGTGCCGTCGTACCTCCTCGAGTCGCAGATCGTCGTCAAGGACAACATCACCGAGGTCCTCGTCGACAGCGGCTACTGGACCGAGGAGGAGATCGGCTAGTCGACCGATCGCCGCGACCGGCCGGTGGGGGACTACGCTTCCCCCACCGGCGGGTCACGTCACCGGCGGTCACGTCACCGGCGGTCGCGTCACCGGCGGTCGCAGGCAATGAAGCAGGAGCAAGGATGACCACCAACATTCTCGAGATGCGCGGCATCACGAAGACGTTCCCCGGCGTCAAGGCGCTCGCGAACGTCACCCTGTCGGTCCAGCGCGGTGAGGTTCACGCCATCTGCGGCGAGAACGGCGCGGGCAAGTCCACCCTCATGAAGGTGCTCTCGGGCGTGTACCCGCACGGCACCTACACCGGCGACATCGTCTTCGAGAACGAGACGGTGGAGTTCAAGGACCTCACTGACAGCGAGGCCAAGGGCATCGTCATCATCCACCAGGAGCTGGCACTGAGCCCGTACCTGTCGATCGCCGAGAACATCTTCCTCAACAACGAGCAGAAGGGCCGCGGCGGCCTCATCGACTGGAACAAGACGAACTTCGAAGCCGCGAAGCTCCTCGCCCGCGTCGGCCTGCGCGAGAACCCCACGACGAAGATCATGGACATCGGCGTCGGCAAGCAGCAGCTCGTCGAGATCGCGAAGGCGCTCTCGAAGGAGGTGAAGCTCCTCATCCTCGACGAGCCCACCGCCGCCCTCAATGACGAGGACTCCGACCACCTGCTCGACCTCATCCTGCACCTGAAGGGGCAGGGCATCACGTCGATCATCATCAGCCACAAGCTGAACGAGATCAAGAAGGTCGCCGATTCGGTGACGGTCATCCGCGACGGCAAGACGATCGAGACGATCGCGAAGCAGGATGTCACGGAGGACCGCATCATCAAGGACATGGTCGGTCGCGACCTCGAGCACCGCTACCCCGACCACACGCCGCACATCGGCGAGGAGCTGCTCCGCGTCGAGGACTGGACGGCGCACCACCCGCAGGACACGGCGCGGGTCATGGTCGACCACGTCAACCTCAACGTGCGCGCTGGCGAGATCGTCGGCATCGCGGGGCTCATGGGCGCCGGCCGCACCGAGTTCGCGATGAGCCTGTTCGGGCAGTCCTACGGCTCCCGCATCTCCGGACGCGTGTTCCTGCGCGGCAAGGAGATCAAGACCCGCACGGTCGCCGAGGCCATCGAGCACGGCATCGCCTACGCCACGGAAGACCGCAAGACCTACGGGCTCAACCTCATCGAGGACATCAAGCGCAACATCTCGATGGCATCGCTGAAGAAGCTCGAGAAGTTCGGCCTCGTGCACGACAACGAGGAGTACGCGGTCGCCAACGAGTACCGCAAGTCGATGAACATCAAGGCGCCGAGCGTCCTGGTGAAGACCGGCAAGCTCTCGGGCGGCAACCAGCAGAAGGTCGTGCTGTCGAAGTGGATCTACTCCGACCCCGAGGTGCTCATCCTCGACGAGCCCACCCGCGGCATCGACGTCGGCGCGAAGTACGAGATCTACTCGATCATCAACCGGCTCGCGGCGCAGGGGAAGGGCATCATCGTCATCTCCTCCGAGCTGCCCGAGCTCCTCGGCATCTGCGACCGCGTGTACGCCCTCTCCGAAGGGCGCATCACGGGTGAGCTCCCCGTCGAGGAGGCCACGCCCGAGGCGATGCTCAAGCTCATGACCATGGAGAAGCCCCGCTAGACGCACGCGGTTCGGCTCGAGGCATCCGCTTCGCATCCAGAGACCCACGTACCCGTATCCACCAGGAGACACCATGTCGAATCCCAACCCGACCCAGACAACGGAGTCGCAGGCCGTCGGGGCGAACATCAACCCCGCACAGAACCGGTTCACCGACCGCCTGAGCCACATGCTCGCCGACCTCGGCAAGAACGGCATCTTCATCGCACTGATCGCGGTGGTCGTGCTGTTCTCGATCCTCACCAACGGGATCCTGTTGCGCCCGCAGAACATCTCGAACCTCGTTGTGCAGAACGGGTACATCCTCGTGCTCGCGATCGGCATGGTCATGGTCATCATCGCGGGCCACATCGACCTCTCGGTCGGCTCGGTCGCCGCGTTTGTCGGAGCCGTGTCGGGCGTGTTCGCCGTGCAATGGGGACTGCCGTGGTGGCTCTCGGTGATCCTCTCCCTCGGCATCGGTGCGCTCGTCGGCGTGTGGCAGGGCTTCTGGATCGCCTTCGTCGGCATACCGGCATTCATCGTGACGTTGGCCGGCATGCTCATCTTCCGCGGCCTCGCGCTCGTCGTGCTCGGCAACGCGAACATCGGCTCGTTCCCGGCCGAGTACCGCGCGCTCGGCAACGGCTTCCTCTCCGACGTGTTCGGCGATCTCGAGATCGACCCGCTCACGCTGGGCGTCGGCGCCCTGGCGATCCTCGCGCTCGTCGTGCAGCAGGTGCGCACGCGCCGCGGCCGCCAGAAGTACGGCCAGGATGTCGAGCCGATCGCGTGGTTCGTCACGAAGCTCGTGCTCGTCTCGGCGGCGATCGCGTTCTTCGCCTACTCGCTCGCGTCGTACAAGGGCATCCCGGTGACGCTCATCATCCTCGCGGTGCTCGTGCTCGTGTACGGCATCGTGATGAACCGCACGGTGTTCGGCCGCCACATCTACGCGATCGGCGGCAACCGACACGCGGCCGAGCTCTCGGGCATCAAGACGCGCCGCGTCGACTTCTGGCTGTTCGTGAACATGGGCGTGCTCGCCGCGCTCGCGGGCCTCATCTTCACGGCGCGACTCAACCTCGCGGGGCCGAAGGCCGGTGACGGCTTCGAGCTCGAGGCGATCTCGGCGGCGTTCATCGGCGGCGCGGCGGTGCAGGGCGGCGTCGGCACGATCGGCGGCGCCATCATCGGCGGCCTCATCATCGGCGTGCTGAACAACGGCATGTCGATCCTCGGCATCGGCATCGAGTGGCAGCAGGCCGTGAAGGGCCTCGTGCTGCTCCTCGCGGTGGCGTTCGACGTGTACAACAAGCGGCGGTCGGGCGGGCAGTAGGGCCGTCCTGGAGGCGGATGCCGCGGCTTCTGGTGGTGGCATCCGCCGTCGTGTCACGAATGGCGGATATACGATCCGGCGCGCCGCGGCGGGGGTCGTTTCGCCGGGGTGCCGGATCGTATATCCGCAGAACGAGACGTGACGGAAGCTTCGGGACGGATGCCGCTGAGGCGGATGCCGCGTCAGGCGCCGGCCGAGTAGTCGGGCAGCTCCTGCAGGGTCCAGCGGTTGCCGTCGGGGTCCTTCAGCGTGACGAACCTGCCCCATTCCTGCTCGTCAACGCCCTCAGCGTCGACGCCCTTGGCGCGGAGCTCGGCCAGCGCCGCGTCGGCGTCGGGGATCACGACCTGGATCACGTCGAGCGTGCCGGGCTCCACCATGCTGCCGAGGCCCTCGCCGATCGCGATCGAGCACGCGGATCCGGGTGGGGTGAGCTGCACGAAGCGCAGGCCCTCGTGCACCGTCCTGTCGTGGTCGGGATTGAATCCGAGCTTCTCGACGTAGAACGCCTTGGCGCGGTCGACGTCGGTGACGGGCACGAAGATGAGCTCGATCTTCCAGTTCATGGGATGCTCCTCGGTGAGTTGTCGGTAGGGCCAGTCTGCCGAAGCATCCGGTCAGTTCTCGTCCGTTTGAGGAAATTCCTGCCGGTGGGAGGATGGTTCGCATGGCACTCCACATCACGGGCGAGACCGCAGCCGACCGACTGCTGAGCGACGATGCGTTCGCGCTGCTGGTGGGCATGCTGCTCGACCAGCAGGTCGCGATGGAGACCGCGTTCGCGGGGCCCGAGAAGATCCGCGAACGCACCGGCTCGATCGAGCCGTCCGCGATAGCCGCCTACGACCCCGACGCGTTCGTCGAGGTGTTCAAGCAGACGCCCGCCGTGCATCGGTACCCCGGCTCGATGGCCGGGCGCGTGCAGGCGCTCGCCGCGGCGGTGCGCGACGAGTGGGGTGGCGAGGCATCCGCCATCTGGACGCAGGGCGATCCCGACGGCGCCGAGGTGCTCAAGCGACTGAAGGCGCTGCCTGGGTTCGGCGAGCAGAAGGCGAGGATCTTCCTGGCGCTGCTCGGCAAGCAGTGCGGCCTCGAGGCGCCGGGATGGCGCGAGGCTGCGGGCCACTACGGCGAGAACGGATCGTTCGCGTCGGTGGCCGACATTGTCGATCCCGAGTCGCTCGCGAAGGTGCGGGCCACGAAGCAGGCGGCGAAGGCCGCCGGGAAGGCCGCCAAGGGGTAGCGAAGGCTCCGCACAGCCGGAGCCGCGCGTCGGAGGTGTCCGTTCGCGCGCGGCGTTCCCGCTGTACCGTGCACTCGGCGCGGGAACGGAAACACTGGAAGATCGACCCGTGGCCCGGCTCGGTTCGAGCTGTGGAGGCATCCGCAGGCCGCCACCTCCTCGGCCTGCGCCCGCTGCGCGCCTCCGCGCCACGACGACGCCCTGCGCGCCACTTCAAGTGGCGCGCAGGGCGCGCAAGTGGCGCAGTGGCGGAGCGGCTTGCCTGGCGAGAGGCGCAGCGGCGCGACATCCGGAGAAGTTCGCACTTGTGAGCGCTCACAAGTGAGCGCTAACATCCGAGTGCAGCCACGACGGATGGACTGCCCGGCGCACCAGGAATCCCAGCAACGACGCACTTCGCCGGCACCACGAACAAGGAGGTTCACCCCTGATGAAGAAGCTCATCGGACTCGCCGCGGCCGGCGCGATGCTCGTCGCCCTGGCCGGCTGCGCAAGCGAGGGCGGCGGCGCCGCGGCCGAGGGCCCCAAGCCCCTCGACGAACTCGTCGTCGGCTTCGCGCAGGTCGGCGCGGAGAGCGGCTGGCGCACCGCCAACACCAAGGACATCCAGGCCGCGTTCAAGGACGCCGGCATCGAGCTGAAGTTCTCCGACGCGCAGCAGAAGCAGGAGAACCAGATCAAGGCGATCCGCTCGTACATCCAGCAGCAGGTCGACGTGATCGCGTTCTCGCCGGTCGTCGAGACCGGCTGGGACGCCGTGCTCAACGAGGCGAAGGCCGCGGGCATCCCGGTCGTGCTCACCGACCGCGCGGTCGACTCGAAGGACGAGTCGCTCTACGTCTCGTTCCTCGGCTCCGACTTCGTGAAGGAGGGCGAGAAGGCCGGGCAGTGGGTGCTCGACGAGTACGCCGACGCGACCGAGCCGGTCGAGATCATCCAGCTCGAGGGCACCACGGGCGCGGCTCCCGCGATCGACCGCGCCGAGGGCTTCGCCGAGGTCATCGCCGAGAACCCGAACCTCGAGGTCGTCGCCAGCCAGACCGGTGACTTCACGCGAGCGGGCGGCAAGCAGGTCACCGAGGCGCTGCTGAAGTCGAACCCGGGCGTCGACCTCATCTACGCCCACAACGACGACATGGGCCTCGGCGCGATCGAGGCGATCGAGGCGGCGGGCCTGAAGCCCGGCGAGGACATCAAGATCGTCACGGTCGACGCGGTGAAGGACGGCATGCAGGCCCTCGCCGACGGCAAGATCAACTTCATCGTGGAGTGCTCGCCCTTGCTCGGCAAGCAGTTGATCGAGATCATCAAGCAGATCAACAACGGTGAGACCCCCGAGAAGCGCATCATCACCGAGGAGACCACCTTCACCCAGGAGCAGGCGATCGAGGCTCTTCCCGACCGCCAGTACTGAGTTCCGAGTGAGCGGATGTCGCAGCCGCGGCATCCGCTCACTCGAACACCGAAGCGGGTGCGCGGTCGTCCATGCCGCGCACCCGCCTCCCCACGCTTCACCACCAGCTCGATGGAGAGACACGTGAACCAGGCACCCCCTGCGCCGGTCGTCGAGATGCGCGACATCTCGATCAGCTTCCCGGGCGTCAAGGCGCTCGACGGCGTCGACTTCCGCATGTTCCCCGGCGAGGTGCACTCGCTCATGGGCGAGAACGGCGCCGGCAAGTCCACGCTCATCAAGGCGCTCACGGGCGTCTACGGCATCGACGCCGGCACCATCACCCTGACCGGCGAACGCGTGGCGTTCTCGGGACCGGCGCAGGCCCAGGCGGCCGGTATCTCGACCGTGTACCAGGAGGTGAACCTCCTGCCGAACCTCTCGGTCGCCGAGAACATCATGCTCGGCCGCGAGCCGCGGCGGTTCGGGTCGATCGCCTGGCGCGCGATGCGCCGCCGCGCGGCCGAGCTGCTCGCGGGCCTCAACCTCGAGATCGACCCGGGGTCGCTCCTCGGCGACCACTCGCTCGCGGTGCAGCAGCTCGTCGCGATCGCCCGCGCGATCGACGTGCAGGCGAAGGTGCTGATCCTCGACGAGCCGACCTCGAGCCTCGACGCCGACGAGGTCGCCGAGCTCTTCCGCGTCATCCGCTCGCTCAAGGAGCAGGGCGTCGCGATCCTCTTCGTGTCGCACTTCCTCGACCAGGTCTACGAGATCTGCGACCGCCTCACCGTGCTGCGCAACGGCAAGCTCGTGGGGGAGTACCTCGTCGACGAGCTGCTGCGCATCGACCTCGTGCAGAAGATGATCGGCAAGGAGCTCACGACGCTCGACGATCTCGAGCAGCGTGCCCGCTCGGTCGTCGTCGACGATTCGGATGCCGCGGTGTTCGTGAACGCCGCCGGCCTCGGGCGTCGCGGCGCCATCAACCCGGCCGACCTGCCGATCGCCGCCGGCGAGGTCGTGGGCCTCGCGGGCCTGCTCGGATCGGGCCGCACCGAGTTCGCTCGGCTCCTCGGGGGCATCGACCGAGCGGATGCCGGCGAGCTCACCATCGGCGGCACCCCCACGAAGCTGCGCACCCCGCGTCAGGCCATCTCGCACCGCATCGCGTTCTCATCCGAGAACCGTCGCGACGAGGGCATCGTGGGCGACCTGACCGTGCGCGACAACATCGTGCTCGCGCTGCAGGCCGACCGCGGCTGGCTGCGCCCGATCCCGAAGAAGCGGCAGGACGAGCTCGCGCAGAGCTACATCCAGGCGCTCAACATTCGCCCGGCCAACCCCGACGCGCTCGTGCGCAACCTGTCGGGCGGCAACCAGCAGAAGGTGCTGCTCGCCCGGTGGCTCGCCATCGCCCCGCGGCTCCTCATCCTCGACGAGCCGACGCGCGGCATCGACATCGGCGCGAAGGCCGAGATCCAGAAGCTCGTCTTCAACCTCGCCGAGAACGGCATGAGCGTGCTGTTCATCTCGGCCGAGCTCGAGGAGGTGCTGCGCCTCAGCCACCGCATCGTCGTGCTGCGCGACCGCCACGTGGTGGCCGACCTCGAGAATGACGGGCTCACCGTCGACTCGCTGCTCGCCCTCATCGCCGACGGGTCGGTCGAGAGCGATGAGGCGGTTCCGGATGCCGCGGCTGCGGCATCCGTCACCGAACCTGTCGCGGCCGCGACCGGCCCTTCGACGGGCTCAGGGCGCGAATCCACCACGACCGACCCCACCGAAGGAGGCCGCCGATGAGCGCCCTGCTCGCCCGCATCGTCGCGCACCGGCTGTTCTGGCCGGTCGTGATGCTCGTCGTGCTGCTGCTGATCAACCTCGTCGCGTTCCCCGGGTTCTTCACGATCAGCGTGCGCGACGGCCACCTGTTCGGCAGCCTCATCGACATCCTCCGCAACGGGGCGCCGACACTCATCATCGCGGTCGGCATGACGCTCGTCATCGCCACGCGCGGCATCGACCTCTCGGTCGGCGCGGTCGCGGCGATCTCGGGGGCGGTCGCGTGCTCGATCATCCTCGGGTCACCCGAACCGGGCAGCCTCGCCACCGTCGCGACGGCGGTGACCGTCGCACTGCTCATCTCGCTCATGCTCGGCGTCTGGAACGGGTTCCTCGTCGCCGTCATCGGCATCCAGCCGATCATCGCGACGCTCATCCTCATGACGGCCGGCCGCGGCGTGGCCATGCTCATCACCGAGGGGCAGATCCTCACGGTGAACAGCCCGCCGTTCAAGTTCCTCGGCTCGGGCTTCTGGTTCGGCGTGCCGATCGCCGTGATCATCGCGGCGGTCGTGTTCGGCGTCGCGGCGCTCGTGACCCGGCGAACCGCGCTCGGCATGTTCATCGAGTCGGTCGGCATCAACCCCGAGGCGAGTCGCCAGTCGGGCGTCCGGGCGCGGGGCCTGCTCTTCGTCGTCTACACGTTCTGCGCGTTCTGCGCGGCGATCGCGGGCCTCATCCTCACCGCGAACACGGCCGCGGCCGACGCGAACAACACGGGCCTGTTCATCGAGCTCGACGCGATCCTCGCCGTCGTGATCGGCGGAACGTCGCTCGCCGGCGGCCGCTACTCGCTGCTCGGCACGCTGGTGGGGGCGCTCGTCATCCAGACGCTCGTGACGACGGTGTACACGGTCGGCATCCCGCCGATCGCGACCATGGTGTTCAAGGCCGCCGTCGTGACCGTCGTGTGCCTGCTCCAGTCGCCCACCACGGCCGAGGCCCTCAGCGGCTTCCGCCGAAGGCTCGCCGTGCGCGCCGGCAAGGGGGTGGCAGCGTCATGACGAAGCTCATCGAGTCGCCCACCCAGCCCGAGCGCCCCGCAGGTCCGCGCCGCGGAGGCGGCCGCGGCAGAGGCACCGGCCCCGGCGGCACGGGCACCGGCGGCACCGGCGGCACCGGCGCGGGCGCCGCCGGCCGCAACCTCGGCCGCGGCATCCGGAACCTCATGACCAGCCCGAAGTACGGCCCCGTCATGGTGACCGCCGTGCTCTTCATCGCCGTCTTCGTGATCGGCGGCGTGCGCTACCGCGGGTTCTTCTCAGGGCAGGTGTTCCTCAACCTGCTCGTCGACAACTCGTACCTCATCGTGCTGGCCGTGGGCATGACGTTCGTCATCCTCACGGGCGGCATCGACCTCTCGGTCGGTGCGGTCGTGGCGCTCAGCGGCATGATCGCGGCGAGCCTGCTGCAGTCGGGGTGGTCGCCGGGCGCCGTGATCCCGCTGATCCTGGTGCTCACGAGCGTGCTCGGACTGCTGGTGGGGCTCATGATCCACGTCTTCCAGGTGCAGCCGTTCATCGCGACACTCGCGGCGATGTTCCTCGCCCGCGGCCTCTGCTACGTGATCAGCCAGTCGTCGATCGCGATCACCGACCCGACGTTCGTGCAGCTCGCCGTGGCGCGCATCCCGCTCGGCGGCGGACTGTCGATCACCGCGAGCGTCATCATCGCGCTCGTCGTCGTTGCGCTCGCCGTGTGGGTGCTGCACGCGACGCGCTTCGGGCGCACCGTCTACGCGATCGGCGGTGGCGAGACATCCGGCCTGCTCATGGGCCTGCCGGTGGCGCGCACGAAGGTGCTCGTCTACGTGATCTCGGGGTTCTGCTCGGGGCTCGCGGGCGTGCTGTTCACCTTCTACACGCTGTCGGGGTATCCGCTCACGGCGATCGGCACCGAGCTCGACGCGATCGCGGCGGTCGTCATCGGCGGCACGCTGCTCACCGGCGGCTACGGCTTCGTGCTCGGATCGGTGCTCGGCGTGCTGGTGCTCGGCGTGATCCAGACGATCATCACGTTCGAGGGCACGCTCTCGTCGTGGTGGACGCGGATCTTCATCGGCGTGCTGCTGCTCGTCTTCATCATCCTGCAGAAGGTGCTCACGGCCAGGCGGCGGTGACGGATGCCACGTGGCGGAGGTGGCGGCGGTGAGCGTCCGGGCCGAGCCTGCCGGGCCCGGGCATCGCCGGGCGGGATAATCGACGGGGAACGATCGCGCCGACGGCGCGAGACAGGAGCGCGGCGCGAGTGGGCGACCGAGACGACAAGGCGCGGGTCGCGACGATCTTCGACGTCGCCCGGCTCGCCGGCGTGTCGCACCAGACCGTGTCGCGGGTGCTCAACGACCTGCCGAACGTGCGGCCGGCGACGCGCGCGCGCGTCGAGCAGGCGATCACGCAGCTGCGGTACGTGCCGTCGCCCGCGGCGCGTGCCCTCGTCACGCGGCGCACCCGCACCCTCGGCCTCATCGTCACCGGCGCCCCCGACTACGGCCCGTCATCGACGGCGCTGCACTTCAACGAGGCGGCGCGCGATGCCCGGTACGCCGTCATCACGGCGAGCATGCTCGAGACGGATGCCCCGAGCCTCCGCTCGGCGGCCGAGCTCCTCGTGCGCCAGAACGTCGAGGCGATCGTGCTCATCGCCGCGCAGCGCGAGGCGCTCGACGCGCTCGACGGCATCGAGCTCGGGGTGCCGATCATCGCGGTCGCCTCGGAGGATCGCGGCGGCATGCATCGCGTCTGGCTCGACCAGTACGCGGGAGCCCGGCTCGCGGTGGGACACCTGATCGGGCTCGGGCACCGCGAGATCCGGCACGTCAGCGGACCGGCCAACTCGATGGACGGCGCCGAACGCGTGCGGGGCTGGACCGCGGCGCTCGTCGAGCACGGCCTGCCCGTTCACGAGCCGCTCGTGGGGGACTGGTCGCCGGGCGGCGGCTACGTCCACGGCCGCACGCTCGCTCGCGATGCCGAGATGACCGCCGTGTTCGTGTCGAACGACCAGATGTCGCTCGGCGTGATGCACGCGCTCGCCGAAGCGGGGCTCTCGGTGCCGGGCGACGTGAGCGTCGTCGGCTTCGACGACATCCCCGAGGCGGCCTACTTCGCGCCGCCGCTCACGACCGTGCGCCAGGACTTCGACGCGCTCGGCCGCGACGCGATGGCCGGCGTGCTCGCCGTGCTCGGCGATGACGAGCGGCTCATGCCGCCGCCGCGCGTGCCCGACCTCGTCGTGCGCACGAGCACGGCGGCTCCTCGGCGCGTCGCCGCGGCATCCGGCGGCGGCCGCTCCGCGTAGGGGCGGCCCGGGCTCGCGGGGCCACCGGCGGTTGCGGCCGTCGCTCGCGAGGGCGGCTCGAACTCGGGCCGCCGCCGCGAGTGCGGGCCGCCGCGCCGCGAGAGCCGGGTTCGCAGACCCGCGGCATCCGCTCAGTCGACCAGGAACTCGGCGATCGCGAGCGCCATGGCGCGCGGCTCCCACTGGTGGTTCGCCGCGGCGATGGTGCGCGACTGGGCGTTCGGCATGGTCGCGACGACGGATGCCGCAGCAGACGTCATGATCGGCAGCGTCTCGTCGCCCACCAGCGCGAGCGTCGGCTGCATGATCCCGGCGAAGAGCTCGCTGCGCGGGGCCGACTGCGACCATGCGAGGGACTCGGCGTCGGGTTCGAGGCTCGGCGCGATGCCGACCATGATCGGCCAGGCCGGGCTCTGCTTCGCGCCGTCGAGCCACTCGCGCGGCATGTCGCTCATGTAGAACTCGATCGCGCCCTCGTGGTCGCCGGTCGAGAGGTACTCGCGCAGGCCCGCGAGGTACTCGGCGCCGCCGGTGCCGCCGTCCTCGTCGAGCGGGACCTCGAAGAACACGATCTTCGACACCGGCAGGCCGGCCGCCGCGGCCGCGAGCGCGATCGACCCGCCCGAGGAGTTGCCGAACAGCGCGACCGCGTCGTCGGCGCCCTCGGTGAGCTCGTCGGTGAGCGCCCGGAGGTCGTCGATCGTCTGGGCGAGCGTGATCGGGGCATCCGCCGGGCTCTCGCCGCGCCCGCGGCGGTCGTAGTTCACGACCGTGAAGCCGTGCTCGGCGAGGTGCTGCGCCATCTCGACGGTCACGGGGTCGAACCCCCGGAACTGCATCGCGCCGCCGATGAGGATCACGGGCGGTCCCGAACCCTCGATGTCGTACGCGATGCGCGTGCCGTCGGCAGATGTCACGAACTCGGTCATGCGGGCCCCTTCGTCTCGGGCAGCAGGCTACGCGGGAGGACCGACATCCTCCAGCGTCGCGGCCCCCGATCTGGGGCATCCGTCCGACGCTCCGACACGCGCTCCGACCGCCCGGCGATGTCAGTGGGTGGTGGCAGGGTTGAAGTCACAACACCATATGTAGGGGTCGGCGGTGCGTCTCGCCCCAAGGGCTCGTGCAGCGGCATCCGTGCGACACGCCGCGACACGCCCGACATCCGTCCACAGGCCGAAGAGGGCGCGATCTCACAGGCTGTGGATAACACCGGTGTCATTCGCGAGAATCCGCCGATCGCCGCGACATCCGCCATCCACAGCCGGTGGAAAGACCGGTGGATAACTACACGGATGTAACTACATCATCTTGTGGCTGTTCAGTTCCACAGACACTAGATGTAGTATTGAAGTACCGAATCAGCAGTACCGGGGGCGGGCTCCTCCGAGCTCGAGAACAACGAGGGGAAACCATGACGGTCACGGTCTACACCAAGCCTTCCTGCGTCCAGTGCAACGCCACCTACCGGGCGCTCGACAGCAAGGGCATCGAGTACGAAGTGCTCGACGTCACGTCCGATGAGCACGCCCTCGCGCAGGTCAGGGAGCTCGGGTACCTCCAGGCGCCCGTCGTCATCACCGACGAAGACCACTGGTCGGGCTTTCGCCCCGACAAGATCGCCGAACTCGCCTCGCGTCTCGCCTGATGCCAACCCCGGCCTGAGCTCGAGCGGCACCGTCCTCGAGGTCAGGCCGGCGGTCATCAGCACCACACCCCTCCTCGATCGGCAGCACCCCCAGTACTGCGGGATTCCGGCGAAGGATGCACCATGACGAATCTCGTCTACTTCTCGAGCGTCTCGGGCAACACCGAGCGCTTCATCGAGAAGCTCGGCCGCCCTGCGGCTCGCATCCCGCTGCGCTCGAGTGACGAGCCGCTGCACGTCGACGAGCCGTACGTGCTCGTCGTGCCCACCTACGGCGGGGGCGACGGCAAGGGCGCGGTACCCAAGCAGGTCATCAAGTTCCTCAACGACCCGGGCAACCGCTCGCTCCTCCGCGGCGTCATCGCCGCCGGCAACACCAACTTCGGTACGGCCTACGGACTCGCCGGCGACATCATCGCCGCGAAGACCGGGGTGCCGCACCTGTACCGCTTCGAAGTATTCGGAACACCCGACGACGTTCGCGCCGTCAACGATGGATTGGACGCATTTTGGTCACGACAAGCACCGCGGCGAACTCAGCAGCAACTGACGGCGTAGCGCTCATGGACGCTCCGCGCACCAGCGTGGCGATGGACTACCACTCGCTCAACGCGATGCTCAACCTCTATGGCCCGAACGGCGAGATCCAGTTCGAGAAAGACAAAGAGGCGGCGCGCGAGTACTTCCTGCAGCACGTCAACCAGAACACCGTCTTCTTCCACTCGCTGCGCGAGCGCCTCGACTACCTCGTCGAGAAGGAGTACTACGAGAAGGAAGTACTCGACCTGTACTCGTTCGAGTTCATCCAGAAGCTCAACGACCTGGCGTACTCGAAGAAGTTCCGCTTCGAGACCTTCCTCGGCGCGTTCAAGTACTACACGAGCTACACGCTGAAGACCTTCGACGGCAAGCGCTACCTCGAGCGCTTCGAGGACCGCGTCGTGATGACCGCGCTCGGCCTCGCCCAGGGCGACGAGCAGCTCGCCGTCGACCTCGTGGAGGAGATCATCGGCGGCCGCTTCCAGCCGGCCACGCCCACGTTCCTCAACACGGGCAAGGCGCAGCGCGGCGAGCTCGTCTCGTGCTTCCTGTTGCGCATCGAAGACAACATGGAGTCCATCGCCCGCGGCATCAACTCGGCGCTGCAGCTGTCGAAGCGCGGCGGTGGCGTGGCGCTCTCGCTCAGCAACATCCGCGAGTCGGGTGCCCCCATCAAGCAGATCGAGAACCAGTCATCCGGAATCATCCCGGTGATGAAGTTGCTCGAGGACTCGTTCTCGTACGCCAACCAGCTCGGCGCACGCCAGGGCGCCGGCGCCGTGTACCTCAGCGCGCACCACCCCGACATCATGCGGTTCCTCGACACCAAGCGCGAGAACGCCGACGAGAAGATCCGCATCAAGACGCTGTCGCTCGGTGTCGTCATCCCCGACATCACGTTCGAGCTCGCGAAGAACAACGAGGACATGTACCTGTTCTCGCCGTACGACGTCGAGCGCGTCTACGGCAAGCCGTTCGGCGACGTGCCGCTCACCGAGAACTACCGCGCCATGGTCGACGACCCGCGCATCAAGAAGACGAAGATCAACGCGCGCCAGTTCTTCCAGACCCTCGCCGAGATCCAGTTCGAGAGCGGATACCCCTACATCGTGTTCGAGGACACGGTGAACAAGGCCAACCCCATCAAGGGCCGCATCAACATGTCGAACCTCTGCAGCGAGATCCTGCAGGTGAACACGCCGACGACGTACAACGAGGACCTGTCGTACAACCAGATCGGCAAGGACATCAGCTGCAACCTCGGTTCGCTGAACATCGCCCTCACGATGGACGGCCCCGACTTCGGCAAGACCGTCGAGACGGCGATCCGCGGCCTCACCGCGGTGTCGAACATGTCGCACATCTCGTCGGTGCGGTCGATCGAAGACGGCAACGACAAGTCGCACGCCATCGGCCTCGGCCAGATGAACCTGCACGGCTACCTCGCCCGCGAGCGCATCTTCTACGGCAGCGAGGAGGGCATCGACTTCACGAACATCTACTTCTACACGGTGCTGTTCCACGCGTTGCGCGCGTCCAACAAGATCGCCATCGAGCGCGGCGAGGTCTTCGACGGCTTCGCCGACTCGAAGTACGCGTCGGGTGAGTTCTTCGACAAGTACACGGATGCCCCGTGGGTGCCCGCCACCGCGAAGGTCACCGAGCTCTTCGCCGACGCCGGCGTGCACATCCCCACGCAGCATGACTGGCAGCAGCTGAAGACCTCCATCATGGAGCACGGCATCTACAACCAGAACCTGCAGGCGGTGCCGCCCACCGGCTCGATCTCGTACATCAACAACTCGACGGCGTCGATCCACCCGATCGCGTCGAAGATCGAGATCCGCAAGGAAGGCAAGATCGGCCGCGTGTACTACCCGGCGGCGTTCATGACGAACGACAACCTCGAGTACTACCAGGACGCCTACGAGATCGGCTACGAGAAGGTCATCGACACCTACGCCGCGGCGACGCAGCACGTCGACCAGGGCCTCTCGCTCACGCTCTTCTTCAAGGACACGGCGACGACGCGCGACATCAACAAGGCGCAGATCTACGCGTGGAAGAAGGGGATCAAGACGATCTACTACATCCGCCTGCGGCAGATGGCGCTCGAGGGCACGGAGCTGGATATGTGCGTCAGCTGCACACTTTAGTGAGCATTTCTCACTTACGGATGTCTCGAACGAAGGATTAGACGGATGACCCTCACCGACCCGGTCAACTCGGCCAAGAACGACCCCGCCCACGGCGGCAAGGTCAAGCTCGTCGATCACGTCAACGCGATCAACTGGAACCGCATCCAGGACGACAAGGACCTCGAGGTGTGGAACCGCCTCGTGAACAACTTCTGGCTGCCCGAGAAGGTGCCGCTGTCGAACGACGTGCAGTCGTGGAACACGCTCACTCCCGACGAGCAGACCCTCACCATGCGGGTGTTCACGGGCCTGACGCTGCTCGACACGATCCAGGGCACGGTGGGCGCCGTCTCGCTGATCCCCGACTCGCTCACCCCGCACGAGGAGGCGGTGTACACCAACATCGCGTTCATGGAGTCGGTGCACGCGAAGAGCTACTCGTCGATCTTCTCGACGCTGTGCTCGACGAAGGAGATCGACGACGCCTTCCGCTGGTCGGTCGAGAACGAGAACCTGCAGAAGAAGGCCGCGATCGTCATGGAGTACTACCGTGGCGACGAGCCCCTGAAGCGCAAGGTCGCCTCGACGCTGCTCGAGTCGTTCCTCTTCTACTCGGGCTTCTACCTTCCGATGTACTGGTCGTCGCGGGCGAAGCTCACCAACACGGCCGACCTGATTCGCCTCATCATCCGCGATGAAGCCGTGCACGGCTACTACATCGGCTACAAGTTCCAGCGGGGGCTCGAGCTCGTCGACCAGGCCAAGCGCGACGAGATCAAGGACTACACGTTCTCGCTGCTCTACGAGCTCTACGACAACGAGGCGCAGTACACGCAGGACCTCTACGACGGCATCGGTCTCACCGAAGACGTGAAGAAGTTCCTGCACTACAACGCCAACAAGGCCCTCATGAACCTCGGCTACGAGCCGATGTTCCCGAAGTCCGTCACCGACGTGAACCCTGCGATCCTCTCGGCGCTCTCGCCGAACGCCGACGAGAACCACGACTTCTTCTCCGGGTCGGGGTCGAGCTACGTGATCGGCAAGGCCGTGGTCACGGAGGACGAGGACTGGGACTTTTAGTCACTATTGGCGCCCGCCGTCGGCCACGCAGCTGTCGGAGGCCGCTTCTACCATAAGTAAACAAACAAGCCCGACGACCTCGGGCGAACCGGGCCTCGGGCCTGCAAGCACCAAACTTGGACGGGATGGTGTTTCGATCCTAGGTCTTCCGATGACGGGGTGGCAACCGCGCCCCGACAGCTCCCGCAGAATCGCGGCGAAACCTAGGAGAATGAGTGTCAGCTCTTCATGACCTTCTTGACGATGTGCGAGATCAGATCGAGCCCGATGATGTGGCGCTGAACGAAGCGCGTCAGCGTCTCGCCTTCTCACGATCGAAGGCGGACACCTTCTACGGCGTACTTCGGACCTATCGGAGCGGCTCACTTGCCGCTCACACAATGAACGAGCCGGTCACCGATGGTGATGGCGGGGTGGTGCTCAACCGTAACTTCTACCCCGGCCTAGGCCCAGAGGGAACGGGTAGCGAGGCGCCGTCCGAGGTAGTCGACGAACTCATCGCCCACGTCGGCCCGCTTGTTCGCGGGACGTACCCCGACGCGAAGATCCACAAATCAAAGCGGGGGCCCAAGATCCACTTCCACGCTCCTCTCGTGGATGGCACGGACCCGACGGTAGATCTCGTTGTGGCTCTTACTCGCAAGGAGGGCAACGGCCTCTGGATCCCGAACCTCGAGGACGACGACTGGGAAGCGTCCGATCCAGAGCAGCACATCGTCCTCTTCAACGGTGGCGCCACGTCGTTTCGCTCGATACGACGCAAGATCATGCGGCTCGCGAAGGCATGGAACAAGCAGTTCGCGACGCCCGGAGCCTCATCCTTCGAGATGTCGGTGTGGGCGTACGAGTTCGTCGAGCCCGGCATGGGAGTCGCCACGGGGCTGTGGGCGCTGTTCGATGGCGCGGCGTCGCGCCTCGAGGCGGAGGAGCCGACACCCGATCCGGCAGAGGTCTCGCCCAATCTTCGTCTGCTGATCGACTCGAAGACCATGGCTGCGCGGCTGCGGAAAGCCGCAGGTCACCTGAAGGCGGCAATCGACGCCACCGATGACGATGAGATTCGGGCAGCGCTGAGTGTTGTCTTCTTCTCATACATCGACGCGCCGGCCACCTCAGCGCTCGCCGCGGCTGTGACGCTCCTGAAGTCGCCGAAACCCGTGGCGGCGGCCTCGCTCGGTGTTGCGGTCGCGGGGACCACCGCGGGTGCGAGCATGGCGCGCGCATACGGAGGACCGCCCCGGTGAGCAAGGCAGGGTGGAGATCACCACCTTGGTATGACCAGCCGGGTCGACGAATCGCCTTCGTGCATCAGTTGCGCCAACTGGACGGCGTCGAGATTGGGCGCGATCCGAAGCGACGTAGCGGATTCGTCGTCTCGTTCGCCGTGACGCCGGAGGGTGTACCGGTTCGCGCGGTTACTGTGCAATTCCGACCGGACAGCCCGAACTTGCCGCGGGTATACGTCGACGGACCCTCTGAGTCACCGCATCGCTACGACGACGGGACCCTGTGCATGTGGCACCCCGACGATGCCCCTCCGATGCGCTGGACGCCTGGGGCCGGCCCGGCCGATCTGGTCACCCGAATCGCCGTTCACCTAATCAAGGAAGAATGGTTCCGGCACACTGGTGAGTGGATCGGTGATGAGGTGAAGCATCATCAGCGCGACGAGGCTAACGATCCGAAGGAGACATGATGCCCATCCATGTTCCGCATCCTGTCGTTGAGAACTGGTGGGCGGGCGAGGGAGCTGCGGCCATTATCGCGGCCGTGATTGCCGCTGGCACCCTGATCGTCGGATACTTCGTGCAACAAGGTCGCGCGAGAAGGGAACGGCGTGCTCAGGCATATGGCGAGGCCGTTCGCGCGGTTGAGGACTATCTTGAGGCGCCGTTCCTGATTCTGCGGCGCGATGGAACGCTCGCAACTCAGCGGCAGATCACGGATCACATCAGCGCGGTCCAATCCCGCATCGCCTTTCATCGGGCAGAGCTCGCCATCTACGCTCCGCAACCGATCTCAGATGCCTACGCCAAGCTGGAGGCGGCTGCTCGTGCGGAGGCCGGCAAGGCGATGACTGAGGCCTGGCGCGCCAGACCGATTCGCAGTGGACGACAAGTGCCGATTGCTAACAGATACTCAAGAGCACGGAGCAATGACGCTCTTGTGGAGCTCATCAGGCTGATGCGGGCAGACGTCTACTAAGCCTCGATCCACCGATGCTAATCAGTGTGGGAACAGTCGGTTGGCGTGAGAATGCCCTTCAGGTCAGGGAAAAGAGTCACTACTTAGTCCAGTACCCCGCCTCTACGAGAGGCCCATCGAGCCCCGCCGCATCGGTGGATCGAGGTCCAGGCCGAGCGCTCACCGCCACCCCAGTGCCGGCGCGACGTGCGTCAGGATCGACTCGAGGACGTGCGCGTTGTAGTCGACGCCCAATTGGTTGGGCACGGTGAGCAGCAGGGTATCGGCGGCCGCGATGGCCTCGTCTTCGCGCAACTGCTCGATGAGGACGTCGGGTTCGGCGGCGTAGCTGCGGCCGAATACCGCGCGGTAGTCATCGATGACGCCGAACTGGTCCGACCGATCGCCGCCGCCGACGAAGTACGCACGGTCCATGTCGTTCACGATGGCGAAGATGGAGCGGCTCACCGAGACGCGCGGTTCGCGCTCGTGCCCAGCCTCGGCCCAAGCGGCGCGGAACGCCTCGATCTGCTTGCGTTGCTGCACGTGGAACGGCTCGCCCGATTCATCCTCTTTCAGCGTCGAACTCATGAGGTTCATGCCCTGCTCAGCCGCCCACACGGCGGTCGAGTCGGAGCCGGCGCCCCACCAGATGCGGTCGCGCAGGCCCGGCGACTGCGGTTGGATGCCGAGCGGCCCCGGGTGCGGGTTCGGGAACATCGGGCGCGGATTCGGCTCGGCGAACCGCGCCCCGTCGATGACCTTCAGGAACACCGTGGTGTTGTTGCGGGCGACATCCGCCATGGTCGACCCCTCGGGCGCTTCGTAGCCGAAGTGGCGGTAGCCGTCGATGACCGACTCGGGTGACCCGCGAGAAACGCCGAGCTGCAGGCGGCCGCCGGCGATGAGGTCGGCGGCGCCAGCATCCTCGGCCATGTAGAGCGGGTTCTCGTACCGCATGTCGATCACGCCCGTGCCGAGCTCGATGCGACTCGTCCTCGCGCCCGCCGCCGCGAGGAGCGGGAAGGGGCTGGCGAGCTGGTTCGCGTAGTGGTGCACCCGGAAGTACGCGCCGTCGGCGCCCACCTCCTCGGCCGCGACCGCCAGGTCGATCGACTGCAGCAGCACGTCGGACGCCGATCGCGTCTGCGAGCCGGGCGAGTTCGACCAGTGGCCGAACGAAAGGAAACCGATGCGCTTCATAAAAGGCTTCAACGTCAGACGCGGCGGCGCATTCCGGGACCGGTGCCGGGTAGCCCGAGCGTCGATCATCCGGACGATTCGCGGTCGATCGCGGGCGGTCGTGCGTTGCGGCACGGAATCGCGGGCCGCCTGGTCGGAGTTGCGAAGGTTGACAGCGACGTGCCCGCGCTCGCGGGCACTAGGGCGAAGAAACGGCCGGGATGTGGACATCCCGAAGCGGCGCGTAGTGCACGGGAGAGGCGATGAAGACCCCAACTGCAAGAAGTGAGAGCACGGTTCCGATGGTGCACACTCGCGTCATGACGGCGCCAATTCTCTCGTGGAGCCGGCGGCGAGCCAAGGCGAGCAGGCCGAGACCGGCAAGGCCGCCGGCGGTATTGACGATGAGGTCGGTGACGTCGCAGCTCCCGATCGACAGGACCCATTGGGTGACTTCTAACGCGAGACTCGACCCCGCGACGATGCCCGCGAGCTTCCGCCAGGGCCACGACGGCGCGAGGAGGCCGAGGTAGAGGCCGAAAGGAACGAAGAGCAGAAAGTTCGCGATGACTTCGGACGGTTCGCTGGCGCCGTCTTCGTTGGTTGCCGCGAACGGGACGAGCTTGATGTGGCACAGCTCGCCGTCGCCGACGTATGGCGGCTCGAGCTTCCACAGCACGATCCAGACGAGCATCAAGAGGTAGATCACGAACAGCGCGACCAGCCAGCCGCGCCGGTTCGCGTTGGCGGAAGACGGAGTCAGAGGCTCGTCAAGCGGCCGCGGCATCCGAAGCTCTGCATTGCCGTTCAATGCTGCATCCTCGTGTCCTCGGAGGGGTCTGCATACGTCGCGGGGCAGCCGTGCTCGACGGCGTCGGGGCGGAGTTCGTAGTGCCAGGGCTCGTTGTCGTAGATCTGGCAGAGCCCGTACCCGGCACCGTGCTCGGACAGCCATGTCGTGGCATCGAATTCCCCGATGTCAACGGCGTCTCCCGACACATGCGGAGACGTCGTCGCGGTGGCCACCCATCGCGCGGCTTCTTCGGGTGAGCCGTACTCGGCGATCGCCTCCTGGAACAGTTGATCCTGGTATTCGGGGGATCGCCAGCCGCTGTTGACGACGAACTGGACGCCGTCGACCGCGGCATCCGTTGCCGCCCGACGGAGGGCCTCGAGCAGCGCCGGATCGAGGTTGGCGACCGCCGGAACCCCGTCATCGAAGACCGTGACGCCGTCGCGCACTCGGCCGGTCTCGTCGAGGGCAACGCGACCCTCACCCGGAGGAGGCGCGGCTGGGTCATCCGATGCCGACAACGACACAGACGGCGTCGCTGACGACGAGCTCGGCAGCGCCGAGAAGCCGGCGGCGGTGATCGCCGCGATGACGAGCACCAGGCCGACGACGACGAGGCGGCGCATCCAGTACGTCGACGCTCGTGCTGGTCGGTTTCGGTTCATGCCGCCAGTCAAGGCGGCGGGGTGTTGCCAGCGCGTATGCGGGTTTCCATATGCCGGCGATATGCGGCGGTTCGTAGCATGGCACCATGCGGGTGCTGATCGTCGAGGACGAGCCCTACCTGGCGGAGGCCATCCGCGATGGGCTGCGGCTCGAGGCGATCGCGGCTGACATCGCCGGCGACGGGCACACTGCGCTGGAGCTGCTGGGCATCAACGCGTACGACATCGCGGTGCTCGACCGCGACATCCCGGGGCCATCAGGTGACGAGATCGCCGAACGCATCGTCGCGTCGGGCAGCGGCATGCCGATCCTCATGCTCACCGCGGCCGACCGTCTCGACGACAAGGCCTCGGGGTTCGAACTCGGGGCCGACGACTACCTCACCAAGCCGTTCGAACTGCGCGAGCTCGTGCTCAGGCTCAGGGCGCTCGACCGCAGGCGCGCTCACAGTCGGCCGCCGGTGCGCGAGCTCGCGGGTCTGCGGCTGGATCCGTTCCGCCGCGAGGTCTACCGCGACGGCCGCTACGTCGCGCTGACCCGCAAGCAGTTCGCCGTGCTCGAGGTGCTCGTCGCCGCCGAGGGCGGGGTCATCAGCGCAGAGGAGCTGCTGGAACGGGCGTGGGACGAGAACGCCGACCCGTTCACGAACGCCGTACGCATCACGGTGTCGGCCCTGCGCAAGCGGCTCGGCGAGCCGTGGGTGATCGCCACGGTGCCGGGTGTGGGTTACCGCATCGACGTCGCGCCGAACGGCGGAGATGCGACATCCGCTGGGCCGGACGACGATCGAATCGAACCGCGATAGTCGGGCGCGCACGCCGGCCGATGAGCAGGCTGGATCTCGAAAGGGGGTCACCGTGATCGCAACGCTGAACCGGGTCGTCGAGTTCGTCGAGGAGCACCTCACCGAGGAGATCGACATCGCCGGTTTGGCGAGCGAGGTCGGTACGACCGAGTACCACGTGCGCCGGATGTTCTCGTCGCTCGCGGGCATGCCGCTGTCGGAGTACATCCGGAGGCGGCGTATGACCGTCGCGGCGGCTGACGTGCTCGCGGGCCGAGAACTCCTGGGCATCGCGGTGCGCTTCGGCTACGGCTCGACCGAGGCCTTCAGTCGCGCGTTCCGGGCGGTGCACGGCGTCGGTCCCGGCGACGTGCGCCGAGACGGTGGCCCCCTTCGCACACAACCGCAACTCAGGTTCCGCCTGACCGTCGAAGGGAACACCACCATGGACACTCGCATCACCGATCGACCGGCCTTCCGGCTCGTCGGCCACGCCACGCGCGTGCCGCTCATCCACCACGGGCCCAATCCGCACATCCAGGCGCACATCGCCTCGCTGCCCGAGGAGGAGCATCCGCGCCTGAAGGCGCTGGGCGACACCGAGCCGGCTGGGCTCCTGCAGGTGAGCGCCGACGTCGACACCGACTACGCCGAGGGCAGCGAGCTGACCTATCTGCACGGGGTCGCCGTCGCCGAGGGAACCTCCGTGCCCGCGGATCTCGACGCGATCGAGGTGCCGGCAGGCGCGTGGGCGGTGTTCCGCTCGTCGGGGGCGTACCCCGCCGCATTGCAGGCGACGTGGGCCGCCACGGCCGCCGACTGGTTCCCGTCGAACCCCTGGCGCCTGCGTCCCGGCCCTTCGATCGTGGCCGTGCTCGAGCGCGCCGCCGACTTCAGCACCGCGACCACCGAGTTGTGGATGCCGGTCGAGCGCGCCTGACGGCGCGGGGAACTCCGAAAGGTGACGGACTCCGCCGACGAAGGTCGGTGGACTCCGCGGCGACATCAGCGGGCGTCGTGCTCGACCACGGGTGCGGTCCGGTCGAGCAGGATGTCGAGGAACGCCTGCGGCCGCTCGAGCGACGGGAGGTGCGCGACATCCGGCCAGTCGATGCGCCGGGCGTTCGGGATGCCGGCGGCCACGCGAACCGCGGCGTGGTGCGTCGTGTCGAGATCGTGGCCGCCGACGAGCAGCAGGGTGCGAACGGCGATCTCGTCCAGCCGTTCGAGCGCGGGCGGGTCGAGCTCCTCCGGAGCGGCATCGGCCTGCCAGGAGGCGGCAGTGTCGAACGCCCGGCGCTGCATCGTGCGCACGGCCGCGATGACACTCGCATCGACATCCTCAGGGTTGCGCCGCGGCCCGACCACCCAGGCGTCGATGTTCGCCTGGACCGCCGCGTCGAGGTCACCGCGGTCGAGGGCGTCGCGCTCGGCGTCGAAGAAGTGCTGCAGGTCGGGCGTCAGTTCCGCGAGCAGGCTGCCGCCCGGCGGACACAGCAGGAGCGACTCGACGAGCTCGGGCGCGGTCAGGGCGACCTCGACGGCGACGCCCGCGCCGAACGATGCGCCGACGAGGTGACAGCGATCGATGCCCAGGTAGTGCAGGGTCTCGAGCACGTCGTTGACGTGCGACCATGCGGCATCCGGCTCGGCGGTCGACTGGCCGAACCCGCGCAGGTCGAGCCGCGCCGCCGACCGCACCGCGGTGAGGTGCGCCCACTGGGGATGCCACATGCGTCGATCGGCGATGCCCGCGTGGATCAGCACGACGGGCACTCCGGATGTCGCGACGTGATCGAACGCGATGCCCGACGGGGTGGCGCCGGTTCTGACATCTGCGCGAACGTTCACGTTGCCCCTTGCGTCGTCGTTGGCGGTACTCGGCGACTCTACGGGAGACTCGAGCTCCGTCACCGGTCGGCGACGGCCCCCCGATCAGTTCTCCATACGTCGTCGATATGCCCCGGCTCGTAGCATGACTGCATGCGGCTGGCGACGACGGGCGACGAGCATGGATAGGGCTCCCGGGCTGAGCGTCCGACTAAGGCTCACCCTCAGTTACGCGGGGTTCCTGATGGTCGCGGGCGTGCTGCTGCTCGCCGTCGTGTGGCTGTTCCTGCTGCGCTACGTGCCCTCTGAGGCAATCGAGACGGCCCTCGGATTCATCCCCGGCCGTGACGACCTCATCCGGGCCTTCGCACCGCCGGCGGCCTGGGCGCTGTTCTTCCTGCTGCTGTTCGGCCTGCTCGGCGGATGGATCCTCGCCGGCCGCATGCTCGCTCCGTTGACGAGGATCACGGATGCCACCCGCCGGGCCGCGAACGGGTCGCTCTCGTATCGCATCGAACTGGAGGGCCGCGACGACGAGTTCCGCGAGCTCGCCGACAGCTTCGACGCGATGCTCGCGCGGCTCGAAGCGCAGGTCGCCGAGCAGCAGCGATTCGCCGCCAACGCGTCGCACGAGCTGCGCACGCCGCTTGCGATCACGCAGACGCTGCTCGAGGTCGCGCGCAACGACCCGAACAGCGTCACGCCCGAGCTCATCGAGCGCCTGCACGCCGTCAACGCCCGGGCGATCGCCCTCACCGAAGCGCTGCTCGTGCTCAGCCGTGCCGATCAGCGTTCGTTCGTGCGAGAAGATGTCGACCTCTCGCTGCTGGCGGAAGAAGCGACCGAGACGCTGCTGCCGCTCGCCGAACAGCGTCACGTCACCATCGAGAGCGGCGGCGACGTCACGCCGACCATCGGCTCGCATGCGCTGCTACTGCAGTTGACGACGAACCTCGCGCACAACGCGATCGTGCACAACCTGCCTGACGGCGGCACGGTGTGGATCAATACCGGCCTGCGCGACGGGCGGGCGGTGCTCACCGTCGAGAACACCGGTGCGAAGCTCACGCCGGGCCTGGTCGCGACGTTGGTCGAGCCGTTCCAGCGCGGCACTGAACGCATCCACACCGACGGCGCGGGCGTCGGCCTCGGTCTGGCGATCGTGAAGAGCATCACGGATGCGCACGGTGGGACGTTGGCGCTCGAGCCACGCGGTGATGGCGGCATCCGAGTCACCGTGGAACTGCCTACGCAGGCGTAGGCGCAGTGCGGGGCGGGGGTATGCGCCGGCGGCGACGAGGTGCGCGGTCTTCATCGGTCGCCGCCGAGCAGCCGAAGGGTGGCTGCCCGCACCATGCCGGCGGCTTCGTCGTGATCACCGGTCGTACCGGTGTTCAGGATGTCCCGTGCCACGATGACCGGGTCGGCGATGTTGGGGCGGCCGTGCAGCGCCGAGGTCGCGATCCGCGAATCGGCGGTGAGCCGGCCGACGTTCCTCGGGGTGGCGTTCAGGACGTAGAGCAGCATGCGGTCGCCGGCTCGGGCGAGGTCGTGCTCGACCGTTCGCCGGGTCGGTGCCTTCGTGTACGTCCGAACCAAGAGATCGGTCCCTCGTTCGTGCGGAGGCCGTCGGGACCCGTGGGCGTGACGCTGACCCCGGCCTCGCGGAGCCGGGCGATCGCTTCGCTAATCTCCATGCCGAGGGTCCTCCCGGTATAGGAGCAATCACGATATTCGAAGAAACTCATATACCGGCGCGCAGCGCATCGGCGAATTCGTCGCTGTCTCGCCGGTGAGTGTCAGTCCGCGGCAGCGTCGCGCGGCGGGTTGTACATGAACTCGATCCGGATGCCGTTGTCGTCTTCGACGTGGGACGCGTAGTAGCGGTCGTTGAACCGCGGGTACGGCTTCGGTTCGCGAACGGCCGTCCAACCCGCCTCGAGCGCGATGGCGTGCAGGCGGTCGACCTCCTCACGGGAGTCGACCGCGAAGGCGAGGTGCTGCCAGCCGACCCGGCCGTGGCGGTGCGGTCCGCTGCCCGGTTCACGAGTGGGGAACAGGATCAGCTCCTCGACGCCCCGCGACCACGCCACCGAGTCGTCGGCGTCCTGCCGGGTGCATCCGAGTGCCCGCATCACCGGATCGAACTGCGCGATCGAACGAGGCAGGTCCTCGACGGAGATGCCGAGATGGTCGAAGAGAGGCACCGGGACATCCTATGAGGGCAGACAGCCTGTGACGATCGTGCGCAGCCGTGGGAATGTACGAGGCACCAAGTAAGTTGTAGATACAACAACCTAGGAATCCGCACTCCTGCAACCACGCTCATCCCAGGGAGACCCCGAGTGGCCACCGAAACCGCAACCGAATCCCCAACCGCAACCGCAACCGGCCGGGCGATCACGCCCGACCGCGTGCTCAACGCGCAGACGGGCATGGATGCCGTCACGCTGCGCGTGTGCGACCTCGAGCTCATGAGCTCCTACTACGCCGATGCGCTCGCGCTTCATCCGCTGGAGGAGCGTGCGCGAGGTGCCGAGGTGCATCGCGTGCTCGGTCGAGGAACGACGCCGATGGTGCGCCTGATCGGCACGCCAGGACTGCCCGGCGTCGACCCCCGTCAGGCGGGCCTGTTCCACACGGCCTTCCTCTTCGACGACGCTCCCGCGCTCGCCGCGACCGTCCTGCGTGCCGCGCAGGACCCGCGCAGCCGCTTCGCCGGGTCGAGCGACCACCTGGTGAGCGAGGCGTTCTACTTCACCGACCCCGAGGGCAACGGGATCGAGCTGTACACCGATCGCGACCGCTCCCAGTGGCAGTACGCGAACGGAGAGCTCCGGATGTCGACGCTGTATCTCGACCCGAACGCCTACCTGCAGCGCCACCTCGACGAGAACACGGTCGCGGGCGTGGCGAAGGAAGCCGGAAAGGTCGGGCACGTCCACCTGCAGGTGGGCGACCTCGCGACGGCTCGTGCCTTCTACGTCGACGCGCTCGGCTTCGAGACCACCGTCGGCAGCTATCCCGGTGCGCTCTTCGCTGCAGCCGGCGGCTACCACCACCACGTCGCCATGAACGTCTGGAACAGCGCCGGCGCCGGCCCCCGCGCCGCGAGCCTCGGACTCGGCGACGTGGCCATGACCGTGCCGGGACGCGACGACCTCGACGCGCTCGCCGCGCGACTGACGCACCACAAGCTGCCGTTCGCCGACGACGGTCGCGCGATCGTGGTCGCCGACCCGTGGGGCACGCAGGTCACCGTGTCGCTGCCCGGTGCGGGGGTCGAGGAGGTGCTGGCGCGATGACCCTGCATGCCATCACGTCCGAACATCGGTCGACGGATGCCCCGGCGCTCGCGCTCTTCCTGCATGGCTACGGCTCGAACGAACGAGACCTCACTGCGCTCGCATCCGCCCTGCCGGAACGCATGCCGTGGGCGTCGCTGCGCGCTCCACTCCAGGTCGGGCCCGAGGGGTTCGCCTGGTTCCGGATCACTCAACCGGGGAACCCCGACCCCGGCGCGGTCGAGGCCGCGACCGAGGCGATCTGGGCGTGGGCGGATGTCGCGCTGTCGTCCGAAACCCGACTGGTGCCGATCGGCTTCTCGCAGGGCGGGCTCATGGCGTCGCAGCTGCTGCGCACCGACCCCGAGCGCGTCGTCGCGCCGGTGATGCTCGGCGGCTTCGTGCAGGCGCCCGAGCAGGCGGCCGACCAGCGGTTGCGCGAGGCACGGCCGGCGATCTTCTCGGGCCGCGGCGCAGAGGATCGCGTCATCGCCGAAGCGGCCGTGGCGCGCACCGACGCGTGGCTGCCGGCGCACACGACGCCCACCGAGCGGCGCTACCCCGGCCTCGGTCACGGCATCGACGCACGCATGCTCGCCGATGTCCGTACGTTCCTCGCCGAGCAGCTGGCGTCGGTGCGCTGATGAGCGCCGAAGTGAGGAGCGGAAGTTTGCTGACCAGAGCGGATGCCTCGGGCCCCGCGTTCGAGATCGGCATCTTCACCTTCGGTGAGCTGACGCGCGATGTCGACGGCGCCGCCGGAGACCCTCGAGCCCGCCTCGAGCAGGTCCTGGAGTGGGCGCGATTCGCCGACGAGGCCGGACTCGACGTCTTCGGGGTGGGCGAGCATCACCGGCCCGACTTCGCGGTCTCCTCGCCGCAGATGGTGCTCGCCGCGGTCGCCCGCGAGACGCGGCGCATCCGGCTGACGAGCACGGTCACCGTGCTGTCGAGTGCCGACCCGGTGCGGTTGTTCGAGGAGTTCGCCACGCTCGACCTCATGAGCGGCGGCCGCGCCGAGATCACCGCGGGTCGTGGCGCGTACCTCGAATCCTTCCCCCTGTTCGGGCAGGATCTCGCCCGGTACGACGAGTACTTCGACGACCGGCTCGCCCTGCTCCTCGAGCTGCGCGCACACAACCCCGTGACGTGGACGGGCACGACCCGGGAAGCGCTGCACGGCGCCGGCGTCTGGCCGCGGCCCATGCAGGAGCAGCTTCCCGTATGGATCGCCGTCGGTGGCACGCCCGAGTCGTCGCTGCGTGCCGGCAGCCTGGGCCTGCCGATGTACCTGGCCATCCTCGGAGCCCCGGCGCGCTTCCGCCCGCTCGCAGCCCTGCACCGCGAGGCTGCAGCACGGGCCGGGCACGACAGGCCGCAGTTGGGCGTGACCTCGCACTTCCACGCGGCCGAGACGTCGCAGGGGGCGCGTGACACGTTCTTCCCGCACTACGCCGGCTACTTCGCCGAGAACATGCCCCGCGGAGGCCGACTCGACCGCGAGACGCTGGACACGTGGGCAGGGCCCGGCGGCGCGCTCTTCGCCGGAAGCCCCGCGGAGATCGTCGACAAGATCCTGTGGGAACACGAGATGCTCGGCCACAGCCGCTTCCTCGCCCAGGTCGGCCTGGGCGGGCTGGGTCAGCGCGAGACATTGCGCTCGATCGAGCTGTTGGCCACCGAGGTCCTCCCCGAGGTGCGGGCTGCCCTGCACTCGGCCGACGTCGCGGCCTGAGTTCGGCCGGGCCGACCCATCACTCCGACGGAGTGGCTCTCGGGGTGGAGAAGGCACGCCGACCGAGGGGATCGAGCCGTTCGACGAGCGGTTCGAGGATGTCGCCGAGCTGTCGCAGCTGCTCGGGATCGAGCCGATCGATCACGAGCTCCTTCACGAGCGCGATGTGGCCGGGGACCGCACGCATGAGCACCCGTCGCCCCTCGCTGGTCAGGTGGACGTTGACGATACGTGCGTCGTTCGCGTCACCTCGCCGCTCGACGAGTCGCCGCTCGGCGAGCTTCCCCACGACGCGTGAGAGTCGCGGTTTCGTGGCGTTCACCGCGGCGGCCAGCTGCGTCGTGCGCAAGGCAGCGCCCTCCGACTGCTGCAGGGTGCTGAGCACCAGGAACTCGAAGTGGGTGATGCCGGACTCCGCCTGCAACTGCACGTCGAGGGCTGCAGGCAGCAGTTCCGTCGTCCAGACGAGCGCGAGCCACGCTCGGGACTCGAGCGCGTCCATCCGCGGGACCTGATACGTCATCGATCCGTCGAAGGACGGCCCCTCGTCCAGCGGTCGGCTCACGCCCACAGCATAGGCCGACCCGACAGTCATACGACGGTATGGCATCGGATGGAACCGTGGAGTGATGCCTCCGAGCGCACCTCGTTCATAGCGTCGAGCGCATGGAGTTCCTCACCGACGTCATCCTCTCGCTCGTGCAGTCACCATGGGTCTACGTGGCCATCTTCGCCGTGTGCGTGATCGACGGATTCTTCCCGCCCGTGCCGAGCGAAACGATCGTCATCGCCGCGGCGGCCGCAGGCGCCGCGAGCGGGGAGTGGATGATGCTCGCCTGGGCGATCATCGCGGCTGCCGCCGGCGCGATCGCGGGTGACAACATCGCGTTCGCCATCGGGCGCCGGGTGGGCCTCGACCGGTGGCGGTGGATGCGGCGCGAATCCGCCCTGCGCGCGATCCGATGGGCACGCGAGGGTCTCCACCGACGAGCCACCGTGCTGATCCTCACCGCCCGCTACATCCCCGTCGGACGTGTCGCCGTCAACGTCACCGCCGGGGCGACCAGCCTCGCTCCTCGGCGCTTCTTCGGGCTCTCCGCGCTCGCGGGTCTCAGCTGGGCGGTGTACTCCGTGGGCATCGGCCTGTTCGCCGGCAGCTGGCTCTCGGGCAACCCGCTGCTCGCGGCGTTGCTCGGCATCGCCATCGCCCTGACGATCGGAATCGTGATCGACCGGGTCACCTCATCGCTCGCCGCCCGACGGGCTCGCCGGGATGTCCACGACGTGCGCGCTGAGGACGGCGTGAGCGAGCCGTCGCTTGAGGTCCTGGTCCCCACCGACGCGACCTGCGGTCAGAGCCCCCAATAGTTCGAGGTGGCCGACCCGTTCTCGTTGTTCGTGACGACTTTGACGTGGATGTACGAGGTCGGCCCGAGCCCGACGGGGCACGTCACCGGGATGGTGACCGAGCCGGTTTCTCCGCGGCCGGACGCGATCAGGATGAAGCCATCCGTCGCCTGGTAGTCGCCGTCGGTGAGGGCGTAGTAGATGTCGACGGTGTTACCCGGGCGGGCTTGCCAGCCGAATTCAAGAGTGACGACCTGACCGACCGGGTCCTCACCGCACCACTCGCGCGCACCTGGGTACATGCCCATGATCCCGGGATCATGGTAGTAGGGAAGCTCGACCGAGCCGCTGCCATTGGAGAAGTCTCCGCCAGGTGAACCGCCGCCGGTCCAGGCATCCCCTGATTCCGCCTCGGCCTGCTGCTTGGCGGCCTCGGCCGCCATACCGGCCTGCTGGGCTGCGTCGACGGCGTCCGAGGCGTCCTTCACTCGAGCGAGTGCTGCCACGACGTCGTCGGCGGTCGCGAGATCGGCGACGGCTCGGGTGAGCGCGTCTCCGGCCGCCCCGGCGAGCGGGCTGGCACTGATGAGCGCGTCCGCCTGACCCCGGGCGCTCGTGACGAGCACTTCCAACGCCTCGGTGACGTCAGCGAGGGCCGCCGACACCTCCTCGAGTTCGCCGTCGGCAATGGAGAGGGCGAGCTTCACGCGCGCGGCTTCGAATGCCGCTACGGCATCGGGATGCACTGCTGAAGCGAGTGAGACGGTGAGTCCGGCGTATTCCGAGTTGAGTCGGGCGGCTTCGTCCTTCGCCGCGCGGAGCGCCTCCGCTGCGGCCGCCTCCTTCGCCACGATCTCGAGGGAGAGTTGCCGGTTGCGTTCGTCGGCGGCGACCGCGGCGACCGCGGCGACCGGGACCGAAACCGCGCCGAGAACGAGGATCAGACCGGCGATGACGGCCGCGACCTTCGCCCACATCGGAAGTGCCATGAAACGACTGACGCCCTGCATGCCTGACGCCCTCGTCGCGAAACCGTGATCCACGGCGTCAAGCATGCCACGTCGACAGATCGGACTCGAGGATCGTGAGTCCGGAGTCGGCCCGAAGACCGGGACGGCGGGCAGCGGGCATGGATCCATCATCCTGTTGCGGTCGAGCAGTGTGGCCGGGTCGTATGCCCCTGCGCTCATGCGATTGGAGCATTTCCACAATGACCGGCGCCTTTGCCGAGGTTTCCTCAATACTCTCGCCAATATTCGGGCGGAAGAGTGGCGGAAGGACTACAACTTCCCCAACCCGAAACTGCCGCACTGAAAACTGGGGGGTTCTCATGCGTAGGGTCTGGTTTCGCCGCAGCCGCCGCACATCGGTGGCCTGCCGGTCTGAGCCGGAATGAACGGCACCGACGACCGCTCGGTCGACGAGTACCTCGCCTCGCTCGACGAGCAGACGGCCGAGGACAGTGCGACGCTCATCGAGATGATGCAGCGGATCAGTGGGCAGGAGCCCACGCTGTGGAACGTCGGCACCATCGGGTTCGGCACCTACCGCTACCAGTACGACAGCGGCCGCGAGGGCGACGGGCACACGATCGGCTTCTACCCGCGGAAGGGCAAGCTGACCATCTACCTGATGGACGGGACCGCACGCCATTCGGCACTCCTGCGGGACCTGGGGAAGCACTCCACCACGGGATACTGCGTCTACATCAAGCGGCTCAGCGACGTCGACCTCACCGTTCTGGAGCGGATCGTCCGAGCCTCATACGAGTTCGTCGAGTCGAAGTCGCGGGAGGGACCGATTCGAGAGATCCTATGGAAATCCGAAACGTAGCGGATCGCGAATTCCAACCCACGGCCGGCGACCCCGCTACTCGACCAGCTTGCCCACCACGGACACCTCGCGCATGAGCGCCGCGATCTCCTCGGGGATCGGCGGGATCTCCTCGCGCGTCACCCCCGTTGAGGGCGACCAGACGAGGTTCACCTGCAGCGACTCGTCGAGCGACGGGTAATCACTGCGGTTGTGGCATCCGCGGGTCTCACGTCGCTCGAGCGCGGCCTCGAGGGTCGCACGGGCCGCGAGCGCTGCCGACTTGAGGTCGAAGGCGTGGGCCAGGTCCTGGTAGCCGGCAATGTCGGGGTGCACGCCGATGTCGGTGATGCGCGCCTCGATCGCGTCGAGCTCGGCAAGGCCGGCGAGGAGGCCGGCTTCGTCGCGCACCACTCCGGCGTGCTCGGTCATGGTGTTCCGGATGTCGCGCTGCAGGGAGCGCACGTTCTCCGCGCCATCCGCCGCGAGCAGCCCGTCGATCTCGGCGCGCGCCGCTTCCACCGCGGCTGCCGAGCGGCGCTGCGCGGCGAGCCCGCGCGAGTACTCCGCCGCGGCCTGACCCACGATGCGTCCGAAGACGAGCAACTCGATGAGCGAGTTGCCGCCCAGGCGGTTGGCGCCGTGCAGGCCGGAGGACGCCTCGCCGATGGCGTAGAGGCCCGGGACATCCGTGCCGTGGTCGTCGGGCCGCACCCAGACGCCGCCCATCGAGTAGTGCGCGGTGGGCGCGATCTCGATCGGCTGCTTCGTGATGTCGAGCATCTGCAGCTCGAGCATGGTCTGGTAGACGCGGGGGAGGCGCTGCATGATCGTCTCGCGGGGCAGGTGCGAGACATCCAGCCAGACACCGCCATTGGGGGTGCCGCGGCCTTCCTTGATCTCGGTGTACGCCGCGAGCGCGACGCGGTCGCGCGTCGACAGCTCCATGCGCTCAGGGTCGTACTTCGCCATGAAGCGCTCGCCGAGCCCGTTGGTGAGGATGCCGCCTTCGCCGCGGGCCGCCTCGCTGATGAGCGTGCCGGCCGCGTTCTCGGGCTCGATGATGCCCGACGGGTGGAACTGCACGAGCTCGGGGTCGCGCACGCGGCCGCCCGCCTCGACGGCGAGCCGCCACGAGTCGCCCGTGTTCTCGTCGCGGCGCGACGAGGTGCGGCGCCAGATGCGGTTGTGGCCGCCCGCCGCGAGGATCACGGCGTCGGCGTGGATGAGGTAGCGAGTGCCGTCTTCGAGGTCGAAGCCGTAGGCGCCGAACACCGCGCCGTCGTCGTTCACCAGGATGCGCGTGACGTAGACGGTGTCGAGGATCGGCACGCCGAGCTGCGCGGCCCGGTTCACGAGCGTGCGCTGGATCTCGAGCCCGGTGTAGTCGCCCGCGAAGGCGGTGCGGCGGTAGGTGTGGGCGCCGAAGAAGCGCTGCGAGATGCGACCGTCGTGCTCGCGAGCGAAGGGCATGCCGTAGCGCTCGAGGTCGTCGATGCCGCGAGTCGCGTTCTTCGTCACGAGCCCGACCGTGCGCGGGTCGGCGAGGAGGTAACTCTCCTTCAGGGTGTCGGCCGCGTGCTGCTGCCAGCTGTCGTCGGGATCCATCGTCGCGAGCGCGGCATTGATGCCGCCCGCCGCGAGCGAGGTGTGCGCATCCGACTTCGGGCGCTTGCCCAGGGCGAGCACGTCGACGCCCGCCTCGGCGAGCTCGATGGCCGCGCGCAGGCCCGACCCGCCGGTGCCGATGACGAGCACGGTCGTGGAGATCTGCCGCTCGGAAGCGGTACTGCCTGAAGCACTCATGCGACCCACGCTAGATTGACCGGTTACATGAGTCCAATGCATCTTCGTCCTAGAACCGATGCACTTAGACTATGGAAATGAACCTCGAGCAACTGCGCAGCTTCGTCGAGGTGGCCCGCTTCGGCAACTTCACCCGGGCCGCCGAGGAGCTCTACCTCGCCCAGCCGTCGCTGAGTCGCCAGATCGCCGCGCTCGAGCAGGATCTCGGCGCCGAGCTGTTCCACCGAGCCCGGGGCGGCTCGACCCTGACGGTCGCGGGCGAATCGCTGCTGCCGCTGGCGCGCCGCATGCTCGCCGACGCCGAATCGGTGCGCCGCGAACTCGCCGAACTCGCGGGCCTCGAGCGCGGGCGGGTGCGACTCGGCGCCACCCCGACCCTCTGCATCAGCCTCGTCGCCGAGGTGCTCAGCGCGTTCCACGCGGAGCATCCGGCCATCGAACTCCACCTCTCGGAGCACGGGTCGCGGCGCCTGCTCGACGAACTCGCCGGCGGCGAGCTCGACCTCGCACTGATCACCACGTCGGACGCCACCACCGCCGAGCGGTTCACGGTGACGCCCCTGCTCGTCGAGGAGCTCGTGGTCGTGTCATCCGCCGCCGCACCGCGGGTGACCACGCGCGACACGATCGGGCTCGCGGAGGTCGCGGGGCTGCCGCAGGTCGTGTTCAGCTCGACCTACGACCTGCGCGCCGCGACCGATGCCGCGTTCGCCGCCGCCGAACTCGAACCCGACGTGGTGCTCGAGGGGGCCGAGATGGACGCGGTGCTGCGGTTCGTGGAGCGCGGGCTCGGGGTCGCGATCGTGCCGGCGATGGTGCTCATCGATCGCCCCGGCCTCCGCTCGGTGCGGCTCGAACGGCCGACGCTCACGCGCACGATCAGCCTGGCAAGGCCCGCGGATGTCGCGGCCACCGCCGCGGTCGCCGTCATGCAGCGCACCATCGCGTCGATCGCCACGGCGTTCGCGGCGAGGGCGGGGGAGACGATGCGGCTCGCGAGCGCCGACGAGTGACGCCCGCCTGATCGATCGAACGCCGGATCTGGCGCGACCTGTCGGAAGCCCGGTCGGCACTCCATACTGGACGCATGACCACGGCGGGGGCCGATCCGGTCGGCGACATCATCGGCGACTACCGGGCGTTCGCCGCGCAGCAGCGCGACCGCCTGCTCACCCGAGGCATCGACATCACGCCGTACGAGCTCGGCCATCTCGCCTACCGGGTGCCGGAGTGGGACCAGTACGTGCACGTGCGGACCCTGCTCGAACGCCACTCCATGGCCAACGCGGAGGGCGTCTGGAACGGACGGCCGATGTCCATGCTCCTGCTCGCCGAGCCGCTCTCCGTCCTCGAGGGCAAGGCGATCCCGCTCATCGAGCTGATCCCGCCCGTGCACCAGCGCGTCTACAAGATGGGCATGGAGCACTTCGGCGTGGTGGTCGGGGAGGAGATCGACGCGTTCTCGCGCCGGCACCGCGAGGTGCTGACCGGCCAGCAGTTCCAGAACCGGTGGAACGAGCCGTACTACATCCTGTTCGAGGACTTCACGCACGTGAAGTTCCATCGCCGCTCGCTGCACGAGGTGATCGAGCTGCAGGGCGGCACGTTCGACGGATTCCACCATGTCGACGGCTGGGTCCCGCAACGGCTGGTCACGGCGACCGGCCCGAACCCCCTGCCGCGCTGAGCGAGCGGGCCGTCGAGACTGGGCCGTCAGCACGCGGCCACACCTGGCGGCTTCCAGACCGAAGTTCTACAATGTAGAACATGAGCGAAGTCGGCATTCGTGCCCTGAAGCAGAACGCGTCCGAGGTCGTGGCCGCGGTCGCCGGCGGCGCGTCCGTGACCATCACCGACCGCGGCCGACCGGTCGCGCGACTCGTTCCATTGCGCGGCGGGAAGCTCGGCGCCCTGGCGGAGGACGGTCGCGTGCGAGCCCCGAAGCGCTCGCTCAGCGAGCTGCCGTTGCGGCGGTCCGCGCCGCTCGACGTCGGAGCCGCGCTGCGGCAGGCCCGCGACGATGAGCGGTACTGAACGACCGTGGCGCATTACCTCGACACGTCCGCACTCGTGAAACTCGTGATCGAAGAAGCCGAGTCGGCTTCGCTCGTCGCCTGGCTCACGTCTGCCGACCGGCAGCCGGTGACCTCGGATCTGGCGCGTACCGAGCTCGTGCGTGCCGTGCGACGTTGGGCACCCGATCAGGCCGTCGCGGCGATGCAGGTCCTCGAGTCCGTGACGGTGATCGCATTCGCCACCTCGGTCTTCGATGCTGCCGCTCGACTGGATCCGGTCGAGCTGCGCTCGTTGGATGCCCTGCACCTCGCCGCGGCACTCGAACTCGGCGACGAGCTCGAGGCATTCGTGACCTACGACGACCGGCAGGCGGAAGCGGCTCGTGCCTACGGGGTGGAGGTCGTCGACCCGCGCTGATCCGAAGCCCTGCCGCGCTGACCCGATCGGGCGGTCAGGATCGGGCCGTCAGGACTGGGCCGTCAGAACGGGCCGTCACGACGCGTCGACGTAGGCGCGGATGGCGCGCTCGAGCGTGTCGGTCACCGTGCGAAGCGAGTCGATCTCCACCCACTCCTCTGCCGCGTGCGCGCCGCCGCCGTCGACACCGAACATGACGGTGTCGATGCCCTTCGCATGCAGCAGGGCGCAGTCGGTCCAGAACGGCTCGCCGCGCCGCGTCGGCTCGCGCCCGGCGACGTCGCGAAACGCGTCGGCGACGACGGAGGCGATCGCGGAGTCGGCACTCGCCTCGAACGGGCCTCGGTGGGTCGTGAGCTCGAGGTCGGCGCGGAACTGCGGGTCGGCGTCGGCGATGCGGCTCAGGATGTCGCTGAGCTCGCCTTCGAACGTCGCGTGGTCCTCGCCGGGGGTCGTACGGCGCTCGACGGTGACGACGCACGCGTCGGGGTAGCTCGACACCTCGGCGCCGCCGGCGATGGTGCCGGCGTGAATGCTGCCGGTTCCGAGCAGCGGATGTCGCGGCACCGCGGTCGCGAGCCGTGCGCCGAGCTCGTCGATGGCGGTGAGGAACCGGCCCGCCTTCGCGATCGCGTCGACGCCGAGGTCGGGGCGGGAGCCGTGGGCCGCGCGGCCGCGGATCGTGACGGTGGCCCACGCGAAGCCGCGATGCGCGGTGACGAGGTCGTGGCCCGTGGGTTCGACGACGATGGCCGCGTCGGTAGTGACCGCGTCGAGCACCTCCTCGGTGCCGTGGCTGTCGTACTCCTCGTCGGCCACCAGGGCGAGCACGAGATCACCGCGATGCGGCGACCCATGGGCGCGGGCGGCGGCGACCATCATCGCCGCGAGGCCCGACTTCATGTCGTACGCGCCCCGCCCGTGCAGCCGGCCGTCTCGGACGACGGGTTCGAGCCCATCGCCGTCGTAGCTCGCGAGCGACACGGTGTCGAGGTGCCCGTTGAGCATGAGGCTGCGTCCACCGCCCGTGCCGCGCGCGACCGCGAGCACCGACGGGCGCCCGGGCACGGACTCGAGACGGCGGCACTCGAAGCCGCGCTCGGCGAGCCAAGCGGTGACGGCGTCGGCGATGCGCGCCTCGCCGGCACCGCCCGGCACGAGCGCCGGATTCACCGAGTCGATCGCGATGAGCTCGCGCAGCAGGTCGAGCTCGTTCATCGGCCGGCCGGGAGGGGATTGGCGAGCCGGCCCTCGGTGGAGAGCAGCAGCACGGTCGCGTCGGGACCGATCGCGGCCCGGGCCCGGTCGTCGGCGAGCAGCGTGCGCGCGCCCGCGAGCGTGGCCGCGCCGCACGGCCCCGAGTCGATGTCGAGCGCCTCGAGGTCATGCACGGCCCGGATCGCGGCATCCTCGCCGACCGTCACCGCCGCGTCGAGTCCGGCGTGCAGCACGGGCCACGCGTTGCCCGAGACGGTGCCGCAATTGAGGCCCGACATCACGGTGAAGCTCGTCGGCACGCTGACCGGCTCGCCCGCGCGCAGCGACGCGATGAGCGGCGGCGCGGCGGCCGCCTCGACGCCGAGCACGATCGGTGCGCCGGAGCCGGACGCGGAGCCGGAGCGGGAGTGGCGCACGGCCGCCTGCGCGAGCGAGCCGACGCCGACCGGCACCGCGACGAGGTCGAGCTCCGTCACCCCGAGCTCGGCGAGCTGCGCGTCGGCCTCCTCGAAGAGCGTGGAGTAGCCGTCGACGATCCACTGCGGGACCTCCTCGTACCCCGGCCACGCGGTGTCCTGGATGAGCATCGCGTCGGACGCGGCATCCTGCGCCGCCGTCGTCGCGGCATCCACCACGTCGTCGTAGGGGACGGCGAGCTCCACGGTGTCGGCGCCCTCGTCGGCGATCGCCTGCTTGGCCTCGGTCGAGAGGGTGTCGGGGAACCAGATCTGCGCGGGCAGGCCGAGCAGCCTGGCGGTGTGCGCGACGGCGCGGCCGTGGTTGCCGTCGGTCGCGGCGACGAGCGTGACCGGCGTGCCGGGCGCCGCGGCGATCGCGGCGCGGAGCTCGTCGAGCGGGAGCGCCTGATCGGTCGAGCCGACGCGAGCCGACAGCGCGCGGGAGATGGCGTAGGCCGCACCGAGGATCTTGAAAGCGGGCAGGCCGAGGCGGGAGCTCTCCTCCTTCACGAACACGCGCCCGACGCCGAGCTCGGCGGCGAGCTCGGGAGCCTCCACCAGGCGCGTGGGGGCGTAGCCGGGCAGGCTCTCGTGGAACGCGATCACCCCGGTGAGCCGGGCGGCGCGCCATTCGCGCGCCGCCGGGTTCCAGTAGGCGGCGCTCATGCGGTGGCCGTCGCGGGTGAATCGGCGTGCGAGCTCGAGGCATCGTAGGCCTGCTGGTTCGCCCGGACGGCGTCCATGTTCTCGAGCGCCCAGTGCTCGAGCTCACGTAGCGGCTCGAGCAGGGAACGGCCCAGCGAGGTCAGCTCGTACTCGACCCTCGGCGGGATCTCGGGATAGACGGTGCGGGTGACGAAGCCGTCGCGCTCCAGGGAGCGGAGGGTCTGCGTCAGCATCTTCTGCGAGATGCCGCCGACGGTGGCGGCGAGGGAGGAGAAGCGCTGCGGTCCCAGGTCGAGCGCGTTCACGATCAGCACGGTCCACCGGTCGCCGATGCGATCGAGCAGGCGGCGGCTGGGGCAGTCGGGCCGATAGGGGTTCCATGGGGTGGCGCTCACCTCGGCATTCCCTCCAGGCGTCTGCTTACCTCGAAGTGCGTACTTCCGCACTCGGCTTACCTGACGTACGGTAACCCAGTTACCGAAAGAGAGTAAAGGAGCAACCCCGATATGGCACGCATCACGGTTCTGGGCGGTACCGGCTACGCAGGTGAGGCAGTCGTCGCCGAGGCGCACAAGCGCGGTCACGAGGTCACCGCGGTCAGCCGCACGGCACCCGCCGCCCCCATTCCGGGAGTCCGGTACGTCACCGGCTCGGCGCTGGAGGCCGGCGTGCTCGACGACGTCACGAGCGGTCAGGATGCCGTCATCGTCGCCCTGTCGCCGCGCGGCGACATGGCCGGGAAGGTCGAGGGCATCCTCGAGGACCTCATCGCCCGGCTCGCCGGCACGCCCACGCGACTCGGCTACATCGGTGGCGTGTCGTCGCTGCAGGTCGAGGAGGGCGGGCCGCGCCTGTGGGACGTCACGCATCAGCAACTGCCGGCCGACGTGAAGCCCGAGATCCAGACCGGGATCACGGCGTTCGAGATGCTCGAGGCGAGCCCCGAGTCGCTCGACTGGTTCTTCGTGAGCCCGCCGCGGGACTTCGGGTCGTGGCTCGGCACCGCGTCGAAGGGTACCTACGTGCTCGGCGGCGACGTGCTGCTCACGGATGACGACGGGAACTCGACGATCTCCGCTGCCGACCTCGCGCTCGCGATCGTCGATGAGCTCGAGAAGGAGGGCCACCGCCGCGGGCGCTTCACGGCCCGGCATTGAGCGCGCGCGGTCGCCGGCACCTGCCCGGCGCCCGGCGCCCGGCGCCGGTGGGCGTGTCAGGTCACCCGGTACGCGGCATACCGCACCGAATCGGCGTCGCGCACGCACGACGCCACGAAGACCGCATGCTCGAGGTGCGCGAGCCTCGAAGAGGCGGTCTCGATGGTGACGACCGTGCGGAAGTAGTACCGGTCGGGAGCGACGTCGTCGCCCCGCAGGAGCGCGGCGAGTACCTCGGGCGGGCCGGTGCGCACGCCCGTCACCCGCAGGTACAGGAGCTCCCCCTGGGGCGTACGCGCGGTGTAACGACCATCGATCTCGATCGCGCCGTCGGGGCGGACCAGTTGCCAGTCCGCCCCGCCGGGCTGGATCTCCGCCTCGAGTTCGCCCGAGATCCGCCCGCCGACGATCGGGATGACTCGCCGGTGGCCGGCGCGCGTGAGCCCGTGGTCGGCCATCGGGCCGAGTTGCACGGCGACGTCGAAGGCGCGCGAGAGGTTGGGGACGGTCGGCGCGTGCGTCACGTGAGCTCCGATGCGGTCGAGAGGGCGGATGTCACAGCGTCAGCCACCATCCTGCCGTCGACGAGCGTGAGCAGCACCTCGGCCCGGGCGAGCTGCTCGGGTTCGGTGGTGAGCGGATCGCGGTCGAGCACGGTGACATCCGCCACCGAGCCGACCTCGAGGACGCCGCCGCGCTGCCCGATCGTCGTGTGCGGATGCCTGGTGAATCCGCGAACCGCCTCCGCTGCACTGAGTGCCTGGTCGGGATGCACCGGCGCGGCGTGCGGGTCGTCATGAGGCCGTCGCAGCTGCGCGTCGGCGAGGATGCCGACCGCGTCGCTCGGTGCGATCGGCCAGTCCGAGCCCAGCGCAAGCGGAACGCCGGCTCTGACGAGGTCACCGGTGCGGAACCCGCGCGCGGCCCGCTCCTCGCCGAGGCGCGTCGACCAGTGATCGGTGCCGTCCGCCCTCGTGAACAGCGTGCAGTGCGTCGGCTGCATGCTCGCCATGATGCCCGCCGACGCGAACAGCTGCAGCGAGGCATCCGTCATCGTCTCGATGTGCTCGACACGGTGGGTCGCATTGCGGTGCGGCAGGCCGGCGATGGCACGCAGAACGAAGTCGATGCCGGCATCGCCGATGGCGTGCGTCGTGGTCGGGATGCCGCGGCGGTCGAGTTCGGTCAAGGCCTCCCGGTACTGCTCGGGGTCGAGCCAGAGCGACGTCGTGGATTCGCCGAGGCAGTCGGGTTCATGGAGCCACGCCGTGCCGTTGTCGATCGTGCCGTCGATCATGAGCTTCACGCCCTCGACGACCCAGCGGCGCCCGCGCAGCCCCTGGAGCACGGCGAGGCGGTCGACCTCCTCGACCGGCGTGCCGGGCTCGAACCACGGCGACATCCGGAGCCGGATGGGCAGCTCGCGCGTCTGCTCGATGGCCTCGAGGAGCTCGATCGTGTCGGGCGCGAGGTCTTGCACCTGCCCGGCGGTGAAGCCCGCCCGTGCCATCTGCAGGAGCACCCCGTAGAGGCGGTCGACCCGCTGGTCGAAGGTCAACTGCGGAACGAACGGCTCGACCAGGCCCATCGCCTGCAGCTCGAGCAGGTAACCGGTGGGCTTGCCGTTCCCGTCGGTGACGACCCGGGATCCGTCGGTGAATCGCTCGTCGCCGCGACATCCGGCGATCTCGAGCGCCCGCGGCGACGCCAGCGCGGCGTGCGCGTCGAACAGCCGGATGAATGCCGGGCGGTCTGGGGCCACCTCGTCGAGGAGGCGATTCGTCACCTCGCGACCCTCGAACGCGTTGGGATCGAGACCCCAGCCGAGGAGCCAGTCGTCGTCGCCCAGGGTCGCGAGCTCGGCGCGGAGCCGGTGCTCCACGTCGGCGAGGGAGCGGCAGCCGTTGAGGTCGGCGCCGCGCGTGAGCCCCAGCCCGAACACGGGGTGGATGTGGCTGTCGACGAACCCGGGGAGGATCGCCGCGCCCGGCAGTTCGAGCACCCTGGTGCCGTCACCGATGAAGCGGTTGAGCTCGTCGCGGTCGCCGATGGCCGCGATGCGTCCGTCGGCGATGGCGAGGCCCTCGGCGCCCTCGGGTGCGAGCCGATCGTCGCCCATGGTGATCACCCTGCCGCCGAGGAGCACGGTGTCGGCGATGAGGTTCGCGCTCACGCCGCTTCGGTCCCTTCGCCGCCGATCCGGGCGAAGCGCTCGGGGCTGTTCGAGCGGAGCACCATCGCGTACACCGCGCCGGCGACGAGCACGAGCGGCACCACCGCGAGGATGACCGCGTTGACGGCGGGGCCGGCGGCGGTCAGGTAGTCGATGGTGGAGACGAGGACCGCGAGCAGCACCGTCATCGCCACGATGGAGAAGACGGCCGCCGGAAGGACGTACCACTTCCGCTCGAGCCCGCGATTCCTGAGGATGAAGATCAGCACGGCGATCGAGGCGAGGAGCTGGAGGGTGATGATCCCGTACACGCCGGGCGAGTTCACGAGGATGACCAGCTGCGTCAGCGGGTCGAGGCCGGCGAGTCCGAACGTGAGGATGACCGCGAGGGCGACCAGGGTCTGCAGCAGCCCGGCCACCCATGGAGCGCCCGCGCGGTTCGTGCGGTTGAAGAACGCGGGCAGGATGCCGTCGCGCGAGAGCGCGAAGCTGTAGCGGTTGATCGCGTTGTGGAAGGCGAGCTGCCCGGCGAAGATGCTCGACACGATCAGGATGAACATGACGGCCACGCCCCAGTCGCCGACGTACCGGCCCATGGCGACGAAGAAGAACGCGGCCGGGTCCTCGGCGATCACGCCCTGGGCCTGCGCGTCGCCGAAGGCCTGGATCACCAGCCAGAGCGTGCCGGTGTAGAAGAGGGCGAGGAACGCCACCGCGATGTAGGTCGCCCGCGGGATGGAGCGAGCCGGGTCGCGGGTCTCGTTGCGGTAGAGCACCGTCGACTCGAATCCCATGAACGCGGCGAAGCCGAAGCCGAGGATCGCGAACATGCTCGGCGTGAAGATGTTCTCGGGTGCGAACGTCGCGAACCCCAGATCTCCACCGCGCTGGGTCAGGATCGAGGTCGCCAGCACGACGAGCAACGCCGTCTCGAGCACCAGCAGCACGCCGAGCACGCGGGCGCCGACGTCCACGCCCGCGGCGGCGAGGCCGAAGACCAGCGCCGCGCCGACCAGCGCGAGGACGAACCACGGCAGCCGGATGCCGAAGACCTCGGCCAGCATGCCCTCCGCCATGACGCCGAACAGCCCCCAGAGGCCGATCTGCAGCAGGTTGTACGAGGCCCAGGCCAGGAATCCGGCACCGAGGCCGACCACCTTCCCGAGCCCGACGGCGATGTAGGTGTAGAAACCGCCCATGGGCTTCAGGTTGCGAGCGGTGAAGAGGAAGCCGATCGAGAAGACTGCGAGGACCACGCCGGCGATGGCGTACACCAGCGGTGCGGAGACGCCGCCGATGAGGACCGCGAGCGGGCCGATGCCGGCGAGGACGCTGAGAGGCGCGGCGGCCGAGACCACCAGGAAGACGACGCCCCACGTTCCGAGCGCGGCCGTCTTCAGCGCTCCCGTCTTGGGTGCGTCGTCGAGCAGGGTCGAATCCAGGGTCACGAGCAACTCCTTCGTTGAATGCGGACCCGTGCACGGGAGGCCGCTACGGGGGTGACAGAGCTGAGTCTGCATCATTTCGACCCGAATGCGCAATCGATTGGTCACATTCGTCCACGACGCTTCGGTGATCACATAGGATCGCTCGGAGGAGGGGGAGCACCCGATGGCCGTCACACGCCCACCCACGCTGCAGGACGTCGCCGACCTCTCCGGTGTGTCGCGGGGCACCGCTTCGCGAGCGCTTACCGGCGGCGGGCGGATGTCGGCCGAGACGCGTGCGCGGGTCGTCGCGGCAGCGGCGAGCCTCGACTACTCGACCAACAGCGGCGCGAGGAACCTTCGCAAGGCTCGGGCCGGTTCGATCGGCCTGTGGCTGCCGCAGGGACTTCGGTTCATGGAGTACTACATGAACTTCACGTTCGGCGTCGTGGAGGCGACCAACGACCGCGAGCTCACGGTGTCGCTGATCCCGGGCGATTTCCCGGCGGGCAAGGCTCGGAGCCTGCACGTCGACGGGTTCGTCATGGCCGATGTCGACGGCCGCGACGAGCTGGCCCGCGCGATCCTCGACGGCGGCAAGCCGGTGGTCACGTCCGAGCTCGTCCCCGCGGGCGTGCCGCAGCCCACCGCGTCGGTCGTTGCCGACCACGCGGCCGCGACCACGCTGCTCCTCGACCGGCTGCGCGCCGGCGGGGCCGACTCGATCGTCGTGCTGACCCCCGACGTCGACCAGACGTGGGTCAGTGCGGTCGATGCCGCCGCGACCGCCTGGGCCGCTGAGACCGGGGTGGGGCTCTCGTTCCTCTCCCTCACGGGGGTTCCGGTCGCGACGGAGCTGCGACGGATCGTCGACCGACTGATCGCCACGAGGCCCGACGTCGACGCGATCGTCTGCGTGCCCGAGGGGCTGGGCGTGGGCATTCTCTCGACGCTGCGCGAACTCGGCCGAGCGGTGCCCGGCGACATCCAGGTGGTCTCCTATGTCGACAGCGCGACGCTGCCGATCGTGCAGCCGCCGATCAGCGCGCTCGACCTGCGCCCCCGAGAGGCAGGGCAGCGCGCCGGGCAGCTGCTCATCTCGATCCTCGACGGCGATCGCCAGGCGTCGGAGCCGGGGACCCTGGTCGAGACCTTCGACCTGACCTACCACGAGCGAGCGTCGACCCGCCCGGCCGGCGGTGCGATACTCCCTCGATGACCGACATCGAGCTCGCCCGCATCGACGGCGGCACCGTCACGCTGCACGACGCGCGACGCAAGGTGCGCTGGAGCGTCGAGCTCGAGCCGTACGAGATCGGCGTCTACCCGGTGACGCAGGCGCAACTCGGCGAGCTCCTCGGCGAGACGGCCTCGCATCCCCAGCGGCCGGCGACCGACGTGAGCTGGCTGCGAGCGATCCGGTTCTGCAACGCGGCCTCGGAGTGGGAGGCGCTCGACCCGGCGTACACCTTCGACGGCGAGGACGTCACCTGGCACGTCGACGCCGACGGGTACCGCCTGCCGACCGAGGCGGAGTGGGAATTCGCGTGCCGCGCCGGGTCGACCGGCCCCCACTACGGCCCGCTCCCCGAGATCGCCTGGACGAGCGCCGACGGCGTGACGGCGCCGCAGCCGGTCGGCGGGAAGCATCCGAACCTCAACGGGCTCTTCGACACGCTCGGCAACGTGTGGGAGTGGTGCTGGGACCTGCTCGACCCGGCCCGCTACGACGACTATCGGGTGTTCCGCGGCGGCGGGTTCGCGGATGATGCGTGGAGCGTGCGCGCATCGACCCGACGCGGGGGAGCACCGCGGATGCACCACGACGACGTCGGGTTCCGGGTCGCGCGCGGCGGGTTCGAGGAGACGGATGCCGCGCAGGGATGGTCGGCGCGGGCCGACGAGGAGCGGGCCGCCGTCGACGGCCCACTCCCGCCCGGGTGGACGCCGCGGCGCTGAGACCCGCAGCCGCCGGCGCGACCGGCTCGGGAGCGGCGACCTCGGCACGAGCAGGGGCGAAAGGCCTTGGCCGCGGAGCGCGGCCGATGGTAGGAACGTGCCCATGGGGGACACGAACACGAACACGCGCACGGCCACGCGCTTCGCGCGCGGCGCACTCATCGCGACCTCGGTCTCGGCCCTGGTCGTCAATGCCAACACGTCGGCGGTCTCGATCCTGATCCCGGCGATCTCCGAGGACACGGGCACCCCGACCGACACGCTGCAATGGGCGGTCACGGGCTACTCACTCGTCGGCGCGGCCGTCATCGTGACCTCGGGGGCGCTCGGCGACGTGTTCGGCCGGCGCCGGATCTTCCTCGGCGGCCTGTTCCTGTTCATCGCCTCGTGCGTGCTCATCGCGCTCTCGCAGGAGGGCCTCGGCGTCATCGCCGGCCGGTGCATCCAGGGCGCGGCCGGCGCGACGATCCTCGCGTGCGGCATGAGCCTGCTTTCGGCGTCGAACACCGGCAAGGCGCAGCTGCGCGCGGTGACCCTCTGGGGTGCGGCGTCCGCCGTCGGAGCCGCAGCCGGGCCGCTGGTCGGCGGCCTGCTCGCCTCGACGCTCGGCTGGCAGGGACTGTTCTGGATCGACGCGGCAATCGCGGTGGCGTGCATCCCGGTGACCCTGCTCGCGGTGCAGGAGTCGAGCGACCCGAACCGGTCGCGGTCGATCGACTGGACGGGCACCGTGCTCATCGCCGCCATCCTCGCGCCGCTCATCTTCGCGCTGACGAACGGCAGCGCGTGGGGCTGGCTGTCGTTCCAGACCATCGGATGCCTCGCCGTCACGGTGCTCGCGACCGTCGGGTTCTTCTTGGTCGAACGGCGCGTGAAGGCGCCGCTGCTCGACCTGGCCCTGCTGCGCAACTCGATCCTCGTCGGCGCCACCATCTCGATCCTGCTGGGCTCGGGCACCATCAACGCGATCATGTACGTCGTCAGCCTGTACTTCCAGAACCCCGCGACGCTCGGCATGGACGCGTTCCAGGCCGGTCTGGCGACCCTGCCGGTCGCCGCCGCGGCCGTCGTGCTCTCACCGCTGATCACCCCGATCGTGGGCAGGATCGGTGCGCGCACCACCATCGCGGTCGGCTTCGCCATCATGACCGCGTCGTTCGTCGGGCTCGCGTTCGTGCAGGAGTCGTGGGCGTACGTCATGTTCGTGCTGCCGCTCGTCGGCGTCGCGGTCGGCATGAGCCTGCAGAACGGCCCGTGCTCGTCGATCTCGACGGCCTGCGTCGATCCGGCCGAGGTCGGTGCGGCCTCGGGCATCTCGAACATGGCCCGGTACGTCGGAGCCGCCGTGATGACCGCGATCGTCGCCTCGGTGTACGGCGGGGTGAGCACCCGCCGGGTCGCGTCGGGCGAATCGGATGCCGCGGCGCTCGCCGACGCCTTCTCGTGGTCGTCCATCTCGATGGCGATCTGGTGCGCCGTGGGGATCGCGGTCGCCCTGCTCGTCGCGCGGCACGTGACACGCAAGCCCGGCGAGTTCGAGTACGCGGCGGCGGCGGCGTCGACGTCGCACACGCTCACGCCGCCGGAAGCGGCCGGCGCTGGTGCCGGTGCCGCCGAGGCCGCGGGACCGCGGCGACGCTGAGCGGGTACTCGAGGCGCTCGGTGCAACGGCTCCTGCACCGGCTCGAGGCCCGACCGAGACCGCCATCGGGCGGCAGCCGGTGCCGCAGAATCGAACGGTGACCTCCGCCGCCGACTTCATCGACCGGACCCTCCGGGTCGAGGCCGCCGAGGAGCGCGCGTGGGCCGACTCCGAGCGCGTCGGCGGCGGGCTCCGCTTCTACGGGGCCTCCGTGGGAGCGGTGCGGGGCACGGTGCGCGATGCGCTCCGGCGGCATCGCGGCATGACGCACGATGAGCTCACCTCGCTCGCGTCGGAGCTGTGGTCGGCGCCGATCTACGAGCGCCGGCTCGCCGCGATCGTCCTGTTGCAGGGCCACGTGAGCGACCTGCTCGCGTCGGATCTCACCCGCATCGAGCAGTTCCTGCGCGATGCGCGGGTGCCCGAACTCGTCACGCCGCTCGCCGTCGACGTGCTGCGTCCATTGATCCATCGGCTCGAGGGCCTCGAGTCGTCGCGCGCCCGACGGATCGTCGCTCGATGGACGAGCGACGGCGATCCATGGCTGCGCCTGGCGGCGTCGCTCATCTGAGGCCGCCCGACGCGCGCTGTAACGTCACGTCACGACGCGGAACCGCAGGGGGGTCGCGGCATCCGTCGCCACCAGCTCGGTGCGCTCGAGCCTGACGTGCGCGTCGAGCGAATCGCCCGGACCGAACAGCGGCGTGCCGCTGCCGAAGAGCACCGGCACGAGGTGGATCGAGAGCTCATCCACGAGTCCCGCCCGAAGGTACTGCCTCGCCAGGTCGGCGCCACCCATGATGCCGATGTCGCCGTCGCCGGCGACCGAGCGTGCCCGATCGAGCGCGGTGCGGATGTCGCCCACGAACGTGTAGACGCCGTCCGCGGGGACGTCGTCGGGGCGGTCGTGGCTGACGACGAAGAGCGGGGTCCGGGCCGGGCCGGTCGGCCCATCCGCCCCCCACCACCGGATCGAGTTGTCATACGTGCGGCGTCCCGCGATGACCGCACCGAGGCTCGCGCCGGCTCGTTCCAGCAGCGCCCGGTCGCGATCGTCGCCCGCGAACGCCCAGTCGTGCAGCACCTCACCGCCCACGCCCATGCCGTCGTCGACGGTCATGCCGTCGGCAGCGATGAACCCGTCGAGCGACATGCTGATGTCGAAGATGACCGTTCCCATGATGTGTCCCTCCTCAGGTCGATTCCTTCACTCCAGCGTCGAACACCGCGACCGCAGATCGACGGCCGGACTGAGGAACTGCCGGTCGTCCCGAATCCCCGGTGCCGATTCGGCGTGCGGCGCGTACCCTGAAGGGACGGGTTCGGCGAGTCATCCCACGCCCGGAACGGCGACGTCGAACCCCGCGGGCACCTGAACCGAACACGCCCGAACGGAGTTGCTCACCGATGTCCTGGGACGATGACTTCACCCCCGACGAGTACGGTGAGCGGCGCCCGGCTCGGGCCACCGGCCGCGCGGCAGCTGGGCAGCTCGCACGTCGGGCGCTGGGGTACGCCGGCCTCGTGACCGGTGTGGTGGCGCTGTCGATCGGCGCCGTCGTGGTAGTCAACCTCGTGGGCGTGTCGACCAACCCCGCCGGATTCGAGGCGCCGCCCGCGAAGGGACAGCGTGTGGCCCTACCGCCGGTGGTGCTGCCGCCCGAGGACGCCGAACCCGCCGCGGGTCAGACGCCGACGACCGGGGACGCTGCCGGCCAGGCAGACGCGGCCATCTCGAACTCGACGGAGATCGTGACGCCGCAGATCGAACCGGAGTGGATCTCGCGGACCTCCGGCGCGACGGGCATCCCCGAGCGCGCACTGTCCGCCTACGCGCTCGCACACGTGTCGATCGTCGGCGAGCAGCCCGAGTGCGGCCTCGACTGGACCACCATCGCGGCGATCGGCTCGATCGAGTCGGATCACGGCAGCCATGGCGAATCGGTGCTCGACGCGAACGGCTACTCCTCGCCGGCCATCATCGGCCGAGCACTCGACGGCAACGGCGTGGCCACCATCCGGGACACCGACGATGGCTTGTTCGACGGCGACACCACGTGGGACCGCGCGGTGGGGCCGATGCAGTTCATCCCCTCGACCTGGGACAAGTGGGCGAGCGACGGCAACGGCGACGACGTCATGGACCCGAACCAGATCGACGACGCCGCCCTGGCCACGGCGCGCTACCTGTGCGAGTCGGGGCCGATGACCAGCGTCGACGGCTGGCGCGCGGCGGTCTTCTCGTACAACCACGACAACGACTACGTCGACAAGGTGGCGAAAGTCGCGAACGGATTCCTGGCCGCGTTGTGATCCTGTTCTGGCGCCGCACCGATGTGCCCGGCCTGGAACGCCTGGTTCTGACGGTCTCGCCCGACGGCATCGTCGCCGAGTCGACGATCGTCTGCCTCGACGACGGCGGGTTCCGGCTCGACCATCGGTGGCGGCTCTCGCCCGACTGGCGAGCCCGGTCGCTCGAGGTCGAACGGTGGGGCGCCGACGGCCACCGCCGGCTCGTCGTCGAACGCTCCGGCGACGGGTCGGGCGACCGTTCCGGCGACGGATGGCGCGACCGCTGGCTCGTCGACGGCGAGCCCCGCCCCGACCTCGACGGCGCCGAGGAGCCCGACCTCTCGGTCACGCCCTTCTGCAACACGTTCCCCATCCGGCGCGCACCGACGACGCCCGGCGATTCCCTCACGCTCGACACGTGCTACATCGACGCCGCGGCCATGACGGTGGAGCGATCACGGCAACGATACGAGCGGTTGGGACCGCGGCGGGTGCGCTACGTCGATCTCGGCGTGGCATCCGGGTTCGAAGCCGACCTCGACGTCGACGACGAGGGCCTCGTGCTGCGATACGAGCACCTCTTCGAGCGCGTCCGCCCCGACGATGCGATCGAGTCGCCCTGATCCGGGTAGATTGAACCGTCCCGGCCCCCGACGAAGAGAGCCCGCGATGGAAGATGCCCGTAGCTACGACTTCATCGTGGTCGGAGCCGGGTCGGCCGGATGCGCCGTGGCGAGTCGACTCTCGGAGAACCCCGCCCACCGCGTGCTGCTGCTCGAGGCGGGACCGAGCGACGACCGACTCGAGATCCGCATCCCCGCCGCCTTCTCGAAGCTCTTCCGCTCGCAACTCGACTGGAGCTACGACACCGAGCCGCAGCCCCAACTGAACAACCGGAGCATCTACTGGCCGCGCGGCAAGGTGCTCGGCGGCTCGTCGTCGATCAACGCGATGATGTGGATCCGCGGGCTCCCCGAGGACTACGACGAGTGGGCCGAGATCGTCGGCGAGTCCTGGTCGTGGCAGTCGCTGCTGCCGTACTTCCGCAAGGTCGAGCGCGTGCAGGGGGCATCCGGTGACCAGACCGGCGGTTCGGGTGCGATGCACATCGAGGCGCAGCGCTCGCCGCGGGCGTCGACCGCCGCCTTCCTCGAGGCCGCCCGCGAGATCGGGCTGCCGGAGATGGTGGCCAACGGGCCGGAGCACGACGGGGTCGCCCGGACGATGGTCAACCAGCGCCGGGGCGTGCGCTTCAGCGCGGCCGACGGATACCTCAAGCCCGCGCGCCGCCGCCGCAACCTCACCGTGCAGACCAGGTCGCACGTCACCCGCGTGCTGTTCGAGGGCACCCGCGCGGTGGGCGTCGAGATCGTGCGCGACGGCGTCACGGCGACCGTGCGCGCCGACCGCGAGGTGATCCTCTCGGGCGGCACCGTCAACACGCCGCAGCTGCTCATGCTCTCGGGCATCGGCGACCCCGAGGAGTTGCGGGCCCACGGCATCCCCGTCGTCGCCGAGTCGCCGGAGGTCGGCAGGAACCTCAAGGACCACCTCGTGGTCGGCCTCATCGTCGAGGCCCACGACGACACGCTGTTCGCCGCCGAGCGGGTCGGCGAACTGACGAGGTACCTCGTCACGAAGAAGGGGATGCTCACCTCGAACGTCGCCGAGGGGTACGGATTCGTGAAGAGCGACCCCGCGCTCGACCTCCCCGATGTCGAGCTGATCTTCGCACCGGTCGCCTTCATCGACCAGGGACTCACCTCGCACACGGCCCACGGCCTGACGATCGGCGCGATCCTCCTGCGCCCCGAGAGCAATGGCACGGTGACGCTCGCCAGCGCGGACCCGTTCGACACGCCGCGCATCGACCCGCGCTACCTCTCCGACCCAGACGGCAAGGACCGTGCGGCGCTGCTCTTCGGCCTGGGCGTCTGCGAAGACCTCGTCGCAAGCGAGGCGATGGGGCGGGTCTCGAGCCGTCGGTTCATCCGACCCGAGAACGCCGACCGGATGTCGCGTGCCGAACGCGACGCGCTCGCCCTCGACGAGTACTCGCACACCCTGTACCACCCGGTCGGCACCGCGCGCATGGGCCGTGACGCCGGATCGGTCGTCGACGAGGAGCTGCGCGTACGCGGGGTCGACGGGCTGCGGATCGCGGATGCCTCGGTGATGCCCACGATCATCCGGGGGCACACCCACGCGCCGGCGGTCGTCATCGGCGAGCGGGCGGCCGACCTGATCGCGCGGGCCGCGCGCGCCTGACGGCAGGACCATCCCGGCTCTCGCGGTATCCTCATCGTGCCGAAGCAACACCCGATCCGGGTGGGGAAAGTGAGGCGGTGCGAGCCGTCGGTTCGCACCCCACGACGAAACCCACGGGTGGTTCGGCCGGACCACCCGAGATTGGACAGGTCCGCATGCCGATCCACACGCCGACCCACCATGACGTGCCCACCATCGAGGCGCAGTTTCTGCACCTGGATGATCGATTCACCGGGCTCGACGGCGATTTCGTCGTCGAACGCATCCATACCGGAGCACGCAAGAGCGAAGGCCCGGTATGGTTCCCCGCGGGGCGCTACCTCGTCTGGAGCGACATCCCGAACTCACGGCTGCTGCGCTGGGATGAGACGACCGGCGCGGTCGGCGTGTTCCGCGAAGACTCCGGCTACGCCAACGGCAACACAATCGACCGCCAGGGCCGTCTCATCACGTGCGAGCAGGGCAACCGCCGCGTCACCCGCACCGAGCACGACGGATCCATCACCGTGCTCGCCGACAGCTTCGACGGCCGGCGGCTCAACAGTCCCAACGACGTCGTCGTGCGTCACGACGGGACGATCTGGTTCACCGATCCTCCCTACGGGATCGCGGGCGATTACGAGGGCAACGCCGCCGAACAGGAGCAGGACGGCCAGTACGTCTTCCGGCTCGACCCCTCGACGGGTGAGCTGACCGTCGTCGCCGACGACTTCGTCCGCCCGAACGGACTGGCCTTCTCGCCCGACGAGCAGCGGCTGTACATCGCCGACACGCGCCAGGAGCCGAGCCACATCCGGGCATTCGACGTGTTGGCGGATGGGACGCTCGAAGGTGGCGCGATCCACGCCACCTGCGACCACGGCCGGTTCGACGGGCTGCGGGTCGATACCGAGGGCCGGATCTGGGCTGCGGCGTGGGACGGAGTGCACTGCTTCGCGCCCGACGGCGACCTCATCGGCAAGCTGCTCCTGCCGGAGCCCGTGGCGAACCTCGCGTTCGGCGGGCCGAAGCGCAATCTGCTTTTCATCACCGCCGGCCGGTCCGTCTATTGCCTGCGGGTCACCTTCAACGGCGCCCTGTACCCTCCCGCCGCAGTGCTGCTGTGATCGAAGGGCGGGCGACGGATGCCGCTCATGGCCGCTGCCGCCGGCCCGCCGCCCGCGCCGCCTCGGCGGCCCGTTCCACCCACTTCGGCGTCTCGCCGTAACGCTGGAACGGCACGACCCGCCCCGCCGCGCTGTCGTCGATGAGCTGCGCGAGCCGACGCTCGCGGGTCGCCTCCTGCTTCGCGGAGACCACCCAGTGGCTGACCTGGCGGCGGTAGGTGGGGGTCGCAGCCTCCAAGAACGCGGATGCCGCGGCATCCGCTGCCAGCCGCGCCAGCGGCTCGGGCGGCAACTCGCTGTCGGGGTTCTCGTGCGAGTACACGCTCGAGCGGTCGTCGCGTCGGCGCTCGAACGCGGCGATGCCGGCCGGATGCATGCGCCCTTCGGCGGTGAGCCGTTCGACGAGGGCGATGTTCACGCTCGACCAGATGCTCGAGGGCTTGCGCGGACTCCAGCGCTGGCGGCGGGCATCGTCGTCGATGCGCTGCGACACCGAGTCGATCCACCCGAAGCAGAGCGCCTCTGGCACGGCCTGTTCCCAGGTCAGCGCTCGGTCGGGCACGTGCTTCTTGTACAGGCCCATCCACAGCTCGGTCTCGGTGGCGTGGTTGGCCTCGAGCCACGCTCGGAACTCGGCGGGGCCCGAGAAGAAGATGGCCGGGCGCTCGGGTGTGCCGCCGGGTTGGCCGATCGTCGTCATGATCCGAGTCTGCCAGTGGCCACCGACGCAGGGGCGCGGGCTCGCATCGCCCCCCGAGGGCCGGGCCGCTCCTGGGGTCGAACGGTCGCGGATGCAGGGTGCGACCCTGCATCCGCGACTTCTCGGGTGTTGTGGGGTACTGACGTCCGCGCGTGGGCAGGCCGCCGCTCGGTCGAACGGTCGCGGACGCAGGGTGCGACCCTGCATCCGCGACTTCTCGGGTGTTCTGGGGGACTGACGTCGAGCGTGGCGGGGCTGCCCCTGGGGTTGAACCGTCGCGAATGCAGGGTGCGACCCTGCATCCGCGACTTCTCGGGTGGGAAGGTGCACGAGCGTGCTGCCACGGGCGCGGCGCCCCACCCCCGACTTGCCGGGCGCGCGGCATCCGCCTACTATCAAGTGCGCGATATGTGAATTCCGAGTTCGATAATAGAACAGCACAGCGCCCCAATACACAGTGAAGTGAGGAGTCCCCGTGCAGTTCCACCACCACGGCTACGTTTCCGAGGAGCCGCGGCTCAAGCCCGCGGCCGGCGTCGGGCTCAACCGTCCCGAAGAGCTTCCCGACGAGGTCGACGTGCTGATCGTCGGCACGGGCCCCGCCGGCATGATCGCCGCGGCGCAGCTGTCGCAGTTCCCGAACATCACGACCCGCATCGTCGAGCGTCGCCCGGGCCGGCTGGTCATCGGCCAGGCCGACGGGATCCAGGCGCGCAGCGTCGAGACGTTCCAGGCCTTCGGGTTCGCCGAGCGCATCATCGCCGAGGCGTACCGCATCACCGAGATGGCGTTCTGGAAGCCCGACCCCGCCGACCCGTCGAAGATCGTGCGCGCCGCCGTGACGCAGGACGACCCGACCGGCGTGAGCGAGTTCCCGCACCTGATCGTGAACCAGGCGCGCGTGCTCGACTACTTCGCCGAGGTCGCGGCCGAGTCGCCCACCCGCATGACGCCCGACTACGGCTACGAGTTCGTCGGCCTCGAGATCGCCGACGAGGGCGAGTACCCCGTCACGGTCAAGCTGGTGGGCACCGCGGGCGTGCACGAGGGCCAGGAGCGCACCGTTCGCGCGAAGTACGTGATGGGTGCCGACGGCGCGCGCAGCAAGGTGCGCGACTCGATCGGATGCCACATGGCGGGCGACAAGGCGAACCACGCGTGGGGCGTCATGGACGTGCTCGCGGTCACCGACTTCCCCGACATCCGCACCAAGTGCTCGATCCAGTCGGAGGCGGGTAACATCCTGCTGATCCCGCGCGAGGGCGGCTACCTCTTCCGCATGTACGTCGACCTCGGCGTCGTTCCCGAAGACGACAACGGCCGGATCCGCGAGACCCCGATCGAGGAGATCATCCGCCGGGCGAACGCGATCATCCATCCGTACACGCTCGAGGTGAAGAACGTCGCCTGGCACAGCGTCTACGAGGTCGGGCACCGCCTCACCGACCGGTTCGACGACCTCACCGGCGACCAGGTCGGCAGCCGCACGCCGCGGGTCTTCATCGCGGGGGACGCCTGCCACACGCACAGCGCGAAGGCCGGACAGGGCATGAACGTGTCGATGCAGGACGGCTGGAACCTCGGCTGGAAGCTCGGCCACGTGCTCGAGGGCCGCAGCCCCGAGTCGCTGCTCGCCACCTATTCCGCCGAGCGCCAGGTCGTCGCGAAGAACCTCATCGACTTCGACAAGGAGTGGTCGACGCTCATGGCCAAGAAGCCCGAGGAGTTCGCGAACCCCTCGGAGCTCGAGGACTTCTACGTGAACACCGCGGAGTTCCCGGCCGGCTTCATGACCCAATACGCGCCGTCGCTGATCGTGGGCGAGGCCGACCACCAGGAGCTCGCGAGCGGATTCCCGATCGGCAAGCGCTTCAAGTCCGCCGAGGTCGTGCGCGTCGGCGATGCGAACCCGATCCACCTCGGCCACCATGCCACGGCCGATGGGCGCTGGCGGATCTACGTGTTCGCCGACCCGGCTCGCCCGGGTGAGGCATCCGCCACCACCGACCTGGCCGAGTGGCTCGCGACCGCGTCCGCCTCGCCGGTGACCGCCACCCCCGAGGGCCTCGATCGCGACGCGTGGTTCGACGTGAAGGTGATCTACCAGCAGAACCACTCCGAGGTCGACCTCGGCCGGGTGCCCGAGATCTTCAAGCCGCTCGTCGGTCCGTTCCAGCTCACCGACTACGAGAAGGTCTTCGGGGCCGACCCGGCACGGGGAACGGACATCTTCGACGAGCGCGGCATCGACCGCGCCGGCGTGATCGTCGTGGTGCGTCCCGACGGCTACGTCGCGAACGTCCTGCCGCTGACCGCGACCGAGGAGCTCGGAGCCTTCTTCCGGCCGATCCTCAGCACCAGCACGGCCGCCACCGAGGCCGCCGCGGTCTGAGCGACGCACACCGCGACGGCGACGGATGCCACGGGGCATCCGCCGCCGTCGTCATTCGGGCCCGTCGCCGGGTACCGTCGAGATATGCCTCCCAACGTGAGCGAGCGCGCGTGAGCGAGCGCGATGACGAGGTCGACCTGCTCATCGACGCGTGGTCTCGTCGACTGCCCGACGTCGACCTGACGCCCCTCGACGTGATGTCGCGGCTCCGGCGCGTGTCGAACCGCCTCGGCCGCCTGCGCGCGAGCGCCTTCGGCGGCGCCGGGCTCGCGGCCTGGGAGTTCGACGTGCTCGCCGCGCTCCGCCGCGAGGAGGAACCCCACGAGCTCAGCCCGGCCCAGTTGATCGAGGCCACCATGATCGGCAGCGGGGCGATGACGAACCGTCTCGACAACCTCTCTCGCCGAGGGCTCGTCGAGCGGCGCCCGAACCCGCGCGACGGCCGCAGCGTGCTCGTGCGCCTCACCGCCGACGGGGCGACTCACGTCGACGACGCCATGCGGCGGCTCGCCGAGCGCGAGGCCGAGGCGCTGCGCGGGCTCACGCACGAGGAGCAGGCGACGCTCGCCCGGCTGCTGCGACGGCTCGCGGCGGACTCCGACTAGGGGGCCCCGCCTCTTCGTCAACCGACTGCCGCGATCGGATGCTCGACATACGATGGCTGTGTCTCACCCGATCGTCCGACGGGAGTCAGCATGGTTCAGGTCCGCGTTCTCGGTGTTGCGCTGGATGCCTCGGGGCAGCACATCATCCTGCTGAAGCCGCTCGGCGAGGCGCCGAGTGAGGGACGCGTGCTGCCGATCTGGATCGGCAGCCAGGAGGCGACCTCGATCCTCATCGCCATCCAGGGCGACCATGCGCCGCGGCCGTTGACCCATGACCTCATGAAGACGCTGCTCGACAGCGTGGGTGCGACGGTCGAGCAGATCGAGGTGACGCGCATCGAGGAGGGCACCTTCTACGGGGAGATCGCGCTCGTCACACCGGCGGGTCCCCTGGTGCTCGACGCACGGCCCTCCGACTCGGTCGCGCTCGCCGTGCGCACCGAGGCGCCGTTGTTCGTCGCCGACGACGTGCTCGACGAGGCCGGCATCCCCGCCGAGATGGTCGAGCCGCACGCCGAAGAGGAGGAGGCGCTCGACGAGTTCAAGAAGTTCCTGGAGAACGTCGACCCCGAGGACTTCCAGGGCTGACCCCCGAACCAGACGCGTGGGGTGCATGCCGTGAGTTGGATCTCGACGATCGTGGGCGTCGCACTCATCGCGCTCGGGCTCAACGAGGTCTTCCACACCGTGCTGCACCCGACGGGTCGCGGGCGCCTCACGCACTCCGTCGCCGGTGCGACGTGGCAGCTCTCGTCGAGCCTCGGCCGGCGCGGGCGAACCCTCGCCGGCCCGATCGCCGCGGTCGCGGTGGTCACGACGTGGGCGGCCCTGCAGGTCACCGGATGGATGCTGGTGTACCTCCCGCACGTGCCCGACGGATTCGCGTTCAACACCGGGATCCTCCCCGAGGAGTATCCCGCCGTCCTGGAGGCCTTCTACTTCTCGGCGGTGAGCATGTCGACCCTCGGGCTCGGCGACACGTATCCCACCGACCCGTGGCTTCGGCTCTTCGCCCCGCTGCAGGGGCTGATCGGGTTCGCCCTGCTGACGGCGGCCGTGGCCTGGTTCCTCGAGCTCTATCCCGGTCTCGGCCGGCGCCGCGCGCTCGCGCTCCGCATCGCGTTGATCCGGCGGGCGGACACCGCCGGGCACCTGCTCAACATGGAGGCCGCCACCTCCAGCGGACTGCTCGACTCGATCACCGCCGACCTCGCGCAGGTGCGGGTCGACCTCTGGCAGAACGCCGAGTCGCACTACTTCACCGAGGACGTCCCGGAGGCCTCGCTCGCGGCCCAGCTGCCGTACGGCCTGCACCTCGCGAGGCTCGCCCGCAGGTCGGGCGATCGTACGGTGCGCAACAGCGGCCAGATGCTCGAGGAGGCGATCGACGACTTCGCGGACGTGCTGCGCGGACGGTTCATCCCGCGCGGCGGCGACGGCACCGACGCCATGCTGCGCGAGTACGCCCGGCAGCATCGGCAGCAACTCGCACCCATCGGCGAACCCGAGGAGTACGAGGCCTGAGCCCTGCGGCAGAATGGCGCTCATGGATGCCGCGATGCCAGCCCTGACCGAGATGCCGTCACCCGTCTACGTGATGTCGGCCGAGGGCCGCCGCATCGCCACGTACGTCTGGGGCGAGGAGGATGCCCCGACGGTGCTGTGCGTGCACGGGTTCGCGTCGAGCTGCCGCGACAACTGGGTGAACACGGGTTGGGTGCGCGACCTCACGCGCGCGGGGTTCCGGGTGCTCGGCGTCGATCAGCTCGGACACGGTGCGAGCGACAAGCCGTACGAGGCATCCGAGTACGGCATGGACGCCCTCGTCGGCGATCTCTGCACCGTGCTCGACACCTACCTCATCGACACCGTGCACTACGCCGGCTACTCGCTCGGCGCGCGCGTCGGTTGGCAGGTCGCGGTGCAGGCGTCCGACCGCGTCGACCGGGCGGTGCTCGGCGGCATCCCCGACGGGCGGCCGCTCGCGCGGCTGCAGATCGAACAGGCCCGGGCGTTCGCCGAGCACGGCACCCCGGTCGACGACCAGGTGACCCAGAACTACGTGACGCTCGCGAGCCGCGTGCCCGGCAACGACCTGCTCGCGCTCGTCGCGCTCGCCGAGGGCATGCGTCTCGGCGATGCGGACCCCGATCCGACGCATCCGCCTGTGCAGCCCATCCTCTTCGCCACCGGCAGCGACGACGCGATCCTGCCGCAGTCGCGGGCATTGGCGGATGCCACGCCGAACGGCTCGTTCGTCGAGCTGCCCGATCGCCACCACTTCAATGCACCGGGGTCGAAGGTGTTCCGGCAGGCGGCGGTGGAGTTCTTCACGCAGGGCTGACCGGTGCTGCGGTGGCGGCGCGCGGGGCGAGCGGGGCGCGCAGTGGCGGTGGGGGTGTCGCTCGATTCCTCGTGTCGAATCCGCCTCGAATGAGGCCGATTCGAATCAGCGGATATCGCGACCTCCACCGTTCCTGATCTCCGAGAGCCGCCGAGATCTTGGCCCTGCGGCCGCGCTGATGCGCTGATGCCGTGATGCGCTGATGCGAGAGAATCGTCTCATGCGCACCACCCTCGAACTCGACGACCGGTTGCTGCGCGCGGCGCGCGCGATGGCGGAGCAACGTCGTATCTCGCTCGGAGCGGCCGTCTCCGAACTCGCGCTCCGAGGACTGACGGGTGGCGCGGGCGGGAACGAGTCAGGTGGCGCGGCGCCAGACGGGTTCCCGCTGCTGCCGCTCGGACCCGCCGACCATGTCATCACCGATGATCTCGTCGCCGAGTATCGCGACGACGCATGAGCGCGCGGTCGAACGTCCAGCTTCTCGATGTGAATGTCCTCGTTGCCCTTGTCAGCCCCCAGCACGAGCATCATGCAGTCGCACATCGGTGGTTCGCCGGGGTGTCCGAGTGGGCGACGGTTCCGATCACCGAAACAGCATTCGTGCGGCTCATCTCGAATCCGGTCGTCGTCGGCTCGGACTTCACGCCACACGAGGCGATCGCGCTCTTGCGGCGTCTGTGCGAATGGCCCGGACATCGCTTCATCCGCGATGAGGCACGCCTTCTCGACCCTTCGATCGACCTGGCTGCACTGATCGGGCCCCGGCAGGTGACCGATTTCCACCTCGTCCAACTTGCGAAGGTCGCCGGCGCGACGCTCGCCACGTTCGATCCGAAGCTCATTTCGGCGCTCGCCGACACCGATCGACGGCACGTGCACCTCATCGAGGTCTGACATCAGCGGCGGTCCAGCTCGTCGATCGGCGACACCGGCAGGTCGAGACCGCGAGCGGCTCGCTCGAGCTCGGGGTCGAGCGTCACGAACGTGTCCGCCTGGAGCTTCGCGACGGCGAGGTACTCCGCCGCGGCCGGGTCGTCCCACCCGAGCTGCGTCGCCAGCTTCCACGCGACGGCGCGTGAGACGCGATCGCCGAGCAGGCGGATCCGCATCGTCGTGAGGCCGTCGAGGATCCGGAGCGCCTCCGCCTCCTCGAGCTCGCCGTGCCGGACCTCCCCGTACAGCAGGGACATCGCGTGCGAACGCAGGATGCTCGGCCCCACGAGCGAGTGGTCGTCGGAGATGGCCACGTGGTCGCGGGCCAGTCGCACCGCGGCGGGCGCGTCGATCGCGAATCTCGTCATGCGGGCATTCTGCCGCGGTCGTTCCGGTCGGCGCGACCGGTGGGGCGGCGAGCGGTGCATCGATCTGGGGGAGTGGGATGCACCGCCCGCCGCAGCTCGTCGGCTTGACTTTGCCGCACCGGTCCAGTTGACTCAGGTTAAGCACTACTGTACATCGATGTCCAGTATCACTTGGCTCGACGTCCTCCACCGGCCCCCGCCGCGTGGCGGTGGTGGTGCGTCGACCGGGGCATCGGCCGGCTGCCCCGCGCCGAACGGAACATCATGAACGGGCTGAAGGAGTCACAGTGAGCGAACGGACGATCGTCGTCGTCGGAGGAACCTCGGGCATCGGGTTGGAACTGGCGAAGGACTGCATCGCGCGCGGCGACCGGGTGGTGATCACCGGACGCGACCAGGCGCGCGCCGACGAGATCGCGGCATCGCTCGGCCCGGGGGCATCCGGCGTCGCCCTCGATATCTCGGAGCCCAAGAGCATCGCCGGCCAGCTCGCCTCCATCGGGCAGGTGCACGGACTCGTGCTCTGCGCGATCGAGCGCGACCAGAACACCGTGCGCGAGTACGACGTCGACCGGGCCATCCGGCTCGTCACACTCAAGCTCGTCGGGTACACCGAGGTGGTGCACGCGCTCCTCGACCGCCTCGATCCGTCGGTCGACACGGGCATCGTGCTGTTCGGCGGACGCGCGAAGGACCTGCCGTACCCCGGCTCGACGACGGTTTCGACGATCAACGGCGGCGTGGCCGGCCTGCTCAACACGCTCGCGCTCGAGCTGGCGCCCATCCGCGTCAACGCGCTGCACCCCGGCATCGTGGGCGACAGCCCGTTCTGGGCCAACAAGCCCGAGGGCGTGCTCGAGCAGTACGAGCGCCGCACGCCGGGCGGCAAGCTCGCGACCATGGCCGACGTCGTCGACGCCACGCAGTTCCTCCTCCGCAACCGCGGCGTCTCGGCGGTGAACCTCTACGTGGACCGGGGGTGGGCGATCACCTGAGCGGATGCCACGTCGCCGACACTCGACCGCGTGACGTCGCGTCGAGGTGACGGGCCCGGCCGCCTGTTCGCCCCTACAATTGCGGCAGCAACGGCCGGGCCGGCGACGTCGGTGAGGCGCGAGGGGACTCACGAGGGAGCGACATGCCGGAAAGCCTTGGCGAACGACTGCGGCAGGCCAGGACCAATCGGGGCCTGAGCCTGCGGAGTGTCGCGCAGGCGCTCGGCGTCTCGGCCAGCCTCATCTCGCAGGTCGAGATCGGCAAGACGCAGCCGTCGGTGTCGACGCTGTACGCGCTGGCGAGCCATCTCGGCGTCTCGCTCGACGAACTGCTCGGCATCTCGACGCCGGCAGCCGCGCCCGCTGCGCCGCCGCCGCCGCAGCCCATGTTCGGCCACAGCGGCGCGCCACTTCCGGACGTGCAGCGCGCCGCCGACAACCCGGTGATCGAGATGGAGAACGGCGTGCGGTGGGAGCGCCTCGCCGTGGGCGCCGGCGGACCGGCCGACGGGGTGCTCGTGACGTACGAGCCGGGCGCCTCGAGCTCGATCGAGGGCAAGCTCATGCGGCATGCGGGCTTCGAGTACGCGTACCTCCTCGAGGGGGAGTTGACGCTGCAGCTCGAGTTCGAGGAGCACGTGCTGCACCCAGGCGACTCGCTGCAGTTCGACTCCACGCGGCCGCACCTGTACACGAATCGCGGCGCCGTGCCGGCGAAGGGCGTGTGGTTCGTCGTCGGGCGGCGCCAGCCGTACCAGGGCACGCCGGATGCCTCCGCCGCGACGCCTGCGTCGAGCGCCGCGCCGCCGCTCACCTCGGCGTTCGACGCACTGAGGGCGATGGACGACTTCCGCGCGTGATGCGGCCGCGCGCTGCGGCGCGCCTCCGCCTCGCTACCTGGCGTGCGCTGCCGGTCGCGGCTCGTCGATCCACGGGTCGACGAGCGTCTTGATCTGCGGCGCCGTGCCGTCGATGAGCGGCTGCAACGCCGCGTCGGCGACCCGGTCGAGCGGGATCACCTCACGGGCGAGGTCCGACCAATCGGGCCGGGTGCCGAGCAGGCGCACGGCCTCGGGGAAGTCGTCCTTGAACACGTGGGCGACGGTGCCGATGATCGTGTACTCGTTGAGCGTCCACCGGCCGAGCGGCAGCCCCGGTTCGCCGCGCTGGATGCCCACGGGCACGATCGTCGAGCCCTGTTCCGCGGCCTCGAGCACCGAGGCGAGTCCGGGTGCCGAGCCGCTGACCTCGAAGAAGACGTCGGCGTCCATGCCGAGTTCGGCGAGCTTCTCGCGCAGCGGGGTCGATCCGGCGAGCAGGGTGGATGCCGCGCCGAGTCGCTGCCCGAGTTCGAGGCGCTCCTCCTCGCGATCGACCACGAGCACGCGCGCCCCGGTGGCCGCCGCCGCGAACGTGATGAAGGCCCCGATGCCGCCGACGCCGACGATGACCGCGTCCTGGCCGGCGCGCAGGCCGCTGCGCCGCACGGCGTGCACCGCGATGGCCATCGGCTGGGTGAGCCCGAGGGTGTCCATGGGCAGACCTGCGTCCGACACGTCGAGCACGATGTTCGCCGGCGCGGTCACGTATCCGGCCAAGCCGCCGTCGTGGTGGAACCCGATCGTCGAGTAGCTGCGGCACAGGTTCGTGCGGCCCTGTCGGCACGGCTTGCACTCGCCGCACGAGACGCCGGCCCCGCACACGACGGTCGCGCCGACGAGCGGCGAGCTCACGCCGGGGCCGACGGCTTCGACGACGCCCGCGAACTCGTGTCCGAGCGTGACCGGCGGCTGCGCGAGCACCAGCCCTCGGCCGAACTCGGTGGCGTCGCTGCCGCAGACGCCGCAGACGCCGATCCGGATGAGCACCTCGCCAGGCCCGGGTTCGGGCACCGGCTTCTCGTCGGTGCGGAGATCGCCCACCGCGTGCAGCACGGCAGCTCGCATGGTGCTCACGCGATCGATCCCTCCGAGAGGGGCAGCTGCACGGCCGAGCGCTCGGCGATCATGCGTCCGAGCGCCTGGTCGTAGACCGCCTTGTGGGCCGGGTGGTCGAGGTAGGCGTCGAGCGCGGCCGCGTCGTCGAGGACGGCCGCGACCCCATAGTCGGCGCCGCCCGGGCGCAGGTGCAGGTTCGGCCCGACGACGTAGGAGCGGAGCTCGGGGATCTCCGTCCGCATGCGCAGGAGCGACGCCGTGAGCTCCGTGACGTCCGTCTCCGTGACGTCGTCCTTCCAGCGGAATGTGGCGATGTGGAGGATCATGGCTCCTGCTTCCTTCATGGGCGACTGTCCAGTGATGATTTACAGCAAACGGTGCTTCGCCCAAAATATCAGGCTTCGGGCCGCCATGTGTACATCCTTGCTGTACTCTCGTGCTCACCGAGGGAGGAGAGGGGATGCGCATGGCCGACCAGAGGATCGCAGTGCTCGGAGCCGGGGCGAACGGGGCATCCGTTGGGGCCGATCTCACCGCCGCGGGGCTCGACGTGGTGCTCATCGAGCAGTGGCCCGCGCACGTCGAGAAGATGCGTGCAGACGGCGTCCGCATCCTCTCGCCCGACGGTGAACTGCGCGTGCGCCCCCGCACGCTCCACCTGTGCGAGGTCGCCGAGCTCAAGCACGAGTTCGACGTCGTGCTCATGCTCATGAAGGCCTACGACTCCCGGTGGGCCGCCCAGCTCATCGAGCCCTACCTCGCGGCCGACGGCCTCATGGCGGGCGTGCAGAACGGCATGACCGCCCGCGTCGTGGAGGAGGTCGTCGGCGCGCACCGCACGATGGGCTCCGTGATCGAGTGCTCGGCCACGATGGAGGAACCCGGCGTCGTGCACCGGCACACGGGCGTCTCCCGGTCGTGGTACGCGGTCGGCGCGCTGCCGGGCGGGCCGATGGGCCGCGAGGACGAGGTCGCGTCGCTCCTCCGGCACTCGGGCACCGTCGCAGTCGTCGACGACATCGAGGCGGCGAAGTGGATGAAGCTCGTGAGCAACTGCACGCTGCTCGTCACGAGCGCCATCCTCGGCCTGCCCATGCTCGACGCGCTGCACACACCGGGCTACCGCGACGTGATGATCGCCGCGGGCAAGGAGGCGCTCGCCGTCGGCGTCGCGCTGGGACATCCGGTGCTCCCCATCTTCGGGCTCACGCCCGAGGAGATCTCCGATCCCGACGAGGTCGTCGACATCATGACCGACAAGCTCTTCTCGGGTTTCGTCGTGCCCGGCGCGACGACGACCGTGCTGCAGGACTGGGGCAAGGGGCGTCACAGCGAGGTCGACGACCTCAACGGGCACGTCGTCGCGCGCGGAGCGGAGGTCGGCGTCGCGACCCCGGTGAACCGGGTCGTGACCGAGCTCGCCCATCGCATCGAGCGCGGCGAGCTCAGCCCCGACCGGATGCATCTCGAGACGATGCTCGCCGCGCTCTGAGGCAGCTGCCTCGGCTGAGGATCAGCCGCGGCCCTGCACCGCGTAGGGGTTGATCAGCGCCTCCTCGGTGCCGGGCACGATGCCCTCCTCGGTCGCCGTCGGCTTGTCGGGGTCGGGCGGGAACGACTCGGTCATCGACATCGGCATCGCGCCGTTGCGGTAGAGGTTGTTGGAGCCCTGCGACGGCTTCCAGTCGTACGGCTCCCAGTCGGGCACGTAGTTGCGGTAGCCGCCGGTGTTCACCTCGACGCGCATGCCGCTCGGCTCGCGGAAGTACAGGAAGCTCTGCTCGCCGATGCCGTGGATCGACGGGCCGTACTCGATGTGGGTCCCGTTCTCCATGAGCACGTCGGCGGCCTGCAGCAGCTCCTCGCGGGAGTCGAGCCAGAACGCGTAGTGGTTGACGCGGCCCGGGCGGCTCGAGCTGTCGAGCACGACGCCGAGGTCGTGCGACTTCTCGTTCGTGGTGAGCACCGAGAACACGGTGAGGGGCGCCTCGTCGAGCACCGTATACGCCATGATGCGGAAGCCGAGCACGTCGCGGTACCACTTCGCGAAGCCGCGCACATCGGATGCCGCGACCGTGACGTGGTCGAGCTGCCGCGGGCCGACGGCGTGCTTGGTGCGCTTCTCGGGACGGTCGGGGAACACCGACGCAAGCTCACCTTCGGCGCGGTACTTCTCGACCTCCCAGAACAGCTCCATGGTGTGACCGTACGGGCCGGTGAACCGGTACGCGCGGCCATGGCCGTGGCCCTCGGCGATCCACTCGCCGGTGACGCCCGCACCTTCGATGCGCCTCGCCGCCTCGTCGAGCGCCTCGGCGCTCGTGGTGCGCCAGGCCATGACGTTGAGGGCGGGCTCGGGGCCTTCGGCGATGACGAGCGAGTAGTTGTAGTAGTCGCCCCACGAGCGCAGGTAGACCTTGCCGTTGGCGCGCGACTGCACTCGAAGTCCGACCTGCTCCTCGTAGAAGCGGACGGATGCCTCGACGTCGGGCGTCGCGAGCTCGAGGTACGAGAGGTGGGAGAGGAGTGTGATCATCGTCGATCCTTCAGTCGGGGTGCGGTGATGACGACCGCGGGGTTCCAGATGCCGCGTGGCGGCACGATTCCACTGTCCGCGCTGCCCGGGTATCAGGGAACCCGAATCTGTTGATGCCCGGCATCAGGGTGACTGATGGAGTCGGCATCGCGATTGCTGATACCGCGCATCACGGGGTGACGGCTCGGTGACGATGAGAGCAGCGTGTACGCGATGAGGAGGCGTCGATGGGTTCGCTCGAGCAAGCTACGTACGTGGTCACCGGCGCCGCGTCGGGGATCGGTGCCGCGACGGTCGCGGCGCTCGCCGCGGCCGGCGCCCAGCTCGTCGCCGCCGATCGCGCGTGGGGCGATGCGTCGCCGGCGGGGGACGCCGTCGAGCAGGTCGAGTTCGACGTCGCGGATCCGCAGGGGTGGGCCGCGCTGGCCGAGCGGATCGGCGCAGCCGGATCCCGCAAGCTGGATGGGCTCGTGAATGCCGCCGGCATCACGAGGCGCGCGCGGCTCCACGATGCCACGGCGGACGACTTCGAGCAGGCCTTCGCGGTGAACGCGATCGGGCCCGCGCTCAGCATCCAGGCGCTCGCGCCGCTCATGGGCCCGGGTAGCTCCATCGTGAACATCGGGTCGGCCGCGGGCGCCATGGCGCACTACGGCATCGCGTACGGCGCGAGCAAGTGGGCGCTGCGCGGCATCACGAAGACCGCCGCGATGGAACTCGGACCCCGCGGCATCCGGGTCAACCTCGTGAGTCCTGGCTTCATCGAGACGCCGATGACGGCGAGCGCCCCCGAGTCGTTTCGCGCGGTGAATCTCGAGGTCACCCCGCTCGGTCGCGCCGGTCGCCCCGAAGAGGTCGCGGCCGTGATCACGCAACTGCTGTCGCCCGATGCGTCGTTCGTGACGGGTGCCGAGGTCGCCGTCGACGGCGGGCTCACCGGACACGGCGGCGGGTTGCCGATCGCCCGCGCGATGGGATCGGCATATCCACGAGACTGATGCCGTCCATCATCAATCCGGCCTTCACTGATATCCGGGGTCGCTGTTGACTGGTGCCACGCCGCGCACCGTAGCGCGCGTGATTGGAGATCGACCCCGTGACCTCGTCCGACGGCCTGACCGCCCCCTTCGCCATCGTGCGCTTCCGCACGACGGGCGGCGCGACCGACGTCGAACCGCTCCTCGGCCTCGTCGCCGGTGACCGGGTGCGCGAGATCGGGCCCGCCGAGCTCGGCGCGCCCGACCTCAACACGTTCCTCGCTGCGACGCCGGCCTCATGGGATCGGCTGCGCGCCGTGGCCGAACAGTCGGATGCCTCGTGGCATCCGCTCGCCGACGTCACCCTGACCGCGCCGGTCACGCCGCGGCAGGTGCTGCAGACCGGCGCGAACTACCGCACGCACGTCATCGACCTCGTCGTCGCGAGTCGCGCGAAGAACGACCCGCGGCCCATCGAGGAGCTGCGCGAGTGGGCCGCCGACATGATGGACCGGCGAGCGCGCGAGGGCACCCCGTACTTCTTCATCGGGCTCCCGACCGCGGTGGTCGGCGACGACCTCGACCTGGTGCTGCCGGGCTACAGCGAGCAGCACGACTGGGAGCTCGAACTCGCGGTCGTCATCGGCCGCGAGGCGTTCCGCGTCGACCGCGAGCACGCGATGGAGCATGTCGCCGGCTACACGATCGTGAACGACATCACGACCCGCGATCTCGTCTTCCGCGAGGACATGAAGGAGATCGGCACCGACTGGTATCGCGGCAAGAACGCTCCCGGCTTCCTGCCGACGGGTCCGTTCCTCGTGCCGTCGCCGTTCGTGGAGCACCCCGGTGACCTGCACCTCGAGCTCACCCTCAACGGCGAGACGATGCAGGATGCCACGACTTCCGACCTGCTCTTCGACCTGCCTGCCCTCATCAGCGGTGCCTCGCAGAACATGCCGCTGCTGGCCGGAGACCTGCTGCTCACGGGCAGCCCCGCCGGCAACGGCATCGTGCACGGCCGGATGCTCCGCGATGGCGACGTGATGGTCGGCGCCATCGAGGGGCTCGGCGCGCAGACGGTGCGCGCCGTCGCCGAACGTCCGCTCGCCGAGCCGGTCGAAGCGAGCTCGAGCGGGATGCCTGCCACAGGCTCAGGGAGCGCCAGCTCGAGGAGCCAGGGGAGTGCAGCATGACCTCGACCCGCCCCACCCCGACCGAGGACCCCGCCACCCTCGACCGCACCGACCCAGAGCGGCATATCGCCGAGGCCGCCGAGGCGTTCCGCAACTGGGGCCGCTGGGGCGACGACGATCGCCTCGGCACGCTGAATTACATCGGCGAGGCTGAGCGCGCCCGGGCGGCGACCCTCGTGCGTCGCGGAATGAGCTTCTCGCTCTCGCAGCGGTTCGACATGGACGGTCCGCAGCTCGGTTGGCGCCGTCGCACCAACCCCATTCACACCATGCTCGGCACGGGCACGGACACCGCGGCGGGCGTGCAGGACTTTCCGCACGGCATCAGCGGCGCCGACGACATGATCACGATGCCGCTGCAGTGCTCCACCCAATGGGACGGCCTCGGCCACATCTTCGACCGGGGCATCGCCTGGAACGGCAGGCCCGCGGGGAAGGTGGTCACGAGCGAGGGCGACCTCATCACCGGCATCGAGCACGCGGCATCCGTCATCGTCGGGCGCGGCGTGCTGCTCGATCTCGGCCGATTCCTCAATCCGGAGGGCGCCCTTCGACAGGCTCAGGGAGTGGATGACGCCGCAGCGGGCGAGCTGCCCGACGGCTACGCCATCTCGACCGCCGAGCTCGAGGCCTGCATCGAGGCCCAGGGTGCGACGAGCGCCGTCGGGCGCGGCGACCTCGTGCTGGTGCGCACCGGCCGCTACGCCCGTGCGCTGCGCGAGGGCTGGAACGGCTACGCCGGCGGCCCGAGCGCGGGCCTCTCGTTCACCACCGCCGGATGGCTGCACCGCACCGAGATCGCTGCCGTCGCGACCGACACCTGGGGCTTCGAGGTTCGGCCCAACGAGTTCGACGACGCGTTCCAGCCGTTGCACCAGATCGTGATTCCCAACATGGGACTCACCATCGGCGAGATGTGGAACCTCGAGGCGCTCGCCGACGACTGCGCGAACGACGGCGTCTACGAGTTCCTCCTCGTCGCGCCGCCGCTGCCGATCACCGGCGCGGTCGGCTCGCCGGTGAACCCGATCGCCCTGAAGTAGACCCCAGACCCGACACCCGAACCCAGACCCGAGACCCCAGACCCGAACCGCATCCCGAAGGAGGGATCCCCATGACCGCAGTCTCCCGAGTGGCCGTCGTCGGCTCCGGGGTGGCCGGCACCGCCGCCGCCATCCTGCTCGCCGAGGGCGGCGTCGACGTCGACGTCTTCGAGATCAAGCCCGACCTCAGCGCGCTCGGCTCGGGCATCACGCTCCAGGGCAACGCGCTGCGCGTGTTCGACCGGCTCGGCGTGTGGGAGCAGGTCAGGGAGGCCGGGTACCCGTTCGACTCCGTCGGCCTGCGTGCGCCCGGTCCTGAGGCCCACGTCATCGCCGAGGTCCCCGATGCCCCGACCGGGGGCCCCGGGTACCCGGCGACGACCGGCATGTACCGTCCCGAGCTCGCGCAGATCCTCGCCGATCGCGCGACGGAGCTCGGCGCCCGCATCCACTACGGCGTCACGGTCGAGCGCTTCGCACAGGACGCCGACGGCGTCGACGTCACGCTCAGCGACGGGTCGACCGGCCGCTACGACCTGCTCGTCGGCGCCGATGGCCTGCACTCCGCCATCCGCGCCCAGCTCGGCATCGAGACCGAGCCCGAGCGCACCGGCATGGGCATCTGGCGCGCCTTCGTGCCGCGACCGAAGGACGTCACGAAGACCGACCTCTACTACGGCGGACCGGTCTACATCGCCGGGTACTGCCCGACGAGCGACGACATGATGTACGCCTACCTCGTCGAGCCCGCCCAGGATCGGCACCTGCTCTCGCCCGAGGAGGGCGTGCAGGTCATGAAGGAACTGTCGCGGGCGTACGGCGGACCCTGGAATGAGATCCGCGAGTCCCTCGACGACGCATCGCGCGTCAACTACACGTGGTTCACGAAGCACGTCGTGCCCGACGCGTGGAACCGGGGCCGGGTCGTGATCATCGGCGAGGCGGCGCACAGCTGCCCGCCCACGATCGCGCAGGGCGCCGCCCAGGCCGCCGAGGACGCGCTCGTGCTCGCCGAGCTGCTGCTCGCACGAGACGAGGTCGACCAGTCGCTGTGGGACGAGTTCCACGCGCGCCGCCTGCCGCGGGCGACCGAGGTCGTCGAGGCTTCCGTGCAGCTCGGCCAGTGGCAGATCGACCACGTGCAGGATGCCGACGTGCCCGGAATGATGCGGCGCATCGCCACGCTCGTGAGTCAGCCGGCATGAGCGGACACCAGCCCCAGCGCGCTCGGTCGACGGATGTCGCGGCCGCCCCGGTCGTTGACGTGCACGCCCACCTGCTGCTCACGGAGCTGCAGGACGCGGTCGCCGCGCGCGACCCCGACGGCTTCGCCGCGGCGCAGGCCCTCGACGTCCGGCGCAACGGCGCCGAGAGCATGGCCGCATCCGGTCGCATGATCGGCGAGCGGATGCCCCTGCTCACCTCGCTCGACGCGCGGCTCGCCGAGATGGACCGACAGGGCGTCGACGTGCAGCTCGTCTCGCCGTCGCCGTCGCACTACTACCCGTGGGCGGGCGAGGAGCTCGCCGCCTGGGCCGCGCGCGCAGCGAACCGGGCGATCGCCGCGCACGTCGCGGGCGCGCCCGACCGGCTGCTCGGCCTCGGGCTCGTGCCGCTGCAGCATCCGCACCTCGCCGTCGACGCACTCGACGACGCGGTCGTCGAGAACGGCCTCGCGGGCGTCGAGCTCTCGTCGTTCGCCGGCGACGTCGAGCTCTCCGACGAGCGGCTCGAGCCGTTCTGGACGCGCGCCGAGGAGCTCGACGCGGTCGTGCTCCTGCACCCGTTCGGCTGCAGCCTCGACGAGCGGCTCGACCGCTTCTACCTCTCGAACACCGTCGGCCAGCCCGTCGAGAACGCCGTCGCGCTGTCGCACCTCATCTTCTCGGGCGTGCTCGACCGGCATCCGCGCCTGACTCTCGTCGCCGCGCACGGCGGCGGCTACCTGCCCACGTTCCTCGGTCGCGCCGACCACGCCTGGCAGGTGCGGCCAGAGGCCCACGGATGCCGCGAGCTGCCGTCGTCGTACCTGCGTCGCCTGCGCTTCGACTCGCTGGTGCACACGTCGGGCGCGCTGCGCGCGCTCGTGGACGCCGCGGGCGCCGACCGGGTGCTGCTCGGCTCGGACTATCCGTTCGACATGGGGGTCGACGACCCCGTCGAGCGGGTGCTCGAGGCGGCGCTTCCCGAGGCGGACGCGCGCGCCATCCTCTCGGGGAACGCGGCCGAGCTGCTCGGGTCGCGGCTGGCGCTCGCCCAGGAGCGGACTGCCGGCGCGGCGCATCTGCGCATCCCCGAAGGGGGTGCGGCGTGAGGATCGCCAGGTGGACGCGTCACGGCGCGGTCGGCGAGGGGTTCGTCATCGGCGACGGCGTCGTGCCGTTCCCGCGCGGGCTCACCGTCGCCGACGTGCTCGCCGCGGGACTCGTCGAGGTGCCAGCGCTCGCCGCGGAGCTCGAGGGCGACGCCGAGGCATCCGCTCGGCCCGTGCCGCTCGCCGAGGTCGAACTGCTCGCCCCGCTCGTGCCGGCCAGCGTGCGTGACTTCGCGGCGTTCGAGGAGCACGTCGAGGGCGTCACCGCCTCGGTCGACGGCGTCAGCCACGTCGCCCGCGAGTGGTACGAACTGCCCACGTTCTACTTCACCAACCCGCACTCGATCATCGCGACGGGCGCCGTGGTGCGGCCGCCCGCGACCGAGCGGCTCGACTTCGAGCTCGAGGTCGGCGTCGTCATCGGCGGCGTCGCGGGTTCCGACGGGCGGGACCTCGCGCCCGCCGAGGCTGACGCACACGTCTTCGGCTACACGATCTTCAACGACTGGTCGGCCCGCGACATCCAGGCCCGCGAGATGCAGGTGCGCCTCGGTCCGGCGAAGGGCAAGGACTTCGCCACCACGCTCGGGCCATGGATCGTCACCGCCGACGAGTTCGGAGGCCTGGTCGACGGCGATGGATTCCTGCCCATCGTGATCGAGGCCTTCGTCAACGGCGAACGCGTCGGGCACGACCTGCTCTCGAACATGGGCTGGCCGTTCCGCGACCTCGTGGCCTACGCGTCCCGCGACTCCCGTGTCGTGGCCGGCGACGTGCTCGGTTCGGGCACGGCCGGGAACGGCGGATGCCTCGCCGAGCTCTGGGGACGGGCAGGCTCGCTCACGCCGCCACCGCTCGTCGAGGGCGACGAGGTCGTCCTGCGCGTCGAGGGCATCGGCGAGATCCGCAACACCGTCGGACGTGCGGTTCACGTCCCCCCGATCCCTCCGGCACGGCGGCGCTCGCGCGCCCGCACCAGAGGGTGATCCCACCCCATCCGCACACCCAACCCGAGGAGTCTCAATGGCGAACACCTCAGTCCAGACCGCACCCGGCACCCGCCGGGCCGGCGTCCTCCAGGCCATACTGCTGCTCGCGGGCAGCTGCATGCCCGTGCTGGGGTCGGTGCTCCTGACGCCGATCCTGCCGCAGCTCTCGGCCGAGTTCGGCGGCGTTCCGGGGGGTGAGATCCTCGTGCCCCTGGTCGTCGCGATCCCGGCGCTGATGATCGCGCTCTTCGCCCCGTTCGCCGGGCAGATCGTCGACCGCCTCGGGCGCAAGAAGCTGCTCATCGTCGCGATGTTCGCGTACACGCTCGTGGGCATCGCACCGGCGTTCCTCGACTCGCTGCCGGCGATCCTCGCCACGCGCGTCGGCGTGGGCATCACCGAGGCGGCCATCATGACGGTCTGCACGACGCTCATCGTCGACTACTGGCATGAGCCCGAGCGGCGGGCGAAGTACCTCGGGCTGCAGACCATCGTGACGACCCTTGCCGCGACCGCGTTCATCGCGATCGGCGGCGCGGCGGGCGCGGCCGGCTGGCGCACGCCGTTCTGGATCTACGTGGCCGCGGCGATCATCGCCGTGCCGATGATCTTCCTGCTGTGGGAGCCGAGCAAGGCCGACCCCACCGACCAGCACGTGCGCGCCGCGAAAGTGCCGATCCCGTGGCGGCGCATCGCGATGCCGCTGATCGTCGGCCTGTTCGGCGGGTTCACGTTCTACGTGCTCATCATCGAGGCGAGCTACCTCCTCGTCGGCGCCGGCGTGGCGCCGACCGACACGCCCACGATCGGCGGCATCGCGGCGCTCGCCTCCCTGGCTACGGCGGCCGGCGGCTTCACCTTCACGCGGATCGCCAAGGTCGGCGTGAAGCGGATCCTGCCCGTGGCGTTCGCCCTGCAGGCGGTGGGCATGCTCATCATCTGGTTCGTGGGCGGCGTCCCGGGTGTCACGGTCGGGGCCATCATCGGCGGTGCCGGCTCGGGTCTCCTGCTGCCGTCGATGCTCACCTGGGCGGTTGCGTCGACCCGGTTCGAGGAGCGCGGGCGCGTCACCGGCCTCTGGACGGCCGCGTTCTTCTTCGGCCAGTTCCTCACGCCGATCCTGATCGGCGCGATCACGGCCGCCGTCGGTTCCCTGCCGGTCGCCGTGGGCGTCGTCGGCATCGCGTGCGCGGTGGCGGCGATCCTGCTCGGCTTCGGGCTCCGGCGCTCAGCCGACGCTCCCGTCGACGAGGTCACCCCGACGACGGCATGACCCCCGGACGGCGGGGCGGGGCGTCGATGCGCCCCGCCCCGTCGCCGAGACCGGCGGCCGCCTCCTCGAAGAGGGTGCGCATCCACTCGTGCTCGGGGTCGCGGCGGTGCATCGGATGCCACCACAGCGCGTTCGAGATCGGCGTCGCGTCGAACGGCGGCTCGTAGACCCGCACGTCGGCCATGGCCTTCGCGTACTCGGCGAGTCCGGCCTGCAGCAGTCCGAGTCGCTGGGTTCCCGCGACGTACAGCGGCAGCGCGACGAAGCTCTCGACGACGGTGCCGACCCTCGGTTCGATGCCGAGCTGCTGGATCTGCCGGCTCGCCGAGGTGAAGGCGTTCTGGGACTGGTACGTGAACACCCAGGCCGACTCCGCGACATCCGCCATCGTGACCTCCCCCTGGATGCGTTCGTTGTCGGCCGAGGCGATGACGACCCACCGGTCCCTCCAGAGGTCGGTGTAGGGCAGGTCGATGAGGAAGCCGTGCGGGATCATCAGGGCATCGGCCGAGCGGAGCCGGTTCAGGGCGTCCTCGATGATCTGCGGGGAGTGGTGCATGAACCGGAATCGGATCCCGGGCGCGCGCTCCGCGGCCAGCGTCGCCACACGGCGGCCGAGTGTCGCGAACGCGTAGTCGGAGCCGTACACGGCGAACTCCCGCGACGATTCGGCTGCGTTCCACTCGGCCTGGCTCTCGAACACGCGACGGACGGCGTCGAGGGCGGCCGGTACCTGCTCGGAGAGCCGGGACGCGAGCGGGGTCAGCTCGTAGGTATTGCCCCGCCGAGCCAGGATCGGGTCGTTGAAGTGGGTGCGGAGCCGGGCAAGCGAGGCGCTCAGTGCCGGCTGGCTGAGGCGCAGGCGCTCGGCGGCCCGGGTGACGCTGCGTTCCGTGAGCAGCGCATCGAGCGAGACGAGGAGGTTGAGGTCGAGGCGCGAGAGCGAGGGCTGATCGGACACGTCGTCGTGGTCCTTCGAACGGGGCTGGGTTGCATCCAGCCTATCCGGCTGGTCGATCAGCAGCGCCGTCGCATCGCGGTGGCTGATATCGGGCTGGCCGAGGCCTGGCGGAGCGCAGCGCCAGGGTCGCTCACCGCAGGTCGAGCCGCATGAGCACCCGCGGGAAGCCGTTGAGCACCGAGTCGGTGTCGGCCGCCTTCGTGAACCCCGCCCGCTCGAACAGGCCGCGCGTGCCGACGTACGCCATGGTGAGGTCGATCTTGGCGCCCGCGTTGTCGAGCGGGTAGCCCTCGATCGCCGGTGCGCCGTGCTCGCGCGCGAACTCGACGGCGCCCGCCAGCAGGTGATGCGAGATGCCCGTGCCGCGGTGGCCGGGGCGCACCCGGATGCACCACACCGACCACACGTCGAGGTCGTCGACGTGCGGGATCCTGCGGTTCTTCGCGAAGCTCGTGTCGGCACGGGGATGCACGCCCGCCCAGCCCACGACCTCGTCGCCGTCGTACGCCAGGACGCCTGGCGGCGGGTCCTGCCGCACGAGCTCCCGCACGCGCTCGCCGCGGGCGGGACCGACGAGCGACGTGTTCTCCTTCGAGGTGAGGAGGCGGTAGCTGAGGCACCAGCAGACGTTCGCATCGGGGCGCTTCGGCCCCACCATGGTCGCGACGTCGTCGAAGACGGATGCCGCGCGCACGTCGATCGTCATACCGCCAGCCTGCCACCGGCCGCCGACACCGGTTTCCGTTCGCGCGTCGCGTTTCCCGCGGAGCGGGAACGCCGCACGCGAACGGAAACATCACTGCGGTCGGTGACGCGCACGAGTGCCCGCGAACCACGCGCTCGCCAGCCCGAGCACGGCGAAGCCCATCATCGCGGCCATCGCCGGCAGCGCGGTCTGCGTGCCTGCGATGCCACCGAGCGGCGAGGCGAGGGCACCGAAGACGAACTGGGTGAAGCCGACGAGCGCCGAGCCGGCTCCGGCCGCCGCCCGGGCCTGTCCTACGGCGAGGGCGGAGGCACTCGACATCACGGAGCCGCTGCCCATCGCGAACGCGCTCACGAGCACCAGGTACGACGTCAGCGTGAGGCTCCCCGAGAGCGCCAGCGCCACCCCCGCTGCGGCGGCGAGCGCCTGCAGCGACTGGGCGATCCGGAGCGTCGCCGGCGCACCGATGCGGTGCGCGACGACGCCGTTGAGCCAGGCGCCGGCCATGACCGAGACCGAGCTCAGCGAGAACGTGAGCCCGTAGCCGAGCGGCGTGATGCCGAGCACCTCCTGCACGATGAACGACGACGAGCTGATGTAGACCATGAGCGCGGCGTACCCGGCGCCGAACGCGATCGCAAAGCCCATGAACACCGGATGCCGCAGCAGCCCGCCGATGTTCCGTGCGAGGGTGCCGAGGGTGAACGGATGCCGCCGCTCGGGCGGCAGGCTCTCGGGAACGAAGAGCGCCGCGACGATGAGCATCCCGGTGGCGAGCACTGCGAGACCGAGCAGGGCGGCCCGCCAGCCGCCCACCTGCGTCAGCAGCGCGCCGAGCGGGCTGGCCACGGCGGGGCCGAGGGCGATCATGACGAAGATCGTGCTGAAGGCGCGCACCGCCTGCACGTGGTCGACGAGGTCCGCGATGACGGCGCGCGCGAGCACCGTGCCCGAGGCGCCGGCGAACCCCTGCACCGCGCGCACGAGGATCAGCACCTCGATCGTCGGGCTGATGGTGGCCAGGTAGCAGCAGAGCACGAACACCGTCAACGCGACCAGGAGGGTGCGGCGCCGGCCGAGGGCGTCCGACACCGAGCCGATCAGGAGCTGGCCCAGCGCGGATCCGGCGAGCAGGGCGGTGAGCGTGAGCTGCACCGTGGACGCGCCCACCCCGAGGTCGGCGGCGATGTCGGGGAACGCGGGGAGGTAGAGGTCGGTCGACAGCGAGCCCGCCATGGAGATGTAGCCCAGCACGAGCATCAGGCCCGGGCTGATCCGCCGTGTCGGACCTGTCTCGAGGCGGTCGCGCTCTCCAGGAAGGTCGGCCACGGGATCCTCCTGCACGATGGTCGGCGAACCTGAACAATGATGACAGGTTCTGACGCGCGGTCGTTCCGCTTGCCGTGGGATGCCCCGCTCGCCGTAGGCTTGGCTGGCACGGGCAGCGGCGCCCGTGGACGGGAGGACTCGTGGCGCTCAGCAGCATCGAGATCGGTCAGGCGGCGAAGCTCCAGCCCATCGGGGCGATCGCGGAGGGCCTCGGCATCCCCGACGAGCATCTCGTGCCCTACGGACGCTACAAGGCAAAGGTGCCGCTCTCGTACCTTTCGACGCTGGAGGACCGCCCCCTGGGCAGGCTCGTGCTGATGACCGGGGTCTCGCCGACTCCGGCGGGCGAGGGCAAGTCCGCGACCTCCGTCGGACTCGGTGACGCCCTGCGACGCATCGGCGAGCGCTCGATGATCTGCCTGCGGGAACCGGCGCTCGGCCCGGTGTTCGGCATGAAGGGCGGCGCGGCCGGCGGCGGCTACTCGCAGCTCGCGCCGATGGAGGACATCAACCTGCACTTCACGGGGGACTTCGCGGCGATCCAGATCGCCACGAACCTGCTGGCCGCGATGATCGACAACCACATCCACCACGGGAACGAGCTCGGCATCGACGTGCGCCGCGTCACGTGGCGCCGAGTGCTCGACGTGAACGACCGCGCACTGCGCGACATCGTGGTCGGGCTCGGCGGAACGGGCAACGGCTACCCGCGCGAAGCAGGCTTCGACATCGTGGTGGCCAGCGAGGTGATGGCGATCTTCTGCCTCGCCACGAGCCTCGCCGACCTCAAGGAGCGGCTCGGCCGGATCGTGGTCGCCTCCACGCGCGACCGGCAACCGGTGCGGGCGAGCGACCTGCGCGCCCACGGCGCGATGGCGGCGGTCCTGCGGGACGCGCTCGCGCCCAACCTCGTGCAATCGCTCGAGGGGACGCCCGCGTTCGTGCACGGCGGCCCGTTCGCCAACATCGCCCACGGCACCAACTCCCTGATCGCCACTCGCTCCGCGCTCCGCATGGCCGACTACGTCGTGACCGAGGCCGGCTTCGGCACCGACCTCGGCGCCGAGAAGTTCGTCGACATCCTGTGCCGCTCGTCGGGCCTGCGCCCGTCGGCCGCGGTGATCGTGGCGACCGTGCGGGCGATGAAGTACCACGGCGGGGTGGCCGTCGCCGACCTTCCCACCGAGGACCTCGCCGCCCTCGAGCGGGGACTGCCCAACCTCGAACGGCACGTGCACATCATCCGGGAGGTGTTCGGGCTGCCGTGCGTCGTGGCGATCAACGAGCGCGCCGAGGATACGCCCGCCGAGCTCGAGGCGCTCATCGCGGGAGCCGCGCGCTTCGGCGTCCGCGCCGTGCGGGCACGTCACTTCGCCGAGGGCGGTGCCGGGGCGGAAGACCTGGCCCGGGAGGTCGTCGCACTCTGCGGGGATCGGCCGGCTGGGGCATCCGGTGCGGCCGCGACATCCGGCGAGGGCCTGAACTTCACCTACCCCGACGACGCGTCGCTCTGGCAGAAGATGAAGGCCATCGTGACACGCATCTACGGCGCCGCCGATGTCACCGCATCAACCGTCGTGCGCTCGCAGTTGAAGCGGCTCGAGGAGGAAGGGTACGGGCGCCTCCCCGTGTGCGTCGCGAAGACCCAGTACTCGTTCTCGACCGACCCCAAGCTGCGCGGGGCGCCGACCGGACACGTCGTGGACATCCGCGAGGTGCGGCTGGCCGCCGGCGCCCAGTTCGTCGTGATGGTGTGCGGCGACATCATGACGATGCCGGGTCTCCCGGTGCGTCCGGCGGCGGAGTCGATCGACGTCACCGACGACGGCCGGATCGTCGGATTGTACTGAGGGCGCCCTCGGGCGGGGTCACCGCCGCTCGAGCACGTAGCGGTCGCGGCCGGCCAGGAGCCCGGTGGCCGCCTGACCGGCCATGACCACCAGCAGCAGCCCCAACGATGCCACCCACCCCCCGACGGTCGCGTGCAGCCAACCGAAGGCGACGGGGCCGATGGCCGCGAACAGGTAGCCGACCGATTGCGACATGCCCGACAGTGCCGAGGACGCCTCGTGGTCACGCGCCCGCTGCGCGATCAGCGTGAGGGCCATGGCGAGCGACGAGCCGGAGAACAGGCCCATGACGACCGCCCACACGAGGATCCACTGCGGCGCGACCATGAGGCCGACGGCCGCGGTGATCCCGAGCAGTGGGATGAGCGCGGGGATGAACCGTTCCGTGCGTCCCCGCAGCGCGAGCGGCAGCAGCAGCGAACCCGCGAGCGAGAGGAGCTGGTAGATCATCACGTCGAAGCCCGCGACGACCGGGCTGCGGCCGATCGACGTCGAGATCGTCGCGAGCCACGTCACCACCATGTAGAACGTGGCCGACTGGAACGCCATGTAGCCGGCCACCTGCCACGCCAGGGGGTCGGTCCAGATGCCGGTGCGGCGGTGCCGGATGCGTGGGCCACCCCGGAGCACGGGGTGCGTGCCGCGATGCGCCCATCCCCACGCGACGATCGCGAAGGGCAGGAGCGCGCCACCCGTGATGAGCAGCGAGACGCGCCATCCCTCGACGGCGGCGCCGTCGGCGAGCCGCGAGATCGGAACCGCGACGCCGGATGCCACGGCGCCGACGCCACCGAGGAGCGCGGTGTACACCGACATCATGACGGGCACGCGGCCGGGGAAGTCGCGTTTCACCGCGGCCGGCATGAGTACGTTCGCGACCGCGAGCGCGATGCCGATGAGGGCCGTGCCGAGCCACAGGCTCAGCGTCGGCCCGGGCAGCGACCGCACCGCGGTGCCGAGCAGCAGGAGGATCAGCGACCAGAGCACGATCCGCGACATCCCGAACCGCCGGCTCAGGCCGTGCGCGAGCGGCGACACCACGCCCCAGGCGATGAGCGGAACCGAGGTGATGAGCCCGAGCGTGGCGATGGCCATGCCCGTGTCCTCCCCGATCTCCTCGAGCAGCGGGCCGACCGCCGTGATCGTCGGCCGCATGTTGGCGGCCACGAGGCAGAGCGCCACGACGAGCGCGACGACGGCGCCGCGCCGGTTCTCGCTCTCGTTGCCCATGAACACCGGACTCTAGTCGAGAGGCCCACCGTCGCCCCCGATTCCGTCCGATCCCCTCCCGCCCCTCCCGACCCTCCCATCCCCTCTCCTACTCGACTGTAAACGTCCGCTGGCGAGTGATATCGGTGGCGGGGCATCCGGTGGGGCGAACGTTGACAATCGGCGTAGGGGGGAGGGGGAGGACAGGGGAGACGGAGGGGCGTGCGGAATCTCCGGCCCGGCTCGTCGGTTGCACCGACCATGAGAGCGATCGTCTACCGTCGTCCCGGAGATTCCTCGGTGCTCGAGCTCACCGAGCGGGAGGTCCCCGAGCCCGGCCCCGGCGAGCTGCGCGTCCGGGTCGTCGTCTCGGGCGTGAATCCCACCGACTGGAAGTCGCGCCGCGGCTCGGGCACTGCGGCCGCCGCGGCCGGTGAGAGCGTGCCGAACCAGGACGGCGCCGGCATCGTCGATGCGGTCGGCGACGGCGTGACGGGCTTCGCCGTCGGCGACCGGGTGTGGCTCGCGATCTCGGCGTGGCAGCGTCCGGCCTCGGGAACGGCGCAGGAGTTCACGATCACGCGCGCCGAGCGCGCGTTCCCGCTGCCCGACGAGGTGTCGTTCGACGTCGGGGCGAGCCTCGGCGTGCCCGCGGTCACGGCGCACCGCGCACTGACCGTCTCGGAAGACGGTCCCGCGCGGCTCCACCCGGGCGCGCTGACCGCGAAGACCGTGCTCGTCGCCGGGGGAGCGGGCGCCGTCGGCCACGCCGCGATCCAGCTCGCCCGCTGGGCGGGCGCAACGGTCATCACGACCGTGAGCGGCGCCGACAAGGCGGCGCTCGCCGAGGCGGCCGGCGCGCACCACGTGGTGAACTACCGGGAGACGGATGACGCAGAGCGGGTCCGTGCGATCGCACCGCGTGGGGTCGACCTCGTCGTCGAGGTGGCGCTGGGCGCGAACGCGGGACTCGACCAGGCCGTGACCCACGAGCGCTCCAGCATCGCGAGCTACGGCAACGACGGCGGCGTGCCGATCACCATCGACTTCGGCCCGGCGATCATGCAGAACCTTCGCTACCAGTTCGTGCTCATCTACACGATGGGTTCGGCGGCGTGGACCGCTGCGGGCGAGGATGTCACGGCCGCGGCGCGCGATGGCGCCCTCGCGATCGGCGAGGCGGCCGGGCTGCCGCTGCACCGGTACCCGCTCGAGGAGACCGCCGCCGCGCACGATGCGGTCCAGGGCGGCGTCGTGGGCAAGGTGCTGATCGACGTCGCGCCGCGCTGACGGACGCGGCGACCGGCCCGCGCCCGGCGCCGTACCGAGCGCGGCACGGCGCCGGGAGTGCGCGGCGTCGCGCCGGACGCGGTGCGCCGACCGCGGCGCTCCGTCAGGACGCGGCGCGTTCCGCGAGCAGGCGCACCTCGTCGGGCTGGCTGTTCGGGGCTCCGACGCCGTCGGCGAGCAGACCGCGCAGGCTGCTGCCGATGTAGAACGCCCAGGCGGTGCTGCACGCCCCGTAGCACTCGACCTCGGGCTCGAGGCCGACGTGGGTGAACCGGAGTTCGGTTCCGCCGTCGCGCTCGGCGATCTCGAACCGGATCTCGGTGTCGTTCCACTCCGTCTCGTCGGCGATGAACGTGAGGCGGGCGTCAAGCACCCGCCAGACGATGCGCTCGCCGGGCACGAGTTCGACGACGCGGATCTTCGAGTAGTGGATGTCCTCGACCTCGAAGACGAAGTCCTCGCCGACCCGATCCGTGACGCCTGTGATGGTGCGCGACCACCAGGCCCGAGGGTCGACGGCCGCGGCGTAGACCTCCTGCGGCGTGCGGTCGACGGCGAACGTCGTGGTGTAGTTGCGGCGGCTCATGATTCGCCCTTTCCTGCGGATTTCGGATGGAGCACTTGCCCCACAGCGGCGAGGATAGCGTATATTCAACCGTATGGGTGAATATCACTTGGACGCCGTGCTCAGCGCGGTCGCCGACCCGACGCGGCGCGCGATCCTCGATCGGCTGCGCACGGGCGACGCGCGGGTCACCGAAATCGCGAGCGCCTTCCCGATATCGCTGAACTCCACGAGCAAGCACATCAAGGTGCTGGAGCGGGCCGAGCTCGTGCGCCGCGAGGTTCGCGGCCGCGATCACGTGCTCTCGCTCCATGCCGAGGCGCTCGGCGACGCCGTCGCCTGGATGGAGCAGTACCGCGAGTTCTGGGAGCAGCGCCTCGAGGCCCTCGAGGCCTTCGTGCTGGCGGCCGACGAGCGCGAAGCGACGGATGCCGCGGCCGGGGCATCCGGCACCGTGTCGACGGAGGGGGACCCACGATGATCGCGACCGTCACCGTGAGTCGCCGGATCCCGGCATCTCCCGAGCGTCTCTTCGACGCGTGGCTCGACCCCGCGGCGCTGGCCGTCTGGATGCGGCGTGAGGGCGGCGAGCTCTCGCAGGTGGTGGCGGACCCGCGCGTCGGCGGGTCGTTCTCGATCACGATGCGGGACCGCTTCGGCGAGAACGTGCACCTGGGCACCTATCGGGTGATCGACCGACCGCACTCGATCGAGTTCACCTGGCGCTCGCACGCCACGAGCACGGTCGACTCGGTGGTGCGCGTCAGCTTCGTGCCCGACGGCGACGCCACGGTCGTCGAAGTGCGGCACACGAGGCTGCCCGACGACGCCGCCGCTGCGGCCCACGAAGGAGGCTGGACCGAGATCCTCGGCCGGCTCGAACGGACCATGACCGGAATGGAGGCGGCGTGATGCTGCTCGACGACAAGGTGGCCGTGATCTACGGCGGAGGCGGCTCGATCGGAAGCGCCGCGGCGCGCGTGTTCGCGCGCGAGGGCGCGAGGCTGTTCCTCGCAGGGCGGTCGACGCCACGGCTCGAGGAGGCGGCATCCGCTGCCAGGGCCGAAGGTGCCGACGTGTCGACGGCCGTGGTCGACGCGATGAGCAAGGGCCTCATCGGCAACGCGGCGCAGTCGGCCGCGCTCGAGGGGTTCTCCCGGGCGCTCGCCGGGGAGCTCGGGCCTGCGGGCGTGCGCGTCGTGTGCGTGCGTCCGAACGCGCTCTCGGACGCGGTCGACACGTCGTACACGGGCGACATGTTCGGGCGCATCGCCCAGGTCGGGGGCGTCTCGCTCGAGACGTGGCTGTCCGGGCTCACGGGCGGCACGCTGCTCGGGCGGCTGCCCGTGCTCGACCAGGTGGCCGAGTACCTCGCGTTCGCGGCATCCGATCGGGCCGGCTCGATGACGGGGGCGATCGCGAACCTGTCGTCGGGCATGCTCGTCGACTGAGCGCTGCCCGTCTGCACAAGCTGGAGAGCAGGTGCTCAGCCGCGCAGTTCGGGGGAATGCAGCCGGCTCAGCATGCGCTCGGTGTTGAGCGGCTCGCGCCGGTCGAGCAGCGACACGACGACCGTGGTGACGGTGGCGGCGGCGATCGTCCATGCACCCGGCTGCGCGAGGAGCACGCCGATCGCGCCGAGGTCCGCGCTCGACCCGAGCAGCGTCGAGCTGAACAGCGCGCCCGCGCAGAGCACCGAGCCGACGATCATGCCCGCGATCGCGCCCCGGGCGGTCAGGCGGCGCCACCAGATGCCGAGCACGATCACCGGCGAGAGCGAGGAGGCTGCGAACACGAAGACCGTGCCCACCGACGTGACGAGCCCCTGCGGAACCGTTCCGAGCGCGACGACGAGCGGCACGGCCGTGCAGAAGACCGCGGCCCAGCGGAACGAGCGCACGGTGCCGTGGAAGAGGTCCTGGCTGACGACGCTCGAGAGCGACACCACCAGCCCCGACGACGTGCCGAGGAACGCCGCGAGCGCTCCCGCGATCACGAGCGCCGTCAGCAGGTCGCCCGCCATGCCGGGGATGAGCCGCGACGGCAGCAGCAGCGCCACCGTGTCGGCGACGCCGGGCCTGGCCAGGTCGGGGGCCGTGGCCCGGGCGACCAGGCCGACCGTGCCCGACACCATGTAGAAGGCGCTGATCATGACGATGACGATGACCGTCGTCCAGCGGGCCGAGCTGCCGGTCGGACTCGTGTAGAAGCGCACCAACACGTGCGGCAGTCCGATCGTGCCGAGGAGCAGCGCGATGAGCAGCGACGCGGTGGCGTAGGTGTCGAGCCCGCTCGGTCCACGCTCGACCGGGAACACGAGCGCGGGGTCGATGCTCGGCTCGCGGCCGCCGATCGTGATCACGAAGAACACGACGGGCACCGCAAGGGCCGCGAACTTGAGCCAGAACTGGAACGCCTGCACGTACGTGATGGAGCGCATGCCGCCCGCCGCCACCGAGCCGCTCACGACGACCGCGACCGTCACGGCCCCCACCCACGGCGGGATGTCGGCGACGACGTTGAGGGCGAGCGCGGCTCCGTGCAGCTGCGGCACGATGTAGAGCCATCCGATGACGAGCACGAGCACGCTCGTGATGCGCCGCGCCGTGAGGGAGTCGAGGCGGGCGTGGATGAAGTCGGGGATCGTGTACGCGCCGCTCCGGCGCAGGGGCGCGGCGACGAACATCAGCACGAGCAGGTACCCGGCCGCGTAGCCGATGGGGAACCAGAACGCGTCCGAGCCCGACAGGAGCACGAGTCCCGACAGGCCGAGGAACGTGCCGGCCGAGAGGTACTCCCCGCTGATCGCGGACGCGTTCCAGATCGGTCGCACGGTGCGCGAGGCGACGAAGAAGTCGCTCGTCGTGCGTGAGATGCGCAGGCCGTAGACGCCGATGACCGAGGTCACGAGCAGCACGAGCGCGATCGCGCCCACGGCGAGCATCGGATTCATTCGTGCTCCACCAGGGCTCGGAATCGGCGTTCCGTGCGCATCGCGGCGACCGTGTAGGCCACGGCGAACACGATGATGATCGGGTAGTACCCGTATGCCTGGATCAGCCACGGGATGGGGACGCCGCCGATCGAGTGGTCGTGCAGCGCGGGGATCCCGCTGATCACGAAGGTCACGAGCACGACGGCGAGCAGGAACGAGACGACGAACACGAGCGCGAGGCGTCCCTGGGCGCGCATCAGGCTGCGCGTGAACAACGTGTCGGCCTCGCTCACGGGCGACCGCACGATCCGGGCGAGCGGCTCGACACGGACCGAGGGCCGGTCGACGCTGGTCACTCGCTCGCGCACCGGCCGCCCCGGCGGGCGGCGCGTCTCGGGGCTCGGCGCCCCGCCCGGGGCATCCGCCTCGTTCACCGCTCGCCGTCCCTGGGTTGCAGGATCGCCTCGCGGACCACCGAGATCGAACGTCGGCTCACCGGGATCTCCTCGCCGGCGACGGTGAGGCTGGGGTGCGAGCCGATGAGCTTGGCCGTCGTGATCGCGTTGCGGGCGACGAGGTACGACCGGTGCACCCGGATGAATCCGGCGTCGGCCCACCGCAGCTCGAGGTCGGAGATCGACTCGCGGATCAGGTGGCTGTCGGTGTCGGTGACGAGCCGCGCGTAGTCGCCCTGCGCCTGCACCCACCGCACGTCGGCGCGGTGCACGACGCGCATCACGTTGCCGACGCGCACGGGGATCGTCTCATCTGCGATCGCGTCGGCAGCCGCGGAGGGTGCGGATGCCCCGCCCGGGCCGTGCTCGGCGAGGATCCGTCCGACGGCGCGGTGCAGTCGCTCCCGGCGGATCGGCTTGAGGATGAAGTCCACCGCACGGACATCGAACGCCTCCACCGCGCCCGCCTCGTCGGCGGTCACGAACACGATCGCCGGCGGGGTGTTGAACCTCGAGACCGCACGAGCCAGGTCGAAGCCTGAGAGCCCTGGCATGTGGATGTCGAGGAACGCCGCGTCCACCGGGCTCTCGGCGAGGAGGCGCACGGCCTCCGAGCCCGAGGCGGCGCGCCAGATGCGTCCGATCCGCTCGTCCCGTCGGAGGAGCAGCTCGAGCTCGTCGAGCACCGGGCGCTCGTCGTCGGCGATGAGCACGTCGATGGTCGGGGTCGGGCCCGGGCCCGGGCTCGGGGTCGGGGTCGGGGTCGGGGTCGGGCTCGCCGCACCGGTGCCCGCGTCAGCGGCCGTCATCCGACCACCTGCCTCTCGGTCTCGTTGAAGGGCTGCGACTTCGGGATGCGCATGCGCACCATGGTGCCGGCGCCCGGGTTCGTCTCGACCACGAGCGCGTGGTCGTCGCCGTAGATCCCGCGCACCCGGGAGTCCACGTTGCGCAGGCCCACATGGTCGGTGGGCGCCCCGTCGGTGAGCAGGGCCCGGAGCTCGGCGGGCTGCATGCCCACGCCGTCGTCGTCGACCGTGATCTCGGTGTGCGTGCCGTCGTCACGTGCGGCGATCACGATGGTGCCGCCGTGCTCGCGCGGCTCGAGCCCGTGCCGGATCGCGTTCTCGACGAGCGGCTGCAGGCTGAGGAAGGGGATGACGGTCGCGAGCGTCTCGGGGGCGATCCGCAGCGTCACGCTCAGGCGCTCCTCGAAGCGTGCGCGCTCGAGCTCGACGTAGGAGTGCACGCTCTTGAGCTCCTCGGCGAGCGTCGTGAACTCGCCCTGGCGACGGAACGTGTACCGGATGAAGTCCGCGAAGTCGAGCAGCAGGTCGCGGGCGCGCTCGGGGTCGGTGCTGATGTACGACGCGATGGCGCCGAGGGCGTTGTAGATGAAGTGCGGGCTGATCTGCGCGCGCAGGGCACGCAGTTCGGCTTCGGCGAGCGCGGCTCGGGATGCCTCGAGCCCGCCGAGCTCGATCTGCGCGCCGCTCCACTTCGCCACCTCGGTGGTGGCGCGCACGAGCGGTGGGCGCACCTTCGCGGCGAACGCGACGATCACCCCGACCACCCGCCCGTCGGCGATGATGGGCGCTCCGACCGCGTCGCCCGTCTTCGTGGCGAGGAGCTGGCGCTGCCCCGTCTCGATGACGCTCGAGGCGAGCTGCCAGGCTTCTGGCCCGAGATCGAGGCGTCCGTCGACCGACACGATGCCGTCGCGGTCGGCGATGGCGATCGCGTCGCTGCCGAGCAGCGCCTTCAGCGAGCGTGCCGCCCGGTGCACCTCGCCCGTGTCGAGGCCGCCGCGCAGGTGCACCGCGGCCCGCGACGCGAGCGACAGGGTGCGGAACGTCGCTCGCTCCGCGTCGCTGCCGAGGTCGCGTGACCCGCGCGCGAGGCGCCAGGCCAGCAGCGCCAGGAGCGTGAGGGCGACGCTGATCACGGCGACGACGGGAAGCCAGACGACATCGACCATGCGCCCTCCTCGTCACGTCAGCAGCAGCGGGCCCCTGGATTGCGGTCCTGGTCATCCATTCTCTGCTTCCAGAACTCGCGCTCGGTCAGCGGCGGATGCTCCGCGCCGTGGTTCGAGTGGTGATGCTCGAGGTAGACCCGGTAGGCATTGTCGCCCATCAAGTTGTGGACGTACCACGCGATGCCGCGGCATCCGCGGATCAGCAGGTCGAGGGCGACGGGGGCGCCCGCCCGAACCGCGAGGGTTCGGGCGGGGCGCCCGGCGGTGGTGCCGGTCATGGGCGGTGCGCTCCGGTCATCAGTGACGCGCCGTCTCGGGTCGCCGGTCGGCGGGGAGGGCGGCCCACTCACGCTCGAGCGCCTTCTCGGCCTTCGTGGCGAAGAGACCCGCGGGAGCGAAGCGGCGGGATGCGACGGCCGGGTCCTCGTGGTTCTCTCCGCCGCCGTTCCGCCACGCCTTCACGGTCGCGATGACCGAGGTGATGAGCACCACGATCGCGAGGGTGACGAACACGATCGACAGGGTGCCCTGCACGAAGGTGTTGCGCACCACGGCCTCCATCGCCTCGACGGTCGGCGCCGTGCCGAACGACGTCTCGCCCGCGTCGAGCGCGTTGCGGAACGCGACGTGGTTGGCCCAGTAGCCCACCTGCGGCACCGGCGAGAAGATCTTGTACATCGACGCGGTGATCGTGACGACGGCGGCGAATGCGAGCGGCAGGGCCACGATCCAGAGCCACTTGAGGTAGCTCTTGCCGCGCTTAGCGACGATCGCGAGCACCACGGCCAGGGCGATGACGGCGAGCAGCTGGTTCGCGATGCCGAACAACGGGAAGAACGTGTTGATGCCGCCGAGCGGGTCGGTGACGCCGAGGATCAGGATGTAGCCCCAGCCGGCGACCATGATCGCGGTGGTGATCCAGACGCCGGGCCGCCACGACGTGTCCTTGAATCGCGGGATCACATTGCCGATCGAGTCCTGCAGCATGAACCGTGCGACACGCGTGCCGGCGTCGACGGCGGTGAGGATGAACAGCGCCTCGAACATGATGGCGAAGTGGTACCAGAAGCCCGCAAGGGCTGCGCCGCCGAACGCCTGCTGCATGATCTGGGAGAGGCCGAGCGCGAGGGTGGGGGCGCCGCCCGTTCGGGAGACGATCGACTCCTCGCCCACCGCAGCCGCCGTCGACGTGAGCACGTCGGGCGTGAGGTTGACGCCCGTGAGTCCGAGCGAGTTCACGAAGGCGACCGCGCCCTCGACGGTGCCGCCGGTCGCGGCCCCCGACGAGTTCATCGCGAAGTAGATGCCCCGGTCGAGCGAGATCGCCGCGACGAGCGCCATGATGGCCACGAACGACTCCATGAGCATGCCGCCATAGCCGATGAAGCGCGTCTGGCGCTCCTTCTCGATGAGCTTCGGCGTCGTGCCCGATGCGATCAACGCGTGGAATCCCGAGAGCGCGCCGCAGGCGATGGTCACGAACAGGAACGGGAACAGCGGACCCGAGAAGACCGGGCCGAGCTCGCCGCCCGCGAACTCGCTGAACGCGGGCACCGAGATCTCGGGGCGCACGAGCACGATCGCGCCGGCGAGCATCACGATGACGCCGATCTTCATGAAGGTCGACAGGTAGTCGCGCGGGGCGAGCAGCAGCCAGACCGGCAGCACCGCGGCGATGAAGCCGTAGACGATGATGCCCCACGCGATGGTCGTGCGGTCGAGGTGGAAGACCTCGGCGCCCCACGGGGTCGCGGCGACCCATCCGCCCGCGATGATCGCGACGAGCAGCAGCACGAAGCCGATGATCGACACCTCCGTGATGCGTCCGGGGCGGAGGTAACGCAGGTAGACGCCCATGAACAGGGCGATCGGGATGGTCATCGACACGCTGAAGACGCCCCACGGGCTCTCGCCGAGCGCATTGACGACGACGAGCGCGAGGATCGCGATGATGATGAGCATGATGAGCAGCGACGCCACGATCGCGGCGGTGCCGCCGATGCGGCCGAGCTCGTCGCGCGCCATCTGGCCGATGGTGCGACCACCGCGGCGGGTCGAGAAGAAGAGCACCAGGTAGTCCTGCACCGCGCCGGCGAGGATGACGCCGACGATGATCCAGACCGTGCCGGGGAGGTAGCCCATCTGGGCGGCCAGGACCGGACCGACGAGCGGGCCGGCGCCCGCGATCGCGGCGAAGTGGTGGCCGAAGAGCACGCGACGGTCGGTGGCGTGGTAGTCCTTGCCGTCGGCCCTGGTCTCGGCGGGCGTGGCGCGCCGGTCGTCGGGCCGCGCGATGTAGCGCTCGATGACCTTCGCGTAGAAGCGGTAGCCGATGAGGTAGCTCGCCACCGCGGCGAAGACGAACCACATCGCGTTGACGGTCTCGCCGCGCACGATGGCGATCATGGTCCAGGCGACGCCGCCGAGCAGGGCGATGGCACCCCAGAGCAGGATCTTCGGCCAGGTCCACTTGCGCTCACGCGCGAGCTCGGCCTCGGGTACGGCGGTGGGGGGAAGGTCGGGGTCGGGTTGCAGGTCGGCGGGGGAGCCGGGTTCGGGCTCGATCGTCGGTTGCCGGAGTTCGGACGTCATCGGGGATCCTCCTTGGGCGTGGCGTCGTTGCGCACGGCCACGATAGGAGGCTGTTCGACGGCACGGCATCCGGCGCTCGACGAGCGGCGCATCCGTGCGACGGACGGCCGATTCCTGCGACGAACGGCGCGGTGGCCGCGGTCGTCCGTCAGGCGGCGACGGCCGCCAGGCTCTCGCGCACGATCTGCAGCCCGCGGGTCAGCTCGCCTTCGGTGATGGTGAGGGCCGGGAGGAACTTCAGCACTTGGTCGAAGGCTCCGGATGTCTCGATCACGAGCCCGCGGCGGAACGCCTCCGCCGAGATCCGCCCGGCGAGCGTCGGATCCGCGTCGCAGGCGAGGCCGTACATGAGTCCGCGGCCGCGCACGACGAAACCGCGCTCGGGGTTCGCATCGGCGATGGCCTGGAGCTCGGTGCGCAGCAGCTCGGACTTCGCGTTCACCGCGTCGGTGAATCCCGAATCCGACCAGTACTCCTCGAGCGCGACGCGCGCCGACACGAAGGCGAGGTTGTTGCCGCGGAACGTGCCAGTGTGCGCACCGGGCTTCCAGACGTCGACCCCCGGCCGGAGCAGCACGAGCGACATCGGCAGCCCCGAGCCCGAGATCGACTTCGACACCGTGATGAGGTCGGGCACGATGCTCGCGTGCTCGAACGCGAAGAACTTCCCGGTGCGGCCGATGCCCGACTGGATCTCGTCGAGGATCAGCAGGATGCCGCGGGCCTCGGTGAGCTCGCGGAGCCGCTGCAGCCACGCCACGCCCGCCACGTTGATGCCGCCCTCGCCCTGCACCGCCTCGACGATGACGGCGGCGGGCAGGTCGAGGCCGCTGCCGGAGTCGTCGAGCATCTTCGCGAACAGGTCGAGCGTGTCGACGCCCTCACCGAGGTAGCCGTCGTACGGCAGGCGCGTGATGTTGTCGAGCGAGATGCCGGCCGCCTCGCGGTAGTGGCTGTTGCCGGTGGCGGCGAGGCCGCCGAGGCTCAGGCCGTGGAACGCGTTCGTGAACGCGACGACGTTTGAGCGCCCGGTGGCGAGGCGGGCGACCTTGAGCGCCGCCTCCACCGCGTTCGCGCCGGTCGGTCCGGTGAACTGCAGCTTGTGGTCCAGCCCGCGGGGAGCCAGGACGAGCCGCTCGAACGCCTCGATGAAGGCCTTCTTGGCCGAGGTGGCCATGTCGAGTCCGTGGATGATGCCGTCGCGCTCGAGGTACTCGACGAGCGCCCGCGTGAACAGCGGGTTGTTGTGGCCGTAGTTCAGCACCCCGGCGCCGGCGAAGAAGTCGAGGAACTCCCGACCGTCGGCCGCGACGAGCGTGGAGCCGCGGGCACTGTCGAAGACCACGGGGAAGGAGCGGATGTATCCGCGCACCTCCGATTCGCGCCGGTCGAAGGTGTCGAGGTTCGCGGCGTCGCTCATGGCGCGGGCTCCTTTTCGAGGGAATGGGCGGTGGCGGTGCCTACGAGCCTAGATCCTCTCGCCTGAGCGAACGCGCGAGGTCGGCGTCGGAGCCCCGACCCCGCGCCACCGGCTCAGGACGCTCGGCGCAGCGGCATCCGTCCGAACTCCGCTCCGGTGCGACGGGCCGCGTCATGGGCGGCCGCGCGACCCGGCTCGGGGTCGGCGATCGCGAGGTTCGGCCGGAACGTGATGGCCGAGACATCCGTGACCCCGGCCCAGTTCAGCCAGCCCTCGAAGAAGGGCCGCTGGAAGTCGCTCCCGAACGCGGGTGGGCGGCCCTCGCCGTACACGGCGCTCGTGTACACGACGGCCGCGCGGCGGCCCTCGAGAAGTCCGGTGTACCCGGCCTCGGGGTCGAACCCGAACACCATGCCGGGCTGGCTGACGACATCGATGAACTGCTTGGCGATGTACGGGATGCCGGCATTCCACATCGGCAGGCTGAAGAGGTAGAGGTCGGCCGCGGCGAATCGCTCGAAGGCGAGGCGTGCGCGGTGCCAGGCGACCTCCTGCGGGCCGACGGGCTGTTCGCCGGCGAAGATCCGCATCTTCGCGCCCGCACCGTCGGGCCCGAAGTCGGGCAGCGAGCCGTCCCACAGGTCCCATTCGTCGACGGATGCCGCGGGGTTCGCCTGGCGGAACGCGTCGACGAACGTGCGGGCGATCGCCAGCGACTCGGATGCCTCACCGCGGGGCGACGCGGAGATGTGCAGGAGGGTGGTCATTGGTCCGGATCCTTTCTTGCGTGCAGACGCACATAAATGTGGATGAACTGCACCATAACATGTACGTGTGCACGCACACAATCTCGGCTACGATGGGCGCATGCCGAAGCCGAGCGACGCCGAACGGGCCTGGGAGGCGCTGCTGCGCCTGCACGCCGCACTGCTGCCCCGACTCGACCGCGCGGTCGCGCGAGACGGCGGCATGCCGCTCGGCTGGTACGACGTGCTGCTCGAGCTCAACGACGGGGGTGGCCGGCTCACCATGGGCGAGCTCGCCGACCGGGTCGTGCTGAGTCGCACGCGCGTGAGCCGACTCGTCGACGAGCTGACCGGTGCAGGCCTCGTGGCCCGTGAGCCCAATCCCGACGACGGCCGCTCGGCGTTCGCCGTGCTCACTCCCGAGGGTCGGCGGCGATTCCTCGCGGCGGCGCGCGCGTACCTCCCGGCGATCGAGCGCGAGTTCGCGTCGGTCGATGCCGGGCGACTCGCCGACGTCGCCGAGGGACTCGAGGCCGTGCTCGGGGCGGTGACGGGGGAGCCCGGGGCGCGCGAGCGCCGTCGCCGGTAGCGCCGCCGCCGCGGCATCCGCTCGTCCACCGACTGCTGCGTGGCCGGCCGTCCCGCGGCTACCCTGTGCCCAGGCGTGCACGCCGGCCGGCGTGCCGACTCACGAGGGGGACGAGCGATGGAGATCACCGACAACGGGCCCGAGCCGAACGCGTTCGACATCGAGGCGGCCACCAGGGAGAACGAGGAGTACCGCGTCGTCGCCTGGACCGGCAAGTACCTGCAGGTCACGCTGATGTCGATTCCGGTGGGGGAGTCGATCGGTCTCGAAGCGCATCCCGAGACCGACCAGTTCCTGCGGCTGGATGCCGGACGCGGCCGGGTGAAGATGGGCCCGTCGAAGGACGACCTCGCGTTCCAGCAGGACGTCTGGGACGGCTGGAGCATCCAGGTGCCGGCCGGCACGTGGCACGACGTCGAGAACACCGGCGACGAGCCGCTGCGGCTGTACGCGATCTACGCGCCCGTGCACCACGCGCCCGGCATCGTGCAGCCGACCGACGAGGACGCCGAGCGCGACGAGGAGGCGGGCGTCGACGAGCCGCCGTCGTGGAGCGTGCAGCCGCCGAAGTCCGAACCCGATCAGCACGCCTGACGCTGACCGGTGCCCGGTCGACGCGCTCGCCGGGACGTCATGCGGGGGATCCGTTCTGCCGCCCTTCGATGTGCGTGCAGTCGCACGGATCGAGCCTTCGCCGACCGTAAGCAATCGGCCGCGCTCCCGTGTAGAATGTTGACGTATCCGCAAACAGATTGGAGGTCCTCATGTCGCAAGCCAGCACGCTCCTGCGCGCGGCGCGCTTCTCCTCCGGTCTCACGCAGGCGGAGCTCGTCCGCCGTTCCGGTGTCGACAAGTCGACGGTCTCCCTCATCGAGTCCGGTCACCGCAATCCATCGGTCGAGAAGCTGGATCATCTCCTGCGTTCGACGGGTCGCCGGGTCGGCATCTATCCGACGACTCGTAGCGGATCAGCCGAGGCCGGCGGCGTCATCGGCGAGTGGGTGGCCGATGCAGACGAGGAGGGAGCACTTCGGGCCTTCCTCCGTTACAGCGACAACCTCGCCGCGACCACCGGCGTGGATCGGGTCGTCCTCGCCGCGGCGGAACCACCGCCCACTGGATCGGCGATCTGGGATGCCGCGCTCGCGGCCGTCACGGAGTACTGGCTGGAACGTGAGAACCTGCCCAAGCCGACCTGGATCGACGGTGAGACCCGGTCGCTTCCCGAGCCCACGCCGCTGATCCTCAATCCGTGGACATCTGCCCGAGCCATCCGTGACGTTCCCGACGCCTTCCGCAGGCACCGGATCCTCGTCGACGAGTCGACTCTGCTGAGCGTATGACGTTTCTCAAGCGCGACGACATGATCGAGGGCCTGCGGGAGCTCGTCAATGAACTGCACGCCCGAGGTGAAGCTGGTGGCGTGCGCATCGTCGGCGGAGCGGCCATGCTGCTGCGGTACTACGGCGACCGCAGGGTGACCCCCGACATCGACGCCAAGATCCACCCAGAGGGTCCCACCGTGCGGATCGCCGAGGAGATCGCCCGTCGAAGAGGTTGGGACGACGATTGGCTCAATGCGAAGGCGGCGACCTTCATCCCGATCGCCATCGACGTGGGATGGGAGGCCCTCTACGACGACGATGACGTCTCCGTCTGGGTCATCTCGCCCGAGGCACTGCTCGCGATGAAAATGCGCGCGAGCCGTCCGACCCGAGACGACGCGGACATCGCAGTGCTGTTGGCGATCACGGGCATCACGACCGTCGATGACGCCGAGGCGTTGTTCGAGCGCTTCTACCCCGGCGAGTTGCCGAAGGACCTCGCCTACGTGATGCTCGAGGACATATTCGAGGCTGGGCTGCCGCCCGTGCCTCCGGCTCCACCGCTGCCCGATCTGAGGGCATGATCCGACCGGGCGCACATCAGGTGTCACACTCCTCCGCCCGCCGGTGTCTCCATGTCGACGACACCGATCGAGACGTTGGAGGAGACATGACCGGCAACACGAGGATTCCCGCGACCGAGATCACCGGCCCCTACGGTGCGGTGGTGAAGCTCGCGGTGCGGCGCATGATCGGCGAGGTGCCCGAGTCGGTCGGCGTGATGTGGCACAGCCCGAAGGTCTTCAAGGACCTGATGTCGATCGGCATGAAGTCCGAGAAGTGGGACGCGTTGGACGCGAACCTGGGGTCGCTCGCGCGGATGGCGGCGGCTGCCGAGGTCGGCTGCAGCTTCTGCCTCGACTACAACTACTTCGTGGCGCACAACAGGGGGCTGGACGTCGACAAGGCGCGCGAGGTGCCGCGCTGGCGCGAGTCCGGCATGTTCACCCCGCTCGAGCGGAACGTGATGGAGTACGCCGCGGCGATGTGCCAGACCCCGCCCGCCGTCACCGACGAGCTGTCGGATGCGCTGCTCGCCGAGCTCGGCCCTGCGGCCGTGCTCGAGCTGGCCGCGAAGGTCGCCCTGATGAACGCGACCGCACGCATGAACATCGCGCTCGGCATCCGCTCCGAGCACTACGCCGATGCGTGCGGACTGCCGCCGCTCGCGGACCGCACGGCCGCCTCGGAGGCCGCGTAAGGTGGCGCTCATGACCGACGACCCGTTCGTCATCCACCGCAACCTGCTCTTCACGGTCGCCTACGAGATGCTCGGCTCGGCCGCCGACGCCGAGGATGTGCTCCAGGAGTCGTGGCTGCGCTGGTCCCGGGTCGACCATGCTCAGGTCCGTGAGCCGCGCGCCTACCTCGTACGCATCGTCACCCGGCAGGCGCTCAACCAGTTGCGCACCGTGTCGCGCCGTCGTGAGGAGTACGTGGGCGAGTGGCTGCCCGAACCGCTGCTCACGAGTCCGGATGTCGCCGACGACGTCGAACTCGCCGAGAGCGTCTCGATGGCGATGCTCACGGTGCTCGAGACGCTCGCGCCGACCGAACGCGCCGTCTTCGTGCTGCGCGAGGTGTTCGACGTGCCCTACGACGAGATCGCCGACGCGGTCGACAAGACGCCGGCCGCGGTGCGGCAGATCGCCCATCGCGCCAAGGATCACGTCGCCGCGCGCCGACCCCGGGTGGCCGTGGACCCCACCGAGCAGGAGGAGGTGCTCGAGCGATTCCTCGCCGCCGTCAACACTGGCGACCTGCAGGGGCTCATGGACGTGCTCGCCCCCGACGTGGTCTCGGTCGCCGACGGCGGCGGCAAGGTCCGCGGTGCCGCGCGCAGGCCCATCGTCGGTGCGGAGAGGCTGGCGGCCTACCTGCTGGGGGGCATGGCGAAGTTCGGCATCACGTTCGTGGCCACCCCGGCGTGGGTCAACGGCGCGCCGGGCGCCCGCGTCGAGGTCGACGGCGAGCTCGTCGGCGCGCTCAGCGTGACCGTCGAGCACGGCCGCATCACCCGCATCTACTCCGTCGCGAACCCCGACAAGCTCGCGCGCCTCGACGCGGAAGCGGAGCTCGCCCGGTAGCCGGGTCATTCGGGTTGGTTTCCCTCGTCGCCGTTGATCGTGAACGGCGTGGTGACGCCCTCGTACATGAGGTGTGCGATGAGTCCGTCGGCGGCGTGCGGCAGGGTGTGGCAGTGGTCGCTCCAGATTCCGGGATTGTCGGCGACGAACGCGATGTCGTACGACTCGCCGGGGTGCACGTCGAGCGAGTCGACGATCCAGGGACTCCCGGATGCCGCGACCCCGTCCCGTGAGAGCACCACGACGTGGTGGCCGTGCAGGTGCATGGGGTGCACCTCACCGGAGTCGTTCACGATCCGCATGACGACGGTGTCGCCCTCGCGCACGTCGAACATGGGCACGTCGGGGAACATGCGGCCGTTGATGGTCCAGAAGTTCCCGGGCCGGCCGTCGATGATCCCGGGCCGGCGGCCGATCACGTAGTCGTACTCTCGGTCTGGCGACGAGGCGTCGAAGTCGAGCGGTGCGGGGGTGCCGTAGGCGAGCAGGTCGAGCGTCTCCGCCGGCTGCGGCGCCGGAGGGACGGATGCCTCGGGGTCGCCGATGATCACGCTGCGGGCGCCGCCGACCTGGAGCCGGACCGCCCCGCCGTCGTTCGGTGCGCGCACCGCGACATCCGCCCGACCGCCGGCCGGGATGAGCAGGCGCTGCCCCTCGACGTCGGACGGCTCGTGCACGTCGCGTCCGTCGATCGCGACGACCCGGTACGGGGCCTCGGACCAGACCGCGGCGGTGCCCTGGTCGGTGTTGATGACGCGCACCCGCACCCATCGACCCGGCACCGCGTCCACCCGCTCGTCGGCGACGCGGCCGTTGAGCGTGTGCTGCCCGCCGTAGACGTGCAGCAGCGCGGTCACGTCCACGTCGGTCACGTCCACGTCGGTCACGTCCACGTCGGTCACGTCCATGTCGGCTGCGGCATCCGTCGACGCGGACGCGACCGATGCCGGCGTGGCCGGGTCGATGATGATCGCGCCGAGCAGGCCGCCGACGACCTGCTCGTGCGAGACCTGATGCGAGTGGTACCAGTACGTGCCCGCGTCCTCCGCGACGAACCGGTAGACGTGCCGCCCGCCGACGGGCACCGCGTCCTGCGTGATCCCGGCGACGCCGTCCGCCGCGTTCGGCACATCCACCCCGTGCCAGTGCAGCGTCGCCCCATCGGCCACCGACTCGTTCACCAGCACCACCTCGACCAGGTCGCCCTGCCTCGCACGCAACTCCGGACCCGGGGAGGTGCCGTTCACGGTGAACCCGTCCACCGCGCGCCCACCGGGCACGTCGATCGTCTCCTGCCGGGCCACGAGCTCGACGCGCACGTCGGCGGGACGGTCCGGATCGGCGGTGAGCGCGGCCACGCTCAACGCGCCATCGGTGCCGCGGGATCCGGATGCCGCGGCGCCGCGCGCCGAGCCGGGCGCATGCTCCCCGTGGCTCCCGTCCTCGGCGACGTGGCCCATGTCCATGACCGAGTACTCGCCCAGCAACGTCGAACTCCACGCCAGCGCACCGACGCCCGCCGCGGTCGTGACCGCCACGGCGACGGCGGCCCGGCGAACCAGCTCACGCCTGGACGGCATCGGAACTCGCCTCCTCGGCGGGGACTGGCGCCGACGTGTCGGAGGTGCCGGCGCGGGCGGCCCGGCGCATCCGGAGCGCGGCGACCGAGGCGGTGGCCACGATCCCCAGCGCGTTCGCCCCGTGGATCAGCCCGAGGTACGGCGTGTCGGTGATCGAGAAGCCGAGCGTCACCTGCAGCACGACGAGCCCGAAGGTGATCGCCGCCCACAGCTTCGCCCTGCGCACACGCACGAAGAACGACACCACGAGCAGCGCGAGCGCGATCAGGGGGATGATGACGCCGCCCACGAGGCCGTGGATCAGGAACCCGAGCTCGCCGACGCCCGCCGCCTGGAAGCTCTCGAGCAGCGCCTTGTCGACGACGCCGCCCTCCGACACGAGGTTGAGCATGCCGCCGAACGCGAACGCGATCGCGGCGGCCTGCACGACGACGGCGCCCGCAACGGTCCAGGCGAGGCCGGTGTAGAGCTTGCGCATGATGCCTTCTCCTTCGTGCGGCGCCGGCTGGTGGCATCCGCTCGACCCTCAGGTTCGTCGTGCCGCGCGAGAGCCGGAACGCAGCGAACCGGATGCCGCGTGGCGGCACGCCGCACATCGGATGGGGGCTGGCTGCTAAGGGGACGTCGGGGGAGTCCCTCTCCCGAGCGGGAGCCCGACGGAGGACCATTGAAGTGTGCTCCGCAGATGGGGATGGTTCGCAGCACTGGCGCCGCTCGGAGCGGTGTCGGTGGCGTACGTCGTCGTCGTCCGCGGGTTCGTCGCCGGCGGCACCGCCTTCGAGCTCGTCTGGCCGCTGCTCGGCATCCTGCCGCTGCTCGCCCTCGGCCTCTGGCTGCTCACGGTGTCGACGGCGCGGTCGGCGCTGTACATCGCGTGGACAGCGACCGCCATCGCCGTCGGAGCGGCGCGCGAAGCGTACCTGGAGGTGAACCCCGGCGTCGTGCAGGAGCCGTGGTTCCCCGTGTTCAACGTCGTCGGCCTGACGACCGAGGCGATCGCCTCCGCGGCGTTCATCAGCATGTTCGCGACGTTCCCGACGGGCGTTCCCGAACGGCGGTGGCAACGCATCGCCGTCGGACTCATCTGGGTGCCGGTCGTGGTCGCACCGCTCTCCCTGGTCGTCAGCCCGCACGTCCTCACGCCGGTGTCCGCGCACGAGGTCCGCGGCGAGGAGATCCCGAACCCGTTCGCCGTGCCGGCGCTCGATTGGGCGGCCCCCGCCGTCGAGTGGATCGCCGACGCCTGGCCGGCGGTGTTCCTCGGGTTGGCCGTGCTCATCTCGCGCGCGTTCTTCGGCACGGTCGCCGCGCGGGCGCCCCTGCGCGTGATGACGTGGGTCGTCCTCGCCCTCGTCGTGAGTTGGTCGATCTGGATGTTCGTGCCGAATCCGGTCCTCGAGTTCGCGGTGTTCGTGACCCTTGCCGCGATCCCGGTCGCCGCCGTCCACGGCATCCTGCGGTACGGTGCGTTCGACATCGCCCCCGGCGCTCGGGCGCAGTTCGTTTCTCGGTCGGCGAACGTGCTCATCACCGTGCCGTACGGCCTGGCCGTCGCCGCCCCGGGACTCCTCCTGAGCGAGTCCTGGACCGTGATCGGGACCGTGCTGCTCACCACGCTCCTCGCCGTCGGCCTGCTCCCGGTGCGCACGTGGCTGCAGCGACGCCTGCACCGCGCCCTGTTCGGTGACCGGGAACGGCAGTTCGGCATGCTCAGCGAGCTCGGCGCTCGTCTCGAGCAGGCCGGTGACCCCCGCGACCTGCTCGGGCGCATGGCCGAGGCGGTACGCGGCGGGCTGGACGCGACCTGGGTCCGCATCCGGCTGGTCGGGACCGACGGCGTGCTCGACCCGTCTCCCGCGGGCGTTGCCGGCGGGCTGTCCGGGGACGCGGCGGAGACGGTCGACCTCGTGCACGCCGACGAGCTGCTGGGCCGCATCGAGGTCGGACCGCGGCGTCGGGGCGAATACAGCGACGCGGAGCGCATGGTGCTGCGCACCGTGGCCGGCCAGGCTGCGGCATCCGTCGCCAACGTGCGACTCACCGCCCAGCTCGGCGAGCAGCTCGACGAACTCACTGCATCGCGGGAGCGGCTCGTCGCCGCCCAGGACGACGAACGCCGCCGCCTCGAGCGCGACCTGCATGACGGCGTGCAGCAGAACGTGGTCGCCCAGATCGCCGGACTCCGCCTCGCCCGCAACCGACTGCAGCGCGGCGAGCTCACGCCCGAAGAACTCGTCGCGCTGCAGGACCAGGCCCGGGAGACGCTGACCGACCTGCGGGAGATCGCCCGCGGCATCCACCCGCCCGTGCTCAGCGACAACGGCCTCGTCGCCGCGGTCGAGTCGGGCGTCGCGCGGTTCCCGATCCCGCTGACCATCGAGGCGGACGCCGCGACGCGATCGGAGCGATACGCCGACGACGTGGAGACGACGGCGTACTACGTGGTGCGGGAGGCGCTCGCCAACACGGCGAAGCATGCGAACGCGACCCACGCCTCGGTGGAGCTGGCGCGCCGCGACGGACACCTGCGCATCGCCGTGAGCGATGACGGATGCGGCATCGACGCGCCGGCTGCCGGCTCCGCGCCGCACGGGGGCCTCGCCAACATCCGGGATCGGGTCGCCGCGCTGCGGGGAACGATCCAGGTGGCCGCGAACCGGCCCGGCGGCACCCGCCTGCTCGTGGAACTTCCGATCGACCAGGACGACGGCGTGCGCGCATCGCAGGAGGGCGAGACCGTTGGCTGACGGGCGCGACAGGAGGACGATGGAGACCGTGGACCGCAGGTGGGTGTGCCTGGCGACGTTCGGCCCCATCGGGGTCGCGGCACTGGCCTACACCGTCGCCGTTCAGGGATTCCTGACGGAGGGCGACGACCACGGACTCGCGTGGCCACTGCTCGGGGCGCTGCCGCTGTTCGTCTTCGGCATGTGGCTGCTCACGGTGTCGGCGTCGCGAACCGCGCTGCTCATCGCGCTGGGATCCACCGCGATGCTCGTCGGCTCGGCGTACGAGACGTTCGTGCATCAGAACGTCGACATCCTCACGCAACCCTGGTTCCCGCTCTTCAACGTGATCGGCCTGACGGCCGACGCCGTGGCGACGTCAGCCCTGTTGATCGTCTTCGCGACGTTCCCCGACGGCGTTCCGGAGCGACGCTGGGAGCGGATCGCGGTCGCGTTCCTGTGGACGCCGGTGCTCGTGGGTCCGCTCACGTTGCTCACCACGCCGCACGTCGTGATGTCGCAGTTCATCGGCATCAGCGGCGAGGGGATCCCGAACCCGTTCGTCGTGCCATGGCTCGAGTGGGCGGCCACGGCCGTGCAGTACCTCGTGCTGCAGGCGTGGCCGGCGGTCGTGCTCGGGCTCACCGTGCTCGCCTCGCGCGCGATCTTCGGTTCACCCGCCGTGCGGGCGCGCACCCGCGTCATGGCGTTGACGGTCGCCGGGGCGATGGTGGTGTTCTCGCTGTGGACGTTCCTTCCGGACACCTGGGTCGTCGAGCCGTTCGTATACGCCTCGATGCTCGCCATCCCGGTCGCGGCGATCCACGGCATCCTGCGGTACGGGGCGTTCGACATCGGGCCCGGCGATCGTGGCGCACGCGTCGAGCGTTCGTCGAACCTGCTCATCACCGTGGTCTACGCGGCCGGCGTCGCGACGCCGGCCGTGCTGCTCGTGCCGCCGCTTCGGGCGGTGCCCGCGATCCTGCTCACCACCCTGCTCGCCGTGGTGCTGCTGCCGGTGCGCGGCTGGATGCAGCGACGCCTTCACCGGGCGCTGTTCGGCGACCGCGAACGGCAGTTCGGCATGCTCAGCGAACTCGGCGCGCGACTCGAGCAGGCCGGCGAGCCCCGTGACCTGCTCGAGCACCTCGCCGGCGCCGTGCGCGACGGCCTCGACGCGTCATGGGTGAGGATCCGCCTCGCCTCGGCCGATGGCGCGCTCGCCTGGTCGCCCGCCGGTATCGCCGGCGACGTCGTCGGCGAGCCCGCGGAGTCGGTCGACCTCGTCCACGCCGACGAGCGCCTCGGTCGCATCGACGTCGGCCCGCGTCGGCGCGGCGAGTACAGCGACGCCGAGCGCACGCTGCTGCGCACGGTGGCCGGCCAGGCCGCGGCATCCGTCGCCAACGTGCGCCTCACGGCCCAGCTCGCCGCGCAGCTCGACGAACTGACCGCGTCGCGGGAGCGGCTCGTCGCCGCGCAGGACGACGAGCGACGTCGCCTGGAACGCGACCTGCACGACGGGGTGCAGCAGAACGTGGTCGCCCAGATCGCGGGGCTTCGGCTGGCCCGCAACCGGCTGGAACGAGGAGAGCTGGAACCCGAGGAGCTCATCGAGCTGCAGGACCAGGCCCGTGAGACCCTGACCGACCTGCGCGAGCTCGCGCGCGGCATCCATCCGCCCGTGCTCAGCGACAACGGGCTCGTCGCGGCCGTCGAATCGGGGGTCTCGCGGTTCCCGATCCCGCTGGCCGTCGAGGCGGACGACACCGTGCGCGCGGAGCGCTATCCCGAGGAGGTCGAGACGACGGCGTACTACGTGGTGCGGGAGGCGCTCGCCAACACGGCGAAGCACGCGAACGCGACGCACGCGTCGGTGGAGCTGGCGCGCCGCAACGGGCACCTGCGCATCGCGATCCGCGACGACGGGTGCGGCATCGGCGAGGTCGAGCCCGCGTCGGTCTCGAACGGCGGGCTCGCGAACATCCGCGACCGTGTCTCTGCGCTTCGCGGCACCGTGCGGGTGTCGACGAACGAGCCCGGGACCGGAACGACCGTGCTCGTTGAGCTCCCGGTCGGGGAGGCGGCTCCCGATGACTGAGCCGGGAATGCTGCGCGTCGTGATCGCCGAGGACAACTACCTCGTGCGCGAGGGCGTGCGGCGCCTGCTCGAGGATTCGGGAGAGGTCGAGGTCGTCGCCGGTGTGGGCGACGCGGGCGAGCTGCTCGACGCCGTGCGGCGGCTGTCGCCGCACGCCGTGCTCACCGACATCCGGATGCCGCCCGGCCACCACATGGAAGGCATCGAGGCGGCTCGGATGATCCGTACGGAGCATCCGCGGACCGGGGTGGTGGTGCTCTCCCAGCATGCCGACGAGAGCTACGCGCTCGCCCTCTTCGCCGACGGCTCGGCGGGCCTCGGATACCTCCTGAAGGACCGGATCGGCGACCTCGAGGACCTCGTGCACGCGCTTCGCGAGGTGCGTTCGGGCGGCTCGGTGATCGACCCGCAGATCGTCGACACGCTCGTGCGCCGTCGTAGCGCGTCGGGTGCGGCGAGCCCGTTGGCCGCCCTGTCGCCGCGCGAACTCGAGGTGCTCCGCGAGATGGCCGCGGGCAAGACGAACGCGGCGATCGAGCGGTCGCTGTTCCTCTCGACGTCGACCGTGGAGAAGCACGTGAACGCCATCTTCACCAAGCTGCGCCTGCCCGAGTCCGGCGTGCACCGGCGGGTCGCGGCGGTGCTCGCGTTCCTGCAGAGTGACGGCGCCACGCCTGCGTCGTAGGCTGATCGCATCGATCATCCGCAACGGCGCGGGATGCCGCGCGAGGGGGTAGGCCAGATGGATCTGACGACCGAGGCGACCGACACGACCGAGCACGTCGTCACGACCGAGATCGAGAAGATCGCGCGCGCGTTCTCGAGCCACCGCTTCGACCAGGCACTGACGCACCTCGCCGACGACGTGGTCTGGACGCTGGTCGGCGACAAGCCGCTGATCGGGCGCAAGGCCGTGAAGAAGGCGTGCGAGCGCACGGCCGCCGACCTCAAGGGTGTGACGACCGAGTTCCAGCGCTTCCGCACCGTGGTCGGCGAGGACAGCGTCGTGGTCGAGAGCCTCGGCCGGTACACCGGACGCGACGGCGACGTCTCGATCGTGGCGTCCTGCGACGTCTACGACTTCGACGACGAACGCATCACCGAGATCGTCTCGTACACGGTCGAACTGCCCAGCTGACCGAAGAGTCCCCTTCGTCTGCGAATACGGCGGCACCCTCGCCGCGCAGCGAGGGATCGATGGCGCCTGTCAGGCCGGGAATCCCGGAGGCCTGGGCGTCTTCGGGCGTCGGGAGAGTACCGCGTGCTGCTCGGGGAAGGTCCACCCGAAGGACACGGCGGCCAGCCGCACCAGGGTGGTCACCGCCACGCAAGTGAGCCCCGCCGCCATGACCGGTATGCCGAACGCCGCGAGCGGGATGAGGACGCCGACGCCGGACCCGGCTGCCACGGCGTACGGTGCCCACCCGGAGGAATGAGATCGGCTGACCCACGTTCCCCCGCGAACGCGCCCGAGGCGACGGGCGCGGTCGAACATGTGACCGCCCCGGTCTGAGCGCCCCGTCAGGCGTCGGCGACCTCGCACGGGTCGTCGACGCTCTCGCCCGTCGCCGCCGCCGCCTTGTTGAGCAACCGGCGCAGCGTGCGCCGCTCGTCGTCGCCGAGGGTGCCGAGCAGTTCGTTCTGCGCGTCGACCACGCGCTGGCACGCGGTCTCGACCAGCTCGCGCCCCCGCTCGGTCGCGACGATCTGCCGTTGGCGGCGGTCGGTCGGGTTCGGTCGCCGCTCGACGAGGCCCTCCTCCTCGAGGTCGTCGACGAGGTAGGTCATCACCGTGCGGTCGATGCCCAGGTGGTTGGCGAGTGCGAGTTGGCTCGGCCGTGTGCCCCGCAGCACCTCCGCCATCGTCTCGTAGCCGCGAGTGCCATGCGGGAACTCGCCGAGTGCTGCCGCCACACGGTCGCGGTAGGTGCGCAGCAGGATGGCGAGGGACCAGCCGAAGTCGTCGCCGAGGTCGAGGTCGGATGCCGCATCGCCGGCCCGCATCGCATCGCTCATGCCTCAAGCGTACGCTCGCGATGGGGAACAAATCATCTGTGAATCTGATTATCTGTACTGCAGCTGAATTGGAGGAAGATGTCCATCGAAATAGGAGTCCTGATCGAGCCGGCCGTCGGCCGCGTGTCAGGCGAAGCGAACCACCTCGGCGACCCCGACATCCTCGCGATGGCCGCCGAGACGAACGGGCTCGACCTCGTCGTGGTGCGGGCCGGCGATCAGTCGAGCGGCGCCACCGGCCTCGACCCGTGGACCACGGCGGCATGGATGGCCGGGCGGACCGAACGCATCGCGATCGGAGTCGTCGAGGCATCCGCAGCGCCACGTACGCGTGGTGCCGCATTCGGCGTCGCCGACGGCGCCGCCGACGCGGCGACCCCGGTGCCGAGCGTGGTGGCGCGCGCCCGCGAGAGCCTCGACCTGCTCGCTGCCGGCCGGCTCATCGACGAGCGGCGAGTGGATGCCGCGGACGGCCCGCGTTGGCTGGTCGCCCCACGCGATGCCGGCGGAGTCGACCTCGCGTCGCTCGCCGACGACGGTCTCCCGATCGTGGTTCCGGTGGCATCGGTTGCGGATGTCGAGCGCGTCGCCGCACTCGCGGCAGAACTCCGCGCCGGCGAGCCGCCGCGCCCGAGGCGTTCCGCCGCGGCCCGATCACGCCGGGTTCCCGGCATCGACTACGACGGCGTGCCCGATTCGCTCGCAGGCACGGCCGTCGAGCCAGGCGATGCCACATCTCGCAGCGTGGCGTCAACCTACCTGCGTGGCGGCGCTCCCGGCCTCGTGCTCCGGCCGCGGTCGGCCGACGAGGTCGCTGACGCGCTGTCGTTCGCCCGCCGCCACCGCGGCATCCCACTCGGAGTCCGCAGCGGCGGCCACGGGATCAGCGGGCGATCGACCAATCACGGCGGCCTCGTGATCGACGTGGGAGGACTCGACGGGATCGACGTGCTCGACCGGGAGCGGCGGCTCGTGCGGATCGGCCCCGGCGCGACCTGGAAGAAGGTGGCCGCGGCGCTGCATCCGTACGGCTGGGCACTCGGCTCGGGCGACTACGGCGGGGTCGGGGTCGGCGGTCTCGCGACCGCCGGCGGCATCGGCCTGCTCTCCCGCAGGCACGGCCTCACGATCGACCACCTCCGTGCGGTCGAGCTCGTGCTGGCCGACGGCCGCCGGGTCCGTGCGAGCGCAGACGAGCACTCCGACCTGTTCTGGGCGGTCCGCGGTGCCGGGGCGAACTTCGGCATCGCCACGTCGTTCGAGTTCCAGGTCGACGAGGTCGGCCAGGTCGGCTGGGCCAAGCTCACGCTGGTCGCCCCCGACATCGAGCGAGTGCTGCGCGACTTCGGCCGTCTGGCGATCTCGGCGCCCCGCGACACGACGGTGTTCTTCGTCACCGGTGCACCGCGACAGGGCCGATCGGTCATCCAGTTGTTCTCGATCGTCGACGACGCGCGTCCCGACGTGATCGTGGAACGACTGACGCCGTTCGCCGGCCTCGGGATGCTCGCGCAGCAGGAGGTCGCCGTGATGCCCTACCGCGACGTGATGGCGGAGGCCGCCGATGTCGGCCCCGACGGGCATCACGGCCACGGCGAGCCCGTCGCACGCTCGGCGTTCCTGCCGGCGCTGACGCCCGAGTTCGCGCGCGACGCCGCCGAGCTGCTCGAGAGCGGGCTGGTGCACTTCTTCCAGTTGCGCACGATGGGTGGCGCGATCGCGGATGTCCCGACCGACGCCATGGCGTTCCCCCACCGTTCGGTCGCCTTCCAGGTGACCGCGATGGGCGCCGCCGACGCCGCGCTCAGCGCCGCGTGGGACCGGCTCCGTCACCACTTCGACGGGCTCTACCTGAGCTTCGAGACCGAGCGTCGGCCCGAGCGGCTGCTCGATGCCTTCCCCGAGCCGACGCTCGCTCGCCTCCGCGAACTGAAGCGGCGGTACGACCCGGACAACCTCTTCCGAGACAACTTCAACATCGAACCGGCGGGCGCCGACGTATCCGGAGCCCGCCGCCTGGAGGCCGCACGATGACCGACTACCGCCACGACCTGAAGTTCGGCACCTTCATCACTCCGTCCGCGCAGGGCGCGCGCGCAGTGGTCGACCTCGCCGTGACCACCGACCGCGCGGGTCTCGACCTGGTGACGTTCCAGGACCACCCGTACCAGTCGGCGTTCCTCGACACCTCGACGCTGCTCGCGTACGTCGCCGCCCGCACCGAGCGAGTGCACGTGAGCGCGAACGTCGCCAGCCTGCCGCTGCGGCCGCCGGCGGTGCTGGCCCGCGCGGCGGCATCCCTCGACATCCTGAGCGGCGGCCGCTTCGAGCTCGGAATCGGGGCCGGCGCGTTCTGGGAGGGAGTCACAGCCATGGGCGGCCGCAGGCTGACACCCGGCCAGGGCGTCGACGCGCTCCGCGAGGCGATCGCGATCATCCGCGACCTCTGGAACGTGGATGCCCCGGCCCGGATGTCGCACCACGGGGAGTACTACGACGTGGAGGGCGCGAGGCGGGGCCCGCGCCCGGCGCACGACATCGCGGTCTGGGTCGGTGCGTACAAGCGGCGGATGCTCGCGCTCACGGGCGAGATCGGCGACGGATGGCTCCCGACGATCGAGTACCTGCCGAAGGGCGCCGCCTCGCTGCCTGAGCTGAACGCCCGCATCGACGACGCCGCCCTCGGTGCCGGGCGGTCGCCGAGCGACGTGCGCCGCCTGATGAACTTCATGCGGGTCGATGTCTCGCCCGTGTCGCGCGGCCCGCTCGACGGCCCGGTCGAGCAGTGGATCGACGAGCTCACGGGCCTCGCACTCGAGCACGGATTGAGCGCGTTCCTCATCGGTGGCGACGACCCCGCCGTGACCGAGCGGTTCGGCGCCGAGATCGCGCCCGCGGTGCGAGAGCTGGTGGCCCGGGAGCGCGGACTCCGGTTCGCCAGCCGGGCGAGCTGATCGCAGGCCCGCGATGCGCTGCGCTTCATTCAGGCGGACGCGGCCGACGTCGACTCCGGCGTCGAGCGCGCGGCATCCGACGCCGACGCATGACGATCACCGAACTCGCCGAAGCGCTCGGGGTGCGCTCCTCGACCCTGCGCTTCTGGGCGCGCGAAGGGCTCGCCACGCCGCGTCGCATGACCGCCCTGCAGATCCGCGTCTACGACCCGCCGAGCATCCGAACGCTCCGGATCGTCGCCGCCCTCCGCGGGGCGGGCACTCGGATCCCGGCCGTTCGCGAGGTCGTTGCCGCACTTCACGAGGTCGACGACGCTCGCGAGGCCACCGGGCGGGTCCTCGAGCAACGGCTCGACGATCCCGCGGTGCGCACGATCGCGCTCATCGAGGCGGGCGCCGACCTCGCGCACCTCCTCAGGGCCCTGGCTTCCGAGTAGCGCTGACGCCCGCTCAGCAGGTGAGCTGAGGGCGGGGCGACGGGCGGACGCCCGCCCCCAGCCCATCGAGACGTCGCAGATGGCGGGTCGCACCGAGCGTCCGCGCCCGCTCGATCGGAGATCCGGGGAGACCCGGAGAGCCGGGAGATCCGGCGAGACGCGGCATCCGGATGTCACAAAACCGGCCGCCACCGTGTCGTATGGGTAGGAGGTCTCAATGGACACGAAGGCGGTACGCACGGGTCGCACGGGGAGCGACGTCACGGGTCGGCTCGCCGAGCGAATGGCCGGTTCGCGGGTGGGCCGACGCAGCGCGGAGGTCGTCGATCGGATGCGTCGTCGCGAGGTCGGCCTGCACTGGTCGAACGTGTTCGGGGCGATGGCGATCGCGAGCTTCGTCGTCATCGTCATCACGGGCGTCGTGCTGACGTTCTTCTACGTGCCGTCGGGCGAGACCGTCGAGTACACCGGTACGTACCCGCCGCTCCACGGTCAGGAGGTGTCGAAGGCGTTCGACTCGACGATGCACCTCTCGCTCGAGGTCTCGGGCGGGCTGCTCGTGCGGCAGGCCCATCACTGGGCGGCACTGCTCATGCCGGCGGCGATCATGGCGCAGATGCTGGTCATCTTCTTCACGGGCGCCTTCCGCCGGCCGCGCCGCGGGGCGTGGGTGGTGCTCTTCCTGATCCTGATCGCCGCCCTGGCCGGTGGCTGGAGCGGGTACGCGATGCCCGACGACATGCTCTCGGGTACGGGACTGCGCATCTTCGAGGGCATCGTGCTCGGCGTTCCCATCGTGGGGACCTGGGCGAGGCAGCTCATCTTCGGAGGAGCGTTCCCGGGGCAGATCATCGAGAACCTCTCTTGGTTCCACCTCGTGATCGTGCCGGTGCTCCTCCTCGGGCTCATCGTCGTGCGCGCCTGGATCCTGGCCCGGATCGCCCGCCCGCTCCTCCGGGCACCGGCACGGGCACGCACGACCGACCTGGTGGTGCCGCTCCCGAAGGCGGCGGTGCGCGCCGGGGGCATCGGGCTCATCACGACCGCGGTCCTCGCGCTCATCTCGGCGACGGTCACCGTGAACCCGATCTGGTCGTACGGGCCCGCCTCGCCGGGCAACGCCACCGCGGGGAGCCAGCCCGACTGGTACACCGGCTTCCTCGACGGTGCGCTCAGGCTCGTGCCGACGGGCTGGGAGTTCGTGGCGTTCGAGCGCACCTGGGCCGTCGCCCTGCTCGCGCCGCTGGCGGTGGTCACGATCTTTCTGCTGCTCGTCGTCGCCTACCCCTTCATCGAGGAGTGGGTCAGCGGCGACCGCAGCGAGCACCATGTCCTCGAGCGGCCCAGGAACACGCCCACGAGAACGGCCATCGGCGTCGCCGGCATCGTCTTCTACGCCGTGCTCTGGGTGGCCGGCGGCGCCGACCTCATCGCGGTCGCGTTCGGCCTCACGATCGAGGGCGTCGTGCTCACGCTGCAGGTCCTGCTGATCGGCGGGCCCGTCATCGCGTTCGACGTCACTCGCCGGGTCTGCCTCGGCCTGCAGCAGCGCGATCGCGAACTCGTGCACCACGGCGTCGAGACGGGCCGCATCATCCGGCTCCCGGGTGGCGAGTACGTCGAGGTGCATCGGCAGCTCGGGAGCGGCGAACGCGAGCGACGGCTCGCCACGGGAGCGCCGGTGCCGCTTCCGCCGGGGGCGGCGACGCGAACGGGCCGGATGCCGCTGCCGGCACGTGTCCGGGCGGCATTCTCCCGGTTCCTCTTCGAGGATCGGGTCGTCGTGCCCGAGGCCGATGAGGCCGACGAGGCCGCGCGCATCGACGCGAATCGATAACGATTCCGAGTCCCGTTCAGGCTGGGCGGATCCGCTCGGAGTGGTCGTCGTAGGATTGCGCCACCCTACGAATTCCTCCAGAGAGGTCCTCAATGAAGAGCGCACGACACCTGACCGCCATTGCGGGCGGCTCACTCCTCCTCCTGGCACTCGCGGCGTGCTCCACGACCGCCCCCTCCGACGACACGGAGGAGGCCGGCGGCCTCGTCGGGTCCGGCACCGGGGCCGAATGCACCATCGAGTCCGAGATCCCCGTCGCCGCGGCGTTCAGCCTCACCGGCGGCGCGGCGCAGTACGGCAGCAGCCAGAAGAACGCCCTCGAGATGGCGGTCGACGACCTCAACGAGGTCGGCGGGGTGACCTACGCGTTGACCGTCGAAGACGACGCGACCGACCCGCAGCAGGCGATCCAGGTGTTCGACGGGTTCATCAGCGACGGTGCCAGCATCATCGTCGGCCCGACGCTCTCGAACACGGCCAAGCAGACCGACCCGGTCGCCCAGGAGGCCGGGGTCCCGGTGCTCGGAGTGTCCAACACCGCCGCCGGCATCACCGAGATCGGCGACTACATCTTCCGCGACTCGCTGACGGAGGATGCGGTCATCCCGCAGACGGTGGCCGCCGCGGTCGAGAAGTTCGACCTCGAGAAGGTCGTCGTGATGTACAGCAACGACGACGCGTTCACCGAGTCTGGCTATCAGGCGTTCGCCGCGGCGCTCGAGGACGAGGGCGTCGAGGTCATCGAGACGCTGACCTTCTCCAAGACCGACACGGACTTCCGTGCCCTGCTCGACAAGGCCAAGCAGTCGAGCCCCGACGCGCTCGTGGTGTCGGCGCTTGTCGAGGCGGCCGTGCCCCTCGTCACCCAGGCGCGTGAGATCGGCATCGATGCGCCCATCATCGGAGGCAACGGGTTCAACTCGCCCGCGCTCATCAAGGGCGCCGGCGAGGCGGCCGAAGGCGTCATCGTCGGAGCGGCCTGGAACTCCGCGTCCGAGAACGAGCAGAACGTCGCGTTCATCGAGGCGTACACCGAGCGCTTCGACGTGGCACCCGACCAGTTCGCGGCACAGGCGTACGCGGGCATGCAGATCATCGACGAGGCGGTTCGTGCGAACTGCTCGGGCGAGCGCGAGGACATCAAGGCCGGACTCGGCGAGATCACCGACCTGCCCACCGTCCTCGGCGACGTCTCGATCAACGAGAACCGCGACGCCGAGCACGAGGCCCTCGTGCAGGTGGTCGAGGGCGGCGAGTTCGCCATTCTCGACTGACGCTCGTCACCATACGCACGCACACGTCAACGTGAACCGTGCGCCGTCGGCTCGTTCGGCGGCGCACGGCTCCACTGAGGGACGACATCATGCAACTCTTCGTCGACGGGATCTTCCTCGGCTCGATCTACGCGCTGTTCGCCATCGGGTTCACGCTCGTCTTCGGCATCCTCGACCGACTCAACCTCGCCCACGCCGCCGTGTTCTCCACCGGTGCACTCGTCGGCATCGAGGTGGTCACGGCGTTCGGCCTCTCGATCTGGGCGGCCATCCCGATCGTCTTCGCGCTCGGTGCACTGCTCGGCGTGCTCATCGAGCGGATCGCCTTCCGCCCGCTCGCCGGACGACATGACGCGCACTTCGCCGGGTTGATCTCGTCGATCGCCCTCGGTGCCATCATCATCGCCGTGCTGCAGGCGCTCTACGGTGCGGACACGCGCCGCTTCCCGGCGGACGCGTTCCCCACCACCCGGCTCGAGTTCCTGGGCGCCACGTTCTCGCTGCTGCAGCTCATGATCCTCGTGATCAGCGTGACGCTCATGGTCGTGTTGACCTGGGTCGTCGCGAAGTCCAAGCTCGGGCGCGGCATGCGCACGATCGCGGAGAACCCGCACGCGGCCGCGGTGCTCGGGCTGAACGTCGGGCGCATCAGCGCCATGACGTTCGCGATCTCGTCCGCCCTGGGTGCCGTGGCCGGCGTGCTCTTCACGCTCAACGTGAACGCCGCCAACCTCGGAATCGGGCATGCGGTCGAACTCAAGGCGCTCGCCGTGATCATCGTCGGCGGTCTCGGATCGCTGCCGGGGGCCCTCATCGGGGGACTCATCCTGGGGCTGGCCGAGGTCTACGCGGTCAACACCGTGGGCAGCTCCTGGCGTGACATGGTCGCGTTCGGCCTGCTGTTCCTCGTGCTCATCATCCGGCCGCAAGGCATCTTCGGCGCTCGCAAGGTGCGTGAGGTCTAGGCATGTTCGAATACACGTCACTGCTCACCTTCATCGCGCTGACGGCGATCCTCGCATTCAGCTTCTACGCGGTGCTCATCGCCGGACAGCTCAGCCTCGCCCAGGTCGGGCTCGCCTCGCTCGCCGCGTTCACCTCGTCGCTCGTCGTTCCGGCCGAGCCGCTGTTCGGCTTCATCCCCCCGCTCATGGTCGGCGTCGTGTTCGGCATGGCGGTCGGTGCCATCGCGGCGTTCGTGCTCGGACTGCCCGTCATGCGCCTGCGCGGGGTGTTCCTCGCCATCGCGACGCTCGCGTTCGGCGAGATGGTGCGGATCTTCCTCATCAACCAGTCGTGGACGAACGGGGCACAGGGACTCAGCTTCCCGAAGCTGGTCGGCATCGAGACGGCATGGATCGCGCTCGCCCTGGTCGCGTTCTGGTTCTGGCGGCTGTCGGGCTCGCGCATGGGCCGGGCGTTCGCCGCGATCCGTGAAGACGAGCTCGCGGCGACCACGATGGGCATCAACGTCCCCCGCTACCGCATGGCCTCCTTCGTCATCGCGGGTGCGGTCGCCGGCCTGTACGGGGTGCTCTTCGTGCACTTCACGCGGTTCGCCGATCCGAACCGGTTCTCGTTCGAGACCGCCGTCGACGGGCTCGTCACCGCGGTGGTGGGCGGCACGACGTTCTTCGTCGGCCCGGTGCTCGGTTCGGTCTTCCTCTCCGCGCTTCCCGAGGTCCAGCGAGCCCTCGGCATCGACGCGAGCTGGATCCGGCCGGCGATCTCCGGACTCCTGCTGCTCGTCGTGATCCTGTTCCTCCCGGGCGGTCTGGCCGGACTCATCCCGCGCCGACGGTCGTCCACGCGACTGGTGAGCGACCCGGCCGAGCTTCCGCAGCTCGAACCGCTGCCCGAACGGGGCACGGAGGTCATGGCGCTTCGGGCGCTCGGCAAGTCGTACGGCGGCGTCCGGGCGGTGCACGGCGTCGACCTGAGGCTCGTCGCGGGGGAGATCCTCGGCCTGATCGGACCCAACGGTGCCGGCAAGACGACCCTCGTGAACATGGTCACGGGCGTGACGGCCCCCACGAGCGGGTCGGGAACCGTGCTGGGCATCGAACTCACCGCCAAGACCCGCGCCCATCAGCTGGCGCGAGCGGGAATCGCGCGCACCTTCCAGCAGATCAAGCTCTTCAACCGCCTCTCGGCCCTCGACAACGTGCTCGTCGGCGGCTATCGCATCAGCCGCGACACCCTGCTCAGGCGGCTGGTGTTCCTCCCGTCCGCTCGCCGGCTCGAACGGCAGGCGGCGGCCGTGGCCTCCGCGCAACTCATCCGAGTGGGGCTGGGAGACAAGGCGACCACGGCAGCAGGAGACCTCTCGTACGGTGATCAGCGCCGGCTCGAGATCGCCCGCGCGCTCGCCTCGCACCCCACGCTGCTCGTGCTCGACGAACCGGCCGCCGGCATGAACCACGTCGAGGCCGAGCGGTTGTCGGCACTCATCCGTTCCCTGGCGGCAGACGGCGTCGCGGTGCTCATCATCGAGCACAACGTCCGGATGATGCTCGCCCTGTGCGATCGCATCACCGTGCTCAACTTCGGCGAGGTCATCGCCGCGGGCACGCCCGACGAGGTCGCACGCGACCCGAAGGTGCTCGAGGCCTACCTCGGCGCCGAAGACGATGCCGCGGCCGAGGCCGTCGCCGAGGCCGTCGCGGAGGAGCTCGCGGAGGTGGCGGCCGAGACGGTCAAGGGTCGCGACGACGACGATGCGGCCGGAACGGGGGATGCACGATGAGCGAGCCGATCCTCAGCGTCGAAGGCCTGCATGTGAGCTACGGGCGGGTCGAGGCCGTCCGTGACGTCTCCTTCGCGGTCGAGCCCGGTGCCATCGTCGCCCTCATCGGGGCCAATGGTGCCGGAAAGACGTCGATCCTCAACGCGATCGCGGGGCTCGTGCGCCCGAAGAGCGGCGCCGTGCGGTTCAACGGACGCGACATCACCCGCAGGCCGGCGCACCACCTCGTGAAGACCGGTCTCGTGCAGGTTCCCGAGGGTCGCGAGATCCTCGGCACGCTCACGGTCGACGAGAACCTCAGCCTCGGCGGCTGGCATCGCAACCGGACGATGGCCGAGAGCATCGCCGAGGTCTACGAACGGTTCCCGATCCTCCACGAGCGCCGGAGGCTGCAGGCCTCCGCCCTCTCCGGCGGTGAACAGCAGATGCTCGCGATCGCGCGAGCCCTGGTGGCCAAGCCCGAGGTGCTGCTGCTCGATGAGCCGTCGATGGGGCTCGCTCCGAAGATCGTCGACGAGGTCTTCGCGGTCATCGCCGAGATCCGCGCGAGCGGCACCACCGTCGTGCTCGTCGAGCAGAATGCCCGACGAGCACTGGCGGCGGCCGACGTCGGCTACGTGCTCGAGACCGGTGAGATCACGCACTCCGGTCCCGCTCGCGACCTGCTCTCCGACGAGCGGGTCATCGAGGCGTATCTCGGGCTGAGCTGACGGCGCCGCGGGCCGAGGGCTCGGTTTCGCCCGCCGCGATCCAGTCCTCGAACCGGGTGGGCGCGATCGTCACGTCGGGTCCCGGAAGGAGTTCGCGCTCGTCGAGCTCGGTGCCGAAGTACCGGGCGAGCGGGTCGGCGACGACCTCTCGCGGATCTCCACGCAACCGCAGCTCCCGCTCCACCAGCTCCGACAGGCGGAACCGGTCGGGTCCGGCGAATTCGACGACACCGTTCACCGGTGCGCTGATCGCCGTCGCGGCGACGGCATCGGCGACGTCGTCGGCCGCGATCGGCTGGATGTACGCATTCGAGAGGCGCACGATGTGCTGGGCCGACGCGGCCTCCCCGATGCTCCGGATGAACTCGAAGAACTGCGTAGCGTGCACGATCGAGTACGGTCGGGCGGACGCCCGGATGAGGCGCTCCTGGGCGGCCTTCGCCGCGAAGTAACCGCCCTCGGTGCGGGCGAGCCGATCGGTGCCGACGACCGAGAGCGCGATGTGGTGGCGCACGCCGGCCGCGGCCCCGTGGGTCAGCAGGTTCAGGGTCGAGGCGTAGAAGAACTCGTTCGCGCCCCGCTCGTCGAGGTAGCCCGAGTTCGAGACGTCGACGAGCGTCTCGACTCCGGCGAGGGCCTCCGTGAGACCCTCGCCGGTGTACGAGTTCACTCCGGTCGCACGCGACGCGGACACCACGTCGTGGCCGGCCGCTGCGAGCCGGGTGACGAGACGCGACCCGATGAGCCCGGTGCCGCCGATCACTGCGACGCGCATCACGGCCTACCTCGCCGATGCCGGCTGCGCGGCGAGCCAGTCGGCGAACGTCGTGGTCGACAGCTGCGCGTCGGGTCCCGGGGTGAGCTCGTCGCCGCTCAGCTTCGTGCCGAAGTACGGCGCCTCGGGGTCGGCCACCACCTGGCGGGTGTCGCCGCGCGCCGCGAGGCCGCGGCGGATGAGCTCGGCCATCGCGATCTTCTCGGGTCCGCCGATCTCGACGATCCCGTTCGCGGGAGCACCCTGCGCCGCGCGGGCGACGGCGGCCGAGACATCCGCCGCCGCGATCGGCTGCATGAGGCCGGTCGAGACGCGGGCCGTGCCATCGGTGGTCGCCGCGTCGGCGATGGCCTGCGTGAACTCGAAGAACTGCGTCGCGCGCACGATGGTGTACGGCCGGCCCGACTGGGCGATGAGTCGCTCCTGCGCGACCTTCGCACGAAGGTAGCCGCTGTCGGGCAATCGGTCGCTGCCCACGATCGAGAGCGCGACGTGGTGCTTCACGCCCGCCTCGCGTTCGGCCGCGAGGAGGTTGGCCGTGGAGGTCGTGAAGAACGCGAGCACATCGGCGTCGGCGAACGACGGCGAGTTCGACACGTCGACGACCACGTCGGCGCCGGCGAGCGCCTCGGCGACACCCTCGCCGGTCAGTGTGTTCACGCCCGAGTTCGGCGACGCGGCGATCGCCTCGTGTCCGCGCTCGGCGAGCTCCGACACGACCCTCGAGCCGATGAGGCCCGTGCCCCCGATGACGACGATCTTCATGATGGACTGCCTTCCGTGCGTGGCTGCGGCGGATCCGCGGCCGTCATGAAGCTTCGACCGGGCACGGGCCGCATCTGTGACGCGGCTTCGTTCGCCTCACTCCGCGATCGGCCGGCGCCGGTTCCAGTGGGTGAGCTTGCCGGGCGCCGTGGTCAGCCAGAGCCGCAGGACCCCGCCGCGGCCGCGCGGGGCGGCATCCGGATCCGCGTCGACCACGAGCACGGCGACGACGCGACCGTCGGCGGTGCGCACCACGAGCCCCGACCCGCCGTTCACGTGCGCCGCTTCGAGCGAGGCGTGCGGGTGCGGCATCCGCAACCCGAGCAGTGAACGCATGACGGGTGCCCGCCCATGCAGCTCACCACCGGTCGCGTCGCCGCCGTCGACGACCATCAGGATGTCGCGATCGAGGAGATCCGCCAGCGCAAGCCCGTCGCGGTGTTCGAGCGCGAGAAGGAGGCCGGCGGCGAGGTCGTCACGCGACATGGTGCGTCACGGCGCGCAGCTTGTCCGGATTCATCATCCAGAGGACCTGGTCGATGCGCCCGGGGGACGCGACGACGGCCAGCACCGCGAAGGTCGTGCCGTCCTTGGAGAGGAGCACCGCGGGCTGGCCGTTCGCCACCGCCTCGGTGACCTCGACGCCGGTCCAGAAGTACGTGCGGAACGCCCGCACGTACTTCGCGACGATCTCGCGGGTGCGCACCGGGAACTTCGACGCGCGCACGTGGCCGCCGCCGTCGGAGTACGAGACGACATCCTCGGCGAACAGGCGCTCGAGCTGGTCGAGGTCGCCGGTCCGCGCGGCACTCACGAATGCGGTGAGCAGGCGCTGCTGCTCCTCGTGCGACACGTCGCGGCGGCGCTCGCCGGCGAGGTGCTTGCGTGCGCGGCTGACGAGCTGGCGTGCGGCGGCCTCGGAGACCTGCACGATCTCGCAGATCTGCTCGTACGTGTACGCGAACGCCTCCCGCAGGACGTAGGCGGCTCGCTCGTTCGGGCTCAGCCGCTCGAGCATCACGAGCACGGCGAACTCGAGGGCCTCGGCGCGCTCGGCGCCCAGCGTCGGATCGTCGCTCGTGTCGATCGGCTCGGGCAGCCAGGGTCCGACGTAGGTCTCCCGGCGCGCTCGTGCCGACTGCAGGGCGTTGATCGCCAGGCGCGTGGTCGCGGTGGCGAGGAACGCCGGCGGGTTCTCGACCGCCGTCCGATCGGCGCCCTGCCAGCGCAACCAGGCATCCTGCACGATGTCCTCGGCCTCGGTGGCACTGCCCAGCATGCGGTACGCGATGCCGAAGAGCCGCGAGCGGACGGAGCTGAAGACGGCGAGGGCGTCGTCGAGGTCGGCATCCATGCGGGTGCTCCTGTCAGTCGGCGGACGGGACCGCGTTCGGCCCCTGCAACTGAGACCGGGTGCCTCCCGTGGGTGTGACCGCCTCCGACGAGACCAGCCCGGATGCTCGGACGATACTCCGGATGCCGCAGGCCCGCGAGGCCCGGATGACCGAACCGTCGGCAGCGGCCGGCCTACCTGCAACTTCAGGGTTGCAATAGCAGCCCAGACCTGCAACTATCGAGTTGCACTAAGCAAGGGAGTGATTGATGACCGTGACCCGCAGCCTCGCGCCGACCGGCCCGACCGGGCCGACCGGGCCGACCGTCGTGCTGACCGTCCTGTTCGCCGGCGCCTTCGTGATGGGCTGCGCCGAGATGCTCGTCGTCGGTCTCATCGACCTGATCGCCGTCGATCTCGCGGTCTCGGTCCCGGCCGCCGGGGCGCTGGTGACCGCCAACGCACTGGGCCTCGCGATCGGCGGGCCGTTGCTGACGTTCCTCACGACGCGATTCGATCGACGGCGGGTCCTGCTCGGCACGATCGTCGTGTTCGTGCTCGGCAACCTGCTGCCGGCGCTCGGGGCCGACTACGCGGTGTTCCTCGCCGCGCGCGTGGTCATCGGCGCGGCGCAGGGACTGTTCATCGCGGCCGCGATGGTGACCGCGACCTCGATCGTGCCGCCCGAGCGCGCCGGCCGCGGGATGGCCGTCATCATCACCGGCTTCGCATCGGCGAGCGCCTTCGGACTGCCCGTCGGCACGTTGCTGGGGCAGGCGGTCGGCTGGCGCGGGTCGTTCGTCGCGGTCGTCGCGGTCGGGCTGCTCGTGCTCATCGCCGCGGCCCTCGTGCTGCCATCCGTGCCGACGCCGCGCGAGGGCGGCGCCGTCGGCCAGGCCCGGTTCGCCTTCGCGCCGCGGGTCATCGCCGTGCTCGGCCTCGCCGCGCTGATCTTCACCGCCATCCAGTCGGCGGTGACCTACCTCGTGCCGTTCCTCGCCGAGGTGACGGATGTCGTGGGCCCGGCGGTCGGCGCGTACCTGCTCGCCTACGGCGCCGCGACGACCATCGGCTCGTTCGTCGGCGGCCGGTTCGCCGACGCGAACGCCGCACGCGCCCTCGTCATCGGAGCGTCGGGCGTGACCGCCTCGCTGCTCGTCCTGTTCGGCTTCGCCGGCAACCCGATCGTCGCGGCCGTCGCGGTGCTGGGCATCGGCCTGTTCGGCATGGCGACGGGCCCGTCGCTGCAGCACCGCACGGTGAACCTGGCCGGGCCCGGCGCGGCGCTCGCGGCGTCGCTGCCGGCCTCCGCGGTCAATGCCGGCATCGCCGGCGGGGCGTTCGCCGGGGGAGTCGCCATCGAACTCGGCGGCGTCCCCATCGCCCCGCTCGCCGGCGCGGCCGTCGGCGCCATCGCGATCGCCGTCGCGTGGGCGACCGGCTTCCTGACGCCTGCGGCGGTCGCCGCACCAGAACGTGCCGCAGCGCGAGAGCTGCGGCATCCGTAGGAAAGGAATGATCATTGTGAGCATGACCGACAACCAGCCATCCGTCATCGACGAGGCCGCCTTCACCGTGCGGCGCACCGTCAGCATCGCCGCCCCCGTCGAGAAGGTGTGGCGAGCCGTGACCGAGCCCGAGCACATCTCCCGGTGGTTCGGACGCGTCGCACTCGACGGCACGGGCGCCGGGGCGAAGGGCACGATCACCTTCCCCGAGTTCGGCGTCGTGCCGCTCCAGGTCGAGGCGGTGGAGGCGCCGCGCATGGTGTCGTACCGCTGGGGCAACGCCGACTCGGCCGGTCGCCTGCCCGACGCGATCGACGATCGATCGACGGTCTTCACGTTCACCCTCGAGGCGGTGCCCGACGGCACCCTCCTCACGGTCGTCGAGTCCGGATTCGAGCGCACGCCCGACCCGGCCGCCGGCATGGCGGATCACGCCGAGGGCTGGGTCTCCGAGCTCGACAAGCTCGTCGCGCTGCTCGAGGACTCCGAGGGCTCCGCGGGCGTCGAGGGCGCCGCGTGACCACGGGAACGCTGGTCCCCGTGTTCGCCGCGCTCGGCGACGAGACGCGGTGGAGCATCCTTGCGGCACTCGGCGAGGGCGACGCGTCGGCGTCGGCCCTCGCCGGGCGGCTTCCCGTCAGCCGACAGGCGATCGCGAAGCACCTCGCCGTGCTGCAGGAGGTCGGCCTCGTCGAACCGGTGCCGGTCGGGCGCGAGGTGCGGTACCGGGTGATCGGGTCGCAACTCGGCGCCACGGCGCGTCGGCTCGAGGCCATCGGCGCCGAGTGGGACCGTCGCCTCGCCGCGATCAAGGAGATCGCCGAGGGCCTGTAGCCGTCGGACCCCGCTCCACCCGTTCCGACGTGTCGACGTCGCCTCGCGCGATCGCCGGCCGCCACGTCGCCCGGTGCGCCGCGGGTGTCTCGGGACCGAGCGGCCGGACGGGACATCCGGTCGCAACGGTCACAACCTCGCTGCGCGCCCGGTCATCCTTGGTGAGAGGCTCCGGCCGGTCCCACGCGTCGCCGGGTCTCCCGCCACGATGCGGCAGCCCCGATGGAGAGGGAGGGCACCATGGACACCGGAGACGGGAGTGGTCGGATCGAGTACCCCGATGCTGCCGGATACCCCGATGGCGGCGGGTTCCTCGATGAGGGGACCGCAGCCCTCGTCGACGAGGTGACGGCGGACGCGCTGGTCCAGGTCGACCGTCCATCGGCGGACGCGACATCAGAGATCGAGGTGCACCGCGTCGACGACCGGCAGGTCTATTCCGCGACGATCGACGGCCTCGAGGTGGCGACCGTCCGGTACGGCGAGGAGGACGGCCGGACCGTCGTCATCACGACGACCGTGCTGCCCGAGTTCCGCGGACGCGGCATCGCCACGGAACTCATCGCCGATGCGCTCGACGACCTCCGCGAACGAGACGGTCGCATCATCGTGCGATGTACGGTCGTGGCCGCCTTCATGGCGGGGAACCCGCAGTTCGCCGACCTCCTCGACAGCCGAGGTCGATGAGCGATCGGCGAGGATGCTCCGGTCGTGGGCATCCGGGGGCGTGCGCGTGCGGTCTCCTCGGAGACAATGGAAGCGACACGAGGGGGAACCGACATGGCCGACCAGGCGACTGAGCCGACGACGGACGCCGCGCCGAAGACGGATGCCGCGCCGACGACCATCCCCGGAGCCTCGGGCCTCACGCACGAGCTCGGCCACCACGCCCTCGGCTGCCCCGAGTGCTTCGAGGAGCTGCAGCGCAACCAGGACTGGTGGAAGGCGCGGCCGGAGGGGTCGCGGCTCGTCGGGCTCGTCGTGCCCCGTGACGACATGCCGCCGATCCTCGAGCAACGCATCGACCTGACGCGATTCGGCGTGCAGATCCTCGATTTCAAGTACCCCACCCCAGAGGCGCCCGAGTCGTGGGAACAGCGGCTCGCCCGCCTGTTCGAGACCCTCAGGGCCGGCGACGTGCTCGTCGTCGTGAACGAGCGCGCCCTCGGGCGAACGCCCGACGAGGTGGCCCGCACCATCCGCACCCTGCGACGCCACAACCTCGTGGTGAAGGTGCTGAGCCACGGCGCGCCGCATCTGGAGGACGCGCGCGCGTGACCTCCGATCGCGAGATCGCTCGCCGGCGGCTGCACTCGCAACTGCTGGCCGCCCCGGTCGCGAGCGCGGAGCAGGTCGTGTCGACGCTGCTCGGCGTGCAGGCGGAGAACCCCTCGCAGTCGGCATGGGCCGTGGCGACGCGCACCAGGACGCCGCGGCAGGCCGATCTCGCCGAGGCCCTCGCCCGCGGGCGTGTGCTGCGCACCCACGTGCTGCGTTCGACGTGGCATTACCTCCACGCGGATGATGCGGGGTGGCTGCTCGAGCTCACGTCGCCGAGGGTGCTCCCGATCGTCGACCAGCAGCTGCAGCCGGTGGCCGATCGGATGTCGCGGCTCGAGGACGCGGTGATGTCGATCCTCGGGGAGACGCCCGACCGCACCCGGGGTGAACTGTCCGACGCGCTGGCCGAGCGTGGCATGCCCCTCACCGGACAGCAGCTCATGCTGCTGCTTGCCGGTCTCGAGCTCCGCGCCCAGGTGTGCAGCGGCGTGCCGCGCGACGGAGAACACACGTACGCGCGCTTCGCCGACCGGGTGCCGGCGCCGAGGCGGCTCGACCGCGACGAGGCCCTCACCGAGCTCGCCGTGCGCTACTTCACCTCGCATGGGCCCGCCACCGACCGCGACCTCGCCTACTGGGCCACGCTCACCGTGACCGACGTCCGCAGCGGCATCGCGGAGGCGGCCGGCCGGCTCGCCTCGTTCGAGCACGACGGGCGGACGTACTGGCACGCGCCGGGTGACACCCCCGACGCGGCCGGGCCCGCGGGCCATCTGCTGCAGGTGCTCGACGAGATGTACCGCGGGTACCAGGACTCACGCTGGGTCATCGACGCCGAGCGCCTGGTGCCGGGCGGGCGCGAGTCCGCGATCGGCATGGCGCTCGTCGATGCGCAGCTGGTCGCGGGCATGCGGCGCACGGTCACCGCGAAGACGGTCACGTTCACGCTCCACCCGCACCGCGACCTGCGCCCGCGCGAGCTCGAGTCGATCCGCGAGGCCGCAGGGCGGTACGCCGACTACCTGGGCCTCGACCCGCGGGTGCAGGTGGCGTGACGCTCACGCGGGTCAGTCGTGTCGGACCCCCTCGCGAGCGACGGATTCGTCTCGAGTCCTCGGCTTCCCCGTGCTGCCCTCACGGGTGGCGCGCTCGAGCAGCTCCAGGACGTGCACGTACGGTGCGCCGGTCGCGCGTGTCATCCCGATCTCGCAGGTCCGGTTGCACGAGGCGTGAGCGTCGAAGTCGCGTTCGGCGAGTTCGGCGGCCTCCGCCGAGGTCGCGGATGCCGTCAGCTCCGGATGGAGCATGCCGCGGTCGCCGGCGAAGGCGCAGCACCCCCACGCATCCGGCACGACGGCGTCGATGGCCACGGCGTGCGCGAGTTCGCGGAGGTGTTCGTTGGAACCCAGCCGGGTGCTCGAGCACGTCGGGTGCAGCGCGATCGAGTCGAGCCGCTCGCGGATGTCCAGCTCCGGCAGCAGTCGTTCGGCGGCGAAGTCGACGCCGTCGACGATGCGCAGCGACACCGGGACGCCGTCGAGCTCGCCGACGTTCTCGATCGCGTGCACGAGTCCCTCGGTGCACGAGGAGTTGTCGCAGACGATCGGAAGGCGGCCGCCGTCGGATGCGACGAGCAGTGCGCGCACGGTCTTCTCGATCGTGCCGCGATAACCCGCCGCGAGACCCTTCGACTTCCACGGCGTTCCGCAGCACAGGCCGTCGACGCCGGCCGGGGTGACGAGCGCCACGCCGGCCCGATCGCACAGCAGCCGGAATGCGGCGGCTACTCCGATGCCGCCGTCCGCAGGGCCGAACATCGAGCCCACGCAGGCCGAGAAGAACACGACGTCGCCGTTCTCGGGGGAGGAGTGCGCCCGGCTCGCTCCGCCGCGCGGCAGGTCGGGGGTCCACAGCGGGACGACGTCGTCGCCGAGCACGGCGCGCCCGATCGCGCTCGCGACCGTGGCGACCGGTGGGACGGCCCTGGCGGCGGTCAGGGCGAGCGAGGCGCCGCGGCTCACCGCCCTCCAGCCGCCGGCCAGCCCCGCGGCGACCGCGCGGGTCGGCGCGTTCGCGTCCTGCTCCCGCAGGCGTCGCACGAGGTCCCCGGTGTTGATCATCACCGGGCACGCCGTCTGGCACATGCCGTCGGCGGCACAGGTCTCGACCGACGCGTACTCCTCCGCCGCCGCGAGCCGGGCGTCGAGCGCCGTGTCGCCCTCGGCCCTCGCCGCCGCCCTCGCCCGCCGCACCGCGATACGCTGGCGCGGGGTGAGGGTGACATCCTTGCTGGGGCAGACGGGTTCGCAGTAGCCGCACTCGACGCAGCGGTCGACCTCCGATTCCACCTCGGGCGTCAGCTTCAGGTCTTCGAGGTGCGCCGTCGGCGACTCGGTGATCAGCACGCCGGGGTTCATGACCCCCGCAGGGTCGCAGAGCGCCTTGACCTCGCGCATGACGGCGTAGAGCTCGGCGCCGAACTGGCGCTCGACGAACGGTGCCATGATGCGGCCCGTGCCGTGCTCGGCCTTGAGCGTGCCGCCGGCGCCCAGCACGAGGTCGACGAGCTCGTCGGTGAAACGCGCCTGCCGCGCGATCGCGTCGTCGGCGGTGAAGTCCTCGGTGAGCAGGAAGTGCAGGTTGCCGTCCTTCGCGTGGCCGAAGATCACCGCGTCCGCGTATCCGTGCCGCTCGAACAGGGCCTGCAACGCGGCGCAGGTCGCCGCCAGCCGCTCGACCGGCACGGCGATGTCCTCGAGCAGGGCGGTCGTCCCGGGTCGCCGGGCGCCGGCGATCGCGGCGTAGAGGCCCTTGCGGAAGTGCCACAGCCGGGCGCGCTCCTTCGGATCCCTGGTCACGGCGAGCTCGGGGGCTCCGGCAGTGGCGAGCGCGGCGGCGGCACGGCCCAGCTGCGCGGCGAGATCGTCATCGTCGTGGCCGTGGTACTCGACGAGGAGTGCGGCATGCGCGTCGATCGCGATGCCGTCGAGGATTCCGGATGCCGCGGGGTCCGCCCGGATGACCCGGAGCGAGGCCGCATCCATCAACTCGACGGTGGCGGCGCCGGTCTCGACGAGCAGGGGGAGCAGGCCGGTCGCGGCGTCCAGGGTGGGGAGGACGAGGAGCGCGGTCGCGATGCTCGAGGCGATCGGCACGGTGTCGAACACGGCTTCGGCGACGAACCCGAGGGTTCCCTCGCTGCCGATCATGAGGTGGGCGAGGATCTCGGCCGGGTCGGTGAAGTCGAGGAACGAGTTGAGGCCGTAGCCCATGGTGTTCTTGCCGCGATACTGGCGCTCGATCTCGGCGCGCAGGTCCGGACGGGAGCGCACGAGGTCACGGAGGCGCGCGAGGCCGGCGTGCAGTTCGGGCTCCGCGTCGGCGAGCCGGCGATCGGCATCGGGTGCGGACGTGTCGACGATCGTGCCGCTCGGCAGCACGAACGTCAGCGACGCGAGGGTGCGGTAGCTGTTGTGGTGCGTGCCGCACGCCATGCCGCTGGAGTTGTTGGCGATCACGCCGCCGACGGTCGCCGCGATCTCGCTGGCGGGGTCGGGGCCGAGCTTCCGGCCGTGCCGGAGCAGTCGGGCATTCACCTGGCGCACCGTCGCGCCCGGTTGCACCCGCACCCGGTCGCCGCCGGCCTCGGGTCGGATGCCGCGGAACGCGGTGCGCGTGTCGAGCAGGATCCCTTCGCTCGCAGCCTGACCCGACAGGCTCGTGCCGCCCGAGCGCACCGTGACGCCGAGGCCGGTGTCGGCCGCGAACCGGAACACCGCCGCCACGTGTTCGACGCTGCGCGGCGTGACCACCGCTGCCGGGGTCAGCAGCACGTGGGATGCGTCGACGCCGGCGACGATGCGGTCGAACTCGGCGACCGAGACATCCGGTCCGCTCGTGCCGAGGAGCGCGCCGAGGTCGGCGGCGAGCCGGGCGTCGCCCGGGGCGACGGTGGACCGTCGAGCGGTGGCGGACGAGGTCATGCGCTACGGCTTCCTGTGGTGACGGTTCGGGGGGTTCGAATGCGGACGGCCGACAACACGGCGATCGCGAGGCAGAGAACGGCGGTCGCCAGGAACGTGCCCGAGGTGGCGGGGTCGCCGGAGATCAGGAGGACGGCGGTCGGCACGAAGCTTCCGCCGACGGCACCGCAGGCCACGAGCAGCCCGGTCGCACTCGCCGCTTCAGCGTCGTCGAGCCGATCGAGCGCGAGGCCGATGATGAGTGCGTAGCTCGGAGCGAGCGCGACGACGGCGATCGCGATCGCGATGACGCCGAGCATCGGCGCGGGCGGTGCGACGAGCGCAGCGACGCCGAGCAGCCCGGTCGCGGCGAGCAACGCGATCACGAGCAGGTTGCGCGGTGCGACCCCGCGTCGCAGTACGACGGAGGAGGTGAACCGGCCCACGGCCATGAGACCCCAGAACACGGAGGTGCCGAGGGCGGCCGCGGTGGGGTCGAGGTGCAGCAGCTCGGCGGGGATCACGGCCGACCATCCGGCGAAGACCGTCTCGACGCCGACGTAGAGGGGGAGCGCGACCACGAGCGGCGCCAGTGCGATCACGCGGGCGCGGCGGAGGTCCGTCCGTGGCTCCCGGGGTGCCGGTGCCACCGAACCGCGTGCGGCGGCGGACAGCATGGCGGCGGCGAGCACCTGCAGGCCGGCCACGACGAGCAGGATGAGCCACGGCCGATCAGCGCCGGCCGAGACGACGGCGAGGAGCGGGGTGAGCGCAGCGGCGACCGCGACCGTGCCGGTGAGCGTGCTGAGCAACCCGGCGGTCGAGGTGGTCGCGAGGGACTTCGCGGCCACACTCGCCGATGCCTCGGTGAGTCCGAAGCCGAGACCGGCGACGGCGGCGGAGGCGATGAACAGGGACGCGGTGCCGGCGAGCGCGGCTCCGGCGAGCGCGCCCGCCTGTATGAGGCATCCGATCGCCGCGACGTGCATGGCGCGCACGCGCCGAAGCACCGGGCTCGATGTCAGCACACCGGCGAGGAGCCCGGTGAACAGCGCCGGAACCGCAGCGAGCACGGACGCTCCGGCGGTCCGCTCGACCGCGGGCAGCACGGACGGGATCGCCGCTGCGGTCGCGCCCAGTCCGGCGAACGAGGCGGCGAGCGCACGGGTCGCCGAGCTCACGAGCGGTGGTTCGCGCGGAGGTGGTGGACGGCGGCGTACGTGTTGCGGATCGCCGCCATCGACTGGTCGTAGCTGGCCTGGGCGACGCCGATGAAGACGCAGTCGACGACCATGAGCTGGGCGATGCGGCTGCCGAGCGCCCCCGAGCGGAAGCCGGTCTCACGCGCCGCCGTGGTCAGCACGATGTCGGCGTGCCGGGCGAGAGGCGAGCCGCCGTGATTGGTGATCGCGATCGTCGTCGCCCCCGCCCCGCGCGCGATGGCGAGGAACTCCATGGTGTCGACGGTGCTGCCGCTGTGCGAGACGGCGATCGCGACGGATCCGGCGTGCAGCGTGGCCGCCGAGGTCCATGCGGCGTGGGGATCCGACCAATTGAGGGCCGTGCGTCCGATGCGGGTGAGCTTCTGCTGCAGATCGAGCCCCACGAACGAACTCGCGCCCACGCCGAAGATGTCGACCCGTTGCGCGTCGCCCACCGCATCGACGGCCGCCTGGAGCGCGGCGACGTCGAGCACCTTCGCCGTGTCGGCGATCGAGAGCGTCTCGGCCATCGAGACCTTCGCCACGATGTCCTCGAGGCTGTCGTCGCGGTCGATGTCGCCGGAGACCTCGGGCAGCCCGGCCGTCTCGAACGTCTCCCGGGCGATCTCGCGCAGCATGTCGGCACGGAGATCCTTGAGGTGGCCGTAGCCGATGCGCCTGCAGAAGCGCACGACCGAGGTGGTCGAGGTGTCGCAGCGGGCCGCGAGCTCGGCGATCGAGGTCGTCGCGATGATGCCCGGTTCGGCGATCAGGAGCGAGGCGATGCGCTGCTCGCTCGGCCGGAGTTCGGGCAGCATCGCCCGGATGCGCACCAGCACGGGGCGCTCGTCGGCCACATCGGTGCGGACCTCGCGTACGGGCATGGCTCTCCTCGTCGACCACTCTCGACCCGGGATCGGGCTGTGAAGACCACCGTACGAGAAATTTTGTTACTTCGATAGCCAGTGTGGTGTACTTTTGTGACCCATTGAGATCACCGTTGCTCTTCGACCCGGCGCCCACAGCGAATCACCAACCGGACGAGGCACACAAGCACTGAGGAGTTCCCCCATGAACGGTGGCATCCGCGGCATCCGCGGCGCCCTCGGGGCGGTCGGCCTGGCAACAGCCGTCGCCCTGACCATCACCGGCTGCACGTCGGCCGAGCCCGCACCGACCGAGGAAGTGGCGGCCGGCGGCTCGCTCGTCATCGGCGTCACGAGCGACCCCGACACGCTGTTCCCCTGGAAGGCCACGCAGTTCCAGGCCGTCAACGTGCTGCAGAACCTGTACGGCACGCTCACGGAGTTCGACGCCGACCTCAACGTGGTGCCCGGCCTCGCCGAATCGTGGGAGGTCTCGGAGGACGGCCTGACCGTGACCTTCACCCTGCGTGAGGGCGTCACCTTCGCCGACGGCAGCACCTTCGGCTCCGAGGACGTGAAGTTCTCGCTCGACGCCATCAAGGACGAGGCCACCGCCGCCGTCTCGCGCAGCTCCCTCGCCTCGGTCGCCTCGGTCGAGGCGCCCGACGAGCTGTCGGTCGTGCTCACGCTGACCGCGCCCGACGCGGCCCTGCCGGCGAACCTCGCGGTCGTCAACATGGCGATGCTCTCGTCAGACGACACCGAAGCCGCCCTCAACACCACGCCGAACGGCACCGGGCCCTTCGTGCTCGAGGACCGCACGGCCAGCCAGTCGCTGACCCTCGCGAAGAACGAGGCGTACTGGGGCGACACCGCGAAGCTCGACACGGTCGAGTTCCGGGTGATCCCCGACGAGTCGTCGATCGTCTCGGCCATGCAGTCGGGCAACGTGCAGCTCGCCGTGTTCGACGACCCGCTGGTCGCGCAGACCGCCGAGAGCGGCACCGTCTCCGTCGAGGAGACGCCGCAGCTCAGCTACCACGCCCTGCAGCTGAACGCCCGCCGCGGCGACCTCGCCGACGTGAACGTGCGCCTCGCGATCCAGTGCGCCATCGACCGCCAGGAAGTGCTCGACACCGCCGCCCTCGGGGAGGGTGAGGTGACCGGCCCGATCACGTCGCCGGCGTACCGCTCCGACGCCGATGCCCGTCCGTGCCCCGAGCGCGACCTCGAGAAGGCCGCCGAGTACCTCGACAAGGCCGGCAAGTCGGCCGGCGTGACGATCAAGACGATCGTCTCGCAGGGCGAGTACGCCACGAGCGTCAACGAGGCGCAGAACCTCAAGGCGCAGCTCGCCGAGGCGAACATCACGCTCGAGCTCGAGGTGCTCGAGTCCGGCGCCTTCGTCGACCGCTGGATCGCCGCCGACTTCGACGCCGCCGTCGCCCTCAACGGGGGACGCCCCGACCCCGACGGCATGTACGGTCGCTACTTCACGAGCACGGGCAACCTGAACCAGGTCGCCGGCTACAGCTCGCCCGAGCTCGACGAGCTGTTCGCCGAGGGCAAGCAGAGCGCCGACCCCGACGAGCGCAAGAAGATCTACACGAAGGTCTCCGAGCACCTCGAGGAGAACGCGGCGTGGATCTGGCTGTTCACGAGCTACTCCTACACGGCCGCGGCATCCGAGGTCCATGGCTTCACGCCCATGGCCAACGGTTCGCTGCAGTACCTGCGCACCACCACGGTCAACTAGAACCCCGAACGGCGCGGCGCGCTCCACACCTGCGTCGCGCCGTTCGGCACTACCACCGGAAGACCATGCTTCGACGACTCTTCAGGAACCCGATGCTCCGTCGCATCCTCGCCGCGCTGGCGACGTTGCTCGGGGTCGCGGTGTTCGTCTTCATCATGCTGCGGGCGATCCCCGGCAACCAGATCACGGCCGGCCTGGGTACCGAGGCCGCCGCGCTCACCCCGGCCCAGCGCCAGGCGCTCGAGGCGTACTACGGCCTCGACCAGCCGCTGATCGTGCAGTTCTTCACCTGGCTGGGCAACATCTTCGCCGGCAACCTCGGCTTCTCGGCCCGTGCCCAGCAGAGCGTGCTCGAACTGACCGCCCAGTCGCTGCCCGTCACCCTCGAGCTGGCGATCTTCTCGATCGTCCTGGCGCTCGCCATCGGCATCCCCCTCGGCATGCTCTCGGCGTCGAAGCCGGACTCGCCGCGCGACGCATTCGGGCAGCTGGTCGGCCTCGCGGGCCTGTCGATCCCGGCCTTCCTCCTCGCCACGACGCTCCTCGCATGGCTCGCCGCGTCGCTCGGGTTCAACCCGAACGGCGAGGGCTACGCCACCTTCTTCGAGAACCCCTGGCTGAACCTCCAGCAGATGCTGCTGCCGTCGCTCGTGCTCGGCTTCGGCATCGCCGCGCCGATCATGCGCACCACGCGCACCGCGGTGCTGGAGATCCGTTCGAACGACTTCATCCGCACGGCGAAGGCCAAGGGTGTCGCGCCGCGCCGGCTCCAGGTCAAGCACGTGCTCGGCAACGCGCTCGTGCCCATCGTCACCATGACGGGCCTGCAGTTCGGCTACCTGCTGGGCGGCGCCGTCGTGGTCGAGCAGATCTTCTCCCTCCCGGGCATCGGCCGTCAGGTGCTGCTCGGCATCCAGCAGAAGGAGTACGCACTCGTGCAGAGCACCGTGCTCGTCATCGCCCTCGCGTTCGTGATCGTGAACCTCCTGACCGATGTGCTCTACCGCATGATCGACCCCCGGGTGCGTGCCGCATGACCGACATCACGCAATCGGCCGCGCTGGCCCCGGGCGGCGGACGCACCGCGGAGGGCGTCCGGCTCCTCCTGCGCAGCCGCAGCGGCGTCATCGGAGTCATCCTGATCGTCGTGCTCGGCGCGCTGAGCCTCCTCTCGGCATTCGGCCTGCTGCCCTACGACCCGATCGCGCAGGATCCGCCATCGCGCCTGCAGCCGCCGTCGGCCGTGCACTGGTTCGGCACCGACCAGTTCGGCCGCGACGTGTTCTCGCGGGTCGCGGCGGGCGTTGCGAACTCGGCGCTCATCTCGATCGTCGCGGTGGCGTTCGCGGCCGTCGTCGGCACGCTCGCGGGCGTCGTCGGAGGGTTCTACCGGGGCGTCTCCGACGGCGTCATCACGGGGGTAACGAACGTGCTGTTCGCGTTCCCGCCGCTGCTGCTCGCGCTCTCGCTCGCGTCGGTCTTCGACCGCAACTGGTTCACGATCGCCGTGGCCATCGCGATCGTGTACGTGCCGATCTTCATCCGCGTGACGCGTGGTCCCGTGCTCTCGTTGCGCGAGATCGAGTACGTCAAGGCGGCCACCAGCACGGGCCAGAGCCGCGCGATGGTGATGTTCCGCCACGTGCTGCCGAACATCACGTCGATCATCATCGTGCAGGTCACGCTCTCGCTCTCGTGGGCGGTGCTGACCGAGGCGTCGCTCAGCTTCCTGGGCCTCGGCACCCCGCCGCCGGCGCCGTCGCTCGGCTCCATGATCTTCGAGGCGCGCACGCTCATCGGCATCGCCCCCTGGACGATGTTCGCGCCCGGCGTCGTCGTCGTCCTCCTCGTCGTCGGTCTGAACCTCCTCGGTGACGGACTGCGCGACGCACTCGACCCCAGAAACAGAGGAAAGAAATGACCACCCCCGACGCCGACCTGGGGAATCTCGCCACCGAGGCGAGCCAGCCGCGCTACGCGGAACTCGACCGGATGAGCGTCGCCGAGCTCGCGGCCGTCATGAACGAGGCCGACGCCACGGTTCCCGGCGCCGTCGCGGGTGCGCTGCCGCAGATCGTTCCTGCCATCGAGGCCGCGAGCGAGCGGATGTCGCGGGGCGGGCGCCTCGTGTACGTGGGCGCCGGCACGCCCGGCCGCATCGGCATCGTCGACGCATCCGAGTGCCCGCCGACGTTCAGCACGCCGCCCGAGCTGGTCTTCGCGATCATGGCCGGCGGCCCGTCGGCGATCGTGACGCCCACCGAGGGTGCCGAGGACGATGCGGAGGCCGGAGCGGCCGCGATCGACGAGGCCCGCATCGGGCCGCTCGACACGGTCGTCGGCATCGCCTCCAGCGGTCGCACGCCGTACGTCCTCGCGGCGATCGAGCGGGCGCGCGCACTCGGCGCCCTCACGGTCGGGCTCTCCTGCAACGTCGGCACGCAGCTGAGCGCCGTCGCCGAGCTCCCCATCGAGGTCGCCGTCGGCCCCGAGGTGCTCACCGGCTCGACCCGGCTCAAGGCCGGCACGGCGCAGAAGCTCGTGCTCAACATGTTCTCGACCATCGTGATGGTTCGGCAGGGCAAGACCTACGGCAACCTGATGGTCGACCTGAAGCCCACGAACCACAAGCTGCGCGACCGTGCGGTGCGCATGGTGAGCCAGATCGCCGACGTGCCGCGGGAGCGCGCGGCGGCGACGCTCGCCGACACCGGATACGACGTCAAGTCGTCGGTGCTGATGCTCGCCCGCGGGGTCTCGCAGGCCGAGGCCGCGGAACGCCTCACTGCGGCCGGGGGCCGGCTGCGGCCCGCGCTCGAGGGGGCATGATGCGCGTCCTCGGCATGATCTCGGGCACCTCGCACGACGGCATCGACGTCGCCGTCGTCGACTTCGCCGAGCACGACGGCGCCCTCACCGGCCGCGTGCTGCACGAGGCGAGCACCCCGTACGCGCCGGAACTGCGCGAGAAGCTGATCGCGGCGCTGCCCCCGGCGCCGACCACGCTCGCCGAGATCTGCGAGCTCGACACCCTCATCGGCCAGGCGTTCGCGGCGGCCGCGCTGGCCGCGAGCGACGCCGTCGGAGGCGTCGACGTCGTGACGTCGCACGGCCAGACCGTGTACCACTGGGTCGACGGCGCCCGAGCCCTCGGCACCCTGCAGATCGGCCAGCCCGCCTGGATCGCCGAACTGCTCGGCGTGCCGGTGGTCGCCGACGTGCGCATCCGGGACATCACCGTCGGCGGGCACGGCGCCCCGCTCGTGTCCTTCCTCGACGAGCTGCTGCTCCGCGGCCGCGCGGGCGTCTCCGCTGCGCTCAACCTCGGGGGCATCGCCAACATGACGGTGGTGGGCGCCGGATCCCTCGTCGCCTACGACATCGGCCCCGCGAACGCCCTCGTCGACGCGGTCGTGGTCGACGGCTCGATCAACCGCCTCGGCTACGACGAGGACGGGCGGATCGCGGCGAGCGGCTCGGTCGACGAGGAGTTGCTGGCGGTGCTGCTCGACGACCCGTACTACGCGCTGCCCGCGCCGAAGAGCACGGGCAAGGAGCACTTCCATCTCGACTACGTCCGTGCGGCGGAGGCGGGACTCGGTCGCTCGCTCGCGATCGCCGACCTGGTGCGTACGCTCACCGAGCTCACGGTGCGCACGGTGGCGCGCGACGTGCGGGCGGCAGGCATCGGGTTCCTCGCGGTCTCGGGCGGCGGATGCCGCAACCCGTTGATCCTCGACGGGCTCCGTGCCGCGCTGCCCGGCGTGACCGTCGTGCTCGCCGACGACCTCGGCGCGCCGGCCGACAGCAAGGAGGCCATCGCGTTCGCGCTCATCGGATGGTGCACCCTGCACGGCGTCGCGGCGACGGTGCCGGGCGGCACGGGTGCGCGCGCGCCGCGGATCCTCGGTGCGATCACGCCGGGCGCCGGCCCGCTCGTGCTGCCGAAGCCGCTCGACCGCGGCCTGCGTTCGCTCGTGCTCGAGGCGGGGCACTGAACCATGACCGTGACGCTCCGTACCGCGACGGTCGACGACCGTGACGCGATCGTCGCCGTCTTCCTCGACTGCTGGCGCGAGAGCTACGTCGGCGTGCTGCCGAGCGCCGCGATCGAGGCGATGACGGATGCCCGTGCGCAGGCGCTCTGGCATCGAGTGCTCGCGTCGACCGACGGCACCGTGCTCGTCGCCGAGCGCGACGGCGACGTGCTCGGCGTCACCCGGTTCGCGGCCGACGCCGACGGCGACGGCGGCACGGTGCATTCCCTCTACGTCTCGCCGCGTGCACGCGGCCTCGGCCTCGGGACGCGTCTGCTCGACGCGGCGTACGATTCGCTGCGTGCCGGCGGCGCTCGTTCGGTGGCGCTCTGGGTGTTCGAGGCGAACGCTCCGTCGATCGGGTTCTACCGTGGCCGCGGGTGGCTGCCCGACGGGGGAGCTCGAACGCAGGACGAGTTCGGCGAGCCCGAGTTGCGGCTCCGCCGCGGTGCAGGGGAGTCCGGATGACCCGCCTCGCCGCACTTCGGGTGCATCGCGTTCCGAGCCCGCTCGTGCGGCCGTTCGTCACCGCCGTCCGGCGGGCCGAGCACCTCGATGTCGTGCTCGTCGAGGCCGTCGACAGCGACGGTCGCAGCGGCTGGGGCGAGGCTCCCGCCAGCTGGCGGGTGACGGGGGAGAGCCCCGAGAGCGTGCACGCTGCGGTCGACGGCCCGGTCGCCGAGGCGGTGGTCGGGGTGCCGACCGCCGAGCGCGAGCGCTGGTCGACGGCGATCGCCGCCGCCCTGATCGGCAACGGCGCCGCCAGGAGCGCGGTCGAGTGCGCGCTCACCGATCTCGCCGCCCAGGCGGCCGGCTGCCGCATGGCCGACGTGCTCGGCGCAGCGACCGGCATCCGTCACGTGGCGACCGACATGACCCTCTCGGCCGGTTCCGCAGACGACCTCGTCGCGCGGGCACGCCGCCACGTCGACGACGGCTTCGGCTGCATCAAGGTCAAGGCGTCGGCGGCCGAGGCCGTCGTGCCGGCGCTCGTCGCACTGCGAGCCGAGGTCGGCACGGCCGTCGCGCTGCGCGTCGACGCCAATCAGGCGTGGACCCCTGACGTCGCGATCCGGATCATCCGCGACGCGGAGGATGCCGGCGTCGGCCTCGAAGTCGTCGAGCAGCCGGTCGCCGCCGTCGACCTCGACGGGCTCGCCGAAGTGACGTCGGCCGTCGACACTCCGATCCTCGCGGACGAGTCCGTGCGGACGACCCTCGACCTGCACCGCATCGTGCGCCGCCGCGCGGCCGACCTCGTGAACATCAAGCTCGCCAAGACCGGCGGTCCGGCCGAGGCGCTGCGTCTGGCCGCGGAGGCGCGGGCGGCCGGCCTCGAGGTCATCGTCGGCTGCATGATGGAGAGCGCGGTCGGCGTCGCCGCCGCGGCCTCGCTCGCCGCGGCGATCCGCCCCGATGCGGTGCACGACCTCGACGCCGGCCTCTGGCTTCGGGATCCGACGGTGGTCGGCGGCCTCCGCTACGAGGGCGACCGTGCGGTGCTCGCCGACGCCCCGGGGCTCGGCATCCGCGGGCTCGCCGAACGGGCGGCCGCATGAACGCCCACGAGACCCTCCTCGCCGCCGCCGAGGCCATCGTGACCCCCGGCGCATCGGCGCCGGCCGGGTGCGTGATCGGCATCGACCTCGACGGCGTACGGCACGTCGCCGCGGCGGGGACGGCCTCGCCCGAACCGGTGGGCGCCCCGATGCGCCGCGACACGCTGCACGACCTCGCCTCGGTGACGAAGGTCGTCGGCACCACGACCGCGCTGCACCACCTCGCCTCCACGGGCGCCCTCGCGTTCGACGATGCCGTGGTGCGATTCGTGCCGAGCTTCGGCGGTGCGGCCGGCACGACCGTCCGCGACCTGCTGCAGCACCGTGCCGGGCTCTGGGAGTGGCAGCCGTTCTACCTCGCGCCGGAGCCCGACCCCCTGGTCGCCCTCGACTCGCTCCCGCTCCGCTACGCACCCGGCAGCGAACGGCACTACTCCGACCTCGGGTTCATGACGCTCGGGCGGGTCGTCGAGGCGGTCGCGGGCGAGCGGCTCGACGCAGCGGTCGCCGACCTGGTCGCGCACCCGCTCGGACCTGGGACCCTCGGGTACGGGCCCGTCGGAGACGCCGCGACCAGTTCGTACGGCGACGACGTCGAGCGCCGAATGGTGGCGACGGGGCATCCGTACCCCGTCTCCTGGCACGACGACGGATTCGTCTGGCGCACCCGGCCGATCGCCGGCGCGGCGAACGACGGCAACTGCTTCCACGCATTCGACGGCCTGGCCGGGCACGCGGGCCTGTTCGGATCCATCGACGACGTGCTCGACGTGGCCGCGGCCCTGAGCCGGGCGGACGACCACCCCGGGCTCTGGGATCCGGCCGTGACCGCCGACGTCGTCGCGGCCGGTCCCGATGCCGAGCAGGCGCTCGGCTGGCGGCGCACCGAGCTCGCGGCGCCGGATGGGCCGATGCCGCTGCTGTGGCACCCCGGCTTCACCGGATGCGCCGTGGGCTTCGTCCCAGGGCAGGGCATCGCCGTGGCACTCGCGAGCAACCGGCTGCTCGCCGCCGAACCGACGCCCACCGACACCCTCTGGCGCCATGCGCTCGACGCGCTCGCCTCGATCCTCAGCACACAGGAGTACGCCCCATGACCACGAACGACCCGGTCCTCCGCATCAGCGGGCTTTCGGTCGCCTTCCGCACCGGCGGCGAACTCGTGCCCGCTGTCGCCGACGTCTCCATCGACGTCGCCGCGGGCGAGACCGTCGCCGTCGTCGGCGAGTCGGGCTCGGGCAAGTCCACGACCGCCGCGGCGATCAACCGACTGCTTCCCGAGAACGGCGTCATCACCGCGGGCAGCATCCGCTTCGAGGGCCGGGAGATCACGGAGCTCGGCGACAACGAGCTCGTGCGCCTGCGCGGCGCGGGCATCGGCCTCGTGCCGCAGGATCCGATGTCGAACCTCAACCCGCTGCTGCGCGTCGGCGACCAGATCGGCGAGGCGCTCGCGGTGCACGGCTTCGGCACCGCCGCCGAGGTGCAGGCTCGCGTGATCGAGCTGCTCGAGCTCGTCGGCATCCCCGATCCCGAGCAGCGCGCCCGCCAGTATCCCCACGAGTTCTCGGGCGGAATGCGCCAGCGCGTCCTCATCGCGATGGGCCTCGCCTGCCGGCCGCGCCTCCTCATCGCCGACGAGCCGACCTCGGCGCTGGATGTCACGGTGCAGCGACGCATCCTCGACCAGCTCGATCAGCTCACGGACGCGATGGGCACGGCCGTGTTCCTGATCACCCATGACCTGGCGCTCGCCGCCGAGCGCGCCGACCGCATCGTGGTGATGTTCCGCGGCGCCATCGTCGAGACGGGCACCTCGGCCGAGGTGCTCGAGAACCCTCGGCACGAGTACACGAAGCAGCTCATCGCGGCGGCGCCGAGCCTCGCATCACGGCGGGAGCCCCTGCCGGTCAGGCACGACCACGCCGACGGCCGACCGCTCGTCGAGGTCATCGGCCTGCGCAAGGAGTTCCCGCTGCGCTCGCCGAAGGCGGGCGAACCCACGACGTTCACCGCCGTCGACGGGGTGAGCTTCGTGATTCCGCGCGGCAGGACCGTCTCGATCGTGGGGGAGTCGGGCTCGGGCAAGTCGACGACCGCGAACCTCGTGCTCGGTCTCGAGCCCATCACGGCCGGTCGCATCGAGTTCGACGGAACCGACCTGACGACCCTGAAGCGTCGCGAGCTCTTCGCCTTCCGTCGCCGCGTGCAGCCGGTCTTCCAGAACCCCTACGCGTCCCTCGATCCGCGGTACACCGTGGAGGAGTCGATCGCGGAGCCGCTCGTGGTGCACCGCGTCGGCAACCGCGCCGAGCGCCGCGGACGCGTCGCCGCGCTCCTCGAGCAGGTCGCCCTGCCGGCGGCCATGGCCTCGCGTCTGCCGCACGAGCTGTCGGGCGGGCAGCGACAGCGCGTCGCGATCGCCCGCGCCCTCGCGCTCGAACCCGACCTCGTGGTGCTCGACGAGGCCGTCTCGGCCCTCGACGTGCTCGTGCAGGCGCAGATCCTCGAACTCCTGGCGGGCCTCCAGGCCCGCCTCGGCCTGAGCTACCTGTTCATCAGCCACGACCTCGCGGTCGTGCGCATGATCTCCGACGAGGTGCACGTGATGCAGCGCGGGCGCATCGTCGAGAGCGGCACGCCGGAGCAGATCTTCGACTCCCCGCAGGATCCCTACACGCGGGAACTGCTGGCGGCGATTCCCGGCGCCGCGCTCGCATCCTGAACCACGGAGCCTCCGCATCATGATCATCCACGTCCTTCCCGACGCCGATCGCCTCGGCGAGCTGGCGGCGCGGCACATCGAGGTCGCGCTGCTCGGGGTCCCCGACCCCGTGCTCGGCGTGGCGACGGGCTCGAGTCCCGAACCGGTCTACGCGGCGCTCGCCGCGCGCGCGCTGGCGGGCACGTTCCGCGTCGATCACCTCCAGGCGTTCGCGCTCGACGAGTACGTCGGCCTGCCCGAACGTCACGCCGAGCGCTACCGGAACGTGCTGCTGCGGGCCTTCGCCGATCCGCTCGGCGTCCCCGCCGACCGCGTCCGCGTCCCCGACGGCGGCGGCGCCGACCCCTCGGCCGCGGCGATCGACTACGAGCGGGCGATCCAGCTCGCCGGCGGCGTCGACGTGCAGCTGCTCGGTATCGGTCGCAACGGGCACATCGGCTTCAACGAGCCAGGGAGCGACTTCCGCTCGCTGACTCGGGTGGTCGAGCTGGCGGAGTCGACGCGGCAGGCCAACGCCCGGTTCTTCACGGGTATCGACGAGGTGCCTCGCCGTTCGATCAGCCAGGGCCTCGGCACCATCATGCGCGCACGGGCCGCGATGCTCATCGCGTCGGGACCCGAGAAGGCCGGGGCGGTTGCCGGGGCGCTGACGGGTCCGGTCACCACGGACCTGCCGGCTTCGGTGCTGCAGCGGCATCAGCGTCTCAGCGTCTACCTCGACGGCGCCGCTGCCGGGGCCCTCGACCTGCGATTCCTGACGTCGGTCGCGGTCGTGCACGACTGGCGCTGAGGGGAGATCGACGCCGAGCGCCCGGTGCTCGGCGGGCGCGAATCCGGGATCGGCATGACGCTCGTCGACGACGACGCTCACGCCCGGGCGCCCACCCGTGCCGCCTCCGTCAGCACGGTGCGCGCGTCCCGCGGCGGCCGGCCGAGCGCCTCGAGGACGCCCGTCGTGGGCGACACGTTCCGCCCGTCGAACACCTCGCGGCACAGCTCGGTGAGGAGCGTCGCGACCTCGGGCCCGGCGCCGTCGGCGACCGCGGCGTGGAACTCGTCGAACCCCACGGGGACGTACTGCACGTCGCGGCCGTCGATCTCCGAGAGCAGGGCCGCCAGCTCGGCGAAGCTCAACGACTCCGGGCCCGTGACCTCGTGGACGCGCCCTTCGTGCCCCGTTCCCGTCAGCGCCTCGACCGCGACCTCGGCGAGGTCGTCGACGTCGATGAACGGCTCGCGCACGTCGCCGGCGGGCATGGCGAGCACGCCGGAGAGCACCGCGTCGCGGAGCATCCCCTCGGTGAAGTTCTGGAGGAACCAGCTCGCCCGCACGACGGTCGCCGGAACGCCCGATGCGAACAGGATGTCCTCGCAGCGACGGGCCGCGTCCTCGCCCCGCCCCGAGAGCAGCACGAGGTGACGCACGCCCGCATCGCGGGCGACCTCGGTGAGCCGCGTGATGGCCGCCTCCGATCCGGGAGCGGCGAGGTCGGGCACGTAGGCCGCGTACAGGCGGTCGACGCCGTCGAGGGCGTCGCGCCAGCCCTCGGGCCGCTCCCAGTCGAACGCAGGGGCCGTGCCACGAGCGAGGCGGCGCACGTCGACGCCCCGCTCCTCGAGCAGGTCGGCGACGCGTCGACCGGTCTTGCCGGTGGCGCCGATGACGGCAGTGGTGGATGACATGAGGGATTCCCTTCGTCGGTGTGTGCCAATGTGCGTCCACCCTCGCGCGGCTTCGGTGGATGAACAATCGCCACACGTTCACGTTTCTATGCCGTTCGTCCAGATCCCGGGATGTCCGGCATCTCGGCATGAGACCGTGGACGCATGGTCAATCCGCGCATGGCAACGGCTGGTGCCGACCTCGTCGACGGCGTGCAGTTCGGCGACGGACTGCACCTGCTGCGCTTCACGGGCGCCCTGTACTGCCGCGCCGAGATGACCGCGCCGTGGGGCGTGGGGTTCCCCGAGCTCGACGGCTACATGATGCTTCCGGTCGTCCTCTCCGGCCGGTGCATCCTCGAGGTCGGCGACGACCGGTACCCGCTCGAGGCGGGCAGCGCAGCCCTCATCACTCGCGGCATCCGTCATCGACTGCTGAGCACGTCGGATGCCGCATCCACGCCGTTGTTCGACATTCCCGCCGAGCAACTGAGCGACACCTTCGAGCACATGCGCTTCGGCGGCGGCGGTGAGCCGGCGCAGATCGCCTACGCGGCCATGCGGGTCGACGCCCCTCTCACCGCCCGCCTGATCGCCGAGCTTCCCGAGGTGATCCGCGTCGACGCCTGGGACGACGGCGAGGCGAGCGCGTTCGGCACGGTGCTGCGGTTGCTCGCTCGCGAGGCCGAGGCGGTGCAGCCCGGCGGCGAGGCGGTGATGACCAGCCTGGCCGACGTGCTCGTCATCCAGATGATCCGCCGCTGGTTGCGGGGCAGCGATGCCACGACCGGATGGCTCGCTGCTCTCCGCGACCCGCAGGTCGGCCGTGCCCTCGGCCGGATGCACGCGCATCCCGACGACGAATGGACCCTCGTGAAACTCGCCGGCGTGGCGAACCTCTCGCGCTCGGCGTTCGCGGAGCGCTTCACGGCCCTCGTCGGCGAGCCGCCCATGCGGTACCTCGCGGCATGGCGGCTCGAGCAGGCCCGAGCCCAGCTCGCGCGAACGGATGACCCGATCGGGGCGATCTCGGCACGCGTCGGCTACTCCTCCGAGGCCGCGTTCAGCCGCGCCTTCAAGCGGCACCACGGCATGACACCCGGAGCGGCGCGCCGCGCGGTCGGGAGTGCGCCGCAGCAGATCCCGGTTCGAGCGAGATGACGCCACGGCGACCCCCGACGGGATAGGTTCGTGCCGTGCGCACGAACTCCGCCGCCGTCGTCACGGCCGCCCTCGCCCTGGTCGCCCTGACCGGATGCTCCGTGCCGGGCCCTGCTCCGACGCAGACACCGACCGAGTCACCGACGCCCACCCCCGTGGCATCGGGGCCGCTCACGTGCGGCGACCTCGTGCCCGTCGACCTCGTGGCCGCGGCGCTCGAGGGTGCCGACGGCGTGCCCGTCGAACCGGACGTCGCATCGAATCGCCTCGATGTCTTCGACGCCGTGCTGCTCGAGGGTGCGGGTGGCCTGCCCTGCTCGTGGCGCGTCGGCTCCGGCATGCCGGAGTACAACGCGCCGAGCGACTGGGCCTACCTGCGCGTCGACGTGCTGCCCGGGGCTGCCGCACAATGGGTGCCGATCCAGCTCGGTGACGCGCCGTCGGACGACACCCGGGAGATCGCGGGCGTCCATGCATCCGTCGCGGGTGGCGACCCCGGGTGGTCGATCTCGGCACCGGTCGGCGACAGCTGGGTGGTCGCGAGCATCAGCGCGGCCGCGCTGACCTCGACCGGCGGCCGTTTCGCCGGGCTGGGGGCCGACGTGATCATCGACCGCCTGGCCGAGGTGGCCGACGCGGCGTTCACGACGCTCCAGCAGGCGACGCCCGACCGGCTCGACTGGCCGGCCCTCGAGCTCCGGCAGGCGGACGCGATCTGCAACGGCGGACTCGACGAGCAGGGCATCGTCGCCGCGTTGCAGCTGCCTCCCGGCTGGGACGTCGAGTACACGGCATGGGACCCCACCACCGAGGCCCCGACGGGTTTCAGGGATGCGGTGGGTTCGGCGGCGCGCGCGTTCACGTGCGAACTCGAGGCCGACGACGGGACGCAGCGCATCCGGCTCACGATCACCACGGCGCGAGGCCTCTCGCCGCTCTTCGATCGCTTCCGCGCACCCGATGCGGATGTCGCGATGAGTCCACTCGAACTCGCCGACGCGCCCGACGGCACCGAGGCGCTCGTCACCGGCACCGGCAAGGGGTCGACCGTGTACCTGAGCCTCGGCGGCACGCTGTATCGCATCGACGGCGACGGGGCCCCGGCGGTCGCGCAGGCCATCGTCGCCCAGACGTACTGAGCTCCCCGTCGACCTCGCCTACGTCCGCTGACGTAGGCGGATACGTCGCTGCTCCGATGACGTCGCACTCGCCCATCGCGAGAGTGGGTCGCACGTCAGCAACGAATGGAGCACATGATGCGCAAGTTCTACGGGGTCCTCGCGTGGATCCTGGTGGCCGGGGTCGCCGTGCAGGCCGCTTCGATCGCGTTCGGGTTCGGTGGCATGCTCAGCTTCATCCAGGGCGGCGGCGTGGTCGACCAGGCCGTGGTGGAGGGCAACGGAACCGGGTCGGGCGAGGTCGGATTCTCGCTGCACGCGATCGTGGGCGGCACGGTCATGCCGCTCGCCGCCATGGCGCTGCTCATCGTCTCGTTCTTCGTCAAGGTACGGGGTGCGCGGACGTGGGCGGCCGTCGTGCTCGGCACGGTGGTGCTGCAGGTGGCCGTCGCCTTCTCGATCAGCGACCTGCCGTTCCTCGGGCTGATCCATGGCGCCAACGCGATCGCGGTCGTCGCCACGGCGTCCATCGCTGCTCGGCGGACGCGTCGGGCTCCGGACGCCCGCGCAGGCGCCGATTCGCGGATCACCTCCGAGGGAGCGAGCTCCGGTGCCGTCACGGCGTGAGGTCGTCCGCCGCGCTGCCGTCGCCGTGGCGGTCACGGTCGCGCTCGGTGGTGGCGCGCTCGCGTGGAGCTCGACGTTGCTCGGCGAGTACTCGGTCATGGACATGGGTGCGGGCGGCGATGCAGCGTCGGGCGGCCACGGTGGCCACGGTTCCGGCTCCGCGCCCGCGGCCGGCGCGGTCGACGTGAGGTCGCTCGTCGCCGATCCGGATCGTGCGGCGGATGTCCGGTTCGAGCTCGTGGCCCGGCAGGAGACGATCGACGTGCCCGGTGGGCGCGCGGTGGACGGGTTCACCGTGAACGGCACCTCCCCGGGTCCGGAGTTGCGTGCGAGGCAGGGCGACCTGGTCGAGGTGGTGCTGGTGAACGAGTCGGTGGCCGATGGGGCGACGCTGCACTGGCACGGGGTGGATGTGCCGAACGCGGCGGACGGCGTCGCCGGGATCACGCAGGACGCGGTGCCCGTCGGCGGGCGGCACGTCTACCGGTTCGTCGCGGAGGACGCGGGCACGTACTGGTACCACTCGCATCAGGTCTCGCACGAGCAGGTCGTCGGCGGCCTGCTCGGCGCGATCGTGATCGAGCCCACCGAGGCAGCCACCGCATCGTCGGATGCCGCGCCCGACGTCGAGGTCACCGCGTTGCTGCACGTCTACGGCGGGCAGCACACGCTCAACGGCCGGGTCGCCGACGAGCAGACGCCCGCCGAACCCGGTTCGATCGTCCGGGTGCGCGTCATCAACACCGACCAGGGCACCGCCGCGGTCTGGTCCGAGGCCCCGTACCGGGTCGTCGCGATCGACGGACGCGACGTGCACGAGCCGTCCGACGTCGAGGGGCAGCGCCTGCTCATCCCGGCCGGCGGTCGGGCGGATGTCGCGGTGCGCGCGCCGAACGACGGCGGGGCGGTCCGGCTCCAGGTCGGCGGCGCCCGCAGCGTGATCATCGGCGACCCCGAGGCATCCGTCCCTCCGGCGCCGCAGCCGGCGGAGACGCTCGACCTGCTCGCCTACGGCACCCCCGCACCGCTCGACTTCGACGCCTCGTCGCCAGACCGAGAGTACGACTACGTGATCGGCCGCCGGCCCGGGATCATCGACGGCCGGCCCGGGAACTTCTGGACCATCAACGGCCGCATGTTCCCCGACGTGCCCATGTTCGACGTGCGCGAGGGCGACACCGTCGTCATGCGGATCGTGAACGACTCCGGTGAGGTGCACCCCATGCACCTGCACGGCCACCACGTCGTGGTGCTCTCACGGGACGGGGTCGCGGCATCCGGGAGTCCCTGGATCGTCGACTCGCTCGACGTGCACCCCGGCGAGTCGTACGACATCGCGTTCGTCGCCGACAATCCCGGAATCTGGAGCGACCACTGCCACACCCTGCCGCACGCCGCCGACGGACTCATCGCACACCTCATGTACGAGGGCGTCACCACGCCGTTCACGATCAACGGCGACGAGGGAAACCAACCCGAATGACCGGGAGCCCGCGTCTCAGTCGTCGGGCATCGAGCGCCGGTCGCCGACCGGCCCGACGGCGAGCGGGAACGCGAGCGAGCCGGCGCCGACCCACCACTCCATCACGTCATAAGCGAGGCGCCCGGCGATGACGGACGGGTCGGCGTCCGACAACCGCGCGGCCTCGGCGGGGTCGCAGGCGAAGATCGACATGCCGCGAGCGGAGGGGTCGCTCTGGTTGTCGAACGGGCCGTTCGCAACGATCGTTCCCCGCCGGGCGAGTTCGGCCCGGTAGGCCAGGTGGCGTGCCTGGAGCGCCTCGAGCTCGGCGTCGGGCAACTCCGGCGCATCGGCAGGCCGCCGCGGCACCACCACCGTGTAGACGTCGAACGCGTCGGGAATGTCGGGATTGCGCGGCATGCGGCGATGCTACGCCCGCCGCGGCGTCCGGTGAACGCTCGCGTCGTACCCTGTGGAGTATGACGAGCCCTCACCCGTCGAAGATCGTGGCGTGCCCTTCGTGCGGCACGCGCAACCGCGTGCCGTTCAGCGGTCGCGGCCGGATCCGCTGCTCCGACTGCCACGCCGCCCTTCCATGGCTGGTCGAGGCCGGTGACACGACCTTCGACGACGCCGTCGCGAGCCGAATGCTCGTGCTCGTCGACATCTGGGCCGTCTGGTGCGGGCCGTGCCGGGCGATCGCGCCGGTCGTCGAACAGCTCTCGCGCGAGCTTGCCGGACGCCTCAAGGTCGTGAAGGTCGACGCCGACCGGTCGCCCGTCGTCTCGCGTCGCCACGGCGTGACGGCGATCCCGACACTGTTGCTCTACCGCGACGGGGTCGAGGTGTCGCGTCAGATCGGCGCGGTGCCGGCGGCGCAGCTGCGCGCCTGGGTCGAGTCGTCGCTGCCGCGGGCGTGAGTCCCGGGGAACCACGTCGCTGCTTGCATTCCCGGCCCACTCCCGCAAGCCCCTGAGGCGCTGGGCGAGTCCGGGTTAGCGTCGAGGGTCGACTTCGAAGGAGTGCGCTCGTTGAGTAGTCCGTCCACCCGCATCGCCGACCGGTACCGGCTGGTCAAGCTGCTCGGCACCGGTGGAATGGGCGTCGTCTGGCAGGCGTGGGACGAGCGCCTCGAGCGTCCGGTCGCAGTCAAGTTGCTGCGCACGCAACCCGAGCTCACCGACCGGGATCGCGAGGTCGCGACGACTCGGGCGATGCGGGAGGCGCGCATCACGGCGGGCCTGCACCATCCGCACGCCGTCACCGTGTTCGACGTCGTGGAGCACGAGGGGCAGCCCTGCCTCGTCATGCAGCTCATCGAGTCGACGCCGCTGTCGGTGCTGCTGCGCGAGCATGGCACGCTGACCCCCGAGCGGACGGCACGGATCAGCGCGCAGGTGAGCTCCGCCCTCGCTGCGGCGCACAAGTTGCGCATCGTGCACCGCGACGTCAAGCCGGGCAACATCCTCATCGCCGAAGACGGTTCGGCGCTGATCAGCGACTTCGGCATCTCGCACGCGCTCGGCGACACGACGATCACCGCCACGGGCATGATGCACGGCACGCCCGCGTACCTCGCGCCGGAGGTGGCGCGCGGACAACCGACGAGCTTCGCCTCCGACGTCTTCTCGCTCGGATCGACGATGTACGCGATGCTCGAGGGCGCGCCGCCGTTCGGCGCCGACGACAACGCGCTCGCACTGCTGCACAAGGTCGCCCGCGGCGGCCACGCCGAGCCGGAACATGCCGGCCCGTTGGCACCCCTGCTCGACGAGATGCTGTCGGCCGACCCCAGGCGCCGGCCGAGCATGAAAACGGTCGCCACCCGACTGGCGGTGCTCTCCGGGGAGGCGGATGCCGCCGCGGCATCCGGTTCCGCCACGGCGCCGCTCACCGGGGCCGCGACCGGCACCGTCGCGACCGCCGCCGCCGACGCGACCGCCGAGACCGAGCGACTGGAGGAGCCGACGGCGCCGACGAAGCGCCTCGAGGAACCCGCGACCGCGGCATCCGTGCCCGCGGGCCCCGCGACCGCGGCATCCGTGCCTGGGGAAGCCGAGACCGCCGAGACCGAGCTGCTGACCGGAATCGCCGCCTTCGACGCCGTGGTCGCGCCCGCGAGGAACCGGCCGACACCTCCGCCGCCCGCACGTCCGGTGGGCCATCGCGGCGCGTCGCCGCCCCCGCCCGTCGCGCCGGCCGAGCCGCCAGGACCGACCGAGCCGCCGCAGAATCGCCGGGGCCGCGTTGCGGCGATGATCGGCGTCCTGATCCTGGCGGGCCTCCTGCTGCTCGGCGGTGGCGCGTTCCTCTTCGGCCTGCTCGGGCAGGGCTCAGGAAGTGCGGGCGAACCCGAGGCTCGCGAGACACCGACCGCGACCCGGACGCCGGATGCTGCGACCACGCCCCCCGCGACATCCGAACCCGAAGCCACGCCGGGAGAGCCGACGCCTTCGGCCGACGCGGAGCCGCCGCCTGCCCCGCCTCCGAGCGCCGAGCAGCGGATCGTCGACTCGCTCACGTCGTACTACGCCATGCTGCCGGGGGATCTCGACGCCGCGTGGCCGCTGATGACCGCCGACTACCAGGCGAACCACGTGGGCGGTCGCGACGCCTACGGCGAGTTCTGGGGTGCGGTGGCGCAGGTCCGGATCGCGGACGTGCAGGCATCGCCGCCCGACGCCGCGCAGGCGACGCTGACCTATACGTTCACCGACGGAAGCGTGGTGCAGGAGGTCACGGCGTACCGGCTGGTCGACGAGGGCGGCGTGCTGAAGATCGCCGCGACCGAGGTGCTCAGCAGCGTCGAACTGTGAGCGTCGACCCGAGCTGATCCGCGGTGTCAGCCGACCCGGGCGAGGAAGTCGAGCACGCGCTGCATGAGCAGCCTCGTCGCGTCGGCGTCGTAGCTCGGCAGGCTGGAGTCGGCGAAGTAGTGCTGGTCCCCGGGGTAGAGGAACAGTTCAGCGTCGTCGGCGGACTCGACGAGTTCACGCGCGGCGTCCACATCGCCTTCGTCCATGAAGATCGGATCGGCGTCCATCCCATGGATCTGCGCCGGAACCACGGCCGGCCACCCGCCGAACTCCGAGACGGGGAGGCAGGAATACAGGAACAGCGCGCCCCTCGCCCGCGGGCGGGTCTGGGCGAGCTTCTGCGCGGGAACGACCCCGAGCGAGAAGCCGCCGTAGACGAGTTCTGCGGGCAGTGGCTCGGCCGCGCGCTCGGCGCGCGCGATGATCTCGCCCCAGCCCACGTCGTTCGCATGTTCGACGCCTGCCTCGATCGAGCCGAAGGTGCGTCCATCGAAGAGGTCGGGCGTGTGCACCGTGTGGCCGGCCTGACGCAGTTCGTCGGCGAACGCGTGCACGCCCTCGGTGAGTCCCAACGCGTGGTGGAAGAGCAGTACCTCGGTCATCGTTCCTCCGATCAGGCCGGATCGATCCGCAGCACGGGCGCCGACTCGCCGACCGTGAGGTCGTCCACGATGCGGATGCCGCGGGCGAGCTCGTCGACGGCGCCGACCACCGTGCCGAACCGCTCGCGATCACTGCACACGGCCGTCACGCTCACGAAGTGCGAGCCGAGATCCCACGTGTACGTGGCGAACGGCGGTCGATCGTCCGCCGGAAGCGGCATGACGAGCTTCTCGCCGACGCCGAGGTAGGTGCCGCGGAACTCCTCGGTGTCGTTGTACTCGATCGGCATCGATGCGCGGGCGACCCGCAGCTGCGGCGTCGCGGCCTGCACCTGGGCCATCACGACCAGCAGCTCCGGCTCGGCCTTCCAGACCCACGCGAGCACCCGGCCGGCGGCCTTCCGCATCAGGAACGGAACGGCCTGACTGACCGCCCACGCACTGATGCCGGCGCTCGCACCTGACGATGTCGCGGCGGGGCCCCTCGCCTGCGACAGCAGCATCCGGATCGCCGCCTTGCGGTGGCGGCGACCGCGGAATCCGAAGGAGTCGGTGACCGGCACCCACTTCGATCGGTCGGGCTCTGCGTGGAGTCGGGGCACGACCCCAGCCTATGAGCCTCGGCCCCGCTCCGTCACCGCGCGTACTGCGGGCGCCCGGTCGGTCGGTAGGTCTGAGCGAGGATGCCGGTGGGGAACCGGCGCGATTCCAGGAGGTCGAGGGCGAAATCCGTTCCCTCGTGGGGGAACAGGCGCGTTCCGCCGCCGACGATCACCGGGAAGACGATGAGCGTCATCTCGTCGACGAGCTCGTGTTCGAGCAGCCAGCGGATGAGCCGGCCGCTGCCGTGCACCTGCAGCTCGCCGCCCGGCCGTGCCTTCAGCTCCCGGATGGCGGCCTCGAGGTCTCCTGAGAGCACGGTCGTGCCCGCCCACTCGGGGTCCGTGATCGTGTTCGACGCGACGAACTTCGGACGCGAGTTCAGTGAGCTGACGAACGGGTTGTCGGCGTCGTCTTGCACGCCCCAGTACCCGGCGAAGAGTTCGTAGGTGCGCCGGCCGAACAGGAAAGCATCGGCGCGTCGGTAGAAGTCGCCGATGTAGGCGATCGACTCGTCGTCGCCGAGCGGCAGTGCCCATCCGCCTCGCTCGAACCCGGGGTCGAACTCGGGGTTGTTGCCGCCGTTCGCCTGCATGACGCCGTCGACGGTGATCTGGGTGTTGGTGATCAGCTTCACGATGGTCCCTTCTTCGAGATTCCCGGATGCCCCGGGCGACCCGTCATCCCTGCTACGAACAGCATGGGCGCAATCCGACAGTGGGCGCGAGATTCTCCGTCGAGGTGCGTCCAGCACCTCTCATCGGGACGGATCGACCCTGGCCGCTCCTGGGGAATCACGGCACCGCGAGTCCGCCCAGCAGGACGTCGGCGAGTGAGTCGAGGTGCTCCACCTGCGGCGGGCGCCGGGCGAGCGCCGTGTAGAGCACGGCACCCTGCAGCGCATCGGCCGCCGCCCCGAGGTCAGCATCGGGGCGCAGCTCACCGCGCGCGACGCCCTCGTGCAGCAGTTCGAGGAGTTGCTGCCGGCCCGGCTCGGTGATCGCCGCGTAGAGCCGGGCGGCGTCCTCGTCGCTCCCGGCCGCTGCCGCGGCGAGCGCGCGCACGATCGTGAGGTTCGTGGCATCCGACAGCCCGAGCGCGGCCGCGTGCAGCCACGCCCGGAGGCTGCCGGGCGCAGACGGCGAGCCAGCGGCATCCACTCGCCCGGCGAACGCCACCGACAGGTATCCGCCCAGCACGGCGTCGGCGACGAGGCGGGCCTTCGACGGCCAGCGCCGGTACACCGTCTGCTTCGCGACACCGGCGCGCACCGCGATCGCCTGCATCGTGAGCTGCTCGTAGCCCACGGCGAGCAGCAGGTCGCGGGTCGCCTCGAGGATGGCCCGATCGGCCTCGCCGCTGCGCGGCCGCCCCCGCTTGCGGTTCTCCACTCGTCGATTGTAGGCAGCGCGCACATGATTTACGCTACGAGGAGTCTCGGAATTCAACGGGCGAGTTCGACATGGAGGTCGGAATGCAGAAGGACGTCGTCGTCGTCATCGGAGTGGGCGGAATGGGGCTGGCGATCGCCCGCCGCGTCGGCAGCGGTCGAGCAGTGCTGCTCGCCGACTTCAACGAGTCGACCCTCGAGGCCGCCGCGTCGCAGCTGCGGGTCGAAGGGCACGACGTCACCGCCGAGCGCGTGGATGTCTCCGATCACGCATCGGTCGCGAAGCTCGCGAACGCCGCCGCCGCGCTCGGTCGCGTGACGCACGTCGCCCACACCGCCGGGCTCTCTCCCGTGCAGGCGCCGATCGAGGCGATCCTGCACGTCGACCTCCTCGGTGTGGCGTACGTGCTCGACGAGTTCCAGCGCGTGATCGCGCCCGGTGGGTCGGGCGTCGTGATCGCGAGCATGGCCGGCCACCTGGCGGCGCCGTCGCTGCCCGCCGAGCTGCAGGGCGCGCTCACCGCGACGCCGACCGACCAGCTGCTCGACCTTCCCTTCCTGGCCGCCGGGGCCGTGCCGAACCCCGGCGCGGCCTACAGCTACGCCAAGCGCGCGAACCAGCTTCGCGTGGCGCGGGCGGCGGGCGCGTGGGGCGAACGCGGCGCGCGCATCAACTCGATCAGCCCGGGTATCATCTCGACGCCGATGGGCGCAGAAGAGCTGGCGGGCGAGGCCGGTCAGCAGATGCGCGGGATGATCGCGATGTCGGCGGCGCAGCGTCTCGGCACCCCCGATGACATCGCGGCCGCCGCGGCGTTCCTGCTCGACCCGCAGCAGGCGAGCTTCATCACCGGCACCGACCTCCTCGTCGACGGGGGCACCGTGCCGGCCGTGTTCGCGGCCGGCGGTCTCGGCGGCTGACCGACCGCGCCCGCGCCGGCCGGTCGCGCAGGCGATCGTGGCGCAGACCTCCTGACGACGGATGCCTCGACCGAGCCGCGACCGTCGGGCGCCGTCGTCGTCAGCTGGACTCGCGCTGGACGAGCTCGATCGGAACGAGAGTGACCGGGTCGATCGTTCGCCCCTCGATCAGCCGCACGAGCTGCTCCACCATGGCCGCCCCCTTCTCGGCGGTGTGCAGGTCGACGGTGGTGAGCTGCGGGTTGCTGTTGGTCGTGAACACGTTGTTGTCGAGGGTGGCGATGGCGATGTCCTCCGGCACCCGCAGTCCCCGCTCCTTGAGCACCACCAGCGCCCCCGCGGCCATCTGCGCCGAAGCGATGAAGACGGCGTCGAAGGGCGTCGCGCCGTCGAGGAGCCGCACCGTGGCCGCCGCCCCGCCGGTCGGAGTGTAGTCGCCCTCCTCGCACTCGCCCGGCGCCAGCCCGGCGGCGTCGATGGTCGCGCGCCAGCCCTCGAGCCGCTCGCGCCCGGCCGAGGTGTTCAACGGACCCGAGATCGTCGCGATGCGGGTGCGGCCCCGGTCGATGAGGTGCTGGGTCGCGAGCGCAGCGGCCGCCACGTTGTCGACGTCCACCATGTGGATCTCCGCGTCCATGTCTCCGGAGGGGCGCACGCCGAACACCACCGGAAGCGAACGGGACAGCTCCAGGTACGCCGACGACGCGCTGAAATGCGACAGGATGAGCGCGCCGTCGACGTTCCCCCGGCGAAGGAACTGATGCGTCTTCTCGGGATCGCTCTCCGACTCGATCAGCAGCGTCAGCGAGTAGTCGGTGGACGACGCGTGCATCGCCGCTCCCTGGATGACCTCGGCGAAGTACGGGTCGGCGAAGAACTCGGCCGTGCGTTCGGGGATGACCATCGCGATCGTCTGCGTCCGCCGCCGAACGAGACTGCGGGCGGCCCGATTCGGCACGTACCCGAGCCGCGCGATCGCGTCGTTGACCCGGGCAACGGTCTCCTCCGTGACCCGGGGTGAACCGTTGATGACTCGCGACACCGTCGAACTGGACACGCCGGCCAGTTCCGCGACGCCTTCGAGGGTCGGGCTCACGGTCGTCCCGGGGTGGGGCGCTTCTGTCGTCACGTCTCGTCTCCTGCCACCCATCGGGTGGCCCCGCTGGTTCCCCGCTTCGGATGCAGCGGATGCATCGTCCGCATCGCATGCATCGTCCGCATCCGCAACTTCACAGCATCACCGTATGTCAAAACGAATCGGCGCTTCATCCGGGGATCGCGCGGGTCGTGATGAGCGACGCCAGCCATCGCCCGCTGTCTTTCACGGTGCGCTTCTGCGTGTCGTAGTCGACGTGCACGATGCCGAACCGCTTGCTGAATCCGTACCCCCACTCGAAGTTGTCGAGCAGCGACCAGACGAGGTATCCGCGCAGGTCGACACCTTGCCGCATCGCACGATGGGCGGCGGTGAAGTGCCGCCGCAGGTAGTCGATGCGCTGCTCGTCGATCACCCGCTCGCCGACCGGCTCGTCGTCGAACGCCGCCCCGTTCTCGGTGATCATGAGCGGCAGGCCGGGGAACTGACGGTGGAGCGAGAGGAGCAGGTCCTCGAAGCCGTCGGGCGCGATGTTCCAGCCCATCGCGGTGTACGGCCCCTCCTGACGCAGGAACTCGACGTGCTCGCTGCCGGGCCAGGCCCACCCTGGCGCGGCCTTGTGGCCGTCGGACCGTTCGCGAGGTGACACCCCGTCCCACATGCGTACGCGCGTCGTCGAGTAGTAGTTGACCCCGAGGAAGTCGAGCGGTTGCCGGATGATCTCGGCGTCCCCGGGGAGGACGAACGACCAGTCCGTGACGGAGGCCGTGTCCTCGACCAGATCGGCGGGGTATCCGCCGTTCAGCATCGGCTCGGTGAAGGCACGGTTCGCCAGCGCATCGATGCGGCGAACGGCCTCGGGTCCCGTCTCGCCCTCGCCACGGACGACGTGGAAGTTCAGCGTGACCGACACCTCGGCCTCGGGAGCGACCTCGCGAAGGACCTGCACCGCGAGGCCGTGTGCGAGGTTGAGATGATGCATCGCGCGGAGCGCTGCGTCGCCGTCGGTGCGCCCCGGCGCGTGTGCGCCCGACCCGTACCCCAGGAAGGCGCTGCACCACGGTTCGTTCAGCGTCGTCCACACGGGAACGCGGTCGCCGAGCGCCTCCGCCACGTGCCGCGTGTACTCGGCGAAGCGGTAGGCGGTCTCGCGGTTGGTCCACCCGCCCGCGTCTTCGAGCGCCTGGGGGAGGTCCCAGTGGTACAGCGTCGCGATGGGGCGGATGCCGCGGGCGATGAGCCCGTCGACGAGCCGGCGGTAGAAGTCGAGGCCGGCCTCGTTCACCGCGCCCGATCCGAGTGGCTGGATGCGCGGCCAGGCGATCGAGAAGCGGTACGCCTCGAGCCCGAGTTCGGCCATGAGGTCGAGGTCCTCGGCGAGACGGTGGTAGTGGTCGTCGGCGACGGCGCCCGTATCGCCGTTGACGATCTTGCCGGGCGTGGCGCTGAACGTGTCCCAGATCGACGGACCTCGACCGTCGGCGGTGGCCGCGCCCTCGATCTGGTACGACGCCGTGGCGGAGCCGATGAGGAATCCGGCCGGGAACTCGAGTCCCGAATCCCGGTAGTCGGGGCTGTCCCTGGTGCGTGTCGGAGTCTCGATGGTCATTTTCAGCCTTTCACTGCGCCTTGCATGATTCCGGCCACGAGCTGCCTGCCCGCGACGATGAAGAGGATGAGGAGGGGGATGACCGACAGCACGGCGCCCGCGAGCACCATCGCGTTGTCGGGGTTCTGTCCGCCGGCGGCGCTCAGGGAGGCGAGCGCCGTCTGCACGCTCGGATTCCGAGGGCTGAGCACGAGGAGCGGCCAGAGGTAGTCGGTCCACGCGGCCATGAAGGTGAACAGCCCGAGCACGGCCATCGCGGGTCGTGCCGCGGGAAGCGCGACGTGCCGGAAGGTGCCCCACATGCTGGCGCCATCCACGCGGGCGGCCTCGATGAGCTCGTCGGGAATCACGTCGACGAGGTACTGGCGCATGAAGAAGACACCGAACGCCGTGACCATGCCGGGCACGATGACCGCCTGCAGGGTGCCGACCCAGTGCCATTCCGCCATCAGCATGAACAGCGGGATGATGCCGAGCTGCGTCGGAATCGCCATGGTGGCGATCACCGTCACGAGGAGCCCGTTCCGACCGCGGAAGCGCAGCTTGGCGAACGAGTAGCCGGCGAGCGTGGAGAAGAAGACGACGGAGACGCTGATGGCCCCCGATATGATGATGCTGTTCAGCAGTCCCTGGAGGAACGGAACCGTGTCGAACACCTTGGCCGTGTTGGCGAGGAAGTCAGGGCCGGGCAGCACGGCGGGCGGCACGAGGTTCGTGTCCGACGACTGGCGGCTGGCGATGACGAAGGACCACCACAGCGGGAACGCCGAACCGAGGAAGAACGCGGCGAGGAGCGCATACGTCAGCACCCCGGGTCGCTCGTAGGCGCGCTTGCGACCGGCCCGGCGTTCCGCGTCGACGATCCGGCGGTCTTCGGCGGATGGCGACGTCGAGGATCCGGGCGATTTCGGTGACGTGAGCGTGGCGGTCATGATTCTCCCTGCTGGGCGCCGACCGAGGCGACCGGTTCGCCGACCGAGGCGACCGGTGCGCCGGCCGAGGCGACGCGCCTCCGAGCCGGCTTCACGTCGGCGGTGCGGATGGCACGCGTGATGGCGAAGCTGATCAGCCCCACGAGCACGATGATGACGAACAGGATCCATGCGGTCGCCGAGGCCTGGCCGAAGTCGCGCCTGGGGAAGGCGAGCTCGTAGAGGTAGAGCACGATCGTCTGGAACTGGCGATCGCCGCCGCCGTTCGTGCGGCTGTCGAAGAGCTTCGGCTCCGTGAAGATCTGCAGGCCGCCGATGGTGGCGGTGATGACGACGAAGATGAGCGTCGGCCGGATCATCGGGATCGTGATGGACCAGAAGCGGCGGAGCTTGTTCGCGCCGTCGAGCGCGGCCGATTCGTACACGTCGCGGGGAACGGCCTGCATGGCGGCGAGGATGAGCAGTGCGTTGTACCCGGTCCAGCGCCAGTTCACCATGGTGGCGATGGCGATGTGCGACGGCAGCACGTCGAACGCCCAGCGGATCGGATCGAGCCCGAACAGTTCGAGGAGCCCGGCGATCGGGCCGTGGAACTGGTTGAAGATCTGGAGGAAGATCACGGTGACCGCGACCGGCGCCACGATGTACGGGAGCAGGATGCTCATCCGCCAGAAGGTCCTTCCGCGGATCGCCTGGTCGAGCAGCGCTGCGATCGCCGTGGCGATGACGAGCTGCGGGATCGCCGAGAGCAGGAAGATGCTCACCGTGTTGCCGAAGGCGTTCCAGAAGAACGGGTCCGACAGCACCGAGACGTAGTTCTCGAGTCCGACGAAGTCGCCCTGACCCTTGAGCAGGTGCCAGTCGTAGAGGGAGACGTTCATCGTGTACACGATCGGGAAGACGCCGATCGCGGCGAACAGGATGAAGAACGGCGCGACGTAGAGGTACGGGGAGAAGGTGTGGTCGAACCGACTGACCTTCTGCCGGAAGGTCAGGTCCGAGCGGGCCCGTCGGCCCAGTGTTGTGCTGGTCATCGTTGAGCCAATCCGCGAGACGATGCGATGCGTGATGCGACGAACAGGGTGGCGGGTGGCCCGACGACGCGCGTCGGGCCACCCGGATGGACTAGCCGACGAGCTGGTCGAGCAGCTTCATGGCCTCATCCCATGCCGTCTCGGCATCCGTGATCTCGCCCTGGCTCACGCGGTCGAAGACCGGCCCGAACACGTTGTCCTGGATGTTGGAGTCCTCGGGGCCCTTGACCTGCGCGATGACGCCTTCGGCCCGGGCGGCGAAGATCTCACCGACGGGGGCGTCGTTGAAGAAGGCGTTCGTGCTGTCGGCGACGAGCTCCTGGCCTTCGAGCGTGCTCGGGAAGGGGCCGGCCACCTCGAACGCGGCCGCCTGCTGCTCGGGTGCCGCGAGCCAGAGGGCGAGCTTCGCCGCCTCCTCCTTGTGCTCGGACGACTCGGCGACGCCGAGGAACGCGCCGCCCCAGTTCGCGGCGCCTCCGGGGAGGACGTCGGCGAAGTCCCAGCCGCTGTCGGTGGTTCCCTCGTCGTAGTAGCCCTGCACGATGCCGAGCATCCAGCTCGGGCACATGTAGACGGCGAAGTCACCGGCCTTGGCTTCGGGTCCGACCTCCCAGCCGGGCAGTCCGGCACCGAGGCCGGCCAACTCGGCCTCGACGATCTTCGCGTGGTGCGCCTTCAGCGCGGCGTTGTCCTCGATGTTGAGGGTCTCGCCGTCCTTCTTGTAGTAGCCCTCCTCCTGCTGGTTCACGAACGAGTTCCAGAAGAATCGCGGGCTGTGCCAGAACGCCTTGCCGGTGTTGTCGACGTACTCCTTGCCGACCTCGAAGAAGCGATCCCACGTGGCATCCTCTCCACCGAGGTAGGCGGCGACCTCCGAGCGCTCGCTCGGCAGGCCCGCGGCCTCGAACAGGTCGCCGCGGTAGCAGATGCCCTGCGGCCCGATGTCGAGACCGGCTCCGATGACCTTGCCGTCGGGGCCGGTGCCCTGGTCGTACTTCCACTCGAGCCAGTCGTCCTTGACGTCTTCGATGCCGTAGTCGCGCAGGTCGACGAACGAGTCGGAGACCTCGAAGATCGTGCCGAGCCACCCTTCTTCGATCGCGACGATGTCGCTGAGGCCGGTGCCGGCCGCGATCTTCGCGTAGGCGTCGTCACGCGCCGCGCCGCCGCCCTCGAGGTTCGTCGCCTCGATGACGATGTTGGGGTTCTCCTCCATGTACTTCTCGTAGTTGGCGTCGACGCCCATCGTGCCGAACGTCGTGATGGAGAGCGTGATCTTCTCATCACCCCCGCCGCCCCCGCCGGCTGAACAGCCCGTGGTGATCAGGGCCAGTGCTGCGACACCGGCGATGGATGCGGCGATCCTGCTTCGTGATGAGTTCACGATCACTCCCTTGTGTGCGTTTCGGGGGGCCGTGGGTGCGCTCCCATGCAAGCCATGGGAGCGCACCCACGCGGTCGGGAGACACCGTATGCCCTCTTCGACTCCCGCGTCAATAGGCGGATGGGAGCGCACCCACGAATTTCGCGGTGCATTCGACAAAACTGTGCCGCCACGAGAGGGAGCGCGCTCGCCTCCGGGCGGCTCGGGCGCCCCGGCGAGCGGCGGGCCGGATACCTCGATCGCCCGCGCGAGCGCGCACAATGGGGACATGGTCGACCTGTCCGACGACGAGTTCGAGCGCTTGGTCGGCGAGGTGTTCGATGCGCTTCCCGATGACATGGTGCGTGGACTGGAGAACGTCGGCATCGTCGTCGAGAATCAGCCGGCGGGGGAGCGGCCGCGGCTGTTCGGGCAGTACCGGGGGCGTCCGCTGACCACACGCGGGGTGTACGGCTTCGGGGAGCTTCCCGACCGCATCACGCTCTACAAGAACAACCTCCAGGAGCACAGCGCCGACGTCGACGCGCTGCGCGCGCGGGTGCGCATCACGCTCGTGCACGAGATCGGGCACTACTTCGGGCTCGACGACGGCCGGCTCCGCGAACTCGGCTGGGCGTAACTCAATATCTACTTGCGTGTATATACACACAGGTGTATTCTCGTGATATGACCACACGCAACGCTCCATCGACGCTCCGCATTCGCCGCGCGCCGGCTCGAGTGGCCGTCCTCGGCGGCGTCGGGTTCGTCGTGCTCTTCGTCATCGCGCACCTCGTGCAACCGGGGGTCGATCCCTCGTGGCAACCGCCGAGCGAGCTCGCGCTCGGTCCGGCGGGCTGGGTCATGACCATCGCCTTCCTGACGCTGGGTGCCGCGTGCGCCGGGCTCGCCCTCGCGCTCGCCGCGCAGGTCACGACCTGGCCCGGCCGAATCGGCCTCATCGCCCTGCTCCTCGCCGCGGTCGGATGCCTCGTCGCCGCCGTGTTCTCGGGCGACCCCGCGGTCACGCCCCCCGACGAGGTCACCCTCACCGGCACCCTCCATTCGATCGGGCCCGTGCTGTTCGACGGACTGCCGATCGCGGCCGTCATCCTGGCGATCTCCCTCCCGCGCAACAGCCCCGATTGGCGTCGGTTGCGATGGCCGCTGATCCTCGGCGCGGTGTTCACGGTCGGGGCCACCCTCCTCCTCACGGTGAGCCTGGGCGTGCTCGTGTCGGAGACCGGGCAGCTCGGCCCCGACGTCCCGGTCGGCTGGCAGGGCCGGTTCCTCCTCGTCATCGACGCGCTCTGGGTGGCCGGGGTGGGGGCGGGCGCGCTCTGGCTGCGGCGTCGCGCGGGCGCCGACCGGGAGGCGGCTGCCGCGGCATCCGAGGGCCCCATCGCCGGAACCATCACCGCCGTGGGGCGGCCGCGATGAGCGCCGCCCCCGTGCTCGACCTCGAGGTGCTCACCGCGCTCGCGGAGCCGAATCGGCTTCGCATCGTCGAGCTCCTCCGAGAGGGCGGGCGACCGGTCGGTGAGATCGCCGAGCGCCTGTCTCTGCTCCAGCCGCAGACCTCTCGGCATCTCCGGATCCTCGCCGAAGCGGGTCTGGTGCGCGCCGATCGCCAGGCGCAGTCGCGCGTCTACCACCTGCTGCCGGCACCGTTCCGGTCGCTGGAGGCGTGGCTCGACACGTTCGCCCGGATCTGGGAGACCCGCACCGATCAACTCGACGCCTACTTGTCGGAACTCGAGGCGAAGGAGTCCACGACGCAGGAGCCCACGGTCCGGGAGGGCCAATCGTGACGACGGCGAGGGTCACCAAGGATTTCGAGGGCCGCCGGCTCATCATCGAACGCGACTACGCGGCATCCGCCGAACTGGTGTGGCGCTGCTGGACGGAAGCGGTGCACCTTCGCCGGTGGTGGGGGCCGCACGGCTGGATCGTCGACATCTTCGAGCTCGACGTTCGACCGGGGGGAGTCTGGCGATATCGGATGCGCCCCGACAGCGAGCACGAACTCGACGACGAGCACTGGGGGCGCGCGGTGTATCGCACGGTCGACCCTCCGCGCCGACTCGAATTCGACGATGCGACGACGGATGCGTCGGGCTCGGTGATCGAGGGCAGCGAGATGCCCACGGTGGTGCACCTCGGTCGCCACGCGGGCCGCACGTCGGTCACGATCACGGTCGCCTTCGCCGCCGCCGAGCAACTCGAGGCGGCCGAGGCGATCGGCATGGTCGAGGGATTCACCGAGGCCCTCGATCGACTCGACGGCGCGCTCGCCGCGGCGGCGGACGCGTGAGGTCGGACCCAACCAGGACGGAGCCCACCATGAGGACCAGGACGGGTGTCGAGAGTGCACGTTCCGAGGGATCGGTCGTCTCGGCCGACGGCACCACGATCGCATACGAGCGCTCGGGCGCCGGCCCAGTGATCGTGCTCGTCGCGCCGGCACTCGCGGACCGAACCGACCATCGCCGGCTCGCGGCGCACCTCGCGGAATCGCACACCGTCGTGAACTTCGACCGGCGTGGACGAGGCGCGAGCACCGACGCGGGCGACTGGGCGATCGCTCGCGAGGTGGACGACATCGAGGCGCTCATCGACGCCCACGGTGGAACCGCCGTCGTCTTCGGCGCCTCGTCCGGCGCGGTGTTGGCCCTCGACGCCGCGGCCGCGCTGCCGACGAAGGTCTCGCGCGTCGCCGCATACGAGCCGCCGCTGATCGTCGACGACCGGCGCACGCCGGTGCCGCGCGACCTCGCCGACCGCCTCTCCGCCCTGGTGAGCGAGGGCCGGAATGCCCAGGCGGTGACCGAGTTCAACACCGTCGCCCTCGGCGTGCCGCGGCTCATGGTTGCCGCGATGAAGCTCATGGTCCCCATCTGGCGATCGATGGTGGCGATGGCGCCGACGACGGTCTACGACGTGCGGATCTGCGCGGGGCTGCAGGACGGCGTGCCGCTCACGACCACTCGATGGGCGGCGCTGGACGCGCCGGCACTCGTGCTCGTCGGCGGCAAGGGGGAGCCGTTCATGCGGAGCGGAGGCGAGGCGCTCGCTTCCCTCATCGGCGCGGAGCACCAGGTCGTTCCCGGCGCGCAGCATGCGACGCCGACCATGAGGCCGACGCTGCTCATGCCGGTGCTGGATCGGTTCCTCGGTGCGAGTCAGAATCCCACTGGATGATGGTCCGCGCTCGTCGGCCCGGGTTGCCACGGTCAGGCCGAGGTGGACACGAGCCCGTCGGCGAAGTGCTCGGCGAACCGCTTCACGGCGTCCCATTCCGTGTACACGTAGTCGCGAGACAGGTCGAGGCCGAGGTGGCCGGGCTTGTCCGCGGCGATCTTCTTCATGAGATGCCGCTTGATGAAGCCGTACTCGGTGTACAGCAGTGCGCCGCCGAACAGCGCGACCTTATCGGGGTGCCAGCCCGTCTCCTCCTCGAACTGCTCGAGGTAGCCTTCGGCCTCCTGGGTGTCGCCGTAGGCGGCGAGGCTGACCGAGAAGAACGCCGAAGGCACGCTGGTGAGGGCGTCGAGGTTCTTCTGGACGAGTTCGACGACATGCTTGTCGTGCTTGCCCATGTGGATCGAAGCGCCGATGATCGCGGCATCGTGGTCGCCGGGGAGGGCTTCGCCCAAGGTCTTCACGTCGACCGGGTCGGCCACGTGCCCCTTCTCGCGCAGCACCTCGGCGATCACCTCGGCGATCTTCGCCGTCTGCCCTTCGGTCGTTCCGTAGGCGATGAGCACGGTGGACATCGGGTCCTCCTCGGTCCATTGCAGGCGGGTCGCTGCCCTTCCAATCGTTCTGCGTGCGCAGGCGGCCGTCAGGGGCGAAGGTCCCGCGTGACGCAGGGCGATCAGGCGAGCGCTTCGGCCACGATGTCGGACAGTTCGGCGTCCCGCCCGGCACTCTGCGCCGCCTCGAATTGTTCGGTACCCGGACCTGCTCGGACGCGTTCGAGGATCGGCCGGTAGAACGATGACGTCGCCACCGCGAACATGCCCTTGCGCTCTCGGATGTTCTCCGCCGCACCGAACAAGCGGCCCGCGAATGCCAGGTCGCCAGCACTCGCCGCGACGGCCGAAAGCCCTTCCAGGCCGTACGCTGCCCCCCATTCGCTGCCCGTCTCGGTGCTGAGGAGCAGCGTCTCGGCGAAGTTCGCGCGTGCACCGTCGAGATCACCCGACATCAATCGAGTCCAGCCGAGGTAGTTCAGCGCGCCCGACTCGGTCATCTTGTCGTCGTCGTGTCGCGCCGACGCCAGGGTGTCTTCGAAGACGTGGACTGCGTCAGCGGTGCTTCCGCGCATGAGCTGCATCTGGCCGGCGAGCAGTCCGATGGTGAAGCGGACGAAGGGAGCATCGGCCTGTTCCATCAGGTGAAGGCTGCGTTCGATGTCCTGCTCGGCCCCCTCGAAGTCGGGATGCGCCTGGAGGAGTCGGGAGCTGGCCAGCGACGCGAGCGCCGCGCTCTCTCCGAGGGGATCACCTTCGTCTCTGAAGCGCGTGACGCAGCCCGAGAAGATCTCGATGAAGCTCGGATCGGGCATCCGCTGGAACGCGATGGCATTGGACAAGAACACGGCGATCGTCCTCGCCTTACCGGTGAGTTCGACATCGGGTTCCAGGAGCCGATTCATCCATCGCTCCACTTCGCCGACTTCGCCACGGATCCACCAGAACGAGATGAGCGCCCACACGATGTCCACGATCTCGTTCCACTGCTCGGTGGCGATGAAGTGCGCCAGAGCGGTACGGAGTCCGTCGCGCTCATCGCCGAGCCGCGACATCCATTCCCTCTGGTGGCGATCCAGCAGGGGTCCTCTCGCTCGGGCCGCGAGGTGGACGTAGAATCGCGCGTGCCGTTCCTCGACGTCGAGCAGTGCGCCGCTCGCGGCAAGCTGCTCACGGCCGTACTCGGCGACCGTGGCGAGCATCGTGAACCACGCATGGTCGGCGTGATTCCGCTTCTGCACGAGGCTGCCATCGACGAGCGCGGCGAGGGTCTCGGTGGGGTCGATGCCGGCGATACCCTCGGTCATCCATTCCGCTGCGTCGAACGCGAATCCACCCCGGAAGACGCTGAGGCGCAGCAGTAGTTCCCGTTGGCCGTCGTTCAGGAGATCGGTGCTCCACTCGATCGCCGCTCGCATGGTCTGCTGCCGAGCCGGGAGGTCGCGGGGACCATCGACGAGCATGGGCAATGCCCGATCGAGCCGCGCGAGTATCTCCGTGGGCGTGAGGAGCTGGGTTCGGGCCGCGGCGAGCTCGATCGCCAACGGGGAGCCGTCCAGTGCGTCCGTGATGGAGGAGATCGTGTCCGAATCGCGACCACGCGATTCGAAGTCGTGCTCGAGTTCCTGGGCCCGTTCGAGGAAGAGTGCGGTGGCCGCGTCGCGGGGCAGTGAGCCGAGCTCGATGCTGTGCTCACCGCTGACGCGAAGCCGCACTCGGCTCGTCGCAAGGACGACCATCTGCGAACCGGCGAGCAGGACACCGATCTGCGGTGCCGCCTCGACGACCTGCTCGACGTTGTCCATGACCAGGAGGACGCGCTGACCGGCCACGGCGCGCTGCAGCTTCCGGGCAAGCGGGACTTCGCCGCTGTCCCGGAGTCCGAGTGCGTGGGCGATGGCCGGAATCACCAGCTCGGCATCCTGAAGGGGCGCCAGGTCGACGAACGCGGTGCCGTCGGGGAACGACGTCTCGACGGCGCGGGCCGCAGCGACGGCGAGACGGCTCTTCCCGATGCCTCCCGGTCCGGTGATCGTGATCAGCCTCGCACCGTCTTCGGCGAGGAGGCGAGTGGTCGCCTCCAGTTCGGCCTGGCGGTCGAGCAGCCGAGTCATCGGCGAAGGCAGCCGGATGAATTCGGTGGAGCCGACCTCGGGCAGCGCCTCGACCATCGGTTCTCGTCGCTGCCGGTCGGCTGCTTCGAACCGCTCGGCAAGCAGGGTCGCGAGGTCGTTCGTGAGCAGACGCGCGAGGTCGTCGGAATCGGTGAATGCGACATAGGATGCCTCGTCGTCGTCGCGGATCCGGGCGAGGAGCGCACCCAGGCGGTCCTGCCGGTGCGGGCTCTCCTTGATGTAGACGAGCTTCGGGATGCCAGGAGCGAGGTTCCATTCGTCTTCGAGTCCTGAAACCTGCTCACCGGGGGCAACCCAGCCGTACTCCTTCCAGTAGATGCCGACGAAGATGTCGCTCTGTTCGAGGTAGGCCCGGTAGAGCGATCGAGGCGGATGCGGTCGGGCACCGAGCTCGAACATCACCGGCGCGAGTGCGAGTTGCTCGATCGCTCCACGGGCGGCGCGTCGCTCCGGCGCCAACTCCTTCAGCGTCGAGCTGACGAACACGCGCAGCCGCTGGTCCGGTGTCCGGATGACACCGGGATCTCGGTCCATGCGGAGCGGCTCGATCACGTGTGCCCCTCAGTCCTCCTCCGGCGACGGGTCGGGGATCTCGTCGGGCCGATAGCGCGGCAACCGACTCGCGGGGAAGATCGCGATCGCACTCACGCCCGCGAGGATGAGCAGGCCGGTCTTGAGGGTGAGCAGTCGCGCGTCGGTGTTGATGGCGACGAACTCGTCGACCTGCGACGGTGTGGCCTCGGTGTCGGCCAGGATCTCCTCGAGCTGGTCGTTGCTGACGAAGTTCGCCTCCTGCAGGCTGACCTTATCGGCGAGCTCCGGCGGGAGGTAGAGGTTCTCGGTCACGGCACGCCCGATGTTGATGGACAGCAGGGTCACGAGCAGCGCGCCGGCGACGGCGGTGCCGACACCCGAGGCGAGATTCTGGGTCGTGCCGCGGATCGATCCCACGTCGCCGGCGAGTCGCTTGGGTGCGGCCGTCACGAGCACGTTGAACACGAGGGTGACGAGCGCACCCTGCCCGATGCCGAAGACGATGAGGCCGACGATCGTGGGCACGGTCTCCCAGTTGTTCGTGACGACGAGCGCGAGCCATGCGAGCGCGACCGTGGTGAGGATGAACGACGCCACGCCGATCGTGCGCGAACTGAACCGCGAGTAGAAGCGCACCACGAGCAGCGCCGTGAAGAACACCGTGAGGTTGAACGGCATCATGGCGATCGCGGTGTCGAACGGGGTCCGTCCCTGCACGATCTGGATGTACAGCGGCACCGTGAAGTTGAGTGCGGCTTCGAGCGCGACCACGATGAACATGGCGTAGACCGCGGCGCGCTCGCTCGGCCGCCGCAGGATCGACAGGCTCACGAGCGGCACCTTCCCGCCACGCTCGCGCCGACGCGTCCAGAAGAAGAACGCCTGGCCGAGCACGATCCCGAGCACGATGAGCAGCGGGGCCGGCGAGAGCCCGGCGATGTCGAAGGGCGCCGCGTCCCTCGCGGAGAGGATGCCCCAGGCGTTGAGGTTGTTGAATCCCAGGGTCAGCGACACGATGCCCGCGCCGATGAGCAGTGCGGCGACGAGGTCGATCCGCACGCTGCGGTCGGGCTGGTCCTTGCGAAGCGTGAAGCTGAAGCCGAGCACCGCGAGCGCGACCACCAGCACGACGGCGAACACGGGCCGCCACCCGACGAGGGTGCCGAGCGCACCGCCGATGAGGAACGCGCTGACGCCCGAGATGGCACGCGCGGAGCCGAGTGATCCGATGGCGGTGGCCTGCTGGCGGCCGTGGTAGTTCTCGGCGATCAATGCGACGAGCGACGGCACGATGATGGCGGCGGATGCCCCGGCCAGGACTTGTGCAGCGATGAGCCATCCGATCGACGGACCGAAGAGCATCATGACCGATGACACGGCGAAGACGGCGACCACGACCCGGAAGATCCGGACCCACCCCACGCGCTGGCCGAACTTCGCGCCGACCATGACGAGGGCTGCGACCGAAAGGCCGTAGACGACGATCGTCGTGCTGGCGACCGTCGGCGGCACCTCCAGTTCGTCGACGATGCCGCCGAGCGACACGGGCAGTGCCGCGACGTTGAACGACATGAGCACTTGGGCAAGGAACAACCCGACCATGGGCAGCCAGGAGGTCCGTTCCGTGGTCTCGGTCGCGATGGAGGTCTCAGTGGTCACGATGCGCTCCTTTCGTCCAGGTGCCGCGTGGTTCGGCCCGTCGATGCGTGCACGTCCGAAGCGAAGACATTGAGGCCGAGCGCTCGCGAGAGGTGCGCCGTCGCGAGCTGGCCGCGCACGCTGTTGCCGGCGGTGTCGAGCCGCGGCGAGAAGACCCCGATCCCGGCCTTGCCGGGCGAGACGGTCACGATGCCGCCGGCGACGCCCGACTTGCCGGGCAGTCCGATCTCGAACAGCCACTCGCCCGATCGCTCGTAGAGCCCGTTGGCCGCGAGCACCGCGAGGACGTCCCGGCACACCGCCGCTGAGACGACCCGGCGGCCGGTGACCGGATTGACGCCGCCGTCGGCGAGGGTCGCCCCCATGACAGCGAGGTCGACGGCCGACACCCGCAGGGCGCACTGCCGGGTGTACACGTCGACGACCTCGAGCGGATCGGCGTCGATCCGACCGTAACTCTCGAGCAGACCCCCGATGGCCCGGTTCCGCTGGTTGGTGGCGGCCTCCGAACGGTAGACCTCCTCGTCGACGACGAGGTCGTGCCCGGCGAACTCCGACAGGCCGACTCGAATGGCCTCCCACTGCTCGCCGGGCGAGCCGCCCGGTACCAGCGCGGTGGTCGCGAGCGCTCCGGCGTTGACCATCGGATTCATCGGATGCCCATCGTTCAGTTCGATGGCGACGACGGAGTTGAACGCAAGCCCGGTGTTGTTCACGCCGACGCGTTCGAGGAGCGCCTCATGGCCGATCGCGTCGGACACGAGGGCGTAGACGAACGCCTTCGAGATGGACTGGATCGAGAACTCGACGGATGCCTCGCCCGCCGTATGCACACCGCCGTCGACCTCGACGACACTGACGCCGAACCACTCGGGATCCGCTTCGGCGAGGATCGGGATGTAAGCGGCGACGAGGCCGGATGACTCGGCGCGGGCGTACTCGTGTGCCTCGATCACCAGCTCGTCGACGCGCTCCCAACCGGGTAGCGCTCCGGTCGAGACGCGCTGCTCCACTTCGGCGATGCGCGGCAAGTACACGTCGAACTCCCCCCCGGTGTCAACGAGTCGCTCCGGCGACAAGCCGAACGCTACCGCGCCCAGCCGCCTGCCGCGACCATCGCCGGGATGCCGCCTCGAGGAGCATGTCGCCGCAGAGACGTACACACCCGCACGCGAGGGTTCGGTGGCGCTGCCGGCGGGCGCACCGCATCAGGTTCGGTCGCGCCGCCGGCGGGCGCACCGCATCGATGTCACGCGGCCTGGCTGTCGTGGAGTTGGAATCGTGTTCGGCCGCCGAGTCGTGGCGTTTGGAGCGCGTCGGCCTGGAGCTGCGGGATCGAGCGCCGGTCGTCCACGACCGCGTTGGTGCCGGGGTCGCCGTCGGTGTGGTCAGTGATCGGCATGCCGTCGGCGGGCGCGCGGTCGCCGGGTTCGCGTCGGCGGAGCACGTCGGTGACGAGCGCTTCGATCGCGGTCTTGATCGGGGCGGCGGTTTCGGGGTCGAGGCGGGCGTGCAGGTGCACCAGGCCGCGGCCGTCTTCACGGATCGTCAGCGACCGCTCCTGCCGGAGTTCGTCTTCGCGGGGTTCGACGCCGTCGGGACCGAGGCGTGCTTCGGCCTCGCGGACCCCGCGGAGCAGGGTCTCGAGGGGGACGTGCGCGGCGAGGTCGACGAGCGCGGCTTCGACGACGTCGACCCGACCCGGGTCGGCGTGCATCGCGGCCCGGTCGAGCATCGCCGTGATCGCCGCGGCAGCGTCGATACCGATCGTCGCGGCTTCCAGGGCGGCGGCGACGTGCGGGTGCCGGGACGGCTGTCGTTCACCGGTGAAGGTCTGGCGCCCGGCGGTGGCGGTGCCGACGGTGATCAGTCGTTGCGCGTCGGCGCGGGACGACCCGGTGGATGCCGCGATCAGGCGTACCGGGTTGTGGAACCCATGCGTCTTCGCGAGCCCGGTGTCACCGAACTCCGACCCGGAACGCTTGGTCACCTCGGCCGCGACTCGGGCGAGGAGGGCGTCGGTGTCGCGGCGCACCTTCGCGAGCGCGTCGGCGACGTGCATGAGGCCGGTGTCGCTCAGTTGCTCGACCTCGACCTGCGCGCGCCCATGGACGGCACCCCACGCTGGCATCGCACCCGCCCACACCTCGGTCAGCGCCGCGAGATCGCGCTCGAGCGCGACCAACGCCAACGGCTGCGCCAGCGGCTGCGGCTGCGGTGGCGGAGGTGGCGGTGGGGGTTGTTGCATGCTTCGATCCTGCACCCACCCACCGACATTCAACCCGCGGCGAAATCAACCATGATCAGCCATTCCACGTGTGGAGAATCGATGCAGGCGCCCGCGCACCCACTACTGGGAGAAGCGCACGCTCCGCACCTGCATCGTGTCGCCGTCGGTCCGGATGACGCATCGAACGGCGGCATGCCGCGCGGTGCCGGAGTCGTCGACGAAGCTGACGGTGCCGGAGACGCGTTGTGCGTCGTCGACCGCGGTGACCTCGAACGATCGGGAGAGGTCGATGTCGGTGCGCCCGCGCGCCTCGAGCCGAACCTCTGCAGCGGACCGGCACAGGGACTCTGCGGTGGCCGGCTCCGGCGATCCGGCGGCCATGACGCCGCCCACCACCGCCGCGCCGCCCGCGACGACGAGCACGGGCACCGCGATGCGGGCCCAGAGCGGGATCCGGTCGAGCCGAGTGGGTTTCGATGTGGACGCCACGACAGCAGGTGCCTCTTCGGTTTCAACGTTCATGGGCGCGAAGCTACGCGCCACGTGCGGCCGCGACATCCGTGCGCTCCACGGAGATCCACGGGGTGCAGTCCCTGAGGCGGACTCAGTTTCACAGCGGCAGTGGACGATCGTCGACCACGGTCTTCATGACGAGCGTCGACTGCACCCGAGCGACGCCCGGCAGCGCCGACAGCCGCTCGTCCCAGAGCTTCTCGTACGCGCGAAGATCGGGAACGGCGACCCGCAGCAGGTAATCGGGGTCGCCGAACAGGCGCAGCGCCTGGATGACCTCGGGGATCTCGGCGACCGCGGCGTCGAACGCCGGCACGGTGTCGCGATTGGCCTGCGCCATGGTCACGAAGACGAGCGCCCCGAACCCCATGCCGACGACATCGGCATCGATGACGGCGCGGTAGCCGGTGATGGCTCCGGATGCCTCGAGTGCGCGCAGCCGGCGGTGCGTCGGCGACATGCTGAGGTTCACGCGCTCCGCGAGCTCGGTCAGGCTCAGTCGGCCGTCGCGCTGGAGCTCGGCAAGGATTCTCCGATCGATGGCGTCCATGGGGAGGATTCTTCCACGGATGCCTCCTAGGGCGGCGAAACTGGGCAGCGACTTCCATCGCGACCTCCGTAGCGTTCTGTTCAGGCTCACAAGCCGGAAGACGACAAGCCGGAAGATCACAAGCCGGAAGACGACAAGCCAGAAGACGAAGGAGGAGTGCCGTGGACGCCCAACTGCTGCTCGCGTGCTCGGTGATGATGGTGCTCATGGTGCTGCTGCCCGGCCCCGACTGGGCGTACCTCATCGCCACGGGCATGCGCGAGCGGAGCATCCTGCCGTCGCTCGCGGGGATCCTCATCGGCTACCTCGCCACCGTCGCGGCAGTGGCGGTCGGCGTCGGCGCGGCCGTCGCGGCGGTGCCCTGGTTCATCATCGCGCTGACGTTCGCGGCCGCGATCTACCTCACCTACCTCGGCGTGCGCGTGCTGCGCGACCCGCCCGTGGTCGCGGCGGTCGCGCCGGCCGCTGCTGTCGCGCCGGTCGCCGTCGGCGGGCCGGTCGCGGCGGTCGCACCGACCACGGGCGCGCTGGTCGACGCCGGCGGCGCGCCGCACGAGGCATCCGCTCGACCGCCTCGTCCGTGGATGCGGATGCTGCAGGGTGCCGGGGTGAGCGGGCTGAACCCGAAGGGGCTGCTGGTGCTCGTGGTGCTGCTGCCGCAGTTCACGGATGCCGCGGGCGCGTGGCCGATCCCGGTGCAACTGGCGGTGCTCGGCCTGATCTTCGTCGCTGCCTGCGCGCTGGTCTACTCCGTCGTCGGCTACGGCGCCCGCACCGTGCTGCGCCTGCGGCCGTCGGCGATGCGCCTCGTGTCGCGCATCTCGGGCGGGGCGATGATCGTGCTCGCGGTCGTGCTCGTGGCGGAGCAGGCTGGGCACCTGATCGGCGCATGACCCGGCCGCGTGCGAGCAGCAGGCGAGATCGCCGTGGGGCCCGGGCAACCGCCCGGGCCCCACGGCTGAGTTGCGACGTTGCGGCGACGGTCGAGCGTCGCGCTACTTCTGCACGAAGGCGAGCAGCGCGCGGGTGACCTCATCGGCGTGGGTCCAGAGCATGCCGTGCGGCGCGCCCTCGATCTCGATGTAGTCGGCCGACGGCAGGCGCTTGACGAACTCGCGCGCGGTCGCGTCGATCGGCAGGATCCGGTCGGCGGTGCCGTGCACGATCAGCGTCGGCACGTCGACCTTCTCGATGTCCCCACGGAAGTCGGTCAGCCACGACTGCACGACGGCGGAGGAGGCGAACCATCCGCTCGAGGCCGCGGTGTTCCAGCTCGCGCGCACCGCCGCCTCGCCGATGCGGGTGCCGAGGTTCTCGTCGAGGTTGTAGAAGTCCTGGAAGAACTGGTCGAACCAGGCGTAGCGGTCGGATGTCGCGGCCTGCTCGATGCCGGCGAAGACCTCACCCGGAACGCCCGTGGGGTTGTCGTCGGTGCGCAGCAGGTACGGCTCGAGCGAGGCGAGGAACGCGGCCTTGGCGACGCGCCCGCTCCCGTGCGTGCCGAGGTAGCGCCCGACCTCGCCGGTGCCCATCGAGAAGCCGACGAGGATCGCGTCGCGCACGTCGAGCGTGTCGAGCACGGTCGCGAGGTCGGCGGCGAAGGTGTCGTAGTCGTAGCCGACGGTCGGCTTCGACGAGCGGCCGAATCCACGGCGGTCGTACGTGATCACGCGGTATCCCGCGTCGAGCAGGGCCGCGGACTGCTTCTCCCACGATTCGCCGCTGAGCGGGTAGCCGTGGATCAGCACGACGGGCTGCCCCGTGCCGTGGTCCTCGTAGTAGAGGTCGATGTCGCCCGAGTTCTCGGTTCCGACGGTGATGTACGGCATGGTGCCGGCTCCTTCGTGTTGATTGCCTAACCGGATGGAATGTTCGAAGAGGTTAGGTCGTTGTCCAGTGCAGCACCAGCCGTCATCCGAATATTCCTGGGGGTTAGCATGAACAGCACGAGCCGCGGAGGTGAGCGGATGTCGGTGACCGACCCCCCACGGGAAGCGCCCTCGCTGCTGCTCGACCTCGTGAACTCGCGGCTCGAGTTCGAGGATCACGTCGAGGACGAACTCGAGACCGATGCCGAGGCGTCCGCCTGGCTCATCGCCCACGGCGGCACGGGGGACGCCCGCGAGATCGCAGACGCGCGAGCCGTGCGCCAGCCGCTGCGGCGGTTCCTGCGCGGTGAGGCTCCCATCGAGACCCTCGAACCGTGGACGGCGTCGATCACGCGACGGCCGGCGTTCGGCCCCGGCGGCGTCGACTGGCGCGACGACGTCGATCCCGAGCACGGCGTCGGTGCGCGGGCGATGCTCGAGTGGGCCGACCTGCAGAGCCCGCAGGGCACCCGCATCCGGCCGTGCGCGGCATCCGACTGCCAGCACTTCTTCATCGACACGAGCCGCGCCAATCGCCGGCTCTGGCACTCGATGGAGACCTGCGGCAACCGTGCGAAGGCGCGTCGCCACTACGCACGCCTGCAGGCGCATCCCTGAGCCAGGCTCCATTCGTCCCGGCGACGACGCGCCGGCTCGTCGCGCGTCCTCCCCACCGGGGTGAGTCCCGTCGTGCAGCAGTCCACTGACGGAAGTCCACTGAAAGGAACGACATGTCCGAGATCCTCGAGATCACCACCCTCCGCCCCGCTCCGGGACTGACCGCCGCCGACTTCGTCGCCGCGAACGCCGACATCAACGAGTACCTCCAGCGTCAGCCCGGGTTCCTCTGGCGACGCATCGTCGAGCGCGACGACGGCACGGTGGTCGACATCGTGGCGTACGACAGCCTCGAACACGCCGAGCGCGGCGCCGCGGGCATCACGGGCGAAATGGGGGATTCGCCCGTGCACGCCGCCATCGACCACGGCACCGTCGACTGGCAGATGACCACGGTGCTGCAGGGCATCGGATGACCCGCCAACGCGTGCAGACGAAGGAGAATCCCATGGAACGGCCCGCCGACGAGTCCGGCGAGGGCCGGCTCGTGCTGCTGATCGGCGGCACCGGCAAGGTCGGCACTCGGCTCGCGCGTGCACTCCGCGCTCGCGGGCACCGCGTTCGCGTCGCGAGCCGCAGTGGCGGTGACATCCGCTTCGACTGGCGCGACCCCGAGACGTACGACGCCGCGCTCGCCGGGGTGGAAGCGGCTTTCGTGGTCGGTCCCGGCTCCGCGACGGACTGGTCGCCGCTGCTGCGCGACCTGCTCGCCCGTGCGCAAGCCGCGGGCGTGCATCGGGCGGTGCTCCTCTCGGCGCGGGGCGTCGAGTTCCTGCCCGACGGCGCGGTCGACCGTGCCGAACGGGTCCTGCGCGAGGGACCGGTGGCGTGGAACATCGTGCGCCCTTCGCACTTCGCGCAGAACTTCACCGAGGCGATGTTCGTGCCGGTCGGCGGCGCGGTCGTGGCGCCGGTCGGCGACGGCGCGGAGCCGTTCGTCGACGTCGAGGACGTCGCCGAGGTCGCGGCGGCGCTGCTGACCGGTCCGCGGTTCGAGGGTGAGGTCGTGGAGGTCTCGGGACCCGAGGCGATCGACTTCGTCGACGCGGTCGCCGAACTCGGTCGGGTGGCGGGGCGGGAGTTCGTGTTCGTCGACGAGTCGGCCGACCGGCACGTCGAGCGGCTCCGCGCCGCCGGCACGCCCGAGGGCTACATCACCTGGCGCATGGCGATGCTCGGCGGCATCCGGTCGGGCGACGACGCGTACGTCAGCGACGGCGTGCGGCGGGTGCTCGGCCGGCCCGCGACGTCGTTCGCGGCGTGGGCCGAGCGTGAGGCGGGGGTGCTCGGCACGGGGTGACGGGCGCTCGCCGATGGCTGGCGCGCGCCCGCTGCTGACGGCCTACGCGACGAGTTCGATCTCGACCCGCGCGCCGAGGGGAAGCGCGGCCACCGCAACAGTCGTGCGCGCCGGATACGGGGCGGTGAACACCGTCGCGTAGACCCGGTTCATGGCCGCGAAGTCGGCCATGTCGACGAGGTACACGTTCACCTTGACGACGTCGTCGAAGGTGCGGCCCGCGGCGGTGAGCACCGATTCCAGGTTCGCGAAGACTCGGCGGGTCTGCGCATCCACGTCGCCGTCGACGAGTCGGCCCGTTGCCGGGTCGATCGGGGTCTGGCCCGAGAGGAACAGCGGCCCGGCCGGGTGCCGCGCGGCATGCGAGTACGGGCCCACCGGTTCGGGCGCGTGCGGGTCGGTGATCGTCGAGCGCGGCATGAGTGGAGTCTAGGTCGCTGCGTGCGGTGTCCCTCAGAGCTTGTAGCCGATGGCCCGCAGCAGCGCGCGTCGATCGGCGACGTCGTCATCGGTCTCGACACCGAGCGGCGGCTCTCCGTCGACCACGCCGATCACGCCGCGGCCTCGAGGCGTGACGGCGACGAGGATCTCCACCGGGTTCGCCGTGGCGCAGAAGATCGCGCACACCTCGGACACCGCCTTCACGGGGTTCAGCACGTTGAGCGGAAACCCCTCGCGCAGCAGGATCACGAAGCTGTGCCCGGCCGCGATCGCCGAGGCGTTGCCGGTCGCCAGCTCGACCAATTCGGGATCGTTGCCGGACCGTCGCACCAATCGCGCACCCGAGGCCTCGCAGAACGCCACGCCGAACCGGAGCGATGGGCTGACGCCGACCAGCGCCTCATGAAGGTCGTCGATCGTCTTGATGAAGTGGGCTTGCCCGACCACGACATTCACGTCGTCGGGCTTGTCGATGGGCACGATGTCCCAGGACAGCGTCGTCTCGGTCACCACCCCATCGTGACACGAGCGACTGACGATGGCACCTCCGCACTGATCCGGCGCGAAGCAAAGGCACGACAGTTCGCCGCTGGCTCATGTGAGATGTGCGGGACGTGAGGCGCTTTCGACATGACGCAGACTGAGACACCTTGCCGGCGCGTCACGCAGAACGGCCCGGCCGGGGTTGTCTCCCTCGCGCCGCTCGGTCAGTCGTCGGTCTCGAAGAACGGGGCGGCGTGCTCAGGCGGCCAGTCGGTGGAGCGCCGCGTCCGCGCGTCGACATGGGCCACGATCATGAGGCACGTCGCGACCGTGGTGCCCGAGGCATCCGTCATCGTGCACTCGATGAAGGCGTCGGGGCCTCGGAACTCCCGAACGAACGAGGTGATCGTGATCTCCTGGCCCTCACCGACCGACTTGATGAAGTCGATCTCCATGCGGCGGACCCAGGTCATGAAGCCCAGCGTGCCGAGCGTCGGGAGGTCCCAGCCGGCGTACTTGGCGAGCCCCTCCATGCGGTGGTCGGTGAAGTACCGGGCGTAGTTGCCGGTGCTCACGTGCTGGAACGGATCGAGCTCGGAGAACGCGATGTGGTGCTTGGTCTCGTAGACGACCGGCTTGCTCGTCATCGTGGCTCCGCGTGCGCCGCGGATGGGTTGCGGGATCGAGGCATCAGGTTCCGGATGCTACATCATCGACTGCAGCAACTGCGTGGCCCGCTGGTTGTCGCTCGTCGCGAGCACGACGCGGTTCCTGGCCGCAATGTAGACGAGCGTGATGTTGATCCCGGCGTCGGAGAGCGCGCGTGCCATCGCGCCGAACCGGCCCGGCGTGTCCACGTCGGGGTCGGGGAGCACGGGAGTGACGATCACGTCGGTCTCCGCCTGCACCGAGATGCCGGCGCCGTCGAGCGCCGCCCTGGCTCCAGCGACGTCGTCGACGAGGATGTGAACGGTGCCCGTCCCGCCCTCCATGGTGGCGCAGAGGCCTTCGATGTTGATGCCTGCGTTGCCCAGCGCCTCGCCGAGCCGAGCCCCCTCGCCGGGCCGGTCTTCGAGGGTGACCAAGAGATCCTTCGCCATGGCGGCACCTCCTTCTCGGATGCCTCAGGTCTACGCCCGCCCCCGCCCCGCGTCAACGGGCCGACGATGGCTGCCACTGAACTCCGCCATGATCTCGGCCGACGCCTCCCTCGGTACGCTGGCCGAATGGCAGGGGGGCGACGGGCGTTACGGCGGAAGTACCTCAGTCTCGGCGTCGGCGAACTGGCGGCCGCCGTCGTGTTCGCCGGCGCTGCGATCTGGTTCGTGGGTCCGCGCCTCGGTGGCCCGACGGATCTCGCGGCGCTCTGGTCGGCGCTCACGCCATTGCTCGTCGTCCTCGTGCAGGCGGGCGTGTACTGGATCGCCGCGCGCAGTTGGGTGGAGCGGGAACCCATGCCTGCGGCATCCGCTGCCGTGTTCCGGGTGTTCCGCCTGGTCGACGTCGCGCTCCTGGCGGCCGGACTCCTCGGCGTGATCGTGTGGTGGCCCGGATCGGTGGGGACCGCGCTGGGCGTGCTCGCGGTGTGGGTGTTCGGCGTGATCGAGTACGTGAACTACTTCGTGGTGCGCCTGGCGTATCCCGCCGGTAGGTGGTTCACGATGGTGGGGCAGTGGCGCACCCCTCGGCTCATGCAGGATGTCTGGGCAGCCGCACCCAGGCCGTGACGCCGCCCTGACATTGGGGGATTGACCGTCACCATCAGCCCCACGGGGCGGTACAGGGCTCAGCCGGCGACATCAGCACCGGCCGAAGCAGCGGATTCAGCGCCTTCGAGACTTCCCGGATGGCGTCGCCCGTTCCGCCGTCGCCGTTGCCGAGCACCGCGAGGACCGCGCCGGTGGACGGATAGTAGGCGACGTTCGAGCCGTACCCGGGTTCGGCTCCGGCGTGCGAGACGCTGAGGACGCAGTCGTTTGCGGAGTCGTACACGACACCCGCACCGAGGCCGTACGCGGATCCGGTCTCTTCCGAGATCACCGCGCGATCCGCATAGCGCGCGACCTGCAGCTCGGGAGTCACACCCGCGCCTTCGCCCAGGGCTTCGCCCCAACGGTGAAGGTCGTCAAGGGTCGACACCATGCCGCCGCCCGCCCAGCTCTCGCCGTTCGACCACTCGACGGTGTCGGCCGGATCCCCGAGGTCCGGGCAGAAGCTGGAGTAGCCGTGCGTCAGCGGCGCAGTGACCTTCCCGTCGGGGGCGAACCTGCTGCGCTCCATGCCGAACGGTTCGGTGATGCGGTCGTGGATGAGCGTTGCGAGGTCGTCGCCGGTGACCTGCTCGAGGATGCCGCCGAGCAGGTAGTAGTTCGTGTTGGCGTACTCGAATCCCTCGCCGGGAGCGAAATCGGCGCGCGGGGTCGCCGCGCTGACCGCAATGAGTTCGTCGGACGTCGGGATGGCGTACGGGGCGCTGCAGATGCGGTCGACCTGCGCTCGACCGGCCTCGCCGGTGCCACTCGAGTGGTTCAGCAACATCCGCACCGTGATGTTCGACGCTTCGGGGAACTCGGGATACCACCGGTCGAGGGTGTCGTCGAGGCTGACGTCGAACTCGGGCTCGCCGATCACCTGCAGCATGACCGATCCCACGATCGTCTTGGTGATGCTGCCGATCTTCTGCTGGTTGTCGCGCCCCATCGGCTCCCCGGTCTCGACATCGGCAACGCCCCGCATCGAGACCCATTCCTCCTCGCCGGGGATCCACAGCCCGACGATGACCCCGGGCATGCCGGATGCCGCGAAGCCCTCGTCGAGCGCCGTCTCGAGTTGCGCACGCAGGGCCGGGTCGAGGGCGGTGGAGGATGCCGCGGGCTCGGCCGATTCGCTGCCCCATTTCTGGGGTCTCCTGAGGTCGGGGCCGAATCGGCCTGCACGCGCTGCTTACTCCGCGGGGGATTGGTAGGGTCTCAACGTGGATGACATCGTGCCGGACCCCCGCGGGGAACCGGCGACCGCGCGGCTGAACTACAGCGCGTACCGACTCGCTCGTGCGCTGAACCGCTTCGCCGAGAATGCCGCACTCGCGCACGGGGTGACGTTGTCGCAGTTCCTGGTGCTGCAAGTGCTCGGTGAAGGCGTGCCGCTGTCGAATGCGCAGCTCGCGCGGCGAACCTTCGTCAGCGCGCAGGCCGCGCACACGGTCTCGAACGAATTGATCGAGTCAGGGCTGGTCGAGCGCGGCGCGCATCCGTCCAACAAGCGAGTCCGGCTCGTCCAGCTCACCGAACAGGGTTGGGACGTCCTCGGCCAATGCCACGCCGAACTCCGCGCGCATGAGGATCGGCTTTCGGAGATGCTCGGCGGCGAGGTGCGCGGCTCGCTGGCTGAGGTCCTCGACCGCAGTGCGCAGGCGCTGGCGGGCGGGTACTTCGGCGATGACGAGGCCGAGGTGGCGGCGATCGCACGACGCGAATCGTCGATCCGTCCGCGTCAGATCCCGTCGAGGCTGGCTCGGGCGCGCATGCGCGCCGCCGCCACCGCTCACGAGGACGATTCTGCTCTCGACGAGGATTCACGTTCCGACGACTCACGCTCCGGCGACTGACGGCGGCGCGCCGGGTCGTGCTTCGGGGCCCGGATCGCGACCAGTAGTGTGCAGGCCAGCGCTGCGAGCCCGCCGACGAGCAGCGACACCCGCCCTGAAGACGCGTCGATGACCCAGCCCATGAGCAGTGCGCCGAACGGTGCCATCCCGTAGTTGCCCAGGGTGACGAGGGACATCAGGCGACCGATCGCGTGCGGTGGAGCCGACGATTGTGCCGCGGCGTTGAGCACGCCGTGGTAGTACCCGATGCCGAGGCCCAAGAGGGGCGCCGCGAGCAGGAACAGCGTCAGGGTCGGCGCCGCAGCGTTCAACAGCAGCGCCGTGCCCAACGCCGAGGTCGCGGTGATGAGCGATCGCACCGTCACCCGCGGGAGCGCCGCTGCGATGAATCCGCCGATGATCGCTCCGAGGGCGTTCAACGCGTGCACCGCACCGACGCTCGTCGCGTCCCCGCCGAAGGAGAGATTCACGGTCGCCGTGAGCACCAGGCCGAAGTTCAGGGCGAGCAGGGCGATGATCACGTTCGCGATCAGCAGGGTCGAGATCGACCGGTCCCGCAGGAAGTCGACGGATCGCACGGGTGCGCTCGCCGAACGAGCGGGGCGCGGATGCATCGAGCTCGGGCGGATCGCGAGGAGCGAGATCCCGACGAGCAGGAAGGACGCGGCATTGATGAGCATGCACGCCGGAGCGCCGAGGGCCTGGAAGGCGATCCCCGCAAGCCCCGGACCGATCGACCGGGCCGCCGCGAGGGCGATCGTGCTGATCGACACGGCGCTCGTCAGGGTCGCCGGCCCCACCAGCTCGAAGATGATCGCCTGTGCGGCCACCCGATCGAAGGACTGAACGGTGCCGAGCGCCGCGATCAGCCCGAAGATCAGCCAGAGATTCGGTTCGTCACCCGCGACGACGAGCGCGAGGGCTGCGGCGACGGCGGCAGAGAGCGTCGAGGTGATCAGCAGGATCGTGCGCGGACGCATCCGGTCGGCGAGCCGACCGGCCGGTACGCCGAACACGAGGAGCGGGAGGAACTGGGCCACGGTCACGCCGCTCAGCGCCTGCGCGCTCCCGGTGGACTCGAGCACGACGAGCTGCAGCGCCAGGTTCTGGAACCACGTCCCGGTGTTCGACGCGACCTGTCCCGCGAAGTACAGCGCGAATCCGCGCTGCCTGAGCGGCCCGAAGGCACCCATGGCGGGCGTCAGTCTCGCTCGGGCACGCGTGCGCCCAGGAACTCCGCGATCCGCTCGGGAATCCGGGCCGCTCGCACGGACCGGGCATCCGAGTTGTTCGCCCGGATCTCCAGCACGGGGATGCCCTCGGCCTCGAGCGCCTCGGTGATGAACCCCGAACCCGGCGTGTCGTCGGCGACGAGGTGCACCACGCCGTCGACGTCGTGCCCGAGCGCCTCCTTGACGTACCACTCCGATGACCACGGGGGCACGTACAGCTGATCGGTGAACCCGACGAACCGCGCGGCGAGCGCACGCATCGGGTCGTCGCCGTAGCGGGGATATCCGTCTGCGGCGATGGCGAGGTACATCGACCACACGAACACGGCGCCGAACTCCTCGTGGAATCGTTGGTACATCCCGAGGTCGGTCCAGAGGCCGCGTCCGATCCACATGAGTCGTCGTCGCTCGCCGGGGCACACGGCGTGGCCCGCGTCGACGCGGGCGGCGACGTCCTCGTACAGCGACCGCGCCGCGTCCACGGCCCACCGCGTCCCTCGGTGCCACTGCGGCACCATGACCGCGGGCATCGTGTCGTTCACCATCACGGGCGTCGGCCGCGCGGTCGCGATGAGATCACGCGTGCGGCGGTTCCACTCGGCCTGCTCGTTGCCGAGCGCCAAGATCTCGCTCAGGCGATCGGCATCGAACCGGCGGCCGGTGCGCTCCTCGAGCCAGGCCACCAACTCCTCGAACTCGGCCTGCAGGAGGTCGAGCCGGTCGGTTCCGAACGCCGTCTCCCAGTCGCGCGGGGCGAGCTCCCACCAGCGCGGCGGGACAGGATCCGCCCCAGTGCGGGAGAGCAGGAAGGTCTCGGTGCCGGGACGCTCGCCCCACTGCTCGAAGATCTTCTGCGTGACATCCCCGCTGCGCTCCGCGATCGCGAAGTCGGGCGTGGGGAGTCCGCCCCACGGGCGCTGCTCGGCGGGCAGGTCCTGCTCGCCGAGCGGCATGGCGTCGTACTGGAGGCTGAAGTCGGGAAGGCCACGGGCGACGAGTCGCTCCAGGGCGGCGGGCCCGGCCTGCTTGGCCGCGATGATCGACGACCACCACTGCGTCACCACGTAGGGGATGTCGAGGGCGCGGAGGATCTCGTGGGGCGCGTCGGCGTTCACGAGCGCGAGCGGTTCTCCCGCTCGGGCGCGTTCGGCGGTCTGGGCGAACCACTCCCGCTGGTGTCGCGTCGCGGCGACGGCGGAGTTCAGGCGGTCGTCGGTCATCGGGCCGCCTGTCCCGCAGCGGCGAGTTCGCCGGCCAGCGCCGACGCCGCCTCTTCAGCCTCACGCAGTGCCGCCTCGGGTGCGATGCGGGTACGCGCCGCGAACGGCAGCCCGCGATGCTCGGCGACGGCGCGCTGCGCGGGCAGGTCCCACACCGGGGCGTCATCGAGCTCGCGCACCAGGGCGAGCACGCCCGAGGCATCCGTCTCGATGAGGCGCCGTTCGAGCTCGGTCGCGCGCTCGCGCGTGCATGCGCGCGCGGCGAGCGGTGGGCGCGCGGCGTGGTGACGCGCGAGCCGGGCGATCGCCTCGTCGAGGTCAGCGCCGTCGACGGCGTCGCCGATCCAGGCCGCATCGCCGGTGTCGTGGTCTTCGCCGACCACGACGAGTCCGGCCGCCTCGATGACCCGGTAGACGGATGCGTCGGGGTGCGCGCTGCCGGTGACGAACACGGGCTCACCGTCGTGAGATTCGGCCGCGGCATCCACCACCGCCGTCGCCTGCTCGGGCGGCAGCGTTGCGGCCGCGCGGTAGGCATCGAGCGCCGCGGCACCGCTGCACTTGCGAGCGCGGCGCCGACCGCGAAGCGTCGTCAATGCCCGGCCGAGTTCGCGTTCCCGTGCGGCGGCGAGGCGAAGGCGCTCGGCGTCGACGCGTACGCCGGTGAGCGATTCGCAGAAGGCGGCGAGGCGCTCGTACTGGCGCCCGACGAAGCGGTCGCGCGGGGCACCGCCGCCGCGCGGCGCGTCGAGCAGGTGCACGGGGAACGGCACCCGGCCTCGCTGCGACAGGATGCGAAGCACGTAGAAGATCCGCAGGTCGGCGGCGGAGTCGTTGCACACCACGAGCCCCGCGAGGTCGTCATGCGCACCCGAGAGCACCTCGTCGAGGATCCGCGCCGCACAGGCATCGACCGCACCCAGGAACTCCCACGCCTCCGCCGAGAACGGCGTCGACCAGCTGCCGAAGATACGCACCGGCGTCGCGCCCACGGCGAGCACGAGTTGCCGAGGCACGTCGGCGCCGATCACCCCGATGCGCGGTGCCGCGGATCGCGGCCCTGGCCCAGCCCCTGCGTCAGCACCGGTCACAGCACGCCCTCCGCGTGCAGCTGCGCGATCCGACCCTCGTCGAATCCCGCGGCACGAAGCACCGCATCCGTGTGCTCACCGAGCGCCGGCGCGGGCTTCGCGAGCGTGACGTCGCTCCTCGAGAAGACCATCGGCAGCCCCGAGCCGTACAGCCCGTCGAAGTGCCCGAACTTCGGATGCACCAGGGGCAGCACCTCACCGCGCTCCGCGACCTGCGGATCGCGCACGGCCTCAGCGGTCGAGCGCACGGGGGCGGCCGGTGCGCCGTACGTGTTGAGCGCCGCAATCGCGTCGTCGTTGGTGCGCTCCGCCGCCCAACCCGCGATGAGTCCGTGCAGGCGGTCCGCGTTGGCCACGCGCGCGTCACGGGTGCCGAAGTCGTCGGACGCGAGGAGGTCGTCGCGGCCCATCGCCCGCAGCACTCCGCTCGCGAACTGGTCGGTCGGCGCGCAGATCGCGATCCAGCCGTCCGCCGTGCGGAAGGTGCCGAAGGGCGCCAGTCGCGGCACGTAGGCGCCGGTGCGCAGCGGGAACCCGATGGATTCGAGCGCGTCGAACGGTTCGCAGGCCACGAGAGAGGTCAGGGCCCCGAGCATCGACACGTCCACGTGCTGGCCCTCGCCGGTGCGATCGGCGTGCAGCACCGCCGCGAGCGTGCCGATGACGGCGAACAGCGGTGCGACGAGGTCGCCGACCGGCAGTCCGAATCGCACCGGCGGGTCACCGGGTTCGCCCGCCGTCATCATGACGCCGCTGAGCGCCTGGATGATGGTGTCCATCGCCTTGCGGTCGTTGTGCCCGTCGGTCGCGCCGAAGCCGCTGATCGAGGTGTACACGAGCTTCTCGTTGAGGCCGCGCACCGAGGCGTAGTCGATGCCGAGCCGCTTCGTGACGCCCGCGCTGTAGTTCTCGACCACGATGTCGGCCTCGCGGATGAGGTCGAAGAGCACCTCACGGCTTCCGGGGCGCTTGAGGTCGAGGGTGATCGACTCCTTGCCTCGCCCGCGGAGCATCATCGAGACCGACATGTCGTCGGGGGAGGTGCGTCGCACACTGAGCCCGTCCTGGGTGACGTACGGCGAGTTGTTGCGCGAGGAGTCGCCGCCGCGTGCGGGGTTCTCGACCTTGATGACGCGCGCGCCCAGTCCCGCCAGCAGCAGCGTGGCGTAGGGTCCGGCGAGCGCCGTCGTCAGGTCGATGACGGTCTTGCCGGCGAGTGGTGCGGTGCTCATGCGGGGTTCTCCTCGGTGCGGATGATCAGGCGGTCGCCTTCCCAGTCGAATTCGGTGGTCAATGCGGCGGCGCGGGTGATCTCGCGGAGGTACTCCCCGACGCCCTCGCCGCCCTGCGTCCGCGAGAGCGGAACGGGGCGTGCATCGTCGTCGATCCAGCAGGGGATCATGGATGCCCCGACCGACCCGCGCTCGTCGATCTCGAGCACGGCGATCGCGGCGTTGCGGCTCTCGGGGTGGAACGGGTACTCCGGCATCGCCGGATCGGGGTCGAACCCGAACAGGGCTCGCCGCTCCCGGGCCCAACTGCGGCGCTCGGGGCTGTCGTCGTCAGCGCCCGAGAGGGCACGCGTCACCGTGACGAAGTTGCCCAGGCCGTGGAAGATCGGTCGTCCCCGGTAGATTTCGACGCCCTTGCAGATGTGCGCGTGATGGCCGATCACCGCCGCCGCGCCGGCGTCGATCGCGGCATGCGCGACCTCGCGCTCGTAGTCGGCGAGGTCGACCGGCTGGTGCACGAGTCCCTTGTGCAGCGCGACGATGACGAACGTGTCGGATGCCGCGTGCCGGCCGATCTCCTCGGTGAGCCGGCGCAGGCTGCGCGGTTCGGCGAACGTGTAGATGCGCGGTGGGCCGCCCGGGTTCGCACCGCGGGGCTCGTAGTGGGTGACGATCTCGACGTAGGCGCATCCGGGCTTCTCGCTCCCGGCCCAGGTCTCGCGCGGCCCGACGCAGTTCACGCTGAGCACGACGATCCTGCGGCCGTCGTTCTCGACGACCGCGGGCTCCCAGGCCTCGTCGAGGTTCGCGCCCGCGCCGGTCACGGCCAGTCCGCGAGCGGCGCAGTGCGCGCGCGTGTCGGCGATGCCGTCGCCGCCGAAGTCGAAGACGTGGTTGCCCGCGAGCGTGAGCACGTCGAAGCCCGCGGCGGCGACCCCGTCGAGCGCGCTCGGAGGGGCAGGCAGGGCCGGGACATCCGTCGACATCGAAACGGTGGCATCGGTGTGCGGCACCTCGAGGTGGCCGATCGTGACATCCGCCTCGCTGAGCACGCCGGAGACCGACGCGAACAACCCGGTGGTGTCGGTGCGCTCGAGCACCAGGTCGCCCGTCGCGTAGACGACGGTCATCCGCTCACCTCGCGCGAGGCCCGACCGGAGCGCGCCAGGAACGCCTGCAGCCGTTCCGAGCGCGGGTCCTCGAAGAAGTCCCGGGCAGGGCGGTCCTCGATGATGCGACCGGCCGCCATGAAGACGCAGCGGTCGGCGACGTTTCGCGCGAACTCCAGCTCGTGCGTCACGACGACCATGGTGCGTCCCGTCGATGCGAGCTTCTTGATGGTCTGCAGCACCTCGTCGACGAGTTCTGGGTCGAGCGAGCTGGTCGGCTCGTCGAAGAGCAGGATGCGCGGATCCACTGCGGCACTCCGCGCGATCGCGACGCGCTGCTGCTGGCCCCCCGACAGGTGACGGGGGTACGCGTCGGCCTTGTCCTCGAGGCCGACCCGGCGCAGCAGCTCCATGGCGCGCTCGCGCGCCGCCGCCGGAGACGACCCGTGCACCACCATGGGCGCCTCGGTGATGTTGCGCAGCACCGTCCAGTGGGGGAAGAGGTTGAACTGCTGGAACACCATGCTCATGCGGCGCTGCTGGCGCCGCCGGCCTGCGTCGGCGAGGGGGCGGAGGTGGCCGTGGCTCTGCTCGTAGCCGAGCAGCTCGCCGTCGAGGAACATCGCGCCGCCGTCGATCGACTCCAGTTGGTCGATGCATCGCACCAGGGTGGACTTGCCCGAACCAGACGGCCCGAGCACCGCGACGACCTCGCCCTCGTAGACCTTCAGGTCCACGCCGTCGAGCGCGACCTGGTCGCCGAAGTGCTTGCGCAGGCCGGTGACCTCGAGCACTGGGGGCTTCTCGGTGTCGGGCACCGCGATCAATCCGGATGCCTCGTGCATCAGTTCGCCTCCATCGTTGTGCGGGCTGAGCGGGCGGCTCGTCGCATGCCGCCGCCGCCGCGGGCGGGCCGTCGCATGCCGTCGCGCGCGGCGCCGCGGCCGAAGTGCCGCTCCACGCGTCGCTGGATGAGCGTGAGCACCGTGACGACGACGAGGTACCAGATCACCGCGACGATGAGCATCGGCACGACCTCGTACGTGCGGTTGTAGATCACCTGCACGGCGTGCAGGAGGTCGCCCATCGCGATCACGCTCACGAGCGACGTGCCCTTGAGCAGCGCGATCACCTGCGATCCCGTGGGCGGGATGATCACGCGCATGGCCTGGGGCAGCACGATGCGGCTGAAGGTGTGCCAGCGGCCGAAGCCCATGGCGGATGCCGCGTCGTGCTGGCCCTGGTCGACCGAGAGCATACCGGCTCGCACGATCTCGGCCATGTACGCGGCCTCGTGGAGCGACAGGCCGATGATCGCGGCCGTCAGCGGCGTGATCAGGTCGTTCGTGCTCCAGCTGAAGAACTCGGGACCGAACGGCACGCCGAGCGTGATCCGAGGGATCAGGTAGGCGAGGTTGAACCAGAAGATGAGTTGGACGAGCGGAGGGATGCCCCTGAAGACGCCGACGAAGGTGATGGATGCCGCCTTCACCGGCCAGAAGTCGGAGAGCTGACCGGCTGCGAGCACCGTGCCGAGGATCGAGCCGAGGATCATGCACACGATCGTGAGCATGAGGCTCATGCCCAGCCCGAGCAGCACGCTCGGGTTGAACAGGTACTCGGCCACCACGTCCCACTCGAAGCGCTCGTTGCTCACGAGGAACCAGAGCACGCTCAGCGTGACGAGCAGGATCAGCGTCCCGCCGATGATGCGGGCGGGGCGGATGCGACGGCGCGCGGTCGCGACGTCGATGGCAGCGGTCGCCGGGGCGACTGGTGCGTTGGTCATCAGGGGCGCCTCCGTCATGTTCAGCCTTCGGTCATGGGGTTCAGCGACGGCTCATCGACCGTGACATCCGTGAGATCCCATTCCTTCATGATCCGCTCGTACTCGCCGTTCTCGAAGATGCCCTCGAACGCCGCGAGCATCGCCGGCGCGAGCTCGTTGCCCTTGGGCATGAACATCGCCAGCAGGTCGATGCCCGCACCCTGCTCCTCGGACTGCACGAGGTACTCGTACGTGTCGGGCTCGGCCGACTGCAGGTCCTTCGCTGCGGTCTGCGTCGTGCCCGCGTAGTCGGCGCGGTCGGAGTTCAGCGCCAGGAACGTCGCGTTGGTGTCCTCGAGGCCGATGAACTCGGGAGCGGGCAGCCCCTCTGCGGTGCACCACTCGGTGTATCGGGCGAGCTGGCTCTCGGTGACCGAGCCGGTGACGCCGGCGACGCGAGCGCCGCAGAGGGCTTCGGGGTCGCCGAGCTCGTCTTCGCGATCGCTGAGGTAGAGGTACGACGTGCGCGTGGTCATCCACACCACCGCGTCGAACTCGGCCTCGCGCTCCTTGGTGGTGCGAACGGGGCCGTTGAACGCGTCGTAGCGACCCGACAGCATGCCCGAGAGCATGGCGTCGAGGCCCGATGCCGTGCTGATCTCGAACGGAACGCCGAGCTGCTCGGCGAGGGCGGCCTGGATGTCGGGGTCGATGCCGGTGATCTCACCGTCCTCCTCGATCGTGCGGTACGGCGGGTGGGTGTCGCCCGCGATCGTGATCTTGCCCGCGTCCTTGATGGCGTCGGGCAGCAGGTCGTACGCCGGAGCCTCGGTGTTGACGCCGTTCTCGTCGACGGCCTCGGCGTCGGTGGTGGCGGCGTCGCCCGAAGGCGAGGAGCAGGCGGCGAGCAGCAGCGCGGCCACGCCGGCGACGGTCGCCATTCCGAACTTGCTGAGCTTCATGTCGTTCTCCACATCATTGTGAGCGCAAGGGGCACGGGGGGTCGTGCAACCAAGGAATATCATGCTGGATGATATTTTTGGCGGCAAGTGCGCACGGCGAATTTTGTACAAATGTTATCAACCGGGTTGATACTTTCGCGGAGCGGTGCCACAGTCGAATCGGCTCGCAACGGCCGCACGTCCACGGACACGCACCTTCGAACAAGGGAGTTCTCCATGCCCGGAAGCCACCGTCTCAGGAATGCGGCGATCGCCTCGGTCGCCGCCGCCGCACTCGTCGTCACGGCGACTCCCGCTGTCGCCGACGACGGCGTGGATCGCATCATCGAGGGCATCCTCGCCGACACCACTCCGTACCGATTCGTCGTTCCCGATGATTGGGACGGCACGGTCTTCGTCGACCTGGATTTCGCCGGCGGCCCCGTGAACGCCGCGAAGCAGGCGCTCATCGACGGCGGTGCCGCGTACGGCGGAACCACTCGCTCGGTCACCGGCTGGAACATCGGCGGCGCCATCGCCAACCAGATCGACGCGCTCGACGCGTTCACCGAGGCCGTCGGTGAACCCCGCCAGGCGATCGCGATGGGCAACTCGATGGGCGGCTTCGTCGCCGCGGCCACGGGTGAGCTGCATCCCGACCGCATCGACGGCGTCGTCGCCGCATGCGGCGGACTGTCGGGCACCGTGTCGCAGTGGAACCAGAAGCTCGACACCGTGTTCGTGCTCTCGGAGCTGCTCGACCCGGCGGGCACGCTGCCCGTCGTCGACATCCCGGTCGACGTGCCCGGTGCGCAGAACGCCTGGATCTCCTTCCTCAGCGCGGCCCAGCAGACGCCCGAGGGGCGTGCCCGCATCGCCCTGGCCTCCGCGATCGGACAGCTTCCGGCGTGGTCGCGCGCGATCGCCGACCCCGACCCGGCCGATGCTGCGACCTACCAGCAGGCCTGGTTCGGAGCGCTCGCCGGCGACCCGCTCCCGTACATCGGGCAGGCCATGAGCAGCCGCCGCACGATCGGCCTGGTCTTCGGCGGCCTGACGTCGTGGAACACGGGCATCGACTACGTCGAGCAGTTGCAGAAGGCGTCGCCGCAGGCGCGGCAGGTCGTCGCGGAACTCTACGAGCAGGCGGGGCTCTCGCTCGAAGCGGATCTCGCCACCGTCAACTCGGCGGAGCGGTTCGAGGCCGACCCCGAGGCGGTCGAGCGCTTCGCCGCGGCGTACCAGTTCACCGGCGAGATCTCCGTTCCGACGGTGACGCTCAACGCCGTCGGCGACCAGATCTCGACCGTCGCGCAGCAGAGCGCGTATGAGGAGCGCGTGACGAAGGCCGGGAACGCCTCGCTGCTTCGTCAGACGTACGTCGCCTCGGCTGGGCACTGCAACTTCTCGGCGGCCGAGACCGTCGCCGCGGCGAACCTGCTACTCGACCGTCTCGAGACGGGACACTGGGGCGACGGATGGAACGCTACCCAATTGAATCGTGCGGCCGAAGCGCTCGACCTCGGTGCGGCCCGGTTCTTCACGTTCCACCCCCACCGGTTCAACCGGTAGGCGGCCGGCGCACGGCGGAGGCTTCGGCGCACCTCCGCTGCCGCAGAGACCCCGGCGGTGCTGCGCGAGCGTAATTAATGCCTCCGCTCGCGTGGCGCCGCCGGCTTCACCCCACCGATCGCGAATCTGCGACCGTCGGATGTCGCGAAACCCGGTGCAACCCCTTCCGAGTCGGTGTCATCCCTCCTAGATTCGGAGGTTGCGGCCCGGCCCGGTGCTGGGCCGCATCGGGCGATGCATCCGATCGAGTGGTGGAGGTCTGCATGTCGACGAACATCGGCCGCACGAGGGGTCGATCGCGCGCGCTCGCCGCGATCGTGATCGCGGCCACGGCGTGTCTCGTGGTGACGGGCTGCGCGTCCGGGGGCTCGCCGTCGCCCGACGCGACATCGGCGACGCCGAATCCGGGCCCGACGGCCTCGGCGTCGGCGTCGGCGTCGGCGCGCCCGGCGTCGTGCGGTACCACCGCCGACGGGCTGACCTTCGCGGTCATCGGCGACTCGATCACCCACGCGGAGAGCCCCGATTTCGCCGCAGGAGAGATCGACCCGGTGTCCTGGGTGTCATTCGTGTGTGATGAAGGGTTCGCGTTCGCCGGCGGCTGGGCCGAGTGGGGCGCGACGACGGCGAAGATGGCCGAGTCGGTGGTGGCGCCCGTCGACGCTGAGACGCTCGTGCTGCTCGCGGGCACCAACGACCACGCCCTCGCCGTCCCGTTCGCCGAGACGACGGCGAACCTCGACCGGATCGTCCAGACGGTCGGGATCGTGGACGTCGTCGTGGTGTCGGTCCCGCCGATGGCCGCGTATCCGGCCGGGGCTCCCGAGCTCAACCAGCGGCTTGAGGAGCTTGCCCGTGCGCGCGGGTGGCGGTTCGTCGACGCGTCGGCCGGGCTTCGCGACGCCGACGGCAGCTACCAGGAGGGGATGACTTCCGACGGCATCCACCCGTCAGAGGAGGGCTCGCGAGTGCTCGGCGAGGCGATCGCCGAGGCGCTGAGAGACGGATGACGCCTTCGCCGTCGCGCTCCGACCGGTTCTCGAGGGCCGGAGAATCCACCCGTGCTCGTAAACCCGATTCCGGCGCTGGCGGCGCCATGTGCGCGGGTGAACGCCGCCGAACGGCGTCATGCCGCCCGGTCTTCACGCAGCTCGAAACGGGCTCGGCCGCCGAGCCGGGGAACCTGCGCCGGGTCGAAGTGCGGTGGTGGGATGAACCACACCTCGGTCGGGCCCGCGTGGATGCGCCATCCGTCGCGGTGGATCATGTGGTGGCAGAAGCTGCAGAGCATCACTCCGTTCGACAGGTCGGTCGGGCCGGTGTCGCGTTCCCACCAGTCGATGTGGTGGGCTTCGACGTATCCGATGTTCTGGCCGCATGAGGCGCAGCCACCGTCGCGTTCGCCGAGCGCGAGCCGCTGCGCCTTCGTGAACAGGCGGGCGGCTCGGCCCAGGTCGAGGGGGAGGCTGTCGCCCCCGAGAACGGCGGGGATGAGCTCGGCGTCGGCGGCCATGCGGCGGGCGGTGCCCGCTGAGACGGGCTGTTCGATACCGTCGATGCGGGCGTGCCCGAGGCCAGTGAGCAGGGTGTCGAGGTCGACGCGCACGACGACCGTGGTCTTCGCGAGGGGCGTGGCCGTCTGGGTGCAGCCGAGCGCGTGGCGGGCGAGCGCGGCGAGCGCGTCGGTCTGGATCTGCGGGATCGTGCGGTGGTCGTCGATGACCGGGCGTGGCTCGCCGTCGCCGGCCTGGCCTTCGCCCGGCTCGCGTCGGCGCAGCACGTCGCTGACGAGCGCTTCGATCGCTGCCTTCACCGGGGCGGCGTTTTCGGGGTCGAGTCGGGCATGCAGGTGCACCATGCCGCGGCCGTCTTCTCGCATGGTCAGTGAGCGCTCCATGCGGAGCTCGTCTTCGCGGGGTTCGACGCCGTCGGGATCCAGTCGCGCCTCGGCTTCCGGCACTCCACGCAGGAGGGTCTCGAGCGGCACCCGCCCGGCGAGGTCGACCAGCGCACGCTCGACGACCTCGACTCGAGCCGCATCCGCCCGGATCGATGCCCGGTCGAGCATCGCGGTGATCGCGGATGCCGCCTCGATGCTGATCGCGGCCGACTCGAGGGCGTCGGCGATGTGCCGATACCGTGAGGGGAGCCGCTCCCCGGTGAAGGTCTGCCGCTCCGCGGTGGCCGTGCCGACCGCGATCAGCCGACGTGCGTCGCCGTGCGACCCTCCGGTGGCCGCGGCGACGAGGCGGGTCGGGTTGTGGAAGCCCTGCGTCTTGGCGAACCCCGTGTCGCCGAACTCCGGCCCCGACCGCTTCGACACCTCGGCCGCCACCCTGGCCAGCACGGCGTCGACATCACGCCGCACCCTGGCGAGTGCATCGGTGACCTGCATGAGCCCGGCATCGCTCAACTGCTCGACCTCGACCTGCGCGCCCCCGCGAACTGCGCCCCACGCCGGCGACCCGCCCGCCCAGACGTCGCACAGCGCGGCGAGATCTCGCTGAAGCGCAGACAGCGCACCGAGCGGATGCCGAGGGGCCGGGGGCTGTTCCATGCTTCGATCCTGCACCCACCCACTGACATTCGATCGAGCAGAAAAGCATTACTGATCGGGCCATTTCCCTGTGGAGAACTCCGCCGGATAGTCGCCTGTGGAGGACGAGTCGCTAGGCAGCGCCCGTCGCCCGCGGCATCCGTCTCGCTCGACCGTGCGCGAGCTCCGTCCGAGCGTGCCCGGGAATACGCCCGCCCGCACCGCGTTGAACTTGAGCGTACCCAACTCAAGTTCCCAGGAGGACCTAGGTGCCCGACAACTTCAACGAGGCCGGCGCGAGCTCGTTCGACGAGTTCCTCGCCCGCTACCTCGCGGGTGAGCAGGCCAGGCAGGCGCGGTCGATCGACCTCAGCCGGTTCCTGACCTCGCGCACCCAGAGCATCCTGCAGCGTGCCGGACGCTTCGCGCTCGAGCGCGGGCAGACCGAGCTCGACGCGCTGCACATCCTGCGCGTCATCGTCGAGGACGAGTCCGTCGCGCAGGCGATCACGCGTGTGGGCGCGAGCCCCGAGCGCATCATCGAGGCGACCGAGGCACGGCTGCCCGCGGCATCCGCCACCCGCTTCGACGAGCTCAGCGAGCGCGTGAACGCCGCGACGATCACGCCGAGCGCGAGCCGGGCGCTGTTCCACGCGTACCAGGTCGCGCGCTCGAGCGGGTCGACGTACATCGACCCCGAGCACCTGTTCTTCGCCTTGGTTCTGGGTCAGGATGCCCCCGCCGGGCAGGTGCTCGCGCGCGCCGGCGTCACCGCGGACGCGCTCGCGGCCGGCCTGGGCGAGCACGTCGAGACGCAGGGCGCGGGCCCCGAGGCCGCCGGCATGGGCGAGCAGGCGGATGCCGCGGCATCCGCCACCCCGATGCTCGACAAGTTCGGCATGGACCTCACCCAGCGCGCCGCGAACGGCGAGCTCGACCCCGTGATCGGCCGCGCCGACGAGATCGAGCAGACCATCGAGATCCTCAGCCGCCGCACGAAGAACAACCCCGTGCTGATCGGCGAGGCCGGCGTCGGCAAGACCGCGATCGTCGAGGGCCTGGCCCGCGCGATCGTCGAGGAGAACGTGCCCGAGGCGCTGCTCGGCAAGCGCGTCGTCGCGCTCGACCTGCCCGGCATGCTCGCCGGCACCCGCTACCGCGGCGACTTCGAGGAGCGCCTCACCAAGACCATGGAGGAGATCGCCGACCACAAGGGCGGGCTCATCGTGTTCATCGACGAGGTGCACACCGTCGTCGGCGCCGGCGGTGCCGGTGAGGGCGGCATGGACGCGGGCAACATCCTGAAGCCCCGCCTCGCACGCGGCGAGCTGCACCTGGTGGGCGCGACCACGCTCAAGGAGTACCGCACCATCGAGAAGGACCCCGCGCTCGAGCGCCGATTCCAGCCCGTCAAGGTGGGCGAGCCGTCGATCGAGGACTCCGTGCTCATCCTGCAGGGCCTGCGCCCCGCGTACGAGGAGCACCACGGCGTCACCTACACCGACGAGGCCCTCCGCGCCGCCGTCGAGCTCAGCGCCCGGTACCTCACCGACCGGGTGCTGCCCGACAAGGCCATCGACCTCATCGACCAGGCCGGCGCGCGCCTGCGCCTCAAGCTGGGCGTGAAGGTGGATGTCTCGGAGTTGATCGAGCGGCTCGCGACGCTCGAGGCCGACAAGAACGCGGCCGTCCGTGCCGAGCACTACGAGGAGGCGTCGCGCATCCGCGACGAGATCGAGAAGGTGCAGGAGCGGCTGGACGAGGCGACGGAGAAGGCGGCCGCGCAGGGTCGCGTCGCGACCTCGGGTTCGACGGATGCCGCAGCCGACGCCGCTTCGACGACCGTCGACGAGGCGCAGATCGCCGCCGTGATCTCGCGGGCCACCGGCATCCCGGTCAATCGGGTTACCGAGGGCGAGCGCGAGCGCCTGGCTAACCTGGAAGGCGAGTTGCACGCTCGAGTCATCGGGCAGGACGACGCCGTCACCGCCGTCGCGCGCTCGGTGCGCCGCAATCGCACCGGCATGGGCGACGCGAAGCGTCCCGTCGGCTCGTTCCTGTTCCTCGGACCGACCGGCGTCGGCAAGACCGAGCTGGCCCGTGCGCTGGCGTCGAGCCTGTTCGACGACGAGGGCGCGATCATCCGCTTCGACATGAGCGAATTCGGCGAGCGGCACACCGTGTCGCGGCTCGTCGGAGCCCCTCCCGGCTATGTCGGTTACGACGAGGCCGGCCAGCTCACCGAGCGCGTGCGGCGCAACCCGTACTCGATCGTGCTGTTCGACGAGATCGAGAAGGCGCACCCCGACGTGTTCAACCTGCTGCTGCAGGTGCTCGACGACGGACGCCTCACCGACGGCCAGGGTCGCACGGTCGACTTCCGCAACACGGTGGTCATCATGACCTCGAACCTCGGTTCGGAGTTCCTCGCGTCGCGGTCGGGTGCGCTCGGCTTCGTGGCATCCGCTGACGGCTCTGGGTTCTCGTCGCAGGACGACGTGCGCCAGCGCGTGATGGGCAAGGTGCGCGAGGCCATGCGCCCCGAGTTCCTGAACCGCATCGACGAGATCGTCCTGTTCCAGAAGCTCACCGCCGACGAGATCGGGTCGATCGTGCGGCTGATGCTGGGCGCGACTTCCGCTCGTCTGGCCGCTCGCGAGATCGGCTTCGAGGTGACGGATGCCGCGGTGGCGCTCCTTGCGGAGCGCGGCTACGAGCCCGAGTACGGTGCCCGTCCGCTGCGCCGCCTGATCCAGCGCGAGATCGACGACCGCATCGCCGACCTCTTCGTCACGGGTGACCTCGGTGACGGCGAGGCGGTGAAGGTGGATGCCGCCGACGGCGCGTTCGTCGTGGCATCCGTGCCCCGCGCCACCGTGTCGATCGCCGCCTGAGGCCACTGGTCGTCGAGTAGCGCCGCCGCAGGCGACGCATATCGGGACGCACGCACCACGAACAGAACGCCCGGCTCTCGTCACGAGGGCCGGGCGTTCTCCATGGATGCCGCCGCGGCGGCACGCTCGGCAGAGCGGTCACCCGGCGGCATCCGGTGCCGATGTGCCGGGGTGGCGTGTCGATCGTGCCCCTGGTCGTGCTGCTCATCCCGCAGGGGCCGGTCGCGTTCGTGGCTGCGCTGTCGGCGCTTGCACTCTGGATCGGCGTCATCGTCGTGACGCTGGTCTTCAACGCTCCCGTGAATGCGCTGGCCGCCCGGTGGGATCCGGAGTCGCCGCCCGAGAACTGGGAGGAGCTGCGAGCCAGGTGGCACCGTGGACAGGCCATTCGCACGCCACTGGCCGTGGCGGCCTTCGTAGGAATCGCCCTCGCCGCCCTGCTGTGGGGAAGTGGCGGGTGGCGCCCACTTGGCCGAGAGCGGCGGTTGGCGCGGTCACGGCGGTGAGCCGGCCTCCCGTGGGCGTGCCGCCGAGTCGAGGTGGGCGAGAATCGCGCCCTCGACGCCGGCCGACGCCGGGTAGGGGAAGACGCGGTCCACTCCGTCGAGCCAGAGGTGCGCGGAATCCGGAATCGACGCGGCGAGCCGACGCCCGTGCTCGATCGGGATGAGATCGTCATCGGTGCCGTGCACCACAGCGTGGGCACCGCGAGCGTCGCCAGCGCGGATGCGCGCGGCCGCGTCGCGGCGACCGCCGCCTGGTGCTGCCGCAGCGCCGGAGGTTCAGCCTGTGCCGCTCACGCAGGTCGTACAAGACCAGCGCGGCGTTCTCGGCCACGTCGAGCCCCTCCGGTGATGCCATTCCGGAGCACCGCCGTCCAGACTGGGCGACGCCCACGAAGCTCAACCGACGCTGGTACGTCTTGCGCTTCGTGCCGCTCCGTGAGAAGGCGAAGGTATCGACGCCCGCACGCCTGCGTGACCTGAATTGCTACATCGACGAGAACTCGCGCTCGACTCGATGAAACGCGACTTCGACGCGGAGACCGTCCGGGCACTGCTCGACGAGCTCGTCAGGCGGCTCGAGGCCCGCGGCGTTCGCGGCACCATCCGGGTCGCCGGCGGCGCAGCCATGTTGCTGCACTACCCGGATGACCCTGCGGTTCGCGTGACGCGCGACATCGACGCCCTCATCGAACCGTCCGATGAGATCGAGGCCGTCTTTGCAGAGATGACAGCCGACCTGGGCTCCCCTCGCGGTGGCTGTACGCCGCGGGCCGGGGATTGTTGCGGGTCGGCGACCAGAGGACCGAGGCATCCGTTTTCGGTAACCATCGCCGGCGAGCGGGAGCTCATCGCGATGAAGATGGCGGCGGCGCGCGACAAGGACTTCGTCGATCTCGGAATTCACGCTCGCCACCTCGAGATCACTGACCCGGCGGAGCTGGTTCGCGTTGCGTACGAGGTCTGCGGTGACGACGCGGTCGAGCTGCCCGACGGTCGCGAGTCGTATCTCTGGTACGCGCAGAGCGTCATCGAGGACGCGTACCGACGGAGGCGACGTTCTCCAAGGCACTGAGGGCAGCTCACCTCGGCGCCCCCGGCTGCTCATGACGTGTATCCGTGCCATCGCGCCATCGTGGAGACGCCCGCGGTGGCGTAACCCTGCCCGCCCAACCAAACAACCCCTCCTCCGAATCCCGGGTTCCTGTGACTCCAACCGCAGGAACCCGGAATTCACGCATCCCGACGCCACCAGCGGCGTAGTTGCGTCGCGCTCTTCGGTGCCGAAGTGCCGAAGTACCGGATCTCGACGGCCCGGCTCTCTGAGTAGGGACCGGGGCCGTCGAAATGCGGAGACCGCGGGTGTGACCATCGTCCCGTGGGCACGCGATGGATTCCGTTACGCTGACCGCACGTTTCGTTCACGCTTGGGGGAGCACGATGGAGGCCGAGAGCGACGCGCAACCGCGCGCAGAAACGCCGGGTACGCCAGCACTGGCGACGAAGAAGCGGTGGTGGATGGTCGGCGTCGGAGCGGTCGCCACTGCCTTCCTTGCCGCCTTCGGCGCTTGGCTCTTCTCGCTCGTGAGTCCCGTCCTCAACAGGCCGTTCGAAGAGCAACCACTCGAGGTTCACGTCGACGATTCCGAGACGGAATGCGACAGCTACGCCCTCCCCGCGTCGCTTCTCAAGGACATTCCGGTGGAGCCTGTCGACGATGGCTTTCCCGCCCAGCTCGCGTCCTTCGACGGCCAGTGGATCGTCGCACACGGCGGGCTCCCGATCGTTTCTCGAACGATTGAACTAACGTTGCACGGCAACGGCGATGAGACCGTCGTCATCCACGACATCGATGTGATCGACTTCGAGCCGATAACGCCCGACGAGGAGATGATCGTGGTGTACGAGTGTCTTCCGATGGGCGGCGAGATCGATGTCTCAGCGCTTGCCGCGGACTTCTCGAGCAAACCACCGGTACTCGAGTTGACCGATCCGGAATTGCGCTTCCCGTACCAGGTGGCGAAGGACGATCCCGAGGTCTTCGACATCTTCGTCGCCGACATGGGGCCCGGCGACGCACAGGCGTGCTTCTGCCGCTGGAATATCGGCATTACCTGGAGCGCGGGAGAAGAACAGCATCAGACGGTCATCGAAGGTGAGTCGATCGGGGTCGCGACCGCGATCCCCTTGAGCGGGTGGCAGGACTACTGGTTCGTCGACGGTGCTTGGTCGACGGATCCGTTGGCCGATTGAAATCGGTCGGTCGCCGCGTGCGCCGCTCGCTGCGGGTAGTTGACGACGAGCTGCGCGATCGTCGATCCCCGCCGGAAGGCGCGGGCCGCCGAACCGGAACCACGCGGCGAGGGCAACCAGGCCCGCGAGCAGGCCGCCGGCGACGGCGAGCGTGGTGCGGGAGAGCCGGGCGCCCCGTGCGCTCATGTCTGCGGCCGCGTGTCGGCGTGGGCGCGCTCCAGCAGCTCTCGCAGCGCGCTGCGATCCACCCCCGTCAGCCGCGTGAGGTAGAGGCAGACCTTGCTCGCACGATGCGGGCCAAGCCGGGACATGAGGTCGGGCCAGCGCTCGGAGAAATGCTCGGGGAGGTAGATCGTGTGCTTCGTCGGGCCCGGCGCGAAGGCGAGCCGTGGAGATCGACCCGCGCGCCCGCTCTCGTAGCGGTACTCGAACGCTCCGAACCCGATGATCCGGTCCGCCCAGACGACGGGCGGCTCTCCGCTGATCTCGCCGAGCATCGCGAGCAGTTCGTCGGCCTCGGCGCGGCGAGGGCCCGTGGCGTGGTCGAGCACGTCGGCCACGGGGAGGTCCGACGGTGACATCGCGGAGTGATTCGCCGACATGGTTCCTCGAACGTGTTCGACAGCCCAGCGTACTCCGGCAGGTCGGGAGGAGGTATCGCTTCGCGTCCGGCTCGGTACCGAAGTACCGAAGTACCGAATTACCGAATTACCGAAGTACCGCCTCTCCGGATCGAGATCCGGGTGGGTCGTCATCTCTCGAGCCGAATGTGGGCGCGGGTCTATCGAGGACGGAGACCACGGGTGTGACCATCGTCCCTCGCACAAACGGGCGATCCCGCTACGATGACCGCACGTTTCGATCACGCTTGGGGGAGCAGGATGGAGACCGGGAGCGACCGGCGGCCGCGCGCAGACAGGGAGGGTACGCCTGCACCGGCGGCGAAGAAACGATGGTGGATGGTCGGTGCCGGGGCGGTCGCCACCGCGTTCCTCGCAGCGTTCGGCGCCTGGCTCTTCTCGCTCGTGAGCCCGGTCCTCGACAGGCCGTTCCAAGCGCAACCGCTCGAGGTCTACCTCGACGATTCCGAGCAGGAATGCGACAGCTACGCATTCCCGGCGGCGCTCCTCGAGGAGGTTCCGGTGGAGCCCGTCGACGACGGCACCACGCGCCGGCTTGCGGCGGTCGACGGCGAGTGGGTCGTCGCACACGAGGGGCTCCCGACCGTTCCGCGAACGGTTGAGCTCACGCTGCACGGCAGCGGCGATGAAACGGTCGTCATCCACGACATCGACGTGGTCGATTTCGAACCGGTGGTGCCCGACGACGAGATGGTCGTGATCCACGAGTGTCTGCCGGCAGGTGACATGGGCGGCCCGATGGACGTCTCGCCTCTTGCCGTCGACTTCGCAGGGCAGCCGCCGGTGCTCGAGCTGACGGATCCGGCGTTGCGCTTCCCCTATGAGGTGGCGAAGGACGATCCCGAGGTCTTCGACATACTGATCGCCAACAACGGCGTGGGCGACGAGCAGGCGTGCGTCTGTCGCTGGAGCATCGGCGTCACGTGGAGCGCCGGAGAACAAGAGCAGCAGACGGTACTCGAAGGCGACTCGATCGGGGTCGCGACCGCGATCCCCTTGAGCGCGTGGCCGGACTACTGGTTCGTCGACGGTGAATGGACGACGGATCCGACCGCCGCCTCACGCTGACGGCGCGCTCGGCACCCGGAACAGCTCGGTGCGGGCGACGACGCGGTCGCGCTCGGCGGCGAGCTCGAGCCGGCGCGGATCAGCGAGGTACGCATCGAGCAGCGCCTGGCTCGGCACTCGGTACAACTGCACCTCCGTCGGATGCTCCGGCCCGCGCTCGCTCCGTATCCGCTCGATCACCTCGATGCCGTAGTCGTGCAGCAGCGCGAGCACGCGATCCTCGTAGGCGACGAGATCGCCTTCGAGCCCGGGCCTAGCCCAGAGCAGGCAACACAGGGTGAATGGCGCATCATCGCCGGCAGGTTCGGCGGATGCCTCGAGCACCGCGCCGTCCGTCGGCGCCGTCGCCCCGCGGGCCCCCGACTGCCACGACCAGCGTCCCCACTGCAGCATCCCCTCGACGCGCGAGTATCCTGCGCCGTGCACGAACATCGCCACGAAGCCACTGACGAGCAGCACGGATCCGGCGATCCAGCTGATGTCCCAGAAGGTCGTCACGATGCCGGCGAATGCGGTGCCCATCGCGACGGACTGGGCGACGGTGACGGCCCACGACTTCGCGACGCGATGGCGGTAGAGCTCCTGCCAGCTCAGCATGATGAGCCCGGCGAGCAACGGGATCGAGATCGCGAAGAGGATCACGCTCGCGAGCCCGAGCGGCGAGGGCGCGGCATCCGTGACGAGCGGCTGCACGAGCACGATGCAGATGCCGACGAGGCCGCCGTACATCAGGTTGTTCTGCTTCAGCGATTCATACGCGAGGCCGGGATCGCGCCGAAGCGCCTGCTCGACGTACTCGTCTTCTCGCATCCCCGCCTCCGCTCATGCGCTCAGAGCGATTCTCGCAGCGAACGGGAGCGGAGCGGTCGGCGTGGTTCGCGTCCGCCGCGTTGCCGATACTCGAACGCTCCTCACTCGATGGCGGCCGGGACCGACTGTGGCGTGCGCCGCTCGGCGATCGCGAGCTCGGTGGGGTCGCCGATGCGGGGGAGCGGCCCGAGCGCGACCCAGATGAGCCCCGAGAAGGTGAGCAGCACCCCGATCAACAGGCCGATGCGCGTGCCGAGGAGCTCGCCGACCAGGCCGCCGGCGGCGGCGCCGAACGCGATCGTGCCGTACGAGACCCAGCGCATGCTCGCATTGACCCGCCCGAGGAGATGGTCGGGTGTGCGCAGTTGGCGCACCGTCATGAGGACCACGCTCGACAGCGTCGCGCCGGCGTCGCCGACGGCGAACACCGACCCGAGCACGACGACGAGCAGGGGCGCGCCCCACGAGGCATCCGCGATCGGAAGCACCAGCAGGACGATGCACTCGGCGGCCGCGGTCCACAGCATCGGCGGCCCCGCGCCGAACCGCCGTACCACCGGCCCTGCCAGGACCGAGCCGGCCAGTGCGCCGGTCGCGCCGATCGCGAGGATGAGGCCGACCTGGGCGGCGTCGAGCCCGAGCTCGCGCACGGCGTGCAGCAGGAACAGCACCATCACCCACTGGATGAACGGGTTGTAGAGCGCCGAGAAGCCCAGATTCGCCACCAGGTACTGGTCGCGCCTGACGAACGACAGGCCGGCGCGCAGCTCTTCGACGAAGCGGCCGCGCTGCGCCGGTGGTGCTTCGGGCGCTCGGATGCCTCCGACGGCGAGTGCCGAGACGACGTACCCGCCCGCGGTGACGAGCAGGGCGAACGGCGCGGAGACGAGCTGCACGAGGAGCCCGCCGAGGCCGGGCCCGCCGACCTGCACGGCGGCCGCGGTCGCCGCAAGCCGTGAGTTCGCGGCGGCGAGGCCTGACGGCGGCACGACGCTCGGCACCATCGATTGGTACGACACCTCGAACAGTACGGTGAAGCAGCCGATCGCCGCGGCGAGCAGGAGCAGCGCCGGCGTCGTCAGGATGCCGCCGACCGCCGCGACGATGATCGCGACGGTGAGTGCGGCGCGGCCCCAGTCGGAGGCGACGATCATCGGGCGTCGCCGATGCCGGTCGACGAGCACGCCGAGCGGCAGCGCGAGCAGCAGGAACGGCAGCCACCGGGCGACGCCGAGCAGCCCGAGCTCGAGCGCCGAGGCATGCAGGACGAGCACCGCGAGCAGCGGCAGCGCCAGCTCGGCGACCTGCTGAGCGGCGACCCCGGCGCCCTGCGCGAGCCAGAGCCGGGAGAAGCCGGCCGTGCGGAGCGGGCTCCTGCTAATGGGTGATGCCTTACTCATGCATTACAGATTGGCAGACAGGATCGAATGCGTAAAGTGCCAATTGTGCATTAGCATCGAGACATGACTGTTCCAGTCATCCCCAAGCGGCGCGACACCCCGTTCGCGCAGATCGGCGGCGCCGTCGCGCTCGACCTCATGAACACCATGTCCGAGCGGCTCAGCGACGATCGCGTCGTCGAGTACCTCGTCGACTACGGCGAGGTCGTGCGGTTCGCACGGCAGCTCGGTCTCATCGACGACGAGCAGGAGCGGGCGGTGCGTCGGCTCGCGTCGAGACATCCCGCCGAAGCCATCGTCGAATGGCGCCGTGTCACCGAACTCCGCGAGGCGCTCTACGCCGCCTGCTATGGCGGCGGGCCGAGTGACCCGGTCGTGCAGGCGCACGCCGAAGCGGTCGCGTCCGGCATCCTGGCGCGAGCCGGCGACGGCTGGGAATGGGACTTCCCCGTCGATCTCGCGCTGCCGCGACGACGCATCGCGCTCGCCGCGGTCGAGCTGCTGCTGCGCGACGATCTCGACCGGCTCGCCCAGTGTGCCGACGCGGAGTGCGGCTTCGTGTTCCTCGACACCTCGCCTCGGCACAATCGCCGGTGGTGCGTCGCCGCCGACTGCGGCAATCGCAACCGGGTGCGAGAGCACTACGCCCGCGTCAAGCGCGGCGAGGCCTGAGCCCGCCTTCAGCGGCCCGCCTACAGCGACTCGCGCCGCACCAGCGTCGTCGGCAGCACGTGGTCGTGCTCGACGGTCTCGCCTCGCGTGAGGCGGATGAGCGTGTCGGCGGCCACGCGGCCCATCTCCTCGAGGGGCTGGCGGACGGTCGTCAGGGGCGGATCGGATGCGGCGGCGATGAGCACATCGTCGAAGCCGACGACCGAGACATCCGCCGGGACGCTGCGGCCCGACGCCTGGAGCACCCTGATGGCCCCACTCGCCATCAGGTCGGATGACGCGAAGAGGCCGTCGAGATCGGGAGCCCGCTGCAGCAGCCGTGCCATCGCGGCCGACCCGCTGTCGACGGTGAAGTCGCCGTGCACGATCGGACCGGGCGAGATGTCGTGGCGCGCCAGTTCGTCCTGCCAGCCGCGGACCCGATCGCGGGCCGGCTCCATGTCGGGCGGACCGGTGATGATGCCGATACGAGTACGCCCGGCCTCGACGAGCGCTCGAGCGGCGAGCACGCCGCCGCCGTAGTTGTCGGAATCGACCACGATGGCGGTGGGCGGGAGCTCCACGAGTGGGCGGCCCACCCAGGCGATCGGAACGGGTGAGTCGACCAGACCCTCGACCAGATGCGTGATCTCGTGCTGGAGGATCACGATCGCGCCGTCGACGGCTCCCGATCGGAGGAAGCGCGGCACACGGGCCTGATCCTCGTGGTCGGCGGGGAGGAGCACGGGTTGCACGTCGCCCGCCGACAAACCCTTCGCGGCGCCCTTCAGGACCGCGGTGAAGAACGTGCCGCTCAGGCTGTCGAGCTCGTTGAAGGCGATCACGAGTCCGATGGCGCCTGCCCGACCGCCCCGCAGCACGCGTGCGGCGAAGTTCGTCTCGTACCCGAGTCGCTCGGCCTCGCGCTCGACCGCGCTCGCCATCTGGCGGTCGACGTTCGTGGCGCCCGAGAGCACCCGTGCCGCGGTGGCGCGAGAGACGCCCGCGGCCTGCGCGACGTCCACGATCGTGGGACGAACCATGTCACTACCTTTCGAACAACGAGGTCAGTCTACCGGCGAACGGGCTGGAAGATCGATCTCTGAAACATCGATCCGGATGACGTCGCATGATGGGCGACATTCGGTTCATGCTTGCCAACGTCGTGATTTCGGGGCTACGGTGTCGTCACCAGAGATCGATCTCTGCAGTCGCAGCATCAGAGGCTGTCGACCACACACAGTAGGTTCCCCCCCAGAGAAGTGGAGTTGTCGTGAACCGACGCATGCTCGCGATCCCGATCGCAGCAATCGGTGCCCTCGCACTGGCCCTCACCGGTTGCAGTTCGGGAGGCTCGGCCGCGGAAGGCGACCCGAACGCCGAGTTCGAGTTCTGGTCGTTCACCGGAATCGGCCAGCAGGAGTCCGTCGACCGGTACCTCGAGAAGAACCCCGATGCCAAGGTCAAGCTGAGCGAGGTCGGCAGTACGACCGAGACCGCGACCGCGCTGACCGCTGCCCTCGCGGGCGGCAAGGTGCCCGACCTCGTCATGATCCAGAACGACGACCTTCCCAAGTTCGTCGAGAACCCCGGGAACTTCATCGACCTGCGCACGCTCGGCGGCGACGACATCGGCGACCAGTACCTCGACTGGGCCATCGACGCCGCCACCGGCGAAGACGGCTCCATCATCGGCATCCCCACCGACGTCGGTGGTCTCAGCTTCGCCTACCGCGCGGACCTCTTCGAGGCGGCCGGCCTCCCGACCGACCCCGAGCAGGTCGCCGAGACGTGGTCGACGTGGGACGGCTTCATCGAGATGGGCAAGAAGTACACCGAGGCGACGGGGCAGCCGTTCGTCGACAACGTGGAGACCTCCGTGTTCTTCGCTGCGGTCAACCAGGTCAGCGAGAAGTACTACTCGCCCGACGGCGAACTCATCTTCGACAGCAACCCCGAGGTCGAAGAGGCGTTCCAGGTCGCGGTCGACACGTACGAGGCCGGCATCAGCGCGGGCATCGCGGCATGGTCGTCGGGCTGGGCGCCCGGCAAGGCCAACGGCGCGTTCGCGGTGACCATCGCACCGTCCTGGATCCTGTCGGGCCTCAAGAACGACGCTCCCGACACTGCAGGAAATTGGCGCATCGCCTCGATCCCGGGCGTCGGCGGCAACTGGGGCGGCAGCGTGATCGCCATCCCCGCACGTGCCGACAACCCCGAGGCGGCCTGGCAGTACATCGAGACGATGCTGTCACCCGAGGGGCAGACCGAGCACTTCGCCGAGACCGGCACCATGCCCGCGGCGAAGGGCGCGCTCGAGAGCGAGGACGTGCTGAACTACACCGACCCGTTCTTCGGCGACTCGGCCATCGGCAAGGTCATGAGCGAGTCGGTGCTGCAGTTCAACTCGTTCCACAACGGCCCCGACACGAGCGCGATCGGCGGAGCGCTGCTGAACGCCCTCGTCGACATGGAGGCCGGCAACGTGCCGCCCGCGGACGCCTGGCAGACGGGCGTCGACAGCGCGAACGCCGCTATCGGCGGCTGAGCCGCGACATCCACCCCGGTGGCCCGACGCGAACGCGTCGGGCCACCACCCGACGGAGGTTCATCGTGTCCGTGACTGCGACCGCCACACCCATCCAGCGCCGCGCGGAGCGTCGGCACACGCCCCGGCGCCGAATCCGCAGTTCGCTCGCCGAACGCGTCGCACCCTACGCCTACGTGGCGCCGTTCTTCATCATCTTCGCGATCTTCGGGCTCTTCCCCCTGCTCTTCACGTTATACGTCGCGCTGTTCGACTGGAACCCGATCGGCGAGCAGACGTTCGTGGGATTCGCGAACTTCGAGCGGCTCTTCGCCGATCCCCGATTCTGGAACGCGTTCGTCAACACCTTCGGGATCTTCCTGATCTCGACGATCCCGCAGCTGCTCCTCGCGCTCGTGCTCGCGCACCTGCTGAACCATGCCCGGCTGAAGTGGGCGAACTTCTTCCGGATGTCGCTGCTGGTGCCGTACATCACCTCGGTCGCGGCGACGGCCCTCGTGTTCGGCCAGATCTTCGACAAGAACTTCGGCCTCCTCAACTGGATCCTCGAGATCTTCGGACTGCCGTCGGTGAACCTCCTCGCCTCCCAGGTGGGTTCCTGGGTCGTGATCTCGGCGATGGTGATGTGGCGCTGGTTCGGCTACAACGCGCTGCTCTACCTCGCCGGGCTGCAGGCGATTCCGCGAGAGATGTACGAAGCGGCATCCGTCGACGGGGCATCCGGCTGGCAGCAGTTCATCCACCTCACCATCCCGTCGCTGCGGCCGATCATCATCTTCACCGTGATCATGTCGACCATCGGCGGACTGCAGATCTTCACCGAACCGCTGCTCGTCTCGCCCGAGACGGGCCTCACCTGCGGAGCCGGCCGGCAGTGCCAGACGCTGTCGCTCTTCCTCTACGAGCAGGGCTTCGGCCAGTTCGAGTTCGGCTACGGATCCGCCATCGGCGTCGCGCTCTTCGTCATCGTCGTCGTGGCCGCGCTGATCAACTTCTTCCTGTCCACCCGCACCCGTGGAGGCCGCTGATGTCCGCCGTCATCGAACAGGCGATCACTGAACCCGCCACCGAGGCGATCGTCGCCCCGGGGAAGGCGTCCAGCCGCCGCGGCGGCCGCGGAGGCGGTCGGGTCGGGCGCGTCCGGTGGCCCGTCTACGTGCTGCTCATCCTCGCCGTGCTGATCTCGGTCTTCCCGCTCTACTACATGTTCGTCATCGCCTCGGTCGGAGCGACGGCGGTGACCTCGTCGCCCCCGCGGCTCTACCCGGGCTCCGACTTCTTCGAGCTCGCTGCCAAGGTGTTCGACACGGTGCCGTTCGTGCAGTCGTTGATCAACAGCGTCATCGTGTCGCTGTCGATCGCCGTCATCTCGGCGGTCCTGTGCGCCATGGCCGGATTCGCGTTCGCGAAGCTGCACTTCCCGGGTCGCAACGCGCTGTTCCTCATCGTGCTCCTGACGATGACCGTGCCCGCGCAGCTCAGCGTCATCCCGCAGTACCTGATCATCTCGTGGCTCGACTGGGTCGACACGCTGCAGGCGATCATCGTTCCGGGGCTCGCGAGTGCCTTCGGGATCTTCTGGATGCGGCAGCACATGGCGACGACCGTGAGCGACGAGCTGATCCAGGCGGCGCGCATCGACGGGGCGAACAGCTGGCAGCTGTTCTGGAGCATCGCGTTCCCGGTGGTGCGGCCCGCCGCCTTCGTGCTCGGCCTCATCACCTTCACCTCGGTGTGGAACGACTTCATGTGGCCGTTCATCGTGCTGAAGTCGCCCGAGCTCTTCACGGTGCAGATCGCGCTCAAGCAGCTGCAGGCCAACCGCACCATCGACCTCGCCCTCACCATGGGCGGTTCGTTCATGGCGACGCTGCCGCTCCTGATCGTGTTCTTCTTCGTCGGTCGACGCATGGTCGCGGGCATCATGGACGGGGCGTTCAAGGGCTGATGGTTCCGGATGCCGCTTCCGCTGGTTCCGCGACCGGCGCCGTGCGTTCACGCGTGCTCGTCTGGGGTGAGAACTACCACGAGGAGCACGACGAGTCGGTGCGTCGGATCTATCCCGACACGATACGCGAGACCATCGCCGCCGCGCTTCGCCGCGAGCTCGGACCCGCGGCGCACGTGCGGACGGCGACGCTCGGCGATCCCGAGCACGGCTTGAGCGAGGAGGTGCTCGAGCACACGGACGTGCTCTTCTGGTGGGGGCACCGCGAGCACGACCTCGTGCAGGACGAGGTCGTCGAGCGAGTCCACCGTCACGTGCTCGCGGGCATGGGGTTCGTCGCTCTCCACTCGGCGCACTTCTCGAAGATCTTCATCCGGCTCATGGGCACCTCGTGCACGCTGCGGTGGCGTCAGGGCGATGACCGCGAGGTGATCTGGACCGTCGCGCCGACGCATCCCATCGCCGAAGGCGTGCCGCATCCGCTCGTGCTCCCCGCCCAGGAGATGTACGGCGAGCACTTCGACGTGCCCGTGCCCGACCACCTCGTCTTCGTGTCGGCCTTCAGCGGCGGCGAAGCCTTCCGGTCGGGCATGACCTACTCACGCGGATACGGGCGGATCTTCTACTTCTCGCCCGGCGACCAGGACTACCCGGTGTATCACGACCGCGACATCCAACGGATCCTCGCGAACGCCGCACGGTGGGCGCGCCAGGATCGTCCGCGCCGCTCGCCGCGGCTCGCGATGCACGCGACGAACGACTTCGTCACGCCGCGCGAATGGGACGGGACACCCCTGCCGTGAAGGACGTCATCGTGGTCGGCGCAGGCACGATGGGGCGCGTCTGGATGGACACCATCGCGCGGCGGAGCGACACCCGGGTCTGCGCGATCGTCGACGTGGTTCCGGGCGCCGCGGAATCGGCCGCTCGTGAGCGAGGCTGGGACATCCCCGCGCTGAGCCGTCTCGATGACGCGCTCGATCGAAGCGCCGAGGTCGTGCTGAACGCCACCGTGCCCGAAGCGCATCTCGAGGTCTCGTCGGCGGCGCTGCGTGCCGGCATCCCGGTGCTCAGCGAGAAGCCCGCGACCCCGACCGTGCACGAGGCGCTCGCGCTCGCGGCGCTGAGTCGCACGACCGGCGTCTTGCTGGCCGTGAGCCAGTCCCGCCGTCATTCCGCCGGCATCCGGGCGTTCAAGGGGGCGCTCGCCGGACTCGGCGGTGCGGCGCAGCTGCACACGCGGTTCTTCCAGAACCCCAGGTTCGGCGGGTTCCGCGATCGGATGGAGCACCCCCTGCTCGTCGAGATGGCGATCCACAGCTTCGACCAGGCGCGCTTCCTCCTCGACGCGGATCCCGTCTCGGTCTACTGCGAGGAGTTCGATCCGGCGTGGAGCTGGTACGAGGGCGCCGCCGCGGCCGAGGCGGTCTTCCGGTTCGACGACGGCTCGCGGTTCTCGTACACCGGCAGCTGGTGCGCCGACGGTCTCACCACGTCGTGGAACGGCGACTGGCGTGGGTCGGCGGCAGCCGGCACGGCGACCTGGGACGGTGAGACCGAGGTGCGCACGCAGGGGCGCGAGGGACCCGTGGCATCCGTGCCGCTCGACGCGGCGTCGGAAGGGCTGGACGCCGCCCTCGACGAGTTCGTCGCCGCGCTCGACGGCGGCCCCGACCCGTCGGGCGAGATCCACCGCAACGTGTGGAGCGTGGCGATGGTCGAGGCCTCCGTCATCTCGTCTCGACGCGGCGCACCGGTGTCGTTCGCCGAGGTGTTCGCCGACGCGAGGCGGGCTGCGATCGCCGGCGTCGGCGGCGAGGTCGCCGACCTGTTGCGGGCCGGCGACCTGCCGGTCGGGCGCTGAGGCGGGCCCGGGACTACCCGTCGACCGCCCGCGCGTGCACGAGCGCGGCGCGCTCGGGATGGAACGCGAGCATTTCGACGCCGATGCGCCGCAGCAGGCTGCCCGAGACGACGGGACCCGCCGGCGCCGCGGCGCCCGGGCCCGCGCCGACCGGCCCCGCGGCATCCGTTCCCGCGGCGCCCCGCCCGGCGGCTGCGCGCATCCACGCCGGAACCAGCCAACCCGGGCCGAGCGAGGCCGGATCCGTCACCGAGAGGCGGTAGCGACGCGCCTCGTCGAGGCCCGGGAGCCGAACGCGGGACGCGGTGTCGGCCGAAGCCGACGGGGTGACGATCGTGTACAGCGCCTCGGCGCCGTCGTCGGCCACGACCCCGCGCACCGCGACGCCGGCGGCGTCGAAGTCGCCGCCGCCGACCACGCGGCCGCGCTGGATGAGCGGGCGAAACCGCTGGTAGTCGGCGATCCATCGCGCCAGCACCGCGCGATCATCATCGCTCAACCCGCGGATGTCCCACTCGATCCCGAAGTGCCCGAGGAAGGCGACGGCGCACCGGAAGTGCAGGTCGTGCGTGCGTCCCGTGACGCTGGAGGTGGGCGAGGCGACGTGCGACCCCATCATCTCGGGAGGAACGAGGAGGCCGGTCCAGCGCAGGATCCGTGCCCGATCGAGCGGGTCGTGGTTGTCGGAGGGGTGCACCCGGTCGGTGCGTTCGAGGATGCCGAGGTCGACGCGTCCGCCGCCCGAGGCGCAGCTCTCGATCTCGAGCTGCGGATGCCGCGTGCGGAGCTCGTCGAGGAGCCGGTAGACCGCCATGGTCTGCGCGTGCACCGCGGGCGCCCCCGTCGCGGGGTGACCGGCGGCGATGAGGTCGCGGTTGTGGTCCCACTTCAGGTAGCTCACGTCGTTCTGCGAGACGAGGTCGTCGAGGCGCTCGAGGATGTGCGCGAATGCCTCGGGGTTGGTCAGGTCGAGCACCTGCTGGAACCGGAAGGTGGGCGGCAGCTCGGGACGCGCTCGGAGGATCCAGTCGGGGTGCGCTCGCGCGAGGTCCGAGTCCTCGTTGACCATCTCGGGCTCGACCCACAGGCCGAACTCCATGCCGAGCTCGCGCACCCGGTCGGCGAGCGGGCGCAGGCCATCGGGCCAGTTCGCCGGCTCCGGCGTCCAGTCGCCGAGGCTCGCGCGGTCGTCGTGGCGCCGGCGGAACCATCCGTCGTCGAGCACGTAGCGTTCGACGCCCAGCTCGGCGGCTCGCACCGCCAGCTCGTCGAGCGTCGCCGGGTCGTGGTCGAAGTAGACCGCCTCCCAGACGTTCAGGGTGACGGGGCGATCCCGGCGCGACGACCGCGAGATCTCACGCAGGTGCCGGTGGTACCGGTGCGCGGCCGCGTCGAGGCCCTCGCCGTAGCTGCCGTAGACCCAGGGTGACTCGTACGATTCGCCGGGGCCGAGCCGGATCTCACCGGGCAGCAGGAGCTCTCCGCCCCGGAACGCGAGCGAGCCGTCGAGGCGCTCGACCGCGTGCTCGTGGTTGCCGCCGACGCCGACGTGCGCGAGCCACACCTCGCCGGCGTCGGCGTCGAATCCGGGGACGCCGACGGCGACCGTGGTGGTGGCGTCCAGTCCGGTGCGCCCCCGGCGGGACTCGCGGGCGTGAAGTCCGGTGACGACAGGATGCCGCTGCGGGATCTTCTCGGTCGCCCATCGTCCGGCGAAGTCGAGCATCTCGGTGGCGTGGGTCGGAATCGGCAACGCGAGGCTGACGGACTCGACATGCAGCGGCTCAGCATCGGGGCTCGCATTGCGCACGCTCGCGCGTGTCCGGAGGAGGCCGGAGGGTCTGAGATCGATCTCCAGGTCGAGTTCGATCTGCGCCCACTCGTCACGTGCCGACACGGCGAGCACACCCGGCCCGCCCTGTATGGCGGAGCCCGGTTCGCACGCCCTCCCATCCAGCCCGACGGCGTGCACGCGGAACCGCGAGGCCCAGGCGGAACCGCCGCGATGCGCGCTCACGCCCGGTCGCCCGCTCCAGCCGTGGACATGCTCGGGGAGGATGCTCGGCCGATACGGCAGGTCGGAAACCCCGTCGATACCGGGTCGCTCTCGCATCTCGACGAACGCGGCGAGGTCGTCGTCGGACGTCGTGACGCGAGCTCCCCAGTGGACGATGGCCGGCAGCGCGTCCTCGCGCCAGGCCACGATGAGCGAGACGTCGTGGGTCGCAAGATGGATGGTCGTGTATGCACGCATTCGTCCATCTTGGCGGCTCGACGGGGTCCGAGTACAGTGAGAGATCGTTCTCACAACGACAAGGAGCTGCGCCGATGATGCTCGCACCGCTGCCCGCCGCATCCGTTCGGTTGACGCCCGGTCCCTTCGAGTCACGGCGCCGCCGGAACCGGGAGTACCTCGTCTCGTTGCAGGAGCGGAACCTGCTCCAGAACCACTTCATCGAGGCGGGGATCGGCGATCAGGCCTGGCATCTCCATCCATCGCGATCGTCGGCGGCCGATCGCGGACTCGATCGGCACTGGGGGTGGGAGACGCCCGGCTCCCTGCTGCGAGGCCATTTCGTCGGGCACTGGATGTCGGCCGCGGCGCGCGAGGTCGCCGTCACCGGCGACGCCCACCTGCGCGCCAGGCTCGACACCGTGCTCGACGGCCTCGAGCGGTGTCAGCAGGAGGGCGACGGCGAGTGGGTGTTCCCCGTTCCACGAGGCTTCCTGAGGCGCCTGGCCGAGGGGCGCGACGTGTGGGCTCCGCAGTACGTGATCCACAAGACCCTGATGGGGCTCGTCGACGTCTTCCGCGATCTCGGTGACCACCGCGCGCTCCGGATCGCGCACCGAGCATCGGCTGCCCTCCTGCAGTGGGCGCGGGAATTCGACGCCGACGCGTTCGAGGCGATCCTCGAGGTCGAGACCGGTGGAATGCTCGAGGTCTGGGCCGACCTCCTCGACGCCACCGGCGACGACAGGTACGCCGAGCTGCTCGACCGGTACTCCCACCGCACGCTCTTCGACGGGCTGCTCGCCGGACGCGACATGCTCACCAACATGCACGCGAACACGACCATCCCCGAGGTCCTCGGGGCAGCACGCGCGTTCGAGGTCACGGGCGACCCGCGGTGGCGGGCGATCGTCGAGGCGTACTGGGACTGGGCCGTGACCCGGCGCGGCACCTTCTGCACGGGCGGACAGACCTCCGGCGAGATCTGGACGCCGCCGTTCGCCTTCGCGAGCCGTCGCGGGAGAAGACCCAGGAGCACTGCACGGTCGTCAACATGATCCGGCTCGCGGACGTGCTGTTCCGCTGGACCGGGGAGGCGCAGTACCTCGACTACATCGAACGCAACCTGTACAACGGCATCCTGGCGCAGCAGCACCCCGAGACGGGCATGGTGGCCTACTTCCTGCCACTCGAAGGCGGCGCGGTCAAGCAGTGGGGCACGCCCACCGAGGACTTCTGGTGCTGTCATGGCACCCTCGTGCAGGCGCACACCCGTCACTCGTCGCTGGTGTTCTACAGCGACGAGAACGGGGCGATCACCATCGCGCAGTACGTCTCGGCGCGCGCGGAGGTCACCGACGACACCGGGACTGCCCAAGTCGAGGTCGAACTGCTCGGCGACGCCGGCTACGTCGGTCCCGACGCCAATGCCGGGGCGGCGGGCGACCGCCACCGGCCGAGTGCGTGGCGCGTCCGCGTCACGGTGCAGACGCCGGACTCATCGCCCCGGCGCGAACGACTCCGGGTTCCCGAGTGGGTGCAGGGCGCGCCCGTCGTCACGACGTCGGCCCCGACGCATCCGTCCGAGGGATTCCTCGAGGTCGACCACCAGGGCGGCCGCACCGAGATCGAGGTCGCGTTTCCCTTCGCGGTGCGGGCCGTGCCGATTCCCGACGAGCCCACCACCGTCGCCTTCGTCGAAGGACCGGTCGTGCTGGCCGGGCTGTGCGATCGCGAGATCGCGCTCGAGGGTGATCCGGCGGATCCACGCTCGATGCTGGCTGCCGACAACGAACGGCAGTGGAACCAGTGGTTCACCCGCTACCGCACGGTCGGGCAGGCGCACTCCATCCGGCTGATCCCCCTGCACGAGGTGACGGATGAGTCGTACAGCGTGTACTTCCCGATCACGCCGGTGCGGCGGTGATGAGGTCGGGACGGGTGGAGCCGCGGGCCACGAGTCGCGTCGGCAGCTCGGTGATCGACGGGGTGAGCGGTTCGCCCTGCGCATAGCCGGCGAGGGCGTGGATCGCGGATGCCGCCATCTCACGGATCGGCTGCCGCACCGTCGTCAGCGGGGGCCGGAGCCACCGCGCACCCCGGACGTCGTCGAACCCGACGACCATCATGTCCCTCGGAATCGCGAGGCCCGCGTCGGCGGCCGATCGGTAGGTTCCGGCCGCCATCTCGTCGGAGCAGGCGAAGAGCCCGACGGGCCCGTCGCCCTCGTGGCGTCGCAGCGCCGTCAGCGCGGCATTGCAGGCCCGGCGCGCGCCGGCGGCACTCCAGTCGGCCTGGGCGCGCACCAGGGGAGCGTCGGGCAGCAGTCGTCGCACCGTCGACTCGAAGCCCTCCACGCGCGCCCGACCGTACCGGTACGACGGCGCTCCACCGAGCACGACGAACCGTCGTGCCCCCTGGGCGATGAGGTGCTCCGCGGCGTCGATCCCGCCGGCCCGGTCGGTGGTGCGCACGCTCGGGATCGGCAGCGAGGAGTCGGCCCAGGGGTCGAGGAGCACGACCGGGATGTCCGCGTCCCGCAGGATCGCCAACTGCTTCGTGGTGGGGACCATCAGCCCGAGCACCACGCCGGCGGATCCGCGCGACCGGATGCGCACAGGCCAGTCGTCGCCGGGCGTCTCGCGCTCGGCGGTGAGCACGAGGTCGTAGTTCAGCCGCGCCGCCGCGGTGCGTGCTCCGGCCGTCACCTCGTCGGTGTACGGGTCGTGGAAGTGGCCCAGCACGAGGTCGAAGAGCAGCGACGTGCCCGATCGCGGCCTGCCCCGGCGTTCACCCGATCGGGAGTGCCCGAGGCGTTGGGCGGCGGCGAGGACGCGGGCGCGGGTCTCGGCCGACAGGTCGCCTCGGCCCCGCATCGCTCGGGACGCCGTGGAGATGCTGACGCCTGCGGCGGCGGCCACGTCGGCCAATGTGGCCCGTGGTGAGGAGGTCATCACGCTATTTTGCGCAAATTCCTGTCCGAACGCCACGGACTTTGGCATCGTGAGCACCCGAGCGCGGGTCGAGGACGGCCGCCTCGGGTGAAAGGACGAGTCAGTGACGACGACGATGCGGATCGCGCTCATCGGCACGGGGTTCATGGGCCGGATGCACGCCCACGCCTGGCGTACCGCCCCCAGGTTCTTCGAGCTGCCGGTCACGCCGGTGCTCTCGGTGATCGCCGGCCGCGACGCCGGTCGCACGGTAGCGTCTGCGGCTCGCCTCGGGTTCGCCGAATCGACGACCGACTGGCGGCGCGTGATCGACCGGGACGACATCGACGTCGTCGACATCTGCACGCCGGGCGACACGCACGCCGAGATCGCCCTCGCCGCCCTCGCGGCTGGCAAGCACGTGATGTGCGAGAAGCCGCTCGCGAACGACGTGGCCGCGGCCGACCTCATGGCGGCAGCCGCGGAGGACGCGCTGGCGCGCGGCGCGATGAGCATGTGCGGGTTCAGCTATCGCCGCACTCCCGCCCTGGCCCTGGCACGGCGCCTGGTCGAGGAGGGTGCGCTCGGCGAGATCCGCCATGTGCGCGCCCAGTACCTCCAGGACTGGCTCAGCGATGCCGATGCGCCGTTCACCTGGCGTCTCGACAAGACCCGTGCCGGCACGGGGACGCTCGGCGACATCGGGGCCCACAGCATCGACACCGCGCAGTGGCTGACCGGCGACGACATCGTCGGGGTCTCCGCCGTGCTGCGCACCTTCGTCGAATCGCGGCCCGTGCTGGACGAACAGGTCGGTCTCGGCGGGCGAGCACGGCAGGGCGCGCCGCGCGAGCGCGTGACGGTCGACGATGCCGTCGCCTTCACGGCCGGATTCGCCGGGGGAGCGCTCGGCGTCTTCGAGGCGACCCGCATGGCCACCGGGCATCGCAACGCCAACCGGATCGAGGTCAACGGCGAGCGCGGCTCCGTGGCCTTCGACTTCCGGGCCATGAACGAACTCGAGTTCTACGACGCCACCGATCCGGCGGGTCGCCAGGGCTTCCGGCGCATCCAGGCGAACGAGCCGGAGCATCCGTACGCCGGAGCGTGGTGGCCCCCGGGCCACGGGCTCGGCTACGAACACCTCTTCACCCACCAGGTCGTCGACTTCCTCCGGGCGATCTCCGGCGACGGGGCCGTCGCGCCGACCTTCCGGGAGGCCGCGCGCGTGCAACGCGTGCTCGCGGCCGTCGAGGAGAGCGCCGCCCACGACAGCGTGTACGTCCCCGTCGACGGAGCGCGCTGATGACCGCGCGTCGAGCGCTGGTCGTCCGCGGAGGATGGCAGGGGCATCGGCCGGTCGAGGCGACGGAGATCTTCATCCCCTTCCTCGAGCGCAACGGCTTCGAGGTGCGCATCGAGGAGTCGAACGAGGTCTACGCCGACGACGACGCCATGACGGCCACGGATCTCATCGTGCAGAGCGTGACGATGTCGGAGATCTCGCCCGAGGCGTTCCGCGGCCTGCGGTCGGCCGTCGAACGCGGCGTGGGCCTGGCCGGCTGGCACGGCGGCATCGCCGATTCGTACCGCGGCAACTCCGACTACCTGCACCTCATCGGCGGCCAGTTCGCGACGCATCCCTCGAAGCATCCCGACCAGTGCGCCGGCGACGAGTCCGACAACTTCCTCTGCTACACGGTGGACCTGACCGACCTCGGTCGCTCCCACGAGATCATGGCCGGCCTCGAGGACTTCACGCTCAAGACCGAGCAGTACTGGGTGCTGCACGACGACCTCATCGACGTGCTGGCGACCACGACCCATCCGGTGCAGCCGTACCATCCCTGGCATCGGGCGATCACGTCGCCGGCCGTGTGGACCCGACGGTGGGGCGAGGGGCGCATCTTCGTGGCGACACCCGGCCACAGTCTCGACGTGCTGCGCGATATCAACGTGCGCACCATCATCCAGAGGGGAATGCTGTGGGCGAGCCGCACGGAATCGGCATAGTCGGACTCGGGGTCATCTCGGGCACGTACCTCGACACCCTGCAGCGGCATCCCGACGTGCGGATCGTCGCCACCGCCGACCTCGATCATGCGCGCGCGGCCGCAGTCGCCGCATCGATCCCGGGATGCCGCGCGCTCAGCGTCGCGGAGCTCGTCGCGGATCCCGAGGTCGAGACCGTACTGAATCTCACGATCCCGTCGGCGCACGCGGAGGTCGCGCTCGCCGCGCTCGCACGCGGCAAGCACGTCTACGGCGAGAAGCCGCTCGCCGCGACGCTCGCCCAGGCGCGGCAGCTGCTCGCCGCGGCAGACGGGTCGTGGGTGGGTGGCGCCCCCGACACCGTGCTCGGCACGGGCGTGCAGACCGCTCGCGACGCCATCGAGAGCGGCCGCATCGGCCGGCCGCTCTCGGCGGTGGCGACCTGGATCTCGCCCGGCCACGAGGCCTGGCATCCGCATCCCGACTTCTACTACCGCGACGGCGGCGGTCCGCTGTTCGACATGGGCCCGTACTACCTGACCTCGCTCGTGCACCTCCTCGGTCCGGTCGTGCGTGTGAGCGGGGCGTCGTCCCGACCGCGTTCCACGCGACGCATCGGCTCCGGTCCCCGCACGGGCGAGGTCATCCCCGTCGAGGTGGACACGCACGTCACCGGTGTGCTCGAACACGTCGGCGGAGCCCTGTCGACCGTGACCTTCAGCTTCGACGCCGTCGCGACGACGGCGGCCCCCATCGAGGTGCACGGCGAGGCGGGCACGCTGGTCGTGCCCGACCCCAACCTGTTCGACGGCGAGGTGCGGCTGCGGCGTCTCGATGACGACGGATGGGCGGCGTTGCCTCCCAGTGCGGGCTACGAGCGCGCCGGCCGGGGCATCGGCCTCATCGACTTCCTGCACGACGGCGGCCGGCGCGCTCACGGCGCGATCGCGCTGCACGTGCTCGAGATCATGACCGCGCTCCTCGACTCCGCCCGCGACGGCGTTCGCGTCACCCTCGAGACGACGGCCGAACGGCCTCCGCTCGTGCCCTTCACCCCCTCTGAGCATTGGAGCCGGCAATGACCGCCACGGCGCGCGCCGTCATCGACCTGGATGTCACGGGCCACACCATATCCCGTCACGTGTACGGGCATTTCGCCGAGCACCTCGGGCGGTGCATCTACGACGGGTTCTGGGTGGGCGAGGACTCGCCGATCCCGAACGAGCGCGGCATCCGGCTCGACCTCGTCGAGGCCCTGCGGAACCTCGACATCCCCAACCTGCGGTGGCCCGGCGGATGCTTCGCCGACACGTATCACTGGCGCGACGGTGTCGGGCCGCGCGAGTCGCGGCCGAAGATCGCCAACACCAACTGGGGCGACGTCGTCGAGAGCAACCACTTCGGCACCCACGAGTTCATGGACCTCTGCGAGCTGCTCGGCGCCGACGCGTACGTCAACGGCAACGTCGGCAGCGGCACCGTGCAGGAGATGGCCGACTGGGTCGAGTACCTCACGCGCGACGACGACAGCCCCATGGCCCGGCTGCGTCGTGAGAACGGTCGCGACGAGCCGTGGAAGGTGCCCTTCTGGGGCCTCGGCAACGAGGCGTGGGGATGCGGCGGCAACATGTCTGCGGAGCACTACGCCGAAGAGGCCCGCCGCTACGCCACCTTCTGCCGCGATCACGGGGGCAACCGGCTCACCCGCATCGCCGCCGGCGCGAACGAGGACGACCTGGACTGGACCAGGGTGCTGATGAAGTCGCTGACCGAGTGCCTCGGCTGCCGGCTGTACGGCACCCCCGTATACCAGGCGGTCTCGTTCCACTACTACACGCACTCGGGATCGGGCATCAACACCGAGGCCGCCACCGAGTTCACGGCGAAGCAGTTCTACGAGACCATGGCCTACGCCGCCGACATCGACCGGATCATCCGCGGTCACGTCGCGGTGATGGACTCCTACGACCCTGCGGGCCGCATCGGCCTCGTCTGCGACGAGTGGGGCACGTGGTGGAACGTCGAGGAGGGGACCAACCCCGGGTTCCTGTTCCAGCAGAACACCGTGCGCGACGCGCTCGTCGCTGGCCTGCACTTCGACATCTTCCACCGGCACGCCCGCCGGCTCACGATGGCCAACATCGCGCAGACCGTGAACGTGCTGCAGGCGATGGTGCTCACCGACGGCGATCGGCTCGTGCCCACGCCCACCTACCACGTGTTCGAGATGAACAAGGGCCATCAGGATGCCTCGCTCCTCACGACGCACGTGATCGATGCGCCGTCGGTCGCCGTCGACGGCCGGGCCATGCCGCTGCTGTCGATGTCGGCCTCGACGAAGGATGGTGGTGCGCTGCTGTCGCTGACGCACCTGTCGGCGGATGAGCACCTCGAGGTGACGGTCGACCTGCGCGGGCGAGGGGCGCGCGTCGGTCGAGCGCGCGTGCTGGGCGGCGAGGCGACGAACGCGTTCAACGAGCCGGATGCCCCGTCCCGCGTCGCTCCGAAGCCGCTCGAGACCGAGCTCGCCGACGGGATCCTGTCGGTGCGGATGCCGCCGCACTCGTTCGCAACGGTCGAACTCGACCTGAGCTGACCCGCAGCCCACGCGCGCAGCACGACGGGTCGCGTCCTCCGCAGCCTCGCGGATGCCGCCCTCCGTCGTGCCACGACGCCACCGAACCCCTCGCGAATGGAATGAACATGACGACGATGACCCGCCACCAGAACGTCACGGTCGACGGGCACCCGGCAGAGGGCCGCGAGCTACGGCACGTGTGGAATCGCTGCATCGGCGCCGGCCGCGCCAACGAGGCGCTCCGCGCCGACTGGCAGGCCCACTTCGCCGAGGCGGTCAGCGTGCTCGGCGTGCGTTCGGTGCGGTTCCACGGCCTCTTCCACGACGACATGTTCGTCTACCGGACGCGGAGCGGTGGCGGCTTCGGCCCCGACGGCGAGCTCGACGGGCACGCGTTCACGTTCAGCTACGTCGACAAGGTGTTCGACTTCGTCCTTCAGAGCGGCGCGCGTCCGTTCGTGGAGCTCGGCTTCCTCCCGCGTGACCTCGCGACCGACACGGAGACCGTGTTCCGGTGGGGCGCCCACGCGAGCCCGCCGAAGGACCTGGACCGCTGGGTCGAGCTCGTGACGGTCACGATCCAGCACTGGATCGATCGCTACGGCATCGATGAGGTCGTGCAGTGGCCGTTCGAGGTGTGGAACGAGCCCAACCTGGTGCCCCACTTCTGGACCGGCACCAAGACGCAGTACTTCGAGCTCTACGAGGCCACGGTCACCGCGATCAAGGCGATCGATGCTCGGCTGAAGGTCGGCGGCCCGTCGACCAGTGTCTTCGTCCCGGATGCACGCTACGACGGCGAGACGGAGGACCGCGAGGCCCAGTTCGAGACAGCCGCCGCCGACGACGTCGACGCCCTCGACTGGCGGCCGGTGTGGATCGAGGAGTTCCTCGAGTGGTGTGCCGAGCGATCCCTCCCCGTCGACTTCGTGACCACGCACGTGTACCCCACCGACTACGCGTTCGGCGCCGGGGGCGACGCCCGGCTCATCAGCCGCTACGCGGACGCGACGCTCGACGACCTCACCCTGCTGCGCCGGCTCATCGCCGAGAGCCCGTATCCCGGCGCCGAGGTGCACATCACCGAGTGGTCCACCACGCCGTCGAGCCGCGACAGCATCCACGACACCGTCCACGCGGCGACCTACATCACGCGTGCCTACCTGCAGTGCACCGACCTGGCCGAGACCATCTCGTCGTACTGGACGTTCACCGACGTGTTCGAGGAGGGCGGAGCCGGCATCGGTCCCTTCCACGGCGGCTTCGGCATCATGAACGAGCAGGGGATCCACAAGCCGACCTTCCACGCCTTCGCCGCGTTGGCGCGCCTTGGCGACCGGGTCGTGCACTCGATGCCCCACGGCCTCATCGCGCAGGACTCCGAGACCTCGAAGCTCTCCGCCGTGTTCTTCAACTACCCCGCCGAGATGGGTGCGCGTTCGGTGGGATCGCGTGATTCCTACGCCGCCACCCGGGACCTGCGCGCCGTCGGTCCGGCCCGCCGGGTGCGCCACACCCTCGCCGGGCTCGAGCCCGGAGCCGTCTTCCTGGTCTCGGTGCTCGACCTCGACCACGGTGACGTCGCCGAGGAGTGGTATCGCATGGGCTCACCGCAGAACCTCACGCCCGCGCAGACCGCGCACCTGAAGGACGTCGCCGACGGGCTCGAGCGGTTCTCCCTCGTGGCGTCCGACATCGGGACGCTCGAGCTGGACCTCGAGCTGCAGCCCTGGGCCGTGGCATCGATCGTGCAGGGGTAGGTACCGCGGCCGGATGTCGCGGCCGACCAGGTGGGCGTCAGGCAGCCGTCGTGCGCGAGCGGTCCCATTCCATTCGCAGCGTCACCGGATGCTCCGGCACCTCGATCGTGACGCCCTCGACAGATCGGCCGTCGATGAGCAACGGATACCGTGACCGAAGCCGCAGGCGGCCGTCGGGGCGCAGCCAGCTCGCCTCGGCGAGGCCGTGCAGCGTCAGCGTGCAGCCGTCATCGTCCCATGCCAGCCGATCGACGACGATGCCGCCCCGTGCCCGCAGGCCCGTGATCGAGCCGCGGCGCCATTCCCGGGGGAGCGCGGGCAGGATCGTGAGGCTGTCCGTCGTGGAGTTCAGCAGCATCGCGGCGACCAGTGCCGGCAGGCCGCCGCTCGCGTCGAGGTTGAAGATCCTGCCCGCGTCGTGCGTCGTCGTCAGCGCGGGTCGCCAGTGGTCCACGGCGAGCCATTCGACGCACCTCAGCGCCGACCGGGCGTCGCCGAGGGCGGCGGCGGCGAGCCCGAGCTGCACGAGACCGAAGGCCATCTCCATGCGGCCTGGGGGTGCCGTCGGATCCTCGGCCCGCCACGCGATCTTGGCCGCGACGGTCGCGGCGGCGGCCTCGCGCAGCCCGGTGGCGTCGGGCGACGGGCCCTCGAAGGCCGGGTCGGGCTCGTACCACAGCGGGTACAGCTGCGACGCGTGCCGGTGCGCGTGGTTCTCGGGCCACAGGGGCGAGATCCATTCGGCGAGGGTGCCGTCGTCGGCGCGGCGGTACGCCGGAAGGCTCGCCACGAGCCGCCGCCAGCGTTCGTCCAGCGAGTGGTCGTCTCGTGCGTCGGCGAGCACCGCGGCGGCACGTGCCGCGTCACGGTGGATCGCGACGTCGATCGTGCTGTCGGCCGCCAACGGTGATCCGCCGGCAACCGGGGCGTTCTCGGGCGAGTAGTCCGGCACGAATGCGCGCCCGCGCTCCGTGGCGACGGTCGCGGTCTCGCCGAAGCGCAGGACGCCCTCGACGAGCTCCCAGAGCCGATCGTCGACGATCGACCGGTCACCGGTGGTCGCCACGAGGTCGGCGGCGAAGCGCAGCACCCAGCCGCCGCATCCGACCCAGAACAGGTGCGGGAAGTGCTCGTGGAAGTGATTCGCGAGGCCGTGGGTCGACATGCGCGAGGGGAGCAGCATCCCGTCGGCGCCGAAGATGCGGCCTGCGTTCTCGCGGTAGTCGTCGAGGAACGGGAGCACCAGGTTCAGCAGCGACCTGGCCAGCTCGGGCGTGCCCGTGGCGATCAGGCCGGCGATGCCGCCATTCTGGACGTTGCCGTTCATGGTGTAGTCGGCCGACCAGGCGGGCTTCCAGCTGCCCTGCCACACGCCCTGCAGGGTCGGGGGCAGGTCGCCCGTCGAGGCGATGGCGTGCGCGCGCCCCGAGAGGTACGCCGCCTCGATCACGCCTCGCCGTGCCTCCGCCTGACCGGCGCGCGCGGCGTCCCACAGCTCCTCGGTGGTCGGGTACGACGCGCCGCCGAGATCGAGCGTCGAGGCCCGCACGAGTGCGCCATGGGTGGAGGCCTGACGGGTGCGCAGCGATCTCCATCGGTCGATCTCGTCGGGCTCCGGCCCGCCGGGAGTCAGGGCATGCGCCCCGACCGAGAGCCGGATCGCGATGAGCTCCTGCTCGCCGGGCGGCACCACGAGGCGAGCGCGCAGTGGGGCGTTCTCCGACGGGCGGACCCACGCGAGTCGGCCGCGCACCGTCACGGTCGACGTCATCGAGGGATCGGACGTGTGCGTGGTCACCCGTCCGGCGTCGCCCTGCACCTCGAAGGCGGCTCGGACGGCTCCGGAGTAGTCGGGAGCGCCCGTCTCGAGCGCGTCGGCCGCGTCACCCGCGAGGCCCAGGGCGAGTCCGGCGACGATCCCGGTGTCGGACTCGACCGCGACGTGGATCGACTCGGAGTCTCGGGGCGCCAGGGCACGCACCGCGTGGCGGCCACCCGTGGCGTCCGTCCACGACACGGCGACCTCGCCGTGCTCGGGGTCGATCGACCGACGGACATCCGATGATCCACCGGGCGTCGCGATGGTCAACGTCGCGCAGATGCCGAGTGGATCCGTCCAGATGAGGTCGCCGTCGTAGCCGGATCGCCCGGCCGCTTCGGTCACCAGTCTGCTCGCGCGTGAGCTGTCGCCGGCGAGGATCGCCTCGCGGATCGCAGGCAGCGCTGGGGCGATCTCAGGTGCCGGGGGACGGGGATTGGCGGGCAGGAAGAAGCGCTCGTGCGAGAGTGAGAGGCGCAGTTCGTCAGCCGGACCGAAGAGGACCGCGCCGACGCGCCCGCTGCCGGTGATGAGGCCGTCCCCCCACGTCGGGGCCGGGGTCGTGGTGTGGAAGACGGGAAGCACGCGCGGGACTACGCCACTGAGTCGGCGTGCCGGTGCACGACCCGCCACTCGCCGTTCTCGCGTCGGTACACCTGCGTGGCCCGGATGGTGAAGGTGCGCGGCTTGCCGTCGACCGTCGCGGTGATGCGCTCGTAGCCCACGGTGTAGGCCATGTCGCCGACGACGTCGTACGAGATCAGGTCGAGCGAGTACTCCGTGCAGCTCGAGAAGTTCGAGGCGACGACCTCGAACGCGCCGACGACGTCGCTGCGGCCCACGCCGCTGCGCCACGCGCCGAGCACGCTGACGGGCTCGGTCTTCGACCAGATCGCCCGTCGCGGACGGTCATCGCCGTCGAACTGGGCTCGCTCGGCGTCGAGGAGTGTGCTGTTGACCCAGGCCAGGAAGTCGTCGGCGTCGCTCATTGGTTCAGAATGGCGTGGCTCGCCTTCGAGCACAATGGCGACCCGCGGTGATCACCGTCTGCGTCGGGCGAGCAGCGTCGAATCCTCGATGTCGACGGTCGAGCCGTCGCGCACCACCGTGCGCGCCCGCTGCTCGACCGCGAGCGCCTCGAAGTCGCCGGGCAGGCCGGGCAGCAGGTCCTCGGCGAGGAACATCGCATCGCGATGGCCGGCGGTCAGGTGCGTGAACGCATCCGATGGTGCGTGCCCCACCACCAGGAGGTGCCCTCCAGGTGCAACGGCCTCCGCCAGCCGACGCACCACGTCGACCATTCCGGCGTCGGGCGGATGCAGGTAGTGCGTGGTCACGAGGTCGTACGACCGTCCCTCGGCCGCGAACGTGCGAGCGTCGACCTGCCACCAGTCGACGCGGTCGGCGACGCCGGCCTCCTCGGCATGTCGAGCTGCTCGAGCGAGGCCGTTGGCCGAGAAGTCGGCGCCGGTCGCCCGCCAACCCTGCTGCGCGAGCCAGATGACGTCGCCGCCCTCACCGCAGCCCACGTCGAGTGCGGTGCCCGGGCTCAGCGCCGACGCCTCGGCGACGAGCTGCGGATTGGGATTCCCGCTCCACATCTGCTGCTCGCCCGCGTACCGCTCCTCCCACGCCGGGGCTTCGAACATCTCCGCCGTCGCGTCGGCGGGCTGCGGTGCGCGGTGCTCGTGTCCGCCGGCCTGGTGCTCGTGTCCGCCGGGCTGGTGCTCGTGTCGACTCATCGGGTGCGTCCTTCCGCTGTTCCACGAGCGTACGAATCCGGCCTCGGGTCCGCACGTCGGCTTGCCGGATCGGCAACGCCGACTCCGGTTACGCCCGAGAATCCGGCTGCCGCACGCCGAGTCGCTCGAGCACCTGCAGTGCCGCGCCGGTGCCGTCCTCGCGAGACATCCGCCCGGCCGCCGCCCGCACCGCCGTGGCGTAACCCGGCGCCGCCGCCAACGCGCCGCCCAGGCCGGCCGCGGTCACTCGCCGCTGCGGAATCGCGGCCGGCCCGAGCCCCTTCCGGTGCAGCCGGGCGCCCCAGAACGGCTGGTCGGCGATGAACGGGACGATCACCGACACGGCGCCGGCCGCCATCGCCGCGTGCACCGTGCCGATGCCGCCGTGATGCACGGCCGCCACGGCGTGCGGCAGTACCGCACCGTGGTCGACGGTGCGGGTCGCGAACACGTCGTCGCCCAGCAGGTCGTCGGGCACGACGATGCCGCCGAGCCCGGTCGCTGCGAGCAGCCGCAGGCCGCGTGCGCGCGCCGCCTCGACGAGCGCGCGTCCGCGGGCGACCGGGTCGCCCGCCGCCATCGAGCCGAACCCGGCGTAGACGAACGGGCCGCCGCGCATGAATGCGTCGACCGCCGGATCGACGCGAGACGCCGCGTCGGCGGCATCCGCGACCGGCGACCGCCACGCTCCCGTGAGCACCACCGTCGCAGGCCAGTCGTGCGGGCGCGAGAGGATCTCGGGGCTGATCGGCATCAGAGTGGTCGAAGGCGCCGACGAGGCACGCGGACGTTTGACCCCCATGACCGACGCCGCTTCGGCGACCTCGCGTCTGAACATCGCACCGGCCGCCGACGCCGCGCGATACGTGAGCGGGTTCGGCGGCCCGAGACTGCGGGTCACCGTGCCGGCGGCGGGGAACTCGCGGGTCGGCGTCATCGCCGGCACGAGTTCCACGAGCAGGTGCGGGATGTCGAGCGCGTCGGCGATCAGCGGCGCCGACAGCACCTTCGGATGCCACAGGATCACGTCGGGCCCGAACTCGCGGGCGGCGTGCGCGGCGCCGACGATCACCCCGCGCATGACCGGCCGCACCACCTCGCGGAGGTTGCGCATCGCGGCGAGCGGCGACACCCCCTGCGACTCGATCATCGCCGAGAAGTCGACGCCGAGGCTATGCACGTCGATGCCGGTGAGGTCGGCGCCCGACCGGTCGGGCGCGGCGAGGCGTACGTCGTGACCGGATGCGGCGGCCCGTCGTGCGAGCGCGGCGAACGGTTCGACGTCGCCGCGCGAGCCGGCGGTGAGCATCAGGATCTTCATCGTGTCTCCTCTGTCGCGAGGCCGGCGGCGGCGAGGAGCCGGTCGTCGGTCGTGAGTCCATGGGTGTACAACTCCGCGAGCGGTACGGCGATTCGGCCGAGTGCGGCATCCGCATCGCCGCCGCCCCAGGTGGTGAGCGGCCCGAGCACGAGGAACGGTGCGACGCCGAGCAGCACGAGCGCGGCGGCCTGCGCCTCGGGGTCGCGCGAGGGTCGGAGCCAGCCGTCGGCCGAGCCGGCGGCGATCATCGCGCGCGCCACCTCGAGGAGCCGATCGAACAGTGCATCGGATGCCGCGCCACCAGCGCCGAGCATGCGCGCCACGTACGGGCCGAACGTGCCGAGCACCTCGCCGAGCACGTCGGACGGCGTCGGCGCGCTGATCTGCTTCTCGGCGATGAACCGTGCGACACGCGCGTCGCACTCCTCGCGCAGGGCCTGCTTCGTGCCGAAGTGATGCGTGACGAGCGCCGTGCTGACGCCCGCGTCCCGCGCGATGTCGCGCATGGTGGCCGCCTCGAAGCCGTGGCGGGCGAATCGATCGAGTGCGCTCGAGACGATGCGGGCGCGCGCCGTGAGGTCGGCATCGGAGAAAGGGACTGTACGCACGTACAGCATTCTGTCACAGGGTACAGTCGAAGGTGGATGCCGATCGGTCAGGAATCGAGAAGCCCTCGCTGATGCTCGCGCGTAGCGTCGGTGCCATGAACACCACCGAGTCCATGACCCTCACGTCCATCGAAACGATCACGCTCGAAGCCGACGACCCCGAGGCCGCCGCGCGCTTCTACCGCGAGGCTTTCGGCCTCGACCGGGTCCGCACGCGCCCCGCCGAGAGCCCGACCGACGGGTTCCGCGGATTCACGATGTCGCTCGTCACCGCGCAGCCGGGCAACGTGGTCGCCCTGTTCGACGCAGCCGTGGCCGCCGGTGCAGTCGTGCTGAAGCCGGTCGAGAAGTCGCTCTGGGGCTTCGGGGGCGTCGTGCAGGCGCCGGACGGAGCGATCTGGAACCTCGCGACCTCCGCGAAGAAGGACTCCGCACCGGCCGCCCGCGAGTTCGACAACGTCGTCCTGCTGCTCGGGGTCGAGGATGTGGCGGCGAGCAAGCGGTTCTACGCCGCCCGCGGACTCTCGGTCGCGAAGAGCTTCGGCAGCTACGTCGACTTCGCCACGCCGGGAAGCCCGATCGGCCTCGGCCTCTACAAGCGTCGCGCACTCGCCAAGTCGGCCGGTGTCTCGCCCGACGGCTCGGGTTCGCACCGCATCCGGATCACCGGGAACGGAGGCTCGTTCGTCGACCCCGACGGGTTCGAGTGGGTGTGACCCGCGGTCGGGTCCTCGCAAAGGAGGACTGACAGCCCGCCCGGTCGCGTACCACGCTGGAGGAACGACGGTCGAGCCGGGTCGGGGGGACCATGGGTGACACTGGGCCATGGGGGGCGGAGTTCGCCGCCGATGCATCCGTGCTGCCGGCCCGCGTCGCTCTGGAGGCCGTCGAGATCAGCGACGACTGGGATGCCTTCTACACCGGTACGATCCTGCCGATCATCTCGGTGGCCGCGATCGCGGTCCTGATCTGGCTGCTCCTGGTCCTCCTCGCGCGCCTGCTCGCGATGATGGCGAACCTGCGTGACCTGCGGATCCGGCGGACCACCGGTACGTGGTTTCGCATCGCCGGTTTCCTGCTGGCTGCGGCGGCGTCGGTCGCGTTCGTCGTGTCACCGAGCATCGGCCTCCCACCCGCCCTGACGTGGGGCATCGTCGTCATCGCGGCGCTCGCCGTGGTGCTCCTCACCCTCGGGTTGGCGACCAGGCCTCGGATGGACGTCGTCGTCGCGGCCGCCGATGGTGCGGAGAACGGAGCGTGGAAGGCGGAGCTGCTCGCCACCATGCGATCGATGAACGCCGACGACGCTCGTGGCAGGGTGGAGCAGCCGAGCGCTTCCGACCTCAGCGAGGTCATCGCAGTCGCGAGCAAGACGGACAACTGGGCCCTGAAACTCTCGGGAACGCTCGCGTCGTTGCTCTTCAACCTCACGCCATGGCGGTTGGATGTCGCGATCTTCGACGCCGGCTCGGGTGCGGCGGCGCTCTTCCGGAACGGCCATCTGATGGACGAGATGTCCTTCCGCCTGCCGCGCGACGCCGCCGACAGTGACCACCCTCGCGAACTGCTGACGATGGCGGCTGCATTCGCGGCGACGGGTGTCGCAGCGAGGTATCCCGACATCGTCGGCTTCTACGGCGCCTGTGGGTGGAAGGGCATCGGTTGGCTGCAGATCGCGCTCCCGCGAAGATCCGAGACACGAGTCGCCGATCTGGATCGAGCGATTCACGAGGACCCCGCGAGCCTCCTCGCCGAGTACGAAGACGTCCGTCGTCACGCTCAGGACCGCCCCGTCGATGCGGATGCGCTCTCCTGGTACATCGGGCGCCTCGAGGCCATGATGTGGGTGGCTGCCAAGCAAGCCGGTGTCCGCATCGACGCGCTGCAGGGGGTGCCACTCCAGCCCTGGCACGACCACGTCGCGCGAGACGGACATGAGCCGCAACTCCAGCTCCTCCGGCTCATGGCCGCCTACACGGTGGCGATCAGGAACTGGTCCATGCTCGTGCCGGTGGGGGACTGGCAGACGGGCGAACGGCGGCCGGCCCACGCAGAGCCGAGAGCGATCATCGAGCGGTTCATCGACCTTCTCGCGAATCGTCGGCCAGGCGCCTACCCGTCTCTCGAGAACTGGTTCGCCCGCATGGAGCAACGGGCCGGGCTCTGCTATCTGATCCTCCGTGAGGAGCTGGGCTGGCCCGAAGGCGACGAAGACCACGAGCCGGCGCCGATCGGCAGCTACGTCAGCGGCGCAGCCGGCCGGGTGAATCGACGTGAACGTTCGGAGACCTGGACGCATCAGGCGATGACGTCGAACGAGTTCGAGGTCCGGTACTCGTGTGCCTGCTATCTGGCTCGTGAACGGCTGCGGTGGTCGCCGAAGACGGACACGGCGAAGATCGCGGGCAAGTTGGAGCCGGTGTGCCGGCAGGAAGAGGAGTACCGTCGGATCGCGATCCACGATCCGGAATTCCGCCCGCTCGGGCATGACGAGCTGATGCGGACCGCCGTACTCGGACGATTCGACGAGTGGGACATCCGGCGTTTCACGAAGCATCAGACGGCGCTGAAGGGGGCCGGTGTCAGTCATCCGGCCTGGCTGTCCGACGAAGCGCTCGCCGCACGGGTCATCGAGCGAACCGGACTCGCCTCGGGCGAAGCGGTGTCGTTGATCGACGGTGCCAAGATCCTCGACGCCGCGCAGGCGATTCGGTTCACCGGACTCGGCGACGTCGCCCGCATGCGGGCGGTGCGGCATCTGCTCGATGTCGAGGGTCACTCGCCGGCGACGCTGCTGGTCGCGCACGCGCGGTCGTACGAGGAGCTTCGCGATGAGCTCGCGGAGGCGATGTTCTGGATTCCCACGCCCGGTGAGGTGCAGGTCGCCGAGCAGTTCATCGAGGAACTGGTGCAACGGATGCATCGGCTGGTCATCGTGGTCCTCGAATGACGTCCGTACCCGTTCCGGCCGACGTCTGTCCGTGGGGTGTCGTAACGACGCGCATGGCGAGCACCGCGAACGAGAAGTACGACGTGAAGCGCGAGCGGCGTGAGCTGTACGGGGCATCCGTTCGGGACTTCGCGATCGTCGACGTGCCGCCGGCCGTGACTTCGTGGTCGCGCCGCTCGAGGGGCTGTGGCGCGCTGACGATCCCGAGACGTTCGTGACCCGGCAGAAGGACGCGTGGAGCTGGACGATGACGATGCTCATCGCGCAGCCCGACGGTCCCCGCGCCGGCGCTCGACCGGGTGCAGCTCCTCGAGCCGGTGCGGCCGGTCTGAGCCCGTCGATCCCGCCCCCAGTTCAGGGCTGGCACTGTCCCGGCGCGCCGGCGGATCACTAGACTCGCGCCAGGCAGGCGCGGATCATGCGAACGCACGGAACTCGAGGTCGACGGTTCCGAGTACCGACGGCGGCACTCGCGATCGGGGGTACGCTCGCGCTCGCGGGCTGCACCGCCGATCTCGGCGAGACCTCCACGCTCAGCGGCTGGACGGCCGCCGTCGGTGCGCGGTGGGACGGCTTCGTCGACGCGGGTCTCGTGCCCCTCGCCGATGCGCTGCTCGCGCTGCTCGTCGGATGGCTCGTGCTCGCCGTCGCCGCGCGGCTCGTGGCGATCCTACCCGGCGTGCGCAACCTGAAGATCCGGCGCCGCACCGGCGCGGCGCTGCGGCTCGGGGGGTGGGTGCTCGTCGGAATCACGCCGATCGTCATCGTGATCGCGACGGCGTACGCCGATGACGGGTTCGCCGCGTGGGTGCTCGTCGCGCTGCCGCTCGCGCTCGCCGCCGTCGCCGTGCTCGGCCCCGGGCTCGCGACGCGGTCGCGGCTCGACGCCAAGGTGCTCGGGCCGGACGGCTCGGCCAACACGTCGTGGTCGATCGACGCGCTCATGCAGGTGCGCAACGCGAACCTCGACGATCCGAACGAACGCGTCGAGCGGCCGAGCACACCCGACCTCGGCGAGTTCATCGCGATCGCCGACCGCAGCGGCAGCGGCATCGCCTCCGCGCTCGCCTGGCTGTTCCAGGTCCTGTTCAACTCGGCTCCGTGGATGCTGCAGGTGACGATCCTCGACGAACGCTCGGCCATCGCCACGCTCCGGCGCAACGGGCATCCGCTCGACGAGGTCGAGCTCGCCCTCGAATGGGACTCGCCGCAGCCCGACCAGCACCGCAAGCTGCTCGCGCTCGCCGCGGGCTTCACCGCGATGACGATGGCCGAGCGGTACCCCGATGTGCGCGGCTTCTACCGGGCGACGAGCTGGAAGTCGATCGGCTACCTCGGGCTCGCGCGGATGACCCGGGGCGACGAACGCCGGCACTACCTCAGTCGCGCCATCGAGGAGGACCCGACGAGCATCCTCGCCGAGTACGACCGGGTCTACGACCGGTACGAGCAGCTCGACGACCGCGCCGCGCTCGAGAAGTTCCTCGACCGGCTCGAGCCGATCATCAACCAGGCCGCGTGGCTGAGCGGCGAGGGTGCGATCTTCGACGACGTGAAGCCGAAGGTCTGGCACACGTACGTGCGGGTCGCCGCCGAGCTCGGGGGGCAGCGCCTCGATCCCTCCGACGTGCATGCCCTCCGCAGCATCCGCACCCGCCTCGACGATCTGCGTCGCGCGCGGCCGATGGAGCCCGAGCCGCGCGCGATGCTCCTGCGCACCCTCATGCTGTACATGACCGTCGCGCGCAACTGGGCCGCGTTCGTCGACCTCGACGAGGCCGGGGGCGGCGACGTCGGCCGTCTGAGCGGCGTCGATGGCGGTGTCGATGGCGTCGTCGAGTCGGCCGTGGCAGACCGGCGCGATCGCATCCGGGCCGCCATCGACCGCTACCTCGCCCTGCTCGAGTACGAGAACGGCGGTCCCCGCCGTGACCCGAGCAGGGTGCTCGCGCGAATGCGGGCGCGCGCGGCGCTGTGCTATGTGATCTTCAATCCCGGGGTCCTGGGGGAGTGGGGCATGGCGGATGCCTCCGCGGAGGCTCCGGGCGGGGCGTCGATGTCGCGACAGGCCGCGGCTGCTCGTCGCTGGCTGGCGGATGCGGGCGCTTCGCTCGAGATCGAGATCCGCTACTCGTACGCCTGCTTCACCGCGCGCCGGGCACGGGCCATCGAGGCCGACGACGAGCGCGACCTGCTCGTCGAGGAGGCGATCCGCGGCGTGCGCTATGCGCGCTACGTCGACTACTACCAGCGCGAGGCCGCGCGCGACCCCGAACTCATGCTGCTCGGCCGCGAGCCGCGGATGCGCGAACTCGTGCTTGCGCCCATCGTGTCTCCGTGGCAGATCGAGCGGTTCGCGGCGGTCCGGGTGCCGCTCGAACGGCGCGGCATCCTGGATCCCGCTCGCATCGCCGACGACCCGGGGCTGCTCGGTCTCGGCGACGCGCTCGGCCTCAGCGCCGAGGACTTCGCGCTGCTCGTCGATGCATCCGCGATCCTGCGTGCGGGCCTGGCGACCGACGAGGGCGGCCTCGACGAGGCCGAGCGGATGCGCGCGGTGCGATACCTGGTGGATGACGCGGGCTACTCCGTGCGCAGTCTCTCGGGCATCTTCGCACAGCAGTTCGACGCACTCACGAAGTCGGTCGCCGGCGCGGTGCACTGGGTGCCGACGAAGGACGAACTCGAGGATGTCGCACGATACCTCGTCGGGCTGCTCGCGCGGCTCGATGCCGTCGCTGCGGTCGCCGCTCCCGTCGCCGAACTCGGTTCGGGCGCGGCCGCGCAGGCGACGGCCGCAGCGCCGGCGCTTCCTGGGTCGCCGCCCCGCCTGGTGCGTTGAGCGGCATGGTCGGCGACGCGGCATCCGCTCGGCTCGTGATCGTGGTGGTCGACGTGGCGAACGTGATGGGATCGCGTCCCGACGGCTGGTGGAGGGATCGTGCCGCCGCGGCGACCCGGCTGCTCGACGGGCTTCCGGCGCTGGTCGGCCGATCGGTCGACGGACCCGACGGCGAGCCGCTGCACATCGGCCGGATCATCGCCGTCGTCGAGGGGGAGGCGAAGGCTGCCGGAGTTCCCGATGGCATCGACGTCGTGCGGGCGACCGGCGAGGGCGACACCGCGATCGTGGCATCCGCGGGGGCCGCGCTCGACGCCGTCGAGGAGGGAGCGGCGGTGCTCGTCGTCACGGCCGACCGTGGTCTCCGCGCCCACCTCGGAGGCGGCGTGCTCGTCGCCGGCCCGGACTGGCTCAACTCGTTGCTCGGACGCTGAGGTGCGGGCTCGGATCCACGGCAGTCGCCCAGTGTGGGGGACGTGTGGACCGGTGTCGTTCGGATAGCATCCGCTGGTGCGCATACTCCGTCGTGTGGTCGTCGTCGTCGCCGTCCTCGTCCTGATCCTGATCGCCGCATTCGCCGGTGTGTACGCGTGGCAGCAGCCGATCCTGTTGACCGCCACCGGCTACGACGCCCACAACGCCTGCGCCGTGACCCAGGTCGCCGGCCGCGACGATCCCGCGTCCGACCTTCCGTCGAACCCGCTGGTGCCGTACCTGCGCGTCGACATCGACGAGGAGGTGGCGACCGGTTCGCTGTTGAACGCGCTGGCTCGCCAGCGGGCGTGGTACACCGAGGACTTCGGCTGCACGCTCGCGAAGCACCGCCCCGACCTGGGCGAGGCCACCGCGATCGAGGGCGCTGCGAATCCGTTCACGGACGCCGCGGCCCCTGCCGCGACGCCCGAGATCGAGGCGGCGCTCGGTCGCGCCTTCGGCGATGAGCTCGCCGCGCCCGCTGCGGAGCAGCTCGGCACGCGCGGCATCGTCGTGGTCAAGGACGGCGAGCTGGTCGCCGAACGCTACGCCGAGGGATTCGACGCCGAGACGCCTCAGCTCGGCTGGTCGATGTCGAAGAGCGTGGCGTCGCTGCTCACCGGCGTGCTCGTCGAGCAGGGCCTAGTCTCGCTCGACGACGACCACCTGCGCCCCGAGTGGACCGACGAGCGCGCCGACATCGCCGTCGAGGACCTGCTGCGCATGACGAGCGGCCTGCGGTGGGACGAGACCTACGATCTCGGCACGCCCATCACCCGCATGCTCTACCTCGAGCCCGACATGGCCGACTACGTCGCGAGCCTGCCGCTCGACCACGAGCCCGGCACCGTGCAGCAGTACTCGAGCGGCAGCACCAACATGCTCTGCTCGGTGCTGGCCGAGCGCGCCGGAGTGACGGCCGATCTGCCCAGGCGGGAACTGCTCGGACCGCTCGGGCTCACCTCCGCGATCTTCGAGGTGGATGCCGCGGGCACCCCTGTCTGCTCGTCCTACCTGTGGGCGACCCCGCGCGACTGGGCCGCGATCGGCCAGTTCGCGCTGCAGAACGGGGAGTGGAACGGGGAGCAGCTGCTTCCCACGGACTGGATGGCGCAGAGCCTCACGGTCGTGGACGTCGAGGAGACCGACGACCCGGGCGCGGGCATGGGATGGCGCGGCAATGTCCTGCTCGACGGTGAGCCGCGCTGGCCCGAGCTGCCGGAGGACACGTTCTACGCGGCTGGCCACGACGGACAGAAGATGCTCATCGTGCCGTCGGAGAACCTCGTCGTGGTGCGCATGGGGTTCTCGCCGGAGGTCGACATCGACTCCTCCGTCGTGCTGCTCGTCGAGGAGCTGATCGCGGCGCTCGAGTAGGTCACGGCACCCTCGGTGGGTGCCGGTCAGCCCGCGAAGTGAGTGTCCCTCCACCGATCTCGGTGCCGGAGTGCCGAAGTACCGGAGTGCCCGGGTGCCGAAGTACCGAGGTACCGAAGTGCCGAGGTGCCGGAGTCCCGGAGTTCCGAAGGGCCGGAGTGCCGGAGTGCCGGAGTGCCGGAGTGCCGGAGTGCCGGAGTGCCGGAGTGCCGGAGTGCCGAAGTCCCGGAGTGCCGAAGTGCCGGAGTGCCGGAGTGCCGGAGTGCCGGAGTGCCGAAGTCCCGGAGTGCCGAAGTGCCGGAGTGCCGAAGGGTCGGAGTCCCGGAGTGCCGAAGGGTCGGAGTGCCGAAGTCCCGGAGTGCCGAAGTGCCGAGGTGCCGAAGTGCCGGAGTGCCGGGACTTCACGAGATGGAAACATCCGTCGGTTCAGAATGGTCGAGTGACGACCGCGACCGACATCCAGCCGGGCGACCTCGCCGACGAGCGGGTCATCCGTCTCCTCACCGACCACCTCACCGACATGTTCGCCACGTCCCCGGCCGAGAGCGTGCATGCGCTCGACGTGTCAGGGCTCGCGGTGCCCGAGGTGACGTTCTGGACCATCGCCGAGGGTGAGCAGCTCCTCGGGTGCGTCGCCCTGAAGGAGCTCGAGCCGGCCCACGGCGAGTTGAAGTCGATGCGCACCGATGCTGCTGCGCGGGGGCGCGGCCTCGGTGCTCGCCTGCTCGAGCACGTGCTCGCCGAGTCCGTCCGCCGCGGGTACCGCCGCATCAGCCTCGAGACGGGTTCGCAGGAGTTCTTCCGGCCCGCACGCACCCTCTACGCGAAGTACGGCTTCTGCGAGTGCGGCCCCTTCGGCGACTACCGCCTCGATCCGAACAGCGTCTACATGACCCTCGAACTCGGGCCCGGTCACGAAGCCTGATCCGCAGCCGCAGCCGCAGCCGCAGCCGCAGCCGTCTCGACGAGCACCTCGCGCCAACAGCGTCGGCCGACGGTGAGCGGATGCCCCGACGCCGGGTCGGGGAGGAGCGCGCCCTCAGGCGCGCCTTCGGTTCCCATGAGCCGCGACGCCGCGTCGGTGTCGACCTCGCGCTCGTCGCCGAGGATCGCCAGGGTCCCACGCATGAAGTCGTCGAGTCCCACGACCTCGGGTCCGGCGATCTCGACCGTGCCGGCGGGCGCACCCTCGAGGACGAGCCGCACCAGCTCGGGCGTGACGTCCGACGGGGCGACCGGCTGCACGAGCACGGGCGGTACCGCCGCGCGGCCGTCGATCGTCGCGCGGTCGGCGATCTGCCGTGCGAAGGTGGCGAACTGGGTCGCGCGGAGCACGATGACCTCCGTGGGCGCGCCGACCCTTCGGGCGGCAGCCTCCTGCGCGAGCTTCGCGCGGTAATAGGCGCTGTTCGGCACGCGGTCGATGCCGACGATCGACAACAGCACGTGACGGCCGACGCCAGCAGCCCGCTCCGCCGCGGCGACATTCCGCGCCGAGGTCGTGAAGAACGCCAGCACGCCGTCGGGATCCCTCGTCGGCGAATCGCTGACGTCGATCACCGCGTCGGCTCCGGCGAGGGCCTCGGCGAGTCCTTCACCGGTGAACGCGTCGACCCCGGTCGACCGCGCAGCGGTCACGGGATCGTGTCCCGACGATCGCAGCGACTGCACGACCTGGGCACCGATGAAGCCCGTTCCGCCGATGACCACGATGCGCATGGCCCGTAACCGTACCGTCCGGCAGCGGTAACCGCCAGAACAGGCCGGCCGGCCTCGGCTATGGCCGCACGAGGAGCGGTCGACGTTCGATCGCGCGTGCGAGGCGTGCCATACGCTGATGTCGACGAGAGGGGCCCACGTGCGCATCGCCATCCTCGACGACTACCAGGGGGTCTCGCTGGATTGCGCCGACTGGTCGGTCCTCGACGCTGACATCGAGGTCTTCCGAGCGCATCTCGGCGACGACGACGAGGTCGTCGCCGCGCTCACGGGCTTCGATGTGGTCGTCGCGATGCGGGAGCGCACGCCATTCCCGAGAGCGGTGCTGGGCCGCCTCCCCGAACTCAGGTTGCTCGTGACCACCGGGATGCGCAATGCCGCCATCGACCTTGCCGCGGCCAACGAACTCGGCATTACGGTGTGCGGCACGCGAAGCGGCGCAGCGCCCACCGTGGAGCTCACATGGGCACTCATCCTCGGGCTCGTCCGGGGTGTGGCATCCGACGACGGCGTCGTCCGCGCCGGTGGTTGGCAGACGAACCTGCCGGGCGATCTCGAGGGCTCGACACTCGGCGTGATCGGACTCGGCCGGCTCGGGCAGCGCGTCGCGACGATCGGCCGGGCGTTCGGCATGGACGTCATCGCGTGGAGCCCCAACCTCACCGAGGAACGCGCCGCGGCGGCAGGTGCCACGGCCGTGACGAAGGCGGAGCTGTTCGAGCGCGCCGACGTGGTCACGATCCATCTGGTGCTGAGCGAGACCACGCGGAGCCTCATCGGCGCCGACGACCTGCGTCGCATGCGTCGCGACGCCGTGCTGGTGAACACGTCACGTGGGCCGATCATCCAGCAGGCCGCGCTGCTGCAGGCCCTCGCCGGGCGCTGGATCGCCGGCATCGGCCTGGACGTCTACGAAACGGAGCCGCTGCCCGCCGACCACTGGCTCAGGCGTCCCGATGCCGCGGGCGGTACGCGCGTGTTGCGTTCGCCGCACATGGGCTACGTGACGCGCAGGAACTACGGCCTGTTCTACGGCGACGCCGTGGCCGACATCGTCGCCTTCGCGGCCGGCGCGCCCGTGCGGGTGCTCACGGGCTGAGCCGTCGCGGTCGCAGCCGGATGCGACCAGCCCGGGAGATCCGGTCGCCGCGAACGATGGCGCGCGATGCGCCGCGTCCCTAGGCTGATCGACGAGTCCGGCGAGGGGGTCGCATGGAATGGTTCTACGGGGCCGACGTGCTCGTCACGTTGCCGCTGTTCGTCGGCCTCTTCGTCGCAGTGTCGTGCGCGATCGTGCTGGCGCTGCGACCGGTCCTGCCACGACTCGTCGAGGACCCCAAGCAGTGGGACCGCGTGCTCGGCCACATCATCGGCACGTTCGGACTGTTCTTCGGGATCCTCCTCGCGCTCGTCGCCGTCTCGGTCTACGAGAACTACGCCGACGCGCATTCCGCCGCACTGCAGGAGGCGTCGGAGGTGGGCGTGCTCTACCGGGCCACGTCGGGCCTGCCCGACGACGTCGGGGACGAGATGCGCGCCTCGCTCGACGAGTACGTGCAGCTCGTGATCGACCAGGACTGGCCGGCGCAGCGGGCAGGCGTCCTGCCCGACGCGAGCGAGGCCGCGACCGAGCGGTTCGAAGTGCTCATGCACGGCTTCAACCCGCAGAGCCCCCAGCAGCAGGCGCAGTTCGTGCAGCTCCTCGCGTCGTTCGACGAGTTCGTCGAGGCGCGGCGGGCGCGAATCGACGCGACCACCCTGGCGCTGCCTCCGTTGTTCTGGGTCGTCATCTGGGTCGGGGCCGCCATCAACGCGGTGCTCATCGGGTTCATGGACGTGCGGAACCTCCGACTGCACCTCCTGATGGCCGGGCTGCTCGCGCTGTTCATCGGTCTCGTGATCTTCGTCACGGCCGACATGGACCGTCCCTACGAGGGCAGCATCTCGGTGGGTCCGGGTGCGTTCGAGCGCCTCGTCGAGCAGGTCATCGACGAACGGTGACGCTCCGCGCCTACGCGCTCGCGGCGTTCGCGGGATTGGTGGCCGCACCGTCGAGCCACAGCGTGTCGGAGGGGTCGCTGTGCGTGCCATCGGTGCCGACGTGCTTGCGGCTGATCTGCGGACCCTTCGTGATGACGTGCACGAGTGCCATGGCGTGCCCGTGTCCCAGTCCGTACTCCTCCTTGAGCCAGGTGGCGATCGGCGTCGCCTTGCTCGTCTCGTCGAAGCCGCGCTCCCGGGCGAGTTCGATGAACTCCCTCGGCGTGAGCCCGGTCTTCGCCTCGATGTTGTCGAGGTATGCCTGGAACGACATCGGTTGCTCCCTTCGGTGACGGATGCCGCGGCGGCATCTCGGCATCAGCCTCCACCACGGGGCATCCGCTCGCCCAGCCTTTCGACGTGGATCGAACGCTCGTCACTCGGACGGGATCGCCCCGGGGCCGGGCACGGCGACGACCTCATCGAGTGCGTGCTCGACGCCGTCACCGTCGACGAAGGCGAGCCGCAGCGGGTCGCCCGTGTCGCGGTCGGTGTAGACGGCGGCGGGGCCGAACCCGCTGGGACGGTACTCGTCGCCCCACGCGGAGATGGCCGCGAGCACGGGCCGGAGGCCGCGGCCGGCAGCGGTGAGCACGTACTCCTCGCGCTCGCGCTCGCCGGCTTCGCGGTACGGGCGCCGTGCCAGGATGCCCGCGTCGACGAGGCGAGCGAGGCGGTCGGTGAGCACGTCGGGTGCGACCCCGAGCTCGGACCGGAACTCGGCGAACCGGGTGCAGCCGCGGAAGGCCTCTCGCACGATCAGGAGCGACCACTTGAGGCCGAGCACCTCGAGGCTCCGCGCGATCGAACACCGATCCGCAGTCACGTGCGCCGTATCCGTCATGGATGGATCCTACCATCTGGGTTTGACATTCATACTCAGCATGCTAGATTGGGTCAACCAACTCAGGCTGCTGGAAGGCGAGCATCATGTCCCTGTCAGAACGTGCGAGCTTCTGGACCGCGGCATCCGTCGCCGGCGTCGCCCTCTGGGCGAGCGGCGCACCCACCGTGGTCTATCCGCTCTACGCCGCCGAATGGCAGCTCCCGCCGGCGGTGACCTCGGCGATCTTCGCGGTGTACCCGCTCGTTCTCGTGCCCGTGCTCATCGTCTTCGGCAACCTCTCGGACTTCATCGGCCGGCGTGCCGTGATCCTCATCGGCCTCGCGGCGCTCGCGGCGGGCTCCGTCGTGTTCGGCCTCGCCCCCGACCTCGCCTGGGTCTTCGCCGGGCGGGCGCTCATGGGCGCGGGCGTGGGACTCGCCCTCAGCCCGGCGACCGCCGCGATGATCGAGTTCGGTGGCCGCAACGGCGCCCGACGGGCGAGCTCGGTGACCACGGCGGCGACCGCAACAGGGCTCGCGCTCTCCACGATCGTGTGCGGCGCCCTCGTGCAGTACGCGGCCGAGCCGCTGCACCTGAGCTTCTGGGTGCTCGCGGGCGTCACGGTCGCGACCGGAGCGTTCGCCTGGTTCCTGCCGCGGCACACCGCCGACGAGGCCGGAGGGTCGTGGCGGCCCCGGCTGCCGCGCATGCCGCAGGACGAGCGCCCGGCGTTCGCGGCCGGCACCCTCTCGATCTCGGCCGCGTACGCCATGGGCGCGCTCTTCCTCGCCCTCGGGGCGCAGATCGCCCGCGACCTCGTGCGATCCGACAATGCGTTCGTCGACGGCGCGATCATCTCGCTCTCGGCGGTCGCCATCGGCATCGTCGCGGTGCTCGGCCGCGGCATCCGTCCCCGTCTCGCGGTCACCATCGGCCCGGGCCTCGCCGTCGTCGGCCTGGGCCTGCTCGTCGTCGCCGGCCTCGCACACTCGCTGCCCGCCTTCATCGGGGCATCCCTCATCGCGGGCGCCGGGTACAGCCTCATGTTCTCGGGCGGTCTCGGACTCGTCACCGCGAGCGCGCCGGCGCATCATCGCGCCGCCGTCATCTCGGCGGCCTACGTGGTCGGCTACCTCGTGCAGGCGCTCGCCGCCCTCGGGCTCGGGGCGCTCGCCACGGCCACCGACCTGCAGCTGGCCCTCGACCTCGGGGCGCCGCTCATCCTCCTGCTCGGTGTCGCGGCCGTCGTGGTCGTGAACCTGCGCAGGCGGATGCCCGTGCCGGCCGCCTGACCGGCGCCGCTGCGCTCGTCAGCTCGCGACGCGCCGAGGTCGAGCGGGAGCGGCGGCGCTCAAGGCACCGAAGGCCGCGTCGAGCACTCGGTGCCGCAGCGCGTTCGACCGCTCGGTGAACCCGCGCTGACGGCGCACATACTCGGCCTTGCCCTCGGGCGTCTCGATGCGCACGGGCTCGCCGCCCCATGCTTCCATGTCGTAGGGCGAGGCCTGCATGTCGAGGTACCGGATGTCGCGGGCCAGCTCGAACGCGTCGAGCAGCAGGTCGCCCGGCACGAGCGGGCCCAGCTTCACCGCCCACTTGTAGACGTCCATGCCGGCGTGCAGGCAGCCGGGCTGCTCGAGCTCGGGCTGCGTCTCGCGGGTCGGGGCGAAGCGGTTGCGGGGGGCGGCATCGGGGGTGAAGAACCGGTACGCGTCGATGTGGGTGCAGCGCAGCTCGTGCGCCTCGACGACCGCGTCGGTCGCCGCTTGGCCGAGCCGCAGGGGCACCGGGTGGCGGTGCTCGCGCTGGCGGTACACCATCGCCCACTCGTGCAGGCCGAAGCATCCGAACGATCCGGGGCGCGACGCGGTGAGGCGCAGCATCCGCTCGATCCCGCGCAGCATCGGCGCTTTCTCACGTGCCATCGCGGCGTGATCGACGACGAGCGAGCCGGGCGCCGTACCCGGCGCGTACCAGCGCCAGGCGGCGCGCGGCGTGGCCGCGGCATCCGACATCTCGACGTCGGTGCCCGGATGCCACCGCCGTAACAGGCTCGGCGAGTACGAGTAATAGGTGAAGAGGAAGTCCTCGATCGGATGCTGCTCGCCCCGCGTCGCTCGCTCGCGATGCCCGGCCGTGAGCGCCTCGGCCCGCTCGGCATGCGCCAGCTCCCGGGTGCGCCAGTCGCCGGCGTCGAGTACGACGACCGGCGTGGTCCGCGCGGCGACGGCGGTGGGGATCACCCTTCGATGCTAGGCGTCAGGCCTGCTCCAGCTCGCTCGCGGCGATCGCCTCGCGCACGTCCTCCTCGACGAGCTCCCCGTTGATGCCGCTGCCCGCGAGGTTGCCTGCCGCCATCGCGACGGGCACCGACGACTGCGCGGTGGCGATGTTCCCTGCGGCCCAGAGTCCGCGCACGTTGGTGCGACCGGAGGGGTCGACGAGCACCCAGTCCACGCCGTCCTGCCGGATCGTGCGTGCTCGCAGCTCGCGCAGCAGATGGTCGTTCGGCATCGGCTTCGGGGCCACGAAGATCGCGTCGGCCTCCTGCTCGGTTCCGTCGTCGAGGCGGATGCCGCTTGGGCCGCCCTGCTCGTCGCCGACGACCTCCACGACCCTGCGCGACTCGATCGCGACGCTGCGAGCCTCGAGCCCGGTGCGCGCCGCGGGGGCGAGGTTCGCGCCCTGCGAGTAGAACGTGACGTGCGGCGAGAGCTGCCGCATGAGCTGCGCCTGATGGGTGTTCCCGGCGTCGGTGGCGATCACGGCGATGCGACGGTCGCGCACCTCCCAGCCGTCGCAGTACGGGCAGAGGGCGGCGGTGCGGCCCCACTGCTCGGAGAGCCCGGGGATGTCGGGCAGCTCGTCGCGCAGGCCCGTGGCCAGGAGCATCCGCCGCGCCGTGTGCCGTTCGCCCGACTCGAGCTCGACCTCGAAGCCGATGGCGTCGGTGTCGGTGTCGAGCGGGGCCGCCGAGACGACCGTGCCCGACTCGATCACCACGTCGTCGTAGCGCGTGAGCTCGGCGCGGCCGGCGGCGAGCAGGTCGAGCGGTGAGGAGTGGTCGTGGCCGAGCACGCCGTGCATGTGCGCGGAGAAGCGGTTGCGCGGTTCGCCCCCGTCGACCACGAGCACGCGACGGCGCGACCGGCCGAGCATCAGCGCGGCGCTGAGGCCCGCGCTGCCGCCGCCGACGATGATGACGTCCCACTCGGTTCGCTGCATGCGTCAACTCTGCCAAGAAACCGGCCCGGGTGGGGCAGCGCGCCGTCGGGGCATCCGGCTCAGTGGTACCGACCGCTGTAGGCGTTGATCGCCGGCTGCCCGCCGAGGTGCGCGTAGAGCACGTTCGAGTCCGTCGGGATCTCCCCGCCCGAGACGAGGTCGATGAGTCCGGCCATCGACTTGCCCTCGTAGACGGGGTCGAGGATCACGCCCTCGAGGCGGCCGGTGAGCCGCATCGCCTCATCGGTCGACTCGACCGGGATGCCGTAGCGATCGCCCGCCCAGCCCTCGAGCACCGTGATCTCGTCATCGCGCAGGTCGCGTCCGACGCCGATGAACTCCGCCGTGCGGCGGGCGATGCGCGCCACCTGGTCGCGGGTCTCGTCGAGCTTCGCCGACGCGTCGATGCCGATCACCCGGCGCGGCCGCCCGCCGAAGTTGTGCTCGAGGTCGGCGAACCCGGCGATCATGCCCGCGTGCGTCGAACCCGTGACCGAGCACACCACGATCGTGTCGAAGAACACGCCGAGCTCGGCCTCCTGCGCGGCCACCTCGTGCGCCCAGTTCGCGAAGCCGAGGCCGCCGAGCGGGTGATCGGATGCCCCGGCCGGGATCGGGTACGGCGTACCGCCGGCCTCCTCGACGTCGGCGATCGCCTGCCGCCACGACTCCTTGAAGCCGATGCCGAACCCGGCGGGAGAGAGCCGCACGTCGGCGCCCATGAGCCGCGAGAGCAGGATGTTGCCGACCCGGTCGTTCACCGCGTCGGGCCAGTCGACCCAATGCTCCTGCACGAGCACGGCCTTCATGCCGAGGTGCGCCGCGACGGCGGCGACCTGGCGGGTGTGGTTCGACTGCACGCCGCCGATCGAGACGAGCGTGTCGGCGCCCTTCGCGAGCGCGTCGGGCACGAGGTACTCGAGCTTGCGGGTCTTGTTCCCGCCGAAGGCGAGGCCGGAGTTGACGTCCTCCCGCTTCATCCAGACGCGGGCGCCGCCGAGATGGGCGCTGAGCCGATCGACCGGGTGGATGGGGCTCGGCCCGAAGGTCAGCCGGTGGCGGGGAAAGTCGGCGAGGGCCATGGTGCTCCTTTGGTCAGCGGTGCGTGCAGCATGCAATATATTGCGATGCCGGGACCCTGCTGTCAAGCGGCACGGACCGATCGGACTACGGGGTGATGGAGTCGACGAACGCGAACGCGTCGTCGGCGATCGCGCGCCACCGCTCCGCATCGTCGCTGAGGGGCACGCGCGCCCACTCGCGCATCGGGCGACCCTGCATGACCATGTGGTCGAGCCCGAGTTCGTCGATGCGCTCGGCGGGGAGCTTCGCGACGAGGCATCCGTCGTGCGCGGCGAACGCGAAGACCTTGCCGCGCACCGAGAGGCCCTCGGTGCCGAACATGCGCATCCAGGCGACATCGGATCTCGCGAGCAGGTCGGGTGCGAGCTCGTCGAGTCGTTCGCGACCCCTGGCGCGGTCATCCATGCGACGAGGGTACGTCCGGCGGCCGACATCCCACGCGGCTCGGGGCGAGATCCGGGACGCCTGCCTCTGCAGGCCGGGATCTCGGGCACGACAGGCTGCAGGGGATCACCTCTCGAGGAGCGCCATGACCACGTCGACCCAGATCACCCGCTCGCATCGCCCCTGCCGTCGAACCCGAGCGGCCCTTGCGGCCGCGCTCCTCGCGGCGACCCTCGGCTCCGGCGGATGCGCGGCGCGGATCGCGCTGCCGCCGTCGACCGAGACGCCGCCGCCGTCGACCGAGACCGCGACGCCGACCCCGTTCCCCGAGTTCACCGCCGAGCCGACCGCCGAGGCCGTCGACCCCCGATGCCTCCGGCAGTTCCCGGGCACCGCGATGCTGCTGCACGAGGGCGAGCTCGAGATCCGTCCCGAGCTCTGGCCAGAGGTGCCGTCGTGGGCGGTCCTCTGCACGACCGAGTGGGAGAACGACGTCACCCAGGTCGCCTGGTACGCCACCGACGAAGGCATCAGCCGGGCCGAGATCTACCGGTACTACGAACACGAGATGGTGGGCTACGGCGAGGTCGGACGCGCCGAGACGGCCGACGGCGAGATCTCCACGGGGGTGTTCCCGCCCCGGCACTCCTTCTACATCGAGGCGAGCCGTGACCAGTACCGCATCACGTGGTCGATCGACGGCGACTACGCCGACTGAGACCGGCGATACTGAACCACGTGACCATGCAGGACGCCACCGGGGCCGCGCCGTCGGCGCTGCCGCCCCGGCGATCCGGGCAGCAGGCACTGCGCACGCCGGCGTTCTGGGCTGGCGTCGCCATCGTGGTGCTGGCCTGGTTTCCGGTCGTGGTCACCGCGGTGGTCATGACGGCCGCCGAGCGCTCGTGGGAGGAGCTGCTGCGGCTCGTCGTGGCGGCCGTCGTCTACGCGCCCGTCGCCGGGATCGTCATCACGCGGCGACATCCGGTGATCGCCGTCATCCTGGGAGCGCTCGCGATCAACAGCGGGTGGCTGGCGCTCGCCCTGGCCGCCCGGGCGGCCGGGTGGGATGTGCTCGAGTCGACCCTCGACGTCGCGTTCATCTGGCCGCGGGCCGCCGAGACCGCGGCGCTCGCCGTACTGCCGTGGCTGCTGGCACGTCGTCGCGGTCGGATCTGGCGGGTCGGTGTGCTGTTCGGCTCGGCCACGGTCGCGGCGGATGTCGCGATCTCGACGATCCTGGTGCTCGGCGGTGCGCTGCCACGGCCCGTGCTCGTCTCCACGTTCTACGCCTCGATCGCGCTCTTCATCGCGGGCGTGGCGTACCTCGTCGGCGAGTGGCGTCGCGGATCACCGCGCGAGCGCGGGGCGCTGGCCTGGCTGGGGCTCGGTGGCGTCCTGCTCGTCCTCGGCTACGCGCGGGTCGTGGCCGACCTGCCCGCCCCGTTCGCCACGATCGGCGACGCGGCGTTCGTGCTCGCCCAGGGCGTGCTGCCCACGGCGATCCTCGCCGTCGTCCTCGGCGGCGAGGCACTCGGCAGCGACCGCCGCCTCGCCACCGGCACCATCTGGGCGCAGTCGATCGCCGTGGCCGTGAGCCTCTACCTCATCGTCTTCGAGGCCGCCGAGCTCGTCGGCCTCGAGCCCGCGCTCGCCGGCGCGTTCGCCGCGGGTGCACTCGCGCTCGCCTTCTCGTCGGTGAGCCGGTTCGTCCGCCGGCACACCGAGCGCCTGTACTTCGGGGATGCACCGCGAGCGCGCGACGTGCTCGGCCGGCTCGGGGAGCACCTGGCCGACACGCGCGATGCCGCCACGGGACTGCGGAACCTCGCCGAAGCCCTGCGTGCCGGCTGGGGTCTCGCCTCGGTCGAGATCGTGCCCGCGTCGGGCGGCGGCGCGGTGCGGGTGGGCTCACCAACGGCGACGGGACTCACCGCAGAGCTGCACGCGGGCGGCCGCGGCGTGGGCACGATCGAGCTCACGAGCGAGGACCCGACAGTGCTGCGCGAGTCGGTGCAGCCGCTCCTCCAGGAGATCGCGGGGCTCATCGCGGTGGCCGTGCTGCTCGCCGACGTCAACCGGGAGGTCGCCGAGACCCGCCAGCGCATGCTCGGGGTGCGCCGTGAGGAACGACGGATGCTTCACCGTGAGCTCCGCGACGAACTGGCGCCCTCGCTCGCCGGCATCGGCTTCGGCATGGCGGCAGCGCAACGCCTCATCGCCTCGGGGTCGGACGGGGCTCGGCCGGCGGTCGCCGCACTCCGGGAGCAGCTGGCCGAACGAACCGACGACGTGCGTCAGCTCGCCCGAACCCTGCTGCCCGCGGCACTCGACGAGGGCGACCTCGACGCCGCGCTCGACGAGCTGGCGCGTCGGCTCGGCGGCGACGGCACGACCGTCTCGCTCCGCGCATCGGGCACCGACGTGCTCGAGGCTCGCGTGCAGCTCGCCGTGTACCTGCTGGTCGCCGAGGCGGTGCTCGGACATCGGCGAGCCGGACTCGTCACCCGCATCGACATCGACGTGGCCATCGCCGACGACCGGGTCACGGTTCGGGTCGGGGCCCACGGCGACGCCCCGGCGCCCGCGGTCGCGGGCCGCATGCTCGAAGTCGTCGAGCGCCGTGCGAGCGACGTCGGCGGCGAGGTGCACGTCGTCGAGCAGGTTCGCGGCCTGCGCGTGCTCGAGGCGGTGATCCCGAGATGAGCCGGCGGCACCTCGGGAGGCGTCTGGCCGCCTACGCCGTCTGGGCGGTGTCCTGGGCGTTCGCGATCGCCTCGCTCGCCATCGCCTGGCGGGCGGGCCTGCCGACGGAGCCCCTGCCGGGGGTCTTCCTCTCCCAGGCCCCGATCGCGATGCAGTCGCGCTTCGACGACATCGGCGTCGCCGTGGCGCTCGTGTACGGCCCGGTCAGCGCGCTGATCCTCGCGCGCCGGCCGCATCCGGTCGGGGTCATCCTCGCCGTGCACGCCGTCGGCTCGGGGCTGGCCGCGTTCGGGCTGCAGTACGGCCTGCTCGGGGCGGAGGTTCCCGGGTTGCCGGCGTGGGGGTTCTTCGCGTTCGCGGCGGGCTGGGGCTTCGTGCCGGGCACGTTCATGACGGCGGCGCTGCCGCTCCTCGTCACGCGCGAGCGCGTGCCGCGCTGGCAGCGTGTCATCGTCGCCGGCTGCGCCGTCGTGGCGTCCGTCGCCTTCCTGCTCAGCCTCACCCAGCAGACGGTGTCCGAGCCGCGGAATCCGCTCGCGATCGATGCGGCCGGCTACCAGGCGGTCGTCTCCGACGTGTACACGCTGCTGTCGTTCATCGCGGTCGCCGTCTCGATCGCCTCGTGCGTGATCCTCGTGATGCGCTGGGTGCGAACGGCCCAGCGCACGCGCGCCGGCATCGCCTGGCTCACGCTCGGGCACGCCTTCCTCACCGCGTCCTACCTGTCGCTCGTTGTGCCCGACGGCGTGGAGCTGCCGTCCTGGGTGGTCGACTTCGGCATGGTCGCGCCCGTGCTCGGGCAGGTGCTCTACCCGGCCGCCATCCTCGTCGTCGTGCTCGGACAGCGGCTGTGGGGCGTCGAACTCGTCGTCAGCCGGATCATCCTGTGGGCGCTCCTCACCGTCAGCGGCGTGTTCCTCTACCTGCTCGTGGTCGCCGTCATTCCCGCGCTCGTGCCGAGCGGCGGCGGCATGATGCTCGTCGCGCCGGTGCTCATCGCGCTCGCCGTGCAGCCGCTGCGGCGCTGGCTCCAGGGGCGCATCGATGCGCTCGTGTACGGCGAGGGCGCCGATCCCGCCCGGCTCCTCGCCCGACTCGGCGACCGCATCGGCGACCTCGAGCCCGGTGCCGCCGGGCTGCAACGGCTGTGCGAGGCGCTACGGCGCGTGCTCCGCCTCGGGGCCGTCGAAGTGCGTTCGGCCGTCACGCCCGCGCTCGCGGCGGGCTCGGGCCGGGCCGACGGCGCGCCGGTGCGACATCCGCTCCTCGCCGGCGACCGGGTGATCGGCGAGTTCGTCGTGCGGCCGCGCGACGGACAGCGCCTCGACCGGCGCACGCTCCGAGTCCTCGACGACATCTCCGGACTCGTCGCCGCGGCGCTGCAGCTGGTGGAGGCGGGGCACGTGCTCGAGCAGGCGCGCGGCGACCTGGTCGCGCTGCGAGCCGCGGAGCGCCGTGCGGTGCGTCGCGAGCTGCACGACGGGCTGGGTCCGTCGCTGGCCGGCATCGGATTCGGCCTCGCGGCGGTCGAGAACCTCCTTCCCGCCCAACCCGAGCGGGCCGAGCGGGTGCTCCGCGAACTCGCCGACGACCTCAATCGCCGCGTGCGGGCGGTGCGCGACCTGGCGGACGAGGTGACCCCGTCGCCGCTCGACGGCGCCACGCTCGCCGAGGCCCTCGACGAGCTCGCCGCGCGGTTCGGCTCGTCGCATCTGCGGGTGGCCACCGTCGTGGACGTCGGGGCCGTGCTGCCCGTCGCAGTGCAGGACGCGATGTACTTCATCGCCGCCGAGGCCCTCGCCAACGCCGCACGGCACGCCGGTGCCCGTCGGATCGACATCGGGGTCGCCCTGCACGACGATGCCGCCGAGGTGCGCGTCACGGACGACGGCGCCGGGATCGACCTCGGCGCACCGCGCGGCGTCGGGCTCCGCTCGATGCGGGAGCGCGCCGAGGAGCTCGGTGGCACGCTCGAGGTGACCTCGGGGTCGACGGGGACGAGCGTGACCGCCCTGATGCCGCTCCGGCCCGCGTCGCGGATGCCGGGACACGCGGCTCTGGCCACCGGGACGCCGGGACCGTGAGGCTCGAGGCAGGCGCTAGCGTGGAACGACGCCGGGCGGGAACGGGGGAGACGGCATGACCGAGGAACGCACCATCACGGTCGCGGTCGTCGACGACCATCCGCTCTTCCGGCGGGGCATCATGTCGCTCCTCGAGACGCTCGGCGGCGTCGAGGTCGTCGGCGACGCGGCATCCGTCGAGGAGGCCATCCACCTGGTCGACCGGGCCGTTCCCGACGTGGTGCTCATGGACCTCGACCTCGGAAGCGGGTCGGGCATCGACGCGACGAGGTCGATCGTGCGGCGGCATCCGTCGGTCGCGGTCCTCGTGCTCACCATGCTCGGCGACGACCAGTCCCTCTTCGCGGCCATGCGGGCCGGCGCGCGCGGCTACCTGCTCAAGGTCGCGTCGCCGCGTGAGGTGGAGCGGGCGATCCATGCGGTGGCCGACGGCGAGGCTCTCTTCGGCGCGGATGTCGCGGCGCGCGCCGTGTCGTTCCTCGCCGCGTCCTCGTCCGAACGCCCGGCCCGGCCGTTCCCCGAGCTGACTGAACGCGAGGCCGAGGTGCTGGAACTCATCGCGCGAGGCCTCGACAACGGCTCGATCGCGCGCACCCTGGTGCTCACCAACAAGACCGTGCGCAATTACGTGTACGGCATCATCACGAAGCTCGGCGCGCCCGACCGCAGCGGGCTCATCGTCATGGCTCGCGACGCCGGCATCGGCGTGAGCGCCTGACGGTTCCGGATGCCGCGAGCCGGCGATTCCCGGCCGGCGCTTCGGGGCCGCCCGGGCGTCGTGTCCCGGCTGGCGTCCCGGGTCGATCGAGGACATCCGCACCTGTGGCTCGGGCCGTCGGGCCGTCGAGCCTGAGACGGTGCCGCGACGTGCGGCCGCGCAGCCCGCGCTGCGTCCCCGCGAATGAAAGCGAGACCATGTCCTCCGCAGCCCGCTCCGCCGCCGCGCCGGCCCTTGCCTCCCACGGCGCCGGCCCCGCGCGTCCCACCCGCTTCCGTGCCTGGCCGCTCTGGGCGGTGCTCGCCGGCGTCGCCGGCTCCGTCGGCACCATGTTCACCGACCTGCGACCCGACGCCGAGCTGGAGGCCGTCGCGCGACAGTCGTTCTACACCGTGACGCCCGCCGACATGGAGACGCTCGACCCGACCCTCGCTCGATACGGCTTCGCCGCCGGGGTCATCGCGATGGTCGCCCTGCTCATCTTCCAGGCGGCCTGGCGCCGCCACGTCGAGACCGTGTTCACCCGGTCGACGGCGGCGCGGGTTGCGAGCGGCGGCATGATCGCGACGGCCGGCGCCGCGATCCTCGGCTACGGCTGGCGCGGCGGGCTCGCCAACTACGTCGGCCCGGAGGCGTCCAACTACGACGAGCAGGGCAAGTTCGTCTACTACATGCTCAACGACTTCGGCGCCTGGATGCCGTGGTTCGGCATCGTGGCCGTCGCCGGCGCACTGGGATGGATGGCCTGGGTGGAGCGCAGCGTCTCGCGCGTGCTCGGCACGTTCTCGGCGATCGTCGGGATCGGCGTCCTCGGCGCGGTGATCGTGAGCGGCGTGCCCGGCCTGCCCGGCGGCGTCATGCCGACGTGGCTCGCGATCGCCGGCATCTGGCTCGCGTTCGGGCGCAGCCGCATCACGCAGGCCTCCGACCTGAGGTGAGCGGCGGCATCCGCTGAGCTGCGCCGCCCGCCGACCGGGACATCGGCGGGCGGTGGCAGGACGCCGCCGGCCCCTCCGGCCCGACGTCGGGGGGTGGTGGCAGACTGACCTCGTGCTGCTCGACGAGCTCGTGACCACGGCCGACGCCGTCACCGCGACGCGCTCGCGGCTGGCGAAGGTCGATGCGCTCGCCGGGCTCCTCGCGCGCCTCGAACCCGACGAGATCGCGCCGGCCGTTGGCTTCCTCGTCGGCAAGCCGAGGCAGGGCAAGGTCGGGGTCGGCTGGCGGAGCGTGGCCGGGGCGATGGGGGAGCACGCCGCGGCGCCCATGCTCACCGTCGCCGAGCTCGACGGCCTGCTCGACCGGTTGGCCGCCACCGCCGGCGCGGGCTCCGCGACCGAGCGGGCCCGGGTGCTGCGCGAGCTCACGGCACGCGCCACCGAGCGCGAGCAGGGGTTCATCCGTCGGGTGCTGATCGGCGAGATGCGCACCGGCGCGCTCGAGGGCGTCGTCACCGACGCCATCGCCAGGGCCGCGGGTCGCACGGGCGAGGTCGTGCGGCGGGCTGCCATGCTCTCGGGGGACCTCGGTGAGACGGCGCGTCTCGCGCTCACCGGCACCGAGGCCGAGCTCGAGGGCGTCGGGCTCGTCGTGGGCCGGCCGGTGCTGCCGATGCTCGCCGCCACCGCCGCGACGCCGAGCGCGGCGATCGAGGCCGTGGGTGAGGCATCCGTCGAGTACAAGCTCGACGGCGCGCGCATCCAGGTGCACCGGGCGGGCGACGAGGTGCGCGTCTTCACCCGCAACCTCGCCGACATCACGCACCGGCTGCCCGAGGTCGTCGACGTGGTGCGACGAATGCCGGTGCGCGACGTCATCCTCGACGGCGAGACCCTCTCGCTCGACGAAGACGGCGCGCCGCGCCCCTTCCAGGACACGATGTCGCGATTCGGTGCGGATGCCGCACGCGAGACGCTGCTGCATCCGTGGTTCTTCGACGTGCTGCACGTCGACGGCCGCGACCTCCTCGACGAGCCGCTCGCGACGCGGCTCGGCGAACTCGAGCGCATCGCCTCCGCCCACCGTGTCCCGGGCGAGATCACGCGCGACCCCGAGGTCGCCGAGCGGGTGTCGCGCGAGGCGCTCGCCGCCGGGCAGGAGGGCGTCGTCGTGAAGGCGATCGACTCGCCGTATGCCGCGGGCCGGCGCGGGTCGAGCTGGATCAAGGTGAAGCCCGTGCACACCTACGACCTCGTGGTGCTCGCCTGCGAGTGGGGATCCGGCCGCCGTACGGGCTGGCTCTCGAACCTCCACCTCGGCGCCCTCGACCCGACGGGCGAGTTCGGCGAGCCGGGCGGCTACGTGATGGTCGGCAAGACGTTCAAGGGACTCACCGACGAGCTGCTGCGGTGGCAGACCGAGTACTTCCCGCAGATCGAGGTGCGCCGCACGGCCAACACGGTGTGGGTGGCGCCGACGACCGTGGTCGAGATCGCGATCGACGGCGTGCAGCGGTCGACCCGCTATCCGGGCGGCATCGCGCTGCGCTTCGCCCGCGTCAAGCGGTATCGCGACGACAAGCGGCCCGAAGACGCCGACACGATCCAGACGCTGCGGGCCCTGCTGCGCGGGTGACGGCCCGACCTCACTGGTCGGCCGGCCCGGGTTCCGGGCGGGGCAGCCGAGCGACCCACATCGGGACGAACGCCACGGCGACGATGACCGCGATCGCGCTCGCGGCGGCGAGGGCCGCGCCGACGCCGGCGACCGCCGCGACGAGCCCCGCGAGCGCCGAGCCGAGCGGCAGCGCACCCCAGCTGATCACGCGGGAGGCGGCATAGACCCGGCCGAGCAACTCGGGAGGAGTCGCCTGCTGCCGGATCACGGCGACGAGGATGCGCCACACGCTCGAGCCCGCCCCGGCGATCACCAGGCCGGTGGCGACGATCCAGAGGTCGGCGCCGAGCGCGGCGGGGAGCACGAGCGCCACCGTGCCCAGGCAGTCGACGAAGAGCAGGGCGCCCGAGCCCAGGCGGCGCTGCAGCGCGTTCGTCACGACGGAGGCCGCGACCCCGCCCGCGGCCATCGCGGTGAGCAGCCAGCCGTATCCCGCGGGCGTCAGCGCGAGCGGGCCCGGTGCCACCGCGTGCACGACGAACACGGCGGCCCACGCGCTCCAGACGAGGTTCATCGCCGCGGTGAGCAGGGTGAGGTCGCGCTGCAGCGGATGCCGCCAGAGGAACGCGAGCCCGTCGCGCACCCGCCCGGGCGGTGCATCCGGTGGGCGGATGCGGGTCGGGACCCGCCGCGCGAGCAGCAGCGCGGCGATCACGGCGACGGCGTACAGTGCGCTGCCCGTGGTGGCGGCGACCGCGGCCGAGATGCCGACGAGCAACCCCGCCAGGGGCGGCCCGGCCAGCTGGTTCGCGACGTTGACGGTCGCCTCCATGCGCGCGTTCGCCGCGGTGAGCCGCGACGGCGGCACGACCGCCGGGATGACCGCGATGAGCGAGGTGTCGACGAGCGTCTCGCCGAACCCGTAGACGACGGCCGCCGTGAACACGAGCGGCACGACCGGCCCGTCGAGCGCGATGCCGACCGCGAGCGTCGCGACGGCGATCGCGCGTGCGGTGTTCGCGAGCACGAGCAGCCGCGGCACCGGGAGGCGGTCGACCACCCACCCGGCGTGCAGGCCGAAGACCGGCCAGGCGAGCGTCATGAGCGTCGTCACGAGCGCGACCTCGCCGGCTGACGCACCCGCGATGAGCGCGATGAGCGGCAGGGCGGTGAGCACGAGCCCGTCGCCGAGATTCGCCGCCCCGGCGCCGAACCAGAGCCGACGGAAGGCGGCGCCCATCATCACCTCACCAGTCATTCGCGTTTCACTGGTAAAACTACTCGGGGCGGGTGTAACCTGTCAACAGGCGTTCACCGGTGAAGGAGGTTCGGGCGTGGTCTTCGAGCACGTTGCCAACGCATTGTGCCTCGAGCTCACGAATTCCGTGCCCGACCGGCGCGACGACGGTCGCGACTGGCTTGCCGACGGCCGCACCGCCGGCAACTGGGCGGCCTCCCTCGGACTCGAACTCGCACGACCGCTCGGCGAGGCCGAACGGGGGGCCCTCATCGAGCTCCGCGAGGTGATCTTCGGTGTCTTCGCGGCGCATGTGGCGGCGGCATCCGTCGACCCGCGAACGCTCGCGGAGCTCACGCGGGAGCATGCCCGCGGGCTGGAGCGCCACGGCTACGTCGCCGACGCCGATGGCTTCCGCCGCGACTGGCCCGAGCGCTGGGACGGCCCCGCACTGCGCGCCGCGTTCGCGAGTTCCGCCGTCGACCTCATGACCGATCCCCGCCTCGACCGCTTGAAGCAATGCCCCGGATGCGGCTGGCTCTTCGTCGACACGAGCAAGAACCGCAGCCGACGATGGTGCTCGATGGAGATGTGCGGCGGGCGTGACAAGGCGCTGCGGCATTACCGCAGGCAGCGCGCCGAATCGGTGATCACCGGTTCCAGGCCGCCAGTTTCTCGGGGTTCATGACCATCCACACGTTGCGGATGCGTCCGTCGCTCGTGCCGAGCGAGACCGTGCCGACGACCTCGTCCGCGGCGCGCACGACGAACCCGAGTTCGCCGTTGACCTCCTCCTCGTCGATCGTGAGGTCGGGCGCCTTCCGCAGGACGCCGAGGATGAACCGGGCCACGTTGTCGGCGCCGACGATCGGCCGCAGCGCCGCCCGCACCTTGCCGCCGCCGTCGCTCACCGAGGTGACGTCGGGGTCGAGCACGGCCACGAGCGCGTCGAGGTCGCCGCTCTCGCAGGCGAGCCGGAACGCGGTCACGAGCCGGACATGCTCCGAGGCATCCGTCGGCGTCGCTCGCAGGTCGCGGATGTGCCGGCGCGCCGACGACGCGAGCTGGCGCGTCGCCTCGGGGGAGCGGCCCACGATCTCGGCGATCTCGGCGAACGGCACCCCGAAGACCTCGTGCAGCACGAAGGCGACGCGCTCGGCGGGCGTGAGCGACTCGAGCACCACGAGCAGCGCCATGCTCACCGAGTCGTCGAGCGTGATGCGGTCGAGCGGGTCCGCCGCGGGCCTCGACGCGGTCGCGGCATCCGTCGAACGCGTCGGCAGCGGCTCGGGCAGCCACTCGCCGACGTAGCGCTCGCGACGCACGCGAGCCGAATCGAGGATGTTCAGGCAGATGCGCGAGGCGACGGTGGTGAGCCAGGCCCGCGGCCGCTCGATCGCATCGCGCTCCGTTTCGGTGAGCTGGAACCAGCGCACGTAGGTCTGCTGCACCACGTCCTCGGCATCGTTCCACGAGCCCAGCATGCGGAATGCGAGGTTCATGAGGTGCCTGCGCTCGTCGAGCAGTTCGCCCAGTCCTTCGGCCTCGCGCACGGTTCCTCCCACGGGTCGGCGGCGGGGCATCCGGTGGCCGCGCCTCTCACCATTCAAGACCAGGCAGCGCGCGCGTTCGTGAGGTCGGATGCCGCATCCGCTCGAACCTCACATCCGATCGTGGTGCCCGGTCGTAGTGGGTATGAGCATCACCTCGAGACGTATCGTCCTCTGGATCCTCAACGCCACCGCCGCCGTGGTCGGCGTCTGGGCCCTGTTCCTCCCGCGCGCCTTCGCCGACGCCTTCCCCGGCTTCGGATTCGCGGCGTGGGTCGGACTCGACGGGCCCTTCAACGAGCACCTCGTCCGCGACGTCGGGGCGCTGTACCTCGCCCTGCTCGCGGCCGGCGTGGTCGCGGCCCTGCAACGGCGAGCGGATGCCTCGGTCGCGGTCGGTGCGGCCTGGCTCGTGTTCTCCGTGCCGCACCTCGGCTACCACCTCGGCCACGTCGAGCACCTGCCGCTCGCCGACGTGGTCGCGCAGTCGATCGCGCTCGCGGCGCCGCTCGTGCTGAGCATCCCGCTGCTCTTCCCAGGGCGAGCGTCACGCACCGCCACGACCACCGCCACGGAGAAGGAACAGGAGCACAGCAGATGAAGATCGCCGTCGCCGGAGGAACCGGGACCGTCGGGCGCCATGTCGTCGACGTCGTCCGCGAGCGCGGCCACGAGCCCGTGATCCTCAGTCGCTCGACGGGAGTCGACCTCGTGACCGGCACGGGGCTCGCCGATGCGCTCGCGGGCGTCCACGCCGTGATCGACGTCTCGTCGACCCAGACCCTGTCGGATGCCGAGTCCCGCGCGTTCTTCGGTGCGGTCACGCGGCACCTGCTCGACGCCGAGGCGGCCGCCGGCGTCGGGGACCACGTCGCGCTCTCGATCATCGGCGTCGATCGCGCGCCGTACGGCTACTACGCGGGCAAGGTGCTGCAGGAGGAGCTCGTGGTGCGCGGATCCGTGCCATGGACCATCCTGCGCGCCGCGCAGTTCCACGAGTTCGGGTCGCAACTGCTGCAACGCATGCAGTTCGGTCCGTTCGTGGTGGTGCCGCGCATGCAGTCGCAGCCGGTGGCCGCGCGCGAGGTGGCCGAGCGGCTCGTCGAACTCGCGACGGGCGCGCCCGTCGGGCGAGTGCCCGACCTCGCCGGCCCCCGAGTCGAGCGCATGGTCGACGTCGTGCGCCGGAGCGCCCGCGCCGCGGGGGTGCGCGCGCTGATCATCGAAGTCCCCGTCCCGGGCGCGTACGGGAAGGCGATGCGCGACGGCACCATGCTCGCGGGCCCCGGCGCCGATCTCGGCACGCGGACGTTCGAGGAGTGGGTCGGCAGCGGTGGCGCTGCGCGCCTCACGCCCTAGCGTCCGCCGTTCGAGGGATCCGGCTCGCGCCACCGAGACGACCGCTCACGCCCCCGGCGCGAGCACGGTCGCCTCGACCGCGGCCCGGATCTCCTCCTCGATGAGGTCGGCGTTGATGGTGGCGCCCGCGACATTGCCCGCTCCGGAGGCCACGGGCACCGACGCGCCCGGATTCACGACGTTGCCCACGGCCCAGACGCCGCGGACGCTCGTTCGCCCGGTCTCGTCGACCTCGACCCAGGGTGCGCCGCCGTGTCCGAGCGCGGTGTCGGCGCCGAGGCCGCGCAGCAGCCCGTCGTTCGGCACGACGCGCGGGTGCAGGAAGATCGCGTCCGCCGCCACGGTGTCGCCGTCGGCGAGCCGGATGCCGCTGAGCCGGCCGTCGGCGTCGATGCTCGTGGCGGCGACGGCGCGCGGTTCGATGTCGATCCCGCGTGCGGTCAGCTCGGCGACCGCGTCATCCGCCAGCTCGGCGTCGTCGGTGAAGATGGTGACGTCGGCAGACCACTGCCGCAGGAGCTGCGCCTGGTGCGGCGACATCGGCCCGGTCGCGAGCACCGCGATGCGCCGGTCGCGCCACTCCCAGCCGTCGCAGTAGGGGCAGACGAAGGCTGCCCGGCCCCATTGCTCGGCGAGGCCGGGGATGTCGGGAAGCCCGTCGCGGAGGCCCGTGGCGACGAGGAGCCGGCGTGCCCGGTGGTGCGCGCCGGACGCCAGGACGACGTCGAAGCCGTGATCGGCTCGGGTGGCCGCGACGGCGTCGTCGGCCGTCACGACGCCGCCGTAGCGCTCGACCTCGGCACGGCCCGTGGCCAGGAGGTCGAGCGGCGACCAGCCGTCGCGGCCGAGCACGCCGTGCATGTGCGCGGCGAACCGGTTGCGCGGCGTGCCCGAGTCGATCACGAGTACCCGTCGCCGGGCCCGCACGAGCATGAGGGCGGCGCTGAGTCCGCCGCTGCCGCCGCCGCCGATGACGATGGCGTCCCAACTGGTGTTCTGCGTGGAGTCGTTGTGCATGCGCCCACTCTCGTCGTAGGCTGCGGATACTGCAACGCACGTTGCCGGAACGGCAAAGAGATGGGCTCCGATGACCGACGACCTCGAGAAGGTGCTCGACGGCGTGGCGCCACGCCTGCGCGAACTGCGGCGGCGTCGCGCATGGACGCTCGCCGAGCTCTCGGCCGAGACGGGCATCTCCGTGTCGACGCTCTCGCGCCTCGAGTCGGGCCTGCGCAAGCCGACCCTCGACCTGCTCATCCGGCTGGCCGCCGCCTACCGGGCCAGCCTCGACGACCTCGTGGGTGCGCCGCAGATCGCGGACCCGCGCATCCACCCGAAGCCGTTCTACCGCAAGGGCCGCGCGATCATCCCGCTGACCCGGAGCAATCCCGACGTGCATGCCTACAAGATCGTGCTGCCGGGCCATCCGCTCGACGCACCCATCGAGCAGGGCGCGCACGAGGGCTACGACTGGGTGTACGTGCTGAGTGGCCGCGTACGGCTCGCGCTCGGCGACGAGGAGCTCGTGCTCGAGGCGGGCGAGGCCGCGGAGTTCGACACCCGGATGCCGCACGGGTTCGCGAGCGCGTCGGAGGAGCCGGCCGAGGTGATCAACCTGCTGAGCACCCAGGGCGAGCGCGTGCACCTCCGGAACGCGTAGCACCCGGCCCTGCCGGATCAGTGCTGCGGCGGGCGGGTGACCTCCACGCCGAGCCAGGCGGCGAGGGCGGCGATCTCGTCATCGACGTCGCGACGCATCGCCGACGTGAACGGCACGTCCTCGTGCACGACGTTGACGACGAGCGCGCCGGCCTTGCGGTCGGCCTTCGCGTCGAGCTTGCCGACCAGTCGGTCGCCGTGCAGGATCGGGAGCGCGAAGTATCCCCACCGTCGCTGTGCGGCCGGCTTGTACATCTCCAGCGTGTAGTCGAACCCGAACAGCTCCGACGCGCGGACGCGGTTGTGCACCAGGCGGTCGAACGGCGAGAGCAGCGCGGTGCGGCCTTCGAACGGCTGACCGAGCCGGTCGAGCTGCTCGGGATCCACGCGCCACTCGCCGGCCACGCCGTCGACGACGGCCGGCTCGCCGGCCTCGCCGACATCCGCGGGCTCCATCGGCTGCTCGGGCGCCTTCGCACGGGCGATGCCGAGCGAGCGGAGCCGGCGCTCGTCTCGCATGCGCCGCGCCTCGCCGGCTGCGAGCTCGGGCACGTCGGCTGGCCAGGCGCGCTCGGCGAGGTCCCAGACGCGTTCGCGCCGACGGCGGCCGACGATCGCCACCTCGCCGCGCATGGCGAGGAACTCGAGCATCTGCGTGACGTTGCGATTCGCCGTCCAGCCGGACGACGGCCACGGCACGACGCTCGTGTCGGGGAGGTCGCGCGAGGTGAGCGGGCCGGCCACCCGAAGCCGCTCGAGCACATCGCGGCGGAACGCGTCGTTGTCGCGAAGCCAGGTCGCGGCGCGCTCCCAGGTGGGCCAGGCCGACATCTCGGGCCGGTAGAGGGCGAGATCCTCGACGGGGCGGATCAGGGCGTCGAGCTCGAAGAGCGAGCGATCGTGCTCGAGGGCGCGCACGAGATCGTCGGGTCGGTACGACGCGCCGAGTCGGCTCCACGCCACGAGGTCGGCGTTCGGCGCGATGGCCGCGGTGGGATCGAGCTGGAGGAAGGTCAGTCGACGAACCATGTCGACCAGGTCGGTGGGCCGGCGCGCATCGAGCAGTTGCGCCCTGACGGCGATGCGCCGGGCCTCGGCGGGGGACAGGCGATGCGGCTCCACGACGCCCACGGTAGCCGAGCCCACCCACGCCGCTCACGACGACGCCATGACGGCGGCCGACGCTCGCGACGGCGGCCCGAACTCGGGCCGCCGTCGCGAGGACCGGCCGCCGTCATGCGCAGGGTCCTCACGGTCCGCGCTCGTACACCGTCACCACGTCGGTCTCGAGCTCCACCTGCTCGGTGAGCTCGAACCCGGCTCCCCGGAGCGTCGCGACGTCGTCGTCGACGCCGTGCGCGCTCCGCGACACCACGACCACGCGCTCGATGCCAGTGAGCCGGCGGTCGACCTCGGCGAGCGGCACCGTGACATCCCACAGCCCGTCCGTCTCGTCGTGCCGCCGGAGGAGCCCGACGTCGACGAGTCCCTCGAACCCGTTCGGATAGGTGTACATGGCGAGGCGCGGGCGTCGCGACGGGCGCACGCTCTCGTCGAACACGATCCCGTCGCCCGGTTCCGTTCGTTCCGCGACCACCTCGGCCAGCACGGGCCAGTCCGTGCCGCCGTTCTTCCAATAGAGCGTGCGCTGCTCGACGTACGCGGGAGCCGCGAGGGCGGCGATCACGCCGACCGACACGACCTGCATCCACCGCCGGGGCAGCGCACCGACGGCGACCGCGATCATGATCGCCGCGCCGGGTGCGCTGAAGGCCAGGTAGCGAGGCGTGTATCCGAGCCCGGCGATCGCCGAGACGAGGATCAGGGCGATCGTCGGCACGGCGATCCACATCCCGCCGAGGAGGAGGAGCCGGCGATCACCGCGTGCGGCGCGATCGGGAAGGCCGACGGCGACGACGATCGAGACCACGATGAACGCCGAGGCGACGAGCGCCAGCACCTCGAGCATGAACCACTGGTCGACGAGCACGCCCTCCACGGTGACGACGCGCCAGCGACGGCTGAAGTCGACCTGCTCGCGCTGCAGCACGGCGATCACCAGGATCGGCGCGGCGACGAGCACCGCCCCGGCCCAGGACCCGAGGAATCGACGCATCCGGATGCCCCGCAGACGCCCCGTCGCGCGGAGTTCGAGCGCCACGACGATGGCGTGCACCGGGATGAGCAACACGAGGTACAGGTAGACGTAGACGGCGACGCCCATCCCGAGCGCATAGAGCCACCACCAGCCCCGCCGCATCCGGCCATCGAGCAGGCGGACCATGAGCAGCGTGAGCCACACCCCGGCGGCGGTCGCGAGCGACAGCGACCTCGCCTCGACCGCGAGGAAGGTGACCCGCGGCAGCACGGTGAACACGGCCGCGGCGATCAGCGCCGTCGGGCGGGTCGAGCTCCGACGCACGAGCAGGTAGAGCCCGGCGGATGCCACGCCGACGGCGATTCCCGACGGCAGCCGAACGGCGAACGGCGAGGCGCCGACGAGATCGATCCAGACGTGCATGAGCGCGTAGTAGAGCCCGTGCACGGCGTCGACGTTCCCGAGCAGCGCCCAGAGGGAGCCCCAGTCCCGCCGAGCGGACATGATGCTCGCGGCCTCGTCGCCCCAGAGCGACGGGATCCAGGACCCGGCGACGCCGAGGAGGCTCGCGGCCGCGCCGACCACCACGGCGACGCGCCCGTCGCTCCACCGTGGGTTCGCGGCATCCGCGAGGCGCGAGCCGGACCTGCCCGACCTGCCAGTCAGCACCATCACTGCCATGCTCCGCCCTGCGCTCGAGATCCGCGAGGGGCTTGCGAAGCCGCGGGCACATCAGTGGGTCTGGAGGTCGGGCCGGGACCGGGCGTAGCCTGAGCGCGTTCGAGACCTGAGGGGGGGATCATGGCGAATCTCGTCGTGCACTTCGAGATCTACGGTTCCGAGCCCGAGCGGCTCATCGACTTCTACTCGGCGCTGTTCGGGTGGAAGATCACGCGAGCCGGCGACATGGAGTACTGGCTCATCGAGACCGGCGAGGGCTCGATCGGTGCCGACGCGCCCGGCTACGGCATCAACGGCGGCATCTCGCGACGCGAGGGACCGCGCCCCGAGCCCGGAGCCCCCGTGAACGGCTGCGACATCGTCGTCGGAATCGAGGGCGACGTCGACGCCATGTTCGCGAAGGCCCTGGAGCTCGGTGCGACGGAATCGGTGGCGCCCAACGACATGATGGGAGTCGGGCGTGCCGCGTACCTGTTCGACCCCGATGGGAACCTCTTCGGCATCCTCTCGCCGGTGCTCTCCGACGGCACGGACGTGAGGGAGATGCCCGGCGCGCTCGGCAGGTGAGCGCGACGGGGACGGGGTGCGAAGCGGAGCAGATCCTAGTCCGGCTCGCCAACGCTCCGCATCCCACTGCCGGACGAACGGCTCCAGGGGCTACCGTCGGCACATGAGAGTCGTCTTCACGTCGTGGCTCGCGGTGATCGCGGTGGGCCTGGCCTACATGCTCGCGATCGCGTCGATGGGCAGGTGAGTGGCATGCGCGTTCGAGAACATGGACTCAGCATCGCCTTCGGCGTGCTCTTCGCCCTCGCACTGATCGGCCAGTCGATCGCCGGGCTGGCAGAGTACAACGAGATGCAGGCATCGCACGGCTCGCCGCCCGTCGGCTACGGCGAGTTCATCACGTCGTCGGAGTTCGTCGTCGACGTGGCCGAGAACTGGCAGTCGGAGTACCTGCAGTTCTTCCTCTTCATCTTCGCGACGATCTGGCTCGTGCAGAAGGGCTCGCCCGAGTCGAAGAAGCCCGGTGAGGAGGGCCTCGGCACCGACCGGGACCAGCTGCTGGGCGAGCATGCGCGCGCCGACTCGCCCAAGTGGGCCAAGGCGGCCGACTGGCGCCGCACGATCTTCTCGAACTCGTTGCTGCTGGTGATGGGCGTCATCTTCCTCCTGTCCTGGCTGGCGCAGTCCCTCGCGGGCGTCGTCGTGTTCAATTCCGAGCAGGTCGAGCACGGGCAGGACGTGATCTCGTGGGCCGAGTACCTCGTCTCGGCGGACTTCTGGAACCGCACACTGCAGAACTGGCAGTCGGAGTTCCTCGCCGTCGGCAGCATGATCGCCCTGTCGATCTACCTCCGCCAACGCGGGTCGTCGGAGTCGAAGCCGGTCGGTGCGCCGCACGCCGAGAGCGCCGTCTCGGGGTAGCGGGCGCCGGCTGCCGTAGTGGCGCCGTCAGGCGTCGACCTCGTCGGCGTTCTCCTGGATGATCGTGTCCGACGGGTGGATGCCGAGCACCTTGAGGCGACCGGTGCCCACGTTCTTGAAGCCGTGCCAGAGGCCGGCGGCGCACGTCGCGGTGTCGCCCGCCGTGGCGACGAACTGCTCGTCGCCGACGGTGAAGCGGGCCTCGCCCTCGAACACGATCCAGGTCTCGGAGTACGGATGCCGGTGCAGATCGGGCCCCTGCCCGGGTTCGGCATTGACGAGGAAGTACGAGATCGCCGAGCCGTGGTCCCGGCCCTCGAACCGCAGGGTTCCTCGCGTGCCGACGCGGAGCGCCTCGGCGTGCACGAGCGCGGCGAAGCGCGCGGGGTCGTTGGGTGCGGGGTCGGCCGATGCAACGGTGTTCTCGAGGTCTGCGAGCGTCATGGTGATGGTCCTTTCGGTGTTGCGGATGACCCGTCGTCATCCGATGCCGACAGGCTCCCGCCGGGGCATCCGTCGTCGATACCATTTCGACGTGGATCGAAAGTACGTGGACTTCCGGCTGGCACCGGACGACATCTCGGCGATCCGGTTCGGCGTCTCGCCGGGGCATGAGCTGTGCAACGCGGTGCGCGTGCTGCAGCGGCCCGAGGATCAGCCGATGCAGTGGGGGTGGCTGCGCTCGGTACGCGACCGGGTGCCACGCGAGCCCTTCGCGCTCATGTCGACCGTGATCGGGGCCGATGGCTACTTCCCCGACTTCTTCACGGCCACCCCGAGTTGGGACATGTCGCCCGCCGACGAGGCCGAGCGGCTGCGCGCCGTGCCGGCCGACCTGTTCCGTGCCGACCTCACGAAGATGCTCGCGCGGTCGAGCGGGCGTCGGCACGACGCCATCGCGCGCATGATGGAGCATCCGGAAGCCTCCCGCGACCGCATCGCCGACGCCTGGGCCGAGCTGTGGGACGCGTTGCTCGCGCCCGTGTGGACGCAGCTCGAGCGCATCCTGCGGGCGGACATCGCCGTGCGGTCGCGGCGCGTGGCCACCGACGGCATCGGCGCCATGGTGAGGGCGCTGCACGAATCGGTCGCGTGGCACGGCGACGCGGTGCGGGTGCGCCTGCGCCGGCACAGCGAGCTCGTCGACTGCCGAGGCATCGGCCTCGTGCTCGTGCCGTCGGTGATGAGCTCGCACCGCTGCGCCGTGCTCACCGAGCCGCCCGCCCAGCCCACGCTGTTCTACCCGGCGCAGGGCGTGACCGAGACGTGGGCGCGCGACCCCGAGGCGGCGTCGCGCTCGCTCGGCGCGCTGCTCAGCCCGGCGCGTGCCGAGATCCTGCTCAGCGCGCACGACCCCCGCACGACGTCGCAGGTCGCGGCCGACTGCGGGCTCGCCGTGTCGACCGCGTCGCATCACCTCACGGTGCTCCGCAACAGCGGCCTCGTCTCGAGCGTGCGCGACGGCGCCCGGGTGCTGCACGTGCGCACGCCGCTCGGTGAGGCGCTCGTCGGCGCGACGATCTGAGGGCGGCGCCCTGTGCGCCACGACGGCGCGCTGTGCGCCACGACGGCGCCCTGTGCGCCAGTTGCACTGGCGCACAGGGCGGCGAAGTGGCGCGGGCGCGGGCGCCGCGACACTCAGCGTGCGGCGACGAGACGAATGCCGGCGACGACGAGGGGCGCGTAGCAGACGAGCGCGATGATGACGCCGATCGGGCCGAGGCCGAACGCGGGCACCACCCACGGCAGGAACCCGAGGGGTGCGATCCACCACGAGACGGCCTTCGCGCGGGCGAGGGCGAGCGACAGCAGCCCCATGCCGAGCAGTGCCGAGCCCATGGCGGAGAACTGCCAGATGGCCGAGGTCCACTCCTTGGCCGTCGAGTCCATCAGCACGGCGTCCTCGATCGCGAGCGTGTTGCCGGCGCTGATGAGGAACCAGTCCGACAGCAGCAGGCCCGACATCTGGATGGCGCCGAACGCCACGAGCACCGCGGCGATCGGGAGGAAGATCCGACCGCGGCGTCCCCGCAGCAGGCCGAGCGTGGCGAGCGCGCCGAAGGCGAGGGCGACCCATCCGTAGTGCAGCAGGTTCGCCGACCAGAGGCTGAGTGCCGGGTCGGCCGCGAGCGATTCGATGTAGCCCGCGGTGCCGGGCGACGTCTGCTGCGGCGAGGTGAGCATGCCGCCCGTGAACAGCAGCGGGGCCGCGATGAGTCCGGCGCCGCCGAGGCGCTGCAGGCGGTTCGGGCGCACGGGGCCGAGGTCGTCGGCCGCCTTCGGCGTGCGCCCGCTCGCAGCCCGCTGCGCCACTTCTGCTGGCGCATCGGGCGCCGAGGTGGCGCGATCGGGGGCGGGCGTGGTGGGCGTCGCGGTGGCGAAGAGATCCATGTCGTTTGTGCCTTTCGAGAGTTCCGGGTTGGTGATCCCAGATTCCCGGGGGCGCGACCCGGGCCCACAGGGAGCCGTGTCCCGCGGATGTCCCGACCCGCGCCCGGGACAGCGGCACCGGTCCGGCGTCCGCACGTTCTGGTCCAGAATTCAGGAACGGGGAGCGCGGCCAGCCCGGTCGGCGCGGCGATTCGCCGCCGCGTGCGACAGGACGCTGTGCGTTCCTGAATTCTGAACCGGATCCTCGCCGGAGGAGCGCTATCCGCGCCCCAGCCCCGCGTCGCGAGCCCGCACGATCGCCTCGGCGCGGTCGGCGACCTGGAGCTTCGCGAAGATGTTCGACACGTTGTTGCGCACGGTCTTCGGCGAGAGGAACAGGGCCTGCGCGATCTGCGGGTTCGAGCGGCCTGCGGCGAGCAGGTCGAGCACCTCGCGCTCGCGGGCCGTGAGCTGCGGGAACACCTCCGCAACGGGGGCCGACGCCGGGCCGGCGGCGAAGAACTCGGCCACGCGCCGGGCGATCGCGGCGCCGAACACGAGCTCACCCGCCGCGGCGCTGCGGATCGCCCGCAGGATCTCGTGCTGGCTCGCGCCCTTCACGAGGTAGCCGCGTGCGCCGGCACGCATGGCCGAGAAGACGGTCTCGTCGTCCTCCGACATGGTGAGCACCACGACGGCGAGGTGCGGATGCCGCGACACCAGCTCGCGGGTCGCGGCGATGCCGTCGAGGCGGGGCATCTGCACGTCCATCACCACGACGTCGGCGTCGGTCGTCTCGACGACCTCGAGGGCCTGCTCGCCGTCGGCGGCGGTTGCGGCGACGTCGACGCCCTCCATCGATTCGAGGAGCATCGCGAGTCCCTCGCGGTAGACGGGATGGTCGTCGACGAGCACCACGCGGATCGGTTCGTCAGGCATCGGCTGTGGCCTCCAGCGCGGGGTCGGGGAGCGACGGCGGGTCGTCGCGGGGTGCGGCGTCATCCGAGGGCGAGGGAGACCGCGTCAGCGGCAGCGCGGCCCGCACGACGGTGCCGCCACCCTCGGCGGGCTCGATCTCGAGTGTGCCGCCCAGCTCGGCGGCCCGCTCCCGCAGCGACCGCAGCCCCACCCCGCCGACCGCGTCGGACGGGATGCCCGTGCCGTCGTCACGCACCTCGGCGTGGAGCATCCGCTCGCCGACCTCGAGTCGCAGGCGCACGACCACGTGACGAGCCCCCGAGTGCCGGCGCGCGTTGGTCAGCGCCTCGGACACGATGCGGTACGCGGCGACCTCGACGGCCGGCGGCAACTCGCGCGGCAGGTCGCCCGACACCTCGACGACCAGGCCGCCACCAGTGAGGCGTGCCGCCTGCTGCTCGAGCGCGCGCTCGAGCCCGAGGTCGTCGAGCGCCGGTGGGCGCAGGTCGTGCACGATGCGGCGGATCTCGTCGATCACCTCCGACTGGTCCTCGATCGCGGCGTCGAGCAGGGCGAGGGAGCGGTCGGGGTCGCGCTCGGCGAGGTTGCGGGCAGTCTCGAGGCGCAGCTTCACGCCGCCGAGGAGCGGCCCGAGGCCGTCGTGCAACTCACGGCGCAGGCGCGAGCGCTCCTCCTCGCGGGCGACGACGAGCCGTTCGCGGATCGCCTGCAGTTCCCGTCCGAGCTCCGCGTTGCGCATCGCGGCGACCGCGAGTCGCACGAGGTCTCCGAGGAGCCGTTGGTCGCGGCTCGACACGATCGGCCGTCGGCCCGGTTCCATGAGGATCCTCCCGACGACGGCGCCGCCGTAGTCGATCGGGATCTCCTCGGGCGCCATGGTGGCGGTGCCCTGCTCCGCGACGATCGGCTCCGCGTCGGGCCGGTCGAGCTCCACCCGGACGTAGCGCGAAGCGAACGCCTCGGCGATCGCCGCGGCCAGGCCGGCGAGCCGGGTCGGGGTGTCGGTCGCCCGGTCGAGGCGGTCGCCGAGCGATGACACGACGCCGTAGGGATCGCTGCGCCGACCGTTCACGAGCCGGCTCGCGAGCCCGAACAGCCGGCCGCGCAGCGGCGCGTAGGCGAGCGTCACGGCCACGACGGCCACGAGCATCGCGACGCGGTCGTCGATCGCGCTGCCGACGGCGAGCACCACGAGCACGTCGACCGCCACGATCGCGACGATGAGCATGGCGTAGACGAGCGTCCACGAGAGCAGCCGGTCGATCGCGTAGAGCCGGTAGCGGGTGACCGCGACCACGACCGAGGCCGACATGAGCGCGATCGTGAGTGCCAGCAGCACGTCGACGAGCACCGTCGGCAGCAGCGGGAAGATCGCCAGCGACGCGACGAACACGACGCCCGACCAGACGAGCCATCTCAGCTGCGCCCGCTCCTCGGCCGAGGCGCCGAACCGTCGGCTCACGGCCACGACGAGCGCGAGCAGGAGGCTCGCGGCGAGGCACGGCATGGCGGCGGCGAGGATCACGCCCCACGCGGCATCCGACAGCGGGATCGTCGGCAACGCACGCTCGAACGCGGCGAGCAGCTCGGTGCGCGACGGGTCGTCGACGGCGAGCGCGTCGGCCGGAGCGAGCAGGAACGCGAACGGCATCACGAGGCCGAGCGCGATGGCGACGATCGACACGACGCGCCAACCGCCCGCCCGCAGTCGGCCGTCGGGGAAGAGCAGGAGCAGCAGCACGATCGGCAGGAGGAGCACCGACCCGAGCCGCGTGAACACCCAGAACGCCGGTACGGCCCACCACGCGTCACGGTGCTCGTACCAGGCGAGGTTCACGGCCGCGGAGGCGAGCCCGTCGACCACCCAGAGCGTGCCGAAGCCGGTGAGCACGACGGCGATCGGATGCCACGGCAGCCGCCAGAGCAGGAGGCACCCCGGCACCAGCATCGCGACGCCCGGCAGTACCCCCGACCAGCCCGACGACATCGGCGGGTCCGGATGCTCCGGAAGCACCGCGAGATCGATGGCGATCGCGCCCACCGACGCGACGAGCGACACGCACACCGCGACCATCGTCGCGATGCGGCTCGTGGCGAGGGCGCGGGTCATCCGAACATCGTGTCAGGCGACGTGTCCCGCTGTCACGGGACTCGTGTCCCGTGTGTCGTCGTCGCACCGAACCGCGCCACGTCGGCGTCCGGCGCGCCAGTCGTACTGGCGCACCGGGCGCGGAAGTGGCGCAGCCGCGCGACGGGGGCGCAGACGCGGCGCGGGGCGCGGGCGTCAGCCTGCGACGCGGCCGGCGGCACGGTCGGCGGCGAGCTCCGGCGGGCACGCCGCGGCCGCGGCATCCGGCCCGGCGACCGCTTCGAGCCGGTCGAGTGCGGTGAGCGTCGCGATGCGGTCGCCCCTGGCCCATTGCGCCCCGGCGAGACGCCGGAGCGCCACCGTCTGGTGCGTGACGTCGCCGGCGGCGCGCGCCACGTCGAGCGCCTCCTCGAGGAGCGCGACGCGCTCGCCGGGACCGGCGAGGTGGTCGCGCAGCAGCAGGCTGCGCGTCACGCAGCGCAGGTCGCCGAGGCGCCTGAACGTCCCGGTGAGCTCGGCGAGTTCCTCGACGTCGGCCCGGCCGTCGACGCCCCCGTCGACCAGGCCGTCGGCGCCCCCGCCGGCGCGCCCGTCGAGCCGGCGCGATCGCGTCAGCCCCGCGGCATCCATTCGCAGCATGGCCTGCACGAGGTGGGCGTGCGCGAGCTCGTGCACGTTGCCGGTGCGCTGCGCGTAGTCCGCGCACTCGGCCGCCCACCGCGCCGCCTGCTCGGGCTCGAGCCCTTCCTCGGCAGACGAAAACGCCATCATGAACCGCGCGTTGTTCGCGTGCATGGCATCGCCGGCGAGCGCGTAGCCCCGCATGGCGGACTCGAACTCGGCGACGGCGCGAACCGAGTCGGGCGGCGAGGCGTGGCAGTAGGCGACGCCGCGCATCTGGCGCACCGCGGCGAGCTTCCACGCCTCATCGAGCTCGATCGCGAGCCGCTCGGCCTCGTCGAGGTGCGATCGGGCCTCCGGCACCCGGTCGAGGTAGGCGTCGGCGATGCCGGCGAGGTGGCTGGCCGCCAGTCGCGAGCGCGGGTCGTCGGCGCGGGCGAGGGCATCCCCGGCGAGGTCGTCGACGAGCTGCACGTCGACGAAGGCGAGCCCGATCCCGAGTTGGAGGAGCTGCTCGGCCGAGGCCTCCGCCCGCACCCGGGCGTCGGTCGCGGCCATGGCGACGGTGCGTACGCTGTCGACGTCGGAACCGTACTGCTCGACGCCGACGGCCAGCGCCGCAGCGAGGGGAACGGCCGACGGATGCCCCGCCGCGAGCGCCCACCGCACGGCCGCGTTGATCTCGGGAGTGAGCGTCTCGAACGTGTGCGTCGCCTCGGCGCTGTCGTCGGTGCGTGCGTGCCGCATGAACTCGGTGAACACGCGCTCGTGGTATTCGGCGTGCCGCTCCAGCACCTCGCGGATCACCGCCGCATCCGTGCGCGAGCGCACGAACTCGCGCATGACCGCGAGCAGCCGGAACCGCCGGGGGCGCCCGCCGGGCGGCACCACCATGGAGTGGTCGAGGAGGCGCACGAGCACGCCCTCCGCCCCGGGGTGCGTCGCCGCCACGGCGAGGTCGACGTCGAAGGTGCGCGGCAGCGCGGCCAGCCGGCAGAGCACGTCGCGCTCCTCCGCGGTGAGGAGGTCCCAGGTCCAGTCGAACGCGGTCTCGAGCGTGCGGTGCCGGCCTTCGGGCGCGGCCCGGTCGAGCGTGGCGAAGTCCCGGTCGAGGCGCTGGTCGAGCTCCTCGAGCGAGAGGTGGCGTGCCACGGCGGCGGCGAGCTCGAGGGCCAGCGGCAGGCCGTCGAGCCGTCGGCACACCGTCGCCGCCAGCTCGCGGTCGGCGGCCGACGGCGCGGTCGTCGACAGCGCGATCGGCGCGGCCGCGGCGCGTCCGGCCACCCCGAGGCGGTCCAGGAACATGGTGACGGCCGCGGCATCCGGCCCCTCGGTGTCGAGCGGGGCGAGCGGGAACACCGCCTCGGCGGCGTCGCCGATGGGGGTGCGCGAGGTGGTGAGGACTCGCAGGTCGGGCGCGAGCGACTGCGCTCGGGCCACGATCTCGGCGACGGCGGGACCCACGCGGTCGACGTTGTCGAGCACGAGCAGGTGCGGGCCGGCGGCGAGCGCGACCGAGACGGACGTCGCGACGTCCGTGCCGGGCCCGGCCTCGAGGTCGAGCGCCCTCGCGATCCGGGCGACCACGTCCGCCGGCTCGGCGTGCTCGAGCTCGACCACCACGGGGATGCGCTCGTCGCGGCCGGCGAACTCGAGCGCGAGACGCGTCTTGCCCACCCCGCCGGGTCCCACCACGGTCACCCAGCGCCGCACGTCGAGCAGGTCGGCGATGGCGGCGATCTCGGCGTCGCGGCCGACGAACGCGTTGCGGGGGAGTCGCACGGATGCCGCGCGCTCGCGTTCCGCGCCCGCCGCCGCGATGAGGTCGGCCCGGGTCTCCGCCGCGAGCTTGCGCTTGAGGCTCGCGACATGGCTCTCGACGGTGCGCACCGAGATGTACAACTCCGCGGCGATCTCGGGGTTGCTGAGTCGCCGCCCGATGGCGGCGAGGACCGCGCTCTCGCGGGGCGTCAGTCGCTGGCCCGGCACGGCGCCAGTCTAGATCGGGTGGGGCGGCGGCGCACCGGTGCGGACCCTGATCGGCGTCAGCGTCGCCGACCCGTCTCGTGCGCCCAGATCGCGAGCTCCACCCGGTTGCGGGCGCCGATCTTCGCCATCAGGCTCGCGAGGTGCGTCTTCACGGTGCTGACCGAGAGGTGCAGCTCGCGGGCGATCTCGCCGTTGCCGAGGCCGCGGGCGACCGCAGCGAGCACGTGCTCCTCGCGCTCGGTCAGCGGCTCGATCGGCTGCGCCGGCGCGGCGGCGGGCGCCGATCCGGCGAACGCCTCGAGCAGCCGCACGGTCACGTTGGGGTCGATGAGCGCGTCGCCCCGGGCGGCGGCGTGCACCGCCTGGGCGAGCAGTGCGGGGCCGGCGTTCTTCAGGAGGAAGCCGCGGGCACCCGACCGCAGCGCCTCGTACACGTACTCGTCGAGGTCGAAGGTCGTGATGACGACGACCGGGAGCGGGTCGGGCACCTCGGGCCCCGCGAGGGCACGAGTCGCCTCGAGGCCGTCTACCACCGGCATCCGGATGTCGAAGAGGCACACGTCGGGCCGGAGCTCGCGAGCGAGCGCGATCGCCTCGGCCCCGTCGGCGGCCTCGCCGATCACCTCGATGCCGGGCTGCGCGTCGAGGATCATGCGGAGCCCCGTGCGCACGAGCTCCTGGTCGTCGGCGAGCACGACCCGCACGGTCATGCCGACCACCCCGCCCGCCGCAGCATGGCCGTCACCGCCCAGCCGCGGTCGCGCGCGGGCCCGGCCTCGCACGTGCCGCCGAGCAGGGCCGCACGTTCGCGCATGCCGGTGAGGCCGTAGCCGGGGGCAGCGGATGCCGCGGGGTCGCCGTCATCGCGCACGTCGAGCCGAACGCCGGCGTCGTCGACCCGCACGAGTACCTCGACGCGGGCCGCGTTGCGGGCGTGCCGGCGGGCATTCGTCACGGCCTCCTGGGCCATCCGGTACACCGCGGCCGCGACGGTCGGCGACACGCGCTCGAGGTCGCCCTCGAGTCGCACGTCGACGTCGGGGCCGCCGGGTACCGTTCCGGCGAGGCGTCGAAGGCCCCCGATGGCCGGGCCCGGCGCGTGCTCGGTCACCGGGCCGTCGCCGCCCTCCCGGAGCATCCGCACGATCGAGCGCATCTCGTCGAGCGTGCGGGACGCCTCACCCTCGATGACCCCGAGCACCCGGGCGGCGGCATCCGGATCGGTCGCCGCGACGACGGTGCCGGCCTGGGCCTGGATCGCGATCGCCGAGACATGGTGCGCCACGGTGTCGTGCAGGTCGCGCGCCAGCTGCTCGCGCTCGACGAGCTTGATGCGGTCGAGTTCACGCGCGCGTGCCGCCGCGCGCCACCGAACGGCGAGGCCGATCGCACTGACGGCCACCAGCACGACGGGCGCTCCGATGAGGTCGCTGAGCACGGTCGGTCCGATCGCGAGTGAGACGGCACCCGAGACCACCACGATGCCCGAGCCGATGATCATCGCTCGCCCCGACCCCCACCGCATCAGGGCGTAGACGAGGACCAGGAGAAACGCGCCCGAGACGAGCTGCGACTCGCGTCCGGTGATGATCGTCGGGAGCATGGCGACCGCGAACGCGATCGCCACCATCTCGAGCGGCCGGGTGCGCCGCCAGAGCACGGTCGGCACGAGCGCGACGAGCACCACCGCCCACAGCGCCCGCCACGGCAGGTCGGGCCGGGCGGTCGCCTCGATCACCACGACCACGGTGAGCACCGCGACGAGCACCCAGTCCCGCCACACCCGCCGGGGCGGTGGGGGCGTGGCGGCCGGAGCATCCCACACCGTGCGGAGGGGGCTCGTCATGACCCTCATGATAGGCGCGCGGTCCTCCGTCGCCGGCGGATCACCACCTCGGCGACGGCGAGGTTGATCACCCAGCCGGCGCCCATGAGGACCGCTCGGGTGGCCTCATCGGGCGCGCCGAACACCAGCACCCACGGCAGGTGCGTGAACACCTGGGTACCCGCGCCCATGCCGATGGCGTAGCCGCGGGTCATCCACGCGCTGTGCGTTCGCACGTCGCCGCGGCGGATGGCGAGGAACGCGACGACGAGGCTCGCCGCCATCGCCGTGCCGAACAGCAGTCGGAGCGCCAGCAGCGGGTCGCCGTCGACCGCCGGCAGGTCGAAGAACGCGGTCATCCAGAGCCCGGAGAGCGCCGCAACCAGGCCGGCCGGCAGCACCACGCGGCCCGCGAGCCGATGCCAGCGCCGCCGTCGGAGCGAGGGCGCGAACTGGAACGCGCCGAGCACGCTGAACACCGTCGCGCCCACGATGTGCAGCACCACGGGCACGGGCGCGGCGAAGAACCGGGCGTTGTCGGGCGTGACGGCGCCACCGATCGACAACTCCGTGAGCCGGGCCGCACCGGCGACCACCGGCACGAGACTGAGCAGCAGCAACCCGGTGACGGCCCACGCGCCGGTTCGCCGTGTGCGGATGGGCCCCGACGACGGCGTCCTCGGGGCGGGGGTCACGGCGGTGCGGCGTGACGGTGACGGGCGGCTGACGGTGGATTCGCTCATGCCTCGATGCTCGCGAGGCAGGCCGGCGCGCGGATCGGCCGATCGGCTCGGATCGTCTCATCCGATCGGTCCGACCCGGGTCCGCCCCCTCCGGTCGAGGAGAGGGCGGACCCGGGCGGTGCAGCGCGTCGTCCTCGGCGCTTCGAGTTCAGCCGACGACCGGGCGCGGAGGCGTGAGCGGGCGGAGGCGCCGGGGGAGCAGGGCGCGGATGCCGCGGCGTGGGCGCGCGGCATCCGTCACCCCGCCCTCGAGGTGCTGGGTCTCGGCCAGCCGTTCGGCGACGACGCGACGCCGCTCGAGCTCGACGAGCAGACGCTCTTCGTCGCGCTGCCGGAGCTGGGAGACGACGTATCCTGCGGAGTGGTTCACGGTGGATCTTCCGGGTCGGGCCCGCTCAGCGCACGCGGGCGGTGAACAGCAGGTACTCCCACTGCATCGCGCCGGAGGCGTCGAGGGCGTTGTCACCATGGGCGGCAAGTGCCGCGTCGAGGGCGGCGACCTGGTCGGGGTCGTCGGCGATGCGGTTGAAGACCGCGATCGTGGGACCGTACTTCTGCTTGAAGTAGTCGCGGAACGCCGCGCCCGACTCGAAGCGGATCTCGACGGTCTGGCGCTCGACCGTGACGTCGGTGACCCGGTCGCCGAACAGGTCGCGCACGTGCTGCTCGTCGCCCCAGAGCGGTGCGGGCGAGGCGCCTTCGGGCAGCGGCGCGGCGAACGGCTTCATGACCTTGAACATCTGGCCGATGAAGCCCTCGGGGGTCCAGCTGATCAGGCCGATGCGGCCGCCGGGCGCCGTGACGCGCACGAGCTCGTCGGCGGCCTGCTGGTGGTGCGGTGCGAACATGACGCCGACGGTCGAGACCGTCACGTCGAACGAGTCGTCGGCGAAGGGCAGCGCCTCGGCATCGCCCTCCCGCCACTCGAGCTCGGCGCCGGCCTCTGCGGCGAGCCGCCGCCCGACGTCGAAGAGCTCGGGCGCGAGGTCGCTCGCGAGGACGGTCGCGCCGCGAAGGGCGGCGGGGATCGCCGCGTTGCCGCTGCCGGCCGCGACGTCGAGCACGCGCTCGCCGGGACGGATGTCGGTGGCGGCGACGACGCGCGGGCCGAGCTCCCAGATGAGGTCTGAGGCCAGCGTCGGGTAGTCGCCCGACGCCCACATGGCGCGGTGCTTCGTCTTCAGCGCGCGGTCGGCGTCGGTGGCAGTGGGGACTGCGGTGTCGGTCATCGGTGTCTCCTCGGACAGTTCGGATGGATCGGACATGGGCAAGCGTGCGCTCCACGGTCCTTCGCCGCATCCGTGCCGTACACGGAGATTTCCTCAGTGTCGACCCCGACGGGCTCCCACGCCTCGGCCGCCCAGACGCCCTCCCGTAGGCTTGAGCCCATGCTGCTCGCACTCATCCGCCATGGCCAGACCGACTGGAACCTGGGCGGACGCATGCAGGGCCGCAGCGACATCCCCCTCAACGAGACCGGCCGCGAGCAGGCGCTCGTCGCGGCATCCGCCCTCGCCGGCGAGCGATGGGACGCCGTCGTCAGCTCACCGCTCGTGCGCGCCCGCGAGACGGCCGAGATCCTCGCCTCGACGATCGACGTGCCGCTCGGCGGCACCTACGACGAGCTCATCGAGCAGGACTTCGGCGCGGCCGAGGGCACCCTCGTGTCCGAGCTCGACACCCGGTGGCCCACCCGCGACTACGCGAACAAGGAGCCCGACCACGAGGTCGGGCCACGCGGCATCCGGGCGCTCGATCGCATCGTCGCCGACCATGGCCCGGCGCGTGTGCTCGCCGTGGCGCACGGCACGCTGATCCGGCACACGCTCGCCAGCATCAGCGGACACGAGCCGCGCCGCTTCCCGAAACTCGACAACGCGTCGTCGTCGCTCGTGCGACGCACGGATGCCGCGTGGCGCGTGCTCACCGTCGGCGGCGCGGACTTCGCCGACGTGCTGCCGACGCTCGAGGGCCGCGCTGCTCCTCAGCTCGTGCAGGAGTTCTGGCTGAATCCTGTCTGAGCCGGGGGATGGGGAGCATTCTCCTGCACAAGCCAGGGGCCTCCTGCACAAGCCAGGGGCCTCCTGCACAAGCCTCGGGCCGGCGGTTCAGCGTCCGGGCGCGCGCCGCTCGATGCCGTCGAGGATGAGGTCGAGCCCGAACTCGAACTCGAACCGGTCGTCGCACCAGCCGAGCGTCGTGTCGGGGTCGTCATGCGCCACGACTGAGAGCATCGCGGCGAGATGCGGCACGTGCTCGGCCATCTGCGCGAGCACCTCGGGCGCGGGCGCGTCGCCGTCGTCGGCCGCGCCCAGCTCCTGCGAGAACCCGTACATGCGGCTGCCGAGCGCGTGCAGCGAGTGGTGGATGAGGTCGAACGAGAGCCCGCCCGACCGGAGGATGCCCACCACGGCGTCGACGTAGCGCGCGTTGGCCAGACCGAGCTCGGCGCGCGTGTCCATGACGCCCGGTGCCCACGGATGCCGCAGCATCACCTCGCGGGCCGTGAGGATGCGCGTGCGCAGCGAGGTCTTCCACGCGGCATCCGCCTCGGTGACGGCGAGCCCGCCCACGGCTTCCTCGATCTCGCGGAAGACGAGTTCGACGATGCCGTCGAGGATCGCCTCCTTGTTGGGCACGTGGTAGTAGAGCGACATCGGCTCGACGCCGAGGTCGAACGCCAGGCGCCGGATGGTGAGCGCCTCGATGCCGGCGGTGTCGGCGAGCGCGACCGCGGCCTCGAGCACGCGGTCGCGGGTCAGGGGAGCGCGGCGGGTCGACCGCGGCTCGGTCGTCGATGACATCGGATGACTCCTCACCTCGCTGACCACGGTACAAGCGGGTCGGCCGTTCCTCATCGGCGAATTCCGACGAGCCCTCGACAAACGCTCGATCCCACGCTACCTTACGTTGTAAGTCGTACAACGTAAGGTAGAGGAGTCCACGATGAGCGACACGCGAGTGAACACAGGCACCAGGATGCGAGCCGCGGTGGCCCGCCGCTTCGGTGGTCCCGAGGCGGTGCACGTCGAGGAGGTGCCGAAGCCCGAGCCACGCGATGACGAACTGCTGATCCGCGTGCAGGCGAGCACGGTGAGCGTCGCCGACCACCGCACGCGCGCCCGCGACCTGCCCAAGGGCCTCTGGTTCTACATCCCGATCTCGCTCGGCGTGTTCCGGCCGCGGCACGCGGTGCTCGGCATGGACGCCGCGGGCACCGTCGAGGCCGTCGGCGCCGGCGTCACTCGCTTCGCGCCCGGCGACGAGGTCATCGTCATGCTGGGCGGTGCGTTCGGCGGCCACGCCGAGTACGTGACCGTGCAGCAGGATGCCGCCATCGCACCGAAGCCGCGGAACCTCACGATGGAGGAGTCGGCCGCGCTCGTCTTCGGCGGGCACACGGCCCTCGCCTACCTCGGCATGGCCGAGATCGCGCCCGGCACCGAGGTGCTCGTGAACGGGGCATCCGGTGCCGTCGGCACCATGGCCGTGCAGCTCGCGAAGCACCGGGGCGCTCGCGTCACCGCCGTGTGCAGTGGCCGCAATGCCGAACTCGTCCGTTCGCTGGGCGCCGACCGCGTCATCGACCACACCGTGCAGGACTTCGCCGCGGAGGGGCGGCAGTACGACGTCATCGTCGAATGCGTCGGCAACGCGCCGTTCGAGCGGGTCGAACCCGCGCTCGCGCCGAGCGGTGCGCTGCTCCTCGTCATCGCCGACCTGAAGGGCGCCATCACGGCGTCTCGTCACACGAAGCGCACCGGCAGGCTCGTGACCGCGCGTGGCGTCACCGTCGGCGGCGCCGAGTTCGCCGAGCTCACCGCGCTCGCCGAGTCGGGGGCGGTGCGGCCGGTGATCGACCGCACGTACGACCTCGACGACGTCGTGGCGGCGCACCGCTACGTCGACACCGGCCGGAAGCGCGGCAACGTGGTGCTCCGCGTCGCGTGACCCGCTGGACAGACTCCTGCACAAGCTGGACGCTGCCTTCCGGCACGCCCCCCGCGTCCGGTCGCGCCCCCGCAGAAGCGACGTACAATTCGAAAATGGAGGCACCGACCAGCACCACACTGGTCGTCGTCGGCGACGAGGCGACGTCGGCCATCCACGCCCTCGAGGGCTTCGCGAACGTCCGCGCGGCGACCTTCGAGCACGCCCCCGACGACGAGGTGGCTCGCTGGTCCTCAGCGGCCGACTCCCCGTACGTCGTGCACGACCACGATCCGCTCGGACACGTCGCCGCGGCGTGGGTCGAGTTCTTCGACGACCAGTCCACGTTCGGCGTGCTCGAACTCGAGATCGAACGCGCGGTCGCGGCCGCCGAGCGCCACACCATGGCCGTGCCCGACTACTACGTCGTGCTGCACCCCGAGGAGCTTCCCACGACGTGGAAGCACTGGTGGCTCGGCGTGCTCGCGAGCGCGTCGCCGACCCGGGTCATCCCCTGGCCCGACGCCGACGACTCGCTCGCCCGCCTCCTGCGCCGCCTGCCCACCGGCCGGGCCTGGCCCGACGTCGAGGCGTGGCTGCCGAGCGTCGTCGGCGCCGTGCCCGACCGCATCGGCCTGCACGGCCCGGCGGCCTAGGCGCCGCCGCCCGCCGCCCTCTGCACCGCCACCGGCACCGCGTCGAAGCCCACGTCGACGCGTTCGCCGAACTCGAGCCGCTCGCGCGCCGGATGCTGCATGTGGATGAGCACGCCGTCCTCCGTGCGCAGCAGCGTGCGCCGCAGGCTGCCGAGGAACGTGCTCTCCTGCACGACGGCCGCGATCGGCCCGCCGACGTGCACGTGCTCGGGGCGCACGAACACCTCGGCGGGCCCGTCGGCCACCTCCGCGAGGAGGGGCATCCGCACCCCCAGCACGGATGCCTCCCCTCCCGCGACGACGGCCGGGAGCACGCTCGACAGGCCCACGAACTCGGCCACGTGCGCGGTGGCGGGTCGCAGGTACAGCTCCTCGGGCGTGCCGACCTGGTCGATGCGGCCCGACTGCATCACGGCGATCCGGTCGGAGACGGCGAGCGCCTCCTCCTGGTCGTGCGTGACGAACAGCGTGGTGATGCCGAGTCGGAGCTGGATGCGGCGGATCTCGTCGCGCAGTTGCACGCGCACCTTCGCGTCGAGGGCCGAGAGCGGCTCGTCGAGGAGCAGCACCCGCGGCTCGGTGACGAGCGCACGCGCGAGGGCCACGCGCTGCTGCTGTCCGCCCGAGAGCTCGTGCGGGTAGCGGCCGGCGAGGTGCGCGAGGCCCACGAGCGCGAGCGCGTCGCGCACCCGGTCGGATGCCTCCGCCCTCGGCACCTTGCGCATCCGCAGGCCGAACGCGGTGTTCGCGGCGACGTCGAGGTGCGGGAACAGCGAGTACGCCTGGAAGACCATGCCGAGATCGCGCCGGTTCGTGGGCACGCCCGAGACATCCGCGCCGCCGATGCGCACGATGCCGCCGTCGGCGTGCTCGAGGCCCGCGAGCACCCGCAGCGCGGTCGTCTTGCCGCAGCCCGAGGGGCCGAGGAGCGAGACGAACTCGCCGGGCTCGATCACGAGGTCCACGCCCCGCAGCACGCGGGTGGCCCCGTAGTCCTTCAGCACACCCTCGAACGAGACGGCGGTGCCCTCGGCGCCGGCGGCGAGGATCGAGTTGTCGGCGGTGGCGAGCGTGGCGGAGCCGAGGGTCACGAGCGGCCTTCCTTCCTGCGGTGGGATGCGGTGCGGCCGGGGGAGCGCCGTCCGACGCGCCCGATGGCGACGAGGAGCACGAACGCGAACGCGAGCGCGAGGAGCGAGAGGATGACCGATGCGTACGGGTCCTGCTTGCCGACCACGACGAGCGAGGTCTGCAGGTTCTGCCGGTTCAGGAGCGACGCGATCGTGAACTCGCCGAGCACGACCGCGACCGAGATGAGGGATGCCGCGATGAGGCCGGTCCTGAGGTTCGGTGCGAGCACGCGCAGCAGCACGGTCGGCCAGCTCGCACCGAGCGACCGCGCCGCCTCCGAGAGCGTGCGCACGTCGGTGGCGTCCATGGACGACTGGATCGACCGGTACGCGAATGGCAGCACCGTGATGCCGTACGCGAACGCGAGCGTCCACACGCCCGTGCCGAACGTGCGGCCGATGACGAGGTAGACGGGCGCAAGGCCCACCACGAGCACGATCGCGGGGATCGTGATGGGCAGGAGCAGGAGGAACTCGAACGGGCGGCGGAGTCGCGGAAACCGGAGTTCGACGAGCACCATCGTGGGCGCGAGGAGCACGAGCACGATCGCAACGGTCACGAGGGCGAGCACGAGCGAGTTGCCGAGCCCGGTCCAGATCGGGCGGTAGCGGGCGGCATTCGCCGGATCGAGGAGCGCCGCCCAGTGGACGAGCGAGTGGCCGTCGACGTCGCGCAGCGTGTACTCGGCCATCGAGACGATGGGGATCGCGAACAGGCCGACGATGGCGATGCCGACGATCCAACGGGTGAGCGGATGCGGCGCCAGCGGCGGTCGGCTCAGCCCTGGCCGGCGCGCCGAACGGGGCCTCGGCCGGCTCATCGCTGCCACCTCGCCGCGCGGCGCTGCACGACCGAGTAGAGCCACATCGTCACGGCCATGACGGCGATCATGCCGAGCGCGAGCGCGCCGGCGAGGTTCTCGCGACCGAGCATGGTCTCGCTCGTGAGCGCCGTGCGGATCTGCAGCGGCACGATCTGCGACCCCTGGCTGGCGAGGGCGGCGGCGGTGGCATACGACGAGAACGCGTTGGCGAACAGCAGCAGCAGCGAGGCGAGGAACGAGGGCGCGAGCACGGGCAGGCCGACGTGCAGCCAGAACCCCCGCCGGGTTCCGCCGAGCGTGAGGTTCGCCTCGGCCCACTGGGGCTTGAGCGCACCCATCGCCGGCATGAACGTGATGATCATGAGCGGCACCTGGAAGTAGACGTACGGCAGGATCAGCCCAGGGAGCCCGTAGATCCAGGCGCCCTCGGCGAAGATGTCGATGCCGAACGTGTCGCGCAGCCACAGGGTGACGAGGCCCTGGAGGCCGATCGTCGCGATGAAGGCGAACGCGAGCATGACGCCGCCGAACTGGGCGAGCACGCCGCTCGCGGCGTCGACGAGGCTGCGCACGTGGCCGTGCTCCAGGCCGACGAGGGCGTAGCAGGCGAGCGCGCCGACCACGGCGCCGATCACCGCGGTGAGCGCCGAGAGCCACGCGGAGTTCGCGAAGGTCCGGAGGATGACCGGGTCTCCGAGGGCCGTGACGTTCGCGAGCGTGAACGAGCCGTCGTCGTCGACGAAGCCGCTCGCGACGGCGAGTAGCGTCGGCAGCGCGAGGAACAGCAGCACGTACGCGGCGAACGGCACGAGGCCGAGCGCCGGGGGGATGCCGGGGCGACCGCCCGGCCGCCGGGGCGGAGTCGGGGCATCCGACTCCGTCCCGGCGGCGGTAGGTGCCGCGGGCGCGACGACGGTCATCAACCGACCGCCGAGGCCCACTTCTCGCCGAGCAGCGTACCGGCGGCGGTGCTCTGCTCCTCGGTGGGGACCACGGTCTCCTCGGGCGCGGCGGGGAGCTTCGCGAAGAGCTCCTCGTCGATCGTGCCGGCCTCGGCCATCGCGTCGGCGCGCACCGGGCGGGCTCCGCCCTTCAGCCAGAGGTTCTGCACCTCGTCGCTGTAGAGGAACTCCTGCCACAGGCGGGCGGCGGCGGGGTGCGGGGCATCCGCGTTGATGGCCTGGTTGTAGTAGCCCGCGTACCCGGTGCCGGGCAGGATGACGACCTCCCAGTTCGGGTTCGCGTCGCGGTGCGCCGCGTTCAGGTAGTCCCAGTCGAAGACGACGGGCGTCTCGCCCGACGTGACCGTGGCCGTCGTGACGTCGACCTTCAGCAGGTTCCCGGCGGCGTTCAGGTCGGCGAAGAAGTCGATGCCGTCCTGGAAGTCGTCGAGCGAGCCGCCCGACTGCACGGTCGCGAGGCCGACCGCGGCGAACGCCGCGCCCGCCTGCGTCGGGTCGCCGTTGATGGCGACGGCACCCTTGTAGTCGGCGCCGAGCAGGTCCTCGAGCGACTCCGGGGCCGGGAACCTCGACGAGTCGTACCCGATCGACATGTACCCGCCGTAGTCGCCCACGAAGAGGCCGCTGGGCTCCTTCAGCTCGTCGGGGATGTCGTCCCACGTCGCCACCTGGTAGGGCGCGAAGCGGTCGGTGTTCTGCAGGGCGACCGTGAGGCCGAGGTCGAAGACGTCGGGCGCGGTGTCGAGGCCCTCGTTCGTCTCGGCGGCCTGGATCTCCTCGGCGCTCGAGGCGTCGGGCGACGCCTCGTTGACGGTGATCTCGGGGTACTTCTCGGCGAACAGGTCGAGCACCTCGCCGTAGTTCGCCCAGTCGCGCGGCAGCGCGATGACGTTGAGCTGACCCTCCGCCTTCGCAGCGGCTTCGAGCGCCGCGAGGTCGCCGAAGTCGGCCAGGCTCGTTGCGGTCGCGGCATCCGCGCCACCTTCACCGGCATCTGCGGCGCCCGCGCACCCGGTGAGCCCGAGTGCGACGGCGGTCGACAGGCCGACCGCCGCGAGGGTGAATCGCTTCTTCAACACGTGTCCTCCGTTTGGCTCCGCCGGCCGCCCGCGCTGTGGGGCAGGCGTTTCGAACCGGGAGCCGGGGACACGCTAGGAAGGGTGATCGTCGGATTGGGGCTGAGGTGGTGAACCGGGGGTGAATCCAGGACGGCCGTTCGGTTCCGGCGCCGAACGAGAAAGCGGGCGGTGGCTCCTTCCGGAACCACCGCCCGCCGGTGAGGAGGTCGGCCGTCCCCCGACAAGGCGACCTCGACTCACCGTGATGCGTGAAGTTTCGGGCTCCATTGCACCGGAATCATGCTCGCACCCCGCAACCCCGGGTTTCGGGTCTTTGGTCCCGTGAACTTGAGGCAATCTCGCGTCGGGCTATTGCGAGCGTCCGCTGCGCCGCCTGTGCGGCCGGTGCGTCAGTTGAAGTGGCGCACCGGCCGCGGAAGTGGCGCGCAGCCGAAACCGCGCGGCGGCTCAGCCGTGCACGCGCAGGTCCACCCACACGAGCCGGTGGTCGCTCGACGGGAACGGGAAGACTCCGGTGAGCGCCGACAGCGGGTCGGCCTGCACCGGCCAGAACACGCCGGCATCGGTGACTCGGAGGTCGCGGGAGGGCAGCACGTAGTCGGCGCGCAGGTTCCCCGGCGCCCCGTCGGCGAAGTCGGCCGTGTCGTAGGCCGGGTCGCCCTCGTGCGTGAGGTTGGCTCCGCCCTGCAGCACGGATGCCTCGACCGCGCCCTCCGAGGTGGGCAGCGGGTCGGTGATGCGCGGGTGGTCGAGGAACTGCTGGATCGCGTCGGCCGTCGAGTCGCCGTCGAGCGGGTCGGCGTTCTGGTCGCCGAGGATCACGAAGGACTCGCCGGGCTTCAGGCCACCGGTGGTTCCGGCGTCGTCGTACACGTACCGGGAGGCCGTGCCAGGGGTCACGTAGTCGGCCCAGAACCGGATCTCGTCGTGGTTGCGCGTGCCGTTGCGGTCTTCGGCGCCGTCGAAGGTGGGCGGCGTCGGGTGCGACGCGAGCACGTGCACGGTGTTGCCGCCGACCTCGACGGGGACGTCCCAGTGCGACTTGCTCGAGAGCCGGAACACGTCGAGCTCGTCGGCCGAGTACCAGTCGGCCGGCGCGGCCGTCGCCGGGTCGTCGGGCAGGAGCGCGCCCGGCATGTCCTTCCAGAGGAAGTGCTGGAACGTGCGCACGTCGTCCTCGAGGATCGGGTACTTCGAGAGCACGGCCATGCCGTACTGGCCCTCGAAGAGCCCGAAGCCGAAGGCGTCGTCGCCGCCGCCGATCACGCCGTTGTTGTTGAGGTCGAAGCCGCTCGGCACGCCGGTGTTCGACGGGGCGACGAAGGCGTAAGGGTACTCCACGGGGTCGGCGCCGCCCTGCGAGACCTCGAGGTAGTTGTCGCGGAAGAGGTCGGCGGCGACGCCGCCCTCGACGTAGTCGAACTCGTTGAGCAGCACGATGTCGGGGTTCGCGCGCTGGATGATCTCGGCGACGGTCTTCGCCTGCGCGTTCGTGCCCGTGGTCAGGTCGGCGACGAGCTGGCCAGGGGCGTTCCGGTTCAGCGAGAGGTTGTAGGTCGCGACGCGCAGGTCGACCGGGTCGTTCGCCCACTCGGGCGGTGCGGCAGCAGCCGAGCCGGCCGCGAGGGTGGTCGCGGCGAGTGCGCCCAGTGCGGTGGCGGCCAGGGTGGTGGTGAGGTGGCGTCTCGTGGACATGCGCACTCCTTCGTCGGCGGTGCTGGCTTGCGGATGCCTCCACGCTAGGCGTGACGGGTGACGACGGGAAGAACCGGAGATGACCGAATCGAGCCGCGCGGGGCGCCGGGCGGGCGGCCTAGGACCCGGATTTGGGGTGAGCCGGCTCGACCTGACACAATGTCGGTATCATCCCGACACGATGTCGGTAAACCCGATCCCTTTGGATTCCATGTTCCTCGCACTCCGCGAACTGAAGTTCGCCCGTGGCCGGTTCGCACTGATGGGCCTCGTGATCGCACTGATCGCCCTCCTCGTCGTGCTGCTCTCCGGCCTGTCCTCGGGCCTGGTCAACGACGGCGTCTCCGGACTCAAGACGATGCCGGCCACCGCCTTCGCCTTCGACGAAGGCACCAAGACCGACAACGCGTTCTCGCGCTCGGTCGTCGACCGCGAACAGCTCGACGCCTGGCGTCAGGTCGACGGCGTCGACGAGGCGACCCCCATGGGCGTCAGCATCGTCAACGCCGCGCTCGACGACGGCACGCAGGTCGACCTCACCCTGTTCGGCGTGGACCCGGACGGCTTCCTCGCCCCCGCGACCTCGTCGGGAACCGGCATCGATGCGGTCGACGGCATCGTGGTCTCGGAGACGGCGCGGGAGCAGGGCATCGAACTCGGCTCGATCGTCACGCTCGACCGCACCGACGTCGAGCTCGAGGTAATCGGCTTCACCGAGGGCCAGGCGACATTCGGCCATGTCGACGTCGCGTACCTGCCGCTCGCGACGTGGCAGCTCCTCGCGTCGGGGCGGGCTCCGGCCGGCGCTCCGACCGCCGACGCCGTCGACGCGGTCGACTTCGACTTCGCGAGCGTCGTGGCCCTCTCGGCGGCCGATGAGGCCGGCCTCGACCTGGCTGCCGGCGACGCAGAGGCCGGCACGAGCAGCATGACCCTCGTCGAGGCGTTCAACGCGTCGCCCGGCTACGAGGCCGAGACCCTGACGCTCAGCATGATCCAGGTCTTCCTCTACGCCATCTCGGCGCTCGTCGTCGGCGCGTTCTTCACCGTGTGGACGATCCAGCGCACACATGAGATCGCCGTGCTGCGCGCCGTCGGGGCATCCACCCGCTACCTGCTGCGCGACAGCCTCGCGCAGGCGGCGGCGCTGCTCGTCGGCTTCACCGCGCTCGGCGTCGCGGCGGGCGTCGGCATGGGCGCGGCGATGCCCGACGCGATGCCGTTCGACCTCGAGTTCGCACCCATCGCCGTCGCGAGCGCGCTCACCGTCGTGCTCGGGCTCATCGGCGCGGCGATCGCCGTGCTGCGCATCTCGCGGGTCGACCCGCTCAAGGCCCTTGGAGGACAGCGATGACCCTGACCGCGCCCGAGACCACCAGCGGCGGGGCATCCGTCGACCCGATCGCCGCGCTGTCCGTGCAGGACGCCGTGCTCGAACTCGGCGACGGCGACGGCCGCGTGCGCGCGCTCGACCACGTCTCGCTCGAGGTGCCGCGTGGCGAGTTCGTCGCGATCGTCGGACCGTCGGGCTCGGGCAAGTCGTCGCTGCTCGCGATCGCCGGTGCCCTCGCGTCACCCGACTCGGGTGTCGTGCGCGTGCACGGCGAGGACGTCGCCTGGCTGCGTGCCGGTCGGCGCGCCCGGTTCCGCCTCGAGAACATCGGCTTCGTGTTCCAGTCGGGCAACCTCATCCCCGCGCTCACGGCGGCCGACCAGCTGCGCCTCGTCAATCGACTCGCGCGCGGCCCGCGGAGCTTCGACCCGATGCCGCTGCTCGAGTCCGTCGGCATGGCGCACCGGGCGGGTCAGCGTCCGGGCCAGATGTCGGGCGGCGAGCGGCAGCGCGTCGGCATCGCCCGGGCCCTCGTGAACGCCCCGAGCCTGCTGCTCGTCGATGAGCCGACCGCGGCGCTCGACCGGGCGCGGAGCCACGAGGTCGTCGAGCTCCTCGCCGCCGAAGCGCGCACTGCGAACGTGGCCGTGGTCATGGTCACGCACGACCGCGACGTCCTCGGGCACTGCGACCGCGTGCTCGAGATGGTCGACGGGAAACTGTCGGCCTAGGCTGGTGCGGTTGACGTCGCCGTATCGGAGGGAGGGGCCGTGCCGAAGATCGATGCACCGTCGCTCGCCGAGCACCGGGCGGCACGTCGCCGCGCCCTCCTCGACGCGACGCACGAGTTGCTGAAGGCCAATCCCGAGGCGCCCGCGCTCGGTGACGTCGCCGAACGCGCGGGCATCGCGCGGTCGAGCGTGTACCAGTACTTCGCGTCGCGACGCGATCTGCTCGCCGCGCTCGCGCAGGACACGTTCCCCCGCTGGGCCGAGCGCATCACGGGCGCCATGGCCGCGGCGCCCACGCCGGCCGACCGTGTCACCGCGTACGCGTTGGCGAACCTCGACCTCGTCGCCGAGGGGGAGCATGTGGTGGGCACGGCCCTCGCGGCGCTCACCCCCGGCGAGGAGCTCGACGAGCAGGCCCACCGGATGCACCGGCAGATCCAGGAGCCGCTCATCGCGACCCTCGAGGAGCTCGGCGCCGGCGATCCCGCCGCCGTGGCCGAGATGATCAACGGCATGGTGCACGCGGGCACCCGCCTCCTCGAGTCGGGTCATGCGCTCGACGAGGTGCGCGCGAACCTGCTCGCCGTCCTCGGACCGTTCGTCGCGGCCCACGGCGGCGCGCGCGACTGAGGCGCGGCCCGGTCAGCCCTCGGCGGCGCGCAGGTACCGCTCGGCATAGGTCCGCAGGAGCGGGCGGAGCTCGGCGGGCGACTCGACGGTGAAGTCCATGCCGAGCATGCCGATGTAGGCGGCGATCGTGTCGAGGCTGTCGGCGCCCGTGACGAGCACGGACTCGGTGTCGGAGATCGACTCCACCACGCCGACCGTCGGGTTGATCCGATCGAGCACGGTCTCGGCTGCCGCCGCGACGCGGAGCCTGGCGTGCACGTTCCACCCGCTCATGGCGACCGCGCGCATGGCGAAGGCCGTGTAGTCGCCGCCCGGCAGCGGCACGGGTGAGAAGCGCCGGCGCGTCGGCATCCGCGGCTCGATCCAGTCGGCTCGGAAGACGTCCCACTCGCCCGATGAGGGATCGCGCGCCACGAGGTACCAGCGACGCTGCCAGCTCAGCAGCCGATACGGCTCCACGAGGCGCGGCGTGCCGCGGTCGTCGAAGCGGAACCACTCCGCATCGCGGATGGCGGCGGCCACGGCCGCGAGCACCGTCGGGTCCACCTCGGGGTCGGGGGCATCCGTGCCGGTGTTCTCGGGCGCCCGGTCGACCACCGACGAGACGGCGGTCACGGTCGGACGCAGCCGCGAGGGCAGCACCTGCTCGAGCTTGGCCAGCGCGCGGGCGCTGGACTCGCCGATCCCGGCGATGCCCGTCGCCGCCCGCAGCCCGACCGCGACGGCGACGGCCTCCTCGTCGTCGAGGAGCAGGGGCGGCAGCTTGCCGCCGGCGCCGAGCCGGTAGCCGCCCGCGGCTCCCCGGGTCGCGTCGACGGGGTAGTCGAGCTCGCGCAGGCGGTCGATGTCGTTGCGCACGGTTCGCGTGGAGACGCCGAGGCGCGAGGCGAGTTCGGTGCCGTTCCACTCCGGTCGGGACTGGAGGAGCGAGAGCAGGGCCAGCAGCCGGGCTGCGGTGTCGGACATGCCCTGATTCTCCTTGCGCATTAGGAACGAAACGTGCCTATATGCACCGTACCGTCGAAGACATGACGAACACCACCACCTCCACCATCGACATCCGCCCCTTCCGCGTCGAGGTCTCGCAGGCCGAGCTCGACGACCTCATGGAGCGCCTCGCTCGCACGCGCCTGCCGCAGCCCGCACCGGTCGACGACTGGGATGCCGGCACCCCGAACTCCTACCTGCGCGAAGCCGTCGACGCGTGGCGCACAAAGTTCGACTGGCGTGCCGAGGAGGCGCGCATCAACGCGTTCCCGCACTTCATGACCGAGATCGACGGGCAGGCGATCCACTTCATCCACGTGCGTTCGCCGCACCCCGAGGCGACGCCGCTGCTGCTCGCGCACACGTACCCCGGGTCATCCGTCGACTACCTCGACCTGATCGACCAGCTCGTCGACCCGGTCGCGCACGGCGGCCGCGCCGAGGACGCGTTCGACGTCGTGATCCCGGATGCCCCGGGCTACGGGTTCTCGAACCCCGTCGTCGAGGCGGGCTGGACCACCGCGCGGGTCGCCCGGGCGTACGACGCGCTCATGCGCGGCCTCGGGTACGAGCGCTACGGCATCCACGGATCCGACAACGGCGCCCTGGTCGCGCGCGAGCTGGGCCTCCTGAACCCCGAGGGCTTCCTCGGCCTGCACGTGCTGCAGCTCTTCTCGTTCCCGTCGGGCGACCCTGCCGAGTTCGAACGGCTCGAGCCGCAGGACTACGCCGGCCTCGAGCACATGCAGTGGTTCCAGTCCGTGGGCGGCTACAACACCATGAACGCGAGCCGCCCGCAGACGGTCGCCGTGGGACTCAGCGACTCGCCCGTCGGGCTGCTCGCCTACAGCGAGCTGTTCAACTCCTTCGGCAACGGCACCTCGATGGTTCCGCTCGAGAAGATCCTCACCGAGGTCTCGGTCAACTGGTTCGCCAACGCAGCAGCCGGCATGAGCCGCAGCTACCTCGAGAACGCCCGAGCGGATGCCGCGGGCGCAGAGCCGCGCGTGAACGCGGCGCGCACCGGGGTCGCCGTCTTCAAGGACGACTTCCAGACCATCCGGGTGTTCGCCGAGCGCGACAACTCGAACATGGTGCACTGGAGCCGGTTCCCCGAGGGCGGCCACTTCGCGGCGCTCGAGGTGCCCTCGGTCGTCGTGGGCGACATCCGGGAGTTCTTCGCGCCCGTGCGCGACTGAGCCCGAGTCACGAGCCGGAGCCGGCGTCAAGTCCGCCGAAGTGAGGACTGGCGGGGTCGTCTCGTTTCAGGCGAGGATCGATCCGAAATCGAGGACGGTGGCATTGCACCGCCGCCGTCCTCGTCCAATGCTTCCGGGCCGCCGGCTTCCGCCTCGACCGATCAGGCCCGACGCGTCTCGACGGCCCGGGCCAGCCCGGGTCAGCCTCGCCGCGTGGCGTCCTGTTGCACCCCCGACTTCGCGCTCTCAGCCCACGGCGATATCGTCGAGGCATCCGCCATTCACCACTGCGGTCGTGTGCGCACGTCGCGTCGTCGACCGGGCGGATGCCCCCGGCCCCCGCCCGAAAGGAATCGCCTGCCGAGATGACCGTGACCTCGCCGAAGTCCGCTCGCGCCGCCGAATGGTGGAGGGCGAAACGCAAGCAGGTGCTGTGGACCACGTTCGTCGCGGTGGTCGTGCTCGTCATCGGCGTGCTGGTCGCGCGCTGGCTGCGGGGGCTCCCCGGCGTGGCGGACTTCGTCGAGGCATATCCGGGCATCGTGCCGCCGCCCGAGGGCACCCCGGTCGGGATTCCGGCGTGGCTCGGCTGGCAGCACTTCCTCAACTCGCTGTTCCTGCTGCTCCTCGTGCGCACGGGCTACCAGCTGCACTCGAAGCAGCGTCCGCCGGGGTTCTGGACGCGCGACAACACGCGCTGGCCGCGCACGAAGCGCGCGCCGCGGCGCATGGGGATCCACCTCTGGTTCCACCTCTGGCTCGACGCGGCCTGGATCCTGAACGGCGTGGTCTACGTCGTCGTGCTCTTCGCGACCGGCCAGTGGCTGCGCCTGGTGCCGACCGACTGGGCCGTGGTGCCGAACGCGCTCTCGGCCGCGCTGCAGTACGCCTCCCTCGACTGGCCGACCGAGAACTCCTGGGTGGTCTACAACTCGCTGCAGCAGCTCACGTACTTCGCGATGGTCTTCATCGCCGCGCCGCTCGCGATCCTCTCGGGCCTCCGGCTCTCGTCGGCGTGGCCCCTCGAAGGCCCGCTCGCTCGCGCCGTCCCCGAGAAGCTCGCCCGCGCCGTGCACTACCCGGTCATGCTCGTGTTCCTCGTCTTCACGTTCGTGCACGTCGTGCTGGTGTTCACCACGGGGGCGCTCCGCAAGCTCAACCAGATGTACGCGGGCCGCGACGCCGACGACTGGGTGGGCTTCGCCGTGTTCGCGGCATCCGTCGTCGTCATGGTCGTCGTGTGGGTGCTCGCGAAGCCGCCGCTCCTCAAGCGCATCGCCGCGAGCTCCGGACGGGTGCAGGGCTGACGCGGGCGCAGGGCTGACGCGGGGCCCCGGGCGCGCTACCGTGCGAGGGTGACCAACCCGCCCATCTCGCGCACGCCGCGCACGCCGCTCATCGATGACGACGAGCTCGACGATCTCGAGCGCGAGCTCGTCGCGCGCGTGCGCGGCCGGGTGCTCGAGATCGGGGCAGGCGACGGCGAGAACTTCGGCGCCTTCGATCCGGGCGTCGAGTGGATCGGCCTCGAGCCCGACGCGACCCGGCGCGCCGAGCTGGCGACGCGGGCGAGGGAGTGGCGGCACGAGGCCGAACCACTCGATGCCGTCGCCGAGTCGATTCCGCTCCCGGATGCCTCGGTCGACGCCGTCGTGGGCACCTACGTGCTCTGCTCGGTCGCCGATCCGGCCGCCGCGCTCGCCGAGGTGCGACGGGTGCTCGTGCCCGGGGGCCGGGTGATCTTCGTCGACCACGTCCTGGCGCCGCCGCGCACACTGAAGCGGGCGGTGCAGCGCGTCGCCACGCCGTTCTCGAAGCGGTTCTGCCACGGATGCCACTGGGATCGGGACACCGAGGGCGCCCTCGTCGCGGCGGGGTTCGCGGGCGTCGACGTGCGACGCCTGCGAGTGCGGTCGATGCCGTTCGGGCCGGTGCCGATGCTCCTCTTCGACGGACGAGCGCCCGGCGCGTAGCCGCTACGCGCCGGGGGCGCCGGGCGGCGTCGGGGCCGAGGTCGTTGCCGGCGTGGTGATCGCCGCAGCGGCATTTCCGGTCGCGGCCGCGTCGAGCGCCGAACGTGCGAGCAGCGTCGCCCCGGCCACCGCGGCCGGCATCGCGAACACCGCCCCCAGCGGGACCATGAAGCACAACTGCGTCGCGACGCCGAAGCCGAGCAGCTGGACCCGATGTCCGCGAAGGATCGCGCGCCGGGCGGAACTGTCGATGCCGCGCGCCTCGAACGCTCGGGAGCTGAGCTCCATCGCGAGCAACCGGCCCGAGAGGATCACGCCGAGGGTCGGTGCGAGCACCGCGCCGACGACGGGGACGAACCCCGAGAGCGCCACCGCAATCGCCGCGACCAGGCCGAGGCCGATGAGCTTCAGGGAATCGCGCACCGACCGCCAGAAGCCGAGGTCGTGCTCGGGCACGCTGCCGCCGACCTCGAGCTCGACGGCGTGCCAGATGCGCTCGTAGAAGGGGTCGCCCACCGCGAGCGTGAGTGCGGTGAAGGTCACGGCGGCCAGCACGATCGCCGCGGCGAAGAGGACCGCGCCCACGGCGGCGCGGATGACGTCGCGCCAGGGGGCGTCCCAGTCGTCGGCGAAGGGGGTCATCCAATCCGTGAGGGTCGGCATGCTGAACCCCAGGGCCACGAGGGCGCCGACGATGAGGACGAAGACGATGGCGGCGGGGATGAGCCCGAGCAGCATGATGCCCGGCCGCCTCGCCCAGAAGCCGAACCCGCGCAGCAGCATGCCGACGCCGGCGAAGAACCTGCCCACGACCCCGGTCACGCGTGTCACCCGCCCAGCCTAGAGTGGGCACCGCGCGGGAGGACCGGGCTTGACGACGGGAGCGGCGACATGGTGGATGCGCGCGAGGTCGACGACGGCCGGGTCCTCCGGGCGTACGACACCGGGCCCGATTCCGAGTCGACCCTCGTGCTCGTCTGGCACCACGGGTCGCCGCAGACCGGTGCGCCGCTCGACCCGGTGGTCGCCGCGGCGGCGGCACGCGGCATCCGGCTCATCTCCTATGCCCGACCGAGCTACGGCGGCTCCTCGCCGCTGCCCGGCCGCGATGTGGCGTCGGCGGCGGCGGATGTCGCGGCGATCGCCCATGCCTTCGGGGTCGACCGTTTCGCCGCCATGGGGGCGTCGGGCGGCGCCCCTCATGCGTTGGCGGGTGCGGCGCTCGAGCCCGAGCGGGTGACGGCGGTCGTCTCGATCGCGGGCATCGCTCCCTATACCGACGCCTTCGACTGGTTCGCGGGCATGCGGTCGCCCGACGCGCTGCGTGCCGCGCGCGAAGGCCGGGATGCCCGGGCGCGGTTCGCCGAAGCGGACGAGTTCGACCCCGAACAGTTCCTCCCGGCCGATTACGCCGCGCTCGAGGGGGAGTGGGCGTCGCTCGGCGCCGACGTCGGCCGGTCGGTCGCGTTCGGACCCGACGGCCTCATCGACGACGATGTCGCCTTCGCGTCGCCGTGGGGCTTCGAACTCGAGGACGTCGCTGCGCCGGTGCTCCTCGTGCAGGGTGAGGGCGATCGGGTCGTGCCCCGACGGCATGCGGCATGGATGTTGAGCCGGCTGCCGAACGCACGGCTCTGGATGCGCCTCGATGACGGCCACGTCTCGGTGCTCGCCACGGTGCCCGACGCCATGGACTGGTTGCTCGAGCGGGCACGCTGACGGCACGCCGCGGGCGGCGGCGGCCTCTCGAACGGCGGCCTCTCGAACGGCGGCCTCTCGAACTCAGTCCAGCGAGTCGAGGGCGGCGGCCAGGTCGCGATGCAGGTCGTCGATGTGCTCGAGACCGACCGAGAGGCGCACGAGGCCCTCGGGGATCGTCGGCTGCTCCGCGGGCCAGCGACGGCGGCGCTCGAACGTCGACTCGACGCCGCCGAGGCTCGTGGCATGCACCCACAGCGAGGTGCGCTCGACGAGCGCGTCGGCCGGGTCGGCGCCACCGCGGACGACGATCGAGACGATGGCGCCGAAGCCCGGGTAGCGCACCTCCTCGAGCGCGGGGTGGCCCGTGAGCCGGCGCACGAGCTCCTGCGCGTTCGACTGCGCGCGCTCGAGGCGCACCGGCAGGGTGCGCAGGCCCCGCAGTGCGAGGAACACCTCCATCGGCCCCGGGATCGCTCCGAACAGCGAACGGTGCCGCACGAGCTCCGCCTGGAGTTCGTCGGATGCCGCGATCGCCGCCCCCATGACCACGTCGCTGTGGCCCGAGAGGTACTTCGTGGCCGAGTGCACCACGAGGTCGGCGCCGTGCTCGAGCGGACGCTGCAGCAGCGGTGTCGCGAAGGTGTTGTCCACCGCGACGAGCGCGCCGCGCTCATGCGCGGCGCGGGTGATCGCCGCGATGTCGGCGACCTCGAGGGCCGGGTTGGTGGGCGACTCGAACCACAGCATCGCGGCATCCGCGCAGGCATCCGCCACTGCCGCCGTGTCGGTGATGTCGACGAAGACGGCGCGGATGCGGCCCTTCGCCTGCAGCTCCTCGAGCTGGCCGACGGTTCCCGTGTACGAATGGCGCGGTGCCACGATCGTGCCGCCCGGCTCGACGAGGTCGAGCACGGCGGCGATCGCGGCGATGCCCGACGCGAAGGCCACGCATCGGCCGCCCTCGAGCGCACCGAGCGTGTCCTCGAAGGCGGTCCACGACGGGTTGCCGTACCGCGCGTAGGCGACGGGGCCGCCCGCCACGTACGTCGAGGTGAGGTGCACGGGCACGTTCATGGGCGCGTCGGGGCCGTGCGGCGGACGGCCCGCGGTGATGGCCACCGTCTCTGGGTGCAGCGCCGGGACATCCGTGGTCCTCGGGTCGTTCACGTGGTACCTCCGTCGAGTCGGGGTGAGCGGATGTCGCGGCCGCGGCCGCACGCAAGCGCCAGCGTATCCCTGCGTCGCCGAAGGCTGCGCGCGGAGCGGTCATGCTTCGACTCGGCCCCGGTCGGCTCGCGTCGGCTAGCCTCGAGATATGAGCCGCACCGTCTGGACCGTCCTCGGCGTGATCGCCGCCGTGCTCATCGCGTGGTTCCTGGTGGACGTGGTGTTCAGCGTGCTGTGGTTCATCGTGAAGATCGTGATCGTGGCCGTGGTGGCCGTCGTGGTGTTCTTCGTGCTGCGGGCGCTCGTGCGTCCGGCCGACGATCGCTGATCGGTCGAGCCGTAGCGTCGGCCGGAGTCCGCCACCGGACGGTTACTCGGAGGTCGCGGCCTGTGCTCGTTCGGCGAGCCGCTGCAGCTGCCATCGATGCACGTCGGCGAGCCAGTCCAGCGGGGCATGCGGGCCGATCCGTGGGTCGTCGGGATCACGGCCGTCCCGAAGTGCCTCCACGTAGCCGCGATCCAACCGGATCCGCGCACGCAGCTCCTCCGCTCCGCCGACGGAGCCGTGACCGGGGATGACGGCTACGACGTCGTCGGCCACGCCGTCGAACAGCCGGAGCGCGGCGAGGTAGTCGTCGATCGGATCGGCGGCATCCAGGTCGAGGAACGGCATGAGGATGTCGGAGAGCATGTCTCCGGCGACGAGGATGCCGCGCTCGCCGATCAGCAGCGCGGCGTGCCCTTTCGCGTGAGCCTGGTGCTCGATGATCCGGACGGTGGGGCCTTCCCAGGGGATCCGCGCGGCTCCGCCCGGCAGACCGGTGATCTGCCCGAGCAGCTCCATCGGGATGTCGTCGGCGTATTCCGGCGGCAACCCCCCGGCGACCTGTTCCTGCCAGTCGGGCTGCGCGAGCAGCTCCTGCATCGACGCCGCGCAGCGAGTCGTGCCGTATCGGGGTGCGTCGCCGAGGAGCGGGTGCCAGAGTACGTGATCCCAGTCGGGGTGCGTCGAGAAGCCCGCGACCACCGGCTCGCCCAGCTCGCGGAGGTCGTTCGCGAGCTCGGCCAGTTCGTCGTTCGTGATGCCGGGATCGATGAGCAGCACACCATCCCGTCCCTGCACGACGACGCCATTGCTCTGGATGAACTCGCTCTCGTGAACGAGCACTCCCTCGGCCACGTGCTTCAACATGAGCGGCCCTTTCCGCTCGTGGTTCGCAATCGGTTGGTGGAGACGGTAGTCCCGAGTGGTAGTAGATTGCAAGCACTATGCGACAAGCGGATGAGCCCCGGTCGGGATGCCCGATCAACGCGGCGGTCGAGGTCTTCGGCGATCGCTGGACCCTGCTCGTGCTCCGCGACATCATGTTCGGCGACCGTCGCTACTTCCGCGAACTGCAGGCCGGCTCGCTCGAGGGCATCGCCTCGAACATCCTCGCCGACCGGCTCGGCAACCTCGTCGCGGCGGGATTGCTCACGCGCGAGGACGCGCGCCCCGGGCAGCGGGCACGCTACAGCCTGACGGAACCCGCGATCCAGCTCGTCCCGGTGTTCGCGCACCTCGGCGGCTGGGGATATCGGCACCGGCCCACCGACGCGGTGCTCGGCCCGGCCGGCGAGCAGCTCGAGCAGGGCGGGCCCGAGCTCTGGGCGGAGATCATGGCCGGGCTTCGACAGACGCACCTCGCCGGCGGATCCGCCCCCACGGCCTGAACACCGAGAGCGTCATCGCGACGATCACGACCGTCGACGACACGATCGGGGGGAACACGAGCGTCGCGGCGACCGCGGGTGCCTCGCCTGCCGCGAGCGCCACGCGGCCCGCCTCGCCGGCCACCGTCAGGCCGGGCCACAGCAGGATCACCACGAGCGTGAGCAGCACGACGTTGATCACGAGTTTCGCGAGGACCCACCAGTAGCGCACGAGGCCGTACTTGCTGCCGAGGCCGAGCAGCGTCCCCGAGACCAGCGTGACGGACCCGACGATCACGAGGGGCCAGGTCGCCACGGCCGCGAGGCTCGCCGCGGCGGCGCCCGCACCCCTCGCATCGGCGGTCATCGCGGTGAAGACCAGGATGCCGAGCGCGAGATCGAGTCCGAGCCAGACGCCCGCGGCGGCGATGTGCACGAGCAGCACGAGCTTGCGCAGGCGTGTCGAGAGGGGCATCCGGATGACTCGGGCGGCCGACTCGGGTCGTGACGTGTTTCGCATGATGGTCGTCATGTCACCCACCTTCGCGACGGCGTGGGACCGCGGCATCCGCTCGACGGAGTCATCTCGGCTACGCCCGTCGGTGTACCCGCCCACGACCCCGACGCACGGTTCAATGGAGTCATGCGACTCGTCGTGCTCACCGGTGCCGGGATCTCCGCCGAGAGCGGGGTGCCCACCTTCCGAGACGCCGGTGGCCTCTGGGAGGGGCACCGCGTCGAGGATGTCGCGACGCCCGAGGCGTTCGACCGCGATCCCGACACGGTGCACCGGTTCTACGACGGTCGCCGCCACGCGGTCGCCCGGGTGGAACCCAACCCGGCCCACGAGGCGCTCGCCCGACTCGAACGCGCCCTGGGCGACGACCTGCTCGTGGTGACCCAGAACGTCGACGACCTGCACGAGCGTGCCGGTTCACGTCGGGTGCTGCACATGCACGGCGACCTGCTCACCGCCCGGTGCACCGCCTGCGAGTCCCGGTCGCCCATCGCGGCCGACCTCATCGAGCGGCCCCCGTGTCCGGTCTGCGGCGAGCGGATGCTCCGTCCCGACGTGGTCTGGTTCGGCGAGATGCCGTACGACCTCGACGAGATCGACGAGGCGCTCCTCGCGTGCGACCTGTTCGCCGCGATCGGCACCTCGGGCGCGGTCTACCCGGCCGCGGGGTTCGTCATGACGGCCGCGGCGTACGGCGCCCGCACGATCGAGCTCAACCTCGCCGCGAGCGAGATCACGCCGTTGTTCGAGGAGGTACGGCACGGGCCGGCGAGCGTCGTGGTGCCGACGTGGGTCGACGAAGTGCTGGCAGCACGCGACTGAGCGCCACCGGATCGGTCGACGAACGCCACCGCACCGGGAACCGTGAGACATTAGCGGATCCGCGGCGCGCGCGCGAGGGGGCGCAGATGAGCACCCGACGTTCGTATGGTTGCGGCATGCGGATACGACGACGACGCGAGCCGGTCCCCGAGCGGGTGGGCGCGCCCCAGACGGACGGCATCGCCGACGCGCCCAAGCGCTCGAACCTCGGATCGATCTGGAACGACCGCCTGGGCCGCTGGGCGACCCGGAGCCTGCAGGTGCTCATCGTCGTGATCCTCGCGGCGCTGGCGATCTGGGCGCTCATCCAGGTGAAGGTGCTCGTGCTGGCCGTGCTGATCGCCCTCATCCTCGCGGCCGCGGCCGCGCCGCTCATCATGTGGATGCGCCGTCACGGCGTCCCGCGGATGCTCGCCGCCTGGATCACGCTGCTCGGCGGCATCCTCGTGCTCGGCGGCATCATCACCGCGATCGTCTTCGCCGTGCGTACCCAGTGGGCCGACCTCGCCGAAGCGGCCACGCAGGGCTTCGACGACCTGCTCGCCTGGGTCGAGACACTGCCGATCCCCATCGACCAACAGCAGATCGACGACGCCCGCAACTCCATCATCGACTTCGTGACGAGTGCCGAGTTCGGCCAGACGGCGCTGACGGGCGTCTCGCGGGCCACGGAGTTCATCACGGGACTGCTCCTGATGCTCGTCGTACTCTTCTTCTTCCTCAAGGACGGCGACCGCATCTGGGCATTCTTCATGCGGCCCTTCCACGGCGAGCGGCTCGAGCGCGGGCGCCGCGTCGGCGTGACGGGCGTCAAGGTGCTCGGCGGCTACGTGCGCGGCACCGCGATCGTCGCGTTCGTCGACGCGGTCTTCATCGGACTCGGGCTCGTGATCCTGCAGGTTCCGCTCGCGCTGCCGCTCGCGGTGGTCGTGTTCCTCACGTCGTTCATCCCGATCGTCGGTGCGACGCTCGCGGGCATCCTCGCGGCGCTCGTCGCGTTGGTCGCCAACGGGCCGGTGGTCGCGCTCATCGTCGTGGCGATCGTCATCCTCGTGAACCAGCTCGAAGGCGACCTGCTGCAACCCGTGGTGATGGCGCAGTCGCTGAAGCTGCATCCGCTCGTCATCCTGATCGCGCTGACCGCGGGCACCATCATCGGCGGCGTCGCCGGCGCGGTGCTCGCCGTCCCGCTCACCGCGGTGGGCTGGGCGATCATCAAGGTGTGGGAGGGGCCCGACCCGTCGCTCGACGAACGCCGGCGACTTCATCTGCGTCGACGGCGCGGCGAGGACGTCACGGTCGCCTGACCCGGAGCGGGCGGGGGCGCGGTCGCGGCGGGCGGCCCCGGCGTCGAATCTCGGCCCGGGCGCGCAGCATGCGCATGCAGCGATACGGCGGCAGCTCGTGCGGCCAGTGCTTCACGAACGTGTGCACGGCCATCGTCACGTACCGGCCGAGCTTCGCGACGTCGCGGAGCGGGCGCGACGAGATCCCGACCGACAGCCGGCGGTCGCGCATCACCCGCGTGCCAGGAGGCAGGTGGATGCTGAGATCGAGGTCGTCGTGCACGCGCTGGTCACCGCGGCAGAACCGGTCCGCCACCGCCGTCCACACGCGACGCCTGAGGAGCATCGAAGATCCCCACAGCGGCCGGTGCCCGAGGCCGAGCCACGCCGCCACGGTGTAGCCGCCCACGAACGCGGCGACGCCGAGCCGGGACGCCAGTCGTGAGGCGTTCGGCATCCACGCCCATCCGGTGACCGCCTCCACGGCCGGGTCGCTGAAGCGTTCGATGGCCGCCTGCACCCAGCCTGCCGGCAGCACGGAGTCGGCGTCGATGCGGGCGAGCACCTCGGCGGATGCCGCGTCGAACCCGGTCCCGGTCGCCGCCGGGATGCCGACCACCGGCTCCGCCACGATGCGGAACCCGTAGCGCGCGGCGAGACCGTGCAGGTCGCCGTTGTCGCCGTTGTCGACCACCATGACCTCGTCGGGTGCGACCGACTGCGCCGCGATCGACCGCAGGCAGCGCTCGAGGTAGCCGCGATCGTTCCGCACGGGGATGACGATGGCGAGCGTCGGACGGCCGCTCCGCACGCCCACCGGCTCGTCGTCCGCCTCCACCCTGCCAACGGTAGGGCCGGTGCACTGGTCCGGCCCAGGGGTTGCGCGCGGGTCGGCGTCACATCACGAGCACGAGCTTCGTGCCGGCGAGTCCGGCGTCGAGGTGGGCATGCGCCTCGCGGACCTGGGCGAACGGCACGAGCTCGACCGACGGTGCGCGCAGTTCGCCGCGTGCGACACGGTCGAGCTCGGTCGCGAGCAGTGCCCGCGCGCGTGCCGGGCGGGTTGCGACGAAGGCGGGCACCGACACGAGCCGCTCGCGCGGACGCGCGACCGCCCGCGCGAGCGTGGCGACGCTGCCGGCGAAGGTGTCGCGGCGCTCGCGGCCGGGCCGGCCCACGAACGACAGGCGCACCACGGTGCCCTCGGATGCCACGGCCCCGCGCACCTCGGCGGAGCCGGTGTGGTCGACGGCCGCGCCGGTGCCACCGCTCGTGGCTGCGCGTACGCGTGCCGCCAGCTCGGGGTCGCGGTAGTCGACCCACGTCGCGCCGAGCGCTTCCACGCCGTGTCGGTTCGCCGGCGACGAGGTGCCGATGACCGGATGCCCCGCCGCGACGGCGCGCTGGGCGACGAGCGAGCCGACCGGACCGCTCGCACCCTGCACGAGCAGCGCGTCGCCGGGTCGCAGCCGGGCGAGTCGGAGGGCGAGCGCCGCCGTCACGGCGTCGAGCGGGAGTGCGGCCGCGACCTCCGATGAGAGCACGTCGGGCACCGCCGCAAGGAACCTCGGCGGCACGTCGATCGACGTGGCGTGCGAACCCATGCGCGGCAGGCATCCGGCGACCCGGGTGCCGACGAGGAGGCCTCGCGCCGCGGCATCCGGTGTCGTCGTCTCGAGCACGCCCACGAAGTCGTAGCCGGGCGTGAAGCCCGGAACGGGCTGCAGCAGGTAGCCGCCACGACGGGCCAGCGCGTCGGTCGAGCCCACGGACGCGTGCGTCACTCGCACACGCACTCGCCCCCGACGCAGCCGGGCGTCGGGCTGGGCGACGCGTTCGAGTGCTTCGGGGCCGCCGAACCGGCGGACGATGATGCGCTCCATGAGATCACTCTCGATTCCGTGACATGTCACATAAATGGTCGAGCGCTAAGCTACATGACATGTCACGGAAATCCAAGGCCGAGATCGCCGGGCCGTCCGCGAGCGACGCGATCGACTTCGCCTACGAGCTCAAGGCGCTCGTGCCCGCGCTCAACGCGGCACTGACCGACGTGTTCCACCCGATCGGGCTGTCGTGCGTGCAGGCCGACGCGCTGATGGCGCTCGAGGAGCGGCAGCCGGTGACGCTGAGCGGACTCGCGCAGCACCTCGTGGCGGAGTCGGGGCATCCGAGCCGACTGATCACGCGACTGGAGGCCATGGGGCTCGTGCGCCGCGAGAGCTCGCCGCACGACGGCCGGGCCTCGCTGCTCACGCTCACCGATGAGGGCGCCGCGAAGGCCGCCGCCGCACGACGGGCGCGCGCACCGCTCGCGCAGGAACTCGCGTCGCGCCATGGCGACACGCTGCGGCGCATCACGGCGGAGCTGCGCGTGCTCCGTGCGGAGCTCGAAGGGGACGGCCCCTCGTCAGCGTGAGGGCTTGCCCAGTGCCCAGAGCGCGGCGAGTCCCAGCACGCCGACCACGGCAGCGGTCAGGCCGAGGATGGACCACAAGACGACTTCGATCGGCATCGTTGCACCTCCAGGTGTCTCGTGGCCATTCTGACCCGAAGCGCCGCGCTTCCTCTAGTGCGGATCGCGTGCCGGCTCCGGATCGATGGACCGGGGCATCCGACGGCCCGCCGTGCCCGGCCGGAGCGCCGCGTCAAGCCGTTGACGGAGGTCGGGGCCGCGACGGACGCTTGGCGCACGCCACGAGCGAGGAGCAGGCGATGAGCGATCCGAATGCGATGAACGTGCCCATGGGCAGCGATGCCGACGAGCCCGACCAGACGGGGCTCGGTGCCGAATCGGGGGTGGAGAAGACGCCGCGCGAGGGCCCCGAGGTCAACGAGATGGAGGCCGACAACCCCGTCGAGGAGGAGACGATCGAGACGGTCGATCCCGAGAACCCGCCGGCGTAGCGGAGTGGCGTCGACCGGCGGGGTGCCGGTCGACGCCACGGTCCGCATCGTCGGGGGATGCGGGGGGAGGGGGCCGTGGTTACGCGGCCTGCGCCAGCGACGCCGACTCGCGCACGGTGCGGAGCGCGCCGGCCCACGCGACGAGCTGGTCGAGCTGCACGTCGAGCACGCCCAGGTTGAAGTCGGCCGGGGCGAACGTCGTGAACTCGACGAAGTCCGTCATGAGGTTGAGTGCCACGTGCGAGCGCACGTCGGCGATCTGGACCTCGCCGAGGATGCCGCGGAGGTGCTCCGCCGCGCGGGCGCCGCCGACGGCGCCGTAGCTCACGATGCCGGCCGCCTTGTTGTTCCACTCGGCGCCGACGAAGTCGATGGCGTCCTTGAGGCCGCCGGGGATGGAGTGGTTGTACTCGGGCGTCACGAAGACGAAGCCGTCGTACTCGGCGACCGTGGCGGCCCAGACACGGGTGTGCTCGTTCGCGTACTGGCCGTAGCCGGCGGGAAGGGCCTCATCGAGGTGGGGAAGCTTGAAGTCGGCGAGGTCCACGACCTCGAACTCGGCGTCGCTGCGAGCCGCGCCGCGCTCGAGCACCCAGTTCGCCACCTGGTCGCCGACGCGACCCGGGCGGGTGCTGCCGATGATGATGCCGATCTTGATCGCGGACATGGGTGCCTCCTCGGTGGCGGAAGTAGTTGACACGTCACCATAACCGAAAGATGACGTGTCAACCAAATCCGCAGTAGGATGGGGTCATGTCCGAAGTCTCCGAGATCGACCCCGACGAGTGGGCGCTCTTCCAGGACTTCGGCATCATGCACGGCGAGCTCATGCGTGAGCTCGACCGTCGCCTCCAGCGCGACGCCGGCATCTCGCACGGTGACTACGCCGTGATGCTCGCGCTGTTCCGCTCGCCCGAACGGCAACTGCGGCCCGGCGCGCTCTGCGACACCCTCGGCTGGGAGAAGAGCCGGATGTCGCACCAGCTCACGCGCATGGCCGCCCGCGGGCTCGTCGAGCGCGTCGAGTGCGACACCGACGGGCGCGGCAGCCTCATCGTGCTGACCCGTGATGGGCGGCGAGCGCTGCTCCGGGCCATGCGCGATCACGCCCGCGACATCCGCTCGCTGTTCCTCGACCTGCTCACCGACCGCGAGAAGCAGGCGATCGCGGATGCCTCGTCCCGCGTGCTCGCGCGGCTGCGCGGCGAAGCCGAGCCCGAGACGGGCGCGGCCTGAGCCTCCTCGGGGCGTCCGCCGTCCGCCGTCGTTCTGCTGTGAGCGGATCGACCTGTCGGCGGCGGCGTGCGCCGACTAGCCTCGCCGCATGGGCGACGTCATCGAGTTCTCACGGGCGATCGGCCCGCATGCGCCGAAGCCGCTGTGGCGGCACGTGCTCGGCGAGGTGCTGCGCGGCGAGCGCCTCGACCAGGAGCGGATCCTGACCGAGGTCGCAGCGACCGCCGGCGTCTCGCCGCAGTACCTCTCGGAGATCGAGCGGGGGCGCAAGGAGCCCTCGTCCGAGATCCTCGGCTCGGTCGCCGACGCGCTCGGACTCGAGCTCGTCGAGGTCGTGCGACGCGTCGGCGACCGGCTCGGTGCCCGGCGCGACGAGGAGCGGCGCGAGGCCGAGCGGCGCGAGCGCCTCATCCTCGAGGCGTCGCTCGCGTTCCGGGTCGACGCGGCGCCGGTGCATCCGCCGGCCGGACCGGCCGACGTGTTCCTGCTCGCCGCCTGAGCGCTCCCGCCTGATGTTTCCGTTCCCGCGCAGTGTTGCCCATGGGCGGGCCACGTCGTGCGGGAACGGAAACATGGGTGAGGCGGCCGGCGTGACCGCTGCGCCCAGCGTCAGCCCGCGAGCACGCGGTCGGCGAGCCCGTAGTCGACGGCGGCCTGCGCGGGCAGGATGAGGTCGCGGTCGGTGTCGCGCCGCAGCGTCATCACGTCGTGCCCGGTGTCGGCGGCGAGCGCCGCCTCGAGGTCGGCGCGCACCCGCAGCACCTCGTCGGCGTGCAGGATGAGGTCGGGCACGGTTCCCCGTCCCTGCGACGCGGGCTGGTGCAGCGTCACCTTGCCGTGCGGGAGGATCGCCCGCATGCCCTTCGCGCCGCCCGCGAGGAGCACCGCCGCGGGCCCGCCGGCCTGCCCGACGCACGTCGTCGCGACATCCGGCCGGATGTGCCGCATGGTGTCGTAGACCGCGAGCGCCGCACCCGGCGAGCCGCCGGGCGAATTCAGGTAGAGGCTGATCGGCGTCTCGCTCGACTCCGACGCGAGGTGCAGGAACTGGGCGATGAGCACGTTCGCCACCCCGTCGTCGATCTCGGTGCCGAGGTAGACGATGCGCTCCGAGAGCAGTCGGCTGTAGACGTCGAGCGAGCGCTCGCTGTTTCCGCGCTTCTCGATGACGTAGGGGATCGTGTACGTGCTCATGCCGGCACTCGCAATCCGGTCGTCACGCCGCGGCCCGGAGCGGGCATGAGGTCGTCGACCTCGTGCGCGACGCGGTCGACGAAGCCGTAGCCGACCGCCTGGTCGGCGGTGAACCAGCGGTCGCGCAGCGAGTCCTGCGCGATGCGCTCGATCGGCTGCCCGGTGAGCTCCGCGGTGATGCCGAGCACCGTGTCGCGGGTGTAGCGGAGGTCCTCGGCCTGCAGTTCGATGTCGACCGCGGTGCCGCCGATGCCGGCCGAGCCCTGGTGCATGAGGATGCGCGCGTGCGGCAGCGCGAACCGCTTGCCAGGGGTGCCCGCCGTGAGCAGGAACTGGCCCGCGCTCGCCGCCCATCCCACGGCGATGGTGGCGACGTCGTTCGGGATGGCGCGCATCACGTCCATGATGGCGAGCATCGCCGGCACCGAGCCGCCGGGGGAGTTGATCCAGAAGCGGATGTCGCGGCGCGGATCATCGGCCGACAGCGTGAGCAGCTGGGCGATCAGGCGGTTGCCGCCGGCCTGGTCGAGTTCCTCGCCGAGCACGATGATGCGCTCGTGGTAGAGCCGCCTGGTGAGCTCGGCGTCGATGGGCTGGATGGGTGGGGACTGGTCTTCGCTCATGCATCCAGCCTGCGCGGGCGACGGATGCCACGGGGCGGATGCCGCTCACGGCAGTGCTGCCGTGGGCAGTGCTGCCACGGGCAGTGCTGCCACGAGCAGCGGTCAGCCTGCGCGGGCGACCGCCGGGCCCTCGCTGAACTGGCACGAGGTCGCCGTCAGCCGCTCCTCGGGGTCGAGCCGCGCGAGGACCGCGCCCGCGATCGAGTACAGCTGCTGCAGCTGCTCGGGCGTCAGTGCGTCGAGCACCCGGCCCCGCACGGTCTCGACGTGGCCGGGCGCGGCGTCGGCGATGAGCCGCAGGCCCGCCTCGGTCACGGTCGCGTTCGTGGCACGTCGGTCGGTGGGGCACGGGAACCGGTGGATGAGCCCTCGTTCCTCGAGGCGACGGGCGACGTGCGAGAGGCGGGGGAGCGTCGCGTTGGTGCGCGACGCGAGCTCGGTCATGCGCATCGTGCGCTCGGGCGCCTCGGCGAGCGACATCAGTGCGACGTACTCGAAGTGCGTGAGCCCGGCATCGCGCAGCAGCTGCGCGTCGAGTGCCCCCGGGAGGAGCTCGGCGAGCGCGATGAGTCGCACCCAGGCGGCGGATTCCTCGGTGTTCAGCCATCTCGTGTCGGCGCTCATGCGACGAGTCTACCGCAATAGTTGACGCGACAACTGATTCACGCTAAAGTGATTGTTGTACCTACAAGTAATCGCGTCGAATGACGCGGAGAGGACGTCATGACCACCGTCAGCATCATCGGCACCGGCAACATGGGCAACGCGATCGGCAGCATCGTCGCCGCGGGCGGCAACACCGTCGAGTACGTCACGCGCGACACCGACGCCCTCACGGGCGACATCGTCGTGCTCGCCGTGCCGCACCCGGCACTCGACGAGATCGTGGCCCGGCGCGGCGACCAGCTCGCCGGCAAGATCGTGGTCGACATCACGAACCCGCTGAACTTCGAGACCTTCGACTCCCTCGTCGTGCCGGCCGACAGCTCGCGCACCGCGGAGCTCGCCAAGGCGCTCCCCGGGGCGACGGTCCTCAAGGCCTTCAACACGAACTTCGCCGCGACGCTCGCATCGAAGACCATCGGCGGCCGGCAGACCACCGTGCTCATCGCGGGTGACGACGCCGATGCCAAGCAGGCCCTGGCCGAGGTCGTGCGCGCGGGCGGCCTCGACGCCGTCGACGCCGGCAGCCTCAAGCGCGCCCGTGAGCTCGAGGCCATCGGCTTCCTGCAGATCACGCTCGCCGCAGCCGAGAAGATCAACTGGACCGGCGGCCTCGCCGTCGCCGCCTGACGACTACGCGGTGCCCCTGAGGTACCGCAGTTGCGCTCGAACGGATGCCTCGGCTGCGCCTCGCACCGAGGCATCCGTGTCGGCGTACACCAGGTCGGTGACGGCCTCCGTCGACGCGTCCGCGCCGAGGCGGTCGAGCGCCGCCCGGATCTGGTCGAGCCGCTCGGTGCGGTGGGCGAGGTACGCGTCGCAGATCCCCGCGAGGTCGGGCAGCACGGGCCCGTGTCCGGGCAGCACGGTCACCCCGCCGGTCGCGCCGAGGGCACGCAGGCGTCCGAGCGAGTGGAGGTACGGCCCGAGTGCCCCGTCGGGGTCGGCGATGATGGTCGTTCCGCGGCCGAGCACCGTGTCGCCCGTGAGCACCGAGCCGTGCTCGCCGTCGTCGGGCAGCACGAAGCACACGGAGTCGGCGGTGTGGCCCGGCGTCGCGATCACGTGCAGCGCCAGTCCGGCCGCCTCGATGCGCTCGCTGTCGGCCAGCGGCTCGGCCTCGATGCAGAAGGCCGGGTCGATCGCCCGCGCCGGGGCATCCGCCATGGCCGCGAACTCCGCGAGCGCCTCGCTGTGGTCGACGTGGTGGTGCGTGAGCAGCACGAGCTCGACGCGGCCCGCCTCGGCCAGGCGGCGCAGGTGCGCGGCATCCGACGGACCCGGATCGACGACGATCACGCCGGCCGATCCCGGTGCGCGCAGCACGTACGAGTTCGTGCCGTCGAGCGTCATCGGCCCGGGATTCGGTGCCCGCACGAGCGTCGCGAATCGGGTGACGGTCTCGCCGCCGACGGATGCCTCAGCCATGTCGGCAGTGTAGCCGCGTCGTCGTGACCGGCCGGGTCGCACCCGTGCGCGGTGGGCTCGACGCGCCTAGTCTGAGTCCATGGACAGCGACCTTGCATCACTCACCAACGACGAGGTTCCTGGTTCGGCCGCGACGGTCGTGCTGCTGCGCGACGGCGAGCGCGGCCTCGAGGTGCTGCTCGCCGAGCGGCCGCGCGACCGCGGGTCGTTCGCCGGAGCCTGGGTCTTCCCGGGCGGCGCCGTCGACGCCGCGGATGCCGCGGGCGGCGCGCTCGACACCGAGGACGCGGCTCGCCGCGCCGCCGTGCGCGAGACCCGCGAGGAGATCGGGCTCGTGCTCGATCCCGACGAGCTCGTGGCGTTCTCACGCTGGACGCCGCCGCCGACGAGCGCCCAGAAGCGCCTGAGCACGACGTTCTTCGCCGTGCGCGTGCCCGACGGCGAGATCCGTCCCGACCCGAACGAGGTCATTGCGATCGAGTGGTTCCGGCCCGTCGACGCGCTCGACCGGCACAGCGCCGGCTCGATGTCGCTGTGGCCGCCGACGTGGGTGACGCTGCACGGGCTCAAGGACGCGGCATCCGTCGACGAGGCCCTCGCGGAGCTGCGCTCGGGTGACATCCGGCCGTACGTCTCGCGGATCAGCGACGATCGCAGCATGATCCTCTGGGAGGAGGACGACGAGTACGTCGCCGAGCGCGAACGGCAGGAGCACGAGCCCGACGTGCCCGACGACGCGCCCGATGCGGCGGGCAACCGGCACCGGCTCGTGATGGACCGGCTGCCGTGGGTGTACCTGCACCAGTTCTAGTCGGTAGCGTGAGGGCGTGGACTGGCTCGACTGGTTCGACGCGCACGACTACGAGATCGCCCGTCAGGTGCTGCAGCGGGGGGTCGGGGCCCTCGCGTTCGTCGCGTTCCTCTCGACGCTGAACCAGTTCCGGCCGCTCCTCGGCGAGCACGGACTGCTTCCGGTCCCCGAGCTCATCCGCCGCTCGTCGCGGCTGCGTGGCCCGACGCTGTTCCGCTGGGGCTACACCGACCGGCGCCTCGTCGCGGTCGCCGTCGCCGGGCTCGTGCTCGCGGCATCCGTCGTCGCCGGACTCCCGCAGCTCGGGCCGCCCTGGGTTCCGATGCTCGTCTTCCTCGTGCTCTGGATCCTGTACCTCTCGGTCGTGAATGTCGGCCAGACGTTCTACGGCTTCGGCTGGGAGATGTTGCTCTGCGAGGCGCTGTTCATCATGGCGTTCCTCGGCTCGAACGACCAGCCGCCGTCGATCCTGATCCTCGTCGCCGTGTGGTGGCTCGTGTTCCGGCTCGAGTTCGGGGCCGGCATGATCAAGATCCGCGGCGGCCGCGAATGGCGCGACCTCACCGCGCTCATGTACCACCACGAGACGCAGCCGATGCCGAACCCGCTGAGCAGGCAGGCGCATCTGCTGCCGGAGTGGTTCCACCGGGGCGAGGTGCTCGGCAATCACTTCGCGCAGCTCGTGGTGCCGTTCTTCCTGTTCGTGCCTGGGCCGGTCGGGTCCGCCGCGGCCGGGATCATCGTGCTCACCCAGCTCTGGCTCGTCGTGACCGGGAACTTCGCCTGGCTGAACTGGATCACGGTGGTGCTCGGGGCATCCGCCATCTCGGACTCGGTATGGCACTGGCTCGTCCCGGCGATCCCGACCGACCTGGGCACGGATGCCGCGAGCACCCCGCTCTGGTGGTTCGTCATCGTCGCGGCGGTGACCGTGCTCCTTCTCGAGCTCAGCGTGCGGCCGGTGCAGAACCTGCTCTCGCGGCGCCAGCTCATGAACGCGAGCTTCAACCGGTGGATGCTCGTGAACGCCTACGGCGCGTTCGGCACCGTGACGAAGCAGCGCATCGAGATCGTCGTCGAGGGCACGCTCGCCGACCTGCCCGGCGACGACTCCGACTGGCGCGAGTACCACTTCAAGGGCAAGCCCGGCGACGTACGGGCGATTCCGCGGCAGTGGGCGCCGTACCACCTGCGGCTCGACTGGCTGATGTGGTTCCTGCCGCTCGGGCGCATGTGGGAGCCATGGTTCGAGATGTTCCTCGCGCGACTGCTCGAAGCGGATGCCCCGACGCTCCGCCTGATCGCGGTCGACCCGTTCGACGGGAAGCCGCCGAAGTGGGTGCGGGCCCGCGCCTACCACTACCGGTTCTCGACGCGCGCGGAGTTCCGCGCCACGGGCGACCGGTGGGTGCGTACGTTCGAGCGCGAGGTGATCGGGCCGGCGGGCCTGCGCTGAGCCGGGGGTTCTGAACCGCGCACGACCTTTCGGCGGCCCACGCCGGTTCGCCGGCGTCCTCCGTCCGTCGAACGGTCGTCATCGGGGCCCGGGATGGCGAGAGCGCAGCGCGCGCGGAACCGTTCGCCCGTCCGTCTCACGTTCGTGGGCTGCCGCACGCCGACTGTTCACCCGTGCTGGCCAGCGTGTGATCCGGAGTGCCCCGCCTGCACGGCGGGGCCAGGACGACACCAGGAGGGCACCGGCATGCGCTGGAGGAACGAACGAGGCGGAGGCGGCAGCGTGCCGGTCGCCGGAATCCTCGCGGTGGGGATCACCGCGATGCTCGGGCTCGGGCTGGCGGTCGCGCCGGCGCACGCGGCGTCTGCGGCATCCGGGTCGACGACACCCGCGGCCACCGCCGGGGGACCGCTGGCGGCCGACAAGCCGACGTCGGCCGACCTCGTGCCGCCGCTGCTCTCGCCGGCCGACGGGAGCTGGCTCGAGGGCACCGCGAAGATCGCGGCGACCCCCGTCGTGGCCGATGACGACGTGTCGTCGCTCACCCTCGACGGCGCCCCGCTCGACGCGACGCCGACCGTCGGCGTCTCGCACCTGCGCTTCGACGTGGGCACGAACTCGATCGAGGCGCGGTACGGCAACCACGTGCTGGTCAACGGCGAGCACCGCATCGACCTCGGCGACCTCGTGAACGAGCGGGTCGACCTCGAGGTGCCGAACGAGTTCCTCGTGCAGGGCGAGAACTCGATCCGCTTCGTCACGGGCACCATCAACACGTCGTGCGGGGTGAACCACGACGACTTCGTGCTCTCGAACGTCGGGCTCGAACTGCTCGGCGAGGTCGCCGACGGCGAGGAGAACGAGTACAGCTACAACTTCGGCGACGGCGACTGCGGCTCGAACACCTCGAAGCTGCTCGACGCCGAGCTCTCCTTCTTCGTCCTCGGCGACCCGCAGGGCACGACCGGACTCGCGGTCGACCTCGACACCACGGCGGTGCCGAACGGTGCGCACACGATCGTCGCCACCACCGCCTCGGGCGCGACCGCCACGCACGCCGTCGCGGTGAACAACGCCCCGGTCGGTGCGCCGTACGTGACGCCCGCCGACGGCACCATCGCGAAGGGCGTGCAGCAGGTCTTCGCCACCCAGCGCGCGGTCGGCGACGGCGGTGTCGCCGCACTCACCATCGACGGCGCCGACGCCGGGGCCACCCCGGTGCTCGGCGCCGGGGACGCGGTGCTGAGCTTCCGCGTCGGATCGAACTCGATCGAGGCGCGCTACCACAGCTACCTCCTCGTGAACGGCATGCGGCTCGACCTCGGCGGCGACTACGAGAGCCGGCGCGTCGACGTCGTGTTCCCGAACGAGTGGCTCCGGCCCGGTTCGAACACCGTCCAGCTCGTGACCGGCTCGATCGACGCGGCCTGCGGCGTCAACCGCGACGACTACACGATCTCCGCCATCTCGCTCGCGCCGGCCGTCGGCACCGCCGCAGGCATCGGCCTGAAGTCCTCGTACGCCATGGGCGACGGCAACTGCGGCAGCAACGCCACCTTGCTGCGCGAGGTCGCCCTGGAGTTCTCGGTCGACGCGCCGGCTCGAGGCCTCCGCGCCGACGTGGACACGACCGCGCTCGCCGACGGCGACCACGAGGTCGCCGCCACCGCGACCACGGGCGAGGTCGCCACTCGCTTGCTCGTCACCGACAACTCGGGCCCCGCCGTGGCCTCGAGCGTGCCGGCGGCGGGTTCGACCCTCACGCAGGCCGTGTCGCTCGACCTCCAGCTGGAGGACCGCTCCGGCATCCTGACGGGCCCCGACGTCACCCTCGACGGGCAGCCCGTCGCCCCGGGCGACCTCGTCGGCCCGGGCCTCGGCGCGGGTGAGCACACCATCGCCGTCACCGCGGTCGACGGCCTCGGCAACGGCGCGACGCGCGAGATCGTGTTCACGTCGGCGGGTATCCCCGACATGCCGGTCGAGCTCTCCCCGGCATCAGGTGCCACGGACGTCGGCGACGCCGTCACGCTGTCGGCGCGCGTCGCCGAGCCCGACGGCGGCGAGGTCACTGCCACGTTCTCGGAGGCCGAGATCCTCACCCCGAACCAGGTCTGGCAGGGCACCTCGCAGGGCGTGCCCACCACGCTCCGGGTCGACGGCGAGCAGGTCGTCGCGGGTGCCCCGGCGCTCCTGCCGGGCGACGGCATCACGCTCGACACCGACGCGGCGCGCGAGGTCGCCTTCCAGCGGTTCGACGTGATGGTCAAGGGGCACGTGCAGGCGCCCGTGCTCCGCTGGGCGGGCACGATCGACCCGGACCGCATCGCCACCCTCCGCGCCTGGAACCTCGAGACCTCGACGTGGGATGCGCTCGCCGGCAGTCGTGGCGCCGCCGCGGGACGGACCGAGCTCACCGCCCAGGTCGACGACCGCTACATCGACCGCCAGCAGGTGCACGTCATGGTTACCGGCGAGGACCCCTTCGCCGACGACCTGCAGGCCGAGGCCGGCGACCCGAACGGCTTCGCCGACCCGGCGTCGTACGACTTCTCGATCGCCCACTTCACCGACACGCAGTACCTCGCCGAGGGCGCCGTGGAGCAGGAGACGCCCGAGGAGCGCGCGGTCTGGGAGTCGGCGTACCGAGGCGTGACCGAGTGGATCGCCGAGAACGCCGAGGCACGCAAGATCGCCTACGTCGCACACACGGGCGACCTCATCGAGAACAACATCCGCACGCCCGCGACCGAGGCCATGCAGCAGCAGGTGGTCGGCGAGTTCGAGATGTCATCGACGCGCACGCGGTGCTCGACGCAGCCGGGGTTCCGAACGGCGTGCTCGCGGGCAACCACGACAACCAGTCGGGCACCGAGAACGGGCCCGCGGCGATCTACAACCGCTACTTCGGCCCCGAGCGCTACCAGACGGCCGCGGCCGGCTGGGGTCAGGCGGAGTACGGCGGCCCGTGGCGCGAGGGCGACAACCAGAACCACTACGATCTGTTCTCAGCGGGCGGTCTGGACTTCGTCGTCGTCGGCCTCTCGTACGGCGTGACGCGCGAGGAGGCCGAGTGGGCCGATGGCGTGTTCAAGCAGTTCCCCGACCGCAACGGCATCCTGCTCTCGCACGACTACCTCGCGCCGAGCACCCAGCCCGACGGCCGGAACGCCAGGTTCTCCGCGCCCGACGGCTCGCTGCTCTACGACCGGGTCGTGGCCGACAACCCCAACGTGTTCCTGATCCTCGCGGGCCACGAGCACGGTGTCGGCACGAACGTGAAGCCGAACGTCGGCGAGATCGAGCACGGTGTGGTCGAGCTGCTTGCGGACTACCAGTTCTACACGGTGTCGGCCGACCGGCTCGGGCTCACCGAGATCGGCGGCTACCAGCCCGACGCGCAGCTCCGCTTCGGCGCGAGCTTCCTCCGGATGCTCCAGATCGACGTCGACCGCGCGATCATGAACGTCGACACGTACTCGCCGCTCCTCGACGAGTTCGGCGCGACCGAGTACGACGATCGGCACCGCTACGACGGCACCGAGGACAACATGGTGCTGCCGATCGACCTCACGAGCCGCACGACGAGCTTCGGCACCGACTCGGTGGCGCTCTACGTGCCGACCGCGGTCGTGGGCGAGGCCACGGTCGCCTCCGGCGAGGTCGCCTCGGTCGAGTGGTCGAAGCTGAAGGCGAGCACCGCATACGCGTGGATCGTCACGGCGCGCTCCATCGGCGGTGGCTCCAGCACGTCCGAGTCTGCAGTGTTCGTGACGACGGATGCCGCGGGCGACCCGGGCGCGCCGGACCCGAGCTCCCCGCTCCTGCCGTATCTCGGTGAGCCGGGGGCCGGCAGTCGGTGATCTCCGCGAGACCTCGCCGCCGCGGCCCGGTGCTCCGGGCCGCGGCGGCGCTCGTCGTCGCACTGGCCGCGCTCCTCCAGCTGCTGGTGCTTCCTGCGGTGCCGGCGCGGGCGCACGACTCGACGTCGGATGCGTACGCCACCGTCGAGCGCGACGGCACCCGCGTCATGGCGGAGCTCGAGCTCGAGTACGACCTGCTGATGAAGTCGGCGTGGCTGTACGCCGAAGCCTACGAGGCGACCGAGCGCGACGAGCAACTGCGCCAACTCGCCGGCAATGCCGATGACGTCGACGCCTACGTGACCGGGCGGTTCGTCATCGACGCTGAGGGAGAGCGGTGCACCGCCGAGCGGGTCGCGCATGGGACATCCGCGATCGCAGCGACCGCGCATTCGCCGTGGGACGCTTCGCCTACGACTGCGGCGGGAGCGAGAGCGGCACGCTCGAGGCTTCCAGCGCGCTCTTCCCCGACGCCGAGGGCTTCGTGCACAGCACCGAGACCATCGTCGAGTGGAATCTCGACGGCGTGGCCGGCAGCGGGGTGCTCGTCGCCGCGTCGCCGACGATCGAGCTCGGCGAGCAGGGGCCGGCGTTCGGCGAGTTCTTCCTGCTCGGCGCCGAACACCTCCTCTTCGGGCTCGACCACGTGCTCTTCCTCGTGGCGCTCCTGCTCGGCGCACGCACGCTTCGCGGCATCATCGTCACCGCGACCACGTTCACGGTGGCGCACAGCGTCACGTTCCTCCTGGCCGGTATGGGGATCGTGAACCTGCCCGCGGCGATCATCGAGCCGGTCATCGCGCTGTCGATCGTCGCGGCCGCCGTCGCCGCACTGTCTCGTCGCGAGCCGTCCGTTCGCCTGCGGCTGCCGATCGTGTTCGTGTTCGGGCTGCTGCACGGGCTCGGCTTCGCGAGTGCGCTCGGCATCGACGAGGAGTGGTCGTGGGGTCTGCTCTGGTCGCTGCTCGCCTTCAACCTCGGCATCGAGGTCGTGCAGCTCGTGCTGATCGCGGTGGCGTTCCCGCTGCTGGTGCTCCTGCGTCGCACGCCGGCCGGTCGCCCGGCGACGCTCGTCGTGGGCGTGGCCGTCGGGGCGATCGGGTTGTTCTGGCTCGTCGAGCGACTGTTCACGAGCTGACCGCTCAGCCCGCAGGCTCCGCTCCTGCGCGGTGCTCGATCTCGTCGACGTGACCGCGCGGCATCGCGATCCCCGCGGCGATGGTCGCGAGGGTCGCGATGCCGACGCCGATGAACACCGCGGTGGATGCCGCCTGCACCGCGGCGGGCGACTGCTCGCCGAGGCCCGAGCGGTCGATCACGCCGTTCGCGATCGCGCCGAAGATGGCGACGCCGACCGCGCTGCCCATGGAGCGGAGGAAGAGGATCGCACCGGTCACGACGCCGCGTTCGGTCCACGGCACCGACGACTGCGCCGCGATGAGGGTGGGGGATGCCACGAGTCCGAGCCCGATCCCCACGACGAAGCACGCGAGGGCCGCCGTCCACGGGTTCGGTGCCATCGACGCGGCGACGAGACTCGCGGCGCCGAGCACCGTCACCCCGATGCCGATGAGGGCGGTGGCGCGGAAGCCGATGCGCAGGTACAGCCGACCCGACTGGGAGCCCGAAAGGGGCCAGCCGAGCGTGAGCGCGGCGACCGCCAGCCCCGACGCGAACGGCGATGCGTCGGCCGTCATCTCGAGGAACGTCGGCACGTACGAGGTGAGGCCGATGATCGTCGCGCCGAGCCCGAACGCGATGAGCGAGCTGGTGAGGATCAGACGACGGGAGAAGATGCCGAGCGGAAGCACGGGCTCGGCCGCGCGCCGCTCGATGAGCACGAAGGCGACGAGCAGGGCGGCGGCGAGGCCGAACCAGCTGAGGCTCTGCCACGACAGCCAGTCCCAGGCCTGCCCGCCCTCGAGCACCGCGAGGATGAGCAGGGTCAGTCCCACCGTGAGCACGATGGCGCCCGCGATGTCGATGCGGTGACGCCGACGCACCACCGTCTCGTGGTAGTTCCGCACGAGCATCCACACCGCGATCGCCCCGAGCGGCAGGTTCACGAAGAAGATCCACCGCCAGGTCAGGAACTCGGCGAACAGGCCGCCGAGCGAGGGGCCGACGACGGATGACACGGCCCACACGCTCGCGATGTAGGCCTGCACCCTGGCGCGCTCGCGTACCGAGTACAGGTCGCCCGTGATCGTGACGGCGAGCGGCAGCACGGCGCCGGCGCCGAGTCCTTGGACCGCCCGGAACACGATGAGCGAGGTCATGTCCCACGCGAAGCCGGCGAGGATGGACCCCAGGAGGAAGAGCCCGATGCCGACGAGGATGATGGGCTTGCGCCCCAGGGTGTCGGCGAGCTTCGAGTAGACCGGCACCGAGACGGCCTGTGCGAGCAGGTAGACCGAGAAGAGCCACGGGAACTGCGCGAAGCCGCCGATGTCGGCGACGATCGTCGGCACGGCCGTCGCCAGGATGGTCGCCTCGATGGCCACCAACCCGGTCGAGAGCATCAGCGCGATGAGGATGGGTCCTCGCTCGGAACGGAATCCCACCCCGTCGGCGTCGGCCATCTGCTCCTCGATCCGGTGCGCTCGGTGCCCGCGCCCCAGATGAGCCTACGCGCGAGCGGCGACGAGGCCGGCGCGCGAGGCATCCGTTGGTCGCTCGAGCGACCCGCGCGGCACGGCTCGAGCGATCTGTCAAGGCCCAGCGCCGGAAATCGTGCGCGGATAGCCTTGGGTCACTACATGGGATGAGTCTCAGGCTGTGCGCCAACCCGCTCGAGACGTACGAACGCAGGGAGCAGACCATGACCGACCCGCAGGTTGCATCCAGCCCGCCTCGATACCAGCCGCGGCTTCGCTACGAGTTCCTCGAGCACCTCGGGTCGGGCGGCATGGCCGACGTGTACCGGGCGCGCGACACCGAACTCGGTCGCGATGTCGCGATCAAGGTGTTCCGCGACGATTCGGGCACGGTCGCCGACCTCACTCGTCGGGAGCGGGAGATCCACCTGCTCAGCGGGATGAGCCACCCGGGACTCGTCGGCGTGCACGATGCCGGCACGCTGCTGCACGACGGCCATGAGCGCCGCTACGTGGTGATGGAGCTCGTCGAGGGACTGTCGCTCGCGCACCGCCTCGCCAACGGGCCGCTCACGCCCCGTCAGGCCGCGGACCTCGGTGCCCAGATGGCGGATGCGCTGAGCTACGTGCACGGCCGGGCCGTCGTGCACCGCGACGTGAAGCCGGAGAACATCCTGTTGGCCGAGACGCCGGCGCTCGGCTACACGCTCGTCGCGAAGCTGGCCGACTTCGGGGTCGCGCAGTTCGTGGACGGCGCGCGGATGACGAGCGACGGCGCCATCATGGGCACCGCCGCCTACATCTCTCCTGAGCAGGCGCGAGGTGAGGAGGTCGGACCCCCGAGCGACGTGTACTCGCTCGGACTCGTCCTGCTCGAGGGGCTGCGCGGGGAGCGCGAGTACACCGGATCGGCCATCGAGGCCGCACTCGCCAGGCTGCACCGACCACCGGCCGTTCCCGAGGACCTCCCCGACGAGTGGCGGACGCTGCTCCAGGCCATGACCCACGACGACCCGGCGAAGCGCCCGACGGCGCACGAGGTGGCCGCCACGCTGCGCGATGTCATCCGCACGATGATCGCCGACGGACGCGGCAAGCGTGGGCGCAGTCGCCGCTCGACCGCGCGACGTGCCGGCGACGGCATGGACGTTCGTGCGGCCGCGGCCGTGAGCTCGGTCGTGGGCGCGACCGTCATCGCGACCGTCGCGATCGTGACGATGCTCGCTGGCGGCGGTGCCTGATGGCGGCCGCTCCGGCGGCGCGATGACAGCGGATCCGGTTCGGCGCGGCGTGCGTTCGCGACGACGCGAACGCGTATAGCGTCACTCGCATGTGGACATGGAGGCGACGCGTCGCCGCACCCGAGGAGGCTCCGGCGGCCGAGGTCACGGGCAATGCGGAGTCGCGTGGGCCCGAGATCCGGATCCACGCGTTCCGGATCGGCTTCGTCGGCGCCCTCGGCGTGCTCGTCGCGCTCCTGCTCGGCGGCATCGTCGGGCAGCTCGGCACGGTCATCCTGTACGTGGCGCTCGCGCTCTTCCTCGCCCTCGGCCTCGACCCGGTCGTGAGCTGGCTGCAACGCCGCGATATGCCGCGCGGACTCGCCATCCTGCTCGTCGTGGTGGTCGTCGTCGGCCTGTTCGTCGGGCTCATCGCCACGATCGTGCCGATCGTCATCGAACAGACCAAGATCCTCATCGAGGACTGGGACACCATCGTCGAGGGTGTCCGGGACAGCGCCCTCGTGGGGTGGCTGAACTCGCTGGTCGGCGGCGATGCGATCCAGCAGGCGGTCACGGCGGGCGGCGACTGGCTCGCCGATCCCGACAACCTCGGCAGCCTCACGGGCGGGCTGCTCGCCGTGGGCGCCGGCATCCTGGGCGGCTTCACGGGCGCGACGATCGTGCTGATCCTGATGCTCTACTTCCTCGCCTCGCTGGCGTCGATGAAGCGATACGCCGCACGCTTCGTGCCCGCAAGCTCGCGGCCGGGGTTCCGTGAGGTCTCGGAGGAGATCACGGGATCCGTGGGACGCTACGTGATCGGCCAGCTGAGCCTGGGACTGCTCAACGGCGTGTTGAGCCTCATCTTCCTGTCGATCATCGGGGCGCCCGCGCCGATCCTGTTGGCGTTCATCGCCTTCCTCGGCTCGCTGGTGCCGCTCGTGGGCACGCTCTCGGCCGCGATCATCATCACGCTCGTCTGCCTCGCGGCGTCGCCGCTCACCGCCCTCGTCGCGGCGATCTACTACCTCGTGTACATGCAGGTCGAGGCCTACGTGCTGAGCCCCCGCATCATGAGCCGAGCGGTCGCCGTACCGGGCGCGCTCGTGGTGATCGCGGCCATCGCGGGCGGCACACTCGGCGGCGTGCTCGGGGCGCTCGTCGCGATCCCGGTGGCGGCGTCGCTCATCATCATCGTGGAGAAGGTGGTGTTCCCTCGCCAGGATGTGCTCTGAGGCCGGGCCGGGCGCGGTGGCTTGACGGTCGCGACCTGAGCCGCGTGCCGACGAGTGTTTCCTCCGTCGAGCGGCGGCACTCCGGTACTTCGGCACTCCGGTACTTCGGCACTTCGGGACTCCGGCACTTCGGGACTTCGGCACTCGGGGACTTCGGTACTTCGGGACTTCGGTGCTTCGGTATCGCGGCACTCCGGCACCTTGGCACTTCGGCACTCCGGCACTCCGGTACCTCGGCACTCCGGTACCTCGGCACTCCGGTACCTCGGCACTCCGGTATTTCGGTACTTCGGCACCCTGGGACTTTGGCACTTCGGTACTTCGGCACCATTAGACTCCGGGACTCCGGGACTCCGGCACCATGGGACTCCGGGACTCCGGGACTCCGGGACTTCGGCACTTCGGCACCGTGATCGCTGGAGGAAGCATCGATCGAGCGCGAGCAGCGGGGTGCAGGACGAGCGTCCCGCCCGCACTCCGGCGCGGGCGCGCATGACGAGAACGGATGCCACGACCGGTGGTCGCGGCATCCGCTCGGCCTCGCCGGTCAGGTCCGGAAGATCGTGCCCCCGGCGCGAACCCGCGAGACCGCATCGACCGTCGCCGCCAGGATGAGCACGCCGCCCGTGACCACGAGGTTGACGCCGGCCGGCAGGTTGAGGAGCCCGAGGCCGTTGGTGATGACGGCGATGACGAGGGCGCCGATGGCCGCATGCAGCAGGCGCCCGCGTCCGCCGAAGAGGCTGACGCCGCCAACGACCGCCGCAGCCACGCCCGACAGCACGATCTCGCGACCGGCCGCCGCGTCGACCGCCCCGACCTTGCTGATCGAGAACAGGCCCGAGACCACCGCGAGCGTCGAGCAGACGATGAAGGCGCTCCAGCGCACGAGCATGACCTTGACGCCCGAACGCCGGGCCGCCTCGGCGTTGCCGCCGATCGCGTAGAGGTACCGCCCGAACTTGGTGCGATCGAGCACGAACGTGCCGATCCAGAGGATGACGAGCACGATCGGCACGACGATCGGCACGCCCTCGACGACACCGACGGACTGGCCTCGGTTGCGGCTCAGGATGGCGACCACGGCACCGCCGATGACCGCGATGACGCCGAGCTTGATCCAGACGAGCGCGATGGTGCGGTTGGGAACACCGGCCCTCGAGCGGCGGGCCCGGTCCCAGAACGAGGTCGCTGCCGAGACGGCGAGGATGACGCCGAGCATCGCCCAGCCCGCCCACACCGGCATGTTCGAGTTCTGGATGGCACGGATCTCGGGGATCTGCACCCGGTAGAGGCCGCCCGCGCCGATGATCATGAGGGTCAGGCCCTGGTAGCCGAGGAACAGGCCGAGGGTCACGACGAAGGATGGAATGCCGACCCTCGCCACGAAGAAGCCGATGAGCGTGCCGGTGAGGAGACCGGCGGCGAACGCGATGACGAGCGCGAGCACCCAGTTCACCGCGTGCACGTTCACGAGCACGATGAACAGCGCCATCGTCATGCCGCTCGTGACGCCGGCCGAGAGGTCGATCTCACCGAGGAGCAGCACGAAGACCAGGGCCATGCCGAGCATGACGAGCGTCGCGGCCTGGGTGAGCAGGTTGGCGAAGTTCCGCTCCGTGAGGAAGAAGGGGCTCAGGAAGCTGAACAGGATAGTGAGCACCACGAAGCCGCCGACGGCGGGCAACGCCCCCATGTCGCCGCTGCGCACCCGTTGCCCGTAGGCGCGCACCTGATCGGCGATCGTGCCCTCCTGCCCGCTGCCGATCAGGCCGGGCGCGACGTCCGACGCCGAGGTGTCGGGCGCGATCGCGCCAGGGGCCGGCTGCTGCGAGCTCATGCGATCTCTCCCTGCTGGACCTTCGTGCCGGTGATGTACCCGACGACGTCATCGCGCGACGTCGAGGCCGCCTCGAGGGACGCGACCATCTGCCCGAGGTAGAGCACGTCGATGTGGTCGGCGACCGCGAAGACGTCGGCGAGGTTGTGACTGATGATGATGACCGCGACGCCCTGATCGGCGAGCCGTCGCACGAGGTTCAGCACCTGCTCGGTCTGCGCCACCCCGAGGGCCGCCGTCGGCTCGTCGAGGATGACGACGCGCGCCTTCTTGAGCACGGCGCGGGCGATCGCGACGGTCTGGCGCTGGCCACCGGAGAGGCTTGCGACCTTCTGACGCACCGACTTCACCGTGCGCACCGAGAGCGAACGGAGGGTGTCGGATGCCTGGCGCTCCATGCGCCCCTCGTCGAACGTGCCGAACTCCGTCTCCTCGCGGCCGAGGAACATGTTCTGCACGATGTCGAGGTTCTCGCAGAGCGCGAGGTCCTGGTACACGACCTCGATGCCGAGATGCGCCGCATCCCGCGGCGTGTGCAGGGCGACCTCCTGACCGTCGAAGCGCACGGAGCCCGCATCGTAGGGCTGCACGCCCGCCAGGCCCTTGATGAGCGTCGACTTTCCGGCGCCGTTGTCACCGACGAGCGCGGTGACCCTGCCCGGGTAGGCCTTCAGATCGACGCCCTTCAGCACGCTGACCGGACCGAAGCTCTTGACGACCCCCTGCAGTTCGATGATCGGCGCGACCGCATTCACGCTCGCATTCATGCCCGTTCCTTTCGACGACGCTGTCTCGGCTCTCAGTGTGGCACTCGCGTGCCAAGACCGGGAAGGGTGATCGGGGCTCCGGCCGGGCGGTGGTCCGCCTCGGCTCGGAGCCCCGATCGCTGGTGTTACTGGATGCCGAACTCAGTGCACTTGGCCGCGACCTCGCCCTGGCAGAGCTCGGCCGGGTCGGCGTCACCCGCTTCGACGACGTCGACGACCTCTTCGGGACCAACGAGGATCGGCGTGACCGCGATGTACGGAGTGCCGTCCTCGAGCTCCTGGTCGGCCTCCGGGGTCTCGCCCTCGAGCAGCGCGACCGCCAGCTCGACGGCGGCGTCGGCCTCGAGCTTGATCGGCTTGTAGACCGTGGCGGTCTGCTTGCCGAGGAGCACGTTCTGCAGGCCGGCGATCGACGCGTCCTGACCCGAGACCGGAACGACGAGGCCGTTCTTGTCGAGGATCGTGATGACGCCCGCGGCGTTCGTGTCGTTCGCCACCCAGACCGCGTCGACCTTGCCGCCGAGCGACGTGAGCGCCTGCTCGAAGTTCGTCGCGGACTTCTCGCCGTCCCAGACGCCCGGGGGCTCGGCAGCCGGCGTGATGCCGGCCTCCTCCATGACTGCGACCGCGCCGTCGTGGAACATCTTGGCGTTGCCGTCGGCGGGGTCGCCGCCCATGTAGACCACGATCGCGGTCGCCGGGTCCTTGCCGGCGGCCTTCAGGCCGTCGACGATGGACTGGCCCTCGAGGGCCCCGACCTCGGCGTTGTCGAAGGAGACGTAGTAGTCGGCGCCTTCGATGGGCCGGTCGTAGGCGATGACCGGGATGCCCTCGGCCTTGGCCTTCTCGGCCACGGCGGCGCCGGCGCCGTTGTAGTCGACGAGCAGCATGACACCGCAGCCCTTGCTGAGCTGCTGGTCGGCGATGGTGGCGTACTTGTTGGTGTCGCCCTGCGCGTTCTGGATGTCCGTCTCGAACCCGGCGGCCTCGAGGCCGTCTTCGAGGTACGGGCGGTCGTTGTTCTCCCAGCGCGGCGATGAGGCGGCGTCGGGGAGGATGACGCACGCGCGCGTCGCTGCGTCGCCGCCGCCGTCTTCCTCGCCCGTGCCGCCCGAACAGCCTGCCAGCACCAGCGCGGACAACCCGGCGAGTGCGACGGCAGAGACCAGTGAAGCTGACTTCATTGCGCTCCCCTTCTGTGTGAGGTCGACCCCTCGAGGTACCGGCGTCGTCCTTGGCGTCGGCACTGGCCATGATGCCGCAATTGTGGCCACCCCGAACAAATCGCTTCATAACACTTGGGTAACCACACCGACTGGCCGGTCGGCGCAGGCGCGGCCCGGCCCGAGACCACTGGGAGCGCTCTCACGCATGTCCCCCGAACTGGGGTGATCGTCCAGCACCGGGCGCGGCCCGGACTTCAGAACCAGATGCTGAGGTGCGGGGTGCGATCGGCGGCGAACATCCGGTCGGCGATCGATACCGAGCCGGCCGTGGCCGACGTGATGCGTCGTGCTCGTGCGAGCACCGATGGGCGCACCCCGCCGAGGTAGATGGCCCCGAGTTCCTGTACGCCGAGCGTCAGCGTGTGACGTGCGGAGGCGGCATCCGCCTCGAGACGCTCCGCCTCGGCGCGGCCGCGTTCGTCGGCCGTGACCCGGAATCGGCCGCTCGCGTGCTGCAGCGGATCGGTCACCTCGAGGTCGAGCGTGCCGGCCATGCCGTACCGCCGCGCCGCGAGCGCCTCGACGGGATCGAGCACGCGCAGCCACAGGTGGTCGACGACGTCGGTCAGCGTGACGGCGCGGGGGTCCTCGAGGAGCCACGGGAGCGGTTCGTCGACCGAGCGGAGCCGACCGCGCACGCCGCTGACGAAGTCCTGCTCGACGAGGAACCGCCACAGGGCTCGCTCGGCCTCGTCGGTCGCCGCGACGAGGAAGTCGAAGTCCACGAACCCGGGCTCGTTCGGCTCGCGCGTGATGCGGTAGGTGACGAAACCCTGCGGCTGTCCGTGCTCGTCGTCGTATCGCACCGTGCGCAACTGCCGGGCGCGGTCGCCGTCGGGGTCGATGAGGCCGAGCGCCCGATCGAGGATGCCCGGCCACCGGTCGATCTCACCCGGGGTGCGAGCGACGGCGCGCCGGGTGATCGCGGCCGCGGTCTCGCGCAGCTCGGCGTGGCCGACGAAGTGCACGCGGCCCGGGGCATCCGGCCCGATCCAGTGCGCCCGCTGCCGGTCGACCGTGATGGTCGCCGCCCGCGCCGCCGGAGCGTACCCGTATCGCCCGTAGATCGTCGCCTCGGTGACGGTGAGCATCGCGAGCGCGGCGCCGGCGTTGCGGGCGTTCGCGAGCTCGCCCTCCATGAGTGCCCTGGCGATGCCGCGCCGGCGATGCGTGGCCGCGACGGTCACCGCGCTCACGGCCCAGGCATCGACGCTCCGCCCGCCGGGCACGCTGAGTCCGGTCGGCCATCCGTCGACGGTGGCGACGGGCACGGCCGGATCGGCCGCCTTGGGGTCGTACACGCCGTGCACGCGGCGGTCGGATGCCACGGCCAGCGAGTAGTCGCGCTCGACGTCCCGGGGTTGCGCATGGTGGAAGCCGCGATACTCGGCCTCGACCCACGCCGTCATCGCGTCATGGTCGTCGGGATCGAGCAGTCGATACTCGAGCCCGTGGCGGGCGAGCGCCGCTGCGGCGGCGGGGTCGACCGGGATGCTGCGCGGATCGAACGACATCGACCCAGCGTACCGACGGACCCTGAGTGCACCGGATGCTCAGCCGCCCGGGTGCGGGCCGAGATGCGCGTGCACCGACGACACCACGACCGAGCCCTCGCCGACCGCTGACGCCACGCGTTTCACCGACCCGCGACGCACGTCGCCGACGGCGAAGCAGCCGGGCACCGACGTCTCGAGCGGCGCGGGACCGTCTTCATCGCCGAGCCACGCCCGGCGTCCGCCCTCGGCGAGGACCTCCGGCCCGGTGATGACCGAGCCCCATCGGTCGCGCAGCACCTCGGGCGGCAGCCACTCGGTGTGCGGGCGGGCGCCGATCGTGATGAACACCGCCGCCGCGGGCACCTCGACCCGCTCGCCGGTGTCGGCGCGCTCGATGATCACGTGGTCGAGTCGGTCGGCCTGCGCCGCCCCCGCATCCACGACGTGCGAGCGCGTGATCAGCCCGACCCCTGCGGCCTCAAGCTGGTCGATGAGGTAGCGCGACATGCTGTCGGCGAGTGACTCCTTGCGCACCACGAGCGACACCGAGCGGGCGTAGCGGGCGAGGTGGAGGGCCGCCTGGCCCGCCGAGTTGCCGCCGCCGACCACGAGCACGTCGCGACCCGTCTGGGCGCGCGCCTCGACCGAGGAGGCGCCGTAGAAGACGGATGCCCCGACGAACGGACGCAGGCCCGGCGCCGAGAGCCGTCGGTAGCTGACGCCCGTCGCCAGCACGACCGCGCGGGCGCGCACGAGCTCGCCCGTCGCCGCGTCGCCGTCGGGCGCCACGTCGGGCGCCACGTCGAGCTCGAATCCGCCGTCGACGAGTCGCAGGCCGGCGACCCGCCGGGTGTGTGCGAACCGTGCACCGAACACCCAGGCCTGCTGGTACGCGCGCTGCGCGAGCTCCGCCCCCGAGACGCCCCGCGAGAAGCCGAGGTAGTTGCGGATGAGCGAGCTCGACCCCGCCTGGCCGCCGATCGACTCGCCCTCGAGCACGAGCGTGTCGAGACCCTCGGATGCCGCGTACACCGCCGCGGCGAGGCCGGCGGGCCCGGCGCCGACGACCGCGACGTCGACCATGCCGTCGGGGAGTGACGTGTCGAGGCCGTACGCTCGGGCGAGCGTCGCGTCGTCGGGATCGACCAGCACCCGGCCGTCGGCGGCGCGAACGAGCGGCACGCCCGCGTAGTCGATGCCCGCCTCGGCGAGCAGCGTCATCGCCTCCGCCGAGTCGGGCCTGAGGTGGTCCGACGGCACCCCGCCTCGCGCGAGCCGGCTCCGCAGCACGTGGGTGCGCGGCTGGGCGTCGTCGCCGATCACGGTGAAGGCACGGTGACGCTTGCCGACGGCGGCCTCCCACTCGCGGAGGAAGTCGGTCACGGCGCGGTGGAAGGACTCGTCGGGCGAGTGCACCGGACGCACCACGTAGTAGTCGATCTGGACGTGCGACATGAGCTCGAGCACGGCACTGGAGGTGGCGCGGTCCGCCCAGGCGCCCCACTCGATCACGAGCCCGCGCCTGACGTCGGGGAAGCGCCGGCGGGCGGCGGCGAACACGCTCTCGTGCCCGGCCACTGGCGAGGCGTCGTCGGCGAGCACGAGGGCGAGGTCTCCGCCCGCCGCGTGCAACTCGTCGATGGCCGATGCGGCGCGCTCGGGGGCATCCGCCTCGATGATCCGGTAGTCGGCGGAGTACCGGCGGCGGAGCGGCTCGAGCAGCGCCTCGCGGGCGACGGCGTCGGCCGCGACCACGAGGATCGCCGGCGAGAGGTGCTCACTGGCGTCCACGCGTTCGTCCTCCCCGACGGCACCGAGCGGCTGCCCCCGCCGCCTCGCCGCGAGTGTACCGCCGCGTTCCCGGCGCCACCACCGCGTCGCCGCCAGGACTGGGGATTTACAGCACGGGCCCGCTGGGAACAGACTGCAGTCATGAGTCCGGCGGATCCGGGCATCCGAACGCCCGACCAGCGTCTGCGCGTCTTCGTGAGCTCGACGCTGAGGGAACTCGCGCCGGAACGCCGGGCGGTGCGCGAGGCGATCGAGCAGCTGCACCTCGCGCCCGTCATGTTCGAGCTCGGCGCCCGGCCGCACCCGCCGCGCGAGCTCTACCGTGCGTACCTCGCGCAGAGCGACATCTTCGTCGGGCTCTACGGCGGGCAGTACGGATGGGTGTCGCCGGGCGAGGACGTCTCCGGGCTGGAGGACGAGTACCGGCTCGCGCCGCCCGAGCTGCCGAAGCTCGTGTACGTCAAGGAGGGCGTGGAGCGCGAGTCGCGCCTCACGGACCTCCTCGCGCGGATCAAGGCCGACGACCGCGCCTCGTACACGTACTTCACGGATCCCGCGCAGCTCGCCGAGCTCGTGCGCGGCGACCTCGCGACGCTCCTCGCCGAACGGTTCACGCGAGCGGCGACGTCACCCCAGGACGAGGCGGAGCCCGATGCGGGCATGGCCGGCACCGTCCGCCTCCCCGCCGCGCTCACCGCACTCCTCGGCCGGGAGCGCGAGCTCGAGGCGGTGACGGACCTGATCGCCGACGACACCGTGCGCCTCGTGACCATCACGGGCCCGGGCGGCATCGGCAAGAGCCGCCTGTCGATCGAGGCCGCGAACCGCGTGCGCGACCGGTTCCACGGCGGCATCGGGTTCGTCGACCTCGCGCCCGTCACGGATCCGAACCTCGTGCCCGCGGCCATCGCGAACGCGCTGTGCGTGCGGGACATCGGCGACGGCACCCTCGACGAGAAGCTCCGCATGGCGCTGCGGAATCGCCGGATGCTGCTGCTGCTCGACAACCTCGAACAGGTCGTCGACGCCGCGCCCGCGATCCGTTCGCTGCTGACGGATGCCCCGGGCCTCACCGTGCTCGCCACGAGCCGCATCCTCCTCCGCATCACGGGCGAGCACGGGGTGGAGCTCGGCCCGCTCGGGCTTCCCGACCTGCGACGCGGCCCCGACGTCGAGCGCGCGCTCGCCGCGCCCTCGGTGAGCCTGTTCGTCGAGCGGGCGCGCGCCGTGAAGCCCGACTTCGAACTCACCGACGAGAACGTGGGCGACGTGATACGCATCGTCGTCGTGCTCGACGGCGTGCCGCTCGCGATCGAGCTCGCGGCGGCCCGTTCCCGGGTGCTGACGCCCGCCGAGCTCGTCGAACGGCTCGGACGGCACCTGCTCGGGCTCGGCGGGGGCGTGCGCGACCTCCCCGAGCGGCAGCGCACCATCCGTTCGACCATCGAGTGGAGCACGCAACTGCTCGGCGCCTCGCAGCAGGAGCTCCTCACCAGGCTCGGGGTCTTCGCCGGCGGCTTCACGCTCGACGCGGCCGAATGGATCGGTCGTGACATCCCCGGCGCCGACACGCTCGACGACCTCGCCGCGCTCGTCGACGGCAGCCTCGTGCGACAGCACGAGCGCGGCGACCGTGCCCTGTTCACGATGCTCTCGACCGTGCGCGAGTACGCGCGCGAACAGCTGTCGGCGCGGCCGGACGCTGCGGCCCTGCGCGACCGGCACGCCGAGTACTTCACCCGGCTCGGCGAGGAGGCGCAGCGCGAGCTGCAGGGGCCGCGCCAGCTCGAATGGATCGACCGGCTCGCCGAGGACGATGAGAACCTGCGTGCCACCGCGCGCCACCTGCTCGACACCCGGCAGTGGTCGGCCGCCGCACGGTTCGCGTGGAGCCTCTACGTGTACTGGTGGATCGACGGGCACCTCGGCGAGCTGCGCGAGTGGATGACCGAGGTGCTCGAATCCGGCGACCCGCTCGACGAGCCGACGAAGGCGCGGGCGCTCTACTTCACGCGGGCGATCGCGTTCTGGCAGGACCCAGACGAGTGGCTCGTCCCCGGCCTCGGCGAGAGCGCCGCCCTCTTCCATCGGGAGGGAGAACGATCGGGGGAGGCGCTGGCGCTCATCTCGCTCGCACTCGCCCATCTCGGCACGCGAGAGCCCGATGTCGCGCGTGCCGGGGAGGCGCTCGATGAGAGCCTCGTGCTCTTCCGCGACGCGGGCGACGACTGGGGCCAGGCGATGGCGCTCGTCACCCAGGGGCGCGTGGCGCTGCTCACGCAGGACGTGCACGCGGCGGTGGCCCGCTTCAATGAGAGCCTCGCCGTCGCCAAGCGCCAGGGCGACGACCTCGGCGAGACCATCGCGCTGCACCACCTCGGCTGGGCGGAGGTGCTGGTCGGCGACTTCGGGATCGCCCGGGACTGCTTCGAGGAGAGCCTGACCCTCTCGGCACGACTCCGCCACGACGAGGGCGTCGCGTACGGGCTCGAGGGGCTCACGGCGGTCGCGGCCGCCGCGGGCGACCCGGTGCGTGCCGGCACCCTGCTCGGCGCCGCGCAAGTGGTGCGCGAGCGCACTGGGCTCTACAACGCGCCGACCTTCTCGTTCCACCAGCGGTTCGTCGACGGCATCCTCGCGTCTCCGGCTGCCGACGCGTTCGAGCAGGCGCTCGCACACGGACGGCACCTGCATGTCGACGACGCCGTCGCCTTCGCACTCCGGCGCGAGGCGGCACACGACACTCACGATGCGGAGGTGGCCGATGTCGCGGCAACCGCAGGTTGAGTCGCCGCCACGTGACCGCGTGCGGCCGTACACGCGCGTGCTCGCCTACGTCATCATCCCGTTCCTCGTGGCGGCGACCTTCCTGCTCCTCGTGCTGCCCGGCGGCACCGAGCAGCACTTCGCCTGGACGATCGAGCCGCCGATCACGGCGATGCTGCTCGGGTCGGCCTACGCCGGCGGCATCTGGTTCTTCTCGCACGTCGCCCTGCAGCGCCGCTGGCACCGGGTGCGGCACGGATTCCCCGCCGTGCTCCTGTTCGCGAGCCTGGTCGGCATCGCGACGTTCCTGCACTGGGATCGTTTCCACTTCGGCCACCTGTCGTTCGTCACGTGGGTCGCCCTCTACGTCACCACGCCGGCGCTCGTGCTCATCGCGATCGTCATCCAGCGCGGGCAGGATCCCGGCGAGTCCGAAGCCGACGACGTGGTCATCCCGACGCCGTGGCGCCACGTGCTCGCGATCGTCGGTGCCGCGGCCACGGTCACGGGGCTCGTGCTCTTCGTCGTGCCTTCGGTGCTCGTCGACACGTGGGCCTGGCCGCTGGCGCCGCTCACCGCGCGTATCGTCGGCGCGGTGCTCACGCTGCCGGGCATGGTCAACGTCTGGATGCTGTGGGACGCCAGGTGGTCGGCGTACCGGTGGGTGTTCCAGGCGCAGCTCGTGAGCCTCGCCTGCATCCTGGTGGCCATCGCCGTGCGTCTCGGCGACTTCGCGTGGGAACGGCCCGCCGCCGTCATGTTCGTCGTCGGCATCGTCGTCTCGGCGGTCGTCTACGGCGTCTTCTACCTCTCGCTCGAACGGCGACGAGCCCGTTAGCCTGTGAGCAGCCGGCCCGCGGGCGGGCACCGCGAACGGGGGAGGTTCCATGGACTGGACCGAGCGTCATCTCGTCGACGCCTACGTGTTCGGATATCCGCTCGTCTACAACGTGTCGTCGTTGCAGGCGATCGCGACGAACGGCATGGGCGCACTGCCCGCGGCGGGCTTCAACGCGTTCGCCCACGGGCCGTCGCTCGCGACGCCCGACGAGCCGTTCGTGAGCGTCAACAACGACACCATCTACTCGATCGCCCAGCTCGACCTCTCGGGCGGACCACTCGTGCTGCACGTGCCCGACACGGGCGGCGCATACTCCGTGCTGCAGTTCGTCGACGCCTGGACGAACAACTTCGCGTACGTCGGGCGCCGCGCCACCGGCACGGCAGAGGGCACCTTCCTCATCACGCCGCCCGGCTGGTCGGGCGACGTCCCGGCCGGGGCCCGGGTCATCGAGGCGCCCACCGACATCGCGACGATCGTCGGCCGGCTCGCCGTCGACGGCGACGACGACATGCCGCGCGTGCGCGACCTGCAGGCGCAGCTCACGCTCACCCCGGTCGACGGCAACGGCCCGCTCCGCGGCATTCCGCACGCGGCATCCGGCATCACCGAGCACCTGCGCTTCTGGGACCTGCTGCGGCAGTGGAGCCAGGCGTTCCCGCCATCGGAGGCCGACCGGGCGTACCTCGACCGATTCGCCCAGTACGGCCTGACCGACCCCGGCAATCCCTACGGCGTCGTGCCGCGCGACCTCGACGAGCACCTCGAGCACGCCTTCGCCGCGGGTCGCAACCGGGTCGAGGAACTCGCCCGCGAGAATGCGGGCGACGCCGTGAACGGCTGGCAGGGCATGCCGCACGGGTTCGACTACAACGTCGACCACCTCGGGCTGGGCACGATCGACTCGCCCGAGTGGAAGATCGCCGACCGCGAGACCGGTTACGAGGTGCGTGCCGCGTCCGCGCGCAACGGGCTCTGGGGCAACCACGGATACGAGGCGTACTACGCGAGCGTCTACGTCGACGCCGACGGCGAGCAGCTCGACGGCTCGCGAGCCTATGAGCTGCGGCTCACCGAACTGCCGCCGGCCGAGGCCTTCTGGTCGATCACGATGTACTCGATGCCCGAGTACCACCTCGTCGCGAACCCGATCGATCGGTACTCGATCGGCGACCGCACTCCGGGCATCGTCACGGGCGACGACGGCTCGCTCGTGATCCGCCTGCAGCACGAGCGCCCAGACGACGAGGTCGCCGCCGCGAACTGGCTGCCGACGCCCGAAGGCGACTTCCGGCCGATGCTGCGCGTCTACCAACCACGCGAGGCGATGCTCGACGGGTCGTACGTGATGCCGCCGATCACGCGCGTCGGCTGAGGCTGCGCGGCGCGCCTGCCTGCGAGCGGCGGGTGGTGATCGCGTCTGCGCCATCTGCGCGGTCTGTGCGCCAACCGAAGTGGCGCACAGGAGCTGCTGGTGGCGCAGCGCGCGGTGCGGGGTTGGGGTGCGTGCGGGAGCGCCGCGGCCGGCGGGCGGCGGCCGGCGGTCAGCGGCGGGGCGGCGTGGACTCGCGCAGCACGACCTCGGTCTGCACGGTGCGCTCGTCGTCGGCATCCGCGTCGCCGAGGGCGAGGCGGAGCGCGCGGCGGCCGAGCTCCTCGAGCGGCACGCGCACCGTGGTGAGCGCGGGCGTGAGGTCGCGCACCGTCGGGATGTCGTTGAATCCCGCCACCGCGACATCCGCTCCTGGCACGAGGCCCGCGTCGCGGATCGCCGCGAGCACGCCCACGGCCATCACGTCGGTCGCGGCGAACACGAGCTCGATGCCCTCGATGCCGCGCTCGAGGAGCGCCTGCATGGCGCGGTAGCCGCCGTCGCGCGTGAACGCGTCGCGGACGAGGTCGGCATCGCGCAGTTCGCCGCCGGTCGCGGCGATGCCAGCGCGGAAGCCCTCCACGCGGTCGGCGGCCGAGCGCAGGCCCTCCGCACCCGTGACGGCCGCGAAGCGCCGGTAGCCGAGGCGCACCAGCTCGCGCCCGAGCGCCTCCGCCCCGCCGCGGTTCTCGACGGGTACGGTGCGCAACCCCGATTCGTTGCGGCCGATCAGCACGACCCTGCCGCCCGCGCGCTCGTAGGCGTGGAGCTCGTCGGCGAGCGCGCCTCCGGTGGGGTCGGTCATCGGCCGCGATCCCGCCAGGATCATGACGCGCGGCCGCTGTCCGCGGAGCGTTCGCACGAGGGCCAGCTCGCGTTCGGGGTCGCGTTCGGTGACGGCCATCGTGACGATGTGGTGCTCCGTGTCGGCCACGGCGATGACGCCGGCGGCGATCGACGAGAAGTACGGGTCGGCGATGTCGGCGACGAGCAGGGCGACCGTGGTGGTCGTGCCACGCGCCACCGCCCGCGCCGAGAGGTTGGGGGAGTAGTCGAGCCGCGCCGCGGCCTCGAGCACCCGCCTGCGGTACTCGTCGTTGACGCGTCTCGTGCTGCTGTTGAGCGATCGCGATGCGGTCGCGAGCGACACCCCGGCCTCACGCGCGACATCGTGCAGCGTCGCGGGCGTGCGGCGACGAGCGTCGTGGCCGCCGTCGCTCATGCGATCCTCCGAAATTCCGCCGCTCAAGGGCCTCGACTCTACCGCGCGAGGCTTCGTCGGACGGCGGTGGTTTGGCCGTTCGACGGCGGGCTGGTAGAAATGAGTCGATCCGAGATAGCGCTTTCTCAGCGCATTCTCGCCGACCACGACCCGAGGTGGAGCACACGCGATGGCGCAGCAGGAACGGTACGGACTCATCGGCACGGGCAGCCGCGCCGGCATGTACGTGGAGGCGCTGTCGGGCCCGCATGCGGATGTCGCCCGACTCGTGGCGTGGATCGACGTCAACCCGGGTCGCCTCGACGTGTACGAGCGCGAGGTGGTGGCGGCGGGGCATCCGGCGCCCGTACGCTACCTCCCCGAGGACGTCGAGCGCATGATCGCCGAGCAGCGCCTCGACCGCGTCATCGTGACCACCCCCGACTTCACGCACGCCGATTTCGTGGTGCGCTCGCTGCGCGCGGGCGCCGACGTCGTGGTGGAGAAGCCGCTCACGATCGACGCCGAGAACGTGCGCCGCATCGGGGCGGCCGTCGCCGAGACCGGTCGCGAGGTCATCACGACGTTCAACTACCGGTACAGCCCGCGCAACTCGACGCTGCGGCGCGTCATCGCAGAGGGCCGAATCGGCCGGGTCACGAGCGTGCACTTCGAGTGGGCGCTCGACACCGTGCACGGCGCCGACTACTTCCGGCGCTGGCACCGCGACAAGTCGAAGTCGGGGGGCCTGTTCATCCACAAGGCGTCGCACCACTTCGACCTCGTGAACTGGTGGATCCAGGCGACGCCCGCGCGCGTGTTCGCGAGCGGCGGCCTGCGCTTCTACGGCGCCGAGAACGCGGCGGCGCGAGGTCTCGGAGCGCGCCCAACGCGCGGCACCGGCGCCGTGGGCGACCCGTTCGCGCTCGACCTCGCCGCCGAGCCCCGCATGAAGGAGCTCTACCTCGACCAGGAGCATCACGACGGGTACCTGCGCGATCGCGACGTGTTCGATCCGGGCATCACGATCGAGGACAACCTCGCCGCACTCGTCGACTACGACACGGGCGTCACCATGAGCTACTCGCTCAACGCGCACGCGCCATGGGAGGGTTACCGAGTCACCGTCAACGGCACCGAGGGACGCGCCGAGCTCGAGGTCGTCGAGCGCGGCGCGGTGCTGATCGGCGACGACGGCCGGGTCGTGGTCGACCCGAGCATGCATCCCGATCACTCGCCCATCGACGAGGTGCGCCCGGACTCCGAGCGGCTCGTGCTGCAGCGGCACTGGGAGGGCGCGCAGGTCGTCGAGATCCCCGACGGCATCGGCAGCCACGGCGGCGGCGACGCGTACCTGCTCGGGCACCTCTTCGATCGGGTGACGGATGACCCGCCGCTCGGTCGCGTGGCCGGCTACGCCGACGGCGTGAAGGCGATCGCGGTGGGTATCGCCGGCAACCGGTCGCTCGAGACCGGACAGCCGGTGTTCATCGCCGACCTCGAGCTCGGCATCTGAACCGCACGAGTGCATCGGTGGTCGGACGACGGATGTCACGGCAGGCCTTTCGGCCCCTTCGCGACGCACGCTCGCTGGCATCATCGCGGGCATGACCGATCCCACGAACGCTCCAGCGGGCTGGTACGACGACGGCCGTGGTGCGCTGCGCTACTGGGACGGGATGCAGTGGACGGAGCACACCGCGCCGCTCGCGCCACCCGCCGACCAGGCCGCGACCGCCACCTTCCCGCCCACCGCGGCGGACCAGACCACGACCACCCAGTACGCCACGCAGCCGCCCGCGGGGCCGTACGCGGCCGCCCCGTACGGCACCGCTCCCGCAGTGGGGGCGGCCCCGCCGCCGGGTGCCGCGGCCGAGCCGGCCGGGACCAACGTCGTGGGGATCGTCGCGCTCGTGATCGCCGCCCTCGGCCTCGTCTTCGCCTGCATCCCGTTCGTGCAGGTCGTCGCCTGGGTCCTCCTGCCGATCGCGTTCATCCTCTCGATCGTCGCCCTCTTCCTGAACGGCCGGAAGTGGCCGGCGATCACCGGCCTGATCCTCTCGGTCGTCGGTGCCATCGTCGGTGCCGTCGTGGCCGCGATCGTCGTGTTCAACGTCTTCGGCCAGCTCGTCGACTCGGGAGTGATCCAGGAGGAGATCCGGGAGGGGATCGAGGAGGAGTTCGGCACGCCGGTGCCACCCGAGTCCGCTCCGCCGGATGCGACCGAGTCGGGGCCGGCGCAGGGGCTCGTGTTCGGCGACACGATGGCGTGGGAGGACGGTGTTTCCATGACGGTCTCCGCACCCGAGCCGTTCACGCCGTCCGACGTGGCTGTTGGATCCGACCAGGCAGCGGACCTGGTCTTCACGCTGACCATCACGAACGACTCGTCCGAGAACGTCCAGCCCATCGTCGCCTCGACGCTCTCGTCGGGCGGCACCGAGGCCACGCGGATCCTCGACGTCGGCGCCGAGGGGGGCCAGGTCGGCATCCCGCCGACCACGCCGATCCTGCCGGGCGAGTCGATCACCTGGCAGGAAGCGTGGTCGGTCGCGGACGCCGATTCGCTGACGATGCGGACTGCCCCGTCGTTCGGCTACGAGTCGGTCGTCTTCACGAACGTCGACTGAGCCGAAGCGCTCGGATGCCGCGGCCCCCGCGCCTCAGTCCGGCGCGGGAGCCGGGTGCCACGCCAGTCCGGTGAAGAGCTCGTCCGACGGAAGATCGGCGATGGCTCGTGATGCCGAACCGTCGGCACTCATCACCACCAGTCGGCGGTCCGAGCCGACACCGCCGATCGCGGCGATCTGCTCGCCGTCGGGCGACCACGTCGCGGCGACATAGTGGCCCGAGGCGATCGGGTGCAGCGCCGTGGCCGGGCCGGTCGGGGTGGAGCGGTCGGTGCCGACCAGGTACAGGCCGGTTTCCTTCGCACCGATCATGGGGTTGAGCCCGGTCGGCTCGGGGTTCGTCTGACGATACGGGCCGGCGATCACGAGGAGCCGCGAGCCGTCCGGCGACCAGGCCATCTGCCTGATGTGACCGAAGCCGGGCGGCACCAGTTGCCGAGCACTGCCGGTGTCGAGGTCGACGACGAAGACGGACGGCAGCATGTGCGTGCTGACCTGTTCGTACGCGGTGTAGGCGATCCGGGCGCCGTCGGGGGACCACGCGGTGACCGGCACCACGCCGGTGTCGAGGTCTCCCACCGGCGGATCGAGTTCGATGACGCGAGACGCGTGGAGCCCCTTGAGATCATTGAGGCGGAGCCGGTCGCCCTCCATGACTTCGATGGCGATGGTGCCGTCGGGGGAGAGCCAGGGATCGGTCACGAACCAGCAGCAGCCCGCACCGCCCGGGACCAGCGTGACCGCACCGTCAGTATCCACCACGTAGTTGCTGCCGCTGTGTTCGGAGGTCAACGCCAGCCTCGTTCCGTCCGCGGACCAGCCCGCCGGTATGAGCGCACCCAGTCCATTCGGGAGAGCCAGGGTATTGACAGAGGACGGGTCGGCTGGGTCGATGGCGCTCAGCCCTGCACCGTCCGTGTAGACGATCCGGCCACGTGCCGGCTCGAAGACGCCGAAGGACGTCGGCCAGGCTGGGGAGTCGGCCGCCGCTCCTCGGCTCTGAGGCGGACCCCCGTCGAGCGCCGCGGTCACGGCGATCGCCGCGACGGCGACCGTCGCAGCAGCGACGGCACCGATGACGAGGCGCCGCCGCCGCGCGCGCTGCCTGGCCTCCTTGATGAGCGCCTCGACGGGCTCGCTCATCGCGGACTCGTCGTATGCGGGGGGTGCGGAATCAGGCTCCCGAATCGGAGCGTCGACGACCATCAGGGTTGTCCTTGTCTTTGATGCTATTATCGCTAGCACCATGATTCGTGTCAAGGTCGATAGAGCCGAGCCGATCGACCTCTTCGAACAGGTCGCCGCGGCGATCCGTCGAGCGATCGCCGAGGGCGAGGCAGAGCCTGGTGAGCGGCTCCCGCCCGCCAAGGATCTCGCGGCCGTGCTCGGCGTCAACACGAACACGGTGCTCCGGGCGCTGCGGCTGCTGCGGCAGGAGGGCCTCCTCGAGTTCCGCCGAGGGCGCGGCATCTCGGTGGCCGGCACGCCGCCGAGGGGCGCCGTCGTACAGAGGGCCCGCGAACTGGTCGCGTTCGCACGCGCTCACGGGTACCGCATCGATGAGCTGGTCGACATCATCAACGAACTGGACGACCGGGCCGTCACCGACGCGCGGTGAGCGGATGCCGCGGCCCCTGGGCCGCGTCACCCGGAGCGGTCCAGTCGCGTACGCGTCATCGGGGAATCACGGGAGGCTCACGACAGGGTGAGAACCCCGTCGATGCGGCGAGGGATGCCGAGCACGTTCTCGTCGCGAAGCTCGGTCGGCAACGCGGCATCCGGGGCGTCCTGGTAGGCCACCGGTCGCAGGAACCGGCGGATCGCGGTCACGCCCACCGAGGTGTGGATCGACGTCGACGACGGCCACGGACCGCCGTGCTGCTGAGCCCAGCTCACCGCGACGCCCGTGGGCCAGCCGGCGAAGAGCACGCGCCCGGCGACCTCGGTCAGCACCGGGAGGATGCCGCCGAGCGCTTCGCCGGGCTCCGCGTGGACGCTCGCCGTGAGGCTGCCGCCCACCGCGCGGATCGCGTCGAGCGCGTCGGCGATCTCGGCGTACTCGACGACGAGGGTCGACGGCCCGAAGCACTCGTGGAACAGCGCGCCCGGGTCGGCCAGCACCGCGTCGGTCGTCGTGCGCATCACCACGGGCGAGCCCGTGCCGCGCTGCTGCGCCGGTTCGCCGGCCACGACCTCGACGTCGGCCCGGCCCACGAGGCCCGCGATCCCCTGCGCGAAGGCGGCCGCGATGCCGTCGGTCAGCATGGGCGCGGCTGAGGTCGCGGCCACCGCCGCACCGACGCGCTCGGCGAATCCCGAACCGGCCGGCACGAAGACCACGCCCGGGTTCGTGCAGAACTGGCCGGCGCCGAGCGTGAACGATCCGGCGAGTCCGGCCGCGAGCTCGTCGGCGCGTGCGTCGATCGCGGCCGGCGTGATGAGTACGGGATTCACGGCGCTGAGTTCCCCGTAGAACGGGATCGGGTCGGGCCGCCGCTGCGCGAGGTCGAAGAGGAAGCGGCCGCCGTGCAGCGATCCGGTGAACCCGACGGCACGGATCTCGGGGTGCTGCACGAGCGCGACACCCGTCTCGCGGCCCTCGACGTGGCCGAAGATGCCGTCGGGAGCGCCCGCGGCGCGCAGCGCCTCGGTCACGATCTCGGCGGTGCGCCGCGAAAGCCTGATGTGTGCCGAGTGCCCCTTCACGATGACGGGACAGCCGGCGGCGAGCGCCGACGCGGTGTCGCCGCCGGCGACCGAGAAGGCGAACGGGAAGTTCGACGCACCGAACACCGCGACTGGGCCGAGCGGGCGCAGCATGCGGCGCAGGTCGGGGCGCGGCGGCGTGGTGGTCGGATCGGGGTGGTCGATGGCCGCCTCGAGGTAGGAGCCCTCCAGGATCGCGTCGGCGAAGAGCCGGAGCTGCGCGGTGGTGCGGGCGACCTCGCCGGTCAGGCGTGCAGTGCCGAGGTGCGTCTCCTCGTCGGCGATCGCCACGAGTTCGTCGCGGGCCGCGTCGAGGGCATCGGCGGCCGCTCGCAGCCACGCGGCGCGATCGGCCGCGGTCGAGTCGACGGTCACCGCGAAGGCACGGCGGGCCGCGGCGGCGATCCGGTCGAGCTCGGCGGGCGTCGTGGCGTCCGCAGAGTCGGTGGTGGTGGCGGCGCCCGTGGTGGCGGTGTCGGTCATGGTTCCTCCGTAGGTCGAGGGGATGCCGCGGCATCCGTCGGCTCGCTCGTGAAGCGTATGCCGAGGCCGGGTCGGCCGGTGGTGTACGCCGTGGCGCCCGACACGGCGACGGGCGACGGCGCGGCGAGTGCGCCCAGCGCCTCGAACGACGCGTCCTCGACGGCCTCCACGAGATGCTCACCCGGCAGCGCGAGCGCGAGCTGCGCCGAGAGCTCGAGCAGCAGGTGCGGCGCGAGGTCGACGCCGCGGTCGCGGGCGAGCTCGGCGATGGCGAGGAACGGCGTGATGCCGCCGACCCGCACGACGTTCGGCTGTACGAGGTCGACGGCGCCGGCGTCGATGAACTCGGCGAAGCGGTAGCGCGTGTACAGGTTCTCGCCGAGCGCGACGGGCACGTCGATGCGCCGGCGCAGCTCGACGTGTCCCGCGAGGTCGTCGGCACGCAGCGGCTCCTCGATCCAGGCGAGTCCGAACGGCGCCAACTCGCCGATCGCCCGCTCGGCCTGCGCGAGCGTCCAGCGCTGGTTCGCGTCGACCATGAGCCGGCGGTCGGGGCCGATGACCTGCCGCACGGCGGCGAGGCGCTCGACGTCGCGCGCGAGGTCGGGACTGCCGACCTTGACCTTCACGGCGTCGAAGCCCGCTGCGACCCAGCGCTCGGCCTGGGCCAGGAGCTCGTCGAGGGGATAGTGCAGGTTCACGCCGCTGCCGTAGACGACCGCGGTGTCGTGCCGGCGCCCCAGGTGGTCGGTGATGCCGGTCTCCGCGCGTCTGGCCGCGAGGTCCCAGAGCGCGAGGTCGAGACCGGCCATCGCGATGGTCGTGATGCCGCCGCCACCGCCCTCGTGCAGGTGCTCCCAGAGGGGCTGCCAGAGGGCGGATGCCTCGGCCGCACGTCCGACCGCGAACGCGGCGATGTCGTGGTCGAGGTGCGCGCGCACCGCGGCGGCGCCGATCGAGGGCGTCCACGAGAAGCCGTGACCGGTCGCGCCGTCGGAGTCCTCGACGAGGACCTCGACGAGCGAGAGGCCGCGCACGTCGGGGCCCCACGGGCGGCGCAGCGGCACTCGGAGGGGCCGGGTCGCGAGCCGTGCGATCGTCGCGGTCACCGCGCGGATGCCCCTGCCGGCGCGTGCCGCTCGGCGAGCGCGAGCCCTGTCTCGAGGATCCCGGCGAGCCGCGTCTCCTGCTCGGGCGTGGGATCGACGAGCGGCGGGCGCACCGATCCGACGTCGAGTCCACGCAGCCGCAGGCCCGCCTTGATGAGCGACACGCCGAAGCCCGGGGTCTCGTCGCGGAGCCGAACGAGCGGGGTGTAGAAGTCGCGCAGGAGGGACATCCGCGTGCCCTCGTCACCATCGAGGTACGCCCGGTAGTGCAGCGCCGCGAGCTCGGGGATCATCGCGAACGCCGCTGAGGAGTACAGCGGGATGCCGATGCCGCGGTACGCGCCCTGGCTGAGCTCCGCCGTGAGCAGGCCGTTGAAGAAGGCCCAGTCGTCGCGGCCGGCGGCCTCGGCCGCGAGCACGATCTCCTGTGCGAGCCCGATGTCGCCCGTGCCGTCCTTGAAGCCGGCCACCTTCGGGTTCGCCGCGAGCCGCGTGATCGCGTCGACCGTGTAGCGGGCCGTGCCGCGGTGGTAGACGATGACGGGCAGGTCGGATGCCGCGGCCACGGCCTCGACCCACGCGACGAGCCCGGCCGTGGTGCCCGACACGAGGTAGGGCGGCAGGAGCAGCAGGCCGTCGGCGCCCGCGGCCTCGGCGCCGCGCGCGAGCTCGACGGCGTGGCCGAGCGGTCCGCCCGCACCGGCGATGACGGGCACGCGACCGTCGACCGCCTGCACCGTGGTGCGCACCACGTCGATCGCCTCGCTCGCCGAGAGCGCGTGGAACTCGCCCGTGCCGCACGCCGGGAACACGCCGCCCGGCTCGAACGGCAATCGGCTCGCGACGTGCTCGGCGAGGGTGTCGAGCTGCACGGCGCCGCTGGCGGTGAACGGCGTGACGGGGAAGAAGAGCACCCCGTCGAAGGCGAGGGGGCTGGTGGCTGCGGTCATGCGGTCCTCGTCTCGGTTGCGGACGTTCGTTCTGGCACGGAGGTGGCGGTTCCGCTGGCGGGCCCCGCCTCGTGTTCCCGTTCCCGCGGCGGGTGCCCGTTGTGGCGGGAACCTTGCGCGGGAACGGGAACATCGGGGGTGGCGGCGGATGCCTCGGCCGCGACGAGCTCGGTGCGCCAGCTGCGCCGGGGGCGCCAGCCGAGCAGCGATGCGGCCTTCTCGATCGAGAAGACGGGCTGCGTACCGGTGAGCCGGTCGGCGCCGGCGCCGAGGCCGGGCGCGAGCTCGCGCCAGAGCTCGGCGATCGGCCGTCGCGCGAGCGCATCGGCGGCGCCCACGAAGAACCCCTCGCCGTCGACGACGTGGGGCGGGGCGGCGACCCACGCCTCGGCGAACGCGGCCGCGTCGCGGGCGTCGAGGTAGTTGAAGAGGCTGACGGCGGCGAGCGCCGGATCGTCGAGGCGCTCCCGCATGGTGTGGCCCTGCTGTGTCGGCGCCCCTGCCCACTCCTCGGGCGGAACCACGTAGCAGGGCCGGAAGTAGCCGTATGCGCCCGCGGCCGTGCGGGCGAACATGCGCACCGTCTCCTCGATGATGAGCTTCGACAGGGCGTAGGCGTTCGACGGCTCTCGGGGGTGCGTCTCGTCGATCGGCACCGCGCTCGCGCGCCAGTCGGGCGTGCCGTAGCCGATCACCGTGGGGCTGCTCGCGACGAGGACGCGCCCCACGCCGGTGCGGGCGGCGGCGTCGAGGACGGAATGGGCGAGCGAGGTGTTGGTCACGAGGATCCGCGACTCGGGTGCGCTGAACGGCACGGCGATGCCCGCGAGGTGCACGAGTGCGTCCGGGCGTACGTCGTCGAGGAGCCGCTGCGCGGCGTGCTCGTCGAGCAGGTCGAGCTCGCGCTCCTCGATGCCCGGAAGTCCGACGGGTGCGAGATCCGCCCCGACGACCGTGTGTCCGGATGCCGCGAGCCCGGTGCTGAGCGTTCGGCCGAGCCTGCCCGACGACCCCGTGACGACGACCCGCATCCACGCTCCTGCCGCTGAGGCCGCACTGGCGGCCGGTGATCGCGGCACATGCCGCCCGTAGTCGGAGAACGGCTGAGAAACCGCTTTCTCACGTTCAGCCTAGGCGATGGCAGCAGCGTCCGGCAACTCAGCGGCTACACTGAGGAACCGGTTTCTCGATGGGTCGGCGACCACGGGGCATCCATCGGAACCGGACCGACGGCCGTCGAGCGCGACGGGAGAGGGGTGGCATGGGCGAGCGCAGCCGCGGAGTGACCATCGCGGACGTCGCCGCGCACGCGGGCGTCTCGCAGGCATCGGTGTCGCGCGTGCTGAACGGCAAGCAGACCGTCGATCCCGAGATCGTGCGTCGCGTGCAGGCGTCGATCGCGGCGCTCGGCTACGCGCCGAGCGCCGCCGCACGCAGCCTCGTGCACGGTCGCAACGACACCATCGCCATGGTCGTGCCCGATCTCGGCAACCCGCTCTTCCAGGGCATCCTGCAGGGACTCAGTCTCGCCGCGGCCGCCGACGGCTACCGCGTGCTCGTCGCCGACACGGCCGAGCGCGTCGATGAGGAGGAGGCGACCGCGCTCGAGGCGCGTCACCGGTGCGACGCCCTCGTGCTGTGCGCGCCCCGCATGCCCGAGGCGCAACTCCGGCGCGTCGTCGACCGCGTCGCACCGGTCGTGGTCGTGAACCGGCAGCTGCCCGGGTCCGACGTGCCCGTCGTCGGGGTCGACTACGTGCGGGGCATCCGCGACCTGGTCGAGCACCTGCGGGCGCTCGGGCATCGACGGCTGGCGTATCTCGGCGGACCGGCCGCGAGCGCGTCGAACGCGGAGCGACTGCGCGGCGTCGACGAGGCCCTCGCTGCGCATCGCGACGTGCAGATCGAGGTGCTGGCAGCGGGTTCCCGGCTCGACGACGGTTACGAGGCAGCCGACCGCGTGCTCGCCGCGCGCGATCGCGGCGCGACGGCCGTGATGGCGTACAACGACCTCGTGGCCATCGGGCTGATGACCCGGCTCCGGGAGCTCGGCGTCGACGTGCCCGGCGACCTCTCGGTGGCCGGATTCGACGACGTGCCGATGGCGCGGTTCACGCTGCCACGGCTCACGAGCCTCTCGGTGCCGCGCGGTGAACTCGGCGCCCAGGTGTGGACGCGGCTGCGCACGCTCATCGCGGGCGGCCCGATCGAGCACACCGTGTTGTACCGACCCCGTCTCGAGGCGCGGGAGAGCACGGCGCCGCCGCCCGTGCCGCCGGCGCCGCCCGCTGAGAGGACCTCGCCATGACCCTGACCGTCTCGGGGCCGCCGGTCGTATCCGGGCCCGTCGCCGATGATCGCGCCGCCAAGCGAGACCGGATGCTCGCACTCCTCGACGGGCGCGGCGCCGACTCCATCGTGCTGCGCTCGCACACGGCCGTCGCCTGGTACCTCGACGGTGCCCGTACGCACGTCTCGCTGGCGGCCGACCCCGTCGTCGCCGTCGTGGTGCATCGTGACCGCGACGAGCTGCGGGTCTTCGCGAACGAGGCGGAGCGCCTGCTCGCCGAGGAGCTCGGCGACATCTCCGGGTTCGACCTCGTTCGCGTGCCGTGGCACCAGCCGATCACGGAGGCTGGCCTCGCCGAGCTCGACGAGGCGGATGCCGCGGCCGACCTGCGGGCGGCACGGGCGTCGCTCCTCCCCGCCGAGCTCGCGCGCTACCGGGTGCTCTGCGGGGAGGTCGCCGAGGTGCTGACGGATGCCGCGGCCACCGCCGAGCCGAGCGATTCCGAGCGCGACGTGGCCGCCCGAATCGGCGGCGACCTCGCGGCGCGGGGCATCGACCCGTTGGTGACGCTCGTTGCCGGGCGATCGAGGCTCGGGTACCGGCATCCGCTGCCCACGACCGGCCCGCTCGGCGACCGCGCGATGCTCGTGGCGTGCGGACGACGGCACGGCCTCATCGCGAACGCGACCCGCTGGGTGCGGTTCGGCCCCGCCGACGCCGCCGAAGCGGATGCGGCGCGCCGGATCCTCGACGTCGAGGCCGAGTTCCTCGGCGCCACCCGTCCCGGCGCGACGCTCGCCGACGCGTTCGAGGTGGGCATCGGGTCCTATGCGCGGCACGGCTTCGACCCCGAGGAGTGGCGACACCACCACCAGGGCGGCGCCGCCGGGTACGCCGGGCGCGATCCCCGTGCGATCCCGGGCATCAGCGACGTCGTACAGGTCGGGCAGGCCTTCGCGTGGAACCCGAGCGCGCCCGGCGCCAAGGTGGAGGACACGGTGGTCGTCGGCACCCGGGGGCTCGAAGTGCTCACGGTGGATCCGCGTTGGCCCACCGTGTCGGTCGGGGGGCTGGAGCGGCCCGCCGAGCTCCAGGTCCCCGTACGCTGACCACGTGATGCGATCATCGGTCCTCGACGCCGTGGCCCGCCTGCTCTGCGAACGCGATCCCGGGCATCCACTGCGAGTCGGGATCGACGGGGTCTGCGGTGCCGGCAAGAGCACGTTCGCCGAGGAGCTCGCCGAACGCATCCCCGCTCATGGCCGGCCGGCGATCCTGATCGACTCCGATGGGTTCCACCACGTCCGATCGATCCGATATCGGCAGGGCCGGGAGTCAGCGCGCGGATACTACGAGGACGCCTACGACTTCGACGCGCTCCGCGACCTCGTGCTCCGCCCGCTCGGACCGGACGGATCCCGGGAGTACGCGGTGCGGGTCCACGACCTCGCCACCGACGCCGTGCTGCGCGAGTTCACCACGGCTCCGTCGGATGCGATCGTCATCTTCGCGGCGACCTTCGTCCAGCGCGGCGACCTGCGCCGTCACTGGGACGAGGTCGTCTACCTCGAGAGCTCGATCGACCGGGCCGAGCGGCGAGGGATCGACCGTGATGCCGAGCACCTCGGGGGCCGCGCGGCGGCGGAAGCCGCCTACGCGTCGCGGTACATGGCCGCGTGCCGCCTCTACCTCGCGGAGGAGGCGCCCCGTGACCGGGCGTCGATCGTCGTCGAGCACGACGATCCGCTTCGTCCGCGCCTGCTCGAACCCATCGCCTGACGCATCGGCTTGGCCTGCGCGCGACCGCCGTCACGCGTCGGCGGCCTCCCGGCGATCCCACACGACCATGCCGTCGTCTCGCAGCCGTGCGCCGGCCGCGGGCTCGTGCGGCCGCAGCCGCCCGTCGTGCATGAGGTGCTCGACCGGCTCGCCGAGCCGGAGCACGACGACATCGGCGACCAACCGCCGGTGGCAGCGCCACCATACGCTCTCGCTGCACATCATCGCGGTGCGCGTGCCTTCGGACTGCTGCATGAGCTCGGCGAGAGCCGTCTGGAATTCCGGGGTGCGCGTGTGGGCGGCGTAGGCGGCGAACTGCTCGACCTGCCACCACGGGTCTTCTCGAGGCGCATGGGGGAGGAGGCGACGGCGTCCGCCGAGCCGGGGCTCCTGCCGGTAGGCGATGCCTGACGCGGGAAGCCAGTCGGACATGGCCTCGCTCGAGACGTCGGGATTGCGACGGCTGCCCGGATAGCGCCGGATGTCGACGAGCGACTCCACACCGGCGGCGAGCAGGAGGTCGGCGAATGCGTCGCGCTCCAGGCGGCCGTGTCCCACGGAGACCAGCATCTGTCGATTCTCCCCCCGACCGCCCGCGCGATGACGCCGACCACCATTGCGGGTTACGATCGACGCGAGAGCGGGGAGGCGAGATGCGGGCGGTCATCCTCAGCGGCTCCGGACGCTACGCGGACCCTTGGCACGCCTTCGCCGAGACCAGCGCCGCCCTCGCCGGCATCGTCGCCGGCGCGGGCTACCGCGTCGACGTGAGCGACGATCTCCTCGGCGGGCTGGCGAACCTCGGCGACGCCGACCTGCTCGTCGTGAACGCGGGCGACCCCGCCACGCCGCTGCCGGAGGGGGTTCCCGATCCGGGCCCCGCGGGGGCCGACGAGATCGCCGCGGCATCCGCCGGCCTCGATGCCGCGCTCGAACGCGGCATCGGCATCCTCGCCGTGCACGCGGCGGCCGCGAGCCTGCCCGAGCTGCCCGCATTCGTGCGCGCCATCGGCGCTCGCTGGGTCGAGGACGTGTCGTGGCATCCGCCGATCGGCGAGTCCCTCGTGCACCTGGTCGGCTCGCATCCGATCGCCGACGACCTCGGCGACTTCGCGGTGTTCGACGAACGCTACTCCGGGCTTCGGCTCGATGCCGTGATCGAGCCCATCGCCGAGCACGAGGAGGACGGCATGCGGCATCCCCTGGTGTGGGCGCGCGAGCTCGGCCGTTCGCGGCTCGTGTACGACGCGCTCGGACACGACGTGCGCTCGTACGAGTCTGCGGCGCACCGGGAGCTCCTCACGCGCGCGCTCGAGTGGCTGTCGCACGTCCCGGCACCGACGTTCGACGCGTCGTGACGCGCGTCGCGCGCATCGTCATCGCACCCGACTCGTTCAAGGGCACGGCGAGCGCCGCGGATGCCGCCGCCGCACTCGCCGACGGATGGCGCTCGGTGCGGCCGGCCGACGAGTTCCTGATGCGCCCCATGGCTGACGGCGGGGAGGGCACCCTCGACGCGTTCGAGTCGGCGGTGCCGGGCGCTCGCCGCATGCCGCTGACGGTGCGCGGGCCGGCACCGGGAGCCGAGCCCGTCGAGACCCACTGGCTGCTGCTCCCCGACGGCACGGGCGTCGTCGAGCTCGCCGCGACCTCGGGCCTCACGCTGGTGCACCCGCTCGCGCCCCTCGACGCGCACACCGCCGGGTTCGGCGAGGCGATCGCCGCCGCGCTCGACGCCGGGGTGTCCCGGCTGCTGCTCGCCCTCGGCGGCAGCGCCTCGACCGACGGCGGCGCCGGCGCGCTCGCCGTGCTCGGTGCACGGTTCACGAATGCCTCGGGCGCACCCGTCGCGCTCGGCAACCGCGGTCTCGGCACGCTCGCTCGCCTCGACCTGTCAGGGCTTCGACCGCTGCCGCCGGGCGGAGCGGTGATCCTCGGCGACGTCACGAACCCGCTGCTCGGCGAGCGCGGCGCGGCGGCCGTGTTCGGGCCGCAGAAGGGGGCGGATGCCGCGTCCGTCGCCGTGCTCGAGCGGGACCTCGCCCGACTCGCCGAGCTGATGCCCGAGGAGATGCGCGCGCTCGCGGCGGCGCACGGTGCCGGCGCCGCGGGCGGCACGGGATTCGGCCTGCTCACGTGGGGAGCCGAGATGGGCGGCGGGGCCCGGCTCGTGGCCGAGACGGTGGGCCTGCCGTCCGCGGTGGCGGGCGCCGACCTCGTGATCACGGGGGAGGGGCGGTTCGACGGGCAGTCCGAGGCGGGCAAGGCGCCGACGGTCGTCGCATCGCTGGCCCGTGACGCGGGCGTGCCGACCGCGCTGGTGGCCGGCGTGATCGCGGCCGAGCCGCGGGGATTCGGGGCATCCGTCGCGCTCTCCGATCTCGCCGGGAGCGAGGCCGCCGCGATGGCCGAGCCGCTGCGGTGGCTCGAGGCGGCGGGTGCGGAACTCGCACGCCGCCTCGGCTGACCATCGGCGCTCGGCGGCGGCCCTTGCTCGCGGTGGCGGTTGGAGTTCGGGCCGCCGTCGCGTGGGCGGGCCGCCGTCGCCCCGGCGACGTCATCGACGGCTGCTCAGGCGAGCACCGCGGCCACGGATGCCTCGGTGCCGGGCGCCAGCGTGAACGCGGCCTTCGTGCCGCTCGCCTGCACCGCGTAGTCGCCGGCGAACCCTGCCACGGAGACGCGACCCGAGGCATCCGTTCGCAGCGGAGTCGGCGGCAGCCACCACTCGCCCTTCACGAGCGCGTGCAGTGCGTCGTACGAGGGCTTGCGCGTGCCGTCGGCACGCAGCAGCCCGATGGGCGCGCCGAGCCAGGCTCCCCGATCGGTGATGCCCCAGTAGGTGATCGCCTCTACGGCCGGATGCCCGACGAGCGACCGGTAGTGCCGCACGAGCTCATCGGCCTGGCGGGCCTCGCCCTCGGGCGTCGACGGCCACGACTCGACCTGCCAGTCGTTGAGGTCGACGATCTCGCGGGGCATCAGGTCGCCCGAGACGAGCGACGTCTCGGTGAGGTGCAGCGGTAGGCCGTAGCGGGCGAAGCGGTCGACGATCGCGAGCACGGCCTCCTCGCCCCGGTACCCCTGGTGCATGTGGGTCTGCAGGCCGATGGCGTCGATGCGGATGCCGGCTTCGAGCACGCCCTCGATGAGGCACTCGTAGGCGCTCGAGAGGTCGAAGTCGTTGAGCAGCAGCGTCGCGGCGGGGTTGGCGGCGCGGGCCTCCTCGAAGGCGAGCCGGATCGTCGGGATGCGCCCGCGCGCCCGCGCGAGCCGGGTCAGCCCGTTCTCCTCCTTCTCGAACACGGGCATGATGACGACCTCGTTGATCGCGTCCCACGTGTCGATGAGGCCGGCGAAGTCGGCGACCTCGCGGCGGATGCGCGCCCGCTGCGCGGCCTCGACCTCGTCGGTCGTGAGCGGCAGCAGCCACTCGGGTGCGAGGGTGTGCCAGGCGAGCGGATGCCCCTTCAGCGCGACTCCCCGCGCGGCGAACCACTCGGCCGCCCGGCGCAGGGGCTCGGTGCGCGGGCGCCCCCGCACGGGCTCGAACTCGGCCCAGTAGAACGGCAGCGTGGCGGCGTTGAAGAGGTCGAGCCAGTCTGCGGCGAGCCGTTCGTCGCCCGGCTGCCCCTCGCCGTTCGCCAGCGCGATGAGGTCGAAGCCGATGTTGCCGAACGCGAAGGCGTGGCGGGTCTGCTCGATCGTGACGTCGGTGTCGGCGAGCGGCCGTCCGTCGGCGCCGGTGATCGTGATCGTCGTCTCGACGAGGCGATGGGCGGGGGTGTCGGCGGATGCCACGGCGGCGCGCTTGAGCACGGTTCGACCCTCCCCGTCAGGCGCCGACGGCGGGGTTGCCGGCGAAGGCGTGCGCGCGCTCGGCGTACTGACGACGGATCTCGGGTCGCGTGTCAGGCGCGACCTCCTCGGCGATCTCGACGGGCCAAGCCGGCCGCTCGCCCGTGAGCACCCACGCGGCCTGACGGGCCGCGCCGTCGGCGACGTACTCACCGGGCGAGGGCACGACGACGGGCGCGTCGAACACCTGCGCGGCGATGCGCCGCACCGCCGGGTTCTGCGCCGCGCCGCCGATGAGCAGCACGCGCTCGGCACCGACGCCCTGACCGCGCACCGCGTCGAGTCCGTCGGCGAGACCGCAGAGCATGCCCTCGATCGCGGCGCGGGCGACCGCCGGGCGCGTGGTGTTCGCGAGGGTGAGGCCCGTAAGCGACGCGGTCGCGTCGGGCAGGTTCGGCGTGCGCTCGCCTTCGAAGTACGGCACGAGCACGGCGCCGGATGCCCCGGGCTCGGCCGCGAGCGCGAGGCGCCCGAGCTCGGCGTGGTCGACCGCGAGTAGGCCCGCCGTGGCATCGAGCACCCGTGCCGCGTTCAGCGTCGCGATGAGCGGCAGGTACCGGCCGGTGGCGTCGGCGAAGCCCGCGACCGTGCCCGAGACGTCGGCGACGGGGGCGTCCGTCACCGCGAACACCGTGCCGCTCGTGCCGATCGAGACGACGACGTCGCCGGATGCCGCGTCGAGGCCGAGCGCGGCGGCGGCGTTGTCGCCCGCACCCGGGCCGACGAGCATGCCGTCGGGCGTGCGGCCGGCCGCCTCGCCGGGGCCGAGCACGCGGGGGAGGATCGCGTCGTGCCCGAGCGCCCGCACGAGGAGGGCGCGGTCGTATCCGTCGGCGCCCCAGTACGCCGTGCCGCTCGCGTCGGAGCGGTCGGTCGTGAGCTCGTCGAGCACGGGACCGAGCGGCGACTCGCCCTCGGGCCCGAAGCCGCGCAGCCGCCACGTCAGCCAGTCGTGGGGGAGGGCCACCGCCGCGACCCGTGCCGCGTGCTCGGGCTCGGCGTCGCGCAGCCAGCGCAGCTTCGTCGCCGTGAACGAGGCGACGGGTACCACGCCCGTGCGCCGTGCGTACTCGTCGGCGCCGACCTCGTCGATGAGGTCGCGGGCCGCCCGCGCCGACCTCGTGTCGTTCCAGAGCAGGGCGTCGCGGATGACCCGCCCGTCGCCGTCGAGCACCACCATGCCGTGCTGCTGCCCGCCGATCGACACGGCCTCGACACCCTCGAACCCGCCCGCGTCGGCGAAGGCCGTGAGCAGGGCGCCCCACCACGCGGCGGGGTCGACCTCCGTGCCGTCGAGATGCGCGGCGCGACCCGAGCGCACGAGCGCCCCGGTCGCGGCATCCCGGATCACGACCTTGCAGGACTGCGTCGACGAGTCGACGCCGGCGACGAGTGCCATGGGTGGCTCCTTGCTCGGGATGGCCTGCCCTCTGCGCCACCTGTGCGTCCGGAGCGCCACCTGAAGTGGCGCACCGGCCGCGCAGGTGTCGCAGCTGCGGGGCGGGTGGGGGCGAAGGGGGCGGGTGGCGGCGCTAGCCGCGGGCGCCCAGGAGGTGCTCGGTGGCCAGCTGCTGCAGGCGCACGAAGCCGAAGCCCTTGCCGCCGAGGTAGGCCGACGGGTCGAACTCCTCGTACGCGCTCCGGTCGGCGAGCAGGTCGTTGTAGGACTCGCCGTCGTTCAGCGTCGGCTTCGCGAGCTCGGTGACCTTCGCGGCCTCGAGGGCCTCCTGCACCTCGGGGTCGGCCCGGAACGCCGCGGCCCGCTCCTTGAGCAGCAGGTAGGTGCGCATGTTCGCGGCGGCCGAGTCCCACACGCCGGTTTCGTCCTCGGTGCGGCTCGGCTTGTAGTCGAAGTGGCGGGGGCCGTCGTACGCCCGTCCGCCGTTCGGGCCGCCGAACTCGAGCAGGTCGACGAGCGCGAACGCGTTGTGCAGGTCGCCGTGGCCGAAGACGAGGTCCTGGTCGTACTTGATGCCGCGCTGGCCGTTGAGGTCGATGTGGAAGAGCTTGCCGTGGTACAGCGCCTGCGCGATGCCCGCGGCGAAGTTGAGGCCCGCCATCTGCTCGTGCCCGACCTCGGGGTTGAGGCCCACGAGCTCGGGGCGCTCGAGCGAGTCGATGAAGGCGAGCGCGTGGCCGACGGTCGGCAGCAGGATGTCGCCGCGGGGCTCGTTGGGCTTCGGCTCGATCGCGAAGCGGAGGTCGTAGCCCTTGTCGGTGACGTAGTCGCCCAGCAGGTTCACGGCCTCGCGGTAGCGCTCGAGGGCGGAGCGGATGTCCTTCGCGGCGTCGTACTCGGCGCCCTCGCGGCCGCCCCACATCACGAACGTCTTCGCACCGACCTCGGCCGCGAGGTCGATGTTGCGCAGCACCTTGCGGAGCGCGAAGCGGCGCACCTGGCGGTCGTTCGAGGTGAACCCGCCGTCCTTGAAGACGGGAGCGCTGAAGAGGTTGGTCGTGACCATCGGCACGATGACGCCGGTGTCGGCGAGCGTCTGCTTGAGCCGGTCGATCTGCGTCTGCCGCTCGGCGTCGGACGAGCCGAAGGCGAACAGGTCGTCGTCGTGGAACGTGAGGCCGTAGGCGCCGAGCTCGCTCAGCTTCTCGACCACGTGCACGACGTCGAGCGGATGCCGCGTGGGGCCGCCGAAGGGATCGGTGCCGTTGTAGCCGACGGTCCAGAGACCGAAGGAGAACTTGTCGTCACGGGTGGGCGTGGGCAGTGGCATGGGAAGGTTCCTCGTCGAACGGAAATGTTGTGAACAACAACCTATACCACCGTCTCCCGCTCGCGCCAGTACCCAAGGCAGGGGCGAGAGTTTCGCCGCTAGACTCGAAACATGCAGACGGATGCCCCGACGGAGCGCGTCACCCTCGCCGAGATCGCCGAGGAGGCGGGCGTCTCCCTGTCGACGATCTCGAAGGTGCTGAACGGCCGCACGGATGTCGCGTCCTCGACCCGGGAGCGCGTCGAGCAGCTGCTCCAGCAGCACGGGTACGAGCGGCGCGGGGCCCGGGCCCAGGCGAAGGCCGAGCTCATCGAACTCGTCTTCCACGAACTCGACAGCGTGTGGTCGATGGAGGTCATCGGCGGCGTCGAGGAGGTCGCGAAGGAGCACGGGCTCAGCGTCGTGCTCACCGTCAGCGGCAGCCGGCACGCACCCGACCCCGAATGGATCGAGGGTGTCATGCGCCGCCGGCCAGTTGGGGTGGTACTCGTCTTCTCGGACCTGGCGCCCGAGTACCGCGAGCGGCTTCGATCCCGGGCGATCCCCTTCGTCATCGTCGACCCCGCGGGCGACCCCTCACCCGACGCGCCGTCGGTCGGCTCGGCCAACTGGTCGGGCGGACTCATGGCCACGCGCCACCTCATCGAGCTCGGACACCGCCGCATCGCGGCCATCACCGGACCCGAGGACATGATGTGCTCCCTCGCCCGCCTCGACGGCCTCCGTTCGGCCATGAACTCGGCCGGCCTCGAGATCCGGCCCGAGTGGATCCGATTCGGCGACTTCCACATGAGCGGCGGGCGCGATCATGCTCGAGAGCTCCTCTCATCGCCCGACCGTCCCACGGCCATCTTCGCCGGCAGCGACCTGCAGGCCCTCGGCGCCATCGAGGCGGCCCGGGCGCTCGGCCTCCGAGTGCCCGAGGACGTGTCGATCGTCGGCTACGACGACATCCCGCTCGCGCAGTGGATGACGCCGCGCCTCACCACCGTGCACCAACCGCTCCGGCGGATGGGGGAGGAGGCCGCGCGCCTCGCCATCCGGTTGAGTGAAGGCATGGCGGAGGCGACGCCGCGCATGGACCTCGCCACGAGCCTCGTCGTGCGGGAGAGCACGGCGCCGCCCTCCGGCGTCGACGCCGATCTTCCGTGATCCAGCCCTGATCGGAGCTATTGACGCCGGTCGTCGGGGATGGGCATGCTGAGGCGTCCGGCACGATGGGCAATCGGGAGGGGATCGACATGGCCATGTCCGCTCGAGCAGTCGCGGCGAAGGCGTCCGTCGACACGGTCACGACGTTCTTCTCGAGCATCCAGGACGCGGCGCGCGATCCCGACGCGCTCGACTTCACGTTCGGCAACCCGCACGAGATGGCGCTGCCGGGACTCACGAACGCCATGCGCGCGCAGCTCGAGCCTCGATCGGTCGACTGGTTCGCCTACAGGACCAACGAGCGACCCGCTCAGGAGGCCGTGGCGGCCGGGTTGCGGACCGAACTCGGACTCGACTTCGAACCCGAGGACATCGCGATGACGCAGGGCGCCTTCGGCGCCATCTCCCTCGCATTCGCCATGCTCGCCGACGCCGGCGACGAGGTGGTCATCCCGGTGCCGGGCTGGTTCTGCTACGCCCCGATGCTCCATGCGGTGAACCTCGTGCCCGTCGGTGCCGCGCTCGACCCCGTCGACTTCTCCCTGGATCTCGACGCGATCGCCCGTTCGCTGTCCGCGCGCACCCGGGTGGTCATCGTGAACTCGCCGGCCAATCCCACGGGCCGGGTCTATCCGAAGGAGACGTGGGACGCGCTCGCCGAGCTCCTCGACGAGGCGTCCCAGCGGTACGGGCGGCGCATCTGGATCCTCTCGGACGAGCCGTACCGCCGCATCCGATTCGACGGCATCGGCTTCTCCACGCCCGCCGCCTCGTACCCGTGGACCGTCATCGACTACAGCTACGGCAAGGTCCTGCTGGCTCCCGGGCAGCGTCTCGGGTACCTCGCCCTCTCACCGCTGATCCCGCCCGCCGAGCGTGCCGCGCTCAGGGCCGCCCTGATGCCGCTGCAGCTCGCGATCGGCTGGGGGTTCCCGGATGCGATCATGCAGTACTCCGTACCCGCACTCGAGGGCGTGTCGATCGACGTGGCGGAGCTGACCCGTCGGCGGGATCGCCTCTACGGCGCGCTCCGGGAAGCCGGGTACACCCTCACCCGGCCAGAGGGGACCTTCTACCTCTGGGGCAGGGCACCCGGCGGCGACGGCGCGGCCTTCTGCGCGGCGCTCGCCGCCCGCGGCGTGTACCTCATGCCGGGCACGCTGTTCGAGCAGCCCGAGCACTTCCGCATCTCGCTCACCGCGACGATGGACATGATCGAGCGAGCCCTCCCGACCCTCGTCGAGGCCGGCACGTCCGCCTGATCGGCGGGGTGTCCCGGTCTCGCCGAGCGCGACGTCGCTACGACTGTGCGGAGGCGGCCGCAGCGGTGTCGTGCAGCGATGCCAGCTCGAAGCGGTCGAAGTCCGCATGCCCGGTGCCGTCGCCGACGGCGAGCATGCCGACCCACGCGCCGACGAAGCCGCCGGCGACATCGGGGGAGAGCGATGCGACATCGGCGATCGCGACCGGCGCCCACGTTTCCTCCGCGTCGGTGCGCGCGGCGAGTTCCACCTGGAATCCGTCGAGCTGCATCGTGAGTTCCACCGGGCGGCCGGCCGGCACGGGGATCGCGCCGAGCACCCGAGGATCGCCCCCGACCGTCAGCGTCGCGTCGACGCGCGCCACGTCGCGGTCGGCCGGGTCGGACCGCACCCGGAGCACGAGGTGCGCGTCCTCGGAGTGGCGCAGCATGAGCCCGGCCTCAGCGGCCGCCCCCGCGGCATCCGACAGCTGCACGACGGTCGTCACCCTGACGCGCGTCGCGGGAAGCCTCCGTCCGACGAACGAGAGCGGGCCGAGCTCGGTCGGTCGGGTGCGCCCGAGCGCGAGCCGCAGGTAGCCGGGGCGCTCCGCGAGCGACATCCGCTCGTCGCCACTCGTGCGCAGCGTGTTCCACCCGGGGTCCAGCGCGGGCGCGTCGAAGTGGTCGCGCCAGACGGCGGGGGCGGGCGCCTGGTCGGGCACCCCGTCGGCCTCGACGACCGCCTGCACGCGGCCGACGCCGGGTGCGAACAGCGGCCGCCCGTCCTCCCATCCGACCGGCACGAGGTGGGTCTGCCGGCCGAGGAGGCTCGCGATGCCATCGACGGTATGCGTCGCGAGCAGGGTCGCCCAGGTGCGGCCGTCGGATGCCTCGACGAGGTCGGCGTGGCCGACGTTCACGATCTCGGCGCGGGCGCCGAGGTCGCGGTGGCTGAGGCGAGGATTGGCGAGATCGCCCACGTAGGGACCCGTGATCTCGTCGGCGTACGCGACGCACACCGCGTGGTCGCGGTCGGTTCCGCCCTCCGCGGCGAGGAGCAGCCACCGGTCGCCACGGCGGTACAGGTGCGGCCCCTCGGCCCAGACCGCGCCCACGAGCGCGCCGCGCCAGAGCAGGTGCTCTGGCCCGATCGGCGAGAACGTGACCGGGTCGAGCTCGCGGAGCCAGACGTCCGTCTGCCCCTCCCATGCGCCCGGCTCGGCCAGCCGCGTTCCGCAGAGCCACACGCGGCCCTCGTCGAAGGTCAGCGACGGATCGATCCCGTCGACGCCGTCGAGCCAGACCGGGTCCGACCACGGACCGGCCGGATCGATCGCCGTGACGAGGAAGTGGCCCTGGCGCCCCTCGCCGTGCACGAGCGTGCAGACGACGTGGAACCGGGCGTCGTGGTGACGGATCGTCGGGGCGAACAGCCCGCCCGACGCCGGCACGGTCGACAGGTCGAGCTGCCCGGGCCGGTGCACCGCGTGGCCGATGAGCTCCCAGTCCACGAGGTTCCGCGACCGGTGCACCGGCAGGCCGGGGAAGTACTCGAACGTCGACGTCACGAGGAAGTACTCGTCGCCCACCCGGCACACGCTCGGGTCGGGGTGACAGCCCGGCAGCACTGGATTGCGGTAGCGACCCATCAGCGCGGGCCGCGCACGATCGCGACCTCGGGGTGCAGGCGCCGGGTGTGATCCACCCGCCGGACCGCGCCGACGAGCCGCACGGTGTGCGCGAACGGCAGGTCGCCGCTGGAACGACCTGCGCTCAGCACGACCTCGCCGGGCTCGACGATGCGCTCACCCGTGCGCCCCGTGAACGACGTGAGGTCGGCCGGCACGGTGAAGCGCACCTCGGCGGCCTCGCCGGGTTCCAGCCGGACGCGCGTGTAGCCGACGAGCCGCTGCACCGGTCGTACGACCGAGGCCACCGGGTCGTGCAGGTAGAGCTGCACGACCTCGGTGCCGGCGCGGTCGCCGGTGTTGCGCAGCCGGAGCCGCACGGTCGCCTCGCCGTCGACGTCGACCTGCTCCTCGTCGCCCGTGAACGACTCCCAGGCGAACGAGGCGTAGCCGAGGCCGTGGCCGAAGGGGAAGGCCGGCGTCGGGTCCACGTTCGACACGCCGTTGGCCTGCGCGAGTGGCGCCGCGAGGTACGTGGTCGGCTGCGAGCCCGCCGTCGCGGGGATCGACACCGGGAGGCGACCACTCGGGTTCACGCGTCCGCTCAGCACGCCCGCGATGGCCGGCCCGCCCTCCTCGCCGGCGAAGAACGCCTGCACGATGGCGGCGGCCTCCGTCGTCGCTCGGCCGAGCGCATACGGCCGGCCGGTGAGCAGCGTCAGGATCGTGGGGGTCCCCGTCGCGAGCACGGCGTCGACGAGCTGCTGCTGGGCGCCCGGGAGGTCGAGCGCCTCCGCGTCGCACCCCTCGCCGCTCGTGCCGCGACCGAAGAGGCCGGCCCGATCGCCGAGCGCGAGGATCACGACGTCGGCGGATGCCGCGAGCGCCGCGGCATCCGCGATGCCCTCGGTCTCGCCGCCGTCGACGGACGTGCCGACGGCGTGACGGATGTCGCTGCCCGGGAACTCCGCCCGGAGCGCCTCGAGCAGCGTGGGGATCCCGATCCCCATCTCGACGCCGGGGTGCTGCACGACCACATGCGCCGGGAACGAGTAGCAGCCGAGCATCGCGTACGGGTCGTCGGCGTTGGGCCCGATCACGGCGATCCGGCGGGGAGCGGATGCCGCGATCGGGAGCACGCCGTCGTTGCGCACGAGGACCACGGCCTCCTCGGCGAGCCGTGCCGCGAGCGCCCGGTTGTCGGGGGAGTCGAGGTCGATCCGACCGCGAACGGCATCGGCGTCGGAGGGGTTCGCGAGATCGACGCCCGCGAGGGCCGGCGGCACGGGCGACCACTCGGCGTCGAGGAGACCCAGCTCCGCCTTCTGCCGGAGCACCCGGCGCAGCGCGGTGTCGATGGTCGACTCCGCGACGACGCCGGCCTCCACGGCCCGCCGGAGCGGTTCGCCGAAGGTCTTCACGGTGGGCAGTTCGACGTCGATCCCGGCCTCGAGCGCCGCGCCCGCGGCATCCGCCCACGTCTCGGCCGTGCCGTGCAGGAGCTTCAGGAACGCGACGGTGAAGTAGTCGGCGACGACCGTGCCGTCGAACCCCCAGGTATCGCGGAGCAGCTCGGTGAGCAGCGTGCGGTCGGCGGCGGTGGGCACGCCGTCGAGATCGGTGTACGCGTTCATCACCGACCGCACGCCGCCCTCGCGCACCGCCATCTCGAACGGCGGCAGCAGCACGTCGGCGAGTTCGCGCGACCCGATCGAGACGGGCGCGAGGTTGCGTCCGCCCTTCGAGGCCGAGTAGCCGACGAAGTGCTTGAGCGTCGCGACGATTCCGGATGCCTCGAGCCCGCGCACGTACGCGGTGCCGATCGTGCCGACGAGGTACGGGTCCTCGCCGATGGTCTCCTCGACGCGGCCCCACCGGGCGTCCCGCACGACGTCGAGCACGGGGGCGAGACCCTGGTGCACGCCGACGGATCGCATGTCGGCGCCGATGCGCCGCGACATCCGCTCGACGAGCTCGGGGTCGAACGTCGCGCCCCACGACAGGGGGACCGGGTAGGCGGTCGCACCCCAGGCGGCGAAGCCGGCGAGGCACTCCTCGTGCGCGAGGGCCGGGATGCCGAAGCGGTTGGCCGCCACGACGCGTTCCTGCGTGCGCATCAGCGAGAGGGCACCGGCCGCCGCGTCGATGGGCGCCGTGCCGAACGGCCGCGTCAGCTGGCCGAGCCCCGAGGGAAGCAGCCGGTCGAGGTCGATGTGGTCGTCCATGGCGTGCTGGTGCGGCGCCACATCGGCGTCGCCGGCGTCGGATGCCCCCACCCACACGCCGTACAGCTGGGCGAGCTTCTCGTCGAGCGTCATGGCCGACACGAGGGCGTCGACGCGGTCGTCGACGGGGAGCGAGGCATCCTGCCAGGGCCGGATGTCGCGTGCGGCAGCGAGTTCCTGCGTCATCCCTTCACCGCCCCGGTCAGGCCGCCGACGATCCGGCGCTCGAACAGGCTGAAGAAGATGAGCGCGGGGATCATCGACAGCGAGGTGAACGCGAGCACCTTCGCCGTGTCGACGGAGTACTCGGAGGAGAACGCCTGCACGCCGAGCGGCAGCGTGAACGCCGCCTCCTCGTTCAGGATGAACAGCGGGAGCAGGTAGCTGTTCCAGCTCCCGATGAACGCCAGGATGCCGACGGTCACGACGCCCGGGAGCGAGAGCGGGAGCACCATCCGCCAGAAGAAGCCCAGTCGGCTGCAGCCGTCGATCTCGGCGGCCTCCTGGATCTCGTCGGGGATGGCCCGCAGGAACGGCACCAGGATGATGATGGTCGCCGGGAGCGCGAACGCGATCTGGGGCAGGATGACCCCGCCGAGCGAGTTCATCAGGCCGAGCGAGCGCACCACGATGTAGAGGGGCGTGATCGCGACCGTGAGCGGGAACATCAGGCCGGCGGCGAAGAGCGCGTAGAGCACGCCGCGCCCGGCGAACCGGTAGCGCGCGAGCACGAAGCTCGCCATCAGGCCCAGCACGATGACGCCGACCGTGGTCGCGGCGCCGACGATGGCGGAGTTCAGCACCTGGCGCCAGAACACGTCGCCCGTGAGCACGTCGAGGTAGTTCGCGAAGATCCACGGGTCGGGCATCCCGGAGGGGTCCACCGTGATCTGCGAGTTCGTGCGGAAGCCGCCGATGATGATGTACGCGATCGGTGCGAGCATCAGGCCGATCACGATCAGCGCGACGAGGTACACGATCGGGCTGGCGGCTCGCAGCCGGTGCGGCCTCGGCCGGGGTCCGCGCCGGTCGAGGGGGAGCACCGCCGCCGCGGTCTCGGGGGAGGCGGTCATCGCTGGAACCGGCCCTTCTTCTGGTCTCCGGTGAGCGCACCCTCGGTGTCGCGCCGGAGGACGAATCGCTGGTAGACGAGGGCCACCACGAGGGAGATGAGGAACAGCACCACGGCCACGGCGTTGCCGTACCCGAAGTTGCCGGCGTTCCTGCCCTCGGCGACCATGTAGGTCGCCATGGTGGAGGTGCCGGCCGTCGAGGCGACGTACTGGCCCCAGATGATGTAGACGAGGTCGAACAGCTGGAGCGACCCGATGATCGACAGGAACGCCCAGATCCGCAGCGTCGGGCCCATCAGCGGCAGCGTGATGTGGCGCTGGATCTGCCAGTAGGACGCCCCGTCGATCGCGGCGGCCTCGGTGAGCTCGTCCGGGATGCCCTGCAGGCCCGCCAGGAAGAGGATGACGGCGAAGCCGATGTACTTCCAGGTGATGATGCCCATGAGCGTCCACATCGCGAGGTCGGGATTGCTCAGCCAGTCCTGGGCGAGGAAGCCGAGGCCCGCCTTCTCGAGCAGGTCGTTGACCGCACCGTTGGTCTGGAGCATGAGGCTCCAGCCGGTGCCGACGACCACCTCGGCGATGACGTACGGCACGAAGATGAGCACGCGGATGAGCGACTGGCCGCGCATCCGGCGGTTCAGGAGCAGTGCGAGCAGGAACGCAGCCGGCCCCTGCAGGAGCAGCGACAGCACCACGATCGTGCCGTTGTGGAGCACCGCCTCCTGGAAGGCGGGGTCCTGGATGATGGTGACGTAGTTCCGGAATCCGATGAAGTCGGTGGGCGGCCCGAAGCCCTTCCAGCTGAAGAAGCCGTAGTAGGCGGCCATCACGACCGGGAAGATCACCAGGCCGAGGAACACGATCAGGGCGGGGCCGACGAGGAGCGCGATCTCGAGCTTGGCGCCCCACCCGCTGCCGCGCGGGCGGCGGGGGGACGGGGGCGTCGCCTGGGCGACGCCCCCGTCGTGGTGCGCAGGCCCTGCCGGCACGTCGATCTCCGTCGCAGAGTCCACGCGAACAGTCATCGCCGGATCACTCCTTGGCGGCGGCCGCGTCGACGGCCTCGATGATCTGCTCGGGCGAGCCACTGCCCGCGAGCATGTCGACGACCGCGACGTTCAGCGCGTTGCCGACGTTCTGCCCGTAGACCGTGTCGAGCCACTGCGACGCGTACGGTGCGGCGTTGTACGCCTCGAGGATCTGCTGGAGGTAGGGCTCGGCGACCGCCTCCTGCGCGACCGTGTTCACGGGCGGCGCGTTAAACGCCTTGTAGTAGGCCTCCTGCACGGAGGCGGTGCCGATGTAGTTCAGGAAGTCCACGCAGGCGTCGGGGGCGTCCACCGAGCACGAGTAGCCGTCGACGCCGCCCATCATCGAGCCGGGCTCGCCGTCGCCGCCGTCGACCTCGGGGAAGGGGAACCACGCGAGGTCGGGCAGCGGCTTCTGGTCGGGGGTGAGCGAGGCGATCACGCCCGGGTCCCACGCGCCCATGAGCTCCATCGCGGCCTGGTGGTTCGCGACGAGGCCGGCCGAGCTGCCCGCGCCCTGCTGGGCGGAGGTGGTGAGGAAGCCATCGTTGAAGGGCTCGGTGGCGGCGAAGTCCTGCAGGTCCTCGCCCGCGCGGATCCAGCACTCGTCGCTGAAGTCGCGCTCGTCGGCGGCCTTCGCGAGCGTGTCGGGGCTGCACTCGCGGAGCGCGAACCAGTAGTACCAGTGCGCGGCGGGCCAGGCGTCCTTGGCGCCGAGCGCGACCGGGGCGACGCCCGAGGCCTTCAGCTTCGCGACGGCGTCGTTGAACTCGTCGATCGTGGTCGGGTTCTCCGTGATGCCGGCCGCGTCGAACAGGTCCTGGCTGTAGAACATGCCGCCGGGCAGCACCGCGATCGGCATCGCGTAGATCTTGCCGTCGAGGGTGTTCGCCGAGTAGGCGGCCTCCGGGATCTCCTCCGCGGCCGGGCCGGCGATGCCGTCGGTGAGGTCCTTGAGCTGTCCGGCTTCGACCATGGCGGCCATCTTGCCGCCGCCACGCTGGAGGAAGATGTCCGGTGCGTCGCCCGCGTTGAGCGCCGTCTGGAGCTTGCCGTCGAGGTCCTCGTTCTGGATCGACTGGATGTCGATGGTGACCCCGGGGTTCTCGGCCTCGAAGTCGGCGACCGTTGTCTTCCAGAATTCCTTGCCGGGACCCGTCGAGGCGTTGTGCCAGAACGTGAGTTCGACGTCTCCGCCGTCCTGCGAGTCTCCGGCACTGCACCCCGCCAGGGCGCCGGCTGCCAGGAGTGCGGTGGCCCCGACCACCGCGATCCTGCCGATGCTGCGTCTGTTCATCTTTGAACCTCTCGAAAGTTTCGACACCCACGTCGAAAGTGATCTGGACGTGTTGAATATACGACGGTTCCGATATGGGGTCAAGCGCAACAAATTGGGCGTGGTGAGGATCCCCGCGCCGCCGCCGCCCCTAGAGTGGACGCGTGAATGACCGGGGCGGGACGTTCGACGGCGTGCATCGTCGAAATCTCTCGAAGGTGCTGCGACTCGTGCACCTCGAGGGAGCGATGTCACGCGCCCGACTGACCACGCTCACCGGACTGAACCGATCGACCGTGGCGACGCTCGTCGGCGAGCTCGTCGACCTGGGCCTCGTGGTCGAGCAGCCGCCCGACCCCACCAACCGCGTCGGGCGCCCCTCGCCCGTCGTCGCCCCGGAGCCGACGGTACTCGTGCTCGCCGTGAACCCCGAGGTGGACGCCGTCACCATCGCCGCGGTCGGACTCGGCGGCGACATCCCGGTGCGCGAGCGCATCGAGGTCGACCACCTGCCGAGCCCCGAGGAGACGGCCGAGCTCGTCGCCGCGACGCGAGACCGCTGGGTCGCCGACGAGTTGCGCGAGGCCCGTCTCGTGGGTGTCGGGCTCGCCGTGCCCGGCCTGGTGCGCGCCTCCGACGGGCTCGTCCGGTGGGCCCCGCACCTCGAGTGGACGGATGCCCCGCTGCGCGCGCTCGTCGAGCAGGCGTCGGGGCTGCCCGCCGCCGTCGGCAACGACGCGAGCTTCGGTGCGCACGCCGAGCACCTGTTCGGAGCAGGGCGAGGCGTCGACGACCTCGTCTACCTCAACGGCGGGGCGAGCGGCATCGGTGGGGGGCTCGTCGTGCACGGCCGGCTCGTCGGCGGCACGGGCGGCTACGCGGGGGAGTTCGGCCAGAACCGGCCCGGCATCGCCGACCCCGCCGACCGCCGCGCCGAGGGCGGGGTGCTCGAGGACGAGGTCAGCCGCGCCCGCCTGCTCGAGGCGGTCGGCCTCACGGGCGCCGACGAGCCCACGCTCGCGGCCGCTCTCGCCGCGTCCACCGCACCCGAGGTGGCCGCGGAGCTCGCCAGGCAGCGGCGCATCCTCGCCACGGCCCTCTCGAACGCCATCAACGTGCTGAACCCGTCGCTCGTCGTGCTCGGCGGCTTCCTCGCGACCGTCGCCGAGCGCGACCCGGCGGATCTCGAGGAGGCGGTGCGCACGCAGACCGTCGCGGCGGCGTTCGAGGAGGTCTCGATCCGGGTCGCGGCGCTCGGCGAGGACCGGCTCATGATCGGAGCGGCCGAAGCCGCGCTCTCCCCGCTGCTCGCCGACCCGCTGGCGGCCGCGCGCGTCTGACCCGGGCGCGCGGAATCCGCCGGCCGCCTGCGGGCGTTCCTCGCGACGGCGACCCGAACTGCGGCCGCCGTCGCGAACGCCGGCCGCCGCCGCGGCATCCTGAACTTGATGTCGCCCCCGGTGCTCCCGCTAGGATGGACACAGTCGAATCGATTCGAGGCCACACGGCCGAGATCACTCCCGCGACGGCGTCCGGCATCGGACGCCGTCGTTCCGTCTCCCGGCGCTCGACGGCGCGCGCCGCCGCACTCCAGCACGCTCGGGAACACCCATGTCCTCCACCTCGTCCATCCCCATCATCCGGCCCGACGACTACGCGGCGCCCACCCACCCGGGCGACCTCCTCACGCGTCGCCAGCGCCTCGTCTACGTGCTCGTGCTCGGCGCGCTCACGGCGCTCGGGCCGTTCACGGTCGACCTCTACCTGCCGGCGTTCCCCGTGCTGCAGGATGAGCTGGGCGTCTCGGCCGCCGCAGTGCAGCTGACGCTCACGGGCACGATGGTCGGGTTCGGCTTCGGCCAGCTCATGGTCGGCCCGTGGAGCGACAAGGTGGGGCGGCGACTTCCGCTCATCCTGGCCACCGCGTTGCACATCGCGGCATCCGTCGGTGCGGCCCTTGCGCCCGACATCGTCTGGCTGAGCGCGTTCCGCCTGCTGCAGGGCTTCGGCGCGGCGGCCGGCGGCGTCGTGGCGATGGCCATGGTCCGTGACCTCTTCGGCGGCAAGCCGCTCGTGCGCATGCTCTCCCGGCTCGCCCTCGTCAACGGCCTCGCGCCGGTGCTCGCGCCCGTCATCGGCTCGCAACTGCTCGCGGTCATGGACTGGCGCGGCGTCTTCTGGGTGCTCGGCGCCTACGGCCTCGTCGTGGTCGCGGCCGTCGCGTTCCTCATCGTCGAGACCCTGCCCGAGTCGCGCCGGCACGTCGCCGGACACTCGACCCTGCGCGATCGCTACGGCGCACTCTTCCGTGATCGCGTCTACCTCGGCGCCGCGATCGTCGGCGGCATGACGTTCACGGGGTTGTTCGGCTACCTCTCGACGTCGTCGTTCCTGTTCCAGGAGCTCTACTCGTTCTCGGCGCAGGAGTACGGCCTGCTCTTCGCGGTGAACTCGGTCGGCGTCATCGTGGGCGTGCAGACGAGCTCGCGACTGATGCGCGGCCCGGTTCCCCCGCAGTGGATCCTCGCCGTCACGACGATCGTGCACCTGGGCATGGCGATCGCCATCATGGTGCTCGACTCGAACGGCGCCGGATTCTGGGGCACGGCGATCCCGCTCTGGATCTACATCCTCGCCTGCGGGTTCTCGTTCCCGGCGGTGCAGGTGCTCGCGCTCGCGCATCACGGCGCCGAGGCCGGCACGGCCGCCTCGCTCCTCGGCGCGCTGAACTTCGGGCTCGCCGGGGTCATCTCGCCGCTCATCGGCCTGCTCGGCGTCGGCAGTGCGGTGCCCATGGCCTTCGTCATGCTCCTCGCCGCGGTCATCGCCATCGTCGCGATGTGGGCCCTGGTGCGCCCGAGGACCGTCCCGCCGCTCAGCGACTGAGCGCCGGGGCAGGGGCGATTGGATGCCGCGTGCCGCACGGATGCCCCGAAGGCAAGCCCCGGCATCCGCTCGCGTCCGTTGGCTAACGTGGTGGGATGACGGAACGCGACGATCCGACGACGCAGCCCGCCGAGGCGCCCGACACCGCGCAGGAGGCCACGGGTCACGACCCGACACCCACGGTGGCCGACGACCTTCGGCCTGAGCAGCGCGAGGCGAAGGCGCAACGACTCGGACGGCGTGTCCCGATCGTGAGCGGTGTCGCGGCCGTCGTCGCGGCCGCGCTCATGGGTCTCATCGTCAGCGTGCGGTCGGGTGCCCTGGCGTTCGAGTTCGACGAGGAGTGGGCCGAGGACGTCCTCGAGCTCCGGGGCCCGGTGGGCGACGTGGTCTCGTACTTCATGAACGGGCTCGGCGGCGGCATCGTCGGGGTCTTCGTCGTGCCGATCGCGATCGCGCTGATCCTGCTCGTCGTCCGGAGGCCCTGGGCCGCGCTGTACTTCGTGGCGGCGTCGGCGGTGAGCGCCGGCGCCGTGCAGGTGCTGAAGAACCTGTTCGGGCGAGCGCGTCCCGAGGACATCATCGTCCTCAGCGACTTCGGGTCGTTCCCGTCGGGGCACGTCGCGAATGCGGCCACGATCGCCGTCACGATCGGCATCATCGTGCCGTACACCTGGGTCTGGGTGCTCGGCGCGGCGTACACGCTGCTCATGGCGGCGAGTCGGACCTATCTGGGGGCGCACTGGATCTCGGACACGATCGGCGGCATCCTCGTCGGCGTGGGCGCGGCGCTGCTCATGTGGGCCGCCTTCGCGGCGCCCCTCGAGCGGGAGCGACTGAAACGGCTGGCGGAGGTCTCGGCGCGCAACGCCGCGCGGGCCCAGGCGAACGTCACGCCCCCGGAGCGTCCACGCGACGGGTCGACTCCCGCGCCACGATCCGGAAATCGGGCTTGATCTGACGCGGCGGGCGTCGTTCCGACCTGCCGCCCTTCTCCTCGATGCGCTCGAGGAGCAGTCCCACCGCGATCTCGGCGATCTCCTCGCGACCGGGAACGACGCTTGACAGGGATGGGACCGAGAACCGTGATTCGTCGATGTTGTCGAATCCGATGACGGCCACGTCCTCCGGCACGCGGATTCCGGGTTCGCCCAGTGCGCGCAGCACACCGAGCCCGAGGGTGTCGTTGAGCGCGAACACGGCGTCGAAGGACACGTCGTCCTCCAACATGCGACGAATGGCATCCGCTCCGCTCTCGCGATTCCACGCCTCCGCGACGCGGATGAGCTCGGCCGCCTCGGGGATGCCGGCCGCGTACGGGGCGCGACGATATCCCAGCTGACGGAGGGTGGCGGAACTCGCGTCGTCATCGGGGGAGCTCGAAGCGCCGACGAGTGCGATCCGGGTACGACCGAGCTCCAAGAGATGCTCGACGGCAGCGCGCGCCGACGAGGAGTTGTGCATCGTCACGTGGTCGGTCGGCCCCCCGAAGATCCGCTCTCCGAGCAGCACGAGCGGGATCGGGACGTCGAGCGCCTCGACGTCGCGCTGACCGAGGCTCACCGGACTGAACAGGAGGCCGTCGGTCAGATGGAGCCGTCCGCCGCCGAGCGAGAGCTGCTCGACAACCTCGTTCCCGCCGTCCGCGACACGTATCACGTCTCGAACGCGAAGAAGGATCGGGTGCTCGCCGGACTCTCGATGGGCGGCGTGCAGGCCTCCGAGTCCTGCGAGACCACCCGGGCGAGTTCGCGTACGTCGGGGTGTTCGGCGCTGGTCCCAGCCGCTGCGGGGACATCACGGATGTCCCGGTGGCCGAGATCAACGACCTCACGACGCTGTTCCGGCTCTACGTCGGCAACAAGACGGACATCGCCTACAACGACGCCTTCGATTCGATGCAGCAGTTCGACGCGCTGGGTCTCGAGTACCAGTTCGACGGCGTCAATCCCGACCACGGTCACAACTGGAACGCGTGGCAGGAGAACCTGATCGACTTTGCGCCGCGTCTGTTCCACGGCAAGAAGGCGATCGGCGACCCGGGCTTCAGTGAGGGTCACACGGCGCTCGGGGAGAGGTTCGAGCCACCGGCGGCGGGCTCGACGCCGACGCCGTGGATCACCGACGACGGCTTCGTCACCTTCGAGACCACCGCGGACTTCGCGGACGCCGATTACGTCTCGGTTGGGCGAACTGGGGTCCTGGTGGCAGCTGGGTACGCGTGGAGATGAGCAAGGTCGGCGCCCCCTGGCGGGCGACGATCGGTCCGCTCGATCCCTGTGCCTGGCGCGTCCCACTTCGATCCAGTCCGTCCAGCTCTGCCCGCCGCCGTGGTTGAGCACGAACAGCCCCCACGGATGGGACCCGTGGCAGAAGAACCTGATCGATTTCGCACCGCGCCTGTTCCACGACGCGGATTGAGGTCGGGTGCGGCGCGGCGGTCGTCCATGCCGCCGCGCCGCTTCCGGCTGGTCATGGACCGATGGGAGGATGACGGATGTCCCGTGCCCGATCATGAAGGAGGACGCGTGCCCACTGTCCCCGCGCCCGTGGTGGTGCGCCTGTTCGCCGACCACGCGTCGAGCCCGATCTGGCTCGGATACGACCCGGTGCCGTTCGAAGCGACCGGACTCGATGACGCGCTCATCGCGGACCTGCGGCGTTGGGCCGAGCGGGTCGAGGCGTTGGCGGATGCCGCGACCGACGACTCCGCGGACCTCCGGCACACCGTCGCCGATCTCGGCGATGAGGGCGTGCGGCTCGCCTGCCGTCTCGCGCGCGACCTCGGCGACGGGTTCGAGATCGAGGTCCCGTGGAACGGCGTGCGCGGCCGGTTCCGCGCCGACGGCCTTCCCGTCGACCGACGTGCGGCCGACGCGTTCGGCGCGCTCGCCGTGGGCGGCGCACCGAACCTCGTCGACCGGGAGCAGGAGGACCGGCGCAACTGGGCCGGCAACCTCGCGTACCGCGCCGCGCGGGTCGTGCATCCGGCCTCCATCGACGAACTGCGACGGGTTCTCGCAGCGGGCGGCCGGATCCGCTTCCTCGGCACGCGGCACACCTTCAACGACCTCGCCGACACCGACGGCACGCTCATCGCGACCGATCGCCTGCCGATGCACCTCGACACGGGCAGCGCACCGGGCGTCGTGCGCCTCTCGGGAGGTATCCGCTACGGCGACCTCGCCCCCCGCCTGCAGGAACGCGGGCTCGCGCTCGCGAATCTCGCGTCCCTGCCGCACATCTCGGTCGCGGGCGCGATCGCGACCGGCACGCACGGCTCGGGCGATCGCATCGGCTCGCTCGCGACGGCGGTGCGGTCGATCGGATTCCTCAGCCCCGACGGGGAGCACCGACTCCTGCAGCGCGGCGACGCCGATTTCGCGGGTGCCGTCGTACACCTCGGCGCGCTCGGGCTCGTCACCGCCCTCGAGCTCGACGTGGAGCCGACCTACGACGTCGCGCAGACGGTGTTCTAGGGGCCCGCGTGGGACGCGATCCTCGACGACCTCGACGCGGTCACGTCGCTCGGCACGAGCGTCAGCATCTTCACGACCTGGGCCCGCACCGACGTGGCCGACCAGCTCTGGGTCAAGCAGCGGCTTCCGATGGACACGGCTGCCACGGATACGACCGAGGACACGGATGCCGCGGCGCGCCGTGACGCCATCGTCGCGCGCCTCGGCGCCCGCGCGGCGACGGTGCCGCGGCATCCGATCATCGGCCTTCCCGCCGACGCATGCACGACGCAACTCGGGGAGCCCGGGCCGTGGAACGAGCGCCTGCCGCACTTCCGGCTGGAGTTCACGCCGTCGGCGGGGGAGGAGCTGCAGTCGGAGTACCTCGTGCCCCGCACCGACGCGGTCGCCGCCATCGAGGCGGTGCGCTCCCTTGCCGGCCGCATCGCTGCGCTCCTCCAGGTGTGCGAGGTGCGCACGGTGCGCGCCGACGACCTCTGGCTGAGCCCCGCGTACGGTGCTGACGTGGTCGCCGTGCACTTCACGTGGAAGCCCGACCAGCCCGCGGTCATGGCGCTGCTGCCCGACCTCGAGGCGGCGCTGCCCGCGACAGCCCGGCCGCACTGGGGCAAGCTCTTCGCGCTGCCCGGAGAGGAGCTGCGCCGCCGCTCCCCGCGCTTCGCCGACTTCGCCGCGCTGCGGGGCCGGTTCGACCCCGACGGCCGGCTGCGGAACGCGTTCCTCACTCGGATCGGGCTCTGACCGCCGCCGTCTCCTCGACGAGCTGCAACACCCGCGCGGCGACGCTCACCGCGATCGCGGCCGGGTCCTTCGAGCGGATGCCGGGGATGCCGATCGGCGTCGTCACGCGCGCGAGGGCCGCGTCGTCGTGCCCGGCATCCCGCAGCTGCCGCTGGAACCGCGCCCACTTCGACCGCGAGCCGATGAGCCCGATCGAGGCGAGCCCATCGGTGCGCAGGGCGGTGTCGCAGATCGCGAGGTCCTCGACGTGGTCGTGCGTCATGATCAGCACGTGCGTGCCCGGCGGCAGGTCGGCGAGGGCCGACTCGGGCACGGGCAGGTGATGCAGGTGCACTACGGCGACGGCATCCCCGAGGATGCCGCGCTCGCCGGCCACGCCCAGGCGATCTGCCGCGAGCATCGCCGACCTCGAGTCGACGAGCTCGAGCCGGATGGGCTGCCGGCTCAGGATGCGCGCGAGCTCGAGTCCCACGTGACCGAGCCCGAAGACCGCGACCGTCGGCACGACCCGCACGGGTTCCAGCAGCATGGTGACCTCTCCTCCGCAGCACTGCACGCCGTACTCGGTCGTGGTCTTGTCGCTCAGCGTCAGCGTCAGCAGTTCGGGCTCGGATGCCCCGTCGGCGAGCAGCTCGCGGGCGCGCGCGATCGCGGTCGCCTCGAGGTTGCCGCCGCCGACGGTGCCGAACAGCTCGTCGGCCGAGACGACCATCTTGGCTCCGCCGTTGCGGGGCGCGTGCCCGCGCACCATGGCGAGCGTGACGAGCACCGACGGCCTGCGCTCCGCCCGGAGGCGCTGCACCGCATCCACCCAGTCCACGCGCCCTCCCGGTCAGCGGTCGAAGGGCACGAGCGGGCGTTCCGCGTCGGCCGCAGTGCCGAGCCCCGAGGCATCCGCTCGCCCGCCGCCGTCGTGGTCGCTCGCACCACCGTCGGCCGCGGATGCCGCCGACACGGCGCGCCGCGCCGCCTCGATCGCCCAGAACACCGCCTCGGGCGTGGCGGGCGAGGCGAGGTCGACGCTGTATCCGGGTCGCCCGAACGACGCGACCGCCTGGCGCAGCGCCTCCCGCACGCTGAAGGCGAGCATGAGCGGCGGCTCGCCGACGGCCTTCGAGCCGTAGACGACGCCGTCTTCGGTGGCCCGCTCGAAGAAGTGCACGTTGAACACCTCGGGCATCTCCGAGAAGCTCGGGAGCTTGTAGGTGCTCGCCGACTGCGTGAGCAGGCGCCCGCGACCGGGACCGTCGGTCTCGTCCCATCGGAGGTCCTCGAGGGTGAGCCAGCCGGCGCCCTGCACGAAGCCGCCCTCGACCTGGCCGAGGTCGACGATCGGGGAGAGGGAGTCGCCGACGTCATGCACGATGTCGACCCGGCGGATGCGATTCGCGCCGGTGAACCCGTCGACCTCGACCTCGCACGCGGCGGCGCCATAGGCGAAGTACTTGAACGGCGAACCCTGCATGGCCTCCGTGTCCCAGTGCAGGCCCTCGGTGCGGTAGTAGCCGGCGGCGAAGAGCTGCACCCGCTGGTCGTAGGCGGCGCTCACCACGTCCCGGAACGTGACCGACGGCCCGGTGGTGCCGAGCCCTGAAGCTCGACCCCGGGAGAAGCGCACGTCGCGGGCGTCGATGCCGAGCATCCGCCCGGCGACCGCCGCGAGCCGATCGCGGATCTGCCCGCAGGCGTCCTTGATCGCGCCGCCGTTCAGGTCGGCGCCAGACGAGGCCGCCGTCGCCGAGGTGTTCGGCACCTTGTCGGTGCGCGTCGGTGCGAGGCGCACGGACTCGACCGGCACCCCGAGGGCCGTGGCGGCGACCTGCAGCATCTTCGTGTGCAGCCCCTGTCCCATCTCGGTGCCGCCGTGGTTGATGAGCACCGAGCCGTCGGTGTACACGTGCACGAGCGCGCCGGCCTGGTTGTAGGAGGTCAGGGTGAACGAGATCCCGAACTTCACGGGCGTGATCGCGAGGGCGCGCTTGGTGTCGGCGTGCTGTGCGTTGAACGCGGCGACCTGCGCCCGCCGTTCGTCGAACTCGCTCTCGCGGCGCAGGCGGCTCCACACCTCGTGCAGTCGTTCGGCGTGGCGCACGGGCTGCCCGTAGGGCGTGGTCTGGCCGGCGACGTAGAAGTTCCGCTCGCGGAGCGCCGGCGGGTCGATCCGCAGGAGCGGCGCCACCCGGCCGAGGATGTCCTCGACGAGGAACATGCCCTGCGGCCCGCCGAACCCGCGGAACGCCGTCTGCGACGTCTTGTGCGTCTTCGCGACGCGCCCCTGCACCACGACGTTCGGGATCCAGTACGCGTTGTCGACGTGCATGAGCGCGCGAGCGGTCACGGGCTCGGAGAGGTCGAGGCACCAGCCGCCGTCGGAGGTGAGCGTCGCCGCGAGCGCGATGAAGTGCCCCTCGTCGTCGAACCCGGCCTTCCAGTCGAGGTGGAACGGATGCCGCTTGCCGGTCATCGTGAGGTCCTGCGCTCGCGTGAGCCGCACACGCACCGGCCGCCCGGTGAGCACCGCGCCGAGGGCGGCGACGGCCGCGAACCCGTGCGGCTGCACCTCCTTGCCGCCGAACCCGCCGCCCATGCGGAGGGACTGCACGGTGACCCGGTTGTTCGGCACTCCGAGCACGTGCGCGACGACGTGCTGCGCCTCGGAGGGGTTCTGGGTGCCGCACTCGACGAACACCTGCCCCTCGGAGTCGACGTGCGCGAGCGAGGCGTGCGTCTCGAGGTAGAAGTGCTCCTGACCGCCGATGAGTGTGGTGCCCTCGAAGACGTGCGGCGCGTCGAGGAGCGCGCGCTCGGGGTCGCCACGCCGGATCGTGCGCGGAATGCCCTGGAACGAACCGGCCTCGATCGCCTCGGCCACCGTGATGATCGATGGCAGCGGTTCGGAGGCCACGCGCACGGCGGCCGCGCCGAGGCGTGCCGCTTCGTCGGTCTCGCCCAGCACCCACGCGAGCGCGTGCCCGTGGAACATCGCCTCGCTCGGGAACAGCGATTCGTCGCCCGCGCTGCCGGCGTCGTTGACGCCCGGGACGTCGGCGGCGGTGAGCACGCGCACCACGCCGGGAACCGCGAGCGCGTCGGCCACGTCGAGGGTCACCCGCGCGTGCGCGTGCTCGGACTGCACGGGCCAGGCCGTGAGCACGTCGCTTCGGCGCGCGGCGAGGTCGTCGGTGTAGACGGCCGTGCCGGTGGCGTGCAGCACGGCGCCCTCGTGCGGCACCGGCTGGCCGACGGCCGGGTGCGCCGGGCGCTCGGCGAGTTCGCTCATGTCGTCACCGCCCCTGCCGCCTGGGGGCGAGTGCGGTAGAGCCGCTCGAGCGCCGTGCCGAGCATGCGCGAACGGTACTCGGCGCTCGCCCGGTGATCCGACATGGGGGTGCCCTCCGAGGCCAACACGGATGCCGCGTCCCGCACGGTGTCGAGGTCCCACGGGCGTCCGGCGAGCAGCGCCTCCGTCGCCTTGGCGCGCAGCGGCGTCGCGGCGACGCCGCCGAGCCCGATGCGAGCGGATGCCACGACGTCGCCGTCGAGGTCGAGGGCGAAGCCGACCGCCACGCTCGAGATGTCGTCGAAGCGTCGCTTCGCGATCTTCTGGAACGCCGTGAACCGCGCGAGCGGCAGCGGGATCCGCACGGCACGGATGAGCTCGTCGGGGCGCCGCAGCGTCTGCCGATAGTCCGTGAAGAAGTCGCCGAGGTCGACCTCGCGCTCGCCGCCTGCCGCGACGAGCACGACGCGGGCTTCGAGCGCGAGAAGCGCGGGCGCCGTGTCGCCGATCGGGGAGGCGGTGCCGAGGTTGCCGCCGATGGTGGCGCGGTTGCGGATGAGCGGCGACGCGAACTGCGGGAACAGCTCCGCGAGCAGCGGCACCCGGCCGGCGAGTCGGCGTTCCACCTCGGTGAGCGGCAACGCGGCGCCGAGCTCGATCGAGGCGTCGCCGAACGTGACCCCGCGGAGTTCGGGGAGGTGGTCGATCGCGAGCGTGAGGGCCGCCCGGCGCGCGCGGAGGTTCACCTCGACGCCCCAGTCGGTCGAGCCCGCGACGACCATCGCCTCGGGCTCCTCGGCGAGCACGCGCAGCGCCTCCTCCAATGAGGAGGGGCGGATGAACCGCTCGCCGTCGGCCTCGAGCAGTGTCGCGCGCGGCGCGGGTGCCGGCCGACTGCGACGCTGCGCGAGCAGGTCTTCGGCGTCGGGGTCGCCGAGCGCGTACGCGGCATCGCGGATCGGGCGGTAGCCCGTGCACCGGCAGAGGTTGCCGCTCAGCGCGTGCAGGTCGAACCCGTTCGGTCCGTGCGTCCCGTCGGCCGCGGCATCCGCTCGGGCGGTGGCCTCCGTCGCACTCGCGGGCACCCGGTCGGCGCGGTAGAACTCGGCCGCCATGCTGCAGGCGAAGCCCGGGGTGCAGTAGCCGCACTGCGATCCGCCGGCCTCGGCGAGCCGGGCCTGCACGGGGTGCAGGTGCTCGGGGGTGCCGAGGCCCTCGGCCGTGACGACCTCCTGACCGTCGAGGGCGGCGGCCGGGACGAGGCACGAGTTCACGGCCGTCCACCGCGTGCCGCCCCGGTCGTCGGGCGTGGCGACGAGCATCGCGCAGGCGCCGCACTCGCCCTCGGCGCAGCCCTCCTTCGACCCGGTGAGTCCGTTCGCGCGCAGCCAATCGAGCGCCGACGTGTGCGCGGAGATCCCGCGCAACAGGCGATGCTCCCCGTTGACCGTCACGGCGATGTGATCCATGGTCGAACTCCCTCGTCTCGCGAGTCTACGCCGGGGCGCACCGAGCGATCCGGTTACGCCACGTGCGCATCTGCGCGAAGATGAGGCATGCGCCCCGCGCTCACCGCCCGCGACCTCGCCGCCGTCGACGCCCGGCTGGCCGAGACCGACGAGTTGCTCGCCCGCGGCTACCCCGGCGACGACGGGTCGCGCCAACCGGTGCACACCGTGTACGTGCCCGCCGACCGGTACGCGCCCGAGCTCCCCACCGTGTGGGGGCGCACCGCGCTCGCCGCCGCGGCCGACGTCGGCGGTCTCGAGGCGCTCGCCGCCGCCGTCGGCATCGACGACCGGCTCGCCGCCGTGGTCGCGCCGGACGTCCGCGCGAAGCTCGAACGCGAACCCATCGAGGACCTGCGCATCGACTTCGAGGACGGCTACGGCGACCGCGGCGACGCCGTTGAGGACGCCGACGCCGTGCGCGCGGCCAAGCGCGTCGTCGCCGCCGAGGGAGCCGGGTTCGCGCCGCCCTTCATCGGCATCCGGTTCAAGTCGTTCGAGGCCGAGACGCGAGCCCGGGGCATCCGGACGCTCGACCTGTTCGTGACCGCGCTCGTCGAGCACGGCGGCCTGCCCGACGGCCTCGCGCTCACGCTCCCGAAGGTGTCGACCGTCGCGCAGGTGGAGGCGATGGCCGAGGTCGTCGCCGCGCTCGAGCGCGCGCACGGCCTGCCCGACGGGCGCCTGCGCTTCGAGGTGCAGGTCGAGACGCCCCAGCTCGTGCTCGGCGCCGACGGCGACGCGCCGGTCGCCCGGTTGCCGCACGCGGCGCCCGGGCGGATCAGCGGCCTGCACTACGGCACCTACGACTACAGCGCGTCGCTGCAGATCCCGGGGCCGTACCAGTCGCTCGAGCACCCGGCCGCCGATCTCGCCAAGGGCGTCATGCAGCTCGCCGTGGCCGGTACCGGCATTCGCCTCTCCGACGGGTCGACGAACGTGCTCCCGGTCGGCGACCGCGCCGCCGCGGCGTGGCGGCTGCACGCGCGCCTCGTGCGCCGGTCGCTCGAACGCGGGTTCAGCCAAGGCTGGGACCTGCATCCGCACCAGCTGCCGACGCGGTTCATCGCGACGTACGCGTTCTACCGCGACGCGTACCCCGAGGCATCCGCTCGCTTGCGCGACCACGTCGTCGGGGCAACCGGCACCGGGGCATCCGGAGCCGTGCTCGACGAACCCGCCACGGTGCGCGCGCTCGCGGCATTCGTGCTGCGCGGCGTGCGCTGCGGGGCGATCTCCGTTGCCGAGGTCGTGGCCGACACCGGCCTTGACGAGGCGGCGCTCACGGGGCTCGCCCATCCGAGACTCGCGAAGGGGACGCCATGAGCTACTTCACTCCAGAGGGCGGGCTGCCGGGACAGGCCGAGCTCCTCAGCGGACGCGCGATCGTGACCGAGGCGTACACGGTGATCCCGAAGGGTGCCCTGCGCGACATCGTGACGAGCAACCTGCCGGGCTTCACGAACACGCGGTCGTGGATCCTCGCGCGGCCGATCGAGGGGTTCGCGACGACGTTCGCGCAGCTCATCGTCGAGATCGGTCCGGGCGGGGGCGCCGAGCGGCCCGAGCGGGAACTCGGCGTCGAGGGCGTCGTGTTCGTCACGGCAGGCGAGCTCACGCTCACCATCGAGGGCGAGACGCACGTGCTCGAGCCCGGGGGGTACGCGTACCTCGCGGCCGGCGCCCCGTGGTCGGTCGCGAACGAGGGGGCGGAGTTCGCGAGCTTCCACTGGATCCGCAAGGCGTACGAGCCGGTCGACGGGGTGCGGCTGCCCGCGTCGTTCGTCACGAGCGACGCCGCGGTGCGGCCGCAGCCGATGCCCGACACCGACGGAGCCTGGGCGACCACGCGATTCGTCGACCCCGATGACCTCGCGCACGACATGCACGTGAACATCGTGACCTTCCAGCCGGGCGGCAAGATCCCATTCGCCGAGACCCACGTGATGGAGCATGGCCTCTTCGTGCTCGAGGGCACGGGCGTCTACCGCTTGAACGGCGATTGGGTCGAGGTCGAGGCGGGCGACTTCCTCTGGCTTCGGGCGTTCTGCCCGCAAGCTTGCTACGCGGGCGGCCCCGGGCCGTTCCGCTACCTCCTCTACAAGGACGTGAACCGCCAGGTGCGGCTCACCGGCCGCGCCGGACGGAGCGGGCCGCGATGACGGACGCCGCGGGCCTCGACCTGCCGGGGTTCGACCTCGTGATCCGGGGCGACCGCGTGCTCATCGACGGCGCGTTCGTGCCCGCGGTCGTGTGCATTCGCGACGGGAGCATCGTTCGAATCGACTCCGACATTGATGCCATTCGGGCATCGGTGTCGGAGCCGGCCGCGGTACGAACCGTCGGACTCGCGCCCGACGAGGTGCTCATCCCGGGGCTCGTCGACACGCACGTGCATGTGAACGAGCCCGGGCGCACCGAGTGGGAGGGCTTCGAGACCGCGACCCGGGCGGCCGCCGCGGGCGGGGTCACGACCATCGTCGACATGCCGCTCAACAGCATCCCGCCCACCACGACGGTCGCCGCGCTCGATGCGAAGCGCCGTGCCGCCGAGGGTCGGGTGATCGTCGACGTCGGGTTCTGGGGCGGGGTCGTGCCCGGCAACCTCGCCGACCTCGAGCCGCTCGTCGAGGCGGGGGTCTTCGGGTTCAAGTGCTTCCTCGTGCACTCCGGGGTCGACGAGTTCCCGCCCGTGACGACCGACGAGATGGAGCGCGCCATGGCCGTGCTCGTGGGCGCCGACGACTCCCTCCTCGTCGTGCACGCCGAGGATGCCGCACTCATCGAGGGAGCGCCGCACCCGCACAGCCCCGAATACGCCGACTTCCTCGCCTCCCGCCCGCGTGAGGCCGAGGGCGTCGCCATCGGGGCGGTGATCGAGCGCGCGGCGCGCACGGCGGCGCGGGCGCACGTCCTGCACCTCAGCTCGGCCGACGCACTCGACCGCATCGCGACCGCGAAGCGGCACGGGGTTCGGCTCACGGTCGAGACGTGCCCGCACTACCTCGTGCTCAGCGCCGATGACGTGGCCAGCGGCGCGACCGCGTTCAAGTGCTGCCCGCCCATCCGCGAGGCCGGCAATCGCGAGGCGCTCTGGCGGGGGCTCCAAGAGGGGGTCATCGACTTCATCGTCTCCGACCATTCGCCCGCGCCCGCCGAACTCAAGAAGGCGGCCGGCGGCGACTTCGCCGAGGCGTGGGGCGGTATCGCGTCGCTGCAGCTCGGGCTGCCGCTCGTCTGGACCGAGGCGCGGGCTCGCGGCATCCGGCTCGAACAGGTCGTCGAGTGGATGTCGGCGGCGCCCGCGCGGCGCGTCGGGCTCACCTCGAAGGGGCGCATCGTCGAGGGCGCCGCGGCCGACCTGGTGGTCCTCGCCCCCGACGACAGGTTCACCGTCGACGCCAGGGCGCTCGAGCACCGGCATCCGGTGTGCGTGTACGACGGCCGCGAGCTCGCCGGCGTCGTGCGTGCCACCTACCTGGCCGGGGAGCTCGTGGACCGAACGGCCCCGCGCGGACGGCTGCTGCGCCGAGCGCCGGCTTCGGCACCGGCTTCGTTGAAAGGGGCGACCACGACATGACGCGATCGAGGATCACGACGCACGTGCTCGACGCTGCGACCGGCGTGCCCGCCGAGGGCATGCACGTCGAGCTCTCGGGCCGTGACGGCACGGCCTGGCGCGTGCTCGCCGAGGGCACGACCGACACCGACGGACGCATCATGCGGCTCGGCGGCGACGACCTGCCCGCGGGGGAGTACCGCATCCGCTTCGACACGGGGGCGTGGTTCCGGGCCAGGAACGTCGAGGCGTTCTACCCCGAGGCCGTCGTCACGTTCCTCGTCACCGACGACGGCCGGCACGTCCACGTGCCGCTCCTCCTGAGCCCGTTCTCGTACTCGACCTACCGAGGGAGCTGAGCATGACCGAGCCCGCGACATCCGACCGCATCGTCCTCGGCGCGAACCAGTACGGCAAGGCCGAGGTGCGGGTCGTCAAGGTGACGCGCGACACCGCACGGCACGAGATCGAGGACCTCAACGTCACCTCGCAGCTGCGCGGCGACTTCGCGGCGGCGCACCTCGCGGGCGACAACGCGCACGTCGTGCCGACCGACACCCAGAAGAACACGATCTTCGCGTTCGCGCGCGACGGGGTCGGGTCGCCCGAGGCGTTCCTGCTGCGGCTCGCCGACCACTTCACCGGGTCGTTCGAGTGGGTGAGCGGCGGGCGCTGGGAGGCCGAGCAGTTCGCGTGGCAGCGCATCGGGGTGGGCGGCGGCGAGCACGACCATGCGTTCGTGCGCAGCGGCCAGGAGGTCCGCACCGCGGTCGTCGTCGCCGACGGCGCCGACCGTCACGTGATCGCCGGACTCGAGGACCTCACCGTGCTGAAGACCACGCAGTCGGGGTTCGAGGGCTACCCGAAGGACCGTTACACGACGCTGCCCGAGACATCCGACCGCATCCTGGCCACGGATGTCGCCGCAAGATGGCGTTACGGCACCCCCGACGTCGACTACAACGCGGCGTACGCGAGCGTGCGGTCGCTGCTCCTCGAGGCGTTCGCGGCGAAATACTCGGCGGGGCTGCAGGCGACGCTCTTCGACATGGGACGCGCGGTGCTCGAGGCGCATCCCGAGATCGCCGAGATGCGCTTCTCGATGCCGAACAAGCACCACTTCGTCGTGGACCTCGCGCCGTTCGGCCTCGACAACCCGGGCGAGGTGTTCTTCGCGGCCGACCGCCCGTACGGCCTCATCGAGGCGACCGTCGCGCGCGAGGGCGCCGCGAGCCCCGCCGTCGCGTGGGAGGGCATCGCCGGCTTCTGTTAGCGCTGCGACGACCATTCGCCGGCCCACGACGATTCGCAGGCGTCCTCCGCCGGGCGAACGGTCGTCTCGCCGCGTCAGCCGCGATAGCGTCGTGGGATGCGGATCCTCCTCGTCGGCGCCGGTGGCGTCGGAGACGCCATCGCGAAGATCGCGGCGCGTCGTGACTTCTTCGAACGGCTCGTGGTCAGCGACTACGACGAGTCCCGTGCGCGACGCACGGTGGACTGGATCCGGGCCAGGCACGGCGACGCCGTCGCGGGCCGGTTCGCCACGGCGCAGATCGACGCGTCGGATCCCGAGGTCGTGGCATCCGTCGCCCGCGCACACGGGGCGACCCACGTGATGAACGCCGTCGAGCCGAAGTTCGTGCCGGCGATCTTCGCGGGGGCGCTGGCCGCCGACGCCGACTACGTCGACATGGCCATGAGCCTGTCGGAGCCGCATCCGACCGACCCCTACGCGCAGACGGGCGTGAAGCTCGGCGACGACCAGTTCGCGCAGACCACCGACTGGGATGCCGCGGGCCGGCTCGCGCTCGTCGGCATGGGCGTCGAGCCCGGCCTCAGCGACGTGTTCGCCCGTTACGCCGCCGACCACCTCTTCAGCGAGATCGACGAGCTCGGCGTTCGCGACGGCGCGAACCTCGTGGTGCGCGACGAGGCGGGCAACGAGATCTTCGCCCCGTCGTTCTCGATCTGGACGACGATCGAGGAGTGCCTGAACCCGCCGGTCGTCTGGGAGAAGGAGCGCGGCTGGTACACGACCCCGCCGTTCTCGGAGCCCGAGGTGTTCGACTTCCCCGAAGGGATCGGACCGGTCGAGTGCGTGAACGTCGAGCACGAGGAGGTGCTCCTCATGCCGCGCTGGGTCGACGCGAAGCGCGCGACCTTCAAGTACGGCCTCGGCGACGAGTTCATCAACGTCCTGCGCACCCTGCACCTGCTGGGCCTCGACTCGACGACCCCGATCCGGGTGCGCAGCGAGGACGGCCCGGTGCACGTCGCGCCTCGTGACGTCGTGGCGGCGGCGTTGCCCGACCCCGCGACCATCGGCCCCCGCATGACGGGCAAGACGTGCGCCGGCCTGTGGGTCACCGGCACCGGCACCGACGGCGCGCCGCGCGAGGTGTACCTCTACCACGTGAGCGACAACGAGTGGACGATGGCCGAGTACGAGGCGCAATGCGTCGTGTGGCAGACCGCGCTGAACCCCGTCGTCGCACTCGAACTGCTCGCTCGGGGCGAATGGCAGGGTCGCGGCGTGCTGGGCCCCGAGGCGTTCGATGCCGCGCCGTTCCTCGAGCTGATGGCACGCCCCGTCGCCGACGGCGGCTACGGGCAGCCCTGGGGCATGGAGGACCGGCTCGCGTGAGCATCGAGGCTGACGCGGTCGCGATGGCGGATGCCGCAGACGCACGCGCCGGCATCGTCACGCGTCCGGCGCGCCCCGACGAGCTCGACGGCGTGCTCGCGCGCTTCGAGGCGACCTGGGGCGCCGGGCGCGGCCCCGACCGCTCGATGCTGCAGGCGCTCGACCACGCCGGCAACACGTTGCTCGTGGCCGTTCCGGTCGCTGAGCCTGTCGAAGCGCGGCTCCCTTCGACGGGCTCAGGGGGCGGACCGCCGCTCGGCGCCACCCTCGGCTTCCTCGGCTGGACGGGCGGCGTGCACCTGCACTCGCACATGAACGCGGTCGATCCTGCGGCGCGCGGCCGCGGCGTGGGCGTGGCCCTGAAGCTCCGGCAGCGCGCCATCTGCCTCGCGCACGGGATCACCGAGATGCGCTGGACCTACGACCCGCTCATCCGCCGCAATGCGCGCATGAACCTCGTGCGCCTCGGCGCCGAGGTCACGGCGTTCCTGCCCGACTTCTACGGCGAGCTGCGCGACGCCATCACGGGCGCCGACCGCAGCGACCGGTTCGAGGTCCGGTGGCGGCTCGACTCGCCGCGCACGGCCCGCGCGCTCGGCCGGGGTGCGGTGCCGGAGTGGCGCGCCGAGGGCGGCCTGCCGCTCGTCGCCGACTTCGAGCGCGTGCGTGCCGAGGATCCGCTCGTGGCCGCGCGGCTTCGGGATGCCTCACGCGAGGCCTTCGCAGCGCTCGCGGCCGACGACCGCCTGCGCGTGGAGCTCCACGAGTGCGGCGACTACGTCTTCACCCGCGATGATCCCGACCGGGAGGCATGACCGCCCCGTCCACCCGCGCCGGCCTGCGCCGCGGCGTACCATACAGGCATGCCTGAGGTGGCAGGGCTCGAGGAGGCTCGGCTCGCCTATGCGCAGCGGGAGTGGCAGGCCGCCGCAACCGGCTTCGAACGCGCTCGCGCGGCCGGTGCGCTCGCCCCCGACGACCTCGCGCTCTGGGGCAGGAGCGCGTGGTGGCTCGGCCGGCCCGCCGAGAGCATCGGGCTCGCCGAGGAGGCCTTCGCCCGGTTCCGCGATGCCGGGCGCACGACGGAGGCCACGGAGACGGCGCTGCGGATCTCCCTGCTCCGCCTGACCGCCGGCGACGTCACCGTGGGCATGGCGTGGCTGCGTCGTGCCGAGGCGCTGCTGCGCGACCGGCCCGACGAGGTCCTGCACGCCTACCTGGGCTACCTCGATGCCTCGGCGGGGCTGGCGGACGGCCGTGAACCGTGGTCGCCGGAATGGGTCGAACGGCTCCGCGACCTGGCACAGCGCCTGCCCGACCGGGCGGTCGCGACGCTCAGCCTCGTGGTTTCGGGCATGGCCGACCTGCGTGCGGGTGAGGTCGCCCGCGGGTTCGCACAGCTCGACGAGGCGATGCTCGACGTGCTCGCCGGCGAGATCGAACCCGAGTGGGGCGGCGACATCTTCTGCACGACCATCCGAGGGTGCTACGAGCTCGCCGACCATCGGCGCATGGCCGACTGGACGCAGGCGACCGAGCAGTGGTGCCGCCAGTACGGCAGCGACGCCATCTACACGGGCGTCTGCCGGGTGCACCGACTCGAGCTGCGGTCGGAGGTGGGCGACTGGGACACCGTCGAGGATGCGCTCACCGAGGTGTGCGGCTCGCTGGCGGCCGGCAACCCGTGGGTCGCCGGCGAGGGCTGGTACCAGCTCGGCGAGCTCCGGCGGCTGCGCGGTGATGCGGCGGGAGCCCGCGACGCCTACGCGCTCGCCCGCGAGGCCGGAATCGATCCGCTGCCCGGCGAGGCCCTGCTGGAACTCCAGGACGGCGACCCCGAGCGCGCCCGGAACCTCGTGCGGACCGCGCTCGCGGGACGTGATCGCCTCGCCCGCGCCCGCCTGTTCCGGGCCGCGGTCGAGATCGCCCTGGCGACCGGCCGACCAGGCGAGGCGGGCCGGTACCGTGACGAGCTCCGTGCGACCGCGCACGACTATCGCAGCGAGGGCTTCGCGGCGTGGGCCGACCACTCCGACGGGATGCTCGCCCTCGCCGCCGGCGACGCGCCGGCCTCGATCGCGTCGTTGGGCGACGCGCTTCAGTACTTCCGTTCGCATCGGCTGAGGTGCGAGCAGGCTCGGATGCTGGCCTGGCTGTCGGCCGCGCACGAGTCGGCCGGCGACCGGTCGCAGGCCGAGCATCTTCGTGCCGAGGCATCCGCCATGTTCGAGCGACTGGGCGCTCGCGCGCAGCTCGAGGTCGTGCAGCACCGCCCTGCGGAGTCCGCCGGTCCGCTGACGAGCCGTGAGTGCGAGATCCTCGAGCACGTGGCCCGCGGCGCCAGCAACCGCGACATCGCCGACCAACTGTTCATCAGCGAGAAGACCGTCGGCCGCCACCTCGCGAACATCTACCTGAAGCTCGGCGTGGGCTCGCGCACGGCCGCGGCCGCCTGGTGGCGCGACGGGCGGCGCGTCGCGGGCGCCTGACGGCACGCGAGCGAACGCCGGTCGGCGGGATGCATCGATCGATGCATCCCGCTCGCCTCGGTTTGCATGGTTCTGCCGACGCGGTCGACGGATGCCGCTGCGTACCGTCGTGGCATCAATCGAACGGAAGGAACCCCCATGTCCGACCTCGCCGTCCTCACGTCAGCGGAATCGACCGCCGCCGTGAGCGCCGACACCACCGCCAAGAGCGCCGACACCACCCACCAGGGCGCCGACGCGTTCGCCGAACGTCTGGTCGCCTCGGCCCTCGGCTGGATCGAGACCATGTCCATCCATCTCGGCACGCAGCTCGGCTGGTACGACGCCCTCGTCTCCGCGGGACCGCTCACCGCCTCGGACCTGGCACGCCAGACGTCGACGGCGCCGCGCTACGCGCGCGAGTGGCTCGAGCAACAGGCCGCCGTCGGCATCGTCGAGGTCGTCGGCGGCGGCATCGCCGACGACTCCCGCCTCTTCGCGCTGCCCGCCGGCGCCGCCGAGGTGCTCGCCGACCGGTCGAGTCTCGCCTACACCGCTCCGCTGGCCCGCATGCTCGCCGCGGCGGGCGCGCAGATGCCGGCGCTCCTCGAGGCGTACCGCACGGGTGGCGGAGTGAGCTGGGAGCAGCTCGGCGTGCACGCCCGCGAGTCGCAGGCCGACATGAACCGTCCATGGCTCGACGCCGCACCGGAGGTGTTCGCACGGATTCCGCGCCTGCACGAGCGGCTGAGCCGGCCAGGGGCCCGCATCGCCGACATCGGCATGGGGGAGGGCTGGTCGTCGATCGCGCTCGCGAAGGCGTATCCGCAGCTGCAGGTCGACGGATTCGACATCGACGAGCCGTCGGTGCGGGCCGCCCGAACCCACGCCGAACGTGCTGGCGTCGGCGATCGAGTCCGCTTCCACGTCGAGGACGCCGCGAACCTCGCCGCGCACGGACGCTTCGACGCCGCGTTCGCCTTCGAGTGCCTGCACGACCTGCCGCACCCGCAGGCCGTCCTCACCGCGATGCACGATGCCACGGGCGACGAGGGGATCGTCGTCATCATGGACGAGGCCGTCGCCGACGAGTTCACGCCGAACGCCGACGACCTCGACCGCCTCATGTACGGGTTCAGCCTGTTCATCTGCCTGCCCGACGGCCTCTCGCACCGGCCGAGCGCCGCGACCGGCACGGTGATGCGGCCGGCGACGTTGCGAAGCTACGCCCGCGAGGCCGGCTTCGCCGACGTCGCGGTGATCGAGGACGGCTTCGGCTTCTGGCGGTTCTACGAGCTCGTGCGCTCCTGACGGGGTCTGACGGCCCCCGTGTTCCCGTTCCCGCGCGGCGTTCCCGATGCACGGGGAACGCTGCGCGGGAACGGGAACATTCGGCGTGCGCCAGACTGGAGTCGTCGACGACCCGTCCGGGAGGCAAGATGACCGCGACTCCGAACCCGACTCCGGCGCCCAGGCTCGAGCGCCTCGAGCTGCATCGCCTCGAGGTGCCGCTGGTGCGGCCCTTCGAGACGTCGTTCGGACGCGAGACCGTGCGCGAGGTCCTCCTCGTGCGCGCGGTGACCGACGCGGGTGAGGGTTGGGGCGAGTGCGTCGCGGGCCGCGACCCGTTCTACTCCTCCGAGTACGTGGGCGGCGCGGCATCCGTCATCGAGCGGTACCTCGCGCCGGCCCTGCTGCGCGAGCCGGCGCGGCCGGTCGAGGACGACGGCCACGTGGCGGGCGTGCTCATCGACGACCCGGCGCACGAGACCGACATCTGGGTCGACGACCGCGAGCAGCAGGTTCCGGATGCCGCGGGGCCGGCGTCTGGCCGGGCGGCGGCGTCGATCGGCAGCGTGCCGCTCGCGGCATCCGTCGCCCCCACCCTGCGCTTCGTCGCGGGTCACCGCATGGCGAAGGGCGCGCTCGAGGCCGCGGTGCTCGACGCCGAGCTGCGGGCGCAGGGCCGGTCGATGGCCGGATGTTTCGGGGCCGTGCGCGACTGGGTCGACTGCGGCGTGTCGGTGGGCATCGCCCCGACGCTCGAGGAACTCCTCGACGAGGTCACCGGCTACCTCGAGCAGGGCTACCGTCGCATCAAGCTGAAGATCAAGCCCGGATGGGACCTCGTGCCGGTCGGCGCCGTGCGCGAGCTCATGGGACGCGACGGCCTGCTGCAGGTCGACGCGAACACGGCGTACACGGCCGACGACATCCCGCTGCTCGCGAGCCTCGATGCGTTCGGACTGCTCCTCATCGAGCAGCCGTTCGCCGAGGAGGACCTCGCCACGCACGTTCGCCTCGCCGAGGCGTGCGAGACGCCCGTGTGCCTCGACGAGTCGATCCTCGACACGGCCACCGCGATCGACGCGATCGAGCGGGGCGCCACCAGCATCGTGAACATCAAGCCAGGCCGCATGGCCGGGTACCTCGAGGCGCTCCGCGTGCACGACGCGTGCCGCGAACGCGACGTGCCCGTCTGGTGCGGCGGCATGCTCGAGACCGGGGTGGGGCGCGCCGCCAACGTCGCGCTCGCCGCGTTGCCGGGCTTCACGCTTCCCGGCGACACGTCGGCCTCGTCGCGGTACTTCGCCGAGGATCTCACCGCACCCTTCGAGCTCGGCGACGGCGAGCATCGCGGGCAGCTCAGGGTTCCGGATGCCCCGGGCTCGGGCGTCACCGTGCGCGAGGAGCTCGTGCGCGAGTGGGCGATCGCGGATCCGGTGGTCCTCACGCGCTGACGGAGGTGCCAGAATCGGCGGCGTGGGATTCTTCGAACGAGCCCGCGCCCGGTACGCGGGCGGCCGGCCCAACGCGGAGGCGCTCGAGATCCAGCGCCGCTTCATGCGCATCGTCGAGCGCGGGCTCGCGCCGTTCTCGGTCGTGCTCGAGACGCGCGGTCGCACGAGCGGGCAGCCGCGGCGCGTGCCCCTCGTCATGGTGCGGCGACGCGGCATCCGCTACCTCGTCTCGATGCTGGGCCGCGACGTGGGCTGGGTCCGCAACGTGCGCGCCGCGAGCGGACGTGCCGTGATCATCCGCCGCCGCCGCGAGGAGGTGGTGCTCACCGGGGTGCCGGTCGCCGAGCGCCCGCCCATCCTCCGCCGGTACCTCCTCGTCGCCCTCGGCGCACGTCCGCACATGAAGGTGCGGTGGAACTCGCCGCGGCTCGAGCTCGAACGGTTCGCGGGCGACTACCCGGTGTTCCGGGTCGACCGGGTCGACCGGGTCGAGCCCTGAGGTTGCGCACGGCGCCGCGGGCTGGCCGCCGTCACTCGACGAGGCCCAGCGCGAGCTGCCCGATCGCGGCGGCCGACTCGGCATGCGCGGGATCGTCGTCGAGCGCGAACCACGTCGACGAGAGTGCGCACCACGAGACGAGCCACCGCGCCAGGCGGTCGCGCTCGAGCGCGGCGGCATCCACGACGATCGCGAACTGCCGCTCGAGCCGGCCCGGCGCGAGTGCGCGCTCGTGCGACGGGTTGCAGAGCAGGTTGCAGTAGTCGAAGGCGCGCTCACCCTGGAGTGCCTTCGGGTCGATGGCGAGCCAGCCGCGCTCGGCGAAGTCGAGCACGTTGCCGTGGTGCAGGTCGCCGTGCAGCACGACCTCGTCGCGGGCGTCGTCGAGCAGCGCCGCCGCGAGTTCGGCGCCGCGGCGGTGCAGCGACCGGAGCTCGTCGGCGTGGGCGAACAGGTGCCGGTACCAGGTGCGGAGCTCGATGAGTCGCGGCGGCGCATCGCCACCGAGCACGCTCCCGGATGCCGCGTGGATGTCGCCGGCCACCGCGCAGATGATCCTCGTCGCCTCGTCGTCGTCGCCGGTCCTGACCAGCCGAACGAGGTCGCCGTGGCCCGTGGCCCGTTCGATGAGGGCCGCCTCGCCCTCTCGTCGCAGCAGCCGTGCCGCCCCGTGACCATCGAGCGCCGCGAGCAGGTCGGCGCCGCGTTCCTCCTCCTCGGTGTGCGCGATCTTCAACATCGCGGGCGTGCCCTCCTCGGTGAGCACGGGCATCAGCGTGCTCGAGGCGGTCGTCTGCGGATCGCCGACCGGGCGCAGGCGCCACCGGCGCAGCCAGGCGGCGTCGGCCGCGCGTCCGGGGTCGACGGGTCCGAGGTCGCTCACGACTGGGTGCGCTCCCCGCCGTCGCCGACGCTGACGCCGTCGACCCCATCGCGGGCGCCGCGGTACGCCGCCCACGGGTCGTAGTCGACCTCGAGCGGCTCCTGCGGTGGCCGCTGGGATTCGGGGACGTGCTGCAGGTTCACCCGGATGCGGTACCACAGCGAACTCGAGCCGCGCATGCCGTCGACGAGCACGTCGGCCGGCTGCAGGAGCGGCACGACGTCGGGATGCCTCGCCTTCCAGCGCTCGAGTCCCTCGAGGGCTTCGGGCTTGGTCTTCGCGCGGGCGATCTCGAGGAGCGGCATGGTCGACTGTCGTCGCCCGCTGCCATCCGACGACTTCGGCGGCTTCTCGGCCGGCCCGAGCTCCTCGGCGAGCCGGAGCAGCCCCTCGAGGCTGCCGACCGCGTCGTCGATGCCGGCCGCGACGTCGCCGCGCTCGGCGAAGCGTCGCAGCATCGTGGGCACCGTGAACCGCTCTGGGCGGCTGTCGTGCACCTCGTTCCATTCGAGCGGGGCCGAGACCCGGGCATCGGGAAGCGGGCGCACCGAGTACGCCGACGCGACCGTGCGGTCCTTCGCGTTCTGGTTGAAGTCGACGAACACGCTCTCGCCGCGCTCCTCCTTCCACCACCTGGCCGTCGCCAGGCCGGGGGCGCGCCGTTCGACCTCACGGGCCAGGGTCTCGGCCGCGAGCCGTACCTCGCGATACGTCCAGCGGGGCTCGATGCGCGCGTAGATGTGCATGCCCCGGGATCCCGACGTCTTCGGCCAGCCCACGAGGCCGTGGTCGGCGAGCACCTCGTGCACGACCATGGCCACGTCGACGATCTGCCCCCAGTCGACGCCCGGCATGGGGTCGAGGTCGACCCGCAGCTCGTCGGGGTGGTCGAGGTCCTCGGCGCGCACGGGATGCGGATTGAGGTCGAGGCATCCGAGGTTCACCACCCACGCGAGCCCCGCGGCATCCCGGACCACCGCCTCCTCGGCCGAGGTGCCCGACGCGTAGTGCAGCGTCGCGGTGTCGAGCCAGTCGGGATGGTTCTCGGGCACCCGCTTCTGGAAGAACGCCTCGGCCTCGATGCCCTTCACGAACCGCTTCAGCACCATGGGCCGGCCGGCGACGCCGCGCACCGCCCCGTCGGCGACGGCGAGGTAGTACCGCACGAGGTCGAGCTTCGTGATGCCGGGCTCGGGGAACACGACCTTGTCGGGGCTCGAGATGCGCACCTCGCGCCCGTCGATCTCCAGCATCGTGGCCTTGCTCGTCGTGGGGCTCACGTGTTTCACCCTAGGGCGGCGACCGCGGATTGGGGACCCCTCGCACCCGCGCGGCGCGCGACGGCATGCCCTCAGTATCGTGGGCACCACGGATGTCGCGTTTCCGCAAGCCGCCGCGCACGCGGCATCCGCAGGTTCGAGGCATGCAGGAGGAGACGAACATGCAGGACTTCGAGATGACGATCTACATCAAGGCCGACCCCCGGGTCGTCTGGGAGGCCATCACCGGCGACGAGGGCAATCGCGCCGTCATGTGGGGCACGGTGCTGCGCGGCGAGCTTTCGCCCGGTGGGCGGTTCGAGTACGTGGGTCCGGGGGCGGGCGGCGACGAGACCGTGCACGTCTACGGCGACGTGCTCCAGGCCGACCCGGGTGACATCCTGCAGCTCGTCGAGCATCCGGGACCCATCTACCGCGAGAACCACGCCGAACTGTCGAGCCGCATGACCTGGCGGCTCGAGCAGGCCGCGATCGGGCTCACCAAGCTCACGTTCACGAACGACGACTGGAGTCCGGGGCATCCGTCGCAGGCCGACAGCGTCGAGAGCTGGCCGATGGTGCTCTCGAGCCTGAAGTCGTGGATCGAGACCGGGGAGGCGATCCCGCCGATCGACCCGTCGTAGGTCAGGTCAGCTCGCCGCGGCGCAGTCGCAGTTCGCGCAGCGCGCCGTTGAGCGGGGAGCCCGCGAACCCGACCCCGGCGAGATCGACGTCGGCGGAGACGCGCAGCGCGAGCGCGTCCGCCGAGCGAGCGGCCCGCGCGGGCAACCCGATGGCCTCGGCGAACGCGTGCCAGTGCCGTGCGCGGAGGTTGCGGGTGCGACCGTCGATCGGAAGGGCCATCGACGTGTCGCCGTACACGAGGGTGCAGAGCACGTCGTAGATGGGCGCCACCGACCACGTTCCCGGCCGGGTCTCGAGCACCGAGAGGTTCTTCGCGTGCAGGTCGCCGTTGCCGGTGAGCCACGCGAAGAGGAACTGCAGGTAGAGGTTGCGCGTCGCGACGAGCGGCGCAGCGGTGACGGATGCCAGTGACCGCACCACGTCCTCGGCGGCGATCGCGTACTTCGAGGACGGCGGCACCGCGAGCACCTGCGTGGCGTCCTCGAGTGCGAGTCGGTGCCAGGAACCGTCAGCTCGGGGCATCCGGTCGAAGCGCTCGACGAGCAGGCCGGTGACCTCGTTGCGATCGTGGACGAGCGTCGACCGCTCGACCGGGACCTTCATGGCCCTCGCCGCCCGAAGGTGCGCCGCCTCGTTCTGCACGAGGAGCGGATACTCGGGCGGCGACACCTTGAGGATGAACCGGCCCGCCCGGGTGGCGAGCGGCGTCGAGATCATCGAGGCGCTCGCCTTGCGCTGCACGCCCGGGATCGCGTGCCGGTCGATGCCCTCGACGAGCTCCGCGAAGTCCATGGCGTCGGGCGCGACGGCGCCGATGAGTGGGGCAGGGTCGATCGGCTCCTCGCCTTCGGCCACCACCTGCACGTCGCCGGGCACGTCCTGGCCGACGGCGAGGAGGAGGCTCAGCTCGTCGCTCGCGCTCGTCTTGACCGCGCGCTGGAGGACCGAGAGGCGGTGTCCCTCGGGCAGGAGTCCGGCGAAGAACGGCGGCAGCGCTCCACCCGAGGTGACGATCTCGCGGTCGTCGAGGGGGAGCGAGGTGGCGATGGGCCGGGCCTGGGTGCCGTCGCGCTCGCCGCTGAGGTACTCGGACCGGTAGCGGAACACCGTGGACCCGTCGGCCCGTCGTTCGATGCGACCGGCGATGATGCCGGCCTTGTACACGTCGGCGGTGGTCGTGAAGCGCAGACGCTCGAGGTCCTCGGTCATCCGTCGGCCACCAGTCGCAGGCCGACGACCTCGGCGACGCGGGCCACGATGCCCAGCGCGGTCGCACCCGTGCCCTTCTCGATGTCGCGTACGGTGCGGGTCGAGGTGCCGGCGAGCTCGGCGAGCTGTTCCTGGGTGAGGCCGGCCGCCCTGCGCGCCTCGCGGATGCGCGCGCCGATGTCCCTCGGTGCGTTCATTCGGCGCCTCCTTTCGGCGGGATCCTGCCGGAAATGTCGATCGTCCACCGTCGGCGCGCCGCCGCAGCTCGCTTTCGGCAGAATACTGCCGATTCATCGCTTCCGCAATGTGCCCGCGTCTGCCTCAGCGCACAATCGGCAGGATCCTGCCTGTGCTTCGACGCGATCGTACGTCGCTAGGATCGGCACCATGTCCGACGACGCGGTGAAGCAAGCGCAGGAGGCGGCCGCCGCAGCGGCCGCGGCAGCCGAGGAGCTGCAACGACAGGCGCAGGAGGCGATCCGCAAGGCGGAGGAGGCCGCGGTGCTCGCGCGGGCGGCACTCGACGCGCAGGAACGCTCCCAGCGCGACGACCCTTCGCCCGTCGACGACGCTTCGCGGGCGTCCTCGGCCCGCGAAGAGGTCGTGGCCGAGGCGGCATCCGGCCCGCTCGACGACGCCGAGGTCGCCACGATCCGCGGCGGGTACACGTTCGACGCGCCCGCCCTCGAGATGGGTGCGCTCGTGAACGGCGAGGCGTTGCCGGATGTCCCGGTGCGCATCCCGCTTTCGATGACGAACCGGCACGGGCTCGTCGCCGGCGCCACCGGCACGGGCAAGACGCGCACGCTGCAGGTGCTCGCCGAGCAGCTGGCCGGGCACGGCGTCGCCGTGTTCGCCGCCGACATCAAGGGCGACCTCTCGGGCATCGCGACCCCGGGCGAGGCGAGCGAGAAGCTGCTGCAGCGTACCGAGGGCATCGGGCAGGCCTGGAGTGCGGCATCCTTCCCGGTCGAGTTCTTCTCGCTGGGCGGCATCGGTCGCGGCGTGCCGATCCGGGCGACGATCTCGGGCTTCGGGCCGCTCCTGCTCAGCAAGGTGCTCGGCCTCAACGACACGCAGGAGTCGAGCCTCGCGCTCGTCTTCCACTGGGCCGAGGACGCCGGCATGGCACTCCTCGATCTCGAAGACCTCCGTGCCGTGCTGCAGTACCTCGTGAGCGACGAGGGCAAGGCCGAGCTCGAGGGACTCGGCGGGCTCTCCAAGGCGACGGTGGGCGTCATCCTCCGCGAGCTCGTCGCGTTCGCCGAGGCCGGCGCCGACGTGTTCTTCGGCGAACCCGAGATCGACACCGCGGAGTTCCTGCGCGTGGCATCCGACGGTCGTGGCATCGTGAGCCTGCTCGAGGTGCCGGGCGTCGCCGACCGGCCTGCGCTCTACTCGACGTTCCTCATGTGGCTGCTCGCCGACCTCTTCAACGACCTGCCCGAGGTCGGCGACCTCGACCAGCCCAAGCTCGTCTTCTTCTTCGACGAGGCGCACCTGCTCTTCAAGGACGCCTCGAAGGACTTCCTCGCGCAGGTCGTGCAGACCGTGCGGCTCATCCGCTCGAAGGGCGTCGGCGTGTTCTTCGTGACCCAGACGCCGAAGGACGTGCCGGGTGACGTGCTCGCGCAACTCGGCTCGCGCGTGCAGCATCAGTTGCGCGCGTTCACGCCCGACGACGCGAAGGCGCTGCGGGCCACGGTGTCGACGTATCCGCATTCGGGCTACGACCTCGAGGAGACGCTCACCATCCTCGGCACCGGCGAGGCGATCGTCACCGTGATGAACGAGAAGGGCGCGCCGAGCCCCGTCGCCTGGACCCGGCTGCGAGCGCCGCAGGCGTCGATGTCGCCGAGCCCGGATGCCGCGATCGACGCGGCCGTCGCGGCATCCGCGTTGCAGGAGAAGTACGGCACGCCGATCGACCGCGAGTCCGCCCACGAGCTGCTGACGGCGAAGATGAACGCCGCCGCGGCGGCGGCGCAGGCCGCGGAGGAGGCCGAGGCGAGGGCGGAGGCCGAGGCCGAGTTCGCGAAGCAGCAGGCCGCCATCGAGAAGCAGCGCGCGAAGGAGGCCAAGGCGGCGCAGGCCGAGTACGACCGGCTCATGAAGCAGACGTCGGGTTCGTCGCGCTCATCGTCGCGGTCGCGCAGCACGTCGAGCCGTCGCGAGAAGTCGCCGCTCGAGGAGGTGCTCGGCTCGCGCACGACGCAGCGGGTGCTGACCGGGGTCCTCGAGGGCATCTTCGGTACGCGGCGTCGCCGATGAGCGAACCGTTCATCCGCCCGTACCGCCCGGCCGATCGCGACGACGTGTTCGAGATCTGCCTGCGGACCGCGGCCGGCGGCGGGGACGCGACCGGCGTCTACTCCGACGACGCGTTGATGCCGGAGGTGTTCGCGTTACCGTACGTCGAGTACGCGCCCGACCTCGCGTTCGTCGTCGACGAGGGCACCGGGCAACGCGCGCTCGGCTATGTGCTCGGCGTCGCCGACACGCGCGCCTTCGTGGAGTGGTGGAGACGCGAATGGGCCCCGGGCTTCCGCTCGCGGCATCCGCAGCCCGGACCGCCCACCGGGCGCCATCCGGGCTTCACCGAGGCGCAGCTGCTCGATGCGGGGTACGACCCCGAGCGCATGCTCATCGCCGAGGTCGACGCGTACCCCGCGCACCTGCACATCGACCTGCTGCCCGAGTTGCAGGGTGAGGGCTTCGGCCGCCGGCTCATCGACACGCTGCGCTCCGCGCTCGCCGAGCGCGGAGTCGCGGCGGTGCACCTCGGCATGGACGCGGCGAACACAGGTGCTCGGGCGTTCTACGACCGCCTGGGCTTCCACGAACTGCCCTCGAGCCGGCCGGATGCCCCGCTGCTGGGCATCGCGACGCGCTGAACGGCGGCTCGCGGCGCGCATCGCACCTCAGCGCTCAGCGGGCGAGGGAGCGCCGCTCGAACCAGTAGAGGAGCTTCGGGTCCGTGCGCCGCAACTCGGAGAGCGTCACGGGCTCGGGCCGCACCGTCTCCTCCACTCCGAGGATGCCGGCCACGCGGTCCATCGTCTCGGTGTCCCAGAACCGGCCGCGCATCCGGAACGCGCCCCGGCCCTCGCGATTGACCACGAACAGCTCCTGGCTCGTCTCGAGGCTGTTGCCGCGGTACAGCTGGATGCGCAGCACGCCCACGATGTCTCGTGCCGGCACGGTGTAGGTGCCGCCGAAGAATCCGCGCTCGACGATGCCGTACCCGCTGAGCTCTGCCTGCGTGCGCTGGTAGGAGATCCAGGCGGCGATGATGAGCGCCGCCGTGACGACCGCGGTCGCGGCGACGACGGGCCAGCCGCCTCGCGGATCGAGCAGCCACAGCTCCGCGGCCAGGAGCGGAAGCACGAGTGCCACGACCGGCAGTCCGACGCTCCAGCCAAGGGTGCGACGCGGCCTCAGAGTCGTGACTCTGAGGCCGTCGCCCCCTGCTGTCGTCGGTACGGGGGAGGAGCCCCCTGCGTCCCCGCTCCTCGTGTCCATCCGTGCCGTTGACATCTCTCACATCATCCGCGCCCGGTGGCCGCGGGCACCATTCGGCATTAATGAGGACACGGACCGGATGCCTCGCCGCGAGCGGCCGCAACGCGGTCGGATGCCGCGGGCCGCGAGCGATCGAGGGGTAGCGTGTCAAGCATCCGGGGGAGCCGCATCGAGCGGGTCGACCCCGCCACCTGAGAGGAGTCGACCCGATGGCTGAGGCCGGACGAGTGGCGCTCGCGCTCGGTTCCGGGGGAGCACGTGGGTACGCCCACATCGGCGTCATCGAGGTCCTCGAGGAGCGCGGCTACGAGATCGTCTCGGTGGCGGGAAGCTCGATGGGCGCCGCGGTCGGGGGCCTGTACGCCGCAGGCGTGCTCGGCGAATACACCGAATGGGTGCGCACGCTCACCCAGCGCGACGTGCTGCGCCTGCTCGATCCGAAGTTGAAGGCGCCCGGCGCGATCCGCGCCGACAAGGTGATGATGCACGTGAGCGAACTGCTCGGCGGCGCCCGCATCGAGGACCTGCCGATCGCGTACACGGCCGTGGCGACCGATCTCATCGCGCACCGCGAGGTGTGGTTCCAGCGCGGACCCGTGGATGTCGCCATCCGGGCCTCCATCGCGCTGCCGAGCTTCATCACTCCCGTGATGCTGAACGGCAGGCTGCTCGCCGACGGCGGCCTGCTCAACCCCGTGCCCGTCGCTCCCACGGCCGCGGCGAGGGCCGAGCTCACGGTCGCCGTCGTGCTGTCGGGCGAGACGCCCGGCACTGCGGCTCCGCAGCGGGTCTCCGCCGAGGAGCAGCCGATCGAGGACTGGTTCGACCGATTCCGTCGCACCGCGGCCGGCGTGCTCGATCGCGACATCGTGCGCATGGTGACCCGACGCTTCTCCAGCGGCCGGACCGCAGAACCCGCCACCGCTGCCGACCAGGCTGTCGAGGAGGTGTTCGGCGAGCTTCCCGCGGGGCTGCGCATGCTCGACGTCATGCAGTTGAGCCTCGAGGCCATGCAGGCGATCGTGGGCAACTACCGGCTCGCCGGCTATCCGGCGGACGTGTATGTCACCGTGCCGAAGAACTCGGCGCGCGTGCTGGACTTCCATCGCGCCGACGAGCTCATCGCGCAAGGTCGGGAACTCGCGGTCGCGGCGCTCGATCGGTTCGAGAGCCGCGGGAACGGCGACGCGGCGCCCGCGGACGACCCGCACTGACGCGTGGTTCGGGCTCAGGGAAACCGCCGGTGGGCGGTTGTCTCGCGGGTCTCACATTCGGCGGAGGATGGGGGATTCGAACCCCCGAGGGCTTTCACCCAACACGCTTTCCAAGCGTGCGCCATAGGCCACTAGGCGAATCCTCCGTGGGCGCGGCATTCGGGAACGCGCGCGACCTCATGAAATCGTACCCGACTTCGGGGCCGCCGATGTTCGCGCGTCTCGAGGGTGGTGTGGGTGCACCGCGGCTCTGGCGAACGGGTAGACTTGACGATGGCTCCTCACGTGGCGCCATCCAGGCCAACTCCCCCAGGGCGGAAACGCAGCAAGGGTAACCGGGCTCTGGCGGGTGCGTGAGGGGTCTTCTCCGTTAACGGGTAACCGGGGCTGCGTTCATGCGCGCAGGGGTGCGTGAGGGTCTTCTCCGTTAACGGGTGACTGAGGCTGCGTTCATGCGCGCAGGGGTTCGTGCCAGGTGCGTCAGGCCGAGTGCAGCACGCGAGGATGCGGCGCGGGCCGGTGCTCGCGCAACCAGTTCTCGGTCTGCACCACGTGCGATGCCGCGGCGGTGGCGGCGGCGGCAGGATCCCGGGCGATGAGGGCGTCGAGGATCTCGCGATGGCTGCGGTCGCTCTGCGCCTTGATCTCGCGCCCTGACGGCAGGTCGAAGAGCTGGTACGAACGGGAACGCCAACGGAAGACCGTCAGCAGTTCGGCGAGCGCGTCGTTCTCGGCGAGGCGCGTGATCGCCTCGTGGAAGTCCGCGTCGAGATCGGATGCGGCTTCGCCCTCGACCGATTCGAGACGGGTGAGGATGTCGTCGAGCTCGCGCGCAGCCGCCTCGGTCATTCGCGAGGCCGCCTGCGACGTCGCGTGCGACTCGAGCACTCGTCGCACCTCGTAGAGGTCGAGCAGGCCGTCGAACGGCATCAGGTCGACCGTCAGGCTGAGCGCACCGATGATGTTGGCCGGCTCGAGTGCCGAGACGTACGTGCCCGAGCCGTGCCGCGACTCGATCACGCCGAGCGCGCCGAGCATGCGCACAGCCTCGCGGAGCGATCCGCGCGACACCTGGAGCCGCTCGCAGAGCTGGGCCTCCGGCGGGAAGCGCTGGCCGGGGGCGAGCTCGCCGGAGGCGATGATCTGCCTCAGACCGTGGAACGCGTCGTCGATGGCGCCCATGGTGCCCCTCATGGTCGGGAATCCGAGCTGTCGGATTCGATGGCGGAGTCGGTGTCGGATTCGGTGGCGTCAGCCTATGGCATCCACTAGTCATCCTACGACTTTCTCGTTATGCTCCCAATCGTCGACTCCGAAACAACGATGTAACCGAAGTCATCTAATGTCTTCCGCATTGTGACGGTGTTCGCCACCGCAGCCAGTCGAGACAGGAAGATGTGACCCGCGTGCAGACGACGACCCAGGCCCCCGCCGCCCTCACGCTCGGGGACGGCAGCCCCGCCGCCGCCGCGTGGACGCTGTCGCCGGAGGTCCTGCACACGAATCACGGTTCGTTCGGCGCCGTGCCGCGCGCCGCTCAGGACGCCCAGAGCGCCCTGCGAGCCGAGATGGACGCGGCTCCGGTCGACTGGTTCTCGACGCTCCCCGAGCGGGTCGGCATCGCCCGGCGCGAGCTCGCGCGGCGGATCGGCACGGATCCCACCCGCACCGCGCTCGTTCCGAACGCGAGCGCGGGGGCGAGCGTCGTCTACAACAGCCTCGCCGCGGAGCCGGGCGCCGAGATCGTCGTCACCGACCACGGCTACGGAGCCGTCACCATGGGTGCCGAACGCGCGGCCCGTCGCTGGGGCGGGCGCGTCGCCACGGCCCGCGTGCCGCTCGACGCGACGCCCGACGAGGCGCACGAGCGCATCATGGCGGCCTGCACGGATGCCACGCGGCTCATCGTCATCGACCACATCACCTCGGCGACGGCGCGCTTCCTGCCCGTGGCGGAGGTCGCGGCATCCGCTCGCCGACGCGGCATCGTGACCCTCGTCGACGGTGCCCACGTGCCGGGGCTCTACGCCGACCCGCTCGCCGGGATCGACTGCGACGTCTGGGTGGGCAACCTGCACAAGTTCGCGTGCGCACCGCGTGGCACCGCCGTGCTCGTCGCGCCCGCCGAGCTTCGGCACGAGCTGTACCCGATCATCGATTCGTGGGGTGCGCCCCTCGACTTCCCAGAGCGTTTCGACAGCCAGGGCACGCTCGACCTGACGAGCTACCTCGCGGCTCCCGTCGCCTACGACGTCATCGCCGACACCTGGGGCTGGCCGGCCGTGCGCACCTACATGACCGAGCTCGCCGACTACGCCGAGCAGCTCGTCGCCACGGCGTTCTCCGAGCGCACCGGCGAGGACCACCTCGTCGACGTCGGTGTCCGCGTGAACGCGCTGCGCCTCGTGCGCCTGCCGGCGGGCCTGGCCCGCACCCACGCGGAGGCCGATGCGCTGCGCGATCGCGTCGTGCGCGAGCACGCCGTCGAGGCGGCCTTCACGAGCTTCAACGGAGTCGGCTATTACCGGCTCTCCACGCACGCCTATAACACGGCGCGCGACTTCGAAGCATTCGTCGAGCGTATGGTTCCCACGCTCTGCGAGTGGGCGAGCGACGCGAGTCGCTGAGCCGGCACCACCCCTGCGGAACACTGCACCCCACCCAGAAAGAGGAAACGAATGGCCAAGAGAAAGGTCCTCGCCGGCCTCGGCATCGGGCTGGCGGCTTCGCTCGCCCTCAGCGGATGCTCCGGCGCCGCCGATGACGGAACCGTCACCCTGCAGATGGTCGAGAGCCTGACGAACCCCGCGCGCACCGAACTGCTGAACGAACTCATCGGCGAGTTCGAGGAGGCGAACCCCGACATCCAGGTCGAGCTCGTGTCGCCGCCCACCGACCAGGCCGACCAGAAGATCCAGCAGATGCTGCAGTCGGGCTCCGGCGTCGACGTGCTCGAGGTGCGCGACCTCACCGTCGGCCCGTTCTCGACGAACGGCTGGTTGCACGACATGACCGAGGAGTTCGACGGCTGGAAGGGCTGGGACGCCCTGACCCAGAACGCGACGGACGTCGCGACGGCCACGGGGAAGACCTACTTCATCCCTTACGGCTTCTACGGCATCAGCCTCTTCTACCGCACCGACCTCGTCGAGCAGGCCGGCTTCGACGGTCCGCCCGAGAGCTGGGAGGACCTCGTCGACCAGGCGAGCGCGATCCAGGACCCCGGCGCGAACACCTACGGCTATGCATTCCGAGGCGGCAAGAACGGGTACACGAACGCCGTGCTCGCCATCTCGGCCTATGTCGCCGACGACATCGACGTGTCGAACGCCTACAAGCTCACGAACGGCGACTCGATCTTCTCAGCGCCCGAGGCGCTCGACGCGCTGGAGCTCTACTTCTCGCTCTTCGAGAAGGCGTCCCCGCCGTCATCCGTCGCCTGGGGCTACCCCGAGATGGTCGAGGGCTTCTCCAACGGCTCGACCGGCTTCCTGCTGCAGGACCCCGAGGTCATCGCCGCGGTGCAGCAGTCGACCGCGATCACCGAGGACCAGTGGAACACCGCACCGATGCTCGTCGGACCGACCGGCAAGGCCATCCAGCCGCTCGCGACGGCGGGCTGGGGCATCGCCGAGGCGAGCGAGCACAAGGAGGAGGCGGCCAAGCTCATCCAGTTCCTCTCCGAGGGCGACGCGTCGATCCGCTTCACCGAGGGCAACAGCCTCGTGCCGATCCTCGACGGTGCCGACGAGGCCGAGTTCTACAAGACCGGTACCTGGGAGAGCTACCTCACCATGAACGCCGACCCCGAGGTCTACATCACGGCCGAGCAGCCCCGCGGAGCCGCGTGGTGGACCGAGTGGGGCGAGAAGGCCGACGCCGAGCTCCAGCAGGTGCTCATCGGCCAGCTCACGCCCGAGGAGCTTCTCGCCAGTTGGGATGCCTACTGGACCGAGAAGTGGGCTTCCGAGTAGGCCGTCGCCGAGGCTGTCACGGATGTCCCGTCAACTGACGACCGTCGAGGAGCGCCCGTCCACCCGGGCGGGCGCTCCCGCGGCGGCCGATTCCGAAGCTCCGCCCGCCCTCGGGCCGCGCCGCCGACCGTTCACGGCCCGGCGCGGGCTCGTCGTCCTCGCGTTCATGCTGCCGGCCGCGATCTTCGTCGGCGTCTTCACGTACTACCCGATGCTCGCCGGCAGCCAGATGGCGTTCCGCAACTGGAAGCTCAGCAACCTCACCGACACCGGGTGGGTGGGCCTGCAGAACTTCGCCACCATCGTCGCCGACCAGAACTTCGGCACCATCCTCGCGAACTCGGTGCTCTGGGTCGTCGCCTCGATCGTGCCGCAGTTCGTGATCGGCTTCGCGCTCGCGCTCTGGCTGCGACGCAGGTTCCGGTTCCGCGGCGTCTACCAGGCGCTCATCTTCTTCCCCTGGGCGATCTCGGGCTTCCTCATCGGCATCCTGTTCCGCTGGATGTTCAACGGGGAGTTCGGCGTCATCAACGACCTGCTGCGCAAGTCCGGACTCGTCGACGCACCCATCCCGTGGCTCGCCGAGCCGGGAACGGCCATGTTCGCGGTGATCGTCGCGAACGTCTGGTACGGCGTCACGTTCTTCGCGATCATGATCCTCGCGGCGCTGCAGTCGGTGCCAGACGAGCTCTTCGAGGCGGCCGCGCTCGACGGCGCCGGCAAGGTGCGCACGCTCTTCCAGATCACGATCCCGTACATCTCGACCACGCTCGCGCTCACGATCCTGCTCAGGGTCATCTGGATCTTCAACTTCCCCGACATCATCTGGGCGATGACGGGCGGCGGCCCGGCGAACCAGACCCACATCATCACCACGTGGATGATCACGTTCACCCAGCGCGGCGACTACGGCGTGGCATCCGCCCTCGGCCTCATCGTCGTCGGGCTGCTGCTCGTGTTCTCCGCGTTCTACCTCATGGCCCTTCGCGGCCGGAAGGAGGCCTGAGCATGATCAACGTCGAAACGGTGCCGGCACGCGTCGTGCGCATCGCGTTCCTCGCGCTCTGGCTGGTAATCTCGCTGTTCCCGCTGTACTGGATCGTCGTCACGTCGTTCAAGGTCCCCGGCGACATCTACAGCTACCCGCTCGCGTACTGGCCCGAGGAGTTCTCGGTGACGAACTACGTGTCGCTGTTCGAGAAGTCGCAGTTCGGCCGGTACGTGATGAACAGCCTCGTCATCGCCACCGCGGCGGCCACGGTCGCGACCCTGATCTCGCTACTCTCGGCGTACGTGCTCGCCCGCTTCGAGTTCCGCAGCAAGACCGCGATCCTCATGGCGTTCCTCGTGACGCAGATGATCCCAGCGTTCATCGCCCTCGGCCCGCTCTACCTGCTCATGGTGGAGCTGAAGCTCGTCGACACCCACTTCGGGCTGATCCTCGTCTACATCGCGGTGTGCATCCCGTTCTGCACGATCATGCTGCGAGGCTTCTTCGCGAACATCCCCGACGCCCTCGAGGAGGCGGCGATGATCGACGGATGCTCCAGGCTCGGCGCCCTCTTCCGGGTCATCGTGCCCGTCATGAAGCCGGGCATCGTGGCGGCGTTCATCTTCAACTTCGTGAACTGCTGGAACGAACTGTTCCTGTCGGTCACGCTCATGAACAAGGACGCGAACAAGACCATCCCCACGGCGCTGAACGGCTTCATCTCGAGCTTCAACATCGATTGGGGCTCGATGTCGGCGGCCGCCGTGCTCACCATCCTGCCGACCATGGTGCTGTTCGCCCTCGCGAGCCGCTATATCGTGCAGGGCCTCACGGCGGGCGCGGTCAAGGGCTGACGGGCGCCCGGTGCCAGCCGGGCTCCCACATCGGCGAGTGCCAGCGCCCAGAGTGGTACACTATCCCGTACCACTGAGCGGAGAGGGTGGACATGTCGGCGATCACCGCGACGGAAGCACGAAAGAGCCTGTTCGGCCTGATCCAGCAGGTGAACGAGGATCACACTGCCGTCGAAGTCGTGTCTCGACACGGCAATGCGGTGATCATGTCGAAGGACGACTACGACGCCATCACCGAGACCGCCTACCTGCTGCGCAACCCCGCCAACGCGGAGCGGCTTCTTGAAGCGGTCGAGCGGGCGCGTCGCGGTGAGTTCGAGCAGCACGACCTGCTCGACGCGTGACCCGCGCGCTCGCGTTCGACCAGAACGGATGGGAGGACTACGTCTCCTGGCAGACACAGGATCGCAAGACGCTCAAGCGCATCAACCTCTTGATCGCCGACGTGCTCCGCGACCCGTTCGCTGGGATCGGCAAGCCCGAGCCGCTCAAGCACATCCTCTCGGGCGCCTGGTCACGCCGCATCGACGAGACGAACCGGCTCGTCTACTACGTCACCGACGATCACATCGTCATCCTTCAAGCCCGCGATCACTACTGAGGCGGACAGCCACCGCCGTACGTCTCCGACGGACACGATCCTCAACCGGCACCCGACACCCGGCGCGGTCGCCGGACGAGCGTTTCGACCAGCTGCGGGGGCCATTCCGCGAGCTACGGCAACTCGAGGACGTACTCCGTGTCGGACGGGAATCTCACGGTCACCAGGATCGGGCGTCCGTCCACCGACGACGGGAGGGCGAATACATGCGTCGTCGGCGACAGGTCGGCGGTGCACGGGTTGTTGGGGGATAGCGTGAACTCGATCGCGATGGCATCCTCGGCGACCACCTGCAGTTCGCCCGCGACAACTGGGCAGCTGCTGCTTCCGAGAGTGATCACTCCCAACTCGGTGTCGCTCACCCACCCGGCGACGGGGCGAAGGTCGAGAGGATCCGGGTCGGGTCCTTCCCAGCTCTCGGGCATCCCCCTGATCACTCGGTCGGCTCGGGAGCCGTCATCGAGTCCGCCGGGACCGCTCGCGCAGCCGGCCAGCGTCAGCAACCCGATCAATCCAACTCCGGACACTGCGAGCCGTGTGGCCAATCGGATCCGATCACGGTCCGGCCCTGATGCCCTCATGGCCTGAGTGTGTCTCCAGATGACCACTTCTCGACCACACGTCCAGGTTCGTTATCGACTCGATGCCGAACGCCAGTCGGGGACCTGAGGTCTGCGATCAGCCGACCGCCGACACGTGCAGCGCCGCGCGCGTGATCGCCGCGGCGTCGATGCCGTGGTACGCGTACACGCTCGCGAGGTCGCCCGCCTGGCCCAGCCGGCTGACGCCGAGGTGAGCAGCGCGAACCCCGTTGACGCCCGTGAGGAACGACAGGGTATGCGGATGCCCGTCGAGCACCGTCACCATGGGGGCCGCCCGGTGGGCCGGCAGGATGCCGCGGAGCAGCCATTCGCCGTCGGAGCCCTCGCCGCTCGACGCCCCGAGCCCGCTGCGCGCCTGCAGCGCGTCGAAGAGGAGCCCCGCGTTCGTCACCACGACGACATCGACGGGGACGCCGGCCTCGGCGAGCGTGTCGGCGGCGGTGAGCGCCTCGGGCACGACGGCGCCCATCGCGACGATCGTCGCGGCGGGAGACTCGGCGGCGCGCCGCAGCACGTAGCCTCCCGCGACGACCTGTCGCCGGCGCAGTTCGCGCGCCTCGGGCAGTTCGGGCACTGCGGCGAGCGATTGGTCGACGGGCCTGGTCGACAGGCGGAGGTAGCTCGAGACGCCGTCGGCGCGGCCGATGCGGCGGATGGCCTCGAGCAGCATCCACTCCACCTCGACCGCGAACGCCGGCTCATAGGCGAGCAGGCCCGGCTGCTGCAGGCCGATGGCGGGCGTGAGCAGCGATTGGTGTGCGCCGCCCTCGGGGGCGAGCGTCACCCCCGATGGCGTGCCGACGAGGATCGACTGCCCGCCGGCGTACATGCCGAACGTCCACGGCTCCAGGGCGCGGGCGATGAACGGGTCGTACACGACGCCGATCGGGATGAGTGGGAACCCCCAGCGGCTCCACGTCGCACCCAGCTCGCCGAGGAGGCCGACGAGGTTGGTCTCGGCGATGCCGAGCTCGACGTGCTGGCCGTCCATCGTCTCGCGCCAGTGCAGGATCGTCTCGGGGTCGTCGTCGAACCAGTCGCGCTCGGGGCTGGCCGACCAGACCTTCGACTTGTTCACCCAGCCGCCGAGGTTCGTGCTCGACGAGACATCCGGACTCACGGTCACGATGCGCGCGGCGAGGTCGGGGGCACGACGGGTGAGGTCGAGCAGGGTGCGACCCAGCGCGGTCTGCGTGTTGGTGATGCCCTTCGGCTGCCAGCCGAGCTCGGCGGGCGGCGCGAACCCCGGCGCCGGGGCCACCGGTTCGCGCCGCAGGCGAGCGGCCGTCGCCTGGCAGGCGCGTCCGGCCGGGCTGTCGGGGTCGAACACGGTGAACGGATGACCCGAGTTCATGCCCATGAAGGTGGCGAGTGCGGCGAACTGCTCGTCGGTGAGCAGGGCGGAGTGGTTCTGCGGATGCCCCTCCATCGGCAGGCCTCGCCCCTTCACCGTGTAGGCGAAGATGACGGTCGGGCGGGTGTCGTCGATGCTGCCGAACGCGTCACGCAGGGTGTCGTGGTCGTGGCCCCCGAGCGTGCGCACGGCCTCACGGAGCGCGCGCGGGTCGAGGCCGCCGATGACCGCCTCGAGGTCGTCGTAGCCGCCGGCGCAGAGCCGGTCGAGCAGGTCGGCGTCGGTCGATCGGAGGAGGCGCTGGTACTCGGGGTTCGGCATGCCGTCGATGCGCTCGCGCAGGCGGTGTCCGCCAGGGCGGGCGAACAGCTCCTCGAGCGCGCGCCCGTACTTGGCGGTGATCACCTGCCAGCCGGCCGCCTCGAACTTGCCGGCGAGCGCGGTGAGGCTGAGGGCCGGGACGACCCGGTCGAGGCTCTGCCGGTTGAAGTCGACGATCCACACGAGCTCGCCGAGATGCGGGGTGACCGGGTCGCCCATCGCCTCCCAGATCGCCCCCTCGTCGAGTTCCGCGTCGCCGATGAGCGCGTACTGCCGGCCCGTGCCGGCGTCCCCGCCGTGGGCGTCGACGTACCGTCGGGCGACGGCGGCCCAGAGCGGGGCCGTGGCGCCGAGGCCGACCGATCCGGTGGAGTAGTCGACGGGATCGGGGTCCTTCGTGCGGCTCGGGTAGGGCTGGAGGCCGCCGAACTCGCGGAGCCCCGTCAGTGCGGCCGGGTCGAGTTCGCCGAGCAGGGCGTTGATCGCGTGCAGCACGGGGGAGGCGTGCGGCTTCACCGAGACACGATCGCCCGCGCGCAGCTGCTCGAACCAGAGCTGCGTCATGATCGTCGTCATCGACGCGCTCGAGGCCTGGTGACCCCCCACCTTGAGGCCGCCGGGATTCGGGCGCACGCGGTTGGCGTGGTGGATCGAGGCGGTCGCGAGCCAGAGCACGCGCTGTTCGATCTCACGCAGCAGCTCGGTGCGCTCGGCAGCCGTGGACGCGGGTGCGGGAGCGGTGGTGGTCGCAGGCATCGGTGGACTCCTTCGTCGCTGCGGCAGGGGTTCGTCCATGCTCGGCCCTCGGAACCCGGGAGACAACACTTCGGCCGTAGAATGCACAGCCTGTAGCATTTCTGATGTGTCGGAGCAGCGAGAACCAGTCAGAATGACCGATCGCACGATCGATGCGACGGATGCCGCGCTGGTCCTCGCCATGGCCGACCATCCCCGGGCGACGGCCGTCGCCCTCGCGGAGCAGACCGGTCTCGCGCGCTCGACGGTGCACACCCGGCTCGGGCGGCTCGAGGCCGAGGTGCTCGCCGGGGTCGAGCGACGCCTGGACCCGGCATCCGTCGGTCTCCCGCTCACCGCGTTCGTGTTCGCGCACGTCACGCAGCAGCAGCTCGAGGAACTGCCGCAGACCCTCGCACGCATCCCCGAGGTGGTGGAGGTGTACGGCGTCTCGGGCGACTGGGACCTGCTCATCCGGGTCGCCGCGGCCGACGGCGACGACCTCTACCGGATCGCGAACGAGGTGCTCGCCACGCCGGGCATCGAGCGCACGTCGACGACGCTGGCCATGAAGACGATGCTGCCGTATCGGGTGCGGCCGCTCGTCGAGCGTCGGCGTCGCCAACGTCGCTGAAGCCGAGACCGCGCGGTGCGAGCGTCGCCGCAGGCCGTCGAGAAGGCCGCGAGTGACGGCAGCGGCTCGGTTGCCGGCCCCGCGGCGAGGACGTGATCGACGCACATCAGCGGGCGAATTGCGCTCTCTGCTGCCGCGCATGATCGTGTCGATCGAGCCGTCAGGCCACCGCGGCCGGAACGGGCATCGCGAAGCGGGCGCGTCCGCCGAGTCGTTGTGCTTGGTCAGGGTCGACGTGCGGTGGTGGGGTGAGCCACACTTCCGATCGGGTGGCGTGGATGCTCCATCCTTCGCGGTGGATGCGGTGGTGGCAGAAGGAGCAGAGCATGACCCCGTTCGAGAAGTCGGTCGGGCCGGTGTCGCGTTCCCACCAGTCGATGTGGTGCGCGTCGACGTAGGCGATGTTCTGACCGCATGAGGCGCATCCGCCGTCGCGTTCGCCGAGCGCGAGCCGCTGCGCTTTGCTGAAGAGCCGGGCCGAGCGGCCGAGGTCGAGCGGCACGCCCTCGCCGCCGAACACCGCGGGGATGAGTTCGGCGTCGGCGGCCATGCGCCGGGCGGTGCCGGCCGAGATCGGCTGGTCGATGCCGTCGATGCGGGCGTGCCCGAGGCCCTCGACGAGGGCGTCATGTTCGAGGCGCACCACGATGGTGGCTTTCGCGAGCGGAGCGAGGGTCTCACCGCAGCCGAGCGCGTGGCGGCAGATCGCGGCGAGCGCGTCGGCCTGGAGCTGCGGAATCGACCGCGCGTCGTCGACGACCGGGCCCGAATCCGAATCCGGCGCGGTCGCTTCGCGTCGTCGCAGGACGTCGCCGACCAGCGTCTCGATCGCGGTCTTGATCGGCGCTGCCGTCTCGGGGTCGAGGCGGGCGTGCAGGTGCACCATGCCCGTCGCGTCTTCGCGCATCGTGAGCGAACGCGCTCCGCGCAACTGCTCCTCACGCGGCTCGATGCCGTCTCGGTCGAGCCGGGCCTCCGCCTCGCGCACTCCACGCATGAGCAGGTCGAGCGGCACCCGCGCAGCAAGGTCGACGAGGGCCGCTTCGGTGGTGTCGGCCAGCTCGGGGTCGGCACGCAGCCGGACGCGGTCGAGCATGGAGGTGATCGCGGATGCCGCGTCGACGCCGATGCGGGCGGATTCGAGTGCTGCGCCGACGTGCGGATGCCGCGCCGGCAGCCGTTCACCGCCGAACGACCGTCGTTCCGCGGTGGCGGTGCCGACCGCGATGAGCTTCGCCGCCTCGCTCCGGGATGCCCCGGTGGCCGCGGCGATCAGTCGCACCGGGTTCTGGAACCCCTGCGCCCTGGCGAGGCTGGACTCACCCAACTCGGTGCTGGACCGCTTCGACACCTCGGCCGCGACGCGGGAGAGGAGCGCGTCGGCGTCGCGGCGGACCCGGGCGAGTGCGTCGGTCACCCGCACCAGCCCGGCGTCGCTCATCTGCCCGAGCTCCACCTGCGCCGCGCCGCTGATCGCGCCGAACGCCGGCAACGCGCCCGCCCAGGCAAGACGCAACTCCTCGACGTCTCGGTCGAGGGTGTGCAGCGGCTGATCCATGACTTCATCCTGCACCCACCCGCCGACATTCATTTCGCCGCGAAACCGCCACTGATCAGCCGAAACCCCTGTGGAGAACCACGCCCACCACCCGCCTGTGGAGGACAAGTGCGCCGTGCGAGTGTCGTCGAGGCGAGGCGAGGCGAGGCGAGGCGAGGCGAGGCGAGTCGAGGGATCCGCGAGGCGCGACGCAGGCGCCGGCGATGCTCGAGGCGAACACCATGGACGCGACCTATGAAGGCGTCGCCTGAACGGTGCGGTCGTGGCATCCGCTCGGCTCTGATTCCCAGAATGCAGATGACCGCCGCAGCACGGACGACCGCCCCAGCTCGGATGTCAGCACCCCGGACGGCGTGAGCAGATGCACAAGTGCAGTCATCCTCGACGAATTCGTGCACTGGAGCTTAAAGTCATTGCAGTCAGACTGCAATCGTTGCTAGCCTCTCGCCCAAGGTGGATGTCGGGCGTCCATCGAGGTCGATGCAGTCGAACTGTTCCCACTCCACCACCGGCTGGGAGCGCTGCATCGGCTGGCTCTCCACGCGTGCGATGACGCATGCGCGTCGTCAGTGTCGACAGATCAGGGAGGATCATGCGCAATCGATCGAGCGAAGGCGAGGAGCGCGAGGCGCAGGCGTCGGGTTCCGGGCTGTCACGCCGAGGGCTGATCCTCGGCGGTGGGGCGGCGGCGGCGTCGGCCGCGTCGGTGGCGTTCAGCCAGGGCGCCGCTGCGGCGGCTGCGCCCGGTGAGGTGACGAGGTCGGTCCTTCCCGCCGCACCCGGTGACCCCGGGGGCGATCGGCCGGGCGACCTGCTCCTCGTCAACGGGAGCATCCATACCTTCGACGAGCACGACTCCGTCGTGTCTGCCGTGCGCATCCGCGACGGGCGATTCGTCGCGGTCGGCGATGCCGCGCAGCGAGGTGCCGCGGGCCAGGCGACGACCGTCGACCTGCAGGGCAGGACCGTCGTCCCCGGCATCATCGACTCCCACAACCACATCGTGCTCGTGGGCAACCGTCCCGGCCATCACGTGGCGCTGGAGGACGTCTTCACCATCCCCGACGCGGTCGCCCGCCTCGTGACACGCGCCCAGTCCGTGCCCGAGGGACAGTTCGTCACGACCATCGGCCCCGTCTCCGCGATGCAGTTCACCGAGGGCCGCCTGCCCGACCTGACCGAACTCGACGCCGTGCCGCGACCCGTGTTCCTGATGGCGGCCCAAGGCGGCACCCGCACCAACAGCCTCGGCAAGGCGTTCTTCGAGAGCCGTGGCATCACCGGCATCGCGGAGAACGGCACCGTCCCGGGCAGCCCGTTCGGCACGGGTGCGGCGGGCGCGGCGCTCCTCGTGCTTCGTCAGGAGTTCCTCACCCCCGAGAGCCGGCAACGCACCTCGCTCGACGCGCTGCAGTACTACGCGGGGCTCGGCATCACCACGCACCTGGACGCCGGCGCCTTCCACGCGGACCCTCCGAACGGCGCGATCTTCGGCGAGAACGTGTTCACGATGCACGAGCCGTTCCTCGCGCTCAACGGCGACGGGGCGCTCCCGGCACGCCTCCGCATCGACTTCCTCCACCAGGACGCGGTCGACACCCTGCCCACGCTGCGGGAGCGACTCAAGAACTCGTTCCCGTTCTTCGGCGACGACATGCTCCGCACGGGTGGCATCGGGGAGTTCACGGCGCAGGGGATCGGCCAGGAGGGCGGGCCGGTATGGCTCCTCGGCACGCGCGAGGTCGCGAAGGCGGGGTGGCGCAACGAGAACCATTCGCTCACCCAGAACGACTACAAGCTCATCGTCGAGGGCTGGGAGCAGGTGAACGCCGAGTTCCCCATCGGCGACCTGCGCTGGGTGCTCGCCCACGCGCCCTTCATCACCGAGGAGTACGTGCTCCGCCTCAAGGCGCTCGGCGCCGGACTCAAGCTCGGCTGGGGGCCGGTGCGCACGGGCGTCGCCGTCGGCCCGGCGTACCGCACGATCCTCGGCACCGGTATCCCGGTCGGCTACCACTCCGACGGCGGCGACATCACGGTGATCAACCCGTGGCTGAACTTCTTCACCATGGTCACGGGCCGCAACCTCCGGGGCGACCTGATCAACGAGGGGCAGACCGTGACCCGCGAGGAGGCGATCCGGCTCGCCACCTCGGCCAACACCTGGTTCCTCCGCGAGGACGACCTCGGACCGATCGCGGTCGGGAACCACGCCGACCTCGCCGTACTCGATCGCGACTTCTTCTCCGTGCCCGAGGCGGAGATTCCGCACGTGCGCTCGGTCATGACGGTCGTCGGCGGACGCGTGGTGCACGACGCCGGAGTTGTTCCCGGTCGCGGGAACTGAGCCGCGCCGCCACTCACCTCGAGCGCCACCGGCACCACGGCACCACCTGCACCTCGAGCGCCACCGGCACCACCTGCACCACGGCACCACCCGCACCACGGCACCACCCCACGGCACACCTCGACACGAACCAGGAGCAGCAGGCATGCCACATCAACGGAAGCGCGGGGTCGACCGCGACATCACGCCGTCCGATCCGGCCGGCGCGATCAGCCGCAGAGGGCTCCTCCTCGGCGGCGGGGGCGCGGCGGCCGCCGCGGTCCTCGCGGGCGGACCACCGACCGCCGCCGCCGCGGCTGCACCGGCCGCCGCGGGCGTCGCGGCAGCGTTTCCCGCCTCCACGTCGGCACGCCCCGGTACCGGCGAGCTGCTCCTCGTGAACGGCCGGATCCACACCATGGACGACCGCGGCTCGGTCGTGGATGCCGTGCGCGTGAGCGGCGGCCGCTTCACGGCGATCGGCTCAGAGGCCCTCCGCGGCGACGCGGTGACGCGAGTCGACCTCGGTGGGCGCACGGTCGTTCCCGGCCTCATCGAGAGCCATTCGCACTTCGTGAGCCTCGCGAACCGGCCGGGCTACCACGTGGCGCAGTGGGAGCTCGCGAAGAACATCGAGGAGGTGCTCGCCTTCCTCGCGGCACGACGACCCGAGGTCCCCGAGGGGCAGTTCATCACGGCCATGGGAGCGGGCACGCCGCGCATGTTCGCCGAGCAGCGGCTGCCCACCCTCGCCGAGATCGACGCCGTCATTCCCGACCGGCCGGTCTTCCTGTACCAGAGCGGGTTCGGTCCGGCACGGGTGAACACGCTCGGGAAGCAGTACTTCGAGTCCATCGTCGACCTGCCGGTCACCGTGGCCGCCGACGGCACGATCGCCGGCGGCAACCCCAGCATGGCGAACCGTGCGCTCTACCACCTGCGGATCGCCCAGACCTTCGAGGACAAGCGCCGCAGCGCGCTCGATGCCATGGCCTTCTCGGCGGCGGTCGGCGTGACGACGGTGCTGGACCAGGTGCTCCCGGCGACCGCCGGCGCGACCCTCGACCCGTCGCTCCTGCCACCGCAGCCCACCGACGCGCTCTTCCGGCTCGACCACTTCCGCATGTACGACGCGTGGCTGTCACTGCACGCCGAGGGCCGTGCGTTCCTCCGGCTCCAGATGAACTTCCTGCACAACCAGGGGTACATCGCCGAGCTCGGCGGCCTCGAGCAGCAGCTGCCCGAACTCAGGGAGCGGCTGAAGAACCAGTTCCCGTTCTTCGGCGACGACCTCCTGCGCACGGGCGGCATCGGCGAGTGGGCGGCGCCGTTCGCGCTGCCGTCGAACGCGAACGGCTACGCGGTCTGGCTCGAGTCGCAGCGACTCGTGGCGAAGGCACGTTGGCGCAACGAGAACGCCCAGGGCGGCAGCCCGACCAGCTCGGCGAACATCGAGCAGGTCGTCGCCACCTACGAGCAGATGGACGCCGAGTTCGGCATCACCGACCTGCGCTGGGGCCTGCAGCACGCCGACTTCGCGACACCCGACCAGCTCGCGCGCCTCAAGGCGCTGAACTGCGGCGTCTCGACCTCGGGCTTCCGGTGGCTCGGCGGCACGCCGCGCGCCGACGGACTGCCCGTCGGCCCCCTCTTCCGCCAGATCCACGACAGCGGCATCAACATGGGGCTGCACGAGGACGGCGTGCACATCGCGCCGCACAACCCCTGGTTCGCGCTGCACTACGCCACCACGGGGCTGAACGTCCTCGGCCAGCAGGTCAACCCGGGCCAGCAGCTCACCCGGCAGGAGGCGCTGCACGCGTACACGCGGGGCAATGCCTGGTACCTGAACCGGGAGGACGAACTCGGTTCGGTCGAGGTCGGCAAGCTCGCCGACCTCGTGGTGCTCGACGAGGACTACTTCTCGGTGAGCGACGCGGAGCTGCGGGACATCCGGCCCGTGATGACGATCATCGGCGGCGACGTCGTGCACGACACCGGCGTGGTCGGCGGGTAGGCCCCCGGCGGTCGACGGCGTCGCGACGGGTGGCGCCGCCGACCGCCGGAGCAGTCGCCGGCCTACCGGCCGGTGCGGATCGCCAGGTAGGCGTCGAACGCCTCGCGGCTCGTCTTCGCGGGAACGTAGCCCAGCACCTGCTTCAGGCGCGTGTTGTCGAGCACCGGGCGGTATCGCAGGAAACCCACGCGCTCGGGCCCGTGCACCGTGAGCCGCAGGGCGTGCGCCACGCCGAGCACGCCGGTCAGCAGCCCCGGCGGCACGGTGATCGTGCGCTTGCCGAGTGCCTCGGCGATCTCGGTCACGGTCACCCGCCCGTCGCCTGCGACGTTGAACGCCCCCGTCACGTCGCCGGTGGCACCGCGCACGATCGCGCCGACCACGTCGTCGACCCAGACGAACACGAATGGGCTCTCGGAGCCCGAGATGCGGAGGATCCGCGGCCCGTCCCAGAGCGCGGTGATCTGGTTCGCGACGGTCGGGCCGAGGATGGTGCCGATGCGCAGCACCACCTGGCCGAGCGTCGGATGCTCCCTGCGGTACGTCTCGAGCAGCTCCTCGACGAGGCGCTTGTGCCGCGAGTAGCTGAACTCCTCGTTGCCGCGGATCGCGTCGTCCTCGGTCAGCCACTCGGGGTTGTCGGCGTGGTAGCCGTACGCCGCGCCCGACGACGACACGACGATGCGCGTCACGCCGCCCGCGACCGCGGCGTCGAGCACGTTGCGGGTGCCCTCCACGTCGACGCGGTACTCGAGCTCCTCGCTGAGTCCGCCCGGGTTCACGATGGCGGCGAGGTGCACGATCGTGTCGATCTCGTGGCGCTCGACCACCGAGGCGACGGCGGCGGCATCCGTCACGTCGCACGTCTCGACGACGACCCCGTCGGGCACGGATGCCCCGGGCGGACGCACATCGCCCGAGACGACGAGCCCGACCCCGGGATGCGCGGCGAGCGCACGCACGGCGTTCGAGCCGAGGAACCCGCTGCCGCCCGTGGCGAGCACGCGCTTCACGAGGCGGCTCCGGGCTCGACCTCGGGTGCCGCGGTCGGGTCGACGGGCGCGATCGTCGCGGGGGAAGCCGCCGCCGCGGCATCCGCCCGCTTCGTGCGCCTCGCCCACAGCGTCGCGAGCGTGAGCCCGGCGATGATGTCCCAGATGCCCCACCAGCCGGCGACGATCGCCATGCCGCCGAGTCCGCCGAAGAACGAGAAGACGAGGCCGAGGCCGAGGCCCGCGTTGCGGATGCCGACCTCGAACGTGATGGCCTTGAGCTCGGGCACCCGGAGGCCGCCGATGCGCGCGCTCACGTAGCCGAGGCCGAGCGCCACGGCGTCGTGCAGGAACACCGCGAGCAGCACGATGCCGATGTAGGCCATGAAGATCGCCCAGTTGCCGGCGAGGGCGGCCACGATGAAGCCGACGAGGCCGAGGAGACTCACCCAGCGGGCGTACGGCTGCACGCGAGCGGCGAAACGCGGCCACATCGCCCGGATGCCGAGGCCCGCGAGGAACGGCAGCCCGATGATGAGGAAGATGTCGAGGAGCATCTGCCAGCCGTCGAGGCTCACCGCACGCACGAGCTCGCTCGCGGTCGGGTGCAGGCTGCCCCAGAACGCGAGGCTGACGGGCAGCAGGAAGATGTAGATGACGTTCGCCACGGCCGTCATCGACACCGAGAGGGCCACGTTGCCGCGGGCACGGTAGGTGAGCACCTGCGAGATGTTGCCCGGCGGGCAGCACGCCACGAGGATCATGCCGAGCGCGATCGACGCCTGTACGTTCAGGAGCAGCGTGAGCCCGAAGGTCACGGCCGGCAGCAGGATGATCTGCGCGAGCAGCGCGATGATCATGGCCTTCGGCGCCTTGGCCACGGCTCGGAAGTCGGCGGGCGACGTGTCGAGCGCGATGCCGAACATGATGAGCCCGAGCACGATGTTGAGTGCGATCAGCGAGCCGGGCGAGAAGTTGAGGACGACGTCGTCGATGTTCATGCGCGGGTCCCTGCGGTCGAGGTCGGGTGGTCGGATGCCGCGTGGTGGTCGGATGCCGCGTGATCGTCGGATGCCACGGGGGCGCCGTTCGGCGCGGGCAGTGTGCGGAGCATCCGCTTCATGGTGCGGCGGTACGCGTCCTTGTTCACGTAGTACGACATGCGATCGAGCCCGAGGTAGCGGTAGCCGCCCGTGAGGTCGGGCCACGGGGCATCCGCCGCCGACCGGAAGCGGGACGCGGCATCCGGTGCCCGACGCTCGGCCGCAAGGTACGCGGCGATGAGCTCGGCCTGCTCGTAGCGGCCCTGCCAACCGATGCCCGATGCCTCGATCATGCCGAGCACGAAGAGCCCGTTGAACGACGGCGGGAAGATGTTGAGGAACAGCTTCGGCGCTGCGGCGGTCCAGTTGAGGTGCGTGCGCTCGACGAAGGGATAGTCGAGCTGGTAGCCCGTCGCGAGCACGACGAGGTCGTAGTCGCCCGAGGTGCCGTCGGCGAAGTGCACCGTGTGCCCGTCGAAGCGGTCGATGTCGGGCACGACGCGCAGGTCGCCCTGTCCGAGGTGGTTCAGGATGAGCGTGTTCACGATCGGATGCGACTCGTAGATGCGGTAGTCGGGCTTCGGGAAGCCGAACCGCACCGGATCGCCGGTGAACGCGCGCAGCACCCGGGTGTCGACGAACTGCTTGAGCCGGGCTGGCAGCGGCCTGCCCTGGTTCAGGGTGTCGGACGGCCGGCCGAACAGGTACCGGGGCACGAAGTAGTAGCCGCGCCGCACCGAGAGGTCGACGGATGCCGCGTGGTGCACCGCATCGACGGCGATGTCGCAGCCCGAGTTGCCGGCGCCGATGACGAGCACGCGCTTGCCGTCGAACACCTTCGCCGACGTGTACGCGCTCGTGTGCATGATCTCGCCCGCGAACTCGCCGCGGAACGAGGGCACGTTCGGCTCGGCCAGCGTGCCGTTGGCGAGGATGACGGCCGAGTACTCGCCCGTGACGGTCTCGCCGTCGGCGGTCGTCGCCGTGACGCGCCAACCGGCGGCGCCGGTCGCGTCGCCGTCGACGGGCTCGACCGAGGTCACGCGCGTGTCGAAGCGGAAGTGCTCGCGCAGCCCGTAGGCGTCGGCGTAGGCGCGGAAGTACTCGAGGAGCTCGCGGTGTCCGGGGTAGTCGGCGGTCGACGACATGGGGAACTCGGCGAACTCGGTCGTGGTGCGCGACGAGATGAGGTGCGCCGACTCGTACATGGTCGATCGCGGGTTGTCGATGTTCCAGAGGCCACCCACGTCGGGGCCGGCCTCGAATCCGTCGAACGGGACGCCGGCGCGGGAGAGCGCGCGTGCGCCGGCGAGGCCCGAGGGGCCCGCTCCGATGAGGGCGATGGGGTTCACGGTGCTTCCTGGGCTGGGCGGTTCGCGCCGACGGGGGGCGGCGCGGCACGTCGATGTGCCCGATCAGCATATGCAATGGCGGCCCGGGTCTCGTGGTGCGGGGCGGTCGCTCGCGCCGTCCGCTCATGTCGAACCCTCGTGTTCGAGTCAGAGTTCCTGGGCGAACATCACGAGGATGCCGCTGGGGCCGCGCAGGTAGGTGAGCTTGTAGACGTCCTCGTAGGTGGCCACGCCCCGAAGCGGGTGACAGCCGTGCTTCGCCGCGATGGCGAGGGCTTCATCGAGGTCGTCGACGGAGAACGCGACGCGGTGCATGCCGATCTCGTTGGGACGGGTGGGCTCCGTCTCGATCGCACCCGGATGGAGGTACTCGAAGAACTCGAGCCGCCCATGACCGTCGGGTGTCTGGAGCACCGCGATCTTGGCATGGTTGCCGTCCAGGCCGACCGCAGTATCGGCCCATTCGCCGCTCACGGTGTCGCGGCCGACGACGGTGAGACCGAGGTCGGTGAAGAACGCGATCGCCGCCTCGATGTCGCGGACGGCGATGCCGACGTTGTCGAGTCTGATGGCCATCAGCGGTCCCTCAGTGCAGCACGCGGTAGGTCACGTGCGTGACCGTGCTCGCGGCTCTCGCGGAGACCTGCTCCAGATTCAGTGGTGGCACGCCGTCGAACAGGCGAGCGCCCGCTCCGAGCGTGAACGGCACGATGTGCAGCCGCAACTCGTCGACCAGTCCGGCTGCCAGGTACTGGTTGATGGTCTCCGCCCCGCCCTGGATCGAGACGTCGCCGTCCCCGGCGGCTTCGCGTGCCCGGGCCAGTGCCGACTCGATGCCGTCGGTGACGAAGTGGTAGGTGGTGCCGCCGTCCATGGGCTGCGGGTCGCGCGGGTGGTGGGTGAGCACGAACACCGGGCCGTGGAACGGCGGGTCGTCGCCCCACCAGCCGTTCCACGCCCGGTCCCACTCGCCGCGCACCGGGCCGAACATTTTCCGCCCCATGATGTGGACCCGGGACTCAGCCATCTGGTCGCGCTCGGCCCGGTTCTCATCCGCGTGGTCGAACATCCAGGCGTGCAAGCGGTCGCCCCAGCCGTCGCCGCCGTCCTCGCCGAACGGGCGCTGCTCCGTCTGGTTGCGACCGGCGGCGTATCCGTCGGCCGTGATCGTCTGGTTGACGATGACCTTGCTCATCGTGGTGCTCCCTTCGTCGAAGAAGTGGTGAGCCTTCCTGCTATCTCGAACAGTATTGTACGAATTGTTGGAGAGCGCCATGCAGAGATGCGCATCCGATCGGGGGAGCGGCGGAGCAGTCCCCGGGGCGTCCGCCGACCGATTCGCACCGACGCGGCTGGGTAGGCTGGACGCGTGGCGCACCGCATCTACATCTGCTCCGCCGAGGGCAACACGGGCAAGTCCACCGTCGCGCTCGGCATGCTCGACACCCTCACGAGGCGCGCCACCCGCGTGGGCGTGTTCCGCCCGATCTCCCGTTCCACCGAGGAGCGCGACTACGTGCTCGGCCTGCTCCTCGCGCACGACGGCGTCGTGCCCCTCGAGTACGAGGAGGCCATCGGCGTCGGCTACGACGACGTGCACGCCGACCCCGACGCCGCGCTCGCCACGATCGTGCAGCGCTTCAAGGACGTCGAGGAGCGGTGCGACGCCGTCGTCATCATCGGGTCGGACTACACGGATGTCGGCACGCCGACCGAGCTCGCGTACAACGCGCGCATCGCCGCGAACCTCGGCGCCCCGGTGCTGCTCGTGCTCGGCGGTCGGATCACTCAGGGGCGCGGACGATCGGAGCGGCTCGGCTACTCCGACGCCCGCACTCCGGGCGAGCTCGCGCAGATCACCGAGCTCGCGCTCGAGGAGCTCTCGCGCGAGCACGCCACGCTCCTCGGCATCGTCGTGAACCGTGCCGACCCCGACTCGCTCGACGAGGTCGTCGCGTCGGTGCAGCAGGCCGCACTCCCGAATTCCGGCAGCACGCACGCGCTCGCCGCGGTGGCCGACTCCGGGGCATCCGCTCGACCGGCTCAGGACGACGCGGTCGCCGTGTGGGCCATCCCCGAGGATCCGTTCCTCGTCGCGCCGTCGATGCGCACGATCATGGAGGCCGTCGACGGCGAGCTCTACGCGGGCGACCCCGACCTGCTGAACCGCGAGGCGCTCGGCGTGGTGGTCGCCGCGATGTCGATGGAGAATGTGCTCACCCGGCTCATCGAGGGCTCGGTGGTGGTCGTGCCGGCCGACCGAAGCGAGGTGCTGCTCGCCGTGCTCACCGCGCAGAATGCGGCGACGTTCCCCTCGGTGTCGGGCATCGTGCTGAACGGCGGCTTCCCGCTGTCGGAGGCCATCGAGCGTCTCGTCGACGGGCTCAAGGCCGACCTGCCGATCATCCGCACCGAGCTCGGCAGTTACGACACGGCGCTCGCGATCACGCACACGCGCGGCCGGCTCGCCGCCGAGTCGCAGCGCAAGCGCGACACCGCGCTCTCCCTCTTCGAGAAGCACGTCGACGGCCACGCACTGCTCGACCTCCTCGACGTCGCCCGGCCCGAGGTCGTCACGCCGCTGATGTTCGAGTACGGGCTGCTCGAGCGTGCGCGGCGCGAGCGCAAGCACATCGTGCTGCCGGAGGGCTATGACGACCGCATCCTCCGCGCCGCCGCGACGCTGCTCGCGCGCGATGTCGCCGATCTCACGATCCTCGGCGAGGAGATCGAGGTCCGGGCGCGCGCCATCGGCCTCGGCCTCGACATCTCGCGCGCCACGGTGCTCTCGAACCACGACCACGTGCTCGTCTACCGGTTCGCCGACGAGTACCAGCGCCGCCGCGCGCACAAGGGCATCACGCTCGAGCAGGCGCGCGAGACCGTGCAGGACGTCTCGTACTTCGGCACCATGATGGTGGCCCTCGGGCTCGCCGACGGCATGGTGTCGGGGGCGATGCACACGACGGCCCACACGATCCGGCCGGCGTTCGAGATCATCAAGACCCAGCCCGGCGTCGACATCGTGTCGAGCGTGTTCCTGATGGCGCTCGCCGATCGCGTGCTCGTCTACGGCGACTGCGCCATCGTGCCCGACCCGACCGCCGAGCAGCTCGCCGACATCGCCATCTCGTCGGCCCGCACGGCGGCGCAGTTCGGCATCGAGCCGCGCATCGCGATGCTGTCGTACTCCACGGGGGAGTCGGGCAGCGGGGCCGACGTCGACAAGGTGCGCCGCGCCACCGAGCTCGTGCGCGAACGGGCGCCCGAGCTGCCGGTCGAGGGCCCGATCCAGTACGACGCCGCCGCCGACGCCGCGGTCGCCCGCACGAAGATGCCCGACTCGACGGTCGCCGGCCGTGCGACGGTGTTCATCTTCCCCGACCTCAACACGGGCAACAACACGTACAAGGCGGTGCAGCGCTCGTCGGGCGCCGTCGCGATCGGCCCCGTGCTGCAGGGACTCAACAAGCCCATCAACGACCTCTCCCGCGGCGCGCTCGTGCAGGACATCGTGAACACCGTCGCGATCACGGCGATCCAGGCGGCGGATGCCTCGTGAGCGTCGTCCTCGTCATCAACTCGGGTTCCTCGTCGCTGAAGTACGAGCTCGTCGACGTGGATGCGCGCGAGACGCTCGGGTCGGGTCTCATCGAGCGCATCGGCGAGCGCAGCGGACGTGCCAGGCACACCGTGCCCGTCTCCTCGACGCCATCGGTGGAGTTGGCGGATGCCCCGTCCGACTCGACGCGTGAGCTCCCGATCCCCGACCACACCGCCGCCTTCCAGGTGATGCTCGAGGCGTTCGCCGATCGGGGTCCGTCGCTCGAGGAGCATCCGCCCGTCGCGATCGGCCACCGGGTCGTGCACGGCGGCAAGCGGTTCTTCGAGCCGACGATCATCACCGACCTCGTGAAGATCAACATCGAGGACCTCTCGGAGCTCGCCCCGCTGCACAATCCGGCGAACCTGCAGGGCATCGAGGCGGCCGAGGAGATGTTCCCCGACGTCCCGCACGTGGCGGTGTTCGACACGGCGTTCCACCAGACGCTGCCGCCGGCCGCCTACACGTACGCGATCGACGCAGAGCTGGCCGAGAAGTATCGCGTGCGGCGCTACGGATTCCATGGGACCTCGCACAAGTACGTGTCCGAGCAGGCGGCCGAGTTCATCGGCAGGCCGCTCGCGGAGGTGAAGCAGCTCGTGCTGCACCTCGGCAACGGTGCCTCGATCACGGCGGTCGACGGCGGCCGCTCGGTCGAGACGTCGATGGGGCTCACGCCGCTCGAGGGGCTCGTGATGGGCAGCCGGTCGGGCGACCTCGACCCGGCGGTGCTGTTCCACCTGCACCGGAAGGCCGACCTGTCGTTCGACGACCTCGATTCGCTGCTGAACACGAAGAGCGGACTGGTCGGGCTCTCGGGCACCCGCGACATGCGCGACGTGCTCGAACGCCGCGCCGACGGCGACGAGGCCGCGAGTCTCGCGTTCGACGTGTACGTGCATCGTGTGAAGGGCTACGTCGGCGCCTACTACGCACAGCTCGGCCGGCTCGACGTCATCTCCTTCACCGCGGGGGTCGGCGAGAACGCGGCGCCCGTGCGGGCCGCCGCGCTCGCCGGCCTCGAGCGGCTCGGCATCGAGATCGACGAGGAACGCAACGCCGAGCGATCGGATGAGGCCCGGAGGATCTCGACGGATGCCTCGGAGGTGACCGTGCTCGTCGTGCCCACCGACGAGGAGCTCGAGATCGCGCGCGAGACCCTCGCCGTCGTGGTGGCGGCGGCGGAGCCGACGGTGCGCGCGTAGCGAGCGCCGCGCCGCGCCGCGAGCGCCGCGCCGCGCCGCGAGCCTCCGGGCACTTCGGGGCGTCCGACGTGCCCGACGTGCCCAGGTCGGCGGATATACGATCCGCCGCGCCGTCGTGCACGGGGCTCCACTCGGGGTGGCGGATCGTATATCCGCAGAACGCGGCGGCTCCAGCGCGATCACGCGGCGCTGACGGATGCCGAGACGCGGGCGTGCGCCAGCTGGGCCACCATCGCGGCATCCGCCCCCACGCCGTCGATGAGACTCGACCGGCGCGTCCGCTGGAACCGGAGCCCGACGGCCATGAGTCCGGGGAGGCCCGTGACTCCATGGCGATGGCGAAGCTCGCCCTGGTCATCGAGCAGCAGCGGCGGCAGCCACGAGTAGTCCCGTCGGTAGCCGCCGGCCCAGATGACGGTGCGGATGCCGCCGCCGACGAGGTCGATCGACGTGGGCGCCTCGGTCGGGCTGAACGGGGCCGGCCGGTCGATCACGCCGGCGTCGAGTCCGACTCGTGCGATGACCGCGTCGATCCGGTCGAGCGTGCGATGCATGACGCGGTCGGCGGCCGCCGTGCGGTCGGCGAGGGTCGCGTCGAACCGTGCGGTTCTCCCGTCCGCGCGGATGAGGCGGCCGACGAGCTCCACGCCGTTCTCCGCGAGGGCGGGCAGGTCGATCGAGCGGGGCACGGCGCTCCCGACGACCTGGAGCGACGGCTCGCGGGTCGCGGCGACCGGATCCGGCATGTCGTCGATGCGCCGATCGAGCGAACCCGTGCGGTCGAGCCACGCCATGATGTCGGAGCCGCGGTAGCGCCGCGGCACGCGCAGGTGCCTGCCGACTGCGAGCACCACGCGGCGCCCGTCGCGGCGGAGTTCGTCGGCGAGCTGCACGCCCGTCGCGGAGGCGCCGACGATGAGCACGCCGCCCGCGGGGAGGGACGCGGGATTCCGGTACTCGCTCGCGGTGATGGAGCGGATGGACGGACGCATCCCGCTTGCCTCCGCCGGACGTGTCGGCACATCGCACCAACCGGTCGCGACGATCACGTTGCGTGCACGCCAGGTCCCCGACCCCGTGACGACCTCCAGCCGCTCGTGGCCGACGCGAAGGCGTTCCACGGCGGTGCCGCTCATGACGGGTGCCCCGATCCTCTTGGCGTAGCCGCGGAGTTCCGACGCGAAGTCGGCGGTGGACATGTACCCGTCGGGGTCGGTCCCGTCGTACGAGTGGCCGGGCAGCCGCGTCATCCAGTTGGGGGTGAGCAGCGTCTGGGAGTCCCAGCGACGGCTCAGCCAGCGCTCGCCGACCGCGGAGCGCTCGAGCACGACGTGCTCGTGGCCCAGGCGGCTCAGCTCGTGGCTCGCGGCGAGACCGGCCTGGCCTGCGCCGACGATGACGGTGTCGATGTGTCGCATCTCGGCGGCTCCTCGTCGATCTTGGGTTCCGTGCGTGGAGGGACGGGCCGTCCCTCCACGCACGCGGTCGCGTCAGTCGGTGGTGACGTCGATGGTGATGGGCACGCCGTTGGTGAGCACGTCGTAGACCGCGGAGCGGCGCACGGACTGCTCGAGCACGGTGCGGAGCTTCTCCGGGTCGTCGCCCTTCATCGAGAAGGTCATCCGGATGCCCGAGTAGCCGTTGCGCACGTCGTGGTCGAGGCCGAGCAGGCCCAGTACGTCGATGTCGCCCTCGACGGTGGACGAGACCTCGGTGAGGTTCACCTTCCGGGCCGCCGCGATGTTCGCGATGCCGGCGGTGATGCAGGCCGCGATGGCGTGCAGCAGGAACTCCACGGGAGTCGGCGCGTTGTCGCCGCCCACGAGCACGGTGGGGTGGTCGGCCTCGATGACGGTGGGCTGGCGGTGCTCCATCTCCTGCTTGGCGCCGAAGAAGCGGTGGATGACCGTGCGGTTGTGGGTGCCGCTGAGCCAGGTGTTCTCGGCGCGGAACTGGAACTTCGCGATCTCGGGATCGCTCTTCACGACGTCGAGCGTCGCGAAGAGTGCGGTGGTGTCCACGCCATTGCGAAGTCCGGTGCGCGGCTCGGTCGTCGTCTCGGGGGCGGCGGTGTCGGTGGTCATGGTGGTGGTGTTCATGAGGGGCTCCTCTGTCGGTGATGGGTCTCGGTGGACGGGTGAGGTGGTGGTCGAGGCGGCCGTCATGGCATTCGCACGCGGTCGACCGGCGTCCGGCGGTATCCGTCGGTGGCGACCGCGCGCACGGTGGCGACGATCGCGGCGAGGGCCAGGAGGCCCACGATGATCTCTGGGATGAACATGTCGACGACGGTACGGACGCGTCATTCCCGCACCCTTCCCTGCTCGGGGAAGGATGTGGGAAGGATTCGCGCCTCCGGGGATCGGACTATCGCCCGAGGGCCGGCGCGACGATAATTCCTCACAGGCGGAGCCACTCCGGAGACGCCGTGGAGGTCGCGTGCCCGACGTCAGGATCCGCTTGCTGGGCCGCTTCGACGTGCTCGTCGACGGCGCCATCAGCGCTGCCGGCTCGATGGGTCGACGTCACGCGTCGGCACTGCTGAAGCTCCTCGCCCTCGCGCCGGGGCACTCGCTCCACCGCGAGCGCCTGCTCGACCTGCTCTGGCCCGAGGAGGATCCCGAGACCGCCCTTCCCAAGCTCCACAAGGCCGCGCACTTCGCACGACGGGCATGCGGCCATGCCGACGCCGTCGTCTTCCGGAGCGACCTCGTCCAGCTCTTCCCCGGTGCCGACGTCGTCGTCGACGCGGAGCAGTTCGAGAGCCTCGCCCACCGGGCCATCGAGTCGCATGATCCGGCGACCGCGCGCATGGCACTCACCATCGCTCACGGCGAGCTGCTCCCCGACGAGCGCTACGAGGAATGGGCGGAGGCGGAGCGCGACCGACTCGCCGACCTCCGGGTGCAACTCCTCCGACTCGCGGAGCGTTGGGACGATCTCGTCGTGATCGACCCGAGCGACGAACTCGCTCACCTGGAGCTCATGCGGCGGCACCTCGCCGCCGGTGATCGGCACGCGGCACTGCGTCAGTTCGAGCGCCTCGACCGGGCCCTCCGGGGCGAACTGGGCGTGGCCCCGAGCGAGGAGGCGCTGCGACTGCGCGAACGTGCCCTCGCCGGCGAACAGGCGGCATCGGCACCTGCTCGTCGCCCCGCCGCCGAGGCGCCGTTCCCGGGGCGGGAACCGCAGGTCGCGCTCATCGACGAGCTCCTCGGCGACGCCGAGGCCGGTCGTGACCGCGTCGCGCTCGTGACCGGTGCGCCCGGCGTCGGGAAGTCGATGCTGCTCTCCACGTGGCGGCGGGCCGCCGAGGACCGCGGTTTCCGTACCGCAGCCGGGAGCGCGGTGCCCGCCGAAGGGTCGTGGCCGTACGCGCCCGTCACCGAGGCGATCGCCGACCTCTGCCGACGGCATCCTTCACTCGTCGAGCGGCTGGATGCCCCGTTCCGCGAGGAGATCGAGCGGGTCATGGCTTCGCTGCCGTCGCCGTGGTCGGGTGCCGACGCGCACCAGCGGCTGTTCGTCGCCTCCGCGGCACTGCTCCGGCTCGCGGCATCCGATGGCGGCTTGCTCCTGATCATCGACGACCTGCACGACGCCGACGAGGCGAGCCTGCGCCTGGTGCGCTACCTGGTGCGGGTCCTGCGTGGCGAGCGCGCGGTGCTCGCGTTCGGCCTCACGCCGCCGCCGCTGCCGCCGATCGTCGCGGATCTCGAGCAGAGCCTGCGTGCGCGGTTCGGAGCGGTCGCGGTGGAACTCGGTCCGCTCGACCCTGCCGCCGTCGACGCCATCGTGCGTTCACGACTTCCCGACGCCGGGGAGCAGACCATCGCCCGCATCGCCGAGATCTCGCGTGGCCTGCCGTACGCCGTCGCGGAGTTGACGCGCCGGGCCGCGGAGGATTCCGACTGGGAACGGCACGCCGACGAGGATGCGGTCGCACGCACCGATCCGGCGACCCGGGCGGCGCTGCAGCGACTCGCGGTGCTCGGCACGGTCTTCGATACCGACGATGTCGTGGCGGCGGGCGGGGGCGACGAGCAGGTGGCCTACCAGGTCCTCGATGACGCCCTCGCCACCGGCGTGATCGAACGCACCGAGTTCGGGTACCGTTTCCGCCACGCGATCGTGCGTGACGCGATCCTCGCGGCCCTGCCCGCCCATCGGATTCGATCGGTGCATCGCGAGATCGGTGAGCACCTCGCCGCGGCGGGTGGATCGCCCGCGCGGATCGGTCATCATCTCCTGGAGTCGGGGGATGCCGCGAGGGCCGTGCCCCACCTGCTCGACGCGGCCGAGGGCGAAGCCGCGATCGGGGCCTATCGCGACGCCCTCGCGCTCATCGAGCGGGTGCGCGATGACGCGCGAGGCGAGGAGCGGCAGCGCCTGCTGCGGCTGCGGGCGGACCTCCTGCAGGCGATCGGCGACGTCCGCGCCGTTTCCGCCTACCGGGAGGCCCTCGAGGGAGCGGTCGCCGACGAGGCGCGCGTCCTCCGGGCCCGGCTCTCGCGTGCCGCCCTCACCGCAGGCGATCCCGAGACGGCCGCGGCGGCGCTCAGCGGGCTCGAGGCGACCGACCGGCCCGAAGACACCGAGATCCTCCTCGCGCAGGCGAACGTCGCATTCTTCAGTGGTGACGTCGACCGGGCCTGGGCGATCGCCCAGTCAGCGCAGGAGCGCGTGCTGGGCGGTGAGCGGTCGTGGCGGGTGCTCGATCTCATCTCGTTGCAGGGCCTGCTCGCCCACAATCGGGGCGAGTGGTTCGATCGCATCCGCACGGAGCTGCGGAACCTGCGCTCGAGTCCGGAGGCCGCCAACGCCGTGTTCGACGGCTACCTGTGCGCGGCGGAGTACCTGCTGTACGGTCCGACGCCCTACCGCGACGTCATCGACCTGGCAAGCGGGATGCGTGAGACCGCCGAGAAGGCGGGGGCGCTTCGTGCCGTGGCGTTCGCCGGGGCGCTCGCCGGCGAGGCCGCGCTGCTGTCGGGAGATCTCGATCGGGCACGCGCGGAACTGACCGAGTCGGCCGAGCTCCACCACGAGCTGGGCGCGGTCGCGGGGGAGGCCCACTGCCTCGAGCGACTCGCAGAGGTCGAGTTGTACCGCGGGAATCGCGAGGAGGCCCGGCGCCTGCTCGATCGGGCGTTGCCGCTGGCGCGCTGGTCGGTCATCGCCCTGCACCTCATCCAGCGCGTGTACGGGTCGATGGTGCTCGCCGCGGAGGATGCCGAGGAGGCGTGCGCGGTGGTCGACCGTGCGGAGGCGACCATGGGAGCCGACGACCACTGCAACTTCTGCACGGTGATGTTCGCCGTGCCTGCGGTCATCGCCTTCGCACGCTCGGGCGATCTCGACCGGGCCCGGCACTATCGGGACATCGCGGAGCGCTCGTCGCAACTCTGGGACGGCACCGCCTGGCAGGCCGCGTTCGACGAGGCGAAGGCCCACCTCGCCCGCGCCGAGGGCGACCCGGGAGCCGAGCGTCTCGCGGAGCGCGCGGCCGGGGGATTCGAGCGCGCGGGGCAACCGCTCGACGCCGCTCGTTGTCGTGCACTCGCCGACGAGCTGGCGGCCGAATCCGCCCTCCTTCCCTGATCCTTCCCCCTGCGGGGCATCCTGAGGGAAGAGCGCGTCGGCAGCATGTCGTCTCGAGGGCGGATCGCCCGCGACGAGAGGACGCACCATGAACGACGCACTGGGGATGTACCTGGTGATCAAGGCCGAACACGAGGCGCTGCTGATCGAGCTCGCCGAGCGCGAACGGGTGCGCGGGTTTCCGCGCGCCGCGCGTCGGGAACGACGGCGCGTGGTCGCTCCGGCCTGGATGCAACGCCTCGGCACCTATGCAAGAACTCTTGTGCAACAGTCCTTGTAGAGTTAGCATGGCCGCATGGCCGAACACGGAAGCTCCATCGACCTGCATGATGCGGGTCCCATGCGCGCCCTCGCGCACCCGCTGCGCCTGAAGGTCCTCGGGTTGCTGCGCGTCGAGGGGCCGCAGTCGGTCGGCATGCTCGCCGAGGCGACGGGCGCGGCATCCGGCTCGATCAGCTACCACATCGCGACGCTCGCGAAGCACGGCTTCGTCGAGCGCGTGCCCGAGCGCGAACGCGACGGGCGCGAACGCTGGTGGCGGGCCGCGCACGAGATCACGCGAACGCGCTCCGTGGAGTTCCTCGACGATCCCGAACGGCGCGAGGCATCCGATGCCATGCGCCGCGCCGTGATCGACGCGTACCATCGCGAACTGCTCGAGGCCCTCGAAGCGGAGCACGACCTCGAGCCCGAGTGGGTCGCGGCCTCCGACTCCAGCGATGGTGCCGCCCAGCTCACGCTCGAGGAGTTCCGTGAGCTCTCCGACGACCTCGAGGCCGTGCGCGAGAAGTGGTGGGCGCGCGGTCGCGAGCCCCGGCCGGGCACGCGCGCCGTGCGCTGGATGACCCACACGTTCCCGAGGCGCGGGCGATGAGCACCGACGCCTCCGCCACGGTCGCCGACTCGGTCGCTGAGCCTGTCGAAGCGAGTGCAGGCCCCCGCCGGCGCGTGCCGGTGCTCGCCCTCTTCGCGGCCCAGTTCTTCTCCCTCTCGGGCAACGCCATCGCGCTCGTCGCGATCCCGATCATCGCCCTGATGGAGACGGGCTCCGCGCTCGCCGCCGGCGTCGCCGGCGTGTTCGCGACAGTGCCGCTCGTCATCGGCGGCGCCCTCGGCGGCGTGCTCGTCGACCGATTCGGCTATCGCACGTCGAGCATCGTGGCGGATGTCGCGAGCGGGCTCACCGTCGTGGCCATCCCGGTGCTCTCCGCGACCGTCGGCCTGTCGTTCGGGGCGCTGCTCCTGCTCGTCTTCCTCGGCGGGCTGCTCGACGCACCCGGCGACACCGCGAAGACGGTGCTGCTGCCCGACCTCGCCGCCCTCGCACGCATGCCGCTCGCGCGCGCCGCGGGTGCCCAGTCCACCGTGCAGCGCACCGCGACCATGATCGGCGGGGGCGCCGCCGGTGCGCTCGTCGCGATCGCCGGCCCCATGCCCGCACTCGTGGTCGATGCGGCGGGGTTCGCACTGTCGGCCCTGCTCGTCGCCGTGCTGGTTCCGCGTCGCGTCGCATCGCGCGGTCCCGCGGCGTCGCCGCCGGAGTCCGAAACGGCGCGCGGCGGGTTCGTGGCCGGCATCCGATTCATCGCGCGAACCCCCCTGTTGCGCGCGATCGTGCTGCTCGTCACCGTGACGAACGCGATCGATGCGGCGGGCTACACGGTGCTGAAGCCCGTGTACGCGGCCACCGTGCTCGGTGACCCGGCACTGCTCGGGTTCATGGTCGGATGCTTCGCGGGCGGCGCCCTCGTCGGCTCCGCGCTCTTCGGCCTCGTCGCGCACCGCTGGTCCGGGCGGGTGATGTTCGCGACGTGCTTCGCGCTGGCGGGGACCCCGCCCTACCTCTCGATGGCGCTCGGCGCCCCGCTGCACGTGCTGCTGCCAGTGCTCGTGCTCTCGGGCCTGGCGGCCGGCGCGCTGAACCCGATGATGGCGACCGCCATGTACGGGCAGGTCCCCGACGGAATGCGCGCCCGGGTGTTCGGTGCGACCACGGCCGGCGTCGCGGCCGCGATGCCGATCGGCGCCCTTGCCGGCGGATTCGCCGTGGAGCAGTTCGGGCTCCTGCCGACGCTCGCGGTGTGCGGCGTGGTCTACCTCCTGCTGGGGGCCAGCCCGCTCGTGATCCGCGCGTTCTCGGGACTGACGGCGGCGCGGACGCACGGCGCCGACAGCGCCGAGCAGACGCCGACCGAGGCATCCGGCCCGCTCGTCGACACCACGGCCTGACGGCTCAGCGCACGAGCCTCGCGCAGTCGATGCACAGCTCGGCGGTGGGGCGCGCGTCGAGGCGTCCGACGGTGATGCGCTTGCCGCAGCGTGCGCAGATGCCGTACGTGCCGTCGGCGATGCGGGCGAGCGCGTGGTCGACCTCGGCGAGCTCGGACTTCACGTCGGCGAGCACCGCGGTGCGCTGCGACCACTCCTGGGTCATCGTCGGACCCTCGGGATCGTGCTCGTCGTCGGCCGTGGCATCCGACCTCGCCGTGCGCACTTCGGCCATCGCGTCGCCGAACTCCGCGAGCCGTTCCTCGGCATCCGCCCGTTCCGCGCGCAGTCGCGCCTCGAACCGTGCGAGTTGCGCCGGGGTCATCGTCGTCGCCGTCATCTCGCCCCCCTTCCGGTTCAGAGCATGTTACGCCACCCGCATCCGGAGTCGGTGTCACACGCGGGAACTACGATTGACACGTGGTCACCGCCCTGTATCGCCGCTACCGGCCCGAGACGTTCGCCGAGATGATCGGCCAGTCGCAGGTGACCGAGCCGCTCATGACCGCGCTCCGCACCGACCGGGTGAACCACGCCTACCTGTTCAGCGGGCCGCGCGGCTGCGGCAAGACCACCTCGGCACGCATCCTCGCCCGCTGCCTGAACTGCGCCGAGGGGCCGACGGATGTCCCGTGCGGCGTGTGCCCCAGCTGCATCGAGCTCTCGCGGGGCGGCGGCGGCTCGCTCGACGTCGTCGAGATCGACGCCGCGAGCCACAACGGCGTCGACGACGCCCGCGACCTGCGCGAGCGCGCCGTGTTCGCCCCCGCCCGCGACCGCTACAAGATCTTCATCCTCGACGAGGCGCACATGGTGACGCCGCAGGGCTTCAACGCGCTGCTCAAGCTGGTCGAAGAGCCGCCCGAGCACGTGAAGTTCATCTTCGCCACCACCGAGCCCGACAAGGTCCTCGGCACCATCCGCTCGCGCACGCACCACTACCCGTTCCGGCTCGTGCCGCCCGGCCCGATGCTCGAGTACGTGCAGAAGCTCTGCGCCGAGGAGGGCGTCGAGGTGGCGCCCGGCGTGCTTCCACTCGTGGTGCGGGCGGGCGGAGGCTCGCCCAGGGACACGTTGTCGCTGCTCGACCAGCTCATCGCGGGGTCAGAGGGGCCGACCATCGACTACGAGCGGGCCGTAGCGCTGCTCGGCTACACGCACGGCGCGCTGCTCGACGAAGTCGTCGACGCGATCGGTGCGAAGGACGCCGCGGGCGCCTTCGCCGCGGCCGACCGCGTGGTGCAGACCGGGCAGGACCCTCGCCGCTTCGTCGAAGACCTGCTCGAGCGGCTGCGAGACCTCATCGTCGTGGCGGCGTCGTCGCCCGAGGCGGCGGCCGCGGTGCTTCGCGGGGTGCCCGAAGACGAACTCGCGAAGATGGCGACGCAGGCGGCGGCCTTCGGCTCCGCCGAGCTCTCCCGCGTCGCCGACCTCGTGAACCAGACCCTCACCGAGATGACGGGCGCCACCTCGCCGCGGCTGTACCTCGAGCTCATGCTCGCGCGCGTGCTCGTGCCGTCGAGCGACGACACCGAGCGCGGGGCACTGGCTCGCGTCGAGCGGCTCGAGCGTCGCGTCGGGGTGACGGATGCCGCGGCTCGTGAGGTCCCCGAGCCTGTCGAAGGGAGCTCACCGGCCGGGGTGTCGGAGTCACCGTCCGCTGGTCGAGGAGCGATGGAGCCGCCGTCCGCTGGTCGAGGAGCGATGGAGCCGCCGTCCGCTGGTCGAGGAACGACGGAGTCGCGTCTCGAGACCCCTCCTCCCACCCCCAGGCCCGTCGGTCCGGTCACGCTGCAGCTGATCCGCGACGCGTGGCCCGAGATCCTCGGCGTGCTCGAGCGCACGAAACGCACCGCGTGGATGGCGGCGATGACCGCCAAGGTCATCGACTACCGCACCGACGACGGTGTGCTCGTGCTCGGCTTCCCGAGCCAGAACGACGTGAACGACCTCCGCGGCACCGGGGTGCAGAGCCCGGCCGAGCTGCTGCGCCGCGCCATCGCCGACGTCCTCGGCGTGCAGGTGAAGTTCCTGCCGAGGGTCGTCGGTGCGTCGGGTGCTGCACCCGAGCCCGCGCCGGCCGCGCCCGGTCGGCGTGACCTGCCCGCTGCCGGGTCGCCGACCACCCCGCCGACGCACGCGACGCCCGCCGAGCCGCCTGCGCCGGCGGCCCCGGCGGCTCCGGCGGTCACGAAGCCGGCGACCGCTCGGCAGGCTCCGGCGCCCGCCGCGCCCGTCGACTCATGGGCCACGGTCGCGATTCCGGCCGACGACCCCGGGGTCGTCGTGCCACCGGTCGACTCCAGCGCCTCGAGCGGCGTGTCGGCTGCCGACGCGGTGCGCCCCGCCTCCACCGCCACGGCAACGGCAGTGGCCGAGCCGCCGGCCGAGGCATCCGCCCTCGCCGACGCGCCCGACGACGCCGACGCGCCACCCGAAGACGTCGAGCCGCCGTTCGATCCGGGTCCGCCGCCCGAGATCGTCGTCGACGTCGCGTCCGCCCCGGCGCCCGTCGACGGCGGCATCCAGCGCTACGGCGAGGCCGTCGTGCGCGAGGTGCTCGGGGCGACCTTCCTCGAAGAGGTCGAGGCGCCCGGACGCACCGGCTTCGGGGAGCGTGGTTAGCCCGTGTACGAAGGCATCGTCCAGGAACTCATCGACGAGCTCGGCCGCCTGCCCGGCATCGGGCCGAAGTCCGCGCAGCGCATCGCGTTCCACATCGTGCAGACCGAGCACTTCGACGTCAGCCGGCTCGCCGAGATCCTCATGGAGGTGCGCGAGAAGGTGCGCTTCTGCGAGATCTGCGGCAACGTGTCCGAGCAGGAGACCTGTTCGATCTGCCGCGATCCCCGACGCGACCCGCACCTCATCTGCGTCGTCGAGGAGGCCAAAGACGTCGTCGCGATCGAACGAACGCGCGAGTTCCGCGGCCTGTACCACGTGCTCGGCGGCGCGATCAGCCCGATCGACGGCATCGGCCCCGACGAGCTGCGCATCCGGCAGCTCATGCAGCGCCTCGCCGACGGCACCGTCACCGAGGTCATCATCGCGACCGACCCGAACCTCGAGGGCGAGGCCACGGCGACCTACCTCAGCCGGTTGCTCACGACCCTCGAGATCCGCGTGACCCGCCTCGCGTCGGGTCTTCCCGTCGGCGGCGACCTCGAGTACGCCGACGAGGTCACGCTCGGTCGCGCCTTCGAGGGCCGCCGCGTCGTCGGCTGACCTCTCGTCCTCTTCGACCCCTCTCGTCCTCTTCGACCCCTCTCGTCCTCTTCGACCTCTCTCGTCCTCTTCGACCTCTCTCGTCCTCTTCGACCCCTCCGCTTCCTCGACTATTGACGTTCCCTCGCATCGGAGTGATCTGAACGTCATCACCGGGGACCGAACGGTAACACTCGGTGGGCGCGACCCGTTGACGGTGTCGGTGGGCGCGCGTAGAACGGACGCATGACGAGCGCAGGAACCCGTTGGGTCGAGGGATACGTGCAGGCCTGGGAATCGAACGATCCCGAGCAGATCACGACGTTGTTCGCCGAGGACGCGGTCTATCTCACGGCGCCCGACCACGAACCTCGTCGCGGACATGAGCAGATCGTCGCCGGCTGGCTCGACGACCGCGACGAGCCGGGCACGTGGTCGTTCGTCTGGAACATCATCCACGAAGACGAGGGCTTCGTCGTCGTGCAGGGCCGCACGGAGTACCCCACCGAGAAGGACTACCTTAACCTCTGGATCGTGCGCCTCGACGCGAGCGGGCGCGCGACCGAGTTCACCGAGTGGTACATGCCGCGGGCGCACACGGGCTGACGCGGCATCCGCTCGCCGGCCCGCGACACTGACGGCGGCCGTCGCTCGCGGCGGCGCACCGTGTTCGGGCCGCCGCGGCGAGCAACGGCCGCCGATGACCTGCCGGCGGCCGATGCGGAGCTACCGCAGCACCTCGACGAGCATGACCCACGCCATGACGATCGCCGCGACGATCGCGAGCAGTGACCCCAGGGCCACCGCCACGAGTCCGGCGCTTCCGGCGCCGACGACGATGAGCCCGCCGCCCACGAGGAACGCGGCGATCGGCACGGCACCCAGGGCGCTCTTCGCGAACCGGTCGCTCGCCGAGACGTGATCTTCGCGGGCGATGACGCGCATCGCGTGCACGTGGAACGCCGCGGCGATGACGGCCGCCACGAGGATCTCGACCCCGTACGCGACCTCGTCCTGCCCGGGCATGAGCCCCAGCGCACCCGCGACGATCGCGAGCACGAGCGCCGCGATCGACGACGCCGCCCGGGCCGGCAGCGTGGGCGACGACATGATCGTCGAGATGTTCACCGACATCGCGACGATGAGGAGGCCGGCGAGGGCCGCGGTCGCCCCGACCATCGCCACGTTGAAGTCGGTCCATCCGTCGAGCAGCTCGGCCATGAGCGCACTCTATCGTCGGCCACGCGACGGGGCTGCGTGGCGCCGCCGAAGGTCGCGGGTGCACGCGGCGAAGGGTCCCGGATCACACGGACCCGGGACCCCTCGTCCCGCTCAGGTGCGGCGTGGGTGGCCGATCACCCGGTCACGCACGTGTACGAGCTCGCCTGGTCGAGCGAGCCGTACCCCTGGTACTCCGGCCACGACGGGTACTCGCACATCGGACGGGTGCGGTCCGCACCGGCATTGCCGTCACGCGCCACGAGCCCTGACGGCGCGACGCCCTGCTCGACCCAGTTCACGATCGCGTCGAGCCCCGGGTACTGCGCCGCGAAGCGCCCCTGTCCGTGGCCCCAACCCGGGACCATGTAGAACTTCAGGAACGAGTCGAGCCGTGGTCCGAACTCGTCCTGCAGCGCCGCGTAGTACTGCAGCGTGTTGTGCGGGGTGATGAAGTCGTCGATCGTCCCGTGGGTCAGGATGACCTTGCCGCCGTACGCGCGGAACTTGTTGAGCGAGACATCCGTGACATCCATGATCTCCCCCACCTCCTGCACGCGCTCGGCGTAGTCGAGCGGATCGACGGTGTAGCCGTTCCAGTCGGGCGGGTTGCCCGCGACGCCGTACTGCATCGTCGCGTTGAACACCTGGAACTGCAGGCCCTGCGACAGCGGCCCGGATCCGAAGCCCGGGAAGCCCTGGTACAACGCACCCTCGAACAGCGCGCTCTTCGCGAAGATCGAGTTGCCCTCGATCTCGATGCCGAGGTCGTAATCGGTCGTCATCTTCACGGCCGCGGCGATCTCGACCTCGGAGAGACACGAGTCGGATGTCGCGGGGTCGACGCCCGCAGGACACGCGAGTGCCTGCACGTCGAACGCCTCGTTGCACGCACCGACGTTGCTCACGATGCCGTCGGCGGCGCCGTCGAGCGTGTCGCAGGTCGCGTAGACCGCGTTGGTGATCGTCGCGGTCTCGGCGGCGTTGAGGTGCCCCGCGCCGTCCTCGAGCAGGAGCGCGTCGCGGAAGTTCACCGCGCCGACGTGCATCATCGTCACGTTGTACGCCGGGTAGTTGGCGATGATCCCGTCGTAGTCCTTCGGATACCGCGCGGCGGCGTCGAGGGCTTCGTGGCCGCCCTGCGACCCGCCGATGAAGTACGACCAGGCCGGCTCCGCACCGTAGGCGGCCTCGATGACGGCGTTTGCCGCGTCGTGCGCCTTCTTGACCGACCACTGGCCGTAGTTGAGGAAGAGCTCCTCGTCGAGTTGGAAGGTGCCGTCGAAGCCCGGCCCGCCCTGGTGCCCGCCGTCGGAACCGAGCGTGACCCAGCCCTGCGAGAGCGCCGTCGGGGAACCCGCCGGCTGCGCCGTGTAGTTCCCGGTCGCCGTGACGAGCGAACCGTCGAAGCCGCCGCCACCGAACTGCAGCGTGCGGCCGTTCCACTCCGCCGGGAGGTTGACGCGGAACTGCATGTCCTGCGGCGCCGAGACCGCTCGGATCCAGCCGGTGACGGCGCAGTAGCCGCCTGCGGCATCCCAGACGGCCGTCTCGACGTCGGCCCCGTTCGTCGGCAGCCCGATGTCGTCGGCCGGGATCGTGAGTCCCGCGAGCGGCGCGCAGCCCGCTTCGGTGAGGACCGGCGGCGCGCCTTCGGTGCTGCTCGGTGCGGCCGCTGCCGAGGTTGCCCCCGCGGTGATGAGGACGGCGGCGATGATGCCCATCGACACCGCCGTCGCCCGCCTGAATGCTGAAATCAACCCACGCCCCCTTGCGTCCTGATGCGAGGAGCGGTGCCGGCGGCACCGTTGCCGCATCGTGGTTCTTCCGCGGCGCAGCCCGCCGACGGCGAGTGTCACGCTAGTCCCGCCTGCCGCCGGCGGTGAGTGATCATTCGTTCAGTGGAAAGGGCGTTGAGTCCGAGCCGTATCGGGTGCAGAATCAGCGCCGGCGCCCGCCGCGGGCCGTCACATTGCCGGTCGTGCATACGGCCCGCCGTACAATGGACGTTCCGGCGACCGGACGTGCATCCCCGGCGCCCGCCACCACCCCGGGAGACCACGTGAGCTTGATCGTGCAGAAGTTCGGCGGGTCATCCGTCGCCGATGCCGAGAGCATCAAACGCGTCGCGAAGCGCATCGTCGAGACCCGCAAGGCGGGCAACGACGTGGTCGTGGCCGTCTCGGCGATGGGCGACACCACCGACGAACTGCTCGACCTGGCGCACGAGGTCACGCCGATCCCGGCGCCGCGCGAGCTCGACATGCTGCTCTCGGCCGGCGAGCGCATCTCCATGGCCCTGCTCGCCATGGCCATCAAGAGCATGGGGCACGAGGCACTCTCGTTCACCGGCAGCCAGGCCGGCATGATCACGGATGCCACGCACGGCGCCGCCCGGATCGTCGACGTCACGCCGGTGCGCCTGCGCGAGGCGCTCGACGAGGGCGCCATCGTCATCGTCGCCGGGTTCCAGGGGTTCAACCGCGACACCCGCGACATCACCACGCTCGGCCGCGGCGGAAGCGACACCACGGCCGTCGCCCTGGCCGCGGCGCTCGACGCCGACGTGTGCGAGATCTACACCGACGTCGACGGCGTGTTCACCTCCGATCCGCGGATCGTGAAGTCGGCTCGCAAGCTGTCGAGGATCACGAGCGAGGAGATGCTCGAGCTCGCGGCATCCGGAGCCAAGGTCCTGCACATCAGGGCGGTCGAGTTCGCCCGCCGCCACGGCGTCACCCTGCACGTGCGTTCGTCGTTCAACAACAACGAGGGGACGATCGTCTACGACCCCTCGCGCCTTCCCGAAGGAGCCGAAGTGGAAGAGTCCGTCATCGCCGGCGTCGCGGTCGACCTGACCGAGGCGAAGATCACGGTCGTCGGCGTCCCCGACGTGCCGGGCGTGGCCGCGAAGATCTTCAAGATCGTCGCGAACACCAACGCCAACGTCGACATGATCGTGCAGAACGTGTCGGCCGCCTCGACCGGGCGCACCGACATCTCGTTCACGCTGCCCAAGTCCGATGGGCAGAAGGCGCTCACCGCCCTGTCGCACTCGCAGGAGGCGGTCGGGTTCACCTCGCTGCAGTACGACGACCAGATCGGCAAGCTCTCGCTCGTCGGCAACGCCATGCGCTCGGCCACGGGAGTCTCGGCCCGGCTGTTCGAGGCGCTCTACGAGGCGGGCATCAACATCGAGATGATCTCCACGAGCGAGATCCGCATCTCGGTCGTCACGCGCGCCGACAGCGTGCACGCCGCGGCGCGCGCCGTGCACACGGCCTTCGAGCTCGACGCCGAGGAAGAGGCGGTCGTGCACGCGGGCACGGGGCGCTGAGCGAGCGGATGTCGCGACGCGCCGCCGCCCGCGCGACGACCTTTCGGCGGCCCACGACGGTCGCACAGGGTCGTGGGGCCGCAAAGGGTCGTGACGCGACATCCGGGATGTGCTGCACACTGGAATGAGACGTACGGGCGATTCGGCCCGGGAACAGGAAGAACCCCATGGCACACGGAGTGAACATCGGCGTCGTCGGCGCGACCGGACAGGTCGGCTCGGTCGTACGGCAGCTGCTCGAGGAGCGCGACTTCCCGGTCGCCTCGATCCGCTACTTCGCATCGGCCCGCTCGGCCGGCACGACGCTGCCGTGGAAGGGCGAGGACATCGTCGTCGAGGACGCGGCCACCGCCGACCCGACGGGCCTCGACCTCGCGATCTTCTCCGCGGGCGCAACGCTCTCGAAGGCGCAGGCGCCGCGCTTCGCCGCGGCCGGTGTCACGGTCATCGACAACTCGAGCGGCTGGCGCATGGACCCCGACGTGCCGCTCGTGGTGAGCGAGGTGAACCCGCACGCCATCGATGAGGCGAAGAAGGGCATCATCGCGAATCCCAACTGCACGACCATGGCCGCCATGCCCGTGCTGAAGGTGCTGCACGACGATGCCGGACTCGAGCGGCTCATGGTCTCGACGTACCAGGCCGTGTCCGGCGCGGGCCTCGCGGGCGGCGAGGAGCTGCTCGAGCAGGCTCGCGCTGCGGTCGCGCAGGACGCGATCGGCCTCGTGCACGACGGTTCCGCCGTCAACTTCCCCGAGCCGCAGAAGTTCGTGCGTCCCATCGCGTTCGACGTGATCCCGCTGGCGGGCTCCATCGTCGACGACGGCGACAACGAGACCGATGAAGAGAAGAAGCTCCGCAACGAGAGCCGCAAGATCCTCGAGCTGCCGGGCCTGCGCGTCGCGGGCACGTGCGTGCGGGTGCCGGTGTTCACGGGGCACTCGCTGTCGATCCACGCCGAGTTCGCGAACCCGATCACGCCCGAGCGGGCCACCGAGCTGCTGGCGGATGCCCCGGGCGTCGCGCTCTCCGACGTGCCCACGCCGCTGCAGGCCGCCGGTGCCGATCCGAGCTTCGTCGGACGCATCCGCCAGGACCAGTCGGCGCCCGAGGGCAAGGGTCTCGTGCTGTTCGTCTCGAACGACAACCTGCGCAAGGGCGCGGCGCTGAACGCCGTGCAGATCGCGGAGCTCGTGGCCGCGAAGCTGCCCGCGGCGGTCTGAGGCCCACCCGCGAACGCGGCCCCGAACGGGGGGCGTGACGAGCAAGCGGCGCTCCACTACCGTTTGCTGACGATCCTTCAGTGATGAGCGGCGGCGCGGTGTGCCGCCGCTCCGTCATGCCCGAGCCCTCAGCTCTCGGCCGGGGATCGGCACGCCCGCACCCCGCCCAGCATCCTCAGAGGAGCCATCACCCGATGAAGCCCGTCCGCACCATCACCGCAGCCCTGCTGCTCGCCGCCGGCGCCGCCGTGTTCACGGCCGCGCCTGCCTACGCCGACGAGACCCCCGTCGCCGTCAACGAGGGCGTCTGCGCCGATCTCGACACCGGTCACCTGTCGGCCGGGGACGCCACGTCCCTCACCATCTCCGCGCCCGATGGCTTCCTGATCGCCGAGTACTGCGTGAAGGCCGGCTCCATCAAGCAGGGCAACGGACCCGAGTACGAGACGGTCGACCCGCCGGCGGCATCGGTCACGATCGAGCACACGTCCGGCAAGGAGATCAGCCACTACTCGGTGCGCTACGTGCCGGTCACCCCGCCCGAGACCGAGCCGCCGGCGACCGAGCCGCCCGCCACGACGCCGCCGGCCGAGACCACGCCGCCCGCCGGCGGCGGTGACGGCGGCGCGAAGCTCGCCGAAACCGGCTTCGAGAACGGCTGGCTCGCGTTCGCGGGCCTCGGCGCGCTCGCCGTCGGCGCCGCGCTCATCGTGCCGCGCGTGGTGGCCAAGCGCCGCTGAATCCGCAGCGTCGTCTGACGACGCCGAACGGCCCGTCCCGATCCGATCGGAACGGGCCGTTCCCGTCACGGGCCCCGGGCGCGGCCTACAATCGCGGCATGCAGGGGAGCGGGCTCGTTCGGTGGCGGCGTCTCGCGGCGGCATCCGTCACGGCTGCAGTGCTCTGCGCCGGCCTCGTCGCCTGCGCCGCGGCATCCGAACGCCCCGATGCGTCGCCGACGCCGGGTGCGACGGTCGCCGCCTTCTACGGCGACTCGTACACGCGGGGCACCGGCACGACGTCGCCCGAGCGACGGTGGTCGTCGATCGTGTCCGACGAACGGGGTTGGTACGAGTTCAACCCGAGCGTCGACGGGCTGGGATACGTGATCAACCGGGGATTCAGCGGCGTCGACCTCGTCGACCTCATCGTCGACTTCGAGCCGCCGCCCGACGTCGTCATCGTCACGATGGGCCTGAACGACAGCTTCCTCCCGCCGGGCGACGACGCCGAGCTGGAGGCGGCGATCGACGACGACCTCGAGCGCTTCCGCGACGAACTGCCCGACGCCCGCCTCGTCGTCGTCGAGCCGTTCTGGTACACCGCCGAGCGCCCCGCGTCCCTCGAGCGGGTCATCGAGCTCGTCGAGGCGGCTGCCGATCGCGTCGACGCCGACCACCTCGACGGAGCGTCGAGATGGCTCGAGGGACATCCGGAATGGATCGCCGCCGACGGCATCCATCCGAACGACGAGGGCCATGCCGAGATCGCCCGGCGCATGGACGCGGAGCTGGGGCGACTCGGCCTCTGAGCCGGGTCCTGCAGTGGCGGCATCCGCTCAGCCGAGCTGCTGCCGCGCCGCCACGTCCTGGTGCGCGAGCCGCCGCAGCGCGAGGATGACGGGCTCGTACAGGGCGGTGCCGAGCACGGCGTACTCGACGGCGGCGTGCGGCTCACGGGGCATCCGGTCGAGGTCGAACGCGGCGATCTCGTGCAGGTGGCGGCCGTACTCGAGGAGCCGCTCCGCGCTGATCGGCATGCCCGCCGCCTCGGCCGCCGCGAGTGCCGCCTCGAGCTGCGCGACGGCCGCGTAGCCGGGGTCGTAGACCTGGCCGAGCGCTTCGAGGGCGGCGCGGGCTCGTGGGTAGGGATCGTCGTCGTCGACGGATGCCTCGACCACCGTCGGCGGTAGCGCGCTGACCGCGCGACCGAGGGTGGCGTAGAGGTCGTCGCCCGGATCGTCGACGAGCGCGAGGGTCGCGCGCGCCTGCTGCACGCTGAGGCCGACCGGGCCCATGAGCGCCCGGATCAGGCGCAGGCGCCGAAGGTGAGTGGCGTCGTAGGTCGCCTGCGTCGCCGACGTCGCGACCCCCGGATGCAGGAGGCCCTCCCGCAGGTAGTACTTCACCGTGGCGAGGGGGAATCCGGCGGCGTCGGCGAGGGCGGAGATGCGCATGCGGCTCCTTGCATTGGAGAGCGGCACTCTCTAATATTGGAGAGTAGAACTATCCAATCATATCCGACCACCCGGAAGGACCGGCCATGCCGTCCCCGAACGATCTCATCCTCATCGGCATCCTGCTGCTCGCGCTCGTCACGGTCGAGAGCGGCGGGTACTTCCTCACCCGCGTGATCCGCGGCCACGTCGCCGCGAATCGGCTGCAGCAGAATTTCTTCCGCGCGGGCCACGCCCACGCCGCGGTGCTGCTCGTGCTCTCGATCGCGATCCTCGCCGTCATCTCGTATGCCGCGCTCGACGGGTTCTGGCTCTGGCTCGCCCGCACCGGCGTGCCGATCGCGGCGATCCTGATGCCCGCCGGATTCTTCCTTTCCGTGCTCGGCAGGGAGCCCGAGCGTCCGAACCGGCTCATCTGGTTGCTCTGGATCGGCGTGGTCTCCCTCACCGCGGCGCTCATCACGGCGGGCATCGGCCTCATCGCGGGCGGCGTCGCGGCGCTCTGAGCCGGTCGCTGAGCCTGTCGAAGGGCCGGTCCCGGAGCCTGTCGAAGGGCCGGTCCCGGAGCCTGTCGAAGGGCCGCTTCGACAGGCTCAGCGACCCGTGTCGGCGGCCCGCGGTACCTTCGCGCCATGGCCATCCCGCAGCGCTTCAGCCTCGTGACCATCGGCGTCGCCGACGTCGATGCCGCCACCGCGTTCTACCGCCGCCTCGGGTGGCGGCAGTCCACCCACTCCGCCGACGGCATCACCTTCTTCTCGACGCCGGGTCCCATCATCGCGCTCTGGTCGAGCGGCGAGCTGGCCGTCGACGCCGGACTCGCGGGTGAGACGGATGCCCCGCGGTCGGCGCCCGACTACCGCGCCGTCGCGCTCGCCATCAACTTCGACACCCGAGCCGAGGTCGACGCGGCCCTCACCGACTGGCAGTCGGCGGGCGGCCGGGTCACGAAGGCGGCGGCCGAGACCGAGTGGGGCGGCTACAGCGGGTACGGCGCAGACCCCGACGGCAACCTGTGGGAGTTCGCCCACAATCCGTTCTGGCCGCTCGATGAGCGGGGGATGCCGCACCTCGACGGCGGCGACGTCGAGTGATCGTGTCGCTTCGACAGGCTCAGCGACCACGGTTCGGTCGCTGAGCCTGTCGAAGTGCCGGCCGCGGCATGATACGCGGTCAAGGGCACCATCTCAACGCATCTAGACTGGAAATCGTGACTTCAGAGGAATCCGTCGACGTCGTGCTCATCGGCGGGGGCATCATGAGCGCGACGCTCGGCTCCCTGATCTCCCAACTGGAGCCCGATTGGAGCATCCGCGTCTACGAACGGCTCGGCGAGGTCGCTCAGGAGTCGTCGAACGCGTGGAACAACGCCGGCACGGGTCACGCGGCGCTCTGCGAGCTGAACTACATGCCCGAGGCATCCGACGGCACGGTCGATGCCTCGAAGGCCGTCTCGATCAACGAGCAGTTCCAGGTCAGTCGGCAGTACTGGGCGCACCTCGTGTCCACGGGGGCGTTGCCCGAGCCGCACAACTTCATCAACTCCACGCCGCACATGACGTTCGTCAAGGGCGAGGCGAACGTCGAGTACCTGCGCAAGCGGGTCGCGGCGTTGAAGGACCAGCCGCTCTTCCCCGACCTCGAGTACACCGAGGACCTCGAGCGCATCGCCGAGTGGACGCCGATGCTCGCGAAGAAGCGCAACCCGAACCAGAAGGTCGCCGCCACCCGCATCGAGTCGGGCACCGACGTCGACTTCGGTGCGCTCACGCGGTATCTCTTCGACGACATGGCGCGCCGCGGCGCTTCGATCTTGACGAACCACCAGGTCACCTGGCTGAAGCGTCGTCGCGACGGGCGTTGGCAGCTCCGGGTTCGCCAGCTCGTGGGGCAGTACCCCAAGACCGTGAACGCGCGGTTCGTCTTCGTCGGCGCCGGTGGCGGCGCGCTCGCCCTGCTCCAGCACTCGGGCATCCCCGAGATCAAGGGGTTCGGCGGATTCCCGATCTCGGGCCAGTTCTTCCGCACGACCAACCCGAAGGTCGTCGCGCAGCACCAGGCCAAGGTCTACGGCAAGGCCGCCGTCGGTGCGCCGCCCATGTCGGTGCCGCACCTCGACACGCGCATGGTCGACGGCGAGAAGGCCCTGCTGTTCGGCCCGTACGCGGGCTTCACGCCGAAGTTCCTGAAGACGAGCACCTGGTTCGACCTGCCGTTCTCCATCCGCTTGCACAATCTCGGCACGATGCTGCAGGTCGGCGTCAAGAACCTCGATCTCGTGAAGTACCTCGTCTCCGAGCTGCTGGCCTCGCGCGCGAAGAAGATGGCGGCGCTGCGCGAGTTCATGCCCACCGCGAAGGACCGCGACTGGGAGCTCATCACGGCGGGCCAGCGCGTGCAGGTCATGAAGCGCGACCCCGAGAAGGGTGGCGTGCTGCAGTTCGGCACAGAGGTCATCACGGGCGCCGACGGCACCATCGCGGGCCTGCTCGGCGCCTCGCCTGGTGCATCGACGGCCGCGCCGATCATGCTCGACGTGCTGCAGCGGTGCTTCCCCGACCGCTTCGCGGGCTGGGAGCCGAAACTGCGCGAGATGATCCCGAGCTACGGCACGACCCTCTCGAGCGATCCGGCCGCAGCGAAGGCGTCGCTCGCCGAGACGGCGAAGGTGCTCGAGCTCACGGCGTAGCAACGCCATCGGTCGCGCCCGCGTACGCTGAGCGCTGCTTCTTGACGAGACCGCAAGAAGCACGATTCTTTCAGTGGCGAGTCGCCGAATCCCCGAACGGACCGCCCGTAGAGTCGAATCATGACGGGATCTTCTCGCCACGGCGCACGCAGCGACGAGCGCGCCGGATGCGGCAACCACGGGTGTGCCGCATGATCGACCCCGGCGTTCCGATCGCCACCGGCGCGATCCCCGTCCAGACGGCACAGCGCAACGCGTACTTCGTTTCCGACAGCACCGGCATCACGGCCGAGACCCTCGGCAGCGCCCTCCTCGCGAACTTCCCGACGATCCGATTCGTGCGTCAGACGATCCCGTTCGTCGACACCGTCGAGGGCGCGCACAACGTCGTCGCCGAGATCGATCGCGCGCGTGTCGACGGCGGTCGCCCGCTCGTGTTCATCACGGTCAAGGCGGCCGACGTTCGCGCCGTGATCGGCGGCGCCAACGCCGTGATCATCGACCTCCTCGCGGGGCACCTCGTCGAGCTCGAGCGCGCGCTCGGCACGACCGCCTCGGCGCAGCTCGGCCAGTACCACGCGGTGGGCGATGTCGAGAGCTACTTCGCGCGCATGCGCGCCGTCGAGTACGCCATCGAACACGATGACGGCCAGAGCCGGCGCGCCCTCGACATCGCCGACGTCGTGCTCATCGCCCCGAGTCGCTGCGGCAAGACGCCGACCACGATGTACCTGGCCCTGCAGTACGGACTCCTCGTCGCGAACTACCCGCTCACCGACGACGACTTCCCGACCGACGGGCTGCCGCGCGCGGTGGCGAAGTACGCCGACCGCTGCTTCGGGCTGACGACGACGCCGCTGCGGCTCAGTCAGGTGCGGCACGAGCGTCGCCCGAGCTCCCGCTACGCGAGTCTCGAGCAGTGCACGCTCGAGCTGCGCCGCGCCGAGGACCTCTACCGACGCAACCGCGTCCCCTTCCTGAACTCCTCGACGAAGAGCGTCGAGGAGATGTCGGCGGTCATCCTGCAGACCATGCGGCTGCGCGCGTGAGCACGAAGACCGTGACATCCGGATGCCCCGAGCCGGCGACATCCGCCCGAACACCTGAACACCCCACACCCGACACCCCGGCCCAGCCACAAGCACCGAGCGAGGTACCCCGAATGAGCAACATCCTCTGGTTCGACGAGATCGGAATGGGCGATCTCGCCCAGGTCGGCGGCAAGAACGCCTCACTGGGCGAGATGGTGTCGCACCTCTCCGACGCCGGCGTGCGGGTCCCGGGCGGCTTCGCCACGACGGCCGACGCGTACCGCTCCTTCCTCAGCGCCGAGGGTCTCTACGAGCGCATCAAGGCCGCGGTCGAGCGGCTCGACATCGACGACGTGGCCGAGCTCGCCCGCGTCGGTTCGTCGGTGCGGTCGTGGATCGAGGCGCAGCCGTTCCCCGACGACCTCGAGCGCGACATCCGCTCGGCGTACGCGAAGCTGCTCGAGAACGACCACGAGCCCGACGCGGTGACCTGGGCGGTGCGCTCCAGCGCCACCGCCGAGGACCTGCCCGACGCGAGCTTCGCCGGCCAGCAGGAGACGTTCCTCAACATCGGCGGCATCGACAACATCCTCGCCGCGATCCGCAGCGTCTTCGCGTCGCTCTACAACGACCGCGCGATCGCGTACCGCGTGCACCACGGCTTCGAGCACCACGACGTCGCCCTCTCGGCGGGCGTGCAGCGCATGGTGCGGTCGGATGTCGGCGCCTCCGGCGTGATGTTCACCGTCGACACCGAATCTGGCTTCGACCGGGCCGTGTTCGTGACGAGCTCGTACGGGCTCGGCGAGGCGGTCGTGCAGGGGGCCGTGAACCCCGACGAGTTCTACGTGTACAAGCCGGCGCTGCAGGCAGGTCGCCCGGCGATCCTGAAGCGGTCGGTCGGCGAGAAGGCGGTCGCGATGCGCTACACCGACGGCACCCACGTCGGTGGCAGCACGGTGTTCGGGGATGTCCCGCTCGAGGATCGTGCCCGCTTCAGCATCACCGACGAGGACGTCGAGGAGCTCGGCCGGCAGGCGCTCACGATCGAGGCGCACTACGGGCGGCCCATGGACATCGAGTGGGGCAAGGACGGCGTCGACGGCCGGCTGTACATCCTGCAGGCCCGCCCCGAGACCGTCGTGTCGCGCGCCGACGGCAACGTCATGCGCCGCTTCGTGCTCGACGAGCGTGGCGAGGTGCTCGCCGTCGGCCGCGCGATCGGGCAGAAGATCGGCGCCGGTCCGGTTCGGGTGCTCACGGATCTCGCCGGCATGGAGCAGTTCCAGGTCGGTGATGTGCTGGTCGCCGACATGACCGACCCCGACTGGGAGCCGATCATGAAGCGGGCCTCCGCGATCATCACGAACCGCGGCGGCCGCACCTGCCACGCCGCGATCATCGCGCGCGAGCTCGGCATCCCGGCGGTCGTCGGCACGGGCGACGCTACCCGCACACTCAGCGACGGCGTCGACGTGACGGTCTCGTGCGCCGAGGGCGACGAGGGCTTCGTCTACGCGGGCCGCCTCTCGTTCGAGGAGCAGGAGACCGCACTCGACCGGATGCCGCAGGCCCCCGTCAAGATCATGATGAACGTCGGCACGCCCGACCAGGCGTTCGCGTTCGCGAAGCTCCCGCACAAGGGCGTCGGTCTCGCGCGCCTCGAGTTCGTCATCAACCGGCAGATCGGCATCCACCCGCGCGCGCTGCTGGAGTTCGACACGCTGCCCGGCGACCTGAAGGAGGTCGTGGCCAAGCGCATCGCCGCTTACCCGTCGCCGCGCGACTACTTCGTGAAGCGCGTGGCCGAAGGCGTCTCGATGATCGCCGCGGCCTTCGCACCAGAGCCGGTGATCGTGCGTCTCAGCGACTTCAAGTCGAACGAATACGCGAACCTCATCGGCGGCGAGCGCTACGAGCCGCACGAGGAGAACCCGATGATCGGCGACCGCGGGGCATCGCGGTACATCTCGGCGGACTTCCGCGAGTGCTTCGACATGGAGTGCGAGGCGCTGCGGTACGTCCGCGACGAGATGGGCCTCGCGAACGTGCAGATCATGGTGCCGTTCGTGCGCACCGTCGGCGAGGGCAAGGCGGTCGTCGACCTGCTCGCCGAGAACGGACTGCGCCGCGGCGAGAACGACCTCAAGGTCATCATGATGTGCGAGGTGCCGTCGAACGCGCTGCTCGCCGACGAGTTCCTCGAGCACTTCGACGGGTTCTCGATCGGGTCCAACGACATGACGCAGCTCACGCTCGGCCTCGACCGGGACTCGTCGCTCGTCGCCGACACCTTCGACGAGCGCGACCCCGCCGTGCTGAAGGTGCTCGCGATGGCGATCGAGGCCTGCCGGCGCCACGGCAAGTACGTCGGCATCTGCGGCCAGGGCCCGAGCGACCACCCCGACCTGGCCGATTGGCTCGTCGAGCAGGGCATCGAGTCGGTGTCGCTGAACCCCGACACCGTCGTCGAGACCTGGCTGCGGCTCGCGAAGCTCGCCCCCGTGCCGGCCTGAGCGCCGGCGCGCGGTTCGGCGGCGGCGGCCCGTCGTCGCGACGGCGGCTCGAGCTCGGGCCGCCGCTGCGAGCTCGGGCCGCCGGGGCATGCCGCCGCGGCATCCGCTGGCCCGTGAATGCTTGCCATCACGCGCGGAGGTCTGCTACCGTCGACCCCGCTATGAAGTGAGCACATCCCATCGTCCCGCGCCTGAGGCGCCGTTGACGTCGGGTGTGCTCGTTCCGCACTGATCGCGACAGTGTCGCGTGCACCCGCGATGTGACGGCGAATGCCCGGCGGGACCCACCATCCGCTTCCGGGTCGCCGACCGCGCCGCCATGCCGCGTGCGCGCCGTTCGGTGCATCGACCGTGCCTGCGCGCCCTCGTCGGCGACGGCCGGCGACCCGGGAGCATTCGCGAACGGACGTTCCCGCATGGCTGTACACGTTTCCCATTCCCTGCACCTCCACGCCGACGGGCTCTCGGCCGCCTACGCCGACCGCCGCATCTTCGCCGACCTCGGGTTCTCCGTCGCCCCGGGGCAGCGGGTCGGGCTCATCGGCGACAACGGCGTCGGCAAGTCGACGCTGCTCCGGCTCCTCGGGGGCACGAGCGGTGGTGCGGATGCCCCGGCTCCACCGCTCGGCGATCCCCTCGCCGAGGGGCGCATCAGCCGTCCGGTCCGCACCGGCCTGCTCGCGCAGGAACTGCCGTTCCACGCGCGTGACGCGGTCGGCGAGGTCCTCGAGGACGCGCTGGCCGAGGTCCGCGCGATCGAGTGCGAGCTCGACGCGGCATCCGCGGCCCTCGCCGTCGCCGAGAGTGATCCCGAGGTCGAGGCGTCCGAGCGGCGCTACGCCGACGCCCTCGACGCCGCCGAGCGCGCCGACGTGTGGGCGGCGGAGGCACGCCGCGACGAGCTGCTCGAGGGTCTCGGCATCGCGAGCATCGGCCTCGATCGTCGCATCGGCGAGATCTCGGGCGGGCAACGCAGTCGGTTCGCCCTTGCGGCACTGCTGCTCCGGGCACCCGATGCGCTGCTCCTCGACGAGCCCACGAATCACCTGGATGACGCTGCCGCCGCGTTCCTCGAGGAGCGCCTGCGCGCCTGGCGCGGACCCGTGCTCTTCGCGAGCCACGACCGCGAGTTCCTCGATCGCGTCGCCACGGGACTCCTCGACCTCGATCCTGCGCGTGCGGGCGCGGTCGCGCTCGTCGGGTCGGCGCGCGATGACGTGCTGGCGGCATCCGGTGGCACCGTGTTCGGCGGCGGCTTCAGCGAGTTCCTCGCCGTCAAGGCGGCCGAGCGCGAGCGCTGGCGCCGCCAGTACGACGCCGAGCAGGTGGAGCTCGCCCGGCTCCGCGAGAGCGTGGGCGGGGCGGCGCGTCGGGTCGCGCACGGCAGGGCCGCGACCGACAACGACAAGTTCCTCAAGCACTTCAAGCGCGGCAATGTCGAGCAGGCGGTGTCGCGCCGGGTGCGCAACGCCGAGCAGCGCCTCGAGACGCTCGAGCGGGAGCAGGTGGCGAAGCCGCCGGTTCCGCTCGCCTTCGCGGGCATCCCGTCGGGTTCGCACGCGCTCGAGGAGGCATCCGGACTGCTGCTGCAGGTGTCGGATGTCGCGGTCGACGGCCGCCTCGAGCTCGGCGAGCTGGCCGTGGCGCCGCTCACGCGGCTGCTCGTGACCGGTGCGAACGGTGCGGGCAAGTCGACGCTGCTCGGCGTGCTCGCCGGGACGCTCGCGGTCGACCGCGGCATGGTACACCGGCGTCGGGGCCTGCGCGTGCAGTTGCTCGAGCAGGACGTGCGGTTCGCGGAGCCGGATGCCTCGCCGCGACGCCTCTACGAGCGCGTGCTCGGTGCGCGGCGCGCCGAGCAGGTGCCGCTCTGGAGCCTCGGGCTCGTCGGCCGGCGCGATGAGAACCGGCCCGTCGGGTCGCTCTCGGTGGGGCAGCAGCGGCGGCTCGCGCTCGCGCTCGTGATCGCGAGGCCCCCGCACGTGTTCCTCCTCGACGAGCCGACGAACCACCTCTCGCTCGCGCTCGCGACCGACCTCGAGGAGGCGCTCGGCTCGTACCCGGGCGCGGTGGTCATCGCGAGCCACGACCGGTGGCTGCGGCGGCGCTGGGCGGGGGAGCGGCTCGAGCTCGAGGCGGGGCGGCGCGCGGATGCGCCGGAGCCGGCAGTGGCCGGGTGACCGGCCGCGGGGCGGCTTCGCCCTTGCGCGAGATGTCGCCGTGAGCTCTTGTGAGTTTCGCCTCATTTGAGGCGGCCTCGACACGATCGGATGAGAACACCTTCACGGTGGGTCGCTCTCCGCGGCGGCGGCGGCCGCCCGTCGCGGCGGCGGCCCGAACTCGGGCCGCCGCCGCGAGCCCGGGCCGCGACTGGCCCGGCGACCCGGGCGGGCGCCACGCCGGGGCATCCGCTTGCCCCACCTTCGAACATGTGTTCGAATGGGCAGATGCGATGGAGTGGACAGGAGCTCGGCGTCGAGGAGGTCGACGCGCTGCCCGGGCTCGCGAAGCTGAACAATCTCGTGCGCTCGGTGCAGACCCCCGACTTCGCGGGCGTCACGTTCCACGAGGTGCTCGCGAAGTCGGCGCTCAACAAGGTCCCGGGCCAGTCGATGGTGCCGTTCGGCTGGACCATCAACCCGTATCGGGGCTGCAGTCATGCATGCGTGTACTGCATAGATCCCGAAACGGTGATCACGATGGGCGACGGCCGCGAGAAGCCCCTGTGGAGGGTCGAGGTGGGCGATGAGGTGCTGGGAACCCGGGTTGAGGGGCGCTACCGTCGATACGCTCCAGCCAAGGTCCTCGCGAAGTGGACCTCCCCGAAGCGCGCGTACCGCGTCACGCTTGCCGATGGCACGACGCTCGTCGCGAGCGGCGATCATCGGTTTCTCACGGAACGTGGCTGGAAGCACGTCACCGGATCGATGTCTGGGCCTGGGCAGCGTCCGTACTTGACGACTGGGAACTCGTTGATGGGGTTCGGTCGTGGGGGAGCGGCACGCCAGATCTCCGTGCTGTCCGACGATTACGCCCTTGGCTATCTGACGGGCATGATCCGCGGCGACGGTCTCATGTTCACGCGTGAGTACGCACGGCCGCGCGGCGGCTCATATGTCCATCGCCAGTTCCGCCTCGCACTCGCGGATCTGGAGGCGCTCGCTCGTACGCGGCTCTATCTGGAGATGTTCGGGATAACGACGAACTCGTTTCAGTTCTCCCGTGCCAGCGTGAATCGACGTGCGATGCAGGGCATCAGAACCGCAACACGAGCGCATTTCGAAACGATTGCGAACCTGATCGCGTGGCCCACGCGCCAGACGGATGAGTGGGCGGCCGGTTACCTCGGAGGCATCTTCGACGCTGAGGGGTCGTGCAGTCGAGGCATCCTCCGTATCTCGAACAAGAACGAGTCGATCCTCGATGCCATCGAAGAAAGCCTCCGGCGGTTCAGACTCTCCTCCGCGCGTGAGCCCGTCCGGGCGAATGGCGTCGCCACCGTTCGCCTGACCGGTGGACTGCCGAGTCGCACCCGATTCTTCGCCCTCGCGCAGCCCGCGATCGTCAGGAAACTCGCGATCGCCGGAGCCGCAGTGAAAACGCACGCCGATCTCCGCGTCGTCGCGATCGAAGACCTCGGCGAGGTCATGGACATGATGGACATCACGACCACCACCGGGGATTTCATCGCGAACGGCGTCGTGAGCCACAACTGCTTCGCTCGCCCCACCCACACCTACCTCGACCTCGACGCCGGTGACGACTTCGACCGCCAGATCATCGTGAAGGTCAACGTGGCCGACGTGCTGCGCACCGAGCTGGCGAAGCCGGCCTGGCGGCACGAGCACGTGGCGCTCGGCACGAACACCGACCCCTACCAGCGCGCCGAGGGCCGCTACACGCTCATGCCGGGCATCATCGACGCGCTCACCGACAGCGGCACGCCGTTCAGCATCCTGACGAAGGGCACGCTGCTTCGCCGCGACCTCCCGCAGCTGGCGGATGCCGCGAAGCGGGTGCCGGTCGACCTCGCCATGTCGATCGCGGTGTACGACCACGACCTGCAGCAGTCGGTCGAGCCCGGAACGCCGAGCACGAAGGCGAGGCTCGCGACCGTGACCGCGGTGCGCGACGCCGGGCTCGACTGCGCGGTGTTCATGATGCCGATCCTCCCGTACCTCACCGACACGCGAGCGCACCTCGACGAGGCGCTTCGGCAGGCCGAGGCCGCCGGTGCGACGAGCGTGCTCTACACGGCGCTGCACCTCAAGCCCGGGGTGAAGCCGTGGTTCATGGAGTGGCTCGAACGCGAACACCCCGAACTCGTGCCCAAGTACCGGTCGATGTACTACGGCAGGAACGCCTACGCCCCCAAGGAGTACCGACGGTGGCTCGCGCAGCGGATGCATCCGCTCATCCGAGCGCACGGGCTGCAGCCGGGGCGCGAGGACCCGGTGACGGGCGGCGTCCGGTCGTCGGCGCCGTCGACGTCGTGGCGGGGCGCCTCCAATCTCCCCGACGCGCTCGGACTCCCGCCCGATCCGTCGGCGCTGTTCTGAGTCGAACCGACTCGAGACCCCCTCGACATCGCGGAACTGCGATAATCCGCTGAAGGCCGAGGGGCACCCGACCACCCCCTGCCGTGCGAGTGGAGGACCACGATGACGCTGGGGTTGCCCGGACACCTCGCGCGCGATTCGCTCAGCCGTGCGCTCGCGCACGGAGGCCACTGCGCGGCGTGGGTGTGCCTGGCGATCGCCGTCGTGGTCGGCGTCATCGGCGCAACGGTCGAAGGCAACCCCGCCGGCTGGATCACCGCAGCGCTCTCGGCGCTGCTCGCCGGCATCCTCGTGCTCGTCGCGCGGTACCCGACCGTGACGCTCACCCTCATCTACCTCGCCGCCGGAACCGGTACGGTGCTGGCCCTCACCGTGATCGTGATGGACCCCGCCTACGGCGTGAGCTCCACCGACAACGTAGTGCTCGCGCTGCCGCGGATCGCCCTGCTCCTCGTCGGCGGCGCCGGTGCCGGGTCCGTGCTCGCGATCACCTGGGGCGTGCTCGGATACGGGCTGGGCGAGGCGGCCGCCTTCCTCGGGGCCGCGCTCGTCGGCGCGGTGTGGACGCCCAACGTCGCCGCGGTGACCGCGCTCGCGATGCTCATCGTCGCCCGCGGTTTCGACGGGCTCGGCCGGCGCACCGATGCCCGGCGCGAGACCGGGCTGCACCGGGCGAGCCAGCACACCCGCGAACTCGCCATCCGACACGACTACGAACTGCGTGCGACCGCCCGACTGCACGACACGGCGCTCAGCCATCTGATCGCCATCGCCGCGGCCGGCTCGGGGCCCGTCGACGAGCGACTGCGCCTCGGCATCCGGCAGGATCTCGGGCTCATCGTGGGCCGTGACTGGGCGATCGACCACAGCGCGCCCGACCGGCCTCCGGCGAGCTCCCGGCCTCCGTCGAGCTCCGCCTCCGCCACGGCACGCCGTGACGAATCGGGCGCCGCGGGCCACGGGGCATCCGCCACCGCCGAACCGCCCACGCTCGAGGCGTCGTTCGCCGCGGCCGAGCACACCGGACTCGATGTGCAGGTGAGCGGCGACCTCGGGGTGCTCGCGCTGCTCGGGCCTCGTCGGGCCGCGGCGCTCGACGGAGCCGTCGCACAGTGCCTCGTCAACGTCGCGCGACACGCTGGCGTGGGCGAGGCCGAGGTGGCGATCGGGTTCGGCGGCGGCGAGGTGACCGTCGCGGTGATGGACAGCGGAGTCGGATTCGACGAAGACGAGGTGCCTGCCGACCGCATCGGGCTCCGCACCTCGATCCGGGCTCGCATCGAGCAGGAGGACGGCACCGTGCGCCTGTGGTCGACCAAGGGCGTCGGCACCACCGTCGTCATGACCGTGCCCGAGGGCGGCGAATGATCCGGATGCGCCTGACCCAGCAGGAGGCCGACCCGCTCGGCGGCATCACCGCCGCGCCCCTCGTCGCGATCGGGGCCGCGCTCGGGTTCGGCGTCTCGGTCGCGCTCACGTGGGCGCATCGCGAGGAGATCGTGCGCCCGCTGGGGGCCGTGATCGCCGTCGCCCTCGTCGGCGCCGCCTGCCTCGTGGCGGCGGTCTCGGTCGTGCCGTCGCGAGCGCCGTTCCGGGCCGAACGGCTGTGGCTCATCGTCGCGCTCGCCGTCGCCGCCGCCGTCGCCGAGTACATCAGCACCATCGGCGCCAACCGGTCGCTGTACGACGACTTCGGGCCACTCGTCGTCGGCATCCTGATCCTCTGTCTGGCCCCGTACTGCACCTGGTTCTCGCTCCTGCTCGCGGGCATCCTGTCGGCGGCGGTGCTTTCGCTCCTGGTCGCCGGGTCGGCATCGAGCATCGCCGTGCATGTCCCGGTCGCCTCGCTCGTCGCCCTGAACTCGGCCGCGGTGCTCGCGCTCGCCGCCGCGGCCGCGGGCTACTCGTACGCGATCGTCGACGAGACGCTCGCCTGGCAGCGGTCGGCCAACCGGGCCGCGCTGCAGCGCGACGCGGAGCTCCGCGCCGGCATCGCACGATCGGTGCAGCAGAGCCGGGTCTCGGTGCTCGGTCGCGAGGTGCTGCCGTTCCTCGCCGGGGTCATGACCGCCGACCGGATCTCGGTGGCCGATGCCGACCGCGCCCGCGACCTCGCCGAGACGCTGCGGCACGCCCTGAAAGCGGGCATCGAGTCCACCTGGCTCGACGAGCTCGCCGGAGACCTGCAGCTCGGCCGCGGCATCCCCGTCGTGGTCGACGACCCGGCGGCGGCGGCGAACGGGCTCAACGACGACCAGCGTTCGGCGCTCACCGCGCTGCTCGTGTGGCTCGCCGACGCCGATCGGTCGTCGGGGATCCGAATGGAACTCCGCGCCGATGCCGACGGCTCCGACATCGCCATCATCACCGAGCACGGTTCGTCGCCGCCGAGCCGTCGTGAGCTCGACCGCTTCACCGCGGTGGCGCGGGCGATGGCGATGAGCGCGGAGGCCACGCTGACGGGAGAGAATGTGAAGGTGGAGTTGCGTCATGTCGTCGAGTGAGTTGCCGACCACGGCCGTGACGCCGGTTCCGGATGCCCCGGCCGACCCGGATGCCCCGGCCGACCCGGTCGCGTCGCAACCCGTGCTGCGGCTCGCCCTCCTCGACGACCACCGGCTCATCGTCGACGGACTCGCCACCTGGTTCGCCGACCACGAACCCGACTTCGAGGTCGCCGTGCGCGCGACGTCGTGGATGGACCTCATCCGCGACCCCGCATTCCCCGTCGACCTCGTGCTCATGGACCTCCAGCTCGGCGACGACGTCTCGATCGAGTCCCGCATCCGTGCCTGCCGGGCGGCGGGGGCGAAGGTCATCGTCGTGACGGCGATCGACGACGAGGAGTCCCGAGCGCGGTGCCTCGCCGCGGGTGCCGCGGGTTTCGTGCCCAAGACGCTGCCGGCGGGCAGGCTCGCCGACCTGGCGCGGCGCGTGGCCCGCGGGGAGCGGCTGCGGGGACATCCGTCGTCCGCAAGCGCTCGTCGAGAGGCCGGGGCGGCGGCGCAGCCTGCGAACGAGCCGGGCTCGGCGCACCTCAGCGCCGCCGAGGAGCGCGCCCTGCGCCTGTACGCGCAGGGGTACTCGACCCTCGAGGTGGCCGAGCGCATGGACGTCGGCTACGAGACGGCGAAGACGTACCTGCGGCGGGTGCGCGAGAAGTATGCACGTGTCGGCCGGCCGGCGAGCCGGAAGGCCGACCTGATCCGCCGTGCGGCGGAGGACGGATTCCTCGAGTAGATGGCGAAGCTGTACTTCCGTTACGGGGCGATGAACTCCGGCAAGTCGACGGCGTTGCTCCAGGCGGCGTTCAATTACGAGGAACGCGGCCATCAGGTGCTGCTCGCCAAGCCGGCGGTCGACGCGAAGGGCGACCGCAGCATCGTGTCCAGGCTCGGCATGGCTCGCGACGTCGACTTCATGATCGAGCGCGACGCGAGTGCGCTCGAGCGGTTCCAGACTCATCGCTCGCGCGTCATCGAGGCGACGGGCCGCGACGTGAGCTGCCTGCTCGTCGACGAGGCGCAGTTCCTCACCGCCGACCAGGTCGACGACCTGCTGCGGATCACGCTCATGGACGACATCCCCGTGATCACCTATGGCATCCGCACCGACTTCCAGACGGTCGCGTTCCCCGGTAGCCGGCGGCTCCTCGAGGTGTCGCACAGCGTCGAGGAGTTGAAGACGATCTGCCGGTGCGGCCGTAAGGCGATCTTCAACGCGCGCCTCGTCGACGGCCGGTTCGTCTTCGACGGCGACCAGGTCGCGATCGACGGCGAGGAGGTCACCTACGAATCGCTCTGCGGCGTGTGCTACCTCGAGGAGAGCGGCGGCGTGCTGAACGGCCGCCACTGAGCGGTGCTGCCGTGCCGACGTCGGTGACGGTCGACGCCGACGGATGCCACTGACACGCGCCGCTCGAGGTGCGAGCATTGGCAGCATGACGGTCGTCGCGCAGCCGATGCCACGCCGCGTCGCCGGCGTCGACGCGGCACGCGGATGGGCGCTGATCGGCATGTTCGTGGCGCACGTCTCGCCCGCGGTCGCGAATCCCGAGGTGACCGAGTTCATCGCCCTCGCCGACGAACGGCCGCGCCTGCTCTTCGCTCTCACGGCGGGCATGGGGCTCGGCTTCATCTCGGGCGGCGTGCACCCCGTCTCCACGGGCCGTGGTGAGCTGCGACGGCAGATCGCGATCCGCGCAGTCATCCTCATCGTGCTCGGCATGTTCATCTGGTTCACGCTCGACCCGCTCGTGTTCATCATCCTCGACGTCTACGGCGTCGCGTTCCTCGTGCTGCTGCCGATGCTGTTCCTTCCGCCGCGGGTCGCGCTCGGCCTCGGCGTCGCGCTGCTCGCGGTGGCGCCCGCGCTCACGGCGATCGGCGCCCGCACCGAGTTCGTCACGGCGATGCTCGAGACCCCGTTGAAGTTCCTCGCCGACTGGGCGGTCGCGGGCGCGTACCCGGTGGCCATCTGGGTCGCCGTGATGCTCATCGGGCTGGCGCTCGCGCGAATGGACCTCGGGTCGCCGCGGGTGGTCGCGGTGATCGCGCTCGCGGGCACCGCGGCGGCATCCGTGTTCCTGCCGCTGGCCGCGCAGCTGCCCGCGCCCGAACTCGTCAGCGAGGCCGAGTGGTCGGTGCCGGTGCGCGCCTCGCTCGAGGCGCTCGGCAACGTCGGCGTGGGGGCCCTCGTGGTGGCGGCGATGCTCGGGCTTACCGCGTTCGCGCGACCGGGCGTCCGGCGCGTCGCGTCGACGCTGCTGTCGCCGATCATCGCCATGGGCTCGATGCCGCTGACCATCTACACGCTGCACCTCGTCGTGCTGGGGCTCGCGATCCGCGAGGAGAACGGGGTGGTCACGGATGACTCGTGGGCGCTGCTCATCGCCCTCGTCGTCGGTTCGATGCTGTTCGCGTGGCTGTGGCGGCGCTACCTGGGCCGCGGCCCGCTGGAGCGCGTGCTGCGGTGGGCGAGCGGACGCGGTCGCGCCGACGCCGAGCCGGCGGCGACGCCCCGTGGAGCGGCGGATTCGGCCGCCGACCGGAACTGAGGACCCCTCAGGACCCCATTTCGGGGGACAGATCGCAACTGGGCCTCCTCCGAGGGCCCCGAGCGAGGTAGCCTAGCGCATGGCTCGTCGCCCGAACGGCGAGTCATTTTGGGGGCTCGCCGACCCGAGGGGCGGGCAGTCGGAGGTGATCATGACCCTGACGCGATCGTCGATCGACTCGCCGTCTGCGGTCGTCGCCGCGTGGCAGCGTGCGTACGCGGCGCGCCTGCTCGTCACCGATGTCGTCGTCATCGTCGTCGCGGTCTACGCGTCGCAGTTCATCCGGTTCGGCACGAGCGGCGCCAAGCTGCGTATCCCCGGCGAAGACGGCGGGGTCGTCGAGCTGAGCTACCTGCTGGTGTCGGCGCTGCTCTCGCTCAGCTGGGTGCTCGCGCTTGCGATCTTCGCCACCCGCGACCGCACCATCATCGGCGCCGGCTCGACGGAGTACAAGCGCATCACGGATGCCACGATCCGCGTGTTCGTCGTGCTGACGCTCGCCGCGTTCCTGCTGCAGTCCGAGGTCGGTCGTGGATACCTGCTCGTCGCGCTCCCGCTCGGGCTCGGCCTCCTGCTGCTCTCCCGCTGGATGTGGCGCAAGTGGCTCCTCCGACGTCGGGCGGCGGGCGACTTCTGCCACCGCGCGGTCCTCATGGGCGAGCGGCAGAAGTGCGTGCATGTCGCCGAACAGATGTTGCGCGACACCGCCTCGGGCATCACCATCGTGGGCGCCATCACCGAGGGCGATTCGAGCGACTCGGATCTCGCGCCCGGCATCCCCGTGCTCGGCGACCACGGCAGCGTGAGGCGCGTGCTCGAGGAGGCCCGCGCCGACACCCTGGTCTTCACGGGCGCCGACACCATCGATCCCCGTGCCATGCGGAAGCTCGGCTGGGAGCTGGAAGCCAGCTCGACGACCCTGATCGTGGCACCGGCGCTGACGGATGTCGCGGGCCCGCGCATCCACGCACGACCCGTGGCCGGGCTCCCGCTGATCCAGGTCGACTATCCGACCTTCACCGGGCGCAAGCACGCCCTGAAGCGGGCCTTCGACGTGCTGGTCGCGTTCATCGCACTCGTCGTGCTGAGTCCGGTCTTCCTCGTGATCGCCTTCCTCGTGCGACGCGACAGCCCGGGGCCGGCCCTGTACATGCAGGAGCGCGTCGGACTCAACGGCGAGCGATTCCACATGCTGAAGTTCCGTTCGATGGTCGTCGACGCCGAGTCGCAGTTGACGTCGCTGCTCGACCGTTCCGACGGCAACGGCGTGCTGTTCAAGCTGAAGTCCGACCCGCGGGTCACCCGCATCGGCGCGTTCCTCCGGCGGTACAGCCTCGACGAGCTTCCGCAACTCGTCAACGTGCTGGTCGGCGACATGTCCCTCGTGGGTCCGCGTCCGCCCCTGGCGTCCGAGGTGGAGCGGTACGACGAGTGGACGCATCGCCGTCTCCTCGTCCGACCGGGCATCACGGGCCTGTGGCAGACGCAGGGTCGCTCCGACCTCTCGTGGGAGGACAGCGTGCGGCTCGACCTCTACTACGTGGAGAACTGGTCGCTGACCGGCGACATCATCATCCTGTATCGCACCATCCGCGCGGTGAGCCGGGCGAGCGGTGCGTATTGAGATGACCGTGCAGCGCCGCACCGTACGATGGCTTGCGTGAGCACGCAGGCCCCGAAGACCAAGCGACCCCTCGTCCGCAGTGCACGACTGTGGGTGCCGGTCGGCATCCTGCTCGCGCTCATCATCGGCGGCGTGGGGTTGGTCGTGGTCGGCAACATCCTCGCCGAGCGCGCATTCGCCGCGAGGGATTCCCTCGAGGCGGCCATTCCGCTCGCGGAGCGCACCCAAGACCTCATCGCCGCCGGTGACACCGAGGGCGCCAAGGCCGCAGCCGCCGAGTTGGGCGTCCACGCCGCGGAGGCTCGTGCCCAGACGGAGGGCCGCCTCTGGCGTGCCGTGGAGTGGGTGCCGGTCGCCGGTCCGAACCTCCACGCGGTCCGGGTCGCCTCGGCAGCGGTGGACGATCTCGTGAACGGTGCCGTCGTGCCGGCGACGGCGCTCAGCCTCGACGCCCTGAAGCCCAAGGATGGCGCGATCGACGTCGCGGCCGTCCAGCAGCTCGCGACGATCGTCGAGGACGCATCGAACACCGTGCAGCAGGTCAGCACCGACCTCGACACGATCGATCGCGGGGCGCTCATCGAGCAGGTGGAGTCGGGCATCGTCCGGCTCGACGACGCCGTCGCGAAGATCGAACCCGCGCTCACCGCCGCCGACACGACACTGCAACTGCTGCCCGGCGCGCTCGGAGCCGAGGGCCCGCGCAACTACCTCATGCTGTTCCAGAACAACGCCGAGGCGCGCGGCGCCGGTGGGAACCCGGCGTCGATTCTGCTCGTCAACGTCACCGACGGCAGGATCACCATCGCCCAGCAGGCCTCGAGCACCGACTTCCAGAACGCCCGTCCGACTCCGGTCGCCGAGCTCGATCCCGAGACCGTCGCGCTCTATGGCGACAAGGTCGGCCGCTACATGCAGGACATCATGCTCACGCCGAACTTCACGGAGTCGGCCGACATCATGCGGGCCTGGTGGGCGGAGTCGTTCGGCACGCCGATCGATGCCGTCGTCTCCTTCGACCCCGTCGCGCTCGGTTACCTGCTCGGTGCGACCGGTCCGGTCACACTGCCCAGCGGTGAGCAGCTCACGGCCGACAACGCCGCCTCCGAGGTGCTCAACCGGGTCTACTTCCGGTACGACGAGCCCGAAGACCAGGACGCGTACTTCGCCTCCGTCGCCGCATCGGTGTTCCAGGTCGTGAGTTCGGGGGCCGGCGATTCCCGGGCACTCGTCGAGGCGCTCGTTCGTGCGGTCGACGAGGGGCGTCTCATGTACGCGCCGTCCGACCCTGAGGAAGCGGAGTACATCGCCGGCACCCGCATCGCGGGCATGCCTCCGGTCGACAACGTCGAGCGCACGGCCGTCGGCGTGTACGTCGACGACATCACCGAGGGCAAGCTCGACTACTACGCGAAGCTCGGCATCGAGGCGACCTCCGATCAGTGCACGGCGGAGGCGCCGACCGTCACCACGACCGCGACGTTCAGTTCCACCCTCGACCAGGGCGCGGTCGACGATCTCGCCGAGTACATCTCGCCCGCCCGGTTCTTCCCCAAGGGCTGGATCAGCACCGATCTCGTGCTCTATGGTCCGGTCGGCTCGACCTTCGTGTCGGCGACCGTCGATGGCGCGGCGGCAGCTCCGGCGGTGTTCCCGCACCTCGGTCGGCCCGCCGTCAAGGTCAATATCGTCAACCCTCCCGGCACCAGCCACACGGTCGTGGCGACGTTCGCCGGCGCGGCCGGAACCTACGGGCCGCTCGAGGTGTGGCACACGCCGATGGTGCAACCCACCGACGTGACCGTCACGACTCCGGGGTGCTGACCGACGACGGCTCCGCCTCACGCGGTGTCGTGCGGAAGACGACCGTGTGGTAGAGCCAGAAGCGAACGAGCACCACGATCACGATGCTGACCAGGTTCACGCCGTTCACGATGAACGGCCCCGCGGGTCGATCGAGGATGAGTTCGGCCGCCTCGACACCGGCCCAGACGATCGCAGCGCCGAGCGCGGTGCAGACCGCGTTCACGATCACGAAGAGGACGACCTCGGCCACCCGACCGCGTCGGTCGCGATGACGGAAGGTCCACTCGCGATTGCCGAAGTAGGCGTTCACGAGTGCGACCAGCGAGGCGACCACCTTCGCGGCGACCACATCCCACCCGAAGGCGAGGAAGAGCAGGTTGAACACCGCGATCTCGATGATCGTGCTGATGGCGCCCACGGTGAGGAACCGGGCCCCGAGCCCGGCAAGACGACGCCAGCGGGCTCGTTTCGACATCTCGACTACGCTACTACTCGGATCTGTGTGAACCCGCACACGGACAGCTGCTTGGGAGTCGGCGTGAGCATCGATCACCTCGCCGTCGTCATGCCGGCGTACAACGAAGCGGCGGGCATCACCGGCTTCATCCGCGAGGTGCACGCCAGCCTCTCCCCGCTCGCGAAGCGCCTCGACATCGTCATCATGAACGACCGGTCGACGGATGCCACCGCCGACGTTCTCGCCGCACTCGGCCATGAGCTCCCGGATGTCACGGCCATCACGGCCGACGTGAACCGCGGACATGGGCCCACCGCCCTCGCCGCCTATCGCGCCGGCCTCGAGCGGCATCCCGATCTCGTGCTGCACGTCGACGGCGACGGGCAGTTCAGCGGCGACGACCTCGCCCGGGTCGTGTCGGCCGCGGTCGCGACCGGCGCCGAGGTGGTGCACGGCGTGCGAACGGGTCGCACGGATCCGTGGTTCCGGCGGGCGCTCACCGCGTGCGTCGGGGTCATCGTCGCTCTCGTCGCGGGGCGCCGCATCCCCGACGTCAACACGCCGCTCCGCGCCTATCGCCCGGCGGTGCTCGAGGAGCTCCTGGCGGCCGTGCCGTCGGGCGCACAGATCCCTCATGTGCACTTCTCCCTCGCCGAGGTCCGGCACGGGTACGACGTCCGCTACGTGCGGGTGCGAAGCCAGCCGCGTCGCGGCGGCGATGAACAGGGCACCATGTGGGGGGTCGAGTCTCGTCGCGTCCCCCTCCTGCCGCCGAAGCGCCTGCGGGCGTTCACCCGCACGGCGGCCGCTGAACTGTGGCACGTGTCGCTCAAGCCGGGTCGGTAGGCATGTCCGGGTCGGGAGGCATGTCCGGGGTCGCGGTGCGTGGTCGGGGCATCCGCCCGCTCGACGTCGTCTTCTGGCTCGCGGTGGCCGGCGTCGCGGTCGCGAACCTCCTGGTCCTCGTGCCGGCGTTCACGACGGTCCGGCTCTGGGAGGACGAGGCGTTCAACCTCACCGTGCCGCTCAACCTGATTCGCGGGCTCGGGTACACGAGCGACGGCACCCTCTCGGGCAGCGAGCTGACGCCGTTCGACCCGCGCATCTCGACGGGCCCCGTGATGCTGCTGCCGACCACCCTGTTGATCGCACTCGGTGTCGACCCGGTGATCGCCGGGAGGCTGGTGGCGGGGGTGGGCTACTCCGTGCTGCTCGCCGGCCTCTGGGTACTCGGTCGACGACTGGGCGGGCGCTGGACTGCGCTCGTCGCGGCGGCATTGCCCCTCGCGTATGCGGCCGATCTGCCGCCCTCGCCCATCCAGTCCCCGTACGACCTCCTCGGCGAGGTGACGGCGGCCGGCCTGCTCGCCGCCGGCCTGGTCGCGCTGCACCGGCGGCCCTGGCTCGCAGGGCTGATGGTCGGTCTCGCCGTGCAGGTCAAGTTCGTGTCGCTGTTGGCGCTACCCGCGTTCGCCCTCGTCGCACTGCTCGATGCGCCCGGCCCCGGTCTCGCTCGACGCCTCCGGGTGACGCTTCCGCGCGTACTCGTCGCGGCCGCCTGCGTCGCGGCCCCGACGATCGCGTTCGAGGCCTGGAAGCTCGTGGCGCTGGGGCCGGTCGGATACGTCGAGAACCTCAAGGAGTTCGCGGGCTTCCTGCTCTCGGGTGGGCAGTCGGGCTATCGCGTGCCGCCGCTCGAGAAGCTCACCGCGCTGCTGGGCGCCTGGCATCTGCCCTGGTGGCTGGTCGGCGTCGCGATCGTCGTCGGCCTGGCGTTCGCGGTGGTCGGTGCGCTGGCCGTGCGGCGGCAGCCGGCGGCGCTCGCGACCGCGGGCGCGCGCTCGGAGGTGCGCGAGTTCGTGGTGATCGCGGCGGCGGCGGCCATCGGGCTCCTGACCTACCTCGCCTGGTGGATGGTCTCGTCGCACACGCCGGTCTGGCTGCGGCATCCGGCGCCTGGCGTGCTCGCGTTCCTGCCCGTGGTGATCGCCGCCTCCATCGTGCTCGCGCGGGTGGCGCTGCAGCGGTGGGATGTCTCGCGGCCGGCCGTGACCCGGATCCTGGGCGCAGTGCTCGGGGTGACGGGCCTCGCGCTGCTCACGGCGTCGCTCGTCGGGCGAGTTGTCGCATTCCCGTACACCACGTGGGAGACCCTCGGCGGCCAGCGTGACGCGGCCGCGCAGATCGCCGAGCTCGGGTACGACCGGTTGGCGAGCCCATGGGGTGGCCCGGTGAGCGTCATCGTGATGTCGGGCGCGCACTCCGGTCTCATCGACGCGGTCGACGCGGTCGAGGGCGATCCGCGCGTGTGGGCGGGGGAGCCCCCGCCCGACTGCGACGTGCTCCTCGAGGCGTCCGGCTACGCCGTCTGTGCGCCGCCGGAGTGAACTCGTGTAACCGAGGGCGCGTGGGGCCGGAACAGGCGGAATCAAGCGGCCGCGTAGACCTCACCGCTGGCTCGAGTTCGCGACATCCGCCACCCGAGCACGACGACGCGGCCGACCGCCACGCCTGCGGTGTTCGCGACGACGTCGGAAGCTGCCGGCACCCGCGACGGGATGCCGAGCTGCACCAGCTCGATCGCGATGCTGACGAGGCATCCGATGCCGATCACCGCCCACGGTGACCACCGCGGCGCCGCCACCGAGACCAGCAGCCCGAAGGGCACGAACAGCGCGATGTTCGCGAGGAACTCGAACACGATGGCGGCCCCCTCACGGGACGCGCCCCACGCTGCGACGAGGTCGGCGGCCAAGCCGACGAGGCCGGTCACCCGGCCGGCCTCGCGCGCAGGAAGGAACACGATCAGGGCGAGTGCGACGAGGTACGGAGCGAGCATGACGCGCGCGGCCGCACGGGCGCGCACAGCGCGAGGGCGTGGCGCTGCGGCATCCGTCGTCATCGACTCAGCGTAGCGGGCGGACCGGAGCACACCGCGGTACGACCGCGGTGACCGAGGTTGCAGTGCAGTGGCACCAGAACGCGGGTGGCCGATCGGTCATCGGCGGCCTGCCGGCGTCCCTAGGCTCGTGAGTCGAGCCCGACGAAGGAGACAGATGTCCGACGCCCCTACCGCACCCGCCGGATGGTATCCCGACACCGAGCATCCCGGGGGACTGCGGTACTGGGACGGGTCGGTCTGGACCGAGCATCGGGCGGCGGCCACCGGGCAGACGCCGCAGGCCGAGCGGATGCCGCGAGCCGACGCGGTTGCCCCCGTCGACGCTGCCGGCCGCACAGTGAGGGTCGGCAGCTACCTCGGCTCGTTCTCCAAGACGAGCTGGATCATCATGGCCGTTCTCGGGTTCGTGGTCGTCGTGATGTTCGCTGCCAACGGGTTCGGCGGCGGGCTCGGAGCGATCGGTCTGATCGCGTTGATCACCGGCGCCTACGCACTGATCACGAAGCGGCCGTCGTGGGCGAAGATCTCCGGACGCAAGAACGCGGCCGGTGTGCTCGCCGGCGGACTCGTCGCGACGCTGGTCGGGACGTCGGTGTCGGCGGCGACCCGCGGAGACGTCGAGGTCACGGCCGCGATCCCGACCGAGACGGCAACGCCGTCCCGTTCGAAGCCGACCCCGACGCCCATGCCGACCGGCGAGCCGGACGCACCCGCCACGGTGACCACCGCAGCCGGCGCCCCATCGGTGCGCATCGCCGACAGCTCCGTCACCCAGATGCCGGCGATCGAGCTGCTCGAGACGCTTCCGGTGAAAGGACGAGCGCCCAAGACCGGGTACGACCGCAAGGCGATGTTCGGCACGGCGTGGCTCGACGTCGACCGGAACGGCTGCGACACCCGCAACGACATCCTCGCCCGCGACCTCGAGCCCGAGGTCACGTCCGGTCCCTGCAAGGTCACCTCGGGGGCGCTCGCCGACCCGTACACGGGTGACACGATCGACTTCGTGCGCGGCAACACCACCTCCCTGGACGTGCAGATCGACCACGTCGTTTCGCTCATGAACGCGTGGGAGACCGGCGCGCAGCAGCTCACCCAGGCGCAGCGCGTGAGCCTCGCGAACGACCCGATCAACCTCTACGCCGTCGACGGCCCCACCAACATCCAGAAGGCCGCCGGTGACGCGGCGACCTGGCTGCCGCCCAAGCGCGACTTCTGGTGCACGTACGTTGCGCACCAGATCTCGGTGAAGGCGACCTACGGCCTCTGGGTCACCGTGCCCGAGCGCGATGCCATGGTGCGGATCCTCGAGAAGTGCCCCGGTCAGCCGAGCGTCACCTCTGCATTCGCGCCGGCACCTGCGCCCGTGGCTGAGCCGGAGTCGGAGCCTGCGCCCGCACCGGCGCCTGCGCCTGCGCCGGCCCCCGCACCCGCTCCTGCCCCGGCCCCGGAGCCCGCTCCCGCCCCGGTGTACTACGAGAACTGCGACGCCGTGCGGGCTGCTGGCGCGGCGCCGATCCACGCCGGCGATCCCGGATACTCGGGCAAGCTCGACCGCGACGGCGACGGAGTCGCCTGCGAATAGCGCGTGCCGGCGCGCATGCCTGTGGCTGCGGCATCCGTCATCGTCTCAACGGAGTGGGCGGTGCCGCCCAGTAGCCGACCACTGCGCCCGCCAGCGCACCGACGACGTTGAGCGTCAGGTCGACCGGCGAGGGGGAGTGGTCCGCCATCCACCACGACGGGGCGAACTCGACGAGCGCGCAGGCGCCCAGCAGCAGGGGAACGGCGAGCAGCGACATCCGTCGACCGAACGCCACCACCACGAGGATGCCGAGCGGCGCGAAGAACACCGCGTGCGAGGCGTACTCGACGACCTCGTAGGTGATCCAGCCCGCGAGCCCATGGCTGCGCAGGTGGGCGAGTATGCCGCGTACCCACGGCGTGAACCCCTCGTCGATCGGACGCGGCACCAGGGCGAAGATCGCGCCCAGCGCGGCGTAGATCGCGAGCACGAGCAGCGCCCAGCGACGGCCTCGATCGGGGGGAGTCATCCCCTCAGCCTAGGAGCGGCGGGTGCGACAGAATGGACCGGAGTGTCTGAACGAAGGGTCCCCATGCGCATCTCAGTGATCGGCTGCGGCTACCTCGGCGCCGTGCACGCCTCGGCCATGGCCGAGCTCGGCCACCAGGTCGTCGGCATCGACGTCGACGCGGGCAAGATCGCCGCGCTCGCCGCAGGCAGGCCTCCGTTCTTCGAGCCCGGGCTCGCCGAGATCCTCACCTCGGCGACCGCCAGCGGCAGGCTTCGGTTCAGCACCGACATCGCGGATGCCGCGAGCGCCGACGTGCATTTCCTCGCCGTCGGCACGCCCCAGGCGGCCGGCACCGGCGCCGCCGACCTCAGCTACGTCGACGCCGCGTTCGAATCCCTGCTCCCGCACCTCGCCGACGGCGCGCTGGTCGTCGGCAAGAGCACGGTGCCGGTGGGCACTGCTGCGCGGCTCGCGGCTCGGCTGGCAGCGGATGCCTCGCACGCGCGCCTCGCGTGGAACCCCGAGTTCCTCCGTGAGGGCTTCGCCGTGAAGGACACGCTCGAGCCCGACCGGCTCGTCTACGGCGTCGGCGGGGCCGGCGGCGCTGGCGGCGCTGGCGTCGGCGGCGCCGGCGGCGCTGGGGGTTCCGGGGGTGCCGACGGTGCCGACGCAGACGACCGGCACGCGGCATCCGTGCTCGACCAGGTCTACCGCGCCGCGATCGAGGCCGGCACGCCGCGAATCGTGACCGACTACGCCACCGCCGAGCTCGTGAAGGTGGCCGCCAACGCATTCCTCGCCACGAAGATCAGCTTCATCAACGCGATGTCGGAGCTCGCGGATGCCACGGGCGCGGATGTCACGGCGCTCGCCGACGCCATCGGACACGACGCGCGCATCGGCCGTCGCTTCCTCAACGCCGGTGTCGGATTCGGCGGCGGCTGCCTGCCGAAGGACATCCGCGCCTTCACCGCGCACGCCGAGGAGCTGGGCCGCGGCGACTCGGTCGCCTTCCTGAAAGAGGTCGACGCGATCAACCTCCGGCAGCGGCAGCGGGTCGTCGACCTGGCCGTCGCCGCCCTCGACGGGTCGGTGTACGAGCGCAAGATCGCGGTGCTCGGCGTGACGTTCAAGCCCGAGTCCGACGACGTGCGCGACTCGCCCGCGCTCGACGTCGCGGTGCAGCTCAAGGGGCTCGGGGCGCGCGTCATCGCCACCGACCCCGAGGGCATCGAGAACGCGCGGGTGAGGCATCCGCAGCTCGAGTACACGACCTCGACGAACGAGGCGTTGCGTGGGGCCGACCTCGTGGTGCTCGTCACCGAGTGGCGGGAGTACCGCGCGCTCGACCCCGCGCAGGTCGGGCGGCTCGTCGCGGGGCGCCGCATCATCGACGGGCGCAACGTGCTCGATCCTGCCGCGTGGCGCGTGGCCGGCTGGGAGTACAAGGGGCTCGGGCGACCGTAGCGCGGGTCACGCTTCCGCGCTTCCGCGCTTCCGCGCTTCTCGGCGGGGTCTCGGCGCGGTCTCGGCGCGTCTGGGGAGTTCTCCACAGTTGCTGGGAATTCGAACATATGTTCGAAGGATCTGCGAGAATGGAGGCATGCCAGAAGCCCCCGCAGCGCTCGGCGAACTGCTCGCCGAGGTCGACGCGCTCGTCGACGCGTGGGCTGCGGCGTCGACCCTGGCGTCGACGGATGCCGCGGCCGACGTGCTGTCGATGACCGATGCCGGCCTCCTCATGGTCACCGAAGCGCTGGCCGGGTTGTCGAAGCGCGTCGACGCGCTCACCGTGCGGTGCGCGGCGGGTCTTGCTCGCCGCTCGCCGAGCGAGGCCGGCAACGACGGGCTGGCACGCCGCACCGGGCACTCCACGCCTGCCGGTCTCATCGCCGCCGTGAAGGGCGGGCGCTACTCCGAGGCGGTCAAGCTCATCGCCGTCGGCGAGGCCACCGAGCCGCGCGCCGCGTTCACGGGCGAGCTGCTGCCGCCGCGGTTCGCCCACGTCGCGGCAGGGGTCGCGGCGGGTCGGCTCGGCGTCGAGGCCGCGGCCGTCATCACCTCGTTCCTCGCGCGGGTGTCGATTCGCGCCTCGGCTGAGGATGTCGCGTGGTCCGAGGCCCTGCTCGTCGAGCGAGCCCCCGTGGTCGGCGTCGACGGGCTCAACCGCCTCATCAAGCAGCTCGAGGCCAGGCTCGATCCCGACGGCGTGCGACCCCGCGAAGACGAACTCCACGGCCAGCGCACCCTGCGCATCTGGGAAGACGGCGCCGGCATGATCAACCTCCGCGGCCGGTTCGACCCGATCACCGGCGCGCCCATCAAGGTCGCCGTCGAGTCACTCGTCGGTGCCGAACTCCACCGGGCACGTGACGCGCGTCCGGCATTCGGTGCTGCCCGCGAGGGCGCGTCGGGCACTGTGCCCACGTCCGCCGACGGCGCTGATTCCGGCGACGGCGCTGATTCCGACGACGGCGCTGCTCCCGGCGACGGCGCTGCTCCCGGCGACCGGCCCGACGCGACCACCGATGCCGCGATGTCCGAGCAGCGCACCATCGAGCAGATGAACGCCGACGCGCTCGCCGACATCGCCCGGCTCGCCATCTCGTCGGCCGATGCGTCGCTGCCGGCGCTCGCGTTCGCGACCGTCGTCGCTCGCATCGACCACGACGCGCTCCGCTCCGGGCTCGGTCACGCCTCGATCGACGGCATCGACCAGCCCGTCAGCGCCGCCGCGGCACGCCAGCTCGCGGCATCCGCCGGCATCATCCCGATGGTCTGCGGCGGCGACGGCGAGGTGCTCGACCTCGGCAGGGGCAAGCGGCTGTTCTCGAAGGCGCAGCGGCTCGCGCTCGCCGAACGAGACGGCGGGTGTGCCCACCCCGGGTGCCGCCGGCCGATCGCCCACACCCAAGCGCACCACATCAGGTGGTGGAAGCGCCATCGCGGACGCACCGACCTCGACAACGGAGTCCTGCTCTGCGCATTTCACCATGGGCTGCTCCATCGCAACGGTTGGGGCATCGAGATCCGCGACAATCGGGCGTGGTTCATCCCGCCGCCGCACATCGACCCCCAGCAGCGTCCGCGCGCCGGCAACCGATCGCCGCATCTCGAGCTTGGCGGTGCTCGCAGCGGCGCCGGCGACGGCGCGTGGAGTCCGCCCCTTGCCGTGTCTGCCGCCTGATCGGCGCGCGCTGCCCGTGCGGGCGCGCTGCCCGTGCGGGCGCGCTGCCTGAGCGGTGCGCCGCCTGTCGGCGAGCCCGCCTGATCGGGGCGCATGATCGCCGCGTCGCCTGAGCGGTGCGCCGCCTGTCGGCGAGCCCGCCTGAGCGGTGCGCCGCGATCTGGAGCCGCCTGATCGGTGCGCCGCCTGTCGGCGAGCCCGCCTGAGCGGTGCGCCGCGATCTGGAGCCGCCTGATCGGGCGCGCTGCCTGATCGGCGCGGCCGGCCTGGAGTCGTGCCCATGTACCGCTGCGGCGGCCGTGAGAACGGCCGCCGCAGCGCAGACGGCGAGGGTCAGGGTGCGACGAGACCGTTGATCGCCACCCGCTCGAGCGTGGGCGACACGGTCGACGTACCCGTGAACGTCGCACGGTACTGGATGTACCGCGAGTTGCCCGGGATGTCGGCTCCGGCCTCCACCGTCGTGAACGCGGTCCACGTGCCGTCGGGCGTGGCCGTGTTGCCGGTGCGGACCTGGATCACGACCGACGTCCCGCCGGGTGCCTGGGCGGTCACGTCGAGCGTCTGCCAGTCCGACGACGAACCCGCGTCGAGCACCCGGGACGTGAAGACCCCCGACCTCGGCGTGCCGGTCATCGACGCGGAGTCGACCGTCAGGTTCGCCCCGCCCGCGGCGTAGTCACTGAACACAGTGCCCATGCTGCCGGTGATCGCCACGTTCTGCGTGTGCCGCACGGTGCCGTCGACCGAGAACACGATCCGGTCGGCCAGCCAATCGATGCGGTACGTGTGAGCGGAGCCCACGAGGCCAGTGCCCAGTGACACATCCGCTACCGCGCCGTTGTTGCTGGTGCGTGCGTACAGCGTGTTCGTGGTGCCGCTGGTGCTGAAGATCGCCCATCGGGAGGAGCCCGAGAGGTCGGCCGCGAGTCCGCCGTGCTGGTTCGCCGCCGCCCCGAAGGTCGCGACGAACTCCACGGTGCTGCCCGGCCACGTCTGCTCGGTCGTCTTCAGGAGGCCGCCGTTGACCGCGACCTTGCCGCCCGAGACGACCGAGCCGCCGGAGCCGCCGCTCCAGAGGGTGCTCGTCCACCCGGTGGGCACCGTGCTGCCGTCGAACGGCGTGGCGACCGAGGGGAGCGCCGGCGTGAGCCGCATCCAGCGCAGGACGAGCGCGCCCGCACCCGAGGTGTAGTCGCTCGCCATCGGACGCATCGAGCCGCCCACCGTGGCCGCCGTGTGCACGAGGGCGCCGTCGACGTAGAAGCGGACGCTCGAGCCCCACTCGATCCGGAACACGTGCTCGGAGCCGATGTACTGCGAGCCGAGCGCGACGTCGACGATCGCGCCGCCGGCGTTCCGGGTGCGGGCCAGCAGCACGCCGCTGGTCTCGTACGTGCCGAACATCGCCCACGACTCGCCGGCGGCGTTGAGGGTGTCGGCTAAGCCCGCGTTCTGGTACTTCGCGCCCGTGAACGTCGCCGTGAACTCGACGGCTCGGCCCGCGCCGCCCGTCGCAGAGGTCCGCAGCCACGAGCCGTCGACCGTGGCGGTGCCGCCGGGGAAGGTCGTCGACCCGCCCGTCCAGCTGCCGGTCTGCCAGCCCGAAGGCACGCCGGTGCCCTCGAACTCGGCTCCCGCGAGCGGCGGAAGCACGACCTCGCCGCCTGCGGAGTTGGCGACGTACGTGAGGCTGCCGGGCGTGCCCGCACCGAACTGCGACGCCGAGGTGTCCTCGAGCACCGTGGCCACCGCGGAGGTGGTCGTGAACGACCAGGTCACGGTCGACCCGAGGGCATTGCCGGAGCCATCGGTGACGCTCCCCGCCACCGTCACCGTGTAGGTCGTGCCCGGTGCGAGGTTCGCGTTCGGGTTGAGCGTCGCCACCGCCCCTGCGACCGACCGCGTCGCCGGCACGTCGGTGCCGGCACCCTGCGCTCGGAGCGTGTAGGTCGCAGCCGTGACGGTCGCCGCGGCCACCGGCTCGCTGAACGTCACCGTCACGTCCGCGTCGACGGCCACGCCGGTGGCATCCGGTGCCGGAGTCCTGCCGACGACGGTGGGAGCCGTGGTGTCAGGGGTCGGCGTGGTGAACTGCGCCGTCGACGACGTCGCCGTGTTGCCCGCCGCATCCGTCGACACCAATCGGAAGGAGTACTGCGTCGCCGGAGCGAGCCCCGCGAGGTCGATGGTGTGCGAGGTGCCGAGCGTCGAGACCTCGGCGACCGAGTCGAGCGCACCGGGGGAGGTGCCGTACTCGACGCGACCCGTGGCCTGCTCGTCGGTGGTCCAGGTGATCCTCGCGGTGGTCGGCGCGATCATCTGCGAGGCGACCGCGGAGATCGTCGGCGGAGTCGTGTCGGGCGCAGGCGGGCGCGGGGAGTAGGGCAGGTTCACCGACGCCAGCGCGGGCGTGATCGCCCCGTTCGCGGTGGTGAACCGCGCCCGGTACTGGAGATAGCGGCCCGAGACGGGCATGTCCTGACCGGCGGCGACTGCTGCGAACGCCGTCCAGCTGCCGTCTGGCGTCGCCGTGTCGCCGCCGCGCACGTCGAGGGCCAGGGTCGAACCCGCGGGCACCTGCGCCGAATAGCTCAGCACGCCCCAGTCGGCGGTCGTGCCGGCATCGTGCACGCGTGACAGGAAGGATCCGCTGGTGGCATACGGCGTCACGTGCATCCACTTCAGCTTGAGGTTGCCGCCGGCCGCCGTGTAGTCGCTCGCGAGCGCGCGCATCGTTCCGCTGACCGTCGCCGCGGTGTGGACGAGGACGCCGTCGATGTAATAGCGCACGGAGGTGTCCCACTCGATGCGGAACAGGTGCTCGGCACCGATGTACTGGGTGCCGAGTGACACGTCGGCGGTCGCGCCGTTCGCAGTGTGCGTGCGCGCCCGCAGCACGCCGGTGGTCTCGTTGGTGCCGAACATGGCCCACGATTCGGCGGCGCTGTTCAGCGTGACCCCGAAGCCGGCGTTCTGGTTGGTGGAGCCGCTGAAGGTGCCGACGAACTCCACCGCGCGGCCGGAGCCGACGAGGGTCGTGCTGCGCAACCACGAGCCGTCGACGGTGGCAGTGCCGCCCGAGAAGCTCGTCGTGCCACCGGTCCAGACGCCGGTCGACCAGCCGCTCGGCACGGTCGATCCCTCGAACTCGGATCCCACGACGGGAGCAAGGGTCACCTCGCCGCCCGAGGCGTTCGCGACGTACGTGCCGAGGCCCGGGGTGCCCGCACCGAAGTGCGCGAACGAGGAGTCGCTCGCCGCGGCGGACGGCGTGGTGAACGACGCACTCGGCGTGGTCGCTGCAGGCCACTGGCCGGTGTTCCCGAACGCGTCGGCCGACACGACGCGGTAGTAGTACGTCGTGCCGGGGGTGAGGCCGGTGAGCTGGATGCGGTGCGAGGTCGTCTGGGAACCCGCCTGCACCGACGACGTCAGGGCGTTCGGCGACGTGCCGAACTCGACGCGCGAGGATGCCGGTTCGTTCGTCGTCCAGGTGACGTCGGCCGTCGTCGCGCCGGTGGCCGCGGCACCCGCCTTGGAGATCGAGGGCGCCGTCGTGTCGACGCCGTACGTCGCCGAGTAGTTCCCGTCGACGGCGGCGAACACCGCGTAGCTCACGCCCTTGATGACCTTCGTCTGGAACGACACCGTCGCACCGCCGCGGGAGAGGGACTGGAGCGTTCCGGTGCTGCCGTGCGTGGGCAGCATCGCCTGGAGTCCGGTCGCGCCCTCGCCGGCCTTGACGGTGAACGTCATCGTGTCCCCGTTGCGGGCGAGGTTCGAGAACGATGAGGCGTTGCGCCCGTCGGTCCATTCGAGCAGCTGCTCCGCGGTGATGACCGGCACGCTCCTGCCCTGGGCGGCGGTGAGCACGGCGTCGTGATACGACGCGGCGTTCTTGCCGTCGGTGTGGAGGTTCGCGACGAACGCACCGTAGTAGCCGTTGTCGATCGCTCCGTCCATGAGCGCGATCGCGGTCGACGGGTACGCCTGGCCCGACTCGTCGGTCAGCTGCGTCGCCGCCTGGTAGACGTCGACGAGCCGGCCGTCGAGTGTGAGGAATCGCTGCGCCATGCCCGATCCGGTGAACATGCCGGGACGCGAGCCGGCCCACGAGCCCGGCCAGTAGTAGTAGTTCGCGTCGAGGTGGATGCCGGCCTTCTCCTCCTCCTCGGGGACGGTCGTGTAGTCCACCCAGAACACGCAGTCGTTGCGACTCGTCGTCGGCGTCGTGATGCTCGGGTAGTGCCGGCCGAGCGCGGCGAGCTGCTCGGTCAGCAGCGCGGCGAACTGGGCTCGGTTCGGCGTGCCGCACCCGGAGTTCGGGTGCAGGGCGATCTCCAAGCCCTGCTGCTCGTACGTGCGGGCCTGGGCGTCGGAGAGCTCCGGATAGTCGACGAACATATACGAGGTCGACCGGACGCAGTCCCAGAAGGCGACGTAGCAGCCCGCGGTGCTGCGCGAGAGCTCGGTCGAGAACCGGGTGGGCACCGAACCGCCGTTGTGCTCATCGGCCGTCATGACGATCGTGGCGACCTCGCCGCGCGGCAGGTACCAGAATCGCGGAACCGGCAGCACGTCGCGGGTGGTCTCGGTGACGAGGTTCGCCAGCAGGCGCTGCTGCTCGTCGGCCTGGGGGATCGCGACCTTCGACAGGTCGATGTAGTCGCTGTAGAACAGGTCGTCGCTTCGGATGGGGGAGATCCCGTCGCGCTCCTGTCCGATCCAGGCCGGGTTGCCCTGACGGGTGTACACGATCGAACGCGCCAGGTCGAAGGTGAAGGCGGCCGCGCTTCCACCCGCGGTGCCGACGCTTCGGAGTGTCACCGCCGGGAACTCGGTCGCGTCCGTGGCGGTGCCGTACAGCTGCGCCACCACCTGCGTGCCCGCGTCACGCGGGCGATACAGGTCGGCCGTACCGTGGAACTGCATGGTCGCGCCCTCGATGCCCTCGCCGGGCTTCCTCGAGGTGTCGATCTTGAGGTATCCCTCCGCGAGCGTGCCGCCGGCCGGCGCGAGCCCGAGGAGGTCGGCGAGGGAGGCCGACGGGCGCATGGCGATGAGGTTGCCGCCGCCGTTCACCCAGGCGGTCAGCGACGCGACCTGATCGGCCGTCAACGCGGTCTCGCCGAGCACGAGCGTGTCGTACGGCGCGAGCGCCGATGCGCTGAAGGATGAGGTCGTGCGCACCGTGAACAGGTTGAGGCCCTCACCGCGCATCATCTCGGGGAGGTAGGCCCCGAACTGGCTCGTCCCCTTCACGATCAGGACGGGACCGCCGGGACCGATGTTCGGGTTCGCGCGCGCCCCGCTGCGTGCGATCGTGGCGAACGTCCACGAGTAGGCCTCGATCAACGGGTTCCCCGCGGCATCCTTCACGCCGCTCGTGCCGCCCGCGATCGTGACGGTGTACTCGGCGCTGTACGCGAGGGCGTTCACCGGATCGAAGACGGCCGAATGGGTGGCCGCGTCGTAGGTGATGACCGCACTGACGAGATTCCCTGCCGCATCACGGAGTTGCACGGTGGTGCCGGTGATGGTGGCCGGCGCCATGGGCTCGCTGAAGATGGCGGCGATGTTCCCCTCGATGCCGAAGTCGGCGGCGTCGCGAACGGGCCAGGTCGCGGTCACGCTCGGCGGCGTGGTGTCGGGTCCCGCGGTCTGGAATCCCCACGTGAAGTCGGCCTGGAGTGGGATGCCGGTGGCATCGCGTACTCCGCTCGCACCGCCCTTGACCGTGACGGTGTGCGGCGTCGCCAGGGCGAGGGGCTGGTTCGGATCGATGACCGCCGACGTCGAGGCGGCGTCGTAGGCGACGTTCGCGGGCACGAGGTTGCCGCCGGCGTCGCGGAGCTCGATCGTCGCGGACGTGACGGAGGCCGGGTCCATCGCCTCGCTGAAGCCGACGGTCAGGTTCGCATCGGCTGCGGCACCCGTCGAATCCGCGGCGGGCGAGGTGCTGCTCACCGTGGGCGCCGTCGTATTCACGCCGTCGGTGAGGAAGCCCCAGGCGTAGTCGGCGGCGAGCCGGTTGCCCGCGGCGTCGGCGACACCGGCTGCGCCGCCCGTGATGATGGCGGTGTAGCGGGTTCCCGCGGCGAGGGGTGCGCTCGGGTCGAGCACGGCCCGGCGGTCGATGGCGTTGTACGTCACCTCAGCCGGCACGGTGTTGCCCGCGGGGTCCCGCAGGCGGAACGTCGACGCGGTCACGGTCGCCGGGTCGATCGCCTCGCTGAAGGTCGCCGTGATGTCCGCGTCGGCATTCACCGACGCCGCATCGGGGCCCGGCGTGGTCGCGCTGACGGTGGGCGCGGTCGTGTCCTGCGGCACGTTCGACGTGAAGAGCACGTCGACGAGGTAGTTGCCCGACTCCCAGGAGTTCCGCGGGAAGATCCCGCCGCTGCCGTACATGTACACGCCGTTCGGCCCGTCGGCGCCATCACGGAGCGCGTGCAGCGGCGGCCGGTCGACCCCGGCGCTCGCGAAGGGCGTTCCCAGCGCGTAGTGGCCGGTGTTCGTGTGGTACGACGCGACGTAGGTGACGCCCGCCTGGATCGTCACCGGAGACGAGAAGACCGCCTCCTGCCAACCGGTCGCGGATTCGCCGGCGAAGGTCACGATCGCGAGCGGCTGCCCGGTCGCCGACCAGAGGGTTCCGGTGTGGGCGCCGGTGTTGCCGGCCGTCTTGTAGTAGCGGATGCCGAGGAGCTGGCCCGCGACGTCGGAGCGGAACTTCACGCCCACCTCGACGGCCGAGGTGTCCCCACCGTCGGTTCCCGTGACGGTCTGGTCGAAGATCGACGTGCACGTCAAGCCGGCCGGACACGCCGTCGGAGGCGTGCCGAGCGAGACGACGCCGCTCAGGTTGGCGCTGTCGTCGGCGGCGCGCACGCGGATCGCGGGTGTGCCCGCGAGGGCGGTGAACGTGTAGCTCCAGCTCTCCCGGCCGGTGGCGCGACGCCACGTCGAGCCGCCGTCGGTCGACACCTCGACCGTTCCGACGACGCCCCCTCCGGCATCGGTCGCCGTGCCGGAGACCGTGCGCGTCCCTGGCCCCGTGACGCTGGACGCCGAGGACGTGATGACGACGCTCGGCGGCGTGGTGTCGGTCGATGCCGGCGTGGCGACGAGTCCGGACTGGACCGTTCCCGGTTGTGCGCCCATGTCGGCGAGCACGTTCATCGTCGCCTGCTGCACGTTGCGGTTCTCGGTGTCGCCCGGGTCGGGCATGAAGGCGCCGTGGTCGTGCTCGCCGTCGAGACCCCACGTCCACTGCACGGTTCCGGCGCCGAAGACCAGGGCGCCGCTCGACGCCCGGTACAGGCTCAGGTGATGCCGCTCGGAATCGATGGTCGTGCTCGAGAGCAGCACCCGCCCGGGCGGATACCAGCTCGCGTAGCTCGCCTGCTCGGGATTCCACTCGTACCCGATGGTTCCGTTCGGGAGCGTGACCGTTCCCGAGGGGGAGAGATTCGCGACATCCGTGTTCCGCCAGAACCGCTGCTTGGCGAACTCGCCAGGGACCTTCATCGACGTGGTGCCGCTGCGCCAGCTGAGCTGGCCGGTGAGCATGTTCTCGGGCTCGCCGACGACCAGGTTGGAGGTCGACGACTGCGGCGACTCCCGCCAGAGGCCGGTCCAGGTGTCGCTCGGATCGCAGGCGTAGTCCCCGTAGCAGCGCTGGTGCTCGGACGCCGCCGCCCCGGCGGAGCCCTCCTTGTAGACCGCCATGGTCCGGTGGTCGTCGGGTGTCGGGTCCTGGCCCGAGTCCTCCATGCGGATCTTCCAGTACACTTCGTTGCCGCTGAAGAAGGCGAGGTCGACGCCGGAGTCGCGCGCGGCCTCCACGGCGTCTCGCTGCTCCTGCGACCAGTACTCGTCATGGCCGACCGAGAGGAACGCCTGGTGCTCGAGGAGCTCGGCAGGCCGGATGGCGGTGTCGATGCCGCTCGAGTAGCTCACGTCGTACCCGTTGCGCTCGAGCCAGCGGATCATGGGGTACTCGGCGTTGAAGAGCCAGTTCTCCCGTTCGACCCCGCGAGTCGTGAAGGGGCGGTTGTAGCTCACCTTCTGGGCGTTCACCCCGGTGGATCCGCTGTCGTACGTGTTGTAGCCGCCGTAGGGGTTGTACGCCTGCCACGTGGTGTCGGAGGTCTGGAACAGCAGCTCCGAGTTTCCGTCGTCGTCGCGCACGACGAACGGGATGTGGCTCGCCCCGCCGTTGTCAGCCCTCGTCGGCCTCGCGATGTAGAGGCCGGATGTCGCGTCGGCGGGCACGTTCCACGTGGCGGACACGCTCCAGTTGCCGCAGTCCACGAGGTTGTCGTCGGTCGACCCGTCGATGACGGCGCAGTTGGGCTGCTGCCGCTCCGTGGTCGCGGAGGTGTCGATCGTCGCGACCTTGCGGGCTCCGTTGCCTTGGTACCAGCCCAGTCGGTAGATGTCGATGCGATAGTCGGCCGCGTCGGTGTCGATCTTGAACTCGACGGTCTCGCCCTGGTTCGCGCTGATCTTCGTCGTGAACCCCTGGATGCTCTCGTCGCCTACATCGTCGACGTCCCACTCGGAGGCGGGCGAGCCGGGCAGGCTGTTCTCCGCGGTGATCTCGTTGTCGGCCGCCTGCGCGGCCGCGGCGGGAAGCACGGCGAAGGGCACCGGCACGAGCAGCAGTGCCGTGACGAGTGAGGCGATGACGGACCGAGGGCGGGGGTGAACCCGGTCCTGAGATCGACGAGGCATTACGGTGGTTCTCTTCTCAGGACAGGGGGGAAGACTCTCAGGACAGGGGGGAAGACGACGGTGACTTCTGTCAGTTTAGGAAACCTATCCCACCTCGGATGCCCCCACTCAGGGGGTACCGTCGGATACATGCTCCGTTGGCAGTGCTCATGAGGAACGGATGATGCCCCAGCCCATCGAGTCGTACGCCGTCATCGGCGACTGCCGAACCGCGGCGCTGGTGGGCCTCGACGGCGCCATCGACTGGCTCTGCCTGCCCCGCTTCGACGCCCCGTCGGTGTTCGGGGCGCTCCTGGGCGACCCCGACCAGGGCTGCTGGAGCCTCCGGCCGACGGATGCCTCGGCCACGCCCTCCCGGGCCTACACGCCCGACACCTTCACGCTCGTCACCCGCTGGTCGACCGCCGACGGCGAGGTCGAGGTCATCGACCTCATGCCGCAGACGGCCATCGAGGTGGCCGAGGAACGACGAAGCGACGTGATCCGGCGGGTGCGCGGCATCCGGGGTTCCGTGACCATGCGCCAGGAACTGCGCGTGCGCTTCGACTACGCGGCGTCGCTGCCGTGGATGCGGCAGGTGGGCACCGTGGATGCCCCGGCGCTGCTGGCCGTCGCGGGCCCCGACGCCCTCGTCGTCCGCGGCCCGCAGCTTCGCCCGAGCGGCCATCGGCACCTGGGCGAGTTCACGGTCGCCACCGGCGAGACGGTCGACGTGCAGCTGACGTGGTGCCCGGCGCACCTGCCGGTGCCCGAGCCGCTCGACGTCGATGTCGCGATCACGGCGACCGACGCATGGTGGCGGGAGTGGGTCGCCTCGAGCGAGGAACCGGGTGCCTACGACCCGGCCGTGCGGCGCTCGCTGCTCGTGCTGCGGCTCCTCTCGCACGAGGAGACCGGCGGCATCGTGGCGGCCGCGACCTCGAGCCTGCCCGAAGACCTCGGCGGCGCCCGCAACTGGGACTATCGGTACGTGTGGCTCCGCGACGCCGCGCTCACGCTCGAGGCCCTCATGCATCACGGCTACACCCGCGAGGCCGCCGCGTGGCGAGGCTGGCTGCTGCGTGCGATCGCCGGCGACCCCGCCGACGTGCAGATCATGTACGGGCTCGCGGGGGAGCGCCGGCTCACCGAGTGGGAGGTGCCCACGCTGCCGGGGTACGCCGCCAGTGCGCCGGTGCGGGTCGGCAACGCGGCCTCCGAGCAGTACCAGGCCGACATCTTCGGCGAGGTCATGGTCGCGCTCGATGCCGCGCGTCACGTGGGCGTCGACGAGGACGACTTCTCGTGGTCGCTCCAGGTCGCGCTGCTCAGCGAGGCCGAGCGCCAGCTCCAGCGCCCCGACTCCGGCATCTGGGAGATCCGCGGCGCCGAACAGCACTTCACGCACTCGCGCGTCATGCTCTGGGCGGCGTTCGATCGGGGCGTGTGCGCGGTGGAGTCCGATGGATGCCTCGGGCCCACGGGTCGCTGGCGGGACATCCGCGACCGACTCGGCGAGGCGATCGAGCGCGACGGGTTCGACCCGGAGCTCGGCAGCTACGTGCAATTCCCCGGCACGACCGAGGTCGATTCGGCGCTGCTGCAACTGCCGCAGGTGGGATACCTCGCCCACGACGACCCGCGCATCCTCGGCACCGTCGCCCGCATCGAGCAGACCCTGATGCGCGACGGGTTGCTGCGCCGGTATCGCACCGAGAGCGACGTCGACGGCGTGCCCGGCGACGAATGCGAGTTCATCGCCTGCTCCTTCTGGCTCGTCGAGCAGTACGCACACTCGGGCCGGCTCGACGACGCGAAGGCGTTCATGGAGCGCATCCTCGGGTACTGCACCGACCTCGGGCTGCTCGCCGAGCAGGTCGACCCGCGCACCGGTCGCCACGCGGGGAACACGCCGCAGGCGCTGTCGCACCTCGCCCTCGTGCGTGCCGCCGACGCGATCGCGCACGTGAGCGGCACGGCCACCGACGGTGCCCGCCAGAGCCGCGGACGCTGCGCGCGCCGCATGCGCGACTGACGCGGCACCGGGCCGCCCGCAGTGCGAGGCGCGCAGGGCCGCCGGGACCTTCGCCCTTTCCGCCGACCGAACCCGGGTGCACCGTGGGGCAATGGACACCGAGCGCGTGACCGAGGTCGAGACCCCCAACGGAAGGCTCCGCGGACGCCTCGCCGACGGCGTGCACGTGTTCCGCGGCATCCCGTACGCCGCGCCGCCGTTCGGCGCGAACCGGCTGCGGCCGCCGCGGCCGGCCGAGCCGTGGACGGGGGTGCGCGACGCGACCGTGCTCGGACCCGAGCCGCCGCAGGTCACGCCCCCGCGGACGAGTTCAGCCGGCGGCGCGTCGGGGGAGTGGGACGACATCGACGACGCCTTCGCCGAGGTCGAGCGCGCCGCGCCGTCGGAGGAGGTCCTGAACCTCAACCTGTGGACCCCCGACCCCGGGTCGACGGGGTTGCCGGTGATGGTGTGGATCCAGGGCGGCATGTTCGAGTTCAGCTCGACGGCGGCGTACGACGGCAGCCGCTTCGCCCGCGATGGCGTCGTCTGCGTCGTCATCAACTGGCGCCCGGGTGCCGACGGCTTCCTCTTCCTCGACGACGGCATCGCCGATGTCGGCCTGCTCGACCAGGTCGCGGCGCTCGAGTGGGTGCGCGACAACATCGCCGCGTTCGGCGGCGACCCCGCGAACGTCACCGTGTTCGGCGAGTCGGCCGGTGCGATGAGCATCGGCATGCTGCTCGCGATGCCTCGGGCCGAGGCGCTGTTCCGGCGAGCGATCCTCCAGAGCGGTGCGGCGCATCCGGTGACGGATGCCGCGTCCGCACGTCGCATGGCCGGCCATCTCGCCGAGCGGCTCGGCGTGCCGGCCACGCGCGACGCCCTGGCCGACGTGCCCGTCGACCGGTTCATCAGCGCCCAGATGGAACTGAAGGCGGAGCTGTTCGCGAACCCCGATCCAGAACGGTGGGGGCGGGCCGCCGTGTCGGCCGGACCCTGGCTGCCGGTGATCGACGGCGACGTGATCCCCGGTCGGCCGATCGAACGCATCGCCGCCGGTGCGAGCTCGCACGTCGACGTCCTCGCGGGCACCAACGCCGACGACTGGCGCCTCTTCCTCGCGGTGGGCGGACTGCTGCCGCAGATCACCGACGAGATGCTCACCGGACGAATGGACGAGTTCGGCTACCTCTCCCTCGCGGCCTACGACCTGCCGGTCGACGTGGCCCTCACCGCGTATCGGGCGCGGTACCCGCAGGCGACGCCCGGCGAACTGCTCGCGATCGTGCAGACCGACTGGTGGGTGCGGATCCCCGCGATCCGGCTGGCCGAGGCGCATGCCGACGCGGCATCCGGAACCTATGTCTACGAGTTCGCGTGGCCGTCGCCGGGGCTCGGCGCGGTGCACGCGGTCGAGGTCCCGTTCGTCTTCGACACCCTGGGGCCGGATGTCCCGCTGTTCGGCGACCTACTCGGCGAACACGCTCCGCAGTCCCTCGCCGACCTCATGCACGCCGCCTGGGTGTCCTTCGCCACCACCGGCGATCCCGGCTGGCCGAAGTACGACCGTGAGCGCCGTGCGACCATGCGCTTCGACACGGCCTCCGAGGTGGTGGACGATCCACGCCGGTGGGAGCGGGAGCTCTGGAGCGGTGTCCGCTGACCGTGGGCAGCGGCGCCGGGCCGAGGAGCCGGCGTACGTCGTCCGCGCGATACCGAGGGAACGACGGCCCGTGCTCGACCGCCTGGCCGGTGCGAGCCGTCGATTCCAGGTGCATGCGCTCATGGAGCTCGACGTGACCGAGCCCTCCGCGCGCATCGCCGCCGCCGAAGCCCCGGTGACGTGGACCGGGTTCATCATCGCGACGCTCGGTCGTGCGGTGGCCCGACACCCCGAGGTGAACGCGCGGAGGGCCGGCAACCGCATCCTCTTCTTCGACCGCGTCGACCTCGGAGCGACCGTGGAACGGCAGTGGCAGGGCAGGGCGGTGCTCGATGTCGTCACGATCCCCGACGCCGACCGGGCGTCGTGCGCCGAGATCTCCGCACTGCTGCACGACGTCAAGTACGGCCCGGGCGCCTCCGAGCGGCTGCGCGGCGCGACGGCGTGGATCGTGCGACTGCCGGGCCCGTTGCGGCGCGGCGCCATCCGCGCGGCGGCGAGGCGACCCCGCATCGCGGCGACGTTCGGCCCCGCGGTCGGCGTCACCTCGATCGGGATGTTCACGGGCGGATGGGGCTGGGCGATCCCCCTAGCGCCGCTGACCGTGATCGCGACCGTCGGTGCGGTCGTCGAGCGGCCGGTCGTCCACGACGGTCGGATCGTCGCCCGGCCGATGCTGCCGATCACCCTCACCTTCGATCACGCCGTGATCGACGGCGCGCCGGCCGCTCGGTTCACCGAGACGTTCCGCACGCTCGTGGAGACGGCCGCCGCGTTCGCCTGAGACTGAGGCTGAGACGCAGAAGACCCCCTCCACGAAGGAGGGGGTCTTCACGTGGTCGGGGTGACAGGATTTGAACCTGCGACCTCTTCGTCCCGAACGAAGCGCGCTACCAAGCTGCGCCACACCCCGGTGCCCTCACGGGCCTCCACAAGGATAGCCGAAAAAACGCGGCCGGCCGACCACGGCGGAGGCCGCGGCATCCGCCGACGGTGCTACTCCGACGGCACCAGCGTGAGCAGGGTCGCCTCGGGCGGGCATGCGAACCGCACCGGCGCGTAGATCGACGTGCCGAGGCCGGCCGAGACGTTGAGGTATGCGGATCGAAGCCCGTGCCGCCACGTGCTGAGGCCGCTCACCTGGCGACGGGGGATGTCGCAGTTGGTCACGAGCGCACCGTACCCGGGCACGCACACCTGGCCACCGTGCGTGTGGCCGGCCAGCATGAGCTGCGCACCGTGGTTGATGAACGAGTTCAGCACCCGCTGGTACGGCGCGTGCGTGACGCCGACGGTGACCGTGGGGCGTCGAGGCGCAGCGGATGCCGCGTCGGGCCAGTGCTCGTCGCCGAGCGGGTCCTCGGCGCGCAGCTCATCGATCGCGCCGGCGATGAGGTCGAGTCGGTCGTAGCCCTTGTGCGGGTCGTCGACGCCGAAGAACTCGAAGTGCGTGCCCCGCAGGTCGAGGCTCGTCGCCGCGTTGTCGAGGTCGTGCCATCCGAGCTCGGCGAAGTAGGCGTGCAGTGCGCCGATGTCGAGGCGCTTCACGTTGCCACGGTGCCTCGACGGGCCGCCGAAGTACGAGAACGGGTTCTTCAGCACGGGGCCGAAGTAGTCGTTGGAACCGTTGACGAAGACACCCGGCACGCCGCGGAACGCGTCGAACGCGCGTCGCACACCCTCGAGTCCCCGCTCGTGGCCGAGGTTGTCACCCGTGTCGACGATGAGGTCGGGCTCGAGCTCGGCGAGCGAGCGCACCCACTCCTGCTTCTCGCGTTGCCAAGGTGCCATGTGCAGGTCGGAGAGATGCAGGACCCGTACCGGCGCCGCGCCGGCGGGCAGCACGGGCACCGCGACCTGCCGGAGGGTCCACCGCTTCCGCTCGACGAGGCTGCCCCAGGCGAACGCGGCGGCACCCGCCGCGCCGATCGCGAGCGCGATCCGCGCGGCGGGCGTCAGGCCGGAGCCGCTCACCCGTCGCCGGGCGCGCTGTCGCCGCCCGGTCCCCCGCCGCCGATCGCACTGGAGAAGGTGACCGTGACGGTCTCGCCGCGCTTGATGGCGGTGTTCGGCGCCGGGTTCTGGCTCTCGACGACGGCCGTCGGGTCGATGTTGCCCGACGTCTTCATCTTGAGCCCGGCCTGGTCGAGCGCGGCCTTCGCCTGTTGCTGGGTCATGCCGGTGAGGTCGGGAACCGTCGTGCCGTTGCCGTTGCTGGTGAACACGCGGATCGTCGCACCGCGGCCGGCCTGGCCGGACGGGTCGGTGCCCGAGACCGTGCCCGCGGGCAGGTTGGAGTCCTGCTGACCGCCGTCTTCGAAGACGAAGCCCGCGGCTTCGAGCGCCTTCTTGGCCTCGTCGAGGGAGAGGCCGACGACCTGCGGCACGTCGACGAGGACCTGCTTGAAGTAGCTCTGGTCGGGCTGGGGGAAGTCGTCGCCGCCGAACTTGAGGTCGGCGAGCTCCATGAGCGAACTCCAGATGCGGTGTCGCGCGGTCGCGGCGCCACCGCTGTCGAAGCTCAGGTCGCGGAGGTTCGCGTCGCCCACGACGTTGCCGACCCAGACCGCGGTGGCGGCCTTGGTGCTCGCACCCGTCATCCAGGTGTCCTTCGCCCCGTCGGTGGTACCCGTCTTGCCGATGTGGGGGACGCCGGTTCCGGTGTTCGAGGCCGACGCCGTCGCCTGGAAGGGGGTCTGCATCGCGAACGCCATGGCGTGCGCCACCTCGGGCGTCACCGATTGCGTGCAACTGGACGCCGGCGGCGCGATCTCCGTGCCGCTGGCATCGACGATGCGGTCGATCGCGATGGGCGAGCACGTCAGCCCGTTGTTGGCGATGCCGGCGAACGCGGCGGCCATCGCCACCGGCGCCACCTCCTCGGTGCCGAGGATGGCCGACGGGCCGAACACCGCACCTTCGTCGATCGCGCGCGAGCCGTCGGGGTTGTAGACCGGCGTGCCGTCGTCGTTGTAGGCGAATCGCTGGCCGAGGTCGAGACCGTCGGCGCGATACACCCCGAACGCCTGGGCGGTGTCGCGGATGTTGCACAGATCGAGCTGCTGCGCCATGGCCATGAACGCGGTGTTCACCGAGTACTTGGTGGCATCGACCGCATTGTTCGCGTTGGTGGAGTCGTCGTTGCGGGGGTTGTAGCTGCCGCTCCATCCGCCGTAGCACGACGCGGGGAACGAGGTGAACGTACGACGCGACCCGTTGAAGGTCTCGCGCAGGGAGTGGCCCTGCTTGAGCCACTCGGCGAGCGTGAAGACCTTGAAGGTCGAACCCGGCTGCAGGCCGCTCGATCCGCCGTAGTCGAACGACGTGCTGTAGTTCACCGACGTGTACGAGGGATCGGCTGCCGCGACCTCGGGATCTTCGGTGTAGTTCTTGTTCTGCGCCATGGCGAGGATGCGGCCGGTGCCGGGCTGCACGGTGACCGCCACGGAGCCGACGTCGAACCTCGAGTCCACGAACGGCACGTTCTCGGCGATCGCCGCCTCGGCCCTGCCCTGCAGTTCGAGGTCGAGGGTGGTGAAGATCTGGAGGCCGCCCTTCTGCAGGAGCTGGGCGCCCTCGTCGACGTCGGGCGTGGCCGGGTCGTCGAACTGGTTGATGACGACGTTCTTCACGTAGTCGCAGAAGAAGGCACTGCCCCGGGCGGTCTGGCACCCGGTGCTCGGCTCCTTGATCAGCGGAGTCACGGGCGTCGCGACGGCCGCGTCGTGTTCCTCCTGCGTGATCTTCTTCTCCCTCAGCATCTCGCCGAGGATGTAGTCGCGACGCTGCTTGTTGTCGGCGTACGGCACGGCCTGGCCGTCGACGACCGTGTTCACGCCGTTCGTCTCGCTCTCGGGGTAGTCGAGGCGGAACTTCTCGGGGTGGTTCACGATCGCGATGAGGCTCGCCGCCTCGGCGAGCGTGACATCCGCCGCCGCCTTGGCGAAGTAGTACTGCGACGCCGACTCGATGCCGTACACGCGGCCGCCGAATGCGGCGATGTTGAGGTATCCGAGGAGGATCTCGTCCTTCGTGGCCTTCTTCTCGAGGGCGATGGCGTACCGCATCTCCTTCAGCTTGCGCTGAGGCGAGGTCTCGGTGGCCGCGGCGTACGCCGCCTCCTTCTCCTCCTCGGTCTCCGCCTCGCGGATGCCGTTGTTGATGAGCACGTTCTTCACGTACTGCTGCGTGATCGAGGAGCCACCCTGCACGTCCTTGTTCAGCACGTAGGTGTTCACCGCGCCGCGGATGGTGCCCTGGATGTCCACGCCGCCGTGCTCGTAGAACCGGGGGTCCTCACCGGCGATCGCGGCGTCCTTCACGTACTGGCTGATCGACTCCCAGGCGACCTCCTCGCGGTTCTCGTCGAAGAACGACGCGAGCAGGATGGGGGTGCCGTCGGGCTGGGTGGCGTAGATGTCCGTCTTCTCGGAGAGCTCGCCGACGTTGAGGTAGCCGGGGAGGTTCTCGAACATCGAGATCCCGTTGTTGGCGGCCATGCCGGTGACCGCGAGGGCGGGGGTGACCGCGGCCGTGACGAGGATGCCGGCGAGCGCGCTCATGCCGACGAAACCGAGGATGCCGGTGCCGACGTCGCTCATCGTACGATTTTGGGCAGACATATAGTGGAGCCTAACGGAGAAGGCTGGCAAAACCCGCTACGCCGACGGTGCTTCGCGCCTCGGCGCGGGTGCATCCGCCCGCACTCCGGTCCGCCCACATCAGAGACGAGGAACCGCATGCCGGCCTGGGAGTACATCACGACCCCGTTGCTCATCCACAACACCGCCGCCATCCTCAACAACTGGGGCTCGGAGGGGTGGGAGCTCGTGCAGGTCGTGCAGGGCCCCGAGGGCGGGCTCGTCGCCTACCTGAAGCGCCCGAAGGCCGACGAGGCGTCGGCCGCGGCATCCGCGGGCGCCGCCGCAGCGGCGCAGGCCGCAAAGCAGTTCGAGGGCGAGCAGTGATGGCCGCCTACGAGGACCGCCTCGCCGAGCTCGGCATCGAACTCCCCGAGGTCGCGCCGCCCGTCGCGGCATATGTGCCGGCCGTCGTGACCGGCTCGTACGTCTACACATCGGGCCAGCTGCCGTTCGTGTCCGGTGCGCTGCCCGCCACCGGCAAGGTCGGCGACGCGCACGGCCTCGTCCCGGCCGACGACGCCAAGGGCTATGCGCGCACGTGCGTGCTCAACGCGCTCGCCGCCGTGCGCGCCGAGATCGGGTCGCTCGACCGGGTGACCCGCATCGTGAAGCTCGTCGGCTTCGTGGCATCCGACCCGTCGTTCACCGGCCAGCCCGGCGTCGTCAACGGCGCGTCCGAGCTGCTCGGCGAGATCTTCGGCGAGGCCGGTCGGCACGCCCGCTCGGCGGTCGGCGTCGCGGCGCTGCCGCTCGACGCGCCCGTCGAGATCGAGCTCGTCGTCGAGTTCGCGTAGCGCCGCTCGCGCTCTGCGCCACGTCGGCGCCCTCCGCGCCATCACAGCTGGCGCAGCGGGCGCCGAGCTGGCGCGGCGGCCACAGCGGCCGCCGCGCCCGCGCCGCGGTTAGCGCACCTGCGAGCTGATCACCTGCATGATCGACGTGTCGGCGAGCGTCGTGGTGTCGCCGACCTCGCGACCCTCGGCGAGGTCGCGCAGGAGGCGCCGCATGATCTTGCCCGATCGCGTCTTCGGCAGCTCGTTCACGACGAACACCTGACGCGGCCGCGCGATCGCGCCGATCTGCGTGGCCACGTGCTTGCGCAGCACCTCGCTCACGTCCTCGATCGTGGAGACGGCGTCGGCGTGGCTCTGCTTGAGGATGACGAACGCGACGACCGCCTGGCCCGTCGTGTCGTCCGCGGCGCCGACCACGGCGGCCTCGGCCGTCCACGGGTGCGCCACGAGCGACGACTCGATCTCGGCGGTCGAGAGCCGGTGGCCGGACACGTTCATGACGTCGTCGACGCGGCCGAGCAGCCAGATGTCGCCGTCCTCGTCGCGGCGGGCGCCGTCGCCGGCGAAGTACTTGTCGCCGAACTTCTCCCAGTACGTCTCCTTGAACCGCTCGGGGTCGCCCCAGATGCCGCGGAGCATCGCGGGCCACGGCTCGGTGACCACGAGGAGTCCGCCGTTCTCGCCCTCGACCGGGTTGCCGTCGTCGTCGAGGATGTCGATCGAGACGCCGGGGATCGGCACCTGTGCGCTGCCGGGCTTGAGATCGGTGATGCCGGGCAGCGCCGAGATCATGATCGCGCCGGTCTCGGTCTGCCACCACGTGTCGACCACGGGGATGGAGCCGCCGCCGATGACGTGCCGGTACCAGATCCACGCCTCGGGGTTGATCGGCTCGCCGACCGAGCCGAGCAGGCGCAGCGAGCGCAGGTTGAACGCGTGCGGGATCTGCCGGCCCATCTTCATGAACGAGCGGATCGCGGTGGGGGCCGTGTAGAGGATCGAGACCTTGTAGCGCTCGACGATCTCCCACCAGCGACCCGGGTGCGGCGTGTCGGGCGTGCCCTCGTAGAGCACCTGGGTGGCCGCGTTCGCGAGCGGTCCGTAGACCACGTAGGAGTGGCCGGTGATCCAGCCGACGTCGGCGGTGCACCAGTAGACGTCGCGCTCGGGGTGCAGGTCGAACACCGTCTTGTGCGTGAACGCCGCCTGGGTCAGGTAGCCGCCCGAGGTGTGCAGGATCCCCTTCGGCTTCCCGGTGGTGCCCGAGGTGTAGAGGATGAACAGCGGATGCTCCGCGTCGAAGCCCTTGGCGACGTGCTCGTTCGAGGCCTTCGCCACGGTGTCGTGCCACCAGAGGTCGCGGCCGTCGGTCCAGTCGATCTCGTTCTCGCCACGACGCACGACGAGGACGTTGCGCACCGTGTCGCCGTCGGTCTTCGAGAGCGCCTCGTCGACCACGGGCTTGAGCGGGAAGACCTTGCCCTTGCGCCATCCGCCGTCGGCCGTGATGACGAGGGATGCCTCGGCGTCGTCGATGCGGGAGGCGAGGCTGTCCGCGCTGAACCCGCCGAAGACGACCGAGTGGATGGCGCCGATGCGCGCGCAGGCGAGCATCGCGACGATCGCCTCGGGGATCATCGGGAGGTAGATCGCGACCCGGTCCTGCTCGCCGATGCCGAGCTCGGTGAGCACGTTCGCGGCGCGCTTGACCTCGTCGGTGAGCTCGGCGTAGGTGACGTCGCGGCGGTCGCCGGGCTCGCCCTCCCAGTGCAGGGCGACGCGGTCGCCGAGACCCGCCTCGACGTGGCGGTCGAGGCAGTTGACCGCGACGTTGAGCTCGCCGTCGTCGAACCACTTCGCGAACGGGGGGTTCGACCAGTCGAGGGTTCGGGTGAACGGCTTCTCCCACTGGAGGAGTTCGCGGGCCTGGTCGGCCCAGAATCCGAGGCGGTCGGCGCGTGCCGCCTCGTACAGGTGCTCGTCGGCGACGGCTTGGGCGGCGAACTCGGGGCTCGGGCGGAATCGCCTGATCTCCTCGAGCGCGTGATCGATCTGAACGGTCATGATTGTCCGGTCGCTCCTTCGCGATTGGTTCATCGGATGGGTCGCCTGCCCCACCCAGCACCATACCTCGCGCCCGAGGCCCGCCCGTAACGGGTGGGTCACGCTGCGACGCATGCGATTCCACGGGGGTGTCGCGAGGCACTAGTGTGGCGATGCGACACGCTCCTCTGTGTCTTTGCGCAGAGAAAACTGTGTGTCCGCACAAATGAGGACAGAAAATGCTTGCGCATCCTTCCTCAGGCAATACACTGAGTACCGCCCGAACACTCGTTTCGAGGCCTGCAGCGCTCGTGATTCCCCCCAATCCTTGCGCTGCCGAGGCGGCACCTGTTCCCCCCAATGGGTGCCGCCCCCTTACGTTAAGAGGCGTTGCCGTCGCAGCGTCTGCAGGTCGAGTTCTCCTCCACAACGGGGTGGGGGAGGCTCTTACCTCACTTCCAGCCGAGCGGATGCCGCGGCCGACGCGCTGCTGCCTACCGTCGCTGCATGACCATCCCCTTCGTCGCGACCCCCTCGTGGGAGCGAGAGCCTCGGCTCGCCTCGCTGCCGCGCTCCGCCGATGCGACGCGTGACGCCGAGGCGCCGGCGGGTCTCGAGCTCGAGCGCGCGGCGCCCGCCTCCCTCGACGGCCCCGCCGGCGCGCTCGCGCCCGCCTCCCACGTCGGCCCCGCCGACGCGCTCGCGGTGCTCGGTCCGCTCGCGCCGTACGCGGCATCCGGACCGGTGACCGACCTCTTCGTGAACGGAGCAGACGGGCTCTGGGTCGACCGCGGCTCGGGTCCCGAACTCGACGCGGCCTGGCGGGCCGACGAGGCGGAGGTGCGCTCGCTCGCGGTGCGCCTCATCGCGAGGGGCGGGCGTCATATCGACGAGGCGACGCCCGCGGTCGACGTGCGGCTCGGGCGGGGCATCCGCGTCCACGCCGTCCTCCCGCCGGTGTCGACCCGGGGCACCCTGTTGTCGGTGCGCGTGCCGCGGGCGGCGGGCTTCCCGCTGGCCGCCCTCGCGCGGGCCGGCATGATCGATGCCGCGCAGGAGGCGATGCTCCGCGATGCGGTGGCGGCGCGCAGGAACCTCCTCGTGACGGGCGCCGCCGGGTCGGGCAAGACGACGCTCCTCGCCGCGCTCCTCGGCGAGGCATCCGAGCGGGAGCGCATCGTGCTCATCGAGGATGTCGCGGAGCTCACGATCGACCACCCGCACGTCGTCTCCCTCGAGGCCAGGCAGCCGAACCTCGAGGGCGCCGGGCGGCTCGGGCTCGATGCGCTCCTGCGCGAGGCGCTGCGGATGCGTCCCGATCGGCTCGTCGTGGGGGAGTGTCGCGGGGCCGAGCTGCGAGAGCTCCTCGCGGCGCTGAACACCGGACACGACGGCGGCGCGGGCACGCTCCACGCGAACTCGCTCGATGACGTGCCGGCACGGCTCGAGGCGCTCGGCTCCACGGCGGGGCTCAGCGCCGATGCCGTGGCGCGGCAGACGGTGAGCGCCTTCGACCTCGTGCTGCACCTCGAACGCATCGACGGGCGGCGACGGCTCGCGCAGGTCGGCCGGTTCCGGCTCGAGGGCGACCGGCTCGCGGTGGAGCCCGCATGATCGGGCGGATGCCGCCACCGCTCGCCCGGCTCGGCGAACGCGTCGCCGCGCTCCGCCACCGCGGCGACCCGGCCGCAGACGTCGACGCGGTCGCCGCCGTCGCGGAACGCCTCGCGGTGCTGCTCTCGGCCGGCGTCCCGGCGCCCACCGCGTGGACCCACGTCGGCGATCGTCCCGTGCTCGAGGCCGCCGCCGCGGCGGCAGCAGACGGCAGGTCGGTCGCCGAGGCGATCATCGCCGTGACCCGTGGGAGCGCGGCCGCCCCGGGTGCCGGTGCCGGTGCGGCCGCTCCGAGTGCCGGTGCCGGGGCCGCGCCGGATTCGGCCTCGGCCGCGTGGTCGGTCCTGGCGGCCGCATGGGCGGTCGCCGCGGAGTCGGGGGCGCCGCTCGCGACGAGCCTCCGGGACCTCGCCGGCGCGCTCCGCGACGAGGCGCAGCTGCGCCGCGAGGTGCGCACGGCGCTCGCCGGGCCCGTCGCCAGTGCGCGCCTCGTCATGGCCCTCCCGCTCATCGCCGTCGGCTTCGGCGCGCTCGTGGGCTTCGACACCGCGTCGATCCTCCTCGGCAATCCGATCGGCCTGACCTGCCTCGTGCTCGGCGGGCTCCTCCTGTGGGCCGGACGACGCTGGAGCTCGCGTCTCGCTGCGCGGGCCTCCTCCTCCGATGCCGACGCGGGGCTCGAGCTCGAACTGCTCGCCATCGCCATGTCGGGCGGCGCCTCGATCGAGGGTGCGCGCGAGGTCGTGCATCGTGCGCTGCAGGCGTGCGGCATCGCCGAGCGCGATCGTGGGGCATCCGACGCCGTGATCGGGCTCGCGGCCCGCGCGGGCGCGCCGGTCTCCGACCTGCTCCGCGCGGAGGCGTTCCGGCTCCGCCGCGTCGCTCGCGCGGAGGGCGCGGCACGGGCCGCCGCACTCGGCGTGCGGCTGATGCTTCCGCTTGGAGCGTGCGTGCTGCCGGCGTTCGTGCTCCTCGGCGTCGTACCGCTCCTCGTCTCCGTCGTCTCGGTCACCCTCGGCGGTGCCCGATGACGCCGCCAGGCTCGTGCCGCCCACCCGCCGGGACTCCGGCAGAACAGGAAGGAACATCACCATGCAGCATCAGGTCGAGCCACTCCGGCTCGCGTCGCCCGCCTCGAAGCGGGCCGAACTCGACGGGGCGCCTCGTCGGCGGTCGCGGCTCCGACGCACGCTCCACGGAGCAGCGCGGCGCGTCACCGGAGAGCGGGGAGCCGCAACTGCGGAGTACGCCGTGGCGACCATGGCCGCGGTCGGGTTCGCCGGCCTCCTCGTCATCATCCTGCGGGGCGACGAGGTTCGCGGCATCCTCACCGACCTCGTCCGGAATGCGCTCACGGTCGGCTGATCGCGACCGGGGCAGCGTGACGGCGGAATTCGCCGTCGCGCTGCCCGCGATCGCCCTCGTGCTCGCGGCGTGCCTGGCCTCCGTGCAGCTCGTGGGCCAGCACGTGCGTCTCACGGATGCCGCAGCCGACGCGGCTCGGGCGCTCGGTCGCGGCGACTCCGTCGCGGCGGCCGGCGCAGTCGCCGACCGCGTCTCCGGCGGAGCGTCGCTCGCCGTCTCGGAGGACGGGCCGTTCGTGTGCGTCACCCTGCAGGCTTCCGGCCGAGGGCTGCTGTCCGCCGTCGTGCTGCAGGCGGAATCGTGCGCCGTGACGGGTGGACGCTGATGCGGCGAGCTGGCCACGGTCGGTGCGGTGATCCGGGCAACGATCGGGGTGCGGCATCCGTGCTGGCCGTCGGCATCGTCGGCGCCGTCGTCGCGCTCACCGCGCTCGTCGTACCTGCCGCCGCGACCTTCGTCGTGTCGCAGCGAGCGGCGAACGCGGCCGATGCCGCCGCGCTCGCCGCCGCCGATGCGGTCTCGGGGGCCGTGCCCGGGGTCCCGTGCGAGCTGGCCGCGCGGGTCGCCGCGCGCAACGGGGCGACGGTCACCGCCTGCGACGTCGACGGCCCGACGGCGAGCGTGAGGGTCGCCATCGGTGCGCTCGGCATGACCGTCGAAGCCGCCGCGCGAGCGGGGCCGCCCGGATCCGGCTGAGTGCCGCGGTGTGGGGACGGCCACCGAAGGCTTGTGCAGGAGAATGGGCGCTCTGCCGGCCTCAGGAATGACAAGGCCCCCACTTCTCCTGCACGAGCTGACGACTCTCCTGCACGAGCTGACGACGCAGCCGCGGACGCCGGCGCGCGGTAGCCCGCTGGGGTCAGCCGTGCGCGGCGATGTAGTCGATGAGGCGCTGCACGGTCGTCAGGTCGGCGTAGTCGTCTTCGGGCGTGCTGACGCCGGTCGACTGCGCGAGCACCTCGAGCAGTCGAAGGAAGTCGAGGGAGTCGAGTTCGAGGTCCTGACGCAGCCGCGACGAGGCGTCGAGTCCGTCGGTGTCGACGTCGGGTGCGACCTCGTTGATCGCGGCCAGCACGGCGGTGCGGGCATCCTGTTCGTTCACAGCGCCTCCGGTTTCTGCAGCAGCTCGTCGACGCGAGCGAGGAAGCGGCCGCCGCGCAGTCCGTCGCTGGCGCGGTGGTCGGCGGACAGGGTGGCGGTCACCGTCGGGCGCACGCCGATCAGTCCGTCGACCGCACGCGGCTGCTCCATCACGCGGCCGAAGCCGACGAGGGCGACCTGGGGCGGGTAGATGACGCCGAAGACGCTTTCCACGCCGAGGTCGCCGAGGTTCGTCACCGTGATGGTCGGATCGGCCATCTCGGCGCGCTGGAGGCGTCCCGCCCGAGCGCGCGCGACGAGATCGCGGAGCCGCTCCATGAGGTCGTCGAGCGCGAGGGTGTCGGCGTCGTGGATCGCCGGCGCGACGAGGCCGCCGCCGCGTAGTGCCACGGCGACCCCGAGATGCACCGACGCACTCGGCTGGAACGCGCCGTCGACGAAGAACCCGTTGACGTCCGGCACCTCCTTGGCGGCCTTCGCGGCGGCGGCGAGCAGCAGTGCCGCCGGGACGAGTCGCGTGGCGATCGGACGCCCGGCGTTGACGCGCTGCATCCAGTCCATGGCCGCACCGAGGTCGATCGTGGTGCTCAGGTAGTAGTGCGGCACTTCGCGCTTCGAGCGCGCCATCAGTGCGCCGACGGCGCGGCGGAGGCTCGCAACGCGCTCGGCCGCTTCGCCGGCGGTGGTGGCCGCGCGGCGTTCGGCACGCGAGGGTCGGGGCGGTGGCTCCGGAGCGGTGCCGTGGGCCTCGGGCGCCAACGGGGGCGCGGGCGTCTCGGCGGCGTGACGAAGGTCGGCCTCGGTCACGGCGCCGCCGGGTCCGGTGCCGTGCACGACCGCGAGGTCGACGCCGAGTTCGGCCGCGAGCCGCCGCGCGCGTGGGGACGACCGCACCCCACCCCTCGGGGCCGCGGCCGGACGTCCCGCCTCGGGCGCGACACCCGCAGCCGTCGCTCGCCCGGCCGCCGCCTCGATATCGGCGCGCGTGATCGCGCCGTGCCGGCCGCTGCCGCGGAGCTGCTCGACGTCCACGCCGAGCTGGTGCGCGAGATGCCGGATCGGCGGCGTGGCGTGGCCGGCCGGTTCGGGCTCGCCGGCAGGCTCCGCTCGCGCCGGCGCTGCAGCCGTCGAGGCCGGCCCGGCCATCGCGGGCTCCGCCGCCGCCGGCGCAGGGGGGACCACGTCGGCGGGGGTGCCCGTGAGACGGGCGATCGGCGTGCCCACCGGCACCGTCTCGCCGAGTTCGACGAGGAACTCCGCGACGATCCCCTCCTCGAACGACTCGACCTCCATGACGGTCTTCTCGGTGTCGACCTCGGCGATGAGGTCGCCTCGGTGCACGTAGTCGCCGGGCTTCACGAGCCACTCGACGACCTTGCCCCGCTCCATGTCGGCGCCGAGCGACGGCATCCGGAACTCACCCACGGAACTCACCCACGGAACTCACCGGGCGCCCACCACCTCGCGGACCGCGGCCACGACGCGCTCGACCGTCGGCAGCGCCGCATCCTCGAGGTGCTTGGCGTACGGGATCGGCACCTCCTCGCTGCAGACCCGCGCGACCGGGGCATCCAGGTCGTAGAACGCCTCCTCGGTGATGCGCGCGCTGAGCTCGGCCGAGAGGCCGCCGCTTCGCCATCCCTCGTCGACCACGACGGCGCGATGCGTCTTGGCGACGGTCGCCATGATGGCGGCGTCGTCGAGGGGACGCAGAGTGCGCAGGTCGAGCACGTCGGCGTCGATCCCGTCGTCGTGCAGCACCTCGGCCGCCGCGAGGGCGGTCGGGAGCGTGCCGCCGTACGTGATGATCGAGACATCCGACCCCTCGCGCCGAACGGCGGCGCGGTCGATGTCGACGGCGCCCGCGTCATCCGCGAGTTCCCCGGCGACGTTGTAGAGCGAGCCGTGCTCGAAGATGAGCACGGGGTCGGGGTCCTCGAGTGCCGTCCACAGCATGCCGCGAGCGTCCTCGAGCGTCGCGGGCGCCAGGATCCGAAGTCCCGGGATGTGCGCGAGCCATCCCTCGAGGCTGTGCGAGTGCTGCGCCGCCAGCTGGCGTCCTCCGCCGGTCGTCATGCGGATCACGATGGGCACGTTGAACTGCCCTCCCGACATGTGCAGCAGCGTCGCCGCGTTGTTCACGATCTGGTCGAGCGCGAGCAGGCTGAAGTTGACCGTCATGATCTCGACGATCGGTCGCATGCCGCCGAGCGCCGCGCCGATGCCCGCACCGACGAACCCCGCCTCGGAGAGGGGCGTGTCGCGGATGCGGACCGGTCCGAACTCCTCGAGCAGCCCGAGGCTCACGGCGAAGCCGCCGCCGTAGCGGCCGACGTCCTCGCCCATGAGGAACACGCGCTCGTCGCGCTGCAGCGCCTCGCGGATCGCGGCCCGCATCGCCTCGCGGTAGGTCGTCTTCACGGCGCCGTCCGTTCGCTGTACACGAAGCGCGCGAGCTCCTCGACGGGCTCGAGCGTGCCGGCCTCCGCGAACGCGATGGCGGCCTGCACCTCCTCCTCGACCTCGTGCCGGAGCGCCGCCCACTCATCGGCCGGGAGGGCGCCCTGCGCCTCGAGGGCGGCGCGGAGCAGCTCGACGGGGTCGCGCTCCATCCACCGCTCGACCTCGGCCTTCTCGCGGTATCGCTCGGGGTCGAACATCGAGTGCGCGCGGAAGCGGTAGGTGCGCAGCTCGAGGAAGTGCGGCCCCGCCCCGGCACGCACGGCATCGACCGCTCGCCGCGCGGACTCCTCGACCGCGAGCACGTCCATGCCGTCGACCGCCCACGACGCGATCGCGTACCCCGAGGCCTTGAGCGCGATGTCGGTCTGCGACTCCGACCGCTCGATCGCCGTGCCCATCGCGTAGAGGTTGTTCTCGCAGCAGAACAGCACCGGCAGGTCCCAGAGCGCCGCCAGGTTCAGGCTCTCGTGGAACTCGCCCTCGGCCACCGCGCCCTCGCCGAAGAAGCACACCGTCACCCGGTCGCGGCCCGAGAGCTTGTCGGCGAGCGCGAGCCCGACGGCGAGCGGCAGCCCGCCCGCCACGATCGCGTTGCCGCCGTAGAAGCGGGTCCCGGCGTCGAAGAGGTGCATCGACCCGCCGCGGCCGCGGCAGCACCCCTCGGCGTGTCCGTACATCTCGGCCATGATCGCGTTCGCCGAGACCCCGCGCAGGAGTGCGTGCCCGTGTTCGCGGTAGGTCGCGACGACCGCGTCATCCGGCCCGAGCACCGACATGACGCCCGTGGCGACCGCCTCCTCGCCGATGTACACGTGCAGGAATCCGCGGATCTTCGTCGCGCTGTACAGCTCGACGCACGCCTCCTCGAGACGGCGCACTCGCAGCATCTGGCCCAGCAGGTACCGCACGTGCTCGGGGTCCCGCGTGATGGCCGCGGCCGTGTCGTCCTGGGTCACCGTCCGGCCTCCAGGGTCGAGGTGTCGCCCTCGGGCAGCCCGAGCTCGCGGGACTTCAGCAGCCGGCGCAGGATCTTGCCGCTGCGGGTCTTCGGCAGCGCCGTGGTGAACTCGAGCTCCCGCGGTGCGACGGCGGCGCCGAGCCGCTTGCGGGCGAACCCGATGATGTCGCGCCTGAGTGCGTCGGATGCCTCGACACCGGGCTTCAGCTCGACGAACGCCTTGACGACCTCGCCGGCGACCGGATCGGGCACCCCGATGACGCCGGCCTCGGCGACGGCGTCGTGCTCCATGAGCGAGCTCTCCACCTCGAACGGGCCGATGAGGTGCCCCGACGACTTGATCACGTCGTCGCCGCGCCCGACGAACCAGTAGTAGCCGTCCTCGTCCCGGCGCGCGAGGTCGCCCGTGAGGTACCAGCCGCCGACGAAGCACTTGCGGTACCGCGCCTCCTCGTCGAGGTAGCCGCGGAACATCGACGGCCAGCCTGGTCGCAGTGCCAGTTCGCCCATCGTGTCGGGGTCGGTGACGAGCTCGACCTCGCCGTCGTGCACGACCGGCGCACCGGCCTCGTCGCGGGCGACGATGGCCGCCTCGATGCCGGGCAGCGGACGCCCCATCGAACCGGGCCGGATGTCCATGGCCGGGTAGTTCGAGATCATGATCCCGCCGGTCTCGGTCTGCCACCAGTTGTCGTGGATCGGCAGCCCGAACGCCTCCTGCCCCCAGACGACAACCTCGGGGTTGAGCGGTTCTCCGACGCTCGCCACGAACCGCAGCGACGAGAGGTCGTGCGCCTTCGCCCGTTCGGCGCCGGCCTTCATGAGCATGCGCAGCGCGGTCGGCGCGGTGTACCAGACCGTGACCCGCTGGTCGGCCAGGATGCGGTACCAGCGCTCGGCGTCCATCTCCTCCTCATCGACCACGGTGGTCACCCCGTGCACGAGCGGGGCGATGATGCCGTACGAGGTGCCCGTCACCCAGCCGGGGTCGGCCGTGCACCAGTAGACGTCGTCGGGATGCAGGTCCAGGGCGAATCGACCCGTCGCGAAGTGGGCGACCACGGCGTCGTGCACGTGCACCGCACCCTTCGGCCGGCCCGTCGTGCCGCTCGTGAAATGCAGCAGCGCCATGTCCTCGGGCTGCATGGCCGCAATGGGGCCGTACGGGGGCGCCTCGGCGATGAGGGCCCCGAGGTCGAGCGTGCCGCGCTCGGGCTCGCCGTCGGCGTCGATGAGGAGCACGTGGCGCAGGGCGGGCAGCGCGTCGCGGATGCTCGCCACCTTCCTGCGGTAGAGCGCCCGGGTCGTGACGAGCACGACGCCCGAGCCGAGCTCGAGACGCTGCCGCACGGGTTCGGGCCCGAATGCCGAGAACAGGGGGCAGAACACCGCGCCGTGCTTCAGGGTGCCGAGCACCGCGGCGTACAGGGCGGGCGAGCGGCCGAGGAGCGAGAACACGCGCTCGCCGCGCTGAACGCCGAGCATCCGCAGCAGGCTCGCGAACCGGTCGGTCTCCTCCGACAGCGCCGTGAAGCTGAGGGAACGGATGCCGCCGTCCGCGCGCACGAACCGCAGGGCGTCACGCCGGCCGAACTCGCCCGTCGCGTGCCGATCGACGGCTTCGTAGGCGATGTTCACGCCGCCGCCGGGGAGCCCCGGCAGGGCTCGGCGCGCGTCGTCCCAGGTGAACGATGCGCGGGCCTCGTCGTAGTCGAGGAGGTTGGGCGTCACCGTGAAGGACGCGAGCTCCTTGGAGATCGTGGGCCAGCGGGTGGTCGACCGTGTCGATGCCTCCATGGCCTGAGGCTATGCGCGCGCGAGGTGCCGCCACGGGCCCTTCGTCCCGTCGCCCGTGGGCGGGGCGGGCCGCCGCAAAGCTCGTGCATCCGGCGACCCGCGCCACCCGGCTACCCCTACCCGCGCAGGGCCGCCTCCAGGGCGGTGAGCACCGTCGGGTCCTCGATCGTCGCCGGCACCTTGTAGGACTCGCCGTCGGCGATCTGCCGCATGGTCTTGCGGAGGATCTTGCCCGACCGGGTCTTGGGCAGCCGCTCGAGCACGGTCACGTCGCGGAACGCGGCGACGGGTCCGACGGTCTCGCGCACGAGCGCGACGAGCTCCTTCACGAGGCGGTCGTGGTCGACGTCGGTGCCGTGCTTGAGCGTCACGAATCCGGCGGCCCGCTGCCCCTTGAGCTCGTCCTTGACGCCGATCACGGCGACCTCGGCGATCGCGGGGTGATGGTTGATCGCCTCCTCGAGGGTGCCCGTCGAGAGCCGGTGCCCCGCGACGTTGATGACGTCGTCGGTGCGCCCCATGACGTAGACGTAGCCGTCGTCGTCGAGGTAGCCGCTGTCGCCGGTCGCGTAGTGGCCGGGGAAGGCGGTCAGGTACGAGGAGACGTACCGGTCGTCGCCGCCCCACAGGGTGGGCAGGCTGCCCGGCGGGAGCGGCAGCTCGAGCACGATGTTGCCCTCCGTGCCGACCGGAACGGGCCTGCCCTTGCCGTCGACGATGGCGACGCGGTAGCCCGGCACCGGCACGGTGGGCGAGCCCGGCTTCACCGGCAGCGGCTCGATGCCGCGCGGGTTCGCGGCGATCGCCCAGCCGGTCTCGGTCTGCCACCAGTGGTCGACGACCGGGCAGTGCAGGGCGTCGTTGATCCAGTGGTACGTCTCGGTGTCGAGGCGCTCGCCGGCGAGGAACAGCGCCTCGAGGGTCGACGTGTCGTAGCGGCGCAGGTGCTCGAGCCCCGGGTCCTCGCGGCGGATGGCGCGAATGGCCGTCGGTGCCGAGAAGAGCACCTTCACGCGGTACTCGTCGACCATGCGCCAGAACGCGCCCGCGTCGGGGGTGCCGACGGGCTTGCCCTCGTAGAGCACCGTGGTCGCACCGGCGAGCAGCGGCCCGTAGACGATGTAGCTGTGGCCGACGACCCAGCCGACGTCGGAGGCCGTCCACATCACGTCGCCGGGGTGGAGGTCGTAGATGTTCCGCATCGACCAGGCCAGGGCGACCGCGTAGCCGCCGTGGTCGCGCACGACGCCCTTCGGGGTGCCGGTCGTGCCCGACGTGTAGAGGATGTAGAGCGGGTCGGTCGCCGCGAGCTCCACCGGGCCGACGGGCTCGGCCTCGGCGAGCTCCTCCTCCCAGTCGAGCCAGTCGATGCCGATGCGGCCGTCGAACTCGGCCGCGCTGCCCGCGACCGCCTCGCGGTTGCGCACGATCACGCCCTGCACGCTGAGCTCGTCTTCGGGGATCACGCTGATCGACGTGGTCGTGGCATCCGTCACCGAGCGATCGCCCACGATCATCGCGAGCGCCTTCTCGATGATCGGCAGGTACTCGACGCTGCGGCCGGGCTCGAGCCCGCCCGACGAGGTGACGATGAGCTTCGGCTCGGCGTCCTGGATGCGCACCGCGAGCTCGTTCGCCGCGAAGCCGCCGAAGATGACCGAGTGCACGGCGCCGATGCGCGCGCAGGCGAGCATGGCGATGACGGCCTCGGGGGTCATCGGCAGGTAGATCGCGACGCGGTCGCCCCGCTCGACGCCGTTGTTGCGGAGCACTCCCGCGAAGAGCGCGACCTCGTGCAGCAGTTCGGCGTACGTGAAGGTGCGTTTCGAGCCGGTCATCGCCGAGTCGTAGGCGAGCGCGACCTGGTCGCCGCGGCCGGCCGCGACCCAGCGGTCGAGGGCGTTGGCGCTCACGTTGAGCGTGCCGTCGGGGTACCACCGGTAGATGGGGGCGTTGCCGTCGTCGAGCGCACGGCTGGGCGGGCGGTTCCAGTCGACGAGGCCGGATGCCTCGAGCCAGAACTGCTCGGGATGTTCCAGGCTCCGGCGGTACTCGTCGGCATACCTGCTCGTGCTCATCGCCGCTCCTCCCCATCGAGGCGGGCGACGATGCCACTGCCCCGGGACGTGCTGTCGTGTCACGCCGGCTCTGGCGTGAGGGTCCCAATGTATACACATACCCGGGATCTCACGACTCCGTTGGGAAGAATCTCAGGAAAGACGCGGTGAACTTGCCGCATCCAAAGGGTCCGTGTATACATGAACCGAACGCCGAGGCTGACGGGAGGGGACACCATGCGAGCTGGCGACCGCGCCTACCGCACCCTCCGCACCGAGATCCTCGACGGCACGCTCGAGCCGGGAACGGTGCTGCAGGAGGTCGAGCAGTCCACGCGCCTCGGGGTGAGTCGCACCCCCGTGCGCGAGGCGCTGCGGCAGCTCGCCGCCGACGGCCTCGTCGATGCGTCCGGGCGCGGAGCCGTCGTCACCGCCGTGTCGCGCGACGACATCGTCTCGCTGTACGAGTTGCGAGAGGCGCTCGAGGCGAAGGCGGCAGCACTCGCGGCGCAGCGGGGCGAGGCCGTTCCGTTCCTGCTCATCCGCGATCGACTCCTCGGGGCCCCTCGGCTCCTCGCCCAGGGCGAACCGGGGCTGGCCCCGTACTTCGAGATCGTGGACGACCTCGACGACGCCATCGAGGAGGCCGCCGCGAACCCGTTCCTCGCCACGGCCCTGCGCAGCGTCCAGCTGCACTCCGCGCGCATCCGTCGGCTGTCGCGGCACAACCCCGAACGACTGCGCGCGGCCGCCGGCGAACACCTGCTCATCGTCGAGGCGATCCTCGCGCGCGACGCCGAGCTCGCCTCGCACGCCACCCACGTGCACCTCCACATGAGCCTCACGAACGCCCTCGCCACGGCGCCCGCCGGCGCCGAGCCCGCGGTTGCGCCCGCTGCCGAGGCGGACGCCGACGCACTCGGGCCGAGGGTGGCCTGACGCATCCGGCCGACGACGAGACCCCGACGACGAGACCCCGACGACGAGACCCCGACGACCAGACCGACAAGACCACCGACGACCAGACCCCGACGACCACCCCACCGAACAGAGGCGACGAGAACGACATGACCGACCTGAAGACCCCCGCCGTGCAGCTCCACCACGTGCGCGTGCACCGCAGCGAGGAGAACCTCGCCCGCCAGGACCAGCTCGCGTGGAAGATCGCCGAGGTCGCCGCCGATCCCGTCGAGGTGACCGAGGAGGTCACCGAGATGGTGATCAACCGCGTCATCGACAACGCCTCAGTGGCCGCGGCCTCCCTCACGCGCGAGCCGGTCGTGGCCGCACGCTCGCAGGCGACGTCGCACCCCGTCTCGATCCACGGCGAGGGCGCGACCGTGTTCGGCCTCGACGCCGCGCGCCGCACGAGCCCCGAGTGGGCGGCGTGGGCCAACGGCGTCGCCGTGCGGGAGCTCGACTACCACGACACCTTCCTCGCGGCCGAGTACTCGCACCCGGGCGACAACATCCCGCCGATCGTCGCCGTCGCCCAGCACCTCGCCGGGGCCCGCGGCCTCACCGGCCGCGAGCTCGTGCGCGGTCTCGCCACGGGCTACGAGATCCAGATCGACCTGGTCAAGGCGATCTCGCTGCACCGGCACAAGATCGACCACGTCGCCCACCTCGGACCCTCGGCGGCCGCCGGCATCGGCACCCTGCTCGGCCTCGACGTCACCACGATCTTCCAGTCGATCGGCCAGGCCCTGCACACGACCACCGCCACCCGCCAGTCGCGCAAGGGCGAGATCTCCAGCTGGAAGGCCCACGCCCCGGCGTTCGCGGGCAAGATGGCCGTCGAGGCGGTCGACCGCGCCATGCGCGGCCAGACGAGCCCGACCCCCATCTACGAGGGCGAGGACGGGGTCATCGCGTGGCTCCTCGACGGCCCGGATGCCGCGTACGAGGTGCCCCTGCCCGAGCGCGGCGCGGCCAAGCGGGCCATCCTCGACTCCTACACGAAGGAGCACTCGGCCGAGTACCAGGCCCAGGCGTGGATCGACCTCGCACGCAAGCTCCACCGCGAGCACCCCGAGCTCGTCGCCGACCCGTCGAAGATCGCGAGCGTCGTCATCCACACCTCGCACCACACGCACTACGTGATCGGCTCGGGCGCCAACGACCCGCAGAAGTACGACCCGACCGCCTCGCGCGAGACGCTCGACCACTCGATCCCGTACATCTTCACGGTCGCCCTGCAGGACGGCGCCTGGCACCACGTCGACTCGTACGCTCCCGAGCGCGCCGGCCGGCCCGACACCGTCGAGCTCTGGCGCAAGGTCACCACGGTCGAGGACCCCGAGTGGACCCGCCGCTACCACTCGCTCGACATCGCCGAGAAGGCGTTCGGCGGACGGGTCGTCATCACGCTGGCCGACGGCGGCGAGATCGTCGACGAGATCGCCGTCGCCGACGCGCACCCGCTCGGTGCTCGGCCGTTCGGTCGCGAGCAGTACGTGCACAAGTTCCGCACCCTCGCCGCCGACGTGCTCGAGGCCGCCGAGATCGAGCGGTTCCTCGACGTCGCCCAGCGCCTCCCCGAGCTGAAGCCCGAGGAACTCGGCCAGCTCACCATCGTCGCCGCTCCCGGCGTGCTCGCACAGGTCGACTCACCCGTCGGCATCTTCTAGGAGGTCACCATGCTGTACGCACAGACACCCGCCCACGAGAAGCGCCGGAAATTCCGGGAGCGCCTCGCGACCGGCGAGATCATGCGGTTCCCGGGGGCGTTCAACCCGCTCTCGGCGCGACTCATCGAGCGCAAGGGCTTCGACGGCGTCTACATCTCGGGCGCCGTGCTGTCGGCCGACCTCGGCCTGCCCGACATCGGCCTGACGACGCTCAGCGAGGTGGCCGGCCGCGGTCGGCAGATCGCGCGCATGACGGAACTGCCCGCCATCATCGACGCCGACACCGGCTTCGGTGAGCCGATGAACGTGGCGCGCACCGTGCAGGAGCTCGAGGATGCCGGCCTTGCGGGCCTGCACATCGAGGACCAGGTCAACCCGAAGCGCTGCGGCCACCTCGACGGCAAGCAGGTCGTCGACGAGAACACCGCCCTGCAGCGCATCGCCGCCGCCGTCGACGCCCGCCGCGACGAGAACTTCCTCATCATGGCGCGTACCGACATCCGCGCCGTCGACGGCCTCGACGCGGCGGTCGACCGCGCGAAGAGGCTCGTCGACGCGGGCGCCGACGCGATCTTCCCCGAGGCGATGGCCTCGCTCGAGGAGTTCGCCGCGATCCGCGCCGCCGTCGACGTGCCGCTGCTCGCGAACATGACCGAGTTCGGCAAGAGCGAGCTGTTCACCGTGCAGCAACTCGCCGATGTCGGCATGAACATCGTGATCTGGCCGGTCTCGATGCTGCGCATCGCCATGGGCGCCACCGGGCGCGCCCTCGACGAGCTGACGGATGCCGGCTCGCTCACGCGCCTGCTCCCCGAGATGCAGCACCGCGCCGACCTCTACGAGCTCATCGACTACGAGGGCTACAACCACTTCGACACCTCCATCTTCAACTTCAGCGTCGCGCGCTGAGGCCTCGAGAAAGCGATCCCGGCATGACCGACACCATCACCGCGCCCGCCGCGGACACCACCCCTGCGGCATCCGCCAACGCTCCCGCCGAGCCCGAGATCCGCAAGGGGCTCGCCGGCGTCGTCGTCGACCGCACGGCGATCTCGAAGGTCAATCCCGAGAGCAACTCGCTGCTCTACCGCGGGTACCCCGTGCAGGAGCTGGCGGCGCACAAGCGGTTCGAGGAGGTCGCGTACCTGCTCTGGCACGGCGAGCTTCCGGATGCCGCACAGCTGGCCGAGTTCCGCGCGGCCGAGCGTGCCGGCCGCTCGCTGCAGCCGAACGTGAAGGCCGCGATCGACCTGCTGCCCACCACCGCGCACCCGATGGACGTGGTTCGCACCGCCGTGAGCGTGATCGGGGCATCCGACCCGGCCGCCGACGACGCGAGCCCCGAGGCGAACCTCGCCAAGGCGAAGGCCCTCTTCGCCGCGCTGCCGGCCGTGGTCGCCTACGACCAGCGCCGCCGCCGCGGCCAGGACGTCGTGCCGCCGCGCGACGACCTCGACTACTCGGCGAACTTCCTGCACATGACGTTCGGCGAGGTGCCCGACCAGCTCGTGGTCGACGCGTTCGACGTGTCGATGATCCTCTACGCCGAGCACTCGTTCAACGCCTCGACGTTCACCTCGCGCGTCATCACCTCGACCCTCAGCGACCTCTACTCGGCCGTGGTCGGCGGCATCGGCGCCCTCAAGGGCCCGCTGCACGGCGGCGCGAACGAGGCCGTGATGCACATCTTCGACGAGATCGGCACGGCCGCGAACGTCGTGCCGTGGCTCGACGCCGCGCTCGCCGAGAAGCGCAAGATCATGGGCTTCGGCCACCGCGTGTACAAGCACGGCGACTCGCGCGTGCCCACCATGAAGGCCGCGCTCGACACGCTCATCGAGCACTACGACCGGCCGGATGTCGCGGAGCTCTACGACACCCTCTCGGCCGAGTTCGTCGCCCGCAAGGGCATCCACCCGAACCTCGACTACCCGTCGGGTCCGGCGTACCACCTCATGGGCTTCGACACGCTCACGTTCACGCCGCTCTTCGTCGCCTCACGCGTGACGGGCTGGACGGCGCACATCATCGAGCAGGCGGCATCCAACGCGCTCATCCGGCCGCTGTCGGCCTACAACGGCGTCGACGAGCGCCACGTCCCGGTGGTCGAGTAGCGACGGAGGAACTCAGTCGAAGACGGTCTCGATGAACCGGTACTCGACCGCGGTGGGCCGGTCGTCGTCCTCACCGGTGAACTCGAGTCCGGCGGAGCGGGAGTAGACGTAGCGCTTGCCGTGCTCCCCGCTCAACTCGAGCCTGGGGCGCGGGTCGCCCGAGTCGAGGAAGGCGGTCGAGACCGTCTTGCCCTCGAGCGGACCGTCGATCAGCTTGGCGGTGTACGAGCTCGTGGAAGAGGTGTCCATGTCGCCATTCTCCTCTGCGACCCGGGTTGTGCAAGGGGTGGCGTGGGCGTTTCCGACCCCCTCCGCCGACTCCGGGTGGGTGCACTCACGGTGAGTGTGTGTATGGTGTGGCTGTCGGCGCGACCCATCGCCGATCGACGGCACACCGCTCGGGGGGACGAGCCCGGTCTGTGCGTTTCCCCCCATTTGCACGAGTTAAGAGGAGTCCGGTGGCAGGCGCGAAGAAGTTGGTCATCGTGGAGTCGCCGACCAAGATGAAGTCGATCGCCCAGTACCTGGGCGAGGGCTACGAGGTGCTCTCGTCGGTCGGTCACATCCGGGACCTCATCGAGCCGAAGAACCTGCCCGCCGACCTGAAGAAGGGGTCGCTCGGCAAGTTCTCGGTCGACGTCGAGCACGGCTTCGAGCCCTACTACGTGGTGTCCGACGCGAAGAAGAAGACGGTCGCCGAGCTCAAGCGCGCGCTGAAGGGCGCCGACGAACTCCTGCTCGCCACCGATGAGGACCGCGAGGGCGAGGCCATCGCGTGGCACCTCCTGCAGGAGCTCAAGCCCAAGGTGCCCGTGCGGCGCATGGTGTTCCACGAGATCACGAAGGACGCCATCGAGAAGGCGAAGGACAACACCCGCGAACTCGACACGGCACTCGTCGACGCGCAGGAGACCCGACGCATCCTCGACCGGCTCTACGGCTACGAGGTCTCCCCGGTGCTCTGGCGCAAGGTCGGCCCCGGCCTCTCCGCCGGCCGAGTGCAGTCGGCCGCCACGCGGCTCGTCGTCGACCGCGAGCGCGAGCGGTTGGCCTTCGTCGCAGCCGGCTACTGGGATCTCATCGGCCGCTTCACGGGCGCGACGGAGGCCTCGGACGCGCCATCGTTCGAAGCGCGGCTCGTCCGCCTCGGCGGCGAGCGTGTCGCCACGGGCCGCGACTTCGACGATGCGGGCAAGCTCAAGTCGAAGGCGGTCGTGCTCGACGAGCGGGTCGCCGAGTCGCTCGCCGCGGCGCTGCGGGCCGACGGCGTCGCCCGCACGGTGGCCAAGGTCGAGTCGAAGCCGTACTCGCGCCGCCCCGCCGCGCCGTTCACCACGTCGACGCTGCAGCAGGAGTCCGCGCGCAAGCTCCGGCTCTCGGCGCGCGACACCATGCGCGTGGCGCAGTCGCTCTACGAGAACGGCTACATCACCTATATGCGCACCGACTCGACGTCGCTGTCGCAGCAGGCCGTCAGCGCCGCCCGGAAGCAGGCGACCGCGCTCTACGGCGCGGACTCGATTCCCGACAAGCCCCGCGTCTACGCGAGCAAGTCGAAGAACGCGCAGGAGGCCCACGAGGCGATCCGCCCGTCGGGCGACGTGTTCCGCACGCCCTCCGAGCTCCAGAGCGTGCTCCGCGGCAGCGAGTTCAAGCTGTACGACCTCATCTGGAAGCGCACCGTCGCCTCGCAGATGGCCGACGCGAAGGGCCAGACGGCGACGGTCACCATCGAGGTCGGACCGACGGCTCCGGATGCCCCGGCGCCGGCCGAGGCATCCGTCGCCGTCGCAGGCGCCATCGCCGAGTTCACGGCCAGCGGCACCGTCATCACGTTCCGCGGCTTCCTCGCGGCCTATGAGGAGGGACACGACGAGGAACGGAACGCCGACGACACGCCCGGCGAGGCCAAGCTCCCGCCGCTGAAGGAGGGCCAGGCGGTCGGTCTCGTCGACCTCGCGGCGAAGGGTCACGAGACCAGCCCGCCCCCGCGCTACACCGAGGCGAGCCTCGTCAAGCGCCTCGAGGAGCTCGGCATCGGCCGCCCGTCGACGTTCGCGTCGATCATCTCGACGATCCTCGACCGCGGCTACGTCACGCAGCGCGGCCAGGCCCTCGTGCCCAGCTGGGTGGCGTTCTCGGTCGTGCGGCTGCTCGAGGAGCACTTCGGCGACCTCGTCGAGTACGACTTCACTGCCGAGATGGAGGACGACCTCGACCACATCGCCGCCGGTGAGGCCGACCGCGTCGACTGGCTGTCGAGCTTCTACTTCGGCTCCGACCGGCACCGCGGGCTCCGCCAGGTGGTCGACAACCTCGGCGACATCGATGCGCGTGAGATCAACTCCGTCGCCATCGCGCCCGACATCACGTTGCGCATCGGCAAGTACGGGCCCTACCTCGAGACGGTCGACCCCGACGCCGCGCCCGACGCACCGCCGCGGCGCGTGAACCTGCCGCAGGACCTCGCGCCCGACGAGCTCACCGAGGCGAAGGCCCGCGAGCTCATCGAGGCGCCGGTGCAGGGCGACCGGGTGCTCGGCGTGAATCCCGCGAACGGCAAGGAGGTCGTCGTGAAGGACGGCCGGTTCGGGCCGTACGTGACCGAGGTGGAGCCCGAGCCGGAGGCATCCGTCGACACGGCCACCGGCGAGGTCGTCGACGCCCCGAAGCCGAAGCGCGGCGCGAAGAAGGCCGCCGCGCCGAAGCCGCGCACCGCGTCGCTCTTCAAGAGCATGCAGATCGAGGAGATCGACCTTGACACCGCCCTGAAGCTGCTCGACCTCCCGCGTGTGGTGGGCATCGACCCCGAGTCGGGCGACGAGATCACCGCGCAGAACGGCCGCTACGGCCCGTACCTCAAGAAGGGCGCCGACACCCGCACGCTGCCGAGCGAGGATGCGATCTTCGAGGTCGACCTCGCCGGGGCGCTGGAGCTGTTCGCGCAGCCGAAGTACGGCGCCCGCCGTGCGTCGAGCGCGCTCAAGGAGTTCGACGCCGACCCCGTGAGCGGCAAGCCCATCAAGGTGAAGGACGGCCGGTTCGGCCCGTACGTCACCGACGGCACGACGAACGCGACGATCCCGCGTGCGGAGTCGGTCGAGGACATCACGTTCGAGCGCGCCGTCGAGCTGCTGCAGCAGAAGCGCGACAAGGGGCCAGCTGCGCCGAGGGCGAAGCGCACCACCACCCGCTCCACGGCCGCCAAGAAGGCCCCCGCGAAGAAGGCGCCCGCCAAGAAGAGCACCACGTGACGCGCGGCGTCTTCATCACGCTCGAGGGCGGCGACGGATCGGGCAAGACGACGCAGGCGGAGCTCCTCGAGGAGTGGCTCACAGATCGAGGTCGCACGGTGGTGCGCACGCGCGAGCCCGGCGGCACCGAGGTGGGCGTCGAGGTGCGCGAGATCGTGCTGCATCACCGGGGCGACATCGCGCCGCGCGCCGAGGCGCTGCTGTACGCCGCCGACCGGGCGCACCACGTCGCCACGGTCGTGCGTCCCGCGCTGGAACGCGGCGACATCGTGATCCAGGACCGCTACATCGACTCGTCGGTCGCCTACCAGGGTGCCGGGCGCGTGCTCGACCCCGAGGAGGTGCGGTCCGCCTCCGAATGGGCGACCGAGGGCCTGCGCCCCGACCTCACGATCCTCCTCGACCTCGATGCCGCGGCCGCGCGCGGTCGCCTCGACGCGGCGCGCACCCGGTACGACCGGCTCGAGGCCGAGGCATCCGAGTTCCACGATCGCGTGCGCACCGCCTACCTCGAACTGGCCGCCGCCGAGCCCGAGCGGTTCCTCGTGGTCGACGCGGCGCTCGCCGTCGACGACATCGCCGCGACGATCCGCGACCGCGTCGCGGCCCTGCTCTGATCGGGCGCGGATCCACGGTCGGCGGCGGAAGGTAGCGTGGTCTCGTGAGCGTGTGGAGCGACCTGACCGGGCAGGAGCAGGCGATCGCCGTGTTCCGCGCCGCGGCGGCGTCGGCCGAGGCATCCGACGCCTCGAACCCGCTCGACGCCGCATCGCAGCAGATGACGCATTCGTGGCTCATCACCGGCCCGCCGGGGTCTGGGCGATCGAACCTCGCCTACGCGTTCGCGACGGCACTCATCTCGGGCGCCCCCGACGGCGACGAGGCGACCCGCATCCAGGTCGAGGCGCGCAGCCATCCCGACCTGCAGGTGCTCGCCACCGAGGGTGTCATCATCAAGCGCGACGACGTGCGCGAGATCGTGCGGCGTTCGCATTACTCGCCGTCGGTCGGCCGCCACCGCGTCATCATCGTCGAGGACGCCGACCGCATGACCGAGCAGACCTCGAACTTCCTGCTGAAGGAGCTCGAGGAACCGCCCGAGCGCACGGTCTGGATCCTCTGCGCACCCAGCGAGGCCGACCTCATCCCCACCATCCGCTCGCGCGTGCGCACCGTGCGACTGCAGATGCCGACGGTGGCCGAGGTGGCCGCGCTCCTCGAACGGCGCGACGGCGTCGAGCCGGCCCTGGCCGAGCGGTCGGCCCGCGAGGCCCAGTGCCACATCGGCATGGCGCACCGGCTCGCCACGAGCGAGGAGGCGCGCCTTCGCCGCGCCGAGACGCTGCGCCTCGCCCTCACGGTGCGGTCGGCGGCGACGGCCGTGGCCACGGCCGCGCGCTTCCTCGAGATCGCGGGCGACGATGCCCGGGCGATCACCGAGCTGCGCGACGCCGAGGAGCGCGCGCACGCGCTGCACTCCCTCGGCCTCGCGCCGGGCCAGGCCGTGCCCGCCGCCCTCCGGCCGCAGCTGAAGGCGCTCGAGGACGACCAGAAGCGGCGGGCCACGAGGAGCCTCCGCGACGGCATCGACCGCATCCTCGTCGACCTGGCGTCGCTGTACCGCGACATCCTGCTGATCCAGCTCGACGCCCGCGTCGACCTCGTCAACCGCGAGCTCGAACCCGAGATGCGCCGGGCCGCGGCATCCGCTGCTCCGGCGACCACGCTCGCGACGCTCGACGCCATCCAGACCGCGCGCGAGCGCATCGACGGCAACGTGCAGCCCGCGCTCGCCCTCGAGGCGATGCTCGTGTCCGCGATCCGCACCACCACCACCGAACGGGGGGCCGCATGACCGGCGCACGAATGACGACGATCCGGCGGATGCCGCCCATGCCGCGGATGCCGCGCGGTGCGCGATCGGGCGTCGTCGCGGGCGTGCTCGTCGCGCTGCTCGCGCTCACCGGCTGCATGCCGACGTTCCTCGGCGGCGGCGAGGGGCCGCGCTCCACACCGACCGGGGAGCGGGTCGAGGAGTCGCTGCGCCCGTTCTACACGCAGGTGCTCGAGTGGGAACGCTGCGGCGACGGCATGGGCTGCGCGACCGCGACGGCGCCGCTCGACTGGGACGATCCCGGGCGCGGTGAGATCGAGCTGGCACTCGTGCGCCATGTGGCAAGCGGCGATCGCATCGGCTCACTGCTCGTGAACCCCGGCGGCCCGGGTGGGTCCGGATACGAGTTCATCGCCGATTCGCTCGAGTACGCGGTGGGCGCGCCGCTGCGCGAGCGGTTCGACGTCGTCGGCTTCGACCCGCGGGGCGTCGGCCGGTCGTCGGCCGTCGCCTGCTACGACGCCGAGCAGATGGACGAGTTCCTCTACGGCATCGTGCCGGCCGAACGCGGCAGCGATGAGTGGGTCGAGACGGTCGGCGCGGCGTCGGCGGACTTCGGCCGAGCCTGCGCCGAGCGCACGGGCGAGCTGCTCGGCGAGGTCGACACGGTGAGCGCCGCGCGCGACCTCGACCTGCTGCGGGCGATCCTCGGCGACGAGCAGCTCAACTACCTCGGCTACTCCTACGGCACCTTCCTCGGCGCGACCTACGCCGACCTCTATCCCGACAAGGTGGGCCGGCTCGTGCTCGACGGCGCGATCGACCCGTCGGCGAGCGATGCCGAGGTCACCGAGGCGCAGGCGGTCGGGTTCGAGCAGGCGCTGCGCGCCTATCTCGAGGACTGCCTGACCACGACCGACTGCCCGTTCGAGGGCACGGCCGACGCGGGAATGGCCGAGGTGGGCCGCCTGCTCGCCTCCGTCGACGCGAGCCCGCTGCGCGGCACCGACGGCCGCATGGTCGGCGCCGACACGCTGCTGACCGCGATCATCTACCCGCTCTACTCGGCCGACTCGTGGCCGTACCTCAGCGAGATGCTCGAGTCGGTGATGTTCGGCGAGGCCGACTACGCGCTGTCGTTCGCCGACGGCTACAACGGGCGCAACGAAGACGGCACCTATCGCGACAACTCGACGGAGTCGTTCCGGTCGATCAACTGCCTCGACTACACGTACCAGTCCGATGTAGGCGTCATGCGCGAGAAGGCCGCGTCGGTCGCCGCAGCCGCGCCGACCATCGGGCCGTACTTCGGGTTCGGCGACCTGGCGTGCGTGAACTGGCCGCACCAGAGCGCGCGCGAGCGTGCGCCGATCCACGCCGAGGGCGCGGCCCCCATCCTCGTGATCGGCACGACGGGCGACCCCGCGACGCCCTACGAGTGGGCGGTCGAACTGGCCGACCAACTCGAGAGCGGCGTGCTCGTGAGCTACGACGGCGAGGGGCACACGGCCTACAACAAGTCCAACGCGTGCGTCGACCGGACGGTGGAGGCGTTCCTCATCGACGGCACCGTTCCGTCGAGCGATCCTCGCTGCTGACGTGGTCAACGGCGGCTCGCAGATCCGCTAACATGGATTCTCGTGCCATCCGGATCACCTCGGCGATGCGATGGACACGCCGCCTTAGCTCAGTCGGCAGAGCGATTCACTCGTAATGAATAGGTCGTGGGTTCGATTCCCACAGGCGGCTCTCATACGATGTGTTACTTCGCCTGATTGGTGCCATTCGGCATTCGGGTGAGTGGTGACAGTGTTCCGGTTGATGGGTTACACCGGTTTCGGTTGATGGGTGACACTCCCGAGTATGCGGGAGTTGAGCGTGTCAGAGCAGCGGTATCAGGCCGTGCTCGCCGTGATCAAGGACGGTGAGACGGTGGTGTCGGTCGCGGCCCGGTTCGGGGTGTCGCGGAAGACCGTGCATCAGTGGTTGTCCCGGTATGAGGCGGATGGGCTCGAGGGGCTGGCGGATCGTTCGCATCGTCCGAGGTCGTCGCCGTTGCAGATGCCCGCGGTTGTCGAGGTCGCGCTCGTGGATCTGCGGCGGCGGCATCCGTCGTGGGGGCCGCGGCGGCTGGTCTACGAGCTGCGCCGGGCTGGGGTGGAGCCGGTGCCGAGTGAGTCAGCGGCGTATCGGGCGTTGCTGCGTTTCGGGTTGATCGATCCGGCAGCGAGGCGACCGCGGGATCGGAAGTGGAAGCGGTGGGAACGGGGCCGGGCGATGGAGCTGTGGCAGATGGACGTGGTCGGCGGGTTCGTGCTCGCGGATGGGCGCCGGGCGAAGGCGTTGAGCGGGATCGATGATCATTCGAGGTTCTGTGTCTCGGCGTTCCTGATGCTGCGGGAGAATGCGGGCAGTGTCGCTGAGGGCCTCCGCGTCGCCCTGGAACGGCATGGACTGCCGGGTCAGGTGCTCACCGACAACGGGAAGGTGTTCACGGGCCGGTTCAACCAACCGCCGGTGGAGATGCTGTTCGATCGGATCCTGCGTGAGCACGGCGTGGAGCATCTGCTGACCCAGCCGCGGTCGCCGACGACAACGGGGAAGGTCGAGCGGTTCCATCGAGCGCTGCGGACCGAGTTCCGCACCGATCGGGTGTTCGCCTCGCTGGCGATCGCGCAGGCCGAGCTGGATGCCTGGGTTGCGGACTACAACCATCGTCGACCGCATCAAGCGATCGGGATGGTACCGCCGGCGACACGGTTCCTTGCCGCGGCGACCCAGCCGTTGCCGATTCGGCCGACCGCGGACACCGCACGGCCGGCAGCTGCTCGCGGGGATGGGGACTGGGTCGCCCGGCGTGCGAACGCGGTCGGGGTGATCACCGTGAACTGGCAGCAGATCGTGCTCGGCAAGGCAGCCGCGGGCCGGGACGTGGACGTGTGGGTCACGGACGAGGTCGTGCAGGTCTATGACGGCGACCAGCTGCTGCGCACCCAGTTGCGGCGCGGCAGCGGTCAGGTCCGCAATAAGCGTCCCTCCGTTCCCGGAGGACGATCTACAGTGAAGACGAGTGTCACCCATCACCCGGAGTAGATGTGTCACCCATCAACCGAAGACGAACAGCGGCTCTCATACGAAGCCCCGGTCATCGACCGGGGCTTTGTTGTTCCCCGGGCGCGGAGGTGTACGCATAGCGTTCGCGACGCACGCAGAATGTGCACTCGTGACCCGATCTGGGTTACCCTGAACGGACGTGCAATCCAAGGCAAGGGAGCCGAGATGACACAGGGAACCGCGACGACGACGGCACTGCATCGCGACCGGATCTTCGCCGGCGGCGAATGGGTCGCCCCGGCGGCGCGCGACGAGATCGTGGTGCAGAACCCGGCAGACCTGAGCGAGGTCGGGCGCACTCCGGATGCCTCCGAGCGCGACGTCGATGTCGCGGTGCGCGCCGCGCGCGAGGCGTTCGATCACGGCCCATGGCCGAGGATGACGTTCGCCGAACGCGCCGAGTGGATGTTCCGGCTCGCCGACGAGATGGAACGGCGCGGCGCCGAGACCTCCGCCCTCATCACCGACGAGATCGGCCAGCCGGTGCGACTGTCGAGGCCGTGGGCCCAGGTGATCCCGGTCAACCACGTGCGGTACTACGCGAACATCGCGAAGACGTACGACGAGGAGGAGGTGCGGCCGAACGTCCGTCGCGAGGGCACCTCGATCATCCGCAAGGAGCCGCTCGGCGTCGCTGCGCTCATCGTGCCGTGGAACCAGCCGCAGGCGTCGACCACGCTGAAGCTCGCGCCCGCGCTCGCCGCCGGATGCACCGTAGTGCTGAAGCCTGCCGAGGAGACGCCGCTCGACGCGTACCACTTCGCCGAGGCCGGCCTCGCGATCGGCATGCCGCCCGGCGTCATCAACATCGTGCCCGGCGGCCGCAAGACGGGCCGCGGGCTCGTGGCGCACCCCGGCATCGACAAGGTGAGCTTCACCGGCTCTCCCGAGGCGGGCAAGCAGATCGCCGCGGCGGCCGGCGCGCGGCTCATCCCGGTGACGCTCGAGCTCGGCGGCAAGTCCGCCGCCATCGTGCTCGAGTCGGCCGATCTCGACGAGATGTTCGCGAGCCTGCGCAATGCCTCGTTCGACAACACCGGGCAGACGTGCGCGCTCCTGTCTCGCGTGGTCGTGCCGCGCAGCCTGTACGGCACCGTGCGCGACCGGCTCGTCGACCTCGCCCGCGACCTGCGCGTCGGCGACCCCGAGGACGAGGCGACCGAGCTCGGGCCGCTCGTGTCGCGGCGCATCCACGAGCGCGTCTCCGGCCTCGTCGACGCCGCCAGGGCGCAGGGCGCGACGATCCTCGCGGGCGACACCACGCTGCCGGAGGTCGGCTACTACTTCGCCCCGACGATCGTCGACGACGTGTCGCCCGACAGCATGATCGCGCAGGAGGAGGTGTTCGGCCCGGTCGTCACGATCCTGCCGTACGACGGTGTCGAGCAGGCGATCGAGATCGCCAACGACTCGCGGTACGGGCTCGCGGGCGCCGTCTACGGCGACCCCGACGAGGTGCTGTCCGTGGCCCGGCGCATCCGCACCGGCTCGATCGGCCTCAACGGCTACAAGCCCGATCTCAACCACCCGTACGGCGGCTACAAGGAGTCGGGCCTCGGCCGCGAGTTCGGACCCGAGGCGATCGGCAACTTCCAGGAGACCAAGTCGATCTGGCGCTGAGCGCTCTCGGCGACCGCCGCCGCGTCTCTCGAAGGTCCGGTCCCTGAGCCGGCCGGAGGGCGGTCGCGCCCGCACGTCGAAACGTCGCGGATGCACGGTTCCACCGGGCATCCGCGACGTTTCGGTTCAGCGGGCTGCTCGGACGGGCTCAGCGACCGGTGACGCGCAAGGTCGAGAAGTCGCGTTCGCAGGGTCGCACCGTGCATCCGCGACTTCTCGATTTCGCGCGCGGCGCGGGTCAGGCTCCGGATGCCGCGCGCGGCGCGCATCAGGCGTCGGATGCCGCGACCGCGGCCATGCTCGCGGTGTCGGCGTTGTAGCCGCGCTTGGCCTTCTGGATCTGCTCGTAGACGTGGTGACGCTGCTCGACGAACTCGGGCATCGACCGGGTCTCGAGCTGGTCGCGCTCGGCCGGGAGGTCGATGTGCAGGTCCTCGAGCACGATCGTCGGCGACGACGAGAGGATGATGACGCGCTCGCCGAGGTACACCGACTCGTCGATGTCGTGGGTCACGAAGAGCACGGTGACGCCGAGCTCCTTCCAGACCCTGCGCAGGAGGTCCTCGAGGTCGGCGCGCGTCTGCGCGTCGACCGCCGCGAACGGCTCGTCCATGAGCAGCACCTCGGGGCGGTAGGCGATGGCGCGTGCGATCGCCACGCGCTGCTGCATGCCCCCCGAGAGCTGCCACGGGTACGACTTCGGCACGTGCGCGAGGCCGACCTGCTCGAGCGCCTCCTCGACGCGGGCGTGGCGCTCGGCCTTCGGCACACCGGCCGCCCTGAGCGGCAGCTCCACGTTCTCGGCGACGCGCATCCACGGGTACAGCGACCGGCCGTACTCCTGGAACACGAGGGCCATGCCGCGCGGCGGCCCGTCGATCGCCTTGCCGTCGAGCATCACCCGCCCGGATGTCGCCGGCATGAGGCCGGAGATCACCTTGAGGAGGGTCGTCTTGCCCGACCCCGACGGCCCCACGAGGCAGGCGAACTCGCCCTTGCCGAGGTCGAACGTGAGGTCGCGCACCGCCTCGACGGGGCCGGCCGACGTCGTGTAGGTCTTCTGCACGCCCTGCACCGAGAGCAGCACGTCGCCCTTCGGCGTCGCGCCCGTGACATCCGTGCTCACTGCTTCTCCATCTCTCGTTGACCGTAGTACCAGGCCAGCACCCGTCGTTCGACGAGCCGGAAGATCCCGGCCATGAGGATTCCGATGAGGCCGATGATGAGGATGCCCGCCCACATGGGCCCCATCTGGAAGGTCTGCTTGAACAGCATGATCCGGTAGCCGAGCCCGTCGAGCGCGGCGTACATCTCGGACACCACCATGAGGATGATCGAGATCGGCAGGGCCAGACGGATGCCGGTCATGATGCGCGGCAGCGCCGCCGGGAGGACGAAGAAGCGGAACCGCGCCCAGCCGTGCATGCCGTACGTCTTCGTCGTGTCGGCGAGCACCGAGTCGACCGAGCGCACCCCGTCGATCGTGTTCAGCAGGATGGGCCAGAGGCATCCGAGGAAGATGAGGAAGATCTTCGAGCGGTCGTCGATGCCCAGGATGAGCAGGAGGACGGGCAGCAGCACGGGCGGCGGCACGGCGCGGATGAACTCGAACGCCGGGCCGGTGAGGGCGCGCGCCAGGCGGCTCGCGCCGATGACGAGGCCGAGGACGACACCGACGAGGATCGCCGCGCCGAGGCCGACGGCGAGCCGGTAGAGCGAGGGGACCACCTGCTCGGCCATGAGCGGACCGACCCAGACCGTGACGAGGTCGGTCAGCATCTGGCCGGGCTTCGGCACGAATGGGTTGGTCTCGTCCAGCGTGGCCCACCACCAGACGAGCACGATGAGCAGCGGCAGCGCGAGCACCGCCGACGCGGCCTTCAGCGCCTTCACTTCTCGACCTCCGCCCGAACCGACGAGTGCCAGGCGAGCACCGAGTTCTCGAGGAGCCGCATGAGCAGGTTGATCGCGAGGCCGAGCACGCCGGTGAGCAGCGCCAGCGCGTAGACGACGGCGACGTTCGCAGCCGACTGGTACGTCGCGATCATGGCGCCGATGCCCGGCGCCTGCACGACGATCTCGATGGTGATCGCCACGACGAGCGCGATGGTGCCGCAGAGGCGGAGGCCGGTCATCAGGTAGGGCAGCACAGTGGGCCAGACGACGTGCGCGGCACGTCGGAAGGACCCCAGGCCGTAACTGCGTGCGGTGGCGTCGGCCACGGGGTCGACGTCGGCGACGCCGGCGATGACGTGGATGAGGATGACCCAGAAGCACGCCCAGACGACGACGGCGATGGTGGCGGCTGGTCGCACGCCGAAGACGACGATGGCGATCGGGATGAGTCCGACCGACGGGATCGGGCGCAGGAACTCGATCGTCGAATTGGTGTACTCGCGGACCCACCGGTTGGAGCCGATGAGCACGCCCAGCACGATGCCGAGCGCGAGCGAGATGATGAGCCCGACGCTCCAGCCGTACATCGTCATCCCGAGCGCGGTCCAGAACTCGGCGCTGCGCGCACCGAAGAGGAGGTCGACGACCTCGACGATCACGGTCGAGAACGGCGGGAGGTAACTGGCGTCGACGAGGCCGAGCCGGGACGACAGCTCCCAGACGGCGATGATCGCGAGCACGCCCACCGTGCCGAGCACGGGGTTCGACCATCGTCCGTGGACGAAGGCGGCTCGGCGTGAGCCGACGTGGCCGGTGGCGGCGAGTGCGGCCATGCGCGTCCTCCGCTTCGAGGGTGGTCGAGGGTCGGTCTCGGCCGTGTCGCCGCGGACCCCGGTGGCGGGGTCCGCGGCGGACCGGGTCAGCTGTTCGCTCACGGCTCCCAGATGAGGGTGTCGAAGTCGGCCTCGTTCTTGATGTAGCCGAGCTCGAGCGACCAATCGGCGATGGGCTCGACGTTCTCGACGCTGAGCTCGTACTTGCCGTACGTGCCGAGTCGGATGCGCTCGGCGAGGGCGGGGTCGATGCCCGTGAACTCCGCGATGTTCTCGCGCAGCTCCGCGTCGTTCTCGAGCGCGTACGTGTTCGCCGCGTTGATCGTCTCGACGAGCTGCGCGTACAGCTCGGGGTTCGCCTCGACCTCGGAGCGGAGGGCGTACCAGACGCCCGCCACGACGGGCTCGTCGGACAGGTACTCGAACGGGTTCGCGAGGGTGCGGAAGCCCTTCTCCTCGCGGCCGAGGGTGCCGAAGGGCTCGCCCGCGACGAACGAGTCGATCGCGCCGCTCTCGAGCGCCGCGGGCTGGTCGGGTACCGCCATCTGCACGTACTGGACCTTCTCGGGGTCGCCGCCGTCGGCCTTGATGGCGATGTCGGCGAGGAGCTGCGTGTAGCCGCCCGGCGCGTTCACGGCCACCTTCTTGCCCTCGAGATCCTTCGCCGACTTCAGCGGGCTGTCGGCCGTCACGAGCAGGTCGTTGATGCCGTTGTCGGGGTCCTCGGGCGTCGAGCTGGCCGCCGCGATGATGACGAGGTCGACACCGCCCTCGACGGCCTGGAAGACGCCAGTCGTGCCGCCGTAGCCGATCTGCACCTGACCCGACTGCATGGCCTGGATGATCTCGGTCGATGAGCCGGCCTTCTGCAGCGTGAGGTCGAAGCCGTTCTCCTCGAACAGTCCGTTCTGCTGCGCCATGAAGACGGGTCCGATGTCGGTGACGGGGATGACGCCGGCGACGACCGCCTGGGGCTCCGACGCGTCGGGTGCGCTGCCGGTCTCGGCGTCGGTGGTCGCGGACGGCTGGCCGCCGCAGGCGACGAGGCCGAGCGCGAGGACCGCTCCGATGGTGCCCAGGATCGGGCGGGTGAGGGGGATTGCCATGACTGCCTCCATTGCCAGTTGACACTGCCTGTGCGTTGGCGATGGTTCCACAACGGGCATCTGTTGTCTAGAGTGAAGTTGTCACAATGCGTTCAAGATGTACGCTGTGCGGTACGAGTTCGAAGGAGAATCCCAGTGCCAGTGAAGACCCGAGCGGCCATCGTGCGACAGCAGCCAGCGACCGGGTTCGAGGTCGTCGACCTCGAGCTCGACGACCCGCGTCAAGGGGAGATCCTGGTCAAGATGGTCGCCAGCGGGCTCTGCCACTCCGACTACCACCTGCTCACGGGCGACAGCGTTCCGCACCACCTCCCGATGGTCGGCGGCCACGAGGGCACCGGCATCGTCGAGGCCGTCGGCCCCAACACGCCCGGCTGGCGGGTGGGTGAGAAGATCGTGTTCTCGTTCATCTCCAGCTGCGGCAAGTGCCGCTGGTGCGCCGAGGGCATGCAGAACCTCTGCGACCTCGGCGCCTACCTGATGCGTGGCAGTCGCTTCGACGACCTCGACAGCTACCGGTTCGCCCTGCCCGACGGCACGCCCGTCGGCCAGATGTGCGGCCTCGGCACGTTCGCCGAGCGCACCGTGGTGTCGGTCGACTCCGCCGTGAAGCTCCCCGACGACGCCGACCTCGAGAAGACCTGGCTGCTCGGCTGCGGCGTGGGCACCGGCTGGGGCTCAGCCGTCTACCTCGCTGAGACGCAGCCGGGCGACGTGATCATCGTCATGGGCGTCGGCGGCGTCGGCATCCACGCGGTGCAGGGCGCGAAGCACGCCGGGGCGACCACGATCATCGCCGTGGACCCCGTGGAGCTCAAGCGAACGACGGCGCTCGAGGTGGGCGCGACGCACGCGTTCGGCGACATCGCCGAGGCCACCGAGTTCGCGAAGAGCATCACCAACGGCCAGGGGGCCGACAAGACGATCATCACGGTCGGCGTGGTCTCGGGCCAGGATGTCGCGGATGCCTTCCACTCGATCCGCAAGGCGGGCACCGTGGTGCTGACGGGCATCACGCCCGAGAGCGAGCGCAGCATCCCGATCCCGCCGCTCGACCTCACCCGCTACCAGAAGAAGATCATGGGCGGCATCTACGGCGGCAGCAACCCGCGCGCCGACATCCCGCGCCAGTACGCGATGTACCGGGCCGGGCAGCTCAAGCTCGACGAACTGATCTCGGCGACGTACGACCTGGACGACCTGAACCAGGGGTACACCGATCTGCTGGAGGGCCGCAACGTCCGCGGCGGCATCCTGCACCGCTGAACACGACTGAGGCGAATGAACACGACCGGGGCGAACAGGGAGAAGGCCGCCATGCTGCTCACCGACGAGGAGAAGCGGATGCGCGACGGCGCCGAGGGCGACGCGGTCGCGGCGGCGATGGACCTGCTGATCCGCTACGGCAACGCCCTCGGCGCGGAGCGGCTCGTCGAGACGCGCAACGTCGCGGGCACGATGACACAGCCGTCGCCCGCCAAGCAGCGCCTGTTCGAGGAGGGCGGCTGGGCGAAGGCCTATGCCGTCATCAACCTCGACTGCGACCGCGACATCGAGATCCCGCGCATGAAGGTGCCCACCTGCCAGCTGCAGCACGGATTCGCACCGGATGCCTCGGGGCTGACCAGGTACTCTCCCCAGTTCATCGAGCTGCAGGGCAGCGCCGAGTCCTACTACAGCGAGCGCGGCGTGAACATCCTCGCGACCTGCACGCCCTACCAGGTGGGCAACCTCCCGGTGCGCGGCGAGCACGTCGCGTGGATGGAGTCGTCGGCGGTCGTGTACGCGAACTCGGTGCTCGGCGCCCGGACGAACTGCGAGGGCGGGGCATCCACCGGCGCCGCGAGCCTCACGGGGCGGATCCCCTACTGGGGCAACCACCTGCCGGAGAACCGGTTCGCGACCCACCTCGTGCGGGCCGACGTGCCGATCGACACCTTCCAGGAGTGGGGGATGTTCGGCTACTTCGTGGGGGAGGAGGTGCAGGAGGCACGGCCGGCGGTGATCGGCGACCTGCGGCAACCCGACCTCGCCGACCTCAAGCACTTCGGCGCCGCCACGGCGACCTCGGGCGGCGTCGAGTTGTACCACATCCCCGGCATCACCCCCGAGGCGCCGAGCCTCGACGCGGCCTTCGACGGCCACGCCCCGCCCGAGCCCATCTCGTACGGCCGGCGCGAGCGCGATTGGGTCTACGAGACCCTCAACGCGCAGGGCACGAGCACCGACGTCGACTTCGTGCTGCTCGGCTGTCCGCATGCCTCCCTCGACCAGGTTGCGCGCATCGCCCACCTGCTCGAGGATCGCCGGCTCCATCCGGGCACCGAGTTGTGGGTCATGACGCCGCGGGCGCTGCGGACCATGGCCGATCGCAACGGCTACACGGGCATGATCGAGCGTGCGGGCGGACGGGTGCTCACCGACTCGTGCCCGGCGATGTCGAAGGCGGCGCCGCCCGGAACCCGCGTGTTCGCCACGGATTCGGCGAAGCAGGCGCATTACCTGCCGGCGATCCTCGGCATCGAGGCGTGGTTCGGCACGCTCGACGAGTGCGTCGACGCGGCCGTCACGGGCACGTGGCGCGGGGGGCTCCGATGAACGCGGGGCAGTCCGATCCGGTCGCGGTCGTCGAGCTCCGCGGGCGCGGCATCGTGCCGGGGGTCGTCGAGGCTGAGGCGCTCGTCACGCACGACCCCATCTCGGGCTTCGGCGGCATCGACGTGGCCACGGGCACGGTCATCGAGCCGCGGCACGAGCTGTTCGGCGTGTGCTTCACGGGCAAGGTCCTCGTGTTCCCGGGGGCGAAGGGGTCGTCGGGCTGGTCGGGGTACTTCCAGAGCACCCGGCTCATGGGCACGGGCCCGGCGGCCATGGTGTTCAACGTGCTCACCACGAAGGCGGTGCTCGGCGCGATCGTCACGCGCGTGCCGACGGTGGTCGAGGCGGCGCCCGACCCGCTGGAGACGATCCGCACGGGAGACCTCGTGCGCGTCGACGGCGACACGGGCGTCGTGACGGTCCTGCGTCGTGCCGTGTCGGATGCCGCCGCCACGACCCCCTAGGATGGTGACCGTCCTGAACGCAGAGCGTACAACAATGGGGGTGGCGGTGGCGGCGTCGGCGGAGCGGTCGCGCGATCGCATTCAGAGCATCGAGCGCGGAGTCGAGGTGCTGCGCGCCTTCGGCGAACGCGACGCGACGCTGAGCGTCGCGGACATCGCGGCCCGAGTCGAGCTGTCGCGGCCCGTGGTGCGCCGCATCCTGCTCACCTACGAGCACCTGGGCTACGCCGTCTCGCAGAGCGGGCAGTGGAGCCTCACGCCGCGCATCCTCGAACTCGGCGCCGGGTACTTCCAGCGCTCGTCGCTGCCCGAGGTGGCGTACCCGTACATGGCCGACGTCGTCGAGGCGACGGGCGAGACCTGCAGCGTCGGCGTGCTCGACGGCATCGAGGTCATCCACGTCGCGCGGGTCGAGGACCGCCGCCCGCTGCCCGACGCCATCCGCATCGGAACTCGCCTCCCCGCGCATGCCACCGCCATCGGCAAGGTGCTGCTCTCGCACCTGTCGGAACGCGAGCTCAAGCGGTACCTCGCGAAGGCCCGGCTCGAGGAGCACACGCCGCACACCATCACCGACCCCGCGCAGCTGCGTGAGCGCCTCGAGCTCGTGCGCGAGCGCGGCTACGACGTGTCCATCGAGGAGCTGCATCCCGGCCAGGTGGCGGTCGCCGTGCCCATCGTGGTCGACGACCGCGCGGTCGGCGGACTCACGGCCTCGTCGACGACGGTGCGCGAGACCGAGGCGTCGCTGCGCGACACGGTCATGCCCGTGCTGCAGCGGGCGGCGGCCGGCATCGCCGGCGCCTACCGCAACGCCAACCCGCAGATCTTCCGCTCGCGCTGACGGCGGCCAGGGCTCAGCAGCCGACGCACCGGCTCAGCGGCCGACGCACCGGCTCAGCGACCGACCGCGATCTCCATGCCCGTCGGCGCCGTCCTGCCGAGGTAGGCGCCGTCGGCCTCCAGCCGGCGCTGCAGCGTCGGCACGTCGACGTTCGCGGCGCGGCCGTCGCCCGAGAGCGCGAGGTCGGCCGCCGTGCCGGCCGCCTGCCCCATGGCGAAGCACGGCCCGGTCACCCGGCCCGACGACTGCCCGCCCTGCGTCATCGAGGCGCAGCGCCCCACGACGAAGAGGTTGTCGACGAGCTGCGGCAGGAGCATCCGGTAGGGCAGCTGGTTGAAGCCGCGCGAGTCCTCGGGCGCGAACCGGAACTCCACGTCGCCCACGACGTGGGCCTCGACGGGCCACCCGTTCACGCCGATGGTGTCGTCGAAGTCGGCGCACCCGAGCACGTCCTGTTCCGTGAGCTGGTACGGCCCGACGATGCGCCTCGTCTCGCGGATGCCGATCGACGGGGCGATGTCGACGATGTACGAGTCCTGGAAGCCCGGCGTGTGCTCCTTGATGAACGCGAACGCGTCCTTCACCTGTCGCCGGCCCTGGATCTCGCCGTGCGTCATCTGGAAGGCGTCGGTGCCGTCGACGGGCGATCCGTCGTCGTTCGAGAGCTGGGTGAGGTTCGAGCGCCACTCGAGCGGATTGCGCTGGGGACGCACGATCGGCTTCTTGCGGGGGAATCGATGGGTGCCGGCCGCCTCGGCCTCCTCCATGAGGCGGCGTACGGTCTTCCACGCCTCGCCGGCCTCGTCGGGGTGCACGCCGTTGATGCGGAACATGAGCGACGGGTACATGAGGCGCTCGGAGCGCTCGTACGGCGCGCCCGCCCATGCCGCGAGGTCGGCATCGCCGGTGCCGTCGATGAAGACCCGCCCGCGGATCGCGCCGCGACCGGACTTCGACTCCACGATGACGGCGTCGATCGTCGCGTCGTCGGCCTTCACGACGCCGACGACCGAGGTGTGGAACAGCAGCTCCGCACCTCCCGCGAGCACGAGCTCGTCGGCGGCGATCTTGAACGCCGAGATGTCGTACGACAGCGCTGCGATGCGGTCGTCGACCGAGAGGTGGGGCAGGTTCAGACCGTCCATGGCCGCCATGCGCTCGAGCAGCTCGTCGACGTAGCCGTGCACCGACTGGATGTCGGTGCCGTACGAGCGCGCGTGCACGCCGCAGAACGTGGCGAGCCCGCCCATGGTTCCTGCGCCGCCGAGGAAGCCGTACTTCTCGATGAGGAGGGTCGAGCGGCCGGCTCTCGAGGCGGCGGTGGCCGCGAGGAGGCCGGCCGGTCCGCCGCCGCAGACGACGACGTCGTACTCGCCGATGACCGGCAGGTCGCGTGCGGGCTCGTGGACGGTGGCGGTGCTCATCTGGTCCCTTCGGGAGCGGTCACGGGATGCCGCGGCGCGGCTGCCGCGGGCTCGGGTTCACGCCTCTCGGCCCGCTCGCACAGGCCCGCGCAGAGCACGGCGCCGCAGCTCAGCGGCTGCACCAGCCGCTCGTACTGGTCGAGGTAGCCGCCGCCGCTGTCGCGATCGGCCGGAGGCTCGTAGGGCGGTCGGCCCGCGAGTTCGTCGGCATCGACGAGCAGGTCGACCGTGCCGCGCTCGAGATCGATGTCGACGAGGTCGTCGTCGCGCACCAGGCCGAGCGGCGCGCCGGGTGCGGCGGCCTCGGGGGAGACCTCGCCCACGGTCATGCCCTGGTTCACGAGGCCGCTGAACTGCCCGTCGGTGACGAGCGCGACCTTCTGCGCGAGCCCTCTCGCGTGCAGGGCGAAGATGAATGCGCTCGTGAGGCCCATACCCGGTGCTCCGGACACGCCGATGCCGCGGATGACCGCCACGTCGCCCTCGCGCAGCCGCCCGCTCGAGATGCCGGCGATCGCCTCCTCGCGGTTCGCGAAGATCCGGGCGGGGCCCGTGAACCGGCGCGGTCCGGGGTCGGGCACCGGCCGCTTCGCGACGGCGCCGCCCGGCGCGAGCGATCCCTTGAGCACGCTGATCGCCGGATCGGTGCCGAACGGGTCGTCGAGGCCGCGGATGACGTCGCCGTCGGCGGCCGGCGCGAGCGCGGCGTTCCCGGCGACCGTCGTGCCGCTCACGGTGAGCTGGTCGCCGTCGAGGAGGGGCAGCAGCTCGCGGAGGATCGTGGCCCCGCCGCCGGCGTCCTCGAACTCCTCGGTGAGTCGCGGGCCGTTCGGCCGCACCGAGCACAGCAGCGGGGTCTCGCGGCCGAGCCGGCGGAAGGCCTCCCACACGTCGACGTCGAGGCCGGCCTCGACGGCGATCGCCTGCAGGTGCTTGATCGTGTTGATCGAGCCGCCGATGGCGAGCATCGCGCGGGCGGCGTTGCGCACGGAGCCTTCGGTGATGATGTCGCGGGGCCGGATGTCGCGCTCGATGAGCTCGGCGAGCGCGTGGGCCGAGCGGCGCACGTTGTCCCACATCCGTTCGCTGAGCGCCCGGACCGGCGCTGAGCCGGGCAGCGCCATGCCGATCGCCTCGGCGAGGATGTGCATCGAGTTCGCGGTGGCGAGGCCGGCGCACACCCCCGGGCCGAGGATCGCGTCCTCGGCGAGTTCCTCGAGGTCGTCGGTCGGTTCGCCCGTGACCGCGGCCTTGGACGCGAGCAGGAAGATCTCCTCGATGTCGGCCTCGCGGCCCTCCGCCAGGCCGCTGTGCTGGTAGCCGCACGGCACGATGACCGTGGGGATGTTCAGCCGACCGGCCGCCATGACGTGCGCAGGGGTCGTCTTGTCGCACGAGCTCAGGCAGATCATGGCGTCGAGCTTCGCGCCCTCGACGGCCGCCTCGATGTCATCGACGATGAGGTCGCGGCTCGGCAGGATGTAGCGCCCGGCACGCCCGGCGCTGGTGATGAAGTCGCTCGGGGCGGTGGTGCGGATCTCGAACGGCAGCAGGCCGGCGGCGCGCAGCTCGCCCTTCAGCGCCGCCGAGATCTCGTCGAGGTGCGTGTAGCAGGTCGCGAGCTCGGAGGAGGTGTTGACGATGGCGACCTTGGGCTTCGTCCAGTCCGCCTTGGGGATGCCCATGGCCGTGTAGTAGGCCCGGCGCGCGATCGCCAGGGCGGAGGTGGGGGGCAGGTTGCTGCGCAGCTCGGGCATCTCGTCCTCGTCTTCGTCGGCCGCGGGCGCTCACCGTCGTGCCTCGTCGCGACATCCACAATTGTACGCATTGCGGGCGATATGTCGCAATGCGTATTCTGGACAGCCTGCGGGAGCGGGGAGCGCCGGTCGCACCGAGGCGGACGGACGGTCACCGCAGCGAGGAGGTCTCAGGTGGTGGTCACGCGCCGCATCGCGGGTACGGGTGCTGCGCCCGAGCTGAACGGGCCACTCCTCGTGGTGCTCTGCGCCATCATGATCCTCAACCCCATCGTCGCCAACATGTACCTGCCGGCCCTCGGCATCATGGCGGAGGACCTCGGCACCTCCATCGCGGGGATCCAGGTCGCCCTCACGGCCTTCCTGACGGGAGTGGCGGTCGGTCAGCTGGCCGTCGGCGCCCTCTCCGATGCGCTGGGACGCCGCAGGATCATCATCATCGGCTTCGCCGTGCTCACGGCGGCCGGCGTGCTGGTCGCGGCGGCGCCGAACCTCGAGCTGCTGATCCTCGGCCGCGTGTTCCAGGGGCTCGGAGCGTCGGCGGGCGTCGTCGTGATCCGCGCCATCATCGCCGACGTCGGAGTCGGTCCGCAGATCGCCCGCGCCTACAGCCTGCTCACGGGCACGCTCGCCATCGGGCCGCTCGTCGCGTCGTTCCTCGGCACGGTGCTCCTCCAGGCCGGCGGCTGGCGGCTCATCCTCGTGGGGATCACGGTGATCTGCGCGCTCTTCCTGGTGCTCGCGGCGTGGCGGGTGCCCGAGACGCTCGTCCCCGAGCGGCGCGCGTCGCTCCGGCCCGAACGGATGGCCGCGACATACGGCCGCCTGCTGAAGGACCCGGCGTACGTCGGCAACGCCCTGACGATGGCGTTCGCCCTCGGCGGGATCATGGCGCACGTGAGCGCGTCCTCGTTCGTCGCGCAGGACGTGCTCGGTGTCGACGTGTGGGGCTTCTGGGGCATGTTCACGGTCTACGCCCTCTCGGTGCTCGTCGGCGGCATGGCCAACGCGCCGCTTTCGGCCAGGTTCGGCCCCTCGCGGATGCAGGCCGTCGAACTCGTCATCGCGATCGTGAGCTCGGCGGCGCTCACGGTGCTGACCGCGGCCGGATGGCTCTCGATCCCCGCGTACCTCGCGCTCATCGCGCTCGCCTGCGGCAGCGCGACGGGCGTCATGGCGAACGCGACCACCCTGACGTTGGTGCGCGCCGCCTTCGCCGCCGGTTCGGGCGCCGCCCTGATGGGCAGCATCCAGTTCGCGACGGGTGCGGTGGCCTCGCCGATCGGCGGTCTCTGGGGGCCGCACACCGCGGTGCCGATGGCGGCCACGATGCTGGCGTGCTTCGCCCTCAGCCTCGCGGCGCGCCTCGTCGCCCGGCACTGGGAGCGCCGCCTGTCGGCGGCTCCGCGCTAGGCCCGGGCCGGCGATTCCGCGCCCTCGCGGATGCTCGGATTCCGGAGCATCATCCACGACGGGTAGCGCACGATCTTCGCGTCGATGACGAGGGGTCGGTCGCGACCGCCGTCGAGCCACGCGGCGACCGGTTCGAGATCGTCGAGAGCCCGTACGGTGACGGCATCGCAGCCGTACCCACGGGCGATGGCGGCGACATCCGTCTCGGGGAAGCGCACCGTGTCGAGCCGGGCCGTGTCCCGCTGGAAGAGGTTCACCTCGGCGCCGTACGCCTCGTCGTTGAAGACGATCACGACGATGCCGAGGCCCAGCCGTACCGCCGTGTCGAGTTCCACGAGCGACATCATGAAGGCGCCGTCGCCCGTACCGACCACCGCGAGCCGATGCGGTTGCGCGACGCCGGCGCCGAGGCCCGCGGCGAGCCCCATGCCGATCGCCTGGAAGGAGAGCGGAATGCAGTACCCCTGCTCGTCGGGCACGCGCAGGTGCGCTCCCGCGTAGCAGTTCACGTTGCCGCCGTCGGGCACCACGACGCGTTCCATCGGAAGGAGGGCGTCGAGCGCGTTCACGAGCACCTGCGCGTCGATGCGACCCGGTTCCTCGTGCGGCTCGAACGGCTGGTCCACCCAGTACCGCACGGCTCCCACGCGTTCGCGGATGTCGGGCCGACGATAGCCCGTGCGCGTGCCGCGCGCCTCGAGCGCCTCGGCCACCGCCGCGGCCGTGAACGCCGCGTCCCCGAGTACCGCCAGGTCGACGGGCCGGTGCAGCCCGATGGCCTCCTCGCGGTCGTCGACCTGCGCGACCGTCGCCCGCTCGAGCAGGGCGCCGGAGCGGGTCGTCCAGCCGTTGAACGCGACGCCGAAGCCGACGATCACGTCGGCGTCGGCGATGAGCCGCGCCGCGCCCTCGGTCGAGAAGCCGCCCATGATGTCGAGCGCCCATTCGTCGCCGACGAACAGTCCGCGGGCCGCCGCCGAGGTCACGAGCAGCGCTCCGCTCGCCGCCCCGAGCCGCCGCAGCTCCGCCTTCGCGCCCCAGGCGCCGCGGCCACCGACGATCACCGGTCGCTCGGCGCCGGCGAGGAGCTCGACGAGCCGCGCGACCGCGCCGGCGTCGGCGGTGCGAGGCATCCGCTCTCCGATGGAGGGCATGGAGGCCTCATCCCACTCGATCGACTCGTCCTGGAGGTCCACGGGCATCGAGAGCACGACGGTGCGGCGCTCGTGCAGGGACACCCGGAACGCCTCGGCGGTGTCGGCGACCGCGGTGGCCGCCGAGCGGATGCGAGCGGGCGTCGCGCCGATCGCGAGCACGGCGGCATCCTGGTCGATGTGGAAGTTCGAGGTCGTATCGCCGGCGGCGGTGTCGCCCGTCAGCACGAGGATCGGCGTGTGGCACTTCGCGGCCTCGGTGATGCCGGTGAGGGCGTTCGTGAGCCCGCAGCCCTGGTGCACCGAGACGATCGAGACGCGGCCCGTCGCGCGGCTGTATGCGTCCGCCATGGTCGCGGCGCCCATCTCGTGCCGCGTGGCGGTGAACGGCACGCCGGCCGCGATCGCCGCGTTCGTGGCGTGGAAGTTGCCGCTGCCCACGACCCCGAAGACGTGTGCCGCGCCGAGCGCGGCGACCGTGCGCCCGATCGCGTCGGCGACCGTGATGCGTGACCCCATCCGTGCAGACCTCCTCGTCCGTCGCCGGCGGCCCGGTGGTGAGCTGCGTGGCGAGGCAGCAGGCTACCGGCGCGTGGCATCCGGCGGAACGACCTGTTCAGTCAGTGGAAGAAGGTCCCTCGTCAAGGGGGCGCGGCGGTCGGTCGCCCGGGCTACTCTTGGGCGCAATCCTCGGCGAAGATCCGGATGCCGGGGCACGACGTTCGGAGGCGTGGTGGGCAAACTGACCTACGATTCGACGTTGACCGTCGACTTCGACGACCGCATCCTCGCGCATCTGCAACTCGTGATCGGCGCCAAGCTCCGCCGTGGCGAGTCCTTCTACTTCAGCTGGCGCGACGACCCCGCGGTCGGGAACGGGCGATCGACGCTCTGGATCCACCCGACCATCCCGCTGTACTTCAAGTACGCGGGCGGGCGCCAGCCGTCGGTCAATCGCGCCTGGATCGACCTGTTGATGAGCTCGGCGAACTCGCCGAGCGGGCTGCATCTGATGCCCGAACCTGAAGACACCAGCACGGGCGGGGAGCGGGAGCCATGAAGCGCATCGCGATCATCTACGGGGGTCGGGAGTTCTCGATCGGCCAGCACGACTTCGACCGGATGAAGTCGGAGGTCGAGGCGGCGCACCGCGACGGTCGCTCGGTCTGGGTGCGCGTGAACTACGGCGAGGGGCGTCCGCAGCCGGCCGACCTGCTCGTCGGCCCGGGCATCCCGATCGCGCTGCTGCCCATTCCCGACGAGCCGCCGACATCCGAAGACCGAGCGGATGACGCCGTGGCACCCGGTCTCGAGGAGGAGCCCGGGTCGGAGATCCACTCCGCACTCGACCCCGACTACCCGTCGAGCTAGACCTCGTCGGTCCAGTCGTATCCCACGCCCGGGTCCGCGTCGGGCAGGCCGCGATTGGTCTGCGGATGCATGGGCGCGAGCTCCGCCGTGAGTCGGCGCAGGCGCTCCACGAGCTGCTCGTCGCGGATCTCGTGGTCGCCGGCCACGTCGACCCGCTCGGTCACGATCTGGCTCGCTGGACCGACGAGGAAGTTCACCACGCCGAGGCGCCCGTCTTCCGGATGCCGCACCGGGATCTCGATGGAGTCCGTGCTGCCCCGCCGGCCGAGGGCCGCGGCGTACGTCACGAGGGCATCGGCGATGTCCGTGCCCGTGAGGAAGTGGTCTCCGGCGTAGTAGATGCGGTCCATACTCCACGAGTAGCCGGTCGATCGGGCCGCAGGCAAACCCTTGACTCGGCCGCGAAGAGAAGTGCAGTGGTGGTGGGAAGCCCCCGTCGCGCGTCGGCATGCCGGCCGACGCTAGGCTTCCGGTCATGACGGATCGACTGCGCTGGGGCATCCTGGCCACTGGCGGCATCGCCCGCCTCTTCACGAACGACCTCAGGCTCAACGGCTTCACGGTGCAGGCGGTGGGCTCGCGGTCGCGCGAGGGCGCCGAGGCGTTCGCCGAGCAGTTCGGCATCCCGACGGCGCACGACAGCTACGAGGCGCTCGTGGCCGACCCCGAGGTCGACGTGATCTACGTCTCGACCCCCCACCCCATGCATGCGGCGAACGCCAGGCTCGCGCTCGAGGCAGGCAAGCACGTGCTGGTGGAGAAGCCGTTCACCGTCAACGCCCGCGAGGCGCAGGAACTCGCCGACCTCGCGGCGGAACGCGGCCTGCTCCTCCTCGAGGCCATGTGGACGAGGTACCTCCCGCACATGGTCCGGATCCGCGAGATCATCGCCGACGGCACCCTCGGCGAGCTGCGGTCCCTCATCGCCGACCACACGCAGCGGCTCCCCGACGACCCCGAGCACCGCATCAACGCGCTCGAGCTCGGCGGGGGAGCCCTGCTCGACCTCGGCATCTACCCGATCTCGTTCGCGTGGGACCTGTTCGGCGCGCCGCTCACGATCCAGACGACGGCGACGTTCAAGTCCACCGGTGCCGACGCGCAGATCGCCACGATCTTCGGGTACGACGGCGACCGCATCGCGACGACGCTCTCGGCGAGCCACACGCTCGGCCCGAACACGGCGTCGGTGCTCGGCACCGACGCGCGCATCGAGATCGACCGCGTCTGGTACACCCCGACGACGTTCCGGGTGGTCGCGCCCGACGGCTCCGTGCTCGAGGAGTTCAGCTCCGAGGTCGTCGGTCGCGGCATGCACTTCCAGGCCGAGGCGGTCGAGCGACTCGTCGCCGAGGGCAACCTCACGGGCGACGTGCTCCCGATCGACGAGACCGTCGCGATCATGCGCACGCTCGACGCGATCCGCGAGGAGATCGGGCTCCGCTACCCGGGGGAATGATTCAGTCGGCGGATGCCGCGGCCGCGCCGGTCGCCGGCCGGAACCGCAGCCACGTCCGCAGGAGTTCGACGAGCAGCCCCCGGTCGCCCGGTTCCAGCGCTTGCGCCCACTGCTGTTCCCGCGAGTTCGTCGCCGCGACGAGGTCGGCGACGAGGCGTTCGCCCCGATCGGTCAGCCCGACGATCTGGCGGCGACCGTCGTCGGGGTCGACGTCGCGCGTGATGAGTCCGGCTCGGTCGAGGGTGCTGAGCATGGACGCCATCGAGGCCGTCGACACGCTCGACAGCCGGGCGAGCTCGTTCGGCACGATCCGGCCGGCCGACCTGATCGCGAAGAGCACGCGGTAGGCGGCCAGACTCACGCCGGCCGGGCGGTGGACGGTGACCTCGAGGTCCTTCATGACGCGGTTCGCCACGCGGATGAGGTCGAAGACGACCGTCATGGCCTCGACGTCGAGGTCGGGGTACAACTCCGCGGCGGCCGAGGTGGCGAGCCGTTCGAACTCCTCGGGCCCGATGCGATCGGCGGGTCGCCGTTCGGTCATGCGTCGGCCGCGGCCCGTTCGGGCCTCAGGGCCACGCCGAACACGCGCACCTCGGCGAGGTGCCGGCCGTCCTGCGTGCGCACGCTCACGTCGACGATGTTGTTGCGACCGTAGGCGACGACCTCGCGACCGGTCGCGATGAGCCGGTCGTCGCGGCCGCCCGGGGCGATGAAGGTGATCTCCGCCTGGCGCGACACTGAGGGCTTCCCGAGCGACTCGCACACGAACGCGAAGCAGGTGTCGCCGAGGAGGAAGAGGTACCCGCCGTGCAGGATGCCGTGTCCGTTGAGCATCCAACCGCTGATCTCGAGGGCCATCGTGACGTTTCCCGGAACGGCATCGACGACGGTGATGCCGAGCGTCTTCGACGACTCGTCGTCGGCGAGCCGTGCGCGGATCCGATCCATCGCGTCGGCGGCGCCGATCTCGGCCTCGATCGCGTCCATGCCACGCCTCCATCGGGTTTCGACGACTGTTCCGCACAGTCTGACAGATTGCTAGAAGTCTAGCGAATCGGTGGCGATCATGCGGGATCCTCAGGAACCGCTCCGGCACGTCTCGTAGAATTCCCGGAATGACCGACCAGCCGGCGCTCCCTGAGCGCGCCGAAGGGGCCGCAGGCACGCCTCCGACGCCGAGCGACCCCGAGCGAGGTGCCGGCACACCGCCGAAGCGGGGGCTCGGAGCATCCGTCGCCGCTTTCGCACGCCGCCACCGACTCGCGGTCGCGGCCACCGGCGGCGCCCTCGCCGTCGCGTTGCTCGGCACCGGCGCGCTCGCCGCGGGCGCGGCCGTCAACGCTCCGCCCGACAGCCTCGCCGCACCGACTGCGACCCCCACTCCCACCGCCGAGCCCGGCAGGCCGGCGCCCGCCGCAGCAGTCGCACCGAGCCGCATCCGCACCTGCTCGGTCGCCGATCGCGCCGCCGACGCGCGGCTCGCGAACTTCCAGGCCCAGGTCATGAACGCCGCCACCGGCGAGGTGCTCTACGACCGCGGCGGCACCACGCCCTCGCGCACCGCGAGCGTCATGAAGGTGCTCACGTCGGCGGCCGCGCTGTCGGTGCTCGGACCCGAGTACCGAACGGCGACCACAGTGGTGAAGGGCGCGGAACCCGGCTCGGTCGTGCTCGTCGGCGGCGGCGACGTCACCCTGAGCCGCACGCCGCGCGGCACCGAGACGGTCTACCCCGGCGCCGCGCACCTCGACGAGCTCGCCGCGCAGGTGCGTGCGGCGTGGGCGGCCGACCCGACGAATCCGCCGCTCACGAAGCTCGTGCTCGACGCGAGCTTCTTCGCCGGCGACGAGTGGCAGCCGAGCTGGGATCTCGTCGAGCGCGAGTACGGCTACATGTCGAACATCACGGCGCTCCAGGTCGACGGCGACCGCGACGACCCCGGCGACGAGACGTCTCGGCGCAGCCCCGATCCGATCGGGCGCGCCGGCGACGCGTTCGCCGCGGAGCTCGGCGGCATCTCGGTCGTCGAGCGGGGCACCGCGCCCGCCGGGGCGCAGCAGCTCGGTCAGGTGTCCTCGCCGACCGTCGCGCAACTCGTCGACAAGGCGCTCGTCGTCTCCGACAACTCGGTCGCCGAGATGCTCGCACGGCTCGTCGCCATCAAGACCGGGGCCGGCAACACGTTCGGCGCGATCAACCAGGGCGTGCTGCAGGGCCTCGCGGCCTACGGCGTCGACACGGCGGGCATCAGCGTCGTCGACGGCTCGGGCCTGAGCGATGACAACGCCGTGCCGCCGTCGTACCTCACCCGCCTGTTCGTGAAGATCAACGCCCGCGAGGGTCACCTCGGCGTGATCATGGACGGCCTGCCCGTGTCGGGACAGCGCGGGTCGCTCTCGTACAGCGATCGCTTCGCCGGCGACAACGCCGTCGCCGACGGAGCGGTCTCGGCGAAGACCGGCTGGATCGAGACCGGCTACACGCTCTCGGGCGTCATCCGGTCCCAGGACGGCGCGACCCTCACGTTCGCGATCTACGCGCTCGGCGACGTCTCCGACGACACGAAGCAGGCCATCGACACCCTCACCACCGGGTTCTTCCTCTGCGGCGACAACCTCTCCAACCAGTGACCGGGTTCGCCCGGGCTGGAAGAATGGGAGCACGACGGCACGCGACCGCGTGACCGCTCGTGAACGACGAGCGAAGGAGCACCATGACCCGGGCGCTGTTCATCATCGACGTGCAGAACGACTTCACCGAGGGAGGCGCGCTCGGCGTCGAGGGGGGAGCGGCCGTGGCCGCCGGGGTGACCGAGTACCTGGGCCGCCATCGCGACGACTACAGCGTGGTCGTGGCATCCCGTGACTGGCACTCGAGCGAGAACGACAACGGCGGGCACTTCGCGGTCGGCGATGCGCAGCCCGACTTCGTGAACTCGTGGCCGCCACACTGCGTCGAGGGCACCGAGGGCGCGGAGTACCACCCCGCGCTCGACACGAGCCTCGTCGACGTGCACGTGCGCAAGGGGCAGGGCGTGCCCGCCTACTCGATCTTCGAGGGCACGGATGACGCGGGGGCCACGGTGAGCGAACTGCTCACCTCGCGCGGCATCACCGACGTCGACGTCGTCGGCATCGCCACCGACTACTGCGTGCGGGCCAGCGTGCTCGACGCGCTCGAGCACGGACAGCACGTGCGCGTGCTCACCGACCTCGTCGCCGGGGTCGCGCCCGAGTCGTCCGAGGCGGCGCTCGCCGAGGTCGGGCACGCCGGTGCGGTCATCACCGAGTCGGGCGCGCGCACGGAGCGCGACGCGTGATCCGCGCCGCGGCATCCTCGGCCCCCACGCTCCACGCGGAGTCGCCCGACGGCACGCTCATCGCCTACCGGGTCCATGACGAGGGCCACGCGGATGCCACGCTGCCGCCCGTGCTGCTCGTGCACGGGTTCGCCTCGAACGCGGCGGTCACCTGGGACGGCACCGGGTGGGTGCGAGCGCTGCTCGATGCCCATCGCACGGTCATCACGGTCGACCTCCGGGGCCACGGCGAGAGCGACAAGCCGACCGATGCCGACGCGTACACGCCCGAGCGCCAGGGTGCCGACCTGGTGGCGGTGCTCGACTCCGCCGGGGTGGCGCAGGCCGACGTGGTCGGCTACTCCATGGGCAACCGGGTCGTCTCGGGGCTGACGGAGCTCGCCCCCGAGCGCGCCCGTCGCGTCGTGATCGGCGGGGCCGGACCCCGCGAGTGGTTCGCGACCTGGGACCTCGACGAGGCCCGCGGGGTGCTCCTGCGCGACGAGCCCTCGAGCAGCCCGCACCTCGAGCAGGTGCTGCGGCCGGCGATCGCCGCCGGGGCCGACCGCGAGGCGATGATGGCCTGCGTCGAGGGCGTGCGCGGCGCACCGCTGGCCATTCCGGGCAGCATCCCGACGCTCTTCGTCGTGGGGGAGCAGGATCCCGTGCCGGTCGGCGTGCAGGAGCTCGCGCTCGAGTGGGACAGCGACCTCGTCACCATCCCCGGCCGCGACCACGTGTCGACGCTCACGTCGCGCGCGTTCAAGGACGCGGCGATCGCCTTCCTGTCCGCGCCGGCTGCCGCCCCCGACGAGGACTGACGGGGCCGGGCGGCGCAGCTGGGCTGGGCGTCAGGCCGCCAGCGCCCGGGCGCGCACCGCGGTGGGCGGCTCGCCGAACTCGGCACGGAATGCGCGGCTGAAGTGCGCGGCATCCGTGAACCCCCACCGTATGGCGACCTGGCTGACGGGTCGGTGCGCCGAGAGCGGGTCGCCGAGCTCGCGCCGGCAACGGTCGAGACGGCGGGAGCGGATCCAGCTCGAGACGGTGAGCCCGTCCTCGTGGAAGATCGCGTGCAGGTGGCGCGTCGAGATGAAGTGCGCGGCCGCGATGGTCGACGGGCTGAGCTCGGGCGACGAGAGGTGGTCGTCGATGTACGACTGCACGCGCCGGAGCATGGGACGGTGCGGCTTGTCGGCATCGCGGGTGACGTCGAGCTCCTGGGCGTACATGGTCGTCACGAGGTCGACGGCGTTGCGTGCGAGCCGGCCGCCGACGGGCCCCTCCAGCTGGTCGAGCTCCTCGGCGAGGTCGCCGAGGAAGCGCGCGACGACGCGTCCGAGGCCGTGCTGTCCGGGCACCGTCGTCGCGGTCATGCCGCACAGCGCATCGGTCGGCAGCTCGATGAGCCGGTGCGGCACCATGAGCACCACGGTGCTGAAGCGCTCCTCGAACACGAGCGAGTACGGCGAGTTCGTGTCGTAGATGGTGAGATCCCCGGGCCGCAGCACGGCCTCGCGGTTGCCCTGGATCAGCAGCCCGGTGCCCGAGAGCTGGAGCCCGAGCTTGAAGAACCGGCTCTCCTTGCGCGCCACCAGCTCGGGCGTGCGCTGGATCTCATGCGGGTCGGCCGTGACGACCGAGAGGTGGACCTCGTCGGTGCCCGACACGCGGATGTCGCCGCGGAACGGGTCGGTGCGGTCGGATTGCACGCGCAACGGCACGAACGACTGCGACACGAGCGTGCTGAACTGCGCGAAGTCGAGCGGAAGCGCGGACGTGTCGATCTCGGGGGCGGACCTTCGGAGGACCTGGGGCACGGGTCACCTCGTCTCTCACTGGGCGCGACGGCACCGTCGCCGTCGCACGTGACGGAAACTCTACGCTTGTTGCGGCAAGAATGACAGCGGAGTCCTGCAGTCGCGGTCAACTGACGTACGCTCTCGGACAACCCGCGAATCGGCCGTTCCACGAGCATGGGCCGAATCGGGCGATGCCACCGAGGCTCGCCCCCGTCGAGACAAAGGGAACCCCTGCCATGACCTCAGCGCCGACGACGTCGCCCGCAACCGGTGAGCTCAGTCACCGCCGATTGGGCGTGCCATCCGTCACCCTCATGATCATCGCGGCCTCCGCGCCCCTCACCGTCGTCGCCGGCGGCGTCACCACGACCTTCGCCGTGACCGGTGTCATCGGCGTGCCCGTCGGATTCATCGTGCTGGCCGCCGCGCTCGCCGTGTTCGCGGTGGGCTACGCCGCGATGAGCCGCTACGTCACCAACGCCGGCGCGTTCTACGCCTACATCGCGCAGGGCATCGGCCGGCCGTTCGGCGTCGGCGCCTCGCTCGTCGCCCTGGTCGCGTACAACGCCATGCAGGTCGGCATCTACGGGCTCTTCGGATTCCAGCTGTCGATGTTCCTCGAGGCGAAGTTCGGCCTCGTCACCCCGTGGTGGGTGTGGATCCTCGCCTGCATCGTGGTCGTCGGGATCCTCGGCGTGAACCGCGTCGACCTCTCGGCGAAGGTGCTCGGCACCCTCGTGGCCCTCGAGTTCCTCGCGGTCATCGTGTTCGACGTGGTCTCGTTCGTCGCGGCGCCCGAGGGCGTGAGCACGGCGGGCATCGATCCGGCGAACTTCTTCGTGCCGGGCATCGGTGCGGTGCTGTCCTTCGGGATCGCCGCGTTCATGGGCTTCGAGTCCGCCGCGATCTATGGCGAGGAGTCGAAGGACCCGAAGCGCACCGTCGCCCGCGCCACCTACGCGGCCGTCGCCATCATCGGCGTCTTCTACGCCTTCAGCGCGTGGGCGTTCACCGTCGGCGTCGGACCCTCGCAGATCGTCGAGGCGTCGCAGACGTACGGCCCCGACCTCATGTTCGTGTTCATGAACGAGCACGCGCCGGTCATCATCAGCGACCTCATGCAGGTGCTGTTCCTCACGAGCCTGTTCGCGGCCCTGCAGTCGTTCCACAACGCCGTGGCGCGGTACCTGTTCTCCCTCGGTCGCGAAGGCGTGCTGCACCGCGGGCTCGGATCGGTGCGCACCGTGTCGCGGGCACCGTGGGCCGGCTCGGTGACGCAGAGCGTCATCGCGGTCGTCGTGACCATCGGCTTCGTCATCGCGGGCGAGGGCATGGGCCTGAAGAACGACTTCGCCCCGGTCGAGTTCCTCTACCCGGTGCTCACGATGTTCACGTGGCTCACGAACACCGGTGCGATGGGGCTCGTGCTGCTCATGTGCATCATCGCGATCGCGGTGATCGGGTTCTTCCGCCGCGACCGCCGGGGCCTCAGCGCCTGGCCGACGCTCATCGCCCCCGCCATCTCGGCCGTGGTGCTGTTCGCCGTCTTCGTGCTCATCGTGCTGAACTTCAACGTGCTGCTCGGCCAGGCCGAGACGACCGCGGTGACGTTCGTGCTGCCGGCGCTGCTCATCGTGCCGGGCATCCTCGGCGTGGTCTGGGGCTTCGCGATCCGCAAGCGCGATCCCGAGCTGTACGAGCGCATCGGGCACGGCATCGAGGAGGCCGAGGCGGCCGCCGTCGAGGTCGAGCCGCAGCGCCGCGGCATCTGACCGCGGTCACGCCGTTCAGCCGAGCGCCGGCAGCAGTGCCGGCAACGCCATGGCGGCGAGCATGACGGTCGTGCTCGCCGCCTCGGCGGCGTGGAGCCGGTGACCGCGTCCTCGGCGGAAATGGCTCAGGGCGAGCCATCCGCCGAACAGGGTCATCGCGACGACCGCCGCGACGAACGTGACACCGCCTGCGGCGGAATGGTGGTGGCCGGATGCGCCCGCGCCCGCGCCCGCGGCTCCCGTGAACGCCCACGCGCCCACGATGAAGGCCAGGGCGCGGTGCAGTTCGCGCGAGAGCGACCCGTGTTCCTCGCGGACACCGTGGCCGGCGCCGGCGCCGGCGCGGAACCGGCGGAGCCGGGCGCCGAGGGCCAGGCCGGCCACGAGCAGGAGCACGGTCCAGACGAGGGCGGGGAGGAACCCGATGAACGCCATGTCGACCATGGCCACGAGCATGACGGCCGCGGCCGCGAGCTCGGTGGCGCGCCCGCCGCGCAGGCCGGCGGCGGCGCAGGCGGTTCCCGCGAGCGCGCCGACGAGCATCGTGCCGTGCGCGAGTTCGCCCATGTCCAGACTTCCGTGTCGTGAGATCACGGGTTATATTACTCAACACCTGTAGAGAAAAACGAGGAGTTCAGCATGACGACGTTGTCTGCCCAGGATGAGACGCACGCGCACGTCCCCGATGCCGCAGCCGGGGTATCCGCCTCACCCGCGGGCGCCGACCCGCTGCGCGGGCTCACGGCCGGCGAGATCGTCGCGGCCCGCGAGGTCCTCGCCGAGGCCGGGCACGTGACCGAGACCACCCGATTCGTCTACGTCGGCGTCGACGAGCCCGCGAAGGCCGACGTGCTCGCGGGCATCGAGCTGCCCCGCATCGTGCGCGCGATCCTGCTCGACCAGGGCAGCAGCACCTCGCACGACGTGCGCGTCTCGCTCACCACGCGCGAGGTCGTGCGCGCCGACGAGATCGACGGCTCCAACGGGCAGGCGCCCATCCTCGACCAGGAGTTCGAGGCGATCTACGACATGCTCGGCCGCGAGGAGTCGTGGCACGCGGCCCTCGCCGAGCGCGGCATCACCCACGAGCAGGTGGCGCTCGCACCCCTGTCGGCCGGCAACTACGGCTTCGACGACGAACGCGGCCGCCGCGTCATCCGGGTGCTCGCCTTCATGCAGCAGTTCGAGCAGGACCACTGCTGGGCGCACCCCGTCGACGGCCTGTGCGCGTACGTCGACATGATCGAGGGCCGCATGTTCAAGCTCGTCGATGAGCAGGTCTTCGACATCCCCGCCGAGGGCGGCAACTTCGACGACCCCGAGGTGCAGGGCGCCGCGCTCGACACCCTGAAGCCGATCACGATCACCCAGCCCGAGGGCCCGAGCTTCACCGTCGAGGGCGACGAGGTGTCGTGGGCGAACTGGCGTTTCGCGATCGCGTTCGACGCGCGCGAGGGACTCGTGCTGCGCCGCATCCGCTACGTCGACGCCGACCAGGGCGGCGACGAGCGCGACATCATCTACCGCGCCTCGATCGCCGAGATGGTCGTGCCCTACGGCGACCCGTCACCGGCGCGCTTCTGGCAGAACTACTTCGACACGGGGGAGTACGTCTACGGCCGCTACGCCAACTCCCTCGTGCTCGGCTGCGACTGCCTCGGCGAGATCCGCTACTTCGACGCGACTCTCGCTGACGAGCTCGGCAACCCGCGCGTCATCCCGAACGCGATCTGCATGCACGAGGAGGACTACGGCACCCTCTGGAAGCACACCGACATCTACACGGGTTCCAACGAGGTGCGACGTCAGCGCCGGCTCGTGATCAGCTTCTTCACGACCGTCGGCAACTACGACTACGGCTTCTACTGGTACCTCTACCTCGACGGCACCATCGAGTGCGAGGCGAAGCTCACGGGCGTGCTGTTCACGTCGGCCTACAACCCGTCGGCGGGGGACTATGCGAGCGAGGTCGCGCCGGGCCTCGGCGCGCCGTACCACCAGCACCTGTTCAGTGCCCGCCTCGACATGATGGTCGACGGCGTCGCCAACGCGGTCGACGAGGTCGACGCGGTGCGCCTGCCGATGGGCGAGGGCAACGAGTACGGCAACGCGTTCACGAAGCGGCGCACGCGCCTGCGCACGGAGTCGGAGGGCGCGCGCGACGCCGACCTGAACGTGGGCCGCGCCTGGCACATCGTGAACACCGAGAAGCAGAACCGGCTGGGCCAGCCCGTGGCCTACGAGCTCCTCGCGCAGGGCACGCCGACGCTCATGGCCGACCCCGAGTCGGTCATCGCCAAGCGTGCCGGCTTCACGCGCAAGCACCTGTGGGTCACCCGCTACGACCAGGCCGAACGGTACCCGGCCGGCGACCTCGTGAACCAGAACCCCGGCGGTGACGGGCTGCCGCGCTACACCGCGGCCGACCGCTCGATCGACGGCGAGGACATCGTGCTCTGGCACACCTTCGGCCCGACGCATTTCCCGCGCGTCGAGGACTGGCCCGTCATGCCCGTCGACTACGCGAAGTTCACGCTGAAGCCGTACGGCTTCTTCGGGCGCAACCCCACGCTCAACGTTCCGTCGTCGGAGTCGCTCGGCATGGCCTGCCACACGGATGCCTCGGGGCACGGCGGCGGCTGCACGTGCGCGCCGGGCGCCTGCCACTGCTCGGGGCACGGCCGCTGACCCCGGTGTTTCCGTTCCCGCGCGACGTTGCCCGCAGAAGGGGAACCTCGCGCGGGAACGGAAACATCACGCGTTCCTTGGGCCTCAGCGCAGCAGCGCGAAGTAGTCGTCGAGCATGGCCATCAGCCGCTCGGGCGACGCGCCCTCGGGCGAGAGCACCGCGACGACCTGCACGCCGTTCAGCATGGCCATGAGCTGGTCGGCGGCCCGTGCGACGTCGACGTCGGCGCGGATCTCGCCGAGCCGCTTCGCGTCGTCGAGGTGGGCCGTGAACTCCGTGTGCCAGCTCTGCATGGTTCGCTCGTGGAGGGCTCGAAGCTCGGGCTCGTTGGCCGCATATTCCCAGAACGGAATGACGATGCGCGCCTCGAGCACGCGCTCCTCGTCGAGCGGGAAGATCTGCAGCATGAGCTCGCGAAGCGCGGGCAGTCCCTCGAGGTCGGCCCGCACGGCCGCGAAGCGCTCGTTCGTCGCGGTGAAGACGTGCTCGAAGGTCGCCCCGATGAGCTCCTCCTTGTTGCGGAAGTACGGGAACAGGCCGCCGTTCGCCACGCCGGAGGCCTTGGCGATCTCGCGCATGGTGGTCGCGCGGAAGCCCTTCGCGGCGATGAGCCGCCAGGTCGCATGCACGATCGAGAGGCGACGCTCGTCATGGTCGACGATCTTCGGCATGGGCTCCTCGGCGGCAGGTGGTCGGATCGCCCTCAACGATACGCGGCGCCGCGGTCAGAGGCCGAGCCGACGGAAAGCGCGCTTCACGCCGCCGGGCAGTCGCCGTCCGTACACGCGTCGCCGGAGGTGACCGGTCAGGCGCGCTTTCGCGAGCGGCCCGAGGCTGCTCCGGCGGATCTCGGCGATGCCCGACTTCCGCAGCGCGAGCAGCTGCGTCTCGTCGTGCGGCCAGCGCTTCGAGAGGCTGCCCGTCGTGTAGTACTTCTCGCAGAGCAGCTCGGGCACGCGCACGAACTCGCCGATGAGCGAAAGCCCGAGGAGCCAGGTCCAGTCGGCCGAGTACTCGCCCTGCTCGTTCGGATGGATGCCCCCGACCTCCCGGTAGCCCGAGGCGCGGAAGAGGCCGCGGTTCGGCACCCACCAGTTGACGGGGCGTCGCACCATCACGCGGCCCCGCGCGACGGGCGACCGCAGCCCCTCGAGCTCGTCGAACACGTGCAGGCGACCGGGTCCGTCGACCTCGTGCACGTTCATGTCGCTGAACGCGAGCACGGCGCGCTCGTTCCCGAGCAGTGCCTGCGCGAGGCGCTCGACGTAGATGGGAGCGACGACATCGTCATGGAACGCGAAGAACATGAGCTCGCCGCGGGCGCGCGCCATCAGGTCGTTCGAGTTGCGCAGCCATCCGAGGTTCGCCTCGCGCTCGACGATGCGCACGTTCGGGTGGCGCTCCGCGAAGCGGCGCACGACCTCGAGGGTGTCGTCGGTCGAGCGGTCGTCGCCGATGAGGATCTCGAGGTTCGGCCAGGTCTGCGCCGCGAGGCTGTCGAGCGTGCGCCGGATGAATCGCGAGCCGTTGTACGTCGGCACGAGCGCCGTCACCAGTGGGGTCGCATCGTGGGGCTGCGGCGTCATCCTCGTCCCGTCGTCTTTGCTCATCCGGCGAGCTCGTCCGCGATCGTGCGGGCGAGCCACGGCGCCGTCGAGTACTTGCCGGTGTCGATGGAGAGGTACCCGCCCCGTCGCGCCACGCCGAAGCGATCGCGGCGGTGCAGACCCGAACCGGGGTCGTCGAGTGCCCCCGCACCACGCGCGAAGACGAATCCGCCGTGCACGATCGTGGACTCCGCGTCGTCGAACACCTGCGCGGTCCATGGCATGACGCGCTGCAGCGCCGCTCGCACGCGCTCGACGAAGGCGTCGGCGTCGGAGCCGCCGGGAAGCGGCGGCGCTTCGAGTTCGAGCGCGGCGCTCTCGGCGCGAAGCCCGACGGGATACCACGACAGGTAGAAGTCGCGGCCGTCGTAGTTCTTCACGTCGCCGAACGGCCCGGTCGCGACGATCGCGCTCGGCAGGTCGAGCTCCCGTCGGGTGCGCACGAACACGCAGAACCGGTAGCGATGGGTCCACGGCGGTTCCGGCGTGAGGCCGGCGGTGACGTCCACGGGGAGTCGCCCGCCCCACAGCGCGTTCAGCACGAGGTCGAACTCCTCCGCGTACCCGCCGGCGGTGCGCACGCGCCACCGTCCGTCGATCGCGTCCACGGGTTCGGCGGCGGTCACCCGCATGCCCATCCGGAGTTCGATGCCCGGCTCGGATGCCGCGGCCCCGGCCAGTCGGTCGGCGAACCACCGGGTATCGACCGATCGCTCCGGCACCCGGAAGCCGGCGACGATGTCGTGCCCGGCGAGGGCGCGCAGCTCCTCGGCCGTGAGCTCGATGGCGTGCGCGTCGGAGACATCCACGAGGTACCGGCGCGCGTCCGGATGCTCGCGGATCAGCGTGCTGATCGCCGCGAACCGTTCGCGCAGCGTGCCGGGCGCGGCCACCGAGTCGCGGTGGATCAGGTAGAGGTCGTCGGTCGTCGTCGTGTGCCCGTCGAGGCCGCCGCCGATCAGGTCCCGAGCCAGCTCGCCGAATCGCAGGCTGCCGGGGAGGATGTGCTGCGCCGTCGCGAGGGTCGGGTCGGCGCCGTAGAGGTAGCCGAGGTGGATCTTGCCCTCGTTCCAGCGACTCGTCGCCGCCATCGGCGCTGCCTCCTGGTCGATGAGGGTCACCTCGAACCCGCGGCGCGCGAGCTCGATCGCCAGGGCGCTGCCCATGATGCCCGCTCCGAGGACGGCGACGCGGCCCGCGCTCATGACGTGATCGCACCGAGTGGAACGAGCGAACCCCGCTCGCGGTCGAGGCCGTCGAGTCCGAGGACTCGCGCGCTTCCGTGGAGGAGCGGGGTTCGTTCGGTCGGCATGGCAGCACTGTAGTCTGCCGCCGGTGCCCGGGAGGCACGATGCGCGCCTCCCGAGCGGGGGTCAGAGCTGGTGGCCGAGCTTGTACTCGCCCTGCTTCCACTCGGGCATGGAGTCCTCGCCCTCGCCGGCGCGCGTGTACGAGAATCCGTCGGCACCGATGGTGACGGCCATCTCGCTGGCGTCGGTGCGGGCGACGACCTCCTTCGGGTTGCCGTCGAGGTCGAGCACGAGCGAGGCCTCGGTGTACCACGAGGGCACGACCGGGTTGCCCCACCAGTCGCGGCGCTGGTTGTCGTGCACGTCCCAGGTGACCACGGGGTTGTCGGGGTCGCCCGTGTAGTAGTCCTGCGTGTAGATCTCGACGCGGTGCCCGTCGGGGTCGCGCAGGTACAGGTAGAACGCGTTCGAGACGCCGTGGCGGCCGGGGCCGCGTTCGATGCGGTCGCTCTGGCGCAGCGCGCCGAGCTTGTCGCAGATGGCGAGGATGTTGTGCTTCTCGTGCGTCGAGAACGCGACGTGGTGCATGCGGGGTCCGTCGCCACCGGTCATCGCGGTGTCGTGCACGGTGGGCTTGCGGCGCATCCACGCGGCGTACACGGTGCCCTCGTCGTCCTGGATGTCCTCGGTGACGCGGAAGCCGAGGTCCTGCATGAACTTCGTCGCGCGGGGCACGTCGGGCGTGACCTGGTTGAAGTGGTCGAGCCGCACGAGCGCGCCCGGCGTGTAGAGGTCGTAGCGCCAGGCGAGGCGCTCGACGTGCTCGACGTCGTGGAAGAACTCGTAGGGGAAGCCCAGCGGGTCCTCGACGCGCACCGACTCGCCGATGCCCTTCGTGAAGCCCTCGGCGCGGCGCTCGACGCGGCATCCGAGCTCCTCGTAGAAGGCGACGGCCTTGTCGAGGTCTTCAGGCGTGCGCACGCGGTACGAGAACGCGGCGACCGCCGCGACCGGGCCCTTGCGCAGCACGAGGTTGTGGTGGATGAACTCCTCGAGCGAGCGGAGGTAGACGGTGTTCTCGTCCTCCTCGGTCACGGTGAGCCCGAGCACGTCGACGTAGAACGCGCGCGAGCGGGCGAGGTCGGTGACGACGAGCTCCATGTACGCACAGCGCAGGATGTCGGGCGCCGGCGCCGAGGGCGTCGGGATCGGGTTGTCGGTGTGGATGGGGGCCTCCTGCGAAACGTAGAAGCCCGAGGAGGTGAGGGTCTTGTCTTCCTTGGCGGTCATGTGAGCGTCCTTGCCTGGTGGTGGTGGTCGGTGAATCGGATGTCTCGGGCCGGTCCCTGAGCCTGTCGAAGGGCTCAGCGGGGGTCCGGGTCGTCGAGGTCGGTCTCGTCGTGGTGCTCCTGCTTGCCGAACGTCGGGTTGTGCACGGCACCGAGGGTGATGTGCACGGCCTGCTGGTCGGTGTAGAAGTCGATCGAGCGGTAGCCGCCCTCGTGGCCGAGGCCCGAGGCCTTGACGCCGCCGAAGGGCGTGCGCAGGTCGCGGACGTTGTTCGAGTTCAGCCACACCATGCCCGCCTCGACGGCCTGCGAGAAGTTGTGCGCGCGCTTGAGGTCGTTGGTCCAGATGTAGGCGGCGAGGCCGTACTTCACGCCGTTGGCGAGCTCGAGCGCCTCCTCGTCGGAGTCGAAGGGCGTGATCGCGACGACCGGGCCGAAGATCTCCTCCTGGAAGATGCGGGCGTCCTTCGGGACGTCCGCGAACACCGTCGGCGCCACGTAGTTGCCCGTGGGGAAGCCATCGGGGCGACCGCCGCCGGCGACGAGGCGGCCCTCGGTCTTGCCGATCTCGACGTAGCTCATGACCTTCTCGTAGTGCTCGGGGTGCACGAGCGCGCCGACCTCGGTCTCGGGGTCGTGCGGGTCGCCCACGATGACGCGCTTCGCCTGCGCGGCGTACTTCTCGACGAACTCGTCGTATATCGCACGCTCGACGAGGATGCGGCTGCCGGCCGTGCAGCGCTCGCCGTTCAGCGAGAACACGCCGAAGATGGTGGCATCCACGGCCGCGTCGAGGTCGGCGTCGGCGAAGACCACGGCGGGGCTCTTGCCGCCGAGCTCCATCGAGAGGCCCTTGAGGAACGGCGCGGCGTTGCCGAAGATGATCTGCCCGGTGCGGCTCTCGCCCGTGAACGAGATGAGCGGGACATCCGGATGCTTCACCAGCGCGTCGCCCGCCTCCTCGCCGAGGCCGTTGACGAGGTTGAAGACGCCCTTGGGCAGCCCGGCCTCCTCGAAGATCCCGGCCCACAGCGACGCCGAGAGCGGCGTGAACTCGGCCGGCTTCAGTACCACGGTGTTGCCGGTGGCGAGTGCGGGGCCGAGCTTCCACGACTCGAGCATGAACGGCGTGTTCCACGGCGTGATGAGGCCGGCGACGCCGATCGGCTTGCGGTTCACGTAGTTGATCTGGCGACCGGGCACCTTGTAGGTGTCGTCGGCCTGCGCGACGATCAGGTCGGCGAAGAACCGGAAGTTCTCCGCCGCGCGGCGCGCCTGGCCGAGCGCCTGGGTGATCGGCAGGCCCGAGTCGAACGACTCCAGCTCGGCGAGCTGCGCGTCGCGCGACTCGACGATGTCGGCGATGCGGTGCAGCACGCGCGAGCGCTCGCGCGGCAGCATCTTCGGCCACGGGCCCTCTCGGAACGCCCGCTTCGCGGCGGCGACCGCACGGTCGATGTCGGCCTTCTGGCCGGCCGCGGCCTGCACGTAGGTCTCGTTCGACACGGGGTCGAGCACGTCGAACGTCTCGCCGCCGATCGAGTCGACGAACTCGCCGTCGATGTAGTGGCGGATGCGGTCGGGGAGTCCTTCGGGGACGTGATGCGTCATGGTTTCCTCGTTCGGTGGGTCAGTCGGTGGTGGAGGCGAGCACCGGCTCGGCGGCCGGCGCGCCGGCCGGTGCCGGGGCGGGATGCTTGTGCTCGGCCGCGAAGGCCAGCACGGCGTCGAGGGTGGCGGTGCGGTGGGCACGCGCGGCGAGCTCGATCTCGAGCGGCTCGGCGCCCGACTCGATGAGCTCGACGATGCGCTCGTGCTCGGCGACCGACTCCGCGGCGCGTCCGGGCACGAAGCTGAACGACGTGTCGCGCAGGAGCTTCAGGCGGTTCCAGCCGCGGTGCACGAGGTCGAGGATGTGCGGGTTCGGGCACGCCTCGTAGAGCGCCGCGTGGAACTGGATGTTGAGCTCCGTGAAGCGGTGCGGATCGAAGTCGTCGAGGAGCCGGCGCATCCGCTCGTTGATCCGCCGCGCCTCCTGCAACTGCTCGGCGGTGAGGTACGGCGCCGACAGCGACGTCGCCGCGCCCTCGACGATCGAGAGCGTCTGCATGGTGTGCAGGTACTCGGTCTCCTTGATGAGCGCGACCTGCGCGCCCACGTTGCGCTCGAACGTGACGTACCCCTCGGCCTCGAGTCGGCGGATCGCCTCGCGCACGGGCACGACCGAGACGTCGAGCTCGCGTGCGATCTGGCCCAGCACGAGCCGGTACCCCGGCACGTAGCGGCCGTCGTCGATGCGGGCGCGCAGGTACTCGTAGGCCTGCTGCGACTTGCTCGTGGGCGTCATGAGGTGGCTCCCTGTGCCTTCGTCGGTCCCTGAGCCTGTCGAAGGGCCGCCTCGTAGCGGGCGCGCCACTCGGCGTTCATGGGGAACAGTCCGTCGACGGATGCCCCGGCGGCGACCTGCTCGGCCACCCACGCGTCCTCCCGGTCCTGCGTCTCGGCCTCGGCGAGCACCTCCTCGACGAGCGCGGGCGGGATCACGATCACGCCGTCGCCGTCGCCCACGATGACGTCGCCGGGCTGCACGGCGGCGCCGCCGCAGGCGATCGTCACGTCGGTCTCCCACGGCACGTGCCGGCGGCCCAGCACCGAGGGGTGCGCGCCCTGCGAGAAGACGGGGATCTCGAAGCCGCGCACGGCGTCGAAGTCGCGCACGCCGCCGTCGGTCACGATGCCCGCGGCGCCGCGCACCTGGGCACGCAGGGCGAGCACGTCGCCGACGGTGCCCGTGCCGCGCTCGCCACGAGCCTCGACCACGAGCACCTCGCCGGGCTCGACGGCGTCGAATGCGCGCTTCTGGGCGTTGAAGCCGCCGCCGTGCGAGGCGAAGAGGTCGGGCCGGAACGGGATGAAGCGGAGGGTCCTGGCGCGCCCGACGATGCGGTCGCCCTCGTGGTTCGCCGAGACCCCCTCGATGAAGATGTCGTGGTAGCCGCGCTTGCGGAGCGCGACCGAGAGCGTCGCGACGGCGACTCCCGCGAAGCGGGCGCGAAGCTCGTCGGTGAGCTCGAACACGTCGGTCCCTGAGCCGGTCGAAGGGGTCCCTGAGCCTGTCGAAGGGCTCGCTTCGACAGGCTCAGCGAGCGGAGCCAAGCCGGCCGCCTCCCGTGAGCCCCACGCCTCCTCGCGCTGCAGGTCGTCGACCGATGGCTTCGTGCCGAAGTCGCCGAACGGCGCGGTGCCCTCGGTGACGGTGGTGACGAGTCGGCCCGTCGACGGCGTGCCGGGGGCATCCGGGGCATCCACCTCGACCTCGACGACGTCGCCGGGCACGACGACCGACGATCCGGCGGGCGTGCCCGTGAGGATGACGTCGCCCGTCTCGAGGGTCATCAGCTGCGAGAGGTCCGCGATCAGCTGGCCGAAGGGGAAGAGCAGCGTGTCGCTCGTGTCGTCCTGCACGAGTGCGCCGTTCACCCAGGTGCGAACGCGGAGGCCGGCCGGGTCGACGGATGCCGCGGGGATCAGTGCGGGCCCGAGCGGGGTGAACCCGTCGCCGCCCTTCGAGCGCACGTTCGAGCCCTTGTCGGCGGCGCGCAGGTCGTAGAGTCCGAAGTCGTTCGCGGCGGTGACGGAGGCCACGTGCTTCCAGCCGTCGTCGGGGGAGACGCGGCGGGCCGGCTCGCCGATGACGAGCGCGATCTCGCCCTCGAAGGCGAGCAGTTCGGTGTCGGAGGGGCGTTCGAGCGTGCTGCCGGATGCCGCGACCGACGAGGCCGGCTTCAGGAAGTAGCTCGGCGCGGCGGGCGTACGGCCGCGCTGCTCGGCACGCGACCGGTAGTTGAGATGCACGGCGATGATCTTGCCGGGGGCGGCGATCTCGTCGGTGGTGGTCATGGACATCCTCGTCTCGTTGTATCTGAAATCATATACGATCCTGCCGCACGATGGAAGCCCGCGGTTCAGTAGCTGGCGCGCGGGGGCTGGAGGACCTCGTCCTGGCCGGTGCCGTCCCCGGCAGCCGACCCGATGAAGCGGTCGGCGAGCGCCTCCGAGGCGCGCGCGAGCATCGCGACATCCGCCCCGACGAGCACGAACGAGGCCCCGGCGGCGAAGTAGCGATCGGCCACCGCCGGGGCGAACGCGTTCACGCCCGCGGGCTTGCCGGCCGCGGCGGCCGCGCGGATGCAGTGCTCGGCCGCGGCGACCACATCGGGGTGCTCCTGTTGCCCGAGCAGCCCCATCGAGGCGGCGAGGTCGGACGGGCCGATGAAGATCGCGTCGACGCCGTCGACGGCCAGGATCTCCTCGACGTGCTCGACCGCGGCGACCGTCTCGATCTGCACCGTCAACGAGATCGTGCCCGCGGCATCCGCGAGGTAGTCGGGCACCCGGTTCCAGCGCGACGCGCGCGCCAGGGCACTGCCCACGCCGCGCACGCCGGCGGGCGGATACCGCACGGCGCGCACCATCTCGGCGGCGTGCTCGGCCGAGTCCACCATGGGCACGAGCAGGTTCTGCACGCCGAGGTCGAGGTACTGCTTGATCGTGACGACGTCGCCGTAGGGCGGCCGGACGAGCGGCGTCGCCGGGTACGCCGCGATGGCCTGCAGTTGGGCGAGGATCGACTCGAGCGAGTTGGGGGAATGCTCGCCGTCGATGAGCAGCCAGTCGAGGCCGCTGCCCGCCGCGATCTCGGCGATGAGCGGGCTCCCGGAGCACACCCACATGCCGGCCAGCGCGCGTTCGGAGGTCGCGAGCCGCTCGGCGAACGTCGGCGGAAGGGTCATTCGAACCGGCATGTGATGGCTCCCAGCTGTCCGTAGTCGGCGTGCACCGTGTCGCCGCGCTCCACCCACATCGGGCGGGTGAACGAGCCGGCGAGGATGATCTCTCCGGCGCCGAGCGACTGCCCGTGCTGCGAGAGCTTGTTCGCGAGCCAGGCGACCCCCATGGCCGGGTGGCCGAGGACGGCCGCGGCGACGCCCGACTCCTCGATCGTCTGGTTGCGGTAGAGCAGGGCGGAGATCCAGCGCAGGTCGACGGCGTCGCCCTTCACGGGGTTGCCGCCGACGACCATGGCGCCCATGGCCGCGTTGTCGGAGATGGTGTCCACGATCGTGCGACCGGCCATCTCGATGTGCGAGTTCAGGATCTCGAGGGCCGGCACGACGTAGGCCGTGGCATCCAGCACGTCGAAGATCGTCGTGTTCGGGCCCGTGAGCGGCTTCGCGAGCACGAACGCGAGTTCCACCTCGATGCGCACGTTCGAGAATCGGTCGAACTCGACGCTCGCACCGGACTCGAACACCATGTCGTCGAAGATCACGCCGTAGTCGGGCTCGGTGATGCCCGTGGCGACCTGCATGACCTTCGAGGTGAGGCCGATCTTGCGGCCGACGAGACGCGCGCCCTGCGCGGCGCGCCGGTCGGCCCAGAGCCGCTGCACGGCGTAGGCGTCCTCGACCGTCATGTCGGGGTTGCGCGCGGTGAGGAGGGGGACGGTGGATCGGTCGCGATCGGCGGCGACGAGTTCGTCGGCGATCTCCGCGATGCGTGCTGGATCGAGCAATCCGGGGCTCCACTTCGTTGTCGAGGAGGGACGTTCCTGATCGTATTCGATCCGGGTGTCAGACTTGGTATTTGAAATCATATATGATAGCTCGAAACCCCGCCCGGCTCCCGGACGGAACACCCACCCAGCGACACGACAGAGGAGTCGACGCGCCATGACGACGGCGTCCACCACCGCACCAACCAGCCAGGCCAGGCAACGCGAGCTCCGCCGCGTCGCCTTCGCCACCGTGATCGGCACCACCATCGAGTGGTACGACTTCTTCCTGTACGCGAGCGCCGCCGGCCTCGTCTTCGGGTCCCTGTTCTTCGCGCCCGCCGGCCCGCAGTTCGCCACGATCCTCTCGTTCGCCACGGTCGGGGTCAGCTTCCTGTTCCGCCCGCTCGGCGCGTTCCTCGCCGGTCACTTCGGCGACAAGATCGGCCGCAAGGCGATGCTCGTCGTCACGCTCATCCTCATGGGTGCCGCGACCACCCTCATCGGCGTCCTGCCGACCTACCAGCAGATCGGCGTCGCCGCGCCCGTGCTGCTCATCCTGCTCCGCATCCTGCAGGGTCTCTCGACCGGTGGCGAGTGGGGCGGCGCCGTGCTCATGGCCGTGGAGCACGCACCCGACGGCAAGCGCGGCCGCTACGGCGCGTTCCCCCAGATCGGCGTGCCGATCGGGCTCCTCCTCGCCTCGGGCGTCCTGGCGCTGATGACCGGCGTCATCTCACCCGGCGACGCGTTCCTCGAGTGGGGATGGCGCATTCCGTTCCTGCTGAGCTTCATCCTCATCATCGTGGGCATCATCGTGCGCCGCGCGGTCGACGAGAGCCCCGTCTTCCAGGAGATCGCCGCCAAGAAGGAGAAGGCGAAGACCCCGATCCTGACGCTGTTCCGCAAGCACTGGCTGCTCGTGCTGCTGGCCGCGCTCACCTTCGCGGGCAACAACGCCGCGGGCTACATGACCACGGGCGGCTACCTGCAGAACTACGCCACCATGCCCATCGCAGACGGCGGACACGTCGGCATGGAGCGCACGCCCGTGCTGCTCGCGGTGGCCGGCGCCTCGATCGTCTGGCTCATCGCGACCTTCGCCGCGGGCATCGTCTCCGACCGCATCGGACGCCGGAACACGTACATCATCGGCTGGATCGCGTTCCTCGCGACGGTGTTCCTGCTGTTCCCGCTCACCGACACGGGCAACCCGTGGCTGCTCTTCGCCGGCGTCTCGCTCTTCGCGATCGGCAACGGCTTCACCTACGGCCAGCAGGCGGCGTACTTCACGGAGCTGTTCCCCGCCTCCATCCGCTACTCGGGCGTGTCGATCACCTACGCGATCGGTGCGATCCTCGGCGGTGCCTTCGCGCCGACCATCGCCGCGTGGCTGGTGCAGTCGACCGGCACCGCGACCTCGGTGGCGTTCTACATCGCGGCCGTCATGGTGATCGCCTTCGCCGCGACCCTGATGCTCCGCGACCGCACGGGCATCCCGCTCGGTCCCGACGCCGAGGCCGAGCAGTCGCGACGCCACTTCGTCTGGGAGAAGTAGTCCGGTCCTGCCGAACCGAGTACGGGGGCGGATGTCGCGAGCACGCGGCATCCGCCCCCGTCGTCGTGCTCGGCCCGCATCGTGTTTCCGTTCCCGCACGGCGTGCCCGCCGGGGCGGCCGCGCGGCGCGGGAACGGAAACGTGCGACGCCGCGTCAGCGGCCGCGGTTGACCGCGATGACCTCGTGCTGGTACGGCGCGATCACGCGCCCCGAGATGCGGCAGTCGAGCAGCAGGAACCGCCGCTCGTCGACCGGCTCGGCCGACCAGGCGGCGAGCCGGTCGAGGTCGGCGAGCTCGCGCACCACGACCCCCTCGGCGCCGACGGCCGCCGCGAGGGCCGCGAAGTCGACCTCGGGAATGAGCATGGGCGCCTCGGCGTAGCCCTTCAGCCCGTAGAGGTTCACCTCCGCGCCGTAGGCGGCGTCGTTCCACACCACGGCGATGCCACGGCCGCCCGCGGTGCGCACGGCGCTCTCGAGGTCGGCGAGCGCCATCAGGCCGCCGCCGTCGCCCGTCGTCAGGACGATGGCCGCGTCGGGCTTCGCCATGGCCGCGCCCGGAACGCTCGGCAGCCCGAACCCGATCGACTGGAACGCGGTGCCGACCATGAGCATGCGGTCGGGCGACGCCACCGGCCAGTACATGTTCGCCCAGCCGATGAAGTGTCCGCCGTCGGAGACGACGACGCGGTCCTCGGGCAGCAGCTCGCCGAGGCGTGCCGCGACCCGGCGCGGGTCGAGCCGCCCGTCGGGGGCGACGTCGTCGCCGGGGTGGAGCTGCCGCAGCGGGCCGAAGTCGACGGACTCGCGCCATCCGCTCGGCGTCGTGCCCGAGCGCTCCAGGCGTTCCGCGATCCCGGATGCCGCGAGCCGCGCGTCGCCCGGCACGAAATCGGTGACGACCGGGTTCGTCGCCTCCGCCGCGAGGTCGACCTGCACGACCCGCGTGCCGGGCGCGAACAACTGCCCGAAGCGCATCGTGAATTGGTTGAGCCCTGCCCCGAAGACGACCGCGACGTCGGCCTCGTGCACGAGCGCCATCGCGTCCTCCTGGCCGAAGCCGCCGGTGACGCCGAGGTCGAACCGCGTGTCGGGGAAGATGCCGCGCGCGAGCGCGGTCGACGCGGTCACCGCGCCGGTCAGGTCGGCGAGCCGTCCGAGGGCTTCACCCGCCCCCGCGAGCCACGCACCGCGACCGGCGAGGAGGAACGGCCTGCGGGCGCCGCCGAGGAGGTCCGCCACCGCGTCCAGCCGTGCTGCGTCGGGCTCCAGCGGCGCCGGGAGTGCGGCGGCCGGAAGCTCGGCGGCGGGCGTGAGCTCCCCGGCGTCGGCCGTGGCGAGGTCGTACGGAATGGCGAGCACGACGGCGGTGCGATGCGCGAGTGCGTGCTCGATCGCCCGAATGGTCGTGGCTGCGGCATCCGCCCGGTCCACCGTGAACGTCGTGACACCCGCGGCGGCCGCCATCGCCGGCTGGTCGACGTCCCAGGCCCGAACACCCGTGGTCGGCGCGTCGCCGACGACGAGCACGACCGGGACCCTCGCCTGAGCCGACTCCGCGAGGGCGGTGAGCGCATTGGTGAAGCCGGCTCCGTACGTCGCCGTCGCCGCGGCGAGCCGGCCCGAGGCGCGGTGGTGCGCGTCGGCGGCCACGACCCCGCCCGCCTCGTGCCGCAGCGCGGTGTAGCGGGTCGAGGTGCGATCGAGGGCGTCGAGGAGGGCGGCGTTGCCGTTGCCCATGACGCCGAAGACGTGATCGATGCGGGTGGAGAGGGCGTGCGCGACGTGCGCGGAGACCGAGGCCATGCGAAGTCCTTCGAGACGGTGACGGAGTGGGAGTCCGTATGTGTCTCGCACGAGCCCGCTCGTGGCGGCTCGGCTTCGTGCCCATTTTTCGAGCACCGGCGCTCGCAGGCGCCTGGACGTCACGAGTCTACCGGCTCCGCAGGTATGCGAACGGCGGTCGGGCCGGGGCCTCCACCCCGTCCCGGCCGCCGTTCATGCACACTCGCTCAGCCGTTGACGACCTGCGGCACGCCGAGCGCCTTCAGCCCCTCGACGCCGAACTCCAAGCCGTAGCCCGACTGCTTCGCGCCGCCGAACGGCACCATCGGGTGCACCCCGCCGTGCGAGTTGATCCACACCGTGCCCGCCTCGATGCGCGCGGCGATCTCGCGCGCACGTTCGCGATCGCCCGACCACACCGAGGCGCCGAGGCCCACTTCGAGGCCGTTGGCCATCTCGATGGCCTCCTCGATGTCGCGGTAGCGGATGATCGGCAGCGCCGGGCCGAACTGCTCCTCGGCGACGAGCGGGTTGTCGTTCTCGATGTCGGCGACGAGCGTCGTCGGGTAGAAGTAGCCCGGCTGGTCGCGGTCGGGCTCGCCGCCGAGCAGCACGCGCGCCCCCGACGCCTTCGCCGACTCCACGAGGCGGTCGACGATGTCGAACTGCTGCCTGTTCTGCAGCGGTCCGAGCACGTTCTGCTCCTCGATGCCGACACCCATCGGCACGTTGCTCGCGACCTCGACGAGCGCCTCGCAGACCGCGTCGTAGACGTCGTCGTGCACGTAGAGGCGCTTGAGGGCGGCGCACGTCTGCCCCGTGTTGATGAACGCGCCCCAGAAGACGCCCTCGGCGATCGCCTTCGCGTCGACGTCGGGCAGCACGATGCCGGCGTCGTTGCCGCCGAGCTCGAGGGTGAGTCGCTTCACGGTGTCGGCGGAGCTGCGGATGATCGCCTTGCCCGTCGCCGTCGAACCGGTGAACATGACCTTGCCGACGTGGGGGTGGCTCGACAACGCGGCGCCGACCTCCCGGCCGCCCGAGACGAGGTTCACGACGCCCTCGGGAAGCACCTCGTTGATCACGGCGACGAGCGCGATCACGCTCAGGGGCGTGTACTCCGAGGGCTTGATCACCACGGTGTTGCCCATGCGGAGTGCGGGCGCGATCTGCCAGACGGTGATCATCTGCGGCCAGTTCCAAGGTCCGATCGCGCCCACCACGCCGATCGGGCGGTAGTGCAGCTCGGCGCGCGTCTGCCCGTCGTCGAAGACCACTTCGGAGTCCAGGGGCGTCGCCGCGGCGGCCCGCATCCAGCCCGACGCGCCGCCCACCTCGAAGCGCGCATTGAGGCCGTTGAGCGGCTTGCCCTGCTCGCGGGAGAGGATGCGCGCCAGGCTCTCGGCGTTGGCGTCGATGGCGTCCGCAGCCTGCATCATGAGCTCGCTGCGCCCCGCATGGCCCAGCGCGGCCCATGCGGGCTGCGCGGCCTTGGCCGCGGCGACCGCGTGCTCGAGGTCGTCCAAGGTGTGCACGGGCGCGTGCCCGACGACCTCGCCGGTCGCGGGGTCGAGGATCTCGCGGCGCTCGCCGCCGTCAGGCGTGATCTCGGCGAGGAGGCCGGCGTAGGCCTCCTCGAGGACTGGGGTTGGGCTGTCCATAGCTCCTCCACGTTGAGTCTGGGACTCCAACGCTAGGCAGCCGTGAGACAGCGGCCTTGCCCGTCGGCGCGGTGGGCTTGACCCACCGCGCACGAAGCGGCGCCCGTCGGGTCAGACTCGACGGCTTCCCGACATCATCCGGACCAGCCACACGATGACCGCGATGACGAGCAGGATGATGCCGACCCACAGCAGGAACTGGAGCGACTCGACGAACCCGCCCGTGAAGAGCAGGATGACGGCGATGATGGCGACGATGATCAGGAGGATGTTCACGGATCTTCCCTTCGACGGTTGATCCTTCGTTCCTGCGGGTTCGCAGGAGTGGATCATGTGGCCACTCGACCACGGAACCCCCCGGCTGTCCACCGCTTGCGTGGCGTGTCGATTCTCCGCTATGGCGCCGTGACCCGCGTCAGCTCAGCTCGGCGCGCACGGCGCGGGCGGCGCGATCGAGTCGCGCGCCGATCGCGTCGAGCTCGGCCGGCATGCCGATGTACACCACGGCCACGGCCGCGAGCGGCTGGCCGGGCACCGCGAGCGGCACCGCGACGGAGGCCATGCCGGGAATGACCTCGTCGCGACTCACGGCGTAGCCGCGCTCATGCGCTTCGGTGACGCGCTCGTCGGCGAGTTCGAGCTCGAACCCCGGGGGAAGCGCGCGACGGCGCTGGTCGCGGGTGAGGAGCGTCTGGATCGCGACGCCGGGTGCGCCGACGGCGAGCGAGTGGCGCGTCCCCGGCCGCTGTGCGACCGTCGCATGCGCGTGCCTGGGCTCGACGCTCACGAGCGTCACCACCTCGCCGTGGTCGAGGATGCCGACGAACGCCGTCATGCCCAGCTCGTTCGCGGCGGCCGTGAGCTCGGGGAGCGCGGCCGACTGGAGGTCGCGCGAGACGCTCCGAGCGAGCGCCGCGAGCCGTGCGCCGAGCTCGATGCTGCCCGCTGCGGTCCGCCCCACGAGCCCGTGGTCTTCGAGGGTGCGCAGCAGCCGGTAGACGATCGAACGGTGCACGCCCATGGCGGCGGCGAGTTCGGCGATGGTGAGCGGACCGTCGGCCTCGGCGAGCACCTCGAGGATCCGGATGCCCCGGGAGAGGGTCTGCGAGTACGGTCCCTTCTCCGCCGGCGTGGTCACCGCCACGGCTCGCTCCTCATCGACGGTCATGGGGTCCTTCCGGCGGACTGCAGAAGCAGGATCAATAATGGAACTGGATGTTCGATAATAGAATGACCGCTGGTCGCCTGCAACCGTGCATGGCCGGCGCGGCATCCGCCGTTCCGTACAATCGAAGCATCCCCCACAACCAGACGAGGCCGATGTCGCCAGGCGCGCTCGGTCGAGGAGGAACCACGTGACCCACGAGTTCGACGCCCGACGCGAGGAATGGATCGCCCGAGAGGAGCTGGCCGAGCGGATGATCCCGCTGATCGGCGGCCTCTACCGAGAGCACGGGGTGGTGACCTCGATCCACGGTCGGCGACTGATCAACCGTTCGGCGATCGAACTGCTGAAGGCGCATCGATTCGCGCGTCAGGCGGGCGACGAGGAGCTCCCCCTCGCCGATACGATGCGCGTGCTCGAGGCGCTGCGCGAACTCGCGCCGGGTCCGGCGTCGGTCGACGTGGCGCGCCTCGTCTCCCGGTACCGGGCGACGGGCGAGCAGGTGCCGCTCGTCGACTTCCTGCGCAGCGAGCTCGCGCCGGTGCTCGTCGACCCCGACGCGGAGCCCGGGAAGGGCACCGACGTCGTGCTCTACGGCTTCGGACGCATCGGGCGGCTCCTCGCCCGCATCCTCATCGCGCACGCCGGACACGGCGAGGGCCTGCGACTGCGCGCGATCGTAGTGCGCAAGGGCGCCGAGAACGACCTCGTGAAGCGGGCCAGCCTGCTGCGCCGCGACTCGGTGCACGGCCCGTTCCAGGGCACCATCGAGGTCGACGAGGAGGCGAACACCATCCTCGCCAACGGCACGCTCATCCAGGTCATCTACTCGAACGACCCGGCCACCGTCGACTACACGCAGTACGGCATCGAGGACGCGATCGTCGTCGACAACACCGGCCGCTGGCGCGACGAGGAGGGCCTCGGCCAGCACCTGCAGGCCAAGGGCGTGTCCCGCGTGCTGCTCACCGCACCCGGCAAGGGCGCGCTGAAGAACATCGTGCACGGCATCAACCACGGCGACATCACCGACGCCGACCCCATCCTCTCTGCGGCGTCCTGCACGACGAACGCGATCACCCCGGTGCTGAAGGCCGTCAACGACGCCTACGGCGTCGTGCGCGGCCACGTCGAGACCGTGCACTCGTACACCAACGACCAGAACCTGATCGACAACTTCCACAAGGGCGACCGCCGCGGCCGCTCCGCCGCGCTGAACATGGTCATCACCGAGACCGGCGCCGCGAAGGCCGTCGCCAAGGCGCTTCCCGAGCTCGCCGGCAGGCTCACCGGCTCGGCGATCCGGGTGCCCACCCCCGACGTGTCGCTCGCGATCCTGAACCTGCAGCTCGAGCGGCCCACCACGAAGACCGAGCTCAACCGGTACCTCCGCCAGGTCTCGCTCACGTCGCCGCTGCGCCAGCAGGTCGACTACATCGAGTCGCCCGAGGTGGTCTCCACCGACTTCGTCGGCTCCAACCGAGCCGGCATCGTCGACGGCCTCGCCACCATCGCCGACGGCACCGACGCCGTGCTCTACGTCTGGTACGACAACGAGTACGGCTACAGCTGCCAGGTCGTGCGCGTCATCGAGGCGATGGCCGGCACGCACCCGCTCGTGCTCCCCGAACGCGCGCCCGTGGTGCTGGAGCGCGAGGTGGAGCCCGTCTCCTCGCTGGTGGAGTAGCGGCGAAGACGGGTCTCGGTCGGCCGTAGGCTGGAACCCATGAGCACCGAAGCCGTCATCGTCGACGTCATCCGCACGCCCGTCGGGCGCGGCAAGCCCGGTGGGCTGCTGTCGGGCGTCCATCCGGTCGACCTCCTCGCGGGCGTCCTCGACGCCCTCGTCACGCGCAACGACCTGGATCCCGCGCTCGTCGACGACGTGATCGGCGGATGCGTCAGCCAGATCGGCGAGCAGAGCTACAACATCACCCGCAACGCGGTGCTGGCGGCGGGCTTCCCCGAGTCGGTGCCGGGCACGACGATCGACCGGCAGTGCGGATCGAGCCAGCAGGCGGCGACGTTCGCGGCCCAGGCGGTGCTCGCCGGGCACGCCGACATCGTGGTCGCGTGCGGGGTCGAGTCGATGAGCCGGGTGCCGCTCGGCTCGAGCGCGGCAGGCGCCGACCCGTACGGCTCGCGGCTGCGCACCCGCTATCCCGAGGGGCTCGTGAACCAGGGCGTCTCGGCCGAGCTCATCGCGGCGAAGTGGGGGTTCTCGCGCGAGGAGCTCGACGAGTTCTCGGCACGCTCGCACCGGCTCGCGGCAGCGGCGGGGGAGTCGGGTGCCTTCGCCACCGAGGTCGTGCCGGTGCCCGGCGTGGACTCGCTCGTCGACGAGACCGTGCGTCCGGCCACGACCGTCGAATCGCTGGCCGGACTGGGCCCGGCGTTCCGCAGCGACGCGCTCGCCGAGCGGTTCCCCGAGCTCGACTGGCGGGTCACGCCCGGCAATTCGTCACCGCTCACCGACGGGGCATCCGCGGCCCTCATCATGAGCGCCGACGCCGCCGAGAAGCTCGGCCTCGAGCCGCGTGCGCGGTTCCGTGCATTCTCGGTGGTCGGCAGCGACCCGCTGTACATGCTCACCGGCGTCATCCCGGCGACCGAGAAGGTGCTCGCGCGAGCCGGGCTCGTGCACGACGACATCGACGCCTACGAGGTCAACGAGGCGTTCGCGTCGGTGCCGCTCGCGTGGCTCCGCGAGACCGGGGCGGATGCCGCGAAGCTCAACCCGCGCGGCGGCGCCATCGCCCTCGGCCACGCGCTCGGCTCGAGTGGCACGCGCCTGCTCACGACACTGGTCAATCAGCTCGAGGCCACCGGAGGCCGGCTCGGCCTGCAGACGATGTGCGAGGGCGGCGGCATGGCCAACGCCACCGTCATCGAGCGCCTCTGAGCAACGGCTCGCCGAGCCGGTCGAAGCGGGCCGAACCGGAATGCCCGCTTCGACAGGCGCAGCGGGCGAGCAACGACGAAAGGACGCACATGGAACTCGACGGCACCTCCGCGATCGTCACGGGCGGGGCATCCGGCCTCGGCAGGGCGACCGCTCGCGCACTCCTCGAGGGCGGGGCATCCGTCGTCCTCGTCGACCTGCCCGGCCCTCGCGGCGAGGAGGCCGCGGCCGAGCTCGGCGACCGTGCGACCTTCGTCGGGGCGGATGTCGCCGACGCATCGCAGGTGCAGGCCGCCGTGGACGCGGCATCCGCGCTGGCACCGCTCCGCGTCGCCGTGAACTGCGCCGGCATCGTCACCGCGAACCGCACGGTCGGACGCGACGGGCCCGCGCCGCTCGATGCGTTCGAGCGCACCATCCGAGTGAATCTCATCGGCACGTTCAACGTGATCCGACTCGCGGCCACCGCGATGGCGGCGACGGAGCCCGTGCGCGGGCAGGTGCCGGGCGGGCCCGAGACCGCCGAGCGCGGCGTGATCATCAACACCGCCTCCGTCGCGGCGTTCGACGGGCAGATCGGGCAGGCCGCCTACTCGGCATCGAAGGGCGGCGTGGTCGGGATGACCCTGCCGATCGCGCGCGACCTGTCGAAGCTGCTCATTCGCGTCATGACGATCGCTCCCGGCATCTTCGAGACGCCCATGATGGCCGGCATGCCCGAGGACGTGCGCGCTTCGCTCGAGGCGCAGGTGCCGCATCCGTCGCGGCTCGGCCACCCCACGGAGTACGCGGCGCTCGTCCGCTCGATCATCGCGAATCCGATGCTGAACGGGGAGACCATCCGTCTCGACGGGGCGATCCGGATGCAGCCGAAGTAGGCGTCGGCCGCGGATCAGGCCGCGGTGATCGCAGGCGTCCCGCGGTTGGCCGCGGCCTTGCGGAATCCGTCGATGACGTCCCAGACGGAGACGCCGATGAACACGAACGCGAGGATGATGGCCACCGGCTCGCCGCTCGGCCACGGCCACGAGATCGCATCGAGGAACTCGGGTGCGAAGAGCTGCCCGCTGAGGAAGAGCCACATGGCCGGGACCATGAAGGCGACGTTCAACAGGACGTTGACCCCGGCCATCGTCCACGTCCAGCCGCGGAGGTAGATGAGTACCGCGAACACCACCTCGAGCGCGATCACGACGAGGAAGTAGGGAATCCAGAACGACCAGAGCGAGGGGTCGAGCACCGGGATCGGCAGGCGCTCGCCATCGCGGAAGATCGCGCCGGCCTGCTGCCAGACGATGGCACCGGCCAGGATCGCGAGGAACACCGTCGAGGCGATGAGGTCGCCGGTCCGGCCCGCCCGGGCGTCGTCGCGGATCTGGGGGAGCTGCTCGGGCGTCCACGTGGCGATCGGCACGCTCGACGGGGCGCGCTCGGCGATGGCGAAGACGAGGGTCGTCCAGAACGCGAGGTGCACCGCCACCGACAGCCCGACGGTGATCGGCTCGGCGATGATCTCGCCGATCGGGGCGTTCGAGAGCACCTGCCCGAGCAGGACGCCCACGACGGAGATGGGCACCACGATGACGAGCAGCGTCTTCAGCAGGCGCCACCAGGTGGGGAAGTAGCGCGGACCGATGAGCTGCATGGGGCGATCGACGTACCGAGCCGCGAGCTGCCACGGGTCGCCGAGCTCGACGAGGGCGGCGTGCTCCGCGTCGGCCGGCGCGGCGCCCCGCGCCACGTGGCCTTCGATCGCGTCGCCGATGCGCTCGCGGAGCTCGCGCTCGAACTCGGGGCGCTGCGCCTCGGGGACGCTGCGGGCGGCGGCCCAGACGTAGCGGTCGGCGAGGGTGGTCATCGTTCGTCTCCAGTCGTGAGTCGGGTGAGGGCGTCGTCGATGCGGCGCCAGTCGGCGGTGAGTTCGGCGGCGAGCTGCTCGCCGGCCGGACTCGCGCGGTAGAACTTGCGCGGGCGTGCCTCGTCGGTGTTCCATTCGCTCGTGAGCAGGCCCTGCTTCTCGAGTCGCCGGAGCAGGGGATAGAGCGTGTTCGCGTCGACGGTGATGCCGATCGCGTTGAGCGCCTCGAGGAGTGCATACCCGTAGTCGGGCGTGCGCAGCCGCACGAGGCATGCGAGCACCACGGTGCCGCGTCGCAGCTCCTGGACGTGCCCCGCAGTGAGGTCGACGTCATTCATGTGTCCCACGATACTGTGTGACACACACTAATGCAAGCGTCACTTCATCGCACGACGCACTGCCCGGGGTCGGCGGCCCGGCGGCCGGCGCGCGCCGAATTGAGGTGCGCGCTCGTCAGAATTCAGGAGCTCGCTCGTCAGAATTCAGGAGACGAGGGATGAATGGGTCGGTCGTGCGCGCGGATTCGGGCTCTGACGTCGTGAGCGTGGAGCGCTGGTCCTGAATTCTGACCGTCGTGCTCCGAATTCGGCAGGACGCGTTCCTGAGTTCTGAACGCAGTGCTCCGGAATTCCGGGCGGGGGTCAGTGGTCGGCGTGCGCCTCGAGGAACTGGTACACCTCGGCGTCGTCGACACCCGGGAACGTGCCCGACGGCAGCGGAGACAGCACGTGGGCGTGCAGCCGAGCGCTCGGCCACGCCTGTCCGGCCCAGCGCTCGGCGAGCCCGTCGGGGGCGCGACGGCAGCAGGCCTCGTCGGGACACGTCGACACGGCCCGCACCGTCGTCTCGCGCCCGCGGAACCACTTCGCCTGGTTGAACGGCACGCCGACCGTGATCGAGAACTGCGCGGCATCCGTCGACCCCGTCTGCGTCGCATCCCAGAACGTGCCCGCCGGGGTGTCGGTGTACTGGTAGTTCTCGGTGGTGCGGTTGGTGTGCTCGAACGCGCGCCGCGCGCTCCACTTCTTGCACACCCACTGGCCCTCGATCGACCCGGTGACGTCGGTGGGCAGCGGCAGCCCGTCGTTCTCGTAGCCCTTCTGCAGCGCGCCGTCGCCCGCGACCCGGAGGAAGTGCACGGTCATGTCGAGCTGGCTCGTCGCCAGGTTGGTGAACCGCAGCGCCGCGGCCTCGTGCGTCACGCCGAACGCGTCGCGGAAGTCCTCGATCGCGAGCCGGCGCTCCTTCTTCGCGGCCTGCAGGAAGGTGACGGATGCCTCCTGCGGCATCAGGCAGGCGGCGGCGAAGTAGTTGATCTCGAGCCGCTGCCACAGGAACTGGTCGTAACTGGCGGGCGGCGTGTGCCCGAGCAGACGGTGCGCCATGGCCTGCAGCGCCATGGAGCGCAGTCCGTGGCCGCCCGGGATCGACGCAGGCGGCAGGTAGATGCGGCCGTTCGCGAGATCGGTGATGGAGCGCGTCGAATCGGGCAGGTCGTTCACGTAGATGAGCTGGAACCCGAGCCGCTCGGCCATCACGCTCACCTCGCGGTGGGTGAGGGCGCCCGTGCGGTGGCCGGACGCGCGCACCTGCTCCTCGGCGAGCTCCTCGATGTCGGGCAGGTAGTTCGCCTGCTCGCGCATGCGCTCCCGGAGGTCGGTGTTCGCCCGCCGCGCCTCCTCGGGTGTGGCGATGGCCTCGCTCGCTCGTCGCTGCAGCTCCCGGTGGAGCCCCACGATGGCCTCGAGTGACTCGTCGCTGATGCCGCGGCCGGGCCGGATGGGCGGAAGTCCCAGGCTCGCGTACAGCGGGCTCGCCTGGGCGCGTCCGAGCTCGAGCTCGAGCGCCGCCCGGTGGCTCGGCGCCTCGCGGGCGAGGAGTTCGGGCAGGCCCACGTCGAGCGCGAGGGCGAGGGCATCGAGGGTCGACAGCTTGGGCTCCCGCTTGCCGTTCTCGATGAGCGAGAGCTGGCTGCCCGCGAGGCCCACCGCCTCGCCGAGCTGGTCGAGCGTGAGTCCGCGCTCGCCGCGGAAATGCCGGATGCGTTGGCCGAGGATCGCCAGGTCGGGGGTGCCTGCCTTCATGCCTTAAGAATACCGAAAGTTTCCGAGTTCTTAACACGCCCGCGTGCGCATCAAGTCGGCGAAAGAGGCGCATCCTTGAAGTACCGACCACTCCGACCGCGGTCGAGCACGTTTCCGACCGATGGTCGAGCACTCTGGAAAGGGACGAAGATGACGATCTCCGACTTCTCGATCGGCACCGACGCCTCCGCTGCTGCGGGTGGTACCCGGCGCGGCACCACCGACCCCGACCTCATCGCCTGGGTCAACGAGATCGCCGCGCTGACCAAGCCCGACGAGATCGTCTGGTGCGACGGTTCGAAGCAGGAGGCGGACCTCCTCACCAAGCAGATGCTCGCGGAGGGCAAGCTCATCAAGCTGAACCCGGAGTGGCGGCCCAACAGCTTCCTCGCCCGGACCGACCCCGGCGATGTCGCCCGCGTCGAGGACCGTACCTTCATCTGCTCGACGTACGAGGAGGACGCCGGCCCAACGAACAACTGGCGCGACCCCCACGCGATGCGCGAGGAGCTCACGCACGTCTTCGACGGCTCGATGAAGGGCCGCACGATGTACGTCGTGCCGTTCTCGATGGGCCCGCTCGGCGGCCACATCTCGCAGCTCGGCGTCGAGATCACCGACTCGCCGTACGTCGTGCTCTCGATGGGCATCATGACCCGCATGGGCGACGCCGTGTACCGCCTCATCGAGGCCGGCGAGCCGTGGGTGCACACCGTCCACTCGGTCGGCTACCCGCTCGTCGACGGCGTCGGCCACCGGCGCGCCGACGTGGCGTGGCCCTGCAACGAGACGAAGTACATCGTGCAGTTCCCCGACTCCCGCGAGATCTGGTCGTACGGCTCGGGCTACGGCGGCAACGCGCTGCTCGCCAAGAAGTCGTTCGCGCTGCGCATCGCCTCGGTCATGGCCCGCGACGAGGGATGGCTGGCCGAGCACATGCTGCTCATCAAGATCACCTCGCCCGAGGGCAGGGCCTACCACGTGGCCGCCGCGTTCCCGTCGGCCTGCGGCAAGACGAACCTCGCGATGCTGCGTCCGACCATCCCGGGCTGGAAGGTCGAGACCATCGGCGACGACATCGCGTGGATGCGCCCAGGCGACGACGGCCGCCTGTACGCGATCAACCCCGAGGCGGGCTTCTTCGGCGTCGCGCCCGGCACCGGCGAGTCGACCAACCCGACCGCCGTGCAGACGCTGTGGGGCAACACGATCTTCACGAACGTCGGCCTCCGCGACGACGGCGACGTGTGGTGGGAGGGACTCACCGACGAGGTGCCCGATCACCTCATCGACTGGCAGGGCAACGACTGGACGCCCGCATCCGGTCGCCCGGCCGCGCACCCCAACTCGCGCTTCACGGTCGCGGCCGCCCAGTGCCCGCAGATCGCCGACGACTGGGAGGCGCACGACGGCGTGCCCATCGACGCGATCCTCTTCGGCGGCCGCCGCGCCACGAACGTCCCGCTCGTGGCCGAGGCACGCAGCTGGAAGCACGGCGTGTTCATGGGTGCGACGATCTCGTCGGAGCAGACCGCCGCGGCCGAGGGCACCGTCGGCGAACTGCGTCGCGATCCGTTCGCCATGCTCCCGTTCTGCGGCTACAACATGGCCGACTACTGGGGCCACTGGGTCAAGATGGGCCGGATCCTCGGCGAGAACGCGCCGAAGATCTTCCAGGTGAACTGGTTCCGCAAGGGGCACGACGGCTCGTTCCTCTGGCCAGGGTTCGGCGAGAACTCGCGTGTGCTCGAGTGGGTCGTGCGCCGCGTCGAGGACGAGGCCGACGCGGTCGAGACGCCCATCGGCCTGCTTCCCGCGCCCGGCTCGCTCGACGTCGACGGCCTCGACATCTCGGACGATGCGCTCGAGCACCTCTTCGAGGTGGACCGCGACACGTGGCTGGCCGAGTGCGAGCTCACCGAGGAGTACTTCGCGCAGTTCGGCGACCGCGTTCCCGCGGCGCTCAACGCCGAGCTGGCGAGCCTGCGGTACCACCTGCAGCACCAGGACGACTAGCGTCATCAGGGGTCGCTGAGCCGGTCGAAGCGGCCCTTCGACAGGCTCAGGGACCGCGGTCGACGACGGATGCCGCGAGCCGGCGCGCACGGGAAGGTGCGCCGGCTCGCGGCATCCGTCGTCTCGTCTGCGGCAGGTCGCGCCGCGTCGGACGCTTCACGGCGCTAGCCTGTGCCGCGAGGGGGCGGCATGGAGTACGGCACCATCATCGAGCGGGTCGGCGAGATCGTCGACGTCGTCGGCGTCGTGGCGATCGTGGTCGGAGTCCTGTACGCCATCGCGGACGCCGCGCTTCGGGGCCTCCGCCGGAGGAGCCCGGTGTACACGCGGTTCCGGCGCGTGCTCGGGCGGGCGATCCTCCTCGGGCTCGAACTCCTCGTCGCCGCCGACATCATCAAGACCGTCGCGGTCACGCCGACCCTGGAGTCCGTGGTGGTGCTCGGCATCATCGTGCTCATCCGCACGTTCCTGAGCTTCTCGCTCGAGCTCGAGATCACGGGCCGCTGGCCGTGGCAGCAGCGCGTCGTGGGCGACGACGCGACGCGCGAGGCAGCGCGGACCGACGCCGTCTGAGTCGCGCTCCGCACCGGCGAGTCACGCGTCCCGACGCTGCCCCGCATCCAGCGGCCACGAGCCGACGATGCGGCCGTGGTGCGACGTCTCGGGCGGACGCAGCCGCACGAGCGCGAGCGAGTCGAGGACGAGCCCGGCGCCGCTGCGCACGCGCCCGTGCTGCTTGGCCGTGACATGCGGGCGGTAGTCCGTGCGCGTGTGGCCGAGGTCAACGGCGCGTTCGCGCAGTGCGGCCATCGCGGCGAGGCGGAGCGCGAGGAGCGCACCGTCATCGTCATCGACGAGTGAGACGAGGATGTTGCGGCGCGGGCCGAACATCGCGTCATCGCCCACGCTCGTGACCACCGGACCCGCGGCAGCGGCGACCGGCGCGAGCGCGGCGTTCAGCGCCTCGACCTCGACGTCGGTCTCGAACGGCTCCACGAGCGTGAGGTGCAGCGGCCACTGGGCCACCGTGAACGTGTCGCCGACTGTAAGCGGTTCGAGGGGCAGCACGACCACGAAACGCGCCATCCGGCGAGTCTAATCCCGTCGCCTCAGGCGGCGCGGTGCGCCCGCCGCCGGAGTCCGTGAGGTCCGTATCCCCCCGATCAGATGGTGTACGCCGGGCTCGCAGGTGGGTATACCCCGGCGCGTCCGCCGTAGCCAGGCTCGGAGAGCGGGCCTGACGGGGCGAGTGTCCGGCGGCGTGCCTCGAGGGGGAAGCACCATGCGACGATCCAGCACGACGGGGACGGAACGGTCACGTCGATCGACGTGCTCGCCTGGGAACGGACGAACAACCCCGACGCCGACGCCGAATACGGCTTCCGAGACCTCTCGCCGGACTGCCTGGCGCAGATCCCGCCATTCCTGCTGCCGTTCGTCGGACCGCATGGCGGCGGCATCGACACCCACGTCTACGGCTCGTTCATGTCGAACGACACGAGCAGCTGGTGCGCCGCGAGGTCGCGGTAGAGCGGCACGGATGCCACGAGCTCGCCGTGCGTGCCGTCGCCGATGACCCGGCCGCCGTCGATGACGAAGATCCGGTCGGAGTCGACGACGGTCGAGAGGCGGTGCGCGATGACGATGAGGGTGCGACCCTCGGAGACCGCGTCGATGGCCTCGCGCATCATCCGCTCGTTCACGCCGTCGAGTGACGAGGTCGACTCGTCGAGGAGGAGGATCGGGGGAGCGGCGAGGAGGGCGCGGGCGATCGCGAGGCGCTGTCGCTCGCCGCCCGAGAGCATGATGCCGTCTTCGCCGACCGCGGCGTCGAGTCCTGCCGGGTCGCGGTCGAGCACGCCGCCGAGGTTCACGGCGCGGAGCACCTGCTCGCACTGCGCGTCGGTCGCGTCGGGACTGCCGAGCTTCAGGTTGTCGCGCAGCGATCCGGCGAGCACGGGCGCGTCCTGCTCGACGTACCCGATCCGGGCGCGCAAACGGGCGCGGTCGAGCGACCGGAGGTCGAGCCCGCCCATGCGCACGGCGCCGACGCTCGGGTCGTAGAACCGCTCGATGAGCGCGAGGATCGTGGACTTGCCGGCGCCCGACGGGCCCACCAGTGCGACGCGCTGCCCGCGCGGCACCTGGAACGACACCCCGCGCAGCACGGGCTGGCGCTCGGTGACGTCGGGCTCGGGCCGGTGCTCGTCGGGGGAGTCGTTCGCCGGATCGGCCGGGTCCTGGCGCGTGGTCGCATAGGCGAAGTGCACGTCGTCGAACTCGATGGCCGGGGCATCCGGATGCACGCCCGCGTCGGCCTCGTCGACGGCGAGCGCGAGGGGGGCGAGCTCGCGGTCGTGCGCGTCCTCGTCGGGCAGGTCGAGGATCTCCTGGATGCGGCCGAGCGCGCCGAGCGCCTGGTTGACCGAGGTGATCGCGCCGAACGCCTGACCGAGCGGCAGGATCATCATGAACAGGAACAGGATGAACGCCACGAGGTTCGCCACGGTGATGGCCCCGCTCGCGACCCGGAAGCCGCCGACGCCGAGCACCACGAGGAACGACACCTGCATGGCGATGCCCGCGATGGGCACGATGAGGGCCGAGATCTTCGCGACCCGGACACCCATCTCCCAGGCGCCCTCGGCCTCGCCCTCGACCGCGCGGATCTCGCGTTCGGTGGCGCCGGCGGCCCGGATGGTGCGCACCGAGCTGATCGCGCGCTCGACGGCCGCCGCGACGTCGCCGATCTTCTCCTGCGCCCGGTGCGAGGCCTCGCGCACCCGCCGCGAGAGGAGCGTCACGGTCGTGATCGCGATGGCGACCACGAGTACGGTGAGGCCGAGCAGCACGGGATCGATGATGAGCATGGCGATGAGCGCGCCGATGAACGTGACGGTGCCGCCGATGGCCTCGACCAGGCCTTGGGTGAGCACGGCGCGCAGCATCGTGGTGTCGCTGCCGACACGCGAGACGAGGTCGCCCGTTCGGCGCGTGTCGAACTCGGCGATCGGCAGGCGGAGGAGCTTCGCCACGAGCCGCTTGCGGCTCGAGAGCACGACGCCCTCGCCGGTGCGCTGCAGCAGGTAGTGCTGGTAGCCCGAGATGACGCCGCTCACCACGACCAGGGCGATGAGCCCCCAGACGATCCAGCCGAGCGGTTCGCCGGCCTCGACGATCGAGATGACCTGGCTCACGAGCAGCGGCTGGGCGAGGCTCGCGAGCGCGCCGACCACCGAGAGCACCGCGACCCAGACGAGTACCGGCCGGTGCTCGAAGATGAAGGGCAGCAGCTGCGAGAAGGTGGCGCGCGGGCCTGTGGTCGTCTCGGGCCGCGCGAAGGGGCTGCGTCGCCTGCGGGTGGTGCTCTCGCTCATGTCCTCTTCCTGTCACGGGTGCGCCTTGCAGCATACGTGCCCGGCCTGCGCGGGCGGTGTGCCCGCCTACCCGCGCCCGTACTTCTTGTGCACGGCCTGCTTCGAGACCTCGAGCGCGAGGGCGATGAGCTGCCAGCTGGCGCCGGCGGCGCGTGCCCGCCGCACGGCGACCGCCTCGGCTCGATCGAGCTCGCGGGTGAGTTCGACGCGTGCGCGATGCAATTCGCGCAGGGCACGGTAGGGATCGTCGCCGTCGGCCGCCGCGATGGCGGTGCGAAGGGTGCGGTCGTCCATGGCGTCAACCGTAGTTGACGATGCACGCCGGTGTCAACTCTAGTTGACGACGATTCGCCTACCTCGGTCTCGACGAGCGCGCGAATGCCGCGAGGCATGCCGTACGCGGCATCCTTTCACTTGCCATTCCGGATTGCAGAGCGGCCGATGGTACGGAAGGACCGTTCGTCACCGGGTGTGGGCGCCCGGACTCGTGAGCACGGATGCCGCACTCGCATGACCCGCTCGGCACGCCGCCGCGGCATCCGCCCCCTGCAGCGTGGCCGCGAGGTAGCCCGCGGCGAATGCGTCGCCGGCACCCGTGAGGTCGCGGATGCCCGAGACGGGTGGCACATCCACGCGCGCGGCGAGCGCTCCGCCTTCGATCACGTCGGTCGGCAGCGGCCCGTGCTTCACTACGACGACGGGAGCGAGGGATGCCGCTAGCGCGCCGCCGCCCGCGAGGCCGAGCAGTGCCGCCTCGTCATCGTTCGCGAAGAGCACGTCGGGAGCGAACGCGCGGATGAGCTCGAGCATCACGTCGACCCCGAGGCCGGCAATCAGACCCGTCGAGGACGCATCGAGCGAGGTCCTCGCCCCCGCCCGGCGAGCGAGCCCCGCGAGCCGCAGGAGCTCACCGCGCATCGGCTCCCGCTCGAACCCGTAGGCCGGCGCATGCAGCCAGCCGACGCCCTCGAGCCACGCGGCGTCGACCCCGCTGAGCTCGGCGGAGGCGCCGCGATCGGGGAACATCGTGCGCTCGCCGTCGGCGTCGACGAGCAGCACCACCGTGCCCGTGCGGCCCTCGCGCTGCACGCGCACGTCGACCCCGTGCGACGCGAGCTCGGCCGCGAGCGCGGCGCCCGCGGCATCCGGCCCCACGCGCCCGACGAACCGGGTCGGCACGAGCTCGGCAGCGAGCGCCGCGACGTTCGCCGCGCTGCCGCCGCGCGACCGGAACACCTGCGCGGCGGTGTCGGCCGCCGCGCGCACCGGCTCGCCGACCCAGACGACGATGTCCTCGACGAGGTCGCCGACGACCGCGAGCATCCCGGAGGAGTCGCGGGAGACCGTCGAAGCGAGTCGTGCGCTCGCTTGGACGGGCTCAGCGGCCGGCGACGGCACGCGCGATCTCCGCGCCGAGCGCCACGTTGCCGCGGTACACCTCGAGGTTCACCTCGAGGCTGCGGCCCGCGGTCGCGCGCTGCACGTAGTCGAGCAGGAACGGCGTCGTGTCGTGTCCCGAGATGCCGGCCTCGGACGCCGCGGCCAGCGCCTCGTCGAGCACGCGGTCGTGGAAGTCGGGGTCGAGCTGCAGCGCCTCGTCGACCGGGTTGGCGACGAGCACGGCGGCCGAGAGGCCGAGTTCGTCGCGGGCGTGCGCGAGGGACGCGGCATCCGCCGGGCTCTCGATGCGGTAGTCGAGGCCGAACCCCGAGTCGGCGACGTAGAACCCGGGGTACCGGTTCGTGCGGTAGCCCACGACCGGGATGTTGAGCGTCTCGAGGCGTTCGAGCGTGGCGCCGATGTCGAGGATCGACTTCACACCGGCGCTCACGAGGGTGATGGGCGTCGTCGCGAGCGTGGTGAGGTCGGCCGACTCGTCGAACGTCTCGCTCGCCCCGCGATGCACGCCGCCGAGGCCGCCGGTGGACATCACGCGAATGCCCGCGCGATGCGCGAGCCATGCGGTCGCCGCGACCGTCGTGCCGCCGTCGAGCCCCTTGGCCCTGGCGACGGGCAGGTCGCGGACGCTCACCTTGACGACGCCATCGGTCGTGCAGAGCCGCTCGATCTCGGCGGGGCTGAGGCCGACCGTCGCGACGCCGTCGATGACGCCGATGGTGGCCGGCACGGCGCCCGCAGCACGCACCTGCTCCTCGGTCTCGAGGCCGACCTCGAGGTTGCGCGGGCTCGGGAGGCCGTGGCTCAGGATGGTGGACTCGAGGGCGAGCACGGGGGCGCCGGCATCGAGCGCCTCGCGCACGTCGTCGGCGACGCGGATGCCGGATGGAGGAGTCTGCATGGCGTCATCGTACGAGACGCCGCCGATCGCCGCCGGGGCTGGGGGCCGCCCAGCGGATGTCACCGGTCGGGTCTATCGTGGTTCCCTGTGTCGGAGCCAGTGATCGTCGCCAGAGACCTCGTGAAGCAGTACGGGGCGTTCGCCGCGGTCGGCGGCATCTCGTTCGAGGTGGCACCAGGGGAGTCGTTCGGACTGCTGGGGCCGAACGGCGCGGGCAAGTCGACCACGATGCGCATGGTGGGAGCGGTCTCATCCCGCACCGGCGGCGAGCTCGCCATCCTCGGGCTCGACCCCGACCGCCACGGGCCCGACATCCGGTCGCAGCTCGGCGTGGTGCCGCAGGCCGACAACCTCGACACCGAGCTGCGCGTGCGCGAGAACCTGCTCGTGTACGGGCGCTACTTCGGGATGTCACGGCGCCTCGTCGCCGAGCGTGCCGACGAACTCCTCGGCTTCGCCCAGCTCGAAGACCGGGCCACAGCCAAGGTCGACGCGCTGTCGGGCGGCATGAAGCGACGGCTCACCATCGCCCGTGCCCTCATCAACGACCCGCGCATCCTGCTGCTCGACGAGCCGACGACCGGGCTCGATCCGCAGGCCCGGCACATCCTCTGGGACCGGCTCTTCCGGCTCAAGGAACAGGGCAAGACCCTCGTGCTCACGACCCACTACATGGACGAGGCCGAGCAGCTCTGCGATCGGCTCGTCGTCGTCGACAAGGGGCGCATCATGGCCGAGGGCACGCCCGCCGAGCTGATCCGCCGGTACTCGTCGCGCGAGGTGCTCGAACTGCGGTTCGGCTCCGACCGCAACGAGGAGGTCGCGAGCGCGCTCCAGGGCCGGGGCGACCGCATCGAGGTGCTGCCCGATCGCATCCTCGTGTACACGGCCGACGGCGAGCGCGAGCTGGAGCGCATCTCGGACGCCGGGCTGCACCCGCTCACGAGCCTCGTGCGCCGCTCGAGCCTCGAGGACGTGTTCCTCCGGCTGACCGGACGGAGCCTCATCGAATGAGCGATCTCCCCGCCGCGGGTCGAGGAGGCCCGGAGGGCCGTCTCGAGACCCGGCCGTCCGCGGCATCCGTCCCCGAATCCGAGGACGCGCGACTCGCTCTCGCGGGCGGCGCACGCCCGCGTCGCTTCGGCGCCTGGTACGTCGCCGAGCATCGTCTGCGCGTCATGTGGTCGTACGCGCAGACGATCCTCTCGACGGGCTTCGGCGAGCCGCTCGTCTACCTGTACGCCATGGGCGTCGGCCTCGCGACGCTCGTCGATCGCAACCTCGGCGCCGAGGCCGGCGGGGTCGGCTACCTCGTCTTCGTGGCGCCGGCCCTGCTCTGCAGCGCCGGGCTCGCGACCGCGATGATCGAGTTCTCGTATCCCGTCATGGTCGGCTACAAGTGGAACCCCACCTTCTCCGGCATGCACTCCGGGCCGATCAGCCCGGGCCAGATCGTCGACGGACTCGTGATCTCGGTCGTCATCCGCCTGGCGGCGACCATGGTCGTGTACTACGCCTTCATGCTGCTCTTCGGCGCCGTGCCGTCGCCCACGGGGTGGCTGGCGATCCTGGCCGCGATGCTCACCGGCATGGGCTTCGGCACCCTGCTCATGGCGTACGCCTCGAGCATCACCGAGGACACCGGGCAGCTCGCGATGGTCCAGCGGCTCGTGGTGCTGCCGCTCACGCTCTTCTCGGGCACGTTCTTCCCGCTGTCGCAGCTGCCGTGGTTCCTGCAGTGGATCGGGTGGGTCTCCCCGCTCTGGCACGGCACCGAACTGGCCCGCGTCGCGACGTTCGGCTACGCCGAGCCGGCCTGGCTCACCGCCGTGCACGTCGTCGTCCTGGTGGGCATGACCGCGACCGGATGGCTCTGGTCGCGTCGCATCGCGGTGCGGAGGCTGAGCGCATGAGCCTCGTCGATCACGCACTCGAGCACCGCACCGCGCGTGGGGGCGTCGCCGCGCTGTACGCCGGCAACGCCCGCGCGGTGATGTACCGCGGATGGCGCGCGACCCGGTCCACGAACTGGCTCGTGATGCTGAGCGGGTTGTTCGAGCCGATCTTCTACCTGCTCTCGCTCGGCGTGGGGCTCGGCGCGCTCGTGGGCACCGTCACGGTCGACGGTCGCGAGGTCGAGTACGCGGCCTACATCGCGCCCGCACTGCTCGCGGTCGCCGCGATGAACGGCGCCATCTACGACTCCACGTGGAACGTCTTCTTCAAGATCCGCTTCGCCAAGCTCTACGAAGGGATGCTCGCGACCTCCCTCGGGCCGCTCGACGTCGCGCTGGGCGAGATCTCGCTGGCGCTCCTGCGCGGCGGACTGTACGCCGTGGGCTTCATGGTCGTGATGCAGGTGCTCGGGCTCGCGCTCTCGTGGTGGGCGCTCCTCGCGATCCCGGGGGTGCTCCTCATCGCGTTCGGGTTCGCGAGCTTCGGCATGGCCGTGACGAGCTACATGAAGTCGTTCCAGCAGATGGACTGGATCAACTTCGTGCTGCTGCCGATGTTCCTGTTCTCCGCCACGTTCTACCCACTCAGCGTCTATCCCGAATGGCTCCAGGTGGTGATCCAGTCGTTGCCGCTCTGGCATGGCGTCGAGCTCGTCCGTGGGCTCACCACGGGCGCCGTGGATCTCGGGATGCTCTGGCACGTCGGCTACTACGCCGTGATGATCGCGGTCGGGCTGGTGTTCACCACGAGGCGGTTGCGCGCGCTCTTCCTCGACTGAGCGCGTGCTCGCGTCGGCCGAGCGCCGGCTGCGCGCTCAATCGACCATGTCGTCGGGCGGCAGTGCCCACGCGTCCTCGAGCAGGATCCGCTCGGGCCGGCGGGCATGCCAGCGGCCATCGGGATCATCGGCCTCGGTGATGCGGGACAGCGCGGGCGATGCGGCCTCCCAGTGCGCCCTCGACTCCCACATGGCGATGCTCACGATGCGGCCGGCGCCGTCCTCTCGCCAGGGGCCGATGTGCACGAGCCCCGGCGTGCCGAGCGCCGCGAGTCGCACCCGGTTCAGCGAATCCAGCACCTGCCGCTCGTACCCGGGATTCGGCTCGTGGATCGACATGTGGATGAACATGCGCCCACGCTAGCGAGTGTTTCCGCGTGTGACGAGCGGGCGCGACATCCGGAACCGCCGAGCGTATCGTGGCCGGATCGAACACCGAGGAGCTGTCATGTCGTCTCGCGAGCCGCACGCCGCCACCGAGCCCCGCACGGGCGCGGTCATGGGCATGCGCGGCTGCGAGCACGCCGCGGAGTGCCGGAGCGACCGGCCGGGGCACCGGCTGCACGCCATGCAGGAGCGTCTCGCGGTCACGACGGCGACGAAGTGGGTCGATGCGATCGTGCTCGGTGTCGACGAGCACGGGTTCGCCACCCTGGCCGAGTTCGCCGACGGGGCCGACGGCGAGACCGGAGACCCGGTGATCCGCCGCGTGTGGCACCACGACGGGTTCGAGGGCGCGCTGGCGCCGGCTGAGCCGGTCGCCATCCACGCCCTCTACGGTGTGCTGGCCCGGGGTCGGCAGCGCTTCAGCGTCGCCGACGCCTGAGCACGGCCGCAGCCTGAGCGCCGCTATGCCGACGTCGGCATCGCCCCGCTCATCGAGCCCATCATCTTCTCCATCGCCATGATCGCCTGATCGCACGCCATCGCGCACATCCGGCAGTGCTCCGACATGTCGGCGTGCGATTGGCACTCCGCCGAGCAGGCCCGCATCATCATGACGGTGGTCTGCATCATCGACGACATCACCTGCATGTCCCAGCCGTGCATGCGGAGCATCATGCGCATCATGGTGGTGCACACGTCCGCGCAGTTGGCGCAGAGCCCGGCGCACCTGGCCATGTTCTCGGCCGCGTCGGCGTCGGCGCACATCACGCACGCCTGCATGCACGCCGACAGCGCCTCCATGGTCTCCTGCATCATGGCCGGGTCCATGCCCTGCATCGGCATCTCCGACGTCGACATGGCGTTCTTCATCATGTCCATGGTCATGTTCATCTGCGCCTCGCCGTTCCGGGAGACCGAGCGCCGACGGGTGCCGGCGGATGACTCGGCAGCCCTGATCGGGGCCATGCTACGCCCGGGTTTCCGGAGCCGACAGGGGTTGCGCGACGGCCGGAGCGACTCAGCGAAGATTCGCGATTCTTCCTCACTGTCGCACTCAGGTAAGGTTATCCTCACCTCACTTCCCGACTGATTCGAGACCCTCGACCCGTGCCGCAGACCGTCCTTCCGAGCCCGCTCGACCTGACCCGGCTCGACCCGTGCGCGCCCGCGGTCCTCACGGTCGACGGAGCCCTCAGCTACGGCGAGCTCGCGCAGCGCGTGCACGAGCGGCGCGAACAGCTCGGCGAGGTGCGGCGTCTCGTCATGCTGTCCTCCGCCAACGAGGTCGAGCCGCTCGTGACCTACCTCGCCGCGAGGGACGGCGGGCACCCCGTGCTCCTCGTCGCCGACGATGACGGCCAGGAGGCCAACCGCCGAGCCCTGCTCGAGCGGTACGACCCCGACGTGGTGTACGGCCGCGGCGGACAGAGCTGGGCGCTCGAGGAGCGCCGCGAGGGCACCCGACACGAGCTGCACCCCGAGCTGGCGATGCTCGCGAGCACGTCGGGCTCGACGGGCGCCCCGAAGCTGGTCCGCCTCTCCCGCGACAACCTGCTGAGCAATGCGGCGAGCATCGCGGAGTACCTCGGCCTCCGGCCCGATGACCGCGCCGCCACGACGCTGCCGATGCAATACTGCTACGGCCTGTCGGTCATCAACAGCCACCTGCACGCCGGCGCGAGTCTCCTCCTCACCGAGCGCTCGGTCGTCGAACCCGCGTTCTGGCGCGAGTTCGAGGACGCCGAGGCGACCTCCTTCGCGGGTGTGCCGTACACCTTCGAACTGCTCGACGCCACGGGCTTCGCCGAGCGCACGCCCCCGCGCCTCCGCACCGTCACGCAGGCCGGGGGCCGGCTCGATCCCGACCGGGTGCGACGGTTCGCCCGCCTCGGTCGGGAACGCGGATTCGACTTCGTGGTCATGTACGGCCAGACCGAGGCGACGGCACGCATGGCCTATCTCCCGCCCGAACTCGCCGAGCTCCGCCCGACGTCCATCGGCATCCCCATTCCCGGTGGCCGATTCCGCATCGACGAGACCGCCGGCAGCGGCGAGCCCGGCGTCGGCGAGCTCGTGTACGCAGGTCGCAACGTCATGATGGGCTACGCCGAGACGAGCGAGGACTTCGCAGCGGATGCCGCCCACGAGGAGTTGCGTACGGGCGACCTCGCGCGTCGCGGCGCCGACGGACTCTACGAGATCGTCGGCCGCAGCAGCCGGTTCGTGAAGGCCTTCGGCCTCCGGATCGACCTCGACCGCGTCGAGCGGGTGCTCGTCGAGCACGGCGTCGACGCGCGGGCGATCGGGCACGACGAGCGACTCGCCGTGTTCGTGCGGCAGGAACGGGAGGTGCGCCGCGCCGCGGCGATCCTCGCCGATGCCGTCGGGATCCCGTCGCACAGCATCGGCGTGCACGCCATCGCCGAGTTCCCGCGCACCCCGAACGGCAAGTCCGATCTCGCCGCCCTCGCGAGACATGCGGACCTGCTCGAACGCGAGGCGGAGGCGGAGGTCTCGGGGGCGACATCCGTCGAGGCCGTGCGCGACCTCTATGCAGAGCTCCTCGGCCGGCCCGACGCGGGGCCCGACGACAGCTTCGCCACGCTGGGCGGAGACTCGCTCAGCTACATCGAGGTGTCGCTCCGACTGGAGCGCCTCATCGGCGGGCTTCCGTCGGACTGGCCGAGCCGGAGCATCCGACACCTCGCGCAGGCCCGGGTCGAGGCCGGAGTCGAGGCCGAGGCCGCCGCCGAGGCCGCCGAACCGCTCGACCGAGCCGACCCGACGCTGCGATCCAGATGGCGCTCGTGGGTGGCGTTGATCGAGACGTCGGTGGTCCTCCGTGCCGTCGCGATCGTCCTGATCGTGGCGACCCATGCCGACCTCATCGCCGTCAAGGGCGGCGCGCACCTGCTGCTCGGCGTCGCGGGCTTCAATCTCGCACGGTTCAAGCTCGTCGAGATCCCACGCGGCGACCGCGTCCGCGGGCTCCTCCGGGCGGCGTCGCAGATCGCCGTTCCGACCGTGCTGTGGATCGGGGGCGTCGCCCTCATCGCCCGCAGCTACGACCCGGCGACGGTCGCACTCGCCAACAACCTCTTCGGCCAGCATGAACGCTGGGGCGAGCAGTGGCAGTTCTGGTTCCTCGAGGCACTGGTCTGGGCGATCCTCGCGCTCGCCGTGCTGCTCCTCGTACCGCGGCTCGATGCCCTCGAGCGGCGTCACCGCTTCGGGTTCGCGCTCGCCGTCGTCGCCGCGACCCTCGTGCTTCGCCTCGTCGCGGCCGGCGGCGTCACGGCGGGCTCACCGGAGCGATACGCGATGCCCGTCGTCATGTGGCTCATCGGGCTCGGCTGGCTCGTCGCGCGCTCCTCGACGACCACGCAACGCCTCGTCACCACGGCGCTGATCCTGGTGACGACCCCCGGATTCTTCGGGGAACCGCTCCGCGAGGGGATCGTCGCGGCCGGCCTCCTGCTGCTGCTCTGGATCCCGTCGATTCCCGTGCCGGCTGCGCTCGCGGGCGCCCTCGGCACCATCGCGTCGGCGTCGCTGTTCGTCTACCTCACGCACTGGCAGGTCTATCCGCCCATCGAGGAGGTGTCGCCCGCGCTCGCCATCGTCGCGTCGTTCGCCGTCGGCATCCTCGCGTGGCGGAGCTACGGCCTGCTCGAGCGCCGTGTGCGGAGCGTGTGGCCCGCGACGGCGCGACGTCTGCATCGGGGTTGAACGCGAAGGGCGGATGCCGCAGCAGCAGCATCCGCCCGATCGCACGCCGGCTCAGGCGTCGATGTCGACGTCCTTCGTCTCCTTCGAGACGATCAGCGCGATGAGCGTGAGCACGGCGGAGCCGGCGAGGTAGACGCCGACCCAGAACGGGCTGCCGCCGCCGGCCTGCCAGAGCGCCACGGCGATGAACGGCGCGACGGCGGCGCCGAGGATCGACGAGACGTTGTACGAGATGCCGGAGCCGGTGTAGCGCACGTTGGTCGGGAAGAGCTCGGGCAGGAGCGCCCCCATCGGCCCGAACGTGAGGCCCATGAGCGAGAAGCCCACGACCAGCCAGAGCATCACGCCCCAGAACCCGGCACCGAGCAGGGGCACCCAGACGAGGCCGAACACGATGATGCCGAGCGTCACCCAGATGAGCGTCCTGCGGCGGCCCCACCGGTCGGCCCATGGGCCGGACACGAGCGTGAAGATGCCGAAGAACACGACGCCCGCAATGAGCATGAGCACGAAGGTGCTGTACGAGTACCCGAGGCCGGGCAGCGCGCCGTCCGCGGGCTCCACGGCCGCACGTCCGTAGCTCAGCGAGAACGTCGTCATCAGGTAGAAGAGCACGTACGTGGCGAGCATGAAGAAGGTCCCGAGGATCAGTTCCTTCCAGTACGTGCGGAACACCGTGGCGAGGGGGAGCTTCGTCAGCTTGCCCTCCTTCGACGCCTTCGAGAACGCCGTGGACTCGACGAGGCGCAGTCGCACCCAGAGCCCGACGGCGACCATGACGACCGAGAACAGGAACGGGATGCGCCAGCCCCAGTCGAGGAACGCCTGCGACGGTCGCGTCGGGTCGTCCGACGGCAGCATCGCGGCGATGATGAGGAACAGGCCGTTGGCGATGATGAAGCCGATCGGCGCGCCGAGCTGCGGGAAGGTGCCGTACCAGGCGCGCTTGCCCTTCGGGGCGTTCTCGGTCGCGACGAGCGCCGCGCCCGACCACTCGCCGCCGAGCGCGAAGCCCTGCGCGATGCGCAGGATCACGAGTAGGAGCGGCGCCAGCCAGCCGACCACCGCATATGTGGGCAGGAACCCGATGAGGAAGGTCGCGATGCCCATGGTGAGCAGGGCACCGACGAGGGTCGCCTTGCGGCCGTGCTTGTCGCCGAGGTGGCCGAAGATGATCGCCCCGAGCGGACGGGCGACCATGGCCGCACCGAAGATCGCGAACGACGACAGCAGCGCGGTGGTCGGGTCGCCGGTGGGGAAGAAGAGGTGGGGGAAGACGAGCACCGCCGCCGTCGCGTAGACGTAGAAGTCGTAGAACTCGATCGTCGTGCCGATGAGGCTGGCGAGTACGACGCGGCTCGGCGGATTGGCGGGGGTGCTGATAACTGGTGCGGGGGACGCGGCCGGGGTGGCCGCCGTGGTGGGCGAGGACATCGCGTGCGAGGACTCCGTGGAACATCGACGTATGGCCGCACGGGGTGCGTCGGTCTGACGGTGGTTCCGGGTGCGGAGGGAATCGTCGCTTGTGGCAACCGAAGTACACTACGCTCGTCGCACCCGGCATTCGAGCCGAGTGCGACGAGCGGTGTGCAGTGTGCGGTGAGCGGTGCGGATCAGCGCCAGGCGACCGCCACGACGACGTTCGCGAGGGTGAGCGCGCCGATGGCCCACAGCGCCCAGCTCGGTGCGGGGCTCTTCTTGCGGTAGACGAAGACGAGCACGGTGATGACGATCGCGATCACGAGCTTGACCGCGATCTTCCAGTTGTTCACGTCGTAGAGGTCGCCCATCTCGATCGTCGCCACGAGCAGCAGGCCGGTGATGAGCTGGGTGAGCGCACCGTCGATCATGGCCCGCACGATAGTGCCCTTGCCCTGCGCGATCGCCTTCACCTGGACGAGGAAGCCGCCGAGCAGCATGGAGAGGCCGATGAAGTGCAGGATGACGAGGATGATGCGGAGGATGTCCATGGCTCGAGCCTAGGAGTCGGGCGCGTTGCTGCGCCACCGCGGCACCCAGGTTCGGGCGGAAACCCATCGAAAGGCGGATGCCGTGCGTCAGCGCGAGAGGCCGCGGATGGCCCGCACCGTCGCGATCGCCGCCTCGGCGGCCTCGCGTCCCTTGTCCTCCTTGGAGCCGGGAAGGCCGGCTCGGTCGATCCCCTGCTGCTCGTCGTCGAGGGTGAGCACGCCGAAGCCGACGGGCTTGCCCGTGTCGATGGCCACGCGCGTGAGGCCGTCGGTGGCGGCCGACGACACGTACTCGAAGTGCGGGGTCCCGCCTCGGATGATGACGCCGAGGGCCACCACCGCGTCGGCGCCGAGGTCGAGCGCGGCCTTGGCGACCACCGGCAACTCGAAGCTCCCCGGTACGCGCACGAGGTCGAAGTGGGCGCCGGATGCCTCGAGGGTGCGCGTCGCTCCGGCGATGAGCCCGTTCGTGATCTCGTCGTGCCAGCTGCCGGCGACGATCACGACCCGGAGGCCGTGGCCGTCGACGTCGAGTTCGGGGGAGCCCTGGCCGCTCATGAGGCGTGTCCTTTCAGGAGTGCGTCAGCTGCGGCATCCGTCAGCTGCCGGTCGTCGATGGTGTGGCCCATGCGGCGCCGCTTGGTGTCGAGGTAGCCGGCGTTGCCGGCGCCGACGCCCACGACGAGGGGCAGGCGCTCGGAGACGCGGATGCCGCGTGCCTCGAGTTGGCGCACCTTCTCGGGGTTGTTGGTGAGCAGGCGCACGCGCTCGATGCCGAGGTCCGCGAGGATCGCCGTCGCGGCGCCGTAGTCACGGGCATCGATGGGCAGCCCGAGGGCGAGGTTGGCGTCGAGCGTGTCGAGGCCGTCCTCCTGCAGGCGGTAGGCGCGGAGCTTGTTGATGAGGCCGATGCCCCGGCCCTCGTGGCCGCGCAGGTAGACGACGACACCGCCGCGCTCCTCGATCGCCTCGAGCGCGGCGTCGAGCTGCGGACCGCACTCGCACTTCAGCGAGCCGAACGCCTCGCCCGTCAGGCACTCCGAGTGGACGCGCACGACGGCGCCCTCGGGGTCGAGCGACGGGTCGCCCGAGATGATCGCCACGTGGTCGGCGCCGGTCGAACGGTCGCGGTACGCACGCACGCGGAAGACGCCGCGCTCGGTGGGCAGCGAGGTCTCGACCTCGAAGGCCACGCGCGACGACTCGGGCACGACGATGCGGTCGCCCGAATCCAGGTCGTAGCCGGCGTGCCACTCGTTCATCCACTCGATGAGCGCGGCGACCGTCGTGACGGGCAGCCCCTCTCGCGCGCCGAGCTCGATGAGCCCGGGCAGGCGCATCATGTCGCCGTCGTCCTCGACGAGCTCGCCGATGACGGCAACCGGCTCGAGGCCCGCCAGGCGCATCAGGTCGACCGCCGCCTCGGTGTGGCCGGCCCGCTCTCGCACGCCGCCGTCGACGGCCCGGAGCGGGATCACGTGACCCGGACGGATGAGCTGGTCGGGCGTCGAGGCCGGATCGGCCAGCACGCGCAGCGTGTGCGCGCGGTCGGCGGCGCTGATGCCCGTCGACACGCGGTCGGCGGCATCCACCGAGATCGTGTACGCGGTGCCGCGCACGTCCTCGTTGCGCTCGACCATGGGCGGGAGCTCGAGCCGGTCGGCGATCGCGTTCGGCATCGGCGCGCACAGGTAGCCGCTCGTGTGGCGGATCATCCACGCGAGCCACTCCTGGGTGGCGAACTCGGCGGCCATGATGGCGTCGCCCTCGTTCTCGCGCGACTCGTCATCGGCGACGATGACGGGCTTGCCCGCACGCAGTGCGTCGAGCACCTCGGGGATGGATGAGAGGGTCATGCGAGGCTCCCGGTCGTGGTGGTCGCTTCGACCGGCTCAGCGATCGCACCGGTCCCTGAGCTCGTCGAAGGGTCGGCGAGCGAGGACGGCAGCGAGCGGTGCGCGTCGAGACGGAGCATCCGCTCGACGTGGCGCGCGAGGATGTCGGTCTCGATGTTCACCGCGTCGCCGATCTCGAGACCGCCGAGCGTGGTGGCCTGGAGCGTCTCGGGGATGAGCGACACCTCGAACCAGGAGCCGTCGGCCTCGTCGCCGAGCGCGCTGACGGTGAGCGAGACGCCGTCGACCGTGATGGAGCCCTTGTCGACCACGAGCGGGGCGTGCGCCTCGTCGAGCGAGAACCGGATGACCCGCCAGGCATCGCCCGGGCGCACGTCGAGCACGCGCGAGGTGCCGTCGATGTGTCCCTGCACGATGTGCCCGCCGAGGCGATCGCCCACGAGCGCCGCACGCTCGAGGTTGACCGGTCGGCCCTCGCGGACATCGTCGAGGGTGGACATCGCGAGCGTCTGCGCCATGACGTCGGCCGTGAACGACTCGTCGTCGAAGTCGACCACGGTGAGGCAGACGCCGGAGACGGCGATTGAATCGCCGTGCCGGACGCCCTCGACGGCCTTCGGTCCACGCACGGTGAGGCGCGCGTGGTCCGCGCTCCGCCCGACGCGCGTGATCGTGCCGAGCTCCTCGATGATTCCGGTGAACATGTCAGTTCCCTTCCTTGACGCTGTCAGGCTCGCTCGAGACCGGGTGGGCGACGACGAGCAGGTCGTCGCCGAGCCGTTCGACGGCGGCGAAATCGAAGTGGCGGGCGTCGGCGATGCTCGTGATGCCGAGGTCGCCGACGGCGACGCGGGGGCCGCCGAGCAGCATCGGCGCGAGGTAGACGAGCACCTCGTCGACGAGCCCTGCCGCGAGGAAGGCACTCGCGAGCGTCGGACCGCCCTCGACGAAGAGCGAGCGGATGCCGCGTCGCTGCAGTTCCAGCAGGTCGCGCACGAGGTCGGCCCCCTCGAGCGAGACGAGCGGCTGGGGGTGCCGCGTGACGGCGGCGCCGTCGGGGATCGTCCGCCGCCCGAAGACCACGGGAACCGGCTGCGCGTCGAGGAGCTCGCCGGTCGCCGAGCGAGCGGTCAGCGAGGGATCGTCGGCGAGCACGGTGCCCGTGCCGACCGCGATCGCGTCGGCCATGGCGCGGCGGCGGTGCACGTCGGCGCGGGCGGCGGGGCCGGTGATCCACTGGCTGGAGCCGTCGGATGCCGCGGCGCGGCCGTCGAGGCTCGCCGCCCACTTCACGGTCACGTGCGGTCGGTGGTGACGGGCGGCGAACAGCCAGTCGTCGAGGAACGCCTCGGACTCGTCGACGAGCACGCCCGCGACGACCTCGACGCCGGCCGCGCGCAGCCGGTCGGCGCCACCCGCCGAGTGCTCGCCGGGATCGGCGACGGCGTAGACCACGCGCGAGATGCCGGCGTCGATGAGCGCGACCGCGCACGGGCCGGTGCGGCCCGTGTGGTTGCAGGGCTCGAGGGTCACGACCGCCGTGGCGCCCTCGGCAGCGCCTGGGGCGAGCTTGGCGAGCGCGTCGACCTCGGCGTGCGCCGTGCCGGCGCCGCGATGCCAGCCCTCGGCGAGCACGTCGCCGTGCGGCGAGACGATGATGCAGCCGACGCGGGGGTTCACGCCCTTGGCCGGGCCGCGGGTGGCGAGTTCGAGGGCGCGGCGCATGGCGGCGACATCCGCCATCGTGTGTTCGCCGGTGATCATCCTCAGTGCCGTTCTCTCAGGCTCCGGGGATGTCGGCTGGTGCCATGGCGTCGGAACGCCCATGGCGTCGGCGACGCGCTGCGCCGCCGACACGTGCCGCCTCCCATCCGGACTTTCACCGTCGGTACCGGGATTCCACCGGTTCAACCGTTCGCCCGAGACCTTTCGGCCTCGCACTCGCGGCTCGCGGACTGTCACCGCCGGTTCGGAATTGCACCGACCCCGGAGCACGTTGTCGTGTCGATTCTATGTCAACGCGCGCGGGGGTCGGGTATTCCCGTCACTGTGGGACATCTCGGGCGCGCGGCGGCAACCCCGCCCCCGCACGAGCGGGGTTCACCAGTTGCGTGCCGCGAGCCGGGTGTGCAGGGTGTGCGCCTCCTCGAGCAGCGCACGCCCGAGCCCGGCCCGCCGCTCGCCGCTGAACCGCGGCTCGATGCCGGTCAGCGAGAGCGCTGCCGACGGCGCCCCCGCCCGGTCGAAGACCGCGGCGCCCATGCCCCAGCTGCCCTCGAGGATGAGACCGGGGTTCACCGAGTAGCCGTCGCGACGCGTGCGGGCGAGGGCTTCGCGCACGGATGCCGCGGCCTGGGCGGCCCCGTAGCGCCACACGCGCTCGGCGTCGTCGGCCAGGACGCGCTCCTGCTCGGCCTCGGGCAGGAAGGCGAGGATCGCCATGCCCGCCGACGCCACGCCGAGCGGGAAGCGCACGCCCTCGGCCAGCACGAACGAGCGCACGGGGAAGCTCCCCTCCTCGCGCATGAGGCACACCGTCTCGTCGCCGCGACGGATGGAGAAGAACGAACTCTCGCCCGTCGCCTCCGACAGCCGGCGCAGCGACGGGCGCACGACCTCCTCGAAGGGGAATCGGGCGGCGGCGACCGTGCCCCAGATGATCGCCTCGGGGCCGAGTCGCCAGGCGCCCGTCTCGCGGTCCTGGTCGAGCAGCCCTTCGTGGGCGAGGGAGGCGAGCAGCCGGTACGTGGTCGGGCGGGTCAGGCCGGACTCCTCGACGAGCTGTGCGATGCGGCATCCTTCGGGGTGCCTCGCCACGATTCGCAGCAGCCCTGCCGCGCGCGCGACCACCTGCGCTCCCGCGACCGGGGGTGCTGCTGCGCGCATCGGACGCTCCTTCGAATTCTGTCGTCGGATGTCTCACAGTATGGACAACTGGAGGGCGAGTGTCCAGAGTATGACCGATCGCAGGCCGCTGGTTGACGGCGTGTGCAGGAGCTTCCTAAGGTCCTGAGACGGAGCAGGATGTCCATCAGGTGGACGGATCGCCACTCGACGAGGAGGAGTTCGATGACGAAGGCATACGGGTCCGCGGCGGAGGCGCTGAGCGACGTGCTCACCGACGGCATGACGATCGCGGTGGGCGGGTTCGGCCTCTGCGGCATCCCGTCGGACCTCATCGAGGCGGTTCGCGACAGCGGGGTGACCGGCCTCACGATCGTCTCGAACAACATGGGCGTCGACGGCAAGGGCCTGGGGCTGCTCCTCGAGGCCGGACAGGTCGCCAAGGTGCTCGCCTCGTACGTCGGCGAGAACCGGCTGTTCGCCGAGCAGTTCCTCGAGGGCCGTCTCGAGGTGGAGTTCACGCCGCAGGGCACCCTCGCGGAGCGCCTGCGCGCGGGCGGCGCCGGCATCCCGGCGTTCTACACGAAGACCGGTGTCGGCACCCAGGTCGCCGACGGCAAGCCCCACGCCGAGTTCGACGGCGAGACCCACGTGCTCGAGCGGGGCATCCGCACCGATGTCGCCCTGGTGCACGCGCACACCGCCGACACCGACGGCAACCTCGTCTACCGGTACACGGCGCGCAACTTCAACCCGCTCGTCGCGGCGGCCGGGAGGATCACGGTCGCCGAGGCCGAGCACGTCGTCGAGGCCGGCGGACTCCACCCCGACCACATCGTGACGCCCGGCGTCTTCGTGCAGCGGCTCGTGCCGGCGCGCGAGCGCGTGAAGGACATCGAGCAGCGCACCGTGCGGCTCGCCGCCGCCTGAGCACCGGCTGCGACAACGGCGGCCGCGAACACGAGCACGAACCACCATCCCCGACGACCCCAGACGACCCGGACGATCCCAGGAGGACCCCGATGCCATGGACGCGTGACGAGATGGCCGCCATCGCGGCATCCGAACTGCACGACGGCGACTACGTGAACCTCGGGATCGGCATCCCGACGCTCGTCGCGAACAACCTCCCCGAGGGAGTGCGGGTCGTGTTGCAGAGCGAGAACGGCATCCTCGGCATGGGACCGTACCCCACCGAGGAGGAGGTCGACGCCGACCTCATCAACGCCGGAAAGCAGACCGTGACGCTCCTGCCGGGCAGCAGCATCTTCGACTCGGCCACGTCCTTCGCCATGATCCGCGGCGGCCACGTCGCCATGGCGATCCTCGGCGCCATGGAGGTGTCGGGCGCGGGCGACCTCGCGAACTGGACGATCCCCGGGAAGATGGTCAAGGGCATGGGCGGCGCCATGGACCTCGTCGCCGGCGCGCCGAGGGTGATCGTCCTCACCGACCACGTCGCCAAGGACGGGAGCCCCAAGATCGTGCGGGAGTGCAGCCTGCCGCTGACCGGCAAGGGCGTCGTCGACCGCATCATCAGCGACCTCGCGGTGTTCGACATCGAGCCGGAGGGCCTCACGCTCCGGCGCCTCGCGCCCGGGGTCGCCGTCGACGACCTGCGCGCGAACACCGGCGCCGCGTTCCGCGTCGAGCTCGAGGCGGAGGTCGCGGCGTGAGCGGCGTCGAGGAGCGGTTCGGTCGCGACGTCCTGATCACCGGGTGGGGCCACAGCCGGTTCGGCAAGCTCGAGGGCGAGACACTCGAGAGCCTCGCCGTCGGGGTCGGGCGCGACGCGATCGCCGCGGCGGGGCTCGAGCCCGGCGACATCGACGAGGTCGTCTTCGCGCAGTACAACGCCGGCATGGTGGCGTACGCGTTCCCCTCGTCGCTCGCGCTGCAGATCTCCGACGAGCTGCACGGCGTTCCCGCGTCGCGCGTCGAGAACGCCTGCGCCTCGGGCTCCGCAGCGTTCCAGCAGGGCGTGAAGTCCCTGCTCGCCGGCACGGCGAGGAACGTGCTCGTGATCGGTGCCGAGAAGATGACGGATGCCGGAGCCGACGTCGTGGGGTCGGCGCTGCTCGGTGCCGACTACGACTGGGCCGGCCGCCCCTCGCGCACGGGGTTCACGGGCCTGTTCGCGGAGGTGGCCCGCGCCTACGAGGAGCGGCACGGGCCGGTGGGCGACGTGCTCGGATCGATCGCCGCGAAGAACCATCGCAACGGTGTGGACAACCCGTACGCGCAATTGCGCAAGGACCTCGGCGTCGAGTTCTGCCGCACGGTCTCGGAGCGGAACCCGTTGATCGACGCGCCGCTCCGGCGCACCGACTGCTCGCCCGTCTCCGATGGGGCCGCCGCGCTCGTCATCACGACGAGCCCCTCCTCGGCCGCGGCCACCGCTCCCGCGCGCCTGGCGGGCTTCGGCGCCGCCAACGACTACGCACCCGCGGCTCGCCGCGACCCCCTCGCCTTCGCCGGAACGCGCCTGGCGTGGCAGCGCGCGACGGAGATGTCGGGAGCCGGTCTCGACGACCTCGACTTCGCCGAGGTGCACGACTGCTTCACGATCGCCGAGCTCCTCGTCTACGAGGCGATCGGCCTCACCGCAGAGGGCGACGGCGCGCGGGCGGTCGAGGACGGCTGGGTGCATCGCGAGGGCCGACTGCCCGTGAACGTCTCGGGCGGGCTCAAGGCCAAGGGACATCCCGTCGGCGCCACCGGGGTCTCGCAACACGTCATCGCGGCGATGCAGCTGACCGGAACCGCCGGCGACCTCCAACTGCCCGGCGCACGCCGCGGCGCGGTGCACAACATGGGCGGTGTCGCGATCGCGAACTACGTGAGCGTGCTCGAGGCGGTCTGAGCCCGCGGTGGGGCGGTCGGCAGCGCCATCCGCTCGGGCCCTTCGGCCGTCGGGGCGTCAACGGCACGCCGCTGCCGCGTCGATCTGGGCGTCGGCCGGCCGGCCGTACGCCTCGATGCCCGCACCCGGGAGGTCGTACCCCATGCCGATGGCCCACGCGGTGGCCCACATCTCGTGGTCGCCGCTGAACGGCGCTGCCGCGAAGATCGCGTAGCACGCGTCGCGCAGCACCTGCGTGTGCCCGACCTCATGGACCACCACGGCACGGGCGTTCTCGTCGTCCCGCCACTCGCGTTCGATGCTCTCGGTGAGCGAGATGCGGCCCCAGCCGTCGTCGTCGTCGGTCATGAACTCGGCGGTTCCCGAGTACCAGGCGTCGCTCGAGAGTCCGGCCACCTCGTAGGCCCAGACGAACTCGAGCCCGACGCCGGCCGCGATCGAGCGCGCGAACGCCTCGATCTCGGCGCGCAGCGGATGCTCCAGCCGGCGCGCCTCCTCGGCGGCGTGCGAGGTGCGCACCTCCTCGATGGCCGCCACCGTGGCGGTGAACGCCCCGGCCGAGTCCTCGGGATGTCCCCACGTGCCGCCCGATTGGTCGATGGCGTGCTGGAGGTCGATGCGGGCTCGATGACTCGCCGAGGGATGGTCGGCGAGCGCCTGTTCGCCGGTTGCCGCGAGTGCGGCGAAGACCGACTCCCGGGCGTCGACGACGGTCGCGCGGGCTGCGGAGAGCTCTCGGCTCGCCGACTCGAGCTCGGCGAGCTCGCTGTCGCGGAGCTCGCGCACCTCGAGCAGCCGTGCGGCGTCCGCGTAGCGGTCCCACGGTGCTCCCGCGTGCTCGTCGGGTTCGACGATGCCCAGGCGCGGGGCGAGCTCGGCGTCGGGCAGGTTCAGGAGGGCCGAAGCGAGCGCGTTCGAGGCATCCGTCAGCGAACCGAGGGCGGCAGGGTCGGCGTAGGCCGGATCGGCCACCTGCACGAGTGCTCCGGCCTGCGTGCTCGTGAGCTCGGCGCGTTCGAGGAGGCCGGTGTAGTCGTCGGCGGTATCGGTGACGGCGGCGTGCACCATGGCGTACTCCGCGTGGGCGCGCTCGTAGACCCATGAGGAGACCGCGTGCTGTACGAGCGTGCCGATCGTGGCGGAGACGAGCCCCACGGTGAGGATCAGCAGCACGACCGGCCACAGCGGGGGCTACCGCGGCGCCCCGCCGGGTGCCTCGATCGATGCGTCGATCACTGCCGTCATCCGTTCGCCCTCGCTGTCCGTCGGCCACTCGCGTCGATCTCACGCTAGTGCGAGCTGGAGCACTCCGGATCCCGGATCCCGGCCGACGAGGAGGTCGCCGGGGTTCCGGGCGGGTACGGTGGGACGACGGGCCGGGCGCATGGGGGTGCGTCCGGCCCGTTCCGCGCGCTCGGCGGTGCCCGCAGCGAGGCTCAGGGCCAGCGCGAGCCGAGCAGGTCGGGGAGCTCGGCCAGTCCGCGCACCTCGAGCACGCCGGCGGCACGCGCCGCAGCGGCATCCTCGACCGTCGGCGTCTCGCCCAGCCGATTCAGCCAGACGCCGATGAGGCCCGCGTTCGCGGCGCCGATGGCGTCGGTGTGCAGTCGGTCGCCGATGTACGCGGCGGCCGAGACCGGAGCGGTCGCAGCGAACCGATCGACGGCGAATCGGAAGATCGCGGGGTCGGGTTTCGTGACGCCCACTGCCCCCGAGGCGATGACGTGTTCGACGCGGTCGCCGAGCGCGAGCCGTGCGATCTTCGCCGACTGGTACTCGAGCTCGCCGTTCGTGATGATGCCGAAGCGCACGCCCGGGAAGTGAGCCGTGAGCGCGTCGAGGGTCGGAGCGACGTCGTCGTGCAGCGACCACGACTCGCGGTAGCGCTCGAAGTACTCGGCGAACCATCGGCTCGCGTCGGCATCGTCGAGCTCCTCGCCGAAGTGCCGGGCGAACGCGCCGGCTCTGGCCCGACGCTGACCCTCGAAGGTGAGTGCGCCGCCGAGGTAGGCGAGGTAGTGCTCCTCCTCGAGCTCGTGCCAGCGGCGCGCCGCCGCGGACTCGTCACCGGGGTAGTCGCGTGCGCGCATGTGCAGCACGATGCCGGCGGCGACCGCCTCGCGATGCGCCATGAGGGTGTCGTCGAGGTCGAAGAGCACGACCGGTCGTGCCGGCGGGGCAGGGTTCACGCCGCGGCCTCGAGGACCGAGTCCCAGCTCGCGCGCGCCCTCGGATCGATGGATGCCTCGCGCACCGCGTACCACGCCGGCAGCGTGCTCCCGCCGTCTCGCGTGGGCACCGTCGGATGCTCGGGCCGGATGCGCCGGAACCCCGCGGCCCGAGCGACGCGTGCGGACGCGACGTTGCCCTCCACGGCACGCCAGAACACGGTCTCGGCGCCGGGAATGCCGCCGCCGAGCGTCCACTCCACGACGGCCGTCGCGGCCTCGCTCATGAGCCCCGCCCCGCGATGCTCGGCGCCGATCCAGAAGCCGAGCTCGTGCTGGACGTCGCGCACGCTGATCACGCCGAGGAGTGGACCGTCCTCGGTGCGGCGGAGTGCCCAGGTGAGCTCGCTGCCGTTCGCCCACGCGGCGGGCACGTGCTCGCCGAGGAACGCGTCGGCATCGGCACGGGTGTACGGCCACGGCGTGGTGAGGTAGCGCTCGAAGAGCGGGTCCTGGCAGTAGTGCGCGATGAGCTCCGCGTCGGCGGGCACGGGCAGGTCGAGCACGAGCCGCGCCGTGCGAATGCCGACCGGGATCACGATCAGCCCCGACGCACGAAACCGACGCGGTCGTAGACCGTTCGGAGCATCCGCTCGGCTCGCTCGGCCGCTCGCTCAGCGCCGATCGCGAGCAGGCGGTCGAGCTCGGCCGGGTCCTCCATGAGCTCGAGCGTGCGAGCGCGGATCGGGGCGACCCGATCGACGACGGCCTCGGCCACATCCTTCTTGAAGTCCCCGTAGCCGCGGCCCTCGTACTCGGTCTCGAGCTCGGGGATCGGCCGGCCGGTGATCGCCGCGAGGATGTCGAGGAGGTTCGAGATGCCCGGCTTCTCGGCCGCGTCGTAGCGCACCTCGCGCCCCGTGTCGGTGACCGCGCTGCGGAACTTCTTCGCCGTGACCGCCGGGTCGTCGAGGAGCTTCACGAGGCCGGCCTCGGATGCGGCCGACTTCGACATCTTGGCGGTCGGGTCCTGCAGGTCGTAGATGCGCGCCGACTCCTTTGGGATCAGCGCCTCGGGCACCACGAACGTGTCGCCGAACCGCGTGTTGAAGCGCTGCGCGAGGTCGCGGGTGAGCTCGAGGTGCTGGCGCTGGTCGTCGCCGACCGGCACGAGCTGCGTGCCGTAGAGCAGGATGTCGGCGGCCATCAGCACGGGGTAGGTGAACAGGCCCACCGTGGTGCCCTCGGCGCCCTGCTTGGCCGACTTGTCCTTGAACTGGGTCATGCGACCCGCCTCGCCGAAGCCCGTGATGGTGCCCAGCACCCAGGCGAGCTCGGTGTGCGCGGGCACGTGGGACTGCACGAACAGCGTGGCCCGCTCGAGGTCGACGCCGGCGGCCAGGTACTGCGCGGCCGTGCGTCGCGTGGCCTCATGCAGGGCCTTCGGGTCTTGGGGGACCGTGATCGCGTGCAGGTCGACGACGCAGTAGATCGGGTCGGCCTCGTCTTGCAGCGCGACCCAGTTCACGAGGGCGCCGAGGTAGTTGCCGAGGTGCAGCGAATCGCTCGAGGGCTGCATGCCCGAGAACACGATGGGGCGGTTGGGAGTGTCCATGCGGTGGAGGGTTTCCTTGTCAGCGGGGGAGTCAGATGGCGTAGTCGGCGACCACGGGAGCGTGATCGGACCATCGCGTGTCGTAGGAGTCGGCGCGGTCGACCGAGTAGGCGACCACGGCATCGGCCAGTGCCGGGGTCGCGAGCTGGTAGTCGATGCGCCAGCCCGTGTCGTTGTCGAACGCCTTGCCGCGCCACGACCACCACGCGTACGGCCCATCGACCTCGCCGGCGAACCTCCGGCCGACGTCGACCCACCCGAGGCCTGCGCCGCGGTTGTAGTCGGGGTCGTCCTCCGCGCCGACGAAGCGATCGAAGTACGCGCGCTCGTCGGGCAGGAAGCCGGCGCGCTTCACGTTGCCCTTCCAATTGCGGATGTCGAGCGTGCGGTGGCCGACGTTGAGGTCGCCGACCACGAGCGCGAGCTCCGACTGGGCCGCGAGCGCGGGCAGCCTCGCCTCCATGGCGTCGAGGAACCGGTACTTCTCGACCTGCTTCTGCGTGTCGGCCTCGCCGGAGTGCACGTACGCGCTCACGACGGTCACCACCCGATCGCCGACCTCGTAGTCGGCCTCGAGCCAGCGGCCAGCGGTGTCGAAGTCGGCGGCGCCGAACTCGACCCGGTGGATGCTCGCCCGATTGCGGCTCGCGATGGCGACTCCGGCGCGGCCCTTCGCCGTCGCCGGGTCGTGCAGGATGTCCCAGTCGTCGCCGAGGAGCGACTGCAGGTCTTCGGTGGACGCCCGCACCTCCTGCATGGCGAGGATGTCGACGTCACGCCCGGCCAGCCACTCGCCCATGCCCCGGCGGAATGCGGCGCGCACTCCGTTGACGTTGACCGTGGCGACGCGGAGGGGTTTCGCGGGGGGCATGCCTTCGATCCTACGGGAGCCCTCCGACGTCGCCTTCCGCCTTGACGGGGGCGGATGCCTCGGCGCGAGCCAGCTCGGCCTCCGCCCGGGCCAGCCGCCGACGGGCCGGATACCGCTCGAGCCAGCTCGCTCCGACGAGCTCCTGTCGCGCCTCGCGCACGCGCACGCGCGCGGCCGTGACGAGTGCCCGTTGCTCCTGCGCCAGCTGCTCGGCGAGGAGCTGCTCGGGCGTGACCGACCTGAGCGTCTCGTGGTGGTCGGCCGCCTCGACGGCGATCCAGCTCGCGGCCACGAGCATCACGATGCTCGTGAGCCGGAACCAGAGGAGGAGCGCGATGAAGACCGTGAACGTCGCGAGCAGCGGATTGCTGCTCGCCCCCGACACGAGGAAGCCGCTGAGGAACTGCAGCACGGAGATCGCCGCCGAGCCGAGGAGCGACCCCGCCCACATCCGGCGCCAGGGCATCGCCGCCCCCGAGAGGAACCGGAACAGCACCGCGAGCGCGAGCGTGTCGATGACGAAGACGACGAGGACCGCACCGGACTGCAGGAGGCCGGCCTGCCAGCCGCGATCATCGGAGCGGCCGAACAGGTCGAGCAGCCAGCCGAAGAACGACGTCGCCACGACGGAGAGCACCGTGGCGACCAGGATGATCGTGCCGAACGCGAGGCCGGCGAGGAAGTCGCGCGCCTTGAGGTAGAGGTAGGCGCGCGTGTCCTTCGGCAGTCCGAAGATGCTCCGCACCGCGATCCGCGAGAGCGTGATCCAGGCGATCGCGGTCCAGATCAGGCCGGCGAGGGCCACGGCGCCCGTCCAGCCGAACAGGCTGGTGTTCGCGGTCGTGATCGCGACGAGGTCCTCGGTCGAGATCACACCGTGCTCACCGATGAGGCCGGGTGCATACGTGTTGAGCAGGAGGATGAACGCCTCGAGCGTGTGCGGGTTCCCGGTGAGCCAGATGCCCGCGACGGCGAACACCACGTAGACCGCCGCGAAGATCGCGAACAGCGCCTGGTAGCTCATGCCCGCCGAGAGCAGGAAGCCGTTGCGGGCCAGGAAATGCCGCCACACCCGCACGGGGAAGAGCGCCAGCGTCTTGTTCGTGAGCGTCGTCACCCGGTCGATCGGCTGCTCGAACCGGTCGCGAATGGGACGACGCTCGCTCACGCCCTCAGACTAGCGAGGCCGCGGGCATCGCCCGCGGCCTCGCGTGTCGTGTTGCCGGCCGGTCAGGGCTTGCCGCGCATGATCGCCTGCTTGACCTCGGCGATCGCCTTCGTCACCTCGATGCCGCGCGGGCAGGCCTCGGTGCAGTTGAAGGTCGTGCGGCAGCGCCACACGCCCTCCTTGTCGTTGAGGATGTCGAGGCGCACGTTCGCGGCGTCGTCGCGGTCGTCGAAGATGAACCGGTGCGCGTTCACGATCGCCGCGGGGCCGAAGTACTGCCCGTCGGTCCAGAACACGGGGCACGACGAGGTGCACGCGGCGCACAGGATGCACTTGGTGGTGTCGTCGAAGATCTCGCGCTTGGCGATCGACTGGATGCGCTCCTTGCCGGCCTCGGGCTTCGAGTTCGCGATGAGGAACGGCTGCACCTCGCGATAGCTCGCGAAGAACGGCTCCATGTCGACGACGAGGTCCTTCTCGAGGGGCAGGCCCTTGATCGCCTCCACGTAGATGGGCTTCGAGATGTCGAGGTCCTTGATGAGCGTCTTGCAGGCCAGCCGGTTGCGGCCGTTGATCCGCATGGCGTCGGAGCCGCAGATGCCGTGCGCGCAGGAACGGCGGAACGTGAGCGAGCCGTCCTGCTCCCACTTGATCTTGTGCAGGGCGTCGAGCACGCGGTCGGTGGCGAACATCTCGACGTCGAAGTCCTGCCAGCGCGGCTCGGTGTCGACATCGGGATCGAACCGGCGGATCAGGAACGTGACGGTGAACGACTGCAGCGCGGCATCCGTCGACTGGGCCTCGAGCGTGGCGGTGGACACGTCAGTACTTCCTTTCCATCGGCTGGTACCGGGTGATGGTCACGGGCTTCCAGTCGAGCCGGATGTGGTCGTCGGCGAGCGAGGAGTGCGGGTCGCCGGACAGGTAGGCCATGGTGTGCTGCATGTACTGCTCGTCGTCGCGGTTCGGGAAGTCGTCGCGCATGTGCCCGCCGCGGCTCTCCTTGCGGTTGCGCGCCGAGAACACGACCACCTCGGCGAGGTCGAGGAGGAATCCGAGCTCGACGGCCTCGAGCAGGTCGGTGTTGAAGCGCTTGCCCTTGTCCTGGACGGCGACGTTGCGGTAGCGCTCGCGGAGGCCGGCGATGACCTCGGTCACGTGGGCGAGGGACTCGTCGGTGCGGAACACCTGCGCGTTCTTGTCCATCTCGTCCTGCAGCTCCTTGCGGATCGCGGCGATCCGCTCGGTGCCGTTCGAGTCGCGGAGCTCGTCGAGCATGCGGCGCACCGCGCCGGCCGGGTCGGCGGGCAGCGGCGTGAAGTCGACGCCCTTGACGTACTCGACCGCGTTCCGGCCGGCGCGCTTGCCGAAGACGTTGATGTCGAGCAGCGAGTTCGTGCCGAGGCGGTTGGAGCCGTGCACCGAGACGCAGGCGCACTCGCCCGCGGCGTAGAGGCCGGGCACCACCGTGGTGTTGTCGCGGAGCACCTCGGCGGCCACGTTGGTGGGGATGCCGCCCATGGCGTAGTGCGCGGTCGGCATCACCGGGACGGGCTCGTACACCGGGTCGACGCCGAGGTAGGTGCGGGCGAACTCGGTGATGTCGGGCAGCTTCGTCTCGAGCACCTCGGCGCCGAGGTGGGTGCAGTCGAGGAGCACGTAGTCCTTGTGCGGGCCGGCGCCCCGGCCCTCGGCGACCTCCTGCACCATGCACCTCGCGACGATGTCGCGCGGCGCCAGGTCCTTGATGGTCGGGGCGTACCGCTCCATGAACCGTTCGCCGCTCGCGTTGCGGAGGATCGCGCCCTCGCCGCGGGCACCCTCGGTGAGCAGGATGCCGAGGCCGGCCAGGCCGGTGGGGTGGAACTGGAAGAACTCCATGTCCTCGAGCGGCAGGCCCTTGCGCCAGACGATGCCGACGCCGTCGCCCGTGAGGGTGTGCGCGTTCGAGGTCGTCTTGAAGATCTTGCCGAAGCCGCCGGTCGCGAAGATGATCGCCTTCGCCTGGAACACGTGCAGCTCGCCCGTGGCGAGTTCGTAGGCGACGATGCCCGACGGCTGCTGGACACCGTCGACCTCGGTCATCACGAGGTCGAGTGCGTAGAACTCGTTGTAGAACTCGATGCCGAGCTTGACGCAGTTCTGGAACAGGGTCTGCAGGATCATGTGACCCGTGCGGTCGGCCGCGTAGCACGCGCGTCGCACCGGCGCCTTGCCGTGGTCGCGCGTGTGGCCGCCGAAGCGGCGCTGGTCGATCTTGCCCTCTGGCGTGCGGTTGAACGGGAGGCCCATGTTCTCGAGGTCGATGACCGCGTCGATGGCCTCCTTGGCGAGGATCTCGGCCGCATCCTGGTCGACGAGGTAGTCGCCGCCCTTGACGGTGTCGAAGGTGTGCCACTCCCAGCTGTCCTCCTCGACGTTCGCGAGGGCGGCGGCCATGCCGCCCTGCGCCGCGCCCGTGTGGGAGCGGGTCGGGTAGAGCTTCGAGATGACGGCCGTGCGCGCGCCGGGGCCCGCTTCGATCGCGGCCCGCATGCCCGCGCCGCCGGCGCCGACGATGACGATGTCGAACTGGTGGTGGTGGACGCCGTCGACGACCTTCGTCTCGACGGGGGCGCTCACAGGATTCACGGTTCTCCTAGACGGCGGTGCAGAACGAGGGAAGCAGGTCGGCGGGCGAGCCGGCGGGGCAGGGGTCGAAGGTGAAGACCACGAGCGTGCCGAGCACGATGAGCACGACGGCCGCGGCCGCGAGCGCGCCCTTCAGCACCTTCTGCACCAGGCCGGGGCTCGTGTAGTCGTTCACGAGCGTGCGCATGCCGTTGGCGCCGTGGATGAGCGCCAGCCAGAGCATCAGCACGTCCCACCACTGCCAGAACGGATCGGCCCACTTGCCGCCGACGAACCCGAAGTCGATGGCCTGGATGCCGTCGCCGACCATGAGGTTCATGAACAGGTGGCCGAAGATCAGCACGATGAGCACGACGCCGGAGGCGCGCATGTAGATCCAGCCCCACTTCTCCCAGTTCACGCCGCGCCTGGGTGCGGGGCGGACGGGGGTGCGAGGCGCTTCGATGGCGGTCATGTCGCTGGCCTCCTCAGTGGCTGAAGACGTTGATCAGGTGGCGCGGCGTGAAGCCCAGCATCGTGATGACCCAGAGGGCGATGACGACGTAGAACAGCACGCGCTGGTGACGCGTCGCCCACGACCAGAAGTCGACGAGGATGATGCGCAGGCCGTTGAAGGCGTGGAACACGATCGCGCCGACGAGGGCGACCTCGCCGAGTCCCATGATGGGCGTCTGGTAGGCGCCGATGACCGCGTTGTACGCCTCGGGGCTCACCCGCACGAGGGCCGTGTCGAGCACGTGCACCAGGAGGAAGAAGAAGATCGCGACACCGGTGATGCGGTGCAGCACCCACGACCACATTCCCTCGCGGCCGCGATACAGCGTGCCGCCCGGCTTCTGCTTCGCCGGCTTCGCGGGTGTGGTCAGGGTTCCTGCCGAGGTCTCTGGCATGAACAACCCTCCCTGGCTGTGTGAGATGGCCCGTGACAGGCGGGCGCGACGGGGCGGAAGCCCGGTTCAGAGTCTAGCCGCGTGTCGGGAACGCCGTCGTGCCCGCGACGGCAGTTCTCTCGACGTCGAGATATCCCGGTGCCGGATGCCGCGAGCCCGTGCACAGGCCCGGAGGCGTTCCGCGGCCTGGACGCTATCCTCGAACGCATGTCCGACGCACCCCACCCGATCGACGACTTCTACGCCGTCATCCCGGCCGGCGGCGTCGGCTCCCGGCTCTGGCCGCTCTCCCGCGCCGACGCGCCGAAGTTCCTGCACGACCTCACCGGTTCGGGGCAGACCCTCCTCAAGGACACCTGGGATCGCCTCGCGCCCATCGCCGGCGAGCAGCGCATCATGGTGGTGACCGGGCGAGCCCACCGTGCCGCCGTCGAGGCGCAGCTGCCCGCCCTCGCCGACGCGAACGTCGTGCTCGAGTCCGAGCCGCGCGACTCCACCGCCGCCATCGGCCTCGCCGCCGCGATCCTCGAGCACCGCGAGCCCGGCGTCGTGATCGGCTCGTTCGCCGCCGACCACGTCATCTCGGGCGAGACGCTGTTCCGCTCCGCCGTGCGCGACGCGGTCGCGGCCGCGCGTGCCGGCTACATCGCGACGATCGGCATCACGCCGACCGAGCCCGCCGTGGGCTTCGGGTACATCGAGTGCGGCGGGCCCGTCGACGTGCCGGGCGCCAAGGTCGTCGAGCGGGTGGCGAACTTCGTCGAGAAGCCCGACCTCGACACGGCGAGGGGCTACCTCGAGGGCGGACGGCACCTCTGGAACGCCGGGATGTTCATCGCGAAGGCGTCGACCCTGCTCGACGAGCTCGCGCGCACGAAGCCGGAGCTGCACGCCGGCCTCGTCGAGCTCGCCGCGGCGTGGGACGACCCCGATCGGCGCGGCCCGGCGGTCGACCGCATCTGGCCGGGGCTCGAGAAGATCGCCATCGACTACTCGGTCGCCGAGCCGGCCGCCGCCGAGGGACGGCTCGCCGTCGTGCGCGGCCACTTCCAATGGGACGACGTGGGCGATTTCGCCTCCCTCGCGAAGCTCGCCACCGCCGGCCGCTCGGGGGAGCTCGCGATCCTCGGCGAGCATGCCCGTGTCCTGGCCGACACCTCGAGCGGCATCGTGGTGAGCCGGTCGAATCGGGTGATCAGCCTGATCGGCGTGCACGATATCGTCGTGGTGGACACGCCCGACGCGCTCCTCGTCACCACGAGCGAGCACGCCCAGCGGGTCAAGGCGGTCGTCGACGCACTCCGGCTCGGCGGATCGAGTGACGTGCTCTGAGCCGTGATCGGACCGGAGCATGCGAGAGAACGGGGCAAGCGGATGACGGTGCGTCGGTGGTTCGGGTACGGGGCGACGTTGGTCGCGGCATCCGTCGTCCTGGCCGGGTGCGCTCCCGCGCCCGAGTCGGGGGGCGACGACGCCGCGAGCGACTCGTGCGTGCGGATGGTGACGAACTCGGGCGGCCTCGAGGACCGCTCGTTCAACCAGGCGAGCTGGGAGGGCCTGCAGGACGCCGAGTCCGAGTACGGCATCGACGCCGAGGCGATCGTCTCCACGGGCGAGACCGACCTGGCGCCGAACGTGCAGCAGGCGGTCGACTCGGGCTGCGAGCTCATCGTGACGGTCGGCTGGGAGCTCGCCGATGCCACGCTCACCCAGGCCGGGGACAACCCCGACCTCGCGTTCGCGATCGTCGACGAGACGGTCGAGGCCGACAACGTGAAGCCCGTGGTGTTCGACACCGCGCAGGCGTCGTTCCTCGCGGGCTACCTCGCCGCCGGGGTCTCCAAGACCGGGGTCGTGGCGACCTACGGCGGCGGCAACCAGCCGCCCGTGACGCTCTTCATGGACGGCTTCGTCGACGGGGTCGCCGCGTACAACAGCGCCCACGGCACCGCGGTGCGGGTGCTCGGCTGGGACAAGGCCGCCCAGGACGGGGCGTTCACCGGCGACTTCGAGGACATCAACAAGGGCAAGGCGCTCACCGAGAGCCTCATCGACCAGGGCGCCGACGTGATCCTGCCCGTCGCCGGCCAGGTGGGCGAGGGCACGATCTCCGCCGCGCTCGAGCGCGGCGGGGTGTCGGTGATCTGGGTCGACAGCGACGGCTACGAGTCGCTCGCCGAGGAGTTCCGGCCGGTACTGCTCACGAGCGTGCTGAAGAACACGCAGGACGCGATGGTCGAGATCGTCGGCTCGGTGCTCGACGACACCTTCACGAACGAGCCGTACGTGGGCACGCTCGAGAACGGCGGCGTCGAGATCGCGCCGTACCACGACCTGGCGCCCCTCGTGAGTGCCGAGCTCGACGCCGAGATCCAGGACCTGCGCGAGCGGATCATCTCGGGCGAGCTCGTCGTGGAGTCGCCCTCCGCTCCCTGATCGGCCCGCTCCCAGAACCTGTCGAAGGGAGCCCGTCGAGAACGGCCATCGTCGACGAGCATCGGCGGTTCCTGCTGCTCATATGAGCAGAATGTCGCGTCTTCATAACCATTGGGCGTCCTGACCTCTGCGCCCCTGAGCGGGCGGCGCAACATTCGGTAACGTGACTGGACGAGTCCCACGGAGGTTGGGGCCGAGTCTTTGGAGGACACAGTGACGTTCATGACCCGGAAGGCCGCCTTCAGCGGTCTTGCCATCTTCGGCGCGGCCCTGCTGCTCGCCGGCTGCGCATCCGCCCCAGAGGAGTCCGACGGCGGCGACGGGGGCGAGGCCCTCGACTTCCTGCCCTGCATGGTGTCCGATGCGGGCGGCTTCGACGACAAGTCCTTCAACCAGCTGAGCTTCGAGGGCCTGCAGCGCGCGGCCGAGGAGCTCGGCGTCGAGACGGTCGAGGTCGAGTCGCAGTCCGAGACCGACTACGCGCCGAACCTGACGAGCCTCGTCGACCAGGGCTGCAACCTCATCGTCACCGTCGGCTTCGCGCTCTCGGCCGCCACGGTCGAGTCGGCCCTCGCGAACCCCGACATCGAGTACGTCATCATCGACGATGCTGCCGACAACGACTTCGACGGCGAGATCGACGCCCCGAACATCAAGCCGATCCTCTTCGACACCGCGCAGGCGGCGTTCCTCGCCGGCTACGCGGCGGCCGACTTCACGACGACCAACACGGTCGGCACGTTCGGCGGCATGAACTTCCCGACCGTCTCGATCTTCATGGACGGCTTCAAGCAGGGCGTCGACCACTACAACACCGAGAAGGGCAAGGGCGTCACGGTGCTCGGCTGGGACGGCACCGACGGTCTCTTCACCGGTGGCTTCGAGGCCAACGACACCGCTCGCCAGACGGCGCAGAGCCTGATCGACCAGAACGTCGACGTGCTCCTGCCCGTCGGCGGCCCGATCTACCAGTCGGCCGCCGCGGCCATCCGCGAGGCCGGTCGTGAGATCGCCATGATCGGCGTCGACGCCGACTTCACCGAGACCGACCCGTCGGTCGCCGACCTCATGCTCACCTCGATCCTCAAGGGCATCGACGTCGGCACCTACGAGGCCGTGGTCGCCGCGGGCGAGGGCGACTTCGACCCGACGCCGTTCATCGGCACCCTCGAGAACGAGGGCGTCGGCGTGGCTCCGTTCCACGACTTCGAGGCGAAGGTCTCCGACACGCTGCAGGGCGAGCTCGACGACCTCAAGGCCGCGATCATCGCGGGCGACATCGAGGTCAAGTCCTACCTCGCCGAGTAGTACACGGCACCCTGATCGGGGAGGTCGGCCCTGGCCGGCCTCCCCGATCCGCGTCCGGGTGCGGATCGGAGCGCACTCGCCAACATCTGAGCGCGCCCCATTCGGGCCCTTCAACATTCGCGCAGCATCTCCAACGGATGCAGCCTCGTCACTAGGATCGGGAACATGAAGCTCGAACTTCGCGGCATCACGAAGCGATTCGGCAGCCTGGTCGCCAACGACCACATCGACCTCACCGTGGAGGCCGGCGAGATCCACGCCCTCCTCGGCGAGAACGGCGCGGGCAAGTCGACCCTCATGAACGTGCTCTACGGCCTCTACCAGGCCGATGCGGGTCAGGTGCTCCTCGACGGCGAGGTGCAGCACTTCACGGGTCCGGGCGATGCCATGGCCGCGGGCATCGGCATGGTGCACCAGCACTTCATGCTGATCCCCGTCTTCACCGTCGCCGAGAACGTCATGCTCGGCAACGAGTCGACGAAGGCCGGTGGCGTGCTCGACCTCGCCGCAGCACGCGAGAAGGTCAACGAGATCTCCCGGCGATTCGGCTTCCACGTCGACCCCGACGCCATCGTCGAAGACCTGCCCGTCGGTGTCCAGCAGCGCGTCGAGATCATCAAGGCGCTCTCCCGCGACGCGCGCGTGCTCGTCTTCGACGAGCCCACCGCGGTGCTCACCCCGCAGGAGACCGACGAGCTGATGGGCATGATGCGCCAGCTCAAGCAGACCGGCACCTCGATCGTCTTCATCACGCACAAGCTCCGCGAGGTGCGCGAGGTCGCCGACCGCATCACGGTCATCCGCCTCGGCAAGGTCGTCGGCGAGGCCGCGCCCACGGCCTCCAACGCCGAGCTCGCGTCCATGATGGTCGGCCGCGCCGTCGAACTCACCGTGCACAAGGAGGAGCCGAAGCTCGGCGACGAGGCGCTCGTGGTCGAGCACCTCAGCGTCATCGACCACATCGGCCAGCTCGTCGTGAACGACGTGAGCTTCACGGTGCGTCGCGGAGAGATCCTCGCGGTCGCGGGCGTGCAGGGCAACGGCCAGACCGAACTCACCGAGGCGCTCCTCGGGCTCCAGCCCCGCGTCCAGGGCTCCATCACGCTCGACGGGCAGCAGCTCAGTGGAGCAGGCGTGCGCGACATCCTCGACGCGGGCGTCGGCTTCGTCCCAGAGGACCGCACCGAAGACGGGCTCGTCGGCGAGTTCACCATCGCCGAGAACCTCATGCTCGACCGCAGCTCCGGACCGCCCTTCGTGCGCGCCGGCAACCTGCAGCGGGGCGCCCTCGCCGAGTTCGCGCGCGAGAAGGTGAAGGAGTTCGACATCCGCACCCAGGGCATCGACGAGTGGGCGAATCGGCTCTCGGGCGGCAACCAGCAGAAGGTGGTGCTCGCGCGCGAGCTGAGCCGCGAGCTGCGGCTGCTCGTGGCCGCGCAGCCGACGCGTGGCGTCGACGTGGGCTCGATCGAGTTCATCCACAAGCGCATCGTCGAGGCGCGCGACTCCGGCGTGCCGGTGGTCGTGGTGTCCACCGAGCTCGACGAGGTGGCCGCGCTCGCCGATCGCATCATGGTGATGTACCGCGGCCGCATCGTCGGCATCGTGCCGGGCGACACGCCCCGCGACGTGCTCGGCCTGATGATGGCCGGAGAAACCCCCGCAGAAGGAGCCGCGGCATGAGCGACCCCAACGAGCCGCGCCGCGACGCGCCGCGCGCCGACGAACTCGACGCCGACGTCGCCATCCAGGAGCCGGCCGCTGCGTCCGACGACAAGGTCACCGCAGCCCGCGACGCCGAGGCGACGTCGTCGGGCCCTGGTCCGCGGGAGGCGGGCGGCGCCGACGTGCCGCCGCCGTCGAAGTGGCACACGACGCTCAATCAGATCGCCACGGGCAACGCCATCATCTCGGTGCTGGCGGTGGTCATCGCCCTCGTGGTCGGAGCGATCATGATCGCGTTCACCGACGAGCGCGTGCAGGAGACGAGCGCGTACTTCTTCGCCCGTCCGTGGGACACCATCGAGGCGATCTGGGATTCGGTGGCGGGCGCGTACTCGGCCCTGTTCCAGGGCGCGATCTACAACTTCCGCCGTGACACGTTCATCGCCGGCATCCGCCCCCTCACCGAGACGCTCACCTTCGCGACGCCGCTCATCGCGGGCGGCCTGGGTGTGGCGCTGGCGTTCCGCGTCGGCATGTTCAACATCGGTGGTCGCGGCCAGATGCTCATCGCGGCATCCGTCGCCGGCTGGATCGCGTTCGGGTTCGACCTGCCCCCGGGCATCCACATGCTCGTCGCCCTGCTCGGCGGCCTCGTCGGCGGCGCGATCTGGGGCGGCATCGCCGGTTTCCTGAAGGCGCGCACCGGCGCGCACGAGGTGATCGTGACGATCATGCTGAACTACGTCGCGTTCTACCTGGTGTCGTGGATGCTGCGCACGCCCGGCCTGCTGCAGGCCCCGGGCTCGTCCAACCCGAAGACACCGCCCATGAAGGAGACGGCGATCTTCCCCGACCTGCTCGGGCCGCAGTTCAACCTGCACTTCGGCTTCATCCTCGCCGTGCTCGCGACCGTCATCGTGTGGTGGATCCTCAACCGCTCCAACCTCGGCTTCCAGTTCCGCGCCGTCGGCATCAACCCCAACGCGGCGCGCGTGGCCGGCATCAACGTGAAGGGCATGTACGTCTACGCGATGCTCATCGCCGGCGCCCTGCTCGGCCTCGCGGGCGTCAGCCAGGTGCTCGGCACCGTCACCAGCGGGTTCACGGCCGGCATCGACGCCGGCATCGGCTTCGATGCGATCACCGTGGCACTGCTCGGGCGCTCGACGCCGTGGGGCACCTTCGCGGCCGGCATCCTGTTCGGCGCGTTCAAGGCCGGCGGCTTCTCGATGCAGGCGGCCGAGGGCGTGCCCATCGAGATCGTGCTCGTCGTGCAGTCGCTCATCGTGCTCTTCATCGCGGCCCCGCCGCTCGTGCGCACGATCTTCGGCCTGCCCGATCCCGAAGGCAAGAAGAAGCGAACCCGCAAGAACGCCACGAAGGAGGTGACGGCGAAGTGAGCACCACCGCCGACGACCGCAGCCTGGCGCCGCAGCCCCAGGCGCTCGACACCACCGTCGTGACGAGCTGGAAGGCGCCCATCGCGCTCGGCGTCTTCACCGTCCTCCTGCTCGCGCTCGCGGTGTTCGCACCGCGCCCCGGCGACACGACCTATCGGTTGTCGCTGCCGAACGACGTCATCCAGCTCCCCGAACTGGTGGTCCCCACCATGCCGGCGCTGTGGATCGTGGTGGTCCTGCTCGCCCTCGCGACGGCGTACTCGGCCTTCCTCGTCAACACGAAGCGCCGTGTGCCGCTGTGGCTCATCGTCGTGTTCGCGATCCTGTTCGTCTTCGGGTTCCTGACCTGGGCGGGTGCCGGGGCGTCGCTGCCCATGATCGGGCTCCTGTTCGGATCGCTGAGCCTCGCGGTACCGCTCATCTTCGGCTCCCTGGCGGGCGTCATCGGCGAACGGTCCGGCGTCGTCAACATCGCGATCGAGGGCCAGCTGCTCGCCGGCGCGTTCACCGCGGCGATCGTCGCCTCCGTGACGGGCCAGCCGCTGCTCGGCCTCGTGGCCGCCATGGTCGCGGGCATGCTCGTGGGCATGGTGCTCGCCGCGTTCGCGATCAAGTACTTCGTCGACCAGGTCATCGTCGGTGTCGTGCTCAACGTGCTCGTCGTGGGCCTCACGAGCTTCTTCTTCTCGCAGGTGCTCGCCCCGAACGCGGCCACGCTGAACACCCCGCCGCGGTTCGATCGCCTGCCGATCCCCATCCTCAGCGAGATCCCGATCATCGGACCGGTGCTCTTCCGCCAGACGCTCGTCGTGTACCTCATGTACATCGCGGTCGCACTCGTCTGGTTCGGGCTCTTCAAGACCCGTTGGGGACTCCGCGTGCGCGCCGTCGGCGAGCACCCCCAGGCCGCCGACACCGTCGGCATCAACGTCAACCGCACGAGGTTCTGGAACGTCGCCCTCGCGGGCGCCATCGCCGGCCTCGGCGGCACGTTCTTCACCATCGGGTCGGGCATCGCGTTCAACCGCGAGATGACCGCCGGCGCGGGCTTCATCGCGCTGGCCGCGGTGATCTTCGGCCAGTGGGATCCGATCAAGGCGACGCTCGCGGCGCTGCTGTTCGGGTTCGCCTCGAACCTGCAGAACACGCTGTCGGTCATCGGCTCGCCCGTGCCGAGCGAGTTCATGTTGATGCTGCCGTACGTCGTCACGATCTTCGCCGTCGCCGGATTCGTCGGGAAGTCCCGCGCGCCGGCCGCCGACGGGAAGCCGTACATCAAGTCCTGATCACGAAACCGACTCATCCTGAACGGGGGAGCACCATGACCGCAACGGATGCGATCGACTGGGAGATGCTGCGCGAGCGCGCGCGCGAGGCGATGGCCAAGGCCTACGTGCCGTACTCGGAGTTCCCGGTGGGCGTGGCCGCCATCGTCGACGACGGGCGTGTCGTGAGCGGATGCAACGTCGAGAACGCGTCGTACGGCGTCACCCTCTGCGCCGAGTGCTCGCTGGTCTCGGCCCTCATCATGTCGGGCGGCGGCAAGCTCGTCGCCTTCACCTGCGTCGACGGCCACGGCGCGACGCTCATGCCGTGCGGTCGCTGCCGGCAGTTGCTCTACGAGCACTCCGCCGATGGGATGCTCCTCGAGACCGTTTCGGGCGTGAAGACCATCGACGAGGTGCTGCCCGACGCCTTCGGTCCCCGGCAGCTCGCCGAATTCCACGGGGCTCGTTCGTGAGCGCGGTCGAGCGCTTCGACGCCGTCGACCTCATCCGCGCGAAGCGCGACGGGCACGAGCTCGACACCGCCGAGATCGACTGGCTGATCGATGCCTACACGCGCGGCTACGTCGCCGACGAGCAGATGTCGGCCATGACCATGGCGATCTTCCTCAACGGCATGAGCCGCCGCGAGATCCGCGACCTGACCATGGCGATGATCGCCTCGGGCGAGCGCATGGACTTCTCGGAGCTCGGCAAGCCCACGTGTGACAAGCACTCGACGGGCGGCGTGGGCGACAAGATCACGCTTCCGCTCATGCCGCTCGTGGCGACCTTCGGCGTCGCGGTGCCGCAGCTCTCGGGCCGGGGCCTCGGCCACACGGGTGGCACGCTCGACAAGCTCGAGTCCATTCCCGGGTGGCGGGCCGACCTCACCAACGAGGAGATGTTCGCCCAGCTGCGCGACGTCGGCGGCGTGATCTGCGCCGCGGGTTCCGGCCTCGCCCCGGCAGACAAGAAGCTGTACGCGCTCCGCGACATCACGGGCACCGTCGAGGCGATCCCGCTGATCGCCTCGTCGATCATGTCGAAGAAGATCGCCGAGGGCACCGGGGCGCTCGTCCTCGACGTCAAGTTCGGATCGGGCGCCTTCCTGCAGGACATCGAGCGATCGCGCGAGCTCGCCCGCACGATGGTCGAGCTCGGCGAGGACGCCGGCGTCGCGACCTCGGCGCTCCTCACCAACATGAACGTGCCCCTCGGCCGCACCATCGGCAACGCCAACGAGGTCCGCGAGTCGGTCGAGGTGCTCGCCGGCGGCGGGCCCGCCGACGTCCGCGAGCTCACGGTGGCGCTCGCCCGCGAGATGCTCGCCCTGGCCGGCGTGCACGACGCCGACGTGGAGGCGGCGCTCGACGACGGTCGCGCGATGGACACGTGGAACCGCGCGATCCGGGCGCAGGGCGGAGACCCCGACGCCGCGCTGCCGGTCGCACGCGAGCAGCACGTCGTGACCGCCGACCGCGACGGCGTGCTCGTCGCCCAGGAGGCCCTGCCGTTCGGCATCGCCGCGTGGCGCCTCGGTGCCGGTCGCGCCCGCAAGCAGGACCCGGTGCAGCACGCCGCCGGCATCGACCTGCACGCGAAGCCCGGCGACGCGGTGCGCAGGGGCGAACCGCTCTTCACCCTGCACGCCGACGAGCCCGAGCGATTCGCTCGCGCACTCGAGGCGCTCGAGGGCGCCTACCGCATCGGCGACGCCGGCGACCCGATCGACGGCGGCGGCCCGCTCATCGCCGACCGCATCGGCCGATGAGCGTGCCGCCCGCGCCCGCTCCGCGCCCGGCGGACGTAAGCGGCGTGGCTTCGAGAATGCCGAGACTTCGCGGCGAACCCGCCGCTATCGTTGAGTCGTGAACACGATTCCGACGGAGTATCGCCTCGAGGGCGACGGCACGAGCATCCAGGACCTGCCGAAGATCTCGTTGCACGACCACCTCGACGGCGGCCTCCGCCCGCAGACCCTCATCGAGCTCGCCGACGAACTCGGGCTCGAGGTGCCCGCGCCCGACGCCGAGGGTCTCGAGACGTGGTTCGCCGAGCAGTCCAACTCCGGCTCGCTCGTGGAGTACCTCAAGACGTTCGACCTCACGACGGCCGTCATGCAGACCCGCACGGGGCTGACGCGCGTGGCGCGCGAGTTCGTGCAGGACCTCGCCGCCGACGGAGTGATCTACGGAGAGATCCGGTGGGCGCCCGAGCAGCATCTCGCCCGCGGTCTCTCGCTCGACGACGTCGTCGAGGCGGTGCAGGCCGGCATCGAGCAGGGCGTCGAGGACGCACGGCACCAGGGCCGCGGCATCCGTGCGGGCCAGCTCGTCACCGCCATGCGGCACAACGACCGCGGACTCGAGATCGCCGAGCTCGCCGTGCGGCACCGCGAGCGCGGTGTCGTCGGATTCGACATCGCGGGCCCGGAGGCCGGGTTCCTGCCGAGCCGCCATCGCACCGCCTTCGACTTCCTCGCCGGCCAGTTCGTCCCCGTCACCGTGCACGCCGGTGAGGCCGACGGTCTCGACTCCATCCGCAGCGCCCTCTTCGACGGGCGGGCGCTCCGGCTCGGCCACGGCGTCCGCATCGCCGAGGACCTCGTCATCGAGCGGCAGGACGACGAGAACACCTACGTCTCGCTCGGTCCGGTCGCGCAGTGGGTGCGCGACCGCGAGATCGCCCTCGAGACCAGCCCGTCCTCGAACCTCCAGACGGGCGCGATCGCCGCCTGGGGCGACGAGCTGGTCGACCATCCGTTCGACCTGCTCTACCAGCTCGGCTTCCGCGTGACCGTGAACACCGACAACCGCCTGCAGAGCGGGACGTCGCTGACGCGCGAGCTGGCACTCCTGAGCGACGCGTTCGGGTACGATCTCGAGGACTTCGAGACGTTCCAGCTCAACGCCGCGGCCGCGGCCTTCCTTCCCCTCGACGACCGGGAGGAGCTCGCCGAGCTCATCCAGGACGGCTTCGACCGAGCCTGAACGACCTGCCGGGCACCCCCTCCCCGCCGCCCTGATCGGATCCGCATGACCCCCCTCCCGCCGCTTCCCGACAACGCCGTGGTGCTCGGCGCGCGTCCCGCCGACTGGCGCGCCGCCGTGCGCGAGGTCGGCCGGGCGCTCGTCCGCTCCGGCGCCACCCGAGCCGAGTACGCCGAGCGCATGATCGCCGTGATCGAGGAGTTCGGGGCCTACGTGGTGATCGCGCCCGGCCTCGCGCTCGCGCATGCGCGCCCCGGTCCCGACGTGCGGCACGAGGGACTCGCCATCGTCACGCTCGCGAAGCCCGTGGCGTTCGGACATCCGCACAACGACCCCGTCCGCGTGATCGTGGGGCTCGCGGTGTCCAGCGCGGAGGAGCATGTGGCCTCGGTCGCCCGTCTCGCGAACGCGTTCAACGACCAGCGCATCGTCGGGCGTATCGCACGTGCCACCACGCCCGGCGAGGTGCGCGAACTCCTCGGCCTCGACGACGGTGACGTGCGCCGCGCGGTCGACGCATGAGGATCGTCGCGGTCTGCGGTGCCGGCATCGGCACCTCGGCCATCCTGCAGGTCAACGCCGAGCGCGCGCTGTCGCGGCTCGGGCTCACGGCCGACGTGAGTGCGAGCGACCTCGAGCACGTCGCGGATGCCGCGGCCGACGCTCAGGTGATCCTCACGTCGACCGAGCTCGCCGCGGCGGTGCGCGCGGCCATCGGACGCAGCTTCGCCGAGGTCGTCGAGGTCGTGAACTACTTCGACGTCGACGAGATCGGCGCCAAGCTCGAGGCATCGCTCGGCTGAATCATCCGGGTCGATCACTCCCCGATGAGCTCCCGCATGCCGGCCTCGAGACGGGCGACCGCGGCGGATGCCGCGCCGCGGCGCTCCGCGACCGATCCCTCGGTTCCGACCGCGTCGAGGTAGACCTTGAGCTTCGGCTCGGTGCCGCTCGGTCGCACCATCACCCGGCCGCCGCCCTCGAGCACGAGGCGCAGCACGTCGGACGGCGGCAGCGCCCCGAAGCCCCCCGCGAGGTCCTCGATGCGCTCGACCCGGATGCCGTCGACGGCGGCCGGCGGCTCGGCCCGCAGGCGCGCCATGATCTCGCCGATGCGCGAGAGATCGGTCACGCGCAGCGAGATCTGCGCGGAGGCGTAGCATCCGAACCGCTCGATGAACTCGTCGAGATGGTCGGCGACCGTCTTGCCCTGAGCCTTGAGCTCGGCGGCGAGGGAGAGGAACGCGACGGCGGCCGAGATGCCGTCCTTGTCGCGCACGGTCTCGGGATTCACGAGGTAGCCGAGCGCCTCCTCGAAGCCGAACACGAGTGCCGGGGCCCGCGAGATCCACTTGAAGCCCGTGAGCGTGGCCCGGAAGTCGAGTCCGTGCGCCGCCGCCACGGCCTCGAGGCCGGGCGACGACACGATCGAGCAGGCGAGCGTTCCGTTCGGACCGCCTTCGCCGGCGGCCGTCGCAGCGGCGCGTCGTGCGGCCCGCCAGCCGAGGAGGAGCCCGACCTCGTTGCCCGTGAGGCGCCGGTATCCTGCAGCCGCCCCGGCCTCGGGGATCGCGATCGCGAGCCGGTCGGCGTCGGGATCGTTGGCGATGACGAGCTCCGCGCCGGCCTCGCGGGCGTGCGCGAAACTGAGGTCCATGGCGCCGGGCTCCTCGGGATTGGGGAACGCGACGGTCGGGAACGCGGGATCGGGGGCGATCTGCTCGTCGACGACGGCCGGGGCCTCGAACCCAGCGGTCTCGAGCACGCGCGCCGTCGTCTCCCAGCCGACGCCGTGCATGGCCGTGTAGACGACCCGTGGCTGGGCGGTCGGGGCATCCGCCACCTCGGCCGTCTGCCGGACGTACTCGTCGACCACTGCCTCGGGTGCGGTCTCGAACGCGCCGCGCGGAAGGTCGGGCACGGTCGTCGCCTCGGCCACCCGCAGGATGTGCGCGGCGATCTCGGCGTCGGCCGGGGCGACGATCTGCGATCCGTGGTCGGGGCCGCCGAGGTAGACCTTGTAGCCGTTGTCGTTCGGCGGGTTGTGGGACGCGGTGACCATGACTCCCGCCGAGGTGTCGAGGTGCCGCACCGCGAACGCGAGCACCGGCGTCGGCAGCATGCGCGGCAGGAGCACGGCACGCACGCCCGCGCCCGCCATGATCTCGGCCGAGTCGCGCGCGAAGACCGACGAGTTCTTGCGGCCGTCGTAGCCGATCACGACCGACGGGGTGGTGCCCGGTGCGGCGTGCTCGACCAGGTAGGCGGCGAGGCCCGCGGCGGCCTGGGCGACGAGCACCCGGTTCATCCGGTTCGGCCCCGCGGCGATCTCGCCGCGGAGGCCCGCGGTGCCGAACGCGAGCCGCGAGTCGAAGCGGTCGGCGAGGTCGTCGGATGCCAGTGGGTCGCCGGTGCGGGCGGCCTCCACGAGCGCCGCGAGCTCCGCCCGGGTCTCGGGGTCGGGGTCTTGCGCGATCCACGCCTCGGCGAGGGAGATGCGTTCGGTGGCGACGGGGTTCGGCTGCGACATCCGGTCTCCTCAGAGCTGGTCGACGATCTTCGCGAGCAGGGCCGAGATCACGGGCTCGGCCGCCCGGCCCGCCTCGAGCACCTCGCCGTGGCTGAGCGGGGTCTGCTGGATGCCGGCGGCGAGGTTCGTGACGAGCGACATGCCGAGCACCTCCATGCCCGCCTGGCGCGCCGCGATCGCCTCGAGCGCGGTGGACATGCCGACGATGTGGCCGCCGATGGTCTTCGCCATCTGCACCTCGGCGGGCGTCTCGTAGTGCGGCCCGCGGAACTGCACGTACACGCCCTCGTCGAGGGTGGGGTCGATCGAGCGAGCCAGGTCGCGCAGTCGAGATGAATACAGGTCGGTGAGGTCGACGAACGTGGCGCCCTCGAGCGGTGACGCGGCGGTGAGGTTGATGTGGTCGCTGATGAGAACGGGGGTGCCCGGTTTCCAGTGATCCTTGATGCCGCCGGCGCCGTTCGTGAGGATCATCGTCGTGGCTCCGGCGGCCGCGGCGGTGCGCACCGAGTGCACCACGCGCCGCACGCCGTGGCCCTCGTAGAAGTGGGTGCGGGCGCCGATGACGAGGGCGCGCTTGCCGCTCGGCAGGGCGATCGACCGGAGCGTGCCACCGTGTCCCTCGAGCGCGGGTGCCGAGAAGCCGGGCACCTCGGTCGCCGGGAACGTGTGCGTCGTCTCGCCGATGAGATCGGCCGCACGGCCCCAGCCGCTGCCGAGGGTGAGGGCCAGGTCGTGGCGAGCGACGCCGGTGATCTCGGCGATCTTCGCGGCGGCCTCGGCGGCGACGGCGAAGGGATCTGCGGTGGGGTCGTCGAGGGGGTTGGCGGAATGCATCCCACCACTCTAATGAGGGACGCGGATGCCGCGGCAGCCGCCGCTCGTGTGCGGGCGTCGGAGCCGCATGCGACAGAATGTGAGCATGGCCTACGAGTTCGAGCGCACGCAACGCATCGCCGTCCTCGGAGGTGGGCCGGGCGGCTACGAAGCGGCGCTCGCGGGCGCACAACTCGGCGCCGAGGTCACCCTCGTCGAGCGAGCGGGTGTCGGTGGTTCGGCCGTGCTCACCGACGTGGTGCCCTCGAAGTCGCTCATCGCCACCGCCGAGGCCTCCAACGCGGTGAAGGAGGCCGCCGACCTCGGCGTGCAGTTCTATGCGAAGGGCGCCCACGACAAGGCCGTGAAGCCCGACGTGGCGATCAACCTCGCCGCGGTCAACAAGCGGCTCCTCGGCCTCGCCGCCCAGCAGTCGGAGGACATGCGCTCGAACCTGCTCGACGCGGGCGTGCGACTCGTGCAGGGCGAGGGGCGGCTCGACGGTTCGAACGCCATCATCGTGTCGACCGCGAAGGGGGGCACCGACTTCGACCGCATCGAGGCCGACACGATCGTGCTCTCGGTCGGTGCGACGCCGCGAGTGCTGCCCACGGCGGTGCCCGACGGCGAGCGCATCCTCACGTGGAAGCAGGTCTACGACCTGCCCGAGATCCCCGAGCACCTCATCGTGGTCGGCTCGGGCGTCACGGGCGCGGAGTTCGCCTCCGCCTACCGGGCCCTCGGCGCGAAGGTCACGCTCATCTCGAGCCGCGACCAGGTGCTGCCGGGCGAAGACGCCGACGCGGCATCCGTCATCGAGAAGGTCTTCAAGCGCAACGGCATGAAGGTGCTCAACAAGTCGCGCGCGGCGTCGGTCGTGCGCGACGGCGACTCGGTCGTCGCGACGCTCTCCGACGGGCGCGAGGTGCGCGGCAGCCACTGCCTGATGGCGGTCGGTTCGGTGCCGAACACGCGCGACATCGGCTTGGAGGACGCCGGGGTGCAGCTCACCGAGAGCGGGCACATCCGGGTGAACCGCGTCGCACGCACGTCGATGCCGAACATCTACGCGGCGGGCGACTGCACGACCTACATCCCGCTCGCGTCGGTGGCGTCGATGCAGGGGCGCACCGCGGTGTTCCACGCGATGGGCGACCTCGTGAACCCGCCCGAAGAGCGCAACATCACCTCGAACATCTTCACGCAGCCCGAGATCGCGACCGTCGGCTGGACGCAGAAGGACATCGAGGAGGGCGTGGTGCCGGGCGTGATCTACAAGCTGCCGCTCGTCTCGAACCCGCGCGCGAAGATGATGGAGATCCGCGACGGCTTCGTGAAGCTGTTCGCATCGAACGGATCGGGCGCCATCATCGGCGGCGTCATCGTCGCGCCGAAGGCCTCGGAGCTCATCTTCCCGCTCGCGCTCGCGATCGAGCACCGGCTCACCGTCGACCAGTTCGCCGAGGCGTTCCCCGTCTACCCGTCGCTCACGGGCTCGCTGACGGATGCGGCGAGGGCGATGCACATCGTCCGCTGACGCTGCTCCTCGCGCGCTCCTGAATTCTGCACGAGCCGGCAGTGTCGACCGGATGCCCCCGCCGCAGGCAATCCTGAATTGCGGATGGCTGCCACCTGACGTGGCAAGCCCGGCTGCCGTTCGACTCGGTGGCAGGCTCGGATGTCTCAGCGCGACGAAGTCGTACGGCATCTGGGACGGGGTCGACGTGACGAGCGTGCATGTCTCGTTGTCACGCAACGCGTCGCGCCTGCGGACGAATCGGCCCCCGGAGGGCCGTCTCACCGTTCAGCGGGGGAGTCGCGCGTTCCGGCGGGGCCACGGCCGGAGCTGCGGAACGCGGTTCGCGCACGCTCGCACGCCGCCTGAGGACGCACGTCCCTCGCGTCGACGCCATCAGCCATGCGACGCGACGAGCAGAATTCAGGAAGTCGGCACACCGCCGAGCCATCCTCACCCGCGGCCGCTCGAGCAGAATTCAGGAGCACGGGTCTGCGGATGCCCCGTCAGCGCACATTTTCAACGACGTGCGCAGCTCACTCGCCCGCGCACCTGAATTCTGCGTGGGGGATCCCACAGGGAACAGGCGGCCCTGCAGCCCGCCTTCCTGAATTCTGGATGGGGGGGCTGGATGGGGGAGGAGGTGGGAGCGGCGATTGACGGCGCGGACGTGTGGCGAGTAGGTTCCGGGAATCAGGCGACCGCGCGGGGGAGCGCGGCGGCCTGGCGCCGGAGGGGGGTCGTCATGGACTGGCGCGTGAAGTCGGTGGAGGCGTCGATCGCCGACTCGTCCGATCGGGAGCGGAGCCTGCGGCGCTCGCTCGGCACGTGGGATCTCGCCCTCATGGGCATCGCCGTCGCCATCGGCGCCGGCATCTTCTCGGTCGGCGCCAACGCGGCCGCGAACTTCGCCGGGCCGAGCGTCATCCTCTCGTTCGTGCTCGCGGGGATCACGTGCGGCCTCGCGATCATGTGCTATGCCGAGTTCGCCTCGACCGTTCCCGTCGCGGGGAGCGCATACACCTTCACCTACGCCACCATGGGCGAGCTCCTCGCCTGGATCATCGGGTGGGACCTCATCCTCGAGATGTTCACCGCGTCGGCGGTGATCGCGAAGTACTGGGGCGTCTACCTCGGCGAGGCGCTGCTGGCGGTCGGCCTGCCGTTCCCCGCGACCATCACCCTCGGCGGGGTCGAGGTGAGCTGGCCGGCGTTCCTCGTCGTCGCGATCTTCACCGCGCTGCTCGTGGCGGGCACGAAGCTGACCTCCCGGGTCGGTGCCGTGTTCACGCTGATCAAGGTCGGCATCGTGCTGTTCGTCATCGTCGTCGGGTTCTTCTTCGTCAGCGCCGCCAACTTCGTCCCGTTCATCCCGCCGGCGGAGCCCGGCGACGGCGGCTCGCAGGATGCCTGGACGCAGTCGTTGTTCTCGTGGGCCACGGGTGCCGCGCCCGCGCAGTACGGCGTCTTCGGGATGCTCGCCGCCGCCGCGCTCGTGTTCTTCGCCTTCATCGGGTTCGACGTGGTCGCGACGAGCGCCGAGGAGGTGCGGGACCCGCAGAGGCGGCTGCCGCGCGGCATCTTCCTCGGCCTCGGCATCGTCACCGCGCTGTACGTGCTGGTGTCGATCGTGATGACGGGGATGGTGTCGTATCGCGAGCTCGCCGAGGAGGAGGCGCCGTCGCTCGCGACCGCGTTCCGGCTGGTCGGGCAGGATTGGGCCGCGGCCGTGATCTCGGTCGGCGCGCTCGCGGGACTGACCACGGTCATCATGGTGCTCCTGCTCGGCCAGGCGCGCATCGTCTTCGCCCTGAGCCGCGACGGCCTCCTGCCGCGGTGGCTCTCGAAGACGACCGAGCACACCAAGACGCCGGCCCGCATCCAGATCATCGGCGGACTCCTCGTGGCCGTCGTCGCGGCGTTCACCGACGTGGGGCTGCTCGAGGAGATGATCAACATCGGCACGCTCTCGGCGTTCGTGCTCGTGAGCATCGGCATCGTCGTGCTCCGACGCACGCGTCCCGACCTCCCGCGCGGGTTCCGCGTGCCGTGGTCGCCGGTGCTGCCGATCCTGTCCGCGGCGCTGTGCCTCTGGCTGATGCTGAACCTCACGACGCTCACCTGGGTGCGCTTCCTCGTGTGGCTCGCGATCGGCCTCGTGATCTACCTGCTCTACGGACGACGTCGCTCGCGGCTCGCCGGCGAGCCGGTCAGCGAGGTGGAGCTGCCGACCCCGCAGGGTGCTCCGCCGCTCGACTGAAGCCCCGCCGCAGGCGCGGGCCCGGCGGCCGGAGCCGCCACCGACCCGCCGACCGCCGGTGTCAGGCCGCCGGCGCGTCGGTGATGGCGAGCAGCAGGTGCCCGCTCGAGACCGTGGCGCCGGCCTCGGCGTTCACGAGCCCGACGACGCCGTCCTTGTGGGCGAGGATCGGCTGCTCCATCTTCATGGCCTCGAGCACGAGCACGAGGTCGCCCTTGACGACCTTGTCGCCCTCGGCCACCGCGACCTTCACGACGGTCGCCTGCATGGGCGCCTTGACGGCGTCGCCGGTCGCGGTGTCGACGGCGTGGTGGGCCGCACGGCGGCGCGGCGCGGGGCCCGCGGTGCGATCGGCGGATGCCCCGCCCACGAGCCGCTTCGGCAGCGTCACCTCGATGCGGCGGCCGCCGACCTCGACGACGACGCCCGTGCGGGCGGCGGGACCGCTCGTCTCGGCGATCTCGCCCGACCACGGCTCGAGGCCGTTGTCGTACTCGGTCTCGATCCAGCGCGTGTAGACCGAGAAGGGCTCGTCGCCCTCTGGTGCGAACGCGGCGTGCCGCACGATGTCGCGGTGGAACGGCAGCACGGTCGGCAGCCCGGCGATCTCGAACTCGTCGAGGGCCCGGCGGGCGCGCTCGAGGGCGTCCTTGCGGGTCGCGCCGGTCACGATGAGCTTCGCGAGCAGCGAGTCGAACGCACCCGAGATCTCGTCGCCAGTGGTCACGCCCGAGTCGATGCGGATGCCGGGCCCGCCGGGGAAGCGCAGCTGGTGCACGGGGCCCGGGGCCGGAAGGAAGCCCCGCCCCGGGTCTTCACCGTTGATGCGGAACTCGATCGAGTGGCCGTTGGTCACGGGGTCGGGGTAGTCGAGCACGCCGCCCTCGGCGAGGCGGAACTGTTCGCGCACGAGATCGAGGCCCGTGACCTCCTCGGAGACGGGGTGCTCGACCTGGAGGCGCGTGTTCACCTCGAGGAACGAGACCGTGCCGTCCTGGCCGATGAGGAACTCGCACGTGCCGGCGCCGACATAGCCGACCTCGCGCAGGATCGCCTTGGATGCGTCGTAGAGCAGGCGGTTCTGCTCCTCGGTGAGGAACGGAGCGGGCGCTTCCTCGACGAGCTTCTGGTGACGGCGCTGCAGCGAGCAGTCGCGCGTCGAGACCACGACGACGTTGCCGTGCTCGTCGGCGAGGCACTGGGTCTCGACGTGTCGCGGCTTGTCGAGGTACTTCTCGACGAAGCACTCGCCGCGGCCGAAGGCGGCGACGGCCTCGCGGGTGGCCGAGTCGAAGAGCTCGGGCACCTCCTCGCGGGTGCGGGCGACCTTGAGGCCGCGCCCGCCGCCGCCGAAGGCGGCCTTGATCGCCACGGGGAGCCCGTGCACGTCGACGAAGTCGAGCACCTCGGAGGCATCCGCCACCGGGTTGAGCGTGCCTGGGGCGAGCGGCGCACCGACCTTCTCGGCGACGTGTCGCGCGGAGACCTTGTCGCCGAGGCGCTCGATGGCCTCGGGCGACGGGCCGATCCAGATGAGGCCCGCCCCGATCACGGCGCGGGCGAAGTCGGGGTTCTCGGCGAGGAAGCCGTAGCCGGGATGCACCGCGTCGGCGCCCGAGCGACGGGCCACCGAGAGGAGCTTGTCGACCACGAGGTAGGTCTCGGCGCTCGTCGAGCCGTCGAGCGCGTACGCCTCGTCGGCGAGCTTGGCGTGCCGGGCGTCGCGATCCTGGTCGGCGTACACCGCGACCGAGCCGATGCCGGCGTCGCGAGCAGCGCGGATGACGCGTACGGCGATCTCTCCACGGTTGGCGATGAGGACCTTCGTGATGCGCGGCATATGCTCAACCCTATTGCTCGGCCCCAGCGCCCCTTTGGGATCCATCCACAAAAAAGCGCCGCGACCCTTGCGGTCGTCGACAATGGCGCGCGGTTGCGCAGGCGCGCTCAGTGACGGTTCCACAGCGTCGGCCACTCGACGCCGAGTTCCCGCACGAGGTCCCGGAGGGTCGAGAGCGAGAGTCCGACCACGGTCGAGGGGTCGCCCTCGACGCGGCGGATGAACGGGCCGCCCAGGCTGTCGATCGTGAACGCGCCGGCGACGAGCAGGGGCTCCTCGGTCGCGATGTAGGCGTCGATCTCGGCCTCGTCGAGCGCCGCGAAGCGCACGGTCGCGACATCCGGGCGGCCCACCGCGCCTCGTGCCGTGCCGCCCCTGTGGTCGATGAGCCAGTGGCCGGACCAGAGGTCGCCGTGGCCGCCGTTCTGCTCGAGCCAGCGCGCCTTCGCGACCTCGGGCCGGTAGGGCTTGCCGTGCAGCTCGCCGCCCGTGAGGAACGCGGAGTCGCCGCCGAGGATGAGCCCGTCGATCGGCTCGCCGTCGACGGTCGCGCCGACGACCGCCTCGGCCTTCGCCCGAGCGAGCAGTTGCACGAGCTCGGCGGGCTCGAGCGGGCCGGATGCCGCTTCCCGCTCGGCGACGAGCGCCTCCTCGTCGACCCCCGGGGCGATCGCGACGGGCTCGATGCCCGCGGCCCGGAGCGTCTGCAGACGTGCGGGCGAGGTCGAGGCGAGGTAGAGGCGCATCCCCCCATCCTGCCGTTCGGGCCGCCGGCTGTGGAATGCTCGAAGCATGGCTGAGCCCCGTCGACCCCGCCGCCCGGCTGCTCGAAGGCACGGGGCGACCCGCGGTGCTGGGCGACCGGGCGCCGGCCCGGCGCACCGCCCCCGCATCGCCGCCGACGGGCCCGTCATCGAGCTCGAGGTCGAGCGCGTCGCGCACGGCGGCGTGTTCGTCGCGCACCACGAGGGCCGCGTGGTGTTCGTGGCCGACGCGATCCCCGGAGAGCGCGTCTCGGCCCAGGTCATCGACGTGCAGCACGACCGGTACTGGCGAGCCGAGACGCTCGAGGTGCTGCGCGCATCGCCCGCCCGTCGCGAGCACGTCTGGCCGGAGGCGTCCGTCGGCCGGGCGCCCGAGCAGCGGGCCGGCGGCGCCGAGTTCGGCCACATCGTCATGGACCGCCAGCTCGAGCTCAAGGCCGAGGTGCTGCGGGACGCGCTCGCCCGCATGGGCGGCGTCGAGTTCGACGCACCCGTGGAGGCCATCGATCCGTCACTCGCGCCCGGCGCGTCCGTCGAGCTCGGCACGGGGTGGCGCACCCGGCTGCGGCTGCACGTCGCCGACGACGGCACGGTCGGACCCTACGCGGCCCGCAGCCACACGGTCGTGCCCGTGGCATCCGTGCCCCTCGCGGTGCCGGAGCTCGCGGCCATCGCGCCGCTCGCCGAGCGGTTCCCCGGAGCGCGGGCCGTCGACCTCGTGGCGCCGAGCGTCGGCGATCCCGAGGTGGTCGTCATCTCGAGCGAGCGGATGCCGCGAGCCGCTCGCCCGACGATCGAGGAACGGGTCGGCGACCGCCGGTTCCGCCTCGATCGGGACGGATTCTGGCAGGTGCATCGCGGTGCGGCGGCGACCCTGACACGCGCCGTGCAGGAGCTCGTGGATCCCGACCTGTTCGACCCCCAGGCGGCGAACCTCGACCTGTACGGGGGCGTCGGTCTCCTCGCGGCGGCGATCGGCGACCGCTTCGGCGACACTGTGCGCATCACGTCGGTGGAGGCCGACACCCGGGCCACCGAGCACGCCGGCGCCAACCTCGCCGACTGGGTCGGCGCACGCGCGGTCACCGCCCGGGTCGACCGGTTCCTCGACGACCTCGTCGCCGAGACGGACGCCGGCGCCGGTGGGCGTGCCCGGCTCCGGGATGCGACCGTCGTGCTCGACCCGCCCCGTTCGGGTGCCGGGCGTCACGTCGTCGATCGGCTCGCCGAGCTCGCGCCGCGGCAGCTCGTGTACGTGGCGTGCGATCCGGTCGCGCTCGCACGCGACGTCGGGCTCCTTCGAGATCGCGGCTACGAGCTCATGGAGGTGCGCGCGTTCGACCTGTTCCCGAACACCCACCACTTCGAGGCCGTGGCGAGACTCACCGCTATCGTGTGACTGACGGGAAAGGGGGACGCGTGTCGGGTGCAGATGCGACGGATGCCGCCGCGACCGTGGCGATCGTCGACGATCACGAGGCCGTGCGGCTCGGGCTGCGTGCGGCCTGCCGCGACGCCGGCTACGAGGTCGTCGCCGAGACGGCCAACGTGCCGGAGCTGCTCGCGGCGCTCGCCGGCTCGTCGTGCAACGTGGTGGTGCTCGACCTGTCGCTCGGCGACGGCTCCTCGGTCACCGACAACGTGCGCGCCGTGCTCGACACGGGCAGCGCCGTGCTCGTGCACAGCATCGCCGACCGGGTCGCGGCGGTGCGTGAGGCGCTCGCGGCCGGCGCCGCCGGGGTCATTCCGAAGGCGTCGCCCATGTCGACCGTGATCTCGGCGATCGCGACGGTCGCGAAGGGCGAGGTCCTGAACAACGTCGAGTGGGCGAGCGCCATCGAGGCCGACCGCGAGTTCGCGAAGGCGCAGCTCGGCCGGCGCGAGCGCGACGTGCTGCACCTCTACGCGTCGGGGCTGCCGCTCAAGCTCGTGGCGATGCAGCTCGGCATCGCGCACTCCACGGCCCGCGAGTACCTCGACCGCATTCGGGCCAAGTACGTCGAGGTCGGAAGGCCGGCCCCCACCAAGGTCGACCTGCTCCGCAGGGCCGTGGAAGACGGCATCCTCCCGGGGCTCGACGGCGAAGGCGGGGATGCCCGCCGCTGAGTGGCGGGTCCCGCGGCTCACCACCAAGCGAGCCGCCGTCACCCGCGCGCAGGTCGAGACGGTCACGGCACGCGCGCTGGGGCTGTTCGGGCTGGTGTTCGGCGCGCAGACGCTGCCCATGGCGCTGGAGCAGTCGTCGGCGTTCGTCGACGGCGCCGGCACCGCCATGATGGCGATCCTCTACGGCGTGCTCGTCGTGCTCGCCGTGGCCAGCGTGGCGAAGGTCGCCGTGCGCGGCGCCGCGCTCGCGTTCGCGGCGCTGTACGCCGTCGCGCTCGCCGCGTGGCCGTTCCTCATCGAGGATGCGGCGGCCCTGCAGGGCGACACGCCGTGGCTCTACTACCTCTGCACGGTGGCCACGGCCGCGTCCGTGGTGGCGCTGCCGGTGCCCGCCGCGACGGGCTACACGCTCGTCGTTCCCGCGGCCTACGGCGTCATCCGGCTGCTCCCCGCGGGAGGCGAGGCGGTGCCGCTGCTCGCCGTGCTCGACGCGATGTACGCCGTGATCCTCGGCGCCGCGGTGCTCATCATCGTCACGATGCTCCGCCAGGCCGCCGAATCCGTCGACGGCGCACAGGACGCCGCGCTGGAGCGCTACGACGTCGCCGCACGGCAGCATGCCACCGAGAGCGAGCGCGTGAAGGTCGACGCGCTCGTGCACGACAGCGTGCTGACGACGCTGCTCTCGGCGGCGGCGGCGGGGTCGCCCGACGAACGGGCGCTCGCCGCGCGGATGGCGAAGGACGCCATCACGCGACTCGCTGCCGCGGGGGCCTCCGGTCCGCGGGCCCTCGAGCGGGTCGGACTGCCCGTGCTCGTGCGCCGGCTGCGAGCCGCGCTCACCACGTTCTCCGCGCCGTTCATCGTGCGGGTCGTGAACGCCGGCGGCGTCGAGCTTCCGGTGGAAGCCGTCGACGCGCTCTACTCCGCGGCGGTGCAGGCCATGGTGAACAGCATGCAGCACGCCGACGAGCCCGGGCGCAGCACGCGGCGCGAGCTCCGGATCCGCGGGGTGCGCGCAGGCGGATGCGTCATCGAGATCGCCGACAACGGCGTCGGCTTCGATCGTCGCGACGTGCCGCTCGAGCGCCTCGGCCTGCGGGTCTCGATCGAGGAGCGGATGGCGGGCGCGGGCGGCGCCGCCGAGATCGAGTCGAGCCCCGGACAGGGCACCACGGTGACGGTCGCGTGGCCCGCAGGAGCGGCAGGGGGCGACGCATGATCGGCGTGCCCCGTTGGCTGCTCCTCGTGCTCGGGGCGCTGTTCTCGACCTACCACGTGGTGCTCGGCGTGTACTCGCTGAACGTGCCCGCTGCGCCGTGGCCGACGGTCGTCGCGCTCGTGCTCTACTCGATCGCGACGGTCGCGAGCCTGTGGCCGGGCACCAAGCTGCGCATGCCCGACTGGCTGGCGGCGTTCGACCTGGCCGTGAGCATCGTGCTGCCCCTGCTCGTGACGAGCCAGCTCGACGCCGACGCCGACAACGGCTACGCGACCTGGTACGTCGCCGGCGTCGGCACTCTGATGACCATCGCGGCGGCGCGGCGGCAGCTCGTGGCCGCCTGGCTCGGCGTGCTCGCGCTCGCCGTGCAGACCGTCGTGTGGGCCGGTCCGCTCTCGCTCGGCACGCTCGGTGTCATCGGGAGCATCGTCTGGGTGGCCATCGCGCACATGCTGACGTCGGCGCTCACGGCGGCGGCGCGCGAGACCCGACGCTATGCGCAGGCCGAGCGCGAGGCGGCGGCGTGGCAGGCCGCGCAGGACGCGCACCTGTTCGAGGGGCGCATGCGTCTCGCCCAGACGAACCGGATCGCCGCGCCCATGCTCCGCCGCATCGCGGATCGCGGCGGAGAGCTGACCGAGGCGGAGCGCCAGGAGTGCCGGATGCTCGAGGCGGCGATCCGCGACGAGATCCGCGGGCGGATGCTCCTCACCGATGTCGTGCGCACCGAGGTGCAGCGCGCTCGCGAGCGCGGCACGGTCGTCATGCTCCTCGACGAGGGCGGGATCGACGATCTGGACGAGCCCACGCGCGACCGGGTGCTGTCGCGGCTGGCCGAGTCGATCGCCGACTCCCGGGCCGACCGCATCATCGCCCGCACTGCCGCGGAGGGCTCGCCCGTCGCGGTCACCGTCGTCGGCCTCCGCGAGCCCGCAGGCGGCGGGACGGCGGTCGACGACACCGACGACCTCGAGGTCGAGTTCTGGCTGGAGATCCCCCGGACATGAAGGTGGGGGGCCGATCGACGATCGGCCCCCCAACAAGCCCGAGCCACGGCGACAACCCGAATATCGCCCTGACTCGCCCCCAACGGTCACCGGTTACCCGACCGGTGACGGTGGCGACTCCAGTGGAGTCTGCAGTACCCATCCTGACGCACCGTCGCCGCTCGCGCAGTCGTCATTTCGGGGGACATCCGAGGTCCCCCTCGCCGCCGACCGCTCGAGAAGTCGAGGGAACGTCAGCCAACCGGCATCGGAACCCTGCGGTGTTCGGGGGACATCCGCCGTGCGGGGGACATCCGCCGGGACGTCAGCAGTCGGAGCGGGCCCATTCGCCGTTGCCGACGGCGAGCGGCGAGCGCAGCGCACGGCCGCTGCGCACCCACCGGTTCCGGGCCGGTTCGGTGACGGATGACTCGGCGGACTGCTCGTCGATGGCGGCGAGGAGCACCGCGGTCACGGCCGCGGCCTCGTCGTGCGTCACGCTCCTGGTGAGGAAGCGGAGGTCGGCAGCGCGGGCGTCGGCCTCAGCTCCGGTGTCGGACCGCACGTCGGCGGGCCTGCTGTTCGTCTCGCTCATGGTCGCTCCTACAGCGGGATGTTCCCGTGCTTCTTCGGCGGGAGGCTCGCGCGCTTGGTGCGGAGCGCTCGCAGCGCCTTCGTCACGGCGACGCGGGTGGCGGCCGGTTCGATGACGCCGTCGAGCTCGCCACGCTCGGCCGCCAGGAACGGCGACGCGACGTTGTAGGTGTACTCGTTGGCGAGCTTCGTGCGCACGGCGGCGACGTCCTCGCCCGCCTCCTCGGCACGCTTGATCTCGCCGCGGTAGAGGATGTTCACCGCGCCCTGGCCGCCCATGACCGCGATCTCGGCCGTCGGCCAGGCGAGGTTGATGTCGGCGCCCAGTTGCTTGGAACCCATGACGATGTACGCCCCGCCGTACGCCTTCCGGGTGATCACGGTGACGAGCGGCACGGTGGCCTCGGCGTAGGCGTAGAGCAGCTTCGCGCCACGTCGGATGACGCCCGTCCACTCCTGGTCGGTGCCGGGCAGGTAGCCCGGCACGTCGACGAGCGTGATGATGGGGATCGAGAACGCGTCGCAGAAGCGCACGAAGCGCGACGCCTTCTCGCCGGCCGCGATGTTGAGCGTGCCCGCCATCTGGCTCGGCTGGTTGGCGATGATGCCGACCGAGCGGCCCTCGACGCGCGCGAAGCCGACCACGATGTTCGGCGCGAACAGCGGCTGCACCTCGAGGAAGTCGCCGTGGTCGACGATGCCCTCGATGACGGTGTGCATGTCGTAGGGCTGGTTCGGCGAGTCGGGGATGATCGCGTTGAGCCGTCGGTCGCCGTCGGTGATCTCGAGCTCGACCTCGGCGTCGTAGACCGGGGCATCCGACATGTTGTTGTCGGGGAGGAAGGCGACCAGCGTGCGCGCGTAGTCGAGGGCGTCGGACTCGTCGCTCGCGAGGTAGTGCGCGACGCCCGACACGGTGTTGTGGGTGAGCGCGCCGCCGAGCTCCTCCATGCCCACGTCCTCGCCGGTGACGGTCTTGATGACATCGGGACCGGTGACGAACATCTGGCTCGTCTTGTCGACCATGATGACGAAGTCGGTGAGCGCGGGGGAGTAGACCGCTCCACCCGCCGCCGGCCCGCACACGATGGAGATCTGCGGGATGACGCCGGAGGCCTGCGTGTTGCGGCGGAAGATCTCGCCGTACTTGCCGAGCGCGACGACACCCTCCTGGATGCGGGCGCCGCCCGAGTCGAGGATGCCGATGATGGGCACGCCGATCTTCAGGGCGAGCTCCATGACCTTGATGATCTTCTCGCCGGCCACCTCGCCGAGCGATCCGCCGAAGATCGTGAAGTCCTGGGAGTAGACCGCGACCTGCCGGCCGTGGATGGTGCCGGTGCCGGTGACCACGGCATCGCCGTACGGCCGCTTCGCGTCCATGCCGAAGGCGTGCGTGCGGTGGCGCACGAACTCGTCGAGCTCGACGAACGAGCCCGGGTCGAGGAGCTCGGCGATGCGCTCGCGGGCGGTCATCTTGCCCTTGGCGTGCTGCTTCTCGATGGCCGCCTTGCCCGACGCGGTCACGGCCTCGTGATAGCGCTGCTTGAGGTCGGCGAGCTTGCCGGCGGTCGTGGAGAGGTCTGGGCCGTCAGTCGCTTCGGTCACGCCGTTCACTCTACCGGCGCGCCTTGTGCCCACTTCGTTGACGGTTTCCTACAAATCCGGCCGACGACGTGGTGCCTTCCGGCGACGCGCCGAACTGGGAGACTGTCGGCATGGAGCTTCCGCTGAGCCGTGCCGCCGTGCCCCGCCTCGAGTTCGTGGCGACCACCGGTTCGACGAACGACGACCTGCGCGCGGCGGCCACCGGCGCAGCGGCGGCCGCGTGGCCGCACGGATCGGTCATCGTGACCGACGACCAGACCCGAGGCCGCGGGCGCATGGGTCGCACCTGGATGGCGCCGACCGGCAAGACCCTCGCGATCTCGGTGCTGCTGCGGCCGGAGCTGCCGGGCGGCCGGCCGTTCCCTCCCGAGGCGTACGGATGGATCCCGCTCATGGCCGGTGCGGCCATGACGGAGGCCGTCCGCCGCGCCGTCGACGCCGCGGCATCCGTCCGGCTCGACCTCGACGAGGAGGACGGCTCCGGCGGCGTCGAGGTGGTGCTCAAGTGGCCGAACGACGTGCTCGTCTCGGACTACAAGATCTGCGGCATCCTCTCGGAGCTCCTGCCGGACTCGGGCGCGGTCGTCGTGGGTGCCGGCCTCAACCTGACCCTCGACGAGCATGACCTGCCGACCCTCACGTCGACGTCGCTCCTGCTCGTGACGGGCAGCCGGCCCGATGCCGACGCGGTGCTCGCCGACTACCTCACGGGCTTCCTCGGGCTGTTCCGCTCCTTCGCCGAGCACGGCGGCGACGCCGAGGCCAGCGGCGTCGCGACCCGCGTGGCCGAGCTCTGCGGCACCCTCGGCTCCGCGGTCCGGGTCGAGCTGCCGGGGGGTCGCGAGCTCCACGGCGTGGCTGAGCGACTCGACCGCGACGGCCGCCTCGTCGTGCGCGACCGGAACGGCGAGGCGCAGACTGTCGCGGCGGGCGACGTGACCCACCTGCGGTATTAATGGGCGTATGAGCCGAGCCGCGAGCCAGGCTGCCGGCCGGCCTGCAGCATCCGAGCAGGTCGTGGCCCGCCTGCGGCGCCACGCTCGCGTGCTCGTCCTCCCCGCGCTGCTGCTCATCGCGGTCGCCGGGGCGGCCGGCTACGCGATGGCCGTCGTCGCCGAGTGGTGGCTGCAGCTCGTCGTCGCGGGCATCGCGCTCGTCGTGGTGGTCGCCGGCTGCCTGATGCCCTTCCTCGCGTGGCTGACCAGGCGCACGACCATCACGACGCGCCGCGTCATCGTGCGCCACGGCGTGTTCCAGCGCGTGCGCCAGGAACTGTGGCACGGCCGCGGCTACGACGTCGTGGTGCGCCGCTCCTGGGCCCAGCGCATGCTGGGCTCCGGCGATGTGCGCCTCGACGGCGGCCAGGAGCCGATCGTCCTGCGCGACGTGCCCGACCCCGTCCGCCTGCAGGCCGCCCTGCACGAGCTCATGGGCCGCGAGCAGCACTCGGACGGCGGCCCGCCCTGGGCAGGATCGCCCGCCGACCGTGGTGCCGTCGCCAAGCGCGGACGCTGAGTGTCCCGAGAGCGCCGCGGCATCCACCGGAAGCGCGTAACCTAGAAGTTCGGTCGTGCGCCCTCGAGCACGTGCCGAGCGATGAAGGGTTCCACGTGGCCGACGAATGCATCCACGGTTTCGATGACGGTCTCTGCGCCATCTGCTTCCCCCCACCCGAGCCCGAGCCGAAGCGAGTGATCGCTCCGCCGCGTCCGACCAGGTCGACCGGGTCCCCGGCGTCACGACCCGCCCGGCCGGCGCGTCGCGTCGCGGGCGCCGCGAGCGCGCGCACGCTCCACGAGGCCCCGGTCGACCCCAAGACGGTGCGCATCTACCACGTCACGCACGTGGACAACCTCGCGTCGATCCTCGGCGAGGGTGCGCTGCTGGCCGACCGCGCCGGTGCGACGCCCGCGGTCGACGTGTCCGCGCCCTCTGCCCGGGAGTTCCGCCGTTCCGCACCCGTGCCCGGCAACGGCTCGGTGGTCGCCGACTACGTGCCGTTCCTGCTCTCGACCGACGCGCACGTGTGGAACGCCGTGCGCACGGGCACGTTGGATCCCCGGCTCGCCGCCGACGCGGTCGAGCGCCAGCCCGCCGACCACGTCATCCTCGTGAGTTCCGTGGCCGGCGCCGTCGGCGCGCGCACCGAGGTCGATGGCACGATCGTCGTCACCGACGCGGATGCCGCGACCGGCGCCGTCGGCGCGGCATCCGCGTGGCCCGACGTGCTCCGCATGCTGCAGCGCCTGCACCGGGACGACGAGGGGTCGCGCCTGCTCTCCGCGGAGGTGCTCGTCCGGGAGTCGCTGCCGCTCGAGCGGGTGCTGCTCATCGCGGTCGGCAACGACAGGGTGCGCGACCGCGTGCGCGCGGCGCTCGACGCGGTCGGGCTCAGGACCCGCGTGGCGGTGTACCCGCCCTGGTTCCAGCCGACCCCGGCGTCCGCGGGGGAGTAGTCATCGGGGCATCCGCCGGGCGGGGCTGGGGCTCCTCGAAGATGGTGCGTTGCGCCTCCTCGACCCGGGCGAGGTTCGACAGCCCGTCGGAGCGGTGGTGGCCGAAGACCCAGTAGCGGTAGAGCAGGAAGCGGAAGGCCGTGCCGAGCGCGAGCCCGACGCCGTTCGTCGAGATGTTGTCGGCGACGATGCTCGTGTAGCCGAGCAGGTAGTGGCTCACCCAGAGGCAGAGCAGGGCGATGGCCATGCCGCCGAGGGACACGATGACGTACTCGGCGAACTCGCGGAGGTAGTTCCGGCGACGGTGACGCCGGAACGTCCAGAACCGGTTGCCGAGCCAGTTGAAGACGATGGCCACCGACGTCGAGATCGTCTTCGCGCCGATCGCCGACTGCGCCCAGTGGTCCTCGCCGAAGACGCCGAGCCGCAGCAGGTTGAAGAGCGCCACGTCGATGACGAGGCCGATGAGGCCGACCACGCCGAACTTCACCGCGTAGGCCAGCAGCCCATGCCAGAGCCGGGCGAGGGCGCTGCCGGCTCCGGTGGTCACCGGCACATCCTATGTCGCGAGCGCCCGCCTAGACTGAACCGGGGCGCCGAGGGGCGCGCCCTCGGTGGAACGGAGGAACGTGTGCGGGTCGGAGTGATCGGCGGCGGACAGCTTGCCCGGATGATGATTCCCGCAGCGATCGAGCTCGGCGTCGACCTCAGGGTCCTCGCCGAGGGCGAGGGCATGTCCGCGGCGCTCGCGGCCGCACAGGTCGGCGACTACACCGACGCCGACACCGTGCTCGCGTTCGCGCGCGACGTCGACGTCATCACGTTCGACCACGAGCACGTGCCCCAGGACGTGCTGCACGCCCTCGTCGACGCGGGCGTGACGGTGCATCCGGGCCCCGACGCGCTGAAGGTCGCGCAGGACAAGCTGCTCATGCGCCGCCGGCTCTCGGAACTCGGCCTCCCGGTGCCCGACTGGGCCCACGTCGAGTCGGCCGCCGAACTCGACGACTTCATCGTCGAGCACGGTGGTGCCGCCGTCGTGAAGACCCCGCGCGGCGGCTACGACGGCAAGGGCGTGCGCATGGTGCGCGGCGCCTCCGAGGTCGCCGAATGGTTCACGACCATCGCCGAGGACGGCCGCGGCGGGGCCCTCCTCGTCGATGAGCTCGTCGACTTCCGCCGTGAGCTCGCCCAGGTCGTCGCGCGTCGCCCCTCGGGCGAGGTGGCCGCATGGCCCGTCGTCGAGACCGTGCAGGTCGGTGGCGTGTGCAGCGAGGTCATCGCGCCGGCACCGAGGTCGGCCGGACGGCTCGCGGATGTCGCGGCCGACGTGGCCATCTCGATCGCCGAGGGCCTGGGCGTCACGGGCGTCCTCGCCGTCGAGCTGTTCGAGACGACCGACGATCGCATCCTCGTGAACGAGCTCGCCATGCGCCCGCACAACAGCGGCCACTGGTCGATGGACGGCTCGACCACGAGCCAGTTCGAGCAGCACCTGCGCGCCGTGCTCGACCTGCCGCTCGGCGGCACCGGATGCCACGCCCCCTGGTCGGTGATGGTGAACATCCTCGGCGGGCCCGAGGAGGGCACGCTCGCCGACCGCTACGACGAGGCGCTCGCGGGACATCCGACGGTGAAGCTGCACAACTACGGCAAGGAGCCGCGGCCCGGACGGAAGGTCGGCCACGTCACCGCGATCGGCGACAACCTCGACGACGTGGTCTACGAGGCCCGAGCGGCCGCGACGGTGCTCCAGGACTGACCGCGCTCTGCGGGGAGCGAGCCGCCGCCCGTGGTCACAGGTCGGCGTGCAGCTGCCAGACCCGCTCGGCCGAGTCACGCCAGCTGAACGCCCTGGCGCGGTCCTGCCCGGCCACCGACAGGTGCTCGGCGCGTGCCTCGTCGGTGACCACGGTGGAGATCGCGGCCGCGAGGCGATTCACGTAGCCGTCGCCCGCGACCCCGACCGGGACGGACAGGGCGGATCCCGCCGAGGTCTCGACGTACTCGGGGATGTCGGCGTGGATGACCGGCGTGCCGAGCGTGAAGGCCTCGATCAGCGTCGCCGGGTCGCCCTCCTCCTGCGCCGGGGCGATGAAGGCCGTCGCGCCGGCGATGACGACGGCGAGATCCTCGTCGGAGGGGTCGTCGATCGAGCGGACGACGCCGCTCCGGGTTCCGGACGCCTCGGCGACGGCGGGCAGTTGCTGTTCGCCCGAGGCTGCCGGTCCGAGCACGATGAGGGGCAGCTCGGGCATGCCGGGGCGTCCGAGCGCCGCGAGCACATCCACGACGCCGTGGTACGGCGCGAGGGACCCGACCGTGACGAGGTAGTCGCGCGGGAGCTCGAGCGCGGCCGCGCGCTCGGCGGCATCGGACGGGATGCGCAGCCGTGACCGTGCGGCCGTGGAGATCACCCGGATCCGGTCGCCGAAATCGTGCTGCTCGGCGACTCGCGCCGCGAGGGCGTGCGTCGAGACGACCACGGCGTCGGCGTGCTTCCAGGCGCGCTTCAGCATCGCGCGACGCCAGGCCGACTCGGGGGCCGAGAGCGACTCGGGGTGCGTGTGCGCGAGCGTGTCGTGCACGGTGACGACGACCTGGTTGCCGGCTCGGCGGTCGTGCTTGCGCAGCGGGGCGAACAGGCTGGGGGAGTGGATGATGCCGCCGCCCGGCGAGGTCGTGAGCCCGATCTGCCATGCGGCCGCGAGTTCGCGCCTGGCGAGCGAGGTCGGGTAGAGGTCGGCCAGCCCCGGCAGGATCTGCCTGATGCGCTCGTAGTCGGTCGGCGGTGACGAGGACACGATGCCCGCGACCTCGCAGCTGGGCGGTGCGGAGGCGATGAGTTCGCGCGTGAGGTCCTCGGTGTAGCGGCCCACCGGACCGGGAACGGGGGCCACGAGCTGGTCGACGACGACGCGCAGTCGAGTGGTCATGTCCGTTTCGCCTCCTGTCCGCCCTCCAATGTAGTGGTCGGCTCGAACGATGCCCTGAGCCCTGTGGACACTTCGCCCCGACCCGTGCGCGCCCTGTCGGCTTCTCACAGGACCCGGCTCTAAGATCGTCGGGTGAGCGCTGCAACCACCCCCCTCGTCGGCGTCGTGATGGGTTCCGACTCCGACTGGAACGTCATGCGCGAGGCATCCGAGCTGCTCGAGGAATTCGGCGTCGCGCACGAGGTCGAGGTCGTGTCGGCGCACCGCACGCCCGAGAAGATGATCGCCTACGGCAAGGGTGCGGCGGATCGCGGGCTGAAGGTCATCATCGCGGGCGCCGGAGGTGCCGCCCACCTCCCCGGCATGCTCGCCTCGGTCACGACCCTGCCGGTCGTCGGAGTGCCCGTGCCGTTGTCGCGACTCGACGGCCTCGACTCGCTGCTCTCCATCGTGCAGATGCCTGCGGGCGTGCCGGTCGCCACCGTCTCGATCGGCGGTGCGCGCAACGCCGGACTCATCGCCGTCAAGATCCTCGCCACGTCCGATACCGCGTTGAGCACCGCGCTCGCCGACTACGCCACCGCCCTCGCCGCCCTGGTCGAGGAGAAGAACGAACGCCTCAAGTCGAACCGATGACCCTCGCCGCCAGCCCGATCCGCTTCCCCGACCTCTCGTCGCGCGCGTTCATGACGCGGCGAGCGTGGTGGCTCGTGGTGCTCAACCTCCTCATCCCGGGCTCGGTGCAGGTGCTCGCGGGCGACCGGAAGCTCGGCCGCTTCGGGCTGGGAGCGACGCTCACGCTCTGGACGATCGCCGTCGTCGGGTTCGTGGTCTGGCTGCTCTGGCCGACGGTGCTCTACACGGTGTTCTCGACGACCGTCACGCTCTGGATCGTCGCCGCGGTGCTCGTGTTCTATGCGGTGCTGTGGGCGATCCTCACGCTCGACACCCTGCGCCTCGTGCGGCTGGTCAAGACGCAGCCGTCGGCTCGGGCGTGGGTCGCGGCGTTCTCGGTGGTCGTGATGGTCGCCGTCTCCGGCACGGCGGCGTACGGCGCCTACCTCGCGACGACCGCGAGCGGGTTCCTCTCGTCGGTGTTCGTCGCGGGCCCGACGGAGCCGCCCGTCGACGGGCGTTACAACATCCTGCTCCTCGGCGGTGACTCCGGTCCCGATCGGGAGGGCATGCGCCCCGACAGCACGAGGGTCCTCAGCATCGACGCCGACACCGGGCAGGCGGTCTCGATCGGCCTGCCCCGCGACCTCGAGTACGTACCGTTCTCCGAGGGCTCGCCGCTGGCCGACGTCTATCCCGAGGGCTACGGCGCGATCGACGGATGCGAGGTGGACGTCTGCCAGCTCAACTCCATCTACACCGAGGTCGACGTGAAGAGCCCCGAGATGTACCCCGATGCCGTGGCACAGGGGAGCGAGCCCGGCATCGAGGCCATGCGCGACGCCGCCGAGGGCGTGACCGGGCTCGAGATCCAGTACTACGTGCTCATCGACATGCAGGGGTTCGAGCAGCTCATCAACGCGCTGGGCGGCGTGGAGATCAACGTCGAGACGCGCATCCCGATCGGCGGCGACGAGGACAACGAGGGCGTCGACGGCTGGATCGAGCCGGGCCTGCAGCGCCTCGACGGGTACCACGCGCTCTGGTACGGCCGCGCGCGCTACGGCGTCGCCGGAGGCGACTACGCGCGCATGCAGCGACAGGCGGTGCTGCAGGAGGCGATCCTGCGCCAGTTCACGCCCGCGAACGTGCTCACGAAGTTCCAGGAGGTGGCTTCCGCGGGAGCCGACACCGTGAAGACGGACATCCCCCAGTCCATGCTCGGCTACTTCGTGAACCTCTCGATGAAGACGAAGGAACTGCCGGTGACCTCGGTGGAGCTCGTGCCCGACAACGGGGTGGATCCGACCGACCCCGACTGGGAGTACATCCGCGGGCTCATCACCCAGGCGATCACGCCGCCGACCGAGGAGCCGAGCGAGGGGTGAGGCATGCCCTGCCACGGCCTCGTGCAGATGCTCATCGCCGTGACAGGGCAAGATGGAGTGTCATCTCCGTCCACCCCCCGAGAGTCACATGAATCCTTCGTCCGCGCGTCCGCGCGTCGTCGCCGTCGTGGTCGCCTACAACCGGCGCGATCTGCTGGTCGAGGTGCTCGACGCGCTTGCGGCCCAGCGCGAGCCCGTGTCGCACATCGTCGTGGTCGACAATGCATCGACGGATGACACGGCCGAGGTCGCCCGCGCCGCCGGCGATCTCGTCGACCTCGTCCGACTCCCGCGGAACACCGGCGGCGCCGGCGGATTCGCCGCAGGCATGGCGATGGCGCTCGACCGGCACGAGCCCGACTGGCTGTGGCTGATGGACGACGACACGGTTCCCACCGAGGGCGCGCTCGCCGCGCTCCTCGGCGCGGTCGACGGCACCGGGTTCGTCGCGGCGGGTTCCCGGGTCCTCTGGACGGATGGCAGCGAGCACCCCATGAACACGCCGCGTCCGAATCCCTTCGCGCGACGCGCCGAACGCCGGGCCGCTGCACGTGTCGGCGGCATCCCCGTGCGGAGCACGTCATTCGTGTCGATGCTCGTCCGCGCCGACGTGGTCCGCGAGGTCGGCCTCCCGATCGCCGACTACTTCATCTGGAACGACGACTTCGAGTACTCGACCCGCGTGCTCCGTCGACGCCGAGGCGTGCACGTGCCGGCCTCCGTCGTCGTGCACAAGACGCGCGTGCTCGGATCGACCGATGCCGATCCCGGACCCCGGTTCTACTACGAAGTGCGGAACAAGCTCTGGATGTTCCGCAGGTCGCGGAGCCTCTCCCCGTTCGAGAAGGCGGTCTACGGCGCGGCCACCGTGCTGCGGTGGATCCGCACGTTCCGACGCTCGAGCGACCGGGCGGTCCTCGGCGACGGGTGGCGTCGAGGCCGTCGCGACGGCATGCGCACCCGGCCGCGCCCGAACTCGATGTCGCTCGCCGGGCTCGGCGACGTCACCGCCGCGGTCGCCCGGGCGGAGGGGCGATGAGCGAACCCTTCACGCTGTTGATGCCCGTCTATCGGGGCGATGACCCGGCGCACTTCGCGAAGGCGTTCTCCTCGAGCGTGACGGCGCAGACGCGGCGACCCGACCAGGTCGTCCTCGTGCAGGACGGACCGGTCGGCGAGGGGTTGTCGGAGGCCATCGAGGCCGCAGTGTCCTCGTCGCCCGTTCCGGTGGTGCTTCACCGCATCGAGCAGAACGTCGGGCTGGCTCGTGCGCTCACCGAGGGGCTCGCACGCAGCGATCACGACATCGTCGCGCGGATGGACGCCGACGACATCTCGCTGCCCGAGCGCTTCGCGAAGCAGGTCCCCCTCATCGAGGGCGGCCTCGACCTCGTGGGCACCGGAATGCTCGAGTTCCTCGACGACGTGGGCTCCATCGTCGGTCGCCGCGTGCCCCGCGTGGATCCGGCCGAGATCGCACGGTACGCGCGGTTCCACGACCCGTTCAGCCATCCGACGGTCGTGTACCGGCGCCGCGCGGTCGAGCGCGCCGGCGGCTACCAGGTCCTCGGCCTCATGGAGGACTACTGGCTGTTCGCCAGGATGATCGACACCGGCGCGGCGGTGGGCAATCTCGCGGAGCCCTTGGTCATGTACCGGGTCGGTGCGGGCGCGTACGCACGGCGCGGGGGTCGGGCGCAGTGGCGCAGCGAGCTGGCGCTGCAACGGGAGCTGCGGAGGATCAAGTTCACGACGCGTGCCGAGTTCCTGCGCAACGTGGGCGTGCGGGGGCTCTACCGCTTCGTGCCGGAGCCGATCCGGAAGGTGGCGTACCGTCGCTTCATCGCGCGGGGCTCCGCCCCCGAGGAGAACTGACCCGCGGGGTCAGCGATCGGCGGGCTGCCTGGCGATGCCCGAGGCATGCAGGGCCGCTCGCCAGTGGCGCATCGGTTCGATGCCGACCCGCCGCCAGCCGTCGTGGCCGAGGACGCTGAACGACGGCCTCCGCGCGACCTGCGGGAAGGCGGCGCTCGTCGTGGGGGTGATGCGCCGAGGATCCAGCGAGGCTTCCCGGAGGATCTCCTGGGCGAAGCCGTACCAACTCGTGCGACCGGAGTTGGTGCCGTGATAGATGCCGCCGGGCGCGTCCCGCTCCACGAGCTCCAGGATCTTCTCGGCGAGGTCCCGTGTCCACGTCGGCTGGCCGATCTGATCGTCGACCACGGACCAGGTCTCGCGCTCGCCGGCCAGGCGCAGCATCGTCGAGGCGAAGTTCCGGCCCCCGACGCCGTAGAGCCAGGCGGTCCGCACGATGGAGGTGCGTCCGGGGTTCCGGGCGAGGGCCAGTTCCTCTCCCGCCGCCTTGGTTCGCCCGTACGCCGACACGGGGTTCCTCGGGGCATCCTCGGGATACGCCTCGACGGCGGTGCCGTCGAACACGTAATCGGTGGAGATCTGCACCATCCGGGCACCATGCGAGGCGCACGCCGCGGCGACGTGGCCGGCGCCGGACGCATTGACCGCGAAGGCCCGGTCCTCATCGGTCTCCGCCGCATCGACGGCCGTGTATGCGGCGGCGTTGATGACGACGTCGTGGCCGGCGACGGCCGCCAGCACGGCCGCGGCATCGGTCACGTCCAGGCCGGCTCGGTCGAGCGCCGTCACGTCGTGATGGTCGAAGGCCCGACGCAGTTCGCCTCCGAGCATCCCCGAGGCCCCCGTGATCAGGATGCGCATCCGGGCTACTGTCCCTGGGCGACGTAGCGAGCCTCGGTCGCCTCCTTCTGCGGCGCCCACCAGTCCTCGTGGTCGCGGTACCACGCGATGGTCTCGGCCAGTCCGTCCTCGAAGTGGTCGAGCCGGGGAACCCAGCCGAGTTCGGTGCGGAGCTTCGTCGAGTCGATCGCGTAACGCAGGTCGTGGCCCGGGCGGTCGATCACGTGGTCGTACGCATCCTTCGGCTGCCCGAGCTGGGCGAGGATGAGCTCCACGACGTCGCGGTTGCTGCGCTCGCCGTCGGCGCCGATGAGGTAGGTCTCGCCGATGACGCCGCGATCGATGATGGTGAGGACGGCGGAGGAGTGGTCGTCGGCGTGGATCCAGTCGCGCACGTTCTCGCCGGTCCCGTAGAGCTTGGGTCGCTCGCCGCGGAGCACGTTCGTGATCTGCCGCGGAATGAACTTCTCGACGTGCTGGTACGGCCCGTAGTTGTTGGAGCAGTTCGAGATCGTCGCCTTCACGCCGAACGAGCGGACCCATGCCCGGACGAGCAGGTCGCTGCCGGCCTTGGTCGACGAGTACGGGCTGGAGGGGTTGTACGGCGTCTCCTCCGTGAACCGGGCCGGGTCGTCGAGTTCGAGATCGCCGTAGACCTCATCGGTCGAGATGTGGTGGAACCGGCGGTCATGACGGCGAACCGCCTCGAGAAGGGTGAAGGTGCCGACGACGTTGGTCTCGACGAACGGGCGGGGGTCGGCGAGGGAGTTGTCGTTGTGGCTCTCCGCCGCGTAGTGCACCACGACGTCGTGCTCGCGCACCAGGGCGTCGACGAGCGGCGCGTCGCCGATGTCGCCGCGCACGAACGTGAACCGATCCGAGGGCAGCCCGGCCAGCGACGCGAGGTTGCCCGCGTAGGTGAGCTTGTCCAGCACGGTGACGGTGTGGTCGGTGTGCTCGAGCACATGGTGCACGAAGTTGGAACCGATGAACCCGGCGCCGCCGGTGACGAGGAGGTGCATGATACGGAACGGGCCAATCTCTGCTCGGACAACCCCGCAATTCTAGCCCTGCCGCCGTTGGTAGGATCGTGGGGTGCAGATCCGAGAGCTCGCGGTGCCCGATTCCTACGTCGTGACACCCCGGATCCACTCCGACGATCGGGGCAGCTTCCTCGAGTTCTACCGGCACGACCGCCTCGCCGAGGCGGTCGGCCACGCTCTCGACCTGCGACAGGCGAACACGTCGATCTCGCGTCGCGGCACCTTCAGAGGCATCCACTTCGCCGATACGCCACCGGGCCAGGCGAAGTACGTGACGGTCATCCGCGGCGCCGTCCTCGACTTCGTGATCGATCTCCGCGTGGGATCCCCGACGTTCGGCGCGTGGGAGGGCGTACGGCTCGACGATGTCGAGCGACGCGCGGTCTACCTGTCCGAGGGGCTCGGGCACGCGTTCCTGGCCCTCGAGGACGAGACCGTCGTGACCTACCTCGTCAGCGACGTCTACAACCCGAGCGCCGAACACGCGGTCGATCCGCTCGACGACGCCATCGGCCTCGAGCTGCCGATCCCCGAAGCCGAGCTCCTGCTCTCCGAGAAGGACCGCCAGGCGCCGTCGCTGGCGGAGGCGATCGAACTCGGCATCCTCCCCGATTGGCAGGCAGCGCGTGCATGGTACGCGGAGCTCGATGCGAGAGTGAAGGCCTGACATGCGCGGAATCATCCTGGCCGGTGGTACCGGAACGCGGTTGTGGCCGATCACTCGCGGCATCTCGAAGCAGCTGATGCCGATCTACGACAAGCCCATGATCTACTACCCCCTCTCGACGCTCATGATGGCCGGCATCAGGGAGATCCTGATCATCACGACGCCCGAGTACCAGGAGCAGTTCAAGGCCCTGCTCGGCGACGGAAGCGAGCTCGGCATCGACCTGCGGTACGCCGTGCAACCGTCGCCCGAGGGACTGGCCCAGGCGTTCATCATCGGGGAGGAGTTCATCGGCGACGACAGCGTGTCGCTCGTCCTCGGCGACAACATCTTCCACGGCGCCGGGCTCGGCACGGCGCTGCGCCGCAACTCCGACATCTCGGGGGCGCTCATCTTCGCCTATCACGTCTCGAACCCCAGCGACTACGGCGTGGTCGAGTTCGATGCGGGCATGGTCGCGAAGTCGATCGAAGAGAAGCCGCGCGTGCCGAAGAGCAGCTACGCGGTCCCGGGGCTCTACTTCTACGACAACAGCGTGGTGGAGATCGCGAAGTCGATCACGCCGAGTGCACGTGGCGAGCTCGAGATCTCCTCCGTCAACGAGGCCTACCTGCGACGCGGGGACCTGCGGGTGCAGGTGCTCGATCGGGGAACGGCGTGGCTCGACACCGGCACCTTCGAGTCGATGATGCAGGCGAGCGACTACGTTCGCGTGATCGAGCAACGTCAGGGGTTCAAGATCGGGTGCATCGAGGAGATCGCCTGGCGTGCCGGATGGATCGACGACGCGCAACTCGAGCGGCTCGCGGCGCCGCTGGTCAAGAGCGGCTACGGGGAGTACCTCGCCCAGCTCACGCGGAGCTGATCGCGGTCACGGGCGTGCGGCACCCGACTGGATCGCGATGAGCAGGTCGGTCATCGTGGCGTGGATCCCGGCGGGCAGCGGGGTGAACTCCCGTCGGTCGACCTCCGGCCAGACGGTCGACGTGAGTCGCAGGTCGTGGGCTTGCAGCGACGCCGCCGCGGAGCTGCCGAGCATGACGTGCGGATGCTGCTTCGCCAGGATCCGGAAGTAGCCGAGCAGGTCGGCGATCGTGACCGCCTGGCCCGATGCCACGTTCTTCACGATCGTCACCGGTTCGGGCTCGAGGAACGAGCGCTCGACGATGTCGCAGATGAGCTGGCCGCAATCCCTCGTGAAGATGTAGTCGCGCATGGTGTCGAGGGAGACGTAGATCGACGCCGGCTCGGGCGAGAGCTGCGCGCGCGCCAGGTGCGAGATGAGGCCCTGCATCTTGTCGAGACGCTGGCCGGGGCCGTAGAGGTTCGCGATGCGACCGAGCACGACGGTGACGGCGTGGGTGTCGGCGAGTTCACGCAGCACGTGTTCGCACGCGAGCTTGTACCTGCCGTACGGGGAGATCGGGGCGGGCGGCGTCTGCTCGTCGAACGGCGGCCGGTCGGATCCGGCGTAGATGCCGCCGGCTGACGAGGCGAAGAACACGGTGCCGCGTCCCGCCGCGTCCGTCGCCTCGAGCGGCGCCGCGATGGCGTCGACCACCGAGCGGAACTCGGCGAGCTCCGCATCGAGCATGGCCTGCGGAGTGCTCGTCACGGCCACCCCGGCCGCCCAGACGATGACCCACCGATCGCCGGGCCGACGCGACGCCTCGAAGAGTGCCGTCGCCTCGCGTTCGACCGCCTCGGTGAGTGCGGCGCCGGAGCCCCACGGCAGCGGCACGGCGTCGCGCACGGTCCAGTCGGCTCGCTGACGTGCCGCTCCGGCGATCGCGCCGCCCAGCAGGCCGCGTGCGCCGATCACCCAGGCGTGGGTGGTCACGACTCCTCGGCGCGGCCCTGCGCGACGTGACCCTGAGCGGACGCGTGCGAACGGCCGTGCGGCATGCGGTCGGGGGAGGGCGTCGCCGGCCGATGTCGCCCGAGCGGACCGCGATCGGGATCGCTGGTGATGAGGTACGGCGGCTTGCCCATGGCCATGTTCACGTTGATGCCGATGTACTCGGCGATGATGCCGAGCGAGAACAGGATGGCCCCTGAGGTGATGAGGACGATCACGATCGTCGACGCCCAGCCGGCCGTGTCGATCTGCCCGGTCAACCGCTCGATGAGCACGTAGATCGCCATGATCGCGCCGAGTGCGGCGAAGGCCACGCCGAGCAGGCTGACGAAGCGGAGGCCCCGCGTGCCGCTCGTGAGGATCATGCGCCAGAAGTGGGAGAAGAGACGACGCGTCGAGTACCCGGAGGTGCGTTCGCCCTCGTGGCGGAGTTCCACCGGCGACGAGACCGTCTTGTTCGAGACCCAGCCCATGGCCACATCGAGGTACACGCCCGACCCCGAGTACGCCGCGACGCTTCGGCCGATGCTGCCGAGCACGAGTCGGAAACTCTGGTAGTCGGGGGCGTTCGACCCCGCGAAGAGCTTCGTGAGCAGCCACTTGGCGCCTCGCGACGCGGTGTTGCGGAACACGCCGTGCGGCGGCGTGTTGGTGGGCTTCGCGTAGACCACGCTCGCCTGTTCCCGCATGGCCGTATCGAGGAGCCCACCGATCAGGTTCGGGTCGTGCTGGCCGTCTTCGTCGAGCGTGACGATCCAGTCGCCGCCCGAGGAGGCCATGCCGGCGAGCGTCGCCGCGTGCTGGCCGAAGTTGCGACTCAGCCAGACCGCGCGAACGAAGGGGTGGCGGGCCTCGAGTTCGCGGATGACCCCGGCCGACCCATCGGGGCCGTTGTCGAAGACGAGGAGCACCTCCTCGACGCGGAACCGATGCCCGTCGGGGGTGGAGACCGGATGCGTCAGCGGTGCGATCTCGTCGATGAGCCCCGAGAGGGTCTGCTCGCCCTGGTACACGGGCACCACGACGGAGATCCGGTGATCCACGTCAGCGGGCAGGGGAGCACCATCCGTCACGGAAGGCGACGTTACCACAGCGACACCTCGCACCCTCCGCGCCCGCGCGCCGTCATGAGGCGCCCCGGGTGGTCGACTGCCCGGCCCGCGACATCCGCCGACCGAGGTAGAGATACGCGAACCGGCGCAGCGTCGCCATCATGCGGGCGCGGGAGTTGCCCACCACCAGGGTCGCGCGCCCGACGACGTCGGGATGCTGCTCATGGAGCCACCGGTGGAACCCGATCGCCTGCTCGGCCTGCTGTTTCGCCAGACGCACGCTCCACTGGCTGTCGGAGATGCGGAATCCCGCGAGCGAGCCGGGGACGCCGACGAAGTCGCCCCGGAGGAGGACCTTCGCGTACGTCGCCTCGTCGATGAGGTACGGCCAGCGCGAGTCCCACCAGCCCACCGCCTCGAGTTCGTCCCGGCGCATCAGCACGCACCCCGGTTCGCCGAACACGTTCGTGCCATGCCGGACCGTCGACCGGATGGCGTCGACGCCTCGGTGGCGGCCGAGCAGGCCGGGGAGGCCCCGGCCGGTGAGCACCGGTCGACCGCTCGCGTCGACGATGTCGCGCGCCGAGGCGGCGAGCACGGCCCCGGGGGTGCCGGCGAGCGCCGCCACCTGCGCCGTGACGATGCCGGGGTCGAGCAGGTCGTCGCCGCACACCAGCTTGAGGTACTCCCCGTTCGCCGCCTGGCTCACGCGGTTCCAGTTGCGGAGTGCCCCGCCCCCCGCCGGGGTCTCGAGGAGGGTCACTCGCGCATCGTCCTCGTAGCGGCGCATGACGGCGAGCGTCTCGTCGGATGACGCGTGGTCGGCGATGATCACCTCGAGGTTCGGGTACGTCTGCGCCAGCACCGAATCGATCGTCTCGGCCAGGTACGCCGCATTGTTGTACGCCGGGATCACGATCGAGACGAGCGCCGCCCCGGGGGACGCGCTCTCGGAGGCGGCCGGGCCGGGGGCGGGCCGTCGGTCGGCGGAGTCGGATGCGCCGGTGGCGACGGCGCTTCGGATCGAGGCCGGTTCGGTCGAGGACGCCGCCGCCTTCGAGGCGGAGCCGACGCGGTCGACCTCCTTCGTCGACCGGCGGAACGAGAACCCGCGGTGCCCGAAGTAGCTCACGAGTGTGGTGACGATGACGATGAGCGCCTGCGCCGGGATCACCGGCAGCCCGCCGAGTTCGACGAGCAGGGGCAGCAGTGCCGCATTGATGCCGAGCGACACGAGGTACACGAGTTCGAAGCGGGCGAGATCGCGGAACACGTGACCCCGGACCTTGAACACGAACGTGCGGTAGAGCACGAAGGCGCACAGCACGCTGAACACGTGGGCGAACGCGAGCGTGGCGAGATATCCCCACAACTGGCCGATCGTGTACTCGAAGAACACGAAGAAGAGGAACCCCACGACCGTGTTGGTCCCCCCGACGAGCAGGAAGGCGACCTTCTGGTTGCGGATGAGTCGGAGGAGCGGGCCGGGCGAACCCTGCATGCCTGCCGGTGGCTGAGGGGTCTCGACGGCCATGCTGGACACCTCGGAACTCATCGGAAGGGGACTCCTGCTCTGCGAACGCTCGACCGACAGGATACCCGCGGTCCGCTGGGTGGACGCTGACCCGGGTGCCGGTGGGGGATAATCCTCGGGTGAAGCCGAAACTCGCCTGGCCGCTCGCCGCGCTTGCGGCCATCCTCGTCGGCGCCGCCATCCCCCTCATCTTCTACCCGACCTTCTACTTCGCCGACGACACCCAGGCGGGGGCGTTCGGACAGTGGTACAAGATCGGCGACCGCATCATGCAGGGCGACTGGTCGTTCGTCAATCCGACGGTGTGGCAGTCGGGCAACTACCTCGCCGAAGGGGCCTGGGGCATCTTCAGCCCGGTGCTCTGGGGCGTCGGGCTCGCCTCGCACGTCCTGCCCGACATCGCCGTCTTCTCCACGATCGTGAAGTGGACGTGCATGCTCGTCGCGGGCCTGGGGGTGTACCTGCTCTCGCGAGAGTTCAGTGCGAGCCGTCCGTGGGCGGCGGTCGTGGCCGTCGCGGCTCCGCTGGCGGGCTTCACCCTCTACATGGACGCGCCGTCATGGGTCAACGGCCTCATGGCCTGGTCGCTCCTGCCGCTGACCTGGTGGCTCGTCCGGCGCGCGGCGATTCGCGGTGCCTCGGTGTTCCCGGCCGTCGTCAGCGCCTTCGCGATGATCGGCATCGGCTACGTGCACGGCACCCTCTTCCTCGCCGTGGTGCTCATCGCGACCATGATCGAGGCGGCTCTCGTGCACGGACGCGGCGCATTCCTCCGCACGCTCGTGACGGCGGTGTTCGCCGGGCTCTTCGCCGTGATCGTGCATCTTCCGGCGCTGCTCACGTCGCCCGTGAGCGGACGATCGAGCGGGCTGTTCAACACCGGACTGCTGACGGTCGACCTCACCGACCTCGCCGCGGCGGCGAGCGCCGTCGCCTTCCCCACCATGCGGTACTTCTTCGAAGGCGGGCCGAACGCGCCGATCTTCTACATCGCCTGGTTCCTGCCGTTGCTCGCGTTCGTCCGCTGGTCGCGCCTCGTCGCGCTGCTGCGGCCGCGGATCAGCGTCGTCATCGTCCTCGGCGTCGCCGCCTTCGCCGTCCTGCTCCCGAGCGACGTCGGCCCGCTCCGCTTCCCCGTCAGGCTCATGCCCTACCTGGCCCTCTGCGTGCTCGTCATCTTCGCCATCGCGATGTCGTCGGCGCGACTCGAGGTCGTCACCAGACGTCGCTACCTCGCGGCATCCGCGTGGTATGCGCTGAGCGTGTGGTTCGCCTTCACCCAGGCGCCGCAGTTCCGGAACGTGTACCTCGCCATCACGGCGCTCGGACTCGTGGGGATCTGGGTCTTCTACCGCATGTTCGGCGAACGGGGCCTGCCGGTCCTCGGGGGCATCCGAGGCGGCCGGCTCCAGGGGCATGTCACCGTGGTCGCCGCGATCGGCATCGTCGCGGTGGGCCTCGTCCTCCTGGTGCCCCAGCACTCGACGCATCGACAGGCACCGGTGCGCGAGTACGGCGTTCCGACCAAGCTCGCCGACTACCGCACCCAACTCACGACGGCGGTCGACGGCGACATCCTGGTGGTCGGCGGGCCCGGGGTCGGCGAGGAGTCGACGTTCCCCTGGTCCGAATCGGTCGTGTCGAATCTCTGGTACGTGACCGGGAAGCCGGTCCAGAACGCCTACACGTCGGTGTTCTACGCGCCGTACGCCGAGACGACGTGCATGGCCTACAACGGCGTCACATGCACGGAACTGTACGAGACCCTGTTCGAACGTCAGCCCCAGACCGGCACGCCCCTCGTGGACCTGCTGAGCGTGAGCTCGGTCCAGATCGTCAAGATCGGGGTGTCGGAGCGCGTGTGGAAGCCGGTTCCCGAGGGATGGCGGATCGCGGAGGACACCGAGGACACTCGGCTCATCGTCCGCGAGTCACCCGTCGACGGCTCCGGCGGAGTGGTCTGGACGTCAGCCGGAACGCGCATCGAGATGCTGCACAACGACGCCATGGGCGCCTCCTTCCGCGTCGAGGAGATCGGCGACGCCGGCGGCCGCGTGGCGCTCAGCCGCATCACCTGGCCCGGGTACCGCGTCGACGGTGCGACCATCGCGGACGAACGCGTCGAGGACTTCCTGATGACCCTCGAGCTGGACGAGGGCAGCGAAGGTCGAGTCGTGACGGTCTCCTACTGGGCTCCGGGATGGCAGCTCCAGGTCGCGGCCGGCGCGGGGATCGTGGTCCTCGCCGGGGCGTGGATCGTGTTCACGCGGCACGGTCGCCGGCGTCGAGCCGCGCCCGACCGGGTGCTGGTCGGGCGGATCGATGCACTCGCCGTGGCGGCCGTCTCCCGAGACGGGGACGGCCTCGATGCGGGTGCCCCGGCGACGGACGAGTCCGAGCTGGAGCCGGCTCCACGGTAGGATTGCCATTCGGCTCGCCCGATATCGCTGTGAAGGATGAATGTGAACGCTGACCTCGTCGTTGTCGGATCCGGGTTCTTCGGGCTCACGATCGCAGAGCGGGCGGCGAGCGAGCTCGGCCTCAAGGTCCTCGTGATCGACCGCCGAGACCACATCGGCGGCAACGCGTACAGCGAGGTGGATCCCGAGACCGGGATCGAGGTGCACCGCTACGGTGCGCACCTGTTCCACACCTCGAACGCGACCGTGTGGGACTACGTCACCCGGTTCACCACCTTCACGGGGTACCAGCACAAGGTGTACACCACCCACCACGGCGAGGTGTTCCCGATGCCGGTCAACCTCGGCACCATCAACCAGTTCTTCCGCAGCGCCTACACGCCGGCGGAAGCCCGGGAGCTCATCCAGGAGCAGGCGGCGGAGCTCGAGACCGGTGAGGCCCGCAACTTCGAGGAGAAGGCGATCTCGCTCATCGGGAGGCCGCTGTACGAGGCGTTCTTCCGCGACTACACGGCGAAGCAGTGGCAGACGGATCCGAAGGACCTGCCTGCTGAGATCGTGAGCCGGCTCCCCGTGCGGTACACCTACGACAACCGGTACTTCAACGACACGTTCGAGGGCCTGCCGACCGACGGCTACACGGCCTGGATCGAGCGGATGGCCGACCACCCGGGCATCGAGGTCCGCCTGTCGACCGACTTCTTCGACGCCTCGCAGCCGATCAACAAGGCGGCGACCGTGGGGCAGGTTCCGGTCGTCTACACCGGACCGGTCGATCGCTACTTCGACTACGCGAACGGGGCGCTCACGTGGCGCACGCTCGACTTCGAACGCGAGGTGCTCCAGGTCGGCGACTTCCAGGGCACCCCGGTGATGAACTACGCCGATCTCGACACCCCCTACACGCGGATCCACGAGTTCCGGCACTTCCACCCCGAACGCGAGTATCCCCGCGACAAGACGATCATCATGCGGGAGTTCTCTCGTTTCGCCGAGCGTGGCGACGAGCCGTACTACCCCGTGAACACCCCGGCCGATCGGGAGGGCCTGCTCTCCTACCGCGAACTCGCGAAGGAGGAGCCGGAGGTGTTCTTCGGCGGCCGGCTCGGCACCTACCAGTACCTCGACATGCACATGGCGATCGGATCGGCACTCTCGATGTTCGAGAACAAGCTCAGGCCCGCGCTCTGATGGCGCGCGCGAGGGCGGCCGCATCCGCAGAATCCCTCGAGGTGCTCCAGCGGGTCGTGTTCCCCGAGCACGGGGACCCGCAGGCGCTCCCGCTGTACATCGACCCCGAGGCGTGGGCCGTGCTGCCCGCCTCGGACGCCGACAAGGAGCGGCTCGCCAGGGCGCGAGGCTTCCTCGAGGACGGCCATGCGCGCACCCCCCTGCGCCTCACGAGCAGGTCGGGCAGCGGATGGCTCGACGGCCGGCGCGGCGTCGACGTGCCGGCGCACGAGAAGCTGTCGCTCGCGACGTACTTCAACGCGTTCCCGGCGAGCTACTGGAACGCGTGGACGTCGCTGAGCGGCGTCGTGCTGCGCGTGCGCACCCGCGGTTCCGGCCAGATCGTGGTCTACCGGTCGAATGCGCGCGGGGTCATCCAGCGCGTCGACGGCGCGAACGTCTCGGGCGAGTCGGAATCCGTGTTCCGCATCCCCTTCTCGTCGTTCCTCGACGGCGGCTGGCTCTGGTTCGACCTGCACGCCGAGGAGACGTCGTTCGCGCTGGTGGAGGCGGATTGGTGCGCACCGGCGGGTGAGGCCGCCCGGCGCGGACGCGCGACGATCTCGATCACGACCCTGAATCGGGGCGACTACTGCACGGCGCTGCTCTCGGCCATCGGCTCCGATGCGGCCGTGATGGAGGCGATCGCCCGGATCATCGTCGTCGATCAGGGCAGCGAGAAGATCGTCGACAATCCCGGCTACGCCGAGGCGAGACGGATCCTCGGCGATCGCCTTGAGGTGATCGAGCAGGCCAACCTCGGAGGTTCGGGCGGCTTCGCCCGCGGCATGCTCGAGGCGAGCGAGGCAGGGGACTCCGACTACGTCCTCCTCCTCGACGACGACGTCGAGGTGGAGCCCGAGGCGATCAGGCGCGCGGTGAGGTTCGCCGACCACTGCCGCACGCCCACCATCGTGGGCGGGCACATGTTCGACATGTACGACAAGGCGAAGCTGCACGCCTTCGCAGAGGGCATCCAGTGGAGCCCGTTCATCTGGGGCCCGCTGACACCCGACCGACACGACTTCGCCGAGTCGAATCTCCGCCAGACCCGATGGATGCATCGTCGCTTCGACGTGGACTACAACGGCTGGTGGATGTCGCTGATCCCGCTCTCGATCGTCCGGGAGATCGGCCTGTCGCTGCCGGTGTTCATCAAGTGGGATGACGCCGAGTACTCGCTCCGCGCTCGCGAGGCCGGGTACGCCACCGTCAGTCTCCCCGGCGCTGCGGTCTGGCACGTCTCCTGGGTCGACAAGGACGACTCGCACGACTGGCAGGGCTTCTTCCATGCGCGGAACCGGCTCATCGCGGCGCTCCTCCATTCGCCGCATGCTCGCGGTGGGCGTCTCGGCCGGGCGTTCCTCGCTCAGGATTTCAAGAACCTGCTCACCATGGACTACTACACGGTGGCCATGAAGCACGCCGCGATCCAGAGCGTGCTCGATGGACCGGAGCGCCTCCACGCCGACATGGTGGATCGCCTCGCCCGAGTGCGGGCGCTGGCCGCCGGCTTCACCGAGGCCCAGCCGATCCGGGACTTCTCCACGATCCCGCATTTCCCCGCCCGCGAGGTCCCGTCCGTCAAGCTCGGCACCGTCGAGACGGGTCCGACGGGGTTGGGCTTCGTGTGGTGGCTGGCTCGCCAGGTGGTCCGCCATTCCTGGCGCGGCCCGCATCGGGGTGCGCAGGAGCGGCCCGACGCGCACCTCCCGTACCAGGACGCCCGCTGGCATTCGGTCCCCGACTACGACAGCGTGCTGATCACGAACGCCGAGGGGTCGGCGGTGAGCTGGCACGTGCGGAACCCGCGCCGGTTCCGCACGCTCCTGCGACGGAGCATCCGCATGGAGCGTCTGATGCGGCGGCGGTGGCCCGAACTCTCGCGCGAGTACCGAGTGGCCCTCGGGGGCATCACCTCGAGCGAGCGGTGGAAGCGCACCTTCGACGAGGTCGCGAAGGGCTGACGCCTCGACCGGGCGCGTGAGACCCGTGGGGTGCGTCGATCAGGGCTGGACGTACTGGGTGAGGCATCCGACGAGTTGTTCGGCGCCGGTTCGGGTGAGGACGTAGACGCAGACGTCGTGGTTGCCGGTGGCGGTCGGGATCGATCCGCGGTAGCCGTGGTTGTCGCCGGCGCCCGGGTAGGTGGCGTCGAGTCCGGGGCTGGGCTGGTCGGCGGTCAGCCGGTGACGGACGCCGTCGATGGAGACGGCGACGGTGGCGGTCTCGGTTCGTGCGTCGGGGTGGAAGGCCCAGCCGGTGACGGTGACGGCGCCTGTGGTGCCGGTCGAGGTGGACCATTCGGCGACCGGTCCGGTGGTGACGTTCTGGGTGAGGCATCCGAGCAGGGTCTCGCCGGCGGTCGGGTGCACGGCGGAGACGCAGACCCGGTGGTTGCCGGGCGAGGCGGGGATCGACGCGCGGTAGCCGTGCTTGTCGCCGGCGCCCGGGTACTTCGCGTCGAGTCCGGGGCTGGCTTGGTCGGCGGGCACGAGCGTGCGGACCCCGTCGATGTAGACGGCCGCGGAGACGGTCCTGGTCGGGTCGTCGGTGTAGAACGCCCAGCCCGACACCTGCACGGCACCCCCGACGCCGGTCGACGTCGACCATTCCGCGGTCGCCTTCACCGGCTCGACGTACTGGGTGAGGCATCCGACGAGTTGTTCGGCGCCGGTTCGGGTGAGGACGTAGACGCAGACGTCGTGGTTGCCGGTGGCGGTCGGGATCGATCCGCGGTAGCCGTGGTTGTCGCCGGCGCCCGGGTAGGTGGCGTCGAGTCCGGGGCTGGGCTGGTCGGCGGTCAGCCGGTGACGGACGCCGTCGATGGAGACGGCGACGGTGGCGGTCTCGGTTCGTGCGTCGGGGTGGAAGGCCCAGCCGGTGACGGTGACGGCGCCTGCGGTGCCGGTCGAGGTGGACCATTCGGCGACCGGTCCGGTGGTGACGTTCTGGGTGAGGCATCCGAGCAGGGTCTCGCCGGCGGTCGGGTGCACGGCGGAGACGCAGACCCGGTGGTTGCCGGGCGAGGCGGGGATCGACGCGCGGTAGCCGTGCTTGTCGCCGGCGCCCGGGTACTTCGCGTCGAGTCCGGGGCTGGCTTGGTCGGCGGGCACGAGCGTGCGGACCCCGTCGATGTAGACGGCCGCGGAGACGGTCCTGGTCGGGTCGTCGGTGTAGAACGCCCAGCCCGACACCTGCACGGCACCCCCGACGCCGGTCGACGTCGACCATTCCGCGGTCGCCTTCACCGGCTCGACGTACTGGGTGAGGCATCCGAGCAGGGTCTCGCCGACCGTTCGGTGGGTCGAGTACACGCAGACCCGGTGGTCGCCGACGGTCGCCGGGATCGCTGCCGTGTAGCCGTGTCGATCCCCGACGCCCGGATACCTGGCATCCAGTCCGGGGCTCGGCGAGTTCGCCGCCACGGCGTGCCGCGTGCCGTCGATGTCCACGGAGACGGGAACCGTCGTGGTGGGAGCGTCGGGGTAGAAGCTCCAGCCGGTCACCCGCACGGCCCCGCCCGTTCCGCTCGAGGTCGACCACTCGGAGATCGGGCCCTGCGTCACCGTCTGGCTGAGGCATCCGACGAGCGATTCGCCCACGTTCCGGTGCAGCACGTACACGCAGACCGGATGCGTCCCGGGCGGCGCCGGAACGGTGCCCGCGTAGCCGTGCATGCGGCCGGCGCTCGGGAAGCGTGCGGCGGCGGCATCCGACGGCTTGTCGGCGGTGAGCGTGAAACGCGTGGGGCCGACGGCGACGGACACACGGGCGGTCTCGGCCAGGGCGTTCGGATAGACGGCCCACCCGCTGACCGTGACGCCGCCATCGCCGTACGACGTGGTCCACTCGGCGACCGGCGCGGGGGTGACGGTGAGGTTCAGGCACCCGAGGAGCTGCTGGCCACCCGACCGCGTCGAAGCGGAGACGCAGACGTAGTAGTCACCCGGCGGTGTCGGGATCCTCCCGGCATAGCCGTGGTTGTCGCCGGCGCCGGGAATCACGCCGTTCACGCCGGGGCTCGGTCCGTCCGCGCGGAGCGTGTAGCTGTTCGAGCCGATCTGCACGATCGCACTGCCCACCTCGGTCGGGGCGTCGGGGTAGGCGACCCAGCCGGTCACCGTGACCCCACCGTCACCCGAGGCCGTATTCCAGGCGCCCTTCGGCGGCACTCCGGTGGGCGAGCCGAACCAGTCGGTGTAGATGCGCCAGAAGTTGCGGTTGCCGTACGCGGAGCACGAGTCGCCGACCCCGTAGAGGTTGGCGAGGGCGGCGGCGTTCGGCTGGTAGGGCGTGTAGTTGTAGAGACCGGCGGTCGCCGTGTTCTCGATGTACACCGGACTCGAGCCGCACGCCGAATTGGGGTGGTACAGGATGTAGTTGGTTCGGCCGGCGACGTGCTTCCAGCTCGTGGGGTTCGCCGCGTAGCGCTTGAACTGCAGCGCCGCCATGTACACCTGGTTGAAGAAGCCGTAGTACGTCGCGTCGCAGTCCGCGGTGTCGGGGCAGCCGTAGCCCGTCGCACTCCGGTACTGGCGATCGGTCGGCCAGGTGTCGGTGACGAGTCCCTGCTCCTTCTGGAGCAGCGTGAGCATGGCCTTCTGGCTGATTCCGCACGCCTGTCCGACCCGGGCGATGATGCTCGCCGCCGACTCCCAGGCGGAACCGGTGTACGCGGCGCAGTTGCCGCTCTCGGCGACCCTGGACGGCGTCGCCTGGGCGTAGTCCTTCAGGCACGTGTATCCGGTGCGGCACGTGGGCACCTGCGCGGCGAGGAAGGACTGGACCTGCGCGGCCGTCATGGCCGAGCCGTTGTAGAAGTTCGCGTCGCTGATGAGGTTCCCGGCGCGGAACTGGGCGGCATCGGCCGCCTGCGCGTCAGGCTGGCGTGGCGCGAGGCCGGTCGACGACGCGAGCACCAGGGCGGACGCGGCCAGGCACGCGACGGTCAGCGACGCCAGAAGTCGTCGGACCCCCGAGATCCGTCCCCGCCCGAAGCCCATGGTCCACACCATCGCACACGGTGGCGCACGGAACCGGCAGGCCACGCCCCGCCGGAGGAATCGCCTCAGTTCGAGCGAAGCGTCTCGAGATGCGCGAGGTACCAGTCGTACGTGGCGGCGAGACCGTCGTCGAGCGTGGTCGTGGCGCGCCAGCCGAGCGCGTTGATCCTCGAGACGTCCAACAGCTTCCGCGGGGTCCCGTCGGGCTTCGAGGTGTCGTAGGTCACGCGGCCCTCGTATCCGACGACGGCGGCGATCTTCGCGCCGAGCTCGGCGATCGAGAGGTCCTCTCCGACGCCCACGTTGATGGTCTGCGGCGAATCGTAGTGCTCGAGCAGGTGCACGACCGCCGAGGCGAGGTCGTCGACGTACAGGAACTCCCGGAGCGGCTTCCCGGTGCCCCAGATGACGACCTCTTCGGCTCCCGCGACCTTGGCCTCGTGGAAGCGGCGCATGAGCGCCGGAAGGACGTGCGAATGCTCGGGGTGGAAGTTGTCACCCGGCCCGTACAGGTTCGTCGGCATGGCCGAGATCCACTTCCGGCCGTACTGCCGTCGGGACGCCTGCACCTGCATGATCCCCGTGATCTTCGCGATCGCGTAGGCGTCGTTCGTCGGCTCCAGGGCTCCCGTGAGCAACGAGTCCTCCCGGATCGGCTGCTCCGCGAACTTGGGGTAGATGCAGGACGATCCGAGGAAGAGCAGCCGCTCGACGTCGACGGCGTTCGCCGCATCCATCAGGTTCACCTGGATCTGGAGGTTGTCGCTCAGGAACTCGGCGGGGTAGGTGTTGTTGGCCAGGATCCCGCCGACCCGGGCGGCTGCGTCGATCACGACGTCGGGTCGTTCCTGCTCCATGAACGCGAAGACCGCGTTCCGGTCGCGCAGGTCGAGTTCGCTCGAACGTCGGCCGATGAGATCGGTGAACCCCAGATCGACGAGTCGTCGCCAGATCGCTCCGCCGACCAGCCCGGTGTGGCCCGCGACGAACACCTTCGCTGCCCGGTCGAGGGGTCGGATGTCAGTCTCGGCTGTGTTGTCCACCGGTCGGTGCTCCTCAGGTCGGGTACGGCGGGATGCGCCAGAGGACAGGATAGCCCGCTGCCGACGCCGAATCCCCAGAGCGAGGCCCGTACACTCTTCTCGATGCTTCCCTCAGAGATCCTCGTCGTCCTGCCGACCCTCGGCGACCGACTCGACACCCTTGCCGAAACCCTCGCCTCCGTCGATGCGCAGCGTCGCGACGTGCCGCTGACCCTCGTCGTCGTGGCTCCGCCCACTGCCGTCGACGCCCGCCGTCTCGCGGCCGAGTCCGGCGCGGTCGTCGTCGACGACCCCAAGGAGGGCATCTCGGCCGCGATCAACCGCGGACTGGCGGCGCGGACGACGGAGCAGTACTACGCGTGGATCGGCGACGACGACCTCTTCCGGCCCGGCGGGCTGGCTCGGCTCCGGTCCCTGCTGCAGGAGCACACCGATGCCGTCCTCGCCTACGGGGGATGCGACTACATCGACCCGAGCGGGCGGACCCTCGCGGTGAGCAACGCGGGTCGCCTTGCGCAGTTCCTGCTGCCATGGGGGCCCGACCTCATCCCGCACCCCGGCACGATGGTGCGACTCGACGCGCTGGAGGCCATCGGCGGCTTCGACGCCGACCTCCGCTTCGCGATGGACCTCGACGCGTTCCTCACGCTCCGCTCGCACGGCCGATTCGTCTTCACGCGGGAGTCCGTCTCGGCGTTCCGGTGGCACCCCGACTCGCTCACGGTGGCCAACCGTCGCGCGTCGTCGCTCGAGTCCGAGGCCGTCAAGCGGCGTCACCTGCCGCGCTGGCTCCAGCCGGTGAGCCCGCTGTGGATCTACCCGGTGCGGTGGGCGTCGGCGGTGGCGGCGGATCGGGTCAGCTCGCGGGCGCGCGCATGAGCGGCGGGCATCCCGCGGAGGTCACCGAGACGGCGCACGCCGAACGGCGGCGGTCGCGGGTTCCGCTCCTCGTGCTCGCGCCGATCCTCGCGGTGATCGCCCTCCTGGCGTGGGCCTTCGCCTCGCCCGTCGGATCCAGCCCCGACGACGACTTCCACCTCCCGAGCATCTGGTGCGGCATCGGCGAGCGACCGGGCCTCTGCGAGGAGACGGGGGATCCATCCACTCGCGCGGTTCCGGCCGAGGTGGCCGCCGCCTCCGAGTGCTACCGTCACGAACCCGAGACCAGTGCGGCCTGCGCGGAGGATCTCAGCGGACGCGCGGCGGCCGAACTCGTCGAGACCGACCGCGGCAACTTCCAGAACAACTACCCGCCCGTCTACTACGCGGTGATGAGCCCGTTCGCGAGCGTCGAGGTCGAGGCATCCGTCATCGCGATCCGGACCGCGAACATCGCGCTCTTCGTGGGCATCGCATCGTTCCTCTACGTGCTGCTCCCGGCGGCGAGGAGGCCGACGTTGCTGCTGGCCTGGCTGGCCTCCTGCGTGCCCCTCGGTGTGTTCCTCATCGCCTCGACCAATCCGAGCGCGTGGGCCGTCATCTCCGGCGGCAGCCTGTGGCTGGCCCTTCTCGCGTACTTCGAGACCACGGGGTGGCGGCGCATCGCTTCCGGGGTGCTGTCCGCCGCGCTGCTCGTCATGGCCGCCGGCGCCAGGGGCGACGCCGCGGTCTACTCGGTGATCGCGTCGGCCGCCGTGGTGCTGTTGACGATGCGACGCGACCGCGGGTACTGGCTTCGCGCGCTGCTGCCCATCGGCATGGCCGTCGTCGCGGTCCTGATGTACTTCTCCTCGGCCCAATCGGGTGTGTCGACCACGGGCGTCGGCGACGGGACGACTCCGCCGGAGGAGAAGCCGAGCGCCGCCTCGGTGCTGCTGCACAACCTGCAGAACGTGCCATCCCTCTGGGAGGGGGTCTTCGGTTCGTGGAGCCTCGGATGGTTCGACACGCCCATGCCGTACGTGGTCTCGACCGGCGCGTTCGCCGTCGCGGCCGCGCTCGTCTTCGCCGGGCTGCGGTCGCAGTCATGGCGGAAGACGCTCGCGCTCGTCGGCATCGGGCTGGCTCTGGTGGCGTTCCCCGTCTACATCCTGCAGCAGAGCCTCGACCTGGTGGGCGTCAACGTGCAGCCGCGATACCTCCTCCCGCTGATCATCACGTTCATCGGCATCGCGATCCTCCAGGTCGACTCCCACCGCCTGCGGTTCAGCGAGGTCCAACTCGTCGCAGTGGGCGCGGTCCTCGCGCTCGCGTTCGCCGCGGCGTTGCATGCCGACATCCGTCGCTACACGACCGGCATCGGGAACGGCGGCTGGAACCTCGATGCGGACGTCGACTGGTGGTGGTCGAGCGCCCCGACCCCCATGGTCATCTGGATCGTCGGTTCACTCGCGTTCGCGGGGCTCGTGGCGCTGGTGCTCCTCGAGGTGCGGCGGCAGACACGTCCGCCCGTCGCCACGCCGGGTCCGTGATGTCCCGCTCGCGTGCAATCCTGCGATTCGGCGGGGGATACGGACTCGCGGTCATCACGGGCGGCATCCTCAGCATCGCGGTCATCCCGGTCGTCATCCTCGCTGCCGGCGAGCAGAGCTGGGCGACGATCGCCGTCGCGCAGGCTGTCGGCGGTTTCGCGTTCGTGTTCGTGGCCGGAGGGTGGGGCGTCACGGGCCCGACGGCGACGGCCGCGCTCCACGAGTCCGAGCGGGGCCAGTACTACCGCGACTCGCTGGCCACGCGCAGCTGGTTGTTCGTCGCGATCATCGCCCCGGCGAGTGCGATCGCGGTCCTCCTCACGCAGCAGCAGCCGTGGCTCGCGTCGATGACCGTCGCCGGAGGCCTGATGGCGGCGCTGTCCGCGGGGTGGTTCTACGTCGGGGAGTCGAGCCCGATCCGCTTCCTGCTCATCGACACGCTGCCGCGGAACGTCGCCACGGTACTGGGCGCGGTCGCCCTGCTCGCCACCGGCGACGCGATCTGGTTCGTGACCGCCCAGTTCCTCGGCGCACTCGTCGCCACCGTGGTGGCGACGGCGGACATCATGCGCCGGTACCCGGTCGGGCGCTGGGTCCTCGGGCCCATCAGGTCCCTCGGGAGGTTGCGAGGGCAGTCCTCGGCCATCACGATGGCCGCCACGGCGGCGGTCTACGTCAACCTGCCGATCGTCGTCGTGCAGGTGTTCATCCCGTCGGCGACGGCCTCCTATGCACTCGCCGAGCGGATGCTGCGGATGACCCTGTATGCGACGCGTCCGTTCGTGCAGTTCTCGCAGGGGTACGTCCCCGATCCCGACCCCGCGCGGCAGTCGGTTCGCGCGAGCCGGGTCACCGCCCTGGCGCTGGCCTCGGGGGTGCTGGGCGGCGCCGCCTACGCGACCCTCGGCCCGTTCGCCTCGGGCCTGCTGTCGGGCGGCGCACTACCGATGTCGTTCTCACTGTCGATTCCGCTGGGCGTCGCCCTGGCTGCGATGCTGGTGTCGCAGGTGACGGGGTTCGCCTGCCTGACCGCGTTCGGGCTCGCCCGGACGCTGGCGCAGAGCACCGTGGTCGGTGCGGTGCTCGGGGCGATCACCATGGTGCCTGCGGCGATCGTGTTCGGCGTCGACGGTCTCGCGTGGGCGCTGGCCGCATCGGAGCTCGCCGTGCTCGTCGTGCAGCTCGTGAAGCTGCGACCGTATCTCGCGCGCCTGGCCTGAAGCCGCGACGACTGCGTCGTCGTCGTCGGCGGGCTACCTGACGTCGCCGCTCGACGGGTTCGTCGGCACGCCGGGGGAGCCCGTCTCCACCTCTCGGAGCCGGAGATCGAGCAGCACGATCTGCTCGGCGAGCGACCGGTTCTCGCTCTCGAGCTCGGTGAGCTCGGCGCTGTGCTGCAGGCACACGAAGAAGAGCAGCACGAGGCTCACGAAGAACACGAGGTTCGTCGGGATCTCGATTCCGACGAGATCCGAGGCCCAGCGGAGCGTCTGCGGGAAGACGCCGATGACGAGGGCGAGGACGCCGGCGAGGAGCCACCAGACGGCATGCCGCTCACGGAGCCGCCGTCGGCGCAGCATCTCGATCACGACCCCGAGCACGAACAGCGCCGCGACGATGCCGAAGATGTACTGGGTCAGGGGAAGGTTCACCGCGCGATCCTCTCGGGGATGTCGACACGAGGCCGAAGGAAGGCGAACGCCACCGCCATGCCCACGCGGGCCAGGAACACGGCCGCCTTGAACGGGTTGTGCGACGGTGTCCCCCCAGTGCGGGGACGCATCGAGGCGGGCACCTGGCGGATCACGCATCCGGAGCGCGCGGCGATCACGAGCGACTCGATGGTGTCGCCGAGGTACTCGGCGGGGTAGTGCTCGGCGAACAGTCGCACGGCGCGCGGCCCCGAGGCTCGGAACCCGCTGGTGGTGTCGGTCAGCCTGGTGTGCGCGGTGCGGCTCAGCATCGCCGCGAGCGCGGTCATGGCCCAGCGGCGCGGGCCGCGGGCGTCGTAGTGTCCGCCGCCCGCGAATCGGGCGCCGATGACGACGTCGGCGCCGGCCAGCTCTTCGAGCAACGCCGGGATGTCGGCCGGGTCGTGCTGGCCGTCGGCATCGACCTGGACGACCGACGTGTAGCCGTTCGCCAAGGCGTACTTGAACCCCAGGCGCATCGCGCCGCCCACCCCGAGGTTGTACGGGAGCTCGGCGACGAGGGCACCGGCCTCGCGCGCGACGAAGGAGGTGGCGTCGGACGAACCGTCGTTCACGACCAGGCAGGCCACGCCCGGGACCTTCTCGTACAGTTCCTGCACGACGAGGCCGACGGAGGCCTCCTCGTTGTATGCGGGCATGACGATCAGCGTGCGTTGGAGATCAGCCGGCATGGCCTGAATCCTACAAGACCGCACTGGGGGTCCCCCGGCCACGGGGCTCCGCTCAGGCGTGCTGCGCTAGGCTCGACTGCGGCGAAACGGGGGATCGGACGCCGAGAAGACTCTGGAGGCTGCAGTACATGACCGAGAACGCGCCGAAGCGCGCCCTGATCACCGGGATCACCGGGCAGGACGGGAGCTACCTCGCCGAACTGCTGCTCTCGAAGGGCTACGAGGTCCACGGCATCATCCGTCGAGCCTCCACCTTCAACACCGCGAGGATCGACCACCTGTACAACGATCCGCACGTCGCGGGCACCCGGCTGTTCCTGCACTACGGCGACCTGAGCGACGGGTCGCGGCTCGTCACCCTGCTCGACTCCGTGCGCCCGCAGGAGGTCTATCACCTCGCCGCGCAGTCCCACGTGCGGGTGAGCTTCGACGAGCCCGAGTACACCGGCAACGCGACGGGCCTCGGCACCATCCGGCTCCTCGAGGCGATCCGCATGATCGGGCTGGACTGCCGCTTCTACCAGGCGTCGAGTTCCGAGATGTTCGGCGCCACCCCGCCGCCCCAGCACGAGGACACGCCGTTCTACCCCCGTTCCCCATACGGTGCGGCGAAGCTCTACTCGTACTGGGTCACGCGGAACTACCGCGAGGGCTACGGCATGTTCGCCGTCAACGGCATCCTCTTCAACCACGAGTCGCCGCGCCGCGGTGAGACCTTCGTGACGCGCAAGATCACGCGCGCCGTCGCCCGCATCCGCGCCGGTGTGCAGTCCGAGCTGTACATGGGAAACCTCGACGCCGTGCGCGACTGGGGCTATGCCCCCGAATACGTCGAGGCGATGTGGCGGATGCTGCAGCACGACGAGCCGACGGACTACGTCGTCTCCACCGGAACCGCGTACACCGTGCGGGACTTCCTCCAGTTCTCGTTCGAGCGGGTGGGGCTCGACTGGCAGGACTACGTGCGGTTCGACGAGCGCTACCTCCGCCCCACCGAGGTGGACGCACTGGTCGGCGATTCGTCCCGCGCCAGGGACCTGCTCGGGTGGACCCCCCGCGTGATGACCCCTCAGCTGGCCCAGATCATGGTCGACGCCGACATCGCCGCGCTCGAGGCGAGCGGCACGCCGTGGATCGACGTCGCCGTCACCGCCGAATGATGGGCGCCGCCGCGCCGGCGGTGGTGAGCCGATGATCGCCGCCGTCCGCAGTTCGTTCCGCTTCATGACCGTCAGGGAGCGTGTCACCTATCTCGCGCTCCTCATCGCTCGCACCCTCTCCGGACTGCTCGACGTCATCGGCGTCTTCCTGATCGGGCTCATCGCGAGCCTCGCCACGACGGTCGTCGCCGACGGCGGATCGAGGGCGGAGCCGATCCGCGTCGGTTCGATCGAACTGCCCCCCATCGGCCTCGACGACGTGCCCGTGCTCGCGGCGGTCGTGCTGGTGGTCTTCGTGGGCAAGTCCGTGCTCGCCGTCCTGCTCTCCCGCAAGCTCGCGTTCTTCGTGGCCTCCATCGAATCGCGCAATGCGCTCATCATCGCCGAGCATCTCATGTACGGCTCGCTCGACGACATCAGGCGGCATTCCAAGGCGGAGTTCCAGTTCGCGGTCGTCGGTTCCACCACGGCCGCCTTCGGCGGCCTCCTCAACACCTTCGCGATCATCGTCAGCGAGGGCTTCCTGCTCATCCTCATCTCGGTGTCGTTCATCATCGTGGATCCAGTCGCCGCGATCTTCGCCCTCGTCTACTTCGCCGGAATCGGCGTCCTGATCCAGAGCTTCATGGGCCGATCCCTCAAGCGAGCGGGTGAAGCGGTCGCCCAGGGAACCGTCGACACGACCAACATCATCTCCGATTCGCTCGACACCTTCCGCGAGGTGTCGGTGATGGCCAAGCAGCCGTTCTTCCTGCGCAAGCTCTCGGATGCGCGCAACCAGGTCGCCGGCAGCGGCGCGACCGCCGCGTTCATGTCGGGGCTGCCCCGGTACATCATCGAGACGGCGCTCATCGTCGGCGTGGTGGCGCTGGTCGCGCAGCAGTTCATCACGAACGGGCTCGATGAGGGCCTCGTGGTCATCGGCGTGTTCCTGACCGGCGGCATGCGCATCATGGCCTCGCTGCTCCCGCTGCAGAACTCCGTGGCGCTCGTGCGCCTGTACACCGGACAGGCGACGCTCGCGCACTCCCTGCTGTCCGAGTACCACGACTCGCACCTGACGCCGGCACCGGTCCCCGCCCCATCGGCCGATCGGGCCCCGGCGCACCCCGGCGGCCTCTCGGTGAGCATCGAGGGAGCTTCGTTCGCGTACCCCGGAGATACCCGGCGCGCCCTCGACGACGTGTCGGTCGAGGCGGCGAGCGGTCGCTTCGTGGCGATCATCGGACCATCCGGTTCCGGCAAGACGACGCTCGTCGACCTGCTCCTCGGCCTCCTCATGCCCGACAGCGGCGACGTGCGCATCGGTGACAGCACGCCCCACGAGCTGCGGCGCACCGCACCCGGCGTGGTCTCCTACGTTCCGCAGCGGCCCGGGATGGTGGCCGGCACGATCGCCGAGAACATCGCCCTCGGCGTCGACGCCGAGCACATCGATCGAGAGCGCCTCCAGGAGGTGATCGATGCGGCGTTCCTCGCCGACTTCATCGAGTCGCTTCCCGACGGCGCCGACACCTCCGTCGGAATGCAGTCCAACTCGCTGAGCGGCGGCCAGATCCAGCGCATCGGTCTCGCGCGGGCGCTCTACACCCGTCCGCGACTCCTCATCATGGACGAGGCGACGAGCGCACTCGACGCCGGATCCGAGGCATTCATCAGCGAGAGCCTCGCGCGCCTCCACGGCGGAGTCACGGTGATCGTGATCGCCCACCGCCTCTCGACGGTGCAGCACGCCGATCACGTGTACCTGATGGACGGCGGACGGGTCGTGGCGCAGGGGACGTTCGGGCATCTCATGCGGAACAACCCCATGGTCGCCGAGTACGTCAGACTGATGTCGTTCGATGACCAGAAGGACGAGGCGCAATCATGAGGCCGACGTCCGACGACTCCGCCGGCCGCGGAGTTCGCCATACGAAGGCGGCAACACCGTGAACCAGCCACTCAGCGTCCCGTTCAACGACCTCTCCCGGACTCCGCCCGAGTTGCGCGCGCAGATCACCGCCGCGATCGACGCCGTCGTGTCGAGCGGGTGGTACGTCATGGGCCCCCAGCACGACGCCCTGCAGGCGGAACTGGCCGAGTACGCGGGTGTCGCCCACGCGGTGCTCGTGGGCAACGGCACGGACGCGCTCGAACTCGCGCTGGCCGCCGTCGGCGTGTCGTCCGGCGACTCGGTGCTCACCGTCGCGAATGCCGGAGCATACACGAGCGTCGCCGCCCGCCTGCTCGGCGCCGAGCCGGTGTACGCCGACGTGGATCCGGCCACGCTCCTGATGAGCCGGGCCACCTTCGAGGAGGCCGTCGACCGGATGCCGCGACCCCCTCGCGCCGTCGTGGTCACGCATCTCTACGGCGCACTCGCGCCGATCGAGTCGATCGTCGATGCCGCGCGTCGCCGCGGCATCGCGGTCGTCGAGGATTGCGCCCAGTCGTTCGGTGCGAGGGTCGACGGACGCATGGGCGGCACGTTCGGCGACGCGGCGACCGTCAGCTTCTATCCGACGAAGAACCTGGGAGCGCTGGGTGACGGCGGCGCCGTCATCACCGACCGCGAGGACGTCGCGGAGTCCGTGCGCCGGATGCGACAGTACGGATGGATCGGCAAGTACGACATCGGGGTCCCGCACGGCAGGAACAGCCGGATGGACGAGATGCAGGCCGCGATCCTCCGGGTGAAGCTGCCGTACCTCGACGCGTGGAACGAGCGGAGGCGTGAGATCCACCGCGCGTACGAGGGCGTGGGGAACCCTGCGTTCTCGTTGCTGAACCGGGCATCCGAGTCCTTCATCGCGCACCTCGGCGTGATCCGCGCGCCCGACCGGGCGTCGGTGCAGCAGTCGTTGTCGGCCTCGGGCATCGGGAACGACGTCCACTACCCGATTCCCGATCACCTCCAGCGATTCCCGGGCGGCTACGACGGGCCGAACCTGCCCGTCACGGAGGCCGCGGCGCGCGAGGTGCTCTCGGTGCCGATCTTCCCCGAGATGCAGGACGACGAGGTCGACCGGGTCCGCCTGGCGCTGGGGCGACTGTGACGGCACGTCCGGACTGGCCCGGCCTCGTGGAGTTGCACGAGGTCGTCGACGCCCGTGGCGCCCTGGTCATCGCCGAGACGTCGCGCCAGCTTCCCTTCGCCGTGCACCGCGTGTTCTTCATCCTCGACGTGCCCGAGGGCGAGCCGCGCGGCATCCATGCGCACCGGACGTGTCACCAGTTCCTGATCTGCCTGCGCGGGAGCGTCAAGGCCATGGTGGACGACGGCGACCGCAGGGAGGTCGTCCGGCTGGATCGGCGATCCGTGGGGCTGTACATGCCGCCGCTGACGTGGGGCACCCAGTACGACTACTCGCCCGATGCGGTGCTGGCGGTGCTGGCGTCGCATCCGTACGACGCGGACGACTACATCCACGAGTACGAGGAGTTCCTCGACCTCGCCGCACCCGCATCGCGACCGTAGCCGCTCGCCGGGTCCGACGGTAAGGTCGACGGCCGCTCGGCTCAGGCGGGCCGTCGAGATCGGACGGCGTTGCCGGAGGCGATGGATGCGAGATCGAGCATCGCGCGGGCGACGTTGAACGCCAGGCCGCGAAGCCCCTTGCCGCGCCTCGCCACCGTGGGCGTGATCTTGTCGGCCAGCACGGCATCCCAGCGGTCCAGACGCTCGAGGTACGGCACGTACACGTCGCGACGGAGCACCCGTCGCATCGGGCTCCGGTACACCAGCTGGCTCGTCACGAACCATCGGCCGCGACGCTTGATCCCGTGGAAGTGGAAGAACACCAGGGGGGCGCCGCCGTCGACGACGACGGTGCCGTCGGAGGACCTCGAGAGCGCGTGGCGGCCCGTGTTCCACGGTGCGACGTCGAAGCCGGCATCGGGAAGCACGACGACACCCGTGAACCGTCGGGGGAACTCGTCGAGATAGCCCTGATCGGCGTATCGTCCCTCGCTGGGTGTGTCGAAGCACCATTCGATGCACCGCTCCGACCACCAGTCGACGCACGCGAAGCCGGCCGCGTCCGCTCGGATGCCCACCCAACCCACGTTGAATCGTCCGTACTTGCCGAGCTTCCGCGCGAGACGTGGGGGGTACCGGTGCTCGATGATCCCGACGGATCCCTCGCCGAGGCTGCGATACACCTGCAGCGGGTCGGCGAAGAACCCGAGGTCGGCGTCGAGGTACGTGACCACGGTTCGGGGGTCACCCTGCGCGCGCATCACGTGCCGCATCAGCAGGGGCGAGCATGTGAACACGTACTCCATGCGCGAGCGGCCCGGCCGGACGTCGACGAGCCGGGGTTCGGATGCCTCGAGGTCGGCGAGCGTCAGCGTATGCAGCGTCGGGTCGCCCAGCCCGTCGAGGTACTCGCGGCTGGCGTCGTCGAGGCACATGATCCAGACCTCCGCGTGGTCGCCGAGCTCCCGAAGGCCCTCGATGAGCGTGAGGCCGCGGGAGAGGTACCCGCTGTCGAAGTACGTCGCGTAGACGTGCGGGTACTGCGCTTCGCCGGACGAGGACGTCATTCCGCCTCCGCCAGCCGTGACGCGCCGCCGGGGATCACGCGCGCGGGGACCCCGACGACCAGGCTGTACGGAGGGATCTGGGTGTGCTCCTTCACGACGGCGCCCGCGCCGATCACGCTGTGGTGGCCGACGGTCGTCCCCATCAGGACGACGGCGTTGGCGCCGATGTAGACGTTGTTCCCGATCTCGGTGGCGGCCCGCTCGATGTCCCGGCGCCGGCCCGAGATGCACCGCGCGACCGTCGAGTGCGAGTAGATGTGCACCCCGGAGGAGATGTCGCAGTCGGGGCCGATGCTGAGTCCGCCGCTGCCGTCGATCACGGTGAACGCGCCGATCCACACCCCCGACCCGATGGTCGGCTCGCCGACGATCCAGGCGTGCGGATTGTAGGGGTTCGGGGGGAATCCGTGGTTCGAAGGTACGTCAGTCACTCGCTGCCCAGCGGTCAGGTTCCGGCGTTCGGAAGGTTGATACGATTGCACGGCGCGCGTCCGGCGCGCCCACATAACTCTACGCAGGGGAATCCGAATGTCAGTCAAGTCCAAGTCGGTCCTCGTCACCGGTGGAGCCGGGTTCATCGGCAGCCACCTCGTCGATCGGCTTCTGCTTGACGACCCCGCGAAAGTCGTCGTGGTCGACAACTTCTTCCTCGGTGAGAACCACAACCTCGACGACGCCCGTGCGGCGCGCTCCGACCTCGAGGTGATCCGGCTCGACGCCTCGGATCTCGCGGCCATGCAGGACGTCGTCCAGACCCACGGGATCGACACCGTCTTCGACCTCGCGGTGGTGCCGCTGCCGACCTCGCTTGCGTACCCCGCGTGGACGGTGCAGACCAACATCGGCATCGCGACGACCTTCTGCGAGATCGCGCGCCGCGGGCTGATCGAGCGGCTCGTGCACTTCTCGAGCTCGGAGGCGTACGGCTCGGCGCGCTACGTGCCGATGGACGAGGGGCACCCGCACGACGCGATCACCCCGTATGCCGCCAGCAAGTCGGCGGAGGACCACATCATCTCCTCGTACGTGAAGACCTTCGGCATCGACGCGACGGTCGTGCGCCCGTTCAACAACATCGGACCGCGCCAGAATCCCGGTTCGTACGCCGGTATCGTGCCGATCGTGATCAAGCGGGTCCTCGCGGGCGAGCCGGTGGAGATCCACGGCGACGGTGAGCAGACCCGTGACCTGACCTGGGTCCGGGACACCGCCGACATGGCCGTTCGCATCCACGCTTCCCCCGACTGCCGCGGGCAGGTGCTGAATGTGGCGACCGGCCGCGAGACCTCGATGAACGAGCTCGTCTCGCGGTTGCTCTCGGTGCTCGGCAAGCCCGATCACCCGGTCGTGCACACCGACCCGAGGCCGGGCGACGTCCGTCGCCACCTCGCCGACGTCACCAAGCTCACCGGGTTGCTCGGTTCGCAGCCCAAGGTGCTGACCGACGACGAGCTCGCCGAGACCGTCGAGTGGTACCTCAAGGTCCTCGCGTGAGGCTCAATGTCCCGCTGCTCGACCGCAGCGAGGCGGAAGCGGTCGAGCGCGTCCTCGAGTCAGGGTTCCTGACCCAGGGTCCCCGTGCCGCGGAGTTCGAGTCACTGGTCGGGTCGCAGGTCGGCACGTCGCACGCGTTCGCGGTGAGTTCCGCCACGACCGGACTGCACCTCACCCTCGACGCCCTCGGAGTGCGCGCCGGCGACGAGGTCGTCATCCCCGACTTCAGCTTTCCCGCGACGGCCAACGCGGTGGTGCAGCTGGGTGCCATCCCGGTGTTCGTCGACATCGACATCGAGACGTTCAACCTGGATCCGTCATTGCTCGAGGCGGCCGTCACCGACCGCACGAAGGCGATCATGCCCGTGCACGCGTTCGGGCTGACGGCGGACATGGACCCGATCAACGCGATCGCGGAGCGACACGGCCTGCCGGTGGTCGAGGATGCCGCGTGCGCCCTCACCGCGGCGTACCACGGTCGACAGGCGGGCTCCCTGTCCACGGCCGGGGTGTTCTCCTTCCATCCCCGGAAGATCATCACGACCGGGGAGGGCGGGATGATCACCACGAACGACGACGCCCTCGCCGACAAGCTCCGCGTGCTGCGCACGCACGGCGCCGTCCGGGGCGACCTGTACATGGACTTCGTCGACGCGGGATACAACTACCGGCTGAGCGACGTGCACGCGGCGATCGGCATCGCGCAGATGCGCAAGCTCGACACGATCTTCGAGGCGCGCCAGCGACTCGCCCGGGAACTGGGTGCACTGCTCGCCGACGTCGAAGGCGTGCGGGCGCCCGTCGTTCCCGAGGGGCATACGCACAGCTTCCAGTCGTACGTCGTGCTGCTCGACGACGAGATCGACCGCGACCGCGTGATCGTCGAGATGAAGCAGCGCGACATCGAGACGACGCTCGGCACGTACTCCATGCATCTGCAGCCCTATTTCCGCGGGCGGTTCTCGATCGCCGACGAGGTGCTGCCGAACGCCACCCGTGCGCACCGACAGGCGCTGACGCTCCCGCTGTACCCGCAGCTGCGGACCGACGACCTCGAGCTCATCGTCGAGCGCCTCGAGGAGGCCATCGTGGCGACCGGGGCGCACGCGAGCTGAAGCGCGACCGAACGAACGAGCATCGAGGGGAACGACGGTCATGTGCGGAATCGCCGGCGGCTGGGAACGCAGCCCGTCCGCGGCATTCGAGTCGCGGCTCCATGCGAGCCTCGACCAGATCCGGCATCGTGGTCCCGACGATCGGGGCGCGGTCGTCTCCGATCACGGCGACCGCGGCGTCGTCCGGATCGGGTCGACGCGCCTCGCGGTGCTCGACCTGTCCTCCGCCGGCCACATGCCGATGGTCTCGGATGACGACCGGTTCGTCCTCGCCTACAACGGCGAGGTCACCAACTACCTCGAACTGCGGCGGGAGCTCGTCGAGCTCGGCCACGTGTTCCGCTCCGGCACCGACACCGAGGTCCTCCTCGCGGCGTGGCGGGAATGGGGCCGCGCGTCCCTCGGACGGTTCGAGGGAATGTTCGCGTTCGCGATCCTCGACAAGCAGGCGGAGACGCTCACGCTCGTGCGCGACGCCTTCGGCATCAAGCCGCTCTACTTCACCGTCGAGGAGGGCCGGCACCTCTACTACGGCAGCGAGGTCCCAGCGCTCATGACCGTCATGTCGACCTCGCCGAGGCTCGACTGGCAGACCGCGCACGACTATGTGCGGTGGGGCGTCTACGACGGCGGCGCGGCGACCTTCGTCGAGGGCATCCACCAGCTCCTTCCGGCGCACCTGGTCGAGCTCGACCTCCGGTCGGGGCGGATCAGCCCGCAGACCCGCTACTGGTGGCCCGAGATCGAGACGGACGACTCGATCACGTTCGCCGACGCCGTGGACGGTGTCCGGCAGCTCTTCCTGCAGAGCGTCAGCCGGAACCTGCGAAGCGATGTCCCCGTCGGCGTCGCGTTGTCGGGAGGGGTCGACTCCTCGGCCATCGCCTGCTCGATCAGGCACCTGGAGCCCGACTATCCCATCCGGACGTTCAGCTTCGTCTCACCCGGCTTCTCGCAGTCCGAACACGAGTGGATCGACCTCGTCAACGCCGCGATCGGGGCGCAGCCGCACGCCGTGGAGCCCACCGCGACCGATCTCGCCGACGACCTCGACGACCTCATCAGGACGCAGGGCGAACCGTTCCGCTCCACGAGCATCTACGCCCAGTACCGGGTCTTCAAGTTGGCCAGGGAACACGGCGTGGTCGTGACGCTCGACGGGCAGGGCGCCGACGAGCTCCTCGCCGGGTACGACGGCTACCCCGTGCAGCGCATCCACAGCCTGCTCGATGGAGGTCGCCTCGTCGCGGCATCCGGCTTCGCCCGTTCCTGGTCCGGCTCGGTCGAGGGGGCCAGGGCTCCCGCCCTGCTCGCGGCCGCGGCGGCGCGCACGGTGCCGAGCGGCGTCCGGTCGATGGCCGCACGCATCAGGCGAGCCGAATCGCCGATGCTCGATCACGCAGCGCTCGCCAAGCGCGGTGTGCGCGTCGACTTCCCGCGCATCGATGAACGGGCGGTCCGCGGCGTCCGGCTGAAGAGCCAGCTTCGCAACGACCTCCTCCTTCGCGGCCTCGGCTCGCTGCTGCGCCACGGTGATCGGAACTCCATGCGGTTCTCGGTCGAGAGCCGGGTGCCGTTCCTCGACCGTGCCCTCACCGAGTTCGCCTTCCGGCTGCCCGAGCGGTTCTTCGTGTCAGACGACGGCATCACCAAGAACCTCCTGCGCAGCGCCATGCGCGGCGTGGTCCCTGACGCCATCCTCGACCGGCGGGACAAGATCGGCTTCGCGACGCCCGAAGCCGACTGGTTGCGCGAGCGCAGCGCCGACGAGCTCGTCTCCTCGCACATCGGATTCCTCGACGCCGGGGCCGCCCGTGAATGGCACACGGTGCCCGAGGCGGCGCTCGGGCTCGGCCCGGGCGGCCAGTGGCGGCTGCTCAACCTCGCCCGCTGGGTGCGCGTATTCGACGTCGACGCCCGATGACCCGAGCCAGCCGGATCGAGCGCATCGCGTTCGCGGTGCAGCGTGTGCTCATCGTGGTGAGCCGCGCAGTGCACCGGGCGACGGGTCGCGAGATCACGTGGGTCGTCGGCCCCGACGAGCTCGCCTCGATGGTCGGCCACATCGCCGATGCGATCCCCGGGTCGTACTCGGTCTCGCTCTCTCCCCATCGCTTCTACCCGCGGAAGTACGATCGCCTGCTGTCGACCGCAGGAGGACCACGTGTGGCCTACATCCGGCGCCTCATCGTCGGCCCGTGGCTGCTGGGTGCCCTCTCCCGGAGGGCGGGCGGCGTCGTGTACGTGGGTGCGGTCGGCTTCCTGCTGTCCTCGGTCGACGACCGTGAGTTCGAGTTCGCGTTCCTCCAGCGGCACGGCGTCAAGATCGCCTGCTACTTCACCGGCGACGACATCCGGGCGCCGAGACTCATGCACGAGCTCGAAGCGGTCTACGGACGTCCGAACCTCAGCACGGTGGTCGGATCCCTCGATCCGTTGTTCGAGAGTGATGCGTACGATGCGCTGAAGCGCCGCATCGGAGCGATCGCCGATCGGTACGCCGACGTCATCTTCACCGCACCGGTCGACCAGCGCGGATACCTCACGTCGGACGTTCGAGCCTTCCGCTACTTCTATCCCGACGACCGATTCCGGCTGGACCTCGCCAAGTTCGACCGTCCCGACCGGCTGGTCCTCGTGCACGCGCCCTCGGCGCCGGTCCTCAAGGGCACCCGGTTCGTCCGCGACGCGATCGAGCGCCTGCGCAGCGAGGGGTACGACTTCGAGTACCACGAGCTCACGGACGTGTCGAACGACGAGGTGCGCCGGGTGCTCTCGCGGGCACACATCGTGCTGAACCAGTTCTACGCCTACCTCCCGGGCGTGTTCGGCATCGAGGCGCTCGCCTCGGGCTGCGTCATGCTGTGCAGTGCCGACGAGCGCATCGAGCCGCTCACCCTCGGTCAGGGGGCCAATGAAGCCTGGATCGTCACCGGGCCGAACGAGGTCTACGAGCACACGCGGATGCTGCTCGAGCACCCGGAATCGCTCCGCGACCAGGCACGGCGGGGGTTCGAGTGGGCGGTCCGTCACGCCTCCGCGTCCGCGTCCGCCGAGTACGTCGTCGCGGCGCTCGACGAGGTGCTTCGCCGCAGGCCCTGATCGCGGCCGAGCGCGCGTCGCTCAGCCGGCGTCGGACCCGTGCGCCTGCATCGCGGCGACCGTCCGGACGGCGGCATCCCCTCGGCCGAACGGAGCCCCTTCGTCATCCGACCGGGTCCGCAGGACGTGCGCGTCGAGATCCGTGACCAGTTCGGGGTCCACCACGTTCCAGCCGTCGACGAGCGTCTCGGGCCATTCCGTCTCGGTGCGCACGGTGATGCACGGCGTCTTCAGCAGGAACGCCTCCTTCTGCAGGCCGCCCGAGTCGGTGACGACGCACCGGGCGCGAAGGACCGCGTACACCATCTGCGAATAGGCGAGCGAGGTGATCGGCGTGAGATTCGACCGCTCGAGTGGGAGTCCGAACTCCTCGGCCCGTGCGATCAGCCGTGGATGCGCCACGAGCGTCACCTGCGATCCGAGCGCGTCCAGCCGGTCGAGGACCTGGCCGAGGCGGCGCGGGTCATCGGTGTTCTCGGCCCGATGGATCGTGGCCAGCACGCTTCCGCGTTCGGCCGACCACTCGTCGGGCATCACCGGAGCCGATGCCAGCACGCGATCACGAACGGTGAAGCAGACATCGGTCATGACGTCGCCGACATCGACGGAGCGCGCCGCGAGCCCTTCCTCCGCGAGGTGGCGCATCGCGGTGCCCGTGGGGGCGAGGAGGAGGTCGGCCACGTGGTCGGTCACGATCCGGTTGTGCTCCTCGGGCATCCTGCGATTGCCCGACCGCAGGCCGGCTTCGAGATGCGCGATCGGCAGGAACATCTTCACCGCGGTGAGCGCCGCGGCGACGGTGGAATTGGTGTCGCCGTAGACGAGCACCCAGTCGGGAGCCTCCTGCTCGAACGCCTGCTCCAGGCCGATCATCATGGCCGCCGTCTGCTGGGCGTGCGAGGCGGAGCCGATCGCGAGGTTCCGATCGGGTTCGGGGATCCGCAGGTCGGCGAACAGCGCCTCGCTGAGCTCGGGCGCGTAGTGCTGCCCGGTGTGGACGATGACGTGCTCGTGTCCGGCTTCCCGCAGGGCCCGGTCGACGGGCGCGAGCTTGATGAACTGCGGACGGGCGCCGACCACGCTCAGCACCTTCATCGCCGCACCTCCCCGGCGACCTCGCGCAGGAAGGCCTCGCCCTCGACGTCCGAATTGAGCTCGTGGGCACAGGCGTCGGCGGCTCGCTTGGCGGCATCGATCCGATCGGCCGTGGTCTCGTTCAACGTCCGGGCGAGGTCTGCCGCCGCCCATCCCTCGACGATGATCCCGTTCCCGTAGCGGCTCACGATCGCCTCCATGCTCGGACTGTGCCCGATGACCACGCCGATCCTTCCCTGCACGGCCTCGAAGAACTTGTTCGGGAACGAGTGCAGGAAGTTCGGGCTCGTCGGCGGATAGAAGATCACCTCGAGGTCGAATCGGTTGAGCTTGGCGGGGACCTCCGCCATCGGGACGGGCTCGTGGAACTCGACCCGATCGCCCAGGTCGCGCGTGAGCTCGCGCAGCCGAGTGCGGCCGTCGGCCGAGCCGGTGAGCATGAGGTTGAGGTGGTACCGCTCGTCGAGCAGGCGCAGGGCATCGATGAGCAGGTCCAGCCCACGCGCCATCTCCGCGTTGCCGTGGTAGACCAGCTCGATCCGCTCGGGATCGACCGCGCGGGGCGCGAGCTCGACGTAGCCGGGGCTGTTCCGCACGATCGACGGGCGCTCGATGCCGAAATCCGCGGCGTAGAGGTCGGCGATCCCGTCGGCGACGGTGGAGCGGGACGTGATCGACGGCGACCCGATCATCGCCGTGGTCCACCGGTGGTACCCGCCCATGAGGGCACGGGTCGCGAAGGGGGTCTCGGGTGAGGGAGCCCAACGGTGGTACTCATGCACGTCGAGGTGGATGCGGGCGCCCGGGTCGTCCGTGAGCAGCGCCGGTCCGTGGTCGAGTGCCCACGGGAGGAGGTCGATGTCGTTCACGAGCACGAGGTCGTAGCGAACGGGCGCGCCGGCGCCTCGACGCGGTCGAAGCTCGGCAGGGATGCGGCTGCCGAGCAGCACGTCGAAGCGAGCCCGCTTGGAGAGCAGTGCGTGCATCGCTCCGCGGATCGACGCGGACCTGAGGAGCCGTGGCGGATCCGTCATCTCGAAGTGCTGCCGCACGGCCGGGCGGGGCGACGGGCCGAGGCCGAGCGTGTCGACCTGCCACCCGGCTCCGATCAGCCAGTCGATCTGGCGCACCACCCGGGGGTCCGTCGCGAGGTTCGAGTAGCAGACGACCAACGCGGCCTTCGTGGGGCGGTCGTTCAAGTCGCTGTGCTCCTCAGTTCGAAATGGCGACGATCCGGCCGCGGCACGGATGCATGCCCTACCAACTTACTTGGTCGGGAGGCGTGGTCGAACGTCGTGCTGTCGGCGCGCGGCTCCGGATGCCACAGGATGGAGTCATGACCACGCGGAGCCGTACACCGAGGGTGTTCCTCGGGACCCAGGAGATCTCAGGCTACTACGGCGGCCTCGAGGCCGGTCTGCGTGCCATCGGGGTCCCGGCCAGGCTGGTGACGACCCACCCGCATCCCTTCGGCTACACCCAGGCACGAGCCAATCCCCGGCCGGCGGCCTGGGCGTCGCGAGCCGTGCTCCTGCACCGCCGCTCGTCGGGACCGGTCCGCCTCCTCGCGGCCGCGGCGTACGTCGCCGCGTCCGCCCTCCTCCTGCTCTGGTCACTGCCGCGGTTCGATGTCTTCGTGTTCGGCTGGGGGATCAGCATCCTCCCGGGCAACCTCGACATTCCCGTGCTCCGCCTCTTCCGGAAGCGCGTGATCTCCGTGCTGGGGCACGGATCCGAGGCGCGGCCGCCGTACATGTCGACCCCTCCGGCCGACGTGCCGCTCTCGCCGGCGGAGCTCCGGGCACTGCGTGACGCGACGGCGGCCACCGCGGCGAAGGTACGACGGCTCGAGCGCTGGTCGACCCGAACCGTCGGCCTCACGACCACCGCGCAGTTCTTCCGGCATCCGTTCGTCGACTTCTACCGCCTCGGCCTTCCCACCCGGGAGCGAGCCCGTCCGGCGACGTCGCAGCCACCGGTCGAGGGCGAACTGGTCGTGGTGCACGTGCCGAGCAATCCGGCGGTGAAGGGGACGTCGTTCATCAGGTCGTGCATGGAGCGCATCATGGCCGCCAACCCGCGCGTCCGCTACGTCGAGGTGAGCAATCGCCCGCACGCCGAGGTCCTCGAGGCGTTGGAGTCGGCCACGCTCGTCGTCGACCAGCTCTGGTCGGACATCCCCATGGCGGTCGTCGGCACCGAAGCGGCGAGCCTCGGCACGGCCACGGTGATCTCGGGCTACGCGTGGCCGGAGTGGCGCGCCCGGTGGTCGAGCGAGGATCTGCCGCCGACGATCCTCTCGACACCAGACACCCTGCAGTCGGACATCGAGCGGGCGCTCGCCGAGCCCGAATCGACCCGCGAGGTGGGTGCCGCGGCGAGCGCGTACGTCGCCGCGCGATGGAACCCAGAAGCGGTCGCTCGGAACTACCTTCGGCTCATGCAGGACGACGTCCCCCGGGAGTGGGTCGTCGACCCCGGCGGACTTCGATACGGTTGGGGAGTCGGCGTCGGCCGTGACCGCGTCGAGTCCATGGTGGCCGCACTCGCGGGCGCCTACGGCGTCTCCAGCCTGCACTGGCCGGCCGCCGCGGAGGTGTACGGCCTCGCCGGAGCGGATGCCCAGCCGCGGCCCCGCCCATGAAGGGATCCACCATGTCGCTGACGTCGACCCTCGTGTACCTCGCCTCCCAGACTGTGCCGCGGCTCTCGAGTCGCGTGCTGGCCTCAGCCGGCTACACCACCGACCTGGACCGCTTCGGCGGACCGGACGCGTTCCGCATCTGGGATCGATCGACGGCCGAGCGTCAGCAGAGCGCGTGGCAGCCGATCATCGCCGCGGCCGCTGCCGGCGATCCGCGGGCGGACGTCCAGGCGATGTTCGACGCGCTCGCCACGCCGCCCGCTGCCGACGGGACGTCGCTCCTCGAGGTCGGCTGCGGCGGAGGGCACAACTCGGAGATGATCGCGGCGCGCCGTCCCGAGCTCGTCTACACGGGTGTCGACATCTCGGAGTCCATGGTGGAGGTCGCGCGGCAGGCCTACCCCGATCGGGACTTCCGTGTCGGCTCCGCCTACTCGCTCGAATTCGGCGACTCGACCTTCGACATCGTGCTCGACGGCGTCGCGCTCATCCACATGGACCGCTGGAAGCGGTCGATCGCCGAGTACTCCCGGGTCGCGGCGTCCTGCGTGATCCTGCACGGCCTCACTGTGACGGATGTCGCGCCCACCACGCTCTTCGCCAAGTACGCGTACGGGCAGCCCACGCGGGAGCTGGTCCTCGCTCGGGACGAGCTCCTCTCGGAGTGCCGGGCCAACGGGCTCGAGCTCGCCGCGGTGCTGCCCGGACTCGACTACGACCTGAAGCGGTACATCGGCGTCCCCTCCACCTCCGAGACCTGGGTGCTCAGGGTCGCCGCATCGCCGAGGGCCTGACGGCGCTCCACCGTGGCCGGGTGATGCACGAGGCGGTCGGCTCGTGCGATTACGATCGAGGGATGACCGTCGCGCCTCCGTCCCCCCTCGCGTTGCGATCCTCGTGCGTCCCCGTGTCGGCCTCGGCGGATTCGGCCGGCCCGCTGCCGATGCGGGTGGGAGCCTGAGTGCGCGACATGGCGAGGTCGCGCCGATGAGCCGCTCGATCTTCCTGGTCGACACCTTCTACTACGCGGTTCTCGAGTCCCTCGGACTCGACAAGGTGCTGGTGTCGACGGACTACGAGCGCCGCCTCGAGGAGGCCCTCGACTTCGGGTTCGGCACGGGTGGCGCCTACGTGCGGAACCTGCGCGAGCTCGGGTGGGACGCGAGCATCGCGGTGGCGAACTCGCTCGCACTGCAGGACCTCTGGGCCAGGTCCCATCACCGCACGTCGCCCATTCCGCTGGCGTGGCGGTACGGACCGCATCTGTCGCGGCTTCCCGTGGCACGGAACCTGCTCCACAAGTTCCCCCATCTCCACTCGGTGCTGCTCGACCAGATCGCCGAAGCCAAGCCCGACGTCGTCATGGTCCAGGACCTGAACCTGGTTCCACCCGGGCTCGCGCGGGCGATCCGCGGGCACACGCGGATGCTCGTGGGGGAGATCGCCTCACCGCTCCCGCCGAAGCGATTCCTCACCTCGTACGACCTGATCGTCTCGGCGCTGCCGTCGATCGTCGAGACGGCCCGCGACTGGGGAATTCCCAGCAGGTACATCCCGCTCGCATTCGACGACCGCTGGGAGGCGCCGGTCCCCGCATCCGAACGTGAGATCGATGCCATCTTCGTGGGCAGCTTCTCGCGGCTCCAGCCCGCCACGGCGCCGTTGCTGCGAGAGGTGGCCGCCGCGATCCCCGGCCTGCAGATCTATGGTCCGGCCGCGCCCGGCGTCCTCGCCGACGCCGGACTGGAGGCGTACTACCGTGGCGAGGCCTGGGGTCGCGACATGTTCCGCCTGCTGGCCCGCAGCAAGATGGTGATCAACCGGCACGGATCGGTGGCCGGCCGGTACGCCGTCAACATGCGGATGTTCGAGACGACCGGGAGCGGCGCGGCGCTCATCACCGAGGAGAAGAGCAACCTGGGCGAGCTGTTCGAGGTCGGCACGGAGGTGCTGAGCTATCCGAGCCCCGATGTCGCGGCGCGACGCGCGGCTGAGCTGCTCGCCGACCCGGCACGTCTGGATGCGATCGCCTCGGCCGGCCAGCGGCGAACGCTGGGAGCGCACACGTACCGGCATCGGGCCGAACTCCTCACCCAGACCCTCGAGGACGCGGAGACCGGGCGCCTGTGACGTCGACCACCGATGCGAATGCGGTGATCGATGGGGGGCGGCTTCGGAGGGCGCCCGTGCCCGGACCTCGCGCCCGGGTCATCCGGCCGGAGATCCAGGCATTGCGGGCGGCAGCCGTCATGGTCGTCGTCCTCTTCCACCTCTGGCCGGAGGTCCTCACCGGCGGATTCGTCGGCGTCGACGTGTTCTTCGACAGGTCGTCGCGGCGGCGACGACGCCAGGAGCCGTCGGGCTCGACCTGTCGCACCGGATCTGCAGCGCGACCGTCTGCGACGCCGTCGTCGGCGGCGTCGCCCTCTACACCGACCCCTACCACCTCACCGAGACCTACGCCCGCACCGTGGCCCCCTACCTCGAGCGCGATCTGGCGTCGGTGCTCGAGGCGTCAGGGGACGCCTCGGGGATCTTCGCTACATCTCAGAGACGAACTCCGGAGGAGGCCTCGGCGACCGCTCCGAGCAGGTAGGTGGGGATCGCGTTCCGCAGGTCGGCACTCGCGACGCCGCGTCCGTCGATGATCGTGCGCGCGCCCGGGATGTGCACGGGGAGGATGCGACGGTACTCGTCGTGATTGGCCTGGATGATCACCGCGTCGACCGACTGCCCGAACTCGTAATCGGCGAAGCCCAGCGCCTCGATCTCGGCCTTCGTGTACATCGGGTCGTTCACGAAGGGCGTCGCGCCGGCCGCCGTCAGCGCGGCGACGACGTCGTAGACGCCCGAGAAGGCCGTCTCCTTCACCCCGCCGCGGTAGGCGGCGCCGAGCACCGCCACGCGCTGGCCCTCGAGGCTGCCGTGCTTCTCCTCCAGGAGGGAGACGGCGTACTGCGGCATCGCACGATTCGCCGCTCGGGCGGCCCGCACGATGGTGGCCTCGGGGTCGTTCCACAGGTACATCTGCGGATAGATGGGAATGCAGTGTCCGCCGACGGCGATGCCGGGTTGGTGGATGTGGCTGAAGAACTGGCTGTTGCAGGCCTCGATCACCGCGTACACGTCGATGCCCTTGGTGTCGGCGAACCGTGCGAACTGGTTCGCGAGGCCGATGTTGACGTCGCGGTACGTGGTCTCGGCGAGCTTGGCGAGTTCGCTCGCTTCGGACGTGCCGAGGTTCCAGACGCCGTTCGGGCGGGGGAGGTCGGGGCGCTCATCGAAATCGAGCACGGCCTCGTAGAAGTCGATGCCGGCCGCGGTTCCGGCCTCCGTGACGCCCCCGACGAGCTTCGGGTACTTGCGCAGGTCTTCGAACACGCGTCCGGTCAGCACCCGCTCGGGGCTGAAGACGACGTGGAAGTCACGGTCGGCCTGCAGGCCCGAGTACGACTCGAGTGCGGGGGTGAATCGATCCCTCGTCGTGCCGACCGGCAGCGTCGTCTCGTACGACACGAGCGTCCCGGCGCGCAGGCCACGACCGATGCGCTCGGTCGCACTGTCCATCCACTCGAAGTCGGGCACGCCCTCCCGATCGACGAACAAGGGCACCACGACGACGACCGCGTCGCTCTCGGCGACGGCCGCGGAGGTATCGAGCGTCGCCTCGAGGAGGCCCCTGCCGACGACGTCGGCGAGCCGGGTGTCGAGCTCCGCCTCTCCGGGGAACGGCTCGGTTCCGGCGTTGATGAGCTCGACGGTGCGCGGGTTCACGTCGGCCCCGTAGACCGTGTGGCCCTTGCCGGCGAACTGCACGGCCAGCGGGAGCCCGATCTTGCCCATTCCGACGACGGTGATCTTCATCTGGTTCTGCCTGCTTCTCACTACGGCTGGAGCTTGTGGTGGAGTCCGTCGGCGACGAACTGTTCGGCGATCTCGACGACCTTCGTGCCCTCGGAGAGCGTCACGATGCCCCCCGTCTCGCCGGAGAGGACGGCGTCGCGGAAGGCCTCGTGTTCCGTCTTCAGGGGTTCGCGCTTGTTGAGTGCGAACCGGATCACGTCGCCCTCCGAGACGCCGCGGAAGGAGGAGACCCCGTCCCACGAGTTCTGCGCGACCCCGTTCTGGAAGTACGTCAGGTCGGCGGTGAGCGTGTCGGCGACGAGGGCGCCGTTCTCACCGGTCACCACGGTCGTGCGCTCCTTGAACGGGCTCAGCCAGTTGACGGTGTGGGTGGCGATCGTGCCGTTGCTGAGGGTCGCGACGGCGATCACGAGGTCCTCGTGCTGGCGGCCGCTGCGATGCGCGGTGCGCGCGTTAACGGTGACGTAGTCCTGCTGGCTCACCCATGCGGTGAGGTCGATGTCGTGGGTGGCGAGGTCCTTGACGACGCCGACGTCGGCGATCCGCCCTGGGAAGGGGCCCTGCCGACGCGTCGCGATCTGGTAGATCTCGCCCAGCAACCCGTCCTCGAGCCGCTGCCGCATCGACTGCAGCGCGGGATTGAACCGCTCGATGTGGCCGACGCCACCGACGAGCCCGGCCGCACTGAAGACCCGTTCGAGCTCCCTGGCGGACTCGGAGTCGGATGCGACCGGCTTCTCGATCAGTGCGTGGACGCCGCGATCGGCGAGCGTGCGGCCCAGATCGAGGTGGTAGATGGTCGGGGCGGCGACCACGCAGTAGTCGAGGCCGAGATCGAGGAACGCCTCGAGCTCCTTGATGACGTCTCGGCCCTCGATGGTGGCCGGGACGGCGGGAGCCGGGTCGTACACGCCGGCGAACTCGACACCCTCGAGCGAGGCGAGGACCCTGCTGTGATGCCGCCCCATCACGCCGAGTCCGACCACCCCGGCACGGAGCATCAGGAGCCCGCCTTCGCCACGGCGTTGACGACCGAGACGATCGTCTCGAGGTCGCCCTCGCTGAGGGAGGGATGCACGGGGAGCGAGAGGCACTGGGCCGCCACACGGGCCGTCACCGGAAGTTCGAGCGACTGGCCGAACGACGGCAGCTCGTGGATCGGTGTGGGGTAGTACACGCCGCTTCCGACGCCCCGCTCCGCGAGTTCCGCGGCGAACGCATCGCGATCGGTGTCGACGACGCGAACCGTGTACTGGTGGAACACGTGGGTCCGACCTGCGGCGATCGGGGGGGTCACGACCCCGCGAAGGTGCTCGCTGAGGAACGCGGCGTTCTGCTGCCGCTGGCTGGTCCACGCCGCGAGCTTCGTGAGCTGCACCCGGCCGATCGCGGCGTGCAGGTCGGTCATGCGCGTGTTGAAGCCCACGATCTCGTTGGCGTAGCGCTTCTCCATGCCCTGATTGCGCAGCAGGCGGACGTTCCGGGCGATCTCGTCCGACGCGGTGGTGACCATGCCGCCCTCGCCGCTCGTCATGTTCTTGGTCGGGTAGAAGGAGAACGAGGCGGCCGTGCTCCATGCGCCGACCGGAGTGCCGTCGATGGACGCGGCATGGGCCTGTGCGGCGTCCTCGAAGAGGATGAGGCCGTGCTGCTCGGCGATGCGGGTGAAGGCCGGCATGTCCGCGGGGTGACCGTAGAGGTGCACGGGCATGATGGCCCGGGTCCTCGGCGTGATCATCGACTCGACCGACTCGGGGTCGAGGCAGAAGTGGTCCTCCTCGACGTCGGCGAACACCGGGGTCGCGCCGGCGAGCGCCACCGCGTTCGCGGTCGCGGCGAAGCTGAAGGAGGGCACGATGACCTCGTCGCCCGCACCGATTCCGGCGGCGATGAACGCCATGTGCAGCGCCGACGTACCGGAGTTGACCGCGATGCTGTGGCGGCCCGCGACGATGGCCGAGAACTCGGACTCGAAGGCGGCGACTTCGGGGCCCTGGGCCAGCATGCCGCTGCGCATGACGCGGTCGACGGCCTCTCGCTCCTCGTCTCCGATGATGGGGCGTGCTGCGGGAATCATCTACTTCTCCACCTCGATGAGCGTGTCAATACCGGTCTCCTCGTACATGTCGCCCGTCTCGGGGCAGCGCCAACGTCCGTCGGGCTGCTGCTCCAGGGGTCGCCCTGCGCGCCCGACCCATGCGACGCGGCGGGCGGGGTTGCCGACGACGACGGCGAAGTCGGGGACATCCTTGACCACCACCGAGCCGGAGCCCACGAGCGCCCACCGACCGATGGTGACCGGGGCGATGCACACGCTGCCCGCACCGATCGACGCGCCGGTCGACGCATGCACCCCGACGGGCGACCAGTCGGACGCGGATTTCAGCGATCCGTCGGGGTTCACCGCTCGGGGGTACTGGTCGTTCGTGAACACGACCGACGGGCCGACGAAGACGCCGTCCTCGAGCACGGCCGGTTCGTAGACGAGCGCGTAGTTCTGGACCTTGCAGTGGTCGCCGAGCCGCACTCCGGTTCCGATGTAGGCGCCTCGCCCGATCACGCAGCCTTCGCCGAGCACGGCATCTTCACGTACCTGGGCGTAGTGCCAGACCTTCGAACTCGATGGGATCGACGCGGATTCTGCGACGTCGGCCGTTGCGTGGATATGGTCGACACGCGAGTTCATCCAGTCTCCGATATTCAGGTCTGCGGTAACGAACCCGATCATCCTAGGCGCTAACGACGTGCCCTTCCAATCCGCGCGCACCCGCTCACTCGATGCGCTCCACCGCCGGAACCGGCGGCCGCCCCGCCGCGAGCGCATCCCGCCAGCTCATGTCCCGCGCGGCCTTCACGGCGCAGACCACGAGCAGCAGCCATCCGCCGTCGACGAGCGCGAAGCTCTCGGCGAAGCTCGTCACCGCGATGACGACGAGCATGAGCGCCGGCCACACGTAGACGACGCTGCGCCGGCTCGACGCGAGCAGCCACGAACGCACGAGCGCCACCCCGACGAGGGCGATGAACGCCATTGCACCGATCACGCCGATCTGGAAGTACGCGTCGATGTACGCGCTGAGCGCCGACGCGTGGGGGCGTCCGGTGGCCAGCCCGATCCAGGTGTAGGGAGCGGCATCCGGCCAGGTGCCGACCCAGCCCCAGCCCTGCAACGGGTTGTGGTTGAGGTACCGGCTGAGCTCGCGCCACACGTCGAGCCGCACGTCGAACTCGGCCCTGGCGTCGAGGAGTTCGATGATGCGGATGCGGAAGATCCAGGCCGTGATGAGCCCGACCACCGCCACGGCCAGCAGGGCCAGCTGCCACCGCCAGCGGTTGGCGGGACTGGCGCGGCGCAGCCCGTAGAGCGCGGCGAGGGCGAGCAGCGAAGCGCCGAGTGCCGACCACGTGGTGGGGGAGCCCGCCAGCACGATGCACACCGAGGCCAGGACGACCGACGAGATCGCGACCGCCCGCTTCATGATGTGCGTTCGCCACTCGACGATGAAGGTGAGCAGGGCGACGAGCGCGACGAACCCGAAGAGGTTCCGCGAGCCGAACAGTCCCTGGATCGGACCCAGCCCCGCGAGGTTGCCCTGGATGCCGAGGAACGCGATGGGCACGTCGAGGAGCACGCCCGACAGGATCTCGAGTGCGAGCGAGACACCGAGGAGCATCCGCATGACGTCCCCGAACGCCCGCACGATCTGGATGGTGTCGCGCATGAGGGCGACGTAGATCCCGAGGAACGCGAAGGCGACGAGGTAGAGCACGCGGGTCGCGGTCGTTCCCGGGGCCGCGGCGCCCGGCGCACTCCAGAGCACGGATGCCGCAGCCCAGCCGACGAACACGAGGATCGTGATCGGCAGGATCCCGTACCATTCGACGGCGCGCCACCGGGCGATGAGCGAGAGGCCGCAGAGGGCGAGCAGGCCCGCGAGGGCGGCCAGCAGGCCGGGCCAGCCGATGAGGCTCCGGATGGCGTGGGTGGAGAATGCGAGCCCGACCGCGAGGAGCGTGAGTGCCTGCGCGAAGCGGGCGGAACCGACGAAGTCGCGGAGCAGGCTCGCGATCACCGGGCTTCCTCGGGTCGTCGGCGTCGGGCTGGCAGTGGCGGCTGTTCGGCGGGCAGCGGCTCATGCGTCCACTGCCGCTGCTTCGTCGACCATGCGATCACGATGAGCAGCAGCCAGCCGCCTTCGATGAGGATGCGGCTCTCCGCGAGGCTCTGCGCAGCGAGCGCCACGAGCAGGAGGAGCGGCGCGAGCGCGGCGGCCGAGTGGGGGAGCGGCCGCCCCGTGGGGTCCACCGGCCGGTCGACGGCGAGGAACCAGGATCGCCAGAGCGCCCCGATCACGATCGATGCGAACGCGATGACCCCGATGACGCCGAGTTGGAGCCACACGTCGAGCCACGCGTTGTGCGCCTGCAGGTACTGCACGCCCTTGCGCACGGCGAGCCCGTCGAACGGTTCAACCCATGGCGCCCAGTAGCTCATCCACCCCCAGCCGAACCAGGGTCGCTCGACCGCCAGCCCGATGACGGCGCCCCAGATGTCGAATCGTCCGGTGACGTCCTCGCTCTTGCCGAAGGCGGCGAGCAGCTGCTGCCAGAACACCACGAGCAGCGTGACGGATGCCACGAGCGCGCCACCCGCCGCCCAGTAGACGCCGCGACGATGGTCGGGCCCCGCCCGACGCGCCCAGAGTGCGAACCCGAGCGCGATGAGCACGACCACCGCGACGAGGATGACGGTCGCGGATCGCGTGAGGACCATGACGACGCCCGCGACGACGAGCCAGCCCACGCCCTGGGCGCGCCGTACGCTGCCGGCGGCGAGCAGCGTGCCGAACACGATGAGCCCGAGCAGCGCGATCATGCCGAGCAGGTTGCGGCTCGCGACGATCCCCTCGATGGGGCCGCCTCCGAAGAGGAGGGCCCTCGACCAGTAGAAGGCCATGGGCAGCTTGCCCTCTTCGGGGTCGAAGTCGGGGAAGAAGGGGATGACGGGGTGGCGCACGAAGGTCGCGACCACGAGCTCGAACACCAGCGAGAGCGCGAGGATCCACTTGACGGCCCCCGCGAGGCAGCGCACGAACCGCGACCAGCCCAGCACGAGAACGAGCGTCACGGCCACGAACGTGGTTGCGAGCGTGATGAGCACGGCGATCGCCGATTCCGGGCGGTACGCCGACCAGGCGATCGAGACCGTGGCGAGGATGAGGAACGCGATCGTCGACTTCGGCACCCGGCGCCACTGCCACGTCGGCCGCTCGGCGATCACGATCGCCACCGCCGCCACGATGACGAGCAGCGCGATCGCGCCGAAGCCCCACCAGCCGAGGAGGTTCCGCCAGAACTGTCCCGCGAGGGCCGTGAAGATGGCGAAGGTCGCGTACGCGCCGATCAGGGAGCGGCGCCGGCCTGGGGTCATGCGTCCAAGGCTATCGCGCGCGAGGTTGCCGGAAGATGACGGATGCCGCGACGACGCGGGGGCGCCACGTCGCCCTTGCTAGGTTGGAGCGACGTCCGGAAGGGGGCCATCGAGCATGTTCATGGCGATCGACAACACCCCGCGCGACTACGCGTGGGGATCGACGACGGCGATCGCGGAGTTCCGTGCGGTGACGCCCTCCGGGGGACCCGAGGCGGAGCTGTGGCTCGGAGCACATGCCGGCTCGCCGGCGCGAGTCGTGGGCGGGGCATCCGTCGACCAGGCCGACCTCGCGGCGTGGATCGCCGCAGAGCCCGAGCGCGCGCTGGGCGCCGAGCAGGCCGCCCGCGGTGCGCGGCTGCCGTTCCTCCTGAAGCTGCTCGCGGCGGGGGCGCCGCTGTCGTTGCAGGCGCACCCGACCACCGAGCAGGCGCGCGCGGGCTTCGCGCGCGAGGAGGCCGACGGCATTCCCATCGACGCCTACGACCGCAACTACCGCGACGAGTATCACAAGCCCGAGCTCATCGTCGCGCTGAGCGACACGTTCGAGGCCCTGTCGGGGTTCCGTCCGCTCGGCGAGGTCCGCGACATCCTCGGCGTGCTCAGGGCTGCGGATGCCGCCTCGCCGGCGCCCGAGTCCGGCGCCCTCGACCTGCTCGAACAGCACCTCTCGGGCGCCGAACCGCTGCGCGACACCGTGGAGTGGCTCCTCCGCGACGGGCGCGGCGAAGACACCGGAGAGGCCGCGTGGGTCGTCGAGCGGGTGACCGCGCTCGCCGGATCCGACGAAGCCCGGCGCTCGGCGTATGCGCTGTCCTTCGAGACCGTCGGTGCGCTCGCCGACGCGTATCCCGGAGATCCGGGCATCGTGATCTCGCTGCTGCTCAACCGGGTCCGGCTGCACCGCGGCGAGGCGCTCTACCTCGCCGCGGGGAACATCCACGCCTACCTCGACGGGCTCGGCATCGAGCTCATGGCGGCGAGCGACAACGTGCTCCGCGGCGGGCTGACGCCCAAGCACATCGACGTCGCCGAGCTCGTGGAGGTGCTCGACTTCACGCCGGTCGACCCGCCGCGGCTGGCACCCGAGCCGGTCGCGCCCGGCGTGGTGGCGTTCCGTCCCGACGTGCCGGATTTCGTGCTCTACCGTGCGGAGCCGGGGTCGGATGCCGCGCGCGTCGTCATCGACGGGCCGGCGATCGTGCTCGCCGAGGCCGGTGCCCTGCGCGTCCATGGCGCGTCCGGGGGAGCGAGCCTCGCGAGGGGTGCCGCGGTGTACGTCACGCCCGACGAGCGGGCGCTCGTCATCGAGGGCGACGGCATCGCGTGGGTGGCGACGACCGGCACCACCGTGGCATCCGTCGACTGATTCGGCGGCCGGGGACCGGTCAGCCGGCCGCGCGCACCCCGAACAGCCGCCGGTACTGCGTGGGCGTGGTCTGCAGCACCTTGAGGAAGTGGTGCCGCATGACGGCGGCCGCGCCGAAGCCGGTCTCGCGGGCGATCTCCTCGAGCGTGAAGGAGGTCTCCTCCAGCAGTTGCTGGGCGCGCAGGAGGCGCTGGCGGTTGAGCCAGGCGTTCGGCGTGGTGCCCGTCTCGGCGCGGAACCGCCGCGCGAAGGTGCGGGGCGACATGAGCGCCTTGCGGGCGAGCAGGTCGACGGTGAGGTCCTGGTCGAGGTGCTCCAGCATCCACTCGGTGACCTTGGCGAAGGAGTCGCTGCCGCGGTCGGGCACGGGGGTCTGGATGAACTGCGACTGGCCGCCGTCGCGCTGCGGCGGCACCACCATGCGGCGGGCCACGATGTTGGCCGCACTGGCCCCGAGCTCGGTGCGCACGACATGCAGTGCGGCGTCGATGCCCGCGGCGGTACCCGCGCCCGTCACGACCTTGCCGTCCTGCACGAAGAGCACATCGGGGTCGACCTCGGTCTTCGGGAAGGTGCGCGCCATCTTGTCGGTGTACATCCAGTGCGTGGTCGCCCGGCGCCCGTCGAGCACGCCCGCGTGCCCGAGCGTGAAGGCCCCCGAGCAGACCGAGAGCACCCAGGCGCCGCGGTCCACCGCGTGCCGGACCACGTCGAGCACCCGCTCGTCGGGCGGCGTGTCGATGAGCGAGGCCGGCACGGCCACCAGGTCGGCTTCGTAGGCGAACTCGAGGCCTTCGGTGACGAGGATGTCGAAGCCGAGCTTCGTGGGGATGGGGCCGGGGTCGGCAGCCACCACGTGGAAGTCGAACGTGGGCCCGCCGTGCTCGGTACGGTCGATGCCGAACACCTCGCAGATGACACCGAACTCGAAGGGCGCCATCTGCGGGATGGCCAGGCAGGCGATGGTCTGGAGCACGAGATCCTCCGAATGGCAGAAAAGAATCGATCAGGGGCCACTCTGCCACTACCGGCAGGATCTCGCAAGGCGTACATTTACTGCCATGAACACACTCGTCTTCCTCCTCATCGCCGGCCTCGCCGTGTGGGGTGTGCTGGCCACCGTGCTGCGCCTCGAGGGCGACGGATACGGACGGCCGGAGATCCGCGACCGCAACCGGCACGCGGAGAACCTGCCGACCCGGTCCGTCTGAGCCGGCGGTCCCGCCAGCGCCATCCGTGATCCCGCTCCCGCGCCCGATCACTACGATCGAGTGAGCGCGGGGAGCGGCCCCGCGCGGAGAGCGGGAACATGAGCTGGATGGTCACCGGAGGGGCCGGGTACATCGGCGCCCACGTCGTACGGGCGTTCGCCGAGCAGGGCATCGACACGGTCGTGGTCGACGATCTCTCGAGCGGCCGGCACTCCTTCCTGCCGCAGGCCACCCCCTTCGTGCAGGGAACCATCCTCGACGGTGAACTGCTCGAGACCGCCATCCGCCGCCACGGCGTGCAGGGCGTCGTGCACCTGGCCGGGTTCAAGTACGCGGGCGTCTCCGTCAGTCGTCCCCTGCACACCTACCACCAGAACGTCACGGGCACGGCCACCCTCCTCGCCGCAATGGAGGCCACCGGAGTCGACCGCATGGTCTTCTCCTCGAGCGCAGCCGTCTACGGCACGCCCGACGTCGATCTCGTCACCGAGGACACCCAGCGTCATCCCGAGTCGCCGTACGGGGAGTCCAAGCTCATCGGCGAGTGGCTCATCGCCGACCAGGGTCGCGCGGCCGGCCTGCGGCACACGAGCCTGCGGTACTTCAACGTCGTCGGCTCGGGCACGAGCGAGGTCTACGACGTCAGCCCGCACAACCTCTTCCCGCTCGTGTTCGACGCGCTCATCGAGGGCCGCACGCCGCGCATCAACGGCGACGACTACGCGACGCCCGACGGCACGTGCGTGCGCGACTACATCCACGTCGGCGACCTCGCCGCCGCGCATGTCGTCGCGGCACGACGTCTCGACGCGGGGGAGCCCGTGGAGCCCGTCTACAACCTGGGCTCGGGCGACGGCGTCTCCGTGGGCGAGATCATGCGCACGGTCGCCGCGGTGACGGGCATCGCGTTCACTCCCGAGATCGGCCCGCGCCGCCCCGGCGACCCCGCTCGCATCGTGGCCTCCGGCGAACTCGCGGCGCGCGACCTCGACTGGCGCATGCGGCACACGCTGACGGACATGGTCGAGAGTGCCTGGGAGGCGCGGCGCGCGGCATCCGTCGTCTGAGCCCGGGGTTCTCCGAGCTCGACGTCGTCATCTCGGGTGCGCCGCCGACCTCTCCCGGTGTCCCTCGCACTGGGGGATGACATCCGGCGCGATCGAGAATGTAACGTCTGCGGAACACCGTCGGCGTGTCGCGCGCGCGTTGAAGCCTCGAGAGGCGCTTGAGGGTTTACGATCTGCGACTTGACTCTCACGAATTACACCGGTGTAATTGGTCATGACACACCCTCTGGGTGGTCGGTACAACTGGGTGGGAGACGATATGGGCAATCCTGAATATCGTTCTGGAGTACCTGACGATTGGTTCGTCGATCCGGTGAGACTGGGCGTTCCGGGGGTTCGTCCGGGGGCTGCCGACGAGAATCCGTTGGCATGGCAGAGCGACGCGTTATGTGCACAGACCGATCCCGAGGCGTTCTTCCCTGAAAAGGGCGGGTCGACTCGCGACGCCAAGAAGATCTGCACGGGCTGCGAAGTCCGCGGCGAGTGCCTGGAGTACGCACTCGCCAACGACGAGCGCTTCGGCATCTGGGGCGGGCTCTCCGAGCGCGAGCGCCGCAAGCTCCGCAAGCGCGCAGTGTGACGTCGACCCGGTGCGGGCGCCCGCCCGCACCGGGTCGAGGTCGCGTGCCGATGCCGCCCGCCGAGGCATGCCGGCCAGGGTGCCGATGCCGTCGTTCCGATTCGTGGCACGCCCGGCGGGGTCGCGGATGCCGCGCTGAGCGCCGCTTAGGCTGGCCCCGATGTTCCCCAGAGTCACCGCCGTCCTCGTCGTTCGCCACGGCGGCGACCACCTCGAACGCACGCTCGAGGGGATTCGCGCGCAGGTGCGGACACCCGACGCGCTCGTCGTCGTGCTCACCGCCGCCGACGCACTGGCCCGCGAGCAGATCGGCGCGGCCGGGGCGACGCAGGTCGTGGAGCTGCAGCAGGCGCTGAGCTTCGGTGAGGCGATCCGCACGGCCGACCGCACGCTCGACGCCCCGACCTCCGACGCCGACGCGCTCTGGCTCCTCGCCGAGGACTCGGCACCCGACGCCGACGCGCTCGCCGCCCTGACGGCGACCCTCGAGACGGCCCGGTCGGTCGCGGTTGCGGGGCCGAAGCTCCTGGAGTGGGACGAATCCGAGCGCATCGCCGGGCTCGGCCGCACCGTGACGCGCATGGGTCGCAGTGTCCCGGTCGTCGCCGGGGAACTCGACCAGGGGCAGCACGACCGACTCAGCGACGTCCTCGGACTCGACCCGGCGGCGATCCTCGTGCGGCACACGGTCTGGCGCGCGCTCGACGGCTTCGACCCGGGTCTTCCCACGGTCGACGACGCCCTCGATCTCGGGATCCGTGCGCGGCTGGCCGGCCACCGCGTGGCCGTCGTCCCCGAGGCGAGGGTGCGGTTCGCCGCCGACGGGATCGCCGGCCCCGAGGGCGGCGGCCGCGGGCGCACGGCGCGCCGCGGTTCTCGGGCGGCCCGGGCTGCGGAGCTCCATCGTCGCCTCGTGTACGCGCTGGCAGCCCTGGTGCCCCTGCACTGGCTCAGCTTCCTCCCGCTCGCCCTGCTCCGCTCCGTCCGGCACCTGCTCGTCAAGCGGCCGGGCGCGATCGTCGGGGAGTTCGCGGCAGCCCTGACGACGATGTTCGCGCTGGGGCGGGTCGGCCGCGCGCGTCGCGTGCTCGCGGCATCCCGCAGCACCGGATGGTCGTCGATCGCGCCGCTGCGCCTGCAACCCGACGAGGCCCGCCGGCGACGCCAGGCCGCCGCCGAAGCCAGGAGGGTGCGAGCTCGCGGACGCACCGAGGAACTCCAGTTCCTCGGGGCGGGCGGCGGCTGGGTGCTGCTCGCGACCGTCGTCGCATCGGTCGGCCTGTTCTCCTGGCTCATCGGTTCCACCGGAGTCGGCGGTGGCGGCCTCCTCCCGCTCTCGGGGTTCGCCGAGCTCTGGCGCAATGCCGCCTACGGCTGGCGCGACATCGGCACCGGATTCGTCGGGGCCGCGGACCCGTTCGCCGGAGCACTCGCCGTGCTCGGCTCCCTCACCTTCTGGTCGCCGTCGTTCGCCGTGCTGCTGCTCTGGCTCATCGCGATGCCGGCCGCGGCGATGGGCGTCTGGTTCGCGGCATCGCGGCTCACCGAACGAGGCTCCGTCCGTGCGCTCGCCGCCATCGTCTGGGCCGTGGCGCCGATGTTCCTGAGCGCGCTCGCCGAGGGGCGGTCGGGAGCCGTCCTCGCGCACGTGCTGCTCGGCTGGCTCGCGTTCGCGGCGCTCGGTGCGGCGACCTCGTGGGCGGCTGCGGCCACCGCTTCGCTGCTCTTCGCTGCGGTCGTGGCGGCTGCGCCGAGCCTCGCCCCGGCGCTGGTGCTCGGATGGCTCGTCGCGCTCGCCGTGAGCGGCCGCGCCGCCGTGCGGCTGGTCGGCCTCCCCATTCCCGCGCTCGTGCTCGCGCTGCCGCTCGTCGTCGAGCAGGTCGGGCGCGGGACGCCGCTCGCGCTCCTCGCCGACCCGGGCGTGCCGGTCGTCGGTCCCATACCCACGGCCTGGCAGCTCGCGTTGGGACTCCCGGCTGGGGGATGGGGCGGCTGGGAGGAGATCGTGCGGGCGGTCACGCCGCTCGACCCCCGGTGGGTCGCCTCCGCCCTCCTGGTGCCGCTCGTGCTCGCCGCCCTCGCGGCGGTGCTCACCTCCGACGTCCGCCGCACCGTGCTCACGCTCGCCACCGCGCTCGCCGGATACGCGACCGCGGTCGCCGCCACCAGGATCTCGGTGGCCACGGTCGGGGATGAGACCGTCCCCATCTGGTCGGGCGCCGGGCTCAGCCTCGCCTGGCTCGGACTCATCCTCGCCGCGATCGCGTTCCTCCACGCGCTGCGCCGCGGCGCGGCCGTCGTTTCGGCCGTCGTCGCGGTGTTCACGATCGTCGCCATCGTTCCGTCCGTCGTCGCGCTCGCGACCGGTGCCGTGCCGCTGCGCCCGGCGGGTGAGCGGAGCCTCCCCGCCTACGTGGTCGCCCGGGCCGAAGCCGATCCGCGGATCACCACGCTGCGGATGGAGCCCGAGCCCGACGGCGGCATCCGTGCCACCCTCGAGCATGGCACGGGGGTCACCCTCGACGATCAGTCCACGCTGCACCAGACGCGCGCGCAGTTGACCGGCGACGAAGAGGAGCTCGCGACGATCGCCGGCAACCTCGCCTCGCGAAGCGGGTTCGACCCCGAAGCCGCCGTGCGGGAGTTCGGGGTGGCGTTCGTGCTGCTCGCACCTCCTGCCGACGACGGGCGCGAGTCGACGCAGGCCGAGGAGCGAGCGCGCACCGCCCTCGACGGCAACCCGGCGCTCGTCGCCGTCGGTGAGACGGACTTCGGCGGGCTCTGGAGGTTCGTCGAGGCCGAACCGGATGCCGCGGCCGCCCGTGTGCCCGCCGATGCGGGAGGCTGGCTCGCCACCGTGATCACGATCGCGCAGCTCGTCGTCATCGGCGCGGCACTGCTGCTCTCGATCCCGACCGGAGCCGGACGGGAGGCGGACCGTCGCCCCGTGCGCCGTCCGCCGCGTCGCCGGCCCGCGTGGCGGATCCCGACGCGACGACGCCCGAAGACCCCCGAGCCCGTCGTGCCGGCCGCGGATGCCGCGCACGCCGGGGCCGCCGCCGTGGATCCGGAGGCTGCGGAGGCCGCCGTCGCCCCGTACGTCGGCGCTTCGGCTGAGACCTCCGACGACCCGGCCCCGACCGTGACCGACGCCGACGCCGACGTGGACGGCGACGTGGATTCGGGCCGCGGCAACGAGCGGCAAGGAGACGACGATGGCCGTTGATCGCAAGCTCGTCCGCATCGGCGTGCGTGTGCTCGCCCTGGTCGCCGGGGCGGCGATCGCCGTCGCCAGCGTCGCGGCGGCCGCGCTCGTGCCCTGGCCCGAGTACCGGGTCGAGGTGGCTTCCCAGGAGGTGCAGCCCGCCGAGAGCCGGCAGCTGCGGGTCTGTCCCGGTCCGCTGTTCGCGCTCGGCGAGGACCCGGCGGCGGCGACCGCGGTGTCATCCGTCGGCCCGGCCGAGCTGGTGACGGCGACCGAGCCCTCGGGCGTTCCGCTCGAGCAGGTGCCGCTCGCCGCGCCGGCCAACGCGCGGGCCGCCGAGGACGGCACGCCGGTCGCCATCGCCGCGGAGCCCGGCGGCGTCGACGCCGGCATGCTCGCGGGCGCCCAGTCGCAGTCGGTCGGGAGCGAGACCCTGGCGGGCTTCACCGCGGCGGCGTGCGCCGAGGCCGTCGCCGAATCGTGGCTCGTCGCGGGCGCGACGAACCTCGGCCGCAGCGGAGTCGTGCTCCTCTCGAACCCCTCGGCGGTCGCCGCGACCGTGGACCTGCGCGTGATCGGCGAGACCGGCCCCGTCGAAGCACCGTCCGCGCTCGGCATCACCGTGCCCCCCGGGACGCAGCGCGTCCTCCCGCTCGCGGGCCTCGCCCCCAACCTCACCTCGCCCGTGGTGCACGTCACGAGCGCGGGCGGAGCCGTTGCCGCGAGCCTCGAGCACTCCGTCGTCGTCGGGCTCGCGCCGGCGGGCATCGAGCTCACGGGCGGGACGGCGGCGCCGTCGACCCGTCAGGTCATCCCCGGAGTCGTGGTGCCGCAGGCGGGCGGGGTCGAGGCGACCGAAGACCATGCCGACGGCGACGACCATCCGATCGTCCGGTTGTACGCGCCCGGCGAGGAGACGGTCGACGTCTCCATCGGCGTCGTCCCCGAGTCGGGATCGGGCGGGGACACGATCGAGGCGGCGCTCGAGCCCGGACGGGTCGTGGATGTGCCGCTCGGCGTGCTCGACGCGGGCACGTACACGATCCGCATCGAGGCCGACGCGCCGGTCGTCGCCGCGGCGCGCGCGACCGTCGGCGGCGCCGAGGGCGAGACGGATGCCTCCGCGCCCTCGGATCTCGCATGGACGGTCGCCACGGCGCCGCTCCTCGAGGCGGCCGTGGTCGCCGTGCCCCGCGGGCCGTCGCCGACGCTCCACCTCGTGAACCCCGACGCCGAGGCGGGGGCCGAGGTCACGGTCGTGAGCGGCGGATCGGAGCAGGTCGTCACGGTGCCGCCGGCGGGGGCGGCCTCGGTGTCGCTCGGGGCAGGGGCATCCGTCGTGCTCACCGGCACCGAGGGGCTGCACGCGACCGTTTCGTTCGCCGGCGACGACGGGCTGGCATCGTTCGGCGTGCAGCCGCCGAGCCCGCTCGACTCGCCGATCCGGGTGTATCCGCGCTGAGCTGCGTCGAACTGAGCTGCGCTGGCGCTGCGCACCGACGGCACTCCTCGCGGCGGCGCGCTGCTCAGAGGTGGCGGTAGCGCCCCGGTGCGAGCTCCCACGGGTCCTTGTCGAGCAGCTCGGCCACGGCGCGGAACACGCAGCTCTCGATGAGCAGCTTCTCGTCGCGGTCCTCGCCTTCCTGGAGCCGCAGGAACCGCACGATGGGGAGGCGGTAGAACGTGATGCGGCGTTCGTCGTGCCAGACCTTCCACCGGTCGATGTGGTCGCCGTGGATCGCCTCGGCCGGACCCTGCGCGACCTCGAACACCACGCCCTCGAGTTCGGGCCAGAGCCCGCGCAGGTACGCGGCGGTCGTGGCGATCGTGAAGTCGAACTCGTCGAGCCGCGTGCGCAGCGGCTCGAGGTGCGGGCCGGTCACGGCCGAGCGCATGCCGCGCCCGTGCCGGTCCCGTGCGAGTCGCCGGGGGGAACGGGGCGTCGCGACACGACGGGATCGAGGCATGCCTTCCATCGTAATGTCCCCGCCCGTCGCTACTCTGGTGGAGCCATGAGACGTTGTTCGCGCACCGCATGCGCCGCCGAGGCGGTCGCGACGCTCACCTTCGACTACGCCGACTCGATGGCCGTGCTCGGGCCGCTCGCCGTCGCGCGGGAGCCGCACGGCTACGACCTCTGCGCACGCCATGCCGAGCGCACCTCGGCGCCCGTCGGCTGGCAGATCGTGCGGCACGTGTCACTCGGTGGGGTAGGTTTCAAGGCGTGAATCCCGCTGCATCATCCGAGGCTCGCGCGCGCCTCGACGCCATCGTGAAGGCCTACGACGTCCGCGGAATCGTGGGGGAGGGCCTCACCGACGAAACGGTGGAGTCGCTCGGCGCGGCCTTCGTCGACGAGGTCGGCGCGGCCGGAGACCGGGTCGTCGTCGGGCACGACATGCGCGACTCCTCGCCCGGATTCGCGGCCGCCTTCGCGCGCGGCGCCACCCGCCGCGGTGCCGACGTCGTCTCGATCGGCCTCTGCTCGACCGACGAGACGTACTTCGCCTCGGGGTCGCTGAACGCGCCCGCGGCGATGTTCACGGCGAGCCACAACCCCGCCGCCTACAACGGCATCAAGTTCTCGCGTGCGGGCGCACAGGGCATCTCGCTCGACACGGGGCTCGCCGCCATCCGCGACCGTGCCGCCGATTATGTCGAGCAGGGCATCGCGGATGCCGCTACCGCCGGTTCGGTCACCGAGGCCGACGTGCTGGCCGACTACGCCGCGCACCTCCGCTCACTCGTCGACCTCAGCGGCATCCGCCCCTTGAAGGTCGTCGTCGACGCCGGAAACGGCATGGGCGGACTCACCGTTCCGGCGGTGCTCGGCGAGGCCGCAGGCCTTCCCGCGCTGCCCCTCGAGATCGTGCCGCTCTACTTCGAGCTCGACGGCACGTTCCCGAACCACGAGGCCAACCCGCTGGAACCCGCCAACCTCGTCGACCTGCAGCGCGCCGTCGTCGAGCACGGTGCCGACCTCGGGCTCGCCTTCGACGGCGACGCCGACCGCTGCTTCGTGGTCGACGAGCGCGGTGAGGCCGTGACGCCGTCGGCGATCGCCGCGATCGTGGCGCTGCGCGAGATCGAGCGCGTTCGGGCGGCGGGCGAGCACGACGTCGTCGTGATCCACAACCTCATCACCTCGCGCATCGTGCCCGAGACCATCGAGGAGGCCGGGGCGCTCGCGGTGCGCACGCGGGTCGGCCACTCGCTCATCAAGGACCGCATGAAGGAGACCGGGGCGGTCTTCGGCGGCGAGCACTCGGCGCACTACTACTTCCGCGACTTCTGGGGTGCCGACAACGGCATGCTCGCCGCCATGCACGTGCTCGCCGAGTTCGGCGCGCAGGATGCCCCGCTCTCCGCGTTCGCGGCACGGTTCGACCCCTACGCCCTCTCGGGCGAGATCAACTCGACCGTCGCCGACATCCCGGCCGCCTACACCCGCATCGTCGACGCGTTCACGGGTCGAGGCGACTTCGACGAGCTCGACGGGCTCACCGTCACGGGCGTCACCGCGGGCGACGAGCCGTTCTGGTGGTTCAACGTGCGGCCCTCGAACACCGAGCCGCTGCTGCGGCTCAACGTCGAGGGAGAGGATGCCTCGACGATGGCGGCGATCCGCGACGAGGTGCTCGCGCTCATCCGCGCCTGACCCGAGAGGGTCATCCGTGCCTGGCCCGAGAGGGCGAAGTGAAGAAGGGGCCTGGATTGAACACTCGTTCCGCGCGGATCGCGCTCGTGGTCGCACTGTGTGCCGCACTGACCGGCTGCGCCGCCGGCGCATCCGACGGGGTGCCGGCGAGCCCGTCCTCGATCGAGTCGCCGACCTCCTCGCCGACCCCCATCCCGAGCGCTGAAGAGCCGACCCAGGATCCCGAAGACCCGAGTACGTGGATCATCGACGGCGCAGGCATCGGGCCGCTGCGCCTCGGTGCGGCATTCGATGCCGGGACGCCCGCGGCGGGACCGTACGCTGCCGAGACGATCGAATGCTCGAATCCTTCCGTGAACTCGCTCGTGGCCGACGGGTTCGCACCGCTGACGGTCGTGACGGCCGAGGCCGGCTCAGACATCGTGCTGCTTCAGGTGACGAAGTGGGACGCATCGGTCGACACCGCATCTCCGGCGACCACCGAGGGCGTGGAGCTGGGGATGGACGCTGAGGAACTCCAGGCCGCGTACCCCGGCATCCAGCCGAACGGGGTGAGCAACAACTCGACCACGTACGCCGTCGAGGACGGCGACGGGTGGATGGTCTTCTGGACCCTCGACGACCAGATCGTCCTGATGGCGTCGTCGGCCCAGCCGATCCTCCCGTCGGAGCTCTGCGGCTGAACGCCACGTCGTGACCACGATTTCCGGGTGGACCGCAGCCGGAACACGCCCACCTGACAGAATGGTCGGCATGGATGCCGCCGTCACCACCGCCCTGCCGTACAAGGTCGCCGACCTCTCGCTCGCCGAGGCGGGCCGCCATCAGCTGCGCCTCGCCGAGAACGAGATGCCCGGACTCATGGCGCTCCGCGCCGAGTTCGGCGAGTCCAGGCCGCTCGCCGGGGCGCGCATCGCGGGCAGCCTGCACATGACGGTGCAGACCGCGGTGCTCATCGAGACGCTCGTCGCGCTCGGCGCGCAGGTGCGCTGGGCGAGCTGCAACATCTTCTCGACGCAGGACGAGGCGGCCGCGGCGGTCGTCGTCGGCCCCGACGGCACGGCCGACGATCCCAAGGGCGTGCCCGTCTTCGCCTGGAAGGGCGAGACCCTCGAGGAGTACTGGTGGTGCACCGACCGCATCTTCGACTGGAGCGCGGAGGCCGCGGCATCCGGAGCCGACTGGATCGGCCCCAACATGATCCTCGACGACGGCGGCGACGCCACGCTGCTCGTGCACCAGGGTCGCGAGTTCGAGGCCGCAGGCACGGTGCCCGACGCGACGGATGCCACGAGCCACGAGTTCCGCGTCGTCCTCGACACCCTGCGCCGCTCGCTCGAACTCAGCCCCGACCGGTGGACGCGCATCGCCGCCGAGCTCAAGGGCGTCACCGAGGAGACCACCACGGGCGTGCACCGCCTCTACGAGCTGCACGCCAAGGGCGAGCTGCTGTTCCCCGCCATCAACGTCAACGACTCGGTGACGAAGTCGAAGTTCGACAACAAGTACGGCATCCGCCACTCGCTTCCCGACGGCCTGAACCGGGCCACCGACGTGCTCATGGGCGGCAAGGTCGCGTTCGTGGCCGGGTACGGCGACGTGGGCAAGGGCGCCGCCGAGGCCCTCCGCGGACAGGGCGCACGCGTCATCGTGAGCGAGATCGACCCGATCAACGCGCTGCAGGCGGCCATGGACGGCTATCAGGTGTCGCGCCTCGAGTCGGTGATCGGCGAGATCGACATCCTCGTGACCGGCACCGGCAACAAGGACGTGGTGCGCGTCGAGCACCTCCTCGGTCTCAAGCACCTCGCGGTCGTCGCGAACGTCGGCCACTTCGACAATGAGATCGACATGGCCGGCCTCGAATCGCTGCCGGGTGCCGAGCGCATCGAGATCAAGCCGCAGGTGCACGAGTGGCGCCTGCCCACCGGCCGCAGCGTGCTCGTGCTCAGCGAGGGACGTCTCATGAACCTCGGCAACGCGACGGGGCATCCGTCGTTCGTCATGTCGAACTCGTTCGCGAACCAGGTGCTGGCGCAGATCGAACTGTGGACGCGACCCGAGGCGTACCCCGTGGGCGTGTACGTGCTGCCGAAGCACCTCGACGAGAAGGTGGCGCGGCTGCACCTCGACGCCCTCGGCGTCGAGCTCACCGAGCTCACTCCCGAGCAGGCGGCCTACATCGGCGTGCCCGTCGAAGGTCCGTACAAGGTCGACCACTACCGGTACTGAGTCGCGTCGCTCCCTGAGCCTGTCGAAGGGAGCCTGTGGAGGGGAGCCTGTCGAAGGGCGGGCTCGCCGTCACCGGCTCATCGAGCGGAACCGGCGCGGATGTCGCGCCTCAACGCTCGGGGAACCCCAGCGGCTTCGTGGTGAGCTGCGCCGCGAGCGCCGCCATGCGACGGTCCTCGATCGCGAGCGCCGCGAGGTCGCGGTCGCGCCGGAGGGCGACGACCGCCGCGAGGAACAGCTCGGGCGGGGCATCCGGCACCGGTGACACGAAGGGCGTCACCTCGGCGGCGAGCGAAGCCGCGACGCGGCCACGGCTCTGCGGGGTGAGGTGCTCGACATTGCCGAAGAACGCGGCGACGCGCCGCGCGACCGGATCCGGCAGTCGCCCGACGTCGGCCACGGTCGACCAGCCGGCGAGCTCGGGCGGCACCCCGAACGCCGTCTGCGGCAGCCTCGGTACGCGCTCGACCTGGGAGTGGGTGCCCGCGAGCAGATCGCCGAGGCGCTTCGACGACGGATTCAGGAACCCGACGAGCACCGCGAGGCCGCCGAGCGTGAGGTAGATCTCGATGACGCCCGTGAGCGCGCGGATGAACGCATGCCGGAACCCGATCGCGCCGCCGTCGTCGCGCACGACGCGCAGGCCGAGCGCGAGCTTGCCGAGCGACCGTCCCCGCGAGGCCGTCTCGACGGCCGTGGGCAGCACCACGATGCAGAACACGAGGCCGCCGATGATGATGGCGCGCGCCGCGGCCTCGTCGACCGGCACTCCCGACAGCGCCCAGAGCAGCCCGAGCATGAGCACGATCGTGACGATCACGTCGATCGCAGCGCCGCCGGCCCGGATGAGCGCGCTCGCCGGGCGGACGTCGAGGGTCACGGCCTCGCCGGTGACGACCCCCTCGTCGTCGAATCGGGCGGCCCGGCTCAGGGTCCCGGTCGCGTCGGCCATGGGTAGTATTCAAGCAGATGGACCTCGACGCGCTCGCCACCGCCCGCCACGACGACTGGGACCGGCTCGACGCGCTCTCGCGGTCGCGGCGGCTCGGCGGCCCCGGCGCCGATGAGCTCATCGAGCGGTATCAGGGCGCGGCATCCGACCTCTCGCTCGTCCAGACGACGGCGGGCTCGACCGCCCTCGGTGATCGTCTCTCGATCTCGCTCGCGCGGGCTCGGCTGCGGTTCACGGGCGCACCCGAGAACCCGCTCCGGCAGTTCACGCGGTTCGTCGTCGTGAGCCTGCCCGCCGCGCTGTACCGGCTGCGATGGCCGACCCTCGCCGTCGCCGTCGTCACCTTCGCGGTGGCGGCGCTCTACACCTGGTGGATCGGCGGCGATCCCCGCGTGCTCGCCACCCTCGGCAGCGAACGAGAACTGCGCCAGTTGGCCGAGGAGGGCTTCGTCGCCTACTACTCCGAGAACCCCGCGGCCTCGTTCGCGGGCGCCGTGTGGACGAACAACGCGTGGATCGCGGCGCAATGCGTCGCGTTCGGCATCACCGGTGTGTGGGTGCCGTACGTGATCCTGCAGAACGCGCAGAACCTCGGCATGACCGCCGCGGTGATGTTCGCCTTCGATGAGGCCGACACCTTCTTCCTCTACATCGCCCCGCACGGCCTGCTCGAACTCACGTGCGTGTTCGTGGCCGCCGCCGCCGGCCTCCGCATCTTCTGGGCGTGGGTGGCGCCCGGCCCGCGCACACGGGGGGTCGCGCTCGCCGAGGACGCCCGTTCGCTCTTCTCGGTCGCGATCGGGCTTGTCTTCTTCCTCTTCGTCTCGGGGCTCATCGAGGGCTTCGTCACCCCGGCGCCGTGGCCGTGGCCCGTGAAGATCGGCATCGGGGCGGTCGCACTGGCCGGCTTCCTCGCCTACATGATCGTGCTCGGCGGCCGGGCGGCACGGGCCGGCGAGACCGGCGACCTCGTCGAGTTCGACGCCGGCGCCGCCCGCATCGCCGCCGGCTGACCCCGAGCCGGGCCGACTGCGCCACGAGCGCGCCCGCTCTGCCACTTCGCGTGGCGTGGAGGGCACCGGAGTGGCGCGGAGGTGTGGAGGTGTGGCGCGTGCGCGCGGCGGGCGAGGCGCGGAGGTGTGGCGCGTGCGCGCGGCGGGCGAGGCGCGGAGGTGTGGCGCGTGCGCGCGGCCTCAGAGCCGGCCGGTGGCCTTGAGCTCCAGGTAGCGGTCGGCGAGGGCGGGCGGCAGCTCCTGCGGCGCCGCCGACACGGTGATGGCGCCGAGCCGACGGATGGCCGCCCCGACACGCTCGCCGTCGAGGAGCGCACGCTCGGCGGCGGCCGCGCGGTAGGCCTCGTCGAGGGAGCCGCGCTCGCGGGACGCGGCCACCAGCGCCGGGTCGGCGACCGAGGCCACGATCACGGTGTGCCGCGCCGTGAGCTGCGGCAGCACCGAGAGGAGGCCGCGCGCGCTTCCGGGCGAGTCGGCGGCGGTGAGCAGCACCACGAGCGCGTGCCGGCTCGTGACCCGACGCACCTGGCCGGGCACGGCGGTCCAGTCGGCCTCGATGAGCTCGGCGTCGATGCCGGCCATCGTGTCGACCATGCGGGCGAACAGTTCCGCACCGCTCGCCCCGTGCACGCGGCCGCGGAGACGGCGGTCCCATGCGAGGAAGTCGACGCGGTCGCCCGCGTGCGAGGCGAGCGCGGCGAGCAGCAGCGCCGACTCCCAGGCGGTGTCGAGCCGCGGCTCGTCGGCGATGCGGGCGGCCGCGGTCCGCGACGTGTCGGCGACGATGACGATGCGCCGGTCGCGCTCGGGACGCCAGGTGCGCACCATGAGCTTCATGTTCCCCGGAACCTCGGGATCGGCGTGCCGCGCCGTCGCCCGCCAGTCGATCGAGCGCACGTCGTCGCCGCGCACGTACTCGCGGATCGAGTCGAACTCGGTGCCCTGTCCGCGGATCAGCAGCGGCGTGCGCCCGTCGATCTCGCGCAGGCGGGTCAGGCGCGACGGCAGGTGCGCCCGGGAGTGGAACGGCGGCAGCACCCGGAGGCGCCCGGGCGCCGCGAGGGTGGCCTGGCGACTCCAGAGCCCGAGCGGGCCGGCCGAGCGGATCGTCACCTGCTCGGTGCGGCGGTCGCCGCGCCGCCACGGTGTGAGCTGCAGGGTCATCCGTCGCCGCTCGCCGGGCGGCACCCTGAGCGACGTGCGGTTGGCGCCCGCCACGCCGGCCGAGGGTTCCCAGCCGTCGCGGACGACGGCGCGGAGCATCCGCCCGCCCAGGTTCTGCACCGCGAGCTCCGCCGTGACCGATTCGCCCAGCCGCACCCGGTCGGGCAACTCCCGGCTCAGCGCCACCCGCCGCGGCGACGCCGCGAGCGAGAGGTCGAGGGCGCCCGCGCCGAGGGCGAGCGCCAGCCAGCCCACGAGGGCGAGCCAGGCGGCGTCCGCACCCGACAGGCCCGCGGCGACGACGGGGACGACGCCGAGCGCGACCAGGAGCACGAACCGACCGGTGACCGCCATGTCAGAGCGGCACCTGCACCTGCTGCATGATCGAGCGCAGCACGGCGTCGACGGCGACGCCCTCGAGCTCGGCCTCGGGCCGCAGCTGCACCCGGTGCCGCCACACGGGCAGCAGCATCGCCTGCACGTGGTCGGGCGTGAGCGAGTCGTAGCCGGTGAGCCACGCCCACGCCTTCGCGGCCGCGAGCAGCGCCGTGGTGGCGCGCGGGCTCACGCCGAGGCGCATCGAAGGGCTGCGGCGCGTCGCCCTGGCGAGGTCGACGACGTACGCCAGCACGTCGTCGGAGACGCGAACGGATGCCGCGGCGGCACGGGCGGCGGCGAGCTCCTCGGCCCCGAGCACGGGCGTGACCCCCGCGGCGGCGAGGTCGTGCGGGTCGAAGCCGTCGGCGTGCCGGCGCACGAGCGCCACCTCGGCGTCGCGCTCGGGCACCTCGAGCACGAGCTTCATCAGGAACCGGTCGAGCTGCGCCTCAGGGAGCGCGTAGGTGCCCTCGTACTCGATGGGATTCTGCGTGGCGGCGACCATGAACGGGACGGGCAGCGGACGTGTCACCCCGTCGGCCGACACCTGGCGCTCCTCCATGGCCTCGAGGAGCGCCGACTGCGTCTTGGGCGGCGTGCGGTTGATCTCGTCGGCGAGCAGGATGTTCGTGAACACCGGCCCCTCGCGGAAGGCGAACTCGCCCGTACGCGGGTCGTAGGCGAGCGACCCGGTCACGTCGCCCGGCATGAGGTCGGGCGTGAACTGCAGGCGCCGGGTGTCGAGGCGCAGCGTACGGCTGAGCGTGCGCACGAGCAGCGTCTTCGCCACGCCGGGCACGCCCTCGAGCAGCACGTGGCCTCTGGTGAGCAGCGCGATGATGAGCCCGGTCACGGCGCCGTCCTGGCCGACGACGGCCTTGCCGACCTCGGTGCGCACCCGGTTCAGCGCGGCGCGGAGGTCGTCGTCGGTGCTCGGGATGGTGTCGGTCATGCTCGCCTTCCTGTGTGGCGGGAGGGGTCTCGGGGGCCGGGGCGGATCGCCTGTCGCACGTCCTGCTCGAGGTGCTCGAGTCCCAGGGCGAGGTCGACGAACTCGCGGTCGTGCGCGGGTTCGCCGGCGACGAGCAGGTGGGCGACGGATGCCGCGTCACGGCCCGTCGCGATCGCCACGGCCTCGACGACCGAGGTGACCTCGGCCGGTCTCGGCAGCCGCAGCAGCGCGGCGAGCCGCTCGATCGCACCGATGCGGAGCTGGTCGAGCGCATGGGTGCGGGCACCGCTGCGTGCGTAGAGGCGTGCACGGCCCTCGCTCGTCTCACCGGCCGGCACCTGCACCGGCAGCCGCTCGACCACGAGCGGACCGAACCGGCGTCCGCGCCACACGCCCGCGACGACGGCCACGGCGATCGCGAGCACCATGACGGGGCTGACCCAGCCGGGCGTGAGGTCGGCGATGGTGGGCGCGGCCGCCTCGTCGGCGTCGAGGGGTGACGGCAGGTACCAGACGAGTTCGTCGGATGCCCCGAGCAGCCCCAGTGCGAGCGCGGCGTTGCCCTCCTCGTCGATGCGCTCGTTCGTGAAGGCCGTCGTCGCGGCGACGAGCACGAGCTCACCGCCTGCGGCTCCCGGGCCCGCGGCCAGGGCGTAGCCGAAGTCGTCGTCGCGGAAGCAACCCGACCATTCGCCGGCCTGCGCCGCGTCGTCGATCGTGAGCAGGCGCTGCCCGTCGGAGAGGGTGCCGGCGCGCTCGGCCGCCGGCAGGTCGCAGGCGACGTCGTCGAGCGGCCCGCTCGCGGCGCCCGCGAGCCGCACTCCCGGGGCGAGCCGTTCGAGCGCCGAGAAACCGGGCTCGGCGACGACGAGCCGGTCGGCGACGGCCGTGAGATCGTCGAGGCGATCGCCGAGCAGGCCGAACTCGTCGTAGAGGAAGACGGTGGCGCCCGCACGGGCGCGGTCGATCGCCTCGGCGACGGTCGAGGCCTCGGTGACCGTCACGCCCCGGGCGCGGAGCACCTCGACGACTGCCTTGGAGCCGGCCGGGCCCGGGTTGTCGGAACCGAGCGTCGGGCCCGGAGCCCGGACGCCGCCCTGCACGATGAGCAGCACGACGGCGCCGAGCACGAGGGCGCCGGAAATGACGAGCCACGCGCGTCGCTGCCGGAGCCGGGCACGAAGCGTCGGGGTGATCGCGGGTGCGGCCGACGGGGACGCAGTCGTCGACGACGACGGTGACGACGGCGCCGGGGACGTGACGGTCATCGTCGCGGCTCCGCGGCGGCGAGTCCGGCGGATGGTGCCGCGGCAGCGGCATCGGCGTCGAAGCCCGCGGGAACTGCGGCGGAGACGGCGCGCTCGAGCGCGGTCAACGCCTCGTACCGCTCGCGGGATCCACCACGGCCGAGGTAGCGCACGGCGTCGAAGTCGCCGGCGGCCTCGCGCAGCGCGGGTCCGTGCGCGGGGAAGCGTGCGGTTGCGGCATCCGCGACACCCCGCGCCGTGGTGCCGGGATGCACCCGGATGAGGTCGCGCTCGACGAGACCGCGGGCGAGTGCGCGGAATCGCTCCTCGATCGCGAGCGGCCAGTCGCCGGCGGTCGCGGCCGCCGCGGCGGCTCGGCGAAGGGTCGCGAGGTCGCGCCGATCGGCATCGTCGAAGAGCGGGGCCGCGAGCGTCCGCCGTCGCCGGAGCCGCGGGAGGCCGAAGACGAGCAGCGCGATCACGACGAGCGCGGCCACCGCGATGACGGCGAGCAGCCCGAGCAGCGGGCCGGGCAGGCCGGTGGCGCCCTCGAACAGGCTCGCGATCCAGTCGCGGATGGCCTGCATGGCGAGGTCGAAGGCATTCGGCTCGGCGCTGCGGTACTCGGGCTTCGCGAGCTCGTCCTCCAGCCACCGGCGGGCCTCTGGCGCGTCGGGATCCACCGGGACGTCGCCGTGCGGGATCACGACCACGTGGCGGGGCGTTCGCTTCCGGTGGCCGGTGCGCTCGCGACGGGCGCCGCCCCGGCGGGCGCAAGGTAGGGGTCGCCGACGTCGAGGCCCGCCCCGCGGGCCTCGACGTGCCGCTCGAGTTCGAGGTCGAGTCCCTCCTTGCGCATGCGGAGGTCGATGTAGATGACGGCGATCAGCGCCGCCTGCACCACCGCGGTGATGGAACCGATGAGGAGCGAGAGGATGAGCGTCACCACGGTGGTGATGACGGTGATCGTGATCGCGGCCCCGGTACCGGTGGGATCGACGATGAGGGCGAGCAGCGTGCCCACGAGCGACACCGGCTGCACCACGACGTTCGCCGCCACGTTCAGGATGACGGCGACGAGGATGAGCGTTCCGAACGTGCGCCAGTAGAACCCGTCGGTGAGCCGCCACGAGCGACCCATGGCGGCCCGGATGCCGGCCTGTTCGAGCACGATCACGCTCGGCACGAGCGCGAGCTTCACGCCGAGCCAGGCGCCGAGCACCGCGAGGCCGACGCCGAGCAGGATGGCGACACCGATGCCCACCGCGAGCCCGACCGGCGAGATCGAACCGGCCAGGAGCACGATCACGAAGAGCATTGCGAACGCGACGAGCAGCGCCGCGGCCACGAGCAGCGTCCAGCCGATGAGCGGCCAGATGCGCTTCGCCGCCCGGCGCCAGAGGGCGGCGAATCCGAGCCGGTCGCCGAGGGTGCCGGTGGCCACCTCGACGACCATGACGCCCTGCAGGAACGCGCTCGCGACGACGGAGATCGCCATCGGCACGAGCATCAGCAGGATGAGCCCGCCCACCGTGCCGGACAGGATGGCGTCGGCATCGGCCTCGGTGGCGCTCTCGAGCCGGGTGAAGGTCACGATGAAGAAGGGCACGAAGACCGCCGCGGTCGCGACGACCGAGACGAGTTGCACGACGAGTCCGCTGCCGAACGTCGGGGCGGGGTTGCGCCGCAGCGTGCGGAACGGCGCCCAGAGCAGCGTGCCGAATCCGAGCGGCCTGAGCGGGAGGAGCCCGGGCTTGGGCGGCGGCGTCCACGCACCCGGCGGGGGCGAGACCGGAGGAGGCGGGTACGCGCCGTACTCGCCGAACGAGGGGGACGGCGGAGGGCTGTACGCACCCGGGTCTGCGGAGTCGGCCGGCGCGGGCGGGGCATCCGGTCGAGGGGCCTGGGGTGATCCGCCTGGCGCCTGCCACTCGTGATCGGACACCGGTCTGTGCTCCTTCGTGCGGGGGTCCCCCCCATGCTTTCACATTCGGTCGCCCAGCGGTGGTCACCAGGTGGAGTCGCCACGGATCACCGCGTCACTGCCCCCGTCGATGAAGATCACCTGTCCGCAGAGGTGCGCGTTCTCCTCGCTGACGAGCCAGACGAGGAGCTTCGCGGCGTCCTCGGGCTCGAAGAAGCCGTTCAGCGGCATCGGCACCATGCTCGCGAGCGAAGCGCGGGCCTCCTCGGTGTCGGTGTAGCCCGCGACCATCGGGGTGAGCACCACACCCGGCGCGATCGCGTTGAGCGCGATGCCGGCCCCGGCCCACTCCGGCGTCGGGGCGTGGCGGCGGATCCAACGCACCAGGGCGCGCTTGGTCGTCGCGTAGATGAGGCCGCCGTGCTCGGGCGGGCCGGCCTCGAGTTCCGCCGCTCGCGCCATGGCCCGGTCCTCCCGGCCGTCGAGGAGCTCGGCGAGGAGCGCGTCGTCGTGCGGGAGGAGCGAGGCCATCGACGCGGTCGCGACCGCCCGCGGCGCAGCCGACGCGGCGAGCAGTGGTCGCAGCCCTTCGAGGGTCGCGAGCGTCCCGTAGTAGTTCACCGCGACCGTCTTCGCCGTGGGGGTGGCCAGGCCCGCGTTGGCGACGACCCCGTCGACGACACCGCCGCTGCGTGCCGTGACCTCGGTCACGAGCGTCGCCCGACCCTCGGACGTCGACAGGTCGGCATCCACATCCGAGCCGGCCAGGTCGACCCCGATCACGGTCCCACCGCGCTCCTCGAGCAGTGCCTTCGTGGCCCGGCCGATGCCGCTCGCCGCGCCCGTCACCACATACGTCCTCGCCATGTCGTCCTCCTTCGTCGCCGCCGTTCGGCATCATCATCCCGGCACCGGCGGCTGGGCGTCGGGACTTTCGTCCGGCGCCGGTGACCGCACCCGATGCTGACGGCGATGGCGAGGAGAGCGCTTCCACGCGCAACCGCCTCCCGGGAAGGAACGACTACGCTTGGCATACTGATTTCGGCCGCGCGCCCGCGGCGTCGACAGGAATGAACGGATGACTCCACGCGTACTCGTCGTCGACGACGACACGGCCCTCGCCGAGATGATCGGCATCGTGCTGCGCACCGAGGGCTTCGATCCGTCCTTCTGCACCGACGGCACGAGTGCACTGACGACGTTCCGCGAGACGCGCCCCGATCTCGTGCTGCTCGACCTCATGCTCCCCGGCATGGACGGCATCGAGGTCTGCGGGCGCATCCGCGCGGAATCCGGCACTCCGATCATCATGCTCACCGCGAAGAGCGACACCGCCGATGTCGTGAAGGGCCTCGAGTCGGGCGCCGACGACTACATGGTGAAGCCGTTCAACCCCAAGGAGCTCGTCGCCCGCATCCGCACCAGGCTGCGGCCGGCGCCCGACCCCGTCGTCGAGACCCTCGCGATCGGCGACCTCACCATCGACGCCGCCGGCCACGAGGTGCGGCGCGGCGACGAGCGCATCAACCTCACGCCCCTCGAGTTCGACCTGCTGCTCACGCTCGCGTCGAAGCCGCAGCAGGTCTTCACGCGCGAGATGCTCCTCGAGCAGGTGTGGGGCTACCACTACAAGGCCGACACCAGGCTCGTGAACGTGCACGTGCAGCGGCTGCGTGCGAAGGTCGAGCACGACCCCGACAACCCGCGCATCGTCATGACCGTGCGCGGGGTCGGCTACCGGGCCGGCACGACGACGTAGGCCAGCGGATGTCTCCGGCCGCCGACGCCCCCTCCCTCTTCGCCGCCGGATCGTGGCGCGAGTTCCCGCGCCGCCTGGCGACGCTGTGGCGCCGGTCGCTGCAGTTCCGCACGGTCATCATCACGCTGGGGCTGTCGGGGCTCGCGATCCTCCTCATCGGCCTGTACATCTCGTTCAGCATCGCGTCCAACCTGTTCCAGGACGAGCGCGAGCGGGCGCTGGAGGCGTCGAACAACGCCACCGCCGCGGCGCAGGGCCTCGTCGAGTCGTCCGACGCCTCCGACCGTGGTTCGTTGCAGCTGCTCATGAACGGCCTGAAGGTCACCATCTCGAGCGTCTCGGGCAGCACCGACTTCGCGATCTTCCGCCACCCGGATGCCCCGGTGAACTCCAATGCGCCGCCGGGCGCGCGCAGCCCGAGGCTCGGCGGCGACATCATCACCGACGACCTGCGCGCGCAGGTGCAGGCGGACCCCGACGGACAGTACTGGCAGTCGGTCGCCCTGCCCGACCCCGACGACGACACCGTGCCGGGGATCATCGTCGGCAGCACGCTCGACGTCAAGGGCGCCGGGCGCTACGAGATCTACATCGGCTACGACCTCACCGAGGCGGAGCAGACGCTGGCGTTCATGCAGCTCACGGGCATCATCGGAGCCGCGGCGCTCCTCGCCCTGCTCAGCGTCATCACGCTCATCGTGGTGCGCTGGGTGATCGAGCCGATCCGCACCACCGCGGCCACGAGCCGGCGGCTGGCCGCCGGCGACCTCGGGGTGCGCATGCCCGTGCGCGGTGAAGACGAACTCGCGACGCTCGCGGCGTCCTTCAACGGCATGGCCGACAGCCTGCAGGCGCGCATCCGCGAGCTGGCGGAGCTCTCGGTCGTGCAGCAGCGCTTCGTCTCCGACGTCTCGCACGAGCTCCGCACGCCGCTCACGACGATCCGGCTCGCGGGCGACGTGCTCTACGGGCAGCGTGATGACTTCCCGCCGCCCACCGCGCGCACCGTGGAGCTCCTGCACACGCAGACCGATCGGTTCGAGCGGCTGCTCGGCGACCTGCTCGAGATCAGCCGGTACGACGCGGGCTCGGTGACCCTCGCGACCGAGCCGACCAACCTCGTGCACCTCGCGGGCGACGCGATCGAGTCGATGTACGAGCTCGCCCGCGACCGGGGGAGCGAGCTCCGGCTCGTCGCCCCCGGCGGCCACCTCGAGGCCGAGGTCGACCCGCGTCGCATCCGGCGGATCGTGCGCAACCTGCTCGGCAACGCCATCGAGCACGGGGAGGGGCGGCCCATCGTGGTCTCCGTCGACAGCAACGAGTCCGCGATCGCGCTCTCGGTGCGCGACTACGGCATGGGCATGACCGAGGAGGAGGCGGCACGCGTGTTCGACCGATTCTGGCGCGCCGACCCGAGCCGCACGCGAACGATCGGCGGCACGGGCCTCGGCCTCGCGATCTCGCTCGAGGACGCCGTCGCGCACGGGGGCACGCTCGACGTCTGGTCGCGCCCCGATGAGGGCACGGTGTTCCGGCTGACGCTGCCGCGGTCGGCGGCGGTCTCGACGCTCGTCTCGCCGCTTCCGCTCGAGCCCGAGGATGCCGGTGCCCAGGGGCCGCCGCCCACGGAGTCGATCGGCTCCGTCGAGCCCGAGACCGTCGTGGCGGACGACCGTGAGACCGATTCCCAGGGGGTTCGCGATGCGTAGGCGCGTAGTGGCGGCCTCCGTGGCCCTCGTGTGCCTCGTGCTCACCGGATGCGCGTCCATTCCGGATTCCGGCGGCGTGCAGCGCGGGGACCCTGCGCCCGCCGACCCCGTCGACCTCGACATCCTGGCGCAGCCCCCCGCGGAGGGCGCCACCCAGGAGCAGATCCTCGACGGCTTCATCATCGCGGCGCAGAGCCCTCGGAACAACTACGAGGTGGCGCGCGAGTACCTCACCCAGGCGTTCGCCGAGGAGTGGGATCCCGGCGATGGAGCCACCATCGACGTCCTCGGCGAACGGGACGTCGAGACGGTCGACGAGACCACGCTCCGCCTCGAGGTGACGCCGGCCGCGGCGCTCGGCGGCAACGGGCAGTACGAGGAGCCCGAATCGCGCACACCCATCCCGTTCCAGTACTCCTTCGAGCAGGTCGACGGGGAGTGGCGCATCTCGGCCGCGCCGCCCGGCATCGTCATCGACGAGGTCAGCTTCACGGGCGTGTTCCGCTCGTATGAGCTGTACTTCTTCGACCCGAGCTACCGGTACCTGGTGCCCGATGTCCGCTGGTTCGCCGGTCGGGAGTCGGCGCAGACGAGCATCGTGCGCTCGCTCATCGCGGGCCCGGCGGAGTGGCTGAAGCCGGGCGTCGTCTCGGCGTTCCCCGAAGGAGTGCAGCTCACCCCGGCAGCCGTGACCGTCGCCGGGGAGACGGCGTGGGTCTCGCTCACCGGCGCCGGGCTCGGCGACCTGCGAACCGCGCAGCGCATCCAGGCCCAGCTGGAGGAGAGCCTCATCGGCGTGCGCACCATCGAACAGGTCGACCTCGCCCTGAACGGCGCCGACGCCGACCCTCCCGACCTGACCGACCCGCGGCCCGAGCCGAACCCTCGCGTCGATCCCCGTACCGTGGTCTTCGACGGTCAGACGTTCGGTCACCTCGCGACCTCGGGCGAGCGCATCGAGCCCATCCCCGGGCTGTCCGAACAGGTGGCGACGCTGGTTCCGAGCGGCGCTGCCCTGGGTCCCGGCGGCGAGTCGGCGGCGATCCGGACCGCCGAGGGGGTGTCGCTCCTGCGCGTGGACGAGGACCCGGTGCCGCTCGATCCGCGGGCGAATCCCGTGGTCCCCGCCATCGACGGCGCCGGATTCGTGTGGTCGGTTCCCGCGGACGCACCTGACCAGTTGGCGTGGTACGCCCCCGATGGGACGTCCGAGCAGGTGGACGCGCCCTGGACGGGCACGGCGATCGCGGCGATCGAGGTCTCGCGTGATGCGACCCGCATCGTCGCACTGCTCGCCGACGGCGTGCGAACGAACTTCGTCGCGGCCTCGATCCAACGGGACACCGACGGCAAGCCCATCGCACTGAGCCCGATCGCGCTGCGCCTCGACGACCTCGACGGCACCCCGCTCGACGTCGCTTGGCTCGATGCCAGCACGGTCGCGTCGCTCACCCGGCTCGCCGACGGCACGACCCGCATCGTCACGCAGGAGCTCGGCGGCTTCGCGCGTCGGTTCGACGGACCCGCGGGCGGCGTGGCGATCGACGGCGGCAACAACGATCTCCGGGCGCTCACCGCCGACGGCGAGCTCGTCGTGCGCAGCGGCGTCGGCTGGCAGGTGCGCGCGACGGGCATCCGCTTCATCGCGTCGCAGGAACCCGGCTGAGCGACCCGTCCTCCACCGTCGTCGCGCACGCATGCGGTCGCACCGACGCGGCCGTCTGCGGCGTCGCGATCCGGCGGCCGAGTCACCCTCGAGCGTATGACGTGGTCGAACGCCGTCGCCGATGCGCTCGGGGTCGTCCTGCCGGTCACGTGCGTCGGCTGCGGCGCCGTCGATCGGTCGGTGTGCCGAGCGTGCCGCCCGCGGCTCCTCGGCGATCCGCGGCTCGTCGAACGCCCGGGACTCACCGCGTGGGCGTCGCTCCGCTACGAGGGCGAGGTGGCGAGCGCGATCGGGGCGTTCAAGGACGGCGGGCGAACGGATGCCGCCACGACGCTTGCGCGGGCGCTGCGGGCCGTGATCGTGCCGGCGCTCGCCGGCCTGCCGTCCGGCTCGACCGAGGTCTGCACCGTGCCGTCCACGCCGGCCGCCATGCGCGCGCGCGGCTACGCACCGGTGGAGCTCCTGCTGGCGCGCAGCGGCATCCGCTCATCGAGGGTGCTGCGACTCACCCGGGCCCATGAGGACCAGGCCGGCCTGGGCGCCGCAGCTCGCCGGGCCAACGCCGATGGGGCGCTCGAGGCCCGAGGAGGGCTCACTCGGCGGCGATTCCTGCTCGTCGACGACGTGCTCACCACGGGCTCGACGCTCGCCGAGGCGCGGCGTGCGGTGACGGCGGCCGGGGGGTCCGTCGTCGCGATCGCGGTGCTCGCGGAGACCCCGCTGCGGCGCCCGCCGGTCGTCTCCCGGCTCACGGGAAACTCTCCGTGACAATGCCCGGTCTGGGGGCTACGGTGGCAGGACAGGCGTGGTCGATCCACCCTTCCAGACCCGGGTGACACGCCGGTAGATGGAGGTCGTCATGGAATTGAACATCGTCGGACGAAACCTGGGGGTCACCGACCGATTCCGCGCCTACGCGGCCGAGAAGTCGGAGAAGATCGCCAGCCTCGCCGAACGAGCCATCTCCCTCGACGTGAAAGTCACCCGGCACAACGAGAAGAACGGGAACAACAACGGCCTCGATCGCGTCGAACTGACGCTCGTCGGCAAGGGGCCCCTGGTGCGGGCGGAAGCCGACGGCACCGACAAGTACGCCGCGTTCGACGTCGCCCTCGGGCGGATGCTCGAGCGCATCCGTCGCGCAAAGGATCGTCGCAAGGTCCATCGTGGGCAACGCCGCCCGACGTCGCTGCGCGAGGCCACCGACCTCGGGTTCAGCGAGGTCGGCGTGCAGGCTGCCGCCCCTGAGGTGATCGAGCAGGTGCGCACCGGCAGCATTCCCGTCATCGAGGAGCAGCAGCCTGCTGCCGAGGAGGAGGACGAGTACTGTCCGGTGGTCATCCGCCGCAAGGTGTTCGCCTCGAACCCGATGACCGTCGACGACGCGCTCTACTACATGGAGCTCGTCGGACATGACTTCTACCTCTTCGTGGACTCCGAGACCGGCCGGCCGAGTGTCGTGTACCGGCGCAAGGGGTGGGACTACGGCCTCATCGGCCTCGATGAGCAGGCCGACGCGGAGTCCGGCCCGTCGGAGCCGCGACTCGAGCGCGTCACGGCCTGACGCGACATCCGCTCGGTTCACCGGTGGGCACGGACGTCGGTCCGTGCCCACCGGCATGTCGGTTCCACCCGGCGTTCTCGCCGCCCGCGCCCAGCCTGCTGGCCGCTAGCATGGCTATGATGACCGTCTGCACGGCGGTACCGGGTGCGCCCGGGGGTTCCGACCGAGGACGCCCCAAACAAGAGGCGTGGCGCCCGACGACTACAGGAGAACATTCGTGGCTTCGATTCTGGAAAAGGTCCTCCGCGTCGGCGAGGGCCGAACCCTCAAGCGACTGGAGAACTACGCGGCGGCGGTGAACGCCCTCGAAGACGACTTCCAGGCCCTCAGCGACGATGAGCTCAAGCACGAGACCGTGGAGCTCCGCGAGCGCTACGCCAACGGGGAGTCCCTCGACGACCTGCTGCCCGAGGCGTTCGCCGCCGTCCGCGAGGCGAGCCGACGCACCCTCGGCCTCCGGCACTTCGACGTCCAGCTCATGGGCGGCGCGGCTCTGCACCTCGGCAACATCGCGGAGATGAAGACCGGTGAGGGCAAGACGCTCGTCGCGACGACGGCCGCCTACCTCAACGCCCTCACCAGCCGGGGCGTGCACATCGTCACGGTCAACGACTTCCTGGCGAGCTACCAGTCGGAGCTGATGGGCCGTGTCTTCCGCGCGCTCGGCATGACCACCGGATGCATCCTCGCCGGTCAGACCCCGGCCGTGCGCCGTGAGCAGTACGCCGCCGACATCACCTACGGCACGAACAACGAGTTCGGCTTCGACTACCTGCGCGACAACATGGCGTGGCAGGCGTCCGACATGGTGCAGCGCGGCCACAACTTCGCCATCGTCGACGAGGTGGACTCGATCCTCATCGACGAGGCGCGCACCCCGCTCATCATCTCCGGGCCCGCCTCCGGCGAGGCGAACCGCTGGTTCACCGAGTTCGCCAATCTCGCCAAGCGGCTCGTGCCCGGCGAGGACTACGAGGTCGACGAGAAGAAGCGCACCGTCGGGGTGCTCGAGCCCGGCATCGAGAAGGTCGAGGACTACCTCGGCATCGACAACCTCTACGAGTCCGCGAACACTCCGCTCATCTCGTTCCTGAACAACTCGATCAAGGCGAAGGCCCTCTTCAAGCGCGACAAGGACTACGTCGTCATGAACGGCGAGGTGCTCATCGTCGACGAGCACACCGGGCGCATCCTCGTCGGCCGCCGCTACAACGAGGGCATCCACCAGGCCATCGAGGCGAAGGAGGGTGTGCAGGTCAAGGCCGAGAACCAGACCCTCGCGACCGTCACGCTGCAGAACTACTTCCGTCTCTACGACAAGCTCTCGGGCATGACGGGTACGGCCGAGACCGAGGCCGCCGAGTTCATGTCCACCTACAAGCTCGGTGTCGTCCCCATCCCGACGAACCGGCCGATGATCCGCATCGACCAGCCCGACCTCGTCTACAAGAACGAGGAGTCGAAGTTCGCGCAGGTCGTCGAGGACATCGTGGAGCGCCACCGTAAGGGGCAGCCGGTACTCGTCGGCACGACGAGCGTCGAGAAGAGCGAGTACCTGTCGCGCCTGCTCGCGAAGAAGGGCGTGCGGCACGAGGTGCTCAACGCCAAGAACCACGCGCGTGAGGCGGCGATCGTGGCGCAGGCCGGTCGCCACGGCGCCGTGACCGTCGCCACCAACATGGCCGGTCGAGGAACCGACATCATGCTCGGCGGCAACGCCGAGTTCATCGCGGTGCAGCGCATGCACGAGCGTGGGCTCAGCCCGGTCGACACGCCCGAGGAGTACGAGGCCGCGTGGGACGAGGTGTTCGAGCAGGTCAAGGCCGAGATCGCGATCGAGGCCGAGAAGGTCCTCGCCGCGGGCGGGCTGTACGTGCTCGGAACCGAGCGGCACGAGTCCCGCCGCATCGACAACCAGCTGCGCGGGCGCTCGGGCCGTCAGGGCGACCCCGGCGAGAGCCGTTTCTACCTGTCGCTCACCGACGACCTCATGCGGCTGTTCAACGCCGGCGCCGCCGAGAGCATCATGTCCCGCGGCGTCCCCGACGACGTGGCCATCGAGTCGAAGGTGGTCACCCGGGCCATCCGCTCGGCGCAGTCGCAGGTCGAGGCCCGCAACGCGGAGATCCGCAAGAACGTGCTGAAGTACGATGACGTCCTCAACCGCCAGCGCGAGGCCATCTACAGCGACCGTCGGCACATCCTCCAGGGCGACGACCTGCACGAGCGCACGCAGACGTTCCTCGAGAACGTCATCGACGAGGTGCTCGACGCGCACACCGCCGAGGGCAGCCCCGACGAGTGGGACTTCGACGCGCTCTGGACCGAGCTGAAGACGCTCTACCCGATCGGCATCACGATCGACGAGGTGGTCGCCGAGGCCGGCGAGAAGGGCCGCGTGAACCGCGACTTCATCCGGCGCGAGATCCTCTCCGACGCGAAGCTCGCCTACCAGCGCCGCGAGCAGCAGTTGGGCAGCCCGGCGATGCGCGAGCTCGAGCGCCGAGTCGTGCTCTCGGTCATCGATCGTCGCTGGCGCGACCACCTCTACGAGATGGACTACCTGAAGGACGGGATCGGCCTTCGTGCCATGGCCCAGCGCGACCCGCTCGTCGAGTACCAGCGCGAGGGCTACGCGATGTTCCAGCAGATGATGGGCTCGATCCGCGAGGAGACGATCGGCTTCCTCTTCAACCTCGAGGTCGAGGTCGCTCCGCAGGCCGGAGCCGGGGCCACGATCGAGGCGAAGGGACTCAACCGGCAGGCCACCCCCGACGAACGACTCAGCTACTCCGCGCCGAGCGATTCCGGCGGCGTCGAGGTGCGCAACCAACGGGGCCAGGTGCAGCAGGCGGCGACCGAGCGCGCGCGCCGCGCCGTCGCGCAGGCGCAGGCGCCGGCCGCGGCGCCCCAGGTCGAGCCGGCGCGCGGGGCGTTCGGTCAGCGCACGAGCGGTGAGGGAGCGCAGCCGGCCCCGCAGAACCGCGCCGAGCGCCGCGCGCAGGAGCGCAAGGGGCGCTGACTCGCGCCCACGGGTCCGGCCGGCCCGCGCCACCCGCGCCCGCGCCGACCTCCCGCGCCAGTTCGGCGCCCTCTGCGCCACTTCAAGTGGCGCAGAGGGCGCGGACGTGGCGCGGCGTCGCGCGCTGATGCGCGGACGTGGCGCGGCGTCGCGCGCTGATGCGCGGACGTGGCGCGGCGTCGCGGGAGGGATGCGCGGACGGGCCGCGGCGTCGCGGGAGGGATGCGCGGTGCGGCGGCCGAGATCGCTCAGAGCACGCTGATCGCGCTCGCGCGCCAGCGCTGGTCGAGACCTTCGAGGCGAATGGCGACGGCACGCGACCTCGGCCGCTGGTGCACCATGACGACCGCCTCGAGGATGCCGTCGGCGGGCTCGCAGGTCAGCACGTTGCCGATCGTGAAGGCCGGACGTCGGGGGGCCTGGCCCTTCACCCGGCGCGCCCGCGCCGCGAGCACGACGCGCTTCGACAGGTTGCGGTAGACATCGTCGGTGACCCAGCGAGCGAGCTGGTCGAGGTCGCGGGCGCCGGCGAGCACCTCGATGACGCAGTGCGTGAGGTTGCGCAGCAGCGGCTCGGGGTCGGGCAGCTCGCTGCGGCGCGTCGGCTGCCGGCCGAAGTAGTCGTCATCGTCGTCGAGGAACGGCAGGCTGGAACCTCGTGCGACTGGGCGTGCAACGGCAGGGCGTGCGGTCATCTGTGCTCCATGAGGGTGAGCGACGGCGGTTCGGCCGACGACGGAATCACCCCCGATCGGGGGACGTTCGGGGGATCCCGGAGTGAACGGTATTCAGGGGCCCGGATGGTGTCAAGGAAATTCCTCGCCTGTGGAGAACGAACGTCCCTCGCCACGGCCCGGGGTAACGTGCCCGCATGCGCTGGGACCTGCTGTTCGACGACCTCGAGTCGCAGCTGGACCAGGAACAGCGAGACGAGGAACGAGCGCTCGCCCTCGAGGAGGAGCGTCTCCGACTCGGTCGCCTCGTGCTGCGCGATCGACTCGCCGCCATGGCGGCGGCGGCGGGGGAGGACCACTCGGCCACCGTCCGCGTCGAGCTCCGCGGGGGTCGCCTGCTCGAGCTCCGACCGCTGTCCTTCGGCCGCGACTGGATGAGCGCCGCGGTGCGCCCGGGCGGGAGCCGGCAGGGTCAGTGCATCGTGCCGCTGGGTGCGATCGCCGCGATCCTGCCGACGCCCGCGCAGCTCGAGGTGAGTCTCCTCCCGGCGGGCGAGCCGGCCACCCGGCTCGCCGAGCGCATCGGGCTCACCTTCGTGCTGCGCGACCTGTGCCGACGCCGCATGCCCGTGCACCTCACCACCGAGGACAGCCGAGTGCACGGCACCATCGACCGGGTCGCTCGAGACCATCTCGACCTCGCGGTTCACGAGCCCGGCGTACCGCGCCGCGATCGCGAGGTGCGCAGCTCGCGCATCGTTCCGCTCGAACGCGTGCTGGTCGTCGACTTCGGATGAACCGAGGCCCGACTCAGTCGACCGTGCGAAGCCGACCCGACCTGGCGCCCGAGAGCTCGAGGACGTTCGCGAACTCGCCCTGGTTCCAGAGCGCGTGCCGCCGGGTCTGCTCGTACTGTTCCTCGATCCAGACCTCGAGCTGGGTGCGCTCGACCCGCCAGGGACCGGAGGTGCCGACGCGAATGGCGGGGAGCTCGCCCGTCCGGATCAGGTCGTCCACGGTCTGGACGTCGACGGCGAGCAGCTCCGCCGCGTCGGCGACGGTGAGGAACCGGCCGATCTCGTCGCCAGGGCCGTGTGGGGTCATGTGTTCGATTATCGACCCGGGACGAAGAGGCGATCGCGGGTGTGGATAACTTCGAGGCATCCTCTCGGTTTCGCGTCACGATTGAGCCCGGCGCGAGCGCGCGTCGTCTGGAAGGAGCACGATGGCCCGTCGACCCGAGCGAACCGATCGGGGCGCCGTTCGGCTCGACCCGCGTCTGCTCATCGGCATCGTGCTCGTCGCCGGGTCCACCACCGGCGTGTGGGCCCTCGTCGACGGTCTCGACGACTCGGCGGCGACGTACGCGGCGAGAGACACGCTGACACCGGGCACGCGCATCGCGGCCGACGATCTCGAGGTCGTGTCGGTGCGCCTCGCCCCGCGCTCCGAGCACTACCTGACGCCCGACGACCTGCCCGAGGGCGGGCTCGTGGTCGTGCGCACGATCGAGGCCGGCGAGCTCGTGCCCGACTCGGCGGTCGACACCGTCGACCGAGCGGGGCTCGCGACGGTCGTCGTGTCGAGCCGGGCGGCGCTGCCGGGCAGCGTCGGCCCGGGCGCGACCGTCGACGTCTGGGCGGCGCACGGCGCCGACCGCGACGCCTACGAGCCGCCCACGGTGCTCGTGGCCGGCGCCGAGATCGCGGCCGTGCAGGAGCCCGAGGGCATGGTGGACACCGGTGGTCCGTCGGTCGAGCTCCTCGTTCCGCGCGAGAAGGTCGCCGCACTGCTGGAGGCGCTCGCGGCGGGCGACGTCATCGACCTCGTCCCGGCTCGCCCGGGCACCGACTGATGGCGCGCCTCGCGATCGCGCTCGACCCGGCGACCGAAGACCGCCTGCTCGCCGACGTCGTCGAGCACGGGCACGTCATCGTGGCGCGACTGCTGGGGTGGCGCGACGTGCTCGGCAACCTCGACGTGCTCGCACCCGAGGTGGTGCTCGTCGGCGCCGGTCGCGACACCCTGAGCGCCGAGCTGCTCGCCGCATGCGACGAGCGGGGCATCCGGCTCGTCGCCCTCGCCGCCGGCGACGCCGAACGCGCGCACGCCGCGCAGCTCGGCCTGCACGAGGTGCTCGACCGTGCCGCGAGCTGGGCCGAGATCGAGCCGATGGTGAGCGGCGGGGTCGTCGCCGTGCCCTCCCGCATCGGCGACGCCTCCCCGCGAGCCCCGCGCGCAGCATCCGTCGTCGCGGTCTGGGGGCCGGCCGGAGCCCCCGGCCGTACGACCGTCGCGGTGAACCTCGCCGCCGAGATCGCAGCGGCGGGCCACTCCGTCGCGCTCGTCGACGCCGACCCCTACGGGGGCACCGTCGCGCCGCTCCTCGGGCTCCTCGACGAAGCGCCGGGATTCGCCTCGGCGTGCCGCCTCGCCGGTGGAGGCGCGCTCGATCGTGCCGAGCTCGAACGCATCGCCCAGCGCTACTCGGCCCCGCGCGCCTCGTTCGACGTGTTCACCGGTCTCGTGGGCCCGAGCCGATGGCCCGAGCTGTCGTCGGAGCGCGTGACCACGAGCCTCGAGGTGATCCGCGCCTGGGCGGAGTACGTCGTGATCGATACGGGATTCAGCCTGGAGCGCGACGAGGAGCTCACGAGCGACCAGTTCGCGCCACGCCGGAACGCGGCGACCTTCGCCGCGCTGGCTGCCGCCGATCGCGTCGTCGCGGTGGGGCTCGCCGACCCGGTGGGCCTCTCCCGGCTCCTGCGGGGGCACGGCGAGCTCGTCGACCACGTCGAGCCCGAGCGCATCGAGGTCATGGTGAACCGGGTGCGCACGAGCGCCCTCGGCATCGACGCGCACGCGCAGGTGCGGCAGACGCTCCGCCGTTTCGCGGGTATCAGCGAGGCGACGATGCTGCCGCACGACGGGCGAGCGGCCGACGCGGCGATCCTCACCGCCCGCACGCTCCGCGACGCGGCCCCGCGCAGCCCGCTCCGCGCCGCACTCCGCGACTACGTGCTCGACCGGGTGCTGCCGGTGCCCGAGGCCGCCCGGCGTCGTGTCCTCCGATTCGTCCCCGTGCGGCGCGCCGAGCCGAGCCGAGCCGCAGGGTGAGCGCAGCGGCATCCGCCCTTCGGGCATCCGCCCTGCAGGCATCCGCCCGGCCCTGCGGCAAGGCCGGCGCCCGCCCGAGCTGCAGGACGCGCACACTACGCTGGATCTGTGTCGACCCTCAGTGATCTCGTCCTCGCCCAGGGCCGCAGCAGTCAGGCCGACGTCGACTGGCTGCACATGCTCGTCGGCGACCTGCAGCTGCTCGCCGACCTCGCCTTCGCCGACATCGTGCTGTGGGTGCCGTCCGGCGACGACGACTTCGTCGCGGTCGCGCACTCCCGGCCGTCGAGCGCCGCGACCCTCTTCTACCGGGACTTCGTCGGCCAGGCGATCAAGCCGCAGTGGCGCGACCTCGTGACCAGCGCCTTCACGACGGGCGCCATCGCCGACTCCTCCGCGCCCGACTGGTACGAGGAGATGCCCACGCGCGTTCGGGCCGTGCCCGTCATGCGCCGGCTGTCGGCCACCGGCACCGAGCTCGCGTCCGAGCCGGTCGCGGTCATCACGCGCCACACGAACCTCGGCGCCACGCGCACGCCGAGCCGCCAGGAGCTCACCTTCAACGAGTGCGCCGAGGAGCTCTTCCAGATGATCGCGTCGGGGGACTTCCCCGACCTCGGCGCTCCGAGCGGGCCGAGGCGCGGTGCCCCGCGCGCCTCCGACGGGCTCATCCGCCTCGACGTCGACGGCATCACGACGTTCGCGAGCCCGAACGCCCTCTCGGCGTTCAACCGCATGGGCTTCGACGACGAGCTCGAGGGGGAGTCGCTCGCCGAGGTGAGCACACGGCTCCTCAGCGGCAAGCTCGTGGTCGACGAGACCCTGCCGCTCGTGGTCACCGGACGCGCGCCGTGGCGTACCGACGTCGAGTCGCGCGGGGTGACGGTGTCGCTGCGCGCGATCCCCATCCGCCACCGGGGCGAGCGGATCGGCGCCATCGTGCTGAGCCGCGACGTCACCGAGCTGCGCCACCAGGAGCAGGAACTCATCACCAAGGACGCGACGATCCGCGAGATCCACCATCGGGTGAAGAACAACCTCCAGACCGTCGCGTCGCTGCTGCGCATCCAGGCCAGGCGCACCCACTCCGACGAGGCGCGCGAGGCGCTCACGCAGGCCATGAGACGGGTCGGCGCGATCGCGGTCGTGCACGACACCCTCTCCGAGGGACTCACCCAGAACGTCGACTTCGACGAGGTCTTCGATCGGGCGCTGCTGCTCGTCGCCGAGGTCGCGTCCGCACACAACACCACGGCGCATCCGACGCGATCGGGGTCGTTCGGGGTGCTGCCGAGCGCCTACGCGACACCACTCGCCCTCGCCCTCACCGAGCTCGTGACGAACGCCGTCGAGCATGGGCTGGCCGGTCAGGAGGGCGATGTCGAGATCATCGCCGACCGCTCGCAGACGGCGCTCACCGTGCAGGTCCGCGACAGCGGGTCGGGCCTTCCCGAGGGCAAGGTCGGCGAAGGACTCGGCACGCAGATCGTGCGCACCCTGATCCAGGGCGAACTCGGCGGCACGATCGACTGGCACACCATCGTCGGTCGTGGCACCGAGGTGACGATCGACGTCCCACTGCGGTGGATCACCCCAGCGGAGCGGTGAGCGGATGCCCCGAGCCTCGGCCGTGGGCGGGGTGTTCGCCGTTCAGGCGGCGGTGGTGGGCCGGGGGTTCAGCCGGCGCGGCGTGCGCGAGCGGCGCGGCGCTTCAGCGCGCGGCGCTCGTCTTCGCTGAGGCCGCCCCACACGCCCGAGTCCTGACCGGTCTCGAGGGCGTACTGGAGGCAGATCTCGGTGACCGTGCATCGGGCGCAGACGGCCTTCGCCTTCTCGATCTGGTCGACGGCGGGACCAGTGTTGCCGACCGGGAAGAACAGTTCGGGGTCAGCGGTGAGGCAGGCGGCTTTATCGCGCCAATCCATGGAGATGCTCCTTGCGGTGTACTTCGATGCAGACGCGCACGATTGCGCAGCCGAAATCCGGCATGTGCTGCAGGGGGGAAGCCGAATCTCGGGAAGTAGGATCATGACTGATCGGCTCACGTCCCTGTGAGCATCAACTCGGCCTCATAAATGGTCGCATAGCGGAGAGATCGAATCAATAGTCGTGAATGGGATTAGCCTGTGAATCAGCGTGCGTCCGACGAGGAATCCATGCCTCCAGCGGCATCCGATTCGCCCGGGGTGAAGGCGGCGCTCGTCGTCATCAGCGCCGTCCTCATGCTCGAGGCGGCGGCCCTCATCGGCCTCGTCGTCTGGCTCGTGGTCGACCTGTTCGCGCTGCAGCCGTCGTCGTACACGACCGCCATCGCACTGCTCGTGCTCGTCGTCATCGGCGCGCTCTGGGTGAGCGTCACGGCCGTCGCCTCGCTGCGGCGCGCGCCGTGGTCGCGCGCCGCAGCGATCGTCTGGCAGGTGCTGCAGGTGTCGGTGGCCGTCGGCGCCTTCCAGGGCCTGTTCGCCCGTCCCGACATCGGGTGGCTGCTGCTCGTGCCGGCCATCACCGTCATCGGGCTCCTCCTCTGGACGCCCGTGCGGCTCGCCTACACGCGGCCCGGCGACGAGTCATCCGCCCCCGACGGGGCCTGACTCGCGTCGAGCACCCGCATCACGCGGCGTCGAGGCCGAGCTCCCGGCGCACGCGCGCCACGTGGCCGGTGGCCTTGACGTTGTACCAGGCCTTCTCGATGCGGCCGTCTTCGCCGATGACGAAGGTCGAGCGGATGGCACCCACGACGATCTTGCCGTAGAGGGACTTCTCACCCCAGACGCCGTAGGCCTGCTGCACCTCGAGGTCGTGGTCGGCCAGCAGCGGGAAGTTCAGGCGGTCGCGCTCGGCGAAGCGCTTGAGCTTCGCGACGTCGTCCTTCGAGATGCCGATGACGCGCACGCCCGCGCTCGCGAAGGAGTTGAGGCTGTCGCGGAAGTCGCACGCCTCGGTGGTGCAGCCGGGCGTCATCGCCTCGGGGTAGAAGTACAGCACCACGCGGCTGCCGCGGAGGGACGAGAGGGTGACGGGCGTGCCGTCCTGGTCGTCGAGGGTGAAGTCGGGAGCGAGGTCGCCGGGGGCGAGTCGAGCATCGGTCATCCGTCCATGCTAAGCAGGGCGGCTGGATGCCTCGTGCACGGTGGTGCGACGAGGGCGACGCCTATGCGAAGGTCGTGAGCAGGCGCTGCAGTGAATCGAGGCGCGCCCGGCCCGTGTCGCCGAGCTCACCCGCGTCGACGGCCTCGTTGATCGCGCAGTCGGGCGCGTCGGGGAGGTGCGTGCAGCCACGCGGGCAGTCCTCGGCGACGCGCGCGAGGTCGGTGAAGGCGCCGAGGATGTTGGCCGGATCGACGTGTCCCAGCCCGAACGACCGCACGCCCGGAGTGTCGATGACCCAGCCGGTGCCCGCCTCGGAGCGCACGCGCAACGACACCGTCGACGAGGAGGTGTGCCGCCCCCGGCCCGTCACGACGTTGACGTGGCCGATGGCGCGGTTCGCCTCGGGCACGAGGGCGTTGACGAGCGTCGACTTGCCGACGCCGGAGTGACCGACGAAGACCGTGCGATGGTCGATGAGCGCCGCGGTGATCTCGTCGAGCGGCATCCGCTCGGAACTCGAACGGAAGACGGGCAGTTCGAGTCCCGAGAAGTTCGCCAGGAACTCGTCGGGGTCGGCGAGGTCGGTCTTGGTGATGACGAGCAGGGGCTGGATGCCGGCGTCGAACGCCGCCACGAGGTAGCGGTCGACGAGGCGGATGCGCGGCTCGGGGTTCGCCGCGGCCACGACGATGAGCATCTGGTCGGCATTCGCGACGATGACCCGCTCGACCTCGTCGGTGTCGTCGGCGCTGCGCCGCAGCAGCGTCCCGCGTTCGCCGACCCGGACGATGCGCGCGAGCGTGCCCGGCTCGCCCGTCGTGTCGCCGACGAGGTCGACGCGGTCGCCGGTCACCACCGACTTGCGGCGCAGTTCGCTCGCCCGAGCGGCCGTGATCTCGCGCTCGTCGCCGCCACCCTCGTCGACGAGCACGGCGTAACGCCCCCGGTCGACGCCGAGCACCGTTCCGGGCACCGCGTCGGCGTGCTCGGGACGCACCTTCGTGCGGGGACGGCTGCCCCGGCGATTGGGACGCACGCGCACGTCGGATTCGTCGAACTCGTCCTCGGCCTCGTCGTCGTCGGCGTCCCACCAGCTCATGCCAGCATCTGCTCCCACAGCTTGGTGAACTGGGGGAGGGTCTTGCCGGTCGACGCGATGTCGTCGACGACGACGCCGGGCACGGCGAGCCCCACGATGGCGCCGGTCGTGGCCATGCGGTGATCGGCATATGCGTGCCACAGGCCGCCGTGCAGGGGTGCGGGATCGATCCGCAGGCCGTCGTCGAGTTCGGTGACCCGGCCGCCGAGACCGTTGAGTTCGGCCGCGAGCGCGGCGAGCCGGTCGGTCTCATGGTGGCGGATGTGCCCGATGCCGGTGAACGTGCTCGGCCCGTCGGCGAACGCGGCGAGCGCGGCCAGGTTGGGCACGAGTTCACCGGCCTCCGACAGGTCGAGCTCCACGGCCCGGATGCCGCGGCCGCCGTCTGCGGCACGCGGCGGCGCCGTGACGGTGAGCCGGTCGTCGTCGAACGAGACCCGCGCGCCGAATCGGGTGAGCAGGTCGGCCAGCCGCGCACCCACCTGGGTCGTCTCGGCGGGCCACCCCGCGATCGTCACATGCCCGCCGGCGATCATCGCCGCCACGAGGAACGGCGCCGCATTGGAGAGATCGGGCTCGATGGTCACGTCGGTGGCGTGGATCGGCCCCGGAGCGACCTGCCAGCGGCCGGGCTCCGGGGTCGTGACCTCGACGCCGCGGGCACGCAGCGCTGCGATCGTCATCTCGATGTGCGGGAGGCTCGGCAGCCGCTCGCCGGTGTGCCGCAGATCGAGGCCGCGCTCGAAGCGGGCGGCGGCGAGCAGCAGTCCCGAGACGAACTGGCTCGACGCCGATGCGTCGAGCTCGAGGGTTCCGCCCTCCACTCGCCCGGTGCCGTGCACCGTGAACGGCAGGGCTCCGCGACCGTCGTCGTCGATGTCGACGCCGAGCGACCGGAGCCCGAGGATCGAGGCGCCCATGGGGCGGCGCCGGGCGGCCTCGTCGCCGTCGAAGGTCGTCGGGCCGAGGCCGAGCGCGGCGACGGGCGGGAGGAACCGCATGACGGTGCCCGCGAGCCCGCAGTCGATGGTCGTCGAGCCCAGCAGTTCGTCGGCCGGGATGACGCGCACGTCGTCGCCGAAGCCGCCGGTTCCCGGCATCCGCTCGAATCGCGTGCCGAGGGCTCGGAGCCCCTCGATCATGAGCTCGCTGTCACGCGACCAGAGCGGCGCGTGCAGCGTCGAGTGGTCGTCGGCGAGGGCGGCGAGCACGAGCTCGCGGTTCGTGAGCGATTTCGAACCGGGCACGGCCACCACGGACGCGAGCGGGCCCGCCGCGACGGGCGCCCGCCATCCGACATCCGTCTCGGTCTGCCTCGCCTCGCCGTACGGGTCGAACTCGGGTGCGGAATACCTCGAAATCTGCATCGGTTACCAACAGTAGCGTCAGGGGGCGCAGAAGGAGATGGTACGCGTGACGGTTGCACTGCTCGAGCGTCCGAATGTCTCGCCGGTCGACGATCTAGGATGGCCGGTGATGACTTCGGACGAGATCGACACCACGCGCGACGATGCCCCGGCGAACGACGGGCGATCGCTCGGCGAGCTCTTCGAGGAGCAGGCACTGCCGTTCATCGACCAGCTGTACGCCGCGGCGCTCCGCATGACGAAGAACCCGTCGGACGCGCAGGACCTCGTGCAGGAGACGTTCGTGAAGGCCTTCGCGGCGTTCGCGGGCTTCACGCAGGGCACGAACCTCAAGGCGTGGCTGTACCGGATCCTCACGAACACCTTCATCAACAGCTACCGCAAGAAGCAGCGGGAGCCTTACCAGGGCACGATCGACGACCTCGAGGACTGGCAGCTCGGCGGCGCCGAGTCCACGACCGCGCGATCGACCCGCTCGGCCGAGGCCGAGGCCATCGACCACCTGCCCGACAACGCGGTGAAGGATGCCCTGCAGGCCCTGCCCGAGGACTTCCGCCTCGCCGTGTACTTCGCCGACGTCGAGGGATTCTCCTACCAGGAGATCGCCGACATGATGAACACGCCCATCGGGACCGTGATGAGCCGCCTGCACCGTGGCCGGCGGCTGCTTCGCGAGTCCCTCGCCGACTACGCGCGCGAACAGGGATTCGCGGCCGCGGAGCCGGCGCGTCAACCCACCAGGAGGCAGAGCATGCCGAGGAGCACGAGATGACCGACTGCGGCTGTGAGAAGGCCAGGGCCGAACTCGAGGAGTACCTCCACCACGAACTGGCTCGCGAGGATGCGGCCGACATCCACGAGCACATCGAGAACTGCCCCGATTGCCGGGCGGAGCTCCGCGTCGGCGTCGCCATCACCGAGGTGGTGCAGCGCGCCTGCAAGGAGAGCGCGCCCGAGGAACTGCGCACGATGGTGCTGACGCGCATCCGCGACATCCAGTCGGGGCACGTCATCCTCGTCGACTGACCTGACGACGCGGCCGACGGGCGCGAGTGTGCCGACCCGTTCGGTCTGCGGCGCCGCTCGCGTTTCCGACTTTCGGTGGAAGCGGAAGCGGATGCCCCTTCCGTAACGTCGTTGACGTGGATACCTCTGCTCGACCCAGGCCCCGCCCGGGCCGCGTTCCGACGTGGCTGCGGGTGCTCATTCCGACCGTCCTGATCCTCGTCTGGTTCGCCGCGTTCGGCGCAGGCGGGGCCTCGTTCGGCGCCCTCAGCGACGTCGTCGAGAACGAGCAGGCGCAGTTCCTGCCCGACGACGCGGAGTCGACGAAGGTGCAGGAGCTCCAGGCGGAGTTCCGCTCGGGCGACGCGATCCCGGCGATCGTGGTCTACGCGCGGGACGGTGGGCTGAGCGATGCCGACACCGAGGCGATCGCCGACGACGCGGCCGCGTTCGCGGACGTGGCGGGCGTCACGACCGACGGGGTGTCGCCGCCGCTTCCGTCGGACGACGGCGAGGCGGCTTCGGTCTTCGTGCAGGTCGACGCGTCGGCCGAGATCGACGCGACCGTCGAGGAGCTCCGCGACCGCATCGCGGGGACCGCCGGCGACGGGCTCGAGGCCGCGGTCACCGGGCCGGCCGGCTTCACGACCGACCTCACGGCGGCGTTCGCAGGCATCGACGGCCTGCTCCTGCTCGTGGCATTCGCGGCGGTGTTCATCATCCTCGTGGTCGTCTACCGTTCGCCGCTGCTGCCCGTGATCGTGCTCGGCACGAGCCTCACCGCGCTGACCGCCTCGGTGCTCGTGGTCGTCGCGCTCGCGCGTGCCGACGTGCTGGTGCTCAACGGGCAGACGCAGGGCATCCTGTTCATCCTCGTGATCGGCGCCGCCACCGACTATTCGCTCCTGTACATCGCGAGGTACCGTGAGGCGCTGCAGAGGTACGAGCGGAAGTGGGATGCCACGTGGGCGGCGCTCCGCGGATCGTGGGAGCCCATCGTGGCATCCGGCGGCACGGTCATCGCGGGCCTGCTCATGCTCCTCGTGAGCGAGCTCACGAGCAACAAGATCCTCGGACCCGTCTCGGCGATCGGCATCGTCTTCGCCGTGCTCGTCGCCCTGACGCTCCTGCCGGCGCTCATGATGTGGGCGGGCCGCGCCGCGTTCTGGCCGCTGCGTCCGAAGTTCGGCACGCTCGAGGTCGACACCGAGGCTCCCCTCGCGCGGCGCGGCATCTGGCCGAAGCTCGCGCGCCTCATCGCCCGGCGACCCCGCGTGACGTGGATCGTGTCCACGCTCGTGCTCGCCGTCATGGCGATCGGCATCACCCAGCTCGACGCCGACGGCGTGCCCTCGAGCGAGTTCGTGCTCGGCGAGTCGCAGGCCCGCGACGGCCAGGCCATCCTCGGCGAGCACTTCCCCGGCGGCTCGGGCACTCCGGCGGTCGTCATCGCGCCCGAGGACTCGCTGCAGGACGTCGCCGACGTGCTGCTCGCCACCGACGGCGTCGAGTCCGTCGCGGTGGTCTCCGCGGACTCGCCGAGCGGCTCGCTGCCCGTCACCGACGAGGGCGTGCAGCCCCTCGGCCCGCCCGGGACGCCCCCTGGTGAGCCGACGGTCGTCGACGGCCGGGTGCAGCTCGACGCCACCCTCGCGTACGCGAGCGACTCCGCCGAGGCCGAGGGGGTCGTCGCGGACCTGCGCGCCGAGCTGGGCGCCGTCTCGAGCGCCGAGGACCCGGTGCTCGTCGGCGGCACGTCGGCGATCGCGCTGGACACGAAGGAGTCCTCGATCCGCGACCGGAACCTCATCATCCCGCTCGTGCTCGTCGTGATCCTCCTGATCCTCATGCTGCTGCTGCGCTCGATCCTCGCGCCGGTCCTCCTCATCGGCACGGTCGTGCTCTCGTTCGCCGCGGCCCTCGGCGTGTCGGCGCTCGTGTTCAACGGGGTCTTCGGGTTCCCCGGGGCCGATCCCGTCGTCCCGCTCTTCGGGTTCGTGTTCCTCGTCGCGCTCGGCGTCGACTACAACATCTTCCTGATGACCCGGGTCCGCGAGGAGAGCCTTCGGCACGGCACCCGCGAGGGCGTACTGCGCGGCCTCATCGTCACGGGCGGCGTGATCACCTCGGCGGGCCTCGTGCTCGCGGCGACCTTCGCGGCGCTCGGGGTGCTGCCCATCCTGTTCCTCGCGCAGATCTCGTTCATCGTGGCGTTCGGCGTGCTGCTCGACACCTTCCTCGTGCGGTCGCTCCTCGTGCCGGCGCTCTCGTACGACATCGGCCGGGCGATCTGGTGGCCCTCGAAGCTCTGGCGGACGGCGACGCCCGAGGCACGGGACCGATCCACGGATATCCTCCGGCCCGACCCCGTGGCCCAGGCGGAGGCGGCGCCGACGGAGGGGAAGGTCGAGGCGGGCTCGCGAGCCTGACCGGTCCGGGGGGACGACGAAGGGGGTGGATGCCGCGGCATCCACCCCCTTCGTGTCGTGCGTGAGCGCGAGCGCGCTACAGCGTGAGCGCGCGCCGGACGAGCTCGGCCTGCTCGGCCGAGTGGCGCTTGGCGGAACCCGTGGCCGGCGACGCCGACGCCGAGCGGGCCACCACGTGGACCGGGCGCGGACCGAGCTTGTTCGTCTCGATGATGAAGTACGGCCAGGCGCCCTGGTTCTCGGGCTCGTCCTGGGCCCACAGGAGCTCCGCGTTCGGGTAGCTGTCGGCGGTGGCCTTCAGCTCGACCGCGGGCAGCGGGTACAGCTGCTCGACGCGGACCACGGCGATCTCGGGGTTGGGGTTCTTCTCGAGCTCGGCGATCAGGTCGTAGTAGAGCTTGCCCGACACGTACACGGCCCGCTTCACGGCGGCGCGGTCGGTGATGCGCGCATCGTCGATGACGGGTTCGAAGCGGCCGCTCGTGAAGTCGGCGACCTCGCTCGTCGCGCCGCGGAGACGAAGCATGGCCTTCGGGGTGAAGACGACGAGCGGGCGACGCGGGCGAACGTACGCCTGGCGGCGCAGCAGGTGGAAGTACGAGGCCGGCGTCGAGGGCCGTGCCACCGTCATGTTGTTCTCGGCGCAGAGCTGCAGGTAGCGCTCGATGCGGGCACTCGAGTGGTCGGGGCCCTGGCCCTCGTAGCCGTGGGGGAGCAGGAGCACCACGCTCGAGCGCTGACCCCACTTCTGCTCGGCCGAGGAGATGAACTCGTCGATGATGGTCTGCGCGCCGTTCGCGAAGTCGCCGAACTGCGCCTCCCACATCACGAGCGCGTCGGCCCGCTCGACGGAGTACCCGTACTCGAAGCCCATGGCCGCGTACTCGCTGAGCAGCGAGTCGTAGATCCAGAAGCGCGCCTGGTTCTCGGCGAGGTTCTGCAGGGGCAGCCACTCCTGGCCGTTCTCGCGGTCGTGCAGCACCGCGTGCCGCTGCACGAAGGTGCCGCGGCGCGCGTCCTGGCCGGCGAGGCGCACCGGCGTGCCCTCGAGCAGCAGCGATCCGAGTGCGAGGAGCTCGCCGAAGCCCCAGTCGATCTTGCCGTTGCGGCTCATGTCGTGCCGCTTCGTGAGCAGCTGCTGGATCTTCGGGTGCACCGTGAAGCCCGCGGGCTTGTTGTCGAACGCGTCGCCGATGGCGTGCACGACCTCGAGCGAGACGCCGGTGGTCTCGAGCTCGCCGGCGGGGGAGTCGGACTCCCGGCTGGAGTCGGTCGCGCCGACGATCGGGATCGCGCCCGTCTGCGCGGCGTGGGTCTCGGCGAAGGCGCGTTCGAGGCGGTCCTGGAAGTCGCGGTGCGCCTCCTCGTACTCCTCCTCGGTGATGTCGCCGCGGCCGACGAGGGCTTCGGTGTAGAGCTTGCGCACCGAGCGCTTCGCCTCGATGAGGTTGTACATGAGCGGCTGGGTCATCGAGGGGTCGTCGCCCTCGTTGTGGCCGCGGCGCCGGTAGCAGACGAGGTCGACGACCACGTCGCGCTTGAACTCCTGGCGGTAGCGGAACGCGAGCTCCGCGACGCGCACGACGGCCTCGGGGTCGTCGCCGTTCACGTGGAAGATGGGCGCCTGGATCGTCTTCGCGACATCCGTCGAGTAGATCGACGACCGGGCGTCGCCCGGCACGGTCGTGAAGCCCACCTGGTTGTTGACGACGATGTGCACGGTGCCGCCCGTGCGGTATCCGCGCAGCTGCGACATCTGCATGGTCTCGACGACGATGCCCTGTCCGGCCATGGCGGCGTCACCGTGGATGAGGATCGGCAGCGTCGAGAAGGTGCCGATGGGCTTGCGGTCCTGCTTCGCCCGCACGATGCCCTCGAGCACGCCGTCGACCGCCTCGAGGTGCGAGGGGTTGGCGGCGAGGGTCACCGGGACCTGGTGCCCGTCGTCGGCGGTGAACACCCCCTCGGTGCCGAGGTGGTACTTCACGTCGCCCGAACCCGAGAAGTTCTTCGAGTCCTGGGTGCCCTCGAACTCGCGGAACACCTGGCCGTAGGTCTTGCCCGCGATGTTCGTGAGCACGTTGAGGCGGCCGCGGTGCGCCATGCCGATGGCGACCTCGTCGAGGCCCTCCTTCGCGGCACCCTGCAGGATCTCGTCGAGGAGGGCGATCATCGACTCGCCGCCCTCGAGGCTGAACCGCTTCTGGCCGACGTACTTCGTCTGCAGGAACGTCTCGAACGCCTCGGCCTCGTTGAGCTTGCCGAGGATGCGCATCTGCTCGTCGTGGGTCGGCTTCTCGTACTTGCGCTCGACCTCGTTCTGGATCCACTTGCGCTGGACCGGGTCCTGGATGTGCATGTACTCGATGCCGATGGTGCGGCAGTACGAGTCGCGGAGGACGCCGAGGATGTCGCGGAGGAGCGCGGTGCGCTTGTCGCCGAAGCCGCCCGTGACGAACTCGCGGTCGAGGTCCCAGAAGGTGAGGCCGTGGCTCGCGATGTCGAGGTCGGGGTGCGAGCGCTGCACGTACTCGAGCGGGTCGGTGTCGGCCATGAGGTGACCGCGCACGCGGAACGCGTTGATGAGCTCCTGCACGCGCGCCGTCTTGTCGATGGCGCTCGCGATGTCGACCGAGATGTCGGGGGCCCAGCGGATGGGCTCGTACGGGAGGCGGAGCGCGGCGAAGAGGTCCTCGTAGAAGCCGCGCTGGCCGATGAGGAGCTCGTGCACCTTCTTCAGGAACTCGCCGGAGCCCGCACCCTGGATGACGCGGTGGTCGTAGGTGGAGGTGAGCGTGATGGTCTTGCCGATCGCGAGGTTCGCGAGGGTCTTCTCCGACGAGCCCTGGAACTCGGCCGGGTACTCGAGGGCGCCGGCGCCGATGATGCAGCCCTGGCCCTTCATGAGTCGCGGCACCGAGTGCACGGTGCCGATGCCGCCCGGGTTCGTGAGCGAGATCGTCGCACCCTGGAAGTCGTCGGCCTTCAGCTTGTTCTGGCGTGCACGCTGCACGAGGTCCTCGTAGGCGGCGAGGTACTCGTTGAACGTCATCGTCTCGGCGCGCTTGATCGCGGGCACGAGGAGCGCTCGGCTGCCGTCGGGCTTGGGGAGGTCGATGGCGATGCCGAGGCCGATGTGGGCGGGCTTCACCATGCTCGGCTTGCCGTCGACCTCGGTGTAGTAGACGTTCTGGCTCGGGAACTCCTTGAGCGCCTGGATGAGCGCCCACCCGATGAGGTGCGTGAACGACACCTTGCCGCCGCGCGAGCGACGGAGATGGTTGTTGATCACGATGCGGTTGTCGATCATGAGCTTCGCCGGGACGGTGCGGACACTCGTCGCGGTCGGCACGGTGAGGCTCTGGTCCATGTTCGCCGCGAGGGTCTTCGGCAGGCCCTTGAGGGTGACGACCTCGTCCTCCTGCGGCGCCTCGGCGACCACCGGCTGAGGGCTCGTGATCGGCACGTCGGCGGGGACCGGGGCGGTGCGCGGGGCGACCGAGGTGGTGCGCGCCTCGGGCGCCTGCCCGATGACGAGCGACGGCGAGGTGAGTGGTGCGGATGTCGCGGCTGCGGCGGTGTCGGCTGCGGGCGCCTCGGCTGCGGCGGCGGGAGCGGCCGGAGCGGCGGGCTCTGCGGTGGCGGGAGGGGCGGGCTCTGCGGCGGCGGGAGGGGCGGGCGCGGCCGCATCCGCCGGCTGCGACGTGGCCGGCTCGGCGGGTGTTCCGGTGCGCACCTGGCGGTAGTGCTCGAGCACCGGCCACCAGGTCCGATCGACCGATTGGGGGTCGGCGAGGTACTTCTCGTACATCTCGTCGACGAGCCACTCATTGGCTCCGTACTCGCCCGCCGTCGTCTCCTCGGATCCCGACCCGGTCAGTTGGCTCGACACAGCCTCTCGCCCACTCTCTCCATCGATGCTGGATTGCCTTCGGCGCCCGTCACGCGCACACGCGAGCGTCTGCGGTGCCGGACCACCCACACAAGCCTAATCCCCTCGGCGAGACTGGGTCCCCCGGTTGCGGCGGGTAGCGTAATGGCCATGGAGTTCTACCGGACGACGCCGCGACACGACCTCACGTACTCCGACGTGTTCCTCGTGCCGAGCCGATCGGGCGTCACGAGCCGGCTCGACGTCTCGCTCGCCCCCGACGACGGGTCCGGGGCATCCGTCCCCCTCGTCTCGGCGAACATGAACTCCATCACCGGCCCGAGGCTCGCGGCGACGCTCGCGCGGCGCGGGGGCCTCGGTGTGCTGCCGCAGGACCTGCACCTGCAGGACCTCGACGCCGCCATCCGCTGGGTGAAGTCGCAGTCGCCGCGCTTCGACACGCCCCACGACTTCGACCCCGACGACTCCGTCGCCGACGCGCTCGAGGTGCTCCCGCCGGTGCCGGGGCACGGCGTCGTGCTGCACGACGCCCGCGGGCAGTTCCTCGGATGCATCACCGCCGAACGGCTCGCGACGGCGCTGTCCGACGCGCGGCTCGGCGACCTCGTGCACGGCGACCTCACCTCGCTCGACGCCGACGACGTGGACACGCCGCGCCGGGCGTTCGATCTCATGGTGGAGGCCGGACTCGACTTCGCCCCCGTCATGGAGCACGGCCGCGTGGTCGGCACGCTGAGCCGGCGCAGCGCGCTGCGCGGCACGCTGTACCGGCCCAACGTCGACGCGCAGGGCCGCCTCCGGGTGGCCGCGGCCGTCGGCATCAACGGGGATGTCGCCGCCAAGGCGCGCGCCCTCGTGGCCGCCGGCGTGGACATGCTCGTGATGGACACGGCGCACGGGCACCAGGACGGGATGATCCGCGCGGTCGGCATCGTGCGGGACCTCGGGCTCGGCGTGCCGATCGTGGCCGGCAACATCGTGACGGCCGACGCCGTCGCCGACCTCGTCGAGGCGGGCGCCGACGTGCTCAAGGTCGGCGTCGGCCCTGGCGCCATGTGCACCACGCGCATGATGACCGCGGTCGGGCGCCCGCAGTTCTCCGCGGTGCTCGAGACCGCCGAGGCGGCGCGAGAGCTGGGCGCGAAGGTGTGGGCCGACGGTGGCGTGCGGTACCCGCGCGACGTGGCGCTCGCGCTCGCCGCGGGCGCGGCATCCGTCATGATCGGCTCCTGGTTCGCCGGCACGATCGAGGCGCCGGGAGCACTGCGGCGCGACGCATCCGGCCGCCTGTTCAAGGAGAGCTGGGGCATGGCGTCGACGAAGGCGGTGCGCGAGCGGTTCGACCGGCTCTCGCCGTACGAGCTGGCACGCAAGGAGCTGTTCGCCGAGGGGATCTCGTCGTCGGCGATCTACCTGGATCCGCTGCGACCCTCGCTCGAGGACCTCCTCGACATGATCACGTCCGGCGTGCGCAGCGCCTTCACGTACGCGGGCGCCCGGACCATCGAGGAGTTCCGCGAGCGGGCCCTCGTCGGGGTGCAGTCCGCCGCCGGCTACGAGGAGGGCAAGGCGTTGCCGGTCAGCTGGTAGGGCTGTGGATGCCTCGGCGCCGCCGGTCGTCGCCGTGGCTACGCTGACGGCCGTGGCGGGCGGCGTGGGCGGCGCGTCGAGTGGCGACGGACGTGTGACGGCCTCGTTACGGCTCGGGAACGGCGGCGACGGCCCCGATATACTGGGCGGACAATGGACGATCCTCCCTCTGCGAATACGCCCGGCCATAGACCCTCGCCCGTGACCGCTCGGGGAGGTGCGGATGTCTGAGTGGGTTCTCCTCGGCATCGGACTCCTCCTCACGATCGGCACGGGCTTGTTCGTTGCGAGCGAGTTCGCGCTCGTCAACCTCGATCGCGCCGACCTCGAGGCGCGACGGGAGCGGGGTGAGACCCGGCTCGCCCTCACGATCTCGGCGCTGAAGATCACCTCGACGCACCTCTCGAGCGCCCAGCTCGGCATCACGCTCACGACCCTCCTCACGGGCTACACGATGGAGCCCGCGATCAGTTCCCTCCTCGCGGCGCCGCTCACCGCGCTCGGCCTCCCCGAGGCCGCGCTGCGGCCCGTCGGGGCGACGACCGCCATCGTGATCGCGACGCTGCTCTCGATGGTGCTCGGCGAGCTCGTGCCGAAGAACTTCGCCCTCGCCCTCCCCATCGCCACCGCGAAGCTCGTGATGCCGTTCCAGTCGGCGTTCACGTGGGTGTTCCGCCCGGCGATCTCGGTCCTCAACGGCAGCGCCAACGGGATGCTCCGCGCCATCGGCATCGAGCCGAAGGAGGAGCTCTCCGGCGCCAGGTCGGCCGAGGAGCTGTCTTCGCTCGTGCGCCGCTCCGCCAATGCCGGCCTGCTCGAGCAGGACACCGCGACCCTCCTCGGCCGCACGCTGCGCTTCGCCGACCACGACGCCTCCGACGTGATGACGCCACGGCCGGCGATCGCGGCGGTGCAGCGCCAGGAGTCCGCCGAGGCGGTGCTCGAACTCGCCAGGCAGACGGGCTACTCGCGATTCCCCGTGTACGACGAGAACCTCGACGACGTCGTGGGTCTCGTGCACGTGAAGCAGGCCGTCGCGGTGCCCCGCGAGCGGCGATCGGACGTCCCCGCCTCGGCGCTGCAGTCGGAGGCCCTCCGGGTGCCCGAGACCATGAAGCTCGATGCACTGCTCGGCGAACTGCGCGGCCGCGGCTTCCAGATGGCGGTGGTCGTCGACGAGTACGGCGGCACCGCGGGCGTCACGACGCTCGAGGATCTCGTCGAGGAGCTCGTCGGCGAGGTGGCCGACGAGCACGACCGCACGCGGGCCGGCATCGTGCGCCGCGGTGACATCGTCAGCTTCCCCGGCATCCTCCGGCCGGATGAGCTCGTCGACCGCACCGGCATCCGCGTGCCCGAGAACGGCGACTACGAGACCGTCGGCGGCTTCGTGATGGCCGAGCTCGGCCGGCTTCCCGTCGTCGGCGACGAGGTGCCCATCGAGGAGGGCACCCTCGTGGTGCAACGCCTCGACGGGCGGCGCATCGATCGCGTGCGCTTCGTACCGAAGCCGATGCCCACTCAGCCCTCGGTCGAGGAGGAGACGCGATGAGCGACTGGCTGGGCATCATGTGGCTGTTCCTGCTGCTCATCGCGAACGCGTTCTTCGTCGGGGCCGAGTTCGCGGTGATCTCCGCGCGGCGCTCGCAGATCGAGCCGCTCGCCGAGGCGGGCAGCCGCCGGGCCAGGACCGCGCTGTGGGCCATGGAGCACGCGACGCTCATGCTCGCGATGAGCCAGCTGGGCATCACGATCTGCTCGCTGCTCATCCTGAACGTGTCGGAACCGGCGATCCACCACCTGCTCGAAGTGCCGCTGGAGCTCACCGGCTGGTCGGAGGGCGTCGTATCGACCGTGGCGTTCGTCATCGCCCTGCTGCTCGTCTCGTACCTGCACGTGGTGTTCGGCGAGATGGTGCCGAAGAACCTCTCCTTCTCGGTGCCGGACCGCGCGGTGCTGATCCTCGCGCCGCCGCTCGTGTTCCTCGCCCGCCTCTCGCGGCCGATCATCGTCGCCCTCAATGCGACGGCGAACGGCGTGCTGCGGCTCTTCGGCGTGGAGCCGAAGAGCGAGGCGACCTCGACGTTCACCCTCGAGGAGGTGCAGACGATCGTCGACCAGTCGCGCCGCGAGGGCGTGCTCGACGACGCGAGCGGCACCCTCACGGCGGCGTTCGAGTTCACCACCAAGCAGGTGAAGGATGTCGCGGTGCCGATGTCCGGCCTCGTCAGCCTGCCGCCGACGGCGACTCCCGGCGATGTCGAGCGCGCCGTTGCGCGGCGCGGTTTCTCGAGGTACGTCATCCGCGGAGACGACGGCGAGCCCGACGGCTACGTGCACCTCAAGGACGTGATCGACCTCGACGACGACGAGTTCGACGACCCCATCCCCGCGAAGCGCGTCCGGCGGCTCGTCTCGATCTACGACGGCACCGACCTCGAGGACGCGCTCGCGACCATGCGACGGCTCGGAACGCACGTGGCGAGGGCGTTCGACGAGGAAGGCGCGACGACCGGCGTGATCTTCCTCGAGGACATCATCGAGGAGCTCGTCGGCGAGGTGCAGGACGCCACCCGACGCGGGTGATCGCTCGACCCGGATCCGATGCGGCTCGACTCGGGTCGGCGTAGGATGACGCCGACCCGAGGAGTTGAGGAAGCATCATGTTCGAGAAACTCATGGCGACGGCGGTCCTCCCGGCAGCGGACCTCGACCGCGCGCGCAAGTGGTGGCACGATGTGCTCGGCCGCGACCCGGTGTACGAGGACACCGACGGCGAGGCGTTGTTCTACGACATCGGGGGGACGGTGCTCATGGTCTACCGGAGCGCCTATGCCGGCACGGCGCAGAACACGGCCTTCAACCTCGTGACCGACAACCTCGACCGGGACATGACGGAGATGCGCACGCACGGCGTCATGTTCCACGACTACGACCTGCCCGGCCTGAAGACGGTCGACGGGGTCGCGCAGATGGGCGAGGAGCGGGGCGCCTGGTTCAGCGACAGCGAGGGCAACATCATCGCGATCGGCGAGGTCTCCGCGCAGATGCGCGAGATGGCGGCCCGCATCCGCGGCTCCGCGGCGGGCATGGGCTGAGCCGCCGCCGAGGCGTCAGGCGGCGAGGGCCCGGAGCCACGACTCGAGTTCCGTGGCATCCGTGAACACGTGGCCCGAACCGCCGACGGCCTCGGCGCCCGCGACGTTCTCCGGCTTGTTGTCGATGAAGACCAACTCGCCCGGCGTGATGCCGAGTTCGCCGATCACGTGCTCGTAGATGCCGGCGTGCGGCTTCACCAGTCCGAGCTCGCCGCTGACGAAGACCCGCTCGAACAGCGGGGCGAAGGATCCGAACCGCAGCCAACCGGTGAAGTCCGCGCCGGCGTTCGAGAGCAGCGCGATGCGCGTGCCGCCGGCAACGAGCGCGTGCAGCACTCCGAGCGTGCCCGGATCGACGCTCAGCCAGCTGCGGTGATCGATCGCCCACAGCTCGTGCACGTCGATCGGGCTCCAGTGAGCACCGACGTCGCGGCCGACGCGCGCCCAGTACTCCGCGATCGACACGGTGCCCTGATCGAGGCCCTCGCGATGCGCCCAGTACGCGGGCCACAGCTCCTCGCCCGGGACATCGGCTCGTGCCGCGAGTGCGGCGCGGTCCGCGTCGGTCGGCTCGCGAGAGATGACCTCGCCGTAGTCGAAGACCACCACACGCGGAGCGAGGCTGATCGGAGCGGGGACGTCGCGGGGCATCCACCCAAACTATCGTTGGAGCATGACCCCCTGGCAGGAGTGGACCGCGGTCGACGCGGCGAAGTGGATCGCGGCACCGACGGCGGAGGACGACAAGTACACGCGCGGCGTGCTCGGGGTGGTCACGGGCTCACCCGAGTACCCCGGTGCCGCGGTGCTCGGCGTCGAGGCCGCGCATCGGGCCGGCGTGGGCATGGTGCGCTACATCGGTCCGCGTGCCCTGCGGCAGGCGGTGCTGGCGAAGCGTCCCGAGACCGTCACCGTGGCGGGACGCGTGCAGGCGTGGCTCGTCGGATCGGGCATCGACCAGGGCCGCCGCCCCTTCGTGCTCATCGGCGACCTCGAGCACGCCCTGACCGATCGGGTTCCCGTCGTGCTCGATGCCGGCGGACTCGATCTCGTCGGCACCCACACCGCTCCGACGGTCATCACCCCGCATGCCCGGGAGCTCGCGAAGCTGCTCACCGCGCGTGAGATCCCGGCGACCGTCGAGGAGGTGCGCGCCGACCCCCGGGGCTGGGCCGAGCGGGCCGCGAGGGAACTCGGCGTCGCAGTGCTCCTCAAGGGCGCCGTGACGCACGTCTGCGATCCCGACGGCGACCGCTACACGGTCACCGCGCCCACCCACTGGCTCGCCACCGCGGGGTCCGGCGACGTGCTCGGAGGCATCCTCGGCGCGCTCGCCGCCACGCACCACCGCGAGCTCGCGACGAACGCCGAGGTGCTCACGGCGCTGGCGGCGACGGCGGCATGGGTGCAGGGCGAGGCGGCGCGCCGTGCCAGCGCGAGCACGGGCGGCGGACCGGTCACGGCACTCGACATCGCCGCCGCCGTGCCGTCGGTGGTGGGCGCGCTCCTCGAGGGCTGAGGCGCCGGCCCGATCAGCCCCGCGGGAGGAACCGCGCCAGGAACTCGCGGGTGCGCGGCTCCCGCGGTGCACTGAAGAACTCGGCCGCGGGGGAGTCCTCGATGATGCGGCCGGCGTCGAGGAAGACCACCCGGTCGGCCACGTCGCGAGCGAAGGCCATCTCGTGGGTGGCCATCACGATGGTGGTTCCGGACTCGGCGAGCGAGCGCACGAGTTCGAGGACCTCGCCGACGAGCTCGGGGTCGAGCGCGCTCGTCACCTCGTCGAGCAGCAGCAGCTCGGGGGCGGTGGCGATGGCGCGCACGATCGCGACTCGCTGCTGCTGGCCGCCCGAGAGCCGGTCGGGATAGGCGGTGGCGTGATCGGCCAGCCCGATCGAGTCGAGCAGCTCGAGTGCTCGGCGCTCCGCGTCGGCCCGGCGCGTCCGGTGCACGAGGCGCGAGGCGAGCGTGACGTTCTCGAGCACGCTGAGGTGCGGGAACAGGTTGTAGTGCTGGAAGACCACGCCGATGCGAGCCCGCACGCGGTCGGCATCGATGCGTGGGTCGCTGACGTCCTCGCCCGCGAGGAGGATCACCCCGTCGTCGATGGACTCGGTGAGGTTGACGGTGCGCAACAGCGTCGACTTGCCCGACCCGCTCGCGCCGACGAGTGCGACGACCTCGTGCGCCGCCACGTCGAGGTCGACACCGCGCAGCACGTCGCGATCGCCGAAGGCGCGACGGATGCCACGGAGCCGGAGCACGGGCGTCGAGCCCGCCGTCGTGGCATCCGCCCGCCCGACGCCGGCCGCTCCGCCGAGCCCGCTCACACCAGGCTCCCGGCCTGCTCGCGGGTACGCATGCGCGCCGAGACCCAGTCGGTGAGGCGGATCGTCGGCCACGCGAGCAGCACGAACAGCAGCCCGGCGACGACGTACGGCGTGTAGTTGAAGAAATGCGCCGTCTCGATCTGCGCCGCCCGTACGGCGTCGACCGCGCCCAGCACCGAGATGAGGCCGACGTCCTTCTGCATGGCGACGAAGTCGTTCATGAGGGCGGGGGTCACGCGCCGCACCGCCTGCGGCAGCACGACCCGGCGCATGGTCTGGCCGTGGCTGAGCCCGAGCGAGCGCGCCGCGAGGCGCTGCGACGGGTGCACCGAGTCGATGCCGGCGCGGAACACCTCGGCGACGTACGCCGAGTAGGTGAGGATGAGCGCGATCGTGCCCCAGAACGCGGCGGGCATGCGCTCGAAGAAGTCGAGCCCCGGGATGCCGTAGCCGACGAGGTACAGGACGATGATGAGCGGCATGCCGCGGAAGAGGTCGGTGTAGGCGGCCGACAGTGCCCGCAGCGGGAAGAACACCGGCCCGCGGAGCGTGCGCAGCGTGGCGAGCACGAGCGCGAACAGGAGCACGCCGATGCTCGCCACGACGAGCACCTGGATGTTCAGCCAGAGACCCTCGAGCACGCGCGGGAGCGAGGCGAGCGCGACCTCGGGATCGAAGAAGCTCTGCTGCACGCGCGCCCAGCCGGGCGAGCCCACGAGGGCGAACCCGAGGGCCACCGCCAGGGCGATCGTCGATGCGGCGCCGATGAGCACCGAGCGCAGGGTCTGACGGCGACGGAACGCCCGCCGACCGAGTTCGAGTTCACTCGGCCGCCAGGCGGCGTCGACCGCGGATGCCGCGGCATCCGTCATTCGAGCACGGGCGCCGCGTCATCGCCGCCCAGCCACTCCGCGGCGAGTTCGTCGAGCGTGCCGTCCTCGCGGAGCGCGTCGACCGCCGCGGAGACCTTCTCGGTGAGCGGCGAGTCCTTCTCGAGCACGAGCCCGAACTCGTCGCCGCCGCTCGTCGACGGCAGCTGGCCGACGATCTCGCCGCCGTCGAGCTCGACGGCCGTGAGGTAGAACGCCGTCGGCAGGTCGACGACGATGGCGTCGACCTGGCCCGACTGGAGCGCGAGCTTCGCGTCGTCGTTGGTGCTGAACACCTGCGCGCCCGCGGTGGGCGCGATGACCTCCTCGACGGCGTCGAGGCTCGTCGTGCCCGTCTGCGCGCCGATGAGCAGGCCCTTCAGGTCGGCGATGGTCGTCGCGTCGGCGGCAGGCGAGTCGTCGATGGTGATGACGACCTGGGTGGTCTCGTAGTACGGCGACGAGAAGTCCACCGCCTCGGCGCGCTCGGGCGTGATCGAGAACTGCTGCAGGTTGAAGTCGAAGTCCTTCGGCCCGGGCGCGATCGCCTGGTCGAAGGTGGTGCGCACCCATTCGACGTCGCCCGAGCCGAAGCCGAGCTGCTCGGCGACCGCGTACGCGACGGCCGCCTCGAAGCCCTGACCGGATTCGGGTGCGTCGTCCTGCACCCACGGGTAGTACGCGGGCTCGCCGGTGCCGATCGTGAGCTTGCCGGGGGTGACGTAGTCGCTGTCGGTGTCACCGGCGTCACTGCCGGCATCGGATGCGGCGCAGCCGGCGAAGAGCAGCGCGGCGGATGCCAGGACGGCGAGGGTGGACAACGGGCGTCGGTTCATCGGGGCCTCCGTGGATGCGGGGTCGTGCGGGGTGCGTGATCGGGCGGGGTGCGTGGTCGGGCGGGAGCGTGGCGGCGATGCGGGGGCGCTGGTGGGGATGCGTTGCGGGGATTCCAGCATGGCGCACTCCGCCGGCACGTGGTGGGAGGCGTGGCGGATTGTGACGCTCGACTAGGCTCGTCGGCATGACGGAGGGGGGCGTTCGCGAGGCATCCACGTCGCCCGCACCGCAACCAGCGGGCGTCGCAGCCCGGTTCGGTCCTCGAATGCGGCGACTCCTCGGCGGTCGCCTCGCCCTCTGGATCGCCTTCGCGCTCGTGCACGCCGCGCTCATCCAGCTGAACCTCCGGGCGCCGGGCTGGCCGCTCGGCGATGTCGAGGGCGTCTACCGCGTGTGGGCGATGAACGCCGCCGAGGGGTACGTGCGCATGGGCATCGACGTGCCGTGGGTGTATCCGATCCTCGCGTTCGCACCGATGACCGGGGCGCTCGCCTTCGGCCCCGAGTGGTACAGCCAGACCTGGCTCGGCATCGTCACCGCGCTCGACGCCCTCGCGTTCGCGGTGCTCCTCGGCCGTCGGCGGCTGTCGCGCCCGCGCCGCCTCGCGGCCTGGTACTGGCTCGGCTTCCTGGCCCTGCTCGGTCCGATCGCCCTCGGGCGCATCGATGCCGTCACGGTGCCGCTCGCCATCACCGGCCTGCTGTGGGGGGCGGGTCGGCCACGCGTCGCCGCCGTGCTCCTCACGATCGGCGCGTGGGTGAAGGTCTGGCCGGCGGCCCTCCTCGGGGCGCTCCTCGTTGCGTCGCGCAAGCGCGCCGACCTCCTCACGGTCGCCGTCGCGTTGAGCGGCGGGATCCTCGGCGCGAGCCTCATCGCCGGATCCGGCCTGAACGCGCTCGGCTTCGTCGGCGCCCAGGCCGGGCGCGGCCTCCAGATCGAGGCCCCCGTGGCGCTCGCCTGGCTCTGGCAGATCGCGGCCGGGGCTCCCGGCATGCGCATCTCCTACGACCGCGAGATCCTCACCTTCCAGATCGCGGGTCCTGGGGCGGATGTCGCGGCCGCCCTCACGACGCCGGTCATGGTGCTCGGCGTGGTGGCGGTGCTCCTCGTGGGCCTGCGTGCCCTGCGCCGTGGCGCCGCCTTCGGACGCCTGCTGCCGCCCCTGTCGCTCGCCTTCGTGCTCGTGCTGATGCTCGCCAACAAGGTCGGATCCCCGCAGTTCGTCACCTGGCTCGCCGCACCCGTGATCCTCGGGCTCGTGCTGCGGCCTCGGCGGTTCGCGGTCCCCGCGTCCCTCGCCGCGGGCATCGCGCTCGTGACGCAGGGCATCTACCCGTACTGGTACGACTGGCTGCTCGTCGCGCACCCGCTGCTCGTGCTGGCGCTCACGGTCAAGTTCGTGCTGCTCGTGCTGCTCCTCGCGTGGTGCGTGCGCGCCGTGTGGCACGCTGGAGGCGACGCGGGCTCGCGGCATCCGTCGCCGGCCTGAACCGCTGCCCCGAACCATGGAGGAAGAACCATGCTCGTCGCATTCTCGGTCGCCCCGAGCGGCACCGGCAACGCCGATGGATCCGTGCACGACGCCGTCGCCGCTGCGGTCAGGATCGTCCGCGAATCGGGGCTCCCGAACCGGACGACGTCGATGTTCACCGAGATCGAGGGCGAGTGGGACGAGGTCTTCGACGTGGTCCGCCGTGCCACCGAGGCGGTGGGTGCGTACGGATCGAGGGTGTCGCTCGTGCTGAAGGCCGACATCCGACCGGGCTACTCCGGCGAGCTCGACGCGAAGATCGAGCGGCTCGAATCCGCGATCGAGGGCGACCGCGCCTGACGGCGTCGTCCGGCGGGCCGGGACCCGGTCGGGGACCCGGTCGACGGCCTCGTCGGCGGCGTCGAATCGATTCGATCCGTGCGAGAATCGTCGGGTGACCCATCCCATCGACGGGCCGATGACGCTTTCGCCGGCCCGGATCCGTGCCGCGCTGCTCGCGCTGGCCCTCGGCGGCTTCGCCATCGGCTCGACCGAGTTCGTCGCGATGGGCCTGCTGCCCGACATCGCCGCCGACCTGCTGCCCGGCCTCTACGCGGCATCCCCTGAAGACGCGAACGCGCAGGCGGGCTGGCTGATCTCGGCGTACGCGCTCGGCGTCGTCGTCGGCGCGCCCACGATCGCGGCGGCCGCCGCGCGCTGGCCTCGTCGGCGCCTGCTGCTGGCGCTGCTCACGGCCTTCACCATGGGCACCATCGCGTCGGCGCTGCTGCCGAGCTTCGGGCTCGTGCTCGTAGCGCGCTTCGTCGCGGCGCTGCCGCACGGCGCGTACTTCGGCATCGCCTCGCTCGTCGCCGCGAGCCTGATGGGCCCGGGCAAGCGCGGCCGCGGCGTCGCGCTCGTGCTGTCGGGACTCACGGTCGCCAACGTGGTCGGCGTCCCGGCCATCACCTGGCTCGGGCAGGCCGCCGGCTGGCGGATCGCCTACCTCACGGTCGCCGGCATCTTCGCCCTCACGTTCGTCGCGGTGCTCCTCGCCGTGCCGTGGCAGCCCGGCGACCCTCGCGCGACCATCCGCCGCGAGCTCGGCGCGTTCCGGCGGGCGCAGGTGTGGTTCGCGGTGGGCATCGGCGCCATCGGATTCGGCGGACTCTTCGCGGTGTACAGCTACGTCGCGCCGCTCGCGACCGAGGTCACGGGACTGCCGCCTGCGCTCGTGCCCGTCGTGCTCATCGTCTTCGGCCTGGGCATGACGATCGGCAACCTCCTCGGCGGGCGTCTCGCCGACTGGAGCGTGCGACGGAGCATGTACCTGTTCTTCGGCGTCCTCGCCGGCGCGCTCGTGCTGCTGGGGTTCACCGCCGCGAACCCCGCCGGGCTCTTCACCGGCGTCTTCGTGGTGGGCGCGTCATCCGCCGCCCTCTCGCCGGCGATCCAGACGAGGCTGATGGATGTCGCGCGCGACAGCCAGTCGATCGCGGCGGCGCTGAACCACTCGGCGCTGAACATCGGCAACAGCCTGGGCGCCCTCCTCGGCGGCCTCGCGATCGCGGCAGGGCTCGGCTACGTCGCCCCGATCTGGATCGGCCTGCTGCTCACCGTCGCCGGCGTGCTCCTCACCCTTGCGTCCTTCGCGCTCGACCGGTGGCGGGCGCGGCGCGGCGCGTCGTTTCCGTACGCCACCGGGGCCGTCGAGGTCGTCGACGCCTGAGCGCCGGGCAGCGCCGCACCGCGACCCCGCGGCATCCGCTCAGTCGGACTGCAGCAGGATCCCGTCGAGGATCGCGCGCTTGCGGAGCGCGACCTTGGTGCCCACGTCGAAGCCGGCCGCGCGGTACTTCTCGCGGATGCGCTTCAGGTAGCTCTTCGCGGTCTCCTCCGAGATGCCGAGCTGGAACGCGACGGCCTTGACCGGCTGACCGGCGCCGTACAGCGCCATCACGCGGCGCTCCTGTGCCGAGAGCTTGGGCACCGCACCGTCGTCGGCGAGGGCGTCCTCGAGCTCGGGCGTGAGGTACGACTCGCCGACACGTGCGGCGCGGATCGCCTCGATGATGTTCTCGACCGGCTCGGACTTCACGAGGTACCCGAGTGCGCCGGCCCCGAGCGCCTCGCGCACGACGGCGGGCTCGGAGTACGTGCTCATGAGCATCGTCTGCACGCCGGCGCTCTTCAGCATCGAGAGCTTCAGCGAGATCGGGATGTTGTCGCGGAGGTCGAGGTCGAGGAGCACCACGTCGACCGGGAACTCGGGGTGGGCGAGCAGCTCCGACCACGATGCCACCGCGGCGACGAGGTCGATATCGGATGCCGCGGCACGCAGCCACTCCGAGAGCGCGCCCAGCAGCATGCGATGGTCGTCGACGATCGCGAGACGGATGGGTGGACCGTTCTCATCCATTCAGCTTCCCCTCGATCTGGCGGCCGCTCGGGCCGACGTGCTGCCTGCTTGGGCGTTCGGGTCGACCCTGCAGGCGATGTCGATGCGGAAGCCTTCGGCGACCGGCACGACCTCGTGGATTCCGACACTACCGATAGCGTCCCATGCCGACGGGTCGACGCGTCGGCGGGAGACGCCGGCGATCTCGACGGCCATGTCGAACCGGGTGGGATCGACGTCGCCGCGCTCGACCGTCTCGCGGCAGCGCACGACCGCCGACATCGGCTGCGCCGACTTCTTCGGGCGGTCGGCCACGAGGAGCCACAGGGCGAGCAGGAGGCCGTCGCGCTGCGACTGGGAGAGGAGTCCGGCGCAGCCGTTCGGATCGTCGACGGTGACGCGATCGTTGAGGTACGCCGACTCCGTGACGGCGTGGCGGAGCCACGTGTCGGTGCGTCCCTCGATGAGGCGGACGCGGAGGCGTGCCGCGAGCGACCCGGCGCGCTCGGCGGCCTCGTCGGGCAGCGGGATCGCGATGCGCCCCGATCCGACGTCGTCGAGCAGCGTCTCGGCGTCGAAGTCCAGCTGGGCGAGCTCCTCGGAGGCGCGCATGCCGACGGCCGACCTGGACGTGCCGACCGTGCTCTGCACGAGCGAGAGGTCGAGCTCCCGGCCGACCAGCCGCCGGAATCCGTCGATCGCGAGCGTCACGAGGAAGACCGGGAAGACCGCGGATGCCGCGATGGCGACTCCGGCGACGGCCGCGACCCCCGCGGCACCCGTCTGCACGAGCGACTCGATGGCGATCGCCGCGCCGATGATCCCGGCGATGGCGAGCGGGAGGCGCGTTCCGCGGATCGCGGCGACCGGCATCAGCACGGCGGCCGCCGCGGGTGCGGCCGTGGGCGTGACGCCGAACCGCAGCAGCCCGGCGGTCGCGACGAGGTCGAGTGCCACCGGTGCGGCGAGGGCGACGAGCAGCAGCACGTAGAGCCAGTCGGGAAGGCTGCGCCACAGGATGCGCGAGAGCGCCCCGATGACGACGACGGCTGCGAGCGCGATCCAGGCCGGCCACGGACCGGGACCCGGCAGCAGGAAGTACGGTGCGAGCGCGATCGCGTGCACGAGGTGCGCGAGCACGATGAGCCCGGCAGCGACCGTGATGCCGGTCGCGAGGCGCCGGCCGCCGTGGCTCTCGCGCACGTCGCGCGCGGTCCGCGAGGACCGCGCGGGGCGACGGAGTGCGCGTGGCTGGGCGCGGAGGTCGTCGAGCGGCTCGTCGGTCACGGCTTCGGCACCTCCAGCATGACCGTCGTCCCGGACCCGGGCGACGAGAACACGCGCGCTCGCCCCCCGACGGTGTGGAGCCGGCCCACGACCGATTCGGCGTAACCGAGGCGGGCGCCGTCGACGGTGTCGGGCTCGAAGCCGCGTCCGGTGTCGGTGACCATGGCGCGGACGGTGCGGTCGTCGTCGGTGACGGTCACGTCGGCCTCGTTCACGCCGGCGTGGCGCCGCACGTTCTCGAGGCATTCGCCGAGTGCACCGAGCAGCGCGTCGAGCGTCTCGCGTGGCAGGGCGAGCTGCCCGGCGCCGTGCCAGTTCACGTCGAGTCCCATGCGGGCGAAGCGCTGCCGCACCGCTTCGAACGTCGTGCCGAGTTCGTCGGCGGGGGAATCGGGGGAGAAGATGGCCGTCGAGCCCGAGTCGAGGGGTGCCCCGAGGCGGAGCTGGCGGAGGAGTCGGGCGTCGTCGCCGGCCTGCTGCCGGAGGGCGCTCGGACCCACGCCGACGCCCGAGTGCGCGAGCAGCGACAGGGTCGCGAGCACCGTGTCGTGCAGCACGCGCGCGTCCTGGCGCTGCTGCGCCTCGAGTTCGCTCGCGAGGCGCTCGGCCTCGTGCGCACGGCCCACCTCGTCGATGCGGTCGGAGGCATCGGCGATCGCTCGGTCGATCCATGCCCCGAACGTCATGCACACCGCCCACCCGGCGATGGCCGTCACGACGACGCCGCGGAGGTCGTGACCCCGGGCCGACGCGATCCAGACCGCGACGAGGACGGCGCCGAGGAGACCGGTGACGAGGATCGGTCCGTTGCGACGTACGACGAGCGTGATCGAGACCGAGGCCGCGCTGACGCCCGCGGTGATCGCCATCGACGTGACCGTGGCGGGATCGAGGACCGATGCGCTGCCGAGCGCGATGATGCGCACGATCGCGACGGCGACGACCCCGAGCGCGGGGAGCAGGAGCCCTCGCGCCGAGTGGATGCCGACGAGGGCGGCGATCGCCGCACCCGTGAGGGCCGCGATGACGAACTCCACGCCGGTGGAGACACCGGGAACGAGCATGCACGCGAAGGCGCTCGCCGCGCCGACCAACCCGGTGACCCGCGCCAGGCGTCGGAGCAGCCGGTCGCGTTCCTTGTGGATGCGCTTCACTCCACCCCCTCAGCAGGGTCTCACACCCCGGCACGCGAGTGCCCCCGTCATCTCGAAACTGTAGTCGAGATTCCGTCCGTTGCGCGTGCGTGCCTGTCGGGCTCAGGCGGCGAGCAGCGTGCGCAGGGCCGCGCCGACCTCCGCATGCTCGATGAGGAACGCATCGTGCCCGTACTCGGAATGCAGCACGACGGGGTCGGGACCGTGCACGCTGCGGCGCAGTCGCGATGCGATCTCGACCTGCCCCTCGAGCGAGAAGTAGCGGTCGCTGTCGATGCCGAGCACGAGGCTCGAAGCCGTGATCCCGTCGAGGGCGGCCGCGACGCCGCCGCGCCCCCGTCCGACGTCGTGCGAGTTCATGGCGTGGGTGAGCACGATGTAGCTGTTCGCGTCGAAGCGGCGCGTGAACCGGTTGCCGTGGAAGTCGAGGTAGGACTCGACGGCGAACCTGCCGCCGCCACCGAGGGGGTCGAGCCCCGACTGCCAGCTCCGCTCGAACCGGGAGTTGAGCTCGGTCGCGGTGCGGTAGTTCAGCATGGCCATGCGCCGGGCGAGCGCGAGCCCTCGGCTCGGCCCCTCGCCGTCGGCTGCGTCGTAGTAGTCGCCGCCGCGGAAGGCGGGGTCGCTGCGGATGGCCTCGATCTGCACCGAGTTCAACGCGACCTGGTCGGCGGTCGCCGCGGGCGGCCCCGCGAGCACGGCGATGCGCTCGACGGCATCGGGCGCCATGATCGCCCACTCGAGCACCTGCATGGCGCCCATGGAGCCGCCGATGACGGCGGCGAAGCGCGTGATGCCGACGCGCTCGGCGAAGGCGATCTGAGCGCGCACCTGGTCGCGGATGGTGAGGAACGGCAGGCGCGCGCCCCACTCCAGTCCGTCGGGCGCGAGGGATGCCGGCCCGGTGGAGCCCTGGCATCCGCCGATCACGTTGGGGGCGATCACGAAGTACCGATCGGTGTCGATGGGCAGCCCTGGCCCGACGACGCCCGGCCACCAGCCGGCGCTCGGATGCCCCGGACCTGCTGAGCCGATCACGTGGCTGTCGCCCGTGAGGGCGTGCAGCACGAGGATGGCGTTGTCGGCCCGCGGCGAGAGGGTGCCCCAGTGCTCGTAGGCGATGCGCACCCCGGGCAGGGTCTCACCGGACTCCAGCGGCAGGTCGCCGATGCTCACGAACCGGCGGTCGCCGATGGGATCGCCCTCGCGCCACGCGCCCGTCGCGGGTGCTCGGCCCGCCATCGTCAGCGCGCGCGCCTCGGAGACGAAGCTCGCGGGCATCGCGTCGGCGGTCGTCTGCCAGTCCATGTTCCGATTCTCCCCAACCCCGAAGACGGTCGGGTCATTGTTACACCGTTTCACCGCGAAGACGACGGATGCCGCGGGCCCAGTCGGCCCGCGGCATCCGTCGTCGAACGGGGTGGAGTCAGACCCGGCTGGCCTCCGTGGCCGCACGCGCCGCCGCCAGGCCGGCCTCGAGGTCGGCCTTCAGGTCGTCGATGTTCTCGATGCCGACCGAGAGGCGCACCAGGCCGGGCGTCACGCCGGCGGTGAGCTGCTGCTCGGGGGTGAGCTGCGAGTGCGTGGTCGACGCGGGGTGGATGACCAGTGAGCGCACGTCGCCGATGTTGGCCAGGTGGCTGAACAGCTCGAGGTTGTCGACGAGCGCACGGCCCGCGTCGACCCCGCCCTTCAGCTCGAACGACAGCACGGCGCCGACGCCCTTGGGGGCGTAGCGGTTGGCCGCGGCGTACCAGGGGCTCGACGGCAGGCCCGAATAGTTCACGCTGGCGACGTCGGCGTGGTTGTCGAGCCACTCCGCGATCTCCTGCGCGTTCTGCACGTGTCGCTCGAGGCGGAGCGAGAGCGTCTCGATGCCCTGGATGAGCAGCCACGCGCTCTGCGGCGAGATCGCCGAGCCGAGGTCGCGGAGCAGCTGCACGCGCGCCTTGATGATGTAGGCGAGCCCGTCGCCGACCGCCGCCGTGTAGCTCGCGCCGTGGTAGGACGGGTCGGGTTCGGTGAGGCCCGGGAACTTCTCGACGTTCTTCGACCATTCGAAGGTGCCTCCGTCGACGATCGCGCCGCCGATGACGGTGCCGTGGCCGCCCAGGAACTTCGTCGCCGAGTGCACGATGATGTCTGCGCCGTGCTCGAACGGACGGATGAGGTACGGCGTCGCGATCGTGTTGTCGACGATCAGCGGGATGCCGGCCTCGTGCGCGACGTCGGCGACGAGGCGGATGTCGAGCACGTTGATCTTCGGGTTGCCGATGGTCTCGGCGAAGAAGAGCTTCGTGTTCGGACGCACGGCGCGGCGCCACTCGTCGGCGTCGTCCTGGTTCTCGACGAACGTCGTCTCGATGCCGAGCTTCGCGAGCGTGTACTTGAAGAGGTTGTACGTGCCGCCGTAGATCGAGGAGGAGGAGACGATGTGGTCGCCCGCCTGCGCGATGTTCAGGACCGCGAAGGTCTCGGCAGCCTGGCCGGAGGCCACGAGCAGGGCGCCGGTGCCCCCCTCGAGCGCGGCGAGGCGCTCCTCGACCACGGCGGTCGTCGGGTTCATGATGCGCGTGTAGATGTTGCCGAACTCGGCCAGCGCGAAGAGGTTCTGCGCGTGCTCGGCGTTGTCGAACACGTAGGACGTGGTCTGGTAGATCGGCGTGGCCCGAGCGTTGGTCGTCGGGTCGGGGGCTGCGCCCGAATGCACCTGCTTGGTCTCGAAGCGCCAGTCGGCGGTGTGCTCGCTCATGGGGTCTCCTTCTCGGGGCGGGAGTCCCCCCACCCGGTGCGAGCCACGTTACGTTCGGGCCGATGCCCGTGCAACGCGTGCCGACACACGGCGTAATCGCGTCTCTGCGTCAGTCGCGGCGTTCGCCGTCGGGGGGCGGCTCGGGTGCCGCTGCGGGCGTCGGGGGGAGCGCCTCGGGGGGCAGCACGATCGTGCCGGTCGCGGTCATCGGCTCGGGACGCAGCAGCCACCGCGCGCGGGGTTCCACGAGCGGCCGGAAGATCCGCCGCACGGGCTTCAGCGACAGGACCACCGCGATGCCGATGCAGAACAGGATCATCGCGGGCAGCACCCAGAACGGCTGGTCGCCGGCGAGCAGCCCCGTCTCCCGGAAGGGGAAGAGCACGAAGGTGTGCAGGAGGTAGATGTACATGGTCGCGGTGCCGAACGGCGTGAACCACGTCGCCCCGCGGGGCATGAGCATGAGGAAGGCGATCGTCAGCACGAACGCGCCGAGCAGCAGGACGAGACGGATGGCGCCCGACCACGGCTCGTCGTAGCCGATCGCGACGTACGCCTCGTCGTAGAGCATGAAGCGGCGGAGCTTCAGGTCGCGCCACGTCTCGATGGCGAGGGGCATGACCACGAGCACGGCCGCGAACAGCGCGATGGCCCCGGCCCGCCATCGCCACGCGATGCTCGCGGGCAGTTCGAGCCACCGCCCGGTGAGCTGCCACTGGCGCAGCTTCCAGCCGAAGACGAAGAACGGCAGCATGCCCAGGGTGCGCGAGAGCGCGAGCGTCGAGTCGATCGTCTCGGTGTACCCGGCACCGAGTGAGATCGCGATCGCGATGAGGAGCGGGTAGCGCAGGAGCACGAGGTAGGGGAGCACGAGACGCCAGACGGCGAGCGCGATGAGGAACCACAGGGTCCACGAGGCCGTCGTGTAGTCGAGCTCGAACGCCCCGCCGAGCAGCCAGCGGATGACGGTCCAGATGGTCTCGAAGATGAAGAACGGGAAGACGATGTCGGTGAGGATCTGGCGCATGGCCCGCGCGTTCGGCGGACCGGACTTCGCGAAGTACCCGCTCACCGTCACGAACACGGCGACGTGGAACGAGTAGATGAACAGGTACACGCTGTACGCCGCATCGTCCTCCCCGATGAGGGGGAGGATGCCGTGGCCGATCACGACGAGCGTGATCGCGATCCACCTCGCGTTGTCCCACAACGGCACCCGGCGCCGCTTCGTCGGGGTCGTCGCGTGCGGCCTCGTGTGCATCGTCCCATTCAAACACCCCGTGGTCGGCCCGTCCCGGGGGTTGCGGAGGGGCGGAGACGGCAGAATGGGCGCATGAGCGAGCTTCGGGCGGTCGTGACAGGTGCGAGTTCCGGCATAGGCGCGGCCACGGTGCGCGCGTTCCGCGCAGCGGGATGGGACGTCGTGGGCGTCGCCCGCCGCGAGGACCGGTTGCGGGCGCTCGCCGAGGAGACCGGGGCATCCGTCTTCGTCGCCGATGTCACGAAGCAGGCGGATGTCGACGCGCTCGTCGCGCATCTCGAGGAGACCGGGCCGGTGCACGCGCTGGTGAACAACGCGGGCGGCGCGAAGGGGCTCGACTCGGTCGAGGCGTCGTCGATCGACGACTGGGCATGGATGCTCGAGGTGAACGTGCTCGCGTTGAAGCGCGTCACGAGTGCGCTGCTCCCGCTCCTCCGGCGCGGGGCGACCGGTCGCGGCGTCGCCGACATCGTGAACATCACGTCCATCGCCGGCCACGTCGCGTACGTGGGCGGCGGGGGTTACAACGCGGCGAAGTTCGCCGCGCACGCCCTCACTGAGGTGCTCCGGCTCGAGCTCAACGGCGAGCCGATCCGCGTGGTCGAGGTGGCCCCCGGCATGGTGAAGACCGACGAGTTCTCGCTCGTGCGCTTCGGCGGCGACCGCGAGCGCGCCGACGCCGTCTACTCGCAGGTGCCCGAACCGCTCGTCGCCGAGGACATCGCCGACGTCATCATCGACGCCGTGCTGAAGCCCCGGCACGTGGACCTCGACCTCATCGTCGTCAAGCCGGTCGCGCAGTCGGCGCCCCACCTCGTCGCCAAGGGCGAGCTCCGGGTGCGCGGAGACGCGGGCTGACGTGTCGGTCCCGCCGGGCCTGGAGCGCCGTGCGCAGTGGGAGACGCGCACCGCGACGTTCCTCGTCGTGCTCGGCGCCGTGTTCATCGTGGCCTACTCGATCGTCGTGCTCTGGCCAGCGGCCCCGCCCCCGGCCCAGGTGGCGCTGCTCGGCGTCATCGCGCTGGTGTGGATCTTCTTCATCGCCGAGGTCGTGGTGCGCATCGTGCTGACGCCGCGCGGCGAGCGCTGGACGTTCGTGTGGCGGCATCCGGTGGACGTGCTCTCGGCCGTGCTTCCGCTCTTCCGGGCATTGCGGGTCGTCTCGCTGCTCGGGCAGGTGCCGTACCTCCAGCGTCGCAGCGGCACCGCGGTGCGCACGAGGATCATCGTCTTCGCGCTCAGCTACGCGCTCATGTTCGTGTACTTCATCGCCCTCGCGACGCTCGCCGCCGAGCGCGACGCGCCGGGGGCGACGATCACGAGCCTCGGCTCGGCCCTGTGGTGGGCCGTCGTCACCATCGCCACGGTCGGCTACGGCGACACGTACCCGATCACCGTGCCGGGCCGCATCTACGCGGTCATGCTCATGATGGGCGGGATCGCCATCGTCGGCACGGCGTCGGCGACCGTCATCTCGTTCATCAACGAGCGCATCGGACAGGCACGCCAGCGCCACGACGAGGAGCCGCCCTCCGACGGCCGGGTGTGAGCGGGAGGTCGCGGGCGGGCCGGCCGATCGGCCGTTAACCTGTGGGGATGACCTTCGATGCGAACGACGCCGCCTCGGGCGCCGACGGGATCCGGCGCGAGATCCTCACCTGGGACGAGTTCGGCGAGGCCGCCCGGTCGCTCGCCCGCGACGTGCTGCGGTCCGGCTTCCGGCCCGACGTCGTGATCGCGATCGCGAGGGGCGGGCTGCTGCTCGCCGGGGCGATCTCGTATGCGCTCGGCACCAAGGCGTGCGGGTCGATCAACGTGGAGTTCTACACGGGCATCGACGAGCGGCTGCCCGAACCCGTGCTGCACCCGCCCATGCTCGACGCGCCCGCGCTCGGCGGCAAGCGCGTGCTCCTCGTCGACGACGTCTCCGACTCGGGCCGCACGCTCGCGAAGGTCGTCGCGATCATCCGCGACGAGGGCGCCGAGGTGCGCTCCGCGACCCTCTACACGAAGTCGCACACCGTGCTCGAACCCGACTACGACTACCGTCGCACCGACGACTGGATCGTCTTCCCGTGGTCGGCGCAGCCGCCCGTCGAGGTCGCGGGGACGGCAGCATGAGCGTGCACCTGGTCGGCGGAGGCTGGCAGGACGAACCCGACGGCGCCGCGTACGCGGCGTTCCTCGACGAGGCGGCCGTTCGTGCCGCGGCATCCGGTCGCGACGTGCCGCGCATCGCGGTCGTCTCGGTACGCGACGGCGACGAGGCCGAGCACGCGGCGAAGCTCATCGAGGCCGTTGCGGCCGCCGGCGCGTTCGAGGCCCACGTGACCGCGGTCGCCCATGGCGGGCAGATCCCCGCGACGGCGTTCGTCGACGTCGACGGCATCCTCGTGGGCGGCGGCCTCACGCCCGTCTACCGCGACCTGCTCGAGCCGCATTTCGGCGAGCTGCGGCGGCAGGTCGCGGCCGGCGTGCCGTACCTCGGCTTCTCCGCCGGTGCGGTCATCGCGGCCGAGCACGCGCTCGTCGGCGGCTGGCGCATCGGCGGGGTGCCCGTCGCGCCCGAGGACGCCTCGGAGGACCTCGACGAGCTCACGGTCGCCGCCGGCATCGGGCTCGTGGACGTGTCGGTCGACGTGCACGTCGCCCAGTGGGGCACGCTCTCGCGGCTCGTGTCGGCGATCGAGGCCGGCCTCGTCGAACGCGGGCTCGGCATCGACGAGCTGACCGCGCTCATCGTGGGCGAGGGCGGGCTCCGGGTCGCCGGCCACGGCAGCGTCTGGCGCGTGCTGCCCGCCGAGACCGGCGTGGTCGTCTCGACGATCGGCGCCTGAGGTGGCGAAGACCCTCGACGAGCTCGCCGCCGACGGACTCATCGACCAGGGCTGGGCGAGTGCGCTCGCACCGGTCGCACCGGCGATCGCCGCGCTCGGCGACTTCCTCCGGGCCGAGACGGCGGCCGGGCGCGGCTACCTGCCGAGCGGCGACCGCGTGCTGCGGGCGTTCGGCTCGCCGCTCGACCGCGTGCGGGTGCTCATCGTCGGGCAGGACCCGTACCCGACGCCGGGACATCCGATCGGCCTCTCCTTCGCCGTCGACCCGCACGTGCGACCGGTGCCGAGGAGCCTCCAGAACATCTACCGCGAGCTCGCCGACGACCTCGGGGTGGTGCCGCCCGCGCACGGCGACCTCACGCACTGGGCCGGCAACGGCATCATGCTGCTGAACCGGGTGCTCACGGTGCAGCCCGGCCAGCCCGCTTCGCACCGCGGGCGCGGCTGGGAGGAGGTGACCGACCACGCGATCCGCACGCTGGTGGCGAGGCGCCGGCCGCTCGTCGCGATCCTGTGGGGGCGTGACGCGCAGAACCTGCGGCCGCTGCTCGGCGGGACGCCCGTGATCGAGTCCGCGCATCCGAGCCCGCTCTCGGCCTCGCGCGGCTTCTTCGGGTCGCGGCCGTTCAGCCGGGCGAACGCCATGCTCGAGGCGCAGGGCGGCGAACCCGTCGACTGGCGCCTGCCCGCCTGAGCGGTCGGGCGCGACATCCGGCCGTGACATCCGTTCGCAACATCCGCGGAGTAACCTGACGTGATGCTCGAGGAGGAATACCAGGAGCGTCGCGTGCTGCCCCGTCACCTGCGCAGGCCCGAGGCCGCCGAGGCGCCGTTCGAGTACGCCATCCGCGACGCCCGACTCGCCGACATGCCCGCGGTGCGCGAGATCTACAACCACTACGTCGCGAACTCCACGGTGACCTTCGACGAGGACGCCATGACGCTGCGCGAGTGGAAGGCGAAGTTCGCCTACCTCGAGAAGCTCGGCATGCCGTTCCTCGTGGCCGAATCGCCGTCCGGGCAGCTCCTCGGGTACGCGCTCGTGGCGCCGTGGAAGCAGAAGCGCGCCTACCGCTACACGGTCGAGAACTCCATCTACCTGGGCCCGGCCGCCGCCGGCAAGGGACTCGGCCGGGCGCTGCTCGCCGAGCTCATCGCGCGGTCGAAGGCCGCCGGCCTGAAGGAGATGATCGCGGTCATCGCCGACCAGGGCGCCGAGGCGTCGATCGCGTTGCACGAGAAGTTCGGCTTCGTCGAGATCGGCCGCATGGGCCGCGTCGGCTACAAGTTCGACCGCTGGCTCGGCACCGTGCTGCTGCAGAAGTCGCTCAAGTAGCGGGCGGATGCCCCGGGGCCGCTCAGAGCGCGAGCTGCAGTTCGAGCTCGGCGGCGATGAGGGCCGTCACCGTCGAGGCCAGGCCGGTCGCCAGCAGCAGCCCGGGATGCGCCAGCCCGATGACCACGCGCCGCATCGCCGGGCGGCCGGCGAACAGCGTCGCCGGCACCTCGCTCGTCGCGGGCACCTCGCGCCAGCCCCGGAGCCGTCCGAGGAACCACGCGCAGCGCACGATGAGCGCGGCCCAGAGCACGGACACGACCACCGGGGTGAGCCCGGCCATGAGGTCGAATCCGATACTCGCGACCTCCTCGTCGTCGCCCTCGGCCGCGAGCTGGATCGCCGTGGAGATCACCGCGCCGAGCACGACCGAGGTCGACCACGCGACGAACGCGAGCACGAGCGTGAGGTAGCGCACGAAGAAGTGCCCGAACACGCTGGTGCGGTCGTGCAGGTGATCGCGAGGCGTGGCGCTCAGCACGATGATCGCGGCGGCGAGGCTCGGCGCCACGAGCACGAGCACGAGGAGCGACCACACGAGTGTCGGCCAGTCGAGCACGGCCGCGACGACGATCAAGGTCGTGAACACGGCGGCCCACACCGTGCCCCAGACGAGCGGATGCGTCACGACCGATCGAGCCGCCCGCACCCCTCCGCTCGCCCGCATGCCCTCACCCTAGCGGCCGGGGTCGGCGCCCGACCGTAGGCTCGGAGCATGACCGAGCTGCACGAGTACACCGCCCTCGAGCTCCACCAGCTGCTGCAGCGCGGGCAGGTGTCGCCCGTCGAGGTCGCCCGCCATTACCTCGACCGCATCGAGCGCCTCGACGGCGATGTCGGCGCGTTCGCCGAGGTGACTCGCGAGGCCGCGCTCGAGCGCGCGCGGTTCGTGACCGAGCACGTGGCCACCGCGGCGCCCCTGTGGGGCATGCCGCTCGCCGACAAGGACCTGCATCGCCGGGCCGGCGTTCCGGCCAGGTTCGGCTCCCGTGCCTTCACGGACTTCGTGCCCGACGAATCCGACGAGCTCGTGCGCGCCGTCGACGAGGCGGGCGCGGTGAGCCTCGGCAAGAGCGCGACGCCCGAGTTCGGCCTGCCGTCGTACACCGAGGGACTCGCCGGTCCGCCGACGCGGAACCCGTGGGACCTCTCGCTCGGCGCCGGCGGCTCGAGCGGGGGAGCGGCGGCGGCCGTGGCATCCGGAATGCTGCCGTTCGCGCCGGGCTCCGACGGCGGTGGCTCGATCCGCATCCCGGCGGCGGCGTGCGGACTCGTGGGACTCAAGCCGTCGCGCGGCCGGGTGCCCTCCGGGCCGGGGCTGGCGAGCCTCGCGGGGCTCGGCGTCGTGGGCCCGATCGCACGCACCGTCGCCGATGCCGCACTGCTCCTCGACGGGCTCATCGCGCCGACCGGCTATCCGGCCCGGCACCGGTACGCGCTGCGCGCGCCAGGGGATGACGGCCCCTACCTCGGCGCGGCCATCCGGGGCGAGGGCCGCTTCCAGCTCGGCGTCGTGACCGACTCCCCATGGGACGACGCCTACGAGATCACCGTCGCGCCCGAGGCGCACGAAGCGCTCGAACGCGCGATCGCCGCCTTCGACAGGCTCGGCCACGGCATCGAGGCGATACCACCCGCGCCCGAGCCGGGGTACGCGCCCGCGTTCCGCACCATCTGGCAGGCCGGTGCGGCGACCATCGAGGTCGACGGCGAGGCCGAGGCATTGCTCGAGCCGCTCACGCGGTGGCTCATGCTGCGCGGCCGATCGGTGCCGGCGCGGCAGCTCGCCGAGGCGCTGGCCTGGCTCGCCGGCTTCGAGGAGCGCGTCATCCGTCGCTTCGCGCCGTTCGACGCCGTGCTGACCCCGGCGCTTGCGCTCACGCCGCCACCGGTGGGCTGGTACGACCAGGAGGACGGCGAGCGCAACTTCGCACAGCAGGTGCAGGTGACGCCGTTCACGTCCTTCGTGAACGTCTCGGGGCTCCCGGCCATCACCGTGCCGGTCGACGAGACGACCGACGGCGTGCCCATGGGGGTGCAGCTCATCGGACGGCCGGGTGGTGAGGCCACGCTGTTCGCGCTGGCGGCGCAGCTCGAGCGTCGCGTGCGACGTGGGCACCGGCATCCGCCCAAGTGGTGACGCCGCTGGCCCAGCCACCGCGCGACCGCGCCACCGCGCGACCGCGCCACCGCGCTCGCGCTCGCGCGACCGCGCCACCGCGCGACCGCGCCACTTCGGCGCCCTCTGCGCCAGTACGGTTGGCGCACTCCCGGCGGAACTGGCGCGGAGGCGGGCCGGAGGCTGGGCGCGGCCGGGGAAGACCGTGTGGCAAACTTAGGTAATGCTTACCTCACCTACCCTGGCTCCCGCTCGGGAACGGCCGGCGTATCGCAGCTTCCGCGTACGGGTGTCGCGTGTCGACCATCTCGCGCCGCACTTCACGAGCATCACCTTCACGGGTGACGAACTCGACCGGTTCGGCACCGCCGGACTCGACCAGCGGGTCAAGGTCGTGCTGCCGCTGCCCGAGGTGGGCTTCGCGGCATTTCCCGACGCCGACGACTGGTACTCCGCGTGGCGCGAGCTTCCACCCGAACTGCGCAACCCGTTCCGCACCTACACCGTGCGCGCGGTGCGGCCCGACGCGCGCGAGGTCGACATCGTGTTCGTCGCGCACGGCGACGCCGGCCCCGCGTCGGCCTGGGCGGCCTCGGCTGCTCCCGGCGACGAGGTCGTGCTGATCGGCCCCGACGAGCTCAGCGCCGGCCGCACCGTCGGCATCGACTGGCGACCCGGCGACGTCGAGACGCTCGTGCTCGCGGGCGACGAGACCGCGGCCCCCGCGATCGCGTCGATCCTCGAGTCACTGCCCGGCGACGCGAGGGGCATCGCGATCATCGAGGTGCCGACCGCCGGTGACCGCCTCGAGATCGACGCGCCCGACGGGGTCGAGCTGCGTTGGCTGCCGCGCGACGCGAGCGGATGCACCCACGGTGCGCTGCTCGTGCCGGCGGTGCGCGACTGGGTCGTGCGGCACCTCGCGGCTCGCGGACTCGTCGGGGTCGTCGGCGCCGATCCCGTCGCCGCCGCGCGCGCCTCCGCCGCACTCGCGGCCGTCGAGCGCGCGGAGGCCGATCACGCGCCGCTGTGGGACGTCCCCGAGGGGCAGAGCCTCGACGGAGACTGCTACGCCTGGCTCGCGGGCGAGGCATCCGCCATCACCACCCTCCGCCGCTTCCTCGTGCGCGAGGCGGGACTCGACCGCCGTCAGGTGGCCTTCATGGGCTACTGGCGCACGGGTCGGGCCGAGCTCGACTGATCGCGCGGTGAGCGAACGGATGTCGCGCATCGCACCGGGGGCGCCACCGCGCGTCACCGGGTCCACCGCGCACGCCGCGCACGCCGCCGACGCCGCCGGCAGCCGCGCCGGCCGGCGGTCCCGCCGGCGGCTCGCGCCCGCGGGCGTGCTCGCGGGGTCGCTCGTGCTGCTCGGCGTCGTCGTGCTCGCGAGCCTCGCCATCGGCACCAGACAGGTGCCGTTCGACGTCGTGCTGCAGGCGTTCACGTCGCCGGCGGCCGGCGACCCCGATCAGGTGGTGGTGCGCGACCTGCGATTGCCGCGCGCGGTCGTCGGCGTCATGGCGGGCGCAGCCTTCGGGGTGGTCGCAGCACTCCTGCAGGGCGCGTCGCGCAACCCGCTCGCCGACCCCGGCCTGCTCGGCATCAATGCGGGGGCTTCGCTCGCGGTGGTCGCCGCCATCACGTTCGCGGGCGTGGCTTCGCCGTACGGCTACATCTGGTTCGCATTCGGCGGCGCCGCGCTCGCCGCGACCGTCGTGTTCGCCATCGGCTCCGCCGGAGGTGCAACCCCGGCCAGGCTCGCGCTCACGGGAGCGGCCGTCACGGCCGCGGCGACGCCGCTCATCACGCTGCTCCTCATCCGCGACGAGGGCACGCTCTCGCAGTACCGCTTCTGGTCGGTCGGCTCCCTCTCGGGTCGCGGCCTCGAGACGGCCACCGTGCTCTGGCCCTTCCTCGTCGTGGGCCTCGCGCTCGCCGGGTGGCTTGCCCCGAAGCTCAACCTGCTCGCGCTCGGTGACGACCTCGCGCGCGGCCTCGGCGTGCGGCTCGGCACCACGCGCGTCATCACCGCCGCCGCCGTGATCGTGCTGGCCGGGACGGCGACGTCGCTCGCCGGCCCCATCGCCCTCCTCGGCCTCGCCGTGGCCCACGCCGCGCGCGGACTCGTCGGCGGCGACCACCGCTGGATCATGCCGGTCGCCGGCGTGCTCGGCGCGACCGTGCTGCTGGCCTCCGACGTCATCGGTCGAGTGGTCGTGGCTCCCGCCGAACTCGAGGCCGGCATCGTCGCCGCGGTCGTCGGCGCGCCCGTGCTCATCGCGCTCGTGCGACGCAGGAACGGGTCGGCGCTGTGAGCATCGACGCTCCCGTCGCCCCCGTCGCGTCGATCGCGTCCCTCCAGCGCGGGCGCGCACGGCGACGTCGGCGGGGCGCATCCGTTCTCGCCGTCATCGCGCTCGTCGCGATCTTCGCGGGCACGACGTCGCTGCTCATGGGTGCCGCGGGCCTCGGCCTCGGCGACGTCGTCGCCGCGCTCGTGGGGCAAGGCTCGCCGAAGGCCGAGTTCGTCATCCTGCGACTGCGCCTGCCGCGCGTGGTCGCGGCCGTCATCGCAGGGGGTGCTCTGGGGCTCGGCGGCGCGCTGTTCCAGACCACGCTCCGCAACCCGCTCGCGAGTCCCGACATCCTCGGCGTCACGGGCGGCGCCAGCCTCGCGGCGGTCGGCTCGATGCTCGTGCTCGGGCTCGAGGGTCCGGCGGTCTCGCTCGCGGCGTTCGCCGGCGCGCTGACGGTCGCGGCGCTCATGTGGGGGCTCGCCTGGCGCGGCGGGCTCACCGGCATCCGGTTCGTGCTCGTCGGCATCGGCCTCGCGTCGATCGTGTCGGGCCTGCTCGGCTGGCTCATCACGCGCGCCGACCTGCGTGAGGCGTCGGAGGCGCTCGTCTGGATGGTCGGCGGCATCGCCTCCGTCGGGTGGGACGAACTCGCGATCGCCGGCGCCGCCGCGACGGTGCTGCTCGGCGCGACGGCGCTCTTCGCTCCACGGATGCCGCTGCTCGCCCTCTCCGACGACAGCGCGCGCTCCGTCGGGCTCGATGCCACGCGTGCTCGCATCGTGGCGATCGTGCTCGGAACGGGCCTCGTCGCCGTCGCGACGGCGCTCGCCGGGCCGATCGCGTTCGTGGCACTCGTCGCAGCCCCCATCGCGCGCGCCCTCGTGGGGCACGGCCGGGCGGCGCTCGCCGCCTCGGCCGGCGTCGGCGCGGCCATCGTGCTCGTGGCCGACCTCGTGGCGCAGCATGCGTTCGCCGGCAGCTCGGTGCCCGTCGGCATCGTCACGGGCCTCATCGGCGCGCCGTACCTCCTCTGGCTCATCGCGAGAGGCAACCGGAAAGGATCCGACGGATGACCCGGTCGGCAGCCCGCTCACTTCGCGCCGAGTCGCTCACGCTCGCGTACGACCGGCGCACCGTGATCGACGGACTCGACCTCGAGCTCCCAGACGGGCGCATCACCGCGATCGTCGGACCCAACGCGAGCGGCAAGTCCACGCTCCTCCGGGGCCTGGCGAGGCTGATGCGCCCCGAGGCCGGACGGGTCACGCTCGACGGCCGCGACATCCGCTCGTTCGCGGCGAAGGAGTTCGCCCGTCGCGTCGCCGTGCTGCCGCAGCAGCCCGTCGCACCCGACGGCGTGCTCGTGGCCGAGCTCGTGTCGCGCGGCCGTCACCCGCACCGGGGCTGGTTCGGCGCACGATCGAGCGATGACGACCGCGTGGTCGCGGAGGTGCTCGAGGCGACGGGCACCGCCGAGCTCGCCGACCGCGCCGTCTCGGAACTGTCGGGCGGGCAGCGACAGCGCGTCTGGATCGCCATGGCGCTGGCGCAGCGCGCCGACATCGTGCTGCTCGACGAACCGACGAGCTTCCTCGATGTCAGCCACCAGCTCGAGCTCCTCGATCTGCTCACCGAGTCGAACCGCGATCACGGCACCACGGTCGTCATGGTGCTGCACGAGCTCAACCTCGCCGCCCGGTACGCCGACCACCTCGTGGTCATCGACGGCGGGCGCATCGCCGCGGCGGGTGAACCGGCCGACGTGATGACCGCCGAGACGATCGGCGCGGCGTTCGGCCTGGACTGCATCGTGGCCGGCGATCCGGTGACCGGCGACCCCATGGTCGTGCCCGTCGGCCGATTTCACCGCCGTGCATAATTAGGTTAGCCTTACCTAAATATCATCGACTCGAAAGGGAGTCCATGCACGCCCGACGCACACTTGCCGTCATCGCCGCCGCCGCGGCCGCCGCCCTCGCCCTGGCCGGATGCTCCGCGCCCGCATCGGAGGCCGATGACGCCGCCGGGACATCCGACGGCTCCTTCCCCGTGACCATCACGCACGCGTTCGGCGAGACCGAGATCGACGCCGTGCCCGAGCGCGTCGCCACGTGGGGCTGGGGGAGCACCGAGGCGGCCCTCGCGCTCGGCGTGGTCCCCGTCGCGATGGCGCAGCAGTCGTACGGCGCCGACGACGAGGGCGTGCTCCCGTGGGTCGCCGAGAAGCTCGACGAACTCGGCGAGGAGACGCCCACGATCCTCACCGACGACGGCGAGGCGCCACCCTACGAGGAGCTCGTCGAGGCCGCGCCCGACGTGATCCTCGCCCCGTACTCGGGCATCACCGAGGAGCAGTACGAGCTGCTCAGCGAGATCGCCCCCACCGTCGCCTACGAGGGCGAGGCGTGGACCACGCCCTGGCGCGACGTCGTCACCACCGTGGGCACCGCGCTCGGCAAGGCCGACGAGGCGCAGGCCGTGCTCGACGGCCTCGACGCAGAGCTCGCGGCGCAGGCCGACGCGCACCCCGAGCTCGACGGCCTCACCGTGGCCGCCGTCTGGGACGTCGCCGGCACGTTCTACGTGTACACGCCCGAGGATTCGCGCGTGGAGTTCCTCTCGGCGCTCGGCCTCGAAGTCGCCCCGGCCGTGGCGGAGCTGCAGAACGGCGACTCGCCGTTCTTCTACACCCTGAGCTACGAGGAGCTCGACCGGCTCGACAGCGACCTGCTGATCAGCTACCACGACACGCCGGCCGAGGCCGAGGCGTTCCTCGGATCGACACCCGTCCAGGCGATCCCGGCCGTGGCGCGCGGACAGGTCGCCCAGGTGGTCGGCACCGAGCTCATCGCGGCGGTGTCCCCGCCCACCGCCCTGTCGCTCACGTACGGGCTCGACGAGCTCGTCGCGGCGCTCTCGGCGGCGGCGCAGAGCGACTGACGCGCTCCGCCTGCCCGGCGAGCGTCCGCGCGCCACGTGCACGACCGTGGGCGCGGTCAGCGCGGCGTGCCGGGCCTGCGCAGGGGCCGTCCCCGGCGCACGTAGCCGCCGGCCTCGAGCCCGGCCTCGATCTCGAAGCGGTTACGCAGGGGATCGAAGCCCGAGGCGGCGTAGAGCAGCGGGAAGAGCATGCCGTACGTGCGCCACTGCGTTCGGTGCACGGCCTCGTGCCCGAGCACGATGTCGCCGTCGTTGCGGTCAGTGAGGTAGCAGCCGCCGACGCACGAGCCGCCGCGCCCGAACGTCCACTTCGGCATGCCGGTGAAGACGATGAGGCCCTGTCGCACCCGAATCGGCCCGGTGCTCCAGATGAAGCCCCACGTGAAGCCCACGAGGGTCGCCCACCAGTACCCCGCGCGGCTGATGGGCGAATCCGTGAGGCGGATCCGGAGCATCCGCTCGCTCACGCGGCCGCCTCGGGGCGCCCGAGGTTCTCGAGCAGTCGCAGCCAGACCTCGCTCATCGTCGGGAATGCGGGCACCGCGTGCCAGAGCCGTTCGACAGGCACCTCGCCGACGATCGCCGTCGTCGCGGCGTGGAGCAGCTCGGCGACGTCCTGGCCGACGAACGTCGCGCCGACGATCACGCCGCGCCCGGCGTCGACGACGAGACGGGCGCGTCCCTCGTAGCCGTCGGCGAGGATGCCGGCCCCGCTCGCCGATTCGATGGCGACGTCGCCGAGCCGCACGTCGATGCCGGCGCGCCGTGCGCCCTCCTCGGTGAGCCCGACGGCGACGCACTCGGGTTCGGCGAACACGACCTGCGGCACGGCGGCGTGGTCGGCCGTCGCGGCGTGCACGCCCCATGGCGACGCATCGACGGGGCGGCCCTCCGCACGCGCGACGATCACGTCGCCGGCGGCTCGGCCCTGGTACTTGCCCTGATGGGTGAGGAGCGCCCGGTGGTTGACGTCGCCCGTCGCGTACAGCCAGTCACCGTCGCCGGCTGCGCCGCGCACGAGCATGGTCTCGTCGACGTCGAGCCAGTCGCCCGGCTCGAGGTCCACCGTCTCGAGCCCGATGCCGTGCGTGCGCGGGGTGCGTCCGGTGGCCACGAGCACCTCGTCGGCCGTGATCGTCGAGCCGTCGTCGAGCGTGATGGTCACCTCGCCGTCGGCGCCGCGTTCCACGCTCGTCGGCTCGACACCCGGGCGCACGGATGCCCCGAGCCCGCGCAGCCCGGCGGTCACGGCCTCGCCGGCGAACGGTTCGAAGCCGCCGAGCAGGCGGCTGCGCACGAGCAGCGTGACCTCGGTGCCGAACCCCGCGAAGGCCGTGGCCATCTCGGTGGCCACGACGCCGCCGCCGATGATCGCCAGTCGCGCGGGCGGATGCTGCACGCTCGTCGCCTCGCGGCTCGTCCACGGGTTCGCCTCGGCGAGTCCGGCGATGCGCGGCACGAGGGGGTCCGAACCCGTCGAGACGACGACGGCGTGGCGGGCGACGAGGGTGATCTCACTGCCGTCGGGCCGCTCCACGACGACGCGGCGGGGTCCGTCGAGGCGTCCGGATCCGCGCTCGAGCTCGATGCCCACGCTGTCGAGCCACTTCACGGCACCCGTGTCCGACCAGTCCGACACCCAGTAGTCGCGACGGCGGAGCACCGCGGCCACGTCGAGCGACCCGGTGACGGCCTCGGCGGCACCGGGCACGCGCTGCGCCGCCCGGAGCGCGGCGGCGCTGCGGAGCAGCGTCTTCGACGGGATGCACGCCCAGTAGGAGCATTCACCGCCGACGAGTTCGCGTTCGACGATCACCGTCTCGAGTCCGCCGGCACGGGCCCGGTCGGCGACGTTCTCGCCGACCGGCCCGCCGCCCAGGACGACGACATCCACCTCGCGCTCCATGTGTCTCCTTCCGCCTTCGATTTCCGGCCGCGTCGGGCCGCGTCAGGTCGCGTGCGTCAGCGTCAGACCGCGTCGGCCCGACCGTCGCGGCCGGCGTCCGCCCGTGCGACGCGTTCGCCCGAGGTCAGCGCCCCGACGAGTCGGAGGATCGCGGGCAGGTCGTCGTTCGCGGCCTCGGGGGAGGCGGGGGCGAAGCCCGCGATCGCGGCGCCCGCGAGCGGGAAGCGCGCCGTCACGGCCCGGATGAGCGCGGCGAGGTCGCCGGCCTCGACGCCGAACGGCATGGGATAGGAGAGGCCGGCGAGCGCCGACGGATCGAGCACGTCCAGGTCGACGTGGACGAATACGTTCGAGGCACCCGTGAGTTCGAGCGCCTCGATCACGATCGCCGGATCGGCGAGGTCGCCCGCTCCGATCACGGCCACGCCGTGCTGGTCGATGAAGCGCTGCTCCTCGTCGTCGACGGCTCGGATGCCGCCCAGCACGAGTCGGGCGGGGGCGACCCGTGTCGCCTCGTCGAGCGCGAGCCCGTCGGCACCCTCGCCGGCGATCGCGCGGAGCGTCATGCCGCCGAACCCGCCCGACGGCGAGGACTCGGGGGTGTTCAGGTCTGGGTGCGCGTCGAGCCAGAGCACCGCCAGGTCGCCGCCCGTGCGGCGTGCCGCGTCGGCGACGGCGGCGAGGGATGCCCCGCAGTCGCCGCCGATCGTGATCGCCAGTTCGGGCACGCCGGCGAGCGCCTGCTCGGTGCGTTCGCGCACGCGCCGGAGCGCGCTGTAACGGCGGACGCCGGTGCCGAGGGAGTCGCCGGCCTCGATCGGCACCTCGACCACGACGGTCGCGGCGGCCGGGAGGTCGCCCTGGATGGCGATCGCCCCGTCGGCGAAGCTCATCGCTCGAGCGGACACGGAACCCTGCCAGAGGGGGACGACGACGAAGGTTGCGGGAGCAGGCATGGCTCCCAGTATCCCGTTCGGCGTGGCCCCGGTCGAGCGCTTCGCGTCGACGCCACCCGGCGACCCCGAACGCAACGGCCATCGCGAGACTCGAGCGGAGCTGGCTGCTCGACGCGGTCGAGGCGGATGCTGCGATGACGAGGTTCGCGGCACTGCCCGTCGAGCGGCTCGGTCATGCCGGTCTCACGACCGACGCGTGGCGGCTTCGCAGTGCCGTGCGCACCGCCGACGCATTCTCCGTGGCGGCGGCGAACGCGCTCGATTGCCTGCTGCTGACCACCGACCGGCGGCTCGGTCGCTCCGGTGTCGTGCGTACGCTGCTCCCGTCCTGAGCCACCGGCCGGCAGCACCCGGACGCACGGATGCCGCGACCCACGAGGTGGGCCGCGGCATCCGTCACCGACCGGTTCGGCTACTGCGAGAGCTGGCCCTGCGACGACCCGCCGGCCTTGAGCGCGGCGAGGCGAGCGTCGACCTCGGTGAGCTCGCCGAGGTCGTCGAGCTCGTTGAACTGGGCGTCGAGGCTGGATGCCGCGAGCTCGGCCTGACCGCGGACGACGGCCTCCTCCCGACGGATCTTGTCCTCGAAGCGGCCGATCTCGCTCGTCGGGTCGAGGATGTCGATCGACTTCACAGCGTCGTGCACCTGCCGCTGCGCCTGGGCGGTCTTCGCCCGGGCGATGAGCTCGGAGCGCTTGTTCTGCAGCTGGACGAGCTTCTCCTTCATGCCGTTCAGCCCGGCCTTGAGCTTCTCGACCACCTCGGTCTGCGCGGCGATCTGCGGCTCGGCCGCCCTCGCCTCGTTCTCGGCCGAGATCTGGCGGCTGAGGGCGACCTTCGCGAGGTTGTCGAACTTGTCGCCGCCGGCCGCGTCGCCCGACGAGCGCAGCTCGTCACCCTTGCGGCTCGCGGCGATGGCCTTCTCGCCCCACTCGCGCGCGGCCTCGACGTCTTCGCGGTGGTCGTCCTCCAGCAGGCGCAGGTTCCCGATGGTCTCGGCGATCGCGGCCTCGGCGTCGGCGATGGAGTTCGTGTAGTCGCGCACCATCTGGTCGAGCATCATCTGCGGATCCTCGGCCTGGTCGATGAGCGCGTTGATGTTCGCCCTCACGAGCTGCGAGATGCGACCGAAGATGGACTGCTTCGTCATGGTGGTTCCTTTCGTGGTGATCGTTGATCCGTGTTCGTCGTCAGGTCGAAGTGGGTGGTGATCAGAACCGCCCGCCGCCGCCGCGACGGCCGCGCGTTCCCGAGCCGCCGAAGCTGCCGGGGGAGCGGCGTCCGCCGCCGCCGAAGCCGCCGCCGAAGCCCCCGCTCCGGCGTCCGCCGCCGCCGAAGCCGCCGCCACCGCCGAAGCCGCCGCCACCTCCGCCGCCGAGCACGGAGTTGATGAGGATGCCGCCGAGCACGGCGCCCATGAGGTCGCCTCCTCCGCCCCCGCCGCCGTAGCCGCCGCTCGAAGGCGCTCCGAAGCCGCCGCCCATGCCCGCGCCGAAGCCGCCGACGTCCTGCTGGGCGATCGAGAGCGCGGTGCGGGCGAGCGATTCGGCGCGCTGCGCCGTGGCCAGGGCGTTCGCGGGGTCGGATGCCGCAGCCGCCTCGGCCTCGACGAGCAGGCGTCCGGCCTCGGCGAGCCTCGTGCGCGCCTCCGCGCCGACGGCGCCCCGGCGCGCGACGAGGTAATCCTCGGCCGCCTGCACCTGGGCGCGTGCCGCCACGAGCGATCGTCCGAGTTGGGCTTCGGCGCGGGCGCGCTGCTCGGCGGCATCCCTGGCGCCCGCGATGGCCGCGTCGATCTCGGCGTTCACCTGCTCGAGCCGGGCCTGCGTGGCGAGCGGATCGCGCCCGGGCGCGCCGATCGCGGCGCGGAGCTGGGCGGCGTCGGATGCCACGCGGTCGGCGAGTTGCGCCGCGGCGCCCGCGCCAAATCCGCGGGCGGTCTGCACGTCGCGTTCGAGATCGGCGACGCCGGCCGCGATCGCCTGGTCGGCGGCCGCGAGGTCGGTGGCGAGCCGGTCGATGGCCTCGCTCAGGAGCTTCGCCTGGTCGCCCGCCTCCTCGGCCGCGCGGATCTCTACGGCGGCGTCGCCGGCTCGCCCGGCTGCGAGCGCGGCAGCCGCCTCCTCGAGCGCTCCCCTGGCGAAGGCGAGGCGCGCCTCGGCCTGCTCGGGGTTGTCGGCGACGGGCGCGATGGCGGCTGCCGCGTACTCCGGGGTGAGCGCGGAGAGACGTTCGGCGGCCGGCGCCACGGCGGTGCGTGCCGCATCGACCTCGGCGCGCACGCGCTCGAGTTCCGCGGGTGCGTTGCGCTCGAGGGAGCGGAGCTCGTCGAAGCGCTCGGCCTGCGCGTCGAGCAGCGCGTCGGCCTCGCCGGCGAGGCGGATGATGCCGCCGTACCAGGCGCGCCGCTCCTCCTCGGTGTCGGACTCGGCGTCGTCGAGCTGCTGCTGCAGGGTGAACGCCTCCGCGAGCTTGGCCTTCGCGCCGTCGAGGGCGGTGCGGAAGTCGGCCGTGGCCTCCTCGCCGTAGGACGCCACGGCGAAGGCGAGTTCCTCCTCGCTGGTCTTCACCGCGTCGTCGGCGGCGACGAGTGCGCCGCCGGCCTCGCGCCGGAGCTCCTCGATCGAGGGCTGCGGAGGGCCGGTCGGGCCGGCCGCCGGCCCCTTGCCCTTGCGCCGGCGGGCGATGATGATCGCGATGACGGCCACCACGATCGCACCGATGACGATGAACCACACCCAGCCCCAGCCGCCGCCTCCGCCGCCGTCGACGGCGTCGGGCCCGCCGCCCAGCGCGTCCGCGGCCGCGATCGCCGCGCCCGCCCAGTCGTCGTCACGGAGGTGGGGCTCGATGACCTCCAGCTGCAGACGTTCGAGCTCGTCGTCGGACAGCGAGGCCTCGGCGTCGGCCGACAGGTAGTAGGTGCGCTGGTCGACCGCCACGGCGAGGAGGTAGTCCTCGGCGCCCATGCCGTTGGCGATGGCCGTGTCGTTCGCCCAGCTGTCGGCGGCCTCGGGGTTCGTGAACTCGTCGACGTAGGCGACGAAGAGCTGCCGGCCGCTCTCATCGGCGGCTCGATCGATGGCCTCGACCACCTCGTCGGTGCGTCCGCCGAGCGCGCCCACCGTGTCGACGACCGGGGACGAGCCGAACTCGACGGGGTCTTCAGCCCAGGCTGCGGTCGGCGCCGCGACCCCGATCAGCGCCCCCAGCGCGATCGCCAGAACCACCGAACTGCCACGAACGGATGCCATGCACCAGTGCCTTTCCCCCGGGCCGAGCGGACCCTCCGAGTCTATGGGGCGGGCGGATGCCGCGTCCACGAGCCGTGCGCCGTGACACGCGTTCGACGGCCCGCGATCAGCCGACGGTGAACGGTGCGAGCGGGGAGACGACGGACACGGGGTCGGTCCCGTCTGCCTCGGCGAACGCGACGACCGCGGTCAGGGCGTACGCACCGGGTTCGAGCACGGATGCCGCACCCGCGCGGGCATCGTCGTCGGCCGTGCCGCAGCTTCGCGCCTCGAACGCTCCCGGCAGCGACGTGGATTCGCCGGGCGCGAGTTCGATCGCGAGCGGGGGGAGGTCGGGGTCAGGATGCGACGTCCACACGGCGACGCCCGATGCGGCCACCGTGAGGGCCACGTCGGGATCGATGGCGCCGGTGACGGTCTCCGCACCGACGTTGGCGACCGTGACCGTGACCGGGCTGAGGGTGCCCGGGAGCACGGGCGTCGTCGGCACGTCGACCGTGACGGCGAGCGAGCTGGTCGAGGCATCCGTCGCCGGGGCGACCGGCGCGCCGCACCGGTTCACCTCGTGCGGCGCGACGGCTCGTGGCCCGACCGCGTCCTCGGCCGCCTCGTCGCCCTCGCCGACCTCGGGCGCGACCGCACCGGACTCCGCCGACTCGAGCGCGACCCGGCCGTCGGTTGCGGTGGGTCCCCGGAGCTCGGGCAGCCCGAGCACCAGCCCGGCGACGGCGAGCACGCCGGCGACCGCGCCGACGCCGCTCAGGAGCGCCGTGCGACGGCTGCGTCGTGCCGCGCGGCTGCGGCGGAGCACCTCGTCGACGTCGATCGGAGTCGGTGCCGCGGCATCCGCTGCCCGCTTCAGTCGCTCGCCAAGCATCCCGTCATCGTTCGGGTCAGGAGCCGACATGGCTGCCTCCGCTCCGCGAGGCGCGCGCGCCCGCCGGGTCGATCGACGAGGAGAGTGCCCGCAGGCCGTCGCTCAGGTACCGCTTGACCGCGCCCGAGCTGATGCCGAGCACCTGCGCCACGCCGTCGACCGTGAGGTCCTCGTAGTAGCGCAGCACGATGCACGCCGCCTGCCGGGGCGCCAGCCGCCGGATGCGTTCGATCAGGTCGAGCCGCTCGTCGGTGGCCGATGCGGGGGAGTCGACCGCGGCCGGCTCCACGGCGAGGTGACGCACGTTGCGCCACGTGCCGTCCCGTCGTGAGCGGTCGATGACCGCGTTGAGGATGGCGCGGCGCACGTACGCCTCGGCCCTGGGCAGCGTCATGGCGAGGCGCGGGGTGCCGAACGTGCGCACGAGCGCATCCTGCACGAGGTCGGCGGCGTCGTCGACGCTGCCGGTGAGCAGGTACGCGTAGCGGCCGAGTGCGTCGCCGCGCTCGACGACGAGCCGCGTCGCCACCTCGTCCCACGACCGGGCCACCCGAGCTCCTCCCGACGGCGGCGATTCCGCCGTCATCCTCTCAGACGAGCGAGGGGGGCGTTCCGTTGGGGTCGGCGGCCGAGCGGACGACGCGGGTGCGTCTGGGGACCCGGAAACGGAACGAGCCGGACCCTCAGCGAACTGATCGGACCCGGCTCATCACAACGTGCCCCCGGAGGGATTCGAACCCCCGACCTACGGTACCGGAAACCGGCGCTCTATCCCCTGAGCTACGGAGGCGCACAGTTGGAAAGACTACCACTGCGCGGGCTCCGATCCGCACACCGCCGAGGCCGGCGGCGACGGCGCGGGTCAGGCGAGGCTCACGCTGGCGACGGTGTCGAGGAGCTCCTCGCGCACCTTGCCGGCGAGCAGGAGCCGGGCACCGCGGAGCACGGGGTCGCGGTCGACACCCGTGGCGACCACCTCGGGGCTCCACCGGCTGATGCGGCGGATGACGCGGCCCACCTCGGCGGCGAACGCGGCGCCTCCGAGGCTCGCCGACGGCCCCGCGAGCACGAGGCGCCCCGGGTCGAGGATCGCGAGCAGGGGCAGCGCGATGTGCCCGGCACGCTCCGCGAGCGCGTGGAAGACCTGGTCCCTGGCGTGCTGCGCCCCGGGTGCCTCGAGGGCGGCGCGTGCCGCGTGGTAGCCGCCGGCGTCGATGCCGTGCCGCTTGGCGAGCAGCGCGACCGCCCGCCCGCCGACCAGGTCCTGCACGGTGCGGGCCCCCGGATCGATGGCGGTCGCGTCGACCGACAGGGGCAGGAAGCCGATCTCGCCCGCGCCGCCGAAGCTGCCCCGGTGCAGGTCGCCGGCCACGTCGAACGAGGCGCCGACGCCGTTGCCGAGCCACAGCAGCACGAAGACGTCGCTGTCGGCGCCCGCGCCGTACTCGCGCTCGGCCAGCGCCGCGAGGTTCACGTCGTTCTCGAGGTGCATGGTGCGGCCGAGCTCGCCCTCGAGGATGCGGCGCAGCCCGCGCACCGGCCAACCGGGGAGGGTCTCGCTGAACAGCTCGCCGGTCTCGCCGGGGTCGACGTAGCCGGGGATGCCGATGCACACCGAGTGCACCTCGGCGGGGTCGGTGCCGGCGGCCGCGCTCGCCTCGGCGATGGCGCGCGCCACCTCGTCGGGCGCGGAGCGCTCGGTCGGGTCGCGTGGCAGGTCGAAGCGCACGGTGGGCCGTTCGGCACCGGTCGCGTCGACCACCGTGGCACGAAGCTCGAAGGCGTCGAGGTCGAGGGCGACGCCGAGCGGCCGGTCGGTGCGGGCGGCGTAGAGCACCGCGCTGCGTCCGGCCGAGCCGGAGGTGCGGCCGCGTTCCTCGATGACGCCCGCGGCGAGCAGGCGCGACATCATCTGCGAGGCGGTCGGCTTGGAGACCCCGACGAGCTCGCGGATCCGGTTCCGGGTGAGCGGACCGTGCTCGAGGAGCACCGCGAGTCCGGCGCGGTCGTTCACCGCACCGAGCCAAGCGGGCGTTCCCGTCGCGGAGTTGGCCGTCACGGTCGGGTTCCGCTCAGGCCGGCAGGTTCTCGAGGACCGAGGCCATGAGGCGCTGGGCGTCGCCGGGCTCGAAGAGGGCGGCGGAGTCCATCACGATCCAGTACGGCCCGCTGAACACCTGCGCCTCGCCGCTGCCCCCTGCCTGGAGGAAGTAGCCCTCGACCTCGGGGGGCGTGCCGTAGGTGGGCACGGGCTTGCTCGAGAGCGCGGCGGCGTTGCGTCGTTCCTCGCCCGCCTGCTCGGTGGGCGTGGCCACGGCGATCTCGATGACCTCGCCGCTCGTCTGGTTGAGGTAGCCGCAGGCCGTGCCCTCGTCCTCCTCGACGGCGGTGACGACGGCCTCGGCCTTCGGCTCGTAGCCCGGGTCGCTGCCGAAGTTCGGGTTGAAGGCGTACAACTGCTCCGCCGTGAGGAGCGCGTCGCACGGGATCTCGAACGGCACGGGCGGTTCCGCGGTCTGGGTCGGCTCGGGAGCAGCCGTCGACGTCGCTGCGGGGTCGGCGGGCCCGCCCGTCGGGTCGGCGGTGGCGCGGGGCTCGGGCATCGCCCCGGTGCATCCGCAGAGCAGGGCGACGGATGCCGCGGCGACGAGTGCGAGGCCGATCGGACGGGTCGGGGCGAGGCGGGTCGGGCGCGGCATGTGACGAACCTTACCAATCACGGCGGATAGGATTTGCGGGTGACTCCCGACGATCTCTCGCGTATCCTGTTCGACCTCGTGAACGGGATCGCCGAGCGACGTCGGGCGGCCGGCGCCGACGTCTCGCTCGCGCTCACGGCCGACCAGGTCACCCTCGAGCGCCCGAAGCTCCGGGAGCACGGCGACTGGGCGTCGAGCATCGCGATGCGGGTCTCGAAGCCGCTCGGCATGAATCCGCGCGAGCTCGCCGGCGAGCTCGCGGCCGCCCTGGGCGCGGTCGACGGCGTGGCCAGCGCCGAGGTCGCGGGCCCCGGCTTCATCAACATCCGATTGGATGCCGCCGCCGCGGGCGCGCTCGCGAAGGTCATCGTCGACGCGGGCCCCGGCTACGGTCGCGGCGATGCGCTCGCCGGCCGCGTCATCAACCTCGAGTTCGTGTCGGCGAACCCCACGGGCCCGCTGCACATCGGCCACACCCGGTGGGCGGCGCTCGGGGACGCCATGAGTCGCGTGCTGCGTGCGGCGGGCGCCGAGGTGGCCAACGAGTACTACATCAACGACGCCGGCACCCAGATGGACAACTTCGGCGCGTCCGTGCTGGCCGCCGCGAAGGGCGAGCCCACCCCCGAGAACGGCTATCCCGGACAGTACGTCGCCGACCTCGCGGCACGCGTGCTGGAGCGCGAACCGCATCTGCTCGAGCTGCCCCACGAGGTCGCCCTGCACACGGCCAAGGAGATCGCGTACGAGTTGCAGCTCGCCGAGATCCGCGCCTCGCTCCAGCGGTTCAACGTGCACTTCGACGTGTGGACGAGCGAGCGCCGCCTCCAGAACCGCGGAGACGACGGGCTCTCCGACGTCGACACCGCCGTCGAGCGGCTGCGGGCGCAGGGGCACGTGTACGACTCCGACGGGGCGGTCTGGGTGCGCACGACCGACTTCGGCGACGACAAGGACCGCGTGATCCGGCGCAGCAACGGCGAGTACACCTACTTCGCCGCCGACGCCGCCTACTACCTCGACAAGAGCGACCGAGGATTCGCCAAGAAGATCTACCTGCTCGGCGCCGACCACCACGGGTACATCCACCGTCTCAAGGCGCTGGCGGGAGCGGCCGGCGACGATCCCGACCGGGACATCCAGGTCTACATCGGCCAGCTCGTGAGCATCAACGGCGCGAAGCTCTCCAAGCGGGCCGGCAACATCATCGAACTCGACGACCTGCAGGCGTGGCTCGGCACCGACGCGCTGCGGTACACGCTCGCCCGGTATCCCGCCGATTCCCCGCTCACGATCGACCCTGAGATCCTCACCCGGCGGACGAACGACAACCCGGTCTTCTATGTGCAGTACGCGCACGCGAGGACCTGCGCCGTGGACCGGAACGCGGCATCCGTCGGCGTCGACCGCTCGACGTTCGCGCCCGAGCTGCTCACCCACGAGACCGAGTCGGCGCTCCTCGGCGGGCTGCAGGAGTTCCCGCGCGTCGTCGCCCACGCCGCCGAACTGCTCGAGCCGCACCGCGTCGCCCGGTACATCGAGGAGCTCGCGGGCCTCTACCACCGCTGGTACGACAACTGCCGCGTGCTGCCCCTGGGCGACGAGACCGTGGGCGACCTGCACCGCACGCGGCTCTGGCTGAACGACGCGACCGGCCAGGTGATCCGCAACGGCCTCGACCTGCTCGGCGTCTCGGCGCCCGAGCGCATGTGATGACCGCCGCCGCGGCCGCGCGACCGCGCCGTCGAGCCGGTCGCGTGTGGGGCATCCTCGCCGTCATCGTCGTCGTGCTCGCCGCGCTCGCCGTGCTGGCCGACGTCGTCGTGCGCAATGTCGCCGAGCAGCGCTTTGGCGAGCAGATCCGTGCGAACCTGCCCGAGGGCGTCGATGGCGAGGTCGACGTCACGATCGGCGGACTGTCGGTCATCGCCCAGTACCTCTCGGGCACCATGGATCGTGTCGAGCTCAGCGCGCCGTCGCTCGACGTGAACGGCGCCCCGGTCGCCGTCGACGTGGTGGGCGAGGGCGTGCCGGTCGACCTCGCGTCGCCCGTGGCGCGCATCGCCGGCACGATCACCGCCGACGAGGCGTCGCTCAACCGGCTCGTCGCGGTCGCCGGCGTCGAGGGCGGCTTCACGCTCGGCGACGGCGTGGTGGGCTACGCGGGCACGCTCGACCTGCTCGGGCTCGCGATCGACTACTCGGTGACCGCCCGGCCGACGGCCGCCGGCGACTCCGTGCTGCTCCGGCCCGAGGGGGCCGACGTCGGAGCTGGCGGCGGCGCCGTCGACGTCTCGGGTCTCGTCGACCGCCTTCTCGGCGAGGACCCGCTCGCGGTCTGCGTGGCCGAGTACCTGCCGGAGGGCGTCGACGTGCACGACCTCGCCATCACCCCCGAGGCCGTGACGGTCGAGCTCCGGGCGCAGGAGCTCATGCTCGACGAGGCGAGCCTCGCCCGCACGGGCGCGTGCGGCTGAGCGCCTCGGCGACGGCCGCCGTCGGCATCGGGCGTCACGGATTCGGCCCGGCATACGAGCCTCGGTAGACTCGGGGAGGCCGCTCCACAAGGGCGGCGCGCAGCAGGCTCCAGGAACCGATCCGGGTTCGCTCGCCGCGAGCGACCCGTCGACCCGTTCCCTCCCGTGAGGTTTCCCCGTGTCATCCACCGAGGCAGTACCCCAGTGGCTCCGCGTGCCCGATGACGCCAACGCGCTCGCCGCGTCGGTCTGGCCCGCGGGCGCGCACCGCGACGACGACGGACGGCTCGTCGTCGGCGGCGTCGCCGCGACCGAGCTCGCGCAGCGTTACGGCACGCCCCTCTACGTCGTCGACGAGGCCGACGCACGGGGTCGTGCGACCCGTATCCGCACGGCGTTCGAGCGCGCCGCGGCATCCGTCGGCACGACCGTGACCGTCTACTACGCCGGCAAGGCGTTCCTCTCGGGCGCGATCGTGCGTTGGGTCACCGAGGCGGGCCTCGGCGTCGACGTCGCCACGGGCGGCGAGCTCGCGGTGGCGCTCGCGGCGGGCGCAGACCCCGCCCGCATCGGCTTCCACGGCAACAACAAGTCGATCGCCGAGATCGAGCGCGGCGTCGCCGCCGGCGTCGGGTCGATCATCATCGACAGCGAGGCCGAGCTCGAGCGGGTGGCGGATGCCGCGGCCCGGGCCGGCCGCGTGCAGCGCGTGCGACTCCGCGTGAACAGCGGCGTGCACGCCTCGACGCACGAGTTCCTCGCCACCGCGCACGAGGACCAGAAGTTCGGCGTCTCCCTCGAGCGCGCGGCGGAGCTCGGTGAGCGCATCCGCGGCCGCGACTCGCTCGAGTTCCTCGGCCTGCACTGCCATATCGGCTCCCAGATCTTCGACTCGGCCGGGTTCGCCGAATCCGCCGAGCGCCTGCTCGCCGCGCACGCCGAACTGGCGCGAACGGCACCGGTGCCCGAGCTCAACCTCGGCGGCGGCTTCGGCATCGCCTACACCTCGGCCGACGAGCCGACGCCCATCGAGGAGATCGCGCTCGGCATCGCCGAGGCCGTCGCCGGCGCCTGCCGATCGCACGGCGTGCCCGTGCCGAAGCTGGCCTTCGAGCCCGGACGCTCGATCATCGGCCCGGCCGGGATCACGCTCTACACGGTCGGCACCATCAAGCCCGTGCCGATCGAGGGCGGCTGGCGTCACTACGTCTCCGTCGACGGCGGAATGAGCGACAACCTCCGCACCGCGCTGTACGGCGCCGACTACACGGCCCGCATCGCCTCCCGCGTGTCGGATGCCCCGCCGGCGCTCATGCGCATCGTCGGCAAGCACTGCGAGTCGGGCGACATCGTCGTCGACGCCGACTACCTGCCGCACGACATCGGGCCCGACGACCTGGTGGCCGTGGCCGCGACGGGCGCCTACTGCTGGTCGCTCGCGAACAACTACAACCACGTGCCGCGTCCACCGGTCATCGCCGTGCGCGACGGCGTCGCACGCGTCATCGTGCGCGGCGAGACCGAGTCCGACCTGCTCGCCCGCGACGCCGGGCTCGACGCGGGCGCCGACGACGCAGGGGCATCCGCGGCATCCGGCCGCACTGCCGCATCCGACTCCGCCGAAGGGGCCACCGCATGATCGAGTACCGCACCATCCGCGTGGGCCTCCTCGGCGCGGGCTCCGTGGGATCGCAGGTGGCGAGGCTCCTCCTCGAGCACTCCGACGAGCTCACGCAGCGCGTCGGCGCGCGCATCGAGCTCGTCGGCATCGCCGTGCGCGATCCCGCGGCCCGACGCGACGTCGACCTGCCCGCCGAGCTCCTCACGACCGACGCCGAGGCGCTCATCCTCGGCAGCGACATCGTGATCGAGCTGATGGGCGGCATCGAGCCGGCCCGCACCCTCGTGCTGAAGGCGATCGCCTCGGGCGCCGACGTCGTCACCGGCAACAAGGCGCTCCTCGCGAACCACGGCCCCGAGCTCTTCGCCGCGGCCGAGCAGGTCGGTGCCCAGTTGTCGTACGAGGCCGCCGTCGGCGGCGCCATCCCGATCATCCGGCCGCTGCGCGAGAGCCTCGCCGGCGACCGCATCGACCGGATCCTCGGCATCGTGAACGGCACCACGAACTTCATCCTCGACCGCATGGACACGACGGGCGCCTCCCTCGAGGACGCCCTCGCGACCGCGACCGAGCTCGGCTACGCCGAGGCCGACCCCACTGCCGACATCGGCGGCTACGACGCCGCGCAGAAGGCGGCGATCCTCGCGAGCCTCGCGTTCCACACGAGCGTGCCCGTCGACGCCGTGCACCGCGAGGGCATCACGGGCGTGAGCGCCGACCAGGTCGAATCCGCCAGGCGCGCCGGCTTCGTCGTGAAGCTCCTCGCGATCTGCGAGCGACTCGTCGACGACGAGACGGGCGAAGAGGGCGTCTCGGCGCGCGTCTATCCCGCGCTCGTGCCGCGCAGTCATCCGCTCGCCGCCGTGCACGGTGCCAACAACGCCGTCTTCGTCGAGGCCGCCGCCGCCGGTCCGCTCATGTTCTACGGCGCGGGCGCCGGGGGAGTGCAGACGGCGTCCGCCGTGCTCGGCGACCTCGTCGCGATCGCCCGCCGCCACGTCATCGGCGGCCCCGGCACCGCGGAGTCCACCCACGCCGAGCTGCCGGTGCTCGACATCGGCCGCATCACCACGCGCTACGCGATCACCCTGGAGGTGGCCGACGAGCCCGGCGTGCTCGAGCAGATCGCCCGCGTCTTCGCCCAGCACGGCGTCTCGGTCGAGCAGCTCCAGCAGACGGTGAGCGGCGAGTCCGAGCGGGCTACGCTGGTGATCGGGACGCATGAGGCGAAGGAGTCCGCGCTCGCCGAGACCGTCGCCGCCCTCGCCGAGAGTCCAGTCGTCGCATCCGTCGCGTCCGTCCTCCGAGTCGAAGGAGCAGTGTGAACCAGCCCACCCCCAAGGCATCCTCCCGCCAGTGGCGCGGCGTCATCCGCGAGTACGCCGACCGGCTCGACGTCACGGATGCCACGCCCGTCGTCACCCTCGGCGAGGGCGGCACTCCGCTCCTGCCCGCCCCGGCGCTGTCGCGCCGGACGGGCGCCGACGTGTGGGTGAAGTTCGAGGGCATGAACCCCACGGGCTCCTTCAAGGACCGCGGCATGACGATGGCCGTGACGAAGGCCGTCGAGCGCGGGGCGAAGGTCGTGATCGCGGCATCCACCGGCAACACGTCCGCTTCGGCCGCCGCATATGCGACGCACGCGGGCATCAGCGCCGCGGTACTCGTACCCGAGGGCAAGATCGCCATGGGCAAGCTCAGCCAGGCCGTCGCGCACAACGCGCACCTGCTCCAGGTCCAGGGCAACTTCGACGATTGCCTCGACATCGCGCGCGACCTCGCCGCGAACTACCCGGTGCACCTCGTGAACTCGGTGAACAACGACCGCATCGAGGGACAGAAGACGGCGGCCTTCGAGGTCGTCGAGGTGCTCGGCGACGCGCCCGACTTCCACTTCATCCCCGTCGGCAACGCCGGCAACTACACGGCGTACACGCGCGGCTACCGCGAAGACGTCGCTGCCGGCAACGCCACGCGGATGCCGCGGATGTTCGGCTTCCAGGCATCCGGGTCCGCTCCCATCGTGCGCGGCGAGCCGGTGAAGAACCCCGAGACCATCGCGAGCGCCATCCGCATCGGCAACCCCGCCTCGTGGGACCTCGCACTGCAGGCGCGCGACGAGACCGACGGCTACTTCGGTGCCATCGACGATGACAAGATCCTCGAGGCGCAGCGCATCCTCTCGGCCGAGGTCGGCATCTTCGTCGAGCCCGCGTCGGCGATCTCGGTCGCCGGGCTCCTCGAGCGCTCGGCCGCAGGCGCCGTGCCGGCCGGCGCCCGCGTCGTGCTGACGGTCACGGGGCACGGCTTGAAGGACCCGCAGTGGGCGCTCCGGCTGCCTGACGGCACCGAGGTGCAGCCCACCGTCGTGCCGGTCGACGTGGCCGCCATCGCGCGGGTGCTGGGGCTCGCGTCATGACCGCGACGACCGCCGCGACGGGGTCGTCGCTCGCCGAGTCGATCGTCGGTCGCGCGGTGCACGTGAAGGTGCCCGCGACGAGCGCGAACCTCGGCCCGGGCTTCGACACGCTCGGCCTTGCACTCGCCCGATACGACGAGCTCGACGTCGAGGCGATCGACGCCCCCGAGCACCGGATCGAGGTGCACGGCGTCGGCGAGGGCGAGGTACCCCTCGACGAATCGCACCTCGTGATGCGAGCCATCGCGCACACGTTCGCGCGCGCCGGCGTGCCGATGCCGAAGCTGCACCTCGTGGCCCGCAATTCGATCCCGCACGGGCGCGGCCTCGGCTCCTCCGGTGCCGCGATCGTCGCGGGCGTGATGGCGGCGAAGGGGCTGCTCGCGGGCGTCGTCGAGTTCACGCCCGACGAGCTGCTCGAACTCGCCACCGAGCTCGAGGGACACCCCGACAACGTCGCGCCGGCCCTCTTCGGCGGCCTCACCATCGCGTGGGTGACACCCGAGGGTCCACGGCACAAGAAGCTCATCGTGCACCGCGGCGTCTCGCCGCTCGTGCTCGTGCCCGAGCACGAGATGTCCACCGCGCTCGCGCGGTCGCTGCAGCCCGAATCGGTGCCGCACGAGGACGCCGTGTTCAACGTCTCGCGCTCGGCGCTGCTCATCGCGGCGCTCATCCAGAGTCCCGAGCTCCTGCTCGCCGCCACAGAGGACAAGCTGCACCAGCACTACCGCGCACAGGCCATGCCCGAGACCGATCGGCTCATCCGGGTCCTGCGCGCGGCGGGGCATCCGGCGGTCGTCTCGGGCGCCGGGCCCTCGATCCTCGTGCTCGCGAGCGACCCGAGTGAGCGGGCCGACGCCATCCGCCTCGTCGAGGAGTCCGCCGACACGGCATGGCAGGCGCTGCCGCTCGCCGTGGACTTCCTCGGTGCGACGGTGGCCGACCTCGAGCGCTGACGGCCGCCGGATGCCGGGCCGCGACATCCGGCGCCACGGGCGCGTCGTGCGCGCAGACCGCCCGCGGTTCGGTGTTAGGATTGGGGCGCACCCGGCGGATGACGCATCAGTACCGCAGCATCCGGCCGCATCGTGCACTTCCCGCAATTCATTGCCTACGCTCTCGCGCATGTCTGCGCCACCGCGCACCGACATCGCTCGTGCCAGCGATCAGCTCTCCTGGGCCGCATCTCTCGTGACCAGGGGAAAGGAACATACCCAGTGACGAACGCAACCGACCACGCCGACGTGAGCGTGGCGAACCGCACCCGCCTGAGCGCCCTGAAGGTCGCCGAGCTCCAGGAGCTCGCCGTCTCCCTCGGCATCGCAGGTGCCTCCAAACGCCGCAAGGGCGAACTCGTGGACCTGATCTCCGCTCGACAGGAGGCGGACGTCGCCGTCGACGCACCCGTCGCGGCGAACGCGGCCGACGCTCCGGCGGCGGAGGCTCCCGCGGTCGAGGCCGCCGCGCAGGAGGCCGAGTCCGCTCCGGTCGCCACCGCCGAGAACGCTCCGGTCGCCACCGCCGAGGTGTCGGCCGAGTCAGCCGTCGAGGCGCTCGCCGAGCCGGCCGTGGCCCCCGAAGCGGCCGGCGCCTCCGAGTCGGCCGCGCCGCAGCCGGCCGCGCAGGCCGAGGCTCCCGTGGTGACGCCTCCCACGCGTCAGGGCCGCCAGTCGCGGCGCGTGACCACCGCGTCGACGTCGGCGCTGCAGCACGTGAACAACGGCGGCGCCGGCGTCTCGCTCGTGCCGACCGACGTCGACGCCGATGCCCGTGAGGCGGCGCGCGCCGCCGTGCGCGAGCAGCTGGCCGCGGCGACCGGCGAGGGCGCCCGAGGCGCTCAGCCCGCCGAGGGCGAGGCCGAGGCCACCACGACCGAGCAGCCGCGTCAGGGCCGCAGCCGCAACCGCGGCCGCCGTGGCGGCGACCGCAGCGAGCGCGGCGGCGACGACCAGCAGAAGGCCGGCGAGGAACGCCAGGGCCGCAACGGACAGGGCGGCGAACGCCAGGGCGACCAGGGCCGTCCGGCCGAGGTCGAGGGCGGCAAGCCCGGCCGTGAGCGTCAGGCCGACTCCGAGTCGGGCAAGCAGCCCGGTGAGGGCCGTGGCCAGGGTCGCGACGGCCGTGAGGCTCGCGACGCCCAGCAGGGCGAGGGCGAGGGCGGTCGGCGGAGCCGATACCGCGACCGCAAGCGTCGCGGCCAGGGCACCGGCACCGACGAGATCGAGCCCGAGATCCTCGACGACGACGTGCTGATCCCCATCGCCGGCATCCTCGACGTGCTCGACAACTACGCCTTCGTGCGCACCACCGGTTACCTCCCGGGCCCGAGTGACGTCTACGTCTCGCTCGGCCAGGTGAAGAAGTACAACCTGCGCAAGGGCGACGCGGTCGTCGGCGCCATCAAGCAGCCGCGCGACGGCGAGTCGAACAGCCGCCAGAAGTACAACGCGCTCGTCAAGGTCGACTCCATCAACGGGCAGTCGACCGACGACGCCGCCGGTCGCGTCGAGTTCCAGAAGCTCACGCCGCTGTACCCGCAGGAGCGCCTGCGGCTCGAGACCGAGCCGACCAAGCTCACGCAGCGCATCATCGACCTCGTCGCACCGATCGGCAAGGGCCAGCGCGGCCTCATCCTGGCGCCGCCGAAGGCCGGCAAGACCATCGTGCTGCAGCAGATCGCCAACGCCATCGCGACGAACAACCCCGAAGTGCACCTCATGGTCGTGCTCGTCGACGAGCGCCCCGAAGAGGTCACCGACATGCAGCGCACGGTGAAGGGCGAGGTCATCGCCTCGACCTTCGACCGCCCCGCCGAAGACCACACCACGGTCGCCGAGCTCGCGATCGAGCGCGCCAAGCGCCTCGTCGAGCTGGGGCACGACGTCGTCGTGCTGCTCGACTCGATCACCCGCCTCGGCCGCGCGTACAACCTCGCGGCGCCGGCATCCGGTCGCATCCTCTCCGGCGGTGTCGACGCGTCGGCGCTGTACCCGCCGAAGCGCTTCTTCGGCGCAGCGCGCAACATCGAGAATGGCGGATCGCTCACGATCCTCGCCACGGCGCTCGTCGAGACCGGATCGAAGATGGACGAGGTGATCTTCGAGGAGTTCAAGGGCACCGGCAACTCCGAGCTGCGCCTCTCGCGCCAGCTCGCCGACAAGCGCATCTTCCCCGCGGTCGACGTGAACGCCTCGTCGACCCGTCGTGAGGAGATGCTGCTCTCGCCCGACGAGGTGAAGATCACCTGGAAGCTCCGTCGCGCGCTCGCCGGCCTGGAGCCGCAGCAGGCCCTCGAGGCCGTGCTGGGGCGCCTGAAGGAGACCCAGTCGAACGCCGAGTTCCTGCTGCTCATGCAGAAGTCGATGCCGGTCGCCAACGGCGCCGCGCACTCGCACGGCCACGAGAGCGACCACCGGTAAGTGTTCGATTCCGTCCAGGCCCTGCTCGCCGAGCACGGCGAGCTGCAGGAGCAGCTCGCCGACCCTGCGCTGCACGCCGACGCCGCGCGTGCGAAGAAGGTCAATCGGCGCTACGCCGAGCTCAGCCGCATCGTTCACGCGCACTCGGCGTGGCTCCAGGCGCAGGACGACCTCGCGGCCGCGCGCGAGCTGGCCAAGGAGGACGAGGCGTTCGCCGAGGAGATCCCCGGGCTCGAGGAGGGGCTCGCGCAGGCGCAGGAGCGGCTCCGGCGGCTCCTGATCCCGCGCGACCCCGACGACGGCCGCGACGTGATCATGGAGATCAAGGGCGGCGAGGGCGGCGCAGAGAGCGCCCTCTTCGCCGGCGACCTGCTGCGCATGTACATGCAGTACGCGCAGTCGAAGGGCTGGAAGGTCGAGCTCCTCGACCAGAACGAGTCCGACCTCGGCGGCTACAAGGACGTGCAGGTCGCGATCAAGTCGAACGCGACCGACCCGGCGCAGGGGGTGTGGGCGCACCTGAAGTACGAGGGCGGCGTGCATCGCGTGCAGCGCGTGCCCGTCACCGAGACGCAGGGACGCATCCACACCTCGACGACGGGCGTGCTCGTCTTCCCCGAGGTCGACGAGCCCGAAGAGGTCGACATCAACCAGAACGACCTGAAGATCGACGTGTACCGCTCGTCGGGTCCCGGCGGACAGTCGGTGAACACCACCGACTCGGCCGTGCGCATCACGCACCTGCCGACGGGCATCGTCGTGTCGATGCAGAACGAGAAGTCGCAGCTGCAGAACCGCGAGGCCGCCATGCGCGTCCTTCGCGCACGCCTCCTGGCGCGCCAGCAGGAGGAGCAGGCGGCCGCGGCATCCGACGCCCGCAAGTCGCAGATCCGCTCGATGGACCGTTCGGAGCGCATCCGCACGTACAACTTCCCCGAGAACCGCATCGCCGACCACCGCACGGGCTACAAGGCGTACAACCTCGACCAGGTCATGAACGGCGCGCTCGAGCCGATCATCGAGTCGGCCGTGCAGGCCGACGAGGAGGCCCGGCTCGCCGCCCTCGGCGACGAATGACCGGACCGCTGACGATCCGGCCCGCGACGGAGCACGACTGGGACGCGATCCATCCGATCTTCGAACAGGTGGTGCGCGAGGGCGAGACCTACGCGTACCCGATGTCGTTGTCGTCGGATGCCGCGCGCGAGCTCTGGATGGAGCGGCCGCCGGGGCTGACCGTCGTCGCCGAGCTCGACGGCGCGATCGTCGGCACGGCGAAGATGGGCCCCAACCGCCCGGGCCACGGCGACCACATCGGCACCGCGTCGTTCATGGTCGATGCGGCCGCGCGCGGCGCCGGCGTCGGGCGGCGACTCGGCGAGTACGTCATCGACTGGCACCGGCGGCAGGGTTTCGAGGGCATCCAGTTCAACGCGGTGGTCGCGTCGAACGCGGCGGCGGTGCACCTGTGGACGTCGCTCGGGTTCGAGATCATCGGCACCGTGCCGAACGCCTTCCGTTCGCCGCGCTTCGGCAGGGTCGGCCTGCACGTCATGTTCCTGCCGCTCTGAGCCTCGGCCGCGGCATCCGCGCGCTCGACCTGCGCCCGGCTGCGCTCACCTGCACGCCCGCTCACCTGCACGCCGATGCGCCACTTCGGCGGCCCGTGCGCCACGTGATGTGGCGCGCGGGGCACCGAGATGGCGCGCCGCGTGATCAGTGACTCGTCCTCGACAGCCGGTGAGGGTTCGCGAGAGCCGAGCGGCGGCCGGATGCCCCGTGGCGGCGCTGCAACTCGGTCATGCTCGACGCATGGAACTCGATGCGTTTCCGCGCGCCAGCGCAGGAGTGATTCCCTCGGCTCGTGCGCGGTCGATCGGATTGACCGCGCAGCTGCTGACGGCACGAGATGCCGGTGAGCTCGTGGCGGTGCGGCGCGGTGTCTACCTCCCGGCCGTCGGCTTCGAGGACCTGGCGGCGATCGAGCTGCATCGGGCCCGCGCCCACGCCGTCGCACATCAGCGCCCGGGCGTGGTCTTCGCCGGCTTCACGGCGGCGGTGCTTCAGGGCATGCCCGTCGTCGGCGCGGTGCCCGACCACATCGTCGTGCTCGCGCGACGCAGATCGGGTCGGCGTCGGAACGGCGTGGTGGAGATCGTTCGGCCGAGTGGCGTCCGGGCCGCCACGGCCGATGGAGTCGTGACGACCTCGCGGATCGACACCCTGCTCGAGGTGGCGCGAACCCGACCGCTGCTCACGGCCCTCGCCATGGTGGATGCCGAGCTGTATCGCCCGCGATTCGGGGACGCGGGCGCGAAGTGCACCATCGAGGAGCTGCGCAGGGCGTTCGCGGGCATGCTGCCGTTCCCCGGGAGTCGCAGGGTCGCGGTCGTGCTCGATCGGGCGACGCATCTCGCGGAGACACCGCTCGAGACCCTCAGCCGCGTCCGAATCGACGAACTCGGGTTCCCCGAGCCCGAGTTGCAGCGGTCGGTGCGGCGTGCCGGCAGCGGGTCGCTCGCATTCCTCGACTTCGCATGGCCCGAGTACGGGGTCTGGGGCGAGGCCGACGGCGACGGCAAGTACCTCGGCAACGCGAAGCGGAACGGCGATGGGAGATCCGCCGCCGAGATCGTGCGCGACGAGAAGGCTCGCGAGAACGAGGTGCGAGCGGCAACGAACTGGCGCTGCGCCAGGTGGGATTGGGCTGAGGCGTGGAAATCCGGCCCGCTCCGCGACATCCTGCTCCGCGCGGGTCTCCCGCGCGTGCGCTGACGCGGGCCCGGACCGAGCCCGCTCGCCGCTCCGCGCCAGTTGTGCGTCGCGTGCGCCAGTTGTACTGGCGCAGAGGACGCCGAAGTGGCGCGGAGATGGGGCGGGCGGCCGTGCCGCGTCAGATGTGCCAGTCGTGCACGCCGCGAGCCGCGTCCGCCGTGGATCGCTGCAGCGGCCTGACGCCCGCCGGCACGCCGACGAGGAGCGAGTGCGGGGGAGCGGCCTTGGTCACCACGGCGTTCGCGCCGACCGCGCTCCAGGCGCCGATCACGATGTCGCCGAGGATCTTCGCGCCGGCGCCGACGGTGACGCCGTCTTCGAGGGTCGGGTGCCGCTTGGTGCCCGGCGGCGTGTTGCGCGGCGCCTTCCCGCCCAGCGTGACGCCGTGGTAGAGCATGACGTCGTCGCCCACGACGGACGTCTCGCCGACGACGACGCCCATGCCGTGGTCGATGAAGAAGCGGCGGCCGATCGTCGCCCCCGGGTGGATCTCGATGCCCGTGAGGAATCGCACGAGCTGCGACAGCAGTCGCGCCGGCAGCCGGAAGCCGGCACTCCACAGCCGGTGCGACAGGCGGTATGCCCAGATGGCGTGCAGTCCCGAGTACGCGAGGAAGACCTCGAGGTCGCTGCGCGCGGCGGGGTCGTGCGAGCGGGCGGTCGCGAGGTCTTCCCTGAGCGTTCTGAGAATCGGCACCCGATCAGTCAAGCAGACCTTCGTACAAGACCGTCGAGAGGTACCGCTCGCCGAAGCTCGCGATGATCACGACGATGGTCTTGCCGGCGTTCTCGGGGCGCTTCGCGAGCTCGACCGCGGCGTGCACCGTCGCGCCGGAGGAGATGCCGCCGAGGATGCCCTCCTCGATGCCGAGCCGGCGCGCCATGGCGAGGGCCTGGTCGATGTTCACGTCGAAGATCTCGTCGTAGACGTCGCGGTCGAGGATCGACGGCACGAAGTTCGCCCCGATGCCCTGGATCTTGTGCGGGCCGGGCTGCCCGCCCGTGAGGATGGGCGACTCGGCCGGCTCGACGCCGACGATGCGCACCTCGGGCTTGCGCTCCTTGAGCACTTGGCCGACGCCCGAGAGGGTGCCGCCGGTGCCGATGCCCGCGACGAAGATGTCGACGCCGCCGTCGGTGTCGTTCCAGACCTCCTCGGCCGTGGTGCGACGGTGGATCTCGACGTTCGCGAGGTTGTCGAACTGCTTCGCGAGCACCGCGCCCGGGGTGTCGGCCACGATCTGCTCGGCGCGCGCGACGGCGCCCTTCATGCCCTCGCCGCCGGGCGTGAGCACGAGCTCGGCTCCGTAGGCGCGGAGGAGTCCGCGACGCTCGCGGCTCATGGTCTCGGGCATGGCGATGATCACCTTGTAGCCGCGAGCGGCACCGATCATGGCGAGTGCGATGCCGGTGTTGCCGCTGGTCGCCTCGACGATCGTGCCGCCGGGCTGCAGCTCGCCAGAAGCCTCGGCCGCGTCGACGATCGCGATGCCGAGGCGGTCCTTCACGCTCGCCGACGGGTTGTAGAACTCGAGCTTCGCGAGCACCTCGGCCGGCGCGCCATCGGTCACCCGGTTCAGGCGGACGAGCGGGGTGCCTCCGAAGACCTGCGTGATGTTGTCGAAGACCTTGGCCATGGTGCTTCCTCTCGGGTACGTGCGACGGCTGGGCCGCCGGGCGGGCTGCCGTGGTCAAGCCTACGTGGCGCCCCTTGGGCGGCACCGTGCGTTACATTCCATTTCGTGGATGAACGGATGCCCCCGCCCGGCGCACGCGACCTGCGCGCGGTGCGCGACGAGACCGTGGCCCGGTTCGCCGCGGCAGGCGTCCCCGACCCGGTCGTCGACGCGGAACTGCTCATCGGGCACGTCCTCGGCCTCTCACGCGGGGGCGTGCAGGCACGGCTCGTGATGGGCGGGCAGCTGCCGGCGACGGATGCCGCGACGCTCGAGTCGCTCGTCGCGCGCCGCGAGCGGCGGGAACCGCTGCAGCACCTCACGGGCCGCGCTCCGTTCCGCTCCCTCGAGCTCGCGGTCGGGCCGGGCGTGTTCGTGCCGCGGCCCGAGACGGAGCAGGTCGCCCAGCTCGCGATCGACGCGCTGCGCGCTGCGGCGGAGCCCGAGCCCATCGCGATCGACCTGGGCACTGGCACCGGTGCGATCGCCCTGGCACTGGCGACGGAGGTGCCCCATGCGCGCGTCTGGGCGGTGGAGAACTCGCCCGAGGCCTTCCCGTGGACGCGCCGGAACGTCGACGAGGTCGGCGCCCCGAACCTGGAGCTCGTGTTCGGCGACCTCGCGACGGCGCTGCCCGAGCTCGACGGTCGCGCGGCGGTGGTGGTCTCGAATCCGCCGTACGTGCCCGCGACGGAACTGCCCCGGGACGCCGAGGTGCGGCTGCATGATCCCGGGTCGGCGCTCTACGGCGGCCCTGACGGGCTCGACGTCATCCGCGTGCTGTCGGCGCGGGCCGCGGAGCTGGTGCATCCCGGCGGCGCACTCGTGATCGAGCACGCCGAGACGCAGTCGGCGGCGATCGCGGCGATCCTCGCGGCCGACGGCTGGCGCGGGGTCGTGCACCACCGAGATCTCACGGGCCGCGACCGGGCGACCACCGCCGTGCGCTGACGACCGGCGTCGGCTACTTCTGGCGCTCGGCCCGCGCTCGCGCGTTCCGTTCGCGTTCGAGCGCCGCCTTGATGGCCTCGCGTTCCCGCTTCTGCGCCTCGCGGAGCGCCTTCTCCGCCTCGCGCCGAGCCTTCGCGGCCTCGCGGACGCGCGGGTCGCGCGGCAGCTCGAGCTGCGGCGGGAGCGGGGCCCGCTCGACCATCGCCGGGCTCGACCCCACCTGTTCGACGTGGTGCTGGAGTCCGTCGAGGATGCGCTGCAGCCCGAACTCGAAGTCGTCGTCGGTGTCGACCGAACCCGCTCCGGGCTCGGCGACGTACCCACCGGCCATGAGCAGCGGGCTGAGGTAGGGGAACCGCTCGGGGGTGACGAGTTCGGTGAGCGCTTCGAAGAAGTTCTCGCCCGAGACATCCGCGGGGTCGGATGCCGCGGCGGCCGCACCGAGGTCGCGCGCCTGTGCGCTCGTGGCCCGCGTGTAGCTGGTGAGCAGGAGCAGGGCCGACATCTTCTCGCCGTCGCTCAAGGGCAGGTCGCGCATCTCGCGCAGCGCCCAGTCGACGATCGTGAGGCTGTTCGGCGTGATCGGCGCGCCCGAGATGGGGACGTCGACGAGCCACGGATGCTCCTGAAACGCCGCCCGGAGGGCGAGCACCCACGCCGTCAGCCCCTCGCGCCAGGTGCGCTCGAGGGAGTCGTCGGGCACCGAGACGGCGCTCGCCGCCTCCTGCATGAGCAGTATGAGGTCGTCCTTGCTCGTCACGTACCGGTAGAGCGACATGGTCGTGAACCCGAACGAGGCGGCCACCCGGCTCATCGACACCGCGGCGAGGCCGTCGGCATCCGCGATCTCGATCGCGGCGTCGACGATGCGCTCGATGGAGAGCTCGCGCTTGGGGCCGCGCTGCGGGTTCGCGGCGATGCCCCACGTGAGGGCCACCCCGCGCGGCAGCTCGGGGTCGGGCCGATCGGGGTCGGACGGCGTCGGGTTCGGCATCGGCTCCCGTTCTCGCGGCGGTGTTGACGTCCAGTCTAGAACTGTGTATTACTGAAACAACAGCGGATAACATAAACAGTTTTCCGGATACGCAGAGCACATCACCGACAGGAGCAACCCATGTCCCTCGCCATCGAAGCCCGCGGTCTCCGCAAGCGCTTCGGCCGCGCCGACGTCCTCACCGGACTCGACCTCAGCGTGCCGTCGGGCACCGTCTTCGCCCTCCTGGGCCCGAACGGCGCCGGCAAGACCACCACGATCAACATCCTCACCACGCTCGTCCGCCCCGACGCCGGTGCGGCCCACGTCGCCGGCCACGACGTCGTCGCGGAACCCCACGAGGTGCAGCGCCGCATCGCGCTCACCGGGCAGTCCGCCGCCGTCGACGAGGTGCTGACCGCCACGGAGAACCTCGTGATGATGGGCCGGCTCTCGGGGCTCGCGCGCCGCGAAGCCCGCCTCAGGGCTGCCGAGCTGCTCGAACGCTTCGGTCTCGCGGATGCCGCGGGCCGGCGGGTCGGCACCTTCTCGGGCGGCATGCGCCGTCGCCTCGACCTCGCGCTCAGCCTCATCGTGCCGGTGCCGGTGCTCTTCCTCGACGAGCCGACGACCGGCCTCGACGCCCGCAGCCGGCAGGAGCTCTGGAGCGTCATCCGCTCGCTCGCCGACGACGGCAGCTCGGTGTTCCTCACCACGCAGTACCTCGAGGAGGCCGACCGCCTCGCCGACCGCATCGCCGTGCTCGACGGCGGCCGGATCGCCGCAGAGGGCACCGCCGACGAGCTGAAGGCCCGCATCGGCGGCGACGTCGTCGAGTTGCGGGACGCCGACGGCGACCTCGTCGTCGAACTGCCGACCGACGGCACCGTGCACGGACTCCGCGCGGCCGTCGATGTGCTCGATCGCAACCCCGCCGCGGCCGCCGACGGCGCGTCGGTCGCCATCCGCCGCCCCAGCCTGGATGACGTGTTCCTCGCGATCACCGCGCGCGGTGCGGCAGTTCCCCTGAGCCGTGGCGAAGGGTCCGATTCCCGTGAACTCCTCGAGACGAAGTGACGAACATGACCACCATCACCCTCACCGACGCCGACACGCGCTCCTCGACCCGCGCCGCCACTCGTCCGCGTCTCGGCGCCCTGACCGCCGAGTCGACCTTCATCGCCCGCAGCTTCCTGCACTCGGTGCGCGACGCGGAGGCCATGATCATGGCCGTCGTGCTGCCGACGATGCTCATGCTCATGTTCACGTGGATCTTCGGCAACGCCATCGATCCCACCGGCGGCTACGTGGACTACGTCGTGCCGGGCATCATCCTGCTGTGCGCGGGGTTCGGCGCCTCCTCGACCGCGATCGCCGTGTCCCGTGACATGACGACGGGCATCATCGACCGCTTCCGCACCATGCCGATCCGCAGCGGCGCGGTGCTCACCGGGCACGTGGTGGCGAGCCTCGTGCGCAACTTCGTGGCGACCGCCGTGGTGATCGCCGTGGCGCTCCTCGTGGGGTTCCGGCCTTTGGCCTCGCCGCTCGAGTGGGTCGGCGTGCTCGGCGTGGTCGCCCTGTACATCCTCGCGATCACCTACCTGTTCGCGGCGATCGGCCTGGCCGCCTCGACACCCGAGGCGGCGAGCGGGTACGGGTTCGTCCTGCTGTTCCTGCCCTACGTGTCGAGCGCCTTCGTGCCCATCGAGACCATGCCCGAATGGCTGCAGGCGGTCGCCGAGTACCAGCCCATCACGCCCGTCATCGAGACCATCCGTGCCCTCCTCATGGGCACGCCGCTCGGCGACTCCGCCTGGTGGGCGATCGGCTGGTGCGTCGGCATCATCGCCGTGTCGGTCGTGTGGGGCGCCTGGCTCTTCCGTCGGAAGGCCGGTCGCCGCTGACACCGGCGGCGATGACCGGATGCCGCGGGCCGCTCGGGTTCGCGGCATCCGGCGCCTTCGGCTGCGGCCCGCTGAAACCGCTCAGCCGAGCTCAGCCGCGCTCGGCCGCGAACGCCTCGATCGCCTCGACGAGGGCGCCCGTGTTGTAGCCGCCGTCGACCTCGAAGAGCTGGAACGCCGTGATGCCGACGGCCTCGGCGCCGCGCACGTTCGCCCCCGAGTCGTCGACGAACATGGCGTCCTCGGGTGGGATCCCGTACCGGCTCAGCGCGCGCGTGTAGACGCGAGCCTCGGGCTTGCGGGCGCCGAGCACCGCCGAGACGAGGTCGTTCTCGCCGAGCAGGCCCGCGACCTCGGGTGCGAGCTCGGCCAGCGACTCGCGGAAGATGACGGGATTGTTGGAGAGCAGCGACACGGTCCCGAGCTCGGCGGCCCGGCGGAGCGCCTCGATCGACTCGGGAATCGGCGTCATCGCCGCACGCCGGGCGTCGCGCCATCCGTCGGCCGTGAGCCGCCCGCCCGTGACCTCGTTGAACGCCGCCAGGTACTCCTCGGTCGAGGGATACTCGCCCGCCTCCGCCGCCGCCTCGAAACCCTCCTCCCACCAGCGTTTGGCCAGGGCGTACTGGCTGACGCCGGTGAGCTCGGCCAATCGCGGGAGCCGCCTGCGGAAGTCGTACGCGTACAGCGTCTTGTCGAAATCGAACAGGAACAGCAACGCGGCCATGCCCCGAGTATGGCAAGCGGCGGGGTCTAGAATCGAGCGGTCATGACTGCCATCTACGACTGCTCGGTCGACTCCCAACTGCTCGCCGGAATGCGGCTCGCCCGTGCGGCCATCGGTCGCGGCGAGCTCGTGGTGATCCCCACCGACACGGTCTACGGCGTCGCCGCCGATGCGTTCTCGCCCGCCGCCGTCGCGCGCCTCCTCGAGGCGAAGGGACGCGAGCGCACGTCGCCGCCGCCCGTGCTGATCCCCGGCATCCCCACCCTCGACGCGCTCGCGAGCGACGTGCCCGAACCCGTGCGCCGGCTCGTCGCCGAGTTCTGGCCGGGCGGACTCACCGTGATCCTGCATGCGCAGCCCTCGTTGCAGTGGGACCTCGGCGAGACGCGCGGCACCGTCGCGCTGCGCATGCCGTCGAACAGGATCGCCCTCGAACTCCTCTCCGAGACCGGTCCGCTCGCCGTGTCGAGCGCCAACCGGTCGGGTGAGCCGTCGGCCATCACGGCGGCGGATGCCGCGGCGATGCTCGGCGACGCCGTGACCGTGTACCTCGACGGCGGTGCCGCCGGTACCGAGTACGAGCCGATCGGCGAGCGCCCCGGCGACACCTCGTCGACGATCGTGGACGCCACCGGACTCGACGCCGACGGGGGAGTGCTGCGCATCGTCCGGGCCGGCGTCATCTCCCGCGAGCGCATCGCCGCCGTCGTGGGCGAGGAACTGCTCGCGCCGGCCGACGGCGCGGCGCCGGCCGACGAGGTCGCGCCCGAAGCATCCGAGGAAGCCGCACGCGCCGCCTCCGACGAAGCGGATGCCGCCGCCTCATGACCCTCTTCCTCCTGCTCGCCCTCGTGGCCGCGCTCGTCACCTTCGGCGGCTCGGTGCTGGTGTGGAAGCTCAGCCTGAAGTACCGGCTGTACCCGAAGATCCGAGACCGCGACGTGCACACCCGGCCGACGCCGCGCCTCGGCGGGATCGCCATGTTCGTCGGCATTCTCGCGGCATTCGCCGCGGCGGCGTTCATCTCATCGCTCGGATCGACGAGGTTCTCGAACATCTCGATCATCTTCCAGAACCCCGGTCAGGTGCTCTCGATCCTCGGCGCCGCGCTCCTCATCGTGCTGATCGGCGTCGCCGATGACATCTGGGACCTCGACTGGACGACGAAGCTCGCCGGCCAGTTCATCGCGGCCGGCCTCATCGCCTGGCAGGGCGTGTCGATCGTGTCGCTGCCCATCGGCGGCATCACCGTCGGGTCGTCCTGGATGAGCGCGACGATCACGGTGTTCGCGATCGTGCTCGTGATGAACGCGATCAACTTCATCGACGGCCTCGACGGGCTCGTCGCCGGCGTCGCGCTCATCGCGAACGGCGTGTTCTTCCTCTACACCTACCTCCTGGTGCAGCAGACCTCGCCGCTCAACTACTTCAACCTCGCCTCGCTCATCGCCGTGGTGCTGGTGGGCGCGTGCGCGGGCTTCCTGCCGCTCAACTGGCATCCGGCGAAGCTGTTCATGGGCGACGCCGGGGCGTTGCTCGTGGGCCTCCTGATGGCCACGTCCGCCATCTCGGTGACCGGCCAGATCAACCCCGGTTCCGTCGGCCTCGAAGAGCTGTTCGCGGCCTTCATCCCGATCCTCCTGCCGTTCGCGGTGCTCGTCATCCCGCTGCTCGACTTCGGCCTCGCCGTCATCCGTCGCCTTCGAGCCGGCAAGTCGCCGTTCGCCGCCGACCGGAAGCACCTGCACCACCGGCTCCTCGACATGGGTCACTCGCATCTCAACGCGGTGCTGATCTTCTACGCGTGGACGGCGGTCGCCTCGGTCGGCTTCCTCCTCACTTACGTCTTCCCCCTGTTCGGCATCGATGCCGTGTGGGGCTTCGTCTTCCTCGGCGTCGGCTTCGTGGCCAGCGCCATCTTCACGCTCGCTCCGCTCGGACGTCGCAAGCGCCTCACCGTGGCGGCCGAGGCGAAGCCGGCGGCCGCGGCGGATGCCTCGGTGTACGACGAACTCGAGACGGGCCCGATCCCCGTGCATCACGTCGACCTCCTCGACGAGGCCGTGTCGAAGGCGAGCCCGGTCGTCGCTCCGAACCGCCCGGTAGAATCGGGCGACCCCGAACTGGAGCACCATGACCGACGCACGCCCTGAGCCCGACCGCACCCCGACCTCGAATCCCGTGCTCCGGCGCGCGCTCGTCTGGGGCGCCGCACTCGCCGGGGTCGTCCTCGTGGTGAGCGGCATCCTCGGCCTCGTCTTCGCCGGCGCCGAGGGCCTCGTGAGCGCGCTCATCGGCACCCTCATGGCGGCCGTGTTCATGGGCATCACGGCGGCGAGCATCCTGTTCGCCAACCGCTTCGCATCGAGCGAGGTCTTCATCGGCGCGTTCTTCGGCATCGTCCTCGGCGGATGGCTCCTGAAGTTCATCGTCTTCATCGTGCTCGTCGTGGTGCTGCGCGGTGCCGACTGGCTGAACCCGACCGTGCTCTTCCTCAGCCTGGTCGCGGGCGTCATCGCCTCCCTCGTGGTCGACGTGCTCGTGGTCGCGAAGTCGCGGATGCCGTATGCGAGCGACGTGCAGCTGCCGAAGGCTCCGCACGACGAATAGCGTCCGCACGACGAAGAGCGTCCGCCCGAATGGCATCCGCAGGACGAATCGGTGCCCGGCGAATTCGTCCGCTCGTAGAAGTTCTTGCTAGAGTGATGGCGATCCCCCCACGGTTTCCCACCCTGGTCCGGCATGGGCGGATTCCGTTCCGTTGTTCGTCGTCGCGAGAGCCGAGCTCCACGCCCCGAAACAGGAGATAGCGCTGCTAGCTAACGCCCTCAACCTGCTGGTACCGATGTCGACCGACGAAGGCGGCTTCCACGCTCCGTCGATCCTGGAGTTCTTCCCCGAGGTCGTGCTCTTCGAGGGCACGCCCTTCGCGATCAACCGCATCATGATCGTCCGTTTCGTCGCGGTCGCGGCGCTCCTGCTCATCTTCTGGCTCGGCACGCGCCGCATGCAGGTCGTTCCCGGCCGCTTCCAGAGCCTCGTCGAGATGGGCCTCGACTTCGTGCGCGTGAACATCGCCGAGGACCTGCTCGGCAAGAAGGACGGCAAGCGCTTCCTGCCGATCCTCATGACGATGTTCTTCATGATCCTGTTCATGAACCTGACGGGCATCATCCCGTTCCTGAACATCGCGGGCACCTCGGTCATCGGCGTTCCGCTCGTGCTCGCCGTCGTCTCGTACGTCACCTTCATCTACGCCGGCATCAAGAAGAGCCCGGGCGGCTTCTTCAAGAACTCGCTGTTCCCGCCCGGCGTGCCGATCTTCGTGCTGCCGATCGTGGCGCTCATCGAGCTCATCTCGACGTTCATCCTGCGCCCCGTCACGCTCACCCTGCGACTCCTGATGAACATGATCGTCGGGCACCTGCTGCTCGTGCTGTTCTTCTCCGCGACGCACTTCTTCCTCTTCACGCTCGGCGGGGCATGGACGGTGCTCGCCGCGGGCAGCCTCGCGTTCGGCTTCGCCTTCACGCTGTTCGAGATCCTCGTCGCCCTCCTGCAGGCGTACGTCTTCACGCTCCTCACCGCGGTCTACATCCAGCTCGCGGTCGCCGAGGAGCACTGAGCCGGGCACTCGCCCACTTCACTCCCTAAGAAAGGAAACACCAACGTGGACGCAACCACCGTTCTCGCGGAGATCAGCGGCAGCATTGCGACGGTCGGATACGGCCTCGCCGCGATCGGCCCGGCCATCGGCGTGGGCATCGTCGTCGGCAAGACGATCGAGGGTGTCGCCCGCCAGCCCGAGCTCGCCGGCCGCCTGCAGGTCCTGATGTGGATCGGCATCGCCTTCACCGAGGCGCTCGCGTTCGTCGGCATCGCGACCGGCTTCATCTTCGGCTTCTGATCCGCCCGCTCCAATCGAGGAGGCAACTGTGCTTCATGCACTCGTGAGTGCTGCAACCGAGGGGGAGTCACCCAACCCGCTGTTGCCGGCCGCCTACGACATCATCTGGTCGGCGGTCATCTTCGTGGTGCTGCTCCTGTTCTTCTGGCGCTACGTGCTGCCCCGGCTCCAGAAGCTGCTCGACGAGCGCGCCGAGGCCATCGAGGGCAACATCGCGAAGGCCGACGAGGCGCAGCGCAAGGCCGAGGCGGCCCTCGAGGAGTACACCGCCCAGCTCGCCGACGCGCGTGCCGAGGCGGGTCGCATCCGCGAGACCGCCCGCGAAGACGGCAAGAAGATCGTCGCCGAGGCCAAGGACCAGGCCGTGAGCGAGGCCGCGCGCGTCACCGCGAGCGCGCAGGCGCAGATCGAGGCCGAGCGCCAGTCGGCACTCGTGTCCCTCCGGTCCGAGGTCGGCACCATCGCGATCGACCTCGCCTCCGGCGTGATCGGCGAGTCGCTCTCCGACGACCAGCGGGCCAAGGCCGTGGTCGACCGCTTCCTCGCCGACCTCGAGGCATCCGAGGCCACCGCCGGAGGGAAGAAGTAACCCATGGGTAGCGCTACGAGAGAGGCCCTGGCCGAGACGCGGGCGGCGCTCGCGTCGCTCGGCCGTCCCGCGCTCCCGGTCGCGGAGGACCTCCTCGCCGCGGGCCGCGTCATCGGGTCGACGTCGCAACTGCGTACCGCCCTCACCGACACCGAGGCGGATGCCGCGCAGAAGCGCGCGCTCGTCGAGGCGGTCTTCGGTCGCAGGATCTCGGCCGACGCGGCGACGCTGCTGGTCAGTGCGGCCTCCAGCCGCTGGTCGAGCGCGGCCGACTTCCTCGCGGGAATCGAGGAGCTCGGGTTCCGGCTCGCCGCCGACAGCGCAGGAGAGGGCGTCGACATCGACGCCGAGCTCTTCTCCTTCGAGCGCACGGTCGCCTCCGACGCCGAGCTCGAGCTCGCGCTCGGGTCGAAGCTCGGCTCGCGGCAGGCCAAGGTCACCCTGGTCGAGCGGCTGCTCGGCAGCGCGTCGCCAGCGGCGCTCGCCATCGTGCGACACCTGGTGCAGGACCCTCGTGGTCGTCGCATCGGCGAGATGCTCCGCAGCGCGGCCTCGGTCGTCGCCGACCAGCGCGGCTTCGACGTCGCGACGGTCACGACGGCCGTTCCGCTGACCGCCGACCAGCTCGCTCGCCTCGAGCAGGGCCTGTCGGCGCAGGCCGGGCGGCGCATCCGGTTCGACACCATCGTCGATCCCGCCGTCCTCGGCGGGGTTCGCGTGCAGATCGGCGACGACGTCATCGACGGTTCCGTCGCCAGCCGCCTCGGCGCGCTGAGGCAGAAGCTTGCCGGCTGACGCCGGACCCACAACGACCGGCGTCCGCGCCGCGACACACCAGTAGCTGTACAACCAGTACAGAAAAGGGCCTGGCCCGCAGAGAAGGAAATGGCAATGGCAGAACTCTCCATCAGCCCCGACGAGATCCGTTCGGCTCTCTCGGAGTTCGCCCGGGACTACGAGCCGGGCGCGGCCCAGAAGACCGAGGTCGGGTACGTCACCGACGCCGCCGACGGCATCGCCCACGTCGAGGGACTGCCCTCGGTCATGGCGAACGAGCTCGTGCGCTTCGCCGACGGCACGCTCGGCCTCGCGCTGAACCTCGAGGAAGACGAGATCGGCGTCGTCGTGCTCGGTGAGTTCACCGGCATCGAGGAGGGCATGGAGGTGACCCGCACCGGCGAGGTCCTCTCGGTGCCCGTGGGCGAGGGATACCTCGGCCGGGTCGTCGACCCGCTCGGCAACCCGATCGACGGATTGGGCGAGATCACCGGCATCGAGGGCCGCCGCGCCCTCGAACTGCAGGCGCCTGGCGTCATGCAGCGCAAGTCGGTGCACGAGCCGCTGCAGACCGGCATCAAGGCCATCGACGCGATGATCCCGGTCGGCCGCGGCCAGCGCCAGCTCATCATCGGCGACCGCCAGACCGGCAAGACGGCCATCGCGATCGACACGATCATCAACCAGAAGGCCAACTGGGACTCGGGCGACCCCAACAAGCAGGTGCGTTGCATCTACGTCGCGATCGGCCAGAAGGGCTCGACGATCGCGGGCGTGAAGGGCGCGCTCGAAGAGGCCGGCGCCATGGAGTACACGACCATCGTCGCGGCGCCCGCGTCCGACCCAGCCGGCTTCAAGTACCTCGCGCCCTACACCGGTTCGGCCATCGGCCAGCACTGGATGTACGACTCGAAGCACGTGCTCATCATCTTCGACGACCTGTCGAAGCAGGCCGAGGCCTACCGCGCCGTGTCGCTGCTGCTGCGCCGCCCGCCGGGCCGCGAGGCGTACCCCGGTGACGTCTTCTACCTGCACTCGCGTCTGCTCGAGCGTTGCGCGAAGCTCTCCGACGACCTCGGTGCGGGCTCGATGACGGGACTTCCGATCATCGAGACGAAGGCCAACGACGTCTCGGCGTACATCCCGACCAACGTGATCTCGATCACCGACGGCCAGATCTTCCTGCAGTCCGACCTCTTCAACGCGAACCAGCGTCCGGCGGTCGACGTCGGCATCTCGGTCTCCCGAGTCGGCGGCGACGCGCAGGTGAAGTCGATCAAGAAGGTCTCCGGCACGCTGAAGCTCGAGCTCGCCCAGTACCGCTCGCTCGAGGCGTTCGCGATGTTCGCGTCCGACCTCGACGCCGCGAGCCGCCGCCAGCTCGCCCGCGGTGCACGCCTGACCGAGCTGCTCAAGCAGCCGCAGTACTCGCCGTACCCGGTCGAGGAGCAGGTCGTGTCGATCTGGGCCGGTACCAACGGCAAGCTCGACGAGGTGCCCGTCGAGGACATCCTGCGCTTCGAGCGCGAGTTCCTCGACTACCTCGGCCGCAACACCACCGTGCTCACCGAGCTGCGCGACACCAATGTGCTCTCCGACGAGAACGTGGCCACGCTCGAGTCCGAGGTCGACAAGTTCAAGCTCGAGTTCCAGACGGGTGAGGGCAAGCCGCTCGCATCGGTCGGCTCCGAGCAGTTCGAGGCGATCGCCGAAGAGGATGTCAACCAGGAGAAGATCGTCAAGGCTCGCCGCTAGGCGTCACGGCCTCGATCGGATCTAGGGATACAGGAGAGAAATGGGAGCGCAACTTCGGGTCTACCGGCAGAAGATCAAGTCTGCCCAGACGACGAAGAAGATCACCAAGGCGATGGAGCTCATCGCCGCCTCGCGCATCCAGAAGGCGCAGGCGCGTGTGACGGCTTCGACGCCGTACTCGCGCGCCATCACCCGCGCGGTCTCGGCCGTCGCGACGTACTCGAACGTCGACCACGTGCTCACGACCGAGCCCGAGACGATCGAGCGGGCGGCCGTGGTCATCCTCACGTCCGATCGGGGCCTCGCGGGTGCGTTCAACTCGCAGGTGCTGCGCGAGGCCGAGGAGCTCAGTGAGCTGCTCCGCTCGCAGGGCAAGGAGGTCGTGTACTTCCTCGTCGGTCGCAAGTCGGTGGGCTACTTCCAGTTCCGTCGCCGGGATTCCGAGCGGCAGTGGACGGGCAGCTCCGAGAACCCCGAGTTCGAGCTGGCGAAGGAGATCTCCGACGCGGTGCTCGAGGCGTTCCTGCGAGATGCCTCCGACGGTGGGGTCGACGAGATCCACATCGTCTACAACCGGTTCGTGAGCATGATGACGCAGACCCCCGAGGTTGTCCGCCTGCTTCCCCTCGAGGTCGTCGAGGGCGTCGAGGAGCCCGACGCGACGGTGCAGCCGCTCTACGAGTTCGAGCCCGACGTCGAGACCGTGCTGGACTCGCTGCTTCCGGTCTACATCGAGAGCCGCATCTTCAACGCGCTCCTGCAGTCGGCGGCGGCCAAGCACGCCGCGACGCAGAAGGCGATGAAGTCGGCGAGCGACAACGCCGACAAGCTCATCACCGACTACACCAGGCTCGCGAACGAGGCGCGTCAGGCCGAGATCACGCAGCAGATCGCCGAGATCGTGGGCGGCGCCGACGCGCTCGTCGTGAAGAAGTAATCCAGAAAAGAGAGAGCCAGAATGACTGACACCGCAACCGCGCCGGTCGCCGAGTCGACCGCCGGCGCCGTCGGCCGCATCGCCCGCGTCACGGGCCCCGTCGTCGACATCGAGTTCCCGCACGACTCGATCCCCGAGATCTACAACGCTCTCCAGACCGAGATCACCCTCGGCGGCGAGACCACGACGCTCACGCTCGAGGTCGCGCAGCACCTCGGCGACGACCTCGTGCGTGCCATCGCGCTGAAGCCGACCGACGGCCTGGTCCGCGGCCAGGAGGTCCGCGACACCGGTGCCGCGATCTCGGTGCCCGTCGGCGACGTCACCAAGGGCAAGGTCTTCAACGTCATCGGCGAGGTGTTGAACGGCGAGCCCGGCGAGCAGCTCGAGATCACCGAGCGCTGGCCGATCCACCGCAAGCCCCCGGCCTTCGACCAGCTCGAGTCGAAGACGCAGCTCTTCGAGACCGGCATCAAGGTCATCGACCTGCTCACCCCGTACGTGCAGGGTGGCAAGATCGGCCTCTTCGGCGGTGCGGGCGTCGGCAAGACCGTCCTCATCCAGGAGATGATCCAGCGCGTCGCGCAGGACCACGGTGGCGTGTCGGTGTTCGCGGGCGTCGGCGAGCGCACGCGTGAAGGCAACGACCTCATCCACGAGATGGAGGAGGCGGGCGTCTTCGACAAGACGGCCCTCGTGTTCGGCCAGATGGACGAGCCGCCCGGGACGCGCCTTCGCGTGGCCCTGTCCGCCCTGACGATGGCGGAGTACTTCCGCGACGTGCAGAAGCAGGACGTGCTGCTGTTCATCGACAACATCTTCCGCTTCACGCAGGCGGGTTCCGAGGTGTCGACCCTGCTCGGCCGCATGCCCTCTGCGGTGGGCTACCAGCCGAACCTCGCCGACGAGATGGGCATCCTGCAGGAGCGCATCACCTCGACGCGCGGTCACTCGATCACCTCGCTGCAGGCGATCTACGTGCCGGCCGACGACTACACCGACCCGGCGCCGGCCACGACCTTCGCGCACCTCGACGCGACGACCGAGCTCTCGCGTGAGATCGCCTCGAAGGGCCTGTACCCGGCCGTGGACCCGCTGACCTCGACGTCGCGAATCCTCGACCCCCGGTACCTGGGTGAGGACCACTACCGCGTCGCCACCACCGTCAAGCAGATCCTCCAGAAGAACAAGGAACTGCAGGAGATCATCGCGATCCTCGGTGTCGACGAGCTCTCCGAGGAAGACAAGATCACGGTCTCGCGTGCGCGCCGGATCCAGCAGTTCCTCTCGCAGAACACCTACATGGCGAAGAAGTTCACGGGCGTCGAGGGGTCGACCGTGCCGCTGAAGGACACGATCGAGTCGTTCGACGCGATCGCCCGCGGTGACTTCGACCACGTCGCCGAGCAGGCCTTCTTCAACGTCGGACCGATCACCGACGTCGAGGAGAAGTGGGCGCAGATCCAGAAGGAGAACGGCTGAGCATGGCCGCCCTCAACGTGAGCGTCGTCTCGGCCGACCGGGAAGTCTGGGCGGGCGAGGCGAGCATGGTCGTCGCCCGCACCGTGGAAGGCGAGATCGGCATCCTGCCCGGTCACGAGCCCATGCTCGCCATCCTGGCGGGCGGCGAGGTGAGGGTGACCCTCGCGGGCGGTGAGAAGATCACCGCCAACGCCGAGGACGGCTTCCTGTCGGTGCATGCTGACGCGGTGCAGGTGGTCGCCTCCCGCGCCGAACTCGCCTGAGGAGGTTCGGATGCCGGGGGAGCAGCCGATCGATCGTCAATTCGGTGACCTGAGCGTCACCCAGCTCGTCGTCATGGCGGGCCTACCGGGCGCGGGCAAGTCGACGATCGCGGAGATCGTCGGCGCCCGGCTCGGTGCCACCGTCGTGTCGGTCGATCCCATCGAGTCCGCGATCCTGCGCGCCGGGATCGATGCCGACCAGCCGACGGGACTGGCCGCGTACCTCGTCGCCGAGCAGATCGCCGAGAAGGAACTCGAGTCGGGTCGCACGGTGATCGTCGACGCGGTGAACGCCGCAGAGGCGGCGCGCCTGCAGTGGCGTGACTTGGCCGATCGCACCGACGTGCGCCTGCGGGTCATCGAGGTGGTCTGCTCCGACGAGGGCCTGCATCGTGAGCGCCTCGAGAAGCGGGAGCGCCGGTTGCCCCACCTCGACGAGACGACGTGGCGCGCGGTCGAACAGAGCCTCGAGGGCTACGCCGCGTGGACAGGCCCGAGCTCTGCGCTGCCGCGTATGACGATCGACAGCGTCGGCTCCCTCGGATCGAACGTCGACGCCGCCCTCGCGTTCATCGCGTCGTAGATGCTCGTCCTGCTGCCGCCGTCGGAGACGAAGCGCGACGGCGGCGAGGGTTCACCTCTCGACGTCGCCTCGCTCTCGTATCCCCGGTTCACCGCACTCCGGCTCGAGCTGATCGAACGTGTCGGTGCGCTCGCTACGGATTCCGAGGCGATGATGCGGGCGCTGAAGCTCGGTCCTCGCCTCGCCTTCGAGGTGGAGCGGAACCGGACGCTGCGCACCTCGCCGACGATGCCTGCCATCGACCGGTACACGGGGGTCCTGTTCGACGCGCTGGACGCCGGCTCCCTCGACGCACGGGCGAGGTCGTTCGCGGCTCGCACCCTCGTGGTGCATTCGGCGCTGTTCGGTCTCGTCGGCGCGCTCGATGCGATTCCGGCGTACCGGCTCTCGCATGACTCGCGTCTGCCGGGCCTGGGGCTGCGCCGACACTGGCAGGGGGCGATCGCCGCGTGTCTCGCCGATGCCGAGGGCCTCATCGTGGATCTCCGGTCGGAGGGATACGCCGACCTCGGCACGGCACCGGCAAGAACGGACAGCGTGTTCGTGCGCGTCGTGGCCGAGGATGCCGACGGACGCCGGCGTGCCATGAACCACTTCAACAAGCAGGCGAAGGGGCGCTTCACGCGCGCCCTCCTCGAGTCGAGAACCGAGCCCGGCTCGGTCGACGAGCTCATCGACTGGGCCGCCGCGGCGGGATTCACCCTGGAGCTGGGGCGGTCACCGTCGGGCGACGCGCCGCGCGAGCTCCAACTCGTCGCCTGAGCCAGTCGGATCGGGCGCTTTCAGTCCGCGCCGACCACCGCGGGCGCCGCGGTTCGTGCGCGGTGACACCCGGAAAGGTGGTCGTCGACCATGCCGGCGGCCTGCATGAGGGCGTACATCGTGGTCGGGCCGACGAAGCGGAACCCCCGCTTGCGGAGCTCCTTGCTCATCGCGGTCGATTCGGGCGTCACCGCGGGCACCTCGGCGAAGGTACGCGGCGAAGCTTCGCGCGGGGCAGGCGCGAAACTCCAGAGCAGCTCGGGGAGCGGCTGCTCGAGGGCGAGGGTCGCGCGCGCGTTCTGGATGGTCGCCTCGATCTTGCCGCGATGACGGATGATGCGCTCGTCGCCGAGCAGGCGCTCGATGTCGGCCTCGGTCATGGCCGCGACGCGTTCGGCGTCGAACTCGTGGAAGACCTCCCGGAAGGCGGGGCGTCGTCGCAGGATCGTGATCCACGAGAGTCCGGCCTGGAACCCCTCGAGGCAGACCTTCTCGAACAGCCGCACGGGGTCGCGCTGGGGCGTGCCCCACTCCTCGTCGTGATAGCGGCGGTACTCGGGGTCGGTGGCACCCCACCCGCACCGCACGAGGCCGTCGTCGCCCTGGATGAGCTCGGCGCGCGGGATGACGCTCACGCCGCGAACCCGATGCGTTCGTGCCCGAGGAGCCAGAGCTTGGTGGGGATGCCGTTGCCGCCGGAGTAGCCCGTGATGCGGCCGTCGGAGGCGAGCACGCGATGGCAGCCGACGATGATGGGCACGGGGTTCGCGCCGACGGCGCCACCGATCGCCCGGGCCGAGCCTGGCTTGCCGACGGCGGCAGCGAGTGCGCCGTAGGACGTGGCCTCGCCGCAGCGGAGCCGTTCGAGCTCGTGCCAGACCGCCAGCTGGAAGGGCGTGCCGACGAGCCGCACCGGCACGTCGAACTCGGTGCGGGTGCCGGCGAAGTACTCGACGAGCTGCTCGCGTGCGGCATCGAGGACGGCGTTCGATCGCTCGGGCTCGCCGTCGTGAGGGAGTGCACCGTCGCGCTCGATGTTGAGTGCGGTCACGGCGACCTCGTCGCCGAGGAGCTCGAGGCGCCCGATGGGGCTGTCGAGACGGGTGAGGAACACGCTGGTCATGGTTCGAGCGTAGCCGCGGCATCCGACATCGACTCGCGGGAATCGGACATCGCGGAACCTCGACCAGCAGGCCCGCTGTGGAGGACGAGTCCGCCCTAGGCTGAGGGGATGACCGGACTCGAGCACCGTCCCCTCGGCCGCTCCGGCCTCCGCGTCTCGGCGGTGGGCCTCGGCGGCAACAACTTCGGCCGCGCGGGCACCGCGACCGCGACCCAGGAGGGGACCGCGGCCGTCGTCGACGCCGCGCTCGACGCGGGCGTCACCCTCATCGACACCGCCGACGTGTACGGCCGGGAGTACGGGCTCAGCGAGGCGCTGCTCGGGCGAGCGCTCCGCGGTCGCCGCGACGAGGTCGTCATCGCGACGAAGTTCGGGCACAGCGGCATCCGCTCGGCCCTGCCGTCGTGGGGAGCGGGCGGATCGCGTCGCTACATCCGGCTCGCGGTGGAGGGCTCCCTCCGGCGGCTGCAGACCGACTGGATCGACCTCTACCAGCTGCACACCCCGGATCCCGGCACACCCATCGACGAGACGCTCGCCGCGCTCGACGACCTCGTGCGAGCGGGCAAGGTCCGCTACCTCGGGCACTCGAACCTGTCGGGGTGGCAACTCGCCGAGGCGGAGTTCGTCGCACGCGAACTCGGCACCGCCCGCTTCGTCTCGGCGCAGAACGAGTACAGCCTGCTCGCCCGCGGCGCGGAGGTCGAGGTGCTGCCCGCGGCCCGTCACCTCGGCGTCGGCTTCCTGCCCTTCTTCCCGCTGCAGAACGGACTGCTGACCGGCAAGTTCCGACGCGACGAGCGCCCGGCCGACACTCGCATCATGCGGCAGCGGCCGCACCTCGTCGAGCAGGCCCCGTGGGAGGTGCTCGACCGGTATCGTGCATTCGCCGAGGAGCGCGGCCTCACCATGCTCGAGGCGACGTTCGGGTGGATGCTCGCCCAGCCGGCGCTCGCGAGCGTGATCGCCGGGGCGACCCGGCCGGAGCAGGTCCGCCAGAACGCCGCGGCGGGTCCGCGCTGGCAGCCCTCCGAGGCCGAGGTGGCCGAGGTCTCGGAGATCTTCGCGGCTCGCTGACTCCCCCTCAACACGCTCGTTCGGGCGTGCGGTCGCCCCGGACCGGCGGCGGCGACCACGGTGACGGATGCCGCTGCCGCACGCTGGCCCGCATGACCACCATCATCCGCGCCGGCGCGGCACACGACCTGCTGGCGCTCGTTCCGGCGCTGGCCGGCTTCCGTCCGACTCGATCCGTCGTCTGCATCGCCTTCAGCGGCACTCGCTCCATCGGCGTGCTCAGGCATGACCTTCCCCGAAGGGCGCGCGACCGTGTGGCCCTCGTCACGTCCATCGTGGGCACGCTCTGCCGCATGCGCGGCGTCGACGGCGTGGTGCCGATCGTCTACACCGACCGAACGTTCGCCGCAGCACGCGGCCTGCCCGAGCGCACCCTGCTCGGCCTCGTGGTGCGAGGTGCCGAGCAGGCCGGCTTCCTCGTGCGAGACGCACTCTGCCGGGCGTCCGATGGCTGGGGGTCGCTCCTCGACCCCGACACGCCGAGCTCGGGGCATCCGCTGGCCCGCATCGAGCAGAGCGAGGCCGCGGCGCTCGTCCCCGACGGCGATGCGGATGCCCCGGTCGTGACCGGCGCGCTTCCCGAACCCGATCCGGCCTCGGCCGCCGCGATCGCCGAGGAGCTGGCAGCGCTCGCCGACCCGGGGCGCGTGGAGGGATGCCTGGAGCGGCTCGGGCGCGAGGCGGACCCCGTCGAGCTCGTCGAGGCCCTCGTGGCGGAGTCGTCCGCTGCGGATCCTCCGCATCGGCTGGCGTGGTTCGCGCACCTCGCGGCGTCGCCCCCGATACGCGACGCCATGATGCTGCAGCTCGCGTTCGGCGCCGACGTAGGCAGGCTCGCGCTCGACGACGCCGAATCCACCGCTGTCCGTGCCGATTCGAACGGTGAATCCGTCGACCGCCTCGTCGGGCGCGAGCTGGAGCTCGGCACCGAGGGCGAGGTGAGCCGCGCGCTCGGGAACCTCCTGCTCGGGCAGGCCACGACGCGGCCCGAGTCCCGACGTGTCGAACGCGCGCTCGGTGTGCTGCGCCGGCTCATCGTCGAGGCGCCCGCCGACCGGCGGGTGGGGCTGCTCTGCATCGCGGCCTGGCTCGCCTGGTCGCTCGGCCGCGGTTCGGCGGCCGGCGCGCTCATCGATCGCGCGGTCGCGGCCGAGCCGCAGCATTCCATGGCGAACCTGCTGTCGGCGTTCATCGGCAGCGGCGCCCTGCCCGAGTGGGTCTTCGCCGCCGCCGGGGAGGATCCCGGCGATCCCGACGGCGGTGCTCGCGGGTCGCGGAGAGGACCGGGATCCGAACCGGAGACCCCCGACTTCAGTGACCGGTGAGCGGGGCGATCAGGCGCGCGGCCATCGAGGGCCGGCGGGTGACGTGCTCCTCGAGATCGGCCAGCTGCATGCCGAGGATTCCGAGGTTCGCGCCCGCGAAGCGCAGCGGCTCGGGTTCCCACAGCGGCGAGCGGTGGTTCGTCCACGGCAGCCGGGTGAGCTCGGTGTCGCGCCCGAGCACGAGGTCGGCCAGCGTGCGTCCGGCGAGGTTCGTCGTCGACAGCCCGTCGCCGACGTAGCCCCCGGCGAAGCCGACGCCGGTCTTCGGGTTGTAGCTCGCAGTGGCGTGCCAGTCCCGGGCGACGCCCAGGGGGCCGCCCCAGTGGTGCGTGATGCGCGCCGACGCGGCGGCCGGGAAGAGGTCGCCCAGCGACTGCCGCAGGTGCTCGAAGACCCGGTCGACGCGTTCGAACGAGGGGTCGACCCTGCTGCCCCAGTGGTAGCGGGCGCCCCGCCCACCGAACGCGAAGCGGTTGTCGGCGGTGCGCTGCCCGTAGACGAGCAGGTGGCGGTAGTCGCTGAACGTCTGGCCGTGCTCGATGCCGATCTCGTCCCAGACGTCGTCACCGAGGGGCTCGGTGGCGATCATGAGGGAGTACAGCGGCAGGATGCGCCGGCGGACCCTCGGCAGCTGCGGCCCGTAGCCCTCGAGCGCGATGATCACGTGCCGTGCCCGCACGGTGCCCTCGAGACCGTCGTCGACGGCACGGAACCGGACCATGCCGGCAGCCCAGTCGACGACTTCGGTTCGTTCGAAGATCGTGACGCCGAGCGAGTCCACGACCTTCGCGAGCCCGCGCACGAGCTTCGCCGGGTGCACCCTCGCGCAGGCGGGATCGAACGTGGCCGCGGGCCGGCCGTCGTCGACGCCGGTCACCCCGAACCTCGCGGCGACTGCGCCCCCGTCCCAGTACTCGAGCCGGTCGACGCCGACCTGACGGGCTTCCTCGACGTCGGCTCGGGCGGCCCGGCGCTGCACCTCGGTGCGGGCGAAGACCACCGTGCCGCCGCGCTCGTAGTCGCAGTCGATGCCCTCGGCCGACGCGACGCGGCCGACCTCGTCGACCGTGTCGATCATCGCGCGGCGCATCGCGGCGGCGGCGTCGAAGCCGTGCTCGCGCTCGAGGGACGCCGCCGACCGCGGGAACAGCGCCGAGCACCATCCGCCGTTGCGCCCGGAGGCGCCGAAGCCCGCGATCTCGCGTTCGAGCACGGCGATCCTGAGTGTCGGATCGGCCTTCGCCAGGGCGTACGCCGTCCAGAGCCCCGTCAGCCCGCCGCCCACCACGCACACGTCGAACTGCGCGTCTGCCGTGAGCGGGGGTCGGGGCGCGAGGTCATCGCGCCCCGAGACCACCAGGTCGTCGAGCCAGAAGCCCGATCGGCGGTACGAGGCCTGCGACGCGTTCGTCGTCGCAGGCCGGCGCACCCCCGTCATCAGACGCGTGCGGGCACGAGGAGGTGCTCTCCGCCGTGGCGGTGACCCTTGAAGTCCGCCGCGCGGTTCGTGGCCTCGGTGAGCACGCCGCGCAGGATCTGCTCGATCTCCTGGAACTCGGGCACGCCGATCGTCAGCGGCGGGGCGAGCTGGATCACGGGGTCGCCGCGGTCGTCGGCGCGGCAGTACAGCCCGGCGTCGAACAATGCCTTCGACAGGAAGCCGCGGAGCAGGTGCTCGGACTCCTCGTCGTTGAACGTCTCGCGGGTCGTCTTGTCCTTGACCAGCTCGATGCCGAAGAAGTAGCCGTCGCCGCGCACGTCGCCGACGATCGGGATGTCCAGCAGCTTCTCGAGTTCGGCGCGGAACAGCGGCGAGTTCTCGCGGACGCGCTCGTTGAGCCCCTCCTCCTCGAAGATGTCGAGGTTCTCGAGCGCGACGGCGGCCGACACGGGGTGACCGCCGAAGGTGTACCCGTGGTAGAACGACGTGGTGCCGGTGCGGAAGGGCTCGTAGATGCGGTCGGAGATGATCGTGGCGCCGATGGGGGAGTAGCCCGACGTCATGCCCTTCGCGCACGTGATCATGTCGGGCTGGAACCCGTAGGTGGTCGACGCGAACATGTTGCCGATGCGTCCGAAGCCCGTGATGACCTCGTCGGCGACGAGCAGCACGTCGTACTGGTCGCAGATCTCGCGAACGCGCTGGAAGTAGCCGGGGGGCGGCGGGAAGCATCCGCCCGAGTTCTGCACCGGCTCGAGGAAGACGGCCGCGATCGTCTCGGGCCCCTCGAAGAGGATCATCTCCTCGATGCGGTTCGCCGCCCAGATGCCGAAGGCCTCGACGTCGTCGGCCGGCGCGCCCACGTCGGCAGCGCGGTAGAAGTTCGTGTTCGGCACCCGGAAGCCGCCGGGGGTGACCGGCTCGAACATCTCCTTCATGGCGGGGATGCCCGTGATGGCGAGCGCACCCTGGGGCGTGCCGTGGTAGGCGACCGCCCGCGAGATCACCTTGTGCTTCGTGGGGCGGCCCTGGAGCTTCCAGTAGTACTTGGCGAGCTTGAAGGCCGTCTCGACGGCCTCGCCGCCTCCGGTGGAGAAGAACACGTGGTTGAGGTCGCCGGGCGCGTAGCCCGCGAGGCGGTCGGCCAGCTCGATCGCCGCGGGGTGCGCGTACGACCAGATCGGGAAGAAGGCGAGCTCCTCGGCCTGCTTGGCCGCAGCCTCGGCGAGACGTCGGCGGCCGTGACCGGCGTTCACCACGAACAGGCCCGAGAGCCCGTCGAAGTACTCGCGGCCCTCGATGTCGTAGATGTGGTGGCCCTTGCCGCGCGTGATGATGGGAACGCCCGACGTCTCCATCGTCGACTGACGGGCGAAGTGCATCCAGAGGTGGTCCTTGGCCTTCTGCTGCAGCGCCGCGTCGTCGTAGCCCGCGGCTCCGAGGCTCGTGGCCGGGTCGAGGGTGGTCATCTCTGTCCTCCTTTGCGGGGCCCGCTCAGCGGGTGCCCCAGTTGTAGAACTGCTTCTGCAGCTTCAGGTACACGAACGTCTCGGTGCCGAGCACGCCGGGCAGCCCCCTGATGCGCGAGTTGAGGAGATCGATGAGCTCCTCGTCGTTCTCGCACACCACCTCGGCGAGCACGTCGAAACTGCCCGCGGTGAGCACCACGTAGTCGATCTCGGGGATCTCGGCCAGGCGCTCGGCGAGCTCGCGCGTGTCGCCGCCGGCGCGGATGCCGATCATGGCCTGCCGCGTGAAGCCGAGCTGCATGGGGTCGGTGACCGCCACGATCTGCATGACGCCCGACTCCGTGAGTCGCTGCACGCGCTGCCGCACGGCCGCCTCGCTCAGGCCGACCGCCTTGCCGATGTCGGCGTACGAGCGGCGCCCGTCGGCCTGCAACTGCTCGATGATCGCCTTCGACACGTCGTCGAGGATCACCGGGCGCGCCGAGGCCGGGCGGGCTGTGTTCGTCATTCGTCGATTGTGACAGTGAGGGATGCCGCATGCAAGTGAATCAGTCGAAATGCAGGTCCCGGACAACTGATTCCACATCTGCTCCCTCGCTTTCACGACGGATCCCCGGCTACCATGGGCGCACGGCGCCACCCCGAGCGCCGAGGGCGGCCGCGGTCGCCCAGGCACCGACCAGAGGACGCACCCGCATGGGCAACGCACCACTCCGCAACTTCATCGGCGGCGAGTACGTCGAGGCGCGCGGCGACGAGGCCATCGACCTCATCGACCCGGCGACCGAGGAGGTCTACGGCACCTCGCCCGTCTCGACGACGGCCGACGTCGACGCCGCGTACCGCGCGGCATCCGACGCCTTCGAGGTGTGGGGCGAGACGACGCCCGCCGAGCGCCAGCTCGCGCTCTTCCGCATCGCCGACGCCATGGAGGCGCGGGCCGAGGAGTTCGCCGACCTCGAGTCGCAGGACACCGGCAAGCCCCGGGCGACGCTCGTCGCCGACGAGATCGTGCAGTCGGTCGACCAGCTCCGGTTCTTCGCGGGGGCCGCCCGGAATCTCGAGGGCCGCTCGGCCGCCGAGTACCTCAAGGACCACACGTCGTTCGTGCGCCGCGAGCCGATCGGCGTCATCGGCCAGGTGACCCCCTGGAACTACCCGCTCAACATGGCGGTCTGGAAGGTCGCACCGGCCATCGCGGCCGGCAACACCGTGGTGCTGAAGCCGAGCGACACCACGCCGCTGTCGACGCTGCTCCTCGCCGAGGTCGCCGCCGAGTTCCTGCCGGCCGGCGTCTGCAACGTCGTGACGGGCGACCGTTCGACGGGCAGCGAGCTCCTCGGCCACGAGACCCCGCAGATGGTCGCGATCACCGGCTCCGTGCGCGCCGGCATGGAGGTCGCGCGAGCCGCGGCATCGGACCTGAAGCGCGTGCACCTCGAGCTCGGCGGCAAGGCGCCGGCCATCGTGTTCCCCGACACCGACCTCCGCCAGGCCGCCGCGGGCATCGTCACGGCGGCGTACTTCAACGCCGGGCAGGACTGCACGGCCGCGACCCGCGTGATCGTGCACGAGTCCGTGCACGACGAGCTGGTGGCCGCGCTCGTCGCCGAGGCACGCGAGAACGCGCGCACGGGCGGCCCTCGCGAGGACGGCGTGCTCTACGGCCCCCTCAACAACGCCAACCAGCTCGCGCACGTCTCGGGCTTCATCGATCGCCTCCCCGACCACGCCGACGTCGCGCTCGGCGGACGCAGGCAGGGCGAGGTCGGATACTTCTGGGAGGCGACGATCGTCACGGGGCTCCGACAGGACGACGAGGCCGTGCAGCGCGAGATCTTCGGGCCCGTGCTCACGGTGCAGACCTTCCGCGACGACGCCGAGGCGCTCGCCATGGCGAACGGCGTGGACTACGCGCTCGCGTCGTCGGTGTGGACGAGCGACCACGGCCGCGCGATGCGCTTCGCCAAGCGCCTCGACTTCGGCTGCGTCTGGATCAACACGCACATCCCATTCGTGTCGGACATGCCGCACGGCGGGTTCAAGCACTCGGGCTACGGCAAGGACCTCTCCAACTACGGCTTCGAGGACTACACGCGGATCAAGCACGTGATGAGCGCCATCGGCTGACGACCCGGCCCGACGGTGCCAGACTTGTCGGCATGGTCGCGGGATCCCTCATGAGCGCCGCCGTGCCCGGCGCGATCGCGTGGGACATCGTCGTGGGCGAGCGGTTCATCGCCGCGCTCGCCGCCCCCGCAGTCGATGCGGGCGTCTCGGCGCTCGCCGAGGCGGCCGGCGACGACCGCGTGCAGATCGAGGCCCTCGTCGGCGCGATGCCCGCCGGGCCCGCCGGCCACGTCGGGTCGTTCGCGATCGTCTGGTGGCCGGGTCCGGACCCGACCGAGGTGACCGCGGTGGTCCGCGGCGACGCCGTCGTCGACCTCACCTCGCCCGGCGGGACGCGACGGTTCGACGCCCGCGGCATCCGCCCATGGCATCTCGCGGAGTTCGCCGAGGTGGTGGCGTTGCGCATCACCTCGGGCGACGCCCCCCTCGACCGGCTCGGCGGGGCGTCCGACCCCGTGCCGCACGCCAGGGCGAGCCTGTGCGCGACCGCCATCGAGTGGGAGTCCGCCCCGAACGCCGCACGCGATGCGGCACGAGCGCTCCGTGACGCCGCCGCCGCGGCCGCGGTCGCCGACACCATCCTCGTGCCTCGGAGCCTGCTGCCGCACCCCGCAGACGCCGACACCGTCCGCACGACGCGGCGGCCAATGGACGCCCCGACCACCCCGGTTCCGATCCCCGCGTTCGACCTCGAGCTCCCCGGCCGTTCGACCGCCGCGAGCGGGTCTCCGACGGGCGCCCCGCACGCCTCCGGTGAGCCCGTGCCGGCCAGTGCAGCGCCCGCCGAGGCCGAGGTCCTCGTCCCCGCCATCCGCATCGGCGCCGCCCCGCCGCGTCCGATCACTGCGCCCGTGCTCATCGGCCGCCGCCCGGTGCCGCCGCGCGTCCCGGTGGCGGGCGCCCCGCACGAGCTCGTGCCAGTGGACTCCCCGCGCGCGGTCGTCTCCGGCACGCATCTCGAACTGCGCGTCGAGGGCACCCGGCTCGTGGCGACCGACCTCCGCTCCACGAACGGCACGGTCGTGCGCAGCCCGTCGGGAACGCGGCGGATGCGATCGGGGGAGTCCATCGTCGTCGCCCCGGGCACCATCCTCGACCTCGGAGACGGTACGATCATCGAGATCTCCCTCGCTCCCGCCCCCGGAGCCCCCGGAGTCCCGGCAGCCCGATTCCCGACAGACAGCAGGCCGCACCCGTGACGCAGATTGGCAACGGCATCGCCCGGCATCGCGTCGCCCTGCCCGACGGCAGCGAGCTGGAGATCTCGTGGGCCGCGGTGACCGACACCGGCCTGCGGCGCGAGGTCAACGAGGACAGCTTCGTGGCGCAGGCGCCCATCTTCGCCGTGGCCGACGGCATGGGCGGGCACGCGGCCGGCGACTTCGCGAGTGCCGCCGTGGTCACGCGGCTGGCGGAGCACGGCGGCAAGCCGATCATGGGCACGCCCGAGATCGACCAGTCGCTCCGGCTCGCCGTGCAGGACATGGGCCGCGGCGCAGGCGTCACCGACGAGGGCAGCGGCACGACCGTCACGGGCGCCGCCATCGGTGCCATCTCCGACGAACCGGCGTGGATCATCTTCAACATCGGCGACTCCCGCGTCTACCGGCTCGTCGGCGGCGTCCTCGAGCAGCTCACCGTCGATCACTCGATCGTGCAGGAACTCGTCGACGCCGGGCAGATCACGCGCGAGGAGGCCGACACGCATCCGCACTCGAACGTCATCACGCGCGCGGTCGGCTTCCATGAGGCGCCGATCCCCGACTACCGCGCCATTGCGATCGAGGAGGGGATGCGCCTGCTCATCTGCTCCGACGGCCTGACCAAGGAGCTCACTGCGTACGGCATCCGGCACTTCCTGATGGCCAACCGGAAGGCCGACGCCGCGGCGCGGCAGCTCCTCGAGGCGGCCCTGGGCAACGGCGGCCGCGACAACGTCACGGTCATCGTCCTCGACGTGCTGAAGGTCGTGCGTCCCCCGGGGGCCCGGCACAGCGCCGACGGCGGCGACCTGCACTGACCGACGCCCCGGGCTGCGCCATGTGAACACCGCTTCGTCGTGGCATCCGTCGCCAACCTACAATGGGGGCACCGGTCGCCGCCGGATCTCGGGTGGCGTCGAGGCACCGGAGTGCAGGGAGGAACGTGTCGAGGCGTCTGCCGTCCACTCCGCCGAACCTGCCCGGGTTCGCGTTCATCCGCGTGCTCGGCTCCGGCGGGTTCGCCGACGTGTTCCTCTACGAGCAGAACATGCCGCGCCGCCTGGTCGCGGTGAAGGTGCTGCTCGCCGAGGTCGTGAACGACGAGATGCGCCAGATGTTCCAGGCCGAGGCCAACATCATGGCGCAGCTCTCCTCGCATCCGTCGATCCTCACCGTCTACCAGGCCTCGGTCGCCGCCGACGGCCGGCCGTACATGGTCATGGAGTACTGCTCCGCGGCGCTCGGGCAGCGCTACCGCGCGGTGCAGCTTCCGCTCGCCGAGGCGCTCTCGATCGGCGTGCGCATCGCCAGTGCCGTCGAGACGGCGCACCGGCAGGGCGTGCTGCACCGAGACATCAAGCCCTCGAACATCCTGACCACGGCGTACGGGCACCCGGTGCTCAGCGACTTCGGCATCGCGGCGACGCTCGGCGAGGCCCAATCGTCCGACGCCGTCGGCCTGTCGATCCCGTGGTCGGCGCCGGAGGTGCTGCACGACGACATCTCGGGAACCGTCGCGAGCGAGGTGTGGTCGCTCGGGGCGACGGTGTACTCGCTCGTCGCAGGTCGCAGCCCGTTCGAGGTTCCGGGCGGTGACAACTCGTCGATCACGCTGATGTCGCGGATCGAGAAGGCGAAGCTCGCCCCGACCGGCCGGCCCGACGTGCCCGAGAGCCTCGAGCGCGTGCTCGCCAGGGCGATGTCCCGCCGGCCGCGGGATCGGCAGGTGACGGCGCTCGAGTTCATCCGCGACCTGCAGGCGGTGGAGGAGGAGCTCGGGCTCCCGCAGACGCCGCTCGAGGTGGCGATGGACGACTGGGCGCTCGCCACCGCCGTCGACCTCGACGAACGCACCCGCATCAACGGGCAGCACGCGATCGACGGCGGTCTCGGCATGCGCCGGCGCATCCGCAGGTCCACCCCGCGCGGCGCGGGATCCGCGCTCGGCGGCGACGCGCGATCGTTGGAGCCGTCGACGGGCCGAGCCCGCGTCGCGCCGCCGACCGCGAAGCGTCTCGTGTGGGGCATCTCCCTGGCGGCGCTGCTCCTCATCGCCGTGGTCGGCGCGGGGATCCTCACCGTGCTGCAGGGCTCGCGGTCGATTCCCGTCGTCAGCGACGTGGAGGGAGCGTTCGACGGTGCCGCCGTGGTGTTCACCTGGGACGATCCCGGCATCCAGAACGGCGACGCCTACGTCGTCACGGTCGACGGCGAGCCGCGGCCGATGCAGCGCGCGGCTCGCGTCGACGTGGCCGTCGACGACGGAGATCGCGTGTGCGCGAGTGTGACCGTGACCCGCGACGGCAAGTCCGGGGCGCCGAGCGCGGAGCGCTGCGTCGACGTGGAGCCGGGGGTGGGCTGATGCGGATGCCACGCCTCACCGCCCACCGGTCGGCGCTCGCGACGGCGGGCGCCGTCACCGCGATCGTCGCCCTCGTGGCCGGCGTCGCGGTGGCATCGGGAGGGTACGCGGCGCAGCGGGTGGATCTCGGCGACGCGGCCGTGTGGGTCGTGAACGACGGGCTGCAGGTCGTCGGTCGCGCCAACACCGCGGTGCACGAACTGAATTCCGTCGTCGAGACCGGCGGGTCGTCGTCCGAGGTCGTGCAGCACGGCTCGACGGTGCTTGTGTTCGATCCCGACCGCGCGAGCGTCGGGGTGGTCGACCCCACCACGTCGACCGTCGTCGAGACCGTGGCCGTGCCCCCGGAGTCCAGCGCCGTCGCGCTGGCGGGGTCGCGCGTCGTCGTCGCTGCCGACGGCGACGTCTGGTCCGCGCCGGTGTCGGAGTTCGCCGACTTCGACAGTGAGGCCGACCCGATGCTCACGTTCGGCGCGGGCGCCGTGACCAGCGTCGACCCCGCCGGCGTCATGTTCGCGTACACGCCCTCGACGGGTGTGGTCGCCCGGGTGGATGCCGCGGAGGCCGAGACGGTCGCCGCGCGGTGGCAGGTCCCGGCCATCGGCGGGGACCCCGACGTGCAGGTGACATCCGTCGACGGCCGGTGGGTGGTACTCGATGCGAAGGCGGGCACCCTCTGGGTCGACGGACGCAAGGTCGACCTGGCCGAGGTGCTCGAGCCGTCGTCGGACCCGGTGCTGCAGGCGCCGTCCCTCGAGGGCGACGCGGTGGCGATCGCGCATCGGCGCGGCCTCGTGGAAGTGCCGCTCGACGGCGGCGAGCCGCAGGTGCTCGTCGACGACGTCGTGGGCGCGCCGGCCGCCCCGGTGCAGCACGACGGATGCCTCCACGCCGCATGGGGGCGCGGGGAGGCGTGGCGCTCGTGCCCGGGCTCGCGGGAGCGGCAGGTCGAGCTCGACGGCGCCACCGGTGCTGGCGACCTGGCGTTCCTCGCCAACGGTGAGGCGCTCGTGCTCAACGACCGCGGGAGCGGCAAGTCCTGGGCCGCCTCCGCCGACTACGGGCTCATCGACAACTGGGACGACCTCATCCGCGACGAGCGGAACGAGGAGACGGTCGAGCAGAACGACCCCGACCAGAAGCCGGTCCTCGAGAAGAGCCAGGTGCCCCCGGTGGCCGCGGCCGACGAGTTCGGCGCTCGCCCGGGGCGCTCCACCCTGCTGCCCGTGCTGCTCAACGACTACGACGCCAACGGCGACGTGCTCGTCGTCGACGGCGTCGACGGCGAGCTCCCCGGCGGCGCCCGGCTCGACCGGGTGTCGGACAACCAGCAGCTCCAGCTCACCCTCGGCGACGAGGCATCCGGAACCGTCTCGTTCGGCTACACGGTGGGCGACGGGCGCGGCGGCACGGCGCACGCCACGGTGACCGTCACCGTGCGCGACCCCGACGAGAACGCGCCGCCGGTGCAGCGACGCGAGACGAAGGCCTCGGTCGAGGGCGGCGGACGCCTCACCACGGCGGTGCTCGGCGACTGGGTCGACCCCGACGGCGACCCCTTCTTCCTTCGGGAGGTGCAGACCGCCGAACCCGACAAGGTGTCGTCGACCGCCGACGGCGTCGTCGTCTTCACCGAGCAGGGCGGCGCCGGTGCCGCGCGCACGGTCTCGCTCGCCGTCTCCGACGGCCGGGATGACGGGGCAGGAGTGCTCAGCATCACGGTGCGAGCGCCGGGCGAGGTCGCCCTCATCGCCGAGCCGTTCGTGGCCCTCGCCACCGCCGGCGAGGAGATCCGCATCGAACCGTTGCGCCACGTGCGCGGCGGCTCGGGCCACGCCCGCCTCAGCGCGGTGCCCGCCAAGCCCGACGTGGAGCTCGTGCCCGACTTCGACGGCGGGAGCTTCCGGTTCACGAGCGCCGCCGTGCGCACGCACTACATCGAGTACACCGTGAGCGACGGCACGCAGACCGCCACGGGCCTCGTGCGGGTCGACGTGTCGGCGCCGCCCGACCGCGACACGACGCCGATCACCGTGCCGCACACCGCGTTCCTCAGGCTCGAGCGGGCCGTCGACGTGGACGTGCTCGCGACCGACATCGACCCCACCGGCGGCGTGCTCATCGTCACCGGCCTGGTCGGAGAGGACGACGTCGAGGCCGAGGGGGTTCGCGTCGAGATCATCGACCACCGCATCCTGCGGGTCACCCTCACGCAACCGCTGGCCACGGGCTCGACCGTGTTCGGCTACCGGGTGAGCAACGGGCTCGCCGAGGCCGAGGGCGAGGTCACGCTCGTGGAGGTGCCTGAGCCGAGCCGCACGCAGCCGCCCGTTGCGGCACCCGACACGGTCTCCGCCCGCACCGGCGACGTCGTCGACATCGCCGTGCTCGACAACGACGAGCATCCCGACACACTGCCGATCACGCTCTCGCCGCAGCTCGTCCAGAAGCCCTCCGCGGGGCTCCTGTTCGCGGCCGGCGACCGCCTGCGCTACTTCGCCCCGAACGAGGCAGGCGAGTTCGAGGCGGCATATCGCATCGACGGGCCCGACGGCCAGTTCGCGACCGCGACCGTGCACATCTCGGTGCGCGAGGCGGACCCCGAGACCAACAACGCGCCGGTGCCGCAGACCGTGACGGCGCGGGTGCTCGCCGGCGACACCGTGCGCATCCCCATCCCGCTCGGGGGCGCCGACCCCGACGGCGACTCGGTGCAGCTGCTCGGCCAGGAGTCCAACCCGGATCGGGGCGCGGTCGTCGCTCGCGGCGGCGACTGGCTCGAGTACGAGGCGGGGGAGTACTCGGCCGGCACCGACACGTTCCAGTACGCGGTGGTCGACGCGCTGGGCGCACGCGCCACCGGCTCGATCCGCGTGGGCGTCGCCCCACGGCTCGACGGGGCCCGCACACCGATCGCCGTCGAGGACGACCTCACCGTGCGCCCCGGCCGCACGGTCTCGGTGCGCGTGCTGGCGAACGACTCCGATCCCGACGGCGGAGCGCTCGTCCTCCGCTCGGTCGAGCCGACGACGCCCGGAGCACGCGCACGCGTCGAGGGCGACGTCATCCGCGTGGACGTGCCCGAGGGCGAGGGCGACTACGGCTTCATCTACACGGTGGAGAACGAGCGCCTCGGTGCGGCATCCACCTTCCTCCGGATCGAGGCCCGCGACGACGCGCCGCTCGCCCAACCGGAGGCCGGAGACACGGTGCTGACGCTGAGCGACATCCTCGGCGAGGAATTCGTCGACGTGGCGGTGCTGCGGAACGCCTTCCTCGCCGACGGCGACGCGGCCGATCTCGACGTCGCCCTCGTCGACGGGTACGATCGCGGCGCGCAAGTGCGCCGCGACGGGTCGGTCCGCGTCGAGGTCGAAGACGCGCGGCGCATCATCCCGTTCTCGGTGGGCCACCCCGAGGACCCCGAGGTCCGGTCGTACGCGTTCATCTGGGTGCCGGGGCGTGATGACGCGCTTCCGCAGCTCCGTCGCGACGCACCCGAGGTGCGCGTGCAGAGCGGCGAGGAGATCGTGCTCGAGCTCGAGGAGTACGTCATCGCCGCTTCCGGCCGGCCGGTGCGCCTCACCGACGCCGCGACCGTGCGCGCCTCGCACAGCGACGGCGGCGACCTCGTGGTCGACGAGGACACCCTCCGGTTCCAGAGCGAGCCGGGATACTTCGGCCCTGCGTCGCTCTCGTTCACCGTCACCGACGGCGAATCACCGGCCGATCCGACCGGTCGCACGGGCACCATCGTGATCCCGATCACGGTCGAGCCCACCGATGACCAGCCGCCCGCCTTCACGGGCGGGGTCATCGACTTCGAACCGGGCCAGTCGAAGACCATCGACCTCGTGCGGCTCACGAACTACCCGTACCCCGAGGCGCTCGACGAGCTCGAGTTCCGGGTGCTCGAGCCCGAGCCGGCGGGCTTCGGGGTGGCGCTCGACGGCCAGCAACTGACGATCACGACCGCCGAGTCCACGCCGTCCGGCACGCGTCAGGCGGTGTCGATCGCCGTCGCGGACGATCGGGGCGAGGGCAAGCCGGGGCGCATCGAGCTGCGCGTCGTCCCGTCGACGCGTCCGCTCGCGCAGCCGGCCCCCGACCTCGCCGTGGCGGCGCGCGGTCGCACGACGACGATCGACGTGCTCGCGAACGATCGCGCGACGAACCCCTTCCCGGCCACGCCGCTCCGGGTGGTCGGCGTGCGCGGCCTCGGCGACAGCCTGCCCGCCGGCGTGTCGATCGAGCCGAGCGAGGACCGCTCGACGCTCAACGTGTCCGTGTCGCCCGCGGCCGCACCCGTCAACACCACGCTGCAGTACCAGGTGGCCGACGCGACCGACGACCCCAGCCGGTACGCCTGGGGCACCGTCACCATCTCGGTGCAGGACCGTCCCGATCCGGTGACGGGCGCGCAGGTCACGGGCTTCGGCGACGGCAGCCTCGACGTGGTGTTCGGGGCAGGCGCCTTCAACAACTCGCCGATCACCGGGTACGACATCTCGCTCGTCGCCCCCAATGGTGAGGTCGTCGGCACGTCGACCTGCGGCGCGACGACCTGCACGGTGCCCACACCCGGCAACGGCCAGGGCAACGCCGTCACCGTGCGCATCCAGGCGCGGAACTCCATCGGCCTCTCCGACCCCGCCGACGCACCCGGACCCATCTGGTCCGACGTCATCCCGCCGCCGCCCACGGGACTTCGCGCGCTCCCGCTCGACGGGGGACTGCGCATCGAGTGGTCGCCCGTCGACACCGGGGCCGGCAGCGCCGTGCGCTCCTACGTCGTGACGGTCGGCGGGGTCTCCACCGAGGTGGATGCCGCGGGCTCGTGCACGCCGACGACCTGCTCGACGCAGGTCGGCGGCCTCACGAACGGCAGCCAGGTGCCGTTCTCGATCAGCGGTCGCAACGAGGCGTACCCCGCGCTCGCCGTCTGGACGTCGGCGGGCGGCACGGGCGTGCCCTTCGGCGCGCCGGTCGCGGGCGGCATCGACGTCGCCGGCGACTCCGCCGCCGGCACCGTCACGGTGTCCTGGTCGCCGTTCTCCGGCAACGGGGACGCCATCGGCGGGTACTACGTGCAGCGACTCGCCGACGGCCAGACCTCGGTGCCGTCGGGCCCGCAGGCCTGCTCGGTCACGAGCCCCGCGCCCGGTGAGGTGGTGCCGCCCGCGAGCGGCGGCACGGTCGCCGAGGTCGTGCAGGTGGGGCCGGATGCCGCGAGCGTGCAGTTCACGGGCACGGCGACCGAGTCCACCCGCTACTCCTTCGTCGTGTGGGGCTACAACCGGGCCGGATGCGTGAGCACCGAGGTCGCCGGCATCGTGGTGCGCCCCGCGCCGAGGACCGTCACCGACGTCGCGAGCGCCATGGACTGGATGAACGCCGAGACCTGGGACCGCTACATCTCCGACGTCAACGCCGGGCCGCGGCTGCAGATCGTCGCCGTCGACGCCAACGGGGTGCAGCTCGGGTCGCCCGTCGAGTTCCGCGGTTCCGGATGGCTCCGCTCGCTGCTCGGCCGTCCGTTCGGCGAGGCCGCACGGTTCCAGGTGCGCGAGTGCTCCGTCTGGGGCAGTTGCGGTCCCTGGTCGCAGGTGCTGCCGAGCGACGCGCAACCCTCGCTCACCTTCGCCCTGCCGAGCCGGGTGTGGAGCGAGGCCGACAAGACGTGGTCGTGGACCGCGGCCCCCGAGAACTCGGGACTGCCCGTCGCCTTCACCTGCGGCATCGACGGGGACCGCGACGGACGAACCGCCCAGACGGCCACCACGTGCCAGATCCCCGAGGCCAAGCCGGGCGACCGGGTCTGGTTGGATGTTGAGATCGCGGGCGTGAAGGCCAGGTACTGGAACCGATGAGCGAGGAGCAGACATGACGATGACCCCCGAGGAGGCGACGCGTTTCGCCGCGAACCTCGACCTGCTCGTCGGCGCGGTCGAAGAGGTGCTGCTCGGCAAGAACCGCGTCGTCCGGCTCGCGTTCACCGCGTTCCTCAGCGAGGGCCACCTGCTCCTCGACGACGTCCCCGGCACGGGCAAGACGTCGCTGGCGCGTGCGATGGCGCAGTCGGTGCACGGCACGAGCAACCGGGTGCAGTTCACGCCAGACCTCCTGCCGGGCGACATCACGGGCGTGACGGTCTACGACCAGCGGAGCGGAGCCTTCGAGTTCCACCCCGGGCCCGTGTTCGCGAACATCGTGCTCGCCGACGAGATCAACCGTGCGAGCCCCAAGACCCAGTCCGCGCTCCTCGAGGTGATGGAGGAGGGTCAGGTCACGGTCGACGGCCAGAGCCACTCCGTGGGTCGTCCCTTCATGGTCATCGCCACCCAGAACCCCGTCGAGCAGGCCGGCACCTACCGCCTCCCCGAGGCGCAGCTCGACCGCTTCCTGATGCGCACCTCGATCGGCTATCCCGACCATGCATCGACGATCCGCATCCTCGAGGGCGCCGACCAGCGTGCGCACGAGCACCGCGTCGAGGCCCAGCTCGATGCCGACGAGGTCATCGACATGGCTCGCCTCGCCCGGACCGTGTACGTCGACCCCACCATCCACGACTACGTCTCGCGGCTCGTCGAGGCGACGCGCACGGCGCGCGAGGTGCGTCTGGGCGTCAGCGTGCGCGGCGCGCTCGCGCTGATCCGCGCCGCGAAGACGCACGCCGCCGGTCGCGGACGCCACTACGTCGTACCCGACGACGTCAAGGCGCTCGCCGAACCGGTGCTCGCGCATCGGCTCATCCTCGATCCCGAAGCGGAGTTCGACGGGGTCACCGCATCGAACCTCATCGCCCAGGTGCTCATCGAGACGCCGCCGCCGTCCAGCAGGCAGGCCGTGTGACGTTCGCCGAGACCCGAACGACGATCCCCGAGGAGGCGAAACGAGAAGGCCTGCTCGCGGTCGTCATCGGGCGCGCCGTGCGCTGGGCGGGTGCGACCGCCGGCGTCCTCGCCCGCTGGGGGCGGGCGGTCCGCGGAGTGGTCACGCCGCTCGGCTGGTCGGTGGTCGCCGGGGCCGTCGTCGCCCTCGCCGTCGGGTACACGCTCGGCTGGGTGGAGTTCATCGCCATCGGATGGGGCCTCGCCGTGCTCGTGGCCGCGGCATCCGCGTGGCTCGTGGGCCGGGGCGCATCGACGATCGAGCTCGTGCTGCCGAATCCCCGCGTGGTGGTGGGCGAACCGGCCGAGGTGCGGCTCATCGCCGCCAATCCCGGCCGTCGCCGGTTCGGGGGCGTGCAGCTCGAGGTTCCGGTCGGGCAGCAGGTCGTCGAGCGGGTGCTCCCGGGGCTGCCGCGCGGCGGCGCGGTCGACGAGCAGCTCCGGATCCCGACCGAGCGTCGCGGCATCGTGCGCATCGGCCCAGCGCGCACCGTGCGCGCCGACCCGATCGGCCTGATGCGCCGGGAGATCGTGTGGTCGCAGGTCGTCGAGCTGCACGTGCATCCCCGCACCGTCGCCATCGAGGCACTGAGCACCGGGTTCATCCGCGACCTGGAGGGCTCGCCCACCCGCGACCTCACGGCGAGCGACATCGCGTTCCACGCGCTGCGCGAGTACGTGCCGGGCGACGACCGTCGATTCATCCACTGGAAGAGCTCCGCGAAGACCGGCACGTTCATGGTGCGCCAGTTCGAGGAGACGCGGCGCAGCCGGCTCATGGTGCTGCTCGACATCGAGCCCGGCGCGTACACCGACGACGCCGAGTTCGAGCTCGCCGTGAGCACCGCGGCATCCGTCGGCGCACGCGCCATCCGCGACGCGCGCACGGTCTCGTTCGTGGTGTCGGGCCCCGGGCGTGCGAGCGCGGGGCGCGGCAGTGCCATGCGCGAGCTTCCCACGGTCTCCCGCGATCGCCTGCTCGACGCCCTCTGCGTCGTGGAGCGAGAACCCGAGGCCGTCATGCTCCCCGATGTCGCCCGCTCCGCGGCGGAGGGCCTCCCCGGTGTGTCGCTCGCCTTCCTCGTGACCGGCACCGCACGCGGCATCGCGCCGTTGCGCGCCGCCGCCGCGCGCCTGCCGGCCGGGATCGAGGCCGTCGCCGTCAGGTGCGCCCCCGAGGGCGAGGCGTCGGCGCGCACCATCGGCGGCCTCACGGTGTTCGGCATCGGCTACCTCGAGGACCTCCGCGCCCTCTTCGCCAGATCGGCCTCGGTCGCATGAGTCCCGCACGGCGGCCCCTCGGAGCGCAACGACCGTGGCCGACGGCCATCAGCGTGGTGCTGGTCGTGGCGATGCTCGCCGCCGCCCTGGTCCCGTGGTGGCCCGTGTACGAGAGCCCCGCGTTCCTCGTCGCCGCCACGGTCGCGATCATCGCCGGCGCCGCCGTCGGCGTCGTGGGCGCCAGGCTCCGGTGGCCCGCGTGGCGCACGGTGGTCGCCCTCTTCGGCGCGTACCTCGTGCTCGGCGTTCCCGCGGCGGTGCCGAGTCGCGCCATCGGCGGCGTCATCCCGACGCCGCAGGGCATCGTCGAACTCCTCGCAGGCGCCGCGCTCTCGTGGAAGCAGCTGGTGACCATCGCGGTGCCGGTTGGCTCGTACCAGGCGCTCCTCGTGCCGCCGTTCCTGCTCGGACTCGTCGCCTCGGCGATCGCGGTCACCATCGCGTTGCGGAGTCGCCACCCGTCCGCCGCCATCGTGCCGCCGGCGCTCCTCCTCATCGCCGGTATCGCCCTGGGCGTGGTGCACTCCGCGCTCGGGCTCGAGACGGGTCTCCTGTTCCTCGTCGCGACCGTGGCCTGGCTCGTCCGGGTCGGGATCGCGAGGCGGCGCGCCATCACCGTGGGTCGACCGGTCGAGGCCGCCCTCGCCGACGCTCGCCGCGTCCTCGGGGCCACCGTCATCGTGGCGGTCGCGCTCGTCGGCGCCACGGCCGCGGCGTTCGCGATGCCAGGGCCTGCTCGCAGCGTCGTGCGGGCCGAGCTGCAACCGCCGTTCGAGCCGCAGGAGCACGAGAGCCCGCTTGCGGGGTTCCGCGCCGCGTTCGAGCCCGAGATCGCCGACCGGCCGATGCTCACCGTGACCGGATTGCCAGCGGGCTGGGGCATCCGCATCGCCACCCTCGACACCTACGACGGCATCGTGTACTCCGTCGGCGGGCCAGACGGCTCCGCCGAATCCGGGCGATTCACGCGCGTGCCCTACCGGCTCGACCAATCGGGCACGACGGGCCGGCAGGTCGACGTCGAGGTCTCGGTCCTCGGCTACTCCGACGTGTGGGTGCCGGGTGTGGGCCGGCTCAAGCACATCACCTTCCAGGGCGAGCGCGCCGATGTGCTCGCCGACGGGTTCTTCTACAACGACGTGACGGGATCCGCGGCCGTGCAGCCCGCGCTGCGGACGGGCGACCGCTACCGCGCCAGTTCCGTCGCGCCGCCTGCCGCCGAGGACCTCGCGGCGCTCGAGCCCGGAACCAGCGTGCTGCCCGCCGCGCCCGAAATGCCCGAGGAACTGTCGCGGTTGCTCGACCGATGGGCGCCCGCGTCCGACGAGCCGGGAGCGCGGCTCGCCGCCGTGATCGCCGGATTCCAGCGCGAGGGGTACGTGAGCCACGGGCTCGAGGACGAGCGGCCGAGCCGCTCCGGCCACGCCCTGGACCGGCTGGTCGAGCTCGTCACCGAGCGGCCGATGGTCGGCGACGGCGAGCAGTACGCGGTCGCGGCCGCGCTCATGGCGCGCCGCATCGGCTTCCCGGCACGCGTGGTGGTGGGATACCTGCCCGACCGTGCGGACTCCGACGACGAGGCATCCGACGGCACCACCGTGTTCGTGAGCGGCGAGCGGCAGGCCTGGATCGAGGTGCAGACCGCCGATGGCACCTGGGTCGGGATCGACCCGAATCCCGACGTGCGCGAGATCCCCGAGAAGGAGCCTGACGAGCCCACCGTCGTCTCGCGGCCCCAGTCGGCGTTGCCCCCGCCCGCCGAGCGGACCCCGGTCGACGGTCTCGACGCCGACCCCGAGCTCGCCCTCGATGATCGCGACGACGGCGCCGAGCCGTGGCTCGCCGTGCTGCTGGGCGTGCTCACCGTCGGCGGCTACGTCATGCTGGGCCTCGCCGTGCTGCTCAGTCCGTTCCTCGCCATCGTCGCCGCGAAGTTCCGGCGCCGGCGGTTCCGCCGGCTCGCCGCGACGCCAGTCGAGCGCATCGAGGGCGGCTGGCAGGAGTTCGCCGACACCGCCGCCGATTTCGGGTACCCGATCCGGCCCAACGCCACCAGGGCCGAACAGGCCGCGACCGTCGGCGGCCTCGCGCCGCTCGTGCTCGCCTCCGTGGTGGACCGTGCGGTGTTCGCGCCGGGCGGACCCTCCGACGGCGACGACCGTCTGGTCTGGGACAGCGTCGATGAGCTGCAGCATCGCCTCGGCGAGCCGCGCACGCGCCGCGAGCGGCTGCGGGCGGCGATCTCGCTCACCTCGCTCGGCGGGTACGCTGTCACCCGGAGAGGAGCCAGGTCGTGACGTGCCGCATCTGCGGGGCCGTGCTGCCCGAAGGCGCGATGTTCTGCGGCGACTGCGGCAGCTCCACCACCGCGACCCCCGAGTCGCGCCGACGCGTCGATCCCCGCCCCGGGGACACCACCGTGATGGAGGGGTCGGCGGTCCGGGCGAACAGCGGCGTCATCAGCATCCCGGTCGACGGGTTCCACACGCCGCTCCTCCGCGTCGAGCAAGCCGTCGCCGAGGCGCAGCCCTCCGTCCATCCGGCTCCCCGGTTCGTGCTCAGCTTCAGCACGGGGGAGGTCCGCACGGTGTTCGGATCCGGGCTCATCGGTCGCAGGCCGCTGCCGCAGCCGGGTGAGTCGTTCGACCAGCTGGTGCAGATCGCCGACCGCACGCTCTCGGTGTCCAAGACCCACCTCGAATTCGGCGAGCACGAAGGCATGTTGTGGATCGCCGACCGCTTCTCGGGCAACGGCACGATCGTGCGCCGCCCCGACGACGGGGCGCTCCGCTGCGAGCCGGGCCGTCGGTACCTCGTGCCGCGCGGGAGCCGGGTCGAGCTCGCGGAGCAGTTCTTCACCGTGGAGTGACGCCCCGGGGTCGCGGCACGCACCCCGTCTCGTCCTCCACAGCCGTGCGGATGCCGCAGGCCCGCGTCTCCGGCGCGATCGTCGCGGCTCGCAGCTGCACGACGTGATCGGATGCGTCGATGGACCGAGCCGACCCCGCAGCCGACGAGCCGGTCGGCTCGCCGATCGTCCTGCCCCCGCATCCGCCGGAGCAGGGGCCGACGGGGTTCCCGCTGCTCGCCACGGTCGCGCCGATCGCCGGCGCGCTCGTGCTCTGGATGATCACGGGGTCGGCGATCTCGCTCGCGTTCGCGGCCCTCGGACCGCTCGTCGCCGTGGCCTCCGTGCTCGATGCGCGGCGGCAGGCACGGCGCAGCCGACGCCGCGCTGCGGCCGCGCGGGCTGCGCAGCTCGAGGTCGTGCACGCGGAGATCGTCGAGCGGCACGCGGTCGAGCGAATCGCCGCGTGGCGACGCGCGCCCGCGGCACGACGGCTCGGCGAGATCTCCGCCGCCGACTGGCGCGACGCTGCGCCCGGCGCGGTGGTCATCGGACGCGGCGACACGGTGAGCACGCTGCGCGTCGAGGGCAGCCCGGCGGATGCCGCCGATCGCGAGCTCCTCGAGCGGGCGACCCGACTCGGGGACGCACCGGTGCAGGCGCATGCCGCACTGGGCATCGGCATCGTGGGGCCGCCCGCGCTGGCCAGGGCGCTGGCCAGGGGCGTGGTCCTCCAGCTGGCGCACCGCTGCCGCCCCGACCTCGTGGGGCTCGAGGTGCCCGACGACCCCGAGTGGTCGTGGGCCGGGCGGCTCCCGCATCGCGGCGGGGCGAACCACGGCGTGATCCGGGTGGTGGATGCCGGGGCGGCGCCGTCCGAGCGCGCGCAGCGCGGGAGTGCGGCGACCATCGCCGTGGCGCCCGTGCCCGCGGCCCTTCCGCCGGGCCTCGCGACGATCGTGCACGTGCGGGGCCACGGCACGGCGACCGTCGACCGACGCGGAGCCGGCGGTACGGCGAAGGCGATCGTGCCGGAGCTCATCGGCGTCGCCGAGGCGGCGGCCTGGGCGGAGCGGATGCGGGCGGCCGCCGCGCGCGTCGGCTACGCGCTCGACGGGGTGCTCCCGACCGAGGTCGCGCTCGATCAGCTCGACCAACCCGCCGCCGTGCCGGTATCGCGGGCGAGCCTGCGCGTGCACGTCGGGCTGCGTCACGACGGTCCGGTCGAGCTCGACCTCGTCGGGCGCGGCCCGCACGCCATCGTCGCCGGCACGACCGGGAGCGGCAAGAGCGAGTTCCTGCTCGCGTGGCTCGCGGCGCTCGCCGGCGTGCACCCGCCAGATCGCGTCGCGTTCCTCCTCGTCGACTTCAAGGGCGGGGCGGCATTCGAACCCCTCCGCGGGTTGCCGCACGTCGTCGGCATCGTGACCGACCTCGACGAATCCGAGGCGGAGCGCGCCGTGCTCAGCCTGCGCACCGAGCTCCGCCACCGGGAGGGCGTCCTCCGCGACGAACGGGTCCGGGATCTCGTCGAGCTCCGCCCCGGGGTGGACCTCGCGCGCCTGGTCATCGTGGTCGACGAATTCCAGGCGATGATCGAGCGGTTCCCCGACCTCGGCGCGGTCATCGCCGACATCGCCGCTCGCGGAAGATCGCTCGGCGTGCACCTGGTGCTCGCATCGCAGCGACCGAACGGCGTCGTGCGCGACCAGGTCACCGCGAACTGCCCGATCCGCGTGTCGCTCCGCGTCATGCAGCGCGCCGACAGCGTCGCCGTGGTGGGAACGGATGCTGCCGCCGCGATCCCGTCCGACCGGCCGGGGCGCGGCGTCATCGATGTCGGCGACGGTGCCCCGTTCGTCTTCCAGTCCGCACGCGTCGATCCCGCATCGCTCGAGCGTCTCCGCGTCGCCTACGGCAGTACGCCGCCGCCGCGGCGCCCCTGGCTGGACCCCCTGCCCGAGCGCCTCGCACCCGACGGGCTCGACCGCGCCGCGGCATCCGCTCGCCTGCGACCGGGCGCCCTCCCCATCGGACTCGTCGACGTGCCCGAGGGCCAACGGCAGGACGTGCTGACCTGGACGCCGGCCTCCGACGGGCACCTCCTCGTGCTCGGCGCACCCGGCAGCGGACGCACCACGGCGCTCGCGGCCGTCGCCGTCGCGGCCGAGCGGCAGCCACGGCCGCTCGAGGTGGCCTGGCTGGACGGACCGCGGAGCCGACGATGGGACCTGCTTCAGGCGATCCGCGCGCGGGTCGGCGAGGCCCGGCCGCAGCAGGAGCTCCTGCTCCTCGTCGACGACCTCGACACGGCCTTCCGCGATTGGCCCGACGAGCACCGGCATGCCGCGATCGAGACCCTCGAGGCGATCCTGCGCGACGGGCGTCGTGCCGGCGTCGTCGTCGCCGCGAGCGCCGGCGTCGCGCATCGTGTGGGCACGGGGCTCCGCGAGACGTTCGGGCGGCAGCTGCTCCTCCGCCATGCGAGTCGGGCCGACCTCGTGCACGCCGGCGGGGCCGGCGAGTTGTGGCGGAGCCGTGAACCACCAGGGGCGGGCCAGTGGGACGGGCACCGCGTGCAGGTCGTGGATGCCCCGCACCGGCCCGAGGACCCGCACCCGATGGCCGAGCCGCTGCAGGTCGGCGACGGCCAGTTCGCCGTGGTCTCGGCCTCGCCGAGAGCGGACCTCGCGGCGCTCCGCGACGCGGGGCTGCCGGCGATGCTGCTCGAGCCGACCGGGGACACGGCCGTGCGGACGATGATCGCGACCACGGCCGCGGGGTCGGGCTCGACCGCCGAGGCGCCTCGCACGCAGCTCGTCGTGGGCGACGCCGACGCCTGGACGGCCAACTGGTCGATCGCGGCGCTCGTGCGCGAGGACGCCACGATCGTCGTGCACGGCGGCCCACGGGAGCAGCGGGTGTTCCAGACGGGCCGCGGGCTCGCGCCGCTGCTCGACGACGAGGCCGCCCAGTGCGTCGTGAGGGCTCCGGGCGGGCCGCCGCGGAGAGCCGGATGGCCGCCGCGACCGGTGCAACTGAAAACATCACCTGAATGACCGATCGGGAACTGAATCCGAACGCTATGTCGTCAGAAATTAACGATTCGGACATGATCGCGTGATTCCGAGCCCTCAATGTGGCAATATCAACCCACCCCTTGCACGTGCACCACCCGAATGGAGTCCCCGTGAGCGCTCGGCCATTTCCCCAGGACCCGATGATCCGCAACCTGATCGCCCAGGCGCGTCGGGCGCAGCTGAATCGTCGCACCCTCCTCGCCGGCGCCGGCGCCGGTGCATCCGCGCTCGCGCTGGCCGCGTGCTCCACGGGCGGTGGCCAGGCCAAGCCGACGGCCGCCGCCGACGAGTCGGCGAACGACAAGACCCTCAACTGGGCGAACTGGGCCGCGTACATCGACGAAGACGACGCCGGCAACTACCCCACGCTGCTCGCCTTCGAGGAGGAGACGGGCATCAAGGTCAACTACGAGGTGGCCGTCGACGACAACAACACCTACTACGGCAAGGTCAAGGACCAGCTGGCCCTCGGCCAGGACATCGGCGCCGACACCGTCTGTCTCACCGACTGGATGGTCGCGCGCTGGATCCGCTTCGGATACACCCAGGCCCTCGACCACGGCAACATCCCGAACCTCAAGAACCTGACCGCCTCGCTGAAGGACGTCGACTTCGACCCGGGTCGTGAGATGTCGGTGCCGTGGCAGGGCGGCTTCGCCGGCATCTGCTGGAACAAGGAGGCCATCCCCGGCGGGCTCTCCTCGGTCTCCGACCTGTGGAACCCCGAGCTCAAGGGCCGCGTCGGCGTGCTCTCCGAGATGCGCGACACCATGGGCCTGCTCATGCTCGAGAACGGCGTGGACATCTCCGGCGACTGGGGCGACGAGGAGTACAACGAGGCGCTCGAGCAGCTTCGCAAGCAGGTCGACGACGGCCAGATCCGCAACATCAAGGGCAACTCCTACCTCGAAGACCTCAAGAGCGAGGACACCCTCGCCGCGATCTGCTGGTCGGGCGACATCACGGTCATCAACGCGGAGGCCGGCGACAAGTGGGAGTTCCTGATCCCCGCCGGCGGCGGCACGCTGTGGAACGACAACTTCCTCGTGCCCATCGGCTCGCCCCGCAAGACGAACGCCGAGAAGCTCATCAACTACTACTACGAGCCCGATGTCGCCGCCGAGGTCGCCGCCTGGGTGAACTTCATCACCCCGGTCGTCGGCGCGAAGGAGGCCGCCATGGCCATCGACCCCGAGCTCGCCGAGAACCAGCTCATCTTCCCGAACGAGGAGACGCTCTCGAACGCCTACGTGTTCCGCGCGCTCACGGGTGCCGAGGAGCAGAAGTACCAGGCGGACTTCCAGAGCATCCTGCTGGGTGCGTGACGATGTCGGTTCGCGAATTCGCCGAACGCGGCGCCGACCTCGAGCTGGTCGGCATCCAGAAGCGGTTCCCGGGATTCACCGCGATCGAGGAACTCGACCTGGTCATCCCCGCCGGATCCTTCTTCGCGCTCCTGGGCCCGTCGGGGTGCGGGAAGACGACGACGCTCCGGCTCGTGGCCGGCCTCGAGGAGCCGACGAAGGGCCGCATTCTCATCGGCGGCAAGGACGTCACCGACACGAAGTCGCACGAGCGACCCGTCAACACCGTGTTCCAGAGCTATGCGCTGTTCCCGCACATGACGATCATCGAGAACGTCGCGTTCGGGCTGAAGCGCCGCCGCATCGCCGATCCCATGGGCAAGGCGCACGAGGCGCTCAAGCTCGTCGAGCTCGATCACGTCGCACAGCGCAAGCCGCAGCAGCTCTCGGGCGGTCAGCAGCAGCGCGTCGCGTTGGCGCGCGCCATCGTGAACCGGCCGGCGCTGCTCCTGCTCGACGAACCGCTCGGCGCGCTCGACCTGAAGCTGCGACGCCAGATGCAGCTCGAGCTGAAGACCATCCAGGAGGAGGTCGGCCTCACCTTCCTGCACGTGACGCACGACCAGGAGGAGGCCATGACCATGGCCGACACCGTCGCGGTCATGAACAAGGGCGCCATCGAGCAGATGGGCGCTCCCGAGCAGCTGTACGAGCTGCCGCGCACCTCGTTCGTCGCGAACTTCCTCGGACAGTCCAACCTGTTCACGGGCGAGGTCGTCGGCACCACGAGCACGGCCATCACGGTGGCCGCCGCCGGCAGTCGCATCATCGTGCCGATGTCACGCGCACAGCGCCATCAGGGCGAGGTCACCGTCGGCGTCCGTCCTGAGAAGGTCGCACTGCACGTCTCGGAGCCCGCCGAATCGGCGGACCGCAACGTGCTCGGCCCCGGCCGGGTCGTGGATGTCTCGTTCTCGGGCGTGAGCACGCAGTACCTCGTCGACATCCCGGCCGCGGGCACCGTCGTCGTCTTCGCGCAGAACACGGGCGTCGGCCCGATCGCCGATCTCGGCAGCGAGGTCTGGCTGAGCTGGACGATCGACCACGGCTTCGGCCTCGAGGACGAACCGAACGAGGTCGGACGATTCCCCGCCGACGACTCGACGCGATCGATCGCCGTGCAGCGCCGTGAGGCGCTCGTCTCGGAGCTCGAGGAGAGCTGACGATGGCCTTCGCAGCGTTCGCGACAGCGGAGGCGCAGCCGCAGGCACCCAAGAAGAAGAGCCGCATCGCGCTCTTCCTCCTGCTGCCCGGCATCGCCTACCTCGTGCTGTTCTTCCTCACCCCGCTCGTCTCGCTCGTGCTCACCTCGCTGCAGCAGCCGAGCGAGTTCGGCGACATCGGGCAGTACGAATACGCCTTCAACTGGCAGAACTACGTCGTGGTCATCCAGGACTACCTCCCGCACATCGGGAGGTCGTTCGGGTACGCGCTCGCGGCGACGGTGTTCGCACTGCTGTTCAGCTATCCGCTGGCGTACTTCATCGGCGTCAAGGCCAGGCGGTGGCCGCTGCTCCAGAGCCTCATGCTGGTCCTGGTCATCGCCCCGTTCTTCATCAGCTTCCTGCTGCGCACGCTCGCATGGAAGCAGATCCTCTCCGACGAGTCGTTCATCATCACCTCGCTGAAGGCGCTGTCGCTCATGGCACCCGACGCGCACTTCACCGGCTCCGCGTTCGCGGTCATCTTCGGGCTCACGTACAACTTCATCCCATTCATGACCCTGCCGCTGTACTCGACGCTCGAGCGACTCGACATCCGATACCTCGAGGCCGGCAGCGACCTCTACGCCGGCCCGTTCACGGTCTTCCGCAAGGTCACGATCCCGCTCTCGATGCCCGGGATCGTCGCGGGCACGCTCCTCACCTTCATCCCGGCCGCAGGCGACTTCGTGAACGCCAGCCGCGACTTCCTCGGCGGGCCCGACACGCAGATGATGGGCAACGTGATCGAGGCCAACTTCCTCGTGCTGCTCAACTACCCCGCGGCGGCGGCGCTCTCGATCATCCTCATGGCCGCGATCCTCGTGCTCGTCGGCATCTACGTGAAGCGTTCCGGAACGGAGGACCTGCTGTGAGCGGCGAAGTCCAGGCGGGGGCCGTGCTGAGCGGGCTCGCCGAGAGCGAGCAGCAGGAGGCGCGTCGTCCGGCGCCGCGGCCCAGGGGTCGCCGCATCGGACTCGGCGACTGGCTGCTGCCCGCGTACGCGGCGATCGCGCTCGTGTTCCTCCTGATCCCGATCGTCTACACGTTCGTGTTCTCGTTCAACGACTCGATCAAGTCGAACATCTCGTGGCGTGGGTTCACGTTCGACAAGTGGCTGAACGTCTGCAACGTCGAGGGGGGCGCGGTGTGCACCGCGTTCGGCAACAGCGTGGTCATCGGCCTCACGGCCACGGTGATCGCCACCGCGCTCGGCACGATGATCGCGATCGCCCTCGTGCGGTATCGGTTCCGCGCCCGCTCGGCGATCAGCCTCCTGCTGTTCCTCCCCATGGCGACCCCCGAGGTCGTGCTCGGTGCGGGGCTCGCGGCCCAGTTCCTCGCCGTCGGCGTGCCGAAGGACATGACGACGATCATCCTGGCCCACACGATGTTCTGCATCAGCTTCGTCGTCGTGACGGTGAAGGCTCGCGTCGCCAGCCTCGACCCGGCGCTCGAGGAGGCCGGACGAGACCTCTACGCGTCGCCGGCCCAGGTGTTCTGGCGGGTCACCTTCCCGCTGCTCACCCCGGGCATCCTCGCGGCCGCGCTGCTGTCGTTCGCATTGAGCTTCGACGACTTCATCATCACGAACTTCAACTCGGGGTCGACCTCGACGTTCCCGAAGTACGTGTACATCTCGGCGTCGCGCGGCATCCCGGCCGAGGCGAACGTCATCGCGTCGGCGGTGTTCCTGTTCGCGCTCGTGCTCGTCATCGGCGCGCAGGTGTCGCGCGCGGCGCGCACGAAGCGGCTCGCCAAGCTCGGCTGACGAGACCACGGGGGCGGATGCCGCGACGGGGCCGATCCCGTCGCGGCATCCGTCGTCCGCCTTGGGGCGAGGATGCTCCGCGCCTGCGCCACGTCGGGAGCCGGCGCGCCACCTCGAGTGGCGCGGAGGCCGCCGAACCGGCGCAGGCGGCGAGGCTCAGACCGTCGCGCGCACCTCGCCGACGCGCCGCTCGCCGCCCATGACCCAGAGGTCGAGCTCGGTCTGCACGGCATCGACCGCGGCGTGCTCGACGGCGCCGGCGTCGGCGAGGAGCCGGAGGGCGATGATCGTCGACGCGCGCGACGATCCATCGAGCACCTTCAGTGCGGTGGTGGTGCCGTCGGGAGCGGTCATCACCATGACGCCCTCTGCGCCCACCTTCGCGAACACGCCGAGGCGCTCGATCGCGACGGTGTCGGGCTGGCCGGGGCCGCCGACGGCCCACGGGTTCTCGCGAACGGACTCAGTGAGCGCCGCCGCCTCGCGGAACAGCGCGAACGGGGAGGAGGTGGCCGCGGTCGTGATCTTCTGGATGCCGCGCGCGAGCGCGCCCAGGCTGATGGCGTGCACGGGGGCGCCGCATCCGTCGACGGCCGTGGCGGCGGGACGCTCGCCGGTGAGGCGCTCGACGACGTCGAGCACGCGCTTCTGCAGCGGATGCTCGGGGTCGAGGTAGCCGTCGAGCGGCCAGTCGTTGGCGACACACGAGAGCAGCATGGCGGCGTGCTTGCCCGAGCAGTTCATGTAGATGCGCTCGCGGGCCCCGCCGCGGCGGATCAGCTCGTCGCGCGCGACCTGGTCCGACGGCGCCGCCGGCGGGCACCCGAGCGCCGATGGCGGGAGCGACGCGCGATCGAGCAGTCCGCGCACCAGCGCGACGTGCGCCGCCGTGCCGGAGTGGCTCGCGGTGGCGATCGCCGCGTCCTCACCGCGGAGCGTGACGCCCGAGGTCATCACGGCGACGGCCTGGAACGGCTTCAGGCATGACCTCGGGAAGACGGGCGTGCGCGTGTCCCCGAGGGCGCGCAGGACCTCGCCTTCAGGGGAGAGCACGACGGCGGAGCCGGCGTGCCTGGACTCGATGAAACCACTGCGTTCGACCACGGCGAGTTCGACGGCGTCTGCGACGGAGAAAGTGCCGGTCACCGGGTCACCCGAGCGACGCGAGGCCGTCGTCGAGCACGCGGAGTCCGTCGTCGATCAACGCGTCGGTCACGGCGAGGCTCGGCAGGAATCGCAGCACGTTGCCCCAGGTGCCCGCGTTCAGGAACAGCACGCCGTGCTGGGCGGCGTACGCGACGAGCGCCGAGACCGCCTCGGGGTTCGGCTGCTTCGTGGTCTCGCCGGTGCCGGGCTGCACGAGCTCGATCGCCACCATTGCACCCTTGCCGCGGATGTCGCCGATGATGTCGTACCGCTCCTTGAGTCGCTCGAGGCCGGCCTTCAGGGTGCGCTCGACGCGCTCGGCCTCGCCGAGGAGGTGGTTCTCCTCGATGGACTCGAACACCGCGACGGCGGCGGCGCAGGCCACCGGGTTGCCGCCGAACGTGCCGCCCAGTCCGCCGGGGTGCGAGGAATCCATGATCTCGGCACGCCCGGTGACCGCCGCGAGGGGGAGTCCGCCCGCGATCCCCTTCGCGGAGAGCACGAGGTCGGGCTCCCAGCCGAAGTGCTCGCTCGCGAAGTATCGGCCCGTGCGGGCCATGCCGCTCTGGATCTCGTCGGCGATCATGACGACGCCGTGCTCGGTGCACCAGGCCTGCAGCGTGGGCAGGTAGCCGTCGGCGGGCACCATGAAGCCGCCCTCGCCCTGGATGGGCTCGACGACGAGGCACGCGAGGTCGCTGGCACCGACGGCCTTCTCGAGGTACGCGATGGTGCGCGCGGCCGCGTCGTCGCCCGACAGGCCGTCGCGGTAGGGGTACGAGCTCGGCGCGTGGTACACGTCGCCCGCGAACGGGCCGTAGCCGGTCGCGTACGGGTGGGCCTTGTAGTTCATCGCCATCGTGAGGTTGGTGCGGCCGTGGTAGGCGTGGTCGAGCACCGCGACGGCGCGACGGCCGGTGTGCTTGCGCGCGATCTTGACGCCGTTCTCGACAGCCTCGGCGCCCGAGTTCACGAGCACGGACTTCTTCGCCCATGCGCCGGGCGTGTGCTCGGCGAGGAGTTCGGCGACGCGCACGTACTCCTCGTAGGGGGTGATGGTGAACAGCGTGTGGATGACATCCTGCAGCTGGCTCGCGGCCGCCGCCACGACGCGCTGCTCCGTGTGCCCGACCGTGGTGACCCCGATGCCCGCGCCGAAGTCGATGAAGCGGTTGCCGTCGACGTCGACGAGGATCGCGCCGTTGGCGCGCTCGATGTACACGGGCAGCGCGGAGGACACGCCCGCGGACACGACCCTGGTGCGCCTCGCGTGCAGTTCCTCCGACTTCGGACCGGGGATGGCGGTCACGACCTGACGCTCCTGGGGCACGGAGTACACCGGGGCGGTCGCGGTCTCTGCGGGGGTCTGGGTGTCAGTCATGATGTCCCCAAGCCTATCGCCGCGGGCGGAGCCGGCCGTGGCTGCCAGGGTGCACAATCGAGGGCGGGACGGTACCAGGTCGGAAGGACGAGGCATGCTCGGCGAACATCACTACACGCTCGAACTCGAGTGGCTGGGCGACCGCGGCGAAGGCACGTCGCACTACCGCGCGTACAGTCGTGCGCACGTCGTGCGTGCCGCCGGGAAGCTGCACGAGATCGCCGGGTCCAGCGACCGCGTGTTCCATGGCGACCGGGAGCGATGGAACCCCGAGGAGCTGCTCCTCGCGGCGCTCAGCGAGTGCCACATGCTGTCGTACCTGCACGTCGCCACCCGTCACGGCGTGGTCGTGCGCGGCTACACGGACGCGCCGTCGGGCACGATGGTCGAGGACGGCCGGGGCGGGGGCGCCTTCCGGGAGGCGATGCTCCGTCCACGCGTGGTGGTGGCGGATGCCTCCATGGCCGAGGTGGCCCGCGAGATCCACGCCGAGGCCTCGGAGAAGTGCTTCATCGCGGCGTCCGTCAACTTCCCGGTGCACCACGAGCCGACGATCGTGGTCCTCGCTCCCTGAGCCGGTCGAAGGGAGACCGCCGAAGCTCCCTGAACCGGTCGAAGGGAGACCGCCGAAGCGAGCCGGTCATCGCGTCGACGAGACGCGCGTCAGGGCAGCGCCGCCGCCGGCAGCGTCGGCTGCGCCGGACACGGGTGCCCGTCCACGAGCCGCGAGCACGGCGGGAAGAACGCGGGCAGCCGCTCGTCCTGCGGGTCGCCGAACCAGCGGTGCCAGATGCGCCAGAAGTTCAGGTTCCCGAACGCCGAACAGGCGTCGCCCTCGTCGGGATCCGCGAGCGTCGCATCGCTCGGCTGGTACGGCGTGTAGTTGTAGAGGTTCGCGGTGGCCTGGTTTCGGATCTCGACGTGTGCCGCACCGCACGCGGCATCGGGGTGATAGCCGATCTCGACCGTGCCCACCCGGTACGCGCGCTCGGGTTCCTCGGTGTACTGCCGGAACTGCCAGGCCGCGTTGTACACCTGGTTGAAGAAGCCGAAGTACTTCGCCTCGCAGTCGGCGGTGTCGGGGCATCCGTAGCCCGTCGCCCGCTCGTAGCCGTAGGTGGTCGGGCGGGTCAGCAGCGACTGCTCCTTCTGCAGCAGCACGAGGAGCGTGCGCGGACTCACGCCGCAGGCGTCGGCGACCTTGGCGACGATGCGACTGGCGCGCTCGCGGATGCCGCCGCGGTACTCGTCGCAGTGCGATCCGCCGACCGCGGGCTGGGTCGTCGTCGACTGCGTGAAGTCGGCGAGGCAGCGGACGCCCTCATCGGCACGGCAGGGCACCGACTCGAAGAACCGCTGGATCTCGTCCTCGCTCATCGCGCGGCTGTCGAAGAACGCGTCGTCGCTCACGATGTAGCCCGGGTCGAACTCCGACGTGGGCGGCTCGGGCAGGTTCGCGCGGGCGGCGGCCTCGGGTGCCTTCGTCGGCTGGGGTGCGGGCGCTGCGCACGAGGCGAGCGACACGGCCACGAGCGCGACCGCGAGGCATCGGGCGGCGACGTCGGCGATCCTCATCGACGAGACGATACCGGGTGCACGCGAGCGGACGCTGGGAATCGGGTCAGACCCGCTCGCGCGGCACGACGCGGTCGACGATCTTCGCCAGCGTGCCCGAGGGCGGGGTCTCGTTGTAGTGCCCGGCGAGCTCCTGCCCGGTGAGCGCGTGGATGGCGGCCATGATCTCGTCGGTCGCGGCCCGCCGAGCCCGTCCGGACGAGGCGGACCCGTGCCGGCTCAGCTCGAGCGGCGCGCCGAAGCGCACGGTCACGGGGCGGACGCGAGGCAGCTTCGCGCCGACGGGCTGGATCTCCTGGGTGCCGATGAGGCCGACCGGCACGACGGTCGCGCCCGTCTCGAGTGCGAGCCAGGCGACGCCGGTGCGTCCGCGGTAGAGGCGGCCGTCGAGGGATCGGGTGCCCTCGGGGTAGAGCGCGAAGGCGGCCCCGGTCTCGAGGATGCGACGGCCCTGGTCGAGTGCCGCCTGCGCCTGTGCGCCGGCACCGCGTTCCACGCTGACCGCGCCGATCGCGGAGAAGAAGGTGCGGGAGACCCATCCGGAGAACCCGGTGCCCGTGAAGTAATGCGATTTCGCGAGGAACTGCACGGGGCGCGGGGACGCGAGGGGGATGACGACGCTGTCGACGAACGAGAGGTGGTTGCTCGCGAAGATGACGGGGCCGTGCTTCGGAACGTGCTCCGTGCCGGTGATCGTCGGACGGTACACCAGGCGCACGAGCGGCCGCAGGATGCCTCGGACGATGCGGTACAGCGGACCCTGCCGCACGACGGGCGCCGGAACGGCGTCGGCTTCGATCTCGCTCACCATCCGACTTTAGGCTCGGCGGCATTCCGGAGGCGGAATATTGCGCGCCGAGGACCGGAACGCGGCGCGACCGGCCGCGATGCGCGAGGATTGCAGCATGGACGTCACGACGGAGGGCGAGCTGGTCGAGCTCGAGGGCACGGGCGTCCGCGTCGTCGTGTTCGCCGGCTCCCGCCGCCCCCCGTCGGCCGACGCGGCGCTGCGCGGCCTCCTCGCGATGTCGTCGGGGGTGCCCGCCGAGGACGTCGAGCTCGAGCACGCCTGTGCGACGTGCGGGGCACGGCACGGCCGCGTCTCGGTCGGCTACCCGCTGACGCCGTCCGGCGCGCCCTGGTTCGCCGACGTGGCGGTGCACGGCGACGCCGTCGTCGCGGCGGCGGCCACGAGGCATCCGCTCGGCATCGGCATGGAACCCGCGACGCTCGACGCAGGCGAGGCCGTCGACGAGGCGGCGTTCCACGCCGACGAACGGGCGGCGCTCGACGAGCTCGATGCGTCGCGTCGCGCGCTGGTGCGGGCGACGCTGTGGGCTCGCAAGACCGCGCTGCTGCGCGCCGTCGGCCACACCGACTTCATCGAACCGTCGCGGCTCGCGCTCACGCTCCCCGGGGAGGACGGCGGGGTCGGCCGCATCGTGCGCAGCGTCCCCGAGTTCGGCTCCGTGTGGCGGCAGGTCGAGTTCCACGACCTGCAGGTACCCGGCAAGCGCGCGGCATCCGTCGCGATCATCGGCTGACGCGAGGCGACACGAGGCGACACGAGGCGACGCGACGCGAGGCGTCGTGAGCCGACGCGACGCGGCGTCGGCGTGCGCCCGTACAGTGGGAGCGTGCGCAGCGTCATCATCCTCGGCTCATCCGGTTCGATCGGCACCCAGGCGCTCGACGTCATCCGCGCCAACCCCAATCGCTTCGAGGTCGTGGGCCTCGCGGTGGGCTCGAACCGCGCGCTCCTCGACGAGCAGGCCGCGCAGTTCGGCGTCGAGCACACCGCCGTCGGCATCGACGAGGCCGTGCAGCTCGTGCACGACGTCGACGCCGACGTGGTGCTGAACGGCATCACCGGCTCGGTCGGCCTCGGCCCGACCCTCGCGGCGCTCGAGCGAGGCATGACGCTCGCGCTCGCCAACAAGGAGTCGCTGATCGTCGGCGGGGACCTCGTCACCCGACTGGCGCAGCCGGGCCAGATCGTGCCCGTCGACTCGGAGCACTCGGCGATCGCACAGGCCCTGCGGGCCGGTACGCACGCCGAGGTGCGGCGGCTCGTGCTCACCGCCTCCGGGGGACCGTTCCGGGGCCGCACCCGGGACCAGCTCGTGCACGTGACGCCGGCCGAGGCGCTCGCCCACCCCACTTGGGACATGGGCCTCGTGGTCACCACGAACTCGGCCACGCTCGTCAACAAGGGCCTCGAGGTCATCGAGGCGCACCTGCTCTTCGACGTGGACTACGACCGGATCGACGTGGTCGTGCATCCGCAGTCGATCGTGCACTCGATGGTGGAGTTCATCGACGGATCGACCATCGCCCAGGCCTCCCCGCCCGACATGCGCCTGCCGATCTCGCTCGGCCTCGACTGGCCGCACCGGGTCGCCGCCGTCGGCAGGCCGATCGACTGGACCGTCGCGGCCAGCTGGAACTTCGAACCGCTCGATGTCGAGGCGTTCCCCGCCGTGTCGCTCGCGAAGCAGGTCGGCCGCGCCGGCGGCGAGTACCCCGCGGTGTTCAACGCGGCCAATGAGGAGGCCGTCGCCGCCTTCCACGCCCGCCGGCTCGGCTTCACCGAGATCGTCGACACCGTGCGCGCCGTCGTGGAGGGCCATGAGGCATCCGGCGACCAGGTCACCGTCGCCTCGCTCGCCGAGGCCGAGCGCGCGGCTCGCCGGGCTGCCGAGGTGCGCATCGCACGCCTGACGCGATAGCGACCCTTCGACCGGCTCAGGGACCGGTCCCTGAGCCCGAAGAAGGGACCGGCGCGTGAGCCCGTCGAAGGTTCACAGCCGAAGGACAGCCGCCGCCGAGCCGGCGGCAGTACGCTCGTCGGGTGGATTCCGTGCTCGCCTTCATCGTCGGCGTCGTCATCATCGTGATCGGCCTCGCCGTGTCGATCGGGCTGCACGAGATCGGGCACCTCGTGCCGGCGAAGCTCTTCGGCGTCAAGGTCACGCAGTACATGATCGGGTTCGGGCCGACCGTCTGGTCGAAGCGGCGCGGCGAGACCGAGTACGGCGTCAAGGCCATCCCGCTCGGCGGCTACATCTCGATGATCGGCATGTTCCCGCCCGCGAAGGGCGGTCAGGTCGGTGCCGACAGCACGGGGTTCTTCCGCGGGCTCGTCCAGGACGCGCGCGACTCGAGCGCCGAGTCGATCACCCCGGGCGATGAGGACCGCGCGTTCTACCGGCTGCCCGTGTGGAAGCGCATCATCGTCATGCTCGGCGGCCCGTTCATGAACCTGGTGCTCGCGGTCGTGCTGTTCGGGGTGCTCCTCATGGGCTTCGGCGTCGCACAGCTCACCACCACGGTCGCCACCGTCAACGAGTGCGTGCTGCCGGCCACGAGCGACCGCCAGACCTGCGAGCCCGGCGACCCTGCCGCGCCCGGCGCCGAGGCCGGCATCCGCCCGGGCGACCGCATCCTCTCGATCGACGGCACGGCCATCGAGACGTGGGAGCAGTCCACCGAGATCATCCGCGCCCACCCCGACGAGGCGCTCGACGTCGTCGTCGAGCGCGGCGGTGAAGAGGTCTCGCTCACGGTCACGCCCATGCTGAGCGAGCGGTTCGTCATCGGCGACGACGGCCAACCGGTGACGGATGCCGCGGGCGACCCGGTCACCGTGCAGGCGGGCTTCGTCGGCATCGGCCCGACGTCCGAGACGGTGCAGCAGCCGGTCACGGCCGTGCTGCCCGCGGTCGGCGAGAACATCACCGGCGTCGCCGGGATCATCCTGAACCTGCCCCAGCGCATGGTCGACGTCGCCGAGGCGGCGTTCGGGCCGGGGGAGCGCGACCCGAACGGGCCGATCTCGGTCGTCGGCGTGGGCCGGGTCGCGGGCGAGATCGCGAGCATCGAGGAGATCCCCCTCGCGTCGAAGGCCGCCGGCCTCATCGGCATCCTCGCCTCCCTCAACATCGCGCTCTTCGTGTTCAACCTCATCCCGTTGCTCCCGCTCGACGGCGGGCATATCGCAGGCGCCCTCTGGGAGGCCATCCGCCGCGGCTTCGCGAAGCTCTTCCGACGCCCGGATCCGGGCCCCGTCGACCTCGCCAAGCTCATGCCGCTGACGCTCGGCGTCGTGGTGGTGCTCGGCGCCATGAGCGCGCTGCTCATCTACGCCGACCTCGTGAAGCCCGTTCAGCTGTTCTGAGCCGCCGGCATCCGCCGGTGCCGCGTGCCGGCGTACTCCCGTGGGAGTAGCCCGCGAGCGTCCGGGGGGCCGATTCCGAGCGGACGCCGCGGCGCTACGATCGGGGAATGCCCGTCACCGACGGTCGACCCCACTGGGACCAGCGGTGGGACGGACGACCCGAGCGCTTCCGGCCTCCGCCCGGCGTCGTGCTGTGGGTACCCGTGGTGGTCAGCCTCCTCGTGCAGGTGCCGGCGGCGTTGAGCGGCGTGTTCTGGCAGCGGCCCGGCCCCGCGGCCGCCCTCGCCCACGTCGCGCTCGCCGCGGTCGGGCCGCTGGCGTTGCTCGCCTCGCGGCGATATCCGGGACCGACCGTCGCAGTGGTCACCGCCGCCGCACTCGGCGACCTGCTGTTGTTCGCCGACGCCGGGCCGCCCTACCTCGCGCTCGCGTTCGCGATCGTGCTCGCGGTCGTGCGTCGCGCGCTCGTCTGGGCCGTGGTCTCGGTGGTCGTCGGGTGGGTCGGGGCCATCGCACTCGGCGCCGTGGTGGGGCTGGAGTGGCATCCGTTCCGCATCGCCTTCGCGACGCTCGCGCTCGCCGCATGCTTCGGCATCGGCGCGTTCGTGCGCGTGCGACAGGACCGGATCGCCGAGTTCCGCGCGGAGGCGCTGCGCCGCCGCCGCACCGCAGAGGAGCGCGAGCGCGTGCGCATCGCCCGCGAGCTGCACGACGTGATCGGCCACGCCCTGTCGCAGATCAACGTGCAGGCGAGCGTCGGGCTGCACCTCATGGATCGCGATCCCGAGCAGGCGCGCACGGCGCTCGGCAGCATCAAGGAGACGTCGAAGACAGCGTTGGAAGAGGTGCGGAGCGTGCTCGGCATCATCCGCAACGAGGGTGACGCACCGCTTGCGCCGCAGTCCGAGCTCGCCGAACTGCCGCGCCTCGTCGCCGGCGTGCGTTCACCGGGCTTCGAGGTCGAGCTCGTCGACCGGCTCGAAGAGCCGCCCGGCCGGGCCGTGCAGTTCGCAGCGTACCGCATCGTGCAGGAGGCGCTCACGAACGTCGTGCGCCACGCGGCCGCCACCCGAGCGGTCGTCTCGCTGGAGCGGCTCGATGACGAGCTGCTCGTCACGGTCGACGACGACGGACGCGGTGCTCGCGGGGCCGAGGAGGGCACGGGCATCCTCGGCATGCGCGAGCGGGCGGCGCTCCTCGGCGGCTCGGTCGAGATCTCGCCGTCGCCGCGGGGCGGCACACGCGTGACGGCGCGCCTGCCGTGGGGGGCGACGGCATGACCGGCGCGCGAGCCATTCGGGTGGCGCTGGCCGACGACCAGCTCCTCGTCCGGGCCGGCTTCCGCGCACTCCTGCAGGCCGAGGACGACCTCGAGGTCGTCGGGGAGGCGTCCACCGGCGAGGAGCTCCTCGACATCGTGCGCCGCGAGCCCGTCGACGTGGTGCTCATGGACATCCGGATGCCGGGCGGCGACGGGCTCTGGGCGACCGAGCAGATCGCCGCCGATCCCGACCTGGCGGGCGTGCACGTCGTCATCGTCACGACGTTCGAGCTCGACGAGTACGTCGCGCGCGCGGTGCGGGCAGGCGCGAGCGGATTCCTCGTGAAGGACACCGAGCCCGAAGACCTCATCCGCGCCGTGCGGGTCGTCGCGGGCGGCGAGGCGCTCCTCTCGCCGGGAGTCACGAAGCGCCTGCTCGAGCGCATGGCCGTCGGCCTCCGCGACGCGCCCGACGAGGAGCGGCTCGCCTCCCTCACCGAGCGGGAGCGCGAGGTGCTCCGCCTCGTCGGGCAGGGGCTGACGAACGACGAGATCGCGGCCCGCCTCGTACTGAGCCCGCTCACGGCGAAGACGCACGTCTCCCGCATCATGTCGAAGCTGCACGCGCGCGATCGGGTGCACCTCGTGGTGGTCGCCTACGAGTCGGGACTCGTGGCACGGGGCTGGCAGGAGTAGGCGCGGCCACTCGGCACGCATGCTCCCACGGGAGCAGTCGAAGTGCCTTCGCGAGGCGGATTCGCGGATGCCACGGCCGCACGAGCATGGTGTCGACGGCCCATCCCGGGGCCGCACGATCAAGGGACATCTCATGCTCACCACTCTCGCCACCACCGCGGTGGTCACCCACGCCGGCGCCTGGGGCGCCGGCTTCGGATGGCTGTTCCTCCTCATCCCGATCTTCTGGATCCTCGTCATCGGACTCGTGATCTTCCTCGTCACCCGGCGCCGGCACGCCTGGATGGGCGGCGGCCCCGAGGGCTACGGTCCGCCGTGGGCGCGCGGCGCGAGCGCCGAGTCGACCCTCTCCGAGCGCTTCGCGAAGGGCGACATCGACGAGACCGAGTACCGCGCACGCCTCGAGGTGCTGCGCGCGAACCGGCCGAACGCGTAGCCCCGACGTCTGCGCAGGAAGCCCGGAGCTCGCGCAGGGAATTGGACCCCATCCCTCGTCTGAGCGGGGGATGGGGCCCATTCTCCTGCACCAGCTCACGTCTCCTGCACGAGCTCGAGTTCAGGCGGCGAGGAGTCGATCGAGCGCCGCCGCCTGGTGACGGTGGCCGATCGTCTCGAAGCCCACGACGACGACGAGCGGGGAGGCGGCGGTGATCAGGATGCCGACCCCGAAGCTCGCCCCGGCCGCCACCGCGGCGACGGCGAGCGCGAGCACGATGATGCTGCCCGCGAACAGCCAGATGTGGAACGGGTCGAACTGCCGCAGGAGCAACGAGTAGACCGTGAACAACGCGACCATGAAGATCCCGACGGGCACCACGACCGTCAGCAGGGCCTGGACGATGCCGATGTGTGCGACGCCCTCGATCACGTACGCGGCCACGTGCAGGCCCGCGCCGGTGCCGGCCAGCGCGATGAAGATGAAGTAGTGTCCGTACCCCCACACGAAGCCGCGCCTCCGGAAGCGATGGAGCACCTTGCCTGAGGGCATCGTGAAGTACGTCCACCACAGGCCGAACGCGAGGGCCGTGCCGCCGAAGGCGACGAAGACGGTCTCGACCGTCCAGCCCTGCTCCTCGATCACCGCCGAGATGGCGAGGATCGTGCCGAGCAGGATCTCGCCGAGCGTGATGATGACGAGGAGGCCGTATCGCTCGGCGATGTGGTGGGCATGCCACGGCGTGCCGCCGTCGCGGCCGTGCTCGGCGACGTACGGGCCGACGAGTTCGAGGATGATGAGCGCCGCGGTGAAGGCGAGCGTCGGGGCGAGCGGCAGGTTGACGAAGATCAGCACGACCCAGCCGACCTGTGCCGCGGACACGAGCGTCACGTAGGTCAGGGCCGTCCGCCGGCGTGCGGCGTCGTGCCTGGCGGCGCGCAGCCACAGTGCGATCGTCGCGACGCGCATCACCACGTACCCGGCCACGACGATCCCGTTGTCGACATGTCGCCCCTCGTCGAGCGAGTGGAACAGGTCCGGCAGGCCGAGCGCGAGCACCAGCACGCCGAGCATCTCGAGCATCGTGGCGACGCGGAAGAAGATGTCGTCGGTGTCGTAGGCCGAGGCGAGCCACGAGTAGTTGATCCACGCCCACCAGATCGCGAAGACGGCGAAGGCGAACCCGCCGATGGCAGGGCCCCAGTGTCCCAGCTCGAGCAGGTGCGCGGTCTGTGCGCCGGCCTGGCTGAAGGCGACGACGAACGTGAGGTCGAACAGCAGCTCGAGCGGGGTGGCGGCGCGGTGCGGTTCGTCGGGATCGCGTCCGGTCATGCGCCGCAGTCGGTGGTCGAGCGGCGGGTGGGCGAGTGCCATGCGGCATATCGTCGCACGCGCCGAGGCGGCGGTCGAGTGCCGCCCCCGCCCAGAGCTCGTGCAGGAGAATGCGCCCCATCCTCGCCCTGACAGGGGGCGGATTCATACGGTCGTTGCAACATGGGAGGTGTTGCGTGGGTGGCCGGAGGTTGTATCCGGATGCGGTCCGGGAGCGGTTCGTGTCCTTGGTGCTGGGTGGGGAGTCGGTCTCGTCCGCGGCACGGTTGCTCGGCGTGCCGGTGCCGACGGTGGAGCGGTGGTGGAAGGCTGCCAGCGTGGGTGTGCCGTTGCGGAAGGGGCGTCGGGGCGGGCTGGTCGAACCGTTGCCGCCGCCGCATGGGAAGTCGGGCCGGTACCTGTCGGACGCGGATCGGGCGGTGATCCAGGCAGGGCTGGCGTGGAAACTGACCCTTGCCCAGATCGGCGCGATGATCGGCCGGGACAAGTCCGTGGTCAGCCGGGAGGTGACCCGGAACCGGGGCGCGGACGGGGTGTACCGGGCCGCGTTGGCTGATCGGGCCGCGGCCGCGAAGCGGCGCCGCCCGAAACGCGTCAAGCTCGCCGGGAATCCGCGGCTGCGGCGGCAGGTCGAGGAGTGGATGGATGATGGCTGGAGTCCGGGGCTGATCGCGCGGATGCTCGCCGCCGACCCCGACCGGGATCAGACTGGACGGGTGAGTCACGAGACGATCTACCGGGCCCTGTACGTGCAGGGGCGCGGCGTGTTGCGGCAGGACCTGGCGCGGAAGCTGTCCACTGGCCGCACCCGTCGCAAGCCTCGGGGCAGCGTGGATCGACGCGGTCGGGCGATCTACGAGGACGCGTTCACGATCAGCGACCGACCGGCCGAGGTCGCGGACCGGGCGGTGCCCGGGCACTGGGAGGGTGACCTGATCATGGGCGCCGGGAACCGGTCCGCGATCGGGACGCTGGTGGAACGCTCGACCCGGTTCGTGATCCTGCTGCACCTGCCGGACCGGCATACCGCGGACGAGGTCGCGGGCGCGATGATCGAGCGGATGGGTGAACTGCCTGACCATCTTCGCCGGTCGATCACGTGGGACCGTGGTGTCGAGCTGGCCGGCTACGAACGGATCCAGCTCGCCCTGCGGGCGCCGGTGTACTTCTGCGACCCCCACTCACCATGGCAGCGTGGGTCGAACGAGAACACCAACCGGCTCCTCAGGTTCTGGTTCACCAAGGGCACCGACCTGAACGCCTGGGACGCCGACGCGCTACGCCGCGTCCAGGACACCCTCAACCGGCGCCCCCGACCCACCCTCGACTACCGCACCCCAGCCCAAGCCCTCAACGAGCTCCTCACCCGACAAGTTGCAACGACCACTTGACATCGCCCGAGGGATGGGGCCTCTTCTCCTGCACAAGCCCGCTGCCGGGGCGGGGAACAGGTCAGCGCGAGAGCAGGAGCGCCTCGCCCTGGCCGCCGCCGCCGCAGAGGGCGACCGCGGCGCGACCGCCGCCGCGCCGCGCGAGCTCGAGCGCCGCGTGCAGCGCGAGCCGCGCGCCCGACGCGCCGATCGGGTGGCCGAGCGCGATCGCGCCGCCGTGCACGTTGACGAGGTCGTTCGAGATGCCGAGCTCGCGCGCCGACTGCAGCGACACGGCCGCGAACGCCTCGTTGATCTCGACGAGGTCGAGGTCGCCGGCCTGCAGACCGGCCTTCTCGAGCGCGGCGGCGATGGCGTTGGCAGGCTGCGAGTGCAGCGAGTTGTCGGGGCCGGCGACCTGTCCTGCGGCGCCGACCAGGGCGAGCCACGGAAGCCCGCGCTCCTCGGCCCACTCGCGGCTCGCGACCACGACGGCCGCGGCGCCGTCGGACAGCGGCGAGGAGTTGCCGGCGGTGATGCTGCCATCGGCCGAGAACGCCGGGCGCAGCCTGCCGAGCACCTCGATCGTGGAGTCGGGTCGAACGCCCTGGTCTTCGCCGACGACGACGGGGTCGCCCTTGCGCTGCGGCACCTCGACCGGCACGATCTCGTCGGCGAACACGCCGGAGGACTGGGCCCGGCCCGCGCGCACGTGCGAGGCGGCGGCGATCTCGTCCTGTTCGGCGCGGGTCAGGTCGTAGCGGGCGTTGAAGCGCTCGGTCGACGCGCCCATGGAGTCGTGGTCGAACGCGTCGGTCAGGCCGTCGTGTGCGGCGTGATCGACGAGTTCGACGTCGCCGTAGGCGAAGCCCGCGCGCGAGTTCGGCAGCAGGTGCGGCGCGCGCGTCATGGATTCCTGGCCGCCGGCCACGACGACGGATGCCTCGCCGAGGCGGATGAGCCGCGCGGCATCCGTGATGGCGACGAGCCCCGACAGGCACACCTTGTTGACCGTGGTCGCCGGGACGCGCCATGGGATGCCCGCGGCGACGGCCGACTGCTTGGCCGGGTTCTGGCCGGCGCCCGCCTGGAGCACCTGGCCCATGATCACGGCGTCGACGTCGTCGGGGGAGACCCCGGCCTTCTCGAGGGCGCCGCGGATGGCGACCGTGCCGAGCTCGACGGCCGTGCGCCCGGCGAGGTTCCCGCTGATGCGGGCGAAGGGCGTGCGAGCTCCGGCGATGATGACGACGTCGGGGGTGGTCATGGTTCGGTGAACTCCTTCGTTCCGAGGCAGGCCTGCGGTTCAGGTTGCGTGCGCTTCGACTTCCAGCCTATTGTACTTTCCTGAGACCTGAACCAGCTGTCAGGTTCGCACCAGAAGTCCAGCCATTCACTGTCGAGAGGCATTCACATGCGGGTTACGAAGAAGTCCCTCGCGACGGCGTTCATCGCCGCCGCGACCCTTGCGCTGGTCGGGTGCGCACCGACCACGGCGACCGGCGGCGCCGGCGATGCCGAGGAGGCCGGTGCGCCGGTCAAGGTCGCGATGCTCACCTCGCAGACGGGTCCGCTCGCCGCGTACGGCGCGGCCTACACGGCGGGCTTCGAGGCCGGCCTCGACTACGCGACCGACGGCACCGGCACGGTCGACGGCCGTGAGCTCGAGATCGAGTGGGCCGACGACCAGGGCAACCCCGACACGGCCGTCTCGAAGGCGAAGGACTTCATCGGCCAGGGCTACGAGATCCTCGCCGGCACCGCGGCATCCGGCATCGCCACCGCGCTCGCCGAGCAGGCCGCGCAGAACCAGATCCTCTACATCTCGGGCCCCGCGGCCGCCGACGCCATCACGGGCGTCAACGAGTACACGTTCCGTTCGGGCCGCCAGACGTACCAGGACGTCGCCACCGCGGGAACCTTCATCGGCGACCCGGCCGGCAAGAAGGTCGTGGTGTTCGCGCAGGACACCGCCTTCGGCCAGGGCAACCTCGCCGGCGTGCAGGCCGTGCTCGGCGGCCAGGGCGCGACGGTCGAGGGCGTGCTCGTGGCAGAGGACGCCACCGAGTTCACGCCGTTCGCACAGCAGCTGCTCGCCGCGTCGCCCGACCTCGTGTTCGTCGCGTGGGCCGGAGCCTCATCTGGCGCCATGTGGACCGCGCTCGCGCAGCAGGGCGTGTTCGACGCCGTGCCCGTCGTCACGGGCCTCGGCGATGTCGCGACCTACGGCGCCTACGGCGACGCATCCGACAAGATCTCGTTCCTCAACCACTACTTCGGGGGCGCATCCGGCACCGATGCGGAGAAGGCCATGATCAAGCACCTCGAGGAGAACGGCGCCGAGGCCGACCTCTTCTCGCCCGACGGCTTCGTCGCCGCGCAGATGATCGTGCAGGCGATCCGCGAGGGCGGCGACACCGTCGACGGCATGATCGACGCGCTCGAGGGCTGGACCTTCGAGTCCGTCAAGGGCGAGATCACCGTCCGCGCCGAGGACCACGCGATGATCCAGCCGATGTACCAGGCCAAGCTCGTGCAGGACGGCGGCAGCTGGGTTCCCGAGCTCGTCGAGACCATCGACGCCGAGACGGTCGCACCGCCGGTCGCCGGCAAGTGAGGCGACGGCCGCCCGCGTCGCCACTCGGCGCGGGCGGCCCGCCCCATCTCGCCACCAACACCTTCCAACGCAGTGAGGCAGCCATGACCGACCACCCGATGCTCCGTCTCGAGCACGTCGGCCTCCGCATCGGCGGCGCACGCATCCTGAGCGACGTGTCGCTCGACGTGCCGGCGGGCGAGATGCTCGGCGTGATCGGCCCGAACGGCGCCGGCAAGACGACGCTCTTCAACGTCGTCTCCGGCGTCATCCGTCCCACCGAGGGCCGCGTGCTGCTCGACGGGCAGGACGTCACCCACGTGGCCATCCACCGCCGAGCCGCGGCCGGCCTCGGTCGCACGTTCCAGACCTCGAGCCTGTTCCCGGCGCTCAGCGTCGTCGAGAACGTCCGCCTCGTCGCCCAAGCCCACGCCGGCGGCGCGACGAGCGTCTTCCGAACGCCGCGGCGCACGGATGCCGCCACCACGCGTGCCCTCGAGACGCTCGCCGAGGTGGGCCTCGAGCATCGGGCCGAAGCCGCGGCATCCGGCCTCTCGCACGGCGAGAAGCGCAAGCTCGAGATCGCCATGCTCATCGCCATGGAGCCCAAGGTCATCCTCCTCGACGAACCGATGGCGGGCGTCGGCTCTGCCGACGTGCCGGCGCTCACCGAGGTCATCCGCGGCCTCCACCGCGGCGGACGCACGGTGCTCATGGTCGAGCACCACATGGAGGTCGTGCTCGGACTCGTCGACCGCGTCGCGGTCATGCATCACGGCGAACTGCTCGCCGTCGACACCCCGGAGGCCGTCATGGCGAACCCCACCGTGCAGTCCGCCTACCTCGGGGAGGCCGTGTGAGCGAGCCCATCCTCCGCGTCGCGGGCCTCCACGGCCGCATCGGCGGACAGCAGGTCGTCGAGGACGTCTCGTTCGAGGTGCCGGCCACTGGCGTGACCGCCCTGCTCGGCCGCAACGGCGTCGGCAAGACCTCGACCATCAAGTCGATCCTCGGCCTCATCGACCGCTCCGGCGAGGTGCATCTCGGCGGTACGCGCATCGACCGCATGTCGACGCACCGCATCGTGCAGCTCGGCGTCGGCTACGTGCCCGAGGACCGCGAGGTGTTCGGCTCGCTGACCGTGGCCGAGAACCTCCGCCTCGCCGAGCGCGACGGCACGCCCCGCCGCGAGTTCATCCAGCGGCTCTTCCCCGACATCCACGAACGGCGCGCACAGCGCGCCGGCACGCTCTCCGGAGGGCAGCAGCAGATGGTCTCCCTCGCCAGGGCCCTCGTCAACGAGAACCGGCTCCTCCTCGTCGACGAGCCCACCAAGGGCCTCGCCCCGCGCATCGTCGACGAGGTCGCCGACACGCTCGCGGAGGCGGCGCGCACCGTGCCGATCCTCCTCGTCGAGCAGAACCTGCACGTCATCCGCAAGCTCGCCGAGCGCGTCGTCGTGCTCTCCGGCGGGCGGGTGGTGTTCACCGGAGAGGCATCCGACCTCCTCGACGACGAGGACCGCATCCAGCGCTTCCTCGGCGTGCACGACGCCACCGATCACGGCAGCACGGCGGGGAGCACCCGATGAGCACGGTCGTCCTCCTCCTCGTCACGGGCCTCGGGCTCGGCGCACTGTACTTCCTCGTCGCGAGCGGCCTCTCGCTCATCTACGGCCTCATGGGCGTGCTGAACTTCGCGCACGGCTCGTTCCTCACCATCGCCGCGTTCCTCGGCTGGGAGGTCGGCCGACGGGTGTCCGACGGCACCTGGTGGGGTCTCGCGCTCTCGGCCATGGTCGGCCTCGCGGTCGGTGCCGTCGTCGCGGCGGCGACCGAGTACTTCCTCATCCGCCGCCTCTACGAGCGGCACATCGAGCAGGCGCTCGTGACCGTGGGACTCTCGCTCGCGACCGTCGCCCTGTTCGAGGGCATCTGGGGCACCGACCCCATCTACACGCAGAAGCCCGACTGGCTCTCGCAGGTCACCGTGATCCTGGGTGCGAAGATCCCGAACCACGTGTTCCTGCTCATCGCGTGCGCGATCCTGGTGCTGGGCGCCATCGTGCTGTTCCTGCAGCGCACGAGGTACGGGCTCATCATCCGCGCGGGCGTCGAGAATCGGTCGATGGTCACGGCCCTCGGCATCGACGTGCGCCGATCGTTCACGATCGTCTTCGCGATCGGCGGCGCCGCGGCCGGACTCGGCGGCGTGCTCGCCTCCGTCTACTACGGATACGTCTCGGCGCACCTCGGCTCGGTGCTGCTCATCTTCGCGTTCATCGTCACCGTCATCGGCGGGCTCGGGTCGCTCACGGGCGCCGCGATCGCCTCGGTGCTCGTCGCGGTGCTGCAGCAGTTCGCCAACTTCTACCTCGGCGGCACCGGCGACCTCGTGGTCGTGGTCGCACTCGCCGCGGTCCTGCTCGTCCGCCCGCGCGGACTGATGGGGAAGGTCGCATGAACCAGCAGCTCACGGATGCCCCGGCACCCGCTCGCACGTCGGCACCTGCGCCCGTGGCATCCGCTCGGCGTCGCCCGCTCATCATGGTGCTCGGCGGCATCGCCCTCGTCGTCGGGTTCGCGATCCTGCCGCTGCTCGCGATCGAGATCCCCGGCGTGCTGCCGGGTCCGACCTACACGCCGGGCACGCTGCAGCTGCTCGCCTACGCGATGCTCATCGCCGCGCTCGCCCTCAGCTACCGCATGATGTTCGGGCTCGCGGGCCTGCTCTCGTTCGGACATGCGCTGTTCTTCGCGGCCGGCGCCTACGGGCTCGGGATGACGCTCAACGCGTTCGCCCCCGTCGAATGGTCGAGCGAACTCGTGTTCGCCGCGTCGATCGGCATCACGCTCGTGTTCGGCATCGTGCTCGCGGCGACGGTCGGGGCGCTCGCGCTCCGGGTGACCGGCATCTCGTTCGCGATGGTGACCCTGGCCTTCGCGCAGGCGGGCTCGGTGCTCATCCGACGGAACCCGGGCTCGGCCACGGGCGGCGACGAGGGGCTCTCGCTCGACATCGCGAACGTGCCGGAGGGCCTCGTCGGCGTGCGGAACACGGCCCATCTCTACTGGATGGCCCTGGCTGTGCTCGTGTTCGTCTACCTCGTCGTGCTGTGGGTCGAGCGCAGCCGCGCCGGGCACGTCGCCGAGGCGGCCCGTGAGAACGAGCTGCGCGTGCGGGTCATCGGCATCCGCCCCTACTCGGTGAAACTGCTCATCTTCGTCGTCGCGTCGACGCTCGCCGCGGTCGCGGGAATGGGCTACCTGCTGCTGCAGTCGGGCGCCTCGCCGCGCATCGCCACGGCCGACTTCACGCTGACCCTCCTCGTCATCGTGGTGCTCGGCGGAGTGGGGTATCGCTGGGGCGCGATCGTCGGCGGTATCGTCTACACACTGCTCGACCAGCGGCTCACGGCGCTCGCGGGCTCGGACTTCATCGCCGGGCTGCCCGCGGTGCTCCGGGTTCCGCTGAGCGAGCCGCTGTTCATCCTGGGCACGCTGTTCATCCTCGTGGTGATGTTCCTGCCGGGCGGCATCGCGGGGATCCCGCAACGCATCCGGTCGGGCCGCAAGCAGCATCCGGCCGAAGCAGAGGAGGCGACGGATGCCTGACGGCCTGCACACCCTGGGGCGCTGGACTCGGGATCGCGCGCGTGCGACCCCCGAGCGGATCGCCATCGACGACCGCGGAGTGGTCGTGACCTACCGCGAGCTCGACGCCCGCGCCGACCGGCTCGCGGCCGCCTTCCGCGACGCCGGGTACGCGATCGGCGATCGCGTCGCGACCATCACGGGCAACAGCGCCGACCACGTCGTGCTGTTCTTCGCGTGCGCCAGGGCGGGACTCGTGCTCGTTCCCCTGTCGTGGCGCCTGGCGCCGCGTGAGCTCGCGGCGCAGCTCGAGATCGCGGAGCCTGCGCTGCTCCTCGTCGAGGCCGAGTTCGAGTCGCTCGCGAGGGCCACCCTCGGGCGCGTCGCCCGACGCATCCCGACCGCGCCGCTGGGTATGCACGGCATCGAGGGCGAGGTGCCGGCACCCGGGCCTCGCGGCCTCGCGGACGAGGCACCCCCGACCCGCCACGACGTGCACGACGACGACGCGCTCCTCATGATCTTCACGTCGGGCACGACTGCGACCCCGAAGGCCGCCGTGCTCACGCACGCGAACTGCTTCTGGACGAACCTCTCGTTCTCGCGGATCGCCGAGGTCGGCGCGGGCGACACGGTGCTCGCGGTCATGCCGCAGTACCACGTCGGCGGATGGAACATCACCCCGCTCCTCGCGTGGTGGACGGGCGCGACCGTCGTGCTCGAGCGCACCTTCGACCCCGGCCGCGTGCTGCACCTCATCCAGGAGCGGCGCATCACGACCATGATGGGCGTGCCCGCGAACTACCTGTTCCTGGCGCAGCATCCCGACTTCGACGACACCGACCTCTCGAGCCTCGCGCACGCCATCGTGGGCGGGGCGCCCATGCCGCCCGCGCTGCTGCGCACGTGGCACGCACGCGGCGTCTCGCTGACGCAGGGCTACGGGCTCACCGAGGCGTCGCCGAACGTGCTGTGCCTGCCCGACGAGGATGCCCGCACCCGCGTCGGGTCGGCCGGCAAGCCGTATCCGCACGTCGACGTCGCGGTCGCGGACCCGGTGACCGGCGAGCTGCTCGACGGCGAGGGCGAGGGCGAGCTGCTCGTGCACGGCCCCTCCGTGTTCGCCGGATACTTCCGCGACCCGGCGGCGACCGAGGCGGCGCTCGTCGACGGGTGGCTGCGCACGGGCGACCTCGTGCGCCGCGACGCCGACGGCTACTTCACGATCGTCGACCGCATCAAGGACATCTACATCTCGGGCGGCGAGGGCGTCGCACCCGCCGAGGTCGAGGCCGTGCTCATGAGCCATCCCGCCGTCGCCGACGTCGCCGTGGTCGGCGTGCCCGACGAGCGATGGGGCGAGGCCGGCGCCGCGTGGGTCGTGGTGCGCCGCGGACGGGTGACGGATGCCGCCGAGCTCATGGAGTTCGCTCGGGCCTCGCTCGCGCGCTTCAAGGTGCCGCGCGAGGTGCATTTCGTCGCCGAACTGCCCCGCTCGACGGCGGGGAAGGTGCTGCGCCGCGTGCTCGCATCGGAGGCCCGGCCACGCGTGCAGGCGCCGACGACGGAGGAGGCACGATGAGCGCCGCTCCGCGCACCGCCCGCGGCGTCGAGACCCGGGCGAAGCTCCTCGCGGCCGCCGAGCGCGTGTTCGCGGACCACGGCTACCACGAGGCATCCGTGTCCCGCATCACCGACCGCGCCGGGGTCGGCCAGGGCACCTTCTACCTCTACTTCGACTCCAAGCTCGACATCTTCAACGAGCTCGTCGAGGACCTGAACCACCGGGTGCGGCAGGCCATGAGCGAGGGCGCGCGCGGTGCGACGAGCCGGCTCGAGGCCGAGCGCGCGGGCTTCGCCGCGTTCTTCCGCTTCACCGCCGAGCACCCCGCCCTCTACCGCGTGGTGCGCGAGGCCGAGCTGGTGTCGCCCGAGGCGCTGCGGCTGCACTACACGCGCATCGTCGAGGGCTACATCGACGGACTGCGCGAGGCCGCGGCCGACGGCGAGATCTGGGACATCGATCCCACCGTCGCCGCGTGGGCGCTCATGGGCGTCGGCGAGATGATCGGCATGCGCTGGGTGCTCTGGGGCGACCCCGACTCGGCCCCCGGCGACGACGCCGATCCGACGGCCAGCGGCACCGGTCGCGTTCCCGAGCACGTGCTCGACGAGATGATGCGCTTCATCGGCGGAGCCCTCGGGCGACCCGATCTCGCGCAGGGCCCGCGCCCGGGCGCGGGGGAGAAGGAGGAATCGTGACCGATCTCAGCGGGCGACGCGCCGTCGTCACCGGCGGGGCGAGCGGCATCGGGGAGGCCTGCGCGCGGGCCTTCGCGGCGGCCGGCGCGCACGTGACCATCGCCGACCTGAACGGCGAGGCGGCCGAGCGGGTCGCCTCCGAGCTCGGCGGCGAGGCATGGCAGGTCGACCTGGGCGACACCGCGGCGCTCGCCGACCTGCGGCTCGAGGCCGACATCCTCGTGAACAATGCGGGCATCCAGCACGTGCGGCCGATCGAGGAGTTCGAGCCCGAGCGGTTCTCGCTCATCCTGCGCCTCATGCTGGAGTCGCCGTTCCTCCTCATCCGGGCTGCGTTGCCGGGCATGTACGCCCGCGGCTTCGGGCGCGTCATCAACATCTCGAGCGTGCACGGCATCCGCGCGTCGCCGTTCAAGTCCGCGTACGTCGCCGCCAAGCACGGCCTCGAGGGACTCTCCAAGGTCACGGCGCTCGAGGGCGGGCCGCACGGCGTGACGAGCAACTGCATCAACCCCGGGTACGTGCGCACCCCGCTCGTCGAGAAGCAGATCGCCGACCAGGCGCGCGTGCACGGCATCCCCGAGTCCGAGGTGCTGCCGAAGATCATGCTCACGGAGTCGTCGATCAAGCGGCTCGTCGAGCCCGCCGAGGTCGCGAGCCTCGCCCTGTGGCTCGCGAGCCCCGAGGCCGGCATGGTGACGGGCGCGAGCTACACCATGGACGGCGGCTGGAGCGCGCGATGACGTACGAGACCTTCTCCGCGCCGGTCGGGGGCGGCACCCTCGCGGGCGGGCAGTGGCGGGCGGATGCCGCGGGCCTGCCGATCCTCGCCGTGCACGGCATCTCCGCCACCCACCGATCGTGGGACCTGGTGGCCGACGCGCTGGCCGACCGCCGCGTGATCGCCGCCGACCTCCGGGGCCGCGGACGCAGCAACACGCTGCCCGGCCCCTACGGGCTCGAGCGCCACGCCGACGACCTCGCCGCGGCGCTCGATGCCCTCGAGGTCGACCGGGCGTTCGTGGTCGGGCACTCGATGGGCGCCTTCGTCTCGGTCCGGTTCGCCGAGCGACACCCCGAACGGGTCGCCGGCATCGTCCTCGTCGATGGGGGCCTGCCCGTGCCGAACCCCGAGGGCGTCGCGCCCGAGGACCTGCCCGCGGTGCTGCTCGGCCCCGCGCTCGAGCGGCTCTCGATGACCTTCCCCGATCGCGCCGCCTACCTCGACTTCTGGCGGCGGCATCCGGCCCTCGGCCCGTACTGGAACGACGCCATCGAGGCCTACGTCGAGTACGACCTCGACGGCACCGAGCCAGCGCTGCGCAGCTCGGCGCGGGCCGAGGCGGTGGCCGAGAACGCCGTGCAGCTCGACGGCTCCGAGGGATACGCCGCCGCACTCGCCGGCCTTCCGGGGCCGGTCGACTTCTTCCGCGCGCCGCGAGGGCTGCTCGACGGCGCGCCGCTCTACCCTGAAGCGGTGGTCGCCGAATGGGCCGAGCGGATGCCGCAGCTCGTCGTGCACGAGGTGCCCGACGTCAACCACTACACGATCGTCATGACGGCCGAGGGCGTCGGGAACGTGGTCCCCGTGATCGGCACCCGCCTCGCGGCCGTGGAACTGAAGGAAGGTGCATCGTGACACTCGACAAAGTCGTCGGGTCCGCCAGGGAGGCGGTCGCCGACATCCCCGCGGGGGCGAGCCTCGCCGTGGGCGGGTTCGGCCTGTGCGGCATCCCGATGGTGCTCATCCAGGCGCTGCTGGAGGCCGGGGTCGACGACCTGAAGGTCGTCTCGAACAACTGCGGCGTCGACGACTGGGGCCTGGGGGTGCTGCTCGCGCAGCGGCGCATCTCGAAGATGACCTCGTCGTACGTGGGCGAGAACAAGGAGTTCGAGCGCCAGTACCTCGCGGGCGAGCTCGAGCTGGAGCTCACGCCGCAGGGCACGCTCGCCGAGAAGCTGCGCGCAGGCGGCAGCGGCATCGCCGCCTTCTTCACCCAGACCGGCGTCGGCACGCAGGTCGCCGAGGGCGGCCTGCCGCGCCGGTACCACGCCGACGGGTCGATCGCCGCGGCCAGCCCGGCGAAGCCCGTGCAGACGTTCGACGTCGCGGGCGAGCCGCGCGAGTTCGTGCTCGAGGAGGCGATCACCACCGACTTCTCGCTCGTGCACGCACTGCGGGGCGACCGCTACGGCAACCTCGTCTTCGAGAAGTCGGCGCGCAACTTCTCGCCGCTCACGGCGATGGCCGGGCGCGTCTGCATCGCCCAGGTCGAGGAGCTCGTCGAGCCCGGCGACCTCGACCCGGACGCCGTGCACCTGCCCGGCATCTACGTCGACCGGGTCGTCGTGGTCGGCACCGACATCGAGAAGCGCATCGAGCGCCGCACCGTCTCGCCCGAGAAGGCGGCATCCCGCGAGATGCCGGAAGGAGCCTGAGCACCATGGCACTCACACGTCTCGAGATGGCCGCGCGCGCGGCGAAGGAACTGCCAGACGGGTCCTACGTGAACCTCGGCATCGGCCTGCCCACGCTCGTCCCGAACTACGTGCCGGAGGGCACGACGATCCTGCTGCAGTCGGAGAACGGCATCCTCGGCGTCGGCCCGTACCCGACCGAGGACGACGTCGATCCCGACCTCATCAACGCCGGCAAGGAGACGGTCACGGTGCTCCCCGGCGCCGCGTACTTCGACTCGGCCACGAGCTTCGGCATGATCCGCGGCGGCAAGATCGACGCGGCGATCCTCGGCGCGATGCAGGTGTCGGCGACGGGCGACCTCGCCAACTGGATGATCCCCGGCAAGATGGTGAAGGGCCCCGGCGGCGCGATGGACCTCGTGCACGGCGCCAAGCGCCGCATCGTGCTCATGGAGCACGTCGCGAAGGACGGCTCGCCCAAGATCGTGAACGAGTGCTCCCTGCCGCTCACCGGCAAGGGCGTCGTCGATCGCATCATCACCGACCTCGCGGTCATCGACGTCACCCCCGACGGCCTCCGGCTCGTCGAACTCGCCCCCGGCGTCACGGTCGACGAGGTCGTCGCCGCCACCGAGCCGCCGCTCATCACCGACTGAAACGGAACCGACATGGTCGACACCATCTTCCCCGGCATCACCACGACCCGGGTGCAGACCCCGCGCCTCAGTGCGAACGTCCTCGAGCGGCCGGCGGATGCCCCGACGAAGACCGTCGTCTTCGTGCACGGCAACGTCTCGTCGTCGCTGTTCTGGCAGCCGATGATGCTCTCCCTGCCCGTCGACGTGCGCGCGCTCGCCATCGACCTCCGCGGCTTCGGCGACAGCGAGACCCTTCCGGTCGACGCGACGCGCGGCGTGCGGGACTTCTCCGACGACGTGGCCTCCGTCATCGACGCCCTCGAGCTCGGCGCCGTGCACCTCGTCGGGTGGAGCCTCGGCGGCGGCGTCACGATGCAGCTGCTGCTCGACCGACCCGAGCTCGTGGCGAGCCTGACGCTCGTCGCACCCGTGTCGCCCTACGGCTTCGGCGGCACGGCGGCCGACGGCACGCTCCTGACGGCGGATGCCGCGGGCACGGGCGGCGGGGGAGCGAACCCCGATTTCGTGGCCCGGCTTGCCCGCGGCGACCGCAGCGACGAGGCTGGCTCGCCGCGCGCGGTCTACCGCTCGACGTACGTCGCACCCGGATTCGAGTCGGAGCACGAGGACGTCTGGGTCGAGTCCATGCTCACGACCAAGACGGGCATCGACAACTACCCGGGCGACTCGACCACCTCGGAGCACTGGCCGGGCTTCGCACCGGGCGGTCGCGGGGTGCTCAACTCCCTCGCGCCCACGGTGTTCGACACGACCGCGATCGTCGACCTCCCGTCCAAGCCCGCGATCCTCTGGATCCACGGCGCCCAGGACGCGATCGTCGGTGACGCGTCGTTCTTCGACCTCAACCAGCTCGGCGCGGCGGGCATCATCCCGGGCTGGCCGGGTGCCGATGTCGCGCCGGCGCAGCCCATGATCACCCAGACCCGGGCGGTGCTCGAACGCTACGCCGCGCAGGGCGGATCGTTCACCGAGCTCGAGCTCGCGGACTGCGGCCACTCGCCGCACCTCGAACACCCCGAGGAGTTCCGGGCGGCGCTCGTGGCCCACACCGAGGGCGGGGAGCGCGCGGCGGCCTGAACCGGACGACCCGCTCCGTTACGATACCGTGATCCGGCGCGGCGCACCGGGACTCGCGCCGCTGCCAAGATCGTCACAGGCGTCCGGGCAGGCGGGCGTCGCCGATCCCCACGAAGGGCACGCATGACCCGATCCCGCCGTGTCGGCGCCCTGACCGCCGGTGCGCTGCTCATCGCGCTCGCAGTGAGCGGATGCGTCGCCAAGACGCCGAGCCCGGCTGCCGAATCACCGCGTCCCACCCCGGCCGCGACGCCGACGGCCGCGCCGGTCGATCCGCTCACGACCGTGACGGCGATCGTGGCGCGCCCCGAGGTGCTCGAGCTCCGCGACGTGGACGGCGCCGTGGTGCGCTCGATCGACTACCTCGGATCGGCGACCGATGCGGTGGCCGCGCTCTCGATCGTCCTCGGCGGGGCGCCCGAGGACGAGGCGTACGCGGGCGGCAACGAGTTTCCAGCCGGCATCCGACACGTCTGGGACGACGCCATCGTGATCGATGAGCGCTCCTACCCGGAGGAGGAACGGACCGGCCTCCCGAGCCAGCTCGTCTGGCCCCGGTTCGCGATCACGTTCCGAAGCGCTGCGATCCGGGGCGTCGACCTGACGACGACCGCGAGCGCCCACGTCGGCGACGGCTTCGAGGGGTTCGGTGACCTGATCGACGAGGACCTCTGGACGTGCAACGGGTGGGCGCTGGAGCACATCGAGGTGCCGAGAACCGATTTCCCGCCACTGAAGGTGGGTGTCGAGGTGGCGCACTCGACCTATGACCCGGCTTCGGGGAAGTGGATCGCGAACGTCGACCAGGTCGCCGCCATCTCGGCGCCGGTCACCGTCGCCGAAGGCTGCGCCTGACACAGGTTCCGCGGAACCGGCGCCCCGTTCCGATCCGGCCGAAGCGGGCGGGTGCGCACTGTACGTCGTGCGGCCCGCCCCGCCAAGTCCCTCCCGGCGGCGCGCTCGGTCGCGCAGGATGGTCCTTCGACCGACGGAGGGCCGATCATGACCGACACGCGACAGCTCGACGACGACCGGCACGCGCCGCACCCCGAGGATCCGCGCAAACCGAACACGCCGCCTGAGATCACGAAGCGATCGTGGAAGTACGTCTTCCGCAAGACGTTCCGCGAGTTCATCGACGACGAATGCCAGGACAGCGCCGCCGCGCTCACCTACTACGGCGTGCTCGCCATCTTCCCGGGGCTGCTGGCCCTCACCTCGCTGCTCGCGCTCATCGGGCAGCGGGGGAGTGCGATCGATGCGCTCCTCGGCGTGCTCGAGGGCGTCGCGCCACCCGAGGTGCTCGACGTGCTGAGCGAGCCGCTGCAGCGGTTCGCCGACTCGCCGGCGGCGGGGCTCGGCTTCATCACGGGTCTCGTCATCGCGCTCTGGTCGGCCTCGGGCTACGTGGGCTCGTTCGGGCGCGCGATGAACCGCATCTACGAGATCGAGGAGGGACGGCCCTTCTGGAAGCTCCGTCCCATCCAGCTCGGCGTCACCGTCGCGGCCGTGCTGCTGCTCGCCATCGTCGCCGTGATCCTCGTGGTGTCGGGCCCCATCACGGACGCCATCGGCTCGGCCCTCGGCCTCGGCGAGTCGGTCCGGGTCGTCTGGGAGATCGCGAAGTGGCCGCTCCTCGCGCTCGTCGTGGTGCTCATCGTCGCCCTGCTCTACCATGCGACCCCGAACGCGAAGCAGCCGAAGTTCCGGTGGATCAGCCTGGGAGCCCTGCTCGCCATCGTCGTGCTCGTCATCGCGTCGGCCGGCTTCGCGCTCTACGTCGCGAACTTCTCCAACTACGACCGCACGTACGGGTCGCTCGCCGGGGCGATCGTGTTCCTGCTCTGGCTCTGGATCGCGAACAACGCGCTGCTGTTCGGAGCCGAGTTCGACGCGGAGCTCGAACGAGGGCGCGAGCTGCAGGCCGGCATCCCCGCCGAGGAGCGCATCCAGCTGCCGCCCCGTGACACCCGGAAGATCGACAAGGCCGAGCAGAAGGAGCGGGTCCACATCGAGCTCGGCCGGCGCATCCGGCTGGAGCATTCGGATGCCGCGGGCGACGACTCCGCCGACCGCGATCTCGACTCCGGGGAACACCCCCGGCGATAGCCGCTCGCCCCTCCTCGCGGCCCATGTTTCCGTTCCCGCGTCGCGTTCCCGCTGACGCGGAAACGCGACGCGGGAACGGAAACACCGGTTGACCGGGATCGACCGCTCGACGGACCCGAGCACTCGACCTCCACAGGCGTGAGCGGCGATGGCATCCGCAGCGAGTGGGTCTCCCGCTCGGGATCGGGCCATGACGTCCACGAGACTCTCGAGCCATGGACGACGCCGCGATCTCGCTCATCACCGTGCGAGACCTCACGCTGCAGGGCGAGGACATCCGGTTCGTGGGCGAGACCCCGCTCGAGCGGCTCCGCCGCGGTGTCTACGTCGACTCGATCGCATGGAAGCAGGCGAGCCGCGAGCAGCGGCACCTCCTCGCGGTCGCTGCGGTCGCCGCCACGAGGCGCTCACGGCCTGTCTTCTCGCATGCGTCCGCGGCGATCCTGTGGGGCATCCCCATCGTGGGGCCGCACCTGCATCACGTGCACCTGGCCGCCTGCGGCCGTTCGTCAGTGAGGTCCAAGAACGGCGTGGTGTGGCATCATGAGCCCGTCTCAGACGAGGAGATCACCGAACTCGACGGACGTCTCGTCACGTCCTACGAGCGCACGCTCGTCGACGTCGCGCGGACGCTGCCGTTCGCGGCGGCCGTCGCCGCCCTCGATCACGGATGCCGCCCGCAGACGTCCGATCGCGGCGGGAACCCGATCCCGGGCGTCGTGCCCGAGCGACTCGCCGAGCGGCTGCTCGAATTCGGTGCGGCTCCGGGGATCCGGCGGGCCCGCGCGTCGCTCGAGTTCGCCGACGCGCGATCGGGTTCTCCCGGAGAGTCGATCAGCCGAGCGAACATGCACGTCCTGCACTTCCCTGCACCCGAGCTCCAGACATCGTTCGCCCGTGCCGACGGCGGGGTGGACATCACGGACTTCGACTGGCCCGCGCACGGAACGTTCGGGGAGTTCGACGGACTCGGCAAGTACCTCAAACCCGAGCTCATGAACGGGCGCACGGAGCGGGAGGTGGTCATGGCCGAGAAGGAGCGTGAGAACCGGATCCGCAAGCATCGTCCGTTCGGCGCGCGCTGGGACTGGCGGATCGCCATGGACCCGAATCTCCTGCGCACGGAGCTGATGCAGGCCGGCCTGCGCCCGACCCGATGAGTCGGCCGCGGCATCCCCTCGCCTGATGTTCCTGTTCCCGCGCCAGGTTCCCCGTGCGCCGGGTACCTGACGCGGGAACGGAAACGTGGCACGAGCGCGGAGCGCGGAGGCATCCGTTCGATTGAGGATGCGTTCACCCGGCCGGACGTAGACTCGACACGTGCCTGCAGTGAATCTCGGAATGCCCAAAGTCCCTGAGGTCCTGGCCCCGCGACGCAAGTCCCGCCAGATCAAGGTGGGCAAGGTGCTCGTCGGCGGCGACGCCCCGGTGAGCGTGCAGTCGATGACCACGACGCCGACGCCGAACATCAACGCGACCCTGCAGCAGATCGCCGAGCTCACCGCCTCGGGCTGCGACATCGTGCGCGTGGCCGTGCCGAGCCGCGACGACGCCGAGGCGCTGCCGATCATCGCGAAGAAGAGCCAGATCCCGGTCATCGCCGACATCCACTTCCAGCCGAACTACGTCTTCGCGGCGATCGACGCGGGCTGCGCGGCGGTGCGCGTGAACCCCGGCAACATCCGCAAGTTCGACGACCAGGTCGGCGAGATCGCGCGTCGTGCCAAGGAGGCCGGGGTGAGCATCCGCATCGGCGTGAACGCCGGCTCCCTCGATCCGCGACTGCTGCAGAAGTACGGCAAGGCCACGCCCGAGGCGCTCGTCGAAAGCGCGGTCTGGGAGGCGAGCCTCTTCGAGGAGCACGACTTCCACGACTTCAAGATCTCGGTGAAGCACAACGACCCGATCGTCATGGTGAAGGCCTATCGCCTGCTCGCCGAGCGCGGCGACTGGCCGCTGCACCTCGGTGTCACCGAGGCGGGCCCGGCGTTCCAGGGCACCATCAAGAGCGCGACGGCGTTCGGCATCCTCCTCTCCGAGGGCATCGGCGACACGATCCGCGTCTCGCTCTCGGCGCCGCCCGTCGAGGAGGTCAAGGTGGGCCTCCAGATCCTGCAGTCGCTGAACCTCCGGGAGCGCAAGCTCGAGATCGTCTCGTGCCCGTCGTGCGGTCGCGCACAGGTCGACGTCTACAAGCTCGCGAACGACGTCACCGACGGCCTCGAGGGCATGAGCGTGCCGCTGCGGGTCGCCGTCATGGGCTGCGTCGTGAACGGGCCCGGCGAGGCGCGCGAGGCCGACCTCGGCGTGGCATCCGGCAACGGCAAGGGCCAGATCTTCGTGAAGGGCGAGGTCATCAAGACCGTGCCCGAGTCCGAGATCGTCGAGACGCTGATCGCCGAGGCGAACCGCATCGCCGACGAGATGGGGGCGGATGCCCCGACCGGCACGCCGCAGGTGCTGACCCCGTAGGGTCGACGCACATGGCCCGCTTCCTCTCGGTGCTGCCGCTCGCCGGGGGGAACGTGTCGCCGACCCTGCTCATCGCGCGTGAGCTCGAGTCGCACGGGCATGCCGTGCGCATCCTCGGTCACCAGGACCTCGCACCCGAGGTCGAGCGGGCGGGTCTCGCTGGGCGTCTGGAGGCGTTCGAGCGGGCACGACCGTGGAATCCTCGCGTCGGCGATCCGGGCATCCGCAGCATGCTCGCCTGGCTGCCGCTCGCCTCCGATCGGGGCATCGCGCGAGACCTCGAGGCGGCGATCGCGCGCGAGCGACCCGATGCGCTGCTCATCGACTGCATGGTGCCGGGTGCCCTCGACGCAGCCCGGCGCAGCGGCATCCCCTCGGCGATGCTCCTGCACACCCTCCTCGGGTACTGGGAGGCGCAATGGTCGGCTGCCTCGCCGATGGGGATCTGGCTCCGCGCGACGGGCACCCTCCCGTTCTCCGGCGACCGGATGCCCCAGACCCTCGTGCTCGCGACCGACCCCGAGCTCGACCCGGTCGGTGCGGGGCGCATTCCGCGCGACCGCATCGCCCACGTCGGTCCGGTCATCCCCGCCGCCGCTCCGCCGCAGCCGGAGGAGCGCGACCGCCACGTCCTCGTGAGCTTCAGCACGATCGCGTACCCCGGGCAACACGAGGCGATCGCGCGCGTCGTCATGGCCCTCGGTGATCTGGGCGTGCGTGCCGTCGTCACGGCGGGTCCGGCGATCGATCGGGCCGCGCTGCCGAGCCCGTCGGGCATCGAGGTGCGCGGCCTCGGTGACCATGGCGAGCTGCTCCGCTCCGCCCGCCTGCTCATCGGGCACGGCGGCCACGGCACCACCATGCGTGCGCTGGCGGCGGGTGTGCCGGTGCTCATCGTGCCGATGACCCGCCACGCCGACCACCACCTCGTCGCGGCGGCGGTCGAACGCGCGGGGGTGGGTGGGCGGGCCGACAAGGGCGCCGCGCCCGCCGAACTGCGGGCGGCGATCACGGGCGTGCTCGAGGATCGCGACGCGGCGGCGCGTGCGCGAGCGGTGGGCGAACGCCTGCGTCGGTCGTCGGGGGCCGCTCGCGCCGCCGACGTGCTCGAACGACTGGCGGCGGCTCACAGCGCGTGACGCACGGGGGCGGAGAGCGACGGGGTCGCCTAGTCGGTGATGTCGACGTCGAGGTGCTCGGTGGCGTCGGGGTCTCGCGGCAGGCCGTCCTTGCGGGGGCGCTCGGGATCGGTGGCCGCGCCGTTCTCGGTGCCGTCGTCGGGGGAGACGATCGCGTCGGGGTTGCTCATGATGTCGCTCCTTCGTTCCACTTCACGGTGGCATCGCGTGACGGCGAGCGCACGGGGCTTGACAGCTTCCTGTGCGCCGCCGGCGCTGGTCGGCGCTCGCCGCGCGCGAGTAGGGTGAGCGCACGGATGTCCCGTCGCGGCATCCGTTCGCGAGAGGGGGCCGCGATGAGCGGAGACGGCACCGGGTACGAGTACCCCGACGAGGCCGGGTATCCAGACGGCACGGGAACCCTGCACGAGGGCACGGAGGACGCAGCGGAGGCTGCCGACGACGACGAGGCCGAGCTCGAGCACTTCGCCATGGAGGACGAGGAGGACGACGACGAAGGCGTCTGAGCCGGCGCCGCCGGTCAGACGAGCGGCGACCTGAATCCGACCGTCCCGGAACGGATGTCGGCGTGCTCGAGCACGACCGCGACGCGCTCGCCCGCCCGGAGACCGGGCGTCGCAGGGCAGCTCGCCGTCACCGCGGGCTCGACGAGCTGGATCAGCGCGTCGTCGCCCCGGACCTCGAGCACCGTTGCCGTGAACCGCTCGCCGACCCGGTCGGCGAGTACGGCGGCCTCGACCATGGCGACGGATGCCGCGGCGAGTCGGCTCGCTCGTTGCGACGAGGCGCCCATCAGCGACGGGATCTCGTGGAGGGAGTCCCGCACCCAGCCCGGCACGGGACGGCCGGCGAGCAGGGCCTCGCAGACCACGAGTCCCCAGCGGTCGACGAGGCGGCGGAGGGGTGCTGTGACGTGCGCGTACGGGCTCGCGAGCGCCGACTGCATCGGGTCGGCCGGAGCCTCGCCGTCCATCGCCTCGTAGCCGGCGCCGCGGAACAGGCCGCTCGCGGCCTGCATGATCGCGAGTGCGGCGGGGTCGTCGCGGTCGAGGGTGCGCAGGTACTCACCGTAGGTGATGTGCTCGGGCCACGGTCGGCCGAGGGCCTCGGTCTGCGTGCGGAACGCGGCGATCCGCTCGTCGGTCGGCTTCGGCATGGTGCGGAGCACACCCACCTCGGCTTCGAGCATGAGCTCGGCGGCGGCCATGCCCGTCATCAGCGAGAGCTGCGCGTTCCAGGACTCCACGGGCAGCAGGTGGCGACGCCGCAGTGCGTAATGACCGTCGTCGTCGCGCACGATCTCCTCGTCGGGCACGTTCAGGCTCGCGCCGCCGCGGGCGCGTTCCTGCTCGATGCGGGCCAGGCCGATCTCGCGCAACAGGTCGAGCGGGTCGGTGGCATCCGCGTCGATGCGCGCCTGCGCCTCGGGGTAGCTGAGTTGCTCGCGAGAGCGCACCAGCGCTCGCTCCAGGTGCGTCATCGTGACGACGCCCGCGTCGTCGACCTCGAACGACCAGAGATAGGCGCTGCGGTCGACGCCGGGCAGGAGCGAGGCCCGGTCGTCGCCGAGCACCGGCGGATGCAGCGGGATCCGCCCGTCGGCGGCGTACAGCGTCTGTCCCCGCCCGCGGGCCTCGAGATCGACGGCGCCGCCCGGGCGCACGAAGCCCGGGACATCCGCGATCGCATAGTGCACCAGGTACCCGCCCGGCCGTCGCTGGAGATGGAGCGCCTGGTCGAGATCGGTCGAGCCCGCGGGGTCGATGGTCAGGAACGGCAGGTCGCGTCGGTCGGCCTCGGGCGGGGGAGTGGCGGATGCCGCCGCCTGCGCCTCCGCCAGCACGTCTGCCGGGAACGCCTGGGGCAGCTCGAGCTCCACGCGAAGCTCGGCGAGCGCCTCGGCGAGCTCGCCCTGCGCGGCGGAACGAGCGATGCGGGACCGGCGTTCGGGCATGCGCCAAGCCTAGGCGGGCCGCCGAACTAGAATCGTCGGGTGCCCACTCGCCTCTCCAACTACTTCCTCCGCACGCTCCGCGAAGATCCCGCCGACGCCGAGGTGGCGAGCCATCGACTCCTCGTGCGCGCCGGCTACATCCGCCGTCAGGCGCCGGGCGTCTTCGCCTGGCTGCCGATCGGCCTGCGCGTCAAGGCCCGCATCGAGCAGATCGTCCGCGAGGAGATGACCGCGGCCGGCGCGCACGAGGTGCACTTCCCGGCACTCCTGCCACGCGAGCCCTACGAGGTGACGAACCGGTGGACGGAGTACGGCGACGGCGTGTTCCGCCTGCAGGACCGGAAGGGCGCCGACTACATGCTCGCGCCCACGCACGAGGAGGTCTTCACGCTGCTCGTGAAGGACCTCTACTCGTCGTACAAGGACCTGCCGCTCACCATCTACCAGATCCAGGACAAGTACCGCGACGAGGCACGTCCGCGAGCCGGTCTCCTGCGCGGTCGCGAGTTCACCATGAAGGACGCGTACTCGTTCGACGCGAGCGACGAAGGCCTCGATGCGAGCTACCGGGCGCAGCGCGACGCGTACGAGCGCATCTTCGCGCGGCTCGGCCTCGACTACGTCATCGTGGAGGCGGATGCCGGAGCGATGGGCGGCTCGAAGAGCGAGGAGTTCCTGCACCCGAGCCCCGTCGGCGAGGACACCTTCGTGCGGTCGGCCGGCGGGTACGCCGCGAACGTCGAGGCGTACCGCACCATCCCGCCCGAGCCGATCCCGTTCGACGCGCTTCCCGAGCCGGTCGTGCTCGACTCGCCGAACACGCCGACGATCGCGACGCTCGTCGACCTCGCGAACGCCGAGTACCCGCGCCCCGACGGACGGCCGTGGACGGCCGCCGACACCCTGAAGAACGTGGTGCTCGCACTCACGCATCTCGACGGCACCCGCGAGCTGGTCGTCGTCGCCCTGCCCGGCGACCGCGACATCGAGCTGAAGCGAGCCGAGGTGGCGTTCGCCCCTGCCGAGGTCGAGGCGGCGACGGAGGCCGACTTCGCACGTTTCGAGAGCCTCAACGGCCGACCCGGGCTCGTGAAGGGCTACATCGGCCCGTGGTCGCCCGAGGGTCCGGTGCTCGGGGCCGAGTCGTCGACCGGCATCCGCTTCTTCGTCGACCCGCGCGTCGTCGACGGCACCGAGTGGATCACCGGCGCCAACCTCGACGAGAAGCACGTGTTCGGGCTCGTCGCCGGACGCGACTTCACGGCCGATGGCGTCGTGGAGGCGGCCGACGTGCGCGCCGGCGACCCGGCGCCCGACGGATCGGGGCCGGTCGAGCTCGCCCGCGGCGTGGAGATCGGCCACGTCTTCCAGCTCGGACGCAAGTACGCCGACGCGCTCGGGCTCAAGGTGCTCGACGAGAACGGCAAGCTCGTCACCGTGACCATGGGCTCGTACGGCATCGGCGTGACGCGCATCATGGCGATCATCGCCGAGGACCACCACGACGACAAGGGGCTCGTCTGGCCGGCCTCGATCGCGCCGTTCGACGTGCACGTGCTCGCGACCGGCAAGGACGACCGGGTATTCGACGCCGCAGAGGAGGTCGTCGCCGACCTCGAGCGCGCAGGGTACGACGTGCTGTACGACGATCGCCCGAAGGTGTCGCCCGGCGTGAAGTTCGGCGACGCCGAACTCATCGGCGTGCCGAAGATCGTGATCGCGGGCCGCGGCGTCGCCGAGGGCGTCGTCGAGGTGTGGGACCGCGAGTCCGGCGACCGCGTCACGGTGCCGATCGGCGACGTCGTGGCGGAGCTTCAGCGCGGGGCATCCGCCGCGCCCGCCGTCGACGTACCGGTCTGACGCGGCCGCCCGGCCGCGGTACGTCAGAGCCGGGCGTACTTCGCGCGTGCGAAGCAGTACACGCCGTAGATCACGAGGCCGGCGCCCACCAGCCAGAGGATGATCTGGCCGAACGGCAGGGCGGCGAGGCTCTTCAGTGCCGAATCGAGCCCGCCGGCCTTCTCGGGATCGTGGGTGAGGGCGGCGATGACGAACAGTACGCCGACGACCCCGATGGCGATGCCCTTGGCGACGTAGCCGACCGTGCCGAGCGTGCGCACGCCGTCGCCGACCTTGCCGGCCGGCAGTGAGAGGTGCTTCTCGAAGGATCGCTTGATGCCGCGCACCACGAACGCGACGCCCACGCCGAGGATCACCAGGCCCACGAGCACGACCAGCACGACACCTCCCGGCGCGGCCATGAGCTGCGCGGTCATGGTCTGGCTGGACTGGGACGAGTCGGACTGGCCGCCGAGGGCGTACGTGAGCGCCGTGGCCCCGATCGCGAAATAGGCGATGGCGGTGCCGAGGTACTTGACGCGATAGCCCCACTTCTTCTTCGTGTCGGGATTGCGCTCGACGATCGCCTCGCCGATCTGCCAGACCCCGAGCGCGAAGAGGCCGATCGCGATCACCCACAGGACGAACGTGCCGAACGGCACCCGTGCGATCTGCTGCATCGCACCGCCCTGGTCGGCCTCGCCGCCGCCGGCACCCACCGCGACGGACACGGCGATGGCACCGATGACGATGTGCACGATGCCGAGCACCACGTACCCCACTCGGGCCATGGCGCGGAACGCGCGGCTGTTCTGGGCTGAGCTTGCGACGGCCTTGCCGGTATCCGGGTTCATGCGGTCAGGTTAGCGACCGTCGCTTCCGGGTCGCGCCCCCTTGCGAACGCAGCCGGATCTGTGCCTAGAAGGCGGGTCAGGAGCCCGGCGCGTCGTTCATCACCCGCGCTGCAGTTCGCCACCTCGGCGCGCCGCGGCCAGGTGTTCGATCGCCTCGGCCGCCGCAGTTGGTGCATCCGTCGCACGCAGCCGCTCGCCGAGTGCGGCGGCACGCGCCCGAAGCGCATCATCGCCCAGGAGTGCGGCCACGGCCGGCGCGATGCGCGTTGCAGGTGCCGTGCGCGGCAGTGCCAGGCCGACACCGTGGCGTTCGAGGGCCGTTCCGACCATCGGCTGGTCCATCAGCGGGTGCATGGGCATGACGAGCACGGGGACGCCGTGCGCGAGCGCCCGCATGGTCGTGGAGTGGCCGCCGTGGCCGACCACGGCGGAGACCGACGGCAGCACCTCGCCGTGAGGCATCGCATCGCGCACCTCGACGTTCGACGGCACCTGCAGGGCGCGGTCGGGGCGGAGGCCGCCGAGGGTGACGAGGCCGCGCACCGGAAGCGTGCCGAGGGCGTCGATGATCCGCTGGTACGTCTCGGTCTGGCCGGGGAACCAGGTCGTGCTCAGGCTGACGAGCACGAGCGGGGGCCGGTCCGGGTCGGATGCCGCCGCCGTGCCGGTCTCGATGGCGCCGATCCAGTCGCTCGTGCGTGCGAGGCGCGACGAGCGGGACGCGGCCGGATCGAGGCCGGCATCCGCCGCCACGATCCGCGCATCGGCCCGCGCCCATGCGCGAAGCGGATCGGCACCGCGGAGCCGGGCGAGCAGGCCGACCGGTCCGAATGCGAACTCGCGCGCCATGTAGGCGAGGAACGTGTGGATCAGGGTGGCGGTCGACGCCCCGCCCGCGCGGGCTCCGCGGATGGAGCCGGCCATGAGGGAGTCCACGAGGGCGACGTCGGAGCCGCTGGCTTCGACGGCCTCGCGGACCTCCCGCTCCACGGCCGGCTCGGCGGCGAGGCGCACGACGCGGTCGACGGCTGCGGGCACCGACCGCCGGATCGTCGGATCCCAGAAGTCGAGCGATGCCAGCGGCCGGAACGCGAGGCCGGCGGCGGTGATCGCCTCGGCCTGACGGACGTGCCCGAGCACCTCGACGCGATGCCCGCGGTCGGCGAGTGCGGCGGCGATGCAGAGCGCCGGCGGCACGTTGCCACCCGCGTCGACGGTGACGACGGTGACGGTGGACATGGTGGTTTCCCTTCGTCGTGGCGCTCAGTGCAGAGCGCGGGGATCGAGACGGTCGCAGACGGATGCCACGAGCTCGCGCATCCGACGGAGCGTCGTCTCGCGGTCGAGGCCGCGATCGCGACGCCAGAGCTTCCACGTCGTGACGTCCGTTGCCGCGACGAGCAGGTCGACGCCCTCGACGCGTCGCTCCGGGTCGAGTCGGTCGAGCGTGGCGGCGAAGACCTTCTCGACCCATTCGCGATGCAGCCGCTTGCCGTTCGACGTGATGCGGGCGGCGAACGGCTCCCACGACTCCTGACCGAGCATCAGCAGCGCGGTTCCGCCGCGGACTTCGTAGTGGTCGGCGAGCGAGGCCAGCGAGGCGTCGACGTCGTCGGGGTCGGCGAGCCGCTCGGCGAGCACGGCGGCCTCGCTGTGCTCGTGCGCGGCCTCGAACAGCCCGTCGCGGGACCCGAAGACGCGCAGGACCGTCTGCACCGACACGCCCGCGCCCTCGGCCACGGCCGGCAACGTGCAGGCGGCGAGCGGCCGTGAGCCGCCCAGGGCCTCGGTCGCCTCGAGGATCCGCAGCCGGGTCCGCTCCGCCTGCTCGGCCCGGGCTCGCATGGTGTAGGTGCGCGTCGTGGTTTTCATGTCAATCACCATTAACACCGAATTGGCATTTCATGTCAAGACCCATGAACATGGAATTTCCGCGACGGATGTCAGGTGCCCGCGACATCCGGTACCGTAGAGTGTCCGCTCCGAGGGGAAGCGGCTGAGAGCTGAATAGAGGAGGCCGGCGATGGATATCGACCTCAGCGTGCTCCGCATGATGGAGCGCGAGAAGGAGATCCCGTTCGACGAACTGGTGCAGATCATCGAGCAGGCGATCCTGATGGCCTACCTGAAGCACACCAACCCCGGCCAGCACGGCCACACGAACCCCAACGGCGCACGTGCGCACCTCGACCGCAAGACGGGGCACGTCTCGATCTTCGTGCCCGAGCACGATGAAGAGGGCAACGTCATCGGTGAGGCCGAGGACAGCCCCAGCGACTTCGGTCGCATCGCCGCGTTCGCCGCGAAGCAGGTCATCAACCAGCGTCTGCGCGACCTGGCCGACGACGCCGTGCTCGGGGAATTCCGTGGGCGCGAGGGCGACATCGTCGCGGGCATCATCCAGCAGGGGCCGAACCCCCGCATGGTGCACATCGACCTCGGCACCGTCGAGGCCATCCTCCCGCCCGAGGAGCAGGTCCCCGGCGAGGAGTATCCCCACGGGCAGCGCATCCGCGTCTACGTCACGAGCGTCGCCAAGGGCGCGAAGGGGCCGTCGATCACGGTCTCGCGCACGCACCCCGCGCTCGTGCGCAAGCTGTTCGCGCTCGAGGTCCCCGAGATCGCCTCCGGCGTCGTCGAGATCGTCTCGCTCGCCCGCGAAGCCGGCCACCGCACGAAGATCGCCGTGCGTGCGAACCAGCCCGGCGTCAACGCCAAGGGCGCCTGCATCGGCGAACTGGGCCAGCGCGTGCGCGCCGTGACCGCCGAGCTCGGCAACGAGAAGATCGACATCGTCGACTGGAACGACGACCTCGCGACGTTCGTGGCGAGTGCCCTGAGTCCCGCCAAGGTCACCAAGGCGTTCGTGATCGACGAGTCGACGCGTGCCGTGCGGGCGCTCGTTCCCGACTACCAGCTGTCGCTCGCGATCGGCAAGGAGGGGCAGAACGCCCGGCTCGCCGCGAAGCTCACTGGCGCGAAGATCGACATCCAGCCCGACTCGATCCTCGAGTCGCACTGAGCCCGGCCGGGCGTGTCGGCGGGCGTCCCGCCCGGAGGTGTAGGATGGAACCCGTCAGAACGTGCATCGGATGCCGTTCTCGTGCCCCGCGGTCCTCGCTCCTGAGGGTCGTCTCCCGGAATTCCCAGGTCGTCGCCGATGCTTCGGCTGTGCTTCCGGGCAGGGGTGCGTGGATGCATCCGACGCTCGAGTGCTACCAGCTCGCCGTGCGGCGACGCGCCTTCGGACGCGCGCTCCGCATCCGCGGCGAGGTGGACACCAGCAATGTAGAGAACAGGCTGAACGGCTAATGGACAACTCATGAGCGGCTCGAAATGAGACCCGTCCGTCATTGATGGTCCATCCCTGTTTCGGGGTGGACCCGGAACAGGAGAGAAGTGGCTGCGAAACCACGCGTACACGAGATCGCATCAGAACTCGGTGTCGACAGCAAGATCGCCCTTGAGAAGCTCAAGGAGATGGGCGAGTACGTCAAGGGACCCTCGTCCAGCATCGAACCCCCCGTCGCGCGACGCCTGAAGGCGGCGCTCGAGGCGGCCGGGGCGGCGAACGCGGCTGCTGCGGCCGGCACCGCCGGCACTGCCGCGAAGGCGGCGCCCGCGAAGGCGTCGGCGACGTCGTCCGCCGCGAAGCCCGGCCCCAAGCCGGCACCCAAGCCCGTGGCCGCTCCCGCCGAGCCGCCGGCCGAGGCGCCGATGACGGTCGCCGAGCGCCAGGCCCAGGCCGAGGAGAAGGCCGCGGCCGCGAAGGCGGCCCAGGCGGCCCAGGCCTCGGCCGAGACGCCCGCCGAGGCGCCCGCCGCGCCCGCGGCATCCGACGCCGTGAAGCCGTCGGCGGCACCCAAGCCGGGCGGGGCGATCCCGCGTCCGGCGCCGCGACCCGGTGCCCCCCGCCCGGGCAACAACCCGTTCTCGAGCTCGCAGGGCATGGGCCAGCGTCCCGCCCAGCCGCGCCCCGGCAACAACCCGTTCTCCAGCTCGCAGGGCATGGGCCAGCGCCCGTCGCCCGGCAACATCCCGCGTCCGCAGGCGCCCCGGCCCGGTTCGCCGCGCCCCGGCGCACCGCGTCCCGGCGGCCCCGGCGGACGTCCCGGCGGCGGCTTCCAGCGTCCCGGCGGCGCCGGTGCCGGAACGGGCGCTCGCCCCGGCGGTCCCGGCGGCTTCCAGCGCCCGGGTGGGGCGCCCGGCGGCGGCTTCGGCGGCCCGCGGCCCGCGGGCGGCGGCGGTCGTGGCCGCGGCCCCGGCGGCGGCACGGCCGGTGCGTTCGGCCGTGGTGGCGGCAAGAGCAAGGCCCGCAAGTCGAAGCGTACGAAGCGGCAGGAATTCGAGATGCGGGAGGCTCCGTCGCTGGGCGGCGTGAGCGTTCCCCGGGGCGACGGCAACACCGTCATCCGGCTGCGCCGAGGCGCCTCCATCTCGGACTTCGCCGACAAGATCGACGCCAACCCCGGCTCGCTCGTCACGGTGCTCTTCCACCTCGGTGAGATGGCGACCGCGACGGAGTCGCTCGACGAGGCCACGTTCGAGGTGCTCGGCGCCGAGCTCGGCTACAAGATCCAGGTCGTCTCGCCGGAGGACGAGGACCGCGAGCTCCTCGAGGGCTTCGACATCGACCTCGACCAGGAGCTCGAGGACGAGACCGACGAGGACCTGCAGCAGCGTCCGCCGGTGGTCACCGTCATGGGCCACGTCGACCACGGTAAGACCCGACTCCTCGACGCCATCCGCAACGCGAACGTCGTCGCGGGCGAGGCGGGCGGCATCACGCAGCACATCGGTGCGTACCAGGTGCACACCGAGCACGAGGGCATCGACCGGGCGATCACCTTCATCGACACCCCGGGTCACGAGGCGTTCACCGCCATGCGTGCCCGCGGTGCGCAGGTGACGGACATCGCGATCCTCGTGGTGGCGGCCGACGACGGCATCATGCCGCAGACGATCGAGGCGCTGAACCACGCGCAGTCGGCGAACGTGCCGATCGTGGTGGCCGTGAACAAGATCGACAAGCCCGACGCGAACCCCGCGAAGGTGCGCCAGCAGCTCACCGAGTTCGGCCTCGTGGCCGAGGAGTACGGCGGCGACGTGATGTTCGTCGACGTGTCGGCGCGCGAGGGGATCGGCATCCAGGAGCTGCTCGACGCGGTGCTCCTCACCGCCGACGCCGGGCTCGACCTGCGCGCGAACCCCGACAAGGACGCGCGCGGCGTGGCCATCGAGGCGAAGCTCGACAAGGGACGCGGCGCCGTGGCGACCGTGCTCATCCAGTCGGGCACGCTGAAGGTCGGCGACGCGATCGTCGCGGGCACGGCCTACGGCCGCGTGCGTGCCATGGCCGACGAGAACGGCGACCCCGTGCTCGCCGCGACGCCGTCGCGTCCCGTGCAGGTGCAGGGCCTCTCGAGCGTTCCGCGCGCCGGTGACACCTTCCTCGTGACCGAGGAGGACCGCACCGCCCGCCAGATCGCCGAGAAGCGCGAGGCCGCCGAGCGCAACGCGCAGCTGGCGAAGGCGCGCAAGCGCATCTCGCTCGAGGACTTCACGCGTGCCCTCGAAGAGGGCAAGGTCGAGGCGCTCAACCTCATCATCAAGGGCGACGTGTCGGGTGCCGTCGAGGCGCTCGAGGAATCGCTCATGAAGATCGAGGTCGACGACTCGGTGCAGCTGCGCATCCTCCACCGCGGTGTGGGTGCCGTCACCGAGAGCGACATCGACCTGGCGACGATCGACAACGCGATCGTCATCGGGTTCAACGTGCGGCCCGACGTGAAGGCTCGCGAGCGCGCGGCCCGCGAGGGTGTCGACGTACGCTTCTACAACGTCATCTACAACGCGATCGACGACATCGAGAACTCGCTCAAGGGCATGCTCAAGCCCGAGTTCGAAGAGGTCCAGTCGGGTGTCGCCGAGATCCGCGAGGTGTTCCGCTCCTCGAAGTTCGGCAACATCGCCGGTGTCATCGTGCGGTCGGGAACGATCACGCGCAACGCCAAGGCCCGCGTCATCCGCGATGGCGTCGTGGTGGGCGACAACCTCGCCATCGAGTCGCTTCGCCGGTTCAAGGACGACGTCACCGAGGTCCGCACGGACTTCGAGGCGGGCATCGGCCTCGGCAAGTACAACGACATCCAGGTCGGCGACGAGATCGAGACGATCGAGATGCGGGAGAAGCCGCGCGCGTAGTGCTCGAGGGTCGGGGTCCCGCTCTCTTCCTGAGCGAAGAGACGGGGCCCCTTCCCCGATTCACTCAGGAAGAGCGGGACCCCGCCGGCGCAAGCCGACGCGTGGTGAGAGAAGGGCAGAGGAATGGCTGATCCGGCACGGGCCAGGAAGATGGCCGACCGCATCAAGGAGATCGTCGCACGACGCCTCGACAAGGGGCTCCGCGACCCGCGGCTCGGCTTCGTGACGATCACCGACGTGCGCGTCACCGGGGACCTGCAGCACGCGAGCATCTTCTACACGGTGTACGGCTCCGACGAGGAGCGCCGCGACTCGGCGCTCGCCCTCAAGGCGGCCACCGGGATGCTCCGCAGCGAGGTCGGCCGCAACATCACGGCGCGGCTCACGCCGACGCTCGAGTTCATCCCCGACGCGATCCCCGAGAACGCCGAGCACATCGAGGCGCTCCTCCGCGAGGCGCGCACGCGCGACGCCGAGACGTCCGTGCTCGCGTCGACGGCCGCCTACGCCGGCGAAGCCGATCCCTACGTGAAGCCGCGCGACCTCGACGAGGACGACGAGGCCGACAGCACCCGCTGACCACTCCTCGGTCCGCCCCTCCCGCTCACGCGGTCAACCCCTCCCTCTCGCGGCCGCGGCCTCGCCGCAACCGAGGAGATCGCGACATCCGAGGTCGGATCAGCGACAGCGGCCCTCGAAACCGTCGATCTCCTCAGTTGCGGCAGCGGCACCAGTTGCCCCAGCGGCATCAGCGGCCGGCGTGCGCGCCGAGCAGCTCGGGTTCCACGGCGGCGGCGCGCGCATGCAGTGCCTCGATGAACGCGAGCACGATCGGTTGCCGCAGCGCCTCGGGGCGGCAGACGAGCCAGTACGGCAGGCGCTCGTCGATCTCGTCGGGGAACAGGCGCACCAGGTCGTCGTGGGGGTCCGCGAGGAACGCCGGGAGAAGGCCGAACCCGGCCCCGGCCCGCGTCGCGTCGACGTGCACGTAGACGTTGGTGCTCGACACGGACTCGAGCATGCCGCGAGTGGAGCTGCGCGCCTCGTCGAGGGCGTCGACCTGCAGCATCGATTCGATGAAGTACACGAGCGGCGCCCCGTCGAGCTCGGCAGGCGACGACGGGGTGCCGTGCCGCTCGAGGAAGTCGCGGCTCGCGTAGAGGCCGAGGGCGTAGTCGGCGAGTCGGATCGCCTCCGCGCGCTGCACGTGCGGCCGACCGACGACGACCTCGAGATCGACGCCGACCCGCTGCTGCGTCGCACGCCGGGTGGCCGCGACGATCTCGAGCGTCACGTCGGGGTGCGCCCGTCGCATCGCGACGATCGCTGGGGAGGCGATGAAGCCGCTGAACCCGTCGGTCGCCGACAGCCGCACGACTCCCGAGAGCCTCGGACCCTCGGGAGCCAGCGCGTCGAGCGCCCGCTCCACGCCCTCGGCGGCCGCGATCGCGTGTTCACCGAGGGGGGTGAGCACCCACCCCGAGGCGCCGCGGGCGAGCACGCGTCCGCCGAGGGCGTCTTCAAGGGCTCCGATACGCCGGGCGATGGTCGTGTGGTTGAGGCCGAGCTCGGCCGCGGCCGCCGTGTAGCGGCCGGCGCGCGCGACGGCGAGCAGCACGAGCAGGTCGTCGGGGCTCGGTCGGCGCCCCGGAAGCGGCGTCACGGACACCACTGCATACTCCCACATTCGGGGGACAGTGCGGCCGGTCGTTCCGGCGACCGGCCGCCCAAGGTCAGGAGTCGGGCAGCACGAGCGAGCCGCCGTGGCCGACCACCGCCAGCCCGTCGGCCACGAGCCCCGCGATGGCGTGTTCCAGCTGCGCAGCATCCGACCACACGCCGTCGAGTTCGCCGCGCGTGACCGGACGATGCGCCGCGCGCAGTTCCCGCATCACGAGCCCGCGCACCTGCCGATCCGACCCCTCGAAGCGCGACTGCACGGGCTTGCGGGGTCCGTCGTACGCCGGATACCCCGCCGCCCGCCACGCGCACGATCCGGCGACGGGGCAGACGTCGCAGCGCGGGGCACGCGCCGTGCACACGGTGGCGCCGAGCTCCATCGCGGCGGCGTTGAACACCCGCGCCGCGGCATCCCCCTCCGGCAGGAGCGCGTCCATCTCGGCGAGGTCGCGCGCCGTCGACGAAGGTCCGGGATGCTCCTGTCCGAGCACCGCGCGCGCGATGACCCGACGCGTGTTGGTGTCGACCACCGGATGCCGCGCTCCGAACGCGAACGCGGCGACCGCCCGCGCGGTGTAGGGGCCGACGCCCTGCAGCGCGAGGAGGTCGTCGAGCTCCTCGGGCACCCGGCCGTCGTGGCGCTCCACGATCTCGACGGCGGCCCGGTGCAGCCAGAGGGCGCGCCGCGGGTATCCGAGGCGATCCCATGCCCGAACGGCCTCGGCGGGCGGCTCGGCGGCGAGCGCGGCCGGCGTGGGCCACCGGGTGATCCACGCCTCCCAGCGTGGGATGACGCGCGCCACCTGCGTCTGCTGCAGCATGAACTCGCTCACGAGCACGGCCCACGGAGACACCTCGGCGGCGCGCCACGGCAGGGGCCGGGCGGCGTCGGCGAACCACGAGTTCAGCGCGGCCGGGAGGTCGGCGGCAACGGAACGCGGCATCCGACCAGCCTATGCCGACTGCCTATGCCGCATGCCACTGCCGACGCCGATGCCGCGAAGCTAGGCTCGTCGCCATGGAGCTCGTCACCACGCCGCGCGTCACGTTCCTCAGGGGCCTCGCCGACGAGATCCTGCAGCACTACGGGCGCGGACGCATGATCGTCGCGATCGACGGACCGCTGCAGAGCGGCAAGACGCGCCTCGCCGACGACCTCGCCGCGGTGTTCCGCGAACGTGGGCACCGCGTGTTCCGGGCGAGCATGGAGGGCTTCCACCGGTCGCGCGAGGCGCAGGGCGATTTCGGCCCCGACACGCCGGCTCGCTACTACCACTACGGCTTCGACGAGTCGGCCTTGCGCCGCGTCCTCATCGAGCCGTTCCGCATGGGCGGGTCGACGGCGTTCGTGACGGCCGTGTTCGATCCGACGCGCGACGCGTGGGTCGAGCCGAAGTGGCTCACGGGTCCCGCCGACGCGCTGCTCGTGATCGACGGGCGCTTCGTGCTGCGACCGCGCCTCACCGATCTCTGGGACTTCCGCATCGCCCTCGACGGTGACCCGGAGGACGCCGCCGACCGACTCGCCTACGCCGACAGCGACCCTCGGCTCGTCGCCCAGGCGGTCGTCGACGACCGCGACCCCGAGCACCCGAGTCGGCGGTACTTCGACAGCCTCTGACGGCGCGGACCGCGCGACCGCGAGACTGCGCGGTCGTCACACTCCGACGGCCGCGATCACGCGCGCAGCGGGCAGGTGTCCGCTCGCCTCCACGTCGTGCACGAGCGCGGTCAGCGCCGCGTTCACGGGCGCCGCGAGGCCGGCAGCGGAGGCCTCGCGCACGACCGCTCCGTTGAGGAAGTCGACCTCGGTCGGCTGGCCACGGCGCAGGCTCTGCTGGGTCGAGCCGAGGTTCGGCACGTTGCCCATGCGCACCCGCATGAGCCACGGCAGCACCTGCCCGAGCGCGAGCGGGAGGCGCGCGAACAGTCGCAGTCGTCGATCGCCGAGCCCCTGAAGCGACCCGAAGCGGATGCCGCGGGCGATCCCCACCCGCACCGCCTCGCGCATCGACGCGGCGACCACTCGGCGCAGGCGCCGGTCGTCGACGACGTCCTGCACGCTGCGGCCCACGATCGCCGGCACGGCGTTCAGCATGTTCACGATGAGCTTCGTCCACTGCGCGCCGCGGAACCCGGCGATCGCGACGACCGGGACGGCCTCGGAGAGGAGCGTCGCGGTGCGCCGGCTCTCCTCGTCGGGCGGGCCGTCGCCGCGGCCGAGGTAGCTGGTCGCGGGCGTCGTCACCCGCACCACCCCGGGCTCCGTGTAGTTCGCGGCGATGATCGAGAGGAGGCCCATGCACGACGAGTGGGGGAGCAGGCGCTCGGCGGTGGCGACGCCCTCGAGGCCGTTCTGCACGACGACGACCGGCGCCCCGTCGACGACGGCGGCGTTCGCCTCGATGGCGGCCGCGGCATCCTGCGCCTTGGTGCACACGAGCAGGAGATCGGGTCGCACGGTGAGCACCTCCGCCGCGGCGACGCGCGCGTGAGCGTCGCCGTACCCGCCGGAGAGCCGGATGCCGTCGGCCCGGATCGCCTCGAGCCCCCCACCGCGGGCGGTGACCTCCACCTCGTGTCCGGCGCGCGTGAGCAGCGCCGCGAACGTGCCGCCGAGCGCGCCGGCGCCGATGATCCCGATCCTCACCATCCCAGCGTAGGGGTCGGCCGCGAACCGGGCCGCGTCACCCCGGCTGTTAGCCTGTACGGCGTGAACAGCGGCATCCTCCTCGTCGACAAGCCGCAGGGGATCACGAGCCACGACGTCGTGGCCCGCACTCGCCGCCTCGCCGGAACCCGCAAGGTCGGGCACGCCGGCACCCTCGACCCCATGGCCACGGGGCTCCTGCTCCTCGGCGTGAACCACGCGACGAGGCTCCTGCATCACCTCGTCGGCCTCGACAAGACGTACCTCGCGACCATCCGCCTCGGCTGGAGCACGACGACCGACGACGCCGAGGGCGAACCGCTCGCCGCGGCATCCGCAGACCGGCTCGAGGCCGCGACCGACGCCGCCGTCGCGGCCGGCATGCGCGGGCTCACGGGCGTGATCGAGCAGGTGCCGAGCGCCGTGAGCGCAGTGAAGGTGGCGGGCAAGCGCGCCTACCAGCGCGTGCGCGACGGCGAGGCCGTCGAACTCGCCGCGCGCACGGTGACGGTCTCGGCGTTCGAGCTGCTCGACCTGCGCCGCGGCGAGGGCTTCGTCGACCTCGACGTCCGCGTCGAATGCTCGTCGGGCACCTACGTGCGCGCGCTCGCACGCGACCTCGGCGAACACCTCGGCACCGGCGGACACCTCACGGCCCTGCGCCGCACCCGCATCGGCGCCTTCGACGTCGCCGAGGCCGCCGCGCTCGACGAGCTCGACGTCGCCGCCGCGCTCATGAGCCCGGCGGATGCCGCGAGCCGGGCGCTGCCCGTCGTGCACCTGACCGAACAGCAGGCCGTCGACCTCGGCCACGGCAAGCGGGTCGAGGCATCCGGACCCCCCGAGGCATCCGGACCCCCCATCGCGCCGTCGGGCGCGCCGATCGCCGCGATCGGGCCCGACCGACGGCTCGTCGCGATCGTGGAACGACGCGGCGAGACCCTGAAAGTCGTCACGGGATTCCCCGCCGAGGAGGCCGGAGCATGATCGAGTGGTTCACGTGGGTGCAGCTGGCCGTCGCGGTCGCCGCGGGCGTCTTCTGCCTCGTGCTCGGCTTCGCCGGACGTGCGCCGAACGACCTCGCGAACGGCGCGCTCGTGCTCGTCGAGGTGCTGCTCCTGGTGCAGCTCGTCGTCGCCATCGCCGCGCCGGCCTTCGGGAACGAGGCGACCGGCAGCCTCCTCGAGTTCTACACGTACCTCGTCGGCGCGCTGCTGCTGCCGCCCGCCGCGATCTTCTGGGGCCTGCTCGAACGCAACCGCTGGTCGACCGTGGTGCTCGGCGTCGCGGCGCTCGCCGTCGGAGTCATGGTGTACCGCATGCTGCAGATCTGGACCGTGCAGCAGGCCTAGCCGCGTCTGAGAGAATCGAACGACATGACTGACGTGCAGAATGCCCGGCCCGAGACCGATCGCAAGCGCCGGATGACCGGCATCGGCAGCGTGCTCGTCGCCGTCTACGGCGTGCTCGCGCTCGCGGCGCTGGGTCGATCGTTCGTGCAGATCGTCGCCAAGTACGACGAGGCCCCCCTCGCGTACTCGTTGTCCGCACTCGCCGCGGTCGTCTACGTCGTCGCGACGATCGCGCTCGTGCGCTCGGGTCGCGGCTGGTACCGGGTGGCCTGGGCGACCATCGTCTTCGAGTTCACGGGCGTCATCGTCGTGGGTGTCCTGAGCGTCGTCTACCCGGCGCTGTTCCCGCACGACACCGTGTGGTCGTGGTTCGGGCGCGGGTACCTGTTCATCCCGCTCGTGCTGCCCGTGCTCGGCATGTGGTGGCTCGCGACGCACCGGCCGTCGTCGCCGGGGCCGGCGCCGTCGCCGTCGCAGGCGGGCGGGACGCCGTCGAGCGGGGCGGATGCGTCGTGAGGACGTTCAAGGGCCTCGCCGCCGTTCCCCGGGGCTTCGGCCCGAGCGTCGTGACCATCGGCAAGTTCGACGGGGTGCACCGCGGCCACCGGGCCGTCATCGACCGGGTGCACGACATCGCCGCCGCCGAGGACCTGCGCTCGGTCGTGGTGACCTTCGACCGCAACCCGCTCGAGCTCCTCGCCCCCGACAAGTGCCCCGCGGCGCTCGTGAGCGTGCGGCAGAAGCTCGACCTCCTCGGCTCGACGGGCGTCGACGCGACGCTCTTGCTGCCGTTCGACCGCGCGCTCGCCTCGGTGCCGGCGACGGAGTTCGTCGAGCGCGTGCTCGTCGACGCGCTGCACGCGAAGGCCGTGCTCGTCGGCAGCGACTTCCGGTACGGGGCGCGCGGTGCGGGCGACGTCCACCTGCTCGCCGAGCTCGGCGCGACGTTCGGGTTCCGGGTCGAGGTCGTCGACGACGTGCGTCCCGAGTCGGGGCGGCGGGTCTCGTCGACCTGGATCCGCGAGCTCCTCGCCGCGGGCGACGTGCGGCATGCGACCGAGCTCCTCGGGCACGCGCCGACCGTGACCGGGCTGGTCGTGCACGGCGCGAAGCGCGGGCGTGAGCTCGGGTTCCCGACGGCGAACCTGAGCCCCGAGTCCGAGGGCCTGATCCCCGCCGACGGCGTCTATGCCGGGTGGCTCACCGATGCCGGAACCAGGTACCCCGCGGCCATCTCGGTGGGGGACAACCCGACGTTCGAGGGCGTGCGGAAGAAGCAGGTCGAGGCGTACGTGCTCGATCGCGACCTGGATCTCTACGACCACGTCGTCGACGTCGAGTTCGTCGAGCGGCTGCGCGGCATGGTGGCGTTCACGAACGTCCCCGACCTCGTCGAGACCATGCGCGGCGACGTCGACCGCGCTCGCTCGGTACTCGTCGACTGACCCGGCGCGTCACTCGTCGGCGACCTCGCCGTCGCGGGCGCGCCGCGGTGCCTCGGTGCCGATGCCGGCGAGGAAGCGGATGAGCTCGTGCGCCGTGCCGACGAGCGCGGGCCCCTGCCCGATCGTCCAGCCCGCATCGGTCGCGTGCAGCCGGTGGCCCGAGATGACGGCCTTGATCGGGGTCGGTGCGGCGGCCGCGCGCCGGAGTGCGACTGCGCCGGAGGCGAGGGGCGGGACGGTGACCGGCAGGGCGAGGGCGTCGCCGACCAGGATGGCCGCGACGACCGCGTCATCGAGCTCGATCAGGCGGGTCGGCTGCCGGCGCTCGGCGACGAGGATCGCACGGGCCTCGAGGGCGGTCGCGGCATCCGTCGCCCCACTCGGAGCGGCCACGGCCGCGGCCGTGCTCGCCTGCATGCCGAGCACGCGCTGCGCCGAATCGAGGACCCGTCGCGCCGGTGCCCGGTCGAAGCCGGCGATCAGGCGCGCAACGGCGGCCGCCACCGTGCCGCCGTCGTCCGTGGGGGCCTGCCATCCGTCGGCGCCCGCCCCCCGCAGTGCGCCCGCGATCTCGCGGAGCACGGCAGCGGTCGGTGCACGCCGGTCGCTCGTCACGCCGCGTTCGTCGGTGCGTGCACGCTGGCTGAGCGGGAGGTAGCGGGCGAAGTCGGCCACGCGACCAGCCTAGACTCGTGATGATGCCCCCGATCCAGCCCCGACCGCTGTGGGCTGGGCGAACGCTCGCGCTCATCGGCATCGTGCTCGTCGCGTTCAACCTCCGCACGGCCGTGGCCTCGCTCTCGCCGATCATCGTGCAGATCGAGCAGGACGTGCCGCTGTCGCCCGTGATCGTGGGACTGCTCGGCATGCTGCCGCCGCTGTGCTACGCCGTCTTCGGCATCGCCACCCCGGCGATCGCCAAGCGCGTGGGTCTCGAGATCGCCCTCGTCGGCTCGCTCGTGGCGCTCGCCGTCGGCCTCGCCGGACGCGGGCTCGCGGGCGACGCCCTGTGGCTGGTGGCCGCCAGCGCGCTCACGTTCGCGGCGATCGGCGTCGGCAACGTGCTGCTGCCGCCGCTCGTGAAGCGCTACTTCCCCGACCGGATCGGGCTGGTGACGACGCTGTACGTCACGGCGATGTCGGTGAGCACGTTCACGCCCCCGCTCATCGCGGTGCCGGTGGCGGATGCCGCGGGCTGGCGCGTCTCCCTCGGCCTCTGGGCGGTCGTGGCCGCCGTCGCGCTGCTGCCCTGGCTCGCGCTCCTCGTGCACCCGCGCGGCCGGTCGGCTGCCGAGCTGCCCGAGGGCGTTGCGCCGGGGCTGCTGCGTTTCGCGCTGCGCTCGCCGCTCGCGTGGGCCGTCACGATCCTCTTCATGGTGTCGGGGTTCACCGCGTACTCGATCTTCGCGTGGCTGCCGGCGATTCTGCAGGAGGAGGCGGGCGCCTCGCCCGCCGAGGCCGGCGCGCTGCTGTCGCTCTTCGCGGCCATGGGGCTGCCTGCGGCCCTCGTCGTGCCGATCGTGGCCGCACGCCACGGTCGTATCCGCCTCATGGTCGGGATCGCGTCGGCGACGATCGTCGCGGGGTACGCCGGGCTGATCCTCGCGCCGGCCGTCGCGACGTGGCTGTGGGTGTCGCTCGCCGGCATCGGCACCCTGCTGTTCCCCCTCGCCCTCGTGCTCGTCAACCTCCGCACGCGGACGCACCAGGGTGCCGTCGCACTGTCGGGCTTCGTGCAGTCGGCGGGCTACCTGATGGTCGCGGTGGGCCCGTTCGCGGTCGGTGTGCTGCACGACCTGACGGGCGGCTGGCTCTGGCCGCTGCTGTTCCTCATGGGCTCCGCGGTGCCCGCGGCGATCGCCGGGCTCGTCGCGTCACGGCCGCGGTACCTCGAGGACGAGCACGCCGAGGCGTGATCGCCGACGTCGCACGCCTCAGGCGAGGAACTCGGGTCGGTGCACGAGCGCTGCGGCGCCGATGAGCGGTCCCTCGTCGGACAGCGCGGAGGGCACGATCTCGACGCGCGAGACGAACGGGAACGCCGCGCGTTCGGCCACGGCCGCACGAGCGTGCTCGAAGAGCGCGGGGGAGACGCGCGAGAACCCGCCGCCGATGGCGACGACGTCGAGGTCGAGCAGGTTCGCGGCCGACGCGATGGCGTGGCCGAGCGCGGTGCCGGCCCGGGCGACGGCCGCCACGGCGATCGGGTCCCCGGCAGCGTGCGCGACGGCGAGGTCCTCGCCGGTCTGGCCGGCGAACCCCTGCGTCCTCGCCCATGCCACCGTGCGCGGGCCCGACGCGACGGCCTCGAGGCATCCGCTCCCGCCGCACGCGCAGGCATCGTCGAAGCCGCCCACCTCCACGTGGCCGATGTGGCCGCCGTTGCCGGTGGGGCTCGCCGCGGCGCGCCCGCCGAGCACGAGCCCGCCGCCCACGCCCGTCGACACGATCATGCCGAGCAGGTTCGAGACGCCCTGCCCCGCACCCACCCAGTGCTCGGCGAGCGCGATGCACAGGCCGTCGATGCGCAGGGTCACGGGCGCCTCGGGCACCAGTTCGGCGACGGATGCCGCGAGCGGATGATCGCGCCACGCCGGCACGTTGAGCGGCGAGACGAGACCCTGCTCGGCGTCGACGGGACCCGCGGCCCCGATGCCGACGCCCGTGAGCGGCGCTCCGTCGGGCACGGAGTGCAGCGCGTGCTCGACGACCTCGCGCACGGCGTCCCCCAGGTCGATGCTCGACGCGGCGGCACCCGTCGGCCGCCGGTGACGCGAGCCGGGAAGGAGCTGACCGCGATCGTCGACCAACGCGGCTTCGACCTTGGTGCCCCCGAAGTCGACCGCGAGCGCGAGTGCCCGTTGCATGGGCACCAGCATAGGCGCGCGGCATCCGTGCCCGGTCTGCTCATATGAGCAGGATTGCCCGCGAGTGTTGCCGATGCGCAGGGGGCTGCCTACGCTGGTGATCGAGCGGAAGGATGCGTGTGGACGAGGTCGACGAGCTGCTCTCGATTCGGGCGGCCGAACTCTACTACGAAGAGAACAAGACGCAGGACGAGATCGGGCAGGCACTGCGCCTGACCCGGTGGAAGGTCGGTCGCCTCCTCGCGCAGGCGAAGCAGCGCGGATTCATCCGCATCGAGATCCTGCATCCGCGGGCGCGTCGCCTGCCGATCGAGCGCCGCCTCCGCGAGGAGCGCGGGCTCGACGACGCGATCGTCGTCTCGACGGCCGGCGTCCAGCTGCCCGAAGAGCTGCAGGAGCGCACCGCCCAGGCGGCCGCCGACTACCTCACGGCGCTCCGGCCGGTGCCCCGCACGCTCGGCGTGAGCTGGGGCCGCACGCTGTTCGAGATCTCGCAGCACCTCCGCAACGGCTGGGCCACGGGCGTCAACGTCGTGCAGATCAACGGCGGCGTGAGCCTCAATCGCCGCCCCGGCACCGCGGCGGCGACGGCCGTGGGCATCGCGCAGAAGGGCGGCGGCAGCGCCACCCTGCTGCCGAGTCCGGCCATCCTCGAACGCCTCGCGACGAAGGAGGCCATCGAGTCCGACCGCGTCGTCGCCGGCGTCATCGAACTCGCCCGGTCCGCCGACGCATATCTCTTCAGCGCGGGCCCCGCCGACCACACGTCCGTGCACATCGAGAGCGGGTACCTCTCGACGGCCGACGTGGACGTGCTCGTGCAGAAGGGCGCCGTCGGTGACGTCGTGGGTCGGTACGTCGACTCCGACGGCAACATCGTCGACCCAGCGCTCGACGCACGCACGGTCGGCCTCACCCTCGATGAGCTGCGCGCCGCGCCGCTCACCATCGCCGTCATCGCCGGCACCGCCAAGCACGCCGTCGCCGATGCGGTCGTGCGCAGCGGCCTCTGCTCGGTCCTGGTCACCGACGAGGCCACCGCCCTCCACCTCCTCGACGGCTGAGCGCGCCGCCAACAGGCAGCCCAGCGCCCCGACCCCGAAAGCCAGGTCAACACCATGCCAGCTCAAGTCAGCGCAGGCACCTCCCTCGTCTCCGCCAGGGAGCGCGCGCTCGCCGTGCTCGGCGGCGAACCCGACGACGCCACCCTCCGGCGCTACCTGCACGGCATCGCCGGCGTCGACGCGGTGGGGCTCGAGCAGCGCGCCGCCGCGCTCGGCACCCGCTCGATCAAGACCACCTCGAAGCAGTGGGCGCTCGACCGCATCATCTCGCTCATCGACCTCACGACCCTCGAGGGCGCCGATACGCCCGGCAAGGTGCGATCGCTCGTCGCGAAGGCCCTCAACCCCGATCCGGGCGATGCCACGACGCCACGCGTCGCGGCCGTCTGCGTCTACGGCGACATGGTGCCGTCGGCCATCGACGCGCTGGGAGCCGCCCACGGCGACCCCGATGACGGCGGCATCAGCGTGGCCGCGGTCGCCACGGCGTTCCCCTCCGGCCGGGCATCGCTCGACATCAAGCTCGCCGACACCGCCGAGGCGGTTGCGGCGGGTGCCGACGAGATCGACATGGTCATCGACCGCGGCGCGTTCCTCGCCGGGCGCTACGGGCAGGTGTTCGACCAGATCGCGGCCGTGAAGGAGGCCTGCCGACGCGCCGACGGCACGAGCGCGTCGCTCAAGGTGATCCTCGAGACCGGCGAACTTGTGACCTACGACAACGTGCGCCGGGCGTCGTGGCTCTCGATCCTCGCGGGCGGCGATTTCATCAAGACCTCCACCGGCAAGGTGCAGCCGGCCGCCACGCTGCCGGTGACGCTCCTCATGCTCGAGGTCGTGCGCGACTGGCACCTGATGACCGGCCAGCGCATCGGAGTGAAGCCCGCGGGCGGCATCCGGGCTTCGAAGGACGCCATCAAGTACCTCGTCACAGTCGCCGAGACCGCCGGCGAGGAATGGCTCCAGCCCCACCTGTTCCGCTTCGGCGCGTCGAGCCTGCTCAACGACGTGCTCCTGCAGCGTCAGAAGCTCACGTCGGGGCACTACTCCGGCGCCGACTACGTGACGATCGACTGAGCCCTTCGAGACGGCCCTGACGGGCCTCCTCAGGGACCGACCAAAGGAACCACCGACATGAGCTTCCTCGAATACGCACCAGCCCCCGAGTCGCGGGCGATCCTGTCGCTCCGCGACCAGTACGGCCTCTTCATCGACGGCGAGTTCGTCGACGGACGCGGCACCCCGTTCCAGACGATCTCGCCCGCGACCGAGGAGCACCTCGCCACCATCGCGAACGCGAACGAGGCCGATGTCGCCGACGCGGTCGCCGCCGCCCGGCGGGCGTACGCGAACGTGTGGTCGCGGATGCCGGGCCGCGACCGCGGCAAGTACCTCTTCCGCATCGCGCGCCTCGTGCAGGAACGCTCCCGCGAGCTCGCCGTGGCCGAGTCGCTCGACAACGGCAAGCCCATCAAGGAGTCACGCGACGTCGACGTGCCGCTCGTGGCGGCCTGGTTCTTCTACTACGCGGGCTGGGCCGACAAGCTCGACCACGCGGGCCTCGGCGCCGACCCCCGGTCGCTCGGCGTCGCCGCGCAGGTGATCCCGTGGAACTTCCCGCTGCTCATGCTCGCGTGGAAGATCGCCCCGGCGCTCGCCGCGGGCAACACCGTGGTGCTGAAGCCCGCCGAGACGACGCCGCTCAGCGCGCTGATCTTCGCCGAGATCCTGCAGCAGGCCGACCTGCCGCCGGGCGTCGTGAACATCATCACGGGCGCCGGCGACACCGGAGCCGCGCTCGTCGCGCACGAGGGCGTCGACAAGGTGGCGTTCACGGGTTCGACCGCCGTCGGCCGGGCGATCGCCCGGCAGGTCGCCGGAACCGACAAGAAGGTCACGCTCGAGCTCGGCGGCAAGGCCGCGAACATCGTCTTCGACGACGCGCCCATCGACCAGGCCATCGAGGGCATCGTCAACGGCATCTTCTTCAACCAGGGACACGTGTGCTGCGCCGGCTCGCGCCTCCTCGTGCAGGAGAACATCCACGACGAGGTCGTCGAACGCCTGAAGCTGCGACTCTCGACGCTGCGCCTCGGCGATCCGCTCGATAAGAACACCGACATCGGCGCGATCAACTCGAAGGAACAGCTCGAGCGCATCCACGAGCTCTCCGAGATCGGCGTCGCCGAGGGCGCCGATCGCTGGAGCGTGCCGTGCGAGATCCCCGAGAACGGGTTCTGGTACGCGCCCACGATCTTCACGAACGTGCAGACGTCGAGCCGCATCGCACGCGATGAGATCTTCGGGCCGGTGCTCTCGGTGCTCACCTTCCGCACGCCGGCCGAGGCGATCGCGAAGGCGAACAACACGCCGTACGGCCTCTCGGCCGGCATCTGGACCGACAAGGGCAGCCGCATCCTCGCGGTCGCCGACCAGCTGCGGGCCGGCGTCGTCTGGGCCAACACGTTCAACCGCTTCGACCCGTCGAGCCCGTTCGGCGGCTACAAGGAGTCGGGCTACGGCCGCGAGGGCGGCAGGCACGGCCTCGCCGCCTACCTGAAGCCCGCATCCGCGGTGGGTCGAGGAGTCGTGCAACGCCGTCTCGAGACCGGCGCCGCGGCATCCGCGGATGTCGAGACGGCCGCTGCGCGGCCTCCTCGATCAGCACGTTCGAAGAAGAAGGGAGTCGCGAAGTGAGCCGCCTCGCCGTACCCAAGACCTACAAGCTGTACATCGGCGGCGCCTTCCCGCGCAGCGAGTCGGGTCGCACCTACGAGGTCGTCTCGGCGACGGGCACGTTCCTCGCGAACGCGGCGAAGGCATCGCGGAAGGACGCGCGCGACGCGGTCGTGGCCGCACGTTCGGCGGTGCCCGGATGGGGCGGCGCGACCGCCTACAACCGAGGCCAGGTGCTGTACCGCATCGCCGAGCTCCTCGAGGGGCGCCGCGCGCAGTTCATCGCCGAGATCGAGGAGGCCGAGGGCGTCACGCGAGCCGTCGCCACCGCCCAGGTCGACGAGTCGATCGACCGATGGGTCTGGTATGCCGGCTGGGCCGACAAGTTCGCGCAGGTGGCGGGTAACGCGAACCCCGTCGCGGGTCCCTACTTCAACATCTCGGTGCCCGAGCCCACCGGCGTCGTCGCCGTCATCGTGCCGCAGGACTCGTCGCTGCTCGGTTTCGTCTCGGCGGTGGCTCCGGCCGTCGTGGCGGGCAACGCCGTCGTCGCAGTGGCGAGCGAGCGATTCCCGCTCTCGGCGATCAGCCTCGCCGAGGTGCTCGCCACGAGCGACGTGCCCAAGGGCGTGGTCAACGTGCTCACCGGCTCGCCCGCCGAGATCGCCCCGTGGCTCGCCAGCCACGCCGACGTGAATGCGCTCGACCTCGTGGGCGCGGGCGACCTCGACTGGATCTCCCTCGAGATCGACGCGGCGGACACCCTGAAGCGCGTGCTGCGGCCCGAGCAGGGGGCGGATGCCGCGGCACCGACGCTCGACCGCATCAGCGCGTTCACCGAGACCAAGACGGTCTGGCACACGAAGAGCCTGCGGTAGCGTCGGCATGTCCGGACGCAACGGAGCATCGGACGAACGGGGCAGACTCGTGTCTGACCCGTTCGACTATCGCGTCACGAAGCAGGGCGGCCTCATCGTCTCGCGCGGCGGACGCACCGTGATGACGGTCGGCGGACACGTCGCGGCCCGCCTCGTCGCGACCCTGCAACGCGCGGACGATTCACAGGTGCAGCACCTCCTCGCCCGGGCGAGCGGCAACTATCGTCGAGGCAACGAGCGGTCCTGACCGAGACGGGCCGTCGGTCGGGGGGTGGCGGCGTGCGGGTGCTCGTGACCGGTGCCACCGGCTACATCGGCGGACGACTGGTGCCGCGCCTGATCCAGGCGGGCTACGACGTGCGCGTCCTCGCGCGTCGGCCCGAACGACTGCGCGACGTGCCGTGGGCGGGTGACGTCGAGATCGCCGAGGGCGACCTCGTGCACGCGGCATCCGTCGATCGCGCCATGGCCGGCATCGAGGTCGTCTACTACCTCGTGCACTCCATGGGCGGGCGCGGCGACTTCGAGTCGACGGAGCTCGCCATCGCACGCCACGTCGCCGAGGCGGCTCGGCGACACGGGGCGCGTCGCATCGTGTACCTCGGCGGGCTGCACCCGGCGGGGGCGCGACTCTCGCGGCACCTGCGTTCCCGGGCGGCGGTCGGCGAGATCCTCCTGTCGTCGGGCGTGCCGACGGTCGTGCTGCAGGCCGGGGTCATCATCGGCTCGGGCTCGACGTCGTTCGAGATGATCCGTCATCTCACCGAGGTGCTGCCGTACATGCCAGCCCCACGGTGGGTGCGCGACTTCATCCAGCCGATCGCCGTGCGCGACGTGCTGCACTACCTCGTGCACGCCGCTGAGCTCCCGCCCGATGTGAACCGCGCGTTCGACATCGGCGGGCCCGACGTGCACCGGTACGGGCAGCTCATGAACGGCTACGCCGTCGAGGCGGGGCTTCGGCAGCGCCCCATCGCGGCGCTGCCGGTGCTCACCCCGTGGCTCGCGGGCCAGTGGGTCAACCTCGTCACCCCGATCCCACGCCGGCTCGCCGTGCCCATCATCGAATCGCTGCAGTTCGACTGCGTCATGCACGACCACGACATCGACGCCGTCATCCCGCCGCCCGCCGAGGGGCTGCTGCCGTACCGGGCCGCCGTGCGGCTCGCGCTCGATCGCGAACGCGCCGGTGATGTCGAGACGAGCTGGCGAAACGCCGAGGTCGCCGGCGCGCCGAGCGATCCGCTGCCGAGCGATCCCGAGTGGGCGGGCCACACCGTCTACGTCGACGAACGCGTCCGCCGTTCGACGGCGCCGATGACCGCGCTCTGGCGGGTCATCGAGGGCGTCGGCGGCGAGAACGGCTGGTACTCGTTTCCGCTCGCGTGGGCGCTGCGCGGCTGGATCGACAAGATGACCGGGGGAGTGGGCCTCCGCCGCGGCCGCCGGGATCCCGAGGTGCTGCACGTCGGCGACGCCGTCGACTTCTGGCGCGTCGAGGCGATCGAGCGGGGAACCTCCCTCCGGCTGCGCGCGGAGATGCGCGTGCCCGGGCGGGCCTGGCTCGAGCTGTCGGCGGCCGAGGCGCCGGACGGCTCGGTGTATCGACAGCGCGCGGTGTTCTTCCCCAAGGGGCTCGCGGGCCGGCTCTACTGGTGGGCGATCGCGCCGTTCCACGGCGTCATCTTCGCCGGCATGGCGAACCGCATCACCGCCGAGGCGGAGGCGGCGACACGCGCGCGGCATCCCGAGATAACGAAACGGTAACGGTCTTGCTAGAGTGACTCGCACCGATCGGGCAACGTCGCCCGCTCGGTGGAAAGGCCGAACCCATGCTCGACCGGCTCTCGCACCCGCCCCGACGTGCCGTGCGCATCGCGTGCGCCCTGGTCGGCACCGCCGTGATCGCGACGCTGCTCCTCGTCGCGACGACGCCCACCACCGCCTCGGCCGTCGACGTGTTCGGCGCGCTGCGCCTCCCTGGCGAACCCGCGTTCATCGTCGGGCACCGCGGCGACCGCTCGGAGGCGCCCGAGAACACCATGCCCGCGCTCGAACGGGCGATTGACGACCTCGACTTCGTCGAGACCGACGTGCAGCTCAGCCGCGACGGCGTTCCGGTGCTGTTCCACGACACGAGCCTCGAGCGGGTGACCGGCGACCGACGCGGCGTGGGCGAGCTCGATCTCGCCGCCCTCCGGCGCCTGGACGTCGGCGCCTGGTACGACGGCCGGTTCGCAGGTGAGCGGATGCCGACGCTCGATGAGTTCCTCGCGGAGCTCGCCCGCCGCGAGACCGCTCGCGCCCTCGTCGAGCTGAAGGCCGACTGGCGGATCGAGGAGGTGCGCCGGGTCGTGGACCTCGTCGAGCGCCACGGGCTCCGCGGACGCGTGGTCCTGCAGAGCTTCAGCCTCGAGACGCTCTTCGCCATCCAGCAGGTGTCGCCCACCACGCCGCGCATCATGCTCATCCGCGAGCTGCCCGCCGAGCCGGTCGCGCTCGCCGAGCGGCTCGGCGTCATCGGATTCGGCACGACCGCGGCATCCGTCACCGCCGTGCCGGGCGCGCTCGAGGCGCTCCACGAGGCGGGCGTCGCGGTGCTCTGCTACACGCTGAACACGCACGAGACCTGGCAGGAGGTGAGCGCGCTCGGGATCGACGGCATCATCACCGACCAGCCGAGCGAACTCGACCAGTGGCTCGCCGTCACCGCGCCCGGAACGTGACGGGCGGTCAGTCGACGTCGATGCCGAGTCGGTCGGCCGCGTCCAGGAACTCGTCGTGCATGCGGGCCGAGAAGAGCACGAACCGCACGAGCGTCGGCGCGCGTTCGGCCGTGGAAGCCGCGTCGAGCGCGACGGCCGCGGCATCGTCGGCGGGCCAGCCGTAGACGCCCGCTGAGATCGCCGGGACCGCGACGGAGGTCGCGCCGAGCTCGGCGGCGAGGCCGAGCGAGTTGCGATAGGCGCTCGCGAGGAGCCTGCGCCGCTCCTCGGCTTCGGCTCCTGGGCCGGGCCACACCGGTCCGACGGTGTGGATGACCCATCGCGCCGACAGTCGCCCGGCGTGCGTGGCCACCGCCTCGCCCGTGGGAAGGCCGTCGCGGTGGGTCGTCGCTCGGAGCTTGCGGCACTCCTCGAGGATCGCGGGACCGCCCGCGCGGTGGATCGCGCCGTCGACGCCGCCTCCGCCGAGAAGGCTCGAGTTCGCCGCGTTCACGATGGCGTCGACGCGCTCACGGGTGATGTCGCCCGTGACGATCCGGATGCGCCGCATGCGGGTGCTACCCGCGGTTGTTGCTGAGCTCGAAGATGCGAAGCAGCTCGGTCACCGCGGCGTCGCGCTGGTCGCCGCCCTCCTCGTACATGTCGGTGACATGCGTGCGCAGGTGGTTCTCGACGAGGAGCTTGTTGAGCGACCCGAGCGACTTCTGCACGGCGAGCGAGAGCGTGATGATGTCGACGCAGTAGTCCTCGTTCTCGATCATCTTCTCGATGCCGCGCAGTTGACCCTCGATGATCTTCGTGCGGTGCAGGGCGCGCTTCTTGATGTCGTCGATCACCCGTTCAGGATACCGCGCCCCGCTCGATACCCCACTGAGGTATCAGATCCGACGCGGGGCGCTAGCGTTGGGGCATGGTCAGTGCCCCCCTCCGCGCCGCCCTCGCGCTCGTCACGCTCGCACTCGCCGTGGGGCCCGTCGCCGCCGCGTCCGCGACGCCGACGACGGCGGGGCCCGGGCCCGTCGCGAACAGCCGGTCCGCGGCATCCGTCACCGCACTGCCCGCCGGAGTCGACGACTTCACCTTCGCGTCGTTCGACGCCGTGTACGAGCTCAGCCGCGACGAGGGGCGGCGCTCGGTGCTCGACACGACCGAGACGCTCGTCGCGGTGTTCCCCGAGTTCGACCAGAACCGGGGCATCCGGCGGGCCATCCCGCTGCGCTACCAGGGGCATCCGACCGACATCCAGGTGGAATCGGTGACCGACGGCGCGGGGAACGCCCGCGACTTCGAGGTCGAGCGCGACGAGGAGGGCGAGTTCCTGCTCATCACCGTGCGCGCCGACGACTACGTGCACGGCGAGCAGACCTACGTCATCAGCTACCGGCAGCACAACGTCACGCTCGAGCCCGACGACGCCAGCGTCGACGAGTTCTACTGGGACGTGAACGGCACCGGCTGGGCGCAGCCGTTCGGGCGCGTGCGAGCAGAGCTGCGGATGTCGGAGGACGTCGCCGAGGGGCTGACCGGCGCTGTCTCGTGCTACCGAGGCTGGTCGGGCTCGACGACGCCGTGCATGTCGCTGGCGACCGCCGAGTCGATCCCGCCGGTGATCACCGCGGAGGCCGTGGGCCTCGGCCCGTACGAGAACCTCACGATCGCGGTCGGCTTCGACCCGGCCACGTTCGAACCGCGCGACGAGTCGTTCGGCTCCTCCCCGGCCGCGATCACGGGTGCGGTGGGTGCGGCGGGCGCCGTGGCGGTGATGATCTGGGCGATCGTGCTGCGCCTCACGCGCTGGCGCGACCACCCCGGCCGCGGCACGATCATCGCGCAGTACGAACCGCCGCCCGTCAGCGCCATGGTGTCGTCCGAGCTCGTCGGCCAGCCCGGCAAGGGCGTGACGGCGACCATCCTGGAGCGCGCCGTCGAGGGGGAGCTGCGGATCGTCGAGACGGGGCGCAAGCGCTACGCGGTGGAGTTCATGGGCGGCGAGGCGGGCGACGCGGATGCCCGCTCGGTCGTGTCGGCCCTGTACCACGGCTTCCCGTCACGAGGCGCCCGTCGAGATCTCAAGACGCGCGACATCGTGCTCGGCAAGCAGTTGCTCGCCATCCGCCAACGGGTGAAGAAGGACGTCGTGACGAGCGGCCTCCGTCGCCGGCCCGACCTGGGTCGGCGCGTGCTGCTCGCGATCGGTGCCGGCGCGTTCGCGGCCCTGAGCCTCGTCTTCGGCATCATCGCGCTCGACGCGGCCATGGGCGGCGCTTGGCCCGCGCTCCTGTTCATGATCGCGATCGCGGCGGAGGTCGTCGTGATCATCACGGTCGCCGACGTGCGGCCGCTCACCGAGGCCGGACGCGAGCTCCGCGACCACCTCGAGGGCTTGCGGCTCTACATCAGGCTCGCCGAGGCCGACCGGCTGCAAGTGCTGCAGAGCCCGAGCGGCGCCATGCGCGTGGACCGACCCGGCGCGACGGCCACGCTCGACTCGGCCGTGGTGCTGAAGCTCAACGAACGGCTCCTGCCCTACGCGGTGCTCTTCGGACTCGAACGGGAGTGGAGCCGCGAGCTGGCGGCCCTCTACGAGCAGCGTGGTGAGACCCCCTCGTGGTACGCGGGACGCGACGGGTTCAACGCCGGTGCGTTCGCGGCATCCGTCTCATCGTTCTCGTCATCGGCGAGCTCGTCGTGGTCGGGCTCGAGCTCGAGCTCGTCGTCGAGCGGCTCGGGCGGCGGCGGCTCGTCGGGCGGTGGAGGCGGAGGCGGCGGAGGCGGCGGCGTCTGACGCTCCCGTGCGCGCGGTCGGCGGCTAGTCCTCCTCGGAGGGGGCCGCCGGCTCATCGGGCAGCGGCACGCGACGCTCCTCGTCGATGCCTGGCACCTCGTCCTGGAGGCTGTCGTCGAGCGTGCGCTCGTCGTCTTCGAACGCCAGCTCGGTCTCCTCGAACTCGGTGTCCTGCGAAACCGTGAATTCGTCGTCCTCGGGCGTGACGTCCGCCCCCGCGCGCTCGTCCATGCCAGAAGCATAGGCCGACTCGCGCTCGTCCGCACCGGTGCGCACGAGGCGCCGTCGGGGCATCCGGCCGTATGCTCCGTTCATGCCGGAATGGATCGGGGCGGCGCTCTCGGGACTCATCGCGGGAGGCGCACTCGTGGTCGGCGCCGCCATCGCCTGGGTCGTTCGGGTGCCGGTGCGCCTGGTCGCCGCCGTCATGGCGTTCGGTTCGGGCGTGCTCATCTCGGCGCTCGCCTACGACCTCGTGCTCGAGGCGCAGGACGAAGGCGGATTCTGGCCGACGGTCGTGGGATTCGGCATCGGAGCCGTCGTGTACGTCGTCGCGAACCAGCTGCTCGATCACTTCGACCGACGGAACCCGCGCGGCGCCGGGGAGGACCCGGGCACCGGCACGGGCATCGCGCTCGGGGCCCTGCTCGACGGCGTTCCGGAGTCCGCAGTCCTGGGCCTCAGCATGGTCGGTGGCGGCGGGGTGAGCGTTCCGGTGCTCCTCGCCATCGTCATCTCCAACGTGCCGGAGGGACTCTCCAGCACCGCCGAGCTCAAGCGGGCCGGGCGCCCGTCGTGGTACGTGTTCCTCCTCTGGTCGGGGATCGCCGTCGCGAGCACCGTCGCGGCGGTGCTGGGCTTCGTGCTGCTCGACACGGCGGGCGGGGCGACGACGGCGTTCATCACGGCGATCGCCGCCGGCGCGATCCTCGCCATGATCTGCGACACCATGATCCCCGAGGCGTTCCGCTCGGCGCACGCGCTCACGGGGCTCCTCGTCACGGCGGGCTTCCTCCTGAGCTACGCGGTGCACAGCGCGGCGTAGCTCGTCGAGCGTCACGCGTCAGCGCGGGTGCCGCGGAACCGCTAGAATGGCAGGGCGCCCGACGAATCCGTTCTTCGGCCGACCGCGTGAGCTCCGCTCACGTGCTGCTCGGTTCGGGATTCGGCGTACCGCGAGCGGGGGCTCCGATGCCCCGAGCGGTCCGGCCACCGTGACCGGTGCATGGGGCGCATGGCAGTCGGCCGGAAACTGGAGGACCATGGCCCAGCAGACGAGGCAGCGTCAGCGAACGCGATCGCGCGACGACGACGCGCCCATCATCCCGATCCTCGCGCGCAAGGTGCGCGAGGTGGAGACGAAGGCCCAGAAGGGCAAGCTCGGCCCCACGAACCGCACGAAGTTCCAGGTCATCGCGCTCCTCATGCGCGAGGAGCGCGCCCGCGTCAAGGCCGACCCCGAGCTCACCGACGCCGCGCGCGCCGAGCTCCTCAAGCGCCTCGACGGCATCGCGCAGATCCTCGCGAAGACGGCGGCCCGCGACACGAGCCTCATCTCGCTGCTCGAGCCCGACGCCTCGATCTCCACCGTCGCGCAGCGGTTCCGCCGCGACTGGCTGCTCGAGTCCGGCGCCGAGCTGAGCCCAGACGAGCTCATCATCACGCGCGAGCCGATCGTGGTGCCCGAGCTCGCCGAGAACCAGGTGATCCCGGCATCCGTGCGCTCCCGCCAGCTCGCGAACCCGTTCCTCGCGCCCGACTTCTCGCGCGCCGCCGCGCCCGTCGTTCCCGTGCGCCGCCTCGCCAACTGGGAGCTGCTCGGCCCGCTGTTCAAGTCGTTCGAGCTCGGGTCGGGTGGTCAGGCCGCCTCCATGGAGCTGCCCGAGGCGCCCGCGGTCGATCGGCTCTCGCCGCGCGGCCTCGAGCTGATGAAGCACCAGGCGCGCTTCATCGAGTCGGCCCGCCAGGGCCACCGCACGTTCCTGCTCGCCGACGAGCCCGGACTCGGCAAGACCGCGCAGTCCGTGCTCGCGGCATCCGTCGCCGGAGCCTACCCGCTGCTGGCCGTGGTGCCGAACGTCGTGAAGATGAACTGGGCTCGCGAGGTCGAGCGATGGACCCCGCATCGCCGGGCGACCGTGATCCACGGCGACGGCGACTCGCTCGACGCGTTCGCCGACGTCGTGGTCGTGAACTACGACGTGCTCGACCGGCACATGGCGTGGCTCTCGACGCTCGGGTTCCGCGGCATGGTCGTCGACGAGGCGCACTTCATCAAGAACCTCCAGTCGCAGCGTTCCCGCAACGTGCTCGCGCTCGCCGACAAGATCCGGAGCACCGCTCCCGGCGGAGACCCGCTGCTGCTCGCGCTCACCGGCACGCCGCTCATCAACGACGTCGACGACTTCCGGGCGATCTGGCAGTTCCTCGGCTGGATCGACGGCGACAAGCCGTCGCCGGCGCTCCTCGGCAAGCTCGAGGAGACCGGACTCACGCCCGCCGACCTGGGGTTCTACCCCGAGGCGCGTCGCATCGTGATCGACCAGGGCATCGTGCGCCGACGCAAGGTCGACGTGGCCGCCGACCTTCCGGCCAAGCGCATCGCCGACCTCCCCGTCGAGCTCGACGACGAGCTGGGCCGCTCGGTGCGCGCCGCCGAGCGCGAGCTCGGCAATCGTCTCCTCGGCCGCTTCCGCGCGCTCGTGGAATCGCGGAACCTGCGCATCGGCAACCTCGACGACGACCTGCGCGACCAGTTCATCCGCGCCGTCGCACACGCCGAGCTCGAGGAGTCGAAGTCGGCGAAGTCGGGCGAGAACGTCTTCACCATGGTGCGCAAGATCGGCCAGGCGAAGGCCGGACTCGCCGCCGACTACGCCGCCCAGCTCGCGCGGTCGGTGGGCAAGGTGGTGTTCTTCGCCAAGCACATCGACGTCATGGACCAGGTCGAGGCCGCGCTCGCTGCTCGCGAGCTGCGCACGGTGTCGCTCCGCGGCGACCAGACGGCGCTGCAGCGCCAAGCCGCGATCGACGCGTTCAACAAGGATCCCGAGGTCGCGGTCGCCGTCTGCTCGCTCACCGCGGCGGGCGTCGGCGTGAACCTGCAGGCGGCCTCGAACGTGGTGCTCGCCGAGCTCAGCTGGACGGCGGCCGAGCAGACGCAGGCGATCGACCGCGTGCACCGCATCGGCCAGGACGAGCCCGTGACGGCATGGCGCATCATCGCCGCGCACACCATCGACGCGCGCATCGCGGAGCTCATCGACTCCAAGCATGGCCTCGCCGCCCGGGCCCTCGACGGCAGCGACGTCGAGCCCGGATCCGCCGACTCGGTGCAGCTCGACGCGCTGCAGCACGTGCTGCGCTCGGCGCTCGACGGCACCCTCTGAGGCGCGGAACCGAGCGGTCCTCGGCAACGCTATAGACTGCCGCAGTCGAATCGCCCCGAGGACGTGGCCTCCGGCAGCATCCATTCGAGTCGAGCACCTTTGGAGACGTCCACACATGAAGATCGGGATCCTCACGAGCGGCGGCGACTGCCCCGGCCTCAACGCCGTCATCCGCGGCGCCGTGCTGAAGGGCGTCATCTCGTATGACACCGAGTTCGTCGGATTCCGCTGGGGGTGGAAGGGCGTCGTCGAGGGCGATCTCATGCCGATCACCCGCCACGACGTGCGCGGGCTCTCGAAGCAGGGCGGGACGATCCTCGGCTCGAGCCGCACCAACCCCTTCGAGGGCGAGCACGGCGGTCCCGAGAACATCCAGCGCATGCTCGACGAGAACGGCATCGACGCGATCATCGCGATCGGCGGCGAAGGCACCCTCGCGGCGGCGCAGCGGCTCACCGATGCCGGGCTGAAGATCATCGGCGTGCCGAAGACGATCGACAACGACCTCGCCGCGACCGACTACTCGTTCGGCTTCGACACGGCCGTCGAGATCGCCACCGAGGCGATCGACCGCCTGCGCACCACGGCCGAGTCGCACAACCGCGCCATGGTGCTCGAGGTCATGGGTCGTCACGTCGGCTGGATCGCCCTCCACTCCGGCATGGCGGGTGGCGCGCATGCGATCCTCATCCCCGAGCAGCCCATGGGCATCGACGAGATCTGCCACTACGTGGACTCGGTGCGCGACCGCGGCCGTGCCCCGCTGATCGTGGTCGCCGAGGGCTTCAAGCTCGACACCATGGAGGAGGCGCACTCGCACCTCGGTCTCGACGCGTTCAATCGTCCGCGCCTCGGCGGCATCGCCGAGAAGCTCGCCCCCATGATCGAGGAGCGCACCGGATTCGAGTCGCGGCACACGGTGCTCGGCCACATCCAGCGCGGCGGCGCGCCGAGCGCCTACGACCGCGTGCTCGCCACCCGCCTCGGCATGCACGCCGTCGACGCGGTCTACGAGGGCGCGTGGGGCTCGATGGTCACGCTCCGCGGCACCGACATCGCGACGGTCTCGATCGCCGAGGCCGTCGGCAGCCTGAACCGCGTGCCGCAGCACCGGTACGACGAGGCCAAGATCCTCTTCGGCTGACGGATCCCACGGATGCCGCTGCCACAGGTCTGCGTCTGCTACCTCCTGCGCGAACACGCGGGCGGCACCGAGGTGCTGCTCGGACGCAAGAAGAAGGGCCTCGGCATCGGCAACTTCGTCGGACTCGGCGGCAAGCTCGAGCCGGGGGAGTCAGCCGTCGAGGCCGCGGTGCGCGAGGTGCTCGAGGAGTCGGGGCTCGTGGTCGCGGCATCCGACCTCGAACCGCGAGGGCTCCTGACGTACCACTTCCCGCATCGCCGGTCCTGGAGCCAGGAGTCGAGCGTCTTCGTGTGCCGCACCTGGTCGGGCGACCCCCGCGGGTCCGCGGAGCTGGATCCCGAGTGGTTCCCACTCGACCGGGTGCCGTACGCCGAGATGTGGGATGACGCGCGTCGGTGGCTCCCCGGCGTGCTCGACGGGGCATCCGTGCGACGCACCTTCGTGTTCGGCCCCGACCTCGCCACCGTGGTGGAGGAGCGGGAGTCGGTCGCGTAGTATCGTGCGGGAAGCACGGCGATCGCCGGTTCTGCAACCAACGTCCCCTGAACATCCGGTGAATATCAAGCACCGATCCAGAGAAGGTCGCCGGTGGATCTCACCCTCATCGTCGTGCTGGTCGTCGCACTGGCCCTCTTCTTCGACTTCACGAACGGGTTCCACGACACGGCCAACGCCATGGCGACGCCCATCGCCACGGGCGCCCTCCGGCCCAAGGTCGCCGTCGGGCTCGCCGCGATCCTCAACCTGGTCGGGGCGTTCCTCTCGACCGAGGTCGCGAAGACCATCTCGGGCGGCATCATCCGCGAGGGCGACGACGGGGTGTTCATCACCCCGGAGCTCATCTTCGCCGGGCTCATCGGCGCGATCATCTGGAACATGGTGACGTGGCTGCTCGGCCTGCCCTCGTCGTCGAGCCATGCGCTGTTCGGCGGACTCATCGGCGCGGCGCTCGTGGGCTTCGGCCTGCAGGCCATCGACTTCTCGGTCGTGATGTCGAAGGTGATCCTGCCCGCGTTGCTCGCACCGCTCACGGCCGGCCTCGTCGCGTTCGCGGCCACGAAGCTCGCGTACGCCATCACCCGCCGCTACGACGGCAAGCCCGACGGTCGCGACGGGTTCCGCTACGCCCAGATCTTCTCGAGCTCCCTCGTGGCCCTCGCGCACGGCACCAACGACGCCCAGAAGACCATGGGTGTGATCACGCTCACGTTCATCTCGGTCGGGCTCCAGCCCGTCGGCAGCGGCCCCCAGTTCTGGGTCGTCGTGGTGTGCGCCGTCGCGATCGCGCTCGGCACGTACATGGGCGGATGGCGCATCATCAAGACGCTCGGCACGGGACTCACCGACGTGAAGCCGGCGCAGGGCTTCGCCGCCGAGACCTCGACGGCCGCCACGATCCTCGCGTCCAGCCATCTCGGCTTCGCGCTCTCGACCACCCAGGTGGCGTCGGGCTCGGTCATCGGCTCGGGCCTCGGCCGCCGAGGCTCGAAGGTGCGCTGGCGCACCGCCGGCCGCATCGGCATCGGATGGCTGATGACGCTTCCCGCAGCGGGCGCGGTCGGCGCGCTCGCGGCCCTCGTCGCGCACCTCGGTGTCGTCGGCATCGTCGTGGACGTGATCGCGGGCGCCGTCATCATCACCGGCATCTTCCTGTGGTCGCGCCGGAGCGAGGTCTCGCATCGAAACGTGCTGAGCGAGGTCGCCGTCTCGGGCCGCGCCGTGAAGATCAAGCGCAATCCGAAGCCCAAGCGGAAGGTGACGTCGTGATCGACTGGTTCTCGTTCCTCATCGTCCTCGTCGCGGCGCTCGTGGGCGCGTCGGTCGTGGTCAGCGCCTACGCGCTCGGCATCCGCCTCCTCACCGTCTCGGGCCGCACCCCGATCGTGACGCCGGCCGCGTTCACCGACGCCATCACGATCATCTCCGCGACGGAGGCCGCGGCCGCCGCGAAGCGTGCCGCCAAGGCCGCGAAGAAGAGCCCGCTCACCGCGAATCAGAAGCGGGCGGCGTTCATCGGCGCCTGGGCGTGCTTCGTCGTCAGCGGGGTCGCGGTGCTCGTGGGCATCTACCTCATCGTCCCGGCGCTGCACGGCTGATCTCGAGCGATCCTCCCGGTGTACGAGGTCGAAGCGCCCTTCAGCTGACCGGCGGCGCCGTCGGCTGTGCCGGCGTCGTCGGCGGGGCAGGCTCGGCCGCCTCGTCGGTGCCTCGGAGGCGCGCGATGCCGCTCATCACGTGATAGATGACGATCGCGGCGATCGTGCCGAGGGCGATGCCGTTGAACGACACCGTGCCCGCCGCGAACGTGAAGTCGGCGATGCCGATGATGAGCGCGGTCGCGGCGGTGAACTGGTTGACGGGCCGGGTGAAGTCGACCCGGTTGTCGAGCCAGATCTTCACGCCGATGATGCCGATGAGGCCGTAGAGCGCGGTCGTCACCCCGCCGAGCACGCCCGCCGGGATCGTGTTGATGACGGCGCCGATCTTCGGCGACAGGCCGAGCAGCACGGCGAAGCCGCCCGCCACCCAGTACGCGGCGGTCGAGTAGACGCGGGTGGCCGCCATCACGCCGATGTTCTCGCCGTAGGTGGTCGTGCCCGAGCCGCCGAAGAAGCCCGCGACGGTCGTCGCGAGCCCGTCGGAGAACAGGGCCCGGCCCGTGGACGCGTTGATCGAGGCATCCGTCATCTGGGCGACGCCCTTGATGTGGCCGACGTTCTCGGCGATGAGCACGAGCACCACGGGCAGGAACGCCGGCAGCACGCCCCAGATCGCGGCGTCGGCGAACGGGTTGGCGGGGAGGTGGAACTGCGGCAGGCCGATCCACGCGGCATCCGCGACACCGCTGAAGTCGACCTCGCCCTGGATCACGGCGGCGACGTAGCCGATGACCACGCCGACGAGGATCGACATGCGTCCGAGGATGCCGCGGAAGGCGACGCTCGCGATGATGACCGCCGCGAGCGTGATGAGTGCGGTGAGGGGCGCGATGGTGACGTTGGCCTTCGCGACGGGCGCCAGGTTGAAGCCGATGAGGGCCACGATGGCACCCGAGACGACGGGAGGCATGAGCACGTCGATCCAGCGGGTGCCGGCCCATTGCACGACGAGGCCGACGAGCGCGAGCAGCACGCCGACGACCACGATGCCGAACAGCGCCGCCCCCATGGGGTCGTCGATGCCGGCGGCGCCGGTCGCCGCGACGATCGGGGCGATGAACGCGAACGACGAGCCGAGGTAGCTTGGTACGCGGTTGCGGGTGACGAGGAGGAACAGGATCGTGCCGATGCCCGAGAAGAAGAGCGTCGTCGCGGGAGGGAAGCCCGTGAGGATCGGCACGAGGAACGTGGCGCCGAACATCGCGACGACGTGCTGCATGCCGAGGCCGATGGTGCGCGGCCAGCTGAGCCGCTCGCCGGGGGCGACGACCTCGCCGGGGTTCACGTGCGCGCCGTCGCCGTGGACGGTCCAGGGCAGGGACATGCTGCTCCGATCGGGAGGGGGTGGGGGATCCCTGCGATCGTAGCGGGATGCGCGCCCACCGCTCGACTCGGGGGATAGCCCCATACCGGGCGACCACGTGGCATCCGTACCGTGGAATCACATCCGCGAACAAGGAGAGAAACCCCATGACCACCGCAACCCCCACCCAGCCGCAGGCGCCGTTCGGCGAGCCGAACCCCTACGCGGCACCCGCCGCGCCCGCGGAGGAGTCGCGCGGGTTCAGCATCTCGAGCCTCGTGCTCGGGCTCGTGTCGATCATCGCGAGCTACACCTTCTTCGTCCCGGCCGCGGGCCTCGTGCTCGGCATCATGGCGCTGAAGCGGGAGCCCGCGTCGCGCACCATGGCGATCTGGGGCATCGTGCTCAACGCCGTCATGCTCGGCGGCGCCGTGCTCGTGACGCTCGGCGCGCTCGTCTTCGGGCTCGCGATGCTGCCGTTCCTGCCGTTCGCGTTCATCTGATCGCGGGGCGCCACCGCGTTCAGGCGTAGAAGCCGCGCAGCAGCGCCTCCGTGCCCTCGACGTGCTCGGCCATCGCGGCCGCGGCGTCGTCGGGATTGCCGCGCAGGATCGCACCGACGATCGACCGGTGCTGCTCGTCGGAGTGGGCGATGTTCGGGGCGAGCAGCGGGATGCCGTCGAGCAGCTCGTTCACGCGCATGCGGACGTCGGCGACGAGCGGGATGAGGCTCGGAGCGCCGATGACCTCGGCGATCAGCAGGTGCAGCCGCGAATCCGCCATGCGGTACTGCGCGCCCGGCGCGGAACGGCACTCCTCGTACGCCTGCCAGAGGCGCTCGCGGTCGGCCGCGCTGAGTTCGCGCTCCGCGGCCCGGCGTGCGGTGCCGACCTCGAGCACGGCTCGCAGTGCGAGCGTGTCCTCGAGGTCGGCCACGGCCGTCGGCCGGCCGCTCTCGGCGCGTGCCGAGTGGGGCGACGGCGACGGCAGCTCATCGCAGACGAAGGTGCCGCCGTTGCGTCCGCGCCGGGACACCACCCAGCCGGCGTCCGCGAGCGAGGCCAGCGCCTCGCGGAGCGTGTCCCGGCTCACCTGCAGCATCCCCGCGAGCTCGCGTTCGGGCGGGAGCCGCTCGCCCGGGCCGATGAGCCCGAGGCGGATCGACTGCAGCAGGCGCTGCACGGTCTCCTCGAACGCGTTCGCCGGACGTGCGGGCGTCAGCAGGAGGCCGGCGCTCAGCACCTCGCCCGCGACATCCGCCGGCCCGTCGTCCCCCTGTCGCGCCATGGTTCGAGCCTAGAGCGGCGTGACGTAGGCCGAGCTGATCCCGCCGTCGACGAGGAACGTCGAACCCGTGATGAACGACGCGTCGTCGCTCGCCAGGAAGGCGACGGCGGCGGCGAGCTCCTCGGGTTCGGCGAAGCGGCCGACGGGGATGTGCACGAGCCGTCGCTGGGCTCGCTCGGGGTCCTTCGCGAAGAGCTCCTGCAGGAGCGGCGTGTTGACCGGACCCGGGCAGAGCGCGTTCACGCGGATGCCCTGGCGGGCGAACTGCACGCCGAGCTCGCGGCTCATGGCGAGCACGCCGCCCTTCGACGCCGTGTACGAGATCTGCGACGTGGCCGACCCGAGCACCGCGACGAACGACGCGGTGTTGATGATCGAGCCGCGGCCCTGGGCGACCATGTGCCGGAGCGCCGCGCGCGAGCAGAGGTAGACCGACTTCAGGTTCACGTCCTGCACCTTCTGCCAGGCCGGCAGCTCGGTGGTCTCGATCGAGTCGTCGTCGGGCGGCGAGATGCCGGCATTGTTGAACGCGATGTCGACCGACCCGTAGACGCGGGCGGCCTCGTCGAACAGGTGGTCCACCTGCTCCTCGTCGGTCACGTTCACCTGCACGAACAGGCCGCCGACGAGGTCGGCGGCGGCGGGGCCCGCCGTGGCATCCATGTCGCCGATGACGACGCGCGCGCCCTCGGCTGCGAGGCGCTTCGCGGTAGCGAGCCCGATGCCGGACGCGCCGCCCGTGATGACGGCGACGCGGCCCGCGAGCCGCTGGGTGAGGTCGATGCGGGGGAGGTCTGCCATGGTGCTCCAGTCTGTGCGTTTCGTGTCGGTCATTCGACGGCGATGAAGACGTTCTTCGTCTCCGTGAAGGCGAGGGGGGCGTCGGGCCCGAGCTCCCGGCCGAGGCCGGACTGCTTGAACCCGCCGAACGGCGTGGCGTAGCGCACCGAGGAGTGCGAGTTGACACTGAGGTTGCCGGACTCCACGGCACGGGCCACGCGGATGCCGCGGCTGAGGTCGCGGGTCCAGATCGAGCCCGACAGGCCGTACTCGCTCGCGTTCGCGAACCGGATCGCGTCGGCCTCGTCGTCGAACGGGAACACCGAGACGACCGGGCCGAAGATCTCCTCTCGCGCCGCGCGCGAGTCGCGCGACGGGGTCAGCACGGTCGGCGCGAACCAGAACCCGGGCCCGTCGGGCGCCGCGCCGCGGAAGGCCACGTCGGTGTCGTCGGGCACGAACGATCGCACCCGCTCCAGGTGCTGCCGTGCGACGAGCGGGCCCATCTCGGTGGTCTCGTCGGCGGGGTCGCCGACCTTCACGCCCTGCACGGCGGGCTCGAGGAGCTCCATGAACCGTTCGTAGGCGCTGCGCTCAACGAGGATGCGGCTCCGCGCGCAGCAGTCCTGCCCGGCGTTCTCGAAGACGCCGTAGGGTGCCGTGGCGGCGGCCTGCTCGAGGTCGGAATCCGCGAACACGATGTTCGCGCTCTTGCCGCCGAGCTCGAGCGTCACGCGCTTCACCTGCGCGGCGCAGCCGGCCATGATGTGCTTGCCGACCTCGGTCGAGCCGGTGAAGACGACCTTTCGCACGGTCTCGTTCGTCACGAAGCGCTCGCCGACGACGGAGCCCTTGCCGGCGATCACCTTGAACAGCCCCTCGGGAAGCCCGGCCTCGAGGGCGAGCTCGGCGAGCCGCAGGCTCGTGAGCGGGGTCCACTCCGCGGGCTTCAGCACCACGGCGTTGCCGGCCGCGAGCGCCGGGGCGAAGCCCCACGACGCGATCGTCATCGGGAAGTTCCACGGCGTGATGACGCCCACGACGCCGAGCGGCTCCTGGAACGTGACGTCGAGGCCGCCCGCGACGGGGATCTGGCGGCCGAAGAGACGCTCTGGGGCGGCAGAGTAGTACTCGAGCACGTCGCGCACGTGGCCGGCCTCCCACCTGGCCTGCCCGATCGGATGTCCCGAGTTGCGCACCTCGATCGTCGCGAGCTCCTCGACCGCCCCGTCGACGGCCGCGGCGAACCGGCGGAGCATCCGGGCGCGGTCGACGGGTGCGACGGCCGCCCAGGTGCGTTGCGCGACGGCGGCACGCGCGATCGCGGCATCCGTCTCCTCGATCGACGCGGCGGTGACGGTCGCGACGACCTCCCCGTCGGCGGGGTTCACGATCGTGTGGCTCACGAACGGCTCCTTCCCATGCGGTGCGTGCGGGCGGCGTCGACGAGGCCGGCGAACAGCCGGCGGTCGGCGGCGTTCTCCTCGGGGTGCCACTGCACGGCGAGGCCGAACGGCACCGAGTCGAGCTCGACGGCCTCGATGACGCCGTCCTCGCTGCGGGCGGTGACGGTGAGCCCATCGGCGACCTCGTCGAGCGCCTGGTGGTGGTAGTAGTGCACGGGCAGCGTGCGCTCGCCTGCGCCGAGCACCGATTCCAGGCGGGAGCCGGGCTCGACGGAGACCTCGCCCTCGCCGAAGACGGCGGGGGCCGGCTGGTACTTCTCGCTGCCGACGAGGTCGGGGAGGTGCTGGGTGAGCGTGCCGCCGAGCGCCACGTTGAGCACCTGCGCACCGCGGCAGATGCCGAGGAACGGCAGTTCCACGGCGATCGCCTCGGCGAGGAGGGCGTCCTCCCACGCGTCGCGGTCGGTGCGCGGGCGGCCGGTGCGCGGATGCGCCTCCTGGCCGTAGCGGGCGGGGTCGACGTCGGCTCCGCCCGACACGATCAGTCCGTCGAGCGTCGCGATGACCGAGCGCGCGATCTCTCGGGTGACGGGCTGCGGCGGCAGCAGCACGGCGATGCCGCCGGCGTCGGTCACCGCGTCGAGGTACACCTTCGGCAGGAACGACGCGGGCACGTCCCACACGCCCGTCTGCGCCTGCTCGAGGTAGGTGGTGACGCCGATGACGGGTCCCACCTCGTGGTGCGGTGCCCGCCCCTCGCGTCCATGCGGCTCAGAGTCGTTCGAAACCACGCACCCGCTCCCAGTCCGTGATGGCCGCGTCGTACGCGGCGAGCTCCACCTTCGCGTTGTTCAGGTAGTGGTCGACGACCTCGTCGCCGAAGGCCTCGCGCGCGAGCGTCGACCCCGCGAACAGGTCGGCCGACTCCCGCAGCGTGGCCGGCACGCGTGCGACGTCGCTCTCGTACGCGTTGCCCATGAAGACGTCGCCGGGCTCGAGCTCGTTGTCGATGCCGTGCAGGCCCGCCGCGATGAGCGCGGCGACCGCGAGGTACTGGTTCACGTCGCCGCCCGGCACCCGGTTCTCGACCCGCATGCCGAGACCGTGCCCCACCACGCGTAGGGCGCAGGTGCGGTTGTCGAGCCCCCAGGCGATCGCGGTCGGCGCGAAGCTGCCCGGAACGTACCGCTTGTACGAGTTGATGTTGGGCGCCGAGAACAGCGTGAGCTCGCGCATCGCGGCGACCTGGCCGCCCAGGAAGTGCCGGAACATCGTCGACATGCCGTGCGGCTGGGACTCGTCGCTGAAGACCGCGCTGCCGTCCTCCCCGCGCAGCGAGATGTGGATGTGGCAGCTGTTGCCCTCGCGTTCGTTGAACTTCGCCATGAACGTGAGCGACTTGCCGTGCCGGTCGGCGATCTCCTTCGCCCCGTTCTTGTAGATCGAGTGGTTGTCGCACGTGCCGAGGGCGTCGGTGTAGCGGAACGCGATCTCCTGCTGGCCGAAGTTGCACTCGCCCTTCACGCCCTCGCAGTACATGCCGGCACCGTCCATGGCGTTCCGGATGTCGCGGAGCATCGGCTCCATGCGCGTCGAGGCGAGCAGCGCGTAGTCGATGTTGTAGTCGCTCGCCGGCGTGAGGTCGCGGTAGCCCTTGCGCCAGGCGTCGCGGTAGGAGTCGTCGAAGACGATGAACTCGAGCTCGGTGCCGACGTAGGCCGTCAGGCCGCGCTCGGCGAGCCGTTCGAGCTGTCGCTGCAGGATGCGTCGAGGGGATGCCTCGACCGGGCGTCCGTCGAGCCACTGCAGGTCGGCGGTGACGAGTGCCGTGGCCTCGAGCCAGGGCGCCATGCGCAGCGTCGAGAGGTCGGGCACGAGGGCCATGTCGCCGTAGCCGCGCTCCCAGCTCGACATCTCGTAGCCGTCGACGGTGTTCATCTCGACGTCGACCGCCAGCAGGTAGTTGCACGCCTCGGCGCCGTGGTGCGAGATCTCCTCGATGAAGAGCCTGGCCGATGACCGCTTGCCGACGAGCCGGCCCTGCATGTCGGTGAACGCCACCACCACGGTGTCGACGTGGCCGTCGGCCACGGCGCTGCGGAGCTGGTCGAGCGAGAGGTATCCGGTCGGTGCCGACATCCGTGAGCTCCTCCTCGAGCGGGTGAAAAGGTCTGCAATGGCGACCATTACATCACAGGCGCCAATGGCCGCGACAGCATGAATTCGCCGAGGCGCGCTTCTTCGTCGCGGCGGCCCCCGAAAAAAGGTCTGTACGGGCGACCATTCCGCGTCCTATAGTCAGGGCCACACGCATCGCACCCCGCGCCCGCCCCCAAGGGCTTCGCGCGATGAGAGCAAGGGAGCCGTCATGGCGAAAGACACCCTCAGAGTCTCGGGAGTGAAGTACACGACCGCCGACTCCGGATACTTCGAGAAACGCAAGCTCACCCGCGCCGCCGGCGTCTGGGGCCTCTGGGGCCTCGCGGTCGCGGCGGTCATCTCTGGCGACTTCTCCGGCTGGAACTTCGGCATCGACTTCGCCGGGTTCGGCGGCATGCTGATCGCCTTCGCGATCCTCGTCGCCATGTACTACGGCCTGATCTTCTCGATCGGGGAGATGGCCTCGGCGATGCCGCACACGGGCGGCGCGTACTCGTTCTCGCGAGCGGCGATGGGGCCGTGGGGCGGGTTCATCACGGGCCTCGCCGAGACGATCGAGTACGTCGCGACGACCGCGGTGATCGTCTTCTTCTCGGCGTCCTACGCCGACGCGATCACGAGCGAGCTGCTGGGCTTCTCGATGCCCGGCTGGCTGTGGTGGGTCATCCTCTACGCCGTCTTCATCGGCATCAACGCCGCCGGCGCGAACATCTCGTTCAAGTTCGCCATCGTCGTGTCGATCATCTCGATCGCGATCCTGCTCGTGTTCAGTGCGATGGCGATCTTCTCCGGCCAGTTCTCGTGGGACGCACTCTGGAACATCGCGCCCGACGAGGGCCAGAGCGCATTCCTTCCGCACGGCGTGCTGCCCATCCTGTTCGCGCTGCCGTTCGCGATGTGGTTCTTCCTCGGCATCGAGGAGTTGCCGCTCGCCGCCGAGGAGTCGCACGACCCGGTGCACGACATCCCGCGGGCCGGACTCATCGCGCGGGCGACGCTCATCGTCACCGGGCTGCTCGTGCTCTTCCTCAACACTGGCGTCGTCGGCGCCGAGGAGACCGCGACCGCCGGCGAGCCACTGCTCGACGGGTTCCGGGCGATCGTCGGCGACGGGCTCGCGGCCGTGCTCGCGCTGTTCGCGCTCATCGGCCTGCTCGCGTCGCTGCAGGGCATCATGTTCGCCTACGGACGCAACATGTACTCGCTCTCCCGCGCGGGGTACTACCCGAAGTTCCTCTCGCTCACCGGCAAGCGGCAGACGCCGTGGGTGGCGCTCGTCGCGGGCGCGGTCATCGGCTTCGTGGCACTGGTCGTGCTCGACGTGCTCGCGCAGGTCGACGCCGAGGGGGCCGGAGCGGTCGCCGGTGCGATCGTGCTGAACATCGCGGTCTGGGGCGCGGTGCTGGCCTACCTCCTGCAGATGGTCGCCTTCGTGATCCTGCGACGCAAGTACCCGAACGCCAAGCGGCCGTACCGCAGCCCATGGGGCGTCCCCGGCGCGGTCGTGGCTGCCGTGATCGCCGCGCTCATCTTCCTCGGATTCCTCCTCAACCCGACGTTCGTGCCGGCGATCATCGCGATCGCGGTCGTGTACGCGGTCATGCTCATCGGGTTCGCGATCTACGGCAGGCACCACCTCGTGCTCTCGCCCGAGGAGGAGTACGCGGTGTCGGGCGGCCTGCACGGCGACCCGCAGAAGGAGGGCTACGGCGGCGCGGTCGAGGAGGAGCTCCTCGCGGCCGACGGCGTCGACACCCCGAGTCCCGAGCCCGACAAGGTCTGACCGGAGCGGCGGGCGGCGAGGCGGGGGGCCTCGCCGCCCGTTTCCGTGCTCACGCGGCGGTAGGCTCGAGACGAGTACGAGGCGCGGCGATCCCGCGCGAACCAGAGGCAATGGAGCCAAGACAGTGTCGATGACCCGACCCGACCACCTGCCCGAGCACACCTTCGCGGAGGAGCACGTGACGAACCCAGGCGATGTCCACCCGGCCACCCGAACGGAGACCGATTCGCTCGGCACCGTCGAGGTCCCGGCCGACGCGTACTGGGGCGTGCACACCATGCGCGCGCTCGAGAACTTCCCGATCTCGAAGCGCCCGATCTCGGTCTATCCCGAGCTCATCGTGGCCCTCGCCTCGGTGAAGCAGGCCGCCGCCCGCGCGAATCGCGAGGTCGGGGTGCTGGGCGCCGAGAAGGCCGCCTGGATCGACGAGGCCTGCCAGCGCATCATCGACGGTGAACATCACGACCAGTTCGTCGTCGGCGTGATCCAGGGCGGCGCGGGCACGTCGACCAACATGAACGCCAACGAGGTCATCACGAACCTCGCGCTCGAGGTCGCCGGCTACCCCAAGGGTCGCTACGACGTCCTGCACCCCATCGACGACGTCAACCGCAGCCAGTCGACGAACGACACCTACCCGACCGCGCTCAAGATCTCGCTGGCGTTCTCGCTGAAGACGCTGCTCGCCGAGCTCGAGCTGCTGCGGCAGTCGTTCGGGCGGAAGGCCGACGAGTTCCACGGCATCCTCAAGGTCGGCCGCACGCAGATGCAGGATGCCGTGCCGATGACGCTCGGCCAGGAATTCCACGGCTACGCCACGACCCTCGGCGAGGATCACGCGCGGCTCACCGAGACCATCTGGCTGCTGTCCGAGATCAACCTCGGCGCGACCGCGATCGGCACGGGCATCACCGCCGACCCAGGGTACGCGGCCGCGGCCGTGCGGCACCTCCGCGAGATCACGGGGCTGAACCTCGAGACGGCGCCCGACCTGATCGAGTCGACGAGCGACGCGGGCGCGTTCATGTCCTTCTCGGGGTCGCTGAAGCGCAGTGCGATCAAGCTCTCGAAGATCTGCAACGACCTGCGACTGCTCTCCTCGGGGCCGCAGGCGGGCCTCGGCGAGATCAACCTCCCGCCGCGGCAGGCCGGCTCGAGCATCATGCCCGGGAAGGTGAATCCGGTCATCCCCGAGGCGGTCAGCCAGGTCGCCTACGCCATTGCGGGCACGGATGTCACGGTCACCATGGCGGCCGAGGCGGGCCAGTTGCAGCTCAACGCGTTCGAACCCGTCATCGCCCATTCGCTGTTGCAGTCGATCACGTGGATGCGCCAGGCGTGCTGGACGCTGCGCGTGAACTGCGTCGACGGAATCACCGCGAACGTCGATCGCCTGAACAGCATGGTCGCATCGAGCGTCGGCGTCATCACGGCCCTCATCCCGTTCATCGGCTACACCGCGGCCGCGTCGCTGGCGAAGCAGGCACTCGCGACGGGTCGTCCCGTGGCCGACCTCGTCGTCGAGGCGGGCCTGATGACGCGGCACGACGTCGAGCGGCAGCTGGCTCCGTCGCGCCTGTCGGGCATCCACCCCGTGACCCAGGCCATTCCCGTCATCGACCTGCACGGCGAGCCCTCGGAGTAGCGCCGCCGGGCCCGACCCGCTCACCCGATGTTCCCGTTCCCGCGCCACGTCGCCGGCCCAGAGGGAACGTCGCGTAGGAACGGAAACACGGCCACCGAGTCGCGCCGCCCGTCCGAATCGGGAGCGGCGCGACCGGCGGCCGGCGTCGGCGGGGGACTCAGCTGCTCGTGTCGGTGCCGGCATCCGCGTCGGCGTCGGCGTCCGACTCGGCGTGGTCGCCGTGGTCGCCGTGGTCGCAGTCGCCCTCGCCACCGGCGCCCTCGCCAGCGGCGCCTCGTTCGCCGGCGTGCCCACCCGCGCTGCCCGCGCCCATGCGTCCGTTGCCGGTGCTGCCGCCCGTCTCATCCGCCGTCTCTGCGGACGTCGCGCCGTGGCGGTGCTGGGCCTGGTGCTGCGACAGGCTCGTCGTCGACTCGGTCGCGGCGTCAGCCGGATTCGTCTCGGCGGCCGATGCGGCACCCATGGTGAGGGTGCCGACGACCGCGGCGCCCGCGAGGCCGGCCATGATCATCCCTGCGCGCCGCGCGCGGCGGCCCGTCCGTGCGCTCTCCGGCGAGCGGGTGGGGGAGGTGCTCTGATCGTTCACTGGGGGATCCTTTCGTCGACGGCACCGGGGGAGATGCCGTACGACCACCGTCGCGAGCCGGGCTATGCGACCCCTCTGGCGACGCGGCGGAAACGCTGGACGTCGCGTGGCAAAGCCCTGAGCGGCGGACGCGCGGGTCAGATCACGCGGCAGTGCGTGGTGAGGGAGCCGATGCCCTCGATGCTGACCGTGACGGTCGAGCCGTCGCGCAGGAACACCTGCGGGTTGCGGGAGTAGCCGGCACCGCCGGGGCTCCCCGTGGAGATGAGCGTGCCGGGCGGGATCGTCGCCGACCGCGAAAGGTAGGAGATGATCTCGGCGACCGTGCGCACCATCTCGTTCGTGGAGGCGTCCTGCAGGATGCGGCCGTCGAGGTTCGTCGTGAGCCAGAGATCCTGCGGGTCGGGGATCTCGTCGGCGGTGACCACGACCGGTCCGGTGGGGGTGAAGCCGTCGAAGGACTTGCAGCGCGACCACTGCGCCTCGCTGAACTGCAGGTCGCGTGCGGTGATGTCGTTGACGACCGTGTAGCCCCAGACGTAGTCGAGGGCGTCGCGCACGTGCACGCCGCGGGCCGGGCGGCCGATGATCACGCCGAGCTCGGCCTCGTAGTCGACCTGCTTGGTGAGGTCCTCGGGCCACGCGGTGGTGGCGCCGTGCCCGGCGAGCGAGTTGGGCCAGAGCGAGAAGATCGTCATCGCCGTCTCGGAGCGGAGCTTCAGCTCGGATGCGTGCGCGGCGTAGTTGGCGCCGATCGCGATGATCTGCGCCGGCCTGAGCACCGCCGACGAGTGCCGCAGTTCGTGCACGGGCGAGAGCACGGCACCGGCCGCGAGCGCCGTGTCGACCGCCTCGCGCACCTCGGCCAGGCCGCCGGGGCCGCGCTCGATGAGGTCCTGCAGGTCGCGTGGCGGATTCGGCATGACCTCGTCGAGGAAGAGCGCCGCTTCGGCCACCACCGCCGAGAGTCGAGGGGTGGTCTGGCCTTCGACTCTCAGGTGCGCGAACTTCACCCGTTCAGGCTATCGGGCGGCGATCGGGCGAAGCTGTGCGCGATCCACAATGAAGCCGGGCGGCTGTGCACGGTGGTCGACAAGCTGCGTCATGCGTCGACGGATGCCGCGGCCGCCCGCCACAGGTGCATGGACGCGTAGCTGCGCCACGGCGCCCATCGGGCGCCCGCGGCGTCGAGCTCCCTGGCCGCGGCCGGAAGCCCGAGCCGCACGGCGCCGTTGCGAAGGGCGAGGTCGCTCGTGAGCAGGATGTCGGGCGCCCGCGTGACCCGCATGGCGAGGTACCCGGCCGTCCACGGGCCGACGCCGGGCACCGCGAGCAGGTCGGCGACGAGCTCCTCGCGGTCGCGCTCGGGCGCGACCACGAGTTCGCCCGAGTCGAGTCGCCTGGCGACGTCGACGATCGTGCGGATGCGCGCGCGGGGGCCGCGAAGCACGGATTCGCCGTCGGCGGCGATGGCGCCCGCCGTGGGGAAGAGCAGGCCGTGTTCGTCGTCGGAGGCATCGGCCACCCGCTCACCCAGTGCGACTGCGAGCCGGCCGAGCGCGGTGCGAGCGGACGCGACCGACACCTGCTGCCCGACGAGCGCGCGGAACACCAGCTCGTGCGCGTCGAGGCATCCGGGCACCCGCATGCCGGGCACCGCCGCGACGGATGCCGCGAGCGCCGGGTCGGCGGCGAGGGCCGCGTCGATCGCCACGGCGTCGGCGTCGAGGTCGAAGAGGCGCCGAACCCGAGCCACGAGCGGCGCGAGGTCGGCGAGGGTCGCGAGCCGAGCCTCGACCTCGATGGCCGGCGCGCCGCTGGCGTCGTCGGCGGCCGCGAAGCCGACGAGGGCCGGGCCGCCCGGCAGCAGCAGGGCGCGCCGGTACCGCAGGGCTTCGGCCGACTCGATGCCGGGCAGGGCTCGTGCCCGCAGCCACGCGAAGACCCCCGCCGCATCGAACGGCGCGCGGGCGGGAAGCCGCAGTCGCACGATGCCGGCGGCATCCGTCGTGGCATCCGCGCCCGAAGGCCGAGCCGGCGCAGACGCCGCAGACGCCGATGGGCGCCCCCGCCGGCGCAGTCGCGCCGCCGCCCGGAGCTCGAGCGGGCTGCGCTCGTAGACCTCGCGGATGGTGTCGTTGAACTGCCGAACGCTGCCGAACCCCGACGCGAACGCGACGTCGGCGACGGGCAGGCTCGTGGCCGTGAGCAGTGACCGTGCCGTCTGTGCACGGTGCGCCCGCGAGAGCGCGAGCGGCCCGGCGCCGAGCTCGGCGGTGAGCACGCGGGTGAGGTGTCGGGGGGTGTAGCCGAGCCGCGACGCGAGCCCCGGCACGCCCTCGCGCTCGACGACGCCGTCGGCGATGAGCCGCATGGCGCGTGCGGCGAGGTCGTCGCGCAGGTCCCACTGGGGGGAGCCGGGCACGGCGTCGGGCAGGCACCGCTTGCATGCGCGCAGGCCCGCCTCGTGGGCCGCCGCGGCGGTGAGGTAGAAGCTCACGTTGGTGGGCTTGGGCGAGACCGCGGGGCAGCTCGGCCGGCAGTAGATGCCCGTGGAGTGCACGCCCGTGATGAACTGGCCGTCGAAGCGGGCGTCGCGCGACTGCATGGCGCGGTAGCGCTCGGCGAAGACCGGGTCGTCGAGGGGATCGGCGGTCGATCGGAGGCTGCGGGCCGGGGTGGTCATGCCTCAAGCGTCGCATGCGCCGCCGACATCGACTGGCGGGAATCGGACATGGCCCATCTGGCTAGGGTGGAGGGATGCCGCTCGCCACGCTCGCCCGCCTGCAGGACGCACTCGGGGCATCCGTCTCCCTCGATCCCGACGTGCTCGACGCCAGCCGTGAAGACCGCTCGGGCTGGCGCGGCGCGACGCCGCCGCTCGCGGTCGTGCACGCGGCATCCGTCGCCGAGGTGCAGCAGGTCATGCGCATCGCCCACGAGACCGGCACCCCCGTCGTGCCGCGTGGCGCGGGCACCGGGCTCGCGGGCGGCGCCATCGCGAGTCCGGGCGCGATCGTGATCGACCTGTCGCGCCTGAACCGGATCCTCGAGATCTCCGAGGCCGACGAGCTCGCCGTCGTCGAGGCCGGGGTGCTCAACGGCGACCTCAACGACGCGCTGGCCCCGCTCGGGCTCTGGTTCGCTCCCGACCCGGCGAGCCGCGCCATCTCCTCGATCGGCGGCAACATCGCCACCAACGCGGGGGGCCTGCTCTGCGCGAAGTACGGCGTGACGCGCGAGGCCGTGCTGGGCCTTGCGGTCGTGCTCGCCGACGGACGGCTCCTGCGCACCGGTCACCGCACCGTGAAGGGCGTCACGGGCTACGACCTCACCGCGCTCATGACGGGCTCCGAGGGCACGCTCGGCGTCATCGTCGAGGCGACCGTGCGCCTGCGCCCGATCGCCCGGGGCGAGGTCGTCACGGTCGCCGCCGCGTTCCCCGACGTCGAGGCCGCCGCCGCGGCATCCGCCGCCGTCACCGCCGCGCGCATCCGGCCCGCCGTGCTCGAGCTCATCGACGCGGCCGGGCTCGCCCGCGTCGTCGCCCACCTCGGGCCCGACGGCATCGCGGGCACCCCCATCGAGCACATCACCCCGGGCGAGACGTTCCTGCTCGCGCAGAGCGACGCCGACGGCGCCGGCGTCGAAGCCGACCGCATCGCCGAGGTCTTCGCCGCGGCAGGGGGCCGGGTCTCGCGATCGGCGGATGCCGCGGACGGCGAGCGCCTCCTCGACATCCGCCGGGCCATGCACCCGGCGCTCGCCGCCTCGGGCCAGGTGCTCATTGAAGATGTCGCCGTGCCGCGCTCGCGGCTGCCCGAGATGTTCCGCGCGATCGACGAGATCGGCCGCCGGTACGGCATCGAGATCCCCACGATCGCCCACGCGGGCGACGGCAACCTGCACCCGAACTTCGTGTTCACGGGCGACGAGGTGCCGGCGGAGGTCTGGGCCGCGGCCGATGACATGTTCCGCACCGCGGTCGCGCTGGGCGGCACGCTCACGGGCGAGCACGGCGTCGGCGTCCTCAAGCGCCGCTGGCTCGCCGATGAGCTCGGCGACGACTCGTTCGAGCTGCAGCGCGGCATCAAGGCGCTCTTCGACCCGACGGGCATCCTGAATCCGGGCGTGATGTTCGAGGCATCCGACCGCTGACGCGGTCCGCCGGACGCCCGCTGACGGCCGGGATCGATATGCTGCGCGAGTGAGCACTCCGCAGTCGTCGCCGGCACCCAACCCGTCGCCGGCCCCGCCGATCTGGTCGGCGCCACCGCCGCGTTCCCGAGTCGGTGGAGGCGCGTTCGCCGCGGTCGGCATCGTGCTCGCCGGCGTCGTCGGCCTGCTCGTGATCGGCTACCTCGCCCTCGGCCTCGGGGTGTCGGCCCTCGTCATCGGCTCGCTGCTCGCGCTCGTGCCGCTCATGATCGTGCTGCTCGCCGTGCGCTGGGTCGACCGCTGGGAGCCCGAGCCGAGGTGGGCCCTCTGGTTCGCGTTCCTCTGGGGCGCGGCGGTGTCGGTCGCGGTCGCCCTCGTCGTCGACCTCGGCGTGCAGCTCGCGCTCGCCTTCGCGGCATCCGGCGGGCCCGACGACGCCATGCAGGCGGTCGTCCAGGCGCCGATCGTCGAGGAGCTGGCCAAGGGCATCGGGGTGCTCCTGATCTTCGCCTTCCGGCGCTCCCACTTCGACGGCCCGGTCGACGGGCTCGTATACGGGGCCACGGTCGCGGCCGGGTTCGCCTTCACCGAGAACATCCTCTACTTCGGGGCCTCGCTCGCCGAGGGCGGTGCCGCCGGACTCGGCGCGACGTTCGTCGTGCGCGGCCTGTTCTCGCCGTTCGCGCACGTGCTGTTCACGGCTTGCACGGGGCTCGCCCTCGGCATCGGCGCGCGTCGCGGCGGCCGCGTCGGCGTGCTCGGATGGTTCCTCCTCGGCCTCATCGCGGCCGTGCTGCTGCACGGCTTCTGGAACGGCTCGCTCGCGTTCGCGAGCGACGCCATCGGCCTCTACTTCACGGTGCAGGTGCCGATCTTCATCGGCTTCATCCTGATCACCTGGTTCCTGCGACGTGAGGAGATGCGGGTCACGCGTGCGCGCCTCGCGGAGTACGGCGCGGCCGGCTGGTTCAGCCCCGCCGAGGTCGAGATGCTCGCGACGCCCGCCGGGCGCCGTCAGGCCGTGGCGTGGGCACGCGCGCAGACGCCGTCGCGCACCGCCGCGATGCGCAAGCTGATCGCGGATGCCACGCACCTGGCCTTCACACGTCACCGGCTCGTCACCGGCCGTGGCGGCAGCCGGGCCGCGGCCGACGAACACGCACTGCTCACCGCCGTGACGGCCGACCGGGCCGCGTTGCTGCGCTGAACATGGGGCATCGGGATGCCACGGCTATGATGTCCGCATCCTGAATCGACGGCGATCGGAGACGGCATGTCCGTGCCGGGGCGGCATCCGCAGTGGGGCGACGCGAGCACGCTGCGCGAGCGCCTGCTGCGCGCCCAGCAGGACGCCATCGAGACGGGCGAGGTGCCGTTGAGCCTGCGTCCCGTCGTCCGCGACTCATGGGAGCGCGCGATCCGCGGCGCCATCGACCCCGACCGTGCGCTGCCGCGCATCGAGCTCGACGAGGACGCGTTCCACCGCTACCGCGCCTCGCACGCCCTGGCCCCGGTCATGCCGGTCATCCGCCGGCTCCTCGTCGACGGGGCGGATGACGCGGGCCTCGTCGTCGCGGTCGGCGACGCGCACGGGCGACTGCTGTGGGTGGAGGGCGACCCGGCGCTGCGCCGTCGTGCCGAGGACATGCTCTTCGTCGCGGGCGCCGACTGGTCGGAGGCGAGCATCGGCACGAGCGCACCGGGCACCGCGCTCGAGCTCGACCGCGCCGTGCAGATCCGGGGCGCCGAGCACTACAACCGCATCGTGCACCCGTGGAGCTGCACGGCGGCGCCCGTGCACGACCCCGCGACCGGTGCGCTCATCGGCGTGATCGACATCACGGGCACGGACCTCGCCGTCGCGCCGCACACCCTGTCGCTCGTGTCGGCGACCGTCGCCGCCGTGGAGGCCGAGCTGCGGATCGCGAGCCTCGAGTCGGCCGTTCGCACCACCATCCGTCGTTCCCGCATGCGCGCCGTCGTTCCCGCCCGCACGGCCCTCACCGTGCTCGGCGAGGGCCGGCCCCGGCTGGCCGGGCAGGAGCTCAGCCCACGGCACGCCGAGATCCTCACCCTCCTCGCCTGGCATCCGCGCGGCCTCGGGGCCGAACGCCTCACCGCGCTCCTCTACGAGGGCGAGGCGTCGCCGGTGACGCTCCGCGCGGAGCTCGTGCGACTCCGCCGCGTGCTCGAGGCGGCGGGGGAGCCGCCGCTCGAGTCCCGCCCGTACCGGCTCGGCCGCGACGTCGAGCTCGACGCGGCATCCGTCGCCAGCCTCCTCGGCCGGGGATCGCTGCGCCGGGCCGCGGAGCGCTACCCCGGACCGGTGCTGCCGTCGTCGAGTTCCCCCGGCATCGTGGAGATCCGGGAGGAGCTCGCCGGCCGGATGCGGGAGTCCATGTTGGCGGACGCCCCACCCGAGCTGCTGCTCGAGTTCGCCGAGCGCGACGAGCACCGCTACGACCTGGAGCTCTGGCGGGCGGCGCTCGAGCTGCTGCCGGCTCGGTCGCCGCGCCGGGCCTCGGTCGTCGCGCACCTCGAGCGCATCGACGCCGCCATGCGCTGACGGCACTGCAACCGGGTTGCAACGTTCGGGCAACGCGACCGCAACGGTGCGGCGCCTACCGTGACGAGCACCCCCGCACCGCGCCTGCGGTGCGGGGCACCAGACAACGACGTCACGAGGAGACACGATGACCGTGTACGCAGCGCCCGGCACGCCCGGGGCACTGATCGACTTCAAGCCGCGCTATGAGCACTTCATCGGCGGCGAGTGGGTGAAGCCCGCGAGCGGCGCCTACTTCGAGAACATCTCGCCCGTGAACGGGAAGCCGTTCACCGAGGTCGCCAGGGGCACCGCCGCCGACATCGACGCGGCCCTCGACGCCGCGCACCGGGCCGCGCCCGCGTGGGGCCGCACGAGCGCCGCGCACCGGGCCGCCGTCCTGAATGCCATCGCCGACCGCATCGACGAGAATCGGGAGCTCCTCGCCGTCGCCGAGACGTGGGACAACGGCAAGTCGATCCGCGAGCCGCTGAACGCCGACCTGCCGCTCGCGAGCGACCACTTCCGGTACTTCGCGAGCCTCATCCGCGCACAGGAGGGCAGCTTCACGCAGCTCGACGAGGACACCGTGGCGTACCACTTCGACGAGCCCCTCGGCGTCGTCGGCCAGATCATCCCGTGGAACTTCCCGCTGCTCATGGCCACCTGGAAGCTGGCTCCCGCGCTCGCCGCGGGCAATGCGGTCGTGCTGAAGCCGGCCGAGCAGACGCCCACGTCGATCCTCGTGCTCGTCGAGCTCATCGCCGACCTGCTGCCCGCCGGGGTGCTCAACGTCGTCAACGGCTTCGGCGTCGAGGCGGGCAAGCCGCTCGCGTCGTCGAACCGCATCCGCAAGATCGCGTTCACCGGCGAGACCTCGACGGGCCGGCTCATCCTGCAGTACGCGTCGGCCAACATCATCCCGTCGACCGTGGAGCTCGGCGGCAAGAGCCCGAACATCGTGTTCGAGTCGGTCGCCGACCGACGCGACTCGTTCTACGACAAGGCGCTCGAGGGTTTCAGCCTGTTCGCGTTCAATCAGGGCGAGGTCTGCACGTGCCCGAGCCGCTCGCTCATCCAGCAGTCGATCTACGACACGTTCCTCGACGACGCGATCGAGCGCACGAAGCAGGCGAAGCAGGGCAACCCGCTCGACACCGAGACGCAGGTCGGCGCGCAGGCCTCGAACGACCAGCTCGAGAAGATCCTCAGCTACATCGACATCGGCAAGCAGGAGGGCGCGAAGCTGCTGCTCGGCGGCGAGCGCGTCGACCTCGGCGGCGACCTCAGCGAGGGGTACTACGTGGCGCCGACGATCTTCGAGGGGCAGAACCGCATGCGGCTGTTCCAGGAGGAGATCTTCGGCCCGGTCGTCGCCGTCACGAGCTTCCGCGACTACGACGACGCCATCCACATCGCCAACGACACGCTCTACGGGCTCGGCGCGGGCGTCTGGAGCCGCAACGGCAACGAGGCCTATCGAGCCGGCCGCGACATCCAGGCCGGCCGCGTGTGGGTGAACAACTACCACGCGTACCCGGCGGGCGCGGCGTTCGGCGGCTACAAGTCCTCGGGCATCGGCCGTGAGAACAACAAGCAGGCGCTCGACCACTACCAGCAGACGAAGAATCTCCTCGTCAGCTACGGCGAGAATCCGCTCGGGTTCTTCTGATCGGGGCGGACGGATGTCCCCGGATCGCCCGGCTCGCAGGGTCATCGCGTCCGTGACGATCGGCGGCGGGTCGTCGTCGCGGGTGGAACTCGCACCCGCGGCGGTGGCCGCTCCGCACACAAAGAGACTCGCCGCCCTGTGGTGTGGCACTGCCGACATCTCTACCAGGCGACGAGTTCTCGGATTCCAGCGTGCAGGCTGTTCGCAGTCAGCGCAAGAGCGTGGTGGACGGTTGTCCCTGCGGCCCGCGTCGGTTTGGATGGAACGCATGACTGACACCAACAGCAAGCCCGAGGTCGACGCTCCCGAGGGTCCCGCCCCGGCAGATCTCGTCATCGAGGACGTCGTCGAGGGCACCGGCGCCGAGGCGAAGCCCGGCTCGACCGTCGACGTGCACTACCTCGGCGTCGAGTACGAGACGGGCGAGGAGTTCGACTCGTCGTGGAGCCGCGGGCAGTCGATCAACTTCCCGCTGCAGGCGCTCATCGCCGGCTGGCAGGAGGGCATCCCCGGCATGAAGGTCGGCGGCCGCCGCAAGCTCACCGTCCCGCCCCAGAAGGCCTACGGCCCCGCCGGCGGCGGACACCAGCTCTCGGGCAAGACGCTCATCTTCGTGATCGACCTGCTCGGCGTGAGCTGAGTTCCGCCATTCGCCCACGAGGAGGCCGCCGGGATTCCGGCGGCCTTCGGCGTTTCCACGCAGTGGATGACGGCGGCGTCGAGGGCCCTCGCAGGGGTTAGCATCGGAATACCTATCCCGAGAGGCACGACGACGTGACCCAGACCAGTGCGCCCACGCGCAGCAGCTCCACTCGACCGGTGTTCGCGGCGTTCGCGCCGTACGTCGTCGTCGGAGTGGTGCATCTCGTGATCCTGGCGACGGGGCCCGGCTGGGCGGTCACGGCCACGAAGGCGCTGCTCATGCCCCTGCTCGTGCTGGCCGTCGTGATCGTGGCACGTCCGCTGGCGGATGCCACGCTCCGATACCTCGTGCTCGCGATCGCGTTCTCCTGGGCGGGCGACATCGCCCTCTCCTTCCCGGGTCCGATCGCCTTCGTGGTGGGGCTCGGCTGCTTCCTCGGCGCGCACGTCGTCTACATCGGGGTCTTCCTCCGGATGCCCCGGGCCGCGCGTCGACCGCCCGCGTGGACGCTCGTCTACCTCGCCTGGTACGTGGTGTTCCTCGCGCTCCTCGGCCCTCACACGGGCGCGCTCCTCGTGCCCGTCGCCCTGTACGGCCTCGTGCTCGGCGGCATGGCGGCGGCCTCGGCGTGGCACGGCCCGCTCGTCGCCGCCGGCGGCGCGCTGTTCGTGCTCTCCGACTCGGTGCTGGGTCTCGGACGCTTCCTGCCGGGCTACGACTTCGCCCTGCACGACCTCGTCGTGATGTCGAGCTACGTCGCGGCGCAGGGCCTCATCGCGGCCGGAGTGCTGCGCACGCTTCGCACGGAACGGTGGTGATCCCATGTCACGCATCACGGCACGTCGCCGCGTCGCCCGCTACACGCTCGGGGAGCGCACGTCGCGGCGCGAGGACGAACTCACGGTCGAGGAGCCGCTCGAGGTCCGCGTCGGCGGCACGGCGCTCGCGGTGACGATGCGCACGCCCGGGCACGACGTCGAACTCGCGCTGGGCCTGCTCGTCTCCGAGGGCGTGCTGCGCCGGCGCGACGACGTGCTCGGTGCCCGCCACTGCGCCGGCGACCCGCTCGAGGGTTCGGGGGAGTACAACGTGGTGGACGTCGCGCTCGCACCGGGCGTGGCTCCGCCCGCGGCATCCGCCCAGCACGCGCTCATCATGACGAGTGCGTGCGGGCTCTGCGGCAAGGACTCGATCGACGCCGTGCGCTCGAAGTCGGCGTTCGACGTCGCCGACGACCCGGTGCGCCTCGACCCGGCGTGGCTCGCGGGGCTTCCCGACCGCATGCGCGACGCGCAGGCGGTGTTCGCACGCACGGGTGGCCTGCACGCCGCCGCGCTCGTCGATGTCGAACGCGACGAGCTCCTCGTCGTGCGTGAAGACGTCGGCCGCCACAACGCCGTCGACAAGGTCGTCGGCTGGGCGCTGCAGCACGACCTGTTGCCGCTGCGCGGCACCGTGCTCGTCGTCTCGGGCCGGGCGGGCTTCGAGCTCGCGCAGAAGGCCTCGATGGCGGGCATCCCGGCGATGGCCGCGGTGTCGGCCCCGTCGTCGCTCGCCGTCGACCTCGCGAACGAGGTCGGCATGACCCTCGCGGGCTTCGTGCGAGGGGCATCCCTCGTCGTCTACGCCGGAGATCAGCGGATGCAGTCCGCCAACGCCGCAGTGGAGGTGCGCGCATGACCAAGCAGATTCCCCAGCACGCCGAGTACCCCGACCTCGAGGTCGGGCACCCGAAGCACGAGGCCGTCGGCCCCGAGGCGATCGTCCGCACGCTCGACACGACGATCCGGGCGCTCGGGCCGGCGCGCGCCGCACGCCTCCTGCTCGACATCAACCAGAAGGACGGCTTCGACTGCATGAGCTGCGCGTGGCCCGACCCGGGCGACCGCAACAAGCTGGAGTTCTGCGAGAACGGCGCCAAGGCCGTCACCTGGGAGGCCACCCCCGTGAAGGTGGAGCGATCGTTCTGGCCGGAGCATCCGGTGTCGTCGCTGCAGGATGCCACGGAGTACTGGCTCGGCCAGCAGGGTCGTCTCATCGAGCCCGTGTACAAGGCGGCGGGCAGCGACGTGTACGAGCCGATCGGCTGGGATGTCGCGTTCGAGCTCATCGGCGAGCGGCTGCGCGGGCTCGATTCGCCCGACGAGGCGGCGTTCTACACGAGCGGGCGCACCGCGAACGAGACGGCGTTCCTCTACCAGCTGTTCGTGCGCGCGTTCGGCACGAACAACCTGCCCGACTGCTCGAACATGTGCCACGAGTCGACCGGCACGGCGATGGGCGAGGTGCTCGGCGTCGGCAAGTCGACCGTCACCTACGACGACTTCGGCAAGGCCGACCTCGTGATCGTGATGGGGCAGAACCCGGGCACGAACCATCCGCGCATGCTCTCGGCGCTGGAGGTCACCAAGCGCAACGGCGGCTCGATCGTCGCGGTGAACCCGCTGCCCGAGGCCGGGCTCATCCGGTACAAGAACCCGCAGAAGGTGCGCGGTGTCATCGGCAAGGGCACCCCGATCGCCGATCAGCACCTGCAGATCCGATCGGGTGGCGACCTGGCCCTGCTGCAGGCGGTGTCGAAGCGCGTGCTCGACGCCGAGGCGGCCGCGCCCGGAACGGTGCTCGACCATGCGTTCCTCGCCGAGCACACCGCGGGCTTCGAGGCGTTCGCCGAGGGGCTCGCCGACCTCGACGAGGCCGAGGTGCTCGCGGCGACGGGGCTCACGTCGGGCGCGATCGACGAGCTCGCGGCACGATATCTCGCGGCCGACCGGGTGATCATCACGTGGGCCATGGGCCTCACGCAGCAGCGCCGCGCGGTCGACACGATCAAGGAGATCGTGAACCTCCTGCTCCTGCGCGGCAACATCGGCAAGCCGGGCGCCGGCGCGTCGCCGATCCGCGGGCACTCGAACGTGCAGGGCGACCGCACGATGGGCATCTGGGAGAAGATGCCCGACACGTTCATGGACGCCCTCGGGCGCGAGTTCTCCTTCGAGCCGCCGCGGAAGCACGGGCTCGACGCGGTCGACGCACTGCAGGCCATGCGCGAGGGCCGGGTGAAGGTGTTCATCGCGCTCGGCGGCAACTTCGTCGGCGCCATCTCCGACACCGCGGCCGCCGAGGCCGCCATGCGGAGCGCCGACCTCACCGTGCAGATCTCGACGAAGCTCAACCGGTCGCACGTGGTCACCGGGAGGGAGGCGCTCATCCTGCCGACGCTCGGTCGCACCGAGGTCGACCTGCAGGAGACGGGGCCGCAGTTCGTCTCGGTCGAGGACACCGTGTGCGCGGTGCACGCGTCGCACGGCAGCATCCCGCCGATCTCCGACGAGGTGCGCAGCGAGATCGCGATCGTGGCCGGCATGGCGCGCGCGACGCTCGGCGACTCGACCGGCATCGACTGGACCGGCATGGAGCGCGACTACGACGTCATCCGCGACCACATCAGCCGGGTCATCCCCGGGTTCGAGCGGTACAACGAGGACGTGCGCCGCCGCGACGGCTTCGTGCTGCCGAACGGGCCGCGCGACTCGCGCACCTTCCGCACCGCGACGGGCAAGGCTCAGTTCAGCGTGAACGCGCTCGAGGCCATCGAGTGCCCGCCCGGTCGGCTCATCCTGCAGACGCTGCGGTCGCACGACCAGTTCAACACCACGGTGTACAGCCTCAACGACCGGTATCGCGGCATCAAGAAGGGCCGCGACGTGGTGTTCGTGAACCCCGACGACCTCGCCGACCTGGGCCTCGCCGACGGCGAGCGCGTCCACGTGGTCAGCGAGTGGCCGGGCGAGCCCGATCGCGTGCTGCCGAACCAGCGCATCGTCGCATATCCGACGGCCCGCGGATGCGCGGCCGCGTACTTCCCCGAGGCGAACGTGCTCGTGTCGCTCTCGAGCACGGCGATCGGCAGCAACACGCCGGTCTCGAAGGCCGTGATCGTACGGCTGGAACCGGTGGCCGCGAAGCCGGCGGATTCCGAGCCGGTGGGGGCGCGCATGTCGCGTTAGAAGAAAGTTCGGATGCGATGCATCCGTTTGCATGGATTCTCCGGAAACAGGTGGTGAAGGCAATTCACCGCCCCTCGTGGGCCGGATCTGGAGGACACCATGAAGAAGACCATCGTCGCCGCGCTCGGCGCCGGCGCACTCGTGGCATTCGCCGGCGCAGCGCCCGCGAACGCCGCACCGACCGACGCCGCCATGCTCTCGGTGCTGCACGGCGTGCCCGGCCTCACGGTCGACGTCTACGTCAACGACGAACTCACGCTCGACGACTTCGAGCCCGGCGACCTCGCCGGTCCGCTCGAGCTGCCGGCCGGCACCTACACCGTCGCGATCACGGCGTCGGACGCGACGGATGCCTCGTCGCCCGCGATCGGCCCGATCGACCTGCCGCTCGAGGGCGGCGTGAACTACACGGCCGTCGCTCACCTGAACGAGGCAGGCGACCCGACCGCGACGCTGTTCACCAACGACACGTCGCAGCTCGCCGCCGGTCAGGGCCGGCTGACCGTGCGCCACGTCGCCGCGGCCCCGGCCGTTGACGTGCTCGCGGGCGGCAGCCCCGTGATCACGGCGCTCGCGAACCCGCAGGAGGCGAAGCTCGACCTCGCGGCCGGCACCGTCTCGGCGGCGGTCGCCGCGACCGGCACGACCGAGCCGGTGCTCGAGCCGGCAGACGTCGAGGTCGCCGAGGGCGCCAACACCATCGTCTACGCGTGGGGCAGCCTCGAGGACGACAACCTCGCCCTCGCCGTGCAGACCGTCGCGGTCGCGGGCATGCACTCCAGCCCCGACGGCGTTCCCGCGGGCTCGGCCGGCCTCGTCGCCACCAATGGACCCGAGTCCGGCGCGCCGGTGTGGGCTGCCGTGATCGGGGGCACGCTGCTCGCCGCGGCCGCACTCCTCCTGGGCGTGTCGCGTCGCCGGGCGGCGGCTCGGGCGGAGCGCTGATCGGGATGCTCCGGGCGAGGGTCGCGAGCGGGGTCGTGGGGGCCCCGATCGCGGCCCTCGCCGTGCTCGTGCTCGCGGCGCTGGCGGGGTGCACGGTGGCGACGGGCGCGGGGCAGGCGGGCGGCGCGCAGGATGCGGCATCCACACCGGCTTCGGCGCCGACGCCCGCGACCCCGGCCGTTCCCGACATCCCGCGCACCTCGGCCGCGCTCGCCGACCGCCCGGCGCTGTCGGCGCCCGCGCCCGTGCGGCTCGTCGTGCCCGACCTCGGCATCGACGTTCCCATCGAGGCCGTGGGGCTCGACGACCAGGGCCGCATGGGACTTCCGGCCGATCCGAAGATCGCGGCGTGGTACCGCTTCGGCTCGGCGCCGGGCGACGCGACCGGCTCGACCGTGGTCGCCGCGCACGTGGACTCGGCGGTCTACGACATCGGGCCGTTCTCCCGGCTGGCGGGCGCGCCGGCCGGCACCCGCGTCGAGGTCACCACGGCCGACGGCGTGGTGCACGCGTATGCGTTCCAGTCCACGGCCGTGCTGCCGAAGGAGTCGGTGGACTGGACCGACACGTTCGCGCGCGACGGCAGCGCTCGGCTGACGCTCGTCACGTGCGGGGGCGAATTCGATGACGACGCCCGCCGCTACCTCAGCAACGTCATCGTGACCGCGACACCGGTCGGGTGATGGGTGATGGCTATGCTGATCGAGACGATGGAAATGATCCGGCCGCTGCCGGCCCTCCCGGTTCCCCGCGGACGGATCGACGGTCGACGAAGGGGTGGCTGGCGCGAGGTGACTGCTGCTGACCCGCGACCCTCCGACGACGAGGCGCTCGTCGCCGGCTTCCGGGCGGGCGAGGAGGCGGCGCTCCGTGACGCGTATGCGCGCTGGGGTGCGCTCGTGTTCCGGCTCGCCCTGCGCTCGCTCGGCGATCGGTCGGACGCCGAGGACGTCACGCAGCAGGTGTTCATCTCGGCGTGGCGCGGACGCGCCGGGTTCGACCCGTCGAAGTCGGCACTCGGTGCCTGGATCGTGGGCATCACCCGGCACCGGATCGCCGACGCACACGAGGCGCGCTCGAAGCGGGCACGCCTTGGCGACACCCTCACTGCCGAGGCCATCGCCTCGCCCCCCGTCCAACACGACGACCTGGCCGAACGCGCGATGGTCGCCGAAGAGCTCGATCGCCTCGAGCCCGTGCCGCAGCGGGTCATGCGACTCGCGTTCTTCGACCAGCTGAGCCACACCGAGATCGCCGAGACGCTCGACCTGCCGGTCGGCACGGTGAAGAGCCATATCCGACGTAGCCTGATGCGCATGCGCACCCGATGGGAGGTGGACGATGGGGCACATCGAGCCTGACGAACTCGCCGTCATCGCCCTCGAAGGGCAGGAGCCCGACGCGGCCGTGCGCGACCATCTCGATGCGTGCGCCGAGTGCCTCGCCGAGTACGAGGCGTACGCCCACACGGCGGCCCTCGGCCGCGGCGGCGTGCCCGAGCACGGAGACGACCTCCCGTCGGAGGCGGTGTGGGCGGGCATCCATTCCGAGCTCGGGCTGGATCGCGCGCTCGAGGCGGATCCGCTCGCAGCGTCGGCGCAGGCGGAAACGTCCCGCCACGAGCCGTCTCCACGTCGTGGCGGCGGCACCGGCGCCAAGTGGTGGACGTTCGCGCTCGCCGCGGCCGTCGTGGGCATCCTCGCCGGCGTGGCCATCGGCTTCGGCATCGCGCGCCCCGGGTCGCCGCCGCCGCAGACCGTGCTCGCCCGGGCCGAACTCGACCCGTTCCCGGGCTGGGAGGCGAGCGGCGAGGCCCTCGTCGAGGAGGATGCCGACGGCGCCCGGTCGATCGTGGTCGACCTCGACGCGACCGTGCCGTCGGGATCGGTGCGGGAGGTGTGGCTGATCCGGTCGGATGCGTCCGGGCTCGTGAGCCTCGGCCTGCTCGACGGGACATCCGGTCGGTTCGTCGTGCCGAGCGGGGTCGACCTCGCGGAGTTCCCGATCGTGGATGTCTCGGCGGAACCGCTCGACGGCGAGCCCGCGCACTCGGGCGACTCGATCGTGCGCGGCGAGCTGCACGACGACGAGACGTGAACGCGGGCGTCAGTCGTCGCGGTCGTGTCGGACGACCCCGCGGTCGGAGTCGCCACCGGGTCGCGCACGTTCGGGCTCGGCCGTGTCCTGGACGCGTTTCACGAGCGTGCGCCACGGGCCGGTGAGCTGGCGTTCGGCGAGGGTCGTCTCGTACGGATCGCAGCGGATGCGGTAGATGTACCGGTCGGGCTCGGGCGGAACGGGCGGCGGCTGCTCCCAGGGGATCTGCCTGATCAACAGGTACCACTCGTCGCGGTCGGGTTGCTCGTCGACGTGGACGTGCCAGACGAGCCGGAGCCCCGCCAGGCCGCCGCTCCGCGACACGATGACGTCCATGTCGTGATGGTACTCCGGCGCTACTCGAGCGGCGCCACTCCGAGTCCGACCTCGGCCCAACCGCCGGCGATGGCGCGCGCCTCGCGCGAGGTGCTGCCGTAGCGCTCGTTCGCGGCCCCGACGATCTCGCGCGCGAAGGCGCGGAAGTCGCTGGTCGGGCGAAGCCGTCCGGACGTGAGCACGTCGTACCAGATGCGTCCGGTGTGCTCCCACGCGAACCCGCCGAGCTCGACCGAGGCGAGCGCGAACGCGCGGTTGGGGATGCCGGAGTTGAGGTGCACGCCGCCGTTGTCCTCGTCGGTGTGGATGTAGCGGTCGAAGTGCGCGGGTTGCGGATCGCGGCCGAGCACGTCGTCGTCGTAGGCGGTGCCCGGTTCGATCATGGATCGGATGGCCCGACCCTCGACGGCCTCGGTGAAGACGCCCTCGCCGATGAGCCAGGTCGCCGACTCCGCGTCCTGCCCCGTGGAGTACTGCTCGACGAGCGCGCCGAAGACGTCGGAGACGTGCTCGTTGAGGGCGCCCGACTGCCCCTGGTATCGCAGTTTGGCGGTGCGCTCGGTGACACCGTGCGCGAGCTCGTGGCCGATGACGCTGAGCGAGCTGGTGAACCCGAGGAAGATCTCGCCGTCGCCATCGCCGAACACCATGCGCTCGCCGTCCCAGAAGGCGTTGTCGTAGTGGTCGCCGAAGTGCACGGTGGCCTCGAGCGGCATGCCGGCGTCGTCGATGGAGTCGCGGGCGAAGACCCGCGCGAACAGCTCGAACGTGTCGCCGAGCCCGTCGTAGGCCTGGTCGACCGCCTGGTCGCCCGTGTCGGGCTGGCCCTCACGACGTACGAGCCGGCCGGGAAGCGCGTCGGTGTTCTCGGCGTCGGAGATGCGGCGGTCGGGTTGCGGTGCCGTGCCCGGAGCCGCTGCCGGCCGTTCGTCGCGCGCGGCGTGGTCGCTGATGACGAACGACGGCGGTTCACCCGGGATGCGCCACTCGAGCATCGACCAGTCGCGCACGAGCGAACGGCGTGCGGCGTCGGCCGCGACGTCGAACCGCGGGTCATCGCTCGCCGCGATGCGGGCGAGCAGGTACGGCGGCACGATCGCCGCGTGCCGCGGCGGATGGAGTGAGGGCGGGAGCATCCGCGTCATGCATCGATCGTGGCATGATCTGCCGACAGCCATGCGAAGCTGAGGGGGTGTCCGCTACGCTCGCAGCCCCGGCCGACGTGCGCACCCACCCGATCGGCCTCGTGCCGGCGGCACTGGTGTGCGGCGCGGCCGTGCTGCTGTTCGGATTCATCCTGCTGGTTCCGGGGTACCTCATGCTCGCGGCCGGCCTCCTCGCCGCGTGGCTCACCGATCGCTCGGGCCGCACGAGCCGGCTGCTCGCCGATCTCGCGCTCATCGCGCTCGGCCAGGTGATCATCTCGACCATCTCGCTGCGAGCCGACATCAGCTACCCGAGCATGGCGCGGTTCGCCGTGGTGCTCGGCTCGGCCGTCGCGGTGCCGTACCTCATCTCGCGGTACGTCTACGGCGATCGGGTCATCCGATTCCCGTGGCGCACTGGTCGCCGCTGGACGCGCACGCAGTGGATCTACGTCGTCTCGGTCATCACGGCCGGATGGGTCATCCTGCCGTTCTACTTCATCACCTCGGGCGTCTACCAGAACTGGCCGACCGTGACCGCGCCAGACGAGATCATCCGCCTGTTCATCGGCGTCAACGCGGTCGGGACGTGGGACGAGCTGTTCTTCATCTGCACCGTCTTCGCGCTGCTGCGGCGGCACTTCCCGACGTGGCAGGCGAACCTGCTGCAGGCGGTCGTGTTCGTGTCGTTCCTGTGGGAACTCGGCTACCAGTCGTGGGGACCGCTGCTCACGATCCCGTTCGCGCTCATCCAGGGCTACACGTTCAAGCTCACGAAGTCGCTCACGTACGTGCTCGTCGTGCACCTGCTCTTCGACGCGATCGTGTTCGCGGTCATCGTGTACGCGCACAACGGCTGGCCGGCGATCTTCCCGTTCGTGCCGACGTGAGCGAGGGCGAGCGGATGCCGCGAGCCGACGATCGCTCGTATGCCGACGCCGTGCAACTCGACCGGGTCCTCGACGTGGTCGACCGGGTGCTCGGTGACCGGGTGGTGTCGGCGGTGCTGTACGGGTCGGCTGCGGCCGGCGGATTGCGCCCCGACAGCGACCTCGACCTGCTCGTCGTCGTGCCTTCGTCGCTGGGCGCCGCCGAGGTGCGCGAGCTCGTCGATGGCCTGCTGCCGATCTCGGGGCGGCGCGCCACCGTGGTGCCCGGGCGTCCGGTGGAGCTCACCGTCGTGGCACTCGACGACGTCGTGCCGTGGCGGTTCCCGCCCCGGCGCCAGCTGCAGTACGGCGAGTGGCTCCGCGACGAGCTGGCCGCCGGCACGATTCCGCCGCCCGCCGACGACCCTGATCTCGCGATCCTGCTCACGCAAGCACTGAGAGCGCACCGCCTCCTGCGCGGCCGGCGGCTCGCGGACGTGCTCGAGCCGGTGCCCGCCGCCGACGTGCGCCGCGGCATCCATGCGTCCCTGCCCGCGCTGCTCGACGACCTCGTGGGCGACGAGCGCAATGTGCTGCTCACGCTTGCCCGAATGTGGGCGACGCTCGAGACCGGCGATCTCCTCGCGAAGGATGCCGCGGCGGCGTGGGCGATCGAGCGGCTCGATGAAGCGGGGGAGGGTACGGGCGCGGCGGCCTCCGCCTTGCGAAGCGCTCGCGCAGGCTATCTCGGTGATGCCGACGATCGGTGGGACGAGCGCGGCGACCTCGCTGCGGCGGCCGCAACGGAACTCGCGGCGCGGGTGCGCGGCTGAGTGGGGCTCTCGCGTCGGTCGCATCTGCCAGACTCGAACCGCGGCGGCACGGATGCCGCACCAACTGGAAGGACGGCGACACCACAGTGGTCACGGGTGAATTGCGCAGCAAGGTCGACAGGGTCTGGGATGCGTTCTGGTCGGGCGGTATCGCGAACCCGGTCGAGGTGATCGAACAGATCACATACCTGCTCTTCATCCGGCGGCTCGACGAGATCCACACGCGCGAAGAGCGCAAGGCGAATCGCACCCACAACCCCATGGAGCGTCGCGTGTTCCCCGAAGGCTTGGACGACGCGGGTCGGGTGCCGCGGCCCTACGATGACCTGCGCTGGAGCGTGTTCACGAACCGTTCGCCGCAGGAGATGTTCGAGATTATCGGGGAGCACGTGTTCCCGTTCCTACGACGCATGGGCGGCGAGGGTTCAAGCTACGCACGAAACATGAAGGACGCGCGGTTCACGATCCCAACGCCGGCGCTGCTCGCGAAGGTGGTCGATCTCCTCGCCGACATCCCGATGGAGGATCGCGACACCAAAGGCGACATCTACGAGTACATGCTCGCGAAGCTCTCGCAAAGTGGGCAGAACGGCCAGTTCCGCACGAGCCGCCACATCATCAAGCTCATGGTCGATATGGCGGCGCCGACGCCGAATGACCGCATCATCGACCCGGCGGCGGGCACGGCCGGCTTCCTGGTGATGGCCGAGGAATACCTGCGAGAGCACTACGGCGACGAGATCTTCTCGGATGCCGCGAAGCGCGAGTTCTTCAACACGCGTGCATTCACGGGCTACGACTCGGATGCCTCGATGGCCCGCATCGCGAGCATGAACATGCTGCTCCACGGTGTGGAGGAGCCGGTCATCGAGCGGGCCGACTCGCTCGCCGAGGGGCATCCGGCCACCGAGGACTACACCCTCGTGCTCGCCAACCCGCCGTTCGCCGGAAGCCTCGACTACGAGACCACGGCCAAGGACCTGCTGCAGGTCGTGAAGACGAAGAAGACCGAGCTGCTCTTCCTCGCGCTCATGGTGAAGCTGCTGAAGAACGGCGGGCGTGCCGCCGTGATCGTGCCCGACGGCGTGCTCTTCGGCTCATCCAATGCGCACAAGTCGCTGCGCCGGATGCTCGTCGAAGACCACAAGCTCGACGCGGTCGTGAAGCTGCCAAGCGGAACGTTCAAGCCCTACACGGGCGTGTCGACCGCGATCCTGTTCTTCACAAAGACGTCGTCCGGCGGAACCGACGACGTCTGGTTCTACGACGTGCGCGCCGACGGCTTCACGCTCGACGACAAGCGCACCCCGATCGCGGCGAACGACCTGCCCGACGTGCTTGCGCGGTGGCAGACTCTGTCGCAACCTGAGTCACCCGAGCGCGCGCGCCCGCGCACCGCCCCGAGCTTCCTCGTGCCCAAGCAGGAGATCGTCGACAACGGCTACGACCTCTCGATCAACCGCTACAAGGAGATCGAGCACGAGGAGGTCGAGCACCGGTCGCCCGAGGAGATCCTCGATGAGCTGGAGGCGCTCGAGGGGGAGATCGCGGACGGGCTGAAACGACTCCGGGCGATGCTCTCGCTTGAAGAGGCCGAGGAAGGTGCGGCGTGACTACCGTTCAGCTGCGCGACGTTGCGCAAGCGGTCGGTGGCGGGACACCTCGGCGTAGCGACTTCCGCTATTACGGCGGCGACATCCCGTGGGTTACGCCCAAGGACATGAAGCGATCCATCATCTCCGCGGCGCAGGTCTCGCTGACAGAGCTCGGCGTACAAGAATCACCCGCCAAACTCGTACCTGCCGGCTCTGTGCTTGTCGTCGTTCGGTCGGGGGTACTGAAGCACACGCTTCCGGTTGCGCGCACCACCGTTCCGGTCACCGTCAATCAGGACATGAAGGCGCTCGTTCCTGGTCCCGCGATCGATGGTGCCTATCTTGCTCGGATGGTGAAGGCCATGGAGCCCATAGTCCTTAGCTGGGTGCGAGCAACAACCGCGGACAACTGGCCGATCGAGAAGCTGCTCGACCTCGAGTTTTCGCTTCCACCCCTCCCCGAACAGCGCCGCATCGCAGCCATCCTCGACGAGGCCGACGCGCTCCGAAACGTACGGAGCTCCACGCTCATGCTGTCCGAATCACTCGAGGATTCGATGTTCGCCTCGATGTTCCTAAATCAGGGATATCCGACGCGTCCTCTTGGTGAACTCGTCCGTGAATTTCGCTATGGCACCTCGGCGAAATCAGGCCCGGAGGGAATCCCCGTGCTTCGCATTCCGAACGTTCGAAGCGGCACCATCGACGATTCCGACGTGAAGGCTGTGGCGATCACCGACGCTGAGCGTGCGCGCTTGAGGCTCGGACCGGCCGATGTTCTCTTCGTTCGATCGAACGGAAATCCGGACCTTGTTGGACGATGCGCGGCGTTCGAGGGCTCATCGTTCCACACGTCGAATGCGGAGACGGTCTTCGCTTCGTACCTCATTCGCGCTCGACTCGGGGACGCTCTTCGTCCGCGCTACCTTGCCGCTTACGCGCGGACTTCTCAGGCAAGGCGCGAGCTCCGATCCATGGCGGCCACCTCAGCCGGACAGTACAACCTCAACACCAAGTCGCTGGCCTCCCTTGGAATCGTCTACCCGCCACTCGCCAGGCAGATCGAATTCGAGGAGCGGTTTCTGCTCCTTGCCGACCAGCGCGGGGCTCTCCGAGCAAGCAGTCGAAGCCTTGAGGTCCTCTTCGCATCCCTCCAGCACCGCGCCTTCCGCGGCGAGCTCTGATGATGAACCTCGCCGCGGCACCGGAACTCATCGGGTTCAGCGGGTTCGTGCCATTCGCCGACCTCCCAACGGCCGACGTCCCGCGCGGTCCCGGTGTCTACATGGTGCTCCGGTCCGAGCTGACCGCAGCCGTCTTCCTCGCGCAGAACCCGGCCGGCCGCTTCAAGGGGAAGAACCCGACGTTGACGAGCGCCGCGCTCGCAGCGAAGTGGGTGCCCGAGGCATCCGTCGTCTACATCGGCAAGGCTTCGCGCAGCGCCGACGGCCGCCGTGGGCTCAGGAAGCGGCTCGACGAGTTCCGTCGACATGGCGCGGGGGAGCCGGTCGGGCATTGGGGCGGGCGCATGATCTGGCAGCTCGCCGACAGCGACCGACTGCTCGTCGCCTGGCGAGAGACGCCTGACTCCGATCCAGAGGACCTCGAGTCCGCGCTGATCGATGAGTTCGTCGCGGCGCACGGGCGGCTTCCCTTCGCGAACCGCAAGCGTGGCCGCCGGCGCTCCGCCCGACCACCCCATCGAGAAGGAACGCTCGAGTTCAGCTCTGAGGCTGGACGAGTCTGAGACCGAGCCGCTGGTAGACGTCGAACGGCGACATCCACCTCACGCCGTGTGCATCGCACGCGTCGGGGATGAGGATTCGCTTCTTCGAGGCCGGCGCCGGTCTTTCGCGCGTCACCACGATGTGGTCGCCGGTCAGCCCGGCGACGACGAGGCGGTAATCGGCAGCCGCAAGGAACTCCACCCGCGCCCGGCATCGAGTACTGCGTTTCGCCGTTCATCGCCCACGTCGCGACTGCACGTAGGGCAGGCTGCGACTCATCTGCCTCTTCGAGCCAGAACTCCGATGGGAGCGTTCTCGCCCAATCAGCCAGTTCGTCGTCTTGGCGGAGGAGTTCATCACGCACGGCCGTGATGGAAGCGATGCGACCGGCATCGTGTTGCGCTCGCAACCAGTCCCAGTATCCGGGGCGACGTCGAATGGGTAGTACAGGTTCTTCGCTTCGATGAATGAGTTGGCGTCGAGGAGATGGGTCAATGCAGACCCAGCTTCCTCGCGTACGTGTCGACCTGCTCAGCGGATCGCATACCCAAGAGCGCGAACGCCTCCGTATACGTGACGGCGCCTCGATAGGTCTCGTTGATGACCGCTCGGGAGAATGCCTCGCCGAGCCTGAACGGCTGGTTGAGGTAGTGGTCGCCTCCGGAGCGAACTGGGGCACTTCGGAGGACCTCCGCCACGTGCCGAGTCTCCGCTTCCATGAGCTCGTCGAACCGCTGCTGGGATAGGAAGCCGGTGACCCGGAGCTTCACCAGGATCGTGAGCGTACTGGCGTGGTAGCGCTGAGAGAGCCGATCGAGTTCGACGCGTAATGGCTCGTCGTTTCGGAAGGTCTCTCGGAGGTCGCCTGCAGGCACGAGGACCTCTGCGGCAACACTGTTGCACCAGGCCTCGATTCCGCCGACCGCCCGAGCGATGAGGGCGGCATCCTCATCGCTGACGCCGCTTTGGCCGCGCGTGACGTGAGCGTACTCGTGCAGGAACGTGAAGATCTGGCCGCTTAACGTGTCATCGGCGGTGTTCACGAAGATGAGCGGTGCGATCGGGTCAGCGAGTGTGAAGCCGCGGAACTCGTCGCGGTTCAGGAGCCGGTGGTTGTCGTTGCCGACCATGCTCGTGAAAACGGCGATTCCGCCGAGCCGCTCGAATGCATGCCGAACGTGATTCCTGGCCTCGTTGCGCAGCAACCGACGGCGGCGGTCGACGCTGAAGTCGAGGTCGCGTGTGATCTGCTGCGCCGCGGCCACGACATCTGTATCCGCCTGAATGTTCGTCACCTGGGCGGGTCCGATCTCGTTCGCAAGCGCGTAGTCCCGATACCAGTCCTGACGCAGCTGGCTTGCGGAAATCACCTCGAGAAGGTCTTGGCTCGGAGCGCCGCGTCGTGCCATCTTGCCGAGTCGGTAGTCGGCGATGGGCAATTCGACATCGGGAGGCGTGGAGAGGAACAGGACTCCGAACGGGACGTGGGCATACCGAGCGACGTCTTCGACCTGTCGTACCGTGGGGCGCTTCTTCCCCTCGAGCCATGCATGCCAAGACTCGAACTTCCGTTCAAACTCGGCGACGCCGCGGCCGGACCGGTCGGCAGCCCATTGGAGGAGACCTGGCTCCACGTGTACTCGGTTCGCCATCGACGTCACCACCTTCGCCATAACCTTCGCTCAGCGCCTGCAGAGCGAGATTCCGAACACTCCGTAGCGTACCGAGGCTGGTCCGCAGATCGCCCGATCAGGTTCAGAACGGCACCGGGTCATACAACTCGATCAACGACCGCCACTCATCGTCGAACGACGAGAGCGGGTCGGGCGGAATCGGCGGGTCGTCGATGAACGACGCCGCGACCGGTGGACTCACCCCTTCACCCGCGCCCACCGACATGAACGGCCGCTCGGGCAGGGTTCGCAGCACGTGACCGGCGGGAGACATCCACCGCATGACGCCGCCGGATTCGTGCTCTACGCGCCAGCCGCTCTCGTGCTTGAGGCGATGGTGGTGGCGGCACAGGGCCGCGAGATTCGAGGCATCGGTTTCGCCGCCGTGCACCCAGGCGCTGGTGTGATCGAGATCGGCGTACTCGGCGCGGCGAGCGCAGCCCGGGAACCGGCATCGGCCGTCGCGCACGCGCACGAAGCCGTCGAGATCGGCCGGTGCACGGTAGTGCTCGCGACCGTAGCTGAGGGTGACGCCTGTCTCTGGGTGCACGAGGATGCGCCGCATCGACGGAGCGTGCGCCGCGAGACGGCGGGCCGTGTCGTCGTCGATGGGCCCGTAGCCCTCGAGTTCGGCGGGATCGTGGTCGAGCCCGAGCAGCGTCAGCATCGGAACGGTGACATTGAAACGCGGCTGCACCGCACCGGTCGAGCCCGCCACTCCCCAATGCGTGCGTTCGTCGTCGGCGAGCACACCGCCGAGCAGCAGGTCGGCGGCGAGGTCGGCGGCGCGCTGCGCAACCGTGCGGGTGTCGTCGGATGCCTCGCGTGCAGCCAGCACCGTGAGCCGCGCATCGATCGCGACCGCTCGTTCGGCCTCGACGTACAGCCCGAGCCAGGCCATGCCGTCAGGAGCGGGATCGACGCAGACGCGTCGCTCGGCGACAGCGCGAGCGTGCCGGTCGACGAGCGGCTCGGGATGCACCCGCTCGCGCACCCTGCGCATGCGGCGACGAAGGTCGGCGTTCGTCGAGACGATGCCGAGGGCCATCGCGTAGGAGGCGGTCTCGAGGGCGACCCCCTCGACGGCGTCGGCGACCTCGGCCGGCACGCCCTGCGTGAGTTCGAGCACCGACCGCACCTGCGTGAGCCCGAGCTCGCCCGCCTCGAGCGCGTCGAGCGTCGCACGACGCGGCCCGGTCAACCGGTCAGCCTCACTCATCAGTCGCGACGCGGATGCCTCGTGCTGGCCGAGCGTGGTCGCGAGCTCGGCGACGAATGAACGGGTGGCCATGTCGCGCTCGCTCGACGTGCTCGCGGCCGTGACGCCCTCGACCACGGCTGCGAGTTCACGCGCCCGCTGGATGCGGCGGTACTGCTCGGCGTGGAGCCGCCGGATGGTCATGTCATGCGTGCTGATCTCGGCCAGTTCACGCTCCAAGGCGGCGCGCGGGGTGGCGTCGGGGGCGGCTGGCATGGTTCCATCCAAGCAGGACCCTCTGACATTCGTACCCGGCCCGAAAGCGCAGGTCACCGGGAAGATCGACGACCGAGCGCGCCCCAGAACAACGCAACGAATCCGCCCCCTGAACGGGGGTGACCGTCGCGCCGCGGCATCCGTCGACCGCGCCCTTCGATACGCTCGGACCGAACGCCGACCCGACCCTGCAACCGGCGCCTCCGAGAAAGGAACTGCCCGGGGTGGGCAACTTCGACTTCATCAAGGCCGACTGGCCCGAGATCGCCACCGAAGCCGCGCGCGCCGAGTTCTACACCTTCGGCGACCCTCGGTCGAGCCTCTTCTACGCGCGACGCACGGTCGAGCTCACGGTCTACTGGCTCTACCGAGCGGATGCCTCGCTGCAGAAGCCCTACAAAGACGACCTCGTCTCGCTCCTGCACGAGCCGACATTCAAGCGGCTCGTCGGCGGCGCGGTGTTCACGAAGATGAACCTCATCCGCAAGCGTGGCAATGACGCCGTGCACAAGACGTTCCAGCTCACCGGCCAAGACAGCCTCGCCATCGTGCGCGAACTGTTCCACATCCTGATCTGGCTGGCGACGCACTACGCGAGCGGCACCGAACGCCGGCCCACACCCGGCCTGCCGTTCGAGGCCGCGTCCATCCCGAAGCCGCAGCCCGGCCTCGTCGCGAAGACCAAGGCCGAACTCGCGAGGGCGCTCGAAGAGAACGCGGCAAAGGATGCCGCGCTCACGGCGAAGGAGGTCGAGAGCGTCGAACTCCTCGCCCAGATCGCGGCACTCCAGGCCGAGGTCGCCGCGGCGAAGGCGGCCAACGCCGTTGTCGCCGACACCCACGACTATCGCGAAGACGAGACCCGCGATCTCTACATCGACCAGCTGCTGCGTGAAGCCGGCTGGGATCCGTCCGACGACCGCGCCACCGAGGTCGAGGTACGCGACCTCGAAGGCGCACCGAACGGGGTCGGCCGCATCGATTACGTGCTCTGGGGTGACGACGGCCTGCCGCTCGGCATCGTCGAGGCGAAGCGCACCACGCGCGACGCCCGCAACGGACAGCAACAGGCGAAGCTCTACGCCGACGCCCTCGAGCGGCAGTACGGGCAGCGGCCGGTCATCTTCACCTCGAACGGGTACGAACACTGGATCTGGGACGACGTCGGTCACCCGCCGCGCGAGGTGCAGGGCTTCTACACGAAGGACGAACTGGCGCGGCTGCAGCAGCGCCGACGACCGGGCGTGCGAAAGCCTCTGGCCTCGCTCCCGATCGATGAGCAGATCGCGGGGCGCGCCTATCAGCATCAGGCCATCCGAGCCGTCGCCGAGGCGTTCGAGCACGACCGTGAGCGCCGAGCGCTCATCGTCATGGCCACGGGCGCGGGAAAGACGCGCACCGTCATCGGACTCGTCGACCTGCTGACCCGTGCCAACTGGGTGAAGAACGTGCTCTTCCTCGCCGATCGCACGGCACTGGTCACGCAGGCGACGAACGCGTTCAAGGCGCATCTGCCCGGCAGCCCCACGGTCAACCTCCTCGACCGACGCGACATCGACGGGCGAGTCTACGTCTCGACCTACCCGACCATGCTTGGCCTGCTCAACAACGGCGACGACGCCCGCCGCTTCGGCCCCGGATTCTTCGACCTCATCGTCATCGACGAAGCGCACCGCTCGGTGTACCAGAAGTACGGCGCCATCTTCGACTACTTCGACGCGCCCATCGTCGGCCTCACCGCCACGCCGAAAGACGAGGTCGATCACAACACCTACCGGCTGTTCCACCTCGAGGACGGCGTGCCGACGTTCTCCTACGACCTCGCCACCGCGATCGACGAGGGGTACCTCGTGCCGCCGGTCGCACACCGCATCGAGTCGAAGTTCGTGCGCAGCGGCATCCGGTACGACGATCTCACCGACGAGCAGAAGGAGATCTGGGACCTCACCGAGTGGGGCGAAGATGGCGTGATCCCCGACCGCATCGAGGCGGATGCCGTCAACCGCTGGCTCTTCAACGAGGACACCGTCGACGACGTCCTGGCGATCGTGATGACACAGGGCCGAACCGTCGCCGCCGGTGATCGCCTGGGCAAGACCATCGTCTTCGCGAAGAACATTGCGCACGCCCGATTCATCCAGGAGCGGTTCGACGCCAACTACCCCGAGTACGCGGGACACTTCGCGCAGGTCATCGTGTCGAGCGACGATCGCGCGCAGTACCTCATCGACCAGTTCGCGCAACCCGTGAAGTCACCGCACATCGCGATCTCGGTCGACATGCTCGACACCGGCATCGACGTGCCCGACGTCGTCAACCTCGTGTTCTTCAAGGCCGTGTTCTCGAAGTCGAAGTACTGGCAGATGGTCGGACGTGGAACACGCCTGCGGCCCGACCTCTTCGGCCCTGGCGACGACAAGCGCGACTTCATCGTCTTCGACGTCGGCGGCAACATCGAGTACTTCAACCAGCAGGTGCCCGAGATCGCATCATCATCGGGTCGCTCGCTGCACGGCCGGCTCTTCGATGCCCGCCTCGCGCTCATCACCGAAATCGACCGGTCGGATGCCACCACCGACGCCGATCGGGAACTCCGCGCCGCCCTCGCCGAGCGGCTTCAGGGCATCGTCGTGGGCATGAACGAGCACAACGTGCTGGTGCGCCCCCACCGGCGCCTCGTCGAACGGTTCGCGGGCGGCGACGGGTGGCAGGCCGGGCAGGCCGGCGCCGGCGAAGACGCGCTCGCCGATGCATCCGCGCTCGCCGAACTGCCCTCGGCCGCGCTGGTCGACGACACCGACGAGCGTGCCAAGCGATTCGACCTGCTCGTGCTGCGCGCGCAGCTCGGCGTGCTCAACGCCGACAGCGGGTTCGCGAACGCGCGCGACCGGATCCGTGCAATCGCCACAGCGCTCGGTGAGCAGCGTTCCATTCCCGCCGTCGCCACGCAGCTCGACCTGATCGACGCGGTCGCGGGGGAGGAGTGGTGGCAGGACGTCACGCTGCCGATGCTCGAACTCGTGCGCACACGCCTTCGCGACCTCGTGAAGCTCATCGACGCCACCGGTCAGAAGGCGATCTATACCGACTTCGACGACGTCGTGCGCTCGGGCGAAGGCGAGTTCGTCATCACGACGCCCGGTGTCGACCGCGACCGCTTCCGCGCCAAGCTCTTCGCGTACCTGCGGGCGCACGAGAACCATGTCGTGCTCCGCAAGCTCCGCACCGGTAAGCAGCTCACCTCGACCGATCTCGACGAACTGGAGCGCATGCTCACCGAGAGCGGCGAGTTCCGCGCCGACGAGCTCGCGCCTGCCGTCGAATCGGCACACGGGCTCGGCCGGTTCATCCGCTCGATCGTCGGACTTGAACGCTCCGCCGCCCAAGCGGCGCTCGCGAGCTTCGTGGCGAAGCGCCAGCTTGGTTCGCGTCAGATCTCGTTCGTCGACCTCATCGTCAACCGGCTCGCGCAGACCGGGTCGGTGCCCATCGGCGCGCTCTACGCGCAGCCGTTCTCGGAGACGGCGCCCGGTGGACCCGAGGATCTCTTCACCGAGGCCGAGATCGTCGAACTCCAGTCGGTGCTGAGCGCGGTGGACGCCACAGCGGAGCCGGCGGACGCCTCCCGAACCGCGTGACGGTCCAAGCCCCCGCTACCGCAACTGCCCGCGCACCTCGCCGGGCATGTTCATCGGCGTGTGCACGTTGACGTAGTACGCCTGCGGGTCGGCTTCGATGGCCGCAAGCAGCGCGGCGTCGGCCGTCGTGCAGGCGCTGACCTCGAAGCTCGTCGCATTCTCGACCATGAGCGGCACGACGACGGGCCCGGGCACGTTGCGCTCGCCGACGTGGATATGCGCGGCGGCGGCGGGCGACGAGAGCCCGGACACCTCGAGCGTGTAGCAGAGCTCGTCGCCGTCGATCTCGTACGAGAAGAAGCCGTGCGCGCCGCCCTCCGTCGGGGCCGGAACCTCCTGGCCCGTGTTCAGCGGCACCTTCGTCATGGTCGGCGGTGCCGCCTGTGCGGCGCCCGCGGCACCGAGGGTGAGGGCCGCCGCGGCGGCGAGAGCGAGGGCGAGAGAACGGGAATGGCTGGGCTTCATGATCTTCACTCACTTCCACTCGATGCCCGGCACGCTACGCCGACCGCGCGGGGCCCACAAGGTCACGACACGACGGATGCCCCGTGGTCGCCGAGCCACGCCAGCAGCACGGCCGCGTGGTTGACCTGCTCGTCGCGTGCGCCGAACAGCAGGGTCACGCGGTCGTGCTCGCGGCCGAGTGCGAGCAGCCGTTCGGCCGCCGGGTTCACGTCGAGTTCTTCGCGGTAGCGCCCGGCGAACTCGTCGAAGCGATCGCGATGGTGGTGCCACTCGGCACGCAGTTCGGGGGAGGGGGAGACCTCCTTGGCCCACTCGCCGAGCTCGGCGCGCTCCTTCGACACCCCGCGCGGCCACAGCCGGTCGACGAGCACCCGGTAGCCGTCGGATGCCTCGGCGGGCTCGTACACCCGCTTCATCACGAACCCCATGCCTGCCAGTGTGCGCCAACCGCGGGGCATCCGCTCTGCTAGACTCTTGAGGTTGCCGTGAAACGGCCGCGCATCAAGAGAGCCCAGGCACAAGGCCCCGGGCAGCGCGCAACGAGAGAAAGGGGATCCCATCTATGGCACTCGAAGCAGATGTCAAGAAGGCGATCATCGAAGAGTACGCGACGCACCCCGGTGACACTGGATCCCCCGAGGTCCAGATCGCGCTCCTCACGAAGCGAATCAAGGACCTCACCGAGCACCTGAAGGAGCACAAGCACGACCACCACTCGCGTCGTGGCCTGCTGCTCCTCGTCGGTCAGCGTCGTCGTCTGCTCGGCTACCTCGCCGACGTGGACATCAACCGCTACCGCTCGCTCATCGAGCGTCTCGGGCTGCGCCGCTAAGCGACATCCCGCCGCGGCTCTCGATGACACCGCGATCTTCTTGCGAAGGCCCCTGCCCCTGGCAGGGGCCTTCGTCATGTCAGCAGCGCATGCCGCGAGCGGATGCCGCGAGCGCGCGCCCGGCGGTGATCGCGAACGTCGCCCCCGCAACGAGGTGCATCGTGACGAGCAGCATCGCGGTCGCGGCATCCTGAGCCCCCCAGATGGCGCCGCCCACCGAGCCGACCGCGAAGAGCACGCCGACCACGAGGACCGTCGCCGCGAGCCGGCGCGATCGCCGGAGCGCCGCGGCGAACAGCCACATGCCCGCCGCCAGGAGGATGAACGTCGCCGGTACGACGAGCAGGATGCCGACCTCGCCGCCGGCCTCGGGCCGGACGTGGAAGCTCGCGCCGGCGGTCCGTCCCGCCAGCCAGATGCCCGTGTTCAGGGCGGTCGCGGCGACGGCTCCGACGAGCGCCTCGCGTCGCAGCGAACGCCGCGGAGTAGTGTCGATGCTCGAGTCGATGGTGGGTGCGGTGTGCATGGTGTGCTCCTCTCGGAGGTACGACGACGCGACGGGCCGAGGTGTGAGGCGGCGCTGCGCCTCACATGTCGGGGCGCAGCGTCGTCGTACCCGTGAGGACGTCGACCGAGGGGGACCATGACCACGCCATCCGAACCGCACGGCCACGAGGATGCGCAGCTCGCGGCGATCATGGGCGAGCGCCGTCGGTTGATCGGTCTCGCGTACCGGCTGCTCGGCTCGCTCGCCGAGGCCGAGGACGTGGTGCAGGAGGCGTACGCGCGCTGGTACGCCATGTCACCCGAGCGGCAGGCGGGCATCGACTCGCCCGGCGCGTGGCTGTCGACGGTCGCGAGCCGCGTCGCCCTCGACGTGCTGCGCTCGGCACGCGTCCGCCGTGAGCGGTACGTGGGGGAGTGGATCCCCGAGCCGGTGCCGGGCGGGGAGTGGGCCGACGTCCACCCGACTACTGTCTCCGCCGATCCCGCCGACCGGGTGACGCTCGACGAGTCCCTGAACCTCGCGTTCCTCGTCGTGCTCGAATCCATGACGCCCGCCGAACGGGTCGCGTTCATCCTGCACGACGTGTTCCGCTACTCCTTCAACGAGGTGGCCGGCATCGTCGGACGAAGCCCGGCGGCCTGCCGGCAGCTCGCGACCTCGGCCCGGCGTCGCCTCGACGCCTCCCGCCCTCCCGAGACACCCACGCCGACCTCCCGTCGCGCGGACCTCGTGCGGGAGTTCAAGGCGGCCTGGGAGGCGCAGGACATCGAGGCGCTCGTCGGCATCCTTGATCCCGATGCCACGGCGCGGGCCGACGGCGGCGGGCGGGTGAGCGCCGAGCCGCAGCCGGTCGTCGGCGCCGGCGCGATCGCACGGCGACTCGTCGGGCTCCTTCGCGAGGCCGCGGAACTCATGATCCTCGAGCGTTCCGTCAACGGGCAGCCCGGGTTGGTGCTCCTGCAGCACGGGGTGGTCGGCACGGTGATGGCGTTCGACTTCGCCGGCGACCGGATCACCGAGGTCTGGGCCATCCGGAATCCCGAGAAGCTCCGGAGCTGGACCACGGGCTGACGATTCGCGGATGCCTCGTCTCGCCGCCTACGGTGGACGCATGCCCCGACTCGCCCTCGCACTGCGCGTCATCCTGCCCGCATTCTGGCTCGGCGCCCTGATCGCGATCTCGTTCATCGAGGCGCCCCTGAAGTTCACGGCGCCCGGCATCACCATCCCGCTGGGACTCGGCATCGGACGGCTCGTGTTCACTGCGCTCAACGTCCTCGGGGTCATGGTCGCCGCGGTGCTCACGATCGCGAGCGTCGTGCGGCCGCGCGCAGAGCGGGTGTCGGCGTGGCTCCTCGGGAGCGTCTGGGCCGTGCTGCTCCTCGAGATCCTCGTGATCCGGCCACCCCTCAACGCCCGCACCGATCTCGTGATCGCGGGCGCCGAGCCGGGCCAGTCACCGTTCCACTACCTGTACATCGCGGCCGACGTGGTGCTCGCGCTGCTGCTCACCGCGCTCACGGTCGTGAACGCGCGCCGCGTCATCCCGAGTCCGCAGGTGTCAACCCCGTAGCATCCGGTCACGCCCGGTCGTAGCTTGTGGCTCGACGAGAGGAGATCCGCATGGCTGAGCAGCTGGCCGGCAGGAAGGTCGCCTTCCTCATGACCGACGGCTTCGAGCAGGTCGAGTTCACCGAACCGTGGAACGCGGTGAAGGCCGCGGGCGCCGACGTGAAGCTCGTCTCGCCCATCGAGGGCACGGTGCTCGGCTTCCACCACACCGACAAGGCCGACACGTTCGACGTCGACGCCGACGTGGCGACCGCCGACGCGTCCGAGTACGACGCCCTCGTGCTGCCCGGCGGCGTCGTGAACGCCGACCACCTGCGCATGGACGTGCATGCCGTGGCGTTCGTCCGCGCGTTCTTCGAGCAGCACAAGCCGGTCGCGGCCATCTGTCACGCCGGGTGGATCCTCATCGAGGCCGGGGTCGTGCGCGGCCGCAACGTCACGTCGTATCCGAGCCTCAGGACCGACCTGGTGAACGCGGGCGCCGACTGGAGCGACGAGGAGGTCGTCGTCGACCAGGGTCTCGTGACGAGCCGCCGGCCGGCCGACCTGCCCGCCTTCATCGACAAGACGATCGAGGAGATCGCCGAGGGGGAGCACGCCGGGCAGACCGCCTAGCAGACCACCGAGGCGTCAGGCCGTCACGCGGTGCGCGCCCGGTACGCGCGCACCGCCATGCGATTGCCGCAGCGCGTGCTGCAGAACCGGCGCGACGCGTTCTTCGACACGTCGACGAAGATGCCGTCGCAGTCGTCGGCATCGCATTCGCGCAGCCGGTGCATCTCATCGGCGCGGATCACGTCGATGAGCGCCATGGCGGCCTCGACGAGGATGCGCCGCGCGAGCGGCGCGTCGGGCTGCGTGGCGTGGATGTGCCAGTCGAGGTCGTCGTGCCGCACCAGGCGGGGGAGGGCGCGCGCCTCCGCGAGGAGGTCGTTCACGGCCTCCGCGGCGGCATCGCGATCGAAGAGCCAGAGCGCGCGCAACCGGGTGCGCACCTCGCGGACTTCGGCGAGTTCGCGCTCATCGCCGTCACGGCGCCCCGAGTACTTCCACGCGTCGAGCAGTGCGTCCAGCTGCGCCGGGTCGGCGAGCTCGTCGTCGCCGGAATCGGATGCTCCGGGCGCCGTGTCCGCGAGTGCGGCGACGAACCCCAGGGCCGCCTCCGTGTCATGGGTGAAAATCATTTGACTCCTGACACTCGATGCGAGTACTGTCACGAGCATAACCACTTTCGGGCATGACAGGGGCAGCGACATGGGCGGCAGGCGCAGCATCATCGGGATCGCGCTGGGCCTCGCAGCCGGGCTGGCGTTCGGCGCCGGCGGCGCGATCGTGAAGCCGCTCCTCGAGGCGGGCTGGTCGCCCGGGGCGGCCGTGCTCTTCCGCGTCATCGTCGCGGCGCTGCTGCTCGCGGTGCCGGGGCTCATCGCGCTGAAGTTCGACCTCCGCCCGCTGTGGCGCGCGAAATGGACGGTGCTCGTCTACGCCGTGATCGCCGTCGCAGGGGTGCAGCTCGCGTTCTACACCGCACTCGCCCGTATCCCGGTGAGCACCGCACTGCTCATCGAGTACCTCGCGCCGGTGGCGCTCGTGCTGTTCGCCTGGGTTCGCACGCGGCACGTCCCGCAGCTGGTGGTGCTCGCCGGGTCGGTCGTGGCGATCGCCGGCCTCGTGCTCGTGGTCGGTCCGGCCGGGGGAGCACTCGACCCGTTCGGCGTGCTCATGGCGGGCGTCGCCATGATCGGCGTCGCCGTCTACTACGTCATCGGCGAACGCGACGACCTGGGCGTGCCGCCGATCGCGCTCGCGGCGGCCGGGCTCGCGATCGGCGCCGTGGTGCTCGGCATTGCTGCGCTCACCGGACTCGTCCCCTTCGAGGTCGCGTTCGTCGAGGTCGACTTCCTCGGCGCGACGGCGCCATGGTGGGTGCCCGTGCTGACGGTGGGCGCGTTCTCGACGGCGTTCGCCTATGTCGCCGGCATCCAGGCCATCCGGATGCTCGGCACGCGGCTGTCGTCGTTCCTCGGCCTCTCGGAGGTGATCTTCGCGGCCGTCGTCGCCTGGGCGCTCCTCGGTGAGGCGATCGGCGCCGTGCAGGCCATCGGCGGCCTCCTGATCCTCGGCGGCATCGTGCTCGTGCGACTGGAGCGCAAGCCGACCGACCCGATCGCGGTCGCGCTCGACGTCGACCTCGTTCCGGTCGCGACGGGAGCGGTGTCCGCATCCGAGCGGCCGACTCCCGCGCCGTAGGCTCGGCCCATGCGCGTCGGCATCGTCATCCTCCCGCAGTACGACTGGCCAGCGGCCGCACGGCGCTGGCGGGCCGCCGAGGAGCTCGGGTTCGACCACGCGTGGACCTACGACCACCTCTCCTGGCGAGGGCTCGCCGGCGAACGGTGGCACGCCACGGTGCCCACGCTCACGGCCGCGGCCACCGTGACGAGCCGCATCCGCCTCGGCACGTTCGTCGCGTCGCCGAACTACCGCCATCCGGTGCCGTTCGCGAAGGACATCGCCACGGTCGACCAGGTCTCGGGCGGCCGGATGCTCCTGGGTGTCGGTTCCGGCGGCACGGGGTTCGACGCCTCCGTGCTCGGGCAGGCGGAGCTCACGCCGCGGCAGCGCTTCGAGCGCTACCGCGAGTTCGCCGAGGCCCTCGACGCGCTGCTCCGCTTCGAACCGCCGGGCTCGGGCGGCATCTCGTTCGAGGGCGACTGGTACACGGCCGTGCGCGCACGCATGGTCGGCGAGCCGTCGCAGGCGCCGCGGATGCCGCTCCTCCTCGCCGCCGACGGCCCGAAGGCGCTCGCCCTCGCGGTGCGCCTGGGCGACGGCTGGGTCACCACCGCCGGCTCGGCCGACGATGCGGAGTCGTGGTGGCGTCGTGCGGGTGAGCTGATCAGCCGCCTCGATGACGCGTGCACCGACGTCGGACGCGACCCGTCGACGATCACCCGCACGCTGCTGCTCGACGACGAGGGACGCTACGCCCTGTCGAGCATCGGCGCGTTCGATGACGCGGTCGGGCGTGCGACCGAACTCGGCTACACCGACGTGGTCACGCACTGGCCGCGGGAGCACGGCCTCTACGCGGGCGACGAGGCGGTGCTCGACGAGGTGGCGCAGCGGCTAGCCTGAAGGCCATGCCCGCGCGACGTTCGAAGCCCATCACCCGCTGGGAGCCGGCCCCGTTCATCGTGCTGGCGGTGCTCCTCCTGCTCACGAGCGTGGTGCGTCCCGACGCGCCGCCCGTGCTGTTCTGGGGCCTCCTCGCGCTCATCGTCGCGGCGCTCAGCTGGATGGTGGGGTCGCTCGTGACCTCCGCCCGCCGCGAGAATCCCGACCGGTGGGGCGACCTCTCCACCCTCGAGGGGCTCGAGATCGTCGACGCTCCTCGGCGCTCGCGCGACGTGCGCACCGTCGTGCCCGTCGACGACACGCAGCGGCACCAGCCGGCCATCGAGCTCGCGCGCCTGCACGGCGGCGCCGAGCAGCAGGCGGTGCTCGTGCCGCGGGCGAGCCGGTGGCTCTCGCGGCGCTACCGCATCGGCGTGCAGCTCGTCGGCGGCGACCGTCCGCGGCACGCGGGATTCCTCGGCCGGGCGACCGAGGACCGCTGGGTGGACTCGCTCGACGGCCTCCGCGAGCGCGGTCGGTTCGTGCGCGTGCCCGCATTGATCACGGGAGCCGCGCGACCCCATGGTGTCGAGCTCGACCTCAGCGGGCTCGACGGCGTCGCGGCCCGGGGCGGCGACGCATAGCGCCGGCTCGCGGCATCCGCCCGCTTCGACGGGCTCAGCGACCTGGGGTCACTCCCCGACGGCCTCGCTCGAGGCGATCGCCTGCTCGGTCTCCTGGCGAGCGAGGTCGGCACGCACACGGTCCATGTCGAGCGCCCGCACCTGCGAGATGAGGTCGTCGAGCATGGCGCGGGGGAGCGCCCCGGCCTGCGCGAAGACGCCGATGCCGTCCTTGAACGCCATGATCGTCGGGATCGAGGTGATGTTCATCGCGGCAGCCAGCTGCTGCTGGTCCTCGGTGTCCACCTTCGCGAACACCAGGTCGGGGTTCGCCTCGGACGCCGCCTCGTAGTTCGGGGCGAACTGCACGCACGGACCGCACCAGCCCGCCCAGAAGTCCACGAAGACGGTGCCGCCGTCGAGGATGGTCTTCTCGAAGTCGTCAAGGGTCAGCGCTACGGTAGCCATCAGTCCACCCTACGCGCGTGCCGCGAACCGTCGCCGGGGTTGCCTCTGCGCCGCCGGTGTGCCGCTATCGTGAAGACGTGGTCGCATTCGGTGGGGTGCCGGGGTCCTCCCGCCGCCGCGGCACGCCAGACGTGGCGGCAGCCGCCGACGAGGCACGCCTGCTCGACGCGGCCATCCCCGACCTCGACTGGCGGGCGTTCCCGCGCGGCACCGAGATCACGCGCTTCGACGCCCCCAGCGGTCCGCTCGCACGGGTCGCACTCGGCCCGACGTCTGGCCCGCGCGTCGTGCTCGTGCCGGGGGCGACCGGCTCGAAGGAGGACTTCGTGCTGATGATGCCGCTCTTCGCGGCATCCGGCTACCGCGTCGAGTCCTTCGACCTGGCCGGACAGTACGAATCGGCGGATGCCGGACCGTGGAACCTCGAGCCGCCGCGTCCGCGCTACGACGAACGCCTCTTCCTCGACGACCTCCTCGCGGTGCTCGACGACGGCGCCGGTCGGGCCCACGTGCTCGGGTACAGCTTCGCGGGCACCCTCGCGCAGCAAGCGCTCCTCGAGCGCCCCGACCGGTTCGCGAGCCTCACGCTGCTCAGTGCGCCGCCCGTGCCGGGGCAGGTGTTCCGCGGCATCAAGCGCATCGGCCCGATCAGCGTCATCACGTCGGCGCGTCAGGCCGCGGCGCTCATGCTGTGGGGCATCCGGAGGAACTTCAACCGCGTGCCGCCCCGCCGGCTCGCGTTCGTGCGCGACCGGTTCGCGCTGACCCGCCGCGAGAGCGTCGACGACATCATCGAGCTCATGATGCGAACCCCCGACCTGCGTGTCGCCGTGGCCGCCTCCCCGGTGCCGAAGCTCGTCGCGGTCGGTGAGCACGACATCTGGCCGAGGGAGCTGCACGCGCGGTTCGCGCGCGAGATCGGCGCCCGCTTCGCCGTGTACCTCACCGGCCACAGCCCCTGCGAGACCGCGCCGCACCAGCTGGTGCGCGACATGCAGGCGCTCTTCGCCGAGGCCGACGTCACGCCCTGAGCAGCGTGAGTGACGGATGCCCCGCGCCGATCAGGCCGGCACCGGCTCCTCGCCCTCGGGGCTCTCGTCGACGTCGTCCACCTCGGATTCCACGTGCCACTGCTCCTTCGCCCGCCGGCGCGCCGCCCGGCGATGCGCTGCCCGGCGCTCGAGCGGCGACCACGCGCGCAACTCGATCGCGAGCGTGTGGAACGCGATGCGCACCCGGCGCCAGAGCCCCTCGACCGTGTCGAACGGTCGGGCCGAGACGCCCACGACGAGCAGGTCGTCGCGCACCACCGTCATGCCCGGCTGGATCCACCACGACAGGTCGAGGTCGTCGTGCACGTCGGCGCGGTCGCGATGCACGAGTTCGCGCAGCTGAAGCCAGGCGTCGCGGCGCATCGCGTAGTTGGAGCCGAAGATCGGCGGGTGCCCGAGCAGCGGCCCGATGACCCCGAAGTATCCGCCGATGTAGACGTTGCGGGCGATCCAGCGGATGAGCGCGTTGCCCCCGTAGAAGACGCCCGAGCCGGTGACGACGGTCGGTCGATCGGCCCGCGACATCCGGTGCTCGACCTCGGCCAGCCACCCGGGCCCCGGCACGGAGTCCGCGTCGAGGCGCGCGAGGAGGTCGCCGGTCGCGGCGTCGAAGCCCGCCGCCGTCGCCGGCCAGATGCCGCGCAGCGGTTCGACCACGAGCCGGGCACCCGCGGCGCTCGCCACGTCGGCCGTGGCATCCGTGGAACCGTTGTCGACCACGACGACCTCGTCGGCGGGCCGCGTCTGCTGTGCAAGGGCATCGAGGCAGGCCGCGAGGTACCGTGCATCGTTGAAGCTCGGAACGATGACCGAAATCGTGCCCATCACGGCGAGTCTAGCCACGGGCGTCCGGGTGGCGCTCAGGATGCCGTGCGGCACACTGAGCGGGTGGACACGATCGTCAAACGCCGGACGGATGCCCCCGACCGGTTCTTCGAGGCCGAGGCGGCGGGTCTCGCCTGGCTCGCGGCGGCCGGCGGCGCTCGCACCGTGAGGGTCGTCGCGGCGGAGGAGGGATGGATCGAGCTCGAACGCGTCGCCGAGGTGCGGGCCGACCGCGCCTCGGCGCAGGCGTTCGGCGCGGCGCTCGCGCGCACCCACGCGGCCGGCGCCCGGGCCTTCGGCGCCCCGCCCAACGGGTGGGAAGGCCCGCTCTACATCGGCCGCCGGCCGCTGCCCGCTGCCGCCGAGGCGTCCTGGGGCCTGTTCTACGCGCGCGACCGGGTGCTGCCGTTCCTCGAGATCGCCGAGGAAGTGGGGAACGTCACGCACGCAGAGACCGACCTCGTGCAGCGCGCGGCGGCCGTCGTGGCATCCGGTGCCTTCGACGACGACGAGCCGCCCGCACGCATCCACGGCGACCTCTGGAACGGCAACGTGCTCTGGTCGGCGGAGGGGGTCGTGCTCATCGACCCTGCGGCGCACGGCGGTCACCGGGAGACCGACCTCGCAATGCTCGCGCTGTTCGGCTGTCCCTTCCTGGAGGACGTGCTCGGCGCATACGACCGGACGGCACCACTGCGCGCCGGGTGGCGCGACCGGGTTCCGCTGCACCAGCTGCACCCGCTCGCGGTGCACGCGGCCGGGCACGGACGCGGCTACGGCGTCGCCCTCGCCGAGGCCGCCGACGCCGTCCTGGAACTCGGGCGCAGCACCCGGGAATAGATTCGACGGGGCATCCGTTCGATACATTTGCATGCAAACGCATGGAACACGAGGAACAGCCCAGGAGGGCGAGATGCAGTTCGGAATCTTCACCGTCACGGACATCACCCAGGACCCGACGACCGGTCATACCCCGAGCGAGGCCGAGCGCATCCAGGCGACGCTGACCATCGCGAAGCACGCCGAGGAGGTCGGGCTCGATGTCTTCGCGCTCGGTGAGCACCACAACCCGCCGTTCTGGTCGTCGTCGCCCACCACGACGCTCGCGTACATCGCCGGACAGACATCGACCCTCCAGCTCTCCACTGCGACCACGCTGATCACCACGAACGACCCCGTGAAGCTCGCCGAGGACTACGCGATGCTGCAGCACGTGTCGGGCGGCCGCGTCGACCTCATGCTCGGCCGCGGCAACACCGGGCCCGTGTATCCGTGGTTCGGCCAGGACATCCGCCAGGGCCTGCCCCTCGCCCTCGAGAACTACGAGCTCCTGCACCGCCTGTGGCGCGAGGACGTCGTCGACTGGTCGGGCAAGTTCCGCACGCCGTTGCAGGGCTTCACGGCCACGCCGCGCCCGCTCGACGACGTGCCGCCGTTCGTCTGGCACGGCTCGATCCGAACCCCCGAGATCGCCGACCAGGCCGCGTTCTACGGCGACGGCTTCTTCGCGAACCACATCTTCTGGCCCGCGTCGCACACCCAGCGCATGATCGCGCTGTACCGCCAGCGCTTCGAGCACCACGGCCACGGCCCGGCCGCGCAGGCGATCGTGGGTCTCGGCGGGCAGGTGTTCATGCGCAAGAACTCGCAGGACGCCGTGAACGAGTTCCGGCCGTACTTCGACAACGCCCCCGTGTACGGCCACGGCCCGAGCCTCGAGGACTTCACGCAGCAGACCCCGCTCACGGTCGGCAGCCCGCAGGAGGTCATCGACAAGACGCTCGGCTTCCGCGACTACGTCGGCGACTACCAGCGCCAGCTGTGGCTCATCGACCACGCGGGCCTGCCGCTCAAGACCGTGCTCGAGCAGCTCGACCTGCTCGGCGAGGAGGTCGTACCGGTGCTCCGCGAGGAGTTCGCGAAGAACCGTCCGGTCGAGGTTCCGGATGCCCCGACGCATGCGTCGCTCGTGCGCGCCAAGTACGGCGACGCCGCACCTCGCCAGGCGACCCCCAACGCCAACCGCGGCGACAACCTGACCCTCGGCTCGCCGTACCAGGACACCTCGGTCGTGGAGTCCTCGAAGCCCGGCTCCGCCTTCGGCGCCGCCGCCACTCGCAAGGAGTTCGTGCGATGACCACCAAGCGCATCGTCGTCATCTCGGCCGGCCTCTCGACGCCGAGTTCCACCCGCCAGCTCGCCGACCGGCTCACCGCCGACGCCGCCGCGGTCCTCCGCGAACGCGGCGTCGAGGTCGAGGCGCAGGTCTTCGAGCTCCGCGACCTCGCGCACGACATCACGAATCACCTGCTGCTCGGCTTCGCCCCGCCGAAGCTCGAGGCGGCGCTCGACGCCGTCGCGACGGCCGACGGCCTGATCGCGGTCACGCCGATCTTCACCACGAGCTACGCCGGCCTGTTCAAGTCGTTCATCGACGTGATGGACCCGCAGGCGCTCACCGACCTGCCCGTGCTCATCGGCGCGACCGGCGGCACTCCCAGACACTCGCTCGCGATCGACTACGCGATCCGGCCGTTGTTCACGTACCTTCACGCGATCCCGGTCACGACGGGCGTGTTCGCCGCCACGAGCGACTGGGGCACCGGTGGTGACGGCGTCCGCTCCCTGCCCGACCGCATCTTCCGCGGCGCGAAGGAGTTCGCCGACCTGGTCGAGCGCACCGACCGCTCGGAGCGCGTCAACGACCCGTTCGCGCTCGACCGCCCGACCGGACACGTCGTCGGCGGCTTCACCGGCCAGTAGGCCCGACCCTCGCGGGCACCACTACGGGGCTCGACGCCGTGTGCGTCGAGCCCCTGCCGCGTCGGTCGGGAGTCAGTCGAGGACGAAGGTGACCTCGAGCGTGACCGACCACCCCGTGATCTTGCCCTCGCTCGCCTCGACCTTCTGCTCCTTGACCCAGGCGCCGCTCACGTGACGCAGCGTCTCGGACGCGCGGGCGATGCCCGACGCGACGGCGTCCTCGAAGCTCGTGTCGGAGCGGACGGTGATGGTGGTGACCCTTGCGACGGATGACATGGTGTTCCTCCTCGATCGAGCGGATGATCCATTCGCGGCCCATGATGGCCCCATGCGGTCCCCGCCGCGAGGGGTTGACGGACGGATGCCACGAGCCGACCTTCCGGCGACGCACCGGGGAACGGCAGCCGACGATCCGATGAATCCTCGGGTCGGGAGGGGCGATCCGGCCCCGGCGGCTCCCTGGGGCGCCCACGCTGGACTCGTGAAGGTCGCCCTCCTCGCAGAATCGTTCCTCCCGCACATGAACGGCGTGACGCATTCACTCCTGCAGGTGCTCCGCCACCTGGAGCGCCGAGGCCACGAGGCGCTCGTCATCGCACCCCGCTCCGGGCCGATCGACCAGCCGTTGCACGGCGCGCACACCGTGCTGCTGCCCTCCGTGCCGCTGCCGAGCTACCCCGACGTGCGGGTCGTGCTCTCGGGCGCGCACCGGCTCGGCAGCATCATGCGCGAACACGGAGCCGACGTCCTGCACTTGGCCTCGCCGTTCGTGCTCGGCTGGCGCGGACTCGTGGCCGCCGAGCCCCTCGGCATCCCGTCGGTCGCGGTGTACCAGACCGACATCCCCTCGTACGCCGAACGCTACGGCGTGCCCGGCGCTGCACCCGCACTGAGACGGCACTTGGGCCGGCTGCATCGCCGGGCCACGCTCACGCTGGCCCCCTCGACGTCGGCGCTCGACCGGCTCGGCGAACTCGGCGTCGGCGCCGACCGCCTCCGCCTCTGGCGACGCGGCGTCGACACCGAGCGCTTCACGCCGAGCCGGCGCAGCGAGCGCTGGCGACGCGGCATCGCCCGCGACGGCGAGGTGCTCGTCGGCTACGTCGGTCGGCTCGCCCCCGAGAAGCAGGTGGAGGACCTGCGCGCGATCGCCGACCTGCCTCGCACGCGACTCGTCGTCATCGGCGACGGTCCGTCGCGTCCGGCGCTCGAACGGCTCCTGCCCGAGGCGCACTTCACCGGCTTCCTCGGCGGCCGCGCGCTGGCGGAAGCCATGGCGAGCCTCGACGTGTTCGTGCACCCGGGGGAGAGCGAGACGTTCTGCCAGACCATCCAGGAATCCCTGGCGAGCGGGGTGCCCGTCGTCGCCACCGGTCGGGGAGGACCCCTCGACCTCGTGCACTCGAGCGTCGACGGCTGGCTCTACCGGCCGGGCGACCTCATCGAGCTCCGCGACCGGGTTCGCGACCTCGCGGGCGACGACGCGAAGCGACGCGCGTTCGGGGACAGGGCCCGGCTCGGCGTGCAGGGACGCGGCTGGGACGTGCTGGGCGACGAACTCCTCGCCCACTACGAGGATGCCGTGAGCGGGCGCGTGACGGCCGCCCGTACGACGATCGGGCTCCGGGAACGCCCGGCCGCGTCGTCGGATCATGCGGATCGGGACACCGCGCCGCCGGCTCCCGTGCCGCCGTGGCGTCGCTACGTCGCCGTCGGCGACTCGCTCACCGAGGGCCTCTGCGACCGCTCCCGGATGCCGCCCGGCGAGTACCGCGGCTGGGCCGACCGGCTCGCCATGCTGCTCGCGGTCGCCGCACCCGCCGCCGATCCGGTCGCGTACGCGAACGTCGCCGTTCGCAGCCGGAAGGTCGCGGACGCGGTGGAGGTGCAGCTCCCGCAGGCGACGCGGCTGGGCGCCGACCTCGTGACGGTGCTCATCGGCGCGAACGACCTCGTGGGTCCGCGCGCCGACCCGGGTCGCCTCGCGTCGTCACTCGACGACGCGGTCGCCGAGGTCCGCGAGGCCGGCGCCGACGTGCTGCTCGTCACGCCGTTCATGCCGAGGCGGCCCGCCTCCCGGTGGTTCGACGCGCGATTCTCGGCATTCGCCGACCGGCTCGGCGAGCTCGCGCGCGAACACGGCGCGAGGTTCCTCGACGTGCGTACGCTCGACGAACTCGTGGATCCGTCCGTATGGGCCGAGGACCGGGTGCACCTGGCCTCCGCCGGACACCGGGTGCTCGCCTACCGCGCCGCCGAGGTGCTCGGCGTGCGTGATGCCGGCGAACTCGGTGCACTCGAGCAGGCGATGCACGACGAGCCCGTCGTGCGTCACCTGAGCGACGGCGAGTGGCTGGCACGTCATGCGGCGCCGTGGCTGCTGCGCCGCGCGCGAGGCCGGACCGCCGGCGACGGACTCGATCCGAAGCACGTTGCGCTCACGCGCGTGCTCGAGGACCCCCGCCTTCGAGGGGTCCGGGTGGGATAGGCGTGCCTCGCCTGCGGCTCAATCCGTCCTCGCAGCGGAGACGTCGACGCAGACGGCTCCCGTGTTGCCGTCGGGGTCGGCGATCACCGTGAGCGATGGCGCGTCGCGGTCATCGACGACGGTCCCGCCCGCGGCGAGGGCGGCGGCGATCCGTTGTTCAGCCACCTCGGGCGCCACGTAGACCTCGATGTGGAACCGCTGACGCGGAGCCTCGTGCTCGTCGTCCCCGAACCAGAGGTTCGGTACCCGTCCCGTGGCGTCCCGGACCTCGTCGCTGGGGGACCCGCGTCCCTGGGACGCGGCGCTCCCGGTCAGCAGGGCGGCCCAGACCGGGGCGATGGTCGCGGAGCGCCCCGTGTCGAGGCCGAGCTCGATCTCACTGACCGAGGTCGGGTCGGCGGTGATCCGGTGTGCGGCGGCGATCTCGGTGATGCGTCGCGCGAGGTCGACGTCCTGCTGGGTCACCCATTCGACGACGTGTTCGGTGCCCTCGTCGTCGCGGTAGACGGCGTCGGCGCTGACCAGTTCGAGGTCGACGTACCCGTCGCCGATCGACACGCGCGGGTGGTGGCCGAGCGCGTCGCCCGCCTCGCCCACTGCGATCACGAACCGTGCGCCGGTGCCGAAGTCGTCGACCAGGTACCGGGCATGCAGCCCCTGCGCCAGCTTGCGCCAATCGGTCAGGCCGGCCGCGGCGATCTGTTCGCCCTTCAGCATGTCCATGGACGCGGAGTGTAATCCGATCGCAGCCGCTGCGGCAGCCCCGGATCCGTGTCCGGGGGGATCAGCCGCTCTTGCGCCGGAACTCGCGCTTGTGGTCGGCCGGGCCCTGGCTCTGCCGGGCCGCGCCGCCGCCGTCGAGGTGCGACTCGCCCTCACGACGCCTGGCAGCGTTGTTCTTCCGTTCGAGCGCCTCCCGGAACTTGCGCTTGGTCTCCTCGGAGGGGCCGGAGGTGCTCTGCTCGTCGGACGTCATGGGTTCGAGTCTGGCACGGATGCGGGGACGGCACGGCACGAAACCGGGGTCGGAACACGCCACCTGCTAGAGTTGAAGCGGTTGTCCGATGGACACCGTCGTCTGATGTGCCGCGAAGCGGTGCGACATCCGATTCGGATGCAGGCCACAACCGAACATCGACATCCATGGAGCAGGCCGGCAGGAAGCTGGTCCCCTGTGGTGGATTACCAAGCACGGCTTGGTGAACTTCTACTGGTGGCCAGCGTGAGCGTATCGCCTGATGCGTTTCGTAATGCCTGTTCCTGCTCCCGACGTTGAGTCGCGCCCATACGGGGTGCGACGTAAAACAAAGGAGACGACCTCTTGGAAGGTCCTGAAATCACGTTCGCCGAAGCCGTCATCGACAATGGCCGCTTCGGCACCCGCACCATCCGCTTCGAGACGGGGCGGCTCGCGCAGCAGGCGCAGGGCTCCGCCGTGGCCTACCTCGACGAGGAGACCATGCTGCTCTCGGCGACCTCGGTCTCGAAGCAGCCGAAGGAGCACTTCGACTTCTTCCCGCTGACGATCGACGTGGAAGAGCGCATGTACGCCGCGGGCCGCATTCCCGGCTCGTTCTTCCGTCGCGAGGGTCGCCCCTCGACCGACGCGATCCTCACCTGCCGCCTGATCGACCGTCCGCTGCGTCCCTCGTTCGTCGAGGGCCTCCGCAACGAGGTGCAGGTCGTCGTCACGGTGCTCGCCATCGAGCCCGACGAGCTCTACGACGTCCTCGCCATCAACGCGGCGTCGCTCTCGACGCAGCTCTCCGGCCTGCCCTTCTCCGGCCCCGTCGCCGGCGTGCGCGTCGCGCTCATCGACGGCCAGTGGGTCGCGTTCCCGAAGTACTCCCAGCTCGAGGACGCCGTCTTCGACATGGTCGTCGCCGGCCGCGTCGTGACCGAGGCCGACGGCTCGCAGGACGTCGCGATCATGATGGTCGAGGCCGAGGCCACCGACGTCGCCTGGAACCTCATCCAGGGCGGCGCCGTGAAGCCGACCGAGGAGGTCGTCGCCCAAGGGCTCGAGGCCGCGAAGCCGTTCATCAAGCAGCTCGTCGAGGCGCAGCAGCAGGTCGCGGCCACGGCCGCGAAGGAGACCGCCGACTACCCGACGTTCCCGCCGTACCAGCAGTCGACGTACGACGTCGTCGCCGCGTACGCGTACGAGGAGCTCAAGGGCATCTACCAGATCGCCGGCAAGACCGAGCGCCAGGACGCCGACGACGCCCTCAAGGCCCGCGTCAAGGACGAGGTCGCGGCGAAGGTCGCGCACGGCGAGCTCCCCGAATCCGCACTCGGCGAGGTGTCGGCCGCCTACAAGTCCGTCACCAAGCTCGTGGTGCGCTCGCGCGTGCTCGAGGAGGGCGTGCGCATCGACGGTCGCGGGCTCCGCGACATCCGCCCGCTCGACGCCGAGGTGCAGGTCGTGCCCCGCGTGCACGGCTCGGCCATCTTCCAGCGCGGCGAGACGCAGATCCTCGGCGTCACGACGCTCAACATGCTGAAGATGGAGCAGCAGATCGACTCGCTCTCGCCCGAGACGAAGAAGCGCTACATGCACAACTACAACTTCCCGCCCTACTCGACGGGTGAGACGGGTCGTGTGGGTTCGCCCAAGCGTCGCGAGATCGGCCACGGCGCGCTCGCCGAGCGTGCCCTCGTGCCGGTCCTGCCCACGCGCGAGGAGTTCCCCTACGCGATCCGCCAGGTGTCCGAGGCGCTCGGCTCCAACGGATCGACCTCGATGGGCTCGGTCTGCGCGTCCACGCTGTCGCTCCTGAACGCCGGTGTGCCGCTGCGCGCGCCCGTCGCGGGCATCGCGATGGGCCTCATCTCCGACACCAAGGACGGACAGACGCGCTACGCGGCGCTCACCGACATCCTCGGTGCCGAGGACGCCCTCGGCGACATGGACTTCAAGGTCGCCGGCACGAGCGAGTTCATCACCGCGATCCAGCTCGACACCAAGCTCGACGGCATCCCCGCCTCGGTGCTCGGCGGCGCGCTGACGCAGGCGAAGGAGGCGCGCACCACGATCCTCACGGTGCTGAACGCCGCCATCGAGGGTCCCGACGAGATGGCGCCCACCGCGCCGCGCGTCATCAGCGTGCAGATCCCCGTCGACAAGATCGGCGAGCTCATCGGGCCCAAGGGCAAGACGATCAACGCGATCCAAGACGAGACCGGCGCCGAGATCTCCATCGAGGAGGACGGCACCGTCTACATCGGCGCGACCGACGGCCCCTCGGCCGAGGCCGCCCGCGCCCAGGTCAACGCGATCGCCAACCCCACCAACCCCGAGGTCGGCGAGCAGTTCCTGGGCACGGTCGTGAAGATCGCCGCCTTCGGCGCGTTCGTCTCGCTGCTGCCCGGCAAGGACGGCCTGCTGCACATCTCCGAGGTGCGCAAGCTCGCCGGCGGCAAGCGCGTCGAGAACGTCGAGGACGTGCTCGGCGTCGGCCAGAAGATCCTCGTCGAGATCACGAAGATCGACGACCGCGGCAAGCTCTCCCTCGCCCCGGTGCTGGCCGAGGAGGCCGAGGCCAAGGGCGAGGCCGACGGTGGCGACACCGCCCGCGCCCACGCCGAGGAGCCCGCGGAGGGCGTCGAGGTCTAGGTCTCGCCGCTTCCGAACACACGGATGCCCCGCTCCGATCCCTGAGCACGTCGAAGGGTCGGGCGGGGCATCCGTCGTCTCCGGTGAGCGGAGGCGTCTCCGGCTAGAGGAGCGGGAACGTCGCCCGGTGGGCGGCGTCCCGCTCGGCCAGTGCCGCTGAGGCGGCGGACTGCTCCGCCATGCGGCGCAGGAACCGTTCGCGGTCGGCGCGACGCGCCGCGCGACGCCGGCCCCAGCGGGCGAGGGCGAGGCCGCCGCGCACGGCCCACGCCGAGAGCCGGCCGGATGCGGGGGAGAGGGTCACGGAGTTCATGGGTGCTCCTTCGAGGGCGGATCGCTCGCGCGATCGTTCGGCTCGCCCGTGGGCTCTCCGCGCACGAGCGGGAATGCGTTGATGTGGATCTGCACCGGGCGCGAGCCCGGCGACGGCGTGCGCTTGTACGCATCGATGTACTGCTTCAGCACGAGGTCGATGTCGGTCACGAGGCCGTGCAGCTGGTCGGGCGTGAGGCGCAGGTTGATGGTGTCGGAGGTGGCCACGTCGAGCCATTCGGGCCCGAACACGTGCTCGCCCTCTGCGGTGAAGTCGCGGAAGTTCTGTTCGCGCGACCGGTACCACTCGTCTTCGACGAGCTTCACGGCCAGACGCTCGGCGCTGCCAGGGGGCAGGTCGCGGGCGTCGGGGATGGCGATCGAGCCCGGACGCCGCTCCCACCACCGCTCGCGTCCCTTGCCGCGCGTCTCGTCTTCGCGAACGAGCCCGGCTCGCTCGAGTTGGCGCAGGTGGTAGCTCGTCGCCCCGCTCGACTCGCCGAGACGTTCGGCGAGGCCGCTCGCGGTCATGGGGCCGTAGGCGGACAGTTCATCGTAGATGCGCACCCGCAGCGGGTGGGCGAGGCTCTTCAGGCTCGCACTCGTGAGCACATGGTCGATGCCCGGGTGGCGAGTGCTGCTCGGCTGGGACTCCAGGTCCTCGGGCGGGGTCGTGTTCATAGTGCAAAGGTACCGCTGCAAAGAAAACGTTGCAAGAGTTTATTTGCAACATTTTCTTTGCACCGCCGCCGCGAGTCGGTCGGCGCTGCCCGGCGCGCGGTCGAGGTAGAGCATGGGCTCGATGGCCTCCAGCTCGAGCACGCCGAGTCGGCCATCCACGCGGATCAGGTCGAGGCGGGCGTACACGAGGTCGAACGGGAGGCGGCCGAGCATCGCCTCAACCTCGGCGAGGTCGTCGGCAGGCAGTCGGTCGGGCAGCACCGACCCGCCGTAGATGCCGTGCGCGCGGAAGTCCCCGGCCGCCGGCGTCTTCCGCAGCACGTGGCTCGGCCTGCCGTCGATGACGACGACCGACCATTCGCCTTCGGAGACGACGGACGACACGAACGGCTGCACCATCAGGTCGCGCCCCGTTTCCAGCGCCTCGAGCGCCTCGGGAAGCTCGTCGGCCGAGACGCGGCGCACCTCCATCGCGCCCGCGCCGACCACGGGCTTCAGCACGAGTTTCCCCCAGCGCTGCCGCGCCACCGCGTCGAGCACCTGCGCGCGCGTCGCGATGGAGGCGCGGAGCGTGGGCACGATGGGCACGCCCCAGCGCTCGAGGTCGAGGAGGTAGCCCTTGTCGGCATTCCAGCGCGCGATGTCGGCGGCATTGAAGAGGGTGCAGGAGGACGCCTCGATGCGGTCGAGCCGGTCGAGGAACGCGGTCGTCTCGTCGACGTAGTCCCACGTGCTCCGGATGACGGCGGCGTCGAAGTCGTTCCAGTCGACATCGGGATCCGCCCAGACGACCGGTTCGGCGTCGACGCCGAGCGACCCGAACGCCGCGACGAGCAGCCGGTCGTCGGTGAACAGCGCGTCGACGTCGGGGATCTCCCACGTCACGAAGCGGGGGAGTCGTCGGCAGCGCAGCACCGCGACGCGCACGGGCTCACTTCCGGCGGTCGAGCAGCGGTCGCAGCCGGAAGGGGATGAGCTCGCCCATCGCGAGCGACGTCTCGGTGCGTTCCACGCCGTCGATGGCGAGGATGTCCCGGTCGATGCGGAAGAGGTCGTGCGCGTCGCGGCACACCACCCGCACGAGCAGGTCGACCGATCCCGAGAGGCCGTGCGCCTGGATCACCTCGGGGATCCCGGCGATCTCGTCGACCACCGCGGCGAGCCGCTTCTGCTGCACGTGCACCGAGATGAACGCCTCGAGCGGGAAGCCGAGCGGCACCGGATCGATGCTGCGTTCGAACGAGAGGAACGCGCCGGATGCCTCGAGCCGCGACATCCGCGCCTGCACCGTGTTGCGCGACAGGTTGAGCCGATCGGCCAGCGCGACGACCGTCGCTCGGGGGTCGGCGGTGAGCGCGGTCAGGAGCGATCGGTCGACGGCGTCGTAGCCTCTCATAACGTCGCACGATACCACCCAGGCTGAGCGTGGACTGTGCAACATGCTCAACCGTCCCGCGAATGCTTGAGCTAGGTGACCGATCGACGTACTCTCGCAGTATCCGGCAGAGCCGCCGGGCGCGGGGCAGCTCACGAGGCGAACCCGCCGAACGCGAGGATCGACGATGACCCCATCCGACCGAGACGCCACCGGGCTCCTCACCCGATCAGACCAGTACGTGCAGCTCATCAGCCCGACGGGCGAGCGCCGTCACGACCCCGACTACGACCCGTGGGTCGCCGATGTCGACGCCGACGCGCTCACGCGCCTCTACCGCGACATGGCGATCGTGCGACGGCTCGACGCCGAGGCCACCGCGCTCCAGCGTCAGGGCGAGCTCGGGTTGTGGCCACCCCTCGCGGGCCAGGAGGCCGCCCAGATCGGTTCCGCCCGCGCCCTCCGCGACGACGACTTCGTGTTCTCGAGCTACCGCGAGCATGCCGTGGCCTGGTGCCGCGGTGTCGGCCCCGCGGAGCTCCTCACCGTGTGGCGCGGCTCCGCGGCATCCGGATGGAACCCCTTCGAGCACGCCATGGCGGTGCCGCAGATCATCATCGGCGCGCAGACCCTGCACGCCACCGGCTACGCCATGGGCCTGAAGTGGGAGGAGTCGGATGCCGCCGCCATCTCGTACTTCGGCGACGGCGCCACGAGCGAAGGTGACGTGAACGAGGCGTTCGTGTTCGCCTCGAGCTTCGACGCGCCCGTCGTGTTCTTCTGCCAGAACAACCAGTGGGCGATCTCCGAGCCGGTCGACCTGCAGTCGAAGCAGCACCTCGCGCGCCGCGCCGACGGCTTCGGCATGCCGGGCATCCGCGTCGACGGCAACGACGTGCTCGCGGTGCTCGCGGCGACCCGCATCGCCCTCGACCATGCCCGCCGCGGCAAGGGGCCGACGCTCATCGAGGCCGTCACGTACCGCATGGGCCCGCACACCACGGCCGACGATCCCAAGCGCTACCGCACCGACGACGAGCTCGCCGACTGGCGCACGCGCGACCCGCTCGCGCGCGTGCTGGCCCTGCTCGCGACCCTCGGCACCGACGCCGACGCGCTCGAGCGCGAGGTCGCCGAGGAGTCCCGGGCCGCCGCCGCCGAGCTGCGCGCCGCCGTCACCACCATCCCCGACCCCGAGCCGATGAGCGTGTTCGACCACGTGTACGCCGAGCCGAACACGCACCTCGCACGTCAGCGCGACCACTACGCGCGCTACCTCGCGATGTTCGACGAGACCGGTGCCGGCGCGGCATCCGGTGCCGCAGGGGGTGCCCGATGACGACCCTCACGCTCGGGAAGGCCCTCAACGAGGGGATTCGGCGTGCGCTCGCGGCCGACGACAAGGTCGTGCTCATGGGCGAGGACATCGGCACGCTCGGCGGGGTGTTCCGCATCACCGACGGGCTCAAGGCCGAGTTCGGGCCGAACCGCGTCGTCGACACCCCACTCTCGGAGGCGGGCATCGTCGGCACCGCGGTCGGGCTCGCGTACCGCGGCTTCCGGCCCGTGGTCGAGATCCAGTTCGACGGGTTCATCTACCCGAGCTTCGACCAGATCGTCGCCCAGGTCGCGAAGCTCCACTACCGCTCGCGCGGGAACGTGCGGATGCCGCTCACGATCCGCGTGCCGTTCGGCGGCGGCATCGGCGCCGCCGAGCACCACTCGGAGTCGCCGGAGGCGTACTTCGCGCACACCGCCGGCCTCCGGGTCGTCGCGTGCTCGAACCCCGCCGACGCGTACGTGATGATCCAGCAGGCCATCGCGAGCGACGATCCCGTGCTGTTCTTCGAGCCCAAGCGGCGCTACCACGTGAAGGGCGAGGTCGACCTCGACGCCAGCCTCGCCGACGCGAAGCCCATGGGACTCGCGACCTTCGTCGCCAAGGGCGACGATGTGACGCTCGTGACGTACGGCGGGCTCGTGCCGACCGCCCGCGACGCCGCCATCGCGGCAGCCGAAGACGGCATCTCCATCGAGGTGATCGACCTGCGCTCGCTCGCGCCCATCGACTACGAGTCGGTGGCGGCATCCGTGCGCCGTACCGGTCGCCTCGTCGTCGCACACGAGGCGGGTCAGCAGGGCGGGCTCGGCGGCGAGCTCATCGCCGGCATCACCGAGCGGTGCTTCGACTACCTCGAGGCCGCGCCCGTGCGGGTGACGGGACACGACATCCCGTACCCGCCCGCCAAACTGGAACGGCACCACCTGCCCGACCTCGACCGCATCCTCGACGGGGTCGACCGGGTGCTCGGCCGGCCCAACTCGCTGAGCGGAGTGGAGGCGGGCGCCCGATGATCAAGGAATTCCCCCTGCCCGATCTCGGTGAGGGGCTCACCGAAAGCGAGATCGTCGCCTGGCGGGTCGCGGTGGGCGACCACGTCGAGCTCAACCAGATCATCGCCGACGTCGAGACGGCCAAGGCGGTCGTCGAACTGCCCTCGCCGTACGAGGGCACCATCACGGCCCTGCACGCGAAAGAGGGCGAGGTCGTCAACGTCGGCGAGCCGCTGTTCTCCTGCGAGACCGACGCGGCAGGCGCGGCGGTCGCTGAGCCCGCGGTCGCCGAGGCGGCGGTCGCTGAGCCCGTCGAAGCGACGGCTCCCTCCCCGAACTCGGGAACCGGAACCGCCGAGGCCGCCATCGAGCCCAACCTCGTCGGCTACGGCGCTCGCGACGAGGGCGGCCCCAAGCGGCGGCCGCGTCGGAGCATCGCGCTGGCCGACGACCTCGTGCCCGAGGCGCCGGTCGCCGTCGACGAGGTGAGCACGACCGAGCGTCGGCTCGAGCCGCCGATGCGTCCCGAGCGTCCTCGCTCGACCCCGCCCGTGCGCAAGCTCGCGCGCGATCTCGGCGTCGACCTCGCCGAGCTGACCGGCACGGGCGAGCGCGGTCTCATCACGCGCGCCGACGTGGAGGCCGCGGCTTCCGGCGCGATGCTCCCTGAGCTTGTCGAAGGGAGCACTTCCGCAGCCGACGATTCGACGAGCTCCGCGAGCGCTCCCGCCGAGACCCGCATCCCGATCAAGGGCGTGCGCAAGCACACCGCCGCCGCGATGGTGCGGAGCGCCTTCACGGCGCCGCACGTGACCGAGTTCCTCACGGTCGACGTCACCGCGACCATGGAACTGCTGCGGAGCATCCGCGACGACCGCGCCTTCGCCGGACACAAGGTGACGCCGCTCACGGTCGTGGCGAAGGCCGTGTGCATCGCGGCCGCACGTACGCCAGAGGTCAACTCGCGGTGGGACGACGAGGCGCAGGAGATCGTGCAGTTCGGCGGCGTGAACCTCGGCATCGCCGCGGCCACCGACCGCGGGCTCGTGGTGCCCAACGTCAAGGGCGCCGAGCGGATGACGCTCATCGAGCTCGCCGACGCCATCGCCGCGCTCGCCGACACGGCGCGGGCGGGCAGGTCGAGTCCTGCCGACCTCACGGGCGGCACCATCTCGATCACGAACATCGGCGTCTTCGGCATCGACGCGGGCACGCCCATCCTGAATCCGGGGGAGGCGGCCATCATCGCGATGGGCGCCGTGCGCCGTCAGCCCTGGGAGCACCGCGGCGAGATCGCACTCCGCGAGCTCATGACGCTCTCGCTGTCGTTCGATCACCGGCTCGTCGACGGCGAGCAGGGCTCGCGGTTCCTGGCCGATGTCGGCTCGATCCTCAGGGAACCGGGTCTCGCCCTCACCATGGCGTGATGTCGCGTTCGGCGGGAGGATGGGCGTATGGACGAACGCAACATCCTCTCGCCGGCCGACACCGCCGACGAGCTCGACGGCACGGCGTTCCGGCACACCCAGGATCACCTGGTCGCCGCCTTCACGACCGCCGACTTCCGCAGCGCCGTGCGCCTGCTCGACGCGGTGGCGGTCGTCGCCGACGAACTGAACCACCACCCCGATGTGCGGCTCGGCTGGGGGCGGGTGGAGTTCGCACTCACCTCGCACGACGCGGGAGGGGTCACCGGCCGCGACGTCGAACTCGCGCGCCGGGTCGTCGCGATCGCCGAGGAGCACGGCGCGAAGCCCGTCTAGGTCCGGATGGGCTCAGCTCGGCGAAGCGCCGCGCACGCCGCGTCTGCGCCTGCGCCTGCGCCTGCGCTCAGCGCAGCTCGAGCACGACTTCGTCGATCTCGATGCCGCGCGCGGCTGCGAAGCCCCGATCGTGACCCACCACGGTGAAGCCGAGCTTGCGGAGCACCGCCAGCGAGCCGGCGTTGTCGGCGGCAGCGTGCGCCCGGACGGGGCGCTGTTCGGTGTCGAGGAAGAGCCGCATGGCGCGGGTAGCGATGCCGCGGCCCCAGTGCGCGCGGTCGATCCAGTACGTGATCATCGGCCCCTCGTCGGGGTCGGTCCATCGGCCGGCGTCGCCCACGATCTCGCCGTCGGCGCGGATCGTGACCAGCCGCTTCGACGGGTCGGCGTGCAGCCGCGCCCAGCGTGCGTCGAACGTGGCCCGGTCGGTCAGGTACGGACCGGTGAATGCCGCCATGCGGATCGCCTCGTCGTCTTGCCGGAGCCGGAACAGTGCATCGAGATCCCCGTCGCGGGTCGCGCGCAGGGTCACGACATGAGGCTGGCCCATGTCATCTCCTCCAGGATGCCGCGGATGGTGCCGTCGGCGAGTCGGCGCCCAGGGATGCGGGCGCTGTGCGGAGTGGAGTTCAGGAGTCCGAAGGCGGCGTGCGCCCGGAACCTGAGCTCCGCCTCGGCCCGATCGGGCCGGAGTCGGGAGAGCGTATCGACCCAGTGCTCGACGTAGCGCCGCTGCAGGGACCGCACCTCGTGGCGTGCGTCGCGGTCGAGGCGATCGAGTTCGCGGTCCTGCACGACGATGACGTCGGCCTCGCCGAGCGCGAAGTCGACGTGGAAGCGGATGAGGGAGCGCAGCGCGTCGGCGGGTTCAGGTGACGCGTCGAGCACGCGTTCGGCCCCCTCGAGCAGCACCCGGCTGGCGCCCTGCAGGATCGCGGCGAGCACCGCGGCCTTGCCGGGGAAGTGCCGGTAGACGGCCGGCCCGCTCACGCCGACCGCGGTGCCGAGATCTTCGATCGTGACGCCGGCGTACCCTCGCTCCGCGAAGAGCGTGGCGGCGGCGGCGAGGATCGCGACGCGGCGATCGGCCTTCTGCCGCCCGCGCTCGGTGCGCGGCAGCTCGCCGTCGGCGACCGCTCCGTGCGCGTCGAGGGTGCTTGCCATGTCGGTGAGTGCTCGCTAACATCGGGAATCGAGTTAGTGAACACTAACCGAAATCGCGTGCCCCGCACAAGGGGGCGCGTCGTCGACGGAGACAGGCGGACGCATGACCACCCTCACGACGGCCATCGACCCGACGAGCCAGTCGTCGCGGCGCAACGCCGACGAGCACGCCGAGCTCGTGCGCGAGCTTCGGGAGAAGCTCGCGACGGCGGCGCTCGGCGGGCCCGAGAGCTCTCGCGAGCGGCACGTCGCACGCGGCAAGCTCCTGCCCCGCGACCGCGTCGATCGCCTCCTCGACGAGGGCAGCCCGTTCCTCGAGCTCTCCCCGCTCGCGGCCGACGGCCTCTACGACGGCGACTCGCCCGGCGCGGGCATCATCACGGGCGTCGGGCTCGTGCACGGGCGACCCGTCGTGGTCGTCTGCAACGACGCCACCGTGAAGGGCGGCACGTACTACCCGATGACGGTCAAGAAGCATCTCCGCGCCCAGGAAGTCGCCCGCGAGCACCGCCTGCCGTGCGTCTACCTGGTCGACTCGGGCGGGGCGTTCCTGCCCCTGCAGGACGAGGTCTTCCCCGACCGCGAGCACTTCGGCCGCATCTTCTACAACCAGGCGCAGCTGTCGTCGATGCGCATCCCGCAGCTCGCGGCCGTGCTGGGGTCGTGCACGGCCGGGGGTGCGTACGTGCCCGCGATGAGCGACGAGACGGTGATCGTGCGCAACCAGGGCACGATCTTCCTCGGCGGCCCGCCGCTCGTGAAGGCCGCCATCGGCGAGGTGGTCACCCCCGAGGAGCTCGGCGGCGGCGACCTGCACTCGCGGGTGTCGGGCGTCACCGACCACCTCGCCGACGACGACGAGCACGCGCTCGAGCTCGTGCGCGACATGGTCGCGACCCTGCCCGAGCAGGCACCGCGTGCCTGGCCGGTGCGCGAATCGCGACCGCCCGCGGTCGATCCTGCCGGGCTCACGGCGGCCGTCCCGGTCGACGTGCAGCAGCCCTACGACGTGCGCGAGGTCATCGCACGGCTCGTCGACGACAGCGAGTTCCACGAGTTCAAGCGCGAGTACGGCGACACGCTCGTCACGGGCTTCGCGCACCTCGACGGTCATCCGGTCGGCATCGTCGCCAACAACGGCGTGCTCTTCAGCGAGTCGGCCATGAAGGGCGCGCACTTCATCGAGCTGTGCGACCAGCGCGGAATCCCGCTCCTCTTCCTGCAGAACATCTCGGGCTTCATGGTCGGCCGCGACGCCGAGGCCGGCGGGATCGCCAAGCACGGCGCGAAGATGGTGACGGCGGTCGCCACGACGCGCGTGCCGAAGCTCACGGTCGTCATCGGCGGGTCCTTCGGCGCCGGCAACTACTCCATGTGCGGGCGCGCGTACTCGCCCCGCTTCCTCTGGATGTGGCCGAATGCCCGCATCTCGGTGATGGGCGGTGAGCAGGCGGCATCCGTGCTCTCGACCGTGAAGCGCGACCAGCTCGCGGCGCGTAGCGAGGAGTGGCCGGATGCCGCGGAGCAGGCCTTCCGCGAACCGATCCGAGCGCAGTACGAGGAGCAGGGCAGCCCCTACCACTCGACGGCGCGGCTCTGGGACGACGGCATCATCGATCCCGCCGACACGCGCACGGTCCTCGCCCTCGCGCTGGAGCTCGCGAGCCGAACACCGCTGCCCGAGCCGTCGTTCGGCCTGTTCCGCATGTAGCGGCCGAGTGCGGCTCGCTCGACGGGGTGTGCGGAGTGGCGCCGCGGGCTCCGGGCGATGACGAGGAGATCGGCGATTCAGAGGGCGCCCCGGCCCGGATCGTCCGCGGGATTGCCGATCTCCTCGCATTCCTGCGCCCGCGCTCGCCCCCGCCACGGTTCCTCCACAGCGGCGCCCGGAGCGGAGTTCCGCACGGATCCGGCCGTGCCGGCACCAGGCGATCGAGCCTCGCCGAGAGTCGTGTCGTGGCCAATACTCCAGCGACCGAACGCGCACCGGCGACCGAACGCGCGCCGGCGACCGAGCCCCGACCGGCGACAGGGCCTGCGCCGACGACCGAACCCATCGCCCTCGCCGGGCACGCGCAGGGCGGTGTCGTCCGCACGCGCAACCTGATCCGGGCCGGATACAGCCGGCACCGCATCGACCGGGCGCTCGCGACGGGAAGCCTCATCAGGGTACGGAAGGGCTGGGTCGCCGTCCCCGGTGCCGATCCCTACCTCGTGGCGGCCGCACGTGCCGGCGTCGTGGTCTCCTGCATCACCCAGGCCCGGCGCCTCGGACTCTGGGTGCTCGACGAAGATCGCCCGCACGTCGCCGCGCCGGCGCACTCCGGTTGCGCCACCCCGAGGAACGCGACCGTGCACTGGGCGAAGCCGGTCGCGCCGCGCCATCCCGACGCCCTCACCGACCCCATCGAGAACGTCGTTGCGCTCGTGGCGCTGTGCCAGCCCTTCGAACCCGCCCTCGCCGTGTGGGAATCGGCACTCCGTCAGCAGTTGGCCGACCGCCAGGAACCCCAGCGGATGCCCCTTTCCGCCGCCGCACGCACCGGTGCTCGAGTCGGCGTCGCCGTTCTCGGACTCCGGCCTCGAGTCGTTCATCGTGCCCCGCCTGGGGTGGATGAAGGTCCCGATCGTGCCGCAGGTCTGGATCTCGGGGCACTGGGTCGACTTCCTGATCGGGGAGCGGCTGGTGCTGCAGGTCGACGGCGGTCATCATGTCGGTGAGCAGCGCGAGTCCGACGTCGAGCATGACGCCCAGCTCACCTTGCTCGGCTACCACGTGATCCGGGTCGGCTACTGGCAGATCGTGGACCGGTGGCAGACCGTGCAGGACCTCATCATGCGCGCCGTCGCCCAAGGCCTGCACCGGGTGCGACGAGGTTGCCGCGATGACGAGGAGATGGGCGATCCCGAGGTCACTCCGACAGCTCTCCGCCCTCGGGATCGCCGATCTCCTCGTCATGGCGGTGATGGCGGGCGTCGCGCGCGTCGTGGCGGGCCGTTCGGCGCGTCGAGGGCCGATCAGAGTGTCGAGGGCCCCTCCGGGCGGTGAAGGCCCAGTTCAGGATGCCGCGGCCGCGCGCTGCACCTCGCGCACTGCCTCGTCGACGCCGCGCGACCAGGGCGTGCCGTGCCCGGGCAGCACCCAGGTGGCTCCGAGTCCGCGGAGGCGAGCGAGCGACGCGACGGCGCCCGCGGGGTCGTCCGTGAAGGGCGCGGGCTGCGGGCCGTCGGCACCCGTGAGCACGTGGCGCGTGGTGAGGGCGTCGCCGACGAAGACCGCGTCGGCGGCCGGCACGTGGATCGCGATCGAACCGGGGGAGTGCCCGGGGAGTCCGATGACGCGCGGCGAACCCGGCAGGTCGAGCACGTCGCCGTCGCGCACGGTCACCACCTCGGTGAGGGGCGTCGTCTTCAGGCCGTTCTTCCGGAGTGCGTACCAGAGGAACCGGGCGACGGCGGCGACCTTCACGTGGCCCCAGGCGGGCTTGGTCGACTCCTCGCCGCGTGCGCGGGCGGCATCCGCCTCGTGCACGAACACCGGCACGCCGTGGTCGCGCCGGAGCCGCTCGGCGAAGCCGATGTGGTCGGAGTCGCCGTGCGTGAGCACCAGGCCGCGCACGTCGTCGATCGAGCGGCCCATGGCCGCGAGTTCCGCGAGGAACTCCGGCCACTGCCCGGCGAGGCCGGCGTCGATCACGGTCACGCCGCCCGGGGCGTCGACGAGGTACACGGCGACGATGTCGTTGCCGACACGGTGGAGGCCGGGTGCGAGCTTCATGGTGCCTCCTCGATGGAGCGGGTCCGACGTACGACGGCTACGATACCTAACAAATCGGCTAATAGCAATAGCTAACTTCTGAATCCGCTCACGACCGCGCCACCCGCTTGTCATTCCAGTTAACGGCCACTAACATCGGTTCCAGTTAGTGCGCGCTAACTGATCGTGGCGCGCGTCCTGCAGAGAGGCGGATGGAACGCTCATGAGCACGCCCGACCTCGCGACGCCCACGCTCGCCACCGTCGCTCGATCCCGCCCCTTCGACCGCGTGCTCGTGGCGAACCGCGGCGAGATCGCGGTGCGGGTCATCCGCACCCTGAAGCGACTCGGCGTGCGCTCGATCGCGGTCTTCTCCGACGCCGACGCCGATGCGCCGCACGTGCGTCTCGCCGACGAGGCCGTGCGCATCGGACCGGCGCCGGCCACCGAGAGCTACCTCGACCCCGATCGCATCGTGGCCGCCGCCGTGGCGACCGGTGCGCAGGCCCTGCACCCGGGCTACGGCTTCCTGTCGGAGCACGCCGGATTCGCACGCGCATGCCGAGAGGCCGGCATCGTCTTCGTCGGCCCCGGCGACGAGGCGCTCGACGTCATGGGCGACAAGATCCGAGCGAAGCGGCACGTCGCGGCATCCGGTGTGCCCATCGTGCCCGGCGTCGCCGACCCCGCCCTCGATGACGCCGCACTCGTCGCCGCGGGCGAGCGCGTCGGGTTCCCGCTGCTCGTGAAGCCGTCGGCGGGCGGCGGCGGCAAGGGCATGCAGGTCGCCCGCGACGCGGCCGAGCTCGAGGCGGCGATCGGCGCCGCGCGCCGCGTCGCGACGGCCGCGTTCGGCGACGACACGCTGCTCCTCGAACGCCTGATCGAGCGGCCCCGGCACATCGAGGTGCAGGTGCTGGCCGATACCGCGGGCACCGTGATCCACCTCGGCGAACGCGAGTGCTCGTTGCAGCGTCGGCACCAGAAGGTGATCGAGGAGGCGCCGTCGCCGTTGCTCGACGCAGAGACCCGCGATCGCATCGGCCGGGCCGCGTGCGAGGCCGCCCGGAGCGTGGGCTACCTCGGCGCGGGCACGGTGGAGTTCCTGGTGTCGGATGCCGCGCCCGAGGAGTTCTTCTTCATCGAGATGAACACCCGGCTGCAGGTCGAGCACCCCGTGACCGAACTCGTCACGGGCGTCGACCTCGTCGAGCAGCAGCTGCGGATCGCGGCGGGGGAGCCACTCGCGCTCGCACAGGAGGACGTGCGGCTCGTCGGCCACGCCATCGAGGCTCGCGTCTACGCCGAGACCCCGCACCGCGGCTTCCTTCCCTCGACCGGCACGGTGCTCGCCTGGCGCGAGCCGGCCGGCGAGGGGGTCCGCGTCGACGCGGGCATCGCCGAGGGCCAGGAGATCACCGCCCATTACGACCCCATGATCGCCAAGGTGATCGCGTACGGCTCCGATCGCACGCAGGCGATCGAGCGGCTCGATCGCGCCCTCGCCGACACGGTCGTGCTCGGCGTCGACACGAACGCCGGGTTCCTCCGGCGGCTCATCGCCCAGCCCGACGTGCGTGCCGGCCACCTCGACACGGGCCTCATCGACCGCATGCCCGAGGCCGGTGCGGGCGTCGTGGATCCCTCGCCCGCGCTCGTCGACGCGGCGGCGCGGCGATTCGCCGACGACGAGGCGCGCGGACGGCAGGCGGCGGATGCCTCGGGCCCCCACTTCACCGCGAATCCCGGGTTCCTGCCGCCCAACCCGCAGGAACCCGGGATTCGGGCGGGTGGTGGACGTGACGGGATTGGGGCGGGTGGTGGACGTGCGACCGGGACCGCCGTGCATGACTCGCAGCACGGGCCGTCGGTATGGCGGACGGCGGTAGGCTGGCAGCCGGGCGGCGTGCGTCCCATCCGGGTGCTGCTCGCGCCGCGCGACCACCCGCACGATGTCCACACGGTCCCGGTGGCGGGCGCAGCCGCCGACGAGGCCGCGACCCGAACCATCGTCCGCGTCGGCGACGACGGCGCCGTCTGGGTGCACCACGACGGCGAGGCGGCCGCGTTCGTGCGCCTCGACCGACGCGCCCACGCGCAGCAGCGTCGCGACGCGGCCGAGCGCGGCGGGCTCGCCGCCGAGCCCGAGCTCCGGGCACCCATGCCCGGCACCGTGACGGCGGTGTTCGCCGCCGATGGCGACGCCGTCGAGGAGGGCGACGCCATCGTCGCCATCGAGGCCATGAAGATGGAGCACCGCGTCGTCGCCGGACTCGACGGCATCGTGCGGGTCGCCGTTGCGGTCGGCGACCTCGTGGTACGCGACCAGGCCGTCGCCCGCATCGAACCCCATGCCGACGAACCCCGTGCCGACGAACCCCGTGCCGGCGTCGACGACACCCAGTCCCACAAGGAATGAGGATCATCCCATGCAGTACCAGCTGAGCGACGAGGAGCAGGAGCTCTACGACACGGTCTGCGAGTTCGCCGATACCGTGGTCGCCCCGCAGTCGTACGAAGCCGACCGCAGCCACACGCTGTCGATGGACGTCGTCGGCCAGATGGGGGAGATGGGCCTGTTCGGCCTGCCCTTCCCGGAGGAGGTCGGCGGTCAGGGCGGCGACTACCTCGCGCTGTGCCTCGCCATCGAGGCGCTCGGCCGCGTCGACCAGTCCATCGCCATCACGCTCGAGGCCGCCGTCGGACTCGGTGCCATGCCCATCTACCGGCACGGCACCGACGAGCAGAAGGCCGAGTACCTGCCCGACCTCCTCGCCGGACGTGCGCTCGCCGGGTTCGGGCTCACCGAGCCGGAAGCAGGGTCGGATGCCGGAGCCACGCGCACCACCGCCGTGCTCGACGGCGACGACTGGGTCGTGAACGGCTCGAAACAGTTCATCACCAACTCGGGAACGCCCATCACCCGGTTCGTCACCGTCACGGCCGTGACCGGTGAGCGCACCCGCCCCGACGGCTCCGCCGACAAGGAGCTCTCGACCATCATCGTCCCGAACGGCACGCCCGGCTTCACGGTCGGACCCGGCTACGACAAGTCGGGCTGGCGGGCGTCCGACACGCATCCGCTGACATTCGACGACGTCCGGGTGCCCGCGGCCAACCTGCTCGGCGAGCGCGGTCGCGGCTTCGCGAACTTCCTGCGCACCCTCGACGAGGGCCGCATCGCGATCGCGGCGCTCGCGACCGGTGCGGCGCAGGGATGCCTCGACGAGGCCGTCGCCTACGCGAAGACGCGCAACGTGTTCGGCGTGCCGATCGCGTCGCACCAGTACATCGCCTTCACGATCGCGCAGATGCAGGCTCGGGTGCACACTGCCCGCCTCGCGTGGCATCACGCGGCCCGGCTCGTCGATGCCGGACGGCCGTTCAAGCAGGAGGCGGCGATCGCGAAGCTCGTGTCGAGCGACGCCGCCATGCTCAACGCGCGAGACGCCACCCAGATCTTCGGCGGCATGGGATTCATGAACGAGACGCTCGTCGCGAGGCACTACCGTGACTCGAAGATCCTCGAGATCGGCGAGGGCACGAACGAGGTGCAGCTCATGGTCATCGCGCGCGAGCTGGGCATCGGCTAGGAGGTTCAGATGTCGGACGTCCCCATGCGCGAGGTCGTGGAGCGCGGACTGTGGTTCGAGGAGTTCGAGGAGGGCGTGCGCTACCTGCACCGCCCCGGACGCACCGTCACCGAGGCCGACAACGTGCTGTTCACGACGCTCACGATGAATCCGCAGCCGCTGCACCTCGACGCCGCCTGGTCGGCCGGACAGCCCTTCGGGCAGCCGCTCGTGAACTCGCTCTTCACGCTCTCGACGCTCGTGGGCCAGTCGGTCAGCCAGCTCACGCGCGGCACCCTCGTGGCGAACCTCGGATTCGGAGCGGTCGCGTTCCCGCACCCGGTCTTCGTGGGCGACACGCTCTACGGCGAGAGCGTCGTCGAGTCGAAGCGGCTCTCGTCGTCGCGGCCGGGGGAGGGCATCGTGGTCATCGCCCATACGGCCCGCAACCAGGACGGCGTGGTCGTGGCCACCGCGTCGCGCACCATGCTCGTGTGGACGCGCGAGGCCGGCGAGCGGGCGTCCGGTGGAGGCGCCGCGGCCGGTGCGGTCGCGGCATCAGGCCACGCGGCATCCGGCACCGACGACGGAGCCGACCGATGACGCATCCGCCGTTCCGCTTCGGACCAGCGCTCCTGTTCTGCCCGGCCGATCGCCCCGACCGCTACGCGAAGGCAGCCGAACGGGCCGACGCCGTGATCCTCGACCTCGAGGACGCCGTCGCCGACACGGCCAAGCACGAGGCGCGACTCGCACTCGTCGAGTCGTCGCTCGACCCCGAGCGGGTGATCGTGCGGCTCAACCCGGCCTCGAGCGCGCACTTCGCCGAGGACCTCGCCGCGGTGCTCGCCACCGACTACCGCACGGTCATGCTCGCGAAGTGCGAGGGCACGGCCGATCTCGTCGACCTGGCCGAGCTCGAGGTGATCCCGCTGTGCGAGACCGCGCGAGGCGTCGTCGCGGCCGAGGCGCTCGCCGAGTTGCCGAACGTCTCGGGCCTCATGTGGGGCGCCGAAGACCTCGTGGCGTCGCTCGGCGGCTCCTCGAGCCGTCACGCCGACGGCCGGTTCCGCGACGTTGCCACGTACGCCAGGTCGCGGGTGCTCCTCGCCGCCGGCGCCAACGGCATCGCGGCCATCGACGCCGTGCATCTCGACATCGGCGACACGGCCGGGCTCTCCGCCGAGGCGGAGGATGCCGCGGCGCTCGGGTTCGCCGCCACGGCCTGCATCCACCCGACCCAGGTGCAGGTCGTGCGCGACGCGTACCGGCCGAGCGCCGAGCGCATCGCGTGGGCGCGTGACGTGCTCGCCGAGGCGCGAGCGCACGGTCGCGGGGTGTTCGCCTTCCGCGGCGGCATGGTCGACGCGCCCGTGCTGCGGCAGGCGGAGGCGATCGTGCGGCGCGCGGGAGACTGAGCGGACCGCCACAGGTCGCAGGCGGCATCACACGGCGACGTCGCGCTGCCGGAACACGAGCCAGCCGACGAGCACGAGGGCGGCGGCGACCGCGAACAGCAGCCAGATCGGGCCGGCCCACCCCTCGGACATCGGGTCGTCGGCGTACGCCCAGCTGTAGGGCGACCAGTCGTGCAGCCACGCGAGATCCTCGCTCTGGTTGCCGAGCGCGCTGAGGGCGTAGCCGTACACCGCGACGCCGGCTCCCGCGCCGAGCGCCCAGGTGCGACGCCCCGTCATGCCCCCGACGGAGATGGCGGCGACCGCGCTCAACCCGACCAGTCCGAGGAAGGCCGTGGATGCCGCGATCAGCCCCTCGAGCGGGATCTCGAGTTCGGCGGGCTCGTTGAGCACCAGCACCACCGCCACGGCGACGGCGGTGAGCCATACCAGTTTCACCAGCACGGCGGCGGTGCGCTCGGCGTACAGCTGCCCCCGCGTGACGCCATGCGCGAGCGTGAGCTCGAGCTGGCCGTTCTCCTCGTCGTTCGCGATCGCGCCCGTGCCCCAGCCGACGCCGGCGATCGTGACGAGCACGAATCCGATCAGGCCGAAGAAGGTCGCCTGCGCATAGCCGGGGCCCGAGGTGATGTCGTCGTACCCCAGCGCCTGCACGAGCTCGGGCGGCAGCGCAGCCAGCATCTCCTTCATCTGGTCGCTTCCGCCGATCGACGGGTACAGCGGCAGGTAGAGGAGCAGCGCGGCCAGGATGCCGATCGTCCAACCGACGAGTCCGCGCCAGGTGTCGGCGAGGTTCCGGCGGAGCAGCGGAAGCACGCGCATCATCGCTCCACCTCCGCCGGGGTCTCGTCGGTGTCGTAGAAGGCGAGCACCGTCTCCTCGAGGTCGGGTTCCTCCATGGTGAGGTCGATGAGCCGCACCCTGGCGATCGCCTTCACGAAGGCGTCGACGTGCGAGTTCAACGTCGTCGCGAGGGTGCGGATGCCGCTGCTGTCGCCGCCCTCGGCGAGCTCGCCGATTCCGGGCACCTCGGCGAGCGCGGCACGGGCGGCGGAGAGATCCGCCTCGGCGACGACCACGCGGACGTGCCGCACCGCGCTCTCGCGAAGTGCCGCGACGGTCGACAGCTTCTCGATGCGCCCCGAGCGCAGGATCGCGATGTCGTCGGCGGTCTGCTGGATCTCGCTCAGCACGTGCGAGCTCAGGAAGACCGTCTGGCCGTTGGCCTTCGCCTCGCGCAGCATCGCGTGGAACTCCTGCTGCACGAGGGGGTCGAGCCCGCTCGTGGGCTCGTCGAGCACGAGCAGCTCGGGCTCGTGCATGAAGGCCTGGATGAGCCCGACCTTCTGCTTGTTGCCCTTCGAGAGGCTGCGCACCGGACGTCCGAGATCGAGGCCGAGCCGCTCGGCGAGCGACTCGACGGCGCCGGATCGCACGTCGCCCGAGATCTCGGCGTAGTGCGCGAGCAACTCGCGTGCACGCACGCGCGCCTGGAGGTGGAGCTCGCCGGGCAGGTAGCCCACGCGGCGGCGGAGGCTCGCCCCGCCCGCGCGCGGGTCCTCGCCGAGCACGCGCAGGTCGCCGCCCGACGGGCGGATGATGTCGAGCAGCAGGCGCATGGTCGTGGTCTTCCCCGCGCCGTTGGGGCCGATCATGCCGAACACGCGGCCGCGGGGGATGTCGAGGTCGATGCCGTGGAGCGCGGTGTGCGATCCATAGCGCTTGGTGAGGCCGCGCGTGGTGACGGCGGCCGCGTGGTCGGTCATGCCGGTCCTTCCGGTCGGGATGGGTTGGGCGGGATGGTGGGCGCTTCCGCCGCGAGCGCGGCGCGCGCCGCGTCGAGGATGCTGCTGTCGGTGTAGAGCCCGTGCGTGTACAGCTCGAGGATCGGCAGGGTCATCCGCCGCACGGCCGCGGGGCTCGTGAGCGGCACGCCGAGCACCCGCGCGAGCTGGTCGCGCAGGAGGAGGGGGGCGAGGCCGTTGAGGGTGACCATGATCGCGCGCATCTCGGGGTCGGCCGAGGGCAGCATGCTGCCGTCGGCGACGCCCTCGTCGAGCATCGTGCGGGTCTCGCGCAGCAGCCGGTCGAACAGGCGGTTGCCGCCCGCGCTGCCCTCGGAGAGCATCGTGGCGAAGTAGTCGATGTAGGCGCCGAACCGCTCGGGACGGTCGAGCCACTCGCGCATGGTCTCGGCGATGGCCGGGGCCCGCGTCTTCGCCTTCTCGGTCATGAGCTCGCGCACGAGCGTCTCGTCGCAGGCCGTGCGCAGCCCCTCCTTCGACCCGAAGTGATGGATCACGAGGCCGGGCGAGACCCCGGCATCGGCCGCGATCCGGCGAACGCTCGTGCGCTCGTATCCATGCCTGCCGAAGCGCACGATCGCGGCCTCGCGGATCCGGGCGGCCGCGGTGGCATCCTCGAGCGGGACTGAACGCACGTTCACCATGCTAAACACCTGTTCAACCAATCCGCAAGCGAGTCCTCCGAAGTGAGGACCGCAACCTGGCGTTCTCACGCCCATTCGGGGGACAGAGATGCGGATGTCGCAAACGATTCGGTAACGGTTCACGCAAGTCTTCGGGGGACACGTACCCCGAGGCCGTATCGTCGAATCAATCCTGGGGAGGAGGAGCGCGTGGCACGACGGCACAGTTACCGAGCGCACGCGGCGAGCGGCGCGTCGGCCACGTTCGCCGACGACGAGCGCGCCGTCACCATCGACACTCCGGCCTGGGAGCCCACGCCGACCGCGCTGCCGACCCCACGCGTGCGCACCGAGACCGTGGAGTCGAACACCCTCTCCGGCCCCATCACCGTCCCGGTGCGTCGAAGCCTCGGCGGCACCGGCATCGCGACGCATCCGCTCGCCCTCGGCGGCAGCACGTTCGGATGGACCCTCGGCCCCGACGCCGCGTTCGCGGTGCTCGACCGCTTCGCCGGCATCGGCGGGAACCTCGTCGACACGGCCGACAGCTACGCGACCGGCCGCAGCGAGTCGATCATCGGGTCCTGGCTCGCCTCCCGTGGCTGCCGCGAGCGTGTGCACGTCATGACCAAGGTCGGCAGGCACGCCGACCACCCCGGCCTCGCGCCGGCTGAGCTCCGCGCGGCCGTCGACGACTCGCTCACGCGTCTTCGCATCGACCGCATCGACGTGCTGTTCTTCCACGGCGACGACCCCGTCGTGCCGCTCGAGGAGAGCCTCGGCACGGTCGGGGCGCTCGTGGCGGAAGGCAAGGTGCGCGCGCTCGGCGCCTCCGACTTCCCGCCGGAACGGCTCATCGAGGCGCGCGTGCTCGCCGCCAACGGGCTGCCGCGGTTCGAAGTGCTCACCACCTCCTACAACCTCATGCAGCGCCGCCCGTTCGAGGGCGCCACCGAGCTCGTCGCGCACGCCCAGGGCCTCGCCGTGCTGCCCTACTTCGCCCTCGCGAACGGATTCCTCGGTGGTCGGGTGCGCCGCCGCGCCGACGTGCGTCGCGATGCTCGTGGAGAGCGTGTCGCCCGCCACTTCGGCCGCCGCGGCTCTCGCGTGCTCGCCGCGCTCGACGAGATCGCGTTCGCGCACGGCGTCGAGCCGGCCACGGTCGCGCTCGCATGGCTCCTGGCCAAGCCGACCGTCGTGGCGCCCGTCGCGAGTGCGACCGCACCCGAGCAGGTCGAGGCGCTCGTGGCTGCGGCATCCGTCGACCTGCAGCGCTCGGAGATCGTCGAGCTCGACCGCGCGTCGGCCTGAGCCGACCGTCTCGACCGCCGGGCGCCGTTCCCGCCCGCGTGACATAGGCTGGGCTGGATGAACGGCGCTGTCGACCTCCCCCTCAGCCAGCCCGAACTCTCCTTCACCGCCGCCGGTGATGCCGTGGTTCGGCGCAGCGTCCTCCCTTCGGGCGTGCGGGTACTGAGCGAGCAGGTTCCCGGCAGTCGCAGCGTCACGGTCGGCTTCTGGGTGGCCGTCGGCTCACGCGACGAGCAGCACGCCGACGGCGGGCTGCCCGCGACCTACGGCTCCACCCACTTCCTCGAGCACCTGCTGTTCAAGGGCACTGCCGAGCGCACGGCGCTCGACATCGCCATCTCCTTCGATGCCGTGGGCGGCGAGCACAACGCGCTCACCGCGAAGGAGTACACGTGCTACTACGCCAAGGTGCAGGATCGCGACCTGCCCATGGCCGTCGCCGTGCTCGCCGACATGTTCACGTCATCGGTCCTCGACCCCGTCGAGTTCGACAACGAGCGCGGGGTGATCCTCGAGGAGCTCTCGATGGCGGGCGACGACCCGGCGGATGTCGCGAACGAGCGCTTCTTCGAGGCCGTGCTGGGGCGGCATCCGCTCGGCCGGCCGATCGGCGGCGACCCCGACACCATCCGAGCCGCCACGCGCGACGCCGTGTGGGCGCACTACCGCGCGAACTACCGGCCGCAGGACCTCGTGGTCACCGTGGCGGGCGCCGTCGACCACGACCTGCTGGTCGCCGAGCTCGAGCGCGCGCTCACCCGCGCCGGGTGGGACCTCGAGGTCGAGTCCGCGCCCGTCGAGCGTCGCGCCGGCGCGCCCGCCGAGCTCGCCGTCGGGCCGGCCGTCACGGTCGTGCCGCGCCCGATCGAGCAGGTCAACCTGCTCCTCGGGGTTCCCGGCCTGGTAGCCACTGACGAGCGCCGCTCCACCATGAGCGTGCTCAACGCCGCCTTCGGTTCCGGCATGTCGTCGCGGCTCTTCCAGCAGGTGCGCGAGCGCCGCGGCCTCGCGTACTCGGTCTACTCGTTCGCTCCGGCGTACTCCGACGCCGGCCTGTTCGGCATGTATGCGGGGTGTGCGCCCGCCAAGGCGAGCACCGTCGCCGCGATCATGCGCAGCGAACTCGAACGCGTCGCCTCGCACGGCATCACCCCCGATGAGCTCCACCGGGCCGCGGGGCAACTCGGCGGGGCATCCGCCCTCGCCCTCGAGGACTCCGATACCCGGATGTCCCGGCTCGGTCGAGCCGAACTCACGCTCGGCGAGTTCATCGACCTCGACGAGGCCCTCCGACGCATCGCGCTCGTCACCATCGACGACGTGCAGGCGCTTGCGCAGGAGCTCGTCTCCCGGCCGTTCTCGCTGGTCGCCGTCGGTGCGACCGACGAGGCGGCGCTCCACGGCGCGGTCGATGAGGCCGCTCCGTCCCTCGGCGTCGCCTGACGCCCGACAACGACGTCGCCACAGGAAGCAGGACCGTGCCACATCATCTCTACCTCGTCCGCCACGGGGAACAGCTCGACGCCGAGCACGGCATGCCCGACGGCCCGCTCTCGCCGCGCGGCCGGCGTCAGGCCGAGCACCTCGCCGAACGCCTCGGCGGCGTGCCGTTCGACCATGCCTGGCACTCGCCGCTGCAGCGGGCCGCCGAGACGGCCGCCATCATCGCGGCGAAGATGCCGGCGCTGACGCCCGAGCCCTCGGCGCTGCTCTTCGACTGCATCCCGTCGGGCCCGGCGCCCGAGACGCCGAAGGTCTACGATCCCTTCTTCGGGTCGGTGACCGAGGCCGAGATCGAGGCGGGCAGCGCGCAGATGGCGGATGCCGCCGCCGAGTTCCTGCGCGGCCACCGCGAGGACCGTCACGACCTGCTCATCACGCACAACTTCGTGATCGCCTGGCTCGTGCGCGAGGCGCTCGGAGCCCCCGACTGGCGATGGCTCTCGATCAACCAGGCGAACTGCGGGCTCACGGTGCTCACGCAGAAGTCGGGCCGGCCGTGGAGCCTCGTCACCCACAACGACATCGCGCACCTGCCGCCCGAGCTCCGCACCGGGCTGCCGGAGCCCTACCTCATCTGAGGTCCGAGCCGACCCCGGGCCCTGCCTGACGCTGCACGCGCTTGGCGTACCAGTGCGTCGCGTTCGGGTTGTCGTTGTACGGTTCGACCGTGGCGTACCCGCTCGAGCGGTACAGCCCGCCGGCGGCCTCGAGGCTCGCGTTCGTGTCGAGCACGAGCTCCTCGGCCCCGAACGCCGCGGCACGACGCTCGAGTTCCCCGAGGATGCGCCGTCCGGCCCCTCGACCGCGCGCCTCGGGCCGGAGCCAGAGGTGCTTGATCTCGTAGCGCACCGCGCCGGTCCTCGGATCGGGGTCGATGCGGCGCACGCCGCCGCATCCGATCGGCTCGGCGACCCCCTCGCCCTCGCTTTCGCCCTCGTCGTCGCCCTCGTCCTCGACCAGCAGGAACACGCCGGCCGGGGGCGTGAAGGCGGCCGAGGCGGGGTACGTGGGCCGGTACTCGCCCTGGGCTCGAGGGAACCCGGCCGCGCGCTCCGCGAAGTAGGCGTCGAGCGCGGTCGTCGCCTCGGGACTCGTCACGTCGACCTCTCGGAACCGCATCCCGACAGCCTACGACCGCCCTCTTGCTAGGGTGAAGCGGTGACGATACGGGTCGCCGTGGCCGGGGCCACGGGCAGGATGGGACGGTTGGCGATTCGGCTCATCGAGGAGGCCGACGACCTCGAGTTGCACGCGGCACTCAGCTCCCGGTCGAACCTCGACGAGATGCTGGGCGCGGATGTCGCGTTCGACGTCACCCATCCGGCCGCCAGCGCCGCCATCGTGGAGTTCGCCACCGGTGCCGGGATCCCCGTCGTCGTCGGCACCTCGGGGTGGTCGAGCGACCGCATCGCCGAGATCGCCGCGTTCGTGCGTGGGCACGACGACGCGGGGGCCGTGCTCTTCGTCCCGAACTTCTCGATCGGCAGCGTGCTCGGCACCGCATTCGCCGCGCTCGCCGCACCCTACTTCGACTCCATCGAGATCGTGGAGGCGCACCATGCCGGCAAGGTCGACTCCCCGTCGGGCACGGCGGTGCGCACGGCCGAGCTCATCGGCGAGGCGCGCGGCGACGCCGGACCCGTCGCCGCGCCTCATGCCGATCAGCGGGCCCGCGGGCAGCTGGTGTCGGGCGTGCCCGTGCACAGCCTTCGTCTGGCGGGCGTGACGGCCGAGCAGCGCGTGATCCTGGGCGGCGACGGCGAGACGCTCACCATCTCGCACTCGACGGCGTCGCAAGCGGCCTACGAGCAGGGCATCCTCCTCGCGCTCCGCCGGGCCCCGGCCGCGACCGGCGTGCTCGTCGGGCTCGACGCGCTGCTCGACCTGGGTCTTCCCGGCGCGGCCGCCCGACCCGGCGCCGCGGCACCCGGCACGTCCGCATGAGTGCCAAGGTCGGGGCCATCGTCATGGCCGTGCTGCTCGCGCTGTACCTCGTGCTCGTCGGATGGCGGGCCGTGCAGTTCGTCGCCACGGGCGAGCCCATCGCCGTCGCCATGGGCATCGCGCTCATCGTGCTCCCGCTCATCGCGGCGTGGGCGCTGTGGCGCGAGATCAGGTTCGGCGTGCGCTCGCAGGCCCTCGTGCGGCGCCTCGAGGCCGAGGGCGGGCTCGACCTCGGCATCCCCGTGACGCCGAGCGGACGGCCCGAGCGGGCCGCGGCAGACGCCGCGTTCGGCGGGTTCCGGGAGGCGGCCGAGGCCGAGCCCGAATCCTGGCGCGCGTGGCTCCGGCTCGGGCTCGCCTACGACGCCGCCGGCGACCGGCGACGGGCGCGTGCCGCCGTGCGCCAGGCGATCACGCTGGAGCGCGGGGAGCGCGGGGAGCGCGCGGAGCGCTGAGGAGCATCTCGTCGAGCGCTGCCTCGACGGTCACGTGCGTGAAGCGGAATCCGTCGTCGATCAGCCGCTGCGGCCGAACCTTCTGGCTCGAGAGCAGCAGCTCGTCGGCCGCCCGGCCGAGGGCGAGGCCGAGCATGCGCTCGGGCACCGCGAAGGCGTACGGCCGGTTCATCCGCTCGGCCATCGCGTTCATGATGCGGTCGGCCGTCGCCGGAGTCGGACCCACGAGGTTCACGGGACCCGCGAGCCGGGACTCGAGCAGGTGCACGATGGCCGCCACCTCGTCGTGGAGCGAGATCCACGGCCAGTGCTGCCCGCCCGTGCCGAGCCGCCCGGAGAGGCCCATGCGCGTGAGCATGGCGACCCGCTGCATGGCCCCGCCGTGTCCGACGACGATGCCCGTGCGGAAGATCGCGGTGCGGGTCTCGTCTGGCGCGAGCATCGCCGCCGCCTCCCAGCGTTGCACCACCTCGGCGAGGAAGCCCGAACCCGCGGCGCAGAACTCGGTGAGCAGTTCGCCCGGCCGGTCGCCGTAGTAGCCCACCGCCGACCCGCTGAGGAACACGGGCGGCGGACGACGGGCCTTGCGCATCGCCTCGGCGAGGGTCCGGGTCGCGGTCACGCGCGAGTCGACGATCTCGCCCTGGTAACCCTTGGTCCACGGCAGGCGCGAGAGCGACGCGCCCGACAGGTTCACGACCGCGTCGACCCGGTCCATGACCGAGAAGTCGATGATGCCGGCGGCCGGTGACCACGACGCCTCGTCGGCGCCCTGCGCTCGACGCCGCACGAGGCGCACCACCTCGTGACCGTCGGCCGTCAGTCGGTCGACGAGCGCGCTGCCGATGAAGCCGGACGCGCCGGCGATGAGCACCCGCACGGTCAGGCGAGCTCGGCTTCGATCGTGATCGGGATCGACAGGGCCTGCGAGATCGGGCAGTTCTCCTTCGCACCGTCGGCGAACGCCTCGAACTCCTCCTCGGTGATGCCGGGCACGCGTGCGCTCACGAGCAGGTGGCTGCCGAGCACGCCCTTGCCGGCCTCGAACGTCACCGCCGCGGTGGTCTGGATGCTCTCGGCCGGGTGGCCGGCCTGCGCGAGCGCGAGGGAGAGCGCCATCGAGAAGCACGAGGAATGCGCCGCGGCGAGCATCTCCTCGGGGTTCGTCATGTTCGAGACGCCCTCGGACCGGGCCTTCCAGTTCACCGGGAACGTGGCGAGCCCTGAGGAATCGAGGGTCACGTCACCCGATCCCTCGAAGAGGGTTCCCTTCCAGATGGTGGTCGATTCACTCGTCAGTGCCATGTTCGTCCTCCTCGTCGAGCCGGGATCTCAGCCTAGCCGGGAGGACGCCGCCGGGTCAGGTCCGATCAGCTACTGGGGATGACGCGGGCCCGCACGAGCAGCAGATACAGCTGGCATCCGAGGCAGTACCCGAACACCGCGTTGAGGAACGCCGCGACGAACGCCGCCGCCGCAGCGATCGGTACCGCCGGCGCCACGCCGATCGCCCCGAGGATGACGCCCACGATCGTGACCACGAAGCCCACGCCCTGCGCGAACGTCGGCGGACGCGGGTCCTCGAGCTCTGCGGGCGGCCGGAGCCGCGGCCGCACGAACGAGCGGAACACGAGCGAGAACGGGTTCCTGCGGACGCCGGCCAGGGCGCTCCACGCGAACACGAGGCTGAGCGCGGCGAGCAGGATCCAGGCGGCGAGAGCTGCCCCACCGGCGCCGAGCACGACCGTGACGAGGAGCAGCACGGCGGTGACGCCCGCCGCGAAGCGCGGGCCGCGAGGGTCGATGCCGGTCGGGTCGATGCCCGTGGCGTCGACGACGGCGGAGTCAGGATGCGACATGGGTCCTCCGGGTGAGTTGCTCGAGGTGCTCGTGTACGGCGGCCAGACGCGGGACGCCGCCGATGCGCGCGCTCGCGCGACCGCGCGCGTCGAGGATCAGCGTCGTCGGCGTCTGGAGCACGCGGAACCGGTCGGCCAGGTCGGCGCGGTGCGTGAGATCGACCTCGACGTGCCGAACGCCGTCGTATCGTGCCGCGACCCCGGCGAGCTGGCGCGCCGTGCCCGGGCACCGGCTGCAGTACTCGGTCGAGAACTGCACGAGCGTCGCCGACGATCCGAGCGCCGTGGGGGAGAGGTCGAGTGCCGACGCATCCGACTCGGGTGCATCCTCGGATGCGACCGCCTGGAGGCGACCCGTGCGCCACCGCCACGCGAGGCCGACGGCCGTGGCGACGGCGGGCAGGCCGATGCCCGCGATGAGCGCCGTGAGCCAGTCCATGCGGCGATGCTACGGCGGGGCGGATCGTCGCCCGCCCCGTGTGACGGTGCGTGACGTGCGCGGCGCGCCCGACGCATCCGCCCGCCCGGCGCCACGCGCGAGTACCATCGACGCGATGGCCGAGACGATTCCCACGCCCTACGAGGACATCCTGCGCGACGTGCTCGAGCACGGCACCCCCAAGTCCGACCGCACGGGCACCGGCACGCGCAGCGTCTTCGGGCGCCAACTGCGCTTCGACCTCTCGCAGGGCTTCCCGCTCGTCACGACGAAGCGCGTGCACTTCCCGTCGATCGCCTACGAGCTGCTCTGGTTCCTGCGCGGCGAGTCGAACGTGCGGTGGCTGCAGGAGCACGGCGTCACCATCTGGGACGAGTGGGCGGATGCCTCGGGCGAGCTCGGTCCCGTCTACGGCGTGCAGTGGCGCTCATGGCCGACCCCATCCGGCGAGACCATCGACCAGATCACCCAGGTCGTCGACGAGATCCGCCGCAATCCCGACTCGCGGCGGCTCATCGTCTCGGCGTGGAATCCGGCCGACATCCCGCGCATGGCGCTCGCGCCGTGCCACGCGTTCTTCCAGTTCTACGTGGCCGACGGGCGGCTCTCCTGCCAGCTCTACCAGCGCAGCGCCGACCTCTTCCTCGGGGTGCCGTTCAACATCGCGTCCTACGCGCTGCTCACGCACATGGTGGCCCAGCAGACCGGCCTCGGGGTCGGCGACTTCGTCTGGACCGGCGGCGACTGCCACATCTACGACAACCACGTCGAGCAGGTGCGCCTCCAGCTCGAGCGCTCGCCGTATCCGGCGCCGACGCTGCGGTTCGCGCGTACGCCCGACTCGATCCTCGACTACGCGTTCGAGGACTTCGTCGTCGAGGACTACCGGCACCACCCGGCGATCCGCGCGGCCGTCGCCGTATGAGCGGCGCCGGTGACGCGGGCGCTGCGGATGTCGCGGCGCCCGCGGAGGTCGCGGGGCCCGCGATCGGGCTGATCTGGGCCGAAGCGCGCGGCGGCGTCATCGGGGCCGGCGGCGGCATGCCGTGGCACGTGCCCGAGGACCTCGCGCACTTCAAGGAGCTGACCGGCGGCGCGCCCGTCATCATGGGACGCAAGACCTGGGACGGGATCCCGCCGCGGTTCCGTCCGCTGCCCGGGAGGCGCAACATCGTCGTGACTCGGCAGGCGGGGTGGTCGGCCGTTGGCGCCGAGGTGGCCGCATCCGTCGACGAGGCGCTCGCGCTCGCGGTATCCGACGCCTCGGCGGCCGACACGGTCTGGGTGATCGGCGGCGCCGAGATCTTCGCCGCGGTCATGGACCGCGCCGACCGGCTCGAGGTGACCGAGCTCGACCTCGCCGTCGAGGGCGACACGTTCGGCCCCGCGGTCGACGGCTCCTGGCAGGTCGCCGACGTCGACCCCGCCGAGGGCTGGCACACCTCCACGAGCGGCATCCGGTACCGCTTCCTCCGCTGCGACCGCGCCTGACGCGCCCGCCCGCCCATCCACCCACTTCCTTCCGCGTCCCATTCGGCGGATATACGATCCGGCGCGCCGGGGTTCCGGCGGATGTGGTGGCGAGCCGGATCGTATATCCGCGATGTGGGTCAGGGGACTCGTCCTCCACACCGCAGCGGACGGAGCCGGCATGCACAGCCCGAGCCGGCGTGCGCCGGATCGCGCGGCGCTTCGGCGACTATGGCGAAATGTTGGATCCGGCGAGCGTCGCGGCGATCTGCGGCGAGCTCGGCTCGGTCGCCCGACGCTCCGAGCTCGTCGAGCACGGTGTCGACTCGCGCTCGCTGCGCGGCGCGGTGTCGGCAGGCGCCCTGACGCGGGTACGGCCGGGCGTCTACGCCGACCCAGACCTCCCCAGACCGACCAAGGTCGCCCTACGGCATGGGGGCGTGCTCGCGTGCGTCTCCGTCGCCCGGCAGCTGGGCCTCTGGGTGCTGCCGATCGACGAGATCGTCCACGTCTCGCTGCCGCCGCACGGTCACGCCCACGAGCACGACGGGTGCGCGTGCGTGCAGCACTGGAATGCTCTTGACCCGGCGAAGACCGCGGTGTCGCTCGTCGACGCGCTGCTGCAGATCCGCGGATGTCACGGGGAGGACGCCTTCTTCGCTGCACTGGAATCCGCGCTTCACCTGGGCTTCCTCGACGAGGAAGGACGGATCGGCCTCCGCGAACGGATCACGGAGTCGGCTCGGTGGCTCGTCGATCTTGCTCGCTCCGACGCGGAGAGCGGACTGGAGTCGCTCCTCCGGGTTCGGCTTCATCGACTGGGCATCGAGTTGCGCACCCAGGTCGACATCGGCGGCGTCGGCCGCGTCGACTTCGTCGCCGGTGATCGGCTCATCATCGAGGTCGATGGCGCGCCGGGCCATGACGACCAACCGAGCCGGCACAAAGACCGGGTGCGCGACGCGGTGGCCGCGGCGCACGGGTTCCTCACCGTCCGTTTCGACTACGCCCTCGTGGTGCATGACTGGCCGACCGTCGAGGCGGCGATCGTGACGCTCCTGGCCCACGGCCTCCACCTCCACCCGTGGGCCGAGAGCGTGCGCTCGGCCTGACCTGGTTCGCTCGACCGTGCGCGCCGGTCGCGGAGCCGGGGTCGTCCCTCGTTGAAGATGGCGGATATACGATCCGGCGCGCGGGCTCCGACCCGTGCAAGGCCGGGGTGGTGGATCGTATATCCGCAGAACGGAACCTCCGGCGGGGAGCGCGAGCGAGGCGACAAGGGAAGCCGAGCGCGGCGGGACGCCGGCGAGCGCGGCGGGACGCCAGCGAGCGCGGCGGGACGCCGGCGAGCGCGGGGGCCCGGCGGGCGCGACGCGCTCGAACCGATACGCTGGAGGGCGTGGCTCAGGAAAACCCCTTCGGACAGGTGCTCGTCGCGCTCGTCACGCCCATGACGGCGGACGGCGAGGTCGATTGGCCCGGGGTCGAGAAGCACATCGACGACGTGATCCAGGCCGGCGCCGACGGCATCGTGGTCACGGGCACCACCGGCGAGACGTCGACGCTCACCGACCCCGAGAAGATCAGGCTCGTCGAGGTCGGCAAGGATGTCGCCGCGGGGCGCGCGAAGATCATCACGGGCGGCGGCTCCAACGAGACCGCCCACGCGATCGAGTTGTACCGCCACTCCGCCGACGCCGGCGCCGACGGCATCATGATCGTGACGCCGTACTACAACAAGCCCACGCAGGCGGGCATCCTCACGCACTTCCGGCTCGTGGCCGACGCCACCGACCTGCCCGTCATCCTCTACGACATCCCCGGCCGCACGGGCGTCCCCATCATGTACGAGACCATCCTGCGGCTCGCGAAGCATCCGAACATCCTCGCCATCAAGGACGCGAAAGGTGACTTCTCCGAGGTCAGCCGCGTGCTCAACCAGACCGACCTGATGTACTTCTCGGGCGACGACGCGAACGTGCTGCCGCACCTGTCCATCGGCGCGACGGGCCTCATCGGCGTCACCGCGAACATCGCCCCCGCGCCCTACCGCACCATGGTCGATGCGGTGAACCGAGGCGACCTCAAGGCCGCCACCGCCGAGCACCAGCGGCTCGAACCGCTCGTGCGCGCCGTGATGACCCACGTGCCCGGCACGGTGTCGACGAAGTACATCCTGCACGGCCTCGGACGCATCTCGAGCCCCCGCGTGCGGCTGCCACTCGTCGGCCCCGAGGAGTGGGAGGCCGCGCTCATCGAGGACGAGATCGACCTCGTGCAGGGCATCCCCGGCGTCGACTTCCACAACTTCCGCCCCGACCGCAACGCCGCCGCGGGCGGCGCACTGCCGAAGATCGCGGGCACGACGCGCTGAGGCGCGCCGCGCGACCGCGACCGGACCACCCCGAGACATCCGCGAGGCCGGAGGGCCCGCACGAACTGAACACCGCAACGTGAGGAGGGCATATGCCCGACGTCGTCATCGATCCCGAGCCGCTCGAACCCGGGACGCTCCGCATCATCCCCATCGGCGGCCTCGGCGAGGTCGGCCGGAACATGACGAGCTACGAGATCGACGGCAAGATCCTCATCGTCGACTGCGGCGTGCTCTTCCCCGAGGAGCACCAGCCGGGCGTCGACCTGATCCTGCCCGACTTCGGGTTCCTGCGCGAGCGCCTCGACGACATCGTCGGCGTGGTGCTCACGCACGGCCACGAGGACCACATCGGCTCGGTGCCCTACCTCCTGCGACTGCGCGCGGACATCCCCCTGATCGGGTCGACGCTCACGCTCGCGCTCGTCGAGGCGAAGCTCAAGGAGCACCGCATCCAGCCGTACAGCCTCACGGTGAGCGAGGGGCGGCACGAGCGCATCGGGCCGTTCGACCTCGAGTTCGTCGCCGTGAACCACTCGATCCCCGACGCACTCGCAGTCGCCATCAAGACGCGTGCGGGCACCGTGCTCGCCACTGGCGACTTCAAGATGGACCAGCTGCCGCTCGACGGCCGGCTCACCGACCTGCGCGAGTTCGCGCGCCTCGGCGAAGAGGGCGTCGACCTCTTCATGGTCGATTCCACGAACGCGGATGTCCCGGGCTTCACGCCGCTCGAGCGCTCGATCGGTCCCGTGCTCGACGAGGTCATCGCGCGGGCCCCGCGCCGGGTCATCGTGGCGAGCTTCTCGAGCCACGTGCACCGCGTGCAGCAGGTGCTGCACGCCGCCCACCAGAACGGTCGTCGGGTGGCGCTCCTCGGCCGGAGCATGGTGCGCAACATGACCATCGCGGCCGACCTCGGCTACCTCGAGGTTCCCGAGGGCGTGCTCATCGACTACAAGAAGGCGCGCGACATCCCCGACGACCGCATCGTCTACATGTCGACGGGTTCCCAGGGCGAGCCCATGGCGGTGCTGAGCCGCATGGCGAACCGCGACCACGAGATCGAGGTCGGCGACGGCGACACCGTGATCCTCGCGTCGAGCCTCATCCCCGGCAACGAGAACGCCGTCTACCGCGTGATCGACGGGCTCACGAAGCTGGGCGCGAACGTCGTGCACAAGGGCAACGCGAAGGTCCACGTCTCGGGGCACGCGGCCGCCGGCGAACTGCTCTACTGCTACAACATCCTGAGGCCCAGGAACGTGCTGCCGATCCACGGCGAGTACCGGCACCTGTTCGCCAACGCGAAGCTCGCACAGGACACGGGCATCGCCGAGCGCAACACGTTCATCGGCGAGAACGGCACGGTGTACGACCTCCGCGACGGCGAGGTGCGGGTCGCGGGCCAGCTCGACCTCGGCTTCGTCTACGTCGACGGGTCGACCGTCGGCGAGATCACCGACGCCGACCTGAAGGACCGCCGCATCCTCGGCGAGGAGGGCTTCATCTCGGTGATCATCGTCGTGGATGCCTCGACGGGCCACATCATCGTCGGACCCGAGATCCACGCCCGCGGCTTCGCCGAGGACGACGCCGTGTTCGAGGAGGTCAAGCCGAAGATCTCGGCCGCCCTGAAGGAGGCGGCGCAGAACGGGGTCCGCGACCAGCACGGCCTGCAGCAGATCGTGCGCCGCACGGTGGGCACGTGGGTGAACCGCCGCCTGCGTCGCCGGCCGATGCTCGTGCCGCTCGTGATCGAGGCGTAGCCGGCTCGCGAAAGGGGCGCACGCCCGCCGCGAAACCGCGCCGAAACACGCGGGCCGTAATATCCGCGCATGGCGGACCACGAGATCCGCCCGGCCTTCCCGGCGGACGGCTCGTTCCTCGCCGACATGGTGGTCGAGGCGGCGAACTGGCGGGCGGGCAGCGCCCGGCCGAGACCCGCGGTGCTCGCCGACCCGGTCTACCGCGCCCATATCGCCGGTTGGCAGCGCCCGGCCGACCATGGCGTGGTCGCGGTCGACGACGAGGGGCGACCGGTCGGCGCCGCGTGGTACCGGCTCCTCGCCGCCGACTCGCCCGCGCGGGGCTCCGTCGCCGTGGGCGTGCCCGAGCTCATCATCGGCGTCCGGCCGCTCTGGCGCGCACAGGGCGTCGGGCGTGCCCTGCTGCGATCGCTGACGAATGCCGCGCGCTCGGCGGGCTTCGCCCGCATCGCGCTGAGCGTGGAGCATGGCAACTTCGCCCACGACCTCTACCGGTCGGAGGGATTCGTCGTCGTGGCGTCGGTGGGGGGCCGCGACACCATGGTGCGCCGCCTCACCTGATCGCGGACACTCGCTTCGCGCTGCCGGCCTGAGTCGGCCGTCGGCCGTAACGTTGGGGGCATGGCTACGCGCACCAGGTCGAACGGGCGTGCCTCCGGCACGCCCGCGCGCGGCTCGAGCGCGAAGGCGACCGCCAAGACGGCGCCCACGAAGAAGCTGCCCGCGGCGACCGCACGGGGTTCGGCCGCGCCGAAGCGGCAGCCTGTGGCATCCGAGCGCCCCAACCTGTTCGTGCGCGCGTGGATGGGCCTCGCGCACCTCACCGGCGGCGCGGCCAGAGCGCTCGGCCCCGAGACGCTCGCGAAGGAGGAGCGGCGCGACGGCCTGCCGTTCTTCCTCGTGCTGCTGGCCATCGCCGGCGCCGTCGTCGAATGGTTCTTCATCAACGACCCCTGGGCGCAGGTGCTCGACTCGTGGACCTTCGGCGGCCTGTTCGGGCGACTGGCGTTCGCCCTGCCGGTCATCATGCTGGGCTTCGCCGTGTGGCTGTTCCGGCATCCGAGCTCCGTGCACGACAACACGCGCATCGGCATCGGCATGGGGCTGCTGCTCCTCGCCGTCTCGGGTCTCAGTCACCTGTTCGGCGGGCAGCCCGAGCCGCGCGAGGGCATGGCCGTGCTCGCCCGGGCGGGCGGCATCCTCGGCTGGATGCTCGCCCAGCCGCTCATCCTGTTGATCACCGAGGCGGGCGCCGCGGTCGTGCTGATCGTGCTGCTCCTGCTGTCGCTGCTCATCATCACGAAGACCCCGCCGAACCGCATCCCGGCGCGGTTCCGAGAGCTGTACGCGTGGCTCTTCGGCGCTCCCGAGCCCGACGAGGAGGCGACGGATGCCGCGAAGCCGTCGCGTCGCGACCGACGCAGGTCGGTGCCGACCGAGCTCGACGGCATCGACGGGCCGGCCGACGAGGACGGCGAGCGCAGCGGCCTCGTGCCGTGGTGGCGGCGGAACGCGTCGAACCGCGAGGAGGACCCCGAGTACCAGGCACCCGGAGTCGAGGGCATCACCGAGGTGTTCGGCGCGGGGTCGGCTGCGGGCAGCTTCGAGTCGCCGATCGAGGGCGTGGCCACCTCGTACGGCAGTGAGGTCATCGGCGACCTCGAGCGTGCCGAGACGGCGCTGCAGCGGTTCACGGGAGACGTGCCGCGCGGCGGCACCGGGCTGCGCAGCGACGACGGCGCCGCGACGAGCGTGCTTTCGGTCTTCGACGAGTCGGCTGATGGCGACCCGAGCGAGCCCGGCCCGGCGGGTCACCCGGGTGCGACCGGCCCGAGCCTCGCGGGCGGCGACGAGCTCGCGGCATCCGAGCCCGAACGTCCCTACCACCTGCCGGCGGCGTCGACCCTCGCGGCCGGTCCGCCCGCCAAGGCCAGGTCGGCCGTGAACGACGACGTCGTGCGCCAGATCACGGCCGTCCTCGACCAGTTCTCGGTCGACGCCAGGGTCACGGGCTTCTCGCGCGGGCCGACGGTGACCCAGTACGAGATCGAGCTGGGCCCCGGCGTCAAGGTCGAGCGCGTCACGGCGCTGTCGAAGAACCTCGCCTACGCGGTCGCGTCGAACGAGGTGCGCATCCTCTCGCCGATCCCCGGCAAGAGCGCGATCGGCGTGGAGATCCCGAACGCCGACCGCGAGACGGTCACGCTCGGCGACGTGCTGCGCTCGGGCGCGGCCGTCAACGCGAAGCACCCCATGACGATCGGCGTCGGCAAGGACGTCGGCGGCGGCTACGTCGTGGCGAACCTCGCGAAGATGCCGCACCTTCTCGTCGCCGGCTCCACGGGATCGGGCAAGTCGAGCTTCGTGAACTCGATGATCACGAGCCTCCTCATGCGTGCGAAGCCCAGCGAGGTGCGCATGGTGCTCGTCGACCCGAAGCGCGTCGAGCTCGCGCCGTACGCGGGCGTGCCGCACCTCATCACGCCCATCATCACGAACCCGAAGAAGGCGGCCGAGGCGCTGCAGTGGGTCGTGAAGGAGATGGACATGCGCTACGACGACCTCGCGTCGTTCGGCTTCCGTCACATCGACGACTTCAACAAGGCCGTCATCAACGACGAGATCGTGCTGCCGGCCGGCAGCGAGCGCCGCCTCAAGCCGTACCCGTACCTGCTCGTCGTCGTCGACGAGCTCGCCGACCTCATGATGGTGGCTCCGCGCGACGTCGAGGACTCGATCGTGCGCATCACCCAGCTCGCGCGCGCCTCGGGCATCCACCTCGTGCTCGCGACGCAGCGCCCGTCGGTCGACGTCGTCACGGGCCTCATCAAGGCGAACGTGCCGAGCCGGCTCGCGTTCGCCGTCACGAGCGTCACCGACTCGCGCGTCATCCTCGACCAGCCGGGCGCCGACAAGCTCATCGGCCAGGGCGACGCGCTCTTCCTGCCGATGGGCGCGTCGAAGCCCATCCGGGTGCAGGGCGCGTGGGTGACCGAGGCCGAGATCGAGCGCGTCGTGAAGCACGTCACGCGACAGGCGCGCCCCGAGTACCGGCAGGATGTCGCGGCCGCCGTCGAGAAGAAGGAGATCGACTCCGACATCGGCGACGACCTCGAGTTGCTGCTCGCGGCGGCCGAGCTCGTGGTGTCGACGCAGTTCGGGTCGACGTCGATGCTCCAGCGCAAGCTCCGTGTGGGATTCGCCAAGGCCGGCCGGCTCATGGACCTGCTCGAGTCGCGCGAGATCGTGGGCCCGTCCGAGGGCTCGAAGGCGCGCGACGTGCTGGTGACCGCCGAGCAGCTGCCGGGCGTGCTGGCACGCCTGCGCGGCGAGGAGCCGGCCGGCGCGCCCGCTGGGGCGACGGCCGCCGCACCCGCCGCCGCGCCGCGGCCGAGCGCGCCGCCCGCACCCGACGACCGGTACGACGACGACCCCGTCGAGCGGCAGACCCACGGGCTCCCCGAGGTCGAGGCGGAGTCCGACGAGGACGCGTGGGGGCTCACCGGCCGCGACTAGCGGTGTACGCACGCGACCGACGCTGCCGCGGCATCCGTGCCCGCTATCCTTGGTCGCATGACCTCTTCCGCCGGCGGTTCCGAGCGATCGTCGAACTGGAATCTCCCGAACGCCATCACCATCGTCCGCATCATCGTCGCTCCGGTCTTCTTCTGGATGCTGCTCGCCGACGGGGGGCAGGACGGCTGGCTGCGGTGGGTCGCCGCCGTGGTCTTCATCGTCGGCATCTCGACCGACAGCCTCGACGGGTACCTCGCCCGGTCGCGCGGCCTCGTCACCGATCTCGGCAAGATCCTCGACCCGATCGCCGACAAGCTCCTCACGAGCGGCGCCCTGGTATGCCTCTCGATCCTCGGCGAGCTGCCGTGGTGGGTCACCGCGATCATCGTCGTGCGCGAGGTCGGCATCACGATCTGGCGCTTCGTGGAGCTCGGCCGCGGCAACGTCGTGCCGGCCTCCTCGGGCGGCAAGCTCAAGACGCTCGTGCAGTCGTTCGCCATCTCGTTCGCGCTCCTGCCGTTCTGGACGCTCGTGGGCGACACGTGGATCCACTGGGTGAACGGCGCCCTCATGACGGCGGCGGTCATCCTCACCGTCTGGTCCGGCCTGCTCTACGTGCGCGACGCGGCGCGACTGTCGCGCGAACGTCACGACCAGCACGAGGGCTGAGGTGGCGGAGCGGATGCCGCAGCCGTCCGATCCGGCCGCGGCCGTCATCGCGGAGCTCACCCGACGCGGGCTCCGCATCGCCGTGGCCGAATCGCTCACCGGCGGCCTCGTGGTGGCGGAGCTGACGCGGATCCCCGGGGCCTCGCTCGCGGTGAACGGCGGCGTCGTCGCCTACGACACGGGCGTGAAGCACACCGTGCTCGGCGTCTCGGCCGAACTGCTCGAACGAGAGGGTGCAGTGCACCCCGAGGTCGCGCGGCAGATGGCCGACCGGGTGCGGCGCGTGCTCGCGGTCGCCGGTCGCCCCGCCGATCTCGGCATCGCGACCACGGGCGTGGCCGGGCCCGACCCGCAGGACGGCAAGTCCGTCGGCACCGTCTTCCTCGGCGTCGCGATGGGCGACGAGGTCGAAGCGATCGCCCTCGACGTGCCGGGGGACCGCGCCGAGATCCGCGCGGCCACGGTGCGCGCGGCGATCGGCGCCGTGCTCGAGCGGCTGTGAGCGTTCAGCGCCCAGGCGTGCGGTACCGGTGCTCCGGCCGCCCGGCCGAGCCGTACCGTGGAGCCACCTCGGCGGCGCCCGTGGCGACGAGGTGCTCGAGGTAACGACGGGCGCTGACGCGGCTCATGCCGAGCGATTCGGCGATCTCGGCGGCCGAGGCATCCGTTCGGCACTCGCCGAGCCTGGCCGCGACGCGCGCGAGGCTGACGGGTGACAGCCCCTTCGGGAGCGTCGCGCTGCGTGACGGCGAGCGGGCGCCGCCGAGCACCTGGTCGACCGCGCGCTGGTCGAGCGCGGTGCCGGGGGCGAGCCGGTCGGCGGCGATGCCGCGGCGCACGTCCTCGAGCCGTTCGCCGAGGCTCGCGCCCGAGAACGGCTTGACGAGGTAGTGCCGCACCCCGAGGAGCCGCGCGCGCCGCACGGTGTCGAGGTCGCGCGCCGCGGTGACCGCGATGACCTCCACGTCGTCGCCGGTCGCCCGGAGGCGGCGCAGCACGTCGAGGCCGCCGAGGTCGGGCAGGTAGACGTCGAGCAGCACGAGCTGCGGCCGGTGGAGCTCGATGGCGGCGAGGGCGGCGGCGCCGGTGTGTGCCTCGGCGACGACCGTGAACCCCGGTTGCGCGTCGACGAAGGCGCGGTTCACGTGCGCGACGGCGAAGTCGTCGTCGACGATCACGGCGCGGATGTCGCTCACCGGCGCACCCCGATCGGACTCGGCTCGGCTGCGCGTGCCGGCGGCGGCGCCCAGGGCAGCACCACCGTGAACCGCGCCCCGCCCGCGGGCGAGGCGCCCACGCCGGCGGTGCCGCCCGTCCGCACGGCGACGCGCTTCACGATGGTGAGTCCGATGCCGCGCCGCGCCTTCCCGGGCACGGCCGACTTGCCGCTCACGTCAGGCTCGAAGATGGCGTCGCGGAGCTCCGAGGGCACGCCGGGTCCGTCGTCGTCGACGCGCACCACCACGGCGCCCGGCTCGAGGTCGTCGCGCACCGACAGGGTGATCCGCCCGCCGAGCCCGCACGCCTCGATGGCGTTGTCGAGCAGGTTGCCGACCACCGTGAGCAGGTCGGTGCGAGGCAGGTCGCCCGGTGCCGCGTCGAGGTGCGAGGCGGGGTCGAGTTCGAGCGCGATGCCGAGCTCCTGTGCGCGGGAACGCTTGGCGAGCACGAGCGCGGCGGTCTCGACGTCGGCGATGCCGTCGTGCTCGTCGAGCGAGGAGAGCGCGCCGCCGGCGCCCACGCGTTCGATGAACGAGATCGCCGCGTCGACGTGGCCGAGCTCGAGGAGGCCGCTCACGACGTGCAGCTTGTTCGAGAACTCGTGCGACTGGGCGCGCAGCCCCTCGGCGAGGCCCTGGGCGCCCTGCAGTTCGCGCAGCATGGTCTCGAGCTCGGTGCGGTCGCGGAGGATCGCGATGGAGCCGACCTCGCGACCGTCGACCCGCACCCGGTCGCCGTGCACGAGCAGCACCCGTTCGCCCGAGAGCACGGGCGTCTCCCGGTTCTCGCCCGACGCGATGAACCGGGCGAGCTCGCGGTCGAGCACGCCCGCGACGTCGCTGCCGAGCACCGCCTGCGCGTCGTCGATGCCGAGGAGCCGTGCCGCCGCGTCGTTCATGAGCACGATCCGCCCGGAGTCGTCGACCGCGACGAGCCCTTCGCGGATGCCGTGCAGCATGGCCTCGCGCGTCTCGAGCATGGCGCGGATCTCGTCGGGCTCGAGGCCGTAGATGCGGCGCCGGATGACCCGGCCGATCCACGCCGAGCCGACCACCCCCACGATCGCCGCCACGATGAGCGCCGCGAGCAGGCCGCTGAGGCCGCCCACGAAGTCGGCGCGCAGTTCGGACTCGAGGATGCCGACCGACACCTGACCCATGACCTCGCCGTCATCGGTGAAGATCGGCACCTTCACGCGCCACGACTCGCCGAGCGTGCCGGTCTGGGTGCCGACGTACACCTGGCCCGACAGCGGTATGGCGGGGTCGGTCGACACCCGCTCGCCGATCCGGTCGGGGTTCGGGTGCGAGTAGCGGATGCCGCGGTCGTTCGCCACGACGACGTACGTGACATCCGACGCCTTGCGGATCACCTCGGCGACCGGCTGGATCGTCGCCGACGGGTCGGCGTCGTCGAACGCGTCGGTGATGACCGGGAGCCCGGCCACCGACTGGGCGACGGCGATCATGCGGTCCTGGTAGGCGTCGCGCAGCTGCTGCTCCTGCAGCCACATCGCCGTGAGCCCCGTGCCGACCACCGTCGTGAGCACGATCGCGACCTGCAGCAGCAGCAGCTGCATGCCAAGCGTCATCGACCGGCCCACCCGTCCAGTGTGACGCACACGGCCCGGCATGGGGCATCCGGAGCCGTGACCAATACGACCGAATCGACCGAAACGACCACTACGACCCTTACGAACGCAGCATTCCCCGCGCCGCATGGCGTCCGTAGCGTCATCCGCACATCGATCGTCGCCCGGCGAGGCTGCCGGGGGCTCAAGGAGGAGAACGTTGCGATCACACCGCAGGCCGCTCACGCCGGCCGGAACCCGCACCATCACCCGAACGGCTGCTCGCGGCACCCTCGCGGCCGCCGGCATCGCCGCGATGCTCGGCCTCGCGGCCTGCAGCACGCCGGCCGGGGGCGCCGACGGCGAGGCGGATGCCGCGGCCGCGGCATCCCTCGACACGGTGCACCTCATCGCCCCCGCCGACCCGGGCGGTGGCTGGGACCAGACCGCACGCGCCCTCGCGCAGGTGCTCACCGATGAAGGCCTCGTCGGGTCGGCGCCCGTGGAGAACATCGGGGGCGCCGGCGGAACCGTCGGGCTCGCGTCGCTCGCGAACGAGAAGGACCCGGCGACGCTCATGGTCACGGGCCTCGTCATGGTCGGCGCCGTCGAGACGAACGCCTCGGAGGTGCGCATCGAGGACATGACCCCCATCGCGCGCCTCACCGAGGAGGCGCTCGTGCTCGTGGTGCCGGCCTCGTCGCCGTACGAGACCGCCGAGGACCTCGTCGACGCCATCGTCGAGGAGGGCGCGGCGATCTCGGTCACGGGCGGCTCGGCGGGCGGTGCCGACCACATCCTGGCCGGCATGCTGCTCACCGAGGCCGGGGTGGACCCCGCCGACATCCCGTCGACGCTCAACTACATCCCGAACTCGGGTGGCGGCGAGGCCGTCACGATGCTCCTCGGCAACACCGTGCAGGCTGGCATCTCGGGCGTCGGCGAGTTCGTCCAGCAGATCGAGGCGGGGGAGCTGCGCGCGCTCGCCGTGTCGTCGCCCGAGCCCGTCGAGCTCCTGCCCGACACGCCCACCCTCATCGAGGAGGGCTACGACGTCGAGCTCACCAACTGGCGCGGCCTCCTCGCCCCCGGCGACCTCTCCGACGCCGACGTCGAGGCGCTCACGACCCTCGTCACCGACCTGCACGGATCGGAGGCGTGGACGGCCACGCTCGAGGAGAAGGGCTGGGCCGACGCGTTCCTCACGGGCGACGACTTCCGCACCTTCCTCGACGACGACATCGCCGAGGTGACGCAGACGCTGCAGTCCATCGGCCTGGTGTCGAAATGACCGAGTCCGCATCGGCTCCCCTCGACGCGCCGGCGTCGGGGGGAGCCCCCGTGGCGGAGCCGGCCAGGCCCCGGCGCCCGATCGGCGAGCTCGCGTTCGCCGCGGCCTGCGCGGCGCTCGGCGTCTACGCCATCGTGGGCGCCGGGTTCATCCGCGTGCCACCGGGCTCGGCGAGCGTGCTCGGACCACGCGTCTTCCCGTACGCCGTCGGGGTGCTGCTCGTCGCGGCATCCGTCGCCGTCATCGTGCAGGTCGCGCGCGGCCGCCGCGGCGTGCCGGACGACGGCGAGGACATCGATCCGGATGCCCCGACCGACTGGCTCACCGTACTGAAGCTCGTCGCCTTCTTCCTCACCCAGCTCGTGCTCATCGAGTGGGCGGGCTGGCCCATCGCCGTCACGGTGCTCTTCGGCGGCGCGGCCTGGTCGCTCGGCGCGAAGCGCTGGTGGGCCGCCGTGCTCGTCGGACTCGGACTCGGGCTCGTGACGCAACTCGTCTTCGGCGCCTGGCTCGGGCTCTCGCTGCCCGCCGGCCCCCTCCTCGACTGGATCCCGATCTTCCATGGATAGCCTCACCGCACTCCTCGAGGGCTTCGCCACCGCGCTCCAGCCCCAGTACCTCCTCTATGCGCTGTTCGGCGTGTTCATCGGCACCGCCGTCGGCGTGCTGCCCGGCATCGGACCCGCCATGACGGTGGCGCTGCTGCTGCCGCTCACCTACTCGCTCGACCCCACCGGGGCGCTCATCGTGTTCGCCGGCATCTACTACGGCGGCATGTACGGCGGCTCGACGACCTCGATCCTGCTGAACACGCCGGGGGAGTCCGCGTCGATCGTGACCGCGCTCGAGGGCAACCGCATGGCGAAGGCCGGCCGCGGCGCCGCCGCGCTCGCCACCGCCGCCATCGGCTCCTTCGTGGCCGGCACCGCGGCGACCCTCGCCCTCACCTTCCTCGCGCCGGGCATCGCGAAGCTCGCGGTGCAGCTCGGGCCGGCCGACTACTTCGCGCTCATCGTGGTGGCGTTCCTCACCGTCGGAGCCCTGCTCGGATCGAGCGTGCCGCGCGGACTCGTGTCGCTCGGCCTCGGGCTCCTCGTGGGCCTCATCGGCACCGAGGTGCTCTCGGGGCAGCAGCGCTACACGTTCGGCATCCCGAGCCTCGCCGACGGCATCGACGTGGTCATCATCGCGGTCGGGCTCTTCGCGCTCGGGGAGACGCTGTACGTGGCCTCGCGACTCCGGCACGGCCCGGTGCGCGTCATCCCGGTGACGCGCGGCTGGCGCACCTGGATGACCCGGCGCGACTGGTCGCGGTCGTGGCGGCCCTGGCTGCGCGGCACGGCCATCGGCTTCCCGATCGGCACGATCCCGGCGGGCGGGGCGGATGTCGCGACCTTCCTGTCGTACGCGACCGAGCGCAAGCTCGCCCGCGGCGAGGCGAAGGGCGAGTTCGGCCGGGGCGCCATCGAGGGCGTCGCCGGTCCCGAGGCGGCGAACAACGCGGCCGCCGCGGGCGTGCTCGTGCCGCTCCTGACGCTCGGACTCCCGACGACCGCGACGGCGGCGATCATCATCTCGGCGTTCCAGTCCTACGGCATCCGGCCGGGACCCATGCTCTTCGAGAACCAGTCCGGCCTGGTCTGGGCGCTCATCGCGAGCCTCTACCTGGGCAACGTCATGCTGCTCGTGCTGAACCTGCCGCTCGTCGGCATGTGGGTGAAGGTGCTGCGGATCCCGCGGCCGTACCTCTACGCGGGCATCCTCGCGTTCGCGGGGCTCGGTGCGTACGCGCTGCACTTCAACGTGCTCGACACACTGAGCCTGCTCGTCATCGGCGTGGTCGGCTTCCTGATGCGCCGATACGGCTATCCGGTGGCGCCCATGGTCGTCGGCGGCATCCTCGGGCCGATGGCCGAGGAGCAACTGCGCAAGTCGATGGCCATCAGCCAGGGCGACCTGTCGTACCTGGTGCACAGCCCGTTCGCGATCATCGCCTACTCGACGCTGGCGGTCATCATCGGGCTCGGCATCTGGCTGAAGCGGAGGAAGGCCCGGCTCGAGGCATCCGCGCCACTCGCCGTCGAGCCTGCCGCCCGAGACGTCGAACGCGTGGAATAACCATTGTGAACACCCTGTTACACGTGGCAGGTTCACACGAAAGCCCCAGTGTGCAACGCTAGATTGAATGGACGGAGAGTCGGCGCGACCGGCGCTCCGAAGTTCGACTCCGGCGGAGTCGCAGGCAGAGAGAAGGAGGTTCCCGATGGTTCTGGTTCGACAGGAGATCGGCGACGTTCTGAGGGACTTCCGTCTGCAGAAGGGGCGCACCCTTCGCCAGGTGGCGTCCAAGGCGAGTGTCGCCCTCGGCTACCTCAGCGAGGTGGAGCGCGGCCAGAAGGAGGCCTCCTCCGAGATCCTCGCCTCCGTCGCCGAAGCGCTCGACACGCCCATCTCGGTGATCATGCACGAGGTCGGCGACCGCATCGCGGTGCTCGAAGGCATGGCCGTCGTTCCCGAGAGCGTTCCCGACGAGCTCGTCGCGGAGTTCGACGCGGGCATGATGGTCCGCTGACCCGACCCAGTACGTCGTCGCATCGGCCGGTCATTCGACCGGCCGATGTCGTTTCCGGAGAGCATGCATGAAGCTGAGCGAGTTCCAGATCGCGGTCGATGAGGAGTTCGGCGCCGGCTACGGGAACGTGGTCGTGAACGACCTCGTGCTCGCGGCGGTGGGCGATCGCACCGCGCGCGAGGCGCTCGCGGCCGGGGTGCCGCCCCGCGACGTGTGGCTCGCGCTCTGCGAGGCGACGGATGTCCCGGCCGCGCGCCGGCACGGCGCCGGACGCCGCGAGCCGGGTCGCCGCGGCGTCGGCGGCGCGCGCTGACGCGGCCGCCGGTCCGCGTCGACCGCGTCGGCCACCCGCCCGAAGACGTGTTCGACACGCGGGCGCGGCTTCGAACATCCGTTCGGATGTTCGGCTAGGCTCGTCCTCGACAGCAGGAGGAGCGACGCATCCCTCCACATCCCGCCCTCCTGGGCCACGGATGTCGGTGGTCGGCCATACGGTCGATGCGTCGGAACACACCGCAACCGCCTTGTCGCGAGACGCCGCGGGTCAGCGCCGAAGAGCGGGGCTCGCAACGTGGAACGACAGCCTAGAGGCAGCAGCATCGAGCATCCAAGGAGCCAGCAATGCCATCACCCGCAGACCGCGAGAAAGCACTCGAGACGGCGCTCGCCCAGATCGACCGACAGTTCGGCAAGGGGTCGGTCATGCGGCTCGGCAGCGAAGAGCGCGCTCCGGTCGAAGTCATCCCCACGGGGTCCATCGCGCTCGATGTCGCGCTCGGCGTCGGCGGGCTTCCCCGCGGCCGCATCATCGAGATCTACGGGCCCGAGTCCTCGGGCAAGACCACGCTCACGCTGCACGCGATCGCCAACGCGCAGCGCGCCGGCGGCATCGCCGCGTTCATCGACGCCGAGCACGCGCTCGACCCCGACTACGCGAAGAAGCTCGGCGTCGACATCGACTCGCTGCTCGTGTCGCAACCCGACACGGGTGAGCAGGCGCTCGAGATCGCCGACATGCTCATCCGTTCCGGCTCGATCGACCTCGTCGTGATCGACTCGGTCGCGGCGCTCGTGCCCCGTGCCGAGATCGAGGGCGAGATGGGCGACTCGCACGTGGGCCTCCAGGCGCGCCTCATGTCGCAGGCGCTGCGCAAGCTCACGGGTGGCCTCAACCAGACCAAGACGACCGCGATCTTCATCAACCAGCTTCGCGAGAAGATCGGCGTGTTCTTCGGCAGCCCCGAGACCACTGCGGGCGGCAAGGCGCTGAAGTTCTACGCGTCGGTCCGCCTCGACATCCGCCGCATCGAGACGTTGAAAGACGGCACCGAGGCGGTCGGCAACCGCACGCGGGTCAAGGTCGTGAAGAACAAGATGGCGCCGCCCTTCAAGCAGGCCGAGTTCGACATCCTCTACGGGGTCGGCATCTCGCGCGAGGGCAGCCTCATCGACTACGGCGTCGACCAGGGCATCGTCAAGAAGTCGGGTGCGTGGTACACCTACGACGGCGACCAGCTGGGGCAGGGCAAGGAGAACGCCCGCAACTTCCTCATCCAGAACCCCGACATCGCCGCCGACATCGAGCAGAAGATCCTCGTGAAGCTCGGCATCGGTCAGGCTGCGGGCGCCGCGCCGGCACCGTCGAACGTCGAATCGATCGCGCCCAAGCTCGGGCGCAAGGGCGCCTGACCTCATGCAGCGACGAGACCGGGAGGGGAGTGGGATGACCGACGCCGCCGAACACCTCGCCCCGGTCTCGTACCTGCCGTGGGTCGTGCCGGGCGAGCCCGCCGTGGAGGCGGGGCCTTCGCCCGAGCGCGTACCCGAACCGGAGCCCGAGACCGACGAGTCCGCATTCGAACGCGAGCCCGAATCCGAGCGCGAGCCCGAATTGGAACGCGAGCCCGAACCCGAGCGCGAGCCCGAATCCGAGCGCGAGCACCGGCCCGACGCGTGGGCGCGCGGTGGCCGGAGCGCCATCGGCCGTCATCCCGCCGGTTCGCGGCGGCGCAGTCGATTCACCATCGTCGACGACGATCTCGATGAGACCGGCGCTGAGCGAGACGCCCGAGTCGACCGGCTCGTGGTCTCCCGGCTCCGCCGGTCGGCGCTGTCGGTCGCCGAGGTCAGGGCGGTGCTCGCCGAGCACGGGCTCGACGAGGCCGAGATCGAGGAGTGGATCGAACGCTACGAACGGCTGGGCTACCTCGACGACGCCCGTCTCGCCGAACAGCTCGTGCATGTCAGCGGGTCGCGGCGAGCTCGGGGCAGCGGCGCCATCCTGCAGGAGCTCAGCCGCCGTGGTGTCGATGATTCGGCCGCACGATCGGCCATCGAACAGCTCGACCCCGACCTCGAGCGCCAGAACGCCCTCACCGTCGCGGAACGCCGGGCGCGCCAGCTCACGGGGCTCGACCGGCAGACCGCCGAGCGGCGCCTGGCGGCGTTCCTGCAGCGTCGGGGCTACCCGTCCGACGTCGTGCGCGAGGCGGTGACGGCCGCGCTCTCAGCCGAGGGCTCGTAAACTGGTGCGATCATGAGCACCCTGCACCAGGTCTCGCCCGCCGAGGCCACCGAGACCGCGCCCGCGCCGCGGACCTATGAGGTCCGCACCTTCGGGTGCCAGATGAACGTGCACGACTCCGAGCGGCTGAGCGGCTCGCTCGAGGCGGCCGGGTACGTGCCCGCCGACGGAGCCGAACCCGACATCGTCGTCATCAACACGTGCGCCGTTCGCGAGAACGCCGACAACAAGCTCTACGGCAACCTCGGCCACCTGGCCGGAGTCAAGCGACGCCACAAGGGCATGCAGATCGCCGTCGGCGGCTGCCTGGCCCAGAAGGACAAGAACGTCATCCTCGAGAAGGCTCCGTGGGTCGATGTCGTCTTCGGCACGCACAACATGGGCTCGTTGCCGAGCCTGCTCGAGCGCGCCCGCCACAACGACGAGGCGCAGCTCGAGATCCTCGACGCGCTCGAGGTCTTCCCGTCGACGCTGCCCACGAAGCGCGACTCCACCTACAGCGGCTGGGTCTCGATCTCGGTCGGCTGCAACAACACCTGCACGTTCTGCATCGTGCCGGCCCTGCGCGGCAAGGAGAAGGATCGGCGCCCCGGCGAGATCCTCGCCGAGATCCAGGCCCTCGTCGACGACGGCGCCGTCGAGGTGACACTCCTCGGCCAGAACGTGAACTCCTACGGCGTCGAGTTCGGCGACCGTCAGGCGTTCGGCAAGCTGCTGCGTGCGGCAGGCGAGATCGAGGGGCTCGAGCGCATCCGCTTCACCAGCCCGCATCCTGCGGCGTTCACCGACGACGTCGTCGACGCCATGGCCGAGACGCCCGCCGTCATGCCGCAGCTGCACATGCCACTGCAGTCGGGCTCCGACCGCATCCTCAAGGCCATGCGTCGCTCGTACCGTTCCGAGAAGTTCCTCGGCATCCTCGACCGCGTCCGCGCGCGCATCCCGAACGCGGCCATCTCGACCGACATCATCGTCGGCTTCCCCGGCGAGACCGAGGAGGACTTCCAGGAGACCCTCCGCGTCGTCGAGGCCGCGCGATTCGCCTCGGCGTTCACCTTCCAGTACTCCGTCCGGCCGGGCACACCCGCCGCCACCATGGCGGAGCAGGTGCCGAAGGAGGTCGTGCAGGAGCGCTACGAGCGGCTCATCGCCCTGCAGGAGCGGATCTCGTGGGAGGAGAACCAGCAGCTCGTCGGCCGCCCGGTCGAGGTGCTCGTCTCCACGGGCGAAGGCAAGAAGGACGCCGAGACCCACCGGCTCAGCGGGCGCGCCGAAGACAGCCGGCTCGTCCACTTCGAGGTGCCTGCGGGCTCCGAGCTCCCGCGTCCGGGCGACGTCATCTCGGTCACCATCACCCAGGCCGCGCCCTTCCACCTGCTCGCCGACTCGCTCGACGACGCCCCGCTGAAGATCCGCCGTACGCGCGCGGGCGATGCGTGGGATCGGGCCGAGGCGGAGAGCTGCGCCGTCCCGGCCGTGTCCGGGGCCTCCGGCGGACGGGTCTCGCTCGGGTTGCCGACCCTCCGCGCGCGGGGTACCGAGCCGCTCGTGGCCCCCGGCGTCGGCACGATGCCGATCTACGACCCGAGCGACGACCAGCGCTGACGTGACCCTCATCGCGGTCGTCGGGGCGACGGGCACCGGCAAGTCCGACTTCGCGCTCGACCTCGCCGAGGCGTTCGGCCGTGTCGGTCGCGTCGCCGAGGTCGTCAACGCCGACGCCATGCAGCTCTACCGCGGCATGGACATCGGCACGGCGAAGCTGACCGAGTCCGAGCGACGCGGCGTGCCGCACCACCTGCTCGACGTGCTCGACGTCACCGAGGAGGCGTCGGCCGCCGCCTACCAGCTCGACGCCCGCGCGGCCATCGACGACATCGTCGGCCGTGACGGGGTCGCCCTCCTCGTGGGCGGATCGGGGCTGTACGTGTCGAGCGTGATCCACGACTTCCGATTCCCGGGCACGGATGCCGCGATCCGCGCGCGCCTCGAGGCCGAGCTCGCCGAGACGGGCCCGGGCCTCCTGCACGCGCGTCTGCGCGCCATCGACCCCGAGACGGCCGCGAGCGTGGATGCGCAGAACGGACGCCGGATCGTGCGCGCCCTCGAGGTGATCGAACTCACCGGCGAGCCGAAGGCCGCGCGCCTGCCCGACGAGCCAGTGCCGTGGCGCGAGCACCGCATCGTGCACCTGCGGAGCGTTCGGGCCCGGTTGGTCGAACGGCTCGACGCGAGGGTGGCGCGCATGTGGGCGCAGGGCCTCGTCGACGAGGTTCGGGGCCTCGTGCCGCTGGGCCTCGAGCGCGGCGTGACGGCCAGGCGGGCGATCGGGTACGCCCAGGCCCTCGCGGAGCTTCAGGGGCGATCCTCGCAGGACGAGGCCATCGCCGAGACCCGCCGGCTCACCCGCACCTACGCGAGACGTCAGGTCGGCTGGTTCGGGCGCTACCGCGACGCGACCGAGATCGACGCCGACGATGAGGTCGCCCGAGGCGCCGAACTGGCCCGGCAGGCGGCCCTAGACTGAGTCAATGTCCTTCGATCTGCGATTCACCAAGGGGCAGGGCACCGGCAACGACTTCGTGCTCTTCAGCGACCCCGAGGGCGACACCGAGCTCACGCCGACGCAGATCGCGGCCGTCTGCGACCGTCGGTTCGGGGTGGGCGCCGACGGGATCATCCGGGCCGTGCGCTCCGCCAACCTCGACGCCGGCGCGGCCGCCCTCGCCGAGGATCCGAAGGCGACGTGGTTCATGGACTACTGGAACGCCGACGGCAGCGTCTCCGAGATGTGCGGCAACGGCATCCGCGTGTTCACGCGGTACCTCCTCGACCAGGGGCTCGCCGACCTGCACCCCGGCGAGTCCATCGCGATCGGTACGCGTGCCGGTGTCCGCGCCGTCTCGCGCAACGGCGACGGGTTCCAGGCCGACCTCGGCGTCTGGCGGCTCGCCGGCGGCGAGCCGCTCGTGCGCGCCAAGAACCTGCCCGTCGCACGCCCGGGCCTCGGCATCGACGTCGGCAACCCGCACGTCGTCGTGGCCCTCGCCGACGACGACGAGCTCGATGGACTCGACCTCGCCTACCTGCCGATCCTCGACCCCGTCCCAGAGGCCGGCGCCAACGTCGAGTTCGTCGTGCCCGCCGAGCCGCTCGTCGAGGAGGGCGTCGGTCGCATCCGCATGCGGGTGCACGAGCGCGGCTCCGGCGAGACCCTCTCGTGCGGCACGGGCGCGGTCGCCGCGGCCCTCGCCGTGCGTCACTGGGCGGGCGCCGGTGCGCCCGACGTGTGGCGCGTGCAGGTGCCGGGCGGCGTGCTCGGCGTCCGCGTCGTCGCCGAGCCCGACGGTGAGCACGTGCTGCTCTCGGGTCCGGCCGAGCTCGTCTTCGACGGGGTGCTCAGCCTCGCCTGATCGCGTCGGCGCTCAGGTGCCGGCCGCGCGACCGGCTGCCAGCACGCGGAATCCCTTGGAGTTCGCGGCGCGTTCGACGTCGAGGTGCAGCTCGTCGCCGAGCCACCGCTGCAGCGACTCGGCGCCGAGGTGCTTGGCCACCACGAGCCAGGCCACGGCGTCGTGGTCGAGGCGCGGCAGCCACTGCCCGAGCATGGCATGCAGCTCCTGCTTGCCCACGCGGATGGGCGGATTCGACCAGATCGTCGCGAATCGCACCTCCGGCGGAACATCGGAGGGCAGCACGGCGTTGACATTGGTGATGCCGAGTCGGGTGCAGTTGCGACGCACGAGGTCGAGGGCGCGTTCGTTCACATCGACGGCCCACACCGTGGCATCCGGTGCTCGCATCGCGAGGCTCAGCGCGATCGGTCCCCAGCCGGCGCCGAGGTCGAGAAGGTGTCCCGAGGCGGGCGGCTCGGGCACGGTGTCGAGGAGCAGGCGAGTGCCCTGGTCGAGATGCTCGGGGCTGAAGACGCCGGCCGCCGTGACGACCTCGACGTCGCGACCGGCGAGGCGCACGCGGATCGTGCGGGTGCCGGGATCGCTCCGAGGCGACGACGAGAAGTAGTGGTCGGAGCTCATACACGCAAGCTATCGCACACGAAGAGAAGTAGGGTTGACACGATGAACGAAGCCGAAGACCGCCCCATCGACGACGCCGTCGAGCGGGTGCTGCGCAGCGCCGACTCCAGGGCGGGCGTGGCGCGGTTCGGTGCGGCCGGTGCCGCCGCGATCCAGCACGAGGTGGATGCCGCCGACGCGCCGTCGACCGATGGCGACCAGTTCGACCGTGAAGACCGCGCCGCGCTCCGGCGGGTGAGCGGCCTGTCCACCGAGCTCGAAGACGTCACTGAGGTCGAGTACCGACAGCTCCGGCTCGAGAACGTCGTGCTCATCGGCGTGTACTCCCAGGGCTCGCAGGAGGACGCCGAGAACTCCATGCGCGAGCTCGCCGCCCTCGCCGAGACCGCCGGCGCGCGCGTGCTCGACGGTCTCCTGCAGCGGCGTCCGCACCCCGATCCCAGCACCTACCTCGGCAGCGGCAAGGCCGAGGAGCTCCGGCACGTCGTGGCGGCGCTCGGCGCCGACACCGTGATCGCCGACACCGAGCTCGCGCCGAGCCAGCGGCGTGCGCTGGAAGACGTCGTGAAGGTCAAGGTCATCGACCGCACCGCGGTCATCCTCGACATCTTCAGCCAGCACGCGAAGAGCCGGGAGGGCAAGGCGCAGGTCGAGCTCGCCCAGCTCGAGTACCTCCTCCCGCGCCTGCGCGGCTGGGGTGAGTCGATGTCACGCCAGGCCGGTGGCCAGGTGGGCGGTGCCGGCGCCGGCATGGGCTCCCGTGGCCCCGGTGAGACGAAGATCGAACTCGATCGCCGCCGCATCCACTCGCGCATGGCGAAGCTGCGCAAGCAGATCGCCGGCATGAAGCCCGCCCGCGAGGCCAAGCGCGCCAACCGGCGACGCAACGCCGTGCCCTCGGTGGCCATCGCGGGCTACACGAACGCCGGCAAGTCGAGCCTCCTCAACCGCATCACGGGAGCGGGCGTGCTCGTCGAGAACGCCCTGTTCGCGACCCTCGACGCCACCGTGCGACGCAACACGACCGAAGACGGCCGCGTCTACACCATCGCCGACACGGTCGGCTTCGTCCGGAACCTCCCGCACCAGCTCGTCGAGGCGTTCCGCTCGACGCTCGAGGAGGTGGCCGACGCCGACCTCATCGTGCACGTCGTCGACGCGGCGCATCCCGACCCGGCCAGGCAGATCGCGACCGTGCGCGACGTCATCGGCGAGGTGGGCGCACGGGACATCCCCGAGCTCGTGGTGTTCAACAAGGCCGACCTCATCACTGCCGAGGAGCGGCTCGTGCTCCAGGGCCTCGAACCCGACGCGGTGTTCGCGTCGGCGCGCACCGGGGCAGGCGTCCCCGAGGTGCTCCGGGCCATCGGGCGCATGCTGCCCGACCCGGCGGTGGAGATCGACCTGCTCGTGCCGTACGACCGGGGTGACATCGTGTCGGGCCTGCACGAGAGCGGGCGCGTGCTCTCGGTCGACTACGTCGAAGACGGCACCCGCATCCGGGCGCTCGCCTCGCCCGAGCAGGCGTCGCACCTCGCCGAGTTCACCGCAGCATCGGTGCCCGCGTAACATTCCGCGTCTCCCGGTGTCACGCGGTGTCACACGCGTGACCGGGTCATCGGCCCTCGCGTATCGTCGCACCTGATCGTGGCGAGCGGCCGGATGCCGCCCGCCTGGAGCGACCGCCGAGCCCGGCACCCGCCCGCGACACCCACCCGCCGTGACGGCTGGTCGGACGCGGCGTGTGCTGCGTCCCGACCTCCCGGTGCGGCATCCGCACCAGGAGCACCATGACCGGAATCGCGCGCGGGAGCGGCAGCGGTCGGTCGAGGCCGCCCGTCTCGTTCGAGCTGTTCCCACCCCGAACGGATGCCGCGGCGCTCGCCCTCGGCAGCACGATCGACCGGCTCGCCGACGTCGACCCGGCGTTCATGTCGGTGACGTTCGGCGCGGGCGGATCCTCGCGCGACCGATCCCTGACCGTGCTGCGGCACATGCTCGAGCACACCGACGTCGAGCCGATGGCGCACCTCACGTGCGTCGGATCGAGCCACGCCGAGGCGAACCGCCTCGTGCGCGAGTTCCTCGACGCCGGTGTCACGAGCTTCCTCGCGCTCCGCGGCGATCCGCCCGCCGGCGCCGACCCCGAGGCGGGCCTCGGCGACCTGCAGAGCGCCGCCGAGCTCGTGCAGCTCATCCACCGCGTGCAGGAGGAGCGGGAGCCGTTCGGGCAGGCGGGGATCCCAGGCATCCCGGGCGTCACCCGCATCCGTGCGCGGCCGAGACCCGAACGGGTCGCGGTGGCGGCGTTCCCCACAGGGCATCCGCGCTCACGCGACCTCGAGCAGGACATCGACACGCTGCTCGCCAAGGAGGTCGCGGGCGCCAACCTCGCGATCACCCAGCTGTTCTGGGAGGCCGACGACTACCTCGGATTCGTGGCGCGCGCCCGCGCGGGCGGCGTGACCATCCCGATCCTGCCGGGCATCATGCCGGTCACCACGCCGGCGCGCCTCACCCGGCTCGCGGAGCTCACGGGCGTGCCCGCACCCCGGTCGCTCGCCCACGCCCTCGAGCGCGCATCCGACCCCGACCGGCAGTTCGCGATCGGCGTCGAGCACGCCACGCGCCTTTCCGTCGACGTGCTCGCCGGCGGCGCCCCGGGGCTCCACCTGTACACCTTCAACCGCCATGAGGCCGTGCTCGCCGTGCTCGACCGGCTCGGCCTCCGAACGCCCGCGAACGCGGCCATCGAGAGGAACACGACACCATCATGAACGCCCCCGCATTCCCCACCGGAACCATCCTCGGCTACCCCCGCATCGGACGCCGCCGCGAGCTCAAGCACGCGGTCGAGGACTTCTGGGCGGGCCGCATCGACGCCGCCGAACTCGAGGCGCGCGCCGCCGAGCTGCGCGCCGCGACCCGCGAGCGCCTCGTCGAGCTCGGGCTCGGGCGCGACGACTCGTCGATCCCCGAGTCGTTCTCGTACTACGACCAGGTCCTCGACGCGGCACTCGCCGTGGGTGCGGTGCCCGAGCGGTTCCGCCGGCTGCAGGACGAGCACGGCGAGGTCGACCTCGCCGGCTACTTCACCATCGCGCGCGGCGAGGGCGATGACGCTCCGCTCGAGATGACGAAGTGGTTCGACACGAACTACCACTACCTCGTGCCCGAGATCGGGCCCGACACCGAGTTCTCGCTGCACGCCGAGCGGATCGTCACCCGGTTCGCCGAGGCCAGGGCGGCCGGATACCTCACCCGGCCCGTCATCGTCGGCCCCGTGACCCTCCTGCTCCTCGCCAAGCCCGCCGACGGTGCTCCCGCCGAGTTCCATCCGCTCGACCGGGTCGCGGATCTCGTGCCCGTGTATGCCGCGCTCCTCGCCGAGCTCTGTACCGCGGGGGCCGAGTGGGTGCAGCTCGACGAGCCGGCGCTCGTGAGCGAGAGCATCGACGTGCCGCGCGAACGCGTGATCGCGGCGGTCGGCGCCGCGTACGATGCGCTCGGCGCCGCCGACCGCCGACCCTCGGTGTTCGTCGCCACGCCCTACGCGGCACTCGACGTCGCGCTGCCCGCCCTCGCGGCGACACCGGTCGAGGCGATCGGTCTCGACCTCGTGCGGGGCAGCGTGCCCGAGCACCTCGACCCGGCGACCGCCGCATCCCTCGCCGCGAAGACCCTCGTCGCCGGCGTCATCGACGGGCACAACATCTGGCGCGGAGACCTCGCCGAGGCGTTCGAACGCCTCGAGGCGTTGCGACGGCTGTCGGCCGACGTCGCCGTGTCCACGTCGACGTCGCTCCTGCACGTGCCGCACGACGTGACCGAGGAGACGGCGCTCGACCCGCGGCTCGTGAGCTGGCTCGCATTCGCCGACCAGAAGGTGGCCCAGGTCGCCGCGCTCGAGCGGGGCCTCGTCGCCGGTCGCGCCACGATCCAGGAGGAGCTCGACGCGGCATCCGCCGCCCTCGCCGATCGAGACGGCGCACCCGGCGTGCGGGTGCCCGCCGTGCGCGACCGCTTCGCCGGGCTCGCCGACCACCACTTCGCGCGCGCCGCCTATGAGGAGCGCGTCGAGGCGCAGGAGTCGCTCGACCTGCCCGCGCTGCCGACCACGACGATCGGCTCGTTCCCGCAGACGGGCGACATCCGCCGAGCCCGCGCGCGCCTCCTCACGGGGGAGCTGAGCGAGCCCGAGTACCGCGCGCTCATGCACGAGGAGATCGCGCGCGTCATCCGGCTGCAGGAGGACCTCGGCCTCGACGTGCTCGTGCACGGCGAGCCCGAGCGCAACGACATGGTGCAGTACTTCGCCGAACTGCTCGACGGCTTCGCGGTGACGCAGCACGGCTGGGTGCAGTCCTACGGCTCGCGCTGCACGCGTCCGTCGATCCTGTGGGGGGATGTCTCCCGGCCCGAGCCGATGACCGTCGCGTGGTCGACGTTCGCCCAGTCGCTGACCGACAAGCCCGTGAAGGGCATGCTCACCGGGCCCGTGACGATCCTGGCGTGGTCGTTCGTGCGCGACGACCAGCCGATCGGCGATACGGCCCGGCAGGTGGCGCTCGCCCTGCGCGACGAGATCGCCGACCTCGAGGCCGCGGGCATCCGCATCGTCCAGGTCGACGAGCCGGCGCTGCGGGAGCTGCTGCCGTTGAAGCGAGCCGACCAGCCGGCCTACCTCGACTGGTCGGTCGGGTCCTTCCGCCTCGCGACGGGTGGTGCGGCGGCCGCCACGCAGGTGCACACCCACCTCTGCTACTCCGAGTTCGGGGTGGTCATCGATGCGATCCGCAACCTCGACGCCGATGTCACCTCGATCGAGGCGGCGCGCAGCCGCATGGAGGTGGTCGACGACCTCGCGACGAGCGGCTTCGACCACGGCATCGGCCCGGGTGTCTACGACATCCACTCGCCGCGCGTGCCGGGCGCCGCCGAGGTGCGGTCGCTCCTCGAACGGGCGGTGGCCGAGATCCCCGCGTCGCGGCTGTGGGTCAACCCCGACTGCGGACTGAAGACGCGCGGCTACGAGGAGACGGTGGCGTCGCTCGGGCACATCATCGAGGCCGCGCGTGCCGTGCGCGAGGCGATCCGGGTGCCGGCGACGGTCGACTAGGCCGAGGATCCGGCTGCGGCATCGCCCAATGTCGCCGTTCCCGCGTCACGTCGCCTGCGCAGCGGGCACGGGACGCGGGAACGGAAACGTGCGAGGGCCGGATGTCGCGAGCATGCGGCATCCGGCCCCGGACCTCGACGGCCGCGGCACACCGTCGCTCGGAATGCAACCCCACCGCCGCGTCAGGCGATCGCTCAGGGACGTGACGTACCGTCGGATCATGCGACTCGCGGTTCACGAATGGGGTGGCGGCACCAAGACCGCCGTCCTCATCCACGGCATCATGTCGGACTCGCGCGCCTGGCACCGGGTCACGCGCGAGCTCGAGGAGCACGGATTCCGCGTCATCGCCGTCGACCTCGCCGGCCACGGACGCAGCCCGCGGTCGAGGAACTACTCGCCCCGCGCCTGGGCCGACGACGTGGTCGAGACGCTCGCGCCCCTGCTCGACCGTCCGCCCGATGTCGTGATGGGTCACTCGCTCGGCGGCCTCGTCGCGAGCCTCGTCGCCGACCGACTCGCGCCGCGTGCGGCGATCTACATCGATCCGGCGTTCTCGTTCCCGACCGGCCTGCGCGGCTTCGCGTTCAAGCTGTTCTTCGCGATCGCCCCGCGCCCGCGGCGTTCGGCGCTCGTGCGGATGAACCCGAAGTGGAGCGCCGCCGACGTCGACATCGAAGTGGCGACGCTGCGCGACTGGGACAAGCGCACCATCCTCGGATTCGTCGACACGCGACGCCTCGTGCCGCCCGCCCGCGTCGTGGCGCCGAGCCTCGTGGTGCTCGCCGAGAAGAGCCTGCTCATCACCGAGCGGGTCGCGGCGCAACTGCGCCGCACGGGCATGACCGTCGCGACCGTTCCCGGCACGGGCCACACGGTGTTCCGCGACGACCACGCCGGGTTCATGGAAACGGTGTGCGAGTGGTTGTGCGACCACGTGCGCATCGGTGAGCGCGTGCAGGTGCCCGCCGCCGTCGCGGCGTAGCGGCCGTGCCGTAGCCGGCCGCACGCCCGGAGGCATCCTGCCGCGGATCAGACCGCGCGGAGCACCGCGACGACCTTGCCGAGCACCTCGGCCTGGTCGCCCAGGATGGGCTCGAACGCGGAGTTGCGTGGCAGCAGCCACGTGTGTCCGTCGCGCTGGCGGAACACCTTGACCGTCGCCTCGCCGTCGAGCATGGCCGCGACGATCTCGCCGTTCTCGGCGGTGGGTTGCGACCGCACGACGACCCAGTCGCCGTCGCAGATCGCCGCATCGATCATCGAGTCGCCCACCACCTTGAGGATGAACAGCTCGCCCTTGCCCACGAGCTGGCGGGGGAGGGGGAACACCTCGTCGATCTGCTGCTCGGCCGTGATGGGGATGCCTGCGGCGATGCGGCCGACGAGCGGCACCATGGCGGCGTCGCCGACCGGCGCGGGACCGGCGTCGCCCGCGGTCGCCGGTCGATCGGTGCCGGGCAGCTCGATGAGCACCTCGAGTGCGCGCGGACGGTTGGGGTCGCGGCGGAGGTAGCCGGCGAGCTCGAGCTGGTTGAGCTGGTGGGTGACGCTCGAGAGGGAGGAGAGGCCGACGGCGTCGCCGATCTCGCGCATGCTCGGCGGGTACCCGCGGGAGGCGACGGAACGCTGGATCACCTCGAGGATCGCGACCTGCTTGGCGCTCAGGCTCTTGCGTCGACGCTGCCTGCCGGCCTCGCGCACATCGTCGATGTCGGTGCTCAACGTCTCCGCCCCTCGTTGCGGTCGCACGCGACCGGATGTCGGTGGTGTCTGATCGACTGTCGTCGGACATTCGAAACTGTATCCGGCTGCGGTCGGTGCGGCAAACATTCGTTCGAGTGTGTCGCGGAATTCGCGCCGCACGAGACTGCGGGTGTCGCTTGCGGGTTCGATTGTTCGAAGATATATTCGGAACAGAGTTTCGCATCGGCCCTCCCGGCCGAGGGCCGATGCGGCTCCCACAGGAGGTGTGACATGAGCGCAGCGATCGTTTCCGGCGGGTTCGGCGCATCCGTGCGACCGCAGTCCGCCATGGTTCCGCCCGCGACGGCGACGTCCTCACCCCGTACGCGGCTTCGCCTCACACGTCGCGGCCGTGTCGTCTTCACGAGCCTCGCCGCACTCCCGCTCGTGGCCTGGGCCCTCGTCACCATCCTCGGTTCCGGGGGCGCGGCGGCCGATGCGGGCGCAGAGCTCGGCACCCGCACGTTCGAGTACGTCACGGTGCACCAGGGCGACTCGCTCTGGGCGATCGCCGAGTCCATCGCCCCGCAGGGCGACCCACGAGACGTGATCGCCGAGATCATGCGGCTCAACGGGCTCGATGTGGCCACCGTCGAGCCCGGTCAACGGCTCGCCCTCCCGGTCGTGCCCTGATCGGCGTGGCCGAGACGGCCGAGGTCGCGTGGCTAGCATGGACGGGTGACGAGCCTCGATGACCTGCCCATCCGCGACGACCTGCGTGGTCGCACTCCGTACGGCGCCCCTCAGGCGTCCGTGCCCGTCGCGCTGAACGTCAACGAGAACACGCATCCGATCCCCGAGGATGTCGCGCACGACATCGTCGCCCGCGTGGCCGCCGCGATCCTCGGCCTCAATCGCTATCCCGACCGCGAGTTCACCGCCCTCCGCGGAGCGCTCGCCGACTACCTCGGCCATGGACTCGACCCCGACCGCATCTGGGCGGCGAACGGATCGAACGAGGTGCTGCAGCACATCCTGCAGGCGTTCGGCGGCCCCGGCCGCTCGGTGCTCGGCTTCGCGCCGACCTACTCCATGTACGGCCTGCTCGCCTCGGGCACCGGCACCGGGTGGATCACCGCCGGCCGAGACGAGGACTACGAGCTCGGTCCCGAGACCGCGGTCGCCGCCGTGCGCGAGCACGATCCCGACATCGTGCTGCTGTGCGCGCCGAACAACCCCACCGGAACCCCGCTCTCCCTCGACACCATCGCCGCGGTCGCCGACGCGGCACGGGGCATCGTGGTGGTCGACGAGGCGTACATCGAGTTCGCCGACCCGGGCACGCCGAGCGCGCTCACCCTGCTCGAGGGCCGGCCGCGCCTCCTCGTCTCGCGCACGATGAGCAAGGCTTTCGCCTTCGCGGGCGCGCGGGTCGGGTACCTCGCCGCGGATCCCGCCGCGATCGACGCGCTCCGACTCGTGCGGCTGCCGTACCACCTCTCGGCGCTCACGCAGGCGGCGGCACTCGGTGCGCTCGCACACTCCGACGAGATGCTCGCGATGGTCGGCGAGATCCGCACGCAGCGCGAGCGCATCTCCGCCGAGCTCGCCCGGCTCGGGTTCCGTCCGTACCGCAGCGGCGCCAACTTCGTGCTCTTCGGGGGGGTGGACGACCCGCACGCGGTGTTCGAGGCGCTCCTCGCGCGGGGCATCCTGATCCGCGAGATCGGCCTGCCCGGAAGCCTCCGGGTGACCGCGGGAACCGAGGCGGAGACGACCGCCTTCCTCGAGGCGATCGCCCTGTTCGCCCCGGCGGACGCCCAGCAGGGCGGCGAATAGGCCAGCAGGGCGGCGAATAGGATGGAGCCATGACCCCTCCCGGCTCCCCGCGTACCGCGCGCGTGCAGCGTGAGACGAGCGAGTCGAGCATCGACCTCTCGCTGAACCTCGACGGTTCGGGCGTGAGCGACATCGAGACGACCGTGCCGTTCTACGACCACATGCTCACGGCGTTCGCCAAGCACTCGCTCACCGACCTCACCGTCCGCGCCAGCGGCGACATCGAGATCGACGTGCATCACACCGTGGAGGACGTCGCGATCGTGCTCGGCCGGGCCATCCGCGAGGCGCTCGGCGACAAGCGCGGCATCTCCCGCTACGGCGACGCGCTCGTGCCGCTCGACGAGGCGCTCGCGCAAGCCGTCGTCGACGTGTCCGGCCGACCGTTCCTCGTGCATTCCGGTGAGCCCGCGGGCTTCGAGTACCACCTCATCGGCGGCCACTTCACGGGCTCGATGGTGCGGCACGTCTTCGAGGCCATCGCCTTCAACGCCGGGCTCACCGTGCATGTCAACGTGCTCGCCGGCCGCGATCCCCACCACATCGCCGAGGCCGAGTTCAAGGCCTTCGCGAGGGCGTTCCGGCAGGCGAAGTCCCTCGACCCGCTCGTCAGCGGCGTCCCGTCCACGAAGGGCGCGCTGTGAGCCGAACGCGACGCGTCGTCGTGCTCGACTACGGTTCGGGCAATGTCCACTCCGCGGCCAAGGCGCTCGAGCACGCCGGCGCCGACGTACAGGTCACGGCCGACCGCGCGGCGGCGATGGAGGCCGACGGGCTCGTCGTGCCGGGCGTGGGCGCGTTCAAGGCCGTGATGGACCAGCTCCGCGCGGTGCGCGGCGACGAGGTGATCGACCGCCGCCTGGCCGGCGGCCGCCCGGTGCTCGGCATCTGCGTGGGCATGCAGGTGCTCTTCGAGCACGGCGTCGAGCGCGGTGTCGACACCGAGGGCCTCGGCGAGTGGCCGGGCACGGTCACCGAGCTGCCCGCCCCGGTGCTTCCGCACATGGGCTGGAACACCGTCACCCCCGACGAGGGATCGGTGCTCTTCGCGGGCATCGAGCACGAGCGGTTCTACTTCGTGCACTCCTTCGGCGCCCAGAAGTGGGAGCTCGACGTCATGCCTCCGTTCCCGAAGCCGAAGCTCACGTGGGCGGAGCACGGCGGGCCGTTCCTCGCCGCCGTCGAGAACGGGCCGCTGTCGGCCACCCAGTTCCATCCCGAGAAATCGTCGGACGCCGGCATCCGGCTCCTGGGCAACTGGCTGGGCTCGCTCGCCTGATCGCACGGCGTGCGGAACGTGCGGCGTCATGCGCGAACGGCGGTGCCTCGGTCGGACTAGGATGCTGTGACTGTGCCGACGTGGCGTTCACAGCCGACGAACAAGGACAGTGATGAGTGAGTTCAACAAGACCCCGCGTCTCGTGCTGCTGCCGGCGGTCGACGTCGCCGGTGGCAAGGCCGTTCGCCTGACGAAGGGCGAGGCGGGCACCGAGACGAGCTACGGCGACCCGGTCGATGCAGCGGCCGACTGGGCCGCCCAGGGCGCGGAGTGGATCCACCTCGTGGACCTCGACGCCGCCTTCGGCCGCGGCTCGAACGCCGGCGTGCTGAAGAAGGTGATCCGGCAGGTGCGCGGCGTCAACGTGGAGCTCTCCGGCGGCATCCGTGACGACGCGTCGCTCGAGCACGCCCTCGAGATCGGTGCCAAGCGCATCAACCTCGGCACCGCCGCGCTCGAGAACCCCGAGTGGGCCGCTTACGTCATCGCGCAGTACGGCGAGGCGATCGCGATCGGCCTCGACGTGCGCGGCAGCACGCTCGCCGCCCGCGGCTGGACGAAGGAGGGCGGCGACCTCTGGCAGGTCATGGACCGCCTCGAGGAGGCCGGCGCCGCGCGCTACGTCGTCACCGACGTCACGAAGGACGGCACACTGCAGGGTCCGAACGTCGACCTGCTCCGTCAGGTGATGGAGCGCACCCACCGCCCCGTGGTGGCGTCCGGCGGAATCTCAAGCCTCGACGACATCGCGGCGCTCCGCGAACTCGTGCCGCTCGGCCTCGAGGGCGCGATCGTCGGCAAGGCCCTCTACGCCGGCGCGTTCACGCTGGCCGAGGCGCTGGATGTCGCCGGACACTGATCCCGGCGCGGCGCACACCGGGGCCGACTCCGCGGGCGTCCCGTGGGCGGGCCGGTCGTTCCAGCCGAACCCGCATGCCGCCGACGACGGGCGGGCGCCCGAGGCCCTCGCCGCCGCGATCCGGCGGTTCCGTTCGGGTGACGGCGCGCAGGGGGATGTCGTCGCGGCGTTCGCGACGTCGCGCCTGCTGATCCCGCTGCTCGCCGAACTCGGCGATGGCGGGGCCGAGGTGGGCGCGCACGGCCTTGCCGTCGACAAGAGCCAGGAGCTCTCCATCGTGACGGTGGAGGGCCCCGACGGTCGTCGCGTGCTCCCGGTCTTCGCGTCGGTCGAGGCGATGTCGCGGTGGAACCCCGGGGCCCGGCCGGTCCCGGCCGACGGCGTGCGGGTGGCGCTCGCTGCGGCCGACGACGGCACCGACCTGGTCGTGCTCGATCCCGGCTCCGACACCGAGTTCGTGCTGCGCCGGCCGGCGGTCTGGGCGGTGGCGCAGCAGCAGTCGTGGCATCCGTCGTTCGAGGCGCCCGAGGTGCGGGCAGCGTTCGAGCGCTCGATCGGCACCGAGCTGTCCGTGCTCGGTATCGAGCTCGGCCCGGGGGACCCCGACGCCAGGCTCGCCGGCCCCGAACTCGTGGTGCGGGTCTCCCTCGTCGACGGCCTCACGCGACCGGAGCTCGATGCGGTGCTCCAGCGGCTCGCGGCCCGGTGGGCGGCCGACGACGCGATCGCGACCCTCGTCGACTCGCTCGCCGTGCGGCTCGTCGGAGCGCGCCCGGCTCCCGACGCCCCCTCCGACTGAGCGCGCCCCGCCGCCGCGGCGTCGTAGGGTGGCCCGTATGGGGGAACGCGAATGGGAGTCACCGGGCGGCGACACGGGAGAGCAGGGCAGGACGGCAGAGCGACGGATGCCGCTGCGCCCGCCGTCCCTCGACGATGACGACGTGCCCCCGCCCCCACCGCGGCCGCCGCTCACGGACGAGACCAAGCCGCCCGTGCTGCGTGCCATCCCGACGCCCGCGATCGTCAGGACCGCACGGACGCTCTGGATCGTCGGGTTCGTGCTCGGAGGCGCGGCGGTCTTCATCGCGTTCCTCTCCCGTGACTCGATCGTCGACGAACTCACCGAACGGCTCGGCCGGCTCGCGCCGGGCTACGACGCCGACGAGGTGGCCTCGCTGGTCGATGTCGTGTACTGGTCGAGCATCGCCGGGCTCGGACTCATCATCACGATCGAGGCGGTGCTGCTCGGATCGCTGATGAATCGTCGCGGCGGGGCGCGGTGGCTGCAGCTGATCATCCTGGTGCTGCACGCGGGTGCGGCGCTCGTCGGCTCGGCGTTCCTCGCGATCGGCGACCGCGCCCTGCTCGTCGCGGCCCTACTGGTGGCCGGCTTCGCGCTCGGTGTCATCGCGTGGGCGCTGTGCCTCGCGCCCCCCGCCAACCGCTGGTTCCGCGTGCGGGACGAGGCGCAGCGGGCTGCGCTGGACTGACGTCGGCGCAGCCTGCACCACGAGCCCCTCGCAGGTCCGCGTGACCACCTGGCACGCCTCGACGGCGGCTCGGTCGAGGAGCGGGCTCCCCAGCAGCATCCGCCAGCGCTGGAGCGCATCGACGGCCGACCGGTGGACCTCGTCGTCGGGTGCGTCGTCGGCGAGGCCCAGCCGGCGTCGTGCCGAGGTGCCCGATCCGCCGATGAGCCGCTCGGCATCGGCGGCCTGCCCGGGCGCGAGCCCCAGCCCGACGGTGCGCGCGGCGGACAGCAGCGCGAGCTCGCGCAGTTCGTGCGCGTTCGACTCCAGGCGTTCGATCGCGTTCGCGAGGTCGGCAGAGCTCGGGCCGGGACGTTGCTGCATCAGCACTCCGAGCGCGGCCAGGGCTGTGCGCACCTTGAGGGCGTCGGCGCGGGAGCGGAACTGGTCGGACACGTGTCGTAGCAGCTCCTGCATGCCGCTGCGTCGGTAGAGCTCGTCGGCGAGCTCGGTGGCGTCGTCGCAGCCCGAGCGGATGACGACGGCCGACAGCCGGATGCCGAACATGCCGTAGCGGTCGAGGAGGCCGGCGCGATCCTCCGCAGACACGTCGATCGAGGCATCCGGCCGCACGAACCGGTCGACCGACACCAGCATCCGCTCGCGAGCCTGGCGGCCGAGCCGCGCGATCTCGCGGAATGCGTCGAACTCGCGCTGCCGCAGGGTGCGCGCCGACTGGGCGACGAGACCGGCGATCGGCACGACGTCGAGCGCGAGCGAACGCAGGGCGCCGTCGGATCGGTAGCGCTCGGCGATGGTCCGTGCGGAGAGGAGGGCGTCGATGCGGCCGGCGCCGATCTCGTCGGCGCGTGACAGCACGGCCATCGCGTTCACCGTGGCCGACGTGCCCGCGGCGGTGTCGTGGAACGCCGACAGGAACCCGAGGTCGGTCGAGTGCAGATGTCGCATCAGGTAGATGATGGCGTCGGCCTCCGATGGGGCGTCCTCGGGCGTGAGGAACGACGCCGACCGGGCGGAGACCGCGGTCGAGAGCGAGGCGATGCCCGGGGTGTCGATGAGGGTGACCTCTTCGAGCCGTGTCGACGGCCACTCGACCTCGATGCGTTCGACCTCTTCGATCGGGGTCCCGCCGAGGTCGATGACGAGCCGGCCGTCTTCGCGTCGCACGGGCAGGGGCGTCGTCGCGCCGCCCACGAGGTGCATCGTGATGCGCGGGGTCGGTCCGTGTCGGTACCAGGTGATCACCTTGGTGCATTCCCCGGCGTCGGTCGGGGCGATCTCCTCGCCGATGATCGCGTTCAGGAGCGTCGACTTGCCCGCCTTCACCATGCCCGCGATGGCCACGCGGATCGGCTCGCCGAGGCGACGGCGGAGCTCCTCGATCCGGGCGAGCGCCTCGGCGTCGTCCCGGTAGCCGGCGGCGGCGTCACCGAGGAGCGCGTCCGCCTCGTCGAGCAGGCGCAGGTTCACGCCCGGGCCGTTCCGGCCCTTGCGCGGGCCGCGCCGACGGCGGACACGGCGTTCGGGTCCGCCGCGTCCGCCGTCGGGGTGCCGGCAGAGCTGTCTGCGTCGACGTCGATCGCGCGGGCGCGTTTCGTCAGGGCGTCGACTCGCGCGAGGTCCCGCTTGAGGGCGGCCACGCGCTGGTCGCGCTCGGCCGCGTACGTGCTCGCCGCCTTCTGCGCCGCGAGCACCGAGTCGGCCAGGGAGCGGTGGTGCTCGTCGGCGATCGTGGTGAAGTGGTCGCGGGTCGTTCGCTGCACGAGCCGCAGCCGGTCGCGCAGCTGCTTGCCGACCTGGAAGATGATCTCGTCGACCTGACGGCGGATCAGGAACTTCGCCTCGTTCCGGCGGCGCTGCAGCCTGGCCTCGGTGTCGTCCTTGTACGCCTTGCGACCGATCACGGCGCCCGCGGCGAGCGAGAGCGGGTTGATGATCGACATGCCGATGATGCCCGTGATGATCCCCACCATGAGGACGCCGCCGTACGACCCCTTGAGCCCGATGTAGAACTTCTGCCCGGCCCCCAGGCGGCCCGAGTCGAGCTCGGCGACCTCGCCGACCGCGTCGAGGACGTCGCGCGTGTCGTCGACGTTGATGACGGGAAGCGCGACCTCGTCTTCGGTGAAGTGGCGCGCCACCTTCTCGGAGAGCCACGTTGCGCGCTCCTGAGTCCACACGAACGTGTCGGTGACGGCCGATGAGACCCGCCGCTCGAACCACTCCACGAACCGGTCCCACACCGGCCCCGGGTCGCCCTCGTCGATCGAGTCCTCGGCCTCGCGCTGGATGGAGCGCATCCGGTCGCGCAGGTCGTGCTCCATGTCGGCGATGAGGTCGGTGACGCCGTCGTTCAGGGTCGTCTGCCACCGCGACGACAGGCGCCGGAGCTCGTCGGCCCGACCCTTGGTGGATTCCAGCTGCGCCACGATCTCGGGGGTCTTCTCGGGGTTCTCGAGCGCACCGAGCTCCGCGTCGATGGCCAGACGCACGTGTTCCGAGGTCGAGAGCAGGTCGCTCGCCGTCGAGCGTCGTTGCAGCAGCTCGGCCCGGCCGACGATGTCCTTCCGGAGGTACGAGACGAGCGCCGGGAACCCGGACTCCGCGTTGAGCTCGGGGTCGGATGTCTCCACCGCCGTGAGCCGCAGGTGCGACGACACCGGGAACAGCGGGATGCCGGGGTCGATCGCTCGCAGGTGCGCGCGGTTCAGCTCCTCGACCTGACGCCATTGCGGGTACATGTCGGTCTTGGTGAGCACGCAGGCCACGTTCGGCGTGATCCGCATCGCGTGGCGGAGGAACTGGATCTCGGGCTCGGTGTACTCCTGCGAGGCATCCGACACGAAGAGCATCGCGTGGGCGGATGGCAGTGTCGCGAGCGTGGTGAGAGCGTGCGCGGAGGTGAGCCCGCCGACGCCGGGGGAGTCGATGAGGGTGAGGCCGCCGCGCAGGAGCTTCCGCGGGAGGAACACCTCGGCGCCGGTCACCTGGCGGTCGGTCTCGGGGGTGGCACGCTCCGACACGTAGTCCGCGAGCCGCGTGGGCGGCACCTCCACGCGTTCCACCCGTGCACCCGACTCCACCGTGCCGCCGCTCGACCGCTGCGCGAGCACGAATGCCGCGGGCGTCTCGCCGTGCCGCACGCTCGTGGGCACCGCCGTCGCGATGTCGTCGTCGACGGGACAGACCGGGGCGTTCACGAGCCCGTTCACGAGTTGGCTCTTGCCCTGCTTGAACTCGCCGACGACGATCACCCGGATGCTGGGGTCGAGCAGGCGTTCCCTGGTCTGCTCGAGCCGCCGACGCAGGTCGGCACGCGCGCTGCGCTCGGCCAGCGCGATGCCGACGTCGACGAGCTCGATGAGGTGCTGCATCACCGCGATCCCCCTTCGCAGGTCGTAGCCCATTCAACCAGACCCCGCACGGACCGGGCCCGGGGCGGATGACTCCGCCCCGGGCCGGGCCGCTGTGGTGGATGGATTACAGGGTCACGTCCTCGACCTCGACCTCGACGTCGGTCAGATCGCCGCCGCCCTGCTCGAGGTTGTTGTCGTTGAACGACTCCTCGACCTCGAGGTCGTCGACGAGGTCGCCGCCGCCCTGCTCGAAGTTGTTGTCGTTGAAGGAGTCCTCGACCTCGACCTCCTCGTTGAACGACTCCTCGATCTCGACATCGGTCACGACCTGGTCGCCGGGGCCGCTCTCGAGGTTGTTGCCGTTGAACGAGTCCTCGATGTCGGTGTTGGTGGAGTTGTCCTCGTTGAAGGACTCCTCGATGTCGACCTCGACGTCGGTCTCGTTGTAGGAGTCCTCGTTGAAGGAGTCCTCGATGTCGACCTCGACCTCGGTCTCGGTCTCGTTGAACGAGTCCTCGATCTCGACCTCCTCGTTGAAGGATTCCTCGATGATCGTCGTCGTCGAGTTGTCGGAGTTGTCGTTGAAGGAGTCCTCGATCTCGAGCTCGTTCTCCTCGTTGAAGGAGTCCTCGATGTCGACCTCGAGGTCGTACTCGGTGTTCCCGGCGATGACCGTGCCACCGGTCGTCGCGACGATGCTGCCGTCGCCGACGTTCGTCGCCGTGTTCTCGACCTCGTTGTTCACACCGACGATGCTGTCCTCGGCCCAGATGTTCGTGTTCACCGACTGGTCGTTGATGACGTCGCGGTCGTCGATGTAGGAGTAGTTGTGCACGACGTTGAGCAGCTTCGCCTTCGCCGCGGCGTAGTCGCCGTGGTCGTGGTCATGGCCGCCGCCGCCCCAGTGGCCGCCTCCGCCTCCGCCTCCGCCGCCGTTGCCGCCGCCGCCCCAGCCGCCTCCGCCGCCGTTGCCGCCGCCGCCGCCCCAGGCGCCGCTGTTGATGGTGTTCCCACCGGTGTCGTACTCGCGGTTTCCGACCGGCGAGAAGTCGAGCGCGACCGGCAGGACCGCGTCGACATCGGCCGCGCAGATGCCGTTGAGACCCGCGTTGTGCAGTGCGGTGTCAGGGTCGGCGGCGAATTCCGCGCCGGCTTCCGGGCTCTTCAACAGGCCCATCAGGAAGTCGAGCAGCGCCGTGGTGATGTTCGTCATGATCAGTCCCCCTCAGTGAGGTGTGCGTTCGTCGGCCGGCGTCTGTGCCGGCCCCCCACGAGGAAGCCTGTCCGTTCGCGCCCAGGCGGTCATCGGGGAGCATCCCCGTGCGTCCGGGCCGGGTGCGGGGTTCCCGCTCGGGGGGCGTATAGGGGGATAGGGGATCGGCCCGATCCGAGACGCCGATCAGCTCGCCGAGCGCCCCTCGTCCTCGTCGTCGAGCACGAGGCGGAGGCGGGCGAGCAGCTCCGATCGCGTCGTGACGCCCAGGCGGCGCCGGATTCGCGCGATGTGGTGCTCCGCGGTGCGCGGCGAGATGAAGATCGCGCTGCCGATCTCCGCGTACGTCTTGCCGTCGAGCACCAGCCTCGCGACCTCGCGCTCACGGGCCGTGAGACCGGCATCGTCCGACCGCTCGCCCGCCGCCGCCGCCTCGGCGTCACTGGAGGCGCCGCCCTGGTGAGGGTCGGTGTGGAGGCTCCGGGCCAGGGCGAGCAGCTGCAACGTGTCGGCGTGCTCGGGCGCGCGGCCGGCGGCGTGACCCGCGAGTCGGCCCGCATCCCAGCGGTACCCGGCCGCCGCGAGGTCGTGCACGGCACCCTCGACGGCCGGCACGTCGACCCGGCCCGCGAGGGCGGCGGCCCAGACGCGGCCCGCCTCGGCGAGCGTGCTCGCGACCCGGTTCGCGGATGCCGCGCTCACGAGGGCCTCCGAGTGATGCTCGAGTTGCGCACGGTCCTCGGAGAGGATCGCCGACTGGATGCCCGCCCAGTGCAGGTTCATCGACCACGACGCGGGTCGGCCGGCGCGCTCGAGCAGGTCCCACGCGGCGGCGAGCGGCTCCTCGACGAGGTGCGACTCGTGGAGGCGCGCCGCGGCGATGACGAGTTCGGCCAGTGCCGGCAGCCCGAGGAGATCGACGGGCATGCGCGCGATCGTCTGCCGCGCGGCTCCCCACGACCGCACGAGGTTCGGGAGGTCGTCGGTGCGTCGGGCGAGGCCGATGCGCACGGCGTGTGCGAGGACCTCGGAACGCAGTCCGAGGGGGTGCTGGGACTCCTCGACGCCGGCCAGCAGTGCCCGCGCGCGGGCCGGCCGATCGGCTCGCAGCTCGATCAGCGCCTCGGTGAGGCGCAGTCGGTGGCGGAAGGCCGGCCCGCCCTGCACGGCCTCGCCTGCGGCGCGGAGCACCTCGGCTGCGATCCCGAGTTCCCCGGCGTTCATGGCGACATGCGCGGCGATGACCGCCGGGACCGCCGGCAGCGGAATCGTCTCTCCGGACTCGTTCATGAGGCTCGAGGCCTGGAGCAGCGCCGACAGTCCGCCATCCGCCGTTCCCTCGAGCGCGGCGATGGTCCCCTCGGCCATCAGCGAGACGGCCACCTGCGACGAGCTGGGGTACTCGAGCTCGGGTGCGGCGGCGAGCGTCTCGCGAGCCCGGCCCAGCTCTCCGAGCGCCGCCAGGCAGACCGCCGCGAGGGGCGCTCCGTTCCAAGGTTCGCCGGAGACGCCGGAATAGGCGTCCGCGGCACGTCCGAGCATCCCCTTGCGCGCCCACGCTGCGGCCGCGACGCACACCGCCCGGGGAAGGTCGGGATGCTCGGGTCCGGCCAGGAGTCCGTCGACGAGTCGCTCCGCGGTACGGATGTCGCCGGCCGACCACGCGGCCTGAGCGCGACGTCCGGCGAGCGACGCGGCGTCCGCCCCGGCGTCGATGGCCGCTGCGTACTGGCGCCACGCACCCACGGGATCGGTGAGGAGGAGACCGTTCCCCCGCTCGACGAGTGCCTCCGCCACGCGTGGGTCGCGGAACCCGCCGCGGGCGAGTTCGAGGGCCGAGTCGCCGAGGGGGAGACTCGCGGCATCCAGCGCGTCGACGAGTTCGCGACGCACGGACCAGAGCTCGTGCGCCGGGGTGCTCTGCAGGATGCCCGACCGAACGAGCGGCAGCGGGCCGCCGTCGGGCCCGAGGAGTCCTGATGCCCGGCCCTCGGACATGAGCGCCCGCAGGTCCGATCCGCTGAACCGAGGAGCGGTGGCGAGGACCGGGCCGGACGCCGAGTACCCGACCGCGAGGGCCAGCAGGAGGTCGGCCAGCTCGGGGTCGACACGGTCCAGGCGGAGTCGGAGCCGCTCGAGGAGCGTACCGGGCAACGACGTCGATTCCCGCGGATCCCACCCCTCGTCACGCACTGCCGCGACGGCCATGTCCACCAAACGCGGATTGCCGCCGGCGAGTTCGGTGATCCGATCGACCTGCACCTGGGGCGGCGCCGCCCCCAGGAGTTCGGCGGCGCGTGCACGGACCTGGGCCGCGGACAACGGCCGGAGGATCAGGTGCGGCCGTTGCCGGCCGAGTCGATCGACGAGATCGGCGGCGGGCTCGGATCGCGGCCAGGCCCGGAACGCGGCGATGAGGTGCGGGCCATCGTCGGAGGCGAGGGCCGACACGAGTGCGACGTCGCCGTCGTGGAGGCCCTCGAGGTCGTCCACCAAGAGGGTGATGCGCCGGCCGTCGGAGTCGAGTCGCTCGAGTCCATCGAGACCCTCGACGACCCGCACCCCCTCGTCCCGGAGCGCGGTCGCGAGCTCGCCGAGCAGCGTGGACTTGCCGGATCCGCCGGGGCCGGTGATGCCGGCGTGCACCGGCGGGCCGTCGGAGAGGATGCTCCGCCTGATCTCGGCGGTCTCTTCCCATCCGACGAGTCCCGGGTTCCGCCGCACTGCCGACGCGCGCGGCTCGGTCATGGCGTCGGTGCGGGCGGCTCGGTTGCGTCGGGCGAGGGTGCGGGCTCCGTCGTCGGTTCGGGTGCCGGCTCCGTCGTCGGTTCGGGTGCCGGCTCAGGGGCGGGTTCCGGTGCCGGCTCAGGGGCGGGCTCGGTGGTCGGTTCGGGGGACGGCTCGGGCGCCGGCTCGGGGGTGGGTTCGGGCGATGGCTCCGGTGCCGGTGCCGGTTCGGGTGCGGGTTCCGGCGCAGGCGAGGGAGCGGGGTCGTCGGTCGGAGCCACCGAGGTGGCCGGATCGGTCGCGGAGGTGTCGGGTGCATCCGTGGTCCCGGACGAATCGCCCGGTGCCGCCGCCGTCGCACCGTCGGCCGTCGCGTCGCCCGCGGGCCCGTCGGCCGCCGTGTCGTCCCGCGTGAAGGGGTCGAGCGTGCCGTCGAACGGCGGCTCGAAGGGTGGTTCGAACGGCGGGGCGAGGCCATCGCCCTCCGTGAGGGGCGCGGTGCCGGCGGCGTACCGGCCGAGGAGGTCGCCGGCCGCCAGCGGGGTCCCCCCATCGCGGTCGCCGGGTTGCTCCTGCGTGCCGATGGCGAGCGGCGTGATCGGGATGAGGATGGCCAGCACGGCGGCCACGACCCCGGCCAGCACGGTCGCACGGAGTCCCACCGACATGCGATTCCACTCGAGGATCCGCGGCGGTGCGCCCGTCGGTGCGGTGTCCGCCGTGGGCGCCGGGGAATCCTCCGCGCGGACGTCGCCGGGCTCCGTCGCGGCCACGGCGGCGACGGGGAGCGGGTCGAGCCTCCGGGACGCGGCCACGGCCGCGCCGAGGCTGATCGACGCCTTCGGATCCGCGTCCACGGCGACCGGCAGCTCGAGCTCGGCAGAGACGAGCTGGGCGACCGCGGGGATGCGCGAGGACCCGCCGATGAGCAGTACCGTGGCGACGTCCGCCAGGTCCAGGCCGGCACGGTCGATCGCGCGGCGCAGCGTCTCGATGGTGCTCCGCAGCTCGCCATCGATCATCTGCTCGAACTCGGGACGCACGAGGCGGACGCGCGTGTGCCCGCTCGGGAGCAGGAGCGGCACGGCCGTCTCGGCGTCGAACGAGAGCGCCTCCTTCGCGTCGGTGCATTCGCGTCGCACCCTGGCCAGTGCGAGCGCCGACTCCGGCTCGGCCTCGTCGAGGCCGTCGAACGCGGCGGGCACCAGTGACTTCACGTGCTCGAAGATCCGCTGGTCGAAATCGGCGCCGCCGAGGCGCTCGATGCCGGCCGGTGCGCCGATCACGTGGAAGGCGTCGTCCTCCTGCTTCCGGAGCAGGGCGACGTCGAACGTTCCGCCGCCCAGGTCGTAGACCGCGATGGTGTCGCCGCATGCGGCCTTCTCGCGGTCCAGGTAGTGCAGGCCCGCGGCCTCCGGCTCGCTCACGAGCTCGACGTTCGCGAGCCCGACGCCGGCGAGGGCGGTGCGGATGCGTCCGAGCCGATGCTCGCCCCATGACGCGGGGTGCGAGACGGCGATGACGGCTGGGGCACGGCCCTCGTGCGCCTCGGCGCGTTCGACCACCCATTGGGCGACGACGGCGAACACGTCCTCCGCCGAAACGCCGAGGTCGCCGACGATGATCGGCGTCTCATCGCCGATCCGGCGCTTGAACTCGCGGACGACGCGGTCCGGTTCATCCATGACTCGTCGCTCGGCCATCTCGCCGACGACCACGCCGCCGTCCTTGGCGAGGTGCACGACACTGGGCACGGCGGCCCGGCGGGTGCCGAGCTCGAGCGGCTCGTGGGCCATGGATCCGTCGCCGCGCCGCCGTCCGATCGCGGCGGCGGTGAAGCTCGTGCCGATATCGATGCCCAGCACGTACGACGTCACAGCAATTCCCCCTCGTGATCGCACGCCGGCCCCATCGCCCCCCAGCGCGCACCGATCACGTGAGAGTATTCCCCGGCACCCCGGGCGCGGCAACCCCTTGTGTCACCCTCCTTCGGGGTACAAGTGCCCAGTTCGGGGTACAGCCCCGAGACATCCGCGCGCCATACTGGGTGCATCATGGAGCGCGCACCGAGGGGGGTGGTCGCGGCCGTGGTCGGCTCCGTGCTGACCACGCTCGCGCTGAGCGGCTGCGGCATGTCGCTGTTCTTCCCCGTCGTCGAGGAATCGACGCCCTTCCCGCAGGACGTCGACGCGTCCATCGCGCCCTACTACACGCAGGTGCTGAGATGGGACGCCTGCGGGGAGTTCCAGTGCGCCACTGCGGCGGCACCGCTCGACTGGGACGACCCGTCGGCGGGCGACATCGAGCTGGCACTCATCCGCCAGCCCGCCGAGGAGGATCGCATCGGCGCGCTCCTGGTGAATCCGGGCGGCCCCGGCGTCTCGGGCTACGACTTCGTGGCGGAGTCGCTCGACACCGCCGTCACGGAGTCACTGCAGGATCGCTACGACATCGTGGGGTTCGACCCCAGGGGGGTCGGCCGGTCGACGGCGGTGACCTGCCTCGAGGACGATGACCTCGACCGGCTGCTCTACGGCAGTCCGTCGGGCTCCCGCGGCAGCGATACGTGGCTCACCGCCCAGAACGAGCGCACCCACGCGTTCGGACAGGCCTGCCTGACGAACACCGGTGCCCTGCTCGCGAACGTCGACACGGTCAGCGCCGCGCGGGACCTCGACATGCTGCGCGCAGCCCTCGGCGAGGAGCACCTCGACTACCTCGGCTTCTCGTACGGGGCGTACCTCGGCACGGTGTACGCGGGCACCTTCCCAGATCGAGTGGGCCGCCTCGTGCTGGATGGCGCGATCGACCCCGCCCTCGGCGACGCGCAGCTCACGCTCGGGCAGGCCCAGGGCCTCGAGTCGGCACTCCGGGCGTACCTCTCCGCGTGCATCCCCGCGGCGACCTGTCCGTTCCAGGGGTCGGTCGACGACGCGATGACGACCATCCGGGGCATCATCGACGCCGTCTCCAAGAATCCCGTTCCGTCGACCGACGGACGACTGCTCAACGCCGACACGCTGCTCATCGCCATCGCGGCACCGCTCTACGACGCCGCGACCTGGCCGGCCCTCGACACGCTGTTCAGCACCGTGGTCGCGGGCCAGGCGGAGTTCGCGCTGACCATCGCCGACGGTTACTTCGGACGCACGCCGGATGGCGAGTACGAGGGCAACCTGATGGAGGCCCTGCGCGCCGTCAAGTGCCTCGACTACCCGGCCCAGAACAGCGTGGCGGTGATGAAGGAGCAGGGCAGGGCGCTCACCGAGGCGGCGCCCTACCTCGGACCGTACCTCGCCTACGGCGACCTCGCGTGCCTGTCGTGGCCGTTCCGTTCCGAGCGCGTGCCGGCGCCGGTGACCGCGCCGGGTGCCGCCCCGATCCTCGTGCTCGGCACGACGAACGACCCGGCGACGCCGTATGCATGGGCCGTGGCCGTGGCATCCCAGTTGGAGAGCGGAGTGCTCGTGACCCTGCAGGGCGAGGGACACACGGCATTCAACGCGGGCAACGACTGCGTCGATGCGACGGTCGAGCAGTACCTCGTCGACGGCGTCGTGCCGCCGGCGGATGTCGTCTGCTGACCCGCGTTCGGGTCGTTGACCGGTTCGGTCGCCCGGGCGCATGATCGGAGAGCGCATCCCTCGCGCAGGATCCAGGTGTGTCATGGTCGACCGGCAGCGGAACCCCCGACCCTACGACGACGTGCTCGCGACCGCGGAGCGGTACGCCATGGAGTGGCTCTCCGGCATCCGTGAGCGGCCGATCCCGCCCCGACTCGGCGCCGATGAGATCAAGGACCGGCTCGGCCGCGCGCTTCCCGAAGCGGGCGAGCCGCCCGTCGACGTGATCGAGCGGCTCGCCGAGGGCGCCGAGCCCGGCCTGATGGCGATGGGGTCGCCGCGCTTCTACGGCTGGGTCATCGGCGGCGCGCAGCCCGTCGCGCTCGCCACCGACTGGCTGGTCTCGGCATGGGACCAGAACACGAGCATGCGCACGGTCACCCCCGCCGTCGTCGCCGCCGAGGAACTCGCCGAGGAGTGGCTCGTCGACCTGCTCGGCCTCCCCGCCGGCAGCCAGGTCGGATTCGTGACCGGCGCCACCATGGCGCAGTTCACGTGCATGGCCGCTGCCCGCGACGAGGTGCTGTCCCGCGCCGGCTGGGACGTCGAGACGCAGGGCATGGCGGGCGGGCCCGCCGTGCGATTCATCGTGGGCGAGGAACGGCACGGCACCGTCGATCTCGCCGGGCGCTACCTCGGACTCGGCTCGCCCATCGTGGTGCCCGCCGATTCCGAGGGGCGCATCCGCGTCGACGCGCTGCGCGCCACGCTCGCGGCCGGCGATGGCCCCGCGATCGTGCTGTTGCAGGCCGGCAACATCCACTCCGGCGCATTCGACGACTTCGGCCCGGCGATCGAGGCCGCACACGAGGCCGGTGCGTGGGTGCACGTCGACGGGGCGTTCGGACTCTGGGCGGGCGCCGCGCCGGGCCTTCGGCACCTCGTGGACGGCATGGACGCCGCCGACTCCTGGTCGACCGACGCGCACAAGACGCTCAGCGTGCCGTACGACTGCGGGCTCGCGATCGTGCGCGATCCCAGGCCGATGCAGCGTGCCCTCAGCATGCACGCGAGCTACCTCCAGGCCACCGACGTCGGCGCCGATCCGCACGAGAAGGCACCCGAGCTGTCGCGAAGGGCCCGTGGCCTGCCCACCTGGGCGGTGCTGCGCTCGCTCGGCCGCGAGGGCGTCGCTGCGCTCGTGCAGGGTCTCGCGGATGCCGCTGGCGGCATCGCCACGGGTGTCGCCCGGTTGCCCGGGGTCGAGGTGCTCAACGAGGTCGTGTTCACGCAGGTGTGCATCGCGCTCGGCGACGATGCCGCCACCGAGGCCCTGAGCCGCCGGCTCTGGGACGAGGGGGAGGTGCTCGCCATGACGTCGCGGTGGCACGACCGCGCCGTCGTGCGCTTCTCGGTGAGCAACTGGCAGACGGATGCCGCGGAGGTGCGCCGCACCGTCGACGCGGTCGAGCGGGCGCTCGTCGAGGTGCGCGTGCGCACCCGCTGACGCCGCCCGCGGCACCGACGTCGGCGGCATCGGCTTGAATGGAGTGATGGCGGAGGCGTTGGACGCGTTCTCGCCCGCGACCCGGGCGTGGTTCACCGAGTCCTTCACCGCGCCCACCGCGGTGCAGCAGGAGGCATGGCAGGCGATCTCGCGGGGCGAGCACGCGCTCGTCGTGGCGCCGACCGGTTCGGGCAAGACGCTGGCGGCGTTCCTCTGGGCCATCGACCGCCTGCACGCGTCCGGGGCGGATGCCGCGACCACCGGCACGAAGGTCGTCTACCTCTCCCCGCTCAAGGCGCTCGGCGTCGACGTCGAGCGCAACCTGCGGGCGCCGCTCGTGGGCATCGGGCGCACCGCCGCGGCGCACGGTCTCGAGGTGCCCGAGGTCAGCGTCGGCGTGCGCTCGGGCGACACGCTGCCCGCCGAGCGCCGGTCGCTCGTGACGCATCCGCCCGAGATCCTCATCACGACGCCCGAGTCGCTGTTCCTCATGCTCACCTCGGCCGCGCGCGAGACGCTGCGCGGTGTCGAGACGGTCATCGTCGACGAGATCCACGCGCTCGCGGGCACCAAGCGGGGCGCGCACCTCGCGCTCTCGCTCGAGCGCCTCGACGCGCTGACCGCGGCGCCCGCGCAGCGCATCGGGCTGTCGGCGACCGTGCGCCCGCACGAGGAGGTCGCGCGCTTCCTCGCCGGCTCAAGGCCGGTGAGCGTCGTCGCGCCGCCCTCGGGCAAGCGCTTCGACATCCGCGTCACGGTGCCCGTCGAGGACCTCTCCGACCTGGCCACCGAGTCGGGCTCGGGATCCATCTGGCCGCACGTCGAGGCGGCGATCCTCGACGAGGTGCTCGCGCACCGGTCCACCATCGTGTTCGCGAACTCCAGACGGCTCGCCGAGCGGCTCACGGCGCGGCTCAACGAGCTGTGGGTCGAGCGCACTGCCGAGCCCGCGGCCGAGCCCGTGCCCGTCGGGGTGGGCGACGCGCTGCTTGCGCCCGCGCCCGGCCGCTCGCCCGCGGAGCTGCCCGGCGCCTCCGGCATCACCGCGGGCGCCGAGCCCGTGCTCGCCCGCTCCCACCACGGGTCGGTCAGCAAGGAGGAACGCGCGCTCGTCGAGGCCGACCTGAAGGCCGGGCGGCTGCGCTGCGTCGTCGCCACCTCGAGCCTCGAGCTCGGCATCGACATGGGCGCGGTCGACCTCGTCATGCAGGTCGAGTCGCCGCCGTCGGTGGCGAGCGGCCTGCAGCGCATCGGACGCGCCGGCCACCAGGTCGGCGAGATCTCGAAGGGCCTCGTGTTCCCGAAGCACCGGGCCGACCTGCTCCACTCGGCCGTCGTCGCCGAGCGCATGGTCGCGGGCGCCATCGAGGCGCTGCGCGTGCCGACGAACCCGCTCGACGTGCTCGCCCAGCAGACCATCGCCGCCGCCGCGGTCGACGAGTGGGACGTCGAGCACTGGTTCGAGCTCGTCCGCCGTGCGGCACCGTTCGCCGGCCTGCCCCGCTCGGCGTTCGACGCGACCCTCGACATGCTCGCGGGCCGCTACCCGTCCGATCGGTTCGGCGAGCTGCGCCCACGCCTCGTGTGGGATCGCGACGCCGGCACGATCGTCGGTCGCCGCGGCGCCCAGCGGCTCGCGGTCACGAGCGGCGGCACCATCCCCGACCGCGGCCTGTTCGGCGTGTTCATGATCGGCGAGGCCGGGCCGGGTCGCCGCGTCGGCGAGCTCGACGAGGAGATGGTCTACGAATCGCGCGTCGGCGACGTGTTCGCGCTCGGTGCCACGAGCTGGCGCATCCAGGAGATCACGCACGACCGCGTGCTCGTGGCACCCGCGATCGGCGAGCCCGGTCGCCTGCCGTTCTGGAAGGGCGACGGCATCGGGCGTCCGGCGGAGCTCGGCGAGGCCATCGGCGGATTCATCGCCGAGATCGCGGGTTCACCACCGGACGCGGCCGTCGCCCGCGCGCGAACCGCCGGGCTCGACGAGTTCGCGGCATCCAACCTCGTCGCCTTCGTGACCGACCAGCGCACCGCGACCCGTGTCGTGCCCGACGCGACGAACCTCGTGGTCGAGCGCTTCCGCGATGAGCTCGGCGACTGGCGCATCGTGCTGCACTCGCCGTACGGCATGCGCGTGCACGCGCCCTGGGCGCTCGCCGCCGGCGCACGCGTGCAGGAGCGGTTCGGCGTCGACGCCAACGCCGTGGCGAGCGACGACGGCATCGTGTTGCGCATGCCCGACACCGCCGACGAGCCGCCCGGCGCCGAGCTCTTCACGTTCGAGGCCGCCGAGCTCGCCGAGCTCGTGACCCAGCGCGTCGGCGACTCCGCCCTGTTCGCCTCGCGCTTCCGCGAGTGCGCGGCACGCGCACTGCTGCTGCCGCGGCTCAATCCGGGGCGTCGTTCGCCGCTCTGGCAGCAGCGGCAGCGCGCGTCGCAGCTGCTCGAGGTGGCGCGCGACTACCCCGACTTCCCGATCATCCTCGAGGCCGTGCGCGAGTGCCTGCAGGACGTGTACGACCTGCCGGCGCTCACGGCGCTCACCGAACGCATCGCCTCTCGCCGGGTGCGTTTCATCGAGGTGACCACCGAGACGGCGAGCCCGTTCGCGTCGAGCCTCCTGTTCGGCTACGTCGGGGCGTTCATGTACGAGGGCGACGCGCCGCTCGCCGAGCGCCGCGCGGCCGCGCTGTCGCTCGATCCCGGACTCCTCGCCGAACTCCTCGGCACGGTGGAGCTGCGCGAGCTCCTCGATCCCGAGGTCGTCGAGGAGACCGAGCGGATGCTCCAGCGGCTCGTGCCCGAACGCGCCGCCCGCGGTGAGGAGGGCATCGCCGACCTCCTCCGCGAACTCGGGCCGCTCACCGCCGCCGAGGTCGCCGAGCGCACCGAGGAGGCGACGGATGCCGCGGCCGCGCTCTCCTCGCTCGTCGCCGCCCGGCGCATCGCCGAGGTGCGCTTCGCGGGCGACAGGTGGTTCGCGGTCGTCGAAGACCTCAGTCGCCTTCGTGATGCGCTCGGCGTGCCGATCCCGCCCGGACTGCCCGAGGTGTTCGGGGAGCCCGTGCGCGAGCCGCTCGGCGACCTCGTGAGCCGCTACGCACGCACGCACGGTCCGTTCACGGCGGCCGCCGTCGCGGGGCGCTTCGGCATCGGGCAGGCGGTGGCGGGGTCGGCGCTCGCGCGGCTCGCCGGGGAGCGTCGCGTGGTCGAGGGGGAGTTCCTCCCGCACGGTTCGGGCGCCGAGTGGTGCGACAACGAGGTGCTCCGGCGCATCCGGCGCCGTTCCCTCGCGGCGCTCCGCAACGAGATCGAGCCCGTGCCCCCGCGCGAGTTCGCCCGGTTCCTGCCCGAGTGGCAGCACGTGGGCGCGCGCCTCCGCGGCGTCGACGGGGTCGCCGCGGTGATCGAGCAGCTCGAGGGCGCCCGCATCCCGGCGTCCGCGTGGGAGTCGTTCGTGCTGCCCGCACGCGTCGGCGACTACCGGCCCGACATGCTCGACGAGCTCACCGCGTCAGGGGAGGTGCTCTGGGCGGGCGCGGGCTCCCTCGCCGGCGACGACGGCTGGGTGAGCCTGCACCTGGCCGACACGGCCGAGCTCACCCTGCCGGTGCCCGCGGCCGCGCCCCTCGATCCCCTCGAGACCGAGCTCCTCGCGACGCTCGGCGGTGGTGGCGGCTACTTCTTCCGCCAGCTCGTCGAGGCGATCGGGGCCGCCGACGAACAGCCCGTCATCGACGCCCTGTGGCGGCTCGTCTGGGCGGGCCTCGTGACGAACGACACGTTCGCGCCCGTGCGGGGTCTCGTCGCCGGCCGCGGCGCGCACAAGACGGCGCCCGCGACGCCGCGGGCCCGGCTTCGGGGGCGTTCGCTCACGAGGCGCGCGCTCGCCGTCGACATCCAGTCGTCGCGGGCGGCGGCCGCGCGCGCGAACCCTCCTCGGGTCGCCGGCCGATGGGCGATCCTGCCGCTCGCGAGCACGCAGGCCACGCCACGCGCCCATGCACTGGGCGAGACGCTCCTCGAGCGCTACGGCGTCGTGACCCGGGGTTCGGTGATGGCCGAGGGCGTGCTCGGCGGCTTCGCGCTCGCCTACCGCGCGCTGTCGACCTTCGAGGAGTCCGGCCGCGTGCGGCGCGGCTACTTCATCGACGGCCAGGGCGGCGCGCAGTTCGCCTCCACCGCGGCCGTCGACCGGCTGCGCAGCGCCCCGCGCGGTGCCGCGGTCGCCCTCGCCGCGACCGATCCCGCGAACCCGTTCGGGGCGGCGCTCGACTGGCCCGAGACCACCGACGGCGGGCACCGACCGGCGCGCAAGGCCGGCGCGTTCGTCGCCATCGTCGACGGCGAGGCGACGTTCTACCTCGAGCGCGGTGGCCGCACGACGCTCGTGTTCACCGACGACGATGGCGCGCTCGCGGCCGCGGCATCCGCGCTCGCCGATGCGCTTGCCCGTGCTGGCGCGCCGAAGCTCCGCATCGAGACCGTCAACGGCGGCGGTGTCTACGGCTCGGTGCTCGACGCGCCGTTGCGCGCGGCGGGCTTCCGCGAGACGCCGAGGGGACTGCGCTTCGATGCCCGAAGGTGACACCGTGCACCAGGCGGCGCGGCGGCTCGAGGGCGCGCTCGCCGGCCAGGTCGTGACGAGGACCGACTTCCGGGTACCCGCCTACGCCACGGTCGATCTCTCCGGGGAGACCGTCCACTCCGTGGCGGCAAGAGGCAAGCACCTGCTCATGCGCATCGGCGATGTGGTCGTGCACTCGCACCTCAAGATGGAGGGCGAATGGCGCGTGCACCGGCCGGGGGAGCGGTGGCGACGGCCGGCGCACCAGGCGCGGGTCGTCATCGAGACGCCCGCGGCGACCGCGGTGGGATTCGACCTCGGGATCGTCGAGGTGTTCCCCGCCGAGGAGGAGGCCGAGCGCATGGCCTACCTCGGGCCCGACCTCCTCGGGCCCGACTGGGACGCCGAGGAAGCGGTGCGGCGCATCGCCGCGTCGCCCGACGCGCCGATCGCGGTCGCGCTGGGGGAGCAGCGCAACCTCGCCGGGCTCGGCAACGTGTACGTCAACGAACTCTGCTTCCTGCGGGGGCTGCTGCCCACGCGACCCGTGTCGACGGTCGACCTGCCTCCGCTCGTCGACCTCGCCGGCCGCGTCATCCGCGCCAACCGCGAGCGCATCTCGCGCACCACCACGGGCGTCGACCGCCGCGGCGAACGACTCTGGGTCTACGGCCGCGGCGGCGAGCCGTGCCGGCGGTGCGGAACCCGCATCGAGCACGGGCCTCTCGGCCGCAACGACCTCGAGTTGCGCGAGACGTACTGGTGCCCGAACTGCCAGCGGTGAGCCGCGGGCCATGAAGGGGTGACCCGCCGTATCCTTGGCCCGATGCCCCTCACGATCTCGGTCGTCGTGCCCTCGTACAACGACGCCGCCATGCTCGAGCAGTGCCTCGACGCGCTCGCGAAGCAGACCCGGCCCGCCGACGAGATCGTCGTCGTCGACAACTGCTCGACCGATGCCACCGCCGACGTCGCGCGCGCGGCCGGTGCGCGCGTCGTGAGCGAGCCCGTACAGGGGATTCCGGGGGCCACCGCCGCGGGCTTCGACGCCGCGGTGGGCGACGTGCTCGGCCGTCTCGACGCCGATTCGATCCCGCCGACCGACTGGGTCGAGCGCGTCGAGCACGCCTTCACCGATGACGCGGGCCTCGATGCGCTCTCGGGGCCCGGCCGGTTCTACGGCGGAGGCGCGTTCGCCCGGTGGTACGCGGAACGCGTGCACATGCCGATGTACTACCGCTTCGCCGCGTGGCTGCTCGGGCACGGCGTGCTCTACGGCTCGAACCTCGCGATCCGCGCGTCCGCCTGGCGCGTCCTCCGCGAGGTCGTGCACCGCGATCGAGCGGACGTGGCCGACGATCTCGACCTCACGATCAACCTCCAGCCCGGCATGGGCGTGCGCTTCGATCCGACGCTCGTCGTGGGGGTTTCGGCACGGCCGTTCCGGAGCGTGGCCCGGAACAACGCGGCCGTGCGGATGGCACGCGACACCGCCCTCGTCAACCACCGCGAGCGGTCGTTCCTCGCCCGCAGGAGGGACTGGGTCGCGAGCCGTCGGGCTAGGTGACCGGGCCGGTCCACTTCTCGCCGGGGCCCTTCCCTACGGGATCGGCGATGACGGATGCCTCGCGGAACGCGAGCTGCAGCGAACGCAGGCCGTCGCGGAGCGAGCGCGCATGCACGTCGCTGATCTCGGGAGCCCCGGCCGTGATGAGCCCGGCGAGCGCGTTGATGAGCTTGCGCGCCTCGTCGAGGTCGAGCTGCTCCTCGGGATCGTCGGCGAGGCCGACCTTCACGGCCGCGGCGCTCATGAGGTGCACGGCGGCGGTCGTGATGATCTCGACGGCCGGGACCTCGGCGATGTCGCGGGTTGCGCCCGCGACGGTGGACTCGTCTGAACTGTTGCTCACAGACATCCTCTGTTAGACTACTGCGGGCCCGGGGCCAGTCCCCGGTACGAAAGTGGAGTTCCTCCCACCCGCGCATACCGCTTCATCAAGGTTACCGGGTCGATCGCCCTCCGCTTCCACGTCGCTGAGCAGCCAGCACAGTGCGGGAAGTAGACAGGGGGCCGTAGTGCCGCACGGTGTGAGTCCGTGCGAGCCTGCGTGGATCTTCCGCTCTCGTCGACGGGCGGCATCCGCCTCCCGTTCGAGCAACAGCTTGAGTAGAGGAGTACACGCATCAGCGATCCCCGTACCAATGACCGTATCCGCGTTCCCGAGGTCCGCCTCGTGGGTCCTGGCGGAGAGCAGGTCGGCGTCGTGAAGATCGAGGTGGCCCTGCGGCTCGCGCAGGAGGCCGATCTCGACCTCGTCGAGGTCGCGCCCAACTCGAAGCCGCCGGTCGCCAAGATCATGGACTACGGCAAGTACAAGTACGAGGCTGCGCAGAAGGCGAAAGAGGCCCGGCGCAACCAGGCGAACACGATCCTCAAGGAGGTTCGGTTCCGCCTCAAGATCGACAAGCACGACTACGAGACCAAGATGAAGCGCGCCGTCGGCTTCCTGAAGTCCGGCGACAAGGTGAAGGCGATGATCCTCTTCCGCGGGCGCGAGCAGTCGCGCCCCGAGATGGGCGTCCGCCTCCTGCAGCGCTTCGCGGAGGACGTGGCGGAGTTCGGCACGGTCGAGCACAACCCCACGATCGACGGCCGCAACATGGTCATGGTCATCGCGCCCCTCAAGAACAAGTCCGAGGCCAAGGCCGAGGCGAATGCACAGCGTGCTGCGGCGAAGGCCCGGCCGGCGGCGGATGCCGCGGGCGAGGCCCAGGCGCAGACGGCCGAAGCCACCGAGGCCTAGGCCAAGCACCCCCGTCCGCCACCCCGTGGCGGCAGAACCAAGGAGATACACGAGATGCCGAAGCAGAAGACCCACTCCGGGTCCAAGAAGCGCTTCAAGATCACCGGCAGCGGCAAGATCCGGAAGCAGCAGGCCGGTATGCGCCACAACCTCGAGGGCAAGTCCTCGGTGCGCACCCGCCGCCTGAACCAGGACAAGGTGCTGTCGGCTCCCGACGCCAAGGTCGTCAAGAAGCTTCTCGGCCGCTGAGCCGCGAGACCCGTTAAGGAAGAAACAGAGTCATGGCAAGAGTGAAGAGGGCGGTCAACGCCCACAAGAAGCGCCGGGTGATCCTCGAGCGCGCCGAGGGCTACCGCGGCCAGCGTTCGCGTCTCTACCGCAAGGCGAAGGAGCAGGTCACCCACTCCCTCGTCTACGCGTACCGCGACCGTCGTCAGAAGAAGGGCGACTTCCGTCGCCTCTGGATCCAGCGCATCAACGCGGCATCCCGCCAGAACGGCCTCACCTACAACCGCTTCATCCAGGGCCTCGGCCTCGCGGGCATCGAGGTCGACCGTCGCATCCTCGCCGAGCTCGCCGTGAACGAGCCCGCGACGTTCGCCGCCCTCGTCGAGACCGCCAAGCAGGCGCTCCCCGCCGACACGTCGGCCCCGAAGAGCGCGGCGTAGACACCCAGCCCTGAACGGCCCGGCACCCGCTGTCTGAACGCAGCAGCGTGCCGGGCCGTTCGCCGTCCCGCCCATAGACTGGCCGCATGCTCGAGAACCCGAGGTCCCCGCGCGTCCGGGCGGTCGCGAAGCTGGCCAAGAAGGCGGCGCGCAGCGAGAGCGGGCTCTTCCTGCTCGAGGGCCCGCAAGCCGTCGCCGAGGCGCTCACGTTCCGGCCGCAGCTCGTGATCGAGCTCTACGCCACGCCGACGGCGCTCGATCGGTACACCGACATCGCGCAGACCGCCGTGGATGCGGGCGTCGATGTCGAGTTCGTCAGCGAGGGCGTGCTCGATGCCATGGCCGACACGGTCACCCCGCAGGGCTTCGTCGCCGTGTGCCACCAGTTCCCCACGGCGGTGAAGGATGTCTTCGCCGCCGCCCCGAAGCTCGTCGCCATCCTCGAGGAGGTCCGCGATCCCGGGAACGCCGGCACCATCATCAGGGCAGCGGATGCCGCGGGCGCCGATGCGGTGATCTTCTCGGGACGCACCGTCGACCTCTACAACCCGAAGGTCGTGCGCTCGTCGACCGGCTCGATCTTCCATCTCCCCGTCGCCGTCGGAGCAAGCCTCGAGGACGTGCTCGAGCGCGCCCGCGCGGCAGGCCTCACGGTGCTCGCCGCCGACGTCAAGGGCGAGGACCTGCTGACCGCGCGGAACGACGGGGGGCTCGCGCGTCCGACGGCCTGGCTGTTCGGCAACGAGGCGAGGGGGCTCCCCGACGAGCAGCTCGCGCTCGCCGATCGCGTCGTCACCGTGCCGATCTACGGACACGCCGAATCGATGAACCTCGCGACCGCGGCATCCGTCTGCCTGTACGAGAGCGCCTTCGCGCAGCGCAGTGCGGGTCACGAATAGGTAACCCACCGCGGCGCGCCTTGGCGCGCGGCCTCGTTGCGCCCTAGTTTTGGGGTATGGAGCCAACCCAGCCGGCGGCCGCGACGTCGAACATCTCAGTGCGCCGCGGCGAACCCCTCGTGGTCATCGACCACGTCGACAAGCACTTCGGCGATCTGCACGTGCTGAACGACATCAACACCGTCGTCAATCGCGGCGAGGTGGTCGTGGTGATCGGGCCGAGCGGTTCCGGCAAGTCGACCCTGTGCCGTGCGATCAACCGCCTCGAGACGATCGACTCGGGCACCATCAGCATCGACGGGCAGCGGCTTCCCGAAGAGGGTGCCGCGCTCGCGAAGCTCCGCGCCGACGTCGGCATGGTGTTCCAGTCGTTCAACCTGTTCGCCCACAAGACCGTGCTGGAGAACGTCACGCTCGCCCCGATCCGGGTGAAGCGGATGTCGCGCAAGGACGCCGATGCGAAGGCGATGGAGCTCCTCGAGCGCGTGGGTGTCGCGAACCAGGCCAAGAAGATGCCGGCCCAGCTCTCGGGCGGTCAGCAACAACGTGTCGCCATCGCCCGCTCGCTCGCCATGAACCCGAAGCTCATCCTCATGGACGAGCCCACCAGCGCCCTCGATCCCGAGATGATCAACGAGGTGCTCGACGTCATGGTCGGCCTCGCCGAACAGGGCATGACCATGATCGTCGTCACCCACGAGATGGGCTTCGCCCGCAAGGCCGCAGACCGGGTGCTGTTCATGGCCGACGGGAAGATCGTCGAGGAGGCGACGCCCGCCGACTTCTTCGACCACCCGAAGTCCGACCGTGCGAAGGACTTCCTCTCGAAGATCCTCGAGCACTAGACCTGCGCTGCCACGAGCGGCGAGGAATCACCCAACAGGAAGAGGCAGAGACATGACACGCATGAGAATCGCACTCGCCGCGGCCGCGGCGGCGTCGGCGCTCGTCCTCGCCGGCTGTGCCGGCGGAGGCGGCGATGAGGCGGAGGAGCCGACCGAGGAGGCGGCCCCCACGTTCGAGGCCGGCACCACGATGGCCGAGCTCTCCGAAGCCGGCAAGATCACGGTCGGCACGAAGTTCGACCAGCCCCTGTTCGGTCTCGTCGGCCCGTCGGGCGTGCCCGAGGGCTTCGACGTCGAGATCGCGAAGATCATCGTCAGCGAGCTCGGCATCTCCGAGGACAACATCGAGTGGGTCGAGACCGTCTCGGCCAACCGCGAGCCGTTCATCGAGAACGGCCAGGTCGACATCGTCGTGGCGACGTACACGATCAACGACAAGCGCAAGGAGGTCGTCTCCTTCGCGGGTCCGTACTACATGGCGGGCCAGTCGATCCTCGTGCTCGCCGACAACGACGACATCGAGAGCGAAGACGACCTCGTCGGCCAGCCGGTCTGCTCGGTCACGGGCTCCACGCCGGCCGCCAAGCTGGCCGAGATCGGCGCTGAGCCGGTGCTCACCGACACCTACACGAACTGCCTCGAGCCGCTGCGCAGCGGTCAGGTGGTCGCGGTGTCGACCGACAACGTGATCCTCGCGGGCCTCGCCGCCCAGAACGAGGGAGAGTTCAAGGTCGTCGGCGAGCCGTTCACCGAGGAGCCCTACGGCATCGGCCTCGCGAAGGACGACACCGACTTCCGCATGTGGATCAACGACGTGCTCGAGGCGGCCTACGAGGACGGCCGCTACGAGGAGGCATGGAACTCGACGGCCGGCGAGATCCTGCCGTTCGTCGAACCGCCGACGCCCGACCGTTACTGATCGGCTCCCGGGCCCGGGCGGTGCAGCACCGCCCGGGCCCAACCCCCTCTGACCGGAAGGACGTGCGTGGACGCCGTCATCGAGAACCTGCCGACGTATTGGCGCGGCTTCAGCATGACGCTGCTGCTGCTCGGCGTGAGCGGCGTCTCGGCCCTCGTGCTCGGCACGATCATCGCCTCCATGCGCATCTCGCCGGTGGCTTCGCTGCGCGGGTTCGCCACCGTCTACACCGAGCTCGTGCGCAACACGCCGCTCACCCTCGTGCTGTTCTTCTGCGCGATCATCCTGCCCTACCTGGGTTCCCGCCTCGAGTACTCCGTCGCCGCGATGATCGGTCTCTCGGTCTACACCTCGCCGTTCGTGGCCGAGGCGCTCCGGTCGGGCATCAACGGCGTGCCCGTCGGGCAGGCCGAGGCCGCACGGAGCGTGGGGCTCGGATTCGGCCAGACCGTCAGCCTGATCGTGCTGCCGCAGGCGTTCCGCATGACGATCCCGCCCCTGATCAACGTGTTCATCGCGCTCACGAAGAACACCTCGGTCGCCGGCGGCTTCTTCGTCTTCGAGCTGTTCGCCGCCACCCGCGAGCTCGCGAACGCGAACGGCGACGCCGTCATCGCCATCCTCCTCGGCGCGGCGACCCTCTATCTCGTCATCACGATTCCCCTGGGCCTGATCGCCGGCCGACTCGAGCGAAAGTGGGTGGTGCAGCGATGAGCGGCTCGAGCGTCCTGTTCGACGTCCCCGGACCGAAGGCGCGACGCGTCTCCCTGATCTCGTCGGTCATCGCCGGCGTGCTGATCCTCGCGGGACTCGCGTGGATCGCGCTCACGCTCGCCGCCCCGCGCGAGAGCGGCGGCATCACGCTGCCGGGCTACTTCGACCCGAGCCGGTGGGACATCTTCGCCGATCCCGAGGTCTGGTCGTTCATCATCTTCCAGGGAGTCTGGGGAACCCTCAGCGCCGCGCTCACCGCGTCGGTCCTGGCGATCGCACTCGGCATCGTGCTCTCACTGCTGCGCAGCTCGGAGGTCGCCTGGATCCGGGTGCCCACGACGGTCGTCCTGGAGTTCCTGCGCGGCATGCCCGTGCTGCTCATGATGCTGTTCATCCTCCTCGTGGCGTCGACGGGCGCGTTCTGGGCGGTCGTCCTCGCGCTCACGCTCTACAACGGTGCGCTCATCGGCGAGGCGCTGCGGGCCGGTCTGGCCGCGCTGCCGAGGGGCCAGCGCGAGGCGGGCCTCAGCCTCGGCATGCGCCCCATGCAGTCGAAGATGCTCGTCGAGTTCCCGCAGGCCTTCCGGCAGATGCTGCCGATCATCGTCGCCCAACTCGTGGTGCTGCTGAAGGACACCTCGCTCGGCTACATCGTCGGCTACGCCGAGCTGCTGCGGATCAACATGAACAACCTCGCGAGCTTCTACGGCAACCGGTACCTGTTCTCGCTGTTCGTGGTCACCCTCGCGCTGTACCTCATCATGAACCTCTCCCTCTCCTGGTTCGCGCGGTGGCTGTCGCGGCGCACCGCGTCGAAGTCGTCGGGGCGGCAGCTGCCACCCGACGACGCGACGCAGGCGATCCTCGTGGCCCAGGCGTCCGCTGCGGCAAGCCAGTCGGATGCCGCGACCGGCGGCCCGCTCCGCTGACCGACCCGCGACGCAGGCACGAAACGAGCACCCCGGGCAGCGCTAGACTCGTTGTTCGTGTCCGAGCCCCTCGAAATCACCGAGCATGCCGTCGAAGCGGCCGTCGCTGCCGCCCTCGCGGCGATCGCCTCGGCCGCCGACTCCGCCGCCCTGAAGACCGTCCGCACCGAGCACACCGGTGAGAAGTCGGCCCTCGCGCAGCTGAACGCGCAGCTGCGCAACGTCCCGAACGACCAGAAGGCCGCGCTCGGCAAGCTCGTGGGCGGAGCCCGCGGGCGCGTCAACCAGGCGTTCGCCGCGCGCGAGGCCGAGATCGTCGAGGCCGAGGCCGCGGCGCAGCTCGAGGCCGAGACGGTGGATGTCACGGCGGTACCCTCGCGGTACCGGGCCGGCTCGCGGCATCCGCTCACCCTCCTGCAAGACCGCGTCAGCGACGTGTTCACCGGCATGGGCTGGGAGATCGCCGAGGGGCCCGAGGTCGAGAGCGAGTGGTTCAACTTCGACGCGCTGAACTTCGACGCCGATCACCCGGCGCGCGCGATGCAGGACACGTTCTTCGTCGACCCGCCCGAGTCCCACCTCGTGCTGCGCACACACACGAGCCCGGTGCAGATCCGCTCGATGCTCGAGCGCGACCTGCCGCTCTACGTGCTCGCGCCGGGCCGCGTGTACCGCACCGACGAGTTCGATGCCACGCACCTGCCCGTGTTCATGCAGTTCGAGGGCGTCGCCGTCGACAAGGGCCTCACGATGGCCCACCTCAAGGGCACGCTCGACCACTTCGTGAAGTCGATCTTCGGCGACGAGGCGAAGATCCGCCTGCGTCCGAGCTTCTTCCCGTTCACCGAGCCGAGCGCCGAGCTCGACTTCTGGCACCCGACCTTCAAGGGCGGCGCGCGTTGGATCGAGTGGGGCGGCTGCGGCATGATGCACCCCAACGTGCTGAAGGCCGCCGGAATCGACCCCGAGGTCTACACGGGCTTCGCCTTCGGCATGGGCATCGAGCGCGGGCTGATGCTCCGCAACGACGTGCAGGACATGCGCGAGATGGTCGAGGGAGACATCCGGTTCTCCCAGCAGTTCGGAATGGTGGTCTAGGGATATGCGAGTGCCACTGAGCTGGCTCGCCGAGTACGTCGAACTCGTGCCCGGCACGACCCCTGAGGAGGTGCACGCCTCGCTCGTCGAGGTGGGCCTCGAAGAGGAGGACGTGCACACCTTCGAGCTGCAGGGCCCCATCGTCGTCGGCGAGGTGCTCGAATTCGTCGAGGAGCCGCAGTCCAACGGCAAGACCATCCGCTGGTGCCAGGTGCGCGTCGCCCCCGAGGGTGAGACCGCCGCCGATGGCGGACCGGCCGTGCACGGCATCGTGTGCGGCGCCCGCAACTTCTTCCCGGGCGACAAGGTCGTCGTGACCCTGCCGGGCGCCGTGCTGCCTGGACCCTTCCCCATCGCGGCGCGCAAGACGTACGGGCACGTGTCCGACGGCATGATCGCCTCGGCGCGCGAGCTCGGCCTCGGCGACGACCACGAGGGCATCCTGCGTCTGGCGACTCTCGGCATCGACGCGCCGGTCGGCACCGACGCGATCACGCTCCTCGGGCTCGACGACGCCGCCGTCGAGATCAACGTCACGCCCGACCGCGGCTACGCGTTCTCGATCCGCGGCGTCGCGCGCGAGTACGCGCATGCCACCGGCGGGCGCTTCCGCGACCCGGTCGAGCAGTCGAGCCTCGCGGCGGTCCCTGAGCCTGTCGAAGGGGTCGCAGCCGACGCGTTCCCCGTCGAGGTTCGTGACGAGGCGCCCATCCGCGGTCGCATCGGCTCCTCGGTGTTCGCGACCCGCATCGTTCGCGGCGTCGACCCCAAGCAGCCCACCCCGCCGTGGATGGTCGCGCGGCTCAAGCTCGCAGGCATCCGCTCGATCTCGGTGCTCGTCGACATCACGAACTACGTCATGCTCGAGCTCGGCCAGCCGATCCACGGCTACGACCTCGACCGCCTGCGCGGCGGCATCGTGGTGCGTCGCGCGACGCCCGGCGAGACGATGACGACCCTCGACGGCAAGGTGCGCACGCTCCACCCCGAGGACCTCCTCATCACCGACGACCGCGGGCCGATCGGCCTGGCCGGCGTCATGGGCGGCGCCGAGACCGAGATGTCGGATGCCACGACGAACGTGCTCATCGAGGCCGCGAACTTCGACCCGGTCTCGATCGCGCGCACTGCCCGCCGGCACAAGCTCCCGAGCGAGGCGTCGAAGCGGTACGAGCGCGGCGTGGACCCGCAGATCGCCGCGGCGGCCGCGACCCGGGTCGCGCAGCTGATGGTCGACCTCGCGGGCGGCACGGCCGACCTCGGCGGCTCGCTCATCCACGAGGCGCCCGGCCGCGAGCCGATCGAGCTGCCCACCGGGTACGTCTCGGAGCTGATCGGTGTCGAGTACACCGACGACGAGGTGCACGACGCCCTGGCCGAGATCGGCGGCACCATCACCGCGACCGACACGGGCTTCGAGGTCGTGCCGCCGTCGTGGCGACCCGACCTCACGGGCAAGGCCGACCTGGCCGAGGAGGTGGCCCGCATCGCGGGGTACCACCGCATCCCGTCGGTGCTGCCCGTCGCACCCCCCGGACGTGGTCTCACGCGTTCGCAGCGCGTGCGGCGCCGGGTGGCCGACACACTCGCGGCCGCGGGTGCCACCGAGGTGCTCTCGTTCCCGTTCGCGACCGAGGCCGAGAACAGCACGTGCGGCAGCGTCGACGGCGAGCCCGTGGCATCCGTGCGCCTCGCCAACGCCCTCGACGCGAGCGCCGCCCTCATGCGCCGCTCGCTGCTGCCGGGGCTCATCGGCGCGGCGAAGCGCAACCGGTCGCGCGGTCTCAACGACCTCTCGCTGTTCGAGGTCGGACTCGTGTTCCTGCCCGAGCCGGGCCGGACCTACGGCACGCCGGGCCTGCCGATCGGCGACGCGAAGCCCAGCGACGACGAGCTCGCCGAGCTGCAGGCCGGCATCCCGCCGCAGCCGCGCCACGTGGGCATGCTGCTCGTCGGCGACGTCGTCACGAAGCAGCCGGGTCAGCCGGCCGTCGCCGCGGGGATCGTCGACGCGCTCGATGCCGTGCGCCAGATCGGGCTCGCGACGGGCGCCGAGTTCGAGTTCGTGCAGGGCTCGCACCAGGCGCTCCACCCCGGGCGCACCGCCGAGCTGCGCGTCGCGGGTCGCACGGTCGGGTATGCCGGCGAACTGCTGCCCGCGCTCGCCGAGGAGGCCGACCTGCCGCGGGTCGTCGCCGTCGTGGAGCTCGACCTCGACGCGGTCATCGAGCTCACCGACCCGGCGCTCGAGGCGCGACCCATCGGCACGTACCCTGCGGCGACGCAGGACCTTTCGCTCATGGTCGATGCGGCCGTGCCGGCCGCGTCGGTCGCCGCCGCGGTGCGCGAGGGTGCCGGAGCGCTCCTCGAAGACCTGTACCTCGTCGACGACTACCGTGGCCAGGGCATCGCCGAGGGCTCGAAGAGCCTGACATTCGCGCTCCGCTTCCGCGCGCCCGACCGCACGCTGACCGCGGCCGAGGCGAGCGAGGCGAAGCTCGCGGGCGCGGGCGTCGCGGCCGAGCGGTACGGCGCGAAGATCCGCGACTAGCCCCGGCCGTCCTTCGGCTCGTGCCGGAGAATCGGCCCTCTCACCCCTGCTCGCGAGGGATGGGGCCCATTCTCCTGCACGAGCTGGGGGTCAGCCGCCGTATCGCTCGACGAGGCGATCGAACGCGGCATCCAGCTGGGGGTCGACGACGCGGCGCGACGCGTGCTCGTCGTGCCATTCGACGATCTCGTGGGCGCCGCGCCAGAACGGGATGATCGGCCGGTACTCGGGCACGAGCGCCTTCACCTTGCGGTTGTCGAAGATCACCGAGTGCGCCTTGTCGCCGACGAGGCCGGGTCCATGCTCGGCAAGCTCCCGCGCGACCGCGTCGCTCGCCACGTGCACGGGCCGGAACTCGGCGTCGGCGGCTCGGGCGAGCTGCTCGGTGATGCGATCCCACGTGAGCACCTCGTCGCCCGTGATGTGGAAGGCCTCGCCGACGGCGCGGTCGTTGCCGAGGAGGCCCACGAACGCCACCGCGAAGTCGCGCGTGTGGGTGAGGGTCCAGAGGCTGGTGCCGTCGCCGTGCACGACGACGGGCTTGCCACGTCGCATCCGGTCGACCGCGGTCCACCCGCCGAGGATCGGCACGCTCGTGCGGTCGTACGTGTGCGAGGGGCGCACGATCGTCGCCGGGAACCCGCGCTCGCGGTAGGCGGCGACGAGCAGGTCCTCACCCGCGATCTTGTCGCGCGAGTACGCCCAGAACGGGTTCCGCAGCGGCGTCGATTCGGTGATCGGGAGTTGCGCGACGGGCTTCTGGTAGGCCGAGGCCGACGAGATGAACACGTACTGACGGCACCGTCCCTCGAAGAGCCGGATGTCGCGGGCGACCTGCGCGGGCGTGAAGGCGCGGAAGTCGACGACGACGTCGAACTCCAGATCGCCGACCGCAGCGGCGACGGATGCCGCGTCGTCGGCGTCGCCCACGAGGTGTCGTACCCCCTCGAACGGCGGTCGAGTGGTGCTGCGACCCCGGTTCAGCAGGGTGAGCTCGTACCCGCGCTGGATGGCGAGCGCGCTCGAGGCGGAGCTGATGATGCCGTTGCCGCCGATGAACAGGACGCGCAGGGCCATGGGTCGTCTCCTCGGTCGATGCCGGTGGGTGTGTCACGCCGAGCCTATGCCCGTCGGCCCCACCGGATTTTGCCGAGCGGGATCGGCTCGCTATGGTCGATGACATGTCCGCTCGGTTCGCCTCCTCCGCACGCGTCTCGCGTGTCGTCGAGCTCGGCAACCGACGTCGTGGCGCGCGCCGAATCTCGGCGACCCCTGTCGCGGTCTAGACGGGCCGGTGCGGGCGTCGCCGGAACTTCGCCTCGACCGCACAGACCCTAAGGTGGATTCATGACGTACTCCGTCGCCGTCTCCGGCGCGTCCGGCTATGCCGGAGGGGAGATCCTGCGCCTCCTCGCCGATCATCCCGACTTCGAGGTGCGCACGGTCACCGCACACCAGAACGCCGGCCAACCGCTCGTCGCCGTGCAGCCGCACCTGCGCACGTACACGCATCTCACGCTCCAGGAGACCACCGCGGCGACGCTCGCCGGCCACGACGTGGTCTTCCTCGCACTGCCGCACGGGGCATCCGGAGCCATCGCGGCCGAGCTCGACCCCGACACGCTCGTCATCGACTGCGGCGCCGACCACCGCCTCGAGGGTGCCGCCGACTGGACCGCGTTCTACGGCGGCGACCACCACGGCGCGTGGGCGTACGGCGTGCCCGAGCTGCCCCGGCTGCAGGGCACGCAGCGCGAGCGGCTCACGGGTGCGCGCCGGGTGGCCGCTCCCGGATGCAACGCCTCGACCGTGGCCCTCTCGCTCGCGCCGGGCATCCGCGCCGGCGTCATCGAGAGCCGCGACCTCGTCTCGGTGCTCGCCGTCGGCCCGTCGGGCGCCGGCAAGAGCCTCAAGGCCCACCTGCTCGGCAGCGAGATCCTCGGCTCCGCGAACCCCTACTCGGTGGGCGGCGTGCACCGGCACATCCCCGAGATCACGCAGGCCCTGCGGTGGGCCGGCGCGGCCGAACCCACGATCTCGTTCACGCCCGTCATCGTGCCGATGTCTCGGGGCATCCTTGCGACCTCGAGCGCCCGCATCGTGCCGGGCACGGATGCCGCAGCCGTCCGGGCGGCGTGGGAGGACGCGTACGCGGGGGAGCGGTTCGTGCAGCTCCTGCCCGCAGGCCAGTTCCCGCGCACCGCCGACGTGCTCGGTGCGAACACCGCGCTCATGGGGCTCGCCGTCGATGAGGCCGCGGGCCGTGTCGTCGTGGTCACCGCGGTCGACAACCTCGTGAAGGGCACCGCGGGTGCCGCCATCCAGTCCGCCAACATCGCGCTCGGCCTCGCCGAGTCCACCGGTCTTCCCGTGAACGGAGTCGCCCCGTGACCGTTACCGTCCCCGCCGGATTCGAGGCTGCGGGCATCGCCGCCGGGCTCAAGCGGTCGGGGGCGCTCGACCTCGCCGTCGTCGTGAACCGCGGCCCGTCGCACGCTGCGGCCGCCGTGTTCACCTCGAATCGCGCCAAGGCGAACCCGGTCATCTGGTCGCAGCAGGTCATCCAGGACGGCGTCGCGTCCGCGGTCGTGCTGAACTCGGGCGGCGCGAACTGCTTCACCGGCCCCGAGGGCTTCCAGGTCACGCACCGCACGGCCGAGACCGCCGCGTCGGCGCTCGGCGTCTCGGCGGGTGACGTGCTCGTCTGCTCCACCGGGCTCATCGGCGACCAGCTCGACGGCGAGATCGTCGAGGAGGGCGTGCTCTCGGCCGTCGACCGGCTCGGCGTCGACGGCGGCGAAGATGCCGCCCGCGCCATCATGACGACCGACACCAGGCCGAAGACCGTGTCGGTGCAGGTCGACGGATGGCGCATCGGCGGCATGGCCAAAGGCGCCGGGATGCTCGCGCCGGGCCTCGCCACGATGCTCGTGGTGCTCACGACCGACGCCGACCTGCCGGCGGCCGAGCTCGACGCGGCCTTGCGGCAGGCGACGCGCGTGACGTTCGATCGGCTCGACTCCGACGGCTGCATGTCGACGAACGACCAGGTCACGCTCATGGCCTCCGGCGCGTCGGGCGTGGTGCCCGATGCCGCCACGTTCACCGAGGCGCTCACGACCGCCTGCCGCGACCTCGCGCTGCAGCTGCAGGCCGACGCCGAGGGTGCGAGCCACGACATCGCCATCGAGGTGCTCGGCGCGGTCACCGAGGACGACGCCGTCGAGGTCGGCCGGTCGGTGGCCCGGAACAACCTCTTCAAGGCCGCGATCTTCGGCAACGACCCCAACTGGGGCCGCGTGCTCGCGGCGATCGGCACCACGACGGCGCCGTTCGACCCCTACCTCGTCGACGTGTCGATGAACGGGGTGCGCGTGTGCCACGCGGGCCGGCCCGACCAGCCGCGCGAACTCGTCGACCTCACGCCACGCGCGACGCACGTGCTCATCGAGCTGCATGCGGGCGAGGCATCCGCCACCATCTTCACGAACGACCTCACGCACGATTACGTGCACGAGAACAGCGCCTACGCGAGCTGAGATGACCGATCCTTCGACCCCTTCGACCCCTTCGACAAGCTCAGGGGCCGACGCCCCGACGAATCCGACTCCCGACGAGGATGCCGCCGCGATCGACGCGGCCACCGCGTCGGCCAAGGCGCAGGTGCTCATCGACTCGCTGCCGTGGCTGAAGCGCTTCCACGGCGAGACCATCGTGGTGAAGTTCGGCGGCAACGCCATGGTGAGCCCAGACCTGCAGCGCGCGTTCGCTGAAGACATGGTGTACCTCCGCTACGCCGGCATCAGGCCGGTCGTCGTGCACGGCGGTGGGCCGCAGATCTCGTCGATGCTCACCCGGCTCGGCATCGAGAGCGAGTTCCGCGGCGGCTACCGGGTGACGACGCCCGAGGCGATGGACGTCGTGCGCATGGTGCTCTCGGGACAGGTGAGCCGCGAGCTGGTGTCCCTCATCAACCAGCACGGACCGCTCGCCTCGGGCGTTTCCGGCGAGGATGCGGGCCTGTTCACCGGGCGGCGCCGCGGCGCCGTGGTCGACGGCGAGGAGGTCGACCTCGGACTCGTCGGCGACGTGGTGGCGGTGGACCCGGCCGCGGTGCTCGCCGAGGTCGAGGCCGGACGCATCCCGGTGGTCTCCTCGATCGCCCCCGACGCGGATGCCCCGGGGCAGTCGCTCAACGTCAACGCCGACTCCGCGGCGGCCGCCCTCGCGATCGCGCTCGGCGCCGCCAAGCTCGTGATCCTCACGGACGTCGCGGGCCTCTACCGCGACTGGCCGAACCGGGATTCGCTCGTCTCGGTCATCGACGTGCGCGAGCTCATCGAGCTGCTCCCGCGGCTGGAGTCGGGCATGATCCCCAAGATGACGGCGTGCCTCGAGGCGGTCGAAGGCGGCGTCGCCAAGGCCGCGATCATCGACGGCCGCATCCCGCACTCCATCCTCCTCGAGGTGTTCACGCAATCCGGCATCGGAACGGAGGTCGTTCCCGCATGACCGGGGCAACCAGTCCGACCAGCACCACCGAGTGGCAGCAGCGGTTCGACCGCCGCTTCATGCGGTCGCTCGCGATGCCGCTCGCCATGCTCGACCACGGCCGCGGAGCCCGCGTCTGGGATGCCGACGGCAACGAGTACCTCGACTTCCTCGCCGGCATCGCCGTCAACTCGCTCGGCCACGCGCATCCCGTCTTCGTCGAGGCGGTCTCGGCGCAGGCGGCACGCCTGGCGCACGTCTCCAACTACTTCACGTCGGAGCCCGCGCTCGAGCTGGCCGAGCGCGTGACGCGGCTCGCCGGAGCGGGCGACGAGGGACGTGCGTGGTTCGGCAACTCCGGCGCCGAGGCGAACGAAGCCGCCTTCAAGCTCGCTCGCCTCAACAACTCGGGCGGCGCGCGCTCGCGCGTGCTCGCCCTCGTCGACGCCTTCCACGGCCGCACCATGGGCTCGCTCGCGCTCACCGGCAAGCCGCAGATGCGCGAGGCGTTCGAGCCGCTGCCCGGCGGCGTCGAGCACATCGAGGCCACGGTCTCCGCGCTCGAGGCCGCCATCGACGACGGGGTGGCCGCCCTCTTCGTCGAGCCCATCCAGGGCGAGGCCGGAGTCGTCGAACTGCCTGCCGGTTTCCTCACCGCGGCCCGCGATCTCACACGCCGTCACGGCGCGCTGCTGATCGTCGACGAGGTCCAGACCGGCGCGGGCCGCACCGGCGACTGGTTCGGCTTCCAGCACGAGGGCATCACGCCCGACGCCATCACCATCGCGAAGGGCATCGGCGGCGGCTTCCCGATCGGCGGCCTCGTCACGTTCGGGCGCGCCTCCGCGCTGTTCTCGAAGGGCCAGCACGGCTCGACGTTCGGCGGCAACCCGCTCGCCACGTGCGTCGCGAATGCGGTCCTCGGCGAGATCGAGCGGGCTGGGCTCGTCGAGAACGCCGCCCTGCGCGGTCGGCAGCTGCGCGGCCGGGTCGAGGGGCTCGACTCGCCGCTCGTCGCCGGCATCCGCGGCCGCGGCCTGCTCCAGGGCGTCGCGCTCACCGAGCCCGTGGCCCACCAGGTGTCGGCCGCAGCCCTGCAGGCGGGGCTCATCGTCAACGCCGCCAACGACTCGACGATCCGCCTCGCCCCGCCGCTGATCATCGACGACGCCGACGTCGACGAGTTCGCCGAGCGCTTCACGCGCGCGCTCGACGCCGTCGCCGCCACGCTCTGACCTCGCACCGATCCCCATGAATGGAATCGCATGACCCGCCACTTCCTCCGTGACGATGACATCACGCCCGCCGAGCAGGCCGAGATCCTCGACCTCGCCGAACGTCTGAAGCGGGACCGCTGGGCCGTGAAGCCGCTCGCCGGGCCGCAGACGGTCGCGGTGATCTTCGACAAGTCGTCGACGCGCACCCGCGTGTCGTTCGCGGTCGGCATCGCCGACCTCGGCGGTTCACCGCTCATCATCTCCACCGCGTCGAGCCAGCTCGGCGGCAAGGAGACGCCGAGCGACACGGCGCGGGTGCTCGAGCGCATGGTCTCCGCGATCGTGTGGCGCACCTACGGGCAGGCGGGCCTCGAGGAGATGGCGGCGGGCACGACGGTACCCGTCGTGAACGCGCTGTCCGACGACTTCCACCCGTGCCAGCTGCTCGCCGACCTCCTGACCATCCGCGAGCACAAGGGCCGGCTCGCCGGGCTCACCGTCACCTTCCTCGGCGACGGCGCCTCGAACATGGCGCAGTCCTACGTGCTCGCCGGCGCGACCGCCGGCATGCACGTACGGGTCGCCTCGCCCGAGGAGTTCGCGCCCGCGGCATCCGTCGTCGACGACGCCGACCGCATCGCCGCTACCACCGGCGGTTCGGTGACGCTCTACACGGATGCGGCGGAGGCCACCGCGGGCGCCGACGTCGTGGTCACCGACACGTGGGTGTCGATGGGCAAGGAGGACGAGAAGGCGCACCGCGTGGCGACCTTCGGCGCCTACCGTGTGGATCGCGAACTCATGTCGCTCGCGGCATCCGACGCCGTGTTCATGCACTGCCTGCCCGCCGACCGCGGCTACGAGGTCACGGCCGACGTCATCGACGGCGAGCAGTCGATCATCTGGGACGAGGCCGAGAACCGGCTTCACGCGCAGAAGGCGCTGCTCGTCTGGCTGCTCGAACGGAAGGACGCGTGATGTCCGACGAGCACGGCACCAACGAGGGTGCGCTCTGGGGCGCCCGGTTCGCCAGCGGCCCGTCGCCCGAGCTCGCCCGTCTCTCGAAGTCGACGCACTTCGACTGGCAGCTCGCGCCGTACGATCTCGCGGGTTCACGGGCGCACGCCAGAGCGCTGGCCGCGGCGGGCTACCTCGACGACCGCGAGCTCGTCGCGATGCTGGAAGGCCTCGAGGTGCTCGAGACGCGCGTGGACGCGGGCGACGTCACCGCGTCGGAGTCCGACGAGGACGTCCACGGGGCGCTCGAGGCGGCCCTCATCACCATCGTCGGCCCCGAGCTCGGCGGCAAGCTCCGGGCCGGCCGCAGCCGCAACGACCAGATCGCGACGCTCGTGCGGCTCTACCTGAAGGATCATGCCGCCACCATCGGCCAGCAGCTCGTGCACCTCATCGACGCGCTCGCAGCCCAGGCCGACGACCACCGGACCGCCGTGATGCCGGGGCGCACCCATCTGCAGCACGCGCAGCCGGTGCTGCTCGCGCATCACCTCCTCGCACACGCGTGGGCGCTCTCGCGTGATCTCGAGCGGCTCGTCGACTGGACGAAGCGAGCGGATGTCTCGCCGTACGGCGGGGGAGCCCTCGCGGGATCCACGCTCGGCCTCGACGCGGCATCCGTCGCTCGCGACCTCGGTCTCGCCGCGCCGGCCGAGAACTCCATCGACGGCACGGCCAGCCGCGACGTCGTCGCGGAGTTCGCGTTCGTGGCGGCCATGATCGGCATCGACCTCTCGCGCATCGCCGAGGAGGTCATCCTGTGGAACACACGCGAGTTCGGCTTCGTCACGCTCGACGACGGCTACTCGACGGGCTCGTCGATCATGCCGCAGAAGAAGAACCCCGACATCGCCGAGCTCGCACGCGGCAAGTCGGGCCGGCTCATCGGCAATCTCACCGGCCTGCTCGCCACGCTGAAGGCGCTCCCGCTCGCGTACAACCGCGACCTGCAGGAGGACAAGGAACCGGTCTTCGACTCCGTCGAGACGCTCGAGGTGCTGCTGCCGGCGTTCACGGGCATGATCGCGACGCTCACCTTCCACACCGAGCGCATGGCCGAGCTCGCGCCGGCCGGGTTCTCGCTGGCGACGGATGTCGCGGAGTGGCTCGTGAAGCGCCGGGTGCCGTTCCGCGATGCCCACGAGATCACGGGTGCGCTCGTGCGCTACGCCGAGGAACACGGACTCGAGCTCGACCAGGTCGGCGATGCGGCGCTCGCCGCCGTCTCGCCGCACCTCACACCCGACGTGCGCGAGGTGCTCACGGTCGAGGGTTCGGTCGCGAGCCGCGACGGCATCGGCGGAACGGCTCCCGTGCGCGTCGACGAGCAGTTCGCCCGGCTCACCGACCGGGTGCGGCACCTCGTCAAGGGACTGCCGGGGGCGAAGCCCTGACCGGGTCCGGTTCGAAGTCCGGATCCGACCGGCTCATCACGGTCGGGCGCGACTACTTCGCGCGCGACCCCGTCGAGCTCGGCCCGCTGCTGCTCGGCGCCGTGCTCTCGTACGAGAACCACGAGGGACGCGTCGCCGTGCGGCTCTCCGAGGTCGAGGCGTACCGGGGCGCCGGCGAAGACCCCGGCTCGCACTCGTTCCGCGGCAAGACGCGGCGCAACGCGGTCATGTGGGGCGAGGCCGCGCACCTCTACGCGTATTTCACCTACGGCATGCACACCTGCCTCAACATCGTGGCGGGGCATCCGGGCTCCTCGGCCGGAGTGCTGCTGCGCGGCGGCACCATCGTGGAGGGCATCGAGCTCGCCCGGGTGCGTCGGGCCGGGGCATCCGATCGCGATCTCGCACGCGGACCGGCCCGGCTCGCGGTGGCCATGGGGGTGCCGCTCTCGGCCGGCGGGTCGGACCTGCTCGCGCACCCGTTCTCACTGTCGGTCGCCGCCCGACCCGTGCCGTTCGAGCAGGGGCCGCGCACCGGCATCAGCGGGCCGGGCGGGGGAGCGGCCTTCCCGTGGCGGTTCTGGATCCCGGGCGATCCCGGGGTCTCGCCGTACCGGCGTCACGCGCGGTCGCACGACTGAGGGCGGCCCCTTTTCCCGGTGGCGGCCCGAATTCGGGATGTCGCATTTCGCGGCGGCCCCTTGTCGTGTTGGCGGCCCGAACTCGGGCCGCCACCCCGACCGTCGGCCGCCACCGCGGGCCACCGGCCGCGTCAGCGCAGCGCGAGGTGCACGACGAGCGCCGCGGCGCACGCCCAGATCAGGCTCGCGAACGTGCCGATGATGAACCGCTCGCGTGCCTCGGGCGCCTCGAGTTCGGTGAACCGTCCGACGCCCTTGACGGCGACGACGATGGCGAGTGCCTCGGGGAAGCCGGCGATGATGGCGCCGGCCGACGCGATGCGCTCGAGCACGCCGATCGTGAGCCCGCCGCGCAGCACCTCGCGTCGGGTGCCCGTGGTCACGCCCTTGCGCTGTTCGTCTGCAGTCGGGCGCTCGGTCACGATGATGCCGCCGTGCAGGCCGGGTGCGACGCTGCCCATCGCGAGCCGGAGGGCGGTGGCCGCGGCGGGACTCCCGCCGAAGACGGCGGCGATGAACGCGAGCACCGTCACGAGCGGCGCGAACCCCATGCGCGCCGGCGCGTCGAGCGTCGCCGCGGCCATGAGCGCGATCACCATCGCGCCCGCGGCGAACCAGAGGTAGGCGGCGCGGGGTCGCAGGAACGCCAGCACCGAGAGGGTGGCCGTCGCGACGAGCGAGATCAGCAATGCCGACCAGGAGAGGGCTTCGGCGACGGCGGCGAGGTTCACGGGGCTCCTTCCGGGCACGGCCTGCGCGGCCGAGGCTTCGAGCAGTGTAGCGAGCGAGTCCCGGGCGGCGCGATCAGTCGTGTGCGGCGCGTTCGGAATCCGCGTCGAGCCGCTCCAGCACTCGCACGAGCGCCGGACGGGCGTCCTCCTCGGCACGCCACATGGCCGCCTTGAGCCGGGCGCTCACCGCCGCCGCGCTCACGTCGAGGAGCGCCGCCGCCTCCTTCTGCTGGTGGCCCGCGCGCATGAGCTCGACGACCTCCCAGCCGTGGTCGGTGCGCCGGTCGCGGAGGAGCACGAGCAGGCGCAGGAGCGCCTCGGCGTCGGCGGCGCCCGTTGCGAGTTCGGGTGAGCCCGAGCGGAGTGCGAAGCGCCCGTCTGCGCGCTTGGCCGCGTCGACCGCCTCGCGTGCCGCGATGAAGGCGGGACCGGTGGCCTTTCGAACGGCATCAGGAAGGGGCATCCGGATGCCGCCGACCCCGAGGCCGACACTCCACGACCCCGTGCGGGTGGTGTCGAGCACGATTCCCAGCGCGGCTTCGGCTGAGGCCGTGAGGAGCTGGATCTCGTCGCCGGCCGTCTGGTCGGCCGGCAGGGCGAGCGACGTGCCGTGTGCCGTGGTGAGTTGCTCGACGAGGTCCCCGGTGCGGTCGGCGTCGCGACGGCTGCCCACCTGGTCGGCCGTGATGACGAACATCGGATGCCTCCTGACACGAGCCCTGCTCCTACATCAAGGCTACGCATTGAATCTGAGTAGATCAATGGTGCAGGCTTCATACCCGAGACTCAAGGTTGCAGCGTAAACGATCGAGCCGGGCTCCGCTGGTACCCTTGCTGGCGTGTCAGACCCAGTGATCCTCGCATCCCAGCACAACGACGCCTCCTTCGAGGACGTCTGGGAGGAGCTCGTCTGGCGCGGCCTCGTGCACGTGTCGACCGACCAGGCTGCGCTGAAGGAGCTCCTCGCGGGCGAGCCGATCACGTATTACTGCGGATTCGACCCGACCGCACCGAGCCTGCACCTCGGGAACCTCGTGCAGATCCTGACGTTGCGCCGCATCCAGCTGGCCGGCCACAAGCCCCTCGGACTCGTCGGCGGCTCGACCGGCCTCATCGGCGATCCGCGTCCCACCGCCGAGCGCACGCTCAACACCAAGGAGACGGTGGCCGAATGGGTCGGCTACCTGCGCGAGCAGGTGAGCCGATTCCTCTCGAGCGAGGGTGACAACGCGGTTCGCATGGTCAACAACCTCGACTGGACGGCGGGTCTCTCGGCCATCGACTTCCTCCGCGACATCGGCAAGCACTACCGCATCGGCACGATGTTGAAGAAGGACGCCGTCGCATCGCGCCTCAACTCCGAGGCGGGCATCAGCTACACCGAGTTCAGCTACCAGATCCTGCAGGGGTTCGACTACCTCGAGCTGTTCCGCCAGTACGACTGCGTGCTGCAGACCGGCGGCAGCGACCAGTGGGGCAACCTCACGAGCGGCACCGACCTCATCCACAAGGTCGAGGGCAGGCATGTGCACGCGATCGGCACGCCGCTCATCACGAACTCCGACGGCACGAAGTTCGGCAAGAGCGAGGGCAACGCCATCTGGCTGGATGCCTCGATGTGCAGCCCCTACCGCTTCTACCAGTTCTGGCTCAACACCGACGACGCCGACGTCGTGTCGCGACTCAAGGTGTTCACGTTCCTCAGCCGAGCCCGCATCGAAGAGCTCGAGGCGCTCGTCGAACGCGAGCCGTTCCGGCGTGAGGCACAACGCGTGCTCGCCCACGAGGTGACGACGCTCGTGCACGGCGAGGAGGCCACTGCCAAGGTGGTGGCCGCGTCCGAGGCGCTCTTCGGTCGGGGGGATCTCTCGACCCTCGATCCCGACACGCTCGAGGCGGCCCTTCGCGAGCTGCCGAACACGACCACGTCACCGGATGCCCCGATCGCGCAGCTCCTCGCGGATACCGGCCTCGTCTCGAGCCAGAGCGAGGGCCGGCGCGCCATAGCCCAGGGCGGAGTCTCCCTCGACAACGTCAAGGTCGACGATGAGACGGCGACCATCGAGGGACGCGTCCCTCGCGGTGGAATGGCGGTCCTGCGGCGCGGCAAGAAGACCCTGGCGGGGGTCTTCGTGGAGTAGGTCGTGGTCGCGCCTCGGCCGCCTGGAATCGGTGGATTGGGGCGCGACACGCCCGGGATACAGGGCCGACTTGCACGGCCCCGGGGATGGACGTAAAGTAATCACTCGTTGCCCCAAAGGCGCGAAAGAGCGAGAGAGTTCGAACTCCTCCTCATCGCCCTCAAGCGGAACGATTCCAAGCCTCGAACAGACAACTGGTCGGTGAGCTTGAAGCATGCGGACTCGTCCTACGGGATGACCGAATGGAAACACAACGAAACCGGCCTCGGACGAGGTGCCTCATGGCGCCGAACCGAGGGCGTCCGTTTCTTGAGAACTCAACAGCGTGCACTATGTTCAATGCCAATTTTTTGAACCCTGTCCTGCCTCTTCGGGGGTGGGTGGGATTCCTTTGATTGATGGACAATTTGATTTTTTGAGTCAGTTGTTTCTCTGTCGGAGATCGAACTTGACTGGCCTTCGGGTTGGTTGAACCAGTTTTTTTGGAGAGTTTGATCCTGGCTCAGGACGAACGCTGGCGGCGTGCTTAACACATGCAAGTCGAACGATGAACTCCAGCTTGCTGGGGGGATTAGTGGCGAACGGGTGAGTAACACGTGAGTAACCTGCCCTGGACTCTGGGATAACCCCGAGAAATCGGAGCTAATACCGGATAGGACCCTGGACCGCATGGTTCGGGGTGGAAAGTTTTTTCGGTTTGGGATGGACTCGCGGCCTATCAGCTTGTTGGTGAGGTAATGGCTCACCAAGGCGTCGACGGGTAGCCGGCCTGAGAGGGTGACCGGCCACACTGGGACTGAGACACGGCCCAGACTCCTACGGGAGGCAGCAGTGGGGAATATTGCACAATGGGCGCAAGCCTGATGCAGCAACGCCGCGTGCGGGATGACGGCCTTCGGGTTGTAAACCGCTTTTAGTAAGGAAGAAGGGGCCTTCGGGCTTTGACGGTACTTGCAGAAAAAGGACCGGCTAACTACGTGCCAGCAGCCGCGGTAATACGTAGGGTCCGAGCGTTGTCCGGAATTATTGGGCGTAAAGAGCTCGTAGGCGGTTTGTCGCGTCTGCTGTGAAATCCCGAGGCTCAACCTCGGGCCTGCAGTGGGTACGGGCAGACTGGAGTGCGGTAGGGGAGAATGGAATTCCTGGTGTAGCGGTGGAATGCGCAGATATCAGGAGGAACACCGATGGCGAAGGCAGTTCTCTGGGCCGTAACTGACGCTGAGGAGCGAAAGCGTGGGGAGCGAACAGGATTAGATACCCTGGTAGTCCACGCCGTAAACGTTGGGCGCTAGATGTGGGGACCTTTCCACGGTTTCCGTGTCGTAGCTAACGCATTAAGCGCCCCGCCTGGGGAGTACGGCCGCAAGGCTAAAACTCAAAGGAATTGACGGGGGCCCGCACAAGCGGCGGAGCATGCGGATTAATTCGATGCAACGCGAAGAACCTTACCAAGGCTTGACATAACCGAGAACGCCGCAGAAATGTGGAACTCTTTGGACACTCGGTTACAGGTGGTGCATGGTTGTCGTCAGCTCGTGTCGTGAGATGTTGGGTTAAGTCCCGCAACGAGCGCAACCCTCGTCGCATGTTGCCAGCACGTCATGGTGGGAACTCATGTGAGACTGCCGGGGTCAACTCGGAGGAAGGTGGGGATGACGTCAAATCATCATGCCCCTTATGTCTTGGGCTTCACGCATGCTACAATGGCCGGTACAAAGGGCTGCGATGTCGTAAGGCGGAGCGAATCCCAAAAAGCCGGTCTCAGTTCGGATTGAGGTCTGCAACTCGACCTCATGAAGTCGGAGTCGCTAGTAATCGCAGATCAGCAACGCTGCGGTGAATACGTTCCCGGGCCTTGTACACACCGCCCGTCAAGTCATGAAAGTCGGTAACACCCGAAGCCGGTGGCCTAACCCCTTGTGGGAGGGAGCCGTCGAAGGTGGGATCGGTGATTAGGACTAAGTCGTAACAAGGTAGCCGTACCGGAAGGTGCGGCTGGATCACCTCCTTTCTAAGGAGCAACTCGGAGTCTTTCGGGGCTTCGCAGTGCATGCCGGATCAGACCGAACGTGTCTGCCGGCTGCTCATGGGTGGAACATTGACATAGGCATCAGCTGAGTCGTCCTGGTTCTAGTACGCCGTCTCTTTCGGGGGGTGGTTGGAACGGGTCGGGGTGAGGGGGTTGGTGCGTGCACGCTGTTGGGTCCTGAGGGACCGGGCGCATCCCCTGACCTGTGGGTCGGGGGTGGTTTGGACTCTTCAGGCCTTCACCGAGACCGACCTGTGTGGTTGGTGGGTGTGGGGGTTCTGGCCGTCTGTTGAGAACTACATAGTGGACGCGAGCATCTTAGATTGATGCCCCTTCGGGGGTGTTGATCACAATAGGTGAAACGCTGAAGAGCATCCTTTCGGGGGTGTTGTTCGGTGTTCACTGGTCAATTTCGCATCTGTGCCCTTTCGGGGGTGTGGGTGTGCGATTCGAACTCATGTGATTTCAAGTTTCTAAGAGCAAACGGTGGATGCCTTGGCATCTGGAGCCGAAGAAGGACGTCGTAATCTGCGATAAGCCTCGGGGAGCTGATAAACGAGCTGTGATCCGAGGATTTCCGAATGGGGAAACCCCGCCGGGCCCTTTGGGTGACCTGGTGACTCCCGCCTGAATGTATAGGGCGGGTAGAGGGAACGTGGGGAAGTGAAACATCTCAGTACCCACAGGAAGAGAAAACAACCGTGATTCCGTGAGTAGTGGCGAGCGAAAGCGGAAGAGGCTAAACCGGTCATGTGTGATACCCGGCAGGGGTTGCATGGTCGGGGTTGTGGGACCTCTCGGACTGTACTGCCGTGCAGTCGCGGTGACGCGTCAGGTATAGACGAACCGGATTGAAAGCCGGACCGGAGTGGGTGTGAGTCCCGTAGTCGAAATGCCTGGCCGGCCGGAGAGGGATCCCAAGTAGCACGGGGCCCGAGAAATCCCGTGTGAATCTGTCAGGACCACCTGATAAGCCTAAATACTCCCAGATGACCGATAGCGGACAAGTACCGTGAGGGAAAGGTGAAAAGTACCCCGGGAGGGGAGTGAAATAGTACCTGAAACCGTTTGCTTACAAACCGTCGGAGCCTCCTTGTTGGGGTGACGGCGTGCCTTTTGAAGAATGAGCCTGCGAGTTAGTGATCTGTGGCGAGGTTAACCCGTGTGGGGTAGCCGTAGCGAAAGCGAGTCTGAATAGGGCGTTTCAGTCGCAGGTCCTAGACCCGAAGCGAAGTGATCTATCCATGGCCAGGTTGAAGCGACGGTAAGACGTCGTGGAGGACCGAACCCACTTCAGTTGAAAATGGAGGGGATGAGCTGTGGATAGGGGTGAAAGGCCAATCAAACTTCGTGATAGCTGGTTCTCTCCGAAATGCATTTAGGTGCAGCGTTGCGTGTTTCTTGCCGGAGGTAGAGCTACTGGATGGCCGATGGGCCCCAAAAGGTTACTGACGTCAGCCAAACTCCGAATGCCGGTAAGTGAGAGCGCAGCAGTGAGACGGTGGGGGATAAGCTTCATCGTCGAGAGGGAAACAACCCAGACCACCGACTAAGGTCCCTAAGCGCGTGCTAAGTGGGAAAGGATGTGGAGTTGCACAGACAACCAGGAGGTTGGCTTAGAAGCAGCCACCCTTGAAAGAGTGCGTAATAGCTCACTGGTCAAGTGATTCCGCGCCGACAATGTAACGGGGCTCAAGCACGCCACCGAAGTCGTGGCATTACCGCATTCGATAGGCCTTCGTGGTCCAGTCGTGGTGATGGGTAGGAGAGCGTCGTGTGGCGAGTGAAGCGGCGGTGTGAACCAGCCGTGGACGCCACACGAGTGAGAATGCAGGCATGAGTAGCGAAAGACGGGTGAGAAACCCGTCCTCCGGAAGACCAAGGGTTCCAGGGTCAAGCTAATCTGCCCTGGGTAAGTCGGGACCTAAGGCGAGGCCGACAGGCGTAGTCGATGGACAACGGGTTGATATTCCCGTACCGGCGAAGAACCGCCCACACGAGACCAGGAGTGCTAAGCATCCTAATCCATGCACGATCCCTTCGGGGTGACGCGTGGGGCGGCATGCGACCCCGTCTGGTGGAGTGAGCGTATTAACAGGTGTGACGCAGGAAGGTAGCCGAACCCGGGCGATGGTTGACCCGGGGCAAGCGTGTAGGCCGAACCGTAGGCAAATCCGCGGTTCACGAGGCTGAGACGCGATGCGGATGAAAAGTTGGTGATCCTATGCTGCCGAGAAAAGCATCGACGCGAGGTTCCAGCCGCCCGTACCCCAAACCGACTCAGGTGGTCAGGTAGAGAATACCGAGGAGATCGAGAGAATCGTGGTTAAGGAACTCGGCAAAATGCCCCCGTAACTTCGGGAGAAGGGGGGCCCGAAGCGTGAACCCACTTGCTGGGGGAAGCGTGGAGTGGCCGCAGAGACCAGTGGGAAGCGACTGTTTACTAAAAACACAGGTCCGTGCCAAGTCGCAAGACGATGTATACGGACTGACGCCTGCCCGGTGCTGGAAGGTTAAGAGGACCGGTTAGCCGCAAGGCGAAGCTGAGAATTTAAGCCCCAGTAAACGGCGGTGGTAACTATAACCATCCTAAGGTAGCGAAATTCCTTGTCGGGTAAGTTCCGACCTGCACGAATGGCGTAACGACTTCCCAGCTGTCTCAACCGCGAACTCGGCGAAATTGCATTACGAGTAAAGATGCTCGTTACGCGCAGCAGGACGGAAAGACCCCGTGACCTTTACTACAGCTTGGTATTGGTGTTCGGTGTGGCTTGTGTAGGATAGGTGGGAGACTTTGAAGCGGGCACGCCAGTGTTCGTGGAGTCATTGTTGAAATACCACTCTGGTCACTCTGGATATCTAACTTCGAACCGTGATCCGGTTCAGGGACAGTGCCTGGTGGGTAGTTTAACTGGGGCGGTTGCCTCCCAAAAAGTAACGGAGGCGCCCAAAGGTTCCCTCAACCTGGTTGGCAATCAGGTGGCGAGTGTAAGTGCACAAGGGAGCTTGACTGTGAGACTGACAGGTCGAGCAGGGACGAAAGTCGGGACTAGTGATCCGGCAGTGGCTTGTGGAAGCGCTGTCGCTCAACGGATAAAAGGTACCTCGGGGATAACAGGCTGATCTTGCCCAAGAGTCCATATCGACGGCATGGTTTGGCACCTCGATGTCGGCTCGTCGCATCCTGGGGCTGGAGTAGGTCCCAAGGGTTGGGCTGTTCGCCCATTAAAGCGGTACGCGAGCTGGGTTTAGAACGTCGTGAGACAGTTCGGTCCCTATCCGCTGCGCGCGTAGGAAATTTGAGAGGATCTGACCCTAGTACGAGAGGACCGGGTTGGACGAACCTCTGGTGTGCCAGTTGTTCCGCCAGGAGCACCGCTGGTTAGCTACGTTCGGGATGGATAACCGCTGAAAGCATCTAAGCGGGAAGCCGGCCTCGAGATGAGATTTCCATCCCTTCGGGGGAGAGGCTCCCAGCCAGACGACTGGGTTGATAGGCCGGATGTGGAAGACAGGACTAACGACTGTCGCAGCTGACCGGTACTAATACGCCGATAACTTGACAATCACTACACACAACCATGTTTGCAAAGGCTGGGTTGTGTGGCCGACAAGATTGCTCGCGTCCACTCTGTGGTTCCCAACAGACGGAAACCCGACAACACCACACAGACAACACCCCAACCCCCGACCACCCGCGGTCAGGGCGAACGGGGTGCCGAGACCACCAACACCACACCCAAGAGTGTGCCCCTGTTGGTTCTAGAGTTTCGGCGGCCATAGCGCGAGGGAAACGCCCGGACACATTCCGAACCCGGAAGCTAAGACTCGCAGCGCCGATGGTACTGCAGGGGCGACCCTGTGGGAGAGTAGGACACCGCCGGACATCCATTCGAAGAGTGGCCACCCACCGCGATCAATTGCGATCGCCGGCGGGTGGCCATTTCTCGTTAACGGGCCGAAGCATCGCCGGCCGCAGTACCGTTGAGTCCCAAGCGGACTCCACACCCGAAGGACACTCGTGAGCGACTCCAAGGACGAATCCGACGGCAGGGAACGGCCCCGCCGCGGCGACGAACGGCCCGGCCGGCGGCCGCAGGGCGGTGCCCGCGGCGCCACCGGAGGCCGGCCGACCGGAGACCGGCCCTCGAAGCGCCCGTACTCAGGTGGGGGCGAGAAGCGTCCGTACGGTGACCGCGATGCGAAGCGCCCCTATGGTGACCGCGATGCGAAGCGTCCGTACTCCGGTGGCGGCGAGAAGCGTCCGTATGGTGACCGGGACGCGAAGCGTCCGTACTCCGGTGGCGGCGAGAAGCGTCCGTATGGTGACCGGGACGCGAAGCGCCCGTACTCCGGTGGCGGCGAGAAGCGCCCGTATGGTGACCGCGATGCGAAGCGCCCGTACTCCGGTGGCGGCGAGAAGCGCCCGTACTCCGGTGGCGGCGAGAAGCGCCCGTACTCCGGTGGCGGCGAGAAGCGCCCCTACTCTGGTGGCGGCGACAAGCGCCCCTACGGCGACCGCGACGCGAAACGCCCGTACTCCGGCGGCGAGAAGCGTCCCTACAGTGGCGCGCGGAGCGACGACCGGCGCGGTGGCCGGCCCGACACGCGCGGCGGCCGAGGCGAGCAGCGTCCTCCCCGCGAGACCTTCGGTGCGGCCGAGCTCGCGGTGCGCCCCCGGCACGACGATCCCGAGATTCCCGATTCGATCGAGGCGCGCGACCTCGAGAAGAGCGCCCGCGCCGAATTGAAGACGCTGAGCAAGGAGAACGCCGACTGGGTCGCGCGGCACCTGGTCGCGGCATCCATGTACCTCGACGTCGATCCCGAGCTGGCGCACCGGCATGCGATGTCGGCCGGACGACGTGCCGGCCGCATCGCCGTGGTGCGCGAGACGCTCGCGATCACCGCGTACGCGACCGGCGACTTCGCCCTGGCCCTGCGCGAGCTGCGCACGTATCGCCGCATCTCCGGCCGCAATGACCAGCTCCCGCTCATGGTGGACAGCGAACGCGGTGTCGGGCGCCCCGACCGCGCGCTCGAGGTCGGCCGTTCCGTCGACCGCACGACGCTCCCCGCGGCCGTGCAGGTCGGACTCGCGATCGCGATGTCGGGCGCGCGCCTCGACCTGAACCAGCCCGAGTTGGCACTCGCCGAGCTGGAGATCCCGCAGCTCGACCCCGACCGCGCGTTCTCGTACAGCCCGGCACTGTTCGCGGCGTACGCGGAGGTGCTCGAGGAACTCGGCCGCACGGCGGAGGCCGCGAACTGGCGGGCCCGCGCGGATCGCGCCGAGGAGGCGCTCCGCGGTCCGGCCGAGTCCGAGGTCGTCGAGATCTTCGAGGTCGAGCTCGATGAGGGCGAGGATGACGCGGAGCGGCCGGCGCCGGCGACATCCGTCGCGGAAGAGGCATCCGACGCCCCGGCCGAGCCCGACGTGATCGGCGATCCGGGCGCCGTGCTCGAGGACGACGTGGCCGCGGTGCTCGCCGAGGGCGAGCTCCTGGAGCGCGAGTCCGGTGCCGGGCCGGATGCCGGCGACAGCGACGAGGACGCGCCCGATGGGCCTGTTCCGCACGCGGGCTGAGGCGTCGACGCCGCTCGACGGGATCGACGCGGTGTTCGCCGACCTCGACGGCGTCGTCTACGCCGGTCACGGCGCGATTCCGCACGCCGTCGAGAGCCTGAACCGCACCAAGGCGTCGCACGCCGTCGGGTACATCACGAACAACGCGTCGCGAAGCGATGCATCCGTCGCCCGTCACCTCGCAGAGCTCGGACTCCAGGTCGTTCCCGACGACGTGGTGACCTCGCCGCAGGCGGCCATGCGGCTGCTCGAGCAACACGTCGAACCGGGTGCGCTCGTCTTCGTCGTCGGTGGCGAGGGCATCGTCGCCGAGCTCGAGAAGCGCGGCTACCGGGTCACGCGATCCGCGGATGACGCGCCCGCGGCCGTCGTGCAGGGGTTCGCGCCCGAGGTGGGCTGGCGCGAGCTCGCCGAGGCGTCGTTCGCCCTGAACGCGCACGGCGGGCCGGACGCCGCGACCCCGGGCATCCCGTGGATCGCCACGAACATGGACTGGACGATCCCGGTCGCTCGGGGCATCGCGCCCGGCAACGGCACGCTCGTCTCCGCGGTGCACACGGCCGTCGGTCGCCTTCCGGTCGTCGCCGGCAAGCCCGAGACGCCGATCTTCGAGGAGGCGATGCGCCGATTCGGCGCCGAGCGGCCGCTCGTCGTCGGCGACCGGCTCGACACCGACATCCTCGGTGCGAATCGCGCCGGCATGAGGAGCGCCCTCGTGCTCACCGGCATCGACCGCGCGAAGCAGGTGCTCGCCGCGGACGCCAAGAGCCGCCCCGACTTCATCCTCGGCGACCTGCGGGAGCTCCATGAACCGTACCCGGCCGTCGAGACCGCGCGCGACGGTGGCGTGCGGGTGCGGGGTGCGCGCGTCCGCGTCGACGGCAATCGTGTGGCCGTGGTGGCCGACGGCGACGGCTCGCTCGACCTGCTCCGTGCCGCCTGCGCGGCGATCTGGTCGTCGGGCACCGCGATCCATGCGCTCGAGGTGCCGTCCCGGCTGTACTCCTGAGCGCCGTGCTCCTCGGCGCAATGCCGCGGCATGGGGCCGCACCGACGGCGGGGCGAGGTAGCGTGGTCGGGTGAGCACTGACGACGAGCCCGCCGCGGCAGCCGACCAGACCGTCGCGGAACTCCGCGACATCGAGTCGAAGCCGCTCGGCGAGCGCGCTCGGGGCTACCAGGAGATCGCCGACCGGCTGCGCACGGAACTCGAGCACTCCGATCCCTCGCGCGGCCCGAGTTGACGATGCCCGAGCAGCGGCTCGATGCCGCCCTCGCGGCACGGGGTCTCGCGCGCTCGCGCACGCACGCGGCCGCACTCATCGCCGGAGGCGTGGTGACCGTCGACGGACGGCCGGCCGTGAAGCCGGCGATGAAGGTCTCCGAGCACGCAGACCTCGTGGTCGCGGCATCCGACCACTACGTGAGCCGGGCCGCCCACAAGCTCATCGCCGCGCTCGACGGATTCGGCGTCGACCCCGCGGGTCGCGTGGTGCTCGACGCCGGTGCGTCGACCGGCGGCTTCACCCAGGTGCTGCTCGAGCGCGGCGCGCGGGTCGTGCTCGCGGTCGACGTGGGCCACGGCCAGCTCGCGCCCGTGCTGCACGACGCACCGGGCCTCGTGCTCGTCGAGGGCTGCAACGTGCGAAGCCTCGACCGGCCGCGGCTCGCGGCGTTGACCGGCGTGACCGAGCCTCCGTCCCTCGTGACCGCCGACCTGTCGTTCATCTCGCTCACCACCGTGCTGCCTGCGCTGCACTCGACTGCCGCCGCGGACGCCGACTTCGTGCTGCTCGTGAAGCCGCAGTTCGAGGTCGGCCGCGGCGGGGTGCGCGAGGGGGTGGTGCGGGATGCCGCGCTCCGATCCGAGGCCGTCGCGAACGTGCTGTGGGCGGCCTTCGACCTCGGGCTCGGAACGGTCGGCGTCTTGTCCTCCCCAATCGCGGGCAGCCACGGCAATCACGAATACCTCGTGCACCTCAGCGCCTCACGCGGGGTGAATCCGACAGAATGGATGCGTCGGGTGGAGCAGCTGACTGGAGGCACGAACGCGTGAACGACGCACGGCACTTCCTCGTGGTCTCCCACACCGGCAGGCAGTCCGCCCTCGAGGCGACGGGCGAAGTGTGCTCGCAGCTGCTCGCCGAAGGTGCGGTCCCCGTGATCGCCGCCGAGCACTGGGAAGAGGTGCACGCCTTCGTTCCCGAGCTCAACGGCCGGGTCAAGCGCTTCGAGGAGGTCGACCCGAACCTCGTCGAGCTCGTCATCGTGCTGGGTGGCGACGGCACGATCCTGCGTGCCGCCGAACTCATGCGCGACCACAACGTCGCGCTCCTCGGGGTGAACCTCGGACATGTCGGGTTCCTCGCCGAGAGCGAGCGCGACGACCTCGGGTACACCGTCGCCCGCGCCCTGGCCCGTGACTACACCGTTGAGGAGCGCATGACGCTCTCGGTACGTGCGAAGGTCGGCAACGAGGTCGTCTACGAGAGCTGGGCGCTCAACGAGGCGACCGTCGAGAAGGCCGAGCGCGAGCGCATGCTCGAGGTCGTGGTCGAGGTCGACCGAAGGCCGCTGTCCTCGTTCGGATGCGACGGCATCGTGATGTCGACACCCACGGGTTCGACCGCGTACTCCTTCTCCGCCGGCGGCCCGGTGGTGTGGCCGAGCCTCGAAGCGCTGCTGCTCGTGCCGCTCAGCGCGCACGCCCTGTTCGCCCGCCCGCTGGTCGTGGGTCCCGAATCCTCGCTCGCGGTCGAGATCCTGCAGCGAACCGAGGCGGCCGCCGTCATCTGGTGCGACGGCCGTCGCACGTTCGACCTGCCGCCCGGCGCTCGCGTCATCGTGCGCCGGTCGCCGGTGCCGGTGCGCCTCGCTCGCCTGCACGAGGCGCCCTTCACCGACCGGCTGGTCAACAAGTTCCAGTTGCCGGTCACGGGCTGGCGAGGCCCGGGCAGACGCGAATGAGGGCTGCGATGAGCGAGGTCGGCAGAGGTGAGGTCCGCCGTGATTGAGGAACTCGGCATCCGCGACCTCGGCGTGATCGCCGAGGCCACACTTCCGCTCGGCGCGGGATTCACCGCCGTCACGGGTGAGACCGGAGCCGGCAAGACCATGGTCGTCACCGCGCTCGGCCTCCTGCTCGGCGCTCGCGCCGACGCCGGCGCCGTGCGCGCCGGCGCGAAGCAGGCGTGGGTCGAGGGCCGCTGGCTCGTTCCCGACGACGGCGCCATCGCCGAACGCGTGGCCGAGACGGGCGGCGAGATCGACGACGGTGAGTTGCTCCTCGGCCGGTCGGTGTCCTCCGAGGGGCGCAGCCGCGCCGTCGTGGGCGGCCGCAGCGCCCCCGTCGGCGTGCTCGGCGATCTCGGCGACGAGCTCGTGGTGGTGCACGGCCAGGCGGACCAGCAACGCCTGCGCTCCGCGGTGGCCCAGCGCGACGCGCTCGACCGCTTCGCGGGCACCCCGCTGGCGGCTGCGCTGGCCGAGTACCGCGAGGCCTTCACGGCGTGGCGCGCCGACGCCGCCGAGCTCGAACGGCTGCGCGACGCTCACGATGCCAGGGCTCGTGAGGCCGAGGACCTGCGCGAGGCCCTCGAGGAGGTCGAGGCCACCGACCCGCAGCCCGGCGAAGACGCCGAGCTCGCCGAGCGCGCCGACCGCCTCTCGAACCTCGAGGAGCTCCGCCTCGCCGCCGCGCAGGCGCGAGCCCTCGTGTCGGCCGAGGACCTCACCGACGGCGCGCCCGACGCCATCGCCCTCGTCGACAGCGCGAAGCGCCACCTCGAGCACGTCGTCGAGCACGATTCGACGCTCGTGCCCATCGCCGAAGCCCTGCAGAGCGCCGGATTCCTGCTCGCCGACGCCGCGACCGAGCTCGCCGGCTACCTCGCCGGGCTCGACGCCGACAGCGCCCGTGAGCTCGAGATCGTGCAGGAGCGGCGTGCGCTCATCACGGCGCTCATCCGACGACACGGAGGCTCCCTCGACGAGGTGCTCGAGTTCCGGCGCACCGGTGGACTGCGTCTCGTCGAGCTCGACGGCGACGACGATCGCATCGCGCTGCTCGAGGCATCCGTCGCCGAGCTGGCCGACGAGGTCGACCGGCTGGCAGCGAGGCTCACCGAGCTGCGCGGCCAGGCGGCCGAGCGGCTCGCGGCAGCCGTCACCGACGAACTCGCGGCGCTCGCGATGCCCGACGCGCGCCTCAGCATCACCGTCGACGCCGATCATGAGCCGGCAGCCCACGGTCGCGACCAGGTGGCGATCCTGCTGCAGCCGCACCCGGGCGCCGAGCCGCGCCCCGTGTCGCGGGGCGCGTCGGGTGGCGAGCTCTCGCGCGTCATGCTCGCGATCGAGGTGGTCATCGCCGGCACCGACCCAGTGCCCACGTTCGTCTTCGACGAGGTCGACGCGGGCGTCGGCGGCGCGGCGGCCATCGAGATCGGCCGGCGACTCGCGCGGCTCGCCGAACGGTCGCAGGTGATCGTGGTCACCCACCTCGCCCAAGTGGCCGCCTTCGCCACGAACCACCTGAGCGTCGTGAAGGGCACCGACGGGCAGGTGACGTCGTCGAGCGTCCGGCAACTGGCCGGTGCCGAACGCGAGGCCGAGATGGCACGGTTGCTGTCGGGCCTCGCCGATTCCGAGAGCGGCCTCGCGCATGCGCGCGAGTTGCTGGAGATCGCCGCGGATCGGGCGGCATGAACATCGCGGCACCGCGTCGCGTGAACGCGGCGTCGAGTTGACGCCATCGGAGAAGGGGGAGCGCGTGGGGCATGTCGGCCGGGCTGGCGACGATCGTGGGTTAGACTATAAGCCCGTGGTGGATGAACGCGGCAGAGCTCTTTCGAGCACAGACAATTCGAACCTCGACTCTTCGAACGACACGACCAAGCACATCTTCGTGACCGGTGGTGTCGTTTCTTCGTTGGGCAAGGGACTCACGGCGGCGAGCCTCGGCAACCTCCTGACGGCCAGGGGCCTCCGGGTGGTCATGCAGAAGCTGGATCCGTACCTCAACGTCGACCCGGGCACCATGAACCCGTTCCAGCACGGTGAGGTCTTCGTCACCGACGACGGCGCCGAGACCGACCTCGACATCGGGCACTACGAGCGATTCCTCGACATCAACCTGTCGCAGGCCGCCAACGTGACGACCGGCCAGATCTATTCGACGGTGATCGCCAAGGAGCGTCGCGGCGAGTACCTCGGCGACACGGTGCAGGTGATCCCGCACATCACCGACGAGATCAAGCGCCGCATGCGCCTGCAGGCCACCGAGAGCCCGAAGCCCGACGTGATCATCACCGAGATCGGCGGCACCGTGGGCGACATCGAGTCGCAGCCGTTCATCGAGTCGGCGAGGCAGGTGCGGCATGAGCTCGGCCGCAAGAACGTGTTCTTCGTGCACGTGTCGCTCGTGCCCTACATGGGCGCCTCGGGCGAGCAGAAGACGAAGCCGACGCAGCACTCCGTTGCGGCGCTGCGCTCCATCGGCATCCAGCCCGACGCGCTCGTGCTCCGCAGCGATCGCCCCGTCACCGAGGGGAACAAGCGCAAGATCGCGCTCATGTGCGACGTCGACGAGGCAGCCGTCGTGAACGCGGTCGACGTTCCGTCGATCTACGACATCCCCACGATGCTGCACGACCAGGGCCTCGACGCGTACATCATCGACGCGCTCGGTCTCGACGGCAGGGCCGCCGACGTCGACTGGTCGGGCTGGAGCGAGCTCCTCGAGGTCGTGCACGACCCGAAGCACGAGGTCACCATCGGACTCGTCGGCAAGTACATCGACCTGCCCGACGCGTACCTCTCGGTCACCGAGGCGCTGCGCGCCGGCGGCTTCGCGAACGACACCAAGGTCAACATCGAGTGGATCCCCTCCGACGAGTGCCGCACGCCCGAGGGCGCGCAGAAGCACCTCGCACATCTCGACGGCATCTGCGTGCCGGGCGGATTCGGGGTTCGCGGCATCGAGGGCAAGCTCGGCGCGCTGCGGTTCGCCCGTGAGAACGCGCTTCCGGCACTGGGCCTCTGTCTCGGCCTGCAGTGCATGGTCATCGAGTACTCGCGCAACGTCGTCGGCCTGCCCGGCGCCTCGTCGAGCGAGTTCGACCCCGACACCGAGTTCCCGGTCATCGCGACCATGGAGGAGCAGGTGGAGATCATCGCGGGCGGCGACCTCGGCGGCACGATGCGCCTCGGCCTGTATCCCGCCAAGCTCGCCGACGGCTCCATCGCGGCCGAGCTCTACGGGTCGACCGAGGTCTCCGAGCGGCACCGGCACCGTTACGAGGTGAACAACGCCTACCGCGACCGCATCGCGCAGGCGGGCATGGTGTTCTCGGGCATGTCGCCCGACCGGCACCTCGTCGAGTTCGTCGAGCTTCCGCGCGAGGTCCACCCGTTCTACGTCGGCACGCAGGCGCACCCCGAGCTCCGCAGCCGCCCGAACAACGCGCACCCGCTGTTCCGCGGGCTCGTGGGCGCGGCGCTCGAGCGGCAGCAGGCGAGCCTGCTCTTCGACGTCGCCAATGGCTGAGCCGTCGCCGGAGCCGCCCGCAGCGGCCGTCGGCCCGCGCGACGGGGTCGTCAGCCTCGCCGACGAGCGGGTCGACCTGCCGCTCGTCGCGAGCCGACGGGTGTTCGAAGGACGCATCTGGGATGTGCGCCGCGACACGTTCGAGTACGGCGGGGAGCACCTCGTGCGCGAGTACGTCGACCATCCCGGCGCGGTCGCCGTGGTCGCCATCGACGATGGCGGCCGGATCTTCCTGATCCGCCAGTACCGGCATGCGGTGCGCACCCGCGAGTGGGAGATCCCCGCCGGGCTCCTCGACGTGCACGGCGAGGACCCGCTCGCCACGGCCAAGCGGGAGCTCGCCGAGGAGGGCGACCTCGAGGCATCCGAGTGGGCCGTGCTCATCGACGTCTACACGTCACCCGGCGGCAGCGACGAGGCGATCCGCATCTACCTCGCCCGCGGGCTCCGCCCGGCCGACCAGGTGTTCGAGCGCGAGGCCGAAGAGGCCGACATGCAGACGCACTGGGCCGACCTCGACGACTGCGTCGATGCGGTGCTCGCGCGCCGCGTGCAGAATTCGTCGCTCGTCTACGGCACCCTCGCCGCCTTCGCGGCGCGCGCCCGGGGCTGGCAGGGCCTCGCGCCCGCGGACGCCCCCTGGCCCGGTCGCTCGACTCCGCGCCCGGAGACGGCAGGGCCATGACCGTGGCCGCGTCCGTCGAGGGGTACCTGCGGCACCTCACGGTGGAACGCGGTCTCGCGCGCAACACGGTGACGTCGTATCGCCGTGACCTCGGCATCTACGGCGACTGGCTTGCGGCCCGCGGGTTCGACGGTCCTGGCACCGTGGGGGAGCAGGACATCGCCGACTTCGTGCGCTTCCTCGGTTCCGAGCGCCGGCCGACGCTCGCGACCTCGTCGATCGCCCGAGTGCTGTCGGCGGTGCGCGGCCTGCACCGCTTCCTCGCCGAGGAAGGACTGATCGAGGCGGATGTCTCGCGCGAGCTGCGTCCGCCGAAGCTGCCCATGCGGCTGCCGAAGGCCATTCCCGTCGAGGACGTGGAGGCGCTCATCGCGGCGGCCGGCGGGGAGGAGGTGCACGAACTGCGCGACGCGGCACTGCTCGAGCTGCTCTACGCGACGGGCGCCCGGGTGTCGGAGGCGGTGTCGCTGAACGTCGACGACCTCGTCGACGACGAGGTCGTGCGCCTGTTCGGCAAAGGCGGCAAGCAGCGCATCGTGCCGCTCGGCTCCTATGCGCGGCGTGCGATCGACGCGTACCTCGTGCGCGCACGTCCGACCCTGTCGGCGCGCGGCACCGCGACTCCGGCGCTCTTCCTCGGACTCCGCGGGCGGCGGATGTCGCGGCAGGCCGCATGGGACGTCATCCATCGGGCCGCCGAACGGGCCGGGCTCGGGGCATCCGTCTCGCCGCACACCCTGCGCCACTCGTTCGCCACCCACCTGCTCGAGGGCGGCGCCGACGTGCGCGTGGTGCAGGAGCTGCTCGGGCACTCGTCGGTCGCGACCACCCAGATCTACACGCTGGTCACAGCCGATACACTCCGGGAGATGTACACGGCAGCCCACCCACGTGCTCGCTAGAATCGACCAAGCGCGCACACGGATGCAGGCTCTGACGACGCGGGAGAGAGACCACACGTGACCCACCAGACACAGGACCCGGCAGACGGAATCGCGTCGCTGGAGTCCGAGGTCGGTCCGACCGGTCGCCCGCACCGCGACTTCCCCGAGCCCACGGCCCTGCGGTCGCACGGGCCCGCCCGCATCATCGCGCTCTGCAACCAGAAGGGCGGCGTCGGCAAGACCACGACGACGATCAACCTCGGTGCGACCCTCGCCGAGTACGGCAGGCGCGTGCTCGCCGTCGACTTCGACCCGCAGGGCGCGCTGTCGGCGGGGCTCGGCGTGCAGACGCACGACGCGCCCACGATCTACGACCTGCTGCTCTCTCGCGGTCTCGACCCGGCCGACGCCATTCAGCACACCATGGTCGACGGGCTCGACGTGATCCCCGCGAACATCGACCTGTCTGCCGCCGAGGTGCACCTCGTCACCGAGGTCGCTCGAGAGCAGATCCTCGCCGGCGTGCTGCGGCGCGTCTCAAGCGACTACGACGTCATCCTCATCGACTGCCAGCCGTCGCTCGGCCTGCTCACCGTCAACGCGCTCACGGCCAGCCACGGCGTGGTCATCCCGCTCGAATGCGAGTACTTCGCACTGCGCGGCGTCGCGCTGCTCATCGAGACCATCGACAAGGTGCGCGACCGCCTGAACCCCGCGATCGAGCTCGACGGCATCCTCGCGACCATGTACGACGCGCGCACGCTGCACTCGCGCGAGGTGCTCGAGCGGGTGGTCGACGCATTCGGCGAGAAGGTGCTCGAGACGGTCATCACGCGCACGGTGAAGTTCCCCGACGCGACGGTCGCCGCGACCCCCATCACCGAGTTCGCGCCGGAGCACCAGGCGTCGAGGTCGTACCGGCAGCTCGCGAGGGAGCTGATCTTCCGTGGCGCGGTCGCCTGAGCGCGTTCCGGTTGCCGACGACGGCGTGCCCGCCGAGCGCCTGACGGTCGACGGCGTGCCCGGCGATGCGGCAGCCGATGAGACCACGACCGGCTTCCGGGTCGCCCTCTCGAACTTCGAGGGCCCGTTCGACCTGCTGCTCTCGCTCATCGCCAAGCACGAACTCGACATCACCGAGGTGTCGCTCTCGGCGGTCACCGACGAGTTCATCTCGTACCTGAAGGGCCTCGACTCCGAGGAGGAGCTCGATCGCGCGTCGGAGTTCCTCGTGGTCGCGGCGACGCTGCTCGACCTCAAGGTCGCCGGGCTCCTGCCGCAGGGCGAGCTCGTCGACGCCGAGGACGTCGCGCTCCTCGAGGCGCGCGACCTGCTCTTCGCCCGGCTGCTGCAGTACCGCGCCTTCAAGGAGGCGTCGCGCTGGTTCGCGTCGCGCCTCGAGACCGAATCGCGGCGGCATCCGCGCAGCGTGCGCCTGGAGGACCGTTTCCGCCAGCGCGAGCCCGAGCTGCGATGGACGCTGAGCCTCGAGGACTTCGCCGCGCTCGCGGTGCTCGCGCTCACGCCGCGTGAGATCCCCGTCGTCGGCCTCGACCACCTGCACGCGCCGCTCGTGTCGATCCGCGAGCAGGCCGCGCACGTCGTCGCCGTGCTCCGGCGGGGCGATCCCGTGACGTTCCGCGAGCTCATCGCGGGCATCACCCAGTCCGGAGTGGTGGTCGCCCGCTTCCTCGCGGTGCTCGAGCTGTACCGGCACGCGGCGATCGGGTTCGAGCAGCTCGAGCCGCTCGGCGAGCTCACGCTGCGCTGGGCCGCCGACAGCTGGTCGGATGACAACCTCGAGAGCCTGGGGGCTGACTATGACGAGTGAGACGGATGCCGCGGAGTTGACGGAGGATGCCGCGGAAGAGGGTTTCGAGACGGCTCCTTCGTCGCCTCCTCAACCCGCGGAGGAGCACGGGCCCGAGCTGTCGATCGTCACGCCGCTCGACGTGCCCGGCCAGCCCAGGCTCGACCTCGACCGCGCGCTCGAGGCGATCCTGTTCATCGCCGACGAGCCGCAGAGCATCGTGCAGCTCGCCGCGGCGGTCGCGCGTCCGGTCGCCGAGGTGCGCGCCGCCATCGCCCGACTCGTCGCCGACTACGACGGCACGGGTACGTCGGGCGAGCCCCGCACCGACGTCGCCGACGAGGCGGCGGCGGCACGTGGCATCCGGCGCGGCTTCGAGCTCCGCGAGGTCGGCGGCGGCTGGCGCTTCTACGTGCGCGCCGAGTACGACACGCTCGTGACCGATTTCGTGCTCACGCAGTCCACATCGAAGCTGTCGCAGGCGGCGCTCGAGACGCTCGCCGTGATCGCGTACAAGCAGCCGATCTCACGCTCGTCGATCGCCTCGATCCGCGCGGTCAACGTCGACTCCGTGGTGCGCACCCTGCTCGGCCGGGGGCTCATCACCGAGGTCGACACGGATGCCGAGACCGGGGCGATCCTCTACGGCACCACCGACCTGCTGCTCACGAACCTCGGCGTCAACTCGATCGAGGAGCTGCCGCACATCTCGCCGCTGCTCGACGACGGCCAGGGGGGATTCGACCGTGACTGACCAGCAGGACCGCAGTGGGCAACGGCTCCAGAAGGTGCTCGCCGCGGCGGGCGTGGCGAGCCGCCGGGTGTCGGAGCAGCTCATCGTCGAGGGCCGGGTCGAGGTCAACGGCCAGGTGGTCACGGAGCTCGGCAGCCGGGTCGACCCCGCGACCGACCTGGTCGCGGTCGACGGCGTCGCCGTGCAGCTCGACCCCGCGAAGCGCTACTACATGCTGAACAAGCCCCGCGGCGTGGTGTCGTCGATGCGCGACGAACAGGGCCGCCCCGACCTCCGACGCTTCACCGACGGGCTCGAGGAGCGCGTCTTCAACGTGGGCCGCCTCGACGCGGAGACGAGCGGCCTGCTGCTGCTCACGAACGACGGCGAGCTGGCGCACGTGCTCGCGCACCCGTCGTTCGGCGTGGAGAAGACATACATCGCCAAGGTGCGCGGCCGGATGACCCCGCAGACCGTCCAGCGACTCAAGCAGGGGATCGAACTCGACGACGGGCCCATCGCGATCGATCGCGGACGCATCCTGCAGCAGCAGGGCGACGACCGGCACACCATGGTCGAGGTGACCCTGCACTCGGGGCGGAACCGCATCGTGCGGCGGATGCTCGACGCGGTGGGGCATCCGGTCACCGACCTCGTGCGTCGCAGCTTCGGCCCGCTGCATCTCGGCACCCTGAAGTCGGGCGCCATGCGCGAGTTGACTAAGGTGGAACTCGGCCGACTGCTCACGATCTCCCGCGCTGCCGACACCGCGCGCGACGACACGCGATCGGATGACGGGGCCGTATCGAACGAAGGGGACTCGTGACCGAATCACGCCTGATCGGCCCGGTGCGCGTCGTCGGCGTCGGTCTCCTCGGTGCGAGCATCGGCCTCGGCCTCAAAGCGAAGGGCATCGACGTCATCCTCGCCGACGCGTCACCCACGCACCTCGCGATCGCCGTCGACTACGGTGCCGGCCGGCCCGCCGAGCCGGGCGACCGGCCTCAGCTCATCGTGGTGTGCGTGCCGCCCGATGTCACCGCCGACGTCGTCGCCGCCGAGCTCGAGGCGTACCCCGAGGCCCTCGTGACGGATGTCGCGAGCGTCAAGCTCGCCGTCTACGACGACCTCAAGGCACGCGGCGCCGACCTCTCCCGCTACATCGGCACCCACCCGATGGCGGGCCGCGAGCGGGGCGGACCGATGTCGGGCCGCGCGGACCTCTTCGTCGGACGCCCATGGGTCGTCGTCGACCACGGCAACGTCTCGTACCAGAATGCCGCCGCCATCGACGACCTGATCCTCGACCTCGGGGCGACCCTCGTCGAGCTCACCCCTGAGCAGCACGACCAGGCGGTCGCGCTCGTGTCGCACGTGCCCCAGGTCGTGTCGAGCCTCCTGGCGCGCCGACTCATCGAGGCGCCGCACGCCTCCCTGAACCTCGCCGGACAGGGGCTGCGCGATGTCACGCGCATCGCGGCGAGCGATCCCGAGTTGTGGGTGCAGATCCTCGGGCAGAACGCGCGGCCGGTCGCCGAGATCCTCCGCGCCTACCGCGACGACCTCGACCGGTTCATCGCCGCCCTCGAGGACTTCGAGGCGCCCGGCGCCCGCCGCCGCATCGCCGAGGAGCTGTTCGGCGGCAACACCGGCGTCGAGCGACTCCCCGGCAAGCACGGTGTCGACCGCCGGTACGCGAGCCTCATCGTGATGGTCGACGACCGCCCGGGGCAGCTCGCCCGGCTCTTCAACGATGTCGGCGACGCCGGCGTGAACCTCGAGGACTTCCGCCTCGAGCACTCGCCGGGCGCCCAGGTGGGCCTCGCCGAGGTCTTCGTGCTTCCCGAGGTCGTGGAGCGACTCACCGACGAGCTGGCCGCACGCGGCTGGCGGATCGCAGGCTGAACAGGTGAACGTGAACGCATCCGCCCCCGTGTACCCGATCGTCGTCGCCATCGACGGCCCCGCCGGCAGCGGCAAGTCGAGCGTGTCGAAGGAGGTCGCCCGCCGGCTGGGCTACGGCTTCCTCGACACGGGCGCCGCGTACCGCGCGCTCGCCTGGCACGCCGAGGCGTGCGGGGTCGACACGGATGACGCGGCATCCGTCGTCTCGTGCCTCTCGAGCTTCGAGTACCGCATCGGCACCGACCCGGCCGGCTATGCCGTGCACGTCGGCGACGTCGACGTCACGACGGCGATCCGCGACCCCGACATCTCGGCGGTCGTGAGCCGGGTCGCGCGGGTTCCCGAGGTGCGCACGCATCTCATCGAACTGTTCCGGAGCATCATGGCCGACGAGCGCCGTGCCGGCATCGTGGTCGAGGGCCGCGACATCACGACCGTGGTCGCCCCCGATGCGCCCGTGCGGATCCTGCTCACCGCGTCCGAGGAGGCTAGAATAGCCAGGCGCTCCGCCGAACTGGTCGACGTCACGCCAGAGCACACGGGGGAGCAGTTGCGCCGGCGCGACGAAGCCGACGCCAAGGTCGTCGACTTCATGACCGCCGCCGAGGGCGTGACGACCGTCGACTCGACCGAGCTCGACTTCGACCAGACCGTCGAGGCCGTCGTCGGCGTGATCCGGGCCGCGCAGCCCGAGGCGGTGCGCTAGCACCGCGACGGGCACGTGCCCGGAGCGCACGGACTTCAGAGGAGACAGCATGACCGACCAGCCGAGCGAGTACGACGACGAGGCCGTCGTCGACGACGACCTGGCCGAGCGCCTCGCCGACGTCGACGAGGACCTCGCCGAGCAGCGGGCGGCCGCCCTGCGATCGGGGCTCTCCGACTACGAGCTCGACGACGACGACCTCGAGGTGCTCGAGCTCTCGGAGGAGGGCGAGGAGGCCATCCGCTACCTCCCGGCCCTTCCGGTCATCGCGATCGTCGGCCGACCGAACGTCGGCAAGTCCGCGCTCGTCAACCGCATCCTCGGCCGACGCGAAGCCGTCGTCGAGGACACGCCGGGCGTCACCCGCGACCGCGTGTCGTACAAGGGCGAGTACCTCGACCGCCGCTTCACGCTCGTCGACACGGGCGGCTGGGAGCCCGACGCGAGGGGCATCGACGCCTCAGTCGCCGCGCAGGCGGAGGTCGCGATCGACCTCTCCGACGTGGTGCTCTTCGTCGTCGACGCCATGGTCGGCGCGACCTCGACCGACGAGCACGTGGTGCGCCTGCTCCGCAAGGCGAAGAAGCCCGTGTTCCTCGTGGCGAACAAGGTCGACGATGCGCGCCAGGAGCCCGAGGCGGCCGCACTCTGGAACCTCGGCCTCGGCGAGCCGTATCCGGTCTCGGCGCTGCACGGACGCGGCGTCGCCGACCTCCTCGAAGAGGTCTTCAAGGTCCTGCCGCAGGTGTCGGCCGTCGCGAAGGACGAGTTCGGCGGACCCCGCCGGGTCGCGATCCTCGGCCGACCGAACGTGGGAAAGTCGAGCCTGCTGAACAAGGCGGCGCGCGAGGAGCGCGTCGTGGTCAACGAGCTCGCGGGCACGACCCGCGACCCGGTCGACGAGCAGATCGAGCTCGGCGGCAAGATCTGGCGCTTCGTCGACACCGCCGGCATCCGCCGTCGCGTGCACCTGCAGCAGGGCGCCGACTTCTACGCGTCGCTGCGCACCCAGGCGGCCCTCGAGAAGGCCGAGGTCGCGGTCGTGATGCTGGATGTCTCGCAGCCGATCTCCGAGCAGGACGTGCGCATCATCGACCTCGTGCTCGAGTCGGGCCGAGCGCTCGTGCTCGCGTACAACAAGTGGGACCTCCTCGACGACGACCGCCGCCGCTACCTCGAACGCGAGATCGAGCAGGACCTGCACCACGTGCAGTGGGCGCCGCGTGTGAACATCTCGGCCAAGACCGGCCGGCACCTCGAGAAGCTCGTGCCCGCCCTCGAGACGGCGCTCGAGTCGTGGGATACCCGCATACCCACGGGCAAGTTCAACGCCTTCCTCACCGAGCTCACGCAGGAGCATCCGCACCCGGTTCGCGGCGGCAAGCAGCCCCGCATCCTGTTCGGCACGCAGGCCGCCAGCCGTCCGCCGACCTTCGTGCTGTTCACGACCGGGTTCCTCGACCCGGGCTACCGCCGGTTCATCCAGCGGCGGCTGCGCGAGATCTACGGTTTCGAGGGCTCGCCGATCGTGATCAACATGCGCGTCCGCGAGCGCCGCCAGCGGTAGGCGACGGATGTCGCGAGCGTCGTCGCGTTCGCGCCCGCTGGCGGGCGACGGGCGGTCGCGTGCGCTGTACGTGGAGACACTGGTCCGCGCCGACCTCGACACGGTCTGGCGGCTGACCCAGGACCCGTTGGAACACGTCCGCTGGGACCTCCGCTTCTCGGCCATCGTGCCGCTCGCGCGGCTCGACGACGGCGCCATGCGGTTCCGCTACGAACGACGCCTCGGTGGCCTGCACACCATCCGAGGAACCGGGACCTCGATCGGCGAGCGCGCAAGCCCCGATGGCACGAGCACGTCCGCGCTCCGGTTCACCACGAGTGACCAGTGGTCGCCGCTCCGTGCGGGCCGCGGATACTGGCGCTACGTGCCCACCGACGAGGGCGTGCGCTTCATCACCGGATTCGACTACGAACCCGGCTTCGGCCGACTCGCCGACCGGGTGATCCGCCCGCTCGTGCGCTGGATGACCGCGTGGAGCTTCGACCGCCTGCGCATCTGGGCGGAGACCGGCGTGCCGCCCGAGCGCTGGCCCGTGGCATCCGTGCTCGCATGCTGGCGCGCGGATCGACCGAGGGCGCGACGCTGCCGCACCGTCGCGCCGGCCCGCGGTGCGTTCGCCGGAGCACCGCCGACCCTCGCCCGGCTGGCGGCACCGTGAGCGCTCGTTCGTCGGCCAATGTCGGCCCAGTGTTCCCCCGAGCGCCCGGCGACGACTTCACGCGGCTCCATCCGATGCTGCAGCAGCGCTTCGGGGTGTCGCTCGACGCCGGGTATGCCTGCGTCGGCCGGGGCATGATGACCCGCATTCGTCGCGGGCCGTGGTGGACGGTGCCGTTCCTGCAGATCGGGCGGCTTCGGAACATCCTGGTTCCGGACGTCGGCGCCGACGTGCCGTTCACGATCGAGAACCAGCCCTACCTCGACCCGTTCGGACGGGAGACGGTGACGTTCGTCCGCGAGTACCGTCTGCCGGGCCGCCGGCCGAGTCGCTTCGACGCGACCATGGTCGTGGATCCCTCCCGCGGCATCGTCGTCGACTACCTGGGCACGCACCAGCACCTCGCGGTCGACCTGGAGCTCACCGTGGAGCAGGACGGTTCGCTGCTCCTGCGTTCGGGGGAGCAGCGCTTCCGCGAAGGACCGGTCGACATCCGCTTCCCGATGCTGTTCTCGGGGTACGCCGAGCTCCGCGAACGATTCGATGACGAGGCGGGCGTGTTCCGCGTGCACCTGGAGGTGCGCAACCGCACCTTCGGATTCCTCTTCGGCTACGAAGGCTGGTTCGAGTGCGAGTTCCCGGCGACCGGAGCGCTTCCGGCCCACCTGCTGCCGAAACGGCACGAACCACGGTACTGAGGAGTGCGATGGACCTGACCGTCCGGGTGAAGCCCGGCAGCCGCAAGGGACCGCTCGTCGAGGAGGCCGAGGGCGACCCCGCGGCATCCGTCACCGTCTACGTGCGCGAACGCGCCGTCGACGGCGCCGCCAACGCGGGCGTCGTGGCCGCGCTCGCCGCGCACTTCGGGGTCTCGCGCTCGAAGGTGACGATCCTGCGCGGCGAGTCGTCGCGCATCAAGCGCGTGCGCATCGACGACGACTGAGGCGATCCACCCCGATCGGGTTGCGGCCTTCGAGGGACGCCGCGGCGTAGCGTTGGGTCATGGCAGCACTGCGCACCCTCGACGATCGCCTCTGCGGGGTCGCGCATCCGCACGACGGAACAGGGGAGCCCGAGACGTGGGTCGTCGCCTTCGACGACTACCTGCCCACACGCGAACGCACGCGCGAGGCCCTGTGCACCCTCGCGAACGGGTACTGGGGCACACGAGGTGCGGCTGAGGAGTCCGTTGCCGACGACGTGCACTACCCGGGCACGTACTTCGCCGGCGTCTACGACGTCGTCGACTGGCGAGTCGAGGGCGTGGACATGCCCGACGAGGAGATGGTCAACGCGCCGAACTGGCTGCCCGTGCGCGTCCGAGTCGGCGACGGCGACTGGTTCTCGCTCGATGCGCTCGACGATGCCGACCTCGTCGAGTTCCGGCAGGAGCTCGACGTACGACACGGAATCCTCACGCGTCGGTTCACGTTCCGCGACGATCGAGGCCGGTCGACCACGGTGCGCACCGACCGATTCGTCTCGCAGGACTCGCCACGGGTCGCGGCGATGCGGGTGTCGATCCTGCCCGTCGACTGGTCGGGCACGGTCACGGTGCGATCGGGCCTCGACGGCCGGGTGGCGAACACCAACATGGCGAGCCACTCGCTGCGCGCCCATCGTCACCTGCACCCCGTCGCACTGCGGGAGTGCGGGCGTGACGCCGTGCTGCTCGAGGTCGAGACCACGCGATCGAGGGTCAGGATCGCGACCGCCGCGCGCACCACCGCGCGGTCGGGCGACCGAGCGATGGCGACCGAGCGCTCGTTCCACGCGGACGAGCGGGGCGAGGTCGCGCAGGAGTTCACGACGGATGCCGCGGCGGGCACGCCCATCGTGATCGAGAAGGTGGTGTACGTCTCCACCTCGCGCGATCGTGCCGTGCGTTCGCCCGATGAGGCGGCGGTCGACGGCGTGGGCAGGGCGGGGAGCTTCGACGAGCTCCTCGCGGCGCACGTGCAGGCATGGGAGCGGCTGTGGCTCGAATTCGCCGTGGAGCTGCGGCCCGCCGGCGAGGAGGCGCTCGCCCTGCACTTCAACGCGTTCCACGTGCTGCAGACCCTGAACGCGGTCAACGCCGACCTCGACGCGGGCGTCCCGGCTCGCGGCCTGCACGGCGAGGCGTACGACGGCCACGTGTTCTGGGACGAGCTGTTCGTCTACCCGTTCATCACCCTGCGCCGCCCGCCGCTGACGCCGGCGCTGCTGGCCTACCGGCACCGTCGGCTCGGGGCCGCCGAGGCGGCGGCCCGGCACGCCGGTCATGCGGGCGCGATGTTCCCCTGGCAGAGTGGCATCGCGGGTGACGACGTCACGCCGAGCGCCCTGTTCAATCCGATCAGCGGCGCCTGGATCCCCGACAACTCCCGGCTGCAGCGCCACGTGGGCCTCGCGGTGGCGTACAGCGCCTGGCAGTACTACGAGTCGACGGGCGATACCCAGTTCCTGCTGCATCAGGGTGCCGATCTCATCGTGGGCGTGGCCCGGTTCTTCGCGTCGCTCGCCGTCCACGACCCCGAGCGCGACCGGTACTCGATCGACCACGTGATGGGCCCCGACGAGTTCCATGACGGCTACGTCGACCGACCCGGAGAGGGCGTGCGCGACAACACCTACACGAACGTGATGACCTCGTGGGTGCTGCGGCGCGCGATCACGACGCTCGACGTGCTGGAGGGGCATCCGGGGCGCCTGCACTGGCAGCGCCTGGGGGTCGAGCCCGGCGAGCGGGAGAACTGGGAGCGGATCGCCCGCCGGCTCACCGTGGTGTTCAACGCCGACGGCACGCTCTCGCAGTTCGACGGCTACGACGAGCTCGAGCCGATCGACCTCGACCGGTATCGCCGCAGGCACGGCTGGATCGGCCGGCTCGACCTCATCCTCGACGCCGAGGGCGACACGACCAACCGGTACCAGGTGTCGAAGCAGCCCGACGCGCTCATGCTCCTGTACCTGTTGTCGGCCGAGGAGCTGCGGGAACTGCTGGAGGACATGGGCTACGAGCTGCCGCCCGAGGCGATCCTGCGCACGGTCGAGCGCTACTCGGCGACGAGCACGTACGGGTCGACCCTCTCGAACGTGGTGCATTCATGGCTCGAGGCCCGCCGCGACCGCGCCCGTTCGTGGCGATTCCTGCAGGAGGCCCTGCGCTCCGACCTCGCCGACATCCAGGGCGGCACCACGCGCGAGGGCGTGCACATCGCGGCCATGGCGGGGTCGGTCGACCTCGTCACGCGCTGCTACGCGGGCATCGAGATGCGCGGCGATCGGCTCTGGTTCCATCCGCAGCTGCCGGTCGAGATCGGCTCCGTCAAGTTCCACCTCACCTACCGCGACCAGGCACTCAGCGTGACCCTCTCGCAGGAGGAACTGCACATCACGTCGGCCGCGGGTCACGCGGCGCCCATCCGCATCGTCGTCGAGGGCGTCGAATCCCGACTCGCCACCGGCGAGGAACGGAGGTTCACGCTGTGAGCCGTCGACCCGCGCGCCCGTCGGCCCGTGCGCTCGCGCACGCCGTGCGGATCACGCATCCCGAGCGGCAGCTCTTCGAGACCGGCTTCACGAAGGGCGACCTGGTGGCGTACTACCGCGCGGTCGCCGACGTCATCCTGCCCCAGCTCGCCGACCGTCCCGTGACCCGGATCCGGTTCCCCGAGGGCGTCGGCGGCGTGCGCTTCTTCGAGAAGCACGCACCGAAGTACACGCCCGACTGGCTCCGGCGGATGCCCCTCTCCTCCAACCCCGGATCGTCGAAGGCCGCCAAGCTCGTGAACTACCCGTTCATCGACGACGTGCGCGGACTCGAGTGGATGTCGAACCAGTCGGCCATCGAGCTGCACACGCCGCAGTGGCGGGTGGGCCCGCGCGGTGGCATCCGGAATCCCGACCGGCTCGTCATCGACCTCGACCCGGGCGAGGGAGCCGGGCTCGACGAGTGCGTGGCCGCGGCACGACTCATCCGTGCCCGCCTCGCCGAGGATGATCTCGAGGCGTGGCCGGTCACGAGCGGCAGCAAGGGGCTGCACGTGTACGCACCGCTCACCGGCCGGCGAACCTCTCGGGCCGTGCACGCGTACGTCGGCCGGATCGCGAAGGAACTCGCCGCGGCGCATCCCGATGCGGTCGTGGCCGAAGTCGGCAAGGAGAAGCGCGTGGGGCGGGTGTTCATCGACTGGAGCCAGAACAGCGCCGCTCGCTCGACGGCCACGCCGTACACCATGCGCGGCCGAGAACGGCCGCAGGTCGCCGCGCCCCGCGAGTGGGACGAGCTCGAACCCGGTGTGACGCAGCTCGGACCCGAGGAGGTGCTGCGCCGCCTCGAACGCGACGGCGACCTCATGGCGCGACAGGGGCTGAGCCGTGGCTGAGGAGGACGACGCGCGGGGAGAGGTCGGCCGCGACGTCGATGCAGGCACGGCGATCATGGGCGCCCTGCGTGCCCTCGGTGCACGGCTCGACGCCCTCGAGCCGGCCGCCCTCGCCGACGAACCCGACGCAGTGCACCAGCTCCGCACGCAGGTGCGCCGACTCCGAAGCGTGCTCGCCGCATACGCGCCGCTGTTCGAGGCATCCGTCTCTGAGGGGATCCGCCGCCGGTACCGGGAGCTCGGCAGCGAGCTCGGCACGGTGCGCGACATCGAAGTGCGGGTGCAGGTGGCCGAAGCCGCGCTCGAGGACCCGCCGGAGGGGGCGACTCCCGGCGGCCTCTCCGCCGTGCGCGGCCACCTCGTCGACGCCGAGGTCGAGGCGCACCGGCTCGCGCACGGTCGACTGGTGGAACGCCAGCAGATGCCCCGTGCGTCGGTGCGGCGCCTGATGCTCGCGGACTTCCTCGAGGCGCCACCCCTCACGCCGCTCGCGGCCGGTCCGGCAGACGAGGTGCTCGGTCGCCTCCTCGAGCGGGAGGCGAAACGCGCGATGCGCCGCGCCGATCGTCTCGGCTCGTCGCCGGCTCCCGAGCAGCTGCATGCGGTGCGGAAGGCGGGCCGGCGGCTGCGATATGCCGCCGAGGCGGTCACGACCGAACCGCTCGAACTGTTCGGAGCGAGAGCCGAGGCACTCGCCGAGGCAGGGGAGGACCTGCACGACGTGCTCGGCGATCATCGCGACGAGGTGCTCTTCGCCGAGCACGTGCGCCGTGCCGCCGCGCACGCGTCGCACCGGGGCGAGCCGGTCGACCTGCTCGAGCGGCTCGCGGACGCCGCCGACCGTCGCGCGGAGCAACACGTGAAGGGACTGGCGGCGGCGAAGCGCGGCCTGCGGGACGCCGCGGCGAAGTGGGCGTCGCGCTGACGTTCGTTCGCGTCAGGGGCGGGGCTCGCAGATCACGACCGGGATCTGCCGGGACGTGCGGCGAGCACGACCGACCGGGGCCGGCCGGTGCGGCGCCCGATCGTGTGGAGCTCGACGATCGGCATGCCCACGATGCTCGCCCCGAGCTGCCACCCCGTGAGCCGGAGGATCGTCGCGTGCGCTCGGGAGAGGAACCGGAACCCGAGATCCGCGACACGACGACGATGCGCCATACGATCAGGCCGCCGCGTCGCGGTCGAGCCGAGCGAGCCGCGACCGCGCCGCGTCCTCTGAGGTGGAGCGATCGCCGAGCACCGTTCGCACCGAGCGCAGCACCGCGCCCGTCGCCGCGATCGCCGGGAAGGGCGGCGCGATCAGCCCGAGCAGGCGCCGCTGGTCGGGAGAGAGCGACTGCACGGCTCCCGCGAACATCACCCGGTAGGCGGGCAACATGCCTCGCGCGAGCGGTGGGTTGCGGATGAACCGCACGGCCTTGTCGACGCGCTCGTCGCGCTTCAGCACGCCCACGGCCGCGAAGCCGTCGAGCCGTGCGCGGAGTCCGGCAGCCGTCTGCGGGGCATCCGTCAAGCCGAGCAGCTCGCCGGCGATCGCCCACTCCCGCACGTACGCGTCGGGACCGCCGGGTATCGGACCCTCCCAGAGCTCGTGGCAGGTGAGGAAGGACTCGGTGAATGCGACGTGCACCCACTCGAGCAGTTCGGGGTCGCTCGCGCGATACGGGCGACGGATGCCTCGGGTATCGACGTACTCGCCCTGCACGCGCCGGTGCAGCCCGCGCACGCGCGCCGACGCCCGCTCGGCCGTGGCGCGATCGCCGAACGTGACGGTCACCAGCCAGCGGATGGTGCCGGTCAGGCGCCCGAGCGGATCCTCCTCGTAGCGCGACCAGTCGTGCACGCCGGCGAGGGCCCCCGGATGCATCGCCTGCACGAGCAGGGCCCTGATGCCCGCGACCATGGTCGCCATGCCCCCGTGCACCGCCCACGCCGCGGAGCCAGGACCGAAGTACCCGGCGTCGACGCCGTGCTCGAGCTCGTCGACCCAGGCCGGTCGCCCGTCGTCGGTGCCCGACAACGTCTGCAGCAGGTGCGACCGCCAGCGATCCCGAACCGAACCCATGCGAGGGAGTAGACCACGCGAGCCTGAGCGTGGAATGGGCGCGGCCCACTAGTGGCGGAGCCGCACTTCCATGATTGCGCGGTCGGGCCTCGGCCTCGCGACCTCGGTGAACCCCGCGCCCTCGAACATCGAGACGGTGCCGTGGAAGAGGTCGGCGGCAGGCACCTTCGACCGCAGCTCGGCGTCGACCGCATAGGCCTCGACGAGGTGCGCGCCGTGGCTGCGCGCGTAGTCGACCGCGGCCTCGGCGAGGGCGCTGCCGACCCTGCGCCGGCGAAACGCACGCGGGACGACGAAGCAGGTGACCGCCCAGACCGTCGGGTCCTCCAGGTCGGGATGCGCGGTGCCGCCGGTCACGAGGCGACTGCGGCGCAGGCGCTCGAGGTTCTTCCGCGGTTCGACCGCGCACCACCCCACCGGGGTGTCGCCGTCGTAGGCGAGCAGGCCGGGACCGGCATCGGTTGCGTCGAGCTGCGTCGCCAGGCGGTCGCGCAGTGCGTCGTCGCCGATCGAGCGCCAGTTGCTGCCGGGGATCTTGTACCACTGGCACCAGCAGTGCGCGGGGTCGCCCTTCGTGCCGAACACGGCCGCGACGTCGTCGAAGGGCGCGTCGCCTGCGGGCACGATGCGGAGGTCGACCGGATGGGTCTCGTTGGCGTCGTCGTCCATGGCGTCACGCTAACGCGTGGTGGCGACATCCGGTGCCGGCGGATCGAGCCGGAGGGCGCGCAGGTCCTCGGCGAGGCGTCGCAGCTGCTCGGGCTCGCCCGTGAGCTCGGCACCCAGGATGGTCTTGCCGAGCAGGGCGGCCGCGCGGGGATGCCGCCGCTGGTAGTCCGCGAGGAGCTCCTGGCGCTCGAGGACGGTGAGCGCGTGCACCTGCGGGGTGTACGTGCGCCGCTTCCAGGTGACGGCCGTGGGGCCGCCGGCGACCGCGTTCGCGTACCAGTCGGTACGCCGGCCGCGGCTCGCGATCACCCAGATCGTCGGGACCGTGTCCGGGCCGTCGGCGCGGCGCGCGACCTCGAGCACGACCTGTCGCGGGCGTCCCGTCTTGCGCCCGGTCGTCGCGAGCAGGAGGAAGTGCCCGCCGAGGAGCCAGCCGAGACCCGCACGGTAGAGGCCGAGCGGCGCTTTATTCATGACCTGCACGATGCGCGGCGGTTGCTCGGATACCATGCGCTCAGCCTAGGGGAGCAGTCGCCAAATTCGTGAAGTACGGTAATGATGAAGTAGCATCATGATATGACCGCCGAGATCACCGTGCTCGACCGACTCCTCGAGATCAGCGAGCTGTTCCAGAAGGACCTGGCGCGCGCCTTCGAGGGAACGCCGCTCACCACTGCGCGAGTGCGGCTTCTCTGGGACCTGCAGCACGAGGGGCCGGCCACGCAGCAGGTCCTTGCGACGAGGCTCGGCGTCAGCGCCCGCAACATCACCGGACTCGTCGACGCCCTCGAGGCGGGTGGCTACGTCGAGCGCGCACCGCACCCGCATGACCGGCGCGCCATCGTCGTGTCGCTCGCGGCATCCGCGCGTCGCATGATGCAGCGGATGCAACGCGAGCACTCCGAGCTCTCGACGGAGCTCCTCGGCGCGGTCGCCCCCGCCGACCGGCCCGCGTTCGAGCGCGGGGTCGACGCGATCGCCGCACGTCTGCGGGAGCTCGTGGAGGCCGAGCGGGCGCGCAGCGCCGAACACGGGGAGGCCTTGGCATGAGCATCGCGGTCGGCGAGCGGCGGGAGGCATCCGTCTGGCGACGCGTCTGGAACTTCGTGCAGCGGGCGCTGCTGCTCGAGCTGCGCATCTACGCCAACATCGGCCGGTTCGTCGCACGTCGCCCGGCGATCCCGGCGGGTGCCGCCGGATTCGGCTACCACAAGCCCGTGATGACGGTGCTGCTGATCTTCATCGGGCTGTCGGCCGTCGAGATCCCGATCATCGACCTCATCGTGCACCGGTGGCCCGTGGTGCGCGTCGCGTTCCTCATCCTCGGCATCTGGGGCGTCACCTGGATGTTCGGGCTGCTCTGCGCGTACCTCATGCGACCGCACACGGTCGGCCCCGCCGGCATCCGGGTGCGCCAGGGTCTCGAGGTGGATCTCGGTCTGAGCTGGGACGACATCGCCTCAGTCGAGCACAAGCGGCGCATCGACGAGCCGAAGTCGCCACGATTCGAGGTCACGGATGCCTCGCGCACCCTCGTCTACCGGATGCAGGACACGACCGACATCGAGATCGAGCTCGAACGGCCCACCGTTGTGCGGCTGCCCGGCGGGGGAGCGAAGGGCGGCGAGCAGATCATCACCGGCGTGCGCATCTGGGTCGACGACCCGCGGGCGTTCATGGACGAGGTGCGGAAGCACCTCTGAACGCCCGCGGGGCCATCGCCGGGCTTGCCGTCAGGGGCGGCCGGCGTCGTCAGGCGCGGTCGGTCTCGTCCTTCGGACGGTCGGTCGGCGGAAGCGCCGTGTCGGGCTCGGCGAGCTCGGGAGCGTCGACGGCCGACGCGGTCGGGGCAGGGGCATCCTTGGCATCCGCCGTCACCGGCGCCGGTGCGACGGCGTCATCCTCGCGGACGACCCCGTTGGGCTCGAAGCCGTCGTCGCCGTCCTCCTCGTCGTCGAGTTCGCGCGCGTAGAGCTCCTCGTGGGCGAGCTGGTCGGCCGCGACCTTCGCGGCGGCCCAGTTGCGTGCGTGGGTCGCGAGGGCGATGAAGACCCCGACGATTCCGGCCGTCAGGAGCATCCCGCCGATCGTGCTCTGCGTCTGCAGGTTGAGGTACTGGAGATAGTCGGAGCCACCCGTGTTGTAGAAGTCGGCCTGCGCGGCGTTGCCCGTGAGCAGGAAGAGCAGCCCGAAGAGCCCGATGCCGAGGGAGACCACCCAGAGGACGATGAGCGGGATGTTCACGGATGGGCGGCGCGTGATGGCGTTCGACAAGATTCCTCCTGGGTGCGTTCGTTCGGGGCTTGGCTGGGGCAGCGGTGGCGTAGGGCAGATACCCGCCTCCGCGAGCCTACGGCGAGAAGCTATGCGCCGCCTAGGTCTGGTTTCCGCGGGTCGAGGAGCGAGCGAAGCGAGTGTCTCGAGACCAGTGGTGTGCAGAGCACTCTCGCCGATGCCGCTATGATGGTCAGGTTGCCTCCGAGGAATCGGGCGGCATCGGGATGTGGCGCAGCTTGGTAGCGCACCTGACTGGGGGTCAGGGGGTCGCAGGTTCAAATCCTGTCATCCCGACCGGAACGTCCCGGAGACTCACGGAGTTTCCGGGACTTTTGATGTTGAGAGATCATCCTGCGGTGCCCTCGTCCCAGATGTTGCGGCCACAGGGAGGGTGTGGGAGGCATCCGTCAGGTGGGTTCGCCGTGCGGGGTCGCCTGCAGCCGACCGAACTGGCCGACCTCGGGCACCGGCGAGCCCTGCTTCGGCCTGCGACCGGCGGCGTCTTCGGCGCCGACGCCGTTGCTTCGCTCGGTGAGGGCGACGAGCGCGAGGTGCCGGTCGGCCGTCCAGCAGATGAGCCGTCCACGACGACGAGATGCTCTCCGACCGGATCAGCAGGTGATTCGAGTAAGCGCCTCGTGACCCGATCCGCTCGTCGGCGCGGGCGAGCATCGCCACGGCATCCTGGGCCGCCGACTGCCAGATGGGCCGCGCTGAGGGTAGTCGCGCCACGATCGGTGCAGTGCGGTTACTCGAGCCCCTGTCGCTGCGGAACGAGGTCGATCGACGCGATCGCGACGAGTGCGCGGGCAATCGCGCGACCCGGCTCGGTGAGCAGCGCCGGCTCGACGCGCGACGCGCAGAGCCGCAGTGCCTCGTCGGGCGTGAGGTCGAACCATCCGCACACCGTCCGGATGCCGTGCGGGCTCACCCGCCACAGCTTGTCGGCATCCTTCACGATGGCGTCCTCGGGCGAGATCGCGTGCCGCCGGGAGTCGTGGCCGTCGACGATCGCCACGACCTGCTCGGTCGCCTCCGGGTCGTGGCCGATGGTGCTCAGGATGTCGCGGGCGATCCGGGCGCCCTCCCGTTCGTGATGTCGCACGAGGTCGGGTCGCCCGCCGCCGGGCGCGATCGCCTCGAGGATCTCGTCGTCGGGAACGGTCGACCAGCCGGTGTCGTGCAGCAGGATCGCGGGCAGTACGACGTCCTCGCGCGCATCCGGCACGCGGGCGAGCAGCGCCCGGGCGAGTCCGTACGCGTAGAGCGTGTGCGCGTCGTTGTTGCGCACATGCAGGTGCGGCGCGGCCAGCTCCCAGATCGCGGCATCCCGCCCCGTGAGGTCGACGTACCCCGGCGCGTCGACAGCGGCAGGCAGGTGGCCCCGGATGTCGCGGCCGAGACGCGTGCTCGTGGTGGTGCTCACGCGGCCGAGGCTCGCATGAGTTCTTCAGCGAACGCAAGCTAGGCTTCCGCTGACCGGAATCGGCACAGTCGCCTGAGCGGCCGATCGGACGACCGAGCACGAGGAGGTGCACGATGGCGGGAGGAGTCTCGCGCCCGGGGGAGACCGTGACGCAGCGGATCCTCTCGATCCTGGCCGTGTTCGAGCAGAGCCTCGCGCCGCGCAGCCTCACCGAGATCGCCCATGAGACCGACCTCGCGCCGAGCACGACCCATCGGCTGGTCGGCGAGCTCGAGGAATGGGGTGCGCTGCAGCGCGACGCACACGGCCGGTACCAGGTCGGCATCCGGCTGTGGGAACTGGGACAGCACGCGGGCCGCCAAGTGCGCGAGATCGCCCGCCCGCTGCTGCAGGACCTCTACACGCTCACGAACGAGACCGCGCACATCGCCATCCGCGAGGGCAACGAGGTGCTCTACATCGACCGGGTCTACGGTACCCGCCGAGTTCCGCAGGCGTCGCGCGTGGGCGGGCGCCTGCCGCTGCACGCGACGGCCGTGGGCAAGGTGATCCTCGCCCACGAGGACGAGTGGCTCCGTGAGGCCGTGCTCGCCCGGCCGCTCGAGAGTCGCACGCCGAACACGCACGTCGATCCCGACGCGCTCCGGAGGGAGCTCGCGGCGATCCGCGAGCGGGGATTCGCCACGGCGGTCGACGAGGTGCGGATCGGGGCCTCGTCGATCGCCGTGCCGGTGTTCCAGCGCGAGGGGACCATCGGCGCGGCGCTCGGCCTCGTGGCGCGGGCTGAAGACCTCGACACGCTCGAACGTCACCTTCCGGCGCTGCGCGGCATCGCCCGCCGCATCGAGTCGAGTGTGGGCGCGTTCCCGATGCGGACGCTCGCGCCGGGAGGACGCGGACGATGAAGTCGATTCCGCTGAGCAGAACACGGAACTGCGCCGCGGCGCGACCGGGCTTTGAATGAACGCACCCCGCCCTCGCGGGTCGCCTGCTGACGAAGGAGTTGTCATGGCCGTATCGCCGACCGAGACCACGGTAGGCACGCGCCCGCCCACCGAGTCGGGCTGCCCCGTCGACCACGGCACCGGCCACCACGGCTACTCGCCGTTCGAGATGGACGACCCGTTCGAGGCCTACGCGAAGCTCCGCAGCGAGCACCCGGTCATGTACGACGAGCGGATCGGCTACTGGATCGTCTCCCGCTGGGCCGACGTGCGCGCCGTCTTCGAGGACTGGGAGACGTTCTCGAGCGAGAACGCCCAGGCTCCGGTGCGCGAGCGGGGCCCCGAGGCATCCCGGATCATGAAGGAGGGCGGATTCACCGCGTATTCCGGTCTCTCGGCACGCGTGCCGCCCGACCACACGCGGATCCGCGCGATCGCCCAGCGCGCGTTCACCCCGCGCCGGTTCAAGGCGCTCGAACCCGCGATCCGCGAGAACGTCCGCGCCGCACTGCGTGAGATGCTCGCGTCATCCCACCGAACAGGCGACTTCTTGACGGATGTCGCGTACAGTATCCCGACGATCACGATCCTCACGCTGCTCGGGGTCGACCCGGCGATGGTGCCCACCTACAAGCGCTGGTCGGACTCGCGGGCCGCGATGACCTGGGCCGATCTCTCCGACGACGAGCAGGTTCCGCATGCCCGCAACCTCGTCGAGTACTGGCAGGAGATGCAGCGGCTGGTGGCCGACGCGCACCGGCGCGGAGGCGACGACCTGGTCGCCGACCTCGTCGAGGCGCAGGGTGCCGGTGCCGAGATCTCCGACCACGAGATCGCCTCGCTCTGCTACAGCCTGCTGTTCGCCGGGCACGAGACGACGACGACGCTCATCGCCAACTCCATCCGCGTGCTGCTGTCGCACCGCGAGGCGTGGGACGCGCTCGTCGAGGACCCGGCGCGCATCCCCTCCGCGATCGACGAGGTGCTCCGGTACAGCGGCTCGATCGTCGCCTGGCGACGCAAGGCGACGCGGGACGCCGAGATCGGCGGCACGCCCATCCCGGCCGGCGCGAACATCCTGCTCCTCATGGGTTCGGCAAACCGCGACGAGGAGGTGTTCGTGCACCCCGAGCAGTTCGACATCGATCGCACCGACGCGCGCAACCACATGTCGTTCGGATTCGGCATCCACTACTGCCTCGGCAACATGCTCGCGAAGCTGCAGGACCGCATCGTGCTGGAGGAGACGATCGCCGCCGTCCCGTCGCTGCGCCTCGCCGAGGGCGCCGACATCCATTTCCGCGAGAACCTGTCGTTCCGCGTTCCGACATCCGTCCCTGTGACCTGGGAGGCCTGAGGTGCCCGACTCCGACTACATCCGCTTCTTCGACGAGCAGGGCGCCGCGCCGCTCGAGCTCCTCGGCGGCAAGTGCGCCTCCCTCGTGGCCCTCACTGAAGCCGGCATGCCCGTGCCGCCCGGGTTCGCGGTCACGACCCACGCCTACATGGACTTCCTCGAAGCATCGGGCATCGCATCCGACATCCACCGTCTACTCGCCGGGATCGATGCCGACGATGTCTCGCACGTCGACGAGGTCTCCGCGAGGATCCGCGACGAGATCCTGCGGCTGCCGGTGCCGCAGCAGATCCACGACGAGTTCACGGTCGCGTACGAGGCGCTCCAGGCGCGGTTCGCCGACGGCACGGCCGTGGCCGTGCGGTCGTCGGCCACCGCCGAGGACCTCCCCGACGCGAGCTTCGCGGGCCAGCAGGACACCTACCTGTGGCTCCGCGGCCGCGACGAGGTCGCCGAGCACGTGCGCCGCTGCTGGGCGTCCCTCTATACCTCGCGGGCCATCGTCTACCGCAAGAAGAACGGCATTCCCGACGAGGGCCTGTCGATGGCGGTGGCCGTGCAGGCCATGGTCGACGCCCGAGTGGCCGGCGTCGCGATGACGGTCGACCCGACCACCGGCGATCGGTCGACGATCGTGATCGACGCGGCGTGGGGTCTGGGGGAACTCGTGGTGTCGGGCCAGGTGACGCCCGACAACCTCCACGTCGACAAGGTCATGCTCTCGGTCACGAGCGAGACGATCGGCGACAAGCACCTCGAGCTCGTGCCCGATCCCGAGGCGAAGTCGGTGGTCGAACGCGACGTCGAACCCGAGCGCCGCGACATCCGCTGCCTCACCGACGCCGAGGTCAAAGCCGTCGCCGCCATCGCGAAGCGCGCCGAGAAGCACTTCGGGGTTCCCCAGGACATCGAGTGGGCGATCGACCGCGGGCTCCCCGACGGCGAGAACCTGCTGCTGCTGCAGTCGCGGCCCGAGACGGTCTGGGCGAACCGCGGCGAGGTCCCCACCACCACCTCGGGCTTCGGCATCGAGAGCATCACCAAGTCCCTGCTGGCCCAGATCGGCCGCTGACCCGCCGCCGCCCCGGCGACGTGCACCGTGACGGCAACGTGACGGCACCCCTCCATCGCACCATCGAAACCCCCAGCACCCAGAAACGAGGACAACCATGTCAGAGACGACACTGGTCGCCGAGGCGCCCGCGCGGCGCGCATTCCCGAGCCCCTATGACCAGCCGGCACCGGCCGGGGCCGAGGGCTGGAAGAGCCTGTACGCCTACAACCTGGTCTTCCAGGAGAACCGCCGCGAGGTCGAGGAGGCCAAGTTCTGGTTCTGCGACAGCCAGCACTGGCCGACGGTGACGAAGCCGTTCGAGACCATCGGCTTCGAGTTCGCCGTCGGATGCCTCGGGCAGTACAACTCGCGGCAGTTGCTCATCCCCACCGCCAACGGCATCGAGTACCGCATCCACAACGGGTACGTGTACATGTCGCCGGTCGCGGTCGACCCGGCCGACATCGAGGCGCGGGTGCCGCAGTTCCTCCAGCGCGCCGGCCACTACTTCCAGAACTGGGAGAGCCTGCTGCAGAACTGGCACGGCAAGCTCCGCGCCACCATCGGCGAACTCGAGGCGCTCGACTTCCAGGCGCTGCCCGCCGTCATCCCAGTCGACGACGTCCTCGCCGGCAAGGGCACCGGGCCCGCGACCGAGCTGCTCGACTCCTACGACCGGCTCATCTCGCTCGCCTATCGCGCATGGCAGTACCACTTCGAGTTCCTGAACCTCGGCTACGTGGCCTACCTCGACCTGTTCATGTTCTGCAAGGAGGCGTTCCCGCGCATCCCCGACCAGGCGATCGCCACCATGGTGCAGGGCGTCGACATGGAGCTGTTCCGTCCCGACGACGAGCTGAAGCAGCTCGCGAAGATCGCGGTGCGCGACGGACTCGCGTCGCTCTTCGCTGACACCTCCGACGCCGAGGCCACGCTCGCCGCGATCGCCGCGCACCCGTCGGGCGGCGAGTGGACGACGGCGTGGCAGGGGGCGCAGGACCCCTGGTTCAACTTCACGACCGGCAACGGCTTCTACGCGCACGACGAGTACTGGCGCGACGTGCCGGCGATCCCGCTCGGGTTCGTGAAGAACTACATCGAGCAGCTGCAGGCCGGGGTCGACATCGACCGGCACGTCGCCGAGCTCGTCGCCGAGCGCGACCGCATCACGGGCGAGTACGCCGAGCTGCTCTCGGGCGAGGCGCTCGAGACCTTCCACGGCAAGCTCGGACTCGCGCGCACCGTGTACCCCTACGTCGAGAACCACAACTTCTACATCGAGCACTGGACGATGGGCGTGTTCTGGCGCAAGGCCCGGCAGCTGTCGAAGGTGCTGCACGAGCAGGGGTTCTGGACCGGCGAGCACGACATGTTCTACCTGCGGCGCGACGAGGTGCGCGAGGCGCTCTTCGACTACGTCAACGGCTGGATGGTCGGTGCCCCGCCGATCGGACCCGACTACTGGCCCGCCGAGGTCGAGCGCCGGCGCGCGATCGTCGACGCGCTGTCGACCGCGCGTCCGCAGCCCGCGCTCAACGCGCCGCCCGAGGTCATCACCGAGCCCTTCACCCTCATGCTCTGGGGCATCACCGACGACCAGATCTCCAATTGGCTCGGCACGGGCGACGTGCCCGAGGGCACGTTCAAGGGCATGGCCGCGTCGCCCGGCGTCGCCGAGGGCCCCGCACGCGTCATCTCGAGTGCCGACCAGCTCAACGAGGTGCAGGACGGCGACATCCTCGTCGCCCCGGTGACCGCGCCGAGCTGGGGGCCCATCTTCGGGAAGATCCGCGCCACCGTCACCGACATCGGCGGCATGATGAGCCACGCCGCGATCGTGTGCCGCGAGTACGGCATGCCCGCCGTGACCGGCACCGGTACCGCGTCGGCCGAGATCCGCACCGGCCAGCGCCTCCGGGTCGACGGCAACACCGGTACGGTCACCCTCCTCGACTGAGCCTCACCCGCGCACCGGCCCACCAGCCCCGACCCAGGACATCCGATGACGACTCCGACCCCTCGCTCGACCCGCACCGTGCTCGTCACGGGCGCCGCGGGCGGACTCGGCCGCGCCTTCGCCGAGGCGTTCGCCGCCGCGGGCGACCGCGTCGTGCTGGCCGATCTCGACCGTGCCGGCGCCGAGCGCGCGGCATCCGAGATCTCGGCGTCGTCATCGGTGCCCGCGGTCGGGGCGGGCGTCGACGTGGTCGACCGCGACTCGACCGACGCGCTCGCGCGGCTCGCCGCCGACCTCGGCGGTGGCCGCATCGACGTGATCGTGAACAACGCCGCGATCTACGCGACCATTCGCCGTTCGCCGTTCGATGAGATCGACGACGCCGAGTGGGATCGGGTGCTGGCCGTGAACCTGAAGGGGCCGTGGCAGGTCACGCGCGCCTGCTCGCCGTACCTCGGCGAGGGCGGCCGGGTCGTGAACATCTCGTCGGCGACCGTGCTCAGCGGCTCAGCCCAGTGGGCGCACTACGTGGCGTCGAAGGCCGGGGTCATCGGACTCACGCGGGTGCTCGCGCGCGAGCTGGGGGCACGCGGGGTGACCGTGAACGCGGTCGCGCCCGGCTTCACGCTCACCGAGGCGAGCGAGAACCTGCTGTCGGATGCCGCGACCTACGGCGTCGACCGCGCATCGATCAAGCGTCCCATCCAGCCCGACGACATCGTCGGCACGGTGCTGCACCTCGCATCGCCGGCGAGCGGGTTCGTCACCGGCCAGACCATCGTGGTCGACGGCGGCCGCCAATTCCTCTAGGAGGCAGAGACACATGACCATCACCGATACCATCACGGCATCAGCGGATGCCGCGAGCGAGGAGCAGACCGTGAGCACCGTGGTCTACACCGCCCATGACGGCTCCGTGACCCGGATCGACGGCCGCCCCGGCGACTCCATCATGGAGACCGCGGTGCGCAACGGGGTGCCGGGCATCGTCGGCGAGTGCGGCGGCAGCCTCTCGTGCGCGACCTGCCACGTGTTCGTCGCCCCCGAGACGCAGGAGCTCGTCGGCACGCCCGGTGACCTGGAGGACGAGATGCTCGACGGCACCGCCGTCGAGCGTGAGGAGAACTCGCGGCTCTCGTGCCAGATCAAGCTGCAGGCGGGCTGCGAGTACCACGTCACCACCCCGTCCGAGCAGATCTGATCGGCGCGCTCATGGACACCACACTCATCGTCGGCGCCTGCCAGGCCGGCGTGCAACTCGCCTCGGTCATGCGCGACCTCGGCGACACGGGCGCCATCGTCCTCATCGGCGAGGAGGCGCATCGCCCCTACCAGCGCCCGCCGCTGTCGAAGGGATGGCTCAAGAGCGAGCTGACCCCCGACGACGTCATCCTTCGTTCGCGCGAGTGGTTCGCCGGCCGCGGCATCGAGCTCATCTCGGGAGACCGGGTCGTGACGGTCCGCCGGGATGCCGACGGCTCGGGCACGGCGACGACGCTCGGTGGCCGCGTCATCCGCTTCACGCGTCTCGCGCTCACGACGGGAGCGTCGGTGCGCCGCCTCACGGTCGCGGGCACCGACTACCGAGGCGTGCACTACCTGCGCGACGCCGACGACGCGCTCACGCTCGAGCCTGCGCTCCGCGAGCCCGAGGTCGAGCGCGTCGTCGTCATCGGCGGCGGATTCATCGGCCTGGAGACCGCCGCCGTCGCCCGTCAGCTGGGCAAGTCGGTGACGGTGCTCGAGGTCGGCCCACGGCTGGTCGGACGCGTGGTCGCCGAGGAGACGAGCGCGTTCTACCTCGCGGCGCATCGGCGCCGTGGCACCGACGTCGTGCTCGACGCACGGATCACGCGGATCGTCGGCGACGACGCGAGCGCCGCCGGCCAGAAGGGCTCGGTCACGGGTGTCGAACTGGCCGACGGCCGGGTCGTGCCCGCCGATCTCGTCGTCGTCGGCATCGGCGTGGTTCCGCGCGTCGAGCTCGCCGTGCAGCTCGGGCTCGAGGTCGACAACGGGATCGTCGTCGATGCCGCGTGCCGGGCATCCGACGGGCGCACGGTCGCCGCCGGCGACTGTGCCAGCATGCCCAACCCGTACCCGCTCGGGCTCGACGGCCGGGTGCGGCTCGAGAGCGTGAACAACGCGCTCGAGCAGGCGAAGGTCGCCGCCGCCACGCTGCTCGGCCGGCCGGAGCCGTATGTCGGCGTGCCCTGGTTCTGGTCGGACCAGGCCGACCTCAAGCTGCAGATCGCCGGCCTGTCGACCGGGTACGACGAGGTGGTCGTGCGCGGCGAGCCCGACTCCGAGAAGTTCGGCGTGCTGTACTACCGCGACGGCCGGCTGATCGCCGCCGACATGGTGAATCGGCCCGCCGAGTTCATGGCCGTGCGCCATGCGCTCATGAAGGGCCAGACCATTCCGCCGGATGCCGCAGCCGACGTCGACGTGCCGCTCAAGCAGTCCGTGATCGACCCCGCCGCCGTGGCCGCCTGAGGAGACACGACATGACCATGACCCTGCAGACCATCCATCCCGTCGATACGACGCCGATCGTCGCATCAGGCGGGAGCGAGGACCTCGACCCGCTGTGGCGGGCGATCGTGAACGAGTCGCGCGCCCGTGGCAACGATATCCACCTGCCGATCTCGTTCGCCTACGCCGAGCGGCTGTGCGATGCGTATCCCGATGCCGATGCGCTCGTCGTGCGCGTCGCGATCCTGCTGCACGACACCGGATGGGCCCGCGTCGACGAATCGCGCATCATCAGCGAGGGCTTCGCGGGCGACTGGCGCAAGGCCGACGTGCGATTCGAGCACGAGCGGCACGGCTGCGACATCGCCCGCGAGGTGCTGCCGCCACTGGGCTTCGACGACGAGTTCGTCGGGCGGGTGACCGCGATCATCGACGGGCACGACACCCGACCCGAGTCGCGCTCGCTCGAGGACAGCCTCGTGCGCGACTCCGACCGACTCTGGCGGTTCACGCCGGCGGGTATCGCGTTGGCGTCGGGATGGTTCGGCCTCACGCCCGCGGAGTACGTGCGCCGCCTGCGGGCCGAGATCGTGCCCGAGCTCCTCACCCAGGCGGCGGTCGAGATGGCCGAGGCCGAGCTGGCGCGGTCCGAGGCGCTGCTGAAGACGGAGCAACTGTCATGACCATGTCCTCCGCGCCGACGCTGACCGACGAGGTGCTCGTGTCCGCCCATGCGGCGGCATCCGGCTCGTTGCCGTACCGGCACGTCGACGACCTCTTCATCGACGGCGAGTACCGCCCCGCGCAGGGCGACGGGCGGTTCGAGGTCGTCGACCCGGCGACCGGTCGCGCCTGGGCATCGGTGCCGATCGCGGCGGAGGCCGACGTCGACGGGGCTGTGGCCGCCGCGCGTCGAGCGTTCCCCGGTTGGAGCGGGCTGGCACCGTCCGAACGGGCACGCCGCATGCTCGCCATGGCCGATGCCGTCGAGCGCCGTGCCGGCGAGCTCGCCACGACGAACACGCTCGAGAACGGATCGCCGGTCGCCGAGACGTCCCGCGCCGCGTCGAACGCCGCCGGCATCCTGCGCTACTTCGCCTCCCTCGCCGCGTACCTCGAGGGCGACGACGTGCGCGTCGCGCCCCTCGACCCGAGCATGGCGACCTCGGTGCACCGCGACCCGATCGGGGCCTGCGCGCTGATCGCGCCGTGGAACTTCCCGATCAACCTCGTCGTGATCAAGCTCGCGCCCGCGCTCATCGCGGGCTGCACGGTCGTCATCAAGCCGGCGTCGCCGACGCCGCTGTCGATCCGGTACATCGTCGATGCGGCGGCCGAGGCGGGGATCCCGGCGGGGGTCGTGAACCTCGTGACGGGTGACAGCGCCGTGGGGGATCGGCTGGTACGGCATCCGGGTGTCGACAAGGTCGCCTTCACCGGTTCGACGCCCGTCGGCCGCCGCATCGCCGCGGCGTGCGGGGAGCTGCTGCGCCCCGTGACCCTCGAGCTCGGTGGGAAGTCCTCGGCCATCGTCCTGCCCGATGCCGACCTCGACCACGTGGGCAGCGTGCTCCTGCGCAGCTGCATGCGCAACACCGGGCAGACGTGCTACATCTCGACCCGCCTCATCGTGACTCCCGAGCGGTACGACGAGGTCGTCGACCTCGCTTCCGCGACGGTCTCGGCGGCGCGGCTCGGCGACCCGCTCGACCCCGCCACCGTGTTCGGTCCGATCGCGACGGCCGCGCAACGGGACATCGTGCGAGGCTACATCCGCTCCGGCATCGACGAGGGCGCCCGCGCCGTCGCGGGCGGCGACGTGCCGGCGCCGTTCGAGCACGGGTCGTGGGTGACCCCGACGGTGTTCGCCGACGTCACGCCCGAGATGCGGATCGCCCGCGAGGAGATCTTCGGGCCCGTGCTCACCGTCATCCGCGCCGACGACGTCGACGCGGCCGTCGCGATCGCGAACGGAACCGAGTTCGGCCTCGGCGGCATCGTCTTCGGCGCCGACGAGGACCGTGCCTTCGAGGTCGCGCGACGCGTGGACACGGGATCGATCGGCGTCAACGTCTTCGCGTCGAATCACGCGGCCCCGTTCGGCGGACGCCACGACTCGGGCCTCGGCGTCGAGTACGGCATCGAGGGACTCGCCGCGTACCTCACGCCGCAGTCGGTGCACCGCCGGCGGCGGTGAGCGAGGTTCGATCGGTCCGGCTACGCGCCATCGTGTGCGGAGCAGCGCTCGGAGAGTGCGTACCGCAACAGCACCATGTCGCCGACCTGACGGGTCTCGGCGAGGGGAGCGTGACGGTCGGGATTCCACGGGAACCTGCCGTCGCCGATCAGCCGGGGGGCTCGCGGGTCGCCGACGAAGAACGGGGCGATGGCCAACTGGAGCTCGTCGACGAGGTCGGACGCCAGGAATTGCGTGATCATGGTTCCGCCGCCCTCGACCAGGAGCGTGCGCACGCCGCGGTCGTGCAGATCGCCGACGACCTCCGCCATGGCGACCTCGTCGCCCAAGCCGACGACGATGGCCCGCTCACCCAGCCGGTCGCGGATGCCGCGAGCCGCCGATCGTGGGCAGTAGACCAGCTTCTCGGTGTGTCCGAGCTCGAAGAACGCCGCCCGCGGATCGAGGTCGCCGGTCCCCGTCACCGTGACCTTCCACGGCGACGAGGGCAGGCCCTCGGCTTCGCGTCGACTCCGGCGCTCCTCGCTCCGCACGAGCAGCCTGGGATTGTCGAGGCGCACCGTGCGTGCTCCGACCAGGATGGCGTCGCTGTGCGCCCGCACTTCGTCGACCCGGTCGAAGTCCGCCGCGTTCGAGAGCGCGAGGCGCGGCGGCGACGCGGTGTCGAGGTATCCGTCGATGGACATCGCGGCGCTGAGGATCACGTACGGCCGGTCGATCACGATCCCATCTTCCCCTCAGCGCCGGCGAGAAGGACGGCAGGCCGCGATCTGGAGATACGCGTGCGGCGAACAGCGGCCGTCACGGTGAGGACGAGGCCCGGGGCGACGGAGATCAACGCGAGCACCCCGAAGAGGGCGGATGCCGCGACGCCCGTGGAGGCGCCGAGGCCGGCCACGGCGAACGTCCAGCCCGCGACCCCCTCGCGCGGGCCCCAGCCGCCGAGGTTCAGCGGGATGGACCCCGCGATCAGGACGACGAGCGCGAGGGCGGCGAGGCGGAGCGGGGGCACGCTCGCCCCGACTGCGGCGACAGCGATGCCGAAGGTCGCGACGTGGCATCCGACCACCACGATCGAGGCGGCGACGACCCGCACGAGGGCGCCGATGGATCCCACGCCAGCCGAGAGCTCGTCGAGCTCGCGGCGCAGCACGCGCCGCACTCGCACGCTCGCTGCGACCGTCGCGAGCGCGGCGAGCACGAGCGCCGCGAGGCAGATGCCGAGCGCCGAGAGCAGGACCCCCTCGAACTCCGACCCGAACCATGCGAGCACGACGACCGCGAGCGCGACCTGCACCACCTGCCCCACGCTGCGCTCGATGACGACGGCACGAGCGGCCTGTGGGACGTTTCCCGCGTCGCGTCCCTGCATGACGGCCCGCTCGACGTCACCGACCACACCGCCGGGAAGCATGGAGTTGAGGAACTGCGACCGGGAGTAGGCCGCAAGGGCGTCGGGCAGGCGGATGCCGATGCCGAGCCGCTCCGCGATGACGCTCCACCGCCACGCCGCCGCGACCGTCGCGACAGCGGTCAGTGCGAGCGCGGCGGCGATCACGCGGAGATCGATGCTGGACAGCCCGCGGAGGAACGGCCCGGTGCCGACCTGGACGACGACCGCGATCAGCAGGCCGAGACCGACGAGCGCGCGAGCGGCGACGCGGAACCACGTCGCGGACAGGACCGAGCGCATCGGTGGGTTCGTGGATGCGGACATCATGGCCATGCCAGCAGATCGACGTGCTCGACGAGGGCCGAGAGCGAACCGCGCCGCAGTTGCGACGAGCGCAGCGCACGATAGCCGGCACCGTCGGGCAGCAGGTCGTCGGCCCGCACGAGGTCGGTACGGTGCTCGAGCGCCGCCTCGATCCATCCGTCGAGCCACTGCTCGAGGAGACGAGGATCGTGATCGCCGAGGCGCCAGAGCGTGGTGGCCGATCGGACGTTCCAGCCGGCGTCGAGGAACAGGTCGTGCGCGAGGGCGACCCCCGACGGCCCGAGGAGCCGGCGTCCGTCCACCGTACGCTCCTGGTGTGCGTTGAACGCGGCCTGGAAGGCGGCGTCGCGAGGATCCCGCGGGTCGAGGCGCACCTCGCCGGTCACGCTCAGGCTGAACAGCACGGGGGAGCCCGCGTCGATGCAGGCCCGGACGACGGCGCGCACCTCTTCCGCGGTCAGTACGTCGAGCAGCGCGGAAGCCGTCACGAGCGATGCATCCTCGAGATCGTCGGATCCGAGTCGCGCGAGCTGTCCGATGCGCATGCGGACGGCGACCGCGCATCGTTCACGATCGAGCGTGACGGCGCCTCGCGCCGCGCGATCGACGAGGTCAGCGTTCCAGTCGTGCAGGACCCACGTCTGCGGACCGGGGAGCAGCGGCGCCAGCCATCTCATCATCGAGCCCGTGCCGCTCCCCAGGTCATGGATCACGATCGGGCCGGCTCCCAGCCTGCGGGCTGTCGCGCGTGCGAGCGGGCGCGATCGCGCGCGGGCGTCCTCCCGTTCGCGAAGCGCCAGCCAATCGCCGCTCACCTCGATGATCTCGCTCATCGGATGCCCAGCCGCGCTGATCCGATGTGCTCCGACCCCGATCGGACCTCGCTCAGCACCCTGGCGACGATCCACGCGGGCTCATCCCAGACCCGTGTCACGGTGCGGGAACGCAGCGCCTCCGCTTTGAGCGCCGCACGCCACCGAGGGTCCTCCATCCACCGTCGGAGGACGGCACGCAACGCCTCCGGGTCGTCGGGTGGAGTGAGGATGGCGGCGTCGCTCCCGGCGATCGCCTCCGGCACTCCGCCCACGCGCGCCGCCACGACGGGGATACCGCGGGCGAGCGCCTCAGCGACGACCATGCCGTAGCTCTCCGCCCGCGACGACACGACCACGAGATCCGCGGCGTGGTACGCGTCCGCGAGTGGCCGGCCCGAGAGCACCCCCGCGAGTTCGACGCGCCCCGTGAGCGCGGCGGATCCGATCGCGGCCGCAGTGCGGATCGCGAACTCGCGGTCGACGTCGAGCGGGCCCACGATCGAGCACGTCCAGTCGGGCAGGTCGGTCATGCCCGCGAGCGCCTCGACGAGCACATCCTGGCCCTTGTGCGGCGCCACGGCTCCGACGCAGAGCAGGTGTCCGCCCGACGAGGATCCGGATGCCGCCGCGGCCGCGTCCGTGCCCGGATGCGCCACCGCGATCCGATCGGGCTCCGCGAGAGCGCGGGCGACGAGCTCGGAGCGGGTCCACTCGCTCGTCGTGATCACACGCCGCGCGGCGTTCAGGGCCTGGCGTTCGCGTTCGGCCGTCCGGACGTCGCCGCGCGACTCGGGAAGGGTGCTCGCGACCATGTGCGCCAGGACGACGATGCGAAGACGCGTCGAATGCGCACCGAGCAGCTCCGATGCCGCCACGGCGATCAGGCCGTCGACCAGCACGAGGGCGTCGCGCGGCAGCACCGACATCTCGTGCGCGACGTCGGCGACGCGGTCCTCCGCGACGGGCACCGTTCGCACGTCGATGCCTCGCGCTCGCAGCGCGCCGGTGAGGCGCCGATCGTAGACGTTGCCGCCGCTGACGCGCGCATCGTCGTCGATGGTGTCGGGCACCAGGAAGTGCACGGTCGCCTCTGCCATCCGCTACAGCCTCCGCTCGTAGCTCGCCCACGCGATGTGCGACTCGTGGAGGGTGACCTCGATGGACGACAGGCGTTCGCCGGCCGATCCGAGCCGTCCGTCTCCGGCGCGCTCCGCGAGTCGGTCGGCGATGACCTGGCACATCCGCTCGGTCGTGGTGTTCATGCCGGCGAACTCCGGCTCGTCGTCCAGGTTGCGGTACGTCAGCGATCCGGTGATCTCGGCGAGGGCCTCCGCCGCCCGTCCGATGTCGATGACCACGCCATCGGCGTCGAGCTCGCTCGCACGGAACGACGCATCGACGATGAAGGTCGCCCCGTGCAGGCGCTGCGCCGGGCCGAAGGTCTCTCCCGTGAAGCTGTGGGCGACCATCATGTGGTCTCGTACGGTCACGGTGAAGGTCACGAGGCATCCGTCCAATCGATCGTGTGGCAGAGCGCTTTGCTCCGCCCGGTTGCGAGGTCGGCCATGACGGCGGGAAGGTCGCCCCACGGCGAGTCGCCCGTGAGCAGTGCGTCGAACGCCGGGTCCAGCAGGAGCTCGAGCGCCAGCGACAGCCGGTCGCGAGTGGTCCGCGTGCCTCGTCGGCGCCCGGCCACGGCACCCACCTGGCTCGAACGGATCGTCAGGCGGCGCGAGTGGAAGTCGGCGCCCAGTGCGAGGGTGACGGGCCGGTCGCCGTACCAGCTCGCCTCGATCACCTCGCCATCGGTCACGACGGACGCGAGCGCGAGCGCGAGGCCGGCCTCCGACCCGCTCGTGTTGATGACCACGTCCCGGCCGGAGGGCGCATCGCCGGGTTCGGCGAAGCCGACGCCGAGCCGATCGGCGACCGCTCGGCGCGACGCGTCCACGTCGACGAGCGCCACGTCGAGGCCGGGGATGCCGCGAGCCAGTCGTGCGATGCAGCATCCGATCATGCCCGCACCCACGACCGTGATCCGGTCTCCGATCAGGGGAGCGGCATCCCACAGCACGTTGACCGCGGTCTCGACCGCCCCGGCGAGCACCGCGCGCCTGGCGGGCACTCCGCGCGGGACGGGCACCACGGCATCAGCGGGCACGACGAATGCGGACTGGTGGGGGTGGAGCGTGAAGACCGTGCGCCCGCGGAGCGCGTCGGGCCCCTGCTCGACGACCCCCACGTTGAGGTAGCCGTATTTCACCGGTCCGGGGAAGTCGCCCTCCTGGAACGGCGCGCGCATCCGGTCGTGCTCACTGCCGGGCACGCGACCGAGGAAGACCGAGGCCTCCGTGCCGCGGCTGATGCCCGTGTACCGCGTGCGCACGAGCACCTCGCCGTCGCCGGCGGTGGCGATCGGCTGCCGGCGCAGGCTCCCCGCACCCGGCTCGTCGATCCAGAACGCCACGGCATCAGGCATCGGTGCACCCCTTCGATGATGAACCATCCGGCCATCTCCTCCGTTACCCGAATATGCTCCGTGAGATGCTCCATGACAAGGACACGTGATGGCGGGCAATGCGGTTCACCTCGCGCCGATCGGATCGGCCGTACTCGGTGCGGCCGGCGTGTCGGCGATCTGGGTCGTCGACGGGTTGCCGACGATCGGCGCACTGGTGGCGCTCGCGTACCTGACGGTGAGCACCGTCCTCCTGCTCGATGCGCTGCGACGCCGGGACGCCGCCCGCTTCGGCTGGGCGAACGTCGTCACCGCGACCCGATCGGCCGTCGTCGCGGTCATCACGGGACTGGTCGCCGCCTCGCTCGTCGAGCCGATCCCGGTTCCGCTCCTGATCGCCCTCACCGTCCCGGCGCTCGTGCTGGACGCCGTGGACGGCTGGGTCGCGCGACGTACGGGCAGCGCAACCGAGCTCGGCGCCCGTTTCGACATGGAAGTGGATGCGTTCCTCCTCCTCGTGCTCAGCGCATACGTGGCGCAGACGCTCGGTCCGTGGGTGCTGGCGATCGGCCTCATGCGCTACGTCTTCGTCGCGGCGGGATGGATGCTGCCCCCGCTACGTCTGCAGCTCCCGCCCCGGTACTGGCGGAAGGTCGTGACGGCCGTTCAGGGGATCGCCCTGACCGTTGCGGCATCCGGCATCCTGCCGGAACTCGCCGGCGTGCTCGTGGGAGTCGCACTCGCCCTGCTCGTCGAGTCGTTCGGCCGGGACGTGGCGTGGCTGGCGCAGCGAAGCCGCTCCCGGCGAGCCGAGCTGGATGCGGCGCGATGATGCACCGGCCGGCTCGCATCGGGAGGACGTGCGGTCACGCCGTCCGCGGAGTGCGGGCTGCGACCAGCGTGGCGATGGCCAGCACCACGACGCCGATCGACTCGATGATGACCGACTCCGTGACGAGGGTGAAGCTCCAGGTCTCGGTGATGCCGAACAACCCGACGGTCAGGGCCAGCAGGAGGGCCACGAGCGTCGCGAGGACGAAGAGCACACTCAGGATGCCGGTGATGACCAGGAGTCGTCCGCGCAGGAGGAGCATCCCGATCGCCAGCACGACGCCCGCGATCGCATTCAACACGAAGAGCACGCCGAGCACGCCGCCGACGCCGTCGAAGACGAGGAAGAGATGGATTCCGCCGACCGCGAGGAGGACGATGGCGCTGAGGATGCGCATCACCGTCAGGACGGTCCGACTGCTGGTTCCGGTCATGTTCTCGTTCATGTTCCTGCCCGCTTCCGATCGTGGCCTCCGGCGGAGACGCTAGCAGTGACACTAGACGGCGTGGGAAAGAGTTCACACATCCGGCAGCACCAGGTGCGTGGAAGGGTCGCACTGGTGATCGCGATCCTGCTCCTCGTCGTGGTTCCGCTCGTGCCGGCAGTGCTCGTCGACGGCTCGCCGGCGCCACTCGTCGGGCTACCCGTGGAGTCGATCGTCGTGGTTCTGCTCGTCGGCCTGATTCCGTGGCGATCTGCTCGCCGCGTCGTCGCGGCCGTCTACGGAGCGACCGTCGTCATCGCGGTCGTCCTCGCTGCGATCGACGCCGGATACCGGTCGGTGCTCGACATCCCCTTCGATCCGCTCGATTGGCAGCAGTTGGGCGATGCGTTCGGAGTCCTCCAGGGCTCGATCGGCGGTGTCGCCGCGAACGGGCTGGTCGTGCTCCTCGCTGCCGTCGCCGCCGGGGCGACCGTCGCGCTCACCTGGGCTGCACTCCGGGTGGGCGCTTCCGTCGAGCCGGATCGCCCGCACGGAACGATCGCGATCGCCACGGTCACCGCGGTGTGGATGATCGCGGCCGTGACGGGCTCGAGCCTGCCCGCGGGTCAGCCGGTCGCGGCGGCCGCCTCCCTCCGCTCTATCAACGCGTCGGCGTCCCACGCCGTGGCCGGAGTGGCGGCACTGGCCGACCTGTCGCACCGGATCGCGACCGACCCGTACCGTGACACGCCCGGTTCCGAGCTGCTGGCCTCGCTGAGGGGCAAGGACGTCGTCTTCGCCTTCATCGAGAGCTACGGCAGGGTGGCCGTGGAAGCCACTGGATTCTCGACGGACGTGCGACAGGTGCTGCGCGACGGTGAGGCACAGCTCCGCGCCGACGGCTATGCGTCGCAGAGCGCCTTCCTCACCTCTCCGACGTTCGGTGGCCTCAGCTGGCTCGCGCACTCGACCCTCCAGACGGGGCTGTGGATCGACCGGCAGCCGCTCTACAGCAAGGTGATCAGGAGTGATCGGTTCACGCTGAGCCGGGCATTCGGCGAGGCCGGTTGGCGCACGGTCAGCGTCATCCCGTCGAACACCGAACCGTGGCCGTTCGGCACCACCTTCTACCGCTGGGACACCCTCCTCGACGCGAACGACGTCGGCTATCGCGGGCCGACCTTCGGGTATGCGCGCATCCCCGACCAGTACACCTGGAAGTACTTCGCCGACCACGAGCTCGCTGGGGACCACCGACCGGTCATGGCCGAGATCGACCTCGTCTCGTCGCATACGCCGTGGGCGCCGCTCCCGCGGCTCGTGCCGTGGTCGGACGTCGGCGACGGTTCCGTCTTCGACGCCCAGCCCGCGCAGGGAGCGTCGGCGACCGACGTCTGGCGGGATCCGACGCGCGTGCAGGAGGCCTACGCCGAGTCGATCCGGTACTCGCTCGGTGCGATGTTCGCCTTCCTGCACGAAGTCGACGACCCGGACCTCGTGCTGGTCGTGCTCGGCGACCACCAGCCGGCGACGATCGTGAGCGGTCAGGGCGCCGGCCACGACGTGCCGATCAGCATCATCTCGAAGGACCCGGCCGTCTTCACGCCGATCGAGGAATGGCGGTGGCAGGAGGGTCTGCTGCCGACACCCGAAGCGCCCGTCTGGCCGATGAGCTCGTTCCGCGATCGATTCCTCGACGCGTACGGCGCTCAGCGCCGCACGCGGTAGCGCAGGTGCACGACGCCGCGTTCGCCCTCGAGCACCCGGACCCGCTCGAGTTCGCGTGGATCGGTGCCGAGGTGCTCGAAGAGCGGCCGGCCCGCGCCCATGAGGATCGGCACGACGTGGACCTGGATCTCGTCGAGCACCCCAGCTCGCAGCGCCCGCTGGGCCACGCCGGCTCCATGCACGAGCACGTTCTTCTCGCCTGCGGCGCGCTTGGCGTCGCTCATCGCGGCCGGCAGGTCCGGGGTATAGCGCACATTCGGCCAATCGGCCGCCCAGCCAGGCGCCGGATGACGACTCAGGATGAAGATCGGCACGCCATCGTGATGGTCGCCGCCCCAACCGCCCGCCGGCTCGAAGGTGCCGCGACCGGCGACCACGGCACCCGTCGACATGAACTCGTCGTACATCTGGCGGTTCACGCCCGTCAGCCGCGCCTCGGCCGCCGCGAAGTCGCCCCCTTCGGCATCGGGGAACACCCAGTCGTGCAGCCGTTCACCACCATCGCCGAGCCCGTTGCCAGGGCCTTCGTTCGGTCCGGCGATGAAGCCGTCGAGCGACATCGACATGTACAGCACCGTTGCCGCCACCTGCTGCCCCTTCGGCTCAGGACCGCCCGTTCTGACCTCGTCCATGTCGAACAGAGGCGTTCGAATGACGGATGACTCTACCAAGGGTGACGGGTCGCCGTCGAGGTCGCGGTCGCGGTCCCGGTCGCGGAAGAATGGCCCGATGGCGACCGACCGGATCCCGAAGCGCCGACTCGCGGCCGCCCTGCTCGTGCTGGCCGTCATCGCTGCCGGGCTGACGGTGCACCTGCTGCTTCCCGACACCACGGCGACGGATGTCGCGGGGGACGCGCTCTACGCCGCGGCGGTGTACCTCGTCGTCGTCATCGTGGCGCCGGGCCTGCCGCCGCTCGCGGTGGGCGCGATCACCGCGGGATGGTGCGTCGCGGTCGAGTTGTTCCAGCTCACGGGCATCCCGTTCGCGCTCGGCTCGGCGTTCGCGCCGTCGACGCTCGTGCTGGGTACGGTGTTCGACACGCGCGACCTGCTGGTCTACGTCATCACGGCATTCGGCATGAGCGGGGTGGATGCCGCGTCCCGCGTGATGCTCGGAAGGAGTCGAGTGGCCCGGGCGGCCTCCTCCCGCATGCCGGAGACGCCGACCGGTTCCATCGATTGACAGCCCGCGACGCCCAGCCTGACAATGTGCGTGACGCGAAGGCCCGGATGCCGCTCGCAGCTCAGCGTGGCGGACCTCGCCGTATACGGGGGAGCACCACCATGACGCAGCACAGTCTCAGGGCGTCGAGTCCTTCCTCGTGGCCGCAGCTCTTGCGGTACGCGCACAAGGAGGGAACCGGTCATGCGATCCCCACGATCGAAACTGACGTACTTCTTGCTCTCGCTGGTCCTGCTCGGCGCGGTCGGCGCAACGGCGGCGCAGAGCAGTGCGGCGAGACCTGAGGCGGAGCCTGCGGCCACCCCCATCCAGCCCGCCGAGCCGGGCGACAACAAGGTCACGAAGAAGCTCCTCGGCGACCTCACCGCAAGCGGGCTGGAGGTGAGCCGGGGCTATCCCCGTCTGTGGGCGATGGACGACTGCGACGAGGGATACCCGGTCACATTCAACTGCTATGGCAACAACCCCGCGTCGCCGTACATCGTGTCGGCGGTCAAGCCGTGGCCCGAGGAGTACGTCGACCCCGCGGCATCCGACGCCTTCGGCTCCACCCGTCCCGGGTACAGCACGACGTACCGGATGGACCCGCGCGAGGCGATCGTGGTCTTCGGCACCATGCCGCCCCGGGGGAAGTACATGGGCCTGCAGTCCTACGTGTTCACGCACGAATGGATCGTTCCCGAAGGTGCACCGGGTCATCCCTACGGCTACCCGTGGGTGCGCGACGCCGCACAGGGGGGCCGCGACAGGTTCGCCCATTCGCCGATGGCCGGATACCTCTTCTCGACGCTGCCCCGGAACCCCGAACGCGTGCAGAGCTTCTCCAGCGTCGGCAACAGCATCAATAACGTGGTCATGGACGGCGACCAGTCGGGTGCGTCGTTCGGCCAGTTGCGGTATTTCGTGATCACGCCCGACCGGGTGATGGAGGAGAAGGTCCGCGCGGCGCTCGGGCAATTGGGAGTCTCGCAGGAGGCGGTGTTCACCGAACCGATCCCCTCCAGCTTCGCCGGCATCCCGCTCGGCCCGCTCGGGCTGGAAGCGGAAGCCCTCGACTTCATGCACGGTCTCCGTTACGCGATGCCCGAGGACCCGCACGCCGCCCAGGCATGGCGGTCGAAGCTGCCGTTGACGGTGCTGCGGGTCAGGGAGGCCCCATCCTCCGATCGGCCGGCCGAGCCGTTCGGCGATCTCCCGCGCGACGCGCGCCTGGCCGAGGACGAGGCCGGCCTGCAGGGCGATCTCCGCAGCCTCGCGGCGGCGGTCGTCACCCGCGCCACGCAGGGGCCGTGGAACCTCAGCCCGCTGCCGGCCCCGTCCATGGGCGAGCCCCCGGTGATGGGAAACGTCGAGAACTGGCTCGGGCACTTCGGTCCTCGTTGCCGCACGATCGGGGAGAACTGCCTCGGTGACGGCCAGGACGCGAGCTACTTCTTCATGCCACCGCAGCCGATCGACTCGGGTCAGGTCTACGCCATCGTCGGCACCCTCGGTACGCAGACCGGCAATGCGACCTACAACGGGCTGTCCGTCAACGACGCGTCGCTCCTCAAGGGCGTGGCCAACGTGCCCGACCACGACGAGGAATCACCGGAGAGCGACCTCGCCGGTTCTGCCGCTGCATACGCTGGTGCCGTGGCGAACCACGACAAGTTCTTCGTGCACTTCTTCACCAGGGACTGCGACGCCATCGAGGGCCTGACCGACGGAGCCTGCACCACGATCACCGAGACCATGGTCCCGCCGATGACCGACGTGTCCGCCCCAGGTGATCCGCACCTGCACGGCTTCTTCACCGCGGGCCTTCGCTCGTACGTCAAGCCCGGCACGGCTCGCGGACCGATCACGGTGTACGGCCCGGACCCGGTCACCGGTGAGCCGGTCTACGAGAGCGGTCAGCTGCCACCGACGGTTCTCTCGTTCACGACCGCTGCCAACTAAGCTGGAACCGATGTGCGGCTAACTGAAGACTACGCGGTAGTCTTCAGTTAGAATGCGGGAGCATGACCACTTCGCGAGGGCCGTGGCCGGCCGTCGGCACCGAGCCCCGGCCGTGGCATCGGGGCGAGTCGGCCGTTGCGTCGCGTCGGCAGCTCCGCACGGCCGTGGGGGAGTACCGTGCCGCCGTCGTGCCGGCCATCGCCGACCGGGAGGTGGTCCTCCGTGCCGAGACCCTCGCGGCAGCCGACGACGCCAGCAAGGAGCTGACCCGATTCGACGCCGAGGCCGGCTCGTTCGCGGCGCCGTTCGCGGCGATCCTGCTGCGCACCGAGAGCGCGTCGAGCTCCGAGGTCGAGCACCTCACCGCGAGCGCCAAGCAGGTCGCGCTCGCCGAGCTCGACCGGTCCGACTCGCCCAACGCCCAGCTGGTCGTGGCGAACGTGCGCGCCATGCAGGCGGCGATCGCGCTCGCCGACCGCCTCGACGAACAGGCGATCATCGCCATGCATGAGGCCCTGCTCGAGGCATCCGCCCCGCACTTCGTCGGCGGATGGCGCGACCAGCAGGTCTGGATCGGCGGCGGCTCGTTCTCGCCGCATCACGCGGCCTTCGTGCCGCCGCATCACGACCGCGTGCCGACGCTCATGGCCGACCTCGTGCGGTTCGCCGCCCGCACCGACGTACCCGCACTCGCCCATGCGGCGATCGCCCACGCGCAGTTCGAGACGATCCACCCGTTCCCCGACGGCAACGGCCGCACCGGACGGGCCCTGCTGCACGGGATGCTCCGCGCCGCCGACGTCACCCGGAACGTCGCGGTGCCGGTTTCGGCCGGCCTGCTCGGGGACCTCGACGGCTACTTCCTCGCGCTCACCCGGTACCGCCAGGGCGATCCCGACGTCATCGTGGAGGCCGTGGCCGAGGCGGCCTTCCGGGCGGTCGCGAACGGTCGGGCGCTCGTGCGCGAGTTGCAGGAGATCGCGATGGCGTGGGATTCGCTCGTTCGAGCGCGATCGGATGCCTCCGTGCACCGCGTCAAGGCGCACCTGCTGCAGCATCCGGTGGTGACGGCCGCCTCGGTGGCCACCGCGACCGGGGTGAGCGAGGTGGCGGCGCAGACGTCGATCGACAAGCTCGCCGCGGCCGGAGTGCTCACCAAGGTGGCCGGCGGAGCGCGATACCGCATCTGGCAGGCCACCGAGGTGCTCGCCGCGCTCGACGCCTTCGCCGCGCGCGCCCGCCGCGCCCGATGGTGAGTCGCGGGAGAATCGCCCTGTGGGATTCACGCGCGCCGAGTTGGAGTCGTATCGCGATGCGAGCGTCGACGATCTCATGCCGGAGCATCCGAAGCTCGTCTTCGTCGGCATCAATCCCGGACTCTGGACGGCCGCCACGAACACCCCCTTCGCGCATCCCGGAAACCGGTTCTATCCCGCGCTCGCCGCGGCCGGCATCATCCCGCGCCTGCCCGACTTCGCGAACGGCCTCTCCGACGACGACCGGCGGATGTTCCTCGACGCGGGCATCGGCATCTCGAACCTCGTGAACCGGGCCACCGTGCGCGCCGACGAACTCTCCCGCGAGGAGCTGCGGGCGGGCGCGGTTCGACTCGTGGATGCCGTGGCCACGTGGCGCCCGTCGGTCGTCGCCGTCGTCGGGCTCACCGCGTACCGCCACGGCTTCGACCGCCCCAAGGCGAGCGCCGGGCGGCAGGAGGAACGTCTCGGGGGGGCCGAGCTGTGGGTGGTGCCGAACCCGAGCGGCCTGAACGCGCATGCCACGGTCGCCGACCTTGCACGGGCCTACGCCGAGCCGGCGAAGGCCGCGGGGATTCCGCTGCGATCCGGCTGACCGGTGGCGATCCGGGCGCGGAGCGGGCACGGCGGCGCCCGGCACGGGAGAATGGAGCATGCTGCCCCGGCGGGTACGACGGATGATCGCGAGTGCCTCGCACGCGCGATGGTTCGGTGCGATCGGCCCCACGATCCTGCCGATGCTCGAGCGCGGGTACCGTGCCGTCACCCGGCGCTCCGGACCGATCAGCGAGCTGGCCGTGCCGTCGCTCGTGCTGCACACCGTCGGCGCACGCACGGGGCAGCCGCGCCGGGCCGAGCTCATCTGCGCTCCGGATGCCTCGGGCCGCGCCATCTTCGTGGCCGGCAGCAGTTTCGCGCGGCCGCGGCATCCGGGATGGACGTACAACCTCATCGCCCACCCGGTGGCCGAGATCGAGCGAGGCCGACGACGCACGGCGGTCTCGGCCACGCTCCTGTCGGGCGTCGACCGGGAGGGCGCGTGGCTACGACTCGACGACGTGCTGCCCGGGTACCGGCGCTACGAGCGTGCCGCCGGGCGCGAGTTCCGGGTCTTCCGGCTCGACCCGGTCGAGTGATCGGCGGGCATCACGCTCTGCCATGCTGTTCGAGTGAACAGGTCCGTGACCGTGGTCGAGCGCGTGCGGCCTGCTCTCGCCCGACTCGCCACATGGCCATGGCTCGAGGTCGTGCTGATTCCGGTGCTCGCCCTCGCCGCGCCCCTGCCGGCCCCGATCGTGAGGAACCAGAACCAGTACCTCGCGCACGTGCTGGCCGACCGCGGCACGCCGCTCGACGAGGACTGGTTCGTCGGCACCGTCGACCCCTACCCGTTCTTCACCGCCGTGACCTCGACGGTGTTCGACCTCTCCGGCCTCGACGGGATCAGGGTCATGGCGTGGGCGGCCACGGTGGTCTGGCTGACGGGTGTCTACGGGCTCGCCCGCGTACTGGCCGCGCCGGCGCGCGGGCGAACGGTCGCCGTCGCGGCGACCATCGTGGTCGCCGCGACGATCGCGCCGATCCTGTCGAAGCTGCCCGTCCCGTGGGTGGATCGGTTCTCGGCGTTCAGCGGGTTCGCCGGCCAGTACCTCGGCGGATACCTCCAACCGAGCGTGTTCGGATGTCTCCTCCTCTCCGCCTTCCCGCTCTGGCTCGTCGCCCGGCGCGCTCCGGCGGGCTCACGCCTGAGGCCGGCGATGGCCGCGGCCGGTCTCACGGCGCTCGGCTGCATGCTGCATCCGACCTATCTCGTCGCAGTGGCGATCGGGCTCGTCGCCGCCCTGCTCGCGGACCTGTGGCAGCGCGACGCGTCACGGGTCGGATGGTATGCACTCATCGGGCTCGGGATCCTCGCCCCAGCGCTCGCGGCCAACCCGTCGCTGCTCGCCATCGGCGGGGCCTCCGTCGGATCCTCCGAGGCGATGCAGCGCTTCGCCTTCGAGCGCATCCCGCACCACACGCTCTGGACGAACTGGCCGAGGAGCGACCTGATGTACCTCCTCCTGATCGTGTTCGCCGCATGGCTGCTGTGGCGGCGCGGCGGCGTCCATGCCTGGCTCGCCCGCTGGCTCAGCGTCGGCCTCGCGCTCGCGCTGGCGGCAGCCCTTGTCGTCGACCTCACCAGGTCGGCGACGCTGGCGCTCCTCTTCCCGTGGCGGATCAGCGTGATCCTCGTGCCGATCGCCGCAACAGCGCTGGCGACCGAGGCGATCATCGCCGTCAGGAGTGCGCTCAGCAGGTCGGGGCCGGTGCGGTCTGCCGAGCGCGCCCGGTCGATCGGTCCGTCCGTCGCGGCTGCCGCAGCCCTCGTGCTTGCGGTCGTCGGATTCCTCGCCACCTCGCGCTCCGTTCCGCCGACCGTGTCGGACGATGCGGTCGCGCTCGTGCGGACCTCGGAGGTGGCCGGCGTCGGAATCATCCCGTTGGTCGAGGAGAACGTCCGTCTGAACGCCGTGACGCCGATCTACGTCGACTGGAAGTCGCCGCCCTACGCGAGTACGGATCTGGTCGAGTGGTGGACCCGAGTCGACCAGGTCCGTGCGTTCGAGCGTGACGCCGAAGCCTTCTGTCGCACCGAGTGGCATCAGCGGATCGACTGGATCCTCATGCCGGCAGGCAGCGCGGTGCCCTCGTGTGCAGCCGATTGGGCGATCGCCGCGGAACGGGGCGAGTGGTCGATCCTACGCCGCCCGTGAGCTCGACCCGAGCCGCTTCGCGATGCTGCTGACCGCGGCCCGGCCCGCTCGGTTCGCTCCGATCGTCGACGACGAGGGGCCGTAGCCGACGAGGTGCACGCGCGGTTCGGCGGCGACCTGGGTGCCGTCCATCACGATGCCGCCGCCGGGCGCCCGCAGGTGCAACGGTGCGAGGTGGTCGAGCGCGGCGCGGAATCCCGTCGCCCACAGGATGACCTCGGCCCGAAGGAACGAGCCGTCGGCCAGGCGCACGCCGTGGGGTTCGATCGCGGTGAACATCGGATGCCGCTCGAGCGCGCCGCGCGCCGCCGCGGCACGCAGTGCCGGCGTCCGGATGAGCCCCGTCACCGAGACGACGCTCTGCGGCGGCAGCCCCTGGCGCACCCGCTCCTCGACGAGGGCGACGGCGTCGTGACCTGCGCGGTGGTCGAAGTCGTCGTCGCGCCACACCGGCTCGCGCCGGGTGAACCAGGTCGTGGAGGTCACCTTCGAGATCTCGTCGAGGAACTGCACCGCCGAGATGCCGCCGCCCACTACGACGACGTGCTTGCCGGCGAATTCGCCGGCCGCGACGTAGTCCTTGGTGTGCAACTGCCGACCGAGGAACGTGGACCGGCCCGGGTAGACCGGCCAGAACGGGCGAGTCCACGTGCCGGTCGCGTTGATGACGGCGCGGGTCGACCAGGCCCCGGCGGAGGACTCGACGAGGAGCCGCCCGTTCGGGTCGGCGTCCTCCCGGCGTACGGCCGACACCGTGACGGGCCGGAGGACCGGCAGGGCGAGCTCCCGCTCGTAGTCGCCGAAGTACCTGGTGAGGAACGACGAGCTCGGCTCGCCGGGATCGACGTCGGGCTGCGCGATGCCCGGCAGGTCGCTGATGCCGTTCACGGTCGCCATCCGCAGGCTCTGCCACCGGTGCCGCCAGGCGCCGCCCGCCCCCCGCTCGGCGTCGAGCACGACGTATGTGCCGGCGGCGAGACCGGAGTCGGCCGACGGGGCCGCGCCCGCGGCATCCGTCGCCGGCACGAAGCCCCGACGCCGCAGGTGGTACGCGGCCGAGAGTCCGGCCTGGCCTGCGCCGATGACGACCACGTCGACCGTGCGAACCGTCGCGGTCGCGTGGTGCGGGGCGAGGGCGCGCGGCAGGGTGTCGGTCACGACACGGTGCAACGCCCGAGGCCGGCGGAGGCTTCCCGAGCGGGCACGGATGCCCCCGCTACGGATGCCCCGAGCCGGCCACTGCGGCGATGATCGCACCGATCGCCGTGAGCACGATGATGGCGAGCAGGCCATAGCGCCTCACCTGCACGGCGAGGAGCGCGACCGAGAGCCGTCGGCGCGGGCGCCGCCGACGGCTTCGTGCTGGACGCTCGGTCAGTTCGCACCCGGGACGATGAGTCCCTGCGTCGCGGTGCGCGCACGCTCGAAGCGGGACGCGACATCCGACCAGTTCGCGATGTTCCAGAACGCCTTCACGTAGTCGGCGCGCACGTTCTTGTAGTCGAGGTAGTACGCGTGCTCCCACACGTCGAGCTGCAGCAGCGGGGTCACGCCGAGCGGTGCGTTGCCCTGCTGGTCGAACAGCTGGAAGACCACGGGGCGAGCGCCGATCGAGTCCCACGCGAGCACCGCCCAGCCCGAGCCCTGCACGCCGAGGGCCGTGGCGGTGAAGTGCGCCTGGAACTTCTCGAACGACCCGAACGCGTCGTCGATCGCCGCGGCCAGCTCGCCCTGCGGCTCGCCGCCGCCCTCGGGCGAGAGGTTCTGCCAGAACACGCTGTGGTTCACGTGCCCGCCGAGGTTGAAGGCGAGGTCCTTCTCGAGCTTGTTCACATTGGCGAGGTTGCCGGACTCCCGCGCCTCGGCGAGCTGCTCGAGCGCGGTGTTGGCGCCGGTCACGTACGCCTGGTGGTGCTTGGAGTGGTGCAGCTCCATGATGGTCGCCGAGATGTGCGGCTCGAGTGCGGCGTAGTCGTACGGCAGGTCGGGGAGGGTGTACGCGGTCATGGTGATCGTTCCTTTCGGGGTGGTGGAGTGGTCAGAGGTCGGGGACGCCGGGGTCGAACGCGTGGAACCTGCGGTCATGGTAGAGCAGCGGGTCGCCCGGCTGTCCGGGGACCACGTCGAGCACCTCGGCCACGACGAGCGAGGAGCTGCCGACCGCGACGACGTGCAGCGCCCGGCAGCGGAACGCCGCGCGGGCATCGGGCAGCAGCGGTTCACCGGTCGGGAGCGTCGTCCAGCCCTGCTCGGCGGTGAAGCGCGGGGCTCCCGAATGAGCGAATGCCCTCGCGAGGTCGGCGTGCCGATCGGCGAGGAAGTGCACGAGCATGGTGTCGGCCGAGAGGAGACCGCCCGCCGAGCCGGTGGCGCGCGTGACCGAGAACGAGACCGTGGGCGGGTCGAGGGCGACGGATGCCACGCTCGACGCCGTGAGACCCACTGGACCCCTGGGCGTCGACGCGGTGATGAGCGTCACGGCCGCGGGGTGCAGGCGGAAGACGTGCTTGAGGGCCGCGGCGCGGGCGGCTTCGCCGTCGGCGCCGACCCGGGCCAGGACGTCGAGCGGCGCGTTCGCGTCATCGATGGTCGCCGCGGCATCCGTCGTGCCGTCGTCGCTCATTCGTGGCCGCCCTGGGGCGGCAGCGCGGCGATGAGCTCGTGATCGCGGGGGATGAGGCCGATCTTCGCAGCGCCGCCGGGCGAGCCCAGGTCGTCGAAGAACTCGACGTTGGCGCGGTAGTAGTCGGCCCACTCCTCGGGGAGGTCGTCCTCGTAGTAGATCGCCTCGACGGGGCACACGGGCTCGCATGCGCCGCAGTCGACGCACTCGTCGGGGTGGATGTAGAGCGAGCGTTCACCCTCGTAGATGCAGTCGACGGGGCACTCGTCGACGCAGGCCTTGTCCTTGACATCGACGCACGGCAGGGCGATCACGTAGGTCATCGGGGAACCACCGGAGTGAAGACGCGCATGTCCCCAACGTAAGACCTCAAGTATGCTTGAAGTCAAATCGGAGGTCACGGCATGACGCGTACGCGCACGGCCGCCACCGCGGCGGACACGGCGACGAGGCACGCCCCCGACGAGCTCATGACCATCGGCGAGATGAGCCGCCGCACGGGCGTCGCGGCATCCGCCCTGCGTTTCTACGAAGATCTCGGCCTCATCGCCTCGCTGCGCTCCGACGGCAACCAGCGCCGCTATCCGCGGCACATGCTCCGGCGCATCTCGCTCATCTCGGTGGCGAAGCGGCTCGGCATCCCGCTCACCGACGTGCAGGCCGTGTTCGCCCACGTGCCCCTCGACACGACGCCGAGCCACGAGGACTGGCAGCGCGCGTCCCGCCGGTGGAAGAAGCAGCTCGAGGAACGCCGGCTCGCCATCGAACGGCTCGAACGCGAGCTCACCGGATGCATCGGCTGCGGCTGCCTCTCGATGAAGGCGTGCGGCCTGCTGAACCCCGACGACGCCCTCGGCGAAGCGGGGGTCGGGCCGCAGCGGCTCGAGCCGTCGGCGTGACTCCATAGGCTGGAGCCATGCCTGCATCCACCGCCGACCCGCGTGCGGAACTCGTGGCCCTGTGCGAGCGCGGCCTCGACTGGTCGCTCACCATGCCACGGGTGCTTCCCGATGCCTCCAGCGCGCGACCGGCGGCGGTGCTCGTGCTCTTCGGGGTGCTCGACTCGGTGCCCGCGACGTCGAACGGACACGTGCCTCGCGACCTCGACGTGCTGCTGCTGCGGCGAGCGGCGACGCTCGGCAGCCACCCCGGGCAGATCGCCTTCCCGGGCGGCCGGCTCGAGGCATCCGACGACGGTCCGGTCGCGGCCGCGCTGCGCGAGGCCGCCGAGGAGACGGGCGTCGAGCCCGACGGCGTCGAGCCACTCGGGCTGCTGCCGCCGGTGCCCGTGCCCGTGAGCAATCACCTGGTCACCCCAGTGCCCGCGTGGTGGACGCGCCCGTCGGAGGTGGCGGCCGTCGACCACGACGAGTCCGTCGAGGTGTTCCGGGTGCCCGTCGGCGACCTGCTCGACCCCGCCAACCGGGGAAGCACCGCGCACACGTACGACGGACAGGTGTATCGGGGACCGGCCTTCACCGTCGACGGACGCATCATCTGGGGCTTCACCGCGATCGTGCTGGCCGGCATGTTCCGGGAGCTCGGCTGGTCGGAGCCGTGGGACGAGACGCGCCTCGTCGAATTGGAGCGCTGACGGCGCCGCTCAGCGCCGGCTGCGGCGGCGCCCCGGGAGTCGGCGACCGATGAGCAGGGCCGCCGCGCCGGCACCGGCCGCCGCGAGCGCCCAGCGCCGCGGATGGAGCGAATCAGGGCGGCGATCGGCCGAAAGCGACATGAGCTCGAGGTGCATCACCATCGCCCGCGTGACGGGATCGCGCGCGAACACGACCCGGAGCGGATTCGTGTCGTCGCCGAGGCCGAACGCCATGCGGAACACGTACGGGTCGTCGTGGTCGCCCGGACGCAGGTCGAATCCCCGGTAGAGCGGCGGGATCGGCGTGAGGAAGCGCAGGCGGAGTCGACCGCCGCGCACGAAGACCTCGAGGCCCGCGCCCATCATGGCCACCAGGCGCACGTCGCCGACCGGCCCACGCGCGCGGTACCAGCCGCAGAGGTCGCCCCACACCTCCGGATGCTGCGGAAGATCCGTTCGAATCGCCTCGGGTGGCGCGCCGAGCAGTTCGGCGAGCAGCCGATGCGTCTCGGCGGAGAGCCACTGCACCGCGTCGGCGGAACCGTTGGTGAACGCCATGACGCCGACGCCGTCCTGTGGCGCCACGAGGATGTGCGAGTCGAAGCCCGGGATGAGCCCCGCGTGCTCGACCGCCGCGTGGCCGCCCACGTCGACGCGGAAGAAGGAAAGGCCGATGCCAGGCAGGCGCGGATCCGAGCGGTACTGCGCGTCGAACATCATCGCCATGCTCGCCGCATCGAGCACTCGGCCATACGCGTTGCCACCGCCGCCCGTGAGCGCGGCGAGGTAGCAGGCCATGTCACGGGTGGTCGTGTACGCCGAAGCCGCCGCGGCGGTGACGTAGTCGCGTCTCGGCGCGGGCGATGGCCCCCGAGAGCCGATGGTGTATCCCGTGGCCAGTCTCGCGGCGTCGACCTCGAACCGGTCGAGCGTCGTGTCGGTCATGCCGAGCGGCTCGAACACGTGCTCGCGCAGGTACCGCGCGAGGGGTTGCCCGCTCACATCCTCGACGAGTTGCCCCAGGGCCGCGAAACCGTGATCCGAGTACCGGAACCGGGTGCCGGGCTCGACCTCGAGCCGAAGCTCGCCCCGGTACCACTCGGCCGGCGAGGGCAGCGGATGCCCCATCGGCACGCTCTGGGCGATGTCGCCGCGAACCGCCTCGATGCGGTGCGGTGCCGGGCTCACGCCCGCCGTGTGGGTGAGCAGGTGCCGCACGGTCGCCGGCGGCCATGCCGGATCGGCCGCAACGAGCCGGAAGGCGCGCAGGTACCGGTTCGCCGGCGCGTCCAGATCGATCCGGCCCTGTTCCCAGAGCTGCACGGCGGCGATCGCCGTGAACGTCTTCGTGATCGACGCGATGCGGAAGATCGTGTCCTCGGTGACGGGCGAACCGGTTCCGAGGTCGGCGACGCCGCGGCCGGCGAAGGACTCGAGCGATCCGTCGCGCACGACACCGATCGCGAGGCCTACGGCGGCGCGACGGTTCAGCAGTTCATCGATCCTCGTCGTGACCTCGCGTTCGTCGAGCATGTTCCCCTCCCTACTGCCGCACGTCCGACGTTCCTCGCGCCATCGAGGAAACGCAAGGGGGCGCGCGCCGACTGGTGGTCGGTTCGAGGGCGCCGTCCTAGGCTGAGGGGAGGGGCCCGGCGCCGCGCCGGACGGAAGGAGCGATCGACATGAGCATGCTTCTGGTACTGGCGGTGGCGATGCTCGTCGCGGCATCCGTGGTGGTCCTCGCCCTCGTGATCCCGCATCCCGCACGAGCTCACTGCGACACCATGGACGGCCCGACCGTCGCCGACGGCCGACGCGCACTCGAGTCGGGCAACGTGAACCACGCGCTCAAGTGGATCGGTGAGGCGCACGAAGCCGAGCTCACCAGGGCGTTCGAACTCGCCCGACGCGTTCGCGACCTCGGTGACGACGCCCGCGAGCTGGCCGACCAGTACTTCCTCGAGACGCTCGTGCGGCTGCACCGGGCCGGCGAGGGGGCGCCGTACGACGGCATCAAGCCCGCGGGCACGCCCATCGACGACGCCGTCATCGCGGCCGATCGCTGCGTGGCGACCGGAAGCATGGACCCGCTCGAGGGCCTGTTCTCGGAGGCCGAGCTGCAGGAGCTGCGCGAACGGTTCGACCGCGTGATCGCGACGAAGGACTTCGACGTCGACGACGTGGCCGCCGGCCGTCGGTTCATCGCGGCGTACGTCGACTTCTTCCACTTCGCCGAGGGCGAGGAGCACGGCCACGGCCACGGCGACGCCGACGGCGGCGCGCACGGGCACGGCGGTCACGAGCACGCCGCGCACCACGAGCATCACCACTGACGTGGCCGCCGACCTCGGTTGGCTCGTCGCACTCGTCGTGGTGGTCGCCGTCGTGATCGGTGCGCTGCTCGTCAACCGGCTCGTGATGTTCACGACGCTGGTGCGCTCCGATTCGATGCGCCCGACGCTCGAGTCGGGCGATCTGCTGCTCACGACCCGCGTGCATCGTCCCGAGCGGCTTCGCCGCGGGGACATCGTGGTGTTCCGTTCCCGCGAACGTGGGGGAATCCTCGTGAAGCGTCTCGTCGGGCTGCCCGGTGAGCGCGTCGACTTCGGCCCGAGTGGCGCCGTGCGGGTGAACGGCGAGCCGCTCAGCGAACCGTACGCGTCGGCGTCGGGAACCTACCGGGGCGCCTTCGAGGTGCCGGTGGGCAGGTTCTTCGTGCTCGGCGACCACCGCGGGGCATCCGACGACTCCCGGTCGTGGACCGACCCGTACGTCGACGGGCGAGACATCCGCGGGGTCGTGCGTTCCCGGCCGCTGCGCCGCTGGACTCGGCTCTCCAGACGTCCGACGGTGGACGCATGAATGCCCGGTCTTCAGCGGCATCACTGGTCGACGCGCACTCGGTGGACCTCGGCGCGAGTCGTGCCGATGCGTGGCCGGCCCTGTTGCGCATGATCGAGCGGGCGGGGCCGGGACCGTTCGCGCGATTCCTCGGATGCGTCGACACCGAGGCATCCGGCCCGCGTCCGCTCGCCATGGGTTCGACGGTGCCCGGATTCCACGTCGTCGCCGTCGATGCGCCCGGCGCGCTCGCGCTCGCGGGCCGGCACCGGTACTCCGACTACGAGCTGGTCTTCCGCCTCGACGACCTGGGCGCGAGCCGAAGCCGATTGCGCGCCGAGACGCGAGCGGTATTCCCGGGAATCGCCGGCCGGCTGTACCGCACGATGCTCGTCGGCACGGGCGCCCACGTGGTCGCCACGCGCCGGATGCTCGCCGTCGTGAAGCGCGACGCGGAGGCCGTGTCCGCCGCTCGTTGACACATGGCCCGGGTCGTCAGTCGAGCGCGGCGTCGGCGGCGTGCTCGGTGAACCGCAGCACGGCCTGCACCGGCTCGTGGTCGGATGCCGCGGCACCCTCGAAGCGCACGGCATTGATGCCCGTGCGCAGCACCTCGACCCCGGGCCCCGCGAGGATCAGGTCGATGCGCTTGCCGCCCACCCGTCGGCGACGGTAGTTCGAGAACGTGCCCCACTGCGGGCTGACCCGTTCGTGGGCGGCGTCCCACGCGTCGCGGAGCACGCCGTCGCCCTCGAGGCGGCGGTGCACGACCGATCCGGCGTCGGCGTTGAGGTCGCCCATCACGACGAACCCGGCCTCGTCGTCTGCGGCGTGCTCGGCCAGCACGAGGTCGTGGATCATGAGGGCGGCCGCGTTCCGGGACTTGCGGGAGACATGGTCGAAATGCGTGTTGAAGACGATGAGCCGACGTTCGGTCGCGAGGTCGGTGAAGTGCGCGGAGACGACGATGCGCGGCACGAGGTTGCCCCACGTGCGCGAGCCCGGGAGGTCGGGCGTCGCCGAGAGGGCGCGCTGGTGCCAGCGCGACAGCGTCATGCGCTGCGTGTCGTAGAAGATGGTGCAGCGCTCGCCCTCACCGGAGGCGTCGCGGCCGTGTCCCACCCACTCGTAGTGCGGTCCGAGCGACTCGGCGACGAAGTGCACCTGGTCGGCGAAGGCCTCCTGCACGCCGAGCACGGTCGGCTGCTCGGCCTCCAGGATGCGTCGGAGCAGCCACTTGCGGCGATCCCACCGATCGGGACTGCCGGCTCGGAGGTTCCGGAACCGTCGTCGGACGTTGTACGTCATCACGTGCACCTCGGGCGGGTCCACCGGACCGATGAGCACGGGGTCGTTCATTCGTCCAGCGTACGACCGCCCGGCGCCGTGAGCGCGACGAGGCACAGCTCGGGCTCGACGAAGGGGACGAGCTCTGCGCGGGCGCCGCCGCCGTGCCGCCGCATGAGCTGCTCGATGAGGCCCCGGTGCACCGAGCACACCACCTTCGGGTGGTCGCGGGCGGCATCGCGGAACGGGCACGCGCGCAGCCGGATGACGTCACCCGCGGGCTCCGGATCGAAGCCGAGGCGGTCGAGGACGTGCGCGAGCACGTCGCGGCCGTCGGCATCCCCGTCGGCCGGGCCGACGGCATCCGCACCGCCCGCGGCGGCCACGGCATCCGCCCACCGGCGCCCGGCCTCCACGGACTGCTCGCGCCCGTCGGGTCGCTCGGCGAGCGCCCGCGCGAGCACGTCGATGAGCTGTTCCCGGCTGTCGTCACCTGGGGTCGTCGCCGCGACGTAGCGGATGCGCGGCCGGCCGCGGCGAGGTTCGCCGCCGACCTGGCGGCGCACCAGGTGCGCGGCCTCGAGCTGGTCGAGGTGGAACCGCACGGTGGTCACGTGCAATCCGAGTCCGGCGGCGATGGTGAACGCGTCGATCGGCGAGGTCGAATCGGCGACGGCCTCGAGCACCCGGCGTCTCGTGCGCGAGGCGAGCACGGCGTGCACGTCGCCCGTCAGGGACTCACGGGGCATCCGACGGCTCCCGGAGGCTGATCGTCTCGAACTCGCTGCCCGAGCGGCCCTGCATGCGACGGCTGATCGAGCCCGCGATGCGCTCGGCCTGCACCTTCGCGAGTTCGGCCTTCTCGCCGCGGAACAGGTCGTCGACGGTGCGCACCCAGAGCTCCAGCCAGCGCGCGAAGTGGTCGGGGAGCAGGGGGTGCCTCGCGTTCAGTGCGAGGTGCACCCGCAGCGCATCGCGCCGGTAGAGGCCGGCGTTGAAGAGCACGGTCTCCCAGAAGTCGCACATGATCGGCAGGTGATGGTCGAGGTCCATCTTCGCGACGTCGGTGAAGATGGGGCCGATGAGCGGGTCGGCGAACGCTCGTCGGTAGAACTCGCCCACGAGGATGCCGATGTCGGCTCGGCCGTGCAGGTCCCCCGTCGTCATACTTCCACGCTAATCGATTAAAACGGATAGTGTTGCGGTTAACTCGATCTTGGACGGTGAGCGCGACGTGACCCTTCGGCGTGAGTCCCTCATCGAGCGCGATGCCCTCGCGCCCGACGGGGCGGCGATGACGACACCCGTCGAGCGGGTCGGCGTGCTCGGCTTCGCACTCGGCGTCGTGCTCATCATCGTCGGCGGACTCGTCGCCGCACTCACCGGTCCGCTCGAGCTGCCGAAGGGCAGCTGGGTCGCCGCCTACGTCGTGCTCGTCGCCGGGGTCGCACAGTGCTGCCTCGCGGTGCAGCATCGCGTGCTCCGGACCGCGGATGCCTCGGCCGCTCGCCTGTGTGCGACGCTCGCCGCCTGGAACCTCGGCAACCTGCTCGTCATCGTCGGCACGCTCACGGCGACGCCGCTCGTGGTCGATGCCGGAGGCATCCTCCTGCTCGCCGCGCTCGTCGCCGCGATGGCCGCGACGTGGTCGCACCGGGCACTCGCGCGTGCGGTGCTGTACCGGGTGGTGCTCGCCGCCCTCATCATCAGCATCCCGATCGGGCTGACCCTCGCCCACCTCCGAGCGGTGGGCTGACATGGGCCGACGCATCCATCACATCGCCATCGAGGACGACTGGGGCATGAGCCAGCTGCTCGGCCAGTACGAGGTCTCGACGCGCGGACGCTCGCTCGACGACGAGGGCTACCTCAGCGCGTGCGACGCCGCGAACGTGCAGCGCGTGCTCGACGATCGGTACGCCGACCTGCACCTTCCGGTGGTCGTGGTCGTGCTCGATGCGGATGCGCTCGTCGCGAGCGGCGTGCCCGTGGAGGCATCCGACGAGCACGGCGGGGTTCGGGTGTTCGGAGCGATCGAGTCGAACGATCCCGCGATCGTCATCGACGTCGTGCCGGCCGTCCGCGACGGCGAGCGCTGGCTGGCACCGACCCGACTCAGCGGACCGGAGGCATGAACCACGTGAATCAGGCGATCGACAGCGGTGACCCGATCGGAGCCCATGAGGATCGCCGCGTCATCCGACCGAAGATCCTGTACGTGGGGACGCCCGTGTTCCTCGTCGCGAGCGAGAACCCCGACGGCTCCGCCAACCTGGCGCCCGCGTCGTCGTACTGGGCGCTGGGGCAGATGCTCGTCCTCGGCCTCGAGACCGACGGCCAGACCATCGAGAACCTGCGGCGGCGGCCGCAGCTCACCGTGAACTTCCCATCCGGCTCGCACTGGGAGGCCGTCGAGCGCCTGGCGGCCCTCACCGCGCGTCATCCCGTGCCGCCGGCGAAGGCCGACCGATACCGCCACGAGCCCGAGAAGTTCGCGGCGGCAGGCCTCCATGCCGAGACATCCGACCTCGTGACGCCGCCGCGCGTCCGGGAGTGCGCGTTGCAGTTCGAGGCCGAGGTGCGCCGGATGACGCCGGGGTGGAGCGACGACTACTGGCTCGTCGAGGCGGAGGTCGTGCGCGTGCACGCCGCCCCCGGCATCGTCGCCGACGACGACCACGTCGACCCCCTCGCGTGGCAGCCGCTCATCTACAGCTTCAAGCACTACTTCGGGCTCGGCGACGAGCTCGGCTGGACGCGCTCGAGCCCCACCGCACCGCAACGGGCGGTGGCCGATGCCCGCTGAGTACGGCGGCGATGCCGTCTGCTGGCTCGGTCGCGTGTGCCCCGAGTGCGGTGCGATGAACGAGGGCGCGGCGGATGCCGCGAGCCGGCCGTGCTGGCATTGCGGCGCGGTGCCCGAGGCGCAGGAGCGCGACGATGCGTGACGTCGCGGAGCTGCTCGGCGTCGAGCGGCCGATCGTGCTCGGTCCGTTCGGGGGGCTCTCGTCGATCGAACTCACGGCCGCGGTCAGCGACCGCGGCGGACTCGGCTCGTACGGCCTCTACGGATACGACCCCGCGCGCATCCGCGAGACCGCCGCGGCGCTGCGGGCCGCCACCGGCCGGCCCTTCGCACTCAATCTCTGGGTGCCGCACGACGAGGTGGAGCAGGTGCCGGCCGACGAGTTCGAGCGGCATGTGCGCGCCCTCGAGCCGTTCTTCGACGAGCTCGGGCTGGAGCTGCCCGAGCGGCCCGACCGCTACCTCCCGACGTTCGAGGCGCAGGTCGAGGCGGTGCTCGAGGCGCGGCCGGCGGCGATGAGCTTCGTCTACGGGGTGCCGCCGCACGCGGTCGTCGACGCGGCGCACGAGCGGGGCATCCGCGTGATGGGCACCGCGACCACCGTCGACGAGGCGATCGCGCTCGAGCGCGGCGGCGTCGACGCCGTGGTGGCGACCGGAGCCGAGGCGGCCGGGCACCGCGTGTCCTGGCTGCGCCGCGCCGAGGACTCGCTCGTGGGGACGTTCGCCCTCGTGCCGCAGGTCGTCGACGCGGTCGGCGTGCCCGTGCTGGCGGCGGGCGGCATCGCCGATCGCCGAGGGGTGGCCGCCGCGTTCGCCCTCGGGGCGTCGGGCGTGGTGGTCGGCACGGCGTTCCTGCGCACGGAGCAGTCGGCCGCGAACGACGCGCACCGGCGGGCGATCACCGGGACGCCGGCGCACGGCACGGTGCTGACGCGTGCCATGAGCGGGCGTCTCGCACGCGGCGTCCCGAACCGTGCGGTCCGCACCATCGAGGCCGGCGGCGCGATCGCACCGTTCCCGGTGCAGAACTGGCTCACCGGGCGCTTCCGCGCCGAGGCCGGGCGACGCGGACTCGGCGAGCTGCAGTCGCTCTGGGTCGGGCAGGCCGCACCGCTCGCACGCGAGGCCGACGCCGACGCGGTCTTCGACGAGTTGGCGGCCGGCCTCCCGGCCTAGTCTGGACCGGTGAGCGACTTCCACAGCTACGAGCCGAGATCGGGCCACGGGCTCGAACACGACCCGCTCAACCAGGTCATCGCGCCGCGCCCGATCGGCTGGATCTCTTCGCTCGCCGCCGACGGCACCCGGAACCTGGCGCCATACAGCTTCTTCAACCTCTTCAACTACCGCCCCCCGATCATCGGCTTCTCGAGCACGCGATGGAAGGACTCGGTCGCGAACGTCGCCGAGACCGGCGAGTTCACGTGGAACCTCGCCACGCGTCGGCTCGCCGAGGCGGTCAACGCCACCTCGGCCGAGGTACCGGCCGGCATCGACGAGTTCGAGCTCGCCGGCCTCGAGGCGGCGGCGTCGACGATCGTCGCGCCCCCTCGGGTGGCCGCGAGCCCCGTGGCATTCGAGTGCCGCGTGAGCTCGGTGCAACGGCTGACGGATGCGGTGGGCGCCGAGCTCGACGCCTGGCTCGTGCTCGGCGAGGCCGTGATGATCCACATCCGGCGCGACCTCGTGGCGAGCGGCACCTACGACACGATCGCCGGCGAGCCGATCCTCCGCGGCGGGGGACCGGCCGACTACTTCACGATCAACGAGGCCGCGCGGTTCCGGATGCCGCGGCCCGGGGCATCCGTCAGCCGATCTTCATCGTGAACGGCAGCACGAGGCGCGACGGGTGGGCGGCGTCGCGGTAGACCTTGTGTGTGACGGCGCGGCCCACGGGGAGGTGGAACGCGTCCGGCGGCAGCAGGGCGTTGTGCTCGTCGGCGAGGGGCTCGGCGTTCGAGAGCTCGACGACCATGCGGTGGCCGGGCTGGAAGCTGGCCGCGAACGGGTAGAGACGGACGACGTACTCCTCGATCGCGCCGGGCTCCACGGGCATGGCGCGCGTGTGCGGGTGGTGCGGGTCGCCCTCGGTGCTGCGCTCGTCGAGCTCGCGGTGCGATGCCTTGAGGTACCCGGTCGTGATGAGCTGCCGGGACCCGTTCGGCGCGGCATCCCACACCCGCAGGATGAGGTTCGTGTCGGGCTGGTCGATCTCGACGAACAGGTGCGCGGCGCCCGCGCCGATGAGCTCGGTCGGCGTCTCGAACGGCGCGGTCGCCCAGTCGATGATCTCGACCCGGTCGGTGACCGTGAGCGGTGCCTGGTAGAAGCCGTCGGGCGCGGCGTGCTCGGCGCCCATGCGCTCGGGCTCGAACGAGAGGCGGCGGCGGGGCCGCAGGTGGAGCGGCCGGTACTCGATCGGCTTCGGCGGCCACTGCTGGGCGGTCACCACCTCACGAGAGCCCTCGACGAAGACGCTGACGGCCGGTTCATCCATGACGCCGTTGTCGATGCCCTTGATCCAGTAGTCGTACCAGCGGAACATCTTGTCGTGCTCCTCGATGAAGGGACGCGACTGCATCGGCGGGTAGGGGCCGATGTCGAGCTTCTTCGGGCCCTTCAATGCTTGGAACAACTCGATCGTGCCGTCGAGCGTCCACCCGCGGCCCTGGTCGAGCTGCAGCCAGACGGGGATGTCGATGTTCGGAGCCAGCGTGACCGGGTTGCGTTCCTCGTACCATTCGCCGTCGAGCTCGTTCATCACGATGTCGAACCACGCCTCGTGGTTGGTGGGGTAGTGCAGCACGTGCACCAGGTTCGGCCAGGCCGCGACATCCGGGTCCTCGAGGCGCTTCGCGACGCGAGCCGCGATCTCATCCGGCGAGTAGGTCTCGAGCATGCGGGACTTCACCCGGTCGGTGAACGCCCAGCCCGAGTCGCCGCCGCGTCCCTCGCGCGCCGCGCGGGGCATGAACCACATGATGCCGCCGTGGTACGTGGTCTCGTAGAAGTCGTAGTGGCCGCCGCTCACGAAGATGGCCCTCAGGCTCGGCGGCCGCTCGGCGGCGGCGAGCACCTGCATCGAGCCGAAGTACGAGATGCCGATCATGCCGACGTTGCCGTCGCACCAGGGCTGCGCGGCCACCCACTCGATGAAGTCGTACGCGTCCTCGCCGAGGGAGACGCCGCCGGCGTTGTAGTTGCCGATGTGCTCGCCCTCGGATGCCCCCGACCCGCGCAGGTCGCCGATGACGTGCACGTAGCCCTCCTCGACGACCCGGGCGATGTCGCCGGCCTCGATGCATCCGTCCCACATCGGGCTCGGACGCCGCTGCGGCGGCGTGGTCAGCGCGAGCGCCTGCAACTCCTTGCCGTACGGGCTGAGCGCGACCAGCGCCGGCCGGGGCGTGTCATCGGTGCCGTGGTAGGCGTCCGCGGCGAGCGTGATGCCGTCGCGCATGGGCACGCGCAGGTCCTTGCGGACGGCGATCGTCCGTCCGCCCGCGTCGATGGTGCGGATCTCAGCCATGTCGTGCCTCCTTCGTCGCTCAGGATTGCGGTGGGAATGTCGTGCGGTACGCGTGCATCGTGGTGAGGAACGGCGCCGGCTCGAGCGTCGGATCGCCCGTGTAACCGAGCTCCGCCGCGACCGCCTCGTACGGCGAGTACGCCGAATCCGTCGCGACGAGCCCGGCAGCGAGGTACCGCTCCACGGCGGCGCGGATCCGTGCCTCGTTGTCGAGGCTGCCCCGGATCGCCTCGAGCGCGTCGGCCCCGTCGAGCGCGACGGGGAACGGGGTGCCGTCGGCGCGTCGGTAGGGGTGCCCGAGGTACAGGTGCCGCGGCTGCACCACATCGCGCAGGTACTCGAGGCTCGTCCGGTAGCCCGCCGCGTCCTCGTATCCGGGGAAGCCGCTGGCCGCGCCGTAGCACTGCACGCTGTCGCCGGCGAAGACGTCGCCCTGCCCGTCGACCACGTAGGCGACCGCGCCGGGCGTGTGTCCCGGCGTGGCGTGCACCGACACGGAGACGCCGCCGAGGTCGAGGGTCTCGCCGCCGCGTACGAGGAGCGTGGGCTCCATCTCGCCGGAGATCGACGCCGCGGCATCCGCGGCCTTCCGCTCGGCGGCCTCGGGCTCGGGGAAGTACTCGCCACGCAACTCGAGGAACTCGTCGACATGGGCACGGCGCGAGCGGAGGAACCGTGCGTCGCGCTCCGCGATGACGACATGCGCCCTGCGACCCGTCGCCTCCCAGAGTGCGAACGCGCCGCCGACATGGTCGATGTGACCGTGCGTGAGCAGGATCCAGCGGACGTCCTCGATGCGCTTGCCGAGCGCTTCGAGCGCCGCCGGCACACCGGCGGCCGACTCCGTCACTCCCGTGTCGACGATCGCGAGCTCCGGCGCGTCGATGAGGAAGCTGTACAGCTGGAAGCGGCCCCATGGCGCCGCGATGGGGTGGATCTTCGCCGTCACCGCGCCTCCTCGAGGAGGCGGGCGGTCTCCTCGAAGACCCGGTGGTACTCGGGGATCCACGTGAAGTGCTGCACGAAGCCGTGGTTCGCGCCCGCGTACCGGCTGACGATCGCCTCGACGCCCGCCTCGCGCAGTCGCTCGCCGTAGCGCTCGCCCTCGTCGCGCAGCGGGTCGAACTCCGCCGTGACGATGAGCGCGGGCGGCAGGCCGGTGAGGTCGTCGCGCTTGATGGGGGAGACGCGAGGGTCGGCCGGATCCGCGCCGCTGTCGACGTAGAAGGCGTTGAAGGGCTCGAGGCCTGCGGTCTCGAGGCCGTAGCCCACCGCGTTCTCGCGCAGCGACGGGTAGCGTTCGAGGTCGAAGTCGAGGTCGAGCGACGGGTAGTACAGCACCTGGTGGGTGATGCGGTCGAACCCGTCGTCGTGCGCCATCGCGGCGACGGCCGCGGCGAACGTGCCGCCAGAGCTGTCGCCGGCGATCGCCAGGGTCTCGCCGTTCCACCGCAGGCGGTCGCCATGCTCGGCCACCCAGCGCACCACGCCGTAGCAATCCTCCAACCCGGCTGGGAAGGACGCCTCAGGGGCGCGGCGGAAGCCCACCGAGATCACCTTCAGGCCCGTCGCCTGCGCCAGCGACCGGGCGACGTGGTCGTGCGTGTCGAGGCTCCCGAGGAAGAAGGCCCCGCCGTGCACGTACACCAGGAGGCCGTACGAGTCGGCCTCGACGGGCGTGTAGATGCGCACGGGCACCGCGCCGGCCGCGGTGTGTGCGGTCACGTCCTCGACGGAGTGGAGCGGCAGCCGCTGCTCGGGGGGCGGAACCATCGCCTCCTCGGCGGCCCGCAGCGCGACGGGGTCGATGGGGCCGGGCGGCTGCGCGGGCAGGCCGGCGAGGACTTCGGCGATCCGGGGATGCAGCGGCATGGCGTCTCAGTGCTGCTGGGCGAGCGACTGCGCCGCAGGCTTCTGGCCGGGGAAGACGTCGTTGATCTCGTCCTCGCTCCAACCCTGGCGCGAGATGCGCTGCAACTCGTCGGTCACCGGCTTGCGCGTCGCCTGGTAGAGCGCCAGCGCGTCCTTGACGGAGGAAGCCTGCTGCAGCGCCTCGGCCAGTCCGCCCGCGTCCATGATCGCCGAGTTCGCGCCCTGGCCCTGGTGGTGGCACATCGAGTGCGCCGCATCGCCGAGGAGGGCGACGCAGTCGGAGTGCCAGGTGTCGACCGGATCGATGTCGTAGACCGCGCGGACGTTGACCCTGTCCATGTCGAGGTCGCGGACCAGCCCGATGATCCGCTCGTCGAAGCCGTCGACCGTGGCGAGCAGGTCGTCCTTGGTGACCTGCGGCGACCAGGTGCCGTCGGGATTCAGGGCGGTGACGTCGAACGACATCTGGTTGCGATGACGCAACGGCAGGACGTACACCTTGGTGCCGTGCCCGACGTACATGCGCAGGTTGTCGTCGACCACGAGGCCGTGCGCCGCGTCGGCGTCGACCACGGCGCGGTAGGCGTGCTCACCGGCGAACACCGGCTGCTGGTCGCTGAACAGCTGACGGCGCACCGTCGACCTGATGCCGTCGGCCCCGATCACGAGATCGGCCTCGGTCGTGGTGCCGTTGGCGAAGGTGAGCACGGCACGGTCGCCCAAGTCTTCGATCTTCTCCAGTTTGTGGCCGGGGTGCACCATGCCCTCGGGCAGCACGCCGACGAGCGCCTCGATGAAGTCGCCGCGGTGGATGAGGTGCGTGTTGGTCTTCACCTCGTAGTCGTCCATGCCGGGCCACGAGTCCTTCATGATGGGGTCACCCGTGGCGGTGAGGATCTCGAAGTAGTCGCTCGCCGAGCTCACCTTCGCGATGGCGTCGAAGACGCCCCACTGCCGGAACAGGTCCATCGTGGAGGGACGCAGGCCGATGCCGGCGCCGACCTCGAGGATCTGGGTCGCCTGCTCGTAGACGACGACGTCGGCGCCCAGCAGGCTGAGGGCCTTGGCGGCAGCAGCGCCGCCGTACCCGCCGCCGACGATGGCGATCTTCAGCTCGGTGATGTCCATGGTTCTTCTCTCTCAGTTCTGGATGGCCAGGAAGTGTGCGGGGTTGTCGACGAAGATCGTCGTGATCGTGGCCTCGTCGAGGCCGGCGGCGCGGAGGTCGGGGATGAGCTGTTCGAAGATGTAGTTGACCGTGTGGCCCTTGACGCCCGGCCAGCCGAGCGGGCTGCAGTTGGCGTCGGCCGAGGCGAGCACCTTGTCGAGGTGGCCCTGGTCGATGAAGCGCAGGAAGTGGTCGAGCCGCTCCTTGCGGGGGCGTGCCCAGAACGGCGGGTCGGGCAGTTCGGTCTCGTACCCGAAGGTGTCGAAGCCGATCCGACCGCCCTGCTCGGCGATCCAGGTGTCGCGCGTCTTGTCGGCGTTCACGCCGTCGTCGACGTGGCCGAACAGCACGCGGTGGAGCGGGAGGCCCTCCTCATCGAAGATGTCGATCGCGTTCTCGGCGTCGATCGCCAGATGGGTGAGGACCGGCACGCCGGTGGCCAGTGAGGCGCGGGCGGCGGCGCGGTAGATGCGCTTGTCGAGGTCGGTCATGCGGCCGCCGCGGCTGACGCCGACCTTGATGATGCCGGCACGACCGCCGGTGCGGCCGATGCCCACGGTGATCTCGTGGATGAACTGGTCGGCGAGGTAGTCGACGCTCGCCCGGGCGAAGAACGGGAGCGCCGTGTCGCCGCCGACGAAGCCCGTGCAGGCGACGATGTGCACCCCGGTCTTCTCGGAGAGCGACTGGTAGTAGTCGACGTCGCGGCCGTTGCAGATGCCGGTCGCGTCGACGAAGGTGCCGCCGCCGTACTCGTGGAACCGGCGCAGCTTGGGCACGGTCTCCTCGTACCGTTGCTCGGGCGTCTTCCACCACGTGGTGTCGAGCTCGGAACCCGGCATGCCGTATCCGATGTGCTCGTGGATGGCCACGAGGCCCAGTTCTTCCGTGGGGATCGGCCCCAGGACGGTGTTGACTCTCGACACTGCTTCCTACCTCACCGTGAGAAGTTCGCGCGGGTTGTCCACGAGGATCCGCTGGATGGCCGCCTCGTCGAGGCCCTTCGCCCGGAGAACGGGAACGAAGCCCGAGAGGATGAGGCTGAAGGGCAGGTCGTCGTCGGGATGCCCCTTGGCGACCCCGACGGCGTTGCTCGAGAGCAGGATCCGATCGCCGTGACCCGCCGCGACGAGGTCGCTCACGAGGCCGGCGCGTTCGCGATCGGACACGAGATCGTCGTGGTCGCGTCCGACGTTGTCGATGGCGACGAATGCGCCCCGGCGTGCGACCTCGAGGTGTGCGCCCGCGGCGACCGCGTCCGTGCGGTCGAGTCCGCCGACCGCGACGCGGTGGGCGGGCAGTCGCTCGTCGAGCACGATCTCGAGATCGTGGACGGCGTCGTTCCCGAAGCGGAGCGAGACCGGTGCACCCGTGGCCAGGCCAGCGCGCGCCGCCCCGCGGAGGAGGCTCTCGTCGGTCGCCGTCGTGCCCGCACGGGTTGCGGTGGTGGTGACCAGACCTGCTGCCGCGCGGCGCTCGACGCGGGGGACCACCATACCCTCGGCGATCTCCTTCGCGAAGAGGTCGGCGAATCTCTCGGCCGGCCACGGGGTCGGCGGATTCGTCTGCGGGGTCAGGAAGTATCCGCCGAGCATCTCCTCCGGCCCCATTCCGGTCGACGCGACGATGTGCACGCCGGTCGAGCGGGAGAGGGCCTCGTAGAGGCGCAGGTCGCGCCCGTGGAACATGCCCGTGCTGTCGACGATGGTGCCGCCGCCGTGGTTGCGGAAGTCGTGGAGCCTGGCCGCCAGTCGGTCGAAGACCTCGGCGCGATCGATGGTGACGTCGAAGGCGAACTGCGCGCCCGGAACCACCGAGAGCAGCGCCTCGTGCACCGAGACGACCCCGAGCCGATCGGCAGGTACGGGGCCGAGGACGGTATTGACGATGCGGTTCAACCGACGGTTCCTCTCCATTGAGTGCGAGACGCCGCAGAGCGAGCGGCGGTGCGAGCCATCCTGACATTCACTTTACAGAATGTCAAGTGGACTTGCGGACTGACATTCGACTCGCTTTACTTGATGTAAGCCAATCCGTCGACGACGATCGCCGGCCACTCAATGAGGAGGAACCATGGCAACTTCACCCGCGACCTCGGACATCGATCTCTTCGCCGATGAGATCCTGATCGATCCGTACCCCACCTACGCGGCACTGCGGGAGCTCGGCGCCGTCGTGCACCTGCCCGTGAACGACGTGTACGCCCTGACCCGCTACGACGTGATCCGCGACGCGCTCGGCGACCCCGAGACCTTCTCCTCGGTCAAGGCGATCGGCTTCAACGACGGCGTCAACGACGCGCTCCAGGGCACCTCGCTGGCGTCGGACCCGCCCATGCACACGCAGTTGCGCGCCACGCTGTCGGCGAACCTCACGCCCCGCGCGCTTCGTGGGCTCGAGGGCACCATCGACGAGAAGGCCGATGCGCTCGTCGCCGACCTCGCCCGCAGCCGCGACTTCGAGGCGATCGATGCGCTCGCGCGGAAGTTCCCGCTCGAGATCGTGGCCGATCTCATCGGATTCACGGGCCAGGTGAAGGACAACATGTTGCGCTGGGGTCAGGCCGCCATGGAGGTGATCGGTCCGATGAACCACCGCACCATGGAGCACTTCCCCATCGCGGGCGAGCTCTACGGGTGGTGCAGCCAGGTGACCCGCGACGACCTCGCCGAGGGCTCGATCGGTCGCGGGATCTTCGACGCGCAGGAGCGCGGCGACATTCCCGCCGGCACGGCCGGGAACATCATCCACCAGTACCTCGGGGCGGGCGTCGACACCACCATCGCCGCCATCGGCAACATCGTGGCACTCTTCGGACGGCACCCCGAGCAGTTCGAGCTCGTGCGGCAGGATCCCTCCCTCGTGCCGGCCGCGTTCGCCGAGGTCCTCCGCTTCTGGCCGCCAGTGCACGCTTGGGGTCGTCGCGCGACGCGGGACGTCGAGATCGACGGTGCCCTCGTACCGAAGGGTGCCCACATGGCGGTCCTGTTCGGTGCCGGCAACCACGACGAACGCCACTACGCCGACGCCGACACCTTCGATGTGAAGCGCAACCCGACCGACCACCTCACCTTCGGCTATGGGCCGCACGGATGCGCCGGCCAGGGCCTCGCCCGCATGGAGGGACACGCGATCATCCGTGTTCTCGCCACCCACGTGCAGTCGTTCCGCCTCGGCGACGAGGTGCGCCTGCCCAGCAACATCACGCGAAGCATCGAGCGGCTCGACGTCATCGACGTCGTTCCCGCGTGAGCACCCACCGACTGGAGAGCGCCACCATGAGAATCGAACTCGACCGACCCCGCTGCGAAGGTCACGGCCTCTGCGAGGAGGCTGCGCCCGACCTGATGCACCTCGACGACGAAGCCGAACTCGTGATCGACGTCCCCGAGGTCGAGGGCGACGCGCTCGAACGTGCCCGCGCCGCGATTCGGGCGTGCCCGGTCGCTGCGCTGAAGCTCGTCTGAGCGCCGGCCGATGGGAACCGCACTGCGACGGGCCGTCGTGGTGGGCAACGGCATCGCCGGGCTCACCGCGGCCGACACCCTCCGCGCGGGGGGATTCGACGGTGAACTGACCATCGTCGGGTCCGAGACCCGCGCCGCCTACAGCCGTCCGGCCCTCTCGAAGGCGCTGCTGCGCAGCCAGGCCGACCTGACCGCCCACGAACTCCCGCCGGCCGAGCATGGCGCCACCGAGCTGCTCGGCGTCGCGGCCACCCGACTGGATGCCGAGCGGCGCGTGCTGTCACTCGACGACGGCGCGGAGCTGCCGTACGACGGGCTGGTGATCGCGAGCGGCTCCCGGGCGAGACGGCTCGGCCGCCTGCCCGACGAGCACGTGCTGCGCACGCTCGACGATGGGCTCGTGCTGCGCGAGCGCATCGCCGCGCGCCCCGATGTCGTGATCGTCGGCGGCGGGCCGCTCGGCATGGAGGTAGCCTCCGGTGCGCTCGAGGCAGGCTGCCGCGTGACACTCGTCACCAACGAGCCGCCCATGGCGCGCCAGCTGGGCGCCCGCATCGGTGAGACCATCACCGCGGCGGCCGTCGCCCGCGGCCTCACCCTCATCGTCACCCCCGACGCACGGGTCGTCGATCGCGGCGGGAGGTCGGCGGCGCAGCTCGCCGACGGCCGCATCGTCGAAGGCGACCTCCTGCTGACCGCGGTCGGCGACATCCCGAACACCGAATGGCTCGCGGGCAGCGGGTTGTCGAGCGGTGGCGCACTCCCGGTGGACTCCCGAGGTCGGTTGCGTCCCGAGATCGTCGCCGCGGGCGATGTCGCCGCATTCCCGTCCGCCGCCGGGCACGCCCGCAGCCCCATCTGGCACAGCGCGATCGAGCAGGCACGCGTGGCCGCCCGTGCGCTGCTCCACGGCGCTGCGGCATCCGAGCTCGAGGCCCGGCCCTACTTCTGGACCGAGCAGTTCGGCCTCGACCTGCGGGTGGCCGGTCGGACGCCACTCGTCGGCGAGCCCGAGGTCGTCGACGGTGAGGCCGGCGCTTCCGAAGGTCCGGCGCTCCTGCGGTGGCGTCATGACGACGGCACCGCCACGGCGGTCTCGATGAACTACCGGATCCCGATCCCGCGACTTCGTCGACTGTGCGAGGCATCCGCGGTCCACTGAGGGGTCGACATGCGAAAGGGGGCTCGGCGCGAACTGCGCCGAGCCCCCTTCGTCGTGCCGGTCAGGCCACGGCGTCCTCGACGACGGTCTCGCCGAGCTCCTCGTCGGTGACGGGAGCATCGGTGCGCTTGCCGCTGATGAACAGCGTGAGGATCGCCGACGCGGTCGCGGCGATGCCCGCGATCAGGTAGACCGCCTGGAAGCCGGTGCCGAGCGACACTCCGGCCGAGCCCTGGATCGCGCCCTGCGAGCTCGTGAGCGCCCCGACCGCCTGGTCGACGGCCTGCTGCGGCGCCCCGCTCGCCAGCGCCTCGGCCGAGAACTGCGCGATGACGCCGTCCCATCCGGAGAGGAAGCCGAGGGGCGGCACCTGCGAGAGGCCGGCGATCGCCTCGGGCGGAAGGCCAGCACCCGCGAGGATGCCGCCGAGCTGGGGTGCGAACATCGAAGCGCCGATGCTGAACGCGATCACCGAGCCGACCACCGGGCCGAGCGCGAAGCCGAGGTCGCGGAGCAGGTTCGTCGTGGCCGAGGCCATGCCGATGTAACTCGGCTCGACCGTGTTGATGGCCACGGCCGTGATCGAGCCGACCGTGAGCGCGAAGCCGACACCGAGCAGGAAGAGCGGGGCGATGAACGTCGTCCACGGCGTGCCGCCGAATGCCTCGGGGATGCCGAGGGGGATGTTCGAGATCCAGTATCCGCTGACCGCCATCAATGCGAAGCCCGTTGTCAGCACCCAGCGGGGCGAGACGTGGTGGATGAGCCACCCCACGACGGGGATGAGCACGAACGCCGGTCCCTGGATGAACACGAAGAGCACGCCCATCTTCCACGTCTCCACCCCGCCGAGGGCGCCGACGGCCACGCTCGTCGAGAAGGCGATCGCGAGGAACGCGAACATGCCGGTGACCGCGACGATGCTGGTGATGGCGTACGAGGAGTTGCGGAACAGCGAGAGGTGGATGAGCGGCACCTTCGTCTTCAGCTCGATGATGACGAAGGCGACGAGCAGAATGCCGCCGATCACGTACCCGCCGATCACGATGGGGTCGCCGAAGCCCGCGTCGACCGCCACCACGGTGGCGCTCAGCGCGGCGATGAGGCCGAGCGAGAGCGTGACCTGGCCGGGGATGTCGAGCTTGCGTCCCTCGGGGGCCGCCGAGTCCTTCGCCCGCAGCGCGAAGACGAACACGACGACGGCCACGGACGCGGCGATGTAGTACGCCACTCGCCAGCCGCTGAACTCGTTGGGGGCGCCGGGCGCGGCGCCGGGTACGGTGAACAACTCCATGGTGATGCCCGCGAGGACCGGCGAGATCACCGCCCCCAGGGAGAGGAACCCGGCCCAGGTGGCGATGACCCGCGCCCGCGCCCGAAGGTCGGGCGTGATCGCCGCGATCATCGAGAGCGAGATCGGGAAGAGGATGCCGGCCCCGATGCCGCCGACCGCCTGGCCGAGGATCATGATCCCCGTCGTCGTCGCGAACGCGGCGATGAGCGTGCCCACGAACGTGAACGCCGCTCCGGCGTAGAGCAGCTTCTTGCGGCCGAAGAGGTCGCCGAGGACGCCGAACGTGAGCTCGAAGACGACGATCGCGATCACGAAGGCCGACGAGATCCAGGTCAGGCCGGCGCCCGACGCGTGGAACTCCGCGGCGAATGCACCGTTGAGGGCGCCCGGGAACGCGTTCGTGATCTGGGCGAGCGTGACCGCGATGTACGCGGCCGCGAAGGTCGCCCTGGCCGAGCCGGCCGTGACGATGGCACTGGACATTGCAGAGAACTCCTTTGTTCCGGTGAGTGGGTTCGAGCCGTGGTGCACCCGGTCGAGGCAGACCGGTACTGCATCAGCGTGAACCTTGATTTACACAATGTCAAGTGATCTTACAGTGCGGACGGTGAGCGACCGCATCGCCTATGCTGATCGGCATGGCGAATCTCCGGGTCGCGCAGAAGGAGCAGACGCGTCAGCGACTGCTCGACACCGCTCTCGAGCTGTTCGAGTCGAAGGGCTACGCCGCGACGACGATCGACGACATCGCGGCCGCTGCCGGCACCACGCGCGTGACCTTCTACGCCCACTTCCCGTCGCGACGCGCGATCATGGCCGCGCTCATCGACCGGCTCAACCTCATCCTCGAGCGCCAGGAGTCGCCGGTCCACCGCTCGACGGCGTCGGCGCTCGTCGAGGTGGTGCACATCGGCACGAGTGCGGCGATCGGCGTCTGGATCCGTGAGCAGGCCGCTCGCTGGCCGGTCATCCGCCCGTACATCCTGGCGGCGAGCGTGGCGGCCGCGGTCGAACCCGAGATCCGCGAGCTGGTCGACGAGTGGTCCGAGGAGGTCGTCGGCGACATCGAGGACGGCCTCGACCTCGCCGAGCGCTTCCAGCCCGCCACGAGGCACTTCCGCGGCGTGCTCGCCTTCGAGATGCTCGATCGCACCAACCTGCACTGGATCCGGCACCAGTGGGATATCGACACCGATCCAGCGCTCGACGTCCTCATCGAGGGCTGGGTGAAGCTTCTCGGCGACGGCTGAGGCTACGCCTTCCAGACCGTCTTGAGGTTGCAGAACTCCCGGATGCCCGCGGCCGCGAGTTCGCGACCGTAGCCCGAGTCCTTGATGCCGCCGAAGGGGAGCTCGGGGTAGGAGACGGTCATGCCGTTCACGAACACCGCGCCGGCGTCGAGCCCGGCGAGGAACCAGTCCTCCTCGTCGGGATCGTTCGTCCAGACGGCCGAGCTGAGTCCGAACGTCGTCTGGTTGGCGATTCGCAGCGCCTCGTCGCGGTCGGCCACGCGATAGAGCGAGGCGACCGGACCGAACGCCTCCTCCATGACGAGTCGCATGTCCTCGGTCAGCGAGTCGACGACGGTGGGAGCGTAGTACCAGCCGTCCCGATCCGGCGCCATGCCGCCGGTGAGCACCCGCGCGCCCTTGGCGACCGCGTCGTCGACGAGCGCCGCCAGGTCGTCGCGTCCCTTGCGGGTGGCGAGCGGTCCGACATCGGTGCCCTCGTCGAACGGGTCGCCCACGATGAGCGCTTGCATTCGATCGGCGAACCGTCGTGCGAACTCGTCGTACACGTCGGCGTGCACGATGAAGCGCTTGCCGGCGATGCAGGACTGGCCGTTGTTCGAGACGCGGGCCTTCACCGCCGTCTCGACGGCGCCGTCGAGGTCGGCGCTCGGCATCACGATGAACGGGTCGGAGCCGCCGAGCTCGAGCACGGCCTTCTTGATCTCGCCGCCGGCGCGGCCGGCGACGGCGCGACCGGCCGGCTCGGACCCCGTCAGCGTGACGGCCTTCACGCGGGGGTCGGCGATCACGGCGTCGACGGCGTCCGACCCGATGAGGAGCGTTCGGAACGACCCCGGCGGGAAGCCGCCCTTCTCGAAGAGCGTGTCGAGGTAGAGCGCGGCCTGGGGCACGTTCGATGCGTGCTTCAGCACGCCCGCATTGCCGGCCATGAGCGCCGGCGCGGCGAACCGGATGACCTGCCACAGCGGGTAGTTCCACGGCATCACGGCGAGCACCACGCCGAGCGGCTGGTACGTCGTGAACGCCTTCGACGCGCTCACGGCCGACGCGTCGGCGAGCGGCTCGTCGGCGAGGAACGCCCCCGCCCGGTCGGCGTAGAAGCGCATGTTCTTCACGCACTTCAGCACCTCTGCGCGGGACTGCGCGATCGGCTTGCCCATCTCGAGGGTGACGAGGCGTGCGGCCTCCTCGACGTCGGCCTCGAGCGCGTCGGCGGCCGCGTGCATCCAATCGGCGCGTCGGGCGTAGCCGGTGCCGCGCAGGGTTCGGGCGGCGGCATCCGCTTCCGCGAGTCGGCGATCGACCTCGGCGGCGTCGTGCGGTTCGAAGGTCCGCAGCGTCTCCCCGTTCGCGGGGTTGACGGTCGCGATGGCCATGGTCGTCTCCTTCGACTCGGTGGTCCATGATCGCGCGGGAGTGACCGGACGTGCCGTGCGGGGCGCCGACGGCGGGCGAGTCGCCACATCCGGGCTTGCGCGAGGTGCAATCGATTGTAGTCTGTCAAGCGATCGCGGCCGGCGGGGACCGGCCTGAACGGGGGAATGGTGCCCAAGCGAGTGACGATCGACGACGTTGCGCGCCGGGCAGGCGTGCACAAGGCCACCGTGTCGCGCGCACTCAACGCGCACACGCAGGCCCAGGTGAACGCAGAGACCGCGAATCGGGTCCGGGAGGCGGCCCGCGAGCTCGGGTACGTGCCGAACTTCGTCGCGCGCGGCCTGCGGCTCAACCACTCGATGACCGTCGGGGTGATCATCCCGGATGTCGCCAATCCCATCTTCCCCCCGATCATGCGCGGCATCGAGGAGTGCCTCCAGCCGCGCGGGTACACGGCCCTGCTGGCGAACACCGACGGTCAGCCGGCGGTGGAGGAGGCGGCCTTCCACTCGCTCCTGCAGCGCCGCGTGGACGGCTTCATCGTCGCCACCGGACGTCTCGACGACCAGCCGGTCATCGCGGACGCGTTCGGCGACGGGGTGCCCGTGGTGATGGTCAACCGGTGGGCGGGCTCCGCGCCGTACCCCGTGGTCACGGCCGACAACGAACGCGGGATCCGGACGGCCGTCGAGCACCTGCACGAACTCGGCCATCGTCGGATCGCGCACCTGGCCGGGCCTGGGAACTTCTCGACCACTCGCCAGCGAGCGGAGGCGTTCAGCGCCGTCACCGCGTCGATGGCGGATGTCGCGCCCACGGTGGTGGAAGCCGGTGCGCTCTCCGCGGATGCCGGCGCCGCCGCCATGGACGAGCTGCTCGCACGTCCGGGTCTCCGGCCGACGGCCGTCGTCGCGGCCAACGACCTCGTCGCGCTCGGCGCGATCCGCTCGCTCCGCTCGCACGGGCTTCGCTGCCCGGAGGACGTCTCGGTCGTCGGCTACAATGACATGCCCTTCGCGGCGGACTTCTGGCCGGCCCTCACCACCGTGCGGATCCCGCTCCGTGAGATCGGCGTGCAGGGCGCACGGATGCTGCTCGATGCCATCGAGGCGGGACACCAGGAGCCGGCCACCATGGTCCTTCCGGTCACGCTGGTGGTGCGTGGTTCGACGGCCGTGGCTCCTGCTGACGTCGATTGACAAGCCGGCGAAGGCGGACCTAGCCTTGGCCCACGCGAGTCGCAATCGATTGCATCGCAATTCCACCACGGCCAGGGCCGTGATCGCCCGACGAGACGAGGAAGTCCGATGGCAGCGAAGCACCAGCACGCCCACGATCAGCCCGGTCGACGTTTCGAGCGGCCATCACTTCGCCCCGCGGGTGCCCGCCCGCTGGCGGCGCCGGGCCAGCACGGCGTCGACTACGAGCATCGCGTCGACTTCGCGCGGCTCCGCAACTACCGGCTCGACCGAGCGAAGGCGGCGCTCGAGGCCAGCGAGTGCGGTGCCTTCCTGCTCTTCGACTTCTACAACATCCGCTATACGACCCAGACCTGGATCGGCGGTGCGCTCGGCGACAAGATGATCCGATACGCGCTCCTGATGCGCGGCCACGACCCGATCCTCTGGGACTTCGGATCGGCGGTGCGCCACCACAAGCTCTACTCGGACTGGGTTCCCGATGAGCACTACCGGGCCGGATTCCTCGGCTTCCGCGGAGCGGTCGATCCCGATGGCGCCGGCCTCATGCGCGACGCGGTGTCGGAGATCAGGTCGCTGCTCACCGAGGCGGGACTCGCCGATGCGCCCCTCGGCCTGGACATCGTCGAACCCCCGTTCCTGTTCGAACTGCAACGGCAGGGCCTGAGCGTCGCCGATGCCCAGCAGCGCATGATGGACGCCCGCGTCATCAAGTCACCCGACGAGATCGTCCTGCTCAACCAGGCCGCGGCGATGGTCGACGGGGTCTACCAGGACATCGTCGACGCCCTGAAGCCCGGTGTGCGGGAGAACGAGATCGTGGCCCTCGCGAACAAGCGACTGTACGAGTACGGCAGCGACCAGGTCGAGGCCATCAATGCCATCTCGGGGGAGCGGTGCAACCCGCACCCCCACAACTTCACCGATCGGATCATCCGGCCCGGGGACCAGGCCTTCTTCGACATCATCCACTCGTTCAACGGGTACCGGACCTGCTACTACCGAACGTTCTCGGTGGGGTGGGCCACCGAGAGCCAGAAGGACGCGTACAAGCAGGCTCGCGAGTGGATGGACACGGCGATCGACGCCATCCGCCCCGGTGTCGGAAGCGATCAGGTCGCCGCCGTGCTGCCCAAGGCGACGGACTTCGGATTCGAGAACGAACTCGCCGCGTTCGGGCTGCAGTTCGCCCACGGGCTGGGGCTGGGGCTGCACGAGCGACCCATCATCTCCCGGCTGAACTCGATGAAGGACCCGGTCGAACTGCAGGTCGGCATGGTCTTCGCGATGGAGACGTACTGTCCCGCCTCCGACGGCTTCTCGGCGGCCCGGATCGAGGAGGAGGTCGTGGTCACCGAATACGGTACGGAGATCCTGACGAAGTTCCCGGCGCAGGAGCTGTTCATCGCGAACGAGTTCTGACGACCCTTGACATCCGGTTCGAGAGACACTTTACTTTCGTGAAGCATTACTGAACGTTTCTCGCGCTGCGGCGAATCGCCGCAGCGCCCGGGAGGGGAGCCGATGACGAGGTTCGTGGTCCGCCGCGGCAGCGAAGCCGACTATCGGTCGCTCGGGGCCCTCGCGCCGGGTGCCGTCGGCCTGACCCGGTGGCGCGCGGTCGGCGAGGAGGATGGTGCCGCCCACACGGATTTCGGCATCACCCGCCTCGAACCCGGTGGATCGACGGCGACGCACGTGCACTCGTTCGAGGAGAGCTTCAACGTGCTCGAGGGCGAGGTGGTGCTCGCCACGCCCGAGGCGAGCGTGCGGCTCGTGCCGGGCGACTACGGCGTCATCCCCATCGGCGTGCCCCACGCGTGGCGAGCGATCGACGAGTCGACGGGGGCCGCCTGGTCGGACCTGTTCACGCCGCCCGCACGCGACCGCTACGGCTCCGACACCTACCGCGTGCCCGAGATCCCGGAGGTGCAGCCCGTACGGGTCGACCCGCGCGATCCTCGCACCCGGTCCTTCGGCAACATCACGCCCGAACACATGGATCCGGGCAGGCAGTCGCAGGAGCTCCTCGCCGTCTCGGGCAGCATGCGCACGGCCCTGCTGGTCTACACCGGGATCTCGCTGAAGATGATGGTCGACTCCGATCTGGGCGCCACGCTCGGCACGATGTTCATGGTGCAGTACGAGCCCGATGGCGCCGCCGGACCGCACGACCATCCGCTCGAGGAGGCGTACCTGATCCTCGACGGCGAGGTGCGGGCCACCTTCGATGGCGAGGAGTTCCTCCTGCAGCGGGGCGACATCGCCTGGGCGGGTGTCGGATGCGTGCACTCGTTCTCCGCGACGGGCGAAGCGGTGCGTTGGCTCGAGACCCAGGCGCCGCAGATGCCGCCGCGGCACGCGTACCGCTTCGTACGGGACTGGCAGTACCTGGAGGGGCGCCTGGCAGAGGAGACGTGACGCGGCCCGACGAACGTACAGTTTGACTTGACAGGTCTGCAATCGATTGCTTGACTCGCTCACGAGACAGTGATCGCAGAACCGCCCCGACGACGTGGAAGGTTTGCACCCGGTGTTCGAACCCCTCTTCCTGCTCCAGCAGGCGCTCAACGGACTCAGCTTCGGTGCGCTGCTGTTCCTGCTGGCCAGCGGCCTCACCCTCGTGTTCGGGCTCATGCGCATCATCAACCTCGCGCACGGGGCCTTCTACATGGTGGGCGGCTATCTCGGCGTCGTGGTCGCCGGGCTGACCGGCAACCTGCTCCTGGGCATCCTCGCCGGCGTCGCCGTCGTCGCCGTCACGGCCTTCGTCGTCGAGTTCGTGCTGCTGCGCTTCGTGCGCGGCCAGGAGCTTCCCGAGGTGTTGCTCACGGTCGGCGTCTCCTTCGTCGTGGCCGACCTGTGCCTCGCCATCTTCGGAGGCGACCCGTACACGTTGCCGTCGTCGGCGACGATCCAGGGATCGGTGACGATCGGCGGCCTCACCTACCCCACCTATCGCATCTTCGTCATCGGCGTGGCCGTCGTCATCGGCGTCGCCCTCGCCCTGGTGCAGAACCGCACGCGGGTGGGTGCGATCGTCCGGGCGGGAGTCGACGATCGGGAGATCATCTCCGCGATGGGCGTGAACATCCGCTGGGTGTTCACGGGCATGTTCGTCGTCGGCGCCGCACTCGCGGCGATCGGCGGAACCATCGGGGCCGGCATCATCAGCGTCCGTCCCGGCATCCAGGACGACGTACTGCTCTACGCCCTGGTGGTCGTGATCATCGGCGGACTCGGCAGCGTGCCGGGAGCGGCCGTCGGCAGCGTGCTGATCGGGCTGATCGACGCGTTCGCCAAGGCCTGGATCCCCGACCTCGCGTACTTCACGATCTTCGCGCCCATGGCGCTCGTGCTGGTCCTCCGGCCCACCGGACTCTTCGGGAGGACCGCATGACGCGCTCGCGCATCGTCGGCGTGATCGCCATCGCCGCCCTGATCGGCGTCGGGCTCGCCCTTCCCTACCTCGGAACGAGCGCGTACGTCATCTCGCTCGTCTCGACGATCATCATCGCGGCCATGCTCGCGGCGACGGTGAACTTCCTCGTGGGCGACGGCGGCATGGCGTCGCTCGGCCACGGCGCCATCGCCGCCGCCTCCGCGTACGGTGCCGCCTGGGCGTCGAAACAGGGCTTCGACCCCGGCATGCAGGTCGTCTTCGCCCTCGGGGTCACGCTCGTCGTCTCCTTCGTCTACGGCGTGCTCTCGATGCGCACGAGCGGGATCTACTTCCTCATGGTCACCCTCGCGCTCGGCATGGTCGTCTACGGCCTGGCCTATCGCCTGTCGAATGTCACGGGCGGCGAGAACGGGATCACCGGCGTGCGCCGGCCGGAGTGGATCTTCGAGTACTGGACGTTCTACTACTTCATCCTGGGGGCGTTCATCCTCACCACGCTGCTGCTGTGGGTGGTCAGCCGCTCGCCGTTCGGCGCGAGCCTCCGCGGCATCCGTGACAGCGAGAGCCGCATGCGGAGCCTCGGCTACTCGGTCGCCTCCTACAAGCTCGCCGCCTTCATGATGTCGGGGACCCTGGCCGGGTTCGCCGGGCTCCTCGCCGTGTGGCACACCCACTTCGTCAGCCCCTCGGCGGCCGGCGTGCACCGGTCGGTGCTGCTCATCGTGATGGTCATCCTCGGCGGCGTCGGCACCGTGTTCGGCCCGCTCATCGGTGCGGCGATCGTGGTGCTCGTCGAGAACGTGCTCTCGAACTCGGTCGAACGCTGGCCCACCATCCTCGGCCTCATCTTCATCCTCGTGATCCTCTTCGCCCGCGAGGGGATCATGGGCAGCGCTGCCAAGCTCGTCCGCCGCCTGCAGGGACGGGATCCGAGTCCACCGGGTGACAGCGCGCCACCGCTCGGCGGCTCCGACGAGACGATTCCACCAAGAGAAACGCAATCACACGCATCGAGGAAGGAACTCCCATGAGATCGACGAAGACTCGGGCCCGGGGGCGCTGGAGCGCCCTCGCCGGACTCGGCGCCGCAGCCGCACTCGTCCTCACCGCCTGTGCGCCTCCGGGCGCCGCGCCCGATGATGAGGGCGGCGGCGACGGCGAGGCCGGCGGCACCCTGAAGGTCGGCTACATCTCGCCCATCACGGGCAACTTCGCCATCGCCGGCCAGGAGATGGTGGACGGGTGGAACCTCTACTGGGAGATCAACGGCGACGAGGTCAACGGCGTCACCGTCGAGACCATCGTCGAGGACGACGCGGGCAACCCCGAGACCTCGCTGACGAAGGCTAAGAAGCTCGTCGAACTCGACGAGGTGGACGTCGTGGTCGGCCCGCTGCTGGCCAACACCGCGCTCGCGGTGGCCGCCTACACGTCGAGCGTCGGCATCCCGAACCTGCACCCGGTGGCGGCCGCCGACGACCTCACGCAGCGGGCGGCCAACGACCTCACGGTGCGCACCGGATCGATGTCGGGGTCGCAGATGAACTACCCGGGCGGACAGTGGGCCGCCGAGCAGGGTCACCAGACCGCGGTCACGCTCTGCCCCGACTACGCCTTCGGCTGGGAATCCTGCGCAGGCTTCAAGCAGGGCTTCGAGCAGGAGGGCGGCGAGGTCGTCGCGCAGTACTGGTTCCCCAACGGCACATCGGACTTCTCGACGTACGTCTCGCAGATCCAGGCGGCGAACGCGGACCTCGCATTCGTGGCCACCGCGGGCGGCGCGCCAGGTCCCGACTTCCTCAAGAGCTTCCTCGGCCTCGGCCTCGGCGAGTCGCAGCCGCTGCTCATGAACTGCTGCGGCATGGACCAGGCCACGCTTCGGGCGCTCGGCAGCGAGATCGAGGGCTTCAATTCGGTGAGCTGGTGGGCCGAAGGCCGTGACAGCGACGCCGTTCGCGAGTTCTCGGAGGCGTACGCCGAGAACTTCGAGGGCAAGATCCCGTCGGCCAACGTGGCCGGCGGATACCAGACGGCGAGCGTGGTGGCCAAGGTGCTCGAGGAGAACGGCCTCGTCACGGGTGCCGACCTCGTCTCCGCCATCTCGTCGACGACGTTCGACGACAGCATCTTCGGAGCGGTGTCGTTCGACGACTACAACAACTTCGTCGGTCCGGTGTACATCCGCGAGGTCCAGGAGGTCGACGGCAAGCTCCTGAACGTGCCGATCGAGACCTTCGAGGACGTCGACCAGTGGCTCGGCAAGGACCCCGAGGAGGCCCTCGCCCAGCCCACGTACTCGCAGAGCTTCCAAGGCGAGTAACGAGTGAGCACCGCGACGACGGCTTCGGCTCCGGGCCCCCAGGGGTCCGGGGCCGGGGCCCCCGCGCTCGTCATCTCCGACATCGGGAAGCGATTCGGCGGTGTGCAGGCGGTCGACGGCATCTCGCTCGATCTCGGCGCGTCGGAGCGGATCGGGGTCATCGGCCCGAACGGCGCGGGCAAGACCACACTGTTCAAGATCATCGCGGGTGACATCCCGCCGACCTCCGGCTCGGTCGAGATGTTCGGGCGCGACGTCACGCGCGTCGGCACGGCGCGACGGGCGCGGATGGGAGTGGGACGCACCTTCCAGGTCTCCAACCTGTTCCGCGACATGTCGGTGCTCGACAACGTGCGGGTCGCCGCTCGCGGTGGGAGCGCCAAGGCGCGCATCTTCTGGTGGCCGCAGCGCGCCACCGACGAGGTGTCGGAGCGTGCGCGCGCCGCCCTCGAATCGGTGGGTCTCATCGGTCGCCGCGACGACCGGGTCTCCGCCCTCTCGCACGGCGAGCAGCGACAGCTCGAGATCGCCATGGCCCTGGTCGGCGAGCCGAAGCTGCTGCTGCTCGACGAGCCGGCGGCCGGGCTGTCGGCCGTCGAGCGGTCGACCCTCCGACGCCTCATCGAGGGGATCCCGCGAACGCTTCCCATCCTCCTGATCGAACATGACATGACGCTCGCCCTCGGCCTGACCGATCGCGTCATGTGCATGGAGAACGGCCGCCACGTGGTGACCGGAACCCCCGACGAGGTCCGCGAACACGAGACGGTCAAGGAGATCTACCTCGGAAGGCGCGGCAAGAAGTGACCCTCGAAGTGACCGACCTGCACGTCAGCTACGCGACGGCGAAGGTGCTGCACGGCGTCGACCTCGCGATCGGCGACGGCGAGAGCGTGGGCCTCCTCGGCCGGAACGGCATGGGCAAGACGACGCTCGTGCGGGCGATCTGCGGCCTGCGTCCACCGACGGTCGCGGCGGGTTCGATCGTGTTCGCCGGCGACGACCTCGTGCATCGCACGAGCTTCCAGATCTCGCACGCCGGCATCGCGCTGGTGCCGCAGGGGCGGCGGGTCTTCGGTTCGCTGACGACCACCGAGAACCTCACCGTCGTGCCGCGCCGCAAGTCGCCGGCCACGGGGGAGCCGTGGACGGTGGAGCGTGTCTTCGACTTCTTCCCACGACTCGCCGAGCGATCGAAGTCGATGGCTCGACTGCTCTCGGGCGGCGAGCAGCAGATGCTCGCGATCGGCCGGGCGCTGATGACGAATCCGAGGCTGCTCATCATGGACGAGCCGAGTGAGGGCCTCGCGCCGAGCGTCCTCGACGTGATCCAGGACCGCCTCGCCGAACTCAGCGCGTCGGGACTGTCGATCCTGATCGCCGAGCAGAACGTCGACCTCGCGCTCGACATCGCGACTCGTGTCGTCGTCATCGACGACACGGGCACGATCGCCTGGAGCGGGAGCTCCGAGGCGCTGCGCGCCGATCCGGTGGCGCTGGAGCGCCACCTGAGCATCTGATGGCCGGGGGAACGCTGAGGATGCCCGCCGAGCGAGCCTCCGCGGAGGCACTCCCGCTGGTCGACCTCGTGCTCCGCGGGGGCCGGATCGTCACGTTCGCCGAGCCTGGCGACGGCCCCGACGAGGTCGAGGCGATCGCCGTCGCCGGCGGACGCGTGATCGCGGTGGGCTCCGACGACGAAATGGCCCGGTACGCCGACCTCGCCGAGCGCGTCATCGACCTCGGCGGGCGTCGCGTCATCCCCGGGCTCAACGACTCCCACATCCACGCGGTGCGCGCAGGAGCCTCCTGGAACCGCACGATGCACTGGGAGGACGTTCGCTCGATCGACGAGGGACTCGAACGCATCCGGGAGGACATCGTTCGCCGCCCGCCGGGAGACTGGGCGAGCGTCGTCGGCGGGTGGCACCGGACGCAGTTGACCGAGCGTCGCGGGCCCACCAGGGCCGAACTCGACGCCGTGGCGCCGCACAACCCGGTCTACGTGCAGGAGGTCTACGACGTCGGGGTGCTGAACTCCGCGGCCCTCAGGGCGTGCGGATGGATCGACACCTCCGACGACCCTCCGCGCGGCCGCCTCGAACGCGACGCCGACGGGCGTCTCACCGGGCGCATCTTCGGCGTCGGCGCCTTCGCGGTGCCCATCGCGGCGGCGCTCGATCCGGAGCGCGCGGAGCCTGAGGCCGGCGTGCGCGCGATGTTCGCCGAGTTCGCGCGTCATGGCCTGACAGGGGTCGTCGACGGCGGCGGGCTGCTCATGACGCCCCGCGACTACGACCCGATCGCGAACGTGTGGCGCAGCGGCGAACTCGACGTGCGGACGCGCCTGTACATCTCCGCATGGACCCGCGGCGGCGAGGTCGCCGACATCGATCAGCTCACCACGCTCGTCCAGCCGGACTTCGGCGACGGACTGCTCCGCGTCGTCGGGGTCGGCGAGATCCCGCATCTCGGATGCCACGACATGGAGGGCTTCGATGCGTTCGCGATGTCCGACGAGGCCCACAGAGAACTCGTCGACATCGTTCGCCTCTGCGCCACCCGCGGCTGGCGGATGAGCATCCACGCGGTGCTCGACCGGACGCTGGGCCGGATCCTCGACGCGTGGGAGGCGGTCGAGTCCGAGTCGGGCGGGGTTGCCGGACGAGGTTGCTCCATCGTGCACGCCGACGACGCGTCGCGGGCGAACCTCGAGCGCATCGCGAGACTCGGGGCCGGGGTGCTCGTGCAGAGCCGCATGGTCCTCAAGGGCGGCGACTACGTCGACGCGTGGGGCGAGGACGCCACGCGCAACGCTCCGCCGATCGGCGATCTGCGCGAGCTGTCGATCCCCATCGGCGGGGGTACGGATGCCACGCGCGCGAACTCGTTCTCCCCGTGGGCCGCCATCTGGTGGCTGGCCACCGGCGGCACGCTCGACGGCGCGGGCGTGCGCGACGAGCGGCACCGGATGTCGCGACACGACGCCGTGGCCGCGTTCACGCGCGATGCGGCGTGGTTCACGGGCGAGTCCGCTCACCGGGGCCGGCTCCTGCCAGGCTACGACGGCGACCTGTGCGTGCCGACGCTCGATCCGTTCACCTGCTCGGACGAAGAGCTCCGCGACATCCGCAGCGACCTGACCGTGATGGGCGGTCGCATCACCCACGACTCGGGCACCGTTACCTGAGCCGCTCAGCGCCACGGAAGAGGAGGCAGCATGACCGAGATCCCCGCGCCCCGACGAGTCGGGAACGCCGAGATCATCCACCACGCCGGCTACGACGACACGATCGTCAGCCCGTTCGTGCCGGCCATCCGCACGGTCTCCGATGCGCGGCTCGTCTTCATCAGCGGCGTGACGGGCGCACCGGTCTACCACGACCACCCGCACGTGCCCGAGGTGTTCGACTCGATGCCGATGGACGCCCTCGGCCAGGTGACGAACGCCTTCGACCACCTCGATCTCGCGCTCCGGGCCGCCGGCTGCGAACGCCACGACGTCGTGAACATGATCCGGTTCTTCACCGACGTCGAGGCCGACCAGGACGTCGTGAACCGGCACCAGGCGCAGTGGTTCGGCGGGCACATCCCGACGAGCACGACGGTACAGGTCACCCGACTCGCCACCGACCCGCGCCTGCGCTTCGAGTTCCACGTCGTGGCGGCCGCACCGGCATCCTGACCACGCCGGCCGGGGAACGCCTCGGTGACGTGTTCGTTCAACTGCAAACGATTGCGACCCGCCAGCGGGCGCACGAGACTCCAAGGAGCACCACATGAATGACACCACACCCACCGTCGGATGGATCGGCGCCGGCCGAATGGGCTACCAACTTGCCAAGCGGCTGCTCGACGCCGGTTACGACGTCGCGGTGTACAACCGCACCCGCGCGAAGGCGGAACCGCTCAGCGAGTTCGGGGCCACGATCGTCGATCGTCCGGTGGACCTCGCCGATCGCGGCATCGTGTTCAGTATGGTCTCGGCTCCGAAGGACCTCGAGGACGTCATGCTCGGCGACGGCGGCCTGCTCACCGACCCCGACCGCGTGCCGGGCATCGTCGCCGACGCCTCGACCGTCTCGGTCGAGATCAGCGAGAAGGTCAGGGCCGAGGCGGAGGCCAGGGGGGCCGGATTCCTCGCGACACCGGTCTCGGGGAACCCCAAGGTGATCGCCGTCGGCAAGCTCACGGTCGCGGCATCCGGACCGCGCGACGTCTACGAGGTGGCCGAACCGCTGCTGCGGACGTGGGGTCGGGGCGTCACCTACGTCGGCGAGGGCGAGCTCGCGCGCATCGTGAAGATCGCCCACAACGTGTTCCTCGGCGTGGTGATCCAGTCGATGGCCGAGATCACCGTGCTCGCCGAGAAGGCCGGCGTCACGAGGGCGGACTTCCTCGCGTTCCTCAACGACTCGGTCATGGGCTCGGTGTTCTCGCGGTACAAGTCGCCGGCGCTCGTGAATCTCGACTTCACGCCGACGTTCACGAACGTCCTGCTCCAGAAGGACTTCGACCTGGCGCTCCAAGCGGCGTACGAGCTCGGCGTGGTCATGCCGGTGGCCGGCGTCACCCGCAACCTCGTCGCGCAGGAGGTGGGCAACGGCAATGTCGACCAGGACTTCGCGTCGCTCATCCTCACCGTGGCGCACGGCTCGGGGCTCGACATCGTGGCGGAGGACGCGCCGGTCAGCGACGGTCTCGAGGGGGGCTGAGCGCCGGAGCGGTCGGGCGCGGCGTGCGGCGAGCGATGGGTCAGAGGCGGTCCATCGCACGCAGCACGTCGACCGCCGAACCGAGGGAGCCGTCGTGCGCCGCCCGCGCTCCGGCCTGGTCGGGCATCGTCTCGGCATGCTCGCGTCGTCCGAGGACGAACCAGACCCCACGCGCCGGAACCGTGCCGTGGTTCGAGAAGAGGTGCGGCCGCACCGAGTCGAAGTGAAGCGAGTCGCCGGCGCGCAGCACGTACGTGTCGAACTCGAGCTGCATGGTGAGCTCGCCCTCGATGAGGTAGGCGTACTCGACGCCCGCGTGGCGCATGAGCTTGCCCTCGATCGAGCTCGAACCGCCCGGCTCGTAGGTCACGAGCAGCACGTCGACGGGGCCCTCCTGGCCGACGGCGAGCCGTTCCCAACGCACGCCGTTCTCCATCTCGAGCACCGGATTCTGCTCGGCGCGCTGGATCGCCGTGCGCGGAGCGGCACCGAGCAGGCGCGTCTCGGGGCGTGTCTCGTCGCGTGTCGGCTTCGCGACCTCGGGAGCCGAGACGCCCATCACGTCGTCGAGTGAGATGCCGAGGTGGTTGACGAGCGCGTAGAGGGTCGAGACCGACGGCTGCGTCTTGCCGGTCTCCACCTGGGAGACGAGGCTCGCCGACACGCCGAGCGATTGTGCCACGCTGCGCAGGCTCATCCCGCGGCTCTTGCGCGCCTCACGAAGTCGGAGGCCGATGTCTGTGGTCATGCGCACTCCTCGTGCCGTGGTCGCGAATGCTCGGTGCCGCGCGACGAGCTCGGGTCGGCACTCGCCGGCCGAAGTTCATCGCCGTGGAACGAGAATACATCCGGTGTTCAGTCACACTTGGAGATTCGGGTCACGAGTTGCGCAAGATTCGCGATGACCTCGGTGAGGACGCGGACGACTTCGCGAGATGGGCTGAAGAAATGTTCATTGTGGCTGTACAATCGTCGCGTACGTGACGGCCGCCAGGCCCTGAGCAAGGGGATTCGATGAAGAACACGGGGACCACCGGGACGAACGCGGTCGATTGGGAGGCGCGGGTCGACTTCGACCGCCTCCGGGACGACCGGCTCGGTCGGCTGAAGGCGGAGCTGGAGCGGAGCGACCTCGGTGCGGTGCTCGCGTTCGACTTCTCGAACATCCGCTACATGACGTCGACGCACATCGGCACCTGGGCGATGGACAAGCTGATCCGGTTCAGTCTGCTCACGCGCAACACCGATCCGATCTCGTGGGACTTCGGATCGGCGGCGAAGCACCACAAGCTCTACAACCCGTGGCTCGACGTGACGAGCGCCGAGATGGACGCCGACCCGAATGCGCCGCACGAGGGCGCGAAGCGTCCGCGCATGGAGTCGGGTGCCCGTGCGGGCATCTCCACACTGCGTGGCGCCTTCCCGCCCGACGCCGAGATCGCCGAGGGGGTGGCGAAGAAGGTCAAGCGCGAGCTCGAGAAGTTCGGGGTCGCCGACCAGCCGCTCGGGGTCGACGTGATCGAGCTGCCGATCCTGTTCGCGCTGCAGCGCGAGGGCATCGAGGTCGTCGACGGGCAGCAGGTGTTCATGGAGGCCCGGCGCATCAAGACGTGCGACGAGATCCGGTTGCTCACGCAGGCGGCGTCGATGGTGGATGCCGCGTACGAGGAGCTCTATCGGTTCCTCCGTCCCGGCGTGCGTGAGAACGAGGCCGTCGGCTTGGTCGCGAAGACGCTGTACGACCTCGGCTCCGAGTACGTGGAGGGCGTGAACGCCATCTCGGGGGAGCGGTGCTCGCCGCACCCGCACGTGTTCAGCGACCGCCTGATCCGGCCCGGCGACCCCGCGTTCTTCGACATCCTGCACTCGTTCAACGGGTATCGCACGTGCTACTACCGCACGTTCGCGGTCGGTTCGGCGAGCTCCGCGCAGCGCGACGCGTACGCCCGAGCCCGCGAGTACATGGACCGGGCGATCGCGCTCGTCCGTCCGGGCGCGACGACGGCCGACATCTGCGCGGTGTGGCCCAAGGCCGAGGAGTTCGGGTTCCCCGACGAGGAGGCCGCGTTCGCCCTGCAATACGGCCACGGCGTGGGCCTCTCGATCTGGGAGAAGCCGATCTTCTCGCGGCTGGTGTCGTTCGAGCATCCCGAGGTGCTGCAGGAGGGAATGGTCTTCGCGCTCGAGACGTACTGGCCGTCGGCCGACGGCTGGGGCGCCGCTCGCATCGAGGAGGAGGTCGTCGTGACCGCCGACGGCTGCGAGGTGATCACGAAGTTCCCCGCGGAGGACCTCATCGTGGCCGGCCAGCGCTATTACGCCGTCGGCGGGCCGCTGCCCCTCGAGCGCGACTCGCAGTCGCACCTGAACACCACGTGGGGCCGCGGCGAAGGCTGACGGCGATCGGCGTCAGGTCGAGGAAGGAGCGACCCGATGGTCGACGTGCATGACGGCATCGCCGAGATCACCCTCGAGAACGGGGCGCGCAACCTGCTCGATCCACGGGTCATGGGGGCGGCCGCGCGGGCACTGCACGAGGCCGACGACGACGCCTCGGTGACGGGCATCCTGGTCACGGGCGCCGGCGACATGTTCTGCGGCGGCCTCGACGTGGAGGCGATCCGTGCCGGTGGCGATCCCGTCGAGTTCGCGGCGTCGCTCGTCGAGCTCCTGAAGGTCTTCCCGCGCCTGACGAAGCCGGTGGTCGCCGAGGTGAACGGCGACGCGCTGGCATCCGGCGCCTCGATCGTGGCGGCGTGCGACTACGCCGTCTCGATACCCACGGCACGCGTGGGAACGTTCGAGGTGAGCATCGGCATCTGGCCGATGGTGGCGCAGGTGCCGCTCATCCAGCGCATCGGCGCACGCGCGGCGATGGAGAACATCGGGTCGGGGGAGCCGTTCACCGCCGAGCGCGCACGCGAACTCGGCCTGGTGAATGCCGTGGTCGAGGCATCCGAACTCGACACGGCCGTGCGCGCATGGCTGCGCAACGCCGCACGCGGGGGAGCGGCCGTCGCCGCGGGGCGGCCGGCCTTCTACGAGCTCGCCGGACTGCCGTACGACGAGGCCCTCGACAGCGCCCTCGAACGGTTCGCGGCGATGTTCGAGCGCGACTGACCCGGCACGAAGACGGGTCGGCTGCGGACGTCTCGCTGCCGCCCCGTGCGTGCGAGGTCACCCGCGGCGGGTGACCTCCGCCACGCCCGACCAGTCGGCGTCCTTGAGGTCGTCGTCGGCGAGCGCGCGCTCGAAGCGGTCGCGGATCACCGGCGCCGTGGGGAGCGTGATGCCCTTCTCCTCGGCGAGCGCTTCCGCGAGGCCGAGGTCCTTGAGGCCGAGCGCCATCGAGAAACCGGCAGGCGTGTAGCGTCGCTCCGCGATCATCGGACCGTAGCCGCTGTAGACCACGCCGCCGAACAGGGAGTTCGTGAGCAGCTCGACGAAGTCGGATGCGTCGATGTCGTGCGCCTCGACGAGCGTGATGGACTCGCCGAGCGCCTGCAGGGCGTGCAGGATCATGAAGTTGACGGCGGCCTTGGTGACGTTCGCCCGCCGTGGCACGTCGCCGAATCGCCAGACCCGCACGCTCAACTCGGCGAGCAGCGGCTCGACGCGGTCGACGAGGTCGGCCGGTCCGGCCACCATGATGTTGAGCTTGCCGGCCTCGGCCACCGCGGGCCGGCCGAGCACCGGCGCCGCGACGTAGCCCACCCCTGCCGCGTCATGCACCGACTGCAACCGGTCGGCGGCCGCGGCGCTGATCGACGCCGTGTTCACGTGGATGCGACCCTCGGTTCCGCGCAGGTGCTCGGCGGTGAGCACCGACTCCGCCGCCTCGTCGTTCGCGAGCATCGAGAACGAGATCGGCGCGGCGAGCGCCTCGGCGGGGTCGGCCGCGAGCGTGGCGCCCGAGGCGACGAGCTCGTCGGCGGCCTCGGGGGAGCGGTTCCAGACCACCACCTCGTGGCCGGCAGCCACCAGCCGCCCGGCCATCGCACGGCCCATGTTGCCGAGTCCCAGGAATCCGATGCGCGTCATGATGCCTCCTGTGGCTGTCGTCGGCCGATCGTGGTGTCGATCGGTCGGGGTGTTCGGGTGTCCGGTCGGTTCGGGGGTTCGGGGCGTCTCGCCTCACGTCTCCGCGGAGAAGATCTCGGGATGCTTCGCCAGCATCCGCCGGGTTCGCCGGATGTGGCTGACGATGGTCTGCTCGGCGCTCTCGACGTCGCCCTCGCGCAGCGCGGTGACGAGCAGGTGGTGCTCGTCGTGCACGATGCGCGTGCTGTGCGCGTCCATGAGCAGCGAGTACGCCCGTCGATACGGCTGCGTGGTGTTCCAGAACCGCTGCACGAGGTCGCCGAGCATGAGCGTCTCGGCCCGGCTGTAGCTCAGCATGTGGAACTCGCGGTCGAGGCGGAGGAACTCGGCGACGTCGTCGGTCTCGGCCATGCGTCGCGCGAGGAGGTCGAGCTGCTCGAGGTCCTGCGTGGTGAGGTGCGGCGCCGAGTAGCGCAGCAGCAGCGGCTCGAGTCGCTCGCGCGCCTGGTACACCTCCTCGCATTCCGCGAGCGTGAGGCGCGAGACCCAGGCGCCCGCGTTGGCGACGAGCGTGACGAGGCCCTCGGCCTCGAGCGCCTTGAGCGCCTCGCGCACCGGCACGCGACTCGCTCCGAACCGCTCGGCGATCTCCTCCTGCCGCAGTCGCGAGCCCGGCGGGTACTCGCCGTGGAGGATCGCGTCGCGGATGCCCTCGGCGATGCGGCGGCTTGCGGCCCCATCACGCGGGATGGGGGCGGCCTGCGGCTCGGCGCTCATGCCGACGGATCCCGCGGGTCCCAGAGCCGCACCGAGGAGGTCGACTCGTACGCCTTGCCGTTCGGGAAGCTCACGAGTTCGAGCTGCATGCCCCACGGGGTGAGGAAGTACACCCAGCGCTGCCCCTCGCTGGCATTGCGACTCGCCGTCGGCTCGCCGAGGACGCGCACGCCCTGCGCGCCCAGGTACGCCACCGCGGCGTCGAGGTCGTCGACGTAGAACGCGAGGTGGTGTCCGCCGAGGTCGCTGTTGCGCGGCTGCTCGCGCTGCCCGTCGGCCGGCTCCCACTGGAAGATCTCGAAGTTCGGGCCGTGCCCGCAGCGGAAGAAGCGCAGCTCGCGCATCACCGAACGTGGGTGCACGTTGAGGTGCTCGGCCATCCAGTCGTCGTCGCGTTCGAAGGGGCCGAGCGTGTACACGTACTCGCACCCGATGACGTCGACGAAGAAGCGATGGGCCTCCTCGAGGTCGGGCACGGTGAACCCGATGTGCTCGGTGCCGCGGAGGCCGGGCAGTGCCATGACCTGTCTCCCTTCAACGCGATCGACTGGATGCAATCCTACGCCCCACCCGCGACGATTGGCGACCATCGTGCCAGCAGACCACTGGAATTGGATGCAATCGTGGCGTAAGCTGGCCGTCACCACACCGTCGTGCGCCAGCGCGGCGGAGTCACCGACGAAGGATCCGACATGGCGAGACAACGACGTTTGGAGCCCGCGGCCCCGTGGGTCGAGATCACGACCACCGCGGCCGACTGGAAGGCCGCCGATCCGGCGCTGCTCGCGACCATGCTCGGCGAGCTGCACCTCATCCGCGCCTTCGAGGAGCGCGTGCTCGACCTCGCGGGCGAAGGCCTCGTGCACGGCCCGGCGCACTCGTCGATCGGCCAGGAGGGGGGCGCCGTCGGTTCGATCGTGGGGCTGCGCTCGACCGACGGCATCAACGGCTCGCACCGCGGCCATCACCAGTTCCTCGCGAAGGCCATCACCCACGTCTCGGGCGGCCGTCTCGACCTCGAGCGGCTCGTCACGCCCGACCTGCAGACCGTGCTGCAGCGCACGCTCGCCGAGATCCTCGGCCTCGCGCAGGGCTACTGCCGCGGCCGCGGCGGCTCGATGCACCTGCAGTGGTTCGAGGCAGGTGCGCTCGGCACCAACGCCATCGTCGGCGGCGGTGTGCCGCTCGCGGCCGGCAACGCGTGGGCGCAGAAGCATTCGGACACCACGGATGTCACGGTCACCTACTTCGGCGACGGCGCCACGAACATCGGCTCCGTGCTCGAGAGCATGAACCTCGCCTCCGCGTGGAAGCTCCCCATGGCGTTCTTCATCGAGAACAACCTCTACGCCGTCTCGACGCACGTCGAGGAGGTCACGGGCGAGCCGCGGCTGTCGGCGAGGGGCCTCGGCTTCGGCATTCCCGCATACCGCGTCGACGGCATGAACCCCCTCGCCGTGCACCTCGCGATGGTCGAGGCCGAGCAGCGGATGCGTGCGGGCGACGGCCCGGTCGTGATCGAGGCGCAGGTCTACCGGTACTTCCACCAGAACGGCCCGTACCCGGGAAGCGCGTTCGGGTACCGCTCGAAGGAGGAGGAGGCGGAGTGGCGCGAGCGCGACCCGCTCATCCGCATGGCGGCCGAGATGACGAGGCTCGGGCTCGTCACCGACGAACAGGTCGACGCGGTGCGCGCCCAGGCGATCGCCGCCATGGACGCGGCGACCTCGGAGCTGCTCGAGGCCGATCCCGAGAAGGAAGGCCGTCGACGCATCCGACCAGACCTCTGGCCCGACCCCGAGTTCGTCGACGTCGGCGTCCGCGGCGACGCGAGCGAACTCGCGGACCTCCGCACGCTCGAGCCGCTCACCGACACGCGCGAGCGCGACGAGGTCAAGTACGTCGATGCCGTCGCGGGCGTCATGGAGCGCCGAATGAGCGAGGACCCACGCATCGTGGTGCTCGGAGAGGACGTGCACCGGCTGAAGGGCGGCACGAACGGCGCCACGAAGGGCCTCTCGACGGCGTTCCCCGAGCGCGTGCTCGGCACGCCCATCAGCGAGAACGCGTTCGCCGGGTTGGGTGGCGGCATGGCTCTCGACGGCCGGTTCCGCCCGGTGGTCGAGTTCATGTACCCCGACTTCCTCTGGGTCGCCGCCGACCAGGTGTTCAACCAGATCGGCAAGGCGCGGCACATGTTCGGCGGCGACAACCCCGTGCCGCTCGTGCTGCGCACCAAGGTCGCCATGGGCTCGGGCTACGGCTCGCAGCACCTCATGGACCCGGCCGGCGTCTTCGCCACGAGCGCCGGATGGCGCATCGTCGCGCCGTCATCGGCCGAGGACTACGTCGGCCTCATGAACGCGGCACTGGCCCTCGAGGATCCCGTGCTCGTGATCGAGCACGTCGACCTCTACAACGAGAAGGACACCGTCATCGCCGGGGACCTCGACTACCTCATCCCGCCGGGCACGGCCGCCATCCGGCGTGAGGGGAGCGACGTGACCGTCATCAGCTACCTCTCGATGGTGCGGCACAGCCTCGAGGCGATCGAGCAGACCGGCATCGACGCCGAGCTCATCGACCTGCGCTGGCTCGACCGAGCCTCGATCGACTGGGACACCATCGAGGCATCCGTCAAGAAGACCAACGCCGTACTCATCGTCGAGCAGGGCGCGCGCGGCACGTCGTACGGCGGCTGGCTCGCCGACGAGATCCAGCGGCGCCTGTTCGACTGGCTCGACCAGCCCGTGCAGCGGGTGACCGGCTCGGAGTCGTCGCCGTCGATCTCGAGGGTGCTCGAGCGCGCGGCCATCGCCCGTACCGAAGAGGTCGTCGCCGGCCTCGAGACCGTGCGCGTGAACGCAGGAGGTGCCTGATGGCCACGACCATCCGCCTGCCTGAGGTGCTCGCCGGCGCCACCGAGGCCGCGATCCAGTCATGGTCGGTCGCCGTCGGCGACACCGTGGCCGTCGGCCAACCGCTCGCCGACATCGAGACCGACAAGGCCGTCGTGGAGTACGCCGCCGAGACCGCGGGAACCGTGCTGCAGTTGCTCGTCGCCGAGGGCGACTCGATCGAGGTCGGCACGCCGATCGCGGTGCTCGGCGAACCCGGCGAGACCGCTCCCGAGGGTCCGGCCGCACCCGCGGAGGTCGCCTCGGGGGTCGCCTCGGGAGAGGCCGGGGGGGAGGCGCCGTCGGATCCCGAGTCCGCCGCGCCCGTCGCCGACGCGGCGCCGGTCTTCGATGAGGGGTCGGATGCCGCGACCGCGCGCGCCGCAGCGCCGGTCGCCGCGGCCGCACCGACCGCGGTCGGGTCGCAGCGGGAAACGCCTCCCGCCGAGGCATCCGAAGCCGTGGAGCGTCGCTTCGTCAGCCCGCTCGTGCGCCGGATGGCCCGGGAACGCGGCATCAGCCTCGACGGCATCGAAGGCTCGGGGCCGAACGGCCGGATCGTGCGCCGCGACCTCGAGGCGGTCATCGCCGCGGGCCCCTCGGAGCCCGCCGCCGCTTCCGCACCGGAGGCGCCGGCCGCACCCGCCGCGGCCGCCGCGCCGACCGCGCCCACGGCGCCGGAGCCGGAACTCATCCCGCATTCGAGGATGCGGCGCACCATCGCGCGCCGCCTCACCGAGTCGAAGACGGAGGTGCCGCATTTCTACCTCACGGCGGAGTGTCGGGTCGACCGGCTGCTCGACCTGCGTCGCGAGCTGAACGCCGCGGGCACCGTCAAGGTCTCGGTCAACGACCTCGTGGTGAAGGCCGCGGCCGGTGCGTTCCTCGACGTGCCGGAGGCCAATCGCACGTGGACGGACGAGGGCATGCTGCAGCACCGCACCGTCGACATCGCGATCGCCGTCTCGCTCGACGACGGCCTGGTGACCCCGGTCGTGCGCGGAGTGGAGGCGCTCAGCGTGTCGGCGCTGGGCCGGCAGATCGCCGACCTCGCAGAACGCGCCCGGTCGGGAGGGCTGCGCCAGCACGAGATCGAGGGCGGCAGCTTCTCGGTCTCCAACCTCGGCATGTTCGGCACACAGGAATTCAGTGCCATCATCAACCCGCCTCAGGCCGGCATTCTCGCCGTCGGCGCGGCCCGCCAGGCGCCCGTCGTGGTCGACGGTGCGCTCGAGGTGGGCACGATCATGACCGTGACGATGTCGGCTGACCACCGCGTGCTCGATGGAGCGCTCGCGGCTCGCTGGCTCGCGGCCTTCGTGGCGCGCATCGAGAGCCCGTTGACGATCCTCGCCTGACCGCTGTGGGGCGCCGCGTCAGTCCCCGGTGCCCCCGGTGCCCCCGGTGCCCGAGGCTCCCGCGGTGACGGGGTCCTCGCGCTCGCCCCGCGCCTTCGGCTCCGCCATGAAGTAGGACATGCCGAATCCCGCGAGGAGCGAGCCGAGGCCGCCCCACAGGAGGTCGCCGAGCGAGTCGTCGTAGCCGACCAGGATCTCGGGATCGATGAAGTTGTGCCCCACCCACTCGAAGAACTCCCAGAACACGCCGATCGAGAACCCGATGGCGGTGGTCACGAGAGCGGCGGACAGCATCGGATGCGGCAGCGACGACGGGTCCCCGAGGATGCGGATCTGCACGAGCACGATGTAGACGAGCGCGGCGCTCAGCCCATTGGTGGCGAAGTGCATCGGGATGTCCCACCACCGGGTCGTGATGTAGATGTTCAGCACGCTCGACCACGTGGAGGCGAGGATGAGCGCGCCGAATGCGATGTCGAATGCCGGACGCAGTCGGAGCAGCCGCGGCACGAGCATCACGACGAACGCCGAGACGAAGCTCAGCCCGGAGAGCAGGCCCCACCCTGCCCAGCCGATGAAGATGCTGACCACGGCGACGAGGCGCAGCAGGTCCGCGATCACCGCGGACGGACCGGCGGGGGCGCGTAGCAACGTCCGGATCATGACAGCAGGATATCCGGACGCCCGATGGTCATTCGGCGACGTACTCCAGGAGGTTCGCGGGCAGGCCCAGCACGATGGAATGCTCGTCGTGCGCCACGGCGAGGCCGCGTTCGTGCAACGAGAGCGTCCAGCCGTGGAGCTCGACCCGGCGCCGGATCGTCTCGAGCAGCGCCTTCCGGCGCTCGGCGGCGTTCTGCGGCTCGATGTTCGTCTCGAGGACCACCTGGAACCCGAGGTCGTCCGCCGAGAGGGCCCCGAGGTCCTCGAGCCGGCCGTTCACCTCGAGCACGACCGGGGCCAGGTAGAGGTCGGTCACGTCATGTGGTCGTTCGGCCATGGTGCCCTCCTACGTCTCACTCGCGTCGATGCGATGGATGACGCCAACACTAGCCGCGGAGGCCGTTCCGAGGCCAGTGAGACGGCGGGCGCCGGCGTCAGCCCGCGGCGTCGGCCGTGGGCTTCGCCGGCGCCGCGCGCACGCCGAGCATGAGCAGGAGGTGCGACGGAGCAAGCGCCTCGACAGCGTGCGGGACCCGCTCGTCGATCTGGAGCAGCCCTCCGGTGGCGAGCTCGATGCGGTCGCCGCCGACCTCGAGCACCACCCGGCCCTCGAGCACCGACACGAGGAGGGGCGCCTGCGCGATGTGCTCCTTCATGACGGTGCCCTCGTCCATCGAGAGCCGCACGAGCGTCGCCCCGGGTCCCTTGTGGATGCGCGTGGAGCGCACACCGCCCGGCTCGATCGGCAGGGCATCGACGAGGGCGGCCAGGTCTGCGGCGATGAGGGTGTGGGTGACGTCGGTCATGCGGGTGCTCCTCGGCGGTTCGGGCGGTCGTTCGTCCGTCTCCCTCATTCTCCTCGCCGTGCTCGGGGTACGGTGTGAGCATGGCGCATGGGGGTGTGACCGACACGTGGGAGCAGGGCCGCGCGTACGAACGGTACGTGGGCCGATGGAGCCGCGTCGTCGCGCCGCGGTTCCTCGAGTGGCTGCGGATGGCCCCCGGCTTGCGATGGCTCGACGTGGGCTGCGGCACGGGTGTGCTGTCGGCCGCGATCCTCGAGCAGTGCGCGCCCGCGAGCGTCGACGGCGTCGAACCCTCCGAGGGCTTCCTCGAGACTGCGGTCGCCGAACTCGGGAGTCGGGTCACGTTCCACCGTGCGGTCGCCTCGGACCTCCCGATCGACGACGCATCGGTCGACGCGGTCGTCTCGGGGCTCGTGCTGAACTTCCTGCCCGACCTCGACACGGCGCTGGCCGAGATGTCGAGGGTGACAGTCGACGGCGGCGTGGTCGCCGGCTACGTCTGGGACTACGCCGACCGGATGGAACTCATGCGCCGGTTCTGGGATGCGGCGACCGACCTCGATCCCGCCGCGGCGGAGCTCGACGAGGGCGCCAGGTTCCCCGACTCCACGCCGGAGGCCCTGACCTGGCGCTTCGCGAGTGCCGGTTTGCTCGACGTGGAGACCTCGGGCATCGAGATCGCCACGGTGTTCCGCGACTTCGACGACTACTGGATGCCGTTCCTCGGCGGCCAGGGTCCGGCGCCGTCGTACGTGATGTCGCTCGACGCGCCGGCGAGGGAACGCCTGCGCGAGCACCTCCGGGAACGCCTTCCGGTCGCCACCGACGGTTCCATCGCGCTCGTCGCGCGCGCGTGGGCGGTGCGCGGCGAAGTGGTGCGCTGAGACATCCGGGCACCGCCCCGTCGGTCGCACGTGCAGACGGCCCCTGCGGACACGAGTCCGCAGGGGCCGTCCCTTCCGCCGTCAGGCGCTACGCGGCGGGCTCCGCGTCGCGCTTCGGCAGCTTCCAGCCCGGACGCACGTAGTGGCACGTGTAGCCGTTCGGGTAGCGCTCCAGGTAGTCCTGGTGCTCGGGCTCCGCCTCCCAGAAGTCACCCGCGGGGGAGACCTCGGTGGTCGCCGGTCCGGGCCAGAGACCCGACGCGTCCACGTCGGCGATGGTCTCGTACGCCGTGATCTCCTGCTCGGGCGTCGTGGGGAAGATCGCCGAGCGGTAACTCAGCCCGATGTCGTTGCCCTGCCGGTTCTTCGTCGACGGGTCGTGGATCTGGAAGAAGAACTCCAGCAGATCGCGGAACGACTCCTTGGCCGGGTCGAACACGATCTCGATGGCCTCGGCGTGCGTGCCGTGGTTGCGGTAGGTCGCGTTCGGCACGTCTCCGCCCGTGTAGCCGACCCGCGTGTCGAGCACGCCGGGGCGCTTGCGGATCAGGTCCTCCATGCCCCAGAAGCAGCCGCCCGCGAGCACGGCCGTCTCGGTGCCGGGGGTCCTGGTGATCTCACCGGGGTTCGTCATGATGCGTCCTCCTTCTCGGATGCCGCGGCATCCGTCATCGTCTCCGCGAACAGCGAGCGGTACTCGCCGTATCCCTGCGCCTCGAGGTCGGCGAGGGGCACGAACCGCAGGGACGCCGAGTTCATGCAGTAGCGCAGGCCGCCCGCCTCCGCCGGGCCGTCGTCGAACACGTGCCCGAGGTGGCTGTCGGCGCCCGACGAGCGTACCTCCACGCGCTTCATGAACAGCGACCGGTCGACCTTCTCGGTGACGGCGCTCGGGTCGATGGGCCGGGTGAAGCTGGGCCAGCCCGACCGGCTGTCGTACTTGTCGGTCGACGCGAACAGCGGCTGTCCCGAGACGACGTCGACGTAGATGCCGGGCTCGTGGTGGTTCCAGTACTCGTTGCGGAAGGCCGGCTCGGTGGCGTCCTCCTGGGTGACCCGGTACTGGTTCGGGGTGAGACGGGCGACCGCCTCGGGAGTCTTGCGGTAGTCCTGTGACACTTCGTTCCTCCTCTGCGGGCGACGCTGGCTGCGGCGCCTCGACGCTCGACCCGACGGTGCGGATCGCGGCGCCACCAGAGAGAACCGGGAAGGCCGTCCGGCTGTTCCATGCGGCGGCCCTCGGGGCTGTGACTTCGCTGTGAGCTGTTCGCCGGGGGGCGGACGTACCATGGAAGCGCGTCGGCCGGGGCGCTCTGGAAGGAGCACCACTGGCCACCACCTGGCATCCCATCCTCGCCGCGACCGAGCCCGAACCGGGGTGCTGGCGTCTCGTCGACAGCACGGGTCGCGAGTACGGCGCGGTCACCATCGTGCGCGTCGACGGCGAGGTGCGCTATCGCGCCGAGTTCGCCGGGCGACTGCTCGGCTGGGGCACCACGCTGCGCGGCGCCTGCGAGCGCGTGCACCAGGCGTTCGTGCGCTCCCACGGTCCGCGGGAATGGCCCGGATATCCCGATTTCCGTGCTGCATCGCTCCCAGAAAGGTGAGTATCGCACCGTTTTGGAGGATATTCACAGGGACATAGGAGGGCTTGTACAGGGCCTCTCGGCAGACTGGCCACTTCGCCCGGGCGCCCCCGCGTCCGAGGAACGTCGAGTCCAGGACAGCCGAGCGTGAGCTCTGCCGTTCGCCCCCGTGAAAGTCATGCCGAACCAGTCTCAATTCTCGAACCCGAATCACAACTCCATCGACGCAGTGAAGCCCGAGGCGGCTCGCCGTCGGTCCGGGCGCAGCCCCAAGGGCTGGCGCAAGGGCCCGATCCTCGCGGCCGGCGCCGTGACCGCGATCGGCGCCATGGTCGGCACCGGCTTCGCCGTCCAGGGCGCGGTCGCCGCGCAGAACGACCGGGTCGCCGAGACCCGGGCGCTCACCGAGGCCACCGACCTCAACGCCGACCAGCTCCGGTCGCACGGCGGCATCCTGGTCGCCCGCGCCGTCCAGCAGGCCGAGGCCACGCTCAGCGGCGCGAACGACACCATCACCGCAGCGCAGGGCAAGGCGGATGCCGCACAGCTGGCCGCCTCGGTCGCGGCGCTCTCCGACTATCGACTGCTCGCCCCCGAGCGGATCTTCGAGCTCGTCGACACGACCTCGTACCACGTGCACAGCGTGAGCGCTGCGGTGGCCGAGTCCGATCGCCTCGCCGCCGAAGCCGCGGCGAAGGCCGCCGCCGAGGCCGCAGCAGCCGCCGAGGCCGCGGCGAAGGCCGCCGCGCAGGAGTCGACCTCATCCTCGTCCGGGTCGTCCCGCCCGGGTGCGCCAGCCAACCCGACCGAGGCGCAGGCCATCGCCCGGGACATGCTCGCCCAGCGCGGTTGGGGCGACGACCAGTTCGGCTGCCTCGTCGAGCTCTGGAACCGCGAGTCCGGGTGGAACGTCTATGCGTCCAACCCGAGCGGCGCGTACGGCATCCCGCAGGCCCTGCCCGGCAGCAAGATGTCGACCGCGGGCGCCGACTGGGAGACCAGCGCCGCCACCCAGATCACCTGGGGCCTCGGCTACATCGCCGATCGCTACGGAACCCCGTGCGGCGCGTGGGACGCCTTCAACGCGCAGGGCTGGTACTGACCGGCATTCCGATCACGACCCGATGAAGCGGGGGCGGCCGGCCGCCCCCGCTTCGTCATCTCCGGCTGTCAAGCGCCTGCGCGGGGCATCCGCGGCTCGATACCCTGACGACATGGCAGCGGAGCACGGGTCGCAGTCGGGTGGCGGCCCGTTCGCACGCCTCGTCGCGCTCGGGAGACGCGCGACCGCGTGGGCCCTCGAGCGCAAGCCCGTTCGCGCCGTCATGCTCTACCAGGAGCACCACGGACCGATGCTCGCCGACAGCATCACGTACCGCACCCTCTTCTCGGTGTTCGCCGGCATGTTCCTCGGCTTCGCGATCGGCGGGATCTGGCTCTCGGGCAACCCCGACGCCATGGACGCGCTGGTCACGACGATCGGCACCGCGATCCCCGGGCTCGTCGGCGAGGGCGGCGTCATCGATCCCGACGACCTCATCCAGCCGTTCACCCTCAGCCTGGCCGGTCTCGTGGGACTCGTCGGGCTCGTCGCGGCCGCCATCGGCGCCGTCGGCTCGCTCCGCAACGCCTTCCGCGAACTCGGAGACCAGTCCGACGAGCACACGTTCTTCCTGTGGCTCCTCCTGCGCGACCTGGCGCTCGCCGTCGCGTTCGGCGCCTCGCTGGCCGTGGCGGCGGCCGTGACCTTCTTCAGCACCACGGCCCTCGGCGCGCTCTTCGACCTGCTCGGCCTCTCCACCAGGGATCCCGCCTACGACGTCGCGACCCGCGCGATCTCGATCCTCGTGATCTTCGCCATCGACACGCTCGTCATCGCCGGCATGTTCCTCGCCCTCGCGGGCCTTCGACCGGGAGCGCGTTCGCTCTGGACGGGCGCGCTCCTCGGCGGCGTCGGCCTCGCCGTGCTGCAGCTGCTCTCGAGCCTCTTCGTCGGCGGCGCGTCGAACAATCCGCTGCTCGCCTCGTTCGGGTCGCTCATCGCCCTGCTGCTCTGGTTCAACCTCTCGAGCCAGGTGATCCTCATCGCGGGCGCCTACATCATCACGGGCATCGACGAGGAGCACGACCGTGTGGGCGCCCGATTCGGCGCGCCGACGCCCGCGGTCCGGCGCATGCGGAGGGCCGAACGACGGGCGACAGATGCCGCGGCCGAGCTCGCGGCGGCTCGTGAGGCCGTTGCCGAGGAGCACGGCACGCCAGGCCACGGGCGAACCGAGCCCTGACACGCCGAGGACGCGCGGCACGGGGGCCGCGCGCCCGGCTGCGGGTCAGAGCGCGGAGTCGCCTCGGGGCGGGAGGTTGCGGTCCTCTTCGATGATCTCGACGACCTCGACCTCGTCCTCGTCGAGGTCGTTCGCGTCGAGGACGTCCTCGACCTCCTCGTATTCCTCCTTGGGCAGCTCCGCGCTCAGCGGCAGCTCGGAGTCGGTGTACTCGCCTTCGTACGGCTCTCCCGGGCGCAGTGCGTCGGACATGGCTCCTCCGATCGTCTGGGCCGCGCGGTACGGCGGCCTGCGGCCACGGTACGGCGCCGTGGCCGGGCCGCGCAGGGGATTGACGTGCCGGCCGGGTGCGAGTAGCGGCATCACGGCGACTCGGCCCGGTAGGCGCCCGCCTCGGCACTATCCCTCGCGGCTCCGGCCCGCCAGAATGGGCGGATGCCCTCCGTGCTGCAGGTCGTCCGCGCCGCCATCGCCCCGCTGACGCGGACCCGCCCCTTCCGGGCGCTCGGACCGGCGCTCCTGCCGCCCGCGGAGCGACTGCTCGCCTGGGCGACCGGCGGGCGGGTGCAGCTCAGCGGACTGCTCGTGCCGTCCCTCGTGCTGCATTCGACGGGCGCGCGCACCGGGCAGGTGCGCGACACCTACCTCATGTACACGCCCGACGGCCGGGGCCGCGCCATCGTCGCGGGCACCTCGTTCGCACAGGAGCGGCACCCCGGTTGGACCTACAACCTCATCGCGCACCCCGACGCGGCGATCACGGTGCGCGGCCGATGGATGCCGGTGCGGGCGACGCGCATCCGCGGCGAGGAGCGCGAGGAGGCGTGGTCGCGCATCGAGGCGCAGTGGCCGGGGTACCGTGCCTACGAGCGCGACTCGGGGCGCGAGGTTCGCGTGTTCCGGCTGCAGCCGCTCGCCGATCGACGTCCCGCGAGGGGGTGACTCAGGCCGCCGTGCCGTCGACCTTCTCGCCCGCTTCGATGAGCAGCCGCACGGCCGCGCGGATGCCGGCGCTCTCGGCCATCGACCGCCGGTAGGCGACACTGATGTCGCGCACCTGGCTGTGGTCGGCCAGCGGGCGGGCGACGACGCCCTCGGGCAGCTCGGAGCGACCGAGCCGCGGCACGAGGGCGATCGTGACGCCCTGGCGCGCGAGCTCCACGAGGGAGCCGAAGTCGGGGTCTTCGGCGACGATGCGCGGCACGGTGCCGAGATCGGCGAAGATCCGCATCAGCGCCTCGTGGCAGATCTGTCCCCTCGGCGTGCTCGCCCAGAGCTCGTCGACGAGGTCGGCGCGCTCGATCTCGGTGCGCCCGGCCAGGGGATGCCCCGTCGAGAGCACCACGTCGGCCTCGTCGCGGCAGACGTGCTCGGTGACGACATGAGCGGGAGTGACGAGCGGCACCGAGTTCCAGTTGTGCACGATCGCGAGGTCGGCGATGCCGGTCGCGACCATGTCCATGGCGTCGATGGGGTCCATGCCCGTCACGGTCGCGGACACCGGCGGGTCGGCCTCCCGCAGTCGGCGGAGCACGGGGCCGAGGAGGCCGCGAGTGGCGGTGGAGAAGGACGCGATCCGAAGCGGCGCGCTCGCCCTCGAAGTGCCCGCGCCGAGGGCCTCGAGACGCTCGAGGCGGTCGAGCAGTTCCCGCCCCTCGTTCGCGAGCGCCCGGCCGCGCTGGGTGAGGAGCACGCCCCGGCCGCGCCGCTCGAGCAGGGCCGCGTCGAGGTCGCGCTCGAGCTTCTTCACCTGCTGCGAGATGGCCGACGGAGTGTAGCCGAGCTGCTCGGCGGCGGCCACCACCGAACCGGCGCGATCGACGGCGACGAGCGCTCGCAGCCCCTGCAGGTCGATCATGAAGCAATCGTACGTGTTCATGCGAACGACTCGGAACTGGTGCTGAATCCTGGCGCCTGCGAGGCTGAACGCGTGACCCCAAGACATCTGCTGCTCGGCCTTCTCGTCGCCCTCATCTGGGGCACGAACTTCGTCGCCATCGAGGTGGGCCTCCGCGACACGCCGCCGCTCGTGCTCGTCGCACTGCGGTTCCTGCTCGTGGCGCTGCCGCTCGTGTTCTTCGTTCCGAAGCCGGATGCCCCGTGGCGGGTCATCCTCGGCATCGGGCTGTTCATGAGCGCCGGCCAGTTCGGACTCCTCTTCACGGCCATGCACCTCGGCCTGCCGGCCGGCCTCGCGGCCGTGGTGCTGCAGTGCCAGATGGTGTTCACGCTCCTCATCGCCGCCCTGGTGCTGCGCGAGCGTCCGACGAAGATGCAGGTGCTCGGCGCGCTGCTCGGCGTCGCGGGTCTCGCGGTGGTCGGGCTCGGGCGTGTCGAGGCGGATTCGGGCCTCGGCGCCATCGTGCCGATGCTCGTGTGCGTCGCGGCGGGCCTCAGCTGGGCCGTCGGCAACGTCATCGCCCGATCGGCGCGCGGCGCGAACGGATTCGGCATCGTGGTGTGGTCGGCGATGGTCGTGCCGGTGCCGATGCTCGCGCTGAGCCTCGTCATCGACGGCCCGACCGTCGTCGCCGACGCCTTCGCGACCATCGGCTGGGAGACCATCGTCAGCGTGGCGTACACCGCCGGGCTCGCGTCGCTCGTCGGCTACACGATCTGGAACATGCTGCTCGGCAGGTATCCGGCGGCCATGGTCTCGCCGTTCGCCCTGCTCGTGCCGGTCGTCGGCCTGGCTGCGGCCGCCCTCGTGCTCGGGGAGGTGCCGAACGCGCTCGAACTCGCGGGCGCCGGCCTCCTCGTCGGGGGTGTCGCGGTCGGCCAGCTCCGCCGCCGGAATCCAGGAGTCGCCGCCCAGGCCACGTTCGCAATTCAGGAACGTGCCACGTTCAGAATTCAGGAGCCGGCGGCGCGCGGCGATGATCAGCCGGGCGATTCATCCGCCCCAGCCGCGACATCCGCCGTACGTTCCTGAATTCTGATGACGTTCGGCACGCGCGTTCGTCGATGCTGTCGACGCGCGCCGTGCGCGTTCCTGAATGCTGAAGATGTTCGCCGCGTGCGTTCCTGAATTCTGAAGAAGGCTCGGGTCGGCGGGGTTAGGCTCAGGGCATGTGCCGGAACATCCACCCCCTCCACAACTTCGAGCCGGCCGCCACGAGCGACGAGGTGTACGCGGCGGCCCTCCAGTACGTGCGCAAGGTGAGCGGCTCCACGAAGCCGTCGAAGGCGAACCAGGCCGCCTTCGACCACGCCGTCGCCGAGGTCGCGCACGCCACGCAGCACCTGCTCGAGGCGCTCGTCACCAGCGCACCGCCGAAGGACCGCGAGATCGAGGCCGCCAAGGCACGCGCGCGGGCCGCGAAGCGATACGCCACGGTGTGACGGCGCGGGCCGCTGCGGTCGTCAGCGGCAACCGATAGCGTCGCACCATGGCCGGTGACGCAACCACGCTCTCCATCCCGGGTCCGCACGGCGTCCGCGACGTGCGCATCTCCTCGCCGACACGGGTGCTCTGGCCCGAGGTGGGCATCACGAAGCTCGAGCTCGCCGAATACCTCGTGGCAGTCGGCGATGCGTTCATCCGCGCCAACGGCGACCGGCCGGTCTCGCTGCAGCGGTTCCCCGAAGGCGTCGACGGCGAGCAGTTCTTCTCGAAGAACCCGCCGAAGGGCGCGCCCGAGTGGGTGCGATCGGTCACCGTCACGTACCCGAGCGGCCGGCGGCATCCGCAGCTCGTGCTCGACGAGCCGGCCGGCGCGGTCTGGGCCGCGCAGATGAACACCGTCGTGTTCCATCCGTGGGCATCACGAGCGGGCGACACCGACAACCCCGACCAGCTCCGCATCGACCTCGACCCGCAGCCCGGCACGGGGTTCCGGCACGCGGTGCCGGCCGCGCATGCCCTACGCGAGCTGCTCGGCGAGGTCGGGCTCACCGGTTTCGTGAAGACGTCGGGCAACCGCGGCATCCACGTGTTCGCGCCCATCGAGCCCGATCACGAGTTCCTCGACGTCCGGCACGCGGTGATCGCGCTCGCGCGGGAGCTCGAGCGGCGCATGCCCGACGAGCTCACCACGGCGTGGTGGAAGGAGGAGCGCGGCGATCGCATCTTCATCGACTACAACCAGGCCAACCGCGACCGCACCATGGCAGGGGCCTACAGTCCCCGGCCGCTCCCGCACGCGCCCGTGTCGTGTCCGCTCGCCTGGGAGGAGCTCGACGATGCCGACCCCGCGCGGTTCACGATCCGGACCGTCCCCGAGCGGCTGCGCGAGTCGGGCGATCCGTGGGAGCACATGCATGAGAGCCCGGGCCGCCTCGACACACTGCTCGAATGGTGGCAGCGCGACCTCGACGCCGGTCTCGGCGAACTGCCGTTCCCACCCGACTTCCCGAAGATGCCCGGCGAGCCGATGCGCGTCCAGCCCAGCCGGGCACGCACGCCCGACTGAGCCGATGGCGTGGCGGCGTCGCCGCCATCACGTCGAGGCTGCGACCTCGGAATAGCTCGGCGTCGCGGCATCCGGTGCGAACGTGCCATGCCGGATGTCGGCGAACGCCGACGCCATCGCGCCGAGCGCGACGCGGAACAGCAGCGATCCCGTGCTGACCCGCGCGACGCCGGCCGCGGCGAGGTCGCGCACGGACGTGCCGGGCTGCACGAGCACGTTGAGCGGCGCCTGGATGTCCCGAGCGAGCCGTGCGACGACATCGAGGGACATCGCGCCAGGCACGAATACGCCCGTCGCGCCGGCGGCGATGTACCGGTGCGCGCGGTCGACCGCGTCGTGCGTGCGGCGGGAAACCTCTGCGTTCCCGCCGATCCAGAACGGGTCGGTGCGCGCGTTGAGGTAGAGGTCGGGCGCGGCCGTCGCGATCGCGCGGATCTTTGCCGCTGCCGCCCCGGCGTCCACGAGCCGGCCACCCGGGTCGGAGTCCTCGATGTTGACGCCGACGACGCCGAGGCGTGCGAGCCGTGCGGCGTACCGGCCGACGTCGTCGGGGTCGTCGGAGAAGCCGGCCTCGAGGTCGACCGTCACCGTGATGCCCGCCCCGGTCAGCCGGGTCGCGAGTTCGAGGGTCTCGGGGGCCGTGGCGCCCGTGCCGTCGGGCTTGCCCGAGTCGTAGGCCACCCCGAGGCTCGTCGTGCCGACCACCGCGTGGCCCGCTGCGCGCAGCCACCTCGCCGAGGCGAGGTCCCATGCGTTCGGCAGCACCAGCGGATCGCCGGGCCGGTGCAGGCCGCGGAACTCGGCCGGCGTCAGCATGTGCGGATTCCGTCCACGACGGCGGTCACGATGGCGAGCGCCGCCTCCGGCGCCGGGCACGCCCGCGCACCCGCCCCGAACGCGAGCATGCGCGGTCCGTCGCCCGACGCCGAGGGATCGGGCCCGCCGAGGTGCAGCACGAGTTCCTCGCCATCGGGGCCGACGCGTCGCGTGGTGCGCACGGGCGGCACCTCGAGCAGCACGCGCTCGAGCAGCCGGGCGGTCGGAACGCCGGCATCCGTGGCATCCGGGTGCCGCAGCGCAGCAGTGATGAGGGCGGCGGTCGCGGCATACGCCTGCACGAGCAGTTGCACGCGCAGCACGCCGTCGTCGCGGTGCTCGCCCCGGCCGGGCGGCGGCGCGGCAGTGAGCAGCCGCACAAGGGCGGCGTCGGCCGCGTCCGACGGCGCGCCGGTGGGGTAGTGCCGAGCGAGCAGGCCCACCTCGGGGGGTGCGGAGTCGGGGTCTGCGAAGCCGAGCCCCTTCGCCAGGCAGGCGACGGGCACCTGCGTGGAGACGGCGTCGACGTCCGCTCCGGCGGAGACGAGCCTGCTCGTGCGCGTGGCAGCCGCACGTGCCAGCGCGTCGGCATCGAGGGCGGCGAGGAGTTCCTCGAGACGCCGCCGGCGCACGGCGTGGGCCTCGCCGTTCACGAAGCGCGAGGCGCGGGCCCGGAACCGGTCGGCGGGGCGGTCGGCGGCGACATCCGCTTCGGGGACCCGGAACGCGGCATCGGCGAGGATCCGCTCGACGTCGTGGCGGTCGATCACATCGGTCATGCTTCGACGGTACGGGAGGGACGCTTCGCTGCACGCCGAATGGTGCTCGCCGTATCGTGGTGGCATGCACGGTGACGCCGACCTCGCCAGCCCGGCCCGACTGATGGGCGAGCCGGCCCGAGCCGCCATGCTCGTCGCCCTGCTCGACGGCCGATCCCTGCCGGCGAGCGAGCTGGCGGCCATCGCCGGGGTGAAGGCGCCGACCGCGAGCGCACACCTCGCCCAGCTGGTCGAGGGCGGCCTCGTCAGCGATCGGCGCATCGGCCGGCATCGCTACTTCACGATCGCGCGGGCCGAGGTCGCCGACGCCGTGGAGGCGCTGCAGCGGATCGCGCCGCGACAGCCCGTCACCTCGTACCGGCAGTCGGCCACCGCCGAGCGACTCGCCGAGGCGCGGTCGTGCTACGACCACCTCGCGGGCCGTGTCGCACTCCGGCTCGCCGACGCATTGGTGGCCGAGGGGGCGATCGAGCCGCTGCGGCCCGGCGAGCCGGGACGACTCGGCCGGGTCGACGGCGAGCTCGGCGAGCGTCTCCGGCTGCGCGAGGTCGACGCGACCGGCGGCAGGCGTCCGGTGGTGCGCGGATGCCTCGACTGGACCGAACGTCGCGCGCACATCGCCGGCCGCCTCGGCGCCCACCTCCTCGGCACGCTGGTCGACGAGGGCTGGGTGTCCCGGGTTCCGGGAGACCGCTCGCTGCGCGTCACCGAGGTCGGACGCGAGGCGTTCGCGGCACTCGGCTGAGCGCCGCCCGCCCTGCGGCGCCCACGCGAGCTCGTCAGATCGTGACGGGTCCGCGTCCGTGCGCGGGGGCGCCGTGCAGCTGCCGGTGCAACCGCTCCATGCGCGCATCGAGCTCGGCCGCCGTGTGTGCGGCATCCGTCAGCTCCTCCAGGAGCCCGGCCGGCACCCGCCGATCGTACTTGTAGTAGATCTTGTGCTCGAGGCTCGCCCAGAAGTCCATCGCGATCGTGCGGATCTGCACCTCGACCGCGACCGGGTGCGCGCCGGTCGAGAGGAAGACGGGCACCTCGACGATGAGGTGCAGGCTCTGGTAGCCGTTCTCCTTGGGTTCGGCGATGTAGTCCTTGGTCTTCAGCACCCGGATGTCGGGCTGGGCCGTGAGCAGCTCGGCCAGGCGGTAGGCGTCGGTGACGAAGCTCACGGTCACCCGCACGCCCGCGATGTCGGTGATGGTCTCGCGGATCGAGTCGAAGGTCGGCTCGACACCCTTGCGCTGCATCTTCGCGATCACGCTGTCGAGGCTCTTGAGCCGGCTGGAGATGTGCTCGATGGGGTTGTAGTCATGGTTCAGGCTGAACTCCTCGCGGAGGATCGACAGCTTGGTGATGACCTCGTCCATGCCGAACTTGTAGCGCAGCATGAAGCGCTCGGTCTCGTCGCGGAGGGCGCGCATCTCGTCGAGCGTGCGCCCGTCGATCGACTCCAGCGTGCGCTGGGCGCGCGCGGTGAGCATGTTGTGGGGCGCGTCGCCGCGCCTGGTCGCCGGGTTGCCGTCGAGCGGGGTCACGGGCGCCACGTTACGTGGGCAACCTCTGGATTCGCCATGACCGGCGGGGATTCCGCTGCGGGCGATCACTAGGCTCGGAGCAGTGTGAGGGTGGACGTGCCGCTGTTGCGGTGGTTGGGTCCTGATCATCGGTTGTCTGGCTCCTGGGCTCGCTGCCGCCCCCTTTGGGGTTGGCGAGCATGCTTATTGCCGACGACCGGTGTGAAGGACCGGCCGGCGTGACTTGATAGGAGCGTGGCTCTCGCCTCGACTGATAGGTGTCCGCCGACCGGCCCGACCTGTTCCTCTCGGGCATGAAAGGAGCCAACTCCCATGTTGGTCGTCGGCATAGATGTGCACAAGAAGTCCCACACCGCGGTCGCGGTGGATCAGGCCGGGGCGAAACTCGGTGAAGTCGTGGTGCCGGCCACGGACACCGGCCATCTGCAGTTGCTGGGCTGGGTGCGGCGGCGGTTCGGCCGGACCCCGGATCGGTGGGCGGTCGAGGATTGCCGGCACTTGACTGGTCGTCTCGAGCGTGCCTTGTTCGGTGCGGGTGATGCGGTGGTGCGGGTTCCACCGAAGCTGATGGCCGGCGCGCGTCGTCAGGTACGCACCCCGGGTAAGTCCGACCCGATCGACGCGCTGGCCGTCGTCAGGGCCGCACTGGCGAACCCGGATCTGCCGGTCGCACGGCTGGATGAACCGACTCGGGAGTTGAAGCTGCTGGTCGAACGGCGGGACCAGCTCGTCGGCGAGCGGACCCGGGAGGTGAACCGGATCCGCTGGCACCTGCACGCGATCGATCCTGCCCAGGACCCGGCGAAGTCCGCGTTCAATGCCGTTGCCATTCGGGCTGGGCTCCGACGGTGGCTCGACGATCAGGACGGGATCGATGCCGAGCTCGCCCGGATGGTTCTCGAGCACATCGATCGGCTCTGCCAGTTGATCCGTGAGCTCACTCGCCGGATCGAGTCGCTCGCGGTCGAACAAGCCCCGGCTGAACTCCTCGCCCTGCCCGGATGCGGCGCGTTGACCGCGGCGAAGATCCTCGCCGAAACGGCCGGCGCCGACCGGTTCCGATCCGAGGCATGCTTCGCGATGAACGCCGGCGTCGCACCCATCCCGGTCTGGTCCGGCAACACCGTCGGCCGGGTCCGACTCAACCGCGGCGGGAACCGGCAGTTGAATGCTGCACTGCACCGCATCGCGGTCACCCAGGTCCGCCTCGGCGGCCTCGGGAAGGCGTACTACGACCACCGACGTGCCAACGGCGACTCCTCAACCGAGGCCTACCGAGCCCTCAAACGCCGCCTCGCACGCGTGGTGTTCAACATCCTGACCCGACAAGAACAGCCCTCAGCGACTTGCATCCCGCACGCCGCTTGACATAGGAGATAAGCATGGCCGGCACCTGGACCACGGTGGCGCCCCGGATCCACCAGTGGCGGGGCGGGTCGTTCGACCTCTCGGCGGTGGTCGTCGAGGGCGACGACGGGCTGCTCCTCATCGACACGGGTGCCGAGCCCGCGGAGGCCGTCGAACTCGACGCCGACATCGGGTGGCGGTTCGACGGCGACGTGCGCTGGGTCGTGAACACGCACGCCCACTTCGACCACACGTTCGGCAACCAGGTGTTCGGCCCCGGATCGACGGCGGATGCCCCGGTCTACGGCCATGCCGCCATCGCCCGACATTTCGAGCGCTACGAGGGTCCGCGGCTCGCGGCCTGGCGCGTCGACCCGTCGCGAGAGCCCGATCGTCGATGGGAGGACCTGCGGCTCGTGCCGCCGACGCATCCGGTCGCGCGGGCGACGTGGCTCGACCTCGGCGGCATCTCGGTCGAGCTGCGGCCGCAGCCGCGTGCACACAGCGACACCGATCTCGTCGTCGTGGCGCCGGCGCAGCGGGTCTGGGTCGTCGGCGACCTCGTCGAGGAGTCGGGGCCGCCCATGTACGGCTCGGGATGCTTCCCGCTCGACTGGCCGGGAGTGCTCGACGCACTCGTCGCGGAACTGCGGCCCGGAGACCTCGTGATCCCCGGGCACGGGCGCGTCGTCGATCGCGAGTTCGTGGCGCGGCAGGCCGCCGACCTGCGCACGATCGCCGACCGCTTCGTCGCCGCGCACGACGCCGGACTGGGTGCCGACGAGGCGCTCGCCGCCCACGACGACTGGCCGGTGCCCGTCGAGGGGCTGGTCGGCGCGGTCGAGCGCGCGTACGCGGCGCTCGACGGCCTGGTCCTCGACGAGGGGAGCATCGACGATGCGTGACGAGGCGAATGGCGCGCTCGTCGAGGAGCTCGTCGAGGGCGCATCCGCGATGCCGCGTCGCGCTCAGCCGTCGGCGCCGCCGACGACCGTCCGCACCGCGCGGATCGCGAGGCCGAGGGCCTCGTCGAAGCGATGCGCCGGGGGAGCGCCGTAGCCGACGACCATGGCGGGCGGATGCCGCCACTCGGTGCCCTGCAGCCGGAACGATCGGAGCCCGGCCAGTCGCAGCCCGAGTCGTGCGGCCTCCTCGGTCACCTGTTCCTCGCTCGTGCCGGGTGGCAGTTCGAGGAGGCAGTGCAGGCCCGCACTGAGGCCCACGATGCGACAGCCGGGAAGGTCGTCCGCGACACGTTCCTCGAGCGACAGCCGCCGCGCCCGGTACTCGGCGCGGAGCCGGCGCACGTTGCGGTCGAGCTCGTGCGACTCGATGAACGCGCGCAGCGCGAGCTGGTTGAGCACGTCGACGGCGGCGCCGCTGCGGCGCCGTTCGGCGATGATCGCGGGCTGCAGCCGATCGGGCACGACCGCCCACGCGAGCCCGACCGCGGGAGCGAGGCTCTTCGACGCGGTGCCGGCATAGAGCACGTGCTCGGGCGACAGCGACTGCAGGGCGCCGATGGCGCGCCGGTCGTAGCGGAACTCGCCGTCGTAGTCGTCCTCGATGACGAGCGCACCGGTGCGCTCCGCCCAGCGCACGACCGCGACCCGTCTCGTCGAGGCGAGGGGAACGCCGGTCGGGAACTGGTGGGCCGCGGTGAGGAGGACCCCGCCGAGGTCGTCGCCGAGGTGCGCGGGGTCGGCGCCGTCGCCGTCCACCGGGAGCGGCACCGGCGTGAGGCCCGCGGCCCGGATGATGTCGCGATGCACCTCGTGCCCGACCTCCTCCACGGCGATGCGGCGTGCGCCGCCCGCGGCGAGTGCCCGGCAGGCGAGGCCGAGCAGTTCGCCGAACCCGTGCCCGACGAGCACCTGGTCGGCCGTGGCGACGACGCCGCGGGTGCGCCCGAGGTATTCGGCGAGGCTCGTGCGCAGTGCCATGGTGCCCGCGCTCGAGACGTAGCCGAGTTCCGCCGTGGTGGCATCCAGCGCCGCGCGCCGTGCCGCGGCCGCCCACGCCCGACGTGGGAAGCCGGATGCGTCGGGGATGCCGCCACGGAGATCGAGTCCGTTCGAACTCGGGTGTCGGGGGGGCTGGTGCGCCGGCACCGCCGCGCCGCCGTGTGCGCTGACCCACGTGCCCGCGCCCACGCGGGCCTCGAACCAGCCTTCCGCGGTCAGCTGCGCGTAGACGTCGGCGACGCTGTTGCGCGCCATCCCGAGGTCGGTCGCGAGCGTGCGGGTCGAGGGCAACCGGACGCCCGGGGTGAGCCGGCCGTCGCGCACTGCCGCGCGCAGTGCCTGCTCGAGCGAGGCGGCCTTGCGTCCGCGGTCGAGTTCGACATGGAGGTCGAGCCCCGGAATGGCCCATGATCCGCTCATGGGAATGGACTGTAGCAGTGGGCCGATCGGCTCCTACGGTGGAGCCATGACCATCACCGACTCCCTCGTCGACATCCCCGTCCGTCTCGACTTCGACCAGCTCGTGCCCCGGTTCTCCCGTGCGGTCGCGTCGCTCGACCAGGCGGCGACCGCCGAACTCGACCGGGCCGGCGTCCAACCGCCACTTCGCGAGCTCGTACGTCTCCGGGCGTCGCAGCTCAATGGATGCGCCTACTGCGTGGACATGCACTCCAAGGACGGGCGAGCGGCCGGGCTCACCGACCAGAAGCTGCACGCTGTCGCCATCTGGGAGGATTCCGCGCTGTTCACGACCGTGGAGCGCGCCGCCCTCGAGTTCACCGAGCAGGTGACGCGCCTCTCCGAGACCCACGTGCCCGAGGCGGTCGTCGATCGCGCCCGGGCCGAGCTCGGGGAGGAGCGGCTCGCGGCGCTCCTCACCCTCGTCGTCGCCATCAACGTGTGGAACACCATCGGGGTCACGGCACGCTGCTGGAGCGTGCACCGCGACGCCGCCTGACGTCAATCCCGCGCGACGGGCCGGCGCGGCTGCGAGGATGCCGCCATGACGGATGCCGCAACACCACGCCAGGTCCTGCAACTCCGCGTCGTCGTCGAGGCGACCGACTACGACGAGGCGGTCGCGTTCTTCCGCGACACGCTCGGGCTCCCCGAGTACCTCGCGTTCGCCGAAGGACACGAGGAGCGCGTCGTGATCCTCGACGCCGGCCGAGCGACCCTCGAGATCGCCAACCCGGCGCACAAACGCGCCATCGACCGTGTCGAGGCCGGCGGTGCCGAGAGCCCGCACATCCGCCTCGCGTTCGAGGTGACCGACACCGAAGGCATCACCCGTCGGCTGCAGGCGGCGGGAGGCCGCGTCGTCGCCGAACCCGTGGTCACGCCGTGGCAGTCGCTCAACTCGCGCCTCGACGCACCCGCCGGCGTGCAGATCACGCTCTTCCAGGAGCTGCTCGAGGGCGGCGAGCGTGCCGTGCTCGACGGATTCAACACCGACGACGAGCGCGGTACGGCCGAATCCACTGGGTGAACCCGGCTCGCGGTCGGGGAGACCGACCGATTCAGACAGCGGCGACGTAGCGCCAGCGACCCGCGTCGCGCACGAACCGGCTCACCTCGTGCAACTGACCCCGCTCGCCGTCGTGGCGGTAGTGCGCCGTGAACTCGACGACGCCCTCGCGATCGAGCGGGCCGCCGCGTTCGCGGCGGAGGATGTCGAGCCGGTACCAGCGCAGCGCCGGGTCCAGGTCGAGCTCGGCGGGTCTGGTCGACGGATGCCACGTGGCGAGCAGGTACTCGGCGTCGCCGACCGCGAAGGCCGAGAAGCGCGACCTCATGAGCTGCTCGGCGGTCGGGGCATCCGCCGCGCCGCCGAGGAACCGACCGCAGCACGCACCGAACGTCTCGCCGCTGAGGCAGGGGCACCGGTCGCCGGGGGAGCGCGCGAGGGAGTCGGATGAGGGCTGCGGCATACCTCCCAGTATCGGTGTCCGAGGCTCGGCACGGTCATGGTCTGCACAGAGGAAACTGAGGAACCTTGCAGGTTTCGGGTGCAGGGTTGCTCGGGTGCGCTTCGGCTCGGGAGGCGCGCAAACCCCCGACCCCGCCCGAGCGCGACTCCTCTATGCGAAACCAGACACGTATCTCCCACGCCCCCGCAACCGACAACCCGAACCCGAACCCGAACCCCCGCTCCGCGCCCGACGCATCCACCGGCTCCCGCCGCGAGATCCGCCGCCGTCGGGTCGGCCGCCGTCGCCTCGTCGTCGCCGGCGCCATCGCCGCGGCCGGCCTCGCCGTCGGCACCGGCTTCAGCCTGCAGGGCGCAGCCGAGACGCAAGCGCGCATCGCCGCCACCCAGGCGCTGAACTACACCGGCGCGCTGCACGGCGAGCAGGTCGGCGCCTACGAGACCATCGCCGCGGCCCGTATCCTCGACAACGCCGAGGACACGATCACGGTCGCGAACGCAACCCTCGCGGCCGCGCAGGGCAAGGTCGACGCGTCGGGCCTCGCGGCATCCGTCGCGTCGCTCAGCGAGTACCGCAGCATCCCCGTCGACGAGGTGGCCGATCTCACCAGGGCCACGAAGACGGAGGCGGAGAAGACCGCCGCCGCCGCCGCGGCCTGGGATCAGGCGCAGGCCGAGGCCGCCGCTGCAGCCGCAGCCGCCGCCGCGGCGGAGCAGGCGGCGGTCAACACGCCCGACGGCGCACGCGCGTTCGCGCGCGACCTCGCCGCGTCGCAGTACGGCTGGGGCGCCGACCAGTTCCAGTGCCTGAACAACCTCTGGCAGAAGGAATCCGGCTGGTCGTACACCGCCTACAACGCATCCAGCGGCGCCACCGGCATCCCGCAGTCGCTGCCCGGGAGCAAGATGGCCACCGCCGGAGCCGACTGGCAGACGAACGCCCGCACCCAGATCACCTGGGGCCTCGGCTACATCAAGAGCGCGTACGGCACGCCGTGCAGCGCGTGGTCGCACTCGCAGGCGGTCAACTGGTATTGATCCGCTGACGTGATGCGGGCCGGGGTCGACGACCCCGGCCCGCATTCGCGTCAATCGGTGACGATGAGCGGGGTCATGGCGGCGAGCTCGTCGCCGAGGCCCAGGTCGACGAGCTCGACGCGGCCGGCGTAGTCGGCGGCCGGGCGCCGGAGCAGCCCGGCCTTCACCGCACCGAACGTCACCGTAAGTGTGGCGCGAAGCACCGTGGGGTCGGGCACCGTGCCGTCGTCGGGATGGATGCCGCTCGGCAGGTCGACCGCGACGACAGGTGTGCCGCGTCGCTCGACGATCGGGATCGCCGCCGCGACGAGGTCGCGTGCCGTCCCGCGAAGCGCTGGCGAACTGCTCGTGCCGGTGCCGAGGATGCCGTCGACGAGCACGGCGGCCGACTCGAACGCCGCGCGCGCGGCATCCGCATCGCCCCATGCGACGAACCGAACGCCGGCGTCGAACGCGGCGTGGCGCCCGTCGGCGTGCATCCGCTCGGAGGTCGCGATCACGATCACCTCGACGCCCTCACGGGCGAGCTCGGCGCCCGCGAACAGTGCGTCGCCGCCGTTGTCGCCCGAGCCCACGAGCACGACCACCGGACCCTTCGGCGAGCGGGCGTCGGCCAGGACGGCTCGCAGCGCCGCGGCCAGTTCCGCGGCCGCTCGCCGCATGAGCGGTTCGCCCGCCGCGAGGTGCGGCGCTTCGGCCGCACGGACCTGGGCCGCCGAGTACCCCGCGACCATGGGCTCAGACCGTTCTCGGGTCGAGGAGGCCGGCGCGGTCGGGATGGCGGCCGAACCAGTCGCCGACGTACCAGCAGCTCGGAACGATGTGCCGCCCGCCGGTCGCCTGGACGTCGTCGACGGCGAACTCGACCAGTTCGCCCGCGAGTCCGCTGCCGCGGTAGGGCGGGTTGGTGAACGCGCGCGTGAACGCGACGGAGTCGCCCAGCTCCCGATAGTCGAGGACGCTCGCGATGTCTCCGTTCACGCGCAGCACGTAGCGGCGGGCATCGGGTTCGTGGGTCAGTTCCTTCTGCACCCTCTCAGGCTACGCCGCGCGCCGGACCTGCTCGGCAGGGTTGCGCGCCGCAGCGCGTAGGGACTAACGGCCGCGCAGGCGCTCCAGATCGCGACGCTCGCGCTTCGTCGGCCGGCCCGCCCCGCGGTCGCGTACGGGCACGACCGGCACCGACTCGCGAGGCGGCGGCGCAGGCGTGCGATCCTCGAGCGCGGCGGCGGCGAGGGTCGCGGACACGCGCTTCACGAGGGTCTGGCGCACCACCAGCATCCGGTCGAAGCCGTCGACGCGCACCCTCACCTCGTCTCCCGGCCGCACGGGCTGCGCCGCCTTCGCGCGCTCGCCGTTCACGCGCACGTGACCCGCCCGGCACGCTGCCGTCGCGGCCGAGCGCGTCTTGAACTGGCGCACGGCCCACAGCCACGCGTCGACGCGCACGGGGGAGTCGGAGGGCATGCAGCCAGCCTACGACCGCGCGAGCGCCCACCAGATGAGCAGCATGGTGACCAGGAATCCGACCCCGTAGTTCATCGCGATGAACCGGCGCCAGCCGCGGTTGGCGCTGCCCGACTCGGCATCGGAGACCGACCGGTACGGCCACGCCGCAAGCAGGTAGGGCACCACGAGCACCGCCGCGAGCGGACCCGGCCACTCGGTGGCGAGCATCAGCAACCCGGCCGCCGTCCAGAGCCCGAGGGCGATGCGCACGGTGGCACGAGCGCCCAGCGCCGTGGCGATCGAGGCGATGCCGGCCTCGCGGTCGGGCACCACGTCCTGCACCGCGCCGAACGCGTGGCTCGCCATGCCCCAGCAGAAGAAGGCCGCCAGCAGCGCGAGGAGCTGCGGCGTCCATTCCGCGCCGGCCACGGCGAGCCCGTACACCGCAGGGCTCACGAAGTGCGTGCTCGACGTCAGCGAGTCGAGCACGGGCCGCTCCTTGAACCGGAGCCCGGGCACCGAGTAGGCGAACACGGCGAAGAGGCTGATCGCGAGCACGAGCCACGACCACGGATGCCCCGTGCCGCCGAGCCAGAGCATGGCCACGATGAGTGGGGCCGCCGTGACGATGCCCGACCACACGACCGTGCGATGCAGCCCGGGTTCGAGGAGGGCGCCCTCGGACCCGCCCTTGCGGGGGTTGCGCAGGTCGGACTCGTAGTCGAACACGTCGTTCACGCCGTACATGAGGAGGTTGTACGGAATGAGGAAGAACAGCGTGCCCACGACGAACAGCGCGTCGACGACGCCCGTCGTGAGCACGTAGGCCGCCGCGAACGGGAACGCCGTGTTGATCCAGCTGATCGGCCGCGAGGAGAGCAGTACCTGCGCGACGGTGTGCATGGACCACTGGCTCACGGTCTCAGTCTTCATCATCGCCTCCCCGTTCCGCCTCGCCACCCCGGGACGCACGGTGCCGCGCGATCGTCCACACCGCCGGCACGAGCAGCACGGCGACGATCGGGTAGGCGAAGTCCTCGATGGGCGCGAGCCCGACGGCCGGGCCGAGCCGGGTGCCGTCGGCATAGCCGAAGAGTCCCGCGGCGATCATCACGTTGTCGAACACCGCGGTGAGCAGGAGCAGCGCGATGGCGGCGATCGCCGTCGCCCGCCAGCGCCCGCGGCGGCTCCGCGGTGGCAGCGTGCGGGTTGCGACGACGGCGAGGACGACGCCGATCGCGAGGAACGGCACGGAGATCAGTGCGTACGTCACGTGCCCTCCCTCGCGCGGAGGAGCCGTTCGGTGCCGAGCACGGACACGAGCGCGAGATAGCAGAGGAACACGAGGAAGACGGGTTCCTCGATCGGCAGTTCGGGCGCGATGACGACCCCCGTCGCCCACGGGGAGTCGCCGCGGAAGAACACCCCGAACCCGATGCCCACCACGTCCCAGAGGAGCAGGAGGGCGGCGCCGGCTCCCACGGCGACGGCTGCGGCCGCAGGCGAACGCCAGAACGCGAGCCGCCACCGGAAGTCGATGAGCGCCACGGCACCGAGCGAGACGAGGAGCGCGGCGAGGTAGGCGAACCCGATCATCCCGCGTTCCGGTCGAGCGGCACCGGCCGTGCCAGGCCGACGGGCTCGGGCAACGGACTGCTCGACCGGTCGCCGCGGACTCGCTTGAGCACGTTCTCGGCGCTGATGAGGCACATCGGCAGGCCGATGCCCGGCACGCTCGACCCACCCGCGTAGAGCAGGCCACGCACGCGTCGGGAGCGGTTCGACCCGCGCAGGAACGCGCTCTGCCGCAGCGTGTGCGCCGGCCCGAGCGCCCCGCCCCGCCAGGAGTTCAGGTCGTCGGCGAAGTCGGCCGGTCCCACCGTGCGTCGCACCACGATGCGCTCGGCGAGGCCCGGCGTGCCGGTCGCCTCGGCGATGCGCGCGACGGCGCGGTCGGCGGCGGCCTCGACGAGTCGGTCGCCCTCGCCGTCCTCGCCGCCCCGGCCGATGGCGGTGTCGGCCGGCACGGGCACGAGGATGAACAGGTTCGTGTCGCCTGCAGGTGCGACGGTCGGATCGGTCGCGCTCGGCTTGCAGACGTAGAACGACGCCGGATCGGGGATGCGAGGATCGGCGCCGAAGATGCGCTCGAAGTTCTGCGTCCAGTCCTCGGTGAAGAACAGCGTGTGGTGCGCGAGTCCGGGGATCTCGCCGCGCACGCCGAGCATCGCGAGCACAGCGCCGGGACCCGACGTCCGCCGGTCCCACCAACGCTCGGGATACGTGCGCGCCCGCGGTGGCAGCAGCTCCGTCTCGGTGTGATGCAGGTCGGCCGCCGACACGACGCGGTGCGCGGTCACACGGTGCTCGGTGCCCGCGGCATCGCGGTAGCGCACGCCGGTCACCGAGGGCGAGGGCTCGTCGGTCAGCTCGATCGCCTCGACGCGGGCGTTCACGATGAGGTCGACGCCCGCCGCCTCGGCGATCTCGGCGATGCGCGAGATGAGCACGCCGAACCCGCCCTGCGGGTAGAGCACGCCCTGCTCGAGGTCCATGTGGCTCATGAGGTGGTACATCGCCGGTGTGGCCGACGGCGAGGAGCCGAGGAAGACGGCCGGATAGCCGAGCACCTGGCGGAGCCGGCGATCGCGCACCGAGCGTGCGGCGAACCGGTCGAGGGGCGTGGTCAGCAGTCGCGCGAGCCGGCCGGCGCTGCCGAGCACCTCGGGCGCCGCGAACGACCACGGGTCGTCGAAGTTCGTGTACAGGAACCGGCGTCGAGCGACGTCGTAGGTGGATGCCGCGGAGTCGAGGTAGCGTTCGAGCGCCGCGCCCGCACCGGGCTCGATCGACTCGAAGAGCGCAACGTTCTCGGCACGCGACGCGCGCAGGTCGATCGGCTCGTCGTACCCGTCGGCGTACACGCGGTAGCCGGGTTCGAGCGTGACGAGGTCCAATTCCGCGTCGGCGCTGCTGCCGAAGAGGCGGAAGAAGTGGTCGAACACCTCGGGCATGAGGTACCACGAGGGCCCGGTGTCGAACCGGAACCCGCGCCGTTCCCACGTGCCGGCGCGTCCGCCGAGCGTCGGCAGCGCCTCGAGCAGGGTGACCCGGTGGCCATCCCGCGCAAGGAGCGCTGCCGACGCCAGCCCGGCGATCCCCCCGCCGATGACGACGATGCGTTCCCCCGACATCGCCGTCATCGGGTCCCCCCGCCGGCCGTGATCGCGGATCGGACCGCGATCACGAGTTTCTCCCCGTCGGGCACGCGGATGCGCGTCGCGATGAGCCGCTCGGCCGGCGTCGCACGGCAGCGTGCGGCGAGCTTGGCGAACAGGCCGTGCGCGGCGGCCACGGCGGTGCGTGCTCGCCGTGGGAGTTCCCGGATGCTCCGACCGGCGATCTCGAGGTCGCGGTCGATGTCGTCGAGGATGCGCGCCTTGTCGGCCTCGGTGAACGCGTCGGGGTCGAGCCACGGGAAGTAGTTGCGGCCGAGCTCGTGCCAGTCCACGGCCAGGTCCCGCAGGAAGTTGATCTTCTGGAACGCGGCGCCGAGGTGCACGGCGCCCTCCTCGAGCCGGGCTCGCCGCGCGGCATCCGCCGGCTGGTCCATGAGGAACACCGCGAGGCACATGAGCCCGACGACCTCGGCCGAACCGTGAATGTACGGGCCGACCTCGTCGACCCGGAGGGGCGACGCGTCGAGGTCGCGATGCATCGACGCGAAGAACGGACGCGTGAGACGTTCGTCGATGCCGGCCTCGCGAGCCGTCTTCGCGAAGGCGTGCACGACGAGATTGGCCGAATAGCCGCGTCGCATCGCCGTCTCGGTCTCCGTCTCGAGACCGTCGAGCACGGAACGCAGCTCGCCGTCTCCGAGGCCGGCGGCCTGTGCGCTGCCGTCGACGATCTCGTCGGCGACGCGCACGAGCGCGTAGATCGAGCGGATGCGTCGGCGCGTCGCCGGGTCGAGGAGTCTGGCTGCTGCGCCGAACGAGGTGGAATACCGTCCGATCACCACGGCAGCGCTCGCCTCGGCGGCGGCGTCGTACCGAGCGAGCGCGGCGTCGCCGGCGTCGGGGCCCACCCGAACCGACGGGCTCATCGGGCACGCTCCGCCGCGCGCTGGGCGAGCTCGCCGAGCTCGGCCTTGAGCGCAGCAGGGAGGTCGGCCGTGTCGAGCTCGAGCCGGGCGAGGGTGGCGTGCTCGTCGGCGAGTCGCCGGGCCGCCTCGAGGGCACCGCACTCGCGGAGCGCGACGCGCATCAGATGGGCGGCACCGTCGTCGAGGTCGGGATCGCCGAGCCGCGCCGAGATGTCGGGCCACGCGTCGGTCGTCGCGGCGTGCGCGGTGAGCGCGGTCTGCTTGCCTTCGCGCAGATCGGAGGCGACCGACTTGCCGGTGACGGCCGGGTCGCCGAAGACGCCGAGGATGTCGTCGGCGATCTGGAAGGCGACGCCCACGAGTCGTCCGAACCGCCCGAGGGCACCGACCGCCGCGTGGTCGGCGCCGGCGAGCACCGCACCGGCGGCGAGCGGGCACTCGAACGAGTAGACCGCGGTCTTCTGCTCGAGGGTGGCGAGCACGCGGTCGAGCCGTGGCGGCTCGGCGCCGCCCGCGTGCACGACGTCGGCCAACTCACCCGCGGCGGAGACGAACACCGCCCGGTCGAGGATCTCGAGGAGCGCGGCACGCCGGTCGGCGTCGATCGCGAGGGTCGCGATCTCCCGATGCGCCCGGCTCAGCGCGAGGTCGCCCGCGAGGATGGCGGCGGCCTCGCCCCAGGTCGCGGTGACGCGGTCGTCGGCGCCGTGGTCGCGGGCACGTCCGGCGAAGCGGGCCGCGACGTTCGGCTCGCCACGTCGCATGGTGTCGCGATCGATGACGTCGTCGTGGATGAGGAAGGCGGTGTGCAGCAGCTCGAACGAGACCGCGACCCGCGTGGCCGCCTCACGGTCGGCGCCGCCGAGTCCGAAGTACGCGGCGTTCACGAGCTGCGGCCTGATGCGCTTGCCGCCGGCGCTCTGCTGCTCGAGCGAGTCCCACAGCGCGGCGTAGTGCGGGCCGAACTCGCCGGCGCGCACGCGGGCGTCGGCGAAGACGGCACGCAGCGCGTCGTCGATGGCGGTGTCGAGCACGTCAGTCACGGAACAGCTCCAACTGCCGGGCCTGCAGCACGAGCCATGGACTGAACGCCCACGGCGCGGCGTTCACCGCGCTGCCGAGTTCTGCCGGGTCGACCCACCGGTACTCGGCGACCTCCCGCGGGTTCGGGTCGGGCTCGTCGGCGGTACGTGCGACGTAGACGGGGCAGATCTCGTTCTCGACCGTGCCGTCGGCGTCGACGGCACGGTAGCGGAACAGCGGCAGCGCGAGCTCGACGTCGTGGAGCTCGAGGCCGAGCTCGAACTCCGCACGCCGTCGCACGGCCGCGAGCAGCGACTCGGCGGGCTTCGGATGGCCGCAGAACGAGTTCGTCCAGACGCCCGGCCAGGCCTGCTTGGTGAGGGCGCGGCGGGTCACGAGGATCTCGCCGAGCGCGTTCACGACGTGGCACGAGAAGGCGAGGTGCAGCGCGGTGTCGGGGCCGTGCGCGGCGCTCTTCGGGGCGCGCCCGATGGGCGTGCCGGACTCGTCGAGGAGCACGACCTCGTCTTCGACGGCCTCCATGGTCTGTGGCATCGCCCCTCCAGATGTCTCAAGTCGCTAACCGGGTTAGTGATTTGACGATAGCATCGGGGCATGCCCGAGGGAACAACCGAAAGTTCGAGAAGCGACGGGTACTGGTACGACCGTTCCGATCCCTCCTCGCTCGACGTCCTCGAGGCCGTGCGGCGCCATCGCGACGCCGAAGCCCTGATGCGGCGGCGCATGCGCGACGACATGGACATGGGCGACACCGACGTCGCCGCGCTCCGCTGGATCATCCGCGAGGAGCGCGCCGGCCGCTTCGCCACGAGCGCGGCGCTCGCCCGCGAGCTCGCCATCACCACGGCCGCGGCGACGAAGCTCGTGGGTCGGCTCGTGGCATCCGGATATCTCGCGCGTTCGCGGCATCCGACCGACCGTCGCCTCGTGCTGCTCACCCCGCTGCCCGGCGCGCACGAGCGACTGCGGCGAGCCCTCGGTCCGATGCACGACCGGATGCTCCAGCTCGCCGTCTCGCTCACGCCGACCGAGCGGGCCGCGGTCGTCGACTTCCTCGACCGCCTCGCCGAGATCGTCGTCGACACCGGCGACCGGGCGGGCAGCGGTCCGGCGTGACCTGCGCGTGCGTCATGCTGGAGTGATGAGCGGAACGAGCGGGGACGCGTGGGTCGAAGGGCCCGACGGCGCGCGGTACTGGGGCAGGTTCGGCGCCGCGGGACTGCTCGTGATCAGCCCCGCCGCCGAGGTCCTCCTGCAGCACCGCGCCGCCTGGAGCCACTTCGGCGGAACGTGGGGGATGCCCGGCGGAGCCCGGCACGAGCACGAGGACGCGGTGCAGGCCGCCGTACGCGAGGCCGCCGAGGAGGCGGGCGTGCCGGCCGGCCTCCTCGCCGTGCGCTTCACGTCCGTGCTCGACCTCGGGTACTGGTCCTACACCACGGTCGTCGCCGACGCGAGCGAGCGCTTCGTGCCCGTGGTGAGCGATCCCGAGAGCATCGAACTGCGCTGGGTGGCCTTCGACGACGTGCTCGAGCTGCCATTGCATCCCGGGTTCGCGGCGTCGTGGCCGGCACTCCGGTCGAGGATCTGATTCCGCGCGCCATCGACACACGACCGGGGGAGCCACGGCGGGATTCCCGGGGTGGATAGGATCGCATCGTGGCTGGGGAGAGCACGGGGGCGGTCGGTACGCGGGTCTGGACGATCCCGAACGTGCTCAGCATGCTCCGGCTCGCCCTGGTGCCGGTGTTCCTCGTGCTCATCGTGGTCGGCGCCTACGTCGCGGCCCTCGTCGTGCTCGTCGTCGCGAGCCTCTCGGATCTCCTCGACGGGTACCTCGCGAGGCGACTGAAGCAGGTGACCCGCCTCGGGCAGCTGCTCGATCCCGCGGCCGACCGGCTCTACATCTTCGCCGCGCTCGTGGGGCTCGCGGCCAATGGCCTGGTCCCGTGGTGGATCGTGATGGTGATCGTCGCCCGGGACGTCTTCCTCCTCGTCCTCGCGGTCGTGCTCGCGAACCACGGCTACGGGCCGCTCCCCGTGCACCTGCTGGGCAAGACCGCGACCTTCGCCCTGTTCTTCGGCGTGCCCGTGATCATGCTCGGCCTCGCCTTCCCGGCGACGCAGCCGGTGAGCGAACCGATCGGCTGGGCGATCACCCTGTGGGGCGCCTTCCTGTACTGGTGGGCGGGCGTGATCTATGCGATCGAGACGGCCCGTGTCATCCGGATCCCTCGTGCGGCGGACGACCCCCGATCCGATACGCTGGAGCCAGGAGGTTAGTCGTGGCGGATATGGACAACACCCGGCCCAACGGCGAAGACGAGGGCGAGCCCCAGTCGACGTCGGCACGCGCCGGAGGCGACGGCATGGGCGACACGACCATCGGATTCAGTCGCGAGGCCGCCGCGCAGTTGGCCGCCCTCGATGCCGACATCTCCGGTGAGGAGCAGGAGGCGATCAACGCCCTTCCCTCGGGCTCGGCGCTGCTCATCGTCCGACGCGGTCCGAACGCGGGCGCACGGTTCCTCCTCGACGCCGACGTCACGACGGTCGGCCGTCATCCCGACGCCGACATCTTCCTCGACGACGTCACGGTCTCGCGTCGTCACGCCGAGTTCCTCCGTCACGGCACGGCGTTCGAGGTGAAGGACCTCTCGTCGCTGAACGGCACGTACTTCGACGGCGTGCGCATCGACACCGCCCTCCTGAGCGACGGCGCAGAGGTGCAGATCGGCAAGTACCGGCTCACCTTCTACGCCTCCCGACGCGACCTGGCGCCGCTGGCGACCGGATAGTGCCCGGCACCGCCGTCTCCTCCCACGCGAGCGGCCAGGCCCAACTCCTCGGAATCGGCCAGGTGCTCGCGCTCCTCCAGCCCGAGTTCCCAGAGCTCACCCCCTCGAAGCTGCGCTTCCTCGAGGAGCAGCGGCTCGTCGCTCCCGCGCGCACCGCGGCGGGCTACCGCAAGTTCTCGCAGGCCGACGTCGACCGCATCACGGTGGTGCTCTCGATGCAGCGCGATCACTACCTGCCGCTCAAGGTCATCCGCGCGCATCTCGAGGCGATCGACGCGGGTGAGACGCCCGCGCTGCCCGGCGCCACCGACCCGGCGACGTTCCTCGCAGGCGCACGGCGGTTCCGTCGTGACGAGCTGGTGGCGGCCGCCGGTGCCACCCGCGCGCTCCTCGACGACGCGATCTCGGCGTCGCTCCTGCCCGCTGCAGAGCACTACGGCGAGGACGCCGTCGCGGTCCTGCGGTCGCTGGCAGCGCTCCGAGGCGTCGGCATCGAGGCGCGTCACCTCCGTGGCGTGCGTGCCGCGGCGGAACGCGAGGCGGCACTCGTCGAGCGCGCCATCGCTCCCTCGCGGCGGTCGGACGCGGCCGACAAGGCCCGTGCGGCCGAGCACGCGCTGGAGCTCGCCGGGCACCTCGAGACCGTGCGCGCCAGCCTCCTGCGCGCGGCGCTCGCACGCCTCGCGCGATGAACCGCGACACGCCGTGACGTTCGGCCCGATGTGTTTGGCGCAACCCCTCCGCGTGGGTAGCGTGGAACTCGCGCCGTCGGGGTGCTGGCGTGAGAGTGAGGGGCGATCGCATGAGTGAGCTCGAGCGCAGTGAACGGGCTCGGTACGACCTCGGCCTGCTCTTCACGGATGGCATGCCGGAGCACGACGACGGCACCGGGTATCGGGGAGCGGTCGCCGCCCGCGCGGCCGGCATCAGCTATCGGCAACTCGACTACTGGGCCCGCACGCAGCTCGTCGAGCCCACGGTCCGCGGGGCGGCCGGGTCGGGTTCGCAGCGCCTCTACGGGTTCCGCGACATCCTCGTCCTGAAGCTCGTCAAGCGCCTGCTCGACACGGGGATCTCGCTGCAGCAGATCCGCACGGCGGTCCTGCAGTTGCGCGAGGCCGGCATCGAGGACCTCGCGCAGACGACCCTCATGAGCGACGGGGCCAGCGTGTACCTGTGCACGTCCGACGACGAGGTCATCGATCTCGTGAACCGGGGCCAGGGCGTGTTCGGCATCGCCGTCGGCAAGGTGCTTCGCGAGGTCGAGTCGACCCTGGTCGAACTCGACACCGAGCCGGCTCACCCCATGGACGAGCTCGCCGCACGCCGCGGCGCGCGGTCGCGCAAGATCTCCTGACGCGACCCGTCGGTCGCCGAGCCTGTCGGTCGCTGAGCCTGTCGAAGCGACGGGTTCGCTGAGCCTGTCGAAGCGGTCCCTCCGACGAGCTCCTTCGACGAGCTCAGGGAGCGGAGTTCCCTTCGACGAGCTCAGGCAGCGCAGTGTGACGTCAGATGACGGGCGACTCGAGCTCGAACGGAGTCGCCGCGTACTCGCCGATGCGGGCGGTGCGCAGCACGCGGTCGAGCAGCTGGTCGAAGTGCCGTGACATCTCCTCGGCGCTCTCACCGGGCCACATGTGGAGCGGCTTCGCGGCGCCCTGCGCCTGCTGCAGCGAGGTGCGCTCGGGCAGTTGCGGCGAGAGCACGAGCGGGCCGAACATGTCGCGCAGCTCCTTGATGCGGAACTGGTGCTCGAGCGACTGCACGCGCGCCCGGTTCACGATGATGCCGAGCGGCTGCAGCCGAGGCGAGAGTCCCCGTCGGATCTCCTCGATGGCGCGGAGCGCGCGGTCGGCGGCCGCGACCGAGAACAGCCCGGGCTCGGTCACCACCGCGACGCGGTCGCTCGCCGCCCACGCGGTGCGCGTGAGGGCGTTCAGCGAGGGCGCGCAGTCGATGAGCACGAGCTCGTAGTCGGCCTCGACGTTGGCGAGCGCCTCCTCGAGCTTCCAGATGTCGCGGATCGACGGGTGCGGGCCGTCGAAGTTGATGGCTGACGGGCTGCCGATCATGACGTCGATGGTCGACTGGGGGTTCGATCTCGCCCAGCCGCTCGGGGCGATCGCCGAGCGGACGATCTTCTCCTTGGGCGACGCGAGGACGTCGGCCACGTTGAGATGACCGGCCATCTGGATATCCATGCCGGTCGAGACATCGGACTGCGGATCGAGGTCGACGACGAGGGTTCGGACGCCGCGGGCGAAGGCCGCAGACGCCAGCCCGAGCGTCACGGTCGTCTTGCCGACACCGCCCTTGAGGGAGCTGACGCTGAGTACGTGCACGAACAGATACGTTACCTTTACTACTCGGGCGATACCTAAATGTTCGCTGTGCGGAAACCCGTCTGAAAGGCCTGCATGTTCACGAAGATCCTGGTTGCCAATCGTGGGGAGATCGCCATTCGGGCGTTCCGTGCGGCCGTCGAGCTCGGTGCGAAGACTGTGGCGGTGTATCCGGTCGAGGATCGCAATTCGTTGCATCGCCTGAAGGCGGACGAGGCGTACCAGATCGGTGAGCCGGGGCATCCGGTGCGTGCGTATCTGGATGTGTCGGAGATCATCCGGGTCGCGAGGGAGTCGGGGGCGGACGCGATCTATCCGGGGTACGGGTTCCTGTCGGAGAACCCGGAGTTGGCGCAGGCTGCGGCCGAGGCGGGGATCACGTTCATCGGGCCGTCGAAGGGCGTGCTCGAGATGGCGGGCAACAAGGTCACGGCGAAGGAGTACGCGATCGCGGCGGGGGTGCCGGTGCTGAAGTCGACGCCGCCGTCGCGCGATGTCGACGCGCTCGTGGCGCAGGCCGACGAGATCGGCTTCCCGATCTTCGCGAAGGCGGTGGCCGGTGGTGGTGGTCGTGGGATGCGCCGGGTGAACTCGCGTGATGAGTTGCGTCCGGCGCTCGAGGAGGCGATGCGGGAGGCGGACAGCGCGTTCGGGGATCCGACGATGTTCCTGGAGCAGGCGGTGCTGCGGCCCCGGCATATCGAGGTGCAGGTGCTCGCGGATGCGTCGGGCGAGACGGTGCATCTGTTCGAGCGGGACTGCTCGGTGCAGCGCCGGCATCAGAAGGTGATCGAGATCGCGCCGGCGCCGAACCTGTCCGACGAGGTCCGTCAGCGGCTGTACCGGGACGCCGTGGCGTTCGCGCGTTCGATCGGGTATGTGAACGCGGGCACGGTGGAGTTCCTGGTCGACACGGCGGGCGAGCGGGCCGGTCAGCATGTGTTCATCGAGATGAACCCGCGGATCCAGGTCGAGCACACGGTGACCGAGGAGGTCACCGACGTCGACCTGGTACAGTCGCAGATCCGGATCGCAGCGGGGGAGTCCCTCGCCGACCTCGGGCTCCTGCAGGACGCGATCAAGCTTCGTGGTGCGGCGTTGCAGTGCCGCATCACGACGGAGGACCCGACGGCGGGGTTCCGTCCGGACACGGGCCGGATCACGACGTACCGGTCGCCGGGCGGCGCCGGGATCCGCCTCGATGGCGGCACGGTGAATCCGGGTGCGCAGATCAGCCCGCACTTCGACTCGATGCTCGCGAAGCTCACCTGCCGTGGCCGGGATTATCCGGCGGCGGTGGCGCGGGCGCGGCGGGCGCTGGCGGAGTTCCGGATCCGGGGGGTGTCGACGAACATCTCGTTCCTGCAGGCGGTGCTGGAGGACCCGGCGTTCATCGCGGGCGACCTTAGCACGTCGTTCATCGATGAGCGGCCGAGCCTGGTGCGGGGCCGGGTGTCGAAGGACCGGGGCACGAAGATCCTGAACTGGCTGGCGGATGTCACGGTGAACCAGCCGAACGGGCCGGCGCCGACGACGGTGCATCCGGTCGAGAAGCTGCCCGAGCTGGATCTGGCCGCGCCGGCGCCGGATGGGGCGCGGCAGCGGCTGCTGGAGTTGGGGCCGGCCGGGTTCGCGGCGGCGTTGCGGGCGCAGACGCCGCTCGCGGTGACCGAGACCACGTTCCGGGACGCGCACCAGTCGTTGCTCGCGACCCGGGTCCGGACCCGTGACCTGGTCGCGGTGGCGCCGTACGTGGCGCGGATGACGCCGGGCCTGCTCTCGGTCGAGGCGTGGGGCGGCGCGACGTACGACGTCGCGTTGCGGTTCCTCGGCGAGGACCCGTGGGAGCGGCTCGCGGCGTTGCGTGAGGTGCTGCCGAACATCAACATCCAGATGCTGCTGCGTGGCCGGAACACGGTCGGGTACACGCCGTACCCGACCGAGGTGACCGACGCGTTCGTGCGTGAGGCCGCCGCGACCGGGGTGGACATCTTCCGGATCTTCGACGCGTTGAACGACGTGTCGCAGATGCGTCCGGCGATCGATTCGGTGCTCGCGACCGGGCACACGGTCGCGGAGGTCGCGGTCTGCTACACCGGGGACCTGCTCGACCCGGCCGAGGACCTGTACACCCTGGACTACTACCTGCGGCTGGCGGAGCAGATCGTCCAGGCCGGGGCGCACATCATCGCGATCAAGGACATGGCGGGCCTGTTGCGTCCGGCCGCGGCGGAGAAGCTGGTCGGCGCGTTGCGGGACCGGTTCGACCTGCCGGTGCACCTGCACACCCACGACACCGCGGGCGGGCAGCTCGCGACCCTGCTCGCGGCCGCCCGTGCCGGGGTGGACGCGGTCGACGTCGCGAGCGCGCCGATGGCGGGCACGACCAGCCAGCCGTCGGCGTCGGCGCTGGTCGCGGCGCTCGCGCACACCGAACGCGACACCGGCATCGGGTTGCAGGCGGTCGCGGACCTGGAGCCGTACTGGGAGGCGGTGCGTCGCATCTACCGGCCGTTCGAGTCGGGCCTGCCCGGCCCGACCGGCCGGGTGTACCACCACGAGATCCCGGGCGGGCAGTTGTCGAACCTGCGTCAGCAGGCGATCGCGTTGGGGCTGGCGGACGATTTCGAGCTCATCGAGGACATGTACGCCGCCGCGAACCGGATCCTCGGCCGGGTGCCGAAGGTCACGCCGTCGTCGAAGGTGGTCGGCGACCTCGCCCTGCACCTGGCCGCGGTCAAGGCCGACCCGGCCGATTTCGCCGCGAACCCCGACAAGTACGACGTGCCCGACTCGGTGATCGGGTTCATGGCCGGCGAGCTCGGCGACCTGCCCGGCGGCTGGCCCGAACCGTTCCGCAGCAAGGTGCTCGCCGGCAAGGACATCCGGGTCGGGGTCACCGAGCTCAGCACCGAGCAGCGCGAGGCCCTCGAGGCGGACAGCGTGACCCGCCGGTCGACCCTGAACGCGTTGCTGTTCCCGGCGCCGACCCGTCAGTTCGAGCAGATCCGGGAACTGTTCGGCGACCTCTCCGCGGTGGACACCTGCGACTACCTGTACGGGCTCCGGCAGGGCTCCGAGCACGTCGTCGAGATCGACAAGGGCGTGCGCCTGTACGCCGGCCTGGAAGCGATCGGCGAGGCCGACGACAAGGGCATGCGCACCGTGATGACGATCCTGAACGGGCAGCTCCGGCCGGTGTTCGTCCGGGACCGCAGCATCGTGGTCGAGTCCCGCACGGCCGAGAAGGCGGATGCCTCCCAGCCCGGCCAGATCGCCGCACCGTTCTCGGGCGTGGTCACCCTGGCCGTCGAGGCCGGCGCCGAAGTGACCGCCGGACAGGCCGTCGCATCCATCGAGGCCATGAAGATGGAAGCCGCGATCACCTCCCCGATCACCGGCATCGTCGAACGCGTCGCGATCCCCAAGACCCAGCAGGTCGAAGCCGGCGACCTCCTCGTCGCAGTACGCCCACGATAGGCTGTCGTCGTAGTGCACTGATGGGAGGGGATATCGGTGTCTGACGACAGAGGTGGAGAAGAGACCAGGAGGCGCCGGGCGACCGGCGTTCACACCGCGCCGCTCGATCGTGATGCGCTGCAGGAGGCGAGTGCGGCGCACGCGGCGGATGCGCTCCCCGAGAGCCCGAGCGTCCGGGTCGACCTTCCACCTGTGCCGCCACCCGAGATGCCCGAGGACGAGGTGGCCGTGGCCATCGACGACGTGGCGGTGAATCCGGGAACCGTGGTGGGCTCCGCACAGGGCACCACCTCGGTCGAGGTCATCACGCCGGCGCTTGCCGGCCCCGGGTACCGCGGCGGATCCCGACGCGACCCCTCGCCGTACAGCGCCCTGCTCGCCGCCGACGCCTCGAAGCTGCGTCGCGAACGCGTGACCACCGACACCGGCAGTCACGTGGCCATCGTCGACGTGCCGGGGGAGACGGTGCCCGGCGCCGAGCTCGAGGTGCCCGAGACCTCCGAATCGCTCACCGCCGACCGGCTGATCGACCTGAATCGCACCACCCGGCCGGCCCCGCAGGGCGGGCTCAACCGCTTCCTGTACGAGGCGTCGCTGCACCTCGTGAACCTCGGAGACTCCGCGAAGGTGCGCGCTCACAAGGCGATGAGCGCGCGCATCCAGAAGCGGTTCGAGGGCGGTGCCCGATTCGTGCCCGTGCTCACTCGCAAGGGTGGCGTGGGCAAGACGACCATCACCGCGCTCCTCGGCATGGCCTTGGCCGACGCCCGCGACGACCGCATCATCGCGATCGACGCGAACCCCGACCGTGGCACCCTGGCCGAGCGCGTCGACCGCCAGACTCGCGAGACCGTGCGAGACGTGGTCACGAAGGCGTCGTCGATCGGCGGGTACACCGACTTCTCACGCTTCGTGTCCCGCGATGAGACGAGGCTCGACATCCTCGCCTCCGACACCGACCCCACGCTCTCCGAGGCGTTCGACGACAACGACTACAACGTCGTCGCCGGGCTCGCCGCGCGTTACTACTCGCTGGTCCTCACCGACTGCGGCACGGGCATCGTGCACTCCGTCATGCGCGCGACGCTGCAGCGCGCCGACGCGATCGTCATCGTGTCCGGCGGCAGCGTCGACGAAGCCCGCCTCGCGTCTGAGACGCTCACCTGGCTCGAGGCCAACGGATACGGCGAGCTCGTACGCAACGCCGTCGTCGCGATCAACCTGGCGACCCAGGGCACCCACCTCGTCAAGGTCGACGAGATCGAGGCGCACTTCCAGTCGCGTGTGCGCGAGATCGTGCGCATCCCGTACGACCCGCAGCTCGCGGCCGGATCCGTGGTGAACTGGCATGAGCTGCGTCCCGTGACCCAGCACGCGGCGCGAGAACTCGCCGCCCTCGTCGTGGAAGGCCTGCCCGCAGAGCGCGGGCACTGATTTGGAGTGCAATTGCCCGAACGTCCCATTCGCCTGTTCGGCGACCCCGTCCTGAAGACCGTCTCCGCCCCCGTCGAACAGATCGATGACGGCGTTCGTGCGCTCGTCGCGGACCTCCTCGACAGCGTCAGGCTGCCCGGGCGCGCGGGCGTGGCGGCCTCGCAGATCGGGGTGAACCTGCGCGCGTTCAGCTACAACGTCGACGGCGAGGTCGGGTACATCCTGAACCCCGAGCTCGTCGAGGTCTCGGGGGAGCCCGAGTTGCTCGACGAGGGCTGCCTCTCGGTGCCGGGGCTCTGGCACAAGACGAAGCGCTATCCGTTCGCACGGGTTCGCGGTATCGACCTCGACGGCAACGAGATCGAGCTGTCGGGCACGGGGCTCATGGCGCAGGCGTTGCAGCACGAGACCGATCACCTCGACGGGCTCCTCTATCTCGATCGGCTCGAGAAGGACGAGCGCCGGGCGGCGATGCGGGCGGTCCGCGAGTCCGACTGGTTCTGACGCGCGGGTGCCGCCGTTGCGCCACTTCGGCGCCCTCTGCACCAGCACCGCTGGCGCAGAGGCCGCGCACGTGGCGCAACGGCGGCGGCGGCTGCGACTCAGTGCACGATCGAGTGACCCTCGGTCGCCGGTGCGCCCGAGTACATCGCCTCGATCTCACCGGAGAAGTCCTCGAGGATCACGTTGCGCTTGATGCTGAGCTTCGGCGTGAGGTGACCGCTCGCCTCGGTGAGCTCGGTCGGGAGGATCGTGAACTTGCGGATCGACTCGGCGCGCGACACGGTCTCGTTCGCCGCGTCGATCGCGCGCTGCACCTCGGCGAGGACCGCCGGGTTCCTCGCCGCTTCGTCGACGCTCATGCCCGCGTCCTCGTCGTTGTTGTTGAGCCACACGGGGAGCATCTCGGGATCGAGCGTCACGAGCGCGGAGATGAACGGCTTCTTGTCGCCGACCACCACGACCTGCCCGACGAGCGGGTTCGCGCGGATGGGGTCCTCGAGGGCGGCCGGGGCGACGTTCTTGCCGCCGGCCGTGACGATGATCTCCTTCTTGCGGCCCGTGATCGAGAGGAAGCCGTCGCTGTCGAAAGAGCCGATGTCGCCGGTCTTGAACCACTCGCCGTCGAACGACTCGGCCGTGGCCTCGGGGTTCTTCCAGTACTCCTTGAAGACGTTGACACCCTTCACCTGGATCTCGCCGTCATCGGCGAGACGGACCCCGACGCCCGGGAGGGCCGGGCCGACGGTGCCGATCTTGGACTTCGTGACGAGGTTGACCGTGGCGGGCGCCGTGGTCTCGGTGAGGCCGTAGCCCTCGAGGATCGTGATGCCCAGCGAGTGGTAGAAGTGCCCGAGACGCGGGCCGAGCGGCGCCGAGCCCGACACGGCGTACTTGACGTTGCCGCCCATGGCCGTGCGCAGCTTGGCGTACACGAGTCGGTCGAAGAGCGCGAACTTCAGCTTCATGCCGAGCGGGATCTTGGCACCCGACTCCTTCGCGGCGGAGTGGGCGACGGCGGTCTCGGCGGCGGAGCGGAAGATCTTGCCCTTGCCGCCGGCTTCGGCCTTCTGCTCGGAGACGTTGTAGACCTTCTCGAACACGCGCGGCACCGCGAGGAGGAAGGTCGGCTTGAAGCTGCCGAGCGAGGGGAGGAGCTGCTTGGTGTCGGGCTGGTGGCCGACGCGCACGCCGGCGTGCACGCAGAGCACGGAGATGAACCGGGCGAACACGTGCGCAGTCGTGATGAACAGGAGCGTCGACGCGCCGTTCGGGTCGAGCACGACCTCCTTGAGCGCGACGGCCGCGTTGCGCGAGAGCTCGACGAAGTTGGCGTGGGTGAGGACGCAGCCCTTCGGCTTGCCGGTCGAGCCGGACGTGTAGATGAGCGTCGCGATGTCGGAGCCGACGGCGAGCGTGCGGCGGCGCTCGATCTCCTCGTCGGGCACGTCGGCGCCCGCGGCCACGAGCTTGTCGAGGTCGCCGAGGTCGATCTGCCACACGTTCCGGATGGCGGGCAGCTCGGGATGGACCTCGTCGAAGCGCGCGAAGTGGTCGGGCGTCTCCACGATCACGGCGATGGAGCCCGAGTCTCCGAGGTTCCACTTCACCTGGGCGGGCGAGCTCGTCTCGTAGATGGGCACGAGCACGGCGCCGGCGAACCAGGTTGCGAAGTCGATGAGCGTCCACTCGTAGCGCGTCTTGGCCATCAGGCCGATCTTGTCGCCCGGCTGGATGCCCGACGCGACGAGGCCCTTGGCGAGGGCGATGACCTGCTCGTGGAACTCGCGGGTGGTGACGGGCGACCAACCGCCGTCGGCCGTGGGAAGGGAGAACAGCACCGAGTCTGGCGTCTCCGCGACACGTTGCACCAGCAGATCGGTGGTGTTGGCCTCTGGGTCGGCGGGGACGAGGGCGGGTGTCTCGAATTCGATCACGGTAGCTCCTTCGGCAACCGGGGAGGGTCGCGCGGCTGAGCGCGTGCGAACCTCGGCGTTGGGGTCGATTACACTCTAGTCCGTTGCTCGCGCGGCCAGCAGGCCCCGAGACCGCCCGGTTCTCCCTCTCGAAAGGCAGCCTGCTGGTGCATGCGATCGGTATCGACATCGGCGGAACGAAGATCGCCGGCGCGGTCGTCGACGAACTCGGCGCCATCGTGCGAAGCGAGCGGGTGCCGACCCCCGCCGGCGACCCGGCGCGCCTCGAGGACGCCGTCGTCGAGATGATCCGATCGCTCTCGGCCGATGGGCCCGTCGCCGCGGTCGGGGTCGCCGCCGCCGGCTTCATCGACGCGGCGCAGTCCGTCGTGTACTACGCGCCGAACATCAACTGGCGCAACGAACCGTTCCGCGAGAAGCTCGAGGCCCGCGTCGGTGCGACGGTCGTCGTCGAGAACGACGCCAACGCCGCGGGCTGGGCGGAGTTCCGCTTCGGTGCGGGCCGCATGGTGAGCGACATGGTCATGCTCACGATCGGCACGGGCGTGGGCGGCGCCATCGTCGCGAGCGACCGGCTGTTCCGGGGTGGATTCGGGGCCGGCGCCGAGCTCGGGCACATGCGGCTGGTGCCGAACGGCATCGCCTGCGGCTGCGGGCAGCACGGATGCCTCGAGCAGTACGGTTCCGGCCGGGCGCTCATGCGCATGGCGGGCGAGATCGCCGACGCGGGCGGCATCGGGCTGGCGCTCGCGCGCGCCCGCGACGAGCACGGCGCGCTCGACGGCCGGATCGTCGGCGACCTCATCGCCGCCGAGGATCCGGGAGCCACTGCCGCCCTCCGCCAGCTCGGGCACTGGCTCGGCCAGGCCGCCGCCTCGCTGTCGGCGGTGCTCGACCCGCAGCGGTTCGTCTTCGGCGGCGGCGTCGCCATCGCCGGCGACCTGCTCCTCGAACCCGTGCGCGAGGCCTTCCTCGAACACCTTCCCGCTCGCGGGTACCACCCTGAACCCGACTTCGTGATCGCCGAGCTCGTGAACGACGCCGGCGTCGTCGGCGCCGCGGATCTCGCTCGCGTCTGGGTCGCTGAGCACGCCTGAGCGGCCCGGGGATAGGCTGAATCGTCGCTCGCGACGGAAGGGAGGCACGCGGTGTTCTACTGGATCATGAAGCACATCGTCGTCGGCCCGATCCTGCTGGCGATCTTCCGGCCCTGGGTCGTCGGCCTCGAGAACGTGCCCAAGGAGGGCGCGGTCGTGCTGGCCTCCAACCACCTCTCCTTCATCGACTCCATCTTCCTGCCGCTCGTCGTCGACCGCCGGGTGGTGTTCCTCGCGAAGAGCGAGTACTTCACCGGCAAGGGGCTCAAGGGCTGGGCCACGCGCGTCTTCTTCCAGGCCTCGGGCCAGCTGCCCATCGATCGCTCGGGCGGCAAGGCGTCGGAGGCTTCGCTGAACACCGGCCTCCGGGTGCTCGGCGAGGGCGGCGTGCTGGGCATCTACCCCGAGGGCACCCGGAGCCCCGACGCCCGCCTGTATCGCGGGCGCACCGGTGTCGCGCGCATGGTGCTCGAGGCCGGCGTGCCGGTCATCCCCGTCGCGATGATCGGCACCGAGCTCGTCATGCCGATCGGCACCCGCCTCCCGAAGGTGCGCCGCATCGGCATCATCATCGGCGAGCCGCTCGACTTCTCGCGCTTCCACGGGCTGGAAGGCGACCGATTCGTGTTGCGTTCCGTGACGGATGAGCTGGTCTACGAGCTCCGCGCCCTCAGCGGGCAGGAGTACGTCGACGTGTACGCCAGCTCCGTGCGAGAGCAGCGCGCGGCGCAATCGGGGTAGGCTCGAAACGGCGGCGTCGCGACGTGCGGTGCCGTTGCCCATTCATGGCGCATCGCGCCCGAACCTTCAGGACATTCCCGTGGTACAGCTCGTCGAGCCCGTCGTCTTCGCAGATCCCTCAGTGATCGACGGCCTCGACTATTGGCGCACGCTGCCGATCAAGCAGCAGCCCACGTGGCCCGACGCCGAAGCCGCGCACGCGGCATCCGCCGAGCTCGCCACGCTGCCGCCGCTCGTCTTCGCGGGCGAGGTCGACATGCTGCGCGAGCGGCTGGCCGCCGCGTCGCAGGGCAGGGCGTTCCTCCTGCAGGGCGGCGACTGCGCCGAGACCTTCGCGGGCGCGACGGCCGACCAGATCCGCAACCGCGTGAAGACCGTGCTGCAGATGGCCGTGGTGCTCACCTACGGCGCCTCGATGCCCGTCGTGAAGATGGGCCGCATGGCGGGCCAGTTCGCCAAGCCGCGCTCGAGCGACACCGAGACGCGCGGCGGCGTCACGCTGCCCGCGTACCGCGGCGACATCGTGAACGGCTACGACTTCACGCCCGAGTCGCGTGTCGCCGACCCGGCTCGCCTCATTCGCGGCTACCACATGGCCGCCTCGACGCTCAACCTCATCCGCGCGTTCACCCAGGGCGGCTTCGCCGACCTGCGTCAGGTGCACTCGTGGAACCAGGGCTTCTCGGCGAATCCGGCGAACGCTCGCTACGAGTCGCTGGCCCGCGAGATCGACCGCGCCATCAAGTTCATGGACGCCTGCGGCGCCGACTTCGAGGCGCTGCGGCACACCGAGTTCTACACGGGCCACGAGGGCCTGCTCATGGACTACGAGCGCCCGATGACGCGAATCGACTCGCGCACCGGCACGCCCTACGACACGTCCGCGCACTTCATCTGGATCGGCGAGCGCACCCGAGACCTCGATGGCGCGCACGTCGACTTCCTCTCGCGCGTGCGCAACCCCATCGGCGTGAAGCTCGGGCCCACGACGACGCCCGAGACCATGCTCGAGCTCGTCGAGAAGCTCGACCCGCACCGCGAGCCTGGCCGCCTCACGTTCATCACCCGCATGGGCGCGGGCAAGATCCGCGACGCGCTGCCGCCGCTGCTCGAGGCCATCAAGGCCAGCGACGCCAACCCGTTGTGGGTCACCGACCCCATGCACGGCAATGGCATCACGACCTCGACCGGGTACAAGACGCGTCGCTTCGACGACGTGGTCGACGAGGTCCGCGGCTTCTTCGAGGCGCACCGAGCGGCCGGTACCTACCCGGGCGGCATCCACGTGGAACTCACGGGCGACGACGTCACCGAGTGCCTCGGCGGCTCCGAGTACATCGACGAGATCACGCTCGAGACGCGCTACGAGTCGCTGTGCGACCCGCGCCTGAACCACATGCAGTCGCTCGAGCTCGCCTTCCTCGTGGCCGAGGAGCTCACCGCACGCTGAGCGGCGATCGGCGCGGGGCATCCGGCGACGGATGTCCCGCGCCCGCGTCCGGCCCGATCAGCCGAAGTTGACGGTGACCTCCGAGCCGCGCTTCAGCAGCTCGCCGGCGGCGGGGCTCTGCACGGAGGCCACGACCGCGCCTTCGAGGAATCCGGGCACGTTGCTCGTCACGCTGAACCCGAGCGCCTCGAGTTGCGCGCGCGCCTGCGCCACGGTCTGGCCGGTGATGACGTTCGGCACCTCGACGAGGTCGGGCCCCTTCGAGAGGGTCAGCACGACCGTGTCGCCCGGGCGCATGGGATCGTTCGCGTAGGTCGCGGTGACGACGTGGTCGACGGGCACCTCGTCGTGGAACTCCGCTTCGCCGAAGTCGACCACGAGCTTCACCGACTCGAGTGCGGCCTGCGCCTCGCCGACCGGCAGCCCCTCGACGGGCGGGATGGCACCCACCGAGATGACGAGCGTCACCGCGCCGAGCTCGGGGTATTCGGCGCCCGTCTCGATCGGGTTCCCGTCGCCACCCAGCACGGCGATCACGGTGCCCGCGGTGAAGTCGCCCGAGAACTGCTGCGCGTTCTCCTCGGCGACGGTGAAGTCCGCGAGGGCGTCGCGCGCCTCCGCCTCCGGCGAACCGATGACGTCGGGCATGGCGAGCATCCGCGGCCCCAGCGAGACGAACATGGTCACCGTCGAGCCGCGCTGCGCCTGCGACCCGCCCTCGGGATCGGTGCCCGACACCTGCCCCTGCGGCACCACCGGGTCGTTGCGTTCGCCCGGCACGACCTGGAAGCCGGCCTCCTCGAGCACGGTCGTGGCTTCGGCGGGCGCGAGGGTCGCGACGTCGGGCACGCTCACGAGTGCGCCCGGGCCCGCGCCGAAGAACCAGCCGGTGCCGGCGGCGAGCCCGGTGAGCAGGACCACGAGGGCGAAGATCCAGTAGCCACGCCGCTTGCGGCGCTCGGCCGTCGTCGTGAGCGCGGTCGCGTCGTCGTCGTCGGATGCCTCCGCCACCGCGGTCGGCGCGGCTGCACGGCCGCCCAGCACCGCGGTCTCGGCGGTGGCGGCACCCTCGGGCATGCCGGCATCGGCGATGACCGTCGTCGCCTGCGTCGCATACGGTTGCGAACGCGGCATCCGGATCGCCCCCTCGACCTCGCGGAGTCGCTCGAGCATCTCGCGGGCGTCGTGCGGCCGCCCGTCGGGGTCGCGCGCGGTCGCCCACAGCACGAGCTCGTCGAGCTCGTGCGGGACGCCCGGGCTCTTGGTGCTCGGCGCGGGCACCGACTCGTTGGCGTGCTGGTAGGCGATGGTCATGGGCGCCTCGCCCACGTAGGGCTGCTCGCCGGTGAGCATCTCGTACATCATGATGCCGACCGCGTACAGGTCGCTGCGCGCGTCGGCCACGCCGCGGGTGACGAGCTCGGGGGAGAGGTAGGCGATGGTGCCGAGCAGTGCCTGCCCGGTCGCGGTGTTGGCGCTCGCGGCTCGTGCGAGCCCGAAGTCGCCGAGCTTGATGCGGCCGTCGTCGGCGAGCAGCACGTTCTCGGGCTTCAGGTCGCGGTGCACGATGCCCGCCTGGTGCGCCGCCGCGAGACCCGCGAGCACGGCATCCATGATGTCGACCGTCTGCTCGGGAGTGAGCTTCTTGTAGTCCTTCAGGAGGTCGCGCAGCGTGATGCCCGGCAGATACTCCATGACGAGGTACGCCATGTCGGAGTCCTGGCCCTGGTCGAACACGTTGACCACGTTCGGGTGCGCCAGCCGGGCGGCCGAGCGGGCCTCCTGCACGAAGCGGGTCTTGAACGTGTTGTCGTCGGCGAGGTGGCCGTGCATGATCTTGATCGCGACGCGGCGCTCGAGGCGCAGATCGGTCGCGAGGTACACCGTGGCCATGCCGCCGCGGGCGATCCGCGAGCGCACCTGGTACCGGCCGTCGACCAGACGGCCGATCATCGGGTCGGCGGGCGGAGCGGTGGTCACCGTACGAGTGTACGAAGATGTGCATGCCGCATGAGGACTCGATGACGGTCAGTCGCCAGATTGCAACGGCTTCGTGATCGACGGATGCCCCGCGGGCGCCCGTCAGCCGAGTTCCGAGAGCCAGGCCCGTGCCGCAGTCTCCCACTTCGCGTAGTGGTCGGGGAACTCCGAGAGCTGCACCGCCTGCGCGGCCTGCGTGACGGTCATCGCCTCCCACCCGGGGAGGTCGAGCAGTCCCTTGGTGCGGCCCGGATTCGGGTTGGCGGCGCCGCCGTAGAACGCGGCTGTGGCGCGCACCGGGTCGAGCACCTCGTCGACCGTGCCCCAGCCCTGGCTCGGGCGCTGCTGGAACAGGCCCAGCGAGTCGCGGTCGCCGTGTCGCAGGTTCCGCAGTCCCGACTCCTGGGCTGCGGCGGCCAGGGCGACGACGATGCCCTGGTCGGGCACGCCGAGGGCGCGTCCCATCTCGATGATGATGCGTGCGTGGCCGCGCATCTCGTCGTCGAGGGGCACGTTGACGGATGCCTCGACGACGGGCTCCGGGCGCCGGATGATGAGCACCTGTCCGGGTTGGATGACGGTGGAGCCGCCGAGCTCGTTCAACCGGTCGAGATCCGCGACGGTGATGCCGTGGGCGGCGGCGATGTCGTACAGCGTGTCACCCTCCGCCACGGTGTGCGATTCGGGAGCGGCGGCCTGCGACGGGGCGGAGGCCGCGTCGGGAGCGGGCGCCGTGGTGGCCTCGCTCGGGGCGGCCGCGCCCGCGGCCGACGGCGGCAGCACGATGGACTCGCCGGGGAAGATGAGGCTTGACGTCCCGAGGCCGTTGGCGCTGAGGATGCTGCCCGCATCCAGGCCGTAGGCGGCCGCGATGCCGATGACCGTGTCGCCCTCGACCACGACGTGCTTGCGGATCTCGGGCTCGGCGGGCGGAACCGGGGTCGGAGCCGCGCCTCCGCCCGGGAGGGCGAGCCGCTGACCCGGGAAGATGAGGCTCGACCAGCTCAGGCCGTTGAGGGCGAGGACCTCGGCGGTCGCGAGACCGAACCGCTCGGCGATGCCGCTGACCGTGTCGCCGTCCACCACGAGGTACTCCACGGGCGGTGCGGTCGTCGCCACGGCTCGGGCGGTGCGCGCGCCCTCCGCCTGCAGACCCTTCGACTTCGACGGACGCTTGACGGTCTGCGGTGCCGCCTCGGCCGGCTGCACGATGCCGAGCGTGACGGCGACGGTGCTCACGACCGCGAGTGGAACCCCCAGGATGCCCCGGATGCCCCGGATGCCGCGACTCCGCCGGGCCGCGGAGCTCGCGTGGTCGGTGCGCCGCCCCTCGTCGGCGCCGGTCGACTCCGACTCGTTCGCCATGGTTCCCCCTCACGCCGAACTGGTTCTCCGACGTCGCGGCCACCGTCGCACAGCGGGTGAGGCGAGTCAACGACCTCGCCGCGAGTCCGCCGACTCCGCCCCGATCGGGGGGTCATCGCCCGGCGCGCCCTTCCCGGCGTCACTCGGCTTCTGGCAGGCTTGATCCGTGACCGACGCCGACCAGACCGACTGGCTGACCGTTCCCGACCTCGTCGAGCTGCTCGGGCAGACGCCGAGCCGCATCCGCCGCCTCATCGATGATCGGCACCTGCTGGCCAAGCGCATCGACGGCGTGCTCAAGGTGCCCGCCGTGTTCCTCCGCGACGACGCACCGTTGCCCGAGCTGCACGGCACCGCGATGGTCCTCGCCGATGCGGGCTTCACCGACGTCGAGGCGCTGGAATGGCTGCTCGCCGAGGAGGACAGCCTGGGCACGACGCCCATCGCCGCGCTGCGCGCCGGCCGCAAGTCCGAGGTGCGACGGGTCGCGCAGGCCCTCGCGTAGCCCTCGGGGCTCAGCTCGTGCGCCGGCTGACGGCCTTCGCCAGCGAACCGAGTTCCGCGCGGGCCTCCCGTGCGAGCGGCGCGTCGGCCAGGGCCGCGGTGGCCCGGGCGACGTTGTCGGCGATGATCCGCTCGATCTCGTCGACCGCCCCGCACTCGCTGATGGTGCGCTGCAGCATGCGCACCTGGTCGGCGCCGAGTTCGGGGTCGCCGAGGAGTTCGTCGAGCAGTCGGCGTTGACCGGCCGCGAGGCGCTCCCGGGCGATGGCGACGAGCATCGTGCGCTTGCCCTCGCGGAGGTCGTCGCCACTCGGCTTGCCGGTGACGTCGGGGTCGCCGTAGACGCCGAGCAGGTCGTCGCGCAACTGGTAGGCGATGCCGAGGGGCAGGCCGAAGTCGCGGAGGGCCTGCGCCTGCGCGGCGGAGGCGCCGGCGATGGCGCCGCCGATGGCGAGCGGCGACTCGACCGAGTACTTCGCCGCCTTGTAGACGATGACGCGTTCGGCGCGGGTGCGCTGTTCCGACTCCGGCTGCGTCAGCCAGGCGCGTTCCTCGAGGATGTCGAGGTACTGCCCGGCCATCACCTCGGTGCGCATTCGGATGAACTCGGCGCGCGCCGCGCGCGCGGCGGTGCGGTCGGAGAGCGCGGAGAGCCCGTCGTCGAGGAGCTCGTCGCTCCAGCCGAGGAGGAGGTCGCCGAGCAGGATCGCCGAGGCGCGACCGAAGTCGGCGCCGCTGCCGGCCCAGCCCGAGTCGCCGTGCAGGGTCTCGAACAGCCGGTGCGCGGCCGGGGCGCCGCGGCGGGTGTCGGAGTTGTCGATGATGTCGTCGTGCACGAGCGCAGCGGCGTGGAAGACCTCGAGCGCGGAGGCGGCGGAGACGACCGGGAAGAGGTCTCGCCCGCCGGTCTCGAAGGGATCGAAGCCGCGGGCGCCCACCGCCTCCCATCCCCAGTAGCAGAACAGCGCACGGAACCGCTTGCCCCCGCTGAGAAACCCCTCAGAGAAGGTGGTCAATGGGTCCAGATCGGAGCTGATGGAGCGGAGAATGGAAGTGCGTTCGGCGAGGAATTCCTCGATGCGCGCATGCACAAGATCGACGAGCCGGGAACCGTGAGCCACTCGCCTAGCCTAGCGACGCGGGGCGGGGCTAGAATGAAGGCGGATGCGTCGGTCCCGAGCCTGAGGGGAATGAGATGCCGCTTTCAGAGCAGGAGCAACGTCTTCTCGAGGAGATGGAGCGCAACCTCTATCGTAACGACGCCGATTTCGTCCATGCGGTCGGTGGGGTTCGCGGTCGTCGTCCCAACTACCGGGCGATCGTGCTCGGCGTGCTGCTCGCGGTGGCCGGCGTCGGCGCCCTGATCGCGGGCGTCGCCCTCCAGTTGCTGATCGTCGGCGTCATCGGCTTCGCGCTCATGTTCGTCGGCGTGCTCGTCGCCATCACCCCCTCGAAGCGCAGCGGCCTCGCTGCCGCACCTGCAGAACCGACGGCGCCGTCCAAGTCCCGGCGCTCGAGCGGCGGGTTCATGGACCGGCTGAACGACCGATGGGATCGCCGCCAGGAGGGCCGCGAGTAGCCCTCCACTTCCCACCACCCGCGACGGGTCGATCTTCGGATCGGCCCGTTTTCGTGTTATCCGGGCATGGCTGCGGGCTGAGATCTGCGCTCCACACCCCTCCACGGCGCCGGCCGGCGTGCGCGATCGCCCTCGAGCGGGAGCGGAGACGGAGGACTCACACCTCTGACCCTCCACCCTCCTCCACCACCGTTCCTCCGCGTGTTCACAGGGAACTCACACCCCCAGAACGGGGAAATCAGGCGGATGTCGTTGGTTCGGGGAGGGGAGTGGAGTAAAGTGGGGCTACCTGGATCCCTGGCCGGAGGAAAGGGGGTGGTGCGGTGTTCCTCGGGACCTACGAGCCGAAGCTCGACGAGAAGGGCCGCGTCATTCTTCCGGCGAAGTTCCGGGAGGAGCTGTCGAACGGGCTCGTGCTCACGCGCGGGCAGGAGCGCTGCATCTACGTGTTCAGCGTTCGCGAGTTCGAGAGCATGAGCGACAAGATCCGCCAAGCCCCGGTAACGAGCAAGCAGGCACGCGACTACATGCGCGTCTTCCTCTCGGGGGCTTCCGCGGAGACCCCCGACAAGCAGCATCGGGTCACCATCCCTGCCACGCTCCGCAGCTATGCGGGGCTCGACCGGGACCTCGCGGTCATCGGTGCGGGCGGCCGGGTGGAGATCTGGGATGCGGCGGCGTGGCAGACATACCTCGCCGAGCAGGAGGCGGCCTTCGCGGAGACGGCGGAGGAGGTGATCCCCGGGCTCTTCTAGCCCCGGGTTGCGACTCCCAGCCGTGCGCGCCTGATGCACTTCCCCGCACCAGGACGAACGGATGGGGATCGGAACCCGGGAACAGGAGTCGAAGGAATCATGGACATCGAACGCATCCACACCCCGGTCATGCTCGAGCGCACCATCGAGCTGCTCGCTCCCGCGCTCGAGGGCGACCGTGCCGTGCTCGTCGACGCGACCCTCGGCATGGGCGGCCACAGTCGCGCCTTCCTCGAGCGTTTCCCGAAGCTCACGGTCATCGGCCTCGATCGCGACACCGAGGCGCTGGCGATCGCCCGCGAGCGGCTCGCGCCCTTCGGTGATCGCGCCCGCTTCGTGCACACGGTCTACGACGGCATCGCCGACGCGGTCCGTTCCGAGGGGTACGACGAGGTGCAGGGCGTGCTCTTCGACCTGGGCGTCTCGTCGCTGCAGCTCGACCGCGCCGAGCGCGGGTTCGCCTACTCGAAGGATGCCCCGCTCGACATGCGCATGGATCCGACGCGCGGTCGCACCGCGGCCGACGTCATCGCCGAGTCGAGCGAGGAGGAGCTTCGGCGCCTGTTCTACGAGTACGGCGAGGAGAAGCTCGCACCCAGGTACGCCCGGGCGATCGTGCAGGCGCGGTCGAATGCCCCGATCACGCGGTCCGGCGAACTGGTCGAGATCATCACGAAGGCCACGCCCGTGGCCGTGCAGCGGCAGGGACATCCCGCCAAGCGCGTCTTCCAGGCCCTCCGCATCGAGGTGAACGAGGAGCTGTCGGTGCTCGAGCGCGCCATCCCGGCGGCGCTCGACCTCATCGCGGTGAACGGCCGCATGGTCGTGCTCGCCTACCAGTCGCTCGAGGACCGCATCGTGAAGCGCGCCCTCCAGGCCGCCGCGCGTTCGAGCGCGCCGGCGGGGCTCCCCATGGAGCTGCCCGAACACCGCCCGCAGTTCCGGCTCCTCGTGCGGGGCGCCGAGCTCGCGAGCGACGCCGAGCAGGCGGAGAACCCGCGTGCGAAGCCGGTGCGCCTGCGCGCCGTCGAACGAGTGAGGAGGCCGTCGTGACCGCACTGCCGGCCCAGTCCGTTCCCGCCCCACGTCGCGTCTCCGGTCCCGCCCGCCAGCGCCCGCTGCGCCCCGCGCCCGAGACGGCGGCCGTGCGCGGCCGGCCCCGCCTCGCCTACGCGATCATCGCGGTCGGCGCCGTGGCGGTCATCGTCGTCGCGCAACTGCTGCTCTCGATCGCCCTCGCGCAGGGCGCCTACGAGATCGACGCCTACCAGCTGCAGCGGGCCGAGCTGGCACGCGAGGAGCAGAAGCTGGCCGAGGACCTCGATCGTCTCGAGTCCCCGCAGTACCTCGCGATGAACGCCGAGGCACTCGGCATGGTGCCGAACGCCGAACCGGTGTACCTGCGGCTCTCCGACGGTGCGGTGCTCGGCGAGCCCACCGCCGCGAGCGCGGGCGCCGCGGCATCCGGGCCGCTCGTGCCGAATGCCCTGATCGACGGCGTGCCGCCCGTGACCGCGCAGCAGGCGGGGGAGACTCCGACCGGGGGGTCCGGCACCCAAGCGCCTGCAGGGGGCAGCGGCACGCAGGTCGCGCCGCCGCCACCGCCCGTGACCGACGGACTGCCGACGCCCGCCACGCACTGACCGAGAGGACGAGATGAACCGCATCAGCCGTCACCCGGCGCGACGCGTCCTCCTCGCGGCCATGGTCCTCGTCGCCTTCGTCGGCGTGTTCGTCGTGCGGCTCGTCGAGATCCAGGTCGTGCGGGCCGCCGAGCTCAGCGAGGAGGCGCAGGGGCGCCGCTCGACCACGGTCACGGAGTACGGTGCACGCGGCGACATCGTCGATGCGACGGGCACGGTGCTCGCCGACAGCGTGATGCGCTACGACATCGCCCTGTCACCGAAGAACGCCGGACCGATCGATCGCGAGGTCCCCGATCCGGCCGATCCGTCGAAGACCGTGACGGCGGAGGTGCCGCTCGCGCAGCTCACCGCCGAGCTCGGCGCCGTGGTCGGACTCACCGGCGAGCAGGTGCACGGCATCATCGACGCGGCACTCGCGGAGAACCCCCTCGACGACCATGAGTACGTCGCGAAGCTCGTCGACACGGCCACCTACGAACGCATCAAGGAACTCGACATCCCGTGGGTGGTGCCGTGGGAGCACCCGAGCCGCACGTACCCGAACGGCGCGGTCGCCGGCAACCTCATCGGCTTCGTCCAGGCCGACGACGGGACCCCCCTCGCGGGCGTCGAGCTCTCGGAGAACGAGTGCGTCGCCGGGGAGGACGGCGAGTACTCCTACCAGCACAGCCTCTCGGACTGGGTCGAGATCCCGGGTACGAAGGTCGTGCACTCGGAAGCCCGCACGGGCGGCACCCTGCAGCTCACGATCGACGCCGACCTGCAGTGGATGGTGCAGCGCATCGCCGAGGCGCAGGTGCAGGCCGTGGGCGCCGACTGGGCGACCGTCACGGTCATGGAGGCAAAGACCGGCCGGCTGCTCGCGGTCGCCGACGTGCCCACCGTCGACCCCAACGACCCCACGGCGACCGCCGACGGCAACCGCGGGTCGCGGGCCTTCACGGGGCCGTTCGAGCCCGGCTCGACGTTCAAGGCGCTGACCGCGGCATCCGTCATCGACGCCGGCAAGGCCGACGCGCTGAGCCAGATCGTGGCGGGCTACCGATACCTGCCGCCGAACGGCGCGAACATCAACGACAGCTTCTTCCACGAGGACACCCGGTACACGCTGACGGGCGTGCTCATCGACTCGTCGAACACGGGCATGTCGATGTTCGGCGAACGTCTCACCGACGAGGAGCGGTACGAGTACATGCGGGACTTCGGGCTCGGCGAGGAGACCGAGGTGGGCTTCGCGGGCGAGGAGCCCGGCGACCTGCACGGCGGCCCCGACGCCTGGGACAACCAGACGAAGTACGCGACCATGTTCGGACAGGGGCTCACCACCACCGCGGTGCAGATCGCGAGCGCCTACCAGACGATCGCGAACGACGGCGTGCGCATGCCCGTGCGGCTCGTCGACGGCTGCATCGGCGAGGACGGCGAGCTCATCGCCCCCGAGGCGACCGGAACCCGCGTGATCTCCGACACCGCGGCGAACCAGACGAGCCAGATGCTCGAGCGCGTGTACCTCGAGGGATGGCTCGCCGACGAGTGGGAGATCCCCGGCTACCGGGTGGCCGCGAAGACCGGGACCGCGCAGGTTCCCGACGGCAACGGCGGCTACCTCACGGGGTACCTGGTGTCGGTGTCGGGCTTCGCCCCGGCCGACGATCCGCAGTTCGTCGTTTCGGTCAGCATCATGAATCCCGTTAAGATGAACTCGTCCGCCGCATCCGCTCCCGTCTTCCAACAGGTGATGAGCCAGGTGCTGAAGAAGTATCGGACCGTTCCATCCGGCGCCCCGGCGCCCGAGTTGCCAGCCACCTGGTAGAAAGTTGGGGTCGTGACCGGATCGCCGCAAACGGCCCTCCGCCCGAAGCATCCGAACCCCCGCTCGTTGCACGGCCTCGCCGAGACGTTCGAGTTCGAGGTGCACGGCGACGTCGACGCGCTCGAGGTCACCGGCGTCGTGCTCTCGTCGAAGGCCGTGCACCCCGGCGACCTCTACGTGGGCGTGCCGGGCCGCAACACGCATGGCGCGCAGTACGCCGTCGCCGCGCGCGACGCGGGTGCCGTGGCGATCCTCACCGACCACGCCGGCGCCGAGCTCGCGGCCGGCGCCGAGCTGCCGATCCTCGTGACCCCCGACGCGCGCGCGGCGCTCGGCGCCGTGGCCGCGTGGATCCACCGCACCGACGACAACCCCGCGACGCTGTTCGGGGTCACCGGCACCAACGGCAAGACGAGTGTCGTGTACCTGCTCTACGGCATCCTCCGCCAGCTCGGGGTCGTGGCGGGGCTCACCTCGACGGCCGAGCGGCGCATCGGCGACGAGGCCGTCACCAGTTCGCTCACGACGCCGGAGGCCAGCGAGCTGCACGCCCTCCTCGCCCGCATGCGCGAGGTCGACGTTCGCGCGGTCGGCATCGAGGTGTCGGCGCAGGCCCTCTCGCGGCACCGGGTCGACGGCATCGTCTTCGACGTCGTCGGCTTCACGAACCTCAGCCACGACCACCTCGACGACTACACGTCGATGGACGAGTACTTCGTCGCCAAGCGCGACCTGTTCCAGCCCGACCGCTCCCGGCGCGGCGTCGTCACCGTCGACTCGGAATGGGGGCGCCGCCTCGTGGCCGAGTCGCGCATTCCCGTGACCACGTTGACCAGCCGCTCCGACGTCGAGGCCGACTGGCGGCTGAGCGTCGGCGAGGAATCGGCGACGCACACGTCGTTCGTGCTCGAAGGACCCGAAGGGCGCCGGCTCGAGACGCGGGTGCCGCTCCTCGGCTGGTACATGGCCGCCAACGCCGCACTCGCGATCGTGATGCTCGTCGAGGCCGGCCACGACTTCGGGCGCATCGCGGAGGTGCTCGACCGCGACGGCGGCATCGACGCCTACATCCCCGGGCGCGCCGAGCGCATCTCCGGCGACGCCGGCCCGCTCGTCTACATCGACTACGGGCACAGCCCCGACGCGTTCCTGCAGACCCTCGGCGCCATCCGCCGGGTCACCGACGGCCGGCTCATCATGCTGTTCGGCGCCGACGGCGACCGCGACACCACCAAGCGCGCCGAGATGGGCGCCATCGCGGCACGCGGAGCCGACATCGTGGTGATCACCGACTTCCACCCGAGGTTCGAGGACCCTGCCGCGATCCGAGCGGCGCTCATCGCGGGGGCCGAGGCGGCGGTTCCCGACCGGGAGATCCACGAGGTCCCCGACCCGCGCGAGGCGTTCCGCACCGCGCTCGCACTGGCGCGCGAGGGCGACGCCATCCTGTACGCCGGCCCCGGACACGAGGAGTACCACGAGGTGAAGGGCGTCAAGATCCCCTACTCGGCCAGAGACGATGCCAGGCAGGCCCTGCGCGAGGCGGGCTGGCCGGCATGATCGCCCTGACCCTCGCCGAGATCGCCTCGGCGGTCGGCGGCGCGCTGCGCCTCGACGGCACGGATGCCACGCCCACGACGATCGTCGACGGCGCCGTCACCACCGACTCCCGCGAGGTGGGCACCGGTGACGTCTTCTTCGCCAAGCGCGGCGAGTTCGACGACGGCCACAACTTCGCCCCTGTCGCAGCCGACCAGGGCGCGGCGCTCATCGTGGTGGAGCATCCGCTCGACCTGGCGGTACCGCAGATCGTCGTCGACGACTCCGTCGACGCGCTCGGCGCCCTCGCGACCGAGGTGGTCGGCCGGGTGCGCGCACACGGACGGCTGCGCGTCGTCGGCGTCACGGGCTCCAACGGAAAGACCACCACGAAGAACCTCCTGCGGGCCGTGCTCGAACGCGTCGGCCCGACGGTCGCGGCACGCAAGTCGTTCAACAACGAGGTCGGCGCGCCGATCACGATGCTCGAACTCACCCACGACACCCAGTACCTCGTGGCCGAGATGGGTGCGAGCGCCGTCGGCGAGATCGCACGGCTCGTGCGCATGGCCCGACCCGATGTGGGCATCGTGCTCAAGGTCGGACTCGCGCACGCCGGCGAGTTCGGCGGCATCGAGCAGACCGTGCGGGCCAAGAGCGAGATGGTCACCGACCTGCTCGACACGGATGTCGCGGTGCTCAACGCCGACGATCCGCGTGTCGCGTCGATGGCGGCCCTCACGAAGGCCCGCGTCGTGTGGTTCGGCCTCGGCGGACACGTCGACGTGCGCGCCACCCACCTCGCCGTGCACGCTCGCGGAACCGACTTCACCGTGACGATCCCGGGCGGCGAGACCGCCCGCGTGCATTTCGGCGTGCTGGGCGAGCACCACGTCATGAACGCGCTCGCCGCCATCGCGGCGTCGGTGGAGCTCGGCGTGCCGCTGCCCGCGATCGTCGAGGCCCTCGAGTCGATGACGCTCGCCGAGCGCTGGCGCATGCAGGTCATGGGCGGCCGCGACGGCATCACGGTCATCAACGACGCATACAACGCGAGTCCCGACTCGATGTCGGCCGCCCTGAAGACCCTCGCCCAGGTCCAGGCGCCCGGAACGCGCACGATCGCCGTGCTCGGCGAGATGAGCGAGCTGGGCGAGTTCTCGGGCGAGGAGCACGACCGCATCGGACTGCTCGCGGTGCGCCTCGGCATCTCGCAGCTCATCGTGGTGGGCGAGGGCGCGCGCCGCCTGCACATCTCGGCCGTCAACGAGGGATCGTGGGACGGCGAATCCGCCTACGTCGAGACCGCAGACGAGGCATTCGACCTCGTCACCGCCACTGCGCGCCCCGGTGACACGGTGCTCGTGAAATCGTCGAACTCGGCGGGTCTGCGTCACCTCGGCGACCGACTGGGAGAATGGTTCGCATGAGCGGCGGGGCAGCACTGATGATCGGCCTGCTCGGTCACCGATTGGGAGAATGGTTCGCGTGAGAGCACTGCTGACCGCCGGGGCGTTGTCGCTCGCCTTCACGCTCTTCCTGACCCCGCTGTTCATCCGGCTGTTCCGCCGCATCGGCTGGGGCCAGTTCATCCGCGACGACGGCCCGAAGACGCACCACGTCAAGCGCGGCACGCCCACGATGGGCGGCATCGTCTTCATCCTCGGCGCCCTGTTCGGGTACTTCGTGGCCACGCTCGTGGTGAGCAACGAGCCGCCGACCGCCTCCGGCCTGCTCGTGCTGTTCATGATGGTGGGCCTCGGCCTGGTGGGCTTCATCGACGACTTCCTGAAGACCCGGAAGAAGCAGAGCCTCGGCCTGGGCGGTTGGGCGAAGGTCGCCGGGCAGGTCGTGGTGGCGGCGGCGTTCGCGCTGCTCGCGCTGCAGTTCCCGAACGACGAGAGCGTGACCCCGGCGAGCACGAGCATCTCGTTCATCCGCGACCTGCCGCTCGACTTCATGGTCTTCGGCACCGTCGTGGGCATCGCGCTCTACGTCATCTGGATCGGCCTGCTCACGGTGGGCGCCTCGAACGCGGTGAACGTGACCGACGGGCTCGACGGGCTGGCCGGCGGTGCGTCGATCCTCGCCATCGGATCGTTCGTCGTCATCGGCTTCTGGCAGTTCAACCAGTCCTGCTTCAGCGACAACCTCAACCCGGACGACGTCTACCGCTGCTACGAGGTGCGCGACCCGCTCGACCTGGCCATCGTGGCCACGGCGATCGTCGGCGGTCTCATCGGCTTCCTCTGGTGGAACACGAACCCCGCCCATATCTACATGGGCGACACGGGCTCGCTCGCGCTCGGCGGCGCGCTGGCCGCGCTCGGGATCGTCAGCCACACCGAGCTGCTGCTCATCCTGATCGGCGGGTTGTTCGTGATCGAGACCGGCTCGGTGATCGTGCAGCGCGCGTACTTCAAGCTCACCCGCGGCAAGCGCATCTTCCTGATGAGCCCGATCCACCACCACTTCGAGCTGAAGGGCTGGGCCGAGGTCACGATCGTCGTGCGCTTCTGGATCATCGCAGGGCTGCTCGTGGCGGCCGGCGTCGGCAGCTTCTACTTCGAGTGGCTGCAGCGGTGACCGAGGCGGATGCCGCGGGCGCACGCGCCCGGCTCGACACGCTCACCAGCTGGAACGCCGACTGGAAGGGACTCCGCGTCGCGGTGCTCGGCGTGGGCGTGACGGGCTTCGCGGTGGCCGACACCCTGACCGAGCTCGGCGCCGAGGTGCTCGTCGTCGCCCCCGAGGTCGACGACGACCGCGCGCGGATCCTCGAGGTCATCGGGGCACAGCTGCTGCGGCATCCGCTCGACGCCGTGCCAGTCGACCTCGTGACGTTCGCGCCCGAGCTCGTCGTGGCGTCGCCCGGATTCCACCCCGACCACCCCGTGCTCGAGTGGGCCGGTGGCGCCGGCGTCGCCGTGTGGGGCGACATCGAGCTGGCCTGGCGCGTGCGCGACAAGGTGAACGCCGCCGAATGGATCCTCGTCACCGGCACGAACGGCAAGACCACCACCGTGCAGCTCGCGGCGACCTTCCTCGCCGCGAACGGGCTGCGCGCGGCGCCGTGCGGCAACATCGGCGTGCCCGTGCTCGATGCGGTGCGCGACCCCGGCGGCTTCGACGTGCTCGTGGTCGAGCTCTCGAGCTACCAGCTGCACCACCTGCCGACGTCGGGCCCGGGGGCCCTGCACCCGTGGGCGAGCGTCTGCCTCAACGTCGCCGACGACCACCTCGACTGGCACGGCTCGCCAGAGGCGTACCGCGCGGCGAAGGCGACGGTCTACGCGAACACCAAGGTCGCGTGCGTGTACAACCGCGCCGACGAGGCGACCATGCACATGGTCGAGGAGGCCGAGGTCGAGGAGGGCGCACGCGCCATCGGCTTCGGCCTCGACGTGCCGGGCCCGAGCGACTTCGGGGTCGTCGAGGGCATCCTGTGCGACCGGGCGTTCCTCGACGAGCGTCGCACGGCCGCGCTCGAGATCACCACGGTCGCCGAGCTCGAGCCGCGCGGTCTCGGGGCGCCGCACGTCGTGGCGAACATCCTCGCGGCATCCGCGCTCGCGCGCTCCTACGGGGTGCCCGTCGGCATCATCCACGACGCGCTCGGCACCTTCCGGCTCGACGCGCACCGCATCGAGCAGGTCGCCGACGCCGGCGGCATCCGCTGGATCGACGACTCCAAGGCCACCAACCCGCACGCGGCCGAGGCCTCGCTGCGGGCCTTCCCGCGAATCGTGTGGATCGTCGGCGGGCTGCTCAAGGGCGTCGACGCCGATGCCCTCGTGGCCGCGCACGTCGCCAGGCTGCGAGCCGCGATCGTGATCGGCGTCGACCGCGCGGCCCTGATCGCGGCGTTCCGGCGACACGCGCCGGAGCTGCCACTGTTCGAGGTCGTGACGGATGACACTGAGACGGTGATGCCCGAAGCGGTCGCCCTGGCCGCGGCTGCGGCCGAACCGGGGGACACCGTGCTCCTCGCACCGGCGGCGGCGTCGATGGACCAGTTCGCCGACTACGCCGACCGCGGCCGGCGTTTCCACGAGGCGGTCAGAGCGAGGCTGGGAGGTGAGGCGGATGGCGACTCCGCCCCGCACGACCCGAGCCCCGAAGGCTGAGCCGGCGGGCGTCTCCGCCGCCCGCATCCGGCTCGGCCGGGTCTTCCGCGTCGAGTCGAAGGACTACTTCCTGCTGCTCGGCACGACGCTCTTCCTCGTCGTGTTCGGCCTCGTGATGGTGCTCTCGTCATCGTCGGTCGAGTCCAACCTCGAGGAGGGCGGGTTCTTCGTGCAGGCGACCCGCCAGGGCATGTACGCGCTGTTCGGCATCCCGATCATGCTCATCGCGAGCCGTATGCCCGAGGCGTTCTGGATGCGGCTCGCGTGGCCGGCGCTCAGCGTCTCGTGCGCCCTGCAGGTGCTCGTCGTCGCGACCGACCTCGGTGTCACGGTCGGCGGCAACACGAACTGGCTCGCCATCGGCGGGGTGCAGTTCCAGCCGTCGGAGCTCATCAAGGTCGCACTCGTCATCTGGCTCGGCCTCATCGTCACCAAGAAGCAGGCCCAGCTCGGCGACTTCACGCACGGCATCGTGCCGATCCTGCTCGTCGGCGGCGGCGCCATCGCGCTCGTGCTGCTCGGCGGGGACCTCGGCACCGTCATGATCATGGGCGCGATGCTCCTGGGCGCCCTGTTCCTCATCGGCGTGCGCATCCGGCTGCTGCTGCCGCCGGTGCTCCTCGGCATCGCGGTGTTCGTCATCGTCGCCGTATCGAGCGACAGCCGGATGCGCCGCATCACGGCGTTCCTGCAGGAGAACTGCACGACCATCGACGAGGCCGACTGCTGGCAGATCCAGCACGGCCGGTTCGCGCTCGCCAACGGGGGCGTCTTCGGCGTCGGGCTCGGCAACTCCACCGCGAAGTGGTCGTGGCTGCCGGCCGCCGACAACGACTTCATCTTCGCGATCATCGGCGAGGAGCTCGGGCTCATCGGCGCCGTGGTGGTCATCGGGCTCTTCGTGATGCTCGCGGTCGCGTTCGCGCGCGTCCTGCGGTCGGCGCGCACGCCGTTCGCGAAGACGGTCACGGCTGCCGTGCTGGTGTGGGTCGTCGGCCAGGCGTGTGTCAATATCGGTGTCGTGCTCGGAGTCTTCCCCGTCCTCGGCGTGCCGCTGCCCCTCGTCTCGGCGGGCGGCACGGCGCTGCTCACCACACTGCTCGCGATCGGCGTCGTGCTCTCGGTGGCGCGCGACCCCGAGGCGGCGACGCGGGCCGCCGCTCGCGCCGAGGCGCGCGCCGCCGCGCGAGCGTCCTCGCGTTCCGCAGGGCGGCCGACCCGATGACGACGTACCTCCTGGCCGGCGGCGGCACCGCCGGCCACGTGAACCCGCTGCTCGCCGTGGCCGACCGGCTCCGCGAGCGCGACCCGTCGTGCGAGGTGCTCGTGCTGGGCACGGCCGAGGGCCTCGAGGCCCGACTCGTGCCGGCCCGCGGCTACGAGCTCCTCACGATCGCGAAGGTGCCGTTCCCGCGGCGACCGAACCGTGCGGCTCTGGCGTTCCCCATGCGGTTCCGACGGTCGATCGACGACGTCGCCCGCATCCTCCGCGAGCGCGGAGTCGACGTCGTGGTCGGCTTCGGCGGCTACGTGTCGACGCCCGCGTACCTGGCCGCGCGGTCGGCGCGGGTGCCGGTCGCCATCCACGAGGCGAACGCGAAGCCCGGCCTCGCCAATCGCCTCGGCGCCCGCTGGGCCGCGCGGGTCGGCGTGGCGTTCAGCGGCACCCCGCTTCGGAACGCCGAACTGGTCGGCATGCCCCTCCGCCGGGAGATCGAGATGCTCGACCGCGCGGCCCTCCGCAGCGAGGCCGCGAGCCTCTTCGGCCTCGACGCGGGTCGGCGAGTGCTGCTCGCCACGGGCGGTTCGCTCGGCGCCCGGCGCATCAACCGCACGATGGTCGCCAGCGCTGCGGCCATCACGGCCGCGGGCTGGCAGGTGCTGCATGTCGCCGGGGGCAACGCCGATGTCGCCGACCCCGCTGTCGAGGGGTACCGCATGATCGCGTACGCCGACCGCATGGACCTCGCCCTCGCCCTCGCCGACGTCGCCGTGTCACGCGCCGGCGCCGCCACCGTGAGCGAGCTCGCGGCGCTCGGCATCCCCGCCGTGTACGTGCCGTACCCCGTCGGCAACGGCGAGCAGCGCTTCAACGCTGCCGACGTCGTGGGTGCGGGCGGCGGCATCCTCGTCGACGACGCCGAGTTCGTGCCGCACTGGGTCGAGGCGCAGCTCCTGCCGCTCCTCGGCGACCCGGCGCGTGTCGATCGCATGGCCGAGGCCGCGGCATCCGTCGGCCGGCGCGACGGCACCGACCGCATGGTCGCGCTCATCGACGCGGCGCTCGGCGGGGGTGCCGGCGAGCGCGCGCGCAACGCGTAACGTGGAGTGAGCGGATGCCGCGGCATCCGCCACTTCGAAACGCCGACCCAGCCCACCGAACCGCACTCGAGGAAGAAGCCGCCGCACCGTGACCATCAAGCCCGACCCGAACGCCAGGATCCCCGCCGAGCTCGGCAACGTGCACTTCGTCGGCATCGGCGGATCCGGCATGAGCGGCATCGCGCGGCTGTTCCTCGGCGACGGACACCGGGTCACGGGCTCCGACGTGCGCGACTCCGACAACATCGCCGCCCTGCGGGCGCTCGGTGCCGAGATCGCGATCGGGCACGATGCTGCGAACCTCCGCGACGACGTCGACACCGTCGTGGTGACGGGCGCGCTCTGGCAGGACAACCCCGAATACCGGCTCGCGCTCGAGTGGGGCCTCCCGGTGCTGCACCGGTCGCAGGCCCTCGCAGCCCTCATCGGCGGGCGGCGTCTCGTGTCGGTCGCGGGCGCGCACGGCAAGACCACGTCGACGGGCATGATCATCACGGGCCTGCTCGCCCTCGGCGAGGACCCGAGCTTCGTGAACGGCGGCGTCATCGAGGAGCTCGGCACGAGCGCGGCAGCCGGGCAGGGCGAGCTCTTCGTCGTCGAGGCCGACGAGTCCGACGGCTCGTTCCTCTTCTACGACACGTCGGTCGCGCTCGTGACGAACGTCGACCCCGACCATCTCGACCACTACGGCTCGCTCGAGGCGTTCGAGCAGGCGTTCGTCGATTTCGCCGAACGCGCGCGCGAACTCGTCGTCATCTCGTCCGACGATGCGGGCGCGAAGCGCGTCACCGCACGGCTCTCGCACGAGCGGGTGATGACCTTCGGCGAGGCTCCGGATGCCACGGTGCGCGTGCATTCCATCGAGACCGACGGTCCCGTCGCCTTCGCCGTCGAGTACGAGGGCGTCGAGTACCGCGCGACGCTCCGGGTGCCCGGGCGGCACAACGCGATCAACGCGGCCGGGGCGTTCGCGGTGCTCGTCGGACTCGGGTTCGACCCCGAGGCATCCCTCGCCGGCATCGCCCGGTTCGCGGGCACCGGCCGGCGCTTCGAGCTGCACGGCACCGTCGGCGGCGTGAGCGTCTACGACGACTATGCGCACCACCCGACGGAGGTCGCCGCCGCCCTCGCGGCCGCACGCACCGTCGTCGGCGACGGGCGCATCATCGCCGTGCACCAGCCCCACCTCTACAGCCGCACCCGGCTGTTCGCCAAGGAGTTCGCCGAGGTGCTCGAGCGGTACGCCGACGAGACCGTCGTGCTCGACGTGTACGGCGCCCGCGAGGACCCGGAACCCGGCGTGACGGGTGCCCTGGTGAGCGAGCGCTTCAGCGACCCCTCGCACGTGGCCTTCATCGCCGATTGGCAGGAGGCCGCCGACCACACCGCACGCATCGCGCACGAGGGCGACTTCGTCGTCACGCTCGGCTGCGGCGACGTCTACCGGATCGTGCCGCAGCTGCTCGGATCGCTCGAGAAGGCGCGCGGATGAGGGCGCGCCGGGCGTGAAGCGGCCCCAGGGCTTCGACCGTCCGACGCCGCCGGCGTCGCGGGCGTCGGAGTCCGAAGCGCCGCCGGCCGCGGCGCGCGCGTCGAGCCCCGTGTCGACGACGGCGTCCGCGTCGGGCGCTCGGGCGTCGCGTCGCGCGACAGCGCCGGCGTCGAAGCCGTCGCCGTCATCGTCGCCCGCGGCGACTGCCGACCACGTGGCCACCGAGCCGATTCCCGTGCTCCCGGCATCCGTCGAGCCCGAGCGCGTCGACCGGCCGCGTGACGAACCGCGTGACGAATCGCGTGAGGCTTCGCGCGATGCCCCGGGCGACGCGCGTGCGGCCAGGCGCGCGCTGGCCGCCGCGGCGCGGGAGCGTCGCCGCTACGAGAAGCAGGAGGTGCGGCGCTTCACCAAGCGCTCGCGGCGTCGGCGCATCACGTGGGCCGTGGCCGTCGGCTCGATCCTCGCACTCGTGGCCGTGGTCGCCGCAGCGGCGTACTCACCGCTCATGGCGCTCCGCGAGGTGCGCATCGAGGGTGCGCAGCGCATTCCGGCAGCGGAGGTGCAGGCGGCCTTCGACGGAGTGCTGGGCACCCCGCTGCCGCTCATCGAGGCGCGTGAGGTGCACGCGGCGCTCTCCGGGTTCCCGCTCATCGAGACCTATGCGACCGAGACGATCCCGCCCGGCACGCTCGTGGTGCGCATCGTCGAGCGCACGCCGGTGGGGGTCATCGACACGGGCTCGGGACTCGAACTCGTCGACGCTGCGGGCGTGGTGATCGAGCGTCCCGACGAGCGACCGGCCGGGCAGCCGCTCATCGAGGTCGAGGGCGGCGTGGCCGACGAGGGGTTCCGCGCGGTCGCCGGGGTGGTGCGCAGCCTGCCGCCCGAGGTGCGTGCGCAACTGGCCAGGGCGAGCGCCGACACCGCCGACGACGTGCGCCTCGAGCTCGAGGGCGGCGCGAGCGTGGTGTGGGGGAGTGCCGAGGAGTCGGCCTTCAAGGCCACCGTGCTCGCGGCGCTGATGCGCGGCGCGCCGCCCGACACGGTGGACGTCTACGACGTGTCGGCGCCCTCCAGCCCCGTCACCCGTTGAGCGGCGATTCCGAAACCGCGAGCGGATCGCGACACGCGGGCCCGTCTTGCCGCGCGGGGGCGCGCTGGGCACCTACCTTCGAAACAGGAATTGCATACTCAGCAAAACTTTAACCTTCGACTAGAGGTTCAAGGTTCAGAGTTCGCACGGAAGGCCGGTCATGTCGACAAACCAGAACTACCTCGCCGTCATCAAGGTCGTCGGCATCGGCGGCGGCGGTGTGAACGCCGTCAACCGGATGATCGAACTCGGCCTCCGCGGTGTCGAGTTCATCGCCATCAACACCGACGCGCAGGCGCTGCTGATGAGCGACGCCGACGTCAAGCTCGACGTCGGGCGCGACCTCACCCGCGGCCTCGGCGCCGGCGCCGATCCCGAGGTCGGCCGGCGCGCCGCGGAAGACCACGCCGAGGAGATCGAGGAGGCCCTCGCGGGCGCCGACATGGTGTTCGTCACGGCCGGGGAGGGCGGCGGCACCGGCACGGGCGGCGCACCCGTGGTGGCTCGCATCGCGAAGTCCATCGGCGCGCTCACCATCGGTGTCGTCACCAAGCCGTTCGGCTTCGAGGGCAAGCGCCGCCAGACCCAGGCCGAGCAGGGCGTGGCCCGCCTGAAGGAGGAGGTCGACACCCTCATCGTCGTGCCGAACGACCGACTGCTCGAGATCAGCGATCGCGGGATCTCGATGCTCGAGGCGTTCGCCACGGCCGACCAGGTGCTGCTCGCCGGTGTGCAGGGCATCACCGACCTCATCACGACGCCCGGCCTCATCAACCTCGACTTCGCCGACGTGAAGTCGGTCATGCAGGGCGCCGGCTCCGCCCTCATGGGCATCGGATCGTCCCGTGGCGCCGACCGCGCGATCAAGGCCGCCGAGCTCGCCGTGGCGAGCCCGCTGCTCGAGGCGTCGATCGACGGTGCGCACGGCGTGCTGCTGTCGATCCAGGGCGGCTCGAACCTCGGCATCTTCGAGATCAACGACGCCGCCCGCCTCGTGCAGGAGGCCGTGCATCCCGAGGCCAACATCATCTTCGGCGCCGTCATCGACGACACCCTCGGCGACGAGGTGCGGGTCACGGTCATCGCCGCGGGCTTCGACGGCGGCGAGCCCAATGCCAAGCCGCAGCCCGTCGAGGCGAGGCGCACGAACTTCGTTCCGGCGGCGGTCGGCGCGAGCGTCGGCGGGGCGGCCCTCGGCGGCGAGACGGCCGACGTCATCGGCGAGATCGACATCGACGAACTCGTCGAGACCGCGAACTGGGGCGAGGCGCCGACGGCCGCTGCCGACCAGATCGTCTCGGACCCCGCCTTCGACGAAGCCGACGACGACCTCGACATCCCCGACTTCCTGAAATGAGCGGCTGCGAATCCGACGTCACGGAGCATCCGTGAGCGCCCTCGCCGACCGCCTGGCGGCCGTGCAGGGGAGCATCGCGGATGCCGCGCGCGACGCCGGTCGCAGCCCCGCGGAGATCACGACCATCGTCGTGACGAAGTTCCAGCCGGTGTCGCTCATCGAGGAACTCGCGTCGCTCGGCGTGCGCGATGTCGGCGAGAACCGCCACCAGGAGGCGAAGGCGAAGGCCGAGGCACTTGCCGACCTCCACCTGCGCTGGCACTTCGTGGGCCAGCTCCAGTCGAAGAAGGCGCGGCAGGTGCGCGCGTACGCGTCCGTCATCCATTCGGTCGACCGGATGTCGCTCGTCGACGCACTCCGTTCCGACGAGGCATCCGTCGACTGCTTCGTGCAGGTCGACCTCTCCGACGATCCCGGTCGCGGCGGGGTCGCTCCCGAGGGACTCGACGAGCTCGTCGAGCACGTGCTCGCGACCCCCGGGCTGCGCCTGCGCGGGCTCATGGCCGTCGCGCCGCTCGGCGAACCGCCGCGTCCCGCGTTCGCGAGGATGCGGCTGCTGTCGGAGCGCATCCGGCGACTCGCACCCGATGCGGCCGACTTGTCCATGGGGATGTCGCACGATTTTCGCGAGGCGATTCTGGAGGGCGCGACACACCTGCGCATCGGAACGGCAATCACGGGGAATCGGCCGGACGCCGGTTAGCCTCGAACAGACGGAACACAGACGGAGGCAGCGATGTCGAACCCGCTCAAGAAGACCATGGTCTACCTCGGACTCGCCGATGAGGAGCTCGAGCCGGAGCCGCAGCCGGCGCCCGCGCCCGCCGCGCCCATCGTGCACGCCGCGACCCCCGCCCCCAAGACCGGAGCGGCCGTGACGCCGCTGCGACGGCACCATGTCCAACCGACCACACCGCAGGCGGAGATGAACGAGATCCTCACCGTGCACCCGCGTCAGTACCGTGACGCCCAGGTGATCGCCGAGTCCTTCCGCGAGGGCGTCCCCGTGATCATCAATCTCTCGCAGATGTCCGACGGCGACGCGCGTCGCCTCATCGACTTCGCGAGCGGACTCTCCCAGGGTCTGTATGGCAAGATCGAGCGCGTGACCAGCAAGGTGTTCCTGCTCTCGCCCGCCCACGTGGTCGTCTCCGGCGAAGCCGGCGAGGCCGAAGGCGACGTCGACGCGTCGTTCTTCACGCACGCGTAGCCGCCGTGGGCGCTCTCGTCGTCGTCTGGAACATCCTCTACACGCTGCTCCTCATCTACTTCTTCGTGATGTGGGCTCGTTTCGTGCTGGATCTCGTGCGCACGTTCAACCGCTCGTGGCGCCCGCGGGGGCCGTGGCTCGTGATCGTCGAGGCCGTGTACACGGTGACGGATCCGCTCGTGCGCTTCTTCCGGCGGCTCGTGCCGCCGATACGCATCGGCCAGGTCGCACTCGATCTCGGGTGGAGCCTGGCCATGCTGACGGTCATCATCGCGATGACCGTCGTGTCGTGGTTGGCGGACCTCGCACGGGTGAGTGGCTGACCATCTGCTGCGAGGGTGGACGCGTGCGTCATCGGCACTGCGGCCTCCACGAGGTCTTTGCTACCGTTAGCTGAACGTGATCGAACAGTTCGACAGATTTGAGGGTGGGAAGCCATGGCGCTAACTCCGGAAGATGTGGTCAACAAGCGCTTCCAGGCGACGAAGTTCCGGGAGGGTTACGACCAGGACGAGGTCGATGACTTCCTCGACGAGGTGGTCGTCGAGCTGCGCCGGCTGAACCAGGAGAACGAGGAACTGCGCCAGCGGCTCGCCGCGGCCGAAGCCCGTGCTGCGGAGGCCGGCAAGTCCGCCCCCGCCGCGCCGGCCCCTGCCGCGGTCTACGCCGAGCCCGCCGCACCGCCGCCCACGGTGGCCGTCCCCACGCAGGCGCCCGCCGCGCCGCAGTCGGAGCTCGACGAGCAGACCTCGACCACCAACCTGCTGCAGCTGGCCCGCCGCCTCCACGAGGAGCACGTGCGCGAGGGCATCGAGAAGCGCGACGCGCTCATCGCCGAGGGTCACGCGACCGCCGCGCGGGTGGTGGCCGAGGCCGAGGCGAAGCAGCGCGCGCAGATGAACATCCTCGACCAGGAGCGCCTCGCGCTCGAGAAGCGCGTCGATGAGCTGCGCGTCTTCGAGCGGGAGTACCGCCAGAAGCTGAAGAGCTACATCGAGGGCCAGCTCCGCGAGCTCGACACCGCCGCGCCCGTGCAGGTCTCGGGCAGCCAGGGCTTCTCGTCGCCGGTGAACGAGCAGACTCCGGCCCCGACCTTCCAGGGCTTTGGCGGCTGAGCGGGCCGCGAAGGTCGGCACCGCTACTGCACTCCTCATCCTGCTGGCCGCCGCCCTCGTGGTGTACGGCATCGACCAGCTGAGCAAGTACCTCGTCGTCACGAACCTCACCGAGGGTGAGGTCGTGCCGGTGCTCGGCAACGTGCTGCAGTGGCAGTTCGTGCGGAACCCTGGCGCCGCGTTCTCGCTGGCGAGCGGCATGACGTGGATCTTCACGATCCTCGCCGCGGGCGTGATCACGTTCATCGCGTGGTTCGCCAGGCGCATCCGCTCGATCGCCTGGGCGATGGTGTTCGGACTGCTGCTCGGCGGCGTGCTCGGCAATCTCACCGACCGGCTCCTTCGCGAGCCGAGCTTCGGCCTGGGCCACGTCATCGACTTCATCTCGACGCCGTGGCTCATCCCGGCGATCTACAACATCGCCGACATCGCCATCCTCTCGAGCATGGCGCTCTTCATGCTGTTGACGATCCGCGGCGTGGGACTCGACGGGACCCGTGAGTCGAAGCGGGCGGATGCCGCGGCCGAGGCCGGACCCGAGGCGGATCCCGAGGCGCCCGGCGAGACGACGAGCGACCGCCCCGACGGCGATGCCGCCGGCGACGGGCGCACGCCGCTGGCGGGCACGCAACTCGCCGCCGAGTCCTGAGCATGGAGCGCCGTTCATTCCCCGTGCCCGACGGGCTCGACGGGGTGCGCGTCGACCAGGGTCTCGCGAAGCTCCTGGGCTTCTCGCGCACCCAGGCGGCCGACATCGCCGCGGCCGGCGGAGCCGTGCTCGACGGCGCCGTCGTCGACAAGTCCGACCGGCTCCGCGGCGGCGCCTGGCTCGAGGTGAGCTGGGAACCGCCGCGCACCCTCGAGGTCGAGGCGATCCCGGTTCCCGACCTCGGCATCGTCTTCGACGACGACGACCTCGTGGTCGTCGACAAGCCGGCGGGCGTGGCGGCCCATCCGTCGCTCGGCTGGGAGGGACCCACCGTCGTCGGCGCTCTCGCCGCAGCGGGGTACCGCATCTCGACGTCCGGTGCGCCAGAGCGGCAGGGTGTCGTGCACCGGCTCGACCAGGGCACGAGCGGGCTCATGGTGGTCGCGAAGTCCGAACGCGCGTACTCCGACCTGAAGCGCCAGTTCCACGACCGCGAGGTCGAGAAGGTGTACCACACCGTCGTGCAGGGGCATCCCGACCCGCTGGCCGGCACGATCGACGCGCCCGTGGGCCGGCACCCGCGTTCGGAGTGGAAGTTCGCCGTGGTGGCGGGCGGCAAGCACGCGGTCACCCATTACGAGACCATCGAGGCGTTCCCGTACGCGTCGCTGCTCGAGGTGCACCTCGAGACCGGCCGCACGCATCAGATCCGCGTGCACATGGCGGCGCAGCGGCATCCGTGCGCCGGCGACGCCATGTACGGCGCGGATCCGACGTTGTCGGCGAGGCTCGGCCTCGAGCGGCAGTGGCTGCACGCGTACCGGCTGTCATTCGCCCACCCTGGATCCGGCGCTTGGACGACCTTCGAATCGGACTACCCGGCCGACCTCGCGCACGCGCTCGAGGTGCTGCGGCAGGATTGAACGTGGGTGGTCGACCCTAGACTGGGAGGCCCCCACCCAGCTCGCAGCAACACCGAAGAGGAGCCCAGTGGCCGCCGATTCCTTCGTCCACCTGCATGTGCACAGCGAGTACTCGATGCTCGACGGTGCCGCCAGGGTCGGGGAGCTCATCCAGAAGGCGAACGACGAGGGCATGCCGGCCGTCGCGGTCACCGACCACGGCAACGTGTTCGGCGCCTACGACTTCTGGAAGCAGGCGACGGATGCCGGCATCAAGCCGATCATCGGCACCGAGGCGTACCTCACGCCGGGCACCCACCGCAGCGACAAGACGCGCGTGCGCTGGGGCAGCGGCGGCGGCGACGACGTGTCGGGCTCGGGTGCGTACACGCACATGACCCTGCTCTCCGAGACGACCGAGGGCATGCACAACCTGTTCCGGCTGTCGAGCCTCGCCTCGATCGAGGGCTACTACTTCAAGCCCCGCATGGACCGCGAGCTGCTGCAGACCTACTCGAAGGGGCTGATCGCGACCACGGGATGCCCCTCGGGCGAGGTGCAGACCAGGCTCCGGCTCGGCCAGTACGACGAGGCGCTGAAGGCGGCATCCGACTACCGCGACATCTTCGGCAAGGAGAACTTCTTCGCCGAGATCATGGACCACGGGCTCGGCATCGAGCGGCGCATCATGGACGACCTGCTGCGGCTCGCGAACCAGCTCGACCTGCCGCTCGTCGCGACCAACGACCTGCACTACACGCACGCGCACGACGCGAAGAGCCACGCGGCGCTCCTCTGCGTGCAGTCGGGGTCGACGCTCGACGACCCCAACCGGTTCAAGTTCGACGCCGACGACTTCTACCTGAAGACCGCGGCCGAGATGCGCCACGTCTTCCGCGACCACCCCGAGGCGTGCGACAACACCCTGCTCATCGCCGAGCGCGCCGACGTGCAGTTCAACACCAGCGCGAACTACATGCCGCGCTTCCCCGTGCCCGAGGGCGAGAGCGAGGAGAGCTGGTTCGTGAAGGAGGTCGAGCGGGGCCTGCACGTTCGCTACCCGAACGGCATCCCCGACGACGTGCGGCTCCAGGCCGACTACGAGGTCGGCGTCATCACCCAGATGGGGTTCCCCGGCTACTTCCTCGTGGTCGCCGACTTCATCAACTGGTCGAAGAACAACGGCATCCGCGTCGGCCCCGGTCGTGGATCGGGCGCCGGGTCGATGGCCGCCTACGCCATGCGCATCACCGACCTCGACCCCCTGCAGCACGGGCTCATCTTCGAGCGGTTCCTGAACCCCGATCGCGTGTCGATGCCCGACTTCGACGTGGACTTCGACGAGCGCCGCCGTGGCGAGGTGATCCGCTACGTCACCGACAAGTACGGCGACGAGCGCGTCGCGCAGATCGTGACGTACGGCACCATCAAGGCGAAGCAGGCGCTGAAGGACTCGTCACGCGTCCTCGGCTTCCCGTTCGGCATGGGGGAGAAGCTCACCAAGGCGATGCCGCCCACGATCATGGGCAAGGACATCCCCCTCTCGGGCATCGTCGACCCGCAGCATCCGCGCTACAAGGAGGCCGGCGACATCCGGGCCCTCATCGAGACCGACGCCGAGGCCAAGACGGTCTTCGAGACGGCCCTCGGACTCGAGAACCTGAAGCGGCAGTGGGGCGTCCACGCCGCCGGCGTCATCATGTCGAGCGACCCGCTGATCGACATCATCCCGATCATGAAGCGGGAGCAGGACGGCCAGATCGTCACGCAGTTCGACTACCCGGCGTGCGAGGCGCTCGGCCTCATCAAGATGGACTTCCTGGGGCTGCGGAACCTCACCATCATCGACGATGCGCTCGACAACATCGAGGCCAACCGCGGATTCCGGCCCGTGCTCGAAGACCTCGCGCTCGACGACCCCGAGGCCTATGCGCTGCTCTCGCGCGGCGACACCCTGGGCGTGTTCCAGCTCGACGGCGGCCCCATGCGCTCGCTCCTGCGGCAGATGAAGCCCGACAACTTCGAGGACATCTCGGCCGTCATCGCGCTGTACCGCCCCGGCCCCATGGGCGCGAACTCGCACATCAACTACGCGCTGCGCAAGAACGGCCTGCAGCCGATCACGCCCATCCATCCCGAGCTCGAGGAGCCGCTGAAGGACATCCTCGACACGAGCTACGGCCTCATCATCTACCAGGAGCAGGTGATGGCGATCGCGCAGAAGGTCGCCGGGTTCTCGCTCGGCCAGGCCGACATCCTGCGTCGTGCCATGGGCAAGAAGAAGAAGTCCGAGCTCGACAAGCAGTACGAGGGATTCTCGGCCGGCATGACGTCCAACGGCTTCTCGGATGCCGCGATCAAGACCCTCTGGGACATCCTGCTGCCGTTCTCCGACTACGCCTTCAACAAAGCGCATTCGGCCGCCTACGGCGTCCTCAGCTACTGGACCGCGTACCTGAAGGCGCACTTCCCGGCCGAGTACATGGCGGCGCTCCTCACGAGCGTCGGCGACGCCCGCGACAAGCTCGCGCTCTACCTCAACGAGTGCCGCCGCATGGGCATCAAGGTGCTGCCACCCGACGTGAACGAGTCGATCGGCTTCTTCGCGGCCGTCGGCGACGACATCCGCTTCGGGCTCGGCGCGGTGCGCAACGTGGGCTTCAACGTCGTCGACGCGATCCGGGCGGCCCGCGAGGCGAAGGGCCGGTTCGAGTCGTTCCACGACTTCCTGAAGAAGGTGCCGGTCCAGGTCGCGAACAAGCGCACCGTCGAGTCGCTCGTGAAGGCGGGCGCGTTCGACTCGCTCGGCCACACCCGTCGAGCGCTCGTCGAGATCCACGAGGGCGCGGTCGAGTCGGCCGTCAAGGAGAAGCGCGCCGAGGAGGTCGGCGACATCGGGTTCGACTTCGACAGCCTCTTCGAAGACCACGAGCGCGAGGCGGCGCCCTCGCTCGTGCCCGACCGTCCCGAATGGGCGAAGCGCGACAAGCTCGCCTTCGAGCGCGAGATGCTCGGGCTCTACGTGTCCGACCACCCGCTCGCCGGGCTCGAGGCGCCGCTCGCGAAGCACGCCTCGACGACCATCACCGAGCTCGTCAGCTCGGACGCCACGCAAGACGGCGACACGGTGACCATTGCGGGGCTCGTCACGAGCGTGCAGCATCGCGTCGCCCGCCAGAGCGGCAACCAGTACGGCATGATCCAGGTCGAGGACTTCTCGGGCGAGATCACCGTCATGTTCATGGGCAAGGCGTACCAGGAGTTCGCTCCGGGACTGAAGGCCGACTCCATCGCCGTCGTCAGGGGGCGGGTGAGCCTGCGCGACGACGGCATGAACCTGCACGCCTACAGCGTGTTCACGCCCGAGCTCGGTCAGGGCGACGAATCCGGACCGGTCGTCATCTCACTGCCCGACGTGCGGGCCACCACCGACACCATCTCGGCGCTCGGCGACGTGCTCATCCGGCACCGGGGCGACACCGAGGTGCGACTGAAGCTCGTGAAGGGTCGTACGGCGCGGGTCTTCGAGCTGCCGTATCCCGTGCGGGTCACGGCGGACCTCTACGGGGAGCTCAAGAGCCTGCTCGGACCGAACTGCCTCGTGTAGCCGACTGCGGCCGGCCCCTTCGACAGGTTCAGGGACCGTCGCGCCGGTAGGCTGGGAGGGTCATGCTGCGTACCATCGATCTCCGCGGAACCCGCCCATCAGCCACCGAACTGCTCGCCCTCGTTCCGCGTGCCGCGACCGACGTCACGGCCGCCCTCGACGGTGCCCGCGCCCTCATCGACGACGTGCGCAAGCGCGGCGAGGCGGCGCTGCTCGACCAGGCCGAGCGGTTCGACCGCGTGCGACCGGCGGCGGTGCGGGTACCGGCCGAGGAGCTCGCTGCGGCGCTCGAGGCGCTCGCGCCCGACATCCGCTCGGCCATCGAGGCGACCATCGACCGCGTGCGGTCCGCGAGCCGCGCGCAGGTGCCGGCGCCGCAGCGCACCGTGCTCGCGAACGGCGCCGTCGTCGAGCAGCGCTGGCAGCCGGTCGCCCGGGTCGGCCTCTACGTGCCCGGCGGCAAGGCCGTGTACCCCTCGAGCGTCGTCATGAACGTGGTGCCGGCCCAGGTCGCAGGCGTGCGTTCGATCGCGCTCGCGTCGCCCGCGCAGGAGGCGTTCGGCGGGCGCGTGCACCCCATCGTGGCGGGTGCCGCGGCGCTCCTCGGCATCACCGAGGTGTACGCCATGGGCGGGGCGGGCGCCATCGGCGCGTTCGCCTACGGCGTGCCCGGCATCGGGCTGGAGCCCGTGCAGCGGGTCACCGGACCCGGCAACGTGTTCGTCGCGGCCGCGAAGCGGCTCGTGCAGGGCGTCACGGGCATCGACGCCGAGGCAGGTCCCACCGACATCCTCGTCATCGCCGACGACTCGGCCGACCCCGACTTCGTGGCCGCCGACCTCGTGAGCCAGGCCGAGCACGACGAGCTCGCGGCATCGGTGCTCGTTACCGATTCGCCCGAGTTCGCCGCCCGCGTGCTCGAGCGACTCGAGGCCCGCGTCGCCGCCACGAAGCACTCCGCGCGCGTGCGCACGGCCGTCGAAGGGCAGCAGTCGGCCCTCGTGCTCGTCGACGATCTCGATCAGGCGACCGACTTCGCCAACGCGTTCGGGCCCGAGCACCTCGAGATCCAGGTGCGCGACAACGACGCGGCGCTCGCGCGCATCGAGAACGCCGGCGCGATCTTCATCGGCGACTACTCGCCGGTGAGCCTCGGCGACTACGCCGCCGGGTCCAACCACGTGCTGCCGACAGGCGGCCAGGCTCGCTACGCGGCCGGGCTCTCCGCGGCGACGTTCCTGCGCCCGCAGCAGGTCGTGCGCTACGAGGCCGACGCCCTGCGCGAGGTCGCGCCCGCGATCGCGTCGCTCTCGACCGCTGAGGACCTTCCCGCCCACGGCGAGGCCGTGGCGGCGCGCTTCGCACACTGAGGCCGCCGGGTCGGCGCCGTCGGTCGCGGCGTCGTCAGCGCTGCTCGGCAGCCTGGGGCCGGTGCGCTTCGACCCACGCGTCGATCCGCTCCCACTCGTTCATGAGCCAGTCGTTCCGCGCGTCGGCGTCGGCCGGGATCTCCTGGCGCGACACGCTCCAGAACCGCATGATGATCGTCCGGTCGGTGGGCAGTTCGCGCCACACGTCGGTGACCGTGCGGATGCGGTCGAGACCCGTGTGGGCGACGAGGAACACGTCCGCGTCGGGCGCAGCGTCCAAGGCGGCGAAGAAGCCGCCCGGTCGCGGTGCCATGACGTTCTTCAGCCGCGCCGCTCGGTCGGCCGCCGCGTTCAGGCCGGCCGCGCGCAGCCGCTCGATGGCGCGCGAGCGACGTTTCTCGGTGAAGTTGCCGCCTTCGGGGAAGATCACGAGTGCGTCCCGCGGTCCCATGTCGCTCGCGAGTTCCCGGACGCGCTCCTGGAGCCCGGCATCCGACGGCCGCTGCCGCCCCGAGGTCGACGGTGGTGCGATGAACCGGTTCGGCAGCCGGTTGAGGACGACGTCGATGGCCGGATCCCACTGCAGGGTGTCCTTCAGCACGATGCGGGGCGAGCGGTCGAACCAGTCGAAGACCGCATGGATGAGGACGAACGAGTTCCCGGGGCCGGCGTGGCGGCTGGCGATGAGCCTGGGCCGGTCGTTGTCGTGGAATCCCTGGGCGGTGTGCACCTCGATCTCGATGCGCAGCAGCCAGTGCGCACTCCGGAACAGGACGCGGAGCATCTTCGCGACGAAGCGGTAGTGCGCCCGCTGGAAGCCGGGGGCGTGGATGCGCCGACCGAATCCGGAGGCGATCCAGAGCCCGAACAGCATCACCAGCCCCGCGGCATCCCACACCAGGTAGAGGTTCACCATCAGGAGCAGCCGCGGCGTACGCAGGCGCCGCTCGACGAGGATCGACACGAGTGCGGCGATGCCCAGCCACACGGGAAGCACTGCCGTGACGACGATCGCCGCGATCACCACGAGCGGTGCGAGGACGACCCGGCGCACCCAGGTCGGCGGAACCCGCATCAGGTGCGCATCCCGCCGTGCACACCTCTCGCGGACTCCCGCTCGAGGTATGCGGCGGCGGCGCGATGGGCGCTCTCCATGCGACGACGGATGGCGTCGGGCGACAGGTTGCGAGCGATCCGGTTCTCACGCTCGGACGTGGTCCCGGTCGGCAGCACGTGCAGGCGCGTGCCCGCCGGCAGCGAGGCCGAGTCGCGCGCGAACCGATGTCGGCGCGAGATCTCGAACGCGACGCGCGCGTTGTCCCACTGGTTGCGCGGAGCCGAGAGCGGGAACTCGATCCGGCCCACCTGCATGACGTAGATGTCGCTCGCACCCGCCGCGGCGGCCTCGCTGATCGGAATCGAGTTCACGATGCCGCCGTCGACGAAATGCTCGCCGCCGATCTCGACGGCCGGGAAGACACCGGGCAGGGCGGAGGAGGCGAGGACGGCGGGAATCAGCGGGCCGTCGGAGAACCAGTGCTCCGCGGCCCGTTCGATGCTCGCCGCACAGCATCGGAACTCGATCTCGAGGTCGGCGAAGGTCCGCGCGGCGGGCAGTCCCGCCTCGAGCAGCCGGACCAGCGGGCCGGTCGACATCACGTGGGCCCGTCCGGGCCGGAGACCCATGCCGGTCTTGAGCACACGGGCGTCCCGTGAGGTCCACGCGTGCTCGAGACGATCGACGCTTCCGTCGACACCGGCGGCGACGATCGCGCCGTTGACCGCGCCGATCGACGTGCCCACGACGAGGTCGGGCCGGATGCCGCGCTCGAGCACCGCTCGCAGCATCCCGACCTGCACGGCGCCCAGCACGCCGCCGCCGCCGAGCACGAACGCCACCCTCGCCGAGGCCATGGCGCCATTGTCGCACCGGGCGGCCGCGGGACGGCGCGAACCCGCGGGAAGGTCTGCGCCCGCGGCGAACGCCGCAGGTGCCGGGCGGTGCGCCGCTAGGCTGGGAGGCACCATGTACTGCCCCTTCTGCCGTCACCCGGATTCCCGCGTCATCGACTCGCGCACGAGCGACGACGGCCTCTCGATCCGGCGGCGCCGGCAGTGCCCCGAGTGCGGTCGGCGGTTCTCCACGACCGAGACGGCGAGCCTCGCGGTCATCAAGCGTTCGGGCGTGATCGAGCCGTTCAGCCGCGAGAAGGTCGTGCTCGGGGTGAAGAAGGCCTGCCAGGGGCGTCCGGTGACCGACTCCGACCTCGCGGTGCTGGCGCAGAAGGTCGAGGAGACCATCCGGTCGACGGGTGCCTCGCAGATCGAGGCGAACGACATCGGCCTCGCGATCCTGCCGCCCCTGCGTGAGCTCGACGAGGTCGCGTACCTCCGATTCGCGAGCGTCTACCAGGCGTTCGAGTCGCTCGACGACTTCGAGTCGGCCATCGGGCAGTTGCGCGCCGAGCACGGCCGGCTCCCCGCACGTCCCGTCGAGTGAGCCGAACGGCCAGTGAGCCGAACGGCCGCCGTGCGGCCCTCCGATAGCCTGAGTGTCGGCATGTATCGACTTCTCTTCTCCCTCGTCCTCAGCCGCCTCGACCCCGAGGACGCGCACCATCTCGCGTTCCGGTTCATCCGGTTGCTGCCGACGCTCGGGTTCGGCCGGCTCGTCGAGCGCTTCACGGCACCCGACGGGTCGCTCGCCGTCGAGGCGCTCGGGCTCCGCTTCCCTTCGCCGTTCGGCGTCGCGGCGGGCTTCGACAAGGACGGCCTCGCCGTGCGCGGACTCGGCCAGCTGGGCTTCGGCCACGTCGAGGTGGGCACGATCACCGCCGTCGCGCAACCGGGCAACGAGCGCCCGCGCCTGTTCCGCCTCGTTGCCGACCGCGCGCTCATCAACCGCATGGGGTTCAACAACGGCGGGGCGGATGCCGCGGCCGGGCGTCTCTCGAGGCTCGCACGGCTGCCCCACCGTCCGGTGCTCGGCGTGAACATCGGCAAGAGCCGGGTCACGCTCGTCGAGGACGCCGTGGGGGACTACGAGCGGAGCGCACGACTCCTCTCCCCGTACGCCGACTACCTCGTCGTCAACGTGAGCTCCCCGAACACGCCGGGGCTGCGCGGCCTGCAGGAGCTCGACGCGCTCGCGCCGCTGCTCGAGTCGGTGCGTGCGGCCGCGGGCACGACGCCGCTCCTCGTGAAGATCGCACCCGACCTCGCCGACGAGGAGGTGCTGCGCATCTGCGACCTCGTGGTGCGGCTCGGCCTCGACGGCATCATCGCCACGAACACCACGATCTCCCGCGAAGGGCTCCGCACCGCGGCATCCGTGGTTGAGGGCATCGGGGCCGGCGGCCTCTCGGGGGCCCCGCTCGCCGCGCGCTCCCTCGAGGTGCTCCGGCTCATCCGGGGCCGGGTGCCCGCGGCGCTCTGCGTGATCTCGGTGGGCGGCGTCGACACCGCCGACGACGTGCAGGAGCGCCTCGACGCGGGTGCGACGCTCGTGCAGGGCTACACGGCGTTCATCTACCGGGGCCCGCTGTGGGCCCGCCGTGTGAACCGCGGGCTCGAGCGCATCCGGCGTTCACGCGCGGGTCAGAGCACGCCGACGTCGGTCAGCTGATCGGCGAGGTTCGACCCATCGCTGGCTGACACCCACGGCACGTTCGCGCCGTGTTGCTCGGCCTTCGTGCGACCGCCCGCGAGGACCGCTTCACCGGTCGAGAGCCGGCGAATGGCGACCGCCGCGACCCGCTCGGGGTGCTCGGCGGCGAACCTGGCGTACAGCTCCTCGTCGTGCTGACCGTCGTCGCCGACGAGGAGCCAGCGGATGTCGGGGAACTCGCTCGCGATGCGGCGGAGGTTCTCCTCCTTGTGCTCGCGTCCGCTGCGGAACCAGCGGTCGTGCGTCGGCCCCCAGTCGGTGAGGAGGAGGGGGCCGGCGGGGTAGAGGTTCCGGGAGAGGAACCGGGTGAGCGTCGGCGCGACGTTCCACGCACCCGTGGAGAGGTAGATCACGGGGGCGCCGGGGTGCGCGCGCATGAGTCGCTCGTAGAGCACGGCCATGCCCGGCGTGGGGATGCGGGCGTGCTCGTCGAGCACGAACGTGTTCCAGAACGCCACGAACGGTCGCGGCAGCGCGGTCACCATCACGGTGTCGTCGACGTCGGAGATGAGGCCGAAGCGGACATCTGGGCCCACGATCCAGACCGGCGCCTCCACGGACTCTGCGCCTTCGGTGCGCAGCGACACCTGGTGCCAGCCGGGCTCGAGGGCGACGGGGACCCTGGTGTCCACGACGCCGCCGCGATCCGCGAGCACCTCGATGCGCTGGTCGCCGATCTCGATGATCACGGGCACGTCGCCGACCGGCACGCTCGTGAAGCTGCGCCAGCCGCGGATGCCCTGCTCGCGCCGCCGCCGACGGCGCTTCGACGCGTCGGCGGGCAGCGGGCGGGTGAGCAGCACGCGGCAGAAGACGCGCACCCACTCGGTGGACCCGTAGCCGGTGTACGGCACCACCGTCGGGATGTGCCCGCGTCGCCGGGCCCATCGTTCGCGGATGTCGTGCAGCCAGTCCTCGAAGCGCGCGGCTCGGTGCCGGACCTGCCGCTCGCGGGATCCGGCCGGGGTCGGGGAGCTCACCGGCATCCCCTCAGTCTGTCATGCGGGCTGGTGCACTCGCGAAACGCCAGACGGGCCGGTGGTCGGTCGTCGGCGGCTGCGCCGGGTAGAGTGGACCCCGCAATCGAGGGAGGTTCCGTGCCGAAAGTCGACCTGATCCTTGGGGCCGATCCGAGCCGCAAGCGAGCGGTACGCACGGAGCCGACCCAGCGGCGCAGCACGCAGCGACTCGACGCGTTGCTCGACGCCGCGGCCGAGATCGTCGACGAGACGGGCTTCGAGCGCCTGACGACGCAGATGGTCGCCGAGCGGGCCGGTGCGTCCATCGGCACCGTGTACCGGTACTTCCCCGACCGGGTCGCCGTGGTGCAGGCGCTCCGCGAGCGCTCGATCCGGCGCTACCGCGAGCGGGTCGCCGACGAGATGGCACGAGTCGAGATCGAGACCTGGTGGGACGTCGTCGACGTCGCGCTCGATGCGTGCGCGGCGCTCTACCGCGACGAGCCCGGGTTCACCGTGGTGCACGCCGGCCGCCGCGAGACGGCCGATGGCGACGTGGAGCCCGAGTTCGCCCACCGCATGGCGCGGCTCATCGAGGCCGAGTTCGAGGTCGACGGCGACGCCGCCGAACTGCGGTTCCGGCTCGGCGTGGCGATCGAACTCGGCGACGCCCTGATCAACCGGGCGTTCCAGCGAGACGCCGCGGGCGACGTGCGATACCTCGCCGAGGCCAAGCGCCTCGTGCGCGACTACCTCGCCGAGCACCTCGGCGACGTGCGGGCCGCGAGCACCGCCGCCTGACGCGGCCTCCGCCCATCGCGTTGACCGCGCTGCGGGAATGGTGCTCAACTGGGACGAGTTGGTTCAGGTGACCCCCCGACCGGATTGAGGCGGCCAGATGATCGAGTTCCGCGGCGTCACCAAGCAGTTCCCCGACGGCACCGTCGCGGTCGAGGGCGTGGACATCGTGATGCCCGCGCACACGACCACGGTGCTCGTCGGCTCGTCGGGCTCCGGCAAGACGACGCTCCTGCGCATGGTCAACCGCATGATCGATCCGACCGCCGGACAGGTCCTGATCGACGGCACGGATGTCGCGACGGTCGACCCCGTGGCGCTGCGACGCGGCATCGGCTACGTGATGCAGAACTCGGGGCTGCTGCCGCATCGCAAGGTCGTCGACAACGTCGCCACGGTGCCGCTCCTGCGCGGCGTGAGCAAGCGGGAGGCCCGCGCGCACGCCCTCGAACTCCTCGATACGGTCGGCCTCGACCGCTCGCTCGCCGACAAATACCCGGCGCAGCTCTCGGGGGGGCAGCAGCAGCGGGTCGGCGTGGCACGGGGGCTGGCGGTCGATCCGAACATCCTGCTGATGGACGAGCCCTTCGGGGCGGTCGATCCCATCGTGCGGGCCGAACTCCAGCAGGAGCTGCTGCGGTTGCAGGGGGAGCTCGGCAAGACGGTCGTCTTCGTGACGCACGACATCGACGAGGCGTTCCTCCTCGGTGACCAGGTGGTGATCATGCAGCAGGGCGGCCGGATCTCCCAGGCGGCCTCACCGGCCGAGATCCTCGCGAACCCGGCCGACGAGTTCGTGGCGGACTTCGTCGGCGCGAGACGCGGCAAGCGGGCCCTGCACATCACCGAGATCGACGGACGGCGGCTCGTCGTCGACGCCGAGGGCCGCCCCGCCGGCGTGCTGGCCTCGTGAACTGGCTCTGGTCGAACCTCGACCGGGTCGGCGAGCTGATGCTGGTGCACCTGGGATTGTCGGTGCCCGCGATCATACTGAGCTTCGTGGTGTCGGTCCCGATCGGATGGCTCGCCCACCGGTACCGGTGGTCGCGCGGCGTGCTGCTGTCGCTGTGCGCGCTGCTCTACGCCATCCCCTCGCTCGCGCTCTTCATCGCGCTGCCCGCCGTGACCGGGCTGAGCCTGCGCTCACCGCTCAATCTCGTGATCGCACTGACCCTCTACGGCGTCGCGGTGATCGTGCGCACGGCCGCCGACGCGTTCGACGCGGTCGAGCGCGACGTCCTGCAGTCCGCGACCGCGGTCGGGTATTCGGCCGCCGGGCGGTTCTGGGCCGTGCAGCTCCCGCTCGCGGGCCCGGTGCTCCTCTCGGGCCTCCGCGTCGTCATCGTGAGCACCGTGAGCCTCGCCACCGTCGGCGCGGTGATCGGGGTGCAGAGCCTCGGCAGCCTCTTCACCGACGGGTTCCAGCGCGGCATCCAGGTCGAGATCATCACGGGCATCGTCGCCACCATCGTGCTGGCCCTCGTGCTCGACTGGCTCACCGTGGCGCTCGGTCGCCTCCTCATGCCATGGTCCCGCGCCGATGCGAAGACCGCGCGCGCTGCCTCGCAGGGCGTCGTCACACCGGCGGATGCCGCATGAACCTGCTCCTCGACGCGCTCGCCTGGCTCGCCGACCCGGTCAACTGGACCGGGGCCGGGAGCATCCCGCAGCGACTCGTCGAGCACCTGTGGGTCTCGCTCGTCGTGCTCGTCATCGCGGCGGCGATCGCACTGCCTGTGGGTGGCGCGGTCGGCCACACCGGCCGAGGCCGCGAACTGGCCGTGCGGGTCTCGGGCGGCCTCCGCGCGCTTCCGACGCTCGGCGTGCTCACCCTCTTCGGCCTCTGGATCGGCATCGGTCTCGGGGCGCCGATCCTGGCGCTCGTGATCCTCGCGATCCCGCCGCTCCTCGCCGGGGCGTACGCGGGATTCGAATCCGTCGACCGCCGCACCATCGACGCGGCCCGCGCGATGGGCATGCGCGAGGGGCAGATCGTCGGCAAGGTCGAACTGCCGCTGGGCATGCCGATCATCGTCGGCGGGATCCGCTCGGCAACGCTGCAGATCATCGCGACCGCGACCCTCGCCGCGTACATCGCCGACGAGGGACTCGGCCGCTTCATCTTCGAGGGCCTGAAGACCCGCGACTACGGCCAGATGCTCGGCGGCGCGATCCTCGTGATCCTGCTCGCGCTGGTCGTCGACGGCGCCTTCGCGCTCGCGCAGCGCCTCGTCGTGCCCGCGGGCGTGCGGGCCACTCGCACCACCGAACTCCGCTCACGGCCGACCCGGTCGCGGGCGGCCGTGGGGTAACCCATCATCGAAGGGAATCAGGAATGATCACAGCAGGAAAAGGCCGGCTCGTTGCCCTGGCAGCGGTCGCGGTCGGGGCGACAGTGGCCCTGGCAGGGTGTGCTTCGGGTGATCCGCTGGACAACGGATCGGGTGACGGCGAGGGCTCCACCGAGACCCTCGTCATCGGCTCGCAGGACTACTACTCCAACGAGATCGTCGCCGAGATCTACGCCCAGGCCTTGGAGGAGAACGGCTACACGGTCGAGCGCGACTTCCGCATCGGCCAGCGCGAGGTCTACATGCCCGAGATCGAGGACGGCGCGATCGATGTCTTCCCCGAGTACACGGGCAACCTCCTCCAGTACTACGTGCCCGACACCGAGGCCACGACGAGTGACGACGTGTACGCCGAGCTCGAGACGTCGCTGCCCGAGGGTCTGCGCGTGCTCGACCAGTCGCCCGCGACCGACCAGGACTCGTACAACGTGACGAAGACGTTCTCCGAGGAGAACGGCGTCACGAGCCTGGCCGACCTCAAGGACGTCTCGACGCCGCTCACGCTGGGGGGCAACTCCGAGCTCGCCACGCGCCCGTACGGTCCGGAGGGTCTGAAGGAGGTCTACGGCGCCGAGGTGGCGTTCACGCCGATCGAGGACAGCGGCGGCCCGCTGACCCTGAAGGCGCTCGTCGACAACCAGGTGCAGATGGTGAACATCTACAGCGCCGACCCCAACATCGCCGCGAACGACCTGGTGACGCTCGAGGACCCCGAGGGCCTCTTCCTCGCGTCGAACGTCGTCCCGGTGGTGAGCGAGAAGGTCACCGACGAGATCGCCGACATCATCAACACGGTGAGCGCGGCGCTGACCGCCGAGGACCTCGTCGCGCTCAACGCGCTGAGCGTCAACGAGCAGCAGTCGGCCGACCAGATCGCCGCCGACTGGCTCGCCGAGAAGTCGTTGTTCTAACGGGTTCCGCGATCCGAGGGGCCGGGCGCCTGGGCGTCCGGCCCCTCGTCGTCGACGGGCACGATCTCGACCAGGCGCACCACGCCATCGGGTCCGACGGGCGGCACGACCGACTCGTCGGCGTCGGACATGTGCCTGGCCTCGCTCCGTACGAGCACCTTCTTGACGCCCCACACCACCACGAGGAACAGCACGATGACGGCGACGAACGCGTAGCCCGCCCAGTGCAGCTCGCGGCTCAGCTCGCGGTACCCGTCCGCCGCGAGCCAGCCGACGGTGACATAGGAGAAGGCCCAGATCACGCAGGCGGGCAGCGTCCAGGCGATGAACTTGCGATAGCGCATCGTGCTCATGCCGACCGTGAGCGGGATCAGCGAGTGCAGCACCGGCAGGAATCGCGAGATGAACACCGCCGGGCCTCCGCGCCGGTCGAGGTAGCGTTGGGCCCGCACCCAGTTCTGTTCACCGATGCGGCGTCCGAGCCTGGAGTGCTGGATATGCGGGCCGAACCATCGCCCGATGCCGAATCCGATGCTCTCGCCGACGATCGCTCCCGCGATGACGGTGAGGGCGAGCGCGACGTACTCGAGCGGTCCGCCGACCGCGGTCGACGCGACCAGCACGATGGTGTCGCCCGGCACGACGAGTCCGATGAGCACCGAGGTCTCGAGCATGATGCCGAGGCCGGCGAGCAGCGTGCGCGCGACCGGGTCGACGGACTGCACCGTGTCGAGGATCCAGTCGAGGAGCTCGTTCACGGTTCGAGCGTATCCGCGGCGCCGTTCGGGCGCCTCACACTAGGGGACGATTCCGAGGAGGATCGCGTAGCACGCCAGGGGGATGGCGACGAGGGCGACGGATGCCGCGACCACCGTGCCGCGCAGGACTCGGGGGAGCCCCTCGCCGGCGCGTGCGGCGCCGGCCGGGGCGTCGAGCCGTTCGAGCCGTTCGAGGCGGGCCGCGAGCATGGCGGCATCGGGATTCGCGCCCGGCGTGGCATCCGCGACGGCGCCGGATTCGCCGGCATTGCCGACCTGTTCCAGGGCGCGGCGAAGCGGATCCGTGCCGAACCGGCGGCGGGCGCCGTCGTCGGCGAGCATCTCGGTCAGCGTCACGACCGAACGCTCGGCGCGATTCGCGATCGGGAACCACGGGATCGCGCTGTGCCAGGCGCGGAAGGCGAGCCGGACGAGGTGGTGCAGCTGGTCGAGGTGCGTGCGCTCGTGTGCGATGACGGCGGCGAGCTCATCCTGTTCGAGCGCCTCGATGAGGCCGTCGGTGAGCACCGTGGTCGTGCGGATGCCGGGCACGCAGTACGCGAGCGGCACCGGGTGCGCGAGCACGCGCGTGCGCGGGTCGCCGGGCATGGGGTGGCTCAGGACGTCGACGAGCTGGTGCTGCCGCCGCCGCTCGCGTTCGGCCCGCACCGCCGTGAAGGCGAGATTCAGCATCAGCAGCAGGGCCACCGCGCCGGCGAGTGTCAGTGCCGCGATCTCGAGGGCGCCGTACCCGGGCGGGATGGGCCCTTCGAGGAGCACCGGGGCGAGGTCGGCGATGGCTGCGGGCAGCGACCCGCCGGGCGCCGCACCGAACGCGAGGAGGCATCCGATCATCGACAGCCCACCCGCGAGCGCGATGGCCTCCCACAGCGTGAGTGCGACGGCGGGTGCGCGGGCGGGCCACGCCGCTCGGGAGAGCAGCACCGGCACCGGCCAGGCGAGCGCGAGGGCGAGCGCGCCGAGCACGCCGGCGACGACGAACACGTCAGTGGTGGGCGAGCTCGTCGAGGAGTCGCCGCAGGGTGTTCGCCTCGCCTTCGCTCACGGTGCCGACGAAGCGCGCAAGGGCCGCGGCGCGGTCGGAGGACTGGTCGAGCACCTCGTGCATGAGCTCGGCGGTGTGCTCCTCGCGACTGAGCAGGGCGCGGTAGCGGTGCGGACGCACGTCGCGCGACCGGGAGACGAAGCCCTTGCGCTCGAGCCGGGAGAGTACCGTGAGCATCGTGGTGGTGGCGACCGTTCGACCGGAATCGTCGCGCACGGCGAGCGTGTCGCGCAGTTCGTTCGCCGTGAGGGCGGCATCGTTCGTCCAGAGCAACTCCATCACGGAGCGCTCGAGTTCGCCGAGACTCGCCATGACACCAGAGTACCGCCGACCGCCTGAATGTTCTACGCTCGGTAGAAGAACGATGTTCTACGAGTTGTAGAATCTCGTCGGAACCGTCGCAACTTCGTGAAAGGGACCTCCGTGAACGAACTGCTCGACCCGCTGCTCCTCGCCAGGTGGCAGTTCGGCATCACGACCGTCTACCACTTCCTCTTCGTGCCGTTGACCATCGGCCTCGCCACCGTCACGGCCGTCTTCCAGACCGCGTGGTACCGCACCGGCAAGACCGAGTACCTGCGCATCACCCGGTTCTTCGGCACGATCTTCCTCATCAACTTCGCCATGGGCGTCGTCACCGGCATCGTGCAGGAGTTCCAGTTCGGCATGAACTGGTCGGAGTACTCCAGGTTCGTGGGCGACGTCTTCGGGGCGCCGCTCGCGATGGAGGGCCTGCTCGCCTTCTTCTTCGAGGCGACGTTCATCGGGCTCTGGATCTTCGGCTGGGACAAGCTCCCGCGCGGGCTGCACCTGGCCACCATCTGGGCGACGGCGGTCGGCACGGTCGTGTCGGCGTACTTCATCCTCGCCGCGAACGCGTTCATGCAGAACCCGGTGGGCTACGAGCTGAACGCCGAGAAGGGCCGGGCCGAGCTCGTCGACATCTGGGAGGTGCTCACCAACCAGGTGGTGCTCGCGGCGTTCCCCCACACCATCGCCGCGAGCTTCATGGTGACGGCGGGCCTCGTCATCAGCGCCGCGGCCTGGCATCTGGCGCGCAACCAGCACCTCGACACCATGCGGCCGGCCCTGAAGTTCGGGCTGTGGACGATGGTCGGCGCAGGCATCCTCACCACCCTGGCCGGCGACCAGCTGAGCCTCGCCATGGTCGCGACGCAGCCCATGAAGATGGCCGCGGCCGAGGCCACCTACGACACGGTGTGCGGCGCAGCGGCGTCCTTCTCGCTCTTCACGCTCGGCACGCCCGACGGTAGCAGCGAGCTGTTCTCGATCCGGGTGCCGTACCTGCTCTCGTTCCTCTCGACGCACACCTTCGATGGATGCGTCGAAGGCATCAACGACCTGCAGGCCCAGTACACCGAGCTGTGGGGCCCCGGCGACTACACGCCCATCATCTGGGTGACGTACTGGTCGTTCCGGTGGATGATCGGGCTCGGCCTGCTGCACGTGCTCATCGCCGTGGTCGGCCTCTGGCTGACCCGCAAGGGCCGGATGCCGCGGCAGCGGTGGGTGTGGAAGGTCGCGATCTGGAGCTTCCCGCTCTCGATGGCCGCGATGAGCGTCGGCTGGATCTTCACCGAGATGGGCCGCCAGCCCTGGATCGTCTTCAGCCTGCTGCCGACGGCGTCGGCGGTCTCGCCGAACGTCACCGGCCTGGACGTGCTCATCTCGCTCATCGCGTTCACCCTCGTCTACGGGGCGCTCGCGGTCGTCGAGGTGCGGCTCGTGATCCGGGCCATCCAGAACGGCCCGCCCGACGTCGGCGAACCCGATCCCGAGACCGGTCGGGTCGAGCCCGCCACCACGGTGTACTAGGAGGAAGCGCAATGGATCTCACGGTGCTCTGGTTCTGGATCGTCGCGTTCCTCTTCGTCGGCTACTTCGTGCTCGACGGCTTCGACTTCGGCGTCGGGATGTCGCTGCCGTTCCTCGGTCGCGACGACACCGACCGGCGCGTGGTCATCAACACGATCGGTCCGGTCTGGGACCTCAACGAGACCTGGGTGATCGTGGCCGGGGCGTCGCTGTTCGCGGCGTTCCCCGAGTGGTACGCGACGCTGTTCTCGGGGTTCTACCTCCCGCTGCTGCTCATCCTCCTCGCCCTCATCGCACGCGGGGTCTCGTTCGAGTACCGGCACCAGCGGCCCGAGTCGCAGTGGAAGCGCCGGTTCGACCTCATGATCATCGTCGGCTCGGCCGTGCCGGCGCTGCTCTGGGGCGTGGCGTTCGCGAACATCGTGCAGGGCGTGCCGCTCGACGAGAACCACAACTACCTCGGCACGATCTTCGATCTCCTGAACCCGTACGCCCTGCTCGGCGGTCTCACGACCCTGCTGCTGTTCTTCACCCATGGTGTCGTGTTCGTCTCGCTGAAGACCGACGGCGATCTGCGTGCCCGCGCCCGGCGCCTCGCCGCACGCTCGGGCATCGTCACGATCGTCGTGGCCGCCGGCTTCCTCGTCTGGACGGGCCTCGCGTTCGGCACCCTCTGGTTCTGGATCCTCGCCGCGGTCGCCGCGCTCGCCCTGATCGCGGGCTGGCTGGCGAATGCCCGCGGAGCTGAGGGCATCGCCTTCACGTTCCTCGCGATCACGGTCGCCACGGCCGTGGCGGCGCTCTTCGCCGCGCTCTTCCCCGACGTCATGCCCGCGTCGAACGACCCCGCGAACAGCCTCACGATCGCGAATGCCTCGAGCTCGGAGTACACACTCACGGTCATGAGCTGGGTGGCGCTCGTGTTCATGCCGCTCGTGCTCGCCTATCAGGGCTGGACGTACTGGATCTTCCGCAAACGCGTCACCCGGGCCTCGGTCGAGGCCGCCGCCGTGCACTGAACGTGAAGCCCCTCGATCCTCGACTCGTCAGGCGCTCCCGCGCCGCCCGCGGGTTCCTGCTCGCGGGCGGCGCGCTCGCGCTCGTGCAGGCGGGCGCCGTGCTCGTGTTCGCCTGGGCACTCGCGTCGCTCGTGGTCGGGCTCATCGAGGGCGATCGGATGTCGCGGGGCTGGCCCCTCCTCGTCGCGCTCGTCGTCGCGGCATCCGCTCGGGCCTTCGCGGCCTGGCTGTGGGACCTGGCGGGCTCAGCCGGCGCCCTGCGTGTGAAGGCCGAACTGCGCGGCGAGCTCCTCGAGGCGCTGGAGGCGCGGCCGACCGGCGTCCCCGGCTTTCCGACGGCGCGCATCGCCACCCTCCTCGGCCCCGGGCTCGACGCCCTCGACGGTTACTTCGGCAGCTACCTGCCGCAGCTCGTGCTGAGTGTCATCCTCACGCCGATCCTCATCGCGGCCGCCTGGATCGCCGACCCCCTGTCGGGGCTCGTGCTCGTGATCGTGCTGCCGCTGATCCCGGTGTTCATGGCCCTCATCGGACTCGCCACAGGGGCGGTCCAGCGTCGCCAGTGGGACAGCCTCGCGACGCTCTCCCGAGGGTTCCTCGAGGTCGTCGGCGGGCTCTCGACGTTGAAGGTCTTCGGTCGTGCCGATCGTCAGGTCGGCCGCATCCGCGCGGTCACCGACGAGTACCGGTCACGCACCATGAAGGTGCTGCGCATCACGTTCCTCTCGGGCTTCACGCTGGAGTTCGCGGCGAGCCTCTCGGTCGCGCTCGTCGCGGTGTCGATCGGCCTCCGGCTCGTGTCGGGGGACATGACCCTCGCGCCCGGGCTCTTCGTGCTCGTGCTCGCGCCCGAGGTGTTCCTGCCGCTGCGGAACGTCGGCGCGGCCTTCCACGCCTCGGCCGAAGGCGTGACGGCGTCCTCCGATGCGTTCGACCTGCTGGATGCCGCGGCGCGGCGGAGCGCGTCGGCCCACGATGCCGATGCCGCGCCCGCTCCGCTCGCCGACATCGGCACCGGGGACGGCTCGGGCCTCCGCCTCGCCGACGTCCGCGTGCGGCGAGATGACCGGCTCGTCCTCGATGGGGTACACCTCGACGCCTCGGCCGGCCAGGTTACCGCGGTCACGGGGGAGAGCGGCTCGGGCAAGTCGACCCTTTTCGCGGCCATCCTCGGGTTCGAGACCGCCGATGGGGCGATCGAGCTCGACGGCCGGCCGCTGCGGTCGGGCGACCGTTCGGCGATCGCGTGGGCCGGGCAGTCGGCGACCCTCCTCGCGGGGTCGATCGCCGACAACGTGCGCCTCGGCGACGAGTCGGCGGCTCCCGCACTCCTCGAGCGCGCACTGCGCCTCGCGGGGGTCGAACTCGACTCGGGGCGCCTGCTCGGACCCGGCGGCAGCGGACTCTCAGGCGGGCAGGCCCAGCGGGTCGCCACGGCGCGGGCGATCCATCGGCTGCTGGCACGCGACGGCCGGGTGCTGCTGCTCGACGAGCCGAGCTCGGCGCTCGACCCGCGTCGAGAGGCCGACCTCGGGCGAGGGCTCCGAGAACTCGCCGCAGAAGGCCGGGTCGTCATCGTGGCGACCCACCGATCGGGACTCGTCGCGTTCGCAGATGCGACCCACGACCTGGCGGTGGTGCATGCCTGATCCCACCCGTGCCATGATGCGACGCGCCGTGCCGTCGTTCCGGCGGCTGCTCCCCGCCGTCCTCGCGGGCATCGCCTCCGGCGGCTCGAGCGTGGCGCTCCTCGCGGCATCCGCCTGGCTCATCGCCCGTGCCGCCGAGCAGCCGCCCGTGCTCTACCTCTCGCTCGGCATCGTCGGCGTTCGCGCCTTCGCGCTGGGTCGTGCGGTGTTCCGATACCTCGAACGGCTCTCCGGCCACGACGCCTCCTTCCGCCAGCTCGCCGAGATCCGATCCGGCGTCTTCGAGCGAATGCTGCCGGTCGCGCCCGACGGCCTCACCGCGACCCGCCGCGGCGACCTCCTCGCGCGCTTCGTCGGCGACGTCGACGAGCTGCAGAACGTGCCCCTCCGGGTGGTGCAGCCCGTCGCGAGTGCCCTCGTGGTGCTCGCCGCCGCGGTCGCGGGCGTCGCGCTCATCGCGCCCGGCTCGGCCGGGGCGGTGCTCGGATGCCTCGTGCTCGGCGTCGGCGGCACGCTGCTCGTGCAGCGCTGGGCTGCGGTGCGCGCCGAACGCACGCTCGCACCGCTGCGGGGACAGCTGCAGGCCGCGATCGTCGACCACGTGCAGGCGCTCGACGTGCTGGTGGCCTTCGACTCGGCGGCGTCCGGTCGTCGCGCGATCGAGGCCCTCGGCGCTCGGCTTGCGCGCGCCACGCGCGCTCGGGCCGCCGCCACGGGTGCCGCCGCAGCGGCGATGACGGCGGTCGGCGGAGTCGCGGTGGCGGCGAGCCTCGCGGCGTCCGCCCCACTCCTCGAGGCCGGACGGATCGACGGACCCACCTTCGCGGTGCTCTGCCTCGTGCCGCTCGCGATCGCCGAGGTCGCGGCCGCGCTGCCCCTCGCGGCGAGCGCCCTCCGCCTCGCCCGGTCGAGCGCGGAGCGAGTGGCCCACGCGGTTCCCGACGAGGTGCCGGGCGGCATTCCGCGGTCGCCGGCCGACCCCGCGGACCCGCCCACGGCCACGCCTCCACCCGCGATCGCCCTGACCGGCATCCGGGCTCGGTGGCCGCACCTCGATGGCCGCGATGATCCACGTCCGGTGCTCGACGGGCTCGACCTCGCCATCGCTCCCGGGGAGCGGTTGCTGGTGCGCGGGGAATCCGGGGCGGGCAAGTCGACGCTCGCGCACGTGCTCGTGCGCTTCCTCGACTACGAGGGCTCCTACCGGCTCGGCGACGTCGAGGCGTCGACGCTGGAGCCGCGCGACGTGCGTCGGCTCGTCGGCCTCGTCGAACAACGTCCGTGGCTGTTCGACGAAGACCTTCGCCAGAACCTCATCTTCGCGCGCGACACGGCGAGCGACGACGAGCTCCTCGACGTGCTGGAGCGGGTCGGCCTTCGCGACTGGGTCGAGGAGCGCGGCGGTCTCGATGCCCGGGTCGGCGAGCGGGGTGCGCTCGTCTCGGGCGGCCAGGCGCAGCGTATCGCGCTCGCCCGCGCCATGCTCGCCGACTTCCCGGTGCTCGTGCTCGACGAGCCGACCGCCAATGTCGATCCCGACCGCGCCGAGGCGTTGCTACGAGACCTTGCGGATGCCGCGGCGGCATCCGGACGCACGGTGGTCCTCATCTCGCACACCGCCGTCGATCCCGACCTCGTCGACCGTGTGCTCACGCTCGAGCACGGCCGCGCCGCGTTGCAGAACCCCCTTCCGACCGCGCATCGGTTGCGCTAGCGTCAGCGGGAACGGCTGCGATCACCGAAGCTCGCGGCCAGCTGCGATCGTCACCACGGTCGCGGTGGACACGAACACCTCCCGACGAAGGAGTCGAAGTGAACCATCGAACTCGTACCTCTCTCAGGGTCGGCGCCATCGCGGCGTCGGCCGCGGTCTGCGGCTCGCTCGCGATCGCGATCCCCGCGCAGGCCGCGACCGTCGTCGACACCGCGGATCTCCGCGAGGCCGTCACGGTCGAAGGCGTCATGACGCACCTCACGGAGCTCCAGGCGATCGCGAATGCGAACGGCGGAAACCGCGCCGCCGGCACGCCCGGCCACGACGCCTCCGTCGACTACGTGGAGGGCCTCCTCGAGACGGCCGGCTACCACACCTGGCGTCAGGCGTTCACGTACGAGCGCACGGACTTCACGGGTTCATCGCTCAGCCAGACGGCGCCGGGGCAGGTCCCGTATGTCTTCGGGGTCGACTACTACCCGATGGACTTCTCGGGCGGCGGCACCGCATCGGCCCCGGTCACGGTGGTCGACGTCAACCTCACCGGTGACCACGCGAGCTCGAGCGGTTGCGAGGCCGCCGACTTCACCGGGTTCCCTGCGGGCAACATCGCCCTCATCCAGCGCGGAACCTGCAACTTCTCGGTGAAGGCCGACAACGCCATCGCGGCCGGTGCGAGCGCCGTGATCATCTTCAACCAGGGCAACGTCGTGCCCGGCGACGACCGGCTGTCGCTGTTCGGCGGCACGCTCGGTGAACCCGTCCGCTCGATTCCCGTGGTGAGCACCTCGTACGCCCGTGGCGCCGAGTGGGCCACGACGCCGGGACTCGCGCTTTCGCTGACCCTGCAGGTGAACATCACCACGGTGAACACCGAGAACCTGCTCGCGGACACCACGACCGGTCGCACCGATCGTACGGTCGTCGTCGGCGGTCACCTCGACTCCGTCTCCGAAGGGCCCGGCATCAACGACAACGGCTCGGGCATCGCGACGATCCTCGAGACCGCGCTGCAGATGGCCGACCTCGGCATCCAGAACGAGAATCGCGTGCGGTTCGCCTTCTGGAGCGGCGAGGAGGACGGGCTCATCGGGTCGAGCTACTACGTGTCGCAGCTGAGCGCCCGCGAGATCAAGGACACGGCGCTGAACCTGAACTTCGACATGGTCGGCTCGCCGAACGCGGTGAACTTCGTCTACGACGGCGACGGCGATGCGCTCGGGGTGTCGGGTCCCAACGGGTCGGGCGTGATCGAGGACGTCTTCGCCGACTTCTTCACCGCCGTGGGTTCGAACTCGGAGCCGACGGACTTCGACGGCCGTAGCGACTACTTCGGCTTCATCGAGGCGGGCATCCCCGCGGGTGGCCTCTTCACGGGCGCCGAGGGCATCAAGTCGGCCGAGCAGGCGGCGATCTTCGGTGGAACGGCGGGTATCGCGTACGACCCGTGCTACCACGCCGCGTGCGATGACATCGACAACCTCGACGAGGACACCCTCGACCTGATGGCCGATGCGGTCGCGCACTCCACCCTGACCTTCGCCGAGACGACCTCCGCGGTCAACGGCACGGGCAAGGGCAAGGCGGTCGGCCAGATCGACTGGGCGTACAAGGGTCACCAGGCACTCCGCTGATCCACTGAACGGGAGGGCGGCGCGAGCGATCGCGCCGCCCTCCTAGGCTTGGAGGATGCCGCGCCGCATCCGTTCACGCACGCTCGATCCGTGGCACGACCCAGACGCGGTCTTCCGGGCGCACTACGCCGACGCGACGCATGCGGTCTGGCTCGACGGGGGAGCGGATGCCACGGCGGGGCTCAGCGTCCTCGCATCGGCGCACCCGGGCAGCGTGTTCGTCACGGCCGACGTCGTGCGCGGCACGGTGACCCGCTCGACTCCTGGTGCGGATGATGCCTCGGGCGTGACGGACGAGGCATCCGTGTTCGACGTCATGGCCGAGCGCCTCGGTGACACGGTCACCGACGGCGCCGACGCCGGGCCGCTCGGCTGGTTCGGCTGGTTCGGCTACGAACTCGGCGCCGCATCCGACGACGTGCCGGTCGCACCGGCCGAGACGCCGGATGCCGCGTTCCTCTTCGTCGATCGGGCGATCGTGTTCGATCACGCGGTGAACGAGGTGCGCCTCGTCTGGCTCGAGGGTGACGACGAGGGCACGGCACCGTCGGGCGCAGCGTGGGCCGACGAGGTCGCGTCGGCGCTCACGTCGACGTCCGAGGGGGTGCCGGCGCCGTCGGCCGGCGGGGCGGCCCGGTCGTCACAGCCCACCGTGCGGTGGCGGCACGATGCCGGCCACTACGCCGAGCTCATCGCCCGCTGTCAGGCGGCCATCGTGCGCGGGGATGCGTATCAGCTCTGCCTCACCAACCGGGTCGATGTCGACGTGCGACCGGACCCGGCGGCGACGTATCTCGCGCTGCGGGCGTCGAGCCCCAGCCATCACGGCGGCTACGTGCGGTTCGGCGACGTCGCCCTGCTCAGCGCCTCGCCCGAGCTGTTCCTGCACGTCGGCGCCGACCGCGTCGTGTCTACGAAGCCCATGAAGGGCACGCGTCCACGCGGCACGGACCCGGTCAGCGACGCGGCGCTCAGGCGCGAGCTCGTCGAGAGCGAGAAGGAACGCGCCGAGAACCTCATGATCGTCGACCTCATGCGCAACGACCTCGGCCGCATCGCGGAACTCGGCTCGGTGAGCGTGCCGAGCCTGCTGGCTGTCGAGGAGTACGCCCACGTGCACCAGCTCGTCTCGACCGTGCAGGCGCGGCTGCGGCATCCGCTCACCGCACTCGACGCGGTGCGAGCCGCGTTCCCCGCCGGGTCGATGACCGGCGCCCCGAAGCACAGCGCCATGACGATCCTGCACGAGCTCGAGGAAGGTCCGAGGGGGGTCTACTCGGGCGCCTTCGGCTACCTCTCGGTCGACGGCAGCGCCGACCTCGCCATGGTCATCCGGTCGATCGTGCTCACCCCGGCGGGCGCGAGCATCGGCACCGGCGGCGGCATCACCGCGCTCTCGGTGGCCGCCGAGGAGATCGAGGAGACTCGGGTCAAGGCGCGGGCGCTGCTACGTGTGCTCGGCGCGGCATCCGACCGCGTGGAGTGAGTAGGCTGGATGTCCGAGCGCGCGCCGTGATTCGGCGTGCCCGACGGACGTGCGGACGCCGTCCCGCAGCGACACACGATTGAGAGTCACGTGGCACAGGATCAGGACCAGGCCCACGCCGACAACGGCGCGTACGACTTCGCCGCCATCCAGGCGAAGTGGCTTCCCGTGTGGGACGAGCTCCAGCCCTTCCGCGCCGGCCGCCCCGGCGAGACCAGGCCGCGCAAGTACATCCTCGACATGTTCCCGTACCCGTCGGGCGACCTGCACATGGGCCACGCCGAGGCGTTCGGCTACGGCGACACGGTCGCCCGGTACTGGCGTCACCAGGGCTTCGACGTGCTGCACCCCGTCGGCTGGGACTCGTTCGGCCTGCCCGCCGAGAACGCCGCCATCAAGCGCGGCATCGACCCGCGTGGCTGGACCTACGACAACATCGAGCAGCAGAAGCGCTCGTTCCGCACCTATGCGCCCTCGTTCGACTGGTCGAGGGAGCTGCACACGAGCGACCCCGAGTACTACAAGTGGAACCAGTGGCTGTTCCTGAAGCTCTACGAGCAGGGCATCGCGTACCGCAAGGCCGGCCTCGTGAACTGGTGCCCGAACGACCAGACGGTGCTCGCGAACGAGCAGGTCATCGACGGGCACTGCGAGCGCTGCGGCTTCGTGGTCACCAAGAAGGCGCTGACGCAGTGGTACTTCCGCGTCACCGACTACGCCGACCGGCTGCTCGACGACCTGAACCAGCTCGAGGGCGCGTGGCCGTCGAAGGTGCTCACGATGCAGCGGAACTGGATCGGTCGCTCCGCCGGCGCCGACGTCGAATTCGAGATCGAGGGCCGCGACGAGCGGGTCACCGTGTTCACGACCCGTCCTGACACGCTGTTCGGCGCGACCTTCATGGTGGTCGCGCCAGACTCGGAGCTCGCGGCCGAGCTGGCGACCGGGGCATCCGCGGAGGTGAAGACCCGGTTCGACGGGTACCTGGACTCGGTGCGCGCCGAGAGCGACATCGACCGACTCGCGACCGACCGGCCCAAGACCGGCGTGTTCCTCGAGCGGTACGCGATCAACCCGGTGAACGGCGAGCGACTGCCGATCTGGGCCGCCGACTACGTGCTCGCCGACTACGGCCACGGCGCGATCATGGCCGTGCCGGCGCACGACCAGCGCGACCTCGACTTCGCGCGCACGTTCGAGCTGCCCGTGCGCGTGGTGGTCGACACGACCGCTCCGGTCACGGGAATCATCCCCGTGATCGAGCTCGACGAGCACGGCGAGCCGATGACGCCCGAGGGCGCGGAGCTCGAGGATCCGGCCGCGACGGGCATCGCCCTCGCGGGCGACGGGCGGCTGGTCAACTCGGGGCCCCTCGACGGGCTCTCGAAGTCGAACGCCATCCGCCGGGTGATCGAGCTGCTCGAGCAGCGCGGCCTCGGCCGGGCCGCGAAGAACTTCCGCCTGCGCGACTGGCTGATCTCCCGCCAGCGCTATTGGGGCACGCCCATCCCGATCATCCACTGCCCCGAGTGCGGCGAGGTGCCGGTTCCCGAGAGCGACCTGCCGGTCCGGCTTCCGGATGCCGCGGGCCTCGACCTCAAGCCCAAGGGCACGAGCCCGCTCGGGGCGGCCGAGGACTGGGTGAACGTCGCCTGCCCGAACTGCGGGGGAGCGGCACGGCGCGACTCAGACACCATGGACACCTTCGTCGACAGCTCCTGGTACTACCTGCGCTACCTGAACCCCAACGATGACACGCAGGCGTTCGACGTCGCCGAGGCCGAGAAGTGGCTGCCCGTCGATCAGTACGTCGGCGGCGTCGAGCACGCCATCCTCCACCTGCTCTACTCGCGCTTCATCACGAAGGTGCTCTTCGACCTCGGGTACCTGAGCTTCACGGAGCCGTTCACGTCGCTGCTCAACCAGGGCATGGTCATCATGGACGGCGCGAAGATGTCGAAGTCGAAGGGCAACCTCGTCGAGTTCGCGGCCGAGCTGGGCGCGCACGGCGCCGATGCGCTGCGGGTGACGCTCGCGTTCGCCGGTCCGCCCGAAGACGACATCGACTGGGCGGATGTCTCGCCCGTCGGTTCGGCGAAGTTCCTCGCGCGCGCGTGGCGCATCTCGGGCGAGGTCAGCTCCAGTCCCGACGTCGAATGGAAGACCGGTGACCCGGCGCTGCGGCGGATGACGCACCGGCTGCTCGCAGATGCACCCGTGCTCATGGAGGCGTTCAAGTTCAACGTCGTCGTCGCCCGGCTCATGGAGCTCGTCAACGCCACGCGCAAGGTCATCGACTCGGGCGCGGGCCCCGCCGACGCCGCGGTGCGCGAGGCGGCGGAGGTCACGGCGATGATCCTCGACGTGTTCGCGCCCTACACGGCCGAGGACATGTGGGAGCGCCTCGGCTACGAACCGACCGTCTCGCTCGTGCCGTGGCGCAAGGCCGACCCGGCGCTCCTCGTCGAGGAGTCGGTGACGGCCATCGTGCAGGTCGACGGCAAGGTGCGCGACCGGCTGGAGGTGTCGCCGAAGATCTCGCCAGACGACCTCGAGGCGCTTGCCCGCGGTTCCGTCGGCGTGGTGCGCGCACTCGCCGATCGCGAGATCGCGAATGTGATCGTGCGGGCGCCGCGGCTCGTGAACATCGCCACGCGGCGCTGACGACTCCTCCTCGACAGGGTCGTGCCCGGATGACGGACGCACGACGCGCGTCGTGACGCCTCCGGGCCGGGAGGCCGGCTCGTAGCGTGCGGGCATGCCCGCGCCCACCGACCACGACCCGCTCGCCCCGCTCGCCGCGCTCGATCCTTCGGCGCGGCGAGCAGGGCCGCGGGTCCGCATCGCCGTCGGCGGCGCGGTGGTGCTGTTCGTCGCGGCGGTCGCAGTAGCGGCCGTGATGTCGTTCGCATCGGACGGCGGCGGTCAGCAGGGCGTGATCGAGGCGCCCGCCGGCACGGGCACGAGTGCCGCGTCCGCCGGCCCGAACCCCGGGGCCGAGGTCGGCACGGCGCCGCTCCTCGTGCACGTGCTCGGCGCCGTGGCCGAGCCGGGCCTCGTCGAGCTCGGTGCGGGAGCCCGCGTCGTCGACGCGGTGGCCGCGGCAGGCGGGTTCACGGCCGAGGCCGATCCGGCGGCCGTGAACCTCGCGCGTCCGGTCGTCGACGGGGAGCAGCTCGTCGTGCTCGCGATCGGCCAGGCGCCGTCGCCGGCCGCAGGTCCGGGCGGCGGCGCGGCGGGAGGGCCTGCGGCAACGAGCGACGGGCTCGTGCACCTCAACACGGCCGATGCGGCCGAGCTCGACACCCTTCCCCGCATCGGCCCGGCGCTGGCGCAGCGCATCATCGACTGGCGCGAGGCGAACGGCCCGTTCACGAGCGTCGACCAACTGCTCGAGGTGGCGGGCATCGGCGACGCCGTCTTCACGGGTCTTGCCGAGCTCGTGGCGCCCTGAGTGGGCGACCTGCGGCTGCTGATCCCCGCCGCGGCCACGTGGGGGACCGCATGGCTCGCGGTCGCCGCCCCGGGTGCCGGCATCGATCCCCGCCTCGTGGCCGCGGCAGTGTGGGCGGCGGGCGCGGCCGTGCTCGCCCTGCTCTTCGCGCACGGGCAGCCGGGCGGCCGCGGCGTTCGCGGCGGCCGCGGCGTCCTGCGGTTCGCCGGGCCGGTCCTCCTCGTCGCGCTCGCCTCGTCGGGCCTCGCCGCGTCCACGGCGGCGGTGGCGCTCGCTCAGCGTGACGCGTCGCCCCTCGCCGGCGTGGCCGCCGAGCATCGCACGGCGCAGGTGGTCATCGAGGTGACGGCGGCACCGCACGCCATGTCGGCGCCGGTCTGGGCTGAGACCTCCGACCAACCGACGTTCCGCCTCGACGCCCGACTGGTCTCGGTCGACGGGTCGTCGGCCCAGCCCGTTCCCGTCACGACCGCGGTGCAGATGCCCGCCGCGCTGGCGCAGTTCGGCACCCGCCTCGCGTTCGAGGTCCGCGCGAGCCCGTTGCCGAGCACCGAGGCGTCGGGGTTCCGACTCCGCGCCATGGGCGACGTCGTCGTTGCGTCGGCTCCGCCGCCGTGGCTGGCATGGGCCGCAGGGCTGCGGCTCGGCTTCGCCGAAGCGGCGCGCGGGCTCGGCGGCGACGGCGGGGCGCTCGTACCCGGACTCGCGATCGGCGACACGAGCGCAGTGAGCGAACCCCTCGAGGCGGCCATGAAGGCGAGTTCGCTGAGCCATCTCACGGCCGTGTCCGGAGCGAACTGCGCGATCATCACGGCCGCCGCGTTCGGGCTCGCCGCCCTCTGTCGCGTTCGACGGGCCGGGCGGGTCGCCTCCGCGGTGGTCGCGCTCGTCGCATTCGTCGTGCTCGTCACGCCGGAGCCCAGCGTCATCAGGGCCGGTGCGATGGCGCTCGTGGTGCTCCTCGCCCTCGCGGCCGGGCGGACCGGCGGCGGCGTCACCGCCCTGTCCGACGCGGTCATCGTGCTCCTCGCATTCGACCCGTGGCTCGCCCGCGACTACGGATTCGCGCTGTCGGCCGCCGCGACCGCCGGACTGCTGCTCCTCACCGCTCCCGTTGCGACGGTGTTCGCGCGCGTCATGCCGGCGCCGATCGCGGCGGTGCTCGCCGTGCCGGTGGCCGCCCAACTCGCCTGCCAGCCGATCCTGGTGCTGCTCGACCCCGCGATCGCCCTCTACGGCGTGCCCGCGAACCTGCTGGCGGCGCCGGCCGCTCCGATCGGCACGGTCGTCGGCCTGCTCGGTTGCCTGCTTCTGCCGGCGCTTCCGTCGGTGGGTATGGCGTTCCTCCAGCTCGCGTGGCTGCCCGCGTCGTGGATCGCCCTCGTCGCCCACGGCGCGGCCGGACTCCCGGGCGGTCGCCTGCCATGGCTCCCGGATGCCCCGGGCGCCCTGCTGCTGCTCGCGAGCACGGGGCTCGCGCTCTGGCTCGCCTTCGCGCCGCCGCGCCGCGCGTGGCTCCGCATGCCGGCGACGGCACTTCTCGTGGCGATCGTCGCGGTGCCGCTCGGGGCGTCGATCGGCGGCCCGCTGGTCGGAGCGGCGACGCGGCCGGGCGCATGGGATGTCGCCGCGTGCGACATCGGCCAGGGTGACGCGGTGCTCGTCCGCTCGGCCGGCGCCACTGCCCTCATCGACACGGGTCCCGAACCCGCCGCGCTCGAGCGCTGCTTCTCCCTCCTCGGTATCGAGCGTCTCGACCTCCTCGTGCTCACGCACTGGGACGCCGACCACGCCGGGGGAGCGGCGGCCGTGGCGGGCCGGGTCGACACCGTCATCCACGGACCGCTCGACGGGCAGCGCTCCGACCGGGTGCTCGAACCGCTGGCGCGGGCGGGCGCCGAACTCGTGGAGGTGGTGGCGGGCCACCGCGGTGAGCTCGGTGACGCCCGTTGGCGGGTCGTCTGGCCCAAGCCACGGGCCGTGCCAGGGAACGATGCGAGCGTCGTGATCGAGCTCGACGCGCCCGGATACCGCGGGGTGTTCCTGGGCGACCTCGGCGAAGGCGCGCAGGAACGGCTGCTTCGATCGGTCGACCTCGGGCCGGTCGACCTCGTCAAGGTGGCACATCACGGTTCGGCCGACCAGAGCGGGGCGCTGTACCGCGAACTCGGTGCGACCGTCGGCGTGATCGGCGTCGGTGCGGACAATGGTTACGGACACCCCACCGATCGACTGCTCGACCTCCTCGCGGCGACCGGCACTGCTCCGGTGCGCACCGATCGGTCGGGCACGGTGGTGCTGACGGCCGAAGGCGACGGGAGCTTCCGCCTCTGGACGGAGCGGAGCGAGCCCGGCGTCGGAGGTCGCCTCTAGACTTGAGCGGGAACGGGAGGTGCGGTGGCGGCACGATCAGGCACGGCACGAACCGGCACGGCGGCGCGCGCGAAGGTCGCCATCCCGCAGCTCACGTGGAACGAGATCCGCCCTGCGCCGGTCGTGCTCATCTCCGGCTCCGAGACCGTGCTGGCCGAGCGAGCGAGCACGTTGCTGCGCGACTTCCTCCGTTCCGAAGACCCTGCACTCGAGGTCAACGACCTCGACGCCGACGGCTACCGCCGGGGCGAGCTGCTGACCCTCGCGAGTCCGTCGCTCTTCGGCGAGCCCCGGCTCATCCGGGTCAACGGCGTCGAACGTGCGAGCGATGACTTCCTCGCCGATGCGCTCGAGTACCTCGAGCAGACGGCGGAGTCGACGACGCTCGTGCTCCGCCACGCGAGCGGCCAACGCGGCAAGAAGCTCCTCGACGCGATCCGCGCGGGCACCGGCGGCGGCGTCGAGATCGTCTGCGCCGAACTCCGGAAGGACGTCGAGAAGCAGGACTTCGCCGCGGCCGAGTTCCGGGCCGCGGGTCGCACCGTGAACCCGCGCGCGCTCAGGTCCCTCGTCGCCGCGTTCGCCGACGATCTCGCCGAGCTCTCCGCGGCGTGCCGGCAGCTCATCGCCGACGCCCCCGACGAGATCACCGAAGCGGTGGTCGCCAAGTACTACGGCGGCCGCATCGAGACGAACGCGTTCACCGTCGCCGATGCCGCGATCGCCGGGCGGCACGGCGAGGCGCTCATCGCCCTGCGGCACGCGCTCGACAGCGGCGCCGATCCCGTGCCGATCGTCGCGGCGTTCGCCATGAAGATCCGCACCATGGCCAAGGTCTCGGGGGTCAGAGGCGGCGGGCCGCAGGTGGCGTCTTCACTCGGGCTCGCGCCCTGGCAGGTCGACCGGGCGCGGCGCGACCTCGCCGGCTGGACCGACGAGGGCCTCCGTCGGGTCATCGAGTCGCTCGCTGCCGCCGATGCCGCGGTCAAGGGCGCCGAGCGCGACCCCGTGTTCGCGCTCGAACGACTCGTCGGCATCATCTCGGCTCGCGGCCGCTCCGCGGACTGAGCTGCACGGCAGCGCGGATCGCGTCGGGCACCGCCGCCGCTTCGACGAGCACCTGCCCGCGGGAGAGCCCGCTGCCCTCCCGCCAGGCCGCGGCGTGGGCACCGGCGCGAAGTGCGTGCAGGGCCGCCCAGCGATCCTGGTCTTGGATCGGGACGCGAGTGAGCCCTCCCTGTGTGCGCCACGCCTCCGCGGCACCGGCCAACCGGGCAGCACGAATCGGGTCCCCGGCCGCCATCGAGAGGCTCGCCAAGTCGGCCAGGCAGCCAGGGATCGCGCGGTCGACCCGCGCGTCGACCGCGACGCGGAGGGCGTCGGTGAATCGTCGCGCCGCCGCTTCGAGCGCGCCCTCGGCCTGATCGGCTCTGCCGATCGCCCCGAGCCCCGTCGCCATACCCCACGCCTCCCCGGCCGAACGGTGCATCACGAGAGCCTCCTCCGCCAGGGCCCTGGCCGAGTCGAGGTCTCCCGTCCGCACCATGAGCTCCGCGAGATACGTCATCACCCACGCGGTGTGCCAGTGGTCGCCGTCGGCTCGGAACAGCGCCAGGCTCTCCTCGTAGCAGGAGCGCGCACGCGGCAGGTCATCCTGCCTCCCCGCTGCCATGGCCAGGCTGATCAGGGCGATCGCCGCGCCGTGCCGGTCGTCCGCTTCGCGGAACAGGTCGAGGCTCTCGCCGCAGAGCACCAGCGTCCGCTCGGCGTCGCCTTGGTCCCGGGCGATCACGCCCAGGTTGTTGAGCGAGATCGCGACGCCGCGGGCGTCTCCGAGCCCGCGCCGGATCGCGAGGCACTCCTCGTGATACGCGGTGGCTCGCCGGTAGTCACCCAGATCGCGGGCGAGGTTGCCCGCTGCGTTGAGCGCGTTCGCGCGAAGGGCCGGCGGCGATCCGTCGCTTCGCGCCAGGACGCCGGCCAGCCATCGATCGCCCTCGGCGACGCGCCACCGCATCTCCCAGAACCGCCAGAGCGCGGTGGCCAGTCGCAGACCCGTCTCCACGCCGTCGTCGGCGTGCTCGGACCAGGTCAGCGCCGCGCGCAGGTTGTCCTGCTCCTGCTCGAGTCGCTCCAGCCACTCGATCTGGCCGCGTCGGCCCTCGACCTCCCGGGACGCTCGCAGGGCGAGGGCCTCGAAGTGCCGCGCGTGACGCCGGCGCGTGGCATCATCCTCGCCGCTCTCCGCGAGACGCTGCCGGGCATACTGCCTGATCGGTTCGAGCATCCCGTACCGGGTTCCGACCGGGCCGTGCGCCACGGTCACCAACGATTGCTCCGTCAAGGCATCGAGGTGATCGAGGACGGCATGGGCCTCCGCCGCGCTCTCGGCTCCCACGTCCTCGGCGGCCTCGAGCGACCATCCTCCCGTGAAGACGGAGAGCCGGCGGAACAACGCGCTCGCATCGGGATCGAGCAGGTGCTCGCTCCAGGCGATCGCCGCCCGCATGGTCCGCTGACGTTCGGGGAGGTCCCTGGCTCCGCCGACCAGCAGCGGCATGAGATCGTCGACGCGATCCAGCATCTCGGCGGGGCTCAGCACGTTGATCCTCGCGGCCACGAGTTCGAGTGCGAGCGGGAGACCCTCCATTCGTCGGCAGATGGCCGCAACCACGGGCGCCTGCTCCGCCGTCAGTTCGAAATCCGGGTCGCGCTGCTGCGCCTGCCACACGAAGAATCGCACGGCATCGAACGTCGCGGGGTCGCGATCGGCCTCGCCCGGATCGGCCGGAGGGACGTCCAGTGGGGGAACCGGGAACTCTCGTTCGCCCCGCAGCCGCAACGGCGCCCGACCGGTGGCGAGCACGTGGAGTCGCGGGCAGGCCGCGAGGAGACGTGCGAGGTCGGGCACGGCGTCGAGCAGGTGCTCGACGTTGTCGAGCACCAGCAGTACGCGTCGGTCCTGCGCCCAGTCGCGCAATGGGCCGATCGGATCGCCTCGGACCGGCTCATCGAGCCCGGCCGTACTCGCAATCGTGGCGAGCACGAGGCGGGGATCGGCCAGTGAGGCCAGTTCGACCCAGACCACGCTGTCGTACCACTCCGGTGCCAGAAGTGCGACGTGCAGTGCCAATCGCGTCTTTCCGACCCCGCCTGGACCCACCAACGTCACCAGCCGGAGGTCATCGTCCGCAGTGAGTCGCCGCAACTCGGCGACCTCGCGCTCGCGGCCGACGAACGGCGTCGGCTCGTGGGGAGGCCCGACGACAGGGGCCGCGACGCCCTGCGTCGCCTGCTCGGGCGCGTCCGCTCCGTGCTGCAGCGACGACGTGAGTTCGAGGCGCATCGCGTCATCGAGGCCGAGGGCGTCGGCGAGCCGTCGAACGGTGTCGGGGTAGGGCCTCCTGCGTTCACCGCGCTCGAGCGCTCCGACCGCGTTCGCGGAGATCCCGGCGCGCTCGGCGAGATGCTCCTGCGAATAGCCTGCGGCCTCGCGAGAGCGGCGGAGCAGCTCTCCGAAACTCTCCTGCCCTCTCGCCACCCGTCTGTGCCCCATCGGTCGGCTGCCGGGATCCCGCCGCCGGCGGCGTCCCCGTGCCCCCACGATAGCGGCGGACGCCGAACCACGAAAGACACCGCCACGGCGCGCCAGGGGCCGGGGTGTTGGTCCAGTCGGGGGGAAGTGTGGGTGCGCTGTGGGTGGGGGCTGCGCCGGCGCGACAAGACACTGAGGAATCGAGGGGGCTTCCGCCCCGCCGGATGTCGCAACAGCACGATTCCGTGCCGAACGAGTTCCGACTCCGGGTCTTCACTCTCGAAAGGAACACAGCATGTCCGACACCGCAACATCCCTCGCAGATCCCTTCCTCAGCGCCGGCTCCGACGGGTTCGCGGAGCTGCGCTCGCGGCTCGACGGCGAGCTTCTGACCGTGGGGCATCCGGCCTACGACGATGCACGCAGGACCGTCTCGATCAAGATGGACCGTTTCCCCCTCGCGATCGTCCGCGCCGCGAACGCGGAGGACGTCGCGTCAGCCGTCGTCTTCGCGCGCGACCACGGACTCCCGATGGCCGTGCGCAGCGGGGGACACAGCCTCGCCGGGCTCAGCATCATCGACGACGCCCTCGTCGTCGACCTCTCGCAGATGAGGGGCATTGAGATCGACCCCGAGACCCGCATCGCGCGCGTCGGCGCGGGCGCGACCTCCGGAGACCTCGCCGGCCCCGCACATGCGCACGGGCTCGCCCTCTCGACCGGCGACACTCAGTCCGTCGGCATGGGCGGCCTGACGACCGGCGGAGGAATCGGGTTCCTGGTGCGTCGGCACGGCCTCACCATCGACAACCTGCTGTCGGCCCAGGTCGTGACCGCGGACGGCCGGATCCTGACGGCCAGCGCGGATGAGCACCCGGACCTGTTCTGGGCGATTCGCGGCGGCGGCGGCAACATGGGCATCGTCACCGAGTTCACCTACCGTCTCGCGCCCGTCAGCCACATCCTGGGAGGCGTCCTCGTGCTTCCGGCGACCCGTGACGTGCTCCGCGGCTACCTCGACTACTCCGTCGCGGCGCCCGACGAGCTGACCACCCTCGCCAATCTCACGGCGGCGCCGGACGCGCCGTTCATCCCCGAGGGATGGACGGGCAGGCCGGTCCTGATGGTCCTCGTGGCCTGGAGCGGCAGCGCGGAGGAGGGTCAGCGCGCGCTGGCCCCGCTGCGCGCGCTGGCCACGCCCGTCGCCGACCTCCTCAGCTGGATGCCGTATCCGGCGATCTACGAGTTCACGGCGCATCTGGCCGAGCCGCACGGCGCGTCGATCCGGATGATGTTCGCCGACGAACTCAGCGATGACGCCCTCGACGCGATGCTCGCGGCGGCGGAGACGGCGTCCTCGCCGTTCAACCTGATCCACCTCCGGGGACTCGGCGGCGCCTACGCTCGCGTCGCCGACGACGCGACCGCGTTCGCGCATCGTGACCGGCGCTACTTCGTGGCGGTGATCGCCGTCTGGCTCGATCCCGAGGAGGACGCGTCGCCGCACGAAGCCTGGACGGCGCGGACGTGGGATCTCCTGCGGCCGGAAGGAGCGGGGGTGTACGTGAACTTCCTCGAGAACGAGGGCCCCGATCGCGTGCGCGAGGCCTATCCGGGACGGACGTACGACCGACTCCGGGCGATCAAGCTCGAATACGACCCCGAGAACGTCTTCCGGTTCAACCAGAACGTCGTTCCGGCCTGCTGATCCGGCGCTCGCTTCCGCGAACGCCGAAGGCCCCGCACGATCGTGCGGGGCCTTCGGGCAGTGCGGGTCCGCGTCAGAGCGCGGCGACCTGCTTCGCGATGGCCGACTTGCGGTTCGCGGCCTGGTTCTTGTGGATCACGCCCTTCGAGGCGGCCTTGTCGAGCTTGCGCGTCGCGACGCGGAGGGCGGTCGTCGCCTTCTCCTTGTCGCCCGAGGCGATGGCCTCGCGCGTGGCGCGGACGGCGCTCTTGACCTCGCTCTTGACGGCCTTGTTGCGCTCCTGCGCCTTCAGGTTGGTGCGGATGCGCTTGATCTGCGACTTGATGTTTGCCACGTGGTGTTCTTTCGTTCGTGTGCGGGTACCGGATGTGCCGCGCGCGGTAGAGGGGCCGACGCGGCGTCTCGTGCGGGGTGGGACCCACACGCAAGCCAACAGACAACGATACCAGTACGCCCCCCGCGGCTCCAAAGCGAGTCGCGCAGCGCCGGAGGAGACCGTGCCGGTCACCGCGTGGGCGGGACGAACTGGCTGGCGGTGAACGTACCGCCCTGCGGAGGTCAGGCCGGAGCGGTACCCACACGGCGTCGTCGGCGCTGCTCGCGGGCCGCGCGCAGTTCGAGCTCGGCGACCGCGCCGAGCACCGCGGCGGTGAACTCCTCCGGACGGACGAGGCTCACGAGATGCGTCGCCCCGGGCACCACGACGAGGCGGGCGTCGCGTGCGGCACGGAGCATCCGCCGCTCCTCGATGCGGAAGTGGTCGAACCGCCCGTTCACGAACCACACGGGCACCTCGATGCGCCGGAGCGCCGCCTCGGGGTCGAGCTCGCCGACCACCCCGAGTGCGGGCGACATGACCTCGAGCGCGACGCCGCCGCCGAGCACGTCGGCCACGGCCTCGCGGGAGAGGAAGACATGCGCCATGAGGTCGTTCATGGCACGGCCCCGGTCGGGCATCCGGCCGATGATCTCGGCGAGGCGGCGGTAGCCCGCGAGGCCCGGCCCCCGCGGCCGGGTGCCGCAGGAGGCCGCGACGAGCCCGTCGATGCGACCCGGATGCGTCGCCGCGTACTCGATGGCGAGGTAGCCGCCGAGACTCAGGCCCACGAGGAGGACGGGGGTCGGTCGCGCATCGTCACCCGGGCCGGTCGACGACGACCCCACCGCCTCGTCGATGACGCGCATCGCGTCGTCGAGTGAGAACGGATGCCCCATTCGCTCGCCGTGCCCGGGCAGGTCGACCGCGACCGCGTCGATGTCGTGGCGGGCGAAGGCGCTGAGCTGCCGCCGCCACATGGAGGCGGACGTGCGGATGCCGTGCACGAGCACGACGCGGGCGCGCGGCATCGGTCAGCCCGCCCTGATCGCACCGAGCTCTCGCGCGCGTGCGACCGCGGCGGTGCGTGAACCGACGCCGAGCTTCGCGAAGATGTGCACGAGATGCGACTTCACGGTGGCCTCGCTGAGGAAGAGGGCGCGGCCGATGTCGCGGTTCGATCGGCCTTCGGCCACCAGCGAGAGCACCTCGGCCTCGCGAGCGGTGAGACGCTCACCGCTCGTGCGGGAACTGTCGAGGCGCGACGACACCGCCGGCGCGAGCGCTGATTCCCCGACGGCCGCCGCGCGCACGGCCGCGACGAGCTCGGCGGGCGGGGCGTCCTTCAGGAGGTATCCGCTCGCGCCCGCCTCGATGGCGCCGAGGATGTCGGCATCGGTGTCGTAGTTCGTCAGCACGAGCACGCGCGGGGCGCCGTCGTGCGAGCGGATGCGGCGGGTCGCCTCTGCGCCCTGCAGTGCACCCGGGAACTGCAGGTCCATGAGCACGAGGTCGACGCCGGAGGTCTCGGCGAGGCGCACGGCATCCTCGGCCGTCGCGGCCTCGGCCACGACCTCGAGGTCGGGCTCGGACTCGAGCAAGGCCCGGATGCCGGCCCGCACGACGGGGTGGTCGTCGCTGAGCAGGAGCCGGATCACTCGGCCACCACCACCGGGATGCGCACCGAGATCGCGGTGCCCTCGCCTGGTGCGGATTCGATCACGATGCTCCCGCCCTGCCGTTCGGCGCGTTGTCGCATGGCCCGGAGCCCGAACTTCACGCCGTCGGCCTCCGATCGCTGCACGGCGACGGCGTCGAATCCGACGCCGTCGTCGACGATGTCGAGGGCGACCTCTTCGCCGAGGTAGCTGAGGGTCAGCTCGGCGCGCGAGGCATCCGAATGCCGGAGCACGTTCGCGAGGCCGCCCTGTGCGATGCGCAGGAGCGACGCGTCGGCCGCCATGGGCAGGACCACGGGCGTGCCGCTGGTGCGGAAGGTCACGCGCGTGGGAGAGCCCGACTGCTCGGCCTGGTCGTTCACGGCATCGACGAGGCGACGGAGCGCGGCCGGCAGGGTCTGCTCGTCGAGCGACGGGGGAGTGAGTTCCCGGATGAAGCGGCGCGTCTCGCCGAGATTGTCGGCCGCCGTCTCGCGCGCGAGGCGAAGCTTGTCGCGGGTGCGCTCGTCGTCGATGTCGCGCTCGGCGGCGTGCAGCAGCATCTGGATGCTGGACAGGCCTTGGGCCACGGTGTCGTGGATCTCGCGCGCGAGGCGCTCGCGCTCGGCGAGGGTGCCGGCCTCCCGGCTCGCCGCCGCGAGCTCCTCACGCGTGGCGAGCAGGTCGAGGATGAGTGCTTGGCGGTCGCGCGTCTCCTGCGACATGGCCCGATAGCCGAGTCCGATCACGATGGCGACGCCCGAGCTGATGAGCGGCCCGAGGATGGAGCCGACCTCGAAACCGAGGTGCGAGGCGGTGCCCCACACCGACAGCCCGAACGTGATCACGACGAGCGGCACCGCGACGGGTGCCGGCAGCACGTGCAGCTCGAGGAAGAAGAGGGGGAACGCGAGGAACGCGGCATCGGGCGTCAGGGCCGCCAGCGCCACCCAGAGCCCGAGCAGCGCGACGAGCCAGGCCACCCGCGCCCAGGTCGGCAGGTGCCGGTGTGCCGCGGCGACGCCGGCGCCGTACCAGGCGAGGAATGCGACCGCGAGGATCGTGACCGGCACCTCGGTCGGGGCGTCCTCGAGGAGGGCGCGCACCACGACGAACAACGTGAGCCCGACGACGAGCAGGTGCAGCCCGAACCGGAGCGTGAGGAAGACGGGGCGCAGGGCGGAGGGCGCCACGCGTGCGTCGGTGGCCTCGATCACGGTCATGGTGATTTCAGCGTAGCCTCAGGGTCGCCGCGAGACATCCGTCGAAAGTCGGCTCGCCGGTCGCGTCGGCAACTCATGGGAGAATCGTCGGGATGTCCCCACGAGCTGTCAATCCTCCGGTGCCCGCTGCCACCGACCCCGCGTTGATCCGCAACTTCTGCATCATCGCGCACATCGACCACGGCAAGTCGACGCTGGCCGACCGCATGCTCGGCATCACGGGCGTCGTGAGCGATCGCGACATGCGCGCCCAGTACCTCGACCGCATGGACATCGAGCGCGAGCGCGGCATCACGATCAAGAGCCAGGCCGTGCGCATGCCGTGGCAGGTCGGCGACACGTCGTACGCCCTCAACATGATCGACACGCCGGGCCACGTCGACTTCAGCTACGAGGTCTCGCGATCGCTCGCGGCGTGCGAGGGCGCCATCCTGCTGGTGGATGCCGCGCAAGGCATCGAGGCGCAGACGCTCGCGAACCTCTACCTCGCGCTCGAGAACGACCTCGAGATCATCCCCGTGCTGAACAAGATCGACCTGCCGGCGGCCGAGCCCGAGAAGTACGCGCGCGAACTCGCCGACCTCATCGGCGGCTCGCCCGACGACGTGCTGCGCGTGTCGGGCAAGACCGGCGTCGGCGTCGAGGAGCTCCTCGACCGCGTCGTCGAGCGCATCCCCGCCCCGGTGGGCGATGCGGATGCCCCGGCGCGGGCCATGATCTTCGACTCCGTGTACGACAGCTACCGCGGCGTGGTCACCTACGTGCGCATGGTCGACGGCAAGCTCAACCCGCGCGAGCGCATCCAGATGATGTCGACGCGGGCCACGCACGAGATCCTCGAGATCGGCGTGAGCGCCCCCGAGCCGAGCCCCACCAAGGGCCTCGGCGTCGGCGAGGTGGGGTACCTCATCACGGGCGTGAAGGACGTGCGCCAGTCGAAGGTCGGCGACACCATCACGACCGCGTCGAAGCCCGCCGCCGAGGCGCTGGCGGGCTACACCGAGCCACTGCCCATGGTGTTCTCGGGCCTCTACCCGATCGACGGCAGCGACTATCCCGAGCTGCGCGAGGCGCTCGACAAGCTGAAGCTCTCGGATGCCGCGCTGGTCTACGAACCCGAGACGTCGGTCGCCCTCGGCTTCGGATTCCGCTGCGGATTCCTCGGCCTGCTGCACCTCGAGATCGTCACCGAGCGACTGCGCCGCGAGTTCGACCTCGACATCATCGCCACGGCGCCGTCGGTGGTCTACGAGGTCACCACCGAAGACAAGAAGACGGTCACGGTCACGAACCCGAGCGAATTCCCGACGGGGGCGAAGATCGCCGAGGTACGCGAGCCCGTCGTCAAGGCCGCGATCCTCGCGCCGAAGGATTACGTGGGCACCATCATGGAGCTCTGCCAGTCCCGTCGCGGCACCCTGCTCGGCATGGAGTACCTCGGCGAAGACCGCGTGGAGATCCGCTACAACATGCCGCTCGGCGAGATCGTCTTCGACTTCTTCGACAACCTGAAGTCGAAGACCGCCGGCTACGCGTCGCTCGACTACGAGCCCGCGGGCGAGCAGGCCGCCGACCTCGTGAAGGTCGACATCCTGCTGCAGGGCGAGCAGGTCGACGCGTTCAGCGCCATCGTGCACCGCGACAAGGCGTACGCCTACGGCGTGCTCATGACCGGGCGACTGCGCGAGCTCATCCCGCGCCAGCAGTTCGAGGTGCCCATCCAGGCAGCCATCGGCGCACGCATCATCGCGCGCGAGTCGATCCGCGCGATGCGCAAGGACGTGCTCGCCAAGTGCTACGGCGGTGACATCACCCGCAAGCGCAAGCTCCTCGAGAAGCAGAAGGAGGGCAAGAAGCGCATGAAGATGGTGGGTCGCGTCGAGGTGCCCCAGGAGGCGTTCATCGCCGCGCTCTCGGGTGAGACCGAGAAGAAGGACGCCAAGAAGTAGCCGGACGCGGCGCTCCCGGGAGCCGGTCAGGCGACATCCGTAGAATGAACGGATGACCCGACGCAGCACGTTCACCGACCAGTCGGTCACGTACGGCGCCATCGGCGCGACGCTCGACCCCGACCTGCTGCGGTACCCGCCGGCCGGATTCCGGCCCGCGGAGGACTCGGTGCGCCTCGGCTCCGGCGAGGAGCGCTTCGCACGATCGGCCGAGGCGCTGATGACCTGGGGCATCCAGCGGGGCGCCGGCTTCGAGGTGACCGAGATCTCGCCCGGCACCGGCGCCCAGTACCCGGGCATCGTGTACGACGCCGACGGCACTCCGCTCGCCGAGCAGCCCGGTCTCCGCACGGAGGACCGTTTCGGCCCCGACGGCACGCCCTACATCGCCGCAGGCATGACCGCCACGCTCGTGCGCAAGGGGCGCATCCTCACCCATCGCACCCCGGTGCTCGTCGTCTACGTGATCGACGAGCCGAAGCGCGTCGGATTCGCCTACGGCACGACCGCCGAGGGTCCCGAGAGCGGCGAGGAGTCGTTCATCCTCGAGCACCGCGACGACGACGGCGTATGGCTCACCATCCGGTCGATGTTCGACACCCGCGGCGTCGCGCCGACGCAGCGCCGCAAGCGCCGCGAGCTCACCCGTACCGAGCTCCGCGCCCTGCATCCCGCCTACACCTGATGGCGTCGGCGCTCCCGCTCGGCGATCCGGCGCCGCTCGACGGGCTCCTCCCGCCGTCGGCCGCGTTCGGCGCCGACGAGCGCGCATTCGGCGTCTACGTGCACGTGCCGTTCTGCCGGGTGCGCTGCGGGTACTGCGACTTCAACACGTACACCGCGAGCGAGCTGCGCGGCGTCCGGCAGGTCGACTACGCCGACCATGCCATCGGCGAGCTGCGGATGTCGCGGCGCGTGCTCGAGGCATCCGGAGTCCCCGAACGCCTCGCCGAGACGGTCTTCTTCGGCGGCGGCACGCCGACGCTGCTGCCCGCAGACGACCTCGTGCGGATGCTTGCGACCGTGCGCGCCGAGTTCGGGCTCGCCCCCGGCGCCGAGGTGACCACCGAGGCGAACCCCGACTCGGTCGACGCGGAGTACCTCGCGACGCTCGCCGAAGGGGGGTTCACGCGCGTGTCCTTCGGCATGCAGTCGGCCGTGCCGCATGTGCTCGCCGCGCTCGACCGGACCCATGACCCCGAGCGCGTGCCGCTCGTCGTCGGCTGGGCGAGGGATACCGGTCTCGACGTGAGCCTCGACCTCATCTACGGCACGCCGGGGGAGTCGCTCGACGACTGGCGCCTGAGCGTCGAAGCCGCGATCGCCCAGCGCCCCGATCACCTGAGCGCCTACGCGCTCATCGTCGAGGACGGCACGAAGCTCGCCCGGCAGATCCGACGAGGAGAGCTCGCGCAGCCGAGCGATGATCTCGAGGCGGACATGTACGACCTGGCCGACGAACTGCTCGACGCGGCGGGGTACACGTGGTACGAGGTGAGCAACTGGGCCACGGCGGCCGAGCACCGATCACGACACAATCTCGGCTACTGGCGAGGCGACGACTGGTGGGGCGTCGGCCCGGGTGCGCACAGCCACGTGGGCGGGGTGCGCTGGTGGAACGCGAAGCATCCGTCGGCGTACGCCGACCGGGTGACCGCCGGTCACTCGCCCGCGGTGGGCCGCGAGGTGCTCGTCGCGTCGACGCGTGAGACCGAGCGGGTGCTGCTCGCCACGCGCATCCGCGAGGGACTGGACATCGCCTCCCTCGCGCCGAGCGGCCGTCGCGCCGTCGCCGGACTGATCGCCGATGGCATGGTGGACGCGAAAGCCGCCCTCGCCGGTGGGCTGACACTCACCAGGCGAGGGCGGCTGCTCGCGGACGCCGTGGTCAGGCGCCTGCTCGAGGACTGACGCCTCTCAGCTCACGAACTTGATCGTGAGCGGGTACGAGTACGGCTGGCCCTGGTTGGCCTTGATCGCGGCGATGATGCTGAAGATGATCACGATCACCCACACGGCGATGAGGATGAAGATGCCGATGATGACGAACGTCAGGATCGAGCCGACCACGTAGGCGATCGTCATCGTGATCTGGAAGTTCAGCGCCGTGGCGGTGTGCGCGCGCACGAACGGGCCCTTGTCCTTGAGGATCAGGTAGCCGATCAGCGCCGGGATGAAGCCGAAGAAGATGCCACCGATGTGGATCAGCGTCGACCACAGTTTCTCGTCGTTCGGGCTGAGCGCGGGGCTCTGCTCGTACGGGTTCTGCGGCGGCGGGGGCGGGGTGGGGGTGTCGGACATCAGATCTCCTCGTTCGGGCTCGTCCTCGCGGCGAGACTCATTTCGGTGTTCATGCTGGCACAGCGACGGCCGCCACGGGAGTAGGACGCCCCCACGGCGGGCGAAACTTACGTTCGGATTACTTGATGAGGCGGATCGCGAACGGGTAGCGGTAGTGCTTGCCGTCCTTGGCCTGGAGGAAGGCGATGATCGAGAAGACCACGCCGAGGATCCACACGACCCACGACAGGAAGGCGCCGATCACCACGATCATGAGGATCGCCGCGATCACGTAGCCGAAGACCAGGGTGACCTGGAAGTTCAGGGCCTCCTTCGCCTCGGTGTTCGTGAACGTGCCGCGGTCCTTGAAGACGAGCCAGATGATCAGGGCCGGGATGAAGCCGAGGATGCCGCCGAGGTGGGCGAACGAGCCCCACTGGATGTCCTGCTCGGGCGACAGGGGTGCGGCCGCGGCGGGCTGCGGCGACGGTGCGGCGTTGGGATCGGACGCAGGGAGGTTCGGGTCGGTCATGGCATGCCTTTCAGGGGGTTCACGGTGGAGCCGCGTGGGCGCGACGGGGGATGATCGCTGCTGGGACCCGCGGAGTACCCATACGGTATCGCCGCGTGGCGAGCGGTGGCAACGGCCTCTTTTGAAGGATGTCGCGGTAGTATTGGCAGTCGGATACAGGGAGTGCTAAGCGAGAGGAAGCGAGGGTCATGGTCTCCGAACGCAGCCTCGCCGTGCTCCGCGCGATCGTGCAGGACTACGTCGCCTCCCGGGAGCCCGTCGGCTCGAAGACGATCGTCGAGCGGCACGCCTTCGGCGTGTCGGCCGCCACGATCCGCAACGACATGGCGCTCCTCGAGGAGGAGGAGCTCATCGCGGCTCCGCACACCTCCTCCGGTCGCATCCCCACCGACAAGGGCTACCGGGTCTTCGTCGACCAGCTCACCGAGATCCGTCCGCTGACCTCCGCGCAGCGACAGGCCATCGAGACCTTCCTCGGCGAATCGAGCGACCTCGACGAACTGCTCGCGCGCACCGTGCGCCTCGTGTCGCAGCTCACCAAGCAGCTCGCCGTCGTGCAGTATCCGAGCTTCGCGAGTGCCCGCGTGCGGCACGTCGAGCTCGTCTCGATCTCGCCGACGCGGGTGCTGTGCATCCTCATCGCCGATTCCGGGCAGGTCGAACAGCGCCTCGCCGAGGTGGAGCACCCCGTCGATGACGAGACCCTCGCCGACCTTCGCGCGCGGCTCAACGGCGCGGCCGGGGGCCGCACGATGGCGGATGCCGCGGAGGCGCTGTCAGGCGAGATCGAGAGCGTCGACCGCCGCCACGCCGAGGTGCTGCACACGCTCGCCGCGACCCTGGCCGACCAGGCGCGCATGCAGCGCCCCGACCGGCTCGTGGTGGCCGGGGCCGCGAACCTCGTGGCCACCGAGCAGGACTTCCCCGGCTCCATCCTCAGTGTCATCGAGGCGATCGAGGAGCAGGTGGTGCTGCTGCGCCTCTTCGGCGAGATGGCCACCGACGAGCACTCCGTGGTCGTGCGCATCGGACGCGAGAACGCGCCGTTCGGCCTCGGCGAGACCTCGGTCGTGTCGAGTGCGTTCGAGATCCCGGGGCGCGACGTCTCCCGACTCGGCATCGTGGGCCCGACCCGCATGGACTACTCCAACAGCATGGCGGCCGTTCGCGCCGTCGCCCGCTATCTCTCCCGCACGCTCGGCGAGAGCTGATCCGCCGCCCGTCGTTCCGACCGGCATCCGGCAATCGAAAGGACAAGCCCCTCCGTGGCCGACCATTACGAGGTCCTCGGCGTCTCGCGCGACGCCACCCCCGATGAGATCAAGAAGGCGTACCGACGTCTCGCCCGAGAGCTTCACCCCGACGTGAACCCCGGCGCCGAGGCATCCGAGCGCTTCAAGGAGGTCACTCACGCCTACGACGTGCTGAGCGATCCGAAGCAACGCCAGCAGTACGACCTGGGCGGCCGCGGCGGCGGCTTCGGCGATCAGGGCTTCGGCGGGTTCGGCGACATCTTCGAGACGTTCTTCGGCGCGGGGCAGGCGAGCCGCGGCCCCCGGTCGCGACGCGAGCGCGGCCAGGACGCGCTCATCCGCGTCGAGGTCGGCCTCGACGAGGTCATCTTCGGCACGCATCGCGACATCGACGTCGACACGGCCGTCATCTGCGAGACGTGTCACGGCTCCTGCTGCCAGCCCGGCACGTCGCCCGTCACCTGCGACATCTGCGGCGGAACCGGCTCGATCCAGCGTTCGGTGCGTTCGCTCCTCGGCAACGTCATGACGTCGAGCCCCTGCGGCACGTGCCGCGGGTACGGCACCATCATCGCGACGCCGTGCGTCACCTGCCAGGGGCAGGGTCGCGTGCGCGCGCGGCGCACGGTGCCCGTCGACATCCCGGCCGGCGTCGACACGGGCGTGCGGCTGCAGATGCCCGGCTCGGGCGAGGCGGGTCCGGCCGGTGGCCCGAACGGCGACCTGTACCTCGAGATCAAGGTGCGGGGCCACGAGGTCTTCAGCCGCAACGGCGACGACCTGCTCTGCACCCTCGAGGTCGCGATGACCGATGCGATCCTCGGCACGAACACGACGGTGAAGGCGCTCGACGGCGACGTCGACGTCGAGCTCCGGCCCGGCCTGCAGAGCGGCGAGATCCTCACCGTCAAGGACCGCGGGGTCACGAGGCTCCGCGGCGCCGGCCGCGGCGACCTGAAGATCGGCGTGCAGGTCGTCACGCCCACGAAGCTCTCCTCGAAGGAGCGCGACCTCATCCACCAGTTCGCATCATCGAAGAAGGCGCCGGCGCCGCAGCTCAGCCACTTCCAGCAGGGTCTGTTCGCGCGGCTCCGCGACCGCTTCCTGGGCTGACGGATGTCGCGGTGAGCCACCTCTACCTCGACGAGTCGCTCGACCTCGCCGGCGTCGCGCCGGGTGACGCGGTCGCGCTGACCGGTGATGAGGCGCGGCACGCGGTCACCGTCGCCCGCGTGCGAGCCGGGGAGCGCATCGCCATCGGCGACGGCCGGGGCACCGTGGTGCACGGCGTCGTCGCATCGACCGATGCCCGCGAGCTCGTGCTCGAGGCCGACGAGATCCTCGTCGAGGAGGCGCCGGCGACGCGCATCACGCTCGTGCAGGCGTTGGCCAAGGGTGATCGCGACGAGCTCGCCGTGCAGGCCGCCACCGAGCTCGGCGTCGACGCGGTCGTGCCGTGGGCGGCCGCCCGGTCGGTGTCGCGCTGGGAGGGCCCGAAGGCCGAGAAGGGGCGACTGCGCTGGGCCGCCATCGTGCGCGAGGCGGTCAAGCAGTCGATCCGCTCGCGCGTGCCCGAGGTGCTGCCGGTGACCACCACCGCCGAACTCGCCGGCCGGCTCGGCGACGCGCGGATGCTCCTGCTCGAGCCCACCGCGACGGCGGCCCTCACCGACCTCCGACCCGACGGCCGCGACCTCGCGCTCGTCGTCGGCCCCGAAGGCGGCATCGCGCCCGCCGAGCTCGAGCGGCTCGTCGCCGCAGGCGCCGAACCCGTGCGGCTCGGGGCATCCGTGCTGCGCACCTCGACCGCCGGGCCGGCCGCCATCGCGGTGCTCAACGTCGCGCTCGGGCGGTGGTGAGGCATCCGTCGCTACGATGGGAGGATGACCGCTTCGCGCACCGGGCCGACCCTGTTCGAGCGTATCGCCGCCCGCGAGATCCCCGCGCGATTCGTCGCCGAGACCGATCGGGTGATGGCGTTCCACGACATCGCACCCAAGGCGCCGGTGCACGTGGTGGTCGCACCGAAGAGCGGTGAGTACCGCAACGTCGTCGAACTCGCTGCCGGCGACCCGAGCCTGCTCGCCGAGCTGGTGCAGGTGGCCCAGGAGGTCGCGGCGAGGCTCGCCGACGGCGACTTCCGACTGGTGTTCAACACGGGCCCCGGCGGCGGACAGACGGTGTTCCATGTGCACGCCCACGTGCTCGCGGGCGGCCTCGAGGAGGCGTCGCTTGCCGGCTGACCCGCAGGATTCCGAGGCCCAGACGGGGCCCGCAGCGCCGCGGCAGGTTCGCGACGATGAGGACCGGCTCCACATCGACGGCATCGCCATGGTACGGCTCCTCGGACCGCAGGACCGCCTGCTCTCGTCGATCGAACGCGAGTATCCCGGCGTCGAGGTGCACGTGCGCGGCAACGAGATCGCCATCCGCGGCGAGACCGAGGAGCGACTGCGCGTCCGCCGCCTCATCGAAGAACTCCTGGAGCTCGTGCGCAGCGGCCAGGACCCCACACCGACCGAAGTGAGGAGCTCCGCCCGGATGCTCGAAGCCGACCCCAACTCCAAGCCCAGCGAGATGCTCGGGCAGGTCATCGTCTCGGCACGCGGCAAGACGATCCGACCGAAGACCGAGGGCCAGCGGCAGTACGTCGATGCGATCGACGAGAACACGATCGTGTTCGGCATCGGCCCCGCCGGTACGGGCAAGACCTACCTCGCCATGGCGAAGGCCGTGCAGGCGCTGCAGCGCAAGGAGGTGAACCGCATCATCCTCACGCGTCCCGCCGTCGAGGCGGGGGAGCGGCTCGGCTTCCTGCCCGGCACCCTCACCGAGAAGATCGACCCCTACCTGCGGCCGCTCTACGACGCCCTCAACGAGATGATGGACCCCGAGCTCGTGCCGAGGCTGCTCGCCTCGGGCACCGTCGAGGTCGCGCCGCTCGCCTACATGCGAGGCCGCACCCTCAACGACTCGTTCGTCGTGCTCGACGAGGCCCAGAACACCACGCCGGAGCAGATGAAGATGTTCCTCACCCGCCTCGGGTTCGGCTCGAAGATGGTCGTCACCGGCGACATCACCCAGGTCGACCTGCCCGGCGGCTCGAGCGGGCTCCGCATCGTGACGCGCATCCTCGAGCACCTCGACGACATCCACTTCGCTCGCTTGACCAGCGATGACGTGGTGCGGCACACGCTCGTGAGCCGCATCGTCGACGCGTACACCGAGTTCGACCAGCGCTCGCAGGCGCAGCGGTTCGAGCGCGAGCAGGCGCGCGAGTTCGCGAACCGCGCGGAGCGGCGCGGCAACGCCCCGCGCGACCACCTGCCGCGGAAGGGCGGCAAGGCATGAGCATCGAGGTCAACAACGAGTCGGGCGTCCAGGTCGACGAGGGCGCACTGCAGCGGCTCGCCGTCTACGCGCTCGACGCCATGCACGTGCACCCTGACGCCGAGCTCGCGATCGTCCTCGTCGACGAGGGCGCAATGGAGCAGCTGCACGTGCAGTGGATGGACGAGCCGGGCCCCACCGACGTGCTGAGCTTCCCGATGGACGAACTCCGGCCCGGCACCGAGGACCAGCCCACGCCGGCCGGACTGCTCGGCGACGTCGTGCTGTGCCCGCAGGTCGCGGAGGCGCAGGCGAAGACGGCGGGGCATCCGCTCTCCGACGAGCTGCTGCTGCTGACCACCCACGGCATCCTGCACCTGCTCGGGTTCGACCACGCCGATGCGGCGGAGGAGAAGGAGATGTTCGGCATCCAGCGCGACATCCTCGTGGGCTTCACGATGCAGGAGCGGCGCCGCTGACCATGCAGCCCTGGCTCTTCATCGGAGCGGCCTTCGTGCTCGTGGCGTTCGGCGGCCTGATGGCGGCGGTCGACTCGGCCATCGGCGTGAGCTCGCGAGCCGACATCACGGACCTCGCCATCGGGGCGCGCGCCAGGCGCTCGCTCCTCGCGATCGCCGAGGACGCGGGCGCGCACGTGAACGCCGTGAACTTCATGCGCATCCTCGCGGAGACCACGGCCGCGGTGCTCGTGACGCTGGCCTTCGCGACGTTCCTCGACAACGTGTGGCTGGTCCTGCTGTACTCGGCGCTCATCATGACCGCGGTCTCGTTCGTGCTCGTGGGTGCGAGCCCGCGCAGCGTGGGCCGGGCGCACGCCGCCGCAGTGCTGCGACTCACCGCGCCCATCGTGCACTTCGTGCGCGTGCTGCTCGGTCCGCTCGCGAATGCGCTCGTGTCCCTCGGCAACCGGGTCACGCCCGGACGCATCCGCTTCGCCGGCGTCTCGAGCGAGGAGCAGCTGCTGAGCATGGTCGACGAGGCGACCGAGCTCGACGTGCTCGAGGAGGGCGATCGCGAGCTCATCCACTCGATCTTCGAGTTCAACGACACCGTGGTGCGCGAGGTGATGGTGCCCCGCACCGACATGATCACGATCGACGCCACCGCGCACCTCGCGCAGGCCATGGCCCTGTTCCTCAAGGCCGGCTTCTCGCGCATCCCGGTGATCGCGAAGGACGCCGACGACGTGATCGGCATCCTGTACCTCCGCGATCTCGCGCGGCTCGGCTTCGAGCGACCCCTCGACGCCGAGACGCTCACCGTCGGCGAGCTCGCCCGTCCGGCCCTGTTCGTGCCGGACTCGATGAAGGCCGACGCGCTGCTGCGCCAGATGCAGCTCGAGTCGAACCACCTCGCCATGGTCGTCGACGAGTACGGCGGCATCGCCGGCCTCGCCACGCTCGAAGACCTCATCGAGGAGCTCGTCGGCGACATCTCCGACGAGTACGACCGTGAGGCAGCCCAGGTCGAAGACCTGGGCGACGGCCGGTTCCGCGTGAACGCGCGCCTGCCCGTCGACGAGCTCGGCGAGCTCTTCGGACTCGACCTCGAAGACGAGGACGTCGACTCCGCCGGGGGCCTGCTGGCCAAGGAGCTCGGCCACCTGCCGCTCCTCGGCGAGCGGGTCACCGTGTCCGGGCTCATCCTCGAGGCCGAACGCACCGAAGGACGGCGCAAGCGCATCTCGACGATCCTCGTGGAACGCGACCAGGCGCTCATCGACGCCCAGTCGGCGTTCGACACCGGCGAGCTCGAAGGAAGGAACCACCGTGGCTGAGTACCGGGCCGGATTCGTCTCGATCGTCGGACGCCCGAACGTCGGCAAGTCGACACTCACCAACGCACTCGTCGGCGAGAAGGTGGCGATCACGAGCTCGAAGCCGCAGACGACGCGACGCGCCATCCGCGGCATCGTGCACCGCGACCACGGGCAGCTCATCCTCGTGGACACCCCGGGGCTGCACCGCCCGCGCACGCTCCTCGGGGAGCGCCTCAACACGCTCGTGCAGTCCACCCTCGGCGACGTCGACGTGATCGCCTTCTGCGTACCCGCGAACGAGGCCATCGGCCCCGGCGACCGGTTCATCAACGAGCAGCTCGACCAGTATCCGCGCGCGAAGAAGGTGGCCATCGTCACCAAGACGGATGCCGCGTCGAAGGCCGAGGTGGCGGAGCAGTTGCTGGCCGTATCCGAGCTGCGCGAATGGGACTCGGTGATCCCGGTGTCGGCGCCGAAGGGCGAGCAGCTCGACGTCCTGGTCGACGAGTTGCTGAAGCTCATGCCCACCTCGGAGCATCCGCTGTACCCGGCAGAGGCGCGCACCGACGAGGACGTCACCGAGCGCATCGCCGAGTTCGTGCGCGAGGCCGCGCTCGAGGGCGTGTCCGACGAGCTGCCGCACTCGATCGCCGTCACCGTCGACGACATGATCGAGCGGGAGGACAAGGACCTGCTCGAGGTCTACGCGAACGTCTTCGTCGAACGCGACAGCCAGAAGGGCATCATCATCGGCAAGGGCGGGCAGCGCCTTCGCGAGGTCGGTGCGACGGCGCGCGCGCAGATCGAGGCGCTGCTCGGCCGCAAGGTGTACCTCGCGTTGCACGTGAAGGTCGCGAAGGACTGGCAGCGCGACCCGAAGCAGCTCGGGCGACTCGGCTTCTGAGCGGCGGGCCGCGCGTACGACTGGAGGATGATTCCGCCGCTCCGCGGCCGGCAGCCGGGGCGGCACGGCATACGGTGGATCGGTGCAGACATCCGTGACCCGAGGCATGATCACGACGGACATCGTGCTCGCCGGGGTCTTCGCGCTCGTCTGCCTGCCGTTCGCGCTGCTCGGCAACGCCGCCGACCTCGTCGCGCTGGCCGGGTTCACGGGCGCGCTCGCGGTGCGCCGTCGCTCGCCGGCGGTCGCCCTCGGGGTGGCGTGGGCCGCCGCCGTGGTGCAGATGGCCGCGCTTCGCGACCTGCAGCTCTACGACACCGCGGTCCTCGGGGTGCTCTACACCACGGCGGCGCGCGGCGACCAGGTGGTCAAGTGGCTCGGCCTCGCGTCGGCCGGTTTCGGCGCCGTGGTCGCGACCGCCTACCTGGGCGTCATGAAGCCGCTGCTCGACGGAGCGTCGTTGCTCGGGAGCCCGAGCAACGCGATCGGCACGTCGCTCGCGATCGGGCTCCTCTTCGTGGCCGCGATCGCCGTGCTGGTGCTCGCCTGGACCGCCGGGCTGCTGGTGCGCACGGTGCGGGACACCCGTGAGACGCGGCGCCGCGAGGAACTCGCGAACCGCCAGCGCGAACTCGCCCAGTACCGCTTCGCGGTCGAGCAGGAGCGCAACCGCATCGCCCGCGACATGCACGACGTCGTCGCCCACTCGCTCGCGGTGGTCATCGCCCAGGCCGACGGCTCCCGGTTCGCCGCCCGCGCGAGACCCGAGGCGGCCGTGGAGGCACTCGACACCATTGCGGGCGTCGCGCGCGGCGCCCTCGGCGACGTACGGCTCCTGCTCGCCGAGCTGCGCCATCACGAGGGCGATGCGCCGCAACCGGTCCTCGACGATCTCGGTCGGCTGATCGACCAGGTGCGCACGACCGGCCTCGACGTGCGGTTCTCCGAGTCGGGCGAGCGCATCGAACTCGGCACCGGGCACCAGATCGCCGTGTACCGCATCGTGCAGGAGGGCCTCACCAACGCGCTCCGCCATGGAGACGCCTCGGCGCCGGTCGACCTCCGCCTCGCGTGGGACGACGCCGGCGTCGACCTCGAGATCGTGAACGCCCTGCGGTCGGATGCCGCGGCCGGCGAGCCGTCGCCGGCCTTCCGCCACGGCATCCCGGGCATGCACGAGCGTGCACAGCTCGCCGGCGGCACGCTCCGGGCCGAAGCGGGCGAGGACGGCAGGTTCCGGCTCACCGCCCGGATCCCCGCCCAGGCGGGGAGGCCCGCATGAGCGGCATCCGCGTCGCCCTCGTCGACGACCAGGCGCTGTTCCGCGCGGGCATCCGCATGCTCGTGGAGTCGCAACCCGACCTCGAGGTCGCCGGGGAGGCGGGAGACGGCGTCGCGGCGGTCGCCCTGGCGGCTCGCTCCCGTCCCGACGTGATGCTCATGGACGTGCGGATGCCGCTGCAGGACGGCATCGCGGCGACCGAGCGCATCCTGGCCGACGCCGATGCCGAGGGACGCACCCCGCCGCGCATCCTCGTGCTCACGACGTTCGACCTCGACGAGAACGCGGCGCGCGCGATCCGGGCGGGCGCGAGCGGATTCGTGCTCAAGGACGCCGACCCCGAGTTCCTGCTCGCCGCCATCCGCACGGTGCACCAGGGCAACCAGGTCATCGCGGCCACCGCCACGCGCGAGCTGTTCGCGCACGTCGGCCGGGGGAACGGCCTGCGTCCGGCGCCGGCCGCCTGGTCGGAGCTCACCCCGCGCGAACGCGAGATCTTCGGGCTCGCGGCGCGGGGCCTGTCGAACTCGGAGATCGCGGCATCCGAGTTCCTCTCGGAGGCGACCGTCAAGACGCACGTGAGCCGCATCCTGGCGAAGCTCTCGTTGCGCGACCGCGTGCAGCTCGTGGTGTTCGCCTACGAGCACGACCTCGGCACCGGCTCCTGAGCCTGTCGAAGGCGGTCCCTGAGCCTGTCGAAGGCGGTCCCTGAGCTTGTCGAAGGGGCCGCTTCGACGGGCTCGGCGACCGACGGGCTCAGCGACCGACGCGTCATCCTCGAGGATGATCCGAGACCACTCCCTGGCCGGATGCCGCCTCGCGACGCCGACCGTAGCGTCGAGACCATGCAGATCCAACCCTCCGACCTCGGCCTCATCGCACGCGTCATCGACCTCGGCAAGCGCTACGGGGAGGGCCCCGGCGCCGTCACCGCGCTGGACGGCGTCTCCCTCGGACTCCGCCGCGGCGAGTTCACGGCCATCATGGGCCCGTCGGGCTCGGGCAAGTCGACCCTGATGCACATCATGGCCGGCCTCGACTCGCCGACCGCCGGACGCGTCTGGCTCGGCGACACCGACATCACCGAACTCACCGACTCCGCGCTCACCGTGCTCCGCCGCCGGCGCATCGGCTTCGTGTTCCAGTCCTTCAACCTCGTGCCGACGCTCGACGCCGCCGGCAACGTGTTGCTCCCGTTCGAACTCGACGGTCGCCGACCGACCCGCGAGGAGCGGGCGTGGATCGACGAGCTCATCGAGACCCTCGGGCTCGCGGCCCGCCTGCGGCACCGGCCGCACGAGCTCTCGGGCGGGCAGCAGCAGCGCGTCGCGATCGCGCGTGCGCTCGCGACCCGGCCCGACCTGCTCTTCGCCGACGAGCCGACGGGCAATCTCGATTCGCGCACCGGACGCGAGGTGCTCGGCCTCCTCGCCGGCGCGAGTGCCGGCTTCGGGCAGTCGATCGCGATGGTGACGCACGACCCGGTGGCGGCCAGCCACGCCGACCGCATCCTGTTCCTCGCAGATGGGCGCATCGTGCGCGACGCACCCCGATCGACGCCCGAGGAGATCTCGTCGTTCATGCTCTCGATGGAGGTCGCGGCGTGATGCGCTCCCGGTTCGCCGACCAGTGGCCCACACTGCTCGTCGCCGCCCTCGCGGGCACCTTCGGCGTGGCGCTGCTGCACGTCACGGGCCTCCTCGCCGCCGCGATCGCCGCCGACGAGGTGACGGGGGAGAGCGACACCGTCGCCCTCATGCTCGGCATCATCGCGGCCGTGTTCATCGTCATCGCCGTGTACGTGAGCGCGATCGTCACCGCGAACACGGTCGCCACCGTCGTGGCCGGCCGCACACGCCTGATCGCGCTGCTCCGCCTCATCGGCTCGACCGCACGGGCTCAGCGTGCGCACATCGCGAAGGAGGGGCTCGGCATCGGGCTCGTCGGCGCCGCGATCGGCGTCGTCGCGGGCACCGGTCTCGCCTTCCTGCTCGAGGAGTTCGCGGTGGCGACCGACATCATGCCTGCGACCGAGTACGGCTACCTCAACCCCGCGATCGTCCTCCCCGCCGTCGCCGTGGTGGTCACGACGTGGCTCGCCTCGTGGGTCGGATCCCGTCGGGTGCTGCGGGTGCGGCCGATCCAGGCGATCGGCAACGCCGCCGAGCCCGACCGTGAAGAGCTCGGTCGTCGCCGGGTGCGCAACGTCAGCGCCGTCGTGCTGTTCGTGCTCGGCATCGGCCTGCTCGTCGCGGGCGTCGTGTGGGGCCTCACGGAGCCCTACGGCGTGCTCGTCGGTATGGCGGGCGGCATCCTCTCGTTCACGGGCATCGTGCTCGGCGCGCACGTCGTGATGCCGCCCGTGCTGCGGCTCGTCGGACGTGCCCTCGGCCGCTCGCCGGCCGCCCGCCTCGCGGCGGAGAACGCCGTGCGCCACCCCGAGCGCAGTTCTCGCATGACGATCGGGCTCGTGATCGGCGTGACCCTCGTCACCACGTTCGCCGTGACCATGGAGTCGTATCGCGCCATGCTCCTCGAGGCGCAGCGCGTGCAGCCCGAGGTGTACGCGGGCATCGACGAGATGCTCAACGTCACGATCGCGGTCTTCACGGTGCTCATCGGGTTCAGCGCCGTCATCGCCGCGATCGGCATGGTGAACACCCTGTCCCTGAGCGTCATGCAGCGCACCCGCGAACTGGGGCTGCTGCGCGCGCTCGGATTCGATCGCGGGCAGTTGCGCCGCATGATCGTGGCCGAGAGCGCAGCACTCACGCTCGCCGCCACCGTGACCGGGATCGTGCTCGGCTTCGGCTACGGCTGGGCGGGCGCGCAGGCGCTGCTCGGCGGCGCGCAGGGGGAGCCGGCGTTCGTGCTGCCCGGCATCCCGTGGGCGATGTTCGGCGGCCTGCTCCTCGCGGCCGGGGTGCTCACGTTCGTTGCATCCGTCGCGCCCGCGCGTCGCGCCATGCGGGTCGCCCCGGTGGTCGCGCTCGCGGTGGAGTGAGTCGAGCGGGCGGATGTCGCGTGGCTGCGGCATCCGCCTGCCCGTGTTTCCGTTCCCGCGTCGCGTCGCCGTTCCATCGGACGCATGACGCGGGAACGGAAACGTCGGGTAGATGCCGCCGGCGTCACGATTGCGTTCCCACGCAACGGCGGTGTTACCCTTGATGCGTGCTTCACGGCCTGCTTCTCCTTAGCTGCCGCAGCGAGTCCTAGTTCACAGGCCTCCCTCGCTGCGGAGTTCGTCGTCGGCTGAATCCATCCGCAGAGCGAGAAGAGCACCCCATGAAGAACACCCAGAAGCCGTCGCCGATGCCCGTGCATCGGTATCGCCCGTACCACGAGCAGATCCGCGTCGACCTGCCCGACCGCACGTGGCCGTCCGCACGCATCGAGCAGGCGCCGCGTTGGTGCGCCGTCGACCTGCGCGACGGCAACCAGGCGCTCATCGACCCCATGAGCCCCGAGCGCAAGCGCATCATGTTCGACATGCTCGTGCGCATGGGCTACAAGGAGATCGAGGTCGGGTTCCCGAGCGCGAGCCAGACCGACTTCGACTTCGTGCGCGGCCTCATCGACGACGGCGCCATTCCCGACGACGTCACCATCCAGGTGCTCACCCAGTCGCGCGACCACCTCATCGAGCGCACCTACGAGTCGATCCGCGGCGCCAAGCAGGCGATCGTGCACCTCTACAACTCGACGAGCATCCTGCAGCGCGAGGTCGTCTTCCGCACCGACCGCCAGGGCGTCATCGACATCGCGCTGCACGGCGCCCGCAAGTGCCGCGAGATGGAGGCGACGGTGCCGGGCACGACCGTGTACTACGAGTACTCGCCCGAGAGTTACACCGGCACTGAGCTCGAGTTCGCCGTCGACGTGTGCAACCAGGTGCTCGAGGTGCTCGAGCCCACGGCAGAGCGCAAGGTGATCATCAACCTGCCCGCGACCGTCGAGATGGCGACGCCCAACGTCTACGCCGACTCGATCGAGTGGATGTCGCGGCACCTGAACCACCGCGAGAACGTGATCCTCTCGCTGCACCCGCACAACGACCGCGGCACGGCCGTCGCCGCCGCAGAACTCGGCTACATGGCCGGGGCCGACCGCATCGAGGGATGCCTGTTCGGCAACGGCGAGCGCACCGGAAACGTCGACCTGGTGGCGCTCGGCATCAACCTTTTCACGCAGGGCATCGACCCGCAGATCGACTTCTCCGACATCGACGAGGTCAAGCGCACCGCCGAGTACTGCAACCAGCTGCCGGTGCCCGAGCGCAGCCCGTGGGCGGGCGACCTCGTGTACACCGCGTTCTCGGGGTCGCACCAGGACGCGATCAAGAAGGGCTTCGAGGCCATGGAGGCGCGCGCCGCCGAGCGCGGCATCAACGTCGATGACCTCGAATGGGCGGTGCCCTACCTGCCGGTCGACCCGAAGGACCTCGGGCGAAGCTACGAGGCCGTCATCCGCGTCAACTCGCAGTCGGGCAAGGGCGGCGTCGCGTACCTGCTGAAGACCGACCACGCGCTCGACCTGCCGCGCCGCCTGCAGATCGAGTTCTCGGGCGTCGTGCAGGCCAAGACCGACGCCGAGGGCGGCGAGGTCTCGAGCGACGAGATCTGGCGCATCTTCAACGACGAGTACCTGCCGGCCCCGCAGGACCGCCCCGACGAGAAGTGGGGACGATTCGAACTGCTGTCGCTGCGCACCGAGAGCGACCTCACGGGCGACGTGCGGGTGCGCGTCGGACTCCGCGACGGCGACGAGCGCGTCGAGGCCGACGGCTCGGGCAACGGCCCGGTCGCGGCGTTCCTCTCGGTGCTCGCCGCCGAGGGCGTCGACGTGCGCGTGCTCGACTACAGCGAGCATGCCCTGTCGGCCGGGGGCGACGCCCTCGCCGCGGCCTACGTCGAGTGCCAGGTCGAGGGCCGCACGCTGTGGGGCGTCGGCGTCGACGCCGACATCTCCACCGCGTCGCTGAAGGCCGTCGTCTCGGCCGTCAACCGGGCGCTGCGCGGATCGCGCGTCGCGGCCCCGGCGCGCGAGGCGGTCACCGTCTAGGTGGATTCGAGCAGCGGATGCCGCGTCCCGCACTCGCGGGCGCGGCATCCGTCGTCCGTGGTCAGGGCCGGCGCCACACGCGCCAGGTGGCGATGGCGCGCTGCTCTGGAAGGCTCCAGCCGAACCGCACCGAGCCGAGCCGGATCGCCGTGGTCACGATGACGCACGCCGTCGCTGCGACGGTGATGTTCGCCCCGAGGGCGACGAGCACCACGATGAGCACCGTCCCGACGCCGGCCGCCACCGCGTAGAGCGACCCGACGTGCATGAGGGCGATCGGCAGGTTGAGCGACACGTCGCGCAGGATGGAGCCGCCCACCGCCGACACGACGCCGACGAAGAGCGCGGGTACCTCGGGCACGCCGTACGCGAGCGCCTTCGTCGTGCCGATGGCGGCGAAGAGGCCGATCGTCACGGCGTCGAGCGCGATGATGAGCGGGTTGAGCCGCGTGAACAGGCGCAGCAGCGCCATGCCGACGAGCGCGGCGAGCGTCGCGACGAGCAGGTACCAGTTGCTCTTCATCGCGGCGGGCATCTGGTTGATCAGGATGTCGCGGAGGAGGCCTCCGCCCAGCCCGACGAGGATGCCGATGAGCGCCACGCCGAGGAGGTCGAGCCGGCGCTCCTTCAGCCGGCCCGCGAACATGGCGCCCTGCAGAGCGCCGACGGCCACCGCCGCGAGGTCGGCCCAGAGCGGGATCTCGAACGGCGCGAGGGTCATGCGTCGGTTGTACCACGCGGGGACCGTCGACCGGAGCGCCGGTGACGCGTGGCCGTCGACCGGGCTGCCGGTGGACGGTGGGAGAATCGAGAGGTGCCCGTGTACCGAGATGAAGCCGTCGTGCTGCGCACCCACAAGCTGGGTGAGGCCGACCGCATCGTCACGCTCCTCACCCGCCGTCACGGCAAGGTGCGGGCCGTCGCCAAGGGCGTGCGCCGCACGGGCTCGAAGTTCGGGGCGCGTCTCGAGCCCTTCATGGTCGCCGACCTGCAGCTCTACGAGGGCCGCACGCTCGACGTGATCACGCAGGCCGAGTCGCTCGGTTCGTACGGCGCCGAGATCACGCAGGACTACGCGGCGTACACGGCCGCGAACGCCATGGTCGAGGCGGCCGACAAGCTCACCGAGGCCGAGGGGTCGCTGCAGCAGTACCTGCTGCTCGTGGGCGCGCTGCGCTCGCTCGCCCGCGCCGAGCACGGGGCCAGCCTCACGCTCGACTCCTACCTGCTGCGCGCGCTCGCCCTCGCCGGGTGGGCGCCGAGCTTCCAGGACTGCGCGCGCTGCGGCAGAGCCGGCGAGCACACGGCGGTCGTCGTGCAGCTCGGCGGCGTGGTCTGCGACGAGGATGCCCCGCCGGGCACGCCGCGCATCGCCGGCTCGACCGTGGCACTGCTCGGGTCGCTGCTCGCCGGCGACTGGGCGCACGCCGAGGCCGCGACATCCGTCGACCGCAACCAGGCGAGCGGTATCGTCGCCGCGTACACCCAGTGGCACCTCGAGCGCGGACTCCGCTCGCTGCCGCACGTCTCCAGAGAAACGACCACCACGTGACCCCCAAGCCCTACACGCATCGCGACGCCGTGCCGTACAAGCCCCTCGACTGGACGGGCCTGTACCCGCCCGAACTGCCGAAGGGCGCGGTGCCAGAGCATGTCGCGATCGTCATGGACGGCAACGGGCGGTGGGCGAACCGCCGTGGGCTCACGCGCATCGAGGGCCACAAGGCGGGCGAGGCTGCCCTGCTCGACGTCGTCGCCGGCGCCGTGCAGATCGGCGTGAAGCACCTCTCGGTGTACGCGTTCTCGACCGAGAACTGGAAGCGCTCGCCCGAGGAGGTGCGCTTCCTCATGGGCTACAACCGCGACGTGCTGCACCGGCGGCGCGACCAGCTCAACGAGTGGGGCGTGCGCATCCGCTGGGCGGGCCGCCGGCCGCGACTCTGGGCATCGGTCATCAACGAGCTGCAGTACGCCGAGCGACTGACGGCGGGCAACGACACCCTGACCCTCACGATGTGCGTGAACTACGGCGGGCGGAACGAGATCACCGACGCCGTGCGGTCGATCGCCGACGACGTGGCATCCGGTCGGCTCCGCCCGTCTGCGGTGACCGAGAAGCTCATCGCCAAGCGGCTGTACGTGCCCGAGCTGCCCGACGTCGACCTGTTCGTGCGCAGCTCTGGGGAGCAGCGCACGTCGAACTTCCTGCTCTGGCAGTCGGCGTACGCCGAGATGGTGTTCCTCGACACGCTGTGGCCCGACTTCTCGCGGGTCGACCTGTGGCAGGCGGTCGAGCTGTACGCCGGGCGCAACCGGCGCTTCGGCGGGGCGGTGGACGCGCCGGCCGCGTCCTGAGGCTCGCTTCTCACCTGCTCGCCGGCGCGGGCGGCACGTTCTCGCCTGAGCGGCCCGAGTTCGGGCCGCCTTGGCGAGCGAAGGCCGCCGCGAGCCGCTGCGCCGCTGCCGAGTGGGACCGAGGCGGGAATACGCCGGTGGATGCATCCGTTCGCATATGTCGTGACGTCCCCCATCAAGATCGACATCTGGTCCGACATCGCCTGCCCCTGGTGCTACATCGGCAAGCGGCACCTCGAGGGCGGCATCGCCGCGCTCGGCGACGACGCGCCGGAGGTGGAGATCGAGTACCACTCGTTCGAGCTCGCCCCCGACACGCCCGTCGACTTCGAGGGCTCCGAGATCGACTTCCTCGCGGGCCACAAGCGCATCCCCGTCGAGCAGGCGCAGATGATGATCGACCGAGTCACCGGCATCGCCGCCCAGGCCGGGCTCGACTACGACTACGACGCGCTGCAGCACACCAAGACGCTCAAGGCCCACGAGCTGCTGCACTTCGCGAAGGAGCAGGGCCTGCAGCTCGAGCTCTCGGAGCGCCTCTTCCGCGCGTACTTCACCGAGGGCCGCCACGTCGGTCGTGTCGAGGAACTCGTCGAGCTCGCCGCCGAGGTCGGGCTCGATGCGGATGCCGCGCGAGCGGCGCTCGAGTCAGGCCGATACGGCGCGGCGGTGCAGGCCGACATCGCCCAGGCCGGCGCCTACGGCATCCAGGGCGTGCCCTTCTTCGTCTTCGAGGGCAAGTACGGCGTCTCGGGCGCCCAGCCCGCCGAGGTGTTCTCGCAGGTGCTCACGCAGGTGGCCGGCGAGCGCGACGGGGCCGCGGCGTGAGCGACGCCGCGATGCCGCAGGCGACGGATGCCCCGTCGACGGATGCCCCGTCGACGGATGCCCCGTCGACGGATGCCCCGTCGCCGTCGCCGTTCACCATGGTGGCCGGCGACCCGGCCGCGATGGTGTGCGAAGGCGACGTCTGCTCCATCCCCGGGCTGGGGGAGTAGTCCCTACTCCGGCTCGGTGATGTCGGCGACCGTCGCGTCGAACGCGCGCACCAGCGCGTCGGCGTCGACGAACAGGCTCCGGCCGTGCTCGCCCGCGCCCATCGACACGCGGCGGCCCGGAATCGTCGCATCGACGACGACCGGCCAGGCCGTCGTCGAGCCGAGCGGCGTGATGGTGCCGCGCTCGTAGCCGGTCGCGGCGAGGGCGAGCGAGGCATCCGGAAGCTGCAGCTTGTTCACGCCGAGGAGCGCGCGCAGCTTCGGCCACGAGATCTTGCGGCCGCCCGGCACGAGCGCGAACACGTAGGTGTCGTCGCTCTTCTTCACGACGAGCGACTTCACGATGTCCGCGGGCGTGATCCCCAGGATCTCGGCGGCCTCCTCGAGGCTGCGGGCGGCCGGTCGCTCGATGATCTCGATGTCGAGGCCCCGAGCCGCGGCATCCGCCCGCACCCGCTCCGCACCCGTCAGCGTGCCGTCGGTCATCTCGTCCTCCACACCTCGTCTTCCTCGGAATCCTAGGCGTGCCACGCCACCGAGGGTGACCAGGCCCCGATCTCTGGGAGAATCGAAGGCGATGCCCTCCACCACCACGCTTCCCGCGGGCCCGCTGTCCATCGGCGGGCTCGAACTCGACGTCCCCGTCGTGCTGGCACCGATGGCCGGCATCACGAACACCGCGTTCCGGCGACTCTGCCGCGAGTTCGGCGCGGGGCTCTACGTCTCCGAGATGATCACGTCGCGCGCGCTCGTCGAGCGCACCCCCGAGTCGATGCGCCTCATCACGCACCACGAGTCCGAGACGCCGCGGTCGATCCAGCTCTACGGCGTCGACCCGAAGACCGTCGCCGAGGCGGTCACGATGCTCGTCGCCGAAGACCGCGCCGACCACATCGACCTGAACTTCGGATGCCCCGTGCCCAAGGTCACCCGCAAGGGCGGCGGTGCCGCCCTCCCGTGGAAGAGCGGGCTCTTCCGCGCCATCGTCGAGGGTGCGGTGCAGGCGGCCGGCGACATCCCGCTCACCGTGAAGATGCGCAAGGGCATCGACGCCGACCACCTCACCTATCTCGAGGCGGGCCGCATCGCCGAGGGTGCCGGGGTCGCCGCGGTCGCGCTGCATGCCCGCACAGCCGCCGAGTTCTACTCGGGCGAGGCCGACTGGTCGGCCATCGCGAAGCTCAAGCAGACCGTCACGAGCGTGCCGGTGCTCGGGAACGGCGACATCTGGTCGGCCGACGACGCACTGCGCATGGTCGCCGAGACCGGCTGCGACGGTGTGGTCGTGGGTCGCGGATGCCTCGGCCGCCCGTGGCTCTTCGGCGACCTCGCGGCGGCGTTCCGCCCTTCGACAGGCTCAGGGACCGAGCGCAAGGCCGAGCCGACGCTGGGGGAGGTCGCGCAGACGTTCCGCCGCCACGCGGAGCTGCTCACCGAGTTCTTCGACAGCGAGGAGCGCGGCTGCCGCGACATCCGCAAGCACGTCGCCTGGTACTTCAAGGGCTACCCGGTCGGCGGTGAGCTGCGGGCGAAGCTCGCGACCGTCGAGTCGCTCGCCCAGCTCGACGAGCTGCTCGGCACGCTCGACTGGTCGATGCCGTACCCGGGCGAGGGCGCCGAAGGACCGCGGGGCCGTGCGGGCACGCCGAAGAGCCCCGCGCTGCCCGCGGGGTGGCTCGATTCCCAGGAGCTCGCCGGCGACGACCGCACCACCCTCGTCGATGCCGAGCTCGACACGAGCGGCGGCTGACGTGCGAGAGCGACTGTTCGGCGGCTACGGCGACGCCGACATCGAGCGGCGCCTGCCCGAGCGGCACACGTCGGGCCGCAGCGACTTCGCGCGCGACCGGGCCCGGCTGCTCCACTCGAGCGCGCTGCGGCGCCTGGCGGCGAAGACGCAGGTGCTGAGCCCCACGGCGGGGCTCGATTTCGCCCGCAACCGGCTCACGCACTCGCTCGAGGTCGCGCAGGTCGGCCGCGAGCTGGCCGCGAGCCTCGGCCTCGATCCCGACGTCGTCGACACGGCCTGCCTCGCGCACGACCTCGGCCATCCGCCGTTCGGCCACAACGGCGAGAAGGCCCTCAACACGTGGGCGGCCGACATCGGCGGTTTCGAGGGCAACGCGCAGACGCTCCGCCTCCTCACCCGGCTCGAGCCGAAGGTCTTCGGCGCCGACGGCCGCAGCCACGGCCTCAACCTCACCCGCGCGAGCCTCGACGCGAGCTGCAAGTACCCGTGGCCCGAGCAGAACGCCGTCGCCGATCCGAGCGGGCGCGCCAAGTTCGGCTTCTACCACGACGACGCCGACGTGTTCACGTGGCTGCGCCGGGGGGCACCCGAGCGCCGGCCCTGCATCGAGGCGCAGGTCATGGACCTCTCCGACGACATCGCCTACTCGGTGCACGACTTCGAAGACGCCATCGTCAACGGCTACGTCGACGTGGCCGCCCTCGGTGCACGCGTCGACCACGACGCGCTCGTCTCCTCGATGTACGAGTGGATCGGCGGCGCCATCGGCCACGACGAGCTCATCGCGGCGTTCGACCGGCTGGATTCGCTCGACGGCTGGATGGATTCGTGGAGCGGCAGCCGCCGCGACCAGGCGCAGCTGAAGAACCTCACGAGCCAGCTCATCGGCCGGTTCGCGCACGCCGCGACGGATGCCACGCGCTCGGCCTTCCCGCTGGCGAGCCTCATCCGCTTCGACGCCGACGTCGTCGTGCCGCGCGAGATCCAGGCCGAGATCGCCGTGCTCAAGGGCATCGTCGCCGCCTTCGTGATGTCGAAGAACACGAGGCAGCCCATCTACGCGCAGCAGCGGCAGGTGCTCACCTCGCTCGCCGAGATGCTGCACGAGACCGGCGACCGGCACCTCGACGCGGGCTTCGCCGAGGACTGGCGGGCGGCCGACGACGACGCTGCGCGCAAGCGCGTGGTCGTCGACCAGGTCGCGAGCCTCACCGACCAGTCCGCGCTCGCCTGGTACGAGCGCCTCGTGCAGCGGTGACGCCCTGCCGCCCTTCGACGGGCTCAGGGAAACTAGGATGAGAGCCATGGCGGGCCGGATTCGACAGAGCGATGTCGAGGAGGTCAAGGCCCGCACGAACATCGCCGACATCGTCGGAGAGCATGTCAGCCTCAAGTCGGCCGGGGTCGGCTCGCTGAAGGGGCTCTGCCCGTTCCACGACGAGCGCAGCCCGAGCTTCCACGTGCGCCCGCAGCTCGGGTACTACCACTGCTTCGGCTGCGGCGAGTCGGGCGACGTGTACACGTTCCTGCAGCGCATGGACCACGTGTCGTTCACCGAGGCGGTCGAACGCCTCGCCGGTCGCATCGGCTTCGAGCTCCACTACGAAGACGGGGGACAGGCCTCCGATCACGGCAACCGCGCGCGGCTCCTCGCCGCGAACCAGGCCGCCGCCGAGTTCTTCGTCGAGCGGCTCGGCTCGCCCGAAGCCGAGCCGGCTCGCCGGTTCCTCGGCGAGCGCGGATTCGACGCCGAGGCGGCGCGCCACTTCGGCGTCGGCTTCGCTCCGAAGAGCTGGGATGCGCTCACCAACCACCTCGAGGCCCGTGGCTACACGACCGAGGAGCTCGCGGCATCCGGCCTCGTCTCCCAGGGCGACCGAGGGGTGTACGACCGGTTCCGCGGCCGGCTGATCTGGCCGATCCGGGATGTCACGGGCCAGACGGTCGGGTTCGGCGCCCGCAAGCTCCTCGACGACGACCAGGGGCCCAAGTACCTCAACACGCCCGAGACGGCGATCTACCACAAGGCGCAGGTGCTGTACGGGCTCGACCTCGCCAAACGCGACATCGCGAAGACGCACCGGGTGGTGCTCGTCGAGGGCTACACCGACGTGATGGCCTGCCACCTCGCGGGCGTGACCACGGCGATCGCGACGTCGGGCACCTCGTTCGGCGTCGAGCACATCAAGGTGCTCCGTCGTGTGCTCGGCGACGACTCCAGCCTCGGCGAGGTGGTCTTCACCTTCGACGGCGACGCGGCCGGGCAGCAGGCGGCGATGCGTGCGTTCGCCGAGGAGCAGCGGTTCGCCGCGCAGACGTTCGTCGCGGTCGCTCCCGACGGGCTCGACCCGTGCGACCTGCGCCTGGCGCGCGGCGACGCGGCCGTGCGTGCCCTCATCGAGACCAAGACCCCGATGTTCGAGTTCGTGATCCGGCACAGCCTCTCGCGGTACGACCTCGAGACGGTCGAGGGCCGCGTCGCCGCGCTCCGCACCACCGCGCCGATCGTCGCCGAGATCCGCGACCCCGCGCTGCGCCCGGGCTACACGCGCGAGCTGGCGCGCATGCTCGGCATGGAGCTCGGCGAGGTGACGCAGGCCGTGCGATCGGCGATCACCGGCCGCGGCGGCCACGGTGGCCAAGGCGGCCAAGGGGAGCGGCGCAGCCCGGTGCGCGACGCCGGCGACGCGCAGCCGGCGACGAGCAGGACCCCGGCGACGGATGCCCCGCAGCGGCCGTTCTCGATCACCGAACTGCCGAACGACCCCTCGACCAGGCTCGAGCGCGATGTGCTGCAGGCGATGATCCAGGCCCCCGACGTAGTCGGCCCCGACCTCCTCCGACAGGCGGTCGACTGCCGGTTCGGCAACGCGACGCTCGCGGTCATCCGCGACGGCATCGCGTCGGTGCTCGCCTCGGGCGACGCGTCGCTGCGGGTCGACCGTCTCATCGACGAGGTTCCCGCGCCGTTCGCGGGCGTCGTGCGGCAGCTCGCGGTCGCGCCCGTGCCGCAACGCACCGACGACGAGCTGGCCGTCTACGTCAGGGGCATCGTCACCTCGCTCATCGACCGGGAGCTCCTGCGTCAGAAGTCCGAGCTCCTCGGGCGACTGCAGCGCACCGATCGCACCGACACCGCCACGTTCACGGCGTTGCAGCGGGCCCTCGTGGAGCTCGAGACCGAGCGTCGGAGCCTGCGCGGCGATTGAGCGGCATCCGCCGCCCTCGTGCGCATCTGCGCACAGGTCCTGCGGCCAAGGTTGCAGATCGATAAACATTCCTCCGTGTGGTTGGGCGGTCCTGCAAGATTCCCGGGCGCGTGTGCTAGTCCTGAGAGATACGACAGCGCGCGCCGCGGTACACCGCTGCGCGTTTCAGTCCTGACAGGAAGAGGTAGACGGATATGACATCCGCATCCACGAACCGGCGGCGCGCGCTCATCGCGACTGCCGGTCTCTCGGTGGCAGCCCTCGCCCTCGCCGGTTGCTCGGCAGGCGGCGGCGGGAGCACCGAGGCGGCTGGCGGCACGTTGACGGTCGGCACAACCGACAAGGTCACGACGCTCGACCCGGCCGGTTCGTACGACAACGGCTCGCTCGCCGTGCAGACGCAGGTCTTCCCGTACCTGCTCAACACCGACTACCAGAGCACCGACGTGGTCCCCGACCTCGCCGAGTCGGCCGAGTTCACCTCGCCGACCGAGTTCACGGTGACGCTCCCCGAGGGCCTCAAGTGGGCCAACGGCAACGACCTCACCTCGGCCGACGTGAAGTTCACGTTCGACCGGCAGCTCGCGATCGCCGACGAGAACGGCCCGTCGAGCCTGCTCTACAACCTCGACAGCGTCGACGCTCCCGATGACACCACGGTCGTCTTCAACCTGAAGGCCGAGAACGACCAGGTGTTCCCGCTCATCCTCACGAGCTTCCCGGGCGCGATCGTCGACGACGAGGTCTTCGCCGCCGACGAGCTGACCCCCGACGACGCCATCGTCGAGGCCAACGCCTTCGCCGGCCCGTACGTGATCACGAGCTACGACTTCAACAACCTGGTGTCGTTCAAGGCGAACCCCGAGTACCAGGGCCTGCTCGCCGAGCCCAAGACCGAGACGGTCAACCTGAAGTACTACGCCGAGTCCTCGAACATGAAGCTCGACGTGCAGGAGGGCAACATCGACGTCGCGTACCGGAGCCTCTCCTCGACCGACATCGAGGACCTCAAGGGCAACGACAGCGTCAAGGTCGTCGAGGGCCCGGGTGGCGAGATCCGCTACATCGTGTTCAACTTCGACACGATGCCGTTCGGTGCGAAGACGCCTGACGCCGACCCGGCGAAGTCCCTCGCCGTGCGCCAGGCCATGGCCGACCTCCTCGACCGCGACGAGCTCTCGGAGCAGGTCTACAAGGGCACCTACACGCCCCTGTACTCCTACATCCCCGCGGGTCTCGCCGGTGCGATCGAGCCGCTCAAGGAGCTGTACGGCGACGGTGCGGGCGCGCCCGACCCCGCCAAGGCCGAGGAGCGTCTCGCGGCAGCGGGCGTCACCACGCCGGTCGAGCTGAACCTGCAGTACTCGAACGACCACTACGGCCCCTCGTCGGCCGACGAGTACGCGCTCATCAAGGACCAGCTGGAGGCATCCGGCCTGTTCACGGTGAACCTGCAGACGACCGAGTGGGTGCAGTACTCGAAGGATCGCACGGCCGACGTGTACCCGGCGTACCAGCTCGGCTGGTTCCCCGACTACTCCGACGCCGACAACTACCTGACGCCGTTCTTCCTGGTCGAGAACTTCCTCTCGAACCACTACGTGAACCAGGAAGTCAACGACCTCATCATCCAGCAGGCGTCGGAGGCCGACCCGGCCGCCCGCACCGCGCTGATCGAAGAGATCCAGCAGAAGGTCGCCGGCGACCTGTCGACGCTGCCGTACCTCCAGGGTGCGCAGGTCGTCGTCGTGGGCTCCGATGTCGAAGGCGCCGAGGACACCCTCGACGCGTCCTTCAAGTTCCGCTTCGCGGCGCTCTCGAAGGGCTGAGCCGGCAGAACTGCTGAACGGCTAGAGTTCTTCTACGCAAGGAACGGGTGGCCCGCTCAACCGAGCGGGCCACCCGCATTCGAGCCTCACCCGATTGGCGACCATTGACCTCAACGACGACGCCCGCCACCGGCGCGCCACCCATCACCAGACGACCCACGAAGTCGCAGGGCGGCGGCCTCGGTCGTTACATCCTCGTCCGCGCACTGCTCATCATCCCGACGGTGTTCATCCTCGTCACGCTCGTGTTCGTGCTGATGCGCACCACGGGCGACCCCATCACGGCGTCGCTCGGCGGTCGGCTGACGGCTGACCAGCTCGCCGAGCGCATCTCCGCGGCCGGCTACGACCGCCCGCTCATCGTGCAGTACCTCGAGTACCTCGGGCAGATCTTCACCGGCAACTTCGGCACCACGATCAGCGACAACCGCCCGGTCACCGAGATCCTCGTGACCTACGGGCTGGCGACCCTCGAGCTGGTGTTCTACTCGCTCATCGTCGCCTTCATCATCGGCATTCCGCTCGGCATGGTCGCGGCGTACTACCGCGACAAGGGTCAGGATGCCGGACTCCGCGTCTTCGCGATCCTCGCCTACGCCACCCCCGTCTTCTTCGCGGGCCTCCTGCTGAAGCTCATCTTCGCGGTCTGGCTGAAGGTGCTGCCCGTCGCGGGGCGCGCGTCGACCGGTGCGCAGATCCAGATGGAGGTCCTGCCCAACAAGACCGGCATCTACACGATCGACGCCATCCTGACGGGCGATCCCGCGGTCCTCGGCGACGTGCTCGCGCATGCCGTGCTTCCGGCCATCGCCCTCGGCATGCTGACGGCGGGCGTCTTCCTCCGCCTCGTGCGCACCAACGTGATCGGCACGTTGTCCACCGACTACGTCGACGCCGCTCGCTCGCGCGGCGTGAGCGAGTACCGGCTCGTGCGCAAGCACGCCTACCGGCCGGCGCTCATCCCGATCATCACCGTGATCGGCCTGCAGATCGCGCTGCTCCTCGGCGGTGCGGTGCTCACCGAGACAACATTCGAATGGAAGGGACTCGGCTTCCAGCTCGCGGAGTACCTCCAGGCCCGCGACTTCGTCGCCGTGCAGGGCATCGTCGCCCTGCTCGCCGTCATCGTCGCACTCACCAACTTCATCGTCGACATCATCGCGGCGCTCATCGACCCGAGGGTGAGGTACTGACATGACGACCGATACCGCCATGCGCCCCCCGAAGCGGCTCCTCCGCGACCGCATCCCGGTCGTGCACCAGCTCCGCCAGAGCGTGGGACTCCAGCGCGGCATGCTCATCGCGGGCCTCGCGCTCACGGCGTTCTTCATCCTCATCGCGATCTTCGCGCCGTTGATCGCGCCGTACGGGTTCGCCCAGCTGCGCGCCGACGGGCAGTCGTTCGGCAGCCAGCAGCCGCCGTCGGCCGAGCACCCGTTCGGCACCACGGTCGGCGGCTACGACGTGCTGTCGCGCGTGATCTGGGGCGCCCAGACCGCGCTCCTCGTGATCATCATCGCGGTGCTCCTGTCGATCTTCGCGGGCGTGTTCCTCGGCCTCGTCTCGGGGTACTTCGGCGGCTGGCTCGACCGGGTGCTCGTGGTCATCGCCGACGCCATCTACGCCTTCCCGTCGCTCCTGCTCGCGATCGTCATGTCCATCGTGATCTCGGGCGGCCAGTCCAACCTGTGGGGCGGCGTCCTCGCGGCGGCGATCTCGATCACGGTGGTGTTCATCCCGCAGTACTTCCGGGTCATCCGGGCCGAGACCGTGCGTATCAAGGCCGAGGCGTTCGTCGAGTCCGCCAAGGTGCTGGGCGCGTCGAACGGACGCATCATGTTCCGACATGTGCTCCGCAACGCGACGCGCACCCTGCCGCTCATCTTCACGCTCAACTCCTCCGAGGCGATCCTCACGCTCGCCGGCCTCGGCTTCCTCGGCTTCGGCATCGAGCCGACGGCCGCGTCCGAGTGGGGCTACGACCTGAACAAGGCGCTGTCGGATGTCTCGAGCGGCATCTGGTGGACGGCGCTCTACCCGGGTCTCGCGATCGTGCTCGTGGTGCTCGGCATCACGCTCGTCGGCGAGAGCCTCAACGACCTGGCCGACCCGCGCCTGCGCGGTCGCCGACGCGTGGCCCAGGCGTCGGGCCTGGTCGCCGAGACCTCCGTCGTGCCGGGCGGCACGCTCACGGCCGGTCCAGGGGGGCTCGCGGGCCTCGAAGACGGGGAGACGTTCGATGAGCACGGAATCGAGGTCAATCGATGAGCACGGTGGTCAGCATCGAAGGGCTCGGTGTCTCGTTCTCGACGGATGCCGGGGCGGTCAAGGCCGTCGACGGCGTCTCGCTCTCGGTCGAACGCGGCGAGGTCCTCGCCATCGTCGGCGAGTCGGGCAGCGGCAAGACCGTCACGGCGAAGACCATCCTCGGCCTCCTGCCCGAGACGGCGACGTCCAGCGGTGCGGTGCTCCTCTCGAACAAGGCGGGCACGTCGACCCACGACGTGGTCTCGATCCCGAAGAAGGAGCTGCGCAGCATCCGGGGCACGGATGTCGCGATGGTCTTCCAGGAGCCGTCGACGGCACTGAATCCCGTCTACACGGTCGGCTGGCAGATCGCCGAGGGCCTGCGAGCCCACTCCGACCTGTCGGCGAAGGAGGCGCGGGCGAAGGCGATCGAGATCCTCGGACGCGTCGGCATCCCCGACCCCGAGCATCGCGTCGACCACTACCCGCACCAGTTCTCGGGCGGGCAGAAGCAGCGTGTCGTCATCGCGATGGCGCTCGTGCTCGACCCCGGCCTCATCGTCGCCGATGAACCGACGACCGCCCTCGACGTCACGGTGCAGGCCGAGATCCTCGACCTGCTCCGGCGATGCCGCGACGAGTTCGGCATGGGCATCGTGCTCATCACGCACAACATGGGCGTCGTCGCCGACCTCGCCGACCGGGTCGCGGTGATGTATCAGGGCAAGGTCGTCGAGGAGGCGGATGCCACGGCGCTCTTCGCCGAACCGAAGGCCGAGTACACGAAGGCCCTGCTCGCGGCCGTTCCGTACGTCGGCACCGGCCGGGCGAGCGCCGTCGCGCGCGCTGAGGCCCGCGCCGCGGACTGGAAGACCCAGGCTCCCGTGGTCGAGGCATCCGGTCTCGAGATCGTCTACCCTGGCCGGTTCGGGCGTCCCGGCTTCCGTGCCGTCGACGGGGTCGACCTCGTGATCCGGCCCGGCGAGGTGCTCGGACTCGTGGGCGAGTCGGGTTCGGGCAAGACGACGATCGGCCGTGCGATCGCCGGGCTCACCAAGGTCACGGGTGGATCGCTGAAGGTGCTCGGCCACGAGATGAACGGGATCCGCGAGCGCGAGTTCCGTCCGGCCCGCAGCCGCATCGGCTTCGTCTTCCAGGACCCCGCGTCGAGCTTCAACCCGCTGCTCACCATCGCCGATGCGGTGGCGGAACCGCTCGTCATCCACGGCCGCGCCGCGAATCCGGCCGCCGCGCGGGCCCGGGTCGACGAGCTCCTCGAGGCGGTGCAGTTGCCGCGCGCCTACGGCGATCGCTTCCCGCACGAGCTGAGCGGTGGCCAGCGCCAGCGCGCGAGCCTCGCCCGTGCACTCGCCCTCGAACCCGAGCTGCTGATCGCCGACGAGCCCACGTCGGCGCTCGACGTGTCGGTGCAGGCGCGCGTGCTCGAACTGTTCGCCGAGATCCAGCGGGAGTTCGGGTTCGCGTCGCTGTTCATCAGCCACGACCTCGCCGTGGTCGACCTCCTGGCCGATCGCATCGCGGTGCTCTATCGCGGCGAGCTCGTCGAGGAGGGGACGGGCGCCGAGGTGCTCGGCGCGCCCAAGGACCCGTACACGCAGCGCCTGCTCGCCTCGCTCCCGGTGCCCGACCCGGTCGCCCAGGCCGAACGTCGAGAGGAACTGCGCCGGCTCCGGGAGGCGAGCTGATGCGGAGTGCCGCCCACGGCTTCCCGATCGTGCTCAGCGATCTGTCGCTCGAGTATCCGCCGCACGGGGCGAGCCCCGCGCACGTCGCGCTCCGCGGCGTGACGCTCACGATCGCGCCGGGCGAGGTGCTCGGGCTCCTCGGCAGTGCCGGCAGCGGCAAGAGCACGCTCGCGAAGGTGCTCGCGGGGGTCGCGCTCGACCCCCGCGAGGCCGAGGTCAACCCGGTGATCACGGGCGGCGAGGCGACCGTGCTGGGTCATCGGCTCCGCGGCCTCCCGCGCCGCAAGCTGCCCGAGTACCGGTTCCACGTCGGCTACCTCGCCCAAGACGCCGCGGCGACGCTGCCCGCCGACCTGACGGTCGCCGAGCTCGTGGGGGAGCCCATCCTCGAACGCGATCGTCGTTACAACCGTCGTGCCCTCGAGACGCGCGTGGCGACGATGGTCGACGCAGTGCGATTGCCGCTCGGATACCTCGACAAGTTCCCCTACGAGCTGAGCGGCGGCCAGCGCCAACGCGTCGCGCTCGCCCGGTCGCTCGTGCTCGGTCCGTCGGTGCTCATCGCCGACGAGCCGACCGCGGGCATCGACCTCACCGTGCGCGACGTTGTGGCCCAGTTGATCGTCGAGCTTCGCGAGCAGCACACGTTCACGGCGCTCATCATCAGCCACGACCTTCCGGTGCTGCGTCGCACGGCCGATCGCATCGCCGTGCTCGATCGCGGTGAGCTGGCCGCGCTCGGCACGATCGAGGAGGTCTTCCACGACCCCGAGCATCCGTACGTGATGGCCCTCGCTGGCGCGCTCGACGACGGGCACGCGATCATCGACGAACTCGGCGACGGTCCACCGCGGTGACGGATGCCGCCACGCCCCACGCTCAGCATCGGGCCGTGACGGGCGCGGTCACCGGCTCCACCGACGCTCCGACGCCCGTCCCGTCGGGCCCCGTGGCGGTCCTGCCCGACGGCGACCCCGCCGTGGTGGCGGCGGTGCACGAAGCGGGCGGTCTCGTGCGGCCGCTCGATGCGTCCACGCGGGGGATCGTGTGGACGGCGGCATCCGGTGCCGACCGGCTCGGTGCGATCCTCGACGAGCATCCCGGCATCGCCTGGGTGCAGCTGCCGTGGGCCGGCGTCGACGCGTTCGCGTCGCTGCTTGACCGCCACCGGGGCGACGGACGGATCTGGACGAGCGCGAAAGGCGCGTATGCGCAGCCCGTCGCCGAGCACGCGCTCATGCTCGCACTGGCGTTGTTGCGTGAGCTTCCGCGTCGCGTCGCGGCCACGACCTGGGAGGCCGACGAACGGGGGCGAAGCCTCTACGGCGCCGAGGTCCTGATCCTCGGTGCGGGCGGCATCGCGGTCGAGCTGCTGCGCCTGCTGGCGCCGTTCGGGGTCCGGGCCACGGTCGTGCGCCGGCGGGCGGAGGCCGTCGAGGGCGCCCTGCGCACGCTGCCCGCGTCGGCGCTCGCCGAGTCGCTCGATCGCGCCGAGGTGGTGTTCGTCGCGGCCGCCCTGACCAGCGCGTCACGTGGCATCCTCGGTGCCGCCGAGTTCGCCAGGATGCCGCAGGGCGCGGTGCTCGTGAACGTCGCGCGCGGCGGCCTCGTCGACACCGATGCGCTCGCCGACGCCCTGCGGTCGGGTCATCTCGGCGGGGCCGGCCTCGACGTGACCGATCCGGAGCCGCTGCCCGAGGGGCATCCGCTCTGGTCCATTCCAGGATGCATCATCACCCCCCACGTGGCCGACACCGAGGCCATGACGGTGCCGCTCTTCGTCGAACGCGTGCGGCGGAACATCGTCGCGTTCCTCGGCGACGGGCGCTTCGAGGGCCGGGTCGACCTCGAAGCGGGCTACTGACGTGGATGCGCGATCACGAGCCCGATCACGAGGTCGCCTCGAATTGGGAGACCGCGCCACCCTTTGCTAGAGTGGCTCTGCTGAAACACGCGATCCTCCATAGCTCAATTGGCAGAGCAATCGGCTGTTAACCGATAGGTTCTTGGTTCGAGTCCAAGTGGGGGAGCCATGAACCTCCCCGCGCCATCCGGCGGCACGCCGGCAGCTGGGGCGTCACCGACCGCGACACGCAGCGCGCTCCGCGACAGCCTCGCGGTCGGCATCGCGACCGCCGCCTACGGCATCTCGTTCGGCGCCCTCGCGGTGGCGGCCGGGCTCGACGTGTGGCAGACGTGCTTCCTCAGCCTGGTGATGTTCACGGGCGGATCGCAGTTCGCGCTCGTCGGCGTGCTCGCCGGTGGTGGCGTGGCTGCAGGAGGATCGGCGATCGCCACGGCGGCGCTCCTCGGCATCCGGAACGTGATCTACGGCATGCGGATGAAGCCCGTGGTCGACCACGGCGGACCGCTGCAACGGGTGGCCGCGGCGTGGATCACGATCGACGAGTCGACCGCCGTGGCGCTCGCGCAGACCGAGGACCGCGCGGCCCGTGTCGGGTTCTGGATGACCGGCATCGTGATCTTCGTGGGCTGGAACCTCACGACCCTGGCCGGAGCCCTCATCGGCGACGCGCTCGGCGACACTCGCGCATGGGGGCTCGACGCGGCCGCGGCGGCCGCGTTCCTCGGGCTGCTCTGGCCGCGTCTCAAGCGATTCCAAGCCGGCGCCGTCGCCGTCGGTGCCGCGCTCGTCGCGACCATCGCGACCCCCGTGCTCATGCCAGGCCTGCCGGTGCTCGTCGCCGCGCTCGTGGCGTTCCTCGTCGGCTGGTTCGACCTCTTCTCGAGGCGGCGGCAGGCATGACGACCTGGCACATCATCCTCATCGCCTCGGCGGCGACGCTCGCGCTGAAGCTCGGCGGCTACCTCGTACCGGCGGGCCTCCTCGAGCGAGAGCGCCCTGCGCGCATCGCCGACCTGCTCACGGTTTCGCTCCTCGCGGCACTCATCGCCGTGCAGACGCTCGGCGCCGGACAGGACATCGTGCTCGACGCGCGCGTGCCCGCGGTCGTGGTGGCGGCCGCGCTGTTCGCGTTGCGGGTGCCGTTCCTCGTCGTCGTCATCGCGGCGGCGCTGGTGGCGGCCGGCATCCGGGCGTTCAGCTGAGGCATCCGCGGGTCTCGAGACGGCGCTGCGCCTACTCGACGACCCGGGGCACTCAGTCCTCGAGGTGATCGACGCCCGGCATCCACGAGGCCCCCGGCTTGCCCCAGCCGAGCTTCTTCGTGATCTTCGCCACGATCCGCTGGTCGCGCTCGCCCAGACGATCGATGTAGAGCGTGCCGTCGAGGTGGTCGTACTCGTGCTGGAAGATGCGTGCGAGCCATCCCGCTGCCGTGATCTCGAACGGTTCGCCGTCGAGGTCGGTGGCCCGGAGGATCGCGTGCTCCGCCCTGCGGAGACCGAAGCGCTCACCGGGGAAGCTCAGGCAGCCCTCGGACTCGCCGTCGGGGTCGGGTTCGCCGGCCGGGGTCGGCGAGATCCACAACTCGGGATTGATCGCCACGCCACGCCATCGGGTGCCGGTCTCGTCGACCCAGCCGTAGGTGAACAGCCGCAGCGGCACGCCGACCTGCGGTGCGGCGAGACCGACGCCCGGCGCGGCATCCATCGTCTCGAACATGTCACGCACCAGGGTGCGGACGTCGTCGTCGATGGACTCGACGGGGAGTGCGGGGGAGTGGAGCACCGGGTCGCCGGAGATGCGGATGGGGAGCACGGCCATTCGCCAAGGATATCGACGGGTGAGCGGGTAGGGTCGTTGCGTGGATCCCGACCTGACCGACTTCACCGAGCAGATCGCGCTCGACCCCAGACAGTTCATCGGGATCCCACTCGCCCTCATCGGGGCGGTGTTCCTCTCGCTGGGGGCGCAGTTCCAGCACCGGGGCGTCGTCAAGGTCGAGTCGAACACGGTCGACACGCTCGGCAAGGGGCTGAACGTCAGGCAACTCTCGCTGCTGCTCGCGCGACCGTCGTGGGTCATCGGCACGCTCATGCTCGGCCTCGCCATCGTCTTCCAGCTGGGGTCGCTGTACTTCGCGCCGATCATCGTCGTGCAGCCGCTCGGTGCCATCGCCCTCGTGATCACGTCGATCCTGAACTCCCGCGTCAGCCACGTGAAGCTCAATCGCAAGTCGATCATCTCGATCTTCATGTGCGTCGGCGGGGTGTTCCTCTTCGTCGGCGTCGCCGCGTTCACGGCCGTCGACCGACCGGTCACCGACACGCACCTCATCACGATCCTGATCATCCTGGCCGTCGTGCTCACCCTCGCGGCGATCACGTTCGGGATGCTCCGGCACCGCATTCGCGCGATCTTCTACGTGATCATGGCGGGCGTGCTCTACGGCTTCGTCGCGACCCTCGCGAAGGTCGTGCTGGGTCGCCTGCAACAGGGCGAGTTCGAATGGCTCACCCTGCTCTGCGTCATCGGCCTGCTCCTCGCGACCGCACTCGGCGCCTACTTCGTGCAGAACGCCTACGCGACGGGCCCGCCCGACCTCGTGATCGCCGGACTCACGGTCGTGGATCCGATGGTCGCCGTCGTCATCGGCATCGTGGTGCTCGGCGAGGCGTCGCAGGCGCCCCTGTGGGCGAACTTCGTGTTCGTCATCGCGGGCGCGATCGCCGTGTGGGGCGTGTTCATGCTCGCCCGGAACCACCCGCAGACCCGGCTCTGACCGGGATGGACGACATGCGTTCACAGGGAGGCGGAAGCGGTCCCGCGTAGACTAGGGTCGGATGCAGCCTGCGCGCGCCGAATCCCCGGGCCGTGCATCCCACGAGGCCGATCGCCTCGATCCGACGAATGTGAGGAACACGACCACTGTGTCTGACACACCTGGTGCGACACCCCCGGCCGGCACCGACCGCTCAGAGACGGAACGTCCGCTCAGGATCCTGATCGGAGCCGACACGTTCGCCCCCGACGTGAACGGGGCCGCTCGCTTCGCCGAGCGCCTCGCCGCAGGCCTCGTCGAGCGGGGTCACGAGGTGCACGTGATGGCACCGGCTGCAAGCCGTAAGCACGGCACATGGAAAGAGGTGCACGAGGGCCAGGAGGTCACCGCGCACCGCCTCTACTCGTGGCGCTGGTACCCGCACGACTGGCTGCGGTTCGCCCTTCCGTGGCGCATCAAGCAGAACAGCGCGCGCGTGATCGACGAGGTGAAGCCCGACGTCGTGCACTTCCAGTCGCACATCGTCGTGGGTCGTGGGCTCTCGATCGAAGCCCAGCGCCGCGGCATCCGCATCATCGGCACCAATCACTTCATGCCCGAGAACATGCTCGAGTTCACCCTGCTGCCGAAGGCGTGGCAGGAGTGGGCCGTCGGCCTCGCGTGGAAGGCGGCGCGACGCACCTTCGGGCGAGCCGAGGCCGTGACCACCCCGACCCGCAAGGCCGCGCAGTTCCTCGAACGGCACACGGGTCTTTCGGGCGTGCACGCCATCTCGTGCGGCATCGACGCGCACAAGTACTCCCCGTCGTGGGAGCCGCGCACCGAGAACCGCATCCTCTTCGTCGGCCGGGTGACCGGTGAGAAGCACATCGACGTGCTGCTTCGTGCCGTGACCCTGCTGCCCGCCGAGCTCGACGCCAAGGTCGAGATCGTCGGCGGCGGCGACCAGAAGCGCAACCTCGAGCACCTTGCCGCCGAGCTCGGCATCGCCGACCGGGTTCGGTTCACCGGCTACGTCACCGACGACGAGCTGCGCGACGCGTACCACCGTGCTTCGGTGCTCGCGATGCCCTCCATCGCCGAGCTGCAGAGCATCGTGACCATGGAGGCGATGGCCTCGGCACTGCCCGTGGTCGCCGCGAACGCCATGGCGCTGCCGCACCTCGTGCACGACGGCGAGAACGGGTACCTCTTCGAGCCGGGCAGCCCCGACGACCTCGCCGCCAAGCTGCGCACGGTGCTCGAGGCTTCGCCGGATGACTACCGCGCGCTCAAGGAGGGGTCGATCCGCCTCATCGCGGCGCACGACATCCAGCGCACGATCGCCACATTCGAGAGCCTGTATCGTGGAAAGCCGGTGACCGATCCGGTCACCGAGATCGCGCCGGCGGCACTCCCCGAGTGAACCTGCGCGCGGGGCGGTAGCTCAGCAGGTCAGAGCAGTGGACTCATAATCCATCGGTCACGGGTTCAAGTCCCGTCCGCCCTACGAACAGCCTGTGTTACTTCGCCTGATTGGTGCCATTCGGCATTCGGGTGAGTGGTGACAGTGTTCCGGTTGATGGGTTACACCGGTTTCGGTTGATGGGTGACACTCCCGAGTATGCGGGAGTTGAGCGTGTCAGAGCAGCGGTATCAGGCCGTGCTCGCCGTGATCAAGGACGGTGAGACGGTGGTGTCGGTCGCGGCCCGGTTCGGGGTGTCGCGGAAGACCGTGCATCAGTGGTTGTCCCGGTATGAGGCGGATGGGCTCGAGGGGCTGGCGGATCGTTCGCATCGTCCGAGGTCGTCGCCGTTGCAGATGCCCGCGGTTGTCGAGGTCGCGCTCGTGGATCTGCGGCGGCGGCATCCGTCGTGGGGGCCGCGGCGGCTGGTCTACGAGCTGCGCCGGGCTGGGGTGGAGCCGGTGCCGAGTGAGTCAGCGGCGTATCGGGCGTTGCTGCGTTTCGGGTTGATCGATCCGGCAGCGAGGCGACCGCGGGATCGGAAGTGGAAGCGGTGGGAACGGGGCCGGGCGATGGAGCTGTGGCAGATGGACGTGGTCGGCGGGTTCGTGCTCGCGGATGGGCGCCGGGCGAAGGCGTTGAGCGGGATCGATGATCATTCGAGGTTCTGTGTCTCGGCGTTCCTGATGCTGCGGGAGAATGCGGGCAGTGTCGCTGAGGGCCTCCGCGTCGCCCTGGAACGGCATGGACTGCCGGGTCAGGTGCTCACCGACAACGGGAAGGTGTTCACGGGCCGGTTCAACCAACCGCCGGTGGAGATGCTGTTCGATCGGATCCTGCGTGAGCACGGCGTGGAGCATCTGCTGACCCAGCCGCGGTCGCCGACGACAACGGGGAAGGTCGAGCGGTTCCATCGAGCGCTGCGGACCGAGTTCCGCACCGATCGGGTGTTCGCCTCGCTGGCGATCGCGCAGGCCGAGCTGGATGCCTGGGTTGCGGACTACAACCATCGTCGACCGCATCAAGCGATCGGGATGGTACCGCCGGCGACACGGTTCCTTGCCGCGGCGACCCAGCCGTTGCCGATTCGGCCGACCGCGGACACCGCACGGCCGGCAGCTGCTCGCGGGGATGGGGACTGGGTCGCCCGGCGTGCGAACGCGGTCGGGGTGATCACCGTGAACTGGCAGCAGATCGTGCTCGGCAAGGCAGCCGCGGGCCGGGACGTGGACGTGTGGGTCACGGACGAGGTCGTGCAGGTCTATGACGGCGACCAGCTGCTGCGCACCCAGTTGCGGCGCGGCAGCGGTCAGGTCCGCAATAAGCGTCCCTCCGTTCCCGGAGGACGATCTACAGTGAAGACGAGTGTCACCCATCACCCGGAGTAGATGTGTCACCCATCAACCGAAGACGAACAGCCCTACGAACAGCCCTACGAACAGCCCTACAAGGCCTGATCAGTGCCGGCTTCGCTGCCTTTGGGCGCCCTGTTCGCGGGGCTCATCGATGGCTTTGGGTATGCCGAGACGGTTCGGTGGAGATCGAGTCGGGGTCCCCGTGGGATCGATCGACCTCGGGTAGAGATTCGGGCGTGGCGACCGCCGAGCTCGCGAGATTCGAGTCCTTCCGTGTCGACTTGGGTGGCGTCCCGCTGGTTGGTGGAGTTTCTCGACACCGTGCGGGTCAGCTGTGGTTGATTATGCCGCGGTCAGTTCCGGGATGGCCACCTCCTCGGCTTCGACGTTGAGGAGCTTCATGGAGTGTTCGCTGAAGTAGCGGCGGTCGGCGCCGTCCCATTCGTCGTGCTGCTCGATCAGGACGTGCCCGGCCAGTCGCAGCAGCGCGGCCGGGTTCGGGAACGTGCCGACGACGTCGGTGCGGCGTTTGATCTCCTTGTTCACCCGTTCCAGCGGGTTCGTGGACCAGACCTGCCTCCAATGCTGCTGTGGGAATCCGGTGAAGGCGAGCAGGTCGTCGCGGGCGTCTTCGAGCATCTCGGCGACCTTGGGATGCGACCGGGTGAGCATCCGGACGACCTCGTCGAACTGGGCGTGCACGTGCTCGGGGTCGGGTTGGGCGAAGATCGTGCGGATGATCGACGCGACCATGGGCCCGGCGGTCTTCGGCACGTTCGCGAGCACGTTGCGCATGAAGTGCACCCGGCACCGCTGCCAGGACGCGCCCTGTAGCACGGTGCCGATCGCGGCGATCAGACCGGTGTGCGCGTCGCTGATCACCAGTTGCACCCCGCCCAGCCCACGCGCCTTCAAGGAGCGCAGGAACGTGGTCCAGAACGGTTGCGACTCGGTGTCACCGACCTCGAACCCGAGCACCTCACGCCGCCCATCCTGTGCGACCCCGACCGCGACCACGACCGCTTGGGACACCACCCGACGGCCGACCCTCGCCTTGCAGTACGTCGCGTCGAGGAACACGTACGGGTAGGCGGTGTCAGCGAGGGGCCGGTCCCGGAACGCGGCGACGTCCTCGTCCAGGTTCGCGCAGATCCTCGACACCTCGGACTTGCTGATCCCGGTGTCGGCGCCGAGCGCCTTGACCAGGTCGTCCACCTTGCGCGTGCTGACGCCGTGCACGTACGCCTCCATCACGACCGCGAACAACGCCTGATCGACCCGGCGGCGCCGTTCCAGCAGCGACGGGAAGAACGACCCCTGGCGCAGCTTCGGTACCCGCAGCTCGAGTTCCCCGGCGGTAGTGGTCAACGCCCTGGGCCGGGTGCCGTTGCGCTGGGCGGTGCGGGTGTCGGTGCGTTCGTACGGGGCGGCGCCGATGAACGCGGCCGCTTCCGCGTCGATCAACTCCTGGTACAGGGTCTCGGTCGCGACCCGGATCCGGTCCGAGACATCGGTGAGCTTGAGTTCCCCGAGCAGCTCGAGGAGGGCAGACTGGTCAAGAGCCATCGTGCGTATGTGTCCTTCCGTGAGATTCCTAGACAGTTCTCACTGACCATCGCACGATGGCTCGCCTACGTCCACGACGCCGGCGACCCCGCCGAAAACCCCACCACCCCAGGGGACGCCACCTCGACTCGTCTCGAGCGAAGAAGGGGTGAGGTCACGTCATGACTCTTCTCGTCGCTAGGTCCGCCACGATTCATGTTGGGGCGCGATGAGCACAGCGATTCTCGAGATCGCAAGGCACGACGGTTCGGTCGAACGGGTCCGGATCGACGAGGAAGCGACGCTCGTGATCGGACGCGCGGTGAGCGTGGACATCAGGATCCACGACCCTGGAAACGGCAGGCCGTAGATGTCGGACTCGCCGGACGGTGGATCGCTCGAAGCCGGGGTTGGCGTCGCCCCTTCTGCCCCGGCCGCCCCGCCTGTCTCGCCGGGGACCGCACCGGGCGCACCCGGCGCACTCGGTAACGCGGGACCGCCGCCCCCTCTGCCACCGCCGCAACCGGATCCGGGCCCCGTCCCAGATCGTGGCCACTTGCGACCTCTTTCCAGAGAGGACGAAGGGTTGGAGTTGGTTTCATCGATTGGTTACCCCGAACGACCGGCGATCGCACGGAGCTACGGCAGTGGGAGCGCGAGTCCGAGCGTGCAGCGGGAGAGGGTGCGACGCGGGGGCCGCCCAAGCCGAGCGGTGACGACGCCGATTCGGAGGTGCGGGCCACCCACATTCTGACTAGGCTCGGGCGGGGGAGCCATGGGGGATTCCGATACCGATCTGCTCAAGGCGATCGAGGCGTTCGGCCGCGGTCGGCTGAGCGAGATCGCCGAACGCGAGTTCGCCGACGCGAAGACCTTCATCGGCTCGCTGGCCACGAGCCTCCAGGGCAGTGAGGTCGAGGCCCGTTACCAGCGGCTGAAGGACGACATCGACACGGGCGCGCAACGGGTCGACCGGCTGAAGACCGCCCTCGAGGGGCACGCCAGGTCAATCCGGAGGAACATCGAGGAAGCGGCAGCCGGTTTGGCCGAGGCGGAAGAGTTCGACCTCGACACGGGCAAGCGCGTCGCGGTTCGGCTCGGCACTGCGCTCGCTACCATGGATGCCGCGTACGACGCGGTCGCCTCCGAGCTCGCGAGCGACGGCGCTGGCGGCATCGACGAGGCAATGCGCACCAGGCTGATGAAGCTGTGGGACCCGTGGACGAAACCTTGGAAGGGACTCGCCAGCGGGGCGGCGAACAAGTTCAACAAGCTCGGATCCTCGATCTTCGGCCGCCCGAACCTTCTCGCCGACCTCACGAGCAGGGTCGCAGCCGAGCGAGTCGGCGAGGAGCTCGTGCTGAGCGCGCGGGTGCTCGACCTGCCGACCGCCGCGATCGGCCCCGGCAACGGACTGAAGCTCGACCAGTCGAGCATCGAGGCGTTCCTGCGCTTCGGCGAGCGCGAGGTGCTGAATCCGACGCCAGAGCAGCAGGCGACGCTGATCCAGCGCGGCGATCCGCCCAGGTGGTTCGAGGCGGCCTCGACGTCGATCGGGGTCCGCATCCGCACCAAGGTCCGCGTGAGCGTGACCGCTGATCCCGTGGTGAGGAACCTCGCGCCCGCGACACCCGAGGCGAAGCCTGAGCAGCCGACCGTCATCACGCTCGACACCGAGCACGGCCTCGCCTTCGGCGACGGCGCCGGCGGCCGGGCGGTGCTGCCGGTCAAATTCCGGTTCCCGGCCGTCGATCTCCGCGAGTTGGCGATCGGCGCGCAGCGCGGCGGCGTCGCGAACGAGGTACGCGGCGTCGAGGTCGTGACCGCGACTGTCGTGAAGTTCGGTAAGGCCCTCGTCGTGCAGGTGGCCGGTGCGGGGTTCGCGTTCGACCTCGGCGGGCTCCTCGACGACGGCGACGACGACGTATCGGTCGACATCCGCTGGCCGGAGCGCATCGGGCTCCGGCTCGCGAGCGGACCGGTCTCCGGCGGCGGGTTCCTCGAGCGCGTCGATCGCACCTATGTGAACCCGGCGACCCAGCAGCCGTTCACCGTCACCGAGTTCGGCGGCATCGTCGAGCTCAAGATCCTCAAGGTGGGACTCACCGCGATCGTGGTGCTCGTGCCCGAGCCGTTCTCACTGGTCTTCATCATCGGCGTGCGCTTCCCGACGGCGATCGAGCTCGGCCTCGGCTTCACCCTCAACGGCATCGGCGGCATCGTGGGCATCGAGCGGGGCGTCGATCTCGACGCGCTCGACGCCGGGCTGCGGGATCACGTCGTCGACCGGATGCTCTTTCCCGAGCGACCGATCGAGGATGGCGCGAAGCTGCTCGACCAGGTCGCACGCATCTTCCCGCCGCGCGAGGACGGCTACCTGTTCGGCGTCATCGCCGAACTCGGCTGGGGTTCGCAGGCGAAGTTCGTCGAGATCAAGATCGGCGTCGTGTACGCGCTGCCGGACGACGTCTTCGTGCTGCTCGGATCGCTGCGGGTGCGCGCACCGTCGAAGGCGGTCCCGATCACCGACATCCGCGCCGACCTGTACTGCGCGATCACGCCCGACCATCTCGCGCTGGTCGCCTCGATGCGCGACTCGCGCATCGGCCAGTTCCGCATCTCGGGCGACCTCGGACTCTGGATCGGATGGGGTGGCGAGCAGGGCTTCGAGCTCTCGATCGGCGGATTCCATCCCGAGTACGCACAGCTCACCGGCACCGAGCCCCACGTGCGCGGACTGCAGCGAGTCACGATCGACTGCTCGCCCGCGAGGTTCATGAAGCTGCAGATCACCGCGTACTTCGCCGTCACGGCGGGCAGTGTGCAACTCGGCGTCCGCGGCGACTTCTCGGCGGACTTCGGCGTCGCCGCGGTGAGGGCCTGGCTGCAGCTCGACCTTATCTTCATCTGGTCGCCGCGCTTCGGCTTCAAGACGGCCATCGACCTCGGCGTCGAGATCGAGATCTTCGGGCACTCGTTCGCGTCGGTCCGCTTCCGCGGGTCCTTCGAGGGCACGACGCCGTACCGCATGCAGGGCCACGTCACGATCGACGTCTGGTTCCTGCCGACGATCGACGAGGACCTCGGCCCCATCGAGTGGGGCGACGCGCCGCGCCCGACCGCGGCGGCCGTCTCTGCGCTCGCGCTCGCGGCCACGGCGCTGCGCTCGCCCGACGCGTGGAGCTTCGAGCTGCCGGGTTACGCCGCGCAGCTGGTCACCGTCGCCGAGCAGGATGCCGCGATCCGCGTCGTGCACCCGCTCGCCGTCGTGGAGGCGGCCCAGAGCGCGGTGCCGCTCGGCGTGAGGCTCTCCCACCTCGGCGAGTCGGCCGTCACCGCGGACATGGTCACGATCGGCGATCCGGTCATGTCGGGCGGCGCGCTCGCCGCCGCGAGCGAGGCACGCCGGGCGTTCGCCCCGGGGCACTACTTCGACCTGGAGGGCGAGGCGCTGCTCGCCCGCTCGGGGTTCGAGGAGCTCGTCGGCGGGTGCCGGCTCGCGGCCACCACCACGCCGCAGGTGCGACCCGGGTCCGCGGTGGGGGCGACTGTGACCTACGACACATTCCTCCGCGATCCGGCGAACCCCGGCGGCTTCGCCGTGTTCGACGACCCGGTCGGGGCGACGCCGTCACGGTACGCAGCCATCGGCCTCGCCGGTTCGGCCCGCAGGACGACGAACCCGTACCTGCCCCCCAGCCCTCGGCCCGACCCGGTCGTGATCGCGCCGCACGGCGCCTCGATCATCACGAGCGCAGTCGACGGCGCCGACCTGCTCGCGGGCACCGCGCTCGCCGCCGAGCCCGGCGCGTTCGGCGGATTCGGTGCGCTGAGCACGACCGAGGCCGGGCTGCTCGCGGGCGTCGCGGTCGCCGCGGGCATCCCGACCGCTCGAATGACACTACGAGGGTGAGCTCACATGGCCGAACTCGATCCCCTCGCCCGCGCCGTCGTCGCCCCACTGTCGGTCACCGCCCCAGCGACCCGGGTCGTCGCCGATGCCTGGCAGCTCCAGCTCCGCCCCGGCGAGGACTACGACGAGAACGAGGTCGTGCTCGACGCGATGGACTTCGTGCCGATCGTTCGCGTCGGACTCGGCACCGTCGCAACACCGCCGGCGGCGGACGGGGTGCGCGCCGCGGCCACGATCACCCTGCCGCTCGCCGACAGCGCGGGCGGTGCCGAGACCGCGTCGACCACGGTCGAGGTGCTCGGCCCCGGCGACGTGTTGGGCATCGATGCCGGGCAGGTCATCCGCCGATACCCCGCGCCCGGGTCGATGAACGTCGAGGAGTCGGTGCTCGCCCACGTCGAGTTCGACCGTCCGGAGCTGCCGTGGGCGTTCAACGCGGCCGACCCGGCGGGCCGGCCCTGGCTCGCGCTCGTCGTCGTGCCGCGCGCGAGCGCGGTGTTCGCGTCGCTCGGACCGGGTGCTCCGCTGCCGGTGGTCGAGATCCCGGCGGCCGAGCTGCCCGACCTCGCCCGGTCGGCGATGTGGGCGCACGCGCAGGCGTCGGCCAACACCCCGGATGCCTCGAAGCCAATCAGCGTGCGGCTCTCGCCCGAGCACGCGGCCGTCAACCTCTCCCGTCTGGTCGCGCCGCGCATCCTCCGTGAGGACACGCGTTACCTGGCGGCGCTCGTGCCGACGACCGACGCGGGCGTGATGGCCGGCCTGGGCCTCGGCGGCGGCACCCTGGGCGACGCATGGCAGCCCGGTGCGCCGGGGACCGTTCGGCTGCCCATGTACGACTGGTGGGAGTTCACGACCGCCGCGGACGGCGACTTCCGCTCGCTCGCGCTCCGGTTGGAGGGCGTCGCAGCGCCCTGGGAGGTCGGTCGGCGCATCATCGACGCATCAGAGCCGGGCTCGCCGCTTCCGGGTCTCGCCGACGGGGAGACCGGCCGTCGGCAGGTGCTGCGGTGCGCACTCGTCTCGCCGACGACGGCTGACGAGGAGCAGGCGAAGCTCGAAGCCGCGGCATGGTCCCCCGGTCAGACCGGCCTGCTACGCGAGGAGCTCGACCGCCCGGCCGCGCTTGAGGGGGCGGTCGACGGCGATCCCGGCGATCCCGCCGACCTGCCCGTGATCGGCCCCCGGCTCTATGCGAAGCTGCATCGGGGCGTCGCGACCGTCGACGGCGGCGAGGATGCCGACTGGTTCGCGCAGCTCAACCTGCGCCCCACGCGTCGCATCATCGCGGGCCTCGGCACGCGCGTCGTGCAGCGCGACCAGGAAGCGCTGATGCAGGCGGCCTGGGAGCAGCTCGGCGCCATCCGCGCCGCCAACCGGGCCATCAGCCTGGCGCAGGCGGCTGAGCAGCTCGCAGTCCGGCTGCACGTCCGGCTGGAGCAGCTCGAACTGGGGCGCCTCGTCGCGGTCGCCGGCCCGCTCGCGACGCGACTGGCGATCCAGCCCGGCCGGACGCTCGCGGCCGGCATCGCGGCCAGCGCGACGCCCGAGACCGTGCGATTCGGCGCGTTCCGGCGGGTCACCCGCCCGGCGGGCCCGGTCGTCGGCCGAGCGGATGCCGCGACGCAGCGTCGAGCGGGAGAGCTCGTCGGGTCGGGTGCGGCCCTCCGGGACTTCACGCGGGTCTACCGCAACCCCGAGGGCATCGCCGGCCTGAGTGCCGAGGTGCTGCGCGGATTCGACCGCGACCTGCTTGCCCAGGCGGCCGGACGCCCCGCCGACGCCGTGCTCGCCGAGGTTGAAGCCGCTCGGGCGACGCTCGATCGGGGCGGAATCGCGACGCAGCTCTCGCACCCAGAGCGATGGGGCGACGTGCAGGCGGCCACCATCCCGGCGGCGGACGTCGTCGTGCGGTGGGGCGAAGCGCTGCTGCGAACGGACGCGGATCCCGCAGTCGAGGCCGTGCGCGTGCAGCGCACCGGGCCGCTGCTCGCCGAGCTCGGGCTCGCGGCAGCCGTCGCCGGCACCGACATCGCGACCCGGCTCCAGACGGCCGCGGCGAAGCTCAACGACGGGCTGCTCGAACGGTTCGGCGAGGCGGGCGGCGGGATCGACGTGGGCGGGGTCGATGTCGGCGGGATCGACGTGGGCGGGGTCGATGTCGGCGGGATCCTGCTCGGCGGACGGCGCGCCGGCGGCCTCCGCGGTGCGCGCCTTGAGGCCGGTGCCGTGCTGCGTGGCGCCGGTCTCGCCGACCGGCTCGAAGCGGCCGCCGGCCGCGCGATCGTCGATCGGGTTCCCGGTCTGCGGGCGATCGACGTCGGCCGCCTCGAGCACATCGGCGACGCGGCCGACGCGGGCACCCGGGCCGCCGCGCTCGAGCGGTTGGCCGAGCTCGCGGATGCCCCGATCGGCCCCGCGCTCGAGTCCGTCGCCGCCGTGCGGGTCGCCGACGTGCGCGACGTCGCCGGCCGGCTCGTCGACGCGGGCGGCGTGCTGGAGCTCACGAAGGTCCCGGCCAAGCCGTCGCTCACGACGGCGGCGGACGGCCTCGTCGCGGCGATCGATCCCGCGGCGACGATTCGGGCGGCGATCGCGGGACGGATCCGTCTCGCTCCCGAACTCGATGCGCGGTGGCGTCATCGGCCGTTCCTCGAGCCCATCGTCGCCGCGCCGCGCTTCGATCGACCGATGTACGAGGCCATGGACGACTACGACCGCGACTGGCTCGTGCCGGGGCTCGGGCTCGTCGAGGCATCCGACTTCGTCACCGTGCTCTCGACGAACGCGGAGTTCGTCGAGGCATTCCTCGTCGGCCTGAGCGACGAGTTCTCGCGCGAGCTGCTGTGGCGGGGGTATCCGGCCGAGCGCAGGTCGACCTACTTTCATCGCTTCTGGAGCCGAGCGCGCGACGAGCTCACGACGCCGATCCGGAGCTTCGGCGCGGGCACCGCGTTCGGATCGCACACCTCGATCGGCGGCGTGCCTGGGGGTGCGGGCCGGCCCGGGCGGGCGGCGATCGTCGTGAAGGGCGAACTCGTGCGGCGCTTCCCCGACCTCGTCGTCCAAGCGGTCCGCAGCCAGGCCCCCGCGGGCCAGCGCCCGGTCTTCGAGACACCGCAGAGCCCGCAGCGGGCGGCAGAGGTGCTGTTCGCCGAACGCCTCGACGACGACCTCGTCGTGCTCGGCATCGACCTCTCGGTCGAGGAGCTCGACGATCCCGACTGGTGGATCCTCGTCGCGGAGCACCCGAGCGCCGCCCGTTTCGACCGGCCCGGCGACAGCGAGGGCCCCTTCGTCGCCACCGGCGCCGACTCTGCGCGCTTCGCCGCGGATCGCCTGCACCAACCGACCCGGGTCGCGTTCCAAGCGCAGTCGCTCATCGACGTGGAGGGCTGATCATGCCGATCGAGGTACCGGGTGAACTCGCCGCCCTCCGAGCGCGCACCGCGTCGTTCGCCGCCGAGCGGAGGCGCCTCGTGGGCCGCCCGAAGCGCACCCGGTTCGACGAGCTGCGCGCACTCGACGTCGAGCGCGCCGGTGCCCTCGACACGTTCCGCGACCTCATCGACCCGTGCGACGCCTCGCCCGAGGTGCCGCTCGTGCTGCTGCCCGTGCGCGTGGAGACGAAGCTGCGCCCGGGGACGAGCAGCCTTCGGGTGCGCATCACGCCCGACGAGGTGCATCTCGATGCCCTCGTGCGCAGCACCACCGACGACGAGTGGGCGGCGGGCGAAGCGTACTGGTCCGCACTTTGGCGCGGCGAGACCGAGGCGGCCGAGGCGCACGACAGGCTCGTGTCGGCAGTGGGCGCGCGACGAGCCGGCTGGATCGCCGCCGCAACCACCCCCGGCAACCTCGGTGACCTCGGCACGGAGGGGACGCAACCCCAGTCACCGGAGCGGCCCGTCGAGGTGACCGCGGGCACCGTGGCCCGCTGCCTGCCCGACCGGTTCGTCGTGCGGGTCTTCCCTCGGGGCGGTGCGCCGCTGACGGCATCGGGCTCTGCGATCGCGCCCGAGGTGCCGGTGCGGCCGATCTCGCTCGACACGCTCGACGAGCTCGTCGAGGCGGGCGGCCTCTCGGTGCCCGTGGGCACCGAGTGGACCGTCGACTTCGACGCGGCCGTGGTCGCCGGCCTCGGTGTCGAGCTCGCGCTGCCACCCGGGACGAGCGTGCTCGACCGAGTCGTCGTGGTCGGCGTGCGCGGCAGCGTCGCCGAACAGGAGAACGCGGCGGAACTGCTCGAGCTGCTCCAGAGCCATCGCTACGGCGACGGATTCGGCTTGCTGCCCTACGGCACGGCGACGAACAACTCCGAGGCCGAGCGCTCGCCGTACCGGCCCTCGGCGGCACCGGGCGCGCCGCCGACGACGCTCACCGCCCCCACCGCCGACGCGGTCGCAGCCGCGCATGTGCTCGGCGTCGACGCGGCCGGGCTCCACCGGCTGCTCGAGCCGGACACCGCGCGATCGGGCCTCCAGGCCGCCGAACGCGCCGCCAACACGGCGCTCTGGTACACCACTTGGGAGCCGGTGCTCCAGCGCGCCGCGCGCGCGGGCGTCCAGGGCGCCAACGCCTCGACGCTCGCGGCGACCCGGCGCCTCCACCGCGACCACGTGCGCGGTGCCGGCCCGGCCCCGGCGCTTCGGATCGGCGCTCAACCGTACGGCCTGATGCCGGTCGCCCCGCTGCGCCGGTGGCGACCGCGGCCCGGCGAGGACTCGGCCCCATCCGTCGGACTCGTGACCAGGCTGCTCGACCGCTGGGTGCGCCGCGCCGCCGACCTCCCGCATGTCCGCCCGGGCGACGCGATCGACGACGACGACCTGCTCGCCCTCCTCGGCACGAGCCCGCACGCCGTCGGGGTACGCGCCCGCCCGACCGTCGACGGCCCGCTCGCCTCGCTCGTCGCGCCCGCGCTCGGGCTCGGCCCCGAGATCGTCGGCGCCGAGCGGATGATCGAGCTCGCCGTGCTGTCGCAGTGGTCGCCGTCGCTCGCGCAGCGGCTCATCCTGCCGAAGGTGCACGAGGAGACCCGCACCATCAACCTGCCGCTCGTGTCGGTGCGCGACGCCGAAGTCGTCGAGGCGATCCTCGTCGGGAGAATCCCCGAGGTCGACAGCGTGCTGCAGGCCCTACTCGACCTCGCGTGGGACGCCGTGCAACGGGAGCGCTCCAAGATCGTGCCCGAGGAGTTCCTTGAGCCCGTCGTCGCGCTCGCGGGGCTCGATCGCGATGACCTCGGCCTGCTCGTCGCCGGGGTCGCCGCGGCCGTCGAGACCGACGGCCCGGCTGGTGGCGGTGGCGAAGGCGAGGCGATCGCTCCAGGGGCCGCGCTCTTCGCGGCCGCCGACCGGGTGCGCGCGGTGCAGCACTTCGACGCGCAGCCGCCCGAGCAACTCTCGGTCGACCGCTTCGAGCCGGTCGCGGAGGCGCAGACCTCGCTCGCCCAGGTGGCGCTCGATCTCGGCGACACGGCCGAGGCCCGATGGGTGGGTTCGCACGCCGTCTCCGGGCTCTTCGAGTGGGCGGGCGTCGCGGGCGAGGTGCGGGCGGCCATGCGCGAGCTCGCGGCGTCGCCGCTGGAGGAGCGACGCATCGCCGTCGCCCACGCACTCGACCTCGCCGCGCACCGTGTGGACGCCTGGGCCATCGGGATCGCGGCCGAGCGCGCCGCCGGTCTCGACGCCGCCGCGGGCATCACGCTCGGCGCCTTCGGCTACGTCGAGGATGTGCGGCTCGGCGCACCCCGCCGCGGCACGACCGGGTGGCTGCACGCGCCGAGCCCCTCGCACGCGGTCGCCGCGGGCGTGCTCGCGAGCGCCCAGCAGTCCGGGATCGGTGCGAAGCCCGGAACCGAGCCCTTCGCGATCGACCTCACGAGCCGGCGCGGCATCGAGGTGCGGCGCATGCTCGAGGGGCTCGAGGCCGGTCAGTCGATCGGGGCCCTCCTCGGCTACCGCATCGAGCGGGGGCTCGCGGGGCATCCGGCGGCTCGCTTCCAGCTGAGCCTGCGGGAGCTCGCCCCGCTCGCGACCGACGAACGCGGCAACGAGCTCGCCGAGGTCGACGGCGACGCCGCGAGGGCGCAGGCGCGCGCCGCGGTGGCGGACGTCGTCGACGGGCTCGCGCTCCTCCGCCGGTTCCCGGTCGACCAGCTCGACGTCGCGAACCCGCCGCTTCGAGCGGCGCTCCAGGCGACGCCGAAAAACGTCTTCCTGACGACGCCTTGGACGGCACCGGACCAGGAGGAGTGGACGCGGATCCAGACCGCCGTTCGAGGCGCGGCGGAAGCCCTCGACGCGCTCTCCGACGCCCTGCTCGCGGAATCGGTGCTGCAGTACGCCTCGGGCAACAGCTCCCGCGCCTCCGCGGCGATGGAGGCGATGGGCGCCGGCGCCACCGTGGATCCCGAACTCGACGTGCTCGACGATCACCGCCCGATGCGCCAGCTCGCCCACGCCGCCTTCGCGCTCGTGGGCGCCGGCGAGTCGGGGAGTCCGGGCTGGTCGGCCGTCCGGCCGCGTGCGCTCGCCGACCCGCGGCTGGAGGCGTGGGCGGAGCGTCGGCTCGGCGCTGCCGGGGACGTCGTTGTGGCCGAGACCGCCGGCGGCCCGCTCACGCTCGACGGCGCGGGCCTCGCCGCACTCGACCTCGTCTTCGCGGGCGATGCACAGGGCCTCGACCGGATGCTCCGGGCGGCGATCGCCGGACTGGGCGCGACGCCGCTCGCCGCCGAACGGGGACCCACCTGGCCCGATCGGTCGCAGCCGGTGCTGCTCATCGCCGAGCTCGCCCGGAGCCTGCGCACCCTGATCGCGGGCGCTTCGCCGCTGCTGCCCGGCACCCTCGTGCGCACGGGCGCCCCGCCGCAGCGCCGGATCGACGAGGCCGACCTGCTCGCCCGCGCCGACGCGCTGCTCGTTGGGCTGGCTGAGGCGCTCGCCGCGAGCGAGCCCACGATCGCGGCCCTCGACCCGACCGTGCTCGCCGTCGATCCGGCCATGGTGGCTGGCATCGCACTCGCCCTGCAGCCGCTCGCTGCCTTCGGCGTGCCGCTCGAACCTGATGCCGACCCCCGCCTGGCCGGGAACGTCGCCTGGGCGTGGGTCGCCTGGCACGAGGCATCCGCCCGCCTCGCGCGCGCCCGCGCGCTGCGTGCGGCCCTCACCGGCACGCCGGAGACGCCGCGCGAGCAGCCGCCGGCCGCCGAGGAGATCGTCGACGGCTGCACGTCGATCGCCGCGGCGGTTCTCGGCGACGGGTTTCGGATGCTGCCCCTGCTCGTGCCGGGCGACCCGGCCGGCGTCGGTGCCGACGCGTTCGCCCTCGCGTTCGGCGAGCCGGTGTTCCCCCAGCCCGCGGCGACGGCCGTCGGCCGCTTCGTGCGCGATCATGCGACCGTGCTGGCCGGCATGGCCGGGCTCGGCGAGCTGCGCCTGTTCGCACGTGCGCTCGGCCGGCCGCAGCCGATCGAGGTCGTGCAGCTCACCGAGCGGGTCGCCCCCGATGGGGCTCCCGCGTCGGGTGTCGACCGCTGGCTCGCCGGCCCGCTGCCCGACGACGTGCCGTGGCCGACGTCGACGGCGAACCACCTACTGGTGGAGCCTCCCGCCGACCGTGCCGCGGTCGCCGGCCCGGTGGCGGGGCTGGTGTTCGACGCCTGGGTCGAGGCGCTCCCGTTCCAGCCCGACGCGTCGGCCCTCGACCCGTCCGCATCGCCGCATCCGGTCGAGGTCCGCAACGCCCGGGCGACCACCGGGCTCGCGGTGCAGGCGAACCAGGCGTCGGCGCGGGCGCCGCACGTGGTGCTCTCGGCGGTCTCACCCGACGGCGCGCGGTGGACCACCGACCGGGTCGTCGACGCCGTGCTCGCCGCCGTCGATCTCGCGAAGGCGCGCACGGTGACCTTCGAGCAGGTGCCAGGCGATGCCGTGCTGCTGCCCGCCGCGTACGTCGCGAGCCCTTGGTTGCAGGGTCGCAAGGGCCTGCACCTCGGCTCGCTGGGCGTCGTCGAATGGGATGTCTCGATCGCACCGTTCCTCAGGGAGGCGGACTGATGCCGGATCCCCGGAAGATCATCGTCACGGGCATCGCCGATGTGAGGCTCGCGGAACTCGTCGAGGGTCTCTCGCCCGCCGAGCCGCCCGCGCTGATGCGGCTCGAGCCCGACTCGACCACCGGCGACCCGAAGCCGGGCGTGGAAGCCCGGATCGCCGACCCCGCGTGGATGCTGGCGCGGCAGTGGCAGTTCGGCGAGCTCATCGGCGAGGACGCCGGCTCGGCGGTCTCGGTGCGGGTGGCCGCCCGGTCACTCCCGATCACGGCGTGGGCTCCGCTCGGCGCCGCCGACGCGGACGCCGCCGCCCCGCAGTGGCGGCCGTGGCGGGCCGGCGCGCTCCTCGAAGAGGTCGTACAGGACGTGCCGGGCCTCGGCTTCGAGCGCGGGCTGCGTCGCCGAGCGGATGCCGGCGCCCAGTTCGTCGAACTCCTCGAGGCGGCGGGGGCGCCAGCCGACCTCGGGGGCCTGCTCGTGGCGAGGCATCCGCTCGTCGTCGACCCGGCGGCCGACGCGGACCGGGTGGCGGTGCTCGAGCGACTGCACCCCGCGCCGGAGGGCGCCGATGCCGAGGCGTGGCGCGACGCGCTGCGCACCCGTCTCGACGACGTCCGGGCCGCCCGCCGCCTCGTCGCGGTGCTCGGGGCCGCCGTCCCCGACGGGATCGCGATCGCCGAGGAGCTCGCGGCCGCCGCTCCGGGCGAGCCGGACTGGGTGACCGGCGCCGTCCACCCCGGGCTCGTCCGTGCGGTGATCGCGGACTGGCGCGACTGGCTGCTCGACGATCCCGCTGCCGCGGGCGGTGGCGTGGCCCGCGGCGGATCGGGCGGAGCGTGGTCGCTCGAGCGGCTCGAGTACCGCTTCGCGCTGCGGTTCGGCGGCGACGAGGAGTCGGCGGTCGTCCGCGGCACGCAGTTCGGATCGGCCGTGGTGCGCTGGAGCGATCTCGAGTGGGTGCAGCCCGGCCCGGGCGGCGAGGGGCCACTGCCCGACGGGGCACCCGACGGACGGCCCGTCGAGGCGAGCGGCACGATGCTCGCGACGCCGCTGCGATTCCCCGGGATGCCCGCCGACCGCTACTGGCAGCTCGAGGACGCCGCGGTCGACCTGGGCGCGATCGAGGCGCAGCCGCACGACCTGGCCCGCCTCGCGCTCGCCGAGTTCGCGATGACGTCGGGCGACGACTGGCTCGTGGTCCCGGTCGACGGGCTGCTCGGGGCACTCGACCGGATCACGTCGGTCGTGCTGCGCGACGACTTCGGCGAGGAGGAGCCGGTCGACGAACTGCCCACCGGCCGGTTCGCGCTGTTCCGGGTCGCGGGCGGCGGCGGCCTGCTGCCCGGGATCGTGCTGCCGCCCACCGCACCGAGGCCGCTCGAGGGCACGCCCCTTGAGGAACTCTCCTTCCTGCGCGACGAGCAGGCGAACCTCGCCTGGGCCATCGAGGACGTCGTACCGGGCGCCGACGGGGCTCCGCGACGACGCGCCGCTGAGCCGCAGCCGCCGCCCGACCCCTGGCCCGACACGGCCGATCCGAACGATCGCGTCTACCGGCTGCAGTCGCGCACCCCCGCGCAGTGGATCCCGCTTGTCCCGGTGGCCCCGCGGCCCGGAGCGGTCTCGCTGCGAAAGGCGGCGCTGCTGCGCGACGGCGAGAAGGTGCTGCCCGTCGGCGTCACGCTCCGGCCGACGCCGCTCGAGTTCCCGGGCGAGGAGATCCCGCGCGACGGCGTGCTCGTACGGGCGGTGCCCGTGCTCGCCCGACGGGCCGACGGGACGTACGCGCGCTGGTCGTCGTACCGGGTTCGCACGGGACGGGGCGAGGCTGCCAGCCGGCTCGCGTGGGACTCGGCGCTCTCGCCCGCGGATTCGCGCTGACTCAGAAGATGCCCGCCGGCACCGCCCTCGCCGCGAGCTGGTCGGCGATCGGCGTCACCGAGAGTTCGTCGAGCCCCTCCGTCCGCAGTTCCGGCAGCCGAACTCGACCAAATGCTCACACCGGGGTTCGTATTCAATGTGCACGAGCGCCTGTACGGTTCGATCTGGTCACGGGCTGGCCGGCCGCGGATCAAGCAGCGATGGAGCTCCGCTACCCAGGTCCACCTCGTCGCCGACGGTCGGGGACGCCCCGCTGGGATGGGTGCTCACCGGCGGCAATGTCAACGACACCGCGATGATGACCACGGGTGCTCGACCACATCCGTGTGCCGCGAAGCGGGGCCCGGCGAACGTCACCCGCGGCATGTGGGCGCATACAACCGCGCACTGAGAAGTCCGCGCCGTTCCTGCTCAGTGAGCACCCCGTCCGCTCGCGCGGCGCTCCAGTGCTTCGATGACGGTCTCGGCGATGTCGATGTCGTAGAGCCTCTCGACGCTCTGGAACCCGCCGGGACTCTCCGCGTTGATCTCCACCACCTTGCTGCCGATCACGTCGATGCCCACGAGGAACATGCCATCGGCGACGAGCTTGTCGCCCATCGCCTCGACGATGCCGAGCTCGGCCCCACCGACCTCGAGGGGCACCGACCGGCCGCCGGTGCTGATGTTGGCGCGCGGGTCGTTGCCGGTGGGCACGCGTCGAAAGGCTGCCGGCCTGCCGTCGCGCTCGAGGATGCGGCCCTCCAGCAGGAAGATCCGGGCATCGCCGTCCTCGGCTCCGTCGATGAACTCCTGGATGATGGCATAGCCGTCCTGCAGGACCGCCTCCGTCATCTGCGCGAGGTTGGTCTCTCCCGGGCCCTCGATCATGAAGACGTTGCGGCCCTTTGCCCCGTACAGCGGTTTGACGACGCAGTGGCCGACTTCGTCGACGAACCGCTCGATCGCCTCCGGATCCCGTGTCACCAGCGACCGTGGTCGGATCTTCTCGGGGAACTCCTCCAGGTAGAGCTTGCTGGTCGCTCGATGGAGGGTGTTCGGATCGTTGACCACCGTCACACCTCGGTCTGCGAGCATCTGTCCGAACACCACGCCCATCGGGCTGGCCCACGGACGCTCCTGCAGGTCGTCGATCGACTCGTTGCGCAGGAAGAGCACATCCAGGTCGTCCATGACGATCCGCTCGGCGTCGCGCGCCTTGATCTCCTCCATGAAGCTCGCGAGGGTGTCGTCGCTCTTCCACCTCGCGGCGCGAGCCCTGGCCGCGAACAGCCCGTCGCTGCTGCCGAACTCGACGTCCCCGACGCCGACGTACCAGGTCTCGTGCCCGCCCCTGGCTGCGGCCCTGGCGAGTCGGGTGGTCGCGTACTCGTCCACCTCGGTGTCGACGTCGTTGACGAGAAATGCGAGCCTCATGCCGCCACGTCTCCTTCGTAGAGTTCGGTGACCGTCGCGCCCTCGCGCAGCCTCTCCAGACGCTCCTGTGCACCGGGCACGTCCAGCCAGCGTGGCCGAACCCACGGTGCGTGCAGCACCTCGCGGTCGAGCAGGTCCTGCACGAGGGGGATGTGATCCAAGGCGAGTTTGCCGACGAGCAGGACGTCGAGGCGGCTGCCCTCGGCGAGGGCGTCGAGGATGCGCGTGATGCCGCGCAGGTAGATCGCGTCCTTCACGAAACCGCCCCCGACGACGACCCGGATGGCGATGGACCAGGCGGTCCGTGCCGGCATGCGGTGGTCGGCCCGGAGCGACTCGAAGATATCCAGGAAGCCGGCGCCGTCGAGCATCTTGCCGACGGCGACCACTCGCGCCGCGAGCACGCGCAGCCGCCGCGGGTCCAGTCCGCCGGTCAGGTACTCGGCGAGCACGGCGAGGCCCTCCTGGGTCTCGTCGTAACCGGGCAGGCCGATGGTCAGCAGCGTCAGTGGCTGCCGGGCACCGTTCTGGTAGGTGACCACATGGGTGCCGACCTCGTGGTGCAGCAACGGCTCGACCCGGTCGGCCCGGAAGGCGGCGGACTCCGGGATGAGCAGGCGGCCGAACGACACCATCAGCTCGGAGATGTCGTCCCGTACCTCGACGCGGACCGGGAAGTCCGGGTACATGGTGCGGTAGCGCTCGAACTCCGCACGGGCCGCGTCGGCGAACGCCCCGGCCGTGACGGTCTGGGTGCTGGGCGCCTGCGGGGGGATGGTTTCGAGCAACTCCTCGGCCGCCGCGGCCAGCGGAGGGGCCACCGTTCCGTAGAGCTGGAGTGATCCGTAGAGGAACCGTGACGTGTCGCGGTCCTCCAACGCGGTGATCTGCCGGGCGATCTCGTCCCGCTTCGCCCGGAAGAGCGTGTGCAGCGCCGGATCGTCCACGTTCTCGACCTCGAGGTCGTACAGGTCACGCTGCGCCAGGTCCGGGTCGAAGTCCAACGGCCGCAGCCGCAGCGTCGGAGCCGTGCCGAAGTCACTGCGTTCGAAGTCCGCCCACGCCTCCGCCGCGTTGAGTGGCGTGACGTTGACGAGCAGGTTCACACGGCGCTCGATCTCGGTGAGCCGGGCGTCGATGTCGAGCGCGGGCGCCAGCTGCTCGAGAGGTGATGACATCTCACGAACATACATACAGCGCGTTGCGGGGCCCAACCCCTTGCACGGTCCGAGATTCTTCGTCTAGGGGACGCACCGAAGGGGCCGGTGCGGCGCGCGCCGGACCGAGCCCGATGTCCGACCGGGGGATTCAGCCGAGGCCGACGCCGGAGGTCGGAGGTATGAAGCCGTCGGGGTTTCTCTCTTTTCCGCAACGAGCGCAGACGTGAAACGCCCCGCCACTCTCCGGCTCGTGCTGCACGATCCACTTGTGCAATCCCAGACTGCACCTGAACGGCGTGCCGGCCATTTCTGCTCCGATGCTCGAGCCGGAGCGTGTGCCACTCCGGGCGGCGTCCCGGAGATGCCAGACGACTTCTTATCGATGGTACGCCCGCGGTGCGCGGCAGCGACAAGATGTCGGTTCCTCTGTTTGGTCGCTCGCCGCGAAGCGCCCACCCGTGCGTCGGTGGTGTCGTCGCGGCTGAGGATTCGCCGTCTCCCTGCCGCCGGTGACCCGGCTCCGATACCCTGAGGCAAGGACGCGAACTCGGCCCACCACGCTCCCTCGTCAGCAAGCCACGACAGCGAGCACCCCCGGGCAACGTGACCGTTCGATTCGGAGTGCCACGATCCTGCGGCGTCGGGATCGTGAGGGCGGTCTGCAAGGAGGCCTCCGCATGGACGAACGTGACGACAGGGTCTTCATCGGGCGTGCGAGGGAGCGGCGCGTGCTCGACGACCTCCTGGCGGACGCTCGACGCGGGCATGGGGCGGTTCTGGTGATCCGTGGCGAAGCCGGAATCGGCAAGACGAGCCTCCTGCGCCACTGCGCCCATCAGGCCACCGGCCTCCAACTTCGCCGCATCTCCGGGGTGCAGTCGGAGATGCAACTGCCGTTCGCGTCCTTGCATCAGCTCTGCCGGCCGATCCTCGATCGAGTGGGCACGATTCCGGCACCCCAGGAGGTGGCGCTGAGCGTCGCGCTGGGGCTGATCGACGGGGAGACTCCAGACCCGTTCCTCGTCTCCCTCGCCGCGTTGACCCTGCTCTCGGAGGCAGCCGCAGAGCAGCCGATGCTCTGCCTCATCGATGATGCGCAGTGGGTCGACAGCGCCTCCGCCCGGGCCCTCGCCTTCGTCGCGAGACGCCTGCTCGGAGATTCGATCGCCATGGTGTTCGCCGTCCGCGAGCCGGCGCTGAACCGCGAGCTCGACGGTCTGCCTGAACTGCGATTGGAGGGTCTCGCCGAGGACGAGGCTCGGGCACTTCTCCGAACGGTCATCCCCGGTGGACTCGATGCCCGTGTGCGTGATCGCCTGCTCACGGAGACCCGGGGCAATCCGCTCGCGTTGCTGGAGCTGCCGCAGCGGCTGAGCTCGGCACAACTCCCGGGTGCCTTCGTGCTGCGCGACGAGCGTGGGCTTCCCGAGCGCATCGAGGATGCCTTCCTCGCTCGCTTGGAGGCACTCTCCCGAGAGGCTCGATTCCTGCTCCTCCTCGCCGCTGCCGAGCCGGCCGACGATCCGTTGCTGCTCTGGCGTGCAGCAGCTCGGCTCGGCATCGATGCCTCCGCGGCCGAAGCATCGGAGAGCGAGGGCCTGCTCACGGTCGACAGCGGCGTACGGTTCCGGCACCCGCTCGTGCGCTCCGCGGTCTACCGAGCCGCCTCGCCGCACGATCGGCGCGCCGTGCACCTCGCCCTCGCAGAATCGATCGACCCGCAGGCCGAGCCTGATCGACGCGCATGGCATCTCGCAGCGGCGACCATCGGACCGGACGAGACCGTGGCCCTGGAACTGGAGCGATCGGCGGGGCGGGCACGTGCCCGAGGCGGTCTCTCGGCGGCGGCGGCGTTCCTCACGCGCTCGGCGGAGTTGACGAGCGATTCCACCGCCCGGGCGGAACGCGCCCTCGCGGCAGCGCAGGCGAGCATTCACGCCGGCGAATTCGAGTCGGCGCTGCACGTGCTTCACACGGCCGATTCATCCACGTTCGACGCGCTGCACCACGCTCGGGCCGACCTGATGCGCGCGCAGATCGCATCCGCCTCGGGATCGCTCGACGAGGCGCCGGCACTCCTGCTCGCGGCGGCGGAGCGGCTGGAGCCGCTCGACCAGGTTCTTTCGCGCGAGTCCTACCTCGACGCATGGGGCGCGGCGCTCTTCGCGGGCGACCGCGCCAGTGCCGACATGCGCGAGGTCTCCCGCGTGGTGCGCAGCCGGGGACTCTTCGGCGCCGGTCAGCACGGCACCGATCTCCTCCTGTACGGGATGTCCGTGCTGATGACCGACGGTCGCGAGGCGGCGGCACCCATCCTGCGGCGCGGGCTCGGCGAGTTCCTCGCCGAGGACCTTCCGATCGACCGGGGAATGCAGTGGAGCGTGATCGCCTCATGTGCCGCGCTCGAGCTCTGGGACTTCGAGACCCGGAACATGACCACGATGCGGCAGTTGCGTCTGGCCCGAGAAGCGGGAGCCCTGACCCCCCTCGCGTTCGGCCTGAACGGTTCCGCGATCACGATGGCCATGACGGGCGAGTTCGAAGCCGCGCTCCGCCTGTGTGCTGAGGCAGGTGCGGTGAACCAGGCGATCGGCAGTCGGGTTCCTCCATTCGGGGGGATGCTGCTGGCGGCTCTTCGCGGTCGTGAATCCGAGGGTTTCACACTGCTCGAGGAGGCCAGACGGAACGCGGGCGTGAGCGGGTCGGGCTTCGGGATCCAGTGGGCGCACTGGACCGGCGCAATGCTCCTGAACGGTCTGAGCAGGTATGACGAGGCATTGGATGCCGCTGAGCGAGCATGGGCTGCCTGGCCCGACTGGTTCGTCTCCGTCTTCGCCTCGGCCGAACACGTCGAGGCCGCCGCTCGGCTCGGTCAACCGCACCGGGCCGCGGAAGCGCTCGAGCGGGTCACGGCGAGCGCGAGCGTGGGCGCGACCGAGTGGGCGGTCGGAATCTGGGAGCGATCGACCGCCCTGCTCAGTGAGCCGGCCGACGCCGAATCGCACTACCTCGAGGCGATGCGATGCCTCAGTGCCACGCGACTGCGTCCAGAGGTGGCACGGACGCATCTGGTGTACGGCGAATGGCTTCGACGCGAGGGTCGGCGGGTCGACGCCCGCGAACAACTGCGGATCGCGCATTCGATGTTCGCGGACATGGGTGCCGAAGGGTTCGCGGAACGTGCTCGGCACGAGCTGGTCGCGACCGGGGCGACGGTGCGCAAGCGCTCTCAGGCACAGCACGAGGAGCTCACGCCGCAGGAAGCGCATGTGGCGCGACTGGCTGCAGACGGGAGGACGAACGCCGAGATCGGTGCCACCCTCTATCTGAGTCCGCGCACCGTCGAGTGGCACCTCAAGAAGGTCTTCCTCAAGCTTCAGATCAACTCGCGCAGAGCTCTGCGGAGCTCGCTCCCCGCCTACGAACCGGTCCCCGGCTAGGCACGGCGAATGCCGCACGACGCGCGTGCTCGCCGGGAGCTCGTGGCTCCCGGCGAGCAGATCGGCGCGCGCGGCCCCTCCTAGCCGCCCGCCACGGAGAGCACCACCTTGCCGGGCCCGCTCCGCAGGGCGCCGGGTCCGTACGCCTCGGCACCCCTGGCGAGCGGTAGGACGTCCGAGACGATCGAGCGGACGAGCCCGGCGTCGATCAGCCGGCCGATCTCGACCAGCTGCCGGACATCCGGCCGCACGACGAACCAGATCGCCCGGCGTCCGTCGCCATCGTCGCGCTCGGGTGGACGCGGGACGGCGATCGACACGAGCCGGCCGCCGCGGCGGATCACGTCCCATGATCGCGACCACGTGTCACCTCCGACCGTGTCGAGCACCACATCCACGTCCGCCACGGCGTCCTCGAAACGCGCTCCGCGGTAGTCGATCACCGTGTCGGCTCCGAGTTCGCTCACGAACGCACGATCGCGCTCGGAACTCGTCGCCGCGACGATGGCGCCTCGCCAGCGGGCGAACTGGACGGCGAACGTCCCGACGCCCCCGGCCGCGCCGTGGACGAGCACTCGCTGACCGGGCTGGAGATCCCCCTGATCGAAGAGCGCCTGCCACGCCGTCAGGGCGGACAGCGGGACCGCCGCCGCCTGCGCGTGCGTCAGCGACTCGGGCTTCGGTGCGAGTTCGCCGGTGTCGGCCCGGACGGCGACGTACTCCGCGTCGGCTCCGTCACGATGGGCGTCGAGGTACCCGAAGACCTCGTCTCCGACGGCGAGGCCCGTCGCCTGCGGGCCGACCGCCTCGACGACGCCCGCGACCTCGCGACCCGGGACGATCGGCAGTGCCCGGGGCGCGGCATCGTGGTCGAGCCACACCCCCGGCCAGTCCAGCTCGCCCGGGCTGACCGCGCTCGCGTGCACCCGGACCAGGACATCCCGTGGGCCGAGCTCGGGCGAGGGGGCCTCCTCGAAGACGAGGCGGGCCGGCTCGCTCGGTGAGTAGGCTCGAAGCGCGAACATCAGCGCAGCGACCTGAATGCGGCACGCAACTCGGCCGTGAAGAGCTCGGGCTCCTCCCATGCCGCGAAGTGGCCCCCGCGGTCGACCTCGTTGAAGTACGTGGTCGTCGGGTAGACCGTCTCGACCCACGTGCGCGGCGACGGGAAGAGCTCGCCCGGGAAGGTCGTGAACGTGACCGGGACCTGCACCGGCGGCGGAGTGTGCCCGTGGGCGGCGGCCAGGAACCGGCCGAACTCCCAGTACCAGCGGGCGGCCGACGCGCCGGTGCCCGTCAGCCAGTACAACGCGATGTTGTCCAGGATCTGGTCCCGGGTGAGGTTGCCGACGGGGTCGCCGTCGACGAACGCGCGGGTGATCTTGAGGTAGCTGTCGGTGTCGTGGTCGAGCATCCAGGCGGCGAGGCCGGTCGGCGAGTCGAGCAGCGAGTAGCCGATGGTCTGCGGCCTGGTGGACTGCTCGAGGAAGTAGCCGAAGCCGTCCGTGGTGAACGTCTCGAGGGCGGCGTGCGCGGCACGCTCCGGCTCCGACTCGGCCGGCAGGATGTCCTTGACGCCGATCGCGAGGGCGAGCAGGTTCATGTGGATGCCGACCAGACCGTCGGGGCCCTGACGGCCCATCGCGTCGGTGACCGCGGCGCCGACGTCACCGCCCTGGGCGACGTAGCGCGTGTACCCGAGGCGGGCCATCAGCTTGCCCCATGCGCTGGCGATGGGTCCGTTCTCCCAGCCGAGCTCCGTCGGTGCGCTGGAGAAGCCGTAGCCCGGCAGGGACGGCAGCACGACGTGGAACGCGTCCTCGGCGGAGCCGCCGTGCGCGGTCGGGTCGGTGAGCGGGCCGATGGTGTCCAGCAGCTCGATGACCGAACCCGGCCAGCCGTGCGTCATGATCAGCGGCATCGCGTTCGCGTGCGGTGACCGCACGTGGATGAAGTGGATCTCGACTCCGTCGATCTCGGTCGTGAACTGCGGCAGCGCGTTCAACCGTCGTTCGACGCGGCGCCAGTCGTACTCGTCCGACCAGTACCGCGCAAGCTCCTGCAGCGTCGCGAGCTGCACGCCCTGCGAGCGGTCCGGAACGAGCTCCCGGCTCGGGAATCGTGCCGCCGCGATGCGCCGGCGCGCGTCGTCGATCTGTTCCTGCGAGAACTCGACCGTGAACGGCCGGATGCCGGTGGTGCTGTCGATGGTGGTGCTCATGATGATTTCCTTTCGGTGACCAGGTGCGGTCGGTGATGGCTACGAGCCTGCCCGTCGCGTCCGCTCGTCGCGCCCGTCGTCTCCACTGGTCGGGGCTACTGGCGGCCCCCGGGTCGTACGCGCCCGTCGAGGTGCGAGACTGGCGGTATGGGACGGGGACGGCTCCGCGTGCTGCTCGGCGCGGCTCCAGGTGTCGGCAAGACCTACACCATGCTCGAGGAGGGCCGACGCCTCCACGACGAGGGTCACGACGTCGTCGTCGGGTTCGTCGAGTCGTACGGCCGAGCCGCGACGGCGGAGATGCTCGACGGGCTCGAGGTCGTCCCGCGGCGCGTAGAGACGAACCGCGGCTCGCGGGTCGAGGAGATGGACCTCGACGCGGTGCTGGCACGACGGCCCGAGATCGCACTCATCGACGAACTCGCCCATACGAACGCACCGGGCTCGCGCCACGTCAAGCGCTGGCAGGACGTCGACGACCTGCTCGCCGCGGGCATCGACGTCATCTCGACGGTGAACACCCAGCACATCGAGTCGCTCGGCGACGTCGTCGTCGAGATCACGGGGGTGCCGCAGCGTGAGACCATCCCCGACGCCGTACTGCGCGCCGCCGACCAGGTCGAGGTGGTCGACCTGGCGCCGCAGGCGCTGCGGGATCGGCTCGCGAGCGGCTTGGTGTATCCGGCCGAGCGCATCGACGCCGCCCTGTCGAACTACTTCCGGCTCGGCAACCTCACGGCGCTGCGCGAACTCGCGCTGCTGTGGCTCGCCGACGACGTCGACCAGGCCCTCAAGGCGTACCGCGCCGAGCACGGCATCACGGGCAGGTGGGAGGCGCGCGAGCGTGTCGTCGTCGCGCTGCCGGGCGGGCCCGAGGGTGAGACGCTGCTGCGGCGCGGTGCCCGGATCGCGGCGCGTTCGTCGGGAGGCGAGTTGCTCGCCGTGCACGTGACCGATCCCGACGGGCTGCGGTCGCGCCATCCCGAAGCCCTCGATCAGCAGCGCACGCTCGTCGAGCGTCTCGGGGGCACCTTCCACGAGGTGGTCGGCGGAGACATCCCGAGCGCGCTCGTCGACTTCGCGCGGGCATCGGATGCCACGCAGCTGGTCATCGGGGTCAGCCGCCGGTCGCGGCTCGCCGCGGCGTTCACCGGTCCGGGCATCGGCGCGACCGTGATCCGCGAGTCCGGTGACATCGACGTGCACATCGTGACGCACGCCGCGGCGGGATCGGGTTTCTCGCTGCCGCGCCTCGGTGGGGCACTCAGCCGCCGGCGTCGGATGGCGGGCTTCGCGGTGGCGCTCGTCGCCGGTCCTCTGCTGAGCTGGCTCCTCTGGCTGCTCCGTTCGGAGGCGTCGATCACCGGCGACGTGCTCGCCTACCAACTGCTCGTCATCGTCGTCGCGCTGGTCGGCGGCCTGTGGCCGGGGCTGTTCGCGGCGGTGCTCTCGGGCATCACGTTGAATTTCCTGTTCATCGAGCCGCAGTACACGTTCGCGATCGGGCAGCCCAGGCAGCTGCTCGCGCTCGTCTTCTACGTGTTGAACGCACTGCTGGTCAGCTACGTCGTCGACCAGGCGGCCCGCCGCACGCGTGAAGCGCGGCGGTCGGCGGCCGAGTCGGAGCTGCTCGCGACGATCGCCGGGAGCGTGCTGCGCGGCGAGGGCGCACTGCAGGCGATGGTGACGCGCACCCGCGAGGCGTTCGGGCTGACCGGGGTCCGGCTGCTCGTCGACGGGGAGGTCCGCGTCACCGACGGCGAGCCCACGCCTGACGAACGCCATGCGGATGTGCCGATCGGCGTGCGCGGCGTGCTCGAACTGCACGGACGCGAGCTCGAGGCATCCGAGCGTCGACTGCTCGCGGTGATCGCGACGCAGCTGGAGACCGCGATCGAGCAGGGCGCGCTCGCGAGCGCCGCCTCGGCGGCGGACTCGCTCGCCGAGACCGATCGGGTGCGCAGCGCACTGCTCGCAGCCGTGGGGCACGACCTGCGACGTCCGCTCACCGCCGCGAGCGCTGCGGTGAGCGCACTGCGTTCCGACGACGTCACGCTCGGAACTGCAGAGCGACGGGAGTTGCTCGACACCGCAGCGGAGAGTCTCGAGTCGCTCGCGGAACTCGTCACCAACCTGCTCGACGTGAGCCGGGTGCAGGCGGGCGCCCTCGCGGTCACCATCGCACCCACCGAGATCGCCGACGTGGTCTTTCCGGCGCTCGAGGAGTTGCGGGCAGGACCAGGGGAGGTCGAGCTCGAGCTGTCGGATGACGCGCCGCGGGTGTTGGCCGACGGCGTGCTGCTCCAGCGCGTGGTCGTCAACCTGCTCGCCAACGCCCTGCGGTTCTCGCCACCGGGCGAGCGGGTTCGGGTGACCGCCAGCGCGTTCCGCGGCTCCGTGCAGCTGCGGATCGTGGACCGCGGGCCCGGCATTCCGGTCGAACGCCGCGGTCAGGTGTTCACGCCGTTCCAGCGCCTCGGCGACACCGACAACGACGTCGGCCTCGGTCTCGGCCTCGCGCTCTCGAAGGGCTTCGTCGAGGGAATGGACGGCACACTGGAGGTGGAGGACACGCCCGGCGGTGGCGTGACGATGGTGGTCGCATTGCCGACGGCGGAGGAGGTCGCGTGAAGGTCCTGCTGGCCGACGATGACGAGCAGTTGCAGCGTGCGCTGCGGATCACGCTGACCGCGCGCGGCTACGAGGTGCTGCAGGCGCGCGACGGCGCCGAGGCCATCGACCTCGCCGCGAACGGGCACCCCGACCTCATCGTGCTCGACCTCGGCATGCCGAAGGTCGAGGGCCTCGATGTCATCCGAGCGGTGCGGGCCTGGTCGAGCGTGCCGATCCTGGTGCTCTCGGGCCGCACGGATTCGACCGAGAAGGTGGAGGCACTCGATGCCGGCGCCGACGACTACGTCACGAAACCCTTCGCAATGGACGAGTTCCTGGCCCGGATACGCGCCAGGTCGCGTCGGCCGACGGGGGAGGAGGACGCGGCATCCGTGCGCATCGGCGACCTCGACGTCGACCTGGCCGCACGAACCGTGCGGACCGCGGAGGGGCGGCCGAGCAGCATCCGGCTGACCCCGACCGAATGGCGCCTGCTCGAGCTCTTGCTCCGCAACCCCGGCAAGCTCATGACCCGGCAGATGCTGCTCGGCGAGGTCTGGGGACCGTACCACGCGAATGACGGGGGCTACCTGCGGCTCTACATGGCCCAGCTGCGTCGCAAGCTCGAGCCGGTGCCGTCGGAACCGCGCCATCTCGTCACCGAGCCCGGCATGGGGTATCGCTTCGACCCCTGATCCGACGTTCCTCACGGAATCCATACGGCTCCGAGCGAGATCCTGACGGCGCGCAGGCGCCCGAGGCCACGGATTCCGGGATGGAATGGAGCCGTGACCATCCGGGAGTCGGTGCACGCCCTGCGGCGCCTTCGCATCCGACGGGGGTACCGCCTCCACCCGGCGCAGGCCGTGGTGACGGGGTTCGCCGCCGCTGTGCTGGTCGGGACCCTCCTGCTGTGGTTGCCGCCGATGAGCGCCGAACCCGATGGCACCAGCTTCATCGACGCGCTCTTCACGGCCACGAGTGCCGTGTGTGTGACCGGGCTCACGGTCGTCGACACCGAACTGCACTGGAGCCCGCTCGGACACGCGGTGATCCTCCTGCTCATCCAGCTCGGCGGCCTCGGCATCATGATCTTCGCGTCGCTGATCGGGCTCGTGCTGGCTCGCAAGCTGTCGGTCCGCGCCCGGCTGAACACCGCGGCCGAGGCGAAGTCGGTCGGCTACGACGATGTCCGCGGACTGGTGCTCGGCATCGTGCTCATCTCGTTCGCGATCGAAGCCGTGACATGGGCGTTCCTGTTCCCGCGGTTCCTCTTCGGCTACGACTACAGCCCGGCGGATGCCGCGTGGCACGCGTTGTTCCATTCGGTGTCGTCGTTCAACAACGCGGGCTTCGCGCTGTACTCGAACAACATGATGGACTTCGTCGCCGACCCGTTCGTCTGCTTGCCGATGTCAGCGGCGGTCATCCTCGGCGGACTCGGCTTCCCGGTCATCATGCAACTGCGCAGGGAGTTCACCCGCCCGTTGCACTGGTCGATGAACACGAAGCTCGTGCTGTGGGGCACCGTCGTACTGGTCGGCTTCGGCTGGCTGTACCTCACCGCAGTGGAGTGGTCGAATCCCGACACGTTGGGCCCGCTCGACCCGGCGGCGAAGCTCCTTGCGGGCTTCTTCGCGTCGGTCCAGACGCGCACCGCCGGGTTCAACAGCGTCGACATCGGGCTGATGCATGACGAGAGCTGGCTCGCGATGGATGTGTTGATGTTCATCGGCGGTGGACCGGCAGGCACGGCCGGCGGCATCAAGGTGACCACGTTCGCGGTGCTGTTCTTCATCATGCTCACCGAGTTCCGCGGCGAAGGTGCGGTGAACATCTTCGGCAAGCGCCTCTCGCGGGCCGTGCATCGACAGGCGATCACGGTCATACTCGTCGCCGTCGGCGCGGTCATGCTGGCCACGGTGGTGCTCATGCACCTGACCGATCTCCCGATGGACCGCCTGGTCCTCGAGGCCGTCTCCGCGCTCGGCACCGTCGGACTCTCCACCGGAATCACCGGCGACCTGCCGCCGACGGCGGAGATCATCCTCGCGCTGCTCATGTTCCTCGGTCGCATCGGCCCGCTCACGCTCGGCTCGGCGATCGCGCTCCGTGAGCGTCGCATCCTCTACGAACTCCCGAAGGAGAGGCCCGCCATTGGCTAGATTCTCGATTTTCGGCGGCGGGGCCGCCGACTCGTCCCGGCGCATCGCCGAGGCGGACTCGGTCGCGGTGATCGGTCTCGGTCGATTCGGCAGCTCGCTCGCCCTCGAGCTGATGCAGGCCGGCACCGACGTCCTCGGCATCGACGCGTCCATGGAGATCGTGCAGTCGCTGAACGGCGAGCTCACCCAGGTGGTGCGGGCCGACTCGACGAAGGCGGCGGCCCTCGAGCAGCTCGCCGTCGACGAGTTCGACCGGGTCGTCGTCGCGATCGGCACCGACATCACCGCGTCGATCCTCACCTGCTCGGTGCTCCTCGGGATGAAGACGCCGGTCATCTGGGCGAAGGCCGTCACCGAGCAGCACGCACTCATACTGGAGCAACTCGGCGTGCACCATGTCGTCCGCCCTGAGGCCGAGATGGGCCGAAGGGTCGCGCACCTCGTGCGCGGCGCCGCGCTGGACTACGTCGAGATCGAGCGGGGGTACGCGATCGTGAAGTCCGCTCCGCCGGCGCGCCTGCAGGGCATCCCGCTCGGAGACACCGGGCTGCGGAAGGAGTACGGCGTGACGGTTGCCGCGTACAAGCAGCCGGGCGATGAGTGGCACAACGCCGACGCCGACACGGTGCTCGCCGAGGGCGACATGATGCTCATCGTCGGCCCGACCCGCAAGGCCGAGGGGTTCGCGCAGCTGCGCTGATCACGCATGGACCACGCGAGCACCACCGTCACCGCCGGATCGGCGTCACCCCGAAGGAGTGGCATGCGCGACTGGTCGCAGTTCGAGTTCCCGGACAGCGTGCCGGGACCGTACACCGCTGCACCGGGGGAGCCGTCGCGCCGGTGGCTCCTGCAACACGTCGTCCAGCCGACCGGGCCGGAGGTCCACGAGCTGGGCGTCGAACAGCACTCCTGGTGGAGGGTGATGTGCCTGACCGGCGTGGACTACTTCTCCACGCTGTCGTACCTGCCGGCCATCGCCGTCGCGGCTGCCGGGGCACTCTCGCCGATCGCCACGCTCCTCATCGTCGCCCTGACGCTGCTGGGAATGCTGCCGATGTACCGCCGGGTGGCACAGGAGAGTCCCCACGGTCAAGGCTCCGTCGCCATGCTCGAACGACTGCTCTCGTTCTGGCGAGGCAAGATCGTCGTCCTCGTGCTCCTCGGCTTCGTCGCCACCTCGTGGATCATCACCATCACGCTGTCATCAGCAGATGCATCCGTGCACCTCATCGAGAACCCCTTCATGCCCGAAGCACTGAGCGGGCAGGCGGTCGCCATCACGATCGCGTTCCTGCTGGTCCTCGGCGGTGTCTTCCTCCTCGGGTTCACGGAGGCGGTGAACGTCGCGATTCCGATCGTCGTCGCCTTCCTCGGGCTCAACGCGATCGTCATCGCAGCAGGCCTGACCGAGATCTTCGAGCATCCGGTCGCGATCACCGACTGGTGGGCCGCCCTCTCGCACGGCGGAGGGAGCGTCGCCGAGATCATCGGTCCGGCGATCCTCGCATTCCCGCTGCTCGTGCTCGGGTTGTCGGGCTTCGAGACGGGCGTCAGCATGATGCCGCTGGTCGCGTCCCCCGGAACGACACCTGAGCATCGTCTCGCGTCGAGGATCCGCAACACGAAGAAGATGCTCACCGCGGCCGCGGTGATCATGAGCGCGTACCTGATCTCCAGCAGCCTCGTCACCACCCTGCTCATTCCGGCCGGGCAGTTCGAAGCGGATGGGGAAGCGAGCGGTCGCGCCCTGGCCTACCTGGCACACGAGTTCTTCGGCGACGCCTTCGGGACGGCCTACGACATCAGCAGCATCCTCATCCTGTGGTTCGCCGGTGCGTCGGCGATGGCCGGCCTGATCAACATCGTGCCGCGGTACCTGCCCACCTACGGAATGGCGCCCGACTGGAGTCGCGCCGTACGGCCCGTGGTGCTCGTCTACACGGCGATCAGTATCGCCATCACCGTGGCCTTTCACGCCGATGTCGACGCGCAGGCCGGCGCATACGCGACCGGCATACTCGCCATGATGGTCTCAGCCGCCATCGCGGTGCTCATCTCCGCGGTTCGTCGACGACGTATTCGGGCGATCATCGGGTTCACCGTCCTGTCCGCAGTGCTCAGCTATGCGCTCGTGGACAATGTGGTCGAGAAGCCCGACGGACTCGCGATCTCCGCGATGTTCATCGCAGGCATCATCGTCGTGTCCATCGTGTCGCGGATCTCGCGCACCACCGAGATCCGGGCCGACCGGATCGAGTTCGACGAGAACGCCCGCCGCTTCATCACGGACTCGCTGGTCCACGACGGGCGCTTGAGCATCATCGCGAACCGCCCCGGTGTCGGCGACGCAGCCGAGTACGAACAGAAGGAGCGCGCCCAACGCCGACTCAACCCGGTACCGGGTCGTGCCGACGTCCTCTTCCTCGAGATCCGCGTCGTGGATCCATCCGAGTTCCGGGAGGTCCTCCACGTCAGTGGCTCGGAAGTCGACGGCCATCGCGTGCTCCGCGCTGACAGCCCCGCCGCCCCGAACGCCATTGCGGCGATCCTCGTCGCGATGCGGGACGCGGCCGGCGTTCGACCGCACGCCTACTTCGAGTGGTCCGAGGGGAGCCCGCTCCTGCACACGATGCGCTACATCCTCCTCGGACGAGGCGATACCGCCCCAGTGGTCCGCGAGATACTCCGCAAGGTCGAGAAGGATCCAGCCGAGCGGCCGACCATCCATGTCGGCGGCTGACGCGCGACGTGGCGCGGGACGACACGTGCCGGTGCGCGATGGAGCCGCCCGAATCGACGTGCTGCATCGTGCATCGATTCACTCGTGTTCGGGGAGCAGTGGCGGCGTCCAGCCCGGGTCGCGACCGAGTTGCGCAGCCCGCGCGACGGATGCCGCGCCGAAGCGATCGCGTACCGCGTCGAGCACCGTGTCGAGACGCACCCCGTCGTCCCAGTCGATCGGCAGCTCGGGCTGGAGGCTGTCGGCGCGCGCAAGCTGCGACAGCGAGACGCCGATCAGGGTGATGCCGCGTTCAGTGATCTCGCCCTGCGCATCGGCGAGGAGTCCTCGGGCGACGACGAGCAACACTGCGGTGCGGTCGGTCGCGGAGCGGAGGGTGCGCGATCGGGTGGCCTTCGCGAAGTCGCCATAACGGAGGCGAAGCACGATCGTGCGGCACGCCCGGCCGCCATCGCGGAGGCGGCGGGCGAGCCGATCGATGATCTGGGTGAGGATGAGATCCAGTTCGTCGGCTGGGCGTGGACGGCTGCCGAGCGCGCGCTGGGAACCGATGGAGCCGCGGCGGCGCGTGGTGTCGACCGGGCGCGGGTCACGCAACCGGGCCAGCGCGTGCAGGTGCGCGCCGGTCGCCTTGCCCAGCAGCCGCTCGGCGGCCGCGGCTTCGAGCTCGGCCAACTGCCCGACCGTGCGGATGCCGAGCCGGTGCAGCTTCTCGGCCGTGACGGCACCGACTCCCCACAACCGTTCGACCGGCAGCGGGAGCAGGAACGCCTGCTCCCGGTCGGGCTCGACCACCAGCAGTCCGTCGGGCTTGCTGACCGCGCTGGCGACCTTGGCGAGGAACTTGGTTCGTGCGATCCCGACCGAGATGGGCAACCCGACCTCAGCACGAACCCGATCACGCAGGCGCACCGCGATCTGCTCGGGCGTGCCCGCGATGCGACGCAGACCACCGACCTCCAGAAACGCCTCGTCGATGGAAAGCCCCTCGACCAACGGCGTCGTATCGCGGAAGATCGCGAACACTTCTCGACTGGCTGCTGAATATGCGTCCATCCGCGGCGGGACGACCACGGCGTCGGGACAGAGGTCGCGCGCCTGGCGACCGCCCATCGCGGTACGCACCCCGCGGGCCTTGGCCTCGTAACTCGCTGCGAGCACCACACCGCCGCCGACGATGACGGGCCGGCCACGGAGCGCGGGCGCGTCACGCTGCTCGACGGAGGCGTAGAAGGCGTCGAGATCGGCGTGCAACACCGTGGCCTCGCCGCGCATCGCGTCCTCCCACTGATCGTCCCTACTCCGGATCGTCGCACGGACCGGGGACACGGGATGCGGGATATCTCCTCTGGGCTGATCGCCCGATCCGAGCGGTATGCCATCCGGCAGCGCGTCGGCGCCTCGAAGCTGAACCTCCCGAACACTCTCCTCACGACGTGTTCAGGAACCGGCTGACCGCACGCTCCACCGCCCCCGGGAACCGCTGCAGCTGGTCGATATCGACCCACTCGTCCACCGCGTGCAAGCCCCCGCCGGCAGGACCGCAGACGACGGTCGGCACCCCTTCCGCCTGCCAGAGCGCCGACTCCATCCAGTACGGCGCGCCGACGCGCTTCGGCGCGTGCGACCCGTTGGTCGCGAGGGCGGCGGCGAGAAGGCCGCTGAACTCGGCGGCCGCACCGACGCCGTCGATCTGCCACCCAGCACGAGCGGTCGAGCGTCGAACGGATGCCTCGAGCCCGGGTGCTCTCGCGGCGACCTCGTCGACGATCTCCTGTACTTCGTCGAGCGTCGCCTCCGTCGTCTCGCCGGGCAACGTTCGGCGTTCGATGACGACGTCGGCCCGAGCGGCGACGGTGAACGGCGCCGTGCCGGCCCGAACCACGGTGGCCATCATCGACCCATGGCCGAGGAGTGGGTGCCCCGCACGGCGGCCGATCGCTCGATCAGCCGCGCCGATGCCGACGAGCAGGTCGCCAAGCGGCGCGATCGTGTCGATGCCGTCGGCCGGCTGCGAGGAGTGGGCTGCCTTGCCCACGAGGCTGACATCCACGACGGCGAACCCGCGATGCGCTACGGCCAGGTCGAGCCAGGTCGGTTCTGCGATGAGGCACAGGTCCATTGAAACGTCGCGACCGGTGAGATCCTGCAGCACCGCCTCCGCGCCCACACTCGCGTCCTCCTCGTCGGCGACGAGCGCCACGACGATCACCCCGGGCACGTCGGCTGCCGCAAGGCGCTCCGCAGCCACGACGAGCCCCGCCACCCCGCCCTTCATGTCACTGGCGCCGCGTCCGTGGAGTCGGCCCGATGCGATGCGCGGCGTGAAGGGATCGGTCATTCCCTCGACGCCGACCGTGTCGAGATGGCCGTTCAGCACAACGGTACGCCCGAGTCGGGAGCCCGCCCGGACGGCGATCACGCTGACCCGCGAGGGATCCGAGGGCGCCGGGATCAACCGAACGGAGAAGCCTGCGGCATCCAATCGAGCGGCCAGGTGCTCGGCGATGACGGCCTCTCCGGCACCGCCGGCCGCGAGGCGCGGATTCACCGAGTCGATGGCGATCAACGTCTTGGTGAGCTCAACGGTCGTAGCGGCGATGCGGTCGGTCGACATTTCGAGAACGATACCCCGCAGCGCGAGGGGCGGCGGCCGACCGGCTTCCGCCCCTCCGCCTCAGTCGCGCGCGACGTCGAGCTTCACGTCGCCCTTCACGAGCTGTCCGGCGGCCAGACCCGAGAGGATGGCGCCGACGTCGAGACCGGTGAGCGACTTCACGACCTCGGTGCCCTCGCCGAGGACCTGCCCGACGGTCTTCGTCACGGCGCTCGCGCCGTCGGTCGAGACGACGGTGAGCGTGTCGATGTTCGAGATCGGCTCCGCTGCGGCCCGCACGATCTCGGGCAGTCGCGAGATGATCTCCTGGGCGAGTGCGGCCTCGCCGTACTTCTTCAGCGCCTCGGCCTTGGCGTCGGTCGCGGCGGCATCCGCGAGGCCCTCGGCCTGCACCGCCGCCGCGCGTGCCTCACCCTCGGCGCGGATACCGGCCGCGAGCGCCACCTGGCGGTCGCGCTCCGCCTCACCCGAGACACGTACGGAGGTGGCGGCCGCCTCGGCGTCCTGCACGGCGGCCACCTTGTTCGCCTCGGCGATCTTCGTGCGCTTGAATGCCTCGGCCTCGGTCGACGCATTCGCCGCATCGCGCTTCGCGGTGGCGCGCTGCACCTCGGCGTAGGCCTCGGCCTCGGCAGGCTTGCGGATCTCGATGTCGAGGCGCTCCTGGGTGACGAGCGCCTGCTCGGACAGGGCGTCTCGCTCCTGCACGGCGACGAGCTTGTCCTGTTCGGCCTTCGCGAGCTGGCCGGCGGCTTCGGCCTCGGCGTTCGCACGGTCGGTCTCGGCCTTGATGATCGCCTGCTTGAGGCTCAGCGCCTTCTGGCGCTCGGCGATCTGCTCAGCGGCCTCGATGCGTGCGAACTCGCTCGCCCTCGCGGCCTCGGCCTCGCTGACCTCGGCGACCTGACGGGCCCGTGCCGCCTCGGCGCGACCGAGGTTCGCGAGGTAGTCGCTGCCCGGAGTGGCGATGTCGGAGATGTTGAGCAGATCCACCTGGAGGCCCTGCTCGACGAGGTCGGTCTTCGTCTCGGCGACGACGCGGTCGGAGAGCCCCTTGCGGTCGGAGATGATCTGCTCGATCGTCATGTCGCCGATGATCGACCGCAGCGATCCCTCGAGCGACTCCTTGATGATGTCGGTGAGGGCGCTCTGCTGCGAGAGGAATCGCTGCGCCGCACGTCGCACGCCCTCCTCGGTGCCGCTGACCTTGAAGTTGATCGAGGCCTTGATCGCGATCTTGATGCGGTTCTTGTCGACTCCCTCGACCATGATGCCGATCTGGCGCTGCTCGAGCGAGATCGAGAAGCCCTGCTGGAGGATGGGCCAGACGAACGTGCGCCCGCCGATCACGACGCGCTGCCCGACGGTCGCCTCACCCGGCGCCGGACGGCCGGCACCACGACCGACGATGACGAGGGCCTCGTTCGGCGGCACGCGGCGGATGCGGCGTGCGATGAACACGAGCAGCGCGAGGAGCGCCACGGCGATCGCGAGGATGGCGATCACCTGGATGAATTCGGGGGCGAGCATGGGGGTCCTTTCGGCGTGCAGCGGGGAGGGAGGCGTGCAGTGGATCAGGCGGCGGTGACCTTGACGCGCGTGCCGACGTGCTCGACGACGCGGACGCGCGACCCCTCGGTGATGGGGGAGTCGGAGTACGCGAGGCGTCGTTCGATCTCGGCAGGACCGTCGAGGCTGACCTCGCCGCCCGCGGGGGAGACATCCGACCTCGCGACTCCCGTGAGCCCCACTGCCGACTGCGGCACGCCATCGGAACTGCGACTCAGGTTGCGCACGACGATCACGCTCAGGACGTACGCGACGATCGCCAGCACGGCCGAGAGCACGTAGGCCCAGACGAGGTCGAGTCCGGCGCTGGCCGTGAGTGCTCCGGATGCGCCGAACACGACCAGCCCGACCGACAGCGCCGTGCCCGAGATGGCGCCGTCGCCGATCTCGAAGTGGTCGAAGATGTCGCCGAGGACGAGCGAGATGAGGAGCAGGACGAGGCCGACCCCTCCGACGATGAGGAACGGAAGGAGCACTGACAGCCTCTCTGCGCGGGGAGCCCGCGGCGGGGCGCGGATGGAGCAACACTATCGGCGCGCGACGCGCGGGCGCATCCGTTCTCAACACCGCATTCGCGGAAGTCAGGAGGCCGCCGGATGCCCCAGCACGATGGCATCGACGGCCGCGTCGCCGCGGATGCGGCGCATCTCGTCGACGACGTCGTCGACCACGGCCGGGCTCAGCTGGCGACACACGATGCTGTGCCCACCGATGGCCTCGAGTCCGCCCGCCCGGATGCGGATGACCTCCCAGCCGACCTCGCGCAACGCGTCGTCCTTGTCGAGATCGGATGCCTCCTTCAACCCGAGATGGGCTCGCCGCGACCGGCCCGGGTCGTCGTACTCGACGACGATGCGCAGCGACGGCACGATGACGTCGGGCCAGACCTCCCGGCGTCCGTAGAAGGTGCGGGCGATGCGGATGGCGTTCACGCGGTGATTGAGGCGAATGCGTTCGCCGAGCAGGGTCTTGAGCCGTTGCTCGGTCTGCGACGTTCGGGTTCGGAGGGAGGGGTTCATGAACGGCACGCCCGCCTCGCGGAGGGCTGCGGGCGCGACCGCGTTCTGGCGGCACTTCGCGCAGCCCGTGCCCGTGAGCACCTCGCGCACGGTCGCGGCGTACCGATCGTGACCGCGCGGGCACTGCCAGTCGTAGGCGGCACCGACGCGGGTCTCGCGCGCGAGCGCCGCACGATCTGGTGGCGCCACCTTGCGCAGCAGCTCGGCGCGTGATCGATGGGTCTCGTCGAGCAGCATGCAGAGCGGGCACACACGGCGGAGTGCGACGACGCCGTCGTCGCTCGCGTCGGCGCCGTGGCCGCAGCGGAAGCTCACCGCGACCATCGTCGCGCCTTGGTTCGGTCCATGCCTCCATGGTGGCCGGAGCCGCCGACACTGTGGGCGGTGCCCGAGAGAATGAAGGGGTGCGGATCGTGGTCGGGCGGGGTGAGGGGGGCATGGTCCGGCTCGTCGACCCGGCGCATCCGGACGGCGACCTCGCGCTCGTGGCATCCGACGACCTGCCCGGCGTCGTGCGCGAGTTCGAGGCGACCCACCCTCGATGGGTGTGGCTCGACACCCGGCTCTGGTACCCACGGCTCCTGCAGGCGGGCGTGCGGGTGCAGCGCTGCCGAGACCTCCGGCTCGCCGCCGCGATCCTCGATCGGTCCACCGTGACGGCGGCGGCACGAGCCTCGGGTCGGCATCCGCGACCCGAGTGGATGCCACCTGGCCCGGCTGAAGCGCAGGACACGGCGAGCCCGGCCGCCGCGCCCATCACGCGCCACAGCACGCTCTTCGACCTGGACGAGTTCGAGGCGGGCCATCCCATGAACGACCGGGCCGAGCCGATCGGCGCGGACGCCGGCGCCGCGCCCGGGATCGACGCGATGCTCGCCGAGCTCGCCCGGCAGGAGGCTTCGGTCGCCGAGAGCGCCGAACCGGGTGCGCTGCGGCTGCTCCTCGCGGCCGAGTGCGCCGGTGCGCTCATCGGCGCCGAGATGCAGGTGGCCGGCGTGCCGTGGCACCGCTCGGTGCACGAACGGGTGCTCACCGCCGAACTCGGCCCGAGGCCCGCGCCCGGACGAAAGCCCGAGCGCATGGAGGCGCTTGCCGCGCAGGTGCGGGCGGCGCTCGACGCGGCATCCGTGAACCTCGACTCGCAGGCCGACCTGCTCCGCGCGCTGCGACGCGCCGGCATCCAGGTCGACTCGACCGCGAAGTGGGAGCTGCGGGAGCACGAGCACCCGGCGATCGAGCCGCTCCTCGCGTACAAGAAGCTCGCCCGGCTGTTGAGCGCGAACGGCTGGGCGTGGCTCGACGAGTGGGTCGTCGACGGGCGCTTCCGCCCCGAGTACGTGCCGGGCGGCACCGCCACCGGGCGGTGGGCCACGTCCGGCGGCGGCGCGCTGCAGTTGCCGAAGAACGTGCGGAGCGCGGTCGCGGCCGACCCCGGCTGGACCCTCGTGGTCGCCGACGCTGCGCAGCTGGAGCCCCGCGTGCTCGCGGGCATGGCCCGCGACGAGGCGATCGCCGCGGCGAGCCGCGGTCGGGACTTCTACCGTGGGCTCGTCGACGCCGGTGTCGTCGCGACGCGCGAGGAGGCGAAGTACGCCATCCTCGGCGCGATGTACGGCGCGACCACGGGGGAGAGCGGGCGACTCGTTCCACGCCTCGCCCGCGCCTACCCGCGCGCGATGGCCCTCGTCGATCGCGCGGCGCGCGAGGGCGAGCGCGGTGGCAGCGTGACGACGCTTCTCGGCCGCTCGTCGCCGCTTCCGCCGCCCGAGTGGCGAGCCGTGCAGGCGCGCGCGAGTGAACCCGATGCCACCGCGACCGACGAGCGTCGCGCCCGTTCGACCGCCCGCGACTGGGGCCGCTTCACGCGCAACTTCGTGGTGCAGGGCAGCGCGGCCGAGTGGTCGCTGTGCTGGATGGCCGGACTTCGGGGTCGCCTCGACGAGATCGCCGAACGCGTGTCGGCCGAGACGCCGTCGGCCGCGGCATCCGGCCCGGTCTTCGCCCGCGCACCGCATCTCGTGTACTTCCTGCACGACGAGATCATCGTGCACTCCCCGCGCGAGGTCGCCGACGACGTGGCGGCCGCCGTCGAGGTTTCCGCGCGCGAGGCGGGCGCGCTGCTGTTCGGCGACTTCCCGGTCGAGTTCCCGCTCGATCTCGCGATCGTCGACAGCTACGCCCTGGCCGACGCCTGAGTGGCGTCGTCGCCGGTGTCTGTCGCGTCGCCCGGGGTCATCGCGGCAGAGCCGCCGGGCCGGCGACCCCGTTTCGGCCGCACGGCGCTGGGCCCGAACGGGCGGGGTTCGGCATGCCCGACCGCGTCGAGCCACACGAGCGCCGCGTCGGCGAGGGCGACCTCGGCGGCGGCCGCGAGTCGGGTGAGCGCGGCTTCAGCGTCGGCTTCGCCGGAGTCGGGTCGGGCGGCGCCGGCGGCGAGGGATGCCGCCTCGCGACGCGCGCTCCATCGCGACCGCTCCGCGGCGACGACGGCGTCGGCGTCCTGACCGGGCAGCGACCGGGCGATGAGCACGCGATCGACGGTCTCGTCCCACGTGTCGGCGCCCGCGGCATCCGCCCCCTCGAGCCAGGCTCTCGCCGCAGCTCGGCCGGCGCGGGTGAGCCGGTGCAGCGGCAGGCCGTCGTCGGTGGCGCCCGCGGGCTCGACGAGTCCCTGCCTGGCGAGCCGCTCGAGGGTCGCGTAGGTCTGGCCGACGTTGATGGCGCGTCGGCCGCCCGTGCGAGCGGCGAGACCTCCGTGCAACTGGAACCCGTAGGCGGGCCCCGCGGTCAGCAGGACCAGCAGGGCGTCGCGCACGGCCATGCGACCTCCGACCGGAAGAGGAACGATTCACCGAGTATATGGTTCGCGGCGGTTCATCGCGATCATTCCCATGGCCCACGAACGGGCGTGTGCGCCTTGTCTCCCGCGTGGATCCGGGGCATACTCGTGCATGACGGCTCGCCGTCCACAATCGAACACCCGCTTTTCCGGTGGTTCCGAGGTCGTAGGGGAAGACGCACCTCGAGAACGGAGAACGGAGATGGCGGAGAAGATCACGCGGGCGTCGCGCACCGCGCGAGGCGTGCTGTTCGTGCACTCCTCGCCGAAGGCGATGTGCCCGCATGTGGAGTGGGCGGCAGGCCGTGCGCTCGGCAGCGCCGTGAACTTCGACTGGGCCGAGCAGCCCGTCTTTCGCGGCCTCATGCGCACCGAGTTCTACTGGGAGGGTCCTCCCGGCACCGGTGCGAAGCTCGCCTCCGCGCTGCGCGGGTGGGAGCAGCTCCGGTACGAGGTGAGCGAGGACCCGGCGCCAGGCTCCGACGGTGCCCGGTGGATGCACACCCCCGAGCTCGGCGTGTTCTACGCGCAGACCGACTCGGCGGGCAACATGGTCGTGCCCGAGGACCGCATCCGGTACGCCATGGAGGTCGCCGGGCTCGACGCGGTCGAACTGCATCGCGAGCTGCGGCTCGCGCTCGGCCAGGCGTGGGACGACGAGCTCGAGCCGTTCCGCCACGCGAGTGACTTCGCTCCGGTCGTCTGGTTGCACCAGGTGGGCTGAGCGGAACCGCCGCCCGCGGTGGCGTGACGCGAGGTCGGATGACCCTTCCCGGCGACGCACGACCGAAACCGCGGGCCGCGCATGAGAAGACCCCGGCACCCTCGAAGGGACCGGGGTCTTCTCGCGTCCGAGCGCCGCGGCAGCCGCCGCAACCGCGGCTCCCGCGCGCTGGTCAGGCGGTGCGGAACGCCGCCACGGCGTTGTGCCCGCCGAAGCCGAACGAGTTCGAGATCGCGATGAGGTCACCGTCGCCCAGCGCGCGAGGCGAGGTGACGACGTCGAGCGGGATCTCGGGGTCCTGCTCGGTGAGGTTGATGGTCGGGGGAGCGGTGCGCTCGTGCAGGGCGAGCGCCGTGAACACCGCCTCGATCGCGCCGGCCCCGCCGAGCAGGTGCCCGGTCGACGCCTTCGTGGCGGTCACCGCGATGCCGTCGAGGGCGTCGCCGAACACGCGGCGCAGCGCGTTGTACTCGGCGATGTCGCCGACCGGCGTGCTCGTCGCGTGCGCGTTGACGTGCGCGACGTCGGTGAGCGCCGCACCCGCTCCTTCGATGGCCTGCTTCATGGCGCGCGCCGCGGCCGATCCTTCGGGGTCGGGCGCCGTGATGTGGTACGCGTCGCTCGTGACCGCGCCGCCGAGCAGCTCGGCGTAGATGCGGGCGCCGCGAGCCTTCGCGTGCTCCTCGGTCTCGACGACGAGCGCCGCGGCGCCCTCTCCGAGCACGAACCCGTCACGCGCGGTGTCGTACGGTCGCGACGCGATGGCCGGTTCGTCGTTGCGACGCGACAGCGCCTGCATCGCGGCGAAGGCCGCGATCGGCAGCGGGTGGATGGCCGCCTCCGAGCCGCCCGCGATGACGACGTCGGCGAGTCCCTGCTGCAGATGGTCGTAGGCGTTCACGAGCGCCTCGGTGCTCGACGCGCACGCGGAGACGACCGTGCGGATGCCGGCACGGGCATGCAGGTCCATGCCGATCGCCGCGCCCGGCCCGTTGGGCATCAGCATCGGCACGGTCATGGGCAGCACGCGACGGGGGCCGCGTTCGCGCAGCGTGTCCCACGCGTCGAGCAGCGTCCACACGCCGCCGATGCCGGTCGACCAGTCGACGGCGAGGCGTTCGGGGGCGACCTCGGGGGCGCCGGCGTCGGCCCATGCCTCGCGCCCCGCGATGAGGGCGAACTGGCTCGACGGGTCGAGGCGCTTCAGCTCGTGGCGCTCGAGGATGTCGGCCGTCGCCACCTTGGCGGTCGCGGCGAACGTCACCGGGAGCTCGAGCTCCGTGGCCCATGCCTGGTCGAGGTGACGGGCACCGGACTCACCCGCGAGCAGCGCGTTCCAGCTGTCGCGGGCGGTTCCACCGAGCGGCGAGGTCGCGCCGACGCCGGTGATCACGATCTTCTTGGTCATTCGAGAGCACTCCGTAGGAGGGAAAGGTCATGCGGAAGGCGGGCCGCACGCACGTCGTGCGACCCGCCCGAGCAGCGACTAGGCCTGGGCCTTGACGATGAAGTCGACGGCGTCGCCGACGGTCTTGAGGTTCTTCACCTCTTCGTCGGGGATCTTCACGTCGAACTTCTCCTCGGCGTTGACGACGATCGTCATCATCGAGATGGAGTCGATGTCGAGGTCATCGGTGAACGACTTGTCCAGCTCAACCGTGTCGGTCGCGATGCCGGTCTCGTCGTTGATGAGCTCGGCCAGGCCGGCAAGCACTTCTTCGGTGGACAATGCCATTGTTCTTCTCCTTGGGGGTGTCTCGTTTGACCGAGACACAGTCTAGATGGACGAGGGTCGGCGGTTCAGGGCAGAACCACCACTTGGGCGCCGAACACGAGTCCGGCCCCGAAGCCGATCTGGAGGGCGAGGCCCCCCGAGAGCTCCGGATGCTCCTGCAGCAACCGGTGGGTCGCGAGCGGGATCGAGGCGGCCGAGGTGTTGCCGGTCGTCGCGATGTCACGGGCGATCACGACCGACTCGGGCAGCTTCAGCTGCTTCGCGAACTCGTCGATGATGCGCATGTTGGCCTGATGGGGGATGAACGCGGCGAGGTCGGCGCTCGTCACGCCCGCGGCATCCAGTGCCTGCTTCGCGACCTTCGCCATGTCCCACACGGCCCAGCGGAACACCGTCTGGCCCTCCTGGCGGAGCGTGGGCCATTCGGAGCGACCGTCGCGGAACTCGGTGAGGGTGTGGTTCATGCCCACCGCGTCCGCCTTCGAGCCGTCGGAGCCCCAGATCGTGCGGGCGATGCCCGGGAAGTCGCTCGGGCCGATGACCACGGCACCCGCGCCGTCGCCGAGGAGGAACGAGATCGAGCGGTCGGTGGGGTCGACGACGTTCGAGAGCTTCTCGGCGCCGATCACGAGCGCGTAGTGCGCGACGCCCGTGCGGATCAGCGCGTCGGCCTGGGCCACGGCGTAGGCGTAGCCCGCGCACGCGGCGTTCGCGTCGTAGGCGGCGGCCGGGTTCGCACCCACGCGATCGGCGACGACGGCGGCGATCGAGGGCGTCTGCTGCACGTTCGAGATGGTCGCGACGATGACGAGGTCGATGAGCTCGGGCGCGACGCCCGACTTCGAGATGGCCTCACGGGCGGCGTCGGTGGCGAGGTCGACCGCCTCGACGTCGGCTCCGGCACGCATGCGCGTGATGATGCCGGTGCGCTGCTGGATCCACTCGTCGGAGGAGTCGATGGGACCGACCAGGTCGTCGTTCGGCACGGCGTTCTCGCCTCGTGCCGCACCGACCGCGTAGATGCGCGTGTAGGCGGGTCCGTGCGACTGCTGCAGGGTGGGTTTGGTCATGCTCTCGTGTGTGCCTCTCGTCGTGCCCGGGATCAGGCGGCCTGCTCGATGAGTTCGAAGGCGGCCGGCAGGTCGTCGGGCGTCTTCACCGCGACCGTGGGCACGCCCTTGAGGGCACGCTTGGCGAGACCCACGAGGGCGCCGGCCGGGGCCACCTCGATGAGGCCCGTGATGCCGGCTTCGGCGAACGACGCCATGCAGCGGTCCCAGCGCACGGGGGACGACACCTGCCCGACGAGCAGGTCGACGAATGCGCTGCCGGATGCCACGCGGCTGCCGTCGTGGTTGGTCCAGAGCGTCACGCCGGGGTCGGAGACGTCGTGGTTCTCGGCGGCGACGGCGGCGAGGCGCTCGACCGCGGGGCGCATGTACCGGGTGTGGAAGGCGCCGGCGACCTGCAGCGGGATGACCCGCGCCCCGGCCGGCGGTTCGGCCTTCAGCGTGTCGAGCGCGTCGAGCGCGCCCGCCACGACGATCTGGCCTCCGCCGTTGAAGTTCGCGGGCTCGAGCCCGAGCTCGTCGAGACGCGCGAGGAGGGCCTGCTCGTCGGCGCCGATGACCGCGCTCATGCCGGTCGGCACGAGCGCTGCGGCATCCGCCATCGCACGGCCGCGCTCGGCGACGAAGTGCATCGCGTCGGCGTCACGCAGGACCCCGGCACCCACGGCGGCGGTGATCTCGCCGACCGAGTGCCCCGCGATGCCGCCGATGCGGGTCGCGCGGCCGTCGCCCAGGAGCCCGTCGAGCGCCAGCAGGCCGGCCGCGACGATGAGCGGCTGGGCGATGGCGGTGTCGCGGATCGTGTCGGCGTCGCTCACGGTGCCGTGGGTCGCGAGGTCGACGCCCGCGGCCTCGGAGAGCCGGTCGAGGTGTTCGGCGTAGGCCGGTTCGGCAAGCCAGGGGGCGAGGAATCCGGGGGTCTGCGAGCCCTGTCCAGGGCAGACGACGACGATCACCCTCCCTATCCTGCCAATCCGGCAGGGGCCGGGTGTGTGTCGATGCGACAAGCTCTCGCGAGAAGCCTTGTGCGTGGCCCACATGACACGCACCAACGGGGCGTCACGACGGACGTCGGCGCGGCTGGTGCTCGTGGTCGCTCATCGACCCGATGATGAGGGCCGACTGCAGGATGAGGGCCTCGCGAGCACCGGTGGCATCCCACCCGATCACGTCGGAGACGCGCTTCAGGCGGTAGCGCACGGTATTCGGGTGCACGAACAGCTCCCGGGCGGTGGCTTCGAGCGACCGTCCGTTGTCGAGGTAGCTCCAGAGCGTGGTGAGCAGCTCGGTGGAGTGCGCCTGCAGCGGCCGGTAGATGCGGTGCACGAGCGTCGCGCGCGCCAGCGGGTCGCCGGCCAGCGCCCGCTCGGGGAGCAGGTCGTCGGCATGCACGGGCCGCGGCGCATGGCGCCAGGAACGGGCGACCGCGAAGCCCGCGAGTGCGGCCTTGGCGCTCTTCGAGGCGTCGACGAGGTTCGGCACCTCGTGACCGAGCACGAGGTGACCCGGGCCGAAATGCGGTTCGAGCTGCGTGGCGATCTCGAGGAAGGTGATCGCGGGCGACGTGCCGATCGTCTCCTCGGACTCCCGGCTCAGCGGATCGGAACGGCCGATCACGAGCACGAGACGGTTGCCCTGCACGCCGATGAGCACGTCGGCCTGCATGTGCCGGGCCGCACGCCGCACGTGGTCGACGTCGAGCTGCTTGGGCGCGGTGCCGACGAGCACCGCGACCTCGCCGTGACCGTGCCAGCCGAGTGCGGCGATGCGGCTCGGCAGCTCGTCGTCGTACTCTCCGGAGAGGATCGAGTCGACGACGAGCGCTTCGAGGCGGGCGTCCCACAGGCCGCGCGCCTCGGCGGCCCGCGCATAGACATCGGCGGCCGCGAAGGCGATCTCGCGCGAGTAGAGGAGGATCGCCTCGCGCAGCGGTTCGCCGCCGTCCTTCACGACGCGGTCCTCCACGACCTCGACCGTGACCCTGATGAGCTGCAACGTCTGCTGCAGGCTCACCGAACGGAGGAGTTCACGCGGAGCCGCACCGAACACGTCGGCGGCGATCCACGGCGTCGACTTCGGGTCGTCGAACCAGGCGATGAACGAGGAGATGCCCGCCTGGGCGACGAGGCCCACCGCCGAACGCCGGCTCGGCGGCATGTCGCCGTACCACGGCAGCGTGTCCTCGAGGCGCTTCAGCGTCTGGGTCGAGAGCTCGCCCGCGATGGTTCGCAACCACGCCAGCGTCTCCGCTTTCGTCCTGGGCTTCGTCGCCACCTCGTTCGCCCGCTAGCTCTCGCCGCCGGCCGTCCCGGTGGTGCCGGCGTTCACGTCGTGGAGCCGGTACTTCTCGATGGCCTGGGCCGGCAGTGACCGATCGACCTCGCCGCGCTCGGCGAGGAGCTCGAGCGCGCGCACCACGATCGACGGGCCGTCGATCTTGAAGAACCGACGAGCGGCCGGCCGGGTGTCGGAGAAACCGAACCCGTCGGCGCCGAGCGTCGCGAAATCGCCGGGCACGTACGGCCGGATCTGGTCGGGCACCGCGTGCATGAAGTCCGACACGGCCACGACCGGTCCCTGCACACCCGAGAGCTTGCGGGTGAGGTACGGGGTCCGGCGCTCGGCATCGGGGTTCAGGAAGTTGTGCTCGTCGGCGGCGAGGCCGTCGCGGCGCAGCTCGGTCCAACTGGTGACCGACCACACGTCGGCGGCGAGACCCCAGTCGACCTCGAGGAGGTGCTTGGCCTCGAGGGCCCACGGCACGGCGACGCCGGAGGCGAGCAGTTGCGCCTTCGGCCCCTGCGCCTGCGAGTCCGCGATGCGGTGGATGCCGCGAACGATGCCCTCGACGTCGACGCCCTCGGGCTCGGCGGGCTGCACGATGGGCTCGTTGTAGACCGTCAGGTAGTACATGACGTTCGGGTCGGGGTGCGAGCCACCGTACATCCGGTCGAGTCCGGCCCGCACGATGTGGCCGATCTCGTAGCCGTATGCGGGGTCGTACGCGACCACGGCCGGGTTCGTGGCGGCGAGGAGCAGCGAGTGGCCGTCGGCGTGCTGGAGTCCCTCGCCCGTGAGCGTGGTGCGGCCGGCGGTCGCGCCGATCATGAAGCCGCGCGCCATCTGGTCGCCGGCGGCCCAGATCGCGTCGCCCGTGCGCTGGAACCCGAACATCGAGTAGAAGACGTAGATCGGGATCAGCGGTTCGCCCTGCGTCGAGTACGAGGTGCCGACGGCCGTGAACGCGGCGACCGCGCCGGCCTCGTTGATGCCGACGTGCAGCATCTGGCCCTGGGGGCTCTCCTTGTAGGCGAGCAGCAGCTCACGGTCGACCGAGGTGTAGTGCTGGCCGTTCGGGTTGTAGATCTTCGCGTTCGGGAAGAACGCGTCCATGCCGAAGGTGCGCGCCTCGTCGGGGATGATCGGCACGATGCGGTGGCCGAAGTCCTTGGACCGCATGAGGTCCTTCAGCAGGCGCACGAACGCCATGGTCGTGGCGATCTCCTGCGTGCCCGAGCCCTTCTTCGCGATCGCGTAGGCCGAGTCGTCGGGCAGGGTGATGGCGGTGTGCGTGTGGCGGCGCTCGGGCAGGTAGCCGCCGAGGGCACGGCGACGCTCGTGCAGGTACTGGATGGCCTCGTTCTGGTCGCCGGGGTGGTAGTACGGCGGCAGGTAGGGGTTCTCCTCGAGCTGCGCATCGGTGATCGGGATGCGCATGGTGTCGCGGAACGTCTTCAGGTTGTCGAGGGTCATCTTCTTCATCTGGTGGGTCGCGTTGCGACCCTCGAAGGCAGGACCCAGGCCGTAGCCCTTGATGGTCTTCGCCAGGATGACCGTGGGCTGGCCCTTGTGCTCGACGGCGGCCTTGAACGCCGCGTACACCTTGCGGTAGTCGTGGCCACCTCGCTTGAGGCCCCAGACCTGGTCGTCGGTGAGGTCCTTCACGAGTTCGAGCGCCCGCGGGTCGCGGCCGAAGAAGTTCTCGCGCACGTAGGCGCCCGACTCCGCCTTGTAGGTCTGGTAGTCGCCGTCGGGCGTGACGTTCATGAGGTTGCGGAGCGCGCCGTCGGCGTCGCGGGCGAGCAGGTCGTCCCACTCGCGGCCCCAGACCACCTTGATGACGTTCCAGCCCGCGCCGCGGAAGAAGCTCTCGAGCTCCTGGATGATCTTGCCGTTGCCGCGCACGGGTCCGTCGAGACGCTGCAGGTTGCAGTTGATGACGAACGTGAGGTTGTCGAGGCCCTCGTTCGCGGCGACCTGCAGCTGGCCGCGGCTCTCGACCTCGTCCATCTCGCCGTCGCCGAGGAAGGCCCAGACATGCTGGTCGGAGGCATCACGGATGCCGCGGTTGGTCACGTACTTGTTGAGCTGCGCCTGCCAGATCGCGTTGATCGGTCCGAGGCCCATCGACACCGTCGGGAACTGCCAGAACTCGGGCATCAGGCGCGGGTGCGGATACGACGACAGGCCGTCGGGCGCGTGCGACTTCTCCTGCCGGAACCCGTCGAGCTGATCGGTGCCGAGCCGGCCCTCGAGGAACGCGCGAGCATACATGCCGGGGGAGGCGTGGCCCTGGAAGAAGATCTGGTCGCCGCCGCCGGGGTGGTCCTGACCGCGGAAGAAGTGGTTGAAGCCGACCTCGTAGAGCGACGCGGATGACGCGTAGGTGGAGATGTGGCCGCCGACCGCGATGCCGGGCCGCTGCGAACGGTGCACCGTGACCGCGGCGTTCCATCGGATCCACGCACGGTAGCGCCGCTCGATCTCCTCGTCGCCGGGGAAGTCCGGCTCGTTCTCGGGGGCGATCGTGTTGAGGTAGTCGGTGGTCGGCACCATGGGAACACCGAGGTGGAGTTCCTTCGAGCGCTTCAGCAGGCTGAGCATGATCTCGCGAGCCCGTTGGTGCCCCTTCTCGGTGACGAGAGCGTCAAGGGATTCGGCCCATTCGGATGTCTCCTCGGGATCGGAGTCCATCGATGCGACCGAGTAGGGGTCCTGGTCGTTGACAGTCACACTCGACCTCTCTCTTCAGCAGATCATGCCTGCGGGTGTGTGGGGGTGGCACGACGGAGGGACCGGATCACGGTCGCGTGGCACCACGCCATCCTAGTGATTCTATGCCTCGCACGCGGGGGCTAGGCTTGCTGCTCGTCCACGCCGCGAACACTGGAAGCGAGACATCCGATGATCCTTGAACCCGGCAGCCGGGCCCCGGAGTTCACCCTCGTGAACCAGTTCGGGCAGTCCGTCCGGCTCGAGTCGCTGCTCGCCGAGGGGCCGGTCACGCTCGTCTTCTTCCCGCTCGCGTTCTCGGGCATCTGCCAGGGCGAGCTCTGCGAACTGCGTGACAACTTCGCCATGTTCGAGGCCGGCGATGCGCAGCTCGTGGCGGTTTCCGTGGACTCGAAGCACACGCTCCGGGCGTGGAGCGAGGCGCAGTCGTACGACTTCCCGCTCCTCGCCGACTTCTGGCCGCACGGCGAGGTGGCGGCCGCCTACGGCGCGTTCGACGAGGAGACCGGCGTCGCGCAGCGGGCGACGTTCGTCATCGGCACCGACGGGGTCATCCGTGCGAGCTTCGTCACCCCGCGGGGTCGGGCCCGCTCCCTCGAGCAGTACCGGGAGGCCCTCGCCGCCGTCTCCGCCTGAGCGGCGGCACCGGCCGACGACCGCCGGCGCGGCGGGATACCATGGGCGTGCACTGCGCACCGTGCAGGGGCCTTTAGCTCAGTTGGTAGAGCGCCACGTTTACACCGTGGATGTCGTCGGTTCGAGCCCGGCAGGGCCCACTCCGCATCGCGCGCGGTCGTCGACGGATCAGGCTGCGCTGACGCGCATCAGGCGGATCCGCCAGCGGTCGGGACCCTGCGTCAGGTAGTCCACCTCGAACGACGCCGGGCGTCGCTCCGCGAGCTGCGTGAGCAGCGGCACGGGGTCGTGCGTCGCCGACAGCACGATGCCGGCGCCCGGGCGCAGCGCGTCGAGCGCGCCGAAGATCGCGGCGTGGCGCACGGCGTGCGGGATCGTCTGCACGTCGAGCTCGGGCAGGGTGTCGTCGTGTTCGCCGCAGGCGCATGCATGCGCCGGAGCGGCGCCCTCGGTCGCGTCCTCGAGCGTGCGGTGGATCTGGATGTCGGCCATGCCGGAATTTTACTACAATGAATTCCGTGGAAAATCACACGGATCGCTCCGACGCGATGGTCCCGCCCCGCCGGTCGTCGAGCGGGCGCGCGCACTCGGCGTCGCGCGAGCGGCTGCTCCGGCTGCTGGAGGCGCAGCGCGTCCCGACGTCGCTCGCCGCGATCGTGCGGGCCACGGGGCTGCACGAGAACACGGTGCGCGGCCACCTCGAGAGCCTGGAACGAGACGGATTCGTCACCCGGCGTCGGGCCGAGGCATCCGGTCGCGGTCGCCCCGCCTGGCTGTGGCAGGCCGTACGGCGCGACCCGTCGACGCCGTACGCACCGCTCGCCGGCGTGCTCGCGGCGACCCTGCTGCGCACGAGTGCCGACCCCGTGGGGGAGGCACGTGAGGCCGGTCGGCAGTGGGGGCGCGAGCTCATCGCCGCCGAGGCGCACGACGAAGGACGCGAGCGTCCGACGGATGCCGCATCCGCTCGCAGCAGGCTGGTCGAGCTCATGCGCGAGCAGGGCTTCGCCCCGCACGCCCTCGCCGACCACGAGACCGTCCTGCTCCGGCGCTGTCCCCTGATCGAGGCGGCCTCGCGGAACCCCGAGGTGATCTGCGCCGTGCACCTCGGCATGGTCGACGGCGCGCTCGAGTCGCTCGGGGTCCGGGGCGCCGCCCCCACGCTCGTTCCGTTCACCGGTCCCGGCGAGTGCACCCTCCGGGTGCCGGTCCAGGCATGAGCGCGGCGGTTCCGACGGCCGGAGCGGGCGACGCCCGCGTCGACGCACGGGACATCCCGGCCCTCGCGGATCGTCGCATCGGTGACCACGGCCGACGCCCGGTTCCCCTGCGTGCCGTCTGGATGCTCCCTGCCGCGGTCGGGCTCCTCGCGGGACTCGATGCGGCGCTGCTCCTGCTCGGACTGCCGGCACCGATCACCTCGGAGCGGCTCGCGCAGGTGCACGGGATGGTGCTCGTGCTCGGCTTCGTCGGCACGCTCGTAGCCCTCGAGCGGGCCACCGCCCTCGGTCGATGGATGGGATTCGCCGCGCCGGCGCTCCTCGGCGCCGGCGCCGTGCTGCTCGTCCTCGACATCGTGCCGCTCGTCGTGGGAAAGGCCGTGCTGGTCGCGGGCTCCGCCGCGTTCACGCTCGTGTACCTGCCACTGTGGCGTCGCCAGCGCGACGCCGCACTGCTCACGCAGCTGCTGGCCGCCGCACTCGGCTGCGCCGCGGCGATCCTCTGGCTCGGTGACGTCGCGGTCGATCGACTGTTCCCGTGGCTCGTCGCGTTCGTGGTGCTCACGATCGCCGCCGAACGGGTCGAGCTCGCGCGCATCACCATGGGGCCGCGCGCGGGCGAGCGCCTGCTGCTCGCGGGCTGGGCGATCGTGGCGGCGCTCGTCGTCTCGCTCGTCTCGGCCGACGTGGGCGCGACGCTGCTCGGCGCGACGCTCGCGGTGCTCACCGTCTGGCTCGTGCGACACGACGTCGCCCGGCGCACGATCAGGGCGCGCGGCGTGACCCGGTTCATGGCCGCGTGCATGCTCGGCGGCTATGCGTGGCTCGCCGTCGCCGGCGGCATCCTCCTCGTCGGCCACCCGGATGCGAGGCCGGGCTACGACGCCGTGCTGCACGCGGTGTTCCTCGGCTTCGCGATGTCGATGATCATGGCGCACTCCACCACGATCCTCCCGGCCGTGCTGCGTCGGCCGCTGCCGTACCGGCCGGTGTTCTGGGTGCCCGTCGTGCTGCTGCATGCGGGGCTGGTCGTGCGGATCGCGCTCGGCGACGGGCTCGGCGGCATGCCCGCATGGCAGCTCGGGGGAGTGCTGAACATCGCGGCGCTCGTGCTGTTCCTCGTGCTCTCGGTCGGCAGCTCCGTGATCGGCGAGCCGCCTCGTGCCGAGCGGCGGCGCGTGGCGGCCGACGGCGCCGCCGGGAGCGCGGCGTCGTGAGCGCCCCGCCCCGCTCACGCGGCTTCCAGCCCCTGCGCGACCTGCCGACGGTCCTGTGGCTCGTCCTCCTCCTCGTCGTCGTGTTCGCGCACCGCGACCTGCCGGCGCCGCGGTGGCTCATGCTGCACCTGCTGCTGCTCGGTGCCGTGACCCATGCGATCCTCGTGTGGAGCCAGTACTTCTCCTTCGCGCTGCTGCGTACGAAGCAGGGCGCCGCCGACCGCACCCGTCAGTCATGGCGGCTCTCGCTCTCGAACTCGGGGGCGCTGCTCGTGCTCGTCGGGGTTCCGACGGGCATCTGGGCGCTCACGCTGGCCGGTGCGGCGGCCCTCGTGTCGGCGGTGGTGTGGCACGCCGCGAGCCTCGTGGCGAGGGTGCGCGGGGCCCTGCCGGGCCGATTCGGTGGCACCGTGCGGTACTACGTCGCCGCGGCGTCGTTCCTTGTCGTCGGCGCCGGACTCGGAACATGGCTCGCGCGCGGGCTCGGCGCATCCGACGCCGAGGGCCTGGTGCTCGCGCACGCGCTCATCAACCTCCTCGGCTGGGTGGGGCTCACCGTCGCCGGAACCCTCGTGACGCTGTGGCCCACCATGCTGCGCACGCGAGCCGACGAGCAGGCGGGACCCGCCTCCGTTCGAGCGCTCCCCGTGCTCGCCGGTGCCGCCGCGGTCGCCGCGGTCGGTGCCGCCGCCGGGCTGGAGCTCGTCGTCGCCGTCGGACTGCTCGGGTATGCGGCGGGCCTCGGGCTCATCGCCGTCGGCATGCTGCGTGCGGCGCGCACGGCACCCCCGCGCAGCTTCGCCGCAGGCTCGGTGGGCGCCGCGGTGCTGTGGTGGGCGGGTTCGCTCCTGGCGATCGCGATCGCCGCGCTCGGCTCCTGGGCGACGGGCGTCGGCTTCGCACCGGTGCATGGCCTCGTCGATGCCGTCGTGCCGTTCATCGCCGCCGGCTTCGCCGTGCAGGTGCTCATCGGCGCCCTGAGCTACCTGGTTCCGGTGGTGCTCGGCGGCGGCCCGACCCCGGTGCGCGCCGGTACGAGGATGCTCGATCGCGGCGCGGCGCTGCGTCTCGCGACGGCGAACGCCGCGCTCGTGGTGTGTGCGCTCCCGGTGAGCAGTCTCATGCGAGTGGTGGCCTCCGTGCTCTACGTCGCCGCCATCGCGTCGTTCCTGCCGCTGCTGTTCGCCGCCATGCGCGCGCAGCGCCGCGCCAAGGCTGCGATCGCGCGCGCCGGCGCGCCCGGCGCGCCGACCGGGCCGGATCGTCCGCACGGCCCGATCACGCCCGAGGGGGACCGCCTGCCCGGCCAGCGGGCCGGGCAGGCGATGCTGGGGCTCATCGTGGTCGTGCTCGCGGTCGTCGCCGCCGCGGCGGCGCAGCCTCAGGCGCTCGGACTTGCGACCGGCAGCTCAGGGAGCGTGCTCACCGCCGCCACCGCCGCCGCCGACCGGACGCCGGTGCAGACGGTCGAGGTGACCGCCGCCGACATGCGATTCACGCCCGACCGCATCGAGGTGCCGGCCGGTACCCGACTCGTCATTGAACTCACGAACGCCGACGACGAGCAGCTGCACGACCTGGTGCTCGAGAACGGCGTGCGCGCCCCGCGACTCGCGCCCGGCGACTCGGCGCGGCTCGACGCCGGCGTCGTCACCGGCGACCTCGAGGGGTGGTGCTCGATCGTGGGCCACCGCGCCATGGGCATGACGCTCGACATCGTCGCGACGGGCGCATCGTCCGAGTCCGCCGCAGGGCACGACCACGCGGCATCCGGCGTCCGCGCCTCGGACGCCGCGGCCGACGCGGCCTACGATCCGACCGCCGAACCCGGCGACGGGTTCACGCCGCACGAGGCCGAACTGGAACCGCTGCCCGCATCCGACGGGCCGGTGACGCACCGAGCGACCTTCACCGTGACCGAGCAGGTCGCCGAGGTGGCGCCCGGCGTGCGCCAGACGCTCTGGACCTTCAACGGCGCGGCACCCGGGCCGACGCTGCACGGGCGCGTGGGCGACCGGTTCGAGATCACGCTCGTCAACGACGGAAGCATCGGGCACTCGATCGATTTCCACGCGGGCGCGCTGGCACCCGACGAGCCGATGCGCACGATCGAGCCTGGCGAGCGGCTCAGCTTCTCGTTCACCGCCGAACGGGCGGGCATCTGGATGTACCACTGCGCCACGATGCCGATGAGCGCGCACATCGCGAACGGGATGTTCGGCGCGCTCGTCATCGAGCCCGACGGGTTGCCCGAGGTCGACCGCAGCTTTCTGCTCGTGCAGTCGGAGTCGTACCTCGGGCCGCCGGACGGCGAGGTCGACGTCGAGCAGCTCGCCACCGGCGATCCCGACCTCGTGATGTTCAACGGCTACGCCGATCAGTACGCCCACGCGCCCCTCGCCGCTCGCGTGGGGGAGCGGGTGCGGGTGTGGGTACTCGACGCCGGGCCGGTTCGAGCGACGAGCTTCCACGTCGTCGGCGCGCAATTCGACACGACGTGGTCGGAGGGCGCGTACCTGCTCGATGCCCGGGACGGCGGCGACGGCGGCGCACAGGTGCTTCCGCTCCTGCCCGCCCAGGGCGGATTCGTCGAGCTCGCGTTCCCCGAAGCGGGCCACTACCCGTTCGTCTCGCACGTCATGATCGACGCCGAACGCGGTGCGCGTGGGATCTTCGAGGTCAGCGAGTGACGGCCGACGGCGTCAGCGGCCGTCGTGCACCGTGATGGCGTAGCCGTCGGGGTCGAGGAAGCTGAAGGTCGCGCCGAACGGCCCATCGAGGGGCGGTGCCACGATCGGCACGCCGCTCGCGGCGAGCGCGTCGTGCAACGCCCGCGCATCGTCGGCGTGGAGCCACAGCGCGACGCCGAGCCCGGGTCGCTCCGCCGCCTCGAGGTCGACGCCCGGAAGCGGCTCGCGCACCGCGAAGGGGATGGGGCTCGTGTCGAAGACCACCGCCCCCGGCGGGGATGCGACCGCTCGGGTGAGCCCGAGGTGCCGTTCGTAGAAGGCCGCCGCTCGAGGCAGGTCGAGCACCTGCAGGGCGATGAAGTCGGGTCCGGTCACGTTCATGGTGGTCTCCGTGTTTCTCACTCGAATCGGATGTCAGGAAAGTGACACCCGCATGTCAGGATCCTGACATTCTGAATGTATGTCAAGCTACTGACATGCGACCGACGATGGAGGACCTCGGCGAGGTCATCGGCTACGTCCTCAAACGAGCCCAGTCAGCACTGCGGGCACGCATCGACGAGGCACTGCGACCGCTCGGGCTGACCACGCCGCAGTACGCGTGCCTCGAACTGCTGCAGCGGACGCCGGGCATCTCGGGGGCGGAGCTCGCGCGGGGCGCGTTCGTGACCCGGCAGACGATGAACGTCGTGCTCCGCGGGCTCCAGGACCGAGGCCTCGTGACCCGCGCCGATGAAGCGCCATCCGGCCGCGCGCGACCGGTCACGCTCACCGGCGAGGGCGCGCAGCTCCTGGCCGAGGCAACCGACCGGGTCGCCGCGATCGACCAGCTGATGATCAGCGGCCTCTCCGACGCCGAACGACTCGACCTCCTCGACTACCTCGGGCGGTGCATCACGGAGCTCGAGGGACGGCCCGACGGCCGGTCGCCCGCCTGACGCGCCCGGTTCCACCTGGTACGGCGACGATAGGCTGGGGCGCGTGCCAGTCGTACTCGCCGAGGTCATGTCCACGATCGATCGGCTGTGGCCCATGGAGGGCGCCGAACCCTGGGACGCACCCGGCCTCGTCACCGGAGACCCGGATGCCCCGGTCCGACGCGTGCATCTCGCCGTCGACGCGGTCGGCAGCACGGTCGACGAGGCCATCGAGGCGCGCGCCGACCTGCTCATCGCCCACCACCCGCTGCTCCTCCGCGGGGTCACGACGATCGCCGAGGACCGTTACAAGGGCGCCCTCCTCGCACGGCTGATCCGGGCGAACTGCGCCCTCCTCGCGGCGCACACCAACGCCGACGTCGTGGAACACGGCACCTCGGCGGTGCTCGCCGACCGCCTCGACCTCGTCGACGTGCGCCCGATCGTACCCGGCACCGACCCCTCTCTCGGCCTCGGGCGCGTCGGCCGGCTCGCCGAACCCACCACGCTCGGCCGACTCGCGCGCCGCCTCGCCGAGATCCTGCCCGCGACGGCCACGGGCGTCCGTGCGTCGGGCGGCTTCGACGATCCGGTTCAGACGGTGGCGCTGTGCGGCGGTGCCGGCGATTCCCTCCTCGGCGACCCTTCGGTGCGTGCTGCCGACGTGTACATCACCGCCGACCTCCGGCACCACCCGGCATCCGAGGCCCGTGAGCAAGCGCTCCTCGGCGGCGGGCCCGCGCTCATCGACGTGTCGCACTGGGCGAGCGAGTGGCTCTGGCTCGACGCGGCCGCCGCCGAGCTCCGCACGGCGCATCCCGAACTCGACGTGCAGGTGAGCGAACTCCGCACCGACCCCTGGGACTTCCAGGTCGTGCAATGATGACCACTTCCCCCTCCGACCCCACGAGGAGCACCACGTGAAGGCAACCCCCGCCGACCAGCAGGAACTGCTCAGGCTCCAGGCGCTCGACACCCGCCTCCAGCAGCTCGCACATCGGCTCGGTTCCCTCCCGCAGGCAGCCGAGCTCACCGAGCTCGGCAAGCGCGACACCGCCGTGCGCGGCCGGCGCGCCGAGGCGATGGGCACCCTCGAGACGGCTCGCGGCGAACTCACTCGGCTCGAGTCCGACGTCGCGATGGTCGAGGCTCGCATCGCGCGCGACGGCGACCGGCTGCAGCACACCTCTTCGGTGAAGGATGTCACCGCCCTCGAGTCCGAGCTCGCGTCGCTCGCGAAGCGGCGCTCCGACCTCGAAGACCAGGAACTGGTCGTCATGGAGCGCGTCGAGGACGCCGAGCGCGAGCTCGCCGCGATCGACGAGGATCGCGCGTCGATCGCGGCAGCCATCGAGAAGCTCGAGGCCGAGCGCGACGAGGCGGCTGCCGGACTCGCCCTCGAGCGCGACGCCGCCGAGCGTGATCGCGTCGTCGTCTCGGGCGAGGTGCCGGCCGAGCTGCTCGCGTTCTACGAACAACGACGCGCCCGCGGTGCCGGCATCGGCGCGGCACTGCTGCGCCAGCGCACCTGCCAGGGCTGCAACATGACCCTCACCGGCTCCGATCTCGACACCGTGCGCAGGGCCGCAGCCGATGACGTGCTGCTCTGCCCCGACTGCGACCGCATCCTCGTGCGCACGGAGGAGTCGGGCATCTGAGCGGGCGGTCGCGGTGCCCCGATGGACGCCGACGAACCGGAGGTCCGGTTCCGGCCGGTACTCTGGAAGGGCGAGTGGGTCGGCAAGACGGCCGCGTCATCCGGATCCTGCGCCTTCGGGCGTGGTGACGGATGCCGAGGAACGTCCGGGCTCCACAGGGCAGGACGGTGGGTAACACCCACCCGGGGCAACCCGCGAGACAGTGCCACAGAAAGCAGACCGCCTCGGGCTTCGGCCCGCGGTAAGGGTGAAACGGTGGGGTAAGAGCCCACCAGCGGCCGCGGTGACGCGGTCGGCTCGGTAAACCTCGTCCGGAGCAAGGCCAGACAGGGAACCATGGGGCGGCCCGCCCCGTTCCCGGGTAGGCCGCTGGAGGGTCACGGCGACGTGGCTCCGAGAGAGATGGCCGTCCAGCCGGTGTCGCGCAAGCGCCCGGTGAACAGAACCCGGCGTATCAGCCGGCCCGCTCGCACCCTGAGGCGTGGCGCCGCCTGAAGCGATCGCGCAGCGATCGCGCAGCGATCGCCGGCGGCGACACGCCACAGGGTGCGCCGTCGAGAGGTTTCGAGCGTCATGGCGTCGGCGGGAGCCCGACCCCGTGCGCTCCGAGAACGGCGTGATGTCGAGAACGAGTGCCGGACTCAGTGCGTCGCCAGCGACGCCGCACCGAGGATGCCCGCGTTGTTGCGGTGCACCGCCGGCACGATCGGGGTCTGCAGGTCCAGCAGCGGCAGGAACTGCTCGTGGTGCTTCGACACGCCGCCGCCGACCACGAACAGGTCGGGCGAGAAGAGGGACTCGAGGTGCGAGTAGTAGCGCTGCAGGCGCTCCGCCCACTGCTGCCAGCTCAGCGACTCGCGTTCCATGGCCGAGTACGCGGCACGACGCTCGGCATCGTGTCCGTCGAGTTCGAGGTGCCCGAGTTCCGTGTTCGGCACGAGCGCACCGTCGTTGATGAGCGCCGACCCGATGCCGGTGCCGAGGGTGGTGAGGATCACGACGCCGTCGACCCCGGCCACCGCGCCGTATCGGAGTTCGGCGATGCCCGCGGCATCCGCATCGTTGATGAAGTGGATCTCGCGCCCGAGCGCCTGCTCGAAGAGCTCCTCGGCGGGCAGGCCGATCCACTCCTCGGAGATGTTCGCCGCCGAGAGCGTGCGGCCGTGCTTGACGACGGCGGGGAAGCAGAGGCCCAGCGGCAGCTTCGTGCCGTCGGCTTCCTCGGCGATGCCCGCGAGCAGTTCCTCGGCGGCGTGCAGGATGTCGCGGGGCCGACCGCCCTCGGGCGTGCGCACCTTGAACCGCTCGCTGACGAGCTGCCCGGTGCCGAGGTCGACGACCGCCCCCTTGATGCCCGTGCCGCCGATGTCGATGCCGATCGCGTGGTCAGTCGCCATGGCGCCACACTATCGCGGGGGTCCCCGGCAGCTGAGCGCAGGGTCAGGGAAGCGTCAGGATCTCGGCACCGCGCTCGGTGACGACGAGGGTGTGCTCGAACTGCGCGGTGAGCGACCGGTCGCGCGTCACGACCGTCCAGTCGTCGTCCCACACGTCCCAGGTGATGGCCCCGAGGGTGAGCATCGGCTCGATCGTGAACACCATGCCGGGCTCCATGACCGTGTCGAATTCGGGGGCGTCGTAGTGGGGGATGACGAGCCCCGTGTGGAACGCCCGGCCCACGCCGTGCCCGGTGTAGTCGCGCACGACGCCGTAGCCGAACCGCTTCGCGTACGCCTCGATCGCGCGGCCGATGACGTTCACCTGCCGACCCGGGGCGACGGCCCGGATGCCACGGGCGAGCGCCTCGCGGGTGCGCTCGACGAGCAGCGCCGTCTCGTCGCGCGGCTCGCCCACGACAAACGTGTGATTGAGGTCGCCGTGGTATCCGTCGAGGTAGGCGGTGACGTCGAGGTTCACGAGGTCGCCGTCGTCGAGCACGGTGTCGTCGGGGATGCCGTGGCAGATGACCTCGTTCACCGACGTGCACGACGACTTCGGGTAGCCGCGGTATCCGAGCGTCGACGGGTAGGCGCCGCGGGACACCACGAAGTCATGGGCGATGCGATCGAGTTCGTCGGTCGTGACGCCTGGCCTGATGGCGGATGCCGCGGCCTCGATCGCGCCCGCGGCGATACGCCCTGCGGCGCGGATCCGCTCGATCTCCTCGGGCGTGTATCGGTCGCCGTCGCGGTTCGGCGTGGGCGCAGCGCGACCGACGTACTCGGGGCGTGCGATACCCGGCGGCACCTCACGGATCGGCGACAGGCGACCGGGGATCAGGTGGCCGGAGGGGTCCTTGGGCATAGGATCAGCCTATGGCCGAGGACGTCGAACACCTGTTCTGGTACAACATGAGGACCGGTGGGGTCGAGCAGGGCTTCCAGTCGCCGGCGGTCGAACGGGTAGGGCCGTTCGAGACCCGCGAGGAGGCCGAACGAGCCCTCGAGATCCTGCGCGCGAACAGCGCGAAGTGGGCCGAGGAGGAGGCGGCCGAAGACTGACCGGCCGCTGTCACCGTCGCGCAATCGCGCCTCCCGTGTTCCCGTTCCCGCGTCGCGTGGCCGGCGCAGCGGCAACGCGACGCGGGAACGGGAACACGGGGTGAACCCCCGGAACGCTTACTCGTAGCTGTGCTCGGCGTCGGGGTAGCTGCCCGACTCGACGTCGGCGCGCCATGACCGCGCCGCCTCGCCGAGGACGCCCGCCAGGTTCGCGTACTGCTTCACGAACTTCGGCACGCGCCCGATGGTGAGACCCGCCCAGTCGGTCCATACGAGCAGCTGCCCGTCGGTGTGCGGTCCCGCCCCGACGCTGATGGTCGGGATCTCGAGGAGCTCGGTCACCTGCCGCGCGGCATCCGCCGGCACCATCTCGAGCACGACGGCGAAGGCACCCGCCTCCTGCACCGCCTTCGCGTCGGCGAGGAGCTGCTGCACGCCTTCGCCGCGACCCTGGATGACATGGCCGCCGAGGCCGTGCTCGCTCTGCGGCGTGTAGCCGATGTGGCCCATGACGGGGATGCCCGCGCCGACGATGCGCCGGATCTGCTTGGCGCTGCGTTCGCCGCCCTCGAGCTTCACCGCGTGGGCCCCGGTCTCCTTCATGAACCGCACGGCGGTCTTGAGCGCGTCCTCCGGGCCGTTCTCGTACGAGCCGAACGGCATGTCGGCCACGACGAAGGCACGTTGCACGGCACCGGCGACGGCCCTCGTGAGCGGGATGAGCTCGTCGAGCGTCACCGGCAGGGTGGTGTCGTAGCCGAGCACGGTGTTGCCCGCCGAGTCGCCGACGAGGAGGAAGTCGATGCCCGCCTCGTCGAAGATGCGCGCCGTGAGCATATCGTAGCTCGTGAGGCCGGTGATCTTGATGCCCTCGCGCTTGGCGTTCTGGAAGTGCCGCGTGCGCACGCGCTTCGGTCCTCCGGTCGCCGCGGCGCCGCCGTACGGATTCGTCTCGGCAGGGGAGGAGCTCGCGGATGCTGGGTCGTTCACAGGCTGCTCTGGCATGTCGCCAGTCTGGCACAACGGGACATCCCGCCCGGCGCTGCGCCCGTCGCCGAACGGCTACCCTGAGAGGTGCGAGAGAGGGTGTGGATGGATAAGCAGCGCGACTTCGTTCTCCGGACCATCGAGGAACGCGGGGTCAAGTTCGTCAGGCTCTGGTTCACCGATGTCGTGGGCACACTGAAATCGGTCGCGATCGCGCCGGCCGAGGTCGAGGGCGCGTTCACCGAGGGCATCGGGTTCGACGGCTCGGCCATCGAGGGGCTCAGCCGCACCTACGAGTCCGACCTGCTGGCGTTCCCGGACCCGACCACCTTCCAGACCCTGCCGTGGCGTGGCGACATCGACCCCACGGCGCGCATGTTCTGCGACATCACCACGCCCGACGGCGAGCCCGCAGTCGCCGACCCGCGCAACGTGCTGAAGCGCACGCTGGCTCGCGCGGCCGATCGCGGCTTCACGTTCTACACGCACCCCGAGATCGAGTTCTACCTGCTGAAGGCGTCGAAATACGGGCCCGACGGCCCGCAGCCGGTCGACTCGGCCGGATACTTCGACAACGTGCCCGGCGGCACCGCGCACGACTTCCGCCGACGCTCGGTGCGCATGCTGGAAGACCTCGGCATCTCGGTGGAGTTCAGCCACCACGAGGCCGGGCCGGGCCAGAACGAGATCGACCTCCGCTACGCCGACGCCCTCACGACGGCCGACAACATCATGACCTTCCGCACCGTGGTGAAGGAGGTCGCCATCGAGCAGGGCGTCTACGCGACGTTCATGCCGAAGCCCTTCTCGCACAACCCCGGCAGCGGCATGCACACGCACCTCTCGCTCTTCGAGGGCGACGCGAACGCGTTCTTCGAGGCGGGCGCCCAGTACCAGCTGTCGAAGATCGGCCGCCAGTTCATCGCCGGCCTGCTGCGCCACGCCAACGAGATCTCGGCCGTGACGAACCAGTTCGTGAACTCGTACAAGCGCCTCTGGGGCGGCGACGAGGCGCCGAGCTTCATCTGCTGGGGCCACAACAACCGCTCCGCCCTCGTGCGCGTGCCGCTCTACAAGCCCAACAAGGGCCAGAGCGCGCGCGTCGAGTACCGCGCCATCGACTCGGCGGCGAACCCCTACCTGGCCTTCTCGCTGCTGCTCGCAGCCGGGATGAAGGGCATCGAGGAGGGGTACGAGCTGCCGTCAGAGGCCGAAGACGACGTGTGGGCGCTCACCGACAGCGAGCGCCGTGCGCTCGGCTACCACCCGCTGCCGGCGAGCCTCGACCACGCCATCGAGTACATGGAGGAGTCCGAGCTCGTCGCCGAGACGCTCGGCGAGCAGGTCTTCAACTACGTGCTCGCGAACAAGCGGGCCGAGTGGCGCGACTACCGCTCGCAGGTGACGCCCTTCGAGTTGCAGCGCAACCTCGAGATCCTCTGACGCGAGACGGATGTCACGACAGGCGCCAACCCTCGGACGGCTCGCTCGCGCGGGCTTCGACGATCTCGACCGGGCGTCCGCCTCGCTCGAGGAGGTCGCCGCTTCGACGGGAATCGACGAGGAGCGACTGCTGGCCGCGCTCGCGCACTCGGGCGACCCCGACGAGGCGCTCGCGGCGATCCGACGGCTCGAGGAGCGGGCGCCGGAGCAGCTGATCGAGGTGCTTCGCCAGGATGCCTCCGCCGAGCGCCTGACGCGGCTGCTCGGGGCGTCGCGAGGATTCGCCGACTTCCTGCTGCGGCATCCGGCCGAACTCGCCGTGCTGCAGCAGGAGCCGATGCACCCGCTGGCGGCCGATGACGCGCGAGCCGTGGTGACGGCCGCGCTCGACGGCGTCGACGTGCCGCAGGCCCAGTTCGCCGATGCGGCGACGGCGGCCGTGCGGGTGCGCTACCGGCGACTCCTGGCGGGCATCGCGGTCTACGACCTCACCCGCCCGAGCACCATCGAGGCGGTCGACACCGTCGCGGCGGGGCTGGCGGATCTCGCGGGTGCCGCACTCGACGCCGCCCTCGCGGCGGCTCGCCGGGTCGTCGCCCGCGCCGAGGGCGAGCCTGCGGCGCCCGGCCGGTATCCCGCGCGGGAGGTCGAGGCCACCCGACTCGCGATCATCGGCATGGGCAAGGCCGGTGCGCGCGAGCTCAATTACGTGAGCGACGTCGACGTGATCTTCGTGGCGGAGTCCGCCGACGAGGACATCGTGTCGACGGCGCGCGCGATCGACATCGCCACCCGGCTGGCGATGGTCACGATGCGGATGATCGCCGAGCACGGCATCGAGCCGCCCCTGTGGGAGGTGGATCCGAACCTCCGGCCGGAGGGCAAGGACGGCGCGCTCGTGCGCACGCTCGACTCGCACCTGCAGTACTACGACCGCTGGGCGAAGAGCTGGGAGTTCCAGGCGCTCCTCAAGGCACGGCCGCTCGCCGGCGACCTCGAGCTCGGCGGTCGCTACGCCGCCGGGGTCGCACCCAAGGTGTGGGCCAGCTCGGCTCGCGACGGGTTCGTGGAGTCGGTGCAGCGCATGCGCGAACGCGTCACCGAGCACATCCCCGCCGACGAGGTCGACGTGCAGGTGAAGCTCGGCCCGGGCGGCCTGCGCGACATCGAGTTCACCGTGCAGCTGCTGCAGCTCGTCCACGGGGCGAGCGATCCCGGGATCCGTCAGCCCGGGACCCTGCCCGCCCTCGCGGCCCTGGCCGAGCGCGGCTACGTGGGCCGTGAGGAGGCGGCGGAGTTCTCACGCGACTACCGGGTGCTGCGGGTGCTCGAGCACCGGCTGCAGCTCGATCGGCTGCGTCGCACGCATCTCATGCCGCGCGAACCTGCGCGGCTGCGCATCCTCGCCCGAGCCTCGGGCCTCGCACGGAATGCCGAGGACCTCACCGCGCTCTGGCAGGGCACCCGACAGCGGGTTCGCGGCCTGCACGAGCGCCTGTTCTATCGGCCGCTCCTCTCCGCGGTGGCCGCGCTGCCCGCGGGCGGGCTCGAGCTCACGAGCGCGCAGGCCGAGGCGCGACTCGCGGCGATCGGCTTCCGCGACCCCAAGGGCGCCCTCGCCCACATCGGCGCGCTCACGGCCGGCGTCTCGCGCCGCGCGACCATCCAGCGGCATCTCATCCCGGTGCTCATCTCGTGGTTCGCCGAGGGCGCCGATCCCGACTACGGGCTGCTCGCCTTCCGTCGGCTGAGCGATACGCTCGGCACCACGCACTGGTACCTGCGACTGCTGCGGGACTCGTCGGATGCCGCGCTGCGCCTCACCCGGGTACTGTCGGGCTCGAGGTTCGCCGGCGAGCTGCTCGAGCGCAGCCCCGAGGCGGTCGCCTGGCTCGAGGACGTCGAGGAGCTGCGCCCGCGACCGCTCGCGGCGCTCGAGGACGAGAAGCGAGCCGTGATCGCGCGGCACGGCGATGCGGATGCCGCGGCGAAGGTGCTCCGCGCCATCCGCCGCCGCGAGGTGTTGCGCCTCGCACTCTCGGCGATCCTCGACGTCTGCACCGTCGAGGAGCTCGGCCGCGGACTCTCGGACGTGACCGAGAGCCATATCGCCGCCCTCGTCGAGGCGATCCGCGGGAGTGATCCCGACGGTGTGGAGTTCGCCGTCATCGGCATGGGCCGTTTCGGCGGACGCGAGCTCGGGATCGGCTCCGACGCCGACATCGTCTACGTCTTCAGGCCCACGGATGCCTCGCCGGAGGCCGCACAGGCGAAGGCGCTGCGCATCGTGTCCGAGCTCGTCCGCCTCAGCGAGGACGCGCGTCTGCCGTTCGAGCTCGACGCCGACCTGCGGCCCGAGGGCCGCAACGGCGTCGTCGCCCGCTCGCTGGATGCGTACCGTGCGTACTACGCCAGGTGGTCGCTGACCTGGGAGGCGCAGGCGCTGCTGCGGGCGCGCGGCGTGGCGGGCGACGCCGCGCTCATCCACGACTTCACCGAGCTCGCCGACAGCGTGCGGTACCCGGCCGAGATCTCGGACCACGACATCCGCGAGGTCAAGCGCATCAAGGCCCGGGTGGAGAACGAGCGCCTGCCGCAGGGCGCCGACCCCACGAGGCACCTGAAGCTCGGACGCGGTTCGCTGTCGGACGTCGAGTGGTTCGTGCAGCTCGTGCAACTCGAGCACGGTGCCGCCGAGTCGTCGTTGCGCACGACTTCGACGCTCGAGGCGCTCGAGGCGGCCGTCGAGCACGGCTACGTCACGTCGTCCGACGCGAGCGTGTTGCGGGCCGCCTGGGTGTTCGCGTCGCGCGCGCGCTCGGCGCTCACGCTCTGGCTCGACCGGACCACCGACGTGCTGCCCGTCGACCGTTCACAGCTCGAGGGCGTCGCCCGCATCATGGGCTATCCGCACGGATCGGCGAGCCGCCTCGAGCACGACTACCTGCAGGTCACCCGGCGCGCCCGGGCGGTCTTCGAGCGCGGCTTCTACGGCGTCGAGCCGCGGCGCGAGCCCACCACGAGCTGACCTGCCGGGCACTACGGCTGGTAGCGGACGGCATGCGCCACGAGCACGGTCGGCAGCCAGGTGTCCACGCCTCTCACGGTACGCCAGCATTCTCGAACACGAGGAATCCTCAACCATCGCGTCATGGCGTCGCCGAGTCGACATCCACCGACGGTCGGCACGAGCGAACGAACGACGGCCCCGCACCACTCGGTGCGGGGCCGTCGTCCTGGGGGGAGCAGGGATCAGACGCCGTAGTACAGCTCGAACTCGAACGGGTGCGGGCGCTGCGCGAGCGGCTTGATCTCCTTCTCGCGCTTGTAGTCGATCCACGTCTCGATGAGCTCGCGAGTGAACACGCCGCCCTCGAGGAGGAACTCGTGGTCGGCCTCGAGCGCGTCGAGCACGGCGTCGAGGGTGCCGGGAACCTGCGGGATCGCCTTGGCCTCCTCGGGCGGCAGCTCGTAAAGGTCCTTGTCGACCGGCTCGTGCGGCTCGATGCGGTTGCGGATGCCGTCGATGCCGGCCATGAGCTGCGCGGCGAAGGCGAGGTACGGGTTGCCCGAGGCATCCGGAGCGCGGAACTCGATGCGCTTGGCCTTGGGGTTGGTGCCTGTGATCGGGATGCGGATGGCCGCCGAGCGGTTGCCGGCCGAGTACACGAGGTTCACGGGAGCCTCGAAGCCGGGCACGAGACGGTGGAAGGAGTTCACGGTCGGGTTCGTGAACGCGAGCACGGCGGGCGCGTGCTTGAGCAGGCCGCCGATGTACCAGCGCGCGGTGTCGGACAGGCCACCGTAGCCGGCCTCGTCGTAGAACAGGGGCTTGCCCTCGTTCCAGAGCGACTGGTGGGTGTGCATGCCCGAGCCGTTGTCGCCGAAGAGCGGCTTCGGCATGAACGTGGCCGTCTTGCCCCACTCGTTCGCGGTGTTCTTGACGATGTACTTGAACTTCAGGATGTCGTCGGCCGCGTGCACCATCGTGTCGAACTTGTAGTTGATCTCGCCCTGGCCGGCCGTGCCGACCTCGTGGTGCGAGCGCTCGACGTCCAGGCCGACCTCGATGAGCTTGAGCACGATGTCGTCGCGGAGGTCGGCGTGCTGGTCGACCGGCGAGACCGGGAAGTACCCGCCCTTGAACGGGGTCTTGTTGGCGAGGTTGCCGCCCTCCTCGACGCGGCCCGAGTTCCAGGCGCCCTCGCTGGAATCGACCGAGTACGAGCTCGAGTGCTGGTTCACCTCGTAACGAACGTCGTCGAAGATGTAGAACTCCGCCTCGGGGGCGAAGAACGCGGTGTCGGCGATGCCGGTCGAGGCGAGGTACTTCTCGGCCTTCTTCGCGACCTGACGCGGGTCCTTCGCGTAGATCTCGCCGTTGCGCGGGTTGTAGATGTCGAAGACCATGACGAGCGTGCGCTCCGCACGGAACGGGTCGACATAGGCGGTGGAGACATCCGGGATCAGCTGCATGTCCGACTCGTGGATCGACGCGAACCCGCGGATCGAGGAGCCGTCGAACAGCTGGCCGACCGTGAAGAACTCCTCGTCGACGGTCGACGCCGGGATGTTGAAGTGCTGCTGCACACCCGGCAGGTCGGTGAAGCGGATGTCGAGGAACTTGACATCCGTCTCCTTGATGAAACTGAGCACTTCAGACGAATCACTGAACATGTGACGAACACTCCAAGGGGGCGGGTGGGGACCGGACGAACTTGCACAGCCGTAAGCGACGGTATCGGTGCGCGATTACCCGACCGTGACGCGGATGTTTCGGCCATGTTACGCGGGGCCCGGTCGGTAGAATCGAGCCGTGCCAGCAACCGAGCCTCGAACCTCCGGCGAACTCGAACCCAGTCGGTGGCCGGGGGAGCGACTGGGACTTCCCGAGACGGGCCCGAACTCGGTCGGCCGCCTGGGCCGGCGTCTCGCGGCGCTCGCCATCGACTGGGCGTCGGCGATGATCCTCGCCCTGGTCTTCCTGCCGTACGACTCGGCGCTCTACTCCTGGCTCACGCTCGGCATCTTCGCCGTGCTGCAGGTGCTCTTCATCCCCACGATCGGCGGGAGTGTCGGCCATCGGCTCGTCGGGCTCCGCGTGGTGCCCGTCTCGGGCGGCTGGGTCGGCTTCTGGCGCCCCGTCGTGCGCACGGCGCTGCTCGCCATCGTGGTGCCGGCGGTCATCTGGGACTCCGACCAGCGCGGCTTCCACGACAAGCTCGCGGGCACGGTGCTCATCCGGGCGTGAACGGCGAAGCGGCATCCGCCGACGACGGATGCCGCTTGCCACACGAGCCGGGCCGGGCGGAGTGCCGGGCGGGCCGGGTCAGCGCATCTTGCCGCGCTGCGGCCGCACCTTCATGGGATCGACGCCCTTCGGGATGGGCAGTTGGGTCTGCAGCGAGTTCAGTCGGTTCGCGACCGCGAGCACCTCGGGCTTCGTGAGCGTGCGCTTCGTCTTGCGCAGCGTAGCGGGGAGGCGGTACAGCTCGATGGAGCCCTCTTCATGGCCCACCGAGATGAGCGTGATCGGAACGTTGGGAAGCACGCGTGCGACCTTGCGCTGCTCGTCGTCGAGCATGCGCTTCGTGCGGCTGACCGGACCCTCGCTGATGAGCGCGACCCCGCCGCGTCCGACGGCCCGGTAGACGGCGTCCTGCGTCTTGCCGTTCACGGCGACGGGCATCTCGTTGCCCGTCCAGCCACCGCGGAGTCCGCTGCGGAGGACGGCCCCGACGGCACCCGGCTGGCCGTCGATCTGCGAGTACGCGGCGCGCTCTGCTCGGCGTCCGAGGACGACGAGGGCGAGCAGGATGCCCGCGAGCACGCCCGCCACGATCCACAACGCGATCGTGAAGCCGTTGCCCTCGCCGAGCCACAGCGCGAGCGCGAGGCCCACGAGCACGGGAGCGAGGAAGCTGAGGAGCATGAGCCACTGCGCGCTCGAATCATAGCGGCGGGTCATCTGGAAGACCTGCCACATCTGCTTCATGCGGCCGGGCTCTTTGCGGGGTTTGGGGGTGGACCCCGCGTCCTTGGTGCGTGCCATGGTGACTAGGATACCGGCGTGCGAACGCCGCCTCCGACCGTGTTCTCGCAGGGCGGAGGCGGCACCCGGATGCCTCAGCCGACCGCCTGCGCGAACCCGAGCGACGTGTCGGCGAGATGGGCGAGCGCCGGCGGCAGCTCGCGTCCCTTCGCCTGCATGGACTGCGCCCAGAGGCGGCCTGCGCGGTACGACGAGCGCACGAGCGGCCCCGCCAGCACGCGGAGGAAGCCGAGCTGCTCGGCCTCCTCCTTGAGCTCCACGAACTCCTCTGGCCGTACCCACCGATCGACCGGCAGGTGCCGGGGACTCGGCCGGAGGTACTGCGTGATCGTGATGATGTCGGTGCCCGCGTCGCGCAGGTCGCGGAGCGCCTGCGAGACCTCGGCTCGCTCCTCGCCCATGCCGAGGATGAGGTTGGACTTCGTGATCAGCCCCGCGTCGCGGCCCTGCGTGATCACGTCGAGCGAGCGCTCGTAGCGGAAGGCCGGCCGGATGCGCTTGAAGATCCGCGGCACCGTCTCGACGTTGTGGGCGAAGACCTCCGGCCGAGCCGAGAACACCTCGGAGAGGAGCTCGGGGTTGCCCGAGAAGTCGGGCACGAGGATCTCGACGCCGGTGCCGGGCGACTGGCGGTGGATCTCGCGGATCGTCTCCGCATACAGCCACGCGCCCTCGTCGGGCAGGTCGTCGCGGGCGACCCCCGTGACGGTGGAGTACCGCAGCTGCATGCGCACCACCGACTCCGCGACGCGACGAGGTTCGTCGACGTCGTACTCGGCCGGCTTGCCCGTGTCGATCTGGCAGAAGTCGCATCGCCTCGTGCACTGCGAGCCGCCGATGAGGAAGGTGGCCTCTCGGTCCTCCCAGCACTCGTAGATGTTGGGACAGCCGGCCTCCTGGCAGACCGTGTGCAGTTCCTCGCTCTTCACGAGGTGCTGGAGCTGCCGGTACTCGGGACCCATCTTCGCGCGCGTCTTGATCCACTCGGGCTTGCGCTCGATCGGCGTCTGGGCGTTGCGGACCTCGAGGCGCAGCATCCGGCGCCCCTCGGGTGGGGTGCTCATGCGGCGACCGCCGCCTCGGCCTCGGCGAGGAACCGCTGGGTGATCGGCTCGACGAGCTGCTCGGGCGTCACTTCGCGGCCGAGCTCCTGCGTGATGGTGGTGACTCCGGCATCGCGGATGCCGCAGGCGACGATGCGGTCGTAGGGCTCGAGCGAGTTGCTGCAGTTGAGCGCGAACCCGTGCATCGTGACGCCGTCGGCGACGCGGATGCCGATCGCGGCGATCTTGTTCTCGAGGCCCGGCGGCCCCACCCAGACGCCCGAGCGGCCATCGACGCGACGGCCGTCGACACCGAGGTCGGCGAGGACGTCGATGAGGATGCCCTCGAGCCGGCGCACGTAGCCCACCACGTCGATGGGTTCGGCCAGGTGGAGGATCGGGTAGCCCACGAGCTGGCCCGGGCCGTGCCAGGTGATCTTGCCGCCGCGGTCGACGTCGATGACGGGGGTTCCGTCGGTCGGCCGTTCATCGGGCGCGGTGCGCTTGCCGGCGGTGTAGACGGAGGGGTGTTCCAGGAGGATGACGGTGTCGGGGCGTTCGCCCGCGACGACCGCGCGATGGACGGCGCGCTGAAGGTCGAGACCCTCGATGTACGGCACGGAGTTGGCGCTTAGCCCCGCGACGACGAAGTCGAGCATGCGGACCAGTCTAGGCGGCTCCCGCGGGTGCTCGACTCCTCCTCCACACGCTCGAGTCGTGGATCATCGTCCTGCCACGCCGACGCGGCGGCCGACTGCCGTCCCTTCTCACCGAGGATGTCGGCATGAGCCGGGACCGCCGTCAGCCGCACGTCGCCGCCGCGTCATCCGTACGCCCGGCCGCACCGGCGCCGCTCGCCGACGGCCTCGCGGGCTACCGTCTGCTGCGGAGGATCGCCTCAGGTGACCGGGCCGACGTCTACCTCGCGACGACGGATGCGGCATCCGATTCCCATGGCGAAGCCACCGCCGGGCCGACGGATGCACCGACGGCCCTCGTCGCGGTGCGGGTCTATCCCGCGCACGTACCCGACGACACCGTCGCGGCCGAGATCGAGGCGATGTCGACCGACACGAGCGGGAGCCTGCCCGCCCTCTTCGATGTCGCCGGATTCGACGACGGACGGTGCTGCCTGGCCGTGGAACGCGTCTCCGGCCCGTCGGTCGCCCGGCTGCTCATCGACCGCAGCCTCTCCGCCGGCGAGGCGGTCACGATCCTCGCGCCCATCACCGTGGCCGTTGCCGAACTCGCGACCAACGGGTTCGTGCACACGCGACTCTCGGCCGGCGACGTGCTGCTCGACGAAGCGGGCCGACCGCGGCTCATCGGGCTCGGAGCCCTCGGTCGCCTCCCGGGGCCCGAGCACGCCGCCGAGCGCACGGCACTGCTTCGCGAGGGCCACGCCGCCCTCGCCGAGCTGCTCGAGGAGGTCGGGGCGGCCGTTCGGCCGGCCGGCGCGCTCGACGCCGCCATCGCCCTCGTTCGGGCCAGGCTCCGGGAGCGGCCGTTCCTGCGGTGCGAGGCCGAACTCGAGCGCCTCCTGTTCGCGGCCGCCGTGCCCGAGCCGATCCAGGGTGTCGCCGTGCGGGCGGCACGGGCGGCGTGGGTTCCGGCCCGCGTCACCATGCCGGTGCAGGCGGGCGCGGGCGAGGGCCGTGCGCAGCTCGGGCCGGCGCAGGAGGCGCCCGTGCACCGAGCCGGCGGCGTTCGCCGGTTGCTCGGCCTGGCGCAGCTGCCCGAGGATCTCCATGAGCGCCTGACCGACGCGACGACGGCGTCTTCGACGGCGCGTCTGCGCGAGCGCTTCACCGCGGCATTGCGCGCACGCCGCGGCGCCCTGACCATCGGGGGGCTCCTGGGCGGGGGAGCGCTGGTGCTCCTGCTCACCCTCGTGCCCCCGGCGACGGCCGACGGCGGCAAGCCGGGTCATGATGCGGCGACCGCTGCGACCGGCGCTCCCGTGGCGTCGGCCGACGTGCCGGCCGCGGCGACCGCCGCCGAGTCGCCCGAGACGCCGGGTGAACCGACGGCATCCCCGGTTCAGCGAGCGCTGCCTGGATCCGAAGAGGCCCGCGGCAAAGATCCGATCGCCGCTGCGCGCTGGTTACTGGAGCGGCGCACCGAGTGCTTCGCCACCCTCGACCTCGACTGCCTCGACGAGGTGCTCCAACGCGGTTCGGCCATCGAGATCGAGGATCGAGCGGCGCTCCTCGCCGCTCGCGACGGCGCCGCGGCGCCCGCCGTGACGTTCGATGCGTCGGAGGCGGTCGTCACCGTCGAGATGGGCGATGCCGTGCTGATCGCGATCTCGCGCGCCGGGCCCGAACGCGAACCGGCCTCGCTCCTCGTGGTGAGGGGCGAGGCCGGATGGCGTCTGCGCGAGATCTTCGACTAGATCCCGAGCACCGACTCGAAGTCGCCCTCCTCCAGCCGCTCCTTGACCGCGGTCAGGAAGCGGGCGGCGTCGGCGCCGTCGATGATGCGGTGGTCGTACGAAAGTGCGAGGTAGATCATCGAGCGGATCGCGATCGCGTCCGAGCCGTCCTGGCTGACGACGACCGGTCGCTTCACGACGATGCCCGTGCCCAGGATCGCCGACTGCGGCAGGAACACGACGGGCGTGTCGAACAGCGCACCGCGCGAGCCGGTGTTGGTCAGCGTGAAGGTGCCGCCCGAGAGCTCGTCGGGCTTCAGCTGGTTGTTGCGCGTGCGGTCGGCGAGGTCGGCGATCTGCGCGGCGAGGCCCGCGATGTCGAGGTCGCCCGCGTTGCGGATCACCGGGGTGAGCAGGCCGCGCTCGGTGTCGACCGCGATGCTCATGTTCTCGGTCGGCGGGTAGACGATGCTGTCGCCGTCGACCGTCGAGTTGATGATCGGATAGGCGCGAAGCGCCTCGGCCGCCGCGAGGGCGAAGAACGGCAGGAAGGAGAGCTTGTTGCCGGTCTTCTCCAGGAACGCGCCCTTGACCCGATCGCGTAGCCGGGCGACACGCGTCACATCCACCTCGACGACCGTGGTGAGCTGCGCGGTCGAGGTCATGGAGACCACCGCGCGCTCGGCGACGACCTTGCGCAGTCGCGTCATCGGCACGGTCGTGCCGCGCAGCGGCGACGTCGCGAGCGGGGTGCGCGCAGGCGCGGCGGCGGCCGCGGGAGCGGCGTTGGCCGAGATGACGTCCTGCTTGCGGATGCGGCCGCCGACACCGGTGCCCGTGACGTTCGCGAGGTCGACGCCCTGCTCGTTCGCGAGCTTGCGCACGATCGGGGTGACGTAGCCGCTGGGTCCGGCGTGCGATCCCGACGGCGCTGCGGCAGCCGGGGCCGGAGCCGGGGCGGCGGGCGCTGCCGCGGGAGCGGGAGCGGGAGCGGGTGCCGGAGCAGCGGGTGCCGCCGCGGGAGCGGGAGCAGGAGCGGCCGGCGCCGCCTCGGGGGCGGGTGCCGGAGCGGCCGGCGCCGCCTCGGGGGCGGGTGCGGGAGCGGCCGGCGCCGCCTCAGGCGCGGGAGCCGCAGCAGCCGGTGCCGCCTCGGGGGCGGGAGGAGGAGCGGCCGGTGCCGCCTCGGGGGCGGGTGCCGGAGCAGCCGGTGCTGCCGGGGGCGCTGCGGGAGCAGCCGCAGGTGCGGCGGGCGCGGCCTCAGGTGCCGGTGCCGCAACGGGAGCGGCCTCCGCCGCCGGCGCCGGTGCAGCCTGCGGTGCCGCCGCGGGCGCGGGCGCCGGTGCGGCGGGTGCGGCCTGGGCGGGCGCGGCTTCCGCCGGAGCGGCCTCAGGTGCAGCCGGAGCCGCCGCTGCGGGGGCCGCCGCCTCGGGCGCGGCAGCGGCCGAGCCGTCGCCGATCGTGACCAGGGGCGTGCCGACCTCGACGGTCTCGTCCTCCTGGACGAGGATGGCTTCGATGACGCCCGCCACGGGCGATGGGATCTCGGTGTCGACCTTGTCGGTCGAGACCTCGAGCAGCGGCTCGTCGACCTCCACACGGTCGCCGACGTTCTTCAGCCATCGGGTGACCGTGCCCTCCGTGACACTCTCGCCGAGTGCCGGGAGGCTGACGGATTCGCTCATGCGCTTGTCTCCTTCACAGCGTGTGACGCTTTCTAGCTTATTGCAGTCGAAATTCCGGGACGCCGGGTCAGCTCACGTGGAGCGGCTTGCCGGCGAGCTTGAGGAAGGCCTCGCCCATGGCCTCGTTCTGGGTCGGGTGGGCGTGGATGAACGGCGCGATGTCCTCGGGGTACGCCTCCCAGTTCACCGCGAGCTGGGCCTCGCCGATGAGCTCTCCGACGCGGGAGCCGATCATGTGCACGCCGACGATGGGACCGTCGTTCACGCGCACGACCTTGATGGACCCGCTGGTCTCGAGGATGTGGCTCTTGCCGTTGCCGGCGAGGTTGTACTCGTACGACGAGACCTGGTCGGCGCCGTACTTCTCGGCCGCGCGTGCCTGGGTGTAGCCGATGGAGGCGACCTCGGGCTCGCAGTAGGTGACCTTGGGGATGTTGACGTCCTCGACGAGGATCGGGTTCAGGCCCGCGATCTCCTCGGCGACGAAGATGCCCTGCGCGAACCCGCGGTGCGCGAGCTGGAGGCCGGGCACGATGTCGCCGACCGCGTAGACGCCCGGCACGTTGGTGGCGAGGCGCTCGTCGGTGATCACGAAACCGCGGTCCACCGTGATGCCGGCCTCTTCGAACCCCAGTCCCTGCGTGGCGGGGCCGCGGCCGACGGCGACGAGCAGCAGCTCGGCCTCGACGGTGTCGCCGTTCTCGAGGGTCACGACCACGCCGTCGTCGTGCTGCGTGACGCCCTGGAAGCGGACTCCCAGCTTGTACTCGATGCCGCGCTTGCGGAAGGCGCGCTCGAGCTGCTTGGAGACCGACTCCTCCTCGTTCGGCACGAGGTGGGGAAGCGCCTCGATGATCGTGACCTCGGAGCCGAACGACTTCCAGACGCTCGCGAACTCGACGCCGATCACGCCGCCGCCGAGGACGGCGACCTTCTTCGGCACGAAGTCGAGCTCGAGCGCCTGCTCGCTCGTGATGACGCGGCCGCCGATCTCGAGGCCCGGAAGCGAACGCGAGTACGAGCCCGTGGCGAGGATGACGTTCTTGCCGACGATGCGGTCGTCGCCGACCTGCACGGCGTTCGATGCGACGAGCCGCCCCTCGCCCTCGATGACGGTGACGCCGGCGGCCTTCACGTGCGCGCCGAGACCCTTGTACTTGCCGGCCACGATCTTCTCGCGGTACGCGGTCACGGCGGCGATGTCGATGCCCTCGAAGACCGAGCGCACGCCGAACTTCGCGGAATCGCGCGAGTTGTCGGCGATCTCGGCCGCGTGCAGCAGCGCCTTCGTGGGGATGCAGCCCCGATGCAGACACGTGCCACCCAGCTTGTCCTTCTCGACGAGCCCGACGGTGAAGCCCAGCTGCACGGCACGCAGCGCCGCCGCGTACCCTCCGCTGCCGCCACCGAGGATGACAATGTCAAAGTTCTGCTCGGACAACCGCAATCTCCCTTGCGCACCAGATCTGCGACACGGCCGACCCCCGGGGAAACAGGGGGCAGGGTGTACGGGCGACGAACTCGCCCATACGACCTTACTACCCTGCCGAGAGGTCCTCGCCCAGCCGGATGAGCGCCCGAACGGCGACGCCCGTGCCCCCGGAAGCGGTGTATCCCCACGCCCCGCCGGTGTTGAACGCGGGGCCGGCGATGTCGAGGTGGGCCCATGGGATCCGGTCGCTCGAATCCGTGCGCTTCCCGATGAACTCGCGGAGGAAGACGCCGGCGAGGAGCATCCCGGGCACGGTCGTTCCGAGCTTGGTGTTCGTCAGGTCCGCGATGTCCGACTTGAGGAGCGATCGGAGGTCTCCGGGCAACGGCATCGGCCACACCGACTCGCCGACGGCGTCGGCGGCTGCGCGCGTGCGCGCGACGAGGGCGTCGTCGCCCATGAGCCCCGAGACGCGGTGCCCGAGGGCCACGACCTGAGCGCCGGTGAGGGTCGCGACATCCACGATCGCATCGGGTTGCTCGGCACTGGCGGCGGCGAGGCCGTCGGCCATCACGAGCCGCCCCTCGGCGTCGGTGTTGAGCACCTCGACGGTGGTACCGCCGTGGGTCCGCAGCACGTCGTTCGGCCGCAGGGCCGTGCCCGACGGCAGGTTCTCGGCCAGGCACAGCCAGCCGGTGACCCGGATGGGGACGTCGAGTTCGGCGAGCGCGACCAGCGCCGAGAGCACGGCCGCTGCGCCGGCCATGTCCATCTTCATGCCGACCATCGAGGCCATGGGCTTCAGCGAGAGTCCGCCGGAGTCGAACGTGATGCCCTTGCCGACGAGGGCGAGATGCACGGATGCCCTGTCGGGGGCGTACTCGAGGCGCACGAGCCTGGGGCCGCGGCTCGAACCCCGGCCCACGGCGAGGATGCCTCCGAAGCCGTCGGCCTCGAGGTCGGCCTCGTCCCAGACCCGGGCGGAGATGCCGGCCGTGCGCCCCGCTTCGACCGCGAGCTCGGCGAGGTGCTCGGGGGAGAGGTCGCCGGGCGGGGTGTTCACGAGGTCCTTGGTTCGCGCGACCGCGGTCACGATGGAGCGCACGCGCTCGAGCCGGACGCCCGAGACGTCGGTGTGCAGGGTCACGCGGCCGACGGGCGCCTTCGCCTCGGCGCGGTACCCGTTGAACGCGTAGGCACCGAGGCCGGCGCCTTCGAGCAGCGCCTCGGCGGAGTCGACGTCGGCGGCGGGAATGGCGACGGCGACCGAGCCGACGCCGGCGAGCTGGCGTACCGCGCTGCCGGCGGCCAGGCGGAGGCCCGTGGCATCCGACCGCTCGCCCATGCCCGCGACGGCCACGATCGCCGGCCCGGCGCCCTGCGCGGGGAGGCGCGTGAGCTCGTCGGCTGCGCCGCTCGCTCCGAGCTTCGACAGGAGCGGAGCCACCCATCCGTACTCGGCCGGTGCGAGGAGCTCCACGCCGGAATCTGAGGGTCGGGCGGCGAGCAGGAGCACGTCGGCCTCGGAGGCGCTGACGGGATCGGTGGAGCTGGCGAGATCGGGGACGGTCATGCAGCCGATGGTACGTGTTCGCTCCGAGCGTCACGCCGCAGCGCCGCCGGCGGCCGAGCCGCGACGGCCCGTCAGTAGGCTGAAGACATGCGCGATCCCCGTTCCCTGTACGAGTTGAATCCGGACGTCGTGGTTCCGCCCGGACTCCCGCTCGTCGCGGGACTCACCGGGTTCGCCGATGCCGGCGCCGCGGTGGCGCAGACCACTGAGTACCTGCTCTCGACGCTCGAGAGCACCGTCGTGGCCACCTTCGACGCCGACGAGCTGCTCGACTACCGGGCGCGCCGGCCGATCATCCTGTTCGCGGCCGACCACCTCACCGACTACCGCCCGCCAAGACTCAGCCTCGATCTCGCGCGCGATGAGCTCGGCCAGCCGTTCCTCCTCCTCACGGGGTACGAGCCCGACTTCCAGTGGGAGCGATTCGGCTCCGCCGTGCTCGGCCTCATCGACGATCTCCAGGTGTCGTCGACGACGTGGATCAACTCGATCCCCATGCCGGTGCCGCACACCCGGCCGATCGGCATGACGGTGAGCGGCAACCGCAGCGACCTCATCGAGGCGATGTCGGTGTGGCGCCCGACCACGCAGGTGCCGTCGAATGCGCTGCACCTCGTCGAGTACCGCCTGCAGGAACGCGACCACGCGACCACGGGCTTCGTCCTGCTCGTCCCGCACTACCTCTCCGACACGGAGTACCCGGTCGCCGCGGTCGCCGCCCTCGAGGCGATCAGCGCCTCGACGGGGCGCATCTTCCCGACCGACGCCCTGCGCGAGCAGGGGCGCGAGTTCGTCGCGCGCATCGACGAGCAGGTCGCCGAGAACAGCGAGCTCGCCAAGCTCGTCGGCACGCTCGAGGAGCGCCACGACTCCTACATGGAGGGCACGTCACTGCGGTCACCGCTCACCGACGAGGCGGGCCAGCCGCCGTCGGCCGACGAGATCGCGGCGGAACTGGAGAAGTTCCTCGCCTTCCGCCGCACCCGCGACGACGAGTCGCCGCTCGGCGGCTGACGCGGGGAGAACGCCCCTGAGCGGGAATTCCCGGCGCCCCGGATTCGTTGTCATCACTGGGAGAAGCGGGCGATGAACGCGCTCGCGGAGGCGTGACTGTATAATGGGGGCAGGACCCGTTCTGGTCCGCTGGCACGACACGTTTCGCGCCGAACAAGCGGACTTGACATGGGTCCTCATAGTGTCCGAAAACGACCGGGCCGAGAACACGAGCCGCGCGTCCATGAGGGCACGCGCCGCTCGACGGTAGGAGAGGTTCAACGAATGGCAACGACGAAGGCTGCGACGTCGGCGAAGAGCGAGGCGGAGAAGCCCGCTGCGACGCGTGCGACGGCCGCGAAGTCGAGCGCCGCGAAGACGAAGACGCCCGCGAAGGGCGCTGCCAAGACGGCGACGAAGAGCGCTGCGTCCGCGGGCAAGACGCCGCGCACGAGCACCGCGAAGTCGACGGCCAAGCCGCGCGGCAAGGCGAAGGCCGGAGGCGCCGGCGCCGATGAGGACGAGATCGAGCCCGAGGAGCTCGACGACGTCGAGGTCGACACCGACATCGAGGTCGAGGCGGAAGCCGTCGACACCGAGGCGGTCGACGCGGACGCGACGGAGACGCCCGACGCGGCATCCGTCGCCGACACCGACGACGACACCGACGAAGAGGCGAAGCCCGTCGCGGTCGAGCCGCACCCCACCGGCGCGCTCGTGCTGCGCGCGGTCGACGACGAGGACGAGGTCCCGGTGTACTCGTCGGCCATCACCGGTGCGACCGCCGACCCCGTCAAGGACTACCTCAAGCAGATCGGCAAGGTCGCGCTCCTGAACGCGGCCGAAGAGGTCGAGCTCGCCATGCGCATCGAGGCCGGCCTCTTCGCCGAGGAGAAGCTGTCGCACATGTCCGACGCCGAGAAGCGCTCGCAGCTCGGTCGCGAGCTGCAGTGGGTCGCGAAGGACGGCCAGCGCGCCAAGAGCCACCTGCTCGGGGCGAACCTGCGTCTCGTGGTCTCGCTCGCCAAGCGCTACACAGGCCGCGGCATGCAGTTCCTCGACCTGATCCAGGAGGGCAACCTGGGCCTCATCCGTGCGGTCGAGAAGTTCGACTACACCAAGGGCTTCAAGTTCTCGACCTACGCCACGTGGTGGATCCGCCAGGCCATCACGCGCGCGATGGCCGATCAGGCGCGCACCATCCGCATCCCCGTGCACATGGTCGAGGTCATCAACAAGCTCGCCCGCGTTCAGCGCCAGATGCTGCAGGACCTGGGTCGCGAGCCCACGCCAGAAGAGCTGAGCCGCGAGCTCGACATGACCCCGGAGAAGGTCATCGAGGTGCAGAAGTACGGCCGCGAGCCCATCTCGCTGCACACGCCCCTCGGCGAAGACGGCGACAGCGAGTTCGGCGACCTCATCGAGGACACCGAGGCGGTCGTGCCGGCCGACGCCGTGGGCTTCACCATGCTGCAGAAGCAACTGGAGTCGCTCCTCGACTCGCTGAGCGAGCGCGAGGCGGGCGTCATCCGCATGCGCTTCGGCCTCGGCGACGGCATGCCGAAGACGCTCGACCAGATCGGCGACACCTTCGGCGTCACGCGTGAGCGCATCCGCCAGATCGAGTCGAAGACCATGGCGAAGCTCCGCCACCCGTCGCGCTCGCAGTCGCTCCGCGACTACCTCGAGTAGGCCGCCGGTGCGCTACGCGCCGGCGATCCTCGTCGGCAGGCTCGTCCGATTCGCCGCCCGGCTGCGTAAGCCCGGCGGCGGATCGGCGATTCCGGGCCTGATCGTCAATCGGATCGCGCCGGGCTACCTCAAGCGAACGCTTTCGGGCTTCCCGCAGGGCCTCGTGGTCGTCTCGGGATCCAGCGGCAAGTCGACCACCACGAAGATGCTCGTCGCGATCCTGCGCGCGCACGGGGTCGACGTGTTCACGAACCCATCGACGGCGAACATCAGCCAGGGGCTCACGTCCGCGCTCCTCGAGCGCGCCGACTGGCGGGGCCGCGTGCCCGGCGACATGGCCGTGCTCGAGATGGACGAGGGTCACGGCGCCCTGGTCATGCAGGGGGTCGACGCGCGGGCCGTCGCCCTCACGAACGTCATGGTCGACCAGATCGATCGGTTCCATGACTCCGACATGGTCGCGGCCATGCTCGCGAAGATCGCCGCACGCGCGAACGAGTCGATCATCGTGAACGCCGACGACGCGTACCTCGAGCGGCTCGCCGCTCAGGTGTCGCCGGATGTCGCGGTGCATCGCTTCGGCGTCTCGCAGGCGGTCGTCGACGGCGCACCCCGTGGGCTCGGGTACACCGAGTCGACGGCGGCCCGGCTGGAGCCGGGCGGTGGCGTCATCGTCGAGGGCGTCGACGGTCGCACCGCACTCATCAACGACGGTCGGTCGTTCATCACGACGTCGCTGCCCGCCCGCGGCGTGCATTACGCCGTCGACGCGGCCGCCGCGTACACGACGGCCAAGGCGGTGCTCGGCGAACGATTCTCCGCGAGCACCGCGAACCAGGCGCTCGGCGCCATCCCACCCGTGTTCGGTCGGGGCGAGCGCGTGACCGTGCGCGGCCAGGAGGTCGAGTTCGTGCTCGTGCAGAACCCGACGAGCTACCAGCTCAACGTCGACAGCATCGAGCCGGGCACCGAGCAGATCCTCTTCGCCATGGGCTCCGACGTGCGCGATCCCTCGTACTTCTGGCCGACGGATGCCTCGTCGCTTCGCCGGGTGGCGATCGTGAGCGGCTCGAAGTCCGCCGAGGCGGCGCTCATGCTCGCCTACGACGGCGTGGAGATCGACCGCGTGGACTCCGACCTCGCGCGCGCACTGGACGACTTCCTCGCCCTGCCCGCCCCGGCGAGGGGCGTGAAGACCATCGTCTTCACGGCCGACTCGATGCGTCGCACGCGGGCCCACCTCGGACTCTCGGGAGCGGAATGACCCTCACCATCGTCGCGCTGCTGCCTGCGCACCAGAACACGAACGGCGACGCCGAGAACGCGGCTGTCCTGCGCCGGCGCGCCGAGTGGGCGGGGCTCGACGCGCGGGTCGTCGCCGTGGACGCGCGGGAGCAGCTTCCCGAACGCGTCGACGCGATCGTGCTCGGATCGGGCAGCGACTCATCCATCGAGCGGAGCCGCGCCGTGCTGCTCACGATGCACGACGAGCTGCGCACCTGGGGCACCGAGGGCGTGCCCATCCTCGCCGTCGGAACCGGCTGGGAGCTCTTGAGCTGGGGCATCGAACGTGCCGACGGCTCGAGCATCGAGGGCCTCGGCATCCTGCCCGGCCGCGCCGTGCCGTCGCCGGCCCGGGTCACCGGCGACCTCGTCGTCGCCTCGCCGCGGTTCGGCACGCTCGTCGGCTTCGAGAATCACGCCCGCGACTACGTCGGCGCCGAGGGTTCACCCCTCGGGCGGGTGCGCTCCGGCACCGGGAACGGGCGCGCGTCGGGCCAGGAGGGCGTCGTGATGGGCTCCGTCGTGTGCACCCACCTGCACGGACCCGTGCTCGCGAAGAATCCGGCGTTCGCCGACCACCTCCTCGGCATCGCCGCCGAGCGCGCCGGCCTCACATACGAGCCCGGCCCGCGCGCCGCCGTCGTCGACGCGTACGCGACCGCCGCCAGGGAGGCGCAGCTCGGCGCCGTGCGCGCGGCAGCACCGCTCACGCACGCGTAGTCGCGGCATCCGTCGCCTCGCATCGCACGTCACGGTGCCGAATCCCGGGTTTCGGCGACTCGACCCACCCGAACCCGGGATTCGGAAACGGAGTAGTCAGCGCGAATCCCGGGATTCGGCGACTCGACCCACCCGAACCCGGGATTCGGAAACGGAGTAGTCAGCGCGAATCCCGGGATTCGGCGACTCGACCCACCCGAACCCGGGATTCGAAACCGGAGTCGTCGCGCAACGCGGAACGCCCCGGCCGAAGCCGGGGCGTTCCGTCGTGAATCGGTGTGTCAATCGCGGTCGTCGGTGAGCAGGCGGCTCGACTCGTCGTGCCAGCTGTGCGCGATCTGGGAGAGCTTCTCCTGGTGCTTGCGGCCGTGGTGGGCGCAGAAGAGCAGCTCGCCGTTGGCCACGACGACGCGGATGTAGGCCTGCGCGCCGCAGGCGTCGCAGCGGTCGAGCGCGGTGAGCTCATACGGGGTGTCGAGTTCATCGACCGCACCGGTGGTCTCGGTGTACTGGGTCATGGCTCCTCCTCCTGCTCGACCTCGTGTTCCGTTCCTCAATGAAAGCACGGCAAACGGGGTGATCCTCCCGTTGCGGCTGGCATTTCGCTGTGCGCGTAGCGCCTCGCGCGTCGTGTCCTCCGGCGTCAGTAGGCTTGACCGACGTGAGCTCCGACTATTCCGCCCGCCATCTCTCCGTCCTCGAGGGCCTCGAGGCGGTCCGCAAGCGACCCGGCATGTACATCGGCTCGACCGACTCCCGAGGCCTCATGCACTGCCTGTGGGAGATCATCGACAACTCGGTCGACGAGGCGCTCGCGGGCCACGGCAACGAGATCGGGGTCGTCCTGCACCCCGACGGCAGCGTCGAGGTGCGCGACCGCGCACGAGGCATCCCCGTCGACGCCGAGCCCAAGACGGGACTGTCGGGCGTCGAGGTCGTCTTCACCAAGCTGCACGCCGGCGGGAAGTTCGGTTCCGGCTCGTACGCGGCCTCCGGCGGACTGCACGGCGTCGGGGCATCCGTCGTCAACGCCCTCTCCGAACGACTCGACGTCGAGGTCGACCGAGACGGCCGCACGTGGGCCATGTCGTTCCACCGCGGCGAGCCCGGCATCTTCACCGACACGGGGGAGCCCACCCCCGATGCGCCCTTCACGCCGTTCGAGGAGCACAGCGAGCTCCAGGTCGTCGGCAAGGTCGCGAAGGGCGTCACGGGTACGCGCATCCGGTACTGGGCCGACCGGCAGATCTTCACCAAGGGCGCCGAGTTCCAGACCGACGAACTGCTCGCCCGCGCTCGTCAGACCGCGTTCCTCGTGCCGGGCCTCACGATCGACGTCACCGACGAGCGCGGCGCCGAGCCGCACACGACCTCGTTCCAATTCGAGGGCGGCATCTCCGAGTTCGTCGAGCACCTGGCGACGGATGCCCCGCTCACCGACGTGTGGCGTCTCACGGGCACCGGCGGCTTCACCGAGACCGTGCCCGTGCTCACCGAGGGCGGCGCCATGGTCCCCACCGAACTGCAGCGGGAGTGCCACGTCGACATCGCACTGCGCTGGGGCACCGGCTACGACACGATCGTGAAGTCGTTCGTGAACATCATCGCCACGCCCAAGGGCGGTACGCACCACACGGGCTTCGAGCAGGGGCTCCTGAAGTTCCTCCGCCAGCAGGTGGAGCAGAACGCGCGCCGCCTGAAGGCCGGAAACGACAAGCTGGAGAAGGACGACGTGCTCGCCGGGCTCACGGCCGTCGTCACGGTGCGCCTGCCCGAGCCGCAGTTCGAGGGTCAGACGAAGGAGGTCCTCGGCACTCCGGCCGCGCGCGCGATCGTGGCCAACGTGCTCACGAAGGAGCTCGGGGCGCGGTTCTCGTCGCCGAAGCGCGACGACAAGGCGCAGTCGGCGCTCCTGCTCGACAAGGTCGTCGCCGAGATGAAGTCGCGCATCTCGGCGCGGGCGCACAAAGAGACGCAGCGGCGCAAGAACGCGCTCGAGAGCTCGTCGCTGCCGGCCAAGCTGGTCGACTGCCGGTCGACGGATGTCGCGCACAGCGAGCTCTTCATCGTCGAGGGCGACTCGGCGCTCGGCACCGCGAAGCTCGCACGCGACAGCGAGCACCAGGCGCTGCTGCCGATCCGCGGCAAGATCCTCAACGTGCAGAAGGCGAGCGTGTCCGACATGCTCGGCAACGCCGAGTGCGCCTCGATCATCCAGGTGATCGGCGCCGGGTCCGGTCGTAGCTTCGACCTCTCGGCCGCGCGGTACGGCAAGGTCATCATCATGAGCGACGCCGACGTCGACGGCGCCCACATCCGCACCCTGCTGCTGACCCTCTTCTTCAGGTACATGCGGCCGATGATCGAGGAGGGCCGCGTGTTCGCCGCCGTCCCTCCGCTGCACCGGGTGGTGGTGATGAACCCCGGCTCGAAGCCGAACGACACCATCTACACGTATTCCGAAGCCGAGCTGCAGGGCGTGCTCGCGACGCTGAAGAAGCAGGGCAAGCGGTACCAGGATCCGATCCAGCGCTACAAGGGCCTCGGTGAGATGGATGCCGATCAGCTCGCGACGACCACCATGGACAAGCGCAAGCGCACGTTGCGCCGCGTCGGCATCGGCGACGCCGAGAACGCCGGCCGCGTCTTCGAGCTGCTCATGGGCAATGAGGTCGCCCCGCGCAAGGAGTTCATCATCGACAGCTCCGATGCGCTCGAACGAGACCGCATCGACGCATGATCACTCGCCGGCCGACGGCCGGATGTTCTGGTTGAGGTGGAACACGTTGTCGGGGTCGTAGACGTCCTTGACGGCGGTCAGCCGGTCGAGCTTCTCCCTCGAGTAGGCGCGCCGGATGCCGCGTTCGCCGTCGTCGCCGAGCACGTTGACGTACGCGCCGCTCGCGAAGCGGTCCATCGTCGCGGCGTATCGCCTGGCCGCGTCCATGCGCGCGTCATCTTCGGCCGGGTCGTGCCAGCGGGCTGCTGCGACGAACTCGAACGCGGTGTCACGTCGTGAGAACGCGGTCTCCTCGTCGGGCACGTCGGCGATGGCCCCGCCGTACGCCTGCAGGCTGACGTTCGGCATCAGTTCGCGGTCGCGGGCCAGGAGCGCGTCGATGAGGTCGTCCTCGAGCGCGTCGAAGTAGTGACCCTTCCAGTACCGTCGCCAGGCGTGCCCCTCTTCGTCGTCTTCGCGGGTCTGGAGCTGCAGATACGACATCGGCTGGATCACGCGCTCGGCGGGCTCCGCGGCGTCGGCCACGGCGCGCGCGAGCTCGGCGGTCACCGCGGCACCGTCATCGGGGTCGCCGACCCAGACGAGGCCCAGCGCGACGGTGCCGTTCGAGATGGTGGCGTTCCACGTCGCCTGCCGCGGCGCCGTGGCGGCCAGGTCGCGCCATCGTCGCATCGGTCCGCCCGCCTCGGCCACGGGGTAGCGGAGCTCCGCCGCGAGGGCGTCGCCGGGCTCCGGGTGCAGCGCGAACTCGAACTCGGTGACGACCCCGAAGTTGCCGCCGCCCCCGCGCAGTGCCCAGAACAGGTCGGGGTGCTCGTCGGTGCTTGCGCGCAGGGTCGCCCCGTCGGCGGTGACCACCTCGAACGCGGTCACGTTGTCGCAGGAGAGTCCGTGCTGTCGGGCCAGCCAGCCCATGCCACCGCCGAGGGTCAACCCGCCGACGCCCGTGTGCGAGACGTTGCCGGCGGTGGTGGCGAGGCCCAGCGCCTGAGTCGCCACGTCGAGCGCGCCGAGGAGTGCTCCGCCCTGCACCCACGCTCGCCGCTGCGCCGGGTCGACGACCACTCGCCCCATCGGTCGCAGGTCGAGCATCAGGCCGTCGTCGGGCACGGCGTGGCCGACGATCCCATGGCCGCCGCAGCGCACGCCCACCTCGAGGTCGCGTTCACGGGCGAACCGCAGGGCCGCGGCGACGTCGGCCGCATCGGCGCACTGCGCGATGTACCGCGGCCGCCGATCGATCATGGCGTTCCACACGGCCCTCGCGGCGTCGTACTCGACCTCGTCGGGGGAGAGCACCCGCCCCGAGATCGTGGCTTGCAGCTCCGCTTGCGTCATGGGTCACCCCTCACCCGGATCCAGCCGCACGTCGCGGCGGATGCCGCGGCCTCGACGACCACGCCCGAATATGCCTGCCGGTCGGGCCCGCGTCAAGTGCGACCACTGGCCCGACCGAACGGGAAGCACGAGTCGATGCCATCTGCACCGCGGGTCGGCGAAGGCGGTGCGGATGGCATCGACTCGCCGGGCCCTCGAGGCGTGCGCCAGCCACCTGCGCACGTCAGCCGCCTGCGCGCGGCAGGGACGCCGCGCGTCAACCCGACGCCGCGCGTCAGCCAGGTGCGCGTCAGCCAGGTGCGCGTCAGCCAGGTGCGCGTCGGCAGTGACGCGCGTCAGCCGATGCGCGACCCGACCGCGGCGACGACCGCCTCGAGCGGCTGCCCCGACGCATCGCGCTTGGCCCCGCCGTCGGGCAGTTGCCGCGCAGTGCCGTCGACGCCGACCGCGAGGGCGGGGGAGCGGCCCACCCAGGCGAGGTGCAGCGCGTCCTCGCCCTTCAGGAATCGTTGCGCGCGCACGCCACCCGTCGCCCGGCCCTTCGGCGGGAACTCGGAGAACGCGCTGACCTTGGCGCTACCGGGGTCGGTGCCGAGGAGCGTCTCGTTGCTCGCCGCGATCGTGACGACCACGGCGTCGGACGCGGCTTCGGCCGGCACGCTCGAGAAGTGGATCACGTGCGCGCCGGCGGCGAGGTTGATGCCCGCCATGCCGCCCGCCGGGCACCCCTGCGGGCGCACCGAGGCGGCGGGGAACCGCAGCAGCTGCGCATCGGATGCCACGAACACGAGCTCGTCGCCCTCGTCGCCCTGCACCGCACCGACGACCTCGTCGCCCGCCTTCAGGCCGATGACCTCGAACTCGGGCTTGTTGGGGTAGGCGCCGGTCGCCACGCGCTTGACCACGCCGAGCCTCGTGCCGAGCGCGATCGACCGCTCGGCGTCGAGCGAGACGATGGCGAGCACCTTCTCGTCTTTGTTCGGGAGGGCCAGGTAATCGGCCACACGGACCCCGGCTCCGAGTTGCACCGACGTCGGCGGCAGCATGGGGAGATCGACGGGCGTGAACCGGATGAGCCGTCCGAGGCTCGTGACGGCGCCGATCTCGGCCCGGCTCGTCGTGTCGAGCGTGGAGCGGATCGCGTCGTGCTTGCTCCGCCGCGCAGGCGGCGTTATCGTGACGGGCCCGTCGGCGCCGTCGGGCAGGTCGACCCGGGCGATGCGGCCGGTGGCGCTGAGGAGCACCCGGCACGGGACATCCATCACCTCGAGGTTGACCGGTGCGTGCTTCGCCGACGCGCGGGCGATGCTGGGGCGTGCGTCGGTGAGCAGGGTGCGTCGGGGCGTGCCGTATCGCTCGGCGACCTCCTCGAGCTCGTCGGAGACGAGCATCTCGATGCGGTGCCGGTTCGCGAGGATCTCCTCGAGCTCGGCGATCTCGGAGCGGAGCCGGTCGCGCTCGGCTTCGAGCTCGATGCGGGAGAACTTCGTGAGGCGGCGCAGACGCAGCTCGAGGATGTACTCGGCCTGCAGCTGGCTGAGGTCGAAGACGTCCATGAGGCGAACGCGCGCCTGGTCGGCCTCGTCGCTCGTGCGGATGACCTGGATGACCTCGTCGATGTCGAGTATCGCGATGAGGAGGCCCTCGACGAGGTGCAACCGCTCCTTGCGCCGCGCGAGCCGGAACTGCGAGCGCCTCGTCACGACCGAGATGCGGTGCGCCACGTAGACCTGCAGGAGCTCGCGCAGCCCGAGCGTCTGCGGGCCGCCGTCGACGAGTGCGACGTTGTTGATGTTGAACGACTCCTCGAGCGGCGTGAGCCGGTAGAGCTGCTCGAGTACCGCCTCGGGGTTGAAGCCCGTCTTGATGCCGATGACGAGACGCAGGCCCTTGGTGCGGTCGGTGAGATCGGTGACGTCGGAGATGCCGCTGATCTTCTTGGCGTTCACGCCGTCTTTGATCTTCTCGATGACCTTCTCGGGGCCGACGAGGTACGGCAGTTCGGTGACCACGAGGCCGACCTTGCGTGCGGTGATGTTCTCGACCGAGACCTTGGCGCGCGTCTTGAAGCTGCCGCGGCCGGTCGCGTAGGCGTCCTTGATGCCGGCGAGCCCGACGATCGTGCCGCCGGAGGGCAGGTCGGGTGCCGGCACGAACTCCATGAGCTCGTCGAGGGTCGCGTCGGGGTTCGCGATGAGGTGCCGTGCCGCGCCGACGACCTCGATGAGGTTGTGGGGCGCCATGTTCGTGGCCATGCCCACGGCGATGCCGCTCGCCCCGTTGACGAGGAGGTTCGGGTAGGCGGCGGGCATGACCTCGGGCTGCTGGGCCGAGTTGTCGTAGTTCGGCACGAAGTCCACGACGTCTTCGTCGAGGCCTTCGGTCATCGCGAGCGCCGGCGCGGCGAGCCGCGCCTCGGTGTAACGCGGCGCCGCAGGGCCGTCGTCGAGCGACCCGAAGTTGCCGTGCCCGTCGATGAGCGGCACCCGCAGGGTGAACGGCTGCGCCATGCGCACGAGCGCGTCGTAGATGGCCGTGTCGCCGTGCGGGTGGTACTTGCCCATGACGTCGCCCACGACGCGCGACGACTTCACGTGCCCGCGGTCGGGGCGCAGGCCCATCTCTGACATGCCGAACAGGATGCGTCGCTGCACGGGCTTGAGCCCGTCGCGGGCGTCGGGAAGCGCCCGGGAGTAGATGACCGAATAGGCGTACTCGAGGAACGAGCCCTGCATCTCGGTGGCGACGTCGACGTCTTCGATGCGTTCGGCGATCGGCTCGTCTGCGGGCGGGTTCTTGGCTCGGGTCATCCGTCGTCTCTGGGTGAGGTGCTCGGCACGTGGGGGAATGGGCCGCGCCCGGCCTGTGCCAGACTGGGCGCGATGCCTGCAATGCTACCGGTGCCCGCCGTCAGTGCCCCGAGGCTTGCCGGGGTGCTCGGCAGTTCGCTCGCCAGCCTCGACGCGCAGGCGAACGCGTTCGATCTGCCCGCGGCATCCGGTGCCGTGGTCGTGCTCGTCGACGGGCTCGGGGCGGCGAACATCCAGGCCCGTGCCGGTCACGCCCGATTCCTGGCGGGGCGGATGTCGCGACGCGACGTGATCCGCACGGTGCTGCCCTCGACGACCGCGGCGGGCATCGCGAGCTTCACCACCGGGCGGATGCCGGGCGAGCACGGACTCGTCGGATACCGGGTGCTCGACCGCGCCAACGACCGCGTCGTGAACCAGCTCACCGGCTGGGACGCCCGGATGCCGCCGGAGACCTGGCAGCGCGTGCCGACGCTCTTCGAGACGGCCCGGGAGTCCGGCATCTCGAGCTTCGCCGTGGGCTCGGCCAAGCACATCGGGTCGGGATTCTCACGCGCGGTGCTGCGCGGCACCGAGTACCGGGCGGGTTCGACGATCGCCGAGTCGTTCGCCGCGGCGCTCGACGTGGCGCGGAGCGAGCCGAGGGCCCTCGTGTACGTGTACGTGTCGGAGCTCGATCGCATCGCGCACGCGCACGGCTGGGAGTCCGATCGCTGGCTCGCGACGCTCGAGCAGCTCGACGCCGAGGTCGCCTCGTTCGAGCGAGACCTGCCTCGGGGCGTGGGGCTGCTGCTGACGGCCGACCACGGCATCATCGACGTCCCGGCGCATCGCCACGTGTTCGTCGACGCGCGACCCGAGCTGCTCGACGGCGTGCGGCACGTCGCCGGCGAGCCGCGATTCCTCTCGCTCGCCCTCGAACCCGGGCTCGACGAGGCCGCGCGCGCGGCGCTCCTCGATGGCTGGCGCGCGGCGGAGGGACATCGCGCCTGGGTGCTCGGACGGGATGAGGCGATCGAGGCCGGCGTGTTCGGTCCGGTCGCCGACGAGGTGCGGGACCGCATCGGCGACATCCTCATCGCGGCGCGCTCGGGCGTCGCCTACTACGACCGCCGGGAGGCCAACCGGCAGGGCGAGTCGATGGTCGGCCAGCACGGCTCGCTCACCGACGAGGAGACCCGCGTGCCGCTCATCCGCGGGGGAGCGTACGCGCGCACCTGACGACGATCGACGCGGCCCGCCCAGGGCCGGCGCGCGATTCAGACGGGGTACTGACCGCGCTTGACCTGCGGCTTCGGCAGGCGCAGCGGGCGAAGCTGGAGAGCCCGCATCGCGGCGTACCAGCGCACCCGTTCGACCTTGTCCTCGCCGAACTTCGCCTTCAGCTTGCGGGTGAGGACGAAGCCGAGGATGACGACGTCGACCACCGCGATGAGGAAGAACGCCCAGAGCGCCATGATGCCGATCGCCTGCACCTCCGCGCTCGGCACGAACGTGAGCAGGATGATCAGGAACATGAACGGGATGAGGATCTCGCCGATGCTGAAGCGGGCGTCGACGTAGTCGCGCACGTACTTCTTCTGCGGTCCGCGATCGCGCGTGGGCAGGTACTTGTCCTCACCCATCGCCATGCCGACACGCGCACGTTCGCGCGCGGCCGCCTGCTGGGTCCGCGCCTGCTTCGCCGCTTCCTTGCGGTCGTTCGGCACGAGCGGGCGCTTGCGCGCGGCCTCGCGCTCGGCACGGCTCGGCGTGGGCGCGCCCTTGCCGGCCTTCGGGGTGACGGATGCCTCGTCGTCGGCGCCGGCCTCGGGCGCAGGGGTGTTGGTGGGGTGTTTTGCCACGGGAGTCCTCGAATCGGTTGCCCTTAAGATTACCGGCATGACCCAGACCGAACCCACCGGATCCGCGGTCGTCGACGCCCACGAGGCCGTCGACGCCGTCCGCACCGCCGTCGACGCCGGATTCCCCGCGACCGTCGCCGATCTCGCCCGCCTCGTGCGCATCCCATCCGTCTCCTGGCCCGCCTTCGATCCCGCCCACGTGGCGACGAGCGCCGAGGCCGTCGCCGAGCTGCTCCGTGGCACGGGCGTGTTCGACGTGGTGGACGTGCGCCGGGCGCCGGTCGCCGACGGGTCCGAACTCGGGCAGCCGGCCGTGGTCGCGAGCCGCCCGGCCCGCAACGGTCGGCCGACGGTGCTGCTCTACGCGCACCACGACGTGCAGCCCCCCGGCAAGGACGAGGACTGGGAGACGCCGCCGTTCGAGCCGACCCAGCGCGGCGATCGCCTGCACGGTCGCGGTGCCGCCGACGACAAGGCCGGCATCATGGCGCACGTCGGCTCCATCCGGGCCTTCGCCGAGGTCGCGGGGGACTTCGACCTCGGCCTCGCGGTCTTCATCGAGGGCGAGGAGGAATGGGCGTCGCGCTCGTTCGCGAACTTCCTGCACGAGAACCGCGACCTCCTCGCCGCCGACGCCATCATCGTGGCCGACTCCGGCAACTGGGACCTCGAGACGCCCGCCATCACCGTCGCGTTGCGCGGCGCCGTGGCCTTCAACCTCCGCATCGACACGCTCGCGCACGCGTCGCACTCCGGCATGTACGGAGGTGCCGCTCCCGATGCGATGATGGCGGCCATCCGCCTGCTCGACTCCATGTGGGCCGAGGACGGCTCGGTCGCCGTCGAGGGGCTGCGCAGCGCCGACCTCGAGACCCCGCCCTACGACGAGGCGCAGCTCCGCGCCGAGGCCGGGTTGCTCGAGGGGGTCACGCCGATCGGCGCCGCCACCCTGCTGTCACGCATCTGGGCGCAGCCGTCGATCACCGTGACCGGCATCGACGCACCGGATGTCGCGAACGCGTCGAACACGCTCGTCCCGGGCGTGCGCGTGCGGGTGAGCGCCCGCATCGCGCCCGGGCAGGACGCCGGGGAGGCGTTCGACGCCATCCGCACCCACCTCGAGGCGCACGCTCCGTTCGGCGCCCACCTCGCCTTCGAGGACGTCGACCGCGGTCAGGCGTTCCTCGTCGACACGAGCGGGTGGGCGGTGACCGAGACGCGCGCGGCCATGGCCGAGGCGTGGGGGAGGGAGCCCGTCGAGATCGGGGTGGGCGGCTCCATCCCGTTCATCGCCGAACTCGTCGACGAGTTCCCCGACGCGCAGATCCTCGTGACCGGCGTCGAGGACCCCGACTCGCGCGCGCACAGCCCGAACGAGTCGCTCCACCTCGGCGTGTTCAAGCGCGCACTTCTCGCGGAGGCGCTGTTCTTCGCGAGGCTCGAGGCTCGGACGGGTTCCTGAGCGCTCCCGACGATTCCCGAGCGCGCATGGGGTGGACACCCATGTGCGCCGGTTACCATGGGATGAGAGATCCGCGTTACCCGACGCACTGAGGAGAGACATGAGCGACACGATCACCGAGACGATCCACGGCGTGAAGCTGACCGACACCGCCGCAGGCAAGGTCCGCAGCCTCCTCGAGCAGGAGGGCCGCGACGACCTCCGGCTGCGCGTCGCAGTGCAGCCCGGCGGATGCTCCGGCCTGATCTACCAGCTCTACTTCGACGAGCGCCTGCTCGACGGCGATGCGGTCGTCGACTTCTCGGGCGTCGAGGTCGTCGTCGACAAGATGAGTGTGCCGTACCTCGATGGCGCCTCGATCGATTTCGAGGACACCATCCAGAAGCAGGGGTTCACGATCGACAACCCGAACGCGCAGGGCAGCTGCGCCTGCGGGGACTCGTTCCACTGATCCGGGCCTGAAACCACTCCCGAAGGGAGGCCGCGTGAGCGGCCTCCCTTCGGCGTTTCAGCCGATTGCAGGCGAATTCGCCGCTCGAGAGGCCGGACACCGTCCTCCGGTGCACACCCCGGCGGCCGAGTCGGAGTAGGCTAGTGACCGATCACCGCGCTTCACTGTGAAGCGCCTTCGAGTCTCCCGAAAGGTCACCGGTGCGCCACAATCGCCGTCTCCGATGGGCTGCTATTCCGATTGCAGCGTCGCTCAGCCTCGTCCTCGCCGGATGCACGCAGGCCCAGCTGAACGGATTCCTTCCGGGGTTCGAGGAGGGAGCCGGTCCGACCACCAATCACACCGAGCGCATCTCCGGCCTCTGGGTGACGTCGTGGATCGTGCTCCTCGTGGTCGGCCTCCTGACGTGGGGGCTCACGATCTGGGCGGTGATCGCGTACCGCCGTCGCAAGGGCCAGACCGGTCTTCCGGTGCAGCTGCGCTACAACATGCCGATCGAGGTCTTCTACACGATCGTGCCGCTCATCTTCGTGCTCGGGTTCTTCGCCTTCACGGCGCGCGACCAGGCGGCGATCGAGCAGCGCTTCGCCGAAGACGAGATCGACGTGAGCATCGAGGTCATCGGCAAGCAGTGGTCGTGGGACTTCAACTACGTCGATGAGGACGTCTACGAGGTCGGCATCCAGGCGCAGCCCACCGACGAGGGGCCCGCCGGTTCGGTCACCGACATCCCGACGCTGTACCTGCCCGTCGGGCAGAACGTCGAGCTCAAGCTCGAGGCGCGCGACGTGATCCACTCGTTCTGGGTCGTGGACTTCCTCTACAAGAAGGACATGATCCCCGGCCAGACGAACTACATGTCGTTCGTCCCCGAGCGCGAGGGCACCTACGCCGGCAAGTGCGCCGAACTCTGCGGCGAGTACCACTCGCTCATGCTCTTCAACGTCGAGGTCGTCTCCCAGGAGGAGTACGACGCGTACATCGAGTCCCTCCGCGACGCCGGCCAGGAGGGCCAGCTCTCCGTCGAATACGATCGCCGCCAGAACCAGCCCGGCACGGGCGCGCCCGAACTGAAAGAGGAGCACGAAGCCGAATGAGCACCACGACCGCACCGGCTCGACCGCAGTCGAGCAGCCTGCCGTTCGGTACCTCCAAGGTCGAGCGCAAGGGCAACACCCTCGTCAGGTGGATCACGACCACTGATCACAAGGTCATCGGGTACCTCTACCTGATCACCTCGTTCATCTACTTCTGCATCGGCGGCGTCATGGCGCTGATCATCCGCGCCCAGCTGTTCGAGCCCGGGCTCGAGATCGTGCAGACGCGCGAGCAGTACAACCAGCTGTTCACCATGCACGGCACGATCATGCTGCTGATGTTCGCGACGCCGCTGTTCGCGGGCTTCGCGAACGTGCTGATGCCGCTGCAGATCGGCGCGCCCGACGTCGCGTTCCCGCGTCTGAACGCGCTGGCGTACTGGTTCTTCAACTTCGGTTCGCTCATCGCGGTCGCGGGCTTCTTCACGCCGCAGGGCGCCGCGTCGTTTGGCTGGTTCGCGTATCAACCACTCGCCTCGACGACCTTCTCTCCGGGTATCGGCGGCAATCTCTGGATGGTCGGCCTCGGCCTGTCGGGCTTCGGCACGATCCTCGGTGGCGTGAACTTCATCACGACGATCATCACCATGCGTGCGCCCGGCATGACCATGTTCCGCATGCCGATCTTCACCTGGAACACGCTCGTCACGTCGATCCTGATCCTGATGGTGTTCCCGGTCCTCGCGGCGGCGATCCTCGCCGCGGCGGCCGACCGCATCCTCGGAGCACACATCTACGATCCCGCCAACGGCGGTGTGATCCTGTGGCAGCACCTCTTCTGGTTCTTCGGCCACCCCGAGGTGTACATCATCGCGCTGCCGTTCTTCGGCATCGTCTCCGAGGTCTTCCCGGTCTTCAGCCGCAAGCCGATCTTCGGATACAAGACCCTCATCTACGCGACGATCGCCATCGCGGCGCTGTCCGTCACCGTGTGGGCGCACCACATGTACGTCACCGGATCCGTGCTGCTGCCGTGGTTCGCGTTGATGACCATGCTCATCGCTGTGCCGACGGGCGTGAAGATCTTCAACTGGGTCGGCACGATGTGGCGGGGATCCGTCACGTTCGAGACCCCGCTCGTGTGGGCGATCGGCTTCCTCATCACGTTCGTGTTCGGTGGTCTCACCGGCGTGATCCTCGCGTCGCCGCCGCTCGACTTCCACGTCTCCGACACCTACTTCGTGGTGGCGCACTTCCACTACGTCGTGTTCGGCACGGTCGTGTTCGCGATGTTCTCGGGCTTCTACTTCTGGTGGCCCAAGTGGACCGGCAAGATGCTCAACGAGACGCTGGGCAAGTGGCACTTCTGGCTGCTGTTCATCGGCTTCCACACGACGTTCCTCATCCAGCACTGGCTCGGTGTGGTGGCCATGCCGCGTCGGTACTACTCGTACCTGCCGGAAGACAACGTCACGTGGATGAACCAGCTGTCGACGGTCGGCGCGGCCATCCTCGCCGTCTCGATGGTTCCGTTCTTCCTGAACGTGTACATCACGGCCCGCCGGGCGCCCAAGGTCACGGTGAACGACCCATGGGGCTACGGCCGCTCGCTCGAGTGGGCGACCAGCTGCCCGCCGCCGCGACACAACTTCACGTCGATCCCGCGCATTCGCTCCGAGTCGCCGGCGTTCGACCTCAACCACCCCGAGGCGGGCATCCCGGTCGGCATCGGCCCGGCCAAGGACGCACCAGACGCCCCCGTGTACGACGCCGCGACGAAGGAAGTCAAGTAGATGCGCGCGAATGTCATCCTCTTCTGGATCCTGTTCGTCTTCTTCGCCCTGTCCGCCGTGGTCTACGCGTACTGGACTTGGCTCGACGAGCTGCAGCCCGGCATCGAGCCCGCGGGAACCGTGGCGCTCGCGCTCACGGCGGTGTTGGCGGCGTTCATCGCGTTCTATCTCGGTCGCGTGCACAAGGCGCAGGGCGCCGAGCTGCCCGAGGATCGTCTCGACGCGAACATCGACGACGGCGACCCCGAGCTCGGGTTCTTCAGCCCCTGGAGCTGGTGGCCCATCACGCTCGCAGCCGCCGCGGCGCTCGGCTTCCTGTCGTTGGCTGTCGGCTGGTGGATGTTCCCCATCGCCTTCGTGCTCTTCCTCGTGGCCATCGTCGGGTGGGTGTACGAGTACTACCGCGGCAACTTCGCCCGCTGACGCAAGCACGCCTGAGAACGGAACGCCCCGGCAGTCACGCCGGGGCGTTTCCCGTTTCTCGCACGGCATTCCGATCACGTGCGCGTCGCCGCGATGACCCACCAACTCGGTCCGGCACGCAAGCGGTGCAGCGCGAAGCCCGCCTCACGGAGGACTCGGTACATCGCGTCGGGGGAGTGGACATAGCCGCGATAGTCTCGACCGCGTATCCGCATCCAGGCGTTGCCCATGCCCACCATGGCGAGCGTGAGCCACGTTCGGGGCGGATGGCTGAACACGACGGCACGGCGGGCGTGCGCCGCGGCGGCCGCGAGGAGCTGTAAGGAGTCGGGGTAGCAGCAGACGACGCGGTGGAGGACCACGTAGTCGGCCGTGCCGACGTCGGCGGCGTTCGATGCCAGGTCGAGACCCACATGACGCGTCGCCCGATCCGCGAAGCCACGCTCGGCGAGCAGGGCCCCCGCGTCGGACTCGTAGGCACCGGACAGTTCCAGGTTGGTCGTGGCGGCCGCTCCGCGCGCGAGCAGCTCGAGCTGGATCTCACCCACACCGCCGCCGATCTCGAGCACGGTGCGGTCCGCCAAGCCCATCGAGGCGAGGCGGTCGACGATCGGCCGCTCGACGGTGGTGAGTCCGTGCCGTCGGTACCGTCGCGCGCGATCATGAGCGAAGCGCTCGTCGAACACGCTCTCGTAGCGGGCCGATCCCGGACAGCAGCAATCGGGCATGTGGCCAGTATGCACCCGCCTCAGCCCGGCGGCGACGCGAGTTCGAAGGTGAGGACATCCACCGCGATCGTCACGTCGATCGTCCGCTCGACGGAGCCGACGGCGAGTGCGGCGGAGTGGTGTGCCGACGGGCCCATTCCCGCGAGCAGCGAGCGAGTGCCGGGGCCCGTCTCGATCAGGTACTGCACCTTGTGGGCGCCACGTCGTGCAAAGCCGGCGGCGGTGAGCAACTCCGTCACGGCGTGCGTCTTCGCCGCAGGGATGTCGAGGAGCAGATCGAGCTCACGCAGCTCCCGCAGGTGGTCTGCGCGCGGAACGACCACGACGAGTCGACCGCCCGGCCGCAGGACCCTGGCGAACTCGCTCGGAGAGCGAGGCGCGAACACGTTCAGGATCACATCGGCGACCTGGGTGCGCAGCGGCAGGGGTCGCCAGATGTCGAGTACGACGCCCGTGGCGCCGGGAAGCGACCGCAGTGCAGACCGAACCGCGTGCGGCGATCGGTCGGCGACGAGGAAGGTCGCGTCGGCCCGGGCCTCATCGAGCTGTGCCGCGTAGTACCCGGTGCCGCAGCCGAGGTCGGCGACCCGAGGCCGTCCGCCCGAGTACGCCGCGCCGTCGGGCAGCGCCGCTCGCGTGAGCTCCTCGGCGATCGGCAGGTAGGCGCCGCGGCCGAGGAGCGCGGCACGCGCGGAGAGCATGTCGCGGTCGTCGCCGACGGTGCGTGGCGCCTTGGGATCCAGCAGGGTGAGGTAGCCGTACCTGGAGCGATCGAACCGATGGCCGTGCTCGCATCCGAGGACGCGCTCGTCGACGGGCGCGAGGTCGGCGAAGCAGTTCGGGCACCGGAACCACGTCGAATCGATCGACATGGTGCCCGGTGCCCGAATCGCGGCCGGTCGGCTCAGTGCTGGCTGGTGGTCTCCACGGCCTCCTGGTGCGTGTGGTGCGCCGCCTCGAGCTCACCGCGGGTGACCGGCGCGATGCGGTCCTCGAAGAACCATCGCGACAGCGCGGCGCGGAGGCGCTGACCGCCCGTGATCTTGCCGCGGGCGTTCGGGCGCAGCATGAGCGGCTCGTAGGACTCGAAGCTCACGAGGCGCCAGCGGTCGTACTCGTCGAGGGGCTGGTGCACCTCGATGAACTCGCCGCCCGGCAGCTTCACGATGCGACCCGACTCGTAGCCGTGCAGGACGATCTCGCGGTCCTTCTTCTGGAGCGCGATGCAGACGCGCTTGGTGATGAAGTAGGCGATGAACGGTCCGATGATCACCACGGCCTGCAGCGCGTGGATCACGCCCTCCATGGTCAGCAGGAAGTGCGTCGCGAGGAGGTCGGAGCTGGCCGCCGCCCAGAGGCCGGCGTAGAACGTGACACCCGCGGCGCCGATCGCCGTACGGGTGGGCGCGTTGCGCGGACGGTCGGCGATGTGGTGCTCGCGCTTGTCGCCCTTGATCCAGGCCTCGATGAACGGGTAGAACATCACGGTCACGATGAAGCCACCGAGCACGACGAGCGGGACGATGATGTTGAACGACCAGGTGCGGTCGAGCCACACGAACTCCCAGCCCGGCGGGATGAGTCGCAGGGCACCGTCGGCGAAGCCGATGTACCAGTCGGGCTGCGTACCGGCGGAGACGGGGGACGGGTCGTAGGGGCCGTAGTTCCAGATCGGGTTGATCGTGAAGAGCGACGCGATGAGCGACACGACACCGAAGATGATGAACATGAAGCCGCCGGCCTTGGCCGCGTAGATCGGCAGGATGGGCGGGCCGACGGAGTTCGTCGGCTCGCGTCCGGGACCGGCGAACTGCGTGTGCTTGTGGATGAACACGTAGCCGACGTGCACCGCGATGAGCGCCACGACGAGGGCGGGCAGCAGCAGGATGTGCAGCGTGTACAGGCGGCCGACGATCGCCGTGCCCGGGAACTCTCCGCCGAAGAGCAGGAACGACGTCCACGTGCCGATCAGCGGGATGCCCTTGACCATGCCGTCGATGATGCGGAGGCCGTTTCCGGAGAGCAGGTCGTCGGGGAGCGAGTACCCGGTGAAGCCCTCGGCCATCGCGAGGATGAAGAGGAGGAAGCCGAACACCCAGTTGATCTCGCGGGGCTTGCGGAATGCGCCCGTGAAGAACACGCGGAGCATGTGCAGGCCGATGGCCGCCACGAACAGCAGTGCCGCCCAGTGGTGCATCTGGCGCACGAAGAGCCCGCCGCGGATGTCGAACGAGATGTCGAGCGTCGACGCCATCGCCACCGACATCTCCACGCCCTTGAGCGGCACGTAGGAGCCGTCGTAGTGCACCTCGGCCATCGACGCCTGGAAGAAGAACGTCAGGAAGGTACCGGAGACGAGGATGACGATGAAGCTGAAGAGTGCGACCTCGCCGAGGAGGAACGACCAGTGGTCGGGGAAGGCCTTGCGACCGAGGCCCTTGATCGCGACCGCGATGCCGGTGCGGTCGTTGACGTATTCCGATGCCGCCGCCGTGAAGGAGCGCTTCTCAGGCGCGGTTGCTCGGGTCGATGCGGTGCTCAATGACGCTCCCAGAAGCTCGGGCCGACGGGTTCGGTGAAGTCGCTCTGTGCGATGAGGTAGCCCTCATCGTCGACGGCGATCGGAAGCTGCGGCAGCGGGCGCTTGGCCGGGCCGAAGATGACCTCGCAGTGGTTCGTCACGTCGAACTGCGACTGGTGGCAGGGGCAGAGCAGGTGGTGCGTCTGCTGCTCGTAGAGGGCCACGGGGCATCCGACGTGCGTGCAGATCTTCGAGTAGGCGACGATGCCCTGGTACGACCAGTCGGCTCGCTCGGGCGACTCCTTGAGGTCGGTCGGGTCGAGGCGCATCAGGAGGACGGCGGCCTTGGCCTTCTCCTCGAGCCTGCCGTGCTCGAGGTCGTTGAGGCCCTCGGGGATCACGTGGAATGCGCTGCCGAGCGTGACGTCGGAGGCCTTGATCGGCACGCCCGACGGGTCGAGCGCGAGGCGCGTGCCCTGCTTCCACATCGTGTGGCTGAGCAACGCGACCGGGTCCTGGTCTTGGGGGGCGAAGCCACGGAAGAGCACGATGGCCGGCAGCGGGAGCGCGATGAGCGCACCGATGAGGCTGTTGCGGATGACCGTGCGACGGCTGAAGCCCGACTCCTCGTCGGCCTGGCGGAAGACCTCCACGGCGCCCTGCCTGGTCGCCTCGGTGGAGCCGATGGGGTGGCGGGTGTCGATCGACTCGGCCGAGGTCATCAGCGACTTGCCCCAGTGCACCGCGCCGAAGCCGATGCCGAGGAGCGCCAGCGTGACGCCGAGTCCGATGAACATGTTGTTCAGGCGCACGGCACCGACGTCGTTCGACTCGATGGGGAACAGCATGTACGCCGCGATGGCCCAGACACTGCCGAGGATCGAGAGGTAGAACAGCGTGAAGACGGTGCGCTGCGCGCGTCCCTCGCGCTTGGGGTCCTCGTCGGTGACACGAGGACGGTGCGGCTCGAAGCCGGGGTTCTCGAACGCATCGCGGGGGATGACTGCCGTGCCGGTCGAACCGGCGAACTCCTGCTCGGCGTGCGACGAGTCGGCAGCGACGAGCTCGGCGCCGCTGTGGTCGTCCTGGGCCATGGTTCTCCTTCTTCAGCTGCTTCGGTGCCGGGCGTGCGCTAGTTGGACTTCGCCGTGATCCACACGGTGATCGCGACGATCGCGCCGAGACCGAATATCCAGATGAACAGGCCCTCAGCGACCGGACCGAGCGAGCCGAGCTCGAAACCGCCGGGGGAGCGGTTGTCTTGGACGTACTTGAGGTACGTGATGATGTCGCGCTTGTCTTCGGGCGAGATGTTCAGGTCGTTGAAGACCGGCATGTTCTGCGGGCCGGTGACCATGGCCTCGTAGATGTGCACCCCCGAGACATTCGTCAGCGCGGGAGCGAACTTGCCCTCGGTGAGCGCGCCGCCGGCGCCGGCCACGTTGTGGCACATGGCGCAGTTGATGCGGAACAGCTCGGCGCCGTTGGCCGCATCGCCACCGCCGTTGACGAGGTGCTCGGCGGGGATGTCGGGGCCGGGCCCGAGCGACGCCACGTAGTAGGCGAGCTGCTTGACCTGCTCATCGGTGAACTGCGGCGGCTTGACCTGCGCCTGCGGGCCCTGCATCTGCATGGGCATGCGGCCGGTGCCGACCTGGAAGTCGACGGATGCCGCGCCGACGCCGATGAGGCTCGGTCCGGCGTCGGTGCCCTGCGCCTCCAGGCCGTGGCACGTCGCGCAGTTCGCCTGGAAGAGCTTCTTGCCCTCCTCGATCGTCTCCTGAGACGTGGGCTCGGCCTCGGCCTGAGCCACGGAGCCGGTGCTCAGCGCCGCATACGCCCCGCCGGTGAAGACGAGTCCGAGGGCCAGCAGCGCAACCGTGGCGATCGGATGACGGCGGCCGGTGCGTCGCGTCGAGCGGTTCATCGATTTCTTCCTGTTCACGGTCATGCTGTTCGTGGCGCTCCTGCTGCGGGCTTACTTGAGGACGTAGATGACGAGGAACAGGCCGATCCACACGACGTCGACGAAGTGCCAGTAGTACGACACCACGATGGCGCTGGTGGCCTCGCGGTGGCCGAAGTTCTTGACGGCGAACACGCGACCGATGACGAGGAGGAACGCGATCAGACCACCCGTGACGTGCAGGCCGTGGAAGCCGGTGGTGAGGTAGAACGCGGAGCCATAGGCGTTCGAGTCGATCGCGATGCCCTCGGAGACGAGCTGCGCGTACTCCCAGATCTGGCCGGCGACGAAGATGGCGCCCATGGCGTAGGTGAGGAAGAACCACTCGACCATGCCCCACTGCGTCGGCTTCCAGCCGGTGGCATAGGGCTGGAGCCGCTCGGCCGCGAACACGCCGAACTGGCAGGTGAACGACGACAGCACGAGGATGATCGTGTTCGTCAGCGAGAACGGGAAGTTCAGGCGATCCGCCTCGAACCCCCACAACTCGGGCGACATCGACCGCAGCGTGAAGTAGATCGCGAACAGACCAGCGAAGAACATGACCTCGCTGCCGAGCCAGACGATCGTGCCCACCGCGACGGTGTTCGGTCGTTTGATCACGGGCGCGCTCGCCTGATAAGTGATTGAGGTGCTCGTCACGCACACCATTATGGCTGAAATCGCGGCTGAGTTTTCGTCAGCCCGGACACCCGTGTCCGTTCGACCATCGGGGTCTCCCGAGATTCCGGTGTGCCGGAGCCGGGAATCTGCCCAGAATCAGGGCGGATAGGATCATTGCATGCCCACCCGACAGCATTGGCCGACCATCATCTCCGCGCTCCTGGAGGGCGAAGACCTCAGCGTGTCGGACGCCGCGTGGTGCATGGAGCAGGTCATGACCGGCACCGTCACCCCGGCGCAGCTGGCCGGATTCCTCGTCGCCCTCAGCGTCAAGGGCGAGACGGTCGACGAGATCGTCGGGTTCCGCGACGCGGTGCTCGAACACGCGGTGCCGCTGCCCGTCGACCCCATGGCGCTCGACATCGTGGGCACCGGCGGCGACCGGTTCGGCACGGTGAACGTCTCGACCATGGCCTCGGTCGTGGCCGCGGCATCCGGAGTCCCCGTGATCAAGCACGGCAACCGGGCTGCGAGCTCGTCGTCGGGCTCGTCCGATGTACTGGCCGCGCTCGGGCTCGACCTCTCGCTGCCCGCCGAACGTGTGGCAGAGGTGCTCGGCGAGGCCGGCATCACGTTCGCGTTCGCGGGTGCCTTCCACCCGGGCTTCCGGCACGCGGGGCCCGTACGCTCCGAGCTCGGCGTCCCCACGGTGTTCAATTTCCTCGGACCGCTGTGCAACCCGGCGCGCCCCGAGGCCTCCGCGGTGGGCGTCGCGAACCTCGACCGAGTGCCGCTCATCGTCGGCGTGTTCCAGACGCGCGGCGCCACGGCGCTGGTGTTCCGCGGCGACGACGGCCTCGACGAGCTCACCACCACCGGGCACAGCCACATCTGGGAGGTGTCGCGCGGCATGGTCAAGGAGCACGATCTCGACCCGCGGGAGCTCGGCATCCAGCGCACGACGATCGAGGAGCTCGTCGGCGGCGACGCCGCCCACAACGCCGAGATCGTGCGGCGCGTGCTCGGCGGCGAGCGCGGGCCGGTGCGCGACATCGTCGTGCTCAACGCCGCCGCGGGCCTCGCGTCGTTCGAACTCGCGAAGGACCCGACCCAGTTCCAGCGCGCCGTGCTCGACCGGTTCCACGACAAGCTCGCGGTGGCCGAGGAGGCCATCGACAGCGGCGCCGCGGAGCGCAAGCTCGAGGAGTGGATCGCCGCCACGAAGCGGTGACGACGAAGGGCCCCGCGGATGCCGCGGGACCCTCGCCTCACCACCGGAGCAGGCTCGGCGTCAGCCGTGCGACACGTCGTCGTCGACCCAGTCGAACGTCTTCGTGACGGCCTTCTTCCAGAGGCGCAGCTGACGGTCGCGCTCGGCGGCATCCATCTTGGGCTCCCAGCGGGAGTCCTCCTGCCAGTTGGCGCGCAGCTCGTCGAGGCTCGACCAGAACCCGACCGCCAGGCCCGCGGCGTAGGCGGCACCGAGCGCGGTCGTCTCCGCGACGACCGGTCGCACCACGGGAACGCCGAGGATGTCGGCCTGGAACTGCATGAGCGTGTTGTTGGCGATCATGCCGCCGTCGACCTTGAGCTCGGTGAGGTCGACGCCCGAGTCGGCGTTGACCGCGTCGAGCACCTCCCTGGTCTGGAACGCCGTCGCCTCGAGCACCGCACGGGCGATGTGGCCCTTGTGCACGTACCGGGTGAGGCCCACGAGCGCGCCGCGCGCATCGGGCCGCCAGTACGGCGCGAACAGGCCCGAGAACGCCGGCACGAAGTACGCGCCGCCGTTGTCGTCGACCGTCTTGGCCAGCTCCTCGATCTCGGCGGCATTGGAGATGAGCCCGAGGTTGTCGCGCACCCACTGCACGAGCGACCCCGTGACCGCGATCGCGCCCTCGAGCGCGTAGTGCGGCTTGTCGTCGCCGAGCTTGTAGCCGAGCGTCGTGAGCAGGCCGTTCTTCGAGTGCACGATCTCCTCACCCGTGTTGAAGATGAGGAAGTTGCCGGTGCCGTACGTGTTCTTCGATTCGCCCGGATCGAACGCGGCCTGCCCGAACGTGGCGGCCTGCTGATCGCCCAGGATGCCCGCGACCGGCACCTCGCGCAGCAGGCTCGACGGCTCGACCGTGCCGTACACCTCCGACGAGGCCTTGATGGCGGGCATCATCGAGCGCGGCACGCCGAAGGCGGCGAGGATGTCGTCGCGCCACTCGAGGGTGGCGAGGTCCATGAACATGGTGCGGCTCGCGTTCGTGACATCCGTCGCGTGCACGCCGCCATCGGTGCCGCCCGTGAGGTTCCAGAGCACCCAGCAGTCGGTGGTGCCGAAGAGCAGGTCGCCGGCCTCGGCCTTCTCGCGCGCGCCCTCGACGTTCTCGAGGATCCACACGATCTTCGTGCCCGAGAAGTAGGTGGCGAGGGGGAGCCCGACATCCTGCTTGAAGCGCTCGACGCCGCCGTCGGCGGCAAGGCGGTCGACGATGGGCTGAGTTCGGGTGTCCTGCCACACGATGGCGTTGTAGACCGGCTCGCCCGTGTTCTTGTCCCAGACGACCGCGGTCTCGCGCTGGTTGGTGATGCCCACGGCGGCGATGTCGTGCCTGGTCAGGTCGGCCTTGCCGAGCGCCTGGCCGATGACCTCGCGGGTGTTCCGCCAGATCTCCATCGGGTCGTGTTCGACCCAGCCGGCCTTGGGGAAGATCTGCTCGTGCTCGAGCTGTCCGGTGGCGACGATCGAGCCGCGCTTGTCGAAGATGATCGCGCGCGACGAGGTCGTGCCCTGGTCGATCGCCAGGATGTAGTCAGCCATGACTTCCTCTCAGATGGTTCGGATGCCCCGCCGACGTCGGCGAGGCAGGGAGTGCCCGCGAAACCCCGCGGGGCCGGTCCTCGCGGACCGGCCCCGCCGGGTTCAGCCGAGCAGCGGCAGGAGTGGGATGGCGGCCCAGCCGGCGAGGAGTCCGCCGATGATCGGGCCCACGACGGGGACCCACGAGTACGACCAGTCGGACGATCCCTTGCCCCGGATGGGGAGGATGGCGTGCGCGATGCGCGGGCCGAGGTCACGCGCCGGGTTGATGGCATACCCCGTCGGACCACCGAGCGACGCGCCGATGCCGATCACGAGGAGGGCGACGGGCAGTGCGCCGAGGGCCGCGAGCCCCGAGGCATCCCCCTGACGTCCGAACCCGATGACCACGAAGACGAGCACGAACGTGCCGATGATCTCGGTGATGACGTTCCAGGCGTACGAGCGGATCGCCGGGCCGGTGGAGAACACGCCGAGCTTCGCCGCGGGCTCCGGTGCCTCGTCGAAGTGCTGCTTGTAGCCCAGCCACACGATGACGGCGCCGAGGATGCCGCCGAGCAGCTGTGCCCCGATGAAGGCGAGCACCGACACCACGTCGACCGGCACCGTCGTGCCGAACGCCGGGTTGCCGAACTCGGTGGCGCCGTTCGCGACGAGGCCGAGCGTGACCGCCGGGTTGATGTGCGCGCCTGAGGCATAGGCGACGATGACGCCGGCGAAGACCGCGAGTCCCCAGCCGACGTTCACCATGAGGAACCCGCCGCCGAAGCCCTTCGTCTTCGCGAGGGCGACGTTGGCCACCACCCCGCAACCGAGGAGCACCAGCATCGCGGTTCCGACCAGTTCGGAGAGGAACAGCACACCGAGATCGTCCACGTTGACCTTCCATCCTTTTCGCTTGGCCCTCAGGGCTTCGCCCGGGGGCGGAACACTGCCCACCATACTCAGCGAGCGTTCAGGTGGGAATGGTTCCTCCGATTTCGACGGAGGCCCTTCCGGCGGGCTGCGGCGCGGGCGTAGGTTGACGGGGGAGTGCTGCGTCGGCGCCGATGCACGGCCCGCTCGGTGCGCCGCAGCGATGGGGAAGGGGTTTCCGTGAAGAAGATCATCAACGACCCGAAGCGCGTCGTCGACGAGTCTGTCGCCGGCTTCGGACTCGCCCACGCCGACATCGTGCGCGTCACGATGGACCCGATCCATGTCGTGCGTGCCGACGCGCCGGTCAGCGGCAAGGTCGGCATCGTGAGCGGCGGCGGGAGCGGCCACGAACCGCTGCACGCGGGGTACGTCGGCTTCGGCATGCTCGACGCGGCCGTGCCGGGCGCGGTGTTCACCTCCCCGACGCCCGACCCCATCCTCGCCGCGACGAAAGCGGTCGACGGTGGTGCCGGGGTGCTCCACATCGTGAAGAACTACACGGGCGACGTGCTCAACTTCGAGACGGCCGCCGACCTGGCCTCGGCTGAGGACATCACCGTGCGTGCGGTCGTGATCGATGACGACGTCGCCGTGAAGGACTCGCTCTACACCGCGGGTCGTCGCGGCGTCGGCGGCACGGTGCTCGTCGAGAAGATCGCGGGCGCCGCAGCCCAGCGCGGCGACTCGCTCGACCAGGTCGCCGAGATCGCCGAACGCGTGAACGCGAACGTGCGGTCGATGGGTCTCGCCCTCACCCCCTGCATCGTGCCGCACGCCGGCGAGCCGAGCTTCACGCTCGCCGATGACGAGATCGAGGTCGGCATCGGCATTCACGGCGAACCCGGCCGCGAGCGCATCAAGCTCGAGCCCGCCGACCGGCTCGTCGACCGGCTCATCGAGCCCGTGCTCGACGATCTCGGCGCCGCCGACGGCGACCGTGTGCTGCTGTTCGTGAACGGCATGGGCGGCACGCCCCTCATCGAGCTCTACCTCGCGTACCGTCGCGCCGCCGAGGTGCTGCAGGAACGCAACGTCGCGATCTCCCGCTCGCTCGTCGGGAACTACATCACGTCCCTCGAGATGCAGGGGATGTCGATCACGGTTCTGCGGCTGGATGACGAGATGATCGAGTTGTGGGATGCCCCGGTGCAGACGGCGGCACTCCGGTGGGGACGATAGGGAGGCACTGTGGCGCTGGACATCACCTGGGCGGTCGACTGGGTCAGACGGAGCGCGGACGTCATCGCCGAGCACCGGGTCGAGCTGATCACGCTCGACCGCGAGATCGGCGACGGCGACCACGGCGAGAACATGGACCGTGGCTTCCAGGCGGTGCTCCCGAAGCTCGACGACCTCCCCGCCGGATCGACACCCGGTGATGTCCTGAAGCTCGTGGCCACGACGCTCATCTCCACGGTCGGTGGCGCGGCCGGACCGCTGTACGGCACGGCGTACCTCAAGGGCGCCGTCGCGGCCGGCTCCGCGACGTCGCTCGACGGTCCGGCGATCGCCGCGGTGCTCACGGCGGCTCGCGACGGCATCGTCCTGCGAGGCAAGGCCGAGTCGGGCGACAAGACCATGGTCGACGCGTGGACTCCGGCCGTCGACGCTGCCGAGGCGGCGGCCTCGAACGGGTCGGATGTCGCGGAGGTGCTCGAGGCGGCGGCGGATGCCGCGGCGGCCGGATCCGACGCGACCATCCCGCTCGTCGCCCGCAAGGGTCGGGCCAGCTACCTCGGCGAACGGTCGGCCGGGCACCGCGATCCCGGTGCCCAGTCGACGGCGCTGCTGCTTCGCGCGGCCGCCGATGCGGCGTCCGGCGCCGCGGGAGCCTGAGGTGGGGGCATCCGGCAACGTCGGGTTGGTCTTCGTCTCGCACTCGGCCCGCATCGCCGAGGGACTGGTCGAGCTCGCCAGGCAGATGGCGCCCACCGCGACCCTCGTGGCCGCGGGCGGCACCGATGACGGACGCATCGGCACGAGCTTCGACCTGGTCAGTGCCGGGATCGCCGAGGCCGATTCGGGCGCCGGCGTGGTCGTGCTCTGCGACCTCGGATCGGCGATCCTCACCGCCGAGACGGCCCTCGACTTCCTCGACGACGAGCAGCGCGACCGGGTGCGCCTCGTCGACGCCCCGCTCGTCGAGGGAGGGGTGGCCGCGGCGGTCGCCGCCGAGGCGGGCGACGACCTCGAGCGCGTGGTCGCGGCCGCGCAGAGCGCACTCGGGCCCGCCTCGGGTTCGGACGCCGGCGAGCGCGGCGCCGCCGAGGCATCCGCTGCCGTTGCCGGCGCCGGGCCTGCCGCGACCGCGGCCGCAGCACATCATCGACAGATCACGCTCGTGAACGCCGATGGCCTGCACGCCCGCCCGGCCGCCGAACTCGTGAAGCTCGCGAGCACGTTCCCGCAGAAGGTCACCGTGAACGGCACCGACGCGAAGAGCCTGCTCGGCATCATGTCGCTCGGGCTCACGAAGGGTGCGACGGTCGAGATCGCGAGCGACGATCCCGATGGACGCGAGGCCGTCGATGCCATCGCGGCGCTTGCGGAGTCGGGGTTCGGCGAGCACTAGCCTCGTCAGGGTCGGAATGCCGTCCCCGAGGGGTCACTTCCCGCCCGAGACGCGGATGTCGGCGCCCGACGTGTACGAGGCATCCGCCGAGAACAGGTACGCGACGGCGCCCGCGATCTCGTGCACCTCGCCCGGTCGACGCATGGGGATGCGCGGGGCGCGTTCATCGGGCGCGTTCGGCCGGCCTGCGGCCGCATGGATCTCGGTGCGCGTCGTGCCGGGTGAGACGGTGTTCACGCGCACGCCTACCGGTCCGAACTCCTGGGCCGCGCCGATCGTCAGCGCGTTGAGGGCGGCCTTGCTCATCGCGTACGGGATGTACGTGTTCGGCGCGCCGGAGGTGGCAGCACCCGACGAGATGTTCACGACGCATCCGCCGGCTCCGCCGCCGTCAGTGGCCATGTGCGCGATCGCCGCCTGCGTGAGCAACAGGGGAGCGAGGACGTTCACCCGGAAGACGAGCCCGGCCTCGTCGATGGGCGCATCGAGGAACCCGCCGATCCGGCCGGTGATGCCCGCGTTGTTGACGAGGCCGGTCACGGTGCCGAACTCGGCGACGGCGGCGGGAACCACCGTGGCGGCCTGCTCGAGGTCGGCGAGGTCGACGCGGAGCAGGAGCACGCGGGCGCCGGATGCCTCGCACGCGCGCACGACTGCCGCGGCATCCGTCGACCGATCGCGGTAGGTCAGCACGAGGTCATGCCCGTCGGCGGCGAGTCGCTCGGCGATCGCGGCACCGATGCCGCGGCTCGCGCCGGTGATGATCGTGACGGGGCGAGGCGCCTGATTCATCTGCATGACGGCCAGCCTATGCGGGCGCGGCACTCTGGCGCGGCGATGGGCAGCGGGCGTACCATCGGGCCATGGCACGCGAAGAGGCGAGCCCGCCTGAGGGCAACACGTTCACACGATTCTTCGATCGCGTCGACCGGGCCCTGCTGCCCGCGTTCGGCCCGCCGCCGATCGTCGTGGACCGCGACGACGAGGACACCACGCCGCTCGATGAGCGAGCATGCCCGATCTGCGGGCATCCCATGTTCGAGCACGTCGTCGATCACTCGACGCCGAACACCGTGCTCATCTGCCCCACGGAGGAACGACTGCCCGAGCACGAACCCACGACGGGTCCGCTGAACGAGCTCGGCATGCCCGCCTCGGGGCGTCGACAGGAGCGATTCGAGCAGCGCAGCTCGGGCTGACCGTCAGGAGTTCCGTCGCACGAGCGCCTCGCCGAGGCGCCGCAGTTCGCCGCGCAGGGAGGTCGGCTCGAGGATCTCGACGTACTCGCCCCACCCGGCGAGACCGCGGGCGAGCAACTGTTCGGTCGGGGCGCTCACGCGCACGCGGGAGCGGACGGGATCGACGGATGCCTCGGCGACGGCCCGCTGGCCGAACTGCGTTTGGAGCAGCGGCACGATTCCGGTGTCGACGAGGATGGTGGCGGTCGCCGCCGCGCGGTGCTCGTCGACGGCCGTCGTGACGCGTTCCCAGACGTCGGCGAGGTCGAGTCCGTCGGGACGTTCGGCCGGCACGTCCGTCGCCTCGGCATCGAGGATCCGGTCGACGCGATAGGTTCGCTCGGCGCCGTCGACGCCGGCGAGCAGGTACCAGCGATCCTGCTTGCGCGCGAGACCCCACGGGTCGACGAGCCGGTCGACCGGGTCACGGTTCCACGCGGCGTACCGGACACGTACACGGCGGCGCGCGACCACGGCCGACTCGAGCACGCTGAGGAGCGCCGGGCGCTCAGTGGGCGGGTGACCCCAATCGCCGGGATCGAGGACGATCGCCTCGGCAGCGGACGCGGCATCCGCTCGGAAGGTCTCGGGCAGGGCGCGCACGAGCTTGCGCAGCGCCGCCTTCGCATCGGGATCGACGGATGCCGCGGGCCCGACCAGCAGGAAGAGGGCGCGTGCCTCGGGGGCGGTGAGGCCGCTCAGGTCAGTGCGCGCGCCGCCGAGCAACTGCCAGCCGCCGCCACGGCCGGGCTGCGGGTAGACCGGGATGCCTGCGGCGGAGAGCGCCTCGAGATCGCGGCGCGCCGTGGCGACCGAGATCTCGAGTTCCTCGGCGAGTTGGGCAGCGGTCACCCGTCCCCGTGCCTGCAGTGTGAGGAGGGTGGCGACGAGGCGGTCTGCGCGCATGTTCCGATTCTGCCCGAAAAAGTAGTCATGAGATGAGCACTTCTGCGTTCGAAGATTGGTGCAACAGACCGACACCACACCGGAGGAGCACGACATGCTCAGGGGATTCGCCACCGTCAGCTACTACGCCACCGACCTCGCCGCGGCATCCGCCTGGTATTCGGAGGTGCTCGGCATCGACCCGTACTTCGAGCGACCCGGGTACCTGGAGTTCCGGGTCGGGGACTACCAGCACGAACTCGGCATCATCGATGCGAAGTACCGGCCGAACACGCCCGCGCAGCCGGGTGGCGAGGTCATCCATTGGCACGTCGACGACCTGCAGGGCACCTACGAGCGGCTGCTCGAGCTCGGCGCCACCAGCTACCAGCCACCCACCGAGCATGGGCCCGGATTCACGACGGCGTCGGTCGTCGACCCCTTCGGCAACGTGCTGGGCGTCATGTACAACCAGCACTACCTCGACGTGCTCGCCCGCGGGTGACGTCCGACGCCGGGGTCGGCGCCGCCGGGGGGCAGGACCGTGCCGAGGCATCCACCGTCAGGACGGAAGCACGGTGTACTGCGCGACGGCGGCCTCGCGTGCGCCGGCAACCTCCTCGGCCGTCGCCGTCGACGACGACTCGATGGCCGTCGTCCAGCGCTCGATCGAGCCGCGGTTGAACTCGATCACCTCTGGCGAGTTCGCGGCCTCGAGGGGGTCGCCGACGGCCTCGCCGCGCAGGTGGAGGCCGAGCCCGAGCAGCGCACCGTCCCAGCCGGGGCCGACGAAGAGCGCGCCGGCTCCGCTTCCGGCCATGGCGAGAGGCACGGTGTGCACGAGCTCCAGCGTCGTGCCACGCTGGGCGTCGGTCAGCCGCACGTCGAGCACACTGTCGGGTCCACCGAAGGTCACCTGCAGCGACGTGGGCCGGTCGCAGCGACGGATGTCTCCGCCGGCGTTGCCCTCGAGTTGGAAGGTCCCTCCCGCTCGGAGGTCGCCCACGATCGGGTAGAACCAGCGGGGGAGACGCTCGGGGTTGGTCAATGCGTCCCAGACGTCGTCACGGTCGGCGTCGTACGTCCTGGCGACGGTGACCGAGACGGTCTCTGCCGCAGGGTCGCGCGCCACCGAGCGATGGATGGCCGCGAGTTCTTCGAGCAGGTCGAACATGGTCAGTCTTCTTTCGAGGAGTGAGGTTTGCGCTCGTCGTGGCGCCCCCTGGCGAGTTCAGTGCCGAGCGCATCGAGTCGCTGATTCCAGAAGGCGCGGAATGGCTCGAGCCAGCGATCCACGTCCTGCAGGGGAGCGGCCTCCACGGCGTACAGCCGGCGGGTGCCCACGGCGCGGACGCGCGCGAAGCCGTTCTCGCGGAGCACCCGCAGGTGCTGCGAGACCGCGGGCTGGCTGATGCCGAATTCCGAGGCGATGACAGCCACGATCTGGCCCGACGACTGCTCGTCCTCGAGGAGCAATTCGAGGATCCGCCGGCGCACCGGGTCTCCGAGGATGTCGAACGCGTGCACAAGGGGAGAGTATCAGCCGTGACTTAATTAAGTCCAGACTTATAGAGAGATCCGGCGGACGGTGCACGATGCGGACGAACGCCGACGTGCGACGGGGCATCCGAAGTTCCGCGTCTTCCTGCATTTCCAGTTTAACGGTGGGTGGGGGACTTGCCGCAAGACGGGGGTCGTGGCAGAGAATCGTGGATCGTGACTGCGAATCTGCGCGCGTTCAACCTGCCGGAACGACTCGCCGCGAAGGCCGCACCGGCGTTGATCGCCAACGACGAGGGGCATTTCGACGCCATCGCCGAGCGCATCGACGAGTCGATCGCGGAGCTCACGCGACGTCTCGACGCCGAGCGCCGGGCCGCTGGCGGCGGCGGACAGGCGGCGATGGATCGCGACCTCGAGATCCATCGGCTGGCGTCGCAACTGCGCCTGCTGCGCCGGTTCGGCCTCGACCTGTGCCTCGGTCGCATCGTCCGCAACGACGGCGAGACGGTCTACATCGGTCGTCGTGGGCTCACGGATGCCACGGGCCGCCGCCTCCTGGTGGACTGGCGGGCGCCCGCGGCCGAGCCGTTCTTCGCCGCGACCCATGCACGACCGATGGGACTCGTGAGCCGACGCAGGTACCGATGGACGGGCGGCCGGATCAGCGACTACTGGGACGAGGTGTTCACTGCCGAAGGCTTCGAGCGGCACGCGGCGCTCGACGACCAGTCGGCGTTCATCGCGAGCCTGGGCACCAGCCGGTCGCCCCGCATGCGGGACGTGCTCAGCACGATCCAGGCCGACCAGGATGCGATCATCCGTGCCGGCTCCCGGGGTGCGCTCGTGGTCGACGGCGGCCCCGGTACCGGCAAGACCGTCGTCGCGTTGCACCGTGCGGCCTATCTGCTCTACGCCGACCCGCGCCTCGCGCCGAACCACGGGGGAGTGCTGTTCGTCGGCCCGACCCCGGCGTACCTGGCGTACGTCGACGACGTGCTGCCGAGTCTCGGTGAGGAGAGCGTGCAGATCTGCACCCTCAGCGATCTCGTCGCCGAAGGCGCGACGACGAGCCCCGAGGAGGACCCGGATGTCGCGGTCCTGAAGTCGTCGGGCAAGCTCGTCGGCGCGATCGAGGCGGCCGTCAGGTTCTACGAGGAGCCGCCCACTCACGGACTGACGGTCGAGACGCCGTGGGCCGACCTCTGGCTCGGGCCCGCGGATTGGGCCGAGGCCTTCGGCTCGGCGGAGCCCGGCAGCGCGCACAACGACGCTCGTGACGAGGTGTGGGCAGCGCTGCTCGACATCCTCATCGACCGGTTCGAGGACGAGGACGTGCCGCCGCACCTCATCCGGCGGTCGCTGGTGCAGAACGAATCGCTGACTGCCGCCTTTGCACGGGCATGGCCGCTGCTCGACCCCGCCGGCGTCGTCGGAGACCTGTGGTCGGTGCCGGCATACCTTCAGCGATGCGCCCCGTGGCTGGAGGACGAGCAGGTTGGCATGCTGCAGCGCATGGATGCGCGCAGCTGGACCGTCTCGGACCTTCCCTTCCTGGACGCCGCGCGGCAGCGGATCGGCGATCCGGATGCCGCACGCCGTCGACGCCGGCGAGAGGCGGCCCTCGCCGCCGAACGGCAGCGCATGGCAGACGTGGTGGACGACCTGATCGCCGCCGACGATTCCGAGATGCTCGTGATGACGATGCTTCGCGGGCAGGACTTCCAGAACACCCTCGACGACGAGGCCGGCCTCCCGAACACCGACCCCGACCTGCTCGCCGGTCCGTTCGCGCACATCATCGTCGACGAGGCGCAGGAGCTCACGGATGCGGAGTGGCAGATGCTGCTGCTGCGATGCCCGTCTCGAAGCTTCACCATCGTGGGCGACCGTGCACAGGCGCGGCACGGGTTCGCGGAGTCCTGGGAGGAGCGGCTGCGGCGGATCGGACTCGGGGGAGTGAGCCTCGCCTCGCTGAGCATCAACTACCGCACTCCCGAGGAGGTCATGGCGGAGGCCGAGCCGGTGATCCGGGCAGCGCTCCCGGATGCCAACGTGCCGACGTCCATTCGCAGCAATGGACGTCCCGTCGCGCACGCGTCGAGGTCGGAACTGGACTCGATCGTGGAGACGTGGCTCGGCACCCACCCCGAGGGGATCGCGTGCGTGATCGGTGATCCGACGCATCCGTCGTCCTCGCGGGTCCGGTCGCTGCGGCCGGAGCAGTCCAAGGGCCTGGAGTTCGACCTCGTCGTGCTCGTCGCCCCTGAGACCTTCGGCGACGGGATCGAAGGCGCCGTCGACCGGTACGTCGCGATGACCCGGGCGACGGAGCAGCTCGTGATCCTCGGCTCGTGAACCGCTCGTGCGGCCCGACCGGTGATGCTTCCGCACCGTTCCGGTCTGTACACCGACTCCCGACGCAGGGGAGCGGCATCGACGACGTGATCGCCGCGAACAGCGATATCGGCGCCATCGTCTCGCAGCTCTACCGCATGCTCTGAGCCTCCGTCCCGCTCCATGCTGATGACGGATTCACGGGTACGGCTGCCGCGGGCATCGGCGATACTGAGTGCATGGAGTACGTGGCCCGAGTGCCGCGACCGCCGCTGGACGGGCTGATCGACGACCTCTACTACTTGGAGGGCACCCCACCGTACTCCCGGTTGATGCTGCCGGCGGCACCCGCGCCTTTGCTCATCGTCAACCTCGGGGCGCCGTTTCTCATCCGTGCAGGCAGCGACGTAGAGGCCGTGGAATACATCGACGGCTGCGCGGTCACTACGCCCACCCGTGCTTGGGAGTTCGGCTACCCAACCCCGACCCGGTCCGTCGGCGTCCACTTCAAGCCGTGGGGGCTGGCACCGCTTCTTCCGATGCCCGCGGCCGAGCTGTGCGACCGACCGGCGACGGTGGAGCAGATCTGGGGCCGGTCCGCTATCGCTGACTTGCGACACCGACTGACCTTGGCGGATGCACCGCACGAAATGCTGATGTTGCTCGAGGAGGAACTGGTGCGACGGTTGCGCACGATCGACGGCCTGGACATCGTCCGCCACATGAGCAGCGCCATCGCGGAAGCCGGCGGAGCGGTGCCGATCAGCAACCTCGGCCCGGCAGCCCGGGCCAGTGGCACGTACTTGGCGAAGCGGTTCAAGGAGGTCATCGGCGTCACGCCGAAGCGGCTGGCGCGCAGCTATCGATTCACCGCCACCGTGTTGGCGATCAACGTAGCCGCACCTATCGACTGGGGCGACGTTGCCGCTCGCGCAGGCTACTTCGACCAAGCCCACTTCACCCACGAGTTCCGGGAGTTCACCGGCCTCACGCCGACGCGGTACATCGAAGCCCGGCAACGCTTCCTACGGGAACACCCCGACCACGCGCTGGATGGCTGGCCCCTGCCGGCCGATTGATTTCTTACAAGAGCGACCACTCACGACACACGAGACTTGGGACTCCAAACAGAGGAGGAACCCATGGGGAAAGTGGTCATGAATGCGTCGGTGTCGGTGGATGGCTTCATTGCGGCTGAGGACGACGATCCCGGTCCACTGTTCGAGTGGTTGGTCAGCGGTGACGTGCCGTTGGACGACAGCGGCGTTCTGAACGTGTCGCAAGCGTCCTACGACCACATCCGGCCGTACTGGGACGAGATCGGGGTGACGATCGCCGGTCGCCACGTCTTCGACATCACGGACGGGTGGGACGGGACGCCTCCGAGCGGGGTCGACCACGTCGTCGTCGTGACGCACCGGCCGGAGCCCGAGGGCTGGGCCCCCGACGCGCCGTTCTCCTTCGTCGACGGCATCGAAGCGGCCGTGGCCAAGGCGCAGGAACTCGCGGGTGACCGCACTGTCGAGGTCGCCGCCGGCGACGTCGGTGGCCAGGTGCTTGCCGCGGGTCTGGTCGACGAGGTGCGCATGGATGTCGCACCCGTAGTCTTCGGGTCGGGCAAGCGCTACTTCGGGTCAGTCGATTCGCAGCATCTGTTGGAGGATCCCGACGTGGTGGTTCAAGGTAACCGGGTGCTTCACCTGCGCTTCCCGGTGCGGCGCTGACGGAGCTGAGGCGGTCCCGAGCCCTGTGGTCACCAGGTGAGCTCGACCTCGAGTTCGTTCTCGCCCTCGTCGCCGAGCTCCACCTCTACCTTGAGGTTGACCTCGTCGGGGACGCGCACCGTGATGAGCCGTCCCGCGCGCTGGAACTCGACCGAGTTGTGCTTCGCCAAGGCGTCGGCGAGCGCGTGGAGCTTGGCGGCGGCCCCCTCGCGACTCATGCGCTGGGTGTCGTCGATATCGAACAGGTCCATGGTGTCTCCCTGGTGTCGTCTTCTCGACCGTACCGACCTCGGAAGTCCCGCGCACTCGCGACCGGGCTCGCGACGCTGAACTCCTCGATCCGGCGCCCTCGATACCCAACGCCGGATTCCGCCGGTCGGGGAGTCGGCCGTTGCCTTCCCAGCGTACTCACAGGTTCGTCGCGACATTCGCACGGCGTCGCGCTCAACGCTGACATCGCGGGGCGCGCACGCTTCGCATGGTCTGCGGTGTTGCGCGTGTGATGACAGCACGGATAGCTACAAGGCGCCGAAAGCCGGGTTTCGACATGTTGGCTGGCAGGAATGACGTGTTCGCTGTCAAAAGGCAGGGGGGCGTCCGATTCTGCGATCGGGAACGCAAACCGACATAATGTGCATTATCGGCGCGCATCTTCGTGAGGAGAGACCTGACTGTTCTCGCTCGAACCGAAGCTCCGTGATGCTTGCCAAGACTGAAGTTGATGCCATCTGCACCGCTGATCGCCAGAAGTCGTGCAGATGGCATCAACTCGTCGCTGTCAGGCATCCGCGGTCCGCCTCCGAGCGCATCCGAACCCGGACCCCCGGAATCGCTGCTCCCCTGTATGCGCGCGAGGCGCGCTCGCGCGGAACGCGAGCACAAGACGCGGTCGGAGCTCATCCGGGACGCGCTGGGTGCGTACGCCGAGTGAACGTCCATCGGTTGAGACCGCCTGCGAACTCGAGCCTGGCGGCCGTCTACCGCTGCCTGACGTCGTAGGTCAGGTGCGTCACCCGCGCAGAGTGTCCGGCCCGGACCTGCTCCAGTGCCACCCGGCTCGCGTCGCTTCCCTCGAACAGGCGGATTCCGGATCCGAACAGCACGGGCGACAGCGCGATCGAGAACTCGTCGACCAGTCCGGCGTTGACGTACTCGACGATCGTCGCCCCGCCGCCGGCGATGCGGACGTCGCGGTCGCCGGCAGCCTCGCGGGCCCGGTCGAGCGCCGACTCGATGCCCTCGTCGACGAAATGGAACGTGGTGCCACCCGGCCGCTCCCACGGGCCGCGCTGCTCGTGCGTCACGACGAACACGGGCGTGTGGAACGGCGCCTCCTCGGGCCACATCCGCTCACCGGCGTCGAACATGCGCTTGCCCATCACGCTCGCGCCGGTGCGCTCGAACGTCTCGCGCGCAACGTCGTTGTCGCGTCCCTCCTCACCGCCGTTTCCGAGCTTTAGGTTCTCCCGGAAGAACCGCGTCGGGAAGATCCATCGCTGCAGCTCCATCCAGCGCTGACCCATCAGCTCATCGCTCGACTCGGGCGCGATGTACCCGTCGAGCGACATCGACACGCTGACGAACACCTTTCCGGCCATCAGCCCTCCACTCCCGCCCGAACGAGCTCGGCGACGTAGGCAGCCAGGTTGCCCAGGGTCTGCCGACCGCCCTCGATCGCGTGGTACTTCTCGACCGCCTCGGCGCGCAGCTCCGCGGTGGGGAACACCGTGCGCATCTCGATTCGCGTCGAGCCACCGTGGGGCTCGAACGTCAGGACCGATTCGAACGCGTTCGGGTCGCCGCGCGACTCACCGTGTCGCAGCGCGATGCGCTCGGGCCGCACGATCTCGGTCCACGTGATCCACTCGTCGTAGTCCGTCCCGTCGGGCCCGTGCATCACGAAGTCCCACTCCCCGCCGACGCCGAACTCGAACGACTGCGTGGTCGTGGTGAACCCCTCGGGTCCCCACCACCGCGACAGGTGCCGCACCTCGGTGAACGCCTCGAACACCAGCTCCCGCGGGGCGTCGATGACCCGGGAGATGACGATCTCGCGGTCGGCCACCGACTGCGACGATGCTCCTCGTTCCGTCGTTTCCATCAGCTACTCCTCCTGCCTTTCCTGCTTCAACTCCTGCACGTAGGCGTCCAGACGGCCGAAGCTCTCGTTCCAGAACCGCTCGAACCCGCCGGTCCACTCGTGGACCGCACGCAGCCCATGGGCATCCAGCCCGTACAGTCGCTGCTTGCCTGCCTTGCGGTCCCGCACGAGGCCGACCTCTCGGAGCACCCGCAGGTGTTTGGATGCCCCCGGCTGCGGCATCCCCAATTCCTGTGCCAACTCACTCACCGGCCGCTCCCCCGCCCGCAGCAGCATCAGGATGTCGCGGCGTCGGGGCTCGGCGATGGCGTTGAAGACGTCCGACGTCGTCGCTGCGCGTGCCATGGACTCAACATATACCCATATGGGTAGATGTTCAAGATCGCACTCCTCCGCCGTCCCGGGCAGCGGAGCGGCCGCACTACCCCAGCTGGTCGCGACGGCGCACCAGGTACGCGGTCTCCGCGGTGTTGCCTGCCAGGTCGATGGCGCGGTCGTACGCCGCACCTGCCTCCTGGCTCCGACCCAGTCGACGCAACAGGTCGGCTCGGGTCGCGTGGTACGCGTGGTATCCCGCCAACTCCCCCACTAGGCGGTCGACGGCGGCCAGCGCGACATCCGGACCATCGATCTCGGCGACCGCGACGGCTCGGTTGAGGGCGACGATCGGCGACGGGTCGAGCGTGACGAGCTGGTCGTAGAGGGCGAGGATCTGCGACCAGTCGGTGTCGCGGATGTCGCGGGCGGACGTGTGCACGGCGTTGATCGCCGCGAGGATCTGGTAGCGGCCGGGGGCCTCACCGGTGACCAGGCGCTCGCGGACCAGCCGGTGCCCCTCGGCGATGAGCGCGGCATCCCAGGCGCCGCGATCCTGTTCGTCGAGGCTGACGAGCTCGCCACCGGCCGAGACGCGTGCGGGGCGCCGGGCCTCGGTGAGGAGCATCAATGCCAGCAGCCCGGCCACCTCCCCGTCGTCCGGCATGAGCTCGCGGATCAGCCGCGTGAGCCGGATCGCCTCGCCCGTCAGCTCGCGGCGTACGGGATCCGTGTCGGGCCCGGTCGCCAGGTAGCCCTCGTTGAAGACGAGGAAGAGCACCGACAGCACGCCGGAGACCCGTTCGGGCAGATCGTCGGCCACCGGTACTCGATACGGGATGCGAGCCGCCGCGATCTTGGACTTGGCCCGGGTGATCCGCTGCCCGATGGTGCCCTCCTGAACCAGGAAGGCACGAGCGATCTCCGGCACGGTCAGGCCGCCGACCATCCGCAGCGTCAGGGCCACCCGCGCCTCCATCGAGAGCGCCGGATGACAGCACGTGAAGATGAGCCGCAGCCGGTCGTCGTCGACGGCGCCGAGCGGCTCTGGCACGTCGTGGTCGGACAGCATCCCAGCCTCCCGATGCTTCTCGATGCGCTTGTGCTCGCGTCGGATGCGGTCGATCGCCTTGCGATTGGCGGTCGTCGTCAACCACGCGCCCGGGTTCGGCGGCACGCCGTCGGCGGGCCATCGTTCGACCGCGATCGCGAACGCCTCGGCCGCCGCCTCTTCGGCGACGTCGAGATCACCGAAGCGGCGCGTCAGCGAGGCGACCACCCTCGGCCACTCCCCCGGGTACGCGCGGCTGATCGCGTCGCGCGCGTCGCCGCCGCTCATTCCACCAGGAACGGTCGGACCTCGACCTTCCGGTTGCAGGCCTCCGATCCGTCGGCCGCGAGCGCGAGCGCCTCGTCGAGGTCGGCGGCCTCGATGATCCAGAAGCCGGCGAGGTATTCCTTCGTCTCGACGAACGGCCCGTCGGTGAACAGCGCCGCCCCATGCCGGTTGTCGATGACCGTGGCGGTCGTGGGCACGCCGAGGCCGCCGGCGAAGACCCAGTGGCCCTCGGCTCTGAGTCGGTCGTTGAAGGCGTCGATGGCGGCCATCTCGGACGGGGTGGCAAGACCCGCGGTGGCGTCGATCACGGAAACCAGGTACTGCATGCGTCGATCATCTCCTGCGTTCGTCGGCGGCGCGTCACGGCGCCGTTCACCCCTGCTACGAACGGGCCGGCCCGGATCCGACAACCTCGGCTGCAGTCTCCCACCCGCACCGGTCGACCGCATCAGCCGTGGAGCGGCGCGTGGGGGGTTATCCCTCAGCCACTCCCCCGGGGCGCGGTGCGATGCGTTCGAGGATCGAGGTCAGACGTGCGTGCAGGTCGATGAGTTCGTCGACGTCGATGCCGAGCGCCTCGACCACCTGGCCCGGCACCTGTTCGGCGCGTCGGCGCAACGCCTCCCCCTGCGGAGTGAGCTTGAGCGCCAGCTGCCGCTCGTCCTCGGTCGATCGTTCGCGAGCCACCAGTCCCCCGGCTTCGAGTCGCTTCACGAGTGGCGACAGCGTCGCCGGTTCGAGACGCAGCGTGAGCGCGATCTCCCGCAGCGATCGAGGCTGCCGCTCCCACAACGTCAGCATCACGAGATACTGCGGATGCGTCAGCCCCAGCGGTTCGAGGATCGGCCGGTAGGCCGCGATCACCGATCGCGAGGTCACTGCCAGTGCGAAGCAGAGTTGACGTTCGAGCGACAGCACATCGGAGCCGGCGAGTTCGGCCGTGATCGCGCGTTCCATATTCGTTAGTATACTAACGGTTATGGGACACACGGAATCGGGATTCGACAGCATGAACCCGTTCGTCGGCAAGCGCGGCTTCTTCAATCGGCTCAATCGCGTCGTGTACATGTTCACCGGGCCGGCGCAGATCGGCATCGGCCGCCCCGAGGCGCCGTACGTTCCGCCCGCTGATCCCCGTTGCCCGATCTGCGGCGCGCCGATGGACCAGCACCAGGTCGACCGCTCGGGCGAGCGCACCCAGCTGTACTGCCCCAAGCCGGCCGCGTAGTTCGGACCGCGAGGTCGCTCGCCGCCGTAGATTGAAGAGCGAGCGGGCGCGGCATCCGTCGACCCGCCCTCCGAAGGAGGCACCGGATGACCCGCGAACGCGCCACCCGACTGGTCGCCGAGCCGCGCAGCAGCGTGGAGGTCACGGGCGAGCATTCGCAGTTCCGACTCGACCTCGAGCGCATCCGCTTCTCCCCCTACTTCTCGCGGCTGTCGGCCGTCACCCAGGTGATCGCGCAGCCCGGCGCCGGCCCCCTCATCCACAACCGGCTCACCCACTCGATCAAGGTGACGGCCGTGGCACGCGCCATCGCGGTGGGACTGGCGGATGACTCGTCGCCGGCGCGCGACCTCGTGCGGGAGCACGGCTGCGACGCCGTCGTCGTGCAGGCCGCCGCCAGCGCGCACGACCTCGGGCACCCGCCGTTCGGGCACCTCGGCGAGCGCGTGCTCGACCGGCTGGCGCGTGAGAGCCTCGGCATCGCCGACGGCTTCGAGGGCAACGCCCAGACGTATCGCATCATCACCGCGCTCGACGTCTGCGAGGCGGCGCCTCGTGGCCTCAACCTCACGGCGGCCGTTCGCACCGCCGTCGCGAAGTACCCGTGGACTCGCTTCGTCGAGCCCGAGGGCGTGAACGACGGACTCCCCCGCGGTCTCCGGCGGGTCGCGGGCGGAGTCGAGGTCGTGAAGTTCTCGGCCTACGACCTCGACGCCGACGACCTCGTCGCCGCACGACGCGGACTGCCGCCGATGGTGCAGTCGCTCGAGTGCTCCATCATGGACATCGCCGACGACATCGCCTATTCGATCCATGATGTCGACGACTTCTATCGCGCGGGCCTCCTGAGCCACGGCGCGGTCGCACGCGAGTTCCGCGGCTGGATCGGTGGCTGGGGCGATCTCCAGGGGCTGTCGGAGGCCGAGCTGGAGTCGCGCGCCGCGCCTCCCGGTGCGGCGCTCGAGCGGCTCCGCCGCAAGTTCCAGCGCGACGATCCCTGGATCGCCGACGACGATACGTTCGCGGAGGCGGTCGGCGTCGTGGCGGACGACCTCGTCGACGGCCTGCTCGCCACGCCGTTCGACGGGTCCATCGCCTCGGAGCGGGCGCTGTCCTCGTTCACGAACCGGTGGATCGGCCACCTGCAGACCTCGGTCGTGCCGGCGCCGGGCGGGATCATGCGTTCCGGGCTCGTGACCCTCGACCGTGGCGCGTGGCACGAGGTGGAGATCCTGAAGTTCGTGCACCGGCATTTCATCCTCGACCGGGCCGACATCGTCATGTACCAGCGCGGGCTCAGCCGCGTGCTCACCCGGGCGGTCAAGGGCCTCGCCGCCTGGATCACCGACGACTACGACCGGAACCGAGTCCCGCAGCGTCTCCGGGAGCTCGTGGACATCGCCACAGAGGGCTACGCGCGGCTGCGGGCGGCGCCGCCCGAGGGTGTCCCGGTGCCCGAGGCATCCGACGTCCTCACCCTCGGGGTCGGACGAGGCGTCATCGACTACGTCGCCTCCCTCTCCGACGACCAGGCGCTGGCCGTCTCGGAGGCCATCGACGGTCGCCCCGACCGCCTGTGGGACATCGGCCAGAACCTCTGAACCCATGCCGCCCGATCGATCAGGAATGAAGAAGCGGGCGCGACGGGCGCCCGAATACGCTGGCACCGACGCCCCACCCGGCGCGGCGTCCACGACGAGGAATCGGAAGGGGTAACGACGATGGCCGAGAAGACCGGTGCGTCCGCAGGGCTGACCAAGGAGGAGCGCGATGCGGTGAAGCAGCGCGCCAAGGAACTTCGCGAACAGGAGAAGGCCGGCAAGAACCGGGCGGCCGGCGAGAAGTCGGTGCTCGATGCCATTGCGCAACTCGAGCCCGACGACAAGGCACTCGCCGAGGGCTTCTACCGCGTGGTCTCCGACGTCGCGCCCGATCTCGTCCCCAAGACCTACTACGGGATGCCCGGCTTCGCGAACGGCGACGGCAAGATCGTGGTGTTCATGCAGCCGGCTCACAAGTTCAAGACTCGCTACGCGACCATCGGGTTCGAGGACAGGGCGAACCTCGATGACGGCGATGTCTGGCCGGTCGCCTTCGCGGTCCGCGAGTGGACCCCTGCCGTCGAGCAGCGGTTCACCGAACTCGTTCGCACGGCCGTCGGCTGAGCTCGCGCGAGTCGGTTCGCCGAGCAGATCGACGACGCGCGGGGTCGAAAGACCCTTGCGACCCCACGCGCACGAGCGACGATGAGAGGGTTGTGCGACGACCGATCACGCACCGGGGGGCGAGACGATGTCGAGTGGCTCTGGACCGGCGCCGAGAGCACTCGCGTGGCGTGCAATCGCACGCTGCGTCGGTGCGAGCCTGGCGCTGCTGGCTCGCCGGCGGGTGCATCTGCCTCGCGGCGAAGTGGGCCGTGTACTGCGATTCGCGAACGGGAGCACCGCCCGTGTCTACCGCGAGACCACGGTCGATCGTCCCGCGCCCACGGAGCCCTGCGTGCTGGTCGTCGCCTTCAAGCTCCGCCTGCTCCGCGGGCGTCGGATGCACCGCCTGTTCGAACTCGAGAGCATCCTGAACACTCCGCTCTTCATCGGATTCCCCGGGTATGTGTCCAAGCTCTGGTGCACGCACGACGACGCTGGCGTCTATCGAGGACTCTACGAATGGGACGGCGCAGATCGCGCGCGGCACTACGCCTCGGCGCTCTGGCGGGTACTCGAGTTGGGCTCGGTCCGAGGCTCGATCCGCTTCCACGTCCTCCCGGGACTGCGCCGCGACGAGGTGCTCGAGAATCCGGCTCTGATGAACGTGCCCGACATCGAGCGGACGGATCGGTCGTGGTGGCGCCTCGTCGGGGCGACATGACCGCCGAGACCGACGTCCTGGTCGTCGGAGCGGGCCCGACCGGCCTGACGGCCGCGCTCGAGGCCCACGCCCACGGCGCGAGCGTCCGCATCGTCGATCGGCGGGCCGAGCGTTTCCGACCCACGCGCGCCATGATGCTCCACGCGCGGGCCCTCGAGTGCCTGCGTCCGCTCGGGGTCACCGACGCGCTCCTCGACCGGGCGGACACGGACCCGCGGGCGCACGTCCACCTCGGGCGGCGCACGGTGAGGGCCGGGCTGGGCCGGGTCGACCTCGCCGACACCGCGTTCCCGCACCTGTCCCTCATCCGGCAGGCGGAGGTCGAGGAGGTGCTGTGGGCCGCCCTGGGCGAACGTGGAGTGCACGTGGAGTGGGGTGTCGAGTTCATCGAGCTCCGCTCGGGGTCGGCCTCGAACGACACCGTCTCCGCCGTCCTCCAGACCGAGTCGGGCGAGGTGGTGAAGCACGCGTGCCGGTTCATCGCCGGATGCGACGGGCAGTCGAGCACCGTGCGCCGCGCGATGGGTGCGGATTGGAACGGTGCGCCGTACCGAGTGGAGGCGGTCCTCGCCGACGTGGAGGTCGACGGGCCCCTCGAACCCGGCGCCCTCCACGTCGCGGTCGGCGGCTCGGGGCTCGCGTTCCTGTTCGCGCTCGGCGAGGGCGCGACGTGGCGCATGCTCGCGACGCGTCTGGCGGGCGACGTGGGTCCCGACGCGCCGTTCGGGCAGTTGGGTGAGCGCGTGCCGCAGGAGGAACTGCATCGCCTGATCGAGGAGTCGCGACTCGGTGCGACCATCTCCGACGTGCGCTGGTCCGCACGGGTGCCGCTCCAACGACGCGTGGCGAATCCCTTCCGTCGCGGACCGCTGTTCCTCGCGGGCGATGCCGCGCACGCGCACTCGCCGGCCGGCGGCCAGGGGATGAACAACGGGATCCTCGACGCGGTCAACCTGGGATGGAAGCTCGGACTCGCATCCGCCGGAAGCCCGGGCGAGGAGCTGCTGACGTCCTACGACCGGGAGCGCCGTCGTGCCGCCCGCCAGGTCCTGGCGCTGACGCGCCTCATCTTCTTCGCCGAGGCGTCGCCCAACCCGGTCGCACGGCTCATCCGAAGCGCGTTCCTTCCGTTGAGCGCGCCCCTGCTTCCGACGCTGCTCCGCCGGCGCCGCCTCACCGCCGCCGCCGTGCGGCTCCTGTCGCAGCCGTACGTGAACTATCGCCACAGCAGCCTCTCGACGGATGCCCGGCCGCGGGCGGCACGCTGGCCTCGGGCCGGCGACCGGCTCCCCGACCAGACGGTGCAGGTCGGGGCGCGTTCGATGCGCCTCCATGAGCTGACGGCGACCCCCGGCATCCACGTCCTCCTCGAACGGGACGCCCGGTGGGAGCGAGCCGCAACCGCCGTGGGGTCGGCAGGGAGCCTGGTCCACGTCCACCGACTCACGAGCCATCACGGACGAGCCGCCGTGGCGGTGCGCCCCGACGGCTACGTCGGTTTCAGGTGCGGCGAGGCCGACCGGCGGCTCGATGACTGGCTGGGCATGGTCGGCCGGCGATCGAGCTGATCGACGGTCAGGGCCGCCGCGCGTCAGGCGCCGACGTACTGTGCGAGGTGCTCGCCAGTGAGGGTGGAGCGGGCCGCGACGAGGTCTGCAGGCGTGCCTTCGAACACGATCCTGCCGCCGTCGTGACCGGCGCCCGGCCCGAGGTCGATGATCCAGTCGGCGTGGGCCATGACCGCCTGGTGGTGCTCGATGACGATGACCGACTTGCCCGAGTCGACGAGCCGGTCGAGCAGGCCGAGCAACTGCTCGACGTCGGCGAGATGCAGGCCGGTGGTCGGCTCGTCGAGGATGTAGACGCCGCCCTCGTCGCCCATGCGGGTGGCGAGCTTGAGTCGCTGCCGTTCACCGCCCGAGAGCGTCGTGAGCGGCTGCCCGATCGCGAGGTACCCGAGACCGACGTCGGCGAGCCGCGCCAGGATCGCGTGCGCCGCCGGCGTTCGTGCGTCGCCGCTGCCGAAGAACTCCTCGGCCTCGGTCACCGGCATCGCGAGCACCTCGCTGATGTCGCGCCCGCCGAGCCGGTACTCGAGCACGGATGCGTCGAACCGCTTGCCCTCGCACACCTCGCACGTGCTGGCGACGCTCGCCATCGGTCCGAGGTCGGTGTAGATGACGCCGGCGCCGTTGCAGTTGGGGCAGGCGCCCTCCGAGTTGGCGCTGAACAGGGCGGGCTTCACGCCGTTGGCCTTCGCGAACGCCTTGCGAATGGGATCGAGCAGCCCGGTGTACGTCGCCGGATTGCTGCGGCGCGATCCCCTGATCGCGGCCTGGTCGATGGTGACGACCCCGTCGCGGCCCGACACGGATCCCTGGATCAGCGAGCTCTTTCCCGAGCCGGCGACCCCGGTGACGACGACGAGCACGCCGAGCGGGATGTCGACGTCGACCTGCCGCAGGTTGTTCGCGTCGGCGCCGCGCACCTCGAGTGCGCCCGATGCGCTGCGGACGGAGGGCTTCACCGCGGCGCGATCGTCGAGGTGCCGGCCGGTGAGGGTGCCGCTCGCGCGCAGCGCGTCGACCGTGCCCTCGAACACCACTTCTCCGCCGGCGGCGCCGGCGCCCGGACCGAGGTCGACGACGTGGTCGGCGATCGCGATCGCCTCGGGCTTGTGCTCCACGACGAGCACCGTGTTGCCCTTGTCGCGCAACTGCTGCAACAACTCGTTCATGCGCTGGATGTCGTGCGGGTGCAGGCCGACGGTGGGCTCATCGAACACGTAGGTGACGTCGGTGAGCGACGAACCCAGGTGCCGGATCATCTTCGTGCGCTGCGCTTCGCCGCCCGAGAGCGTGCCCGACGACCGGTCGAGCGAGAGGTACCCGAGCCCGATCTCCACGAATGAGCCGAGCAATTCGCGCAGTGAGGTGAGCAGTGGCGCGACGGATGGCTCGTGCAGTTCGCCGATCCATTCCGACAGGTCGCTGATCTGCATCGCGCACGCATCGGCGATGTTGATGCCGTTGATCCGGGACGCCCGGGCGGCGTCGTTCAGACGAGTGCCGCCGCACTCTGGGCACGGGGCGAAGGTCACGGCTCGTTCGACGAAGGCGCGGATGTGCGGCTGCATCGCATCGATGTCCTTCGAGAGCATCGACTTCTGCACCTTCGGCACGAGCCCTTCATAGGTGAGGTTGATGCCGTTGACCTTGACCTTGGTGGGCTCGCGGTAGAGGAGATCGTGTCGTTCGGCGTCGGTGTACTCGCGGATCGGCTTGCGGGCGTCGAAGAAGCCCGACTCCGAGAACACCCGCGTCGACCAGCCGTCGGCCGTGTAGCCGGGGACCGTGATGGCCCCTTCGGCCAGCGACCTGCTCTCGTCGACGAGCTGCGACAGCTCGATCTCGGTGACCGTGCCCATGCCCTCGCAGCGCGGGCACATGCCGCCGAGGACCGTGAAGCTGCGCTCGAGGGTCTCCTCGTCGCCGCGCTCGATCGTGATCGCGCCACTCCCCCGCACCGACGGCACGTTGAACGAGAAGGCCTGCGGCGATCCGATGTGCGGGCGCCCGAGTCGACTGAACAGGATGCGCAGCAGCGCGTTCGCGTCGGTCGCCGTGCCCACGGTCGAGCGGACGTTCGTCCCCATGCGCTCCTGGTCGACGAGGATCGCGGTCGTGAGCCCCTCGAGGACGTCGACGTCGGGGCGCGCGAGCGTCGGCATGAAGGCCTGCACGAACGCGCTGTAGGTCTCGTTGATCATGCGCTGAGACTCCGCGGCGATGGTGTCGAACACCAACGAGCTCTTGCCCGAACCCGAGACACCCGTGAAGACCGTCAACCGACGCTTCGGGATCTCGACGCTGACGTCCTTGAGGTTGTTCTCGCGGGCTCCGCGCACGCGGATGAGATCGTGGCTGTCGGCGACGTGCATCCTCAGACGCGCTCCTGGATACGAATCATGTTGCCCGAGGGGTCGCGGAACGCGCAGTCCCGCACGCCGTACGGCTGGTCGGTGGGTTCCTGCACGACCTCGGCTCCGCCCGCCTCGAGCTTCGCGAAGGTGTCGTCGACGTCGTCGGTGGCCAGGTTGACGCCGAAGTAGCTGCCCTTCGCCATGAGCTCGGCGATGGTGCGACGTTCGTCTTCGGTCAGGTCGGGCAGCGCCGCCGGCGGGTGCAGCACGATCGACGTGTCGGGCTGACCCGCGGGCGCGATGGTGATCCATCGCATGCCCTGATAGCCGACGTCGTTGCGGACCTCGAAGCCGAGGAGGTCGCGGTAGAACGCGATCGACGCGTCGGGGTCGGTGTGCGGAAGGAAACTGTGATGAATCGTGAGGTCCATGCCGTCACGCTAGCCGGGGCTCGAGGGTCTGCGCTTCTCGATTCCTGATCGGTCGGGTCACCTGCTTCGCGGTGCAGGCGGGCATGCCCGCGGTGGCCTGCGCCTCCTGCTCGCGGTACACGCTGGGCGGTACGCCGACGAGTTCGGTGAAGCGCGTGCTGAACGTGCCGAGCGAGGAGCATCCGACCGTGAAGCAGACCTCGGTGACGCTGAGATCGCCGCGGCGCAACAACGTCATCGCCCGCTCGATGCGACGCGTCATGAGGTAGGAGTACGGGGAGACTCCGTAGGCGAGCCGGAACTGCCGGCTGAGGTGACCGGCCGACATGTTGGCCCCTCGCGCCAACGCCTCGACGTCGAGCGGCTGCGCGTACTCCCGGTCGATGCGATCGCGCACTCGGCGCAGCCGCACGAGATCGCGCAGACGCTGCTCCTCATCGGTGGTCCTGCTCACCTGCCAGATCGTGGCACGTCCCACCGACGTTGTCCAGCGTCCGCCCGACGCTCGGGGTGGTCCCGCCGAGGGGGACGGGGCTAGGTTGGGGGTGTTGCTCGCGCGGGGTGCGAGATCGCGAATCGGGGGTGACGCACGTGTGGCGTGTCGTACTGCTGGTCCTCACGGCGTTCTGCGTGGTCTCGGCCATCGCGGGCTTCGTCTATCTCGGACCCGGTGGTGCCGTCGGCTGGTCGCTCGAGTTCCTCGAGGGCACCGCGTTCGACAGCTACCTCTGGCCGGGGCTCATCCTCCTGGTCGTGGTGGGCGGAACCCAACTGCTCGCCTTCGTGCTCCTCGCGATGCGGCGCCCGACCGCGCCGCTGTGGACAGCCGTGGCCGGGTTCGCCATGGTCATCTGGATCATCGCCGAGCAACTCCTCTTCCGTGTACCCGACGTGAGCGGCGACTGGATCCTGCTCCCCGTGCTCCAGGTCGTGTACTCCGCGATCGGTCTCGCGGAACTCGGGTGCGTGCTCGCGCTCCTCGGGCTCTTCGATCGCGAGCATGTGCGAGCGGTCATGCAGCGGCACGCTGCGACCAGGCAGCGAGCCTGAGCCTTTCAGGAACCCTGACGCAGCGGACCGAGGCGACGACACGCCGGGGACGCGCGGCCTCACATCCAACACTCAGGTGGTGTGGAGGTCTAGCCTGACCGTGCCATCAGTGGCCGTTCTGAAAGGACCCGTCATGTCGACATCGCAGTCCAACACCATGTTCGCCGCGTTCTCCCTCGATTCGGCGAGCATGTCGAAGTCCACCATCAACACCGTGCGCACGGCGCTCGGAGTCTCAGGGGCGGTCGCGCTCATCGTCGGCCTGCTGATCACGTTCTGGCCCAAGGGCTCCGCGGTCGCACTCACCATCATGATCGGCATCTACCTGCTGATCGCCGGCATCGCCTACCTCGGCCTCGGGATCTTCTCCAAGGGCATCACGGGTGGCGCGAGGGCGCTCGACATCATCCTCGGTGCGCTCTTCATCATCGGCGGCATCCTCGCCCTCGCGAACCCGACCGAGACGGCGGTCGTCCTGGGCATCTTCCTCGGCGTGCTCGTCGGCATCCTGTGGATCATCGAGGGCGTCGTCTCGCTCGCGCAGTCGGGCGACGCGCCGTCGAGGGGTTGGGCGATCTTCTTCGGCATCCTCGGCGTGGTCGCCGGCATCGTCCTCCTGTTCTCCCCGCTGTGGGGCGCCGTCATCCTGTTCATCATCCTCGGCATCGCCCTGATCGTCCTGGGCATCATGCAGATCGTGCGTGCGTTCACGTTCGGCCGCGGGGTGAACGTCACGGCGTAGCGCCGGGCATCCCATCGCCGCGCAGCCAGGGAAGGCCGGTCGGGAGTCGACAGACTCGCGGCCGGCCTTCGTCGACGTGACGGATGCCGCCGCCGAACCTCAGAGCGCGGTGAGCAGGTCGCCCTCGACCACCGCTTCGATCGAGAGCACGCGGTATCCCTCGGCGTCGAAGAACACCGTGATCCGGTCGGACTCGACGCTCATCACCCGGCCGTCGCCCCACTCCCGGTGACGGACCGCCTGATCGAGCCGATACTCGCCCGACGCCGCGTCCGCGCCGTGGCCGAGCTCGCGCTCCCGCTCGTGGGCCGCGCCGCTGTCGCACGTGTCGCAGTTGCCGCACGGCCGGGCGACCTCGACGCCGAAGTACTCCAGCAGGTACACGCGACGGCATCGCGAGGTCTCGGCGTAGCCACGGATCATCGCCAGCCGCGACTCGTCGATGCGCTTGCGCCGGTCGACCACCTCGTCGACGAGCACGAGCGCCCGGTCGGGGTCGAGGCCGGGATGCCCCACGACCCCGTCGTCGGCCGCGGCTGCGGCATCCGCTTCCACCAGGATGTTGAGGATCGACGTGACCGCCCGGGCAGGCAGGTCGAGTTCGGCCGCCAACTCGCGCCCCGATCGCGCACCGTCGGCGACCGCGAGCGCCGCGGCCACGGCTCGCACGCGATCCTCGCGAGGGCGGCCAGAGGCGAAGAACGACCGCAGCCCGAGGTCCTCCTGGCGGTAGTGCAGCGTCGCCGTCGCGGGCTGACCGTCGCGTCCGCCGCGGCCGACCTCCTGGTAGTACGCGTCGAGGGATTCGGTGATGTCGCCGTGCACGATGAAGCGCACGTTGGGCTTGTCGACGCCCATGCCGAAGGCGCTCGTGGCGACGACGACATCGAGCTCGTCGGCGAGGAACGCCTGGTGCACCTCCCCTCGAGCCCGGGCGCCCATGCCCCCGTGGTAGGCGGCCGCGCGCACACCCTCCTCGCGGAACCGCTCGGCGAACCGCTCCGTGTCGGCACGGGTGGCGACGTACACGAGACCGGGCTGCTCGGCCGAGAGCGCGGACTCGACGACCGCGTCCTCCTTGGCGGACGCGTGCTCATGGCGAACCACGGCGAGGTGGATGTTGGGGCGGTCGAAGCCGCCCACGAGCACTCGCGGATCCCGCATGCCGAGACGCTCGACGATCTCCTCGCGCACCGGCGCCGAACCGGTCGCCGTGAGGGCGACGACGGGCGGATGACCGAGCGCCTCGACGGTGGCGCCGAGCCGAAGGTAGTCGGGCCGGAAGTCGTGGCCCCACGACGACACGCAGTGCGCCTCGTCGACCACCATCAGGGACACGCCGACGGCCGCGAGTTCGTCGACGACCTCGGGCTTGGCCAGCTGCTCGGGGGCGAGGAAGATGAACTCCGCCTCACCGGAGGCCACGGCCTCCCACGATCGTTCGTTGGCGCCGTCGCTGTGCGATGAGTTCACAGCCACCGCCGTGCCGTCGCCCGAGGCACGTTCGAGGTGTCGCACCTGATCGGCCTGCAGGGCGATGAGCGGCGAGACGACGAGTGTCGGTCCGTCGAGCAGGTGCGCGGCGATCTGGTACACGGCCGACTTGCCGTACCCCGTCGGCATCACGACGAGGACGTCACCGCCCCCGACGACGGCCTCGATCGCCTCGGCCTGGCCCGGCTTCAGCGTCGTCCAGCCGAACCGCTCCTCGGCGATCCGGTGCATCCGGTCGGTCGTACGACTCACGCCACTCCCCCGTCGTCCAGCGTCGTCAGCGCCTCGGCGCCGGTCGGCACAGCCCTCGCGATGCTCGGCTGGGTGCGCGGTCAGCCCTCGCGAGCGAAGCCCGCGGTGTCGCCGACGTACCTGGTGTGGTCGGCCGGCACGGGGTCCACCGCGGCTCGGGCGACCTCGGCGGCGAATTCGGACACGTTGTAGAGGCGCCCGGCATCCGCCTTGCGCGCCTGGATGGCACCCGGGTTCGCCCGCTCGAGGAGCGTCGCCGTGATGGTCCCCTCGATCATGTCGCCGGACACGACGACGAACTCGACGCCCGCGGCCTCGAGCTCGGGCAGCTTCGCCCGCAGTGCATCCTCTCCGGCACGCTTCGAAAGCGCCACCGGCTCGTATTCGGGCATCGTCGGCGTCGTGCGGATGAAGTGCGCCTGGTGGCTGGTCACGAACACGATGCGCGCCCCGGTCGCGAGGTGCGGCAGCGCGCCCTCGACCACGTTGACCTGCGCGTCGCGATTGAGCCGCATGGCGTAGTCCTCGCCCATGCCGGTCTCCATGCCGCCGGAGGCATTCAGCACCAGGATGTCGATCTGACCGAACTCGGCGACGGCACGCTCGAACATGGCCGCGACGGACGCCGCATCGGTCAGGTCGGCCCCGACGGCGATCGCACGCCCACCGGCCGCCTCGATCTCGGCGACCACCTTCTCGGCCCGCGGCGCCTTGCTGCGGTAGTTCACCACGACGGATGCCCCGGCGCCCGCGAGATACCGCACGGTGTCGGCGCCGATGCCGCGTGACGAGCCGGTGACGAGGGCGACGCGGCCGTCGAGCGAACCGGGGGCGAGTGGGTTGGTCACGGCGTGGCTCCTCGTGGCTCTGGTGGCGGACCCGACGGTCCTGGCGATGCGCCGAACCGAGACTATCAACTCGACTCCTGCGCAGTGCCGCCTGCTAGTTTCGGAACGAGCCGCAGCGGGCTCCGGGCGAGGGAGATCGACGTGGATGTGCTGACCCAGTACGCGTGGATCGTCTGGTTGGTGCTGATCCTCGTCTTCGCCACGATCGAGATCTTCACGCTCGAGATGACGTTCCTGATGCTCGCCCTCGGCAGCGTCGCCGGCCTCCTCTCAGGGCTCTTCGGCATTCCGTGGTGGGCGCAGTTCATCGTCGCCGCGGTCATCTCGCTGGCCCTCATCCTCACCCTACGGCCGCCACTGCTGCGGATGCTGCGCCAACGAAGCGACCCGTCGCGCAGCAACATCGACGCCCTCATCGGCGCTGAGGGTTCGGTCATGCGCACCGTGACGCCGTCGGGCGGTCAGATCCGGCTCCGGAACGGAGACGTGTGGACGGCCCGCCTGTCGCCGATCACCGAGCAGTCGGATCTCGCGACCGGCCAGCGGGTGCTCGTCACCGGAATCGACGGCGCGACGGCGGTCGTCGTGCCGATCGAACGCAGCACGCCGAGCCCCTGAACGCCATCCCCGCTGGGGCATCGCACGGTGCTAGGTTCGAGGCAACAGGACGTCGGAGGGGCGATCGCATGGTGGACCTGACCCAGTACACCTGGATCGTCTGGCTCATCCTGATCCTGGTCTGCGTCATCATCGAGCTCCTCACGCTCGAATTCACGTTCCTCATGATCGCGTTCGGCTCGGTGGCCGGACTCGGCGCCGACCTGCTCGGATGGGAATGGTGGGTGCAGATCCTCGTCGCCGCCGCCGTGTCTGTGCTGCTCATCCTCACGATCCGCCCGGTCATGCTGCGTTACATGCGCCGAGGCGCCGACCCGACGCCGAGCAACGTCGCCGCCATCCTCGGCATGTCGGGACGCGTCATCGCCTCGGTCTCCGAGACGACCGGCCTCGTCAAGCTCGCCAACGGCGAGACCTGGACGGCGCGTCTCGCGCCCGACGCCGTCGAAGAACCCGTCGTCGGCGCCGGGGCATCCGTCAAGGTCGTGCTCGTCGATGGCGCGACCGTCGTCATCGTCCCCATCGAGCGCGACGTCAGCGCCTGACCTCACCCCCCAACCGCACAGGAGCTCGCATGATCAGCATCGATGGTTTCGTCGGCCAGATCTTCGTCGTCATCCTCTTGATCGTCGTCGCGGTCTTCGTGATCGTCGTGCTGATCCGTGCCATCCGCATCATCCCGCAGGCATACGCGGGCGTGGTCGAACGCCTCGGGCGCTACCACAAGACGCTCTCGCCGGGCCTCAACATCCTCGTGCCCTTCATCGACCGGGTGCGCCCGCTGGTCGACATGCGCGAGCAGGTCGTCTCGTTCCCGCCGCAGCCGGTCATCACCGAGGACAACCTCGTGGTCTCGATCGACACGGTGGTCTACTTCCAGGTGACGGATGCCAGGGCCGCGACCTACGAGATCGCGAACTACCTCGGGGCGGTCGAACAGCTCACCACCACCACGCTTCGGAACGTCGTCGGCGGACTCAACCTCGAAGAGGCGCTCACGAGCCGCGACAACATCAACGGTCAGCTGCGCATCGTGCTCGACGAGGCCACCGGCAAGTGGGGCATCCGCGTCTCCCGTGTCGAGCTGAAGGCGATCGACCCGCCCCACTCCATCCAGGACTCGATGGAGAAGCAGATGCGCGCCGAACGCGACCGCCGGGCGCTCATCCTCACCGCCGAGGGAACGAAGCAGTCGGCGATCCTCACGGCCGAGGGCGAGCGGCAGGCCGCCATCCTCAAGGCCGAGGGAGACGCGAAGGCCGCCGTGCTGCGGGCGCAGGGCGAGGCCGAGGCGATCCTCACGGTGTTCGACGCCATCCACAAGGGCGACCCCGACCCGAAGCTGCTCGGCTACCAGTACCTGCAGATGCTCCCGCAGATCGCGAAGGGCGAGGCGAATAAGCTCTGGATCGTGCCGAGCGAGCTCGGCGAGGCCTTGAAGGGCATCGGCCGGGCGTTCACCCCGCAGCCGGGCCCGGCGACGGATGACACTCGCCCGCCGGCAGGGACGGCGTCGCCGCTCGACCGCCCGTAGACGCCCCTCGTGTCGACGTACTTCGACCTGCCCGCCCCGCGGGTGCTCGCACACCGCGGACTCGCGATCGACGCCCCCGAGAACACCCTGCTCGCATTCGAGCGAGCCGCCGCCGTGGGGGCGCCCTACGTCGAGACCGACGTGCACGTCTCGGCCGACGGGGTCGCCGTGATCGCGCACGACCCGTCGCTGAGCCGCGTCGCCGGCCGTTCGATCAGCGTGTCCCGACTCACCATGGCCGAGTTGCGGCGCGTCGACCTCGGCTACGGCCAGGGGTTCGCCTCGCTCGAGGAGGCGCTCGACGCGTTCCCCGAGCTCCGGTTCAACATCGACGTCAAGGTCGCGGGCGCCGTGGCGCCCGCGGTGGCGGCGATCGGGCGCACCCGGGCCGCACCGCGGGTGCTGCTCACGAGTTTCTCAGAGCATCGTCGGCTGCGGCTCGGCGACCTCGTACCCGAGTCCGTGACGTCGGCCGGCCGGCGAGGCGTGATCACGACACGGCTCGCCTCGATGCTCCGATGGCCGGCGGCCGTGGCACTGGCGCGTCGCGGCGCCGCTGCACTGCAGATTCCCGAGCAGGTGGGCCCGTTCCGACTCGTCACACCGCACTTCGTCGAGGCCGTGCACCGGGCGGGCGCCGAGGTGCACGTGTGGACCGTCAACGACCCGGCCGACATGACCCGGCTGCTCGACCTCGGGGTCGACGGCCTCGTGACCGACCGGGCCGATCTCGCCGTGGCGCTCATCGCCTCGCGAAGCTGAGAATTCCCCGGCAATCACCCAGTCCCCGGCAAGGGAATGCCCAGCTTGATCGTTTATACCTGAGAGACGATCGAGAGGAGTACGCCATGGCGGACCGGAGCCTTCGAGGCATGCGAATCGGTGCACAGAGCCTGCAGAGTGAAGACGGCGTGGTCTTCGCCGACCGTGCCGACTACACGTACCGCTGTGAGACGTGCGGTCGAGAGACCGTGATGACCTTCTCGACCGAGGCCGAGCTTCCCGAGACGTGGGAATGCCGGTACTGCGGCGCCAACGCCACCCTGCTCGTCGACTCGCAGCCCGTCGAGATCGACCGTTCGGGTGAGAAGGTCGCCCGCACCCACTGGGACATGCTGCTCGAGCGGCGCACCCGTGCCGAGCTCGAGGAGATCCTCGAGGAGCGGCTCACCTACCTTCGCGCTCGCCGCGGTCAGCAGAAGAGCGCCTGACCCCCGTCGCGCGACGTGCCATGACGCCAACGGCGACGAGGCCGCCCAGCGCACCGACGACGAGCAGGAACGGGACGCCCGCCCCGAGCACGACGGCGGGCGTCAAGCCTGTCCGCAGCTCGACGTCGGTCACCATCGACCCCTGCTCGTAGGCGGGCAGTGCATCGATGGTGCGGCCGGTCGGGTCGATGACCTGGCTCGTGCCCACGGTCGAGATGTTCACGACCGAACGACCCGTCTCGATCGCCCGGAGTCGCGCGATCGCGAGCTGCTGCTCGTTCTCGTCGGTGCCGCGGAAGTCGGCGTTGTTCGTCTGGAACAGGTACACCTCCGCTCCGCCCCGTGCTCCCTCCCAGATCAGGCCGTCGTAGATGACGTCGAAGCAGATCGCGAGGCCGGCCGCGGTGCCGTCGAGATCGAACACCGGCGAGTTCGAGCCTGGCGAATACCCGCGTTGGATGAGCCCGGTGAGGTCACCGGCGATCGCGTCGTAGAACCAGCGGTCGGGGATGTACTCGCCGAACGGCACGGGGTTCCGCTTGTCGTAGCTGTCGACCGCCCGCTCGCCCGCGCGCCACAGCAATGAGGTGTTGTAGAACCGCTCGTCGCGGGTGGTCACCGTGTTGAGCACGACGGGCGCATCGAGGTCCTCGCTCAGGGAGTCGAAGATGCGCGCGACCGATTCGCTGCGGGTCGGGTCGATGTCGGATCCGCCCTCGGGCCACAGCAGCACGTCGATGCCCTGCTCGTCGAGGATCGGCTCGGTCGCCTCCAGTTGGGCGGCCAGCACGTCGCCGGGCTCGCGTTCGTCGAAGTACCCCGCCGGTCCGTTGCCCTGCACGCTGGCGACACGGAGTTCACCGGCCGCGTCGGTGGGCCACGCGGGCACCGCGACGGCGACGGCGACCAGCGCGACCACGGGGATCGCCGTCCGCAGGTCCTGCCAGCCGCGCATGCGCACCCACTCGATGAGGCCCGCGACGATCGCCACCATGATGAACCCGAGACCGGTCGACCCGACCCACGAGACGACCTGCGCGAAGGGGCTCTCAGCCTGACTGAGTGCCGCGCGACCCCATGGGAACCCGCCGTACGGGATCGTGCCCGTCGCGGCCTCCCGCACGATCCACAGCCCGGCGACGAGCAGCGGCAGCCAGACGAGCCGCGCCCAACGTGACGTGGTCGCCCGCGGCACCCATCGGTACGCGAGCGTGACGAGCACGGCGCCGCCGCCGACGAACAGCGACTGGAAGATGGAGAGCGCCAGCCACGGGATCGGCCCGAGGTAGAGCGAGGTCCATGAGACCTGCTGGAGGTAGAACGCGAGGCCGAATGCGAGGCCGAGGTGGAACGCCGCCCACGAGGAGCGGCCGATCAGGCTGACGAGGGCGAGCGCGATGCCCACGAACGCGAGCGGCCAGATGCTCGCGCCCGGGAACCCGAGGTCGTAGAGGAGCCCTCCGGCGATCGATGCCAGGACCGCAGCCCAGAGCGGCATGAGGGGTCGCTGATCGCGTTCGGGCACCAGATCAGCCTAGGCGAACCGCCACCGCGTCAGGCCACGGAGCCGTACGCGACCACGCCGCGGCGCACCGCGTCGATCGCGGCGCGGGCCGTGGCGCCGAGTTCGGCGTCGGCGACGATCGAGATCTGGTCGAGGAGGTCGACGACCTGTTTCGTGAGCCGCACGAAGTCTCCAGCCGCGAGCTCCGTCTCGGCGAGCACACGGCCGAGGTCCGCACCGCTCGCCCAGGCGTGCATCCCCAGCGCGAGCGCAGGCGACGGTTGCTCGGTGCCCGACAGGCGGTGCTCGCGCTCCAGGTCGTCGAGCTCGCTCCAGACATCCGTCGTGCGATCGTATGCGTCACGGAAGCGGCCCCGGGGCATCCGGAACTGCTCACCGCGGTCATCGCGACGCGGCTCGTAGACGAGCGCCGCGGCCATCGCGGCGAGCGAGGGGACGTCGAGGCGGTCCCAGAGGCCGAGGCGCAGGCTCTCGGCCACGAGCAGGTCGCGCTCCCCGTAGATACGCTTCAACGTGCGGCCGGGGGCCGCCGACACGAGCTCGCCACGCGCGTCGCGCTCGAGGTAGCCGAGCGACTCGAGCACCTCGGTCACCCGGTCGAACCGCTTCGCCACCTGGCCCGTGCGCGTGCGGATCTGGCGCGACAGCTGGTCGTGCTCCTGCTTGAGGCGCCACCACCGCTCGGCCCACCGCGAATGCTGCTCGCGTTCGGCGCAGCCGTGGCAGGGATGCGCCCGCATCGCCTTGCGGACGCCGTTCAGCTCTCGCTGCAGCCGCTCGCGCTGCGCGTGCGTGGGGTTGCCCTTCGATCCCTGTCGCTCGAGCTCGCCGATGCGCCGGCGGATCGCGGCGTACTCGCCGAAGTCGCCGAGATGGCAGCGCATGGCCTCCTCGAAGCCGGCCATCGACTCCTCCTGCTTCCGCAGGGTGCGCGCGAGATCGACGACCGCGCGATCGGCCTGGAACTGGGCGAACGAGAGCTCGAGGATCTGCCGGGTGCGCTCCCGCCCGAACTGATCGATGAGGTTCACCGCCATGTTGTACGTCGGCTTGAAGCTCGAGTTCAGCGGGTAGCTTCGGCGGGACGCGAGCGAGGCGACCGACTCGGGATCCAGTCCGTCGACCCACTGGATGACCGAGTGCCCCTCGACGTCGATGCCGCGGCGGCCGGCGCGCCCGGTGAGCTGGGTGTATTCCCCCGGCGTGATCGGCACGCGGGCCTCGCCGTTGAACTTCTCGAGCTTCTCGAGCACCACCGAGCGAGCCGGCATGTTCACCCCGAGCGCAAGCGTCTCGGTGGCGAACACGACCTTCAGGAGCTTGAGTTGGAAGAGCTCCTCGACGACCTCCTTGAAGGCCGGCAGCATCCCTGCGTGGTGCGCGGCGACCCCGCGCTCGAGTCCCTCGAGCCACTCCCAGTACCCGAGCACGGCGAGATCCTCGTCGCGGAGCATGCGCGCCCGTTCCTCGACGATCGAGCGGATCTCGTCGCGTTCGCCGGCATCGGTGAGCCGGATGCCGGAGCGGAGCACCTGGCGCACGGCCTGGTCGCATCCCGCCCGCGAGAAGATGAACACGATCGCCGGCAGCAGGTGCTTGCTGTGCAGCAGCTCGATGACGTCGGGTCGGTCGAGCCGTCCGTTGGCCTGCCCTTGCTGGTGGAACCGGCCGCGATCGCTGCCCCGCCGTCCCCGTGTCGACCGCGACGAGATCGACCGTCCGCCCGAGCGCGCCAGGCGCTGCAACTCGGGATTCACGCGGTTCGTGGCGGCCTGGCCCGAGGAGTCGAACAGGTCGATGAGCTTCGCCTTCACGAGCACGTGCTGCTCGAGCGGTACGGGTCGGTCCTCGGAGACGATGACGTCGGTGTCGCCTCGAACGGCCTGCAGCCAGTCGCCGAACTCCTCGGCGTTCGACACCGTGGCGCTCAGGGACACGAGCCGCACCTCCTCGGGGAGGTGGATGATGATCTCCTCCCACACCGCGCCGCGGAAGCGGTCGGCGAGGTAGTGCACCTCGTCCATCACCACGTAGGCGAGTCGGCCGAGCAGCGGCGAATCGGCGTAGAGCATGTTGCGCAGCACCTCGGTGGTCATCACCACGATGCGGGCGCTCGAGTTGATATTGGTGTCACCGGTGAGCAGGCCCACCTCGGCGGCGCCCCACTCGTCGGCGAGCTCCTGGTACTTCTGGTTGCTCAGCGCCTTGATCGGCGTCGTGTAGAACACCTTTGCGCCGGGCTCCTGCATGGCGAGGAACACCGCGAACTCGGCGACGACGGTCTTGCCGGCCCCGGTGGGCGCCGCGACGAGCACGCTCCGGCCCTCGTCGAGCGCGGCGCATCCGGCCCGCTGGAACGGGTCGAGGTCGAAACGGAGCCGTGCGGCGAAGTCCACGAGCCGTGGCTTCCGACGCTGCTCGCGTGCGATCGCATATCGTTCGGCCGGGGAGAGGCTCATCACCCCTCCAGCCTAGACAGGCTCGGCTAGACGGCCGCCCCGAACTCGAGCTGGTTCCTGCGCGCGACGCGCTTGTCGTGCACGTGCGCGATGCCCCACGCCGCGAAGTACAACCCCACCATGGGGATCGCGAGCATGAACATCGAGACGACGTCGGCCGAGGGAGTGGCGATCGCCGTGAACAGCACGATGACGAGGATGGCGATGCGCCACGACTTGATGAGCGCAGCGGCGCTGAGGATGCCGGCGAAGTTCAGCAGCACGAGGAACACCGGCACGACGAAGGCGATGCCGATCGCCACCACGAGCTTCAGCACGAAGTCGATGTACTCCTTCGCCGTCAGAAGCGTCTCACCGCCTTCGGGGACGAAGCTCGTCATGAGCTTCACGATGTTCGGAAGGACGAACCATCCGGCGGCGCATCCGGCGAAGAAGAGCGGGATCGCCGAGGCGAAGAAGGCGAACGTGAACTTGCGCTCGCGCGTGTTGAGCCCGGGGACGAGGAAGGCGAAGATCTGGTAGAGCCACACCGGGCTGGAGATCACGATGCCGATCGTGAACGCGATCTGCAGCATGAGGTCGAACGAACTGGAGATCGTCTGGAAGATGATCGCGGTGTTGTCGCCGCGCGCTTCGGCGACCCGGTTCACCGGGTCTTGGAGCGCATCCCAGACGAAGAGGTCGGTCAGCACCCACCCGGCGATGCCGCCGACCACGATCGCGATCGCCGAGATGAAGAGACGCTTGCGAAGCTCGATGAGGTGCTCACCGAGCGACATCCGCTTCTCGCGGTTCTTCTCCCCGCGATCTTTCACCGCGGACACCGCGGTCAGCGGCTCGTGCCGGTGTCGGCCTCGTCGGTCTTGGCCTTCGCACCGGCGCTGCCGCTCGCCTCAGGTGCCGTCGGAGCAGCCGGCGCAGCCGCATCGCGCGCTGCCGTGCCGTCAGCCGCCTCGTCCTTGTCGGAGCGCACCTCGCTCTTCAGGATCTTCATCGACTGGCCGAGGCTCTTGGCGAGGGCCGGGAGCTTGGGCGCGCCGAAGAGCAGCAGGATGACCACGAGGATGATCAGCGCGTGCCAACCAGTGAAGCCTTGCCACATAGGTGTTCGTCCGTTCTCCGGGGGGGATCGTCCCGTCAGTCTAACCGCCCTGCGCGACTGCGCGACGATCGGGTTGCCCAACGTCCGCTGACCGGAGGGTCACGGCCCGTCGGGGCCGGTCGTCGCAGGTGCAGCGGCGGATGGCTCGTCGTCGCGATATCCGGCGAGGCCCGCCTCGGCCCACTCCGCGACCGCAGTTCGCGCCTCGGGGGGTGAGACCACCGTGACGAGACCCGGAAGGCCCGCGACGAGCCGTTTCAGCCCGTGCACGTGGGCCAGGCGAAGGGTCACGCGCAGCCGACCCTCGACCTCGTGCGTGCGCGAGTCGGCGAGGTAGTCGGCCAGCAGTGGCAGGGTGGAGGGCGATACGTCGACCACCACGTCGAGGTCGGAGTCGGACCGCTGGAACAGGGTGTCGGGAACCTGGTGCTGGGAGTGGTCGCCCACCGGCTCGTCGGTGACCACGAGGTCGCTCATCCGGTCGACGCGGAAGTTCCGCACGTCCTGGCGGGTGTGGCAGAACGCCTGCAGGTACCAGTCGGCGTCCTGCGAGATGATCCGCAGCGGGTCGGCGCGACGCCGGCTCCCCTCGCCCCGAGCGTTCAGGTAGTCGAACTCGATCTGGCGCCCCACCGCGACGGCCTGGCGGATCGCCGCGAGCGAGGCATCCGCCTCGGTCTCGGCGACGGCGAGCCGGCTCGGCGTCGCCGACGCGCCCGCGGTGAGTTTGGCCATCAGTGAGGCGAGCGAGGCGCTGCCCGCGTTCTCGGGTGACGCGGAGAGGTACTGGAGGCCGGCGATGAGCGCCGCCGCCTCGCGTGCCGAGAGCCGTGGCGCGTCGTCGATCGCGACGTGGTGCACGATCACGATGACGTCGTCGTCCTCGAACGACTCCCAGTCGATGTCGAAGAGGTCGTTCGGCTGGTACGTGCCCGTGGAGCCCGGCAGGCCCGAGGTCGCGATGAGGCGCACCGCGTCGCGGATCTCGACTTCGGTCATGCCGAAGTGCGCCGCGGCATCGGACACGGAGACCACCCGCTGCTCGAGCAGGTACGGCACGAACGCGAGCAGGAAGACGAGCTTGTCGGGGCCCTTCAGCGGCCTCGTGCGGCGGGCGGCCATCACGTGGCTCCTTCGTGGCGTTCATCGCGGTGCGCCGCCGCGACGGTCGCGAGCCGCTCTCGCACGGCCTCGCGCAACGACGCGGGATTCACGACGTGCACCTCGGGCCCGTAGGCGGCCAGTTCGTCGGCGAACACCGCGGCATCGGTGTAGTGGAGCCGAATGACCCCGGCGTCCTCGTCGCGGAGCACCGCTCGCTTGCCGAGGCGCACCTCCGCGTCGGTGCCGGCGGCGACGGCGAGATCGGCCGCATTCCGCAGTCGCAACTCGTCGAGCTCGGCGAGGATGCGGTCCTGGATGCCCGGCGGAGGCGGGTCGAAGGTCATCCCGGGTACCGGTTCCACCTGTCCGATGATCCGGGAGAGCAGGAAGGTGCGGGGGCCGGCCGCATCGCGATCGAAGGCGTGCAGGTGCCAACGGCCCTCATGCAGGACCACCGCGAGCGGATTGACGGTGCGCAGGCGGGGCTCGGCCTCCCCCGGCTTGAAGTACCGGAACCGCACGGTCTGCCGACGATCGAGGGCCTGGCGGAGCGGCTCGAAGGCGGCGTCGCGCACGCGCAGCCTCGGAGCGTAGCCGATGACGGGGTCGCGCGGCTCGATGCCGAACGAGCGGAGCTTGGTGAGGGCGCGCTGGGAATCGGCCGAGAGGGACGCCTCGCGCCACACCTCGGCGGCGAGGCCGAGCAGCGTGAGCTCGTCGGGCGTGAACCGGACCTCGTCGGGCAGGTCGTACTGACCCTTCGGGATGCGGTAGCGCAGCGCCTGGTTGTCGCCGGGACGATCGGGCGACTCCACGGTCTCGAGGGGGATGCCGAGCTCGCGGATGTCGTCCTTGTCGCGCTCGAACTGGCGCTCGAGGTTGGCGTTGCCGCCCGACTCCGAGTACCGCTCGGCATAGCCGCGCACCGAGGAGAGGATCTCGGACTTCAGGAGACCGGTCTCGGTCGCGAGGAGCGCGAGCACGAGGCTGAAGAGTCGGTCTTCGACCGGAATCCTCGACGCTCCCGCTTCCCCTGCGCCAGCCACAGGAGCGATCATACTCATGCGGGAGGGGGCCCCGACGGCTGCCGGCCGGGTCAGACGACCCCCAGGATGTCGACCACGAAGAAGAGCGTCGAACCGGCGGGCACCTGGGCGTTGCCCTGGTCGCCGTAGCCCTCGGACGGCGGCACGATGACGCCGATCTGCGAGCCGACCGTCTGGCCGACGAGCGCGTCGGACATGCCGGGGATCACGTTGCCCCCCTCGCCCACGACGAACGTGGCGGGCCGGCCCTGCTCCCAGCTCGAGTCGAAGACGGAGTTGTCGTCCCAGAGCACGCCCGTGTAGTGCACGACGACGGAGTCGCCGTCTTCCACGGTCTGGCCGACGCCCTGCTTCAGCACCTCGACCTCGAGCTCCTCGGGCGGCGTCGACTTCGGCACGGTGATGCCGGGGCGGCCGTCGGGTGCGAGCACGACGGCGGGGAACTCGTCGCGGCTCAGGCGCACCGACCCGTCGGCACGGGAGAGGAAGGCCCGCTCGACATCGATCACGAAGACGATGCTGTCGCCGGGCTCGATGCCGATCGAGGGATTGCCCTGCTCGCCGAAGGCGTCCTCCTCGGGCACGACCGCCACGACCCGCGAGCCCACCCGCGCGCACGAGAGCGCCTTGTTCAGCCCGGGCAATGCACCTTCGGCGTACGTGACGGCGATGGGCTCCTCGTCGCCGAAGCCGGCGGTCTGGAGCTCGTCTCCGGTCGTGCCGTTGTACACGGCCAGCCCGATGAGCGCCTGCTGGCCCTCGTGGATGCGTTCGCCCTCGCCCGCGATGACCTCGGTGCACTGCGTCTCGCCTGGCACGAGCGGCGTCGGGAACTCGACGCGCGGCGCGTCACCGAAGTCCCCCTTCACGGTCACGACGTCGGACGACTGCCCGGCCGAGGCCTGCGGCGTGGGCGCCGAGGCGCAGCCTGCGAGCGCGACGGCGACGAGTCCGGCGGTGGCGATGAGCGCGAATGACGAGCGCACTGATCCTCGATTCTTCGATGGGTCGCGGAGGGGCGTTGGTAGCCTAGCGGGCTTCTTCCGCCGGGTCGTCGGGCAGATCGGTGTCGGTACCGGCACCGGGTTCGTCGTCGGCGGCGCGAGAGCGCGCGGCCGCGGCATCCGCTGCCCGTACGCGCTTGCGGAGCGCCTTGTCGCTCACCTGGCGCTCGCCCAGCGCGCCGGGCGTCCACGCCTCGACGTCCTCGTCGCTGAACTCGGTCTTCGACGGGCGCCGCTTGAGCTCTGGCAACTCGGTGCCCGGCGCGAGCCGGCGAGCGGTGATGAGGAAGCCGGTGTGCGCGATCATGCGGTGGTCGGGTCGCACGGCGAGCCCCTGCACGTGCCAGCCGCGCACCATCGTCTCGTTCGCGACGGGCTCGGTGTACCAGCCGGTCGCGCGAATGGCCTCGGCCACCCGGGAGAGCTGCGTGACGGTGGCGATGTAGCAGAGCAGCACGCCGCCGGGCTTGAGCGCGGTCGAGACGGCGTCGATGCACTCCCACGGCGCGAGCATGTCGAGCACGACCCGGTCGACGGATGCCTCGGCCACCTGTTCGGGCAGGGCCTGTGCGAGGTCGCCGAGCGTGATCGACCAATTGTCTGGGTCGGCGCCGTGGAACGTCGCCACGTTGCCGCGCGCGACCTCGGCGAACTCCTCGCGACGCTCGAACGAGTGCAGGCGACCCGCGGGCCCGATCGCGCGGAGCAGCCAGAGCGACAGGGCACCGGAGCCGACGCCCGCCTCGACCACGGTGGCGCCCGGGAAGACATCGGCCTGCGCGAGGATCTGCGCCGCGTCCTTGGGGTACACGATCGCCGCGCCGCGCGGCATCGACATCACGAAGTCGCTCAGGAGCGGGCGGAGGGCGAGGTACTCGACGCCCACCTGGTTCTTCACGACCGAGCCGTCGGGCAGGCCGATGAGGTCGTCGTGCGCGATGGGGCCCTTGTGCGAGTGGAAGAGCTTGCCGGGCTCGAGGGTGATGGTGTGCATGCGACCCTTGGGGCCGGTCAGCTGCACCCGGTCGCCCGCCCGGAACGGCCCGCTGCGCTCGCCGCGACTCTCGATCATGCGCGCGCCCGACGGAGGTCGAGGAGAGCGCCGAGGTCGGCGACGGTGCGGCCCGCGAGCGTCGGCCAGAGCACGTGCGAGGGCGCATCGTCGAGGGAGAGGATGTTCGGCACCCCCACGGCGATGGTGCCGGCATCCCATGCCGATGTGAGCCCGGCGGGCGAGTCCTCGATGGCGACGCACTGGCGCACGTCGACGCCGAGCTCCTCGGCGGCCTTCAGGTACGGCTCGGGATGGGGCTTCGCGTGCTCGACGGCGTCGCCCGTGACGAGGGCGTCGAAGGCATGGAACGGGATGGCGCGCACCACGTCGTCGGCCATCGACCGCACCGACATCGTGACGAGGGCGGTGGGCACGGACGCCTCGCGCAGCGCCTCGAGGAGTTCGCGCGCGCCGGGCCGCCACGGCACGCCGTGGTCGGCGAGCTGTTCCTGCACGCGCGCGGTGAGCCGCGCCACGATCGTGTCGGCGTCGAGGTCGACGCCGACGGACTGGAAGACGGCGGCGGCCTCCCAGAGCCCGCTGCCGACGAGCCGGAGGCCGTCTTCATGCGTCCATCGGCCGCCGAAGGACTCGACGAGCTCCTCCTCGGCCGCCATCCAGTAGCGCTCGGTGTCGACGAGGGTGCCGTCCATGTCCCAGAGGACGGCGGCGGGGAGGCGAGTGGTCACAACCCGCAAGTCTACGGGCACGGCCTATTGTGGAGGTGTCGCCGGTCCACCGGCGCGGGAAGCGGGGCACCAGGAGTGAAACAGCCGGCCGGTTTCGAGGGCGGAAGGCTGCTCGTCGTCGCGTTCGAGGGTTGGAACGACGCCGGGGAGGCGGCCACCGGCGCGGCCAGGCTCCTGGTCGAGCGCCTCGGCCTCGTCGAGATCGCCGCGGTCGATCCCGAGCTCTACTTCGACTACCAGTTCACCCGGCCGACGGTCGTCGTCGGCGACGACGGCAACCGGCGCATCGAGTGGCCGGGCGCCGCCATCCTCGGCCCGAGCGGCATGCCCACCTCGAACGCCGAGGAACGCGTCACCGGTCCGGGCGCCGAGACCCTGCACGTGCTCATCGGCGCCGAACCCGCCCGCAGCTGGAAGGGTTTCGCGGCCGAGCTCGTGGACGCCGCGCTGACCGCCGACATCGAGGGCATCGTGCTGCTGGGCGCCATGCTCGCGGATGCCCCGCACACGCGCCCGCTCTCGGTGTTCGCCTCGAGCGAGAACGCGGAGGTGCGCCAGGCGCTCGGCGTCGACCGGTCGAGCTACGAGGGACCGGTGGGCATCCTCAGCGTCATCGCCGACCAGGCCGAGCGCGTCGGGATCCCCACGGTGTCGCTGTGGGCGTCGGTGCCGCACTACGTGCACAACGCGCCCTCCCCCAAGGCGGTGCTCGCGCTCCTCGGCAAGGTCGAGGAGCTCACCGGGCTCAGCATCCCGCGCGGCAACCTCGAGACCGAGGCCAAGGCATGGGAGGCCGGCGTCGATGCGCTCGCGGCCGACGACGAGGACATGGCGGGCTACATCACGCAGCTCGAGCAGGCGCGTGACGCCGTCGACGCACCCGAGGCGAGCGGCGAGGCGATCGCCCAGGAGTTCGAGCGATACCTCCGGCGTCGCGGCGACGGACCCGAGGGTCGTGCCGACGGCCGCGGCGACGGTCCGCGCGACGAGCCCCGGCGGCCGCGCGACGGCGGCTGAGCCGCGAACCGGCGACCGCGGCATCCGCTCGCCCGCTCGGCGTCGGGTCAGGCGTCGATGGTGCCCGTGGCGAGCAGCCAGAACAGGAGCCCGCCGAGCGCGATGCGGTAGATCACGAACGGCAGGAAGCTGTGCTTCGAGATCCACGCCATGAAGAAGTGGATGATGAGGATCGCGACCACGAACGCGACGATCGTCGCGGCGGCGGTCTCGAGCGGGCCGTACACGGCGGGCTCGCCCCAGCTCTTGAACAGCTGGTAGAAGCCCGACCCGAACACCGCGGGGATCGCGAGGAGGAACGCGTATCGTGCGGCAGCCGCGCGCTGGTAGCCGAGGAGCAGTCCCATCGTGATGCTTCCGCCCGAGCGTGAGACGCCGGGGATGAGCGCCATGGCCTGGGCGAATCCGAACAGGATGCCGTGCGGCACGGTGAGCTCGTCGAGGATGCGATGCTTCGCGCCCGCCCAGTCGGCGAGGCCGAGGATGATGCCGAAGACGACGAGCATGGTCGCCACGATCCAGAGCGAGCGGAAGGTCGTCTCGATCTGGTCCTGGAACAGGATTCCGAGCACGACGATCGGGATCGAGCCGACGATGATGAGCCAGCCGAGCCGCGCGTCGGGGTCGTGGCGCGGGATGCGGCCGAACAGGGCCTTGAACCAGTGCGAGACGATGCGCACGATGTCCCGCCAGAAGAACACCACGACGGCCGTCTCGGTGCCGATCTGGGTGATGGCCGTGAACGCGGCACCGGGGTCTGCGGCGTTGGGCAGGAACTCCCCCAGGATGCGCAGGTGGGCGCTGGAGGAGATCGGGAGGAACTCGGTGAGGCCCTGCACGAGGCCGAGGATCATCGCTTCGAGCACGGGGAGATGGACCTTCCGAGAGTCGGGAATCGAGACCGGTCGTGGTCAGTAGGCGAGCAGCAGGTCGCGCAGGACCCGCCTACCGAAGGATAGTGCGTCGAGCGGAACGCGCTCGTCGACGCCGTGGAACATGGCTGGGAAGTCGAGCCCCTCCGGCAGCCGCAGCGGCGCGAATCCGTAGCCGGCGATGCCGAGCCGGCTGAGCGACTTGTTGTCGGTTCCGCCCGACAGGAGGTACGGGAAGACGGGCGCGCCGGGGTCGTGAATCCCGATCGAATGCCGCACGGCGTCGACGAGCGGGCCGGTGGTGGAGGCCTCGAGTCCGATGTCGCGGTGCACGATGCGGATCTCGATGTCGTCGCCGACGAGCTCCTGGATCTCGGCGAGCACGGCGTCCTCCTCGCCGGGCAGCGTACGGATGTCGACGAGCGCCTCGGCGTGGTCGGGAATGACGTTGTGCTTGTAGCCGGCGTCGAGGGCGGTCGGGTTGGCGGTCGTGCGAAGGGTCGCCGTGATGAACCCCGACGCCGAACCGGTGGCGAGGGCGAGTTCGTCCGGCGAGGTGCGCTCGGGGTCGACGCCGAGCACGTCCGCGATCTCGCCGAGGAGTTCGTGCGTGGTGTCGGTCAGCCGAAGCGGCCACTCCCTGCGGCCGATGCGCGCGATGGCCTCGGCGAGCTTCGTGACGGCGTTGTCGCGGATGAGGCGGGAGCCGTGGGCGGCGACCCCGCGGGCGATGAGTCGCACCCAGATGAGCGACTTCTCCCCGGTCTGCAGCAGGTAGGCGCGCGTGCCGTCGATCGTGATCGAGTATCCGCCGACCTCGCTGATCGCCTCGGTGGCGCCCGCGAACAGCTCGGGGTGGTGATCGACCAGCCAGCTCGCGCCGAGTCCGCCGCCAGCCTCCTCGTCGGCGAAGAACGCGACGACGATCTCGCGCTCGGGCAGCGAGCCTGCGCCGATGATGTCGCCGAGCGCGGTGAGCATCATGGCGTCCATGTCCTTCATGTCGACCGCGCCGCGACCCCACAGCATGCCGTCGTGGATCTCGCCCGCGAACGGGTCGACGCTCCAGGTGCGTGCGTCGGCAGGCACGACGTCGAGGTGGCCGTGCAGCACCAGCGCCGGCTTCCCGGGGTCGCGCCCGGGCACCCGTGCGACGACGCTCGTGCGCCGCGGTTCGGACTCGAACAGCTGCGGCGCGAGGCCCAGGGCGGCGAGCTTCGCCTCGACGTACTCGGCGGCCTCGCGTTCGCCGTTGGCCCTGCCCTCGCCGTAGTTCGAGGTGTCGAAGCGGATGAGGTCCCGCGCGATCGCCGCGGTCTCCTCGAGCTCGGCGTTCGGCTGCTGGACTGCGGATGTCGGGGCCATGCGTTTCACCGTAGCGGGCGGCCGTGAGGGGTGGCCACGCGTGTTCGAGGCCCCTCGGAATCCGTGCTAATGTCTTCTTTCGGGCCTGCGGGAGACCGAAGGCCCGAACACAACGCGCGGGTGGCGGAAATGGCAGACGCGCTAGCTTGAGGTGCTAGTGCCCTAACGGGCGTGGGGGTTCAAGTCCCCCCTCGCGCACGCGTTGTGAGAAGGCCCGGATCATGCCGATCCGGGCCTTCTCTCGTTCCCGGCTCCCCTGCTCGGGGGGATGGACGCACGGCCTTCCGGACTTGCCACATTCGAACATGTGTTCGAACATTGAGTGGTGACGATGACCACTCCCCGACCCGCTCCGGCCGCCTCGGCGACCGGGCCGGCACGCGTCGAGGAACTGCAGGCCCGCATCCGCGGGATGCAGGCAACGCGCCTCGACTCCAAGGCCGTGCCGACGCATCCGGCCCTGGCCGAGGTGCTGCCGGGCGGTACCCTGCGCGAGGGCACGGTCGTGCAGGTCGTGGGGTCGACGACCCTGCTCATGGCCCTCCTCGCCGGGCCCAGCTCGAGCGGACGATGGGTCGCGGTGGCGGGCATGCCCGAGTTCGGCGTCGAGGCCGCGGCGCGATTCGGCATCGCCCTCGACCGACTCGTGCTCGTGCCCGATCCAGGGCGGCAGTGGCTCACCGTCGTGGCGGCGCTCGCCGACGTCATCCCCGTCGTCGCGGTGCGACCGTCGGGCCGGCTCTCCCCCGCCGAGGCGAGCCGTCTCCAGGCTCGGCTCCGCCAGCGCGGCTCGACCCTGCTCGTCGCGGGCGAGTGGCCGGGCAGCGACGCCCGCCTCGGCCTCGAGGCGAGCGAATGGCAGGGGCTCGAGCAGGGCCACGGGCACCTCGCCGAGCGCGAGGTCGTGGTGAGCGTCGCCGGTCGCGGCGAGTTCGTGCGCCGCTCCCGCTCCCGGCTCCGGCTGCCCGGGCGGCACCTCGAGTTCACCCCCGTCGCCGCCGAGGTCGCCGAGCCGATCCGCCTCGACGACTTCGAGCGGAGGGCCACCGGATGACCACCGACCTCGGCCGCACCATCGTGCTGTGGTGCCCCGACTGGCCCGTCTTCGCGGCCTGCCGTGAGACTGGCCTCGATCCGGCCGCGCCCGTCGCGCTCACCGAAGCCGGCCTCGTCTTCGCCTGCTCGCCCGCCGCGCGCCGCGACGGCGTGGCCCGCGGGCTGAAGCTCCGCGAGGCGCAGTACCGCTCCCCCGGACTCATCGTGCAGGAGTACGACGCCGACCTCGACGCACGCGTCTTCGAACCCGTCGTGCGAGCCGTCGAGGCCGCCGTGCCCGGCGTGCAGCTCATCCGGCCGGGCACGCTCGCCATGCGCGCACGCGGTCCCGCCCGGTACTACGGCGGTGAGGATGCCGCGGCGTCGGCCCTCCTCGCCACGGTCGTCGAGCACGGGGTGCCGGGTGCCAGGGTCGGCGTCGCCGACGGACCGTTCGCGGCCGAGCAGGCGGCGCGTGCCACGGGCGCGTCGCCCATCGGGGTCGTGCCGCCCGGGGCATCCGCCGCCTTCATCGCGCCGCTGCCCGTCGCCCTCGTGGTCGACGCCCGCACGGCCACCCTGCTGAACCGGCTCGGCGTGCGCACGCTCGGCGAGTTCGCCGCCCTGCCCGCCGCCGACGTACGGCGCCGGTTCGGCGCCGCCGGCGCGTTCGCGCACGACCGCGCCGCCGGGCGCGAGCAGGCCCGCGTCATCGCTCGCACGCCCCCGCCCGAATTCGAGGCCGAGCAGCACTTCGAACCCCCGCTCGACCGCATCGACCAGCTCGCGTTCGCGTTCCGTGTGGGCGCCGAGGAGTTCATCGACCGCATGCGTGCCGTGCGCCTCGTCTGCACGGGCCTGCGCATCGAGCTCGACGACGAGCGCGGCGGGCACTCGAGTCGCAGCTGGCTGCATCCGCGCTGGTTCACGCCGGCCGACGTCATCGACCGCATCCGCTGGCAGCTGCAGGGCGCGGGCGGCGGCGGCGACGCGGGCCTCGACTCCCCCATCGTGCGGCTGCGCGTCATCCCCGAGCGCATCGACTCCACGGGCAACCACGAGGAGGGGCTCTGGGGCGGCGGGCCCGACGAGCGCGTGCACCACGGGCTCACACGCGTGCAGAGCATGCTCGGACACGAGGCCGTCGTGACCCCTTCGATCGGCGGCGGCCGCATGCTCGCCGACCGGCAGGTGCTCGTGCCGTGGGGCGACCGGCCTCCCGAACGCACGAGCGAGGCGCCGTGGCCCGGCAGCCTCCCCGCCCTCGCGCCCGCGAGCGTCTTCCGCGAACGGCCGCCGATCGCGCTCCTCGACGCGCGTGGGGCCGTCATCACGATCGACGATCGCGGGGTGATCTCGGCGACGCCCGATCGGTTCGCCGTGGGCGGCGGCGAGGCCGCCCCGGTGCGCGCATGGGCCGGCCCATGGCCCGTCGTCGAGCGCTGGTGGGACGCCGAGCACGCCAAGCGCGTGCACCGGTTCCAGATCGTCGACGACGACGGCTGCGCATGGCTCCTCGTGCGCGACCGCGACGGCTGGTGGGCCGAGGCGAGGTACGACTGATGGGCCGGGTGCAGCGGATGGGCGGGGTGTGAGCCGTGGGCTGGAACAATCCGGGCATCCCGTGGTCGGAGCTCGAGCGCAAGCTCTCCGACCGGCGTCGGCCGGGCGGGCCGACCGTCATCGCCGACGGCGGCGACAGTCCCGCCTGGAGCCGGAAGCGGCATCCGTACCGCCCGTCCGACGGCCTCGAGGCGCCGGCCGGGCCCATCGTGCCGTACGCCGAGCTGCACGCGCACTCGACGTTCAGCTTCCTCGACGGCGCCTCCACGCCCGAGCAGCTCGTCGAGGAGGCGCACCGGCTCGGCCTCTCGGGGCTCGCCGTCACCGACCACGACGGCTTCTACGGCATCGTGCGCTTCGCCGAGGCCGCCGAGAGCTTCCCCGAGCTCCAGACGGTGTTCGGCGCCGAGCTCTCGCTCGGGCTCAGCGAGCCGCAGATGGGCGTCGCCGACCCCGAGGGCGAGCACCTGCTCGTGCTCGCGCGCGGCGAGGAGGGCTACCACCGGCTCGCGAGCGCCATCACCGCGGGCCAGCTCGCGGGCGGTGAGAAGGGACGGCCGGTCTACTCGCTCGAGGAGCTCGCCGAGCGCGCGGGCGACGAGTGGGTCGTGCCGACCGGATGTCGCAAGGGCGCGGTGCGGCGCGCGCTCGCGCACGACGGGCCCGATGCCGCGCGGCGCGAGCTCGACCGGCTCGTCGCGCTCTTCGGTCGCGACCACGTCGTCGTGGAACTGTTCGACCACGGGCATCCGCTCGACCAGGACGCGAACGACGCGCTCGCCGAGCTCGCCGCGCGCGCCCACCTGCCGCTCCTCGCCACGAACGCCGTGCACTACGCGACCCCCGGCGAGCACCGGCTCGCGTCGGCGCTCGCCGCCGTGCGGGCCCGGCGCAGTCTCGACGAGCTCGACGGCTGGCTCCCCGCCTCCGACGGCCTGCACCTGCGCTCGGGCGCCGAGATGATGCGGCGGTTCGAGCGGTACCCCGGCGCGGTCGCACGGTCGGTGACGCTCGCCGGCGAGCTCGGCTTCCGGCTGCGCAGCGCCCGTCCGCGCCTGCCCCGCCAGGAGGTGCCCGACGGCCACACGCCCATGAGCTGGCTGCGCGAGCTCGTGTGGGCGGGTGCCGAGAAACGCTATCCGGGCGTGCCCGAGCACGTGCGTGAGCGCCTCGCACGCGAACTCGACATCATCGAGCAGAAGGACTTCCCCGGGTACTTCCTCATCGTCTACGACCTCGTGCGCGAGGCGCGCAGCCGTGGCATCCTCTGCCAGGGCAGGGGGTCGGCGGCGAACTCGGCGGTCTGCTACGTGCTCGACATCACCGCGGTCGACTCGATCTTCTTCGACCTGCCGTTCGAGCGGTTCCTTTCGGCGCTCCGCGACGAGGAGCCCGACATCGACGTGGACTTCGACTCCGACCGCCGCGAGGAGATCATCCAGTACGTCTACGGCAAGTACGGTCGCATGAACGCGGCGCAGGTCGCGAACGTCATCAGCTACCGTCCGAAAGCCGCCGTGCGCGACATGGCGAAGGCGCTCGGCTACTCCACAGGCCAGCAAGATGCCTGGTCGCGCCAGGTCGAGCGGTGGGGCGCGGTGGTGTCGACCGACGACCACGACATCCCCGGGCCCGTCGTCGAGCTCGCCGAGCAGCTGCTCACCTTCCCGAGGCACCTCGGCATCCACTCGGGCGGCATGGTGCTCACCGACCGGCCCGTCGGCGAGGTCTGCCCCATCGAGCACGCCCGCATGGAGAACCGCACCGTGCTGCAGTGGGATAAAGACGACTGCGCGTGGATGGGACTCGTGAAGTTCGACCTGCTCGGCCTCGGCATGCTCGCAGCGCTCCAGTACACGTTCGACCTCATCCGCGAGCACACGGGCGAGGAGTGGGAGCTCGCCACGATCCCAAAGGAGGAGGAGGCGGTCTACGACATGCTCTGCCGCGCCGACTCGATCGGCGTGTTCCAGGTCGAGAGCCGCGCGCAGATGGGCACGCTCCCCCGACTGAAGCCGCGCTGCTTCTACGACCTCGTCGTCGAGATCGCCCTCATCCGCCCCGGTCCCGTGCAGGGCGGCGCGGTGCATCCGTACATCCGGCGACGCACGGGCGAGGAGCCCGTCAGCTACCTGCACCCGAAGCTCGAACCCGTGCTCGCCCGCACCCTCGGTGTGCCGCTGTTCCAGGAGCAGCTCATGCAGATGGCCGTCGCCGTGGGCAACTGCAGCGCCGCCGACGCCGACCTGCTGCGCCGGGCCATGGGCTCCAAGCGTGGCATCGAGAAGATCGAACGGCTCCGCTCGAAGCTCTACGCCGGCATGGCCGAGAACGGCATCGCCCCAGACGTGGCCGACTCCATCTACGAGAAGATCGAGGCATTCGCGAACTTCGGCTTCGCCGAGAGCCACGCCCTCAGCTTCGGGCTGCTCGTCTACGCGAGCTCGTGGCTGAAGCTGCACTATCCCGCCGCCTTCCTCGCCGCCCTGCTGCGCGCCCAGCCCATGGGCTTCTACTCGCCGCAGACGCTCACGGCCGACTCGCGTCGGCACGGCGTCGAGGTGCTCCGTCCCGACATCCTGCGGTCGGGCGCGAGCGCGGGCCTCGAGGCGGTCGACGACAGCGCTGTCAGCAGACGGCGCGAGTCGACCGGCATGGCGACATGCACCGATCCCATGCAGCCGCCCATCGGCGCCTTCCACCGCGACGCCCCCGACCGGTCGGTCGAGCACCGGCGCGACGGCGCGTTCGCGGTGCGGCTCGGACTCGCCGACGTCACCTCCATCGGCACGACCGTCGCCGAGCGCATCGTGGCCGAACGCGAGGCGCGCGGGCCGTATCGCGACATGGCCGACGTCGCCCGGCGCGCGGCCCTGAACGCCGAGCAACTGGAGGCGCTCGCCGCAGCCGGCGCGTTCGACGGGTTCGGCCTGCAGCGTCGCGAGGCGCTCTGGCTCGCCGGTGAGGCCGCCCAGGACCGCGAGGAGTACCTCGCCGGATCGGTCGTCGTCGTGCAGCCGCCGCTCCTGCCGATGCTCACCGACGCCGAGCAGGTGATCTACGACCTGTGGGCCACGGGCATCTCGCCCGACGACCACCCTGTGCGGCACATCCGGGAGGGGCTCGACGAGCGCGGCGCCGTGCGAATCGATCGGCTGCGCGACCTCGAGAGCGGGCGGCGCATCGAGGTCGGCGGAGTCGTCACGCACCGCCAGCGGCCGGCGACGGCGAGCGGCATCACCTTCCTGAACCTGGAGGACGAGTCGGGCACCCTCAACGTCATCGCCGGGGTCGGGGTGTGGAACCGGTACCGGCGGGTGGCGCGAGAGGCGCCCGCGATGATCGTGCGCGGCATCCTCGAGCGCTCGCCAGAGGGCGTCACGAACCTCGTCGCCGACCGGTTCGAACGCCTGGTCATGTCGGCGCCCGCGAAGTCGCGCGACTTCCGCTGAGCGCGCAGCTGTCGCCGAGAAACGGGCGGGCGTACCATGACCCCATGGGTCGAGTCCGATCCACACCCCGCACCACCTCGACGCCATCGTCCTCACACGCCGAGCGACTCTTCACGCCGCAGTTCATCGCGCTGACGGTCGCCGAGCTCGCCTACTTCACTGCCGGCGGCGTCGCCATCTTCGCCCTGCCCCTCTACGTGACCGGGCCGCTGGGTGGCGACGAGGTAGGTGCCGGCATCGCCTACGGCGCCTTCGCGGTCTCGGCGCTCCTCCTGCGACCGTTCGCCGGTCGTCTCTCCGACGTGTATGGCCGCCGGCCGATGCTCCTCGGTGGCGCGATGCTCGCCGCGGCCAGCCTCGCGTTGATGACGACGGTCCACGACATCGTGCTGATCGTCTTCCTGCGACTGCTCGCCGGCGTCGGCGAGGCCGCGTTCTTCGTGTCCGGATTCGCCGCCCTCGCCGACCTGGCGCCCCCGAAACGACTCGGAGAGGCACTGTCGTACAACTCGCTCGGGCTGTACCTCGGACTCGCGCTCGGTCCCCTGCTCGGCGAGTCCCTGGTGCGGATGTGGAGCTACGAGGCGGCGTGGATCGGCGCGGGCGTGCTCGCCGTGCTTGCTGCAGGGCTGTCCATCCTCGTCGGGGAGACGATGCAGGAACGCCCGACCGCCCACGGGCGGCAGCCCATCATCCACCGTCCGGCCGTGCCCCTCGCCATCGGCTTCTTCACGAGCCTCATCGCAGCCGGCGGCTTCCTGGCGTTCGCCTCCCTCTACACGATGCAGATCGGCCTCGACGCCCTCAGCACGGCGCTCTTCCTCTACGGTGCGGTGGTCGTGACCTGCCGCATCGCCTTCGCCCGGGTTCCGGACCGCCTGCCGTCGCTGCCGCTCGCAGCCGGATCACTCGGCACGATGGGGCTGGGGCTCGTCATCATGGTGGCCTGGCAGTCGGTCGCCGGACTCCTGATCGGCGTGGCGGTGCTGGCTGTCGGCATCTCCTTCAGCACGCCGGCGTTCTTCTCGGCGATCTTCGCCACGGCGACGCCCAGCCAGCGCGGTGTCGCGTCCGGCACTGCGACGGCGACGATCGACCTCGGCCTGGGCCTCGGTCCGATCGCCCTCGGCTTCGTCGCCCGATCGTCGGGCATCCCCTGGGCGTTCGCGGCCGCCGCCGCGGTGGCGTTCGCCGGCGGCGCTTGGACGCTCCTCCTCGCCCGGCGACGTCGCGAGGCCGCACGCATCACGGGCCCCGAGGCCGCGGCGACCGAGGCCGGGGCCGAGCCGGCCTGACGGCTGCACACGCGTTCCCGGCGTGTCCGAATGGCGCTGTCAACCCGCTGCACTCGGGCGCGATCGCCGCGTAGATTGGCCGGACTCCGGGGGGGATCATGCGCACACACCGTTTCGCTGCAGCGGCACTCGTCGCCACGCTGTCGCTCTCGTCGTGCGCATCGCCGGGTTACGACCACGACACCTCGCAGGGCCTGCGCGAGCACATCGTCGCGATCAGGGAGGCGAGCGCGGCCGGCGACTGGCAGCGCGCGCTCGACGGGCTCGAGAGCATGGCGGCCGAGCTCTCCGAGGCCCGCAAGGAGGGCAAGGTCGACGATGAGCGGTTCGACACGATCACGCTCGCCATGGAGCGGGTTCGCCTCGACCTCGAGATCGCCATCGCCGCGGCGGCGAGCGAAGCCGAGCGGCAGCGGCTGCTCGACGAACAGGCTCGCCTCCAGGAGCAGATCAGCTTGCTGCAGAGCCAGGGTGGTGGAGGTGGCGACACGGACGCCCCTCAGAAGGACGAGGGTGGCAAGAAGGACGACGGCGACAAGAAGGACGACGGGAAGAAGCACGAGGGCGACACGAAGGACGAGCCGAAGACCGAGGGCAGGGGCAAGGATTAGGCCCGGCCGCCCGGCTGGAGATCCCTGGCCATGAGCACCCGTCGCCCATGCCGCAGCAGGCCGAACTCGGCTTCGATCCGGACCAGCCCACGGTGGAACGGCGAGTCGATGGGCGCGCGCACCGCGAAGCCGCAGGTCTCGTAGAACGGCCGGTTCCACGGAACATCCGCGTAGGTCCGAAGCGTCATCAGGTCGTTGCCGCGGGTGGATGCCTCCGCGATCGCGGCTTCGACGAGTGCCCGTCCGTGTCCGCGGCGCGCATGCTCGGCGAGCACGGAGAGCTGCTCGAGATGGGCGGCGCCCTCGACCTCGATGACGTGGACGAATCCGATCGCGGGGCCGTGCTCGTCCTCGGCGACGACCAGCACGAATCCGGGTTCGGCGACCCGTTCGGCTCCAGCCGTGGTCGGTTCCCCGCCGAAGGGATCCGGCCCGAGGACATCGTCGAAGCGCGCATCGGCCGCCCGTTCGATGTCGGGCAACGCAGCGACGTCACGCTCCGTCGCCGGCCGGATGCTGCGCACGATGGCCATCACGACAGCCTAAGCCGACGGTGACGCCGACGGACGACTCACCATGCGGATCACGCGCACGCCGTGCTCGATCTGCACACCGCCGTCTGCCACGAAACCGTGCTTCCGGTAAAATGCCTGCGCGCGAGGGTTGGGGTCCGCGACCCAGGGCACGACCTGCTCCTGCGGGTCGATGACGGCGTCGAGGAGCGCGGCGCCGGCGCCCGAACCGTGCGCGACCGGCGCGAGAGCGCTCCTCGGTCAGGACGGCGGTCCAGAAGCGTCGGCGAGCCACCGCGAACGCCGGATCGTCGAGGAGTTCGTCGGGCATCAGGCCGCGATAGGTCTCCTGCCAGGAGCGCACATTCACGCGCGCCATCTCCGCGGCGTCCTCCACACGCGCCGGACGCACGCGTATCGACGAGTCCATCCTCGAACGCTACTCCCGGGGTCGTGTCGGTTCGCCGTCCGGTTTCCGATGTCGGCTAGCCTCGTCCGGTGCCGATCACGACCCACGACCCCAATGGACCCGATCGCTACGGCGACGACGTGCTCGCCGGCGACTGGCGGGCGCGCGGGCGCCGGGTCATCCCGAAGGTCGAAGCCGTCCGCGACCTCGTCGTGGAGCTTGCCGCAGACGGCTACGTCGGGGCGGTCGTAGGCCTCGACAAGCAGCACGTGGTGCTCGAGGATCGCCTCGGACGCAAACGGCTCTTCCCGCTGGGCCACGGCTTCCTCATCGACGGCGAGGCCGTCGAGCTCGTGCGTCCCGCACCGAAGGCACCCACCGGTCGCGCCCGAACGGCGTCGGGATCGTACGCCGTCGAGTCCGCACCCGCCCGCGTGGCGCTGCCGAGTCGCATCTTCGTCGAAGGCCGGCACGATGCCGAACTCGTCGAGAAGGTGTGGGGAGCCGACCTCCGCATCGAGGGCGTCGTGGTCGAGTATCTCGAGGGCGTCGACGTGCTCGAAGCGCAGCTCGACGAGTTCCGGCCCGGCCCCGGGCGGCGCGCGGGCATCCTCGTCGATCACCTCGTGCCCGGCTCGAAGGAACAGCGCATCGCCGACGCGGTGGCGCACGGCCCGCACGGCCGCCATGTGCTCGTCGTGGGACATCCGTTCATCGACATCTGGCAGGCCGTGAAGCCGACGCGCCTCGGCCGCGACGCCTGGCCGGTCATCCCGCGCAGCACCGAGTGGAAGCACGGCGTGTGCGAGGCCTTCGGGTGGCCGCACGCCGAGCAGGCCGACATCGCCCGCGCGTGGCAGCACATCCTCAGCCGGGTGCGTGGCTACGGCGACCTGGAGCCCGCCCTCCTCGGGCGCGTCGAGGAGCTCATCGACTTCGTCACGGCGCCGCAGGGGCACTGAACGAAGCTCCGGCACGGCGGCGTTCGGCGCTCCGAAATGCTGCCAATCCGGGCGAACCGGGCGGATGCCGCGCGCCGCGCCGCTATGGTTGCTGAGGCCGCTCAGGCGGCGATGACGTGACGGGGCGCGGGCGACCCTGCGGGCGTCCGCCGCTCCCGGGGGAAATGTGGAGCAGGATGAACGAGGACGAGCGGGCGGGCTCTCCCGCCGACCGGGCCAGGTGGCGCCGCTACCTCGCCGACGAGCGTGCGGAGGCCGCGGTCTACCGAGAACTCGCCGCCCGTCGAGAGGGTGAGGAGCGGGAGATCCTCCTCGCGCTGGCGGCCGCAGAGGGCCGGCACGAGGCGCACTGGCTCGCGCTGCTCGACGGCGACGATTCGGGCGTGCCGCGCGCCGACCTGCGGACGCGGATGCTCGCTGCGCTCGCCCGCCGTTTCGGCTCGATCTTCGTGCTCGCACTCGCCCAGCGCGCCGAGTCCCGCTCGCCCTACGCCGGCGACCCCGACGCGACAGCGGCCATGGTCGCCGACGAGCGCATCCACGGCGAGGTGGTGCGCGGGCTCGCCGCCCGGGGTCGGCGTCGCCTGGCGGGCACGTTCCGTGCGGCGGTGTTCGGCGCGAATGACGGGCTCGTCTCGAACCTCGCGCTCGTCCTCGGCATCGGTGCGACCGGCGTGCCGGCACCGGTCGTGCTCTTCACGGGCATCGCGGGCCTGCTCGCCGGGGCGCTCTCCATGGGCGCCGGCGAGTACGTCTCGGTGCGATCGCAGCGCGAGCTGCTCGAGGCATCCGCCCCCGACCCGACCGCGAGGGAGGCGCTCGTCGACCTCGACATCGACGCCAACGAACTCGCCCTCGTGTACCGCGCCCGCGGCATGGGCGTGCAGGAGGCCCAGGAGCAGGCGGCGCTCGTGGTCGCGCGTGTGCAGGCGGCCGGCCGGCACGCGGCGACCGACGCCCTCTCGGTGGCGGAGCACGACGACGAGGCGGTCGGCACCGGTGTCTCGGCGGCGGTCTCGAGCTTCTGCTTCTTCGCATCGGGCGCCCTGATCCCCGTGCTGCCGTGGATCTTCGGCCTCAGCGGCACGACCGCGGTCATCGCCGCCACGGTGCTCGTGGGCATCGCCCTGCTCGCCACGGGCGCGATCGTCGGGGTGCTCTCGGGTGCCTCGCCGCTGAAGCGCGCGCTGCGGCAGCTGGGCATCGGGCTCGGCGCAGCGGCGCTCACCTACCTGCTCGGCCTGGCCTTCGGCACCACGCTCGCCTAGTCCCGCCTGCTCCGAATCCCGGGTTCTTGCGGGTGGACCCGCAAGAACCCGGGATTCGGGAGGGAGGAAGGTGGCGCCCGTCAGCTGACGAGCTTGTTCCAGCCGTCGCCGTCGACATGCTCGAAGATGAGGTTCGTCTCGGTGTGCGCGACCGCCGGATGCCCCGTGAGGTGAGCGAGCACGAACTCGCGGAGCTCCTCGGCATCGCGTGCCGCCACGTGCAGGAGGTAGTCGTCGGCGCCCGCCATGTGGAACACGCCGAGCACGCCCGGCAGGTGCGGCACCTGCGAGCGGAACGCGTCGATCTCGCTGCGGTCGTGCTTCGCGAGCCGTACGGCGATGAGCGCCTGCAGCGACACCCCGAGCGAGGCGAGGTCGACGTCGACGCGGTAGCCGCGGATGGTGCCGAGGCTCTGCAGCCGGCGCAACCTGAGCGACACCGTCGACTCGGCGACGCCGACCTCGGCGGCGAGGGCGGCACCCGACGCCCTCGCGTTCGTCGACAGTGCCTGCAGGAGGGCCCGGTCGACTCGGTCGAGTTCGGCTCGTTGCGCCATCGGTGGACCTCCTGGACGTGTGCGTGATTGCAGATGCTTCGAGATTTCGACTCTATCGCATCGAATCTTCAAGCCGAGTTGCCGTTCATGATGCATTCTGCTTCATTCGAAGGATGCAGACATCGTCGTCGAAGTTCGAGACCCGAGCCGTTCATGGCGGAATGGACGGGGTCCGCGAGAGCGGTTCGCACGTTCCCGCCATCGACCTCTCCACCACCAACCCGCTCGGCTCGGTCGAGACCGGCGGCCTCTCCTACGAGGAACTCGCCACCGGCCAGGACCTCGGCGAGGGGCGATCGGCGGTCTACCAGCGGCTCTGGCAGCCGGGTGTGGCGCGATTCGAGGATGCACTCGCCGGCCTCGAGGGCACCGAGGGCGCCGTCGCGTTCGCGAGCGGCATGGCCGCGCTCTCCGCGACGCTCATCGCGACCGTCACGGTCGGACGCCCGCACGTCGTCGCCGTGCGTCCGCTCTACGGCGGCAGCGACCACGTGCTCGACAGCGGACTGCTCGGCACCCGCGTGACCTGGGTCGACGCCGACGGCATCGCGGGCGCCATCGAGTCCGACACCGGGCTCGTCATCGTCGAGACGCCCGCCAACCCGACGCTGGAACTGCTCGACCTCCGTCGCGTCGCCGATGCCGCGGGCGAGGTGCCGCTGCTCGTCGACAACACGTTCGCCACGCCGGTCCTGCAACGACCGGCCGAGCACGGGGCGACCCTGGTGCTGCACAGCGCCACCAAGTACCTCGGCGGACACGGCGACGCCATGGGCGGCATCGTGGCCGGCGACCGGGAGTGGGTGGAACGGCTCCGGCGCGTGCGTGCCCTCACCGGTGGCCTGCTGCATCCGATGGGGGCGTACCTGCTGCACCGCGGGCTCCGCACCCTGCCCTTGCGGGTGCGCGCCCAGCAGGAGACCGCACGCGTGCTCGCCGAGCGCCTGAGCGCCCACCCGGCCGTCGCGCGCGTGCACTACCCGGGCCTCCCTGGGCAGGATCCGGCAGGACTCGTGGGAACGCAGCTCGAGGGGCCCGGCTCGGTCATCGCCGTCGATCTCGCCGGCGGCTTCGAATCGGCGGCCCGCTTCACCGAGTCGTGCCTGCTGGTGACGCACGCCGTCTCGCTCGGCGGGGTGGACTCGCTCGTGCAGCATCCGGCCTCGCTCACCCACCGCCCGGTGGCCGGCGAGGCGAAGCCCGGCGCGGGCGTCGTGCGGATCTCGGTGGGCCTCGAACACCTCGACGACCTGACGGCCGATCTCATGGCGGCCCTCGACGCGGCCGCAGTCGGCGGCGCCGACAGCGCACGCGCTGCCGACGCCGCCTGAGGCGGGCGGGCCGACTCCGCCCGCCGAGGCGACTCTCCGTCCCCTCAGGCGGAGAGCGCCTCGCTCTCATCGCGGGCATCGACGGCGAGCGACACCGTCTCGGGCTGCGACGGACGCCCGAGGGCGCGGAACTCCCAGCCGGCAGCCCGGTAGGCGTCGGCGTCGAGGGCGTGCCGGCCGTCGACGATCTTCCGCGACGTGACCATGCGACCGAGCTCGGCTGGATCGGCCTGTCGGAACTCGTCCCACTCGGTCAGGAGTGCGACGACGTCGGCGTCGGCGACGGCCTCGGCCATCGAGTCCGAGTACTCGAGGTCGGGATAGGCGCGATGCGCGTTGGCGTTCGCCTCGGGGTCGTACACGCGCACGTCCGCGCCCTCGAGATAGAGCATGCGCGCCACGTCGAGGGCGGGAGCATCCCGAACGTCGTCGGAGTTGGGCTTGAACGCCGCACCGAGCGCGCCGATGCGCTTGCCGGCGAGCTCGCCGCCCGCGAGTTCGCGGATCAGGTCAACGATGCGCAGGCGGCGCCGGTTGTTGATGTCGTCCACCTCGCGGAGGAACGCCACCGCCTGCCCGACGCCGAGCTCCTCCGCGCGATGCGTGAAGGCCCGGATGTCCTTGGGGAGGCATCCGCCGCCGAAGCCCAACCCCGGCTTCAGGAAGCGACCGCCGATGCGATCGTCGTGCGAGAGTGCCCTGGCCAGCAGGTTCACGTCGGCGCCGGTGGCCTCGCACACCTCGGCCATCGCGTTGATGTACGAGATCTTCGTGGCGAGGAACGAGTTCGCGGCGACCTTCACGAGCTCGGCGGTCGCGAGGTCGGCCACGATGAGCGGGGTGTCGTCGTCGAGGATGGGCCGGAAGGCCGCGGCGAGCTGCCGCTCCGCCCAGTCCGAGGCGACGCCGAAGACCAGTCGATCCGGATGGAGGGTGTCCTGCACGGCGAAGCCCTCGCGAAGGAACTCGGGATTCCAGGCGACCTCGAGCTCGGCGCCGAGCGGCGAGGTGTCGGCCACGAGCGTCGTGAGGCGTTCCGCCGTGCCGATGGGCACCGTCGACTTCCCGACGAGCAGCGCCTTGCGGGTGATCCGCTCGGCGAGCGCGACGAACGCGGCGTCGACGGCGGAGAGATCGGCCGCGTGGGAACCCTCGGTCTGCGGCGTGCCGACGCACACGAAGTGCACGTCGCCGAACTCGGCCGCCTCGTCGAAGTCGGCGGTGAACCTCAGCCGGCCCGAGTCGAGGGCCTCCGCGAGCCGCTCCTGCAGCCCGGGCTCGAAGAACGGCACGGTGCCGGAGCGGAGTGCATCGACCTTCGCCTCGTCGACGTCCACTCCGAGGACCTCGTAGCCGAGGACCGTCATGCAGATCGCATGGGTGGCGCCGAGGTATCCGGCGCCGATCACCGTCAGGCGCGGGTGCTCGACGACGGGCGTATGGGAATGGGCGTTCATGGTGTCGGGGTTGGACATGGCGGTCTCCTCGCGGATCGGATGATGAGTCGGGTGCTCGTTCGGGTTGGCTGTTCGGTTTCTTCCGGCGTCAGTCGCGGCACTCCACGTTGGTGAGCTCGGCATCCGGGCCGGACACCGTGTTGCCGCACTCGACGACGTTGTCGCGCTCGGGTTCGAGCGCGAACGCGACACCGGAGCCGGTGAGTTGCGCGCTGTTCTCGCGGAACACGTTTCCCGTGCCCCAGCCGTCGAGGATCTCGTGCGTCTGGAAGCCGTCGGCCGCCGAATTCGTGCCGGTGTTGCCCTCGATGATCCAGTTGTTCCCCTTCACGTCGACCCAGGAGTCCGCTTCGACGAGGGCGGCCCCGTCGAAGGTGTTCCCGCGCAGGATCCCGTCGCTCGTGCCCTCCTTGATGTCGACGGCCTCCGACGTCGTCGCCGTGATCGTGTTGCCCTCGATGAGGTTGCGGTCGCTCGGGTCCGGCTCGCAGTCGCTGATGTCGCACCAGTTGCTCTCGGCCGTGCCGATGTAGATGCCCTCGCCGAACTTCGGCTTGCGCAGGCCGGTGTCGCTGATCGTGTTGCCGATCACCTGGTTTTCGGTGCTCGCCGCCCGGAGGTGGATGGCCTCGTCCCCGGTTCCGGACACCGTGAGCCCGCGGATGACCGAGTTCGTCGTCCCGTCGGCCATCACGCCCTTCTGTCCGTTCTGCACGGCGAAGCCCTGGAGCACCCAGTGCGCCACGCGGTCGAGGTGGAACACATATCCCTTCGTGATGCCGCCGCCGTCGAGGACGGCGTCGGCGGTGCCGCACACCGTGATGGGCGCGTCCGCCGCGCCGTCGACCGACGCGATGAACTCGCCCTCATAGGTGCCCGCGGCGAGGGAGATGACGTCGCCGGGCTTCGCCGCGTCGAGCGCCGCCTGGAGCTCCTCCGCGGACGCGACCTCGACGGTCGGCTCGGGGCACTCCTCGTCCATTCCCGGGGTCGCCTGGGCCGACGATTCGTTGCCCTCCGAGCTCTTCTCGGGCGACCGGCTCGCGGCGGTGCGGTCGCTCCCGTCGCCGCTGCCGGTTGCGGCCCACGCCATGGCGATGCCCCCGGCCACCAGCGCGATGACGGCGGCGATCACGGCGAACAGCACCACGCGCTTGCGGCGGACTGCGCGGGTGCTCGCATCGGTTCGATGGTCGGAGTCGGTCATCGTGCACCTCTCAGGGTCTTGGGCGAAACCACGCCGTTGCTGAGTTCGGTGAGCGGCGTGCGGTCGGCGTACGGGTGACGGATGCCGCGGCGGCGGTGTCCGGTGAGCGCCGTGAACAGGAGCAGCAGCGCGAGCGCGACCCACACGACGGTGAGCGGCTGCAGGAGGACGCTGAGCACGGAATCGACCGTGGGCGGCGTCTCCCACTGCTCCACGTCGTTGCCCGCGATGCGACCGCCGACGGCGTCGTCGTACACGGGAGTGGATCCGTGCCCCGCGATGCTGTTGTCGGTGACCTGGGTGCCCGTCGCGGTGCCCGTCAGGGTGACCGCGTGGTTGGAGACATCCGAGAAGGTGTTCTGCGACACCGCCGCAGCGGCGTCACGGATGTGCAGGCCGGTGTCGACCGACGAGATGTCGTTCCCCGCGATACGGGCGTCCTCGACGCCCTGGCGCAGGGCGATGGACTGCCGTTCCTGATCGTCGAGGGTGTTGCCGGACACCTCGACGTTGCGCGCGCCGTGATTCAGCACGATGCCGACGATGCTCGCCGACACGTGGGTGCCGCTGATCGCGATCCCTTCGCCACCGCTGACCTCGATGCCGTACCTGGCGTTGTCGGCGACCGTGCTGCCATCGACGCGGAGGTCGCCGTATGCGGCGACCGGAGTGCCGCCGGCGCTCGGTCCATCGGCGAGCGGCTGGCCGTCGAACGAGATGCCGTTGCGGCCGTTTCCCGACGACGTCACGCCGGTGAGGGCGATCGACGAGCTCGAACGATCGATGGCCACGCCGTCGACGGCGTTCCCGATGGACTCGGTCGCCTCGATGGTGCCGGCAGTGACGAAACGGTGCAACACCAGGCCGTCGACCAGGCTCCCCTCGATGTGCGATCCGCGCACGGTGAGCTCGGTCGCCCTCGAGACGAACAGGCCGAAGGCATTGCCGGTCGACGTCACGTCCTGGAGTGTCGCGCTCACCGGACCCGTCGCGGGCTCGTCGTCGGTGAGGAGCGGTTCGAGCTCCTCGGCTGAGAGGGTGGGGGCGCCGCCCTCGGCGTCGGTGGGCTCGACCGGGGCGTTCGCGAGGAGGTCCTGCGACGACTCCTCCAGCCCCGTGAGCGCGAGTCCGCCCGTGTTCCCACTCCAGAATCCGAGATCGCTGAAGCGCGCGTGGCTGAGTTCTGCGCTGCCGCCCATCACGCGGACGTACGCGCGGCCATCGGCCGTCTGCATGTCCGGCGCGCCGCTTGCGGTGTCGCGGCTCACGAAGGTGACGGGCGCGGACTCGGTTCCGGTCACCTCGAGGGTGCCGCCGAGCGCGACGATCGAGACGAACGCGTCTCCGCTGCTCGCCAGGCCGATGGTGAGCGGGCTCTCGGTGCTGAGGTCGAGCACCGCGCCGGGCAGTGCCACGACGTGCTCGCTGAGCAGGAACGCACCGTCGGGCTGCTCGACGAGGGACTCCGGGGCCAGCTCGCGGAGGTCCGCGAAGGTGTACGGGTCGTCACGCTCGGGGAGCACGAGCGTCGGAGCGGGCGACGTCGGGACGCGGTACGGCCCCTCCACGTCGTCGAGGTGCCACGGGACGGTGGACGCGATGGTGCGGATCTCGTCGAGCCGCGCGGCCTCGGCCGCGACGAGCTCGGCCTCGCGCTGGGGGTCACCCGGATAGAGGCGGCCCTGCACCGTGCCGTTCGACGCGATCTCGTTGCGTCCGGATGCGTCGATGGGCTCGAGGTCGCGAAGCAGGATGCCACCGCCGAGGGCGACGACCACGATGAGCACGCCGAGTGCGAGCGTTCGGAGGAAGCGTCGGAATCCGGTCATGCGGCCTCCACCTCCTGACCGATGGGTTCGCGGATGCTGCGCACTGCGCTGGACGTCCGAGAGGTGACGAGGGACGCCGAGCCCTGCCCGTCACCACCGGTCTGGTGGGCATGACGCGTCAGCCAGCCCTGCTTGTTCATCGTGACGAAGGCGTAGAGCTTGATGGGCAGTGCGATGAAGATGACGGTGAGTGCGAGTACCGGGAGGACCAGGATGTCCCTGGGGACGCGTCGCAGATGCGAGTATCCACGGATGCCCCGGCCGGCCAGGAGCCACGCGACCGCCGCCAGGATGCCGACCGTAGTGAGCTCGAGGCGGGCGAACAGCAGGTAGAACAGCGTGAGGCCCATAGTCACCGGGGTGAGCAGGATCTGCAGCACGGTCACCTTCGTGATGAACGGCACCTGCCACAGCCAACCCTTGCCGATGGCCGTGAAGTAGGTGCGGTACGAGTTGCGACTCCAGCGCACGCGCTGCTTGACGAACGCCCGGAACGTCGCCGGGAACATCGAGAGCGCTCGCGCGCGCGGCTGGTGCACAGTCTTGTAGCCCGAGGCGAGCACCAGCCAGGTGAGACGCCCGTCGTCGCCGGCGATGCACCGGCGGCCGAGGAAGAACTCGTTCTCGAGGTGGTGCAGCACGGGCATCACGGCGGCGCGGCGGTAGGCGGCGGTACGGCCCGAGAGGATCGGAACCGCTCCGGCCCGGCCCATGGCGGGCACGTAGTCGTAGTAGCGGAGGTTGACGAGCCAGTCGGCGATGCGACGCCAGAGGCTCGAGTCCCGCTGGTAGACGTTCTGATGCGTCCCGACGCCGCCGACCATCGGGTCGACGAACGGCATCTGCACGTGGGCGAGCAGGCCCGGACGCCAGAAGGTGTCGGAATCGGTCAGGACGAGGATGTCGTACTGCGACTCCCTGATGCCCGCGCCGAGGGCGGACCGCTTTCCGACGTGGTCGAACAGGATGGGGCGCACGCGCTCGTCGCCCAGTGCCTCGATGCGGTCGTAGGCCTCGAGGTCGGCGACGTCGAGCACGATGACGATCTCGTCGGGATCCTCCGCACGCCAGGTCTCCAGGCACTGCATGAGGATGTCGGGGTCCTCGTGGAACGAGGGGACGACGACCGACGTGGTGGCGCGATGGTCGTTCACGATCGGCTTGGCGCGTCTCGAGAGGAGGAAGCGCCAGAACCAGAGTCCCCAGACGATCGTCCCGGCGATCGCGAGCGGGAAGTACGGTGCGACGATCGCGTACCACTCCGGCACGGTGACGGTGAAGAACTCGAGCACGGCGTTCCAGTCGAACGCCGACCAGTCGATGGCCGGCGGGGTCGGGTTCTCGGTGACGGGCTGGGGCATCGGGGCTCCTCATGGTCGGGGCGAATCTCGGCCGGACCGCGCTGCGGTCCTCGGTTCCGTGGTCTGCATCGACCTCCCACGTCCGGATGTCGCGATTCGGGTTGCGAGCACCCCGTGGGTTCCTTCCACGGTAGGCACGGCGATTCGCCCACCACGAGTGATGGGGCGGGGGTTGCCACCGTTCGGGATGCCTCGTATGGTGCGCTTCCTCGGCTCGCGCGACCGGTCAGTCCGTCTGGATCCATGGGTTGGCCGGGCAATTCCTGCCGGTGACCGGAACGGATCGGTCCGGAGTCCGGTCTATGGGTGGCTCGATGGATCGTTTCAATGCTGAGACGAAGCTGCGAATGCACCCCGATCTGACGAAACTCACACCTCGATATCGACCTGAGAATGCGACGGACGACTCAGTCAGGCACGCCGGGCGAGGGGTCGGACGGCCGCGGAGCAGGGGCGTCCGCGTGCCCCTCGCGGCCGGCCTCGACATGGGCGACCGACGGATTGCGGATGCCGACCCATGAGATCACTCCCCCGATCAGGAGGAACGCCGCCACCGCGACCGCGGCTCGGCGGTACCCGCCGACATCGAGCTGCGCGCCGGCGATCACCCCGATGCTCGCGATCGCGATGAGCCCTGCGATGCGCGCCACGGCGTTGTTCACGGCGGAGCCGATGCCGGCTCGAGCGGGGTCGACCGCCCCGAGGATCGCGGAGGTGAGCGGCGCGACCGTGATCGCCAGCCCGAACCCGACCACGAGGATCCCGGGGAGGAAGTGCACCCAGTAGTTCAGTTCGGGCTGCACCGTCACGGTGAGCAGGTACCCCGCCGCCATGACGATCGGCCCCGTCGTCATGAAGATTCGCGGTCCGAACCGCGTCGAGAGCGTGCCGAACCACGCGCCGAGGACGACGAGGATGACCGTCGGTGGCAGGGTCGCCAGACCCGCGAGGGTCGCACTGAAGCCGCCGGTCTCCTGCAGGAAGATCGTCATGGCGAAGGACCCGAGCACGATCGATGCGTAGATGAAGAGCGTCGCGAGGTTGCCTGCCGCGAAGTTGCGCGCTGCGAACAGGGTGAGCGGCAGCATGGGGTACGGCGCGCGCCGCTCCCACCAGACGAAGATGCCGAGCGCGAGGACGCCCACCACGAGCGGCACGAGCACGCCCGCCGATGACCAGCCGAGCCGGCCGCTCTCGATCAGCGCGAACACCGTGCCGCCGAGGCCGACGATGCCGAGTGCGGCGCCCACCCAGTCGATGCGCGCATGATCGGGGTTGGCAGCATCACGGCCGAGGGGGCGCATGACGAGGAGCACGACCGCGATCGGCAGCACGTTGATCCAGAACACCAGCCGCCAGGACACCAGGTCGACGAGCGCGCCACCGAAGAGCGGCCCCACGAGGAACGCCGCCGTGGTCCACGCGGTCCACCGTCCGATCGCACGGCCCTGCTCCGAGTGCGGGAAGGTGGAGATGATGAGGGCGAGCGAGCTCGGCACGAGCAGCGCACCGGCCGCACCCTGGAGGGCACGCGCGATCACGAGCACGACGCCGTCGGGCGCGATGGCGCAGAGCACGGAGGTCGCCGCGAAGCCGTAGAGCCCGATGCGGATGATCCGAAGCCGCCCGAACGAGTCGGAGAGCGATCCCGCGAGCAGGATCAGCGCGCCGAGCGTGAGGAGGTACGCATCGACGGCCCACTGCTGCAGCAGGAGCCCGCCGCCCAGTTCCGCGGCCATCGCGGGCAGGGCGACGTTGATGACGGCCCCATCGAGGAACGCGATGAACGACACGACGATGGCGACGACGAGCACGCGAGTGCGGCGGTCCATGTGGGACATGCTCGCACATGCGCGGAGGTCGCGGGCAGGCCGCGATCTACGACCGGAAACGCCTCAGCGGCTGCCGAGACGCTTCCGCAGGAACTCGATGCGTGCCTGCAGCTGCGTGACCGTCGCCTGCGCCACCGCCGGTCCCCCGCACACCCGCCGGAGCTCGGCGTGGACCTGCGAGTGGGGCTCGCCCGTGTGCCGTGCCCAGAGCCCGACGAGGCTGTTGAGCAGCGACCGCTGCTCCTTCAGCGTGCGGTACAGGGCGACGGGCTCGGGCCGCTCCTCCTCGTGGTCGAGCACCTGCCTGCGCCGCTCTCCCGCACGGCGTGCCTGCCTGGCCTGCCGATGACGGAGGAGCTCGGAGACCTGCTCGGGTTCGAGGATGCCGGGAATGCCGATGAAGTCGTACTCCTCGTCGCTCCCGGGCTCGGCGAGCGTGCCGAACTCGGTGCCGTCGAAGAGCACGCGATCGAACGAGGCATCCGACCCGATGGCCTCCCACGTGCCGAGGCCCGCCTCCTCGGACGCGCGCTCCTCGCGGTTCGCCGTCTCGAGCAGGCTGTCGTCGAGCCCGTCGTCATCGTCGTCACCGCTGCGGCGGTCGAGGGCGTGGTCGCGTTCGAGCTCGAGCTGCGACGCGAGGTTCATGAGGGTGGGCACGTTGGGGAGGAACACCGACGCGGTCTCGCCGCGGCGGCGCGCGCGCACGAAGCGGCCGATCGCCTGCGCGAAGAACAGCGGCGTCGACGCGCTCGTCGCATACACGCCCACGGCGAGCCGGGGCACGTCGACCCCCTCGGACACCATGCGCACGGCGACCATCCATCGGCGCGTGTTGTTCGAGAACTCCTCGATGCGCGCACTGGCCTCCTTCTCGTCGGAGAGCACCACCGTCACGGGCTCGCGGCAGATGCCCTCGAGGATCTGCGCGTACGCACGGGCGGTCGACTGGTCGGTCGCGATCACGAGTCCGCCGGCGTCGGGGATGCCGTGCCGCACCTCCGAGAGACGGCGGTCGGCCGAGGCGAGCACCGCCGGGATCCACTCGCCCGTCGGCTCGAGCGCCGTGCGCCACGCCGACGAGGTGATGTCCTTCGTGTTGTCCTCGCCGAGTTTCGCCTCCATCTCGTCGCCCGCCCGGGTGCGCCAGCGCATGTGACCGGCGTAGACCATGAACAGCACCGGACGCACGACGCCGTCGGCGAGGGCACGGCCGTAGCCGTAGTCGTAGTCGGTCTTCGAGAGGCGCACGCCCTGCGCATCGGGCTCGTAGCGCACGAACGGGATGGGCGCCGTATCGGAGCGGAACGGCGTGCCCGTGAGCGAGAGCCGCTTCGTCGCCGGCTCGAACGCCTCGCGGATCGCATCGCCCCACGAGAGCGTGTCGCCGCCGTGATGCACTTCGTCGAGGATGACGAGGGTGCGCCCCGAGAGGGTGAGCTCCCGGTGCAGCGCCGGCCGCATGGCGACCTGCGCGTAGGTCACCGCGACGCCGTGGAAGTGCCGCGCCGTCTGCCCGTGCGCGTTGCGGAACCCGGGATCGAGCCGGATGCCGGCGCGCGCCGCGGCATCCGCCCACTGCCGCTTGAGATGGTCGGTGGGCGCGACGACCGTGATGCGGTCGATGACCCGTCGTGCCCGCAGCTCGGCCGCGAGCCGGAGCGCGAACGTCGTCTTTCCGGCGCCTGGCGTGGCGGCCGCGAGGAAGTCGCGCGGCATCTCGGCGAGGTACTGTTCGAGGGCTTCGGCCTGCCACGCACGGAGCTTGTTCGCCGTTCCCCACGGGGCGCGGGCGGGGAACGAAGGCGGGAGGTGCTCGGCGGCCGACGTGCCCGGCAGATGGCCGGAAGGGGTCGCAGTGCTCACTGGATCCGAGCGTAGCGGAGGGCTCCGACATCCTCGAACCGGCCTGTGCGGTACGACCGACGGCGCCGTTGCGGAAGCGGCACAATGGACGGATGATCACGCAGCAGCATCCCTGGTCGCGCTATGTCGCCATCGGCGACTCGTTCACCGAGGGCATCGGCGACCCGGAGCCGGGCGTACCCGGCGGCCACCGCGGCTGGGCCGACCGCGTCGCCGAGGTGCTCTCCCGCGGCACCGAGGACTTCGCGTACGCGAACCTCGCGATCCGCGGGCGGCTGATCAAGCAGATCATCGACGAGCAGGTCGAACCCGCCCTCGAGCTGCGGCCCGACCTCATCACGATCTCGGCGGGCGGCAACGACGTCATCCGCCCGCGCACCGACCCCGACGAGATCGCCGCGCGATTCGAGCACGCCATCGAGCGGCTGTCGCGCGACCGCGCCACCATCGTGCTGTTCACCGGCGTGGATGTCGGCTTCTCCCCCGTGTTCCGCGGCATCCGCGGCAAGGTCGCCATCTACAACGAGAACCTGCGGGCCATCGCGCGCAAGCACGACTGCATCGTGGCCGACCAGTGGGCGCTCGCCGAGATCCAGGACCAGCGCATGTGGGCGCCCGATCGCCTGCACCTCAACTCGCTCGGCCACCACACCGTGGCGCGCATGGTGCTCGACGCCCTCAACGTCGAGAACGACCTCGAGCCGATGAAGCCCGAACCGCTGCCCACGAGCACGTGGCGCCAAGCTCGCGTCGAAGACCTCTCGTGGGCACGCGCGTACCTCGTGCCGTGGGTGCTGCGGCGCATCCGGCACCAGTCATCGGGCGACTCGGTCTCGGCGAAGCGGCCCGCGGCCGGACCCTACTCGGTGCCCGACTGAGCGACCCGAGCGGCGTCGAAGGCGCCCGGGTTCGTCAGGCGCCACCACGCGCCCGGATCATCGAGCGTCGCGTCGAGCACGAGCGGCACGGTGATCTCCTGCGTGCCGGCGCGCACGACCGCCGTGCCGACCTCCTCGCCGCGCGACGCGAGGGTCACCGGCTCCGCCTGCACCTCCACATCGACCGGGGTGTCGCTCCAGACGACGACGGATGCCCCGCCGGTCGTGCGTGCGCGAGCGGTGTCGCCCCACGGCGTGGCGTACTCGGCGAGGGGCTGGTTCGCCTCGAGGGGCGCGACCTCGTGGAAGCCCGGCGCGATCGAATCGAGGAGCGCGGCGATGGCGTCGTTCAGCACGGCGTGCGTCCGCCCGCCGAGCAGCACGCCGACGATCGTGACCGACGTGGAGCCGACCGGCACGTCCGCGGAGAAGAGCAGGTTCGCCGCGTCATCCGTCGTGCCGGTCTTGATGCCGTCGACGCCGTGAGTACCGAGGAGCTTGTTCGAGTTCTTCAGCGTGCCGAGTTCGGGGATGTCGACCGCGGGCGTCGCCACGATCTCGGCGAGCACCGGATCGGTGAGCGCGAGCTCGCCGAGCTTCACGAGGTCCGCGGCGGTCGAGACGTTGTCGAGCGAGAGGCCGCTGGTGTCGACGACCCGGGTGGCGTTCAGCCCGTGCTCGGCGAGCCAGGCGTTGCCGCGCTCGACCGTGGCCTCGACCGAGCCGAACGCCCAGTTCGCGATCGAGATGGCGTAGTTGTTGCCGGAGGGCAGCATCATGGCCTGGAGGCTCTCACGCAAGGTCAGCGTCGAGCCTGCGGCGACGGGAGCGACCGAGCCGTTCTGGGCGACCATGTCCCAGTAGATGTCGACGTCGGCGTCGGTGTAGGCGATCTCGGGCCCGCCCTCGCCGGGGGCGATCGGGTGCGCCTCGAGCACCACGAGGGCCGTGACGACCTTGGTGATGCTCGCGATCGGCACGGATGCCCCCTCAGCACCTGCGGCGAGGAGTCCGTCGAACCCGACGGCGCCCACGGCGTAGCTGCCGAAGCCCGGTAGCGCGAGTTGCTGCGGCGACGCCGCGACCGGCGCCGGATCGGTCACCTCGGGCGCGGCCGCCGGAACCGGTGCGCCGAGCGCGCTCGCCGTGTAGATCGCGCCCGTGACGATGAGGGCGAGCACGATGGCGAGCGCGCCGAACACGACGATGCGGCGACGCCGGTACATCTTCGCGCGGTCACTGCGCGCGTCGCGCTCAGGCATCCGCCGGCTCCTTGTCGACGGCGAGCGCGTACAGCACCACCGCGGCGGCGGCCGCGACGTTGAGCGAGTCGACGCCGTGCGCCATCGGGATCGTGACCACCCGGTCGGCCGCGTCGAGCGCGACGCGGCTCAGCCCGTCTCCCTCGGCGCCGAACACGAGCGCGAGTCGCTCGGGCGGATCGGCCGCGAGCTCGCGCAGCGAGACGGCCTCCTCGGCGAGGGCGAGCGCGGCGATCGAGAAGTCGTGGGCATGGAGCATCCGCCCCGCCTCCGGCCACTCGGGCAGGCGCGTCCACGGCACCTGGAACACGGTGCCCATGCTGACCCGCACGCTGCGGCGGTAGAGCGGGTCGGCGCACCGCGGGCTGACGAGCACGGCGTCGGCGCCGAGCGCGGCGACGCTGCGGAAGATCGCGCCGACGTTCGTGTGGTCCACGATGTCCTCGAGCACCACGACCCGCCGCGCACCCGCCAGCAGCTCGGCCGGATCGCGCAGCGTGGGCCGTTCGAAGGCCGCCAGCGCGCCGCGGTGCACGCGGTAACCGGTGATCGCCTCGAGCTGGTCGGGGTCGGCGAGGTGCACCGGGATCTCGAACGGCGCGAGCTCGGATTCGAGGCCGGCCAGCCACTTCTCCTCCATGAGCACCGAACGCGGCCGATGCCCGGCGTGGATCGCCCGGCGGATCACCTTCGCCGACTCGGCGATGTAGAGCCCCGCGGCCGGCTCGTGCGCGCTGCGCAGCGAGACGTCGGTGAGCCGGGCGTAGTCGGCCACCTCGTCGGATGCCGCGTCGCGGACTCGTTCGATGTGCATGCGTCTCCTCGCCTCCAGCCTGCCAGTTGCATGAAACAAACCGGAAAACCGACGCGTTTACACTGAGGACACTCCGAAGGGAGACCACATGGCATCCGGCCTGGAAGCTCCGGCGCGCACCGACGACCTGCTCGACGAGGCGGTCTCGTTCATGCGCGGCGCGCAGGTCGCCGTGCTCACGGGCGCCGGCGTCTCGACCGACTCGGGCATCCCCGACTACCGCGGCGAGGGCGCACCCGTGCGCACCCCGATGACGTTCCAGACCTTCCTCGCCTCGGAGACCGCGCGCAAGCGCTACTGGGCCGGCAGCCACCTCGGCTGGCGCAACTTCGCCGCGGCCGAGCCGAACTCGGCGCACCGCGCCCTCGCGCGACTCGAGTCGAACGGGGTCGTGCCGGGCGTCGTCACGCAGAACGTCGACGGCCTGCATCGTCGTGCGGGCAGCCGCCACGTCGTGGAGCTCCACGGCGGCATGGATCGCGTGCGCTGCCTCACGTGCGGCCAGCACTACGCCAGGCAGGCCATCGCCGACCGACTCGCCGAACTCAACCCGCACGTCGACCTGGACCTCGCGATCCGGCCGTCGCCCGACGGCGACGTCGAGGTCGACGATGTCGAGTCGATGGCGATCCCGGCGTGCACGGTGTGCGGCGGCATCCTGAAGCCCGACGTGGTGTTCTTCGGCGAGTTCGTGCCGACCGACACGTTCCACGCGGCCGCCTCGCTCGTACGGGGCGCCGACACGCTCCTCGTCGCGGGTTCCTCGCTCGTCGTGAACTCGGGCATCCGCCTCATCGAGCTCGCGCGGCGTCGTCGCATGCCGATCGTCGTGGTGAACCGCGGCGTGACGAAGGCCGACGGCCGAGCGACGGTGAAGATCGACGCCGGTGCCGGCGAGACGCTCACCGCGATGGCCGACGCGCTGCTGCGCTGAGCGACGCGCGGGGCCCTCAGCCTCGCACGCGACCCCGCCGCGCGCGCCGGCGACGCCCGCCCGGTCCGACCGTGCGCCGCATGAGGTCGAGCAGCTTCTCGGCCGACGTCGCCCAGTTGTACTTCGCGGCGACCTCGACGGATGCCGCGGACCGGCGTTCCCATTCGCCGTCGCGCTCGAGCCCCCACAGCGCGCTGACGAGGGCCTCGGGGCTGTCGGGGTCGAAGTACATGGCGGCGTGGCCGCCGATCTCCCGGAAGATCGGGATGTCGCTCACCACCACCGGCGTGCCGAGCCGCATGGCCTCGACGAGCGGGATGCCGAACCCCTCGGCGCGCGAGGCGTGCACGAGCGCCGTGGCACCGCGGAGGAGCTCGGCGTACGCGGCATCCGACACGCCGTCGTGGAAGACGAGCCGCGCCTGCGGGGCGAGCCGCGTGAGCCGCTCGCGCTCGTCGCGGCTGATGCGGCTCGCGAGATGCAGCTCATGGTCGGGAAGGGCGGCGACGGCGCGCACGAGCGTGTCGACGTTCTTGTACGGCATGTACGAGCCCATGTACACGAGCCGCTTGCCTGCTGGACGCACACGCGGCAGCGCGGGCGTTCCGAGATCGTCTGCTGCGTTCGGCACCACCGTGACGGGCCGTTCGGTGAGGTGATGCTCGCGGATCAGGCCCGCCGTCGTCTCGGACACGGTGACGACCGCGTCGGCGCGATCGAGGAGCATCCGCTGCGGCCACCAGGCGAGGTGGTAGAGGCGCCAGAGCAGGCGAACGGGCGCGGGCAGGTCGTGCGGCGGCGTGCGGTTCTCGTAGTAGATGAGGTCGTGCAGCGTGAGCAGCAGCTTGTAGTCGCGCCCCCACGAGCCCATGGTCTGCATCGGCGTGAACACGAGGTCGGGGCGGAGCTTGCGCACCTGGAGCGCCACGAGCGGCTCGCGGATGCTCGTGGGCGAGCTCACGAGCTGCCACGGCAGTTGCGGCAGCATCTCGAGCTGGCGGTGGTCGCTGATGAGCATGGTGAGCGGATGCCGCTTCCCGAGCTCCGTGACGATGCCCGCGGTGAACCGGCTGATGCCGTCGTGGTGGCCGATGCGGACGTAGCGGCAGTCGACGACGATCCTCACGCCCGCGCTCCGGAGCGCAGGAACCGCAGGATGCGCGTCGCCGCGTCGCCGGGCGTCTCGTAGTGGATGAGGTGCCCCACCTCGGGGATGACCTCGAGCGTCGCGTCGGGGAAGAGCGTCACGAGCCGGCGCTGCGCCTCGATCGGCGTGACATCGTCGCGCTCGGCCGCGACGAGCAGGGTGGGCACGCGGATGTCGCGGGCGTACTCGCTGACGTCGTGGCTCACCGATGCGCGGAACGCCTCGAGCACCGCGTCACGGTCGCCGAAGGCGGAGAAGTACTGGTCGTGCTGGTCGTGGATCCAGCGGCGCAGCGTCTTCGACCGGGTCTTCGCCATGGTGACGCTCATGACCCGCACGATCGCGCCGTTGCGCAGGAGCGAGAATCCGGCCCGCTCGGGCAGGGCTGCCGCCGTGCGGTAGTAGAGCACCGCGAGGCGCGTCATGACGCCGCGCGGCCCTTCGAGGGCGGGCGCCCCGATGGGGTTCACGAGCACGAGCCGCTCGGGCGCGAGGCGGCGTGCGACGGCGGCCGCGGCCACGATCGAGCCGAACGAGTGGCCGAGCAGCACGTAGGGACCGGTGATGCCGACGGTCTCGAGGAACGCGGCGAGCCACGCGGCGTACGCCTCGATGTCGTGCGGGCGTCCGGCGAAGGTCGCGGACTCGCCGAAGCCCGGCAGGTCGGGCGAGACGATGCGGAACCCGGGCAGCTGCGCGACGACGGGCTCGAGGCCGTGATGGTCGCCGCGGAAGCCGTGCACGAGCACGAGCACCGGGGCATCCGCCGGTCCGTACTCCCACCACGCGGTCTCGGTGCCCTCGACGTCGACGCGGTGCCCGCGAACCGGGATGCGAGCGAGCTGCTCGGCGTACGGGGAGGCGATCATCCCCGCCATTCTACGGCGCGCCCCCTGCACGCCGGACGGTGGCCGCCCATAGCCTTCGACCATGGATGTCCCCCCGCGCGCCCACTGGGCGAACACCCTGGCCGTCTTCGACCTCGAGACCACGGGTATCGACGTCGACACCTGCCGCATCGTCACGGCGCACGTGGGCGTGATCGGCTTCGGCGGCGAGGTGCTCGAACGACGCGAGTGGATCGTCGATCCGGGCGTCGAGATCCCCACGGCGGCGTCGCTCATCCACGGGGTGACGACCGAGCGGGCACGGCTCGAGGGGCAGGTCGCCGCCGTCGCGGTCGCCGAGATCATCGGCGCGTTGGCGGATGCCGCGGCGAGAGGCCTCCCGATCGTCGCGTACAACGCCGCCTACGACCTCACGGTGCTCGCCCGCGAGGCCGAACGCTACGGCCACACGCCGCTGCCCGGGCCCGGGCCGGTCATCGACCCGCTCGTCATCGACAAGGCCGTCGACCGATACCGCCGCGGCAAGCGCACCCTCACCGCCACGGCCGCCCACTACGGCGTCGAGTTGCCGAACGCGCACGACGCCGGCGCCGATGCGGTGGCCGCCGGGCGGGTCGCCCAGGCGATCGCCCGCGCCTATCCCGAGCTCGCGGCCATCGCCGTGGCCGACCTGCATGCACGCCAGGTCGCCTGGTGCCGCGAGCAGGCCGAGAACTACCAGGCGTGGCGCCGCGCGAACGGCGAGCCCGAGTTCACCACGTCAGGCGCGTGGCCCGTGCGCTGATGCACCGGCGTCGCCGCAGGCACGACGAAGGGCGGGCGACCGGAGTCGCCCGCCCTCGCTCGGCAGTGCCTACTTGCCGAAGTTCTTGAATCGCTGGTTGAACTTCTCGACGCGGCCGGCCGAGTCCATGATGCGCTGCTTGCCCGTGTAGAACGGGTGCGATGCCGACGAGATCTCGACGTCGATGACGGGGTAGGTCTCGCCGTCGAGCTCGATCGTCTTGTCGCTGGTGACCGTCGAACGGGTGAGGAACGTTTCACCCGAAGCCAGGTCGCGGAAGACGACGGCGTTGTACTCGGGGTGGATGTCGGTCTTCATGGAGACTTCCTTGCTGATCGGATGATGTTCAGGGAATCCCACCCACGAGCGCATGCACGTCGGCAGGAAAGCATGGTGGCCCACGGGCCAGCTAGCAATTCTAGCAGAACCCACGCGACCGCACGTCAGGCGGCGGCGGCCCGGGCGGCGAACCGGTCGTCGCGCTCGGTGAGCTCGATCGGGATGCCGAAGGTCTCGGTGAGCGACTCCGACGTGAGCGCCTCGCCGATCGGGCCGGCGGCGACGATCCTGCCGTGCGCGAGGAGCATGGCGTGCGTGAATCCCGGCGGAATCTCCTCGACGTGGTGCGTGACCATGATGATCGCGGGCGACGCCGGCGAGGACGCGTAGCCGCCGAGCAGGCCCACGAGCTCCTCGCGGGCGCCGAGGTCGAGACTCGCGGCGGGCTCGTCGAGGAGCAGCAGTTCGGGGTCGGTCATCACCGAGCGGGCGATCTGCACGCGCTTCTGCTCGCCGTCGGAGAGGCTGCCGAAGCGGCGCTCGGCGAAGCCCTCGAGCCCCCACTCCTTGAGCACCCGGTTGGCGCGGCGCAGGTCGATCTCCTCGTACTCCTCGTTCCAGCGGCCGGTGACCGAGTAGGCCGCGGTGAGCACGGTGTCGAGCACCGACTCGTTGCGCGGGATCTTGCGGGCCATGGCTGTGGACGCGAATCCGATCATGGGCCGCAGCTCGAAGACGTCGACCTTGCCCAGCGCCTCCTGGAGGACGTCGGCGCTCCCCTTGGTCGGATGCATCGCCGCGGCCGCGATCTGCAGCAGCGTGGTCTTGCCTGCGCCGTTCGGCCCGAGGATCACCCAGCGCTCGTCGGAACCGACCGTCCACGTGATCGAGTCGAGGATCGCATTGCCGTCTCGGACCACCGACACATCGTGGAACTCCAGAACCGTGCTCGCCATGTCACCAATGCTATCGGGATGCGAAGCGGCGCCCGGCGCGCCCGATGACGCCCCAGTGGGCTCCGACCGGCTGTGCGCGGGGGTCATCCGGCGATCACGCGATCGTAGACCTCACGCGTGCGCTCGGCGATCGCATCCCAGGCGAAGTGCGCCTCGGCGCGGCGTCGACCCGCCTCCCCCATGGCCCGGGCGGCGATCGGATCGCTCACCACGCGCGTGAGCGCCGCGGCGAGATCGGCGACGAACGCGTCGGGGTCGAGCGGCGTGCCGGTGCCGTCATCAGCCTGCGCGATCGGCACGAGCACGCCCGTGACGCCGTCCTCGACGACCTCGGGGATCCCGCCCGTCGCCGTGCCGACCACGGGCGCGCCGCACGCCATCGCCTCGAGATTCACGATGCCGAGCGGCTCGTAGACCGACGGGCAGACGAACGTGGTCGCCGAGGTGAGCAGCGCCGTGAGCTCGGCACGCGGCAGGTGCCGATCGATCCACACCACCCCGCTGCGTTCCGCACGCAGCTCGTCGACGAGCTGCGTGACCTCGCGCATGATCTCCTCGGTGTCGGGTGCTCCGGCGCACAGCACGAGCTGCACGTCATCGGGCAGCAGCCGCGCCGCTCGCAGGAGGTACGGCAGGCCCTTCTGCCGGGTGATCCGCCCGACGAACACCACGGAGGGCCGCTCGGGGTCGAGTCCCAGCGCTCGCGCCGTCCCGACGTCGTGATTCGGCTGCCAGTCGGCGAGGTCGATGCCGTTGTAGACCACGTCGACCCTGGCCGGGTCGATCGCCGGATAGGCGCGCAGGATGTCGCGTCGCATGCCCTCGCTCACGGCGATCACGGCGTCGGCGTCCTCGAAGGCCGTGCGCTCCACCCACGACGAGAGCCGGTATCCGCCGCCGAGCTGCTCGGCCTTCCACGGGCGGAGCGGCTCGAGGCTGTGCGCGGTCACCACGTGCGGGACGTCGTGCATGAGCTTGGCGGTGAAGCCGGCGAAGTTCGCGTACCAGGTGTGCGAATGCACCACGTCGGCGCCGGCGACGTCGCCGGCCATGAGCAGGTCGACGCCCATGGTGCCGAGCGCGGCGTTGCGCCCCGAGAACTCGGCGGGCGTCGCGTAGGCGAACGTACCGGCTTCGTCGCGCGGTGCGCCGAAGCAGCGCACATTGACCTCGAGGTCGCGCCTGAGTGCTCGTACGAGCTCGGCGACATGCACCCCCGCTCCGCCGTACACCTCGGGTGGATACTCGCGGGTGAGCAGGTCGACGCGCATGCAGCCACGCTAGCGCAGGGGCATCCGTCGGCGGCATCCGTCAACCCCACCGTCATGCCCCGACTTCGGCCCACGACCGAGGCATCCTCTGACTACGCTGGGACGCATGGCCACGCGCAAGGTTTTCGGCATCGTGCTCGCCGGCGGCGAGGGGAAGCGCCTCATGCCGCTCACCGAGGACCGCGCAAAACCGGCGGTGCCGTTCGGCGGCCAGTACCGGCTCGTCGACTTCGCGCTCTCGAACCTGCTCAACTCGGGGCTCCGGCAGATCGTGGTGCTGACCCAGTACAAGTCGCACAGCCTCGATCGGCACGTCTCGCAGACGTGGCGCATGAGCGGGCTGCTCAACTCGTACGTCGCCTCGGTGCCGGCCCAGCAGCGCCTCGGCAAGCGCTGGTTCTCGGGGTCGGCCGACGCGATCCTGCAGAGCCTCAACCTCATCTACGACGAGCAGCCCGACATCATCGTCGTCGTCGGCGCCGACCACGTGTACCGCATGGACTTCGCGCAGATGATCGACGCCCACATCGAGTCGGGCCTCGCCGCGACCGTCGCGGCGATCCGCCAGCCCATCACGCTCGCCGACCAGTTCGGGGTCATCGAGGTCGACCCGAAGCAGCCAGACCGCATCCACCGCTTCCTCGAGAAGCCGAAGGAGCCGGTGGGCCTGCCCGACTCGCCCGACGAGGTGCTCGCCTCGATGGGCAACTACGTCTTCAACGCCGACGCGCTCATCGATGCGGTGCTCCGCGACGGTGAGCGTGCCGACTCCAGCCACGACATGGGCGGCGACATCATCCCGGCGTTCGTCGAGCAGGGCGCGGCCGGGGTCTACGACCTCAAGCGCAACGACGTGCCGGGTTCGACCGACCGCGATCGCTACTACTGGCGCGACGTGGGAACCATCGACTCGTTCTTCGAGGCCCACCAGGACCTCATCTCGGTGCTCCCCGTGTTCAACCTCTACAACCGGGAGTGGCCGATCTTCAGCCAGCAGCTCAACTCGCCGCCGGCCAAGTTCACGCGCGACGCGCGCGGCACCCTCGGCACCGTCATCGACTCGATCGTCTCGCTCGGCTCGGTCATCTCGGGCGCGCACGTCGAGCGCAGCGTGCTCGGACCGTGGGCGATCGTCGGCTCGGGCGCGCACGTCTCCGACTCGATCCTCTTCGACCGGGCACGCATCGACGCGGGAGCCACGGTGCAGCGCGCCATCCTCGACAAGGAGGTCGTCGTCGAGCAGGGCGCGCACATCGGCGTCGACCGCGCCGAGGACCTCGCGCGCGGCTTCATCGTGACCGACAGCGGCATCACGGTGGTCGGCAAAGGTTCGAGGGTCCGGGCCTCGGCGTGACGGGCGGTGAACCCGGCCGCGCGAGCGGCCCGCTCGTCGTGCTCGACGCCGACTCCACGCTCATCCGCGAGGAGGCCATCGAACTGCTGGCGGATGCCGCGGGCAGCCTCGAGCTCGTCGCCGCCGTGACCGAGCGCGCGATGCGCGGCGAGCTCGACTTCGCCGCCAGCCTCCGCGAACGCGTCGCGACGCTCGCGGGGCTCGAGGTGTCGGTGTTCGAGCAGGTCCGGTTGCAGATGACGCCGACGCCGGGCGTGCAGGAGCTCATCGACGGCGTGCACGCCGCCGGCGGGCGCATCGGCGTGGTCTCCGGCGGATTCCACGAACTCCTCGACCCGCTCGCCACGCGGCTCGGGCTCGACTTCTGCCGCGCCAATCGCCTCGACGTGGCCCACGGCCGGCTCACCGGCCGGGTCGACGGGCCCATCGTCGACGCGCACGCGAAGGCGACCTCGCTCGACGAGTGGGCCGAGGCGAGCGGCATCCGCCCCGACCGCACGGTCGCGGTGGGCGACGGCGCGAACGACCTCGAGATGCTGGGGCGGGCGGCCCTCGGCGTCGCGTTCTGTGCCAAGCCCGTGGTCCGGGAGCGAGCGGATGTCGCGATCGACCGCCCCGACCTGAGTCAGGTGCTCGCGCTGCTCGGACTGCGCGGCTGACCCGCTCGATCAGAGGGCGTCGGCTCCGACGACGTGCGCCGGATCCGCGCCGGGGGTGGCCGCCGCGCCGGTGCCGTCGTAGCATGTGCCGCATGTCCGGACGACGCATCGCACGTGCCTTCACCGCCGCGGCAGTGACGGGGTTCCTCGCCTTCACGGGCGTGACCGCGGCCCAGGCCGCCAGTGCGCCGCCCGGCGGCGGCGCGGTCGAGGACCTCATCGAGCTTCCCGACGGCTTCCGACCCGAGGGCATCGCGATCGATTCGCGGGGCACGGCGTACCTCGGCTCGCTCGCCGACGGCGACATCTACGCCGCGGACCTGCACACGGGTGCGGGCGAGGTCATCAGTGAGGGACCCGGCACGCCATCGGTCGGGCTGAAGATCGACCAGCGCGACCGGCTGTTCGTGGCAGGCGGTCCGTCGGGCACGGCCCGCGTCGTCGACGCCGCGACCGGGGACGTCGTGGCGAGCTACCAGCTGACGACGAACGCCTCGTTCGTCAACGATGTCGTGCTGACGAAGGACGGCGCCTGGTTCACCGACAGCCTGCAGGCGCAGCTGTACCTCCTGCCCATCGGTCCGTCGGGCGCCCTGCCCGACGCATCCGACGTCGTCACGTTCCCGCTCGGCGACGACTGGCAGCAGGTGGCCGGCTTCAACGCGAACGGCATCACGACGACGCCCGATCGTCGTGCGTTGCTCGTCGTGAACTCCTCGACCGGCACGCTCTACCGCGTGGATCCCGAGGCGGAGCAGACCATCGCCGTCGACCTCGGTGGGGTGCAGGTCACGAACGGCGACGGCCTGCTCACACTCGGTCGCTGGCTCTACGTGGTGCAGAACCAGCTGAACCAGGTCTCGGTCTTCGAGATGGGGGCGATGGGCTTCAGCGGCCGGCTCGCCGACACCCTGACGAGCCCCGAGTTCGACATCCCGACGACGGTCGCCAGGTACGGTGACGGACTGTTCCTGCCGAACGCCCGGTTCAACACGCCGCCGACGCCCGACACCGAGTACTGGGTGACCCGCGTCGACCGGTGACCGACGCGGCGATGCGCGGCGCCTCGATCGCTCGGGTCAGTGCCCCATGCCGAGTCCGCCGTCGACCGGGATGACGGCGCCCGAGACGTAGCCGGCGTCGTCGCCGGCGAGCCAGGCGACGACCTTCGCGACCTCGTCGGGGGCCGCGAAGCGGCCGAGCGGGATGCTCTTCTTGTACTCCGCCTGCTGCGCCTCGGGAAGCTCGTCGGTCATGTCGGTCTCGATGAATCCGGGGGCGACGACGTTCGCGGTGATGTTCCGGGCACCGAGCTCGCGGGTGAGCGATCGCGCCATGCCGACGAGGCCCGCCTTCGACGACGAGTAGTTCACCTGGCCGGCCGAGCCGTAGAGCCCGACGACGCTCGAGATGAGCACGATGCGTCCGAAGCGCGCCTTGAGCATGCCCTTCGACGCGCGCTTCACCACCCGGAACGCGCCCGTGAGGTTCGTGTCGACGACGCTCGTGAAGTCGTCGTCGCTCATGCGCATGAGGAGCGTGTCACGCGTGATGCCGGCGTTCGCCACCACGACCTCGACCGGGCCCAGCGCCGCCTCCACCTCGGCGAACGCCTGGTCGACGGATGCCGCGTCGGTGACGTCGGCCCGCACCGTGAGTGCGCCCTCGGGCCCCTCGCCCGAACGTGCGGTGACGGCGACGCGGTGCCCCTGCGCGAGGAACTCGCGGGCGATCGCGTACCCGATCCCGCGGTTGCCCCCGGTCACGAGGACGGTGCGGCTCGTCGTCATGCTGGACTCCGTTCTGCGGTGCGTGGTGGATGCCGGGAACCGGCTCGGGGCCATGGGCCCGTCCCAGCTTAGAGGCTCGCCGATGGGGGCATCCGTCGGCCCCGGACGGACGTAGGCTTGAGGGTGAGGAGTGCCGCCCGACCCACGGCGTCCACGATGAAGCAGCACCAGACGATCACCTCGCTGCCGCCTTCGCCGGAAGCGGAGCGACGCGCGCGCATGATCAAGTACACGATCGCGATGTCGATCCGTGTCGCGTGCATCTTCGCCATGCTGTTCGCGCAGGGCTGGTGGCTCGTGGTCTTCGCCGCCGGCGCGGTCTTCCTTCCCTACGTCGCGGTCGTGCTCGCCAACGTGAACACGTCGGCGCGCGACACGCAGGTGCTGCGTCCCGGGAGCATCGTGCGGGTGTCGCCGCCCGCCCCAGGCACCGAGGAACCCGGCGGTGACGCGCCCCGAGGCGCCTCGGACGAGCGGGGTCCCGACCACGACGAGCGCGACGACCACGACGACCACGACGAGCGTGGTGCCGCGTGATCGGCGGCATGGGGGCGGATGCCGCCCAGGCGGTCTGCTCGCGCGCCGCGTGCCGTGAGCGAGCGGCGTGGCGCATCGACTGGCAGAATCCCCGCATCCACTCGGGCGACCGGTGGAAGACCTGGCTCGCGTGCGACGAGCACGTCGACTACCTGCGCGGATTCCTCGAGGCCCGCTCCTTCCCGGTGCGCGTGGCGGCTTTCGACGGCGCGTCCGCGGATCTCGACGTGGAGGCCGGCACGTGAACGAGTGGTCCTTCCTGCGGTCGCGTCGCTGGGCGGGCTATCTCGCCCTCGTCGTCGCCTTCGCGATCGCGAGCTCCGCGCTCGGGGTCTGGCAGCTGAACCGTCGCGCCGAGGCGCTCGCCGAGGTCGCCCGCATCGACGCGAACTACGACGCCGAGGCCGTGCCCGTCGCCGAGGCGCTGCCAGACCCCGCCGAGTTCGACATCGACCAGCGCTGGCTCGTCGTCGCCCTCGAGGGCGAGTTCCTCACCGACGAGGAGGTCGTCGTGCGCAACCGGCCCTTCGCCGGAAGTTCGGGCTTCGAGGTCATCACGCCGTTCCGGCTCGACGACGGCACGGTCTTCATGGTCGATCGCGGCTGGATCGCACAGGGGTCCGACGGACGGCCGAGCGAGTACGCCGCGCCACCCGCGGGCGAGGTGCAGGTCGAGGCGCGACTCAAGGCCGGCGAGGGCCGCATCGCCGGTCGCACGTCGACGGGCGACGAGTTCGCCACGATCGACCTTCCCGAGCTGGCCGAACGCATCGGCGAGCCCGCCTACACGGGCGCGTACGGCGTGCTGGTGCAGTCTGGGGCGGATGCCTCGGAGCCGCCGCTCGCGGCCGCTCGCCCCGTCCGCGACGAGGGGCCGCACCTCTCCTACGCGCTGCAGTGGTTCGTGTTCGCACTCATGGCGTTCGTCGGCCTCGGCTGGGCGGCGAACCAGGAGCGAAAGGCCCTGGCCGAGGCATCCGCATCGCCCGACGCGCCGAAGGCGCCGCGTCAGCCGCGCAAGCCGCCGCGCCTGCGCACCGACGCCGACGTCGAGGACGAGGTGCTCGACCGCCGGTAGCTCACGCCAGCTCGATGAGCTCCTGGTACTCACGGCTCCAGTGGTCTTCGGTGCCGTCGGGCATGATGAGCACGCGCTCGGGGTTCAGCGACTCGACCGCACCGGGATCGTGCGAGACGAGGACGACCGAACCCTCGTAGTGCGCGAGCGCATCGAGGATCTCGGCGCGGCTCGCCGGATCGAGGTTGTTCGTCGGCTCATCGAGGAGCAGCACGTTCGCGCCCGACACCACGATCATCGCGAGCGCGAGGCGGGTCTTCTCGCCGCCCGACAGCACACCGGCCGGCTTGTGCACGTCGTCACCGGTGAACAGGAACGAGCCGAGCACCTTGCGCGCCTCGGTCTCGGTGAGGTTCGGTGAGGCGCTCACCATGTTCTGCAGCACGCTGCGCTTCACGTCGAGCGTCTCATGTTCCTGCGCGTAGTAGCCGATGCGCAGGCCGTGGCCCGCCTCGACCACGCCCGTGTCGGGCCGATCGACGCCGGCGAGGATCCGCAGGAGCGTGGTCTTGCCGGCGCCGTTCAGGCCGATGATGACGACCTTCGACCCGCGGTCGATCGCGAGGTCGACGGCGGCGAAGATCTCGAGCGAGCCGTAGCTCTTCGACAGGTCGTTGGCCGTGAGCGGGGTACGACCGCAGGGAGCAGGGGTCGGGAAGCGCAGCTTGGCCACGCGGTCGACCGAGCGCACCTCTTCGAGCCCGGCGAGCAGCTTCTCGGCGCGGGCCACCATCTGGTGCGCCGCAGCGGCCTTCGACGCCTTCGCACCGAACTTCGCGGCCTGCAGTTGCAGCACGCCCGCCTTCTTCTCGGCGTTGGCGCGCTCCTTCTTGCGGCGCTCCTCGTCGGCGGCGCGCTGGCGCTGGTAGTGCTTCCAGCCCATGTTGTAGATGTCGATGACCGAGCGGTTCGCGTCGAGGTAGAACACGCGATTCACGACCTCGCCGACGAGTTCCACATCGTGGCTGATCACGATCACGCCGCCCTTGTATCCCTTGAGGAACTCGCGGAGCCAGACCACGGAGTCGGCGTCGAGGTGGTTCGTCGGCTCGTCGAGGATCATCGTCTCGGCGTCGGAGAAGAGGATGCGGGCGAGCTCGATGCGTCGGCGCTGGCCGCCCGAGAGGGTCTTCAGCGGCTGGTCGAGGATGCGATCGGGCAGGTTGAGGTTGGAGGCGATCGACGCGGCCTCGGCCTCGGCCGCGTACCCGCCGAGCGCGGTGAAGCGGTCGGTCAGGTTGCCGTACCTCTTCATGGCGCGCTCGGCGACCGCCGGGTCGTCGCTGCCCATCTGCATGGATGCCTCGTGCATTCCGAGGACGAGCGAGCCCATCCCGCGTGCGTCGAGGATGCGCGTGCGGGCGAGCATCTCGGGGTCTCCTGAGCGCGGGTCCTGCGGGAGGTAGCCGATCTCGCCGGTGCGGTCGATGCGCCCGCCGGTCGGCAACGTCTCGCCCGCGAGCGTCTTGGTGAGCGTCGTCTTGCCGGCGCCGTTGCGGCCGACGAGGCCGATCTTGTCCCCGTCGCTGACGCGGAAGTCCACGTGCTCCATGAGCACGCGCGCGCCGATGCGGATCTCGAGATCATGGACGGCGAGCACGGGGATCCTCCGGGCGGATGGGGTGGTGGTGGTGTGCCGACGGGCACAGCCTCCCAGTCTATCCCGCCCGCGGCGGGGCGAGCTGCACGCGTGCTCCCGTCCACGCGATTCGATCATGTCGGCGGCATCCGCCACACTCGGAGCATGTCGAAGCCGCCCACCGCCGCCCGACTGCGGGCGGCCCGCCTCGAGTCCCACGGCCTCCGTGGCGGCCTCGGGTCGGTGACCGATGCCGTGCGCCGACTCGGCGCCGTGCAGGCGCAGGACTTCACGGCGGCGAAGTGGGTGCTCGGCGCGAGGGTTCCCGGTTCGGTCGCAGCCGACGTGGACGCCGCGATCGATGCGGGCGAGATCGTGCGCTCGTGGCCGATGCGCGGCACCCTGCATCTGCTTCCCGCCGACCGTCTCCGGCCGATCCTCGCGATCACCGGCCCGCGCATCCTGCAGCAGGCCGCGGCTCGGCTACGCGAACTCGAGCTCGATGAGGCGACGTTTCGGCGCGCTCGCACCATCGCCGAGGCCGAGCTCGCCGGAGGCGCGTCCCGTTCACGCGATGGGCTCCAGGCCGTGTGGGAGGCCGCGGGCATCGCCACGACCGGCCAGCGCGGCTACCATCTCATCGCCTGGCTCGCACGCGACGCCGTCATCTGCTGGGGCCCCGTCGAGGGTCGTGGTCAACGGCTCGTCCTGCTCGACGAGTGGTCACCCGGCGGGCCGGTCGGCGAGGATCGCGAAGAGACGCTCGCCCGGCTGTTCACGGCGTACATCGCGGGCCACGGCCCCGCGACCGTGCAGGACTTCGCCTGGTGGAGTGGGCTGACCCTCGGCGACGCGCGCCTGGCCCGAGCGGCGGCGGGCGACGCCGTCGTGGCGTTCGACGACGAACGGTTCGTCGCCGCCGACGCCGGGTGGCCGGCGGATTCCGCGGCGCGTGCGCCGCGAGCGACCGGCGCGCTCGCACTCGCGCCGTTCGACGAGTACTTCCTGGGCTACGCCGATCGCACCGCCGTCTGCGATCCCGCGCATGCCGCACGCGTGATCCCCGGCGGCAACGGCGTCTTCCAGCCGATCCTCGTCGCGGGCGGTCGCGTCGTCGGCACGTGGCGCCGCGGCACGGGCCGGCATGCGACGTCCGTCGAGCTCGAGGGGTTCGACGTGGCATCCCCCGTCGACCCGACGTCGTTCACCCCGTCGTTGCGGGTGTGGGCGCGGTTCTGGGGTCACGGGCTCGGAAGCGTGACCGTCGCCTGAGACGCGAACGGGCGGCGCCGCGATGCGGCACCGCCCGTCGGCGTCGTGCGGGACCTACTGCTGGAGCGCCGCGGCCAGCTCGAGGGTGATGGTCACCTTCTCGCCGAGGAGCACGCCGCCGGTCTCGAGGGCGGCGTTGTAGGTGAGGCCGAAGTCCTCGCGGTTGATGACGGTCGTCGCGGTGGCGCCGCCCTTGTAGTTGCCGTAGGGGTCGCCGCCGAAGCCGCCGAACTCGAAGTCGAACGTGACACGCTTCGTGATGCCGCGGATGGTGAGGTCGCCGTCCACCTTGAAGTCGCCGTCCTCGACGCGCACGCCCGTGGAGCGGAAGTCGATGGTCGGGTACGTCTCGGCCTCGAAGAAGTCGCCGGTGCGCAGGTGGGCGTCGCGGTTGGGCTCGTTGGTGGTGATCGAGGCGACCTCGGCGGACGCCGTCACGCTGGAATCGAGGGGGTTCTCGGCGGTCACGAAGGTCGCGTCGAATCGCTCGAACTTGCCCTTCACCTTGCTGATCATGATGTGCCGGATGCTGAAGCCGACCTCGCTGTGCGCGGGGTCGATCGTCCAGGTGCCGACGCGGTAGCCCGGAATCTCGATCGTCGTGGCGGTGCTCGTCATAGTGCTTGGTTCTCTCCGTGGTAGGGATGTCGGTGCAGCCGTGTGCGGCCACACGAATGCAAACGCATAGATACCGTGGATCTATTCCCCGGAGCCGCATCGTCTTCTCCGAGAGCGCCTCCGAAGCCGTCTCCGAGGTCAGGTGACGAGCGAGCGGCGCAGCGTCAGCACGCGCTCGACAGCCTCGTCGAGTCGGCTCTCGGTGATGCGTCCCGACTGCACGGCCGCGGCGATCGAGGCGGCGAGCCCGTCGACCGAGATGCCGAACTCCGATGGATCGGCCGGGAGGACGTACAGCAGCAGATCGGCGCCGGCCGCGATCGCACGCACGGCGTTCTCACCCGGGTCGGCGTACTCCGGCAGGTCGTTGTGCTGCAGCATCAGCATGTCGTCGGTCACGACCACGCCCTCGAAGCCGAGCTCCTCACGAAGGATCCGATGCCATTCGGGCGACAGCGACGCAGGCGCGGGATCGACGGCCGGGTACGCGAGGTGCCCGGTCATGACGAGTTCGGCCCCGGCGTCGATGCCCGCCGCGAACGGGATCGACGGCGCGGCGCGCCACTCGTCGATGGTGAGCGGCGCAGCGGGCACGCTCGAATGCGAGTCGCCGGGGGCCGCGCCGTGGCCCGGGAAGTGCTTGAGCGTCGAGAGCACGGTGCCCCGCTCCCCCGAGACGGCGGCGGCGACGCGCTCGGCAGCCCCGGCCGGATCGGTGCCGAGCACGCGGCCGAAGATGAACGACTCGGGGTCGGCGGTGACGTCCGCCACGATGCCGAAGTTGACCGAGACACCCGCCTGCGCGAGCATCGCCGCGCGCGCCGCGAAGGCGTCCCGACTCGCAGCGGCGGGCTGAGCACGCAGCGTCTCGGCGCCCGCCGCGTCATCCCACGGCAGGCGCTGCACCTCACCGCCCTCCTCGTCGATGCCGACGAGGACCGGCGCTTCGGGGTCGGCCTGCACGGCCGCCGTGAGCGCGGCGACCTCGGTGGGAGTCTCCGCGATGTTGTCGCCCATCAGGATGAGGCCCGACACGCCGGCATCGACGTAGGCGCGCAGTGCCGCCTGATCGGTGCCTGGCGCGTGCAGCATCAGCAGGGCCGCCGCCTTCTGGGCGGTGGTGAGCCGCGACATCCGCCCGTCGACCCATGCGCCGACGGTCTCCGCCGGAGTCGGTGTCGAGGTGACGCGCGTGGGGCTCGGCGTCGATGGCGGCTCGGCCGCGGGCGCGCCGCACGCCGTCACGCCGAGGAGCACCGCCGCGACGAGGAACGGCAGCGCTGCCACTCGCTTCGCACGCACCCGCACGAGTCTACGCTGCGTGTCCGACCCGCCGCCGCGCGGCACCGTGGGTAGACTCGCCGCGCTCGAGAGGGGTGGCCGTGCGCAGCAGGATGACGGGTGTCGGGGCGGCGATCGTGCTCGCCGCGTCGCTCGTCGTGCCGGTCGGCGCCGCCCATGCCGCCGAGTACCCGAGCTGGGACGAGGTCGAGGCGGCGAAGGCGGATGTCGCGACGCGCGAGGCCGAGGCGACCCGCATCACCGCGTTCGTGGACGAGCTGGAGGCCGAGTCCGGCCGGCTCGGCGATGCAGCCGTCGAGACGGCTGCCGCGTCGGCGGAAGCCGAGGTGGCGCGCGCCGCCGCGGAGGCCCGGGCGGGTTCGCTCCGAGCAGCGGCGGCCGGCGCGGCCGAGCACGCCGCGGCGACGGGTATCCGGTTCGGCCGCGTGAGTGCGGTGCTCGCACGGTCGGGCGGGGCGGACGTCACGCTGCGCCTGCTGTTCGACGGCGGCGAAGACGACCTGCTCGCCGGCCTCGCCCGCGCGGCACAGCTCGCGAACGTCTACGGTGGCGTCGCCACGCGGGCGAAGGCTGCGCGTGCCGAGGCGGACGCGCTCAGTGCGCAGGCGGACGTCGCGGAGCGAGAGCGCACGCGCCTCGCGAGCGAGGCGGCCCGTGCCGCGGAGGCCGCGGAGGCCGCACACGAGGCGGCCGAGGCACGGGTCGCCGAGCAGCGCACGACGCTCGACACCCTCTACGCGCAGCTGGCGAGCCTGCGGGACCGGTCGGTGGAGCTCGAACGGCAGTTCCGCATCGGCGAGCAGGCGGCGCGCGAACAGGCCGCACGAGAGCAGGCCGCACGGGATGCCGCAGCCGCCGCCGCGGCTGCGGCATCCCGTGCCGGCGGCGGCAGCGGCGCTCCGCCCCCCGGTGTGGTCGTCGACCGCGCGGCCGCCAAGGCGTACGCGGCCGGTCGCATGGCGGCCTACGGATGGGGCTCCGAGCAGTTCCGATGCCTCGACCTGCTCTGGACGCGCGAGTCGGGATGGCGCGCCGACGCGTACAACGCGTCGAGCGGCGCCTACGGCATCCCCCAGTCGCTGCCGGGCAGCAAGATGGCCAGTGCGGGCGCCGACTGGCGCACCAACGCGGCGACCCAGATCGACTGGGGGCTCTCGTACATCTCAGCCCGGTACGGCTCACCGTGCGGTGCGTGGGCGCACTCGGAGGCGTACAACTGGTACTGATGCCACACGACGACGAGCGCGAGGTCTTCCGGCGGCACGGCGCCGAGGGCGTGCTCCTCCTCGGCGGCGGCGCCGCGATCCTCCTGCAACTCGCCGACCCCCGGGTGGCACGGGGCGTGGCGCGGCACAGCGGCTTCCGTGATCGGCCGCTCGACCGCCTGCTCGGCACGCTCGACTACGTCTACACCGTCGGGTTCGGCGACGAGGAGATGGTCGCCGCCGTCGTTCGCACGGTGAACCGTCGGCACGCTCCGGTGCGCGGCACCGCGGTCGACGGGCAGCCGGCCTACAACGCCTTCGAGCCCGACGCCCAGCGCTGGGTCGCCTCCACGTTGCTCTGGGTGGCGCTCGAGCTGCACGAGCGCCTCTGGGGACCACTCGATGTCGACACGGCCGACACGATCGTCCGCGGCTACGCACCCGTCGGCGTCCGCCTGCAGGCCGGACGCGCGGGATGGCCGGGCTCGCGTGCCGAGTTCGACGCGTGGTGGGGCGAGCACCTCGCCGCGCTCGACGTGGGCGCCGACGCGCGGTCGGTCGCGCGCTCGCTCATGTCGGGGGCATCCGCACTTCCGTTCGGCGCCGGTGCGCTGCTCCCGCTCGTGCGTCTCGTCACGGCGGCGCTGCTCCCGCCCGACCTGCGAGTCGCCTACGGGTTCCGGTGGACTCCACGTGCCGAGCGGGTGGCGGACGCCTGGTTCGCCGGCATCGCGATGGTGTGGCCGTTCCTCCCGCGCATGCTGCGGCACGCGCCGATGCATGCCTCGCTCCGCCGCGTGCGGCGTCGCAGCCGGTACGCTGAGCATGAGCCACGAGGACGACGATGACCCAGCAGATACCGCACCGGCATGAGCCGCTCGACAGCATCGATCGGCGCATCGTGGCCGAGCTGAGCCGCGACGGCCGCTTGTCGGTGCGCACGCTGGCCGAACGAGTCCACATCTCGCGTACCGCCGCCCACAACCGGGTGCAGCAGTTGCAGAAGCGCGGCGTCATCACCGGATTCGGCGCGCAGATCGACCGGAAGGCGATCGGCCTGCACATCTCCGCGCTCGTCGTGGTGCGCATCGGCGAGGTCTCCTGGGAGGAGATCGCCGCCAAGCTCGCGACCCTCCCGTTCGTCGAGAAGGTGCAGGCGGTCTCGGGCGACATCGACATCATCCTCACCGTGAGCGCGCCCGACCACGAGCAGCTCAGCCAGGCGATCCTCCGCGACATCCACGACATGCCGGGTGTCGTGTCGACCAGGTCGCACCTGATCCTGGCCGAACTGGAGGGACATCCGCCCGCGCAGACGCTGGACATCTGGCGCGCCTGAGGCCGTGCAAGGCGGACGGGTGGCCACCCTTTCCACCCCTCGCAGCCGAACGTTCACGGTTGCCCGAGACGGCCTGCGGACCCCCCGGAAGCTGGCGCAACATTGGGCATATGAGCCTCAATGTCGAGCACCACAGCGTCCGAACGCTCCCCTCCGAGAAGCCGATCCGGCTGCTCGACAACGCCGGCCACGCCGTGCGCGGTGCCGCCGCCGGCGGGTTCGAGCTGCCCCACCTCGACACGCTCGTCGAGCTCTACCGGCGCATGGTCGTCGCGCGCCGCTTCGACGTGCAGGTGACGGCGCTCACCAAGCAGGGCCGGCTCGCGACGTATCCGTCGGCCTACGGCCAGGAGGCGTGCGAGATCGGCGCCATCTCCGCCATCGAGGCGCAGGACTGGTTCTTCCCGACCTACCGCGACAGCATCGCGTTGCTCACGCGCGGCATCGACCCCGGCGACATCCTGCAGTCGTTCCGCGGCGACTGGCACAACGGCTACGACCAGCACGCGCACCGGTGCGCCTCGCAGGCGACGCCGCTCGCGACGCAGGCGCTGCACGCCGTGGGGCTGTCGCACGCCGCCAGGCTGCGCCGCGACCCGATCGTGGCCATCACGTATCTCGGCGACGGTGCCACGAGCGAGGGCGACGCGCACGAGGCGTTCAACTTCGCGGCGGTCTGGCAGACGCCCACGGTGTTCCTCGTACAGAACAACCAGTTCGCGATCAGCGTGCCGCTGGCGCGCCAGACGCACGCCACGACGCTGGCCGACAAGGCTGTCGGCTACGGCATGCCGGGCTACCACGTCGACGGCAACGACGTGGCGGCCATGTACGCCGTGACGCGGGCGGCCGTCGAGCGCGCCCGCGCGGGTGGCGGGCCCACGCTCATCGAGGGCCTGACCTACCGCATCGAGTCGCACACGAACTCGGACGACCCCACCCGGTATCGCAGCGCACGCGACGTCGAGCACTGGAAGCGCCGCGACCCGATCGAGCGCCTCGAGAAGTACCTCGTCTCCGAGGGCGCCCTCACCGAGTCGCTGCGCGCCGAGATCACGGATGCCGCGGAGTCGGTCGCCGCGCACACCCGCGAGGTCATGACCGCCGAGGCCGAGCTCGACCCGCTCGAGCTCTTCGACCACGTGTACGCCCGACCGCGCGCCGCCCTGCTCGAGCAGCGCGCGCGCCTCGAGGCCGAGCTCGCGGAGGCCGTGACCCACTCCGCCTCCGAGCCTGCCGGAGCCGCCCGATGACCGCGACCACCACCGAGCAGCAGCCGCGCGAGGCATCCGCCCCCACCCCGTTGACCATGGCCGGCGCGCTGAACGCCGCCCTCCGCGATGCCATGGCAGCCGACGACCGCGTCGTGGTCTACGGCGAGGACGTCGGCCCGCTCGGCGGCGTCTTCCGGGTGACGGACGGCCTGCAGACGCAGTTCGGCGACGAGCGCATCTGGGACTCCCCGCTCGCCGAGTCGGGCATCGTCGGCACGGCGATCGGCATGGCCATGTACGGCATGCGGCCCGTCGTCGAGATGCAGTTCGACGCATTCAGCTACCCCGCGTTCGAGCAGATGGTGTCGCACGTCGCGAAGATGCGGAACCGCACGAAGGGCCGGATGACCCTGCCCATGGTCGTGCGCATCCCCTGCGCCGGCGCGATCGGCGGCGTCGAGCACCACTCCGACTCGTCCGAGGCGTACTGGACGGCCACCCCCGGGCTCACGGTCGTGATGCCGTCGAACCCCGCCGACGCGTACTCGATGCTGCGCGAGGCGATCGACAGCGACGACCCCGTGGTGTTCATGGAGCCGAAGAGCCGGTACTGGTCGAAGGCTCCGGTCGCCCTGCCCGTCACCACGGCGCCCATGGACCGGGCCGTCGTGGTGCGCGAGGGCACCGACGTCACCCTGCTCGGGTACGGCCCGACGGTGCGCACGGCCCTCGAGGCCGCCGATGCAGCCGAGGCCGAGGGACTCTCGATCGAGGTCGTCGACCTGCGCAGCCTCTCCCCCTTCGACGACGAGACGGTCGGGGCATCCGTGCGCAAGACCTCTCGCGCCGCCGTGATCCACGAGGCGGCGCAGTTCGGCGGCTACGGCGCCGAGGTCGCCGCCAGGGTCACCGAACGCAACTTCCACCACCTCGCCGCGCCCGTGCTCCGGATCACCGGCTTCGACATCCCGTACCCCTCGCCGAAGCTCGAGGAGCACTACCTGCCGACGCCGGACCGCGTGCTCGGCGCGCTCGACACCTGGGAATGGGACGACTGATGGGCCGCGACTTCATCCTGCCCGACCTCGGCGAAGGCCTCACCGAGGCCGAGATCGTCGCCTGGCTCGTGTCGCCGGGCGACGAGGTCGCGATCGACCAGCCGGTCGTCGAACTCGAGTCGGCGAAGTCCGTGGTGCAGCTGCCGAGCCCGTTCGCGGGCGTCGTCGAGACGCTCGGCGGCGAGATCGGAGAGGTGCTGCACGCCGGCCAGGTGCTCATGACGCTCGCGCCCGCGGGCGCTGGCGCTGGCGACGCCACTCCACCCCGGACCGAGCAGGCGACGGATGCCGCGGCCGAGGCCGTGGCCGTCGCGGAGGCCGCCGAGCCCGGCGTCGCCGTGCCGACCGACGCCGCCACGGAGGAGTCCGGCGCTGTGCTCATCGGCTACGGCACGCGCGCCACGAGCGCGACGAAGCGCGCCGCCTCGGCTCCCTCGCGGTTCGGGCGCAAGCGCGCCGCCGGCGGTGCGGCCGGCGCAGCCGGTGCGGCTGCGGGTGCGCCGGGGGCTCCGGCCGCCACCGCCACGTCGACCGGGCCTGGCCGCGGGCGCGGGCGGCTCGACCCGTCGCGTCGCTCCCCCGTCATCTCGCCGATCGTGCGGCGCATCGCCCGCGAACACGGCTTCGATGCGAGCCAGCTCGACGGCTCGGGACCCGACCACCTCGTGATGCGACGCGACGTCGAGGAGTTCCTGCGCGAGCTCGAGGGCGCCGGAGACGGCGCCGCAACGGCCGCGGCGCCCGGAGGGGCTCCCGTCGACGAACGCGTGGCCGCGGCATCCGCTGCGCCTGCCGCCGCACCTGCCGACGGCGACCGCCGCGTGCCGCTCGATCGCATGGGCCGCGCCGCCGCCGCGCACTTCTCGCGGTCGCGCCGCGAGATCCCCGAGGCCACAGTCTGGATGGACGTGGACGCGACCGAGCTCCTCGCCGCGCGCCGACAGCTGCAGGAGGCCACCGGCGAACGCTTCGGCGTGACCGCGCTCGTGGCGCGATTCGTCGTGGCCGGCCTGGCGCGGCATCCGCTGCTCAACTCCAGCTTCGACGCCGAACGCGAGGAACTCGTGATGCACGGCGACGTGAACCTCGGCATCGCGGCGCAGACGCCTCGCGGGCTGCTCGTGCCCGTCGTGCACGGCGCCGAGCGGATGAGCCTGCGCGAACTCCGCGACGCGATCGGTGCACGCAGCGAGGAGGCCGCCACGGGCGCCTTCCCGCCCACCGCGCTCACCGGCGGCACGTTCACGCTGAACAACTACGGCACGCTCGGCGTCGACGGCTCGGCGGCCATCATCAACCACCCCGAGGCGGGAATGCTCGGTATCGGCCGACTCGTCGAACGCCCCTGGGTGGTCGACGGCGCACTCGCGGTGCGCACCGCCACCGAGCTCACGCTCTCGTTCGATCACCGGGTCTGCGATGGCGCCGAAGCGGCCGCATTCCTCACGTTCATCGCCCGGTGCATCGAGCGCCCGGTCTCGGTGCTCGCCGACCTCTGACGGCGATCTCCGCCGATCTAGAAGAACTGGTCGGGTGTGCCCGCCGCACGCTCGACGTCGCTCGTGTCGCGGCCGTCGGCCTTGAGCTTGGCGACGGCGACGCGAAGGCCCGATTCCATCTGGGCCGCCCAGGCGTCGGACTCGCGCGCGGTCGCCTCGGCGGCCCGGGCCCGGGACTCGGCGGCCTCGGCGGAGCGACGGGCGTCGGCGACCTGGCGGAGGGCGAGCGAGATGCCGTAGTACGCGGCGACCATCGTCGCGATCGGCGCAGCGACGACCGCGAGGGCGCTGACGCCCGCGCCGTTCGGGGAGAAGCCGACGACGAGCGCGAACGCGAGGAACAAGGCCGCGATCGCGACGATGACCACGAACATGAACCGGAGGTCGCGGTTCCACGACGTCGCGCGGCCGGCCCCTGATGCGGGCGCGGGTTCGGGCCTGGGCTCGGGGCCTGCGTGTTCGGGTTGAGCCCCGAAGACCGCAGTGTCGCCGTAGGCCGGTGCGGTGTAGGCGGGATCGGAGGTGCGGGCGGTCGTGTCGCTCATGTCGCGGAACCCCTTGCGTTCGGATCGTCCCCTCATTCTGTGCCGCGTTCGGGGGACGGTCAAGGAAGCGCGCCGCACGCAAGGGCTCGCCCCGAGGCATCCTCCATGCTTAGGGTCGTGGGATGCCGGAGCGAGACGTGCATATCGGAGACCGGCAGTACCTCGTCCACGAGTCGGGCGCCGCGGGCGCGGAACCGGCGACCGTGGTGCTCGTGCACGGCATCGGGATGACGCACGCGTCGCTCGACCCCGTGCAGCGTGAGCTTCCGCCGGAACTCAGGGTGCTCAACATCGACCTGGCGGGGTTCGGCTCCACCGATCGGCCGCGGAGGCCGATCCCCGTCGAGGTCTACTCCGCCGATCTCGTCGAGGTGCTGGACCGGCTCGAGGCGTGGCCGGTCGTCGCCGCGGGGCACTCGATGGGAACGCAGGTGGTGCTGGAGCTCGCGCGGCTCCGCCCCGACCAGGTCACGGCCGTCATGATGGTCGGGCCGGTCGTCGACCCCGCCCGCCATTCGGTCCTGAGACAAGCGCTCGACCTCGCGCGTGACACGATCGGCGAGCCGATGCCCGTGAACGCGCTCGTCGTCCGCGACTACCTCAGAGGCGGCATCGGCTGGTACGTGAAGGAGCTCCGGGCGATGATGCGGTACCCGACGCTCGAGCGGATGCGCGGCTGTCGCGTCCCCGCCATCGTCGTGCGCGGCGAGCGGGATCCGATCGCGCGGGACGCCTGGTGCCGCCGGTTGGCGGCCGCGAACGGCGCAACATCACGGCTGGTGACGATCGCGGGCGATCATCACGTGGTTCCCCGCACCTCCCCGCGCCGCCTCGCAGAGGAGCTGGCTGCTGCGGCGGGCCGGCCGCAGCTCGATGTCGGTGGGTCCTGAGATCCTCTCAGTATGGAGAACGTCGAACTGAGGCAGACCAGGGAGCTCGCCGTGGGCGACATCTTGGTCAGCGCATCGGGCGGCGCCTACGAGATCACCAAGCTCGCTCGCGTCGGCCGTGGCATCCGCGTGCAGTACGTGACCGGCGACGGCCGCACGGGCCGGTTCACCGCGGCGCCCGACGCCGTGACCCGGGTGCGCCCCGCCGGCACGCTCAGCGTCGCCTGACGCGAAGGCTCAGGCGGCAGCGGCCTCGCCGAGCCCTTCCTCGATCGCCTCGATGATGGCCGGGTCATCGGGTTGCACCGTCGGGCGGAACCGGCGCACCTCCCCCGACGGCAGCACGACGAACTTCTCGAAGTTCCACTTCACGCTGCCGGCCTTGCCGGAGGCATCCGGAACCTTCGTGAGGATCTCGTAGAGCGGATGCCGGTGCCGGCCGTTGACCTTCACCTTGGCCATGAGCGGGAACGAGACGCCGTAGGTCATCGAGCAGAACGCCTTGATGTCGTCGGCGTCGCCCGGCTCCTGGCCGGCGAACTGGTTGCACGGGAAGCCGAGCACGGTGAACCCGCGCTCGCCGTACTCGCGCTGGAGCGCTTCGAGCTTCTCGTACTGCGGCGTGAGGCCGCAGCGGGAGGCGACGTTCACCACCATCACGACCCGGTCGTCGTAGTCGGCGAGCGAGGTGTGGTCGCCGTCGATGGTCGTGAGCGGGATGTCTCGAAGGTCCATCCCCCGAGCGTAACCCGGCGCGCGTCAGTGGCGGGTCGGGCCGCCGAAGCATCCCTGCGACTCGAACTCCGTGATGGAGGAGTACGCCGAGGCGGGAAGGTACTCCCCCATCACCTGGCGCTCGTCGCCCGGCGTCACGGTGTTCTGCACGGCATGCGTGAAGTGCGCAGCAGGCAGCATGTTCCGCAGGATGAGGAACCCGTCGTCGAGGTGACCGGCGCCGTCACCACGCTCGGGCCACGCGATCCAGGCGACGCCGCACTCCTCGACCGCGTTCGCGGGCCGGTCCTCGGCACGGCTGACCACGATGGTGTAATAGCCGTCTGGGTCGGTCGGCACCTGCTCGTCGTAGACGCAGTCCTCGACGCGGGTCGTGAACATCGACTCGTTCGAGCAGAGCGACCAATAACGCATGTCGACGTCGGCGTCCATGACCGGCGCCCGGTCGAGCGTCCGGGGTGTCGCGGGAAGCTTGCCACGCAATGTCAGCACCGGACCGAAGCCACGGCTCACCATCGTCATCACGTAGTTGTTGTCATCGTTGGCGTACTGGCCGTTGACGCGGGCAGGGCTTCCCGTACAGACACCGAAGTAGTAGCAGCCGATGCCGAACTGGGTGTTGTAGTAGGCCAGCCAGCGCGGGTCCTCGTCGGCCGGGAAGGTCGCCGGCTTGCCCGGCTGGTTGCGCACGAACGCGTAGGTCGCAGCCGGCAACGTGTCGACCTGCGGGGTCTCGTCGACGACTCGGAGCGCGTCGCAGGCCGACTGGCCGGTCAGTGCCGTGCCGTCGGCGAGCGTCAACCGCGGTTCCGGAAGCCCGGCGCCCCCCATGATGTCCCGGTTGCGGTCGGGCAGGTACAGCCGGTACAGGAGCAATTGGGCGTCCTGATCGGGAGCCCCGGCGTAGAGCGTGTTCGGGGCCTGGGCGCCGTCGGCAGGCGCGATCTCGGTCGAGACCCGCACGGTGTAGTCCAGCAGCGCGTCACCGGCGCGGCGAGCATCCGGGAGGTAGGGATTGCGCGACCCGCTGTCGGGGATGGTGCTGACATCGTTCAACGCGTCGACCGGCGCGTTGGTGGAGAGGTCATATGCGTTGAGGGATTGATACCTCGCGTGGGCGAACTCGCCGACCAGCTCGAGCTGGGCGCCCTCCGGCACGGTGAACTGCGAGGCCCAGTAGATCGCGCCGGAATCCGGGAAGGCGTAGTTGAGCTCGGAATCGTCGGCCGTGAAGGTCGGCCCGAACCACAGGCAGCCGGCAGCCGCCGACGGGCCGTCTGTCGGGGTGGGTTCAGCAGATGCGGGGGCCGCGGGGACCGTCAGCGCTGCTGCGGCGACGGCCACGGCGAGCACGGTGAATCCGAGTCGTTTCATGAGCATTCTCGTTTCGATGGTGTGGAGATCGTCGGTCGGCACCCCGGCTCAGCCGGCGGCGACCAGGCTCTCGGACTTCTGGAAGGTCATCACGCCGTCGTCGAGCGGTCGGTGCCGCAGCGCGATCAAGTCGGCCGGGTAGTGCATGCCCAGCGTCCAGGGTTTCGTCGTGCCTGCCTTGGGAAGCCGGCCGAGTGCTCGCTGGACGTAGCCCGCCCCGAAGTCCAGCAGCGGACGGGTCGGCAGGTCGGGGTCGCTGTTGTGCGGGTAGGCGATGTCGAGCCCGGTCGCTTCCATGTGCTCGAGCAGGCGAACGACGTACTCCGCCACCAGGTCGGCCTTCAGCGTCCACGACGAGTTCGTGTAGCCGACCGTGAAGGCGAAGTTGGGGATGTCACTGAGCATCATCCCCTTGTAGGCAAGGGCCTCGGAGATGGGTCGATCGAGGCCGTCCACCGTGAACCGCAGCCCGCCGAAGGCGAGCACGTCGAGACCGGTCGCGGTGACGATGATGTCGGCGTCGAGGTGGGCGCCCGACTCCAGCCTGATGCCCGTCTCGGTGAAGGTCTCGATTCGTGCGGTCTCGACCGACGCGCGTCCCGAGCGGATCGCCGTGAAGAGATCGCTGTCGGGCACGATGCACAACCGCTGGTCCCATGGGTCGTACGGCGGGTTGAAGTGCGTGTCGACGTCGACGCCCTCAGGCAGCTGACCGATGGTGTACCTGCGGATCAGCTTCCGGGCGGCGTTCGGGAAACGCCGGCTGCCGTGGTACACGGCCACCTGACGCAACACGTTCTTCCAGCGGGCGACGAAGTAGGCCGCCTCGTCGCCGACGACCTTGCGAAGCCCGTTGGCCACCGCGTCCTTCGCGGGCATCGGGAGGATGTAGGACGGCGTGCGCTGCAGCATCGTGACGTGTGCGGCGCGGTCGGCCAAGGCCGGCAGCAGGGTGATCGCGGTGGCGCCGGAGCCGATGACGACGACGCGTTTACCGGTGTAGTCGAGGCCCTCGGGCCAGCGCTGCGGGTGGATGACCGGGTCACGGAAGGCGTCCCGGCCCGGCAGTTCCGGCGTGTAGCCGTCGTCGTACCGGTAGTAGCCGGTGTTGCAGTAGAGGAAGCCGCACGTGAATGTCGCTCGGGTGCCGTCGGCCCGAGTCGCGGTCACGGTCCATCGAGCTTCAGCGGTCGACCACTCGGCCGAGACAGCTCGGTGACCGAACCGGATCCGATCCTCGATCCCGTTCTCGGCGGCCGTCTCGCGGATGTACGCCAGGATGGAGTCGCCGTCGGCGATCGCCTTGGGCTCGGTCCACGGCTTGAACCGGTAGCCGAGCGTGTGCATGTCGGAGTCCGACCGGACGCCGGGATATCGGAAGAGATCCCAGGTGCCGCCGATGGCGTCGCGCGCCTCGAGCACGAGGTACGACCGCTCGGGGAACGCCTTCCGGATGTGGTACGCCGCACCGATCCCCGAGAGGCCTGCACCGATGACGAGGACGTCGACGTGCTCGCCGTGCTGCATCGGCATATGGCTTCTCCTCTTCGAGAAAAGTATGACCACTGGTCATATGACTGGTGGTCACTGTAGCGTGGCGGCATGAACATCGCAAGCGCCGGGCTACTTCGGGAAGTGCTCACCACGTCCACGTCAGGTGCCGGCGGCCGGGTCCCGCTGCTGTTCGTGCACGGCCTCGGGCACGGCGCATGGTGTTGGCAGCACTGGATGCGCGCGGCCGCCGCCGCGGGGCATCCGTCGTACGCCGTCTCGCTTCGTGGTCATGCCGGCAGTGCCGGTCGGCTACGCAGCGCCCGGCTCCTGCAGTACGTCGAGGACGTCCTCGACGTCGCACACACCATTCCGGGCCGGCCGGTGCTGGTGGGCCATTCGATGGGCGGACTGGTCGTCCAGCAGGTGATGGCCCGTTACCGAGCCCGCGCGGGCGTGCTGGTCGCGTCCATCGGTCACCGCCCTGCGGTCGGGTCGCTGCTCGCAGTCGCCCGGCGGCACCCGGTCGATGCCGCCGGAATGGTCGTCGGCGCGACGCTGCCGATGCGACGCGAGTACTTGTTCGAGGGCCTCACCGAGATCGAGGCGACGCCCTTCATCACGAAGTGCGGACCTGAGTCGCCCATCGTCCAGTATCAGTTGCTGTTCCATCGCGCGCCCGCACGACCGCTGGGCGACGCCCCCATGCTCGTCATCGGCTCGCGGCGGGACCGGCTCGTTCCCATCGCCGACCTACGCCGCACCGCGGCGAGGTACGCCGCTCCGCTCGTGGAGTTCTCCGACATGGGGCACGACCTCATGCTCGACCACGGGTGGGAGCGGCCGCTGGCGGCGATGCTGGACTGGATCGGCCGGCAGAAGAGCTGATGAGCGGTCGAGTCAGGCGGCGAATGCCGCCTCGAGGACGTCGAGCAGCCGCTGCGCCTGGGCCACGGCCGCCTCGGGGGAACTGCCCTCCAGTCCCAGCACGGAGTCCAGACCGCCGACGTGCGGCGCGAGCGCGATGTGCGGAAGCAGCATCAGGAGGAGCGCCAGCATGGCGTCCTGATCGGTGTCCTCCTTCAATTGGCCGGACTCGCGGGCGAGGGTGATCAGCGGGCGGAGCATCCCCTCGTAGTGCTCGGCGACGGTCGAGCGGATCGCCGCCCGGGCGGTGCGGTCGGGTTCCAGGTTCGCCGCAGCCGTGAGCGCGAGGTCGATGGGGTTGTCGAAGAAGTAGACCACCCAGGCGGCGTTCAACTGCCGCATGGCGCCGAAGAAGTCGGTCGACCACGGCAAGCCGGCGGCCTCCTTCTCCATGGCCGACCGGATGCGCGCCGAGATCCCCTCGCTCAGGTAGGCGAACAGGTCCACCTTGTCATCGAAGTACTGGAAGAGGCTGCCCTTCGACACGCCAGCGTCGCGGGCGATGGTGTTCATGCTCCCTCGGCTGAACCCCCGGGCGGCGAACTCTCGCTCGGCGGCTTCCACGACGGCCCGACGGCGCGGCTCCGGAAGACGTTCCCACGTGCGGGTCGGCATGCCCACTCCTTCGACTGACCCCTGGTCGGATCACGGTAGTCGACAGTACCGCGAGGAGAGGTGCGACGGCCCGAGCGAATGCACTGCGGCGTCGGACGCGAATGCGCTGCGGGCACGAGAGACAACGACGAAACCCCGGCCGTCGGCCGGGGTCTTCGCGAATTGGTGGATCTGAGGGGACTCGAACCCCTGACCCCCTGACGGTGTGCACCGTGGCGGGCGCGCACGTGTTTGGTTGTGGATGCCAGTAAGTATAAGGATGCGCGGGTGATCCAGGGAGGGTCGACGTGGGCGTTCGTTGCTGTCAGATGCAGTTGTTTGTGGCTGAAAAGAGCCTCAAAAAGGCCGCAGGGTCGGCGACCGCTGGACCGGGAAACCGGCAGGAACGAATCCCATGTGTCCGCGAGATCCGACCTGTACCGTCCACTCGGTGGCCGCATCTCGCGGCCGCCACTACCGTGCTACGAGGCCCTGGAGAGCAAGGTCGAAGTCCTTGCTCGCCGCATCGGCGTCGAACGATCCCTCCTGAAAGAGCAGCTTGAAGTAGACGGGGGCGTAAATCCGCTCCGCGATTTCGTCGGGGTCGCGATCGCCGCGGATGGACCCCTCTGCGACGGCGCGCTCGATCAGGACGTTCACGGCGTCCCGCCGTGGTCTCCAGAAGTGCTTCTTGAACTCGTCGAGCGTCGCAGGGTCATACTGGCTCTCGGCGATGAGTTGCGCCATCAGACGGCCCTCGTGCCCGGCGTACACCGCCGTGAGGGCGATCACGTGCTCGCGTAGCGCCTCGATGGCGGGAAGATCTTGGCGCACCGGAGTCGCGAGTATGTGGTTCTCGAGAAACGTGTCGATGATGACTGCGGCCTTGTTCGGCCACCAGCGATAGATCGTCGTCTTGCTGACACCGGCTTCGCGCGCAATGCGCTCGATCGAGAGCTGCTGCACGGACATGGAATCGGGTTCGCGATCGTCGAGCAATCTCATGGTCGCCTGAAGGATCGCTTGCCTGCTGTGCTCGCTACGAATCGCCACGGCTCGACTCTAGGGGTTCCTCGGTGTGATACGAAACGTTCACAATGGCGTGTTCAGTGAAGGGAGGAGGCTCGCTTGGGAGACGGCCGACTCTGGCTGCCGCGAAGCGGGCGTACTCCTCGAGGAGTGCCGGATCGTCGACCGCACCCGGGTCGGCGACTTCATCCAACGGAGCGCCTTGTACGAGTCGCTTGACCGGAACCTCGAGCTTCTTTCCCGTCTTCGTATGCGGGATGCCGCGCATCACGACGATCTCATCGGGCAGGTAACGGGCGGAGAGGTTCGTGCGGATCGACTGCTCGACCGCCGCTTTGGCATGCTCCTCGTCGACGTCCTCGGCGAGCTTTACGAAGAGGGGCATGAAGTAGTCCGTACCGAGTTCCGCGCCCACGACCATCGCCTCCACGATTTCGGGAAGCGCCTCGACTGCCGCGTAGAGGTCGGCTGACCCGAGACGGATGCCATTGCGGTTGAGCGTCGAATCCGACCGCCCGTGGATCAGAATGCCTTCAGGCAAGAACTCGATGAAGTCACCATGACGCCAGACCCCGGGGAACGTCTCGAAATAGCTCGCCCGATAACGGGAGCCGTCGTCGTCACCCCAGAAACGGAGCGGCATCGATGGCATCGGGTCGGCCACGATGAGTTCACCGCGCCCGAGCGTCGGGTTCCCCTGTTCATCCCAGGACTCGACTCGCACCCCGAGCGCCGGCGCCTGGATGCATGCGGCGCGAACCGGCAGCGTGGGAACACCGCCGACGAAGATGGACGCGATGTCGGTGCCCCCACTCTGCGAGGTGAGCCACACGTCGCCAACGCTCCGGTAGACCCACCTGAAGCCGTCACCCGAGAGCGGCGAGCCCGTGACCGTGACAACGCGCAACGCGGAGAGGTCGTGGTCGCGCCCCGGCTCGAGCCCAACTTTGGCGCACCCGTGGATGAACCCGGCGCCGACGCCGAGCACGGCGACTTGTTCGTCGGCGGCGATCTGCCACACGCGGTCGAGCGATGGGAACGCGGGGTTGCCGTCGACGAGCACAGCGGTCGCCCCCAGTCCGAGCGCCGCCACCAGCCCGTTCCACACGACCCAACTCGTCGACGCCACGGTGAGGACCCGATCGCCCGGGCGGATGTCGTCATGGATGCTGCAGAGTTTCAGCTCTTCCAGGAGGGCCCCACCGTGTCCGTGCACGATGCCCTTCGGGATGCCGGTGGTCCCCGACGAGAACAGCACCCAGAGCGGATGACTGAACTCCACGTCCGCGATGTTCAGCGCGGCCGGGGTCGCCGTCGCCGTCGCCCATTCGACTGACGGAACGGCGAGCGGGATCGGCGCGGCATCGGTGTGTGCGGTGACCCACACGACTGCCTGCACCGATGGGAGTGAGTGGAAGACCTCCGCCAGCTCGTCGCGACGGTCGCGGTCCTTGCCGGCGAGGCGGTACCCGGGGGCGGCGATGACCACCTTCGGGTCAAGCTGGCGGAAACGGGAGACGATCGCGCCGGGCCCGAACTCCGGCGCGCACACCGACCAGACCGCGCCGATCGACGCGGTAGCGAGCAGCGCGACCACCGCCTCGGCCACGTTCGGCAAGATGGCGACGACTCGGTCGCCCGCATCCACCCCAATGGATCTCAGGTGCGCGGCAAACGCGGCAACTTGCGCACGGAGCTCATCGAACGTGACCTCCGCTCGCGAGCCGTCCTCCGCGATCGCGATGAGCGCGAGACCCTCATGCCCCTCGAGCAGGTGGCGTGCGTAGTTGACCGTGCGGCCGGGGAACCAGCGGGTGTCCGGCATCGGATCTTCGGTGCGCACGGGCCCCGGTTCGCCGCCCAGTCGCACCCCGACGAAGTCCGCCCAGTTCGACCAGAACTGCTCGGGCTCGTCGACCGACCACTGCCACAGCCCGTGATAGCCGTCCTCGACGCGGACGCCCCGGTTCCGGACGAAGTCCGCGAATCGCGAGACGTTCGTCATCGGCTGCGCCTCTGGCTCGAGGTTCCAGAGGATCTCGCCGTCGGCGGCATCCGGCTCGACGATCATGACTGCTCCGCACCCACCGACAGTTCACGTCGCTTCGCCGCGATGACGTCGGCCGAGATCGGCTCGGTGCCGATGAGGACGAACGCGACCCGGGCGATGCGGTCGGTGCGGTTGGACCAGGCATGACTCGTCGCCCGCTGAATCGCGACGTCACCGGCCTTGAGCGTTGCTTCACCCTCGTCGACGAGCAGGGTGATCTCGCCTTCGAGCACGATCGCATAGTCGAGGGAGTCGGTTCGGTGGAACCAGAAGTGCTTGCCGTCGGAGTGCTTGGCACCGTCGGCGGCCTCGGCCTTGCCGTCGATCTCGTCGAAGATCGTGTCCTGGGCGTCCTTCGGATAGACCGCGTCGGGTGGGAACTCCGCGATGCGGAACACCGACTCGCCGGCGGCGGGGAAGGTCGGCACTGGGGAACCCGGCCCGACCGGGTCGTGGTCCGTGACATGGTCGATCGGGTTCGAGCTCAGCCACGGAACGGATGCCCCGAAGCCCGGGATGGTCGGCGACGCGAAGGTGTTGGGCGCGATGTCGTCGGTGAGGATGATCGCGCGGCCGCGGTCGTCGTGACCCGTGACGACGCGACGGATCTGCGGTCCGGTCGTCATGATCAGGCCGCTTCCTCGAACGGGAACGGGCGAGGCGTGGGCCACCAGGTCGGGGCCTCCTTCTCGGTCGCGACAGGTGAGCGCAGCACCCCGACCTTCTCGAGCTCGAGCTCGAGCACGTCTCCGGGCTGCAGGAACTTCCGAAGCTCCGCACCGGCGCCGAACGCCATAGTGCCCGAACCGATGAGGTCGCCCGGTTGCAGCCCATCAAACTGGGAGACGTACGACACCGTTTCCTCTGGCGTCCAGATGAAGTCCTCGACCTTCGTGTCCGACCAGACCTCACCGTTAACGCGCACCTGACCGGTGAGGCCGATCACCGACGGGATCTCATCGAGCGTGACGATCCAGGGACCAATGCCGTACGCGAAGTCTTTCGAGTGCTGCGCGCCCATCCCGATGGGGCTCTCAAGCACCTGCACGTCGCGCAGGCTCCAGTCGTTGAAGATGGTGATGCCGAACACGTGGCCGAACGCGTCCTCGGGAGTGACGTTGCGGCCGGGCTTGCCGATGATGTAGCCGATCTCGAGCTCGTAGTCGAGCTGTTCGGTGATGCTCGGGTACGGGATGGTCTCGTTCGTGCCGTAGATCGTCGCCGTCGACCCCTTGAAGAACCCCGGCCGCTCGTAGACGGCGCGGGTGGGCGTCGTCTTCAAGACATTGCCGAAGAAGTTCTTGATATGACCGTTGAACGTGAGGCTGTCGCGGATGACCGGCGGCTTGATGGCCGCCCGGAAGTCCGCTTCGGCGAGCGACGACGAGGCATCGTCTGCCGCCACGAGCGCGCGGTGGGCGGCGTCGAGGAAGAAATCACCCGTCGAGACCGCCTGGGTCATGTCCCGGAAGGTCGCGTGGGCGACGTGACGAGACCCCTCCACCGTCGCGCCGCCCTTCTGCAGTGCGAGCGCATAGGCCCGCTTGAGATCGATGACCCGATCATTCTCCGGTTCGACGGCGACGACTCGAATCTCTTCGCCGTCCGGCCCAGCGACGGCAACACGTCCCAGCTTCATTGGTGGCTCCTCCTGAGGACGTGGCAAGTGCCGCGTCCAAACTTAAGTATACGATACGGACAGTATCGAATACGGAGGCAAGACGCAACTGCAGCAGGCCGACAGTCACATGATGGCGCTCGCGCCGCCGTCGACCACGAGGTTGGTACCGGTCACCCACGCCGCCTCGTCGGACGCGAGGTACAAGCCGGCATACGACACCGCCATCGGGTCGCCGGGCGCGCCCGTGATGGTCCGCTCGACGATCGGCGCGACGGGAGCACGCTCGCCGAGCTCGGCGTACATGGCGACGATCGGCGGCGTCGCCATGACACCCGGGCTCACGCTGTTAACCCGGATGCCGACGGCGATCCCCTCGGCCGCCAGCTGTCGGGTCAGCGCGATCACGGCGCCCTTCGCCGCAGCGTGGGCGGCCTGCGGCAGCGCCCGAGCGCCGAGCAGTCCTGCGCCCGAACCGATGTTGACGATCGTCCCGCGCGACTGCGCGAGATGGGGCCACGCCACCTGGCAGGCTCGCCACACCAGGTCCAGTTCGTTGTTCATCGTGAAGACGTAGTCCTCGTCGCGCATGTCAGCGAAGGGGGCGAACCGAGGCATGCTGGCGTTGTTGTAGAGCACGTCGATCCGTCCGTGCCGCGCGACCGCGGCTTCCACCCAGCGCTCCACGTCCGCCCGGCTGCTGAGGTCGACCGGGGCGACAGCCTCGATGGGGTGCCCCTCGTCGGCCGAGATTCGCTCGGTCTCCGCCGCCGTCTCCGCGTTGAGGTCGCAGCCGACCACGGTCGCGCCCTCGCGTGCGAACAGCAGCGCCGTCGTCCTCCCCATGCCGCTGCCGATCCCCGTCAGCAGCACGACCTTGCCATCGAGTCGTCCAGTCATCTCCACGCTCCATTTCGTCGTCGAATCGTCTCCTCACGCCATGCAACCGCGGCGACGCGCCATCCGCTGGCTTCCGTGCACGCAGCGCACAGATCTGTGCACCGACTGCACCCTTCGGCCACCGCACACATCTGATCCCGTATCCCGGGAAGACGGAGTACTCCGAAACCAGCTCGAAGGAGAGATGAGGAGCCATGTCAGACACCACCCAGACCACTCGGCCGACACCGCCCGGGGTGACCGAGTCCGAACTCGACGTCGCACTCGCGGCGTTCGCCGCGGCCATCGGCAGCGAGAAGGTCGCGACCGACGCCGAGACGCTGTCCGAATTCCAGGACCCCTACCAGGTCCCCGGCTCGGCGACGAACCTCCCCTCGGCGGTGGTGAGCCCCGCCTCCGTCGACGACGTCCAGGCGATCGTGCGCCTCGCGAACGAGCACCGCATCCCGCTCTGGCCCATCAGCCGCGGCAAGAACAACGGCTACGGCGGCGCGGCGCCGCAGGTCCGCGGAACCGTCATGGTCTCGTTCAAGGAGATGAACCGCGTCCTCGAGATCAACGAGGAGCTCGGCTACGCGATGGTCGAGCCCGGCGTGAGCTGGTTCGACCTTCACGACGCGATCAAGGAGGGCGGGCACGACCTCGTCGCCTCCATCGTCGACATCGGCTGGGGCGGCGTGGTCTCGAACACCCTCGAGCATGGGCTCACCTACATGCCGTACTCGATCGACCAGGCGTCGCACTGCGGCTTCGAGGTCGTACTGCCGAACGGTGACCTCATGCGCACCGGATCGGGGGGCATGGACAACAACCCGACGTGGCCGCTCTACAAGCGCGGACTCGGGCCGACTTCGACCGAGATGTTCATGCAGTCCAACTTCGGCATCGTCACGAAGATGGGCTACTGGCTCATGCCGAAGCCCGAGGTGTACATGCCGCTCTGGCTGCGCGTATGGGACGACTCGCAGATGCCCGCCGTCGTCGACGCACTGCGCGAGCTCATGCTCGCCGGCACCATCGACATGCGCCCGCAGCTGTCGAACACGCTGATCATGGCCTCGATGCTCACCTCGCGTGCGGAGTGGTACGACGGCGCCGGTCCTATGCCGGAGGAGATCATCGACAAGATCGCCACGGAGCTCGGCCTCGGCCGTTGGATGATGCGATTCGCCCTCTACGGCGACGAGGCCGTCGTCGACCACAACTACGAGAAGCTCCGGGCTCGCTTCCTGCAGATCCCGAGCGTCGACCTCGTGGGCGAGAAGCACGGTGCTGATGCGTGGGAGACCCTCCCGAACCCGCACGAGCGCGTACAGATCGGCGTTCCGAGCCTCGACCTCTACAAGATGGCCGGGTGGTCGGGCGGTGACGAGGGCGGCCACGTCGACTTCTCGCCGGTGGTCCCGCTCACGGCGACGCACACCCTTGCCGCGCAGAAGCTCATGACCGAGATGTGCGCCGAGGCTGGCCTCGACTACCTCGGCGGGATGCTCCCGATCAATGCCCGGTCGACCACGTTCATCAACGTGATCCCCTTCGACACGAAGAACCCGGAGCAGGTCGAGAAGGCGTACGACGCGGCGAAGCGGATGGTGGCCAAGGCCGGGAAGCTCGGCTACGGCGAGTACCGTGCGCACCTGTCGTTCATGGACCTCGCGGCAGACCAGTTCGGGTTCAACGACCACGCCCAGCGCCGTTTCAACGAGACGATCAAGGACACGCTGGATCCGAACGGGATCATCGCACCCGGCAAGTCGGGCATCTGGGGTTCGCGGCTCCGCAGCGAGGGCTACCCGCTGGCGTAGCGCACGAGGTCGGCAAGAGGCCCTCGTCCGGAGTGTCCCGGGCGAGGGCCTCCTCGTTCACACGGGCATGCGCGACTCAGGCCGCGAGGCTCCTGCGCACGTCGCGTGGCGACATCCCATATGCCTCGCGGAAGGCGCGGCTGAAACTGGCCGGATCGCGGTAGCCCGATCGCACCGCCACGGCCGCGACCGAGGCGTCGAGCGAGGTCTCCAGCTCCTGCCGGGCGCGCTCCATGCGCTGCTCGCGGATCCAGGACGCGACACTCGTGCCCGACGCCGCGAACAGCTTGTGCACGTAGCGCGTGGACACGAAGTGGGCCCGTGCGAGCTCCCCCGGGCCGAGGTCGGGATCATCGAGGTTCTCGATCAGGTACCGGCGCATCTGCGCGAGTAGCGCGGTGGAGCGGGACGCCGGCACGGATGCCTCGTCGCCCTCGAAGGCGCGCAGCATGGTGAGGAGCATCTCCGCTGCGGTGTCCCCCTCGATCCCGCTGAGTCCTCCGGCGTCCGCCGCGCGGGCCAGGCCCGCCACGAAGGGACCGGCGAGGTGCGCGAACGGCGCTCCGCCGCCGGCGACCCGCATCGCCGCACGCCGGGCGTAGACATCCGCCCGAGCTCCGAGGAACCACTTCGGCAGTGCGAGGGCAAGCAGCTCGAAGCCCGTGTCGGCCTGGAACGCCGAGGGCCGCGAGGTGTCCTGCCACCCGATGTCGCCGGCTCTGAGCACGGTGGAACGATCATCCTGTTCGATGCGGCAGGACCCCTCGCGCACCAGGTACAGCAGGATGCTCTCAGGGTCGCCTGCCGCCACCGCCGCCGTCGTGCGCATGACGCGGTGGGGAACCCCCCGCATGGACCGCACCGTGATCGGACCGACCTGTCCCCCGGTGAGCCGTCCCTCGAATGGACCGGCACCGATCGTGCCGAAGCTGATGGGGAAGAAGTGCTCGGCGATCCCAGCCGACCAGTAGTCGGGGCGCTCCGAGAGCGGCACTACGCGAGTGTCCAGAAGCGTTGTCATGGGTTCTCCACAGCAGCCGGCGAAGGGGCGGATCATCGGTGACCCGCCCCTTCAAGGTTACTCGGCCCTCTGCGGCCCGAGCTCCGGGTTGGCGAAGAACTCCGCGAGCTGCTCGTCGGTGAAATACACGTCCTCGGGAGCGAGGTCGGTTCCGTCGGCTTCCGACCAGGACGGGTCCACGATGTCAGCGAGGTTGGACGCATCGACGGGATACGGCTCCCAGACCACCTGGTTGAGCTTCGGCCCGGCGCCGGCGAGCGTCTTGAGTCCGATCTGGACGGCAGCCTGAGCCATGGCGATCGGCGGCGTCGCCGAGCCGAAGTACGGGTAGTCTTCGTTCGCGGCTGCGTACGCGGCCATGCCCTGGGAGCCGCCGATGTCGCTGATCGGCGGGACCGGCTGGCCGGCCTGCACGAACGCGTCGCGGATCGCCCAGCCCATGGTGCCGGCCTGGAGCACGGCGTCGACGCCGGCCGGGTTCGTGGCGAGGAACTGGACGACGGCCTGCTGCGCGAGCGGGGGCTGGAAGAGTCCCTGCACCTCGCCGGCGACCGTGACGTCGGGGCAGAGCTCGAGGGCCTTCGCCGTGCCATCTTCCCAGAAGAGCTGGTTCGGGATGCCGGGCACGCCGTCGACCTCGAGGATGCGTCCACTTCCCCCGATGGCGTCCAAGATTCCGGCGGCCGACCTCATCGCCTGGAGGTTGGCGTTGTAGGTGGTGTTGATCGCGTGCTCGCTGTCGATCGGCACCACGACGGCAACCACCGGGATCCCCGCGTCGTGCGCCTGCGCGACCAAGTCGACCGAGGGCTCGGGTGCCGCCGGGTTGTAGAAGATGATGTCAGGCTTGAGCGACAGCGCCTGGCCGAACATCTGCATCTGCCCGGGGACGTCCGTCGGGTCGTTCGGTGCGACATCCAGCACAATGTCGACGCCTGCCGCCTCGAGTGACGCGGTGAGCGTCTCCTGATAGACCGCGATGAACGGGGCCGCCGGGGCCTGCCCGACGATGGCAGCGGTGAAGCCGTCGGACTTCTCCGACTTCCACCCGGCCCACGCGGATTCCTTGATCTCGAAGGGGTACGCGTTGTAGCTGTCCTGGATCTCCGGGGAGAATCCGGCGAGCAGCTCGTTGGGGTCGTTCGCGCCGATCTGCGGCACGGACCCGCAGCCGTCAGCGGCGGGCCCTCCGGCTCCTGCGGACGTATCGCTCGACGGACTGCCGGCTGTCGCGCATCCGGCGAGGCCGAGGGCCCCGACCGCGACGAGAGCGGATGCCGCGACGCCGAGCCGGCGGAAGCGTGTGTGATTCGACATGGTGGTGCAGCTCCTCATTGAGATTGCAGGGGTTGGCGCTGTGCGCTGGATACAGACTAGACACATTCGATACGGTTCGTCTAGTTTAGGATCGCAAGAGCGATGCGGAATCGCACAACTCGATGAGGAGTGACCAAAATGACGGATGCCCCCGACGGCCTCTGGCTGTCCGGAGTGAGCAAGCGATTCGGCGCCACCCGAGCGCTGGTCGACGCGCAGCTCCGCATGCACCCTGGGGAGATCCACACGCTGCTCGGCGAGAACGGCTCCGGCAAGAGCACCCTCGTCAAGATCATCGGCGGCGTGCACAAGCCCGATGACGGCGTCTTCACGCTGGATCGTCAGCCCGTCGATCTCGCGAACCCACGTCAGGCGAACCGCCGGCGCATCGCTGTGGTCTTCCAGGAGGTCCTCACTGCGGCCAGCCAGTCCGTACTCGACAACATCTGGCTCGGCACCGACGGCGTCTTCGCCCGCCGGCTCAGTCACGCGCAGCAGCGGACGATCGCGATGGAGACCCTCGGCCGACTCGTCGACGGCATCGACGTCGACGCACCCGCCGGCCAGCTCTCGCTTTCCGAACGCCAGGCGGTGTGCATCGTCCGCGCGCTCGTCCGCAATCCGCGGGTCCTCATCCTCGACGAGTCCACGGCAGCGCTCGATGTCCAGACGCGGGATCGCCTCTTCGCCGAGATGCGACGATTGGCGGGCGAAGGTGTGAGCATCCTGTTCATCTCGCATCGAATGGACGAGGTGGAGGAGATCTCCGACCAGGTGACCGTGCTCCGTTCCGGGCGCACCGTCTCGACGGTAGGTCGCGAGGAGCTCTCGATTACGAGGCTCATCGCTGACATGACCGGAACCTCCGGGCACTTCGAGCGTGAGGACCACGGCCGAAGGCTCGGCGACGTCACGCTGCGCGCCGACGCCCTGAGGCTGACACCGGACGCGGCACCGATCGACTTCGAACTTCGTTCCGGCGAGCTCGTGGGTCTCGCCGGTCTGGAGGGCCACGGCCAGGATGCGTTCATCAAGCGGCTGTCCGGGCTCATTCACGGCTCCGGTGCCGTCACCCGGGTCGTCGATCCCGGTATCGACATCAAGCCCACCGACGGTGCGAAGCTCGGCGTGGCCTACCTGCCGCGGGAGCGGCGCGGCGAGTCCCTCTTCGAGCAGATGTCGATTCGGGAGAACTTCGCCATCCCCACCTTCCATCAGGACCGTCGCGGCCTCCTGCTCAGCGTGAAGCGGATGACGGAACGCTTCGGCGAATTCGTTCGGTCGCTCAGCATCCGACTCGGGAGCCAGGAGGACCCCATCTCGAGCCTCTCCGGTGGCAGCCAGCAGAAGGTGATCTTGGCCCGCTGGCTCGCGACCGACCCCAAGGTCCTCTTGCTGAACGACCCCACGCGCGGCGTCGACATCATGACGAAGCGCGAGATCTACGCGACGCTCGAGCGCCTCTGCGCCGACGGAATGAGTGTCGTGATGCTCTCGAGCGAGGTCGATGAACTTGTCGAGCTGGTGGATCGCGTGCTCGTCTTCCGCGATCAGGAGGTCTTCGCGGAGATCCCGCGAGCGGGACTCAGCACCGAGGCCCTCGTCGCCGCCTACTTCGGCCAGCAGATCAGGAGCGCAGCATGACCCGGACTCTCCGATTCCTCCAACGGCACGCGTGGTCGTTCGCGAGCCTCCTCGCGCTGATCCTGCTCGTGATCAACCTTTTGGTCAGCCCGAGTTTCCTCGCCCCAGACCGACTTCCGGCGACCCTCGCGACGCTCGCGCCGTTCGTGCTCGTCGGCTTCGCGTCGACGCCCTCGATCCTCTCGGGAGGGATCGACATCTCCGTCGGCCCACTGGCGACGTTCATCAACTGCCTCTTCGTCGCCGTGTTGCTTCCGTCGGGTCTCGGTGATTGGTATGCCGCGATCCCGATCCTCCTCATCGTCGCCGGCGTGATCGGCACGGTGACGGGACTGCTCGTCACGGTGGCCCGGCTTCATCCGGTCGTCGCGTCGACTGGAGTGCTTTTCATCCTCATCGGGTTGTCGACCACGATCTCGAGGGCTCCGATCTCGGCGCCGCCGAACTGGTCCGACGGGCTCGCGCAGTCATACGGCTGGCTCCCCGGTGCGGCCGTCACCATCGGGGTCGTGGCGCTCGCCTGGTTCCTGCTTCGCCGCACGGCGTATGTTCGCAACCTGCTCGCGACCGGCGAGAGCGATATCTCCGCGTTCGGCTCGGGGGTGAATGTCACCGCGGTCCGCGTCCTCGCCTATACGATCGGCGGGATCTTCGCCGGTGTCGCGGGCATCGCACTTTCCGCGCTGCTCCAGTCGTCGCAGTCATCCTTGGCAACCATGTATGCACTGCTCGGCCTCGCCGCGGCAGTGCTGGGCGGCACGGCCCTCGGCGGAGGGAAGGGCGGCCTGCTCGGCACGTTCTTCGGAGCCGTTGTCATCTACCTGCTGCAGCAGTTGCTCACCGCCATCGGCGTCCAGCCGAGTCTCGTGCAGTTCGCGTACGGGCTGGTGCTCGTCGCCGGCGTCGTCTTGGGCGCCACACTGCTCAGCCCCCGCCTGACAAGGAGCCGCGCATGACCGAGTCGACGACCGTCCCGGTGACCCAATCGCTCACCACGCCGATGCCGCCCCCCGGGGGATGGCTCCGGTTCCGGAACTGGGCTCTTCGAACGCCGTTCATCCAGTTCATCGTGCTCATCGCGCTCTCGGCGGTGTTGGTCGCGCTGGTCCCGGCGTTTATCGCCAGACCGCAGGCGGCCATCGCGGTGCTCGTCCTCGCATCGCTGCTCGCACTCGCCGCGATGGGGCAGACGCTCGTCGTCATCCTCGGCGGCCTCGACCTTGCGATCATCGGCTACGTCACCTTCGGGGCGATGATCGCATCTAACGCGACGAGCCGGCTCGGATGGCCCGTGCCGATCGCCCTGCTCGTGGTGCTGCTCGTCTGCGGAGGCGTGGGTGCCGGCGTCGGCTGGCTGTGTCACCGGTTCCGAGTGCAGCCGCTCGTGGTGACGCTGGGCGTCGGCGTGATGCTCGCCGGCGGCTCCATGTTCCTCGCGAACGGTGACTACAACGGGCAGCCTCCGCAAGAGCTCAAGTCGCTCGCGCAGCTCTCGGGAACGACGTTCGGCCTGCCGGTTCCGCCGGTCATCCCGATCGTCATCGTGCTCGGCGTGCTGATCTGGATCGTGCTGGCCAAGACGTCGGCCGGCCGGAAGCTCTATGCCACCGGGATCAACCCGCGTGCCGCGGAGCTCACGCGGATCAATGCCACCGTCGTGTGGGCGAGCGTCTTCGCGCTCTCCGGAGCTCTCGCCGGCGTCGCGGGCATGTTGATCGCCGCCTTCGGCTCGGGGTGGTCGCAATCCATCGGCGAGCCGTACCTGTTCTCGGGGCTCGCCGCCGTGCTGGTCGGTGGGACCACCTTCGGTTCGATCAACGGTAGCTTCACCCGCACTGCGCTCGGCGCGGTCATTCTGACCGTGCTGTCGACGATCATCGTCAGCCAGGGCCTCACGGAATCTCAGAGCCGCATCGTCTACGGCCTCATCATCCTGGGCGTGGTCGCACTGTACGGCCGTGAACGGCACGTGCGCGACCGGTTCTGACTCGGAACAACATCAACGCCGAACTCGCCGGGACCTGGACCCCGGCGCGTTCGGCGTTGGTCGTCTCCCGTCGGAGTCAGTAGGAGTTCACTTCGGTCACGAGCATGGCCCGGGACGATCCGACGTCGGTGAAGCGCAGCTCATCGGGAGCCACCTGGCGGGCGTAGTGGTGATCGGCGAATTCCTCGGCGAGTGCCGCCGCCGACGTGAAGGTGAGTGCGCCGACTCCGTCGTAGCGCGTGCGCTCGAACCATGACGGTGGCGCGGTCGGCGCGGGGGTGTCCTCGATCCGCACCAGCCGCTCCTTGGTGTGCGGGCCGCCGAGGGCGAGCTCGGCGTGGGCACCGGTCCAGTAGTCGACGAAGTCCTGGAAGCGGAGTCGCCTCAGCGCCACCGGCAGCACGAGGACCGTGACCGGGGATGCTCCGGTCGGAAGCTCCCGCTCCCACACGACCCATGGCTCGCCGCCGACCGCTGCAGGCCGGCCCGCGAGCAGCGGGAGCCGTTGGGGAAGCCACCCGTCTTCGAACGCGCGCGACGCGACCCAGTCGGCGGCGTCGTTCTTGCGCCGCCACCAGGTCTCGATCGCCGCATCGTAGGGTGCAGCGGGTGCGCCCGCGATCGGCGATGGCCCCGCCATCGGGCGCTGCGCGACGTAGCTGGCGAGACCCGATGCCACCACCGGGTCTCGTCGCTCGACCTCGAGCCATCGCTCGACGAAGTCCTCGGGCGTCAAGTCCGCCTGACGCGAGAGCAGGATCGTGAGCTTGTACGCGATGTCGCCCATCGGCGCCGTCCTCAGTGCTTCCGCTTCCCGGCGCGGGCGGCCGTGTCGGCGATGGTCATGAGCAGCGGGTTGCCGGCCGCCCAGACGAACAGGTCTTGCGCGAGGGTGGAACGCTTGGCCGCGGGGTCCTCGCGTCCCATCTCGGGGTTCTTGTGGCAGGCGACCGGCACGTTCGTCATCAGGCGACGCAGGCAGGAGTTCGCGTGGTCGCACCACACGATGTCGCGCTCGCGTCCTTCGATGACCTTGTTGGGGTAGTCCGGGTCGGCCAGCAGTTGGCGCGCCAGCATGGTCGCGTCGGCGATTCCGGTGGCGATCGCCTCGGCCGCCTGCCTCGGGTCGGGCGTGCTCGACAGGAAGAGCGGGATGTCGCCGACCGCGGCCCGGAAGGCCTGCGGTTCGCCGTGCGCGATCATGTTTCCCGAGTCCGACGGCACGTTCTCGCCCATCGACTCGTAGTTCCCCTCGGAGAGTGAGATGAAGTCCACACCGGCCTTCACGATGTGCGAGGCGACCTCGGCGAAGCCGTGCTCGTCCTGGCCGCCGGGCAGGTGGTCGTTGACGCTCATCCGAATACCGACGGGGTAGCCCTGCCCGACCTCCGCCCGCACCGCGGCGACGGCGTCACGCAGGGCGCGGGCACGGTTCTCGGCGGAGCCGCCGTACTCGTCGGTGCGGGTGTTCGCGTGCGGGGACAGGAACGACGAGTAGAAGTAACACATGTGCGCAGCAACCTCGATGCCGTCGAACCCCGCGGCCTTCGCACGCCGGGCCGCGGCCACCAGGTCGGTCTCGATCGCCTTGATCTCCTCCACCGTCGTCTCCCGCGGCCCCGGGATGACGCGGCCGCCGGGGATGTACACGTGGTCGGGGAGCCCGACGGCACCCATCACGACCGGGGTGGGGCTCGCCGCTGAGGGGAACTTGCCGTTGCGGGGCACGCCCATCCGGCCGAAGCTCGGGAAGAGCTGGGCGAAGACGGCGGCGCCGCCGTCGTGCACGGCGTCGACGAGCCGGGCGAGGTCGGGGACGATCTCGTCCTTGTCGAAGCGGATGTTGGGGAAGAACGGCGACTCGTTCCAGGCCCGTTCCGTGGCGACCGTCCCGCCCACCATGACGAGTGACACCCCACCCTTCGCGCGGCGCTTCAGGAAGGCGATGGACTGATCGCTCGGCCGGCCGTCGTCGGTGGGGCGGAGCACCGCCATCGGGCCCAGGATGATCCGGTTCTTGAGAACGAGCCTGTTGATCGTGAGCGGGCTCGAGAGCACCTCCCGCACGTTCACGTCCATCCGTTGTCCCAGTTCGTTCGCTTCCATGTGTCTCTCCTGACTCTCCGGGGCGACAGCCCCGTGTTTCGTGTTCATGGGCGACCGCTCATGTGAGGGGCCGCAGCAGTGCGCGCAGGTCGGCACCTTCGGGCAGCAGCCCGAGTTCGTCGCGGATGCCGGTCAGCGTGTCGAGGCCGTCGGGTTCCACCTGGACCAGCCCTGCCTGCCACAGTGCCGAGAGGTAGCGCGAGAGCTCGTCGTCTCCGAGCAGGTCGGCGCGGACGACGAGCCCCTGACCGGGGAAAGCCGGGAACCTCTCCTGTACGCTCACGAGCTCCCCCATGCCGGCGGCACGCGCCAGGTCGTCGTACGGCGGTCCGAGGAGGGTGCCGTCCACGTCGCCGGCGAGGAGCGCCTGACACCGCTCTTCCACACCGCCCACTTCGAGGTAGTCGACCTCGGCGCCCGCTTGCTCGAGCAGGTATCGTGCGACGAGCGCGAACCCGTTCGCGAAGGCGTCCACGGCGAAGCGCCCACCCTGGAGATCCCGGAGTGATTCGACATCGGGTCCGGCGAAGATTCCGAGCGGCGTCGTGCGCTCCACCTGCGCCACGATTCGCACGTCGGCCCCGGCGCGGGTCCATTCGAAGAGGTTGTCGATCGCGGTGACCACCACGTCGAGCTCCCCCGCGAGCAGCCCCGCCAACTGCTCCGGGCTGCCGGCGGTGCGGGACTCGATCAGCTCGATCCCGCCGAGCAGCCCTCGCTCGCGTGCCGCGACGTGGGGCGTTGGCGGAACGAAGTACGACAGGTGCAGGGTCATCCGCTCGTCCCGACCGCTCGCGATGCGTGCCAGGGAGCCGGAACGCCGCTCGGGCCGCGCACGGTGGTGAGCTGGGTGCCGAGGCCGGTGATCGAGACCTCCATCACGTCGCCGGCTACGAGGAATCGCTTCCAATGCGAGCCGTTCCCCGCCGGTGAACCGGTGATGAGCAGATCCCCCGGCCGCAGCTCCGCGACCGACGAGGCGTAGGCGATGAGCGCCCGGACGTCGAACGCCATGTCGCGCGTGGAGGAATCCTGCATCAGGGTGCCGTTGAGGCGGAGCTGGATGCGCAGCGCCGATGGGTCTGGAACGAACCGCGCCGGCACGAGCATTGGGCCGACCGGGAAGAACGTGGGCTGATTCTTCGCCCGGAACCAGTCCGTGCCGATCTTCGCGATGTCGTCGCGCGGCACCAGCGAACGCGCCGTGATGTCGTTCACGATCACGTACCCGGCCACGTGGTCCAGCGCGTCCTCGACCGGCACCCGCCACGCGGGGCGTCCGATCACGACGCCGAGCTCCGCCTCCCAGTCGACGTGCTCCCCGAAGTCGGGCAGCCGCACGTCGTCATAGGCGCCGCTCACCGCCGAGGGGATGCCGGTCCAGATGTAGGGGTCGCCAGAACGGACCCGGACATCGAGCTCGGCGGCCGCGTCGGCTCTCAGTTGCTCGTCTGAGGCTCCGGCCTTGCCGAGCCTGTGCGCGACGCTCATCTCGATGATGTGGTCGCGGTAGTTCACGCCCGCGGCGAGGATCGGACCGACCGGTTGCACCGGCGGAAGCACCCCAACAGACTCGAGCGGGACGCCGGCGCGGCCGGTCTCCGCCAGCAACGCGTCGAGGTTCGCATCCCACTCGGCGAACAGGTCACCGGTGCGACGCACATCGGGCAGGATCGTCCGGATGTCGATGACGCGGTGGTCGACGACCAGGCCCGGGAACTCCTCGCCGTCGGCGACGAACGTTCCCAGGGCGAACGGTGGCGGCCCGGCGGGCGCACTGGAGTCGGGGGTCATGGCTCACACCGGCGGCGCGACGAAGAGGTGGTGGTTGTCGGAGTCGTTGAACATCTCCTTGGTGATGAACTCGTCCATGTCGCCGCCCGTGCCCCACTGGTCCGAGGTCTCGGGTTCGGTGACGTCGAAGATGTGCGGGTGCCAGCTGTCCTCGTCGAGCATTTCGAGTTCGGTCGTCATCTCCATCGTGTTCCCGTTCGGGTCGATGAAGTACGTGAAGGTGTTGTCGCCGGCGCGATGGCGACCTGGTCCCCAGATCTTCCGGTATCCGGCACGGATCATGCGGCCGCTCCCCCGCATGTACTCGTCGAGGCCGCGCAGTTCGAACGATGCGTGCTGCAGCGACGCGTGTGGGCCGCGGGCAATGGCCATGGAGTGGTGCTGCGAACTGCACCGCATGAAGTAGAAGAGGTCGCCGGCGTGCGGGTGGTTGAGCGTGTCGGAGAGGCGGAAGCCGAGGTGCTTCTCGTACCAGGCACGCATGTTCTCGGGCTGGCTGGAGTTCAGCACGACGTGCGAGAGCCGCACCGGGATGGCCTCGCGCTCCTCGATCTTGCGGTGCTCGCGCACCTCGACATCGGTCGAGACCTCGACCGTGCGTCCCTCGAGGTCGAAGAAGCGGAATCCGTATCCGCCACCGAGGGTCTTGAGATCGGTCGGCTCGAAGACGAGCTTGACGCCTGATGCGGTCAGGTTCTGCGCGAGCGCGTCGACGGCCGCGCGGTCGGCGGCGCCGAAGGCAACGAGGTCCAGCCGCTTGTCGGCCGAGCGCCGCACACGGGTCACATACTGTTCGGGCGAGCCCTCGGCCGCGAAGTAGACGACGTCGCCGTCGTCGTGCTGCACGGTGAGTCCCCAGTGGTTCTTGTAGAACTCGACCTGCTGGTCGAAGTCGGGCACCGCGATATCGAAGTGCCGGATGTGGGTGATTGGGCTGAATGACATGACGTGCTCCTTTGCGTGGAAGCTTCAGTGGGTGACGGTCGCGGCGTGCGCGATGGTCGGGATCCGTCGGATGAGACGCTCGAGGTCGTCGGCGGTGTCGCCGACCCCGAGGATGTACCTATCCGGGCGGATGACGACGGCCCTCGCGCCGGCGGTGCTGAGGATGTCGCCGACCTTGAGCGGGTCGAGCAGGGTCACGGTGTCACCGTCCTCGTCGAGGGCCGTCTTGAGTCCGGCGGGAAGGGCGCTGTACAGCGCCCGGTCGGCGGCGACGACGAAGTGCGTGCCGACCATGTCGTCGAGGCGGGTGCCGTCCTGGAGGATCGGCTGCAGGCTGAGCTTGCCGGCGCGCTCGTCGCGGTCGCCCTCGTGCAGGCCGGCGCCGAGGCCCGGGGAGGTCGGCACGGCGCTCGCCTCGGGGTGCGCCTTGATGAAGGCGTCACGACCCGCGGCGACCTCGGGATCGGTGGTCTGGATCATCACGGCCTGGTCGGCTGCGGCCTTCACCCAGAAGGTGGCGTGCGGCTTGCGCTCGCTCTCGTAGGTCTCGAGCAACTCCTCGCCCGCGATTCCCCGCGCCACGAGGTCGAGCTTCCAGACGAGGTTCTGGACATCGCGGATGCCCGCGCAAAGCCCCTGCCCGAAGAGCGGCGGCGCCTGGTGGGCGGCGTCTCCGGCGAGGAAGATGGCGCCAGCGCGCCACCGGTCGGCGATACGCCCGCGGAACGTGTAGACCGCCTGACGATCGGGCTGGAACTTCCCGACGGGCAGGATGCCGCGACTGATCCGCTCGACGGCGGCCGGCGTGACGATCTCCTGCGGGTCGTCGTCGGGCATCAGCATGAATTCCATGCGCACCCGGGTTCCAGGGAGTCGGAGCCAGAGTGCGGGACGTGTGTACCGCCCGAACTGAACCATGTCGGCGTCATAGCCGGGAGCGTCGGTGAGCTGGCCGTCGACGACGAGCCACTGCTCATCCTCGCCGAACTTCTTGCTCTCGATGCCGAGAGCCTGCCGGGTTCCAGACCGCGCACCATCGGCGGCGATCGCCCAGCGGGCCCGGACGACCTGCTGACGGCCACCGTCGTCGGCAGCCGTGACCTCGACGCCGCCGTCGACGTTCTCGACTTTGGTGACCGTGACGCCGCACCGGAGCTCGACTCCGGGCGTGCGGTCGACGACCCCGCGGATCAGCGCCTCGACGTCGGGCTGGTGGAAGCTGATGTGGTCGTTCCACGCCTGGTCGCCGAGTCGGTCGGTCGGGGCGTGGACGAGCACCTCATCGGCCTCGTTGATGATCTGGACGTCCTTCATCGGGATCGTGACGGCGGCGAACTCCTCGGCGACGCCGAGGCTCTGCAGGGTCCGCATCGTCTCGCCATCGAAGTGGACCGCGCGCGCTGTGGGCCACATGTCCCGGTCCTTCTCGAGGCCGACCGCGGTCAACCCGGCCCGGCCGAGCAACGCAAGGGCGGTCGTTCCGACCGGTCCACCTCCGATGACGACGACGTCGATGTCGGTTCTCACAAGCACTCCTTTGTGTGCAATACGTTCCGTATCGGATGTTACGCGACGGACCGTATCGTTGCAATCCACTCTGAACGCCGAAGCGGCATTAAGAAACGCTGATCTGGCTATCCCCGCGATCAGCATTCCGTATGACCTCGTCGCGCACCCTCGCGACGACGCCCCGCAGCCACACGTGCTCCGCATCGTGCTCGCGATCGGAGTGCCACCAGAACGCGTCGCGCACGGGGTCGAGATCGAGTGGAGGCACGACCAGGCGCAGACGGGGTTCCGAGCGCACGGCCATCCGCGCGAATCCCTCCGGCACGAGCGCCACCCGATCAGTCCCGACGATGAGCGACGGAACCACGAAGAAGTGCGGGGTGGCGGCGACCACCGAGACCTCGATGCCGCGGAACTTGAGCTGCTGGGCCACGGGGGTCACCCCTTCGCGGGCGGGAAGCGTTTGCACCCACGGCCGCGTGAGCAGTTCGTCGGCCGTGGGCTGCTCCCCGACGCCCGACGCCGCATCAACGAGGCATACCCACGCCTCGGGCTCGAAATCCAGATGGGGCTGGTCAGTGACGTACCCGTGCGGAAGGATCGCGCCGTCGATCGTGCGCAGCGTGTCGGGGACACCCGATACCAGCCGCCCGTCCGCGGCCGGGAACTCGAACCGCACGTTCGGCGCCTCGCGTTCCACGATCCGGGTCAGAGCGGGAGCAATGCGAACGATCATGTAGTCCACGCCGGCGATGGAGAACATGCGCGTGCTCGTCACCGGGTCGAACCGCGACTTGAGCCCGAACACCTGTTCGGTCTCGGCGATGACCTGTGGGAGCGCGGCGAGCAGTCGCTCCCCCAACGGTGTCAGTTCATGCCGATTCCCGTGGCGCACGAGCAGGGGGTCCTCGTAGTGCGCCCGCAGTCGCGCGAGCGCGATCGACATCGACGGCTGCGAGATGCGCAGTCGTGCGGCCGCGCGCGTGACGCTGCGCTCCTCGAGCAACGCCCGGAGGGGCCGCAGCAGGTTATAGTCCGCGTTGACCACGGCCTCACGCTACCGCGAACCCATCCGTGCGGGCCTGAGGCAGCTCACGCCCTCCAGACGGTCTTCAGGTTGCAGAACTCCCGGATGCCGACGGCGGCGAGTTCTCGACCGAAGCCCGAGCGCTTGATCCCGCCGAACGGCAGTTCCTGGTACGACACCGTCATCCCGTTGATGAACACGGCTCCTGCGTTGAGTTCGGCGAGGAACCGGGCTTCCTCCTCAGGGTCGTTCGTCCAGACCGCGCTCGAGAGGCCGAAGGTCGTCTGGTTCGCGATCCGCAGGGCATCGTCGTTGTCGATCGCGCGATAGAGGGATGCCACGGGGCCGAAGGCCTCCTCCTGCACGAGCCGCGCGTCATCCGGCAGGTCGGCGATCACTGTCGGCGCGTAGAACCAGCCGGGGAGATCGGCGGCGCTGCCCCCGGTGAGGATCGCCGCTCCCTTCGCCCGCGCGTCCTCGACGAGGTCGACGAGGTCCTGGCGGCCGGATTCCGTGGCGAGCGGCCCGACCTCCGTCTCGGGAACCAGCGGGTCGCCGACCCTCAGGGCGGCCATGCGCGCGGTGAACTCCGCGGCGAACTCGTCGTAGACGTCGGCGTGCACGATGAAGCGCTTGCCGGCGATGCAGGACTGACCGTTGTTGTTGATGCGGGCGCGCACCGCCGTCTCGGCCGCAGCCTTCACGTCGGCACTCGCGAGCACGATGAAGGGGTCCGATCCGCCGAGCTCGAGCACGGCCTTCTTGACGTGGTCACCCGCGGCCGCGGCGACCGACCGGCCGGCCGGCTCCGAGCCAGTGAGGGTGACGGCCATCACTCGCGGGTCGGCGATGACCGCGGCCACTTCGCTCCCGCCGATCAGGAGGCTGCGGAACGATCCTTTCGGGAAGCCGGCGCGCTCGAAGAGCGTGTCGAGCATGAGCGCCGACTGCGGCACGTTCGAGGCGTGCTTGAGCAGGCCCGCATTGCCCGCCATGAGGGCCGGCGCGGCGAACCGGATGACCTGCCAGAGCGGGTAGTTCCACGGCATCACGGCCAGCACCACGCCGAGCGGCTCGTAGCGGGTCCACGCCTTCGATGCACCCACCGTTGACGGATCATCGAGCGGCTGGTCTGCGAGGAAGGCCTCGGCGTTGTCGGCGTAGAACCGCATCGCCTTCACACACTTGTGCACCTCGGCGACCGACTGCGCGATGGGCTTGCCCATCTCCACGGTGATGAGCTCGCCGAGTCCCTCGGCCTGGTCCTCGAGGATGGCGGCCGCGGCTCGCATCCACGCGGCCCGCTGCGCGAACGAGGTGCCGCGCAACGTACGAGCGGCATCCGCCGACTCCGCGATCCGGTCGGCCACTTCAGCCGGGGTGTGCGGTTCGATGATGATCTCGGTCTTTCCGGTGGTCGGATTGACGGTGGCGATCGCCATGATGCTCTCTCTCGTTGAGACGATGTGGTGTGACCGAGTATAGTCGCATTACATACGATGCGTTTCGTATTGCTTGCTGGATGCCGCAAGGGTCGCCACTGGGGCTTGAAACGCTGATCCCGAAGGAGTGATCCATGAGCGCCGATGGCGAACTGCCCGACCGCCTTCCCCTGTTCCTCACCGACGACGACGTCGAGCGGCTGTCCGACTGGGGCCACGCGATCGCGGCGATTCGCGCGGCGTACGGCTCCGTCGCCGACGCGCAGCGCACACCCGGGCGGATCTTCGCCGACAGCGGCCGCGAGTGGATGCGCATCATGCCTTCGGTCCCGGCGAGCGGCAGGCTCTTCGGCGCGAAGTCCATCAACGGGTCCTTCGCCGACGGGCTGAGAGTCAGCTACCTCATCTCGCTGTTCGACAAGGAGACCGCCGACCTCGTCGCACTGGTCGACGGCAACCGAGTGACGGGGCTGCGTACCGCCGCGACCACCGCCGTCGGCGCCGAGGCACTCACACCGGGGCATCCACTGACCGTCGGGGTGATCGGCTCCGGCTTCGAGGCACGCTCCCATCTCACGGCATTCTCACAGGTGCTCGAGTTCTCCGAGGTGCGCGTCTACAGCCCGACGAAGCGGAACCGCGAGGCCTTCGCCGCCGAGTTCGACGGCAGGTTCGGCGCGCCAGTGCGCGCGGTGAGCGCGGCTGAGGACGCGGTGCGGGGCGCTGACCTGGTGTTGTGCGCCGCCCGCTCGCGCGACGAGAGCCCGACCGTGCAGGCGGATTGGGTCGGTGAGAACGCGACCGTCGTGTCCATCGGCTCGACGACGCCCGCGCAACGCGAGCTCCCCGCGGAGCTCTTCTCCCGGGCATCCGTCGTCGTCGCCGATACCGTAGAGGAGGTCGTGCACGGCAGCGGTGACCTGATCGCCGCACGCGCCGCCGGGGTAGACGTCGACACCATGGTGATCCCGCTGTCGAGCGCGATCACCGGCGAACACCCGATCGACCCGGCCCGCGGTATCCGCATCTACAAGTCCACCGGCTCTGGCCTGCAGGACATCGTCGTCGCCGAGATGCTCTACGACCGAGCCCGCGACGAGGGGCTCGGAACCGAGCTGCCCGTCGGCATCGTGACCACCCGCAAGTAAGGAAGCAGACACATGGTCGACTACACGAAGAGCGAAGCCCGCGCCTGGGCCAAGCAGAACTGGAACGGCTGCATCGCCGTCACGATGCCCTCGTACACCACGGACTTCTCGAAGATCAATGAGAACGCGATCCGTCACGACATCCTGAAGCTCAAGGAGCTCGGCTACGCGGGCACCCTCCTCGTCACCGAGCTCAACATCACGCCCGAAGAGAACGCGCGGGTGACCGCCGTCGCCCGCGAAGCCGCAGGCCCCGACTTCCAGCTGTTCTTCCACGCCGCCTTCAACACGCTCGAGGAGAACATCCACGCACTGTCACTCGCCGAGAAGGAAGGCGTCGACAGCGTGCTCATCTCGTACCCGACGGCCTTCTGGCCGACGAGCCACGATGAGGTGTTCGACTACACCAAGCGGCTCGCCGACTCGACCGACCTCGGTGCCATGCTCTTCGGACTCCCGGCGTGGGGCTTCGAGCGCATCGACCATGCCGGCATGCCGGTGCCCTTCGTGCGCAGGGTCCTCGACGAGATCCCCAACATCGTCGCGATCAAGGCGGAGCAGGGCTACCCGACCATCGGCGGGATCATGGAGATGTACCACCACTTCCGGGAGGAAGTGGTCATCTCCTGCCCGATCGAATCCGAGACGATCCCTCTGATGTCGGTACTCGACTTCCACTTCTCCGGCACGAGCAACACCAACTGGATGAGCGACTACTTCCCCAGGGCCTTCAACCTCGCGCGCCAAGGAAAGTGGGAAGAGGCCATGGACCTGTGGTGGCAGGTGGCTCCGGCGCGTGCGGCGAACGTCGCGATCCTCACGGGCTCGTCGGTCGGCACCACGGTCATCAACCGCACCGGCTGGAAGTACCAGGAGTGGCTCGCGGGCTTCAACGGCGGTGCACTCCGTGCGCCGGCTCCGCGCATCCCCGACCGTCTCATGAAGCAGGCCCGCCAGGCACTCGTCGCGTCAGGACTCCCGGTCACCGATCTGCCCGACAGCGAGTTCGTGAAGGGCCGCACGCAGGCCTGAATGAACGAGCGGGCCCCGGGCGGAGTGCTCTGCTTGGGGCCCGCTGTCGTGCAGTGCCGGCTTCGATGTCGGATGTCGCGGGCTGCGAATCATCCGTCGGAATCAGGGCCGCTTCGTGGCGCGGGCCATGCCTCGGTACGTGGCGACCACGGTCCCATCGGCGGTGATGGTGACGTCGACGACAGCACGGCGGTCGTCGGCCCAGCTCGCGATCGCCGTCGCCTCCAAGCGCTGACCCAGGCGGCTCGGTGCGAGGTAGTGGATCTGGGCATCTCCGGTGGCGGCGTACGGGATGAGCGTGTTCGCCGCCATCGCGAACGCCTGGTCGGCGACGGCGAACACGATCGCCCCGTGAGCCATGTCGTTGGCGTTGACGTGTCCGGGACCCACGACAAGCGAGACGACGGCCCGCCCTTCGGTGGCCTCCTCGATCGCGAAGCCGAACCACGCGAACGAGGGTTCGTTCTCGAGGACGCCCTGGATGAACGGATCGACGACGCCCATCAGCTGAGCCGTTCCAGCACGAGCGCCATGCCCTGTCCTCCACCGACGCACAGCGTGGCGAGGCCAAGTGTGCCGTCACGCTCCTGCAATGCATTGATCAGCGTACCGGTGAGTCTGATGCCGGTTGCGCCGAACGGATGCCCGATGGCGATCGCGCCGCCGTGTACGTTCACACGTTCGGGGTCGGCGCCGAGCTGGCGGACCACCGGAACGACCTGGGCCGCGAATGCCTCGTTCAGCTCGATGAGGTCGACGTCATCGATGGAAAGTCCCAGACGTCCGAGCACTTTCCGGGATGCGTCAACGGGGCCGAGCCCCATTATCTCGGGGGAGAGCGCAGTTGCGCCGGCGCCGAGGATCCGAGCGAGCGGGGTGATGCCGAGCTCGGCTGCCTTGGCAGCGCTCATGAGCACCGCCGCGGAGGCGCCGTCGTTGAGTGGACTCGCGTTGCCGGCCGTCACGGTGCCGGCCTCGTGGAAGGCGGGGGTCAGTGCCGTCAGACCCTCGAGGGTCGTGTTAGGCCGGGGGCCGTCATCGGCCGCGACGACGCTGCCGTCGGCGCGGGTGTAGGGCGCGATCTCGCGTTCGAAGAAGCCTGCGTCGACCGCCAAGGCGGTGCGGCGCTGCGACTGCAGTGCCCACTCGTCCTGGTCGCGACGAGTGGTACCCGTGAGGCGAGCAACGAACTCGGCGGTCTTCCCCATCGCGATGTAGACGTCGGGCGTGTGGCCGTCGCCACGGGGATCGCTCCACTCCCCCGCCGAGGCGAAGATCTCGTCGGCGCGGGCGGCTGGGACATCCCACCCCGGATAGTGGTGTGTGGGAATCGGCGGGGTACTCGACGTCGACTCCATGCCGCCGACGAGGAAAGCGTCGCCGTCGCCCGCCCGGATGGCGCGCGCGGCCCCGGCGACCGCCTGCATCGATGAGGCGCAGAAGCGGTTGACCGTAGCACCGGGCAACCCATCCAGCCCCCCATAGACGGCGACCCGCCTGGCGGCGTTGTCGCCTTGGGCGCCCTCGGGCACGGCCGTGCCGAGGTAGAAGTCCTCGAGGGTTGCGCGATCGAGCATGGGAACGTCGTCGAGCGCCCCCCGCACGGCAGCCAACGCGAGGTCCTCGGGTCGCTCAGCTGCCAAGGAGCCCTTTCGCGCACGGCCGAATGCGGTGCGCTTGTAGGCGACCACGACCGCGTCGTTCGGGTAGGCCTGCGTTTTCACGGCATCGACGCCTTGTCTGCTTGAAGGGAACTATTCGAGTCGTATCGTATCGTATCGTCGGATACCCCGCATATTCGATCCATCAGGGCGCCGACCTATGTTCGGGCCGCGCCAGCGGGAGGCCGCCGCCACACGGCGCTCCGTGCAGAGAAGTTCCATTCGTCACCTGCCACGAATCACGCGAGGTGGCGTCCCGCTGTGTGGTGAGGATTCTCGACACCGTGCGGGTCAGCAAGACGATTCGGCCTCCGAGGCCTCCGAGGCCTCCGGGGCCGCTGACGGCGAGGTCGGGAGGCCGATCCCATGCTGGCGCGCGAGACGACGCGCGATCGGTCACACGGGAACGCTTGTGGCCGGCGAACTGCGCAGCCCCTTCAGCGCATCAGCGACCGCGGTCACGGCGGACTTTCGGAGCGTGCGGTACGCGTCGCTGGGCGGATTTCTTCTGTGCAGTCCATCTGGTTGCTTGCGGTCGGCGCGCTCGTGGCCGCCTCCATCCGAACCGGTCAGCGGCGGCGGACTGGTGACCGGGCATCGGATCGCCTGGAACGCCGGCTCGCGCTCACTCCGTTCGTGGTGACGGCGCTCGACTGGGCCGAGCACGCCGTCGCCCTAGCCCTCATCCACCAATGAGCACCGGTGCGACGCGGGGCCTGCGCGCGAAGCTCGTCGCGACCGGCGCAACCGCACCCGACTTAGCCCAAGTCGAGCATGAGACGTGGTTATCCACTGGCTCTGAACGCCGGGCCGTCCGCGCTGACGGCGAACCCTGGCTCGAGTTCCGCCTCCGCGAGCGGCCCAAGTCGAACAGCTACTGCTATTTCCAGACGTCAACCTCCGGGCGCCGCATGCCCGCAGTCGCGATCGGCGCACGAGCGTAGGTCAGTGGGAATCGGACGTGGATGCCTGTGGCATCCCCCAGCACGGCACAGAGAGGCCCCAAAAGAGCCGCAGGAAAGCGCTCCCCAACACGAAAAGCCCTGAGAATCATTGATTCATCAGGGGTTTTGTGGATCTGAGGGGACTCGAACCCCTGACCCCCTGACGGTATCTACCGTGGCGGGCGCGCACGTGTTTGGTTGTGGATGCCAGTAAGTATAGGGACGAACGGAGCAAGCGGCCGGTGTGGCGGTGGTCGATGGATGCCGTCGTATGCCGGTGTTTGGGGACGAAAAGAGCCGCAAAAAGGCCGCAACGCCGATCCCGCCCACGCGGCCCCACATGACGCCTATCGCGTCGAGAGTGAGTCATCCGAACGATCTCGGAAGGGTGATTCCTCGATGTACTGGGTGTCGCACCCTCCACGCAGCTCAGGGCGGTCTGGAAACGGGCAGACGCGCCTACATCGACGCCAAAGAGCCTTCGACCACCACTCGACGAGGCCGCGCGGGTCTTGAGATCAGAAGCCCTCCTGGTCGACGTCAAGGGTTTCAACGTCGCGAAGAAGTTCGTCAAAGGTGAGTGCGGCCTCTGGCTGTCGGAGCACAGCCAATTGGTGCAGGCCAAGTGACTGATCTCGCAAGTTCTCGTATGCGAAGTCGGCTGCCCGATACCGCCCGACGTTCCTGACATGTCGACGGAGCCAGTCCCAGGAATGCACCTCGATACGCCCTTCCTCAGCGGACTGCGACCTCGACGCCTGGCGCTCCGCGGCGGGGTCATCACGCCCGATGATGACCAAGCCTGGTGAACGATTCGTGATGCCGTGAAGACCGAGTTGAGATTGCGCGTATGCCACGTTGTGCGTCAGCCACTCGCGCCAGTCATGCACTTGATCTATTGCGTGCCTGGTTGCCGACGATAGTCGCCCCGCTTGTGTCAGTATCCGGTGGCGAGGCGCCTCAAGCTCGACAGTCACCCACTGGGGACCGATGCTATTTATCCCGACCACGAGAAAGTCGGTGACGTGCTCGGTGCCTAGACGTGCCTTGGGAATGACGAACGTCTTCCAGCCGCCAACGACAGTCATGGCGAGGAACGCTGGGTTGCGAGTGAGCAGTTGTTGAAACGGCTCCTCGCGTCGTTCACCCGATTCGAGTAGATCCTCAAGTTCCCGCACGGCTTCCGCTGACGGCGCATGTTGGTGGAGTTCGAACTGAGCGAGCGCCTCGTAGTTCGCGAAGTTGGTGGAGCGAGACGTCGTCGCGTTCCTTACCGAAGCCTCCACGGCAGCGGCACGCGATGCGTATCCTTCCGAGCCGAGTCGGGCGACGACGTTTAGATAGTTGGGCCACGCCCGTCGAGCGGGAAGATGACGCATATAGACCCGGCCGTCCGCGCCGATGCTCGAAACGATTCGTTGCTCATCTTCATCCCAGCCGAGACTAGTGACGACATCGCCGATCCCAGGCTGAACGCTGCGAAGACCGCGCGCTGACTTCAGTGCGTATCGTGCCGCGAACCAGGCCGAAAGTTCGTCGCGTGTTCCGGTGATTAGTTCTGTAGTTCGTGGAAGATCGAGGCTGTCTTCGAGTTCGCCGAGAGACTCTGGGATATCCGTCGGCAACTGTGCTGGGCTAAGCAACGCGTCCGAAACTCGACCCCTGAGTAACGCGGCTATCACTTGCGCCGGCACACCATCCGGGAGCTCGACATCGAGCTGCGTCGCCACCTCTCGCTGGCGCTCCGTCGGCCCCGAGAGCAGCCTCTCGAGGCTAGTCGCGACGCGTTCCCATTCGGGGACGTTTGGTACGGACGGTACGTCGGCTTCCAATGGGTTACTCACAGCGCCTACCACCCTCTCTCGGGACGAAGATGTCCTATACATTGTGGGGCGCCGCTCGAAACGAGCCCACACTTCACGGCAGGCAATTCATCTGAGCGCCGCTGCCGGCGCCGCACAATCTCTCCTGGATCACCCGCCGACACTTCTGGCCATTCCACCGCGCTGAAGGGCAAGCTTGCCCGCGGAGGCTCATAGCTTGCATGCACTGCCCGAAGCCCGCGGGTGTGGTGGTGTGCGAATCGTCCTCAGCGAACTCCGAGTGGAGACGCCACAACGCTTTCAGCCCCGCTCCGGTCCACGAACCGTTCCGCCAGCGTCGCCGTCGCCATCTCGACGGGCAGCGCTGCCGAGAACTTGAGCCCTGCAACCGCCTCGGGTGGCACCGCAGGCAACACGCCCGCGACAGCTGCCGACCTCAGCTCGGCGACCGAGACTCGATCCGCGAACCGGATCATCTCGTTGTCGGCGACTGCTTCCGCCGCGACCTCGCCGAGTGCTGCGATCAGCGTCTCATGCGCGCGAAGACCGGCGAACCCCCAGAGGGTGGCCCCCTTCGCGCCCTTGCTCAAAACGGTCCCCTCGGCGTCGACGTCAGCCGCACGCAGTTCACGAAGGTACGCGAGCCGCCGCACAGCCCGAGCCGAGAGGTTCACCGGCGGATCCTCCCCCAGCAACACGTCACGCCGAGCGCGCACCAGCTCGAACGGCTCGGCGATCGAGCCGCTCGACCAGCGCACCTTGCCCTTTTCAGCATCCGGCGTGACATATGTCACCCGCTTCTCCCAGTCGACGGCGGTGACCCTCCAGGCGCGACCGTTGAGCAGGAGCGGTCGAAGCCCATCCGTGACATCCTTCGGCAACGAGATCGGTGCAACGGAGCCGATCTCCTTTGTGCCTTGGAGGACACGGATCTCGAGGTCTGCGATGAACGAGGACAGGAGGTCCATGAAGTTGCGACGACCGAAGGCACGCTCGGCGGTAGGTCCGATGACCAGCAGGTCGCCATCGGCGACGAGAAAGTCGGATCCCACGAGGTAGTCGAGCACCTCGGTGGCGCCATCCATCACCGCGGAACCCGCCCACCAGTCTTCCCAACCTGCGACCGGGATGCGACCTTCCTGCAGCGCGAGCGCGAGCAGCTGCTGCGCAGCGATGTGTCGCGGATGCGGCGGGGCCACGATCGGCTCGACAAAGCCACGTGACCAAAGCAAGAGGAGGCCTGCCGCTCGAGCGAACGCATCGAGCTCGGTCGCGAGGAACAACGCGTTCCGCGATGTCCCTGGCCGCCGCCCGGTGCGACCGAGTCGCTGCAGAAACGCCGACACCGAGAACGGCGCATCGATCTGGATCATCCGGTCGAGGTCGCCGATATCAATGCCGAGTTCGAGCGTCGATGTGGCGACGATCACGCAGTCGCGCGCTTCTGCGAACGCCCGCTCACTGATGCGCCGCTCATCGACCGACAGCGAGGAGTGGGAGACATACGTGGTCACGCCCCGTTGTCGCAGTTCGAACGCGAGTTCCTCGGCCTGAGCCCGCGCTTGGCAGAAGACGAGCCGCTTCTCCCCCACGAACAGCCGCGCGAGGATCTCAGCGGCGTTCTCGAGCGAGCCAACGTAGTCGAGCGTGATCTCGGGCGCAGTAATCGTGCTCGAGTCGCGCACGACCTCTGCGAACACACCGCGAGCCCCGTTCGAGCCCTGCAGCCAGTGCAGCACGTCCTCCGGGTTACCGAGCGTCGCCGACAGCCCGATTCGCTGGATCGGGCGGTCGACGATGCGCTGCAGCCGCTCGAGTACGGCAAGCAGGTGCCAGCCACGATCGGATGCCGCGAACGAATGCACCTCGTCGACGACGATCGCACGGATCCTTCGGAAGAACTGATGATGCGAGACTCGCCGCGAGACGAGCATCGCCTCGAGCGATTCCGGCGTGGTGAGAAGGATGTCTGGTGGGTCAGCGAGGATGCGTCGGCGATCGCCATCGGCGACATCGCCGTGCCAAAGCGCCACCCGACGACCGACCCACTCGGTGTACTTCTCCAAGCGCGGCCGCAGGTTGTTGAGCAGCGCCTTGAGCGGGGTGACGTAGATGACGGTGAAGCCGTGCCACGAGTCATCCATCATGCTCGAGAGCAGCGGGAAGACCGCCGCTTCCGTCTTGCCTCCGGCGGTGGGCGCAACCAGCAGGCAGTCGGCCCCGCTACGAATCGGGGCGACCGATGCCTCCTGCAGCGGCCGCAGCGACGGCCAGCCGAGTGAGTTGACGACGTGATACTCGATCGCCGAGTGCAGGCCGGCCGCGCCCATCAGATGCCGAGGTCGATATCGTCGACGCCTACGGGAGTCGCCAAACGCACTTCGCCGCGGCGGATGGCCGCCTGCTCCTCTTCGGTGAGCGACGTGAGCGGGCCGGCCTCGCCGAGCGCTTGGCGCCTCGGGTCGTAGTCGGCGTAGAGGTCGACCTTGTCCATCACGTCGATGAGCTGGCGAAGGAACACTCGCGGGGCAATGCCGACCTTTCCACCGAGCTGCCCGGCGATCTTGGCTGCGTAGGCGTCGATGAACCTGTCGTCGACGGCGCTGGCGACTCGGTATCCGTTGTCGGCGCCGTCGGCGTAAATATCGCGGATGCGTCCGCCGAGCTCGTGCAGCGACTCGTACGTGAACCCCGTGAGCCGGAGCTGCGGGGCGCGCGGGTTATCGAATCGCGGGTTCGTCTCGAACCGAGTCTCGAGGCGTTGTGCGAGAGGAGCCAGTCGCTGCACCCCCTGCTGACCATCGAAGAACGCAGGCGTGCCGGTGATGAGGAGATACAAGCCAGGGAACCGGCCCGCATCAACCTCGTCGAGCAGCTGCCGCAACGAGTTGAGTGACTTCTCACGCACATCAGAGCGCACCCGCTGCAGCGTCTCGACCTCGTCAAGAATGACGACGAGTCCGGCATACCCGGCGTCTTTGAGCACGGCGAGCAAACCCTGTAGAAAGCCGAGAGCGCCGAAGTGGTCGAGTTCGCCCTTGATGCCCGCGTAGCGTCGCACGCTGGCGGCGACGTGCGGTTGTCCACCCAGCCAGGCGATGAGGCCATCTGCTTCGGCGGAGTCCCCTCGTTCGACCCCTGAACGATACCCGCGCAATGCCGTCGCGAACGCGGGCGCGGTCTTGCTGACGTTAGCGAGCCGCTTCTCGATGAGTTCGTCTGTCGCTCGTGCGACGGCTTCGCGGTTGTTCGGGTCCACTCCCCCATCGACGACGTCGCCTTCGAGATTGAAGAACCAGCTGTCGATGATCTCCTTGAGTGCGCTCGGCTTCGCCGACGATGTCGAGATGCTCTCGACGATGCGCCGATACACGGTCTCGAGCTTGTGCAACGGCGTCTCCGTCTCGGAGATCTGCACCTCGGCGGTCGCAAAGTCCGCGGCCTTCGCGGTCTCGCTCATCCAGCGTGCGAAGAACGTCTTCCCTGAGCCGTACTCGCCGCGCACTGCCTTGAACTGGGCCCCGCCGTTCGCGACAACGCCGAGCTCAGCGTTGATCGTCGGCGCGAAGCGATCGAGTCCGACCGCCATCACGTCGAGACCTCGCTGGGGAACGGTACCGCGGCGCAATGCGTCGACGATCTCCTGGCGACGTCGGGGGCTCACGTGCATATCTCTGCTCCTACTTCAGACTGAACTGCTCGCGCAGCAACGAGCGATCGATCACGATGCTCGTCTGATCTGCGTCGGTCGAAACCGTCTCGAATCCATCGACGTTGAGTGTGCGACGAAGGACGGCGAGCACATTGTCCACGCCTCCAAGCGTCACTCCAAGGATGTCAGCGAGCACTTCGCGGCGCACTCTCCCGTCTCGCTCATCCGCAGCGTCGACGATCCGCGCGACGACCGAATCATCAAGGGCACGACGAACAAGTCGCTTCTTCTGCAAGGCGTAAGTCTCTGAGGCGATCAGCAACGTGCTGATGCGAACCGCTGGCTCAATGACTCGTGGGGGTGTGGTCTCGGGGTCAGAGAGATCGAGTTCGATTGCGGGGCTGTTGTCTTCGGCGGTGTCCAGATCCGGGAGTGCGACCTGCACTGCCGTCCTGGATAGGGGCGTCCGATCGTCGAACTCCGGCGCTCCCCGGGCGGCCGGCGATTCCGACGCGTCCGCTTCGACACGACGCGCCATCGCGGTCGAATTCCGAACCGCCTCGAGCGTCCGTTGTGGGTCGAGCGCTTGCCGCCGGAAGGTTCGTCCGACATCGTTCTCGCCGAACAGTTCCCCTGCCTCGGGGTCGAAGATGAGCAGCGCGACATAGCTAGAACTTGCCAACGCAACGGCTTCGGCGGTGAACTTCGCACTGGAGAATAGGAGCGGCACCCGACCTCGTTCTGCGGCCGAATCCCTGATCCCTCGCACGGTCACTGCATCCACATGACCTGCGCTGTGTGTGACCCACGCCACGTAGTAGCGCGAGATGACCTCGACGAACCCGTCGCTGGCGCTGGCTTCGGTTTGGATGCGCGCATCAGCCACACCGAGATGTCGAAGCCAATCGCGAACCAGCGCTGCCGACCCGCGGAAAGACACGCCGTACGGTTGCGGGCCGGGTTGTGGACCCGAGGCAACCTCCGCTGCCCCCGAACGTGGGTTGTCCCGTTTGGTCGGTGCGGACCAGGAGGAGGGATCCGCCAACCGGCTGTGCATTCTGTTCGCGGCCAGCCCCCAGAGCCAGGTCTGAACGTGATCGCGCATATCACGCTTGGCTCTCGCCGCCCATGAACGCCTCGTCGACCAGTCGTCGTCGTCGAAATCGATCCGCTCGAGGAGGCCGTCAATGGCGGCCCTGAGCTGCGCTTGTGCTGCGGGAGAGGGGTTGGTCATGGACCATTCGCCGGCCATCGCATCGGCGTACGCGAGCATGCTCGACTGTGCAGCGCTCGGAGTCAGGCGCCGACCGTTCGCGATCCACTTCACGGGCGCCTACTTCAAGTTGAACTGTTCGCGCAGCAGCTCGCGGTTGAGGACGATGGTGACCTCGTCGGCATCGGTGGTGACGGTGTCGTATCCGTCGATGTTGAGCAGTCGCCGGAGCACCGTGAGCGTGAGGTCGAGTGCAGCCGGTGCGAGCTGAAGCCGCGCGGCGAGCACGTCTCGATGGACACGACCGTCACGTTCGTCGATGAGGTCGACGATGCTCGCGACCACGGAATCATCGAGCGGGTGGCGGCCCAGCCGCTTTCGCTGCTCGACGTACAGCTCTGACGCGAGCAGCATCTCGCTCAGGCGACCGGATGCCACCGGCAGCTTGTCGCTCGACTCGTCGACGGCGATCTCGAACATCGGCACGGCATCGGCAGGCTTTGCCGACTTCTTCGTGCGCTTGGCGACCGGGGCGTCTGGCACTGGGAGATCTGCGGATGCGTCAGCCGGCACCCGCTCGTACCACCAGTCGGGCGCCTGGGGTGGTGCATCCTGCCATCCCTTTGGCGCTTTGGCACCTGCGGGCCGGAAGACCACGATCGGCACGGTGAGTTCCGCAAGCGCCGCCCCACCGTGGTATCCGGCGGCTTTGGACGTGTAGCGGAGCTTTTCGGCTCGTGCGAGCACTGCTGAGCCGCCGGGCGCAAGCACTCTGGCTCCCGACACGAGTACCTCATCGGCGGCCGGGGCAGCCGTCGCCGTGCGCCAACGCGCTCCACCGCTGTCGTTCGCGCGGAACTCACCGCCGCGTTCGATGACGTGGCCGTGGTCAGAGGTGAGTACGACGATTCGTCCAGCGGCGGCAGCCGCAGCGAGCAATGGTGCAAGGTTCGCGACACGACTCAGTGTCCAGCGTGTCGAGTCGGGGTCCGCTTTCGCGAGGTCGTCATCGATGGTGTTGAGCACCACGCCGACGACCTTGGGACCCGCCGTCGACACGGCCGCCTCGACGGCAGTTGGCAACAGTGCGCCCGCCGACGAGCGCATGTCGTCCTTGTGGAAGAGCATCCCTCCAGTGAGTTTCGCGAACGCGCTCTTCTCAGTGCTCTGGTTTCCGTCGGTCAGCCGGCCTGCGAAGAGCGACGAGCGCGAGTAGCGAGTAACGCTCGGTAGGGTCGCGAGCGCTGCCTCACGTTTTGTGAGGTCGTTCGGCAGGACTTCCACCCAGCGGAGTCGCCCGACCTCTTCAGCCAGTTCAGCGGCGACTGCTGCCGACATCCCATCGAGCACGATGAGCAGCACGCGATCGCGCGCCAGTGGTTCGACGAGGCTGGCCAGCAACGACTCGATCGGCGTGATGTCGGTTGGTACGTCACCGGTGAGCACAGCAGCTGCGGCAGCGTCCTCGGCGTCGCGCCGTTCGCCGACCCGCGCGGCGAGCGACCGATACGCGCTGGTCAAGGCGGTGCGAGCCGAGCCGTTCCAGATCACGCTGAGGGCGCGATCGGCCCAGGCCGAGTCGTGGAGGTAGGTAGTTACTCCCTCCCCGAAGGATGACGGGAGCGCTGACGGTTCCGACCCGAGCCATCGGATGAGTCGGGTCGCCATCTCGGCTGCGAGCAACTCGCCAGCATCGTGCATCGCGAGCAGGTGCGCGCGCACCTCGGCAAGCGCGTCGTCGACTGCCCTCGTGCGGCCTTCGGATGCGTCGGTGACTGCTGCTTCGATCGCAGCCGCGAGCTGCTCGTACCTGCGTTCGAGCCCCGCGGGTAGCACCGAGGACTCGGCCGAGCCATCGGACCAATCGAGGTCATCGAAAATCGCCTCGGCCTGACGAAGCACATCATTGAGGTGTACGTCGGCGGCGGCTTCACGACGCAGAATAATGGCCCGGGCGGCCTCACCGAGCAGTCGCACGTCGGCCTCGGCAGCCTTTCCCGCGAGAAAGCGCTCGTCGAAACGGACCCGAACGGTCGCATCGGCCTGACTGTTCCACAGCAGGTCGGCGACCAGCGCCACGGCAAGCGTTGAGAACGACTTCGAACGCGCCTTCGACTCCACTGCGAGGGCGGCGCTGCCGCCAACGTGGCGTCTAGTACCGGCGAGCACGCCGGCGAGTTCGTCCGCGCCGTAGTCGTGCAGGCGCGCGACGGTTTGCGGCTCGTCGATGTGTTCGAGCACGGCAAGCAGGTCGACCTCGTCGGCGCTGTCGACACCGATGAGATCGGCGAGGATCGCCCTGATGACGTGGTCGCCGCTGAGCGTGCCGCCGCGCGCGATGGGCCACCCCGTCGAACGCTGACGGGTCAAGAGGAACGGCGGCAGCCAACTGCCGAGTTCGCGCACGCTGCGGTCGACGATGGGGTCGCTGACCTTGAACAGCCCGGGCACGAGTTCCCAGGCGTCGACGGACTGCACGGCGTGCCGCTCCGCCCGGAGCCGCACGGCGCTGCCGAGCTGCTGGTCGTCGAGGTCAGTGAGCACGACGATCGGCGCGTCAGAATGCTGGTGCACGGCGTCGAGCACGGCGAGTTGCGAGATGCCGTTGACGACGTACACCTGCTCGTCGCCGACGCTCAGCAACGAGGGCCCGATCCACGTCGGGTTGGCGCGAAGCAGCAGCACATTGGCGCGACGCTTCTCGTCTTCACGCCACTGCCGGAGTCGGCCGCGCAGGGTCGCCTCATCGAGTGCCGGGGCCCAGGATCCTTCGCCGGTCAAGGTCACTCAACCCACCAGTCGATTCGCACGTGCTTGCTGGGGTTCGCACCGAGTGCTGCCTCGAGCGCCTTCTGGAGACGTGCGATCTTCGTCTCGAGTTCACCAGGAGCCGCAGAGGTTGAACCGCTCGTCGGCCCGTCAGGAGGAGTGGGGCCAGGCAGTGGCGGCGCGGGCGGCGTCGGTACATGAGGATTCGGCGGGGTCGGCCCAGGCACATTGATGACCGCATCACGCGCGACGCGTGCGGCATCGGTCAGTCGCGGAACGAGCTGTGCGATGGCCTCGTTGGAAGCGGCGGCGTGCTGGAGTGTCGCGATGGCGTCGTCGACCTCTGCGCGCCCCAGCGTCGCCGCCTTCGCGATGAAGTCCCAGCCCGCTCCCTCGAGCGCCCGAGAGACGGTATCTGCGTTCGCGATCGACTTGCCGACCACGTCTGCCGAGTCGACGAGCGTCGTGTCGGCGAGCCGGATGATCGCAAGCCTCGGTTCGTTCTCCTTCGCCAGCAACCCGAGCAGCTCCGACGCGTTGCGTGCGGTCGCGAGCCGCCCGGTGACCGCCGTCGTGTCGATGCCGAGTTGCTCGGCGTGCGCCTCGAGTTGCGAGACGAGCTCGGAAGCTGCGGGGCTCTTCGATTTCGCCGCGGCGACGATCGCCGCACCGAGCCGCCGCACCGCCCCTGAGTTGCGGTACGTCTCCGCCCTGATACCGAGTAGCGGCGCAACGACCGAGTTGGCCCGCGTCCACGAATCTTCATCGGGCAGATTCGCGGCTCGGAGCACGAGGTCGTCCGTGACCGAACCGACTGCTGGTCGGTCGACGGCGACGGCCCCGCGCACCCACTCGCGGTCGGCGACGATCGACCAACCGAGAAGCACCGTGTCTTCGAGATCGCGCGACATGCCCCAGGGCTCGAGCCGCGCGCGCAGGGCGGCTGCCGTGACTGCAGCGCCGAGCTCGGCCTCCCAGCGCGTGAAATCGTCGCGCCATCCGAACTGAGCGAGCTGGGCGGTGAAGATGTTCTCGTTGCGCACGCCGAACTTCAGCGGCACGGCAACGGCAGTAGCGACTCGTTTCTGGGTCGGGTTCAGCGACTCCAGACGTCCAGAATGCTCGGCTGTCTCGGCGAGTAGCGCCAGCGTCTCGTCGAGCTCCCGGCGCTTGACCTCGACAGTGCCAAGATCGGGGTGGTTCGGGTACGCGTTCTTCCACGCCTGATCGAGCACACCGGTGAGGCCGCCGGCGAGCGTGCCGGTGACGGGCGGTTGCAGGGTGAGCCCGTTCACGAGCGAGGTGAACGTCTCGCTCGGCAGGAGCTGCTCGTCGACGTCGGCAGCATCAGGCGCAGACACGCCGTACGCCCTGAGCAGCGCCCGGCCGAACGATTCGCGCAGGTTGCTCCGGTTGTTCTCGAGCGCCTGCTTCGCAGCGGGCCGGTCGCTCACCGGCAGGTGATCGGCGTACTGGTCGAAGCGGTTCTCAGTCAGCAGGTACTCGAGCACGACGAGTCGACCGAGGTCGCTCTGCCGCGGTGCCGTGAGGAAATTCGGCAGCCATGCGATGGTCTCAGCAACGATGCCCTTCTCGCGCAACTCGGTGATGCGGGCGAGGTCATCGCGCGGGCCGGTTTGCCCGTCGGCGGCGTAGGGGAAGTCGATGAAGACCTTCCACTCCCCCTCGCCAGTCTCGAAGTCGTAGTCCTTGAAGTCGTTGCTGCCGCTGTGGATGTTGCCGAACCAGATCGACGCGGTGCGCTTCTGCCCGCGCCATACGTGCGGGAACGGAGTGCCTTGCCCGAGCATCCCGACCGTGGCGCCGAGTCCGAGACCCTCGAGCACGAGCTTGCGCACGAGTGCGCGCCGCGCGGGCTGGCTATCTTCGCCTCGCACGCGGTCGAGGATCGAGTCGTAGTCAACTCCGGAGAGCTGTACCGAGATGACGGGGTCGACGCCTTCACCGACATGGATCTCGCCGAACTCTTCCGCCCACTTACGCACGAGCCCGAGCGTCTGTGCGGTCTCCGCACCAGGCACGAAGGCGGTAACCGAGCCGAAGTTGAGCGAGTGCAGCTTCGAGGCGGTGAGGTTCTTCAGCGAGGCCGCGCCGGGCGCGAGCGCGGCGACGAGCAGCGTCTTCGCTAGCCGATCTTCGTTGCGGAACGGGTGGCTTCGCGGCAGCTCCCTGGCGGTTTCCTCGCTGAGCGCATGCTTGTTGAGCAGGTAGGGGCGAAGCTTCTCGACATAGAACGTCGCCGAGATCGCGAAGTGCTGCTGCATCGTATCGTCGAGCGGCTTGAGCGTGCCGAGCGCGACGGGCTCGTAGAGGTCGCCGACCGGGATGACGTCGCCGGCGGTGAGCTCGTCGCGACCGTCGACGAGCAGCTCGCCCATGAGCTTGAGCGCCGTGCGCTCCCGCTGCATGAGGTTCGAGAGTGCGACCATCGCGTCGACGAGCGCGGGCGAGAACGGATACACGTTCGAGAACTCGGCTTCGCCCGAGGATGCCTCGTCGGCGAGCAGGTTGTTCCAGGCGGTGTTGTCGTGGCGCACGCGGGCAAGCGCCGACTTCAATGTGTCGTCGGCGTCCTGATCGATGGGCTGCAGCAGGCGCTGCTTGACGATCTTCGGCAGGTCGGCGGCGCGCAGTTGGATCTTGTCGAAGCGGTCGTCCCAGTAGTTGAAGGTCTGCTGCTGCGCTTCTCGCTCGACGCCAAGGGTGCTGCTGCCGAGGAACTGGGCGAGGTCTCGCTGGCGGGCGACGAACGAGATGAAGGGCACGGGCAGGTTGCCGGTGCCGGTCTCGACGAGCTTGGCGACCTTGGGGATCTCGCCTTGGACGAACTCCTGGTTGGAGATGTGCTGGCCGAGCCAGAGCACGAGTTCGTCGAGGAATAGCACGACGCCGTCGTAGCCGAGGCTCTGAGCGTGGTTGCTGATGGTCTTCAGACCGGTCGAGATGTCGACCCAGGCGCCCGCGTTCGTATAGCCCGTGAAGAGCGTCGAAGTGAGGTCGCTCACAAGCCGGTCGCGGTCGGGGCTGCCGGTGGGCTGGGCGATCGCGGCGTCGAAGGATGCCGCATCCCATCCGGTCGCCAGCGCACCCCAACCACCGCCGGTGCCGCCGGTTGAGATGGCCGCGAAGAACTGGTCGTCGCCGAACGTTGCGCGCTGCTGCTTGGCGTCTTCGAGGAGCTGGTCGCTGACGTGCAGGAACGGCAGAGGTGCTTCCGCATGTTTCGCCGCGACGGTGTCGAGGTAGCCCGCGAAGAGTGCCGACTCGAAGCTCTTGGCGCCGATCAGGTGATAGTCGACGGCGAAGAAGCGCTTCTCGAGCACGTCGAGGTGCTTGCTCACCACTGGTGCGATGCCCGGCAGTTCTCGCGCGGGCAGGTGCTGGGTGAGGAGCAGGTGCAGCACGGCCATGAAGTGCGACTTACCGGCACCGAACGAGCCGTGGATGTACGTGCCGCGCGACGTGCGGTTCGTCACGGCATGCTCGACGAGACCGAGTGCGTCGTCGAACGCTTCGGCAATGGCGTCGGTAACCACATAGTCGGCGAGGGTGCGGTCGGCCGCGGCGACGCCATCGTGCAGTTTGAGCACGAAGTCGGCGGAATCGATGCGGGTCGGAATCGTGATGAGGTCACGAAGCGGCGTGGTGAGCGGCAGGGCGGTCATTTGGTGCCTTTCGAGGCGGCGCGGCCACGAGTCGCGGTGGGCGGTTGCCATGCGGTGACGGCGTCGCGCGAGAGCTGGAGCTGGGTGAGCAATTGGTCGGTGAGGCCGCTGATCGCCGCCGCCGGGCTGACGCCGAGGTCCGGGTCGAGTTCGGCTTGCCACTGGTCGAGCCACGGCTGCAGTTCGATGAGCCCCCCGATGAGTGGCGCGAGGTCGTCGGATGTCGCGCCGGCGGCGAGGAGTTCCATCGGGAGGCGCGCCAGGGCCTGCGCGCGGTCGGCGTGGTTCCAGCCGGCCCAGCCGTAGACAGGGCTCGGGTCGTTGGCCCGGTGCGTGCCGGGGTAGGAGATGAAGCGCTCCTTCGGCACGTCGAGCTTGCCGCGCGCCTTCCAGTAGGTGGTCTTGCGGAAGTCGCCCGGCCCGTACTTCGGCGGCACGGGAACGTCGACGCGCTGACCCCGGTCTTCGGCGCGCTGCAGATCCCACGTGTGCTCCCACGCGCGGAACTTCTCGAGCCCCGACGGCTTGTAGCGGAGCGCTGCCAGATACGGCACCGACTCCTCCCCAAGCAGCTTGCTGATCACAACTCGGAGGTCGGCGTCGGCGCCGTGCGCAAGCGACGCGAGCTCCACGAACCACGCGTCGGACTTCAAACGATCCGCGAGTTCGTTCACCGACCGCGTCACGGGTCGATCGTTCACGTCAGTCCACAGCGCGGCGGCCTCAAGCTGGTCGAGCATCGCATCGCAGAGCGCGTCGGCGAGCTGGTCATCCCACGAGCGCGTCGCCCAGCGACGCTTGTATTCGGGACGTTCGAGCAGGCGGATGGACGGATTCGACGCGATCACGTCTAGGCGACGCTCCACGACGGCGCGGTAGTCGTCTGGCCAGTCTGCGGGCAGGGCGGTGATCGGGATCGAACCGTGGCGAGTGAACCACGAGCTTTGTTCCCGCCCAGCTGCAACGGCCCGCGCGAGTGCGACCTCAAATGCGCGCTGCCCGAGACCAAGCACGTTGAGTTCGCCAGAGTATGTCAGGTCGTCCTCGATCAATCCGTAAAGGCGATACACCTCCCAATCGAGCTCTTCCTGCTCAAAGACCAGGCGCGCGCGAAGTTGCATCCAGTCTGCGCGCGCCACCGACATGGTTTCAGCGAGCGATATCTCACTGCTTCCAATCGATTGAACCGCCTCGATCGGGAGCGCTTCGGACTGCTGCCTGGCAAGTCCGTCGACCATGCGGCCACGCTCAAGCGGCAGAATGCGCGGCAGCGGGAAGTCCTGCAGTTTTGTGCCAGTGAACTCGTATCGATCGCTCCAAGATTCCGCCGAAACTCGCGCGCCGTCGCCACCGATCGGATCGCCGCCCTTGGGGTAGCTGACCTGCTTGAGCCAGAAGCACGCGGTGGAACTGTTAAGCACACCGAGCAGTTCGAGGTGCTGGTCCTCCGTCGCCCCCTCCCGCAGCTTGATCACCGGCGCCGACTGTTTGAACACCTTCCCACCCCGATCCAGCGCGAAGTGGTTATGCGTCGCCACAAACGCAAACGTGATCGTGGGCCCATCCAGCCTGTCGAGACCGATCTGATGCCATTCCCACCAAGTGCGCCCTTCGACTCGGTACGTAGTCTTCGCGAAGGTCGCTCGGTTCCAGCTCTCCGTACGAACCGGCCACACCCACTTGTACGCACCGGGAAAGTCCTCGATCTGGCGAAGCCCCGACGAGTCGTAGGGGAAGAAGGCGTCGTCGCCTTGACGCACGTTGTAGTCGCGGACGATGTCGCCGGTCACAAGCGGACGAGTCACCGCGCCTTCGACTCCTCGTCTCGCGAACGCCTCACGAGGCGCAAGAAACGCGTCGTCAAGATTGGTCATCCCCATGACACCAAGCAAGCGAATCCGACTCGTCAGACGTGTCACGCCCCGTTCATCCAACGTCATCTTTAGATCACTCGCACCGCCACCAGAAAGCGACCAGGGATACGTCTGAAGAGTGCTTCGCGGGGAATTTACGACCGTGACGTAAGAGCCTTCGTGCCGATCGTCACCGAAATGTTCGACGATTTCGCCCCACACGAGCCCCCGCGCCGGATCGCTCGGCTGCTCAGGCTCCCCGCGGACGCCAAGCACCGTGTGCACGGCGTCACCGACGGGCTTTCGTCGACGGCCCACGAGAATCACTGTCGGCGTGCCGTGCCCCGGAATGTACGCCCCCGACGTGTCGACGACCACGGTGAGGTCGACGGGGCTCATCGAGTCGGATCCCGAGAGGAACTGCTCGATTACCTTCTTGCCGAACTCGCGCTTCATGAACGAGTTCGCCGTGATCTGGCCAACGTAGCCAGCGCCGGTCGTCGCATCCGATCGCTTCGCGAGCTCGAAGAAAAGTTCCATGAACGGCACCGACAGCGCATACTTGCCGGAGCACGTCGAGTAGAGCTGACGGTACAGCTTATTCAGCACCGGGTCCTTCACCGTGATGTACGGCGGGTTGCCCACCACCACGTGGTACTGGTTCTGCTGCAAGATGCCGTGATAGGCCGCTAGGTCCTCAACGGAGTACTCGAACGCATCCACATCCTCACCGTCGAAGAGCTTCACGCTCGACGCCTGCGAGCCGAGCAGCGAGTCACCGATCGCGAGCTGGAGGTGGTAATCGGGCGCAGCGACGAGTGTGCGATCACCCGCCGCTTGCAGAGCCGCGACCGTGAGCCGGAACCGCGCGATCGCGACCGCGAACGGGTTGAGGTCGACCCCGTGTACCGACGCGAGCGCCTTCGCGACGCGCTCGCGAGCGTCCAATGCCGGCGCTTCGACAGTCCAGGCATCCACGAGCCGTCCGAACGCGCCGAGCAGGAAGTGCCCCGAGCCGCACGTCGGGTCGATGAGCTTCAGCCCCTCGAGCCCGAACTCTGCGATCGCCGGAGTGAGGGTCTGGTCGAGGATGAATTCCTCGACGAACACCGGTGTCTGCAGCAGCGCATACTGCCTTTTCGCGAACTCCGACAGGTCTTGGTAGAGATCGCCAAGGAACCGGGTATCGAGCGCCGGGTCGGTGAAGTCGCGCAAGAGGGTGCCGCCGGCATCCGTCGCTCGCCAGAACCCGAGCAGCTGGTCGGCGGCCTCGCCCGAGATCGGCGCCGTCCACACCGGGGAGTGCGCCGGGTCAACGAGCGCGCGCCCCGCCGGCAGCGACGCGAGTGCTGAGAACGCGTGCTTGAGCCAGTCCGGGCCCGCCGCAGTCGGGTTCGCTGTAAAGTACGCCGACTGGTGCTCGACCGCCCGCTCCAGCCGGTCACCGGGGCCAGCGAACCAGGGCAGTGCTACCCGGGCTCCGTCGACCGCAACCCCTTCGAGCAAATCGTTGTCCTCAGCGAACCGTATGAACACCGTCGCGAGAATCCACGCCACCGCGGCCTGGGCGACCTGGCCGTTGCGCCAGTCGATCCACGGCAGGCCGGTGCGCTCGCGCGCCGTCGCGTTCGCGTGCTCGGTGCGGAGTGCTGCACCCCACTCGTTCGTCACATCATCGGCGCGCGCCGTCAGGTCGGCCTCGAGCAGCTTGAGCTGCCCCTTGAGGTCGGCAAGGAGCTGGGCGGAGTGGATCACTTCGTCACCTTCGTGGGTTGCGTCGGCAGCACCGCTGCCAGATTCGTGGGGAGTTCGATCCAACGATCGGCACCGAACGGCATCGGCACCCCGTCGAGGTCGGGCACTGCGGCGGCCGACCGTTGCGGAAGGAGGAACCAGCGTGCGCCGGCACGGGCGGTCGTCAGGTCCATCGCGCGCCCGATGAGGTCGACGAGCCCGAGGTGAGCGAGCACCGCCGGGTCGGTGAAGAGCAACGGTTCTGTGCGAGCCTCAAGTTCGGCCCACGCCTCGGTGACCGCCCTCTTCGCGAGCTCCTGCAGGTTGCGTCGGTCGCCAGCACCCGCCGACGGTGCGTCCGCACCGACCACGACCGCCCAGTCAGCACCGAGCTGCGCCGCGGCCTCATGCAGTCGTTCGACCACGAGCGCGGCCAGGTCGACGACCTCGACGCCGAATCGGGCGCTGAGCGTCGCCGCGGCCGCGTCGTAGTGCGACCACGCCGTCGTGAGCGCGAGGGCACTGCGCTCCTGCACCGACCCGGCGAGGGCGCGCGCCAACTGGTCGTTCGGCAGGGAGCCCTGCAACGTCGTCACCGATCGCGTCGAGGCGCCGAACGTCGACCCCTCGCGCACCGCGTAGCGCCCGGAGTTCCACTCCAGGTGCGGATGCGTCCGCTGAATGATCTCGTCGAGTGCAGGCCGGGACGGGATCGCCGCGATTCGCCTGAACCGTCCGCGCACACGGCGCTCGATGCTGTCGAGGGAAAGCTCACGTACGGCGACCCCGGCGAGCGTCACCTCGATCGCACGAGCAGGCGTGAGATCCAGCGAGTACACCTCGTCGAGACTCGACTTCGCACCGGTCGTCGACGCCGCAACGGCGAGCTCGAGCAGTCGCGCATCCGACAGCGACACCTGATCGGGAACGAGTCGTCGAAGTCGGTCACGCACGGCCGCGGCAGGGACCACATCCTGGGTACGCAGGAGCTTGTCGACCTCATCGCCGAGTTGCCGCCCCATCGCAAGCAACTGTTCCGACGACGGCCCGTCAGCGTCACCGACGATTGCGAGCAACACGGGAGCCCGGTCATCACGCGGGCGACGCTTGTCGAGCCGCGGGGTCTCCGCCGCGGCATCCAACTCGATGACGGCCCGCACAAGCCCACGTGCGTGCCGGCGACGCTCATCGCCGACCTTCGACGAGCCGTAGTCCATCAGCAGCTGGTCAGCCACCTCATCGAGCGTCGCCACGAGCCCGGCGTCGGTGACGATCCGCACAACGTCGTTGACCGCGATCTGCAGAAGCTTGCTGTCCTTGCGCCAACGACGCACCGCCTCGGTCACGAGACGCGACACCGCCGCCACTTGAAGGCCGAGATGATCAGCGATCGACGTCAGCGTCGGCCACGCCACGCCACCAGGTGTCTCGTCTTCGCCGAGCAGGAGTCGAAGCACTTCGATCTGTTTCGAGTTCTCAGCCGTACGTCGCTGCGGAATCAGCTTCGACCGGAACTGCTCGATCGACTGCCGACCGGCTTGCGTCTCGGTGGCTGCGGGACTCGATCCCGCAGCCAGCCGCGTCCGCCACTCCCGGACGCGACGCTGCACCTCTTTGCGATGCAACTCGCCGAGGCCACGAATCTGGTTGATCTGCATCGGCGGTACGCCGAGGAGTTCTCCTACCGTCGACACTCTGAGGCGAGTGAGGCCCGAGCGGGCGCGAGCGCTCAACCCAGAATCGGAGAGCGGAGTGTCGAGCGTCGCCGATGCGGCCTGTGCGTCGAGTTGCTCGGTCGCCGAGTCATCTTGGACCACCGGATCAAGGGGCGTAAATACGCCCTGCCAAGCGGCCTCGAACGTCTCGAGAGTCTCGAATCGGTCACGCGCCACCGGGGCGAGCGCCCGGGTGAAGAACTCCGCGAGCGCCGATGCCACCGACTCCTCGAACTGGCTGGCCTGCACCACCGCCGCCTCATCCGGACGCTCCGGTGCGTTGCCGCCAGGCCAGAACGGCGGCACCCCGGCGGACATCTCGAACAAGGTCGCCGCCACCGAGAAGAGCTCCGCCGCCCGGTCGAACTCGCGCCGCCCCGGCTGATCGAGATACGGGTCGAGATACGGGCGGGAACCCGACTTCGTGTGTGTGAGCGGCTCACGAGCGAGCGAGAGATCGAACAGGGTCAGTCGCGGCCTGCGGGTGCCCGGGTCAGGCGCGATTGCCAGGTTCGCGGGCTTGATGTCTCGGTGGAAGATGCCCTTCGAGTCGAGGTACCGCACCGCTTCGAGGAGGTCGCGCCCGTAGTTCTCGAGCTGCTCGAGCGTCGAGCGGCCCTCGGTCTGCAGCCGGGCCGCGAGCGTCTCCGCGCCCGCATCGCTCAGCAGTAGCGCCGCCCGGCCACCTACCTCGAGCGGGCCATCGAGAAGTCTCACGACGCGGGCGTGATCGAGGCCACGAAGGACGTCGGCCTCGATCGCGAGGCGCGCCGCGGCATCCTCGTCTCGCGCGAGCTTCAGAATCACGCCCTCGCGACCCGAGTCGTAATCGTCCACGAGCAGGGCGATACCCGTCGTACCCGAACCGCGCCGCGCCTTTATCTCGAAGCGCTCGCCAACGATCTCACCGGGCGAAGCATCCAATGGATCGATATCGACCGCGACCGGCTCAGCCCGGCCTGCGTAATCGCGGAACGCGTCCTCGAACAGCGCGAGCAACGCGCCGACATCGGCCGGGCGATGAGCCTCATCGAACGCCGTCGCCTCGCGAACGACCTTCGCGAACGACTCGGGAAGATCGGGCTGCACCGCGATCGGATCAAGCGACGACGCCGACTGGTACAGCTCGTGCAAGTCCTTGCCGTTCTCAGCAGGGTCGCGATCCGTGAGGATGCGGTACGCCAGTGCGCCGAGACCGTAGACATCGAGCGCGATCGGCGATGGCTCGCCCAGGTACTGCACCACCTCGGGCGCGAGATATCCCCACTGCGCCTCGCTGATCGCCTCGGGGATATCGTTCGTGCCGAGCAACGTACGCGACAGCGTCGAGCCCTCACTCGTGCGCTGACCGGCGAACCAGTCGCGAACCGCGACCGTCGCGCCTTTCTTCTTGCTCGCACGTACGGTAACGCGCAGCGGCGAGAGCGCCCGGTGCATCACGCGCCGCGAATGTGCCGCCTTGATGACCTCAGCGATCGTGCGGATCAGCGCCACCCGGTCCTCGAGCGAAAGCGTTGCGGCGTGCTCGGTGAGGTAGTCGGTAAGCGGCTGCTCTCGCTCGTCGTATGCGAAGACGAGTGCCGGGCCGACCTCGGAATCGACGTAGTCGAGCGGACGGGTGATACCAGGGTGTGAGATGCCGTTCGTCAGACGGTACTCGCGGAGCGCGTGACGTTGAATGTCTGACGCCATCTCCTTCGACGCGCCGCGGGGTACCTTGAACACGCGGATGCGACGGCGATCCTTTGTGATCGGGTGCGTCGCGAGGAGGTCCGTCCACTCCTCGTCCTCCCCCAGCGGGTCAGCGTCGGCGAGGTCGTAGTCGCCAACCTTGCGAGTCTTCGGAGTCGGCTTCAGGTCGGCGGCGGCGACCACGGCTCGGATCTGCTTGGCCTTCGCCTCGCTGACCAGATCGTCGGCGTGAGTCGCCGGCGCCGCCAGAAACTTCGAGAAGGGCACACCGTCGCCCTTGAGGCTCACGCTGTAGCTGTCGAGTGTTGTCAGCCCATCGATCTTGCCCTGCACCACGACGTTGGAATTTGCGCCGTGCAGCACCATGACCGATCGCACGAACGGCAGCTTGAACCCGGCAGCGTGCTTTATCGTCACGCCCTGCAGCAGCCCCGACAATCGCTTGGCCTTGTTGTTGTTCGCTACGGGCGGGTTGCCCATGTCCTTCCCGTTCTGGAACCAACGGTTCGGCTTGACGAGCACTGTGCCATGCCAGCCCTTGAGCTCCACGACGAACAGGCCGTTCTTCGTCAGCAGCAGCACGTCCACCTCGTTGAAGCCGCCCTGGTTGTCGACGAACGTGACGTTCACCCACGCCGTGGTGATGCCGTCGTCGGGCAACAGGTCGCGCAGCTTGTTGAGGGCAGCTTGCTCGGCCGGCGACGCTGCCGGACCCATGACGATCCAGTTCGGGGAGTCTGCCTTCATCGAGTCGACTCCAGCGCGTACGGCACACCGATCAGCGGCATCGCAACAGCAACATTCATTCGGATCCTCGGCACGAGTCGCCCACCAGGGTCTGGGTCGGAGAGCGTCTTCAGCATTGTTTCAGAGTCCGCAGACAACGGCGGGAGGGTGGCGGGTGGGCGCGGCCCCACGTTCGGGGGTGCTTCGTTGATTGGGCTCCCGAACGAACACAATCGAGTGACCGACGCGCTCTCCCCCTTCGATGACGGAGCTGCTCCGACCGCTCCAGACCGGGGCGTCGACGCACATCTAGGAGTTCGCAACGGCGGATATCACGCTTCCTCGCGATCATGCGGCACCCGGTCGCGCGGCCTCGCAATCTCGCGGTTTCGCGGTCAGGGGGGTCCGTCCGCACTCTGGGGGGCTAGGAGATGAGGTTCTTATCTGTGACGAAGGAATGCTCACCTGTCTCGTCCTTCCAGTAGACGAGCGTCGGGGAGGTAGAGCCGTTCAACGGTACCGACGCATCAAGCGCCGTCCGAGTCGCTCGAGCGGACTCGATAAGCGAATGGAACTCGCTCATGATCTCCCGCTCGCTCTCCATCGTCGACGTGTACGCGGCCTTGCGCTTTGCGAGCTCCTTCTCGAGGGTGGTTCCCTCGCCGCCCGGAAGGGTACGTGCAGCCCAGTTCATGTCCTGGCGCTTCGCCTCGAGCTGATTGATCTCATCCTTGAGCACTCGCGAACGGTCCTGCAGATGCTGCCAGAACAAGATCCCGTCGTCGATGACGGACTTCAGTCGTTGCATCGACGAGTTGACCGATTTCGGGTTCTCCTGCATATCGACACAGACACGGAGATAGGCCACACGGAGTTCCACGAAGGAGGCAAGCATCGCGCTGTGAGCGTCATAGTTCGCTTGCTTGACCTCGGCGGGGTCATCGACGTTCATCGTGCTGCGCGCCTCCACAAGCTGGCGGAACCTGGCGGCAAGTGCTCTCACGTCACGCTCCGCGAGTGCGAGTCGCACAAGCATGTCACTTGAGAAGCTCCCTTCGAGACTGTATTGGGAGTACACCTCGTCGACGATCCTGGATGCAGCGAGCAACTCTCCCGCGTGCGTCGCTTCGATCCGGGCGATTGCTTTGTCCAAGGTGCTCTTGATGACGTCGAGTTTCCGGTCGATCTGCTTGAACTGCTGCATCATCACCGCAGTACTGAGAGCCTGCATCGCGAGGATCGGCGCCACGACCGGAAGTGAGCTCGCCACGGCAATGAACGGCGCGTGGGCGACGATCCCGCTGGCGCCCATCACGGCGCTGCCGACGCCGTTGCCCAATGTCATGAGCGTGGCGGGATTCGCGGTCGCCATGAAGAGCGTGGATGAAAACGCTGCCGACAACGCGGTCGCTCCGCCCGCAGCACCCGCGACTGCCAGCGACATAGCACCTTGGGGTGAGACGGCCTTCGCGTCCGCAACGTAGTTTCCAGTGGTCAGATAGCTCTCGCGAAGGCTTGAGATCAACAGGTCCCGCAGTTTGCCTTGGAACTCGAAGACGGCGAGATCCGCCCCCTCCTTTCCCAATCGTCGAACCGCGACCTCTTGAGTCTGCACTGCTGCGGCTGTTTCCACGTCTCTCCCTCTTTGGGTCTGATCCTATTGGCGCGGCGCAGGGGACCCGAACGTTACTCGATGTCAGCGATCTGGCGGCCGCGCCGCTGATCGCTAGGCCGTGTTGCACTAGTTCGATTGCCGCTCGTGCGTCCTGCAGTCTCGCCCCCCAACCGCATGCGCGCCTTGGCCGCCCGCCCTGCTGTTCGAGCGTCCTCGAGCGAGAGACGATCTGTCCTCAACGTGGGCAGGATTTCCTGCGTTGCCAATTGGATGATGAGTGATTCAAGTGGGGCCTGGGGACGGCCGTGTTGTCGACGAGCGCGGTTCTCGAACGCTGCTTCCTTACCCAAGCGCGTCATGTCGTGCTCGACGTGGGCAACTAGTGACCTCACGAGTCGGTCGAACTGCTGGCGCCGTTCTTCCTGTCGCAGCACGGCGTGGGTGCTGCGGCAGGCGGCTGCGACATCCCGGGGGGTCAGAAGGTCGACCCGGCGCATGAGGTCGGTCACGACCTCGACTGCGCGGGCGTAGACAATGCGTTCGACGTCGACGGGCGGGAGTCCAAGCCGCGCGCGTCGCGCCGCGTAGGCTTCCGCGAACTCCCGCATGCTGGCACCATGCGCGAGCATGTGCTCTGTGAGGGTTTCGGCGAATACGGTGAACTGCCTCAAGTGCTCGTTCAGCGACGGATCATGGAAGTATTCCGAGGCCTCACGCTCGTTGGCGCGGCGCTCGGCCGCGCTCGTCGAGTGGATCCGCCTCGGCGGTAGCCCATCGCGGGCGAGCCGCCGCTTGAGCCGCCGTGCCGCCGCGTTCGCCTCGAGCTCCGCCTGGTACATCTCGGGGTTGCTCCGCCGGGTGCGCTGGAGTTCAGCGCGACGATCCTTGTTCCGCTCGGCCCACTCCTTGGTGGCGCGCTTTGCGCGCTCGGGGTCGGCATCGCGTCGGGCGGCGGCGCGCGCACTCACCTCGTCACGATGCGTCGCGTAGTAGCGGTTGTAATACTCCCGAACCTTGTCACGATTCTCTTCGACCCATCGCTGCTGGTACGTACGCACCCGGTCGGGATGCTCCTCCCGCCAGCGCTTCGCTCGCTCCCGCGCTTTCCGACGTACCTCGGCTTCGCGCCGCTTGCGTGCGGCTATGCGTCGCGCCGAATCCCGGTTCTGCTGGCGAGCTCGATCAAGATGCTCCTCGCGCCACCGACGATTCATTTCCCGCACGCGCTCCGGGTGCGCTTCCTTCCACGCGCGACTCTGTTCGCGCACGTAATCCGCGTTGGCTTCACGCCAACGTCGATTCCGCTTGCGCTTCGCAGCGGCGCGCTTGGCGTCGTCTTCGTGATCGGTGCCGGGCACGAGCGTCTCTTACCCGGCTGGGGGCCCTGAAAGCTCGATGACGAGGGCGAGCAGCTCGGAACGATGCGCCGACGGATTCGTGATCACGCGCCCGATCACGGTGCGAAGGCGCTCGACGTCCTCGACCGCGACCCCATCGATCGGTTCGAGGCAGTACTCGATGTCCCTCTGAAGGTCGTACTCGACATCGTCGACCGCGATCTCCGGGTAATAGAACAGCGCCGCGAGCGCAGTTCGGCTGAGGAGATCGTCGAATTGCTCCTGCGGGACCGACATGGCTGTTCCTCCTGCTCGCGGCATGCGTCGTGCCACAAGACTTACGCGAACAACAGGTACACCGACAGTGCCGTGCCGCTAATGCCGGGATGAAGGTCTATCTGGCGAGATCTGCCGGCTCGCGCTCAGGCCGAGGGTTGGGCGCGGCGACGCCCCGACCGAAGCCGTCGTTCTCCTCGCGCGTACTCACCGCCTCACGACGGACTCGAGCCTCGAGCACCCGAACTCGCGCGAGCCGGATCAGCGTGACGGGGCCGGCGACGATGAACTTCAGCGCGTTCCATGCGAAGAGAACTCCGACGAGGTACAGCCAGCCCGGCCCCTCGCCCTTAGCGAGTCCGAGGCACAGGAGCGCTCCGAGGCCGTACGGAACTGCGAGCAGCATCGCAGGTACGCCCCACTTCAGTCCACGGCGCGTGTGGATGGCGTCGAGCAGGATGTTGGTCGGCAGGAACCGACGCAGCACGAAGTGGGTGCGAGCGACGCTCGCCCAGATGAGTCCGAACATGCTGCAGCCCTCCGAATGTTCGGCAACGAGAACCTGGAGGGACCGCCGTGGATCGGAGATCATGCCATCGCGACGAGCGATGCACAAAATGAGGCTGCCTTTGGCCGCAGTTTAGAACTGGGGTCTGACAGACGGAAGAGCCGTCGGGACACTCGGCTGCGGCCGGTCGAGGTTGCGCACTTGGTCCGAGAGTCTCCGCGCGATGCCGAGCCCACGCCGTGCCCGGGCCGCATCCGCCCGCTGCACGTCGCTTTGCGGTTCCGATCCCAACGCGTGTGCGCCCGTGACGCTGTAGCGATCGCGGTACGCGGCGACCGTCAGGGCGTGACGGCGCCAAACCTCCGCCGCGCCATTCGGGGGGACGCCGAGTGAGCGAGTCCACGACGCCTTCGCGCGGAGCGCCTGATCGAGGATCGCGTCCGCGCGTGCCTCGATGAGAGCGCGTCGCTCCTCGAGTGCACCGCGCGAGTCGGGATCGATCTCACCCAGCACCAGCGGTATGAGTCCCACGATGAGCCGCGGCGCCTTGCGAGAAGGTGCGGAACGACCGCGGACGCCATGAACCGTTGCCGCCGCGACACGGGCACGCAGCACCGCCGCCACATCCTGCGCATCGTCTAACCCTTGAGCACCGACAGCGGCTGCGAGCAGCTGCGCAGTGTCGAATTGCTCGGCTTCCGCTCTCCGGAGCTCGGCGGTCAGCGGCCCGAAGGCATCCGATTCGATCGCGGCCTCGGCTTGGTGGGGAGGGAGTCCGCAACCGCGTACGAGTTCCACCCACCGACCCCGCTGGGCGGCCGCAGCAATGGTCTCGTACTCTGCCGCGAGCTGAGCGATCGAACCCCAGGCATCCTGCTCCCCCGCGAGGGTCTCATGCGCGGACAACTCGGCTCCGACATGCTGCAGCACGCCGAAGAGAACCCTCCGCGCCGTCGGCTTCTCCGCGTCGCCCGGCCGCGGCCCGATGTGCGAGACATCCGGCCGGTCGATCGCGACGTACGCGGCATTCGACTCGCGTCCACGTGTCATCGCCACGTAGAGGTTCTCCCGAGTCGTGCCCGACGCGACCACGACGTGGGACGTGTCGGTGGTGATGCCCTGCGCCCGGTGAGCGGTCACCGCGTACCCGAGTTCGACGTGGCGACGGACGTACACCGCCGGCAGCACGACGGTGCCCCGCCATGAGCGTTCGGGCCTCTGCACCTCAAGCCCGCCATCCCTGCGCACGGCCGCAACGGTCCATCGGTCGCCGTTACGCACCCAGCGCCGTCCGGCGCGAAGCCGGCGATCGTTCCGCCGGGTGATGACGGTGTCGCCGACGGATGCCGCGGTGCCATCGTGCAGCTTCGCCTCCCGGAGCGCGTCGACTCGCCCCTCCAAGATGAGTTCCGTCCGGGCCCGCACGTTCAGGGCCGACACCGCTTCGTTCGATTCGCTAATCAGCACACTCGCCTTGCCGGCGCGGGCATCAGTGCGCCACGCGAGGTACGCCGCATCCGCCATCGCCTCGGTACTGCCCTCGAGTACTCGGGCGTGCGCGAGGTACTCGTCGATCGCCTCGGGATCGCCGTGGCGAAGCGCCAGTGACGCGGTTTTCTCCCACTCGTTGACGAAGCGATGCACCTCAACGAGCTCCGGGGCATCGGGTCGATCGTGGACAAGCAGCGAGAACGCACCACCGGCCTCGACGGATTGAAGCTGCGCAGGATCGCCGACGAGCAGGACCTTCGCTCCCCCATCTTCAGCGAGCGCCGTCACTCGTGCCAAGTGCAACGTGCCGGCGAGCGAGGCCTCATCCACGATGACGAGCTGGCCGGACCGGAATCTCGTTCCATGACGCAGGTGGTCGTGCCACCACTTCGCGAGGTTCTCAGTCGGGATTCCCAAATCCTCAGCGAGGACGTGAGCGGCAGCGGCGGATGGCGCGAGCCCCACGACCGAGCCGGCGCCGTGCTCGTCTTCCCACACGCGGCGAAGCGCACTCATCGTGCTCGTCTTACCTGCGCCAGCCGGACCGACGAGCACGTCCACGACACGCCCCGATGCGACGATCTTCGCGAGCGCTTCGAGCTGCGCGTCGTCAACCGCCCGCCGGCCGCTGCCGGCCGCGAGCGTCGCACGGAGTATCCTCAGCGCGACGCGCGGTGCGGTGGCGTCGACCGAGCGCTTCAGCAGACTCGACTCGGCCGCCATCACCTCTGCCGAGCTGTACACGACAGAGTGCTTCGGACGAAAGACCGACGAGCCGTCCGATCGCTGGAACGGTGCCGGACTCAGCGCGAGCTCCGGCGGCGTGAGGCGAAGCGACGCCCGTTCGGCAGCATCGACGACGAGACCAATCACCGCTTCGCGATCTGACGCCGACGCGAACCGGAGGCCCATTGTCTGACGGGCTGCTTCGGCGACGAGGTTCCAATGCCGCCAGGTGGAGCGCTTCTCGCTCACGGCGGTCATCACGGAACTCCCGAGGGCGCCGACTTGCGAGAGCGGGATGTCGTCAGCGCGAAGGATGGCCTCCGGAAGGCTCCCGACCGCGCTTCGGCCCCAGCTCGCGGCATCCGTTCCGAGAACGCGCGCAGCGCGCTCGCGCCAGCCCGCCGAGAGCTGGGCGAGTGAATGCACTTGCTTCGCCGGCCGAGTGGACAGCGTGGCCTGGGCGCGGAGCTTCATGATGGTCACGCGACCGGGCCGACGGCCATGCGCCCGCGTGTGCGCCTCGATCAGGCGGTCCGTCTCAGCATCTATGGTCTGCGAACGCGTCGAGAACTCGGCGACCAGCGCCTCCGGAACGGTCGTGATCGCCCACGCCGGATTGCGGTCTCGTCCACGTGCGCGCTGCTCCCATTGCGCGCCGATCGACCGCGTCAGTGCGTCCGCGAAGAGCGTTTCGTGCAGCTCGGAGATCGCAACGACCGCTGCGTGCATCGGTCTTCCGTCGAGCGAACGCCACTTGCCGTCGAGCACGGTCATCACCTTGTTGCTGATCACGACGTGCGTGTGCAGGTGCGGATCGCCGGAGCGGCTGTCGAAGTGATCGAACGCGGTTGCGATCACTCCCGACACGTCGACCTGCGCAACGGCGCCGTCACGGACCGCAACCCCCGCACGCGTCGCTGCAACCTCCCGCTCGAGGAACGCAAGCGCGTCCGCAACCGCGGCATGGTGGGCTTGCACGATGAGCGCCTGCGTCGTTGCATCCGCAACGCCCCAGAGAACGCTCGCGGACTTCGGAATCGAGAACGTGAAGTCGTAGCCGGCGACTGCGCGGCGGCGGGCGGTCGCGACATCCGTCCCCTTCTCGTACACCGGGTACCTGCGCCCGAGTGGTTCACCGGTGACCGGATCGCACCCCAGACCGATCAGGCGCTGGAGATGCTCCTCGGAGACCTCGCTCCCCTCGACGATGGTCGAGCCCAGGGCAGGAAGGCCGCTTCCCATCCAGCGACCGGGCGGCGTGCCCTTCGCGCTGTAGTAGCGGGTCAGCGGCGTCGAGAGCGAACGGTCACCGTCGCCGGAAGCGACAGTGCGGAGCAGGTACCTGAACCCGTCGCCGGCGCTCATGACCCGAATCGACACCGTCATCGCCATCACCTCCCCCGCCGTGGAGTAGGTGCGCCTCGATCTGCAAGAGGCGTGGCGGCATTGGTGATTGCGGCGAGGCGGCGCTACTAGACCAGTCGAACTGGGCGCTTGCCGAGCCATCCGCATCCGGCACCATCTTGAGCGCGGGCCGCATTCAGCTCAGGTCGCCTCGCGCTCTGACCGTAGCGGACGCCGCCGTCGCCCATTTGTGCTTGAGGGGCCAGACAGCGGTCGCGGACGGCGCCGGTCGCTAATCCTGCCCCTTAGTCGTCCGAATCAGGATTGGCGAGTGCGGGACTGTCGTTCTTGGGATCGATGGTGGGATGGCCGACAAGAAACGACCGGGGCGCCCGCAAATAGGAGAGGACGGCGGCCAAGGCGATACCTGACAACAGCGCTACGCGCATGCTGCCACTTGAGTGCATGTCAAGAATGCCGGAGCGCGCAAGAGATGGACCCGTATGGGTCGGAAGTGAGCGCGCCTCGTAGATCAGATTGAGTATCTCGCGTCTCTGCCGCGCGGGACTCCCCTTTTTGACATACCCGAAGGCCTCCCCGACGTTGCCGTGCTCGATCACGTGGTCCACAGCATCGGGACATAGATCAATAACCGCCCTGATAAACCGTGTGGTGACCTTGTCCTTCCCCCAAGGAGCCCGAGGCGCGATGAGGGCCTCCATGCTTGTAACGAGAAGCATCACCGCGACGTCGGGGCTCGTCTGATTCAGCGCCGCATGATAAGCCAGGAGGGCTCCGCGAGCCCGGATCACTGCGTCGAATTTTCCGATCGTCGGGAGATAACCAAAGAGGTCCAGCGGGACCGAGTCTCGTGCGAGGCCGAGAATCGAGGCGTCCTCCCGTCGTTCCAAGGCTTGCCGTGCTACATCGTCGTCAACGGCGAAGCCTGGAATCTCGAACTGAACGGGTCTGCCTGCAGCGAATGCACAGATCGCTGCGATGGTTTCGGTGATCCCTGCGGCAGCCTTGGCAGTGAAGTCGCTCTCAAGCGGGCCGGGAATGAACAAAGTCACTTGTACTCTGCTCGATGGCATGAAGAGGAATCCGTTCGGTGGTGCGTCAGCGAGTAGGCCCGCTTCGAAGTCGAGGATTGCGACGTTCGAAAAGCGGCGGGTTCCCTCGATATGCCTTTGATCGCTGAGCGTGCGCATGAAATGCATTGGCGAAGCTAGGTCAAAGGCTTGAACTGTCATCTCGGTTTGGTAGATAACTTCGCCTCCGAAATCGCGGGTCGCGACCTTCGCAAGGGCTGAATCGATCAGTCCTGTGGCGTCTTTCTCGTCGATTCCTGAATAGGAATCGAGTGCAACATCTAGCCCTGACTCTCTAACGACGAAATGCGGCCCGGCTGAATCGCCGCAGGTGACGGTTCGCGTGCCCGCAACAACGCCAATCTGACCGCCTTGAAGCCCAGCCCGCTCACTGCTCAGCCGCCTCAGCCAGGCTTCGAACAGCAAGCATGCCGCCTCATGGTCCATTCCTGTTGAATCGATCGTTCTCATTGCTCTCCGGTTTCTACCCCGCACACATGACGTTGCTGACGTTATGCCGAATCGGTCGCAAGCGGCGAAGCCGCGCCTTGACTTGTATCTGCTACACAGGCCGGAGTCGGGTCCGGCGAGCGTCTGCCGCTCGTCGAACGATAGGCCAGCCCCGGTGGAGGCCAACGCGTCGGAGTCGAGTCGCCGATCCGCTCAGGCTAAGCCGCGGAACGTCCGCCCTCAAAGGCGAACGGCTGTGGCTTTCCTCGACGAATGTCAGCGGGCTCGCTTAGCGTCCAGTTATGGACTTCCCGAACATCGCAGAAATGATCCTCAATGCGTTCGCCAGCGGAATCGCCGGTCTCAGCGACGCCATCGCGGCCGACCCCGCCACATGGTTCTGGATCGGCGTCGGCGTCACTGCGATCGTCGGAATCAGCATGCTCACCAAGCGCCGCACCGACCGCGCCCGCATCTGAAGGGAGGGCCAGCCCCGGCGTCCGTCGTGCGTGATGTGGGTCAAACCGCGGGCTGGAAAGCCCAGCGACACCGGGAGTGTCCACCCCGTGCGTGTGCCTATCCTCGGTGCAAGCAGCGATGCCGACTCAGCCAGCCCCGTATTACAGGCGAGGAGCGAGCCAGGTGAGCACGGTCTGTCGCCAGCGCTCCGGATCAGAGTTCCAGGTCATAGTGTGGTCGGCATCGAATGACTCGAGTGTGACCAGGTCGGGGCGGAGACTCTGAAGGCGAGCGGCCACCCCGAATGGTGATGACGTGTCTTCGGTCCCATGGAGCAGCAGCATCGGGGTCGAGATCTCATTGGCGCGCGCAAGCCAGTCGAAGCAGTCGACGCCGATCGCGCTCGGCAAACCGGTCAGCCGAGCGAGCGGTCGCCGGTCGAGCCACGGCAGGGCCAGCAGCCCCGCCCACGCTGGGAGCCCGGCTCGCACGCAGTTCGCCTTGATCGTCGAGACCCAATCGATCACGGGGGAATCGAGCACGAGTCCCGCGACATCAGCGCGCAACTCAGGATCTGCGGCGAGCTGCAACGCGATGGCGCCCCCCATCGACCAACCGAAGAGGATGAATCGTCGAGCGCCGTGTGCGCGTGCAAAAACCAGCGCAGACCGAACGTCATCGGCCTCCGAAGATCCGAGCGTCGATCGACCCTTCCGGATCGTCGGCCCGTCTCCGTCGTTCCGGTACGTCACGACGAGCGACGTCAACCCGAGCTCGGCCGCAACCTGCACTCCGCGCAGCGTGCCGGCTCGCGGGCTCCCGAGGCCATGGATGTGGATCGCCCACGTCGACGAGCTCGCGCCGGCCGGCTCGATCAGCCATGCACGAGCCGGCCCGACATCGGTCGTCACGTCGATGTCGGCCGCCTCGAGATCGGCATCTGACGGATCGGCGAAGTAGATCCCGCTCCAAGACGCCCGGTCCCCCGCCGTCAGTCCGGCCGCGCCAGGGCCACCGACAACTTCACGGCCGACCAACGCCGGGCCTCGGTCATTCACCTCGCTCGCTAGCCGGACCAGCCCACCGCCGTCGAGCAGGAGGCTGTATCGCCCAGGCGCGACAGTCCGCGGCGTCCGGTCCAAGACCACGGTCCGCCGCCCGCCCGCCTGCTCAACGTCACGGATGACGACATCGAAACGCCGATCCGACCGGGCGGTGAGGCGTCGCGCGATCACGAACCCAAGGCCACCGAGCGAGGCCGCTGCGGCAGTCCCAAGCGCCGCGACCGACCATCCCGTCTTCATTGCCTACGCTTCCTCGACTCGACACCCGGAGAGTCGTCGGCAGGCCCGGACGCCACGTCGGGGAATCCGGCGCCGACCAAGTGCCGCTCGGCCCGGTCGACAAGGTCCCGCTCCCCCTCGGACAGGTCGAACGCCACGCGACTGTCGATGAGCGCGTCGCGGATCTCGACGATCTCGCGGTGCAGCACGGCCTCGGGTTCGGACGACCGGAAGGCGGCATCCGCGCTCTGACTGATCCCGGGTCGCACGGTGGTCGCTCGCCCCCAGGCCGGCTCAAGCTCGAGGATGAGCGCACGGGTTGTCTGCGCCCGCGATCGGGTCTGCAGACTTCGAAGGACCGGTTGGGAAGCGAACCCCAGGCACAGGAAGAAAAACGTGCAGAGATACAGCGGGCCGTACGCGAAAGACACGGCGGCCATGAGCTCGAGGTTACCCACGGCATGCGCGATGTCCATGGTGATGACGACGGCGCACAGGGCCAAGCCGAACAGGCTTCCGAGGAGCAGCGACGTCGGCGGGAGTCGCTGGCTGCCTCGAGAAACTCGGATCTGCTGCGCTGCGAGCGCGGCCATCGCGGCGAGGACGATGCCGTAGTAGGTGAAGTGGATCATCGAATACGCCGCGGCCGCCGGCTGATCGCCGAGGTCGAGCATGAAGGTCGTCGTCGTGCCGCGCTGGTCGATGAAGATGAACGCGACGATGGAGAACACGAGCGCCACGGCGAGGGCGGCGCGGCCGAGCGCGAGCTGGACGACGCGAGGCTGTCGATCAGACGCCTTCATGACGCCGCGGCCCAGGAAGAACACCCCGACCATCAACGCCAAGTCGGCGATCAGCGTCACGAGATTCTCACCACCGAGCGCGGTGTCGAGCGCTTCGTAGACCGCGTCGATGTTGAGGGTCATCGAGACCGCGATCGTCAGGGTGGCGTACGTGATGGTTCGTTCCTCGCGCCCGCGTCGCAGCACGAGCAGGCTGATCAGGAGTATCCACATCAGGGTGGAGACCAAGACTGGAATCACCCGAAGATCTCCAGGAATCGTGACTCGTGCATGGCCGATCCGCGGATCGCTGCGGCGAGCTGGTCGGCGAGCGACTCCGCGATGATCTCCTCCGCCGTGTCGAGGTTCTGCCGCCGAAGCAAGCGACGTCGAGTCTCAGGTGGGATGTCCGGCAGCAGGAAGTCCGGCATCCCGCGATCGTCGTCGATCCCGTGATCGAGGATCATGTGGGCCAGCTCGTGCAACACGAACTGCTGCCTGTGCAGCCTCGAGTCGCTGCGCGCGTGGAGCACGATGTCCTCGGTGTCCGTCATCAGCCAGATGGCGCAGAGTCCGTCGTGGTCACTGAGTTCGGCCAGCTCGACGATGCGGATTCCTCGCCGACGTCGCAACTGCACCGCGCCCACGAGTTCGTCGAACGTGAAGGTTTCATCAAGCGCGAGTTCATGGAACGCCGTCGATACGTTCACTTCGCTGTTCACTGTCTCGGCCACCCCCTCATGATGTCTCCGGATACCACCGCGTTTCGCAGCGCCCGCCGGACTTCTATGTGTGCTTGATCTCCTCGTCGAGGAACTTGCTGATCGCCTGGAGCGCGTTCGGCGAGATGTCGCCCAATGTGCGCGCCGCGTACGACTTGACGCGTGCGGCACGCATGGAGCGCACGAGGTCGAGCTGCGCACTCACTTTCGCTGGAGTCTCAGCGCCTTCAGCACCCATGAGGAAGGCTGCGTCGACGTCGAAGAAGTCGGCCAGGCCCTCGAACAGCGCGCGGTCCTGCACATACCGATGACCGTTCACCATGTAGGTCCATCGCGAGCGGGAGAGGTTCGTACCGCGCTGCTCGAGGAACGCCGCGATCTGGGAGTATGTGGGCTCTGAGCCGGTCTCGGCGACGGCGACATCGAGAAGGAGCCGGAGTCGCTTCGCGAGATCCTCTGCTGCGGTGTTGCTCTCGTCTTCGATCATGTGTCGGAACACCTTCCACCCGCTCGGGTCAGGCGAGGCATCGTCGTCTTGGTTCCAACTCCGGGCACGAGTTGGGCATGCTCAATCTACTCTTTGAGCATGCCCAACGCAACGGTTGCGCATGCTCAAATCCGGTGCTAGGAACGAGTTAAGCGCCCGGTTTGAGCATGCTCAAACTCAGATAGCGATAGCGCTGAAGGCGCCGGCAACGACGGACCCGGCGGCGACATTGACATGCCTGGAGGCCTTCCATGCCGTGTGCGCACACCTATGCGTCAGCCGCGCCGAACCGGCGACGCCCTTCTGGAAGGTGAACGACGTGTCGACCAAGCCGCAACCGCGCCATGGCTGGGATGCGAAACTCGACGAGATTCACGAGCACCTCGTCGCGTCCGTCGAATCGCTCGTCTCAGGCGACGAATGGAGGCGAGCGCTCGAGTTCGCCGCCCGCTTTCGGACCCGCTCCTTCAACAACACGATGCTGATCTGGTGGCAGCACGAGGCAGCGTTCCGCCGCGGCCAGGTGCCCGAGCCCGTTCCGACCCAGGTCGCCGGCTTCAAGCAGTGGCAGTCTCTCGGGCGGCGCGTACTCGCGGGCCAGTCCGGGTACATGATCCTCGCTCCCCTGACTGCGCGGTTCGCGACATCATCGCCCACCGATCCGAGTTCGTGGCGACGGATCGAGCGGAACGAGCGCCCGCGCCCGGGCGAGGTGGTCCGCCCGCGCATGATCGGGGTCCGGCCAGCGTACGTGTGGGATGTCTCGCAGACCGACGGAGTCCCGCTCCCAGCGCTCCCCATCCCGCAGCTGCTCAGTGGTGAGGCCCCGGTCGGCCTCTGGGACGGGCTCGCCGACATCGTCCGAGATGAGGGATTCCGGCTCTCCACGGTGGATGCCTCCGCACTCGACGGCGCGAACGGTGTGACCGACTTCCGTGCGCACATCGTCGAGATTCGAGCCGACATGGATGCCGCGGCGCAGGTCAAGACACTGGCGCACGAGCTCGGCCACATCCGAATGCACGATCCGATGACGGATGCAGTGACGCATCGCGGAATCGGGGAGGTCGAGGCCGAGTCCGTTGCGCTGATGATCGCTGCGGCGCATGGCATGGACACGAGTAGCTACACGATTCCGTACGTCTCGACGTGGGCGACGTCGGTGAGGGAGAAGACGGCGGTCGAGGTCGTCCAGGACACCGGAGAACGCGTGCGCCGTGCCGCTGTCGCGATCCTCGACCAGTTGCCGACCGCGCAGGGCGGCGCCGTCGAAGCCCCGGGGCTCGAACGGCCTGGCCCTCCCCTGAGCGTCGGGCCGGCCGCCTCGCGACCGACACCCGTCGATCGCGAACTCCGAGTCGGGACCCGGAGGCTGTCATGAGTGTCGCCGAATTGCTACTGGCCACGGGACGGATGTCGACGTGCGATGCCGCGCTCGCCTTCGCTCGAGCCGGCACCCCGATCTTCCCGTGCACCGTGGATGGGAAGCGTCCGGCGACGCGCGCAGGCTTCCACGATGCGAGTTGCGACGTCGACCTCGTCCGCGCATGGTGGTCGCGGTGGCCGAACGCGAACATCGGCATGCCGACCGGAAGCACCTCCGGCATCGATGTCGTCGACGTCGATGTCGCCGGCGAGGCATCCGGATTCAACGCATTCGAGCGAGCCGCCACTGCCGGCCACGTTGAAGGCGAGCTCGCCAGGGTCCGCACGCCGTCTGGCGGGCTCCATGTCTACTTCCCGGCGGTGCCGTCTCGTCCACAGCGATGCTGGCAGGCTGCAGCGGCGCATATCGACTTCCGCGGCGCCGGAGGCTACGTTCTCATTCCGCCGTCGATGCTGGCCACCGACCGCGGTCGGGTCACCTATCGACTCTTCTCCCTTTCCACCGCAAACGCCCGGCCCATCGACGCCGAATCCCTTCGGCACTTCATCAATCCCCGAACCGTGCCATCAGCCACGAGGATCGCGACGAGCACCTCGCCGGACCCGGAACGCCTTGCCACATGGGTGGGTCGCCTTCAAGAAGGCGAGCGCAACCACGGCCTCTTCTGGGCTGCCTGCCGACTTGCGGAGGTGGGCTTCGCATCGGCGGATGTCGAAGCCGCGCTGGGCCCTGCGGCGGGCAGCATCGGGCTGCCCGAATGGGAGATCGCGACGACGATCCGTTCGGCGGTCCGACAAGCGACGATGGTGACGTCCTCGACGGCCGATGCGACCTGGCGTGACTGTCCCGCGCCGCCCAGCCAGAGAGGTGCGGCGCCGTGTCTGCCATGACTCGCTCGAGCGTCGACGGCGTCCGACTCGCGATGGTCACCGCGATCATCGGTACCGTCTTCATCGCAGCCGGAGCGTTCTGGCTCTCGTTCACCTCTCTCAGCGATCTCGCGCGCCGCTCCGGGCTCGACCCAGCTCAGGCATGGGTGTGGCCTCTCATCGTCGACGGCATCATCGTGGTCGCGACCGTCGCGGCCGTCGCCCTCGCGCGCTCCCGCGTCGCCTGGTATCCATGGGCGCTGCTCGTCGCGGGCGCGGCCATCTCGGTCACCGCGAACGCGATCCATGCGATCGTCGCCGAGGCCACGGAAGTGCCGCTCGTACTCGCGGCATCCGTCTCGGCTGTACCCCCGCTGGTGCTGCTCTCGATCACGCACCTCACCTCGGTACTGATGCGTCACGAAGTCGGCCGCACGGCGGCGCCGGCTGCTGAGCCCGACGTCGCTGACGCGAGCGGCGCCTCGGCGACAACAGAGTTCACTCCGACCACCTCGGGTCGCTCGGATGCCTCGTCGCTTCGCGCCCTCGGATGGTCGAACTCGGCGATCGCCAAGCACCTGGGCGTGCACCCGTCCACGGTCGGGCGCTGGTTCCGGGAACGCGTCGTCACACCTGCTCTGCAGAACAACACCGTGATGGAGGGCACGAGAGATGGATGAGGACGAGTTCGAGGAGACACGCAACGCTCGCGCCATCGAGCACCTGGGTGACGACGTGCTCACACCCGACCGACCCGATGAGCGTCACGCGTTCGCCCGGGCGCCGCAGAGCGCGACGCAGCATGACCGCGTCCGGCGAGATCTCCTCGGCGGTGCGCCTAAGCAGCCTGGCATCATCTGGGTTCGCGCGTCCGACCTGCTCAACAGCGGGTCTGGCCGGGTTGCCGGACGGGGACTCGACTTCGAGGCAGAACTGGCACGGCGGTTGCGGCGATCCGCCGCGACTACCCGGCGGGCGATTCGCGATCGGGCGGACCGGCTTCCTCCCCTCTCCGCATTCGGGCGCTCGCAAACGCATCCCACGTTCATCCGGCACGACCTGGGACGGCACTGATGATGCGCATCGTGGTGTCGGCGGAGACGCACATCACCGTGTCGGGAGGTGCCGCGATGGACCGGAGAGTTGACCACGATCCTCACTCCGAGTCGTTTCGCGATTCCGAGCACCTTCGCATCGTGCTCGAACGGTTGCAGTCCGACGGCGGATCCTGCTGGCGTACCGATCCCGAGGCCGCAGAACTCATGCGCTATGCGGCCGACCGCTATGCCGCTCTCGCCCGCAAGCACGGGCTGGATCCATGGGAGGCTGCGGCCGCCGCATTCGACGCGATGCGGGCACCTGCCACGTTGCGAGCAGATGACCCGTGGGCTGTTGTCACTCGAGCCGTCCAGGTGACGTGTATCGCGGAGGAACGCGCGCAGGGGCTCCTCTGCTCGGTGCACCAGGCCCGTCGACCTCGATTCTCGGGCTACCACGATGCCGAACGGTTCAGTGACCGCGAGCACGCCCTGCCCGACTACCACCCCGCACTCCGGACTGAACCGGTCGACGTCGGCATGGATGCTGCCCCCCCGGGCGTCGAGTCGGCTGTCGAGGACGCGATCTCACTGTTCACCTTGCTCGGCTGGCCACCAGACCGTGCACGCGGCGGCGTCGAGTACATCTGCGGGCGATTGGCGGATGCTCCGTCGCGCGCGTCCGCCTACGAGTCGCTGCGTCGCGACTACACCGCGAGGGCGCTGCTCGATCTTCCGAAGGGCGCATGGCTCTCGATGCTGCGCGCGGTGTTGGGTTGCGCCGATCCGACGCAGTCGCACACGACAGCGGGACGGGGCATCCTGCTTCGACTCCTGGTCGGCGAGCCGCTCCGCTCGTTGTTCGGCGACGACGACCTGATCTCGGAGATCGTGGTCAATCTCCCCGAGGCGCGGGTATGACCAGTTCCGCCGGGCACATCGAACTGGAGCGCTCGATCGACTCCATCCGAATCGGTACGCGGCATCGGGTCGATCTCGGCGACATCGATGCGCTCGCCGCCTCGATTGAACATCAAGGCCTGCTCCAGCCGATCACGGTCACTCCCGAAGGCGTCCTCGTATGCGGAGCGCGTCGACTGGCGGCGCTTCGGCAGCTGGGCGTTCGGAAGCTCAACGTCTGGGTTCGGTCGGGTATCTCGGATCGCCTCATGGAGCTTCTCGCGGAGCAGGACGACAACCTCCTCCACAAACCGCTTAGCGCGACGGAAGCGGCAACCCTGTACCGCGAGTTGAAGGTTGTACTCGCCGAGGAGGCGGCACGCCGTCAGGCTGCGTCGAGGTTCCAGGCAAACGACGAGAACCCGAGACCGGACGGTGCCGCCGAATCGGCGGCACCGTCCCTCACCGGCGCCGGGGACAGCCGATCACAGGCGGCCCGGATCGTGACCGGTCGGCGCGCGTACTCCCGACTCGAGGAGATCAACGACCTGCAGCGGATCGCCGGGGATGGCGACGTGGATGCCACGATTCGCACTCAGGCGCTCGCAGAGCTCGATGGCATCGACAACGGCGCAGCGGTTCACCCAGCACATCAGCGCATCGGTGCGCGGATGTCACTCGCTGAACTCGAGGCGATCGACTCAGACGTCTCGCAGCCGACGGGCGTTCGGCGGGCCTCGCTGCACGGCGCCGCACGTCTGCACGCGGTCGAATCGACGACGAGCGCAATCGAGCTCGAGCAACTCGCGCGCGAGGCGCTCGCCCGCGTGAAGAGCAGCGCGCGAACGAGTGAAGCTGCTGCCATCAAGCGAGTGACGCGTGTGGATGGCTCCGACGCGCTGCTGCCGGTTCGCGCATTCGTGTTCCAGTGGACCGACCTTCGCGACTGGTGGAAGCGCTACGACATCGACGAACTCGCATCCGCGCTCACGGACGAGCAGTGGGAGCAGTTCGAAGCCACGCTCGCCGGCACGATCGAGTTCGCCGAGGCCCTGCGGTCGCTACGAAGCCGATTGCGCCACGCAGCGACCCCGAGGAGCCGGTGATGTTCGCCCTGCATCGACGTCGCGTGATCATCATCGCGGCCGTCGTCGTCGGGGGTGTGTTCCTCTTGCTCGTGGCGGTGGGCGTCTTCGGGCTGCTCCGTGGCCCAGGCGACACCGGCGGAACCGAGCACGCCGCGCACGAGGCATCCGCGTCTCCCAGCAGCGCAGGACCAGTCGTTCGGCCACGACCGATCGTCGCGACATCCAATCCGGAGCGGTTCGCCCGGGCGGTGACGCGCGCGCTGTTCACGTGGGACACCAGACACCCGGGCGGCGTCTCGGAGTGGGCGCAGACTCTGGTCGATGCAGCCGATGCCGACGAGGCATCCGCTGTCGCAGCCGACGTTCGTAGCTATCTGCCGGGCCCGGAGTACTGGATTCGGCTCGGCGACTACGGGACCCGGCAGTGGATCGAGGTGGAGTCGATCGTCGTACCCGGCACATGGTCGACCGCGATCGCGCAGGCGGCCCCCGGCCAGCTTCCCGCGGGTGCCGCGGCCTTCACCGTCGTCGGCGTGCGCGAGCGGGCCGGGACTTGGGGTGAGCAGGAGATGCGCACCAGTCGACGGATTTCATTCACGGTCTTCATCGCGTGCCCCGCAGACGATCCATGCGTGCTGCTGCGGCTCTCTCGACCGGATTCCCCGTTGGAGTGAGGCGAGGAATGAAGAAGCTCATCGGCCTGCTCCTGCTCGTCCTGATCGCCGCACCGCCGGCGGCGCTCGTGAGCGTGGCTGCGCTCATGAACCCCGCTGCGATCTCGTGCGGCTCTGGATCTCTTCTCCTTGGTGCGATCCCGGACTCGCTGACCGCGCAGACTCGCGACAGTCGATCGATCACGCTGAACAGACAACAACTCATGCACGCTGCGGCCATCATCTCGATCGGCGGCCGGATCGCGGGCGTCGGCCGCAACGGCGTCATCATCGCGCTGATGGCGGCACTCACCGAATCATCCCTGCGCATGCTCGCCAACCCGAGCGCGTATCCCGAATCCATCAATTACCCCAACGACGGTGTCGGTGCCGATCACGATTCGCTCGGGCTGTTCCAGATGCGCCCCGCGTCGGGCTGGGGAACCGTCGCCGAACTGATGGATCCTGAGTATCAGGCGCGGGCGTTCTTCGGCGGCCCTTCAGGGCCGAACGGCGGATCCCCGCGCGGCTTGCTTGACATCTCGGGCTGGCACTTGCTCGACTCGGGCGAGGCTGCTCAGGCTGTCGAGGTCAGCGCCTTCCCGGATCGATACCAGAACTACGAGCCGGTCGCCGAAGCCATCCTCACTGCGCTCACTCGACCGCAGCCGAATGGGTCGAGCGATGCGAGCCCGGCGGTACCGGAGACCTCGCGGGTCGTCTTCCCTCTCCCCGCCGGCACGTACACGACGTCGGACAGCTTCGGACCCAGAATCGACCCGTACACAGGCGTGGAGCGGTTCCATGCCGGCAGCGACCTGCCAGCACCGGCAGGCACGCCGATACTCGCGGTCGCGGACGGCGTCGTCACGTTCGCCGGGGAGCGCGGCACTTTTGGCGGGCTCATTATCCTCGAGCACACCGTCGGCGGCGAGCGAGTCGCGTCGTACTACGCCCACATGTACGACGAGGGCATCCACGTCGCCGTGGGCGACAGCGTGGCCGCGGGGCAGCACATCGGCGACGTTGGATCCGCAGGAAAGTCGACCGGGCCGCACCTGCACCTCGAGATCCACCCCGGCGGAGCGAGCGAGCCGGCGGTCGACGCCCTGATGTGGCTTGCAGAGCACGGTGCGGCCGGCCTCGCCGGCGCCCAAGTTGCGACGGCCGGATGTCGGCCAGGAACGGCGGCCTGAGATGGAGATCTTCCCGGACTTCGGAGCCGTCGGCGGCGCAGCCGAACTTGAGAGCATCGCAGGCGCCCTTCTGATGTTCGTGCTCATCGTGGCCGTGCTGATGATCATCATCAGCGCAGTCACGTGGGCGCTCGCGTCCGCAAACGGTCACTTCCAGACCGCTACGCGTGCGCGGATTGGGCTCTGGGTGGCGTGCGGCGCCACGGCTCTCGCCGGGTCAGGCGTAGCGTGGGTCAACTTCCTGCTCGGCGTCGGGTCGCAGTTATAGGCGCGCGATCGCTCGGCACTTCGTTCGCAGTGTGGTGAGCAGAGCGGTAAGCCTCCCTTCACCGGGCTGTCTTTGCCGGACAGGCGTAAGGGAATCCGCCCCCCAGCGTCTGCGGTGCTGAACCCACCAGCCTTGCGGCGACTGGCTGAAACACTGGCCGACCGGCTTGCGGGCGCCGGTTGAAGCCTTCGAACATGCTCAGCGATCCGGTGTCACTGCCTGCTGCAGCACATATTGGGAGGGTGTCTCACGCACGATCTGCCGGGGATCGGATCAAGTCCAGCCTCGCCAGGTAACCTGACTCGCATGGCCAAGGGAGACTGCGAAGCTGCGGTGGCTACTGCCGCCGTAGCAGACGGAATCAGGCTGTCAAAGATGCCGGGAGTTGAGTGGTTGAACACTCGGGGCCATCTGCACCTGCCAGCTCGCGCGGCTGCAGCACTGCCCGTTATGGAGCGCGCGTTTGAACTGCTTGGCGGCGACTCTGGGGCAATGCAGAGTAAGCGTTTGTCCAACCTGCCGAATGACCTTCTACACGAGGCGTCGCGCACGATGGTGGAGGTTGATGAATTCCAGCACTTCACTTCTATGCGCGGTCTCACCCTCGATGTGCTTGAGGATCAGTCCGTCGGGTACGACGCCGAAGCCTACCGCGAGCTTGTCAGGACGTGGCATCCAAAGTCAGACCGGTACTTCCACTCGAAGATCACAAGGGGCTTTCCCGGGCCCCTATCGCGGGGCCGTGGCCGCGCATACTTCGACCTATTGCGCGACATCGTCAGCCCGCTTATGGGGTACCAGGTGATCCGGGTTCCAGCAGTCGACGAAGCGACCTCCGATTCTCTGAAGGGCGCCGCTGCATACGCCCGGTCGAGGCACAGTCTGCTCGCGCTCATATGACCTCACGGACGGCAAGCGGGCGGCTGATTGCACCGCGGTAAGCGGCCGGGGCGTGCGCCGTCTAGGTCCCTCGACGGAACGACTAGTTCGAAAAGCCGGAACCCAAGATGATCCTCCAGAGGCGCTTGGCCTCGTCATGGTCGCCTCTTGCCTCTGCCTCATTCGCTTTGCGAGCACGATCGCTCGCCGACGCCAGCGCTTGAGTGACCTCCTGCCGTCCAGACCAGCTGAGGTAGCCACTGAGCGCTCCCGATTGACCGCCCGGATCGCTGACATCCAGGTGCGAGGGCGCCCATTCGAAGAAGCTAGCCATGGCGCTCTGCCGGTTGCTTCCGAGGGTGCTGAACGTGCTGGCAGCGATCGTCTCCAGATGGAAAGAGCGAAGCCGTTTCGAGTGCGCGTTGTTCCACTTCTTGAGAAGCCGAACCAAAGGCGCCAGGTTATAGCTGAGGTCCGCATTCTTCTTCGCGAACCACGCATTCGCCACCGTTGGAGCGGTGTCGATCCACCCGCCGTCGCCGCCCGGAAGACCGTAGACGTCGTTGCCGTAAGAAAACACCGGCGCCACGTCCACATGACCGCCGTTGTTGAAGAAGATGCGAACTGCCTGACCTCGAGCACCTACCTGCGCCGCCGACAGCCCGCTGTATGCACGGCGCACTCGATACAGGAAGGCCTGCGAGTCGGAGCGGTAGGTGTTCCATGCCCCTTTCGCATTCGAAAACACCGCCAGAACGTCGATGTCATCGATGGGGCGGACGATCGTTCCCTTCGCGGCCGAGCCCATCAGAATGGCGCGGCCAAACGGGAGATCGCTGGTGGGAGGGAAGGCAGCCGTGAGGTTCTCCACAACGCGGTCCTTGCGCGCGTTGATAATCGACGTCTTCTGGTAGTCGGTGACGGATATGTCCGACAGGAACTGGGTCATTGCCTGACTCGTAGTTGTCATTCGTCCTCTTCTCGCGCACGCTTGCTCAACTGCGATGCGGCAGCTGACATCGCAGCTTCATTCTTCCGACGCTGAAGCCTGTAGATAAAGTCCGGGACGGTGGGTGTGTCGCGGCGCAGTTCGAACAGCGACTCTTGCCAGACGCGTAGGCTCTCGCCGGTGATCGGCTCGTCGTTGCTACCGATCCTCGTTTCGATCTCTCGGTACAGTGCTTCACGGTCCCTAGCCGAGCGCACGATACCGATGATGTACTCGGTCACATCGAGGAAGGCGGGCAACAGAGGCAGGACAACTCCGAGCAGGAACGTCACGAGCGAGAGTCCCGTGATGATGCAGATCGCGGTGAGGACCGATGCCCAGATCACGGCGATAATCGACCAGATGACTCCGGTGAACCTCAGTAGTCGGTAGCTGTAGGCGGCGTTCGAGCGTTGCGCGATCGCAACGGCAACTTCGCCCGGATCGTCTTCGGCCACGACGTACCAAGCAAGCATCTTCTCCGCCTCGGCAACGGCCACGAGCTCACCTTCAGGCCCAGCCGCCAGAGAGATGTCCTCAAGTGACGGCAGTTTCGGACGAGGCGTACCAGAGGGCATCTCGTAGACGTAGAAGTCAAACTGCTCCTGGACTGCCGCAGCCTGCTCGGTGCTCTCCTTCTGCGCCCGCATCAGCAGGGTCCGGCCGAGGAAGAGCCAGGCCCCAGCGATGCTTGCAACCACAACACTGCTCTGTGGCCAGATCACCGCCACGATTGGCGCGGCGAGTCCGATCACGAGCATCCCGAACCAGCGAATCGCGACCCAGCGCTTCGCACGCGAGTACAGGCGCTTTTGGGCGATCAGTAGTCGCAACGCATCGACATTATCCTGACGACGCAGAAGGGTCGCTCCAGAAGCCGGTGGCGTGTAGTCGGACGTTGTTGTCATGTCACCTCAGTGTTGTCCATGGCGAGGCAGGCTTGTCACCATTGAGGGATGCGAGGTAGTCGGCGACGCTGTGCTGCCAGATGCCCGTGCCGTGCGCAGCGAACCGATCTGGATCGAGAGTAGCGGGACGTTCCGACATCGCTTCGGCTTCGCTGATGCTCTTAGTTCTGATTCGCTCTCGGTACCGCCGGCTCTCGTACGCGTCCTGTGCGCCTGCACGGCACCGCAAATGTGCCCGTGGATGGATCCGCTTGCGGCTTCCGATGCCTGATCCCTAGGCGGGCAGTATGGTTGGGCGCTGACTGCCATGCTTGTCGCATGTCGCAGCCGAACGACCTCCTCGCCGTCCTTGTCGACGCCGACAACGTGCCGCCATCGAAGATCGGTGCAGTCCTCACAGAGGTCGCCCGGTTTGGCACGGCCTCGGTGAAGCGCGTCTACGGCGACTGGACAAAGCCGAGCCTGAGCAGCTGGAAACCGGTCGCCAACGAGCACGTCATTCAGCCGATGCAGCAATTCGCCAACACAGTCGGAAAGAACGCGACCGACAGTGCCTTGATTATCGACGCCATGGACCTGCTCTACACGCGCCGATTCCACGGGTTCTGCATCGTGTCATCCGACAGCGACTTCACCCGTCTCGCATCACGTATTCGGGAAGAAGGCGTCACGGTCTATGGGTTCGGAGAGAGGAAGACGCCCGAAGCTTTCCGTAATGCGTGCGATCGATTCACCTACCTCGACGTGCTCGATGAGCCGGCAGCGGAGAGCAGCGCTGCGGCGCCTAAGCGCGTTCCGCCCCCGAAGCTGCGCGGCGACACCAAGCTCGTCTCAGGGTTGCGGACGAGTGTCACCACCGCATCGGGCGAGGACGGATGGGCGAACCTCTCGGCGGTGGGCATGCTGATGAGGAAGCAGCATCCAGATTTCGACTCACGAAACTGGGGGTACGCGAAACTTTCCGACCTGGTTCGAGCGACGGAGCTCTTCCTCATCGAGCCCCGCCCCGCTGGCGGATTGCAGGTGCAACACCGAAGGAAGAACGGCGACTGAAAAGCCGACAGCGATTGGGCATCTGAACGCACCTCATCTAGGCGCGCAGTGCTGCTCACCCACCTCCTCCAGCCCTGGGTGAGCGTCGACGCGGTGCGCTATGCACACCTCCCTCTCGAACCCATCCGAGCGACGAGGGAGCTCCCAGTGATCGACATCGATCCGAACGGCACCGGCCTTCCCGGCATTGACCAGCTGCGCATCATCGTCGGGGCAGTGATGACGGTTGGGCTGATCCTGAGCGTCCTTGCATTGCTCGTCTCGGCGATCGTGTGGGGATTCGGCGCGAACTCGTCGAATCCGCACCTCGCCTCACGCGGCAAGCTCGGCGTGCTGGTCGCATGCGGAGCGGCGATCATCTGTGGCGGGGCCGTGACGCTCATCAACTTCTTCTGGAATGTAGGCCAAGCCGTCTGATCCGGGGCGCGCGCAATCGTGATGGAAGCGCCGATGAGTATCTGCGACATCCCCGTGATCGCCGAGGTCTGCGGGACGGTGGGCGAGGGCACGGCGTCACTGATCGCTGCACCGTTCGACTGGCTCGCGCACGCGATGGGCTCGGCGGCCGCATGGCTGTTCGAGGCCGTCTGGGACGCGTTCGACACGACCACGCTGGTCGATCTCACCGACCCCGGATACATCGCCGTCTTCAACGTGCTGTTCGGCGTCGCCGTGCTCCTCGCCCTGATTTTCTTCTGCCTACAACTCATCACGGGCCTCGTGCGCCGTGACCCCGGCGCTCTCTCTCGTGCAGCTCTCGGCCTGGCGAAGGCGGTGCTCGGTTCCTTCGTCATCGTGACGATCACAGGGCTCCTACTCGAGATCACCGACCAGTTGACCATCGGGATCGTGCAGGCCAGTGGGAACACCATGGAAGGGATGGGCGATCGCATCGCCCTGCTCGCGTCCGGCCTCGCGGCGATCAACATCGGCGCTCCAGGCGTCGGTGCGATCGTGACGATCTTCCTGTCCGCGCTCGCGATCAGTGCCGCGGCGATCGTTTGGTTCTCGCTTCTGATTCGCAAGGCGCTGTTGCTGGTCGCGATCGTCTTCGGGCCGGTTGCGCTGGCGGGTGCGACTTGGGATGCCGCGAAGGGGTGGTTCTCGAAGTGGGTGGCCTTCGTGATCGCGCTGATCCTGTCGAAGCTCGTGCTCGTCGTGATCTTCCTGGTCGCGGTCGCGCAGGTGTCGGCGCCGATCGATGCGGATCTGGCATCCGTCAGCGATCCGATCGCCGGGATCGTGCTGATGTTCATCGCCGCGTTCGCGCCGTACATCACGTACAAGTTCCTCAACTTCGTTGGCCTGGACATGTATCACGCGATGTCGAGTGAGCAGGAGGCGAAGTCCGCAATAAACCGTCCCGTGCCCGTGCCCAACGGGCCGATGTCCGACAGTGCGAGGAAGATTCTCGGCGACAGCAATGGTGGCGGTGTCGCGCGATCGGGGCGCGGTGGTCAGGCGCCAGCTGGCGGGAGCAGCGGGGGCAGCGGTCCCGGTGGCGGAGGGACCGGCGGCGTCGGACCCAATGGAGCCGCCGCGCCGACCGGTGCCGCGGGCGGGTCCGCGACGCAGGGCTCAGCTGAGGGCGCGAGCACGGCCGGAGCAGGCGCAGCGGCAGCCGGAGTCGGGGCAGGCGTCGCTGCCGGTGCAGTCGTCGCGGCGTCGGCGGCAAAGGCCGGACCGACGGTCGGTCACGCGGTCGGCGGCGTCGCCGACACCCATTCGGCATCTGCAGGCGACGCCGCGGCATCCGCCCCACCGAGCGCGCCGCCCCCTGTGCTCGGCCCCACCAAGGCGAAGACACCCGCACCTTGGCCGGATGCTGCTTCCCCGGCGGCCGGCCGCGCTCGAAAGGACGTGTAGCCATGGACACCGAAATGAGCACTGCGTACCAACTCGGACCAGTCCAGTTCTCCCGGCTCACGCGACGAGGCATCCTGCTCGGTCTCTCACTCCCCCAACTGATCGCGCTCTCGATAGCCGTGCTCACCATCGTCGTCTCGCTGTACACCGCCGGCGCCGCGGGCATCGCCTGGACGAGCCCGCTCTGGGCAACCGCAGCCGCGGTCGCGGCGATCCCGATCGGCGGCCGGAAGGTCGTCGAGTGGGTGCCCATCGTCAGCCGCTGGCTTTGGCGAGCCGCGCACGGGCAGCTCACGTACCGGCGCCGCATCGTGAAGCCGCGCCCGGCCGGCACGCTCGCGCTGCCGGGCGACGCAGCTCCGCTGCGGGAATGGAACGACCCCGAGTCGGGTGCGGTCATGGTCCACGACCCGCACACGCAGACCCTCACGGCGATCGTCGCGGTGTCGCATCCGGCGTTCGCGCTCCTCGATCCCGGCGAGCAGCATCGGCGCGTCGCCGGCTGGGGCCGGGTGCTCGCCGGCGCCTGTCGATCCGGGCGCATCGCACGGCTCCAGGTGACCGAGCGCACCCTCCCCGACTCGGGCACCGGTCTCGCCGAATGGTGGCAGCGGCATGGGATCGAAGACGACAGCTGGGCGTCATCCACCTACCGCGACCTCATCGAACGGGCCGGGCCGGCCGGCGAACGACACGCGACCACGATCAGCCTCTCCCTCGATCTGAAGGCCGCCGCGCGGCAGGTCCGCACGTCGGGCGGCGGCATGCGCGGTGCAGCGACCGTGCTCCGGCAGGAGATGGCGGCGCTGACGGGTGCGCTCCGCGCTGCTGACCTGATCGTGGGCGGATGGCTCACCGCCGACGAACTCGCAAGTATCCTGCGCTCGGCCTACGACCCGGCGGTCGGCGTCGAACTCGACCGGTATCCCGATGTCGGACGCTCGTTGGACGCGGCCGGCCCGGTAGCGGTAGCCGAGAGTTGGGATCGGCTTCGCTCCGACAGCGCGTTCCATGCCGTGCTCTGGATCAGTGAGTGGCCGCGATCGCAGGTCTACCCTGGGTTCCTTTCGCCGCTTGTCTTCACGAACGGCGTGCTTCGAACGGTGTCGCTGCACTACCTGCCCGTCCGGGCGGATCAGGCAGCGAGGGACCTCCGCAAGAAGAAGACCGAGCTCATCAGCGACGCCCACCAGCGCCGACGGATCGGCCAGATCGAGGACGCCGGCTCGAGCGCCGAGTATGAGGACGTGCTGCAGCAGGAGGCCGATCTCACCGCTGGCCACGGCGTACTGCGTACGACCGGTCTCGTCTGTGTCACGGCACCGAGCGTCGACGACCTCGACGCCGCGGTGTCCACGATTGAGCAGGCCGCGATCCAGGCCTCGTGCGAAATCCGCCGCCTCGTCGGCCAGCAGGCGCAGGGCTTCACCGCCGCCGCACTTCCGCTCTGCCGCAGCGTGTGAGACCAGGCACACCTCCTGTGCGTAGCACCCGTCGTCCGAAGCATCCGATTGGAGCAATCATGATCGACGAACGAATGGACGCATCGACGTCCCGATGGATCAGCGTCGTCTTCCTCCAGGATGAGGATGCCAGCGAGCTGCTGGCCATGCTTGACCGCGACGGCGAAGCGGCAGCAATCGAGTACCTGCAGCAGTGGGACTTCGGCGACGAGACGACCGATGCCGCGCTCGTGAACGGCTACGTCTACGACCGCATTCCCGTCGGATCGACCGATCGCATGATCGAGGATCCCGATTCGCCGTACGCGCTGACCTACAGCGAGCAGTACGGATACGTCTCGCTCCTGCGCCGCTATGAGGCCTCGCTCGATGCGGAACCGGTGGTGCATGAAGCATCCGTCGAGACATCCGCACCATTCCGGGATGCGATTCCCCAGCACTGGGACGTTGACCCTGCACTGTCGGCACACCGGACCCGGCACGCGGTCGCGCTGTGAACACGGTCGACGAACGGCTACACACCGCGGCGCTCGCGGTGCCCCACGACGAGCACCGCCGCGACCGGCGTGCGCGGAAACGCACGGCGTCGCAGATCGAAGCGGATGCTCGACGAGCGAAGACCCTCGAGGCGCGGTCCCGCTGGCAAGCCGAGCGGGCGGAAGCTCGCTCGGCCGCCTACCTACCGGCGGCCGGCGACACTGGTCCGGCGCAGCTCAGGATGCCTGGCCGTCTGAAGCTGCCCAAGCACCAAGACACGTCCGCGACGCTGGCCGGGCATTACCCGTTCCTCGCCGAGGCCGGGCTTGGTTCGGCTGGCGTCTTCGTCGGCCAGGACCTCTACTCGGGCGGATCGTTCGTCTACGACCCGTGGGTCCTGTACCAGCGCGGCATGATCACGGCGCCGAACATCGTGCTGGCTGGCATCGTCGGCTCGGGGAAGTCGTCGCTCGCGAAGTCGCTCTACACCCGGTCGCTTCCGTTCGGCCGGCGGGTGTACGTTCCCGGCGACCCCAAGGGCGAGCACACGGCCGTCGCCGAGGCCGTCGGTGGTAAGGCGATCATCCTCGGCTATGGGCTGCGCAACCGGCTCAACCCGCTCGACGAAGGACACCGGGCGGCGTCGGCGTCCGACGCCGAGTGGGCCGCCCAACTGGCGTCACGTCGACGGGAGCTCATCGGTGCGCTCGCTGAGACGGTGCTCGACCGAGCCTTGAGCCCGCTCGAACACACGGCCATCGACCTCGCGCTCGCCGACACGGTCAGGAGCGCGGAGGTGCCCATCCTCCCGATGGTCGTCGACCGCATCCTCGAACCGAACAGCGAGGACGACCGCGACGGTCGGCTCGCCGAAGACGGGCGCCTCGTCGGCCACGCAATGCGCCGCCTCGTCGCCGGCGACCTCGCTGGACTCTTCGACGGGCCATCCACTGTTCGTTTTGACCCGTCGTTGCCGATGGTTTCGCTGGATCTCTCCCGGGTCGCCGAGAACTCGACCCTAATCTCCGTACTGATGACCTGCTCGTCGGCGTGGATGGAGTCCGCTCTCGCCGACCCGGCAGGCGGCCAGCGCTGGGTCATCTACGACGAGGCTTGGCGTCTAATGGCGTACCCCGCACTGCTGCGCCGAATGGACGCGCAGTGGCGGCTCGCACGCCACTTCGGCATCGCGAACATGCTCGTCTTCCACAAGCTCAGCGACCTCGACAACGTCGGCGACTCCGGATCCGCGATGCGCGCGCTCGCATCATCCCTGCTCGCGAACGCGGAAACCCGGATCGTCTACCGCCAGGAGCCCGACCAACTCGGTCACACCGCGACCGCCCTCGGACTTAGCGGCACGGAGCAGAAGCTCCTCCCTGCGCTCGGAACCGGCCAGGGGCTCTGGCGGGTCAAGGACCGCAGCTTCGTCGTCCAGCACCAACTCCACCCCGACGAGCTCGAAGCATTCGACACGACTGCCCGCATGACCGCGGGCCAATAGTCGACCAGTTCGAGGAGGCACTGTACATGACCGAGACCCTGGACCTGGAAAGAGAAGCGAGGATGACACTCGCTGCGCTGTCCGAGCCGAACGACATCATCACCGGGACCCTCGTCGGTCGGCTCGGCGCCGCCGCAACGGTCGATCTCATCACGACCGGGGAGCGGCTGCCGAACGGCGTCGACCCGGCCGAAGGCGAACTCTGGCGACGGCGGCTCGCCCCGCGCATGAACCCCGACCAAGTCGAACGGATCCGCGCCGACATGGAACGCCACGACTTGCGCTTGCTGACCCCCGACGACCTCGACTGGCCCGGCGAGCTCCAGCAGCTCGGCGCGAGTGCACCCCTCGCGCTCTGGCTCAAAGGCGACCCCAGCCTGCTCGCAACGCCCCTTCCGAGCAGGGTCACCGTGGTCGGCGCGCGCGCCTCGACCAGCTACGGCGACCACGTCACGACTGAACTCGTCTCAGGGCTCGCTGCCCAAGGCCGCGTCGTGGTCTCCGGCGGGACGTACGGCATCGACGGGGCAGCGCACCGTGCCGCAACTGCCACATCGCCCGGGTCGACCGTCGCCGTGATCGCGAGCGGTCTCGACCGCGCGTACCCTGCCGGTCACGAGCAGCTGTTCGAACGCATTGCGGACGCTGGCGGCCTCATCGTCAGCGAGCTCCCGCCTGGTGCGGCGCCCACTCGGTGGCGCTTCCAGCAGCGCAACCGGCTCCTCGCCGTGCTCTCGGGCGCGACGGTCGTCGTCGAAGCCGGGCATCGATCGTCGTCACTGAACATCGCCGGCCAAGCGCACTCGCTCGGCCGACCGGTCGGCGCCGTGCCCGGACCGGTGACGAGCGCCGCGAGCGCCGGATGCCACCGGCTGATCCAGGAAGGCGTCGCGAGCCTTGTCACCGATGCTCAGGATGTCACCGACCTGCTCGATTCCACGAGCGGGTTTTCGGGTGACCGGACGTTCGCGTACTCCCCCGCCCGACGCTTCGACCGCGCCGGACCCGGCCTCGTGCTGTAGGTGCCTACGCGAAGGGCGCATCGATGAACACGACGCGAACAGGCACAATCGGCGACGAATTCGCCAACCTCGGCATCGCGCTCCTGATCGGCGCGGCTGGCTTCGCGCTACTCCTCCGCGTCGCCGGCACGATCGCAACGTGGGCTACGGGACTCCCGCAACCGGCCGGTGGGCCCGAGGCCGGGCTCGCCGTACTCCTGAATCCAGGCGACCCATCCGCCGCGCTCAGCGCACCCGGCCTGCACCCTGTCGCGTTCTGGCTCAGCGCTACCGTGCTGATCACGATCGCCCTCGCCGCAGCGATCTGGTTGTGGCGGATGCTTCGCGGTACAGCTCGCACGCGAAAGCTCGATCCTCACCGCATCGCCGGCATCGCAACGCGAGCCGAGGTGGCGCGCGCCGCATCCTGCTCCGCTCTCATGAAGCGGGCCAACCATTTGCGGCCCTCGCTCACGAACGCCGGACCGGCTGACGTCGGCTACGTCATCGGTAGCGCTCGCGGCACCACGGTCTGGGCAAGCGTCGAGGACTCGATGCTCGTCATCGGCCCACCCCGCTCCGGCAAGGGCGCACACATCGTGATCAACGCCATTCTCGACGCACCCGGCCCCGTCGTGACCACGTCCACCCGACCGGACAACCTCACCGTCACGCTTCGAGCCCGGCAACGGACGGGACCGGTCGCGGTGTTCGACCCGCAGCACCTCGCCGCGGGAGTCCCTGCCGGCTTGCGCTGGTCGCCCATTCGTGGCTGTGAAGACCCGCTCACCGCGATGATCCGTGCCACCGGCCTTGCCGCCGGAACCGGGCTGTCCGCCGGCGGCGTCGACGGCGGCGGGTTCTGGGAGGCGAAGACCCGCACCGCGCTCCAATCGCTCCTTCACGCCGCCGCCCTCGACCGTCGCCCACCCGCCGAGCTCTTCCGCTGGACCCTCGACCCATCCGCTTCCCATGATGCCGTCTCGATCCTGCTCAGCAACCCGAAGGCCGCGACCGGATGGGGCGACTCACTCCAGGCCATGCTCGAAGCAGACCCCCGCACCCGAGACTCCATCTGGCAAGGCGTGTCGCTCTCCCTCGGCGCGCTCGCCGACCCCCGCGTGCTGGACGCCGTCTCTCCGACCGACGGCGAGGCATTCGACCCCGAACGATTCCTGCGCAGCAACGGCACCCTCTATCTCCTCGCCACCGGCGCCGGTGCGAACAACTCCGCAGCGCTCGTCTCGGCGTTCGTCGAAGACCTCATCGAGACCGCCCGACGAATGGCTGCCCGCAACCCCGGCGCACGCCTCGACCCGCCGCTCCTGCTCGCCCTCGACGAGATCGGCAACCTCGCACCCCTGCCATCACTGCCCAGCCTGATGGCCGAGGGCGGAGGCACCGGGATCACGACGATGCCGGTCCTGCAGTCCCTCGCGCAAGCTCGCACGAAGTGGAGCGACAACGCGGCCAACGCGATCTGGGACTCCTCCATCGTCAAGATCGTCCTCGGCGGAGCATCCAACTCCCGGGACCTCCAAGACCTGTCGACGCTCATCGGCGAGCGCGACGAAGCCACCGACTCGACAACCGTCGGCGACCGCGGATCCCGCTCGTCCCAGCGCTCCATCCGCCGCGTCGCGACCATGCCGCCCGACACCATCCGAACGCTCCCATTCGGCACGGGGCTCATCATCCTACGTGCCGCTCCCCCGGTCATCGCGCAGCTGCGCATGTGGACGAACCGAGCGGACGCCGCGGAGCTACGCGCGCACCGCGTGGAGATCGAACGGTTGCTGCGTGAGCCGGTTCGAGCGGCTCCGCCAGAGCCGCCGACTCCCGACGACTGATGGCCGCAAACTGACCTTCAAATGTATGTTCGAAGCATGCGCTATTGGCAGCCGAAGCTCCGGGTCGTCGGGCCCGGCACCTGGCTGCAGTTCGACGGAAGCAGGCGCATCGCCATCATCCGAACGGTGACCGCTGGATATCCACCCCGCCCCTCCTCCGCGCCAACACATGGTCCGCAGATGACGACGCGCGCGCCTTCCTCGGCTACTTCCCCGCCGACGAGCTCCGCCTCTGCGCCGAGGTCGTCTGGGCCCTCTACCAAGAAGCGACATCCGCCCCAGTGAAGGACGCCACCGTGAACACGAAACAGACCGGATCCACCCCGTGGCACCCGCTTCTCAACGCCGATGAGAACAGTCCAGGCACATGGACGATGCGCGACTCGGATGGCCACGCCTACGGCGGCATCCGCATCACGCGGCAAGGCACCGACGTCTTTTACCTCGCCCAGTACCGTGGGAATCCGATCGGACGATTCGACCGACTCCGAACCGCTGTCGAGACCGTGCACCTCGCCCATGTCCGCACGACGCAGCATCCCCGTGTGCCGCCTGACCCGTCCGCGACGCCGCGCCCGTGAATCGGCCGGCGCACCTGTTCCTCGAGCGGACCGATCGGCCCGCCGAACGAATAGGAGGTCGAGTCCCATGGCTCTTCACACGCAGCAGTCGCTCTCCGGCTTCATCGCCTCGGAGCCGCAGCAGTCCATCACCGAGAACGGCGACACCCGCTTCTACGTCCGGATCGGCCAGCCGCACTTCCGCCGCGAAGACGACGGCAGCTTCAGCGAGCTCCAGCCGAGCTTCCATGACCTGGTGACCTACCGTGCCACCGCGGAGCGCGCCCTCGCCCGGTTCGCCAAGGGCGACAGCTTCGTCGCCGAAGGCTATGTCCGCACCTTCGAGGTCGAGCGCGAGGGCGCGATCGTCGAGCGCGAGGAGTTCGTCGCGAAGAAGATCGGCCACGACCTCGCCCGCACCGACTACGACGTCGACCGCTCCCGACGGCCCGGCCCGACCATCGAGCACGCAGTACCCGACGCGCTCGCGGCCCGCCGGCCCGCGCTCGTGCGGGACGACCGCTCCGGCCTCGGGCTGTGAGCCGACGATGACGGATGCCCCCGGCCGCTGGCAGCTGGACGACGACGACCCCGGCGCAGATGGGTTCGACGACCTCGACGGTCCGCTGACCCCGGAGCCACCGCACCCCATCAACTGGAACCTTCTGACCGCCGAGGAAGCCGAGATCGAGTGGATGGAGCTCAACCGCTGGGTCAACTGGCTCCGCCGCACCTACGGCCTGCCGGCCTCGGTCATCCCACCCTTCTGGCACCGCCACCCCGAGCTCGTCTGGGAACTCTCAGCGCTCCACCTCCACTGGCTCAGCGCCTACGACCCCGACCAGCACGGCTCAGCGCCGTTCGGCTGGCACCGCGACTTCGCCGACGCTCGCCAACGACTGCACGACTGGGTAGCAACCTCGGGTACTCGCCTGGACCGCGACCGACCAACGCGACAAACCACGTGGCCTGGCGAGGACACCGCCGATGCCGTCAAGGACGTAGCCATCGCCGATCGTGACGCAGACTTTGCCAGGAGCGTGATCGAAGACGTGGAACGCCGACGCAGGTCTGAAACGGGATTTCACTCGCGTCGCACGTAGGGAGACTCGAGCACTGTGTTCCACATTGCCAGTTGACGTCACTCGCCGATCGGTCGAATGTGGCCGGGTCGACACCCGCGCATCCACAGTCATCTTCGATCCCGAGCGCTCCAGGTGCCTCACAATCTGACCTCGATTGCTCGTTCCAACCACCAGGTTGCGGCGCATCGCTGCGAGAATTGCCGGCGGCCGGAACGTCCCCGAATCTCCGCCATCTGACGGCAGCTCTGGCCCACCATCGGGACGCCTCAAGTCCCATGGGTCACGAGACAGTCACCTTTCGCAGACGAGACCCCTGCACGAGCAGATTCATCGGCGGGTCATCCGGACACCGAGACGATCGAAGCTGTGCAACCATCCGTTGAGGATGGCCGTCCGCCGATCCACCTTTCAACGGAAGGACCGATCCTGGAACCCAGCAGCGACCGCTCTGCGGGCGTGCACATCCAGCCCACACTCGTACGCTCAGCAAGAAACCGGGCTTCATTCACATATGTGGCTTTGCAGTTCACGAGAATCCCGCCGACACGGTCTATGCGAAGCGATGACCCGGCCCTCAACGCCACATAGCGTCTAGCAGAGGGAGGGAAGTAGGCTCGCGCTGGACGGGAAATAAGCATGAGGCGAGCCCTGGGCAATTCTTCCACCGCACAAGGGAGACCCTTGCGATGGTGAGCCCTGCCATGTCGTGGGCGTACTACTCGAGCGCGGTAGCTACGGTGGCGATCGCTTCGCTTGGAGGGCCTGTGGCCGGTATTGGCGCGCTTCTTACGCAGTTCGTCCAAGTGGCCGGGGACCATCTCACTCAGGAAGGAAGGCTGCTGCGACGGCGCATCGCGAAGAGCATTGAGGCCATCGCTGTCGACCAGCGCTGGACTGACGGCGAGACCGAAGTAGTCCTGACTCAGACGGCCGATGCGATTGCGAAGTTTGGAGCGACAAGCGCTGAAATCGCGGCGAGAGGCTTCAACGCCAAAGATGTGGCGCAATTGGTTGCGGGCCGACTGCAAGAATCGGATCCATCGCTCATTCGTGATCCTCTTTTTTCGCGACTCGTTCTGGCTGTCGATCAGACATATCGGGTACTCATCGAGCACCTACAAACTCAGGATGGGACGTTGATCGGTGGGCTGCAGTGGCTGCACCGTGAGCTCGAAGAGCTGGCGTCCGCACAACAGCAGCACAACACGACCATCGCAGAGCTCGTCACGGTCTTCTCGGCGGCAGCGACGGCCGAGGATGCGCGAGCGTACCTGCAGTCTCAGATCGAACGATGGGATGAGCCAATCTGGTCTCCTCGTTCGAGTCGGGCTTCAAGCCTTGAGCGGTCATTGACCGTCGCTACCGCTTCGAGCGACGACCCACTTCAGGGTAAGAACCTGAGCGCGGCAGCGGCGCTGGAGAACTCGAGGGTATTGGTGATCCTGGGCGGCCCGGGCTCAGGAAAGAGCTGGCTTGCTAGACGTTACGCGCGAGAAGCGGCCGAGCGCGCTTTGACGGCGCTCGAGAACGGTGTGGACGTGAGAAGCGTTGAGATGCCACTGCTGACGAATTGGGAGCGATGGCGCAAGACCAATGAGCCGAACCTGCGTGCAGGTCTGATCCGCGCCAGCCTCATCTCGGGAGTCAATGAATCAGGCGGCGCGAGCGAACGATTGCGTCGCACGCTCGCCGGCTCGGACAACGTATTGATGATTGTGGACTCCCTTGACGAAGCTGCAGAGTATCCGGCAACCGGTGGACAGTGGCCGCATCTTCGTGATCTCTCACAGTCCGAACAATGGCGCGTAATAATCACCAGCCGACACGGAGCATGGAACGCCAACGATCGAGGTGTCAGTGATTCGGTGCGGGTTGTAGAACTGCAACCTCTTCAGTACCCGGGCGATGTCCAGGCGTACGTTGACACTTGGTTTGACGCCGAACCCGCGCGGGCTGCTCAGCTCCGGAACGAAATCGACCAACGCAGCGAATTGCGCAGCACCGCGACCATTCCCTTAATCCTGACGTTCTACTGCATCTTGGGAGAAGAAGACGAGCCCCTCCCCGCGCGGCGACGTCATCTTTACAATCGGCTAGTCAACAAGCTCTTGAGCACACCCTGGGTTGAGGAGCAGCCAGCGCGTCCCGACACCGACTTCTGCCGCGAGGTGCTTAGTGAGTGGGCCTGGGCTGCGATTAAGGACGCTGAGGGTCCGAGCGGTCTCGGAAACTGGGCAGAGAGCTTCACCCAGCCAAGTCGGACTTCCGTCGGTTACGACTACCAAAGGGTGCTCGATCATGTCGCTCCTCGCATCCGAGACGACGGAGAAGGACAACCCACTCGACAGTTCTTACATCGCACCCTTCTAGAGCACTTCGTTGCCGAATACATAGGCAAGGTCAGTGCTGACGTTGCGTACGACGTCGTGCTCCCTCATCTCTGGTTCGACCCCGATTGGGAGACCGCAGCCCCCGCCGCGATCGCAGTACATCCCGATCGGAACAGACTGCTTCAAAGAATCCTCGCCACTGCGACGCCCAACGGTACTAGCCCGGCCAAGAGCGCGGCTGCTCGCGAGTTCGATCGACTTCTGGTGCGAGTCGCGGCCGAGTCTGAACAGTCTGACTGGGACGACGCCAGCCGGGACGTCATCGCAAACGCGCGCGAGAGACTCGCGACGGACGCCCCCGAGCTCATTGCTCAGACGATGCACTGGCCGAATGCTTCGGTCATCGCTGCAATCGCGAACGCCCTCCCAACAGCGAGTGGGTTTGCAGTGTGGGGCCTGGCGACGGCGCTCCCGGTACTGGTCGATACAGATGAGGAACGTCGGGCCGGCATCACCGCGATCGCGAACGCTCTGCCAACTCTTCGCCGGTCGGGTCCCTGGTACTCGGTCGCTCTCCCGCGCATTCTGGCGGCGCTCACAGAACTCGTCGAGACGGACGAGCAGCGCTTTGCAGCAATCGCCGCCATCGAAAACGGGCTGTCCACTGCAGGCCGGTCCGGCACGTCCAACCGATCCGACGCTTCCGGTCCAATGGCGGCGCTCATAACCCTCGTCGAATCGAATGAGCAGCGCCTGGCTGCCATCGCCGCGATTAGGGGCCTGCTACCCGCCGTCCGCCGTTTGCAGGTCTCGGAGTTGGCGTCGGCGCTCACATCCATCGCCGAATCGAGCGAGCAGCGGTTGGCTGCCATCGCCGCCATCCAATACTGGCTGCCAGACATTGGCTGGTGGGAGATCTCGTACCTGATGACGGCCCTCACAAACCTCGTCGAAACGGATGAGCAGCGTCGCGCCGCCGTCGAGCTGCTAGCAGACGCCCTGCCCACGGCCGACCCGACCGTCGTGTCGTGGCTAGTGCTCACGCTCGCGGAACTGAAGCCCAACAATGACCAGCGTCGCGCCGCCGTCGAAGCCATCACCAGAGCCGAGGCAAAGCTCGACCAATCCGCCGGGCAGCACCTCATCATGGCGCTAATAGCGCTGGCCGAAACGGATGAGCAACGACGCGCGTACGCCGAGGCAGTCGCGGGCTTGTTGCCCACCGTCGACCTGATCACAGTATCGAGCCTTGTTCCCGCGCTCATGACGCTTCGCCCCACGGATGACCAGCGTCGCGTCGCGGCGGACGCGATAGCGAGAGTGCTGTCTGAAGCCGATCCATCTGAGGTCGCGGACCTCGTGGCGCCGCTCCCTGCACTAGACCCCAGCCCTAGCCAGCGTCGGGCCGCCGTAGAAACAATCATCAGCTCCCTTTGTGATGTCGAGCCGTCCGGCGTTTCCGACCTCCTCGATGCGCTCACCGCGCTCGCGCAAACCGATGAGCAGCGCCTGGCCGCGGCCAATGCGATTACGAGCGCGTTGCGTTCAGCAGACTCGCGCGCCGTGTCGCGATTCACGTCGGCTATCACAGTATTCGCGAGTACTGACGACCAGCGCTTTAACGCCATCGCTGCTATCGCGAGTTCGCTCGACAAGACCAACCCGTTCAACAGATCGGGATCGTTGGCGGCAATTTCTCTGCTCGCAGAGAACAGTGCGCAGCGCTTGGCCGCCATCATCGCAATTGCGAACTGGCTAGCGCGGCCGGTTTCATCGGGTGTATCGGAGTGCCTCGCCACAATTTCAGCGCTCGCAGAGACCGACGTGGAACGCGTAGCTGCTATCAATGCGATTACGAACACGCTCGTCACTGCCGACCATGGCGCCGTATCCGGGCTCGCATTGGCGCTCACCCCACTACATCCGCGTGATCGGGAGCGTGAGGCCGCCGCCGCCGCGATCGCGAACGTGCTCCCGGCTGCAGACCTGTTCACGGCGCCGGACATGGCGGCCGGACTTTACGCACTCGCGAAGACGGAAGGCGAACGTCAGGCTGCTGCGGGCGCGATCACGGACGCCCTCCCGATCGTCGACCACTACGCGGTCGGAAGCCTGGCTGCGGCGCTCATGGCGCTCAACCCCAGTCCTCAGCAGCGGGCGGACGCCGCCGCGGCGATAACAAGCGCCGTCCTCACGGCTGACCAGCACGTCGTCGCCCGCTTGGGGGAGACCCTCGCCGCGTTACAGCCCACGGGGGCGCAGCGCTCGACCGCGATAGCCGCAATATCGGATGCGCTTCTCACAGCCGACCAGAACGACATGGCTGAGTTGGGAACCGTCCTCGCCAGACTCGCCGAAACAAGGGAGCAGCGGGCCGCCGTCGCCGCCGCGATCACGACCGCACTCCCGACCGTCGCCTCAAGCAACCTGCTGACCATGGTCGAGATACTGCGAGAGGTGTGTGAAGTCGAGCGCTGGCTTCAATGGCTGGCCTCGTAACGGGGCAGCCATCATCGTCGCAGTGGTGGTTCTGGTGCAGCAGCCCCCTGAATGGCTCGACGACTCCCTCACCGGCTGATGGAGCGACTCGTCGTCGCGGCAGTCCCCGCCGCTCTGCCACGCAACGGGCCGCCCGATGCGGCTTTGCGCCATTCAGTCGGCCGGGCCCCCGCCGCCCGATGGCCGATCGCTGACGCGCTTCGACGGCACCTGTGGCTAACCTCAGAGTCACGCAGGCATCACCGATCGATCCTCGCGACGCGACATCGGAGTGCAGCGATCCGATGTATCAGGTGTACTTCTGGTCGCAGCCGACCACCGTGCTCGTCGCATACACCAAGCTACGAGTGGAGAATCACCGACGCCGCCGATGTGGACGGGGTCATCATCTGGGCGGAAGCGGAGTGTGCGAATCGGACCAACGAGCGCTTCACTGAGCACAGGTCGACTGAATCAAGTCGCGAGCGGAGTGCTGGACCGATGCGCCGGGCCTGATCCGTCTCGCTGGCTCCAAACTCTACGGCGCGAACGACCGAGACGGTCATTCTCGAATCGGTCTGAGAGTCCCGAGCCGGGTGGTGTCACTGAGGGCCCTTGAAAGGCGGTGAGCCGATCCCTTCGACATCGCGCCAGCCGCAGTGCGGACAACGGATTACAGGTCGTTGACATCCCTGTTGGCACCGGACACTTACGAGCCACCACGATCCGCTCATCGTTGGGCCTCTCGCGCCCCCTGTTCGTCGCGATCTCGGCGGGAAGTCATTGCGACCACTGCGCCATCCCGCTGCAGCGCCTGCTGCAACGCACCAAGGACGATCGACGTGTCCGGTGCCAGCACCGCGCGCTTCGCGTAGTACTGCTCGGTCACGCGGGATCGCTTGTGCCCGGCGAACTGCGCGGCGCCTTCAATGCCCAGGGCATCCGCCACTGCAGTCACCGCGGACTTTCGGATCGCGTGCGGCACGAGTTCTCGCTCGAGGCCAGCCCATTCGCGAACTCTCCGTAGGGCTCGGTGGACATCCTGCGTGCCGTTGGGCGCTCCCGTTCGCGTGTGGAAGACGAACTCGTTCCCACCGCCGGCGAACCTGCGGCGCCGGAGCATCGGCACCAGCTCGACGGGAATCGTGACGACTCGCCAGCCGGCATCGGACTTCAGATAGTCCTCATACCGCTTCGCCTGCCCCTTCGAGTCGACTATCTTGCCGGCGATCGTGACCTGCGGCGGCGTCGCATCGAGGTCGACGAACTGCCACTTGAGCCCCACTGCTTCGCTGACCCGAGCGCCGGTCGCCAGGATCAGATCGACGACATCGCCCAACAGGTCCGACGGCCTCGGTCCCATCCGATCGTCGCGTTCCTGGAAATCGCGGATGATCGAGCGGAACTCGCTCAACTGCATCGCGTCCGGCGCGTAGATCGGCTTCGGCCGACGCTTCACGCTCTTCACCTCCCGCGCCGGATTCGCGAGCATGAGGTCGTTCATGACGGCGTACGAACAGATCTGGCTGATCAACGCCTTGCAGGTGTCGGCCTGACGCGGCGTGTCGGCGTGGATCTCCCTGTACACGCGCAGCACCGTGGTCGCCTTGATCTCGCGAAGCGTGAGCGCGCCCATCAGCGGCGAGAGCTTCTTCTCGATCAGCCTGAGGTTCTCGTGCCGCGTGGTGTCGCGTTGATCGCCGGTGAAGGCCATGTGCTCCATGTACTCGCGGGCGAGGTCGATGAACGGCGAGTCCGGCGTCAGCCCGCCGGGCGCCACACGCACGGCGTCGTACTCCTCGCGAACGAGCTCGAAGAGGGTCCTGCGTGCCTGCGCCTTGGAAGCGGCCCGCGTGCGAAGCCGACCGTGGGTCCCGTCGAGGCGCCGGAATCGGATGGTGCCGTGCACCCGCCCGTCCGGCAGCTCCTGGTACGAGATCTCGCCGTGCGATCCGGGCTCCAGTTTGCGTCGTGCCATGGTGTTCGTCCTCTGCTGGAGCAGAGCAGACGTCCCGTCAACGCCGTCACCGTCGGTCCGTCCGATCCTTCAGCCAGGCCGCGACGTTCTCGCGGCTGTACCTCAGGTGCTTGCCGAGCTTCGTGGCCTTCGGGCCCACGCCCTCGAGCCGCCAGTGGTAGATGGTCTCCCTGGACAGCTGGAGGTACTGCGCGAGCTCGTCGACGCTGAGGTAGTCGCCGAGGTTCTCGACGAACCGGTAGGCCGGGACGTTGGGTTGCGGTGATCTGCTCATACTCCCTAGGAGTGCGCGTCACGCCGTGATGCCGACCGTCAGTGGGATCCGGATGTGGATGCCTGTGGAAGCTGTCCGCCGAAACGAAAAGAGCCCCAAAAAGGCCGCACGGGCCTTCCACAGGCCCCCAGCAACGAGAAAACCCCTGAGAATCTTGCGATTCATCAGGGGCTCTTGGTGGATCTGAGGGGACTCGAACCCCTGACCCCCTGCATGCCATGCAGGTGCGCTACCAGCTGCGCCACAGACCCGTGCGCCCCGTTCGGGGCAACGAATTGAGCTTACACCAGCGTCCGCCCTCGCAAGAAATCGAGCGAGCCTCAGCCGGGCGACCCCGCCGCCGCGCCGCTGCGCCGGCTTCGACACGAGTGCGCCAGTTCAGGTGGCGCACCGGGGGCGGAAGTGGCGCACCGCGCGGGGCGGATGCCGCGTGCGTCAGCTTCCGGCGGCGAGCAAGGGCGCCACCGGCACCACCGGGCAGTCGCTCCAGAGGCGCTCGAGGCCGTAGTAGAGCCGCTCCTCGCGGTGGAAGACGTGCACGACGAGGTCCCCGAAGTCGAGGAGGATCCAGCGGCCGGCGGAGTGGCCCTCACGACGGAGCGTCTTCGCGCCGGCCTCGCGCATGACGTCCTCGATCTCGTCGGCGATCGCCACGACGTTGCGCTCGGAGTTGCCGGTGACGAGGAGGAACACGTCGGTGAACGGCAACGGCCCGGACACGTCGAGGGCGACGAGGTCCTCGCCGCCCTTCGCGTCTGCTGCCCGCACCGCGAGTGCGAGCGAGTCGAGTGCCTGGTCGGATGCGGTCATACGCTCACTTCCGGAGAGATGGGAGTCGAAGCCCGGATTCGGGCCCGATCAGAACAGCCCGGCGACAGCCCCGATGACGAGCGTCGCGACGACGCCGAGCGCGAGGACGCCGGCGGTGACGGCGAGCACGAGTGGAACGTTCATGCCCTCCTTCTTGGGCGGCGCCATCATCGAGCGCGCGGCGCTCTGGGTGCTGATCGCCCGGGTGGCCGAGACGGGGGCGCCCATGCCGGCGCCGTCCTCGACCTGGTCGAAGAGCCGGTCGACGTCGGACGAATCGATCTGGCTGGGGTGGGCACCCGTCGCGCCGAAGCTGCGCGGCAGGTCGATCGAGCCGGTGACGATCACCTCGCCGCTCTGGGCGAGTGCACCGCCCATCGGACCGTGATCGGGCAGGGTCGGCAGGATCAGCGCGTTGGTGGTGGTCGGCACGCCGTGGCTCATGCCACCCCGTGAGAGGAGCTGGTCGAACGGCTCGGCCCGCTCGACGGGCGCGTTCAGCTGGTCGGTCCAGTGGCCGACCGGCTTGGGCGTGGCGAGCGGCTCGTCGGCGACCGCCGCCTCGGCGACCTGGTGCGGCGCGGGCGCCCGCGTGGGAACCGGCTGCGGGGGGAACGGCGCCGACTGCTGCGGCACGGCAGGTGCCGGTGCCGGTGCCTGGGCAGAGGGTTCGTCGTCGAAGTCGAACTCGTCGAAGCCCTCGCCGGAATGGGCGTCGAGCATCGCTCGAAGCTCGCGCCTGGTGAGCGTGCGCTCGGGCGTCGTCGCCTCGGGGAGCGGCGCCGGCGCCCGCTGCGGAGCGGGGGCGACCGGCTCAGGACGGGGCGCGAACGGGTTCGGGGGCGCGGGCGCCGCGATCGCGCCGCCGAACGGGGCCGTCTGATCGCGAGCACCGCCGGGCTGCGGAGCGTTGTACGCGGGCGCGGGCTGCGGAGCGTTGTACGCGGGCGCCGGCGCGGGCATGGGCGCGGGCGCGGACTGCGGAACCGGCGCGGGCGGATACGCCTGCTGTGCAGGTGACGGAGCGGGGGCCGGGGGCGCTGCAGCGGCATCCGGGGTCGACGACTCGGCCTGCTGGGCCAGCAGGCGTTCGCGCTCGCGCATCTCGCGGCGCGTCAGCGGCGGTTCCTGCGACGACGTCATTCGACACTCCGATAGAGGTGGTGCTTGGAGATGTACTGGACGACCCCATCGGGCACCAAGTACCACACCGGGAAACCCCGGCGCACCCTGTCCCGGCAGTCGGTCGACGAGATCGCAAGTGCCGGAACCTCCAACAAGCTTACGTCTTGCTCGGGTAATCCCGAAACAGACAGCACATGTCCCGGGCGACTCACAGCAACGAAGTGGGCCAGTTCCCAGAGCTCCGCGACGTCCTTCCACGAGAGGATCTGCGCGATGGCGTCGGCTCCCGTGATGAAGTACAGGTCGGCGTCGGGCCGCTCGCGCCGGATGTCTCGCAGCGTGTCGATCGTGAACGTCGGCTTCTTGCGATCGATGTCGACGCGGCTCACGGTGAACCGCGGATTCGACGCCGTCGCGATGACGGTCATGAGGTAGCGATGCTCGGCCGACGTGACATCCGACTTGTAGGTCGTCGCACCGGTCGGCACGAAGACGACCTCGTCGAGTTCGTGCGACTGTGCGACCTCACTCGCGGCGACGAGGTGCCCGTGATGGATGGGGTCGAACGTGCCGCCCATCACGCCGATGCGAGGTCGGTGCCGAACGCGCTTCGTCACGCGAGGATCCGCTCAGTGGCCGCCGTGCTCGCCCCCGCCATGACGGGCCGCGTAGGCCTCCGCCTTCGAACGGTGGCGGTTGGCGACGTCCCGATAGGACGCGGTGACGAAGGCCAGCGCGGCGAAGGCGACGAGGGCGATCAGGCCGAAGATCCAAGCATCGAAGGGAAGCTCCCTCGCATGCACCGTCTCGGTCAGTACCGTGCCGGTCAGCACCGCGGTCGTGAGGCTCATTCGCCGTTCCTTTCGAATACTTCGGGTCGTGCTCGTGTCATTCTAGCGAGGTCAGGCGCGCACGTGCCCGGCGCCGCGCACGAGCCACTTGGTGCTCGTGAGCTCGGGCAGGCCCATGGGACCTCTCGCGTGCAGCTTCTGGGTGGAGATGCCCACCTCGGCGCCGAAGCCGAACTCCGCGCCGTCGGTGAACCTCGTCGATGCGTTGACCATGACCGCTGCCGCGTCGACCTCGTTCAGGAACCGCTCCGCGTTGGCGAGGTCGTTCGTGATGATCGATTCGGTGTGCTTCGTCGAGAACCGGCGGATGTGCTCGAGCGCGTCATCCATCGAGTCGACGATGCCGACCGAGAGGTCGAGGCTCATGTGCTCGGTCGCCCAGTCCTCCTCGGTGACGGGCACGGTCTCGGGGCGGAGCGCCCGCACGCGCTCGTCGGCGTGCACGGTGACTCCGGAGGCCTCGAGCCGGTCGAGCACGGACGGAAGCAGCCGCTCGGCGGCCTCCCGGTGCACCAGCAGCGTCTCGAGGGCGTTGCAGACGCTGGGGCGCTGGACCTTCGCGTTGTGCACGAGTTCGACGGCCCAGTCCTCGCGCGCGCTCGCGTCGAGGTACATGTGCACGACGCCCGCGCCGGTCTCGATGACCGGGACCTTCGCCTCCTCGACCACGGCACGGATGAGGTTCGCGCTGCCGCGCGGGATGAGCACGTCGACGTAGTCGCGGGCCTGCATGAGGTGACGCGCACCGGCGCGCCCGAAGTCGTCGACCGTCTGCACGGCGTCGGCGGGCAGGCCCACGGCGTCGAGTGCGTCGCGCAGCACGCCGACGAGCACGCGGTTCGACTGCTCGGCCGCCGTGCCGCCACGCAGCACGACGGCGTTGCCGCTCTTCAGTGCGAGCACGGCGATGTCGACGGTGACGTTGGGCCGGGCCTCGTAGATCGCGCCGACCACGCCGAGCGGGACGCGCACCTGGTCGATGCGCACGCCGTTCGGCAGCGACCGGCCGCTGACGGTCTCGCCGACGGGGTCGGTCAGCGCGATGACCTCGAGCACCGCGTCGGCGAGGGCGCCCACGCGCCGTTCGTCGAGCGTGAGCCGGTCGAGCAGGCCGGTCGCCAGGCCCGCTTCACGGCCGGCCTCGAGGTCGAGCCGGTTCGCTGCGATGATCTCGTCGGCGCGCTCGCGGAGCAGGCCGGCGATGCGCTCGAGCGCGGCATCCTTCTCGGCCGTGGTCGCCTGAGCGAGGCGGTAGGACGCATGCTTCGCGGCGGCGAGACGAGCGTCGATCACCGTGGTGTCGAAGTCGGGATGCTCCATGCCTCAAGCCTATGCGAGCACGGAGTCGGCGGTCGCCGGATGACGTCGCGGGCCGGCATCGAACCAGGTGCCGACCTCCTCGCCCGCAAGCGCTTCCGAGACGAGCGTCGTGGCGGTGATGAGCACGGCGGCGCCCGCCTCGGCGGCGATGCGCGCAGCGGAGACCTTGGTCTCCGCTCCCCCGGTGCCCACGCCGGCACGGCCGATCGAACCGATCTCGACGCCCGCGAGCGCGTCGCCGAAGGGCACGTGCGCGATGCGCTCCGCGCCCTCGAGGTGCGGGGGCTTCGTGTAGAGCGCGTCGACATCGGAGAGGAGCACGAGCAGGTCGGCGCCGATGAGCTCGGCGACGAGCGCGGCGAGGCGATCGTTGTCGCCGAAGCGGATCTCGTGCGTCGCGACGGTGTCGTTCTCGTTCACGATCGGCAGGATGCGCAGGGCGAGCAGCCGGTCCATGGCGCGCTGCGCGTTCGAGCGCGGCGTCGCGTGCTCGAGGTCCCCGGCGGTGAGCAGCACCTGGCCGGCGACGATGCCGTAGCGATCGAGCGAGTCCTGGTAGCGGAAGACGAGGAGGTTCTGGCCGACGGATGCCGCGGCCTGCTGCGTCGCGAGATCGGTCGGTCGTTCCTCGAGCCGGAGGTAGGGCATGCCCGTGGCGATGGCGCCCGAGGAGACGAGCACGACCTCGGTACCGCGCTCGTGGGCGCCGGCGAGGGCATCGACGAGCGGGCCGATCTGTCCGGCGTTCTCGCCGCTGATCGACGACGAGCCGACCTTGACGACGATGCGCTTCGCCGTCGGGATGCCGGCGCGAGTGCGCGGGGTCACCGTTCGCCCTCCTCGCCTTCGTCGCCCGACCAGATGCCCGCCTCGCGCTCGCGCTCGAGCTCGGCGCGTGCCTCGGCCTTGGCGTCCATGCGTTCGTGGTACTCGCTCCGGCGCTCGGCGCGCGTCGCGCGGCGCCCCTCGTCGAGCCGCACATCGGAGCCGCGCGGCGAGGTGATGAGCTCCGCGGTCGAGGTGAGCGTGGGCTCCCAGTCGAACACGACCCCCGATCCGGGGCCGATCACGACGGTCGAGCCCGCGACCGCTCCGGCGCGAACGAGTTCGTCCTCGACGCCGAGTCGGGCGAGCCGGTCGGCGAGGTAGCCGACGGCCTCGTCGTTCGTGAAGTCGGTCTGGGCGACCCAGCGCTCGGGCTTCGCGCCGAGCACGCGGTAGATCGTGCCGTAGCTGCCGCCCTCGGCCCGCACGACGAAGTCGACCTCGTCGACGGCCCTGGGTCGCATCACGATGCGCGGCGCGGCTGGGGCGGATGCCGCCTCGGCGCGCGCCTGGTCGACGAGCTCGCCGAGCGCGAATCCGAGCTGCCGGAGGCCCTCGTGGCTCACGGTCGAGATCTCGAACACGCGGTAGCCGCGGGACTCGAACTCAGGGCGCACGAGTTCGGCGAGGTCGCGAGCCTCGGGCACGTCGACCTTGTTGAGCGCGACGAGCTGCGGGCGCTCGAGCAGCGGCCGCTGGCCCTCGGGGACGTCGTACGCGGCGAGCTCGGCGAGGATGACGTCGAGGTCGCTCACGGGGTCGCGACCGGACTCGAGCGTGGCGCAGTCGATGACGTGCAGCAGCGCCGAGCAGCGCTCGACGTGGCGCAGGAACTCGAGCCCGAGGCCCTTGCCCTCGCTCGCGCCCTCGATGAGGCCGGGAACGTCCGCCACGGTGAAGCGATGGTCGCCCGCCTGCACGACGCCGAGGTTCGGATGCAGCGTGGTGAACGGATAGTCGGCGATCTTCGGCCTGGCCGCCGAGAGGGCGGCGATGAGGCTCGACTTGCCGGCCGACGGGAAGCCGACGAGGGCGACATCCGCGATGGTCTTCAGCTCGAGGGTGACCTCGCCCTCGTAGCCGGGCGTGCCGAGCAGCGCGAAGCCGGGCGCCTTGCGCTTCGTCGAGGCGAGGGCGGCGTTGCCGAGGCCGCCCTGCCCGCCGGGCGCGACGATGAACCGCATGCCGGGCTCGGCGAGGTCGGCGAGTTCGGTGCCGTCGGGATCCTTCACGACGGTGCCGACGGGCACGGGCAGCTCCACGGTCTCGCCCGCCGCACCCGACCGGTTGTCGCCCATGCCGGGCTGGCCGTTCGGCGACGAGCGGTGCGGACGGCCGTGGTACGCGAGGAGCGTGGTGACCTGCGGATCGGCGACGAGCACGATGTCGCCACCGTGGCCGCCGTTGCCGCCGTCGGGCCCGCCGAGCGGCTTGAACTTCTCACGGCGCACGGAGACGCAGCCGTTCCCGCCGTGACCGGCGCGCACGAACAGCGTCACCTGGTCGACGAAGCTGACCATGCTGCATCCCTCCTCGAGCTGAAATGCGTGAGGGCGAGCCGAAGCCCGCCCTCACGAAACCGTTCGATCGACTATTCGCCGGCCGCCACGATGTTGACGACCTTGCGGCCGCCCTTGGTGCCGAACTGCACGGCGCCCGCCTCGAGGGCGAACAGGGTGTCGTCGCCACCGCGACCGACGCCCGCACCCGGGTGGAAGTGGGTGCCGCGCTGGCGGACGAGGATCTCGCCCGCGCTGACGACCTGGCCGCCGAAGCGCTTCACGCCGAGGCGCTGGGCGTTCGAGTCACGACCGTTGCGAGTGGAGCTCGCTCCCTTTTTGTGTGCCATGTCTGTCTCTCCTTGCGAGCCGCGGGCTACTTGATGCCGGTGATCTTGACGCGCGTGAGCTCCTGACGGTGGCCCTGGCGCTTCTTGTAGCCGGTCTTGTTCTTGAACTTCTGGATCACGATCTTGGGGCCGCGGAGGTCGTTCAGGACCTCGGCCGTCACCGTGATCTTCGCGAGCGACTTGGCGTCGGAGGTGATCTTGTCGCCGTCGACGAAGAGGACCGGCGTGAGCTGGACGTTGCCGTCCTTGTCAGCCTTGATGCGGTCCATCGTCACGATGGTGCCGACTTCGACCTTCTCCTGCCGACCGCCGGCGCGCACTACTGCGTAAACCACTACTCGTACCTATCTCTGGGGAGCCGGGGCTCCGTTCGTGTGATGGGGATGTCACTGCGCGCGAGACCCCAGCGGGAAGGAGGGTCGTCTGCCAGAAAACTGTGCGGGCTCACCGGGATAAGCGGTGGCACCAACGGTCGAGTTTACACGGATGCCCCGTGGCCGGTCAAACGCGACACCCGCGGGCATCTCAGGGCCCGCGGACCCGGCGCGCGTAGGATCGGCCGCATGACCGTGCTCATCGACACGCCCCTCTGGCCGAAGCACGGCACCGTGTGGGCGCACCTCGTGAGCGACCGCTCGATCGAGGAGCTGCAGGCGTTCGCCGAGCGGACCGGGCTCCCCCGCCGCGGGTTCGACCTCGACCACTACGACGTGCCCGTCGAGCGCTACGCCGAGCTGGTGGCCGCCGGCGCCGAGCCCGTGTCGCCACGGGAGCTCGTGCGCCGGCTCGCCGCCAGCGGGCTCCGGGTCACGCCGCGCGAGCGGCGCGCCCGCTCAGCGTCCTGAGGTCGATTCCTCGGGCGTCGCCGACGAGCCGTCGGCACGCGTGATGACGGGCGGACCGCCTGCGGGGCTGAGCGCCGCCGTCGACACGCGTCGACTGCGGGCACGCCCCTCACCCGCCTTCTTCGGGGCGGGAAGCGCATCCAGCACCGAGTCGAGGAGCACCTCGGCGTCTTCGACCCGTACCGGGCGCTTGCGCTCGACGGGCACCACCGGCGGAAGCTCCACGAGCGGCACGGCCGGCGCCTCGGGCTCGGCGGGTGCGGCGGCCGTGGCCGGCTCGGCGGTGGCGGCGGACGCGACCGGTGCGCTCGCGACATCCGACTCGGTCGCGGCGCCCTGCTCCTGCGTGACCCGGCGGTGACGTCCGCGACGGCGTCCGGAACCTGAGGGCTGCGATGACGGCGATTCGACGAGACCCGCGCCGGCGGCCTCGGACTCGGAGGTCGAAGCCACGACGGGCTCGGCCTCACGCGCGGCAGCCGGCTGCTCGACGTGCTTGTGGTTGTCGGCGTGCGGGATCGTCGAAGCGGCGATCTGCGCGAGGGCGTGCTTGACGTCCTCGGTGATCGCGTGCGTCCCGGTGTGCGCCTTCGGCTCCGTGGCAGCCGCCTGCTGCTGGTTGCCGCGACCCCGACCCCGACCGCTGCGCTCGGGCTGCTGCGGCGCCCGGTGCTTCATGATCGGCTCGTGGTGCACGATGATGCCTCTGCCTGCGCAGACCTCGCACGGTTCGCTGAACGACTCGAGGAGGCCGAGGCCGAGCTTCTTGCGCGTCATCTGCACAAGTCCGAGCGACGTCACCTCGGCGACCTGGTGCTTGGTGCGGTCGCGCGAGAGGCACTCGACGAGCCGGCGCAGCACGAGGTCGCGGTTCGACTCGAGCACCATGTCGATGAAGTCGACCACGATGATGCCGCCGATGTCGCGGAGCCGGAGTTGCCGCACGATCTCCTCGGCAGCCTCGAGGTTGTTCTTCGTGACCGTCTCCTCGAGGTTGCCGCCCGAGCCCACGAACTTGCCGGTGTTCACGTCGACGACCGTCATGGCCTCGGTGCGGTCGATCACGAGCGAGCCGCCCGAGGGCAGCCACACCTTGCGGTCGAGGGCCTTCTCGATCTGCTCGGTGATACGGAACTCGTCGAACGCGTCGCGTTCGCCCGCATAGGCCTCGACCCGCTCGAGCAGGTCGGGCGCGACGGCGCGGAGGTAGCGCTCGATGGTCTCGCGTGCGTCGTCGCCCGCGATGATCATCTTCTGGAAGTCCTCGTTGAAGACGTCGCGGACGATCTTGATGAGCAGGTCGGGCTCGGAGTGCAGGAGCGCCGGCGCCTGCACCTTCTCGAGCTGCGTCGAGATGTCGGCCCACTGCGCGATGAGGCGGTTCACGTCGAGCGTGAGCTGCTCCTCGGTGGCGCCCTCGGCGGCGGTGCGCACGATGACGCCGACGTTGTCGGGCAGCACCTCCTTCAGGATCTTCTTCAGGCGCGCCCGCTCGGTGTCGGGGAGCTTGCGGCTGATGCCGTTCATCGAGCCGTTCGGCACGTACACGAGGTAGCGGCCGGGCAGCGAGACCTGGCTCGTGAGTCGTGCACCCTTGTGGCCGACGGGATCCTTGGTGACCTGCACGAGCACCCGGTCGCCGGGCTTCAGCGCGAGCTCGATGCGGCGGGGCTGGTTCTTCTCGCCGTTCTCGGCGGCGGCATCCCAGTCGACCTCGCCCGAGTAGAGCACGGCGTTGCGGCCGCGGCCGATGTCGACGAACGCGGCCTCCATGCTCGGCAGCACGTTCTGCACGCGGCCGAGGTACACGTTGCCGATGAGCGACGCGTCCTGGTTGCGGGCCACGTAGTGCTCGACGAGCACGCCGTCTTCGAGCACGCCGATCTGGATGCGGCCGTCCTTCGCGCGCACGATCATCTGGCGGTCGACCGACTCGCGGCGCGCGAGGAACTCGGCCTCGGTGATCACGGCACGGCGGCGGCCGGCGTCGCGGCCGTCGCGGCGGCGCTGCTTCTTCGCCTCGAGGCGCGTGGAGCCCTTGACCTTCTGCGGCTCGGTGATGAGCTCGGGCTCACGGGGCTTGCGCACCTTGACGACGGTGTTCGCCGGCTCGTCGCCCGCGGCCCGGGCCTCCTCGCCGCTGCGGCGACGCGAACGCCGGCGCACGCTCGAGCCCTCCTCGTCGTCGCCGGCCCGCTCGGGCTGCTCCGCAGGAACGAACACGGGGGGCGCGTGGAAGATCAGGGAGGTCGTCGTGAGCTCGGCCGGGATCGGCGAGACCGGCTTCTCGGGGGCCGGCTCCACCGGGACCTCGGATGCCTCGGGCTGCGCCTCGTCGGACGACTCGCGCGCCGGGGCATCCGTCGACCCCTTCGCGGCCGCGGGCTCGGTCGCGACGTCCGCCGCGGCGGCGACCTCCTCGGCCTCCTCGGCCTCGGGCGGCGCTGCTTCGACGTCGGCCTCGGGCGAGGCCGGCTCGACCCGGGGCTCGGGCGCGTCCGCAGGGGGCTTCACGGCCGCCTCGGCCGCGGGGACGTCGGTCTCGCCGGTCGGCTCGGTGCGCGCCGTCGTCACTCGACCCCGGCCCGCGCGACGTGCGCTGAACAGGCCGACCCGTCGCCTCGGTGTGCCGTCGCCGGTTGCGGAATCGTTCGTGGTGTTGTCGTTGCCTTCCACCATCTCTGGTGCACTCCTACGACGGATCGGGATGGCCGCGCCATCCGTCTCCGTTCTCGTCTCGAGCGGTTCACGCCGTGCGTGGAACCGCCAATCCTTCACTCCTGCGACCGGCAGGTTGCCTGTGTCGCCACGTCTCGCGGTGCATACGACCGCACAGTCGGATGCGGTGCATCCTCAAAGCCTTCATTGGCGTCGTGCCGGGCGCGGCCCGGACGACTGCTTCGATTATCGCACGGTCTCACAGGGAGGTGTGGAATCGGCATGCCAGAATACGACCATGCCGGACTCCCCCAGTCGGTCCCGTCGCACGGGATTCGCGGTCTTCCTCATCGTCGCAGGGGCGCTCGGCCTCCTCGCCGCGTTCGAGCTCTCGCTCGAGAAGGTGCTCGTGCTGGCCGATCCAGGGCACGTCCCGAGCTGCAACGTCGGCATCCTCGTGAGCTGCAGCACCAACCTCGGCTCGTGGCAGGGTGCGCTCTTCGGGTTCCCGAACCCGTTCATCGGGCTGATGGCCTGGCCGGTCGTCATCACCATCGCCGTGGCGATGCTGGCCGGCGCCCGATTCGACCGCTGGTTCTGGCTCGGCTTCAACGTCGGCGTGCTCGGCGCCATCGTGTTCGTGGGCTGGCTCATCGCGCAGAGCATCTACGTGCTCGGCGTGCTGTGCCCGTGGTGCATGCTCACCTGGGCCGTGACGATCCCGACCTTCCTCGCCGTCACGCTGCACAACCTGCGCGAGGGACATATTCCCGTCTCGGAACGCACGCGGCAGCTCGCCGCCGAGTGGTTCAAGTGGATCCCGCTGATGACGGTGGTGGTCTACCTCGTGGTGATCATCCTCGCGCAGCTGCAGCTCAACGCCGTTCCGCTGGCGATCATCGAGATCGGCAACCTCTTCCGCTGACGACGCGCCGGCCGGGCGAACCGGCCGGCGCGGCATCGGCTCGGGCGAACCGGCCGGCGCGGCATCGGCTCAGGCGAACCAGAGGTCGAGCTCGCGCTCTGCCGACTCGACCGAGTCGGAGCCGTGCACGAGGTTCTGCTGCACCTTGAGGCCCCAGTCGCGGCCGAAGTCGCCGCGGATGGTGCCCGGCGCGGCCGTCGTGGGGTCGGTGGTCCCGGCGAGCACGCGGAAGCCCTCGATCACGCGATTGCCGGCGACCCTCATGGCGACCGTCGGTCCCGACTGCATGAACTCGATGAGCGGCTCGTAGAACGGCTTGCCCTCGTGCTCGGCGTAGTGGTTCGCGAGGAGCTCGCGATCGGCCTGGACCATGCGGAGGTCGATGAGGGTGTAGCCCTTGGCCTCGATGCGACGGAGGATCTCACCGGTGAGGTTGCGCGCGACCCCGTCGGGCTTCACGAGCACGAGGGTCTCCTCGATGGCAGTGGTCATTCCTGTTCCTTCCCCGGATCGGCGATCGCCGTCCTGTTCCGATCGATGCGGGCTCCCGCGACCATGCCGTACCACCACATGCCGCCGAAGATCGCACCCACGATGAACATCGCCGGATTGAGCAATCCGGCGGCGAAGATGAGCGCCTGTAGCACCCATCCGACGATGAAGCCCCACGAGAAGCGCAGCAGCCCGATGGTGGCGATGAGGCCGACGATGAGCACGCCGCCTGCCGCGAGGGCGACCCACGGAGGCAGGTCGAACGAGCTGTTCTCGGTGGGTGCGAGGCCCCAGATGACGAGCGCCGCGAGGAACACCACGATGACCTCGAACGCGAGCAGCATGGTGCCGAGCGTCTGCTTGGCCGACCGAGCGGGGGGCGTCGGCCCCGACGCGGGTTGCGGCGCCGGCTGGGGATTCGGGTCGCTCACGCGCGCCCCCATCCGCGGTCGGCGGCGATGGCCATGGCCTCGCCGACGAGCACGATCGAGCCGGTGACGACCACCGCGCGCTTCGGTGCCTCGGCGGCCCAGTCGCGGGCCTCGTCGAGCGCGTCGTCGAGCCGGTCGACGGCGTGCACGCGGTCGGCGCCCACCCTGGCGGCGACGAGCCCTGCGAGCTCGTCGACGTCGCGCGCGCGATCGGTGTCGGGCTTCGTCACGATGAACGACGCGTTCGTTCCGGCGAGCACGTCGACGATGCCGGTCGCATCCTTGTCGCCGAGCACGCCGAGCACGACGATGACCTCGTCGAAGTCGAAGTACTCGTCGAGCGCGGCCACGAGCGCGGCGGCGCCGTGCGGGTTGTGCGCCGCGTCGACGATGACGACGGGTTCGGTGGCGATGGTCTGCAGTCTCCCGGGCGACGTCACCGCCGCGAGGCCGCCCTCGACGATCTCGTCGGCCAGCCGAACCGCCCCGCCGCCGATGAACGCCTCGACGGCCGCGATCGCGACCGCAGCGTTCTCGGCCTGGAAGCGACCGAAGAGCGGCAGCGGCACGTCGCGGTACTCGCCCGCAAGTCCACGCACCGACACGAGCTGGCCGCCGACGGCCACTCGCGACTCCAGCACGTCGAATGCGTCGCCCTCGACGGCGATGCTCGACTCGGTGAGCTCGGCGGCCTCCTCGAGCACCGCGAGCGCCGCGTCGGGCTGCCGTGCGGTGATGACGGCGGACATCGGCTTGATGATGCCCGACTTGGTGCGGGCGATCTCGGTGATGGTGTTGCCGAGGCGCGACTGGTGGTCGAGGTCGATCGGCGTGAACACGGCGACCTGCCCGTCGGCGACGTTGGTCGAGTCCCATTCGCCGCCCATGCCGACCTCGAGCACCACCACGTCGACGGGCGCATCGGCGAAGCAGACGAACGCGAGCACCGTGAGCACCTCGAAGAACGTGAGCGGCTCCTCGCCTGCGCCCTCGAGCTCGGCGTCGACGATCACGATGAACGGGAGGATCTCCTCCCAGTTGCGTGCCACCGCCTCGTCGGAGATCGGCTCGCCGTCGATGCGGATGCGCTCGGTGAAGCGCTCGAGGTGCGGGCTCGTGAGGAGGCCGGTGCGGAGCCCGGACGCCCGCAGCATCGCCTCGATCATGCGGCTCGTCGACGTCTTCCCGTTGGTCCCCGTGATGTGGATGACGGGTGCCGCGCGGTGCGGGTCGCCGAGCAGTTCGACCGTGCGCCGGGTCGGCGCGAGTCGCGGCCGGGGCGACCCCTCGCCGACACGCGAGATGAGCGCCTCGTACACGGCGTCGGCCGCGTCGCGGAACGCGGCGTCGTCGCCGCCGTGCGGCGCGTCGGTGGCGTCGTCGTTCACAGCTTCTCCAGGTCCACGAGCAGTGACGAGCCGTCGCCGACCGGGCGCGCCGCGGCGGCGCCCGAGACGTCGACGCTCGTCTCGATGTCGAGTTCTTCCGCGAGCGTCTCGCGTGAGATGAGGGTGTGGTGAGCGGATGCCGCGGCCGCCCCCTCGGCGTCGAGGGTGAGCGCCAGGCGGATGCGGTCGCCGACCTCCAGCCCGGCGGCCTTGCGGGCGTCCTGCACGGCGCGCACCACGTCGCGCGCGAGGCCCTCGGCCTCGAGCTCGGGCGTGGTGGCGGTGTCGAGGATCACGAAGCCGCCGTCGCGGAGCAGCGCGAGCGCGCTCGACCCGTCGCCCGAGCCCCCGGCCTCGAGCACGAGCTCGTACTCCCCGGGCTCGAGCGCGATGCCGCCCGCGACGACGGTGTCGCCGTCGAGGCTCCAGTCGCCGGAGCGCGCGGCCTGGATGGCCTGCTGCACGCCCTTGCCGAGTCGGGGACCGGCGGCGCGAGCGTTGACGCTGAGCCGCTTGGTGACGCCGTAGGCTTCGGCACTCGACGCGTCGAGCTCGACGAGGTCGACCGACTTCACGTTGAGCTCGTCGCGGAGGATCCCCTCGAACTGGCGCAGGGTCGCGGCATCCGTCGTCACGACCGTCAGGTTCGCGAGCGGCAGGCGCACCCGTCGCCCCGCCTGCTTGCGCAGCGCGAGGGCGGCGCCGCTGATCTCGCGCACCGCGTCCATGGCGGCGACGAGCGCGTCGTCGGCGGGGAACTCGGCCGCGTCGGGCCAGTCGGCGAGGTGCACGCTGCGACCGCCGGTGAGCCCACGCCAGACCTGCTCGGTGACGAGCGGCAGGAGCGGTGCGGCGAGGCGGGTGAGCGTCTCGAGCACGGTGTAGAGCGTGTCGAAGGCCTCGGTGCCCCGGCCGTCGTCGCCGACGCCCTGCCAGAACCGGTCGCGCGAGCGGCGCACGTACCAGTTCGTGAGGATGTCGCCGAAGTCGCGCAGCTTCTGCGCCGCGAGCGGCGAGTCGAACTCGTCGAGATCGGCCGTGACCGCGGTCACGAGGTCGCGGAGCTTCGCGAGCAGGTACCGGTCGAGCACGTCGGTCGAGTCCGTGCGGCGGGATGCCTCGTAGCCGCCCTCGCGCGCGGTGTTGGCGTACAGCGAGAAGAAGTACCAGGTGCTCCAGAGCGGCAGCATGAGCTGGCGCACACCCTCGCGGATGCCCTCCTCGGTGACGATGAGGTTCCCGCCGCGCAGCACGGAGCTCGACATCAGGAACCAGCGCATCGCGTCGGAGCCGTCGCGATCGAACACCTCCGAGACATCCGGATAGTTGCGCAGCGACTTCGACATCTTCTGCCCGTCGCTGCCGAGCACGATGCCGTGGCTGACGACGTTCTCGAACGCCGGCCGGTCGAACAGCGCCGTCGAGAGCACGTGCAGCGTGTAGAACCAGCCGCGCGTCTGCCCGATGTACTCGACGATGAAGTCGGCGGGGTTGTGCGAGTCGAACCAGTCCCGGTTCTCGAACGGGTAGTGCACCTGCGCGAACGGCATCGATCCCGAGTCGAACCACACGTCGAGCACGTCGGGGATGCGCCGCATGGTGCTGCGACCCGTGGGATCGTCGGGGTTCGGCCGGGTGAGCTCGTCGATGTACGGGCGGTGAAGGTCGGGCTCGCCATGCGAGTTGCGCGGGAGGCGCCCGAAGTCGCGCTCGAGCTCCTCGAGCGAGCCGTACACGTCGATGCGCGGGTGCGCGGGGTCGTCGCTCTTCCACACCGGGATCGGCGAGCCCCAGTACCGGTTGCGGCTGATCGACCAGTCGCGCGCGCCGGCGACCCACTTGCCGAACTGCCCGTCCTTCACGTTGTCGGGCACCCAGTTGATCTGCTGGTTGAGCTCGCCCATGCGGTCGCGGAACTCGGGCACGCGGATGAACCAGCTCGACACCGCCCGGTAGATGAGCGGGTTCCGGCAACGCCAGCAGTGCGGGTACGAGTGCACGTAGCTCGCCTCGCGCAGCAGTCGGCCCTCGGCCTTCAGCACGTTGATGAGCGGACGATTCGCGTCGCTCCAGAGCAGGCCCGCGACATCCGTCACCTCGGGCAGGAACCGACCGCCCTCGTCGAGCGAGATGACGACCGGGATGCCGGCGGCCTCGCCGACCTTCTGGTCCTCCTCGCCGTAGGCCGGGGCCTGGTGCACGATGCCGGTGCCGTCGTCGGTCGTGACGTAGTCGGCCACGAGGATGCGCCACGCGTTCTCGAGGCCGTACCGCTCGACGTCGGCGTAGTAGTCGAAGAGCCGGTCGTAGGCGACGCCCTCGAGTTCGGCGCCGCGCAGCGTGCGGGAGATCGCGGCACGTGCGTCGTCGGCCGAGTCGTAGCCGAGCTCCTTCGCGTAGCCGCCCACGAGATCACGAGCGAGCAGGTACTCGCCGCCGAGCACCTCGGTGTCGGTGCTCCCTGAGCCGGTCGAAGGGGCACCTCCGGCCTTCTCGCGGAGCACCGTCGCGTCGGGGGTGCCGTTCGGGCCGGCCGGTACGACCGCGTACTCGATGTCGGGACCCACCGCGAGCGCGAAGTTCGTCGGCAGGGTCCAGGGCGTCGTCGTCCACGCGAGCGCGCGCACCGCGGTGAGTCCGAGCGATTCGGCCTTCGCGCCGACGAGCGGGAACGTGACCGTGACGGTCTGGTCCTGCACGTTCTTGTAGACGTCGTCGTCCATGCGCAGCTCGTGGTTCGAGAGCGGCGTCTGGTCGCGCCAGCAGTAGGGCAGCACCCGGTAGCCCTCGTAGGCGAGGCCCTTGTCGTGCAGGGTCTTGAACGCCCAGATCACCGATTCCATGAAGGTGACGTCGAGCGTCTTGTAGTCGTCGGCGAAGTCGACCCAGCGCGCCTGCCGGGTGACGTACTCCTCCCACTCCTTCGTGTACCGGAGCACGGCGTCGCGGGCGGCCTGGTTGAAGGCCGCGATGCCCATCTCCTCGATCTGGCTCTTGTCGGTGATGCCGAGCTGCCGCTCGGCCTCGAGCTCGGCGGGCAGGCCGTGCGTGTCCCAGCCGAAGCGCCGGTGCACCTGCCGGCCGCGCATCGTCTGGTAGCGGGGGAAGAGATCCTTCGCGTAGCCCGTGAGCAGGTGGCCGTAGTGCGGCAGCCCGTTCGCGAACGGCGGGCCGTCGTAGAACACCCACTCGGGTGCGCCCTCGCGCTGGTCGATGGATGCCTGGAACGTGCCGTCCTGCTTCCAGAAGGCGAGCACGTCGCGTTCGATGGCCGGGAAGTCGGGTGAGGGTGCGACGCCGTGGTCGTCGGGGGTGCGCGGGTACACGCTCGCTCCTTGCGGGACGGATGCCTCTGCGAGGACGCCGGCCGCTCGTCGAGCTCCGCCGCGGTACCACCTCGCTTGCGGATCGGGCCCTTCGACGGGCTCAGGGACCGATTCGCCGCTCTTGCTCGGGCTGTGACGGGCCTGCCCCGTTCGGTTCTACTGACGAACGGATGCCTCGTGAGGCCCGTTGCGCGTTCTTCCGAAGACTCCCCGGTGATGGCCGGATCGGCGTCGTTGCCGTCAAGACTACCGTGTCGGCCGAGTGCGGAGCATCCCGGGTGCGGGCGGGATCGAGCGGAAGGCCTCGCTGACGAGCGCGAGCAGGGCGCTCTCTGGGAGGTCGTGCAGCTTCGCCTCGTCGACGAGGTCGTGGATGGCGCTCGCGAGCGCACTCCGGCCGCCGATGCGGGTGGCGACCACGGCGCCACGGCCGCGGTGCAGCTCGATGAGCCCCTCGTCGCGGAGCACCTGGTAGCCCCGCAGCACCGTGTGCACGTTGACGCCGAGGTTCTCGGCGAGCCGTCGCGCCGCCGGGAGCCGCTCACCGCCGACGACCCGGCCGTCGACGATCGCGGCCCGAACGGCCGAGGCGAGCTGCTCGAACAGCGGCGTCGGGAGCGCCGGATCGATGCTGATGCGCATCACATCATCGTATTGTTCTATTTCAATGCGAACAACTTGCTTGTCCCTCCCTCGAAGCGCTGGAAGGATATCCCCGTGACCGCAGCAGCCCCCGTTCAGCCCGCCCCTGTCCCCACCACCTCCGTCCGGCGCGTCGCGTGGGCATCGATGGTCGGCACCTCCCTCGAGTCCTTCGACTTCTACCTCTTCGCCTACTTCTCCGCCTTCTTCATCGGCCCGCTGTTCTTCGACCCGCTCGGCGACTTCGGCGGCACGCTCGCCGCGTTCGCCACGGTCGGGGTGGCGTTCGTCGTGCGCCCGATCGGGGCCGCGATCTTCGGACACCTCGGCGACCGCGTCGGCCGGCGCGCCACGCTCCTGTGGACCGTCGGCATCATGGGCGTCGCCACGGGCCTGATCGGCTTCCTGCCCACCTACGCGCAGGCCGGATGGCTCGGCGCGGTGCTGCTCGTGATCCTCCGCGTCGCGCAGGGCCTGTCGCTCGGCGGCGAGTGGGGCGGATCCATCCTCCTGGCGAGCGAGCACGCCAGCCCGCTGAAACGCGCGTTCTACGCCGCGGTGCCGCAGCTCGGCTCCCCGGTGGGGTCGATCCTCTCGGCCGTGGTGTTCATCGTCATGACGCTCGTGCTCCCGGCCGAGGAGCTCGCGGCATGGGGCTGGCGCGTCCCGTTCCTGCTCGCGCTGCCGCTGCTCGCCGTCTCGCTCTACCTGCGCCTCACCATCGCCGAGACCCCGGTCTTCAAGGCCGTGGTCGCCGAGCGGCGCCGTGATCGCGTGCCGTTCGCGACCATGTTCGCGAAGCAGCCGCTCGCGCTTCTCGTGGCGTTCGGCGCGGCACTCCTCGGCATCGGCTCGTACTCGCTGATGAACACGTACACGATCAACTACGGCGTGACGACCCTCGGGTTCACGTTCCAGGACCTGCTCGTCGCGACCACGATCGGCGGGCTCCTGCAGCTCATCACGATCCCGCTGTTCGGTGCGTGGGCGAACCGCATCGGCTCAGCCCGGGTGGTGGCGTGGGGCGCCCTCGGCACGCTGCTCATCACGTTCCCCATGTACTGGCTGCTGCAGTTCGCGAGCTTCCCCGTGCTGGTGGGCACCATGATCGTCGGCGGCATCCTGCCGACCATGTCGTGGGCGGCCCTCGGCGGACTCATGAACGACCTCTTCGTCGACCACTACCGCTACTCGGCCCTCTCGGTCGCCTACGCGGTCGCGGCTGCGGTGAGCGGGTTCATCCCGCTCGTCACGACCCTCATCGGCGAGTCGAGCGGCTACGCGTGGTGGCACCCGGGGGTCGTGCTCGCGGCGCTCTCGCTCATCACCCTCGTGGCCGCCTGGGCGGCATCCCGGATGCACCACGCCCCCGAGGTGGGCGAGCTCGACGAGGCGGAACCCGAGCCGGCGAAGGCCTGACCGCCGAAGCCCCCTCCCGTCACCCGGAACGGGCATTGCCCACCGAGCCGCCGCGCCACTAGCATCGGGGCGACTCAGGAGGCACGATGAGCGACGATGCGACGCGGCCGGTGCCGCGAGAGCCTGCGACCGAGCGACTCGGCACGACGGGCTCGGCGGGCGGCCCTGCCGAGCCCGGCCGTTCCGATGACGGGCGCCGGCCGAACTGGCTCTGGGTGCTCGTCGGACTGCTCGCCTTCGCCGTCGTGGTGCTCCTGATCCTGCTCTTCCTGCGCCCGGCGCCGCCGGCCGGCGAGGCGACCGTCACGCCCACTCCGAGCCCGACGGCTTCGCCGACGCCGACGCCTGCACCCATCGAGCCGACCGTCGAGCCCGCTCCACCCACGTCGGAACCCGCGCCGCCACCCGTGACCGGCCCCGTCTTCACCTCCTTTGCGGTGGAGCCCGCGACCGCCGACTGCTCGGGCGGCGCGAGCTCGGTGCCGCTCGTGTTCAGCTGGGCGAGCGAGGATGCCACCGAGGCGTGGATCGGCGTCGGCACCACCGACGCACAGGCTGAACCGTACGAGTCGGTGCCGACCTCGGCGACGGGATACGCCAACCTCGCGTACCAGTGCTCCGAGGCGAGCCAGGTCTACACGGTCACGATCAGCGGCCCCTCCGGCGTCACCCATCACTCGGTGACGATCGAACGAGGGTGACGGCCGCCGACCGTGCCCGCCGGCCTGCCGGCGGGCCGCAGGGATGCGCCGCGCTGTCGTGCGTGCAGGCCGGTCCGGTAGTCTGGAGCGTCGCATACTCAGGCACCTCATCATGGACTCGGTGCCGCACATACCGAACCGGAGCATCATGACCGACACTGCCCGCATTCCCGACAAGCCCGCGCTCGAAGGTCTCGAAGCGAAGTGGGGCGGTGTCTGGGAGTCCGACGGCACCTACCGGTTCGACCGCGCCGGCGCCACCCGCGAGGCGATGTACTCCATCGACACGCCGCCGCCCACCGCGTCGGGGTCGCTGCACATCGGCCACGTCTTCTCGTACACGCACACCGACCTGGTGGCCCGGTACCGGCGCATGCGCGGGCGTTGCGTGTTCTACCCGATGGGCTGGGACGACAACGGCCTGCCCACCGAACGGCGCGTGCAGAACTACTACGGCGTGCGCTGCGACCCGTCGCTGCCCTACGAGCCCGACTTCACGCCGCCGTTCGAGGGCACCGAGGGCAAGACCATCAAGCCCGCCGACCAGGTGCCGATCAGCCGCCGCAACTTCATCGAGCTGTGCGAGCGCCTCACGGCAGAAGACGAGCAGCACTTCGAGGCGCTCTGGCGAACGCTCGGGCTCTCCGTCGACTGGACGCAGACCTACCGCACCATCGCCGACGAGGCGCTGTTCACGTCGCAGCTCGCCTTCATCCGCAACGTGGAGCGCGGTGAGGCGTACCAGGCGCTCGCGCCGACCCTCTGGGACGTGACGTTCCGCACCGCAGTCGCCCAGGCCGAACTGGAGGACCGCGAGCAGCCGGGTCATTACCACCGGGTGACCTTCCACCGTCCCGACGGCGGCACCGTCGAGATCGAGACGAGCCGCCCGGAGCTCATCCCCGCCTGCGTCGCCCTGGTGGCCCACCCCGACGACGAGCGGTACCAGCCGCTCTTCGGCACGACCGTGACGACGCCCGTCTTCGGCGTCGAAGTGCCCGTGGTGGCCCACCACCTCGCCCAGAAGGAAAAGGGCACCGGCATCGCCATGATCTGCACCTTCGGCGACGTCACCGACGTGGTGTGGTGGCGCGAGCTCGACCTGCCGAACCGGGCGATCATCGGATTCGACGGCCGCATCATCGCCGAGGCGCCCGACGCGATCACCTCGGAGGCCGGGCGTGCCGCGTTCGCCGAACTCGCCGGCAAGACGGCGTATTCCGCCAAGCAGGCCGTGGTCGAGCAGCTCCGCGCCTCGGGCGACCTCCTCGGCGACCCCAAGCCCATCACGCACCCCGTGAAGTTCTACGAGAAGGGCGACCGGCCCCTCGAGATCGTCTCGACGCGACAGTGGTACATCGTGAACGGCGCGCGCGACGAGGCGCTCCGTGAGCGCCTCGTCGCGCGCGGCCGCGAGATCGACTGGCACCCCGACTTCATGCGGGTGCGCTACGAGAACTGGGTCGGCGGCCTCTCCGGCGACTGGCTCATCTCGCGCCAGCGCTTCTTCGGCGTGCCGATCCCCGTGTGGTACCCGCTCGATGCCGACGGCGACCCGGTGCACGACGAGCCCATCATCGCCACGCGCGAGATGCTGCCCGTCGACCCGTCGTCGACGACGGCGCCCGGCTACGACGAAGCCCAGCGCGGCGTCCCCGGCGGCTTCGTCGGCGAGCACGACATCATGGACACGTGGGCGACCTCCTCGCTCACTCCGCAGCTCGCGGGCGGCTGGGAGCGCGACCCCGAGCTCTTCGACCTCGTGTTCCCCTACTCGCTGCGCCCCCAGGGGCAGGACATCATCCGCACCTGGCTGTTCTCGACGGCGCTGCGCGCCGAACTCGAGCACGGGACGGTCCCATGGACGAACGCGGCCGTCTCCGGCTTCATCGTCGACCCCGACCGCAAGAAGATGTCGAAGTCGAAGGGCAACGTCGTGACCCCGGCGGGCCTGCTCGAGCAACACGGCTCCGATGCGGTGCGCTACTGGGCGGCATCCTCACGACTCGGCACCGACGCCGCCTTCGACCCCCAGAACCCCACGCAGGTGAAGATCGGCCGCCGGCTCGCGATCAAGGTGCTGAACGCGGCGAAGTTCATCCTCGGATTCGAGGGCCGCGCGGATGCCCCGGTCAGCGTGCCCGTCGACCGCAGCATGCTCGCCGGGCTCGCCGACGTCGTGGCGAGCGCGACCCGCGCGTACGAGGCGTACGACCACGCGCGCGCCCTGGAGGTCACGGAGACCTTCTTCTGGACGTTCTGCGACGACTACCTCGAGCTGGTCAAGGAGCGCGCATACGGCGAGCCGAGCCCCGAGCAGGCCTCGGCCGTCGCCGCGCTGAAGACGGCGCTCGGGGTGCTGTTGCGGCTCTTCGCGCCCGTCATCCCGTTCGCCACCGAGGAGGCCTGGCGCTGGTCCCACGACGGCTCGGTGCACGTGGCCCCGTGGCCCGAGGTCGACGAGCTCGCCGCGCGCGGCGAGGCGGGGGTCGAGCTGCTCGAGCTCACGAGCCTCGCGCTCACGGGCATCCGTCGTGCGAAGACCGATGCCAAGGCCTCGCAGAAGACGCCCGTGGCGAGCGCCGTGATCGCGGCCCCGACCACGGCGATCGCCCTGCTCTCGTCGGCGGCGTCCGACCTCCGCGCCGTCGGGCGCATCACCGAGCTCGGCTTCGCCGAGGCCGACGAGTTCGGAGTCCGCGACATCATGCTCGAGGCACCGTAAAGGGGAACACGATGGCACACGAGATCCGCATGGCGGGCGACGACGACTTCTTCGGCTGGTTGCCGCTGTTCGCCGCGTACTGCGACTTCTACGAGACCGAGCTCGACGACGCGAAGGCGCTCATCGTGTGGACGTGGATCCGTGACGAGAGCGACCCGCTGCAGGCGGCGCTCGCCGTCGACGACGAGGGCACGCCCGTGGGCCTCGCCCAGTACCGGGTGGTGCCCGACACGCTGCGCGCCACTCGAGGGATCTTCCTCGACGACCTCTACGTGAACGAGGATGCACGCGGCAACGGCGTTGGGCGCTCGCTCATCGAGTTCGTGCACGCGCGATCGCTCGACGTCGGCGCCGGCGGGGTGAGCTGGATCACCGCGGCCGACAACGTCGACGCGCAGCGCCTGTACGACGACCTGGCGCGGCGCACGAGCTGGGTGATGTACGAGATGGAGGCCTGATGCGACTCGGTACGCGTTGGGAGTTCGGCGCCGAGCCCCCGGCATCGGTTCCCGCCGACCTGCGCCCGCGCATCGCCGCGGCCGAGGCGGCGCACCCCGGCCCCGCTCAGGGCCGGCACTGGACGCTCACGTGGCTCGAGGGCCGTCCCATCGTCGAGCTCGACGACGGGACCCGCATCAGCGACGCGATCGTCGACGCGCACGACGCCGACGAGGATTGGTGATCACGCCCGGGCGATGACCTCGCCGTGCGGCATGAGCAGCCAGCCGTCCTCGTCGGCCGCCCAGTCGCGCCACGCCGCCGCGATGCGTTCGAGTTCGTCGCGGTTCGAGTGTCCGGCCTCGATCGCATGGGCCGCGAACTGCGACCGGGTCGCCCGTTCCGCCCACGCGCCGCCCCACCATTCGCGCTCGAGGTCACTCGAGAACACCCAGGTCGATCCGCTCGCCTCGAGGTGCGCGAAGCCGGCCTCGCGCACCCAACGCTTGAGGTGACGGCCCGCGTCGGGTTCGCCGCCGTTGCCCGCGTGCACGTCGTGGTAGAGCTCGAGCCAACGCGTGAGCCCAGGTGACGCCGGGCTCCAGAGCACGCCGCCGTAATCGACGTCTCGAACGGCGAGCAGTCCACCGGGCTTCAGCACCCGACGGAACTCGCGGAGCGCGTCGATCGGCCTGCCGAGGTGCTGCAGTACCTGGTGCGCATGCACGAGGTCGAAGGAGTCCTCGGCGAAGGGCAGCGCGTACGCGTCGCCGACGCGGAACTCGACGTTGTCCGCTCGCTGGCTCGCGGCGAGGCCCGCTGCCCGCTCGACGACGTCGGCGGCGGCATCGATGCCCACCACGAATCCCGGTCGCACCCGTCTGGCGAGGTCGACCGTGATGGTGCCGGGCCCGCTGCCGACGTCGAGCACCCGCATGCCCTCGCGGAGGTGCGGCGCGAGGTACGCTGCGGAGTTCTCGACGGTGCGCCACGAGTGCGAGCGAAGCACGCTCTCGTGGTGCCCGTGCGTATACGACTCGGCGCGCGGGATCTCGATGGACTCGTCCTCGGGCTGCATGGTCCGAGCCTACGACCGCGGCCGCTCCGGCGCTGACGACTGTGGGACCGACGTCCTATCGTGGTCGGGTGACCGCACCGTCGAACCCGTTCCTCGAGCCCAGTCCGCTCCCCTACCGACTCCCGCTGTTCGCGCTCATCCGGCCCGAGCACTACCGGAGCGCGATCGAGGCGGGCATGGTCGAGCAGCGTTCCGAGGTCGAGGCCATCGCCACCGACGCGGCCGCGCCCACGTTCGACAACACGCTCGTCGCGCTCGAGCGCTCCGGTGCGCTGCTGCGGCGAGTGCTGCCCGTGTTCGAGAATGCCGGCTCGTCGGACTCGAACGCCGACATCGACGCGCTCGAGACCGAGTTCGCTCCCCGGCTCGCGACCCACCGGGATGCGATCCGGCTCGATCCCCGCCTCTTCGCCCGCATCGACGTCCTGTACACGGCGCGAGACGAGCTGGGACTCGACCCCGACCAGGCGTACCTCCTCGAACGCGTGCACCGCGATGCGGTGCTGGCGGGCGCCGCACTCGACCCTTCGGCGCGCGCGCGGCTGACCGCGCTCAACGAGAGGCTCTCCTCGCTCACGACCGCCTTCCAGCAGCACCTCCTCGCCGACACCAACGACCTCGCGGTGCACCTCACCGAGGAGGCCGAGCTTGAGGGCCTCGACGCCGGTGCGCGCTCCGCCGCGCGGCAGGCGGCCGCCTCGCGCGGCCTGCCCGGCTGGCTCATCACGCTCGTGCTGCCCACCGGGCAGCCGGCTCTCGCCGTGCTCGAGCGACCCGACGTGCGCGATCGCGTCCTGACGGCGTCACGAACCCGCGGATGCCGCGGCGGACCGCACGACACCCGGGCCACGCTCCTCGAGATCGTGCGCCTCCGCGCCGAGCGGGCCCGCCTCCTCGGCTTCGCCGACCACGCCTCGGCGGTCGCCGCGGGCGAGACCGCCGGTTCGCCGGACGCCGTCGCCGCACTCCTCGACTCGCTCGTGGCACCGACGATGCGCAACGTCGAGCGGGAGGCGGCCGAGCTCGCGGAGCGAGCCGACCGCGCCGGGGCCCGTCGGCCCGAGGCATCCGACTGGGTGTACCTCGCCGAGCAGGTGCGCGCCGAGCGCCACCGACTCGACCTTCGCGAGATCCGACCGTACCTCGAGCTCGATCGGGTGCTCGTCGGCGGCGTCTTCCGCGCCGCCACCCTGCTCTACGGCCTGCGGTTCGCCGAGCGGCGCGATCTCGTGGCGCACCACCCGGATGCGCGGGTCTTCGAGGTGTTCGACGAGGATGACGCGCCCGTCGGGCTCTACCTCCTCGACGCGTACACGCGTGATGCGAAGCGCGGTGGCGCGTGGATGAGCTCGCTGGTCGAGCAGTCAGAGCTCGAGGGCACCCTCCCGGTGGTGGTGAACCACCTCAACGTGCCGAAGCCGGGAGCCGGCGAGCCGACCCTGCTCACCGTCGACGAGACCGAGACCCTGTTCCACGAGTTCGGTCACGCCCTGCACGGCCTCCTCGCACGGGTGCGCTACCCGTCGCAGGCCGGCACCAACGTGTACCGCGACTTCGTCGAGTTCCCGAGCCAGGTCAACGAGCTGTGGATGCTCAGGCCCGAGATCGTCGACGGCTACGCCGTGCACCACCGGACGGGCGAGCGGATGCCGCAGCAGCTCGTCGACCGGCTCATCGTCTCGCGCACCTTCAATGCCGGCTTCACCATGGCCGAGTACCTCGCGTCGGCCGTGCTCGACCAGGCATGGCATCGCCTCACCGAGGAGGAGGCCGCGGCCATCGACGACGTCGCCGCGTTCGAGCGGCGCACGCTCGCGGCGGCCGGGCTCCACCACGACCTGGTGCCACCGCGCTACTCGAGCACCTACTTCGCCCACGCGTTCGCCGGTGGCTACGACGCCGGGTACTACTCGTACATCTGGAGCGACGTGCCGGGCGCCGACGCCGTCGAGTGGTTCGAGCGGCACGGCGGTGCGACGCGCGAGAACGGCGAGCGGTTCCGCCGGATGCTCCTCGAGCCCGGCGACAGCGTCGATCCGCTCGAGGCGTTCCGCGCCTTCCGCGGACGCGATGCCGACGTCGAGCCGCTGCTCAGGCGGAACGGGCTCCTCGATCGCTGAGACGACGGATGCCCCTGCCCTTCGACAGGCTCAGGGAGTCAGATCGCGAACCCGAGGGCGCGCATCATGTCCCGGCCGTCGTCGGTGATGCGTTCGGGACCCCACGGCGGCATCCACACCCAGTTGATGCGGAACGCGTCGACGACGCCGTCGAGTGCCTCTGCCGTCTGCTCCTCGATGACGTCGGTGAGGGGGCATCCGGCGCTCGTGAGCGTCATGTGGATGATCAGGGCGTCGTTCTCGTCATCCCAGCCGAGGTCGTAGATGAGCCCGAGATCGACGATGTTCACGCCGAGTTCGGGGTCCATGACGTCCTTGAGCGCCTCTGAGACCTCGTCGTAGCGCTCGGGAGCCAGTGAGGTGACCATGGGTTCAGTCTACTTCGCGGCAGACTCGAGGTAGCGGTCGTAACCCTCTTCCTCGAGACGCTCGGCGAGCTCGGGACCGCCCTGCTCGGCGATCTTCCCGGCCACGAACACGTGCACGAAGTCGGGGTGGATGTAGCGCAGGATCCGGGTGTAGTGCGTGATCAGCAGGATGCCGAGGCCGGTGTTCTCCTTGGCGCGGTTGACACCCTCGGAGACGATCTTCAGCGCGTCGACGTCGAGGCCGGAGTCGGTCTCGTCGAGCACGGCGAACCGCGGCTTCAGGAGCTCGAGCTGCAGGATCTCGTTGCGCTTCTTCTCGCCGCCCGAGAAGCCCTCGTTGACGTTGCGCTCGGCGAAGTTCGAGTCCATGCGGAGGTTCGACATGGAGGTGCGAACGTCCTTGACCCAGGTGCGGACCGAGGGTGCGGCGCCGTCGATCGCGGTCTTCGCGGTGCGCAGGAAGTTCGTGACCGTGACGCCGGGGATCTCGACGGGGTACTGCATCGCGAGGAAGAGACCCGCGCGGGCTCGCTCGTCGACCGTCATGTCGAGCACGTTCTCGCCGTCGAGGAGGATCTCGCCCTCGGTGACCTTGTACTTGGGGTGACCGGCGATCGTGTAGGCGAGCGTCGACTTGCCGGAGCCGTTGGGGCCCATGACGGCGTGGATCTCACCCTCGTTGATGACGAGGTCGACGCCGCGCAGGATCTCACGGGTGCCCTGATCGGTCTCGACGTTGACGTGCAGGTTCTTGATCTCGAGTACGGACATGGTGATGGTTGATCTCTTTCGGTTGCCGGCCGTGCGCTGACCGGAGCGGATGAATCAGACGGCCAGCTTGACCGTGGGGTCGATGTGGACGTCGCCGTCCTTGAGCTCGACCTGGTAGACCGGGACGGGCTCGTACGCGGGAAGCGTGAGCGGCTTGCCCGTCTTCAGGGAGAACTTGGAGCCGTGGGCCCAGCACTCGAGCGTGTCGTCCTCGACGAATCCCTCGGAGAGGGAGATGTCGCCGTGGGTGCAGGTGTCGCCGATGGCGTAGATCTCGCCGGCGGCATCTTTCACGACCGCGATCGGCACGCCGTCGAGGACGAAGCGCGCCGCCTCGTTCACGCCGAGGTCGTCGATCGCGCAGACACGTACGGATGCCACGTCAGCTCCCCTGCAGCTCGGCCTCGAGCGCGACGTTCAGTCGCTCCTCGAGCTCGGGCGAGCCGATCTTCTGGACGATCTCGGTGAGGAACCCGCGGACCACGAGGCGGCGCGCCTCCGCTTCGGGAATCCCGCGCGCCATGAGGTAGAACAGCTGCTCGTCGTCGAAACGACCGGTCGCGCTCGCGTGCCCCGCCCCCTCGATGTCGCCGGTCTCGATCTCGAGATTCGGCACCGAATCGGCGCGAGTGCCGTCGGTGAGCACGAGGTTGCGGTTCTGCTCGTAGCTGTCGGTACCGACGGCGGAGTTGCCGATGAGCACGTCGCCGATCCACACGGTGCGCGCGCCCTCGCCCTGCAGCGCACCCTTGTAGGTCACGCGCGAACGGGTGTGCGGGGCGTCGTGGTGCACGAAGACCTGCTGCTCGAGGTGCTGTCCGGCGTCGGCGAAGTAGAGCCCGAGCGCTTCGACGTCGGAGCCCTGCTCGGCGAGGTGCGTCGACGGGTTCACCCGCACGACCCTGCCGCCGAGCGAGACGACGATGTGCTTGAGGAACGAGTCGCGGCCGAGGCGCGCGAAGTGGCTCGCGAGGTGCACCGCGTCGTCGCTCCACTCCTGGAGGGAGACGACGGTGAGGGATGCGCCTTCGCCGACCACGATCTCGACGTTCTCGCTGAGGCGCGCGTCGCCCGCGCCGCGGAGCACGACGAGGCCGCGGCTGTTGGGGGCGGCTTCGATCACGGTGTGCGCGGCGCGCGGCGTCGCGCCGAGTCCGTCGCGGGTGACGGTGACGGTCTTCTCGTCTTCGCCGGTGACGGTGACGAGCAGCGCCTCGTCGAAGGAGCTCCACGCGTTGGCGGCGGCACGCTCCTCGGGGACTCCGGCCCTGCCGATGCGGGCGTCGTCGCGGGGAATCCACGAGACGTCGACGCCCGCGACATCCGGCGCCTCCACCTCGACGCGCGAGCCGTCGAGTTCGCCGGAGGTGAGGTCCGCGAAGACCGCGACCGGTGAGTACTTCCACTCGTGCTCGCGGCCGTTCACCGGCTCGAAGTCGTCGACGTTCACCGAGCGGAACCGCTCGGAGCGCGTCTGCACGGGCACGAAGGCGCCGTCGGAGTGGGGTCGGAAGCCGTGCTGCTCGGCGGTGGGCATGGCGGTGCTCTGCATGGTGTCGGTCATCTCCTAGCCGACCGATCCTTCCATGCCCATCTCGATGAGCTTGTTGAGTTCCATCGCGTATTCCATCGGCAGTTCGCGCGCGATGGGCTCGATGAACCCGCGCACGATCATCGCCATGGCCTCGTCTTCGGGGATCCCGCGCGACATGAGGTAGAACAGCTGCTCCTCGCTCACCTTCGAGACGGTCGCCTCGTGGCCGAGGTGCACGTCGTCGACCCGGATGTCGATGGCCGGGTAGGTGTCGGAGCGTGAGATGGTGTCGACGAGCAGCGCGTCGCAGCGCACCGTGTTCGCCGCATGGTGGGCGTTCGCGTCGACCCTCACCTCGCCGCGGTACCCGGCACGGCCGCCGCCGCGGGCGATCGACTTCGAGACGATCGAGGACTGCGTGTACGGCGCCATGTGGATCATCTTCGCGCCGGCGTCCTGGTGCTGGCCCGGGCCGGCGAAGGCGACCGAGAGCGTCTCGCCCTTGGCGTGCTCGCCCATGAGGAAGATCGACGGGTACTTCATCGTGACCTTCGAGCCGATGTTGCCGTCGACCCACTCCATGGTGGCGCCCTCGGCGGCGGTGGCGCGCTTGGTCACCAGGTTGTACACGTTGTTCGACCAGTTCTGGATCGTCGTGTAGCGCACACGGGCGTTCTTCTTCACGATGATCTCGACCACCGCGGAGTGCAGCGAGTCGCTCTTGTAGATCGGGGCGGTGCAGCCCTCGATGTAGTGCACGTAGCTGCCCTCGTCGGCGATGATCAGCGTGCGCTCGAACTGGCCCATGTTCTCGGTGTTGATGCGGAAGTAGGCCTGCAACGGGATCTCGACGTGCACGCCCTTCGGCACGTAGACGAAGGAGCCGCCCGACCAGACCGACGTGTTGAGCGCCGCGAACTTGTTGTCGCCGGCCGGGATGACCGTGCCGAAGTACTCCTCGAAGAACTCGGGATGCTCCTTCAGCGCCGTATCGGTGTCCATGAAGATGACACCCTGGCGCTCGAGCTCCTCGTTGATCTGGTGGTAGACCACCTCGGACTCGTACTGGGCGGCGACGCCGGCGACGAGGCGCTGGCGCTCGGCCTCGGGGATGCCGAGGCGCTCGTAGGTGTTCTTGATGTCGTCTGGCAGGTCTTCCCAGGTCTGGGCCTGCTTCTCGGTGGAACGGACGAAGTACTTGATGTTGTCGAAGTCGATCTCGGAGAGGTCTGCGCCCCACGTCGGCATGGGCTTGCGCTCGAACAGCTGCAGCGCGCGAAGGCGGCGCTGGAGCATCCATTCGGGCTCGTCCTTCAGCCTGGAGATGTCGGCGACCACCTCCTGCGACAACCCGCGCCGGGCCGAGGCCCCCGCGACGTCGGAATCGGCCCAGCCGAACTCGTACTTGCCGAGTCCTTCCAGTTCTGGGCGGTCGATCAGTACATCCGTCATGCTCTCCCTCTTCTCCTCCCGTGCGACCGGCTATCAGTCCGGCTCATTCCCCTCGCGAGTCGAGGTGCTCGGTGAGTGGGTGATGATGTGCGGGTGGCTCCAGTGCGAACCTAAGATGGCTGGGAACCCGCATCGCGCACGACGCGCGCCTCGCGGCATCTCCAACCCATCAAGTCTATAGGGTCGCACCGACGGCTGGGCCGACCTCCCAGTGCCGTCACAGTCCGACCCGGATCAGGACCGACGAGCGTGAATCGCTTCACCGAGTGGCTGCCCGACCGCATCGACCGCCGCGTGCGGGTCGTCGCGTGGCTCTCCTTCCTGCTGAACGTGCTCATCATCGCGACGGGCGGCGCCGTTCGGCTCACCGGGTCGGGCCTCGGATGCAGCGACTGGCCCGTGTGCGTGCCCGGATCGCTCACGCCGACCCCCGAGCTCGGCATCCACGGCGTGATCGAGTTCGCGAACCGCACGATCAGCGGGCCGCTGCTGCTCGCCGCCATCCTCGTCGTCGTCTTCGTCTGGCGCATCCGGCGCGAACGCCGCGACCTGTTCGTGCTGGCCGCGCCGGTCCTGGTGCTCGTCGTCGTCCAGGCGCTCGTGGGCGCCTTCGTGGTCTGGCAGGAGCTCGCGGCCGTGCTCGTCGGCTTCCACTACACGGTCTCGGTCGTCATCGTGTGCCTCACCGCCGCGTTCCTCGCGCGAATGGGCGAGTCCGCCGGCCCACGCACGATCGCGGTCCCGAAGCCGTTCGCGATCCTGACCCACGTCACCAGCCTCGTGCTCGCGATCACCGTGTTCGTCGGCGTCGTGACCACCGCCTCCGGCCCGCACTCGGGTGACGAGGACGTCGTGCGCACCGGCGTCGACGCGAGCCTGCTCGCGCATGTCCACGCGTGGCCCGGATACCTGCTCGGCGCCCTGCTCGCCACGCTCGTGACGTGGGCCGCGATGAAGCGCCTGCGCCCGCTGCCCTGGCTGCTGACCCTGCTCGGCGTCGTGATCGTCCAGATCGCCGTGGGCCTCTACCAGGCACGCAGCGGCCTGCCCCCGCTCGCCGTCGGCGTGCACATGGTGCTCGCGGCGCTCACCGCCGCAACGATGACCGTCGTCGTGCTGCGGCTGAAGCGCCCGGCCGGCACCGCCGCCTCGAGCGATGGGGCGGAACTCGCGGCATCCGTCGAGGCATGAGGCGTCGGGTACCGGTGGAGTTCCGTTAGCCCGACGTCTCGAGGTCGTGGGTCACACGATGCACCAGCCGGGCGAGCTCGACGCGATTCGCGCTGCCCGTCTTCGCGAGCAGATGCGAGACGTGCGTGCTCACGGTCTTCTCGCTGATCATCAGCGTCCGCGCGATCTCGGCGTAGGTGCGGCCGACCGCGATGAGGGCGAGCACCTCGCGCTCACGGTCGGTCAGCCCGGACGGCGCGGCCGGGATCGCGGATGCCACGGGCTCGGGCTCCGCGACCGGCACCCTCGCCCGGGCGGCCAGATCGCGCAGTTCGTGCTCGATCGGGCGCGCGCCGAGCGACCGCGCCAGGGTGAGTCCTCGCCGGAGCATGCCGACACCGGCCTGACGGTCGTGCCCTCGCCCGAGCAGCGCCTCGGCCGCACGCCAACGCGCGTAGGCCTCCTCCCAGGGCAGCCGTGCCGCCCCGCACTCCTCTGCGGCGATCGACCAGGCGTCTGCAGCGTCGGGCGCCACGCGGGCGCGAGCGCGCTCCGCGATGTAGATCGCCTCGAGCGCGCCGTTCTGCCGCCGCATGAGCTCCGTCCACCACCCGCTGTCCACGATCACGTGGGGGATCCGCTCGACGAGGGCATCCAAGGTCGCGAGCACCGGTTCGACGGATTCGCCGGCATCCCTCGCGGCCTGTGCGCGATCAGCGAGTGCCCGCGCGGCGAACGGAAGCAGCCATTCCGCCATCGTCGGCGGATTCCCCCGGTCGACCGGGCCGGCGAGAGCGGCGTCGTAGGCCCCCACGGCATCACCGGCGCCGAGCCGCACTTCCGCCCGCACGGCGTCGAAGTTCAGCGCCAGGAACGCCGATCCGTCGACGACGAGCTCCTCGACACGGAGCACATGGTCCTCCGCCTCACGCTGCCGACCTTGCAGCGTCGCGAGACGAGCCGCCGCGAGCCGAGCCTCCACGTCGCCGAGCGGTCCCGGATCCGCCCCGAGGGCGACGCGGAGCCGTGCGTCGGCTTCGCGCCACGCGCCGCTCGTCAGGTGCGAGAGGGCCTCCGCCGCCGACAGCCACGCGATGTAGGCGTGCGGCCCGCCATGCGCCTCGAGCTCCAGCCGACGGTCCTGCATCCGCGAAGCGTATGCCGCGCTGGCCCAGGTCTCGACGGCGTTCGCCTCCCACATGGCGGCGTGCACGTACGCCAACCAGTCGTGGGCCTCCAGCGCAGGCGCCAGCGCCTCCCCCGCAAGCTCGACGGCCTCAGCGGTGTCCTCGTCGAAGGTCGCGGCCATGGAACCGGCGGTGAGTGCGATCGACAGGGCTCGTGGATCGCCCGTCGCCCGGGCGACCTCCATCGCCCGGCGTGCGTGTGGGCGTGCCCGCCGGTCGCCGCTCCACAGCTGCGCGTGCGCCAGCTCCGCGAGTGAGAGCGCGAACTCGGGGCTCGTCGAATCCACGGACGCGAGCCGGACGGCCTCCTCCATCTCGCCGACCTCGATGAAGGAGAGCCCCCGCATGAAGCGCAGGTGCATCCGACGGACCCGCAGCTCGGCGGCCGCGAGCCGGTCGGTTGCGTCCGCCCGGGCGAGCAGCATCTCGACGGCCTCGAGCTCGTCCGCCGTGGCGCCCGCCTCCGCGGCCGCTCGACGGAGGCGATGGAGCAGGTCCTCGAGCGGAGGCTCGGCGTCGGGCACCGAGGACCGGAGGTCGACGGCGCGCCGAAGGAGGCGCAGCTCCTCCGCACGACCGCCGGCATCGGCGGCCGCGCCGGCGGCACGCAGCGCCCAGTGGAATGCCGCACCCACGTCACCGGCGCTGTGGCGATGGTCGGCGATCGCGATCACGGACGCCGCGGCGGCAGGTCGGGTGAGCCCCGCCTCGAGCACGTCGCCGAAGCGGGTGTGCCATTCCCGACGTTCGTCTTCGCCCATGGACGCGGCCAGCACCTCGGCATGCATCGGGTGGCGGAACCAGTAGGAGCCATCCTCGAGCACGTCGAGCGTGCCCGAGTCGACGGCCTCCGCGAGGTGCGACCGGATCGCATCCACGGAGGCCGCGTCCCCGAGGACCTCCGCCAGTTGCCCTGCACGCATCGCGACACCGCCCACGGCGAGCACGGCAGCGAGCCGTTGCGTCTCCCGCGGGACGCGGAGCCACGACTGCAGCACGGCGGATCCCAGATCGACCGCGAACGAGGCGGGTGCCGCACGCGACCCGGCCGGCAGGCTCCCAACCATCAACCGGGTGAAGAACGGATTGCCTCGGGTCCTGCCGTGCACGTCGTCGATCAGCGACTGGTGCGGCACCGCACCGAGCAGCGCCTGGATCTGGTCGGCGGTCCCCGCGCGGTCGAACGGCCGGAGCACGAGCTCGGACGTGCGCGGAAGGCGGCGGACATCGGCCAGCCAGCGCGACAGCGGGTGCCCCAGGCCGACCTCTCCCGCCCGGAGCGTCACGATGACGGCGAGCGATCGTCGGGCCGGACCGGCGATGACGTACATGAGTGCATCGAGCGTCGAGCGATCGGCCCACTGCACGTCGTCGATCACGAGCACGACCGGGGAGAGACGACATCGTCGGTCGAGCCAGTCGTCGAAGCGGACGGTGACGTCGCGCTCGTCGTCATCGAGGTCGCCGAGACGCAACCCCTCGACGCTCTCGTCCACGGCGCGCACCGCGGACCGGACCGGGAGCAGCGGGATCGCCATGGAGGTCAGCGGAAGGCACGCCCCGAACATCGTGAGCGCGCCGCTCCCGTCCGAGCACGCTCGCGCCACGAGGGCCGTCTTGCCGACGCCCGCATCGCCCGACACGACGAGCGTCTGCGCCTCCCCGCCCTGCGATCGGTCGAGGAGCTTCCTGATGGTCCCGAGTTCACGTTCCCGTCCCACGAACACGTGCGACGACTGCTCGGGTGGCACGGCCACCATCACAGTCTGGCACCGCTCCGCAGCGGATATCAGGTCTTTCGGCCCCGATCTCAGGGGTCGTCTCCGATTCGGCGTCCGTCGACGCATCCGATCGTGGACCTGTTCGCACCGAAGATCAGATGGAAGGAAGCATGATGAACACCGTACGCACCGTCGGCGCCTCAGCCCTGATCGCCGCCCTGACGCTGACGCTGGTCGGCTGCAACCAGGGCTCCGAGGACGCCAAGACGGTCACCAACGTCGAGAAGGAGGGCATCGCCAACACGCAGGTGTGCACCACCGCCGCCTGGATCCGCGATCGAGCACCTGCAGGCGTCTGCGATGCGACTCAGGATGTCGACGACGTCGACGACGACATGAACCTTCGTCGTCTCCACCTCGAGCGCGAGCGCTCTGGTCGATGAGCGCCTCGGTCGGCGGCCGGTTCCCCGGCCGCCGACCCGGCTCAGAACGGCAGCAGCGGGTCGACGCCGACCGCGAGGAACAGCAGCGAGAGGTACACGATCGAACCGTGGAACACGCGCATCGGCGAGACCTGCTCGTGCCGGATCGCGAGGTTGTAGAGGCGGTGCGTCTCGTAGATGAACCACGCGCCCGTCACGAAGGCCACGGTCGAGTACACGAGCCCCATGCCCGCGACGGGGATGAGCAGGAGCGAGCACGCGACGGTCGCCCACGCGTAGAGGATGACCTGCAGGCCGACCTGCGCACGACCGCGCACGACCGCGAGCATCGGAACGCCGGCCGCGGCGTAGTCGTCGCGGTACTTCATCGACAGCGGCCAGTAGTGCGGCGGCGTCCAGAGGAAGATGATCAGGAACAGGATGAACGGCGCCCACGTGAGGCTCTCGGTCACCGCCGCCCAGCCGATGAGCACCGGCATGCAGCCCGCGATGCCGCCCCAGACGATGTTCTGCGCGGTGCGGCGCTTGAGGATGAGGCTGTAGAAGACGACGTACAGGAGGATCGCGGCGAGCGAGAGCAGCGCGGCGAGCCAGTTCGTGAAGACCCAGAGCCAGACGATGGATGCCGCGCCCAGGCCGTAGGCGAAGACGATCGCCTCGCGATCGGTGAGCTCTCCGGTGACGAGCGGGCGTCCCTGCGTGCGCTTCATCACCCGGTCGATGTCGCGGTCGATGTAGCAGTTGAACGCCCCGGCCGAACCCGCGCTCATGGCCCCGCCGATGAGCGTCGCGATGAGGAGCCACAGGTCGGGCAGGCCGTTCTGGGCGAGGATCATGGTGGGCGCCGTGACGACGAGCAGCAACTCGATGACCCGGGGCTTCGTGAGTGCGACGTAGGCGGCGAGCTTGCGCCGCACCGTCATGGGCGGGCGCGACTCACGGGTGTGTACGGCTGCCTGCATCGTTCCTCTTCCGGGCGCGGCACGTTCGGCCAGACTCCGCGCGACCCCACACGATTCTAGGTCATGCCCGCCCGGGCCACTGCCGGAAGGCGCTTTCCGCCTCACATCTCGCGGACTAGCGTGTGAGTCACGGCCCGTCATAGAGTGCACCCGCATCCATATACTTGAGGAATGCGCGCCCGGCTACCGCGGGTTCGATCCACCGGGCGTCCTTCGTACACGTTCCCGGCCGAATCCGCCGCCTGGCGGAATGCGCCGCAACGTCCTCGGCGGGTCGGGCCCGACGGTTCCCGACGCCGTCACGATCGGAAGGAACAGCACCTCGTGGCAACTCTGCAGTGGGAACCCATCGACGATCGAGCGGTCGACACGGCGCGCGTGCTCGCGGCCGACGCCGTCGAGAAGGTCGGCAACGGGCACCCCGGCACCGCGATGAGCCTCGCGCCCGCCGCATACCTCCTGTTCCAGAAGGTGATGCGCCGAGACCCGGCCGACCACGCCTGGCTCGGCCGCGACCGGTTCATCCTCTCCGCCGGCCACTCCTCGCTGACGCAGTACGTGCAGCTCTTCCTCGCCGGCGACGGCCTCGAGCTCGACGACCTCGAGGCGCTCCGCACGTGGGGCTCGAAGACGCCCGGCCACCCCGAGTACGGCCACACCGACGGCGTCGAGATCACCACCGGCCCGCTCGGCCAGGGCCTCGCCTCCGCGGTCGGGTTCGCCTATGCGGCCCGTTTCGAGCGCGGCCTGTTCGATCCGGATGCCCCGGCCGGCACGAGCCCGTTCGACCACTTCGTCTACGTCATCGCGGGCGACGGCGACCTGCAGGAGGGAGTGACGAGCGAAGCATCCTCCCTCGCCGGCCATCAGCAGCTCGGCAACCTCGTCGTCATCTACGACTCGAACCAGATCTCCATCGAGGACGACACGAACATCGCGTTCACCGAGAACGTCGCCGAGCGGTACGCCGCCTACGGCTGGCACGTGCAGACCGTCGACTGGAAGAAGACCGGCGCGTACGTCGAAGACGTCGCCGAGCTGCACCGTGCGATCGAGGCCGCCAAGGGCGAGACCACGAAGCCCTCGATCATCATCCTGAAGACCATCATCGGCTGGCCGAGCCCCGGCAAGCAGAACACCGGCAAGATCCACGGCTCCGCCCTCGGCGCCGCCGAGCTCGCCGCCACCAAGGAGGTGCTCGGCTTCGACCCCGAGCAGAACTTCGTGGTCGCCGACGACATCCTCGAGCACACCCGCGCCGCACGCGAGCGCGGCGCGGCCGCACGCGCCGAGTGGCAGGTCGGCTTCGACGCCTGGGCCGAGGCCAACCCCGAGCGCAAGGCGCTCCTCGATCGCCTCGAGGCCGGCGAGCTCCCCGAAGGCATCGAGGCCGTGCTGCCGAGCTTCGAGGGCGGCACCGAGGTCTCGACGCGCGCGGCATCCGGCAAGGTCATCAACGCCCTCGCCGGCCTGCTGCCCGAGTTCTGGGGCGGCTCCGCCGACCTCGCGGAGTCGAACCTCACCACGATCAACGGAGCCCCCTCGTTCATCCCCGCCGAGCACTCGACGCACGAGTTCAGCGGCAACCCCTACGGCCGGGTGCTCCACTTCGGCATCCGCGAGCACGCCATGGGTGCGATCGTGAACGGCATCGTGCTGCACGGCAGGACCCGCCCGTTCGGCGGCACGTTCCTCATCTTCAGCGACTACATGCGCCCCGCAGTGCGGCTCGCGGCACTCATGAAGGTGCCGTCGATCTTCGTGTGGACGCACGACTCGGTCGCCCTCGGCGAGGACGGCCCCACCCACCAGCCCATCGAGCAGCTCGCGACGCTCCGCGCCATCCCGGGCTTCACCGTCGTGCGGCCCGCCGACGCGAACGAGGTCGCGCAGGCCTGGCTCGAGATCCTGAAGCGCCGCGACGCCCCCGTCGGCATCGCGCTCACCCGCCAGGACATCCCGGTGTTCGAGCGCGGCGACGGCGAGGCATCCGGTGACACCCTCGCCTCCGCCGCCGGGCTCGCGCGCGGTGCGTACGTGCTCGCAGAGGCGCCGTCGGGCACGCCCGAGGTCATCCTCATCGCCACGGGCTCCGAGGTGCAGCTGGCCGTCGCCGCCCGCGAGGCGCTCGCCGCCGAGGGCATCCAGGCGCGCGTCGTCTCGGCCCCGAGCCTCGAGTGGTTCGAGGAGCAGGATGCCGCGTACCGCGAGTCCGTGCTGCCCGCCTCGGTGACCGCCCGCGTGTCCGTCGAGGCCGGCGTCGCGCTGTCCTGGCAGCGATACGTCGGCGACCGCGGCCGGAGCGTGTCGATCGAGCACTTCGGCGCCTCCGCCGACTACAAGACCCTGTTCCGCGAGTTCGGCATCACCACCGACGCCGTCGTCGCCGCCGCGAAGGAGACGCTCGCGTCCAACTGACGCGCGCACGAAGGAGACAACACCCATGACCACCACCTCCCCCACCGCCGCGCTGTCGGCCGCCGGCGTGAGCATCTGGCTCGACGACCTCTCGCGCGAGCGCATCACCTCGGGCGGTCTCGCTCGACTGATCGCCGAGCGCAACGTCGTCGGCGTCACCACCAACCCCACGATCTTCGCCGGCGCCCTCGCGAAGGGCGAGGGCTACACCGAGCAGCTGCACGCCCTCGCCGGCGCCGGCGCGGACGTCGACACGGCGGTGTTCGAGACGACCACCGACGACGTGCGCGACGCGGCCGACCTCTTCCGTCCGGTCTACGACACCACCGACGGCTACGACGGACGCGTCTCGATCGAGGTCTCCCCCGACCTCGCACACGACACCGAGGCGACCATCGCCGAGGCGCACCGCCTCTGGGACAAGGTCGACCGGCCGAACGTCATGATCAAGATCCCCGCGACGCTCGCCGGCCTCCCCGCGATCACGGCCGCCATCGCCGCAGGCATCAGCGTCAACGTCACGCTCATCTTCAGCCTCGAACGGTACCGCCAGGTCATCGACGCGTACCTGACCGGGCTCGAGCAGGCCAAGGCCGCCGGCATCGACCTCTCGACGATCCACTCCGTCGCCTCCTTCTTCGTGTCGCGCGTCGACACCGAGGTCGACAAGCGCCTCGGTGGGATCGGCACCGACGAGGCCCTGGCGCTGAAGGGCAAGGCCGGCATCGCGAACGCGCGCCTGGCGTACGAGCTCTACGTCTCGGAGTTCGCCTCCGAGCGCGCGTCCGCCCTGCTCGACGAGGGCGCGCACCGCCAGCGTCCGCTGTGGGCCTCGACCGGGGTCAAGGACCCGTCGCTGCCCGACACCCTCTACATCACCGAACTCGTCGCTCCCGGCGTCGTCAACACGATGCCCGAGAAGACGCTCGAGGCGACCTTCGACCACGGCGTCATCACTGGTGACACCGTCACCGGCGCCTACGGCGACGCTCGCGGCGTGCTCGACGCGCTCGCACGCGTCGGCGTCGACTTCGACGACGTGACGGCGGTGCTCGAGCGCGAGGGCGTCGAGAAGTTCATCGTCTCGTGGAAGGAACTGCTGGAGACCGTGCGCGGCGCGCTGGAGGCGGCCCGATGAGCTTCCGCATCTCGGTCAGCGGCCCCGCCGCCGAGGCCGTCCGCCGGGTGGTGCCGCAGCTCGTCGGCGACCTCGTCGCGAGCGGCATCACCGGGCAGGATGCCTCGCTCTGGGGTCCGGCCGCCGAGGAGGAGTCCGCGAAGCGCCTCGGCTGGACCGAGGCCGTGGCCGTCTCGCGCCCGCTGGTCGCCGAGATCGAGGCGCTCCGCGAACAGCTCGAGGCCGACGGCGTCGACCACATCGTGCTCGCCGGCATGGGCGGATCCTCGCTCGCGCCCGAGGTCATCACGCGCACCGCGCGCGTCGAGCTCACGGTGCTCGATTCGACCGAGCCGGGCCAGGTGCGTGCGGCCCTCGCCGACCGGCTCGCATCGAGCGCGCTCGTCGTGTCGTCGAAGTCGGGTTCCACGGTCGAGACCGACAGCCAGCGACGCGTGTACGAGCAGGCTTTCCGCGACGCCGGCATCGACCCCGCGACCCGCATCATCGTCGTCACCGACCCGGGTTCGCCGCTCGACGAGTCGGCCCGCGCCGCGGGCTACCGAGTGTTCAATGCCGACCCCACGGTCGGCGGCCGGTACTCCGCGCTGACCGCGTTCGGCCTCGTGCCGTCGGGTCTCGCCGGCGTCGACATCTCCGAGATCCTCGACGAGGCGGAGACGATCGAGCTCTCCCTCGCCACCGACACCGACGGGAACCCCGGGCTCATCCTCGGCGCCGCCATCGCCGCCACGACGCCGCTGCGCGACAAGCTCGCCATCGTCGCCGACGGCACGCACATCGTCGGCTTCGCCGACTGGGCCGAGCAGCTCATCGCCGAGTCCACGGGCAAGGAGGGCACCGGCATCCTCCCCGTCGTGCTCGAGGCGGATGCCCCCGAACTCGCCGCCGGCCTTCCCGACGTGCAGCTCGTGCGCCTCGTCGACGACGCCGGCGACGACATCTTCGTCGACGACGTCTCGGGCGACATCCGCGTCTCCGGCACGCTCGGCGCGCAGCTCCTGGTCTGGGAGTACGCCACCGCGGTCGCCGGGCGCCTGCTCGGCATCAACCCGTTCGACCAGCCCGACGTCGAGTCGGCGAAGATCGCCGCACGCGGCCTGCTCGACGCCCGGCCCGAGCCCGCCCCGGCGGCCTTCGTGGCCGACGGCATCGAGGTGCGCGGCACGCCCGACGTCATCGGCGCCTCGAGCGACCTCGCCTCGGCGATCGACGTGCTGCTCGAGGAGCTGCCGCCGAACGGCTACCTGTCGGTGCAGGCGTACGTCGACCGCGTGGCCCACCCCGAGTTGGCGCAGCTGCGTGACGCGCTCGCCGCGCGCGCCGGCCGGCCCGTCACCTTCGGATGGGGACCGCGGTTCCTGCACTCGACCGGCCAGTTCCACAAGGGCGGCCCGGCGGTCGGCGTGTTCCTGCAGATCACGGAGGTGCCGGCCGTCGACCTCGCGATTCCCGAGCGGCCGTTCACCTTCGGCGAGCTCATCGCCGCCCAGGCCTCCGGCGACGCGAGCGTGCTCGCCGAGCACGGCCGGCCCGTGCTGACGCTCACCCTCACGGACCCGGCCGCGAACATCGCGACCCTGTTCGACGCCGTGGGCTGATCGAGGGAGGACTCATGGCTCCCGCAGCAATCACCGCGCAGCACAACCCGCTGCGTTCGCCGAAGGACTACCGCCTCAATCGCATCGCAGGGCCATCGAGCCTCATCATCTTCGGCGTGACGGGCGACCTCTCCCGCAAGAAGCTGATGCCGGCGGTCTACGACCTCGCGAATCGCGGGCTCCTCCCTCCGGGCTTCGCCCTCGTCGGGTTCGCCCGTCGCGACTGGGAAGACGAGGACTTCGAGCAGGTCGTGCACGACTCGGTCAAGCAGTACGCCCGGACCGAGTTCCGTGAGGACGTGTGGAAGCAGCTCGCCCGGGGCATCCGCTTCGTGCAGGGCGACTTCGACGACGACGCCGCGTTCGATCGCCTGCACGCGGTCGTCGAGGAGCTCGACCGGGAACGCGGCACGATGGGCAACCACGCGTTCTACCTGTCGATCCCCCCGAAGTCGTTCCCCCTCGTCACCGAGCAGCTCAAGCGCTCGGGGCTCACCGAGCAGCACGGCGACCAGTGGCGGCGTGTCGTCATCGAGAAGCCGTTCGGCTCGGACCTGCAGTCGGCCCGCGAGTTGAACGACGTCGTCGCGTCGGTGTTCCCACCCGACTCGGTGTTCCGCATCGACCACTACCTCGGCAAGGAGACGGTCCAGAACATCCTGGCGCTCCGGTTCGCGAACCAGCTCTACGAGCCCATCTGGAACGCCAACTACGTCGACCACGTGCAGATCACGATGGCCGAGGACATCGGCGTCGGCGGTCGCGCGGGCTACTACGACGGCATCGGCGCGGCACGCGACGTCATCCAGAACCACCTGCTGCAGCTGCTCGCGCTCACCGCGATGGAGGAGCCGATCTCGTTCGAGGCCGGCGACCTGCGCGCCGAGAAGGAGAAGATCCTCGCGGCCGTGCGGCTGCCCGACGACCTCGCCACCGGTACGGCGCGCGGGCAGTACTCGGGTGGCTGGCAGGGTGGTGAGAAGGTCGTCGGCTTCCTCGACGAAGACGGGATGAACCCCGAATCGACCACCGAGACGTACGCCGCCGTGAAGCTCACGATCGGCACCAGGCGGTGGGCGGGCGTGCCCTTCTACCTCCGGGCGGGCAAGCGCCTCGGCCGGCGGGTGACCGAGATCGCGGTCGTCTTCAAGCGCGCGCCACAGCAGGTGTTCGCCGACAGCCAGACCTCGGAGCTCGGCCAGAACGCGCTCGTGATCCGTGTGCAGCCCGACGAGGGCGTGACGATCCGGTTCGGGTCGAAGGTGCCGGGCGCGGGCATGCAGGTGCGCGACGTCACGATGGACTTCGGCTACGGTCACGCCTTCACCGAGGCGAGCCCCGAGGCCTACGAGCGGCTCATCCTCGACGTCCTCCTCGGCGACCCGCCGCTCTTCCCGCGCCAGGAGGAGGTCGAGCTCTCCTGGAAGATCCTCGACCCGATCGAGGAGTTCTGGGCCACGCAGGGCCGCCCCGAGCAGTACCGGCCCGGCACCTGGGGACCCGAATCGGCGGACGAACTGCTCGCCCGCGACGGACGAAGCTGGAGACGCCCATGATCGTCGACCTGCCCGACACCACCACGAGCCAGATCTCGAAGACGCTCGTGAAGATCCGGGAGGAGGGCGGCGTCGTCGCCCTCGGCCGCGTGCTGACCCTCGTGATCGCCACCGCCCCGAACGGCGAGGAGGAGGCGATCGAGGCCGCGAACGACGCCTCGCGGGAGCATCCGATGCGCGTCATCGTGGTGTCGACCGACCCCGGCCAGGCCCCCGACGTGCCCTCGCGGCTCGACGCCGAGATCCGCGTGGGCGGCGACGCGGGTGCGAGCGAGGTGATCGTGCTCCGGGTCTGCGGCGATGCCGCGCTCGACGAGGAGAGCCTCGTGATGGGCCTGCTGCTTCCGGATGCCCCCGTCGTCACCTGGTGGCCGGGCAGGGCGCCCGCCATTCCGGCGGAGGCGCCGCTCGGCCGCATCGCGCACCGCCGGATCACGGATGCCTCGACGCAGCCCGACCCGCAGGCCGCGCTGCACGCCCTCGCCGAGAGCTACCGCCCCGGCGACGCCGACTTCGCGTGGACGAGGCTCACCCTGTGGCGGGCGCAGCTCGCGGCGGTGCTCGACCAGCCGCCCTATGAACCCGTCACCGCGGTGCGCGTGACCGGCGCCATCGACTCGCCGTCGACGACGCTGCTGGCCGCCTGGCTGCGCCTGCAGCTCGAGGCCCGGAGCACCTGCGTGCTCACGAGCGTCGACGGCGCATCCCACGGCATCCACGGCGTGCGCCTCGAGCGCGACGGCGGCGCGATCGAGCTCGTCCGCGACGTGCCCGGCGTGGCCACCCTCCGGCAGCCGGGCCAGCCAGTGCACGACCTGGCGCTCCCCCGCCGCAGCCTCCGCGACTGCCTCGCCGACGAACTCCGCCGCCTCGACCCCGATGAGTTGTACGGTGAAGTGATCACGAGGGGTCTCGCGCTCCTCGATGCCACGGAGGCCGAGGGAGTCCCTGCATGACCAGTGAACGACGCGTGCTCGTCCATCCCGACAAGGCGTCGTTGGCAAGTTCCGTCGCCGCGCGGTTCATCACGAAGATGCTCGACATCCTCGACGCGCAGGCCGTCGCCCACGTCGTGCTCACGGGCGGCTCCATGGGTTCCGCCGTGCTCGAGGCCGTCGCCGCGTCGCCCGCTCGGACCTCCATCGACTGGTCGCGCGTGCACTTCTGGTGGGGTGACGAACGCTGGGTGCCCGCCGGCGATGCCGAGCGCAACGACCGGCAGGCGCAGGAGGCACTCCTCGACGACCTCGACGTGCCCGACGAGAACGTGCATCCGTTCCCGGCATCCGACGCCGGACTGTCGCTCGACGACGCCGTCGACGCCTACGCGTCCGAACTCTCGAAGCACGGCGTCGACGGGCTCCCGCATCCGATCTTCGACATCACGTTCCTCGGCGTCGGTCCCGACGGGCACATCGCCTCGCTCTTCCCGCACCGCTCGGACATCCAGGTCACCGATCGCACGGTGATCCCGGTGCGCAATTCGCCGAAGCCGCCGCCGGAGCGCCTCAGCCTCACCCGCCCGGTGCTCAACTCGTCGCAGCGCGTCTGGCTGGTGCTGGCCGGCGCCGACAAGGCCTCGGCGCTCGGCCTCGCCCTCGCCGGAGCCAGTCGCGACGAGGTGCCCGTTGCGGGCATCAAGGGACGCCGTCGCACGGTGTTCTTCATCGACGCGGATGCCGCGGCCGAGGTGCCCGAGGCACTCATCTCGCGCGACGACTGATCCCCGACCGAGTCGAGCCGGGCACGTCGAGCGGCGGTGACGCTGCCATCGACCGACGACGACGGGGGCCAGCCGAATGGCTGGCCCCCGTCTTCGAACCCGGCGGGTTCGAACGTCAGTCCTGCGGCGCCGCCTGCCCGCGGCGCGCCCGCAGCTGCGACAGCGCCTCGTCGAGGAGTGCGGCGGCCTCTTCGTCGGTGCGGCGCTCCTTCACGTAGGCGAGGTGCGTCTTGTACGGCTCGAGCTTCGACACCGACGGCGGGTTCTCCTTGTCGCGCCCGGCCGGCAGTCCCGTCGAAGGGCTGTCGATGATGTCTGGGATCTCCTCCTCGGGGAGGTTGGCGGCGAAGTAGCGCACCGTCTCGTTCCCCTGGGCGTCCCAGTAGCTCACCGCGATGCGGTCGGCGTGGAAGCCACGGTCCTGCTCTCCCATCGGCCCGGCGCCCACGCGCGAGCCTCGGATGGCGCTGTTCCCGGATGCCATGTCTCCCCCGTCAGATTCCTGCGTCGAACTTCGTGATGAGCCCGAGCAGCACGATGCAGGTGACCCACACGAGTCCGAGGATGATGGTGATGCGGTTGAGGTTGCGCTCGGCCACGCCGGACGCGCCGAGGCTCGAGGTGACGCCGCCGCCGAACATGTCGGACAGACCGCCGCCGCGGCCCTTGTGCAGCAGGATGAGCAGCGTCAGCAGGAGGCTCGTGAGACCGAGCAGCACCTGCAGGACGACCTGGAGAATCTCCACGGTGAACCTTTCCGGGCACGACGCAGTGGGTCGAGCCGTCAATCAGTATAACGGGACGTGCGCCGCCGCCCGGGGATCGCTCCCGAGCGGCGGCCGGATGTCACGCGCCGACGTGCTTCTTGAAGCGGGCGATGCTCGTGAACTCGTCGATGTCGAGGCTGGCGCCCCCGACGAGGGCACCGTCGACGTTCGGCTCGCGGAGGAACGACGCGATGTTCGACGCCTTCACGGAGCCGCCGTAGAGGATGCGCGTGTCCGCAGCCACGTCTTCGCCGAGCAGTTCGCCGATGAGCTCGCGCAGTGCCGAACAGACCTGCTCGGCCTGCTCGGGAGTCGCAGCCTGTCCGGACCCGATCGCCCAGACCGGCTCGTACGCGACGACGAGACCCTTGGATCCGTCGACCTTCTCGAGTGCGGCACGCAACTGCGCCACCGGCACGGCGCTCGGCCCGTGCGCCTCGAGGTCCTCGGCGGTCTCGCCCACGCAGACGACCGGGACCAGGCCATGCCGGTGCGCCGCGAGCACCTTCGCGTTCACGTCGGCGTCGCTCTCGGCGTGGTACTGCCGACGCTCGGAGTGGCCGATGATGACGTACGTGCAACCGAGCTGCGCGAGGAACGCGCCGGAGACCTCGCCCGTGTATGCGCCGGAGTCGTGAGCCGAGACATCCTGGGCGCCGTACCCGATGGGAAGCGAGTCGGCGGCCACGAGGGTCTGCACGGAACGGAGGTCGGTGAACGGTGGGAACACCGCCACCTCGGCGTCGGCGAAGTCGTGCTTCGCATCGGCGAGCGCCCACGCGAGCTTCTGCACGAACGCGATCGCCTGCAGGTGGTCGAGGTTCATCTTCCAGTTGCCGGCGATGAACGGCGTGCGCGCGCCGCCCTGAGCGGGTCGAAGGGTCACTGCCATCCGAGGACCTCCAGTCCGGGGAGCTTCTTGCCCTCGAGGAACTCGAGGCTCGCGCCTCCGCCCGTCGAGATGTGTCCGAATGCGTCGTCGGCGAAGCCGAGCTGCCGCACGGCTGCGGCCGAGTCGCCGCCGCCCACGACGCTGAGCCCGTCGACCTGCGTGAGCGCCTGTGCGACGGCGCGCGTGCCCGCCGCGAACGGCTCGAGTTCGAAGACGCCCATGGGCCCGTTCCAGAAGACCGTCTTGGAGTCTCTGATGCGATCGGCGAACGCCGCCGCCGTGGCGGGGCCGATGTCGAGTCCGAGGCCGGATGCCCCGAACGGCGTCTCCTCGATGGCGTCGGCCGCGGTGACGACGTGCTCGGCGTCGGCCGAGAACGAGGCCGCGACCACGACGTCGGTGGGCAGCACGATCGAGACGCCGCGCTCCTGCGCCTCGGCGAGGTAGCCCTTCACCGTGTCGATCTGGTCGGCCTCGAGCAGGCTCGACGCGACCTTGTGCCCCTGCGCGGCGAGGAAGGTGAACAGCATGCCGCCGCCGATCAGCAGCGTGTCGACGCGCGGCAGGAGGTGGGCGATGACGCCGAGCTTGTCTGACACCTTGGAACCGCCGAGCACGACCGTGTACGGCCGCTCGGGCGACTCGGTGAGCCGGTCGAGTACGTCGAGCTCCGAGGCGATGAGCAGTCCGGCCGCGCTCGGGCGCAGTTCCTCGAGCTCGTAGACGCTCGCCTGCTTGCGGTGCACGACGCCGAATCCGTCGGACACCACCGCGTCGGCGAATGCGGCGAGTTCTCCGGCGAACGCGGTGCGCTCGGCCTCGTTCTTCGAGGTCTCCCCGGGGTTGAAGCGCAGGTTCTCGAGCACGAGCACCTCGCCGTCGCCGAGCGCCTCGACGTTGGCCGCGGCATCCGGACCGACCGTGTCGGTCGCGAAGGCGACGGGGGCGTCGAGCAGCTCGCCGAGGCGGGTCGCCACCGGGGCGAGGCTGTACTTCGGGTCGGGGGTCCCCTCGGGCCTGCCGAGGTGGGAGATCACGATCACGCGTGCTCCCTGGCCGGTCAGGGCCTGGATGGTCGGTACCGATGCCCGCACACGGCCGTCGTCCGTGATGACCGCGTCCTGGAGGGGGACGTTCAGGTCACAACGGACGACGACACGCTTGCCGGCGAGCGGACCGAGGGACTCGATCGTTCGCAGGGTCACATTCACTCGTTTCAGAGGCGCTCGGCCACGTATTCGGTCAGATCGACGAGGCGGTTGGAGTAGCCCCATTCGTTGTCGTACCACCCCGACAGCTTCACCTGGTCGCCGATCACCCGGGTGAGCCCGGAGTCGAAGATACAGGAGTACGGGTCGGAGACGATGTCGCTCGAGACCAGCTCGTCCTCGCTGTACTTGAGGATCCCCGCCATCGGCCCCTCTGCGGCGGCACGGTAGGCGGCCTTCACCTCGTCGACGGTCACCGGACGCGAGGAGACGACGGTGAGGTCGGTGATCGAACCGGTCGGCACGGGCACGCGCAGGGCGAAGCCGTCGAGCTTGCCGACGAGCTCAGGGAGCACGAGGCCGAGGGCCTTCGCGGCACCCGTGGTGGTGGGCACGATGTTGATGGCCGCCGCACGTGCACGACGGAGGTCCTTGTGGGGGCCGTCCTGCAGGTTCTGGTCGGCCGTGTAGGCGTGCACCGTGGTCATCAGGCCACGCTCGATGCCGAAGGCGTCGTTGAACACCTTGGCGAGCGGCGCGAGGCAGTTCGTGGTGCACGACGCGTTCGAGATGATGTGGTGCTTCTCGGGGTCGTAGGTCTGCTCGTTCACGCCCATCACGAACGTCGCGTCCTCGTCTTTCGCGGGCGCGGAGATGAGGACCTTCTTCGCACCCGCGTCGAGGTGCTTGCGCGCGTCGGCGGCCTTCGTGAAGAAGCCCGTCGACTCGATGACGATGTCGACGCCGAGCTCGCCCCATGGCAGGTTCGCGGGGTCGCGCTCCGCGAAGGCGCGGATCGACCTGCCGTCGACGATGATGTGCTCGTCGTCGTAGTCGACCGTGGCGTCGAGGCGACCGAGGACCGAGTCGAATTCCAGCAGGTGCGCGAGCGTCTTGTTGTCGGTGAGGTCGTTCACCGCCACGATCTCGAGGTCGGCGCCCTGGGCGAGGGCGGCGCGGAAGAAGTTGCGGCCGATTCGGCCGAAGCCGTTGATGCCGATCTTGACGGACACGGAAGTCTCCTGTTCAACGAGCGCGAGAGCGCGTTTGCGAGGTGCTGATCGGGCCGTGGGCGGGTCCCCGGGCGTGCACCCGGGGACCTTCCCGCTATGACAGTAGCAGCAGCCCTGAGGTCTTCTCGCGTGCGGTGGCGAGGCGCTGCTGGACGTTCTCCCAGTTCGCGATCGTCCAGAACGCCTTCACGTAATCGGCACGGACGTTCTGGTAGTCGAGGTAGTAGGCGTGCTCCCACACGTCGAGCATGAGGAGCGGCACGATGCCGGCCGGCATGTTGGCCTGCTGGTCGAAGAACTGCAGCACGATGAGGCGCTGCCCGATCGAATCCCAGGCGAGCACCGCCCAACCCGAGCCCTGCACGCCGAGCGCGGTCGCGGTGAAATGCGCCTGGAACCGGTCGAACGAACCGAACTGGTCGTCGATCGCCGAGGCGAGGTCGCCGGTCGGCGTGTCGCCGCCGTCGGGCGAGAGGTTGGTCCAGAAGATCGAGTGGTTGACGTGGCCGCCGAGATTGAACGCGAGGTCCTTCTCGAGCTTGTTGACATTGGCCAGGTTGTTGTTCGCACGCGCCTCGGCCAGTTGCTCGAGGGCGGTGTTGGCACCCGTCACGTAGGCCTGGTGGTGCTTCGAGTGGTGCAGCTCCATGATCCTGCCGCTGATGGCGGGCTGGAGCGCCGAGTAGTCGTAGGGCAGATCGGGAAGGGTGTAGTCGGCCATAGCTTCTCCTTGTCAGACGCCGGGGAACCGAGCCTCTGCCCGGTCCGACCGCGGCATCCCCTAGCCTATGCCCGGCGCTCCCACCGCCGATGGGGCTTGACGCCCGTCAGACGTCGTCGAGGTCGGCGGGGAGGCTCGCCTCGGTGCCGGGGACGCCCAACTCGGCCGCGCGCTTGTCGGCCATCGCGAGCAGTCGGCGGATGCGACCGGCGACCGCGTCCTTCGTCATGGGCGGGTCGGCGTGGTGGCCGAGTTCGTCGAGGCTCGCGTCGCGATGCGCGAGGCGGAGCTCGCCGGCATACCGCAGGTGCTCGGGGATGTCGTCGCCGAGGAGCTCCATGGCACGCTCGACGCGGGCGCACGCCGCCACCGCCGCCTGCGCCGAGCGGCGGAGGTTGGCGTCGTCGAAGTTGACGAGCCGGTTGGCCGTGGCGCGCACCTCGCGCCGCTGGCGCAACTCCTCCCAGTTGCGCACGGTCTCGCTCGCACCCATGAGGGCCAGCATCGCGCTGATCGCCTCGCCGTCGCGGATCACGACGCGATGCACGCCGCGCACCTCGCGGGCCTTCGCCGAGATGCCGAGCCGGCCGGCGGCCCCGACGAGCGCCATGGCGGTCTCGTTGCCCGGGCAGGTGACCTCGAGCGCGGCGGACCGGCCGGGATCGGTGAGGCTGCCGTGGGCGAGGAACGCGCCCCGCCACACCGCGGCGACGTCGTCGCGAGATCCGGTGGTGAGCTTGTTCGGCAGCCCGCGGACGGGCCGACGGCGGGCATCGAGGAGTCCGGTCTGACGGGCGAGCGTCTCACCACCGTCGAGCACGCGCACGAGGTACTGGCTCGATCGCCGGATGCCGGAGGGCGAGATGACCGAGACATCGGGCCGCACGCCGTACAGCTCGCCGAGGTCGCGGGTCACCCGCCGGGCGATGGTGGGCGAGTCGACCTCCGCCTCGATGGCGATGCGCCCCGAGATGATGTGCAGTCCCCCGGCGAAGCGGAGCACCGAGGCGAGCTCGGCTGCCCGGACGCTGGTCTTCGACACCTCGACCCGCGCGAGCTCCTCTTTCACGTCGGCCGTCAGTGCCACGTCGCATCCTCTCCTCGGTCGGTCGTCTCGTCGTCGCGTGTCGCGCCCGTCACTCGCGGCCCCGATCGCGGTCCTTCACGCTCACCACCACGCCCGGCATCGCCTCGAGGCGCTTCGCGAGCTCGCGGACGATCGCCACCGAGCGATGCTTGCCGCCGGTGCAGCCGATCGCGATGGTCGCGTGCCGCTTGTTCTCGCGCTGGTAGCCCGCCATCACCGGCTCGAGTGCACGAGCGTAGGCATCGATGAACTCGCGCGCGCCCGGCTGGCCGAGCACGTACTCGGAGACCGCGGCGTCCTCGCCGGTGAGGTGGCGCAACTCGGGGATCCAGAACGGGTTCGGCAGGAATCGCGCGTCGGCCACGAGGTCGGCGTCGGTCGGGAGACCGTACTTGAACCCGAAGCTCAGGATCGTCACCTGGAGGCCGGCCCGGCCCTCCTCGGCGAAGGTCTCGGTGATGAGGGTCGCGAGCTGGTGGATGTTGAGGTCGGAGGTGTCCACGACGATGTCGCTCGACTCGCGGAGCTCGGCGAGTCGGATGCGCTCGGCCGCGATGCCGTCGAGGATGGTGCCGTTGCCCTGCAGCGGGTGCGGCCGACGCACGGACTCGAATCGACGCACGAGCACGGCATCGGTCGCATCGAGGAAGACGACGCGCACGTTGATGCCCGTGCGGAGCGCCTGGATGATGTCCTGCAGCTCGGAGAAGAAGTCGCGACCGCGCACGTCGACCACCGCGGCGATGCGCGGCAACGATGCACCCGCCCGCTCCACGAGTTCGACCAGCGGCCGGAGCATCTGCGGCGGCAGGTTGTCGACGACGTACCAGCCGAGGTCTTCCAGCGCGTTGCCCACCGTCGAACGCCCCGCGCCCGACATCCCGGTGACGATGAGCACCTCTTGTTGCTGCTCAGCCTCGGCTGCCATCGTCTCGGGCCCCCTTCCGCGCGTCGACACTCCAGCCTACCGGGGCGCCGGCACGCGATCGGCGTGCAGGTGCCCGTGCACGGTCGCCGCGAGGGTCGGCCCGATGCCCTTGACCTCGGCGATCTCGGCCTCACCCGCCGCGCGCAGGCGGGAGACCGAGCCGAAGTGGCGCAGCAGTTCCTTGACGCGTGCCGGTCCGAGTCCGGGGATCTCGGAGAGGATGGTGCCGATGTCGCGCTTGCGGCGCTGGCGCTGGTGCGTGATCGCGAACCGGTGCGCCTCGTCGCGGACCCGCTGGAAGAGGAACAGCGCGTCGCTGTTGCGCGGCAGGATCACCGGGAAGTCGGCGTCGGGGGTCCAGATCTCCTCGAGCCGCTTGGCGATGCCGCAGAGGTAGATGCCCTCGACGCCCGACTCCTCGAGCGCTCGGGCCGCGGCAGCGACCTGCGGCTGCCCGCCGTCGACCACGAGGAGGTTCGGCCGGTAGGCGAACTTCTTCCGTCGGGCGGATGCCTCGGGCGCGTCGGATGCCTCGGGCGCGTCGGATGCCGACGGCACCTGGTCGGCGGCCGCCGGGCTCGCCTCGCTGCCATCGCCGCTCGACGGGGCGTCCGCCGCACCGGGCGCGAGGTACGCGAGGCGCCTCGTGAGCACCTGGTGGATGGAGTCGGTGTCGTCGGTGGAATCGGGGATCGTGAACCTGCGGTACTCGTCCTTGCGCGGAAGCCCGTCTTCGAAGACCACCATGGAGGCGACGATGTTGGTGCCGCTCAGGTGCGACACGTCGAAGCACTCGATGCGCAGTGGTGCGTCGGCCATGCCGAGCGCCTCCTGGATGTCCTCGAGTGCGCGCGAGCGCGTCGTGAAGTCGGCGCTGCGCCTGGTCTTGTAGAGCATGAGCGACTGCTTGGCGTTCTGGGTGGCCGTCTGCAGCAGCGCCGCCTTGTCGCCGCGCTGCGCGGCACGGAGCCGCACCTTGCGGCCCGCGAGCGTCGCCAGCCACGTCTCGAGGGCCTCGGCGTCGTCGGGGAGCTCCGGCACGATCACCTCGCGCGCAGGGGTGAGTCCGTCGACGTAGGCGTTCTGCACGACGGAGTCGACGAGCTCGCCGAGCGGCACGTCGAGCTCCTTGTCGACCGTCCACGTGTGCACGCCGCGCACGCGGCCGCCGCGTACGACGAACAGCTGCACCGCGGCGGCGAGCTCGTCGTGCTCGATGCCGAAGACGTCGATGTCGACGCGGTCGCCGAGCACCATGGCGCTCTTCTCGAAGAACGCCCGCGCCGCCTGCAGTTGATCGCGCCGACGTGCGGCCGTCTCGTAGTCCTGCACCGAGGCGGCCGAACGCATCTCGCGCTCGAGGTCGTCGAGGATGCGCGGATCCTGGTTCTGCATGAACGCCACGAACCGGTCGACGTTGGCGCGGTGCTCCTCGATCGTGACACGGCCCGAGCATGGGCCGTGGCACCTGCCGATCTGGCCCGCGAAGCACGGCTTGCCCGAGGCCATCGCCCGACGGTAGTCGCTGTCCTTGCAGGTGCGGATCGGGAACAGCTTGATGAGCAGGTCGAGCGTCTCGTTGACCGCCCAGACCTTGGGGTACGGGCCGAAGTACCGCGCCCCGGGGATGCCGCGCCTGCGGGAGACCATCGCGCGCGGGGCTTCGTCGGCGAGCGTGACCACGAGGTACGGGTAGGACTTGTCGTCCTTGAAGCGCACGTTGAACGGCGGTTTCAGCTCGTTGATCCAGGTGATCTCGAGGTTCAGCGCCTCGACATCGGTGCGGACGACGGTCCACTCCACCGATGCGGCGCTCGTCACCATGCGGCGGGTGCGTTCGTGCAGCGTGTGCAGCGGTGCGAAGTAGTTCGACAGCCGCGCGCGCAGGTTCTTCGCCTTGCCGACGTACAGCACGCGTCGTTCGGCGTCGCGGAAACGGTAGACGCCAGGGGCGGTGGGGATCTCCCCCGCCTTGGGGCGATAGGGGACGCCCGCATTCTTCGGCAATGCTGCGCTCATCCGGCTCAGCTGGCGACCTCTGCGTGCACGGATGCCGCGTCGAAGATCTCGCGGAGGAAGAACCCGGTGTGGCTCTCCAGCACGCGGGCGACCTGCTCGGGCGTGCCGGTCGCGACGAGCTGCCCGCCCCCGGAGCCGCCCTCGGGCCCGAGGTCGATGATCCAATCGGCCGACTTGATGACGTCGAGGTTGTGCTCGATGACGATCACGGTGTTGCCCTTGTCGACGAGCTTGCCGAGCACCTTGAGGAGCTTGCGCACGTCTTCGAAGTGCAGCCCGGTGGTGGGCTCGTCGAGCACGTACACGCTGCGGCCGTTCGACCGGCGCTGCAGCTCGGTGGCGAGCTTCACGCGCTGCGCCTCGCCGCCCGAGAGCGTCGTGGCGCTCTGGCCGAGCTGCACGTAGCCGAGGCCCACGTCGACGAGGGTCTTCAGGTAGCGGTGGATCGCCGAGATGGGCTCGAAGAACTCGGCCGCCTCGCTGATCGGCATCTCGAGCACCTCGGCGATGTTCTTGCCCTTGTAGTGCACCTGCAGCGTCTCGCGGTTGTACCGCTTTCCGCCGCAGACCTCGCACGCGACGTACACGTCGGGTAGGAAGTTCATCTCGATCTTGATGGTGCCGTCGCCGGAGCACGCCTCGCAACGGCCGCCCTTGACGTTGAAGCTGAAGCGGCCGGGCAGGTAGCCGCGCGCCTTCGCCTCGGTGGTCTCGGAGAACAGCGTGCGGATGCGGTCGAACACGCCCGTGTAGGTCGCCGGGTTCGACCGCGGGGTACGGCCGATCGGCGCCTGGTCGACGTGCACCACCTTGTCGAGCTGCTCGAGGCCGGTGACCCTGCGATGCCGGCCTGGCACCTTGCGGGCGCCGTTCAACCGGTTGGCGAGCACCCGGTAGAGGATGTCGTTCACGAGCGAAGACTTGCCGGATCCGCTCACACCGGTGACCGCGGTGAACGTGCCGAGCGGGAAGTCGACGTCGATGCCGCGCAGGTTGTTCGCCTCGGCGCCCTGCACGGCGATCACCCGCTGCGGGTCGATCGGCCGGCGACGTGCCGGGAGCGCGATCTCCTTGCGGCCCGAGAGGTAGTCGCCGGTGAGCGAACGCGTGTTCTTCAACAGGTCGGCGTAGCTGCCGGAGTGCACGACGGTGCCGCCGTTGACGCCGGCACCCGGCCCGATGTCGACGATCCAGTCGGCGGTGCGGATGGTGTCCTCGTCGTGCTCGACGACGATGAGCGTGTTGCCGAGGTCGCGGAGCGCCACGAGCGTGTCGATGAGACGGCGGTTGTCGCGCTGGTGCAGGCCGATGCTGGGCTCGTCGAGCACGTAGAGCACGCCGGTGAGGCCGGAGCCGATCTGCGTTGCCAGCCGGATGCGCTGTGCCTCGCCGCCCGAGAGCGTGCCCGCCGCGCGCGCGAGGTCGAGGTAGCTGAGGCCCACCCGGATGAGGAAGTCGAGCCGCACCTTGATCTCACGCAGGACCTGCGCGCCGATGGCCTGCTCGCGCTCGGTGAGCTGCAGCCGGTCCATGAAGGCCCGGGCGTCGGTGAGGCTGAGCTCGCCGACGTCGGCGATGCTGTGGTCGTGGATGAGCACCGAGAGCACCTCGGGCTTCAGCCGCTTGCCGCCGCAGACCGGGCACGGCACTTCTCGGAGATACTCGGCCCATCGCGCCCGCTGCACGTCGGTCTCGGCCTGGACGTACTGGCGCTCGATGTAGGGCACGACGCCCTCGAAGCCGGAGGTGTAGCTCATCTCGCGGCCGTACCGGTTGCGCCAGCGCACCTTGACCTCGAAGTTGTCGCCACGGAGCACCGCGTCGCGCGCGGCTTCGTCGAGCTCCTCCCATGGCGTGTCCAGGGAGAACCCGAGGTCGCGGGCGAGGCCGTCGAGCAGCTTCTCGTAGTAGTTGTAGAGGCTCTTGCCCTGCGAGGTCCACGGCAGGATGACCCCCTCGGCGATGCTGAGCGACGGGTCGCCGAGGAGCAGCGCCTCGTCGACCGACATCCTGGTGCCGAGGCCGGAGCACTCGGGGCAGGCGCCGAACGGCGCATTGAACGAGAAGGTGCGCGGCTCGATCTCGGTGAGCTGGATCGGATGCTGGTTCGGGCAGGAGAGCTTCTCGGAGAACGTGGCCCACGCGTCGGGGCCGGTCTCGTCGACGAGGTTCACCTGCACGAGCCCGTCGGTCAGCCGCAGCGCGGTCTCGAGCGAGTCGGTGAGCCGGCCGAGCACGTCGGGGCCGGCCACGAGCCGGTCGATGACGACCGAGATGTCGTGCTTGACCTGCTTCTTGAGGGTCGGCGGCTCGTCGAGGCGGATGAGCTCGCCGTCGACCATCGCGCGCGAGTACCCGCCGGCGGCCAGCTCGCGGAACAGGTCGACGAACTCGCCCTTCTTCTTGGAGACGACCGGGCTGAGCACCTGGTACCGGGTGCCCTCCGGCAACTCCATGAGCTGGTCGGCGATCTGCTGCACCGTCTGCCGCTGGATGCGCTCGCCGCACACGGGACAGTGCGGCACGCCGATGCGTGCCCAGAGCAGGCGCATGTAATCGTAGATCTCGGTGATCGTGCCGACGGTCGACCGCGGGTTGCGGTTCGTAGACTTCTGGTCGATCGAGACGGCAGGGCTCAGCCCCTCGATGAAGTCGACGTCGGGCCGGTCGACCTGACCGAGGAACTGCCGGGCGTAGGCCGACAGGGACTCGACGTACCGCCGCTGCCCCTCGGCGAAGATGGTGTCGAACGCGAGGGACGACTTGCCCGAGCCCGAGAGGCCGGTGAAGACGACCATCGCGTCGCGCGGGATCTCGACGTCGACGTTGTGCAGGTTGTGCACGCGGGCACCGCGGACACTCAGGCGCGAGTGGGCATCGAGACGTGAAACTGGCACTCTCCGAGTCTAGAGAGCGCCACCGACACGGGTTCCACGATGGCACGCGCTCTCAGCGAACATACGTTCGATTCCGTGGAACTCCCAGCCGACGCCGGCTCGATGGGGATGCGACGCCACGCGGCATCCGCCCCGCCACAGGGACCCTCAGCCCAGGTGACCCGCCTTCTCCATCTGGCGCAGTTCGCGCTTCAGCTCGGAGACCTCGTCGCGGAGCCTCGCCGCCAGTTCGAACTTCAGTTCGCCTGCCGCCTCGAGCATCTGCTCGTTGAGGTCCCGGATGAGTTCCTCGAGGTCGTTCGCACCGGCTGCCGCGATGCCCTCGCGGCGAAGGTTCGGTACGGGAGCCTTCTTGCGCGCGTCGCGGCCGGCGAGCAGCTCGGCCGTGTCGGCCTCCTCGCGCGCGAGCACCTCGGTGATGTCGGCGATGCGCTTGCGCAGCGGCTGCGGGTCGATGCCGTTGGCGCGGTTGTACTCGAGCTGCTTCTCGCGACGACGCGTGGTCTCGTCGATCGCCGACGTCATCGAGTCGGTCAGGGTGTCGGCGTACATGTGCACCTCGCCCGACACGTTCCGCGCCGCGCGGCCGATCGTCTGGATGAGCGAGGTCGACGACCTGAGGAAGCCCTCCTTGTCGGCATCGAGGATCGCGACGAGCGACACCTCGGGGAGATCGAGGCCCTCGCGGAGCAGGTTGATGCCGACGAGCACGTCGTAGACGCCGGCGCGCAGCTCGGTCAGGAGCTCCACCCGTCGCAGGGTGTCCACGTCGGAGTGGAGGTAGCGAACGCGCACGCCCGCCTCGGTGAGGAAGTCGGTGAGCTCCTCAGCCATGCGCTTCGTCAGCGTCGTGACGAGCACGCGCTCGTCACGCTCGGCGCGGACCCTGATCTCCTCGAGCAGGTCGTCGATCTGGCCCTTCGACGGCTTCACCACGATCTGCGGGTCGACGAGGCCCGTCGGGCGGATGATCTGCTCCACCACGCCGTCGGCGATGCCCATCTCGTACCGGCCGGGCGTCGCCGAGAGGTAGACCGTCTGGCCGACGCGGGCCTTGAACTCGTCCCACTTGAGCGGTCGGTTGTCGAGGGCGCTCGGCAGCCGGAACCCGTGCTCGACGAGGGTGCGCTTGCGCGAGGAATCGCCCTCGTACATCGCGCCGATCTGCGGCACGGTCACGTGCGACTCGTCGATGACCACCAGGAAGTCGTCGGCGAAGTAGTCGAGGAGGCAGTGCGGCGCCTCGCCCGGGGCCCGGCCGTCGATGTGCCGCGAGTAGTTCTCGATGCCCGAGCAGAACCCGATCTGCTCCATCATCTCGAGGTCGAACGTGGTGCGCATGCGGAGGCGCTGTGCCTCGAGGAGCTTGCCCTCGCGCTCGAGCTCGGCCAGGCGCTCCTCGAGCTCGACCCGGATGGTGCCGATCGCCCGCTGCATGACGTCGGTGCTCGCGACGTAGTGCGAGCCGGGGAAGACGGGCACCGCGTCGAGCTTCGCCACCACCTGTCCGGTGAGGGGGTGCAAGTGGTAGAGCGCCTCGATCTCGTCGCCGAACATCTCGATGCGGATGGCGAGCTCCTCGTAGATCGGGATGATCTCGATGGTGTCGCCGCGCACCCGGAACGTGCCGCGTGAGAAGTCGACGTCGTTGCGCTGGTACTGCATGGAGACGAACTTGCGGATGAGCCAGTCGCGATCGACCCGCTGCCCGACCTGCAGCGGCATCATGGCGGCGAGATATTCCTCGGGCGTGCCGAGGCCGTAGATGCACGACACCGTGGAGACGACGACCACGTCGCGGCGGCTCAGCAACGAGTTCGTGGTGGAGTGCCGTAGCCGCTCGACCTCGGCATTGATCGACGAGTCCTTCTCGATGAAGGTGTCGGTCTGCGGAACGTAGGCCTCGGGCTGGTAGTAGTCGTAGTACGAGACGAAGTACTCGACCGCGTTGTTCGGCATCAGCTCGCGGAACTCGGTCGCGAGCTGGGCCGCGAGCGTCTTGTTGTGGGCGAGCACCAGCGTGGGCCGCTGCACTTGCTCGATGAGCCAGGCGGTCGTCGCCGACTTGCCCGTTCCGGTCGCCCCGAGGAGTACGACGTCGGTCTCGCCGGCGTTGATGCGCCCGGCGAGTTCAGCGATGGCGGTGGGCTGGTCGCCGCTCGGTCGGTACTCGCTCACCACCTCGAACGGGCGTACGGATCGCGTGGCCTGCATGGATTCCAGTCTAGGTTCGCCCTCCGACATCGCGTCCGGGTCGGGCGAACGCGCGGCCGCGACATCCGGCGCCGATCCCGACCCGCCCGGCACACGGCCGGGCGGATCGGGATGACGGGACGCTGCAGTCAGCGCCACCGCCACGGGTACTCGTACCGCCGGAACGCGACGCCCGCCGCCAGGGTGATGCCGAGCACGGCCACCAGTGCCGGCACGACGCCGTCGAGGAGGAAGCTCCACTCGGCGCCGTTCAGGCCGATCATCACCGCCGCCGCCACAGCCGGCGGGTGCGCGGCACGAAGCAGCAGCATCGCCACGATCGCGAGGCCGCCGAACACCGCGGCCGCGGACGCCGAGGGTGGCAGGAACGAGCCGAGCGCCAGCGCCGGCACCGTCGACACAACGTACCCGACGAGCACGTTCCGCGGTCCGGCGAGCGGACTGGTCGGAGCGATCACGACGAGCGCCGCCGTCGCCGCGAACGGGACGGCGAACGCGTGCAGGCCCAGCGCGGACAGCCCGGCGAGCGCCGTGAACATCGCCATCGCGAGAACGGCGGGCCCGAGTGCGGTGACCAGGGTAGCCACGACGGTCCCGCCCCGCGCGGACCGCGGCGCCGTGGCGGAGCCGGTCGCGGCACCCGACGGCATCGCGACGGAACCGGTCGCGGGCCCCGGTGCCGGCACGGAGGCGCTCATTCCGCCGCGAGCGACGCTCGCAGGAACGGCCGGATGAGCCCGACCATCTCCTCGAGGTGCGATTCGAGGGCGAAGTGCCCGGCATCGAGGAGGTGCACCTCGGCCTCGGGGAGATCGCGGCCGAACGCCGTGGCGCCGTCGGGCCCGAAGATCTCGTCGTTGCGTCCCCACGCGGCGAGCAGCGGCGGCCGGTGGCTCCGGAAGTACTCGTGGAACCGCGGGTACTCGTCGAGGTTGAAGAGGTAGTCGGCGAAGAGGTCCAGCTGGATCTCGACATTGCCGGGGCGGTCCAGGCGCGCCTGGTCGAGCACCCAGGTGTCGGGCCCCACGCGGTCCAGGCGGTCGGCGGGCACGCCGTGGGTGTACTGCCAGTGCGTGGCGTCCATCGTCAGCAGCGCTCGCACGGCGGCGTCGTCGGGCTGCTCGCCGGCCGCCCTCGCCTTCGCGTACGCCACCAGCGGCTCCCAGAACGGGGTGAACCCCTCGGCGTACGCGTTGCCCGACTGCGTGATGATAGCGGTGATGCGCTCGGGATGCCGCGTGGCGATGCGGAATCCGATCGGGGCGCCGTAGTCCTGCACGTACAGCGCGAAGCGGCGCACGTCGAGTTGGTCGAGGAGGCCGAGCGTGAGCTGTGTGAGCGGCTCGAAGCCGTAGCGGAAGTGCTCGCGATCGGGCGCGTCGCTGGCGCCGAAGCCCAGGTGGTCGGGCGCGATGAGGTGGTACTCGTCGGCCAGCTCGTGGATCAGGCCGCGGAACATGTGCGAGCTCGTCGGGAACCCGTGCAGCAGCACGAGCGTGGGTCGGGCGGGATCGCCCGCCTCGCGGTAGGCGAGCGTGTGGCCGTCCACCACGGCCGTGCGGTGAAGCACCTTCGACATGTTGTCCTCCAGCTGGATTCGTGATGCAGAGAACGTGCGTTCTCCGACGAGACGCCATAGTATGAGAACGATCGTTTTCTTGCAACGTGTGCGACACCACCTGGAGGCTCCGTGAGCGAATCAACCCGACGCCAAGTCGCGACGGCTCCCGCCGACGACCGGGCGGCGCTGGTCGCCGCCGCGTCCGGGCTGTTCTACGCGCACGGCATCCAGGCCGTCGGCATGGATGCCGTGCGCGCTGCGTCGGGCGTGCCGCTCAAGCGCGTGTACCGGGCCTTCCGCTCGAAGGACGAGCTCGTCGAAGCGACGCTGCGCGACCGGGACGCGGAGATCGCGACATCCGTTCGCCGGTTCCTCGATGAAAGGACCGACGGCTCCGCCGCCGAGCGCGTGCTCGCCGTGTTCGACTGGCTGCACGAGTGGTTCGCCGAGGACTCGTTCCGCGGGTGCGCGTTCATCAACGCGTTCGGTGAGCTCGGCGACGACGCCGCACTGGTCGCCCGAGCGGTGCGCGACCACAAGCGCGCATTCCGTGCCGTGCTGCGCGGGCTCGTGGAGGAACTCCCGCTGAGCCCCCACGACGCCGACGCCCTCGCCGAGCGGCTCTACATCGTGGCGAACGGAGCGATGGTCACCGCGCCGATCACCGGAACACCCGACACCGCTGCCGAGGCCAAGGCGATGGCGCGCGTGCTCATCGACGCGGCGACGATCAGGCGCGCGAGCGACGCTCCCGGGTGATGCGCTGCCAGAGCGCGTCGGTCTGGCTCATGGTGTGCGCCATCGATCCGTCGGTGTCGATCACGACGTCGGCGATCGCGAGGCGCTCGGTGTTGCCGACCTGCGCGTCCACCCGGGCCTCCGCCTGGGTGGTCTCGAGCCCGCGCTCCTCGACCAGTCGCTTCACCTGCGTGGGACGCGGCGCGCTCGTGACCACGATGAGGTCGAACTGCAGGTCATCGGGCACGGATGCCTCGACGAGCAGCGGCACGTCGTAGACGATCACCGCATCGGGGTCGTTGCCGACCGCGCGGTCGATGAGCTTTCGCGTGAGTTCGCGCACGGCGGGATGCACGATGCCGTTGAGCTTCGCGCGTGCCGCATCGTCGCGGAACACGATCTCGCCGAGCTTGGCGCGGTCGAGGCTGCCGTCGCGGCCGACCACGTCGGGACCGAACTCCTCGACGATCTTCGCGAGCGCCGGCTTGCCGGGTTCCACCACCCGGCGCGCCAGCTCGTCGGCGTCGATGTGCACCGCACCGTGTTCGACGAGCCGCCTGGCCACCGTGGACTTGCCTGAGGCGATGCCGCCCGTGAGACCGATCAGATACACGTCCCCCACTCTATCCGGGGCGACTCCACCCGACTGCACGCACACCCGGCCCGGTGCCCGGCTCGCGACCGGCGCGCGCCGGAACGCCGGAAGGCCGGCTCCCGAGGGAGCCGGCCTTCCGGTTCGCGTGTACCCGCGCGGTGCGTCAGTTGCTCGAGAGCTTCTCACGCAGTGCCGCGAGCGAGGCGTCGTCGGCGAGGGTGCCCGCGCCGGTCGACTCGCTCGAGAACGAGGCACCGCCCGACGAGAACGAGTCGTCGGCGACGGCCGCAGCGTTCGCCTGGGCGACCTGCTTCTTGTGCGCCTCCCAGCGAGCCTGAGCGGCAGCGTAGTCCTGCTCCCACTTCTCGCGCTGGGCCTCGAAGCCCTCGCGCCACTCGTTGGTCTCGGGGTCGAAGCCCTCGGGGTACTTGTAGTTGCCCTGCTCGTCGTACTCGGTGAGCATGCCGTAGAGCGCCGGGTCGAACTCGGTGCCCTCGGGGTCGACACCCTCGTTGGCCTGCTTGAGCGAGAGCGAGATGCGGCGACGCTCGAGGTCGATGTCGATGACCTTGACGAACACCTCTTCGCCGACCGAGACGACCTGCTCGGCGAGCTCGACGTGACGACCCGACAGCTCCGAGATGTGCACGAGGCCCTCGATGCCGTCGGCGACGCGAACGAACGCACCGAACGGAACGAGCTTCGTGACCTTGCCCGGGGTGACCTGGCCGATCGCGTGCGTGCGGGCGAAGACCTGCCACGGGTCCTCCTGCGTCGCCTTGAGCGACAGCGAGACGCGCTCGCGGTCGAGCTCGACGGAGAGCACCTCGACGGTGACCTCCTGGCCGACCTCGACGACCTCGCTGGCGTGCTCGATGTGCTTCCACGACAGCTCGGAGACGTGCACGAGGCCGTCGACGCCGCCGAGGTCCACGAACGCACCGAAGTTGACGATCGAGGAGATGACGCCCTTGCGGATCTGGCCCGGGTGCAGGTTCGCGAGGAACGTCGAACGCGACTCGGACTGCGTCTGCTCGAGCAGCGCACGGCGCGAGAGCACGACGTTGTTGCGGTTCTTGTCGAGCTCGAGGATCTTCGCCTCGATCTCCTGACCCAGGTACGGCGTGAGGTCGCGCACGCGGCGGAGCTCGATGAGCGAGGCCGGGAGGAAGCCGCGGAGGCCGATGTCGACGATCAGGCCGCCCTTGACGACCTCGATGACCGTACCGGTCACGACGCCGTCGGCTTCCTTGATCTTCTCCACGTCGCCCCATGCGCGCTCGTACTGGGCGCGCTTCTTCGACAGGATGAGGCGGCCTTCCTTGTCCTCCTTCTGGAGAACGAGCGCCTCGACGGTGTCGCCGACGCCGACGACCTCGCTGGGGTCGACGTCGTGCTTGATGGAAAGCTCACGCGAGGGGATGACGCCCTCGGTCTTGTAGCCGACGTCGAGGAGCACCTCGTCGCGGTCGATCTTCACGACGGTGCCCTCGATGAGGTCGCCGTCGTTGAAGAACTTCAAAGTCTTCTCGACCGCGGCGAGGAAATCGTCAGCAGATCCGATGTCGTTGATCGCGACCTGCTTGGGCGCCTTGGTCGTTGCGGTTGTCATGTAGTGAATGCTCCGTAAAGGACAGAATCGAGCCCATCGCGTCGGTAGAGCGTTGTTGGTTCCGCGATGGGCATGCGGACAGGGACGTCACACGAGTGACGCTCCATCCTAGCCGAACGCCGGAGACTCCGGCAACCGCGCGGATCAGGCCCGGAGGAAGGGTCGCTTGAGCATCTCATTCGCGAGCAGGTACACCGCCGTCACCCCGAACAGCGAGACGAGGATCTGCCATGGCACCGGCTCGAGGCCGAGCGGTCCGGCCACCGGCGGGAGGTACGGAATGGCGAGCGTCACCCCCGCCACGATCACACTGGACCAGAGGAGCGCCCGACCCGGGCGCGCCCGGAAGATCGGTCGCCCGGTGCGCAGCGAGAGGAGCACGACGAGCTCGGTGAGTGTCGACTCGATGAACCACGAACTGCGGAACACGCCCTCCGGCGTCTGGAACACCCACAGCAGCAGGGCGAAGGTGGCGAGGTCGAACGCCGTGGACACGAGGCCGAAGACGATCATGAAGTTCCGGATGCCACGAAGGTCCCACCGACCGGGCTGCTGGAGCCGCTCGGGATCGACGCGATCGGCCGCGATGGTCGTGGCGGGGATGTCGCTCAAGAAGTTGAGGAGGAGGATCTGGCGGGGCAGCAGGGGCAGGAACGTGAGGAACAGGCTCGCGACCGCCATCGACAGCATGTTGCCGAAGTTCGCGCTGGTGGTCACCCGGACGTACTTCAAGGTGTTGGCGAAGGTGGCGCGCCCCAGCCGGATCCCGTCGTCCAGCACGCCCAAGCTCTTCGCCAGCAGCACGACGCCCGCCGCCTGCCTCGCCACGTCGACGGCGGTGTCCACCGAGATCCCGACGTCGGCCGCGTGCAGCGCCGGGGCGTCGTTGATGCCGTCGCCGAGGTAGCCCACCGTCTGGCCGCCGGAGCGCAGGGCGAGCAGGATGCGGCGCTTCTGCAGCGGTTCGACCTCGGCGAATACCGCCACATCCTCCACGCTCGCGACGAGCGCCGCGTCGTCGAGCCGGTCGATCTCGCGTCCGGTGAGCACCTGCGTGACGTCGAGCCCGACCGAACGGCCGACCGCCGACGCGACGAGCCGGTTGTCGCCGGTGATGACCCGAACCGATACTCCGATCCTCTCCAGCGACGCGATCGAGCTGGCGGCGTCGGGCTTGGCCGGGTCGCGGAACGCGAGGATCCCGACGAGGGTGAGGCCGGACTCGTCGTCGGCGGTGAGCACCGGCGCGGGATCGGGCAACCTGCGGGTCGCCACGGCGAGCACGCGGAGGCCCTCCGCGCTGAGCTCGGCGAACCGTTCGAGGAGCTTCGGGCGCACGGCCGACATCGGCACTGCGGCACCCGCGACGAGGGCCTCGTCGCACACTGAGAGCACGCCCTCGAACGCGCCCTTCACGATCAGCGTCGGCACCTCGTCGATGCGCACGAGCACCGACAGGCGGCGGCGAGTGAAGTCGTACGGCACCTCGTCGAGCGCCTCCGCACCCGGACGCAATGGGCGGCGGGCGAGGATCGCCAGGTCGAGCGGGTTGGGGAACCCGTGCTGGAGTCCGGCGTTCAGGCTCGCGAGGTTCAGCACCTCATCGCTGTCGCGATCGTCGAGGTCGAAGGCGTGATCGAGCTGCAGGGAGCCTTCGGTCAGCGTGCCGGTCTTGTCGGTGCACAGTACGGTGAGCGCGCCGAGATCCTCGATGGCGTCGAGCCGCTTCACGATCACCTGCTGCTCGGCCATCCGTCGTGCGCCCGTGGAGAGGCTGATCGAGATGATGGCCGGCAGCATCTGCGGGCTGAGCCCGACCGCCAGTGCCAGCGAGAAGAGCAGCGCCTCGAGCAGCGGTCGGCCGAACACCGTGTTCACGACGAAGATGAACGCCGTCAGCAGCAGCATGATCCAGAGGAGGAGCACGCCGAAGCGAGTCGTACCGCGTGAGAACGCCGTGGTCACTCGCTGCTGCTCGAGCTGCGACGACACGGCTCCGAGCTCGGTGTCTCGCTCGACGAGCACCGCGATGGCGCGACCGGTGCCGCTCACCACATGGGTGCCGAGGAACACCGAGTTGGCACGATCGGCCAGGGCGGCCCCGGCAGGCACCTGGCGCATGGCGTCCTTCTCGGCAGGGAACGACTCGCCCGTCAGGGTCGACTCGTCGACGAGCAGGTTCTCGCACTCGAGGAGCCGGCAGTCAGCCGGCACGACTCCGCCCGCGCGGAGCTGAACGAGATCGCCGGGCACGACCTCGGCCACGGGGACATCGACCTCCCGGCCGCCGCGGATGACCGGCACCTGCACCTCGACCCGTGCGAGGAGAGCAGCGACGTCCTTGTTGGCCCGGAACTCCTGCGTGAAGCCGAGCACCCCGCTCGCGATGATGATCGCGATGATGATGGACCCGTCGGTGACGTCCCCCACCAGCATCGAGATGATCGTTGCGACGATCAGGATGAGCATGATGGGACTACTGAACTGCGACAGCAGCAATCGCGGCCACGACGCCCTCCCGTGGCGGTGGTGGCGTCGGAGGCGTCGTCTCGCGAGGATGGCGGCGGCCGCCGCGTCACTCAGACCCGACTCCTCCGCCCCGAGTCGCGTAAGCACGGAGTCGGGTGCCCCGGCCCAGAAGGCATCTCGAGCGGGCGGGGCCGCCTGTCGCACCGGGTCGACTCGACACACGACGGCAGTCTACGCAGGGAGGGTGCGGCGTCAGCCGAGCAGGGCGCTGCGCAGCGTGTCGAGCCCGACGCCGCCGAGGTCGAGCGCACGGCGATGGAACTCGCGGATGTCGAAGGCGTCGCCCTCACGGCGCCGGAACTCGTCGCGCAGCTGCTCCCAGATGCGCTGCCCCACCTTGTAGGACGGGGCCTGGCCGGGCCAGCCGAGGTAGCGGTTCACCTCGAAGCGCACGAATCCGTCGTTCATGTTGACGTTCTCGCGGAGGAACTCGTAGGCGTACTCCCCCGTCCAGACGCCGTTGCCGTCGGGGCGTGGCTTGCCGAGGTGCACGCCGATGTCGAGCACCACCCGCGCCGCGCGCATGCGCTGCCCGTCGAGCATGCCGAGCCGGTCGGCGGGGTCGTCGAGGTAACCGAGCTCCTGCATGAGCCGCTCGGCGTACAGCGCCCAGCCTTCGGCGTGGCCGGAGGTGCCGGCGAGCTGCCGACGCCAGGTGTTGAGCTTGCCGCGGTTCACGACCGCCTGCCCGATCTGCAGGTGATGTCCCGGCACGCCCTCGTGATACACGGTGGTGAGTTCACGCCAGGTGTCGAATTCGGTCACGCCGTCGGGCACCGACCACCACATCCGGCCGGGACGGCTGAAGTCGTCGGTGGGGCCGGTGTAGTAGATGCCGCCCTCGTGCGTGGGGGCGATCAGGCACTCGAGCGTGCGGATCTCGGCGGGAATGTCGAAGTGCGTGGCTCCGAGCTCGGCGACGGCGCGGTCGCTGGTCTCCTGCATCCATCGCTGCAGCGCGTCGGTGCCGTGCAGCTTGCGGCTCGGGTCGGCGTCGAGGAAGGCGATGGCCTCGGCGACGGCGTTCCCCGAGCCCGTCGAAGGCGCACCGCGCAGGATCTCCTCGGCGATGGCCTCCTGCTCGGCGACCATGCGCGCGAGTTCCTCGATGCCCCACTCGTACGTCTCGTCGAGGTCGATCACGGCGCCGAGGAACCGGCGCGACTGCAGGGCGTAGTGATCGCGGCCGACCGCGTCGAGCTCCGCGGCGACCGGCAGCAGATCCTGCTCGAGGAAGGCGGCGAGCCGTCCGTACGCGGCGCCGGCGTCTGCCGCACGTGCGTCGAGGTCGCTCCGCAGTGCGTCGGGCAGGTCGACGGGAGCTGCGCCGACGAACTCGGCGAAGAAGCCGTCGCTGCGCTCGTGCTTGCGTGCCTGGTTCGCCACCTCGCGCACCTGGCGCTTGGCGGGAACGATGCCTCGCCGGATGCCGAGCCGCAGCGTCTCGACGTAGCCGTCGAGGGCGGCGGGCAGCGCGCCGAGGCGGGTCGAGATCGTGGCCCAGTCGTCGGCGTCGTCAGTGGCCATCAGGTCGAAGACATCGCGAAGCTCCTGCGCGGGGCTCGCGATCACGTTGAGGTTTCGCAGCGGCAATCCGGCTTCGTGTGCCTCCTGGGCGAGGGCGAGCTCGCTGCGCAGGTCGGCGACGGTGACGGCGTCGACCTCGTCGGCCGGTGTTGCCGCGTCGAGCGCGGCGATGGTGCGTCGTACGGCCTCCGCCGACCGCTCGAGCCCTTCGGGCGAGTAGTCGCCGAACCGGGAATCGGCCTCCTTCCGGCCGATGTACGTGCCGAGGGTGGGGTCCAGTTCGACGGCCGTGTCGACCCACTGCTCGGCGATGCGGTCGACGTCGGTCGGGGTGCGCTCACTCGATGCCATGGGAGCGAGCCTAGGGCAGCCCGACGACACGTCGTGACCGGCGCGGCGCCACCCCATACGGCCGCTCTCGAGGCCGGGATCAGCGGGCGTCGTCGGCGATCAGCGCCGCGAGCGAGCGCGCCTCCTCATCGCAAGCCGGGCACGCCGACAGGTGCACCCGGAACGCCTCGGGCATCGGCAGGTTCGAGCGGACCACGGCCTCGACGACGACATCGAGCCGGTCGAAGCACTCGTCGCAGGAGAGCCACGGATCCGTGTTCGCGGTCAGGCGGTCGACCGCCTGAGGGGTCAGTCGTCCATGGTCGTTCACCGATCCACCTCCGCGGTGTGCACGGGCAGGTAGCCCTGGGCGGACAGGTGCGCCCGCAGGCGCTTGCGGGCATCGTGCAGCGTCTTGTACAGCGCACCCCGATTGGTGCCGAGGCGCTCGGCGAGCACGTCGATCGGGACCTCATCGACCAGCACGGCGAGGGCGATGCGGCGCTGGTGCGGCGTCAGGGCCTCGGCGAGCCCGACGCGCACGGCCTGGGCGAGATCGCGGCTCTCGGCGGCGGCTTCGGGACCCGCCACGCGTCCGTCCGTCGGCTCCGGCACGTCGTCGAGCCGGATCTCCCGGTTGCCCCATGCCGTACGCCGGACCTCCACGCCCGCGTGGAAGATGCCGAACTTGTACGCCCACGTCGTGAATCGGCTTCGGCCCTCGAAGGCACCGAGCCGCGACAGGACCGACACGGTCGCCTCATCCGCAGCCGTCTGCACGATCTCCTCACGCCGGGCGGCGCCGAGCGCACCGGCTTCGGGCATGCGTGCGACCTGATGGCGGGCGGCCCGGACCATCAGGCCGTGCAGGTGGGCGACCGCATCCTCCCGCACCCGCCCCGGCACCGAGAGGCGGGCGATCCAGTCGTCGACGTCAGGCGCTGCACCGACCGGATGACTCGGCAGGTCGGTGCGCGCGACCGAAACGGCGTTCATGTCGTCACTCACCTGGAACCGGCCCTTCCGCACTGCGGCGCCCGAGGGGAGGATGCTGCTCCTTCATCATGATCATCGCATGGATGTCCACCGTGCGGTCGGTCGCGAGGCGCTGCGCCGTGAGCTCGTCGTAGCCCGCGGCCATGAGCTGCTCGCGACGCCATCTCAGTGACCGACCGCGGGGCTGCGCCGGCGCCGGCGACGGGATGCCGCGTTTCGGGTCGGAACTGCTCATACCTCGTGAGTGTCGCCGAACGGGTCGCGTCTTACCGGGATCGCGCGAACTCGTCGTCGACGGTAAGACCGGGCCTCGGGCCGCCCACTCACCACCTGAACCCGTTCCGCGTCGGGTGCCGCCCGTCCGGGGCGCACACCGGCCCGACCGGACGCGGCGATCAGGAAAGGGGTCCATCATGTCCATCCCACGCACGGCGCGGTTCCGCGCCATCGCCGCGTCGCTGGTCGCGGCGCTCGCGCTGTCGGGCGGGCTGCTGGCGGCGACCGGCGCCGTCAGCGCCGAGCCGGCCGCCACCTCGTTGCACGCCCACACCCAGTCGCCGGCCACGGTCTCTGCGGAGACCGCGCTGCACAGCGCCATGCGCACGCTCTGGATCCAGCACATGGAGTGGACGTACGCCACCGTGGTCGCGTTCGCCGAGGACTCGCCGGCGCTCCAGCCCACCATCGATCGCCTCCTCCGCAACCAGGTCGAACTCGGCGACGCGGTCGCACCGTTCTACGGTGACGACGCCGGGGCGACGCTCACCGCGTTGCTGACCACGCACATCCAGCTCGCCGTGCCCGTGCTGAGCGCTGCGAAGGCCGGGGATCAGGCGGCGCTGGACTCCGCGGTCGAGGCGTGGTACGCGAACGCGAAGGACATCGCCGACTTCCTGGCCAAGGCGAACCCCGAATGGCCCAAGCGGGACCTTCGCGACATGATGGCGGCGCACATCACGACGACGATCGGCTACGCCGGTGCCGTGCTCGCGGGTGACCATGCCTCCGCCATCGTCGCGTACGACGCGGCCGAGGCGCACATGATCGAGATGGCCGACATGCTGAGCCAGGGCCTGATCGCGCAGTTCCCCGACCGGTTCTGATCCACCGAGGGTCGCCGACGGGCCGCTGCGGGTCCGCTCCGTGGAGCGGACCCGCCCGCTCGACCCGCGTCGTCAGTGCGCCGCGTCGTCCCAGTCGGCGCCGCGCCCGAGCTGCACGTCGAGCGGCACGAGGAGGTCGGCCGCATGCGCCATGCGGTCTCGAACGATCGCCTCGAGCGCGTCGGACTCGCCCGGCGCCACCTCGAAGATGAGTTCGTCGTGGACGGTCATGAGCATGCGGCTCTGGAGCCCCTCGCCGGCGATCGCCGCCTCGACGTTCGCCATCGCGATCTTCATGATGTCGGCGGCGGACCCCTGGATCGGCGAGTTGAGCGCCGCCCGTTCGGCGTTCTCGCGAAGCACCCGGTTGGGACTCGCGAGGTCGGGGAACGGCCGGCGCCGGCCGAAGATCGTCTCGGTGTACCCGTCGATCTTCGCCTGCTCGACGACGCCGCGCAGGTAGTCGCGAACGGCGCCGAAGCGCTGGAAGTACTCGCGCATGAGCTGGGTCGCCTCGGCGCGTTCGATGCGCAGCTGCTTCGAGAGGCCGAAGGCGCTGAGGCCGTAGGCGAGACCGTACGACATGGCCTTGACCTTCGTGCGCATGAGCGGCGTCACGTCGGCCGGGTCGACGCCGAACACCCGGGCGCCGACGAACCGGTGCAGGTCTTCGCCGGCATTGAACGCCTCGATGAGGCCCGGGTCGCCCGAGAGGTGCGCCATGATGCGCATCTCGATCTGCGAGTAGTCGGCCGTGAGCAGCTCGGCGAACTCGGGCCCGTGACGGAACGCCTTGCGGATGCGGCGACCGTCTTCGGTGCGGATGGGGATGTTCTGCAGGTTCGGGTCGTTCGAGGACATCCGCCCGGTGGCGGCGCCGATCTGCCAGTACGTCGTGCGGATGCGCCCGTCGGCGCCGATCGACTTGTCGAGCGACTCGACGATCTGCCGCAGCTTCGTGACGTCTCGGTGCTCGAGCAGGAACCCGAGGAACGGGTGCGGATTCGACTCCTGCAGGTCGGCCAGTGCGCTCGCGTCGGTGGTGTAGCCGGTCTTCGTCGCACGCGTCTTGGGCATGCCCAGCTGGTCGAACAGCACCTCCTGCAGCTGCTTCGGCGAGCCGAGGTTCACCTCGCGGCCGATCTCGGCGTAGGCGGATGCCGCGAGCCCCGCCGCGCGATCGCCGAGTTCCGACGACAACGCGGCGAGCTCGTCGTGGTCGACGGTGACGCCGCGCAGCTCCATCGCGGCGAGCACCGGGAGGAGCGGCATCTCGATCTCGGCGAGCAGCCGGCGCGAACCCTCGCTGAGGCCCCGGAGCACCACCGGTGCGAGCCGGAGGGAGTACCACGCGTACTCGGGGGCACCCGAATCGGTGCCCTCCTCGGGAAGGAGCTGCGTCGGATCGGCCTGGGGCACGGTCTCGCCCAGGTGGAAGGTCACGAGGTCGGCGAGGGTCTTCTCAGTGAGGTTCGGGCGCACCAGCCATCCCGCGATGAGCGTGTCGACGACGAGCCCGTCGAAAGCGAGCCCCGACCGGCTGAGCGCCTTCACCTGCGACTTCGCGTCGGTCATGATCTTCGGCGCATCGCTCGCGAGCCACGCCTCGAACGGTGCGAGCTCGGCGCGGCCCGTCTTCCACACGAGATGCACGGTCTCGCTCGACGTGGCGATGCCGGCGCCGACGACGCGGCCGCCGAACACCTCGAGGCTGAGACCCAGCCCCGCGGGCTCCGCGGCCTTCGCGCGCTCGAGCCAGGCGCCGAGCTCCTCGCCATCGAGGCGCGACGGGGTCGGCGCGACGAGCGCGACCGCGGCGGGCTCGGCGGGCAGCGCCGTCGCCGGCGCGCGCGACGCGCCGGCCGGAGCACCGTTGGTCGCGGGCTCGCCCGCCGCGAGCTTCGTCAGCCGCTCCATGAGGGTTCGGAACTCGAGCCGCTCGAAGATGGGCCGAACCGACTCGAGGTCGATCGGCTGCGCGCGGAATTCGTCGAGCTCCACCTCGAGGTCGACGTCGGTGACGAGCTTGTTGAGCCGCCGGTTGCGGATCGCGTGCTCCTTCTGGTCGCGCAGGTTCTGCCCGACCACGCCCTTGATCTCGTCGGCGTGCGCGATGATGCCGTCGAGGTCGCCGTAGAGGCCGAGCCACTTGACGGCGGTCTTCTCGCCGACCTTGGTGATGCCCGTGAGGTTGTCGCTCGTCTCGCCGACGAGTGCGGCGACGTCGGGGTACTGCTCCGGGCGGATGCCGTAGCGCTCCATGACGGCATCGACGTCGTAGCGCTTCAACTGCGAGACGCCCTGCGTGTTGGGGTAGAGGAGCGTGACGTCGTCGTTCACGAGCTGGATGGTGTCACGATCGCCCGAGACGAGGAGCACCCGGTAGCCCTCGGCCTGCCCCCGCTTCGCGAGGGTCGCGAGGATGTCGTCGGCCTCGAAGTCGTCGACCTCGAGCGTGCGGATGTGCATGGCCCGCAGTGCGTCCTGCAGGAGCGGCACCTGACCCTTGAACTCGGGCGGCGTCTCGCTGCGATTGCCCTTGTACTCGGCGTACTCCCGCGTGCGGAACGAGACGCGCGACTTGTCGAACGCCACCGCGAGGTGCGTGGGCTTCTCGTTCTGCAGGAGCAGCAGCAGCATCGAGAGGAACCCGTGGATGGCGTTCGTGTGCTGCCCGTCGCGCGTGGAGAAGCTGTCGACGGGTAGTGCGTAGAAGGCTCGGAAGGCCAGGGAATGGCCGTCGATCACGAGGAGGGTGGGCTTGTCTGCGTCCGGCACCCACCAAGACTACAAGCGGCCACGGACACCGATCGTCCGGCGCCGAGGGCCGCGATCGTCGGATGCCTCGGGGCATCCGTCACCGGGTTCAGCCGCGCGCGCCGACGCCCCCGCGTGCCGCCTCGAGCAGGATGCGCCGCTCCGCCGCAGCCACGACCCGCCGCGTGCGGTCGGCGACGTCGGGGTTCACCGAGATCGAGTCGATGCCGTAGCGCACCAGGTGCTCGGCGAACGCCGGGTCGTTCGACGGCGCCTGCCCGCAGAGCGAGGAGGTGATGCCCGCCGACCGGCACGCCGTGATGATGCGCTCGATCGCGTCGAGCACCGCGGCATCCGACTCGTCGAACAGCTCCGCGCAGACCTCGGAGTCGCGGTCGACCCCGAGCATGAGCTGGGTGAGGTCGTTCGAGCCGATCGAGACCCCGTCGATGCCCATGGCCGCATACTCGGGGATGCGGTAGACGATCGACGGCACCTCGGCCATCACCCAGCGCTTGAGTCCACGCTGACGACCCAGCGGGCTCGCGTCGATGAGCTCGAGGCACGCCTCGAGCTCCCACCTGGTGCGCACGAACGGCAGCATGACGTGCAGGTTCGGGGTCTCCTCGCGCACCCGGGCGAGGAGTTCGAGCTCGAGGGTGAACAGCTCGGGTTCCTTGACGTAGCGGAACGCGCCCCGATAGCCGATCATCGGGTTGTTCTCCTGCGGTTCGAACCGTTCGCCGCCCTCGAGTCCGCGGAACTCGTTGCTGCGGAAGTCGATGGTGCGGTAGACGACCGGACGGCTCCCGAACGCCCGCGTCACCGAGAGCAGCGACTCGGTCATGCGGCGGATGAACTCCTCGCGCTGACCGCGGGCGAGCATCTCGCGGGGATGCATGCCGCCGAGCGCATCCGTGATCATGAACTCGGCGCGCAGGAGCCCGACGCCGTCGACGTCGAGCGCGGCGGTGTCCTCGGCGCGCTCGGCGATGGCGAGGTTGACGTACAGCTTCGTCGCGAGCGGCTCGGGGGCGCCCGGTGCCGTGACGGTCGAGGCGACCGCCGGTGCGGCGGGCTGGGCGGATGCCGCGGCATCCGCCCCCTCGATGATCTCGCCCTTCGCGCCGTCGACCGTGACGAGCTCGTCATCGCGGAGCAGGGTGGTCGCCGTGCGGGCGCCGACGATGGCGGGCACCCCGAGCTCGCGGGCGACGATCGCGGCGTGGCAGGTCATGCCGCCGCCGTCGGTGACGACCGCCGCGGCCCGGCGCATGGTCGGCACCCAATCGGGGTTCGTCATCGGCGCGACCAGGATCTCGCCGTTCTGCAGCGACGCGCCCTCGCTCGGGCTCTGCAGGATCCGGACGCGACCCGTGACTCGGCCGGGGGCCGCGGCGAGGCCGCGCAGCAGCACGGTGCCCGCCGGCTGGCTCCCGGACTCCCCGCCTTCGGCGTCTGCGGCCGCGAGCGGTCCGCCACCGAGCGTCGTGACCGGGCGCGACTGCAGCATGTAGAGCCGCCCGCCCGAATACGCCCACTCGGTGTCCTGCGGCTGGCCGTAGTGCGCCTCGACGCGGAGGCCGAGCGCCGCCACCTCGAGCACCTCCGCATCGGTGAGCACGCGGGCGTCGGCGCGCGCGGACTCGAGATCCTCGCGGCGAACCGTGCCGTCGTCGTCGGCCACGAGCCGATGCGTCTGCCGGCCCACGCGCGCCGAGATCAGTCGCGGCCCGTCCTTCGCGACGAGGTACGTGTCGGGTTCGACGGCGCCGGAAACCACTACTTCGCCGAGGCCGAGCGCCGCCTCGATGACGAGGTGGTCGCGGGCGCCCGTTGAGGGGTCGATCGTGAACATGACGCCGGAGCGGTCGGAGATGACCTGGGTCTGCACGACGACGGCGAGCACGGGCTCCTCGCCCATGCCCTGGCTCGCCCGGTAGGAGATCACGCGATCGCCGTACAGGGAGGCCCAGCATTCGCGGAGCCGCGCGAGCACGGCCTCATCGCCGACGACGTTGTTGTAGGTGTCGTGCATGCCCGCGAATGACGTGCCCTCCGCGTCCTCCGACGTGGCCGATGATCGCACGGCGACCGGGAGGTGCTCGCCGAGGCGGTGGTACTCGCCCAGGATGGCCGCACGCACGTCACCGGGAATCGGCACGCCGCGCACCGCCTCGCGCAGGGCCGCCGCGGCGCTCGCGAGCTTTCCGGGGTCGTCGGCCGCGGCGGCGGCCTCTCGGAACCCGTCGAGCAACTGCTGTCGGATGCCCGCGTGGTCGATCGCCTCGAGATATGCCTCGGCCGTGACGACGAACCCGGGAGGGATCGGCAGGCCGGCCGACGTCATCTCGCCGAGATTGGCGCCCTTGCCGCCGACGGAGGCCGCGTCGCCGAGACGCAGTTCCTCGAACCGGCTGACGAGTGTGGACCGCGTGATCTCCGCCATGTGCTCCCCCGGACCCGACCGTCGCCGGGCGCATCACCCGGACACCATCACATCATTCCCATGACGTGCCCGGCGGGCAAGGGACGGAGGTCCTACTTCTTCGGAGCGAGCTGCTCGATGATCGCCTGCGAGACGTCCTTCATCGTGAGGCGGCGGTCCATCGACGCCTTCTGGATCCAGCGGAACGCCTCGGGCTCGGTGAGGCCCATCTTCTCGTTGAGCAGGCCCTTCGCCCGGTCGACGAGCTTGCGGGTCTCGAACCGCTCGACGAGGTCGCCGACCTCGGCCTCGAGCGCGATGATCTGGGCGTGCCGGGCGAGGGCGATCTCGATCGCGGGCAGCAGGTCGTTGGGGGTGAACGGCTTCACCACGTAGGCGAGGGCACCAGCCTCGCTGGCACGTTCGACGAGTTCCTTCTGACTGAACGCCGTGAGGAGCACGACCGGGGCGATGTGGCCCTTCGAGAGGCGCTCAGCCGCCGAGATGCCGTCGAGCTGCGGCATCTTCACGTCCATGATGACGAGGTCGGGGCGCAGCTCGGTCGCGAGCGCGACCGCGGTCTCACCGTCGCCGGCCTCGCCGACGACCTCGAAGCCGTTGTCGCGGAGGATCTCGACGATGTCGAGGCGGATGAGCGACTCATCCTCCGCCACGACGACGCGGCGCGGCGCCGGCTGGGTCTGTTCGCTGTCAGTCACGCAGGAAAGCCTACGGTATTCTGAGCGAGCCCCCTGGCCGGTGTGGCGGAATGGCAGACGCGGAGCACTCAAAATGCTTTGCCCGAAAGGGCGTGTGGGTTCGACCCCCACCACCGGCACCGAGACGAATCACGCGAGGTCGATGACGAGGCATCCGTCGCTGTCCTCCCAGAGCGCACGGGTGCCGAGCGCGGCGCATCGCCGTGCCATCTCACGGGCGATCTCGGCGGCCTGCCGGCCGGCGCGGCGAACCTGGAAGTCGACGATCTCCGTCGGATGCAGTCGCAACTCGATCGGCAGCGCGCCGTCGGTGTGCAGCACGAACACGAACGCGCGATCGTTGCGCTCGACGGGATCCACGGCGTAGTCGTCGACGAAGTCGCCGGTGCCGTACAGGATCGGCCGGCCGCGGTACACCTCCACGCCGCGCACGATATGCGGCGAGTGCCCGAACACCACGTCGGCGCCCGCATCCACGAGCGCGCGCCCGAACCGCCGGTGGCTGCGCGGCACCTCGACGCCCCAGTTGCCGCCCCAGTGCGCCGACACGATGACGAGGTCGGCATCCTCCCGTTCACGGGCGACGTCGTCGAGCAGCGCACGAGCCCGGGCGTCGCCGAGAACGACCGGCAGGTGGCGCACGCCGGGCCGGTCGACGTCCGCCTCCCATCCGGGTTCGTTGTCGGTGAAGGCGAGCATGGCGATCGTGAGGTCGGCGCGGCGGAGGACCGCCGAGCGGCGCGCTGCGGCGGCATCCGGCCCGGCACCGGCGAAGCGGATGCCGCGCGCGGCGAGCGTCTCGAGCGATTCGAGTGCCGCATCCGTGCCGAAGTCCAGCACGTGGTTGTTCGCCACCGACACGAGCGCGAAGCCCGCCGCCTCGAGGCTCTCCACGGCACGAGGATCGGCACGGAAGTGGAACGTCTTGCCTGGCCACGGTCGCCCGTCTTGGGCGATCACGCACTCGAGGTTGCCCACGAGCACGTCGGCACCGCGCAGCAGCGGCAGCGTGTCGCCCCACGGATACTCGACCGGCCGCCGGCGGAGTTCCTCCGCCACCAGCCGGCCGAGCATCACGTCACCGACGAAGGCGATCTCCATTGATCCTTCTCCGCCGGGGCCGGGGACGCTCCTACAGCACCTCGCCGACGACGTGCACGCGCACGTCGTTGGTGGTGCCGGGGATTCCGGGAGGGGAACCCGAGATGATGACGACCTTCTCGCCCGCCTCGGCCATGCCGGTCTTGGCCAGCACCTCGTCGACCTGTCCGACCATCTGGTCGGTGTGGGTGACCCGGGCGACGACGAACGACTCGACGCCCCAGTTCAGCGCCATGCGTCGCCGGATCGCCGGGTACGGCGTGAATGCGAGGATCGGGATGACCGAGCGGATTCGGGACATCCGCCTGACCGATTCGCCCGTCTCGGTGAAGACGCACAGGTACTTCGCCTGCACGAAGTCGGCCACCTCGACGGCCGCGAGCGTGATGGCGCCGGCCTGCGTGCGCGGCTTGGTGCCGAGCGGCGGGATGCGCTCGAGACCGTGCCGCTCGGTGGACTCGACGATGCGGGCCATCGTCTCGACCGTGACGACGGGGTACTCCCCCACGCTCGTCTCGCCGGAGAGCATCACGGCGTCGGCGCCGTCGAGCACGGCGTTCGCGACGTCCGAGGTCTCGGCGCGGGTCGGCACCGGGTTGTGGATCATCGACTCGAGCATCTGCGTCGCCACGATCACCGGCTTGGCGAGGCGACGGGCGATCTCGACGGCGCGCTTCTGCACGATCGGCACGGCCTCGAGCGGCAGCTCGACGCCGAGGTCGCCGCGGGCGACCATGATGCCGTCGAACGCTTCGATGATGCCCTCGAGCGCCTCGACGGCCTGCGGCTTCTCGATCTTGGCGATGACCGGTACGCGCCGGCCCTCCTCCTCCATGATGTCGTGCACGCGCTCGATGTCGTTGGCGTTGCGCACGAACGAGAGCGCGATGAGGTCGGCGCCGAGCTCGAGGCCCCAGCGCAGGTCGGCCTCGTCCTTCTCCGAGAGCGCGGGCACGTTCACGGCCACGCCCGGCAGGTTGATGCCCTTGTTGTTCGACACGGGTCCGGCGACGATGACTCGGGTCGTGACGACCTTGGCGTCGACCTCGACGACCTCGACCCGCACCTTGCCGTCGTCGATCAGGAGGTGGTCGCCGGGCTCGACGTCGTTCGGCAGGCCCTTGAACGTCGTGCTGACGATCTCCTTGCTGCCCACGATGTCTTCCGTCGTGATCTTGAAGATGTCGCCCTCGGCGAGCTCGTAGGGGCCGTCGGCGAACTTCCCGAGGCGGATCTTCGGCCCCTGGAGGTCGACGAGCACGGCGACCGCGCGTCCGGAGTCGTTCGCGGCCTTCCGGATGTTCTGGTAGACGCCCTCGTGCACGTCGTACGTGCCGTGGCTGAGGTTCATCCTCGCGACGTCGACGCCCGCATCGATGATCGCGCGGATCTGCTCGTAGCTCGACGTCGCCGGCCCGAGGGTGGCCACGATCTTCGCACGTCTCATGTGGTGTGTTCTCCCGATTTCTGCGCCGTGGCGCGGGGTGGTGGAGGGGCGCCGTCGGGCGCCGGGATCAGATGGAGAATGCCCGCGCGTTCGCCGGGATCGGGTGCGGGAGTTCGGTTTCGCCTTCAAGGTACCGGTCGACGGCGGATGCCGCAGCCCTGCCCTCGGCGATCGCCCACACGATGAGCGACTGCCCGCGTCCGGCGTCGCCGGCGACGAAGACGCCCGACTGCGAGGTCTCGTAGTCCGCGTCGCGCTCGATGTTGCCGCGATCGGTGATCGGCAGCTGCAACTGCTCGTCGAGGCTGCGGGTCTCGGGGCCGGTGAAGCCCAGCGCGAGCAGCACCAGGTCGGCCGGGATCTCGCGCTCGGTGCCGGCCTTCGGCACCCGGCGGCCGTCGAGGTACTCGGTCTCGGCGAGCCGGATGGCGCGAACCTCGCCGACCTCGTTCGCGAGGAACTCGACTGTCGACGCGAGGTACTGGCGGTTGCCGCCCTCCTCGTGGGCGCTCTGCACCTCGAAGATGGTCGGATGCATCGGCCACGGCTGCTCGGGCGGGCGCGTGGCGCTCGGCTCCTTGCCGATCGCGAGGTTCGTCACCGACAGCGCGCCCTGGCGGTGGGCCGTGCCGATGCAGTCGGCGCCCGTGTCGCCGCCGCCGAGGACGACGACGTGCTTGCCCTCGGCCGTGATCTGGTCGAAGACGGGATCGCCCGCGACGGCGTGGTTCGACTGCGTCAGGTACTCCATGGCGAAGTGCACGCCGGGCAGGTCTCGTCCGGGGATCGGCAGGTCGCGCGGCACCATCGCACCCGTCGCGATGACGACGGCGTCGTAGCGCTCGCGCAGCTGCTCCCATGAGATGTCGACGCCGATCTCGACCCCGGCCCGGAAGCGCGTGCCCTCTGCCGTCATCTGCGCGAGGCGCTGGTCGAGGTGCTTCTTCTCCATCTTGAAGTCGGGGATGCCGTAGCGCAGCAGGCCGCCGATGCGGTCGTCGCGCTCGTAGACCGCGACGGTGTGACCCGCACGGGTGAGCTGCTGGGCGGCGGCGAGGCCTGCGGGTCCGGAACCGACCACGGCCACCGTCTTGCCGGTGAGGCGCCCGGGCGGCTGCGGCTGGACCCAGCCGTTGCCCCACGCCTGGTCGATGATCGAGACCTCGACCTGCTTGATGGTCACGGCGGGCTGGTTGATGCCGAGGACGCACGCCGACTCGCACGGAGCCGGGCACAGCCGTCCGGTGAACTCGGGGAAGTTGTTCGTCGCATGCAGGCGCTCGATGGCGGCGCGACCCTCGCCGCGCCACATGAGGTCGTTCCACTCGGGAATGAGGTTTCCGAGCGGGCAGCCCTGATGGCAGAACGGGATGCCGCAGTCCATGCACCGGCCGGCCTGGCGGCGCAGCTGCGCCGGGTCGCCCTGCTCGTAGACCTCTTTCCAGTCCATGATGCGCACGGGCACCGGCCGCCGCTTGGGCAGCTCTCGCTCGGTGACCTTCAGAAAGCCCTTGGGGTCAGCCACCCGTCACCTCCACGCAGTCCATGGGCACAGCTCGAGTCCAGACCACCGTCGTGTCAGCCACCCGTCACCTCCACGCAGTCCATGGGCACAGCTCGAGTCCAGACCACCGTCATGTCAGCCACCCGTCACCTCCAGGATTCTTGTCCAGACCACGTCGCCGTCGGGGTCGAGCCCCTCGTCGACCGCGCTCTGGCGGGTACGGAGCACTGCGGCGTAGTCGCGCGGCAGCACCTTGGTGAAGCGGTCGAGCGCCGCGTCGCCCTCGGCGAGGAGCACGGCTGCGACCGACGAGTCGGTGGTCTCGAGGTGCTGCTCGAGCAGGTCGCGCACGATCTCGCGATCGGCGCTGCCGAGCGGCAGCAGTTCGAGCTCGCCGGCGTTGAGCGACTCCCGGTTGACGCGACCTTCGCGGAGGTCGAGCACGTATGCCGTGCCGCCCGACATCCCGGCGCCGAGGTTGCGACCGGTCGCGCCGAGGATGAGCGCGAGGCCGCCGGTCATGTACTCGAGCGCGTGGTCGCCGACGCCTTCGACGACGGCGGTCGCACCCGAGTTGCGCACGAGGAATCGCTCGCCCACGATGCCGCGGATGAACATGCTGCCTCGCGTGGCGCCGTAGCCGATGACGTTGCCGGCGATGACGTTGCGCTCGGCGACGAACCCGCTGTCACGCGGCGGCCGCACCACGATCTGGCCGCCCGACAGGCCCTTGCCGACGTAATCGTTCGAGTCGCCCTCGAGTCGCAGCGTGATGCCGCTCGGCAGGAACGCGCCGAACGACTGACCGGCGGATCCGTTGAGGGTGATGTCGATCGATCCCGGCGGCAGTCCGTGCTCGCCACGATGCACGGTGACCTCGTGGCCGAGCATGGTGCCGACGGCGCGCTCGGTGTTCTTGATGGGCAGCGCGATCTCGACGCGGCCGCCCTCCTCGATCACGATGCGACTGCGCCGGATGAGCTCGTTGTCGAAGTGCTCGTCGAGCTCGTGGTCCTGCGCGCGGAAGTTGCGGCGCGGCTCCGATTCGCCGAAGTCGGGGCCGATGAGCACGGGCGACAGGTCGAGGCCCGAGGCTTTCCAGTGCTCGATGGCGCGGTCGACGTCGAGGAGCTCCCGGCGGCCGACGATCTCGTCGATCGACCGGAATCCGAGCGCGGCGAGGTGCTCGCGCACCTCCTGCGCGATGAACTCGAAGAAGTTCACGACGAACTCGGGCTTGCCGGAGAACCGCTTGCGCAGCTCGGGGTTCTGCGTGGCGACGCCGACCGGGCACGTGTCGAGGTGGCAGACGCGCATCATCACGCAGCCCTGTACGACGAGCGGTGCCGTGGCGAAGCCGAACTCCTCGGCACCGAGCAGCGCACCGATGACCACGTCGCGACCCGTCTTCAGCTGGCCGTCGACCTGCACGACGACCCGGTCGCGCATGCCGTTGAGCATGAGCGTCTGCTGCGTCTCGGCGAGGCCGAGCTCCCACGGCGTACCCGCGTGCTTCAGCGAGTTGAGCGGGCTCGCGCCGGTTCCGCCGTCGTGGCCGGAGACGAGGATGACGTCGGCGAGCGCCTTCGCGGTGCCGGCCGCGACCGCGCCGATGCCCGACTGGCTCACCAGCTTCACGTGGATGCGGGCCTTCGGGTTGGCGCGCTTCAGGTCGAAGATGAGCTGCTTCAGGTCTTCGATCGAGTAGATGTCGTGGTGCGGCGGCGGCGAGATGAGGCCGACGCCGGCGGTCGCGTGGCGTGTGCGGGCGACCCACGGGTACACCTTCGCGGGCGGCAGCTGACCGCCCTCGCCGGGCTTGGCGCCCTGGGCGAGCTTGATCTGGATGTCGTCGGCGTGCGTGAGGTACATGCTCGTCACGCCGAACCGTCCTGAGGCCACCTGCTTGATGGCACTGCGGCGCTCGGGATCGAGGAGCCGGTCGAGGTCCTCGCCGCCCTCGCCCGTGTTCGACTTCGCGCCGAGCCGGTTCATCGCGATGGCGAGCGACTCGTGCGCCTCCTTCGAGATCGAGCCGTAGCTCATCGCGCCCGTCGAGAAGCGCTTCACGATGGACTCGACCGACTCGACCTCGTCGATCGGCACCGGCGCACGTGTGCCCGTGCGAAGCGCGAACATGCCGCGGAGGGTCATCAGCTGCTCGGCCTGCGAGTCCACGAGCGACGTGTACTCGCGGAACACGTCGTAGCGGCGGTTGCGCGTCGAGTGCTGCAGGCGGAACACGGTCTCGGGGTTGAAGAGGTGCGGCGAGCCGTCGCGGCGCCACTGGTACTCGCCGCCGGTCTCGAGGCGCTCGTGCGCCCGCACGGCGACGTCCTCAGGGTAGGCCGAGGTGTGCCGGTGCAGGTTCTCGGCGGCGATGACGTCGAGCCCGACCCCGCCGAGCTTGGAGGTCGTGCCGGTGAAGTACTCGTCGACGAAGTCCTGCGCGAGCCCGATGGCCTCGAACGCCTGGGCGCCGGCGTACGACGCGATGGTCGAGACCCCCATCTTCGACATGATCTTCAGCACGCCCTTGCCGAGCGCCTTGATGACGTTGTGCACGGCGTCTTCGGGGGTGAGGCCGGTGATGACGCCCGAACGCACGAGCTCCTCGCACGTCTCCATGGCGAGGTACGGGTTGACGGCCGCGGCGCCGTAGCCGACGAGGAGCGCCACGTGGTGCACCTCGCGGACGTCGCCGGCCTCGACGATGAGACCCGCCTTCATCCGGTTCTCGGCGCGGATGAGGTGGTGGTGCACGGTCGACAGCATGAGCAGCGACGGGATCGGCGCGAGGTCCTTGTTGGAGTCGCGGTCGCTCAGCACGATGAAGGCGGCGCCCTCCTCGATGGCCTCGTCGACCTCGCGGCAGATGGCCGCGAGGCGGTCGCGCATCGCGTTCGGTCCTTCGTCGAACCGGTACAGCCCGCGGATGGTCACGGTCGTGCGTCGGCCGGGTGCCGGGTCGATGTGCACGATCTTCGCGAGCTCGTCGTTGTCGATCACGGGGAACGACAACGACACCTGGCGCGCGTGCTCGGGCCCCGCGGAGAGCAGGTTGCGCTCGGGGCCGACCGACGAGCCGAGCGAGGTCACGACCTGCTCGCGGATCGAGTCGAGCGGCGGGTTGGTCACCTGCGCGAACTGCTGCGTGAAGTAGTCGAAGAGCAGCCGCGGCCGCTTCGAGAGCACCGCCACCGGCGTGTCGGAGCCCATGGCGCCGAGCGGCTCCTGCCCGGTCTTCGCCATGGGCGCGAGGAGGATCCGCACCTCTTCCTCGGTGTACCCGAAGGTGCGCTGGCGACGGTTCACCGAGGCCGGCGGATGCACGATGTGCTCGCGCTCGGGAAGGTCGGCGAGGCGGATGCGGCCCTCTTCGAGCCAGTCGCCCCATGGTTCGGATGCCGCGAGCTGCGCCTTGATCTCGTCGTCCTCGATGAGGCGACCCGCCTCGGTGTCGACGAGGAACATGCGGCCCGGCTGCAGCCGGCCCTTGCGCACGATGCGGCTCGGCTCGATGTCGAGCACGCCGATCTCGCTCGCGAGCACCACGAGCCCGTCGTCGGTGACGAGGTAGCGGCCGGGACGCAGTCCGTTGCGGTCGAGGGTCGCGCCGACGAGCGTGCCGTCGGTGAAAACGATGGCGGCCGGGCCGTCCCACGGCTCCATGAGCATGGAGTGGTACTCGTAGAACGCCCGGCGTTCCGGGTCGATCTCGGTCTGGTTCTCCCACGCCTCCGGCACCATCATCATGACCGCGTGCGGCAGGCTGCGCCCGGCGAGGGTGAGCAGCTCGACGACCTCGTCGAAGGAGGCCGAGTCGCTCGCGCCTGGTGTGACGATGGGCAGGATCGGCGAGAGGTCCCCGAGCACCTCCGACTCGAGCTGCGACTGCCGCGCACGCATCCAGTTGCGGTTGCCCTGGATGGTGTTGATCTCGCCGTTGTGCGCGATCATCCGGAACGGCTGCGCGAGCGGCCACGACGGGAAGGTGTTGGTCGAGTACCGCGAGTGCACGAGGGCGAGCTTCGACGCGAACCGCTCGTCGGAGAGGTCGGGGTAGAACGGCTCGAGCTGCAGCGTCGTGACCATGCCCTTGTAGACGAGGGTGCGGCACGAGAGCGACGCGAAGTAGAGGTCGAGTTCGCGTTCGGCGCGCTTGCGGAACCGGAACGCGAGCCGGTCGAGCGCGATGCCCTCGAGGCGCTCGCCCTCGGACGTGCTGGCGACCGACTGCACGAACAGCTGCTGCACCGCGGGCATGGCGGCGCGGGCGAGCGTGCCGAGCTCGTCGGGCCGCACGGGCACCTCGCGCCATCCGATGACCTCGAGCCCCTCGGATGCCGCGAGTTCGCCCACCCGGCGCTTGACGCTCGACCTGGCGGTCGGGTCGACGGGGAGGAACGCGTTGCCGACCGCGTACGACCCGGCCTCGGGCAGCGGGAAGGACGCGACGGCGCGGAGGAACCCGTCGGGCACCTGGGTGATGATGCCGGCCCCGTCGCCCGTGCCCGCGTCGGAGCCCACCGCGCCGCGGTGCTCGAGGTGACGGAGCGCGTCCAGCGCGGACGTGATGATGTCGTGACCCGCCGTGCCTCGCAGGGTGGCGACCATCGCGAGGCCGCAGGCGTCCTTCTCTGCGGCAGGGTCGTACATGCCCTGCGCGTCGGGAACGAGACCGAACCGCGAGAAGGGAGGAGTGAGCGACACGTGGGACCGTCCTCATCAACTAGGTGTCAGCGGGGGACGTCGTCGGCCCTAGGAAGGGAAGTCACGACGCATGGTGCGGCGTCGCGTCGGAGAACGTGCGATCGAGGCCCTACGAAGAGGTCGACCGGCTCGAGCTTGTGGCTGCCGTCTTGCCTGCGGTGTTCTCACCCTCGACGCCGTCGTCGAGAGAGTCGGAGTCGGAGTCGGACTCGGTATCGACTGAGTCTACCTCAGCGTCGGGCCCCTTCCATTCACGTCCGGGAACGTACGGGCTCGGCTCGTCGCCGGTGTGCCTGCGGCGCTGCACCACGAAGATGACGATGCCCAGCAGGATGGCGGCGAACGAGGCCCAGACGTTCGAGCGGATGCCGAGGAACATCTCGCTCGGGTCGACGCGGATGGACTCGAAGAACGAGCGGCCGACACCGTACCAGATGAGGTAGACCGCGAGCGCCTTGCCCCAGCGGAGGTTGATCCTGCGCTCGAGGAGGATGATGAGCGCGGCGCCGGCGAGGTTCCAGATGATCTCGTAGAGGAACGTCGGGTGGAAGAGCGTGCCCTCGGGGAGTCCGGCGGGGAACGTCGGGTTGTCGAACGGGATCTCGAGACCCCACGGCAGGTCGGTGGGCGCGCCGTAGAGCTCGTGGTTGAACCAGTTGCCGAGGCGACCGGCGGCCTGGGCGACGAGCAGGCCGGGCGCGAGCGCGTCGGCGAACGACCAGAAGCGGATGCCCGTCATGCGGCAGCCGATCCAGACGCCGACGGCGCCGCCGATGAGCGAGCCGTAGATGGCGTTGCCGCCCTCCCAGATGTTCCAGATCGCGCCGGGCTGGAACGGATTCCAGACGTTGGCCCCCTCGTAGAAGTAGTCGTCGGGGTGGGTGAGCACGTGGAAGATGCGGGCACCGATGATGCCGAGCGGCACCGCCCAGAGCGCGATGTCGAGCACGACGCCCGGCTCGGCGCCTCGCCTGGTGAGCCGGCGCGAGGTGATCATCACCGCGAGGATGATGCCGAGCAGGATGCACAGCGCGTACGTGTGGATGTTCAGCTGCAAGCCGAAGAGGTTGACTTCCCAGACCTGCCACTCGGGGTCGGGGCTCGGGATGCTGAGCGGAGCGATCACTCGGGCTGCTGCCTTTCGTCGGGAGACCGTCGGCCCGCTTGGGCCTCAGTCAGCGTACTTCACTCGGACCGCGTGCCGCGCGCCAGTTCGGCCGCGAGCGCGCCGGCCGCCTGGACACCGCCATCGGCGAGGGCCTTGACGAGCGCGGAGCCCACGATGGCGCCGTCGGCGTACTCGAGCACCTCGGCGACCTGCGCCGCGGTGGAGATGCCGAGGCCGACGCAGCTGGCCGGCGCCCCGGCCTCCTTCAGGCGGCCGACGAGCGTGCGTGCGGCCTGGTCGACGTCGCTGCGCGCGCCCGTGATGCCCATCGTGGAGACGGCGTACACGAAGCCGCGGCTCGCCTCGACGGCCTGGCGGATGCGCTCGTCGGTCGAGGTCGGCGCGGCGAGGAACACCCGGTCGAGTCCGGTGCGCTCGGAGGCCGCGATCCACTGGGCCCCCTCGTCGGGGATGAGGTCGGGCGTGATCAGCCCGGCCCCGCCCGCCGCGGCGAGGTCGTCGGCGAAGCGGTCGACGCCGTACTGCACGACGGGGTTCCAGTAGGTCATGATCAGCACCGGGGCATCCGTGCGCTCGGTGACCCGGCGAACCGCCTCGAAGCCGTCGGCGAGCCGGAAGCCGTTCGCGAGGGCCTGCTGGGTCGCCGCCTGGATGACGGGGCCGTCCATGACGGGGTCGGAGTACGGCAGGCCGAGCTCGAGCACGTCGACGCCGTTCTCGACGAGCGCGACGGCCGCCTCGACGCTCTCGTCGAGCGTCGGGAACCCGACGGGGAGGTAGCCGATGAGCGCGCCGTTCGCCTCGTCGTTGCGGCGCCGGATGACGGGTCCCACGGTTCTCAACTCGGGTTCTCCTCGTCGTAGAGCTCGAAGTACTTCGCGGCCGTGTCCATGTCCTTGTCGCCGCGCCCGGAGAGGTTCACGAGGATCGTGGCCTCTGGGCCGAGTTCGCGGCCGAGGTCGATCGTGCCTGCCAGCGCGTGCGCCGACTCGATGGCGGGGATGATGCCCTCGGTGCGCGAGAGCAGCCGCAGGGCGTTCATGGCCGCGGCATCCGTCACGGGGCGATAGTGGGCGCGGCCGAGGGCCGCGAGCCAGGAGTGCTCGGGACCGACGCCCGGGTAGTCGAGTCCGGCCGAGATCGAGTGCGACTCGACGGTCTGGCCGTCTTCGTCCTGCAGGAGGTAGCTGCGCGCGCCGTGCAGCACTCCCGGGCGCCCCATCGTGATGGTCGCCGCGTGCCGCTCGGTGTCGACGCCCTCTCCGCCGGCCTCGAAGCCGTAGAGGGCGACGTCGGCGTCGTCGAGGAACGCGTGGAAGATGCCGATCGCGTTGGAGCCGCCGCCGACGCAGGCGGTGACGGCGGTGGGCAGGGCGCCCGTGAGGTCGAGCACCTGCTGACGCGCCTCCTCGCCGATGATCTTCTGGAAGTCGCGCACCATCTCGGGGAACGGGTGCGGCCCCGCGACGGTGCCGAAGATGTAGTTGGTGGTCTCGACGTTCGTGACCCAGTCGCGCATCGCCTCGTTGATGGCGTCCTTCAGCGTGCGCGACCCGGCCGTGACGGCCACGACGTCGGCGCCGAGCAGTCGCATGCGGGCGACGTTGAGGGCTTGACGCTCGGTGTCGACCTCGCCCATGTAGATGGTGCACTCGAGGCCGAAGAGGGCCGCGGCGGTCGCCGTGGCGACGCCGTGCTGGCCGGCGCCCGTCTCGGCGATGACGCGATGCTTGCCGATGCGCTTGGTGAGCAGCGCCTGCCCGAGCACGTTGTTGATCTTGTGCGAGCCGGTGTGGTTCAGGTCTTCGCGCTTCAGGATGACGCGTGCACCGCCGGCGTGCTCGGCGAACCGGGGCACCTCGGTGATGATCGACGGGCGCCCCGTGTAGCTGCGCCCGAGCTCGGCGAGCTCGGCGCCGAAGGCGGGATCGAGCTTCGCGAGCGTGTAGGCCTCGCTCAGCTCGTCGAGGGCGGCGACGAGGGATTCGGGCACGAATCGCCCGCCGAAGTCGCCGAAGTACGGACCGGTCTGCGCTCTGAGCGCCATGTCACACCGCCAGGAATGCTCGGAGATTGGCTACGGGGTCGCCCGTGACGAGCGCCTCGCCCACGAGGACGACGTCGGCGCCGGCCGCGCGATAGTGGGCGACGTCGGCGGCCGACTGCACGGCCGACTCGGCGACGCGGATGGCCCCGTCGGGGAATCGGTCGGCGAGCCGACCGAAGAGGTCGCGGTCGAGCTCGAACGTCGACAGGTCGCGGGCGTTCACGCCGATGAGCTGCGCACCCAGGGCGGCCGCGCGGTCGAGCTCCTCGGCGGAGTGGGTCTCGACGAGCGGGGTCATGCCGAGGTCGACGATGAGGTCGAACAGCTCGCGCAGGGTCGCGTCGTCGAGCGCGGCGACGATGAGGAGCACGAGGTCGGCGCCCGCCGCGCGCGCCTCGAACACCTGGTACGGCGTCGAGATGAAGTCCTTGCGCAGCACCGGCAGCGCCACGGCGGCGCGGACCGACTCGAGGTCGGCGAGCGAGCCGCCGAACCGGCGTCCCTCGGTGAGCACGCTGATGGCGCTCGCACCGCCCAGCTCGTAGCTGCGCGCGAGCGCGGCCGGGTCGACGATGGGCGCCAGCGCACCGCGCGAGGGGCTCGACCGCTTGATCTCGGCGATGACCTTGACGCGCTCGCCGGGCCGCAGGGCCTCGAGCGCGTCGAGCGCGGGCTGCCGCAGGAGGGCCTCGCGTTCGACGTCGACGAGCGGGCGCGCCGCACGGCGCGCCTCAGCGTCGGCGACCGCGTTCGCCGTGAGCTCGGAGAGCACGCGTCAGTGCGCCTTCGGCGTGACCTTGTCGCCGCCGACCCCGTAGCCCGCGCGGGCGAGGATCCAACCGACGAGGAGGCCGACGACGAGCAGTGCGGCGCACGCCCAGACGAGCCACTGCACGTCGAGGAAGAAGGCCACCGTTCCGATGGTGATGGCGATGAGCATGATCGTGACGGCGGTCCACGCCGCGGGCGAGTGTCCGTGGCCGGGATCAGCGGTCTCAGTGCTCATTGGTGCTCCTTCGTGACGGGGATTCGTCCGCCAGTCTAGCGGCTGCCTCAGCCTCGGCTGTCGCCCGGCCGCGGTTCGTCGGTCGGGTCGACGGTCGGCTCCTCGGTCGGCTCGTCGGTGGGGTCGTCGCCCCGACTGAGCTCGTCCCAGTCGTCGATGGCCCGGTCGGATGCCGCGCGCTCGCGCCGGCCGCCGGAGGTCCCGCCTGCGGTGTCGACGAGGCGGGCCGCGCGGTAGCGGCGCGACGAGGCGGGCCAGCGCGTACCGGTCGCGAGCACGAGCACGCCGGCGGCAACGAGCAGGATGCCGCTGAGGAACGCCACGGCGGGCCACGGAGTGGGCACCGCGGCGGCCACGAGCTCGGCCGTCGGGCCGGAACCCGAGACGCCCGTGGCATCCGTCACCGCGGCCGACACCGCACCGACGGGGTCGCCGGCACTGAGACCCGCGGCCAGGAGCACGCTGCCGCCGAGCACCACCTCGAGGACGCCGAGGACGACGCGGATCGCGGGGCCCGCGATCGCGAGCGCCGCGACGAGGGCGAGGCCGGCCAACCCGAGCGCCGCAAGGGCCGGCGAGGCGACGCTGCCGGGCACGGTGATGATCTCGCCGGTGCTGCTCGCCGCTGCATCCGCCAACTCCACCTCGAACCAGGTCTGGCTCCACGAGAGCAGCGCGAGGCCGGCGCCGGCGACCGACACCAGGATCGCGGGCAGCTTCATGCGGGCGGCGCGCACGGTCACCCGACCCTGCGAAGCGCGTTCGCGACGGCCACGGCGCGCAGAGGTGCCGCGGCCTTGTTCTGCGACTCCTGGAACTCGGACTCGGGCACCGAGTCGGCGACGAGGCCGCCGCCCGCCTGCACCCTGGCCACGCCGCCCGAGATGGTCGCCGTGCGGATGGCGATCGCGAGGTCGGCGTCGCCGCCGAAGCCGAAGTAGCCGACGACGCCGCCGTAGAGGCCGCGCTGCGCCGGTTCGAGTTCGTCGATGATCTCGAGGGCGCGCGGCTTCGGCGCGCCCGAGAGGGTGCCGGCGGGGAACGTCGCCCGGAACACGTCGACCGCGTTCCGTCCGGGCTCGAGATCGCCCTCGACGCTCGAGACGAGGTGCATGATGTGGCTGAACCGCTCGACGCGCATGAACTCGGTCACCTCGACCGACCCGGCGATGCACACCTTCGCGAGGTCGTTGCGGGCGAGGTCGACGAGCATGAGGTGCTCGGCCTGCTCCTTCGGGTCGGCGATGAGCTCGGCCTCGAGGTCGGCGTCCTCCTCGGGCGTCGCGCCGCGCGGCTTGGAACCTGCGATCGGATGCGTGAACACGCGGCCGTCCTGCACCTTCACGAGCGCCTCGGGCGACGATCCGACGATCCAGTACGGCTCGCCCGCCGGATCGTCGAGGTGCAGCACGTACATGTACGGGCTCGGGTTGAGGCTGCGGAGCACCCGGTACACGTCGAGCGGGTGCGCGGCGACCTCCTGGTCGAACCGCTGCGAGATCACCACCTGGAAGATGTCGCCCTCGCGGATGTACTCCTTCGACCGCTCGACCGCGGCGAGGAAGTCGGCCTTCTCGGTGCGGTGGCGCGGCGCTGCCGGCACGGCGAGGTCGATCTCGGCGAGCCACGCCTCGGACGGACGGGCGAGGGCCCGCTGCATCCGGTCGAGGCGTTCCTGCGCGCCGGTCCACAGCGCCTCGGGCGCCTCGTCGCCGTCGTTGAGCACGGAGGCCACGAGCTGCACGGTGCCGGTGCGGTGGTCGATGACCACGAGCTCGGACACGAAGCTGAACGCCTGTCCCGGCATCCGGTAGTCGGCCGGGGGCCGGTTCGGCAGGTACTCGATCTGGCGGATCGCCTCCCAGCCGATGAACCCGACGAGGCCGCCCGTGAGCGGCGGCGCACCGGGCACGTCCTCGGTGGCCCAGCGCTGGTGCAGCGCCTCGAGCGCGGCGAGCGGCGCGAGGCCGGCGGCATCGCCGAGCGCGCGCTCGGCGGAGAGCCCGTAGTCCTGCCACTCGACACGTCCGTCGTGCTCGGTCAGCACGCCGTAGGAGGACGCACCGACGAACGAGTACCGCGACCAGATGCCGCCCTGCTCGGCCGACTCGAGGAGGAACGTGCCGGGCCGCCCCTCGGCGAGCTTGCGGTAGATGCCGACGGGCGTCTCGCCGTCGGCGAAGAGCTCCCGCGTCACGGGCACGACGCGTCGGCCCCGAAGGAGACCGGTGAACTCCTCGAACGTGGTGGTGGACCCTGGCACGCGGATCTCCTCGGCTCAGTCGGTGGTGGCCGCGCCCCGCGCGACCTCGAGCACGTCTCCGTCGAAGCACGTGCGAGTGCCCGTGTGGCATGCGGCGCCGACCTGCTCGACCGTGACGAGCAGCGTGTCGGCGTCGCAGTCGAGCGCCGCCGAGCGCACGTACTGCACGTGGCCGGACGTGTCGCCCTTGCGCCAGTACTCCTGACGCGACCGCGACCAGAACGTCACCCGGCCCTCGGTGAGGGTGCGCCGCATGGCCTCGCGGTCCATCCACCCGAGCATCAGCACCTCGCCGGTGCCCTCCTGCTGGATGATCGCGGGCAGCAGCCCGTCGGCGTTGAACGTCGCGCGGTCCATCGGCGACGCGCCCGGCGACCATGCCTCCTCGTCGCGCTCCAGTTCCTCGTCTCCTGGCTGGGTCATCGCACGATCCTCCCATCGGCGGCGAGGGCGGCCTTCACCTCGGCGATGGTCACCTCGCCGTTGTGGAACACGGATGCCGCGAGCACCGCGTCGGCGCCTGCGGCGATCGCCGGCGGGAAGTCGTCGACCGAACCCGCTCCGCCCGAGGCGATCACCGGCACGCGTGCGAGCTCGTGCATGAGCGCGGTGAGCTCGAGATCGAACCCCTGCTTGGTGCCGTCGGCGTCGATCGAGTTGACGAGCAGCTCCCCTGCGCCGAGGTCGATCGCGGTGCGCGCCCACTCGAGGGCGTCGAGGTCGGTCTCGGTGCGTCCACCGTGCGTGGTCACCACGAATCCCGACTCGGTTCGGTCGGAGCGCTTGACGTCGAGCGACAGCACGAGCACCTGGGCGCCGAACCGGTCAGCGATCTCGGCGATGAGCGCGGGCCGCGCGATGGCCGCGCTGTTCACGCCGATCTTGTCGGCGCCGTGACCGAGAAGCCGGGCGACGTCTTCTGGTGAGCGCACGCCGCCGCCGACGGTGAGCGGGATGAAGACCTGCTCGGCGACCCGCTGCACCATGTCGTAGGTCGTCGAACGGTCATCGACGGTCGCGGTGACGTCGAGGAACGTGAGCTCGTCGGCGCCCTGCTCGGAGTACCGGGCGGCGAGCTCGACGGGGTCGCCCGCGTCGCGCAGGTTCTGGAAGTTCACGCCCTTGACGACGCGGCCGGCAGCCACGTCGAGGCACGGGATCACACGTACGGCGAGCGTCATGCGAGCCTCACAGCCGTGCCGCGTGGATGGCGCTCACGAGGATCGCGCGCGCACCGAGCGCGTAGAGCTCGTCCATCACGTGGTTCATGTCGACGCGCGGGATCATGACGCGCACGGCCACCCACTCGGGGTCGTGCAGCGGCGAGACGGTCGGCGACTCGAAGCCCGGCGCCGCCGCGGTGGCCCGCTCGAGGTGCTCGACGGGGACGTCGTAGTCGAGCAGCACGTACTGGCGGGCCACGAGCACGCCCTGCAGGCGCCGGAGCAGCGTCGCGGCGCCCGGGCGCTCGACGCCCGAGCCGATGAGCACGGCCTCGGACTCGAGGATCACCGGGCCGAAGATCTCGAGGCCCGCCTTGCGCAGGGTGGACCCGGTCGAGACGACGTCGGCGACCGCATCGGCCACCCCGAGCCGCACAGCGGACTCGACGGCGCCATCGAGTTTCACGAGCTTCGCGGTGACGCCGTGCTGCGCGAGGAAGTCGCCCACGAGCCCGGGATAGCTCGTGGCCACGCGCACGCCGTCGAGGTCGGCGAGCTCGTGGAACCGGCCGGCGGGGCCGGCGAACCTGAACGTGGAGTCGCCGAAGCCGAGCGGCGCGATCTCGGTCGCCTCGGAGCCCGAGTCGAGCAGCAGGTCGCGGCCCGTGATCCCGACGTCGAGCGCACCGGACCCGACGTAGGTCGCGATGTCGCGCGGGCGGAGGTAGAAGAACTCGACCCCGTTGCGGGGGTCGGCCGTGTGCAGGTCGCGCGGGTCGCGGCGGCCGGTGTACCCGGCCTCCCACAGCATCTGCGCGGCGGTCTCGGCGAGCGAGCCCTTGTTGGGCACGGCGATTCGGAGCATTCCCTGGCTTTCGTGTCGACTGGTCTGATCGGTCATGGGGCGTGATCAGAGATGTCGGTACACGTCGGCGGGCGTGAGCCCCTTCGCGACCATGAGCACCTGGAGGTGGTAGACGAGCTGCGAGATCTCCTCGGCGGTCTCGTCGTCGCTCTGGAACTCGGCGGCCATCCAGACCTCGGCCGCCTCCTCGACGATCTTCTTGCCGATGGCGTGCACGCCCGCGTCGAGCTGGCGCACGGTGCCGGAACCCTCTGGGCGGGTGCGGGCTTTGTCGCTGAGCTCGACGAAGAGATCGTCGAAGGTCTTCACCCGTCCAGACTACCGGTGACCGGAGGCGTGGCTGTGCGGGTGCGCGGCGACGGCCTTCCTCAGCTCGGCGATGCGGTCGGCTGGGACGTCGCCGTTGAAGACATGCGAGCCGGCCACGAACGTATCGGCGCCGGCGGCGGCCGCGATGCCGATGGTCTCCTCGGTGATGCCGCCGTCGACCTGCAGCCACACGTCGAGGCCCGCGTCGTGGATCACGTCGGCGAGGCGCGCGAGCTTCGGCATCGTCTCGGGGATGAACGCCTGGCCGCCGAATCCCGGCTCCACCGTCATCACGAGCACCTGATCGAACTCGGGCAGCAGGTCGATGTAGGGCGCGGCGTCGGTGCCGGGCTTGAGGGCGATGCCCGCACGCGCGCCGAGGGCTCGCAGCCGGCGTGCGAGGGCGACCGGCTCGCCCGCAGCCTCGGCGTGGAACGTGACGGAATACGCGCCGGCCTCGGCGTAGGCGGGCGCCCACCGATCGGGGTCGTCGATCATGAGGTGCACGTCGAGCGGGACGGGCGACACCTCCTGCAGGCGCTGCACCATCTGCAGCCCGAAGGTGAGGTTCGGCACGAAGTGGTTGTCCATGACGTCCACGTGCACGAGGTCGGCCGTGTCGATGCGCCCGAGCTCCCGCTCGAGGTTCGCGAAGTCGGCAGCGAGGATGCTCGGGTTGATCCGCGTCGTCATGCTGCCAGCCTACCGAGCCGCGTCGGCGGGGCGCTCTGCGGCGACCGGGGCATCCGCGTCGCCGCCGGTGCGGCGCACGAGCGCGATGAACATCGCATCGGTGCCGTGCCGGTGCGGCCACAGCTGCACGGTGCCCGGCCCGCCGGCGAGGTCGAGCGGATGCCGCGACACCGCCTGTGCGGCGGATTCCGTGTCGAGCGGCTCGACGCGACCGCTCCAACGCTCGAGCCCGGCTGCGAGCACGCCCCGCGTCTCGGCGGTGTGCGGCGAGCACGTGACGTACGCGAGGATGCCGCCGGGGGCGAGCGCACGCACCGCGGCATCGAACAGCTCGCCCTGCAGGCGCGTGAGCTCGGCGACATCCGACGGCGCCTTCCGCCACCGTGCCTCCGGGCGACGGCGCAGCGCGCCGAGGCCCGTGCACGGCGCGTCGAGGAGGATGCGGTCGAAGCCGCCAGGAGCTCCGAGCGCGGCCGGGTCGACCTCGCGGCCGTCGCCGACGCGCACGTCGACGTCGAGCGGCACGGCCGCGACGGCCTTGCGCACGAGTTCGGCACGAGCGGGCACCAGCTCGTTCGCAATGAGGATCGCGCCGCCCGCGAGCGCCTCGGCGGCGAGCACGGCGGTCTTCCCGCCTGGGCCCGCGCAGAGGTCGAGCCACCGCTCCCCCGCGCGCACCGGCTCGGCTCGGCTGAGGGCGAGCGCGGCGAGCTGCGACCCCTCGTCCTGTACGCGAACGAGCCCGTCGGATGCCTCGGCCGCGGCGATGGGGTCGGCACCCGTGCCACCGATCGGCGAGTACCGGTCGGGCTCGAACCCCTCGATGCGCGCGGTGTCGGCGCCGAGGCCCGGCAGCACGGCCAGGTTCACCCGAGGTGCCGCGTTGTCGGCCTCGAGCAGCTCACCGAGCTCGGCGGCTCGCCCCTCGCGTTCGAGCGCGGCACGGAAGGCGCGCACCACCCACGCCGGGTGGCTCTCGAGCCGCGCCAGGCGCTCGTCGTCGTTGGCCGCGCCCTCGGCGACGAGCTCGCGCCACCCTTCGGGCGACGTGCGCGAGATGGTGCGCAGCACCGCGTTGGCGAAGCCGGCGGCCTTGGGCGCGACGCGTCGCGCGAGCGCGACCTGCTCGTACACGGCCGCGTGTGTCGGCACGCGGGTGGCGAGCAGCTGGTGCGCCCCGAGCCGCAGCACGTCGAGCACCGCAGGGTCGATCTCACCCGTGGGTCGCCCGGCGGCGAGCTCGATCACCAGGTCGTAGAACCCCTGCATCCGCAGCGTGCCGTAGGTCAGCTCGGTGGCGAGGGCGGCATCCGCCCGGCTCAGGCCCGCCCGCCGGATGCGCGCGGGCAGCAGGAGGTTCGCATACGCCTCGTCGGCGCGTACCGCCTCGAGCACGTCGAACGCCACGAGGCGGGCGGGCGAGATGCGTTCGGTCGCGCCGCGTCGAGCGGCGCTCGCGCCGCGCCGGCCGCCGCTGCCCTGGCTCGCGGGCCGCCGTGGTGCGGTGCCGCTCACCGCGCGACCGCCCCGTCGCGGCCCGCGCCGCGCCACCAGTCCCCGGCGGGCATCGCCGTGCGCCCGGCAGGCTGCACTCGTCGCAGCTCGAGGGGATCCGTTCCGGTGCCGATGAGGACGCGACGCCCCGACGTGGTGACCTCCCCCGGCGCGAGCGACGGGGCATCCGGTGCATCGACGAGCTCGAGCACCTTGACGCGCTGGTCGTCGACCGTGGTCCAGGCGCCGGGCTCGGGCGTCACCCCGCGGAACCGGTCGCGCACCCGCGCCGCGGGCAGCGTCCAGTCGAGGCGCGCGTCGTCGATCGCGAGCTTGGGCGCGAAGCTCGGCGCACCCGATTGCGGCGTCGCGGCGGCCGTGCCCGCGGCGATGGCGTCGACGACCTCGGCGAGCAGGTCGGCGCCCGTCGTCGCGAGTGCCTCGAGCAGGTCGCCCGCGGTCTCGTCGGCGCCGACCTCGCGACGTCGCTCGCCGTACACGTCGCCGGCGTCGAGCTCGGGCACGAGCCGGAACACGGATGCCCCGGTCTCGGCGTCGCCGGCGATGAGCGCGTGCTGCACGGGCGCGGCGCCGCGCCATGCGGGCAGCAGCGAGAAGTGCAGGTTGATCCAGCCGTGCCCGGGCGCCGAGAGCAGCGGCTCGCGCACGAGCCCCCCGTAGGCGACGATCACGCCGAGGTCGGGGCGCAGCGCGCCGATGCGGCCGGTCGCGTCGGCGTCGAGCCGAGCCGCCTCGATCACGTGGATGCCGAGCCGCTGCGCCGCCGACGCCACAGGCGACGGCGTGAACACGCGCTTCCGGCCGTGCGGCGCGGGCGGGCGGGTCACCGCGGCAACGACCTCGTGGCCGCTCGCGGCGAGACGTTCGAGCGAGGGGACGGCGGCGGCCGGCGTTCCGGCGAAGACGAGGCGGAGCTTCTGCACACTCCATTGTGGCCGACAGCCCGGTGCCGTCACGGAATCAGGGCACCTCGGGGTCGTCGAATCGCACCCGGAGGACCGGCGGACGTCGCACGGGACGACCGGCGACGGGCCGCCGCCGCTCCGTGGCGACGCGGATCATCTCGGCGCGGAGCTCTCGGGCGACCCGCGCCCCCGCCGCGTAGTCGAATCGCACGATCGCGCGCTCGAGACCCTCCTCGTCGGCCGGGGCGGGGCCGAGCACATCGACGCCGTCGAGGTCGCGCACCGCCTCGACGGCACGCGCCACGGCCACGTGGGCGGCGGTGACGCTTGCCACCCGCACCGCGGGCGGGAACCGCAGGGACCGCCGTGCGGCGAGCTCGCCGTCGGCCCATTCGGCCTGTCGCCACGTGCTGAGCGCCGTGGCGAGCGCCCCGGCGACACCCACGAGGAACACGGGAGCACCAGGCGCGGCGAGTGCGCTCGCGTTCGACCACCACCTGAGGCAGTCCTCGGCGACGCGCAGGGACTCGCGCAGGAGCATCCGCTCGCCGTCGAGGAGGAGCACCGCACGGTAGCCGCCGTCGGCGATGGGCTCGGCGCCACGTGTCGCGACGACGAGGGCGGGCTCGGGGCCGACGCGCAGCACGGGACGTTCGCCGTCGGAGAGGATGACGCGGGTCTTCGGGAATGCGCGGCCCAGCTCGTCGGCGGTGCGACTCGCGCCGATCGTGACCGCACGCAGCCTGGTGCCGTCGCACACGGGGCACCGCCAGCCGCTCGCGCTCGTGCCGCACAGCACGCAACGCGCGGTACCGCCCTCGCGGGGCACCGCGAGCCCGCCGCCGCACGCGGCGCAACGCGCGGGTTCTCGACAGCGGTCGCACGCGAGCAGCGGCGCGTTGCCCGGGCGGGCCACCTGCACGAGCACGGGTCCCTCGCGCACGGCGTCCTGCGCCTGCCGCCAGGCCACCGTGGGGATGCGCGCCGACCCGGGCTCGGGGTTCGCCTGCTGCTCGGTGGGGATGACGCGGGGCCGCACGCGTCGCGACGGAGCGATCTCGTGCACCCAGCCGACCTCGACGAGACGCTGCACCTCGACGCTGCGGGTGTGCGCCATCAGGAGCAGCGCCGCTCCGGACTGCTCCTGCCGGATGAGCGCCGCGTCGCGCGCGTGCACGCCCGGGGCCAGGGGCTCGACGAGCAGCGGATCGCCGTCGTCCCAGACGGCGATGAGCCCGAGCCGTGCGGCCGGCGAGTACACGGTGGAGCGGTTGCCCACGATGATGCGGGCGTCGTCGCGCGTCGCCTCGAGGAAGGCGCGATACCGTTCGCCGCCCGACTGCCGCGCATCGGCTCGCAGCACCCGTCGTTCGTCGACGGATGCCGCGAGCGCCGCCTCGAGCTGCTCCTGATCGCGGTAGTCGGGCACGACGAGCAGGGCCGAGCGGTCTGCCGCCAGGGCGTGCGCGGCCGCCTGGGCGAGGGTGGCCGCCCACGCGCCGACCCATGCCCCGGTGGGGAGGCGCACCGGCCGGGGATCGGCGGCGAGGGTCATCCGCGCGCCGTCGGCGATGCCCGTCTCGAGGCGGCCCGGTTCGGCTCCCGGGATGCCGGGCAGGTCGGTCGGGAGGGGCCCCGGGTCGCGCTCGGCCGCGAGCCACGCTCGCTCGACGCGCACGTACCGGCTCGGGATGGCGAGACGCAGGACGTCGCTCGCGTTGCCCGCGGCCCGGTCTGCCGCGGTCCGCGCGAGCTCCCACACCTCAGGACGCAGCAGTGCCACCTCGGAGACGACGTCCTCGAGCTCGCTCAGCGTGCCGTGGTACTCGCTCGTGTCGGCCGATTCGACGATCCAGCCGTCGGCGATGCGTCCGCCCGTGCGGAGGGGCACCTTCACGCGCACGCCCGGCTTCGCGACCTCGGAGAGGCGAGCGGGTACGGCGTAGTCGAACAGCTGGTCGAGTTGCGGAAGCGGTGAGTCGATGAGCACCCTGGCGACGGCGCCGCCCGGCATCTCAGAGTCCGGCGGCGGCGCGCAGGTCGTCGACGCGGTCGAGGCGCTCCCACGTGAAGTCGGGCAGCTCGCGGCCGAAGTGGCCGTACGCCGCGGTCTGCGCGTAGATGGGCCGCAGCAGGTCGAGGTCGCGGATGATCGCGGCGGGCCGGAGGTCGAACACCTCGCGGATCGCGGCGATGATGCGGTCATCGGGCACGTGCGCCGTGCCGAACGACTCGACGTACAGGCCGACGGGCGCCGCCTTGCCGATCGCGTACGCGACCTGCAGCTCGAGCCGGTCGGCGAGGCCGGCCGCGACGGCGTTCTTGGCCACCCAGCGCATGGCGTACGCCGCCGAGCGGTCGACCTTCGACGGGTCCTTTCCGCTGAACGCCCCGCCGCCGTGCCGGCTGGCACCGCCGTACGTGTCGATGATGATCTTGCGGCCGGTGAGCCCGGCGTCGCCCTGCGGGCCGCCGATCTCGAACCGGCCCGTGGGGTTGATCAGCACCGCGAGGTCGGGCCGCGCGAGTTCGACGGTGTCGAGCACGGGCCGGATGACGAGCTCCTCGACCTCGGCGCGGAGCTGCTCGGTGGAGACCGCGGGCGAATGCTGGGTCGACAGCACGACCGTCTCGATGGTGCGGGGAACCTGGCCGTCGTAGCCGATCGTCACCTGGGTCTTGCCGTCGGGCCGCAGGTAGTCGACCTCGCCCTGCTTGCGCACCTCGGACAACCGCTCGGCGAGACGGTGCGCGACCCAGATCGGCACGGGCATGAGTTCGGGCGTCTCGCGGGTCGCGTACCCGAACATGATGCCCTGGTCGCCTGCGCCCTGCATGTCGAGTGCGTCTTCGCTCGCACGCTCGCGCGCCTCGAACGCGTGGTCGACGCCCTGTGCGATGTCGGGCGACTGCGCGCCGATCGAGATGGAGACGCCGCAGGAGCGCCCGTCGAACCACACGTCGGACGACGTGTAGCCGATCGAGGTGACGCGGTCGCGCACGATCGCCGGGATCTCCACGTAGCCCGAGGTGGTCACCTCTCCCGCGACGTGCACGAGGCCCGTCGTCACGAGCGTCTCGACCGCGACACGGGCGCGCGGGTCGACCGTGAGCAGGGCGTCGAGGATCGAATCCGAGATCTGGTCGCAGATCTTGTCGGGGTGTCCCTCGGTCACGGACTCGGACGTGAAGAGGCGGAGTGCGCTCATGTGGGCTCGTGTTCCTTCGTCGTGTCGGCGGTCGCGGCCGCGGTCGCCAGTTCCGAGACAACCACGTCGAGGATGTCGTCGGCCACCGACATCTTCGTTCCGTGTGCTCGTGTGACGACGTCGCCACTCCGTCCGATGACGACCACACGGTTGTCGTCGCTCGCGAAGCCCTCGGTCCAGCCGACGCGATTGACCACCAGGAGGTCGGCGCCCTTGGCCTCGCGTTTGGCCCGGCCGAGGTCGAGCAGCCGCTCGTCGTCGGCCTCGGTCTCGGCGGCGAAGCCCACGAGCAGCGTGCCGTCGTGCGGTGCGTGGCCGAGGCCCGCGAGGATGTCGGGGTTGCGGACGAGCTCGAGCGTGAGCCCCGAGTCGCTGGAGTCCTTCTTGATCTTCGTCTCGCTCACGCCGGCCGGCCGGTAGTCGGCCACCGCCGCGGCCATGACGACGACGTCGGCGCCGCGCGCGGCATCCGTCACCGCCTGCTGCAGTTCCAGCGCCGTCGAGACGCGGCGGATGTCGCAGCCGGTCGGATCGGCGACCTCGAGGTTCGCGGCGATGAGGGTGACCTCGGCTCCACGGGCGCGTGCGGCGTCGGCGATGGCGACGCCCTGCTTGCCGCTCGAGCGGTTGCCGAGGAAGCGCACGGGGTCGAGCGGCTCGCGAGTGCCGCCCGCGGTGACCACCACGCGGACCCCGGCCAGGTCGTGCCGGGCGGATGCCGCGACGCGTCGCAGTGCCGCCGCGACGATCGTCTCGGGCTCCTCCATGCGACCGGGGCCGCTGTCGGCGCCCGTGAGCTGCCCGACCGCGGGACCGACGATCGTGACGCCGCGGGCGCGGAGGGTGGCGATGTTGGCCTGCGTTGCCGGATGCCGCCACATCTCGGTGTGCATCGCGGGTGCGATGACGACTGGCGCCTCGCTCGCGAGCACCGTGTTGCCGAGGAGGTCGTCGGCGAGGCCGGTGGCGAGCTTGGCGATGGTGTTCGCCGTCGCGGGCGCGATCACGATGAGGTCGGCGGCCTGGCCGATGGCCACGTGACGCACCTCGGCGACACCCTCGTAGAGGTCGGTGTGCACCGGGTTGCGCGAGATCGCCTCGAGCGTGGGGCGGCCGACGAACCGCAGCGCACCCTCGGTGGGCACGACATGGACGTCATGCCCGGCGAGCACGAGGGCGCGGACGACGCCGACGGCCTTGTACGCCGCGATGCCGCCCGTGATGCCGACGACGACGTTGAGCGGCGACATCCGTGCCGTGCTCAGTCGCCGATGGGCCGGAGGCGGAGCTTGTCCTCGTTGATCTCGTGCAGCGCGACCGAGAGGGGCTTGTCGTCGATCGACGAGTCGACGAGCGGGCCGACGTTGTCGAACAGGCTGCCCTCGTGGAGGTCGGCGTAGTAGTCGTTGATCTGGCGAGCACGCTTCGACGCGAAGATCACGAGCTGGTACTTCGAGTCGACCTTGGAGAGCAGGTCGTCGATGGGCGGATCGATGATGCCGGACAGCTTCTCAGCCATGGAGGACTCCTTCATACGAATGTCGAGCGCACCTCGTGCGCGCAAGCTCTGGGCCCGGGCAGCTCAACGCCGACCCTTTCGGGGCCTCATCAAGTCTACGACCTTTTGCGCGGCCTCGCCGACGTCGACGTTCACGACCTGGTGGTCGAACTCCTCGACGGCCGCGAGCTCGACCTTCGCCGTCTCGAGTCGGCGCTGCTGCTCGGCGGGGCTCTCGGTGCCGCGACCGACGAGCCGACGCACGAGCTCCTCCCACGTCGGCGGCAGCAGGAACACGAGGGTCGCCTCGGGCATGGCCCGGCGCACCGAGCGGGCGCCCTGGATGTCGATCTCGAGCAGCACGCTGTTGCCGGCCGCGATCGCCTCCTCGACGGGGCGGCGCGGCGTGCCGTACCGGAACGCGTTGTGCACGGTCGCCCATTCGAGGAGCTCACCGGCCTCGACCATGCGATCGAACGCGGCGTCGTCGACGAAGAAGTAGTGCTCGCCCTCGACCTCGCCTGGTCGCGGCGGACGTGTCGTGGCCGACACGGAGAGCCGCACCTCGGGGTGATGGCGGCGGATGTACGACGCGACCGTGCCCTTGCCGACGGCCGTGGGACCTGCGAGCACCACGAGGCGGTCGCCGGTGCCGCCGTGGGTGGCCACCCATTCGGCGACGAACTCACGCAGGCGACGACGCTGCAGCCGGCCGAGGCCCCCGAGTCGCTTCGAGGTCGAGATCTCGAGCTCCTGCATGATCCGGGCGGTCTTGGTGGTGCCGATGGCGGGGATGGAGGTGAGGAACTCGGTCACGCGCAGGCGGCCCTCGACGCCCTCGGGCTCCTCGTACGCCGCGCGCAGCACGTCGAGGGGGCTGCGCCTGCCGTCGGCCACGGCGGCCTTCACGACCGCGCGAGCGCGACGCGCGGCCACGGCCGCGCGGGAGGCGGCGACCCGATCGACGTCGGGGGGTGCCGCGGTGGTCTTCGTTGCCGGCTCAGCCAATTGCCGCTCCATACTGGTCGAGGCGACGCGCGATGGCGTCGGTGATGCCGTCGGGGCCGGCGGCGAGCAGCGACCGCGACTCGGTCGGGATCACGCCAGGGGCGAAGGAGCCGAACCGCGTGCGCAGCTCGGCCGGCTCGGCGCCCTGATGGCCGAACCCGGGGGCGAGCACCGGCAGCCCGGGCCGCGGGGCCTCGGCGTCGGTGTCGATACCCGCGAGACGCAGATCGACCGTGGCGCCGAACACGACGCCCGTCGAGCCGAACTCGCCGCCCGCGGCATCCGTTCGCTCCTGGTTCCAGCCGATGACCCCCTGCGTGATCGCCTGCGCGACGGTGGACCCGGCCCGGCTGGACTGCTGCAGCACCGCCCGCTGGATGGCGGCGGCTTCGGGATTCGAGGTGGCGGCGAGCACGAACAGGCCCTTGCCCGCGTCGTGCGCCGCCGCCGAGACCCCCGCGATCGAACCCAGCCCCTGGTAGGCGCTGATCGTCATGGCGTCGGCCTCGAGCGGGGATCCGGGCGTGAGCCAGGCCTCACCGTAGGCGGCGACGCTCGAGCCGATGTCCCCGCGCTTGACGTCGGCGATCACGATGAGGCCGGCGTCGCGCGCCTCGCGGAGGAGCCGCTCGAGCGCGGCATAGCCCGCCGCGCCGTGACGCTCGAAGAACGCGACCTGCGGCTTCAGGATGCCGGCGCGCCCCGCTGCGGCCTCGATGACGCGCAGCCCGAACTCGCGCACGCCCTCGGCTGAGTCGGGCTGGCCCCACCGGTCGAGCAGCGCCGCGTGCGGGTCGAGGCCCACGCACAGCCGGCCGTACGCGGCGAACGCCTCCGCCAGCCGCTCGCCGAACGGGATCACGCCGTTGGAACCGTTCACGCCGGAACCCCGCGACGCTCGGCGTACTCCTGCAGGCTGGTCACCGCGAACCCGCCGCTCACCGCGTCGAGCGACGCGACGGCGGCCGAGAGCTCGGCGATCGTGGTGAACAGCGGGAGGTCGCTCGCGACGGCCGCCGCCCGGATCTCGTAGCCGTCGGCGCGCGACGAGCGGCCGCTCGGGGTGTTCACGACGACGTGGACCTCGCCGCGGTTGATGAGCTCGACCACCGACTCGCCGTCGGTCGACGGGCCCTCGCTGAACTTGCGCACGACCCGCGCCGTGATGCCGTGCCGGTGCAGCACCTCGGCGGTGCCCTCGGTGGCGGCGATGTCGTACCCGAGCTGCTGCAGCCGCAGCACGGGGAACACGATGGCGCGCTTGTCACGGTCGGACACCGACACGAAGACCGTGCCCGTGAGCGGCATGCCGCCGTACGCGGCGAGCTGGCTCTTCGCGAACGCCGTCGGGAAGTCCTTGTCGATGCCCATGACCTCGCCCGTCGAACGCATCTCGGGTCCGAGCACCGAGTCCACCATGATGCCCTCGCGCGTGCGGAAGCGGTGGAAGGGCAGCACGGCCTCCTTCACGGCGACCGGGGCGTCGAGCGGCACGCGGGAGCCGTCGGAAGTGGGAAGCATTCCCTCCTCGATGAGCTCGGCGACGGTCGCGCCGACCATGATCCGCGACGCGGCCTTGGCGAGCGGGATGCCGAGCGCCTTCGACACGAACGGCACCGTGCGGCTCGCACGCGGGTTCGCCTCGAGCACGTAGAGCACGCCGGCGCCGATCGCGAACTGCACGTTGAGCAGGCCCCGCACGCCGATGCCCTCGGCGATGGCGCGCGTCGCCTCGCGAACCCGATCGACCTCGGCGCGACCGAGCGTCACGGGCGGCAACGTGCAGCTCGAGTCGCCCGAGTGGATGCCGGCCTCCTCGATGTGCTCCATGACGCCGCCGATGTAGAGCTCGGTGCCGTCGTAGAGCGCGTCGACGTCGATCTCGATCGCGTCGTCGAGGAAGCGGTCGACGAGCAGCGGATGGCTCGGGCCCACGATGCCCTGGCCCTCGATGCGCTGGAAGTAGTCGACGAGCGACGCGGCGTCGTACACGATCTCCATGCCGCGGCCGCCGAGCACGTAGCTCGGACGCACGAGCACCGGGTAGCCGATGCCGTCGGCCACGTGCACGGCGCCCGCCATGTCGATGGCGGTGCCGTTCTGCGGGGAGACGAGGCCGGCGCGATCGAGGATCTCGCTGAACAGGCCCCGCTCCTCGGCGAGATCGATCGCCTCCGGCGTCGTCCCGAGGATCGGGATGCCGGCCGCCTCGATGCCCTTGGCGAGCCCGAGCGCGGTCTGCCCGCCGAGCTGCACCACGACGCCGACGAGCTCGCCGGTCTGCGACTCGGCGTGGATGACCTCGAGCACGTCCTCGAGCGTGAGCGGTTCGAAGTAGAGCCGGTCGCTCGTGTCATAGTCGGTCGAGACCGTCTCGGGGTTGCAGTTGATCATGATGGTCTCGAAGCCCGCGTCGGAGAGCGCGAACGAGGCGTGCACGCACGAGTAGTCGAACTCCACGCCCTGGCCGATGCGGTTCGGGCCCGAACCCAGGATGACCACCTTGCGCCGGTCGCTCGGCTCCACCTCGGTCTCGAGGTCGTAGCTCGAGTAGTGGTACGGCGTGAGTGCGGGGAACTCCCCCGCACAGGTGTCGACGGTCTTGTACACCGGCCGGATGCCGAGGATGTGGCGCACCTCGCGGGCGTCGGCCTCGCCGAAGCCGCGGAGCTGGCCGATCTGCGCGTCGGAGAACCCGTGGTCCTTCGCGAGCAGGATGAGGTCGGTGTCGAGGGCGTCGGCGGTCGAGATGGTCTCGGCGATCTCGTTGATGAGCACGATCTGGTCGAGGAACCACGGGTCGATCTTCGTGGCCTCGAACAGCTGCTCGACGGTCGCCCCCTTGCGCAGCGCCTGCTGCACGAGCACGATGCGGCCGTCGGTGGGAGTGCGCGTCGCCTCGACGAGCTCCTCGGCCGAGCGCTCCTCGGGGCCCCAGTGGAACGATGATCCGCGCTTCTCGAGCGAACGCAGCGCCTTCTGCAGGGCGCTCGCGTAGTTGCGGCCGATGGCCATGGCCTCGCCGACCGACTTCATGGTCGTCGTGAGCGTGGGGTCGGCGGCGGGGAACTTCTCGAACGCGAAGCGCGGCACCTTCACCACGACGTAGTCGAGCGTCGGCTCGAAGCTCGCCGGGGTCACCCGCGTGATGTCGTTCGGGATCTCGTCGAGCCGGTAGCCGATGGCGAGCTTCGCCGCGATCTTCGCGATGGGGAAGCCGGTGGCCTTCGAGGCGAGTGCCGACGAACGCGACACGCGCGGGTTCATCTCGATGACGATCACGCGGCCGGTCTCGGGGTTCACCGCGAACTGGATGTTGCAGCCGCCGGTGTCGACGCCGACCGCCCGGATGATGTCGATGCCGATGTCACGCAGGTGCTGGTATTCGCGGTCGGTGAGCGTCAGGGCGGGTGCCACGGTGATCGAGTCGCCCGTGTGCACGCCCACTGGGTCGACGTTCTCGATCGAGCAGACGACGACCGTGTTGTCGGCCGTGTCGCGCATGAGCTCGAGCTCGTACTCCTTCCACCCGAGGATCGACTCCTCGAGGAGCACCTCGGTGGTGGGCGAGTTCTGCAGGCCCTGCGTGACGATGCGCACGAGGTCCTCCTCGGTGTACGCGAAGCCCGATCCGAGGCCGCCCATCGTGAACGAGGGTCGCACGACGAGCGGATAGCCGAGGTCGAGCGCGTACTCCTTGGCCTCGTCGAGCGTCTTCGCGACGTGCGAGCGTGCGACATCCGCCCCCGCCTCGACGACGAGGTCCTTGAACAGCTGCCGGTCCTCACCCTTGCGGATGGCGTCGACCTTCGCGCCGATGAGCTCGACGCCGTGCTCGGCGAGGATGCCCGCGTCGTGCAGGGCGATGGCCGCGTTCAGCGCGGTCTGGCCGCCGAGCGTCGGGAGCACGGCGTCGGGCCGCTCCTTGACGATGATCGACTCGATGACCTCGGGGGTGATCGGCTCGATGTACGTCGCGTCGGCGAAGCCCGGGTCGGTCATGATCGTGGCCGGGTTCGGGTTCACGAGGATGACGCGCACGCCCTCGTCGCGGAGCACCCGGCACGCCTGGGTGCCCGAGTAGTCGAACTCGGCGGCCTGGCCGATGACGATGGGCCCCGATCCGATGACGAGGACGCTGTTGATATCGTCGCGCTTGGGCATCAGGCGTTGGTCTCCTTGCTCGCGACGACCATCTCGCGGAACCGGTCGAACAGGTACTCGGCGTCGTGGGGGCCCGCGGCCGACTCGGGGTGGTACTGCACCGAGAACGCCGGGATGTCGAGGCAGTTGAGTCCCTCGACGACGTTGTCGTTGAGGTCGTAGTGGCTCACCTCGACGCGGCCGAAGCCCTCGGTGGACTCGCTCACCCGGTCGATGGGCGCATCCACCGCGAAGCCGTGGTTGTGCGAGGTGATCTCGACGCGGCCCGTGGCCCGGTCGAGCACCGGCTGGTTGATGCCGCGGTGGCCGAACGGGAGCTTGTAGGTGCCGAAGCCGAGCGCGCGGCCGAGCAGCTGATTGCCGAAGCAGATGCCGAAGTACGGCAGCCCCTCGCGCAGGCTCGCGCGCAGCAGCTCCACGTGCCGGTCGGATGCCGCGGGGTCGCCGGGACCGTTCGAGAAGAACAGCGCGTCGGGCGCCATCGCGAGCAGCTCCTCCGGCGTGATCGACTGCGGCACCACCTGCACGTCGAAGCCGCGTTCGGCGAGGAACCGCAGCGTCGAGGCCTTGACCCCGAGGTCGAGGACCGCGACCGACCCGACCCGCTCGCCCTCGGCGGGGATCGAGTAGGACTCGGTCGTCGACACCGCACCCGAGAGGTTGAGCCCGGTCATCTCGGCGGCGCCGAGCACCAGTTCCAGCTGCTCCCCGTGCGTCAGCGACGCGGCGTCGCCCGAGAAGATGCCGGCGCGCATGGCGCCCGCCGACCGGATGTGCCGGGTGATCGCCCGGGTGTCGACGCCGCTGATGCCGACGATGCCGGCCGCGGCGAGGTCGTCGTCGAGGCTGCGCTGGGAGCGGAAGTTCGAGACGACGCGGGAGGGCTCACGCACGACGAAGCCCGCCACCCAGATGCGCGACGACTCCATGTCCTCGTCGTTCATGCCGGTGTTGCCGATGTGCGGCGCCGTCATCATGACGATCTGGCCCGCGTACGACGGGTCGGTGAGGGTCTCCTGGTAGCCGGTCATGCCGGTGGCGAAGACCGCCTCTCCGAGCGTGCGCCCGCGCGCACCGTAGGCGCGCCCCTCGTAGCGGCGCCCGTCCTCGAGGACGAGGACCGCGGGGTCGTGGCTGCGGGTCGGGGTCTCAGTCATCCGAGGCCTCACTCTCCTGTTCCGGCCGCGGCGCCATGGGGGCGGCGGCGATGTCGTTGACGGCCGCGATGATGCGTGCCGCGTCGCCCGGGTACCGGGCCCTGAAGGTGCTGTCGACGTGCGGCGCGACCCGCTCGGGGTCGTCGACCTGCACGATCCAGGTGACCGCGACGAGGCCCTCGGGCTCGACGCCGCGATCGATCACGTAGGTCGCCGCGCCGGCCTCGACGATCCGGTCTGCGGGAAGGAAGATCGCGGGCTCCCCGGCGATGCGGATCACGAGGCCCTCCGGCAGCACCTCGAGGTGCGCGGCACCGCGGAACGCGAGGCCCTGCACGGCGAGCCGCTCGAGGGGCTGCCCGACGGGCGTGGTCGCGACGTAGAGCACCTCGGTCTCGATGAGCGCGTCCCCGTGCTGCGCGGGCGGCGGGTACGCCGACAGGGTCTCGTCGCGCACGGTGCGCCGCTTCCACGACCGCAGCATGAGCCACGCGGCCGCCCCGACGATCACGACGGCGACCACGACGCCGATCCACTTATCCACGCTCGACCCCCCAGACGGCCGCTGCGTCGCGGGCGACGTCCTCGGCCGGGCGCACGGCGCCGTCGAGGAACGTGGGGTACCCACCGTGGAAGGTCGCCACCACGCGTCCGGGAAGGCGACGGCCGAGGTAGGGCGAGTTCACGCTGCGCCCGGCCAGGCGGCCGAGGTCGAACTCGGATGCCGCGGCGGGGTCGTACAGGGTCAGCTCGGGTGCGGCTCCCACGGCGATGGCCTCGCCGTGGCCGCGCAGCCGGCCGATGCGTGCCGGGGTCGACGACATCACGCGCGCGATGTCGGACCAGCCCAGGAGGCCCGTCTCGACGGCCGCCGCGTGCACGACCGACAGGGCGGACTCGAGGCCGACCATGCCGTTGGCGGCCGCCTCCCACTCGCTCTCCTTGGCCTCCACGGGGTGCGGGGCGTGGTCGGTGGCGACGATGTCGATGGTGCCGTCGGCGAGGGCGGCCCGCAGCGCCTCGACGTCTTCCGCACGTCGCAGCGGCGGGTTCACCTTGAAGCGCGGGTCGTAGCTCGACACGAGGTCCTCGGTGAGCAGGAGGTGGTGCGGCGTCACCTCGGCGGTCACGTCGATGCCGCGGGCCTTCGCCCAGCGGATCACCTCGACCGAGCCGGCCGTGGACACGTGGCAGACGTGCAGGCGGCTGCCGACGTGTTCGGCGAGTAGCACGTCACGCGCGATGATGGACTCCTCGGCGACCGCCGGCCACCCGGCGAGCCCGAGCTCACCGGAGAGCGCGCCCTCGTTCATCTGGGCGCCCTCGGTCAGCCGCGGCTCCTGCGCGTGCTGGGCGATGACGCCGTCGAACGCCTTCACGTACTCGAGCGCGCGACGCATGAGCAGCGGATCGGAGACGCAGAAGCCGTCGTCGCTGAACACCCGGACGTCGGCACGCGAGCGGGCCATGGCACCGAGCTCGGCGAGCTGCTCCCCCTTGAGTCCCACCGTGACGGCGCCGATGGGCTGCACGGTGGCGTAGCCGGCGGCGCGACCGAGGCTCGCCTCCTGCTCGACGACCCCGGCGGTGTCGGCGACGGGGAACGTGTTCGCCATGGCGAACACGGCGGTGAAGCCGCCCGCCGCGGCAGCCTGCGTTCCGGTGAGCACCGTCTCGCTCTGCTCGTAGCCCGGCTCGCGCAGATGGGTGTGCAGGTCGACGAGACCCGGGAGGGCGATCAGCCCGTCGGCGTCGATGACGGTCGCGCCCGAGGCATCCGCCACCCGGCCGACCTCGGCGATGATGCCGCCGTCGAGCAGGACGTCGGCCCGCTCGCCCGTGGGCAGCGTGGCGCCGGCGATGAGGAAGCGCTCGCTCATCAGGCCTCACCCCGTTCGCCGGACAGCAGCAGGTAGAGGGCGGCCATTCTCACTGATACTCCGTTCGCGACCTGCTCGCGCACCGTGGACTGCGACGAGTCCGCAGCGCGGGCGGCGATCTCCAACCCGCGGTTCATGGGCCCGGGGTGCATCACCATCGTAGTCGCGGGCAGCCGGTCGAACCTGGCGTCGTCGAGCCCCCAGGTGCGTGCGTACTCTCGGCTGTTCGGGAAGAACGCCTCGCGCATGCGCTCGGCCTGGATCCGGAGCATCATCACCACGTCGGGCGAACCGGCGAGGGAGGCGTCGAGGTCGTACCCGACGGAGGCGGGCCAGGCCGAGGTGTCGACGGGCACGAGGGTGGGCGGCGCGACGAGTTCCACCTCGGCGCCGAGGGTCGTGAGCAGCCACACATTCGAGCGGGCGACGCGTGAGTGCAGGATGTCTCCGACGATGGCGACGCGCACGCCGTCGAGGCCGCGACCGCGCGAATCGGGGCCGTGCAGGCGGCGGCGGATCGTGAACGCGTCGAGCAGCGCCTGGGTGGGATGCTCGTGCGTGCCGTCGCCGGCGTTCAGCACGCCCGCGTCGATCCAGCCGCTCGTGGCGAGGGTCTGCGGGGCGCCCGAGGCGTGATGGCGGATGACCACCGCGTCGGCGCCCATGGCCTGCAGGGTCTGCGCCGTGTCCTTCAGGCTCTCGCCCTTGGAGACGCTCGAGCCCTTCGCGCTGAAGTTGATGACGTCGGCCGAGAGGCGCTTCGCGGCGGCCTCGAACGAGATGCGGGTGCGGGTCGAGTCCTCGAAGAACAGGTTGACCACCGTGCGGCCGCGCAGCGTGGGCAGCTTCTTCACCTCGCGCTGCTGCACGGCGGCCATGTCCTCGGCGACGTCGAGCAGCTCGACGGCCGCGTCGCGGCCGAGGTCGCGCGTGGAGAGGAGGTGGCGCATCAGTCGTCGCCCCCGTCGATCGTGACGGCGTCGTCGCCGTCGACCTCGGCGAGCCGGACGTTGATGCGCTCGCGCGTCGAGCTCGGCAGGTTCTTGCCGACGAAGTCCGCACGGATCGGGAACTCCCGGTGGCCCCGGTCGACGAGCACCGCGAGCCGCACCGCCCGGGCCCGGCCGAGGTCGGCGAGCGCGTCGAACGCGGCCCGGATCGTGCGGCCCGAGTAGAGCACGTCGTCGACGAGCACGACGGTCTTGCCGTCGATGCCGCCCGGCGGCACCTCGGTCGGCGCGGGCGTGCGGGTGCGGGTGCGGGCGAGGTCGTCGCGGTACATCGTGACGTCGAGCGAGCCCGCAAGAGCGGCCGGCGCATCGGGCTCGATGCGGGCGATGTGCTCGGCGATGCGACGGGCGAGGACGACGCCACGGGTCGGGATGCCGAGGAGGACGAGATCGGAGCTGCCGCGATTGGACTCGAGGATCTCGTGCGAGATGCGGGTCAGCGCCCGCGTGATGTCAGCCTGATTGAGCACGGCACGTGCCACGGACCGACTCCCTTCTCCGCCTCACGGGACGGCCTTAAAGGTTGTCAACTTCAACGAGTCTACCGTGTGCCGCGGATGAGGGATGCCGCGAGGCGCTGCCCCGTCGCTACGCTGCGGTGATGCGCACGCACCCGTCACGGCCGCTCGCCATCGTCGCGGCGGTCGTCGCCGCCCTCTGGGCGCTCTTCCTGTTGCCGCCGCAGCAGCAGGCCTGGTCGGGGGTCTACGCACCGCGATGGCTGCGGATGCTCGACGACCTGCCCGTCTACGACGCGATCCGCGGCTGGCTGCACTCGTTCGGTCAGCACGACTTCTACCTCGCCTTCGGTGCCGCCTCCGCGCTGTCGTTCGTGCTCATCTGGTGGGCGACGGGCCCGACGCTCGCCGCGCTCGGCTGGAGCGGCCGGGTGCTGGGCTGGCTGCTACTGCTCGGCGCAGCGGTGACGGCGCTCAGCTACCTGAACCACCCAGCGGATGCCCCGTTGCACGCGTTGTGGGGCGGCGAGGCGTTCGTGCTCATGGCGATCGGCGTCTGGGCGGTGGTGGCGGCGATCGTCGCACCACGCCAACGCGGCATCCCGGGTTGGGAGCGCGCCCTGCTCGCCGCGACGCTGCCGATCCTGGTCCTTTCGACCATCGCGTTCAGCTACTGGCCGCACGGGACGCTCATCGGCTTCGCCGTCGAGGCCGCCGTGCTGGCGGCGTTCGCGCCCCGGGTCGCACCTCGGGTCCGCCCCTCCTCGCTGACGAGTGTTGATGTTCCAGCCGGGCGAGGCAGCACAGCGTCATCAGCCGGCACGGGACGTTAACACTCGCGGAAGGAGTGCTCGAAGGGGGACGGTGGGAGGCAGCGGCTAGGCCTTCGCGTGCGAGATGGCCGCGAGCAGTCCGTTCACGAAGCCGGCCGAGTCATCCGTCGACAGCACCGTGGCCGCCTCGACGGCCTCGGAGATCGCCACGGGGTCGGGCACGGCGTCGTTGTACACGATCTCCCACACGCCGATGCGCAGCAGGGCACGGTCGACCGCGGGCATGCGTTCGAGGGTCCAGCCGCGGGAGTGGGTGGTGATGAGCTCGTCGATCTCGTCGCGGTGGTCGACGATGCCGTCGACGATCTCGCGGGCGTACAGCCACGAGGCCTGGCGCTCGGGTTCGCTCACGGCGCGCTCGGCCTCGACGGCGAGCACCTGCTCGACCGGCACCTGGCGCATGTCGGCCGAGTAGAGCATGTCGAGGGCGCGCTTGCGCGCCTTCGTGCGGGCGCTCACTAGTCGTTCACGCGGCCGAGGTACTCGCCCGTGCGAGTGTCGACCTTGACCTTGGTGCCGGTCTCGAGGAAGAGCGGCACCTGGATCTCGTAGCCGGTCTCGACGGTCGCGGGCTTCGTGCCGCCCGTCGAGCGGTCGCCCTGCAGGCCCGGCTCGGTGTACGTGATCTCGAGCACGACCGACGCCGGGAGGTCGACGTAGAGCGGGTTGCCGTTGTTCAGGGCGATCGTGACCGACTGGTTCTCGAGCATGAAGTTCGCGGCGTCGCCCACGGTCGCGGCGGGCACCGTGATCTGGTCGTAGTCGGTCGCGTCCATGAACACGAAGCCGTCGCCGTCGTTGTAGAGGTACGTGAAGTCGCGACGGTCGACGTTCTCGATGTCGACCTTGGCGCCGGCGTTGTACGTGCGGTCGACGACCTTGCCGGTGACGACGTTCTTCAGCTTCGTGCGGACGAAGGCACCGCCCTTGCCGGGCTTGACGTGCTGGAACTCGATGACGTTCCAGAGCTGGCCGTCGATGGAGAGAACGACGCCGTTCTTGATGTCAGCGGTGCTTGCCATTGGGAGTGTTTCCGATCGATCGTGGGAAGTCAGCGGGCACGCGCGATCGCGTGCGACTGATCGAGTGTAGTCGACTCACCCCCGCGAACGCAGAACCCAGTCGACCGCGAGCCGATAGGAGTCGGCGCCGAAGCCCGCGATGACCCCCGTGGCCACCCCCGAGATGACGCTCGTGTGCCGGAACGTCTCGCGCGCGTGCGGGTTCGAGAGGTGGACCTCCACGAGCGGGACGCCCACGGAATTCAGCTGTGCGGCCGCGTCGCGCAGCGCGTAGCTGTAGTGGGTGAACGCCGCGGGGTTCAGCACCACCGGCAGTCGCCGGTCGACGGCCTCGTGGATCCAGCCGATGAGCTCGGCCTCGTCATCGGACTGCCGCAGGTCGATCTCGACATCGTCGGGGGTGGATGACGCGAGCCCGGCCCCGATGTCGGCGAGCGTCTCGCTGCCGTACACCTCGGGCTCGCGCGTGCCGAGCCGGCCGAGGTTGGGGCCGTTGAGGACGAGGATCGTGGTCATGCCCGAAGCCTAGCCAGCCCGTTGGTCGAGGAGCGCGCGAAGCACCCGTCTCGAGACCCGTCGACCGCAACCCGCGGCGTCACGACGCGATCTCCTGATACGCCGCGAACAGCAGCGACTGGTCGGGCGCCTGCATCACGGTCGGCTTCGCGAGGTCGTCGAGCACGATGAAGCGCAACTGCCCGGCGCGCGCCTTCTTGTCGCGCTGCATCGTCGCGAGCAGCGTGTTCCAGCGGCCCGCGGGGTACGTCGTGGGCAGGCCCAGCAGGTCGAGCACGCGCTTGTGCCGATCGGCGACCTCGTCGGAGAGCCGCCCCGAGAGCCGGCCGAGCTCGGCGGCGAACGCCATGCCCACCGAGATCGCCGCACCGTGCCGCCACTGGTAGCGCTCGGCGTGCTCGACCGCGTGACCCAGCGTGTGGCCGTAGTTCAGGATCTCGCGCAGCCCCTGCTCGGTGAAGTCCTCGGAGACCACGTCGGCCTTCATCCGGATCGCGAGCTCGACGACCCGGCGGAACTCGGCCGTCGCCGGGTCGGTCGCCACGTCGGGGTCGGCCTCGATCACGTCGAGGATCTCGGGGTACCGGATGAATCCGGCCTTCACGATCTCGGCGAACCCGGCGAGGATCTCGTTGCGCGGGAGCGTGTCGAGCAGTTCGAGGTCGCAGAGCACCGCGGCCGGGGCGTGGAAGACGCCGACGAGGTTCTTGCCCTCGTTGGTGTTGATGCCGGTCTTGCCGCCGACCGCCGCGTCGACCATGCCGAGCACCGTCGTCGGCACCTGCACGATGCGCACGCCGCGCAGCCAGGTGGCGGCCACGAAGCCAGCCAGATCGGTGATCGCTCCCCCGCCGAGCCCGACGATCGCGTCGCTGCGGGTGAAGTCGGCCTGGCCGAGGATCTGCCAGCAGAACGCCGCCACCTCGACACGCTTGCCGGCCTCGGCGTCGGGCACCTCGGCGAGCAGCACCTCGAACCGGTCCTGGAGCTGCTCGCGGATCTCAGCGGCTCGCGCGCCGAGCGTCGGCGCGTGCACGATGAGCACCTTGCGCACCGCCGCGCCGAGCGCGTCGCCGAGGTCGGCGACGACCCCGCGCCCCACGACGATGTCGTAGCCCGACTCGCCCCCGACCCGGATCGTGGTGCGGGCGTCCTGCGTCATCGTGCTCCTCCGAAGTGCTCGGTGATGTCTTCGACGATGCGTGCGACCGAGCGGCGCGACGTGTCGATGTCCAGGTCGGCGAGTGCCCGGTACACGGGGGTGCGCGCCTCGAGGATGGCCGTCCAGGCCGCGAGCCCGCCTTCGGCGAGGAGCGGCCGGTTGCCACCCGCGAGACGCGGCGCGACCGCCTCGGGCGACACTCGCAGCCACACCACCGGGAGGTCCTCGAGATCCGCCCGGGTGTCGGGATGCAGCACGGCGCCCCCGCCCAACGAGATCACGGCCGGCTCGCGCAACGCCTCGGCGACGGCCTCGCGCTCGACGCGCCGGAAGGCCTCCTCGCCCTCGCGGGCGAAGATCTGGTCGATGGGTCCGTGCCGCTCGACGATGCGCGCGTCGGTGTCGATGAAGGGGGCGCCGACGGATGCCGCGAGCCGATGTCCGACGCGGGACTTCCCGGCCCCCATGGCACCGATGAGCACGATCGGCAGGGTGATGCTGGGGCCGTCAGACACGGTCGCCCGCGACCTCCGAGCTCGAGATCTCGGTGAGCAGCGTGTCGGGGATCGCCGCGAGGTACGACTCGAGGTTGCGCCGGGTCTCCGCCACCGAGTCGCCGCCGAACTTCTCGATCACGGCGTTCGCGAGCGTGAGCGCCACCATGGCCTCGGCGACGACGCCGGCCGCGGGCACCGCGCAGACATCCGACCGCTGGTGATGGGCGGGAGCGGCCTCTCCGGTGGCGACGTCGACCGTGGGCAGCGCGTGCGGCACCGTCGCGATGGGCTTCATGCCGGCGCGCACGCGCAGCACGGTGCCGGTGGACATGCCGCCCTCGGTGCCTCCGGCACGATCGCTCGCGCGCACGATGCGTCCGTCATCGAGGTGCAGCTCGTCGTGCGCGGCCGAACCGCGGCGGGTGGTGGTCGTGAAGCCGTCGCCGACCTCGACGCCCTTGATGGCCTGGATGCCCATGAGCGCCGCAGCGAGCTGGGCATCGAGCCGACGGTCCCAGTGCACGTAGGAGCCGAGGCCCGGCGGAAGTCCGTAGGCGAGCACCTCGACGACGCCGCCGAGGGTGTCGCCGTCCTTGTGCGCGGCGTCGACCTCGGCCACCATGCGCTCGCTCGTCTCGGGATCGAAGCAGCGCAGCGGGTCGGCGTCGAGTCGCTCGACGTCGCCCGGCATCGGCAGCGGGCGGCCGTCGGGCACGCGCACCGGCCCGATCGCGATCGTGTGCGCGACGAGCCGGATGCCGAGCTCGCCGAGGAAGGCGCGCGCGACGGCGCCGAGGGCGACCCGGGCCGCGGTCTCACGGGCGCTCGCGCGCTCGAGTACCGGACGGGCCTCGTCGAAGCCGTACTTCTGCATGCCGACGAGGTCGGCGTGCCCAGGCCGCGGTCGGGTGAGCGGCGCACCGCGGCCGCGGCCGAGCGTGGCGGGGTCGACGGGCTCGGGGCTCATGACCTCCTGCCACTTCGGCCATTCGGTGTTGCCGATGCGCAGGGCGATGGGGCTGCCGAGGCTCTGTCCGTGCCGCACGCCGCCCGAGATCGCGAGCTCGTCCTGCTCGAACTTCATGCGGGCGCCGCGGCCGTAGCCGAGCTTGCGCCGCGCGAGATCGGCGCGGATGGCGTCGAGTGAGACGGGGATACCGGCGGGAAGACCCTCGAGGATCGCGACGAGCTCAGGCCCGTGCGACTCTCCGGCAGTGAGCCAACGGAGCATGCCTCCTATCCTTCCACAGCCGGATCAGAGGGAATCGCGCATGACGGCGAGCACGGCGCCCTCATCGGGCAGCTCCGTGCCGGGATCGCCGGTGACGAAGATCCGCACCTGGAGGAGAGCCTGGTGCAGGAGCATCCCGAGACCGTGCACCACCTCGCCGCCGGCGGCGGCCCAGCTCGAGCCGAGCGGCGACGGCCACGGGTCGTACCCCACGTCGAGGAGGTGCGCACGCCGCGCGAGGGCGGCGCTCGGCTCCACGCCGAGGTCGGTGCCGCCCGGCACGGTGCTGACGACGAGGTCCGCGTCCCAGACCCGGCCGAGCTCGTCGAGGCGTCCCTCCTCGACCACGACGCCGAGGCGCCGACCGAGGGCCTCGAGCTCAGCGGCCGCTGCGGCCCGGCGCACGAGGACGCGCACCCGCGCGGCACCGAGCTGCGACATCGCGACGAGCGCCGACCCCGCGGTGGCGCCGCCGCCGATGATCAGGCCATGGTGCACTCCACCGACGCCGGCCTCCCGGAGCGTGCGCACGATGCCGCCCACATCCGTGTTGAAGCCCCGCCGCCTGCCCTGGTCGAAGAGCACCGTGTTGGCCGCCCGCGTGGTCGTCGCGATCTCGTCGAGATCGTCGAGGAGGGGCAGCACATCCTGCTTCAGCGGCATCGTGAGCGACAGGCCGCGCCACGAGGCATCCAGCCCGCCGATGAACTCGGCGAGTTCATGGCCCTGCATCTCGATCGCGGTGTACTCCCAGTCGAGCCCGAGCCGTCGATAGGCGGCGCGGTGCAGTGCGGGGCTCTTCGAATGCGAGATGGGCGAGCCGAGCACGGCGAGCCTGCGCACCTCACTGCCCATAGTCGGGGTGCTCCTCGAGCCACTGGTAGAACTGCTCCGCCGCCGCCTCGTGCTCTTCCAGCGTCGAGGTGAAGATCGTCTCGCCGGTCTCGGGGTTGACGGTCACGAAGTACAGCCACGGGCCGTCGGCGGGGGTGAGGGCGGCCTGGATCGCCTCGGCTCCCGGATTGCCGATCGGGCCGGGCGGCAGGCCCGGGTGCACGTACGTGTTGTACGGGTTGGCGGCGTCCTCGCGCTCGGCGTCGGTCGTCGTGACGACCGAGTTGTCGCCGAGGCCGTAGTGCACCGTCGAGTCGAACTGCAGCGGCATCCCCTGTTCGAGGCGGTTCTGGATGACCCGGGAGACCTTCGTGAAGTCCTGCGGCAGGCCTTCGCGCTCGATGAGCGAGGCGAGCGTCGCGACGCGATATCGGTCCTCGGGGGCGACGCCGGCCGCGTCGAAGGCGGCGAGGCTCTCGGTGACCATGGTCTGCACGATCTCCTGCGCGGTGGCATCGGGGTTGAACGTGTACGTCGCCGGGAAGAGGAACCCCTCGACGCTGGTCGCCTCGGCCGGCAGGCCGAGGGCCTGCGGGTTCGCGGCGGCGGCCTGCAACTCCTCGATCGGGATCTCGAGTACCGCGGATGCCTCCGCCAGCGCGTCGCGGGCCCAGGTGCCCTCGGTGATGAGCACCGTGTTCTCGAGCTTCTTCGCGGGATCGAGCAGGGCATCGAGCGCCGCCCTCGCGCTCATCTGCTCGGCGAGCTGGTACGCACCCGGATGGAACTCGGGCTCGGGCACCTGCTCGAGCAACAGGTCGTAGAAAGCGTCGTACGAGGCCGTGACGCCTTCGTCGACGAGGTTCTCGGCGATGTCGGAGCCGGTGTCTCCGTCGTGGATCATGAAGATCACCTCGCCGGTGCCCGATCCCTGGAAGTCCTCGGCCGGGGTGAAGCGCTCGATCAATGCGGTGATCGGGCCCTGCAGGAAGAAGTAGGCGCCCGCGGCGAGTGCGCCGACGACGAGGAGCCCGATGAGGCATCCCCACCCGCCCTTTCGGCGTGGTCGCTCGTCGTCGTGGTACCCGCCGCGTTTGAGCGCTCGTCGCTCGGCACGGCTGAGCCGCCCGTGCGGCTCGTCGTCGGGGTCGTCGGTGAGGGTCTGCAGCTGGTCGTTCCACGGGAGTCCGCCCTGCTGGTCGTCATCGCGAGCGGACGCGCGGGGGTCGTCGAGCTGCCACCGGAACGTGGTCTCGGCCTGAGTCGGCTGCTGCTCGGCCGGCCAGTGCTGCGCGGGGGGCTGCTGCGTGGGCGCCTCCTGCTGCGGCTGCCATTGCTGCTGCGCCTCCCATTGTTGCTGCGCCTCCCACTGCTGCTGCGCCTCCCATTGTTGCTGCGCCTCCCACTGCTGCTGCTGCGGCCGCCACTGCTGGGGCGGTTCCGGATGCTGGGGCGAGAGCGGGAGTTGCGGCTGCCGCGGCAGTTGCGTGTGCTGCGCCGGTTGCGGGAGCTGCGGCTGGACCGCGGTCGCCTGCTCCTCGGGTCGGCTCGGGACATCGCGGTCGTACACGGGCCGCCGGGGCGCGGTGAGCGGTCCTGCGGGCGGCGGGGCGGCGGCCGCCGGAGCGGCCTGCCACTGCGGCTGCGCCGGCGGTGGCTCGTGCGACGGCGGCAGCGACGGCACGGCGGCCTGCTCCTGCTGCTGGGCGAGCAGTTCCGCCCTCCGCTGCTCGGCTTCACGGGCCTCGCGTCGGGTCATCGGAGGCCGCTCTCGTCCGCCGCCCGGTGAGGCGGGAGGGAGGTGGGTCACAGGGGGGACGACCCTTCGTCTCTCGTGAGCAGCCGCCCGGGCTCGACGCCCGACGCCCGCTCCGTGTCGATGGCGTGTTGCAGAATGATAACGGCTGCGACTTGGTCGACGACTGGGCGCTGGCTGCGAGTCGACCGGCCGGCGGCACGCAGGGCGTGCTGCGCGCTCACGGTCGACAGGCGCTCATCGACCAGCCGCACGGCGGCCCCTGCCGCCGCCAGCCGCTCGGCGAAGCCCACCGCGTCGTCGGTCGAGGCCGTCGGAGTGCCCGACAGTGACAGCGGATGCCCCACCACCAGCTCGAATGCCCCGTACTCCTCGGCCAGCTCGAGCACACGGCGCACATCTGCGTCGCCCTCGACCGCCCGCGGCACCGTTTCGACGGGCACCGCGAGGAGCGCCCCGGCATCGCAACGCGCGACGCCGATACGGGCACGCCCGACGTCGATGCCGAGCCTCACGCCCGATCGCATGCGCCGACTACCGGCCGACCTCGCGCCGCACCGCGTCGAGTGCGGCCGGGATGGCCGACAGGTCGCTGCCGCCGCCCTGCGCGAGGTCGGGCTTGCCGCCGCCGCCCCCGCCGAGGACCCCCGCCATCGTCTTGGCGAGCGCTCCGGCGTTGGCACCGGCGTCACGGGCCGCCGGCGAGGTCGCGACGATCGCGACGGGCTTGCCGCCGACCTCGGCGGTCAGTGCGACGACGGATGCCGCGTCGCCGAGCTTGGCCCGCACGGCGGTCGCGAGCGATCGCAGCTCGTCGCCCGAGCCGAGCCGGCCGACCGTCTCGGCCACGAGGAGCACGTCACCCGTGCGCACGGCGTTCGCGGCGAGCGCCGGCACGCGGTCGCTCAGCGCCCGCGCCTCGAAGGCCTGGATCTTCTTCTCGGCCGCCTTCAGGCTGCTGACGAGTTCGCCGACGCGATCGACGAGCTGCTCGGGACGCGTCTTCAGGGTGCTCGTGAGCTCGTTGACGAGCGCGCGTTCGGCCGCGAACCGCTTGAACGCATCGCGTCCGACGAGCGACTCCACACGCCGGTTGGACGCACCCACCGAGGACTCTCCCACGATGTTGATCATGCCGATCTCGGCGCTCGACGAAACGTGCGTGCCCGCGCAGAGTTCGCGCGACCACGGCCCGCCGATGTCGACGACCCGTACGACGTCGCCGTACTTCTCACCGAACAGGGCCATCGCGCCGAGCGACTTCGCCTCGTCGAGCGGCATCTCCCTGGTGACGACCTCGAGGTTGTCGCGGATGGCGTCGTTCGAGATCTCCTCGATCTCGCTGCGCGTGGCCGTGGAGAGCGCGGAGTTCCAGCCGTAGTCGAGTCGCAGGTAGCCGGCCTTGTTGAACGACCCGGACTGGTGCGCGTTCGGGCCGAGCACCTGCCGCAGCGCCGCGTGCACGATGTGGGTGCCCGAATGCGCCTGGGTCGCGCCGCGGCGGTAGTCCTCGTCGACGAGGGTCGTCGCCGGAACGCCGACGCCCACCTCGCCGGCCGTCACCTTCACCGTGTGACTGATGAGGCCCTTCACGGGTCGCTGCACATCGAGGACCTGCAGCTCGAACCCGTCGCCGACGATGCGGCCATGATCGGGCGCCTGGCCGCCAGACTCCGCGTAGAGCGAGGTCTCGGCGAGGATCACCTCAGCCGTCTGCCCGGCCGTCGCGACCTGCACCGGCTGCCCGTCGACGATCACGCCGAGCACGGTCGACTCGGTGGTGAGGTCGGTGTAGCCGGTGAAGATGGTCTCGCCGAGGGCGCGGAACTGCCCGTACACCGAGAGATCGGCGAGCACCTTCTTCTTCGACTTCGCGTCGGCCTTCGCACGCGTGCGCTGTGCGGTCATGAGCTCGTCGAATGCGCCGCGGTCGACCGCGAGGCCGGCCTCCTCGGCCATCTCGAGGGTGAGTTCGATCGGGAAGCCGTAGGTGTCGTGCAGGAGGAACGCCGTGTCGCCCGCCAGTTCGCCGCGCCCCGACTGCTTCGTGGACGCGACGGCGGTGTCGAGGATCGAGGTGCCGGCGGCGAGGGTGCGCAGGAACGTCTCCTCCTCGCCGAGCGCGAGCTGCTCGATGTGCGCGTAGTCGTGCGCGACCTCGGGATAGGCCGCCTTCATGGCGTCGCGCGACGCCGCGAACAGTTCGCGGAACGTCGGACCGTCGACCCCCAGGAGGCGCATCGCCCGGATGGTGCGACGCAGGAGCCGACGGAGGATGTAGCCGCGGCCCTCGTTGGAGGGTGCGACCCCGTCGCTCATGAGCATGAGCGACGACCGCACGTGGTCGGCGATGACGCGCATGCGCACGTCATCGTCGTGGTTCGCCCCGTACGTGCGACCCGACAGCTCCGCGGCACGATCGAGCACCGGCCGCACCTGGTCGATCTCGTACATGTTCTCGACGCCCTGCTTGATGAAGGCGACGCGCTCGAGCCCCATGCCGGTGTCGATGTTCTTCTTGGGCAGCTCGCGCACGATGCGGAAGTCGGTCTTCGACGTCACGTCGTCGATGAGGTACTGCATGAACACGAGGTTCCAGATCTCGACGTACCGGTCGTCGTCGGTGGCCGGCCCGCCGTCGACGCCGTACGCCGGTCCGCGGTCGAAGAAGATCTCGGAGCAGGGACCCGCGGGCCCGGCCTGGCCGGTGTGCCAGTAGTTCGTGTCCTTGTCGAGGCGCTGGATGCGCTCGTCGGGCAGGCCCGCGACCTTCTTCCACAGCTCGATGGCCTCGTCGTCGTCCTTGTAGACGGTGACCCAGAGGTCGTTCTTGTCGAACCCGAGCCCGCCCTCGGCCTCGGGGGTCGTGAGGAACTCCCACGCGAACGCGATCGCGCCTTCCTTGAAGTAGTCGCCGAACGAGAAGTTGCCGTTCATCTGGAAGAACGTGCCGTGCCGAGGGGTCTTGCCGACCTCCTCGATGTCGTTCGTGCGGATGCACTTCTGCACGCTCGTGGCGCGCGGGTACGGCGCGGGGACCAGGCCGGTGAGGTACGGGACGAATGGCACCATGCCGGCGACCGTGAAGAGCAGCGTCGGGTCGTCGGAGACGAGCGAAGCCGAGGGCACGACGGTGTGGCCGCGCGCGGCGAAGTAGTCAAGCCAGCGCTGGCGGATGTCTGCAGTCTGCATGATTCCGTTCTGGTTCAGCTGCCCGGGGCGCCGGGCGGTTCGAGGGGGCGGTCAGCTCGTCGCTGCGGTGTCGCCCTGTGCGCGGAGTTCGGCGTCGCGCTCGTGGTAGCCCTCGGCGATGGCCTTGCCGAAGGCCCTGGCCTTTGCGTCGATCGAGGAGAAGAACTCCCGGCCCTGCTTCGTCTGGTTGAGCTGGTGCGCGGCGACGAAGCCGGTCGCGACACCCACGGCGAACCACAGCATGCTCTTCACGAAGTGCTCCTCTGACGATTCGAAGCCGTGCGACCACCGCCCGGCACGCATCCATACAGTCTAGTGGCGGGCCATGCCGCCGAAGACGGCAACAGGGGCCGGGGGTTGCCCCCGCGGCCCCTGCTCGTACTGTGCCGGATCAGCGAGCGGCGTAGTACTCGACGACGAGCTGGACGTCACAGGTCACGGGGACCTCGGCGCGCTTCGGGCGACGCGTGAGGGTCGCCTGCAGCTTGTCGAGCTGCACGTCGATGTAGCCCGGGATCTTGGGCAGCACGTCGACGTGGCCGCCGGCTGCGGCGACCTGGAACGGCTCGGTGCCCTCGGAGCGCTGCTTGACGCCGATGGTCTGGCCGGGCTTCACGCGGAACGACGGACGGTCGACGATCTGGCCGTCGACGAGGATGTGGCGGTGCACCACGAACTGGCGCGCCTGTGCGATGGTGCGGGCGAAGCCGGCGCGCAGCACGAGCGCGTCGAGGCGCATCTCGAGGAGCTCGACGAGGTTCTCACCGGTCAGGCCGTCGGTGCGACGGGCCTCGTTGAACGCGATGCGGAGCTGCTTCTCGCGGATGCCGTACTGGGCGCGGAGGCGCTGCTTCTCGCGGAGGCGCACCGCGTAGTCGGAGTCCTGCTTGCGCTTGGTGCGGCCGTGCTCACCCGGAGCGTACGGGCGCTTCTCCATGTACTTGGCGGCCTTCGGGGTGAGGGCGACGCCGAGGGCGCGGGAAAGCCGGGTCTTGCTGCGTGACTGGTTCGACACGAATGTCCTTTCGGAAGAATCTCAAGTGTGAATTCACGGCGCGGTCGCGCACCGGAAGTCTGTGTCAGAGGGATTCGCCAAGGGCGGATCGGCTACAGATCGCACCCATTCGCCGATGACTCTCTCGCAGCCGCGCTCGAGAATCTGGCTTCAGGCCAGCGATCATGCTATCACGCCGCCCTGATCGGCGCACCGCCTCAGCGACCGCCGCGCACGATGCGGCGGAGCTTCGCCAGCCGGGCCGAGACGTCGCGCTCGTTGCCGTGCTCGGTGGGCTCGTAGTAGACCGCGCCGCGGAGGGGATCCGGCAGGTACTCCTGCGTGACGACGCCGATGGGATCGTCGTGGGGGTAGACGTACCCCCTGCCGTGGCCGAGCCGCTTCGCGCCCGGATAGTGCGCGTCGCGGAGGTGCTTCGGCACCCGTCCCGCCTTGCCCGCCCGCACATCGGCGATCGCCCGGTCGATGCCGAGGTACGCCGCATTCGACTTCGGGGCGGTCGCGAGGTGCACCACGGCCTGCGCGAGCGGGATGCGCCCCTCGGGCATGCCGATGTACTGCACCGCGTCGGCGGCGGCAACGGCGACGCCGAGCGCCGTCGGGTCGGCCATGCCGATGTCCTCGGAGGCCAGGACGATGATGCGGCGGGCGATGAACCGCGGGTCTTCGCCCGCCTCGATCATGCGCGCGAGGTAGTGCAGCGCCGCGTCGACGTCGCTGCCCCTCACCGACTTGATGAACGCGCTGATGACGTCGTAGTGCTCGTCGCCGTTGCGGTCGTACCGCAGGAGCGCTCGGTCGACGGCGCGCGCCACGACCTCGGCGGTGATGACGGGCTTCGGCCGCTCCGCGGCATCCGTCGCCTCATCGTCGGCAGCGGCAGCGGCCTCGGCGGACGTCTGCCCGGCGGCCACCGCGGCGGCCTCGAGGGCCGTGAGGGCACGCCGGGCATCGCCGGAGGCGAGCCGGATGATGGCGGCCCGCGCCTCGGGTTCGAGCTCGACCCGGCCCGCGAGTCCACGGGCGTCGACGAGGGCGCGGTCGACGAGCACGCCGAGGTCGTCGTCGGTGAGGAGCTCGAGCGTGAGCAGCAGCGAGCGCGAGAGGAGCGGCGAGATGACCGAGAACGACGGGTTCTCGGTCGTCGCGGCGACGAGGATGACCCAGCCGTTCTCGACGCCCGGGAGCAGCGCGTCCTGCTGCGCCTTCGTGAAGCGGTGGATCTCGTCGAGGAAGAGCACGGTTGAGAGGCCGTACAGATCACGGCTCGCCCGCGCCTCCTCCATGACCTGGCGGACGTCGCGAACGCCGGCGGTGACCGCGGAGAGCTCCACGAACTTGCGGCCCGACGACCGGGCGATGGCCTGCGCGAGCGTGGTCTTGCCGGTGCCCGGTGGGCCCCACAGGATGACCGAGACCGAGCCCGACTCCCCCGAGCGGTCGCTCGCCAGCGCGACGAGCGGCGACCCGGGCGTCAGGAGGTGACGCTGGCCGGCGACCTCGTCGAGGCTCGTGGGCCGCATGCGCACCGCGAGCGGAGTCGCGCCGGAGCGCAGCCCCGGGCCGGAGTCCACCATGCCCTCAAGCGTAGCCGCGGCATCCGACACCGAATCCCGCCGCCCCGCACGATTGGTGCCGAAACCGGGGCTTGCGTAGAGTCGGCTCGCAGGAATCCCGAGAAGGAGCATGCGTGGCATCGAACGACCGTCAGGCGCGCGAGGAACGGGCGCGCCTCCGCACCTACCAGGCCCGCCAGGAAGTGCATGTCCGCAAGCAGCGCCGGCGCACCCGGGACAACGTGATCGCGGTCGCCGCCCTGGTCGTCGTGCTCGCGCTCGCCGTCGCGGCGCAGCTGCTGTACTTCAACGGCGGCCCCGGGAGCCCAGAGGCCGAGCCGACCGCCACGCCGACGCCGACCGCGACGCCGCCCGCCGGCGAGAACCAGGGCGACGTGCCCTCTCCCGACCTCGCCGAGGGCCGCACCTGGACCGGCACGCTCACCCTCAACGACATCCCGCTCGGCGTCGAGCTCGACGGTGAGGCCGCACCGCAGGCCGTCTCGAGCGAGATCAGCCTGATCCAGTCGGGTTTCTACGCCGACACGTCGTGCCACCGGCTCACCAAGGACAACATCTGGGTGCTCCAGTGCGGCGATCCCTCGGGCGACGGCAGCGGCGGCCCCGGCTACAGCTACGGCCCCGTGGAGAACGCTCCCGAAGACGGCCAGTACCCCGCCGGCACGATCGCCATGGCCCGCCAGCAGCAGAACGCGTACAGCCAGGGCAGCCAGTTCTTCATCGTCTACGAGGACACCACCCTCACCCCCGACGAGGCAGGCGGCTACACGGTCATCGGACGCGTGACCAGCGGCCTCGAGGAGCTTCGCTCCGGGATCACCGACGCCGGCACCGCCGACGGCGCCACCGATGGAGCACCTGCGGTGCCCGTGACGATCACCGGATTCACCATCGAGTGACGTCCGGCACCGCCCGCGAGCGGTGCAATAGGCTTGATGCCGTCATCGCCGCCGCTGGCGGCATCCGACCACGACAGGGTGAGGCCGTGACCGATTCAGAGCAGCAACCGTGGGGCCGCGTCGACGAGACGGGCACCGTCTTCGTACGCACCGCCGACGGCGAGCGAGAGGTCGGCCAGTACCCCGACGCCACCCCTGAGGAGGCGCTCGCCTACTTCGAGCGGAAGTACGCCGACCTCGCCGGCCAGGTCGGGCTCCTCGAGCAGCGCGTTCGCCGGGGGGCTCCGGCAGCTGACGTCGCGAAGGCCGTCGCCACCCTGCGCGAGTCGGTCGCGGGCGCCAAGGCGGTCGGCGACCTCGACTCGCTCGCCCGTCGGCTGGAGGCCCTGTCGGGCACGACGAAGGAGCTCACCGAGCAGCAGCAGGCCGAGGCCAAGGCGGCCGTCGGCGAGGCCATCGCCGAGCGCACCCGCATCGTCGAGCAGGCCGAGGCGCTCGCCGCGCAGGATCCGGCGAAGACCCAGTGGAAGCAGGCGACGGCCGAGCTCGACGCACTGTTCGCGAGGTGGCAGCAGCACCAGCAGGAGGGCCCGCGCCTTCCGAAGAACGAGGCGAACGAACTCTGGAAGCGGTTCCGAGCCGCTCGCTCGACCATCGAGCAGCACCGCAAGGCGTTCTTCGCCGAGCTCGACGCCACGCACCGCGACGTCAGGTCGCGGAAGCAACGCCTCATCGAGCGCGCCGAGGCCCTGGCTCCCCGAGGTGCCGACGCCGTGGCCGACTACCGCATGCTGCTCGACGAGTGGAAGCAGGCCGGTCGCGCTGGCAAGAAGCTCGACGACGCGCTGTGGGCGAAGTTCAAGGCCGCGGGCGACGTGCTCTTCCAGGCGAAGGCCGAGGTCGACGCCAAGGAGGACGAGGCGTACCGCGCCAACCTCACCGAGAAGCTCGAGCTCCTCGAGGAGGCCGAGAAGCTGCTCGCCGAGAAGGACCCCAAGCAGGCGCGTTCCGCCCTCAACCGCATCCAGCGCCGCTGGGACGAGATCGGCAAGGTCCCCCGCGACCAGGTGCGTCCCGTCGAAGACCGCCTGCGCAAGGTCGAGACCCACGTGCGCTCCCTCGAGGACCAGCAGTGGGAGCGCGAGGACCCCGAGAAGAAGGCGCGCTCCGAGGGCATGGTCGGCCAGCTGCAGGACGCCATCGTCAAGCTCGAGACCGAGCTCGCCGCCGCCGAGGCATCCGGTGACCGCCGCGCCGCCGACGCCGCGCGCGAGGCGCTCGAGGCGCGCCGCGCCTGGTTGCGGGCCGTCGGCGGCTGACGCCGCCGCGGAAGGCCGACGACGACCCCACTCCCCCGCGCCTCGAGCCGGACGGCCGGGTTCTCCACAGCCGCTCGCACGTCTCCGGAGTGGCTCGACGCCATGCCCCAGCATGGGCGCATGGCCCGACTTCCCATGGTGCTCGGCACCGTCGACCTTCCCATCGCCGAACTCTGCGCGGCGCGCCTCGACGGCGAGCTCTTCGCGATCGACGACGGGTGGGCGCCGGTCGATGAGCCCGACCTCCCCGCCTTCCGCGCAGCGGTGATCGCGCTCCGGATGCCGCGACCGCTCGTCATTGAGCGCATGTCGGCGGCATGGGTGCACGGCGCCCTGTCGATGCCGCCGGCGGTCGCGCAGTTCTGCGTGCCGCACAGTGCGCGCATCGCGCCGATCGGCGATCATCGTGCGACCGTACGCGAGGTGAAGCTCGACGACTCCGAGGTCGTCGAGTTCGGGGACGTCCGCTGCACGTCCGTCGTGCGCACCGGCTTCGACCTGCTGCGCGACGCCGACTACGACGCCGTCGACGGCGAGGGCACCGTCAGGGCGCTCCTCGCGCCGAGGCCGTGGCTCGGCTCAGCGCTGCATGCCCGATTCGACGCCGCCGCACGGATGCCGCACAAGACGCTCGCCCTCGCGCGCCTCGAGCACGCGATCGCCGGTGCCGACGCCGTCTCGGCCGACCCGAACGCGATGCCGCGTCAGCCGTCGCTCACCCGGTAGACGTCGTACACCGCGTCGATGCGTCGCACGGCGTTCAACACGCGGTCGAGGTGCGTCGTGTCGCCCATCTCGAACACGAAGCGGCTGAGCGCGAGGCGATCGGTGGAGGTCGACACGTTGGCGGAGAGGATGTTCACGTGATGCTCCGACAGCACGCGCGTGACGTCGGAGAGCAGCCCCGCCCGGTCGAGGGCCTCGATCTGGATCTGCACGAGGAACAGGCTCTTCGAGCTCGGCGCCCACTCGACGTCGATCATGCGTTCGGGCTCGCGCATGAGGCCCTGCACGTTGTGGCAGTTCGCCTGGTGCACCGAGACGCCCGAGCCGCGGGTGATGAAGCCCACGATCTCGTCGCCGGGCACCGGGGTGCAGCAGCGCGCGAGCTTGACCAGGATGTCGGGTGCGCCCCGCACGAGCACGCCCGAATCCGAGTTGCGGGGCATCGGGCGCGACCGCACCGGCACCGGCAGCTCGGGCTCGTCGCCCTCGTCGACGTCGCGCACGAGCGCCACGACCTTCTCGAGCACCGACTGGGTCGACACATGGCCTTCGCCGACCGCGGCGTACAGCGACGAGACGTCGTCGTACTTCAGCTGCGCGGCGACCTCGGCGAACGACTCCTGGCTCATCAGCTTCTGGAGCGGGAGGTTCTGCTTGCGCATGGCACGGGCGATCGCGTCGCGGCCCTGCTCGATGGCCTCGTCTCGGCGTTCCTTGGTGAACCACTGCCGGATCTTGTTCCGGGCACGCGGGCTCTTCACGAACGTGAGCCAGTCCTGGCTCGGACCGGAGTCGGGGTTCTTCGAGGTGAACACCTCGACCACGTCGCCGCTGTTCAGCTCGCTCTCGAGCGGCACCAGCCGCCCGTTGACCTTCGCGCCCATCGTGCGGTGGCCGACCTCGGTGTGCACGGCATAGGCGAAGTCGACCGGGGTGGCGCCGGAGGGCAGGCCGATCACGCGGCCCTTCGGTGTGAAGACGTAGACCTCCTTCGCGCCGATCTCGAAGCGCAGCGAATCGAGGAACTCGCCCGGATCGGCGGTCTCGGCCTGCCAGTCGGAGATGTGCGCGAGCCACGCCATGTCGGTCTCGTTGGCGCCCGCCATCTCGGTCGTGCGACCCGAGTTCATCCGCTCCTTGTACTTCCAGTGCGCCGCGACGCCGTACTCCGCGCGCTGGTGCATGTCGTGCGTGCGGATCTGGATCTCGACCGGGCGGCCCTTCGGACCGATGACGGTGGTGTGCAGCGACTGGTAGAGGTTGAACTTCGGCGTCGCGATGTAGTCCTTGAAGCGACCGGGCAGCGGTGTCCACCGTGCGTGGATCGCGCCGAGCACGGCGTAGCAGTCGCGCACCGAGTTCACGAGCACGCGGATGCCGGTGAGGTCGTAGATCTCGTCGAAGTCGCGCCCCCGCACGATCATCTTCTGGTAGATCGAGTAGTACTGCTTCGGCCGGCCCATGACCTTGCCGCGGATCTTCGCGGCCTTGAGGTCGTCGCTGACGAGGTCGATGACGTTCTGCACGAACTCCTCGCGCTGCGGCGTGCGCTGCTTCACGAGGCTCTCGATCTCGGCGTAGAGCTTCGGGTAGAGCACCGCGAACGACAGGTCCTCGAGCTCGAGCTTGATCGCCTGGATGCCGAGCCGGTGCGCGAGCGGCGCGTAGATCTCGAGGGTCTCGGTGGCCTTGCGGGTGGCCGATTCGGCCGGCACGAAACCCCACGTGCGGGCGTTGTGCAGCCGGTCGGCGAGCTTGATGATGAGCACCCGGATGTCCTTCGACATCGCGACGATCATCTTGCGCACGGTCTCGGCCTGCGTGGAGTCGCCGTACTTCACCTTGTCGAGCTTGGTGACGCCATCGACGAGCATGGCGATCTCGTCGCCGAAGTCGGCGCGCACCTGGTCGAGCGTGTAGGCGGTGTCTTCGACCGTGTCATGCAGCAGCGCGGCCGCGACCGTCTTCGACCCGATGCCGAGGTCGGCGAGGATCTGCGCGACCGCGACGGGGTGCGTGATGTACGGCTCGCCGCTCTTGCGCTTCTGGCCCTCGTGCGCGCGCTCAGCGACCGTGTAGGCGCGCTCGACGAGGGCGAGATCGGCCTTGGGGTGGTGCATCCGCACCGTTCGCATGAGCGTGTCGACCGCGCCGGACGGCTGTGCCCTCGAGAAGATGCGAGGCACGAGGCGGCGCAGCGAAGCGGTCGAGTTGACTCCCGCTTCCGTCATGCGCACACCTCCAGAACTCAATTATCGCCGTTCCGAGCCCTGGTTCGTGCCGCTCTCGCCCGAGGCGAACGTCATGCGGTGGGTACCGCTTCCGCCGAGGCGCCGGATGCCGCGCCCGCACGCTCGCGCTCCTTGAGCACCTTCTGGTCGTGCCGCTTGATCGCGGACTCGCCCTCGCGCAGCTGCGAGTACAGCGGCGCGGCGAGGAAGACCGTCGACCAGGTGCCGACGGTGATGCCGATCAGCAAGGCGAGCGAGATGTCGCGGAGCGTGTCGGCCCCGAGCACACCCGCCCCGAGGAAGAGGATCGCCGCGACCGGCAACGCGGCGACGACACTGGTGTTGATCGATCGCACGAGGGTCTGGTTGACCGCCAGGTTCACCGACTCGGCGAAGGTGCGTCGAGACTCTTGGCCCTCTTCCGCGGTGTTCTCGCGGATCTTGTCGAACACCACGACGGTGTCGTACAGCGAGTAGGCGAGGATGGTCAGGATTCCGATGGTGGCGGCCGGACTGATCTCGAAGCCGACCGCCGCGTAGATCCCGACCGTGACGACGAGGTCGACCATCAGTGCGAGGATCGCGGCCAGCGACATCTTCCAGGTGCGGAAATAGAACGCCATGATGATGCCGGCCAGCAGGAGGAAGGCCACGAGACCCACGAGCGCCTGTCGTGTGACATCCGCGCCCCAGCTGGGCCCGATGAACGATGAGGTGACCTCGCTCTCGGGCACGTTGTACGCCTCGGCCAGGGCTGTGGTCACGGCGCGGGAGTCCGCCTGTTCGAGCTGGTCGGTCTGCACGCGCACCCCGTTGCCGCCGACGATGGTCACGTGCGCGGTCGCGTCGGGGACGACGGCCGCCACGGCGTCGGTGGCGAGCCTGGGCTCCGCGTTCTCGACCCCGGCGATCTGGAACTGCGAGCCGCCGCGGAACTCGATGCTGAAGTTGATACCACGAAGCACCGGGATCGCGACGGACAGGATGATCAGCACCGCGATGATCGCATACCACTTGCGACGGCCGCCGACGAAGTTGAACGAGCGCTTGCCCGTGTAGAGGTCGTTGCCGAATGTCGTGAGCCGGTTGGCCATCAGGATTCCTTGCCTTCGCTCGTTCCGCTGCCGACGCCCGCGGTGGCCTTCCGCTCTGCGATGGTCTGGCGCTTCTGCGCCTCCTTCGAGCTCGAGGCGACCTTGCTCGCCGGCACGGCGACGGGCTTGCGGAACTCGGCTCGCCCTCGGTAGACGGCGCCGAGTGCGTTCGGATCGAGGCCCGACCAGGGGTTGCCGCTCGAGAAGAACCGGGTCTGGGCGAGCAACTGCAGCATGGGGTGCGTGAAGAGGATCACGATGACGACGTCGATGATCGTCGTGAGGCCGAGCGTGTAGGCGAAGCCCTTGACGCTGCCGACGGCGAGGATGAACAGCACGATCGCCGCGAGGAGGTTGGTGCTCTTCGACGCCAGCACGGTGCGGAACGCGCGCTTCCATCCTGCTTCGACGGCACCGACCAACGGCCGGCCGTCGCGGAGCTCGTCGCGAACGCGCTCGAAGTAGATGATGAACGAGTCGGCCGTGAAGCCGATCGCCACGATCAGACCCGCGATGCCGGCGAGCGACAGGCGATAGCCCTCGCGCCAGGACAGGATCGTGATCATCAGGTAGGTGATCACGCCCATGATCACCAGCGAGGCGATCGTGACCGAGGCGAGTGCTCGGTACTGGAAGAACGAGTAGACCACGACGAGGAGCAGGCCGATGAGGCCGGCGATCACGCCCGACTGGAGCTGCGAGGTGCCGAGCGTCGCCGAGATCGTGTCGGACGACTGCACCGTGAAGCTGATCGGCAGGGCGCCGAACTTCAGCTGGTCGGCCAGGGTCTTCGACGATTCCTGCGTGAAGTCGCCCGTGATCTGTGGGCGACCGTCGGTGATGGCCCCGTTCATCTGCGGAGCGGTGAGCACGGCGCCGTCGAGGACGAACGCGAACTGGTCGCGGGGGCTGGCACCTTCGGCCTGCAGGGCGAAGAGGCGCGTCGAGACCTGTCCGAAGTCCTCGGTGCCCTGCTCGTCGAACTGGATGTTGACCGCCCACTGGCCCGTGCTGGCGCCGGTCTGCGTGGTCACCATGCCGTTCGTGGCGTTGACGATGTTCTCGCCGCTCGCCTCGACGGGCCCGAGCAGGTACTTCGCGGCACGGTCGACGTCGCACGTGACGAGCGGTTCATCGGCGGGGGCGATGTTGGTGGCCGCCTCGTCGAGCGTCGAGCAGTCGAACGTGTCGAACTCCTGCTGCAGCGCCGGGGTGACCCAGGCGAGGTCGCTGCCGTCGGTCGGCTCGGCCGTGGGCGTCGACTCGAGCTCCTCGGCGGGCTCGGTCGGCTCGGGGCTGGCGCTCGGGTCGATCGACTGGTCGGTCGCGACATCCGCGAGCAGCACCGCGCGCAGTTCGAGCTTCGCCGACGACTCGATGCGGTTCCGCGTCTGATCGTCGAGCTCACCGGGGATGCGCACGACGACGTTGGAGCCCTCGGTGTTGATCTCGGCCTCGGCCACGCCCGACGCGTCGACGCGCTGGCGGATGATCGACACGGCCTGGTCGAGCTGCTCCTGGGAGACCGACTGACCGGTCTCGACCCTCGGCTCGAGGATGATCTGCGTGCCGCCCTCGAGGTCGAGCGCGAGCTTGGGCGTCCAGGATCCGCCGCCCCAGATCACGCCGGCGGCATTGATCGCGAAGAGGCCGGCGATGATGACGCCGAGCCAGGTCAGCGATCGCCAGGCCTTGCGAACGGGGGTCGGCCTCGATGACCGCTTGGATGGTGCAGCCACGTGTTCTGCTTTCTCTGCCGGAGCCCGCGCGGATCACGCGCGGGCCGAGCCTCTGTGGGGAGCCTTAGTCGTCGGACTTCTTGGTGTCGGGCTTCTCGTCGCTCGGCGCCTCGTCGACCCGCTCGCCGAACTCGGGCGTGACGTCGCCCGCGGTAGGCTCCACCTCGGTGACGGGAGCGGACTCGACCGGCTGCACCACGCGCGCGATGGTCTGGCGGTGCACCGTGAGCACGGTGCCCGGCGAGGTCTCGAGCAGCACCTGGTTCTCCTCTTCATCGATGGAGAGGATGGTGCCGAAGACGCCGAAGTTGGTCATCACCTTCGCGCCCGGCTGCACCTTCGTCTGCAGTTCGCGCGCCTCGGCCTGCCGCTTGCGGGAGTTGCGGAACATGAAGAAGATCAGCACCGCCAGGACGGCGAGCATGATGATGGTGAACGGATCGAACGTCATGAGGGAGAGAACCTTCCGGTGCGGCGTGCCGCACGAAGTCGAGGGCGTTGAGGACCAAGCCTCCATGGATTATAGGTCATCGATGGGAAGGGTCGCTGCGCCCTCCGATGCCTCGTCCACCAGTCCGAAATGCCGCCAGGCCGCGGGGGTCGCGACCCGCCCGCGAGGGGTGCGCGTGATCAGCCCGATGCGCACGAGGAACGGCTCGACCACGGCCTCGATGGTCTCGGCCTCTTCGCCCACCGAGACCGCGAGGGTGTTGAGACCCACAGGGCCGCCGCCGAACCGGGTGAGGATCGTCTGCATGACCGCGCGGTCGAGCCGGTCGAGGCCGAGCGGGTCGACGTCGTACAGGTCGAGCGCGGCGCGCACGGCCTCGACATCGGCGCCGCCGCGGCGGCCCGAAGCGGCCGACGGGTGCACGAGCGCGTAGTCGCGCACCCGGCGGAGCAGGCGATTGGCGATGCGCGGGGTGCCTCGGCAGCGCCCGGCGATCTCGGCGATCGCCTCGCGGTCGATGTCGAGTCCGAGCATCGTCGCGGCTCGTGCGAGCACCTGCTCGAGCTCGGCCTCGTCGTAGAACTCGAGGTGCGCTGTGAACCCGAAGCGATCGCGGAGCGGGTTGGGCAGGAGCCCCGCACGCGTGGTCGCGCCGACGAGCGTGAACGGGGCGAGGTCGAGCGGCACGGAGGTCGCACCGGCGCCCTTGCCGACCATGATGTCGATGCGGAAGTCCTCCATGGCGAGGTACAGCATCTCTTCGGCGGAGCGCGCCATGCGGTGGATCTCGTCGATGAAGAGCACCTCGCCCGGCACGAGCGAGCTGAGCACCGCCGCGAGGTCGCCTGCGTGCTGGATGGCGGGCCCGCTCGACATGCGCAGCGGCCGGCCGCCCTCGTGCGCGACGATCATGGCGAGCGTCGTCTTGCCGAGACCGGGCGGACCCGCGAGCAGGATGTGGTCGGGCGTGCGCTGCTGGAGCGTCGCCGCGGTGAGGAGCAGCTGCAACTGACCCCGCACCCGGGTCTGCCCGACGAACTCCGCGAGGCTCCGAGGACGCAGGGCCCCCTCGAATGCGAGCTCGGCCTCTGATGCGAGCACCGGGTCGGTGAGGTCGAGGTTCTCCTCGCTCATGTCGTTGCGGGTCATCGCACCCGCCCGGCCTGCTGGGCCGGCCCGAGCCGCGACAACGTGAGGCGCAGCAGTGCGGGCACCGACGCCGCCTCGGTCTGCGATGCCTCGGCCATGGTCTCCTCGACGGCCTCGGCGGCGACCCGCTCGGACCAGCCGAGGCCAGTGAGCGCCGCGAGCACGCTCTCGGCCACGCCGCCCGTGGCGACCGCCGTCGGAGCCGGCTTCGTGGTCGGCGCGACGAGCTTGCCGGCGAGCGAGACGGTGATGAGCTTCGCCGTCTTCGGCCCGATGCCGCTGACCTTGCGGAACACGGCGTCGTCGTCGGCCTGCACGGCGGCGGCGACCTGTTCGGGCGACAGCGCCGAGAGCACCCCGAGCGCCGACCGGGGACCCACGCCGGTGACCCCGATGAGCAGCTCGAACACCTCGAGCTCGTCGCGCGAGGCGAAGCCGAAGAGCGTCAGCGCGTCCTCGCGCACGATGAGGCTCGTGTGCACCGTGATCTCGTCGCCCTCGCGACTCGCGAGCGCCAGTGCGGGCGTGGAGTTGACGTGGAACCCGACGCCGCCGACCTCGATCACGACCGAGTTGCCGGCCGCGCGCAGCACGCGACCGCGAAGAGAGGAGATCACTCCTTCAGCCTACGGGCCGCCCCCGACACGGCGGCGGAACGCTCGGCGGCGATCCATGCACGCTGCGCCGGCGTGAGTGCTGAGGCATCCGTCGCCGTGGCCGTCGCGGCGGCCGAATCGAGCACGGCGGCACCGGCCACCCCGCCGGTGCGCCAGGCGTGGCAGATCGCCAGGGCGAGCGCGTCGGCGGCATCCGCCGGTTTCGGGACCGCGTCGAGTCCGAGGATGCGTGCCACCATGGCGCCGACCTGGGCCTTGTCGGCGCGTCCGTACCCGGTGATCGCGGCCTTCACCTCGCTCGGGGTGTGCAGGGCGACGGGCAGCGCCCGACGGGCGGCGATGAGCATCGCGACCCCGGAGATCTGCGCGGTGCCCATGATGGTCGAGACATCCGACCGCGCGAAGACGCGCTCGAGGGCGACCGCCTGGGGGCGGTGCTCCTCGACGATGGCCTCGAGTCCGTCGGCGATGCGGGCCAGCCGACGGGGCGTGTCGAGATCGGCGGGCGACCGTAGCACGACCACGTCGACGAGCCGTGCGGTGCGGTTCGGCTCGACATCCACCACGCCCACGCCGCAGCGCGTGAGGCCGGGGTCGATGCCGAGCACGCGCACGGCGATCGGCCTAGTCCTCGGCCTCGAGCTCGGCCTGGACCTCGGGCGACAGGTCGAAGTTGCTGTAGACGTTCTGCACGTCGTCGCTGTCTTCGAGCGCGTCGATCAGCCGGAAGACCTTGCGGGCCGTGTCGGCGTCGATCTCGACCTTGAGGTTCGGCACGAAGGCGGCGTCGGCCGAGTCGTAGTCGATGCCGGCGGCCTGCAGCGCGGTGCGCGCGGCGACCATGTCGGATGCCTCGGTAATGACCTCGAACGTGTCGCCCTCGTTGGTGACCTCCTCGGCGCCGGCGTCGAGCACCGCCGCGAGCACGTCGTCTTCGCTGGTGCCCTCTGCCGGCACCACGATGACGCCCTTGCGAGCGAAGTTGTAGGCGACCGAGCCCGGGTCGGCCATGGTGCCGCCGTTCCGGGTCATGAGCGTGCGCACCTCGGCGGCGGCGCGGTTCCTGTTGTCGGTGAGGCACTCGATGAGGAGGGCGACGCCGTTCGGGCCGTACCCCTCGTACATGATCGTCGCGTAGTCGATCGACTCACCGGTCAGCCCGGCGCCGCGCTTGATGGCGCGGTCGATGTTGTCGTTCGGGACGGAGGTCTTCTTCGCCTTCTGCACGGCGTCGACCAGCGTCGGGTTGCCCGAGAGATCGGCGCCGCCCATCTTCGCGGCGACCTCGATGTTCTTGATGAGCTTCGCGAACGACTTGGCTCGGCGTGCGTCGATGACCGCCTTCTTGTGCTTGGTCGTCGCCCACTTGGAATGCCCGGACATGTGTCTCCCGTCGGGGTGGTCAGTACCCCGACATTCTAGGCCAGCCGACGCGTCGCCTCCTGCGAGGACGCGGCGGGCCGGAGGCGCCGGAGCTCCCGCTGGTAGCGGCGGTGACCGAGGAGCCGGTACGCCAGGCGCATGGGGCCGGGCAGCTCGCGCGCCATCCAGGCCTCGCGCTCTCCCTCGGGGAGGCTGTCGATGATCAGCCCGAGCAGGAGGAACAGCGGCAGCGGCGGCTTCTCGCGACCGACCTCCGCCTGGATCTCGTCCCATTCCTCGTCGCTCAACACGGCGTCGAGCACCGGGAACGCGTCGCGCTCCTCGTCGGCGAGGTGCTGGCCGAGCGTGCGGTCGACCTCGTCGAGCGCGACGGCGAGGTGTTCCGCGTCGAGCACGTCGGCTTCGGTCGTCCAGACGTCGATGAGGCTGTCGACGGCGTCGAGCTGGTCGGACAGCGTCCGGTGCTGGCTGCGCATCAGCGACACGTGCAGCCCGCACGCCGGAGCACGCTCCTCCATTCGACCCCAGAAGAAGTCGTCCTCGGCGCGGTGGTGCACGTGCAGCATCCGGGTCAGCCCGTGCAGGTGGCTGGCCACGAAAGCCGCCCGCTTGATGTCGGCGGGGGCGACGTCGCGCACGAGCGCGGGCGCCTCGCCGAAGAGTCGCCGGAACACCCGGTGGATGACCACCACCTCGTCGCTGCGGCAGGTGGTGGTGGGAACGTCGGGCGCGGTGGGCGCGCCGGTCGAGGGAAGGCGTTCGGTCATGACCTCCAGCGAAGCGGATGCCGCGGCCGTGCGCCCCCGGGCAGACCCTGAACTCGGCGCACGGTCCGGTCAGTCGAGGAGCTTCCGCAGCGTCCTGAGGTTGCGGTTGGTGGTCGTCGGCTTGTACTTCGCCTTGGCGATGAGCTTCGCGAAGGGCGTGTCGACGGTGGTGCCCTTCACCGGATTCCAGTAGACGACGCCGTCGCCGCGCGCGAGCGGGTCGACGGCGTCATCGAACCGCCGAGTGTCGTCGAGGAGCTCGTCGACGACGGCGGCGTCAGAGGCGAAGACGACATACGGCTGGCGATGCGCGTCGGCCGCGTCGAACGGGAACCCGTCGACGGCCCGTTCGAGCTCGTCGTGCGTGACGAGCACGATCCACGCGTCGTAGCCGAACCGCTCGGCGAGCGCCCGCTCGATACGCGACTTCAGCTTCGTGGCATCCGCCCGCCCTGCGTGCTCGGCGCTGAACACGACGTTGCCGCTCGCGAGCACGGTGCGCACGTCGTCGAATCCGAGCTCCTCGAAGAGCCGTCTCAGATCGGCGGAGCGGATGGTGATGCGGCCGACGTTCACTCCCCGGAGGAGCGCGATGTATCGCGTCATCCGCTCAGGGTATCGACCGCGGCCCGAGCACCGGGGAATCGGACGCCGACGGCGCGCGCCTGGAGCTCGGCCAGCGCTCGGACCGTCTCGGGATCGCCGCGCCGCCACGCGGCGACCGCGTCGGGGTGGGCGGCCAGCACATCCGTCGGCCGCCGGTGGGCCAGGGCACGCAGCGCGAGCAGGTCGGCGCCGCCCTGCTGCGCGAGCACCGCGGCGGCGGCTCCGGCACGTGCCGCTCGCACCAGCCGGGGCGCGACCCACAGCAGGAGCACCGCCGCGATGGGCAGCGCCGCGATGCCGATCGCGGCGAGCATCGCGATCCAGGCGACGGCGTCCTGCTGTCCGCGACCGACGGACTCGAGCGTCGCTCCGGCGGCACTGGCGCCGTCGAACGGCCGGGCGATGCCGGGTCCGATGAGCGGTACGTCTCCGAGGGTGCTCCCGATCTCCGTCATGCTGCCGCGGAATCCGGTGCCCGCCTCCTCGAGTCTCCGACCGAGGTCGGCGAACCGCGTCACGAATCCGTGTGCGAGCACGGCCGCCCACACCGCCGCCGCGATGATCGCGAGGGCGAGGAGGTCTCCGACGATCTGCACCGCACGGCGGTCGCCGAAATCCGAGTACAGCTTCATGTCCCCACTCTGACGTGGTGTGCGGCTCCTGCGCTACACGGGTGACGACGCCGGGGCGGATGACCCGGAACTCGCGCGTGCGCCGACCTTCGTCAGGAAGTAGCCGTGGAAGCGGTACTCCCCCGTGATCTCGGGGTGGAAGCTCGTGCCCAGGAGGTTGCCCTGCTCGACGGCGACGACCCGGCCGTCGGCGAGCGTCGCGAGCGGAGTGGCGTCTGGGCCCACCGACTCGACGACCGGGCCGCGGATGAACACCGCGTGCACGGGCTCCTCGCCGAGCACGGGGATGTCGAGGTCGGTCTCGAACGACTGGTTCTGCGAGCCGAACGCGTTGCGGCGCACCACCACGTCGAGGCCGCCGAGGGTCTGCTGGCCCGCGATCGCGTCGAGGATCGTGTCGGCGAGCATGATGAGTCCGGCGCACGTGCCGTAGACGGGCAGCCCGTCGGCGATGGCGTGCCGCAACGGCTCGGCGAGCCCGTAGGCACGCGACAGCTTGTCCATGACGGTCGACTCACCGCCCGGGATGACGAGGCCGTCGATCGACGAGAGCTCCTCGGGCCGACGGACGAGCGACACGCGGGCGCCGAGGCGGGCGAGCACGTGCGCGTGCTCGCGGAAGTCGCCTTGGAGCGCGAGGACGCCGACGCGGGGGCCGGCCGAAGCCGGATCCCCCGCGCCGATCGATTCGCTGCGGAGCGTCGTCACCAGCCGCGCTCGGCCAGTCGGTGCGGGGCGGCGAGGTCGCCTACGTTGATGCCGACCATGGCCTCGCCGAGGCCGCGCGAGACATCCGCGATGACCGACGGATCGTCGTAGAACGTGGTCGCCTTGACGATGGCCGCGGCCCGCTGCTCGGGGTTGCCCGACTTGAAGATGCCCGAGCCGACGAAGACGCCGTCGGCGCCGAGCTGCATCATCATCGCGGCATCCGCCGGCGTCGCGACGCCACCGGCCGTGAACAGGACGACCGGGAGCTTGCCGGTCTCGGCCACCTCGAGCACGAGCTCGTAGGGGGCCTGCAACTCCTTGGCGGCGACGTAGACCTCGTCGCGCGTCATCGACTTCAGCTGGTTGATCTCGCTCGTGATCTTGCGGATGTGCTTCGTGGCCTCGGAGACGTCGCCCGTGCCGGCCTCGCCCTTGGAGCGGATCATCGCCGCACCCTCGTTGATGCGCCGCAGGGCCTCGCCGAGGTTGGTGGCACCGCAGACGAAGGGCGTGTTGAACGCCCACTTGTCGATGTGGTTCACGTAGTCGGCGGGCGAGAGCACCTCGGACTCGTCGATGTAGTCGACGTCGAGGGCCTGCAGCACCTGAGCCTCGACGAAGTGGCCGATACGGGCCTTCGCCATGACGGGGATGGAGACCTCGGCGATGATCGCCTCGATGAGGTCGGGGTCGCTCATGCGGGCGACGCCGCCCTGGGCGCGGATGTCGGCCGGCACGCGCTCGAGCGCCATGACCGCGACGGCGCCGGCGTCCTCGGCGATGCGCGCCTGCTCGGGAGTGACGACGTCCATGATGACGCCGCCCTTCAGCATCTCGGCGAGGCCGCGCTTCACGCGGCTGGAGCCGGTCTGGGCAGTGCTCATCAGGGATTCCCTTCGATGGATGACGCGAACTCGCGAAACTTCTCAATCAATGCGGCAGGTTGGCCTAGGCCAAAAAGATAGCATGGACCCGACGCTCCGCCGAGAGCCGTCAGGAAGGGTGGCATGACCCTCGAGATCACCGGCCGATCGGCCGCCGACATCGCCGCAAGCGTGCGTGCGCTCATCGAGCGCGGCACCCTGCAGCCCGGCGACCCGCTGCCGCCCGTGCGGAACCTCGCCGACGATCTGGGCGTGAACCGCAACACGGCCGTCGCGGCGTACCGGCAGCTCACCGCTGCGGGCATGGTCGTCACGCGTGGCCGCGGCGGCACGCACGTCGCCGGCCGGTCGGCCGTCGCCCAGGAGGGGTTCGCCGCCGACAGCGTGCTGCGCGACGTCGCGACCGGGAATCCCGACCCCGACCTCATCCCCGATCCGTCGCGCGCGCTCGCGGGCATGGCGGGCCGGCCGGTGCTGTACGGCGAGCCGGTCATCGACCCCGGCCTTGAGCGATGGGCCGACCAGTGGATGCGCGCCGACCTCGCGCCGGTGGACCTTCGGCTCACGATCACGAGCGGCGCCGCCGACGCGGTCGAACGGCTCCTCGCCCAGGCGCTCGTGCGAGACGACGCCGTCGCGCTCGAGGATCCGTGCTTCCTGACGAGCATCCACACCATCCGGGTCGGCGGATATCGCGCGGTTCCGGTGCCCGTCGACGACGAGGGCATGACGGTCGATGGCCTGCGCTCGGCGCTCGAGCAGGGTGTGCGTGCGGTCGTGTGCACGCCGCGCGCGCAGAATCCGACCGGCGCGAGTCTCTCGGAGCGGCGCGCCCGCGAGCTGCGCGACGTGCTGCGCGCGCATCCGTACGTCCTGGTCATCGAGGACGACCACTTCTCGATGCTGTCCCGCCACCGGTTCCGCTCGCTCATCGGTCCGGAACACCGTCGCTGGGCGCTCGTGCGCTCGGTGTCGAAGTTCCTCGGCCCCGACATGTGCCTCGCGGTCACGGCCTCCGACCCCGACACCGCCGAGCGGCTCGCGATGCGACTGACCCCCGGCACGACCTGGGTGAGCCACCTCCTGCAGCGACTCGTGCTCGCGCTCGTGACCGACTCCGACGTCGCGGCGCGCATCGCCCGGGCGGGCGCGCACTACGCCGCCCGCAACGACGCATTCGCCGCCCGGCTGGCCGCGCTCGGCGTGCCCGCCACCGCCGGCGACGGGCTCAACCTGTGGGTCCCGCTGCCGGTGCCGGCCCGTGACGTGTCCGAGCAGCTGATGCGGCGCGGCTGGCTCGTGCGCGCGGGCGACGAATTCGTGCTCGCCGACGCCGCGACCGCGAGCCGCCGTCTGCGGCTCACCGTGCACGACCTCGCCGATGCCGACGCCGAACGGCTCGCCGCCGACATCGCGGCCGCCGTGCGCGCCGCAGGCGGACGCCTCCTCCCGGCCGGAATGGAATGATCGAGGGGTGAAGGTCCTCTCGATCCAATCCGCCGTGGCCTACGGGCACGTCGGCAACTCCGCGGCCGTCTTCCCGCTCCAGCGCATCGGCGTCGAGGTCATGCCCGTCTACACGGTCAACTTCTCGAACCACACCGGCTACGGCGCGTGGCGCGGCCCCCTGATCAGCCCCGACGACGTGCGCGAGGTGATCGCCGGCATCGAGGACCGCGGCGCGTTCCCGGAGATCGACGTCATCCTCTCCGGCTACCAGGGCTCCGAGGGCATCGCCGACGTCATCCTCGACGCGGTAGCCCGCGTCAAGGCGGCGAACCCCGACGCCGTCTACTCATGCGACCCGGTGATGGGCAATGCGAAAAGCGGATGCTTCGTCGCGCCCGCGATCCCGGTGCTGCTGCGCGATCGCGTGGTCCCCGCCGCCGACCTCATCACGCCGAACCAGTTCGAGCTCGGCTACCTCACCGGCACCGAGCCGGACTCGATCGAATCGACGCTCGAGTCGGTCGACCTCGCCCGCGGGTCGGGGCCGCGCACCGTGCTCGTCACGAGCGTCGAGCGGCCCGACCGCGACGAGGGCACCCTCGAGATGCTCGCCGTCGACGACCGCGGCGCGTGGATCGTGCAGACGCCGCTGCTCCCGCTGAAGGCGAACGGCTCGGGGGATGTCACGGCGGCGCTCTTCACGGCCCACTACCGCCGCACGGGCGACGCGGCCGACGCGCTCGCGCGCACCGCGTCGAGCGTGTTCGACCTGCTCGCGAACACCCACGAGTCCGGCGAACGCGAGCTGCAGCTCGTCGAATCGCAGGAGGCGTACGCGCATCCGCGGATGCAGTTCGAGGTGCGTCAGGTCCGCTGACGCATTCCGATGGTCGAGGAGGCGCGACGCGCCGTCTCGAGACCCGGGTCAGGCCGACCAGGCCTCGGCGATCTCGTGTCTGACCTCGCCGAGCAGGCGCGGCAACGCCTTCGTGCCCGCGATGATCGGGAAGAAGTTCGAGTCGAGCGCCCAGCGCGGCACGATGTGCTGGTGCAGGTGCTCGGCGATGCCCGCGCCGGCGATGCGACCCTGGTTCATGCCGAGGTTGAACCCGTCGCACCTCGAGACGCGCTTCAGCGTGCGCATCGCGATCTGCGTCAGCTCGCCGATCTCGGCGACCTCGTCGGCGCTCGCCTCGTCGTAGGTGGCGATGTGCCGGTACGGGCATACGAGCAGGTGCCCGCTGTTGTACGGGTACAGGTTGAGGAGCACGAACGCATGCGTGCCGCGCGCGACGATGAGCGACTCCTCGTCGCTCATCTCGGGCGCCCGACAGAACGGGCAGGCATGCTCGTCGGGTTGCTGGCCCTGCTGGATGTACACGAGCCGATGCGGCGTCCAGAGCCGCTGGAACGCGTCGGGAACCCCGGCGATGTCGGTGGAGGCATCCGTCGGCACGCCCTCGAACTCATCGGGCTGGTAGGCGCTCACGTCAGAGATCGTCCTTCGTCATGACCTGGCGGCGGTCATCGATGGCGGCCCGGATGCGCCGGATCGCCTCGGCGATCGGCACGCCGTTCTCCTGGCTGCCGTCACGGAACCGGAAGCTCACGGTCTCGGCGGCACGGTCGTTCTCGCCCGCGATGAGCTGGAACGGCACCTTCTGCTGGGTGTGCGTGCGGATCTTCTTCTGCATGCGGTCATCGCTCGTGTCGAGCTCGGCCCGAACACCCGCCCGACGCAGTTCGTCGACGATGCCGCCAAGGTACTCGGCGTACTCGTCGGCCACGGGGATGCCGATGACCTGCACGGGCGACAGCCACACCGGGAAGGCGCCCGCGTAGTGCTCGATGAGCACGCCGAAGAAGCGCTCGATCGACCCGAACTTGGCGGAGTGGATCATGACCGGCTGCTGGTGCGTGCCGTCGGCGGCGGTGTACTCGAGTCCGAAGCCCTCGGGCTGGTTGAAGTCGTACTGGATGGTCGACATCTGCCAGGTGCGGCCGATGGCGTCACGCGCCTGCACCGAGATCTTGGGTCCATAGAACGCCGCGCCGCCCGGGTCGGGCACGAGCTCGAGTCCGGATGCCTCGGCGACCTCGCGGAGGACGTTCGTCGCGACCTCCCACTGCTCGTCGGAGCCCTTGAACTTGTCGGAGTTCTCGTCGCGCGTCGACAGTTCGAGGTAGAAGTCGTCGAGTCCGAAGTCGCGGAGCAGGCCGAGCACGAAGTCGAGGAGGTGCTTGATCTCGCCCGGCGCCTGCTCGGGGGTGACGTAGCTGTGCGAGTCGTCCTGGGTGAGCCCGCGCACGCGCGTGAGACCCTGCACGACGCCCGACTTCTCGTAGCGGTAGACCGTGCCGAACTCGAAGAACCGCAGGGGCAGCTCCCGGTAGGAGCGCCCGCGCGACCGGAAGATGAGGTTCTGCATGGGGCAGTTCATCGCCTTCAGGTAGTACTCGCTGTTCTCGAGCTCCATCGGCGGGAACATGGTGTCCTTGTAGTACGGCAGGTGCCCCGACAGCTCGAAGACGTGCGCCTTCGTGATGTGCGGGGTCGAGACGTACTGGAACCCCTCCTCGATGTGGCGGCGGCGGACGTAGTCCTCCATCTCGCGCTTGATGATGCCGCCCTTGGGGTGGAACACGGGCAGGCCCGAGCCGATCTCCTCGGGGAACGAGAACAGGTCGAGCTCGGTGCCGAGCTTGCGGTGGTCGCGTCGCGCGGCCTCCTCGAGCCGGTGCTGGTAGGCGCGCAGCTCGTCCTTCGTCGGCCAGGTGGTGCCGTAGATCCGCTGCAGCTGACGGTTCTTCTCGGAGCCTCGCCAATAGGCCGCCGCGACGCGCATGAGCGCGAAGCCGTTGCCGATCATGCGGGTGTTCGGCAGGTGCGGGCCTCGGCAGAGGTCCTTCCAGACGGTCTCGCCGGTCTTGGAGTCGACGTTGTCGTAGATCGTGAGCTCGGCGCCGCCGACCTCGACCGACTCGCTCTCCTCGAACTGCTCGGTGCCGCTCGCGTGGCCCTTGAGCCCGATGAGCTCGAGCTTGTACGGCTCGTTCGCGAGCTCGGTGCGGGCCTCGTCGTCGCTCACCACGCGGCGCACGAAGCGCTGGCCCGAACGGATGATGCGGGCCATCTCCTTGTCGAGCGACTTGAGGTCGTCGGGGGTGAACGGCTCGGCGACGTCGAAGTCGTAGTAGAAGCCGTCGGTGATGGGCGGCCCGATGCCGAGCTTCGCCTCGGGGTTCACCGACTGCACGGCCTGCGCGAGGACGTGCGCGGTGGAGTGCCGGAGGATGTCGAGGCCGTCGGGCGAGTCGATCGTGACGGGCTCGACCACGTCGGCGTCGGTCACCGTCGTGGCGAGGTCCTTGAGCTCGCCGTTGACGCGCATCGCGACAACGGAACGATCGGTGAAGAGCTCGAAGCCGTCGGCCACTGTGATCCACTTCCTGTGAGTCGAAACGAACCCTTCAACTGTAGTGCGACGGCATGCACCCGTCCGCCGCGTCCGTGCATGCCCTGATGACGCCGGGGCCATGCAGTTCTAGAGTCATCCTCATGTTCAGTTCAGATCCGGATGTCGGGGACCGGGGTCCCGACGCCGACGCTGCACGCCTCCCCGAGTTCGAGAACGACCTCACCGCCGAGGACTGGGCCACGAAGTTCAGGGCCGGCGATCTCCTCCACAGCCCCCTCTTCTGGGCGCCGATCGAGGTGCTCTCGCCCGTCAAGACCGTCGGGCTGGGCCGCACGAACCTCACCCTCATCCGCCCCACCATCCTGCAGACCGACGCCGCCGCCCCGTACACCGGATTCGATCGGCGGGAATCGCCGAACCGCAATCCCGTGGTGTCGGTGCACTTCAACCCGGGCGCCTACGGCGCGACCGGTCTCGGCACGTACGTGTTCACGTTCGCCGTCGAGGCCTTCGGCACCGCGACGTACGCGCCGACGGGGTATGCGGGCAGCGGCACGGTGGATGCCGCGGGCTCGGTCTCGTTCAGCGGACGCCGCGTGATCACGGTCATCCTGCGGAACGTGCAGCCCGGCCAGGACACGTGGGCGGCCATCGAGCAGACGGGTGGCGAGGCATGGTCCTGGTTCAGTACGCGGATCAGCCACCCGCCGCTCGTGCTGGATCAGTTCGTGAACGGCTGAGCCTCGAGCAGGCGGCGAGCCGAGTGACCCGCCGCGTCAGTCGTGAGCGACGATCCGGAACCGATCGGTGAAGGAGCCCACTGCCGGTACGAACCTGCCCTCGAGCCGATCCTCCGAGAGGCGGACCTCGAGGTTGCCCCAACTCGGTTCGGCGTTGGCCCCCGACCAGGCGGCGAAGTATCCAGCCTCCTCATCATCGCGGTGAACGTCGCGCAGCGCCGTGCCTCCCGTGCCCACGGTGACGAAGACCGTGCCGCGCCCCTGATCGACGGATGCCCCGTCGTCGACCACGCAGGCACGGCTGACGCGTTCCGGGGCGATCGAGGTACAGGCGCTCCCGAGGCCGAGCTGCACCGAGCGCTGATACAGGTGCTCGTGTCCGCTCACCACCAGGTCGACGCCGCTCGCGACGAGCAGATCGACGAGATCGGAGCCGGGGTCGCATCCGTAGTTCCCGATCGTGAGACACGGCTTGTGCATGCCGACGACCACCCACCGGATGCCCGCCTCCCGCGCGCCCTCGATGGCCTTCTTCGTCCATTCGTACCGCTCGGACCCGGGGGCGTACGACCACGCGCCGTCGTCGAACGTCAGGCCGGGCGAGATCATCACGAACCGCACGAGCGGGGCGGTTTCGGGGACGTCGAGGACGTATCGCCTGGCGTACTCCCCGACCAGCCCGGGCAGCCGGTTCGGCAGACACTCCGCGAAGGCATCGATGTGGCCGTTGAGCCCGTCGGACTCGTGGTTGCCCGCCAGGAGCTGGAACGGGAGGTGTCCGCCGATCCGTTCCCTGACGAACTCGCACCACGCACTCTCCTCGCCGGGCTCCCCATAGGAGAGATCGCCGAGCGCGAGGTGCAGGTCGGGGTCGAGCGAACGGATCTGCTCGAGCGTCCTCGCCGATTCCTCGGTCGCGCCGATGTCGCCCGATGCGGTGAAGGTGACCTCCGCGAGGGGCGCGAGAGATGTTGCGCCCCGGGACGCCGGATCGTCAGGCACAGCCGGGCCCACGCAACCGGCGAGCGCGAGCGCGACCGCGGTGAAGGCCACGGCGGCCGGTCCGCTCCGCAGCCGCATGATCACCCCCGCGCGAAACCCCATCGCAGACGCCCGCCCGCTCGCGCATCGGGTGACGTTCGCAGCAGCGTACCGCGGTGCGCCGGGAGGCGTTCCTCGTGCTCGGGCCCGGCGTACTCGGCTGAACACGAAACGGCCCGGATCCGTGGATCCGGGCCGTTGATGCGTGGTGGGCGATACTGGGATCGAACCAGTGACCTCTTCCGTGTCAGGGAAGCGCGCTACCGCTGCGCCAATCGCCCGAGTCGAGTGCGAGGACTCGGCTTGGAGGTGGATACGGGATTCGAACCCGTGTATACGGCTTTGCAGGCCGCTGCCTCGCCTCTCGGCCAATCCACCGTTGCTTGGGTTCACCACCAAAGAACAAACCGGCTTGCGCCGGCCTGATCAGAGCGGATGACGAGACTCGAACTCGCGACCCTCACCTTGGCAAGGTGATGCGCTACCAACTGCGCCACATCCGCGTTGCCCGCTGTTTTGCGTGCAGAGAGACTCTAACTGATTCGGTGAACGATTCACAAACCGAGGGGGCCGGATGACGCGTTGAGGCCGGTCATCGTGACAATCCGTCCCGTTCGCCGGGCGTGTCACGGTTTGCCGGCCTCGCGGCCGGGGCGCGCCGATGTGCATTCGCCCGCCCGCGTCGGCTAGTATCGAATCCGTGGTCGAGACGAGTTCAGATCGCATCACCTTGGGCGATTGGCGCAGCTGGTAGCGCGCTTCCTTCACACGGAAGAGGTCGTCGGTTCGAGCCCGGCATCGCCCACGAACGCCCCCACTCCACTGGGGGCGTTCTTCATTTCCGCCGCGCGCCTGCGACCCCAGCTCGTGCAGGAGAATGGGCCCCATCCCCCGGGCGGATTCATACGGTCGTTGCAACATGGGAGGTGTTGCGTGGGTGGCCGGAGGTTGTATCCGGATGCGGTCCGGGAGCGGTTCGTGTCCTTGGTGCTGGGTGGGGAGTCGGTCTCGTCCGCGGCACGGTTGCTCGGCGTGCCGGTGCCGACGGTGGAGCGGTGGTGGAAGGCTGCCAGCGTGGGTGTGCCGTTGCGGAAGGGGCGTCGGGGCGGGCTGGTCGAACCGTTGCCGCCGCCGCATGGGAAGTCGGGCCGGTACCTGTCGGACGCGGATCGGGCGGTGATCCAGGCAGGGCTGGCGTGGAAACTGACCCTTGCCCAGATCGGCGCGATGATCGGCCGGGACAAGTCCGTGGTCAGCCGGGAGGTGACCCGGAACCGGGGCGCGGACGGGGTGTACCGGGCCGCGTTGGCTGATCGGGCCGCGGCCGCGAAGCGGCGCCGCCCGAAACGCGTCAAGCTCGCCGGGAATCCGCGGCTGCGGCGGCAGGTCGAGGAGTGGATGGATGATGGCTGGAGTCCGGGGCTGATCGCGCGGATGCTCGCCGCCGACCCCGACCGGGATCAGACTGGACGGGTGAGTCACGAGACGATCTACCGGGCCCTGTACGTGCAGGGGCGCGGCGTGTTGCGGCAGGACCTGGCGCGGAAGCTGTCCACTGGCCGCACCCGTCGCAAGCCTCGGGGCAGCGTGGATCGACGCGGTCGGGCGATCTACGAGGACGCGTTCACGATCAGCGACCGACCGGCCGAGGTCGCGGACCGGGCGGTGCCCGGGCACTGGGAGGGTGACCTGATCATGGGCGCCGGGAACCGGTCCGCGATCGGGACGCTGGTGGAACGCTCGACCCGGTTCGTGATCCTGCTGCACCTGCCGGACCGGCATACCGCGGACGAGGTCGCGGGCGCGATGATCGAGCGGATGGGCGAACTGCCTGACCATCTTCGCCGGTCGATCACGTGGGACCGTGGTGTCGAGCTGGCCGGCTACGAACGGATCCAGCTCGCCCTGCGGGCGCCGGTGTACTTCTGCGACCCCCACTCACCATGGCAGCGTGGGTCGAACGAGAACACCAACCGGCTCCTCAGGTTCTGGTTCACCAAGGGCACCGACCTGAACGCCTGGGACGCCGACGCGCTACGCCGCGTCCAGGACACCCTCAACCGGCGCCCCCGACCCACCCTCGACTACCGCACCCCAGCCCAAGCCCTCAACGAGCTCCTCACCCGACAAGTTGCAACGACCACTTGACATCGCCCCGCCCACGGGCGAGGTCGCATCAGATCTCCTGCACAAGCCTCTGGCTCTCAGCGCCAGCCGTACCGCTCGCGCAGCGCGGCCGCCAGCCGCGCATAGCGCTCCGCATCGAGCGACGCGGCCTCGCGGCGCATCCCGCCCGCTCGCACCCGGAAGACCCGATCGATGCGCGCCCAGCTGGGCCGACCCTGCGGGTCCCAACCCCCGACGCCGAGTGCCACGTGGTTGCGATCGCCGTCGCGCGGCTTGCTCGTGAGCTGCAGCGCGAGGAAGTCGCCCGAGCCCGATGCGGCCACGATCACGACCGGGCGATCCTTGCCGCGTCCGTCGTTCTCCTCGTAGGGCACCCAGGTCCAGACGATCTCGCCGGGGTCGGGGTCGCCGTCGGGTCCGGGCGTGTAGGCGAGCCGCACCCGCCGCAACGAGCGCGGGTCGAGTTCGACCGTGGCGTCGGGGCCCGTCTGCCCCGGTGAGAGCAGCCCGGTCGCGGTGGACCCGCGGCTCGGGACATCCGCCGCTCCCCCGGAACCGCCTCTCGCGATCGACCGGATGACGCGCCCGAGGGCGGTGAGGAAGCGGCTGGTGTCTGGCACACCCGCACACTACCCCACCGCCCTCGCGGCCCTTCGACAGGCTCAGGGACCGAAGACCGGTCGGTCTAGACGGTCTCGAGCTTGTACCCCTCCTCGCCGTGCACGACCGTGTCGATGCCGGCGATCTCGTCCTCGTTCTTGACGCGGAAGCCGATCGTCTTCTGGATGGCCCAGCCGATCGCGTAGCTCAGCACGAAGGAGAAGATCATGACCGTGAAGGCCGCGATCGCCTGCACCATCAGCTGCGTGGCGTCACCGCTGTAGATGAGGCCCGTGCCGTTGGCGAAGAAGCCGAGGTAGAGCGTTCCGATGAGACCGCCGACGAGGTGGATGCCCACGACGTCGAGCGAGTCGTCGAACCCGAACTTGAACTTCAGGTCGATCGCGAGGGCGCACACCGCTCCGGCGACGAGACCGAGCACGATCGCCCAGAACGGCGTCAGCGAGGCGCACGCCGGGGTGATCGCGACGAGACCGGCGACGGCACCGGAGGCCGCACCCACCGACGTGGGCTTGCCGTCGCGGATCTTCTCGACGACGAGCCAGGCGAGGAGCGCCGCGGCGGGTGCCGCGATGGTGTTGACGAACGCCAGTGCCGCGGTGCCGTCGGCGGCGAGCTCGGAGCCCGCGTTGAAGCCGAACCATCCGAACCACAGGAGGCCCGCGCCGAGGAGCACGAAGGGCGGGTTGTGGGGCACGTGGGCGCCCTTCTGGAAGCCGACGCGCTTGCCGAGCACGAGGGCAAGGGCGAGGGCGGCCGCACCGGCGTTGATGTGCACCGCGGTGCCGCCCGCGAAGTCGATCGCGCCGACGCCGAAGGCCTCCTGCATGCCGTAGGTGATCCAGCCGCCGTCGGTGAAGGCGAGGGTCTCGGGGTCGAGCGTGAAGTTGAACACCCAGCTCGCCACGGGGAAGTACACGAGAGTCGCCCACACGCCCGCGAAGATCATCCACGCGCCGAACTTCGCCCGGTCGGCGATGGCGCCCGAGATGAGCGCCACGGTGATGATCGCGAAGGTCGCCTGGAAGGCCACGAACGCGAGCGGCGGGAATGCAGCGCCCTCGGGCGTCTCGAGGAGCCCGGCGAGGCCGAGGTTGGCCACGTCGATGCCGACGAGGCCGTCGATCCCGAGGTAGCCGTCGGTGCCGCCGTTGGCGAACGCGATCGCGTAGCCGAAGAGCACCCAGAGCACGCCGATGAGGCCCATGGCGCCGAAGCTCATCATCATCATGCTGATGACGCTCTTCGCCTTGACGAGTCCGCCGTAGAAGAATGCGAGTCCTGGCGTCATCAGCAGCACGAGCGCTGCCGCTATCAGGATGAACGCGGTGTTGCCTTGATCCATCTCGAACCTCTCTCGGGAATCAGGTGGGGGATCCTGTTCGCCAAGTTTCACGAGGGGACGTTTCGAGCGGCTCCGTCTCAGGTTTCGGTGTTGTTACGTCGTCGGCGCCTGTGTAAACAGCGCGTTTCGGGCGGCGGTGGAACGGATGGGAATCCGGATGCCGCGGCCGCGGGTCAGTCGTGCGGAGGCAGTTCGCCCGTGGTGAGCGCGATCATGCGGCTCATCGCCCGGAGGTACTTCTTGCGGTAGCCGCCGGCCATCATCTCGTCGTCGAAGACCTGGTCGAGGGGCACGCCGTTCGCGACGATCGGCACCTCGGCGTCGTAGACACGGTCGATGAAGGCGACGAGCCGGAGCGCGGCGTTCTGGTCGCTCAGCTCGTGCACGCCCTGGAGGGCGATGATCTCGAGCCCCTCGATGAGCTTGATGTACTTCGAGGGGTGCACGGTCGCGAGGTGGGCGATGAGGGCGTCGAACCGGTCGAGCGACACGCGGTGACCACGACCCGAGAGGGCGTCAGCGGCGTGCGCGACGGCCTCGTCGTCGGCGAGCGTCTCGGCGTGCCCTTGGGTGTCGCGCCGGCGGTAGTCGAGGCCGTCGATGCGGAGGGTCTCGAAGTTCGCCGAGAGCGCGTGGATCTCGCGCAGGAAGTCGGCGGCGGCGAAGCGTCCCTCGCCGAGCGCGTTCGGCGGCGTGTTGCTCGTGGCGGCGACGCGCGTGCCTCCGGCCATGAGCTCGCCGAGGAAGCGGGTCATGAGCATGGTGTCGCCCGGGTCATCGAGCTCGAACTCGTCGATGCAGATGAGGCGCGCGCCGCGCAGGAGCTCGACCGCCTGCGCGTAGCCCAGGGCGCCCACGAGCGCCGTGTACTCGATGAAGGTGCCGAAGTACTTGGGGCCGTGCGCGACGTGCCAGAGCGCCGCGAGCAGGTGGGTCTTGCCGACGCCGAAGCCCCCGTCGAGGTACACGCCCGGCAGCTCGATCCGGGCGGGACGCTTGCGGGAGAAGAAGCCGCCCGGCCGCTGCGCGGCCCGCCACGCGCCGGCGAACTCCTTCAGGCGGTCGAGCGCCGCCTGCTGCGACGGGTAGTCGGCGTCGGGTCGGTACGACTCGAACGAGGCGTGCTCGAACTGGGGAGGCGGAACGAGCTCCGACGCGATCTCGGCGGCCGAGATCGACGGGTTCCGCTCGACGAGTCGAACGAGGGCATGGCTCGAGGCCGTGGTCATGGTGGAGGAGCTCCCGTGTTGCACCGGATGTCGGGCATGCTGACTTCCACCCGCACGCCGCGTAGATTCGAGGTGGACAGGTCACCAGCCTAGTCCGCTCCCCGCACGCCCCCGTCCGACCGGACGATCCCTGGAGGTTCCATGTCCGCAGAGTTCGACTCCGCAGCCAAGTTCGCCGAGTACGCGCATCCCGAGCGCCTCGTCAGCACCGAATGGCTCGCTGAACACCTCGGGCAACCGGGTCTCGTCGTGGTCGAGTCCGACGAAGACGTGCTGCTCTACGAGACGGGCCACATCCCCGGTGCCGTCAAGGTCGACTGGCACACCGAGCTCAACGATCCCGTGGTGCGCGACTACGTCGACGGCGAGCAGTTCGCCGCGCTCCTCGGCTCGAAGGGCATCGCCCGCGACACGACGGTCGTCATCTACGGCGACAAGAACAACTGGTGGGCCGCATACGCCCTGTGGGTGTTCACGCTGTTCGGGCACGAGGACGTCCGTCTCCTCGACGGCGGCCGCGACCTCTGGATCGCCGAGGGCCGACCCATCACCACCGAACCGCCCGTGGTGCGGCCGGTCGAGTACCCCGTGGTCGAGCGCGACGACTCACGCGTGCGCGCCTTCAAGGACGACGTGCTCGCGAACCTCGGCAAGCTGCCGCTCATCGACGTGCGCTCCCCCGAGGAGTACACCGGCGAGCGCACCCACATGCCCGCATACCCCGACGAGAGCGCGCTTCGCGGCGGGCACATCCCGACCGCGGCATCCGTGCCGTGGGCCAGGGCCGCCGCGTCCGATGGCACCTTCAAGACGCGCGAGGAGCTCGACGCGATCTACCGCGACGAGGCCGGCCTCGGCGAGGCCGACGACGTGATCGCCTACTGCCGCATCGGCGAGCGCTCGAGCCACACCTGGTTCGTGCTGACGCACCTGCTCGGCTTCGAGAAGGTACGCAACTACGACGGCTCGTGGACCGAATGGGGCAGCGCTGTGCGCGTGCCCATCGTCACCGGCACCGAACCGGGCGAGCTGCCCGCGCACTGACCGGCGATCCCACGCCTCGGCGGCGTCGGGCGAGCACACCGCCATCGGTGGGAGAATGGACCGGATGGATGCCACGACCCTGCCCGCCCGACTCGCCGAGACGCGCGAGGACTTCCTCGCGCTCGGCGTGAAGGACCGCCTGCTGCTGCTGCTCGAGTTCTCGAACGAGCTCCCCGACCTCCCCGAGCGGTACGCCGATCACCCCGACCTGCTCGAGCGCGTCGTGGAGTGCCAGTCGCCGGTCTACATCTTCGTCGAGCTCGACGACGAGGGGCTGGTGCACATGCACGCCACCGCGCCCGCGGAATCGCCGACGACGCGGGGCTTCGCGTCGATCCTCGCCCAGGGCCTCGAGGGGCTCACGGCCGACGACGTGTTCGGCATCCCCGACGACTACCCGCAGTCGCTCGGCCTCGGCGAGGCGGTGTCCCCGCTCCGCGTGCGCGGCATGACCGGCATGCTGGCCCGCGCCAAGCGTCAACTCCGCGAGCGCGTCGGCGCCGCCTGACCGGGGTCTCCGCCGGGCGCGTGCGGCCGCCTAACCGGCGACCTCGGCCTCTTCGCTGATGCGTTCGGGCGACTCGGAGCTGCGTTCGAGCCACCCGCGCACGAGCCCGGTCCACCGCTCGGGTTCGTGGTTCCAGAGCTTCGTGTGGCGGGCCCCCTCGAACACCTCGAACTCGATGAGGTCGGGGCGCGCCTCGGCGAACCGGCGAGAACCGTCGATCGGCACGAAGCCGTCGTCGACGCTGTGCATGAGCAGCATGGGGACGTCGAACTCGTCGGCGCGGGCGACGGGATCGAGGTCGGTGACGTCGATGGGTGCGGCCAGACCCGTGAGCCCGCCGCTCCACGGTCCGCCGATCAGCCGCGAGACGACGTCGCCGAGGCCGCGCGGAAGCCCGAGCGCCTCGCCCTGGAAGCGCAGGATGTCGATCCAGTCGATCGCCGGCGAGTCGAGCACCACGCCGACGAGGCGCTCGCGCACCGCCGGGGCGCGCAGGATCGACTGCAGCACGATGGCGCCGCCCATCGACCAGCCCATGAGCACGATGCGCTCGGCGCCGTGCTCGCGGGCGAAGTGCACGGCCGAGACGACGTCGGCCCACTCGGTGCCGCCGAGGCCGTAGCGGCGGTCCTCGCTCTCGGGCGCCTCGCCGTCGTTGCGGTACGAGACGAGGAGCGTGGTCCAGCCGGCCTCGTGCGCGGGTGGGACGGCACGCAGCCCCTCCTGCCGCTTCGCGCCGCGGCCGTGGACCTGGATGACCCACCGATCGGACGCGCCGGCCGCAGGCACCACCCACGCCGGGGCCGGGCCGAGGGGGGTGTCGACGACGACGTTCTCGTACGGCAGCCCGAGCTCCCATGGGCCGAGGTGGTAGAAGCCGTTCATGCGGCCGCGCTCGGCGCGCTCGAGCCGGCCGAAGTCGACACGCTCGATTCGCCGGCGTACGTGGCGGGCGTCCTCGTCGATGACCTCGCCGAGGCGGGCGTGGCCGGACTCGCGCTCGAACCAGAGCCCGTACCGGCCGCGCATGCGGGACTCGTCGGATGCCACGAGCACGATCTCACCCCGCGGCAGGTCGACGGCGCTGATGCGCACGTCCTCCTCGCGCACGGCCGGCGGGATGACGACCCTCCGGGCGAAGACCACGACGGTGACCGCCGCCGCGGCCGCCGCGGCGGCGGTGAGCAGCCCGGCCGCTGCGGCGGCCACGCCGACGGTGCCTCGGACTCCCGCGCGTCGACTCATCCGCACCCCTTTCGTGAAGCGATTCCGTCTGCACGGCGCGTGCGGCGTGCCGCCCGCATCCGCCCCATCCGAGACTCTAGTCTGCACACGTGCCCGACTCCGCGACGCAACAGCCACCTGAGTTCGAGGCCGCGCTCGAATCGCTGCGTGCGGCCTCGCCACGGCCCGAGCTGCGCCTCTCGGAGATCCCCGCACCCGGCTCGCTCGCCCCCTACGCGGTGGCCCTGTCGGCGGATGTCTCGCCGAGTCGCCACGGCGACGACTCCGACCTCGGTACCGGCCGATTCGTGCTCCTCTACGACCCCGACGAGCCCGAGGCGTGGGGCGGCCGCTTCCGCGTGGTCTGCTTCGCGCAGGCGCCGCTCGAGACCGACATCGGCCTCGACCCGTTCCTGGCGGATGTCGCGTGGTCGTGGCTCGTCGATGCCCTCGATGCGCGCGGTGCCCGCTACATCGCGGCATCCGGAACCGCGACCAAGATCCTCTCCACCGGGTTCGGCGAGCTGGCCAGGCAGGGCGACGGCGCCCAGATCGAGTTGCGTGCCTCCTGGACGCCGCTCGACGCCGCAGTAGGCGCCCATGTGGAAGGCTGGGGAGAGTTGTTGTGCATGCTCGCAGGACTGCCGCCCCGATCCGAGGGGGTGACCGCCCTGCCGCGACGGAGGACCAAGCGTGGATGAGTTCCGGGTGATCACCTCGCCCGCCGAGTTCGGCGATGCCGTTGCACGACTGGCCGACGGAACGGGACCGGTCGCCGTCGACGCCGAGCGGGCCAGCGGTTTCCGGTACTCGCAGCGGGCGTACCTGATCCAGATGTACCGTCGCGGCTCCGGCACGTTCCTGTTCGATCCGCCCGAGATCCCCGACTTCTCCGAACTGCAGTCGGCGCTGCGCCCCGACGAGTGGGTGCTGCACGCCGCGAGCCAGGACCTCGCGTGCCTCCGCGAGGTCGGCCTCGATCCCGAGCACATCTTCGACACCGAGTTGGCGGCCCGCCTGCTCGGGATGCCGCGGGTCGGTCTCGCCTCGGTCGTCGAGGAGCTGCTCGACATCAGGCTGGCGAAGGAGCACTCGGCGGCCGACTGGTCGACCAGGCCGCTGCCGCAGTCGTGGCTCCGGTATGCCGCGCTCGACGTCGAACTCCTCGTCGACGTGCGCGACCGGCTCGTGGAGCGCCTCGACGAGTCCGGCAAGGCCGACCTCGCCCGCCAGGAGTTCGAGGCCGTGCTGCACCGTGAGGCGAAGCCGCCGGCCGCCGAACCGTGGCGTCGCCTCTCGGGCATCCACGGCGTGCGCGGCCAGCGCAATCTCGCCGTGGCCCGCGAGCTGTGGCTGGCGCGCGACGCCCGCGCCGCCGAGCTCGACATCGCTCCGGGCCGCATGGTGCCCGACGCGGCCATCCTCGCCGTCGCGAAGGCGCTGCCGCAGAGCAAGCGGGCACTCGCCGACCTGCGTGAGTTCACCGGGCGCGCGAGTCGCACCGAGCTCGACCGCTGGTGGTCGGCCATCGAGCGCGGGCTCGCGACGACCGACCTGCCGGCCGTGCGCGTGCCGAGCGACGCGCCGCCGCCCCCGCGCGCGTGGGCGATGCGCAACCCCGAGGCCGACGCGCGGCTGCGACTCGCGCGACAGGCGGTGGCCGAGGTCGCCGAACGCCTCGAGATGCCCGTCGAGAACGTGCTGACGCCCGACCACCTGCGTCGTGTGGCGTGGTCGCCCCCCGCCGAGACCACGGCCGCCGCGATCGGCACCGTCCTCGAGCGGCTCGGCGCACGGCCGTGGCAGATTGACGCAACCGCACAGACGATCGCCGATGCCTTTGTCGACGCGGAACAATCGCTGCAAGATGCGGTCCACGGGGCTTCGTAGGTTCCGTCAAGCGATTCCGCCCCGTTCGAGGGCCTCCATAGGATCGAGGCATTCCTGACCGATACGAGGGAGCTGCAGCGTGGCTGAACGAGCTGAAGTCGTGTTCGTCGACGGGGTCCGTACCCCGTTCGGACGAGCCGGCGAGAAGGGCATGTACTGGAACACGAGGGCCGATGACCTCGTGGTGAAGGCGATCGTCGGATTGCTGGAACGCAACCCGAGCGTGCCGAAGGATCGCATCGACGACGTCGCGATCGCCGCCACCACGCAGACCGGCGACCAGGGCCTCACCATCGGGCGTTCCGCGGCGATCCTCGCCGGCATCCCGAAGTCCGTCCCCGGCTTCGCCATCGATCGGATGTGCGCGGGCGCCATGACGGCCGCCGCGATGATGTCGAGCTCGATCGGGTTCGGCATGTACGACCTCGCCATCGCCGGCGGCGTCGAGCACATGGGCCACCACCCCATGGGCTCGGGCGTCGACCCCAACCCGCGCTTCGTGAGCGAGAAGCTCGTCGGCGAAGACGCCCTCGTGATGGGCGCGACCGCCGAGCGCATCCACGACCGGTTCCCGAAGCTCACGAAGGAGCGGAGCGACCGGTACGCGCTCGGAAGCCAGCAGAAGACGGCGGCCGCCTACGAGGCCGGCAAGATCCAGCGCGACCTGGTGCAGGTCGCCGTCCGCACCGAGGAGGGTTGGGGCCTCGCCACGCGCGACGAGGTCATGCGCCCCGAGACGACCATGGAGGGCCTCGCCGGGCTCAAGACGCCGTTCCGGCCGCACGGCCGCGTCACGGCCGGTAACGCCTCGGGTCTCAACGACGGCGCGACCGCCGCGATGCTCGCATCCGGAGCGCTCGCGAAGGAACTCGGCCTCACCCCCAAGATGAAGCTCGTGAGCTTCGCCTTCGCCGGCGTCGACCCCGAGATCATGGGCATCGGCCCGATCCCCGCGACCGAGAAGGCGCTTCGCAAGGCGGGCCTGAAGATCGACGACATCGACCTCTTCGAGATCAACGAGGCGTTCGCCGTGCAGGTGCTCTCGTTCCTCGACCACTACGGCATCGACGACGAGGACCCGCGGGTCAACCCGTGGGGCGGCGCGATCGCGGTCGGCCACCCCCTCGCCTCGTCGGGCGTGCGCCTCATGAACCAGCTCGCGAGCCAGTTCGCCGAGCGTCCCGACGTGCGCTACGGCATGACGACCATGTGCGTCGGCCTCGGACAGGGCGGCACGATGATCTGGGAGAACCCGAACTACTCGCGCAAGGCAGCGAAGAAGGCCTGAGGACGACGACGATGACCGACTACACCACGATCGACTTCTCGCCGCTCGCAGCCCTCTCCGACGACGAGGTCGTCACGCACTCGTATGTGCGCGACGTGCCGATCTCGGGCGGGCGCACCCTCGCGCTCGTGACCCTCGACAACGGGCGCGACCACACTCGGCCGAACACCCTCGGCCCCGTGTCGCTGCTCGAGTACGCGAAGACGCTCGACGAGCTGAAGGCACGCGCGGCGGCCGGCGAGATCCACGCGGTCGCCGTCACGGGCAAGCCTTTCATCCTCGCCGCGGGCGCCGACCTCAGCAAGGTCGCCGAGATCCCGAGCCGGGAGGTGGCGCTCCGCATGGGGCAGCTCGGCCACTACGCGCTCGGCAAGCTCTCGGAGCTCGGGGTCCCCTCGTTCGCGTTCGTCAACGGGCTCGCCCTCGGCGGCGGCCTCGAGATCGCCCTCAACGCCGACTACCGCACGGTGGATGACTCGGCTCCGGCCGTCGCGCTCCCCGAGGTCTTCCTCGGCCTGATCCCGGGCTGGGGCGGCGCGTACCTGCTGCCGAACCTCATCGGCATCGAGAACGCCCTCAAGGTCGTCATCGAGAACCCGCTGAAGATGAACCGCATGATGAAGGCCGACGACGTGTTCGAACTCGGCATCGCCGACGCGCGCTTCCCGTCGGTGAGCTTCCTCGAGCACTCCATCAGGTGGGCCGACGACGTGATCTCAGGTCGCGTGAAGGTGAAGCGCCCGAACGAGCCCGGCAAGATGGAACGGCTCGTGAAGTGGGACGCCGCCATCGGCATCGCCACGAAGATGCTGAAGAGCCGCATCGGCACGGTGCCGAAGTCTCCGTACGTCGCGCTCGACCTGCTCAAGGCGGCCAAGTCCGGGACGAAGGCCGAGGCATTCGCACGCGAGGACGAGGCGCTGGCCGACCTCATCGTCGGCGACCAGCTGCACGCATCCGTCTACGCCTTCAACCTCGTGCAGAAGCGCGGCAAGCGTCCCGCCGGCGCGCCCGACAAGGCACTCGCGAAGCCCGTCACGAAGGTCGGCGTGCTCGGCGCCGGCTACATGGCCAGCCAGCTCGCGCTGCTGTTCGTGCGCCGCCTGCAGGTGCCCGTCGTCATCACCGACATCGACCAGGAACGCGTCGACAAGGGCGTGGCCTACATCTCCGACGAGGTCGACAAGCTGCTCGAGAAGGGCCGCATCTCGCCCGACGAGGCCAATCGCCTGAAGGCGCTCGTGAGCGGCACGACCGACAAGGCCGACTTCGCCGACTGCGACTGGGTCATCGAGGCCGTGTTCGAGGAGCTCGAGATCAAGCAGCAGGTGTTCGCCGAGGTGGAGCAGTTCCTCTCCCCCGAGGCCGTACTCGCCACGAACACGTCGTCGCTGTCGGTCGAACAGATCGGCGCGAAGCTCGCGCACCCCGAGCGCCTGGTGGGCTTCCACTTCTTCACGCCCGTGGCCGTGATGCCGCTCATCGAGGTCGTGAAGACGCCGGCGACGGATGACGCGACGCTGTCGACCGCGATGGTGACCGCCGCGAAGCTGAAGAAGACCGCGGTCATCACGGCGGACACGCCCGGCTTCGTCGTGAACCGGCTCCTCGCGGTGCTGCTCGGCGAGGCGATGCGCGCGGTCGACGAGGGCACCTCGTTCGCGACGGTCGACGAGGCCATTGCACCCCTCGGCCTGCCCATGCCGCCGTCGCAGTTGCTCGACCTCGTGGGGCTCAAGGTGGGCGCGCACGTGCTCGACACGCACCACGCGGCCTTCCCCGACCGGTTCTACCGCTCGGAGAACCTGCACCGGCTCGCCGACCACGGCACCCTCCTCGACAAGGACGACAAGGGCAAGGTCAAGGGCTTCGACAAGGGCGCGCTCAAGCTCGTCTCCGGCGGCTCGAACCCCTCGACGCCCGACGAGATCCTCGTGCGCCTGCAGGACGGCCTCGCCCGCGAGGCGAAGCTCATGCTCGACGACGGCGTCGTCGCCGAGGCGGAGGATCTCGACCTCTGCATGGTGCTCGGCGCCGGCTTCCCGTTCCAGATGGGCGGCGTGACGCCGTACCTCGACCGCGTCGGCGCCTCCGAGCGGGTGTTCGGCGACACGTTCCACCACCCGCCGGTCGCCGGCCCGCGCGTGGAGGCCGCGGCCGCGTAGCACCGGACCTCTGCGGCCCCCGGCGAGTTCGCTCGCCGGGGGCCGCTTCGTCGTCAGCCGACGCGTCAGCGCGGCCTCATGCCGGACCGGGGGCTCGCGTCGCTCGAGACGCTTTCGAGCCCGGCTCCACGCGCGTGCGGCAGCTTGGAGCCGAGCACCATGGCGGTCACATCGCGCGCGATGTGCTGCGGCGTGAGGCCCACGCGCTCGAGGATGTCGCCGCGGGAACCGTGCTCGAGGAACTCGTCGGGAAGGCCGATCTCGGTGACGGCGGTGTCGACGTCGGCCTCGCGGAGGTCCTGACGGATGCGGGTGCCGATGCCGCCGACCCGGATGCCGTCCTCGAGGCTCACGAGGATGCGGTGCTCGCGCGCGAGGTCGATCACGCTCTCGGGCACCGGCACCACCCAGCGGGGGTCGACGACCGTCGCGCCGATCCCCTGGGCCTCGAGTCGGTCGGCGACCTCCAGTCCGATGCCCGCCATCGGGCCGACGGTCACGAGCAGCACGTCCTTCCGTGCCGACTCGGCCAGGACGTCGACGCCGTCGGGCGTGCGGCGGACCGCCTCGTAGTCGACGCCCACCGTGCCCTTCGGGAACCGGAGCACCGTCGGCGCGTCGTCGACGACGACGGCCTCGGCCAGCTCCTCGGCGAGCCGCACCGAGTCGCGTGGCGCGGCGATGCGGATGCCGGGCACGACCTGCAGGATCGACAGGTCCCACACGCCGTGGTGGCTCGGCCCGTCGGGGCCGGTGACGCCGGCGCGGTCGAGCACGAACGTCACGCCGGCCTTGTGGAGTGCGACATCCATGAGCACCTGGTCGAAGGCCCGGTTGATGAACGTGGCGTAGACCGCGACCACCGGATGCAGGCCGCCGAAGGCGAGGCCGGCCGCGGAGGTCGCGGCGTGCTGCTCGGCGATGCCGACGTCGAAGACCCGGCTGGGGAACCGCTCGGCCATGCGGTGCAGGCCGGTCGGGCGCAGCATCGCCGCGGTGATGCCGACGAGCCGCTCGTCGTGCTCGGCGAGGCGCACCAGCTCGTCGGCGAACACGCTCGTCCACGAGGGAGACGACGAGGACTCGAGCGACTCCCCCGTCTCGGGGTCGATCTGGCCGACCGCGTGGAACTGGTCGGCGACGTCGTTGCGCGCGGGCTCGTAGCCACGGCCCTTGTCGGTGATCGCGTGCACGATGACCGGCGCCCCGTAGTCCTTCGCCTGCCGGAGGGCCTCCTCCATGGCGCGCTCGTCGTGGCCGTCGATCGGGCCGATGTACTTGATGTCGAGGTTGGAGTACAGCGCCTCGTTGTTCGTGAAGCGACTGAGGAACCCGTGCAGGCCGCCGCGGACGCCGCGGTAGAACGCGCGGGCGGGCGCGCCCATGCGATCGAAGGCCGCGCGACTCGAGAGGTGCAGGGCCCGGTAGGTCTGCTTCGTGCGCACCGAGTTGAGGAATCGCGCCATGCCGCCGATGGTCGGGGCGTACGAGCGGCCGTTGTCGTTCACCACCACGATGAGCCGGCGCGTGTTGTCGTCGGAGATGTTGTTGAGCGCCTCCCACGTCATGCCGCCGGTGAGAGCGCCGTCGCCGACGACGGCGACCACGTGCCGGTCGTCCTGGCCGGTCATCTCGAACGCCTTCGAGATGCCGTCGGCCCACGAGAGCGAACTCGAGGCGTGCGAGCTCTCGACGATGTCGTGCTCGGACTCGGAGCGCTGCGGGTAGCCGGCGAGGCCACCGGTCTGGCGCAGCGTCGAGAAGTCCTTGCGGCCGGTGAGCAGCTTGTGCACGTACGACTGGTGGCCGGTATCGAAGACGATGGCGTCGCGCGGCGAGTCGAAGACCCGGTGGATCGCGATGGTCATCTCGACGACGCCGAGATTCGGGCCCAGGTGGCCGCCGGTCTTCGAGACGGATGCCACGAGGTACTCGCGCACCTCACGGGCCAGCTGCTCGAGCTGCTCCTGGTCCAGCGCATCGAGATCGCGTGGTCCTGAGATCGTCTCGAGAAGGGTCATGGGTGGCGCCTCCGGGTGCTCGCGGCGGGTGCCGCGGATCGAATCGAGTCTACGCCGGGCATTCTGGGAGGCCGGGCAGAGTTCGGGGCGATCGGCGAAGAGCCGACCGCCCCGAATCGCGAGCTGCGACGCTACACGAGCGAACGCAGCACGTACTGCAGGATGCCGCCGTTGCGGTAGTAGTCCGCCTCACCCGGCGTGTCGATGCGCACGACGGCGTCGAACTCCACCTTCTGCTTGCCGGCGGGCGAGTGCTCGCTCGGCTCGGCCACGACGTGCACGGTGCGCGGCGTCGCGCCCTCGTTGAGCTGCTCGAGGCCCGTGATCGACACGACCTCGGTGCCATCGAGGCCGAGGGAGTCGGCCGACTCGCCGGCCGGGAACTGCAGCGGAACGACGCCCATGCCGATGAGGTTCGATCGGTGGATCCGCTCGAAGCTCTCGGTGATGACGGCCTTCACGCCGAGCAGGTTCGTGCCCTTAGCGGCCCAGTCGCGGCTCGAGCCCGAGCCGTACTCCTTGCCGCCGAAGATGACGAGCGGCGTGCCCTGCGCCTGGTAGTTCATCGACGCGTCGTAGATGAACGACTGCGGGCCGCCCTCCTGGGTGAAGTCGCGCGTGTAGCCGCCCTCGACGCCGTCGAGGAGCTGGTTCTTCAGGCGGATGTTCGCGAACGTGCCGCGGATCATGACCTCGTGGTTGCCGCGACGCGAGCCGTAGGAGTTGAAGTCCTTGCGGTCGACGCCGTGCTCGGTGAGGTACCGGCCCGCCGGGCTGTCGGCCTTGATCGATCCGGCCGGCGAGATGTGGTCGGTCGTGACCGAGTCGCCGAGCTTCGCGAGCACGCGTGCGCCGACGATGTCGGTCACCGGCGTGGTCTCGAGGGTCATGCCGTCGAAGTACGGGGGCTTGCGCACGTACGTCGACTCGGCGTCCCACTCGAAGGTCGCCCCGGTCGGCGTGGGCAGCGTGCGCCACCGCTCGTCGCCCTCGAACACGCTGGCGTACTGACGGGTGAACATCTCCTCGTTGATCGACTCGTCGATCGTCTGCTGCACCTCGGCCGCGTCGGGCCAGATGTCCTTGAGGAACACGTCGTTGCCGTCGGAGTCCTGACCGAGCGGGTCGGTCTCGAAGTCGAAGTTCATCGACCCGGCGAGCGAGTAGGCGATGACGAGCGGCGGGCTCGCGAGGTAGTTCATCTTCACGTCGGGGTTGATGCGACCCTCGAAGTTGCGGTTGCCCGAGAGCACCGCAGTGACGGCCAGGTCGTTCTGCTGCACCGCGGCGGAGACCTCCTCGATGAGGGGGCCCGAGTTGCCGATGCAGGTCGTGCAGCCGTAGCCGACGGTGTAGAAGCCGAGGTCCTCGAGGTCCTTGGTGAGGCCGGCCTTCTCGTAGTACTCGGTGACGACCTTCGAGCCCGGCGCGAGGGTGGTCTTCACCCACGGCTTGGCCTTCAGGCCCTTCTTCACGGCATTGCGTGCGAGCAGGCCCGCGGCCAGCATGACCGACGGGTTCGACGTGTTGGTGCACGACGTGATGGCGGCGATGGTGACGGCGCCGTGGTCGAGCGTGTAGCTCACCCCGTCGGACGTCTGCACCGGGGTCGGCTTCGAGGCCGTCTTCGGCGCGTGCGAGTGGTGCGTGTGCACGTGGTGGTTGTGCTCGTCTTCGGGCGTGTTGCTCGGCGGGTCGGAGGCCGGGAACGACTCGGACACCTCGAGATCGACGAGGTCGTGCTCGACGTCGGCGTAGTTCGTGAGGTCCTGCTCGAACTGCTGCTTCGCCTCGGTGAGCACGATGCGGTCCTGTGGGCGCTTCGGGCCGGCGATCGACGGCACGACGGTCGAGAGGTCGAGCTCGAGGTACTCCGAGAAGACCGGCTCGTTGTCGGCGTCGTGCCAGAGCTTCTGCGCCTTCGCGTATGCCTCGACGAGCGCGATCTGCTCGTCGGCGCGGCCCGTGAGGCGGAGGTAGTCGAGGGTCACCTCGTCGATCGGGAAGATCGCTGCGGTGGAGCCGAACTCGGGGCTCATGTTGCCGATCGTGGCGCGGTTGGCGAGCGGCACCGAAGCGACGCCCGAGCCGTAGAACTCGACGAACTTGCCGACCACGCCGTGCTTGCGGAGCATGTCGGTGATCGTGAGCACGACGTCGGTCGCGGTGACGCCCATGGGGATCTCGCCCGAGAGCTTGAACCCGACGACCTTGGGGATGAGCATCGAGACGGGCTGACCGAGCATGGCCGCCTCGGCCTCGATGCCGCCGACGCCCCAGCCGAGCACGCCGAGGCCGTTCACCATGGTGGTGTGCGAGTCGGTGCCGACGCAGGTGTCGGGGTAGGCCTGCAGCACGCCGTTCACCTCACGGGTGAACGCGACGCGCGCGAGGTACTCGATGTTGACCTGGTGCACGATGCCGGTGCCGGGCGGCACGACCTTGAAGTCGTCGAACGCGGTCTGGCCCCAGCGCAGGAACTGGTAGCGCTCGCCGTTGCGCTCGTACTCGATCTCGACGTTGCGCTCGAACGCGTCGGGGCGACCGAAGAGGTCGGCGATCACGGAGTGGTCGATGACCATCTCGGCCGGGGCGAGCGGGTTGATCTTGTTGGGGTCTCCGCCGAGCGCGGACACGGCCTCGCGCATCGTGGCGAGGTCGACGATGCAGGGCACGCCGGTGAAGTCCTGCATGACCACGCGGGCCGGCGTGAACTGGATCTCGGTGTCGGGCTCGGCGGTGGGGACCCATGATCCGAGCGCCTCGATCTGCTCCTTGGTGACATTGGCGCCGTCTTCGGTGCGCAGCAGGTTCTCGAGGAGCACCTTCAGGCTGAACGGCAGCTTCTCGTGCCCCGGCACCGTATCGAGTCGGAAGATCTCATAGGACTTGTCACCGACGTGGAGCGTGTCCTTCGCCCCGAAACTGTTCACTGCAGACACGATGTCCTCTCCTTCGCGGATTCCGCGCATTTATCTTGACGTCGAGATAACAGTATCACTCGTGAGAGCGAGGTGATGACGGGTACACCGCCCGCACGACGAGCCACGTGAACACCAGCACGAGGGCGTACAACGGCACGCCCATGAGCAGGCGCGTGGCACCGAGGGCCTCGACGTTGCCGGCGAAGTAGAACGGCAGCTGCACCAGCAACCGGGCGGCGAACAGCCCCAGCCAGACGAGCGTGAGGAATTGCATGGTGCGCAGCTTCCGCCTGTCGGCACGCCACGCGGTGCCGTCGCCGACCAGGAAGCCCACGATGAGCCCGATGAGCGGCCAGCCCACGAGGAGCGACACGAGCAGCGCCACGCCGTAGGCCGCGTTCGTGTAGAAACCGAGCACGTAGTTGTCCTCGGCCCGGCCGGTCCACAGGGCGAGGGCCGCGGATGCCCCGACGCCGATGAGGCCCGCGATGGCCTGCGTCGGCCCGCTCCGCCGCACGAGCCGCACGACCGTGAAGATCACGGCGAGGCCGAGCGACGCCGAGAGGGCGGGCACGAGCTCCTTCGTGAACGTGTAGACCACGAGGAACACGAGCCCGGGCAGGATCGCCTCGGCGAGCCCGCGCACTCCCCCGAGCGCGCCGAGCAGGTCCCGTGCGGTCAGCGACTCCTCGCGGGCGATGCCGCCGAGTCCCGAGCGCTCCGCCGCGGCCGCGAGTTGGCGGCCGAACTCGTTCGTGCCGTCCTGCTCGGGACTCGGGGCATCCGCTCGATCGTCATCGGGCCGGTGTTCGGCGTCGGAACCGGACATCGCGCTACGCCGGGGTCGCGCCGGCGGCGGGCATGCGCAGCGGGATCAGGTCCCGCGGAGGCATGGGCGTGGAGCCGCGCACCACGACGATGGAACGGAACAGGTCTTCGACCTGCGCCGCTGCCGTGGGATCGACCGCCGCCTCGCCGGCGATGACGCCGCGGAGGAACCAGCGCGGTCCGTCGACGCCGATGAAGCGCGCGAGGCGCATGTGCCCCGCCTGGCCCTCGCCGGCGGTGACGGGGATCTGGGCCAGCAGCTCGGGTCCGAAGGTGCCCTCGCGCACGGTCGTCGTGCCGCCCTGACGTGCGATCTGGTCGGCGATCTGCGCCCGGATCTCGTGCCACAGCCCGCTCGAGCGCGGCGCCGCGAACGGCTGCACCTGCAGGGTCGAATTGGCGTAGTCGAGCCCGATGGCCACGACCCGCTTCGTGCCCTCCTCGACCTCGAGGCGGAGGTGCAGGCCCTCACGAGGCAGCACCTTGACCCCGCCCAGGTCGACGTAGGGGCGCACCGGGTTGGCCTCGGACTCGTCGAACGGACCCGCGACCGCACGGTCGTCGGGTGCCGACTTGGGCTGGTCGACGGGGACCTCGTCGACGTTCTCGATGTCGCTCACGCGTTCACTCCTGATCTGTGCTCCCCGAATCCCGTCGAACCGAACCCGCCCTCGCCGCGCATGCTGCCGGGAAGGCGCTCCACCTCGACGAACCGGGCGCGGCTCACGGGCATCACGACGAGCTGGGCGATGCGGTCGCCGGCCTCGATCGTGTACGACTCGGTGGCGTCGGTGTTGAGCAGTGCCACCTTGATCTCGCCCCGATAGCCGGCGTCGACGGTGCCGGGCGCGTTCACGATGGTGATGCCGTGCTTGAAGGCGAGGCCCGAACGCGGCACCACGAACGCGACGTACCCGTCTGGCAGCGCGATCGCGACGCCGGTGCCCACGGTCGCCCGCGCTCCGGGCGCGAGTTCCACGGACTCTGCCGCGTGGAGATCGGCTCCGGCATCGCCCGGGTGGGCGTAGGTGGGGAGGCGGTCGGCCGTGATCAGCACATCGACGGATTCGGTCACTGTTCGAGGGTAGTGCAGAAGTCTGATCGAATAGAGCCATGCCCGACTACCGCGAGAAACTGTGGCCGACGCCCTGGATCTACATCGCGACCCTGCTGCTCGTGCCCGCGAGCATCCTGGTGCTCGCCCCCGTCTCGATGCCCGCCGGCATCGTCACGGGCATCATCCTCTACCTCGCGGTCGTGGGAGCGCTCACGTTGACCTCGCCCGTCATCGAGGTGAGCGACGGGATGCTCCGAGCCGGCCGTGCCGAGATCCCCCTCGCCCAGACGGGCGAGGCGACCCCCGCCCTCGATGCGCAGGCGCGCGTGGAGCGGGGCACCGGACTCGACGCGCGCGCGTTCCTCGTCATCCGCGGATGGGTGCAGCCCGTGGTGAAGGTCCCGATCACCGATCCGGGCGATCCCACGCCGTACTGGCTGCTGTCGACCCGGCATCCGAAAGAACTGGCCGCCGCGATCAACGGATCACGACGGCCGGGTGGAGCGGAGCGCGACGTCTAGGACGCGCACTCCAGGCAGATCGGCCCGAGCTTGGTCTCGTGGTCGATCTGCGAGCGGTGCTTCACGAGGAAGCAGTTCACGCAGGTGAACTCGTCAGCCTGGGGCGGGAGCACGACGACGTCGAGCTCGACGTCGGAGAGATCGGCACCGGGCAGGTCGAAGCCTCCAGGGTTGTCGGCGTCATCGACATCCACCACTCCCGACATCTTGTCGGGGACGCGCTCCTTGAGGGCCTCGATCGACTCGGAGTCGTCCTCGGTCTTCCGCGGTGCGTCGTAATCCGTTGCCATTCCCATCCATTTCCTCGGTGCCGATGATTCGGCGGGCATAGTCTGCATCAATTCGGGTGCGTAAGCAAACCACTCGCGCCGCCCTGCAACCTGCTACGTGCTCAACTTCCGCCGCGCCCGCGCTATTCCCGGCGACGCCTTCTGCGACGTGGCATCCTTGGGCGGAGACGATGGCACGGAAGGGCTTTGTCGCGATGCAGGAACTCAAGGTAATCGGAGTCGAGAACGGCGCGCTGCTCGCCGCTTCCGACGATGGAGCACGCTTCCGGATCGAGATCGACGAGGTGCTGCAGTCCCGGATCCGGCAGGCGCAGCCCGAGACCCACACCGGGCCCAAACCCTCGCCCCGCGAGGTGCAGTCGCTCATCCGCTCCGGCCTCTCGGCCGAGGACGTCGCACAGGTCACCGGGGCGTCGATCGACTACATCCGCCGCTTCGAGGGGCCCGTGCTGGCCGAGCGCGAGCACGTCGTCACGTCCGCACTCGCCGTGCCCGTGCACGTCACGGCCGACGTCGACCCGGGTGACGACCCGCCGACGTTCGGCAGCGTCATCCGCGACCGGCTCGCGAAGCTCGGGGTGCACGGCGAGCGGTGGGCGAGCTGGAAGGACGAGGAACGGGGCTGGATCGTCAAGCTCGAGTTCACGGCCGACAGCATCGACCATGACGCCCGCTGGGGATTCGAGCCGCGCACGCAGGCGCTGCATCCGCTCAACTCCGAGGCCACGACGCTTTCGCAGCAGGGCGAGCTGAAAGGCGGCCTGATCCCACGGCTCCGCGCGGTGGCACCCGACGCCGAGGAGCCGAGCCGCTTCGACAGTGGCGCGTTCACTTTCGAGGAGAGCGAGCACGGCGAGTTCGACACCGCGCCGCACCTCGAGCCGCTGCCCTACGCCCGCTCGACGCCGCCGGTGTCGAGCCCTGCCGCCGCGCGCGCGGCCATCAAGCGGGCGGATGAACCGAAGCCGACGCTCGGCGAGACGGCCGACCTGCTCGAGGCCCTGCGCCGCCGGCGCGGTGAACGCGAGGCGGCGGGCGGAGCCGACCACGAGCAGCAGCAGCCCGTGCTGCCCACTCCCGCCCCGGTCGCCGAGACGCCGCCGGCCCCCGCGTCGAAGTCACCCGCCGACGACAAGCCCGGCACCGCGGCTCGTGCGCTCTGGGGTGGCAAGCCGTCGGCGGGCGCGCCCGCCGGCCGCACGTCGAAGAAAGGCCGCGCGTCGATGCCGAGCTGGGACGAGATCGTCTTCGGCGCGCGCAGCGACGACGACCTGGCCTGACGCCGGAGCCCGCGGCATCCGCTCGCCTCCGCCGTCACGTTCTGCGGAGATACGGTCCGGCACGCCGGCGATCCCTCGTGAGGCGCGGTGCGGCGGATCGAATCTCCGCCGTCGTGAGCGCGAGTGCTAACATTCGAACATACGTTCGAAGCTCTGGAGGTCGGCATGCCGCGCGTGCAGGAGGTCGTCGAGGTCCTGACGAGTGACGTGGGCGAACCCGAGCGGCTGGTCTGGCGGGCACGCCGCTTCCGGGTGACCGACATGCCGACGGCGCTCGTGGGACCGTGCGACTGGTGGGGTCCGTTCTCGGGCCACGAGGTCTCCCCCGGTCGGGTGCCGCTGTCGATCTCGGGCTGGCGTTTCCAGGCGAGCGCCGACGACGGCGAGACGCACGTGTTCGACGTCGAGCACGACGGCGCGCACTGGCGGCTGGTGCGCGTCTACGACTGACTACGCGCTCTTCTCGGCGCGACGCGGCTTGTGCGGCACGATCGTTGGTGCCGCGTTGTCGAGCACCGCGGCCTTCGTGACGACGACGCGGGCGACCCCGGTCGAGGACGGCACCTCGAACATGATCGGTCCGAGCACCTCCTCCATGATCGCGCGCAGCCCCCGGGCTCCCGTCTGACGCAGCACCGCGAGGTCGGCGATCGCCTCGAGCGCGGCCTGCTCGAAGTCGAGCTCCACGCCGTCGAGCTGGAACATGCGCTGATACTGGCGCACGAGCGCGTTGCGCGGCACCGTGAGGATCTCCATGAGCGCGTCACGGTCGAGCGGCATGACGGTGGCGACGACGGGCAACCGGCCGATGAACTCGGGGATGAGGCCGTACTTGTGGAGGTCTTCCGGCAGCACCTCGCTGAAGATGTCGGCCTCGTCCTCCTTGCTGTGCAGGGGGGCGCCGAACCCGATGCCGCGCTTGCCGGCGCGCGACGAGATGATGTCTTCGAGGCCCGCGAACGCGCCCGCCACGATGAACAGCACGTTCGTCGTGTCGATCTGGATGAACTCCTGGTGCGGATGCTTGCGTCCGCCCTGCGGGGGCACGGATGCCACGGTGCCCTCGAGGATCTTCAGGAGCGCCTGCTGCACGCCCTCACCCGAGACATCCCTGGTGATCGACGGGTTCTCGGCCTTGCGGGCGATCTTGTCGATCTCGTCGATGTAGATGATGCCGGTCTCGGCTCGCTTGACGTCGTAGTCGGCGGCCTGGATGAGCTTGAGGAGGATGTTCTCGACGTCTTCTCCGACGTAGCCCGCCTCGGTGAGGGCAGTGGCATCGGCGACCGCGAACGGCACGTTGAGCTGCTTGGCGAGGGTCTGCGCGAGGTAGGTCTTGCCGCAGCCGGTCGGCCCGATGAGCAGGATGTTCGATTTCGCGATCTCGACGTCGTCGTGCGCGCGGTCGGCCGCGGTGAGGGTCGTGCGGGCCCGCACTCGCTTGTAGTGGTTGTAGACGGCGACCGCCAGGGCCTTCTTCGCGGCCTCCTGGCCGATGACGTACTCCTCGAGGAACGCGAAGATCTCTTTGGGCTTCGGCAGCTCGAACTCGCCCGCCTCGGTTTCGCCCGCCTCGGCGAGTCGCTCCTCGATGATCTCGTTGCAGAGCTCGACGCACTCGTCGCAGATGTAGACGCCGGGTCCGGCGATGAGCTGCTGGACCTGCTTCTGGCTCTTCCCGCAGAAGGAGCACTTGAGCAGGTCGGCGCTCTCCCCGATGCGTGCCATCGAACCCTCCCTGTCGAGTCTGTTTCGAGCCTAGCCCGAGACGGGGGCGTCGGGGCCGAACCGCCACGGATTGGCGGAAACGAGACGAACGAGGGGCGGATGCGACATCCGCACCCGCCCCTGATCGCGTGTTGCCGGAACTAGCGCGCGAGCGCCGGCAGGCTCTTGCGCGACGAGAGCACCTGGTCGATGAGGCCGTACTCGAGCGCCTCCTCGGCCGAGAGGATCTTGTCGCGGTCGATGTCGTTGTTGACCTGCTCGGCGGTGCGGTTCGAGTGGCGCGACAGCGTCTCCTCGAGCCAGGTGCGCATGCGCATGATCTCGGCCGCCTGGATCTCGATGTCGGAGGCCTGGCCGTGGCCCGCCTCGCCCATCGCCGGCTGGTGGATCAGCACGCGCGCGTTCGGCAGCGCGAGACGCTTGCCGGGCGTGCCCGCCGCCGCGATGACGGCGGCCGCCGAGGCGGCCTGGCCGAGCACGACCGTCTGGATCTCGGGGCGGATGTACTGCATCGTGTCGTAGATGGCGGTCATGGCCGTGAAGGAGCCGCCGGGCGAATTGATGTAGAGGATGATGTCGCGATCGGGGTCCATCGACTCGAGCACGAGCAGCTGGGCCATGATGTCGTCGGCCGACGCGTCGTCGACCTGCACGCCGAGGAAGATGATGCGGTCCTCGAAGAGCTTGGCGTACGGGTCCTGGCGCTTGTAGCCGTAGGCCGTGCGCTCCTCGAAGCTCGGCAGGATGTACCGCGAGCCGGGGGCCTGGATGCCGCTGAAGGCGGTGCCGCCCATTGCAGGGATGTTCATTCGCTCGTTCTCTCTCTTCCTCACGCCTGGGTTCCGCCGCCGCCCGACACGTCGAGTGCGGACTCGCGGATGTGGTCGACGAAGCCGTACTCGAGGGCCTCCTGCGCGTTGAACCAGCGGTCGCGGTCGCCGTCGGCGTTGATCTGCTCGACGGTCTTGCCGGTCTGCGCCGCGGTGATCTCGGCGAGCCGCTTCTTCATGTCGAGGATGAGCTGCGCCTGGGTCTGGATGTCGCTCGCCGTGCCGCCGAAGCCGCCGTGCGGCTGGTGCAGCAGCACGCGGGCGTTGGGGGTGATGTACCGCTTGCCCTTCGTGCCCGCGGTGAGGAGGAGCTGGCCCATGGACGCCGCCATGCCGATGCCGACCGTGACGATGTCGTTCGGCACGAACTGCATGGTGTCGTAGATCGCCATGCCCGCCGTGATCGACCCGCCCGGCGAGTTCACGTAGAGGTAGATGTCCTTCTTGGGGTCCTCGGCGGCGAGGAGCAGCAGCTTCGCCGCGATCTCGTTGGCGTTCTCGTCACGAACCTCGGAACCCAGCCAGATGATGCGGTCCTTCAGCAGTCGATCGAAAACACCGGGGCTGGGTGTCACTTCGGCCATGTGTCGCTCCGTTTCGGTTGTCGCGTTCACTCGAATCTATCCGGTGCAACACGCGCCGACGGGGCTGTTCGCCCTAGGCGGATGCCGCGTCCCGACCGCCCTCGTGGGCGGGGTCGTCATCGACCAGAGCGGCCGCGTAGGCCGTCATCGAGCGCGTGTACCGGCGCAGGTGAGGCGCGAGCGCCGTCAGCGCGACGGATGCCCCGCGCGTGGCGTCGCCCGCGCTCACGAGCGCGAGCGCGAGGAACGCCGCGACCTCGTCGCGGTACGGAGCATCGGGGTGGTCGCGGTGCTCGGCCTCGATGAGCGCCAGCGCCTCGCCCACGTCGCCGAGGTTGCGGATGCTGCTGGCGAGCTGCACGACCGCCTGCGGGCGGTGCTCGGCGTCGAGGCCGAGCTCGAGGGCACGCCGGTACAACGGCACGGCCTCGTCGGGGCGGCCGGCGGAGTCGCGCGCCCCCGCGCGTTCGAACACGGCGCGGGCGTCATCGTCGCCCCGCTCGGCGGCGATGGCGTCGATCCTCGCGATCACCTCGTCGTCGACGGGCGATCCCGCCGCGAGGCTCCATGCCGCGGCGATGCGCCGCTCCCACTCGTCGGTCTGCATGCTGCTTCCTCTCTCCGCGACGACCTGTCGCCGGACCACGTCGTCTTCACAAGGTCGTCAGCCGCCGAATGGTCGTGGGGGCGACGGCCGGGTGTGCGAAGAGGCCGGGCGGAATCCGCCCGGCCCCTTGGGCATGTCGCGCGAACGCGACACGTGAGTGCTACTCGGCGTCGGCCTTCTTGGCCGCGCGCTTGCGGGCCGGCTTCTTCTCCTCGGCGGCGGCCTCGGCAGGCTCCTCGGCGGGCGCCTCGGCTGCGGCGTCGGCCTTCTTCGTCGCGCGCTTGCGGGCCGGCTTCTTCTCCTCGGCGGGCTCGGGCTCGGCGGCCGTCTCGGCGCCGGCGTCGGCCTGCTCGGCCTCGCCCTCCGCCTCGTCGGACACGGCCGTGAACTCGGAGAGGTCGACGGCGTTGCCCGAGGCATCCGTCACCTTGGTCTTGCCGAGCGCGAGCGCGAGCGCCTTGTTGCGCGCGACCTCGCCCACCATGGCGGGGATCTGGCCGTTCTGGCTGAGCACCTGCACGAACTCGTTCGGGTCCATGCCGTACTGCGCGGCGCCCTGCACGAGGTACTGGGTGAGCTCCTCCTGGCTGACCTGCACCTTCTCGGCCTCGGCGATCTTGTCGAGGACGATCTGCGTCTTGAACGCCTTCGTGCTCGACTCGGTGACCTCGGCGCGGTGCTCGTCGTCTTCGAGACGGCCTTCGGACTCGAGGTGGCGGTGCACCTCGTCTTCGATGACGCTGTCGGCGACGGGCACGTCGACGAGCTCGAGGAGCTTGTCGACGAGGAGGTCGCGGGCCTGCGTGCCCTGACCGAACGACTTGTTGCGCGAGACCTGCTGCTTCAGGCTCGCCGTGAGCTCGTCGAGCGTGTCGAACTCGCTCGCGATCTGCGCGAAGTCGTCGTCGGCGGCGGGGAGCTCGCGCTCCTTGACGGCCGTGACGGTGACGGTGATCTCGGCGGTCTCGCCCTCGTGGTCGCCGCCGAGGAGCTTCGACTCGAAGGTGGTGGTCTCACCGGCGGTGAGGGACTCGAGGGCCTCGTCGATGCCCTCGAGCAGCTCGCCGGAGCCGAGCTCGTAGGAGATGCCGCTCGCGGTGTCGACCTCGGTGCCGTCGATGGTGGCGACCAGGTCGAGCGTCACGAAGTCGCCCGTGGTCGCGGGACGGTCGACGGTGATGAGCGTGCCGAAGCGGCTGCGGAGACGCTCGAGCTCGGCCTGGACCTCGTCGTCGCCGACCTCGACCGAGTCGACCGTGAGCTCGAGACCGTCGTAGTCGGGAAGCTCCACGTCGGGGCGCACATCGACCTCGATGGCGAGGAGCAGGTCGCCCGAGAAGTCCTTCTCGTTCGGCCACTCGACGATGTCGGCCTCGGGACGGCCGAGCGGGCGCAGCTCGTGCTCGGTCACCGCGGCGCGGTAGAAGCCGTCGAGGCCCTCGTTCACCGCGTGCTCGAGCACGGCGGCCTTGCCGACCCGCTGGTCGATGATGGGCGGCGGCACCTTGCCCTTGCGGAAGCCCGGCACGTTGATCTGCTCGGCGATGTGCTCGTAGGCGTGGGCGATGCTGGGCTTCAGCTCCTCGGGCGTCACCGAGATGGTGAGCTTGGCGCGCGTGGGGCTCAGCTTCTCAACCGAAGTGGTCGGCATGTGGAAGATCTCCTGTTGTGTGGAAGTTCGTGTCGAGCCGCAGGCGACTCGTCGGGGCGACAGGATTTGAACCTGCGACCTCCCGCTCCCAAAGCGGGCGCTCTACCAAGCTGAGCTACGCCCCGAGTCGCTGACTCAACTCGTCGAGTCATCCGCACGGCACGCCGAAGCATGCAGGAGCACGGATGGACCCCCGAAAGTCTACTGCACGGGCGGCTTCGCGGTTGCGGCGTCGCAGCGGATGCGTGATGGCAGGCGGAGTGGCCCCCGAACGGGCGCTGTGGATGATCCTCCCCAGCGCCGTCGGCGCGTGGGAGAGTGTGCGCATGACCGACCCCCTCCCGCTCGCCGAGGACCTGCGTCGCTGGCCGCCCGACCCGTCGTGGCTCATCGACACCACGCGGTGCCCCGCGTGCTTCACGAGCCTGTACTCCACCCGCTGCGGCACCTGCGGACTGGACCTCGGGGTGCCCGCGTCGTCGGAGCTCCTCGCCGCATCGACCGAGGTCTTCGAGGCGGAGGCGGCGAGGCAGCGGGTCATCACGGGCATGCGCAAGGCCCAGCGGGCGCGCGAGGGCCGTGCCGTGCCGAGCACGACGGCGATCGCGGCGACGGCGGTCGCCGCCGCGACGGCGACGGCGATCCCCGGCTCCGCTCCGACGCCGGAGATTGCTGCCGACGCCGCACCCACGGCACCCGTACGCGAGCCCGAGGCATCCGCTTCGGCGCCTGCGGCACCCGTTCCGGTTCCCGGCGATGCTCGGCCGCCGCGCACGCCCGAGCCTGCAGCCGTGACGGACGAGCCGCCGGCTCGACGCCGCTCGGGCGTGCAGGTGCTCCTGCTCACCTTGGGCGTCGTGCTCATCTCGGTCGCCGCGATCGTGTTCCTGCTCGTGGCGTACCTGGTGGCGACCCTCGAGGTGCGATCGGTCATCATCGCCGGAGCCAGCGTGCTCGTGCTCGGCATCGCGTGGCTGCTGCGGGCTCGTCGCCTGTCGGGCACGGCCGAGGGCGTGGCATCCGTCGCCATCGTGCCGCTGCTCCTCGACGTCTGGATCGTGCGCGAGAACGAGCTGTTCGGCACCGAGGCCCTGAACGCCGCGGCGTACACCGGCGTGGCGTTCGCGGTCATCGCCGGTGTCCTGGCCGTGACGCGGGCAGTGAGCGGCATCCGCGTGCCGGGCTTCGCGGCTGCCGTGCTGGCCCCGAGCGCCGCATTCCTCCTTGCCTTCGCAGTGGATCCCGGCACCCCGACCGCCACCTGGCTCGGCGGGCTCGCAGCGGTCGTCGTCGGCGCCGCGGCAGTTGCGACCGCCCCCATGTCGCCCGAGCGCACCATCATGCTCGTCGCCGGGTTCACTGGTGGACTGCTGGCGCTCGCCGCCGCCTTCTGGGCGCTTCCCGAGGTGAGCTGGGGCCCGGCCTGGGCGTTCCTCGCGGTGGCTGCCGGGGCGCTCCTGCTCCTCGTCGCGACGCGCATCGCACGCGCCGAGGTCGCCCCAGAGTGGGGACCGGCCGCGGCCATCGGTGCGGGCATGTCAGCGGCACTGGCCCCGGTGGTCGGCATCGCCACTGTTCTCGAGCAGGGCCTCGCGCTCTGGCTCGCACCCGGCGCGGCCGGGGCGGTGGTCGCGTTCGCCGCGGCGCTCGTGCGCGCGGCTCGTTCGATGCGTCCAGAGGCACGAGCCGCGCTCTTCGCGGCGGCGGCCGTGGCGGCCGCGAGCGCGGTTCCTGGCCTGCTGCTCAGTGTCGCCGCCCTGGGCTCGCGCGCCGCCGCCTGCCTGCCGCCATGGCAGGTGGAGTCCGACGAGCGCGTCGCGTCGAGCCCGTCGGATCTCGACCTCGGCGCCATCCTCGTGCCCTTCGTGGTGGCGGCGGGCGTCGCCGCGGTGCTCGTCGTCCTCGGTCTGCTCCGCCGGTTCGCGGTGGTTCCCGTGGCGGCCGCGCTGACCGGCCTGCTCGTGGTGGGGGCGATCGTCCCCGGCACGGCCGTGCCTGCCGCGATCTTCGTGGGCGTCGCGATGTCGGGTCTTCTCGCGGCATCGAGCGGAATGCCGACCCGCGTGCCCGGACTGGTCCCGACCCTCGCCGTGCTCGGCGTCGCCGCCGCGGGCCTGGCCCTGTCGACGGCGTACGCCGATGCAGCGGTCTGGCCATGGACGATCGCGGGCATCCTGGCGATGGCGGTCGCCGGCCGCCTGCTGGCGAGCCGGGTCTGGTCGGTCGCCGCCGCGCCCGGCGTCGGCACGGCGCATCTCGTGATCGCGATGCTCCTGGCGGTCGGGGCCGTCTTCACGTTGCCGTTCTGGATCAGCGCATCGGGATTCACGCCCGTGTCGCCATGGCATTCGCCGTGGTTCTGGCTCGGCATCGTCGGGGCCGCGCTCCTCGCCGGCGTCGTCCTCGCTCCGCGCCTCTCCCCCGCGGATCGACTCGGCCTGGGTCTGCCTGCGCTCGTCGCGACGGCGGTCGGAGGCTTCGCGGCCGCGCTCACCCCCGAGACGGATCTGCAATGGGTCCCCGCCGTCTCCGCCGCAGCCGTCGTCATCGCCGCGCTGCGCGCTGCCACACCACTGCTCCTGCGGATCTCGTTCGCCGCGGTCGGCCCCCTGCTGCTCGCCATCGGATTCGAGCGCGTGCTCGCAGCCGTTCCCGACGCGCCGCCGTCGATCCTCGGAGCGGCGGCCGCCGTGCTCCTCGCCGCCGCGATCGCGCCGCTCGTCACGACCCGGAGGGCGCCGTCCGCACGCGTGGCATGGTGCGTTGCACTGGGCGTCGCCGGCCTGATCACCCTGGTGGCCCTGCCGTCGGCCGGCGATCAGGCGTGGCTGCTCCTGGTGCTGCTCGCTCCGGCACCGCTCCTCGTGGCCGCGCTCGACGGCGACCCGATCGGGGGTTCGTCACCGAGCCGGCATCTCTCGTGGCTGAGCCTCGCACTCGTCATCGCCGCCGTCTGGACCCGGCTCGCGGGCGACGGCGTGGACGATGTCGAGGCCTACACGCTGCCGCTCGCCGTGGTCCTCGCCGCGGCCTCCGGGCTCATCGCCTGGCGCCGCACCGCACGGCACGCGACGGCGGGCGGGCGCACCGCGCTCATGGCATCTGCAGCCGCCGCCGCCGTGCTGCCGAGCGTCGGCTCGAGCGCTGACTCCGAGTTGCGCACGCTCGTGCTCGTGGCGGCAGGCGCGGTGATCGCGATCGCGTCGGTCTTCCTCCCCGAAACGGTGCGAGGCGTGCCGATCCGCCTCCTCGGCGTGGCGAGCGGCTGGGTCGCGTTCGCCGGAGCCGCGCTGGTGCGCGGGACCGCCGTCGCGGTGGGCGAACGCAGTGCGCTGCCCGTCGAGTTCTGGCCGGTGCTCGCACTCGCGGCCGGGACCGTCGTGGCCGTGGCCTGGGCGCGCACTGGATCGCGGCCCGCCATCCTCGCGGAGTCCATGCTCGCGGCGTCCGTCGCCTCGGCATCGATCCCCCCGACGATCGCGATCGTCGTCGGTGACGATCCGGTACTGCGGGCGGCCGTGCTCTTCCCCGCGCTGGCCGTCCTGCACGTGGCCGCCGTGGCGCTCAGGGCGCGGCCGCTCGCCGGGGCGGTCCTCGAGTGGGCCACGCTCGGCGTGCTCGTCCTGGGCGGCATCATCGTGCTCGTGGCGAGCAGGCTCGAGCCGTTCGACGTCGTCACCGTGCCGGTCGGCGCCGCGCTCATCGGCGCGGGAGCGTTCCGGATGCGGCGGTCCACCGCCTCGGGCAGTTGGCCGGCGCTCGGCCCGGGGCTCGCGGTGCTCCTCCTGCCGGCCCTCGTCGCCGACTTCACCGATCCCGTGCTGTGGCGGCTCATCGCGCTGGGACTCGTCGCCGCTGCGGCCGTGGTGATCGGCGCGGTCCGCCGCCTGCAGGCGCCGCTGCTCGTCGGGGGCGGCGTGCTCCTCGTGCACGCGGTCAATCAGCTGTGGCCGTGGATCACCGATCTCTACGAGGCCGTCTGGTGGTGGCTCTGGCTCGGGATCGCGGGCGTCATCCTCGTGGTGCTGGCGGCGACGTACGAGCGGCAGCTGCGCCTGGCGCGCAGGGTCGTGCACTCGATCGCCGAGCTCCGGTAGCCACCGATCAACGCGGATGCCTCGCCGCCGCAGAGGTCAGGCGCGCTCGACCCACTCCGCGCGCCAGTCGGGCGCGGGGAACGGTTGCGACCAGTACGCGGTCTCCTTCGCGATCTTCCCATCGCGCATCTCGAAGATGAAGACCGTCTGGTAGATCGCGCCGTCGCCGTAGTCGAGGTCGGCCTCCGCGACCCAGAGATCGCCTTCGCCGGTCACACGTCGCGGCGTGATCTTCGGCAGCCTCGGGAAGGCGTGATAGACGCCTCTCCGGTTGTCGCCACCGACGATGCGCTCGCCCGACTGAGGCCACTCCATGACGGCGTCCTCGTGGAACACGGCATCCATGCCGTCGATGTCTCCGGCGTTCAATGTCGCGATCAACGCCTCGACCGTCTCGCGCCCGCTCATGCAGCTGCTCCTTCGAACGGATGCCGCGTGCGTACCGTGACGGGACCGACCCCTGCCGTGTACTACGATGATCCAGTGCCCGAACGCGGGCGCTCGCGGATGTAGCTCAATGGTAGAGCCTCAGTCTTCCAAACTGATTACGCGGGTTCGATTCCCGTCATCCGCTCCAATTGACCGCCTTCTGATCAGGTATGGATCCCGCAACCGATCGCTCGGGATGCGAAGGATCCCGCTCGCGCTTGCAGACGTAGTTCTCGTTGCGACGACCTCAGGTGCCGGCGCGGCGGCCGGGCTCGATCGGCGGGTCTACTATGGGCGCCATCAGGGCAGGACGGCCCGACGGGGCGGCGATGATGGCGGATCGAAGTGGTAGGCACGGTGCTCGGGTGACGCCGGAACTCGTCGCTCGGGAGATCCGACGCCAGCACTTCGCCGTACTGTCCACGGTGAGCCGTGATGGAGCGCCGCATTCCGCCGGTGTGAGCTACGGCAGCACCGGCCCGGGCTCGGAACTCACCATCTACGTCATGACCAGGCGGCACCTGCTCAAGGCCCGCAATATCGCGTCCGACGCTCGGGTCTCCATCGTGATCCCGCCGCCCCGACCGGTGCTCGCATTCCTCCCGCCGCCCACCATCCAGTTGCACGGCCGAGCCGAGCTGCTCGACTGGGGCGACGCTGAGGGAACGGCGGTCTTCGAGACCTTCTGGATGGGTCGCCGGATCCTCGAGGGCTACCAACGCGCCCGCGACCACGGTGAACAGCGCGTGTGCTTCATCCGGATCGTCCCCGACCCGGAGGTGCGCACCTACATGCTCGGCGCCCGGATCTGGCAGCTTCGCAACGACATGGAGGCCGGCGCGGGGAAGGTGACCCTTCGCCACGGACGCTGAGCCAGCGGCACCGGACTCCCGTCCGTTCGGTGTCAACCCCCGCCCAGCCGAGCCTTGCCCTTCTTGAAATAACCGGGCGGCTGCGTAGCGTTGAGGGGAGGACAGACGCTCCGGGGAAGGGTGGACACGATGACCGACACGAAGACCGCACCGAAGAAGACCACGAAGGCGGCCGAGGCCCCGAAGGCCACCAAGGGCTCGAGCGCGGATGTCGCGGCCGGCGTCGCACAGTACCTCACGCCCGTCGTGCAGGAGCTCGTCGCCCTCGCCGTGAACGGCAAGCAGGCGCACTGGCACGTGCGCGGCGTGAACTTCATCGCCGTGCACGAATTGCTCGACGAGGTCGTCGCCCACGCGCAGGGCTGGGCCGATGAAGCCGCCGAGCGGGTCGTCGCGCTCGGACTGCCGGTCGACGGCCGGCTGAAGTCGGTCGCCGACAAGAGCGGTGCCGTGAACCCGAAGCTCGGCTTCCAGCCGTACGACGAGGCGATCACCGACGTCATCGCGCAGATCGACCTCGCGACCGAGAAGGTCAACGAGGCGATCGAGGGCCTCGAGGACCTCGATCCCTCGAGCCAGGATGTCGCGATCGAGATCCGTCGCGGTCTCGACAAGGACCGCTGGTTCCTCTTCTCGCACATCGCGGTGAAGTGACGATGCACTGACGCGGCGATTCCGCCGCGCGACGGGGTCATGCCAGAATCGCGGCATGACCCCCGCCGCGTTCCTCGCCTTCTGCGGACTGGCGATCATCCTGGCCCTCACGCCCGGACCCGACAGCTTCCTCACCCTCCGCTACAGCCTGCGCGGCCTCCGATCGGGTATCGCGGCCGGAACCGGTGCCGCACTCGGCCAGCTCGGCTGGGCGCTGCTCGTGGGCGTCGGCCTCGCCGCGATCATCGAGCAGTCGGCCGAGGTCTACCAGGTCATCAAGCTCGTGGGCGGCCTCTACCTCGTCTACCTCGGCATCCAGGCGTTCCTGAGCCACCGCAGGAATGGTGGGGCGGATGCCGCGGCGCCCGCCGTTCCCGGTTCGGTCCGCCGCGCGTTCGGCGCCGGCCTGATCTCCAACCTGACGAACCCGAAGGTCGGCCTCTTCTTCCTGGCCGTCGTGCCGCAGTTCCTCCCCGACGGGGCATCCGCGTTCGGGATGACCATGCTGCTGGGGGCCACGCTCACCGTGATCGGCGGACTGTACCTCGTACTGCTCGCGCTCGTCGCCGCGAAGGCCAACGCCTGGCTCAACCGACCGCGGGTGAGCCGCAACCTCGAGCGCACCTCCGGCGGCATCCTCGCCGCCCTCGGCATCGGCACGATCGCCTCGGCCGCGCAACCCTGACGGCTGTGTAGGGTCGGACCGTGCGAGCGGTCGTGTATGAGCGATACGGGTCGGTGGACGAACTCGAACTCCGCGACGTGCCGGTACCGAGGCCGGGCCCCGGTGAGGTGCTCGTCGAGGTGGTAGCCACCTCGGTGAACCTCTCGGATTGGGAGGCCCTGCAGGGCAGTCCGGGATATGCCCGCTTCGGAGGGCTTCGCCGACCGCGACGAAGAATCCTGGGGTCCGACGTTGCGGGGAGAGTGGCGGCGGCGGGTGAGGGCGTCACGCGGTTCCGCGTCGACGACGAGGTGTACGGCGACAACGTCCCGCGACTCGGCGGTTTCGCCGACTACGTCGCGATGCCCGAGTCGGCCCTCGCTCGGAAGCCCAGTGCCCTGACATTCGAGGAGGCCTCGACGATCCCACAGGCAGGCGCCATCGCCCTGCAAGCCGTCGCACTGGCGTCGCCGGGCGAGCACCTGCTCATCAACGGCGCCGGCGGCGGCTCCGGCTCGTTCGCCATCCAGCTTGCCGCCCGTAAGGGCGTGCACGTCACAGCCGTCGACAATGCGGACAAGCTGGACTTCCTCCGCGACCTCGGCGCAGACCGCGTGATCGACTACCGTGTGAGCGACTTCACCCGAACCGGGCCCTACGACGTGATCGTGGATCTCGTTGCACGTCGCTCGGTGTTCGCCTATCGCCGTGCACTCGCCCGGGGCGGGCGGTGCGTCATGGTGGGCGGCACGCTGCGCACGATGCTGCGGATGCTGACCGTCGGCAAGCTCCTCGGGGCCGTCACCGGCGCGCGTCTCGGGGTGCTCTTCGTGCGGGAGGGTCCCGAACACTTCACCGCCCTCGCCGAGCAATGCGCGGCCGGCGAGATCCGCATCAGCATCGACCGCGCCTTCGATCTCGGCGAGGTTGCCGACGCGCTCACGCTGCACGGCACGGGCAAGGCCAACGGCAAGGTCGTCGTCACCGTCTCGAACGCGTGACGCGATCATGTCGGTCGTCGCCTGGCATGCTGACCCAAGCGCGCCTCGACCGGCTGCTACCGCAATGTCCCCGATAGCGTCCCGCCGGGAGCAGGTGCAGAATGCCGGTATGGCGGATGCCTCGGGGCCCGACCCGTCCCCGCCGGCCGACGAGCCGGTGGCCGCCCTCACCGACGCGCAGAAGGCGCTGCGGGCACAGCTTCTCGCGACCGAGCACTGGAGCCTGCTGGCCTCCCGCTCGACGACGCAGAGCGAGGTGCTCACGCGCATCGCGATCTTCCTGACCCTCGTCTCGGCCGGGCTCGTGACGCTCGGCGTGCTCGGCAACGCGACGGAGTTCCGCGGATGGTTCGGGGTCGCCGCCCTTGGTGTGCTGTTCCTGCTCGTGCTCCTCGGGGTCATCACGCAACTGCGCGTGTTCAACACGGCGACGGAAGACCTGGTCTACGTGCTCGCGATGAACCGGCTCCGCGGCGCCTACGTCGACCTCGACCCGGGTCTCGAGCCGTACCTGATGATGGGTACCACCGACGACGACCCGGGAGCAGGACGCACCTACTACGCGTTCGCGAATCGAGATCGCACGCAGGTCATCGCCAGCTCGATGATGGTGATGCTGGTCGTGAACACGGCGCTCGTGGGGCTCTTCGTGGGCGCGTTCGTCTTCGCACTCTCAGGGTCCGTGGCGTGGGCGATCGCCCCCGCGGTCGTGATCGCGGTCGCACAGTTCGCACTGTGGATGCGGTGGGGCTACCGCACGTACCGGCACGTGATGCGAACGCACGTACCGAGGCGACGCAGCACCGGCGACTGGCCCCCTACCGCTGCAGCCAGGTGAGCACGGCGAGCACGCGCCGGTGGTCGGTGCCCGAGTCCTCGAGGCCGAGCTTCTGGAAGATCGACGTCACGTTCTTCTCGACGGCCCCGACCCCGATGTAGAGCTGCTTCGCGATCCCGGTGTTCGTGCGTCCCTCCGCCATGAGCGCCAGCACCTCGCGCTCGCGCGGCGTCAGCGTGGCGAGCGGGTCGCCGCGGCGCGACAGGAGTTCGGCGACCACCTGCGGGTCGAGCACGGTGCCACCCTCGCTGATCCGCTGCACGGCGTCCTCGAGCTCGTCGAGCGAGGCCACCCGGTCCTTGAGGAGATAGCCCATGCCGCCATTGCCCGACGAGAGCAGTTCGTGCGCGTAGGTGCCCTCGACGTACTGGCTGAGCAGCAGCACGCCCAGTCGCGGCATCCGCCGGCGCAGTTCGATCGCGGCTCGCACACCCTCGTCGCGGAAGGTCGGCGGCATGCGCACGTCGAGCACCGCGACATCGGGCCTCGTCGTCTCGAGCTCCGCGAGCAGCGCATCGGCATCACCGTACGATCCGACGGTCTCGAACCCGGCTTCGTCGAACAGCCGCACCAGCCCCTCGCGCAGCAGCACCGAATCCTCGGCGAGCACGATGCGCAAGGGGCTGGGGGCGGCATCCGTCATGCCGTCCACACTATCGACGAGCGTCAAGCGGTGCCGGATGTCGCGACGGGCGCGAGCGGCGCGAACGGCACGTGCGCGCCGATCGAGGTCGGCCCGCCTGCCGGGCTGTCGATGACGAGCAGGCCACGGAGGCCGCGGACGCGCTCGTCGAGGCCGGCGAGGCCGTGACCCGGCACGGCGGAGGCGCCGCCGCGGCCGTTGTCGGTGACCCACACGTCGATCCAGTGACCCGCGGCGCCCTCGTCGCGCGTGGTCACCCGGAGCCGGATCGCGCTCGCCTCGGAGTGCTTCGCCGCGTTGGTGAGGAGCTCCGCGGCGATGAAGTACGCGTTGCGTTCGATGGGCGCGGGCAGCGTCACGGAGTCGAGGTCGATCTCGACCGTGACGGGCACGGGGCTTCGCATCGCGAGCGACTCGAGGGCCACCGCGAGGCCGCGGTCCTGGAGGATCGGCGGCGCGAACCCGCGTGACAGCGCGCGCAGCTCGTCGAGGGTCTCGCGGGCCTGGTCGCGCGCCTCGCCGAGAAGCTCGCGCGCCGACTCGGGGTCGCGCTCCAGTTTGCGCTCGATGGCGGCCAGATCCATCTGCAGTCGCACCAGACGCTGCTGGGGGCCGTCGTGGATGTCGCGCTCGAGACGTCGGAGCGACGCATCCTCGGCCTGCACCGCCGCGCCGCGCGAGGCCGCGAGCTGCGCGACCTCGACCTCGAGGGCCTCCGAACGCCACGCCCCGAGGATGCCGCGCGCGATGACGTCGTGCAGGAGCGTGAGGCCGCGGAACACGAACGGAAGGGTGAGCAGGAAGACCACGCCGAGGATGAACTCGAACACGCGCTCGCCGACGATCGGGTCGATCTCGAAGGTGTTGCCGGGGAAGATCCAGTCGAGGATCACGTCGTGCAGCCAGAGACCGCGATCGGACTCGGGAATGAAGCGCTGCCAGATCCAGCCGGTCGTGCCGCCGAGCGCGACCGAGGTCCAGGCGATGGTGACGGCCCACGTGAAGATGCTGATGATCGGGTTGATCACCATGCCGTGCAGCAGGTACAGCCAGTAGTGGCCGTTCACGAACGGGGCGAGCATCATGCGCCAGAAGCCCTGTTCGCGCTCGGCCTGCTCCCAGCGCGGTGGCGTGATGGCGGGTCGCCCCGCCCAGCGCAGCCGCACGAGCTCGAGCATCCCGAAGCCTCGCGCCGTGTAGAGCGCCGCGACGAGGATGAAGATGCCGAAGACGATGAAGATCATCCCGAGGCCCGTGAAGAAGACCGTGCTGAGGATGCTGAGGCCGATGATGGCGATCGGCATCGTGAGGATGAGGAACCCGAACTCGCGGGGCACGCTCGCCCAGAGGGCGCCGTAGCCGGAACGCCGCGGCGGGGCATCCGCTCGCTCGGTGGTGGTGTCGCTCGTCATGCGGTCGATGCTCGCGCTCTCAGTGCTCATGGTGCGTGGTTCCTTCTGTCATGGTGGCAGACGAGCCCGGTTCGACGACGGCGAACTGGCCCATCATGCCCTGGTCCTCGTGCCACAGCAGGTGGCAGTGGTACATGTACGGGGTGTCGGGATCGGCGTAGTCCTCGAAGCGGAGGACCAGCTCGATCTCGGTCTCGGGGGTGGCGAAGACGGTGTCCTTCCAGCCCGCGAGCTGCGGGGGCGGCGGAGCGCCGTCGATGGACGCGATGCGGAACTGCACGTCGTGCACGTGGAAGCTGTGCGGCATCTGGCTGGTGTTCTCGATGATCCAGCGCTCGGTCGTGCCGACGGTGGCGGTCTGGTCGATGCGGTCCATCTCCATCTCGTCGCCGTTGATCTGGAAGCCGTCGAGGCTGAACCGGCGCGTGGTCGCGACGTCGGCGGTGTCGACGGGCGGCACCTCGGCGAGCCGATCGGGCACCTCGGGCGACGGGTCGAGCGAGTCGGCGGCGCGCAGCTCGAGCACGTCGAACGCGTCGGTGCCGCCGTTCATCGCGGCGATGGTGCCGATCATGCCGGCGGCCTCGGCGGTCATCTCGGAGCGCAGCACCAATCGCTCCCCCGGCGTCGGACGCACGAGCACCTCGGCGCGCTCGCCGGGCGACAGCATGACGCGATCGAGCTCGACGGATGCCTCGAGCAGTCCGCCATCGGTGGCGATGAGCTCGACCGGCCGGCCGTCGCTCCAGGTGAACGCGTAGCTGCGCGCGGTGGACGCGTTGAGCAGGCGCAGTCGCACCACCTCGTCCGAGACCTCCAGGTACGGGCCACGCGTGCCGTTGACGAGGAGCTCGTCACCGAGCCCGCCCGCGAAGCCGCGCGGGCCGCCCTCGCGTACGCCGTCGTTCGTGAACGCGGCGTCCTGCACGATGACGGGGACGTCGTCGACGCCGTACTCGCGCGGCAGCGGCAACGCCCGCTCGGCGTCGTCCTGCACGAGGAACATGCCGGCGAGTCCGCGCTGCACGTGCGACTCCGTCTCGCCGTGCGGGTGCGGGTGGTACCAGAGCGTCGCGGCCTGCTGGTCGACCTGCCACTCCGGCGACCACGTGGCATCCGGATCGACCATCTGGTGGGGGCCGCCGTCCACCTCGGCCGGCAGGTGCATGCCGTGCCAGTGCACCGTCGTGGGCACCTCGAGCGAGTTCGTGACGTCGACCCGGACGCGCTCGCCGCGCTGTGCGACCAGGGTCGGGCCGAGGTAGGAGCCGTTGAAGCCCCACGTGTCGCTCGGGGCGCCTGGCGTGAACTCGGTCGTGCCCGTCTGCGCTTCGAGCGAGAAGACGCGGGTGCCGTCGGCGTCGACGGTCGATTCGGCGAGCGGCGGGATGGCGAGCGGCGTCTCGAAGTCGACCTCGCCGACCGTGGAGACCGGCGTCGGGCCGGCGAAGCCGCAGCCGGCGAACGAGACCGCGACGAGCGCCCCCGCGGCGAGCGCCGCGAGCGCACCGGCGGCGGCGCGGGGCCGGCGGATCGGAGCTGGGTTCGAACGTGTCGGAAGCATGTACCCAGCGTCGCGATCGCGCCACCGGCGCCACAGCCGGTGCGCGCCCGGATCGTCGCGGGGGTTATCCCCCGCGACTCCGCGGGGTCAGCGCGCGTCGTGCGTGATGCGCCCGCCGAGGAGCGTCACGGCGACCGGCATGGTGCGGAGCTCGTCGACGGATGCCGCGAGCGGATCGAGTTCGACGGCCGCGAGGTCGGCCGGCGCGCCGACGGCGATCTCGGCACCGCGGCCGCCGGTCGACGCGGCGAGCGCCGCCCTTGCCTCGATCGACTGCTCGGGATGCCACGGCTCGCGTCCGTCACGGGTGCGGCCGACCGCTGCCGAGATGGCGACCCACGGGTCGAGCGGTGCGACGGGTGCGTCCGAGCCGAGCGCGAGCTCGACGCCGGCCGCGGCGAGTTCGGCGAGCATGAACGCACGATCGGTGCGTCCGGCCCAGTACCGGTCGGCGACGTCGCGGTCGTCCATGGCGTGCTCGGGTTGCACGCTCGCGACGATGCCGAGGCCGGCGAACCGCGCGACGTCCTCGTGGCGGAGGAGCTGGGCGTGCTCGATCGACGCGAGCCCGTTCCAGCCGTCGGGCGCGACGGCCTCCAGCGCGTCGAGCACGGCCGCGTTGGCGCGGTCGCCGATCGCGTGCACCGCGGGTGCGAGTCCTCCGCCGTGGGCCGTCCGGAGGAGCGGCACGAGCTCGTCGTAGGGCACCGTCGCGAGCCCGAAGGGGTGGTCGTGGCCGGCGAGGCCCGGGTAGCGATCGAAGCACCACGCCGTGCGGGTGTTGAGCGACCCGTCAGTGATGACCTTGTAACCGCCGACGGTGACCAGGCCGCGGCCTTCCGGCAGTTCGTCGCCCGTGCGCATGCCCTCGTCGATGGCGCGGTCGAGGTGCTGCGTGTAGACGCCGAACGAGACGCGCAGCGCGTCGAAGCCTGCGACGGCGCGGCGTGCCCAGTCGTCGCGGTTCCAGCGCATCTCGTAGTCGGTGATGCCGACCGTGCCGCGCGCCGCGGCGGCTGCTGCGGCCTCGGCGACCCACCGGTCGAGCACGTCGTCGGCGACGTCGTCGAGTTCGCGGGTGAGGCGGAAGCAGTCGTCCTCGCGCAGCACGCCGCTCTCCCCCGCGAGGTGGTCGACCCCGTGGCGGCGCGCGGCGGCGCTGTTCACCCAGCACGCGTGCAGGTCGCCCGCGATGAGCACGACCGGCACGTCGCCCGACACCCGGTCGAGCAGGGCTCGGCTCGGGGCATCCGGCCAGAGTCCGTCGCGGTAGCCGCCGCCGACGACCTCCGCGGCTCCCCCGTCGACGGATGCCGCGACGAGCGCCGCGGCGGCCGCCGCGGACTCCACGCCCGCGAGGTCGAGCCGCCGCGACCACATCGCCCACTGCGAGAAATGCACGTGCCGGTCGTGGAGGCCGGGCACGATGAAGCGGCCGTCGAGCTCGATGCGCTCCGCGCGTGACGCGGCGTCCGCCGCCCCCGCGACCCCCGCCGGCGCGATCGAGGCGATGCGCCCGTTCACGACGTGCACGTGGACGCGCTCGTCCCGCCCCGGGATGCGCGCTCCGGCGAGGAGGACCGGCGCAGGGGCATCCGTCGCCCGAGTCGTGCCCGAGAGCTCGACGCTCATGCGCGTGCCGCTCGCAGCGCCTCGTGCGTGCGGCGCATCTGCGCGGCGAGCGCGGGATTCGCGTAGGGGCCGGAGCCCTCGAGCTCGCCGATGATGCGGTCGACGGTCTCGGCCGGGCGGTTCTGGCTCATCTTGTTCTTCGCGACGAACCGCGTGATGGGGATGCGGAGCCCGACCGTGCCCACCGAGATACGGTCCGCATACGCCGAATCCTCGGGCGTGCCGCGCATGCGCCGCGGTTCGGGCATCGCGAACTCGAAGTGGTCGACGAGCTGCTCGAGCACGCGCAGGTTCTCGTCGTGCTCGAGGAGCTCGGGTATGCCGTAGAGGTGCGCGGTGACGAAGTTCCACGTCGGGACCGCCGGATTCGCGTCGTACCAGCCGGGCGAGATGTAGCCATGCGGCCCCTGCACGATGACCATGACCTCATGCCGGCCGAGCTCGTGCACGACCTCGTCGGGGCGGCCCACGTGCGTGAGCAGCGCGATGCCGTCGGCCGCCTCGTCGAGGAGCACGGGGTAGTGGGAAGCCACGAGCCCCGCGGCATCCGTGCTGCTCACGATCGTCATCCACGGGTGCTCGCGGATGAGTTGCCTCACGCCCTCCTCGCTCGCGAGGGTGAAGCTCGGGTTCTGCCGCATCGCCGTCCTTCCGTCGGATGCCTCCACGCTACCTTCGGCAGCACCGGCACCGGGTGTCGATAGGCTGGCGCGGATGAGCAGGCGCGGCGCGGACGAACGGACGAACCTCAGCCGCACGCCGCCGACCTGGCCGATCGTCGCCGTCCTCGCGTTCGCCGGCGCGTGCTCGTCGTTCATGTTCACGATCGTCGTGCCGATCCAGGCGGAGCTGCCCGAACTGCTCGACGAGAGCCGTGAGGCGACCGCCTGGGTCGTGACCGTGACACTCCTCACGGCGGCGATCACGACACCCATCGCGGGTCGGCTCGGCGACCTGTACGGCAAGCGGCGCATCGTGCTGGCGCTCATCGCCGTGCTCATCGTGGGCAGCGTGATCGCCGGCGCCTCGCAATCGCTGCCGGTGCTGCTCGTCGGGCGGGCGCTGCAGGGTGCGGTCACCGGCGTGATCCCGCTCGGCATCGCGATCCTCCGCGACCACCTGCACGAGGATCGGATCGGCGGCGCGGTCGCACTCGTGAGCGCGACCCTCGGGTTCGGCGGCGCGCTGGGCCTGCCCGTGAGCGCGCTCATCGCCGACAACGCCGACTGGCACCTGCTCTTCTGGATGGCCGCCGTCCTCGGGGCCGTGCTCTTCGTGCTCGTCGCCTGGCTCGTGCCCGTGAGCACGCTTCGGACGCCGGGCGGCTTCGACCTGCCGGGCGTCGTCGGACTGTCGATCGGCCTGTCGGGCGTGCTCGTGGCCCTCTCGCAGGGCGAGACATGGGGATGGGGGTCACCCGCGACGCTCGCGTTCGGCGTCGGCGGCGTGGTGGTGCTCGTGGCATGGGGCTGGTTCGAACTCCGGCTCGACGACCCGCTCGTCGACCTGCGCGTCGCCGCCCGGCCGCCCGTGCTCATCACGAACCTCGCGTCGATCGCCATGGGCTTCGCGTTCTTCTCGTCGAACATCACCCTCCCGCAACTGCTCGAGCTGCCCGCCGGCACCGGGGTCGGCCTCGGGCTGCCGCTGCTCCAGGCGAGCCTCGTGATCATGCCGGCCGGGCTCGTGATGATGGCGATGTCACCCGTCGCCGCTCGCCTCACCCGGCTGTTCGGTCCTCGGGTGCTCCTGGTGGCCGGCGCGGCCGCGATGGTCATCGCCTACTCCGCGGCACTCGTCGCCTCGTCGGAAGTGTGGCAGATCGCGCTCGTCAACGCGCTCATCGGCGTCGGCATCGGGCTCGGCTACGCGGCCATGCCGATCCTCATCATGCGCGCGGTGCCCGCGACCGAGACCGGGGCCGCCAACGGGCTCAACGCGCTCATGCGCTCGCTCGGCACGAGTGCCGCGGCAGCCGTCATGGGGGCGGTGCTCGCGGCCTACGCGATCGACGTCGGGGGAATCCCAGTGCCCACGCCGGAGGGCTTCCAACTCACCTTCCTCCTCGGCCTTGCCGCCGCGATCGTCGCCGGCGTGCTGGGCCTGCTCATCCCGAAACCGCGGCGACTCCCCGGCGAGCATCCGTCACTGCCCGAGGGCGTGGGCTGAGCAACGGGGTCTCGAGACGCTGCGCTCCTCGACCCGCTGTCCGTCAGGCCTGGCAGTAGGGGCACCAGTACAGCTTGCGGGCGCCGAGCTCCTCCATGACGATGTTCGTGCCGCACACCCGGCACGGGAGCCCCTCGCGCTTGTAGACCCAGTGCCGGTCGGCGCGGTTGGCGAGCGCCGCCCGGTACGCCTCGGGGTCGAGGTCGTCCATGGTCATCATCTGACCCGTCTCGACGCCGATGCGGAGGAGCTTCGACCAGTCGCGCCAGAGGTGCCGCACGTGCTCCTCGGGCACCAGCCGGCCCGGGGTGTGCGGGTTCTGGCGTGCGCGGAACAACAGTTCGGCGCGGTACACGTTGCCGATGCCGGCGACCACGTTCTGGTCCATGAGCAGCAGCGCGATCGGGGTCGGCTTCCTCCCCACGGATGCCGCGAACCGGTCTTCCGCGGCCTGCCCGGCGTCGATCAGCGGGTCGGGCCCGAGCTTCGCGACGACGGCCTCCACCTGGGCCGGGTCGAGCACCTCGCACGCGGTCGGTCCGCGCAGGTCGGCGCAGACGGTCTCGGTGAGCAGGCGCACCCGCACCTGGCCGATCGGCTCGGGCGGGAACGCCTCGAGCCCGTCGCCCTCCTTCTCGGACTCCGACATCCGAAGCCGCGTGCGGCGGGGTGCGCCGATCGAAGTGAGCGAGTTCTCGCCCGCCCGGTCGAACACGACTGCATCGGGGTTCGGCCCCTCGAGGAAGGTGCCCTTCTGGTTCGTCTGGCCCATGCGCCCGTTCGCGGCGGCGATCGTGGCATCCATCAGGATGTCGCCCGCGAAGTCCCACGCGCCGTACATGCCGAGGTGCACCCGCAGCCAGCGGTCGCCCTCGAAGCCGAGGAACATCTGCTTGCCCACGGCACGGGCGTCGGTCATCCGTCGCCCGTCGAGGTCGGCCGCCCCCTCGGCGAAGCGCCCCTGCGGGCTCCACGCGTGCACGACGTGACCCACGAAGTTGCGCTCGAACTGGCGGGTGATGCGGTGGACGGAGTGTCCCTCGGGCAACGGCGCTCCTACGCCTCGGAGCTCGGCGGCGCCACGTCGACGCCCTTGCCCGCGATGTCGCCCGTGACCTCGTACTCGGCGAGCTGGGCGATGCGGCGCGCGTGCCGTTCGTCGCCCGAGAACGGCTCGGCGATGAACGCGTCGATGTAGCGGATCGCCTCCTCCACGGTGTGCTGGCGGGCGCCGATCGAGATGACGTTCGCGTCGTTGTGCTGCCGGGCGAGGATCGCGGTGTCCATGCTCCACACGAGGGCCGCGCGGATGCCGCGCACCTTGTTGGCGGCGATCTGTTCGCCGTTGCCCGACCCGCCGAAGACGACGCCGAGCGTCTTCACGCCCGCCGCCTGGTCGCGCGCCACGGCGAGCGCCGCGTTGATGCAGAACGCCGGGTAGTCGTCGAGCGGGTCGTACTCGGCGGGGCCGTGGTCGACGACCTCGTGACCGCCGTTGGTCAGGTGGCCGGCGAGCGTGCGGCTGAACTCGAGGCCGGCGTGGTCGGTCGCGATGTGGATGCGCATGCGCCAAGTCTAGGGATTCGGCACCCACCGGATCGCGCGGCCATGCGGCTGCGCCCAGGCGAGCTGCGCCCCGTCGAGCGCGAGCACGAGGTCGGAACCCTCGTTCGGCACGTCGTCGCGCCGCCGGATCGACGGGAACACCGCGCGCGGCTCCACCGACAGCCAGTGACCGGGCAGGCCGCCCACGGTCTCGGCGAACCGTTGCCGCTGGTCGGCATCGAGGTACATCAGCACGACCGTGTGGAAGATCACCAGCGTCGCGTCGTGCGGCACCTCGGCGGCGAGCGCCACGAGCCGCTCATTGAGGTCGCCGGCGACGATGCGCGGCGGTTCCGCCGCGGCGATGGCGGCCGCGGCCCGCAGGCGCTGCCGGCGATCGTCGTGCTCCGGCCACACGAGGGCGTCGAGCCATGCCAGATCGTCGGGGTGGCGCACGTCGAGCGGATTGAGGTCGATGCCGCCGCGCCATACCACTTCGGGGAGCCGCGAGGGCACGGGTACCGGGCCGATGGCCTCGCAGTCGAGCACCACCGGGCTGGCGCCCGTCGCAGGGTCGAGCTGCGGGTGCCCGGTGTACCGGTAGCTGTACCGGTCGGGGTAGAGGCAGAGGCCGGCGGATGCCCCGACCTCGAGCAGTGCGAGGGGGCCCTCGAGGCCCGCCAGCGCGGGCAGGTGCAAGGCGCACCTGCCCGCCTCGTTCGTCTGGGTCGCGTGGGAGAGGGCCGTCGCCCGCACCTCGACCCAGTGCGCGTGAAGCCACTCGCGGAACACCCGATACGGTCCCGTGGGTGCGCCCTGGTATCGGGCGGCGGTGAACACGAGGTTCGGCTGGCGCTTCGGCGACGGAAGCTCGTCGATGAGCGCGACGACGCCCGGATCGCGCGCGACACCACGAGCCCACGCCTCATAGGTCGCCGAAAGGCCGTGCGCCTCCACCTCGGCGAAGGTGCGGTACCGATCGGCCGTGGAGGCATGGGAATCGACGCTCATCGGCATGTCGCCACGGTAGGCCCGAGCACTAGGCTGGTCAATCGTGCGACGGCGCCACGAGCGCCCCCGAACGCTCATTGGAGAGGAAGACCAAGTTGCCAGGAGAGAACCTCACGAGGCTCGAAGCCGAGGAGCGCGCCGCGCTCGTCACCGTGCACGACTACGACGTGGTGCTCGACGTGACGACCGGCCCCGACGTGTTCCGGAGCACGACCACGGTGCGGTTCGCCGCGACCGAGGGCGCGGCCACGTTCATCGACGCCATCACCGCCGAGGTGCACTCGGTCACGCTCAACGGCGAGGCCCTCGATCCCGCCGAAGTCAGCGACGGCGTGCGCATCCAGCTGCCGAACCTCGCCGCCGAGAACGAACTGACCGTCGTCGCCGACGGACGCTACATGCACACCGGTGAGGGCCTGCACCGGTTCGTCGACCCGGTCGACGGCGAGGCCTACCTCTACACGCAGTTCGAGGTGCCCGACTCGCGGCGCATGTTCGCGGTGTTCGAGCAGCCCGACCTCAAGGCGTCGTTCCGATTCGCCGTGACCGCTCCCGCGCACTGGGAGGTGGTGTCCAACTCGCCGACCCCCGAGCCGGTCGACGCGGTCGCCGGCGACGGCAGCGGCGCGGCCGCGAAGACGTGGACGTTCGAGCCCACGCCGCGCATCTCGAGCTACATCACCGCGCTCGTCGCCGGCCCGTACGCCGTGGTGCGCGACGAACTCACGTCGGCCGACGGGCGGGTCATCCCACTCGGCGTGTTCAGCCGCAAGAGCCTCTCGGAGCACCTCGACGCCGACTACATCTTCGAGAAGACCAAGCAGGGCTTCGAGTACTTCGAGCGCAAGTTCGGCGTGCCCTACCCGTTCGCCAAGTACGACCAGCTCTTCGTGCCCGAGTACAACGCGGGCGCCATGGAGAACGCCGGCGCGGTGACGTTCACCGAGTTCTACGTCTTCCGCTCGAAGGTGACGGATGCCGTGCGCGAGCGCCGGGTCGTCACGATCCTGCACGAGCTCGCCCACATGTGGTTCGGCGATCTGGTCACCATGAAGTGGTGGAACGACCTCTGGCTCAACGAGTCGTTCGCCGAGTGGGCGTCGACCATCGCCACCGCCGAGGCCACCGAGTGGACCGAGGCGTGGACGACGTTCAACTCGATGGAGAAGAGCTGGGCGTACCGTCAGGACCAGCTGCCCTCGACGCATCCGGTGGTCGCCACCATCAACGACCTCGAGGACGTGCAGGTCAACTTCGACGGCATCACCTACGCCAAGGGCGGCTCGGTGCTGAAGCAGCTGGTGGCGTGGGTGGGCGTCGACGCGTTCTTCGCGGGCGTCTCGGCGTACTTCCAGAAGCACGCATGGGGGAACACGACCCTCGCCGACCTCCTCGCCGAGCTCGAGGTCGCGAGCGGCCGCGACCTGTCGGACTGGTCGGGCCTCTGGCTCGAGACCGCCGGGGTCAACACGCTGCGCCCAGAGATCGCGGCCGACGACGACGGGGTCATCACCTCGTTCTCGGTGCTGCAGACCGCCATCGACGAACACCCCACCATCCGCCCGCACCGCCTCGCCATCGGGTTCTACAACCTCACCGACGGCAGGCTTGTGCGCGACCATCGCGTCGAGCTCGACGTCGACGGCGACCGGACGTCGGTGCCCGAGCTCATCGGCCTCGCCCGCCCCGACCTCGTGCTGCTCAACGACGACGACCTCGCCTACGCGAAGATCCGGCTCGACGAGGCGTCGCACGGCGTGGCGCTCGCGAACCTCTCCGAGATCGCCGACCCGCTCGCCCGCGCGCTCGTGTGGAGCTCGGTGTGGGATGCCACGCGCGACGCCGAGACCCGGGCGAGCGACTACCTGGCGCTCGTGCTCGGCAACATCGCGAGCGAGACCGAGTCCACGACGCTGCGCATCGTGCTCGCGAACTCCGTGCTCGCGGCGAGCGCGTACACCGCACCCGAGCGGCGCGCCGAGGCGCGACGCACCCTCGCCGACGGGTTCTGGCGCCTCGCGCAGGAGGCCGAGCCCGGCAGCGACGCGCAGTTCCAGTTCGTCACGAACTTCGCCACGATCGCCGAGGCGAGCTCGCACGTCGACGACCTCGCGGCCCTGTACGACGGATCCCTGCAGCTCGAGGGCCTCGAGATCGACGCGGACCTCGGCTGGGAGCTGCTCATCGCGCTCGTCGCGTCGGGCCGTGCCGGCGACGCGGAGATCGACGCGCGCCTCGCGACCGACAACACGGCCACCGGGCAGCAGTCGGCCGCCAACGCCCGCGCGGCGATCCAGACGCTCGAGGCGAAGGAGCGGGCCTGGTCGTCGCTCGTCGACGTCGACACGGCCAGCAACACCATCGTGCGCGAAACCGCCGAGGGCTTCCTCCGCGCGAGCGACCCGGCCCTGCTCGAGGCGTTCGTGGAACGGTACTTCGAGATGCTCGAGCGCATCTGGGACGAGCGCAGCTACCAGATCGCCGAGAAGCTCATCGACGGGCTCTACCCGGCGCCGCTCGCCAACCGTGCGCTCGCCGACGCGAGCCGCGTCTGGCTCGACTCGCACCCCGACGTGCCGGCGCTGCGGCGCCTCGTGATCGAACGCCTCGCCGGCATCGATCGGGCGCTCGCCGCGCAGGAGCGCGACGCCCGGCCGTAGCCCAGCGGCCTCGACGGGGCGGTCGCGAGTCATACCCAGGTACGACTCGCGGCCGCCCCGTAACCGTTCTGGGGGCCGATGAGCCGCGGTGGCGGCTTCCGTAGCGTCGACGTCATGATCACCGCAGAAGGACTCACCAAGCGCTACGGCGCCAAGACCGCCGTCGACGGCATCGACTTCACCGTGCACCCGGGCCGGGTCACGGGCTTCCTCGGCCCGAACGGGGCGGGCAAATCGACCACGATGCGCATGATCGTCGGACTCGACCGCCCCACCGAGGGCACCGTCACGGTCAACGGCCGTCGGTACCCGGAGCACCGCGCTCCTCTGCACGAGGTGGGAGCGCTGCTCGACGCGAAGGCCGTGCACACGGGCCGCACCGCCGAGAACCACCTCCTCGCCATGGCCGCCACCCACGGCATCGGCCGGCGGCGCGTGCGCGAGGTCATCGAGCTCACGGGCCTCGAGTCGGTCGCCCGCAGGCGGGTCGGCGGCTTCTCGCTCGGCATGGGCCAGCGCCTCGGCATCGCGGCGGCGCTCCTGGGCGACCCGGCCACGCTCCTCTTCGATGAGCCCGTCAACGGCCTCGACCCCGAGGGCGTGCTCTGGGTGCGTCAGCTCGTGCGCCACCTCGCATCCGAGGGACGCACGATCTTCCTCTCGTCGCACCTCATGAGCGAGATGGCGCTCACCGCCGACCACCTCATCGTGCTCGGCATGGGCCGGATCATCGCGGATGCCCCGGTCGCCGACGTCGTCTCCGGCAACACCGGGACTCGCGTCCGTGTTCGCTCGCCGCATGCATCGCAACTCGCCGACCTCCTCACGGGCTCCGACGTGAGCGTCATGCGTTCCGAGGCCGGGTTGCTGGAGATCACTGGCGTCGAGGCATCCGGCATCGGCGATCTCGCCGCGGAGCATTCGCTCGCGATCCACGAACTGACCACCCTCAGCGCGTCGTTGGAGGAGGCCTACATGGCCCTCACCGCCGACGCCGTCGAGTACCGCACGGAGGCACTCCGATGAGCACCATCACCCCCACCGCATCGCACCACGCTCGGCGCACGCCGGAACGCGCCGGGTCGCTCGCTCTCGGCGGCGTGCTCCGTTCGGAATGGATCAAGCTGCGCACGCTTCGGTCCACGGTCTGGTCGTACGTCTCGGTCATCGTGATCTCGCTCGGGATGGCGCTCCTGCTGACGGTGACGACCGCGAACGGCGGGGAGGACGCACCCGACACCCTGGGCGGTTCCGCCGAGCAGCAGGTCGGGCTCTTCGTGCAGTCCTCCACCTTCGGCGTGTTCCTCACACAACTCGTGGTCGCCGTGCTCGGGGTCCTCGTGATCAGCGGCGAATACGGCACCGGGATGTCGCGGTCCACGTTCACCGCCGTGCCGAGGCGGCTCCCGGTGCTCGCCGCCAAGGCGATGGTCCTCTTCGTCGTGACGTTCCTCGTCGGACTCGTCGCCATGGTGGGCTCGTACCTCGTCTCGACCGCGGTCTACGCCGGATACGACGTGTCGGCGAGCCTGGCCGACCTCGATCTGTTCATGCCGATCCTCGGCGCCTCGCTCTACCTGGCGCTCGTCGCGGTCTTCTCGCTCGGCGTCGGATTCATGGTGCGCTCGAGCGCCGGGGGGATCGCCATCGTGCTCGGGCTCTTGCTGGTGGTGCCGACGATCCTGCAGCTCATTCCCGCCGACTGGGCCCAGGACCTGCACCCGTACCTGCTCTCCATGGCCGGTACCAACATGTTCGCGCCCACCGAGCTCACCGGCACCGAGGTGCTGACGGCGTGGCAGGACCTGCTCGTCGTCCTCGCCTGGGTCTCCGTCTCGCTCGCCGGCGCCGCCACCCTCCTCGTCAAGCGGGACGCGTAGCATCCTGTCCATGACCGAATCGCCGCTCGCCCCCGACCACCCTGACGGGGTGGCCGGGGGCGAGTTGCGCCTGCCGAGGCCGCCCGGCGTCTTCCGGCAGTTCTGGGCGCGGCATCCACGCCTCACCGACGGGCTCATCGCCGGGATCTACGGGGTTCCGACGGTCATCGGCACCTTCGTCGGCGCGTTTCAGTACGCATTTCCGGTGTGGGTCACGATCGCCGCCGTCGCCACCGCGGTGGCCGCCGTGGTGGGACTGCTGCTGTTCCGCCGCTCGCAACCGACGGCCGTGCTCGCGCTCGCCTGGCTCTCGTGTCTGGTGTCCGCTCCGACCGGCTCCATCGACGTCCTCGCCATCCTGATCGCGCTCTACGCGATGGCCGTCTACGCGTCGACGCGAGCGGCATGGATCGCGTACGGGCTGTCGGTCCTGGTCGGCGCGTCAGCGGCGTACCTCTCGACGTGGCTTCGGGACGCACTGGTCGTGGACCCCTTCGAGTTCGATGCACTCGGTTCATCGATCGCGTTCGCCGTGTTCATGCTCGTGGCCACCCTCATCGGCGTCACGGTCGGCAACCGTCGCCGCTACCTCGACGCGCTCATCGCCCGCGCGCACGATCTCGCCCGCGAGCGGGACCAGGAGCGGCAGCTCGCCGCCGCGGCGGAACGGGCTCGCATCGCCCGCGAGATGCACGACATCGTCTCCCACGGGCTGACCGTGATGATCACGCTGGCCGACGGGTCGGCGGCCACCGCCGAGAAGGACCCGGCGCGGGCAGCCGAGGCCATGCGGCGGGTCGCCGATGCCGGGCGCGATGCGCTCACCGAGATGCGCCACATGCTCGGAGTGCTGAACGAGGCCTCGGGCGACGCTGCGACGCGGTCGCCGCAGCCCGGCGCCGACGCGATCCCCGATCTGGTCGACGGATTCCGCGAAGCCGGGCTGCCCGTCCGTCTCACCACGTCAGGGGAACCGATCAGCGGCACCGCCCTGCAGCTCGCCGCCTACCGCATCGTGCAGGAGGGCCTCACGAACGCGCTCCGGCATGCGGCCGGAGCGCAACACGTCGACGTGCTCGTCGAGCATCGCGATGATTCCGTCGACATCACGATCGAGGACGACGCCGTGCTGGTGAGCGGTCGGATGACCGGTGCGGGGCGTGGGCTGGAGGGCCTCCGCGAACGCGTCGCGCTCTCCGGCGGCACCCTCGAGGCGGCGCCGCGCACGCGGGCCGGGTGGCGCCTGCACGCGACGCTTCCGACCCGATCGCCAGACCAGGGGGAGAACACAGACCAGAGGGAGAACCGATGAACGAGGACGCGGCGCCCATCAGGGTCGCGATCGTCGACGACCAGGAGCTCGTGCGCGCGGGCTTCCACATGGTGCTCGACGCGGAGCCCGGGATCGAGGTCGTCGGTGAGGCGGGCGACGGTCGTGCGGCCGTACGGCTCGCCGACGAGACCTCCGTCGACGTGATGCTCATGGACGTGCGCATGCCCGGCATGGACGGCATCACCGCCACCGGCGAGGTCATCGCGACCCGATCGGCGCCGAAGGTCATCGTGCTCACCACGTTCGACCTCGACGAGTACGCGTTCGCCGCCATCCGGGCGGGAGCGAGCGGATTCCTGCTCAAGGACGTGCGCCCGCAGGAACTCGCCGCCGCGATCCGCGCGGTGCACGAGGGCGATGCGGCGCTCTCGCCGCGGATCACCCGGCGCATGATCGAGCTCTTCTCCCAGGTGCTGCCCTCACGCGCCGACGGACCCGCGGCGCCCAGCCCCATCGACGCGCTGACGCCGAGGGAACGCGAGATCCTCGTCGCGATCGCCGAAGGGCTCACCAACGGCGAGCTCGCGCGGCGCTTCTTCCTCTCGGAGTCGACCGTGAAGACGCACGTCGGCCACATCCTGACGAAGCTCGACGCGCGTGATCGCGTGCACCTCGTGATCCTCGCCTACGAGCACGCTCTCATGCCGACGAGGCCGGTGGACGACCGTCGGTAGGCTGGCTGGGCACGCCGACTCGAAGGGTTCTCCATGCCTGCTGCCAACCTCACGCGCGCCGAGGCGATCGAGCGCTCGGCTCTCGTGAGTGCCCCATCGTACGAGGTCGTGCTCGACCTCACCCGGGGTGCCGAGACGTTCCGAAGCGAGACGACGGTCCGGTTCACGGCCGTTCCGGGGAGCTCGACCTTCATCGAGGCCTGCACCCACGCCATCCACTCGATCACCCTGAACGGTCGCGCCCTCGACCCCGCGTCGGTGAACGATGGGACGCGCATCCGTCTCGAGCAGCTCGAAGCCGACAACGAGCTGCACGTCGTGGCCGATGCTCGCTACACGAACACGGGCGAGGGCCTGCACCGCTTCGTCGACCCCGTCGACGACGAGGTCTACCTGTACACCGAGTTCGCCGTGGCCGAGGCCAACCGGGTGTTCGCCGTCTTCGACCAGCCCGACCTGAAGGCTTCCGTCGGATTCACGATCACCGCACCCGCGCACTGGACCGTGCTCTCGAACGCGCCGTCGCCCGAGCCGGTCGCCCCTTCGACAGGCTCAGGGACCGTTCCGTCGACGGGCTCGGGGAGCGCGGCATCCGCCACCTGGACCTTCGAGTCGGGCCCGGTGATCTCGAGTTACATCGTCGCCATCATCGCCGGCCCGTATTCGGCATGGCACGGCGCGGCACGCAGCGTCGACGGGCGCGACGTGCCGCTCGGCCTCTTCACCCGCGCCTCGCTCGCGCAGTACGCCGAGCCCGACATCATGTTCGACACCGTGCAGGCAGGGCTCGGCTTCTACGAGACCGCGTTCGGCGTGCCCTACCCGTACGGCAAGTACGACCAGATCTTCGTGCCCGAGTACAACTGGGGCGCCATGGAGAACGTCGGCGCCGTGACCTTCAACGAGGGCTACCTGTTCCGGGCCCGGGTCTCCGACGCCCGGCGGGAGCAGCGCGCCATCGTGGTCCTGCACGAACTCAGCCACATGTGGTTCGGCGATTCCGTCACCATGAAGTGGTGGAACGACCTCTGGCTCAACGAGTCGTTCGCCACCTGGGCGTCGACGCTCGCGACGTCGCAGGTGACCGAGTTCACCGGGGTGTGGTCCACCTTCGCGAGCGACGAGAAGACGAGCGCGGCCGAGCAGGACCAGCTGCCATCGACGCATCCGGTCGTCGCCGAGATCCGCGACCTCGCCGACGTCGAGGTGAACTTCGACAAGATCACGTACGACAAGGGCGCCTCGGTGCTGAAGCAGCTCGTCGCGTGGGTCGGGCTCGAGGCGTTCCAGCGCGGCGTCGGCGCATACCTCACGGCCCACGCCGGCGGCAACGCGACCCTCCGAGACCTCCTCGACGAACTCGAGCTGGCGAGCGGGCGCGACCTCACGCGCTGGTCGGAGCTGTGGCTCCAGACGGCCGGCGTGAACACGCTGCGAGCCGTGGTCGAGACGGATGCCTCCGGAACGATCACCGCGGCGCGCATCGAGCAGACGGCCGCCACGGCGCATCCGACCCTCCGCCCGCACCGGCTCGCGATCGGCTGCTATTCGGGCGAGGTCGGCGGCGACGGCGCGCTCGTGCGAACCCACCGCATCGAACTCGACATCGACGGCGCCTCGACCGTTGTGCCCGAGCTGGTCGGGCTCGCCCGCCCCGACCTGCTCCTCGTGAACGACGACGACCTCACGTACGCGAAGGTGCGGCTCGACGAGCGCTCGTTCGCAACCGCCGTGACGCGGCTCGCGGACCTCCCGGACCCGGTCGCCCGGGCCGTGGTACTCGGCTCGGCATGGGACGCGGTGCGCGACGCCGAACTGCCGGCTCGCGACTTCGTGCGGCTCGTGCTCGGCAGCGTGGGGCACGAGTCGCAGTCGGCCGCCCGGGGTCTCGCGCTCGCACGCCTCGAGCTCGCGCTCTCGCGCTACCTCGCGGACGAGCACCGTGAAACGCTCTCGGCCGAGGCGGGGGACGCGATCTGGGCGCTGACGGAACTGGCGGAGGTGGGGTCCGACACACAGCTGCAGTTGGCCAAGGCGTTCACTCGCCTCGCCTCGACCGCGGCCCACGCGGATGTGCTCGGCACCCTGCTCGACGGCTCGTTCTCGCTGCCCGGGCTCGAGATCGACCTCGACCTGCAGTGGGAGCTCGTCATCGCGCGCGCGGCGCTCGGCGCGGCATCCGACGACGAGATCGACGCGGCGCTCGCGCTCGACGACACCGCGAAGGGGCGGCAGCTCGCCGAGACCGCCCGGGCGGCACGACCCGATCAGGCCGTGAAGGATGCCGCATGGCGGCGCGTCGCCACCGATACCGGGCTCTCGAACGACCTGGCCCGCGCGATCGCCGAGGGATGGCGACGCACCACCCGGCCCGAGCTGCTCGCCCCGACCGCGGCCGACTACTTCGGGATGCTGCAGGACGTCTGGGCGGGCCGGAGCTTCACCATGGCCTCGCTCATCGTCTCGCGGCTCTTCCCGTCACCGCTCGTCGATGAGGAGCTCGCCACCATGGCTCGCACCTGGCTCGCCGCGAACCCCGAGCCGGCGCCACTGCACCGGCTGGTGTCGGAGCAGCTCGACGAGCTGGAGCGGGCGCTCGCGGCGCGGGCGAGGGATGCCAGGGAGCTCTCGGACGCGGCTCAGTAGACTGTCGAACCATGCTCCGACTCGAAGAGCCCGCCCCCGACGGGACCACCCTGTGGGAGCAGCTGGACGCCTTCTGGCTGACCCCGTGGGGCACCATCACCGGCAAGCTCATCGCCGTGGTCGTGATCATCCTGGTCGCGCTCGTCGTGCGCTGGGTCCTGCACTTCGTCATCGAGCGGGTCGTCACGCGCATCGTGACGGGCGTGAAGCAGAAGCAGCAGGTCACCGACACGCAGGCACTGCAGGCCTCGCCGCTCGCGGCCGTGCGCATCGTGCAACGCACGCGCACGCTGGGGTCGCTGCTGCGGAACGTCGTGAATGTGACCCTGTTCATCATCGTGACCCTGATGATCGTGAACGTCATCGACCCGACGATCCTCGGCTCGTTCGCGCTGCTGTCGGCGGCGATCGGCGCCGGACTCGGCTTCGGCGCGCAGAACATCGTGAAGGACGTGCTGAACGGGCTGTTCATGGTCGTGGAGGACCAGCTCGGCGTCGGCGACGTCGTCGACCTCGGCCCGGCCACCGGCATCGTCGAGGACGTGCAGATCCGCATCACCAAGGTGCGCGACGTCAACGGCACGCTCTGGTTCGTGCGCAACGGCGAGATCCTGCGCGTCGGCAACATGTCGCAGGGATGGGCGCGGATCATCCTCGACCTCGCGGTCCCATATGACGCCGACGTCGACGCCGTCGAGGCGGAGATGCTGCGAACGGCCATCGAGATGTCGCAGTCGGGCAAGTGGCGGTCACGGGTGCTGGAGAAGCCCGAGGTGTGGGGCCTCGAGTCCATCTCGGATGAGGCGATGGTGCTCCGCATCGTGATGAAGGTGCGCACGTCGTCGAAGGACGATGTCGCCCGCGAGCTCCGGATGCGACTCAAGCGCTCGCTCGACGCGATGGACGTGAAGCTGCCGAGCCTCTCGACCGTCGTCCTCGAGGGGTTCGAAGGCGCCACGAGGGTGAAGGGTGCGAAACCGCCGAAGACCGCGCCGAACCCGACCGTCGAAGCGGCCACGGCCCGCGCCGCCAAGAAGAACCGCGCGCCTCGCGCACCCCAGCCACCCACCACCGGAGACACACCATGACGGATGCATCCCTCGGCCCGTCGTTCTACGAGACCGTCGGCGGGCGCGACACGTTCGAGCGCCTCGTCGCCGAGTTCTACCGCGGCGTCGCCGACGACCCCGTGCTGCGCCCCATGTACCCCGAGGAGGACCTCGGGCCCGCCGCCGAGCGGCTCACCATGTTCCTCGAGCAGTACTGGGGCGGACCGGGCACGTACAGCGAGCAGCGCGGCCATCCGCGACTGCGACTGCGGCACCAGCCCTTCAAGGTGAATCCCGACGCGCGCGACCGTTGGCTCGCGCACATGCGCCGCGCGCTCGATACGCTCGAGCTGCCCCCGCTCGCCGAGGAGACCCTCTGGGACTACCTCCAGCGGGCGGCGTTCGCCATGGTCAACACATTCGAGGACTGAAGCAGCACCACGCAGCATCCGCAGTACGCACGCACCACCCGAGACGAAGGAGTCCACGTGGCCGCCACCCCCGCCCCCAGCACCGAGCCCGCCGCGATCATCGTCGGCGCCGGCCTCTCTGGCCTCGTCGCCGCGGCCGAGCTCGTCGATGCGGGCAAGCGGGTCGTGATCGTCGAACAGGAGCCCGAGGCGAGTCTCGGTGGGCAGGCGTGGTGGTCGTTCGGCGGCCTCTTCCTGGTCGACTCCCCCGAGCAGCGGCGCATGGGCGTCCACGACTCGCTGGAGCTCGCCCGCCAGGACTGGGACGGCACCGCCGGCTTCGATCGCGACGAGGACGAGTGGGGTCGCCGGTGGGCGGAGGCGTACCTGGAGTTCGCCGCCGGCGAGAAGCGCGCCTGGCTGCACGAGAAGGGCGTGCGGTTCTTCCCCGTCGTGGGGTGGGCCGAGCGCGGCGGCTACGGACCCGTCGGACACGGCAACTCGGTGCCACGCTTCCACATCACCTGGGGCACGGGACCCGGCGTCCTCGAGCCGTTCATCGCCCGGGTCCGTGCGGGTGCGGCCGCGGGCCTCGTCGAACTCCGTCATCGGCACCGCGTCGACGAGCTCATCGTCGAATCGGGGGCCGTGGTCGGCGTGCGGGGCACGGTGCTCGCCGACGACCCCGCCCAGCGCGGCGAGCCGAGCAATCGCGACGCCGCGGGCGAGTTCGAGTTGCGGGCGCCGGCGGTGGTCGTGGCATCCGGGGGCATCGGCGGCAATCACGACCTCGTGCGGCAGTACTGGCCCGAGCGAATGGGCACCGCGCCGAGGGCGATGCTCTCGGGAGTACCCGCGCACGTCGACGGCCGGATGCTGCCCATCTCCGAGCAGGCCGGCGCGAGGCTCGTGAACCGCGACCGGATGTGGCACTACACCGAGGGCATCACGAACTGGGAGCCCGTCTGGCCGCTGCACGGCATCCGGATCCTGCCCGGCCCGTCCTCGCTGTGGTTCGACGCGGAGGGCCGGCGGCTGCCCGCGCCGCTGTTCCCCGGCTTCGACACGCTCGGCACCATGGAGCACATCGTCGCGACCGGACACGCGCACTCGTGGTTCGTGCTCACCCAGAAGATCATCGAGAAGGAGTTCGCGCTCTCGGGCAGCGAGCAGAACCCCGACCTCACCGGCAAGGACCTGCGGCTCCTCGCCGACCGGCTGGGGTCGGGCGCGCCGGCGCCGGTGGAGGCGTTCAAGCAGCACGGCGTCGATTTCGTGGTCGCCGACACCCTGCCCGAGCTCTTGGAGGGCATGCGCGGCCTCTCCCAGGGCGTTCCCCTCGACGCCGAGAACATCGAACGCGAGATCGTCGCACGAGACCGCCAGCTCGACAACGAGTTCTCGAAGGATCCGCAGCTCAACGCGGTTCGGAGCGCACGCAGGTACCGCGGCGACAAGCTCATCCGCGTGGCCGCGCCGCATCGCATCCTCGACCCCAAGGCCGGTCCGCTCATCGCCGTGAAGCTGCACCTGCTCACCCGGAAGACCCTCGGCGGCATCCAGACCGATCTCGACTCCCGGGCGCTCGGCGTCGATGGAGCACCGGTGCCGGGCCTCTACGCGGTCGGCGAGGCCGCGGGGTTCGGTGGCGGCGGCGTGCACGGGTATCGCGCGCTCGAAGGCACCTTCCTCGGCGGATGCCTCCTCACCGGCCGCCAGGCAGGCCGAGCCATCGCCCGAGGCTGACCGGAGCGGCTACGCCTCGAGGGACTACGCCTTGAGGGTCCAGGGCTTGCGGCGCACGAGCACGTGGCCGCGTCTCGAGGAGAGCCTCGTCCACGGACCCGTCTCGAACAGCCGAACGGGGTCGTCGCCGAGGAAGCCGAGGCTGTAGGAGGCGAAGGCGGCGCCGGCGGGAACGTACTCGATGCCCTCGATGCCGCGGCCCCACACCTCGGATCGCACGCGCTGCACGAGCTGCTCGCCGGTGCCCTCGGGGATCGCTTCGGCGACCTCCTCGATGCCGGCCCGAGCCGCACGCTCCAGCGTCGCCGAGTCGGTCTCGCCGAGGGGTCGCCAGCCGCCGCGCGGCGGCGAGATGCCCGCCCAGGTGACCGTGTTCACCTCCGGCGGCCGGGTCATCGTGACCGGACGCGACTCGTCGTCGTCGCCGAGTTGCCCCCGGGCCCGCACGATGCGCTCGACCACGGAGCGCATGGGCACGACGACGTCGAAGTCGTCGGTCTCGAACAACTGGAAGGTGCGCAGGCCCAGTACCGTGGGGCTCTCATCGAGGATGCCGCGCGGATACAGGATCGCCGTGTAGACCGCGAGGATGCCCGAACCGGCGACCAGGCGCACGGAACCGTCCTCAACGCGCCCGGCGCGCTGCAGGTAGGTGTGCAGGTCGCCGAGCGAAAGGCTGTCCGCGAGCGTGAATTGCTGAACCATCTGCTGTCTAAACTACCAAGCGAGCGCCGCCTCCCCGGCGGAGGCGTAACCGCCGACCTCCGGGTGGCCCGCCCGAGCGACACGGAGGAACGATGAACGGTCCCATCGACGGCCTGCTCAGTACCCTGCACCTCACCGACACGGGTGCACGCACGACCGAGGACATCTTCACGGGACCGTCGCAGTGGATGCCGCACGGCCGGGTGTTCGGCGGCCAGGTGCTCGCCCAGTCGCTCATCGCCGCGATGCACACCGTGCCGAGCGACCGCCCCATCCACTCGATGCACGGCTACTTCCTGCGTCCGGGCGACGTCACGCATCCCATCACGTTCTCGGTGGATCGCCTGCACGACGGGCGCTCCTTCACCACGCGCCGCACGCATGCCTTCCAGAACGGCGTGCCGATCCTCTCGCTCATCGCCTCGTTCCAACGCGACGACGGCGGCCTCGAGCACCAGATCCAGATGCCCGAGGGCCTGCCCGATCCCGAGACGCTGCCGACCGCGGCCGACCTGATCGGCGACATCGACCACGACTTCGCTCGCCACGCGTCCAACGAGCGCGCGTTCGACCTGCGCCACGTTCCACCGGCCATCTACCTCCGCCCCGACGACTCGCGAGAGCCCCGTCAGGCCGTGTGGATGAAGGCACGCGGCCGGCTGCCCGACGACCCGAAGCAGCATCGCGCCGCCCTCGCCTATGCCAGCGACTACTCGATGGTCGAGACGGTGCTCCGGGCGACGGGTCTGGCGTGGGCGACGCCCGGCCTGAAGACCGCGAGTCTCGACCACGCCATGTGGTGGCATCGCGATGCTCGGGTCGACGAGTGGCTCCTGTTCGTGCTCGAGTCGCCGTCGGCGAGCGGCGGTCGCGGCCTCACGACCGGGCACGTCTACACGCGTGACGGCGTGCTCGTCGCGACGGTGGCGCAGGAGGGCATGATCCGCGTTCCCCGCGCCGATGCATTCGACTGAATGAATTCTGTGGGTTCGCGCGCGGGCAGGCGCCCGTCCTCCAGAATGATGCAGGCGGGCAGTCGGTGCGGGTGACGCCATGAAAGGAGCTCAGCGATGACGGATGCCACGGAACTCACGAGGCGCACGGTGCTGGCACTCGGCTCGGTCGGCGCGGTCGGCGGCGCGCTGACGCTGGCAGGATGTGCACCGGATGACTCGTCGGTCACGCCGACCGGCGTGACTGATGAGCCGGGTGCCGGCGGGTCCGGTGGACCCGACGCTCCCGCGGTCGGCGGTGAGATCGCCGCGCTCGCCGATGTTCCGGTCGGAGGAAGCATCGCCGTGACGGTCGGCGGCCAGGCGGTGCTCATCGCCCAGCCCAGGGCGGGCCAGGTGGTGGCATTCAGCGCCATCTGCACGCACCAGCAGTGCATCGTCGCCGCGAAGGGCGACGAGTTCCACTGCCCGTGCCACGGGTCGAAGTTCGAGGCGGCAACCGGCGAGGTGATCGAGGGCCCGGCACGCCAGCCGCTCGCCGAGTTCCCCGTCGCGATCTCCGGCGACCGGATCGTCGCCGCCTCCTGAGCGCCGACGGGGCTCAGCGCCGTCGGAAGGCCAGCGGCTCACCGAGGTACGGCTCCCATGCCGCGCGCTCGGAATCCCTGATGCGACGCGGTCGTTCGGATGCCGCGTCGACGAGCACGATCGTGGTCGTCGCGCGCGTGTAGAGGGTGCGCGGTTCGACCGCGATCGGCGAGAACACCTCGTAGCAGACGTCGAGGCTGGCCCCGCCCATGTGACCGATCCACAGCTCGATGTCGAGCGGCTGACGCTGGTACGGGATCGGCGCGAGGTACTCGACCTGCTGCCGGGCGATGAGCGTGATCGTGTCGGAGCCCGAAGTGGCATCGATCACCGCGGTCGTCGCGCCGACCGCATGCTCCGACGTGTCGTCGCTGGCCCAGAACGCCTGGATGCGAGCCTCCTCGAGGAGGCTCAGCATCCGGGCGTTGTTCACGTGGCCGTATGCGTCGAGATCCGACCACCGCAGCGGCGTCGGCACGTGCAGACGCATGGTCAGTGCCGGGTGAGCTTGCGGTAGGCGGAGCGATGCGGCTTCGCGGCCTCGGGCCCGAGTCGCTCGATCTTGTTCGCCTCGTACGCCTCGAAGTTGCCCTCGAACCAGTGCCAGTACGCAGGGTTCTCATCGGTGCCCTCGTAGGCGAGGATGTGCGTCGCAATGCGGTCGAGGAACCACCGGTCGTGCGTGATGACCACCGCACAACCCGGGAACTCCAGGAGCGCGTTCTCGAGGCTCGAGAGCGTCTCGACGTCGAGGTCGTTGGTCGGCTCGTCGAGGAGCAGGAGGTTGCCGCCCTGCTTCAACGTGAGTGCGAGATTGAGGCGATTGCGCTCACCGCCCGAGAGCACGCCCGCGGGCTTCTGCTGGTCGGGGCCCTTGAAGCCGAACGTCGACACGTAGGCGCGGCTCGGCACCTCGGTCCTGCCGACCTGGATGTAGTCGAGTCCGTCGGACACGACCTCCCACAGCGTCTTCTTCGGGTCGATGCCGCCACGCGACTGGTCGACGTACGAGATCTGCACGGTCTCGCCGACCTTCAGGTCGCCGCCGTCGAGTTCCTCGAGTCCCACGATCGACTTGAAGAGCGTGGTCTTGCCGACGCCGTTCGGACCGATGATGCCGACGATGCCGTTGCGCGGCAGCGAGAAGCTGAGACCCTCGATGAGGATGCGGTCGCCGAAGCCCTTCTGCAGGTTCTTCGCCTCGAGCACGACGTTGCCGAGTCGAGGACCCGGCGGGATCTGGATCTCCTCGAAGTCGAGCTTCCTGGTGCGCTCGGCCTCGGCCGCCATCTCCTCGTAGCGCGCGAGACGCGCCTTCGACTTGGCCTGCCGGCCCTTCGCGTTCGAGCGCACCCAGTCGAGCTCGTCGGCGAGGCGCTTGGCGAGCTTGGCGTCCTTCTTGCCCTGGACGGTGAGGCGCTCCTGCTTCTTCTCGAGGTACGTCGAGTAGTTGCCCTCGTACGGGTAGAGGCGGCCGCGGTCGACCTCGCAGATCCACTCGGCGACGTGGTCGAGGAAGTATCGGTCGTGGGTCACGGCGAGCACGGCGCCGTGGTACTTGGCGAGATGCTGCTCGAGCCACAGCACGCTCTCGGCGTCGAGGTGGTTGGTGGGCTCGTCGAGCAGGAGCAGGTCGGGCTTCTGCAGCAGGAGCTTGCAGAGCGCCACGCGGCGCTTCTCGCCGCCGGAGAGCACCGACACCTTCTCGTCGCTCGGGGGGCAGCGCAGCGCGTCCATCGCCTGCTCGAGCTGGGAGTCGAGATCCCACGCGTCGGCCGCGTCGATGTCCTCCTGGAGGCTGCCCATCTCGGCGAGGAGCGCATCGAAGTCGGCGTCGGGTTCGGCCATCGCGAGCGAGATCTCGTTGAAGCGGTCGACCTTCGCCTTGATCGGGCCGACACCTTCCTGCACGTTCTCGAGCACCGTCTTGGTCTCGTCGAGCTCGGGCTCCTGCATGAGGATGCCGACCGAGTACCCGGGCGTGAGCCTGGCCTCGCCGTTCGACGGCTGGTCGAGGCCGGCCATGATCTTCAGGATCGTGGACTTCCCAGCGCCGTTCGGGCCCACGACGCCGATCTTCGCGCCAGGGAGGAATGCCATCGTGACGTCGTCGAGAATGACCTTGTCGCCGACCGCCTTGCGGGCGCGAACCATCGAGTAAATGTAGTCAGCCATATCCGTACCAGTGTACGGGGGCGCCGAGCGCCCCTCTCACGGCGCCGGCCACGGCTACCAGTCGATGGGCCGCGTGTCACCGACGAGGCATCCGCCGGTGCCGAGGGGCGGCTGCACCGCGCTCTGGTAGCCGCCCGCGCCCGACCCGTACTGGCCGATGAGGCACTCGCCCTGGAACAGCACGGCGAACTGCACCGAGTCGGCCTGCAGGTCGACCGTGGTGCGGTCGGCGGTGACCTCCATCTGCGCCTTGTCGAACCCGGCGGCCACGAGCGCGTCGATGAAGTCGCGCCCTCCGGCAGCCGGGTTCGCCGCGATCACCGCTTGGCTCACGGCATCGAAATACGCGCGGTTCTCCGCGGCCGAGAGCGTCGGTCGCAGCGTCGGCGACGCACTCGGCGACGACGAGGGTTCGCCGGTGCCCGCCGGCGCCGACGCCGTGGGAGCCGACGTGGACGTCGGGCCCGGAGTCGTGGCGGTGCATCCGGTCGCGGCGATCATGATCGCGGCCCCGGCGAACGCCAGGACCGTGGTGGTGCCGAGACGGCGCGACATCACTCCCCTGTTCCGGCGGGTGCCGACCGCCCGTGGCGAGTCTATGCTGCGACACGCGCCCGACCGGTCGGCCCGCGCTGCGCTCAGACCGCGGCCCCGAGCGGCGACTCCTCCTGCTCGCCGACGAAGAGGCCCCCGTCGCCCTCGTCGCCCGGTTCGGAGGCGGCGTCGAGCGACGCGTCACCCGCCGGCGCCGCCTCGGTGCCCGGCCATGCGGTTGACGACTCCTCGACCGGTCGGTCGCCCTCGGACGACTCCCGTGCCAACCGCACCTTCGTGAGCTCCGTCGTGCCCCACGTGAGGTCGTGACCGACCGCGTCGGCCTCGATCTCGACGGCCGTTCCGGATTTCTCGCCGTTCTCCCACGCACGCAGCCGCAGGCGGCCGTGCACGACGATCCGCTCCCCCTTGCGGATGGAGACGACGGTGTTCTGCGCCAGCTGGCGGAACGTCGAGATCGTGTACCAGTTCGTCTCGCCGTCCTCCCAGCTGCCCTTGGCGCGATCGAAGTACCGCCGCGTGGACGCGAGACGGAACGACGTGATCGCGAGTCCCTGCGTCGTCACGTGCAGGTTCGGGTCGGTGCCCACGACGCCCGTGACGGTGATGCTGTCGGTCATGCTGTGCTCCTCGGCTCGTACGCCGCCGCGGATCGGCGGCTCGCGGCATCCGGAGCTGCTCGTGCCGGACCAGGCCCCGGATGCCGCGTCGCACCAGCATCGACGGCACGCGGAAGCCCGGCGGAACGAGGCCGCGACCCGTGGACGATCGCCATTCCGGGGCGGCTGGCGAGGACGAGTCGTCAGGCGAGCACGTAGTCGGCGTACGACCGGCGGATCTTGTTCACCTTCGGCAGCGCGACCGCGAGGCAGTACCCCTGGCCCGGGTTCTTCGCGAAGAAGTCCTGGTGATACTCCTCCGCCCGGTAGAAGTCGCCGAGCGGGTCGATCGCGGTCACGATCTGGTCGGGCCACCAGTCGGCGGCGCGGGCGCGGGCGGCCTCGAACGCCTCGCGCTGCGTCTCATCGGCGTAGAACATCGCCGAGCGGTACTGCGTGCCGACATCCGCTCCCTGACGATTCAGCTGCGTCGGGTCGTGCAGCGTGAAGAACACGTCGAGGACGACCTCGCGCGGGATCACGTCGGGGTCGAAGTCCACCCGAACCGCCTCCGCGTGCCCCGTGAGGCCCGTGCAGACGGCCTCGTAGCTCGGGTTCTGCACCGACCCGCCGGTGTAGCCCGAGACGACGGCGTCGACGCCCCGAAGGGTGCGGTACACGGCGTCGAGGCACCAGAAGCAGCCGCCCGCGAGAACGTAGCTTTCCATCGACCTAGAGTATCGGCATGACCTTCGTCGCCGCCCCCGACCGCTACGACCGCATGCGCTACAACCGAGTCGGGCGAAGCGGCCTCAGGCTCCCCGCCCTCTCCCTCGGGTTGTGGCACAACTTCGGCCACGATCGTGCGTTCGAGACCCAGCGCGCCATCGTCCGCCGGGCATTCGACCTCGGGGTCACGCACTTCGACCTGGCGAACAACTACGGCCCGCCGCCCGGCAGCGCCGAGGAGAACTTCGGCCGGATGCTCGCGAGCGACCTCGCCCCGTACCGAGACGAGCTCATCATCTCGTCGAAGGCCGGCTACGAGATGTGGCCCGGCCCCTACGGCGACTTCGGGTCGCGCAAGCACGTGCTGTCGTCGCTCGACCAGAGCCTTCGCCGCATGGGACTCGACTACGTCGACGTCTTCTACTCCCACCGCCCCGACCCCGAGACGCCCATCGAGGAGACCATGGGCGCCCTCGCACACGCGGTGCGCCAGGGCAAGGCGCTGTACGTGGGGATCTCCAGCTACGACCCCGAGCAGACCCGTGCCGCCGCCGCAGTGCTGGGCGCCGAGGGCGTACCGCTCACGATCCACCAGCCGCGCTACTCGATGTTCGATCGCCGCATCGAGGACGGACTGTTCCCCGTGCTCGAGGAGGTCGGAGCCGCGAGCATCGTCTTCTCGCCGCTCGCGCAGGGACTGCTCACCGATCGGTACCTCTCGGGCGACGTGCCGGCCGATTCCCGGGCCGCGACGAGCCGGTTCCTCTCGCCCCATCGCATCAGCCGCGAGTACCTCGAGCGGATGCGCGGACTCGAGGCCGTCGCACGGGAGCGCGGGCAGACCATCGCGCAGCTCGCACTGTCGTGGGTGCTGCGCGAGCCGCTCGTCGTGAGCGCGCTGATCGGCGCCTCGAGCGTCGCGCAGCTCGAACAGAACGTGGCGGCACTCGACGCGCCGGCGCTGACCGACGACGAGATCTCCCGCATCGATCCCTACGCCTCGGACGGCACCGTCCTGGCCTGACGGATGTCGGTGGCTCGACGTAGCTTCGAGGCAGACGCAGGGCCGGCTGCACGAGGAGAGGAGCGACGATGTCCACCACGATGCTCGCAACCGCGATGCTCGCACGGCCCCGTGAGAGCTTCCCCGTCCCGGTCGCCGGGCTCACCATCGCGCCCGCGGCACCGTCGCTCTGGCGGGTGTCGCGCCCGGGTGGCGCCGTGCTCGGGCATATCGAGCGCCGGGAGGTCGGCGGTCTCGAACGGTGGGCCGCGCGTCGGGTGGTGGGCAGCGGCATCCGCTCCATGCCCCTCGGCGAGTTCTGGTCGCCGGGCGATGCGGCGGAGTGCTTCCGCTGATCCCACGACGCGAGCCGAGCGTGCACGGCGCGGCATCGGCGGCACGGGGCATCCGCGGCGCTAGCCTGCAGCCATGGAGTGGTGGAACGACCTGATCTCATGGCTCACCTCGAACGCGGCGCGGCCGACCGTGCTGGCGACCGTCGTGCTCTTCGTCGCCATGCTCGCCTCGGGCCTGCTCGCGGCGTGGATCGCTGGAGCGGCCATCCGCCGGCTCGTCGCGCAGCGCGACCGTGAAGCTCGCGCCGCCGCGATCGCGGCGCTCGTGGATGCCGCGACCGAGGCTTCGGTCTGGAACTCGCTGACTCCCCAGGAGCAGGTGCTCGCCGACCGGCTCGTCGGACAGGCCGACATCCAGGTCCGGATGCTTCCCATCCACGGCTCGGATGTCGCGGCCAACTGGGCGGCCCACCAACTGCACGAGCTCAAGCGGGCGTCGGCGACGTTCGGGTACCAGCTCGACCCGGCCGTGGTCGAGTTCCGTGACCGCCTGCTCGACTGGGCGCGCCGCCCGGGGCGCACGCGCAAGCAGTTCCAGAACGACCTGCTGCGCTGGCGCGCCCAGCGGCAGGAGCCCGAGCAGGCCGCCATCGAGGCGCAGGACGCCTGGGTGGCCGAGCAGCACCACGAGCGCTACCGGAGCACCGCGACCATCGACGCGCCCGCGCGCCCGGCCGCACCGGTGGAGCGCCCGGTCGACACCGCGCCGACGCCGACGCTGGACGACGCGCGGGCGTAGCCGAGCCGAGCGAGAGCCGAGCACCAGCGCGCCGGGCCGCCGCCCTGCCGCCTCAGCGGTTCAGATCCACCAGTCGTCGAACATCGACACAGGCACGGCCCGCTTGTGCCGGGTCTGCAGGAACCGGGTTTCGATGCGTTCGGCGATCTCGGGGTCGATCTGCTCGCCCTCGAGGAACGCGTCGATGTCGTGGTACTTGAGGCCGAGGTTCGCCTCGTCGGACTGGCCGGGGTCGTGGTCGAGCAGGTCGGCGGTCGGCACCTTCGTGTAGATGCGCTCGGGCGCGCCGAGGTGCTGCAGCAGTGCGCGGCCCTGGCGCTTCGTGAGTCCCGTGAGCGGCAGGATGTCGGCGCCCCCGTCGCCGTACTTCGTGAAGAACCCCGTGACCGCCTCGGCGGCGTGGTCGGTGCCGATCACGAGCAGCCGACCCTCGCCGGCGATCGCGTACTGCGCGATCATGCGCATGCGCGCCTTCACGTTGCCCTTGCCGAAGTCGGTGAGCGCGATGCCCGTCGCCTCTTCGACCTCCTCGGCGAGCTCGTCGACCGGCTCGGCGATGTTGAAGACCATGGTCTCCGCCGGCTGGATGAAGTCGAGCGCCGACTGCGCATCGACCTCGTCGTGCTGGACCCCGTACGGCAGCCGCACGGCGACGAACCGCGCCGGATCGCCTTCGGCGATGAGCTCCTCGACCGCGAGCTGGCACAGCCGGCCTGCGAGCGAGGAGTCCTGCCCGCCGCTGATGCCGAGCACGAAGCCGGCCGCGCCCGTGGTGCGCAGGTAGGTCTTCAGGAAGTCGATCCGCGCACGCACCTGCTCGGCAGGGTCGATGGCCGGGCGGACATGGAGTTCGTCGATGATTCTCGCCTGCAGGTCGCGCATCCCACGACGATACCGCCGCCATGTTTCGCGCACGAAACGCGCCGCGCGAAGGCCCGGGCCGCGGACTCGGCGCTCCGATAGCATCGGGGCCAGCGCACGTGGTGCGAGACGGACCCCGGAGGGCGCTGTGGACTATTCGATCGGGACCCTCGTGCTGTTCCCAGCGGTCGCAGTGGCGGCTCCCCTGCTGGTCCGCGCACTCTCCCGGTGGGTCGTGATTCCGCTCGTGGTGTTCGAGATCCTGCTCGGACTCGTCCTCGGACCATCGGGGCTCGGGTGGATCGTGCCCGACGATCTCATGGCGTTCTTCTCCGACTTCGGCCTGGCCATGCTGTTCTTCCTCGCCGGCAACGAGATCGACTTCCGCGCCATCCGCGGCCGACCGCTCGAGAGGGCCGCGATCGGGTGGCTCCTCTCGCTCGGGGCAGGCATCGGCATCGCCGTCCTCCTCACGCAGAGCTTCACTGCGGCCGCCTTCATCGGCATTGCGCTCACGTCGACCGCGCTCGGCACCATCATGCCCGTGTTGCGAGATTCCGGGGAACTGCGAACCCCGTTCGGCATCGCGGTGATCGCGCTCGGTGCCATCGGCGAGTTCGGGCCGCTGCTGGCGATCTCGCTCTTCCTCGGTGGTCGATCGCCGCTCACCTCCGCGCTCGTGCTCGTCGCGTTCGCCGTGATCGCCGGAGGCGCCATCTGGCTCGCCGCCCGTGGCGCCGGGCGCCGCCTGCATCGGATCATCAACCTCACGCTGCACACGAGCGGCCAATTCGGGGTGCGCCTGGTCGTCCTCGTACTCGTGGCGCTCGTCGCGCTCAGTGTGCAACTGGACCTCGACATGCTGCTCGGCGCATTCACGGCCGGCGTACTCTACCGCCTCATCCTCTCGGGCGCGCCGGAACATGACGTCGAGGTCATCGAAGGCAAGGTGGAGGCCCTGGGTTTCGGGTTCCTCGTGCCGATCTTCTTCATCGCCACGGGGGTCACCTTCGACCTCGGGGCGCTCGTCGGCGACATCCGCACGCTCGTCCTGCTGCCGATCTTCCTCGTGCTGCTGCTCGTCGTGCGGGGGCTGCCGTCGATGCTCGCCGCGCCGCGCGGGTCGAGCCCGAGCGACCTCGCGGCGACGGCGCTCTTCGGTGCGACCGGCCTGCCCATCATCGTGGCGGTCACCGCGATCGGGGTCGAGCGCGGCGAGCTCTCGAGCGGCACCGCGGCCGCGCTCGTCGGGGCGGGCATGCTTTCGGTGCTCCTGTTCCCGCTCATCGGGCTCGCCCTGCATCGGCGATCGGCGGATGTCGCGCGTCGACGAGCCGACGACCGGTCTGCGCCCGTACGGGGCTGACGACGACCCGCAGGCGCCCCCGATATGCTGTCAGTGCGTCGCTCCACCACCCCCCGTAGCTCAGTGGACAGAGCAGGTGGTTTCTACCCACTTGGTCGGGAGTTCGAATCTCTCCGGGGGGACCATTCCGTGCATCGGCCGCGGCGAGCGTGTCCGACCACCCCGGTAGACTCGCCGCATGGCAACCTCGAGCGACCGACTGGTCTGGATCGACTGCGAGATGACCGGGCTCGACCTCGAGGTCGATGAGCTCGTCGAGATCGCGGTCGTCATCACGGACTACGACCTCAACCCGGTCGACCCGGGTCTCAGCATCGTGATCAAGCCCGATGCGAGCGCCCTCGAGTCGATGGGCGAGTTCGTCCGCGCCATGCACACCGAGTCGGGCCTCATCGAGGAGATCCCGAACGGCGTCAGCGTCGCCGAGGCGGAGTACGAGGTGCTCGAGTACGTGCTGAAGCACGTCCCCGACGAGCAGCGGGCCCCCCTCGCGGGCAACTCGATCGGCACCGACCGCGCCTTCCTCGCGAAGTACATGCCGCGACTCGACGGGCACCTCCACTACCGCAACGTCGATGTGTCCTCCATCAAGGAGCTCGCGAAGCGCTGGTTCCCGCGCGCCTACTTCAACTCACCCGCCAAGAACGGCGGCCACCGGGCCCTCGCCGACATCCTCGAGTCGATCCGCGAGCTCCAGTACTACCGCCGTGCGGTCTTCGTCGCGGAGCCTGGCCCCTCGAGCCAGGAGCTGCAGACGCTCGCGGCCTCCATCGTGGACGAGTTCGAGGCAAAGGTGTAGTAATCTCTTTGAGTTGCCAGATCGCTCCGGCGGTCGACACATGGTGGGTATAGCTCAGTTGGTAGAGCGCCTGGTTGTGGTCCAGGAGGTCGCGGGTTCAAGCCCCGTTACTCACCCCAATTCCTCACTCCGCCACCGATCGGAGCCGCGCGTGCACCTCGATGCCGAAGCGTTCGAGGCCCTCGTGGTCGACGAGCTCGATCGACTGCCCGATGACATGGTCGATGGGCTCGAGAACGTCGTGTTCGTCGTCGAGGACCGGCCCGAAGACGGCTCCCTCGACCTGCTCGGGCTCTACGACGGGTTCGCGCTCACCGAACGCGACCGCTACGGCTTCGGCGAGATGCCCGATCGCATCATCCTCTACCGTGAACCGCTGCTCGCGATCGCAGCCGACGAGGCCGAGCTGCGCGACGAGATCCACGTCACCCTCGTGCACGAGATCGCCCACTTCTACGGCATCGACGACGACCGGCTGCACGAGCTGGGCTGGGCGTGAGCGCCGCCCCGTTACGCTGATGCCATGACCTCCCCCGGCCGCATCGTCGGCATCGTCGTCGGCGCCCTGGCGATTCTCGGCATCGGCGTGTACGGGCCGGCGATGCTCCTCGGTCCCCTGCCCCCGGTCGACGTCCGCGTCGAGCCCGCAGCGACCTCCACGGCGGAGGTTCCCAGCCTGGTGATGCCCGAGACCGGTGCGAGCGCGCTGGCGGTGCTCGCCGACGACGGCACGAGCGAGACCGTCGCGACCGGCGGCGACACCGGGCCGGTGCCGATCGGGGGCGCCGCGAAGCTCGTGACCCTGCTGGTCACCCTCGAGTCGCTTCCGCTCCCCGCCGAGGGCGCCGGTCCCGGCATCCCCATCGGACCGGCAGACTACAGCGACTACCTGCGCTACTCGGGCGAGGGCTCGCGCGCGCTGCAGGTCTCCCCCGGCGAGACCTGGTCCCAACGCGACGTCGTGCGCGCGGTGCTCCTCGCGTCGAGCAACAACCACGCCGACACGCTCGTACGCTGGGCGTTCGGCGGTGTCGAACCGTACGTCGACGAGGCCAACGCGTGGCTCGCCGAGCAGGGCTTCACCGCCACCCGGGTCGACGACGCGACCGGACTGTCGGGCGACAACGTCGGCACCGCCGATGAACTCGCTCGCCTCGCCGGGCTCGTCCTCGCTGAGCCCGAACTCGCGGCGATGCTCGACGACCCCGACCGGGCGGAGCCCGCAGCGCGGCGCGTCCCCGACGTCGTCGACCGGTCGGAGCAGAACGGCGTCCGAGCCATCACCCGCAGCTTCACCGACCAGGCGGCGCTCAGCTACGTGTTCACCACTGAGCTTCCGGCAGCCCAGGGCGCCGAGGGCGGGGCGACGCGCCTGACGGGCGCGATGCTGCTCATGCCCGACTACGAGACGCTCGACCCCGCCGTCACGGCGGCGATCGAGTCGGCGGTGGCGGCATCCGCGCCGGTCACCCTGATCGAGGCGGGAGCGCGCTACGCGACAGCGACGGCGCCGTGGGGCGATCGCGCCGAGGTCGTCGCCTCGGTGAGCCGAACGGATGCCGCGTGGGGCAACGCGTTCGGCGAGGCATCCGTCACCGTGGACGAATTCTCGACCGCGCTCGACGGCAGGGAGGTCGGCCGCATCACAGTGCCGACCTCGACGGGGGAGCTCGCCTCACCGCTGGTGCTGTCGGGAGACATCCGCGACCCCGGGCCGTTCTGGCGCCTCACCCACCCCGCACCCGTCATCAGTGCGTTCCTCGCCGGCCAGCACGGCTGACCCCCAGTAGGGCTGATCCCCAGGACGGCTGAACCGCCTTCCCTCGCGGTTGCGCGGGCGACGCCGGCGACGGTTCGTCAGTCGTTGTCGTCCTGGTCGAACTCCACCGGGTCGGAGTCGTCGGCATCGAAGCGAAAGCGCACCCGCACCTGCCCGTTGACCTCGCGCTGTTCGACGGCGTCGTACCAGAACAGGGATTCCAACCCGTCGACGGCCGCCAGCATGCCGACGCGCGACTCGGGCTTGCCGCCGACGAGGGCCCGATGCTCGAAGTCGCCTTCGAGGGGTCCGTCGATGAACTCGGCGATGTAGTCGGCTCGGGGCGTGTCTGCGCTCATGCCTCTACGGTAGTCCGAGCGTCGCGGGCGCGCACGCGCACGTCGGCGCGACGCTCGGGCGACGTGCGATGCACGTATCGGCGCCACTGACGCTCCCAGAGTCCCCAGAAGGGATCGTAGGCGCCCCGGTCGCGGTCGAGCGCCCGGCGCTTGCGGAGCTCGTCGGGTGCGTCGACCCAGACGCGGACGACTCCCGGCGTGCCTTCGCCGACCATGAAGGCGCCGCAGCCCTCGACCATGAGCGCGCCGCCCGGTCGCAGGTGCTCGAGGACCCCGGGCGTGGACGTGGCCCAGTCCCACCGGCGCCAGCTGCCGACCGCCCCCCGGCGCAGGGGCGGCACGAGGGAGCGCGCGAGCACGTCGCCCGCTCGCTCGAGCCCCGTCCATCCGGGATACGCGTCGTCGAGCCGCACGAGGGCCGGCGGCGTGCCCGGCCACGCCGCGCGGAGGGCGTCGGCCAAGACGCTCTTGCCCGCGCCGCTCGGCCCGTCGATGAGCACGAGCGGGCGACGGATGCCTCTGGCCGCATCGGACACGGCATGCAGCGCCGGTGCCGTCCCGCGCACCGTCGCTGCCGTGATGGCGAGGTGGCGCTCGGGCGCGTCGGCCGTCACGCCCACACCGGGTGGAACGTGCCTGCCAAGACCGCGACCGCGATCGCGGCGCCGGCGATCGCAGCCGCGATCACCAGGAGCACGGCGTCGACCGGCCCCACCCGCGACAGTCGAGCCCACGTGCGCGGCGTCTCAGAGCCGAACCCGCGCGCCTCCATTGCCGTGGCGAGCTTGCTGCCGCGCCGGATCGCGAGCACGAGGAGCGCGAACGCCATGGTGGCCACGCGTCGGAGCGTGCCGTGGTCGCCGATGCCGCGCGCCCGTCGCGACAGGCCCATGGCCCGCCAATCCTCGACGAAGAGGCCAACGAGCCGCGTCGCCGCCAGCGCGCCGAGCACGAATCGCGCCGGTAGCCGGGCGATCTGGGCGAGCCCATCGGCCAGATCGGTCGGGTCGACGCGGAGGAACAGCAGCGCGGCCGGGAGTCCGATCGCCAGGACCCGCACCGTGACCGCGATCGCGAGTTCGATCGAGCCGTCGGTGATGCGGGCGAGCCAGAAGCTCCAGTACTCGGTGCCCTCGGGGCGACCGTAGAGGAGCATGCTGAGGCCCGCGATCGGCGCGGCGACGAGGATCGGCCAGGTGCGTGCGACGAGGAGCCGCGGCGTCACGCCCGCCAGGGCGAAGAGCCCGAGTTGGATTCCGAGCGCGACTGAGGCGCTCAGCCAGTCGACGGTGAGCAGGAGCGGGGTGGTGAGCACCATCACGGCTGCGAGCCGCGTGACGGGATTGGTGCGGTCGACGAACCGCAATCGCGGCACGGCGGGAGTGTGCGCCGCGATGCCGGCATCCGCGGTGATGAGATGCGCGCTCATGCCCGGCCTCCCGTGCTGGGCACCGCAGCGGCGTCGACGGATGCCGCGAGCTCGAGCCGATGGTCGCCGAGCACGTCCTGGAACGCGGCGTCGTGGGTGACCGAGAGCAGCGTCACCCCGTCGTCGACGAGGTCGCGGAGCAGCTGCACGAGCTCGATCCACGTCACGCGGTCCTGCCCGAAGGTGGGTTCGTCGAGGATCACGACGCGCGGACGCGCGACCAGCACCGCGGCGACCGACAGCCGGCGCTGCTCGCCGCCCGAAAGGGTGAACGGGTTGGCGCCGGCGAGCCGGTCGAGGCGGAGCCGGGCGAGCACCTCGTCGGTACGGGTCGTGACCTCCGCGGCGGGGAGGCCGAGCGCGCGCGGCGCCACCGCGACCTCGCCCCGCACCGTGGCGGCGACGAACTGGTGCTCGGGCTCCTGGAAGACCGTGCCGATGCGAGTGAGCAGATCCCGCGACCGCCAGCGGACCGGGTCGGCGCCGAGGCCCGAGGCCAGCGATTCGGATGCCACGACCCGGCCGGCGAGGGGCGACAGGAGCCCGCCGAGGGTGAGCGCCAGGGTCGACTTCCCGGCGCCGTTCGGACCGACGAGCACCGTGGAACGCGCTTCGGGGAGCGCGACCTCGATGCCCGAGCGCACGACCGCATCGCGACGGCGCCCGATGGCGAGGCGCTCGCCGGCGAGGATCGGCTCGGTGGGCGTGGCGCCTCGCTCGTCCACGGTCGGCACCGGGATCGGCACCCCCGGCACCCACACGCCGGCGGCGAGCAGGGTGTCCCGCTGCTGCTCGAGCACCTCCTCGGGCGACCCGTCGGCAAGGAGCCGACCGTCGCCGCCGAGCACCACCACCCGGTCGACCAGGTCGACCCAGACGTCGACGCGATGTTCGACGACGACGAACGTGGCCCCGGTGCGATCGAGCACGCGCGCCACCGCATCGCGCACCTCGGCGACGCCGACAGGATCGAGGTTGGCCGTGGGCTCGTCGAGGAGCAGGAGCCCCGGACGCATCGCGAGCGCCCCCGCGAGCGAGAGACGCTGCTTCTGCCCTCCCGAGAGCGTCGACGTGGGGTGCGCGAGCGGCAGGTCGAGGCCGACGGCGTCGAGCGCCTCGCCCACCCGTCGCCAGGTCTCGTCGCGCGGCACGCCGAGGTTCTCGCACCCGAACGCGACATCGTCGCCCACCCGGGCGAGGATCACCTGCGAGTCGGGATCCTGGAGCACGAGGCCGGCTCGTCCGCGCGCGGCGCCGGCTCGCTCCCCGTCGAGGAGGAGCTGCCCCCGCTGCTCACCTTCATCGTCGTCGCCCTGGACGCCGGCGAGCGCATGCAGCAGCGTCGACTTGCCCGAGCCCGACGGGCCGAGCAGCAGCACCCGCTCCCCTCGCCCGATGACGAGATCGATGCCGTCGAGCGCCCACCGGAGCCGGCCGGCGTGTCGCCACCCCCATGCGCGAGCCTCGACGCGCACGGGACGGCCGGCCACCACCGATTCGGACATGGATCAGACCCGCTCGGTCACGCTCCGCCCGGCGGCGAAGCGGTGCAGGGCTCCGGTCGCCGCCAGCGCACGCACCACGACCCAGCCGAGAAGACCGGCGAGGATCGCGCCGGAGATCACGACGGTGGCGAAGTAGAGCCCCAGGAACTCGGCGGACTTCTGCAGGTTGCCCGAGAGGAAGAGTTCGAGGGTCCACGCCGCAACGCCGGCGGCCGCGCCCGCGAGCATCGCCTGCAGCAGGCCGAAGCGCCGGTAGGCGAAGGCGGCGAAGACGAGTTCGGCTCCGAGCCCCTGCGCGATTCCCGAGTACACGGTCTCGATGCCCCACTGGTTGCCGATGAGTGCCGACACGACGGCGGCGAGGAGCTCCACGTAGAGCGCGGCGCCCGGCTTGCGGATGATGAGCCCGCCGAGCACGCCGCCGATGAGCCAGATGCCCACGGCGACGCCGCCGAGGCCGGGTGTCACGGCATCGGCCGCGGAGAACCAGGCGTAGCCGACGTTGTTCCAGAAGAGGAAGACGAGGCCGGTCGCGACGCCGATGACGCTCGCGACGACGATGTCCACCACCCGCCAGCGGAACCGGCGCGCCGTCGTGGTGGATTCGGATGAGGTGACGGTTGCGTGCACTGTTCGTGCCCTTTCTGTTCGAGGAAAGAGGCACGGGATTGAGATGTGATGCCCTCCCTGCGCTGGCATGACCCAGATCAGGTTCGACGGTCGAAGGTTGAGAACCTTCCTCTCAGCCCGGCTCACCGGACTCCCGTGTTCGCCACCGAGTATACGCCGCGGCGAGCGGCGCCTCACGACGTCAGCGCTTCAAGGCGCGGATGACCGCCTTCAGTGCCTTGCCGGTCACCCAGACGAGCGGGGTGGCCACGAGGAGCAGTCCGATGAGGTTCGGCTCGAACCGCACGTCGCCGCCGCGGCCGATGTATGCGCCGAGCGGAATCGATGCTCCGCCGCCGCCACCGCCGCTGCCCTCGTCGCCCTGCTCGTCCTTGCCGCCGCCGGCGCCGAAGCCGTAGTAGCTGAGCGCCACTGGCACCACCTTGGTGCCGTCGATGTCGATCGTCTCCCCGTACGAGGTCTTCACGCCGACGCCGGCGACGGTCGCTGCGAGTTCCAGCACGAGTTCAGCCATGCGGCCACGCTACCCGCCCAGGCGACGAGCTACCACCCCCACCCGGCGGCGGCGGCCTCGGCGTCGTCGTCGCCAGGACGCGGTCGATCGCCGCGACGCTCGCCACCGGGACGAACGAGGGCGGCCGGACGCACGGCGCCCGTGCCGAACTTCGCGGTGACCGCGTCGATCGTGCGCTCGGCGTCACGCCACTCCTCGTCGGGATCCCAGAGCAGCGCTCCACCCCCGGTGGGTCGGAGATGCTCGGCGCGCACGCCGATGAGGCGCACACGCTCGCCGTTGCCGACGAGGTCGGCGAGGGCGTCGGATGCCTCGTCGAAGATGCGGCGGGCGACATCCGTCGGCTCTGCGAGCGTGCGCGACCTCGTGATGGTGCGGAAGTCGCCGTAGCGGAGCTTCAGCGTCACCGTGCGACCGAGGAGCCCAGCCTTGCGCAGCCGCACCGCCACGTTGTTCGAGAGGCGCAGCAGTTCACGTCGGATCTCGTCGGGATCGGTGAGGTCGTGTTGGAAGGTATTCTCGTGGCCGATGCTCTTCTCGGTGCGGGTCGTGTGCACGTCACGCGCGTCGATGCCGTTGGCGAGGCGACCGAGGCGCGCTGCGAGCGCCGGGCCGACGGCGCGCTCGAGGGCGTCGGGTGGCATCGCGGCGACATCGCCGACCGTGCGGAGCCCGAGCCTCAGCAGCGATTCCTCAGTGACCCGGCCGACGCCCCACAACGCCGAGACGGGCAGCGGGTGCAGGAACGCGACCGTGTCGACCGCGGGGACCACGAGCATGCCGTCGGGCTTGGCGCGACTCGACGCGACCTTGGCGACGTACTTCGTGGCCGCGACCCCGATGGAGCAGGTCAGGCCCGTCTCGGTGTGCACGCGCTCGCGGATGGTCGAGGCGATCTCGGCCGGGCTGCCATGCAGGCGCCGGGCGCCCGACACGTCGAGGAACGCCTCGTCGATCGACAGCGGCTCCACGAGCGGCGTGATCTCGCCGAAGATCGACATGACCCGCTTGGAGTACGTGGCGTAGCTCGCGTAGTCGCCACGGAGCACGACGGCGTTCGGGCACCGCTGCAGCGCGATCGACATCGGCATCGCCGAGTTCACGCCGAATCGGCGCGCCTCGTAGCTCGCCGCCGCCACGACGCCGCGTCCGGCGGTGCCACCGACCAGCACGGGCTTGCCCCGGAGATCGGGACGGCGCAGCAACTCGACCGACACGAAGAACGCGTCCATGTCGACATGCAGGATGGGGGTCGCAGAATCGTCGACCGGACCCGTCGTGACCTGGCGCGACGAGCCGTCCTGCTTGCTCATGCTGCGACCCTAGCCCGTGCCTCCGTCATCGACCGCCGCGGGGCGGGGTCAGAACCCGAAGTCACCGCCGCCGAAGTCACCGCCACCGAAATCGCCGCCGCCGAAGTCACCGCCGCCGAAGTCACCGCCACCGAAATCGCCGCCGCCGTCTCCGGAGGCATCCGCCCCCGAGGCATCCGCACCGGCGTCGCCCGTCTCGCCGCTCGCGTCGAACGCCGCCGGGTCGGGAAGGAACGCCTGCGCGATGGCGGAGCCGATGACCACACCGGCGATCGTGCCGAGCATCGAGCTGCCGATCATCTGCCCCATCGAGGGCCCGCCCATGCCGCCGCGCCCGCCGACTCCCGCGCCCGAGAAGGCGCGCTCCATCGTGCCGGGGGCACGCATCTCCGCACGCGTCGCCGCGCGCGCCAGAGCGGCGGGGTCGTCGGAGACGAGACGCTCGCCCGCCGGTGCCTGCTCGGCCAACGTGCGGAACACCTCGGCACGCTGCTGCGGAGTGAGCTTCGCGAACGCCTCGGCGTGCACCGCCTCGATCGACTCGGGCGGCGCGGTGCGCAGGAGGTAGCGGTACCGCTCGATGGCCAGTCCGTCTTCGCTCAGCTGTCGTGCCGGCGGCGCCTGCCGCGGCGGCGGCGCGTTGCGTTCATCGGACGAACCGAACAGTCGATCCAGGAAACCCATGATGTCCTCGTCAATCGCTCAGGGACGACCAATCTACGGTCGCCGCCATTGAACCGGCTGTGAGTGCCCCGGGGCTGCTATGCGTCGGCGTCGGCGCCCGCGGCGCGCTCGAGTACGAGTTCGCGTACCCGCGCGGCATCCGCCTTGCCGTGCATCGCCTTCATGACCGAGCCGATCACGGCGCCGGCCGCCTGCACCTTGCCGTCGCGGATCTTCGCGAGCACGTCGGGCTGCGACGCGAGCGCCTGGTCGATCGCGGCGATCAGGGCGCCGTCGTCGGACACGACCGCGAGGCCCCGGGCCTCGACGACCTGCTGCGGAGAGCCCTCGCCATCGGCGACGCCCTCGAGCACCTGCCGGGCGAGGCGGTCGGTGAGCGTTCCGGCCTCGACGAGGGCGGCGAGCTCGGCGACGTCCGCGGGTGTCACGAGCGACGCGGCATCCGTGTTGCGGGCGTTCGCGAGTCGGGTCAGTTCGCCCGTCCACCACTTGTGAGCGGCGGCGGGCGCGGCGCCGGCCGCGACCGTTTCGGCGATCTCGACGAGGAGTCCGCCGTTCACGACGTGTTGGAACTCGAGGTCGGTGAAGCCCCACTCGGCCTTCAAACGACGTCGACGCGCGGCCGGCGGCTCGGGCAGGGCTGCGCGCAGCTCGTCGACGAGCTCCTTCGACGGCACCACGGGCAGCAGGTCGGGCTCGGGGAAGTACCGGTAGTCGTCGGCGTCGGACTTCGGGCGACCCGGGCTCGTGGTCCCCGTGTCCTCGTGCCAGTGTCGGGTCTCCTGCGTGATCGTGCCGCCCTTCGCGAGGATGGCGGCCTGTCGCTGGATCTCGTAGCGCACAGCCCGTTCGATCGACCGGAACGAGTTCACATTCTTCGTCTCGGTGCGCGTGCCGAGGGGTTCGACGCCCCGCCGGCGCAGCGACACGTTCGCGTCGCAGCGCAGGTTTCCGCGCTCCATGCGCGCCTCGGAGATGCCGAGCGAGATCACGATGTCGCGGATGGTCGAGACGTAGGCGCGCGCGAGCGCGGGAGCATCCGCCTCACCGCCGAAGATCGGCTTGGTGACGATCTCGACGAGCGGCACGCCCGCACGGTTGTAGTCGACGAGCGAGTACTCGGCGCCGTGGATGCGGCCCGTGGAACCGCCCACGTGGGTGAGCTTGCCGGCGTCCTCCTCCATGTGCGCGCGCTCGATCGGCACCTGGAAGACCCTGCCGTTCTCGAGCTCGACCTCGACCGAGCCCTCGAACGCGATCGGCTCGTCGTACTGCGAGATCTGGTAGTTCTTGGCGAGGTCGGGGTAGAAGTAGTTCTTCCGGGCGAATCGGCACGACTCGGCGATGCTGCAGCCGAGCGCGAGCCCGAGCGAGATCGAGTCGCGCACGGCCTGGCCGTTGACCACCGGGAGGGAACCCGGCAGGCCGAGGTCGACGGGGGCGACGAGCGTGTTCGGCTCCGCGCCGTGGAACTCCGAGTTCGCCGGGTTCGGGGCGGCCGAGAACATCTTCGTGCGGGTGTTCAGCTCGACGTGCACCTCGAGGCCGATGACCGGCTCGAAGAGCTCGAGCGCCTCGTCGAAGTCCATCAGTTCTGCGCGCGCCATCAGACGACACCCTCCTCGGCCGCGGCCATCTCATGTGACGAAAGATCGGGGGCCCGGTCGAGGAGCGGGCCGCCCCACTGCTCGACGAGGAGCCGCTCGAGCGCGCCGCCCACGTTGTAGAGGCGCGCGTCCTCACGAGCCGGCGCGAGGAACTGGATGCCGACGGGCAGGCCGTCTTCGGGCGCGAGCCCGACGGGCACCGAGATGCCGGGCACACCCGCGAGGTTCGCCGGGATGGTGGCGACGTCGTTGAGGTACATCGCGAGCGGATCGTCGAGCTTCTCACCGAGCTTGAACGCGGTGGTCGGCGCGGTCGGCGTGGCGAGCACGTCGACCTGCGCGAACGCCGCGTCGAAGTCGCGCTGTACGAGCGTGCGCACCTTCTGTGCGCTGCCGTAGTACGCGTCGTAGTATCCGGCCGACAGCGCATAGGTGCCGAGGATGATGCGACGCTTCACCTCGGGGCCGAAGCCGGCCTCGCGCGTGGCGCCCATGACCTGCTCCACGGTGCCGCCGCCCTCGGGCGTGACCCGCAGGCCGAACCGCACGGAGTCGAACTTCGCGAGGTTCGAGGATGCCTCGGCGGGGAGGATGAGGTAGTACGCGGCGATCGAGTACTCGAAGTGCGGCGCACTCACCTCCACGATCTCGGCTCCGTTGCGTTCGAGGAGCTCGAGCGCCTCGTGGAACCGCGAGCGCACGCCCGCCTGGAAGCCGTCGGAGTCGAGCTGCTTGACCACCCCGATGCGCAGGCCCGCGACATCCGCTCGCCGTACCGCGTCGGCCATCGACGGCCACGCCTCGGGAATCGACGTCGAGTCGTGCGGGTCGTGGCCCGCGATGATGTCCTGCAGGAGGGCCGCATCGAGCACGGTGCGGGTGACGGGCCCGACCTGGTCGAGCGAGGAGGCCAGCGCGATCGAGCCGTAGCGGCTCACCGCGCCGTAGGTGGGCTTCACGCCGACGGTGCCCGTGACGTGCGCGGGCTGGCGGATCGAGCCGCCCGTGTCGCTGCCGAGGGCGACGGGCGCCTCGAAGCTCGCCACCGCTGCGGCCGAGCCGCCGCCCGAGCCGCCGGGGATGCGCTCGAGGTCCCACGGGTTGTAGGTGGGGCCGTAGGCCGAGTGCTCGGTCGACGAGCCCATAGCGAACTCGTCCATGTTGGTCTTGCCGAGCACGATCATGCCCGCCTCGCGGACCTTGCGCACGGGCGTCGCGTCGTACGGAGGCACCCAGCCCTCGAGAATGCGCGACCCCGCCGTGGACGGCATGCCCTCGGTCACGAGCACGTCCTTGATCGCGATCGGCACGCCCGCGAGCGGGCCGAGCGCCTCGCCGGTCGCGCGGCGGCGATCGACGTCGGCGGCGGCCTCGAGCGCGCGCTCGCCGTCGACATGGAGGAACGCGTGCACCGCGCCGTCGACGGCCGCGATGCGGTCGAGGTGCGCGCGGGTGGCCTCCACCGACGAGACGTCGCCCGAGGCGAGGCGGTCGCCGAGTTCGGCGGCCGTGAGCCGGATCAGGTGCTCGCTCACTGCTCCTCCCCCAGGATCGCCGAGACGACGAATCGCGAGCCATCGGATTCGGGCGCACCCGACAGGGCCTGCTCGACGGTGAGGATGTCGCCGACGACGTCGTCGCGGAAGACGTTCTGCATCGGGATCGGGTGGCTCGTCGGCGGCACGTCGGGCGTGGCCACCTCGCTCACCTTCTCGACCGCCTGCATGATCTGGCCGAGCTCCGTCGTGAGGTGCTCGATCTCTTCCTCGGTGAGCGCGATGCGGGCGAGGTTCGCGAGGTGCGCGACCTGCTCCGCATTGATTTCGGACATGCTGCTCCGTCGTGTCGGGATGGGGATCCCACGATTCTAACGGGGTGCGCCGAACAGTCCCTCGCCGTACTTGTGGAGCAGTTCGTAGGCGTCGGCATAGGTCGCGGGCTCCTCCTCGCCGGGGGTGCCGTACTTCGCGAGCAGGAGGCCGAGCAGGCCGCGGGCGGGCGGGCTCAACGGCTTGTCCTTGTGGGCGTGGGCCGGATGCGGCGCCTCTGCCTGCGGGTTCGGCGGAAGGTACTGCGGCGTGGTGGAGGGCCAGGTGATGGGCGGCCGCGGCTCATCGAGGTTGACCGCCTTGAAGAGGTCGTTCGCGCCGACGTCACGGCGGGTGAGCGGCTCCAGGCCGTGCAGCCGTGAGAGCGTGGCGATGACGGCCGCGTGATGCGTCTCGTCGTGCACGACGGTGCCCGCCCGCGTGTAGGCGGACACCGCGATCGCGGGCACGCGGCATCCGAGTCGGTCGAATCCGAACCCCATCTCGCCCTCGGAGTCGTCGTGCGGCGGCGTCGCGGATGGTGGCGGCACATGGTCGTAGGTGCCGCCGTGCTCGTCGAACGTGATGAGGAGCATGGTGTTCATCGCGTTGGAGCCCTTCGGCGCGTCGCTGCGCTTGATCGCCTCGTAGATCTCATGCACGAGCGCCTCCCCGGCCCGCACGTCGGAGACGGCGCTGTCGATGACGGGGCGGCCGTCGACGAGCTCCTCCCTGAGTGCGCCGAACGGCGGGTGGAAGTCGTTGTGGTTGTACGTCATGCGGGGTTCGATGAACGCGTACGCCGGCAGGGTGCCGAGGCGCACGTCCTCGTAGAAGTCGGTCATCGTGGCGAAGTGGTCGGTGCGCCAGTACTCCTCGAGCACGGGGGCGTGCAGCACGCCCGTGAACGAGACGAGCTGCAGCTCGTCGAAGTAGATGCGCCACGTGATGCCGGCCTCCTCGAGGCGGTTGAAGATCGTCGGCGTGGCCGGCGCGTCGAGCCACTTCTCGTAGCCGCCGCCGTGCTTGTTCGTGACGAAGCCGTGCGACGTCGAGGCGTGGAAGAACGACCGGTTGCAGAACGTCTGCGACGGCACCGCGCAGTACCAGTGGTCGAAGACGGCGAAGTTCCTCGCGAGCGTCGACAGCACCGGCAGCATCTGCGTCGAGAACGAGCCCATGATCTGCTTCGCCTCGTCGGCGGTGGGCGGCACACCCTTGCGCAGGCGCTGGAAGTTGATCCAGTAGTCGCGTAGGAAGCCCGACATGGTCGCGTCGGTGCTCGAGGGCGGCGTGTTGTAGGGCGCCTCCATGTGCTCGACGAACAGCTCGGCGTTCGTCGGCGGCTCGACCGTGCCGAAGAGCTGCGTGTTGACGTGCGGGAACTCCTCGCCGGGGTCGGGATCGGGTCGGCCCATGATGTGGTCGGTCGGCCCGTCGTAGACGTGGGCGGCCACTTCGGTGCCGTCGGGCGAGGTGTTGCGGTAGTCGCCGAAGGCCAGGCCCTCGAACGACTCGCCGTCGGGCAGGTCGTCGGGCGTGTAGAGGAAGCCGAGGAGGTTGTCGAACGACCGGTTCTCGCCCATCAGCACCACGAGATGATCGAACCCGGCCTCCTGCCGCGGGGTGATGGGCACGAAGTCGTCCCGCCCCTCGTCGAGACCCGCCTGGTGGCCGACGGCGACGCCGATCGCCGCGCCGATCCCACCGCCGACCACGGCACCCGCGGCCGCCGCCCCGCCGATTCTCAGGAAGTCGCGTCGGCTCGTGCCGCCACCGCGCTCATCGCCCCCGGCGGCTTCCCGCGGGCTTCCGTCATCCGCCATCTGCTCCCCCGCTCGTGTCAGGTGTCGAGTGCCGCCGGCCCCTCGGTCACGAGCCGCGCGAACTGCGCCGCGTCGATGATCCGGACGCCGAGCTCCTCCGCCTTGGCCAGCTTCGACCCGGCTCCGGGGCCGGCCGCCACGAAGTCGGTCTTCTTCGACACGCTCGAGGCCGCCTTGCCGCCCGCCGCGATGATGGCCTCCTGCGCGCCCTCTCGCGTGAAGCCCTCGAGGGAGCCCGTGGCGACGATCGTGAGTCCGGCGAGCACGCCCCCGTCTTCTCCGGCGCGGCCCGGGCCCGGATGCCCCGGGGTGGTGAACTGCACACCCGACGCCGTCCAGCGCTCGACGATCTCGCGGTGCCAGTCGACGTCGAACCATTCGATCAGCGCATCGGCGATGATGCCGCCGACGCCCTCCACCTCGGCGAGCTCGTCGCGGCTCGCCGCGCGGATCGCATCGAGGGAGCCGAAATGGTCGGCGAGTGCCCGCGCGGCCACGGGGCCGACGTGGCGGATGTTCAGCGACACGAGGAGTCGCCAGAGCGGCTTCGTCTTCGCCTTCTCGAGTTCGTCGAGGAGCTTGGTGGCCGCCCCCGACGGGCCGTACTCGGCCGGACGGGACTTCGTGCCCTGACGGATGATGCGCTTGAACGGCGCCCGCCGCACCGGCTCGCCCGACTTCTCGTCGACCTTCGGCTCGCCGGTCTCGGCGTCGCGCACGACGACCTCGATCGGCACGAGCTCGTCGAGGGTGAGCTCGAACAGGCCCGCTTCGGTCACGAGCGGCGGGGTGGACGGCACGGACGGCTGCGTCAGGGCGGCGGCCGTGACCTCGCCGAGGGCCTCGATGTCGAGCGCGCCGCGCGACCCGATGTGCTCGACGCGCCCGCGCACCTGGGCGGGGCAGGATCGCGCGTTCGGGCAGCGCAGGTCGATGTCGCCCTCCTTCATGGGGCGGAGCGGCGTTCCGCACTCGGGGCATTCGGCCGGCATCTGCCATTCGCGCTGGCTGCCGTCGCGGAGCTCTTCGACCGCACCGAGGATCTCGGGGATCACGTCGCCCGCCTTGCGGAGCACGACGGTGTCGCCGATGAGCACGCCCTTGGCCTTCACGACCTCCTGGTTGTGCAGGGTCGCCTGCTCGACGGTGCTGCCCTGCACCTTCACCGGCGCCATGACCGCGTAGGGCGTCGCCCGCCCCGTGCGCCCGATCGCGACTCGGATGTCGAGCAGCTTCGTGTGCACCTCCTCGGGCGGGTACTTGTATGCGATCGCCCAGCGCGGTGCCCGGCTGGTCGCGCCGAGCTCGCCGTGGAGGGCGAGCTCGTCGACCTTCACGACGATGCCGTCGATCTCGTGCTCGACGTCATGGCGATGCTCGCCGTGGTGCGCGATGAAGGCGGTGACCTCGTCGATCGTGTCGAACACTCGCGTGTGCGGCGAGACCGGCAGGCCCCAGCCGGCCAGGAGGGCGTAGATCTCGGACTGGCTCGAGACCGGAGGATTCTCCCAAGCGCCGATGCCGTGCAGGTACAGCGCCAGCCGCCCGAGGCGCTCGCGCATGAGCTCCAACTGCTGCGGCGACTTGTTCTCGCGGCGTTGGCGCAGGCTGCCGGCCGCCGTGTTGCGGGCGTTGGCGAACTCGGGGAAGCGCGTCGGGATCGCGTCATCGGCGCGGCCCTTCGCCCGCTGCTCTGCGACGAACTCGGCCTGCAGCGCGTGCTGCCGAGCGTTGAGCGCCTCGAAGTCGTCGGAACGCAGGAACACCTCGCCGCGGACCTCGAAGAAGGGCGGGTAGACCTCGCCCTGGAGGCGTCTCGGGATGGCCGGGATGAAGTCCACGTTCTCGGTGATGTCCTCGCCGACTCGGCCGTCGCCTCGGGTCGTGGCCGTCTCGAGCACGCCGTCGCGATACGCGAGGCTGATGGCCAGACCGTCGATCTTGAGCTCGGAGAGCCAGCGCACGGGTCGACCCGCGGCGGCCTGGGCCTTCGTCGCCCATTCGGCGAACTCGTCGAGCGAGAAGACGTTGTCGAGGCTCAGCATGCGCTCGGCATGCTCATGCGGCGGGAACCCGACGGACACCAGCGCCGCGCCGACCTGCTGGGTCGGGCTGTCCTGACCGGCGAGCTCGGGGAACTCGCGCTCGAGCGCCTCGAGCCGGTGGAAGAACACGTCGTACTCGGCGTCGCTGACGAGACTGACGCCCTCGGAGTAGTACGTCGTGCGATACCGCTCGATGCGCTCGGCGAGCTCTTCCGCTTCGGCGCGGGCGGTTTCGAAGTCGGCGGGGATGTCGCTCACAGGCGCCATCCTATGGGCGACCCCCGACGGCGGCACGGCTGTGGCGCGACGCGTCGGCGGTCGGATCCCGTGTCCCGCCGTTCGCGAGTCGAAGGACGATCGCGACGACACGCCGGGCATCACCGGCGTGTCGACTCGATCGTCCTTCGACCGGCGAACCGAAGCCGAGGTCCGGACACGCGAAAGGCGGGGCGCGTACGCGCCCCGCCTCCACGCGGTGGCTACCGCTCCACGGCGTAGCCCGCGCGATCCACCTTGCGGTGGTAGTGCGTGCCGGCCTTGCCGCCGAGGATCGCACCGCCGAGGCTCGCGAGGATCACGAGGATCGTGGTGATGATGCCCGCCACGGTGAGGTCGCCCTCGGCCACCGGGATGCGCGGGAACACGTTCAGGTCGCCGAAGATGTCGTACTGGCTTCCCAGCACGACGCCGGCCAGCGCGACGATGATCGCGATGACGAGCGCCCACACCCAGACGGCGATGCCCTGGCGGATGCCGTTGAAGCGCGCCATCCGCCCGGCGACGTAGCCGCCCGCGTAGTACGCGACGAACAGGATCACGAGGAGCGCGATCGCGCCCACCCAGCCGACGGTCTCGGCGTCGACGGCGGCGTCGTCGGCGGTCGTGTCGGATTCGACGATGCCCAGGCCGAGCGCCGCACCGGTGGCGGCGAGGATGGCGGTCAGGATCACGCCGGTGCCGAAGGCCGTGAGCCATCCGAAGAACGCGGATCCGACCTTCACGCCGCCGAAGGCCTCGCGCTCGCGAGCGACGACCTCCCGGCGATCCACGAGGTTCCGGTCGTGCGTCACGGCCTCGTGCCGGTCGTCGACGCCGTCACGGTCGCGGTCGTGCGTCACGGCCTCGCGGCGGTCGTCGACGCCGTCACGGTCGCGGTCGTGCGTCACGGCCTCGCGGCGGTCGTCGATGCCGTCGCGGTCGCGGTCGACGGGCGCTTCGGGCATGTTCGCCGGATACGGATCTCGACCGGGCCGGTCAGATGAGGTGCTCATGATGGGTCCCCTCTCGTCGTGCGCCGCTCAGTGGTGGGTGCCTGCGACGCCGATCCGACCCTACGACGGGGGGTACCCGGCAGGAGAGGCCTTGACACGAGACGGTTTCCCGTACTCGGACGTGCAGCGAACGTTCGGGCGGCATCCAGATTCGCCCGGAACGCGCCCGAATGGCGCCGCGGGCTACACGTCGAGACCCGTGTAGTCGACCCGGCGGTGATACCGGAGCCCGGCCGGACCGCCCAGGAGCGCCCCACCGAGGCTCACCACGGCCACCGCGGCGGCAGCCACGATCCCGCCGACGAGGAACAGGTCGTCCGTGAGGATCAGTCCGGAGAACATGGTCAGCCGATCGGCCGCGAACTCGAAGGGCACGCCGAGCAGCACGACGGCCAGCACGACCACGATCGCCGTGACCACCGCCCACGCCCACACGGCGAGACCCTGTGCGACGCCACTGAATCGCGCCATGCGCCCGGCGACGTAGCCGCCCGCGAAGAACGCGACGAGCACGATCGCGAGCACCGTGCCGACGCCGATCCAGCCGACCGTCGAGGCGTCGAAGGGGCCCCAACCGGTCGAGGTCACCGGGTTCAGGAGCTTGCCGAGGCCGAGGGCTGCACCGCCCGCGGCCAGGAGCCCGGTGATCGCGGTCGCGAGTGCGGCGGCGATGACCCATCCGAAGAACGCGGAACCGAACTTCACGCCGCCGAACTGCTCGCGCTGGCGTTCGACGAGCTCGTCGGCGGTGATGGTGCGGGTGTCGGCGCTGCCGCCCCACGCGCCGGGCCGCGGCACGGCGGTCGCGCCGGTGGTGGCCGGGAGGGTGATGGCGCCGGAGTCGAGGTTCCGGAACGGCTCGGCGGGGTCTGCAGTCGGATCAGCGGGGTACAGCGGGTAGGACACTGGTATCTCCTCGTCACGTGTGCGGCGCCGGGGGTAGCGCCAGGCGCCGAATCTACGCGAATCCGGCCGTGGCGGCGAGCGGACCGTGCCGGAAGACCGGTGCTACGCGTCGACGGGAACGGCGCTGACGGTGCGGTCGATCGTGCACTGGCCGAGCACGCGTGTGCCGACGTAGACGACCGCGGTCTGGCCCGGGGCGACGCCATCGAGCGGATGCTCCGGGGTGATCACCAGCTCACCGCCCGTGACCACCGCCACCGCGGGCACGGGGTCGGCGTGTGCACGGATCTGCACCTCGCAGGCGAAGGGCGTGGCGGCATCCTCGGGCGGAAGGCCCGCCCAGGTGAATCGCGACCCGGCGATCTCGGCGGTCGCGAGCGCCTCCTTGGGGCCGACGACGACCGTGTTCTCCTTCGGCCGCACCTCGAGCACGAATCGTGGCCTGCCGTCGGGCGCCGGCGTGCCGAGCCGCAGTCCGCGGCGCTGGCCCACCGTGTACGCGTGCGCGCCCTCGTGCGAACCGACGACCTCGCCCGTGCGGTCGACGATGTCGCCGGGTGCGACGCCGACCTTGTCGGCGAGCCACCCGCGCGTGTCGCCGTCGGGGATGAAGCAGATGTCGTGCGAGTCGGGCTTCTGCGCCACCGACAGCCCGCGACGGGCGGCCTCCTCGCGCACGAGCTGCTTCGAGGGCGTGTCGCCGAGCGGGAAGTAGGCGTGCTCGAGCTGCTCGGCGGTGAGCACGCCGAGCACGTACGACTGGTCCTTCGCCCAGGCGCTCGCGCGGTGCAGCTCGCGGTGGCCCGCGACATCCGTCACGATCGTCGCGTAGTGGCCGGTGCACACCGCATCGAAGCCGAGCGCGAGCGCCTTCTCGAGGAGCGCGGCGAACTTGATGCGCTCGTTGCAGCGCATGCACGGGTTCGGCGTGCGGCCGGCGGAGTACTCGGCGATGAAGTCGTCGACGACGTCGGCCTTGAACCGCTCGGAGAAGTCCCACACGTAGTACGGGATGCCGAGCACGTTCGCGGCGCGTTGCGCGTCCATCGAGTCCTCGATGGTGCAGCAGCCGCGGCTGCCCGTGCGCAGGGTCCCGGGCATGCGGCTGAGCGCGAGGTGCACGCCGACGACGTCGTGCCCCGCCTCCACGGCGCGCGCAGCGGCCACGGCGCTGTCGACGCCGCCGCTCATCGCTGCCAGGATCCGCATCGTTCCAGTGTACGAAACCGGTCCTGAGCGGATGCCGCAGGCCGCGGATGCCGCAGGCCGCGGATGCCGCAGGCGCCGGATGCCGCAGGCGCCGGATGCCGCAGGCGCCGGATGCCGCAGGCGCCGGATGCCGCAGGCGCCGGATGCCGCGACCGCTCGTCAGCGGTCGAACGACGTCGCCCGGGCCGCGAGGCCGGCGCGGGACGCCTGGGCGTACGCGCCGGACAGCGCGGCCAGGAACGCGTCGACGTCGGCGTCGGTGGACTCGTGTCCGAGCGTGATGCGCAGCGCGCCGCGGGCGTCGGCCTCGGAGCGCCCCATGGCCATGAGCACGTGCGAGGGCTCCGGCACGCCCGCCTGGCACGCCGACCCCGTCGACACGGCGACCCCGGCCATGTCGAGGAGGAACAGCAGCGAGTCCCCCTCGCATCCGGGGAACGAGAAGTGCACGTTGCCGGGCAGGCGTCCGCCGGGCGAGGGGTCGCCGGAGAGACGGGCCGACGGCACCGTCGCCTGGACGCCCGCGATGAGCCGGTCGCGCAGCCGCGACATCCGCTCGGCATCAGCGTCGAGCCGTTCGTGCACCGCTGATGCCGCCGCCGCGAACGCCGCCGCGGCCGCGACATCCTGCGTGCCCGAGCGCACCTTGCGCTGCTGCCCGCCGCCGTGGATGAGCGGCTCGATCGTGGCCGACCGGTCGAGCACGAGCGCCCCGATGCCCACGGGCCCGCCGATCTTGTGCGCCGAGACGCTGAGGGCGACGAGACCGGCGCCGGCGGAGGCATCCGTCGCCCGGCGCAGGCCGTGGACGTCGATGGGAACCTGCCCGTACGCCGCGATCGCGTCGACGTGCAGCGGCACCCCGGCCCGGGCGGCGAGCCGGGCGACCTCGGCGACGGGCTGGATCGTGCCCACCTCGTTGTTCGCCCAGATCATCGTGACGAGCGCGACGGATGCCGCGTCGCGGTCGAGCGCGTCGGCGAGCGCGTCGAGGCGCACCCGGCCGACCTCGTCGAGCGGCACCTCATCCACGATCGCGCCCTCGTGCTCGGCCAGCCACTCGACGGTGTCGAGCGTGGCGTGGTGCTCCCCCGCCGGAACGATGATGCGCGGCCGCGGGCCCCCCGCCTGCCGACTCCACCAGAGGCCCTTGATCGCGAGGTTCACGGCCTCGGTGCCGCTGCCCGTGAAGACGACCTCGATGCCGTCGGCGCCGAGGGTCTCGGCGACGCGCTCGCGGGACTCCTCGAGCAGGCGTTTCGCCTCCTGCCCGGCGCTGTGGATCGACGCGGGGTTGCCGACGACGCGCAACGCCGCGGTCAGCGCCTCGATCGCCTCGGCCCGCATCGGGGTCGTCGCGGCATGGTCGAGGTAGACCATCGCGGGGAGCGCTTCCACACGAACTACTGTAGATCGCATGCCCGCGCCCGACCCCCTGCACGACCTCGGCGTCCGGACGGGCGCCGACGGCGGCAGCATCCGGGTCTGGTCCGCGCACGCGACCTCCGTGGAGCTCGAGGTGTTCGCCGACGGCGACCTCGGTTGGGCGACGTCGCGCACGGCACTCGAGCGCGACGAGCACGGCGTGTGGGAAGCGGCATCCGCTGCCCTCGTGCCGGGCGCCCGGTACGGGCTTCGCGTCGACGGGCCCGCGGGCATCGAGCACGCGTTCAACCCCGCGCACACCCTGCTCGACCCGTATGCGCGCGGGCTCGCCGCCGTGCCCGACGGCTCCTGGCGCGGCGTCGCACTCTCGTCACTCGTCGACGACGGCTTCGACTGGGCGGGCACCGTGAAGCCGCGCGTGCCGCTCGACCACACCGTCGTGTACGAGGCGCACGTGCGCGGATTCTCGAAGCTCAACGAACGCATCCCCGAGCACCTGCGCGGCACCTACGCGGGGCTCGCGCACGACGTCTCGCTCGAGTACCTCACGGGGCTCGGCGTCACGACCGTCGAACTCCTCCCGGTGCACGCGTTCGTCTCCGAGCAGCGGCTCGTGCGACAGGGGCGTCCGAACTACTGGGGCTACAACACGCTCGCCTTCTTCGCCGCGCATGCGCCGTACGCGTCATCCGCAGCGCAGGCCGAGGGGGCCCACGCCGTGCGCCGCGAATTCGCGGGCATGGTGCGGCGCCTCCATGAGGCGGGCCTCGAGGTCGTGCTCGACGTCGTCTACAACCACACCGCCGAGGAGGGACGCGAGGGTCCCACCACGTCGTTCCGCGGCATCGACAACGCCTCCTACTACCGGCACGACGCGCACGGCCGGTACGTCGACACGACCGGATGCGGCAACACGGTCGACTTCGGCACCGAGGCCGCCCGCCGGCTCGTGCTCGACTCGCTGCGGTACTTCGCCGACGAGCTGCAGGTCGACGGCTTCCGGCTCGACCTCGCCGCGACACTCGGCCGCGACGACCACGGCGGCTACACCCCCGAGCATCCGCTGCTGCAGGCGATGCTCGACGATCCCGTGATCGGCGACACCAAGCTCATCGCCGAACCCTGGGACGTCGGGCCGGGCGGCTGGCAGACGGGCAACTTCCCGGCCGGCTTCACCGAGTGGAACGACCGCTACCGCGATCGGATGCGCGACTTCTGGCTCGGCGACCTGCGTCGCGAGCGCAAGACGGGCACCGCCGGCAGCGGCATCGGCAGGTTCGCGACGCGCCTCGCCGGATCGTCGAACACCTTCTCGACCGAGCGCGGGCCCCTCGCCTCCCTCAACTTCGTCACCGCCCACGACGGGTTCACGCTCGCCGACCTCACGGCTTACGACGCGAAGCACAACCTCGGCAACGGCGAGCAGAACCGCGACGGCACCGACAACAACAACTCGTACAACCACGGCGTCGAGGGTGAGACGGACGACGCCGACGTCTGCGCGGCGCGCCGCCGGAGCACCCGGAACCTGCTCGGCACCCTGCTGCTCTCGGCGGGCGTGCCGATGCTCACCGCGGGCGACGAGTACGGCCGCTCGCAGCGCGGCAACAACAACGCGTACTGCCACGACTCCGAATTGACCTGGCTCGCGTGGGACGACCGCGAGCGCGATGCCGGCCTGCTCGAGACCGTGCGGCGGCTGCTCCGGCTGCGCGCCGAGAACCCCGCGGTCCGGCCCGTGCGTTTCGGCCGCTTCGGCGAGACCACGCCGAGCGCGTCGCAGATGGACTGGTTCAACGCCGAGGGCGCGACCATGACCATCGACGACTGGCACTCGCCCGAACAGCGCACGCTGCAGTACCTCGCCGCGTCGACGCCCGAGTTCGAGGCGTTCAACCGCATCCTGCTCGTCGTGCACGCGCACGAGACCGACACCGAGGTGGTCTTGCCGCCGCACGAGGGGGTCACCGGATACACCCGCCTGTGGGACTCCGCGGGCGACGTGCCGGTCGACGTCGGCTCCGAACACGGGCCGGGTGAACGCATCGCGGTGGCGCCGCTGTCGATGGTGCTGTTCCGTGCGCACGGGGGCGAGTGATGGCGAAACGCTCGGATGCTTCGACGGGGCTCAGCAGAGCTGCCTCCGCCGGCACGCCCGCGACGGTCGCGCTCGCAGCGGCGGGCATCGCGTTCACGGTGCACGCCTACGAGCACGACCCCAGGGCCGCCGCCTACGGACTCGAGGCCGCCGAGAAGCTCGGCCTGGACCCCGACCGAGTGTTCAAGACGCTGCTCGCGAACGTCGATGGTGCGCTCGCCGTGGGCATCGTGCCGGTCGCGATGCAGCTCGATCTCAAGGCGCTCGCGCAGGCGCTCGGCGGCAAGCGCGCCGAGATGGCCGACCCCACCGTGGCCGAGCGCAAGACCGGGTACGTCGTGGGCGGCATCAGCCCCATCGGGCAGAAGACGGCGCTGCCGACCGTGCTCGACGAGTCGGCGATCCTCTGCGAGACGGTCTACGTCTCGGGCGGCCGACGCGGCCTCGACCTGGAGCTCGCGCCCGACGACCTCATCGCCGTCACGTCGGGCCGCTACGCGCCCATCGCCCGCGCCCGCTGACGCCGCTGCACGGCGGGTCCGCCGATCATGACTCGAGAGGACGCGATGGCGGGGACGCCGGAGCCGGTGGGCGGCCTCAGCCGGCGACGGCGACGAGCCCCAGTTCCGCGGTCGAGAGCATGAGCGGATGCCGCGGCACCACGCGCACCGTGTACCCGAACGCCCCGGCGCGGTCGAGCACCACGGTGCCCGTGTAGAGACGGGGGCCCGAGGCATCCGGTGCCCCGTCGGGATCGAGTGCGGTGCGTCGCACGTCCTCGATCGTCTCGTCGGCGCGGCTGCGGCCGTAGACGACCTCGACCGTGACGTCGTCGGGCGCCAGCCCGTCGAGCTCGACGTACGCACGCAGCCGCAACGCGTCGCCGACGTGCGGCGCTTCGACGCCGCCCGACTCCACGTGCGTCACGTGCACGTTGGGCCACGCGGCGCGAACCCGCGCGTCGAACGCGGCGAGCTCACGCGCACCCCGGTCGCCGTCGGCCTCGACGAGTGCGGCATGCTCGGCCGCCCGGCGGTAGAGCCGCTCGACGTACTCCTTCACCATGCGGTCGGCACCGAGGTCGGGCGCGAGGTGCGCGAGGGTCAGCCGCAGCCGGCGCACCCATTCCACGGGCACGCCATCGCCGTCGCGCTCGTAGTAGCGAGTCGCGACGCGATGCTCGAGCAGGTCGTAGAGCGCGGATGCCTCGAGGGCGTCGCGCTCCCCTGCGTCGCCCGCGGCATCCGCCGACGGGATGACCCAGCCGTAGTCGTCGCCCGCGTACTCGGCCCACCAGCCGTCGAGGATCGAGAGGTTGAGCGCACCGTTCATGGCGGCCTTCATGCCCGACGTGCCGCACGCCTCGAGGGGGCGCAGCGGGTTGTTCAGCCAGACGTCGCAGCCGGGGTAGAGCACCTCGGCCATGCCCATGTCGTAGTCGGGCAGGAACACGATGCGCTCGCGCAGCTCGGGCTGCTGCGCGAACTGCACGAGCTGCTGGATGAGTCGCTTGCCCTCGTCGTCGGCCGGATGCGACTTGCCGGCGATCACGAACTGCACGGGCCGATCGGGGTTGGTGAGGATCGCCTTCAGCCGCTCAGGGTCCTGCAGCATGAGCGTGAGGCGCTTGTACGTCGGCACGCGACGGGCGAAGCCGACCGTGAGCGTGTCGGGATCGAGCACCTGCGAGAGCCAGGTCGGCGCCGACGCGCCGCCGTGCTGCTCCGACCACGCCGCCGAGAGCCGGCGTCGTGCGTCCTCGACGAGCTGCAGGCGCATCCGCCGCTTCACGTTCCAGAACTCGCCGTCGGACAGGGCGGGGCTCAGCCAGTCGGCATGCTCGGGGTCGGCCGTGCCGAGCGTCGCCTCGGCGAGTTCGATGAGCGCGGGGTCCGTCCACGTGGGCGCGTGCACGCCGTTCGTGATCGACGTGATGGGCACCTCGTCGGCGTCGAAGCCGGGCCACAGGTCGCCGAACATGCGCCGGCTCACCTCGCCGTGCAGCTTGGAGACGCCGTTGGCGTGCTGTGCGAGCCGAAGCCCCATGACGGCCATGTTGAACGCGCTCGTCTCGGGGTCGGCGCCGGGCTCGACGCCGAGGGCGAGCGCATCGGCGGGCTCGATGCCGGGCAGCAGGGAGCTCGTGACGTACCGCTCGACGAGGCCGCGGTCGAAGCGGTCGATGCCGGCGGGCACGGGCGTGTGCGTCGTGAACACGGTTCCGGCCCGAACGACCTGCAGCGCCTCGGCGAACGAGAGCCCTTCGGCGATGTGCGTGGCGATGCGCTCGAGCCCGAGGAACCCGGCGTGACCCTCGTTCATGTGGAACACGTCTGGGGCGGGCAGCCCGGCGAGCTCGGTGTAGGCGCGCACGGCGCGCGCACCGCCGATGCCCAGCAGCAGCTCCTGCAGCAGCCGGTGCTCGCCGCCGCCGCCGTAGAGCCGGTCGGTCACCGAGCGCAGGTCGTCGGTGTTCGCGGGGATGTCGGTGTCGAGCATGAGCAGCGTGACCCGGCCGACCGCCGCCCTCCACACGCGTGCGTGCAGCGACCGGTCGTCGGGCAGGGCCAGGGTCACCTGCACCGGTGCGCCGTTGGGCCGGCGCACGACCGAGAGCGGGAGCCCGTCGGGATCGAGGGTCGGGTAGCGCTCCTGCTGCCAGCCGTCGGCCGAGATCGACTGGCTGAAGTAGCCCGCCTTGTAGAACAGGCCGACGCCGACGAGCGGAACCCCGAGGTCGGAGGCCGCCTTCAGATGATCGCCCGCGAGGATGCCGAGGCCCCCCGAGTACTGCGGCAGCGCGGCGGTGATGCCGAACTCGGGCGAGAAGTACGCGACGAGCCGCGGCGCATGGGCGCCCAGCGACTGGAACCAGCGCGGCTCGGCGAGGTACTCGCGCAGTCCCGCTCGCTCGCGCTCGGCCCATTCGACGTAGTCTCCGTCGGCCGCGAGCGCGTCGAGGCGCGCCGGGTCGACCTCGCCGAGGAAGGCGACCGGGTCGCGGCGGGAGCTGCGCCACAGCTCGGGGTCGATGTGCTCGAACAGGCGCTTCGTAGGTTCGTGCCACGCCCACCGCAGGTTCCCCGCGAGCTCTTCGAGTGCCGCGAGCGCACCCGGGACGACGGCACGGACGGTGAACTTGCGAATCGGCTTCACCCGCTCAACCCTAGGGCGGACGCATGACGTTCGTGTGAACGGCGTCGCAGCTCGTCGCCCCAGCGCTCGGTCACCTCGCACCCGTCGCGATCCCGAACATCAGCGTGCGATGCACCGACTCCCCCACCGCGGCATCGGGTGAAGCCGCGTCCCGCACCGCCGCGACCAGCAGCGAGGCCATCGCCGTGACGATCCACTCCGGCGCGAGCCCCCGATCGAGGAGCCCCTCGCGCTGCCCTCGCCGCACCACGTCGACGAGCGGCGCCAGCACCTGCGCGCGCTGAGCGAGGAATCGCGGGTCGGAATCCGGTGCCTGCAGCAGCATGAAGCGCAGGCCCATGCCCTGGGCGCCCAGGGCGTGGATCACGCGCTGCAGGACCTCGACCGCGGTGCCCTCGTCGAGCCGGCTCTCCTCGAGCGCCCGCGACGCTCGGGCGAGTGCTTCCGCGCGGATGGCCGACTCGAGCGCCTCCCGGTTCGGGAAGTGGCGGTACACGGTCGCCCTCGTCAACTCGGCGACCCGGGCGATGTCGGCCATCGACGCCTCGGGGTTGCGGGCGAACTCCTCGGTGGCGGCAGCGATGAGCATGTCGCGGTGACGCGCGACATCGCGTCGCCGTGGCGGAGTGGCCGGCGAGGAGACATCCATGAATACGACCATATCGGCAATTACTTCGAAGCGAGACATTCATGTCTCGTTTTGCGATAGACTGCCGACATGAACGCCGCTCACGACACAGAAGGTCTCCCCCAACCCTCCGCGTCCGCCGACGTCGACGTGCTCGTCGTCGGCGCGGGTCCCACCGGACTGGCCGCCGCCTGCGAGGCCCTCCGCCACGGAATGACGGTGCGGATCATCGATCGAAAGCGCGGACTCTCCACGCACTCGAAGGCGCTCGCGACGCACGCCCGCACCATGGAGGTGCTCGAGCTCATGGGCGTCGCCGACGCGATGCTCGCGGAGGGCGTGCCGTTCGCGGCACTCACGGCTCACGCCGGGCCGCGTGGGCGCCGCACGAGGGTGGACCTGCGCGGGCTCCCCTGGGGCGACACCGCCTACCCGTTCTGGCTGTCCATCCCGCAGTACGCCACCGAGCAGGTGCTCGAGGCACGACTCGCGCAGCTCGGGGGCGCCGTCGAGTGGGGAACGACGTTCGCCGAGCTCGACGAACGCGAAGCTCACGTCGAGGCCGCGCTCGAGACCCCCGGCGGGCTCCAGACGGTGCGAGCGCGGTGGCTCATCGGCTGCGACGGCGGCCGCAGCACGGTGCGCGATCGAGCGGGACTCCGGCTCGACCGTCGTGACAGCGGGGTGCAGTTCCTGCTGGCGGATGTCGCGGGCTCGCCGCGTCTGGCCGAGGACGAGGGCTACGCCTACCTCACGCCGCCGGGTCTCCTCATCGTCGTGCCGGTGCCCGACCCTGGCCGCTGGCGGATCATCGCCCAGGTTCCCGCGACGACGGATGCGGGCGCACCGACCATCGACGCGGGATACCTCGACCGACTCATCATGGAGCGCACGGGCCTCGCATTCGGCGTGCACGACGTCGGCTGGACCTCGCGCTTCACCCTCACCCACGGGGTCGCCGACGCCTACCGGCGTGGTCGCGTGTTCCTGGCCGGCGACGCCGCCCACGTGCACAGCCCGGTCGGCGGCCAAGGGCTGAACACCGGCCTGCAGGACGTCCACAACCTCGTCTGGAAACTCGCGGAGGTGGACCGGGCGGCCTCGCCCGCCGCGGCCGAGGCGCTCCTCGACAGCTACGAGGCCGAACGCCGTGCCGCGGGGAGCCGGATGGTCGAGACCGTCGCCCGCATGACCGCGCTGCTGACGACCAGCAACACCGCGATCCGGCGCGTGCTCGGCCGCGTCGCGCCCCGGGTACTCGCGCTTCGGCGCGTGCAGGCGAGGCTCGGCCGCGCCACCGGGATGCTCGAGGTCGCCTACCCCGACGGCCCGCTCAGCGCCGGCCCCGGCGCCGGCCGTCGGCTCGCGAACCCGAGGCTCGCCGACGGCGGCCGGCTCTCCGCACGCCTCCCCGAGACCGGTTGGTGCTGGGTCGTGTGGACGCGTGTCGGCGAGCCCGCACCCGCCCCCGAGGACCCGCGTTGGCGCGGCCTCCCCGTGATCGTCGTGCGCGACGACGAGGTGGTCGAGCCCGAGTCATCCGCCCCCGCCGACGATGGCCGGGTCGTGCTCGTGCGCCCCGACCGTGTGGCCGCCGGCACGGGTGGCGACCCCGGGCACCTCCGGACGCGCCTCGACGCTGACGCGCGGATGCCCGCCACGCGGTGAAGCCCGGCGCGACTCACCGAGGCGGGAGCGACTTGTACAGCACGAGCCCATTGCCCTGGCTGTCGTAGACGACCGCGCGTCGCTCGTGGGCGTCGTCGTATGGGCCCTTCGCGATGCCGCCGCCCGCCTCATCGATCGCCTCGGCCATGCCGTCGACGTCATCGGTCTTGATGCCCACGACGACTTGGCCCGGGATCGGGTGATCGAGTGCTGTCGCGAGCGCGAGCGTGATGGTGCCGCCGTCGAGCGCGGCGAAGTGGGATCCGTCGCGGAACTTGAGCGGGAACCCGAGCGTCTCGGTGTAGAACGCGATCGAGGCATCGAGGTCGTCGGTGGACAGGACGACCATCTTCACCTGCGGCTGCTGATCGGTCATGACATGTCCTCCTGCTCGGCCTGCGCTGCTGCTCCGTCGCGTCCAACCTACCCGCGAACGCCCGAGCTTCGCCGTTGCGTCACGCCGCTTCCGACCGATCCGCGCTACGGTCGGAACGTGACGACCCACCAAGTGCTGGCCGGCCGCATCCCGGTGACCCGGGTCACCCCCGCCCTCCCCGATTCGCGGTGGAGACCGAAGGCGTTCGAGGGCGAGGTCGTGCCGTTCCGCGCGACGGTCTTCCGCGAGGGGCACGACATGGTGGGCGCCATGCTCGTGCTCACGAGCCCGTCTGGCAGCACCCGGAGCGAACGGATGTCTCCGCTGGCGCCGGGCACCGACCGCTGGGAGTCGAAGGCGCAACTCGACGAGCGCGGCATCTGGCACTGGCATGTCACGGGCTTCGACGACGAGGTGGCCACGTGGCGGCACGATGCCTCGCTCAAGGTGGACGCCGGCATCGACGTCGAGCTGATGTTCGAGATCGGAGCACGCCTCCTCGACCGGGCCGCCGTCGACGCAGGGCGGCCCGGCGCGGTGCGGAATCAGCTGACGACCCTCGCCGCCGCACTGCGCGATCCCCGGACCTCCGTCGCCGACCGTCGCGCGCTGATCGACGACCCGCTGCTCGCCGAGTTCGGCCCGCGCCCCCTCACACGTCTCGCGAGCGACTCCCCCGAGCACGAGATCCTCGTCGAGCGGCGCCGAGCGGGCGTCGGCTCCTGGTACGAGTTCTTCCCCCGATCCGAGGGTGCGCGACGCTTCAAGGATGGTCGCTGGCGCAGCGGCTCGTTCCGCACGGCGACCAGGCGCCTCGACGGCGTCGCCGCCATGGGGTTCGACGTCGTGTACCTCCCACCCATCCACCCGATCGGCGTGACGAATCGCAAGGGCCGCAACAACACGCTCGACCCGGGGCCCGACGACCCGGGGTCGCCGTGGGCGATCGGCGGGCCGATGAAGGACGGCACGCCGGGCGGCCACGATGCGGTGCATCCCGACCTCGGCTCCCTCGCCGACTTCCGCGCTTTCGTGCGCCGGGCCGAAGCGCTCGGCATCGAGATCGCGCTCGACCTCGCGCTGCAGGCCTCCCCCGATCACCCGTGGGTGACGGAGCATCCGGAATGGTTCACGCAACTGCCCGACGGCACGATCCGCTACGCCGAGAACCCGCCGAAGAAGTACCAGGACATCTACCCGATCAACTTCGACGACGACTTCGACGGCCTCGTCGTCGAGGTCACGCGCGTCGTGCGGCACTGGATGAAGCAGGGCGTGCGCATCTTCCGGGTCGACAACCCGCACACCAAGCCGCTCGCGTTCTGGGAGCGGCTCATCGGCGACCTCAACGCCACGGACCCCGACGTCGTGTTCCTCGCCGAGGCGTTCACGCGGCCCGCGATGATGCAGGCGCTCGCGATGGTGGGCTTCCAGCAGTCGTACTCGTACTTCACGTGGCGGAACACCAAGGCGGAGCTCGAGGAGTTCCTCACGAGCGTCTCGCAGGAGACCGCCGACTTCATGCGGCCGAACCTGTTCGTGAACACGCCCGACATCCTCACCGAGTACCTGCAGTTCGGCGGCCCGGCCGCCTTCACCGTGCGCGCGACGATCGCCGCGACCGCCGCGCCGACGTGGGGCGTCTACTCGGGCTTCGAGCTCTTCGAGTCCGTGGCCCGGCCGGGCGCCGAGGAGGCCATCGACAACGAGAAGTACGAGTACAAGCCGCGCGACTTCGCCGGCGCCGAGCGCGAGGGCCGTTCGCTCGCCCTCTACCTCGGGATCCTCAACCGCATCCGCGCCGAGCACCCGGCGCTCGCGCAGTTGCGGAACTTCCGCGCCCACTCCAGCGAGGACGAATCGGTGCTCGTCTACTCCAAGCACCTCGAGGGGCGCTTCACGCCGAGCGGCGTCGACGACACGATCATCGTGGTCGCCAACGTCGACCCCCACTCCGTCAGGGAGACGACCGTGCACCTCGACCTCGCCGCCATCGGGCTCGAGCCGGGGGCGCCGTTCCTGGTCGCCGACCTCGTCACCGGCGACCGCTGGACGTGGAGCGACAGCAACTACGTGAGGCTCGATGCGTTCACCCAGCCCGCCCACATCCTGCACGTCGTGCGGGACGCGGATGCCGCGGGCGACACGAGCGGCACGGGCGGCACCGGTCGCACCGGCGGAGGCGCCGATGCCTGACCGGATGCCGCACACGGGCCCCGCGGTCACCGACGACGTGCTCGCCGCCGTCGGCGAGGGCCGCCACTCCGACCCGCACTCGGTGCTCGGCCAGCACGGGTTCGAGCTCGCGGGAACGCCGGGCGTGCACACCGTCATCCGCAGCCGCCGTCCGCTCGCCGATACCGTCGAGGCGATCCTCGACGACGGGCGGGTCGTTCCCCTCGAGCATCTCGCACACGGCATCTGGGCGGGTGCCGGCGAGTTCGGCCCGACCGGCTACCGGGTGCGGGCCCGGTACGGCGACGACGAGTGGACGAGCGACGACCCCTACCGGTTCGCGCCCACTATCGGCGATCTCGACCTGCACCTCATCGGCGAGGGACGGCACGAGGAGCTGTGGCGCGTCCTCGGCGCGCACCACCGCGAGCGCTGGGGCGCGGGCAGCGGCGTCCGCGGCACGGGGTTCACCGTCTGGGCGCCGCACGCGCGCGCCGCACGCGTCGTCGGCGAGTTCAACCGGTGGGACGGGTCCGCGCACGCCATGCGCAGCATGGGCGGCACGGGCGTCTGGGAGCTGTTCGTGCCCGACCTGCCGGCAGGCGCGATCTACAAGTTCGAGTTCCTCACGGCGTCGGGCGATTGGGTGATGAAGGCCGACCCCATGGCCCGGCAGGCCGAGATCGCGCCGGCGACCGCGTCGGTCGTGAGCACGAGCACGCACATCTGGGGCGACGACGAATGGATGTCCCGACGCGCGCATTCCAACCCGCACGAACTGCCGATGAGCGTCTACGAGCTCCACCTCGGTTCGTGGCGGCCCGGCAAGGGCTACCGGGCGATCGCCGACGAGCTCATCGAGTACCTCGACTGGCTCGGCTACACGCACGTGGAGTTCATGCCGCTGGCGGAGCATCCGTTCGGCGGTTCGTGGGGATACCAGGTGACCGGCTACTTCGCCGTGACGAGCCGGTTCGGCACCCCCGACGACCTCAAGTACCTCATCGATCGGCTGCACCGGGCCGGTATCGGCGTGATCATGGACTGGGTGCCCGGGCACTTCCCGAAGGACGACTGGGCGCTCGCGCGCTTCGACGGCGAACCGCTGTACGAGCATCCCGACCCGCGGCGCGGCGAGCAGAAGGACTGGGGCACGCTCGTCTTCGACTACGGCAACCCGAGGGTGCGCAACTTCCTCGTCGCCAACGCGCTGTTCTGGCTCGAGGAGATGCACGTCGACGGGCTGCGCGTCGACGCCGTCGCCTCGATGCTCTACCTCGACTACTCGCGGGAACCAGGCGAATGGCTGCCGAACGTGCACGGAGGCCGGGAGCACCTCGAGGCCATCGGCTTCCTGCAGGAGGCGACCGCGACGGCCTACAAGCGCAACCCGGGCATCGTCATGATCGCCGAGGAGTCGACGAGCTGGCCAGGGGTGACCGCGCCCACGAACTCGGGCGGCCTCGGATTCGGCTTCAAGTGGAACATGGGATGGATGCACGACACCCTGCAGTACATCCAGAAGGACCCGATGTACCGCGCGCACCACCACCACGACCTCACGTTCTCGTTCCTGTACGCGTTCAGCGAGCACTTCCTGCTGCCCATCAGCCACGACGAGGTCGTGCACGGCAAGGGCTCGCTCGTGCGCAAGATGCCGGGCGACCACTGGCAGCAGCTCGCGAACGTGCGCGCCTACCTCGCGTTCATGTGGGCGCATCCCGGCAAGCAGCTGCTCTTCATGGGCCAGGAGTTCGGGCAGCTCTCGGAATGGAGCGAGGAGCGCGGCCTCGACTGGTGGATCCTCGACCAGCCCAGCCATCGGCAGCTCGCCGAGTTCGTCGGCGCGCTGAACCGCACCTACCGGTCGGCGGCCGCGCTCTGGCAACTCGACGACGACGCGGCGGGCTTCGAGTGGGTCGAGGGCGGCGCCGCGGCCGAGAACGTGATCGCGTTCCTGCGCTACGACCGCGACCGCCGGCCGCTGCTCTGCGTGGTGAACTTCGCGGGCCGCCCGCACGACGGCTTCCGGCTCGGGCTGCCGGCTCCGGGCCGCTGGCGCGAGGTGCTGAACTCGGATGCCGCGGAGTTCGGCGGCTCCGGCGTGGGCAACCTCGGCGGCGTCGAGGCGACGGACACCCCGTGGGCGGGCCGGCCTGCATCGGGTGTGTTCACGCTGCCCCCGCTCGGCGCGGTGTGGTTCACGCCCGAAGCGACCGCTCCCTGAGCTCGTCGAAGGGAGCCGCTTACCGGCACGTGTTCCCCTCGACGGGCTCAGGGAACTCGAGCGCGTCGGTGCCGGTCTAGAAGAGCAGGTTCGTGAGGCGCCGCCGAGCCGCGATCACGCGCGGATCCTCAGTGCCGGCGACCTCGAAGAGCTCCACGAGCCGCTCGCGCACGAGCTTCTTGCCGTCGGCGTCGAGCTTCGGGAACAGCGTGAGGAGCCGGTCGAACGCGTCCTCCACGTGGCCGCCCGACAGGTCGAGGTCGGCGACGTCGAGCTGGGCGTCGAGGTCGTCGGGGGCGGATGCCGCGGCATTGCGGATCTGGTCGAGCGACTTGCCCTGCAGGCGGCCGAGCAGGTTGACCTGGGCGAGGCCGGCGACGGCGAGCGCGTCACGCGGATCCTGGGCCATGGCGGTGCGGTAGGCGGATGCCGCAGCGTCGTAGTCGCCCCGCCCGATCGCGTCGTACGCCTCCTGGTGCAGCGGCGGCAGGGGCGGTTCGGAGGCCTCGGGTGCGGCGCCGTCACCGTTCCCTTCGGCGCCGCTCACGTCGACGCGCCCGGAGACGCCGTTCTGGGCGGCCAGCTCGAGGAGCTGGTCGAACACCTGCCCGATCACGTCGTCGGGCTGGACGCCGGCGAAGAGCGGCACGGGCTGACCGGCGACGACGGCGACCACGGTGGGGATGCCCTGCGCCTGGAAGGCCTGCACGAGTTGCGGGCTTCGGTCGGCGTCGGCCGCGGCCAGCACGAGTCGCCCCTCACGCGCCCGCACGAGACGTTCGAGGGTGGCCACGAGCTGCGTCGACTGTTCGTTCCACGATGCCCAGAGCACGACGACGACCGGGACGGTGCGCGAGAGCTCGAGCGCGGAGCCGAACGAGGCGTCATCCGTCTCGAAGACCAGGGGGTCGGCGTTCGCCGCATGCCTGGGCTGGGCGCCCTGATGCGGCGAGCCCTGCGAACGCTGCACCAGCGCGGACAGGTCGACGGCTCCGCGAAGGCCGCTCGGCGGTGTGGGGTCGGTCACGGTACCTCCGATGCTCCGATCAGGCTCTCGGACCAGCCGAGGAGCCGGATCTGCTCATCCGAGCCGACGCTCGGGACGTAGAACAGCAACTGCACGCCGATGACGCGCTGCACGCCCTTGGCGCTCTTCTCGGTGAAGCCCGAGAGGGCCGCGCCAGGGGCGCCGGCCTCGAAGCCGATCGTACCGCCGTTCGTGGGCGTCACCTGCTCGGTCTGCTCGATCGAGACGCTCACGAGGGCGCCGGAGTCGTTCGTCGCCATCGCGATGGTGGGGCTGTCGCCCACGACGTTGGAGAACGCGATCGCGGCCTCCTTGCCCGCCAGGGAGTCACGCGTCGCCTGCTGTCCGGTGACGCCGAGCTGCTCGCGCAGCACGTCGCCCTCGGCGTCGAACAGCTCGTAGAACTCCGAGGCGTCGCCCTTCAGCAGGAGGTCGGCGTACGCACCGGCGACCTGACCGGGCGGGAGCACGAGTCCCTTGAACTCGGGCGAGATGAGCGGGGCGCCGATGGAGGCCGGCGCGACCTCGGGAACGTCGGCATCCGGCGCAAGGGACATCGCGTAGACGATCTTGTAGTTGTCGCGCGGCGTCGCCTGCTGGAGCACGAGGGCGGTCGGCGCGATGGTCGGGTCGGAGTTCTGCGCGATGGTGAGCACGGTCCGCCCGGTGGCCGGCCAGCCGGCCACCTGCTGTGGCAGCGTGAGCGTCAACGGCGATGCCGGCACCGCGACCGGGGCCGGGTGATCGGGCAGGCTGCCGCGGATCGTGTAGTTCGCCAACCGGGCCTCGAGCGCAGGCCCGGTGAAGCGCTCGGAGACCGTGGTCGCATCACGGGCGTCGTCGGCCTCCTTGGCGAAGACGGCGACACGGCGCATGATGCGCTCCATCTGCGGCACCGTGACCGCGGGCTCCATCTCCTCTTCGTCCTCTTGGACGGGGGTGTCGGTCGCCGCCGTCGCCGGTGGCGTGGACGGGCTCGCCGGAGCGGTGGACGAGGTCGCCTGGTCGAAGCTCGGCCAGTAGTCGGAGGAGCACGCGCTCAGGGCCAGGGCGGGCACCGCGATGAGCGGAACGAGCGCGATACGACGGGCGCGGCCGATGGCGCGCCGGTTGCCGCCGGTGAGGCCCTGCCGCGCCGACGGCTTCGGCGCGCTCGGGAGCCGGCCGCGCGGGCCCTTGGGCAGGTTGCGGCGTGGTCCGCGCGAACGGCGGTGGTGCAGGAAGCCGGTGAACAGGAGGACGAGCCCGATCAGGAAGACGAGCGCACCACCGGCGATCAGCGGGCCGGCCAGCGGCGTCGAGTTGTCGAGCGGCCACGAGATCGACAGGTCGGTCGGCGCCGGGGCGGTGCCGTCGCTCGCCAGCAGCACGGCGATGTCGTCGGGCACGTCGATCGTCGTCGTCAACGATCGCTCCTCGGTGAACTCGTCGAGCCAGAGGTCGGAGCCGGCCGGCGACGCCGCCGGGTCGGCCACCTGGGCCGCCGGGTCGCCCTCTGCGGGAGTGGGGGCCGGGGTGGCCGCGGGCGTCTCCGTTCCGGCGGGGGCGTCTCCGGCGGTGCCGCCGGCGACGAGTTCGCTCGTGAACTCCTCGGCCTCGGCGTCGTAGTGCACGGCAACATACGGCTCCTCGCCGAGCCACGACGTGACGTCGGAGGTGCGGCCGTACGCGAGGAAGACGGTGTCGGAACCAGACACGGTCAGGGTCTGCTTACCGGGGTGCGCGCCGAGCGCGTCGGGTTCGACGACCACGTAGGCCGCCTCCTCCTCGAGCCGGCTGGTGAGCGTCACCCGATCGGGATCGAGGTAGACAGTGCGCTGGGCGATCCCGAACCCGATCATCACGGCCGCGGCCACGAAAGCCACGATGGCGAGAGCGAAGCGCACGAACAAACCTCCGTTGCCGCCTCGGGCGGCTTCGAACAGGGACATTCCACACTACCGGCGGTGTCTGGGAGTCTCCTAACCACAGCCTGTGGGCAGCGTGCACGCGCGACCCCTCGTGCCCGTACAATCGACACATCCCGCATGAGCCCCCACGAACGCGGGACAGAGCCCGGAGGAAGAATGGCCGTCGAAGAGACCGAGTTCACGCAGGTGTTCCGCGGATACGACAAGGACGAAGTCGATAAGAGCCTCAACGGGCTCCGACGCGACATCATCAACGCGAACAACCAACTCGCCGAGCAGGCCAAGGAGAACAAACGCCTCCTTGCGCGCATCGATGAACTCACCGCCGAGCTCGAGGAGGTCGGCAGCCCCACCTTCTCCGGCCTCGGCACCAAGCTCGAGAACACGCTCCGCGTCGCCGAGGAGCAGTCCACGCGCCTCATCGCACAGGCCGACATCGACGCCGAGAAGCTCCGCCGTGCCGCCGAAGACGAGGCGCACCTCATGCGCTCCGACGCGCACGAGCTCGCCGAGCGCACCCTCAGCGAGGCCCGCGCCCAGGCCAACCGCGTGCTCGAGAACGCCCGCGCCGAGGCCGACGACATGGTCGCCCGGGCCCACGAGTCCAGCGAGCAGCTCCGCCAGGAGGCGGCCCGCGACGCGGCCGCCATCCGCGGCGCGGTGGCCACCGAGTCCGCCGAGCTCCGCTCGAGCGCCAAGCGCGAGGCGGCCGCAACGGTGGCCGCGGCCGAACGCAAGGCGTCCGAGATCCTCGTCGCGGCCAACACCGAGGCCACCGAGGCCCGGGCCACTGCGGCGGGTCTCGCACAGGAGACCGAGCAGACGCGCGCCGAGGTCGCCATCGAGCTCGACCGCGCGCGTGCAGAACTCGCCAAGGAGACCGAACAGGCCCGCATCGACCTCGCTCGCGAGACCAAGCAGTCGCGCCTCGACCTCGAGCGCGAGACGGCCGAGGCTCGTGCCGCCATCGAGGCCGAGATCGCTGAACGCCGTGCCGCCCTGGTGCACGAGCTCGAGCAGGCACGCACCGACCTCGACCACGAGCTCGAGGCCAGCCGCGCCGAACTCCTCCAGCAGAAGGAGCAGGCGAAGGTCGACCGCGAGCGCGAGGCCGAGGCCGCACGCCTCAAGCTGCAGCACGAGCTCGAGCGCATCCGTGCCAAGCACGCCGCCGACCTCGACCAGATGCGCGCCGACCTCGCGCTCGAGCAGGAGCAGGCGCGCGCCGACTTCGAGGCCGAGGCCGAGCAGGCCCGCATCGATCTCGACAATCAGCTGACGTCGATGCGCAAGAAGACGACGCACGAGGTCAACCGCATGCGTCGTGAGATCGAGAAGGCCCACCTCGACCTGGAGGCCGAGCTCACTCGCAAGCGCGACGAGTCCGAGCAGGAGCTGCTCACCGCCCACCAGGAGGCTGCGGCGCAGACGCAGAAGTTCCTCGACGACGCGAACGCCGAGCTCGCCGAGGCGGTCGCACGCACGGCCGAGAGCCGCGCCGAGGCCGAGCGTCTCGAGACCAAGGTGCGCAGCGAGATCGCGGAGGTCCGCGACCGGGCCGACGAGGAGGCGCGCGAGCGCATCTCGGCCGCGCACGACCAGGCGCGCAAGCTCATCGCCGACGCCGAGGAGCGCACCCGCGCCCTCGTCGCCGATGCGGAGGACCGCCTGTCGCAGATCAAGATCGAGCGCGACGCGGTCGCGGGCTACTTCGAGAGCCTGCGCGGGGTGTTGACGGCCGCCGAGCAGGTGGCTGCGCAGACGTCGCGCTGACCGGCGGGCGCGCCGGCCGATGAAGATCCAGAACGCGTTCCGAGTCGGACTCGTCGGAACGCTGGGGGTCGGCCTCGGCCTGCTCATCCTCGCGTCGATCGCGACCCTGTCGACGATCATCGCGTACATCGGTGCGGCACTCTTCCTGGCCCTCGGCCTCGATCCGGCGATCAGCTGGCTCGAGCGCCGAGGGCTTCCGCGTTGGGCGGCGATCATCATCGTGATGACGGGGGTCGGCCTCATCATCGCCGCCCTGGTCCTCGCGGTGGTGCCGATCATCGTCGACCAGGTGAGCCAGCTCGTCGAGGAGATCCCGGCGATCATCGAGCGCGTGAGCAGCTTCGACTGGGTCGAGTCCCTCGAGGAGCAGTTCCCGCAGCTCGCGATCAGCGACCTGCAGGAGCAGGTCACCGCCGCGATCACCGACTTCTTCACGAACCCCGAGAAACTGAGCGAGCTCGCCGGAGGCGTGCTGCAGGTCACGATCGCCATCGGCACGGGCATCTTCGCGATCGTGATCGTGCTCATCCTGACGCTCTACTTCGCCGCGTCCCTGAACAGCATGAAGCGAGCCACCTACCAGCTGGTGCCGGCGTCGAAGCGCGACAGGTTCGCCGACCTCACCGAGCAGATCACGCAATCGGTGGGCCGCTACGTGCTCGGCCAGGTCTCGCTCGCCGCGGTGAACGGCATCCTGAGCTTCGTCTTCCTCTCGATCATCAAGGCGCCGTTCCCGGCCGTCCTGGCGCTCCTCGCGTTCCTGTTCTCGCTCGTGCCGCTCGTCGGCACGCTGTCGGGCTCGATCCTCATCGTGCTGGTGTGCCTCATCCCGGGCCTCGGGTCACCGCTCACCGCACTGGTGGCCGCCATCTACTACCTCATCTACATGCAGATCGAGGCCTACGTGCTGAGCCCTCGCATCATGACGCGGGCCGTCAAGGTGCCGGGCGCCCTCGTCGTGATCGCCGCCCTCGCCGGCGGATCGCTCCTCGGCATCCTCGGTGCGCTCATCGCGATCCCGTTCGCGGCATCCGTGCTGCTCATCATCAAGCAGGTCGTGATCCCGCGACAGAACGAGCGCTGAGGCAGGAGGCCGGTCGCCTGGCGTCAGCCGGCGACGGATGCCGCGGGCCAGGTGGTCGGCAACGGGAGCGCCGACGGATTCACGGCCGCCACGATCTCCTCGAGCACCCGGCGGGTCTGCGCTTCGCCGACCCAGAGGTGCTTGCCGCCCGACACGTCGATGCGGCGCAGGCGCGGCAGGACCGCGAAGCGCTCGGCGGCGGCGGCGGGCTTCAGGAAGTCGTCGTGCTCGGGGATCAGGGCGATGATGGGCGCTGAGGACGCGTTCCAGCGGCGCAGCTCCTCCTCGCTCGTGCGATGCAACGGCGGCGACAGCAGCACTGCCCCGGCGATGCCGTGCTCGAGTCCGTACTTCAACGCGAGCTCGGTGCCGAACGACCAGCCGACCAGCCACGGGTTCGGCAGTCCGCGTTCGGCGACGAACTGCATGGCGGCCGCGACATCCGCCCGCTCCTCGACGCCTTCGCCGAACGAGCCCTCGCTGGTGCCGCGCGGCGATGATGTGCCGCGGGTGTTGAATCGCAGCACGGCGAGATCCGCGAGCGCGGGCAGCCGGGCGGCGGCCTTGCGCAGCACGTGCGAGTCCATGAACCCACCGGCCGTCGGGAGCGGATGCAGGGTCACGAGCGTGGCGACCGGCGGTCGATCGACCGGGGTCGCGAGCTCCCCGACGAGGGTGAGCCCATCGGAGGTGTGCAGCTCGATCTCCTCGCGGACGGCCGGCAGTTCGATGCCGGCCCTGATCTCGACCTGGTCGGCCTGGTTCTCGTGGTTCACGGGGTGACGATCCTCCAGCAGTGGGTGTGCCAATGGCGACGTGCCGCGAGATCGGCGGCGTCGCCGAGCACGCCGTCGGCTCGCCACACCACGAGGTGGGCGACGCCCGATGCGACGTCGAGCCCGCAGCCGGGGCACAGGTAGTCCTTGACAGCCTGCTGCTCGGAGACCGGTTGGACGTTCCACTCGCGACCGCCACGCACCTCGGTGCGTCGCCAGCCGGCCGTCATGCGCTCGACGTCGAGCTCCGGGTGCGGCTCACGGGCACGCGCCGCGCGTCCTCGTGACCGGTTCGAGCGCGCCATGGTCCCAGTCTAGGGTCGCGGCCCGCCAGGCTCGGCTCAGTACCAGCCGACGTCCTGCGAATGCGCCCAGGCGCCGCAGGGCGTGCCGTAGCGGCCTTGGATGTAGCCGAGGCCCCATTCGATCTGGGTCGCCGCGTTGGTCTCCCAGTCGGCCCCTGCGGTCGCCATCTTCGAACCGGGGAGCGCCTGTGGAATGCCGTAGGCGCCGCTCGACGCGTTGTAGGCGTTCACCCGCCACCCGGACTCCTTGTTCCAGAGCGCGACGAGGCAGTCGAACTCGGTGGACGCCCAACCGCGGGCGGCCACCGCACCGGCCGCGTACGCCTGCGCCGAGCCGGGATCGGGGGTGATGGCGGGCGGTGCCCACCCGCTGGCCGACGAGGTCGAAGCGGGCGCGAGCTTGACTTCGGGCTTCTTCTCGACCACGTACCCCTCACGGGACACGCCGATGGAGTACTCGCCGTCGACGGCGTAGGCCTGCACCTCCTCGCCACCGAACCGGTCGCCGCCGGGAGCGAAGTCGGCCGAGGCCGTCGCCCCGGAGTACGGGTCGACGACGTTGACGAGGAGGAAGCTCACCGAGGCGGCGAAGGCGAAGACGACGATGGCCGCCTGCTTGACCGGACCCCGGGTCGAGGAGTTCGTGGGATGCGAACGCACCGCGCCCGACGCGCCGCTCGATCCCATGTGCCTGCCCACGATTCGTCGAGTGTATCGGAGCCGCCGCGAGCTCGTCGAACGTCGGCTCGACCGTGTGGAACCGCTCACCGGACCGCCAGCATGACATCGACCACGGCATCGAGCACGAGGTCGACCTGCGACTCGCGGTAGCCGCCCCGCTGGGTCGTGAACACGACCGTGCGCACGTCGTCGATCGAGATGGGCCATCCGTCGCGGAAGTAGCGCGTGAGCTTGTCGGCGAAGCGGTCGACGTCCCGTACGCGGTAGCCGAGGGCGAGCGGGCTCACCCGGTCGAAGCGCTCGCCCTCGGGCCGGGCGAGTCGGTTGGTGATGACCTGTGCGGTGGTGCGCGCCTCGCTGAGCCAGGCCTCCGTGCCGTGCAGCCGGGCGGCGACCTGTCGCTCCTCGGCGGCGAATGCGTCTTCGAGCCGCTCGAGGGCGGCGTCCACGTGCGCGGTCGAGTAGCCGCCCTTCTGCATGGCGAACGCGGTGAGCCGGATGCGTTCCGACGACAGCGGGGGGTCGCCGGGCCGGGCGGATCCGTCGTAGGCGCGTCGGGCCACCTGCAGGAACTCCTCGACCTGATCGATGTTGTAGCCCAGGTGGGGCTTTCGCGCGCGGGGGAACGTGGAGCTCACCGCACCATTATCCCGGACACTCAACCGAAGACCCGGAACGCCACGAATGCCACGGCCGCCGACGGGAGGATCGAGTCGAGCCGATCGAGGAACCCGCCATGACCCGGGAGCCACGAGCTCATGTCCTTGATGCCGATGTCGCGTTTCACGAGCGACTCGGCGAGGTCGCCGAGGGTCGCGGTGAGGAAGATCGCCGCGCCGAAGATGAGGCCGAACCACCACGTGTTGCCGAGCATCAGCGTCGAGAGCAGCACACCGGCGATGAGGCTCGCGAGGGCTCCTCCGGCGAACCCCTCCCACGTCTTCTTCGGGCTGATCACGGGCGCCATCGGGTGCTTGCCGAACATGAGGCCCGACGCGTAGGCGCCGGTGTCGGCCGCGACCGCGGTGACGATGAAGGCCAGCGTCCACCATTGACCGCCCTCGGCGGCGGTGAGCACGACGGCGAACGTCGCGAGGAACGTGACGTAGCCCTGCACGAACGCCCCGGCGATGAGGTCGCGCAAGAGGCTGGCACGGGACCGGCGAAGGCTCGGCACGAGCTGCTCCCCCAGCCGCCAGAGGCTCACCACGACGATGCCGAGGAGCACCGCGACGAGCTGCCCGCCGGCACTGCCGTAGTACGCCGCAGGTACCGCGGCGACGGCGACCACGACGGTGGGGATCCGCGGTACGCGGTAGTCGTCCTTGCGCAGCGCCTGCGCGAGTTCGTAGCTGGCGAATCCCGCGAGCAGCACGGCGAAGAGCATGAACAGTTCTTTGATGACGAGCAGGCTCAGCAGCAGGGCGCCGCCGAAGACCAGGCCGATGACGATCGCGAGGATCAGGTTGCGGCCCGTGCGGGCCTGGATCTTCTCCTGCGCCTGGTCGAACTGGGCTTTGGAGGCCTCGAACTGGCGCTCGAGGTCGGCCTTGCGGGCATGCACCTGCGCCCGGAAGTCGTCGCGCGCGGTTCGGTCATGCCCCCCGGCGTCCGACTGCTCCCCCTCTGGGACACCTGACATCCGTCTGCCCCTCAGACCTCGAGGAGTTCGGCTTCCTTGCGCTTGAGCGCATCGTCGATCGCGTCGACGTTGGTCTTGGTGATGTGCTCGAGCTCCTTCTCACCGCGCGCCACCTCGTCGTCGCCGACCTCTCCCTTGAGCGAGTCGAGGTCGTCCTTCGCCTTGCGGCGGATGTTGCGAACCGAGACCTTGGCGTCCTCGGCCTTGGACCGCACGAGCTTCACGTACTCCTTGCGGCGTTCCTCGGTGAGCTCGGGCAGCGTCACCCGGATGATGTTGCCGTCGTTCGACGGGTTCGCGCCGAGGTTCGGAGTGTCGCGGATCGCCTGCTCGATGTCGCGCAGGGCGCCCTTGTCGTAGGGGGTCACCACGAGCGTGCGGGCCTCGGGGTTCTGCAGCGAGGCGAGCTGCGACAGCGGCGTGGGCGTGCCGTAGTAGCTCACCATGATCTTCTGGAACATCTGGGGGTTCGCCCGGCCCGTGCGCACGGTGGCGAAGTCGTCTTTCGCGACTTCGACGGCCTTGTGCATGCGTGCGGTGGCATCGGAAAGTACATCCGCGATCACGGGAGCTCCTTTTCGGTTCGCTACTCGGGACAGTCTATCGAGTGGGGCGCAGCACCTATCGGGTCGACACCGGCACGCCGTTGCTGACGATGGTGCCGAGGTCGGCGCCGAGGATGGCGGCGGTCACGTTGCCGCTCGGCTCCATGCCGAACACCTGCATGGGCATGCCGTTGTCCATGCAGAGGCTGAACGCGGTGGAGTCGACCACCTTCAGGCCGCGCTGCAGGGCCTCCTGGTAGCTGATCCGGTCGATCTTGTGCGCATCGGGGTTCGTTCGGGGGTCGTCGGAGTACACGCCGTCGACGCCGTTCTTCGCGACGAGCACGACGTCGGCGCCGATCTCGAGGGCACGCTGGGCCGCCACCGTGTCGGTGGAGAAGTAGGGCAGGCCGGCACCGGCGCCGAAGATCACTACGCGCCCCTTCTCGAGGTGCCGCTCGGCACGGCGAGGGATGTACGGCTCGGCGACCTGCGTCATCGAGATCGCGGACTGCACGCGCGTCTCGGCGCCCGCCTGCTCGAGGAAGTCCTGCAGCGCGAGCGAGTTCATCACCGTGCCGAGCATGCCCATGTAGTCGGCTCGCCCGCGGTCCATGCCGCGCTGCGAGAGCTCTGCACCGCGGAAGAAGTTCCCGCCGCCGACGACGATCGCGACCTCGACGGTGCGTGCGGCGTCGGCGATCTCCTTGGCCAGCGCGGCCACGACATCGGGATTGACGCCGAGCGCCCCACCGCCGAACGCCTCCCCCGACAGCTTCAGCATGACCCTTCGCCTGCGTTCCGTCATCCTCGCCCGTCCCTCCGTGCCCGTGTCAAAACTACTGGTTGCGCTCCGCGCATGGAAAAGGGAGTCCGGGTCGCATGTGCGAACCGGACTCCCTCACATCGACCTAGGCGCCGACCTTGAAGCGAGCGAAGTCGCTCACCGTGAGGCCTGCGTCCTCGACGACCTTGCGGACCGAGAGCTTGTTGTCCTTGGCATAGTCCTGCTCGAGGAGCGCGACCTGCTTGAAGTAGGCACCGAGGCGACCCTCGATGATCTTCGGAAGGGCGGCCTCGGGCTTGCCCTCCTCGCGCGAGATCTGCTCGACGATCGCGCGCTCCTTCTCGACCGCCTCGGCCGGGACGTCCTCGCGGGTGAGGAACTCGGGGTCGGCGAACGAGATGTGCTGCGCGATGCTGCGAGCCGTGTCGGCGTCGTCGCCCGAGTAGCCGAGCACGACTCCGACCTGCGGGGGCAGGTCCTTCGACGTCTTGTGCAGGTAGATCGCGAAGCGCTCGCCCTTCACCAGGCGGATGCGACGGAGCTCGACCTTCTCGCCGAGGATCGCGGCCTCCTCGCTGATCACGTCGGCGACGGTCTTGCCGTCGGCCGGCGCGGCCAGGGCGGCCTCGACGGTCTCGGCGCGAGCCGCCGCGACGCCGGCGAGCACGCGGTCGGCGAGCGCGACGAACTTGTCGCCCTTGGCGACGAAGTCGGTCTCGCAGGCGAGCTCGATGAGGGTGGCGGTGCCGTCGCCGTTGTCGACGGCGGTGACGAGACCCTCGGCGGTCGAGCGGTCGGCACGCTTCGCGTTGCCCTTCGCGCCCTTCAGGCGGAGGAGCTCGACTGCCTTCTCGAGGTCGCCGTCTGCCTCGACGAGCGCGTTCTTGGTGTCGACCATGCCGGTGCCGAGGCGCTCGCGCAGGGTCTTGACGTCTTCGAGTGTGAAGTTGGCCATGTTGTGGAAGTCTCCTGGACTCGTGGTCGTGTGTGGAGGGGTCTTACTTGGTCTCGGCGGCAGCGGCGCCCGCGGCGTCGGCCTCGGACTCGGTCGCGGCGGTCGCGGTCGCATCCGCGGAAACGACCTCGGCGACCTCGGCGGCCTCAGCGGACTCGGCGGTGGCCTCGTCGACCTTGGCGGTCTCGGCGGAGGACTGCTCGGGCGTCTGCGCCTGGAGGAGTTCCTGCTCCCACTCGGCGAGCGGCTCGACGGCCGAGACGTTGCCCTCGGCCTCGGGCTTCTGGTGACGCTCGATGAGGCCCTCGGCGGCGGCGTCGGCGATGATGCGGGTGAGCAGGCTCACCGATCGGATCGCGTCGTCGTTGCCCGGGATCGGGTACTGCACCTCGTCGGGGTCGCAGTTCGTGTCGAGGATGCCGATGACGGGGATGCCGAGCTTCTTGGCCTCGTCGATCGCGAGGTGCTCCTTCTTGGTGTCGACCACCCAGAGCGCCGACGGGGTCTTCGACAGGTTGCGGATGCCGCCGAGCGACTTGTGCAGCTTGTCGAGCTCGCGCTTCTTGATGAGCAGCTCCTTCTTGGTGAAGCCGCTGGTGGTGCCCTCGAAGTCGAGCTCCTCGAGCTCCTTCATGCGCGCGAGGCGCTTGGAGACCGTGGTGAAGTTCGTGAGGAGGCCGCCGAGCCAACGCTGGTTGACGTAGGGCTGGCCGACGCGCGTGGCCTGCTCGGCGATGGACTCCTGGGCCTGCTTCTTCGTGCCGACGAAGAGGATGGTGCCGCCGTGGGCGACCGTCTCCTTGACGAAGTCGTACGCCTTGTCGATGTAGGCGAGCGACTGCTGCAGGTCGATGATGTAGATGCCGGAACGCTCGGTGAAGATGAAGCGCTTCATCTTCGGGTTCCAACGGCGGGTCTGGTGCCCGAAGTGCACGCCGCTGTCGAGCAGCTGGCGAATGGTGACGACGGCCATGAGCCGTTCTCCTTCTGTTCTCAGTTGTCGCCCCGGACCGGCGGTCGGGAGCCCTGGTGCCCGGCACGGCTCCGCCCGCTCTTCCGAGTGGGACTGAGTGGAGTCGTCGGCCGAAATGGCACGCGTAGTCGCCCCGGCAGGCCGAGGCGCTCTCGACACTCTACCACCGGCACCGGCCCTCCCCAACCGCCCCGAGGCGCCTCGATCGCACAAATCCGCGGGCATCGGGCGACGGATGCCCCGAGCCAGAGGAGCATCGAGCCATGCTCGCCTCCCGCCCCCGCGTTCCCTCGCCGCGCCGCCGCGTCGCCCTCGTCGCCGCGGCCTCCGTCCTGCTCCTCGCCGCCTCCGTCGCCGCCGTGCTGCTCATGCCCGCGGCGGCGAACGCAGGTCCTCCACGACCGGAGGTCGGCGACCCGTCCTCGCCGGCCGAGCCGTGGGTGTGGCCGGTCGCGCCGCCCATCACGGTGCTCGCGCCGTTCCGGGCGCCGGCCACGCCGTACGCGGCCGGACATCGCGGTATCGACGTCGCCGCGGCATCCGGCGACCCGGTCGTCGCGCCCGCCGCCGGCGTCATCCGGTTCGCGGGGCCCGTCGCCGGCCGAGGCGTCGTGTCGATCGATCACGGCGACGGCGTGCTGAGCGCGGTCGAACCCGTCGGGGCGACCGTCGCGACAGGCGCAGCGGTCGCACCGGGCGACGTCGTGGGCACCGTGGCATCCGGTGGCCACTGCGACCGAGTCTGCGTGCACTTCGGCGTCCGGGTCGACGGCGAGTACGTGTCGCCGTTCCTGTTCCTCGGCGGATTGCCGAGAGCGGTGCTCCTGCCGCTCGGGGGCTGACTCAGGCGCCTGGGTGTGCCGTGCAGTAGCTCGGCTCGAGGCGTTCGGCCGACACATCGGTGCAGATCTGCGTCGTGCCGAGGCTCGCGGTTCGCGCAGATGGTCTACGACCTCGTCGGTCTCAACCTGGACCGGCCGGTGCCCGCCGTCGTGGTCTGCGTGGACGAGAAGAGCGGACCTCAGGTCGCGGTCACGTGGCGCAGCCAGTTCGTCAGCGCGTTGACGACGTCGGGTCCGTCGTCCCCGGCCCGGCGAACGAGGCCGATCTGGGCCTGGGCCGTCGGGCCGTTGACCGAGAGCTCGACGAGCGGGGCCATGACGGTGCCGCGGGCGTAGTGGGGTATGAAGGTGGCCACCACGCCCAGGCCGGCCTCTGCCGCCAGCACGCGAGCCTGCATGCCGTCCACCTCGATCACGGAATGGTCCCCGGTGATGCCGCTCTCCCGGAGGATCTGCCGGTAGTACATCGACTCGAGGCTGGTGAGGGGGCTGGTAATCAGGCCGGCCTCAGCGATGTCCTCGACCTCGACCGTCTCCTGCTGGGCCAGGGGATGGGAACTCGGAACCAGGAACCTCAGGGGCGCCTTGTGCAGCGCTTCGAATGAGACCTCGGGGGGCAATTGCCACTTGATCACATATGCAAGGTCCACCTCCCTGTCCAAGACCGCCTGGGCGTTCTGGGCGCTGTGGCCGAACCGCAGGGAGAGCAATGTCCCCTGATGGCTCCGGCAGAACGGGGCGATCACTTGGTCCAGGAAGTACCGCTGCTCGAAGGCGATGCTGGCTCCGAGCCGGACTCTGCCGCGCCGGCCGTGCTTCAGGTCGTTCAGTGACTCCTGGAGTGATTCCTGCTCACGGAGCATGAGCAGGGCCGAGTGGTACACCTCGCGGCCGGCCGGCGTCAGGTGTATCGCCCGCTGCTCGTAGCTGAGGAGCTCCGAGCCCAGGGCCTTCTGCAGTTCCGCCACGTGGTGCGAAACGGTGGGCTGCCCCAGGTGGAGGTGCCGGGCGGCGGCCGAATAGCCATTGCGCTCGACCACGGTGATGAAGACCCGCAACCGGAACAGGTCGAGCGCCAAATGGTTGGCAGATCCCATCGAACAATCGTAGGACCATTCGTAGAACATCGGCTCGACGCGACGATGCTGTGGGCCGGCGCCGGGCGGCTACCCGTCACGCCCGCGGCCTCGGACGGCTGGGAGGTGGGTGTCGCGCTGGGCATTCGCGAGAGCGGGGGTACTTCGCGACTCCCCCGGGTCGGGATTCGCAGGAACGCGGGCGCCAAGACGAAGGTGGCGCCGACGACCGTTCGGAATCCGAGCTGCTCCATGAGGGAATACCGGGCGCCCAAGAAGTCGGCGTGAGGACCCTGACCGCTGTTGAGGCCATCGATAAGTTCCATACGTCCATCGACCTCAGCCCGTTGAGGGAGATATGCACGCCACATAAGGTCGCTGGTGTTGACGCGTTCAGGGCAGGGTTCGCAGGCGTGGCAGCGTCGATCTCCATACCTGACGGCCTTGCCCTCGCGCCACGAAATCCAGGGAACACGTTCACCACCATCTTGTCGTGCCCTCTTCATCGTCGACAAGCCAAATCACGCAATGCATTCGAGGAGAACCGATGGCAACTCACCCAACCAAAGTCGCGGTCATCGGCGCCGGGGTGGGCGGGCTCACCGCCGCGATAGCGCTTACGAAGATCGCCGGTGTCCAGGTCACGGTGTTCGAGCAAGCGAAGACGTTGGCCGAAGTCGGCGCAGGCGTCGGAGTCACCCCGAATGGCCAGCGCGTGCTCGACCGCCTGGGCTTGCTCGATGAGGTCAAGCTCGCTGGTGCTTCCTGGGAGGGACCGGGCATCTACATGAATGCGGACGGCAGACCGGTGGCCGAAGCAGCCTGGTCGGACTCAGCCAGTCGGTATCAGACCTTTGGCATGCACCGAGCCGACTTCGTCGGTGTTCTGAGCCGAGCGATCCCCAGTGGCGCGGTTCGTGTGGGACACAGGTTGACCTCGGTTCACGCGTTGGACGCAAGCGTACGCCTTGAATTCGAGAATGGTGCCAAGGCTGAGTTCGATGCTGTGGTGGGTGCGGACGGCGTTCACTCCGTGGTACGGGATTCCATGATCCAGCCCTCCGATCCCGTCTATTCCGGATCCGTCGCATATCGGGGCGTCATCGACTCGAGTGTCCTTCCCGCGGAATGGCCGATGACGACCCAGGTCTGGATGGGGGGTGGGAAGCATTTCATGTGCTATCCGGTGCGCCAGCGCAAGTTGTTCAACTATGTCGGGTTCGTCCCAAGTGACAAGCCCCTGAAGGAATCGTGGTCGTCCGCCGGCGAGGTGAGCGAACTCGCCGCCGAGTTCGGGGGTGAGGAGTGGGATCCGAAGCTTCATGCGTTCATCGAACGAATCGACAAGACCTTCTGGTGGGGACTCTACGACCGAGAGCCTCTCGCCAATTGGTCACAAGGTCGAGTCACATTGCTCGGCGACGCAGCACACACGATGCTGCCTCACGTCGGCCAAGGGGCAGCCCAGGCGATTGAGGACAGCGTGACCCTCGCAATCTTCCTCAGGGAAGCTGACGGCCCTGACGGCATCGTCGATGCCTTCAAACGCTATACCTCGGCTCGCATGCAGCGAACAGCCATCTTGCAGGCGAGCTCGCGCAGGAGTGGCTCACAGCTCGACTCGCAAGCCGAGTACGAGGACATCAAGAAACGCGACGCCGACGTGCGCGCTGGGCGTGACTTTCGCAGAAGTTTCCTCTTCGACTACGACGCGGTAGCTGTCGCCGAATCGATTCTCACGCGATCGCGCTGATACCAGAAGGGCCTTGTTCACATGACATCGATCAGCATAATCGGCACCGGCAAGATGGGTTCGGCAATCGCCGATATGTCCGCACGGGCGAACGCGAAGATCCAGATACTCAAACGCAGCGCCGGTGCCGGTGCCACAGTCGAGCGTGCCGCAGGCGAGGATGACAGCGCAGAATACGGCGTCATCGGTGATGAGCTCACCGGTGAACTCGTGGTCCTCGCGATTCCGTATACGGCGGTCGCGGACGTACTTGCGCAGTATCGGGATCAACTCACTGGACGAGTTGTCATCGAGATCAGCAATCCAATTGAATTCACCACATTCGATAGGTTGTCGGTCCCACCAGACTCTTCTGCTGCGGCTGAGATCGCTCAGGACATTCCGAACGCGGCGGTCGTGAAGGCGTTCAACATCAACTTCGCCGAAACGTTGGGCAGCGGCACCAATGGTGGATCCCGCACCACGGTTGTGCTTGCCGGAGATGATGCAGAAGCGAAGATCGCAGTCATCGACCTCGTCACGGCGGCAGGCCTCCGGGCGGTTGACGTTGGACCTCTCTCGCGTGCGCGGGAGCTTGAGGCGCTCGGCTTTCTGCAGATCACGTTGGCAGCACTTGCGAAGACCAGCTGGGATTCCGGGTTCGCGCTACTGCCGTGAGCACGAGGGGCGATATCGGCCCCTCACACTCTCGGATCTATAGGTCCCACCAGGGACATCCGAATCCCGACGGCACGGACGCGACGACGCGAGAGGCTGGACGATGGGTGCTCGACTCACAGTGCAGGATGTGAACCTGCACTTCGGCGACGTGAAGTGGCTCGAAGCGGTGGGCTTCACCACGGAGCCGAGCCAGATCTTCGGGCCGACCGGCCCGAAAGGGGCCCGTACGACGTCGCTGTTCGGCTGCGTCAGCGGTCTCCACAGTCCCTCGTCGTGGAGCATCCGGATCGATGCCGTCGAGGTGTTGAACACGCCGTCGGGGCGGACGTCGCGGATCGGTCAACGCCCTGGCGGCGGTTGCCGACGCGGCGGCGGCGGGCACCACACCCGATCCCCGCAGACCACTCCGACGACGTCGCAGGCAACGACTCCGCAGGGACCCGAAACAGAGAGGCAAGGTCAGGAATGAGAATGCACAAGAGTCTACGGAACGCCATGGGCATCGTCGCCATGGCGTCGGCAGTGGCGCTGGTCGTCACCGGCTGTGCGCGTGGCGGCGGTGAATCGGGTGACGGGGGCACGGCCGCGAGCCCGGGCATCACCGACACCTCACTCGCCTTCGGCATCACGACCCCACTCACCGGCCCCAGCGCGGGACCGGGCAACTGTACCGCCGACGGCGCGCTCGCGTACTTCGGCGTGAAGAATGCCGAGGGCGGCATCGAGTTCGGCGACGGCAAGACCCGCACGATCGAGATCAGGACCTACGACGACGCCTACGACCCGCAGAAGGCGCTGGCGAACTTCCAGCAGATGGTCGCCGATGGCGTGTTCGCCGCCGGAATCGGCCTGGGCACGCCGACCAACCGGGCATGGCGCGAGGCCGCCATCGAAGAAGGCATCCCTCAGGTGCTGGTCCAGACCGGCGACCCGATCTTCAGCGACCGGGAGGAGAGCCCGTGGCAGATCGGCCTCGTGGCGACCTACCCGCAGGAGGGCCGGGCGTTCGGTGAAGCGCTGGTCGCGTCGGGTGAGCCCCACAAGGTGGCGATCCTTTCGCAGAACGATGACTACGGCGACGGCTACGTCGAAGGCTTCAAGGAGGCCATCGCGGAGTCGGGCGATATCGAGATCGTGGGTGAGCTCACCTATGAGGCGACTGACACCAGCGTCGACGCGCAGCTGACCGAGCTGGCCGGTTCACGCGCCGACGTGTTCTTCAACGCGACAGCGATCAAGCCGCTGGTCATCTCGTCGCTGCAGAAGGCGCAGCAGCTGGGCTGGTTGCCCAGCTGGTTCCTGCCTTCGAATTCGTCGAGCCCGGCGGCGATCCTCGAGCCCGGTGGCGGAGCGGCCTTCCCCGGCATCTACACGGTCGCGTTCTCGCAGTCCGCCGGAAGCCCGGCGTTCCAAGAGAGCGAAGAGGGCCAGGCGTTCATGGGGGCGCTCGCCCAGTACACCGACCAGGACGGCATCCCCGACTTCCCGCACTGCGTATGGAGCTGGATCGGCGCCGCGACGCTTGAGCAGGCCTTCATGGAGATGGAGGAGCCCACGCGCGAGAGCTTCATGGCGGCGCTGTTGAACGTGTCGGACTTCGACGCCCCGTTCATGCTCGAGGGCGCCGAGATCGACACCACGATTGACGGGATCCCGACAGTGTCGGGGGTCGTCGTGCAGAAGTACGACGGCACGGGCTACAAGACGGTCGAGGCCATCGGCTGAGTTGAAGGACGAGCGGATGCCGCGGCCCGCCGGGTCGCGGCATCCGGCGTCAATGGCGACGGCGCGTGCGTGCATCTCGGCGTCGATCCCTCAGCCCGTCGTAGGCCCGTCCCCGAGGCGCGCCGCGTCGCCGCTCAGGCGCGCGGATGCGCCGTGCGGTAGCTCTGCTTGAGCCGCTCGGCCGAGACGTGCGTGTAGATCTGCGTCGTGCCGAGGCTCGCGTGCCCGAGGAACTCCTGCACCGCGCGCAGGTCGGCTCCGCCGTCGAGCAGGTGCGTCGCCGCGCTGTGCCGCAGCGCGTGCGGCCCGCTCGGACCGGCGCCGGGGATCGACGAGAGCATCGAGGCGATCAGGCGGTGCACGCTCCGAACCCCCAGCCGACCGCCGCGTGCGCCGAGGAAGACCGCCGCGGAGGCCGCTCCCCCGGCGTCTCCGTTCCGTTCCGCGGCAGCGGCGATGATCTCGGGGCGTGCGACGTCGAGGTAGCGGTCGAGCGCCCGAGCGGCCGGGGCTCCGTAGGGCACGACCCGCTCCTTGGCGCCCTTGCCGGTGACGCGCACCGTGCGACGCCGGCGATCCACATCGCCGAGGTCGAGGCCGACGAGCTCAGAGACCCGCAGGGCCGAGGCGTACAGCAGCTCGGCGATCGCGGCGTCGCGCACGGCCGTGGCGTCTCCGCCCGCAGCCCGGTCGGTGAGGGCGGCGAGCGCGTCGGCGAGTGCCCGCTCCGTGACGACACGCGGCAGGGTCCGCTGCGCGCGCGGTGCCTTGAGCCGAACGCCCGGATCGGCCGGGACGAGTCCGCGCCGATGCAGCCACGCCGTCCATCCGCGTGCGGAAGCCGCGCGCCGGGCGATGCTCGCTCGGGCGAGGCCACGCTCGGTCGCGACCCACAGCCAGTCGCGCAGGAGCGCGAGGTCGAGCCCGGCGACCTCGTCGACGTGCCGCTCGGCCGCGAAGTCGACGAGCTCGACGAGGTCGGAGCGATAGGCCGCGACGGTGTGCTCGGAGTAGCCGCGTTCGGTGCGTACGTGCCCGAGGTAGTCGTCCACGAGCCGGTCGAGGGTCATGATCCGCTCACGGATGCGGTGGCCGTTTGCGCGAGAACCGCTCGAGCCGTTCCTCGGGCGAGAGCCGCTCGAGCTCGGTGAGGAACTCGGCGCCGAAGCTCGTCACGAGCGGGAACGGACCCACGGGCACCACCGACGTGACGATCGACTCGTCGTAGATGTGCACGAGCGTGAACGAGCGGCCGCCGTCGAGGCCCACGAGTTCGCCGGGCGGTGCCGAGAGGTCCATGGTGTACGCGGTCGCGCCCGCGACGGAGACGGGGATGCCGGCGAACATGCCGTTCGTGGCGTAGTGCAGGTGTCCGCCGAGGATCATCCGCACGTCGCGTCCACGCACGATCTCGGCGAGCTCGTCTTGATCGCGGAGTTCGAGCACGTCCATGAGCGAAAGCGGCGTCGCGAGCGGTGCGTGGTGCATGGCGATCAGGGTGCCCTCGGCGGTCGGCTCGGCGAGCACGGCGTCGAGCCAGGCGAGAGATGCCGCGTCGAGCGCGCCGTGGTGGTAGCCGGGCACGCTCGTGTCGAGCGCGATGATGCGGAGCCCGCCCAGCTGCACGACCTGATGCACGGGCTGGTCGGTGCCGGGCTCGTCGAGCAGCTCGGAGCGGAATGCCGCGCGTTCGTCGTGGTTGCCCATGACCCAGACGATCCGGACACCGGTCGACTCGGCGAGCGCCTCGAATGCCGCGCGCACGCGTCGGTACGCATCGGGCTCGCCGAGGTCGGTCACGTCGCCCGTGACCACGACCGCATCGAGTGCTTCGCCCAGCCGGCCGAGCTGCGTCGTCGTGCGCTCGAGCGCGCCGACGGTGTCGGCCACTCCCCCGAGCGGTGCGCCCTCGGCGAGCAGGTGGGTGTCGCTCACGTGGGCGATGACGTGGCGGGCCGCGGGGTATCGTCCGAGCTGCATGCGGGCCTCCTCGCGTTCCGGCGTCCCCGCCCAGCATAGGGTCGCGCTCGCGATGCATGATGGAGGCATGGCGGGAGTCCTGCTGGATCTCGACGGCGTCGTCTACGTGGGCGACACGGGGGTGCCCGGTGCGGCGGCGACGGTCGACTGGCTGCAGCGCGAGAGCATCCCGCACCGCTACCTGACGAACACGACCTCCCGCCCGCGCGGCGCGATCGTCGAGAAGCTGGCCCGCCTCGACATCCGCGCGGATGCGTCGGAGATCCTCACTCCCGGCGTCGCCGCGGCCGCATGGTTGCGTCAGGAGGGCATCGAACGGCCCGCCCTGTTCGTGCCGGATGCCACGGCCGCCGAGTTCGCGGGACTGGATCCGCTGCCCGCCTCGGCCGTGCGAGACGCGGGCGCGGTCGTGATTGGCGATCTCGGGAGCGGCTGGGACTTCGCGACGCTCAATCGTGCGTTCCGGCTGCTCATGGACGACCCGCGCGTTCCGCTCGTCGCGCTCGGGCTCACGCGGTACTGGCGGGCCGACGACGGCCTGCGCCTCGACGCGGGCGCGTACGTGCGCGCCCTCGAGTACGCGAGCGGCCGGGCCGCCGTGGTGCTCGGCAAGCCCGACCCGGCGTTCTACCGCACGGCCGTCGAGTCGCTGCGCCTCGAACCCGGTCAGGCGGTGATGATCGGCGACGATGTCCGCACCGACGTCGAGGGAGCCCAGCGAGCCGGTCTCGCCGGCGTACTCGTGCGCACCGGCAAGTTCTCCGAGGCCGATCTCGCGGGCGACGTGACGCCCGACGCCGTGCTCGACTCGATCGCCGACCTGCCACGCTGGTGGGCGAGCCGCTGAGCGACGCGAGCCTGCCGCTCCCGCCTGCTGACGGCGAGCCCGCTCACCTCGTTCGCCGCCGCAACCAGCCGTCGGCGCGCCGCACGGCGACGCCGTGGAGCTCGAGCGGCCCGAGCGAGGCCATGACCTCACGGGGCGACATCCCCGACCGCCGCGCCACGTCGTCGATGCTGCGCGGAGTCCTCGTGCTCAGGGCATCGGTGACGCGGAGCGCGTCGGGATCGAGGGCCGACTCCGCACCTGCCGGTTCGGCAGCGCTCGAGCGCACGTCGCCGCGCGCGGGCACGGGCGCTCCCCCGCCCGCGAGCTCCGCCATCTGCTCGGCATCGACCACGCACACGGCATCGAACTCTCGCAGCAGCCGGTGGCAACCCGCGGACGCCGGACTGGTCACCGGTCCCGGCACCGCGCCGAGCGGGCGACCCAGCGTCGCGGCATGGCTCGCCGTGTTGAGCGAACCCGAGCGCATCCCGGCCTCGAGCACGACCGTCGCGTCGGCGGCGGCCGCGATGAGCCGATTGCGCTGCAGGAACCGCCATTTCGTGGGTGCCGCACCGCACGGGAGTTCGGAGGCGACGGCCCCGGTCTCGGCGATGCGGGTGAGCAGCGCCTCATGCCCGAGCGGGTAGAACCGGTCGACGCCGCCGGCGAGGAATGCCACGGTCGTGCCGCGGCTCGCGAGCGCCGCGCGATGCGCCATGCCGTCGATGCCGTACGCCCCGCCCGACACGATGGTGAAGCCCCGATCGACGAGCCCGGCGGATGCCTCCATCGTGACGTGTTCGCCGTAGCCGGTCGCGGCCCGAGCGCCGACCAACGCGATCGAGCGGCCGTCGCCCGCCAGCGCGTCGGGCCGGCCACGCACCCAGAGGCCGATCGGCGCGTGCGGACCCAGCTCGTCGAGTTGCGCCGGCCACGCGGCGTCATCCGGCACGAGAAAGGTCGCACCGACTCGACCTGCCTGCGCCAACGACCGCGCGAACGCCGCGTGATCGAGACGTGGCAACCAACGATCGAGCCCGGTGCCGGCCTCGCGTTCGTCGAGGTGCCCGTCGGCCTCGGTGACGGCAGCCGAGAGCACTCCTGCCGTCGCACGCTGCAGGAGCAGCTCTGCGGTGCGGGGCGTCCCGATGGCCGCGATCGCGCGGCCGAGCACCCCATCGCCGGGCTCCGCGACGTGGCCGAGCACGGCTCTGGCGACCGCATCGAGCTCGAGGTCACCGGATGCATCGATCGCCCGGGTCCCGGGGGCCGGTCGTCGCCTTCGTACGGCGGCGAACTCGGCGCGCCACTGCTCGGCCGTCTTCTCGATCGCGTTCATTGCGTGATCCCCTTCCGGAAGAGCAGTGCGCGGCCGACGTGCGCGGCGTCGGGCGTGGGTGCACCGTCGAGGTCGGCGAGGGTCCACGCGGTCTTCAGTACGCGGTCGTAGCCGCGCATGGTGATACCCCCGCGTTCGAGGGCGTAGTCGAGCGCAGCCGTGGCTCGACCGCCGGGATGCAGCCTTCCGGCTCCTCGCAGCCACGGACCCGGCATCTCGGCGTTCGTGCGCCACGGGGTGCCATGGAGCCGCTCACCCGCGACCGCCCGCGCCTCGACGACCCTGCGCCGCGCCTCGGCGCTCGTCAGCCCCGGCTGCTCGCTCGCCATCCGCAGAGCGGCCGCCGTGATGCGGGGCACCGGAATCTGCAGGTCGATGCGGTCGAGGAGCGGGCCCGAGATGCGGGCGAGGTAGCGCCGCCGCATCACGGGCGTGCACGTGCAGGCGGAGTCCTTCACGCCGGCGTTGCCGCACGGGCACGGGTTCGCGGCGATCACGAGCTGGAACCGCGCCGGGAACGACGCGACCGCGTTCGCCCGGTGGATGGCGATCGATCCGGACTCGAGCGGCTGACGCAGCACGTCGAGCACCGACGAGGCGAACTCGGGGGCCTCGTCGAGGAACAGCACGCCGTGCGACGCGCGCACCGCCGCACCCGGTCGGATGACCCTGCTCCCGCCGCCGACCATCGCCGCCGCCGAGGCCGTGTGATGCGGCGCCTCGAACGGCGGACGATTCGACAGGGCGCCGCCGAGCGGGAGGCCCGAGAGCGACCTGATCGACGCAACCTCGAGGGCTGCGGCCGGGTCGAGGTCGGGCAGGATGCCGGGCAGCCGCGACGCGAGCATCGTCTTGCCCGCACCAGGCGGCCCGAGCAGGAAGAGGTGGTGTCCGCCGGCGGCGGCGGTCAGCAGGGCATCGATGGCCTCGTGGTTGCCCGCGACATCCGCGAGATCGCCGACGGGGACCTGACCCGGGTTGGCCCGCACGAGCGCCGGCACCGGATCCACCGGCCGCTTCTCGAACCGGCCGCCGTGACGGATGGCGGCCTCGAGGAGTGACGCGACGCCGATCACCTCGACGCCCGGCACGAGCGCCGCCTCGGCCGCGTTCGCCTCTGGCACCATGACGGTGTCGTGTCCGGCCCGCACCGCGGCGAGCACGGCAGGCAGGATGCCATCGATCGGGCGAAGCCGACCGTCGAGACCGAGCTCCCCGAGATGCACGACCCGGTCGATCGACTCCGCCGAGACGTCATCGGATGCCGCGAGGCAGGCGAGCGCGATGGCCAGGTCGAATCCCGAGCCGTGCTTGGGCAGTGCCGCCGGCGAGAGGTTCACCGTGAGCTTGCGCTGCGGCAGCGGGCATCCCGCGTTCATCGCGGCGGACCTGACGCGCTCACGCGCCTCGCCGAGCGCCGCGTCGGGCAGGCCGATGATCACGAACCCCGGCAACTGCGAGGACAGGTCGGCCTCGACCTCCACGATCGAGCCCGTGAGCCCCAGCAGGGCGACCGAGCGCGTACGGGCGACCGGCATCAGCTGATCCCCTCGAGGTGCTCGATGAGGGCGGGAGCCTCGGTGGGCGCGAGCACGGCCACGGCGTCGATCCGGATGCGTGCGACCGCCGCCTCGGTGGCCTCGCACCACGCGATCGCGAGGCGCCGCAGGCGTGCGAGCTTCACCGGCGTGATGGCCTCGAACGGATGCCCGTAGTCATGCGACGTGCGCGTCTTCACCTCGATGAAGACCGTGTCCCGACCGTCTTGCGCGACGATGTCGATCTCGCCGAGCCGGCACCGCCAGTTGCGGTCGAGCACCGTCATGCCGCGACCGATCAGGTGGTCGACGGCGAGCTGTTCGCCGTGCCGACCGAGTTCCGCGTTGTGCGTCATGCGCACCACCTCCGCGAACAGCGTGGCGGTGCACCGCGCCGCGGGACGACGAGATGCGGCGAAGCCCTACGGATCGGCCGTCAACAGTCGGCTCGCGGGGAAGTCAGCGGGCGAGCATGCCCGCGTCACTCGTCGAGCGCGAGCTCCTTGGGCAGCTCGAACTCGCGCGTCGCGAGCTCCTCGACATTGACGTCCTTGAAGGTGAGCACGCGCACGGACTTCACGAACCGGTCGGCGCGGTAGACGTCCCAGACCCAGACGTCCTTCATGTTGAGCTCGAAGTAGAAGTCGTGCTCGGTGTCGCGACGCACGAGTTCCACCTCGTTCGCGAGGTAGAAGCGACGCTCGGTCTCGACCACGTATTGGAACTGCGACACGATGTCGCGGTACTCGCGGTACAGGGCCAGCTCGACCTCGCGGTCGTAGTCTTCGAACTCGTCCTCATCCATCGGAACTCATCCTACGCCGAGGTCGAAGAGCGTCGGCGCCTCGGCCGGACGCTCGTGCAGCCAGGTGGCGCGATGCAGGGCGCTCGGACCGTGCTCGTCGAGGGCGGCGAAGTGGGCGGGGGTGGAGTAGCCCTTGTTCTCGTTCCAGCCGTAGACCGGGAAATCCTCGTGGGCCCGGCGCATGCCGCCGTCGCGGTGCACCTTGGCGATGACCGATGCCGCCGCGACCGACGCGCAGTCGCGGTCGGCCTTGATGCGCGTCGTGACCTGCACGCGGCGCTCGATCGAGGCGCTCAGCCAGTCGTAGTTGCCGTCGAGGAGGAGCGGCGCGTCGGCGGCGACCTCGACCGCGGCGGTGAGGGCCTGGAATGCGCGGGCTCCCGCGAGGCCGAGGCAGGCCATGATGCCGTGCTCGTCGATCTCGGCGGCGGATGCCTCGCCCACGGCCCAGGCGCTGACCCAGGAGGCCGCGCGAGGCGCCATCGCCTCGCGCCTCGGCTCGGGCATGAGCTTCGAGTCGCGCAGCCCGGCCGGCATGCGACGCACGGCCGGATCGATGAGCACGATGCCCACGCTGACCGGGCCGGCGAGCGCGCCGCGACCCACTTCGTCACAGGCGAGCACCATGGACGCCCCCGAGCCGAACAACTCGCGCTCGAGCTTCAACGAGGGAATCGGGACGGGCGGGGTCACCGGTTCAGCCCGTTCCCTCGTCGACCCCGGCGAACGTCTCGGGGTAGTTGCCGAGCCACGTCCAGTGGTCGATCGGCCAGCTCACCACGAAGGCCCGGCCGACCACGTTCTCCATGGGCACGAAGCCCTCGAGCGGTGTCGAGCCGTTGTACCGGGAGTCCTTGGAGTTGTACCGGTTGTCGCCCATGACCCAGAGCGCGTCCTCCGGCACGACCTCGTCGAAGTCGTCGCGGGAGACCTTGGTCTCGCCTGGCGGAAGCGCCACGTACGGCTCGTCGAGCGGCACGCCGTTGACGCTCAGCTGTCCGAGCGCGTTGCAGCACACCACGTGGTCGCCCGGCAGCCCGATCACGCGCTTCACGAGGTGGTCGTTCGAATCCGGCGCCGACAGACCCACGAACGCGAGGAACCAGTCGACCGCGGCGATGAGCGGCGGCTGCTCGGTCTCGGCGCGGGCAGGGAGCCATCCGCCGGGATCCTTGAAGACGACGACGTCTCCTCGTGAGACCGGGGTGACCTCGGGCACCAGCTGGTTCACGATGATGCGGTCATCCTGCACGAGCGTCTGCTCCATCGACTGCGATGGGATGAAGAACGACCTGATGAGGAAGGTCTTGATGAGGAACGAGACCAGCACCGCCACCATGAAGATGACGAGCAGGTCCCTGAGGAAGAGCAGCGTGCCCTTCTTCCGGCGTGCCGACGCCGAGCCCGCGCGATCCATCCGCGTGGTGCTTGATTCTTCTGTCATTTAACCGCCCGAGCTCCCCACCCAGTGTACGGGTGAGGAGCTCGTGACGATGACGTGCCGCTCGCGACGCGCGGGCGGAGGTCGGCGGATCAGCTCTCGCGCTTCTCCTTGATCTTCGCCTTCTTGCCGCGGAGCTTGCGCAGGTAGTAGAGCTTCGCGCGACGGACGTCACCGCGGGTGACGACCTCGATGTGGTCGATGACCGGCGAGTGCACCGGGAACTTGCGCTCGACGCCGACTTGGAAGCTGACCTTGCGGACCGTGAAGGTCTCGCGCACGCCCTCGCCCGAGCGGCCGATGACGACGCCCTGGAAGACCTGGATGCGCGAGCGCGTGCCTTCGACGATGTTGACGTGCACCTTGACGGTGTCGCCGGGGCGGAAGTCGGGGATGTCCGACCTCAGGCTCGCGGCGTCGACGTGGTCGAGGATGTGCATGATGGTTCGCTCTCTGCGCCCGCCACCGGTCGAACGCGGATCATTGATGGAAGTGTCTGGTGCCGCCTGCGCGATCACTCGCGCTGTGCGTGCTCCCCGGAGGCAGAGCCATGCGGCGGCACAATCGTCTATTGTGCCATGCCGCGGCCCGGCGCACCAAAGCGTCGAGGGTTCGGGCCGAGGGATGCCCCGTCGCGACGCCCGCGGTCACTCCTCGCGGTCGGCGCGCTCCGTGCGCTGCGTGCGCTCCTCGATGACGATGATCTCCTCATCGCGGCGGATGAACGGGCGGGACGAGGCATCCGGCCCGCTGCCCTGGCCGTTCTGCTGTGCGGCGAGCCGCTCGAACTCGACCATGGTGGCCTGCATGCGCTTCGCGCCGTCGGTGACGAGCTGCCACACCGAGACCCAGAACGCCGCCATCGCGAGGAGGATGGCCATGACGCCGAAGAACGCGCCGGTCTCGCGGTAGAAGCCGATGCCGATGACGGCGGCGTGCAGCGCGCCGACGACGCCGACGTCGATCCACGAGGCCGCGCGCTCGGCGCGCACGGTGGGCCGGATGCGGACGAGCAGGGCGATGGCACCGAGGGTGATGAACGCGATGGGCACCGTGACGAGCAGGCCCAGCGTGCCCCATCCGCCCTGCCCGAAGGCGATCCAGCCGACGCCGAGCCAGATCGGCAGCACGACGGCTGCGGCCATCAGCCACCACAGGAATCCGCGCCGGATGAGCATGGCCACAGCGTAACCCGGGCACGCTTCGTGCGGGCCGGGTGTTCACTCAGGGCGGAGCCGACAGAATGGAGGCGGAGAGGATGAGCGTGATCGAACTGAGGACCCCTGCCGAGATCGAGGAGATGCGGCCCGCCGGCCGATTCGTGGCGAGCGTGCTGGAGGCGACGTCGAAGGCCGCGGCCGTCGGCGTGAACCTGCTCGAGCTCGACGAGCTCGCGCACGAGATGATCCGCAAGGCCGGCGCGGAGAGCTGCTACATCGACTACCACCCGTCGTTCGGCGCGAGCCCCTTCGGCAAGGTCATCTGCACGTCGGTGAACGACGCCGTGCTGCACGGGCTCCCCCACGACTACCGGCTCCGCGACGGCGACCTGCTGAACCTCGACTTCGCGGCGTCGGTGAACGGCTGGGTCGCCGACTCGGCGATCACGGTGGTCGTCGGCACGCCGCGCCCCGAGGACCTGCGCCTCATCGCCACCACCGAGCGCGCCCTCCAGGCCGGCATCGCCGCGGCTCGTCCGGGCAACCGCATCGGCGACATCTCCAGGGCGATCGCGGATGTCGCGAAGGCCGAGGGCTACTCGATCAACACGGACTTCGGCGGGCACGGCGTGGGCCGCACGATGCACGGCGACCCGCACATCCCGAACAACGGCCGCCCGGGTCGCGGGCTCCCGTTGAAGCCCGGGCTCGTCGTCGCGATCGAGCCGTGGTTCCTCGAGACCACCGACCGCATCTTCACCGACCCCGACGGGTGGACGCTGCGCAGCGCCGACGGGTCGCGCGGCGCGCACTCCGAGCACACGATCGCCGTCACCGACGGCGATCCGATCGTGCTCACGCAGCGCGGCTGAGCGCGGCGCGGGCGCGCCGGGATCGGCCGACCCGCCCGGGTCATCCGTCGAGCTCGACCTCGATCATGCCGCCGACCACGCGCGTGCGATACGTGCGCAGGGCGAGCGACGCATCGCTGAAGCACTCGCCCGTGCCGAGGTCGTAGACCTCCTTGTGCAGCGGCGAGGCGATCGTGGGCCGGTCGCCGCGCGAGCCGACGATGCCCCGCGCCATGACGGGCGCGCCCGTGTGCGGGTCGTGATGGTCGACGGCGTACACCTCCTCGTCGCCGAGCCGCACGATCGCGACCTGGCGGTCGCCGAGCAGGGCGGCCTCGCCCCATCCGGGTTCGAGGTCGTCGAGTCGGCACGTGCGTTCCCAGGTGGTCGTCAGCTCCATCGTCGGCGTCATCCCGGCTCCTCTCGTCGTCGTGGCTGCGACGCTACGGGCGGTCTGTTACCGCGGCCGGCGGTCCCGTGTTTCACCGAGGTGAAACCGTGCTCACATCGCCGGACCGCTGCCGTGCGGTCGAGGGAGCACGAGGTTACGTCGTCGTAACAGCGCCGAAACCGCCCGGTCCTACGCTCGCCTCCAACCGAGCCCCCGGAGGCAGCCATGACCGAGATCCACCACGCCGCGACCCGCGTGCGCGACGTCGTCATCGTCGGCGGCGGGCCCGCGGCGCATCGACTCGCCGACAGCCTGCACGCCCGCGACACCGGACGGAGCCTGCGGGTCACCGTCGTCGGCGAGGAGGTGCACGAACCCTACGACCGGGTCGCCCTCAGCACGAGGCTCGCGGATGGCGCGGCCGACCTCACCCTGCAGCCCTCCTCGATGTGGGCCGACGGGCACATCCGGCTCCTCACGGGCGAGCGCGTCGTCGGCATCGACCGGGACGCCCGCACCGCGACGACCTCGACCGGCCGCGCGCTGCACTGGGACGAGCTCGTGCTCGCCACGGGGTCGAGTGCCCCGGTGCCGGACATCCCGGGCCGCGAGCACGCCCGCGTCTACCGCACCATCGACGACGTCGATGCGCTCGTCGCCGAGACCCGCGCACTGGCGACGCGCCTCGGCCGGCCGGCGCAGGTCGTGGTCGCGGGCGGCGGGCTCCTCGGTCTCGAGGCCGCCGGCGGGCTCGCGAAGCTCGGCGCGCACACCGCCGTGGTGCACTCGGGCGGCTGGCTCATGTCGGCACAGCTCGACGAGGGCGCGGGTCGCGCGCTCGGCCGCATCATCGCAGGGCAGGGCATCGGCCTGCACCTCGGCACCCGTCCGGCCGAGGTCGTCGTGGAGGACGACGCCGTCGTGGCCGTCCAGCTCACGAACGGCCGCCTCATCGCCTGCGATCTCATCGTCTTCGCGATCGGGATCTCACCACGCGACGAGCTCGCGCGCGACCTCGGGCTCGAGCTCGGCCCGCGCGGCGGCGTCGCCATCGACACGTCGTGCGCGGCATCCGCCCCGCACATCTGGGCCATCGGCGAGGTCGCGAGCTTCGAGGGCCGCTGCACGGGTCTCGTCGCGCCGGCCAATGCGATGGCCGAGGTCGTCGCCGACCGCCTGCTCGGCGGTGCGGCGGAGTTCACCACCGTCGACGACGCGACGAAGCTCAAGCTCTCGGGCGTCGACGTGGCGAGCTTCGGCGACGCGCTCGCGCGCACCGAGCAGGCGCTCGAGATCGTGTACGCCGACCCGGCGCGCGGCCTCTACCAGAAGCTCGTCGTCACCGACGACGCGACGACGCTGCTCGGCGGCATCTTCGTGGGCGACGCGTCGCCGTATGCGTCGCTGCGACCGCTCCTCGGCACGCAGCTCTCGGCCGAGCCCGCCGCCTACCTGTCGGCGTCGGGCATGGAGGCACCCGCTGGGGACGAGCTGCCCGCGGCGGCACTCGTCTGCGCGTGCAACAACGTGGCGGCCGGCACGATCCGCGACGCCGTGAACGGCCCGCACGGTGCGCACGACGAGGGCTGCACCGAACTCGGCGCGGTGAAGGCGTGCACGCGCGCCGGCACCCAGTGCGGCTCCTGTGTGCCGCTCGTGAAGAAGCTGCTCGAGTCCGAGCTGAAGAAGGCGGGCGTCACGCCGTCGCGGGCCCTCTGCGAGCACTTCGCCATCTCCCGGCAGGAGCTGTTCGAGTCGATCCGCGTGCTCGAGCTGACCTCCTTCGACGACATCATCGCCCGCCTCGGCACGGGTCGCGGCTGCGACGTGTGCAAGCCCGTCATCGGGTCGATCCTCGCGACCCAGCAGGGCTCCTACATCCTCGACGGCGGCCGCGGCGGCCTGCAGGACACCAACGACCGGGCCATGGCGAACATGCAGAAGGACGGCACCTACTCGGTCGTCCCGCGCATCCCGGCGGGCGAGATCACGCCGCAGAAGCTGGCGGTGATCGCCGAGGTCGCCACCGACTTCGGCCTGTACACGAAGATCACGGGCGGCCAGCGCATCGACCTGTTCGGCGCCCGCCTCGACCAGCTCCCCGAGATCTGGCGGCGGCTCGTCGAGGCCGGCTTCGAGTCGGGGCAGGCGTACGGCAAGGCCCTCCGCAACGTGAAGAGCTGCGTCGGCTCCACGTGGTGCCGGTACGGCGTGCAGGACTCGGTCGCGATGGCCGTGCAGCTCGAGCTGCGCTACCGGGGCCTGCGTTCGCCGCACAAGCTGAAGTTCGGCGTCTCGGGGTGCGCGCGCGAGTGCGCCGAGGCCCGCGGCAAGGACGTCGGCGTCATTGCGACCGAGCAGGGCTGGAACCTCTACGTCGGCGGCAACGGCGGCTTCCAGCCGGCGCACGCCCAACTCCTCGCGAGCGACCTCGACGACGAGACCCTGCTCCGCTACATCGACCGCTACCTCATGTACTACATCCGCACGGCCGACCGCCTGCAGCGCACCGCGCGCTGGATGGAGGATCTCGAGGGCGGCCTCGACCACGTGCGCGACGTCGTCGTGCACGACTCGCTCGGCCTCGCCGAGGAGCTCGAGCAGGCCGTGGCCCGGCACGTCGACACCTACGAGGACGAGTGGACGGCGACCCTCGCCGACCCCGAGCGACTGCGCCGCTTCCGATCGTTCGTGAACGCCCCGAACGCGCCCGACCCGTCGATCGCGCGAGTGCCCGACCGACGCGGGCAGTTCCGGCCGGCGACCCCCGAGGAACGCGCACGCGGCGAGGCGGTGCTCGTCGCCGGCCCGTCGATCCCCGTGCGGGGAGCCGACGCATGACGGGCCGGGCGAACCGGGGCCGGGTCGCACTCGTGGGCGGCGGCCCGGGCCGCGAGGACCTCCTGACGGTCGCCGCCGTGCGTGCGCTCGCCGAGGCCGACGTGGTGCTCTACGACCGCCTCGCCCCGCACGACCGGCTGGCCGAGCTCGCGCCCGGCGCCGAACTCGTCGACGTGGGCAAGCGCCCCGGCCACCACGCGGTGCCGCAGTCGGAGATCGAGGCGCTCCTCGTCGAGCACGCCCTCGCCGGGCGGCACGTCGTGCGCCTGAAGGGCGGCGACCCGTACGTGCTCGGCCGAGGCAGCGAGGAGGTGCTCGCCTGCCACGCCGCGGGCGTGCCGGTCGAGGTGATCCCCGGCGTCACGAGCGCGGTGGCCGTGCCTGGCGCCGCCGGCATCCCGCTCACGCATCGGGGTGTCAGCCACCTGTTCACGGTCGTCTCGGGCCACGCACCGCTCACCGAGGACGAGCTCGCGCACCTCGCCGGACTCGGCGGCACCATCGTCGTGCTCATGGGCGTGAACTCGCTCCCGCAGCTCACGGCGGGACTCGCCCGCCACGGCATGCGCGCCCACATGCCGGTCGCGATCGTCGAGCGCGGCTTCAGCGCGGGCCAGCGCACGACGGTCGGCGACCTCGCCGGCATCGTCGTCGTCGCCGGCCGCGCCCGCGTCTCCTCGCCCGCCGTCGTGGTGGTCGGCGAGGTCGTGCGACTCGCCCACGACGGTGACGCGAGCGCCGCCGACCTCATGGCGCGCGCCGCCGGATTCGCGGCGGTGACCACGTGACCGACGTGCTCGAGTGCCCGCCCGGCTTCCGCCCCGACCAGCTCGAGGGCTTCCGCATCGGGGTCACGAGCGACCGGCGCTCCGCCGACCTCATCGACGCGCTCGCCCGACGGGGCGCCCAGGTGCTGCACGCACCCACGCTGCGCATGGCGAACGCCGTCTCCGACGACCCGGTGATCGCCGACACCCGCGCCATCATCGAGGCACGTCCCGACGTGCTCCTCGCGACGACCGCCTACGGCGTCCGCCGGTGGTTCGAGGTGGCGGATGCCGCGGGGCTCGGCGAGGACCTCGTCGACGCGCTCGCCGACACCGCGATCCTCGTGCGCGGGCCGAAGGCCCGCGGAGGCATCCGCGCGGCCGGCCTCACCGACGTCGGCATGAGCGCCGAGGAGACGACCGAGTCGCTCATCGACGAGGTGCTCGCGAGCTACCCGCCCGGCCTCACCGTGGCCGTGCAGCTGCACGGCTTCCTGAACCCGTGGCAGCTCGACCGGCTGCACGAGGCGCACGCCAGGGTGCTCACGGTCGAACCGTACCGCTGGATCGAGACCGACGACGACCGGGTCGACCGGCTCATCGACGCCGCATGCTCCGGCGGCCTCGACGCCGTCACGTTCACGAGCGCCCCCGCCGTGCACGCGCTGTTCAGCGCGGCCGAGGCGCGGGGGCGCTACGACGACCTCGTCGACGCCATGTGCGGCCAGGTGGTCGCAGCGGCCGTGGGCCCCGTGACGGCGGCCCCGCTCCTCGCGGCCGGCATCGAGCCGATCCAGCCGGAGCGGTACCGCATGGGCGCGCTCATCCGCCTGGTGTGCGAGCACCTCGAGTCGACGCGGATCATCCGCCTCGACACCCGGCATGGCCCGCTCGCCCTGCGCGGTTCGGTGGTCGACGTCGACGACCGGCGGGTCGCGCTGGCACCAGTGGCCCTCACGATCCTGCGCACGCTCGTGCAGGCGCGGGGGTCGGTGGTCGGCCGCGACCGGCTCGCCGCCTCGCTCCCCGGCACGAACGACCAGCACGCCCTCGAGGTGGCGCTGAGCCGTCTGCGGCAGACGCTCGGCGTGCCCGGGCTCATCGCCACGGTCGTGAAGCGCGGCTACCGGATCGATGTCTGATCTCGACCTCACACGACGCATCGTGACGGGTGAGCAGGTGGAGACGCAGGGTTTACGACCGGCACGATCCGCGGAAACACCGGCCGCATAGCGTCGCCTGCACGAGCTCCACCCGCGACCGACCCCGGAGGCAACGATGACCGACACGACGAGCACCGCTCCCCCGCACCTCGCCCCCATCACCGTCGAGCCGGCGCCGGCCCTCGCCACGAGGCCCGGACGCTGGATCGACCACTGGAATCCCGAAGACCACGTGCAGTGGGAGGGCCAGGGCCGCGCCATCGCACGCAGGAACCTGCGCTGGTCGATCTTCGCCGAGTTCCTCGGCTTCGTCGTCTGGCAGCTCTGGTCGATCGTCGTCGTCTCGCTGCCGGCCGCCGGCTTCGCCTTCGACACGGGCCAGGTGTTCTGGCTCATCTCGATCCCGGCGCTCGTCGGTGCCACGCTCCGCATCCCGTACACCTTCATGGTGCCGCGGTTCGGCGGCCGGAACTGGACGATCGTCTCGGCGGGGCTGCTCCTCATCCCCGCGACCGGCCTCGGCATCGTGGTCTCGAACCCCGAGACGCCGTTCCCGGTGATGCTCGCGATCGCGGCCCTCGCCGGCTTCGGCGGCGGCAACTTCGCGAGCTCGATGGCGAACATCACGTTCTTCTATCCGCAGCGGGAGAAGGGCTGGGCGCTCGGCCTCAACGCGGCCGGCGGCAATCTCGGTGCCTCGGTGGCGCAGTTCGTGGTGCCCATCGTGATCACGGTCGGCGCGGCGGCGACCCTGAACCTCCCGCTCGCGGGCTGGGTCTGGATCCCGTTCATCCTGCTCGCGATGTTCGGCGCGTACCGGTACATGGACAACCTCTCGAGCGCGAAGGCGGATGTCGCGGCATCCCTCGCGGCACTGCGCGAGCCGCACCTCTGGGTGCTCGCCGTGCTCTACATCGGCACCTTCGGCTCGTTCATCGGGTTCGCAGGGGTGTTCCCGAAGCTCATCGCCGACCAGTTCCCCGACTTCTCCACGTTCGCGGTGGGCTCCGCCTCGATCTCGCTCGCGTTCATGGGTGCGCTCGTCGGCTCCCTGGCGCGGCCGTTCGGCGGGAGGCTCGCCGACCGCTTCGGGGGTGCGGCGATCACGATCGCCTCGTTCGCGGTCATGGCGATCGGCGCGCTCGCGGTCATCTGGACGCTCCCGATGGGCGACTTCTGGATCTTCCTCGGCCTGTTCCTGCTGCTCTTCACGGCCTCCGGCGTGGGCAACGGCTCGACCTACCGGATGATCCCGACCGTCTTCGCCCTCAAGGCCGGGGCGACCGATGCGCACCGCACCGCCGGTGACATCAGCTCGCAACGCAAGGCCGCCGCCGCCCTCGGCATCATCTCGGCGATCGGCGCGTACGGCGGCTTCGCGATCCCGCAGCTGCTCGGACTCTCGAAGACCACGTTCGGCGACTACACGACTGGCCTCGGCTGGTTCGTCTGGGCGTACGCCGGGATGCTCGTGCTCACGGCCGTCGTCTACGTCTTCGGCGCCCGCCGCGCCGGCACGCGGATCTGAGGAGCCGGGAGTGAGCGCCGTCAGCGAAACGCACTGCCCGTACTGCGCCCTCCAGTGCGCCATGACGCTGACGCCGACGGCGCTCCCGATCCCTGAGCCGGTCCCGGTCCCCGAGCTCGTCGAAGGGACTCCGGATGCCTCGACCGCTCCGGTCTCGGTCGGCGGTCGCGACTTCCCGACCAACCGCGGCGGACTGTGCAAGAAGGGCTGGACGTCGGCGGAGCTGCTCCGCGCGCCGTCGCGGCTGACCGCTCCCCTGGTGCGTGGCGCCGACGGCGTGTTGCACGAGACGAGCTGGGACGACGCGCTCGACCTCGTCGCGGCCCGGCTCCGCGGCATCCGCTCGCAGCACGGTGCCGACGCCGTCGGCGTCTTCGGCGGCGGGGGGCTCACGAACGAGAAGGCGTACCTGCTCGGCAAGTTCGCCCGGCTCGCCCTCGGCACGAGCCGCATCGACTACAACGGGCGGTACTGCATGTCGTCGGCCGCCGCGGCCGGCAACCGCGCGTTCGGCGTCGACCGTGGGCTGCCGTTCCCGCTCGAGGATCTCGACGGGGCGTCGACGATCCTCCTCCTCGGCAGCAACGTGGCCGAGACGATGCCGCCGTTCATCGGACACCTGACGGGCGCACAGGCCGCGGGCGGACTCGTGGTCGTCGACCCGCGACGCACGCCGACGGCGCGGCTCACCGACGACGGTCGCGGCCTGCACGTGCAGCCCGCGCCCGGCACCGACCTCGCACTCCTCCTCGGCCTCGCGCACGTGGTGATCGCCGAGCGGCTCCTCGACGCCGAGTACGTCGCCGAACGCACGATCGGGATCGATCCCCTGCGCCGGAGCGTCGCATCGTGGTGGCCGGAGCGCGTGCAGTCGGTCACGGGCGTGCCCGCGACGACCGTGCGGCGCCTCGCCCGCCGGCTCGCCGCCGGCGGCAACACGTTCATCCTCACCGGCCGCGGCGTGGAGCAGCACGTCGACGGCACCGACACCGCGACCGCCGCCATCAACCTCGCGCTGCTCCTCGGCCTGCCCGGGCGCCCCGGCAGCGGGTACGGCACCCTGACGGGCCAGGGCAACGGCCAGGGTGGCCGGGAGCACGGCCAGAAATGCGACCAGCTGCCCGGCTACCGCAAGATCACCGACCCCGATGCCCGCGCGCACGTCGCCCGGGTCTGGGGCGTCGAGCCCGCCGAGATCCCGGGTCCCGGCATCCCGGCCGTCGAGTTGCTGCAGTCGCTCGGCACGCCGGGCGGCGTGCGGGCCCTGCTCGTGCACGGCTCGAACCTCGTCGTGTCGTCGCCGAACGTCGCGGCCGTGCGCGCGGGTCTCTCGAGGCTCGAGCTCCTCGTGGTGTGCGACTTCCTCCCATCCGAGACGGCTGCGCTGGCCGATGTCGTGCTGCCCGTGACCCAGTGGGCCGAGGAGGAGGGCACCATGACGAACCTCGAGGGCAGGGTCATCCGTCGCCGGCGCGCGATCGCCCCGCCCCCTGGAGTCCGCGACGAACTGCGGGTGCTCGCCGATCTCGCTCGGCGCCTCGAGTGCACCGCCGCCTTCGACACCGACCCCGCGGCCGTCTTCGAGGAGCTTCGCCTCGCCTCCGAGGGCGGGATCGCCGATTACTCGGGCATCGACTACGCGCTGCTCGACCGCGGTGAGGCGGCCTACTGGCCGTATCCGCGAGGCAGCACGGGAACACCCAGGCTCTTCGCCGACCGCTTCGCCCACCCCGACGGCCGCGCACGGCTCGTCTCGGTGTCGGCGCGCGAGTCGTCACGGTCGCGCCAGGACCCGCCCGGCGACGGCGAGCTCACGCTGCTCACCGGACGGATCCTCGAGCACTACCAGAGCGGAGCCCAGACCCGACGCGTCCCCGAGCTCGACGCGGCACGGCCAGAGGCGGTCGCGTCGATGCATCCGTCGACGGCCGAGCGCCTCGGCATCGACGACGGCGAACGCATCGAGCTCGCCAATGCTCGGGGCACGGTGCACTGCCGGGTGCGGCTGACCGCCGACATCCGGCCCGACGCCGTGTTCCTCCCGTTCCACTACGGCGACCGGCAGGCCGCGAACCTCCTCACGAGCGACGCCGTGGACCCCTTGTCGTCGATGCCCGAGTTCAAGACCAACGTCGTGCGCGCCAGGCGCCTCGTGGAAGCCGGAGTCCTCGTATGAGCGCTGCCCTCAGGATCGTCCTCGTCGGCTACGGCCCAGTCGGCGCACGCTTCGTCGAGGAACTGCTGCCGTCGGTCGCGTCGGGGGCCGTCGCCCTGACCGTCGTCGCCGGCGAGGACGTCGAAGCCTACAACCGCGTGCTCGTGGCCGAGTACGCCGTGGGAAACACCGAGCGCGAGGCGATGCTCGTCGGCGACCGCGCCACCGCCGAGGCCGCCGGCGCGCGCGTCCTGCTCGGGGTCGCAGCGGTCGCGATCGACCGGGAGCGTCGCACCGTGCTCCTCAACACCGGTGAGGAGGTGCCGTACGACCGCCTGGTGCTGGCCACCGGTTCCCGTGCGAACGTGCCGACGCTCGAGGGCATCGAGCGGCACCGACGCGACCTCGCCGCGCTCGAGAAGTACGGCGACCGGCTGGTGGCACGCGACGACGCGTTGCCCGAGGGTGTCACGGCGCTCCGAGACCTCGCCGACGCCGAACGTGTGCTCGAGGCGGTGCGCGGGCGCCGTCGCATCATCGTGCTCGGCGCAGGCGTGCTCGGGCTCGAGCTCGCCCTGGCCGCGGCGCACGCGGGCGTGCAGGTGTGCGTCGTGCACCACGGACCGCATCCCATGCCACGCAACCTCGACCGCGGCGCGGGCCACGTGCTGCGCGCGGCGCTGCGGCGCACGGGCGTCACGGTCGTCGCGAACAGCCGGGCCGAGGCCGTCGGCTTCCGCACCGACGAGGGCGCCCGCCGATTCGACGTGCTCGTCACGGCCGACGGCAAGCAGTTGCGCGGCGACCTCCTCGTGCTCTCGTGCGGGGTGAGTCCGCGCAACGAGCTCGCCACCCTCGCGGGCCTCCGCACCGCGGTCGGCGTCGTCGTCGATCGGGGGCTGCGCAGCTGGAGCGACCCGAACGTGTACGCGATCGGCGACTGCGCGCAGGTCGTCGAGCGCACCGACGAGCTCGTCGGGCAGCGCGTGCTGCCCGGCGCGCCGTCCGGGCTCATCGGGCCCGGCTGGCGCCAGGCCGCCTGGCTCGCCGCGCGGTTCACGGCGGAGCCGGCCGGTACGACGACGGATGCCTCGGTGCCGCCCGAGCGGGATCCGATCGTGATGCTCAAGGCCGAGCACGTCGACGTCGTGGCGGTGGGCGACGTCTCGGCCGACCCGTTCACGGACGACGTCGTGGCGCCGGCGAGGCGTGTCTCGCAGTGGGCGGACCCCGAGCACCTCCGGTACGTGAAGATGGTCACCGAGGACGGCCGGCTCACTGGGTTCGTGAGCGTCGGCATGCCGCGCACGGCCGCCGAGCTGACCCTGCTCTTCGAGCGACGTGGCGAACTTCCCGCCGATCGCTCGCTCCTGCTGCGGTTCGACGGCCCCGACGACGACCCGAGCGAGCGCGCCGACGCGTTCTCGCCGTCGGCGACGGTCTGCTGGTGCAACGGCGTCACGGTCGGCCGCATCGAGGAGTCGGCCGCGGGCGGCAACACGACCATCGAGTGCATCGGCCGCGACACGCGAGCGGGCACCGGCTGCGGCGGCTGCAAGGGCCGCATCGCCGACGTGCTGGCGCGGGCGGCCGAGGCCGATGGGACGCCGAGCCTCACGGCCTGAGGCGTACCGCCGCACCGTACCGCGGCACGGCAGGCGCACCGCGGCACCGATCCGCGGTCAGGCCCGCTCTCGGCTGCCGGCGTCGGCGGTGTCGTACCGCTCGAGCACGAGCTCGACGAGCTCGGTCGCGGCGGGCTCGTCGGGCAGCAGCAGGGGGTCGGCGACGGCATCGGCGCCGGCGGCAGCCGCCGCGTCGTAGAAGGTGCCCGGCGCGAGCAGGTACGGCCCCACCACGACGCGTGACCCGGGGTGCACCTCGCGGATCATCTCGATCGCGTCGGGCAACCGCGGGATGGCGGCGGCGATGAAGCCGACGGTGACGGATCGACCCAGGCGCTGCCCGAGTCGCCTCGCGGTCTCGAAGCACTCCCGTACGGCCCGCGGGTCGTTGGAGCCTGCGGCGGCGAGGAGCACGGCGTCGCCGTCGACGAGGCCGAGGCGATCGAGTCGCGCCACGAGCACCTCGACGATCCGGTCGTCCGGCCCCAGCTCCGCCGCGAGCTGCGCGCCGCCGCCGAGGCGGTCGAGTCCGAGCGAGAGACCGGTGCGCACGTGGAATCCCGCCGAGAGCACGAGGGGCACGATGACCGCGTCGGGCTCGGAATCGGCGGCGAGGGCGGCCGCGACATCCGCGTTCGCGGCATCCACGAAGCTGATCGAGACGTCGAGGTCCGGGCGCTCGGACGCCACCCCGTCGACGAGGCGGATCACGGCCTCGCGGTTCGCCCCCGACGGAGCGCCGTGCGTGACGGCGACGAGACGGAGCGGATGGGCGCCGAGATGGTCCGCCGGGACGCCCGCACCACTCGACCCGACCATCTCCGAACCCGCGCTTTCCGGCGGAATCCGGTCTCACCCGCCGGGTTCGACGCTATGCACGGCGTGTTTCGCGAACCGCACCCGGGTGTTTCCGGCAGGTGAAGAGTGCCTCACGCGGAGGCGTCAGCGGGTGCGTCGCCGAGCAGTTCCGGCCGCACCTTGGCGGTGCGCTCGACCTGCTGCTCGTGGCGCCACGCGGCGACGTTGCCGTGGTGGCCCGAGAGCAGTACCGGTGGCACCTCGAGTCCGCGCCAGACGGCGGGCTTCGTGTAGCTCGGGTACTCGAGCAGTCCGTCCTCGTGGGATTCCTCGACGAGGCTCTCGGGGTTGCCGACCACGCCGGGCACGAGTCGCCCCGCGGCCTCGATCATGGCCATGACGGCGACCTCGCCGCCGTTCAGCACGTAGTCGCCGAGGCTGATGAGGCGGACGCGCATGCGCGTGGCGTAGTGGTCGACGACGCGCTGGTCGATGCCCTCGTATCGACCGCATGCGAACACGAGGTGCTCCTCGGCGGCGAGCTCGCGGGCGATGGCCTGCGTGAACGGCTCGCCGGCCGGCGAGGGCACGACGAGCAGGGCGTCGGATGCCCCGTCGCCGACGATCGAGTCGAGGGCCTCGCCCCACGGCTCGGGCTTCATGACCATGCCGGCGCCGCCCCCGTAGGGCGTGTCGTCGACGGTGCGGTGCCGGTCGTGGGTGAAGTCGCGGAGGTCGTGCGTGGCCACCTCGATGAGACCCGTCTGCCTGGCTCTGCCGAGCAGCGAGAGGTCGAGCACGTCGAAGAACGACGGGAAGATCGTGACGATGTCGATCCGCATGCGAGCGACCTACTCGGCGGCGTCGGACGGCTGCGCCGGCTCGCCCGCGGGTTCGGGCTCCGCCCCCGCCTCCTGCTCCGGCTCCGGCTCGGGCAGTTCCTCGAAGAGTCCGGCCGGGGGCGTGACGGTCACGGTGCCGGCGGCCAGGTCGACCTCGGGGACGATCGCCTGCACGAAGGGCACCATGACCTCGCCGGTGCGCGTCTTCACGATGAGGAGGTCCTGTGCGGGGAGGTGCTCGACGTGGCGGACCTCGCCGACCCTCTCGCCGTCGCGGAGCACGGCGAGGCCGATGAGCTGGTGGTCGTACCAGGCATCGGGTTCGGGTTCCTCCTGGTCGACGTGGTCGACCCAGAGGATCGCCTTCACGAGGCTCTCGGCCGCCGTGCGGTCGTCGACGCCCTCGAAGAACCCGACGGGGTGCCCGTTGTACCACCGGAGCTCGCGGAGCTTCAGGTGCTTGCCGTGCCACGGCGAATCGGCCGGCACCTGCAGCGAGAACTCGGCGCCCGGCACGAAGCGGCGCTCGGGGTCGTCGGTGTAGAGCTCGAGCTTGAGGGCGCCCTTCAGGCCGTGCGCCTTCGTGAGGCGGCCGACCCGGAGCTGCGTTCGGGCTGCGGCGCTCACGTCAGTCGTCGGTGTCGACGACGTCGACGCGGACGCGTCGGCCGTCGGCGAGTGCGGTCACGAGGGTGCGGAGGGCCTTGGCCGTGCGGCCGGCACGACCGATGACGCGACCGAGGTCCTCGGGGTTCACGTGAACCTCGAGGACCTCGCCGCGTGCGCTCGACGCTGCGACGACCTTCACGTCGTCAGGGTGATCGACGATCCCCTTGACGAGGTGTTCGAGCGCGGACTGGAGCAAGGCCTACGCCTCGTCCGTCGCGGTCTCGTCGGCAGTGGTCTCGTCGGCAGGCGCCTCGGTCTTCGCCGGCTTCTCGGCCTTGGGCTTCAGCACGGGCTTCTTCGCCTCGTCGGCGACGAACGCCGTCTTGGGCTCGGCGACCTGGACCTTCGAGGTGGCGTTCTTGTCGCCCTTGAACTTGCCCCAGTCACCCGTGAGCTTGAGGATCGCGGCGACCTGCTCGGTCGGCTGGGCGCCGACCGAGAGCCAGTACTGGGCGCGGTCGGAGTCGACCTCGATGAACGACGGGTTCTCGGTGGGGTGGTACTTGCCGATCTCCTCGATCACGCGACCGTCGCGCTTGGTGCGCGAGTCGGCGACGACGATGCGGTAGTACGGCGCACGGATCTTGCCGAGGCGCTTGAGACGGATCTTGACAGCCACAATTCTCCTGATGATGTGATGAGGTTGGCGAACTGACAGCCGTGAGCGTGGGGTGCACACTCGGCGGAAGCTCTACAGTGTTCTGCGCGCCGGATAGAGGGTCGGGCGGTACAGAACTCGACTGACCATTCTTGCAGATAACGCGTCGTAAGGATAATCGCCGGGGTCGCGTGCCAAGATGGGCCGACAACGATGCGTCCGCCGTCCGAGGGGGTTCTCGCATGGAGATCGAGTTCGCGAGGTCGCCGCGGTCCACGGTGGGCCTCGAGTGGGAGGTCGCGATCGTCGACCGGGCCACCGGGGAGCTCGCGTCGATCGGCGATCGGGTGCTCGAGGTGCTCGACGCGAGGAGCGAGGGCGGGCGGCATCCGTCGATCACCTCGGAGCTGCTGACCAACACGGTCGAGCTCGTGAGCGGGGTGCACGAGCACGTCGCGGGCGCCGTCGTCGACCTCGAGGGGCAGCTCGCCGAGGTACGGAGGGTGATCGACGAACTCGGCGAGTACGAACTCATCTGCAGCGGCTCCCACCCGTACAGCCAGTGGTACGACCAGCACCTCACCGACAAGCCCCGGTACCACAAGCTCATCGATCGCACCCGCTGGTGGGGGCGCAACATGATGATCTGGGGCGTGCACGTGCACGTCGGCATCGAGGACCGCGACAAGGCGCTGCCGATCGTCGACGGGCTGCTCGCCTACCTCCCCCACCTGCAGGCGCTCTCGGCGTCGAGCCCGTTCTGGGCGGGTGTCGAGACCGGCTACGCCTCGAATCGGGCGCTCATGTTCCAGCAGTTGCCGACGGCGGGCCTGCCGTACCCGCTCGCCGACTGGCCCGCGTACGAGCGCTTCGTCGACGACCTCGTGCGCACCGGGGTCATCGAGGACCACACCGAGGTGCGCTGGGACATCCGGCCGTCCCCGCGCTGGGGCACCGTCGAGGTGCGGGTCTGCGACGGCGTCTCGACGGCATGGGAGATCGCGGCGATCGGCGCGCTCGTGCAGTGCCTCGTGGAGTGGATGTCGACCAGGCTCGACGAGGGCGGCACGCTCACGGTGCTGCAGCCCTGGTACGTGCGCGAGAACAAGTGGCGGGCCGCGCGCTACGGCATGGACGCCGAGATCATCACGGATGTCGCGGGCACCGAGCGGCTCGTGACCGACGACCTGCACGACCTCATCACGACGCTCGTGCCGATCTCGCTCCGGCTCGGGTGCGCCGCCGAGCTGCAGCAGCTGCGCACGATGCTCGACGGCGGCGCGAGCTACCAGCGCCAGCTGCGGGTCGCCGAGGCGGCCGGCGGCGACCTCACGGCCGTCGTCGCGCACCTCTCGCGTGAGCTGCGCGAGGGACTCAGCCCGGGATCGCCCGGGCCCGGATGAGCCGCGAGTACCACTTGGCGCTGTCTTTCGGCAGCCGCTCGAACGTGTCGTAGTCGACGCGCACGATGCCGAACCGCTTGGAGTAGCCGAAGCTCCACTCGAAGTTGTCGAGCAGCGACCACACTTGGTAACCGCGCAGGTCGACGCCGCGCGCCATCGCGCGGTGGGCGGCCGTGAAGTGCCGCTGGAGGTAGTCGATGCGGTCGAGGTCGTGCACCGCCGGGCCATCGGGCTCCTGCGTGACCACGTCGTCGAAGGCCGCCCCGTTCTCGGTCACCATGAGCGGGAGCGTCGGGTACGCCTCGTGCAGGTGCACGAGGAGGTCCTCGAGTCCCGACGGGTCGATGTTCCAGCCCATCGCGGTGTACGGCCCGGGCTGCAGGAGGAACTCGACGTCCTCCGATCCGGGCCACGGCGTGCCGCCCCGGTCCTGGTGCCCGTCTGCGCGGACGCGAGGTGACACGCCGTCCCACATCTCGACCGTCACCGTCGAGTAGTAGTTCACGCCGAGCAGGTCGATGGGCTGCCGGATGAGCTCGGTGTCACCCGGCCGCACGAACGACCAGTCGGTGATCTTCGCCGTGTCCTGGATGACATCGACCGGGTACTCGCCCTCGAGCAGGGGACCGAGGAAGACGCGGTTCGCGAGCCCGTCGATGCGACGCGCCGCCTCGGGGCCGGTGGGACCCGACGGGCGGATGACGTGCAGGTTGAGCGTGATCGAGTATTCGGGGTCGTTCGTGACGACCTCGCGCAGCGCCGAGATCGCCAGCCCGTGCGCGAGATTCAGGTGATGCACCGCGGCGAGCGCCTTCGCGCCGTCGAGGAGGCCCGGCGCGTGCGCGCCCGAGCCGTAGCCGAGGTAGGCGCTGCACCACGGCTCGTTGAGGGTCGTCCAGAGGGCGACACGATCACCGAGGCGCTCGCCCACGATGCGGGCGTAGTCGGCGAACGCCTCGGCCGTCGCGCGGTTCGTCCAGCCGCCCTCGTCCTCGAGGGCCTGCGGCAGATCCCAATGGTAGAGCGTCGCGATGGGCCGGATGCCGCGGGCGATGAGTCCGTCGACGAGGCGCTCGTAGAACGCCAGGCCCGCCTCGTTGGCCGGCCCCCGTCCGGTGGGCTGGATGCGTGGCCAGGCGATCGAGAACCGGTACGCCTCGAGCCCGAGCTCGACCATGAGGTCGAGGTCCGACTCCATCCGGTGATAGTGGTCGCAGGCCCGGTCGCCGTTGTCGTCGTTCCAGACCATGCCGGGCGTGTGGCTGAAGGTGTCCCAGATCGACGGCCCGCGCCCGTCCTCGTGCACCGCGCCCTCGATCTGGTACGACGCGGTCGCCGAACCGAACAGGAAGTCAGCGGGGAACGCCAGGCCGGAATCGCGGTAGTCGGCGTTGCCGGTCGTCATGGTCGTGCTCCAAGTCGTCGGTGGCGACATCCGCTGCCGCACCGCCTCACTGTAGCGCGCGGGCATGACCGGGCCCGCGGCGCCTGACGCGGCTCAGTACCAGTAGTCTCCGGTGCGTGCGCGGTGTGCGGCGATGAACTCGCCCTCGCCGCGACGCCACGCCTCCGCGCACTCCGCGTGCGAGAGCTGGAAGGCGGGCATGTACTCGAGCACGTCCCGGGCGAAGGCGCTCTTGAAGGTCAGCACGCCCTGGCCCGGTGCGTCCGGCTCGTTCACGGGCGGCACGTGACCGAGGTCGTATCGTGCGATGCCGGCCGTCGCGAGCTCGCGCATGATGGCCCACTGCAGGTACCGCGATGCCATGAGCTGCGGAAGGTCGCGTCGCGAGCCGCCGTCCTTGTACCATGCGCCGTCGCCGAAGAGCGCGACGAACGCCCCCGAGACCACCCGGCCCTCGTGCCGGGCGAAGTACAACCGCCCGCGACCGTCGGCATCGAACGCGCTCCAGACCCGCTCGAGGTACTCGGCGCCACGGAAGAACGCGCCCGAGCGCTCCTCGGTCTCGCGCACGAGCTCGAGCATGCACCGGCGGTTCTCCGCAGTGAGCTCCACGCGCTCGGCGATCACGCCGTGGCGTTCGGCGATGCGGATCTCCGCGCGTGCCCGCTTCTTCATGCCCGCGAGCAGTTCCTCCTCGCCCCGGGAGGTGTCCACGACGACGGCGTGACGGTACTGGGACGCCCGCGTCGGCTGCCAGCCGTTCGCGGCGAAGGCCGCGACGAGCCGCTCGTCGCGGGGCTGGTGCACTTCGATCTTCGTCGCGAACGCCGAGCCGCCGTCGGCACGCAGGCGCTCGGTGATGCGGGCGACTTCGTCGGGGTCGATGCCGCTCACCCGCGGCAGGTGCCGCAACGTGCCGAATCCCTCGGCGTCGCGCTCGTACGACAGCACGGGATGGCTCCGCTCGAGCCCGAGGTCTCGCTCGGAGACCCTCCAGGGCCCGCTCGCGCGGAACCGCGCCCACGTGCTCGACTGCATGAAGTGCGGGAGCGTGTGCGCACCGAGCACCCGGTCGTCCCAACCGACCGCCGTCTGCTGTGCCTGCGCGTTCTGCACCGTTGCCTCCCACCCCGGCATCGTGCGATCTGCCCCCGACGTCGGAAGCGAGCCCTTGGCGCACATCATAGGCGCTGCCCGCGTCGATTCGGGAACCCCCGCCCCGAGACCTGCGACATCGCCGCGCCGTCTGGTCAGCCGGTTGCGGTCGACCTAGGGTGGTCGCATGGGCGATCCGCGACTCGAACTCGATGGCGAGCACGTGCGTGCGCAACTGCTGCCGGGCCGTGGCACGAAGGGGGGCTACTCGCTCCTCGTCGAGGGCATCACGCAGTCGCACGTGAATCCGCGCGACCCCAACGACCTGCAGCTCGAGTACACGCGCATGATCGCGGCGGTGATCGACGGATGCCGCGAGCTCGGCGCTCCGATCAGGGCGCTGCACCTCGGAGCGGGCGCGCTCACGATCCCGCGGTACCTCGGGGCGACCCGGCCGGGGTCCTCGCAGCACGTGGTCGAGCTCCACCGCGAACTGCTCGAGTTCGTGCTCGGAACGCTGCCGCTCGACGACGCCCTCGACCTCACCGTCGAGTACGACGACGGACGCGCGGCGGTCGAGCGTTCGATCCGCGCCGGCGACGGCTACGACCTCGCCGTCGTCGACGTGTTCTCGGGCAGCGTCTCCCCGCGGCACATGTCGACCGCGGAATTCTTCGCGGCGCTCCGCGGGCTCCTCGCGCCCGGCGGGCTCGTCGTCGTCAACACGCTCGCCACGAGCGGCCTCTCGATGAGCCGGGAGGTCGCCGCCACACTCGCCTCCGTCTTCCCCGAGACCGTGGCGCTCGCCGCGCCGCCGGTCGTGGCCGATGAGAGCCTCGGCAACGTCGTGTTCGTGGCATCCGACACTCCCTTCGATGCCGACGCCATGGCACGAGGAGCGAGCGACGGCCCACGCCCGATCGCCCTGCTCCGCGGCACGTCCTACGACGATTTCGTCGCGGGCGCGCAGGCCCGCCACGACGGCGACGCCGCAGCCTGACGCCATGCGTGATGGCGGCCCGCGGCGTCGGTGGCCGGCAGCGGCGGCAACGGCCGTCGCGCTCGGCGCCGCGGTGCTGGTGCCCCCCGCAGCGGCGCAGCCGAACGATCGCGAGCCCTCGATCGGCCCCGGGCTGGAATGGGTGGCGCACCGCGACAACCCGTTCCGGCAGGGCGACGACCCCGACTTCATCAACTCCGACCTCGCGTTCACCGGCGATCACCTCGTGCAGGGCAACTACGCGGGGTTCTCGGTGTGGGACATCGCGGATCCGACGGCTCCCGAACTGCTCAGCGCCGTCTCCTGTCCCGGCGGGCAGGGCGACATCAGCGCGGTCGGGAACCTCGTCATCGTCTCCATCGACGAGACCATGTCCGACGACTCGTGCCAGGCGGGTCGCGTGCCCGAGACCGAGCCGAACTGGGAGGGTCTCCGCGTCTTCGACCTCGCCGACCCGCGCGATCCCCAGTACGTGGCGGCCGTGCGCACGCGGTGCGGGTCGCATACGCACACGATCGTGCCCGACCCGGCCGGTGCCGACCGCGTCTTCGTCTACGTCAACGCGTACAGCCGCGGTGCCTCCCTCAACTGCACGGGCCGCAATCCGCTGCAGGTCGTCGAGATCCCGTTCGACGATCCGCAGCGCGCGGGCGTCGTGGCCGAGCTCGACCTGTTCGACGACACGACCGCCTTCGGACCCGAGGACCGGGTGGCCGGCGGGGCCGAGACGAGGTCGACGACCGGATGCCACGACATCACCGCGTATCCCGCGAAGGGCCTCGCCGTGGCGGCGTGCCGCGGCGACGGGCTGCTGCTCTCGATCGCCGACCCCCTCGCTCCCGCGGTGCTGCAGCGCGTGCGGGATCCGGCGGTCGCGTTCTGGCACTCGGGCATCTTCGACCACGACGCCACGCGCATCGTGTTCCAGGACGAGCTCGGCGACGGGTTCATCAACACGTGCTCGCCCGCGTTCGGTGCGGACCGCGGCGCCGACGCGGTGTGGCTCGTCGGGCCCGACGGGTTGACCAAGGCCGGCACGTACAAGCTGCCGCGCACACAGTCCGACCTCGAGAAGTGCGTGGCCCACTCGGGTGGCCTCGTGCCGGTCCCCGACCGGTTCATCGTGGCGCAGGCCTGGCTCGAGGGCGGCGTCTCGGTGATCGACTTCAGCGATCCCGCCGCGCCCGTCGAGCTCACGTGGTTCGACCGTCCAGACTACGGCTACTCGATGGACTACACGGCGGGCATCTGGTCGGTGTATCCGTATCGCGGGTACCTCTTCGCCAGCGACATGTACGAGGGCCTCGAGGTCCTGCGCCTCACCGACCCGATGTTCGCCGACGCCGCGCGCTACGACGACAGCGGTCTCAACCCGCAGACGCAGCCCGGCTATGCGTGGGTGTGGCGCGAGGCGCCTGTGGTACCGACGACGGAAGCCGACCGGGCACCGCTCGAGACCCTCACGGTGTCGCCGTCGACCGTCGAGCCGGCCGACACCGCCACGGTGACCGTCGCGCTGCCGCCCGGGTCGCTCGAGCCGGGCGAGACGGCCGATGTCTGGTGGATGCCGGGCCAGGCCGTGCTCGCGACGGTCGCAGCCGGCGCCGACGGGTCGTTGGCCGCGACCGAGGTCACGCTCCCGGGCCCGCTCGAAGCCGGGCGCTACGACCTCGCGGTGCGGGGCGACCGGTCCGCGCCGCGGATCGCGATCGGCACCCTGGAGGTGGCCGATCCCGCCCGAGCGCCGCGCCCGGCATCTGCCGACGGTCGACTGCCGTGGTGGCCGTTCGCCGCGACCGCCGGGCTGCTCCTCGCCGTCGTCGCTGTCGCCGCCGCGGTCCTCGTGCGTCGCCGCCGGGGCGTGTCGTGACCGAGCGGATGCCGCGACCGCCGCGGTCGCGCCGGATCGGGTTCGGCACCGCGGCCTCGGCTGTCTCGACGCTCCTCGCGCTCTCGGCCTGCACCGCCGGATCCGTCGAGCCCACCGCGGCGACCGTGTTCGTCACACCGGCTCCGCCGGGCGGGTCGCCGTCCACCCGCAGCAACGACGCCCCGACCTCCGGCGAGGAGGCCACCGCGGCCGACGTCGCGTTCCTCGAGGCGATGGTCGTGCATCATGAGCAGGCGGTGGAGCTCACGGAACTCGCGGCGTCCCGCGCCGGCGATGAGGAGCTCGCCGACCTCGCGAGTCGCATGCTCGTCACCCAGGCCGCCGAGGCGGCGTCCATGCGCTCCTGGCTCGAGCGGCGTCGAAGCGACGACCTCGGCGGCATCGACCACGACCACGACGTGGCCATGCGCGGCGAGATCAGCCGCTCGACGCTCGACCGCGCCGCGGAACTCGACGGCCGGGCGTTCGACGAGCTCTTCCTCGCCGCCATGGTGCCGCACCATCTCGGGGCCGTCGAGATGGCCGAGGCACGGCTCGCCGAGACCGGCGATCCGGCCGTCGCACGCTGGGCGCGTGCGATCGCGCAGGCTCAGGCGATCGAGGTCGACCGGATGCGCGAGATCGAGGCCCGTCTCACCGAGACCGACGGCTGATCAGCGGCCGAGCATCTTCTGCAGGGCGGCGAGCTCCTCCTCGCTCGGCGCGCCCTTGGCGCGGCCGCCGCCGAGGCCGAAGCCCGACCCTGCCGGTGCCGAAGCCTGGCCGACCGGCGCACCCGACGCGATCGCCGCGTTCTCAGCGGCCCGCTTCGCGGGGTTGCCCGATCGCGAACCCGAACCCGACTTCTTCTTGCCCTTCGCGGCCTGGCGCTTGCCGCCGCCGTAGCCGCCCGCGCCCGGGATGGGACCCATGCCGGGGATCTGCGGAACCCCGCCGCGCGCGACGGTCTTCATCATCTTGGCGGCCTGCTCGAACCGCTGCACGAGCTGGTTCACGTCGGTGACCGTCATGCCGGAGCCCCTCGCGATGCGCAGGCGTCGCGAACCGTTCAGGAGCTTGGGGTTCCGCCGCTCGGACGGGGTCATCGACTGGATGATCGCCTCGGTGCGCACGATCTCGCGCTCGTCGAAGTTCTCGAGCTGCTGCTTCATGCCGCCGGCACCCGGCAGCATGCCGAGCATCTTCTTGATCGAGCCGGCACCGCGGAGCTGCTGCATCTGGGCGAGGAAATCCTCGAGCGTGAACTGCTCGGTCGCGAGCTTCTCGGCGACCTTCAGCGCCTCCTCCTCGTCGAAGGCCTGCTGGGCCTGCTCGATGAGGGTGAGGATGTCGCCGAGGTCGAGGATGCGGCTCGCCATGCGGTCGGGGTGGAACGGTTCGAAGTCGTCGAGGCCCTCACCCGTCGAGGCGAAGATGATCGGCCGGCCGGTGACGGAGGCCACGCTGAGCGCGGCGCCGCCGCGGGCGTCGCCGTCGAGCTTCGACAGCACGACGCCCGTGAAGTCGACGCCGTCCTGGAAGGCCTTCGCGGTGGTGACGGCGTCCTGGCCGATCATCGCGTCGATGACGAACAGCACCTCGTCGGGGTTCGTGGCCCTGCGGATGTCGGCGGCCTGCTTCATCATCTCGGCGTCGACGCCGAGCCGGCCGGCGGTGTCGATGATGACCACATCGTGCTGGGCGCGCGTCGCCTGCTGCATGGCGTCCTTCGCGACCTTCACGGGGTCGCCCACGCCATTGCCGGGTTCGGGCGCGAAGACGGCGACGCCGGCCTGGCCGCCCACGACCTGCAGCTGGTTCACGGCGTTCGGCCGCTGGAGGTCGGCGGCGACGAGCATGGGGGTGTGGCCGTCCTTCACGAGCCACTTCGCGAGCTTGCCCGCGAGGGTCGTCTTACCGGCACCCTGCAGGCCCGCGAGCATGATGACGGTGGGCGGGTTCTTCGCGAACTGCAGGCGGCGCTGCTCACCGCCGAGGATGCCCACGAGCTCCTCGTTCACGATCTGCACGACCTGCTGCGCGGGGTTCAGCGCGCGGTTGACCTCATCGCCGAGCGCACGTTCGCGCACGTGCGCCGTGAACTGCTTGACCACCTCGAGCGCGACGTCGGCGTCGAGCAGCGCGCGGCGGATCTCACGCACGGTGCCGTCGACGTCGGCCGCCGACAGCTTGCCCTTGGTGCGGAGGTTCTTGAAGGTCTCGGCGAGGCGGTCAGACAGGTTTCCGAAGGTAGCCATGGTGCTGACCAGTCTAAGCGGACCCGCCGGGCGGTCAGCCGTCGAAGCGCACGTCCACGATCTCGCGGCCGATGTCGAGCGAGACGACGAGGCGGGCATCGAGGTCCTCGGGCGCGAGGCCGTACTCGAACTCCGCGAACACCTCGCCGTCGCCGTCGGCATCGGGGCGCAGGTCGACGCGCACGAGGCTCAGGGAGCGCAGCGCGTCGATGTCGCGGTCGCCCGAGTCGCGCGAGATCGCCGCCTCCGCGGCATCCGCCCCCTCGCCCTCGAGTACGGCACGCAGGAATCGCGACACCGTGCTCGAGCCCGAGTCGAGCTGCGTCACGAACGCCGTGCGCAACTCGTCGTCGATGAGCTCGAGTTCGCCGACCATGACGGCCGCGGCGTCGAGCGCGGCCGAGGAGACCGTGTCGGCATCGGCGTCGAGCACGACCTCGACGTCTTGATCGCCGTACTCCTTGCGCTCCGACCAGTAGTCGCCGATGAGGCCGAAGTAGTCGTGTTCGATGGCCATTGGTCTCCCCCTATCCGACGAGCTTCTGCGCGAAGACGTGCGGCGTGAACCCCGTGAGGTCGCCGATGCCCTCGCCCTGGCCGATGAGCTTGATCGGGAGCCCGGTCTTCTCCTGCACGGCGAGCACGAAGCCGCCCTTGGCGCTGCCGTCGAGCTTCGTGAGCACGAGGCCGGTCACGCCGCCGTGCTCGATGAACGCCTCCGCCTGGGCCAGCCCGTTCTGCCCGGTCGTCGCGTCGAGCACGAGCAGCACCTCGCTGATCGGCGCCTGCTTCTCGACGACGCGCTTGACCTTGCCGAGCTCGTCCATGAGCCCGCCCTTGGTGTGCAGGCGGCCGGCCGTGTCGATGATGACGATCTCGATGCCGTCGCGCTTGGCCTGCTCGACCGTCTGGAAGGCGACGGATGCGGGGTCCTGGCCCTCGCGCTCGGGACGCACGATGTCTGCCCCGGCGCGCTCGGCCCACGTCGCCAGCTGGTCGACGGCCGCGGCGCGGAACGTGTCGGCGGCACCGACGAGCACCGTGCGGTCGTAGTTGCGCAGGAACTTCGCGAACTTGCCGATCGTCGTGGTCTTGCCGACTCCGTTGACGCCCACCACGAGCACGACGGCCGGGCGCTCGGTGAGCTTCAGCGTCGGGTCGTACTTCGCGAGGCGCTCCTCGATGTGCTCGCGCAGCATCCGCTGGACATCGCGGGGGTCGGTCGTGCGATACCGCTCCACCTGCGCCTTGATGTCGTCGACGATCTCCTCGGTGATCGCGGGGCCGAAGTCGGCGCGGATGAGGGCCGACTCGAGGTCGTCCCACGTGTCCTCGTCGATCGTCCTCGCTCCGAAGACCCCGCGGAGGGCCGCGCCGAGCGACCAGGATGCGCGTTCTGCCATGCCCACGAGCCTATTGCAAGGGGTTGTCGCCCCCGCCGGTCCACGGGACCCTCGACTCGAATGGAAGGACTCCGCATGACGATCGTGGGATTCCACGCCTCGCACGAACAACTCCCGCCCAGCCGCCTCCTGCACGCCGTCCGGCAGGCCGAGGAAGCGGGCTTCGACGCGGCCATGTGCAGCGACCACCTCGAGCCGTGGAGCGTGCGCCAGGGTCACTCCGGCTACGCGTGGAGCTGGCTCGGCGCCGCGCTCGAAGCCACCCGCTTCTCGCTGGGCGTGGTGACCGCGCCCGGGCAGCGGTACCACCCGGCCATCGCCGCGCAGAAGATCGCCACCCTCGGGGAGATGTTCCCCGGTCGGTTCTGGGCCGCGATCGGCAGCGGCGAGGCGGTGAACGAGCACGTCACCGGAGACCCCTGGCCCGAGAAGGAGGTGCGCGACGCGCGCCTCGTCGAGACCATCGACGTGATGCGTCGCCTGCTCGCGGGCGAGGAGGTCTCCGCCGACGGCCTGGTTCGCGTCGACCGGGCTCGCATCTGGAGCCTGCCGGACATGACGCCGCCGCTCCTCGCGGCCGCGGTGAGCACCGAGACCGCCGCAGAGGCCGCCGCCTGGGCCGACGGCATCATCACCATCGACCAGTCTCCCGACGTGCTCCGCCAGGTGATGGACACGTACCGGGACGCCGGCGGCCGCGGACCCATCGCCGTGCAGGTGCACCTGAGCTGGGCACCGTCCGATGACGAGGCGGTCGCGATCGCGCACGACCAGTGGCGGCAGAGCCTCGTGCCCGCGCACCTCGCCTGGGAACTCGCCAAGCCCGAGGAGTTCGACGAGCGGACGCAGGATGCCACGCCCGAGCAGGTCGCCGAGACCCTGGTCGCCTCGGCCGACACGTCACGACATCTCGACCACCTGGCGGGCATCGCCGAACTCGGCGTCGACCGCATCTACCTGCACCACGTCGGCACCGAGCAGGATGCGTTCATCCATGCGTTCGGCGAACGCGTGCTGCCCCAGCTGAAGGCGGTGCGGGCATGAAGATCACCGATCGCAGCGACCTCTGGTGGAAGAACGCCGTCGTCTACTGTCTCGACATCGAGACGTTCATGGACTGGAACGACGACGGCTACGGCGACTTCGAGGGACTCGCCCACCGACTCGACCACCTCGCCGAACTCGGCGTCACCTGCATCTGGCTGATGCCGTTCCAGCCGACGCCCGATCGGGACGATGGATACGACATCACCGACTTCTTCGGCGTCGATCCACGCCTCGGCTCGCTCGGCGACGTGGCCGAGCTCACCCGCACGGCGCGGGACCGCGGCATGCGGGTGATCATCGACTTCGTGATGAACCACACCTCCGACCGGCATCCGTGGTTCAAGTCCGCGAGGCGAAGTCGCACGGCGCCGTTCCGGGACTACTACGTGTGGGTCGACGAGCCGCCGAAGCAGCAGGCGCAGACCGTGTTCCCCGGCGAGGAGCAGAGCGTGTGGGAGCTCGACGAACGCACCGGGCAGTACTACCTGCACAGCTTCTACCGCCACCAGCCCGACCTCAACATCGCCAACCCGGCGGTGCGCGACGAGATCGCGAAGACGATCGGGTTCTGGCTGCAACTCGGCATCTCCGGCTTCCGGGTGGATGCCGTGCCGTTCCTGATCGAGCCGCCGCAGGGCGTCGACCTCGGCGACCCGCACGAGATCCTGCGCGACCTCCGCCGCTTCCTGCAGCGGCGCTCGAGCGAGGCGGTGCTGCTCGGCGAGGTGAACCTGCCGTTCGACCAGCAGCTCGACTACTTCGGGCGGCCCGGCCAGGCGCCCGAGCTCACCATGCAGTTCGACTTCCTGGGCATGCAGGCGCTCTACCTCTCACTGGCCAGGGAGGACGCCCGTCCGCTCGCCGCGTCGCTCGCGAAGCGTCCGCAGCTCGAACCCGAGGCGCAGTGGGCGAACTTCGTGCGCAACCACGACGAGCTCACCCTCGACAAGCTCTCGGAGTCCGAGCGCGATGAGGTGTTCGAGGCGTTCGCGCCGGAGGACTGGATGCGCGTCTACGGGCGCGGCATCGTGCGGCGACTTCCTCCGATGCTCGACGGGGACCCGCGTCGGGTCCGCATGGTCTACAGCCTCCTCTTCTCGCTGCCCGGAACCCCGGTGCTGTTCTACGGCGAGGAGATCGGCATGGGCGAGAACGGCGAGCAGCCGGGGCGGCAGGCCGTGCGCACCCCGATGCAGTGGACCGACGAGGCGAACGGCGGATTCTCGCGCGCCCCGCTGCGCAGGCTCACGGCCAAGCCGCCGACCGACGGCTATGCGCCCCAGCACATCAACGTCGAGGCGCAGATGCACGACCCCGACTCGCTGCTCGCGTTCATCCGCGAGCTGGCGGTGCGGTACCGCGGCTCGCCCGAGATCGGCTGGGGCGTCCCCGAGGTGCTCGAGACCGGCCAGGACGCCGTGCTGGCGCACCGCATCACGGCTGATGTCGGTCGCTTCGTCGCGGTGCACAACTTCGCCCCGAGGCCCACCGTCGTGCCGCTGGCGCTCGGCGCCGTGGCATCCGGCACCGTGCTCTCGGACCTGTTCGCGATCGACACCTTCCCGCTCGAGGAGAGCGGACGCATCGACGTGCACCTCGACGCCTACGGCTATCGGTGGTTCCGCGTCGTCGAGCCCGACGACCGGCGGCTCACCTGACGGGTGGCCGCCCACCGGGTCGCGCATGACCCACCCCCGTTCGGAATTCAGGAACGGGGCGGGCGTGCAGCTGCGGCATCCGCAGATCCTGCGATACTGCGCGGGAGCATCACGGATGCCGCGGCTGCACGCCACTTCATCGCAGCATCCGTGGCGAGGTCGCAGACGTTCCTGAATTCTGCCCAGCCAACCAGGGGGCGGGTCAGCTCGCCTTCGGCTCGCGCTCCTCGCGAACCCGCTGGCCCACGACGGCCGAAACGCCGTCCTGGCGCATCGAGACGCCGTAGAGCGCATCGGCGATCTCCATCGTGCGCTTCTGGTGCGTGATGACGATGAGCTGGCTCGACTCCCGGAGGTCCTCGAGCGTGGTGAGGAGCCGGCCCAGGTTGGCGTCGTCGAGCGCCGCCTCGACCTCGTCCATGATGTAGAACGGGCTCGGCCGCGCCTTGAAGATCGCAATGAGCAGGGCCACCGCGGCGAGCGAGCGCTCGCCGCCAGAGAGCAGCGACAGGCGCTCGATCTTCTTGCCGGCGGGCTTCACGCTCACCTCGATGCCCGTGGTGAGCATGTTGTCGGGATCCGTGAGCGAGATGCTGCCGGTGCCGCCCGGGAAGAGCACGGGGAACACCTCGCTGAACGCCTCCCGCGTGTCCTCGAAGGCTCCGCGGAAGATCGCCTCCATCTTCCCGTCGATCTCCTCGATGATGGTCAGCAGGTCCCGGCGCGTGTTCGCGAGGTCGGTGAGCTGCTCGGTGAGGAACTGGTGGCGCTGCTCGAGCGCCGCGAACTCCTCGAGTGCGAGCGGGTTCACCCGCCCGAGCTGGGCGAGCTTCCGCTCGGCGGCCTGCAGTCGGCGCTGCTGTTCGTCGCGCACGAACGGGCGCGGCTCGTCGTCCTCCCGCTCGGCGGGCACCGGCACCTCGGGCCCGTACTCGGCGATGAGCACGCCCTCGGTGAGCCCGAGCTCGGATTCGGCGCGTTCGACGAGTCCGGCCACGTGCAGCTTCTTCTCGTAGATGCGCAGCTCGAGGCCGTGCACGTCCTCGGTGACGGCGTGCAGGCGCTCGCGCACGGCGGCCTCCTGCCGGCGCACCCGCTGCAGTTCCTCGTTGCGGCTCGCCCGCTCGGCCTCGGCGCGGCCGAGGGCGACGCGGGCCTCCGCGACCGAGGCGTCGACGGACGCGAGTGCCGCGGGCAGCGACTCCGCGACGCCCGTGGCCGCCGCGAGCTGCGCCCGGCGTACCACCGCCCGGCGCGCGGCATCCGCTGCAGCCTGCTGCTCCGCCTCGAACTGGCGCTCCATGGCGCGCACGCGTGCCTCCTCGGCGCGCACGCGCTCCTTGGCCGTCTCGAGCCGGAGCCTCGCCTCGACCTCGCGCTCGCGGGCCTGCTCGAGCGCGGCGAGCGCGCCATCGCGTGCCGACGCGTCGAGCACGGGGCGTGCGACCGACTTCGCGGCGTCGAGCGCCGACTTCGCCGCCTCGGCGACCTGCTCGGCCGCGTCGACCCGCTCCTGGGCTCCGGCCGCGGCCTGCTGGAGCCGCTCGGTCTCGGCGTCGACCGCCTCGGCCTGCACACGGGCCCGGTTCAGCTGCTCGGTGCGCTGCGCGAGCCTCGCGTCGAACTCGCGAAGCGCGGCGAGCGCGGCCTTCGCCTGTTCCTTCGAATGTTCGAGGATCGTGCGCTGCTCGCCGAGCTCGAACCGGGAGCGCTCGATGCCGGCGCGCACCTCGTCGAGCCGGGCGACGGCACGGTCGCGCTCGGCGAGCAGCTCGATACGGCTCTGCTCGCGGCCTGTACCGCCGCGGATGACGTAGCGGCCGACGACCGTGCCGTCCCTCGTGATGACGGTCACCGGCCCATCGAGGCGACCGAGCGCCGATTCGGCGGCGCGGGCTGCGGCGAGGTCGTCGGCGATGAGCACCTCGGCGAGGAGCGCCAGCACACCGTCGGGCGCCGTGACCACGTCGGCCGCCGGCACGAGCCCGTCGGCGGCCGGCGGGCGCTGCGACGCCCGGCCTGGGTCGGCAACGGCGAGCGCGACGCGGCCCAGTTCGGCGTGCTCGGCGTGCTCGAGTGCCCGGAACGCGGCGGCCCGATCGTCGACGAGGACGGCGTCGGCGAGCGATCCGAGCGCGGCCGCGATCGCCGGTTCGTACCCGGGCTCGACCTGCAGCGACTCGGCGAGCAGCCCGCGCACGCCGTCGACGCGCGCCTCGACGAGGGCGGCCGAACCGTCCTTCTGATCGAGGGCGAGCGACAACGCGGCGGAGCGGGCGGCGAGCGCGCCCTGCTCCCGCTCCCCCGTGTGCAGCTCCTCCCGGATCCGCTCGATCTCGGCCTCGGCCTCGAAGACCGCGGCCTGCGCGAGTTCGTACGCCTCGTCGAGGTCGGTCTCGGCGCCGTCACCCGCCTCCGCCTCCGCCTCGGCCCTGGCGAGCTCGGTCGCGGCGGCGGCTCGCCGACCGGCAGCCGCCTCGAGCGCGTTCGCGTGCCGCAGCACCTCGCCGCGCACCGCGGCGACCTTCGAGGCGGCGCTGTCGGCCTGTCCGGCGAGCTTCGAGAGCTCGAGGTCGTACGCCGTCACGCGCGCACTCTGCACGGCGATCTCCTCGTCGATGACGTCGAGCCCCTCACGTGCGGCGCGAGTCGCGGCGACGGCGGCCTCCAAGCCGGATGCCGCGTCGGCGACGGCTCGGGTGAACGCGTCGAGCCCGCCCGTCGCCTCCTCGATCATGGTGCGGGTCACGGTCGGCGCCACGTCGCTGGGCTGCGCCTCGGCGCTGAGCAGGGCGATCCGCTGCCGGGCGAGGGCATCGAGGGCGCGCAGGCGTTCCTGGGCGGATTCGAGCGCGTGGCTCGTCGATCGTGCCGCGTCGACGTCGTCGCCCAGGTAGGTGGCCTCGAGCCGGTCGACCCGCGCCTGGTGCTGTTCGAGCTCGTCTTGCAGCACGAGGCGTTCGCTGTGGCGTTCGTGCTCGCTGCGGCCGTGCTCGTCGAGCGCGCGACGCAGGCCGACGACCTCGTCGGCGAGCAGGCGCGCCCTGGCGTCGCGCACGACGGCGGCGATGGTGGCCGCCTCGCGTGCGACCTCGGCCTGACGGCCGAGGGGCTTCAACTGGCGGCGGAGTTCGCCGGCGAGATCGGAGAGGCGGGTGAGGTTCGCCTGCATGGCGTCGAGCTTGCGGAGCGTCTTCTCCTTGCGCCGACGGTGCTTCAGGATGCCGGCGGCCTCCTCGATGAAGCCGCGGCGATCCTCGGCGCTCGCATGCAGCACCGCATCGAGCTGGCCCTGCCCGACGATCACGTGCATCTCGCGCCCGAGCCCCGAGTCGCTCAGCAGTTCCTGCACGTCGAGCAACCGGCACGTCTCGCCGTTGATGGCGTACTCGCTCGCGCCGTTGCGGAAGAGCGTGCGCGAGATGGTCACCTCGCTGTACTCGATGGGGAGTGCGCCGTCGGCATTGTCGATCGTGAGGCTCACCTCGGCGCGTCCCAGCGGACCCCGCGTGGCGGTGCCCGCGAAGATGACGTCCTCCATCTTGCCGCCGCGCAGCGTCTTCGCGCCCTGCTCCCCCATGACCCACGCGAGCGCGTCGACGACGTTGGACTTGCCCGAGCCGTTGGGGCCGACGATGCAGGTGACGCCCGGTTCGAACGCGAACGTCGTCGGCTGCGCGAAGGACTTGAATCCCTTCAGCGTCAGGCTCTTGAGGTACATGCTCCCCCGGGTTCGGCTCGATGGTGCGGATGCCTCGCAGCAGCGTACCCGAGTCGGCGTGCCGCGCCCGGCCGCGCGCGCCGTCGACGGCCCGATCCGCCCCTTGCCGGCGACGTCGCGCCGGCGTTAGTCTGGGCGGCTGCGTCGAGGACGGAGAGGGGGACGCATGAGCGTCGACATCCGTCCGATCCGTCTCCCCCGGCACGTCGGCGCACCCGGTGACGGCGAGCTGGCCGCCTACGTGGCGCTCCTGCGACGTCTCGACGAGGAGACCCTCGGCACGCCCGACCTGACCCGCAGGCCGCTGCAGGTGCTGCACGACCTGCGCCGCACCGAGTTCACGCGGTACACCGCGATCGGCGCCTTCGACGACGGCCGGCTGGTCGGCCTCGCCGAGGTGCAGTGGGAGCTCGACGAGGACGCGGTCACGGCGTACATCGAGGCGCTGGGCGTCGAACCCGACCGCCGCCGCGAGGGCATCGGCTCGAGGCTGCTCGCCGCCGCCGAGGAGGCCGCGCACGCGGCCGGACGTCCCACCACCGTGCTCTCGGCCGACCACCCGATCGAGGCCGGCGAGACGAGCGGGCCACGGCTCCGTGCGCCGCAGGGCGACGCGGACATCGCGGCCGATGCGCCGGCGGCCCGCCTCGCGCTCGCGCACGGATACGCCCTCGGCCAGCTGTACCGGGTGAGCGCCATGGACGTCGCCGGGCGGGGCGACGAGTTCCGGCGGCTGCTCGACGCCCTGCTCGAGCAGGCATCCGACGACTACCGACTCGTGGCCTGGCAGGATGCCGCCCCCGATGAGCTCCTCGATTCGCTCGCGATCGCGCACGAGCGCATGTCGACCGACCCGCCGGCGGGGGCGATCGCCTGGGGGCTCGAGCGGTGGGACGCGTCGCGCATCCGCGACGGCGAGCGCCGCGCGCGGGAGGTGGGCCGCACGCACCTGAACGTCGTCGCACTGGCCCCCGGCGGCGAGGTCGCCGGCTTCACCGAACTGTCGTTGTTGCCCGACTCTCCGGCGGTCGAGCAGTGGGACACGATCGTCGTCGCTCCGCACCGCGGGCACCGGCTGGGGATGCGGTTGAAGCTCGCCAACCTGGTCGCACTCGCCGAGGTCGATCCGTCGCGCGATCGCATCTACACGTGGAACGCCGACGAGAACGAGCACATGCTCGCGATCAACGTGGCGCTGGGCTTCCGTCCGTTCGCACTGGAGTCGACGTGGCAGCGCCTCGAGGCGACCTCGGCCGCCGCAGCGGCTGGCAGCGCGGGCACCGATGCGACGACCGGTTCATGAACGCCTCGCGCACCATGGGCGTGCCGCAGCGCGGGCACGGCAGGCCGGCTCGGCCGTAGGCGTTCAGCGAGTGCGCGAAGTAGCCCGATGCGCCGTTGACGTTGACGTACTGCGCGTCGAAGCTCGTGCCGCCCTCGGCGAGCGCCTTGCCGAGCACGTCCCGCACGGCGGCGAGGAGCTCTCGGGCACGCCGACGCGAGATGGACGCGGCGGGTTGCTCGCCGTGCAGCCGGGCCGCCCAGAGCGCTTCGTCGGCGTAGATGTTGCCGATGCCGCTCACCAGGTTCTGGTCGAGCAGCACGCGCTTCACCCCGGAGGAGCGTCGACCGAACGCGTCGAGGAAGGCGCGGTCGTCGAACGCGGGGTCGAGCGGATCACGCGCGATGTGCGCGACCTGCGTCGGGATCGACCGCGCCCACGATCCGGTGACGTCGCCCGAGAAGCCGGCCACCTCGCCGTCGTCGGTCGGCACGAGCCGGTCGACCGCGAGCGAGCCGAACGTGCGCTGGTCGACGAAGTCGACGCGCAGCTCCCCCTGCTCGGGATGCTCGAGGTGCAGGCGGATGCGGGCGTGCCGGTCGTCGCCCGGGTGGTCGGCGGTGCGCAGCAGCAGCTGCCCGCTCATGCCGAGATGGCCGACGATCGCGCGACCGTCGCCGAACGGCAGCCAGAGGAACTTGCCACGGCGGACGGCGGCCTCGAGGCGCGCACCGGTAACGAGTCGTTCGAAGTCGCCGGATGCCGCGTCGTGCCGGGTGAGCGCACGGGAGTCGAGCACCTCGACCGAGGTCACCAGCGCCCCGGTGACCGCCGGCGCGAGCCCGGCGCGGACGACCTCGACCTCTGGCAGCTCGGGCACGGTCAGTTCGAGTTGAGCCGCGACCACGCCTCGAGGGCGGCGGCCATCTCGGCCTGCTTCTTGCTCGACCCCTCGCCCGCGGCCTGCACGAGCTCGCCGACGACGACGGTGGCGACGAAGTGCTTGTTGTGGTCGGGACCCGACTCGGTGATCGTGTAGACGGGCGGCGGGGCGCCGCGTCGGGCGGCGATCTCCTGCAGGCTCGTCTTCGGGTCCATCGCGGCGCCGAAGCGGTCGGGGTCGCCGAGCAGGGGTTCGATGAGCCGCATCACGAGCCGGGTGGCGGCGTCGCCGCCCGAGTCGAGGTAGACGGCTCCGATGATCGCCTCGACGGTGTCGGCGAGGATCGACGGCTTGTCGGCGCCACCCGTCATGGTCTCGCCCCGACCGAGCCGGATGTACGGCCCGAGACCGATCGAGCGGGCGACCTCGGCGAGTGCCGCGCTCGAGACGAGGCTCGCCCGCCGCTTCGCGAGCTCGCCCTCGTCGAGGTCGGGGTGGTCGCGGAAGAGCTTGACGGTGACGGCCTGACCGAGGATCGAGTCGCCGAGGAACTCGAGGCGCTCGTTGGTCGGGATGCCGCCGTTCTCGTACGCGAACGACCGGTGCGTGAGCGCGAGCAGGAGCAGGTCGGGATCCACACCGACCCGCAGCGTGCGCTGCAGGTCGTCGAGCGTGTGCTCCGCGGCTGCCGTGTGCTCCGTTCGCGTCACGACCGGTCGATCGACTGGCGCGGGCCGACTAGACGTCGGCGACCTTGCGGCCCTTGTACTCGAGGAAGAGCGGGGTGCCCGCCGAGTCCTCGACGACCTTCGCGCGGTGCGGGAGGCTGTAGGTGACCTTGCCGTTCTCCACGGTCTTGACGAGCGTGGGGACCTCGGCCTTCCACTGCGAACGGCGTGCGTGGGTGTTCGCGCGTGACTTCTTCCGCTTGGGAACAGCCATGATCTTCTCTCAATCTCTCTGCTGGTCGGCCTCGGATGCAGCATCCGTGCCCTGGTCTTCGGAAGCCTGGAACCCCGCAAGCGCGGCCCATCGCGGGTCACGTTGCTCATGGGTGACGAGTTCCGGATGATCGGCCAGTCGGACCCCGGTCACGGGGTCGAGACCCGGGCAGTCCGGCCGGCACACCGGCTGGAACGGCAGTGACAACACCACCGCATCTCGGATGAGCGGTTCAAGATCCACGTGGTCGTCTTGAACCTCTACCTCGAAAGCTTCTCCAGAATGATACGCGAAAAGCTCTTGGAACTCGACTTGGACGGGCAGCGCGATGTCGATGAGACACCGGCCGCACTCGCCCTCTGCGACCGCGTCGATCTCGGCCGTGACGAGGATTCCCTCGTGCACGGACTCGAGTCGGAGGTCGAGATCGAGCTCCGCGCCCTCGCGCACCGCGACGAGGCCCTCGCCCATCTGCTCGCGCACGGGCACCGAGCGGCGCTCTTCGCGCATCTCGCCCGGACGGTTCACGAGGTCGCGCACGTTCACCCGGAACGGCGATTGCTGAATGGCCACGATCGACGATTCTACGCCCCGGCGGCGGGCCGGCCGCCGAGCAGTCCGCGCATGCCGTCGAGCAGCGAGTGCGGTGTGAAGACGGCGCGCGCCCGCTCGGCTCCGGTGGCATCCGCGGCGAGGGCGGTGCGTGCACAGGCGAGGTCCTCGATGAGCGAATCGGATGCCGCGTCGACGAGTGGCGGAGCGACGCGACCGTAGCGCTCGCGCTCCACCGCGTCGCGAAGGCGCATCATCGCGGCGCGCACACGTGCGTCGTCGAACTCGTCGCGCGTCGCCAACCGGGCGGCGAACTCGCGCGGGGTCTCGCCACCCGTGCCGCCGGCGCCGAGATCGAGCGCCGTCGCGGCGAGCTCGTCCCACGCGGCATCGGCTGGCCGTTCACCACGGCGGATGCGCCGGATGCGCGTGCGACGCTGCCACACACGGACCCCGGCAGGCACGAGGAGCAGCAGCGCGACACCGAGACCGACGACGCCGACGCGGAGCCACGACTGGGCGGCGTTGGCGAGCGGGTTCCCCGCCGATCCGGCGAGCCCGCGGTCGGGGTCGAGGTCGGGGCGACCGGTCGAGCCCGGGTTGGCGGGCGCGGAGCTCGCGAGCGGCGGCGCGCCCTCATCGCCCGCGCCGGGCCGCGAGTAGCCGGGCACCGTGCCTCGGCCCGGGGTCGGCTCGAACGGCACCCAGCCGACGCCCTCGAAGTAGAGCTCGGGCCACGCGTGCAGGTCGTGCGAGTCGACCTCCATGCGCAGCACGCCTTCGACCCGCTCGTCGGTGGGCGTGCCCTGCGTGTACCCGATCGAGATGCGCGACGGGATGCCCGACTCGCGCGCGAGCACCGCCATGGTGGAGGCGAAGTGCACGCAGTAGCCGGCCTTCGTCTCGAGGAACTTCGCGATGACGTCGAACCCGCCGCCGTCGTAGCCGTCTTCGACGGGCGCCTCGGTCGAGTAGTCGAACTCGGAGCCGCGCAGGAACGCCTGGATCGCGACGGCCGCGTCGTACGGCGACGGCGCGGAGGCCGTGACCGCCGCCGCGGTGTCGGTGATGATGGCGGGCATCTCCTCGGGGAGTTCGAGGAACGCCGACAGCTCGTCGTCGAGGTCGCGGTCGGCACTGCGCAGCTGCTGCGGCGTCGGTGCGACGTCGAGCCGGGTGACGCGGTAGCTCTGGCCGCCGGTGTTCGCGTCGACGCTGCGCACCGTCAGCGCGCCGTCGTCCCAGAACCAGGAGCCCTGGAGCCCTTCGATCCTCGTCGTCGGGTAGGGCACGGGGAGCCACGTCGTGCGCACCTCGTCGACCGCGACGTCGATCGGATGCTCCGAGGCCTCCACCGCGTTCGAGAGCCCGTCGGGGCGCGGCATCTGGTCCACCGTGTTGTCGCCATCGACGGCCCGCTCGGTGGGCGACCAGACCTGGCCCTCGAACCGGTCGAGTGTGAGCAGGGTGAAGTACGGACGATCGCCGTCCTGCGACAGGTAGTGGAAGGCCGGCATCGGATCGGGCCGGCGGAGGTCGCGTCCGAGGTCGATGAACGGGCTCACGCCGCGCGCGAACAGCGAGCCCTGGGTCGGGCTTCCGAGGAGGAGGCTCGTGGAGACGCTCGGCGTCGATGCGGCGAGCACGGAGGCCGCGAGCAGGCCGACCGCGGCGAGGCCGAGGGACGCGCCGAGGGTGGACACGATCGGCACGCGCTTCGGTGCGACCACCGTGGCGGCCTGGTCGCCCTCCTCCCCCGCATCGAGGCGGGCACGCCGGCGGACGCGCACGTCGACCCGCAGCAGCAGCAGGTACGCGGCGGCCGTGAGCACGAGGGTCGGGATCTCGGCGCCGGCCTCGATGATGAACCCGGGAATGAGGATCGGCACGAGCGCAGGAGCCGCGGCGAGCGCGGGCATGCGAGCCGTCTGCACGAGGATGTCCATGACGACCGCGAGCAGCCCGATGCCGAGCGCGAGCGCGAAGGTGAGCGGCGGCACGGGGATCGCCGGCACCGCCTGCTGCTGGATCGTGCGCTGCGCGCCGACGATCAGCTGGTTGAACGTCTCGAACGTGCCGCCCGTGGGCACGATGAGGGCGATGCTCGTTCCGCCGCCGAAGAACAGGGTGAGCAGGAGCAGCACGACGACGAGCTCGAGCACGGGCACGAGCGACGGCGGGGTGCGCAGGGCGCGCAGGCCGAAGCCCGCGAAGAGCGTGCCCGCCGCGACGAACGCGCAGAGCCACCACCACCCGCTCCCCGAGATGAGCGGACCGAGCGACATCGTCGCGATGACGAGCAGCAGGAACGACGCGGCCGTCAGCGCGAGGCGCTGCGCACGGGAGAGGGCGACGGGGTCAGGGCGCATGCGACGCCCCCTCGCGCGGCGGCGCGACGCCCGACCACGCGTCGCCGATGTCGGCGGGGCGGCGGACCCGCATGACGCGCCAGTCGGCCTCCTCGAGGAGGTCGAGCACCCGGCGCGAGACGGCGTCGGTCGCGAAGGCGACGGCCGGCTCGAACGACGGGCGGAGGGCGACCAGGGCGCGCGCGTCCTGCTCGTCGGGATCCACGAGCACCGCGAAGCCCGGGCAGCGTGCGTCGCGGGTGCCCGGATGCGAATCGGAGCCTCCGACGGCGCCCGCATGCCGTGATGCGCCACCCGGGTGATCGAGCCGCGCCAGGTCTTCGAGGAGCATCCGGTCGCCGCCCGGGGCGCGGTAGATGCCGCCGTACGCGGCGCCGGGGATCACGCCGCGCTCGGGGTCGGCGACCTGCGTGCAGCGCACCCGGAACCCCTGCTCGAGCAGGTGCACGCCGATGGAGGCCGCGATCTCGATGCCGAGCTCGAACCCGAAGTGCGCCCGCTCGTCGTCGTCGCGACGGGCCGACGAGGCCTGTGGGCGACCCGACAGCGTCGTGTCGAGGAGGATCCGGGCCTCGGGGTCGCCGCGCTGCTCCTCCTCGCGCACCATGAGCTCGCCACGCCGTGCCGTCGCCGCCCAGTTCACGCGTCGCAGCGGGTCGCCGTACCGGTACTCGCGGGCGATGAGCTCGTCGGAGTTCGGATGCAGACGCCGCCGGAGCCCGTGCACCACGCCGTCGATCGACGCAGCGCTGCCGAGGGCGGTGTCGAGCGGGGTGATCCTCGGCGTGACCACGACCTCGTGCGCCGATCCGACCTCGCGGTCGATGCGGGCGAGGCCGAACGGGTCGGCCACGCCGATGCGAAGCGGTCCGATGGGGAACACGCCGCGCCGGGGCATCCGGAGCCGGTACTCGAGCCGCACCGTGTCGTCGCCGGAGGGGAGGACGCCCTCGTAGGGGCCGATCGCGGGGAGGATGGCCTCGGCCGGGCCCATCAGCCCGTCGGGCACGGTGTCGCGCCAGTGCGCGCCGTCGAACGTGCGACGCCCCCGGTTCTTCACGACGATGCCGACACGCGTCCACGCGCCTGCCGCGACCACCGCGGGCGCGAACGCGCGGGTCACGGCGAGCTTCGGGGCGCGCACGAGCACGAAGACCCCTGCCGCGACCGGCATCGCGATGCCCACGAAGGCGAGCAGGAGGATGTCGCGCAGGTCGAACCACAGGGAGACGGCGAGCAGCAGCACGCCCACGATCATGAGCGAGCCCCCACGCCGGGTCAGTCGCGGCCAGGCCGTGACGCGAACGGGGCGCGGGCGGAACATGGTCAGAACCTTCGAGCGCTGCCGACCGGAACCGGCGTCTCGCCGACGATGCGACGCACGATGGCGTCGATGAGTGGTCCGCTGTCGCGGTCATGGGCGCCCACGGCGCGGCTGGTGGGCACCAGCCGGTGCGCCAGCACGGGCACGGCGAGCGCGTCGACGTCGTCGGGCAGGACGAAGTCGCGACCGTGCATGGCCGCGTGCGCCTTCGCCGCGCGGATGAGCTGCAGCGTCGCGCGCGGGCTCGCCCCCAGCCGCAACTGTCGGTCGTCGCGGGTCGCTCGCGCCAGCTCGACCGCGTACTCCTTCACCGGCTGCGAGGTGAACACGTGGTGCACGGCGGCGATCATGCCGCGCAGCTCGGCCAGCGTCACGACGGTGGCGAGGTCATCGAGCGGGCTCGAGGTCTCGCGCGTGGAGAGCATGTCGAGTTCGTCGGCGGGCGACGGATAGCCCATCGAGATGCGCGCCATGAACCGGTCGCGCTGGGCCTCGGGCAACGGGTACGTGCCCTCCATCTCGACGGGGTTCTGCGTCGCGACCACCGTGAACGGCTGATCGAGCACGTAGGTGGTGCCGTCGGCGGTGACCTGACGCTCCTCCATGCACTCGAGCAGCGCCGACTGGGTCTTGGGGCTCGCCCGGTTGATCTCGTCGCCGATCACGATGTTCGCGAACACCGGTCCGCGCTTGAACTCGAACCGGCGGATCGCCTGGTCGAAGACGGAGACGCCGGTGACGTCGCTCGGCAGCAGGTCGGGCGTGAACTGGATGCGACTCACGCTGCAGTCGACCGACCGGGCGAGCGCCTTGGCGAGCATGGTCTTGCCGACGCCCGGCACGTCTTCGATGAGCAGGTGCCCCTCGGCGAGCAGCACGGTGAGTGCCGCCGTGACGGCGTCGCGCTTGCCGGCGATGACGGTCTCGACGTTCTGCACGATGGCGGCGGCACGGGAACCCACCTCGTCGATGCCCATCTGGCCGACTGGTGCGTCGTGGCCGCCCGCGTCGCCGACCGTGACCGCTGCCTCGCTCATGGGGTCATCGCCGCCTGGAGGAACTCGGACACCACCTGCGGGACGTACGGCGAGACGTCGCCGCCGAGGGCGGAGACCTGTCTCACGAGCGAACTCGACACGTGCGCGTTGGCGGGGTCGGTGAGCATGAACACCGTCTCGACGCCGGCGAGGTGCCGGTTCACGATGGCCATGGGCGTCTCGTAGGCGACATCGACCTGCGAGCGGATGCCCTTCACGAGCACCGAGGCGCCGACGTCGGTGCAGTAGTCGACGAGGAGACCCATGCTCCACGACGCGACGACGATGCGGCCCTGGATGCCCGCGTCGACGATCGACCGCTCGATGAGCGACACGCGCTCGGCGATGGGGAGCAGCGCCGACTTGTCGGGGTTGTGCACGACGACGACGTGCACCTCGTCGTAGAGCCCCGCCGCCCTGCCGATGACATCGAGATGGCCGAGCGTGACGGGGTCGAACGAGCCTGGGACGACGGCGATCCGCTGCATATCCTCCAGCGTAGTGCCCGTGCAGGGCACCGGGAGTACTGCCCGAGAGTCTCAGCCCTTGCTCAGGAATCCGCTCGTTTCCGCGTCGACACGCCGCCGGACCTCCCCGGCGAGCGCCGGGTGCCGCGCGAGCGCCGGATCGGCCTCCAGCACCCCGGCGGCGAGCTCCCTGGCGTCGGCGATGAGGTCGCCGTCGCGTGCCACCCGCAGGAGCTTGAGCGACGATCGGCCGCCGGACTGCGTCGCCCCGAGCACGTCGCCCTCCTGCCGCAGCTCGAGGTCGACGCGGGCCAGCTCGAACCCGTCGAGCGTTGCGGCGACGGCCTCGACGCGCTGCAGTGCGACGGACCCCTGCTCGGCCGCGGTCACGAGCAGGCAGAGCCCCGGAACCGAGCCGCGGCCCACGCGTCCGCGCAGCTGGTGCAGCTGCGACACGCCGAACCGGTCGGCGTCGGCGACCACCATGACGCTCGCGTTCGGCACGTCGACGCCCACCTCGATCACCGTGGTGGCGACGAGCACGTCGAGTTCGCCCGCCGCGAAGGCGCGCATCACGGCGTCCTTCTCCTCGGAGCCCATACGACCGTGCAGGGGTGCGACGCGCTTGCCCGAGAACCGGGGGTGCGCCTCGAGTTCGGCGAGGATCGCGGTGACGGATGCCGCGGGCCCGGTGCTCCTGCCGTCGGCCGCCTCGGGCTCCAGCGCGTCGGGGTCGTCCTCTACGACGCGCGCGTCGATGGCGGGGCAGACGACGAAGCCCTGGCGACCCTGCTCGACCTCCTCGGCCAGCCGCTCCCACACCCGGGCGCGCCAGGCGGGGCGCTCGGCGAGGGGCACGACGAACGACTCGATGCCCGCTCGCCCGGCGGGCAGCTCGCGGATCGTCGACACGTCGAGGTCGCCGAACACGGTCATGGCGACGGTGCGCGGGATCGGTGTCGCGGTGAGCACGAGGACGTGCGGCGGGTGCTGACCCTTGAGCCGGAGCGCCTCGCGCTGGTCGACGCCGAACCGGTGCTGCTCGTCGACCACGACGAGCCCGAGGTCGGCGAACGAGACGGTCTCGCCGATGAGCACGTGCGTGCCCACGACGATGCGCGCCTGCCCGGCGGCGGCGCGCAGCAGCGCCTTGCGGCGTTCGGCGGCGGGCAGCTGCCCCGTGATGAGGGTCGGCACGAGCGCGGCCGAGAGCTCGGGGCCGAGCATGCGTGCGATCGAGCGCAGGTGCTGCGCCGCGAGCACCTCGGTGGGCGCGAGGAGCGCGGACTGCCCGCCGGAGTCGGCGACCGCCAGCATCGCCCGCAGCGCGACGACGGTCTTGCCGGACCCGACCTCGCCCTGCACGAGCCGGTTCATGGGCACCGGATGCTCCAGGTCGGAGGCGATCTCGGCACCGACGGCGCGCTGGTCGACGGTCAGGGAGAACGGCAGCGACGCATCGAACCGCTCGAGGAGGCCCCCGGGCGACGGATGCCGCGCCGTCGTCGTGTGCGCCCGGAGCTCGACCCGGCGTTGGAGGAGCGCCGTCTGGAGCACGAACGCCTCGGTGAAGCGCAGGGTGCGCCGAGCCGCCTTCCAGTCGGCCTCCACCTCGGGCCGGTGGATGGCCTCGAGGGCCGCTCGGTGGTCGAGGAGGCCCTTGGCTGCCCGCACCTCGGCGGGCAGTGGGTCGTCGACCGGGCCGAGGCCGTCGAGGACCAGCGTGACCGATTTCTGCAGGTCCCAGCTCGAGAGCGCGCTCGTCGCGGGGTAGATCGGGATCGGCGCCTCGGCCCAGCGCTTCACGGCCGGGTCATCCGTCGAGAGCGCCACCTCGTCGTCGAAGAGCTGATAGGCCGGATGCGCGAGCTGCCGGTTGCCCTTGTAGTCGCCGACCTTGCCCGAGAACACGCCGCGTCGGCCCGGCCGCAGCTCGTTCTCGCGCCATTTCTGGTTGAAGAACGTCAGGGTGAGGATGCCGGTGCCGTCGGAGATCTTGGCCTCCACGATCGAGCCCCTGCGCTGCCGCATGTCCCGAACACGCACCTCGAGCACCTCGGCCACGATGGTGACGTGCTCGTCGAGCGGCAGGCTCGCGAGGGCCGTGAGCTCACCGCGCATCGCGTACCGCCGCGGATAGTGCGAGAGGAACTCGCCGACCGTGCGATGGCCGAACGCGCGCTCGACGGCCTGCGCCGTGCGCCCGCCGAGCGGCACCGAGAGGCGCGTGTCGAGCGTGTACCGGCCGGCGCCCGGGGCATCCGCTCCTTGGGCACTCATGCCTCGATCGTAGGCTCCGCCTCCGTCAGGGCGGCGAGCTCGGCCTGCACGTAGGGGTCGTCGGGCCGGGCCCGCGCGAGTTCGCGCTGCAGTTCGAGGGCCTCATCGCGCCGGTCGAGCGTGCGCAGTGCCCGGCCGACCGACCAGCGCGCGACGTGCTGCTGCTCGGCCGTGCCGTAGCGATCGGCCGCCTCGACGGCCTTCTCGAAGTGGTGCAGCGCGGCGACGGCGTCTCCGGCGTCGTGCTTCGTCCAGCCGAGGTTGTTGTGCAGGGCCACGCCCCAGCGCAGCACCCGCGGGTCACGGGAGCCGGCGAGCACGTCGAAGCCCTCGGCGGCCCATTCCTCCTCGTGACCGGCATCGTTGAGGGCGAGCATGTGCAGGGCGTCGAGCACGAGGAAGGGCGAGCCTGCGAGCGCCGCCTCGCGCACCCCACGGGTGAGCACGGGGATCGCCTCGGCACGACGCTCCCGATCGGCGGCGAGGATGCGCCCGCGCTCGATCGCGACCCGGGCGCGCACCTCGGCGGCGTCGCGTTCGGTGTCGTCGGCGGGGGTCGCGGCGGCCGCGACCTGGTCGAGCACGTCGAGCGCCTCGGCGGCCCGGCCCTGGATGCCGATGGCACGCGCCAGCTGGGTCGTCATCACGGCACGGACGTGCGAGGTGTGCGTGTCGTCGTCGGCGGCTTCGCGGAACCGCTCCTCGCTCGCCGCGGGATCGCTGAAATCCCACAGGCGGTCGATCATCTGCTGTTCGTCACCCCGGTGACGGGACGGTTCGGCGGGCACCTGGTCGGTCGAGTCATCCACCCCTCCATCATTGCAGCGGATGCGACCGCGCCGCGCGGGCATGACAGCCCGCGACGTCGTCGCTAGGCTTCCGGGGACATGACCCGCATCATCGCCGGCGCCGCCGGCTCGCTCACCCTCGCCGTGCCGCGCTCGGGCACGCGCCCCACGAGCGACCGCGTGCGCGAGGCCATCTTCTCGGCGCTCGATGCGCGCGACGTCGTCGAGGGCGCGGCCGTGCTCGACCTGTACGCGGGTTCGGGTGCGCTCGGTCTCGAGGCGGCGAGCCGCGGCGCAGCCGACGTCGTGCTCGTCGAACGCGCCAAGGGCGCCGCCGACGTGTGCCGCCGCAACGCCGAGGCGGTCGGCCGTGCCCTGCGCGGGCGCGACACGCGCGTGACGGTCGCCGCGCGCTCGGTCTCGAGCTACCTCGAATCGGCCGTGGGACCCTTCGACCTCGTCTTCATCGACCCGCCCTACGAGCTCGGCGAGGCGTCGCTCACGGTCGACCTCGCACTGCTCGCACCGCTGCTCGCCGCAGACGCGGTCGTCGTCGTGGAGCGCAGCTCGCGCTCCCCCGAGCCGACCTGGCCGACGGGCATCGTCCCCGACCGCCGTCGCGACTACGGCGAGACGACGCTGTGGTGGGCGTCGGCTCAGCCCGAGCGTCCGTCCCAGCCGGCGTAGGGGTCCCAGCCGTCGGCGCCGACCCGCCGGCCGTCGACGAGCACGTGCCCGGGGTCGTCGACGACCATGCCGACCACCTCGAACGGCTCGGGCACGCGCGTGCCGGGTGGGAAGGTGGCGAGCAGGCCGTGGTCCTCGGCGCCCGCGAGCGCGACGCGCAGGTCGGGGCCCAGCGCCGCGGACTCGAAGTCGAGGCCGACGCGGCTCGCCTCGGCGATCCGGCGCGCGTCGCGGGCGAGGCCGTCGGAGACGTCGAGCATCGCCGTGGCTCCCGCGACCGCCGCGACGACGCCCGCGCCGACGGGCGGTTCGGGGGCGAGCTGGGCGCGCACGAGCTCCGGATGCCGCAGCCGCACCTCACGGGCCGCCTCGGCATCCGGCTCCGCCGTGTCGTCGGTGCCCTCGGCGAACAGCAGCGCGAGCCCGCGCGCGGCGTCGCCCCGGGCGCCCGCATGCGCCAGGAGATCGCCGACCCGGGCGCCGGAACGCAGCACCGGCGCGCGTCCTTCGAGATCGCCGAACGCGGTCACCGCGATGGTGAGCACCGAGGACGCCGACAGGTCGCCCCCGACGACACCCGCGCCGGGGGCCAGCGCGGCCAGTCCCTCGCGCAGGCCGTCGGCGAACGCCTCGAGCACGCCGACCGGCGTCGCGGGCGGCGCCGCCACGGCGACGACCAGCGCCGTGGGGCGGGCGCCCATGGCGGCGACATCCGTGAGGTTCGTGGCCGCGGCCTTCCAGCCGAGGTCGAACGGCGTCGACCAGGCCAGGCGGAAGTCGGGGCCGTGCACGAGCATGTCGGTGGTCACGACGAAGCGTCCGTCGGGGGCGGCCACCACCGCGGCGTCGTCACCGGCGGGGAGGAGTGTCGAATCGCCCGGTGTCAGCCGGGGCAGGATGCGTGCGAGCACCGCGCTCTCGCCGAGCTCCGCGATCGTGGGTCCGCCCGGGCGCGCAGCTCGTTCCATGCCACTCACGGTAGCCTGAGATGGATGCCCCACCCAGCCGCCCGTCGCCCCCGCGGGCTCCCCCGAGCCGTGTCCGCCGCGGCCGTGGCCGTCGTCGGCGTCGGCGTGCTGGCCGGCTGCACCCAGGCCGTGACCTTCGACCCCGCGCCCGACGCGACCGACCCCGACTGCGCCGCCGTGGTCGTGCGCCTGCCCGACACCGTCGCCGGTCTGTCCGAACGCGAGACCAACGCGCAGGGCACCGGCGCCTGGGGCTCCCCTGCCGCCGTGCTGCTCCGGTGCGGCGTCGAGCCGCCCGGACCCACGACCGACCGCTGCGTGAGCGTCGACGGCGTCGACTGGATCATCGACGAATCGGATGCCCCGCGGTTCCTGTTCACGACCTACGGCCGCACCCCCGCGGTCGAGGTGCTCGTCGACAACGACGTGGTGTCGGGCTCGACCGCGATCGCCGACCTCTCGCAGGCGGTCGCCGCGATCCCCGCCGAGGGCGGCTGCGTGTCGCTCGACGACGGCGCCGGCGGCTGACGCGACGATTCAGCGACGCCGCAGCATCAGCACGCCGAGCGCCCCGAACCACGCCATGAGCAGCACGTACCCCACGGCGACGAGCACCGCGACGGGCGGCTGCACGACGCCCAGCGCGAAGTCCGCCACGAGCAGCGCGCCGTTGGCCACGATGCCGAGCGCGGCGATGAGCCATGCGCGTCCCACCGCGAAGAGGACCGCGACGATGATGCCCGCGGCCATCACCGCCGAGCGGCCGGCCTGTCCGGTCACGAGGAACACGACGATGCCCGCGAACGGCAGGACCGCCGCAACGACCATCCAGACGGGATGCGGCCGGAACGGGCCCGGCCACATTCCCGAGTAGGCCACGCCGACGGCGACGAGGATGGCGATGTCGAGCGGATTCAGCAGGCGCAGCGGGTCGTCGGGGAGCTGCCCGACACCGCTGCTCGACTGGAAGAACACGACGAGCCAGTTCCGCATGCCGAGCCCGGGTGCTGGCACGACGAGGCCGAACAGACCGACGACGAGCAACGCCACCACCAGGAACGCCGCGACGGCGCCGGGGAACGCGAGCCACGGTGCGGTTCGTTCCTCGACCCGCCGGTCCCCTCTCATCGCGCCTCCGGCCTTCGGCGGAAGCCTATCGCCTAGCGCACGCCGCGCGCGTGCCCGACCTCGATGAGCTCGGTGATGAGCTCGGGATAGCTCAGTCCCGACTTCAGCCAGCAGGTCGGGAACATCGAGATGGGCGTGAACCCCGGCATGGTGTTGATCTCGTTGACCACGAAGCCCTCGTCGCCGAGGAAGACGTCGACACGGGCAAGGCCCTCGGCGCCGATGGCCTCGAACGCGTGGCGCGCGATGCGCTGCAGCTCGAAGAGCTCGCCGTCGCCGAGGTCGGCGGGGCAGATGAGCTCGACGCCGGGAGCGTCGAGGTACTTCGCCTCGAAGTCGTAGAACTCCCGCCCGGTCACCACGACCTCGCCCGCGACGCTCACGCGCGCCGGGGCGCCGTCGCGGCCCTCGAGCACCGCGCACTCGATCTCGCGACCGCTGATCGCGGCCTCGATGAGCGCGGCGCGGTCCTCGGCGAACGCGACGTCGAGGGCGGCGTCGAGCTCCGACCAGTCGGCGACCCTCGTGACGCCCACCGACGATCCGGCCCGTGCGGGCTTCACGAACACCGGCAGCCCCAGCCCGCGCGCCCGGCGCTCCCAGAGCTCCCGGTCGTCGTCCCACGACCGCCGCGTCACCGACACCCACGGGGCGACCGTGATGCCGGCGCCCTCGAGCACCGTCTTCGTGACGTGCTTGTCCATGCCGATCGCCGAGGCGAGCACCCCGTTGCCGACGTAGGGCAGGCCGACGAGCTCGAGCAGGCCCTGGATCGTGCCGTCCTCGCCGAACCGTCCGTGCAGGATCGGGAAGACGAGGTCGACCTCGCCGAGCGAACGCTCGCCCGTGGCATCCGTCACGGTCAGCTCTCGCGACGCCGAGCTCTCTGGCCAGCGCACGCGCGTGCCGTTGTCGACGACCTCGGGGAGGTGCTGCGGATCGAGCCCGAAGCGGGACGCGTCGTCGGACTCGAGCACGTACGCGCCGTCGCGGGTGATCCCGACGGGGATCACCTCGAACCGGTCACGGTCGATCGCGCCCAGGACTCCGCCCGCCGTCGCGCAGCTGATCGAATGCTCGCTTGAGCGCCCGCCGAACAGCAGAACCACCCTGAGCTTGTCCATCCTTCGTCCTTTCGCCCTGCGGCTCGTCGTCGGTCGTGAGGTGCGGTGCGATGTCCTTCGGGGCCAGCGTGCCCGCGAGCACCTGGCGGACCTGCTCGACGATGGGCATCTCCACGCTCTTCGCCCGCGCGAGCTCGAGGATGGGCCCGACGGACGCGAGTCCCTCGGTGGTCTGCTGCATCTGGTTCACGACGTCGCTCAGGTGGTAGCCCTGCCCGAGCAGTCGCCCCGCGGTGTTGTTGCGCGACAGCGGCGACTGACAGGTCGCGATGAGGTCGCCGAGGCCGGCCAGCCCCGCGAGCGTCTCGGGGTGCGCCCCGAACGCCACGGCGAAGTCGGTCATCTCGACGAGGCCCCTGGTGATGATCGACGCCTTCGTGTTCTCGCCGTAGCCGGCGCCGTCGACGATGCCGATCGCGAGGGCGATGAGGTTCTTCAGCACTCCACCGAACTCGGTGCCGATGACGTCGGTGTTCACGAAGGAGTGGAAGTAGCGGTTGCGGGCGACGGATGCCACGGCCTGCGCCGTCTCGAGGCTCGTCGACGAGACGACGGCCGCGGTCGGCTGCTCCTTGGCGATCTCGAGCGCGAGGTTCGGACCCGAGATGACCGCGATCTGCGACTGGTCGATCCGGAGTCCCTCGGCGATGACCTCGCTCATCCGGAGCCCCGTCGACTTCTCGATCCCCTTCATGAGCGAGATCACGCTGGACTCGGCGTGCAGGTGGGGAGCGGCGATCTTGAGGTGCTCGCGGAGCGCCTGGCTCGGCACCGAGACGTACACCTGCTCGGCGCCCGCGAGCGCGAGATCGAGCCGGCTCGTGGCGCGGAGGCCGAGCGGCAGGTTCACGCCGGCCAGGTAGTCGCTGTTGCGCTTGGCCTCCTGGATCTCGCGCGCGAGCTCGGGCCGACGCGCCCAGACGACGACGTCGGCGCCGCCGTCGGCGAGGATCTTCGCGAAGGTCGTGCCCCAGCTGCCGGCGCCGAGCACCGCCACGCGCTTGCCGTGCGGCTTCGGGGGCTGGTTCCTACCCTTCAAGGCGACCGGTCTCCTTCTGTCCGTGCGCCGCGGGATCCCAGCGCTCGGCGGGCGCGGGCTCGCCGCGGAGCTCGGCGAGGAGCGCCGCGATCGCGTTCATGAGCTCGCCCGTCGCCTTCAGCAACGTGGCCTGGTCGAGCGGCTTGCCCCGGTAGGCGCTGAGGTCGAGGGGCTCACCGACCGCCACGTCGATCGTCTTGCGCGGGAAGAGGCTCAGCTTCTTGCCGTATCGGGGCAGGAGCGCCTGCGTGCCCCAGTGGGCGATGGGGACGATCGGGATGTCGCGTTCGAGCGCGATCCGCACGGCACCGGTCTTGCCGCGCATCGGCCACATGTCGGGATCCCGGGTGAGCGAGCCCTCGGGATAGACGACGACCATGCGGCCCTTCTCGACCAGTTCCTCCGCGGCGCGGAGCGCGGCATGGCTCTGGCTGCCGGCGCGCTCGACGGGGATCTGCCCCGACATCCGGAGGAACCACGCGAGCACGGGGTTCTTGAAGAGCGAGGCCTTCGCGAGGAACCTGGGCGCTCGCCCGAGCTTCCAGCTCGCCATGCCGATCACGACGGGGTCGATCTCGCTGTAGTGGTTCGGCGCGAGCACGAAGGCGCCGGTCTGCGGCATCCGTTCGGCGTGCCGGAACCGGAAGCGTATCGCCAGGTTCATCACCGGGAGGATGATCACGGCGAGGACCCAGAAGAACGACGGACGTCGGGTCTCTGAACGCGGCTTCACGGCAGCGTCGGATGAGGGGTTCGCGGGTGGCACTCCCCCATTATCCTTCGAGTTCGAAGTCCGCCCCGAGGAGCTCGAGCTTCGTGAGGAAATCCTCGTAGCCGCGCGCGATGATGCCCACGTTCGACACGGTCGAACGCCCCTCGGCCGTGAGCGCCGCGATGAGGTGGCTGAAGCCGCCGCGCAGGTCGGGCACCTCGATGTCGGCGCCGTGCAGCCGCGACGGGCCGGAGATCACGGCCGAGTGCTTGAAGTTGCGCTGGCCGAAGCGGCATGGCCCCGCTCCGAGGCACTCCTTGTGCACCTCGATGGACGCGCCCATCTCGACGAGCGCGTCGACGAAGCCGAACCGCTGCTCGTACACGGTCTCGTGCACGATCGAGACGCCCTTTGCCTTGGTGAGCGCGACCACGAGCGGCTGCTGCCAGTCGGTCATGAATCCCGGGTGCACGTCGGTCTCGATGATGACGGGCTTCAGCTCGCCGCCGGGGTGGTAGAAGCGGATGCCGTCGTCGTGGATCTCGAAGGCGCCGCCGACCTTGCGGAACACGTTGAGGAAGGTGAGCAGGTCGGCCTGCCTGGCGCCGCCCACGAAGATGTCGCCCTCGGTCGCGAGCGCGGCGGCGGCCCAGCTGGCGGCCTCGTTGCGATCGGGGATCGCCCGGTGCGTGTACCCCGACAGCTTCTCGACGCCCTCGATGCGGATGACCCGGTCGGTGTCGACCGTGATGATCGCGCCCATCTTCTGCAGGATGTTGACGAGGTCCATGATCTCGGGCTCGATGGCTGCGCCGGAGAGCTCGGTGATGCCGTCGGCGAGCACCGCCGTGAGCAGCACCTGCTCGGTGGCGCCGACGCTCGGGTACTCGAGCGACACCTTCGCCCCGTGCAGCCCGTTCGGCGCCGACATCCGGATGCCGCTCGGCAGCTTCTCGATGATCGCGCCGAAGTTGCGCAGCACCTCGAGGTGGAAGTTGATGGGGCGGTCGCCGATGCGGCAACCGCCGAGGTCTGGGATGAACGCCTCGCCGAGCCGGTGCAGCAGCGGACCGCAGAACAGTATGGGGATGCGGCTCGAACCCGCGTGCGCATCGATGTCGGCCATGTGCGCCGATTCCACGGCAGAGGGGTCGAGGATGAGCTCGCCCTCGTCGACGCCGTGCGTGACGCTGACACCGTGCACCTCGAGGAGGCCGCGCACGATGCGCACGTCGCTGATGTTCGGCACGTCCTTCAGCACGCTCGGAGTGTCGCCGAGGATCGCCGCGACCATGGCCTTCGTGACGAGGTTCTTCGCACCCTTCAACTCGATGCGGCCGTGCAACGGCTTGCCGCCGTTGATCGTGATCCGGTCGACGTTCAGTCCGACGGCGGTTGCGTGGTTCTTGGCGTCCTGCCCGAGTGTGTTCACAGACTCCCTGATTCTGCCGGCTCCCTGATGGGGAGCGTCTTCGGCCGCCAAGACTCTCGACGTGACTCGAACTCGGCGATCGACTCCTCGTCCCGGAGGGTGAGCCCGATGTCGTCGAGCCCTTCGAGAAGCCTCCACCGAGTGTAGTCGTCGATGTCGAACGAGACCGAGAGCGCGCCCGCGCTCACCGTACGCTCAACGAGATCGACCGTGACGGGTATTCCCGGATCGGCTTCGACGACCTCCCAGAGCCGCTCGACGTCCTCGTAGGCGACCTGTGCCGCCAGGAGGCCCTGCTTACCGGAATTGCCGCGGAAGATGTCGCCGAAACGGCTGGAGACCACGACGTCGAAGCCGTAGTCGCGCAGCGCCCACACGGCGTGCTCACGGCTCGAACCGGTGCCGAAGTCGGGACCGGCGATGAGGATGCGGGCGCCCTGGTACTCGGGTCGGTTCAGGATGAACTCGGGGTCCTGCCGCCACGCGTGGAACAGGGCGTCCTCGAAGCCGGTCTTCGTGACGCGCTTGAGGAACACGGCCGGGATGATCTGGTCGGTGTCGACGTTCGATCGGCGCAGCGGAACCGCGATGCCCGTGACGGTGCTGAACTTCTGCATGTCAGCGCCCCTCCCCTTCGGTCTGCAGATCCCAGGGGCTCGAGAGCGTCCCCCGGATCGCGGTCGCCGCGGCAACGAGCGGCGAGACGAGGTGCGTGCGGCCGCCCTTGCCCTGGCGGCCCTCGAAGTTGCGGTTCGACGTCGACGCGCAACGCTCCCCGGGCGCCAGCTGGTCGGGATTCATGCCGAGGCACATCGAGCAGCCCGCGAAGCGCCATTCGGCGCCGAACTCCTCGATCACCCGGTCGAGGCCCTCGGCCTCGGCCTCGAGTCGCACCCGCGCCGAGCCCGGCACGACCATGACGCGCACGCCGTCGGCCTTCTTCCTGCCCTTGATGATCGACGCGAACGCCCGCAGGTCCTCGATGCGGCTGTTCGTGCACGAGCCCATGAAGACCGCGTCGACCTTGATCTGCTTCAGCGGCGTGCCGGGCTCGAGCGCCATGTACTCGAGGGCGCGCTCGGCGGCGGCGCGCTCGTGCTGGTCGTCGATCGATGCGGGATCGGGCACGGCGTCGGAGAGCGAGACCCCCTGGCCGGGGTTCGTGCCCCAGGTCACGAACGGCTCGAGCGCGTCGGCGTCGATGGACACCTCGGCGTCGAAGCGCGCACCCTCGTCGGTGGGAAGGGTCCTCCAGTACTCGACCGCGGCATCCCAGTCGGCGCCCTGGGGCGCGTGCGGGCGGCCCCGCAGGTAGGCGAACGTCGTCTCGTCGGGTGCGACCATGCCGGCGCGTGCGCCGGCCTCGATCGACATGTTGCAGATCGTCATGCGCCCGTCCATCGACAGCGAGCGGATGGCGCTGCCACGGTACTCGAGCACGTAGCCCTGCCCGCCGCCGGTGCCGATCTTCGCGATCACGGCGAGGATGATGTCCTTCGCGGTGACGCCCGGACGGAGCGTGCCCTCGACGTTGATCGCCATGGTCTTGAAGGGCTTCAGGGGCAGCGTCTGCGTGGCGAGCACGTGCTCGACCTCGCTCGTGCCGATGCCGAACGCCATGGCCCCGAAGGCACCGTGCGTCGACGTGTGCGAGTCGCCGCAGACGACCGTGATGCCGGGCTGGGTGAGCCCGAGTTGCGGGCCGACGACGTGCACGATGCCCTGCTCCACGTCGCCGAGGGAGTGCAGGCGGATGCCGAACTCGGCGGCGTTGCGGCGCAGCGTCTCGATCTGCGTGCGGCTCGTGGGGTCGGCGATGGGCCGGTCGATCGCGAGCGTGGGGGTGTTGTGGTCTTCGGTCGCGATCGTGAGGTCGGGTCGGCGAACCGGGCGCCCCGCCATGCGGAGGCCGTCGAAGGCCTGCGGGCTCGTGACCTCGTGCAAGAGGTGCAGGTCGATGTAGATGAGGTCGGGGGTGCCGCCATCGCCCTTCTTCACGAGATGGGCGTCCCAGACCTTCTCGGCAAGGGTGCGGGGTCGGGCTTCTGTCGTGGGTACTGCGTTCAACGTTCGCTTCCTCAGAATCTGTGGTCAGCCGACGACGGACTCCGCGACGGGGATCGGCCTAGGAGGAGGCCCCGCCGCGGCACAGAAGGAGGAGTCGTGGAGCGCGCACCATCTCAGGCTACACCGTGTCGAGCGGCACTCGATCCAGTCGCACGGCGAACTCCCCGAACAGCAGGGTCGCGCCGTTCGGCGCGTCGACGGCGCGGCCGGGCTCGAGCTCGTACGACTCGCCCTCGGCCGTGAGCACGCGGGTGCCGTTCGTCGAGGCGAGGTCGGTGACCCGCACGCGGCCGTCGACGACCTCGACGCGCGCGTGCGTCTTGGAGACCGATCGGGCCGGGTCGGCGAGCGGGATCGTCGCGGCAGCGGGCCGTGCGGGGTCGGCCACCGGATCCCGCCCGAGCACCACCGGACGCACGAGCAGCACCTCGAGGCCGCCCGCCGCGCGCAGTCGCCAGGCTCCCTCTGACGGGCTCGGCCCGGGGGCCTCGATGCGCTCGACCGGGTCGCCGGGAACGACCGTCGGGCGCGCCGGGCCGAGCGGCGGCACGAGGCCGGGGGGCGGGCTGAACGATGGGAGCACGCGGCGCGGCGCATCCTGCACCGTGCCCTCGGGCTCCTCGGTCGGCGGCGCCGCCGGGATCAGCCCCGGCGGCGGCACGATGAAGTCCGGCGAACCCACGCGACCACTCTAGCGACGCCGGTGCACGCGGTACCGGGCCACGAGGCGGCGCAGGCGACCGGCCCCGCCTGCGACGGTGTCGACCGCGGCATCCGACGCCTTCCACCGGTCGGCCACGACCGTGTCGCTCACGGCGACGCCGCCGAAGACGTCGCGATCGATGGTCGCCGCGAGGGTCGACAGCCGCACCGCCGACGGTGCCGCCTCGGCGACACCCGGCGCGCCCGACGGTGCGAGCCCCTGCTCGGCGAGCTCCTGCTCCATCGCCCGGGCGACCTGGAGTCGCGAACCGCGCACGGGCGGATCGAGCCCGAGCTCCGCAACGCGATCGACGAGTTCCTCCCAGGCTCCGGCGGCCTGCCGGTCGTTGGAACCGCGTCGGCGCCGTCTCCGCCGAGACGCCTTCATGACCGCGACGACGAGCATCGGGGCGAGCAGCGCGATGGCGGGGATGCCGACCGCGGCCATCGCCACCCATGCCCAGGCCGGGAGCTGGAACGGGCGATCGCGATCGTCGTCGTCGGTGTCGTCGATCTCGACGGTCGTGAGGAGCTCGTCCTCGAGCTGCTCCGCCCTCGGCGGCTGACGCACCTGAGGCTGCGGCTCCGACTTCGGCTTGGGCGTCTGCTCCTGCGGCACGTCGACCTGGTCGGGGGTAGGGCGGAACGGGAGCCACCCGATGCCCTCGAAGGGCACCTCGACCCACGCGGTCACGTCCTCGCCCACGACCTCGACCGATTCGGCATCCTCGGGGATCTCGGGTGCGAATCCCATCACGACGCGCGCCGGATAGCCGAGGTGCCGCGCCATGAGGGCCATGGCGGCGGCGTACTGCTCCTCGTCACCCACCATCTGCGTCCTCGTGAAGAGCTCGATGAGGCGGTCGGCGCCGTGGCCGGCCCGTGACGGCACGGAGTCGCTCGCCAGGCCGTGGCTGAGGTAGCCGCTCGTCTTCAGCGCCCGCTCGATGGCCCGCAACTGCTCGATGGGGGTCACCGCGTCGCCCGCGTACTCCTCCGCCTTGGCCGCCACCACGTCGGGCACGTTCTCGACCGACGGCATCGGCACACGCGCCACGGGCACGTCGACGAGATCCTCGAGCTCGGGCTCGCGCTGGACTCGCGACTCGAGGCGGTAACGCACGTCCGGCCCGACACCGCTCGTGAGCACGGCCGTGCCGGCCCCGGCGTTGTACCGCAGGTCTCCCGCCCGCTCGACCGAGTCCTCGTCGCGGAGGTCGAGCGTCGTCCCGTAGCCGACCGTCGGAAGCCACATGTCGTCGTACGACGCGCCCGACACCTCGATCGCGCGCGTGCTGCCGAGGCTCGCGAGCGGCGGCTCGGGGAGCGTGGGTCCGACGATCGCGTACCCGCCGTCGGCGGCGTCCTCGGGACCGGCGACGGTCCACAGTCGTCCGGTGTAGGCATCCATGGCCGCGAGGCGGATGACGTCGCCCGGCTCGAGTCCCGACACGCGGAACAGCGGCTCCTCGGCGAGGTCCTTCGTGTACGTGCGGAACCCCGAGAGCGGACTCGGGAACTCGAGGGGGTCGAACGGCGGCACGACCTCGTCGCGCAGCACGAACCGATCGGGCGCGATCGGAGTGAACGCGACGCCGGCGATCGCGCCGAGCGCCACGGCCCCCGCGACCACGGTCGCGGTGCCCGCGAGCTTCTGCCGCTGCAGCCGCACTGCGCCGTCTCCGCTCGACTCGACCGTCGCGCCCCGGCGCCAGGACATCCAGACGAGCGCGATCGTCGCGAACGCGACCCCGCGGACGCCCGCGAGATAGGCCTCATCGGTTCCGAGCAGGATGCCAGAGAGGTAGAGGGCCACCGGACCGAGGAGCAGCACGCTCGAACGGAGGGCCGTGCGTCGTCGCGCCAGCCACCGCGTGACGAGCATCGTGCCGACCAGCGCGATGAGCCACGCCGCGAAGTACGGCACCACGGCGACGTAGTAGGGAGCCTCGACGGGCGTGCCGATGGTGACGATGTCGGCCCAGCCGTACACCGGGCCGATGGCGAGGCCGGCCAGGCCCTCGAGCGAGGGCAGCACGGCGAACAGCGCGCGATCGGGCATGGTCACCGGCACGCCGATCAGGAAGTACCCCGCCATCGCGACGAGCACCGTCGTCACGACGCCGAGTCGCCAGAGCGCACCGACCGTCGCGGTGAACGTGCCGACAGCGAGGCCCGCGACCGCCGCGATGAGGAAGCCGAGGCCGCCGTACGCCGTCTCGTAGCCGGCGATGCCGAGCAGGGAGAGCACACCGAGCACGCCGAGGTCGGTCACGACCGATCGGGACAGCCTGGTCACGGTCGCACCCTTCGCACGAGTCGCGGCAGCTCGGCGAGCTCGCCGACGGTCACGACCGTGGTGTCGCCGATTCGCGTCACACGGGACGCCGCGCCGAGCTCGACCCGGAACGCGATCGTCTGCGTGTCGGCGCCGAACAGCGTCTCGAGCGTTCGGAGGTCGGCCACGGGGAGCCGGGAGCCGGCGACCGTGATGACGACGCTCGGCGGCGGGAGTCGCTTCGTGGCATCCCGAGCGAACTCCCGGACCGAGGCGAAGGCGCCTCGGACGGGCTCGATGCGCGAGCTGTCATCGAGGAGCGCCGTGGGCGTCGCCGTGCGGAGCGACCGCGCCTCGGTGAGCACCGCGAGCCGCGTGGCGTCGCGGATCACCTGCACGCCGATGGATGCCAGCACCGACACGGCCAGCTCGAACTCCGCTTCGGACGCGTAGTGCGTCGACTCCGTCGGCTGCAGGAGGATGAGCTGCGAGCGCCGCGTCTCCTCGTACTGGCGCACCATGAGCTGGCCCGTCCGGGCCGACGTGCGCCAGTGCACGTTGCGCAACGCGTCACCCGGTTCGTAGGCGCGCAGTGCGTGGAACGAGATGTCGTTGTTCGTGATCGTCTTGGTGACCTCGCCCTCGAGGTCGCGCACGAGGCCGGCCGCCGACGGTCGGAGCCGAACGGTCAGCGGGTGCACGAACAGCTCGACCGGATCGTTCCATCGCATCGTGCGCCGCAGCAGGCCGAGCTGGTCGCCGCGCACCGACGTCGCCGGTCCGGCGACGATCACGGCGCGGCGCGACGTGGGTACCGCGAACAGCTCCTCGTGTTCCCCGCCCTGCGGCAGGGCCGGCACGATGAACTCCGCGAGACCCGCGCCGACCGGGAGTTCGAGCCGCGACGGCGTCGTGGTCCGCGTGCCGGCGTTCTCGACGACGAGGCGCCCGAGCGCCCGCTCCCCCGCCACCACGCGGGCCGGCTGCAGCTCGACGGCGACGCGGAAGTCCATGCGGCCGAACACGAACGGCACCGCGACGAGCAGCGCCGCGAGCAGCGTGAAGCCGAGGAAGGCGAACTCGACCCAGCCGAGCAGCCACGCGATCACGAGGCAGGCTGCCGCGGCGCCCGCGACGAGCCATCCGGCCGTCGACACCACGCCCGTCACCGGCCGGGCGAACCGGGCGACCGCTCGACCGATCGCACGGGCCCGTCGGCCGAGCGAGCGAGTGGATGCCGCGAGCGACCGCCCGATCGTCCGCAGCGCGATGCGCGTCTGCGAGGGCGGCTTCAGGAGGGGGTCGGGCTCGCTCATGCCGCCCGGTACGCGGGTGGGGCGACCTCGACGAGCACGCGCTCGACGATGTCCTGGGCGGTCGTGCCCGCGAACTCCGACTCGGGATCGACGATGATGCGGTGCGCGAGCACCGGCACCGCGAGCTCGCGCACGTCGTCGGGCGTCACGTACGTGCGTCCCTGCGCGATCGCCCAGGTCTTCGCGGTACGCGCGAGCGCGAGTGCGCCACGCATGCTCACGCCGAGGGCCGAATCCTGATGCTCGCGCGTCGCCGAGACGAGCTGGTTGAGGTACGAGAGCACCGCGGCATCCACGAACACCTCGGACGCGAGCTGCGACATCGTGGTGACCGAGCTGGCGGCGATGATCGGCGCGACCCTCGATGCGCGGGCCCGGTTCGCGGAGTCGAGCAGCAGCGTGACGGCCGTGTCGTGGTCGGGGTAGCCGAGCGAGGTCTTGACGAGGAACCGGTCGAGCTGCGCCTCGGGCAGGGAGTAGGTGCCGGCCTGCTCGACCGGGTTCTGCGTCGCGATGACCATGAACGGCGAGCCCACGTCGTAGCTCACGCCGTCGACGGTGACGCGGCCCTCCTCCATGACCTCGAGGAGCGCCGACTGCGTCTTGGGGCTCGCCCGGTTGATCTCGTCGGCCAGCACGATCGACGCGAAGATCGGTCCGCGGTGGAACTCGAACCGGCCCTTGCCCTGGTCGTAGATGGTGACGCCCGTGACGTCGGAAGGCAGCAGGTCGGGCGTGAACTGGATGCGCGAATTGGTGCCGTCGAGGGTGTTCGCGAGGGCCTTCGCGAGCACGGTCTTGCCCGTGCCGGGGAAGTCCTCGAGCAGCACGTGCCCGTCGGAGAGCAGCGCGACGAGCACGAGCTCGATGACCTCGCGCTTGCCGAGGATCGCCTGATCGATGTTGTCGACGAGCTTCGAGAAGGCGTCCTGGAACCAGAGTGCCTGTTCCTGTGTCACTGCCATGCCTGCTCCTTCGTGTGTTCGGCCCGCGCCGGGCGGCTCACGTGGTCACCACGTGTTGTAGGGGATGTTGTTCCACTGGGTGCCGCTGATGGCGCCCAGCGTGCGCGACGTGCCGCCGCTGACGTTCTCGAAGCGAACCGCGATCGTCTCGCTCGCCAGGCGGACGCCGAGGTGATTCATCAGCTGGAGCTGACCGCTCGCTCCGACGTCGACGGTCTGCTGGTAGCCGCAGCAGGAGCTGCCGTTGATCGTGGCGAACACGCGGTAGGTGCCCGGATCCATGTTGCTCCACGTGATGCGCACCTCGGCACAGCCGCCGCCACCGCTGTCGCACGACCGGCTCGGGCCCTTGCCGATCGTGCCGGAGGGCTGCGGGTTGGCGACGTTGAAGTTCGTCCCCGCGGCGGGGCCCGTCCTTCCGCTGCCCACGTTGATCGCGCGCACCTGCACGCTGTGCCCGCCGGCGCCGACGTCCGTGAACCGATGGGTGCGATCGGTGCCGGAACCGGTCCACGCGCCCGAGTCGAGCTTCACCTCGTAGCGGACGCTGCCGCCGCCGGTGTCGGCGGGTGCGGCCCAGCTGATGTCGACGCTGGTGGGCGCCGTGCCGTTCACCTGAGCGCTGACGTTCCGCGGCGCGGTCGGTGTGCCGTAGGGCGTGACGGCGGCGGACGGCGCCGACCAGGCGCCCCATCCGATCGCGTTGTGGGCACGGACCTTGAAGGTGTACGCCGTGCCGTTCGTCAGGTTGCCCACGCTGTAGTTCGTGCCGCCTGCCGATGCGGCCACATCGCGGATGGAGCCGTTGACGTCGAGCTGGTAGCCGTCGATCGGCGAGTTGTTGTTGGCCGGGATGTTCCAGCGAACCGTCGCCGCGGCGTCGCCCGCGGTCGCGGTCGGCGCCGCGGGAGCATCGGGCTCGTCGCGCACCGTGACGATGATGCGCCCCTGCACCTCCCGGGCCGGATCGCGCGTGCCGTCCTGGATCCGGTAGATCACGCTCAGGGTTCCCGTGAAGCCCGCTCCGGTCCGCACGGTGACGTCGGACGCGGTGAAGCTCGCCGAAGCTGCGGACCCGACATCCGCCTGGTCGATCTTCGCATCGACGACGCGCAGCGGGGTGTCGGGCGCGAACGGGTTGAAGTCGTTCGCGAGCACGTCGACCGTGCGCGAGTCGCTGCGCTGCAGGTCGACCGCATCGTCGTTCGCCCTCGGAAGCGCGCGCGTCGACGACACCACGCCCACGTCGACGTAGCCGGGGACCGTGAACCCGTTGAAGCCGACATCGAACGTGATGCGGGCCTCGGTGCCCGGTTGCACGCCGAGCGGTGACGACACCCGAAGGATCGATCCCTCGATGATCTCGCCCCGGATATCGGCCGTCGCGCCGCCCAGGTTCGAGTACGAGATCCGTTCGATGTTGTCGGGGTTCGGATGGTCGCTCGACGAGCGCAGGTCGATGTCGAGCGGGGCCTCGCCGGCCTCGATCGTCTCGCTGCGCGGCGTGAAGGTCGGCGGCGTGTCGTTGAAGTCCGGATCGCCGACCGTGATCGGGATCGTGAGGATCGCGGTGCGGCCGATCGGATCGTCGGCGCCCTTGCCGTCGGTCACCTCGAAGGTGACGGATGCCGCGCCCCGGTAGTCCTGCGCGGGTACGAACTGGAGCGCCGTGCCGCTCACCATCGGCTCCTCGCGCGCGTTCGTCGCCGAGGCCGAGAGGATGAGCGCGGGGTTGCCAGACGGCACGACGACGAGGTCGTCGACGTTCCAGCTGATCCTGCCGTTCATCGGCACGATGATCTCTCCGATGTCGGCGAGGTGGGGGGCGGGGAACTTGGCCTTCTCCTCGGCCGCCAGCTGCTCGGGGGTCTTCGGGCGCTGCGTCTCCTCGACCGTGTCGTCGCCCGACGGAACGGGCGGCACGATCACGAACGCCATGGCCGAGAGGTCGTCGAGCTCGTTCGTCAGCCGGTACGCCACCGCGAAGCGCTCGCGGCCGGGCGTGACCCGGATGCGACCGTCTGGGCTCACCTCGGCGCGCCCGGCGTTCGGCCCCTCGAGGCTCACCGCGAGCTCTTCGACGAGTCCGCCCGGATTCGTGGCATCCGCGAGCGGGGCGACGGTGACGGGCTCGCCGTCGACCACCTGCTCGGGCTCGATGACCTGGTCTTCCGCGGTGGGCGGCTCGATCACGGCGTCGTTTGTGACCGCCACCTGGAGGAATGCGGTGTCGGCGCCGCCGTGGCCGTTCGAGATCTCGTAGCGGATCGTGTACGCGGCCTCCTGCTCAGGTGCCGTGACGACGACACGTCGACGGTCGCGGATCTCGGCCTCGATGCCGTCGTCGACCTCGGGGAGGTCGGCGACGCTGAGGCTGAATCCGCTCGGATCGGAGTCGTTCAGCAGCACCTCGACCGAGGCCGTGCGACCCGGCTTCATCTCGATCGTGTCGTCGACGGCCGTCGGCGGCAGCTGCACGATCGGACGCGGGATCACCCCGATGCGGATCGTGCCCTCGGCGGTGGCGCCGAGCGTGTCGCGCAGTTCGTAGGTGAACGAGTCGGTGCCCGCCGAGCCGTCGAACGCCTCGTACGTCAGCGAGGTGCTTGTTCGCTCGATCACCCGGCCGAGGTTCGGCGCCGCCGAGATGCCGGTCAGCGTCACGGAGTCGCCGTCGGGGTCGAGCTGGTCGAGCGGGATGTCGATCTTCACGGCCGATCCCGCGAAGGTCCTCGACGTGAGCGGCGTGGGCAGCGGCTCCCGGTTCTCGCCGGCGTCCCGCGGAACCACGGTGAAGCTCACCGTCGCTCGCGCCGCCTGTTCGTAGTCGTCGCCGATCGTGTAGACGACCGAGTAGACGCCGGGGCTCTCGGGAGCCTGGAACCGCACCGTGTCACCGTCGACGAATGCGAGGCCGTCAGGGGTGTCGGCCTCGGCGAGCTCGGGCACCACGTGGAGCTGCGCGGCATCGGGATGGTAGTCGTTCTCGAGCACGGGAACGGTCACGATGTCGCCGGCTCGCACGATCGCGCCGTCGTCGACGGCCACGGGCGGCTGGTGCTTCACGAGCGGCGGCACCGGCACGACGGTGACCGTCGCGGTGGAGGCGTTCACGCCGTCGGAGACGGTGTATGCGAACTGCAACTGCCGGTCGAGCGCCTGCGAGGCGGTGACCCGAGTGACCGTGTTCGTGAGGATCTCGACCGACACGAGGCCCTCGGTGTCGGAGTCGTCGATCGACTGCACGGCGAGTACGCGGCCCGACGGCGAGACGTCGTTCGCCAGCACCGGCACCGACAGCGGCTCGCCGGGCCTGAGGTAGGCCGTGTCCTTCACGGCGATGGGCGGCGGAGCCTCGGCCGGCTGCTCGACGACCTGCACGCGCAGGAGTCCCTTGCTCACGGATGCCCCGGCACCGAGGCTGTACAGGAACACGTACTCCCCGGGCACATTGCTCGAGAACGAGATCGTCCCCCGCTCGACGTTGGGTGTGATGGCCGCGTTCTCGGGGATCTCGTCGACGCCGAGCAGCTCGAGCCCGGCCCCCGACGGAGACAGGTCGTTGGCGAGCGGTTCGATGAGCTCGGTCTCGCCCAGGAACACCCGTGCGAAGTCGGGCGTTCCGATGGGGTTCAGCGTGCCCGTCGGCTTGACGTCGACGACGAGTGTGCCCGCCGCCGTGGTCTGGCCGTCGGACACGGTGAACTGCACCTCCTTCTGCCCGAGCTCGGCCGAACGGTGCTCGAACGTGAGGTAGCCGTCGGGGCTCGAACGCACGGTGTCGCCACCCGTCGGCGAGGCGTTGACGAGGTACAGGTCGTCGCCGTCGGGGTCGTTCCAGTCGCCGAGCACGTTGTACGAGATCTGCTGCCCCTGTTCGACGCTGACCGCGCCCGCTCGCATCGACACCGGCGGGGCGTTCTCGCTGTCGGGGACGATGCGCACGTCGACGGACGCCTCGTGCACGCCGCCGCGTCCGTCGTCGACGGAGTACCGGAAGGAGACGGTGCCCGCGGCACCCTCGGCGGGCGCGAACTGCAGGGCCCGGCCGCCGTCGATGAGCTCGAGCCGCCCCGCGGCATCCGAGATCTCGGTCGTGCTCGCCACCGTCAGCACGTCGCCGTCGGGGTCGGTGTCGTTCTCGAGCACCTCGAGGATCGTCGTGCGACCCGGACGAACGCCGTAGTCGTCGTCGCGGGCGACCGGTGGCCGGTTCACGTCGGTGCGCTCGGCGAGCGTGTCCTCGAACGTCTGCTGGGCGCTCTTCTCGTCGCCCTCGAGCTCGTCGCTCTCTTCGGGCGGCGTGACCTCCTCCCAGTTGTCGACGAGACGCAGGTCGGAGTCGACGAGCCAGGAGTTGCCGTTCGTCAGGTTGTTCAGCACGATCACATCGCGGTTCACGCGGAACTCCAGCCGCGAACCGGCGGTGGGCTGGTCGATCGAGACGGCCCTCGGCTCCTGCCCGTCGCAGGCGGCGAGGTAACGCCCGCCGGTCGCCCACGCGCCGTGGATGCAGTCGCCGAGTCGCACCGGCGCCGCCACCTCGCCGGGCGCCGCCGCCGCGGCATCCGCCTCGCTCTCGATGACACGGGACTCGCCGCCGTCGAGGGGCACGTCGAGCAGCGCCGAGCCCGTCGCGAGCACGACCCGGTCACGTTCGGGCCCCGACTGCTGGAGCCGCACGGCGGGTTCGGGAAGCTCGATCGTGCGCCCGTCGACGACGACGGCGTCGGCCTCGACGTCGAAGGCGACGGCCCGTTCGCCGACCGCGGCGAGCTGGTGCCTGCCGAGGCTCGGCAGCGTCGAGGTGTCGGCGTCGTCGGCATCGCGCCTGAGGGTCAGGAGCTCGCCCTCGTCCGGCGAGGTGGCGAAGACGGTGCCCTCGGCGCTCACGGCGACCTGGGCGTCGTCGCCGAGCTCGGCCACGGGCTCGGCACCGCGGAAGTCGAACGAGAGCTCGCCGCCCGCGGGGACGCGCCAGAGCTCGCCCTCGGGCGAGAGGACGGCGAGGATGTCGCCGCCATAGGCGACCTTCGACGCGGGCGGCACGTCGATGCGCTGCACGAGGGTGGTGAACGAGGGGTCGATGCGCTCGAGCGAACCCACGCTCGGATCGAAGAGGAAGGCGTCGTCACCGTGCTGGAAGACGTCGATCTCGTTCGTCGCCGTGGCGACCGCCGCGTCGAGCTCCTCGATCTGCCGATTGAGCCGGCCGGCGAGCAGCTCCTCGGCGTTCGTGACCCACACCTCGCGCGCCCGCAGATCGGGGTCGGTGACCGGGAACCCCTGGTGCAGCACGGCGAACCCGAGCGGGACCCCGGCGAGCACGGCGAGCGCGGTGACCGATGCGACCTGCTTGCGACCCTGGAACCAGGACGTGAAGGTACCCACGCGCTCAACTCCCCAGGTGGATTCGCTCGATCGCAGCAACGGAAATCCGACCGCTCAGCGGCCGGACGGCACTCACGCTAACACGTACCGGCGACCCTCGAAATGGGGACGACTGCCCATCGGGATCTCGGTCGTCGCGCGAAGTCAGCGCTGGTCGCCGGCCTGCCCGTCGAGGAGCTCGAGATCCTCGACGCTCACGAGCCGCGTCGCCACGGCGTACTCCACGAGACGCGCCCGACGGTTGGTGGCGAGCCTGCCGCGCCCGCCCCGCAGCCCGTCGACGCCGATCTTGTCGAGCTTCTCGCAGACGTTGTCGAGCTTGCGGTTGAACGTCGTCATGCTCCACCCGAGTCGGGCGGCCGCCTCAGCCGACGTCGGCACGGTCGCCCGGCCGGCGGACGGCTGCGAGAGCACGTGCTCGGCGAGTGACACGACGAGCAGCCGCTGGCTCGTCGTGAGGGTCACGGGCAGGATCGTCGTGCCGCCGTCGAGCGGCTTCGCGGTGAGCGAGGTGTTGTAGAAGTCCTCCTCGGCGTGCACGGTGAAGTCGTAGGTCGTCGATCCGGCGCTGAACATGACGTGCACCATCTGGAAGACGAGGGGCAGCTTCGCCCCAGGTGCGAGCCAGGCCTGCACGCTGCCCGTGGCATCCGACACCGTCGCCGACAGCAGCTGGCCGACGTTCGAGAGCCACCACAGTCCGAATTCGCTCGAGAGGGTCAGGAAGGTCCGGTGCAGGTATGGATTGTCGTCGATCGTGAGATCGGACTCGCGGCCGATGCCGAACGGCGAGCCTTCCTCGACGGTGTACCACTCGCCGCAGTACTCGACCCGCAGCGGCCTCATGGCGTGCACCCCCTCGCCGTCTCCGACGTCTTGCTGTCGCGCTGCACCTGCACGTCGATGCAGATGCGTTCACCGGCCTGCACACCCGTCACGACGATCTCGGGTCCTTCGGCGACCTCGGTCGAGCCCGATCCGTCGGCGCGCTGCCAGCGGTACCGGTCGCCGTCCTCGGCGTTCGGATGCGACACCGCGAACGAGACGCTGGCGCCGTCGGCCGACCGCACCCCGGGCTCGACGGCGGGCACGGGCACGGTGGCCGCGATGACGGCGTCCTCGCCGTGCGGCGCGGCAGTGGGTTCGGCGGCGCCCTGCTGGATCGTGCCGGAGAGCGCGATGGCGATGCCGACGGCCCCGGCGACCACGAGCCCGGCCGCGATGCCGATCACGGCACCGACTCGCGAGGATTTCGCGGCGGCACGGGCATCGGCGGTCTCCTCGGCGGCAGCGGGGTGGGGCTCTCGTCGCGGTCGCACGAGCGTCGCGTCCACGAGATCGGGGGCGGATGTCGCCGCGGGGCGTGCGCCGGCGACCGTCGCGTCGACGCCGGCCGCGGCGGTGCCCCGCGTGGCGGTGACCGAACGCACCACCGTTCCCGCGTCGATCACCGCTCCGGCTGCGCCCACCTCGCGTGCGGGTTGCGCCTCGATCGGGCGGGGAGTCCGCGCCCGGGTCGCGTCGTCGTTCGCGGACGGCGGCGCCGCGGGCTGCGCCTCGATCGACTGCACGGCTCGGGCGCGCGTGGCATCCGCCTCGTCGTCGTCGGCGGCGGCATGCGACGCGCTGAGATTCGGCACCTCGATGCTCGTGGCGGCATAGCCGAGCTCGAGCTCGATGCGCTGGAGCGCCCGCGCGAACTCCACGGCGCTCGGGTAACGGTCGCTGCGCCGGGTGGCCATGCCCTTCGCCAGCACGGCCGCGAGCGCCCGCGGAACGTCGTCGCGCCCCATCGGGGTGATCGCCCCGCGCTCGATGCGTCCGATCAGGTCGAGCGAGCCGTTGGGCCGGCCGGCGATCTCGAACGGCGTGCGGCCGGCGAGCAGCGTGTGCACGGTCGCGGCGAGCGAGAACACGTCGCTGCGCTGGTCGGGCCTGGGGACGTCCTCGAACATCTCGGGCGGCGACCACGGCACGCTCATGCCCACGGCCGACTGGCCCGACGTCGTCGCCGAACCCTCGACGGGTGACGTGACCGTGTGCACCGGCAGCTCCCCCTCGAGGTTCGAGGAGATGCCGAAGTCGGTGAGCGCCGGCCATCCGTAGGCGTTCGTGAGCACGTTCGCGGGCTTGATGTCGCGGTGCAGGATGCCGGCCTCGTGGGCGGTTGCGACCGCGCCGGCGAGGCGGATGCCGGTGCGCAGCGCATCTTCGGGCGTGAAGCGTTCGCGCTTGTACTGCTCGGCCAGGCTCGGGCCCGAGCAGTACTCCATGACGAAGTACGGACGGCCGTCGGCGGAGACGTCCGCGTGGAAGATCGTCACGATGAAGGGATGCGCCGAGAGCTGCGCCATGAGGTTCGCCTCGGCGACGAACTGGGCGCGGGTGTCGCGGCCGAGGCTCTCGGTGAGCAGCACCTTCACCGCGACTTTGCGGCGCGGCAGGCGTTGCTCGTAGAGGAAGACGTCGGCGAACCCGCCGGAGCCGAGCAGGCGGATGGGCGTGTAGCCGGGCAGGTCGGGAGGCGTGGACGGGGCGCGTCGCATCAGTCCGCGACCACCTGGACGGTCCAGCCGCCGCCGAGGTCGACGACGGTGCCGGCGAGCACGGGTGTCGGCTCGCCTGCGCGCAGCTTCACGGGCGGCTTGCCCGGCGCGACCACGTGCGTGCCGTTGCGGGAGTGCAGGTCGGTCACCACGACCGTGTCGCCCTCGACCGTGATGCGCACGTGGTTGCGGGAGATGTCGGGGTCGCCCGCGCCGATGGTGAGGAGGCGGGGAAGCCGCACCCCGGAGACCTGGCTCACGCTCGGGGCACGGCCGAGGACGACCTCGTGCCCCAGAGTCTCCAGCGCGCCGTCGGGCATGCGGAGCGTCGTCATGGCGGGAGTCGGCGGTGCGCCGACGAGGGGAACGTCGACCGCCGGGATCTCGTCCGCACGGGCGGCCCGCTGGGCGCGCAGGCGCTGCAGGTCGATGCTCGCGACCGTGAGACCGTCGTGGTCGCCGTCGAATGGCTCGGGCGCGGTCACGCGCGTCGGCGACCCCGCGATGGTGTCCTCGGCGGGCACCATGGTCTGCTCGGTCGCCGCGACCTGGGGCGAGACCGGCAGCACCGGCGCGGGCTCCGGCACCGACGCCGGAGCGGGCGCGAGCACGGGCACGGGCGCGGACGCGGACACGGGCACCGTCGCGGTCGCCAGCGTCGTCGCCGGCCTCGGGGCAGGGGGCGCGGCCGGGCTCGCCACGGGCTCGACCGCAGACGATCGCACCGACCAGGCGGGCACGATGCCCTCGACGAGCGGCCACTCGATCCCGTCGGTTGCCGCGCCCGGCACGCCGAGCTCGACGTCGTCGCCCGTGATGACCCGCTCGGCCCACGTCGCGATGTCGGCCCCGGAGACCTCGGTGTCGCCGGCTCGCACGAGCAGTTCACCGCGCACCACGACACGCACGCCATGGTTCGCCGGGTCGCGTACGACGAGCGCGAACGACGGTGTCGCCGAGAGGCCGCCGGCCGTCAGCCGGTCGAGCACGGCCGAGGTGGGGTCGGTGGCGGAGAGCTCCGGCCAGAGGGCCGCGAGTTCGGCAGACGCCGAGGCGGGCACCATGAGCACGACGCCGCCACGCACCGCGACGAACCATCGGGCCGCCGCGTCAGGACGATACGTCGCCATCGCCACCCCCTGCGCCCCGCGGCGTCGTGTCCTCCTCGGGTCGATCGCGCGTCGCTTGCTCGTCGGCCTCATCGCCCTCGACGCCGAGGTCGGACTCGACGACGATCACCGTCACGTTGTCACGGCCGCCGTGTTCGAGCGCGGCATCGACGAGCTCGCCGGCAAGACCGGCCGCGTGTCCGGTGTCGCCGGCGAGGATGTCGGCGAGCCGCTGGTCGTCGACCTCCTTCGAGAGGCCGTCGGAGCAGATGAGGAAGACCTGCCGGCCGGTGGCCGGGATGAGCCAGACATCGGGATCGACGACGTCGTCGGCGCCGATCGCGCGCGTGATCACGTTGCGATCGGGGTGGCGTTCGGCCTCGTCGGCGCGCAGCAGGCCGGCGTCCACGAGTTCCTGCACGGCGGAGTGGTCGACGCTGAGCTGCTCGAGCGTGCGGCCGTCCCACGCGTACACGCGCGAGTCGCCGATGTTGAAGACCATCCAGTGGAATCCGGCACCGGCTCCGGCGTCGACGAGCGCGACCCCGGTGAGCGTGGTGCCGGCGACCGCGGTGCCCTCCTCGCCCTCTTCGGTCAGGGCTCGCACGGCCTCGTTCGAACTGTGGATCGCGTCGAGGACCTGTTCGGGAGTCGAGGGTCGGCCGGCCTCGAGGTGACGACGGAACGTCTCGACGACGGCGCGGCTCGCGGCGTCGCCGCGGGCGTGCCCGCCCATGCCGTCGGCGACCAGGTAGACGGGCGCCTCGGCGAGGAACGAATCCTCGTTGACGCTCCGCACGCGCCCGACATCGGTCTGTGCGCTGTGCGCGATCACCGCGGACCCGCGAGGGAGGGGGACGACGTCCTCGCCATCATCCGACACGATTCTCCTCGCCGCCGCTCGTCACCGGGCCCCCGGCCCGGGCGCCCCACCCAGGCGCCGCCTCACCACGCTAGCAAGTCCCGCCCCCACCCGACGACCGCTGTGGAGAGCGGCACGGGCGCGCGATCGGGACTCAGCGCTCGCTGCGGTCGCTCTCCTCGGTGAAGTGGGGCACCTCCTCGAGGAGCTTCGCGCCCCGCTGCTGCGAATCCACACGGGCCTTCACGACGCTGGCGATGGTCGCGACGGCCATGGCGGCGACGATGACGCCGAGCGAGACCCACGTCGAGATCTCGGGCGCCCACTCGATCGGCTCGCCGTTGTTGATGAACGGGAGCTCGTTCACGTGCATGGCGTGCAGCACGAGCTTCACCCCGATGAAGGCGAGGATGAACGCGATGCCGTACTTGAGGTACTCGAGTCGCTCGAGCAGTCCGCCGAGCAGGAAGTACAGCTGCCGCAGGCCCATGAGCGCGAACACGTTGGCGGTGAACACGATGAACGCGCTCTGCGTGATGCCGAAGATCGCGGGGATCGAGTCGAGCGCGAACAGCAGGTCGGTGGTGCCGATCGCGATGAACACGATGAGGATCGGCGTGAACATCCGGGTGCCGTCGACCGTGGTGCGCAGCTTGATGCCGTCGTAGTCGTCCGAGATGCGGACGCGCTTGCGGAGCATCCGGATCAGCCGGCTCTCGTTCTCCTCCGCGGACTCCTCGCGGTGCAGGAACGCCTGCTGGATCGCCGTCCACACGAGCCAGGCGCCGAAGATGTAGAACACCCAGCTGAAGTTCTCGATGAGCTGCGCGCCGAGCAGGATGAAGACGCCGCGGAAGAGCAGCGCGAGGATGATGCCCACCATGAGCACCTCCTGCTGCATCTTCTTCGGCACGGCGAACCGCGCCATGATGATGACGAAGACGAACAGGTTGTCGATCGACAGGCTGTACTCGGTGAGCCAGCCCGCGATGAACTGGCCGGCGTGCTCGGCATCCCCGAGCAGGAACATCAGCAGCGCGAAGATCAGCGCGAGCACGACGTAGAAGACGACCCAGAGGGTGGACTCCCGGAACGAGGGGACGTGCGGCCGTTTCACCACGAGCAGCAGGTCGGCGATGAGGATGAGGGTGAGGACGACGAGCGAACCGACCTCGAACCAGACGGGGAGTTCGAGCACAGGTGGCCTTCCGGTGAGGGGTCAGGTGAACCCGAAAGTCTCTCCCGACCGCGCCTTCGGCGCGCCGCCACGCCCGGAGTGCCGACTTCGGCGCTCGTACTGACGATCGTGGCCCGGGGCTCAGGCCCCGCGGGATACTCCCCTTCGCTCGCACGAGTCTAGCCGATGCGACGACGGCGGATGCCGAAGGGCGGACGCGTCACGCCTGCTGCGCCCAGAACGCCAGGATCCGGTCGGCCAGCTCCCGTGGCTGCTCGAGCGGGATGAGGGTACGCGAGCACGCGATGGTCACCGCTGTCGCGTGCGGCGTCAGCGCGGCCGCCCGTTTCGCGTCGTCGGGGCTCCAATCGCCGCGGTCGTCGGACGCGACGAAGAGGCACGGCACACCGATGTCGGCGAGCCGATCGGTGACGTCGGTGCGGTCGATGATGAACGAGCGCAGCGCATTGGCGAGGCTCTCCCGAGTCGGTCGGTGGAGGCTGTCGACGACGACGGCCACCGTCCCGGGATCGGATGCCGAGGCGTCGGTGAGCATCCCCGCGACGACGGCGTCGCGTACCGGCCCGACGGGTCCGGCGATCCGCAGGACCGGCTTCAGGAGCCCGATCTTGCGCCGCAGGTCGGGGGTGATCGGCTCGGTCGGCGAACTGATCGCGATGAGGCTGCGCAGCACCGCGGGATCGGTCGCGAGGTCCAGCCCGACATGACCGCCGAAGGCATTGCCGACCCAGTCGACCGGGCCCGGGACGCCGAGGTTCGCAAGCAGGTCGCGCGCGGCATCCGCGGCCTCGGCGATGCTGCTCCGCCGCCGCAGCGTCTCGCTCAGCCCGAGGCCGGGCGGGTCGACGAGCAGGTACCTGCGGGGCGTCGTGTCGCCCTCCAGGAGCAGCGGAAGGATCGGGTCCCAAGTGTGGCTGTCGACGAACATCGACGACCAGAGCACGGTCGTGCGACCGGTTCCGACGACTCGGACGTGGAGGTCGCCCAGCCGGGTGGCGACCCGCTCGGCGTGTTCGGTGAAGGTGTCCATGTTTTGATGTTAGCTTAACTAACATGAAATCACGACCATACCGGATGTCCGCCCGCGCCGACGCGGCCGAGCTCACCGGTGAGCGCATCGTCGATGCGATGCTCGAGCGGCTGGCGACCACTCCGTACGAACGCATCAGGCTCGAGGACGTCGCGGGCGACGCGGAGGTGACGGTGCAGACGGTCATCCGACGCTTCGGCGGCAAGCCCGGCCTGATGACGACGACGGTCGAACGCGAGCTCGGCCGCATCGCCGCGGCCCGCGATGCGGCGGCGCACGCGTCGCCCGCCGACACGGTCCGCGCGCTGGTGGCCCACTACGAGTTCTACGGGGCGCTGATCCTGAAGACGTATTCCGAGGCGCCGCTCGTGCCTGGGCTGCCCGAGCTCGCGGCACGCGGACGGGAGGTCCACCTGGACTGGTGCCGCCGCGCATTCGGCGACCACCTCGCCCCGGTCGAAGACGAGTCCGCTCGGCGACGGCGGCTCGCCCAGGTCGTGGCGATCTGCGACGCGACGACGTGGCGCATCCTCCGCTTCGACGGCGGGCTCGATCCCGGCGAGACGGAGGAGGCGCTGTGGGAGCTCCTCGGGCCGCTCCTCCGATCGGAGGGCAGGCAGCATCGCCCCTGAAACGCAGAAAACCCCCGGATGACCGGGGGTTTTCGCTGTTGTGACCCCAGCGGGATTTGAACCCGCGCTACCGCCGTGAGAGGGCGGCGTCCTAGGCCGCTAAACGATGGGGCCGAAATCGACAACTCGAAGAGTATGACACAGGCTCCGGCGTGCCGCAAAATCGAGGCCGCCGCGGCATCCGGAACCCTCAGACGAACACCGAGACGGCCCCCGGGACGACCTCGATCTCGACCGGAAGCGCCCCGATGCGCTCACCGTCGGCGTACGCCACGATGTCGTCGGCCTCGATGACCACGCGACGTGCGCTGACGAACTCGACCGCCGGATGATCGACATGCTCCCCCGCGAACACCTTCGGGAACACCCTGATGAGCCCGATGCGCGACAGCGGATGCACGATGAACACGTCGAGGATCCCGTCGGAGAGATCGGCGTGGGGCACGATGCGCATGCCGCCGCCGAACGACGGGCTGTTCGCCACCGACACGAGCATCGCACGCTGCTCCCGGCGCACCCCGTCGATCGTGATCGTGTAGGTGCGCGGACGGAAGGTGGCGAGTTCGCGGATGAGGGCGATCGTGTACCGGCTCGGTCCGCGTGGGCGGGTCATCCGGTTGGCGCGCTCGTTCACCACGGCATCGAACCCGGCCGACACGACGCACGCGAACAGTGTGCGGTGCGCGCCGTGGCGGATGGCGCCGACGTCGATCGCCCGGGGCGCGCGCTCGAGGGCGGCCACGAGTTCCTCGGTCGCGGTGAGGGGGTCGTCGAAGCGCAGGCCGAGGCCACGTGCGAGGTCGTTGCCCGTGCCCGTCGGGACGATGCCCACGGGAACTCCCGTGCCGGCCACGAGATTGACGGCGAGCGAGACCATGCCGTCGCCGCCGACGACGACGAGTCCGTCGGCGCCCTGGGCGAACGCCTGCTCGGTCTCCCGGCGCAGCAGCTCGAAGTTCGCCTCGCGCACGAGGGTCACCTCGTAGCCCTCCATCATGAGACGTTCGGCGGCGGCGGGCCCGACGGCGCGGTGGCGGCCGAAGGAGGCCGCGGGGTTGACGGCGACGATGAGGCGCCGGGGGGCACGATCCATGGTGCGATTCTGGCAGGGCCGCCGGACTTGCGCCGCGACCGACGAGCAGTGTTGGCTCGAGGCATGCGCCTCACCAAGCTCGAACATGCCGCACTGGTCATCGACGACTCCGGCGACAAGCTCTTCATCGACCCCGGCAAGTTCACGACGCCCATCACCGAGTCGGCGGGTGCCGTCGCCATCGTCGTCACGCACCAGCACGACGACCACTGGACGCCCGAACAGCTCAAGCGCATCGTGGAAGGGAATCGCGACGTGCGCATCTTCGGACCTGCTGGTGTGGCCGAAGCGGCCGCGGACTTCCCCGTCGAGGTCGTCGCCGCGGGCGACGAGGTGACCGTCGGGCCGTTCCGGCTGCGGTTCTTCGGAGGCCGCCACGCGCAGATCCACTCCTCCATCCCGATCATCGACAACGTCGGCGTGCTCGTGAACGACCGGCTGTACTACGCGGGCGACTCGTTCACCGTGCCGGAAGGCGTGGCCGTCGAGGTGCTCGCGGCACCCGCCGGAGCGCCGTGGATGAAGATCGCCGAGTCGATGGACTACGTGATCGCGGTCGGGCCGCGCCGGACGTTCGCCACGCACGAGATGGTGCTCTCCCAGGCCGGCAAGGCCATGTCGAACGCCCGGCTCGGCTGGGCCACCGAGCAGGGCGGCGGCGAGTTCGTGCCGCTCGAGCCGGGCGACACGCTCGACTTCTGAGGCGACGGATGCGACGTCATCTCGTGATCGGGGCGGGACCCACGGGTTCCGCGCTCGCCGAGCACCTCGTGGCGTCCGGCGAACCCGTGCGCGTCGTGACGCGTTCAGGGCGAGAGCCGATCGCCGGCGCCCAGGGGCTCGCGCTGGACGCGACCGATCCCGAGGCGTTGGCCCGGGCCGCCGACGGCGTCGACGTGATCTACGACTGCGCCAACCCGGGCATGTACCCGCGCTGGGAGACCGGGTGGCCGCCGCTGGCGGCAGCGGCCCTCTCCGCGGCCGAGCGCACGGGCGCCGTGCTCGTGACGATGGGCAACCTCTACGGCTACGGGCCGGTCGACGGTCCGATCTCGCCCGACCTGCCGCTCGCCGCGACCTCTCGCATCGGCCGGCTCCGCGCCCGTCTCTGGTCCGATGCGCTCGCCGCGCACGAGGCGGGACGAGTGCGCACGACCGAGGTGCGCGCCTCCGACTACCTCGGGCCGACGATGACCCCGGCGCACGGGCTGGTCGCCCGATACGGTGCCGCGATCCTCTCAGGCCGTCCCGCGACCGTGATCGGCGACCCGGATGCCCCGCACAGCTGGTCCTACGTCGCCGACATCGGTCACACCCTCGAGGTCGTCGGCCGGGACGAACGCGCCTGGGGACGCGCATGGCACGTGCCGACCGACCCGCCCGTCGCCATCCGAGCCCTGCTCCAGGAGCTCGCCCGAGCCGCGGGCGTCGCGGAGCCCGTCGTACGTCGGATGCCCCGAGCCGTGCTTTCGGCGCTGGCGCCCGTCGTCCCCCTCCTCGGGCACGTGCGTGAACTGCGGTACCAGTTCGATCGGCCGTTCGTCGTCGACGCGAGCGAGACGACGACGGTGCTCGGCATCCGCCCGACGCCGTGGACCGAGGTCATCGAGCGCACGGCCGCGGCCTGGGCGCCGCGCTGACCGGTCGCCCGAGCTCCCCGGCTGTCGCTGTTCCACAACGCCGACCTCGGCCGACGCCCTCGCCGTTGGCGGATGGCACATAACTTCCGCGGCATCCATCTGCGTCCGCTCCCGCGCTGCTACGTTCGTGACACTTCAGGGGCCCGGGTGCCGGGATGCCAGCGCCGATGTCCGACGCCACGAGCTGCTCCTGCGGTCGCCCGGCTTCGGCACACCCCGCCTCCGCCGGGCATTCCGGCCTGCACCGGCCGGTGTCCATCCGCGCATCAGCGCGCCCTTCGGCGCGCCCACCCACAGGAGTCTCAATGACGAGAATCGACCCCGCCTCCGAGCATCGCCATGGCGTCGGGCTCAAGATCACGGTCGCGCTGCTTGCGATCGCGCTCGCAGCCATGACCATCCTCTTCCTGCTCACGACCGACAGCATCGCGGCCGGTTCGGCCCGGCTCGCCGCAGGCGCGGGCAGCGCCGATGAGGGCTCGACGAAGGTCGCCGACGGTGCCGGCGAGCTGTCGGACAAGACGGCGATGCTCGCGGACGGTGCCGCCGAGGCGGCGACCGGCGCCCAGACGCTGGCGGCCGGGGCCGCCTCCGCGTCATCGGGGGCCGAACGCGTTCGCGCCGGTGCGGACAAGGCGGCGCTGGGCGCCGCATCCCTCGCGGACGGTGCGTTCCGCACGGCAACGGGCGCCGAGACGCTGCACGACGGCGCGGTACGTGCCGCCGACGGCACCGTGCTGCTCGCCGACGGCATCATCCGGGCCGCAGCCGGGGCAGGTGACGTCGCTGCCGGAGCCATCCGGACGCGCGATGGTGCGGCGCAGGTCGCGGCCGGGAACGGTGCCATCGCGGAGGGCGCGTCGCAGCTCACCACGGGGGCGAGGAACCTCGCGAAGGGTGCGGAGGCCGCCTCAGACGGCGCCGGACTGGTGGCTGGGGGCACCGCGTCGCTCTCGACGGGTCTGCAGACGGCGAAGGCCGGCGCGCAGACGGTCGCCGGCGGGGCCTCCGCGCTCGCGGCCGGGGTGAGCGCCATGTCGACAGCCGGCACCGCGGTGTCGACCGGCGCGGCGGGCGTGCGCGATGGCGCCGCCGCCGTCGCCGGCGCCAACGCGAGCCTGGTCTCGGGCATCGGCACCCTGCTCGATCAGGCCGTGCAGGCGGGCGCGGACGCGGACTTCGTCGCTGCCCTCGACCAGCTCCTCACCGGGGCGGAGCAGGCTCGGGCCGGAGCCGACGCGGTCGCGGCCGGTTCATCCGACCTCGCGGCGGGCGCGTCGACCCTGGCGACCAAGCTCAACGAGGTCGCCCCGCTCGCAGCGGAGCTCTCGGCGGGCGCGGCGAAGGTCGCCGACGGAACCGCGACCCTCGCCGACGGCGCCGCGACGCTCGCGACTCGCACGGGAGAGCTTGCGGCGGGAACGACCCTCGTCGCCGAGGGCGCCGCGACGCTCGCCGGCCGCAGCGCGGTGCTCACCGACGGCGCCATCTTCCTCCGAGGCAAGACCGGCGAGCTCGCGGCCGGCACGGCTCTGGTGAGCGCCGGTGCCGATCAGGTCAGCGACGGCACGGCGACCCTCCGGACCAAGTCGGGTGAACTCGTCTCGGGCACCGAGCGCGTCTCCGAAGGTGCGTCGTCGCTCGTCGACGGAGCGGCCCGGCTCTCGACCGGCGCCGACGATCTCGCCGCCGGCACGAGCACGCTGAACACCGGCGCGACGAGCCTCGCCGCGGGAGCGACGTCGCTCGCGGGCGGCGCTGCCGACCTCGCCGACGGCACCGAGACGCTCGCGGACGGCGCGACGAAGCTCGCCGCCGGAGCCGAGACGCTCGCGGGCGGGGCGGCGGAGCTCAACGACGGCACCTTGCGCATCGCCGACGGCACTGCGACCCTTGCGGGCCGTGCGGCCGGGGTGTCGCCGCAGAGCGTGGCGCCGTGGATCCTCGTTGGTCTCGGTCTCGCGGCCGCCGCCATCGCGGCCTGGATCGTGCACCGGGTGCGGTTCCGCGCACGGGAGGTCACGACCGCCTGATGCAGCAACGCGACGCCCGGTCGGTCCTGGAACCGACCGGGCGTCGCCGTTCGGCATCAGTCGTTGCCGTTCCCACCGCCGTTGCCGTTGCCGTTGCCGTTGCCGTTCCCGTTGCCCGGGCCGCCGTCTCCACCGCCGCCGTCTCCACCGCCGCCGTCACCGCCGCCGCCGCTCTCAGCTGGGCTCGGGCCCGGCGGCGGTCCGGTCGGGCCGAACGACTCGGTGAACGGGTCGCCGCCGTACTTGGCCGCCGCCACCGACATGACGATGGGCCACATCCGGTGCCGCGCCTCGGAAGCTCGCCCGCTGTCGAAGGAGATGCCGCGCTGGTTGGCCTCTCCGTTGACGCTGACCACGGCGGCGGCCGTGGCGACCTTGGTGCTCGCGCCCACCATCCAGGTGTCCTTCGCGCCGTCGGTCGTTCCCGTCTTGCCGATGAGCGGAACCCGCGGTTGCGTTGCGCCATAGGACGCCTGCGCCGTGCCGCTCGTCATGACGCGTGTCAACGCGTAGTGCATGGCGGCCGCGACATCCGGCGACACCGCCGCGGAACAGGTCGACTTCGGCGGCGGGATCTCCTCGCCGTCGCGGCTCACGATGCGGTCGATGGCGATCGGCGTGCAGGTGACGCCGTTGTTCGCGATGCCCGCGAACGCGACCGCCATGCTGAGCGGTGCGACCTCGTTGGTGCCGATGACCGACGACGGTCCCTGCTGCAGCGGGTCACCGTCGGCGCGGTGCACCCCGAACGCCTCCGCCGTCTGGCGGATGCCGCAGAGGTCGAGCTTCTTGGCCATGCCGACGAAGCCGGTGTTGATCGATCCGATCGTCGACTCGAGCGCGCTGTAGTTGCCGCCGGACTCGTTCGCGTCGTTCCTGGGCGCCCAATCGCCGGCGAAGTGCGGGCCGAGGCAGCTGTCCTGGAACGTGCCCCAGTTGCTCTTCGGGCGGGAGTCGACGCGCTCCCCGAGGCTATGGCCCTCCTTCAGCCATTGCGCCAGGGTGAAGACCTTGTACGACGATCCCGGCTGGAATCCGCTGGAACCCCCGTAGGCGAAGTCGGTGTTGTAGTTGATACTCGTGTACTGCGGGCCCTGCTGCAGTACCAACGGGTCCTGACTGTAGGTCCTGTTCTGCGCCATGGCGAGCACCCGCCCGGTGCCGACCTGCACGCTCGAGATCACTGCGCCGACGTCCCAGCCGGGGTACGTCTGGGGCACGTTGTTCGCGATCGCCGTCTGGGCGGCGTTCTGGAGATCGAGGTCGAGCGTCGTGAAGACCTGGTATCCCCCGCGCTTGAAGTTGAGCATGCGAGTCTCGACGTCCTCGCCGAAGGTGGGATCGGTCTGCAGGATGTTCTTCACGTAGTCGCAGAAATAGGCGCTCCCGCCGGCGGTCTGGCAGCCCGTGCTCGGCTCGGTGATGGCGGGCTGCACGGGCGTGGCGATGGCCTCGTCGTACTCGGCCTGGGTGATCTTCCGCTCCTCGAGCATCTGCTTCAGCATGTAGTTGCGGCGCCCGAGGTTCTCGGCATAGCCGTTGGCGGCGCCGTTCTCCGGATCGTCGGGGTTGTCGATCTTGAACTTCGCCGGGTTGTTGACGATGGCGAGCAGCGAGGCGGCCTGCGCCAGGGTCACGTTCGCGGCTGTGGTCGAGTAGTAGTAGTTGGCCGCCGCCTCGATGCCGTAGACGGTGCCACCGAAGCCGGCGATGTTGAGGTACCCCAGCAGGATCTCGCTCTTCGTGTAGCGCTTCTCGACGCCGATGGCGAGCCGCATCTCCTTGAGCTTGCGGTCGATCGTGGTTTCCGTGACGGAGTCGTAGCAGCCCAGCCGCTCCTCCTCGATGAGTGCGAAGCGCTGGTCGCCCGTCAGTGCAAGCCGCTCCTCTTCGGTGAGGTCCTCCAGTGCGACCGTCGCGGCGTCGCGCTCGCACTCCTGCACTCGCACGTTCTTGACGTACTGCTGGGCGATGGACGAGCCGCCCTGCGTCTCGCGTCCGGTCGCGGTGGTGATCGCTGCGCGCACGGTGCCCTGGAGGTCGATGCCGCCGTGTTCGTAGAAACGGGGGTCCTCACCGGCGACCGCGGCATCCTTCACGAACTGGCTGATCTGGTCCCAGCCGACCTCGACGCGGTTCTGGTCGTAGAACGAGGCGAGCAGCTCCGGCGTGCCGTCGGACCGGGTCGCGTAGATCTCGCTCTTCTCGGAGAGCTCGCCGATGCGGAGGTAGCCGGGCAGGTTCTCGAAGATGCCGATGGTCCCGGATGCCGCGATGCCCACGGTCGCGAGCGCAGGCGTCAGGCCGACGGTCACCAGGGTCGCGGCCGCGACGCTCGCCGCGATGAAGCCCACGAAGCCGCCAAGCACGCCGAGGGGCGTACGGTTCTCGGCGAAGTCGCGATTGCGCATGTTCCGAACGTAGTCCACGGCCTCACCTCCGCCCGTCAGGGGCCGTGCGGTTCGACCCCGCGTCAGCCTTCTCCCATGCAACCCCAGCGCGTGCCCCCTGTAAAGGGGGCGCTGATCGGTTGCATCGGCCGTCGGCCAGTGCGTAGTGTACGCCCCGACTTCGGGGGACTACAGGCGCCGGAGCACGCTGCGTAGGATGTGCGGACAGCCGCGCCGATGCGAGTCCGCGGCCACGAGCCCGCCACCCAAGGGGAACGAGGGGTTCCGTCCAATTTCTCCGGGGCGGGCCCCTCGATTCGCGCGGCTGGCCGAGCACTGGCACCTGCGGGTCCGGTCAGGCCATCTTGGCCGGGCGGTCGTCGGGTGCGGCTGCGAGGTCGTTGAGCAGTTCCTCGCGGGCGCTGGAGTACTGCAGTGTGCCGAGGTAGTCGTTGTGGCGGGCGATCCTCCAGAGGTAGGTGAGCGGGGCGCGTTCGCTTGCGCCGCGATCGATGGGGTTCCCGTCCCGCTTGTAACTGAAGACGGGGAAGCCGAGGTAGTCCGTTCGACGCCAGAGGCTTCGCCAGCGCGGGCGGGCGTCAGGAGATGCGCCAAGGGTTTCAGTGAGCGTCCATGGTTCGGACTTCGGAGTGGGCATCGGCTCGTTCCAGTCCTCGAGGACTTGAGTCTTCCACGGGTCCAGCCTGAACAATGAGGGACCATGTGTTCCCGGGACGCCGAGTACAGCGGGGCCGAAGACCGAGGGGAAGAATCGGCTGAAGTACGGGCGCAGTTGGACGCCGTAGCTCAACAGTGCTACTCGGTCGGTTGCCCGGATCTCCTCGCTGCGCGGGTCGGATGCGTCTGCGGGGACGGATTCGCCACGAAGCGACAGGATCGCGGCCGTGGCGATGGTGGCTCCCATGGAGTGCACTGCGAGGATGACCCGCCGGGGGTGCGCCGCGACTTCCGTGGTCGTGGCAGTCGGTTTCAGCCAGTCGAGGACTCGGTCCCGCAATTCCGGTACCGCGCGTTCGGCGTAGCAGGGTGGTGCGAACGGATGCCCTGCCCGTGGGAAGAAGCACACGACGTCCCAGAACAGTGAGATGGGGCGTTCGTCACTCGATGCGGCCTGTGTCGCGACGGCGAGCACGATGCTGATCGCCACGACCACGAGGACCGTGCCTGCTGCGGTCCGCACGAAGGTCTCGATCGGGTCGGCGACGCCGCTCCGGATCGCGTTCCCGATGATCGGTGAGACGATCCCGAGCAATGCCGCGGCGGCGAACGCGGCGAGCCATCCGAAGAGCGCTTCGCCACGATGCAGCAGGGAGGACGCCCTCCGTGCCGCGACGATCTTCCGATCTCGTCCTTCGAGCTCCTTCACGTGGAGTGGGTATGGCGGGGGTGTCGGCTGGGTCGCACCTACGACGTTGCGATCCGGGTCGTCATCGCCGCCGCCGACGTCGAGCGAGGGCAGCACGAAGAGCGCGAACGTGATCATGTTCCTGACCAGTGCGATCAGGATGACGATGAGCGTCGCGATCACGGTGAGGGTGAGCACCACGGCGAAGCGCTCGTACGCGACCGGCACCTCGAGCCGGAGGTCACCCGGATCGGCCGGCGTTCGCCAGATGTCCGAGATGCGTCCAGGTTCGGCGGGTGTCGAGAGCCAGCTCGCCACCCCGAGGACGAGCAGGCTGGACAGGAACATCGATGCGAAGAGCGCGAGGATCATCGCGATCGTTGCGCCGAAGCCGCTCCACGCTTGCAGGGGGTCGCCTCGCCGTGCGAAGACGGCGACGAGGTAGACCACGAGGAGCACCCCCGCGATGCCGGCGAGGATGCTCGCGAGTTCGGCATGGACGAAGAAGCCGGCTGCGAGGAAGCCGAGGCCGGCAAGGAGCAGTGGGATGGAGACGAGACGCGGGAGCCCGCGGCCCCATGATGCGCCGGCGAACGCGATCACGAGCGCGAGCGCGACGAGGATGTTCGGTGCGGCGATGAGCCCGAGGGACCTCGGGTCCGGATCGGATGGCGGTGGCGGCGTCGCCGGGCCGAACGCTGCCGCGAACCAGAGCGCGTAGGCCGTCACCGATGTGGCGAGGAAGATCGCCGCCGCGACTCGCTGTCCGGCCTGCCGCCGGACGACGTTCTTCGTGTGCCGGCGCAGATACTCCGTGAAGTCGTCCTGCGTGCCGCCCGGCCACGGCCGCGGTGGCTTGACCGTCGAGGAGGCGAGCATCACGAACACGGCGGTGGCGATGAGCAGCAGTGCCGCGGTGATCACGCCGGCGAGGGCGAAGCCGTTGCCCCCGACGACCCGCCCGAAGCAGGTCAGGGCGCCTTCTTCGCCCCAGCAGGAGTCGTAGTCGTCATTGCTTCGGTTCTCGGCGACGAGGCTCTGGTTCAGGGAGTCCCAGCAGAGCAGCAGCAGGACCAGTGCGATGGAGGCGGCGAAGTGGAGGCGTTCGGAGGTCTGCCCCACCCTCGCGAGTGCCCAGAATCCCCTGGTCGCAAGCAGTGGTGGCGTGGGCGCTTCGGCCTCCGCAGCTCCGGGGAGTTGACCGACGGTCTGGCCGATCTGGTTCGCGTATTTGCGGATATTGGCTTCGTAGGTCACGCGACCGCGGCGTGCGATGAGGTAGATCAGCAGCATCGCCATGATCGGCAGGATCCCGAACAGGGCCGCGCGTGCATCTCGATCGATGACGAGGAGTCCGTCGAGCCACGCCGGCAGGACCGCGCAGACACGCTTCCCGTCGCGGAAGCACTGCACGGCCACGAGGTCGACCGCCACGGATGTGAACGCTGCGACGTACACGAGGGTGAGTACGAGTGCGAACAGTCGTAGCAGGCTGGCGCCGCGGCTTCCGTGCCATTCCAGTGCTGCCGGGGATGATGGCGGGTCGATCCGTCGTGTCCAGTACGCCAGATTGCAGAGCGCGAACGGCAGGACGAGCAGCCATCCGAGGTGCACGATCACGCGACCGATCGCGACCAGCGCACCACCCCCCTTGCGCACCAGGCGCCCCCATGAGTAGGCCTCGGGGATGATGCGGAACCGGCCGGTCACGTGGTCGGGGTTGGTGCGGCGACGCCAGAACGACCCGATTTCGTCACCTGCGGCCTGAGCGACGTCGTCGACCGGAACTTCGAGCATGTCTTTCGGCGGCGCGTTCGCGATCCCGTGGACGCGTAGTTCCAGGACATCGATCTGAGGCACGACCATCGCAACCAACCCCCCTTGGCTGACGCGGCAGACACTAGACCCACCAAGACGTCGGATGCACCCCCAGTTCGGGGCCCACGACGACGCCGTCGCGAATTCACCCGATACGGTGTCGCCGCAGTGCATTTCCGCGTAATTTCTCACCATGGATCACGCTGGGAGATTCCCGCTCGAGACACGGACGATCTCGACGAAGCACATCACGCACGACGTGTGGTTCGGGCCGAAGCTCGGCGCAGGTGTGCTGCTGCTCCACGAGCTCACCGGGCTGTCGCAGGCCACGGCAACCTTCGCGGAATCGCTCATGGAAGCCGGGTTCACAGTCGCCATGCCGCACCTGTTCGGGCGCGTCGGCGCGAAAGGGAACGAGGGCGCAGGAGCAGGCATCACCGGCCTGCTGGGTCGGTGCATCGCGCGCGAAATGAGCCTCTTCCTCCGCGATCAGCCGCCGCGCGGTACCGATTGGCTGAAGAAGGCGGCGATGAAGCTCGGCGAGCACAGCGACTCACCCCGGGGTATCGGCGTGATCGGGATGTGCGCGACCGGAGCTTTCGCCATGGCGGCGGTGCTTGATCCTCAGGTGGGTGCGGTCATCGCGAGCCAGGCCGCACTGCCGGCATTACGTCGCGGGAGCTGGGGAGTTCCCGGCGGAGACCGAAGGCTCGCGGAAGGGGACACAGCGGTGATGGCGCTCAGATTCTGCACGGACGTGAGATCCGGCAAGGGACGCATGACGCGCCTGCCGGGGCTGATGGGAGAAGCGCTGGAGTACACCGAAACCGGACCGGCCGATTCGAGACTCCCGCACGCGGACCGAGGCATCACGGTGGGAGCAGGCGATCGGCTCCATGTCATCTGGGCCGGTGGATCGGGCCACTCGGTCCTCACCGCCGACCGCGTCGACCTCGCGGTCCCTGCGGTGATCGAATTCCTCCGAAGCAACTTGAACCCGACCGCGGCATCCGAGGCGACCGGCCCAGCGACTGCGTGACGTGAGACGCGATGTCGACGGGCCTGCGATACCGCCGGATGCCGGACTCGAGGCCGCCGCCGCCCCGTGGGCCCTCGTCACCGATGAACGGCGACGTTGCCGGCCATGATGACTGGCACCCTACGGCCACCATCCGCGACAATTCGACTTGTCAAGTATGCGGGCCGCCTCCCAACATGGTCGAATGGGGACACTACAAGACCCCGATCAGGTCTCGTCACACGACGGATCGGGATCGACGGAGCAGGGGCGCGCGGCTCGATCGCCGTGGGTGCACGTCGTCTGGATCGTCGGCAGCGTGCTCGCTGGTGTTATCACTGTGGCGACCATCGTGATTCCGTGGGTCGCCGACGCATCGCGGCGCCCTACGAGCGGTGAAACGCTCGTAGGCGGCCTCACTGCCAGCGCCGAGCCGAGTGCAGCGCCGTCGACTGAGGCTGTGGCGTCCGCCAGCACCGCCTTCGCGCGCGATTCCGAGTACTTGGGATGGATCAGCGGATCGGTCTCGGTGGAGGTCGATTGGAGTTCGTTCCCCCTCGACTCGACCGACGAAACCGGCTGCGGCGATGCGCAGGAGGAGTGGCTTTCGAGCAACGGCATCCCGAGTCTGCAGCCGTCTGTCTCGGGCGAGCTGCTCAACATCGCGACCACGGGCGGGTCGCTCTCACTACGCAATCTACGAGCCGAGGGCGGGTTCGTTCAGCAGGATCCGCCGCGCGTGAGGTTCTCGTGCTACGTCGGCGGCATAGGCGCCGTGTCCCGGCCGATCTGGACCTCACTGACACTCGGCGACGATGCTCCGGCCGTGTTCATCGAGAACACCGAGCCCCAGCCGATCGACACCGAGACCACCCCGCCTCACCTCATCGGAACGCCCTTCGTACACAACCTCGCCCCGGGCGAGATCCTTCAGCTGACGGTCTTCTTCGAGACCCTCGACCAGGGACAGGACTTCGTCGGCCGCATCGTCACCGACGTGATCGCCGACGGGCACACATCCGAACACGTCCTCGCCGAGGGCCGTCTGTACGCGTCACCGGGCTCAGTCGAGGCCGTGTCGGGGTACTACGCGTTCGGGCAGCTCCACTGCATGCCCGCCGGCGTCGCGCTCGACGACTCCTCGATCAGCGCCGAAGACATCGCGCAGTACGCGTGCACCCCACTCGAATTGCAGGCAAGGGCGTCGGCGCAATGACGTCGGGGGAAACACCAGATAACGACCACCTCACACGAGCGCCGAACATGCATGTTCCCGACGAGCCACCGGCTATCGAGCCCTCGTTCGGCGAGGATTCCAAGGCACAGGAGACGCCACCACTGTCAGCTGAGTCATCCGAGACCGAGCGTGTGCTGGATGATGCGACCAGCCCGCCGTCGAGTGCGGGAACGCCCGCACAGCCGACGGCGGATGAGGGGCAGCGGACACCCACCGCACACCCCAGCGCAGTCGCGCCTGCATTCCACGAAGCGATCGAAGCGCCACTCGACGAGCGAACGCCGGCGGCTCGGACTGCACCACGGCACGAGACGACGACCTCGGACGCACAGAACCTCTTCTCTCCGGCACGGATCGACGTGCCCGCCTCGGTCCCCGTTGCACGAATCGAGACGACCACCCGCGCCCCGTCCCCCTCCGCAATCGCTTCGACAGCCCTCGGCCAGCGCCGTGCGCGCCGACGCCAGGCTTGGAAGCTCACAGGAAAGGTGTTGTCTTCGATCATCGCTGTCGTCTCACTCATCGTCGGTGTGATCGCCGTCGTGCCGATCCTGACTCGCGATGCGACGAACTTCTCCGCGCTTGAGGTCAGTGTCGTTCCCTTTCCCGCGACGAGCACAGACTGGGCCGTCCCTCTGACGGCCCCTTTCAACACCTTCCCCGCCGGCGCGGAAGACACGTGCAGCGATGCGCAGCGAGACTGGCTCCTTGCCTACGGAACGCCGATCACATCGCGCATTCTCGTCGACATGAGGAACACGGCATCCGAGGGACCGATGCTGACGGTCAAAGACTTCCGCATCAAGGGCGAACGAACGGCTGCGTCGCCCGCCGCCCTGCGAGTGATCTGCGATACCGAACCGGCCAGCAGTGTGGCGATCCGGACCGCGCGACTCGACTCGACTACTGATGAGAGCCGCGCAGTCCTCGACGCAAGTGCGTTCGGCGCGACGACTGACGGCCTGGAAGATACGCCCGTTGCGTGGAACCTGGCACCAGGCGAGACGGGGCTGGTCATCATCGAAATGAGCGCCCCAACGACCCTTGCGGGTCATCTGACAGCGACTGTGCTGAACTCGAATGAGTCGCGCGACCAGTTCTTCGACGAGTTCGACATTGCCCTGACGCCGCTCGTTGAGGATGGCCGGGTCTACCTACGAGCCGAACGCGAGCTCGTGTGCGTCGACGTCTCTGGCGATGCGCCGACCGATTGCGACGCACAGCAACTCATCGATCCCTAGGCGCGCGTCGCCGAAGGCTCCGAAGGGCGCGGGCGTCTTTCACGCACGCGTGCGGAGTTGGGTCGTTGCATGCTCGTCCCACCGCGGCGCTGGCCCACCTCACCGCGCAAGCGTCGCCGACGCTACTGCAGTCGGGAGAGCCCTTCTCTGAACTCGCCCGCCATGGCGAGCTGCTCATGCAGCCGGTCGCGGCGCGCATGGGCCTCGTCGAGATACCGGCGGACGCCCTCGACTGTGGGGCCGCCGACCCCCCGGTGAGGGGCCGGTGCATGGTGATGAAGCCGGTCCGCCACGAACCTCGCACGTGAACAAGTTGTCCCAGGCCTCCATCCCCGAGACCAAGAACGAGACCGGAAACCCGCCCGGCTTCTCGGGCACCAACGCCAGAAGCAGAAGGCCCGGCCAAGGGAGCATTCCGGCCACTTCCAGCGGCCACGATGAGGCCGAGCATGTTCCGAGACGGTTCCTTGAGCTCGGCCAACGCTACGAATTGAACTGCAGATCAACCCGATCTCCGCCAGACTCGAACCAAGATTCATTCGTACTGAACCAAGTCCACTTCGGCGACGTCGAACGAACGAAGATCCCGGATTTCCGGGCGCGAGAAAGCGCACGACACGCTCGCGAAGGCCCGAGTAAGTAGCGGAAACCAGACGCGCGAGCGGTGCCACCCACGAACGCGAAAACCCCGGTTTGACCGGGGTTTCCTTGTTGCTGGGGTACCTGGACTCGAACCAAGAACAACTGAACCAGAATCAGCCGTGTTGCCAATTACACCATACCCCAATGGCCTGGAACCGAAGCCCCGGGCCGACATGCAACTCTAGCCTACGCGAGGCGGCCCGACCAAACTGAGCGAGCCTCGCCCGAGGCCGACCCGGTCGCCTACCCGAGCCGCGCCGCCAGCCGGTCGATGCGCTCGAGCGAGTCGATCTTGCCGAGGATCTGCATCGACTCGAAGAGCGGCGGCGACACGCGCCGGCCCGAGATCGCCGTGCGCACCGGGCCGAACGCGACGCGCGGCTTCAACCCGAGCCCGTCGACGAGCGCGTCGCGCAGCGCCTCCTCGATCTCGGCGTGATCCCATGCCTCGGCCGGCAGGCGATCGAGCGTCTCGCGCGCGGCCGCGAGCACGGCCGGCGCGTCGGTGGGAAGGCCCGAGACCGCGTCGTCGTCGTACGCCAGCCCCGAGGCATCCGTGAACAGGAAGCCCAGCATGCCGGGCGCCTCGCCGAGCAGCCCGATGCGCTCCTGCACGAGCGGCGCCGCCTCGGCGAGCACCGCCTCCTGTGCGGGCGTGATGGGCGTCTCGACGACGCCGGCCGCCTGCAGGTACGGCACCGTTCGGGCAGCGAAGTCGGCGCCGTCGAGCAGACGGATGTGGTCGCCGTTGATGGCCTCGGCCTTCTTCAGGTCGAATCGAGCCGGGTTCGGGTTCACGTCGGCGACGTCGAACTTCGCGACGAGCTCGTCGCGGCTGAAGACGTCGCGGTCGGCGGCGAAGCCCCAGCCGAGCAGGGCGAGGTAGTTGAGGAGCCCCTCGGGGATGAACCCGCGGTCGCGGTGGTGGAAGAGGTTCGACTCGGGGTCGCGCTTGGAGAGCTTCTTGTTCCCCTCCCCCATGACGTAGGGCAGGTGCCCGAACCGGGGCACGAACGTCGTGACGCCGATGTCGATGAGCGCGTGGTAGAGCGCGATCTGGCGCGGCGTCGACGAGAGCAGGTCCTCGCCGCGGAGGGCGTGCGTGATGCCCATGAGCGCGTCGTCGACGGGGTTCACGAGCGTGTAGAGCGGTGCGCCATTGGGTCGCACCACGACGAAGTCCGTCGTCGAACCGGGCGCGAAGTCGATGCGGCCGCGCACGAGGTCGTCGAAGCCGAGGTCGAGGTCGTCGGGCACGCGCAGGCGCAACGCAGGCTCGCGGCCCGCGGCGCGGTAGGCCGTGCGCTGCTCGTCGGTGAGGTCGCGGTCGAAGTTGTCGTAGCCGAACTGCTTCGGCCGGCCGGCCGCCTCGTTGCGGGCGTCGATCTCCTCGGCCGTCGAGTAGCTCTCGTAGACGTGCCCGGCGGCCTTCAGCCGCTCGACGACGTCGGCGAAGATGTCGAGCCGCTGCGACTGGCGGTACGGCGCGTGCGGGCCGCCGACCTCGATGCCCTCGTCCCAGTCGAGGCCGAGCCACTTCATGGCGTCGACGATCTGCTCGTAGCTCTCCTCGGTGTCGCGCGCCGCGTCGGTGTCCTCGATGCGGAACACGAACGTGCCCCCCGTGTGCCGGGCGTACGCCCAATTGAAGAGGGCCGTGCGCACGAGGCCGACGTGCGGCGTGCCGGTGGGTGACGGGCAGAAGCGCACACGGATGTCGCTGCCGGTGGCGGTGGTGGTGGGATCAGCTGTCTCGGACATACGGGTCAATCGTATCGACCGGCCGGTGAGCGCGATGCCCGCGCTGCGGGGACGCTCAGTTCACGGGCAGGAGCCGCCGCACCACGCCGAGCATGGCATTGACCGCGGGCACGCGGTCGGCGCCGCGAGCCATGACGAGATGGAGCGAGCGCACGTCGGCGCGAGCGGTCGGCCTCGTCACGACGCCGGGATGCCGCGGCGACGCGTCCAGGGCGAGCGACGGCAGCAGGGCCACCCCGAGCCCTTGGGCGACCATGCCCTCGACCGCGACGAAGTTGTCGGTCTCGAACGCGATGCGGGGGCGGAAGCCCGCGGCATCCGCGAGCTCGAGGAGATGACCCCGGCAACGCGGGCACCCGGCGATCCATTGGTCGTCGGCGAGCGCCGCGAGGTCGACGACGTCGGATGCCGCAGCCGGATGACCCTCGGGCAGCAGGAGCTGCATCGACTCGTCGCAGAAGGCGAGCACGTCGAGCCCGCGGGCACTCGCCCGGTGCGGATCGTCGCGGTCGCCGGGATAGCTGAACGTGATGGCGACATCGGCCCGGTCTGCGCGCACCGCGGCGACCGCCTCGGGCGGCTCGGCCTCGACGTAGGTCACGGTGACGCCCGGATGCTCCGCGGCGAGCGTGGCGATCAGCCGCGGCACGAGCGTGGCCGACGCCGACGGGAACGCCACGAGCCGCACCCGACCGGCGCGAAGTCCGCGGATCTCGGCGAGCTCGCCCGCGGCCGCCTCGATCGCGGTCGTCACCGCGTTGGCGTGCCGCGCAAGCACGCGGCCGGACTCGGTGAGCCGGATGCCGCGGCCGACGCGTTCGACGAGGGCGATGCCGGTGCGCTCCTCGAAGCGACGAAGCTGCTGACTGACGGCGGGCTGGCTGTAGCCGAGCGCTTCGGCGGCAGCCGTCAAGGAGCCGTGCTCGGCGACCAGCCGCACGACGCGCACGGTCTGCAGGTCGATGGCGCCGGCGAGGTGTTCGATCGAGGCGTCGGACATACCGGAATCATAACCATGCGTCATGAATACGTAAGACACCTGCACTTGTCGAATGGATGACTCGGGCGAAGACTGACTCTCATGCTCTCCCTTCGCGACCGATTCACCGCGGGCCGGGGCCACCTCGCCGCCTGCACGCTCGGCATCCCCACGCACGCCACCCGGGACGCCGTCCAGCGCGACCTCGACCGCTGGGCGGCGGGCACCGCGAGCGCCCACGACTACTCCGCGGCCCTCGAACGCGCCCGCGGCCACGCCGCGTCGCTGCTCGGGGTCGCATCCGAGCGCATCGCCACGGGGTCCCAGGTGTCGGTGTTCGCCGGGCTCGCGGCCGCTTCTGCACCGCAGGGCGCCGAGGTGCTCTGCATCGACGGCGACTTCTCGTCGGTCGTGGCACCCTTCCTCGTCCGCGGCGACCTGCGGGTGCGCCACGTGCCGGTGCACGCGCTCGCCGCGGAGGTCACCGACGCCACGTGGCTCGTCGCGTTCTCGCTCGTGCAGTCCGCCACCGGCGAGGTCGCCGACGCGGCATCCGTCCTCACGGCCGCCCGGCAGCACGGCGCCCTCACGCTCGTGGACACGACACAGGCGACCGGGTGGATGCCGACGACCGACCTCGACGCCGATCTCATGGTCTGCCATGCCTACAAGTGGCTGAGCGCGCCGCGCGGCGCCGCGTTCGCCGCATTCTCCGAGCGGGCCGCCGACGAGATCGTGCCCTACACCGCGGGCTGGTATTCGGGCGGCGACCCGTGGGCGTCGGTCTACGGCCCGAAGCTCCATCTCGCCGACGACGCGACGAGGTTCGACGTCTCGCCCGCGTGGCACGCCTGGGCGGGCGCCGAGGTGGCCCTCGAGTTCGCGGCGTCGCTCGACGCCGAGGCGGTTCGCGAGTACGACCTCGGTCTCGCGAACGCGTTCCGGGAACGGCTCGGGCTCGAGGCATCCGACAGCGCGATCGTCACCTGGCCCGACGCCGATGGTGCCGACCTCGCCGCGCTCGGCGCCGCCGGCGTCACCGCGTCGGGGCGAGCCGGGCGCGCACGCGTCGCCTTCCACCTGTGGAACGACGAGGAGGACGTCGAACTCGCGGCGACGACGCTCGGCCGCTGACCGCAGGCCGGCCGCTGAGCTCGTCGAAGCGGCCCTTCGACAGGCTCAGGGACCGACGAGCCGATCGTCCGCTGCGGTATTGACCGGGCGGTCAGTCGGTCGTACCGTCGGATCGACCCCGAATCGGGAGCCACCACCTGTCTGAAGGAGGGTGATTCGAATGAGGAAATGGTCACGCTGGGAGGACTGGGTCGCCGTCGCGGTCGGCCTCGTCGCGGCACTCTCGCCCATCTTCATGGAGCGCGAAGGCGCCTCGATGGTCTGGATGGTCGTGCTCGGCGTCCTCCTGATCGCATCCGGGGTGGTGAACCTCGCGATGCCCGGACTGGTCGCCACCGAGTACGTGCAACTCGCCCTGGGCGTGCTGCTGTTCATCGCACCCTGGCTCGGCGGCTACGCCAGCGCCATGGGCCCGGCATGGGTGTCGTGGATCGGCGGAGCATTCGCGGCGATCGTCGCGGCCCTCGCCATCCGGCCGGCCATGCAGGTTCACGACCGCACGGTTCCGCACTGACGACGAGATCCGAACGGGGGCGGCGGCCTGGTCCGCCGCCCCTGCGACCCGCGCGGAGACGACCATGACCACCACACCCGAGACACGCGCGCGCATCCTCGACGCCGCCGAGCGGCTCTTCGCCGAACTCGGCTTCGACGCGACGCCCACGGCTCGCATCGCCCAGACGGCGGGCGTGCCCAAGGGCCTGCTCTTCTACTACTTCCCCACCAAGACCGACCTGCTGCGCGCACTCGTCGGCGAGCGGCTCGCGCTGGACCCGATCGACACGACCCCGTTCGTGACCCTCGGCGATCCGGCGCGGTCGTTGCTCGACGTCACGCGTCGGCTGCACGACCTGCAGGACGCCTCCGACGTGCGTCGCGTCATCGTGTGGCGCGAGCAGCGCACGCATCCCGAGGTGCGCGCGCGGCTGCGCGAGTACCGCGCGCAACTCCAGGGCGTGATCGAACGGGTCCTCGGCGCGAGTCTCATGCACCCGATCGCGGCACGCCGGGTGCGCACGGCAGCGGCGGCATGGGTCGCGATCATCACCACGGCGTCGTCCGCGGATACCACCGGCACCGGCGCTGATGCGGTGGGTGCGTCGGCCGGCGCCGAGGGCGGCGTCCCGATCCCCGATGAAGGCGCCACGGCCCTTCCCGCGTTCGCCGAACTGATCTCGGCAGGCCTGCGAGAGCCGGCCGCCTGAGCTCAGATCGCCGCGCGCACCGGGTTCGACAACGTGCCGAGACCCGACACGGTGACCTCGACGACATCGCCGTCGACTATCGGGCCGACGCCTGCCGGCGTGCCGGTCAGGATCACGTCGCCAGGCAGCAGCGTGAACACGCTCGACGCGTACGCGATGAGCGCCGGGATGGAATGCACCATGTCGGCGAGCCGACCCTCCTGCTTGCGCACGCCGTTCACGCTCGTCTCGATCGTGCTGCGCTCGACGTCGAGCTCGGTGCTGATCACCGGCCCGAGCGGACAGAACGTGTCGAAGCCCTTCGCGCGCGTCCACTGCTCGTCGCGGCGCTGCAGGTCGCGCGCGGTGACATCGTTCGCGATCGTGTAGCCGAAGATCACGCCCGCGGCATCCGCCTCGGAGACGTGCTTGGCGATGCGGCCGATGACGACCGCGACCTCGCCCTCGTGCTCGACTCGCTCGCTCTGCTTCGGCAGCACGATGGCGTCGTCGGGACCGATGACCGAGGTGTTCGGCTTGAGGAAGATGAGCGGTTCAGCCGGGACCTCGTTGCCGAGCTCCGCGGCGTGCTCGCGATAGTTCCGGCCGACGGCCACGACCTTCGAGCGCGGAATGACCGGTGCCAGCAGCTTCGCCTCGGCGAGCGGCACCCGCTCCCCCGTCGGGTCGTACCCGGCGAACATCGGGTCGGACTTCAGCACGACGAGCTCGTGCTCCTCCTCGTCGACGATGCCGAAGGCGATGGTCTCGCCGTGCGAGAAGCGCGCGATCTTCATGCCTCCACCCTACGGGGCCACCGCAGGCGTGTCGGGGATGAGCCGCTTCCCGAGGCTCACGGCCTGGTCGGGCTCGTAGCCGAGCGTGCGGTACCACTCGATGACCCCGGTGTTCGTCGTGCGCACCTGCAGGTTGAGCTTCGGGCAGCCTCGCTCGATGAGGAGGCGCTCGGCCTCGGCCATGAGCCGCGCACCGACGCCCTCGCCGCGATGCGCGGCGTCGACCGCGAGGTAGTTGACCCAGCCGCGGTGCCCGTCGTAGCCCACCATGGCGGCGCCGATGACGGCAGCGGGATGCCCGTCCGTCGGCAGTGACTCGACCACGAGGAACAGCTCGGGCTGCACGCTGAGCTTGCGCTCGATATCGCGGTACGGGTCGTTCCAGGGCACGACGAGGCCGGCGTCACGCCAGAGCGCGACGACGGCCTCGGTGTCTTCCCGGCGGAACGGCCGGATGACCGTGCTCGCCGTCACGCGTCCAGACGGGTCATCCAGCCGTGCCGATCCTCGACGCGGCCGTACTGGATGCCGGTGAGCTCGTCGCGGAGCGACAGGGCGAGCTCCGACGACTCGGCGCCGTGGTGCACGATCTCGAAGTCCTCGGCGAGGAGGCGGCCGATCGGCACCACGACGGCGGCGGTGCCGCAGGCGAAGGCGCCGATGATGTCGCCGGATGCCGCGCCCTCGCGCCACTCGGTGAGGCTGATCGGTCGGCGCTCCACGACGTGTCCGCGGTCGGCGGCGAGCTGCAGGATCGAGTCGCGCGTGATGCCCTCGAGGATCGAGTCCGACTCGGGGGTGAGCAGCGTTCCGTCGCGCTTGACGAGCACGATGTTCATGCCGCCGAGCTCCTCGAGGTTGTCCGCGTCGTCGAGGAACGCGACCTGCTGGCATCCCTTCTCGTACGCCTCGGCCTGCGGCAGCAGGCTCGACGCGTAGTTGCCGCCCGTCTTCGCAGCCCCCGTGCCGCCCTTGCCCGCGCGGGCGTAGGTCGTCGAGAGCCAGATGTTCACGGGCTCGACGCCGCCGGGGAAATAGGCGGCCGCCGGGCTCGCGATCACGTAGTAGTTGACCTTCTTGGCTGGGCGCACGCCGAGGAATGCCTCCTTGGCGAACATGAACGGCCGCAGGTACAGGCTCGTCTCGGCGGCGCTCGGCACCCAGGCGCCGTCGACCGCGATGAGCTGCTTCAGCGAGTCGATGAAGTACGACACGGGCAGCTCGGGGAGGGCCATGCGCCGTGCGGAGCGCTGCATCCGCGAGGCGTTCTCGTAGGGGCGGAAGCTCCAGATGGAGCCGTCGGCGTGCCGATACGCCTTCAGCCCCTCGAAGATCTCCTGCGCGTAGTGGAGCACCGCTGCGGCGGGGTCGAGCTGGATCGGCCCGTACGGCGAGACGCGGGGCCGGTGCCAGCCGCCCTTCTCCGACCAGCAGATGTCGACCATGTGGTCGGTGAAGTGGTTGCCGAAGCCGGGGTCGGCGAGGATCGCCTCGCGGTCGGCGTCGCTTCGGGCGTTCTCGTTGCGGGTGATCGCCCAGGTCAGGCCCGCCTCGGAGGGGGTCTGCAGGGTGAGGTTCGTGGTCGTCATGGTGCCTTCCTTCAGATGCGCTGAATGCCGGTTGCGCTGAACGTCAGATGCGCTGCGTCTCGAGTGCGCCGATCCGCTCGACGATCGCGTCGCCGACCTCGGAGGTCGAGCGTCTCGCGTCGCCGCGCTCGGCGATGTCGGCGGCGACCGCCCGCTGCACCTTCGCCGCGAGCTCCGGATGACCGAGGTGGTCGAGGAGCAGCGCGACCGAGAGGATGGCCGCGGTGGGGTCGGCGATGCCCTTCCCGGCGATGTCGGGTGCGGAACCGTGAACCGGCTCGAACATGCTCGGGAACCGGCCGTCGGGGTTGATGTTGCCCGAGGCCGCCAGGCCGATGCCGCCGCTGATCGCGCCGGCCAGATCGGTGAGGATGTCGCCGAAGAGGTTGTCCGTGACGATGACATCGAATCTAGCAGGATCCGTCACGAGGAAGATCGTGGCGGCGTCGACGTGCAGGTAGTCGACCGCGACATCCGGATACTCGGCGGCGACCGCGTCGACCGTGCGCTTCCAGAGGGAGCCGGCGAAGACGAGCACGTTCGTCTTGTGCACGAGCGTCAGCTTCTTCTTGGAGCGAGCGGATGCCGCGGCGAACGCGTAGCGCACGACGCGCTCCACGCCGTAGGCGGTGTTCACGCTCACCTCGTTGGCGACCTCGGCGGGCGTGCCGACCCGGATCGCGCCGCCGTTGCCGACGTAGGGACCCTCGGTGCCCTCGCGCACGACGACGAAGTCGACGTCGCCCGGGTTCACGAGCGGGCTCGCGACGCCGGGGTACAGCACCGACGGCCGGAGGTTCACGTAGTGGTCGAGCTCGAACCGGAGCTTGAGCAGGAGCCCGCGCTCGATGTTCGCACCAGCCAGCCTCGGGTCGCCGGGCACGCCCCCGACCGCACCGAGGAGGATCGCGTCGTGCTCGGAGATCGCCGCGAGGTCGTCGTCGGTCAGCACGTCGCCCGTCTCGAGGTACCGTGCGGCACCGAGCGAGAACGGCGTCTGCTCGAACGAGACGTCGGTTCCGGCGACGGTCGCATCGAGCACCTTGAGCGCCTCTCCGACTACCTCGGGACCGATGCCGTCGCCCGGGATGACCGCGAGCCTGACCGTGCGTACCATGAATTCTCCTTCGTGCGCCAGCCCTCCCAGCGTACTGTCCGTGCGGGCGGGCGCTCGTTACACTCGGCCTCAGGACGAGGTATCCGCCTCATCGAAACGCGACGCGCCACGCGTCGCCGGAGAGAAAGCAGGACCCCACATGAGTCTCGGTCTCGGTATCGTGCTCTTCGTCATCGGCGCGATCCTCGCGTTCGCGCTGAACCTCGCCGTCGACTGGATCGACCTCCAGCTCGTCGGCTACATCCTCATGATCGCCGGCGCGGTCGTGATCATCCTCGGCATCGTCCTCCTGGCGCGCCGTCGCCGGTCGGTGACGACCTCGCACACGAGCGTCGACCCCGCCACTGGCGAACGGGTGACCCGCAACGAGCACTCCGCGCCCGAGGACCCGATGCTCTGAGTCGCGATCGAACGAACGGCCGCAGGTCTCCGCCCGAACGGAGCCGGCGGCCGTTCGGCGTTCGCGGGGTCGGGCTCGCCGTGCATTGGTCCGCGTCACTCCTCGTGCGGCGGCGCCGGATTGCGAAGTGCGACCGCGGCGACCACGGCCGCGGCGGCCATGAGCGCGACGCCGATGAGCGAGGTCAGCACCACTCCGTCGCCGAAGGCACGGGCAGCGGATGCCGCGAGCTCGGCGCCGACGGCATGGGGCAGCCCCTCGGCGACCGCGACCGCGCCGGCGAGCGTCTCGCGAGCGGCGTCGGCAGCGTCATCCGGAAGGAAGGCGGGCACCTCGACGCCCCCGCGGTAACTCAGGGCGAGGATGCTGCCGAGGACGGCGGTGCCGAGGACCGCCCCCAGCTCGTACGCCGTCTCGGAGACGGCCGACGCCGCACCCGCCTTCGCGGGCGGAGCACTCGAGAGGATGAGCTCGTTGGAGACCGTCTCGGCCGCTCCGACGCCGGCACCGAGCAGCACGAAGGCCGCGACGATCGGGGCGATCGAGTCGACGCGCGTCGTCAGCGCGATGAGGAGGTACCCCGCCGCCGACAGCGCGAGCGCCGACGGCACGAGCACGCGCGGCGGCACCCGCCGGGCGATCGGCACCACGGCGAGGCCCGTGAGGATCATCGCCGCCAGGCCGGGTACGAGCGCCAGTCCCGCCGCGACCGGGTTCAGGCCGGCGATGAGCTGCAGGTGCTGTGACACGAAGAAGAGGAAGCCGACGAGGGCGATCACGCTGAGCAGGTTGACGAGCACGGCGCCGCCGAAGGAACCCTGACGGAACAGCCGCACGTCGAGCAGCGGCGACGTGCTCCGCAGCTGTCGCCGCGTGAACCACACCGCGCAGCACACGCCGATGATGATCGTCTGCACGCCGCCGCCCCCTGGCCCCTCGGTCGCCAGCGACGTGAGGCCGTACACGATCGGCCCCATTGCGGCGAGCGAGAGCACCACGCTCACGAGGTCGACGCGCCCCGGGACGGGATCCCGGCTCTCGGGCACGAGCAGGGGCACGAGCACCAGCATGGGCACGAGCACCGGCACGGCGAGGAGGAACACCGAGCCCCAGGCGAAGTGCTCGAGCAGCACCCCGCCGACGAGCGGCCCCAGGGCGCTGCCTGCCGCGAAGCCCGACGCCCAGATCGCGATGGCGAGTCGTCGCTGCTCGCGGTCGGTGAACACGGCCCGCAGCAGGGACAGCGTCGAGGGCATGAGCATCGCGCCGAAGAAGCCGAGTGCCGCGCGAGCGGCGATGAGCGCCGCGGCGGTCGGGGCGAATGCTGCGGCGACCGAGAGCACGGCGAATCCCGTCGAGCCGATGAGGAGCACACGGCGTCGGCCGAAGCGATCGCCGGCGGCCCCCATCGCGACGAGGAGACCGGCGAGCACGAGCGGGTAGGCGTGGATGATCCACAGCTGCTGCGCCGCGCTCGGGGCGAGGTCGCGCGAGATGGCCGGCAGCGCGAAGCTCAGCACGGTGTTGTCGACCGACACGAGGAGCACGGGCAGCATCAGCACGCCGAGCGCCACCCACGCGCGCCGCGGTGCACGTGCGCGTCGGCCGGGATCGACGGGTGCTGCGGCCTCCGTCGCCGTGGTCCCGTGCTGGGTCTCGACCGTGCGGTCCGTGCTGTGTGTCATTGAAGTCTTCATTACTGCACCGTCCAGCCGGTATAGTATCAGAGGACGGAACCCCTCCGCTGGGTACGATCGAGCACATGAGCCGACCACCCGCCGCGCGCGAAGCGGTGCTCGACGCGTTCGAGCACCTCCTCCTCCATGACGGCGAGCGGGCGGCGACCCTCGACGCGACCGCCAAGGCCGCCGGCGTCTCGAAGGGCGGACTGCTCTACCACTTCGCCACCCGCGACGCACTCATCGACGGGCTCATCGCGCGCCTCGACGCGCTCGTCGAGCAGGACGTGCAGGCGATCGAGGAGGCACCGGAGGGACCCATCGCGTACTTCGTGCGATCATCGGTCGCCATGGAGCATCCCCTCGACCGTGCCGTCGTGGCGGCCGCTCGACTCGCCCAGGGCGGGAACGCGGCAGCGGGGCGCGCGATCCGCAACGCGCGGCGGCGCTGGTTCGAGGCGATCCGCCGTCACGTCGCCGACCCGACCGTCGCGCTCGCCATCACGCTCATCGGCGATGGCCTGTACTACGACTCGGCGCTGCACGGCCAGGTCGACGACCTCGGGGTCGACGCGCCCCGCGCCGCCGAGATGGACGCGCTCGTCGCGCTGCTCGAGCGCCTCGCCACGGAGCCGCCGGCGAACCCGACTGCACCGGTCGGGTAGCGCCGACGGCGCGTACCGCGGCCCCGGCTACTCGGTGATGTCGATCTCGACGAGGAGTGCGGCGTCGATGGCGGTGCGTACGCGCTCGAGCACCTCGGAGGGAACCGGCGAGTCGACCGTGAGCACACTGAGGGCCTGGCCGCCGGCCTCACGGCGCGCGATCTGCATGCCCGCGATGTTGATCGAGGCGTCGCCGAACTCGCGGCCGTAGATCGCGACGATCCCGGGCCGGTCGGTGTACTCCATGATGATGTGCGTCGTCGCGATCGGCACCTCGATCTCGTAGCCGTTGATGCCGACGAGCTTCTCGATCTGCTTCGTGCCCGTGAGGGTGCCGGCCACCGACACCTGGGTGCCGTCGGCGAGCGCACCGCTCAGGGTGATGACGTTGCGGTACTCGGGGCTCTCGGGATCGGTGATCAGGCGCACGTCGATGCCGCGCTGCTCGGCGAGGAGCGGCGCGTTGACGTACGACACCGTCTCGCTCACCACGTTCGTGAACACGCCCTTGAGGGCCGCGAGCTTCAGCACGCTCACGTCGTAGTCGACGAGCTCACCGCGCACCTCGACGTCGAGGCTCGTTAGCGGGCCGTGGGCGAGGCCGGCGAAGAGCTGGCCGAGCTTCTCCACGAGCGGGATGCCCGGACGTACGTAGGGGTCGATGATGCCGCCCGCCACGTTCACGGCATCGGGCACAAGTTCGCCGGCGAGCGCCAGGCGGACGGACCTCGCGACCGAGACACCGGCCTTCTCCTGCGCCTCGTCGGTCGACGCGCCGAGGTGCGGCGTGACGACGACGTTCGGTAGCGACAGGAGCGGCGAGTCCTTCGGCGGCTCGGCGACGAAGACGTCGAGGCCCGCGCCCGCGATCGTGTTGGCGACGAGCGCGTCGTGCAGTGCCTCCTCGTCGATGAGGCCGCCGCGCGCAACGTTCACGACGAAGGCGGTCGGCTTCATCTTCGCGAGCTGTTCGGCGCCGATCATGCCGGTGGTCTCGGGCGTCTTCGGCATGTGGATCGTGATGAAGTCGCTCCGCTCGAGGAGCTCGTCGAGGCTCACCGTCTGCACGCCGAGCTGCTGCGCGCGCGCCGCCGTGATGTAGGGGTCGTAGGCGATGACGTCGGTGCCGAACGCCTGCAGCCGGGCGGAGATGAGCGCGCCGATGCGGCCCAGGCCGATGATGCCGACGGTCTTCTCATAGAGCTCGACGCCGGTGTAGTGCGAGCGCTTCCACTCCCCCTGCGCCAGCGCAGCGTGGGCGGCGGGGATGTGCCGGGCGAGGCTGAGGATGTGACCCACCGTGAGCTCGGCGGCCGAGATGATGTTCGACGTGGGCGCGTTCACGACCATGGTGCCCGCCGTGGTGGCGGCCTTGATGTCGACGTTGTCGAGGCCGACGCCCGCGCGCGCGATGACCTGCAGCTTCGGCGCGGCCGCGATCGCCTCGGCGTCGACCTTCGTCGCCGAGCGGACGAGGATCGCGTTCGCGTCGGCCAGCGCCGCGAGCAGTGCCGGACGGTCGGTGCCGTCGACGTTGCGGACCTCGAAGTCGGGCCCCAGGGCTTCGACGGTGGCGGGTGAGAGTTCTTCGGCGATCAGCACGACCGGCTTTGACACGAATCGAATCCTTCGGGGCGAGAGCGAGGCGCGCGAATGCGCGCTGATGCGGGGTGGAGATGCGCCACACGCCGTCGGGGCGCCTACGCGGCCATTCTACGTGAGCGCGTATGCCCGCTCCGTTCTGTGACGTCGCGAAGGTCAGGAGAAGTCGATGCCGCCGAGCTCGAAGAAGGCCCCGAGGTCGAGGGTCAGCGCCTGCACGACGGCGTACCCCGTCAGGAACAGCACGACCTGCGCGAGCGGACCACGGCGGTAACCGAGCCAGAATGCCAGCGCGAACACGGCGAGCGGCACGAGGAGGGCCGCGATGAGCAGGGCGAGGCCGATGCCGGCGAGCGTGACGCCGAGGTCGCCGACCATGAGCGAGACGCCCACCAGGTCGCGCACGGCCTCCCACACGTCATAGGCGTACAGCACGCCGAAGAGCACGGCGATGGTTACGGCCAGCCACAGCGGGGTCACTGTACGGCTGCCGGCGCGAGCCTCGGTCGCGCCGGTCCCGGCGTCGCCGCCGGCGGGAACGGATGCCTCGGTCATCTCAACCTCGCAACAGGAACGGGACGGGCACGAGGACGACGGCTCCCGCGATGAGCCAGAGGAGCCGGGCGCGGCGACGCTCGGCGGCCAGCCACAGCACGGCACCGAACCACAGAGCCGGGGCGGCGACCGCGAACCACCGGCCGAGCCCGTACATGAACTGCGCGACCGGGTCGGCGAGCGCGGGTGCCGGCGTGGAGGCGGTGATCAGCCAGCCGATCACGTACAGCAGGTAGACGCCGCCGAGCACCCCGAGGATGACGAGCTCCGCCGATCCGGCCTGCGGCGGGGCATCCGTCGCCGTCGTGTGCTCGACGGCTTCGGGCGACGCCCCCGGGACGGCTTCGGATGACTCCACCGCGGCGGCTTCGGATGACTCCTCGGGCGCCCCCTCGAGCGGCACCGGCCGCCCCACGGTCTTCCAGCCGGGCGCGAGCGTCGGGTCGTCGTCGCCCTCCCATCGCAGTGCGTCGTCGTCGGGGTCGCGGGCCATGCGACCAGACTAGCCAGTCGGATGCCCCGCGACCCGCGTCGACCTCGGCGCAGGCTAGAACACGGGAGTCCCGTCTCGCAGGAGCCGCCAGTTCTCGACGTGGAACGTCGCGGGATCGATCGTGCCCTGCGCCGAGGCGTACGCCACGATCGCCTCGCGGATCGCGACCTGGGCGTTGTACACGACCGGTGCCGCCGCGATGTGCGGGAACCCGCCGCCCCCCGACTGGCGGTAGTTGTTGACCGCGACGAGGAACTGCTGGTCGTCGGCCACCGGTGCCCCCTGGTACGAGAGACCGACGATGCGCGAGCCGACCGGCTTCGAGATGTCGACGCCGTAGTCCACGCCCGAGAACTGGTCGTAGTTGTAGTCGGGCGTCGTGGGCGAATCGGGGTTCGGCCACGGCGCGTTGGTCCAGGCCGCCGGATCGACCGGGGCGTCGGGCGCGACCTGCTTGAAGTACTTCGCCGAGAACTCGAGGTAGTCCTTGATCTGCGCGCCGGTCAGCACCGACGCCAGCAGCGTGTTGTCGTAGATGTAGAGCCCCGCGACGTCCTTGATCGTGACGGGACCCGCCGGGAAGCTCGCCGCCCGGTTGAAGGGCGCGGCGATCGAGACGATCGGCAGGGATGCCTCGGGGCTGCCCGCGACCGCGGCCGCGACGGTGGCGGTCTGCACCTCGTTCACGTAGTCGAGGATCGCCGTGTCCTTCCAGCACGCCTCGGCCGCCGACATCTCGGCGGTCGAGTTCGCGACCGGGGTGTTCATGTACGTCACCACGGCGTCGTGCTGGTCGCGCACGAGGGCGACGAAGGCCGGATCGTCGACGACGGTGTTCGTGTTCACCGTCATCGCCGAGCTCTGCGCGACCCGCCAGTGACCGCGCACGAATTCGAGCTGCAGGTCGAACACGCTGACTCGTTGGCCCCAGTTCTTCGGCTCGCTCATGATGACCTGCGCACCGGTCTCGGTGTTCGTGACGAAGCGCTGCGGCACGTCGCGGTGCGCGTGGCCGAAGAGGATCGCGTCGATTCCGGGCACCTGCTCGGCGACGAGCGCGGCCGCGTTCTCGATCGGGAGATCGCCCGAGTACGACGACGTGCCGCTGTCACCCGAGTGCGCGCTCACCACGACGATGTCGGCCTGACCGCGCATCACGGGAACCCAGCGAGCGGCGGCCTCGACGAGTCCCTGCACCTCGACTGCGCCCTCGACGTTCGCCTTGTCCCAGATCACGACGCCGGGGTTCGTGAGCCCGAGCACCCCCACTCGGATCGGCGGGCGGCCCTCCACCTCCATCCGCTTGATCGCGTACGGGCGGAACCTGGGTACTCTCGTTCCCGCGTGGACCGCGTTCGCGGCGAGCACCGGAGCCTCCATCTGGGAGATCCAGTTGTCGAGGAAGGCGAGGCCGTAGTTGAACTCGTGGTTGCCGAGCGCGACGGCGTCGTAGCCGAGCGCGTTCATCTGCGTCGCCATCGGGTGCGTCGCGCCCGTCTCGGTGACCGGCTCCACCGTGGCGTAGTAGAAGCCCAGCGGAGTGCCCTGGATGGTGTCGCCGGCGTCGAACAGCAGGGTGCGCTCGCGACCGCGGTCGGCGCGGATCTGGTTCACGACGCTCGCCACCCGGGCGAGGCCGACGGCGTTGCCTGCGCTGTCGCTGTACACGGCGTCCTTGTAGTAGTCCCAGTTCACGACATTGGTGTGCAGGTCGGAGGTGCCCATGATCGTGATGGTCACGTTCGAGTCGCCCGGTGCCGCGTGGGCGGGGCCCGACCATCCGACGGCTGCGAGAGCGCTGGCCGCGGAGGCGCCGATGAGGACGTTCCGTCGGGAGATGCCGGATGCCGCGGGCTCGACGTCGTCGTCGGGCACTGCGCAGGAACACCAGCGTGGAGTGGGCTCGGGGTGGGAATGCGTGAGTCGCGTCATGGCACCACATGCGATCACAGCCGGGGCCACCGTGGCAAGGGGTCCGGCCCTGCTCATTCGCGCATCCTGCAGCGGGGCGAACGCCGACGGCGGGGCCGGCCGAAGCCGACCCCGCCGCGCGGTGTTTCAGATGGACGGGACGAGCCGCGTCAGCGAGCGACCTCGCCGTCGACGTAGTCGTCGTCGTTGGAGGCGTTCCAGGCGAACAGCTTGCGGAGCTCGCGGCCGGTGGCCTCGATGGGGTGCGCCTCGCCCTTCTTGCGGAGCTCGAGGAACTCGGGAGCGCCCGCGTCCTGGTCGGCGATGAAGCGCTTGGCGAACGTGCCGTCCTGGATGTCGGCGAGGACCGCCTTCATGTTCTCCTTGACGTGCGGGTCGATGACGCGCGGGCCCGAGACGTAGTCGCCGTACTCTGCGGTGTCGGAGACCGACCACCGCTGCTTGGCGATGCCGCCCTCCCACATGAGGTCGACGATGAGCTTCAGCTCGTGGAGCACCTCGAAGTAGGCGACCTGCGGCTGGTAGCCGGCCTCGGTCAGCGTCTCGAAGCCGTACTGGATGAGCTGCGACACGCCGCCGCAGAGCACCGCCTGCTCGCCGAAGAGGTCGGTCTCGGTCTCCTCGGTGAAGGTGGTCTTGATGCCGCCCGCGCGCAGGCCGCCGATGGCCTTGGCGTACGAGAGGGTGAGCGGCCAGGCGTTGCCCGAGGCATCCTTCTCGACGGCGACGATCACGGGAACACCACGGCCGGCCTCGTACTCGCGACGCACCGTGTGGCCGGGCCCCTTCGGAGCGACCATGACGACGTCGACGCCCTCGGGCGCCTCGATGTAGCCGAAGCGGATGTTGAAGCCGTGGCCGAACACGAGGGTCTTGCCCTCGGCGAGGTTGTCCTTGATGGACTCGGCGTAGATGTGGCGCTGGTACTGGTCGGGCGCGAGGATGACGATGACGTCGGCCCAGGCCGCGGCATCCGCCACGCTCTTCACCTCGAAGCCGGCCTCCTCGGCCTTGGGCTTCGACTTCGAGTCCTCCTTGAGCCCGATGACGACTTCGACGCCCGAGTCGCGGAGATTCTGCGCGTGCGCGTGGCCCTGCGAGCCGTAGCCGATGACGGCGACCTTCTTGCCCTGGATGAGCGAGAGGTCGGCGTCCTTGTCGTAGTAGATCTCAGCCATGTGCTGTTCTTTCTCCTTGGATCCGGTCCCTGAGCTTGTCGAAGGGACCTGTGGGTTGTGGTCCCTGAGCCCGTCGAAGGGTCGACGAGCTCAGGGAACGTATGGTCAGTTCTTGAAGACGCGCTCGGTGATGGACTTGCCGCCGCGGCCGATCGCGAGCAGGCCCGACTGGGCGATCTCCTTGATGCCGTAGGGCTCGAGCACCTTGAGGAGCGCGTTGGTCTTTCCGCTGTCGCCCGTGACCTCGATCACGAGCGCATCGGTCGACACGTCGACGACGCGCGCGCGGAAGAGGTTCACGGCCTCGAGCACCTGCGACCGGGTGGCGTTGTCGACGCGTACCTTGATGAGCAGGTGCTCGCGCTGCACCGACTGCGCAGGGTCGAGCTCCACGATCTTGATGACGTTGATGAGCTTGTTGAGCTGCTTCGTGACCTGCTCGAGCGGCAGGTCCTCGACGTCGACGACGACCGTGATGCGCGAGAGGCCGGGGATCTCGGTGTGACCCACCGCGAGGCTCTCGATGTTGAACCCGCGGCGGGCGAAGAGCCCTGCCACGCGGGTGAGCAGGCCGGGCTTGTCCTCGACGAGGAGGGAGAGCACGTGTGTCGACATGGTCAGTCCTCCTCGCTGAATGCCGGCGAGTGATCGCGGGCGTACTGGATGTAGCTGTTCGACACGCCCTGCGGCACCATCGGCCACACCATCGCGTCGGCGGAGACGACGAAGTCGATCACGACCGGCCGGTCGTTGGTCTCGAGCGCGAGCTTGATCGCGTCGTCGACCTCCTCCTCTTTCGTGACGCGGATGCCGAGCGCACCGTACGACTCGGCGAGCGTGACGAAGTCGGGGATGCGCACGGTGTCGTGGCCGGTCTGCAGGTCGGTGTTCGAGTACCGGCCGTCGTAGAACAGCGTCTGCCACTGACGCACCATGCCGAGCGAGGAGTTGTTGATGATCGCGACCTTGATCGGGATGTCGTTCAGCGTGCAGGTGGCGAGTTCCTGGTTCGTCATCTGGAAGCAGCCGTCGCCATCGATGGCCCAGACCACCCGGTCGGGCTCGGCGACCTTGGCGCCCATGGCCGCGGGAACCGCGTAGCCCATGGTTCCGGCACCGCCCGAGTTGAGCCAGGAGTTGGGGCGCTCGTACTTGATGAACTGCGCAGCCCACATCTGGTGCTGGCCGACCCCGGCCGCGTACACGGCCTCGGGGCCGGTGAGCTGGCCGATGCGCTCGATCACGTACTGCGGCGCCAGCAGCCCGTCGGAAGTCGACGTGTAGCCGAGTGGGAACTCCGAGCGGAGCCCATCGAGCGTCGCCCACCACTCCTCGAGGTCGGGCTTTTCGGCGGCCGTGACCTCGCGATACCCGGCGAGCAGGTCGACGAGCACGTCTTTCAGGTCGCCCACGATCGGGACGTCGGCCGTGCGGATCTTCGAGATCTCGGCCGGGTCGATGTCGACGTGGACGACCTTCGCGTTCGGCGCGAAGAGCGGCGCCTTGCCCGTGACGCGGTCGTCGAACCGGGACCCGAGCGCCACGAGCAGGTCGGCCTCCTGCAGGGCGAGCACGGCGGGCACGGTGCCGTGCATGCCCGGCATGCCGAGGTGCTGTCGGTGGGAATCGGGGAACGCCCCGCGCGCCATGAGCGTGGTGACCACGGGCGCGTTCGTCGCCTCGGCGAGCGCGAGGAGCTCCTCGGACGCCCGCGCCCGGATGACGCCGCCGCCCACGTAGAGCACCGGGCGCTTGGCCTCGGCGAGCAGCTGCGCCGCGGCCGCGACCTGCTTGCCGTGCGCCTTCGTGATGGGCCGGTAGCCGGGAAGCTCGACCTTCGGCGGCCAGCGGAACTGGAACTTCGCCTGCTGGGCGTCCTTCGTGATGTCGACGAGCACAGGCCCTGGGCGACCCGTGGTGGCGATGTGCACCGCGGCCGCGATGGTGCCGGGGATGTCCTCGGCGCGCTTCACCAGGAAGGAGTGCTTGGTGATGGGCATCGTGATGCCGACGATGTCGGCCTCCTGGAACGCATCGGTGCCCATGAGGTTCGAGAACACCTGCCCGGTGATCGCGAGCAGCGGAACGGAGTCCATGTGCGCGTCGGCGATGGCGGTGACGAGGTTCGTCGCGCCGGGGCCCGACGTGGCGATGGCGACGCCGAGCCTGCCCGACGACGAGGCGTAGCCCTCGGCCGCGTGGCCGGCGCCCTGCTCGTGGCGGACGAGGATGTGACGCAGCTTGCGGCTGTCGAGCAGCGGGTCGTAGACGGGGAGGATCGCGCCACCGGGCAGGCCGAAGACGTCGGTGATGCCGAGCATCTCGAGCGAGCGGACGACCGCGTCGGCACCGGTGATCTCGACAGGTGCGCCGGGTGGCGCTGGGGCGGGCGATGGCACGGGGGATGATTCCGTGGTCATTCGATTCCTGTTCTCTGGACGGTGTGCGGAGAGCGCAGCACTCAGCCCGTCGTGGCGCCTTCGGCGGCGGAACGCACGAGCTTCGAGTACTTCGCGAGGACGCCACGGGTATAGCGCGGAGGAAGCGGAGCCCAGCCTTCACGGCGAGCAGCCAGCTCGGCATCGTCGACCAGTAGGTCGATGGAACGAGCTGCGATATCGACCCGTATGAGATCACCATCGCGCACGAAGGCGATGGGACCTGCGTCCACCGCTTCGGGTGCCAGATGGCCGATGCACAGCCCGGTTGTGCCGCCTGAGAATCGACCGTCAGTCAAGAGTAGTACATCTTTTCCGAGGCCAGCGCCCTTGATGGCGGCAGTGATCGCGAGCATCTCGCGCATGCCGGGGCCGCCCTTCGGACCCTCGTAGCGGATCACGACGACGTCCCCGTGCTTGATCTCGCCGGCCGTGAGCGCGTCCATCGCGGCACGCTCGCGCTCGAAGACCCGCGCGGGGCCCTCGAAGGTCGCGGCGTCGAAGCCGGCGGTCTTCACGACCGCGCCCTCGGGTGCGAGCGAGCCGTGCAGGATGGTGAGTCCGCCGGTCTCGTGGATCGGGTTGTCGAGTGTGCGCAGCACCTCGCCGTCGAGCGGCGGGATGTCCATCTCGGCGAGGTTCTCGGCGAGCGTCCTGCCGGTGACCGTCAGGGCGTCGCCGTGCATGAGCCCCGCGTCGAGCAGCGCCTTCATGAGCACGGGCAGCCCGCCGCGACGATCGACGTCGTTCATGACGTACTTGCCGAAGGGCTTCAGGTCGCCGACGTGCGGCACCTTCGCCCCGATGCGGTTGAAGTCGTCGAGGGTGAGCTCGACGTCGGCCTCGCGAGCGATCGCGAGGAGGTGCAGCACGATGTTGGTCGAGCCGCCGAGGGCCATGCCCACGGCGATGGCGTTCTCGAAGGCCTTCTTGGTGAGGATCTGCCGAGCGGTGATGCCCTGCCTCAGCAGGTTCACGACGGCCTCGCCCGAGCGGTGGGCGTAGTAGTCGCGGCGGCGGTCGGCGGATGCCGGTGACGCCGACCCCGGGAGCGAGAGCCCGAGTGCCTCCGCGACCGAGGCCATGGTGTTGGCCGTGTACATGCCGCCGCAGGCGCCCTCGCCTGGTGCGAACGCGCACTCGATCGTCTTGGCGTCGGCCTCGCTCATCGTGCCCGCCTTCACGGCGCCGACGGCCTCGAACGAGTCGATGATCGTGATGTCCTTCTCGGTGCCGTCGGAGAGCCGCACCCAGCCGGGGGCGATCGAGCCCGCGTAGAGGAAGACGCTGGCCAGGTCGAGCCGTGCCGCGGCCATCAGCATGCCGGGGATGGACTTGTCGCAGCCGGCGAGCAGCACCGAGCCGTCGAGGCGCTCGGCCTGCATGACGACCTCGACGGAGTCCGCGATCACCTCGCGTGAGACGAGGGAGAAGTGCATGCCCTCGTGGCCCATCGAGATGCCGTCGGAGACCGAGACGGTGCCGAACTGCAGCGGGTATCCCCCGCCGCCGTGCACGCCCTCCTTCGCGGCCTGCGCGAGGCGGCCGAGCGAGAGGTTGCACGGGGTGATCTCGTTCCACGAGCTCGCGATGCCGATCTGCGGCTTGTCCCAGTCGGCATCGCCCATGCCCACGGCGCGGAGCATCCCGCGACTCGTCATGGCCTCGATGCCGTCGGTGACGGTACGACTACGCGGTTTGGGATCGAACTCGGGCATACCCACGAGTCTATGACCAGGGCGTGACCCCGTCGTGCGCGGCCCCACGGGCATCGGCGAGGAATTCCAGCATGATCGCGACGTCCTCGGGGCTTCGCACCCGATGGGTGGCGATCGACTTGCCCTGCCCCACCTTGATGCCCACGTCGTCGGCGTCGAGCGCCGCGAAGGCGTCCTCGTCGGTGACGTCGTCGCCGACGTAGATCGCGGCGGTCGCGCCGACGTGCTGGCGGAGCCGGGTGAGGGACTCCCCCTTGTCGCTCGAGCGCACCGAGAACTCCAGCACCGACTTGCCCGCGCGCACGGTGATGCCCTGCACCTCCCACTCCACGCGCTGACGGGCGGCGTGCTGCAGGGCCGTGCCGGCCGCCGAGCTCAGCTGCCGGGTATGCAGCGCGAGGCCGGCGGGCTTCTTCTCGATCCAGGCGCCGTCGGTGCCGGCCGCGACGTCCTCGAGGATCTCGGCAAGCCGCTGGAGCCGGGCGAACTCGGTGTCCCGCAGGTCGATGGTGACCTCGCCCGCATCGAGCTGCAGTTCGACGCCGTGGGAACCGCTGAGCAGCGTGCCCTCCGGGGGGCTCGCCACCTCGCCGAGACTCGCGAGGGCACGACCCGAGACGATGGCCACCCGGGTGTCGTCGAACTCGGCGAGCCGCTGGATCGCCGATCGCGCCCGGTCGGTCGCGCGTGCATCCTCGGGCCGGTCGACGAGGGGCGCGAGCGTGCCGTCGAAGTCGAGCGCGACGAGGAGCCGTTCGGTCTCGGCGACTCGCGCCAGCGCCGTGCGCAGCGCGTCGGGAACACCGGGCCTGATGATCCCCGCTCCCGTGAGCGTCTCGAGGAACGTCGCCGACCAGTTGGCCACGTCGTTGTCGCGCACGCGCTTGCGGAGGGCGCGCATGCGGCGTGTGCGTTCCCGCTTCGGCATCCGCACCGCCTCGACCATCGCGTCCTTCAGGCCCTCGATGTCATGCGGGTTCACGAGCACCGCCTGCCTGAGCTCGTCGGATGCCCCGGTGAACTCGCTGAGCAGGAGCACGCCGTCGTCATCGAAGCGGCAGGCCACGTACTCCTTCGCGACGAGGTTCATGCCGTCGCGCAGCGCCGTGACGAGCATGACGTCGGCGGCCAGGTAGAGCGCCACCATCTCCTCGCGCGGGTAGCCGTGGTGCAGGTAGGAGATGGCCTGGTGGCCGAGACTGGAGTAGTCGCCGTTCAGCCGGCCGACGAGGAGCTCGATCTCGTCGCGGAGCTGGCGGTAGGTCTCGACACGCTCCCGGGACGGGCTCGCGACCTGCACGAGCGTGGCGTGATCGACCGAGAGCCGCCCGTCGCGGAGCAGCTCGCCGAACGCCTTCATGCGATGCCGGATGCCCTTGGTGTAGTCGAGGCGGTCGACGCCGAGCATGATCGTGTCAGGGTTGCCGAGGCTCTTCCGGATCTCCCGCGCCCGCTCCTGCACGTCGGGACGGCGGGCGATCTCCTCGAAGCCGGCCGCATCGATGGAGATCGGGAAGTGGCGTGCCACCACGCGCCGGGTCTGGCCGTCGGCGCCGGTGTCGGGCACGTCGATGACGGTGCCGCGCGTGGTGTAGCCGAAGAGCCGGCGCACCGCCCTGGCGAAGTTGCCCGCGTCGGCCGCGCGCTGGAATCCGATGACGTCGGCGCCGAGCAGGCCGTCGAGCACCTGGCGGCGCCAGGGCAGCTGCGAGTAGATGCCGTAGGCCGGGAACGGGATGTGGTTGAAGAACCCGATCACGAGGTCGGGGCGGGCCTCGCGAAGCATCCGCGGCACGAGCTGCAGCTGGTAGTCGTGCACCCAGACGACGGCGCCGTCGGATGCCGCGCGCGCGGCGGCCTCGGCGAAGCGCCGGTTGACGCGCACGTACGCCTCCCACCACTCGCGGTGGAACGACGGCGGGGCGATGACGTCGTGGTAGAGCGGCCACAGCGTGTCGTTCGAGAAGCCCTCGTAGTACTCCTCGAGCTCGGCCTCGCTGAGCGGCACGGGCACGATCGAGATGCCGTCGTGCTCGAACGGCTCGAAGTCGCGGTCGGCGACGCCCGTCCACCCCACCCACGCGCCGTCGGCGGCGCGCATGACCGGCTCGAGCGCCGTGACGAGCCCGCCCGGCGAGCTCTTCCACTGGGTCTCGCCGTCAGGGCCCGCCTGGTAGTCGACGGGGAGCCGGTTCGAGACGACGATCATGTCGTAGGCGTGCTCGACGTGGAGCTCGTCGCGTTCAGGCCCGGCTGCATGCATGCGTCGGATGTCCCTCCTCCTCGCGGCTCCGTTCAGGCTAACAGCCCCCCGCAGACGCTCAGGGTGCGCGGATAGACTGCCGTCCTGATGATCCGCGTCGGCATGAGCACCACCTGCGTCTATCCGCTCGAACCCGAGCAGGCCTTCCGCCTGGCGAAGCTCGCGGGCTACGACGGCATCGAGATCATGGTCACCCAGGAGGAGTCGACGCAGCAGCCCGAGCCGCTGCTCGAGCTCTCGCGGCGCTACGCGCTGCCGATCCTCTCGATCCACGCCCCCGTGCTGCTGCTCACGCACTTCGTGTGGGGCCGCGATCCCCGCGTGAAGCTCGATCGCACGGCCGAACTGGCCGCGGCGGTCGGCGCCGACAGCGTCGTGGTGCATCCGCCCTTCCGCTGGCAGGCGACGTACGCCTCGAACTTCCTCGGCATCGTGCGCGAGATCTCCGGGAAGTACGACGTCGAGATCGCCGTCGAGAACATGTTCCCCTGGCGCGCCGCCGGCCGGAACATGAAGGCGTACGCGCCCGGCTGGGATCCACGCATCATGGACTGCGATGCGGTCACGCTCGATTTCTCGCACGCGGCGCTCTCGGGTGTCGACAGCCTGCAGTTCGCGAACGATCTCGGCGACCGTCTGCGGCACGTGCACCTCTGCGACGGCTCGGGCGCCATCGGCGAGGGCCAGATCTTCGACGAGCACCTGCTGCCCGGCCACGGGCGCGAACCGGTCGCCGAGGTGCTCGAGGCGCTCAGCGCGCGCGGCTGGAAGGGCTCGATCGTCGCCGAGGTGAACACCCGCAAGGCGAAGACCGAGCGCGAGCGACTCGAGCTCCTGCGCGAGACCCTCGAGTTCGCGCGCCGCCACACGCACCAGACGCGCCGCCCCATGCTCACGAAGTCGCGCCGGGCGCTCGAGGCCATCCGCCCGGGCCACCGGCACGACGGCTGACGCGCCGCCCCGATCGTCGACGCGTCAGCCTCAGACGGCCGGGTCGGCCGGTCAGCCGAGCGCGGTCGCCGCGAACCCGATCGAGCGGATGCCGCGACGCCGCCCAACGGCCACGAGCGTGCCGATGACGCCGATGAGTCCGAACAGCGCGATCACGCCCGCCGCGGTCGCGACTGCGGCGCCGCCCACGCCCGACACGATGAACTGCATGCCCTGCACCGCCCACGTCAGCGGCAGGAACGGGCTGATCGCCTGGAACGGCCCGCTCAGCACCTCGATCGGGTAGAGCCCTCCCGACGCCGCGAGCTGCAACGCGACGAGCACGAGCGAGACGAGCAGGCCGGCCCGGCCGAGCCACGCGGCGAGGAACGCGTGCACCGCCGTGAACGCGAGGGCGAGGAGCGCCGAGAACGCGAGGGTCTGCGGCAGCAGCGACCAGTCGACGCCGAGCGCGCCGTGCATGAGCGCGACGACGGCCACGGCCTGCGCGAGGGCGATGAGGCCGGCCCTCGTGAGCGTGCGCGCCACGAGGGCGCCCGTCGACGCGGTGCTGCGCAGCGCCTCGCGCCCGAAGGGACGGAACACGAGGAACATCGCCATGGCACCGAGCCACAGCCCGATCGGGGCGAAGAGCATGCCGATGACCTCGCCGATGGTGCCGATCTCGTTGTCGCGCTCGGTGGTGGAGGTCACGGGTTCGGCCACCACGTCCGCGGTCGCCTCCGCGTCGATGTCCGTGAGCGCCTTGGCCTCCTCTGCGCCGGTGGTCAGGCCGTCGGCGAGGGCTTTCGCGCCGCCCGCGAGCTGGCTCGCGCCGCTCGCGGCATCCGCAGCACCGCCCGACAGCTGGTCGAGCCCCACGGCGAGCTCGCCGACGCCGCCGGCGATGCCGTAGCCGCCGTCGCGGATGCCGGCGGAGCCCGCGGAGAGCTCGGCCGCCCCGCCCGCGAGGCCTGAGATGCCGCCCTGGATGCCGTCGATACCGGTGCGCGTCGCGGCCGCGAGGGTCTGTCCGCCCGTGACGAGCGAGCCGAGCTGATCGCGAATCGCGGAGATGGATCCTGCTGCTTCGGCGATCTGCGGGTACTGCTCGACGAGATCGGGGTTCTCCACGATGAACTGGTCGAGCCGATCCGCGATGGGGCCGACGTTGGTCTCGATCTGCGCGACGCCGGCGCTGATGCCTCCGACGTACTGGTCCCACCCGTCGGAGAGTCCGTCGAGACCGGCCGCACCGGCGTTCAGCTCGGCGAGCCCGCCGGCGATGCCGTCGACACCGCCCGTGTACTGTGCGACGCCGTCGGCGTACTCCGTGGCGCCGTTCGCGAGCTCGTGCGCTCCGGCCGCGGACTGCGCCACGCCGCCCGAGAGCTCGCCGAGACCGCCCGCGAGCGAGCCGACGCCCGACGAGACCTGCGTCGCCCCGTCGGCGGCGTCGCCGAGCGACCCGCCGAGCGCGGCGAGATTCGTGTAGAACCCCTCGAGGTACTGCTGCGTGAGCTCCTGTCCGAAGGCGGTCGACATGGCGGCGCCGACGGACTGCGCGACGGATCCGGCGAGGTAGCCGTGCGCGTCGTCGGTGCGGATGTCGAGGTTCGCCTTCGTGGGCTCCTCGCCGGAGAGCGACGTCACCGACGACGAGAAGTCCTCGGGGATCGTGAGCACCGCATAGGCGTCGCCGGAGGCGAGCAGGTCGGCGGCCTCCTCGTCGTTCGAGATGGTCCAGTCGAAGCCCGCCGTGTCGGGGTCGGTGAGTTCGGTGACGAGCAGGCGACCGGCGAGCACGGGCTGCTCGGTGCCGTCGGGCAGCGTCAAGGTGACCATCTCGTCGTTGTTCACGACGACCGCCGGGATCGCCTCGATGTTCTCGTCGGCGCCGGCGAAGGCGCCCGACACGAGGCCGGCGACGGCGAGCGGCACGGCCACGACCGCGGCGATCAGTGCGCCGTAGCGCACCCGGCGCTGCGCCGGGGTGGATCCGAAGAGCCGGGACAGCCGGGTGCTGGTCATCGGGCGACCTCCTGCAGGGACGAGACGGGTTCGATGGTGCGGATGCCGCGTGCGGCGAGTTCGGGGGCGATGTCGGGCGTGACGGCCGACGCGCCGAGCCCGACGATCGTCGTCACCGACGGCGGGACGAGTCGGGCGAGCGCACGCCACAGCTCGGCGCTGGCAGATCCTGGTTCGTCGTCGAGGTCGATCGCGACGGCCTTCGGGCGCTCGGCGAGCGCCGCGGCGATCGCGACCAGTGCCCGCGCCTCGGCGCCGAGGGCGGCGATCGGCGTGTCCTCGGTGAAGCGGGGCCCGTCGGGTCCGTGTCCGGCGGCGTCCGCGGCGCGCTCGACCCACGACCGCACGAGGCGCTTCGAGGGGGCGACGCGATACCACGGGCCGGTGGCGTCGAGGCGGCGGGCGACGAGTTCACCCACGCTGCCGCCGGTCGCGGCATCCGTCGGCAGTTCGGCGATCGCCACGCCGCGCATGACCGCGCTCGACGCGGTGGGCAGCGGATGCCCCAGCACCGCGATGCGGCCCGAGACGGGCGCGAGGCGCCCGGCGAGCGTCGCGGCCACCACCCGGCGGTCGACGGCGTCGCCGCGCACCACGAGCACGCCGCCGGCGGGCACGTCGGCGGTGAGCGGGCCGATCGGCCGCTCGGGAAGACCGAACACGGCGTCGTCGAGGTTGACCGCCGCCGGTCGAGTGGCCGCCCACTCCTCCTGCTCGAGGTGGGCGCGAAGCCCCTCACCCTCGATGTCGACGTCGGGGAGTCGCTTCTCGAGCCACTTCGGCAGCCACCAGGCCGCGCGCCCGGCGAGCGCCATGGCGGCAGGCACGAACGTCATGCGCACGAGGAACGCGTCGAACGCGACGCCCACGGCGAGCGCGAACGCGATGCCCTTGATGACCCCCGAGCCCTCGGGCACGAACGCGAAGAAGACGAAGAACATGATGAGCGCGGCGGCCGTCACGACGCGCGCCGCGTGCTGGAAGCCGTGCACGATGGAGCCCCGGGGCTCGCGGGTCTTCACGTACTCCTCGCGCATGCCCGACACGAGGAACACCTCGTAGTCCATGGCGAGGCCGAAGAGCACGGCGAGCAGCAGGATCGGCAGGAAGCTCAGGATCGGCCCCGGCTGGATGTGCAGGAGGTCGGCGAACCAGCCCCACTGGAAGATCGCGACGGTGGCGCCGATCGCGGCGAATGCCGAGAGCAGGAAGCCGAGCGCCGCCTTGACCGGCACGAAGACCGAGCGGAACACGAGGAGCAGCAGCAGGATCGACAGCCCGACGACGATGAGCGCGAACGGCACGAGGGCGTCGTTCAGCCGGTTGGAGATGTCGATGGTCACGGCGGTGTAGCCCGTCACGGCGATGGGCGTGCCGTAGTCGGCCTCGAGGTCGGGGGCGAGGTCGCGGATCTCCTCGACGACCACCTTCGTCTCGGGCGAGTCGGGCGCGCTCTCGGGGATCACCTGGATGATCGCCGTGTCGGCCGTCTCGTTGGGCAGTCCCTGGCCGACGTAGGTCACGCCGTCGAGCTCGGCGATGCGGGCGCCGATGACGTCGAGGTCCTCGAAGATGTCGGTCGTCTGGGTGATGTCGACGGTGACGATGAGCGGGCCGTTGTAGCCGGGGCCGAAACCGTTCTCGATCATCTCGTAGGCCTCGCGCTGCGTGGAGCCCTCGGGCTCCGAGGCGCCGCTCGGGAGGTTGAGGTCGAGGCTCGCGGCGGGGATCGCCGCCGTGCCCAGCAGGCCGACGACGAGGAGCACGAACACGATGGGCGCCTTGAGCACGAGGTCGACCCAGCGGCGGCCCATGGTGTGCCTGCCGCGATCGTCGTCGGCGTTGGCGCGGCGGTGGGCGCGGCTGCCCGGCTTCGGGATGAGCCGCTTCCCGAGCACGCCGAGGAGCGCGGGCAGCAGGGTGACGGCGGCAAGCACCGCGACGAGCACCGCGAATGCGGCGGCGACGCCCATGACGCTGAGGAACGGGATGCCGACCACGAGGAGGCCGAGGAGCGCGATGATCACGGTGAGGCCCGCGAACACGACGGCGCCGCCTGCGGTCGCGACCGACTCGGCCGCGCTCGACTCGGGGTCCTGGCCGCGTGCGAGCTGCGTGCGATGGCGCGACAGGATGAAGAGCGCGTAGTCGATGCCGACCGCGAGGCCGATCATGACGGCGAGCATCGGTGCGGTGCTCGACACGGTCGCGAAGGCCGCCACCAGCGAGATGCCGCCGAAGGTGGCGCCGACGCCGACGAGGGCGGTGAGCAGCGGCATCCCGGCCGAGAGCAGCGACCCGAACGTGATGAGCAGTACGACGCCCGCGAACAGCACGCCGAAGACCTCGGTGATGGTGAGGCCGAAGGTCGTGTCCTGGAAGACCTCGCCGCCGAACGCCACCGTGAGGCCCGCGTCGCGGCCGATCTCGCCGGTCACGACCACCGCGTCGATCGACTCGTCGGTGACGCCCGTCGTCGGGGTGTCGAACTGCACCTGGATGTACGCCGTGCGGGCGTCCTTCGAGACCTGGTCGCCCGCGTACTCGTCGAAGGGCCCGAGCACGCTCGCGACCCCCTCGACCTGTTCGAGTTCGGACTCCATGTCGGCGATCGCGCTGCGGGAGGCGTCGGACTCGACGGATGCCCCGTCGGGCGCTTCCACGACGGCCTTCGCCGAGGCGCCCGACGTCTGAGGGAAGACCGCGGCGAGCTGGTCGATCGCGTCCTGAGACTCGGTGCCGGGGATGGCGTAGGACTCCTGGAGCTGGCCGCCGAGGCCGATGCCGGCGCCGAGGAGCGCGGCGAGGGCCACGGCCCACGCGATGATGACGAGCCAGGCCCGTCGGAAGGCGAATCGTCCGATCCGGTGGAGGAGCAGTGCCATGGCGCGGCCTAAAGGGTCGTGCGGCCGTCGGCCGGGATGAGCAGTTCGGAGAGCACGGAGATGAGCGCGGCGCGCACGTCGGCGTCGTCGCGCTGCCGATCCTCTTCGAGGAAGGTCGCGCCCGCGACGAGGGTGTAGGCCGCGCCGGCGAGCGCGACGCCGAAGCGCATCTGCTCGCTGAGCGGGGCATCCGCTTCGCAGATGGAGTCGGCGAGCCCGCGGATGGCGGCATTCGCCCGCTCGATGACCGGGATGCCGCGGAGCGACTGCCCCTGGTTCACGAAGGTGTGCACGGCGAGCCGGTTGCCGAGCAGGAAGTCGACGAAGCGTTCGATGAACTCGGCACGCGCCGGGACGGAGCGACCGCTCGCGACGAAGTCGCCGAGGAGCGCTTCGAGCCCGTCGATCGCGGGCCCGATGGCGGCTTCGAGCAGCGCCTCCTTGGAGGAGTAGTGGTAGAGCACGCTGGACTTGGAGTAGCCCGCGTGGTCGGCGATGTGCTGCAGCGAGCTGGCGGCGAACCCGATGGTCGAGAACTGCTCGAGGGCGACTTGGCGGAGTTCATCACTGGCGCGCACGCGTGTCGGCGGGAGTGCATCGGTGGGCATGCCTTCAACGGTATCTGTCCGATCGGTCAGCCTCTGACCGATCGGACAGATTCAGGGCGCACTCACAGTCGAACGCCCGGTGGGAGAGGGTGAACGGGTAACGTTGCCGCATGCGCAAGTACCTCTTCAGCGGAGCCGTACTCAGTTCGATCTTCGGCGGCATCGGGGTCGTCCGGGCCACCATCGCGGGCCCGCGCGACTGGCGCCTCATCCTGATGTGGGTCGCCTGGGCGGCGAGCCTCGCCATCGCGATCGGTACCGTCGCCGACGAGTCGAAGCGCGCGGAGCTCACCGAGTAGCATCGTCCACCGAGCCCCCTTCTCGCCATCCCGCCGATCCGCCGCAAGCGGGCGAGCGCGGCGTGTCAGCCGCGATCCGGGAGGCGAGGGCGGAGACTGAAACGTAGACCGACCGTGCGGCCCGAACCGCACGGCCCGAATGCCACCGAGAGGGGTCGCCGATGTTCCGCCGCTGGCGCAGAGCGAGGCTCGCTGCCCAAGCCTCCGCCCACGCCGCCGCCACGCCGCGCCCCACCGCGGCCGACCTGCGTGGCGAACACCTCTTCGAGCTCCTGAACGCGAAGCTGGCCGAGTTCATCGGGCCCGGCGGCGCGTGGTCGCTCGTGCGTCGCACCGAGCAGGACACCGACCAGATCTTCCACGCGATGCTGACCCATCAGATCGCGGCCGAGCTCACGCGCACCGTCCTCGACGAGCGCGAATCCGTGGCCGTCATCGTTCCCGCCGAGGATGAGCCGCTCGCGCTGAGCTGGGAGCCCGCTCCCCTCGTCGTCTGGGCCGACCCGATCGCGTCGGAGTCCGAGTCCTCCGAGTCGGATGCCGCGGGGCTGCCGACCATCGGCGCGTCGAACGAGGTCGAGGCCCGCGCCGCCTGAGCCGCGGTCGAGCTCGCATGAAGCCACTCGCGCGTAAGCCTTGTTGGCTCAATCTGCGCGCGACTGCATTGAGTTGCCACGGCGCCGTCAGAGAGAATCCGACGCTTCAGCTCTGCCTTGGCATCTGCCTCGGTGACAAGACCCACTCAGCATTTCGGCGTCCACGCTCGCTGTAGAAGACGTGCCGACCATCGACCTCTTGGGTCAGGCAATATGCCTCGTTCGAATCGCGCCCGATGCTGTACGCGGAGCCCGGCACCGACAACTGATCCAACTCCGTTCGCAGGTCCATGACTCGACCTGGCGGGATCCCTGAGCGCGACGACGGTATGACTGGTTATACTTGCGTCATGAAGACCGCAATTTCGATCCCCGACGGCGACTTCGAGCGCTTCGAGCGCGTGGCCGCTCGGCACGGGATGAACCGCTCGGAGTTCTTCCGACGCGCCGGGCGTCGTTTCGTCGAGGAACTTGAAGGTGAAGCAGAGCTGACGGCCCTGGCCGACGCGGTGATCGAACGCGTCGGGCAGCCCTCCGCGGGCAGCCCCTTCCTGTCCGAGTCGGAGCGCAACATACTCGAAGCGACCGAGTGGTGATCGCCCACGGCGACGTGGTGTGGGTGGACTTCGGTTCACCCCGCGGATCCGAGCCGGCGAAACGTCGACCCGCCGTCGTCATGCAAGAGGACTGGCTGCTCGCCACGCAGATCGCCACCGTCTTGGTCGTCCCGCTCACCTCGAACGTCGCGCTTGAAGCATTCCCGGGCAACGTGCTGGTCCCCGTCGACGCGTCCGGGCTGGACAAGGACTCCGTGGCGCTCGTGTCCCAAGTTGTACCGGTCAGCCGCGAGTTCCTCGAGCCGTTCCCGGTCGGACACGTCCCGAGCTACGTTCTCTCGAAGATCGCCGACGGAATCCGCCTGGTCATGGGAATCTGAGCGACGACAAGAACGCGGCACCGCGCGCAACCGGTCCTCTCTCGCCGAATCGCTCGGGCGTTGGCGTTGCACTCCGCTGCCGACCAGACGACTGCGGTCCAATAGAGGACCACCACAACCACGACGAGCGCAGCACCCACCCACGGCCGCCGCTACAGCGGTGGCCCTCGGCGCCCTTCGCGTAATCCGACCCTTCCTGCAGTCACTCATCGCACTTGCCTGGTTGTCCCGCGAGCCGATCCCTCAGCGAGAACCCGAACTCGCGGCAGACGGATGACGCTTCAGGGTCAAGGGCCGAATCCAACTGAGCAGGGAGAACCAACAGCCCACAGGCGAGGGTCAGCGCGCCGAGGATGAGTAGCCAGCGCTCGCCGCCCGAAGCGGCAGCGCTGAGCTCGACCATGAGGTCGTGATATTCCGGGCCGGACAGGTGGTCCACCGCGAAGATGCGACTCGGGTGCGAGAACAGCGCTGTGAAGACGAGACCAACCCGACGAGGGCCAGGCCGCAGCCGAGAAGCACCTGACCAACATCAAAGCTTCATCGCGCTCCCTGCCCGGTTATCGAATGACCTGAGCCTCCCACATTCGGCAATCCAGGCCGAGCACTCCCGATCCTTTTCAGGGGCAGGCATCGACTGTTCAGGGACAGGCATCGACTGCGAACTCTTCGGCATCTCGCAGAAGGGAAGCGGTGAACCGGTCGGGATCCCGGTACCTGACCTTTCCAGGCTCGAGCCTCCGCATTCCAAAATCGGCCGGCGATTCTTGTACGGCCGGATCGAGAAGCCGCTCCCCCGCCCTTCGTAGCGTGAGACACGAGCCGATCGGCTCCACCGCCACGAACCCGAGGGGGAACGATGACCGTCGCCCAGACTCCCACCGAACGCACTGCCGTGCGCAGCTCGGCGCGCGACCTCGCGCAGATCGCCGTCTTCGCCGCGCTCATCGCGGCGCTCACGCTTCCCGGCGCGATTCCGATCGGCATCGGCGTGCCGATCACGCTCCAGACGCTCGGCGTCATGCTCGCCGGCGCGGTGCTCGGCGCACGCAAGGGCGCGCTCGCGGTCACGGTGTACGTGGGGCTCGGCCTCGCCGGCCTTCCGATCCTCTCGGGCGGCACGGGCGGCCTCGGCGTGCTCGTCGGCCCGACCGGCGGCTACCTGCTCGGCTTCATCCTCGGCGCCTTCGTGATCGGCTGGCTCGCCGAGCGGCTCACCCCGCGCCTGCGGTTCTGGACCCTCCTCGTCGCGACGACGGCCGGCGGCATCCTCGCGGTCTACCTCGTCGGCATTCCGTGGCTCGCCGCGGTGCTGGGCATGCCGATCGGGGCGGCGATCGCCGCCGGCAGCCTGCCCTTCCTCATCGGCGACGCGATCAAGGCGGTCGTCGCGGCGCTCGTCGCTGCCGGCGTGCACCGCGCCTGGCCCGGGCTCATCGCCGAGAAGTCGTGGCCGTGGCGCCGAGTGCGCACCGCCGCGCCCTCGATCGAATCGCCTGCGACCGACGCCTGATGAGCGAGATCGTCTTCGAGCACGTCACGCATCGCTACGACGGCGATGACGTGCTCGTCGACGTCTCGCTGCGGCTCACCGAGCGGCGCATCGGCGTGATCGGAGCGAACGGATCGGGCAAGTCCACGCTCGCGCGGCTCATCAACGGACTCGTGACGCCGACCGCGGGTCGGGTGCTCGTCGACGGGCTCGACGTGGCGCGCCGTAGCCGCGAGGTGCGCCGCCGCGTCGGCTTCGTGTTCACGAATCCCGACAACCAGATCGTGATGCCCACGGTGCGCGAGGACGTCGCGTTCTCGCTCCGCCGGCTGCGCCTCGATCCAGCGGATGCCGCGGCGCGCGTCGCCCGGGCGCTCGACCGGTTCGGACTCACCGAGCTCGCCGACCGCCCGGCCCACCGGCTCTCGGGGGGGCAGAAGCAGCTGCTGGCCCTCGCGGCGGTGCTCGTGGCGGAGCCCGCGATCGTCGTCGCGGACGAGCCGACCACGCTCCTCGACGCCCGCAACGCCCAGCTCGTCGAACGGCACTTCGCCGAGCTCGACCAGCAGCTCGTGCTCGTCACGCATCGGCTGGAGTCCGTCGAGTCGTTCGACCGGGTGCTCGTGGTGGAGGGCGGCAGCATCGTCGCCGACGGATCGCCCGCAGCGGCGCTCGGCGCATATAGGAGCCTCATCCGATGATCGGCACGTACCGATGATCGGGTCATACCGGCCGGGCACCTCGGTGCTGCACCGGCTCGGTGCGGGGGCCAAGCTCGTGGGGCTCGCGGCATCCGTCGTCGTCGTCGCCCTGCTCCCCGAATGGTGGATGCTGCTGACCGCCATGGTTCTCGCATTGCTGGGCTTCGCGGTCGCCGCGATCCCCCTGCGCGACATCGTGGCGCAGCTCGTGCCCGTGCTGTGGATCCTCCTCGTCGCGGCTCCGCTGAACGCCCTGTTCTCGGGCTGGGAGACGGCGCTCGAGATGTCGCTGCGGGTCACGGCGTGCGTCGCCCTCGCGGCGCTCGTGACCCTGACGACCCGGGTCTCGGCCATCCTCGATGCCGTTCGCGTCGCGCTGCGCCCCTTCGGCCGACGGGTCGACCCCGAGCGCGTCGGCATCGTGCTGGCCATGACGATCCGGGCGGTGCCGCTCATGACCGAGATCGTGCGCGCCGTGCTCGACGCGCGGCGCGCACGCGGGGTCGAGGGCTCGCTGCGTGCCGTCGCGGTGCCGGTCGTGGTGCGATCGCTGCAGACGGCCGATGCGATGGGCGAGGCACTCGTGGCCCGGGGGTTCGACGACTGAGTGTCGCGGGTCGCAGTGTCGCCGGGTTCGGGCAGACTGGTCGATCGTCAGCCGCCGACCGTACGAGGAGCACCGTACCCGATGATGGGCCTCACGCACGCCACGAGCGGCGCCGCCGCCTGGATCGCGTTCACCGGCACGATGCCGATCATCACCCTCGGGGCGTACCCGCTCGATCCCGTCGGCGTGCTCGCCGGCACCGCCGTGTGCGCGGGTGCCGCGCTCCTGCCCGATGCCGATCACCACAGCGCGACCATCGCGCACTCGGTGCCCGTGCTCGGACGCCTCGCCGCGGGCACCGTCGGCGTACTGTCGGGCGGGCACCGGCAGGGCGCGCACTCGATGATCGCCGTCGCGCTCGTCGCGGCCGGTGCGTGGGCGCTCACCCTCGTGACCCCGGTGATCGAGCCGCTCGGCGCCGTGGCGATCGGCACGGGCGTCGGCACCGCCGCGCTCGCCAGCTTCGGGCTCAGGGCGCGCGACTTCGTGCGCTCCTGGACGGCCGCATGGCTGCTCGGCGCACTGCTCGGCGCATTCATCGTGCTGTTCGCGCCCGAACAACTGGCCTGGTTCCCGCTCGCGGTCACCCTCGGCTTCGTCGCGCACCTCGCGGGCGACTTCCTCACCACCGGCGGGCTCCCCGGCCTCTTCTGGCCGTGGGTGCCGCGGCCGCCCGAGTTCCTCCGGCCCGTGCCGGTGCTGAACCGGGTCTGGCAGCCCAACGGCTATGTCGCGCTTCCACTGCTCGGCGACACGGGCTCGATCCGCGAGGCGATGCTCGGCGCCGTGCTCGGACTCTACTGTTGCGCCGGCTTCGCGAACGAAGGCCTCCGGCTCGTCGGGGTGGACCTGTTCGCCGGCCGCTGAGCCGCACAATGGAAGGGTGACCGCCTCGCCCTCGCCGCACTCGCCGCTCACCGGACTCGCGCTCGACGTCGGCGTCGAGCCCGCCGCATCCGCCGACGACACCCCGCTCGTCGCGGCGCTCGCCGCGCTCGTGAACGAGGTGTACCGAGTAGCGGAGGCCGGGCTCTGGGTCGACGGAGCGCGCCGCACGAGCGCCGAGGAGATCGCCGAGCTCGTTCGGCGTGGAGAGCTCGTGACGGCGCGAGCCGACGGCCAGGTCGTGGGAGCGGTGCGCGTGCAGCGACTCGACGACGATCTCGCGGAGTTCGGGATGCTCGCAGCCGACCCCGAGCGTCGCGGACTCGGTATCGGGCGCGCCCTCGTCGCGTTCGCCGAAGCGTGGGCCGTGGGGCGCGGACATGGTGCGATGCAGCTGGAGCTGCTGGTTCCGTCCTCGTGGACGCATGCCTCGAAGGAGTTCCTGCGCGAGTGGTACGAACGCATCGGCTACCGGGAGGTGCGAACGGGCCACCTGGCGGAGCTGTACCCCGAGCTGGCGCCGCTCCTCGCGACGACGTGCGACCTCGTGGTGTACCGCAAGGAGCTGGCTGCGCGCCGGCAGGGCTGACCCGCCGACGATCGATCGTCGCCCGGCGTGGGCGGTCCGTGACAGGATCGCGGTGTGGCCGACCGACTGATGCTCCTCGACACCGCCTCGCTAGACTGGAGTAATGGCACCTAGTACCTCGATGCGCGTCCTCGGCTACGCCCGGATCTCCCGAGACACCGACGAGTCGACCTCGATCCCCCGCCAGCGCCAGATCATCCGCCAGACCGCCGAGGCCCGCGGCCTCGTCCTCGTCGACCTCGTCGAGGACGTCGACATGTCAGCCTCGAAGCGCCGCCTCGACCGCCCCGGCCTCTCCGAGGTCCGCGCCCGCCTACGCTCCGGCGAGGCCGACGCCGTCCTCGTCTGGCGACTCGACCGCCTCGCGCGCTCCGTCGTCGACTTCGGGACGCTCCTCGACGAGGGCGTGAACGTCGTCTCTTGCACCGAGCCGCTCGACACGACCTCGCCCATGGGCCGCGCCATGGCCGAGATCCTCCAAGTCTTCGCTGCGCTGGAGTCCTCCACGATCGGCGAGCGCGTCCGCTCGGCAATCGCCTACCGCGTCTCTCAGGGTGACCGCTGGCGCGGCGGTCGCCCGCCCTACGGCTACCGGAGCGAGCCCCACCCCGACGGCAACGGCCGGACGCTCGCCGTCGACGCCGCCGAGGCCGCGCACATCCGACAGGCCGCCAATATTGTCCTCGCCGGAGGATCGCTCTACTCAGCGATGCAGTACCTCGACGCCGCCGGAGCGGTCCCGCGCAAGGTGTCGACCGCCCGCGACCCCGAGAAGGTCGACGGCGTGAAGTGGTCGCTCTCCTCCGTCCGCGTCATCCTCACCGGCGACGCCGTCCTCGGCCGCCAGACGCGCCACGGCCAGCCGCTCCGCGACGAGCGCGGCGTCATCGTAGCCCCGTGGCCCGCGATCCTCCCCGAGGCCGACGTCGAGCGCTTGCGCGCGATCCTCGCCCCCCGCCCCCTGACCGAGCGCCGCCGCAAGGCCTCCCGCCTCCTCTCCGGCCTCCTCGTCTGCGGATCCTGCGGCTCCCGCCTCCGCGTCAACTCCCGCCGGACCGCTGGCGCTCACGTCGAGTCCTACGGATGCCGCGCGAAGAGCGACGGCCGCGCCTGCCCCCAGCCTGCGAGCGTCAACGCCGACCAGATCGAGGCCTACCTCTCCGGCGAGCTCCTCGCCGTCGCCGGGCCGCTGGAGATCGTCGAGCGCCGCGAAGTCTCCCGCGATGTCGCGGGCCTCGCCGAGATCGAGGAGGCGATCGCCCACACGACGGACGCCATGCGCGCTCCCGGCGCGGATCTCGCCGCCCTCGTCGAGCGCCTCGAAGCCCTCCGCGCGACCCGCGACGAGCTCGGCGCTCGCCCGGCGGAGCCGATCGTCGAGGAGATCTCCACCGGGGAGACATACGCCGAGCGCTGGGAGCGCGGATCCGCCGACGACCGCCGCGCCCTCCTCTCCGGCGCGCTGACCGGCCCCGTCGCCGTCCGTCCTGTCGGCCGCGGTCACCGCGGCATCACCCCCGAGCGCGTCTCGGCCCCGTGGCGCTGGACCGACGACGAGGCATCCCACGCCGCGGCGCTCGCTGAGATCGCCCGGCACGACTAACCCCAACCCCGAAGGCCGCCGACCCGCGCGTTTACACGCCCCGGCGGCCTTCGCCGTGCCAGTCGCGACACGCCGACGCGCAGGTTTCCTGCGACTTTCGACCCCTGATTCGCTGCCTCTGTTGCGTCTAAGGGCAGACAGCCGCAATTGTATTGCATATTCTGATGATCTCACGCCAGACGACCATGAAACGTGCCGTACTACTGGCCCTCTCCTCCTGTGGAAGGGAAACATCTGGGGGTAACCCCGGCCCTCTCCTCCTGTGGAAGGGAAACATCTGGGCGTAACCCCGGCCCTCTCCTCCTGTGAGCCCCCTAGGGTCATTCGCCCGCCCTCGCGGCGGGCCCTTTTCTTCGGCGGTCACCCGTAACCGCCACGAGTTCTCGCGCCCGCCGCAACGACGCCGCGGACCGCGAGACATACCCCGCCGTGTGAGGTTCGGCGGGTCGCGCATCGCCTCGGCTGCTTTCCCCTCGGGAGGTCTTTCGGGCCGCGGCGATGCGCTTGGGGGCGAGTCGCCTTTTCCCGTGCGTGGGTGGCACGGGAAGGGATCTCCTTCGCTCGCCCCCTCCAAGCTTCCGCCCGCGTGGCATCGCCACGACGAGCGGCTCCCGCCTCCGAGAGCAGGCCTCTCCACGGCAACCCCGGCGACCCCGCCACCCCTAGAGCGACTCCGCCGAGCAGGCCTCGACGCGGACGACCTCCCGCAGTGCGGCTCCTTCCATCCACCCCAGCTACCCACAAGGAGCACCCCATGGCTAACGCCTTCCTCACCCCCGACAACATCGCCAAGGTCGCCGCGGCCATCGTCGGCAAGGACCTGAACCTTGCAGGCCTCGTCTACCGCGACCTCGAAGCCGACTTCCAGAGCGGCAAGGGCAACATCGTGAAGGTCCGCGTCCCCGGCGCGGTCGCCTCGCAGACCCGCGGCATCTACGACACGAGCACCCCGCTCGTATCGGACGAGATCGCCGAGCAGTCGATCGACGTCGAGCTGACCGACCACGTCTACGACAACGTCGTGCTCTCCGAAGGCTCGATGGACCTCGACATCGAGGACTTCTCGGCCCAAATCCTCCGCCCGCAGTCGCTCGCGATCGTAAAGCACGTCGAGCGCGCCGTCGCCTCGGCGATGACCGCGACGCCCGCCTCGACGATCACTTACGACGCCATGGCCCCGGCGAAGACGTTTACTCGGGTCCGCAAGGCCCTGCGTGACAACGGCGTGCCGACCGAGGCGAAGCTCTACGCCGCCGTCGGAAGCTCGGTCTACGCCGACCTCCTCGACGCCGACGCGATCGACGACAACGGCCGGGTGCGCGGCTTCGAGGTCATCGAGTCGACCCGCCTCGCCGACGACGAGATCGTGGGCTTCATCCGCGAGGCCTTCGCCCTCGTCGTGCGCGCGCCGATCGTGCCGGACGGCGCTCCCTTCGGCGCATCCGTGAACCAGAGCGGCTTCGCCCTCCGCTGGATCCGCAGCTACGACGGCACCGTCGCGGCCGACCGCTCCCTCGTGTCGGCCTTCGTCGGCGTGAAGGCGATGCCGCTCGCCGTGGACAACGAGGACGGCACCGTCTCCCTCGTGGCGAACGGCGGCGCGGTTCGCGTCGACACCGCGGTCTAATCCCGCACCCCTCAGCGGGCCGTCTCCTCCTCACCCGGCGGAGGCGGCCCGCCCCCCTTTTGTCTAGCCCCGTTACAGAGGAGCTCTCATGCTGCACACGTTGACCTGTTGCCGTTGCGACCGAACCTTCGAGGCGATGAACGGCTACGCCGAGTATTGCTCCGTTCGCTGCCGCGTCGCCGCCCATCGCACCCGCCAGCGCGGCGCAATGATCCTCGAAGCCGCCGCCTTCTTCACGACGCCCGACGGCCCTGATCTCGACCGCGCCCGCGCTCTCGTTGCCGAGGAGGGCGTGTAAACGCCCCTTCGCCTCCCGAGGGGGTGAACAGTTCGCGTGTGCGTGGTGCTGAATCACCACTTTCTATCTCCCCACTACTGGGTCGAAAAGGTGGCAGTTTCGCGGACCTCGCCGGTTCACCACGCCGAAGAGGGCGGGCGACGCCCCCGAGCCACGCCGGAGCGAAGCCCTGAGCCCTCCAAGGTGAACAGTTCGCGTGTGCGTGGTGCTGAATCACCACTTTCTATTCCCGCTACTAGCGCTCTCTCTCTAGTGCAGGAGAAGGGATATGACGATTCACCACCACGGACACGCGAACTCTTCACCCACGCGCGGCAATGCGGCCCCCGGCCGCCTCCTCGCCCTATTGCCCACCCCGAGCCTTGGAACCTCACATGGACCTCTCCCCTGAACAGGCCGCTACGATCACCCAGCGAAGCGTCGCCGTCCTCCCCTCCGGCGAATGGGCCGCCCACGCGGTCAGCCTCGCCCGCGTCATCGCCGACGAGCTCGCCGCCCGCGGCCTCCGCATCGTCGAGCACGACACCTACTCGACCGTCCTCGACGTCTCCGGCGACGAGCCCCGCCGGATCCCGCTCGACGAGCTCCGCCCCCTCGTCGGCGGCTTCGCCCTAGCCGCGCTCGACGCCGCCGCCGGGCTCGTCGACGACCTCCGCGCCCGCGCCCGCGCGACGGCCACCGCCCGCGCGATCCGCGACCGCGTCGACGGAGGCTACCTCCGTCGACTGACCGCCCACGCCCGCGACCTCCTCCCGGAGGCAACCGACGACGACCTCGACGCCCTCGCCGAGGCCGCGAAGGCCCGCCGCGCGGCAAAGCGCGCCGCCCTCGGCCGCACGACCGCGAACGCCTACGCTGCTGCCTCGCGCTCCCGCGACCGCGACGATGCCCGCGCCGTCCTCTCGAAGTGGCTCCCGACGCTGAATCCTGGCCGTCACCTTCTCGGCGACGTCTGGGACTCATGGCGGGCCGCCGTCTCCCACTCCGAGCGCGTCCGCGAGGCCTTCCCCGGCGCGCGCCGCATCGGGCGGACGACCTTCTACGAGCTTCTCGACGAGCTCGCCGAAATCGTCTCCGGCGGAGCCCGACGCCGCTACCTCGTCGTCCCTGAACCCGTCCGCGCAACCTCCGAGGAGCCCACCATGGTCCAGCCCGACGCCGCCACCCCCGCGACCCGCGACCGCATCGCGAGCCTCTACCTCGACGCGATCCGCGACCGTCTGACCGCCCGAGACAAGCTCGGAGCGCTCCTCCTCCAGCGCGACCGGCGGGAGCTGGAGGCCTCCGCCGAGCCCCTCGACCTCGACGCCGTCCACGCCGCCATTGCGGCCCGTGCCCACGAAAGGACCTCACGATGACCCCTCAGACCTCCCCCCAGTCGCTCGTCGACCTCGTCGCCCGCTACGGCTTCCCGGCGATCGAGGCCCTCGCCGCCTCGCGCGGCCCCCGCTTCGCCGCCGCCCGCCTCGGCCTGATCGAGGCGAAGCTCGACGCATATCTGGCGGACCACCCGAGCGCGTACCCCGCCCCCGCCGAGGTCCGCCCGTGAAGCCATGCGCAGAGTGTGGCACCGTGAAGCCTCTAGACGACTTCACCCGCGACAAGTACCGCCACGACGGCCGAACCTCGAATTGCCGCGAGTGCCGCCGGAACGCGGCCCGGCGCTGGCGCGCTGCTAACCCAGAGAAGGCCGCGAACGTTCCCGGAACCGCACCCGACGCTGGCGCGAAGCCAACCCCGACAGGGCCCGCGAGGTCAACCGACGCTGGCGCGAAGCCAATGCCCACCGCTGGCGCGAGGCCAACCGCGAGAAGCTCCGCGAGCGCGCCCGCGAGTACGCCCACCGCCGCGTCGCCGACGGCCGCCACGCCGAGGACCAGCGCCGCCGCCGCGCCCGCCTCCGTGCCCGCTCCGACGCCGAGCTCGCCGCCGACCGCGCCCGCCTCAGGCCCGGAGGGTTGAAGCCCTGCCGCACCTGCCGTGAGGAGGTCCGCCTCGACAGTTTTTCTGCGAACCGCTCGAAGCCCGATGGACTAAGCGACTCGTGCCGCGCCTGCGAAGCCGCCCGCAAAGCAAAGCGCTACCTCGGCGCCTACCTCGACGACTGGGAGCGCCGCGACCTCTGGAGCTGCGCCTATTGCTCGGCCCCGTTCGAGGACGTCGAGCACGTCGAGCCTCTCTCCCGCGGCGGCCTCGACGTCCCGGAGAACACCGTCCCGAGCTGCCAGAGCTGCAATCGCGGCCCCGGCGGCAAGCACGACCGCCCGCTCTTTGTCTGGCGGCCCGACCTCGCCGAGCTCGTCGCCTCGTGGCCCGTCCGCGTCGTCGAGCTCCCCGCCTAAATAACCCACCCCCGAACCCCGAAAGGAAAGCCCCATGATCCGCAACCAGCGCGCCGTCGACGAGATCATCCGCCGCGCGATCGAGGAGAACCCGCTCCCTCGCCGCCTCGACGACCTCTCCCCAGCGAACCTCGCCCGCGTCGAGGCCTTCGCCGCCGAGAAGGGCCTCAGCCCCGAGGACGCCCTGAAGCTCGCCCGCGACGCCCAGCTCGCCGCCGTCGCCGAGTCCCGCGCCTACGAGCGCCTCGCGATCGAGGCTCGCAAGGCGGCCCGCTCGTGAGCGTCCGCGTCATGGGCATGGGGCACCGCGGGGCCCTGAAGCCTTCCCAGCTCCGGCGTCCTCAGCTCGCCCCCGCGTCCCCGTCCGCCCCTGTACGCCCCATGTCGTCCCGCGCCGAGCGCCGCGCCGCTGCCCGCGCCAACAATCGAAAGGCCTCCGCTTGAACACCACGACCACCACCGCCCCGCAGATCACGAAGACACAGCTCCGAAAGCGCGCCGAGCACTCGATCGCCCAGCTCACGACCCGCTTCCTCCCCTTCGCCTACGACAACCGCGCCGCCCGCGCTCCTCGCCGCCTCCTCGGCGACCTGTCCCGCGGCCAGTGGCTGAAGCTCTCGACCACCGACCGCGAGCTCCACGTCAAGGCCCGCGCCCGCGAGCTGGGCCTCGCCGAGACGGCCGAGCGCCTCGCGACGGCCCCCGCGAAGGCTCCCGCGAAGACCCCCGCCCCGGCGGATCCTGTCCCGGCGTCCCCGGACGCCCCGCGCCACCTGTCGGGCTACTTCGTCGCGTGCTCCATCTGCGGCGAGTGGCGACCGGCGAAGGGCCCCCGCCCGACGTCGGGACGCTGCCAGCGCGACGCCTGCCGCCCCGCGGCGTAGCCCCCGGCCCGTCGACGACCCCACCCCCAGCGAAAGGACGCCCCATGCCGACGACCCTCCCCGACCTCCTCCGCGAGTTGGCCGAGGAGGCCCTCTCGCTGGCGCACATGCTCCGAGCCGCTGAAGACGTTCAATGGCGGAGAGGCCCTACGCCCCGGCCCCGCGACGACGAAGGCATCCGCTCCCGCGGCGGCATCGTCGACCCGACCGGCGAGACAGTGGCCGACGAGCGACGCCTCGCCGTCCGCGCCGCTGTCCGCGAGGGACACCGGGCCCTCGCCGCGTCCCTCGCGACGGTACAGCGAGCACGCGCGAAGCTCGACGCGCTCGACCTCGGCGCTCTCTCGGCGTGACTCCGAAGGGGTCCGGCTCCTCACCCGAGCTGGACCCCTGGGGGCCCCCTCCCTCCCCCGCCCCGTAGCCTTCATCGAAGCGGCACAGCGCCTCTTTGTCGATACGTATAGCTCCCGGTTTTTACGTACACCGCCCCGATTTCCCCGACCCCGAAATGAGCCCCCAATGCAACGCTGCGTCGGCCCATGCGGCCGCCTCCTCCTCGTCGGCGACTTCCCCCAGCACGGCTACGGCCGATGCTGGGATTGCCAGCTCAGCCGCGAGTATTCGCACCCCGGCTACGACCTCCTCGCCCGCCGGAACTGACCCCGCCCCGGCCGCAGGCGAATTGTTGACGGCCTGACACGGCCCCGCCCTAGTCCGAACTAGGAGCGGGGCCCTTCGTCGTTCCTACGACGATCCCGCCGCAGTTGATCACGTGGCCCGCGGCGTCGAGCAGGAGCCTCCGCACGGTCAGCACTCCCTCGCGCGGGTAAACGATCGGCACTTCCTGCCACGGCTTCGGCGTCTCGTGCGACAACGTCCACGAGAGGCGACCGAGCCGCCCCTCCCTCGTGCTCGCCCACCAGTGCCGCCCGTCGAATGTGACGCGCAACTGATCCCCGATCCGAACACCGGAGACGAAGCCTGCGACGGTCGACTGGACGAGCTTGTTCACCGGCGGCGTCCCGGCTCGATAGAGCGGCTCGACTCGACCGTCGGCGTGCCCAACGTACCTACTGCCGTCCTTATGGACGCTGCCGAGCTGCGGCCACCTGCCGATACCCCTCATGACCGAGGATCATACGCGCGGAGCAACTCCCCGCCCGGCCCGAACGCTACCGAGCTCCCGTCGGCGTATGTCTCGATACGAGCGCCCTCGTCGTCGAACGTCACCGCGACCGGCTCCAGCTCGGCGTCGCTGACCGCCTCGAAAGCCTCGTCGGCCTCTCGCTCTGCCTCAATGATCGCGAACAGTTCAGCATCCATGCGCGGCAGATTAACGCGCCGCCGCCGCCTCGCGCCAATGGTGGACGACTCACGCAAGACGCCCTACGCGCTCCCCGAATGAGTAGCCGCTCGGAGTCGGCCCCATATGCGAGCATCAGTGCATGACTTACGTAGCTCCGGCGGCTGGCCTCGATCGCTTCACCTGTTCGCGATGCGGCGCGCTCAGTCATCACGAATGGCGAGAGCTACGCATTCACGCACTGACTCCACAGACCGGGAGGGCCTACATTCCGTTTGCCGATAACGCAGGCGCATTCGGGGTCCGCGGCACCGAGGTCACCAATTTGGGTGCTCCGCTGGAGACTAGTAGTTGGTCGGCATCGCTCTGCGTGTCATGTGGTGAAAGCTGCGTCTGGCGAGGCAGCCGGATGATCTATCCGTCGGAGTCGACGATCGCCCCAGCTCATCCGGATATGCCGCAGAGCACGGCCGAGCTTTACGAAGAAGCACGGGCCGTGCTCCCCGTCTCACGCCGGGCAGCGGCGGCCCTCGCCCGAGCCACGCTCGAACGGCTCCTGCGAGCGCTCGAAGACACGCCCTCCGATAAGCGCCTCGACGACCTGATCGCGGGCTTGTCCGGCAAGGTCGCGGCCCCGCTGTGGCGAGTGCTCACAGCGCTTCGAGTGATCGGTAATGATGCCCTCCACTCTGGCGATTCGGATATCGTCGCCCTCTTCCTCGAAGGTGACGCGGCGGAAGTCGCCGAACCGTTCTTCGAGGCGATCAACGCACTGGTGGAAGAGTTGATTACTCAGCCACGCAAGGCGGATCAGATCTACGCCCTCATTCCTCCTGCTAAGCGTGATGCCGCAGAACGCAAAGCGGAGAAGGCTTAGCCCATTCACCCCAATGGACCCCGCCGAGATCCGCGCCGCCGTCGCCGCCCGCCCGGCGACCGAGTCCCTGCAAGAGAGCTTCGCTCAGTCGGCCTACGCCGCCGCCCTCGCGGCTCAACAGGCAGGCAAGCCGGGATCCGTCGTCGCCGGGATCCTCAAGGACTACGCGGCCGAATGGCGCACCATGCACGACACGCTCAACGAGCTCTAGACGCCCCGGCGCTCCCGGCCCGGGTACGCGACTGCCGCCGTAGGCTAACCCCATGCCAAGCGATCGCCGCGAGAAGTTGCTATTACTCGACACCGCCTCGCTCTACTTCCGCGCCTTCTACGGCGTGCCCGACTCGATCAGGCGGCCCGACGGCACCCCCGTCAACGCCGTGCGAGGCCTGCTCGACATCATCGCCCGGCTCGTCACCGACTTCGAGCCGACGCACCTCGTCGCCTGCTGGGACGACGACTGGCGCCCGCACTGGCGGGTCGAGCTCATCCCGAGCTACAAGGCGCACCGCGTCGCCGAGGTCGTGCCGGGCGGCCCCGATGTCGAGGAGGTGCCCGACCCGCTCGTGGCGCAGGTGCCCATGATCCGGCAGGTCCTCGCCGCCCTCGACGTCACCGTCATCGGCGCGCCCGACCACGAGGCCGACGACGTCATCGGCAGCCTTGCGGCGCAGGCGGAACTGCCGGTCGATGTCGTCACCGGCGATCGCGACCTGTTCCAGCTCGTCGACGACGCGCGCGACGTGCGGGTCATCTACACCGCCCGCGGCATGAGCAAGCTCGAGGTGCTGACCGATGTCAGCGTCGTGGGCCGGTACGGCGTGCTCCCTGCCCAGTACGCCGACTTCGCCGTGCTGCGCGGCGACACGTCAGACGGGCTCCCCGGCGTCGCCGGCATCGGCGAGAAGACCGCGGCGAGCCTGCTGCAGCAGTTCGTCGACCTCGACGGCCTGGTCGCCGCCGCGGCCGACCCGGCCGCACCCGTGTCGGCCGGCATCCGCGCGAAGGTCTCCGCGGCGGCCGCCTACCTCGAAGTCGCACCCACCGTGGTCGAGGTCGTGCGCGACCTCGAGCTCGGTGAGTTCGACGCGCGCATCCAACCGCTCGACGACGCGCACCGGGCCGAGGTCGAGCGGCTCGCGGCCGAGTGGAACCTGGGCGGATCCGTGCAGCGGGTGCTGCGCGCGCTCGGCAACGAGGTCGACGCCGGCTGACCGCAACGGACCGAGTGTTTCGCGCGGGTTACCGTCGAACAGGAAAGCTCCGAACTCCGCCCACGTGGGCCGTTCGGCGTGGAAGAATTCGGACCCATGGCGAACCTGACGCTCATCCAGCAGTCGCCCGATCCTGAGCAGGTCGAAGCCCGGTCCCATGCCCGCCCCTCGATCGCCGATCGGATCCGTGCGGCCGGCCCGAACCGGATCGGTGCGCTGCTCCTGCTCCTGGCAACCGCGGCCGCCATCATCTGGGCGAACGCGTCGGCCGGCTCGTATGAGGCCTTCTGGGAGACGCATCTCACGCTGGGCATCGGCGACATCCGGCTGGACTTCACCCTCCATGCCCTCGTGAACGACGCGCTCATGGCGATCTTCTTCTTCACGGTCGGGCTCGAGGTGCGGAGGGAATTCGCGATCGGCGAGCTGACCAGCTGGTCACGGGCCGTGGTGCCGGTGGTGGCGGCGATCGCCGGTCTCGCCGTCCCGGCGCTGCTGTTCGTGCTCATCGCGGCCGGATCCGGGTACGAGTCCGCGTGGGGCATCGTGATCTCGACCGACACCGCCTTCCTCCTCGGGGCACTCGCGCTCATCGGACCACGGGTGCCCGGCCGACTCCGCGTGTTCCTGCTCGCGCTCGCCGTCGTGGACGACATCGGGGCGCTCAGCATCATCGCGCTCGTGTACACCGAGGAGTTCAACCCGCTGCCGCTCGTCATCGCCGCCGCGGGCCTGGCGGGCGTGTACTTCACGCGCTTCCTCCGCGGCGGGCGGGGCCCGGTCTACGCGACCCTGGCGATCATCGTGTGGCTCGCCTTCCTCGCCTCGGGCGTGCACCCGACGCTCGCCGGTGTGGCGATCGCCCTGCTGGTGCCCGTCTACCGCCCCAACCGCCGAGACGTCGAGCATGCCCTCGACCTCGCACGCACCTTCCGGCAGTCACCGAACACCGAGTACGCACGCGCGGCGGCGAACAGCCTGCGCGAGTCGATCTCGATCAACGAGCGACTGCAGTCGGCCTACGCGCCGTACGTCGCGTACGTGATCCTGCCCCTCTTCGCGCTCGCCAACGCCGGCGTGCAGCTGAGCCCCGACATCCTCGCGGCGGCCGCGAGCTCGCCCATCACGTGGGGCGTCGTCGTCGGTCTGGTGGCGGGCAAGTTCATCGGCGTCTTCGGCTCCACCGCCCTGCCCCGACTCCTCCGCCTCGGCGAGTTCGGACCCGGCCTCACCCTCGATCGCATCGCCGGCGGTGCCGCCGTCACGGGACTGGGCTTCACCATCTCGCTGTTCATCGTCGACCTCGCGATCGACGACCCGCTCGTCCAGAACGAGGCGCGAGTCGGCGTGCTCGCGGCATCCGTGATCGCCTTCCTCCTCGCGACGGTCATCTTCCGCATCTCGGATGCACTCCGCCCCGATCAGGACGCCGGGCAGACGCTCGCCCGCCCGGTGAACCCCGCTCGGGACCACGTGTTCGGTGCCGCCGATGCGCCGTACACGATCGTCGAGTACGGCGACTTCCAGTGCGGCTTCTGCCTCAAGGCCTCGGGCTCGATCCAAGAGGTGCACCAGGAACTCGGTGATCGACTGCGCTACGTGTGGCGCCATGCGCCGCTCACCGAGTATCACCCCAACGCCCTTGCCGGCGCCGAGGCATCGGAAGCCGCCGCGCTTCAAGGGAAGTTCTTCGAGTTCGAACGGGGCCTCTTCGCCGACCAGGAGAACCAGCGCCCGTCGGACATCATCCGACTCGCCGGGAGCCTGGGCCTCGACGTCGAGCGCTTCGAGAAGGACCTCACCTCTGCCGAAGTGGCGGCACGCGTACGCGACGACATGCTCGACGCCGAGGCCATGGGCATCACGGCGGTGCCGACGCTGTTCATCAACGGCCGTCGACACGTCGGCCCCTACGACGCCCAGTCGCTGCTGCGGGCCCTCACCGAGTCCGTGGAACCCGACGAGGCGGTTCGATGACCTGCTCGCGCTGGGAAGCATCGCCGCGAACATGAAGAAGCCCCGAACCTGGCGAGAGGTTCGGGGCTTGCAGTGCACCTGTAGGTCTTCGGGTGATGCCTGACGTTGGAGCGTCGGGTGATGGTTGACACTCTCGTTGTCAGATTAGGCCCCGCGCACGGGTGTGGTGAACGCCTTCTTCACACGGATCTCCTTCCCCGGGTTTGAACGGACGGCGGTCTTCAGCAGGTCGGCGCCGTCCCAGATCTGCAGCAACTCATCGGTCACGTGGACATCCACGCGCGCGCCCGCGCGGTGCTTGCCGACACTGATCTGCTGCCACGCCACGCATACCGTGCCGACGGCTGAGACCGTCCGGGTGATCCAGTCGTTGCCCCTCCGATCCCGCTCCAGCGCCGACGCGTCCACGGTCACCGGCACGGCCGATGCCAGCGACGCTGCGAACCGGGCCGCGGGCGTCTGCATCCCGATGGCCTGATGGGGGCGGTCGTTGTTGTACTCGGCGACCCACGCATCCAGCTCCGCCTGCGCCTGAACGAACGAGCCGAACACCCGCCCCGTCAGGAACTCGGCCCGCAACGACCGATGGAATCGTTCGATTTTGCCCGTCGTGGTCGGCGACCTGGGCGCGGTCAACAGGTGATCGATGCCGTTCTCCCGACAGATCCGCTCGAACAACATCTCCACCGGCGGATGATTGAACCGGCCGGTGAACACCTTCCCGTTATCGGTCAGGATCTGCACCGGCAGCCCGTACCGGCGCAGCGCGCCGACCAGACCCTCGCACACGTTCCGGGACACTTCCCGGCGCATCAGATGCGCGCACACGATCAGCCGGGAGTGGTCATCGATCCCGGTCAGGCATTTCAGGTGCGTCCCATCGCGCAACGCGAACCCGCCCACCACATCCATCTGCCACAGCTCCATCGCCGCGGCCCGCTCCCACCGCTTCCACGTGTCCTTCCGACGCCGACGCGCGCCGGGCTCGATCATCCCGGCACGACGCAGTGCCCGATACACGCCCGACTCCGACGGCAGCGGATCCACGCCGCGCCTTCCCAGCTCGTGCACCAGACGCCGCGGACCCCACCCCCGGTGCGCCCGCCGCAACTCCAGCACCAGCGCCTCGATATCCGCCGGCATCTGCGCCGGAGACGACCGCGGCCGATGCGAATGATCCTCCAGACCGGCCACACCCTCAGCCTCGTACTTCGCCAGCCACGCGTGCACGCTCTGCCGCGACACGCCGAACCTGCCGGCCACCTCGACCACCGAACACCCCTCGGCGATCACCGCCAGAACGGCCTGGTACCGCTGCTCAGACACAGCCAACTCCCTCAACATGGAGAGAGTGTCAACCATCACCCGAAGACACTGTCAAGCATCAACCGGAACACCGTCAACGATCACCCGACGACAAGATGTCCAGCATCAACCGAAGCCATACAGGGCTTGCAGTGCACCCCCAGGGACTTGAACCCTGAACCCACTGATTAAGAGTCAGTTGCTCTGCCGATTGAGCTAGAGGTGCGCGATTCCGGATGTCTGGGACAGCCCCGAACCGAAGAACCACGTTATCAGGCGAGAGGCGTCGAGCGCCAATCGAGCAGGCCCGGGCGCGTCGATAGGCTGGTTCGGTGCCTGACGCCCCCAGCCTCGACCCTGACGCCCTGACACCCGACCTCGCCGCTGACCTCGACCTCGCGCTCGAACTCGCCGATCGCGCCGACGCCGTCTCGCTCGGCCGGTTCCGCGCCGTCGACCTCGAGGTGCAGACGAAACCCGACCGCACGCCCGTGACCGAGGCCGACCTCGCGGTCGAACGCGCCATCCGCGACCGCCTCGCCGAGGCGCGCCCGGGCGACGGCGTACTCGGCGAGGAGTTCGGCACCGAGGGCGACGCGACCCGGCAATGGATCATCGACCCGATCGACGGCACCGCGAACTTCCTCCGCGGCATCCCCGTCTGGGGCACGCTCATCGCGCTCGCGATCGACGGCGTGCCGGTGGTCGGCGTCGCCTCCTCCCCCGCCATGGGCCGCCGCTGGTGGGCCGCCCCCGGCATGGGCGCCTGGACGATCGAGTCGGCCGCCGAGGCGGGCGCGAGCGCCGAGGAGCCCCGAGCTGACGCAGGGCCGGCGGATGCGGCATCCGCCCGATTCCCGGGAGCCCGGCGCCTGCGCGTGTCGGCCGTCGAGGAGCTGTCGGATGCCTCGCTCAGCTTCCAGAGCCTCGCCCAGTGGCGGCAGGCCGGTTACCTCGACCAGCTGCTCGCGCTCGGCGACCGCGTGTGGCGCGACCGCGCCTACGGCGACCTGTGGTCGTACATGCTGCTCGCCGAGGGCCTGCTCGACATCACGGGCGAGTTCGACGTGAAGCCCTACGATCTCGCCGCCCTCGTGCCGATCGTCGAGGAGGCGGGCGGCCGATTCACGTCGATCACGGGCGAGCCAGGCCCCTGGCACGGCAGCTCGCTCGCCACCAACGGCCGCCTGCACGACGCGGTGCTCGCCGTGCTGGCCTCCGGCGATGCCGAGAGCGCGGAGGCCTGACATGGAGCTCTGCATCTTCACCGAGCCGCAGCAAGGCGCGAGCTACGACGACCAGCTCGCGCAGGCGGCAGCCACGGAGCGACTCGGATTCCACGGCTGGTTCCGCTCCGATCACTTCCTGCGCATGGGCGCGGGGGATCCGCTGCCGGGACCCACGGATGCCTGGACCACCCTCGCGGGCCTTGCGCGCGACACCAGCCGCATCCGGTTGGGCACGCTCGTCTCGTCGGCGACGTTTCGGCATCCGTCGCTGCTCGCCATCCAGGTCGCGCAGGTCGACGCCATGTCGGGTGGCCGGGTGGAGCTCGGGCTCGGCACGGGCTGGTTCGCCGAGGAGCACACGGCATACGGCATCCCGTTCCCCGAGAAGCGGTTCGGCATCCTCGAGGAGCAGCTCGAGATCGTGACGGGTCTCTGGTCGACGCCGGTCGGCGAGACGTTCGACTTCTCGGGCGAGCACTACACGCTCGGGGCATCCCCCGCCCTGCCGAAGCCCATGCAGGAGCGCGTGCCCGTGATCATCGGCGGCTCAGGCCCGCGCCGCACACCGGCCGTCGCCGCACGGTTCGCGACCGAGTTCAACATCGGCTTCCGCTCCGAAGCGGTCATCGCGCGCGCATTCGAGGGAGTGCGCCGCGCATGCGAAGACCTCGGCCGCGACCCCGCCACACTGCGCCGTTCGGTCGCGCTGCCGACCGTCGTCGCTCGCGACGACACCGACTACCTGCGGCGGCTCGAGGCCATCGGCGCCGACGTCGACACGTTCGCCGAGGTGAACATCGCGGGAACTCCGGATGCCGCGGTCGAGAAGCTCCTCCGCCTGCGCGAGCTCGGCGCCGACCGCGTGTACCTGCAACTCGTGGACCTGCGCGACCTCGAGCATCTCGAGCTCATCGCCGACGCCGTCGCGCCCCATCTGAGTTAGGGGGTCGCGCGAGGGCCGATTCGGAGTTATCTTGCTCGAAGAGGGGGCGGGGGCCCTCAGGGGGAAGAGTCGGCGATGCAACGCAGACGGACTCGGACGACGGACCAGCATCATCCGCTGGGTCCGGAGGACGACCCGTATCTCGCGTACCTCATCTGGCGTGAGCAGCGGGATGCGGCCGCGGCGCCTGCCGAAGACGAGCCGTCGCCCGGCGTGCCCGCGCCTCGCTCCTGGCTGCGTCATCTGGCGGTGTGGCGGCGGCCCGATTCCGACGCTGCCGACCGCTGAGCAGCGGTCTCGAGCACGCTCCGCCCATGGGGAGACCATCCCATCGACGACGGTGGGTGGCCGCCGATAGGCTGACGCCGCCGCGCCTGCGCACGGGCAGATCCGTATCCCCCGCCGACCCGGCATCCGCTCTCCGACCTCGCCCCGAAAGGCTCCCGCATGTCTGCACGCCGCCCCCTCGTCCGCGCCCTCGTCGCTGCTGCGGCCCTCACCGTGACGCTTCCGCTCGCCGGCTGCAGCGCCGTGCTCGACCTGCTGCCGGTCAAGGCCCCTGAACCCGAGCGTGACGAGACGACGCAGGAGATCGTCGAGGAGAGCCAGGCCGACGTGTTCGCGCTGCGCGTCGGCGACTGCCTGAACACGGTCGAGGATGAGGTCGTGAGCGAGGTGCCGGTCGTGCCGTGCGGCGAGCCGCACGACGAGGAGATCTACTTCGACTTCTCGCTCGACGATGGCGACTTCCCGGGCGACGACGCGGTACTCGAGGCATCCGAGTCCGGATGCTACGCCGAGTTCGAGCCGTTCGTCGGGCTCGCCTACGAGACGTCGACGCTCGACTTCTACGCCTACCGCCCCACCGAGGAGAGCTGGGCCCAGGGCGACCGCGTCGTCTCGTGCGTCATCTGGGATCCGGCGGGCGCCGTGACGGGCACGCTGGCGGGGGCCGCGTACTGACCGCGCGCGGCGCGGCGGTCGTCATGGTTCGGGGCGCAGCACCGGCAACGGCCCGCCGCGCCGTGCATCGGCCCAGAGGTCGATACCGGCGTCGCCGGCGTAGCGGTCGATCTCAGCCAACTCCTCGGCGCTGAAGTCGAGGCGGTCGAGTGCGGCCACGTTCTCCTCGAGCTGTTCGACGCGGCTGGCGCCGATGACGAGGCTCGTGACCCGCTCGTCGCGGAGCGCCCAGCCCAGCGCGAGCTGGGCGAGCGACTGGCCCCGGCGTTCGGCGATCGCGGCGAGGGAGCGGAGCCGGTCGACGTTCTCGTCGCTCAGCATCCCGCGGTCGAGTGAGCCGTCGGACGCCGCGCGGGAGTCCTCTGGGATGCCGCCCAGGTACTTGTCGGTCAGCATGCCCTGCGCGAGCGGGGTGAAGCCGATGACCCCGAACCCCAGCTCGGCGGCGGCGTCCAGGAGCCCTTCGGTCTCGATCCACCGGTTCAGCATCGAGTACGAGGGCTGATGGATGAGGAGCGGGGTGCCGAGTTGCGCGAGCATGCCCGCGATCGCTCGCGTGGCGTCCGCGCTGTACGAGGAGATGCCGACGTGGAGCGCGCGGCCCGATCGCACGGCGTGATCGAGCGCGGCGGCCGTCTCCTCCAGCGGCGTCTCGGGGTCGGGCCGGTGGGAGTAGAAGATGTCGACGTACTCGAGCCCCAGGCGCGAGAGCGAGCGGTCGAGCGACGCGAGCAGGTACTTCCGGCTGCCGCCGACCCCGTAGGGGCCGGGCCACATGTCCCATCCGGCCTTCGTCGAGATGACGAGCTCGTCGCGGTGCGTGCGCAGGTCGGTCGCGAGCATCCGCCCGAAGTTCGCCTCGGCCGACCCGTACGGCGGACCGTAGTTGTTCGCCAGGTCGAAGTGCGTGATGCCGAGGTCGAAGGCTCGCTGCACGATGGCCCGCTGGGTCTCGAGCGCGCGGTCGTCGCCGAAGTTCTGCCAGAGGCCGAGCGAGACGAGCGGCAGCTTGAGGCCCGATCGCCCGCTGCGGCGGTACGTCATGCGGTCGTAGCGGTCGGGTGCGGCGCGATACGTCGACATCGCACCATCATGCCCCGAGCAGCAGCACGAGCACCTCGTAGATGACGTACACGGGCCAGACGATCGCCTGCAGGAGCCCGAGCACGACCGCCCAGAAGCTGCCGTCGGACACCGAGATGAAGTAGATCGCCGCGCCGATGTAGGCGAGGAAGAAGAAGAACCCCCACGCACCGTCCTGCGCCACGACCCTCGTCTTGCCGTCGTACGCCATTCACGCCTCCCGAGTTCGGTGTCCTCGCTCATGGCTACCGGTTCGCCGGCGGGCACTGAGGGCCGAAAGTCCCGCGGAGACGCGCGAGAGGGGCGGCCCGAACGGACCGCCCCTCTCGGGACCGCAACGCGCGACAACGGCCGATGGTGGAGATGGGGGGAATTGAACCCCCGTCCATCGCTGTGATTCCACGCCTTCTCCGGGCGCAGCCTGTGCAAGCGTTCTGCTCGGCCCCGACCTTTGCCACAGGCACCCAAGTCGACAGGCCCAGCCTGAAGAAAGTCCCGCACGTCGCTCAGGCGACGACGCGCAGCAAGTTCCCTAGATGACGCCAGCGACCGGGGCGGGAACAGACCCGGGCTGACGGACTATCGGGCTCGCTTAGGCAGCGAGGGCGAAGTCAGACTGCTTTGTATTGGCAGTTATTGTTTTGCAGGGAGCGTTCACGAGATAACCCTGCATCCTCGGCCCGCTTCTCGTGGGTTCGCAGGCGATGTCGAAACCGATCATCCCCATGTCGCACCTCGCCGGTCGAGACCGGTTCGGCGGGCCGTTGTCGCACGCTGTGGAGTTTCCAATTCCGCGTCACCCGAAGGATCGGCGGCCTCACAGCATACAACAGCGACGAAGGCGATGTCATTCCCGCCGTCAGTCCGTGTGACCTTCGCCCCTCGGCGCCGGGGCGGGGCATCCGAAGCTGGATGCGTGACCAATGACGGCGGAACTCCCGGTGGTGTGTCGGCGCCGCCGCTCGAACGCTGGGCGTCGCAACGCGAACGGTACGTGGACAACCTCAAGGTCCTGCTCATCGCGGCGGTCATCGTCGGCCACGCCATCCTGGGATACACCGAGCTCGACTCGTGGTCGTATGCCGATGTCCGAGAGGTGTCGCTCTCGTCGACGACCTCGATCATCCTCCTGGTGCTCGTCGCGCCCTTCGGGCTCCTCGTCATTCCGCTGCTCTTCCTCATCGCAGGGCTGCTGACGCCGCCGTCCCTCGAACGCAAAGGGCCCGGGCGATTCTCGAAGGAGCGCCTGTTGCGGCTCGGCGTGCCGTTCCTCGTGTTCGCGGTCCTCCTCTGGCCGCTGCTCGAGTACGGGTTGTTCCGCTGGCTCAATGAGGCGCCCGACCTCTGGACGTACCTCCTCGCGGAGAAGAGCCTCGACACCGGCGTGCTGTGGTTCGTCGGGGCGCTGCTGGTCTTCTCCCTCGTCACGGCGGCATGGGCCCGCGCACGCGGGGGAACTCGCGTGGCGGGGTCCGGCGAGGTTCGCGTCGGCCACCTGCTCGGACTCGTCGGGGTCGTGACCGTCGCCACCTTCCTCCTGCGCCTCGCCGTGCCGTTCGAGAGCGACAACTGGTTCATCGACGTGAACCTCTGGGAATGGCCGGCCTGTGCCGCGCTGTTCGGCCTCGGTGTGGCGGCCTCGAGTGAGGGCTGGCTCGCGGTCGTGCCCGAACTGATGCACCGGCAGAGCCGCACGGCGACCCTGATCACGCTCGGCGCAGCGGGGCTGTTCCTCGCCGCCGTCATCCTGCTGGGCATCGACGTCGAACAACTGTGGGGCGGATGGCACTGGCCCGCGCTCGTCTTCGCCGCCGGCGAGAGCGCGCTCTCGGTGTTCGGGGCGATCTGGCTCCTCGCCGTGGCCCAGGAGCATCTCGACCGGGACTTCCGCTGGGCAGGGCCGGCCGTGAAGCGGAGCGCCTACGGTGCGTTCCTCCTGCAGGGTCCCGTCCTCATCGGCCTCGCCCTCGCGTTGCGGCTCGTGCCGTTGCCGGCCGAGGTCAAGGCGCTCGCCGTGTCGGCAGGCGGTGTCGTGGTCTCATTCGCACTGGCCTGGCTGCTCATCCGCCGCGTGCCCGGCGTCGATCGCGTCCTGTGACCTCGACGGCGACCCGCGTGCGAGTACGCCGAGCCCGCCGATGGACGCGGTCGTATGCTGGGTCGCATGCCGACCACGATCGCCGTCACCGGCCGCACCGAAGAGCGGATCGCTCCCGAGCTCGGCGCCGTCACCCTGTCGATCGGCGCGCAGGGAGCGGTACGCGACCATGTCTACGGCCGCACGACCGCCGCCCACGACCGGGTGCTCGGCCAGGTACGCGAACTCGAGGCGTCCGGCGCCCTCGACACCTGGTCGGCCGGTCAGTTGCGCGTCTGGTCGTACCGTCCGTGGAACAACGAGGGCAAGCAGCTGCCGCTCGTGCACCAGGCGAGCGCCGAGGTCGAGGTGGTCTTCTCCGACCTCGCGCGGCTCGGCGAGTGGGTGGGCGACGTGGTCACCGCGGCCGAGGTCGCCGTCGGCGGCATCGACTGGCGGTTGACGGATGCCACGCGCCGACGTGTGCAGGAGGAGGCGCAGCGTGCCGCCGTGGCCGACGCGCTCGCGAAGGCCCGCGTCTACGCCTCGGCGCTCGGACTCGGGGATCCGACGCCGGTCGAACTCGCCGACCACGGCATGCTCGGGGTCCAGCCCATGCCGGGGGCGCCGAAGGCCATGATGATGCGCGCCGTCGCCGAGATCGGCGGCGCGGCGCAGGGCACGGAGTTCGCGCCCGCGCAACTCGTGATCGAGGCATCCGTCGACGCCCGCTTCACCGCGGAGGCGATGAGCCACCTCACTCGGTGATGAGGAGCTGCTCAAGGGCGGCGAGCTCGTGCAGGCCGAGGCCGGCCGCGAGCAGGTATTCGCGCGTGGATCCGTGCGAGCGTTCGACGGTGTCGAGCATGCCCTCGATCGCCTCGGGTGGGCTGCCGCCCATGAGCACCCGGAGTTCAGGGGTGTCGGGAATGCCGTACCGGCCGATCATGGCGACCATCTGCTCGAGCCACTCGCCCGCGAGGTTGGCTTCGGTGCGCGCGTAGTCCTCGATCACGGCGTCGCGATGCACGCCGACCGCGCTGAGCGCGAGGGCGACGACGACGCCGGTGCGGTCCTTGCCGGCGGTGCAGTGCACCACCACCGAGTGCTCGCGGGCCGTGGCGATCTCGCGCAGCGCGCCGACGACGACCGCCGTGTGCTGGGTGACGATGCGGTGGTAGAGCGCGTCGAGCGAGATGCCGCCCGCACCCTGCGAGGCGCCGGAGCCCTCGAAGACCGGGAGGCGCAGCACCTCGACGTCGAGCCCCGTGAGGTCATCGGGCATGATGGCCGCCTCGTTCTCGTCGCGCAGGTCGATGACCGTGCCGACGCGGAGCCGCCGGAGTTGGTCGCGGCCCTCCTCGCCGAGCCGGTGCAGCCCGTCGGAGCGGAAGAGCACACCCTCGCGCACGCGGCCGCTCTGCGCCGGCAGGCCGCCGACGTCTCGGAAGTTGTACGTGCCACGAATCGGGATGCGCCTGGAGATCTCCATCGCGATGAGCCTACCTGCGGAGCTTGGCGAATCCTCCGAGAAAGTTCTTTCCACATCGGCAACTACTTGCTATCCTGACCAAATGAGCATCGACCGACCCGACGACCACGACGCCGAGCCGCACGACGACGCGCGGTCCGATGCCCCGATCGGCCGTGATGCCGCCGCCGCTCGGCTCGACGAGGCACGGTCCGCCGCCCGCGCGGTCGCCGTCGAGGGCTCTGCCTCCGCATCCGCGTGGCTCAGCGGGCTCGCCGCGGCATCCGCCGTGTACCTCGCGGCGCTCGGATGGTTCGCCCGCACCGACGAGGCCGAAGTGCTCGGCGTCTCGCTCGTGTTCGCCGCCGTGCTCGGCGTGCTCGCCGTCGTGCACCTCCGGCGGGTGCGTGCCTCGAGCCTCGGCTTCTCGCGCCGGTTCGGCATCGCCATGGGCACGTGGGGTGCGTGCTTCGCCGCGTCGCTCGGCGCCGGACTCCTGATCTTCCCGGGTTCGGTGGCGTTCTTCACGGTCGCCGGCGCCGTCACGGCGGTGCCGCCGCTGTGGGGCTCGGTACGCGAGCTGGTGGTCGTGCGTGGCTGATCGTGCCGACGCGGGGCACCCGCGGCATCGGCTCGATCCGCTGCTCCAGCGACCGGTGCCGTTCTCGATCGCGGCCCTGCTCGCCGCGGCCGACGAGGCCGAGTTCGCGTTCGTGCGCGACTCGGTGGAGCTCAGCGATTCCGCGCTCAGCAAGCAGGCCGCTGCGCTGGAGGCCGCGGGCTACGTCAAGGTGCGCAAGGGGTACCTCGGCAAGGTGCCGCGCACGTGGCTCTCGATGACCGCGCGCGGACGCGCCGCCTTCGCCGCGCATCTCGAGGTGCTGCGCGAGATCGCCGGCTGAACGACGACGTCTCCGGCGACTCGCCGCTACTCCCCCAGGTGGTTGCGCGTCGCCATCGCCCGTGCGGCCTCGCGCTTGTCCTGGCGCTCGCGCAGGGCCTGCCGCTTGTCGTACTCGCGCTTGCCCTTCGCGACCGCGAGCTCGACCTTGGCTCGGCCGTCGCTGAAGTAGATCTGCAGGGGGACGAGCGTGTAGCCGCCCTCCTTCGTCTTGTGGCTGATCTTCACGATCTCCTGCTTGTGCAGCAGGAGCTTGCGCTTGCGACGCGGCGCGTGGTTGTTCCACGTGCCCTCGGTGTACTCGGGGATGTGGACCGCATCGAGCCACATCTCGCCGCCGTCGATGAACGCGTAGCCGTCGACGAGCGACGCGCGGCCCTCGCGCAGCGACTTCACCTCGGTGCCGGTGAGCACGATGCCGGCCTCGTAAGTGTCCTCGATGGTGTAGTCGTGCCGCGCCTTGCGGTTGGTCGCGACGACCTTCTGACCGCGTTCCCTTGGCACGGTTCACTCCTCGGTTCGAATCCGGATGCCTCCGGGACATCCGGGGCAGCCGTTCAGTCTACCCTTCGACAGGCTCAGGGACCGCTCTTCGACGGGCTCAGGGACCGACCGACTCAGACCTTGAGGTACCTCGTGATCGCGATGCCCGCCGAGACGGCCGCGAGCAGCACACCCACGAGAATCAGCAGCGGCACGACGAGCAGCGCGTCGCCGAGGTCGACGAACGTGAACGACAGCGATTCGGCGAGGTATCCCTGCACGAAGAACACCACGATCGCGACCACCGCCCCGGCGGCGAGCACCGACCCGATGAGGCCGGCGAAGACGCCCTCGAGCACGAACGGCGTCTGGATGAAGCGGTTCGACGCACCCACGAGTCGCATGATGCCGAGCTCGCGCCGGCGCGAGAACGCCGAGAGCCGGATCGTCGTCGCGATGAGCAGCGCCGCCGCCACGAGCATGATGGCCGCGATGGCGATGGCCGTGTAGCTCGCCGCATTGAGCACGTCGAAGATCTGGTCGAGGTACCGGCGTTGGTCGACGACCTGCTCGACGCCCGCGAGCCCGGCGAGGCTCTCGGCGAGCACGGCCGCCTGCGATGGGTCGACGAGGTTCACCCAGAATGTCTCGTTGAGCACCTCGGGCGTCACGTAGTCGGCCGCGGGCGTGCCCTCGAACTGCTCCTGGAAGTTCTCGTACGCCTGCTGGTGGTCCTCGAAATAGAACTCGTCGATGAACGGCGCCAGCGTGTCGGAGTCGAGCTGCGCCTCGACGGCCGCCTTCTGCTCCTCGGTCGCCTCGCCGTCGACGCATCCGGCCGCGGTGGACACCGACGTGCAGAGGTAGACGGCGACCTGCGCGCGGTCGTACCAGTAGTTCTTCATCTGGGCGATCTGCAACTGGAGCAGCGCCGCCGTGCCGACGAAGGTCAGCGAGATGAAAGTGACGAGCACGACCGAGACGACCATCGAGGCATTGCGGCGCAGGCCGTTCGCGGCCTCGGAGAGCACGAGTCCCAATCTCATCGCGTCGGCCCGACTTCCTGGTCGTCGTCGCCCTCGCGGGGTCCGCCGGGCGCGCGCAGGCCCAGTCGCTCCGCCAGGGTCAGGTGCTCGGATGCCGCCGCCCCGTGCCGCTCGGCGGCGGTCGCGGTGGCGGTGGCGCCTTCGGACCCGTCGTCGGGCGCCTCACCCGGGACCGTCACGACTCCGGTCGCCGCCGCCGTGATCGCCGCCGCGGCATCCGTCACCTCGTCGCGTTCCTCGGGCTCGACGTAGAGCGGCTGCTTCTCCTGCATGACCTTCTTGCCGACCTTCGGGGCCGCCCGAGTGAGCGGTGCGGGAGTGTCGGCGACGTCCGTCGTCGCGGCCGCGGGCTGCGGTTCCTTCGCCGCCTTCGCCGCCTTGGTCGGCCTGGTCGCCTTGGCCGACTTCCGTGCGGCGCCGGATGCCGCGACCGCGGGCCCGCCCGAGGCAGCGCTCCGCGCCGCAGCGACCGCCTCGGCGGCGGCCACCGCGGCAGCGACCTGCTGAACGGGCTCGGCCGACTCGACGCGCTGCTCTCCCGGCTCGGCGGACTCCTCCTCGAGCTTGGCGCCGTAGCCGGCCGCGCGTTCGTCACGTACGACCTCGCCGGCCGAGAGTTCGATGACGCGACGCTGCATCTGGTCGACGATGCCGGCCTCGTGGGTGGCCATCACCACGGTCGTGCCGCCGGCGTTGATGCGCTCGAGGAGCGTCATGATGCCCGCACTCGTGACCGGGTCGAGGTTGCCCGTCGGCTCGTCGGCGAGCAGGATCTGCGGCTTGTTGACGATCGCTCGGGCGATGGCGACCCGCTGCTGCTCGCCGCCCGAGAGCTCGTGCGGCATCCGCTTGCCCTTGCCGTCGAGCCCGACGAGCTTCAGCGTCTCGGGCACGGCCGACTGGATGAATCCGCGCGACTTGCCGATGACGCGCAGCGTGAACGCGACGTTCTCGAAGACGTTCTTGTTCGGCAGCAACCGGAAGTCCTGGAACACGACGCCGAGGTCGCGCCGGAAGTAGGGCACCTTGCGGCTCGAGATCGTGTTCAGGTCCTGCCCGAGCACGTGGATCCGACCCTTGGAAGGCTTCTCCTCCTTGAGGATCAACCGGAGGAAGCTCGACTTGCCGGAGCCGGAGGCGCCCACGAGGAAGACGAACTCGCCGCGCAGGATCTCGGTCCGGATGTCGTTCAGGGCGGGCCTCGACTGACCGGCGTAGGTCTTGGTGACGGAGTCGAATCGGATCATCGGCTTCGAGCCTAAGCAGCGCCGCGCCATTCGGCACCCGCGACTCGCCAAACTCACAAGTTGCCGGGCGGAGCGCGTGCGCGTGAGGCGACTCCTCCGTAGGTTGGAGCTTGAGACCTGAACGATGTGGAGGGCGTGATGACCGTTCCCATCATCGGCCTGGTGGCCGATCGCAAGGCGGCGAGCTCGGGTGCATGGGTGGACATCCCCACCGACGGGCTCCCGCACGCATACATCGCCGCGATCGAGGAGGCCGGCGGCGCACCGCTGCTGTTCCCGAGCATCGGCGTGCACGTCGACGAACCCGAGCGGCTGCTCGACCTCGTCGACGGGCTGTTCCTGCCTGGCGGGCGCGACCTCGACGCGACGCTCTACGGCAGCGAGGCGCATCCGTCGAACGACAAGCCGCTGCGCGTGCGCGATGAGCTCGAGCTCGCGCTCACCCGGCTCGCCCGGGAGCGCGGCATGCCCGTGCTCGGAGCCTGCCGGGGGATGCAGGTGATCAACGTCGCCCTCGGCGGCACGCTCGAGCAGCACCTCGGCGACCGGGTCGACCTGACGCCGCACCGCGCCGAGTACGGGATCCACACCTCGCACCCCGTCGCGATCACGCCGGGCACGCTGCTCAGCGACATCACGCACGAGCTCGAGTTCGACATCTCGTCGCACCACCACCAGGGCGTCGACCGGCTGGGCGACGGGCTCGTGGCTTCCGCCACCGCGCCCGACGGCGTGGTCGAGGCGATCGAGGCGACCGACGGCGGCTTCTGCCTCGGCGTGCAGTGGCACCCCGAGGAGCGCCTCGACCCGGAGGGCATCGCGCTCATCCGCGCGTTCGTCGCCGCGGCGCGCTCGCGGACCCTCGCGAAGTTCGCGATCCGGTCCTGAGCGCGCCGCGGCGACGGCACGTCCGCCTCCTGCCGGGGCGGACGTGCCGGGGGCGCCTCAGGCGCCGCGTCCCCGAAGGTCGAGGCCCCGGATGGTGCTCACGTCGTTCGGGTTGATGAGATCGGGAGCCGTGAAGCCCTCGAGATCGTAGTCGGAGAGGATGTCGTCGACGAGCGACCTGGCGTCGTCGAGCTGCCCGTCGACGCCGGCGACGTTGAGGATGTCCACGTACGTCTTCTCGGGCTGACCCCAGTAGTTGAGCTCGTACAGCTCGTGACGTGCCGCGAACTCGCTGCCGATGGAGTCCCAGAGCGCCTTCATGATCTTCGAACGGTCGAGTGCCGTGTTGCCGTTCGACCCTCGCAGGTAGCGGTCGAGGTCGGCCTTGAACTCGGGCACCTGGAAGTCGATGGCGTTGGAGTTCAGGTAGATGAGACCCGAGGCGATGATCGTCTCGACGATCTGGCGCATGCGGAAGTACATACCGGGCGCCGTGGCCGCGTAGGTGAGCGCGTAGCGGCCGTCGGGGATGAGGATGCCGCCGGGGCCGACCTCCGCCCGCTCGATCATGCCGTCGCGCAGGCCCGAGACGAGGTTGCGGAAGGCGAGGATCTCCCCCAACTGCGCCTGCACGCCGCGGAATCCGCCTGCGCCGGTGATCTCGAGCGCCTTCGACACGAGTCCCGAGATGAAGTCGAGCTTCACCTCGAGGCGCGTCGACGCCTGGAACGCGGCGCGCTGCATCCAGCCGAGGGGGCCCTCGTTGAACTCCTGCACCTTCTGCGCGTCGTAGACGAGCACGTTCTCCCACGGGATGAGGGCGCGGTCGAACACGAGGATCGCGTCGTTCTCGTCGAAGCGGCTCGACAGCGGGTAGTCGAACGGGCTCGCCGCCTTCGCGGCCGCCGCCTCGTAGGAGTGCCGCGAGTAGAGCTTCACGCCCTTGGCGTTCATGGGCGCCATGAAGATGAGCGCGAACTCCTTCTTGCCGAGGAGCGCCCCGAAGTGCGAGACGAAGGTGTACTGCGTGAGGGGTGCGCCGGTGGCGACCACCTTCGCCCCGCTGACGATGAGTCCGTTGTCGGTCTCCTCCTCGACGTGCACGAACACGTCGCCCACCTCGTCGGCGGGCTTCGCCCGGTCGACCGGCGGGTGCACGATCGCGTGGCCGACGTGCAGCACCTCCTCCTGCACGCGGCGGTACCAGTAGGCCGCGTTGTCGGCGTACTCGCCGAAGAACGACGGGTCGGCGCCGAGGGTCATCAGGAGCGACGCCTTGTAGTCGGGGGTGCGGCCCATCCAGCCCGCGACCTGCTTCTGCCAGCCCCGGATCGCGCCGCGTGCGGCGCGCAGGTCTTCAGGGGTGCGCGGCACCTTGAAGAACGCGTGCGTGAAGCCCCCGTTGCCGGTGTCGGTGGGCAGGATGAGCTCGGAATTGCGCTCGGGGTCGGCGAGCGATCCGTAGAGGCGGGCGATCGAGCGGGCCGAGTTGCGGTAGGCCGGGTGCTCGGTGATCTTCTCGATCTTCTCGCCGTAGATGAAGACGTCGCGGCCGTCGTTCAGGCTGGCGAGGTACTCCTCGCTGGTCTGCGGGCGGTCGGATGCCCCGGAGGCGATCGGTGCCTCGACGGCGCGGGCCGGGGTTTCGACGCGAGGGGATTCGGTGATGCTCATGCGAGGGCTCCTTGGGTGGTGAGGGAGTTGAACGAACCGGAGAAGAACAGCAGCGGGTTGCCCTCGACGCTGTCGAGCAGGGTCACCCGGCCGAGGTAGAGCGTGTGGTCGCCGGCGGGCACCCGCTCATGGAGGTCGCAGACGATGTGGGCGAGCGCTCCGTCGATGACGGGCATGCCGCCGCGACGTGCGAAATCGGGCTCGAGGTCCTGCGGCTTCCCGGCGAAGTGCATCGCGACATCGAGCTGGTCCTCGTGCAGCACGCTCACCGCGTAGCGCTCGGCCGTGCCGAGCAGTCGGTGCATGCGCGTGCGGTGGTCCACGGAGACGAGCACGAGCGCCGGATCGAGCGAGACGGACACGAATCCGCTCGCGGTCATGCCGTGGACCCGTCCGTCATCGGCGACGGCGGTCAACACGATCACGCCGCTGGCGAACCGTCCGAGCGTGGTCCTGAACTCCCGCGGGTCGATGGCCGTCAGGGCGGTCATGGCACTCCTTCATGCAATGGTCGCGTTATGTACGTGTGTACGTAACAGGAGACGCTAATCGGTGCGCCCCTCTGCGGCAAGTCCAAGGGGCGGAAATCGCGATTTCATCGGGGATTGCTGTCGTTTCGACCAACCGCGGCGACCCGACCTGTGCGGTGCGCACACTCGCATGCGTGGGATACCGGTTGGAACACATGTCCACAGACATCCGCAGCGTCGCCGACGCGCGCGTGCGTCCCGGTCGGGGCAGGGCGAAGCGGCTTCGCCGGGAGGCCTGAGAACGCACTGATGCGGGCGGGGTGCGCCGCCGATGTCGAGCGGCCGGATGCCAGGGGCCGTCAGCCCGCGCGACGCCCGCCGGCCGCCTCGGGACCCGAGAGCACGAGCCGGATGTGCGGCTCGACATCGGCCGCGAAGAACATCACGTCGAAGAGCGCCGACTGCAGGCAGAGACCGTCGAACGCGAAGCCGAGCGTCTCGGCAGTGACGGGGTCGGTGTACTCCTGGATCACGTCGACGAAGTCGCGCGACCACTGCCGGCTCTCGCCGCGCAGTCGAGGGTTCCGGAGGGCCGAGAGGAAGAGGTCGTGCTCGACCACGAGGAGGGTGTGCTGACGCACCGTGAGCTCCTCGACGAGATGGCAGATGCCTCCGACGAGACCCAGGCGCTCGACGCCGGAGCGCAGCGTGCGCTCGGTGAACTCGCGGTTCCGCTCACGCGACAGGTGCACGATCGCCTCGAGCAGATCGTCCTTGTCGGCGAAGTGGTACGTGGTGGAACCCAGCGGCACGTCCGCGGCATCCGCGACGGCTCGGAACGTGAGGCCGCTGATGCCACGCTCGGCGACGACCCGCAGACCCGCCTCGACGATGCGCCGCCGGCGTTCGGGGTCGTACCGCCGTACGGCGGATCCGTTCTTCGTTGACACGCCTCCAACACTAGGCCCGGCAGCCCGACGCCGCCCGCTGCCCCTGGCCGGGGTCGCGCGGACGGCGTCGGGCATCGCCGTGCTCTCAGACCTTGCCGACGGGCTCGTTGGAGCCCTCGGGGGCATCCGTCTCATCGATCACCCGCACCGATGCCGTGCCGTGCTCCTTGAGGCCCGCATAACGCTCGGGGCTCACCTTCCTCGCGATGAGCGCGACCGCGACGCCGATGAGGAACACCACGACCGGCAGCAGCTGCAGGAGGAGGTTCACCGTCGGATCGGCCGCCGAGAGCACTGAGAAGTTCACGAGTGCCGTGACCGCGATCGCGCCGAGCAGGAGGAACGACAGGATCGGCGAGATCGTCGACGACCACCGGCTCACCGGCAGCCCCGGGTTGCGGCGGAAGAAGACGACGACTGCGATGCTCGTGAGCGAGAACAGGACGAGCGGGGCGAGCGTGCCCACCGAGATGAACCAGCCGAAGACCATGAACGGGTCGAGGGCGCTGAGGAGCACCGCGAGCAGCACCACGACGCCGATCACGGTGGTGACGATCGAGGCGACGTATGGCGAGCCGTGCCGGGAGTGCACCCAGGTGAGCCGCTGCGGGAGCACCGAGTGGCCGAGCGAGTGCAGGTAGCGCGTGATGATGTTGTGGTACGCGAGCACGCACGCGAACATCGACGTGACGGCCAGCACCGACATGACCTGCATGAAGATCGGGCCGACCCACTCCGCCGCGGTGGCGTACATGATGTTCTCCGGGTCCGCGCCGACGGCGTCCATGACGCCGTTCACGCCGAACGCCTGCATCCAGCCCCAGATGGCGAAGCCGTAGAAGGCCGCGGCCGCGATGATGGCGATGAAGATGGCCCGCGGGATGGTCTTGCGCGGGTCACGTGCCTCGTCGCGGAAGATCGCCGTGGCCTCGAAGCCGAGGCCGACGCTGATGCCGAACAGGATGCCGAGCGGCAGCGAGCCCCACGTGATCGCATCGGCACTGAAGAACGGCGCGATCTGGATGCCCTCGGGACCGCCGCCCTGGAACAGGATCGCGAAGTCGATGACGAGGATGACGAGCACCTCGAGGATGAGGGCGACCGCGAGCACCTTCGCGCTCAGGTCGATGCTGAAGTAGCCCAGCACGGCGACGAGCGCCGCGGCCACGAACATCCAGCCCCACCACGGCAGCACGCCGGTGCCGAAGAAGCTCGCCATGAGGCCCTCCATCGAGAAGCCGAGCAGCATGTAGACGAACGCCTGGAACAGGATGTACCCGAGCATCGCGAGGAACCCGGCGCCGACGCCGACCGGGCGGCCCATGGCGGCGGTGATGTACGAGTAGAACGCGCCCGCCTTCTCGACGTGGATCGACATGGCCGCGAATCCGGCACCGAACAGCAGCATGATGAGCGGTCCGACGATATAGCTGAACGCGATGCCGGGTCCGTTGCCGTTCAGCATGTTGAACGGCGTGGACACGAAGATCGTGAGCGGCGCCGCGGCGGCGACCACCATGAACACGATCGAGATCGGCCCGAGTTTGCCGGACAACCGGCTCGAGGCGCCGGCGTGCTGTGCCGGTGCGGAAGTTGTGCTGGACATGGAGTCCTCCGGGTTGTTCAGTCGGCGAGGCCACTCCGATGTGGCGACGCTGCCGACGTTGGGGGTGAAGCGCCCCTTGGGGCGCCGAGTTCCTGAATGGAAGGATAGATCAGTTCTGTACTTTTCAGGACTATATGTGTGTTCTTTTATGAAACTCTGTCCCCTGTGCACAAGCGTACGCAGGTCGATTGTGCGGTGGGGCGGCCGAACGTCCCGTCGGACCTCCCCGCCGGATCAGATCGTGTCGCGTGTGAGCTGCAGCACCTTGAACTCGCCGCCCGCGGGGTCGGCGACCACGCCCCACAGCCCGAAGCTCAGCTCGTTGTCGACCGTGTTCACGCGGCCGCCGTGCTCGACCGCCGCCTCGGTGGCACGACGCTGGTCGGCGACGCTGAACCACGGCAGCCAGTGCGGCGGCAGGAAGGCCCGCAGCTCGGCCGCGACCTCGTAGGAGCCGCGCAGGGCGCGTCCCTCCGCGTCGCGGAACACGTGGATGCCGTCGAGCGGCTCCACCGTCTGCCCTGGGAACAGGGCGTCCTGGAAGGCCACCTCCGATTCCATGTCGTGGTTCGTCGGATCCACGAGCGAGAGGCGTCCGAGCGAGGTCGACGGGGTGACGGCGGCACCCGGCTCGGGCTCGGCGAGGCCGAACCAGGCGCCGAACGGGTCGGTCAGCTCCACGGCGCGCCCAGGGATGCCGATGCGCTTGTCTGCCGTGCGCACGGTCGCGCCCGCGTCGACGGCACGCGCCACCGCCGCATCGAGATCGTCGGCGCCGAGGTAGCAGCGCCACCCGACGCGGGCCGACGGGAGGCCGGAGGTGATCACGAGTCCGGCGACGAGCTCGCCGTCCCTGGTGAACCGGCCCCTCGCGCCGTCGGGGTCGAGCTCGAGCCGCCAGCCGAGCACGGCGCCGTAGAACTCGGCGAGGCCCGCGGCATCCGCGGCCTCGAGCTCCTGCCAGACGGTCGTGCCGACGGGGAAGTCGGGTCGGGTCATCGTGGGCTCTCCGGTGGGGTTCAGGGTGTTCATGCGGCCGACTCCGTGCGGGTCGCAGCGGATGCCTCGGCACCGGCATCGGCCGTGCCGTCGACGTCATCCGCGTCATCCGTCACCACCGCGTCGTCGTAGCCGGCCTCGCCCGCGAAGTGGAACGCCATCGCCGGGGCGGCGAAGAACTGGAACTGGTCGGTGCGGCTGACGGTGGTCCAGATGTCGCGGAAGTAGCGCTGCATCGCCTGGCCGTCGGCCGAGAAGCCCGTGCCGGCGGTGCGGATGAGCTCCTGCAGCGCCTCCCACACCAGCTCCTCGACGACGAAGTACTGGTTGTTCAGGCGCATGGCGCGGCCCGCATCGAAGTTCTCGCCCTCGGTCACCAGCCGCCGCGCGAACTCCTCGTACCGGCGTCCGCCGTCGAACAGCGCGCCGGCCGCGGCATCCACCTTGGCCATGGCCATGCCGAGCACGCGGCGCCAGTCGTCGGAGTCGGCCCGCATGCCGCCGTTCGGGTCGAAGGGCGCGCGGGTGGTGCGGATGATGCGCTCGTACTCGTCGAGGGCGGCGTAGCCGAGCCCGACGGCGGCCGCGGCCACCTCGCCCTCGGCGAAGCCGAAGAACACCCCCGAGTACACGGGATTGCCGTGGATGCCGTAGCCGACGCTGGGCTCGGTGAGCTCGCTCGTCCAGGTCTCGGCGACGACGCGGTGGGCCGGCACGAACACGTCCTGCATCTCGATGCCGTTCGAACCGCTGCCGCGCATGCCGATGACGCGGCCCCAGTCGTCGAGGACGGTGTAGTCCTCGCGGTCGACGACGATCCATGCGCGGTACTCGGGCTGGTCGTCGGTCGCGGGGATCATCACGGTCGGGAAGAAGTGCGTCGAGTACGGCGCACCCGAGCAGTACCGCCACTTGCCCGACACGAGGAACCCTCCATCGGTGGGCACGGCGGTCGCGACCGTGGGGTTGCCGCTGGCCGGCGCGACCATGTAGCCGTGCTTGCCGAAGACGTCCTCCTGCGCCTCGAGCGGCCAGTACGACGACAGGGTGAGGGTGTGCGCGACCGAGAGTGAGAGGCACCACGCGGTGGAGGGGCATCCGCGGCCGACCTCGGCGACCATGGCGAAGAACGCCGGAACGCCGAGCTCGAGGCCGCCGAAGCGGCGCGGCAGCAGCACCTTGTAGAAGCCGTGCTCGAGGAAGTACTCGTGCACCTCCTGCGAGTACTGGCCGTCCTCCTCGGTCTGCGCCTGCTGCGCTCGCAGGGTGGGGCGGAGGTCGCGTGCCGCGGCGAGGATGCGCTCGAGTTCGCCGCGCACCCGCTCGTCGTCGGTCGTCACGGGGAACGTCGAGTAGGGCCCGGCGAGTCCGGGCAGCGACGTCATGGGAGGCGTGACGAGTCCCGAGTTCGTGGCCATCGGGTTCTGCGTCGCTGACACTTTTGCACGAGACATGTTGCCGCACTTCCTTGGTGGTCGATGAAGGTGCCTCAAGTGTCGGTGCGGGCGGCCGGCGCGCCCTATGGGCCGGTCGCCAAAGCCCGCGCACCCGGTTATGCCGCGTGCACAAACGAGGGCGGCGGATGTCGCCGCCAACGCCGATCAGCGGTGCGCGGGGAACAGGTCGATGTGGTCGGTGAGGTCGCCGGCCGGTCCGGAGGCGTCGGCCACGGGCATGTCGCCGAGGATCGGTGCTGGCAGCAGTTGGCTGAAGGCGAAAACGCTCCCCCACGGATCCTCGAGCACCGTGTAGAGGTTGAAGGGCGACGGGGTGGGCGGCACGAGCACGCGCGAGCCCGACTCGGCAGCGCGGGCGACGTGCATCACCAGGTCGTCGACCTCGAAGTAGACGAACCAGTAGGGGCGCACCGAGAAGTCGGCCACGCCGTGCAGGCGGAACACGCCCGCGCCGATGCGCCGGTCGCGATGCAGGAAGCGCATCTCGTAGGGGTCGTCCACCATCTCCAGGCGCTCGAGCCCGAGGATCGCGCCGTAGAGCGCCTCGGCGGCGTCGGCGTCGATGGCCGAGTAGTCGACGTTGGCCGAGCGCCCGGCGATCGCGCCGCTCGCTGACTCGGTGAGGCCCGTCCACACGCCCGACGCGTCGAGCACGAAGTCGTGCACCGAGGATCCCGCCTCGACGCGGCGCACCGTCGCGCCGCGCGCGGCGGCCTCGGCGGCGGCGTCGACGACCGACGGGACGCGGAACACCGGGACCCACCCGGGCGCCGCCTCGCCGTCGGGCGCCGTGAGCACGCCGTCGACGCCGCGGCGCGCGAGGGCGTCGCCGGGGCGTGCGCCGGGCGCGAGGCCGAGCAGCCATTCGTAGTACACCGCGGCGTCCTTCGGCGCCGTCGTGAACAGCACCAGCTTCACGAAGGGGTCGGAGTTCGGGGCATCCGCGTCGATCACGGGGTTCCTTCCTCGGCCGACGCCGCAACGCCGGGTTCGTCGGTGGCGAAGCCCGCCGGGTCGGCCTCGTCGTCGAGCGCGGTGTAGGCGAGCCACAGCGTGGCGATCGCCGACGTCGACTCGAGGTCGACGTCGAGCAGGCCGGTGATCTGGCGAAGGCGGTAGCGCAGCGTGTTGCGGTGGATGAAGAGCCGCGCGGTCGTCGCCACCACGTCGCGATCGACGGCGAGGTACGCGCGCAGCGTCTCGACGAGCGCGCTGCCGTGCGCGGCGTCGTATTCGATGAGCGGCTGCAGCAGGTCGCGTCCGACATCCGCCAGGGGCACCGCCGTGTTCGTCATCACCAGCAGTCGCGCGAGGTCGAGCCGCCCGGGATGCCGCACCCCCTCACCCTCACGAGTGGCCGACAGGGCCTCGAAGTAGGCCGCACGCAGCCCCGCGCCGCCGACGTGTCGCAGGCTCACGCCCACCCTGGCGGACTCGCCGGCTTCGACGAGCTTCGTGCAGAGGTTCTGCGCGATGCGGTCGACCATCGCGTCGTCGGGAACGACCATGAGCACGTGCTCGCCGCGCAGGATCCGCAGGAACGGCTCGGGCCGATCGCCCATGAGCGAGTAGATGCCGCCCCACGGCAGCCGGTCGCGGCGGGAGGCGGGCATGCGCGCCCATCCGAGCAGCACGCGGAACGGGCGCGTGGCGTCGACGCCCACGGCGCGGAGGCGTCCGACGGCGTCGGCCTCGCTCACGCGTCGCGCGAGCACGTCGTCGATGAGGCTCGCGGTGAGCTCGCGCCGCCCCTGCTGCGCCGCGCGCAGTCGCCCGAGCTCGATCGCGATGAGATCGACGGCGGTGCCGAGCAGCCGATCGGGATCGGCCGTCGCGCGCACGGCGAGCAGGGCGAGCGGCTCACCGTCGACGTCGACCGTGCGCACGAGGAAGGGGTGGCTCGCGGCGCCACCGCCGTCGGCCGCGGCCCGCACGGCGTGGGCGTCCCAGATGGCTCGGGCCGGCGCCGTCGCGATCGCGCTCCCGGTGAGGTCGAACAGCGCGGCCTCGGCACCGAACGCGGAACGCAGCGCGCCGACGAGGTGCGTGAGTCCGCCGCTGCGCGCGGCGAACACGAGTCGGCGCAGCGGCTCGGCGCCATCGACCGAGTGACCCGGTGCTGCGCTCACGTCGCCTCCCCTCGGCATGCGGTCCGGTCGACCCGTGTCGGGCGCCCCGCGGCATCCGTCTCACTGTCTCACGGATGCCGCGACCCTTCGACAGGCTCAGGGACCGAAGTCCTTCACTCGTAGATCGCGCGAAGGCTCTCGCGTTCGGCGGCGATGCTCGCCTCGTCGAAGCGGAAGTACGAGCGCGGCGGGAGCATGCCCCACACGTTCGAGCTGTGCCGGTCGTCGGGGAACTCGCGCGGCTCGTGCGTGAAGTCGATCTGCTCCATGTCGCAGTACAGCTCGACGAAGCAGTCGTTCTCGGGCACGCGGACGTAACCGGCGAGGTTGCCGCCGATGCCGTGCCGCACCGGGCCCCAGGGGAACACGCGGCCGTGCTGCGAGAGGTGGTCGAACGACTGGCGGATCATGCCCCAGTCGGCCATCTCGAAGGCGACGTGGTGGAAGTGCGGGGTGCCGGTGTTCACGAAGGCGTTGACGTGGTGGTCGGCGCCGACGCGCAGGAATGCGCCCGCGTCGCTGCCGAGGCGGTCGGTGAGCTGCTGGCCGACGACGTTCACGTAGAAGTCGACCATCTTCTGCACGTCGGCAGTGAGGTAGTTCACGTGGCCGATGCGGCGGAACAGACCAGGCCCCTGGTCGGTGGTGGAGCGGGAGGCGACGGGGAACACGTCCTGACCGGTGCGGGGCTTGAAGGGCACGAACTGCACGCCGTTGCCCTCGGGGTCGGTGAAGCTCACGGCCTCGTCGGAACGGGTGTACTCGACGCCGACCTCCTTGAGGTGCTTCTCGGCGTCGTCGAGCGAGAAGTCGGGGTGCAGGTTGTAGGCGGCGTACTGGATACCGACCTGGTTCGAGGTCTCGAGCACGACCGAGTAGGGCTCGTAGTTGACCGCCAGGAACGACGTGCGGCCTTCTCGCTCGCGCTCGTGCAGGCCGAACTCCGCCTGCCAGCTGTGGCTCGAGGCGTCGAGGTCCTCCACGCCGAACTTGACGTGGTCGATGTCGTAGAGCTTGATCATGATGCTTCCTTGCCGGTGAGGGGGTCCAGGGTCGAGGTTCTCGAGATCTGCAGCAGTCGCGTCATCGGGCGACTGTTTCTTTTGTCGATACAGTCATAGTACTATAATCAACAGCACTCGCAACCACCGGATGCCGCGGTCATGACCGACGTCGGCACCCCACGAACTCGCGGAAGGTCCGCCCTCATGACGTTCACCAGCCCGTCCCCCGTCGCCGACGACGCCGCGGTCGCGCCCGACGCGCCCGCGACATCCGATGTCGTCGTCTCGCCCGACCCGGGACTCGAGCACCTCGAACGGCTGCTCGCCCGCGGCGTCAGGGTCATCCGTGTCGCGCACGCCGACCTCTTCGGCCGGCAGCGCGCGAAGCAGTTCCCGGTCTCGTACCTGCCGCAACTGCTCGACGGCGTCGCCTACTCGAAGATGAGCGTGGCGGAGGACCTGCTCGGCGTGCCGGTCGACGAGACGCAGTTCCCGCAGTTGCTCGGCCACCCCGACCTGCACGCCCGCATCGAGCCCGGATCCGCGGTCATCCCGCCGTGGGAGCCCGACGCGGTGTGGGTGCTCGCGAGCCTCTGGGAGCACGGTGAGCGCTCGGCGCTCTGCGCCCGCGGACAACTCGCCGATGCCCGCGCGCGGATGGAGGCCGAACTCGGCCTCACCGCGCAGGCGGCGGGCGAACCCGAGTTCTACCTGTTCGACCGCGCCGAGGACGGACGACGCGGCGCGCCGTACGCGCTCGACGGCGTCTCGTACACGATCGACCGGATCACCGACCCGAGGGGCGTGGTGGGCCGAATCCACCGCAACCTCATCGACTTCGGCATCGGCGTCACCGTGGTCAACCGCGAGTTCTCCCCCGGCCAGTTCGAGGTGAACCTCCATCACGGCGAAGCCCAGCTCGCGGCCGATCAGGCGTTCCTCCTGAAGACCGCGGTGAAGGAGCTCGCGGTCATCGAGGGCGTCGAGGCCGTGTTCATGGCCAAGCCCATCACGGGCGAGGAGGGCAGCAGCCTGCACGTGCACCTCTCGCTGTGGGACGAGCTCGCCCACAACGTGTTCGCCACGCCCGAGGGCGGCATGAGCGGGGAGATGCTCGCCGCCATCGCCGGCATCCAGCAGCACGCCCCCGCGCTGCTCGCGTTCGCGGCGCCCACGGTCAACTCCTACAAGCGCCTCCGCGGCGAGGGCCTCTCGCCGCGCACCGGCAACTTCGCCGAAGACAACCGCTACACCTTCGTGCGCGTGCCCGCCGAGCGCGGCGGCGCCACCCGGCTCGAACTCCGCGCCGGCGATGCGAGCGCGAGCCCGCACCTGCTCATCGCGGCGATGCTGCACGCCGCCCGCGACGGCATCGCGAACCGGCTCCGGCCGTCGGCCGAGGGCCTGCCCCTCCCGCGGTCGCTCGCCGAATCGATCGCCGCGCTCGAGGCCGACGAGGTGCTCCGCGACGCGTTCGGCGACGAGCTCGTCGACGTGTACGCGGCCGTCAAGCGGCGCGAGATCGCCGCGTTCGAGGCATCCGTCACCGACTGGGAATGGAACCTGTACCACTCGCACGCGTGAGGCGGGCACCGCTGCGCCATTTCGGCGCCCTCCGCGCCAGCACAGGTGGCGCAGAGGGCGTGGACACGGCGCGCGCAACGATGTCGCTACAGTGGCGAGGTGACCGACTACCAGGTATTGGAGATGGGTGGGCTCGACGCGTGGCGCGAGCACTTCGGCGGGTTCCGGCCGACGGCCTCGCGCGACGGACGACGCGTCGTCGACCATGAGCTCGCGATGCAGTACATCGGGCTGACCGCCAACGCGTTCCAGCCGGGCGAGGAGGCGGGCTACTGGCACACGCACGATCGCATCGAGGAGCTGTACGTGTTCCTCGCCGGTCGCGGCCAGATGGGGCTCGACGACGAGGTCGTCGAGGTCGGACCCGGCTCGGCGGTGCGCGTCGGCCAGGGCGTGTGGCGCACGTGGCGCTGCCTGCCCGACAGCCCCGAGCAGCTGCGCTGGCTGTGCATCCGCGCCGGGGGCGAGGAGCTGCCGCGCCTGCCCGACGACGCCCACCGCGACGAGGAGCGCGAATCGCCCTGGTGAGCCGCGCTCGGCGGTGACGGTCGGTCGATCCGTCACCGCCGCTCCCGATCGGTCAGAGCTGCACGTAGGTGGTCTTCAGCTCGGTGTACTTCTCGAGGGCGTGGCGTGACTTGTCGCGGCCGTTGCCCGACTGCTTGAAGCCGCCGAACGGCACGGTGAGGTCGCCCTCCTCGTAGCAGTTGACCCAGACGGTGCCGGCGCGCAGGCGGCGCGAGAGGCGGTGCACCTTGGAGACATCCGCGGTCCAGAGCCCGGCCGCGAGGCCGTAGTCGGAGTCGTTCGCCACGCGCACGGCCTCGTCCTCGTCCTTCACGCGCAGCACGGCGAGCACGGGCCCGAAGACTTCCTCGCGGGCGAGCGACGAACGTGGTGCGACATCCGTGAGCACCGTGGGCTCGTAGTAGCTGCCACCGGTGAGTCCGCCGTCGAGCCGGGCGACGCCGCCACCGAGTGCGAGCGTGGCGCCCTCGGCCAGGGCGCGTTCGACGTGTGCGCCGACCTCGCCGATGCGGGCGGCGGAGGCGAGCGGGCCCATGGCGGTGGCCGGGTCGAGCGGGTCGGCGGGTGCGTAGTCGGCGGCGGCGCGCACGACGCCCTCGATGACCTCGTCGGCGATCGCCTCGTGCACGATGAGTCGTGACGGTGCGGTGCACATCTGCCCGGAGTTGAAGAAGATGCCCCACGCGGCGGTCGAGATCGCGGTCTCGAGGTTCGGTGCGTCGGGGAGGATGATGTTCGGCGACTTGCCGCCGAGTTCGAGCCAGGTGCGCTTGAGGTTCGAGCGCGCCGAGTACTCGAGGTAGGCGCGGCCGACCTCGGTCGACCCAGTGAACGCGATCGAGTCGACGAGCGGATGCTCGCCGAGGTGGCGGCCGAGCACGGAGCCGCGTCCGGGCACGACGTTGAGCACGCCCTCTGGCAGCCCCGCCTCGAGGGCGAGCTCGGCCATGCGGATCGCCGAGAGCGGTGCGAGGTCGGCGGGCTTGTGCACCACGGTGCAGCCGACCGCGAGGGCCGGGGCGATCTTCCAGCCGGCGAGGGTGAGCGGGAAGTTCCACGGCGTCACGACGCCGACGACCCCCACGGGCTCGCGCGTGATGAGCGCGAGCGCGTCCTCGCCGACGTTCGAGACCTCGTCGAGCTCCTTGTCGGCGAGCTCGGCGTACCAGCGGTAGGTGTTGATGACCGCGCGCAGCTCGATGCCCCACGCCTGCGAGATCGGCTTGCCCATCTCGACGGCGAGCATCGCCGCGAGCTCGTCGCGGTGCGCCTCGATGAGCGCGACCCAGCGCAGCAGGATCTCCTTGCGCTCACGGGGCGCCATGCGGGGCCACGGGCCCTCGTCGAACGCGTGCCGGGCGGCGCGGATCGCGGTCTCGAGATCGTCGACCGAGCCCCATGGCACGGATGCCGCGACACGGCCGTCGCGCGGCGAGACGAGTTCGCGTGATTCGCCGGCGACCGGGGCCACCGTCTCGCCGCCGACGACGAGCCGCTCGGGCCATGCGATGCCGTCGGCGAGTGCCGCCCACTCGGATGCCGTGCGCTCGGGCATGACGGCGCTCACGCGGCCGCTCCGATCCGGGCGGCGGCGTGGGCGCGTGCGGCGTCGACGAAGGCACGCACGAGCGCGAGTCCCTCGGGGTCGAGCCGCTCCTCCGGGTGCCACTGCACGCCGAGGCAGAACGCGCCGTCGGTGCCTTCGAGGGCCTCGATCACGCCGTCGGGCGCGGTGGCCGACGGGATGAGGCAGTCGCCGAGCCGGCCGACGCCCTGGTGGTGGTGCGACGCGATCTCGAACGACGGATCGCCCGCGGGCAGCAACGACGCCAGCAGCGTGCCCGGCGCGACCGTGACCGGGTGCGCCGTGAAGGTGCCGACCTCGTCGCGGTGCGGCGTGAGGTCGACGCGGTCGCCGAGGTGCTGCTCGAGCGTGCCACCGAGGGCGACGTTGAGCACCTGCAGGCCGCGGCACGCGCCGAAGATCGGCATGCCGCGCTCACGCGCGAGTCGGGTGAGCGCGATCTCGAGCTCATCGCGCAATGCGAACGGCGGATCGTTCGTCGGATGCGCCTCGCTGCCGTAGAGCGCGGCGTCGAGGTCGCGGCCGCCTGGAAGGAACAGCCCGTCGACGAGGTCGAGCGCGCGACCCGGGTCGGCGAGGTACGCGTCGAGGCTCGGGATCACGAGGGGCACGCCGCCCGCCTGCTCGATCGCGGCGAGGTAGGTGTGCGGCAGGCCGTCGGTCGGAATGTCGACCCACGCACCCGAGGTCGCCGTCTTCCGGTCGGCCACCACGGCGATCAGCGGCGCGGAGCCGTGCCCGATCACGACGACTCCAGCGGGTTGTCGTCCGTCCAGTCGGTGACGCCGAACGTGAACGCGAGCCAGACGGCGTCGTCGCCGTCGTCGGCGCCGTGCCAGTGCGGCTCGCCTGCGGGCGTCTCGACCGTGGTGCCCGGGAGCAGCCCGCCGTGCACGCCCTCGGCGTTGCCGACCCGGCCCACGCCCGACTGCAGCACGAGGATCTGGCCGCCGGGGTGCGAGTGCCAGTGCGTGACCGCGCCGTGTTCGCTGTGCACGCGCGCGACATCGGGATCGGTCGGCACCGAGGCCTCGACGATCATCTCGAGCTGCACGGGGCCCGTGAACCGGCCGTTGTAGACGTAGCCCTTGTCGCCCTCGGTGAGCACCTTCATGGTCGGATCCTTCCTATGATCGTGCGACGGTGTCTCGCGGGTCAGGCCGCGTCGGCCTGGGCGCGGTCGGCCGCGGCATCCGCCTCGGCGCGTACGGGATTGCGGATGGCGCCGACGCCCTCGACCTCGACCTCGACGACATCGCCGGGAACGAGGTAGCGCGGCGGCTTCCGCTCGTCGCCGACCCCGCCCGGAGTACCGGTGGCGATGAGGTCGCCGGGCTCGAGGGTCACCCCGCGCGTGAGGTACTCGATGAGCTCGGGGATGTCGAAGATGAGCTGGCGGGTGTTGCCGTCCTGCATGACCTGGCCGCCGATCGTAGTCTTCACGCCGAGCTCGTCGCGATTCGCCACCGAGTCGACGCTCGCGATCACCGGCCCCAGCGGGGTGAACGTGTCGAAGCTCTTGCCGAGCGTGAACTGGCGCATCGGCGTCTCGAGCTGCGCACGACGACCGCTGACGTCATTGAGCGCGGTGAGCCCGCCGACGAACTCCCAGGCGTCCTCCTTGCTGACGCGATAGGCGCGCTTGGAGATGACGATGCCCAACTCCCCCTCGTAGTCGGTGCGGGTCTCCTCGAACGGGATCACGATCGGGTCGAACGGCCCCGTCACCGACGAAGGCAGCTTCGCGAACACGACGGGCACGTCGGGGCGCGCGAGGTTCGTCTCCTCGACGTGCGTCATGTAGTTGAGCCCGATCGCGAGGATCTTGCCCGGCATGACCGGCGCGAGCACGTGCACGTCGGCCAGCGCGTGCCGGTCGCCGTCCGCCGCCGCGACCGCGGCCCAGCCGGCCTCATCTGGCACGAAGCCCTGCGCGGGCGCCTCCCCGGCCGTGACGACCACGTCGCCGTCGAGTCGGCCGATCCAGCGCTTGCCGTCTGCGGTCTCGAAATGCACTGCCTTGGACACGGATGCCTCCACAATCGGGGATGAGCGCCGGATCGCCGCTCGGGTTACTTTGATACTATAACTGTACTCGTAAATGAGTACAAGTCGGTGGGCGTCCGGGTCGCCCCGTTGCTGGGAGGATGGCAACCATGACCAACCATGTCGACGCGCTCGCCGACAACGTCCGCCGCCTTCGCGAGGCCCACGGCCTCTCCCTCTCGCAGCTCAGCGAGCGCAGCGGAGTCGCCAAGGCGACCCTGTTCAAGGTCGAGCGCGGTCGCACCAACCCGACCCTCGACACGCTCATCGCGATCGCCGAGACCTTCGACGTCTCGGTGCCCGTGCTCATCGCAGCGCCGCCGCGAGCCGACGTGGAGGTGCTGCGGGACGGCGAGGGCACCGACATCAGCGACGACTCCTCGTTCGGCCGCGTGCTGCGAAGCCAGGTCATCGGCGCCGGCTCCCTCGAGATCCACGCACAGACGTTCTACGACGGCAAGACCGAGACGAGCGCATCGCACGGCTCGGGAGCCCGCGAGCACGTCCTCGTGCGCAGCGGCTCCATCCGCGTCGGCCCCGTGGGCGAGGAACAGCTGCTGCACGCCGGGGACTACGCCACCTACCCCGCCGACCGCGCGCACCGCTGGCAGGCCGTCGACGGCGACGCATCCATCTGGATCGTGCACACCTTCCCCCGTGCGGCGGCGTTCGCCGGGTAGCGCCCGCCCATTCGTCATGCCGACCGCGGCAGGTACCGACGCGCTGCTCGCACGGCTTCGACGCGGGGCGGGATGAAGAGCACGAGCCGCTCGGCGCCGAGCTCCTCGAGCCGGTCGTAGTGCGCCGAGCCGGCCCGCCATTCGGCGTCGCTGGCGTCGTCGTCGGGACCCGTGTGCGCGATGATCCGCACCTCGCCGCCGCGTCCGGCGGCCGCGCGTGCCTCGTTCGCGATCGCCACGAGTTCCTCGATGGTCGGCGCCGGGTCGCCGAAGCCGTCGACGGCGGCGGCGATGCCGTCGGCGTGCCGGCCCGCGAGTTTCGCGGCGAGCGGTCCGAACGCGCCGAAGAAGAGCGGCGGGGTCGGCTCGGGCTGCAGGAAGTGCTCGTGCTCCCAGATGCGGCGGAGCTCCGCGATGTATGCGCGCACGGCCGCCCGACGATCGGCGGGCGGCGCGGGCCGGCGACCGAACGCGACCTGATCGCGCGAGTAGATCTCGCCGTCGTTCGTGCCCGCGCCGAGTCCGATCCAGAGGCGCCCGTCGGCGATCTCCTGCAGGGTCGCCGCCGCCACCGCGGTGGTGCCGGCATCGCGATTGGCGATGTTGAACACCATGGAGCCGATGGTGATGCGCTCGGTCACCGCGGCGGCGGCTGCCATGAGCGTCCACGGATCGTGGCTCCATCCACCGCTCATCGAGAGGTCCATGAGCTCGTCCGAGAACGACACGCCGCCGAAGTCCTCGTCCTCGACGGCCTTGACCGTGTCGAGCACGTCGGACGTGCGCTCGTTCTCGACGCGGATGCTGAAGTTGATCTCCATCCGACCATGCCAGTCGCCCGCGGCATCCGTCGGCAATGTGCGCCGGAACAGCGCTGCGCGAGCATGAAGTGCGCGCTGCCCAGCCGACCCCCGCCGTTGTCCTCACTGCACCAGACCCGCACCCCCGGCACGCGGATGTCGCGGCGCTCATGTTCGCCGTGCACAATCGGGTCGTCCAGCGCTGTACACCGGCACCTCGGTTCGCGCCGGCCGCCGTGCGTACCGTGTCCTCACGCCGATCGATCCCGGCGTGCTCGCGGAACGGGAGGTCGAGCGATGACGATGACGCAGCCGACGCAGTCCGGTGACGGCGCCTCGGAGCCCGGCCGTGCTCGACAGAAGTCGCAGTGGTGGCGCACGGTGCTCGGCGAGTACCCCACGGGCGTGACCCTGATCACCTCCGTCGATGCCGATGGCGAACCGATCGGGATGATCGTGGGCACGTTCTCCGCGGTCTCCGAGGAGCCGCCGATCATCTCGTTCATGCCCACGGCGACCTCGTGGAACGCGGCTCGCATCCTCGAGACCGGACGGTTCGTGGCCAACGTGCTCGGTTCCGGGCACGAGACGCTGTGCCGCGAGTTCGCCCGCGGCAGCGACGACCGCTTCGCCTACGGAGTGTGGGACACGACGCCCGACGGGCTCCCCCGCCTGCGCGACGCCGTCGCCTGGTTCACGGGCGACATCCGCGAGGTCGTGCCGGCCGGCGACCACCACATCGTGCTGGCGGATGTCACGGGCCTCGGCGTCGGCGACGGCAGCTGCGGCCTCCCGCTCATCTTCCTCAAGGGCGGCTACGGCTCGTTCACGGTCCCATCGCTCCAGTTCGATCTGCAGCAGTTCGGCGGCCAACTGCGCCTCGTCGAGGCGATGAGCGGCCTCATGGAGGAGTTCGCACAGGCAGCCGACGTGGAGTGCATCCTCTCGACGGTCGTGCGCGACAGCGTCGTCGTGCTCGCCGCCGCGAACCTGCGACCCAACCGGGGGCTGTCGAGCATGCTGGGCATGACATTCCCGTTCGCGGCGCCGCTCTCGCCCGCGCTCGCCACCTGGTCGAGCGAGGAGGCGCACAAGCTGTGGATCGAGGCGTCGCGGCACCTGCTCGGCAGCGTGGATCGTCCGGTCCTGCAGGGCATGCTCGACCGAGTGCGCGAGCGCGGCTACGCGATCTCGCTCGGCACGGCGATGGACGAGGCCTTCGACGTGGTCGTCGCGAACCCCGAGACGAGCAGGGCCGAGCTCGCGGCACTCTGGTCGCAGGTGAACGACGAGTACACTGCCCTGGCCGACAGCCCCGAGTGGTACCGCGAGGTGAGTTCCTTCCAGGTTCCGGTGTTCGACGCCGAGGGGCACGCGATCGTCGAACTCGTGGTCAGCGGGTTCGGGCCCGGCGCCGACTGGGCGCGCTTCGACGCCATCACCCGCGGCGCGCAGGAGACCGCACGCCGGCTCACCGACACGATCGGCGGTCGCGACCCGCGCGACTGACGGCCCGACCCCGGCCCTCGGAGCGGGTGGGGGTGAGAACGCCGATCAGTCCTCGGTCTTGCGCTTGCGCCACTTGATGCCGGCGGCGATGAACCCGTCGAGGTCGCCGTCGAACACCTTCGAGGGGTTGCCCTCCTCGTAGTCGTTCCGCAGGTCCTTCACCATCTGGTACGGCGCGAGCACGTAGGAGCGCATCTGGTCGCCCCAGCTCGCGGTGATGTTGCCCGCGAGTTCCTTCTTCTGGGCGGCCTCCTGCTCCTTCTGCAGGAGGAGCAGCCGTGACTGCAGCACGCGCATGGCGGCGGCCCGGTTCTGGATCTGCGACTTCTCGTTCTGCATCGATACCACGATGCCCGTGGGGAGGTGCGTGATGCGCACCGCCGAGTCGGTCGTGTTCACCGACTGGCCGCCCGGGCCCGAGGATCGGAACACGTCGACCCGGATGTCGTTCTCGGGGATGTCGATGGACTCGGTCTCCTCCATGAGCGGGATGACCTCGACGGCAGCGAAGCTCGTCTGCCGCTTGCCGGCGGCGCCGAAGGGGCTCATCCGCACGAGGCGGTGCGTGCCCGCCTCGACCGAGAGCGTGCCGAACGCGTAGGGCGCGTCGACCTCGAACGTGGCCGACTTGATGCCCGCCTCCTCGGCGTAGCTCGTGTCCATGACGGTGGCGTTGTAGCCGTGCTTCTCGGCCCAGCGCAGGTACATGCGCATGAGCATCTCGGCGAAGTCCGCGGCATCCACCCCGCCCGCGCCGGCGCGGATCGTGATGACGGCCGGGCGCTCGTCCCACTCGCCGTCGAGCAGGGTCTGCACCTCGAGGTCGCCGATGGTCTTCTCGAGCGCGGCGAGCTCCGTGCGCGCCTCGGCGGCGCTGTCCTCGTCGCCCATCTCGTTGGCGAGCTCGACGAGCACCTCGAGGTCGTCGAGCCGGGAATCGATGTTCTTCACCCGGGCGAGCTCGGACTGGCGGTGGCTGAGCGCGCTCGTGACCTTCTGGGCGCGTTCGGTGTCGTCCCAGAGGTCGGGCGCGCCGGCCTCCTCGGAGAGCCGCGCGATCTCGGCCTCGAGGGCGTCGACGTCGACGACGGCACGGATGTCGCGGAAGGTGGAGCGCAGCGCGGCGATCTCCTGCGTGAGGTCAAGATCCAACATGGCCTTCCCAGCCTAGTGGCCCGCGCTGGGCGCGGCCTGCGCGGGTCGCCCGCGGGTGTACCGTCGAAGATGATGACCGCCGCAACGCCACCCTTCTCGTGGCGTTCGATCATCCTCCCGGCCTACCTGCCGACGTTCATCTTCTCGTTCGGCGAGGGCGCGCTCATCCCGATCATCCCCGTGGTCGCGACCGACCGCGGCGCCTCGCTCGCGATCGCGGGGCTCATCGCGTCGATGCTCATGGTCGGCGAGCTCGTCGGCGACCTCCCCGCGGGCTGGTTGGTCGCCCGCATCGGCGAGCGCAATGCCATGATCGGCGCCGCGATGCTCGGGGTGACGGGCGCCCTCATCGCGGTCGTCTCCCCCACCGCGCTCGCGCTCGGCATCGGCGTGTTCCTGCTGGGTCTGGCGACCTCGGTGTTCGGGTTGGCCCGCCATGCATTCCTCACGAGCTACGTGCCCGCGCGCGTGCGGGCACGGGCACTGTCGACGCTCGGCGGCGTGTTCCGCGGCGGCTGGGCGGTCGGTCCGTTCGCCGCGGCCGCGATCATCGCGTGGTCGGGCTCGCCGGAGCTCGTCGTCTGGGTGCTCGTGGCGGCGTGTTTCGCCGTGGTCGTCGTGCTGCTGCTCCTGCCCGACCCCGAGCGCACGTTCGGGGCGGCGCACCTGGTGCGCGGCGCCTCCGTCGGCCCGCTCACCGAGGGAGAGGCCGAGGCGGATGCCGCGTCGCACGGCGTGTTCCAGGCGATCGTGGCGCACCGGGCGGTGCTCGCGCGAGTCGGCACGGGCATCGGCTTCCTCGGTGCGGTGCGGGCGAGCCGCACGGTGATCCTGCCGCTCTGGGCGGTGTCGATCGGCATGCCCGCCGACACCGCGTCGCTCGTGATCGGCATCGCGGCTGCGATCGACTTCGGCCTGTTCTACGTGAGCGGCCAGGTGATGGACCGGTTCGGCCGCCTCTGGGGTGCGATCCCCGGTCTCGTCGGACTCGCCGCGGGGCACCTCGTGCTGGCCTTCACGCACGACGTGTCGGCCAACGTCCTCTGGTTCACGATCGTCGCGGTCTTCTTCGGCATCGCCAACGGACTCACGAGCGGCGTGCTGCTGACGCTCGGCGCCGATCTCGCCCCGAAGGCGAACCCCGCGCCGTTCCTCAGCGCGTTCCGCACCATCGGCCATGCCGGTCAGGCGGTCGCGCCGCTGCTCATCTCGGCCATCACCTCGGTCGTGTCGATCATGGCCGCGAGCGCCACCATCGGCGTGCTGGGCTTCGCCGGTGCCGCGATCCTCTGGCGGTACGTACCGAGGTACCTGCCGCGGCGTCCGCGCGGCCACGACTGACGTTCGGGCCTCGCGTCGTCGTTCAGTCGAGCCCGGCGAGCGCCGCCTGGGCCGCCTCGACGTCGTCGCGTGCGCGGTCGACCGCGATCGCCGCCTTGGCCCGCACCCGCTCCGCCTCGCGTTCGTCGCGCTCGGCGTCGGCGATCTCGGTGCGCAACTCCTTCAGCCGGGTCTCGAGGTCGTGGCGTTCGTCACGCAGCTCGTCGGCGTTCCATTCCGCCGCGTGCAGCAGGTCCTCGGCCTCGGCGAGCGCCCGCTGGGCGGCCTCCGCGCGTTCGCGGGCCTCGCGCACGTCGGCCTCGGCCTGCTCGCGCGCGGCGCGGTCGCGCTCGGCCTGCGCCTCCCGCGCGGCGCGCTCCGTCTCCTCGCGCGCCGCGCGCCGTTCCTCGTCCGACGCCTTCGGGCCGCCGCCGCGCTTCGCCGGTCGCGACGGCCGCTCGGGTCGCTCGGCGCGGCTCGTGCGTCGTTCCGACGGTGCGGCGGATGCCTCGCCGGCGACGGCCCCGTCGACGTCGACGGGTTCGAACCCGACCGCCTGCAGGCTCCGCACGAGCCGGCCGGTGTCGAGCGCGCGCGACGCGGCCTCGTCGACCGTCGCGGCGATGAGGGTCTGCTCGACCTCGTCGAGCACCGCCCGCGAGGGTGACCGATCCGCGGCATCCGCGAGTTCGATCGCCTGCTGCAGCAGCGCGGTGAGCAGCCGCCGGCGCCGGCCCCCGATGGTCGTGAGCGCCTTCCCGTCGCCCGACGCCTGTGCGTCGCGCAGTTCCTCGCCGAGGTCGTGCAGCTCGTCGAGCTCGTCGGGGTGTCGCCGCACGAGCTGGTTCACGATCCACGCGGCAGGCGAGGGCTTCTTGAGCCCGCCGATGCGATCGGCGAGCCCGCGATCACCGGCAGCCTTGGCGTCCTTCGCCCTCGCATTGCGCGCCGCCGTGAACTCCTCGGGCACGAGGGCGAAGAGCTCGTCGGCTGCGGCGGTGAGCGTGTCGGTCGCCATGGGCTCCATCATGGCGGGCGGGCGCGGATGCCTCCAGTGACGCCGCGCCGCGGCATCCGCTGCCCCCGTTTCTGGGGACGGCCAGGAGCGTGCAGTGGGGACCTAGGCCCATGTCGCCGATGTGCAGCCGCTTTCTACGGTCGAGGAATGCATCCACGAAACGACTCACGACGACGCGACCGTCGCGCGCTGCGCGGTGCGCTCGCCGGCCTCGCCACCGTCGCCCTTGCGGCCGGCGCCGCACTCGTCCCGTCCGCCGCCTACGCCGCGGGCGACCGCAGCATCGAGGGCTGGATGCAGCCGAAGGGTGAGATCGGGCTCGCGGAGGGCCAGGTCACCGCCCACCCAGGCAGCCAGCTCTCCGAGATCTTCCCGACGGTCGATCCCGACAAGGCGGGCTCCTTCGCGGCGAGCGGCACCGCGGACTCGATCGGCGCGGACTTCGCCTACCGCATCATCGAGCGCGGCCTCCCGACCGCGTACTGGATCACGGGTTCGGTGCAGTGGAGCGGCGGCCCGAGCGGCGTGTGCGACATCCACCGCTCGGAGAACGGCTCCCTCGTGAAGGTCGACGCCGCGAACGACTCCCCCTATGCGTGCAACCACGAGACCGAGTCCCGCGACAACCGCGCCATCGTGAAGTTCACGGTCACCTCGCTCGTGTGGTCGACGGTGCGCGGCACCATCACGCCGACCGGCGCGATCTCGCTCGACCGGGCCTGGTACGAATCGTTGAACCAGAAGGCCGAGCTCAACGGCACGACGATCACCGATGACACGACCGACGCGCTCGCCTCCGGCCAGACCTCGTCGTGGGTCGTCTACCGCCGCAACGCGGAAGGCGGCGAGGGCGCCAAGATGGACTTCGGCTACCGCATCATCGAGAACGGCAAGCCGACGCCGTTCTACGTCGTGGGGCACACCACGAACACCCGCGACGGCCTGGGCTACGACCACGACGCGGCCTGCGACATCTACCTCGGCGAGCCACTCGACGGCGGCGCGAAGCAGCACTACTCGCCCTTCAGATGCGAGTCGAAGGGGTCGAACGTCGACGGGCGGGCCGACTGGAAGGTCGACTTCACCGTGAGCGCGCTTCCCTACACGCCCGTGACGGAGAAGCACCTCGCGAACACCCTCATCACGGAGTCGTGCGTCAACGCCGACTCGTACTGCTCGTACGTGCCGTTCAACGTGGTCGACGTGCTCCACAACCCCGTGGTGGTCGGGACCCCGATCACGAACAACGGCTACGTCGAGCAGTCCTCGAGCCACGAGGTGTCCCACACGCGTGAGATCACGAACATCTGGGACCTGAAGTGGAGCATCTCCTACACCTGGGCCAAGGTCTTCAAGGCCTCGATGGAGTTCGGCTACGAGCGCAAGGAGATGGAGGCGACCGAGTGGAAGGACTCGATCGAGATGAACGTCGAGGGCCGCTCCGTCGGCTGGTACGAGCTCTCCCCCGCCTATCAGAAGGTCACCGGCGACTACATGGTGCGCCACAACGGCGTCGACTACCGCATCCTCGACTCGACCTTCGACATCCCGAAGCTGTTCGAGCAGCAGTCCACCATCCCGGGTCAGCTCGAGTTCAAGTGCAAGTGGCTCGACGAGGAGGAGAAGCGACCGGGCTGCGCGCCCGCCGGGAGCGTGGGCGGCGAGGAACCCGATACCGAGAACCCCGGCGGCGAGGAACCCGGCACGGAGGAGCCGCGTCCCACCACCCCGGCCGACACCGGTACCGTCGCCCCGACGAAGGTCGCGCAGTCGACGGATGCCTCGCGGCTGGCCACGACCGGAGCAGATCTCACGGTGCCGCTCTTCGTCGGCGTCGGCGCGCTCCTCGCGGGTCTGGCCGCCGTCCTGGCGGTGCGACTGCGCCGCCGGACCACCGGCGACGACTGACGCAATCGAGAAGGCGGTCCCGGTGGCGCAGGCCACCGGGACCGCTCGTGCGCGACGGGGCGGCTCAGGTCCATTCCGTCGCCGCTCCCGTCGTCACGACACTCGCCGCCACGGGCAGCAACCCGGCGATGCCGATCGTCGTTCCCTGAGCACGCTGGTCGCCGGATCCTGCGCGCTGCTGTCGGTCGGCCGCGGCCGCCGCGCCCGCGCCCGCGCCGCCAAGGCCGCTACCGCAGCACCTCCCCGGTCCCGGCATCGATGACCACGCTCACGTTCTCGTAGGCGGAATCGAGCATCACGATGACCTCGACGGGCCGGTCACCGGACTCGTCGGCGAAGGGCGCACGTTCGACGGACACGATCACCGAGTCGGGGTCGTCGATGCGCGAATGGGCCTTCGCCGTGGCGATGTGATCGGGGATGCGCGAGAAGTCCACCTCGTCGGCGTCGAACAACGCCGATGCGGGGTCGTCGGGCTGGATGAGCTCGGGCCCCTGCCGCTCGGTGCGGTCGTAGCGGAACTGGTAGGTGTCGATCGTCAACGCCCCGGGTGCGGAGGGTGCCGCGGCGATGGCGTAGCCGTCGTAGAAGCCGATGCGGATGAACTGCGTGCCGCCGGTCTCGGCCTCGAGCGCGTCGACGATCTGCTGGTGCCGGTCGCCGAGCACGACGCCCGTGGCATCCGGATTCCCCGATGCCCACGCCTGCGCGGTGCGCGCGATCGAGTCGTAGGCGGGCATGAGCACGATCGCGGCCGCGGCGACGAAGGCGCCGATCAGCAGCACGCGGCGCCAGGTGCGGCCAGGGCTCGGCTCCTTCGGCGCGCCCGACCTCGTCTGCGGCTCCGATGCCCACGCCGTCGCCTCCGACGCGAGCGGCACCGTGCGCTCGTTGCCGGTGCGCAGCCGCTCGGCGTCGCGCAGCACACGCCAGTCCTCCGGCGGCGCGAGCTCGAGCCGCACGTCGGCCTTCGCCGCGTCGGGGCGCCGCACCACGATGATGGAGCCGGGCTGCAGCTGCGCCAGTTCGACGATGTCGACGATCTGGCGGTGCACGGTCGTGTACGGCTCGCGGTGCCGCGGGGCCACCGTCAACTGGATCTCGCATTCGGGCTGATCGTTGATGGTGAGCCCGGTGCGTCGGATGCTCTCGACGCGCGCCAGGGCGAGCTCGCCGGTCTGCGGTTCAGCGGATGCCCCGGAGCGCAGGCCGCGCGTGAAGGCGCCCATCATGGCGAAGACCGCCGCCACGCACGCGACCGCGAAGGCGATGCTCCACGTGACGGTGTAGAGCGGGTCGCCGGTGAAGATCGCACCGATGACACCTCCCACGGCGACGCCGAAGCCGATGGCGGAGATGAGGGCGAGCATGCGGGTCCTTCCCGGGCGAGGTGATATCCCGAGGATGCCGCATCGGAACGCCGCGTGGGGAGGCGATTTCGCCCCCTCGTACCCCGCGTTCCGGGGTCAGCGCGGAAGCAACACGATGGCGAGGAAGACCGCCTGCGAGAGGAAGACGAATCCGCCGACGACGATGGCGGCGATCGACACCCACCCGGGGCCGCCGCCCGGGTCGCGCTTCAATTGCCGACGGCCGAGCACGCCGAGCGCGATCGCGCCGGCCGAAACGACGAGCGCGCCCACCGCCGGGAGGAACAGCGAACCCACTGCGAGGAGGAGTCCGATGACGGCGGCGAGCGAGACGCCGCGCCATCGGGAGATCGTGCGGCCATCGGTCATCCACCCAGTCAAGCGCATGCGGGGGCGTTCGGGGCGGGGCATCCGCCGGCGAGGCCGCCGTCGAGCCGTTCCAGCGTGTCGCCGCCGGCGATGCGCGGGACGCCACCGCTCGTCGAGTAGATTCGGCTCGAGGGCGGTGGCCCCGAGGCACCAGAGAGCGGAGTCACTGCGATGGAACGACCGGACCCCGAGCCCCGTGTTCCGAGTGACACCGACGCGCTCGTGCATCGCATCGTCACGAACGAGCTCGAGACCCTGCGTCAGGCGTTCAGCGACGGCGCCGAGTTCGCGGTCGCCGGGTCCGAGACCTCGAAGGGGCGCGTGCTGCACCGCCTCGAGTGTCCCGTGCTCGAGCCGCAACTCGACCGCCACTCCCGCTGGGACGACCGGCACCGTACTCGGCTCGAGGGCGACCCGGAGTTCCGGCTCGTTCTGCCGGTGCTGCTCACCCGGGAGGGGGCGCAGCGTCTCGACGACGTGCGCAGCTGCAAGGTGTGCTGGCCCAACGTGCACGGCACCGACCCGCGACCGCTCCGACAGTTGCAGGCCAAGGGGCTGAAACCGCACCACGTCGGGCACATGCTCTCGACCGACGACGGCAGCTCGCTCGGCACCATCATCCGCTCGACGCTGCAGACCGAGCCGACGCTCGACGGCCGGCCGCGCACCGAGATCGAGGTCGTCACGTCCTGGCGCACGATCAGCTACGCGCCCACCGAGCACGTCTACATCTGGGACCTGCCGACCGACGACGTCGCGATCGAGCGCAAGATCCGGTTGTTCCAGCTCCTCGGTTCGGGGTTGAATCACGTCAACTGACGCGGGTTCGTCCCGTTCAATGGAACACCGAACGTGCCGTGACGGTCACCTCGATCGGCACCGCGACCGGCACGAGCTCGGTGTCGATCGGCGCCCGCCACACCGAGCGGAGCGTGACCGTGGCGCTGCGTCCGTCGTCGGATGCCGCGCGCACGAGTTCGACGTCGTCGAGGCCGGATGCCGCATCACCGAGGTATGCCGAGGCCGCGGCGCGCACCTCGGCATCGTCGAGCTCGAACGCGAGCCGATCGTCGTCCACGCGTACTGAGTCGAGTTGCCACGCCTCCGCCCCGGCGAGCGCGGCACCGTCGGCGAGCGTGAGCAGGCGCTTGCGTTCGAGGTAGAGCGTGGTCGCGGAGGCCACGACGAGCACGATCGAGAGGCCGAGCACGCCGTAGAAGATCGTGAGGAGCAGCGTCGAACCCTCCTCGCCTCGGGCGCGACGAGATCGCGTTGCGACGACGGCGGTCATGGTCGCACTCCCACGAACCGCGAGACCGTCTGCGTCGCGCTCGCCTCGACCGGGACGCTGCCCACGGTCGAGAGCGCGAGCACGTCGGGGACGAGCGGCAGCTCGACCCGGGCGGCCACCGAGACGGTGACCCTCGCTCCGGGCTCGAGGCAGTCGGCGCGGTCGCAGCCGATGGCGACGGATGCCGCCGCCGCATCGATCCCGTAGTCGGCGAGCGTGACCCGTACCGCGCGTTCCACCGCGGCATCCGACGCGCCCGGATCGGCGGACATGACGGCGACGCGTGCCGCCTGCCGCGCGGCTCCCTCGACGCCGAGCGCACCCGCCTGCACGGCCGCGACGGCGAGCACCAGGTAGACGAGCGGAACGAGCAGGATCATGCCGACCGTGAGGAACTCGAGCGAAGCCGAACCGACCTCAGTCGAGTACCTCGATCGCCGCATGGCCCGACACCTCCAACGCGCGCTCGGGGCCGAGGAGCCCGACGACGGGAAGCCTCGCGCGCACCGTCACCTCGATGGCGGGCACCCCGCCGATCGAGGTCGACGAGGCGCTGACGCCGTCGGCGAAGTCCGCGGAGACGGCGGCGGCGATGAGGTCTTGGGTGCGGGCGACGCCGTCGCCGGGCGTCGACCCCGCGAGGGCTGCATGTCGCGCGCCCTCGGCCGCAGCATCGAGGAGCGTGTTCCGCACGTGCAGCGCCAGCGCGAGTTGCACGACCGCGAGCGCGAGCACGGTGAGCAGCACGGCGACGAGCGTGAACTCCGCGACCGCCGATCCGCGATCGTCTCTGGCGAGGCGGATCATTCGGGGCGATCTGACCCGAGCGCTCAGAAGCCCAGCACGCGGTCGATCGCCTGGTCGAAGACGCCGCTCAGCGCCGGACCGGCGAGGCCCCAGATCACGATCACGAGACCCGCCGTCATGAGCGTGATGAGCACCCATCCGGGCACGTCGCCACGCTCCTCGCGAAGACGCTCGATGATGAGCTCCGGCATGGCGAGTCCTTTCGTCGGTGCACCCGCGGGTGCGTCGGTGGTTCATGATGCGGGCCGTCATCAGAAGCCCGTCTGGAGTACGAGGTAGCCGGGGAACAGCGCGAACGCCACGGTCACGGGAAGGATCAGGAAGACGAGCGGAACGAGCATCGTGATCTCCTTGCGACCGGCCAGTTCGATGATGGTGCGTTTGGCCTCGTCGCGCGCGTCGCCGGCTTGGGCACGCAGCACGGACGCGAGCGGCGCACCGCGCTCGAGTGCCCCGAGCACCTGATCGAGCGCCCGACCGAGCGCCGGGTGATCGAGGTCGTCGCGAAGGGCGGCGAGCGTGCCTCCGAGTGGCGCGCCCGCGCCGACCGCCGTGACGACTCGGGCGAACTCGCCCGGCAACTCCCCCGACCCGGCCGTCGCGACTCGTCGGATCGCGTCCAGCATCCCCTCGCCGGCCGTCAGGCTGAGGGTGAGGAACTCCAGCACGGTCGGCAGTTCCGATGAGATGCGAGCCAGTCGGCGACGTGCGCGTCGCTGCAGCATCCAGTCGCGGACGACCGCACCGAGGGCGGCGAACACGAACGGGAAGGCGACACGGACGACGGTCGGCATACCGGTGAAGGTCGGTGCGAGGAGCGCGAGCGCGGAGGCGACGGCGAACCCGGCCGCCGCCCACGCGAGCTGCTCGGCACGGAACCGTTCGACCGTCGACTTGGAGCCGGCCTGGCGGAGGCGCCGAGCGATGACGTCGCTGCCGCCCAGCCACGCCGAGAGCAGCGATCTCAGCCGGCGTGCAGCAGGTATGACGACGAAGCCCAGTACCGGCGCGGGATCCGCCGGGCGGCGCGCGAGCATCGCTCGCGCCTCGGGCGACAGGTCGGCGACGTACGGCGCGACCCGCTCCAGGAGTCGCGGCCGCCCGATGCGCGGCACGGCGGAGAGGACCAGCCAGAGCCCGAGCCCGAGGATCACGCCGAACACGACGCCGAGCGGCGCCACCGCACTCAGCGGAACCATCGCCGCTCCTCGGGAAGTCGCCCGAGCGCGATCATCGTGCGGTAGGCGACGACGGTGACGGCGACGCCGACCACGACGAGCATGCTGCCTGCGGTGGAGTCGTAGGCGTCGAGCGTCTCAGGGCGGGAGGTGAGCACGAGCAGGAGCAGCCACGGCGCGGCGACACCGAGCCGTGCGGCGTTGCGGATCCACGACTGCCGGGCCACCAACTCTGCGCGAAGTGCGGCGTCCTCGCGCAGGTAGCCGGCGAGCCCCCGCAGCACCGCCGTCACGTCGGTGCCACCGACCTCGCGTGCCATGCGCAACGTCTCGAGGATGCGGTCGGCGGTCGGATCGGCCAGGGCGGCCTTCAAGCGGTCGAGGCACAACGCGAAGTTGCCGTTGCGGCGGTAGTCGGCCTCGAACGCGGCGAACGCGGCCCGCGTCGGAGCCGGGCCGAACTCCGCGAGCGCGGCAACGCTGTCGGGCAGCGACATGCCGGCTCGCACCGAGCCCACGAGGTGGTCGACCACGTCGGGCCAGACCGCACGGTTCGCCGAACGGCGGCGCGCGGCACGGGAGGTGACGAGCATCGGCACGAGCGCCGCACCGAGGACGGCCGCGATCACCGTGATCACCGGGATCTGGAAGACGGCATGTACGAGTGCACCACCGAGCAGCGCGAGCGTGAGGCTCACGATGACGACGACCGGCAGCGGGGCCGTTCCGAGACCGGCGAGGGCGAGGGTGTCGCGCGCTGCGTCGAGTGCTCCGCCGACGCGCGCCGACGGCACGCGGCCACCCGGCCAGAGCAGCGTCGAGAGCACCAGGAGCAGGCCGAGCCCGAGCGCCGCACCGAGGACGAGGCTCATGCGACCACTCGCGCGAGGACGATCTCGGGGTCGAGTCCGGCGGCTTCGTACTTCTCCAGACGAACGGGTCGCCTTCCTGTCGGCTCGAGGGCGGCGCGACGGCGGCGGAAGATCGGTTCGGCGACGACCGCGGCATCGGTCGTCTCACCCGTGACCGAGGCGATCTCCATCACGCGCCGCGCTCCGTCGCGTTCGAGTCCGAGGTGCACGACCACGTCGATGCAGCTGGCGACCGTCGGCACGACGAAGGAGGCGTCGATGTTGCGACCGGCGAGGAGTGGCAGCGTACAGAGTTTCGCGAGGGCGTCGTGGGCCGTGTTCGCGTGGATGGTGCACATGCCGGGAAGGCCCGAGTTCAGTGCGATGAGCAGGTCGAGGCTCTCGGCCTCGCGCACCTCGCCCACGACGAGCCGGTCGGGCCGCATGCGCAGCGCCTCCTTGATGAGCCGGCGGAGCGTGATCTCACCGGTTCCCTCGAGGCTCGGCTGTCGGCACTGCATGGCGACGACGTCACGCACGTCGAGATCGAGCTCGAACGTCTCCTCGACCGTCACCACGCGGTCGTCGAGACGAGCCGACGACATCAGCGCGTTGAGCATGGTCGTCTTGCCCGTGTGGGTGGCACCCGACACGAGGATGTTGGCGCCGGCGAGCACGCTCATGCGCAGGAACTCCGCCGCCTGCCGGGTGAGCGAGCCGAGCTCGACGAGCTGGTGCAGCGTGCGGATGCTGCGATGGAACTTGCGGATGTTCACCGCCCAGTGCGACCGCGTGACGTCTGGAATGGCGACGTGCAACCGAGAGCCGTCGGGCAGCGACGCGTCGACGAAGGGCGACGACAGGTCGACGCGGCGACCCGAGTGCTGCAGCATCCGCTCGACGAGCTCACGCACTTCGCGATCGGAGAGCACGACCGTGGTGAGCTCGGCGACGCCGTTCCGCGCGATGAAGACGCGCGTCGGCGCGTTGATCCAGATCTCCTCGACGCCCGGATCGTCGAAGAACGGCTGCAACGGCCCGTACCCGGTGATGGATGCCACCACATCGCGCGCCGTGCCCGGCTCGTCGCCGAGCTGCGCGTGTGCGCCCGCGAGTGCACGCTCGCTGTAGCGCCGAACCTCCTCGTCGACGTACCGGGCCGCGAGTGTTCCGTCGGCGATGAGATCGACCCCGTCGCGAAGCACCCGCGTACGCACCCGCTCGGCGATCGTGCGCACGGGGTCGGTCATGTCGACCATATTGGCGGCGAGCGGATGCCCCGCCACCGACTTATCCACAATGCGCCGCTGACGACGCGAGGGCGCCCCGAGCCGAAGCCCCGGGCGCCCTCGACACCGACCGCGGATCAGTCGCCGTCGGTGTCGTTCACGTCATCCGCGTCGTCGTTCGCGTCGTCGGTGTCGTTCACGTCATCCGCGTCCTCGTCCGCGTCGTCAGCCTCGTCCGCGTCGTCGTCCTCGGTCGCGATGACCTCGAACTTCTCGTCGAGCGAGACCTCGACGGACTTCCCCGAGTCGAGCAGCACGTCGACCTCATACGCGGCGTTGCCGTCGTCCTCGGACTCCGCGTCGGTGACCTCGCCTGCGCCGACCTCGGCGAGCGCCGCCTCGGTCGCCTTGTCGAGGTCGGCGCCGGTCAGCTGCTCCGACCCATCCGAGCCGTCGGCGCCCTGCGACGCGCCCGGCCGGTCGTCGTCGGCGTCGAAGCCGTCGGTCGCCGCGTACGCGACGGCGGTTCCGCCGAGGGCGAGGGCCGCGGCGGCCGCGGCGGACGTGATCCAGATGGTGCGTTTCTTCATAGTGTCTCCCGTTCGATCGGTCGACCCCAGACTCGCGCGCGACCGCTGAAGCCAGCCTGAAGCGTCCTGAACGCGACTTCAGTTGAGGCGAGCGGATGCCGCGGCCGGCAGTTCCAGGTGGAGTCGCGCGCCGCCCGACGCGGCATCCTCGACGCGCACCTCGCCGCCGTGGGCGTGCGCGATCTCGCGCACGATCGACAGGCCGAGACCACTGCCGCCCGTGTCGCGCGCGCGGGCGTCGTCGAGGCGCACGAACCGGTCGAACACGCGATCGCGTTCAGCGGGCGGGATGCCGTCGCCGTCGTCGTCGACCGTGATCGACACCATCCCGTCGTCGCCCTCTCCGGGCGTCACGGCGAGCGCGATGCCCGAGCGCGAGTGGCGCGCCGCGTTGTCGACCAGGTTCCGCACGAGCTGGGCGAGCAGCACCGCGTCGCCGCGCACCCGAGTCGCGCGCACGCCGCTCGTGTCGACCGCGAGACCGGCCCCGCGCACTCGCCGGGCCTCCTCGAGCAGCAGGTCGTCGAGGTCGACGTCGACGGGCTCTGGCCGGAGCGCGCCCTCGTCGGCACGAGCGAGCACGAGCATGCCCTGCACGAGCCGTTCGAGGCGTGCGCCCTCCTCGAGCACGACCTCGCCGAGTTCGTCGTCGCCCACCCGACCGGGATGGGCGCGAGCGACCTCGGCGTACTGCCGGAGCGTGGCCAACGGCGACTTGAGCTCGTGCGACGCATCCGAGATGAACCGCCGCTGGGCCGACTGCGAGGACTCGAGTCGGCCGAGCATGCCGTTGAGGGTACGGGCGAGCCGCGCGATCTCGTCGTCGGTCGGCGGTTCGTCGAGCCGCCCCGAGAGCGTTGCGGCCGTCACGGCGTCGACCTGGCGCCGCATCCGCTCGACCGGAGCGAGCGCGCGGCCGACCACCAGCCACGACGTGACCGCCACCAGCCCAACGAGCAGCGGCACCGAGACCGCGAGCAGCTGCGCGACGGTCGCGAGGGTCTCGTCCACCGACTCGGTGCTGCGTCCGACCACCACCGTGAGCTCGCCGCCGGCGTCGGGGTCGGCCTCCTCGACGGCGACGAGGTACGACTCACCATCGGCGCGCACCGTCGTGCCGTCGTCACCGCGTCCCGCGACGGGCGAGTCGGGTGCGTCCTCGCTCGCCGCGACGACGGCGCCCGACTCGTCGATGACCTGCACGAGGCGCTCGTCGTCGAGCTCGCCGAGCGAGCCCGCGCCGCGCTCCTCGACCTGCGACGCGAGCGCCGCGGCATCCTGCTCCGCGGCGGTCCGCAATCCGTCGAGCAGCGACGCGCGGAGCACGAGCCAGAAGCCGGCGGCACCGAGTACCAGGGCGACGGCGACGACGGATGCCGCGGCGAGCGTGATGCGCCGGCGAACCCCCATGCGACGCCGACCACCCCCGCCCGCGACATCCGCCCCGCTGCCGCTCGCCCGCTCAGCCACCGTCGACCGCCAGCCGGTACCCCGCGCCGCGGAGCGTCTGGATGGCCTCGCGCCCGAACGGCCGGTCGACCTTGTTGCGCAGGTGCCGGATGTAGACCTCGACGATGTTCGGGTCGCCGTCGAAGTCGAAGTCCCACACCCCCTCGAGGATCTCGCGCTTCGAGACGACCTCGCCGGCGCGTCGCATGAGGAACTCGAGCACGGCGAACTCACGCGCGGTGAGGTCGACCGCCGCTTCGCCGCGCCGCACCGATCGCGTCGCGGGGTCGAGCTCGAGGTCGCCCGCGGCGAGCACCACGGGTCGCGCCGCCGCGCCCCGGCGGATCAGCGCACGCACACGCGCGACGAGCACGGCGAACGAGAACGGCTTCGTCAAGTAGTCGTCGGCGCCCGTGTCGAGTGCCTCGACCTGGTCCCACTCGCCGTCCTTCGCGGTGAGCATGAGCACGGGGGTCCAGTCCCCGGCCTCGCGCAGCGCGCGGCAGACGAGGTAGCCGTTGAGTCCGGGCAGCATGATGTCGAGCAGGATCGCGGCGTAGGGCTGCTCGCGCGCGAGCCACAGGCCGTCGGTGCCGTTGGCGGCGACGTCGACCGCGAACCCCTCGGCCTCGAGTCCGCGCTTCAGTCCCTCGGCCAGCCGCGCCTCGTCCTCGACCACCAGCAGGCGCATCGACCGTCTCCCCTCCGCCTGGTCCATCCTCTCGGACGCCGCTGAAGCGGCGCTGAAACGAACGGGCGATTCGCACCGACCAGAACTCGGAGGGCACGCCCAGAACCCGCCCGTACAGTGATCGGACGCACGGCCGCGGTACCGGCGCGTGCGTGGCACCGAACCGAGGGGATCGCATGTCTCGAAGCGCGTCGACCGCGCACGATGCGGCCACCCGCGAGCTCCTCGACGGGTACTCCTTCGAGATGACCGGCAAGTACGTGACCGAACTCGAGGAGGCGCGCCACGTCATTCCGCCCGGCACCCGGGTCACCGTGACGCACCTCGCCGGCGAGGACCTCGAGCTCCGGGTCGACGCGGCGAAGGCCGTGAAGGACCTCGGTTTCGTGCCCGTTCCGCACCTCCCCGCGCGCCGCCTCGAATCGACCGCCGAGCTCGAGGAATACCTCGACCGCCTGCAAGGGATCGACGCGACCGAGCACGTGTTCGCGCTCGGTGGCGACCCGGGCGAGCCGAGCGGTCCCTACCGGGATGCGCTCTCGATCATCCGGTCGGGGCTGCTCGAGAAGTACGGCGTGCGCGAGGCCTCGATCGCGGGCTACCCCGACATCCCGAACGACGTGCTCTGGCAGCACCTCGAGGCGAAGCACGCCGCGCTGCAGGAGCAGGGCATGGGATGCGTCATCCTCACCCAGTTCGCATTCGACGCCGCCCCCGTCGTCGACTGGATCGACCAGGTGCGCGACCGGGGAATCGAATCGCAGATCCGCGTCGGGGTCTCCGGTCCGGTCGGCATCATCCGCCTCGTGGGCTTCGCTCGCGACTCCGGCGTGCGCACGAACGCGACCGCCGTCGGGAAGTACGCGTTCTCGCTGCGCGCGCTCGTCGGGAGGGCGGGTCCCACCAGGTTCGTCTCCGACCTGGCCGCGCGACTCGCCGACGACCCGGCCGCAGGCGATGTGAGACTGCACTTCTACCCGTTCGGCGGGCTGCTCGCCTCCTGCGAATGGGCGAGCCGGCACGCCGCCCAGCGCTGAGGCGCCGGCTCACGGCACCGCGCTGATGTCCCGCAGGTAGTCGTCGGAGAAGTCGGTCGCGATCTCGACCCACAGCGGGCTGTGATCCGACATCTGCCAGGTGCGCCAGCGCTGGTAGCGCTTCAGCTCCGAGAGGTTCTTCGGCGTCTTCGGCACCAGGTCGGCATAGAGGGGCAGGTCGGCGTCGGTGAAGACGTCCTGGTAGAGGTCGAGGATGCCGCCGTCGAGCACCTTGAAGCGCGGGTCCTTCACGCGCACGGCGATCTGGTCGTAGAAGTGATTGCGGTCGGTGAGGTGCGTGCCGTCGATCTGCTCGGGCACGGTGAACTTCTTCGCGGTGAGGGCCTTCATGGTCTCGTGCTCGGGGCTGACGACGTTGAAGTCGCCGAGCATCACGTAGTTCTCGGCCTGCTGCGCCGGCACGCCCTTGCTCTCCTTGTCGTGCCGCTTGGCGAAGAACGACACCAGCGCCTGGATCTCGCCGATGCGCTGCCGGAGCGCCGGCCCCGAGTCCTTGCCGTAGTAGATGTGCACCGTGCAGAGGTTGAACTTGAACCAGCCCGCCTGGAACGCCACGAGGAACGGCGTGCGCGCGAACTGCTGCCCCTCCATCTGCTCGGGCTTCGTCTTCGGAAGGTCGGGAACCATGGATGCCACGGCGCTGCCCTGCTCGTCGGGCGGCCGCACCGCCGCTGCCGGCACGACGAGCTGGCCCTTCGGGAGCACGATCTCGCCGGCGACCTTGCGGAACCACACCTTGTCGCGGTTGAAGAGGAACGCCATGCGCTCGCCGTTGCCCCGACCGCCCTCGGTCGTGTCGGTGAGCAGGTAGTCCCAGTTGCGACCGAGGATGTCGACGAGCCGCTCGAAGTCGGCGAGGTCGTCGTTCACCTCCTGCAACGCGATGAGGTCGAAGCACGACGCCACCTCGGCGAGGTAGAAGAACGACTCGTCCAGCCGCCCCCCGGGATTGAACTTGTTCGACCCGAGGTCGCGGATGTTCCAGGTCGCGAGCAGGATCGACGCGTCCTTGCGCTTCGCGCGCAGCGGCGCGAGCGACGCCCGCATCGTGACCAGCCGCTCGGCGCAGCGCGTGCGCATCGTGGCATCCGCGATCCTGCGCACCCCCGTGTACATGTTCGACATGGCAGCCCCCCAACCCCGTCGTGGTGCACGCTACTCCCGATGCCGGGCGCAGCACCACCCGGCGAGTCAACCGGTGGCTCCCGCGTGCGTCGCGCGGTAGAACAGAACGCATGGCAACATCGCCGCTGGTGCTGGGCCCGATGCTGCGGTACGTCGACGAGACCTCCGCGAGCGTCTGGGTGGAGACGCGAGCGGATTCCCGGGTGAGCGTGCACCTCGGCGGCCGCGAGTGGCAGGCCCGCACGTTCGCCGTGCACGGTCACCACTACGCGCTCGTGGAGCTCGACGGGTTGGAGCCCGGCTCGGAGCATCCGTACCGGGTCGAGATCGACGGCGAACGGGTCTGGCCCGAGGCCGACGCCGAGTACCCGGCACCGACGATCGGGACTCGCACGCCCGGCCGCCCGCTGAGGATGGCGTACGGCTCGTGCCGCACGAGCGTCCCCCACGACCGCGACGGCAACCGCAGTCACGGCGTCGACTCGATGCGCGCGTACGCCCTCGCCGTGGCGGCCGGCGGCGAACCCCGCCCCGACCTGCTGCTGTTCCTCGGCGACCAGGTCTACGCCGATCTGACCTCGAAGGAGATGCAGGAGTTCATCAAGGGTCGGCGCGACATCCGCGAGGAGCCCGGCAAGGAGCTGAAGGACTTCGAGGAATACGCACACCTGTACTGGCTGGCGTGGTCGGATGACGCGAACCGATGGCTGCTCTCGACGCTGCCGACCGCGATGATCTTCGACGACCACGACGTGCGCGACGACTGGAACGCGTCACGCGACTGGAAGCGGAAGATGGAGGCCACCTCGTGGTGGCACGGCCGCATCGTCGCCGGGCTCGCCTCGTACTGGCTCTACCAGCACCTCGGAAACCTGTCGCCCGCCGAACGCGCCGAGGACGAGCTCTGGCAGCTGGTCGTCGGCCATCACGGCGACGACGAGTTCGACCTCAGCGAGGCGATCGACGCGTTCGCCGACCGCGCCGACAAGGAACCGACGAGCTTCCGATGGAGCTACTCCCGCGACATCGACGACGTTCGCCTCATCGTCGTCGACTCACGAGCCGCACGCGACCTCGATCCGTCGGCGCGCGGCCTGCTCGACGCGGAGGAACTCGCCTGGTTCGACGAGCAGCTGCGCGGCGGCTTCCGGCACGTGTTCGTCGCGACGTCGCTGCCCTTCCTCCTGCCGATGGGGCTGCACCACGCGGAGGCGTGGGACGAGGCCATCGCCGAGGGCGCGTGGGGCAGGCCGCCGGCCCGGGTCGGCGAACGCCTGCGGCAGGCTCTGGACCTCGAACACTGGGCGGCGTTCGAGAACACGTTCCAGGCGGTGGCGCGGATGGTCACCGAGGTCGCCGACGGCGAGCGCGGCCCGGCGCCGCAGACCGTCACGTTCCTCTCGGGCGACGTGCACTACTCGTACCTCGCCGAGGTGGAACGCGACGACGGCGGGCGGATCCTGCAGACGGTCTGCTCGCCCGTGCGGAACCCGCTCCCCCGCTTCCTGCGCTGGTTCGCGGTGGTCATGTCGTACGGCGCGGCGACCCCGATCGGCGCCGCCGCGGCGCGTTCGGTGAAGGTTCCGGATGCCCCGTTCCGCTGGCACACCGTCAAGGGACCGTGGTTCGACAACAACCTGGCCCTGCTGCAGGACGGGCCCGACGGCCTGCAGTTGACCTGGCACACCGGCAAGGTCGAGGACGGCGACGAGCTGCACCCGAGGCTCGAGGAGGTGGCATCCGTCGTCGTGCCGGCCTCCAGTCGGGCACCCATCGAGGGGTGATCGCGCGGGGTCACCGCGGCGCGGCCGGGGCAGCATCCGGTGCCGTCGGCGCCTTCGGCACGATCCGCAGCTCCGGCGCCTGCGACACGAGCAGCCACGCCGGCAGGATGATCACGCACAGCCACGGCAGCAGCGCGATGTCGCCAGAGATGCCGGCCGCCATGAACAGCGAGATCCAGCCGTCGCGCGTCGAGACGAGCAGCAGCCCGATCACTCCGCACGCGACGGCGAGGCCGAGGGGCAGCGACGGCACGAGCACGTACCCGAGCACCCCGATCGCGACGCCGATGAACGCCGCCGGGAACACGCGGCCGCCACGGAACAGGGCGCTCGCAGCCACGACGAGCGCCAAGAGCTTCACGATCACGATGAGGGCGAGCTCGCCGGCCTCGTAGTCGTCGGGATGGGCGAGCAGCTCGCCCATCTGGTCGAGCCCCTTGAACATCGTGATCGGCCCGCCGATGAGGCCGAGCAGCCCGAGCACGAGGCCGCCCGCCGTCGCGACGAGGATCGGGTTGCGGAGCGAGTGGAACGCGCGGTGCACGATCGGCAGGAGGGAGACGGCGACGAGGCCGACGAGCACCGCGACGCATGCGAGCAGCGCGCCGACGACGACGTCGAGCGGGTCGACCGTGCTGGGCGGCACGTCGAACGTGAGCGGCGGCACGCCGAGCGCATGCATCGTGCCGGAGCCGGCCGCCGCCGCCGCGAGCGGCAGGAACAGCTTGTCCCAGAGCGCCCCACCGCCACGCACCGCGGCGAGCGCACCCGTGAACAGCAACGCCGCGCCGACGGGCGTGCCGAAGAGGGCGCCGATCGTGCCCGCGGCCGCCATGAGCATCGCGAGCCTCGGCGGCACGCTCGGCATGAACCGTGCGAGCAGCGCGACGGCGAGCGACACGTTGATCGCGATGATCGGGTTCTCAGGCCCCAGGCTGACGCCGCCCGCGAGGCCCAGTACGGTGACGATCGCGATGCCGGGCAGCACCTTCAGCTGCAGCGGGGGCTCGAACAGCTCGGTCGTTGCCGAGTCGGGTCCGCCGTGCCCGGGCAGGTATCGCAGGCAGAGGCCGACGAGCAGGCCGGTCGTCGTGAGCACCAGCACGATCCACCATCCTGCGGGGTCGAGGCCGAGCGCGTCGGGCAGGGCCGTCCACACGAGGTCCTCGAGGAGCCCCGCGACGGTGTCCAGCGCCCAGAGCAGGAGTGCCGCGGCGACGCCGACGGCGAGCGCTGGAACGGCGAGCACCGCGAGTTGCCGCGGCGTGGGCGCAGGCGGCTCCGAGGGCGGGGCTTCCCGGCGATCCGTCATGGTGCTCTCCTCACATTCCGACCAGGTCGCGCCGATCGAACACGAGCATGCCGCCGAGCGCGAGCAGCACGCCGATCGCCGTCATCACGAGGGCCGGCCAGGGATCGATCGGATCGACCGGCACCTCCTCGAGGTGATGGAACGGCGACAGGTTCATCACCCATTCGGGCCACTCGAGCAGGTTTCCCACGAGTTCGACGACGTAGGCGACGACCGCGGCGCCCGCGGCGACGGGCACGGTGACCCGCGGCGCGACCCCGAAGACGAGCACGGCGACGCCCGCGAACACGGCGACCGCGGGCAGGACGTTCAGCATCGCCGAGAACGCATCCGCAGCAACGACGTCGGTCTCCGTCATGGCAGCGCCGAGCCAGAGCGTCGTCGCGGCGACCGCGGTGAGCACGACGATCCCTGCGGCGAGCGCGGCGACATGCCCGCCGAGCCAGCGCCATCGCGGCAGGGGCCGCGCGAGCAGGAACTCCGCGCGGGCGGAGGCCTCCTCGGCGCGGGTGGCGCCCATCCGGAACGCCGCGAACACCGCGGTGACGAGCCCGATGATCTTCGCGATCATCGCGACGAAGCCGAGCGTGACGTCCTCGACGGACAGCCCGAACGCCGTGAGGAGCTCGACGAACCCCGTGTCCTCGAGCAGGAACTCGTCGACGATGGGCAGCATCGTCCCCATCACGACGCCGACCGCCGCGAACCCGCCGACCCATGCGAGGAGCACGCCGAGGTTCATGCGCCAGGCGAACGCCGACGCGCCGCCGAGTCCCCACGGCCGGGTCCGCCCGGTGGTCGGTGCCCGCAGCAGCCCGGCACCCGCATCGCGGAGACCCCGCACCACGACGGCGGTGGCGGCCAGAACGAGCGCCGCCGCCGCCGGCACGAGCAGCACCGCCCACCGGTTCGCGTCGAACGCCTCGATGCGGTCGAACCAGCCGGCCGGCGTGAACCATCCGAGCCACGCCCGGCGGTCGGCGCTGTTCGCCGCCATGCGCAGCAGGATCCACCCCAGGACGAGGGCGCCGGCAACCGACAGTGCCAGGCGCCGCGTGCCGAGTACCTGCGAGAGCAACGCCGCGACCGCGACGAGCGTGGCCGCGTAGCCGGCCAGGGTGAGCCCGGCGAGTGCGGAACCCTCCGCCTGCGCGCCGATGACCGCGAACCCGATGCCGACCACGACGCCGATGAGCGCGCACGCCCCGAACAGCACCGCCAGCTGCAACGCGAGCACCGTGCGCGCCCCGACCGCCCCCGCGGCGTGCACGGCATCGGCGCGGCCCGACTCCTCGTCGCCGCGCAGCACGCGCGTGGTCGCCGTGAGCGCCCACGCGGCGCTGATCAGCGTGAGGTAGAGGCCGGCGTCCCACAGCGCGAACCCTCCGACGGTGTCGACCGCGCTGCCCGTGCCCGCGATGATGCGCACGCCCGGGTCCTCCGCCCAGAACAGCAGCGCCCGGCGCGACGCGGCATCCGGGTACGCCGTGCGGAACGACAGGCCCTCGAGCACGATCAGCCCACCGAGTCCCACCGCGATGAGCATCGTCCCGCGAACGACCAGGCGGGCCGTGAGCCGGGCCACCGTGCGCAACGGACGGGCCGCACGTCCCGTGCGCACATGCGAGTGGGCATGCGGATGCCGCCGCGTCGCACTCGCGGGCATCGTCGCCATGCGGAATCCTCTCGTCAGTAGTAGGTGAGGAAGATCTCCTCGAGCGACGGCTCGACGGTGCGCAGCCGGACGATCCGGTGATCCGCCAGGCGCCGGATCAGCGCGTCGGGCTCGCCCGAGACGGTGACCCGGATGCCGCCCGGCACGCCGGCCATCGCCTCGACGGCGGTGACGCCCTGCACGCCGTCGAGCGCCGGCGGTTCGCCGTCGAAGACGACCTCGACGACGATCGCGCTGATGCGCCGCAACTCGTCGAGGGCGGCGACCTCGACGAGCCGCCCCTCGCGCAGGATCCCGACGCGGTCGCAGAGGTCCTGCACCTCGTCGAGGATGTGCGACGAGAGGAACAGGGTCTGGCCCCGAGCCGCGGCATCCCGAGCCACGATCTGGAACTGTTCCTCCATGAGCGGATCCAGCCCTGCAGTCGGCTCGTCGAGCAGCAGCACGTCGGGCCGGCTCATGAGCGCCGCGACGAGCGCGATCTTCTGCCGGTTGCCCTTCGACGTCGACCGGATGCGCGCCGACGGGTCGACCTGGAAGCGCTCGATCAGCTCGGCCCGGAAGCCCTCGTCGACCCATCCCGACACGTTGCCGAGCAACCGCAGCACCTCATCGCCGGTCAGCTGCGGCCAGAGCGCCACCTCACCGGGCACGTACCCGAGGTGACGGTGCGCCCGCACCACGTCGCCGACCGGAATGCCGTGCACCGTCGCGTTCCCGCGCGTCGGGCGGATCAGGCCGAGCAGCAGGCGGATCGTTGTCGTCTTGCCCGATCCGTTGGGCCCGAGGAACCCGAAGATCTCGCCGCGCCGCACCTCGAGATCGAGGCCTTCGAGCGCCGCCGTGCGCCCGTAGTGCTTCGTCAGGTCGGATGTCGCGATCGCCGCGTCACTCATCGAGCCTCCTCCGGGCGCCTACTCGACGATCCCGAGAGCGTGGTCGGTGGTGTTGAACCGCTCGCCGCCCGTTTCGGTGACCGTGACGATGTCCTCGATGCGCACGCCGAAGCGCCCGGCGAGGTAGATGCCCGGCTCGATCGAGAAGCACATGCCGGGCCGCAGCGGCAGCTCCTCGCCCTCGACCATGTACGGCGGCTCATGGGTGGTCACCCCGATGCCGTGCCCCGTGCGGTGGATGAACGCGTCGCCATACCCTGCCTCGGTGATCACCGCTCGCGCGGCCCGGTCGATCTCCTGGCACGCCACCCCCGGACGCACGGCCTCGAACGCCGTCTGCTGGGCCCGCCTGACGATGTCGTGGACCTCGCGCACCTCTGCGGACGGCTCCCCCACGCTGACCGTGCGCGTGGTGTCCGATCCGTAGCCGTTCATGAGACCGCCGAAGTCGAGCACGACGGCGTCGCCCTCCTCGATCACCCGGTCGCCGGCCTCGTGGTGCGGGTTCGCCCCGTTGGGGCCGGAGCCCACGACCGTGAAGTCGACCTGCTCGTGCCCGAACTCACGCAGGAGCATCGCGAGGTCGGCCGCCACCTCGGTCTCGCGCCGACCGGCGAACCGCACGTTCACGATCTCGCCGTAGGCGGCATCGGCGGCGGCGCCCGCGGCCGCGAGCCGGGCGAGCTCGTTGGCGTCCTTGATCGCGCGCATCATCGGCAGGCTCTGGCTCAGTGCCACGTACCGCGTCTCGGGCAGGTTCGTCTGCAATCCGATGAGGTGCATCGCCCACGCCGAATCGGAGATCCCGAACCGTCCGTCGGACCGCAGCAGCCGACCGGCCGACGAGTAGGGATCCGTTCCGTCCGTCCAGTCGGAGATGGCGACGCTCGAGGAGCCCTCGGCGGCCTCGGCATCGGGCCGCTCCAGCACCGGCACGAGCAGCGTGGGGCGCTCGTCGGGTGCGAGGACCAGCATGGTCAGGCGCTCCGTGATGGCGGTGGGCCGATAGCCCGTGAGCCACACCAGGTCGGGTCCGGGCGTCACGATGACCCCGTCGAGTCCGGCGGCGAGCGCATCGTCGACCACGCGGGCCATCCGTGCCGCGTAGTCGTCACTCGTGAACGGAATGGGTTCGGTTCGCATCGGTCGCTCCTCGTCTGCCGGCCTGTCAGCATGCTCGCATGGCACCGCACCGAGCATTGGGGCGGAAGTCCCGATCAGAGCCACGGCTCCCGCCAGCCGCCGTGGTCGGCGGCGAGGGCGTCCGCCTCGACAGGTCCCCAGGTCCCGGGAGCGTAGGCGCGCACGGGTGGCGGGTCGGCGAGCAGCGGCTGCATGACCCGCCAGGTCTCCTCGATCGTGTCCTGCCTGCCGAACCGCGAATCGCGGCCCTCGATCGCCGCGTGCAGCAGCACTTCGTACGGCGTCGGCCCCTCCCCGCCCTTGTCGGCGAACTCCATGTCGAGCTCGACCGAGCTCGGCATCGGCGTGTCGGCCCGTTGGGCGTTCAGCACGATCCGCACTCCGGTCGACGGGTCGAGCCGGATCACGAGCTGGTCGGACTCCGACTCCGCGGTCCGCAGGCCGAAGCCGAGCCGCGGCGAGTGCTTGAAGACGAGGCGCACCTCGGTCTGGGTCATCGGCAGCAGCTTGCCGGTGCGGATGAGGAACGGCACGCCCGACCAGCGCCAGTTCTCGACCTGGAGCTCGAGCGCGCAGAAGGTCTCGGTCGTGGAATCGGTTGCCACCCCCGCGAGGTCGCGGTACCCGTCGAACTGCCCGCGCACGTACCGCGTCGCATCCGCCTCGACCATCGCACGGAACAGCGAGGTCTGCATGTCCCTGATCGTCTGCGGATCGCCATGCGACGGCGCCTCCATGGCGGTTGCCGCGAGCACCTGCATGAGATGGTTCACGACCACGTCGCGGAGCGCGCCGACCGGATCGTAGAAGTGCCCCCGCCCATCGAGGCCGAAGTCCTCGGCCATCGTGATCTGCACGCAGTCGACGAAGTTGCGGTTCCAGACCGGCTCGAGCATCGTGTTCGCGAAGCGGAGGTAGAGGATCTCCTCGAGCCCCATCTTCCCGAGGTAGTGGTCGACGCGATACAACTGCGATTCCTCGATCTCCTCGTGGAGCTCGTCGGCGAGCGCGCGCGCCGACGTCAGGTCGTGGCCGAAGGGCTTCTCGACGACGACGCGCCCGCGGCGTTTGAACTCGACGAGGCCGGCGGCCGCGAGACCGTGCACCACCGGCGCGAACAGACCGGGCGGGATCTCGAGGTAGAACACCGGCATTCGCGCATCACCCACCGCCGACGCCACCCGCTCGAAGGTCGCGGGATCCGTGAAGTCCCCCTGCACGTACACGAACCGGTCGGCCAGGCGACCGAACACCGTCTCGTCGAGCACTTCGCCGGTGCCGAGGATCGACGATCGGGCGCGTTCGACGAGCTGGTCGGTCGTCCAGTCATCGAACGCCACCCCGACGATCGGGCACTCGAGCAGTCCGCGCTGCTCCAGCCGGTACAGGGAGTGGAAGGTCATGACCCGCGCCAGATCCCCCGTGATCCCGAAGATCACGAGCACATCGCCGCGAGCGCCGCCAGCGGCATCCGTCTGCTCCGGCATTCCCGCTCCGTTCCCGTCCGATGGCGCCTGCGGCGTGCCGCTACGCGTCGCGTCGCCCACGCGTCAGCACCGGGTCCACGACGCCCGAGCCGTGGTCGAGCTGGTAGTCGAGGTTGACCGCGGCGCGGATGAGCGAGAGATGGCTGAACGCCTGCGGGAAGTTGCCGAGCTGCTCCCCGGTGAGGCCGATCTCCTCGGCGTAGAGCCCGAGGTGATTCGCGTACGTGAGCATCTTCTCGAAGGTGAACTGCGCGTCGTCGAGGCGGCCCGAGCGGGCCAGCGCGTCGACGTACCAGAACGAGCAGAGCGTGAACGTGCCCTCGGATCCGCGCAGCCCGTCGGGCGACGCGCTCGGGTTGTACCGGTAGACGAGGCTGTCGGAGACGAGTTCCTCGTCCATCTCGTCGAGCGTCGACAGCCACATCGGGTCTCTCGGGGCGATGAAGCCCATGGTCGGCATGACGAGCAGCGACGCGTCGAGCACGTCGGTGTCCTGGTGCTGCACGAAGGCACCGCGCCCCTCGTGCCACCCCTTGTCCATGATCTGCTCGTAGATCGCATCGCGCTGCTCCACCCATCGCGTCACCGAGCCGGGCCGACCGCGGCCCTGGGCGATCCGGATGCCTCGGTCGAGCGCGATCCAGCACATGAAGCGCCCGTACGTGAACTTCTGCTGCCCACCGCGCGTCTCCCAGATGCCCTCCTCCGGCCGGTCCCAGTTGTCGCACACCCAGTCGAGCATCTCGGCCACCTGCGTCCAGCCGATGTGCGGGAGCTGCAGCCCGTGCGAGTCGGCGAGGTGGATCGAGTCCATGGCCTCGCCGTAGATGTCGAGCTGCAACTGGTCGGCGGCGCCGTTGCCGATGCGCGCGGGCTTCGATCCGCGATACCCGTCGAGGTGACCGAGCGTCTCCTCGACGAGATCAGACGAGCCATCGACGCGGTACATGATCTTCAGCGGCCCCGAGGCGTCGCCGACGCTCTCGTGGATGCGATCCATGAGCCACCCGACGAACGCCTCCGCCTCCTCCGTGTAGCCGAGGCCGAGCAGGGCGTAGACCGAGAACGACGCATCGCGGATCCACGTGTAGCGATAGTCCCAGTTGCGCTCGCCGCCCACCTGCTCCGGCAGCGCGGCCGTCGGAGCGGCCACCAGTGCGCCGGTCGGCGCGTAGGTCATGAGCTTCAGCGTCATGGCCGATCGCGCGACCATCTCGCGCCACCGGCCCCGGTAGGTGGATCGGTTGTTCCAGTCGCGCCAGAACTGCCGGGTGGCGAGGAAGAGGTCGACGATGGCGTCACGCGTCACCGGCCCTGGCTCGCCCTCACCCGTCTCGAACAGGATGCCCGTGATCTCGCCGGCGTTGAGGGTTCCCGTCACGCGCAGCCCGTCGTCGACCCGTTCGACGCGCCCGGCGCGCTCGGTGCCGCGCAGGATGGGCTCGCCGACACGTCGCACCGTGAACGTCGCGCCGTCGGACGCGAACACGGCGCCCTCATCGCGCACCTCGATCGTGTGCGACGCCCGGCCGTAGTCGAAGCGGGGCTGGATGTCGACCACGAAGTCCATCGACCCGCGCACCACACGGAGCAGCCGCACCAGCCGGTGGCGATCGGTCGCCGGCCCTTCCGCGATGGGCATGAAGTCGATCACCTCGCCGACCCCGGCCTCGGTCATGAACCTCGTGATCAGGATCGCCGTGTTCGGCAGGTACAGCTGGCGCGTGACGTAGTCATCGGTCGAGGGGCGGATGCGGCAGAACCCGCCGCGCTCCCGGTCGAGCAGTGAGGCGAATACGCTCGGCGAGTCGAACCGCGGGAAGCAGAACCAGTCGATCGTGCCGTCGGTGTCCACCAGCGCGGCGCACTGCAGGTCGCCGATGAGTCCGTGATCCGCGATGTTCGGGTAGTCGTCCGTCATGAAAGCCCCCGTCCCCGGCGGCATCGTCGCACCCCGCGCCGATCGCCGCAGGGACGAAGGTCCCGACGGCGGGATGCCATCGCGGAGTCGTCCGTACGATGGCGGCATGGACGCATCCTCGGCTGCTGCCCCACGACCACTCGAGTCCGGGGTCTACGAGCATTACAAGGGCAACCGCTACGAGGTGCTCATGGCCGCGCGGCACAGCGAGACCGAGGAGGAACTGGTCGTCTACCGTCAGTTGTACGGCGACGGCAGCTTGTGGGTCAGGCCGCTCGCGATGTTCCTCGAAACGGTCGACGTGAACGGCGAACGGATGCCCCGGTTCCGTCGAGTCGGTACCGACGAGTCGACCGAGCCGAACCGCGCCTAGACTGTCGATGCACTCGCGGGAGTGGTGAAATCGGCAGACACGCAGGATTTAGGTTCCTGTGCCTTCGGGCGTGAGGGTTCAAGTCCCTCCTTCCGCACTCGTGCGCGATGAGTCTCCCGGGGCGCAGCGCGACCACCTCACCCGTCCGGGCTGAACGCCGCGTGGAAGATCGCGCGTGCGCGGCCCGCCACCGTCGGCCTCTCCGTGGCATCCGTTCGTGAGACGACGTCGGCCAACATCGTGACGGCCAGCAGCACGTCCTCGGTCTCGACGCGGTCGGCGATGCGGCCGGCCTCGTGCTCGCGTGCAAGGAGCGTCGCGGCGAGCCTCCCGAGCCGCTCGCTCAGGTGCGTGACCCGTCGATCGTGGCGGCTGAGCCAGATGAGGTCGATGAGCGCGGTCGACACGACGGCCTGGCCGACGATGGCCTCGAGCAGGTCGTCGAGAGTGGCGTCGGGCGAGGCCATGGCGGCCTCGAGCTCGTCGAGGTTCTCATCGAACACGGCCACGGCGAGCGCGAGCCGGTCGGGGAAATGCCGGTACAGGCTGCCCTGGCCGACACCGGCCTTCTTGGCGACGGCGCTGAACGGCGCCTGCAGTCCGTCGGCCGAGAAGACCTCCCGGGCGGCGGCGATGAGTGCACGACGATTCTCGGGGCCGGCACTCGGCCCCCGGTTGGCTTTGCGATCGCTGGGAGTTCGCTTCTCGCGCTCGGGCACGGTGTAACGTTACTACCGGACATGGTTGTCCGGTAGCTTCGCCCCGAAGGAAGACCCGAATTGAGCACCCCGAAGACCCTCACCGGTGACGACTCCATCAAGACGTGGCTCGAGCATCCGGTCGGAGGACCCATCCTCCGCGATCTGCTCGCCCAGTCCGGGCAGGACGCCGGCGTCATGCGTCCCGTGCAGCGCCTGGCCATCAAGCGGCTGGTCAAGCTCAGCAAGGGGCAGTTCTCGCAGGAACTCCTCGACGCTCTGGTCCGGCGTGCCGCGGCCGGCGACGTTCCGGCCGGCGCGGGCGCCGGCGACCCGGCAGCTCAGCCGGAGGCATCCGGAACCGAGGCATCCGACGCATCGACGGATGCCCCAGGCGCGCCGGCCGTCGAACGCCCCGAGTGGGTCGAGCGCATCGACCAGGGCCGCTTCGCGGGCAAGACCGTGATCGTCACGGGCGCCGGTTCCGGCATCGGCCGCGCCACCGCATCGCGCATCGCCCGCGAGGGTGGTCGGGTCATAGCGGTCGACGTCTCGCAGGAGCGCCTCGACGTGTTCGCCGCCGAGCACCCTGGCACCGACGTCGTGACGCTCGGGGCCGACATCACCGACGACGCCAAGGTCGCCGAGATCGTCGCCGCCGCGGGCGAGCGCATCGACGGCCTCGCGAACATCGCCGGGATCATGGACGACATGACCCCCGTCGGCGAGCTCACCGACGCCGTGTGGAAGCGCGTGTTCGCGGTCAACGTCGACGGAACGATGAAGCTCATGCGTGCGGTCGCGCCGGTCATGCTCGCGCAGGGCTCGGGCTCGATCGTGAACACCGCGAGCGAGGCGGCGCTCCGCGGCTCGGCCGCGGGCGTGGCGTACACGGCCTCGAAGCACGCCGTGGTCGGCCTCACCACGTCGACCGCCTTCATGTACGGCCCCAGCGGCCTGCGCGTGAACGCCGTGGCGCCCGGCCCCACCATCACGAACATCGAGGCGACCTTCGCCTCACCGCTCGGCGCGCAGCGCGTGCGCCAGGCGATGGCGGTGCTGCCGGATGCCGCAGAGGCCGAGGCACTCGCGGCATCCATCACCTTCCTGCTCAGCGACGACGGCGTGAACGTCAACGGCGTCGTGCTCGCGAGCGACGGAGGCTGGTCGGCCGCCTGATCCGAACCGTCGTCGTCACCTCGGGCTCACGACGACCCCACGTCGCGGCCGGCCGAGCACCCCTCCCCCCTCCGGCCGGCCGCGACCTCTCGCCCGCGCCCGCAACCGCGCGTAGCATCGCACGCAAGGGCGAGGAGTGCGATGAGCGAGCCGAGCACCACACCCTTCGGGGCGGAGGATGGGTCGCGCCCGGGCCTGCGGGCTCGCGTCCGGACCGCCCTGGCTCGGCTGGCGAAGTACAGCCCAGTGCGGCGACCGGGGTGGATGCGCGGACCGGCCGTTTCCGACGGCGTGCGCTCGCCCACCATCGTGACCGAACGGCTGGTGCTCCGGCCGCATCGGCTGCGCGAGGCGCGGGCGTGGTACGCGCTCCAATCCGACCCCGAGGTGCTCCGCTACCTGGCCTGGCCGCCGCGCTCGCGGATGGCGTCGTTCAAGCACCTCCTCGACCGGACGCATCACACCAGCCTCCTGCGCAAGGACGACTTCCTCGCGCTCGCGGTGATGCGCGACGGTGAACTCGTCGGCGACATCTCGCTGCACTTCCGCAAGACCGGCCTGCCGGAGCGGCAGTTCGAGATCGGCTGGATCGTCGCCACCGGCCAGCAGGGCCACGGCTATGCGCGCGAGTCGGCGGAGGGCATGCTCGGCCTCGCGTTCGACCGCCTGCACGCGCAGCAGGTGTTCGCGAAGATGCGGTCGCAGAACGAGGCGTCGCGGGTGCTCGCCGCCCGACTCGGATTCGTGGAGGTCTCGAACGTCGACGACTACCGGCTGATGACCCTCGACCGCGACGATTATCTGACGTCCCGTGGCCGCCCGCCCGGGTCCGACGGAGGAACCGGGACCCGAGGGCTCGCCGGGTAGCCACGGGCTCATACGAGCGACAGCACGAACGAGAGCACGAACCCCGCTGCGGTACTGAGTGCCACCGCCGGTCCGCCATGCTCGTACGCCTCCGGCATGAGCGTGTCGGCGAGCGAGGCGATCACCGCCCCGGCCGCGAAGGCGAGCGGCAACGAGATCGTCTCGGGATCGGTGTTCGCGAGCGGCCCCGCGCCGATGACGACGGCGGCCACGAGCAGTGCCGCGCACGCGGCCCACAGGCCGATGACCTGCGTGGCGGAACGACCCTGGCTTCGCATTGATGACGCCCCGACGAGCGCCTCGGGCAGGTTCGAGACGAAGATCGCGGCGAGCAGCGCCATCCCGCCGGATCCGGCATCGCCGAGCGAGACGCCGAGGGCGAGGTTCTCGGGCACCCCGTCGAGGGTCACGGCGGCCAGGAGCGCGAGTCCCGCCGCGCCCCGCGTGGACGCCGGGCTGGGAGCTCGCTCCTCGGCGGCGGCATCCGTGTCGAGCTTGACGCTGCCACGGATCTCGTCGACGGGCCGGGGCCGCGAGCCCGGCTGCGCCCAGCGATCCAGGAGGGCGCTCAGCGCGGCGAACACCACCGCACCCGTGAGGAGTCCGAGCGCCGCGCGAACGATGCCGCCCTGTTCGTAGGCATCCTCGAACAACTCGAAGGCCAGTGCGGTGATGAGCGCGCCGGCCGCGAACGAGAGCAGGATGGCGAGCAGGCGCTTCGGCAGCTCGAATCGGACGCCGACGGCGGCGCCCACGAGCAGCGCGCTCGAGGCGACGAGGCCGAACAGCCACGCGGAACCCATGTCGACACTCTGCTTCGACGGGACCGGTGACGCGAAGCCCTTGACGAATCCGGTCGGGAGCCGCCTACACGCGCGGCGGCCCGGCGCGGACTCGGTCGCGCGCGTACGCCGCAACCTCCGATGGCGGCACCGTCCAGTCGGCCTCGAGCCACCAGGTGACGCCGGCCTGCGCCCAGGGTCGCACAAGCGCGGCATCCGCGGCTCGATCGACCCCGCTCGTCGTGCCCTCCTGCACGACGTCGAACGGCCGGTCACCGAGTCCGAGCCGATCGCGTTCGGCCCGGATCCACGCGATCGCCTCGGCTGCGATCTCGGGCGTGTAGAGCAACCGCTGCTCGTCGGGCCCCGCGGGTGACGCCCCCGGGGGTGCGTAGTTCGGGATCCAGCCGTCGTGACGCGCCACCCGGCGCATCGACCTCGCTCGCGGCCACAGTCCGACGACCCAGGTGGGGATGCGCGGCTCCTGCACGATCGCGGGCGGGAGCATCTCGTCGGTGCGATGCGCCCGATAGTGCCGGCCCTCGTACTCGAACGGCTCGGCACGCCAGAGGTGCTGCAGCATCTCGAGCCCCTCGTCGAGGAGCTCGGCCCGCTCCCTGCGCCCCGGGTCGTCCTCGAAGATCCAGAACCGGTGCTCGACCTCATCGGGGACGCCGAGCCCGACCGAGAGGATGACCCTCCCGTTCGAGAGCCGGTCGACCGTCATGGTCTGGCCGGCGAGCTCCCACGGGCGTCTCCGGGGCAGCGGGGTGAGCATGGTGCCGAGCCGGATGCGATCGGTGACCATCGCGGCCGCGCCGAGCGTCGACCAGGGATCGGTCGCCCAGATGCCCTCCCACACGAAGAAGCCGTCCCACCCGGATGCCTCGGCGAGCTGGGCGAGCTCGACCGCGAGGTTCGGTTCGGTGCCGGTGAAGATGAACCCATGACGCATGCCGGCGACGCTATCGGCCACCCCCGACAGTCGGCTCGTCCACACGCTCGGCGCCGCCGAGCACCGTGTCGACCGCGCGAGCGAGCTCGGGTCCGACGTCGCCCCAGTCGCGATCGAGCTCCCGGGCGAGCCGCGGATACCGCTCGGCGACCGCCTGGGCGAGCCAGGGCGAGGGAGCGGATGCCTCGGGCCCCCCGGGCACGATCGCGGAGAACGCCCTGGCGATCGATTCGAGCAGGAGCGCCACGTGCATGGGATCGGCGATGCGGCCCCGATCGAGCACCACGAGGAGCGTCTCGATCCACGCCAGCCGGTTCGGGTGACGAGGCAGGCCCGTCACGTGCACCTCCGCGATCCACGGATGCCGGGTGTAGCGCGCGTGCAGCTCGCGCACCCAGGCCCGCACGTCGCCCGTCCAGTCGTTCGCCTCGAGGTCGGGCGGCGGGCCGACCGCGGCATCCGTCATGAATTCGACCAGCGAGTCCTTCGAATCGACGTACCGGTACAGCGCCGTCGTGGTGAGCCCGAGCTCGCCGGCGACCCGCGCGAGCGACACGGACGCAAGCCCGCCGGCGTCGGCGAGCGCGGAGGCGGCCGTCGCGACGTCGTGCACGGTGAACCGTGCGCGGGGCCCGCGCGGCGACGCCGACTCGACGCCCCATGCCACACGAAGCATGCGATCCTCCGATTGACTGTGCATGACGTTCACTGTAGCGTGTGGAACTGTGAACGCCATTGACAGTAATTCGACCATCGTGCTGGTCACCGGTGCCTCGTCTGGCCTGGGCGCCCGCACCGCGCGCGCCCTCGTCGACCGCGGCTATCAGGTCGCCGGGGCCGCGCGTCGCACCGACCTCGTCGAGCAGCTTCCCGGGGTGCTGCCCGTGCACCTCGATCTCTCCGACGGCGACAGCATCGAGCGCGCGATGCAGCGAATCGAACGCGAACTGGGGCCGGTCGGCATCCTGATCAACAACGCCGGCTACGGCGAGTTCGGCGCCATCGAGGAGACCCCGATCGAGCTCGCCCGTGCACAGTTCGAGGTCAACGTCTTCGGACTGATCCGGCTCACGCAGCGCGTGATCCCATCCATGCGCCGCGCGTCGACGGGCCGCATCGTCAACGTGTCGAGCCTCGCGGGCGAGTTCAGCTCCCCGCTCGGGGGCTGGTACCACGCGTCGAAGTTCGCGCTCGAGGCGCTCTCCGACAGCCTGCGCGCCGAGCTGCGAGCGTTCGGCATCGATGTCGCGATCGTGCAGCCCGGGCCGGTGCGCACGGCATGGCACGAGGAGGCGATGCATCGGCTCGAGGCGACCTCGGGCCGTGGACCGTATCGCGAGATGGCCAGGTCGGTGGCCCGCTACCATCGGGCGACGCAGACCAGCGCGATCACGAGCGACGTCGACCCCGTCGCCGCCGCCATCGTCGAGGCGGCCACGGCCCGGCGCCCGCGCACCCGCTACCGCGTCGGCCGGGGCGCGTCGACCGCGGTCGCGTTCAGCAGGCTGCCCGACCGGGTCTTCGACGCGATGACGCGGCGCCAGTTCGGGATCGCCTGAACCCGAGTGCGGGCCGGCATCCCGGTCGCGGGTGGGATGCCTCGTTCGGCGCGTCATCCTCGGGAATGATTCGGTGCGAGCACTCAGTCGGGCGCATCATCCGCTGGGTAGACTGCAACGACACCACGCCGCCTGCTGACCGGCATCCGCCGTGCCCGACGACGACAGGAGATCCCTGTGATCCATACCGCCCTCATTCCGTGGCTCGACCCAGAGACGATCATCGCCTCGGCCGGCCCGTGGGCGCTCCTGGTGGTCTGCTTCATCGTGTTCGCCGAGACCGGCCTGCTCGTCGGGTTCCTGCTCCCTGGTGACACACTCCTCGTCATCTCGGGCCTGCTCTCGCACTCCACCCCCGCCGCGCCCAACGGCGTGTTCGGCGTGAACATCTGGTGGGTGTCGCTGCTCATCGGATTCGCGGCCTTCCTCGGCGGCGAGGTCGGCTACGAGATCGGGCATCGAGGCGGACCGAAGGTGTTCGAACGCAAGGAGAGCGGGCTCTTCAGCGTCAAGAACGTCGAGCGCACGAACGCGTTCTTCGAGCGGTTCGGCGGGCTCACCATCATCCTCGCCCGCTTCGTGCCGATCGTGCGCACCTTCGCCCCCGTCGCCGCGGGCGTCGGCCACATGCAGCGCGGCCGGTACACGCTCTACAACTTCACCGGCGCGGTGCTGTGGGGCTTCGGGCTCACGATGTTCGGGTACCTCATCGGGTTCATCCCGCCGGTCGCGTTCCTCGTGCGCGAGTACATCGACATCATCCTGCTCATCGCCGTCGGCGGCACGGCGCTCGTCACCCTGTGGCACTACTTCAGCGAGCGACGCAAGGCGAGGAAGGCCGAGGCCGCCGGCGAAGACGTCGTCACCGACCACGTCGAGGCCGAGGAGCTGGTGCTCGATCCCGACGTCTTCGACCGTCCGCCGCACCTCGACGGCGACCGCCACGGCGATCATGGCACCGGGCATCACGGCACCGGGCGATCGGGCGACGAGCCGCCGCACGATCGCTGAACTCAGCTGGTCAGGCGCCCGACCTCAGGCGAACCAGCCGGTAGGGCCGACCTCACCGCCCATGCGCGGCACGTACTGGTCGAAGTACACGCGCGAGATGAGTTCGCGCCGACTGCGCACGCCGGCCTTGTCGAACACCGACTTGAGGTGGTCCTGCACGGTGTAGGCCGAGACGTGCAGCGTCGACGCGATCTCCTTGGTGTCGACGCCCTGCAGCACGAGCCGGGTGACGTCGCGTTCACGGGGCGTCAGGCCGAAGGCCGCGACCACGAGCGCGACGATCTCGGGCGGCCGGGCCTCCTCGATCGTGACGACCACGTCGCCGACGGCGCCGTCCGCGCCGCGGAGGGGCGAGGCGTGCAGCAGCAGCCACACCCCGGATCCCGTTCGCACACGCGCGCGCGGAAGGGGTGACCCGGGCGTGCCGAGGGTGCGCCGCGCCGCGCCGACGAGGGAGGTGACGAGACTGAGCGGATCGCCGCCGTGCGCGTCGCCGCGCAGTTCGGCGAGCCGCTCCTCGGCGCCGAGGCTGATCTGGGAGATGCGGTCGTGCGCGTCGACGATGACGACGGCCGGCCCGGTGGCGTCGGGATCGTTCAGCTGACCGGTGGCGAGCCGGGCGAGCATGCCCGAACGGACGCCGCGTGCGAACGACTCGGACAGGCTGCCGAGGAACTCGACCTCGTCGGGGGCGAAGCTCGGGTCGTCGCTGCCGCGGAAGATGGCGAGGCATCCCCACACGGCGGAGCCGTCGCGGAAGAGCAACCGGGCCTCGTCGGCGAATCCGTACACCGGTTGCATCAGTCGCGCCATCCGCTCGGACCGCTCGACCTCTCCGGAGGTCGTCTCGTGCATCCCGATCGACCGGTGTTCGGTGACCGCGAGCGATCGGAACGAGGTGGAGTCCTCCGTCCCGTACTCGATGATGCCGAAGAGCTGGTCATGCTCGTTGTTGGCGACCAGGCTTCCGTACTTGCGCGCGCTCGTGAGCATCATCGTGGCCGGATCGTGGGTGCCGACGCAGGCGCCCACCCACGGCACCGCCCGCTGCACCGAGGCGGTCGCCTCCGCCAGGAAGTCGTCGAGGCCGAGTCCCCCGCGCGAGAGCACGTCGAGGTCGCCCAGCACGCGGGCCTCGGTCAGACGGGTTCTCACCGAACCAGTATGCGCGTCGCGAGGCGGTCACGGCCATCCCAGATCGCTGGGAACTCCGCGCCCAGATCCGAGGGAGCCCGAAGTCTGCGGTCGCTCGGGATACCGGCGACGGATGCCACGGCCGCAGGCTTGCGGTCGTGACCATCACCATCGACAGCGAGCCCATCGACGAGCACGGCTATCTCGTGCACGCCGACGATCTCACGGCCCAGCTGTGCCTCGCGCTCGAGCGACTGGACGCCGTGCTGATGGCCCGCGGACTCCACCGGTCCACCGTCGCCCGGCTCCGCGTGCGTGCGCTCGACGGCGCCCTCGCTGCGGAGCTGGTCGAGCTCGCCGCCGAGCGCTTCGACGGCACGACGGCGACGACGATCAGCTGCGAGCTCGTCGACCGGCTCGCCGTCGCCGGAATGCTCGTGGCGGTCTCCGCCGACCTCTCGATCGACCCATCACCGAACAACCGAACGAAGGACCAGCTGATGAATCCATCCCTCACCGAGGCACCGACGCTGCGCGATGCCGGCACGGTGTTCCTGCCCGGCGACGCCGGCTACGACGACGCGCGCACCCCCTGGAACCTCGCCGTCACCCAGCGGCCGGCCGCCGTCGCCGTGCCACGATCCGTCGACGAGGTCGTGCGCGTCGTGACCGCGGCCGTCGGGCTCGGACTGCGGATCGCTCCGCAGAGCAGCGGACACGGTGCCGCCGCGCTCGGCGCCCAGTCGCTGGACGACGTGCTGCTGCTCCGGCTGCACGAGCTGACCGGTGTCACGGTCGACCCGGAGCGACGCATCGCCCGGGTGCTCGGCGGCAGCCTCTGGCGCGACGTCGTCGCGGCCGCGGCTCCGCACGGGCTCACCGCACTGCACGGCAGCGCGGGCGATGTCGCGGTGGCCGGGTACCTGCTCGGTGGCGGACTCTCGTTCTACGGCCGCAAGCACGGCCTCGCCTCCTCGCACCTTCGTGCGGTCGAGCTGGTGACGGCGGACGGCACGCTCGTGCGTGCGAGCGCCCACGAGCACCCCGACCTGTTCTGGGCCGTCCGCGGCGGCGGCGGGAGCTTCGGCGCCGTGGTCGCCCTCGAGATCGAGCTGCTCCCCTACGCCGACGTGTTCGCCGGAATGCTCCTGTGGGATCTCTCCCGCGCCGATGAGGTGACCCGCGTCTGGGCCGCCTGGACCGCGGACCTGCCCGACTCGGTCACCACATCGCTGCGCTTCATGCGGTTCCCCCCGATTCCCGAGCTGCCGCCCTTCCTGAGCGGACGCAGCCTCGTGGTCATCGACGGGGCGCTGCTCGAGGACGACGAGCGCGCCGCCGAGCTCCTCGTGCCCCTGCGCGCGCTCGCCCCCGAGATGGACACCTTCGCGCGCATCCCGGCCGTGGAGATGCTGGCCGTGCACATGGACCCGCCCGGCCCGACGCCCGCGGTGGGCAACCACGCCCTGCTCGCGGAGCTTCCGGATGCCGCGATCGAGGCGCTCCTCGCCGTCGCGGGCCCCGGCGTGCGGATCCCGCTCATGTTCGCCGAGCTGCGACACCTCGGAGGTGCGCTCGCGGTGCCGCAGGATGCCGCGCTCGACCGCCTCGACGGAGCGTACGCCCTGTTCACCGTGGCGCCGGCGCCCACCCCCGAGATGGCGGCGGCCGGCACTGCCGCGGCGGACGCGGTCGTGGCGGCCCTCAGCCCCTGGGCCTCGCCTCGCGCCTTCCTCAACTTCGCCGACCGCACCGTGGATGTCGCGACCGCTTTCGACGCCGGAGCGTGGGCGAGGCTCCGCGACGTGCGCCGAGCCGTCGATCCCCGGGGCATCTGGACCGCTGCACACCCCGTCGGCACCGAGTGACCGACCGGCCACCACGAGACATCCGAGCAGACCCGGAAGAACCCGAATGAAGGAGCACCGCATGCACACGAGACGATCCATGATCACGGCCGGCCTCGTCGCCGCACTCGCCGTCGGCGGCGCGGCACTGCCCGCCGCCGCCCAACCCGACGAGTGGCCCGATGGTGCTCGGCGCCCCCGGGCACGCCGCCCAGTCGGCCCTGCTGGCCGAAGTCCGCGCGGCGACCGCCCGCTTCCACGACGTGGACGTCGCCATCGCCGAGGGCTACCAGAGCACCCACGAGTGCGCGGCCGGCCCCGACGGCGCCATGGGCGTCCACTTCGTGAACCCCGCACTCATCGCGCCCGGCGAGCCCGTCGACCCGGCGAGGCCGCCGATGCTGATGTACGGTCCGTCGGCGTCGGGCGAGCTCGAGTTCTGGGGCGTGGAGTACTTCGACCCCGAGGTCGGCCAGCCGACCCCGATGCTCGGCGATCGGCCGTTCGACGGGCCCATGCCGGGACACGACGAGCACATGCCGGTGCACTACGACCTGCACGTGTGGACGGGCAAGCACAACCCGGCGGGAATCTACGCGCCGTTCAACCCGGCCCTGTCCTGCTGATCCCACCTGGTGACACCGGGCCGTCCGGCTTCGCAACGGCAGTCGCGAAGCCGGGCGGCGCGTCGGCGCGTCGGCGGGGAGGGCTACACTCGGCGGCATGAGCTTCCTCTACGAGGAGAAAGCCTCATGCTCCCGCTTCGTCGATGTCGTCTGGCACACCGTCGACACGAGTGACGGCACCTACATCGCCGCCGCCGACGCCTGCTGGGACATGATCTTCACGACCCTGGCAGCGGGCGGCCTGCGCGTGCTGCTCAGCGGCCCGTCATCGCGCCCGACGGCCGTGCCGTATCGCACCGGCAACCGCAGCGTCGGCGTACGGTTCACGCAGGGCTCGTACTTCACGCACGTCGAGCCGCACTCGATGTTCGATCGCACCATCCGCCTTCCCGTGTTCGGCGACGGGCGCTTCGAGCTCGCCGGCCGCACGTGGGCCATGCCCGACTACGACGGCATCGACCTGCTGCTCACCGCGTTCGAGGCGGACGGGCTGCTCGCAGACGATCCCATCATCACCGCCGAGCTCCGCGGAGCCGCGCCGGCCGTCTCGCCACGCTCCGTGCAGCGCCACTTCGAACGCATCACGGGGCAGAGCCCCCGGAAGGTTCGGCAGGTGACCCGTGCCCGCGAGGCGGTCGCGCGCCTCCGTGTGGGCGAATCGATCGCGGAAGTCGCCTACGAGCTCGGCTACGCCGACCAGTCGCATCTCACGCGCGAGGTGAAGCGTCTCACCGGGTACACGCCGGCAGAGTCGAAGCGGCGCGACGAGCCCGTGTGACCGCGGCGCGTGTGTCGTTCCGGTTCAAGACGCCGCCCGCGGCATCCGCTTCACTCGACGGGACGCACCCCACCGGCACCATCGAGAGAGGACGGAACGCCATGGAGATCAGGCCGTATGCGATCGCGATCCCCGACGACGAACTCGACGACCTGCACGCCCGGCTCGACCGCACGCGCTGGCCCGCCGCGCTCACCGAGGAGTGGAGCCGCGGCACCCCCGTGCCGTACGCACAACGCCTCGCACGCTACTGGCGCCACGACTACGACTGGCGCGCACACGAGTCCCGGCTCAACCGGCTGATGCAGTTCATGGCCGAGGTCGACGGCCAGCCGATCCACGGACTGCACGTTCGGTCGCCTCGCGAGGAGGCGGTGCCGCTGCTGCTGCTGCACGGGTACCCGTCGTCGTTCGTCGAGTTCGCGGGAATCGCGCCCAAGCTCGCCGACCCGGGCAGCGACGAGGGGGCGGATGCCTCGGCGCCGTCGTTCCACGTGGTCGCGCCGTCCATCCCGGGGTACGGGTTCTCGACCCCGCTCACGAGCCACGGCTGGGACATCGCGCGCACGGCCCACGCCTTCGACGCGACCATGCAGGCGCTCGGCTACGACCGGTACGCGGTGTTCGGCGAGGACGTCGGCGCGGGCATCGGCGAGCAGCTCTGCCTCGACGCCGGCGACCGGGTGCTCGGTTCCATCGCCGCCACCGATCCCGGTTCGATCGCCACCGAGTACACGCCGCCGACCGACCACCTGACCGAGGCCGAGCGGGAGCGACACCAGCGACTGAAGGACGCCCGCGCCGAGGACTTCGGCTACCTCGCCCTCCAGACCACGCGGCCGCTCAGCGTCGCGTATGGGCTCACCGACTCCCCCATCGCCCAAGCGACCTGGATCGTCGAGAAGTTCCAGGAGTGGACCGCCCCTGACCGGGCCATGCCCGAGGACGCCGTCGACCTCGACGACCTGCTCACGCTCGTGACGGTCTCGTGGTTCGGGCGGGCGGGCGACGGCGCCGCGAACCTGCTCTACGAGACCGCGCACGCGCAGGTCGCGTGGGGACGCAGCCACGACCGTCCGCAGGGCATCGTCGCGTTCGGCGAGGAGCCGCTCATGCGACGCATCCTCGATCCCGAAGGCCGCCTCGCGTTCTTCAACGAGCACCCCAACGGCGGGCACTTCCCCGCGATGGAGGCACCGGGCGACCTCGTCGGCGACATCCGCGCCTACTTCGCCCGGCTGCTCGCGGTGTAGGGCCCTCGGGCAGCAGCACGCGCGCGTCGGGCACGCCCGTCGCGGTCGGTCACGGGTGGTGGTGCGGCTGCTCGTGACCGGCACGGCCGGCCGGCTCGAGCTGGAAGGTCGAGTGCGCGACGTCGAAGTGATCGGAGAGGCATCCGCCGAGCTCGTCGAGGAGTTCACCCGCGCGACCCGACGCGAAGACCTCGGGATCGACCTCGACATGGGCGCTGAACACCGGCGAACCCGACGTGATCTGCCAGACGTGCACGTCATGCACGGCGACGACGCCCGGCGCGCCGAGCAGGTGGTCGCGGATCTCGGCCACGTCGGTGTCGGGCGGGGCGGACTCGAACAGCACTCGCACGACGTCACGGAGCAGGCTGATCGCGCGGGGCACGATGAGCGCCGCGATGACGAGGGACGCGATGGGGTCGGCGGCGTCGAAGCCCGTGAGCAGGATCACCCCTGCCGCCACGATCACGAGCGCGGACCCGATGAGGTCGCCGAGCACCTCGAGGTAGGCGCCGCGCATGTTGATCGAGTCGCCCGTTCCGCCCCGCAGCACGAGGAGCGCGGCGACGTTGGCGGCGAGGCCGAGCACGGCGACGACGAGCATGGGTCCGCCCTGCACGTGGTGGGCCTCGCCGCCGGCTGCGACTCCCGCGCCCGTCAGCAGCCGGCCGAACGCCGAGACCGCGACGGACGCCGCGACGACGACGAGCACGATGCCGTTCACGAGGGCGCCGAGCACCTCGGCCCGCCGATACCCGTAGGTCTGCCGGTCGGTCGCGGGCCGTGCGGCGACCATCGCCGCGACGAGCGCGACGACGAGCCCGATGAGGTCGCTCGCCATGTGCCCGGCATCGGCGAGCAGCGCGAGCGAGCCGCTGAGGACGCCGCCGACCACTTGGACGACCAGGAACGCCGCGATGATCGCGATGGCGATCAGGAGCCGGGTGCGGTTCGCGGCCGCCCCGTGGGCGTGCGCGTGATCGTGCGAGTGAGCCATGTCCCTTCCAGCGTAGGCGCGGATTCCCCGAGCTCGCCGTGATGGGAATGAGACGCGTTCTCGCCGGGTCAGTACTTCGAACCGAGCGCCTTCGCCTTGATCGCCTCGTACTCGCCGTCGGTGATCACGCCCTGGTCGCGCAGCGCCTTCGCCTTCTCGATCTCCTCGGTCGGGTTGGCGAAGGAGATCTGCCGGAACTCCTCACTGCTGTAGTCCTGGTACTCGACCTGCTTGCGGGCCGATCGCTCGGACATGCCCTTGCCGCGCGCGATCAGGTAGACCAGGCCCGTGATCCAGGGCACGAACACCAGCAGGACGAGCCACAGCGCCTTGAGCCATCCGTTGAGCTCATGGTCTCGGAAGATGTCGATGATGATGTAGATCAGCACCAGGAGGTACGCCACGTAGGCGAACATCCAGAAGTAGAACCAGATCCAGCTCCAGAGATCCATGTTCGGCCGCCCCTCGACTCTCCGGTTCTCAACTCAGCAGTCTGGCCTTCGCCGCTGCGAACTCGGCATCATCGAGGATGCCCTGTTGCTTCAGCGCGGCGAGCTTCTGCAGTTCGGCGACCACGTCGATGCCGCCCGTGGCGGGCGCGGGAGCCGCGGCGGCGGCCTGCTGCGCCTGGTACTGCTGGGCCTCCCACTGCTGCTGCGCGGCGGCCTGCTGTTCGGCCTCCTGGTCCGCGTACCTCTGCTGCTGTCGCCGGGCGACATTGCCGCTCACGGCCGTGGCGGTTCCGGCGACGACCGCCGTGCGCGCCGCCATCCCGATCAGGCCCGGTCGGCCCCCTCTGCGAAGTGGCATGTTCCTCTCCTCACCCCTCGTCCGCCGCAGCGGCGAGCACCTCGTTGACCACGGTCGCTGGGATCCGCTCCACCTGGAGAACCTCGCCACCGGATGCCGCGAACGCGGAGGCCAGCTTCTTCGCCCACAGCAGTTCGATCGCCATGACGGCCCCGGCTGTGCCGGGCGGGATGGCGTCGGCCAGCTCGGTGATGTCCTCGTCGCCGATGACGCCCGATGCCTCGAGTTCCACGACCGTGAATCCGAACTGGTCGCGGAACTCCTCGAACTCGCGCACGGTCACGTCCCCGCCCTCGCCGCGCGCGACGATCAGCAGGTCCAGGAGGCGGATCTCGTCGCCCACCATCAAGTCGCCGAGCGCCGACAACGTCGCATCGTCGGGCCGGTCCCCTTCGAAGCTCACGACATAGATGTCGACGGGCCCGAACTCCAGTTCGGCCATGCGTTGCCTCCAGTCCTTCGAAACCGGTGCCGAGCGGCACCGGACACCCCATGGAAGCACCCGGGCAGCGACGGCGAAGTGCCAAAGGTCCCGTGGTGAGCGCGTGCGTTGGGCCGCAATGGGCACTCCCGGGGAGGCGCTGACCGTGGGTCGAAAGTCCTGTCGCCCGAAGCCCCGGCGTCACTAGTGTGACGCTCAGTGGCGGGCACCGCCGCCCGACGACTGGAAAGGCGCATCCCATGGACTTCTGGGCCAACTTCTGGGACTTCGTAGGCATCTTCTTCTGGAGCTTCGTGTTCATCGCCTACCTCTTCGCGCTCTTCGCGATCATCGGAGACCTCTTCCGAGACCACGAGCTCAACGGCTGGCTGAAGGCGGTGTGGATCCTCTTCCTGGTATTCCTGCCCTTCATCACCGCGCTGGTCTACCTCATCGCGCGGGGCGACGGGATGGCCAGGCGCTCGGCCAGGCAGGCGGCGGACATGCAGGCGCAGACCGACCAGTACATCCGGCAGACCGCCGGCGCACACAGCCCCACCGACGAGATCGCCAAGGCGAAGGCGCTGCTGGACGCCGGCACCATCACCCCGCAGGAGTACGAGGCGCTCAAGACGAAGGCCCTCATGTGACGGCCGACCTTCGACCTGCACGACGATGAACGGAACGCGATCCGCACCCGATGGCGGGTGCGGATCGCCGTTGCCGGGATGAGCCGCGTGCTCAGGCCGCTCGCGTGGCCGCAGCGCCGGATGCCTCGGTCAGTCCGAGCCCGTTGCGGAACCCTTCCCTCCAGCTCCCGTATCGCGGCTCCCATCCGAGCTCGGCCTTCGCCTTCGCGTTCGACGAGCCGCGCGCCGTGGTCATCCACGCGACGCCGAACTCACCGACGATCAGGCGCGCGAGCCAGGTCGGCACCCGCATCGGGGGCTTCGCACCGATCGCCTGCGCCAAGCCGGGCACCCACTCCGAGGTGGGCGCCGGCTCGTTGTCGACGATGTTGTAGATCCCCGCGGCACCGTACGTGACCGCTGCGACCGTGGCGCTCGCGGCGTCGTCGATGTGGCACAACGACCACACGCCTCCGCCGTCGCCGACGATCGGTACTTGGCGCTTGCGCACGGCCTCGAGGGTCTCCCCGCCGGCTCCGATCGACTGGCCGGGACCATAGAACGAGCCGTACCGCAGGGCGAGCCCGCCCGCCGCGACGGTCGCGCGTTCGGCGTGGGCGATCGCGTCGAGCGCGGCCCGGGCCGAGGGCACGGGGTGCGGATCGAGCGGGTCCTGCTCGGTCTTCACCCGGCTGCCGGTGTGCTCGTTGGTCCATCCGGTGAAGCTCTGCACGAGGATGCGCCGCGTGCCGGCCTCCTGTGCCGCCGCGATCAGCGCGTCGGTGGTGCGCGTTCGGAGTTCGTTCGTGACGGCGAACGACGTGTCGATGTGCCGGAAGTCGAACCCGCCCGAGAAGGCGGTGAGCTGGTGCACGAGCACCTCCGGCTTCGCGTCGAGCACGGCGCGACGCACGGATGCCTCGTTCAGCGCGTCCATGACGACGCCGCGTCCACCCGCCTCCTCGATCTGTCGCACGCCCCTGTCGGAGCGCGATGTTCCGGTCACCTCGTATCCGGCCGCGACGAGCAGCGGCACGAGCCGGCTCCCGATTGCGCCGGTGGCACCGGCGATGAATACCTTCATGTGGAGTACTCCCTTCCATCCCCTCCGACGATGCATCGCCTCCGGATGTGACAGCAGCAGGATCCGCCCGACGTCATCGCGCTCAGCCGAGGCCGGTGCGGAACCCCTCCCGCCAGCTCGCGTAGCGCGGCGCCCAGCCGAGCTCGCGCTTCGCCTTCGCGTTCGACGACCCGCGCACCTTGGTCATCAACGAGACGCCGTGCTCGCCGATGAGCGGCCGCGCGAGCCACGCGGGAATGCGCATCGGCGGCTTCGCGCCGATGATGCGCGCCAGCTCTGGCAGCCAGACCGAGACCGGCGCGGGGTCGTCGTCGACGATGTTGTACACCCCGGGCACGCCGTTCCCGACGGCGGCGGCGGTGGCGGATGCCGCGTCCTCGACGTGGCAGAACGACCACACGCCGGCGCCGTCGCCGACGACCGGCAGCTTCCGCGACTGCACCATCTGCAGGATCGCGCCGCCTCGACCGAGCATGTTGCCCGGACCGTACAGCCCCCCGTACCGGAGCGCGAGTCCGCCGGCGTCCGTGGTCGCCCGCTCGACGTGACGGATCGCCGCAAGCGTCTCGCGTGACGCCGCCGTGGGCGTGGGGTCCAGCGGATCCTCTTCCGACTTCACCGCACCGCCCGTCCGCTCGTTCGGCCACCCGGTGAAGCTCTGGGCGATGAACCGGCCGACTCCGGCCTCGCTTGCGGCCGCGAGCAGGTGATCGGTGCCTCGCGTGCGGAGGGCGTTCGTCGCGGCGAAGCCCGCGTCGAACCGCTTGAAGTCGACGGCCGGACCCCTCAGGGCGGTCAGCTGGTGCACGATCACGTCGGGTCGCGCCTCGAGCACGGCAGTTCGAACGGAGGGGGCATCCAACCCGTCCATGACCATCCCGGTCGCGCCCGCCCGCTCGATCGCGCCGAGGCGCTCCGCGCTCCTCGACGTGCCGATCACCTCGTGTCCTTCGCCCACGAGCAGCGGAACCAACCGTGATCCGACGGCGCCCGAGGCGCCGGCGATGAAGACTCGCATGTCACTCGTCCCTTCCCTCTCTCACCCCCTCCGACGGATGACCGCCGCCCGGTGTGACACCCCGGCGATGATCGCCTGTGGAATGCTCGGACCATGACCGAATCGAGTGCTGCGCTCGGCGAACTGCGCCCACTCATGTTCTCGATCGCGTACCGCATGCTCGGCAGCGTGACCGAGGCCGAGGACGTCGTGCAGGACGCCTACCTGCGCCTCCATGAGCGGTCCCTCGCGGGCGAGACCATCGAACGCCCCGAGGCGTACGCCTCGACCGTGGCGACCCGACTCGCGATCGATGCACTGCGTTCGGCGCGGCGCACACGAGAGGTCTACACGGGCACATGGCTGCCCGAGCCGCTGATCGACGACGACGCCGACCCCGCGCATCGCATCGAGCGCGACGAGACGCTCTCGTTCGCGTTCCTGGCCGTGCTCGAACGACTTCGTCCCGTCGAGCGGGCGGTCTTCCTGCTTCGCGAGGTGTTCCAGCTGGACTACGCCGACATCGCCACGATCGTCGAACGCGACGAGGTCGCCTGCCGTCAGATCATGCACCGGGCTCGCGCCCGCATTGCCGAAGGGCGGCCGCGCTTCGATGCGGATGCCGCGCGCGACGCCGCCCTCCTCGATTCCTTCTTCGCCGCGCTCGACGACGGCGACGTGGATGCGCTCGCGGGCGTGCTCGCCGATGACGTGGTGTTCTACGCCGACGGCGGCGGACTCGCACCGGCGGCGCGGCATCCGCTGCACGGCGCCATTGCGGTGGCCCGCTTCCTCGCCGGCCTCGTGCGCCGCGGCAGCGGCATGCATGTGCGCCTCGAGCGCACGGTCGCGAACGGCGAGGCGGCACTCAAGGCCTCGACGGCCGACGGTGCGACCCTCAGCGTGCTGATGCTGCACGTGGAGGCCGGGCGCGTCTCGGTGGTCGGCAACCAGCTGAACCCAGACAAGCTCCGACACCTCGGCCCCGTCGGCGACCTCAACGCGCTCGTTTCGCGGGGTGCCGGCTACTCGCCCGGCGACCCGGGCGCGACCACCCCGGTCTCGTAGCCGAGCACGACCGCCTGGATGCGATCGCGCAGGCCGAGCTTCATGAGGATGCGACCGACGTAGGTCTTCACCGTCGACTCCGACAGATGGAGCGAGGCGGTGATCTCGGTGTTGCTCTGGCCGCGGGCGATGGCGGTGAAGACCTCGGCCTCGCGTTCGGTGAGCGACGCCAGGCGCGGGTGCGATCGCGGGTCGGTGAGCGGGCCGCCGTTCGCGGGCGCGCCGGCCGCCGGCGAGGCATCCGTCGTCGGGCCGACCGCGGTCGGGTCCACGCTGCCCGGCGGCGCACCGGCGATCGGAAGACTCCCGGCGAACAGGTCGAGGAGCCGGCGCGTGATGCGCGGTTCGACGATGGCGTCGCCCGCGGCGACCGTGCGGAGCGCGCGCACCAGATCGGCGGGCGGAGCGTTCTTCACGAGGAAGCCGCTCGCACCGGCCCGCAGACCTTCGAACGCGTACTCGTCGAGGTCGTAGGTGGTGACGATGAGCACGCGCACCCCCGGCAGGCGCTCGGCGATGCGTGCGGTTGCGGCGATGCCGTCGAGTCCCGGCATGCGCACGTCCATGATCACGACGTCGGGCACGAGCTCGATCGCCATGGCGAGCGCCTCGAGGCCATCCTGCGCCTCGCCGACGATCTCGAGGTCGGGCTCGCTCTCGAGCACCATGCGGAAGCCGAGCCGGATGAGCGGTTGGTCGTCGACAAGCAGCACCCGGATGCGACCGGCCGGTGATCCACCGGCGGTCGACGACTCACCCATGGACACGTTCGCCTCCCTGCTCTCCTTCGCGGGCCCGCGGTAGCACGGCGTGCACGCGCCAGCCTCCCGCCGGGAGCGGTCCCACCTCGACGGTACCGCCGAACACCGCCGCGCGTTCGCCCATGCCGATGATGCCGCGGCCGGAACCGACGGTGGGCGACCCGATCTCCGACCGCCCGTCGTCGGTGATCGTGACGGTGGTCGCGGCCGGGCCGTAGTCGACGGCGACGTGCACCTGCCGCACGTCGCGGGCGTAGCGCAGCGCATTGGTGAGGGCCTCCTGCACGATCCGGTACACCGCGAGCTCGACGGCCGCATTGGCGACGGGCGCGCCGCTGATGGTGAACCGCACGGGCAGGCCGGCGGTGCGGAACTGCGCGATCAGGCCCGCGAGATCGCCGTGGCCCGGCGCGGGTTCACGCGCCTGTGCGGCATCCGTCGTCTCGCCGAGCACCGAGAGCACCTGCTGCATGTCGCGCAGTGCACCGCGGCCCGTCTCGGTGAGCTGGTCGAGGGCGAGCGTGGCCTGTGCGGGGCTCCGCTCGAGGGTGGCGCGCGCACCGTCGGCGAGCGAGATCATCACCGAGAGGCTGTGCGCGACGATGTCGTGCATCTCGCGGGCGATACGACCGCGTTCGGCGAGCGTGGCGATCTGCGCCTGGCTGTCACGCTCGCGTGCGAGCTGCTCGGCGCGTTGCGTGAGAGCGCGCACCCGCTCGGCACGTTCCCAGGTGTTCGCGCCGAGCAGCACGCCGACGGCGTCGGCCATCGCGAGCGTGAGCAGCACGACCGGCACGTCGAAGGCGGTCGGCGCACCGAGTCGCGCCGCGAGTTCGGGCAGCCAGAACACGAGGCTCCCCGCGGTCACGACGAGCGTGACCGCGGCGGAGATCCACCCGAGTGCCGGTGAGCGGAAGGCGGCGACCGCGTAGAGCGCGATGGGTACCGCGAGCACGAGGTTGGTCTCGGCCGAGAACGTCACCACGGTGGTGAGCAGCGTGACCACGGCCAGCACCGTGAGCGGCGCCCGGCGTCGGAACAGGAGCGCAACCGCGGTGCCGCCGATGGCGACGATGTGCCACGCGGTGACGTCCACGCCGCGCGAGACGACCTGCGACGCGAGTGTGGCCACGACGATCGCGGTGAAGACGAGCGAGACGGACGCGTCGACGAGCCACGGACGGGTTCGGAGGAACCGCCGGACCGGCGACGCGGCCGGGGGCGGAGATCCCTCGGGAGAACGGCGCGACGCTCCGGTTCCGGTGGATCCCCGCTCGACCATCACACGTCTCGTCTCGTGAAGAGCACTCCGCCCAGGACGGCTGCCCCGGCGGTCCACGCGAGAAGCACTGCTCCCCCGATGACGATCGGCTGCCAACCGACCTGGGCTGCGGATTGGAACAGCATCATACCTGCGGTGCTCGGCAGGAACTCGGATGCGATTCCGCCGATTCCCGGGACGATGGGCAGGATGGCCGGCGCGAGCACCAGGACCCCGAGCACCGCGCCCATGGCAGCCGCGGTACTGCGGAACAGCGAACCGATCGCCGTCGACATCGCCGCGATCAGGCCCAGGAAGACCGAGACACCGGCGAGCACCTGCAGCGTGTCGACGTCGAAGAGGCTCGATCCCAGCCCGAAGCCGGCGAGCGCCGGCTGCACGAGCAGGAACGACGCGGCACCGGCCACGAGCCCGACCACGGCGCCGACCAGCGACGACATCGACAGCTTCGCGAGGAGCACCGGCGTGCGCCGGGGCACCGCCGCGAGCGTCGTGGCGACGAGTCCGCTCGACCGTTCGGTACTCACGACGAGCACGCCGTAGACGGCGACGAGCGCGTAGGCGAACATGCCGGCGAATCCGATCACCCCGAGTCCCGGCGCGGCGCCGTAGTTGTCGATGATGACGGCGGCGGGGTCGGGGACGTCCGCCGGTGGGGCGAGCGGGATCACGAGCAGGACGCCGGCGGCGAACAGCAGGGTGAACGCGAGTGTCGAACCGACCGTCCAGTAGGACGAGCGGAGGGTTCCGGTCTTGATCCACTCGGCGCGGGCGACCCGCGCGAAGGTGAGGCGTGGGGTCGAGCCCCGGGCGGTGCGGACGGCGCCGGCAGGTGCCGGCACGATCGAGGTGGACATGGTGGGCGTGGACATTGTTCAGGACTTCCTTGGAGGTGTGAGGGATCGGCGGGATCAGGGACCGGGATCAGCGGGATCAGGGACCGGGATCGGCGGGATCAGGGACCGGGATCAGCGACCGGAGACCGGGACCGGCTCGGCCTGGTACTCGAGTGCGGAGTCGGTGAGCGAGAGGTACGCCTCCTCCAGTGACGCGGTCCGCGTGGCGAGTTCGTGGATGGGGATGTCCAGCTCGCGGGCGACCGTCGAGATCGCGGCCGCGTCGAGGCCGGTGACCTCCAGTTCGCCGTGGGCGATGCTCGTGACGGCGACGCCGGGGGCCGCGATCGCCGCGGCGAGTCGGTCGGCCTCCGGCGAGATCACCGCGACCCGGGTCGCGCCGACGTCGGCGAGCACGTCCGCCATGGGCGCGTCGGCGATGAGCCGGCCGCGGCCGATGACGATGAGGTGGTCGGCGGTCTGGGCCATCTCGCTCATGAGGTGGGACGACAGGAACACGGTGCGGCCCTCCGCCGCCAGTGCCCGCAGGAAGCGGCGAACCCAGATGATGCCGTCGGGGTCGAGGCCGTTGACGGGCTCGTCGAGCATGAGCGTCTGCGGGTCGCCGAGGAGCGCGGCCGCGAGGCCGAGCCGCTGGCCCATGCCCATGGAGAAGGAGCCCACGCGCCGGTCGGCGGCCGTCTCCATGCCCGTGAGCTGCAGCACGTCGCGCACCCGGCTGCGTGCGATGCCGTGCGTGGCGGCGAGCGCGGTCAGGTGGGCGTGCGCCGTGCGGCCCGGGTGCGCGGCGCGCACGTCGAGCAGTGTTCCGATCTCGGTCAACGGTGCCGGATGACTCGCGACGTCCATGCCGTTCACGCGAGTGCTGCCCGTGGTGGGGCGCACGAGCCCGGCGATGGCGCGCATCGTCGTGGACTTGCCCGCGCCGTTCGGCCCGAGGAATCCGGTGACGGTTCCGGGGCGCACGGTGAACGACAGGTCGTCGACCGCGGTGGTCGCGCCGAAGCGCTTGGTGAGGTGTTCTACTTCGATCATGCTGTCGACGGTAGAAGTGTGCGGCGGCGCGATCTTCCGACCTGGGTGCCGACCTGCCGCGGCGCTCGCCGTCGTCATGGTACCGGGGTCCGAGTCCCCCGGGTGATCGTCGGCCGGCGTTATCCGCCCAGGTGCTCGGCGACGCGTTCGAGCTCGGGCAGGAGCGCCGCGAACGCGCGCGCACGGTGGCTGTGCGCGTTCTTCACCCCCGGCGGGAGCTCCGCGGCCGACACGTCGAAGTCGTCGGGCAGGAAGATCGGGTCGTAGCCGAACCCGTTGACGCCGGCCCGCTCGGTCGCGATGCGACCGGGCCAGTCGCCCACGGCGGCGTACTCGAACGGAGTGCCCGCGACATCCGGCACCACCAGGGCGATGGTGCAGTGGAAGTGCGCGGTGCGGTGCGGGTCGCGGATGTCGCCCAGCTGGGCGAGCAGCAGTTCGAGGTTCGCCTCGGCGCCCCGGCCCGGCCCGGCCCAGCGCGCGGAGAAGATGCCCGGCGCGCCGCCCATCACGTCGACCGCGATGCCGGAGTCGTCGGCGAGCGCGATGCGTCCGGTATGAGATGCCGCGGCGCGCGCCTTGATGAAGGCGTTCTCGTCGAAGCTCGTGCCGTCTTCGACGGGCTCGGGACCGTCGTAGGGCAGCACGACGAGTCCCGGCATCCGCTCACCGAGGATGTGCTGGAACTCGGCGACCTTGTGCGCGTTGTGGGTGGCGAGCACCACCTCGAGTGTCGTACCCGTCACGTCAGGCCGTCGCCTCGTCGGTCGCGGCGAGCGTCGCCTGCTGGATGAGCGCGAGCTCGGCGGTGCCGGCGAGCGCGAGGTCGAGCAGCGAGTCGAGCTCGCGGCGATCGAACGGCGCACCCTCGGCCGTGCCCTGCACCTCGACGAACAGGCCGCGCCCCGTGGCCACGACGTTCATGTCGGTCTCGGCGCGCACGTCCTCGACGTATGCGAGGTCGAGCATGGGCGTGCCGTCGACGATGCCGACCGAGATGGCCGAGACCGTGTCGATAATCGGTTTCGCCCGCTGCCCGATGAACTTCTGCGCGCGCGCCCACTCGATGGCGTCGACGAGGGCGACGTAGGCGCCCGTGATGGCGGCGGTGCGGGTGCCGCCGTCGGCCTGCAGCACGTCGCAGTCGATCTGGATGGTGTTCTCGCCGAGCCCCTTCGTGTCGACGACGGCCCGGAGGCTCCGTCCGATGAGGCGGCTGATCTCGTGGGTGCGCCCGCCGATGCGGCCCTTCACGGACTCGCGGTCGTTGCGGGTGTTCGTGGCACGAGGCAGCATGGCGTACTCCGCGGTCACCCAACCGCGGCCCTTGCCGGTCATCCAGCGCGGCACGCCGTTCGTGAACGACGCCGTGCAGAGCACCTTGGTGCCGCCGAACGAGATGAGCGCGCTGCCCTCGGCGTGGGCGCTCCAGCCGCGTTCGATCGTCACGTGCCGCAGTTCGTGGGGTGCGCGACCGTCGGCGCGCACCAGGTCGGCGTGGGCTGCCTGGGGGGCGGATGCCTCGGTCATGCGTTCTCCTGTCGAAGTTCGGTGGTCCCCTGATCATGTCGAAGGGAGCTGTTCGAAGGGTGGTGATGCGGAATCGTGAGCGCGCCCGTGTGCACGAGCTCGACGCTCGGGATCTCGGGCGCGATGAGCCGGTGCGCGAGGTCGAGGAACGCGCTCGTCGAATCCCCGGTCGCCTCGTAGCGGTAGCTCGGCGGATGCACCGCGCGTCGCTCCATGCCGTTCGACACGAGCACGCGGTAGACGTCGTTGGCGGTCTCGACGTCGCTCGAGACGAGCGCCACCTGCTCCCCCATGACGTACGAGATGGCGCCCTTGAGGAACGGGTAGTGCGTGCAGCCGAGCACGAGCGTGTCGACCTCGGCTTCACGGAGCGGCGCGAGGTACTCCTCGGCGACCGAGAGCAGCTCGTCGCCGCTCGTGATGCCGGCCTCGACGAACTCGACGAAGCGCGGGCATGCCGCCGACACGAGCTCCAGGTGCGGGGCCGCGGCGAACGCGTCGTCGTAGGCGCGAGATTGGATCGTGCCGACCGTGCCGATCACGCCGACGCGCCCGTTGCGGGTGGTGGCGACGGCGCGGCGCACCGCGGGCTGGATCACCTCGACGACCGGCACGTCGTACCGCTCGCGTGCGTCGCGCAGCATGGCCGAAGAGGCCGTGTTGCAGGCGATGACGAGCATCTTCACGCCCTGGGCGACAAGGTCGTCGAGCACGGCGAGCGCATACCGGCGCACGTCGGCGATGGGCTTCGGGCCGTACGGCGAGTGCTCGAGGTCGCCGATGTAGAGGATCGACTCCTGCGGCAGCTGGTCCTTCACGGCGCGGGCCACTGTGAGACCGCCGACGCCGGAGTCGAAGATCCCGATCGGTGCATCCGTCACGACATCCAAGCTTAGGTCGCTCGCCGAGCTTGTCGAAGCGCCCGCCCTTCGACGAGCTCGGTTCGACGAGCTCGCTTCGACGAGCTCAGGGAACCGCCGCCGCTAGGCTGACCCTGTGACCGGTTCTGCTGCGCTCTTCACCGACCGCTACGAGCTGACGATGGTGGATGCCGCGCTCCGCGACGGCGCCGGCCATCGCGAGAGCCTCTTCGAGGCGTTCGCGCGGCGCCTGCCCGACGGCCGCCGCTACGGCATCGTCGCGGGAACGGGTCGGCTCCTCGAGCTCATCGACCGGTTCCGCTTCGAGGACGCCGAACTCGAGTGGCTCCGCGAGCACGAGGTGGTGCGGCCCGAGACGCTCGACTGGCTCGCCGACTACCGCTTCCGGGGCGACATCTGGGGCTACCGCGAGGGCGAGGCGTACTTCCCCGGCTCGCCGCTCATCACGATCCAGGCGACGTTCGCCGAGGCCGTCATGCTCGAGACCCTCGTGCTCTCGACGCTGAACTACGACTCCTCGGTGGCCAGCGCCGCGGCGCGCATGGTGTCGGTCGCGCTCGGCCGGCCGATCGCCGAGATGGGGTCGCGGCGCACGAGCGAGCACGCCGCGATCGCCGCGGCCCGGGCCGCGTACATCGCGGGCTTCGACGCCACCTCCAACCTCGAGGCCGGTCGGACCTGGGGCATTCCCACGATGGGCACCGCCGCTCACGCGTTCACGCTCCTCCATGACACCGAAGAGGACGCCTTCCGGGCGCAGGTCGCGGCCTTCGGGCCGAAGACGACCCTGCTCGTCGACACCTACGACATCGCCCAGGGCGTCGAGCGCGCCGTGGAGGCCGCGGGCACCGAGCTCGGCGCGGTGCGCATCGACTCGGGTGACCTGCCCACGGTCGTCGCCGCCGTGCGCGAACAGCTCGACGGGCTCGGCGCCGTCGACACGAGGATCACCGTCACGAGCGACCTCGACGAGTTCACGATCGCGGGCCTGTCGGGCGCGCCGGTCGACGCCTACGGCGTGGGCACGGCGGTCGTCACCGGCTCGGGCTTCCCCGCCGCCGGCATGGTCTACAAGCTCGTCGCCCGCCGTGACGACGCCGGCGAATGGATCTCGGTCGCAAAGGCGTCGACCCAGAAGCTCAGCGTCGGCGGCCGCAAGAACGCGGCACGAAGGCTCGACTCCACGCGCACCGCGCGGGAGGAGCTCATCTTCCTCGGCGACGGCCCGGAGGGCGAGGCCGAGTTCGAGCCGGGTGACCGGCTCCGCCCGCTCATGGTGCAGCTCATGGAGGGCGGCGTCGCCGACCCCGCGTTCCTCGGCTTGGCGGGCACTGCGGCCGCCCGGGCGCACCGCGCGCAGGTGATGCAGGAACTGCCGATCGAGGCGTTCCGGCTGGGGCGCGGCGAGCCGGTCATCCCGACGACGTACCGCTGACCCCTGGTGAACGGCTGATGCCTACTGGGCCTTCAGCCGCTCGTAGATCTCCTTGCACGTGGGGCAGACGGGGAACTTCTCGGGGTCGCGCCCGGGCGTCCACTTCTTGCCGCACAGGGCCCGGACGGGCTTGCCGGTGACGGCCGACTCGAGGATCTGCTCCTTCTTCACGTAGTGCGAGAACCGCTCGTGGTCGCCGGGCTCGATGGTCTCCTCTTCGAGGAGCTTCTCGAGCTCGCGGTCGAGCACGGAGGTGCCTCCGCCGGGCGCGTCGGGATCGGCGATGCTCGCGCGTACGGGTTCGATCATGCGCTCGATTCTACGCGCGGATGCCACGACCACGGCCGCCGGGGTGCATCTCGGTCGTGCGTCTACGCGCGCACGGCCGCGGCGAGGATCTCGGGTCCGCGACGGTCGAACACCCGACCGCCCAGCCAGATGCCCACGACCAGCACGATCACGCCGAGGCCCACGCCCGCCGCGAACGAGGCGGCGTGCCAGGCGGGGTCGACGAAGAGCCCGAGCGCGGCGAACGCGACGGCCGGAAGGGCCACGAGGAGCGACCCGAACATGGTGATCGATTGCACGAGCGCCGTGATGGCCGACGTGGACTGCGGCTGCTGGAACGGGCTGTCGCCCGGCTTCACGGCCGGGTAGGGGAACCGCGCCGAGGCGAGGGAGCCGACGCCGAGGCCCGCGAGCAACAGGGCCGTGCTCACCCCGATGACCGACGGCAGCAGCCGCCAGTCGTCGAGCACGAGCACGGTCACCGCGCTGCCGAGACCGATGACGAGCGTGCCGGCGATCAGCACCGGTACGAGCCGGCCGGCGCGATCGGCCGTGCCGCGCACGCCCGAGGCGACATGCAGCCAGACCGCCGTGCTGTCGAACGCCGTGTCGTTGTGGAGCGCCCAGCCGAGGAGCAGGCACATGAGCGGCACGGGAACGAGTGCCGTGTAGGCGAGCGGGATACCGGCGAGACTGAGCGGCACGAGGACGAGCACGGGAACGACCGGGATCATGATCACCGACATCCAGTACCGCGCATCGCGGACCCAGTAGGTGATGCTGCGCGCGGCCACGGCACCCGATGCCGTGTGCGGCATCCGGTCGAACCATCCGAGTCCCCGGTAGTGCTTGGCGGATGCCTCGCGGCCGGGTGTCACGAGCACCCGCGCCACGACCGCCTCCCACGCGAGCCACAGCGCAGCGAGCGTGACGAGGGCGATGAGGAGCTTCACGAGTGCCGCACCCCAGGCGCCGGCCGCCGCATCGCCGGGCGCGGCGAACGCGGCGCCGAGCGGCGTCCACCCGAGCACGCCGGCCGCCGACTCGAGCACGTCGAGCCCCGAGCTCGCCCAGTCGATGGAGATGACCACGACGATGATCGGCGAGAGCAGCACGACGAGCAGCACGCCGAGCACGCCGCTCACCTCGCGCGCGCGCCGTGTCGCGAGCAGCACCGAGGCGACCGAGGTGGCGAGGCGTGCCAGCAGCAGGCAACTGGCGAACGCCACGGCCGCGGAGAGGATCGCGAGGATCGTCTCCCCCACCCCGCGCGACCAGGTCACGACCGTCCCGGAGAGCACGATGGCGAGCACGAACGCCGGGATGCCGATCATCGCCGCGACGGCGAGGCCCATCGCAAGCGTGCGATTCGGCACCCCGAAGAGCGCGAACCTCCGCGGATCCATGGTGTCGTCGACGCCGAACGCGAGGGGGAACACGACGAACCCGATGAGCGTCGCGGCCCCGACCACGGTGAATACGTCGCGGATCACCGCGACGTCATCGGAGAACCGCAGCGCCACGAGGGACGCGAACAGCAGGACCGCGGCCCCGACGCCGTAGATGAGGCCGACGACGATGCCGACGACCTGCCATGGGCTGCGTCGGAAGATGTTCGCGAGCAGGCGCAGTTTCAGTCGGAGAAACTGTGCAACCATTCCATGCCTTCCGCCGCCTTGCGTCCGCCGGCGAGCTCGACGAATCGGTCTTCGAGGGTCTGTCCGCGTCGCACCTCGTCGAGCACCCCGGATGCGAGGACGCGGCCGCCGATGATGATGGCGGCGGAGTCGCAGACGCGCTCGATGAGGTCCATGCTGTGGCTCGACAGCAGCACCGTGCCGCCGCCGCCCACGTAGCGCTCGAGGATGTCGGTGAGGTTCGCCGCCGAGACCGGATCGACCGATTCGAACGGCTCGTCGAGCACGAGGAGGCGCGGCGCGTGGATCATCGCGCACGCGAGGGCGATCTTCTTCGTCATGCCCGCGGAGTAGTCGGCGACCAATCGGTCGACGGCGTCCTCGAGGCCGAACGCGGCGATGAGTTCGAGGCTGCGCTCGCGTACCGTGCGGTCGTCGAGGCCGCGCAGGGCGCCGGAGTAGTAGAGGAGCTGGGCGCCCGTGAGGCGGTCGAAGAGCCGGAGCCGGTCGGGCAGCACGCCGGTCACCCGCTTCGCGGCGCGCGCATCCTTCCAGACGTCGATCTCGTTGATGCGCACGGTGCCGGCGTCGGGGCGGAGGAGGCCGGTCACCATCGACAGCGTCGTCGTCTTGCCGGCGCCGTTCGGGCCGACGATGCCGTAGAACGACCCGGCGCGGATGTCGAGCGTGATGCCGTCGACCGCCGTGTTGTTCCCGAACCGCTTCACGAGCCCCTGGATCGTGAGCACACGAGGCGCGTCGGCCGCGGGCGCCGGGCGGGCGACTCGCAGCGTGCGCTTCTTGCGCGGCTTCGGCTTGCGCGGTGCGGGGATCACCGCGACGGCCTGATCGACGTCGGATGCCCCGAGCGCCTCGCTCTGCGTCGGCTCCTCGATCGCGGGCTCCGCGATGAGCGGCTCGGCGACCGACGCCGGTGTCTCTGCCGGCGTCTCCGTCTCGACGGGCGCCTCGGCCGACGTCTCGCCGGGGAACTCGGTCACGGTGACGACCGGAGGGTCGAGCTCCACGACCGGGGGGTCGAGCTCCACCACCGGCGGGTCGAGCTCCACGACCGGGGCCAAGGCCACCACGGGCTCCTCCACCGGCGGCACGACCACCGGTTCCTCCACCGGCCGCTCGCGCGTCGTCTCGTCGAGCTCGGCCGCGACCGCGGCATCCGACGCGACCGCGGCATCCGACGCGACCGCGGCATCTGTCGCGACCGCGGCATCCGGCTCACCGGCCTTGCGATTGGGCCGCTCGGCCGCGGTCGTCTCGGTCGTCATCGCAGCGGCGACGCGCTGGCGCTTCGCCGAGGTCGTGGTCGTGGCGCGGCCCCTCGAGGTGGTCGAGGCCGCGGATCCGCGACCCGCACGCGCGGTCTTGGCGGCCTCGCCTCGCGTCGCCGCAGCCTTCGAGGAGGCCGCCCGTGACGCCGCATTCCGCTTCGACGGGGCGGGTGCGTCGGACGAGTCGCCGGCGGAGGGAGCCTTGGTCTTGGCCGCCGATGCTGCCGCCTTCGGCGCACGGCGCGCCGCGGAAGACCCCCGATCGGCGGACACCCCCGTGCCGGTGCCTTCGGGAGCTTCGTCGTCAGGATCCACAGGCGAAACGGAAGTCACCACCACAACCTACCAACGAGCACCCGATCGACGCGCGCACGCGTCCCCCGAACGGGGGTAAACTGGGCATTTCCTGAGCGGGACATCACGATCCCACTACGACATGTCAAGCCCGCTGAGTTCTCGGCGTCGCCCCGATATCCTGTATGACGGCATAACGGCGTGTCCACATGTGAACTTCCGGATGAACAGACGACGAACGCACGGCAACGTGCGGGTCGCGGCATCCGCACCACCGAAGGAGATGCAGTGACCACCCAGATCGTGATCTTGGCCGCAGGCATGGGGAGCCGGCTCGGCCGATCGCTCCCCAAGCCGCTCACCGAGCTGGCCGACGGCCGCACCATCATGCAGCAGCAGTTCGACAACGTCGGGCACGCGTTCGGCGCCAACGCCAGCGTGACCATCGTCGTCGGCTACAAACTCGAGCACATCATCGAGGCGTTCCCGCAGGCGTCGTTCGTCTACAACGAGGAGTACGACCAGACGAACACCTCGAAGAGCCTGATGCGCGCACTCGCGGCGTCGCAGCCGGGCGGCGTGCTCTGGATGAACGGCGACGTCGTGTTCGACCCGCGCATCCTCGACCGCGCGCTGCCGTTCATCGCACGCGACCAGTCGTTCGTCACCGTGAACACCGCGAAGGTGTCCGACGAAGAGGTCAAGTACACGACCACCGCCGAGGGCTACATCAAGGAGCTCTCCAAGGTCGTCAAGGGCGGCCTCGGCGAGGCCGTGGGCATCAACTACGTCTCCAGCCGCGACAAGGCGACGCTCCTCGCGCACCTGCAGCGGGTCGGCGACCAGGACTACTTCGAGCGGGGCATCGAGCTCGCGATCGAGAAGAACGGCATGCTCGTCGAGCCGATGGACGTCTCCGACCTCTACGCGGTCGAGATCGACTTCGCCGAAGACCTCGAGCGTGCGAACCACTTCGTGTGATCAGCGCACCACAGCAGTGAAGAGCGGATGCCACGTGGCATCCGCTCTTCGCATGTGGGCACGGTGTCCGCGAACTGCGGTCGGCGCCGGGCGGCTCACGCCGCCTGCGCCACGCCCGCCTTCGCCAGTCGTGCGGCGATCACTCGGCCGATCCAGGTGAACAGCACGGGAGAGAGCACCCACAGCGGCAGCGCGATCGCCCAGGCCCACCAGGCGTAGTGCTCGGCACCGAGGCCGATGAACACGGCGATCGCGATCACCAGCCCCGAGAAGCCGGCGGCCACGTAGTACAGCCACGCGTCCCAGCGGCGGTAACGCGTCACGAGGAACGGGACCTCCATGAGCAGGCCGACGATGAGGCCGGCGCCGACGTAGCGCCACAGCCACCACGGCGCGAACGCGGCGCCGACCAGCCCGGCGATCAGGCCCGCGAGCACGGCCATGCCGGGCCGCTTGAGCACCGCCAGCGCCACGACGCTCGGGAGGAAATGCGTGCCGACCGTGAGGCCGTACAGCATCGGCCCGAAGGCGGCGAACGCGGCGGCGAGATAGCCGGATGCCCCGGCGACCACACCCCCGACCACGCCGATCGCGGCACAACTGAGGAGGACCCGAGTACTGGTGCGGTGCACGACGCTCCTTCCGACCGGTCGCGGCGCGCGCAGACCGCCTCCTCCAAACCTACCGCTGCGGCCATCTACGATGAGATCGTGATGAGCACCGCACCCGTCGCGTATCGCGACGCGCATCCGCTGCAGCGGACGCCGTGGGCCCGGTATCGTCACAGCCTCTGGCTCCTCACCACCCGCGACCTCAAGGTGAGGTACTCGACGTCGGCCCTCGGCTACCTCTGGTCGGTGCTCGACCCGCTCGTGATGGCCGGGATCTACTGGTTCGTCTTCACGCAGGTGTTCCAGCGCATCGCCGGAACCGAGCCGTACATCGTGTTCCTCCTCTCGGCGCTGCTGCCGTGGATGTGGTTCAACGGGGCCGTGTCCGACTCGACGCGGGCGTTCCTGAAGGACGCCAAGCTCGTCCGTTCCACGAAGATCCCCCGCACCATCTGGGTGAACCGCATCGTGCTCTCGAAGGGCATCGAATTCGTGCTCGCCCTGCCCGTGCTGGCGCTCTTCGCCATCCTGTTCGGCGCGGAGGTCGGCTGGCAGCTCGTGTTCTTCCCGCTCGCGGTGCTGCTGCAGGGCGTGCTCACGATCGGCGTCGCGCTCATCGTGGCGCCGCTCGTGGTCTTCTTCCGCGACCTCGAGCGTGCGGTGAAGCTCATCCTTCGGTTCCTCTTCTACGCGTCGCCGATCATCTACGGCGTGTCCAACCTGCCCGAAGAGCTGCATTTCTGGGCGGCGTTCAACCCGCTCTCGGGGATCTTCGGGCTGTACCGCGCCGGGTTCTTCCCCGACGAGCTCGACTGGTTCAACGTCATCATCTCGGCGGCGATGTCGCTCGCGTTCCTCGCGGTCGGATTGCTCATCTTCCGCGGAAGCATCCGCCAGGTGCTGAAGGAGATCTGATGACGGATGCCACGGCCGAGGCGTTGGCCACGAGCGCGCCCCACGCCATCCGGGTCGAGAACCTCGGGGTGCGGTTCCGGCGCAATCGGCGCGGTCGCCGCCTCTTCAAGGACCTCTTCGCCGGACGCCGGCGCCGCACCCGCCCGAACGAGTTCTGGGCGCTCCGCGACGTCTCGATCGACGTCCGCCCCGGCGAGGCCATCGGTGTCGTCGGCCGCAACGGCCAGGGCAAGTCGACGCTGTTGAAGCTCGTGGCCGGCGTGATGATCCCCGACGAGGGCAGGGTCGACGTGACCGGCGGGGTCGCGCCGCTCATCGAGATCACCGGCGGTTTCGTCGACGATCTCACCGTGCGCGACAACGTGTACCTGACGGCCGGCCTGCACGGCATGACGCGCGCGCAGATCGACGCGAAGTTCGACGACATCATCGGGTTCGCCGATATCGGCGACTTCCTCGACACGCCCTACAAGCACCTGTCGAGCGGCATGAAGGTGCGCATCGCCTTCGCGGTGATCTCGCAGCTCGAGGAGCCCATCATCCTCGTCGACGAGGTGCTCGCGGTCGGCGACAAGGCGTTCCGCGAGAAGTGCTACGGCCGCATCGAGGAGCTGCTCGCGGGCGGCCGCACGCTCTTCTTCGTCTCGCACAACGAGCGCGACCTTCGCCGGTTCTGCACTCGCGGCCTCTACCTCGACAAGGGCGCCCTCGTGCTCGATGCTCCGATCGACGAGGTGCTCGATCGCTACAACGCCGAGCACGGCACCGCGAAGTAGGCGCTCGGCGGCCGAGCGCGGCGCAGCATGGGCAACGCGCCGCGCGACCTTCACCCCGCCCTCGCAGTAACCGCGCCGCCATCGCCCGGCGCTTGGAGCGGACGCACCAGCCCGTCGGGTGGCCCGTCGTACCACCGCCCGGCAGGACTGCGCCACCGGATCGTTCCGTCTGGATCCTGCCAGACGCGCCAGCCGGTGTGATGCTTCAGCCGATGGTGGCCTCGGCAGAGGACGGCGAGATTGTCGTGGTCGGTGCATCCCTCGTGCTCCGTCGCGACCGTGTGATCGAGGTCACCCTCGCTCGCCGGCCGCTCGCATCCGGGGAACCGGCACCGTCCGTCGCGGATGCGCAGCCACGCGGCGAGGTCGGCGGGCACCCGGCGCGACGAGCGGCCGTATCGGAGCGTCGCACCCGTCACAGGGTGGGTGAGGATCGTCCGGAAGGACGGCACATGCGCGAAGAGCTGCCGTGCCGTCTCGATGTCGATGGGACCGTGGGTCTCGAGCATCGCCGGCTGTGCGCCGTGCCCGAAGAGGGTGAGCGCGGGAATGACGAGATGCACGGTGGCGCGCACCGTGCCGAGGTCACCGGGCTCGGGTACCGCAGCCGGATTCGCCCGACCCAGCAGCAGCGCGACGGCCGCGTCGGCCTCGCGTTGGGGTCTGGTGCGCCCGTCTCCCGCCGCGCGCACGGCGACCGCGCTCGCGATCCGTGCCCGGATGGCCACGGCCTCCTCGGCCGCGCACAGCAGGTTGACCCACGCCATGCCGTCGTGGGCGGGATCGATGACGAGTCGCCGTTCCTCGAGTGCCCGACGCTTCCGAGCCTCGGCCGCGGTGGGCTGGTACCGATGCTGCATGCGCACGAGCGCCCGGCGGAACCCCGTCGTCGTCATACGGCGCGCCTTCTCGACCGCCTCCCGCTCGAACTCGGCGGCACGCTCGGCGGGAAGGAGCGCGACCGCATCGACGAGCGCGCGCACGTGATGCAGCGACACCTCTCCTGCAGCGAGGGCGTCAGCCGTCTCAGGCAGGTCGACGAGTGCCGAGGCGTCGTACATCATGGCCGCGGCGGCACGCTCGTGCACCTGCAGGGACGTCGCGAGTTCCGCCGCACACGCGCGGTCGGCCCACTCCCGGTTCTCACGTTCGCCTCGTGCCGGATGCGCCTCGACGACGTGCATCAGCCGTCGGAGCCCATCGACCCGACGCAGCTGCTCGGCCTGCAACGCCCGGATGGAGCGCTCGAGCTCGACGACGCGCTCGAGCGCCTCGGCGAGGCGAGCAGTGGGTTCCATGTGGATATTCCAACATGACCCTCCGACATTCGAAATCACCTCCTATCAGGTATTTCGCCTGTGGAGAACTCCCCTCGCCCGGCACCTGTGGAGGACGAGTCGCGGCAGCCGCTCGCACCCATGGGACCCCGACCCCATCGCGCAACCCCCGGCATCCGCTCGGCTTCGCCGCCTAGGATCGACCCACCATGACCGAACGCGTGCACAAGATCACCTCACTCGGCACGAGTGCGCCACGAGAGGGCGACGGCTCCACCGACGCGGCCGCCGGCGCGGCCGCCGGCCCCGACCTCGGACGCGCCCACGGCGTCGAGCGCGGCATCGACGCGGTGCTCTCGATCCAGCGACCAGTCGTCGTGGCGCATCTGCGGAGCATCCGTCGCCGCGTCCCGAACGCCACCCCGGACCAGATCGTGCGCATCCTCGAGCGACGATACCTCGCGGCCGTGACCACGGGCGGCGCGGCAGTGGGTGCCACGGCGGTCGTGCCCGGCATCGGCACGGGCGTCACGCTCGCCCTCTCGGGCGTCGAGACCGCGGGCTTCCTCGAGGCCACCGCGCTGTTCGCGCAGTCGGTCGCCGAGGTGCACGGCATCGCGGTGGAGAGCCCCGAGCGGGCACGCGCCCTCGTGATGACGCTGATGCTCGGCAAGGAGGGCATCGACCTCGTGCGCCAGCTCGCGTCGCAGGCGGCCGGCCGGGGGGTGGCCCGGAACGCCTACTGGGGCGAGCTCATCACGAACAGCATGCCGAAAGCCGTCATGGGAACGGTCGTCGACCGCCTGCGCAGCATCTTCATCCGCCAGTTCGCCGTGCGCGGCGGCGCCGGCATCATCGGCAAGGCGATTCCCTTCGGCATCGGCGCCGCCATCGGCGGCGCGGGCAATCACCTGCTCGGCCGCAAGGTGCTGCAGCAGGCCCGACTCGCGTTCGGCGCGGCTCCCCCGACGCTGCCCGTCGAGCTCGAACCTCGCGAAGGCGACTCGGCGGTGAAGTCGGCGGCCCTCCGGATGTCGCGGGCCGGCGGTGCGGTCGGCTCGTTCGCCGTGACGAGCAGCCGGGGGCTGCGCGAGGCCGCGGGCCGCGCCATACGAGGGCGCAAGCGCTCGAAGAGGCAGGATGCCATCGAGGCGCCCACCGGCCCAGGCGCCGCCACGAGCACCGACGCCACGAGGAGCGCCGCCACGAGGAGCGCCGCCGCCACCGCGGACACCGCCGCCGCCGCCGACGACCTCGGCCCCGAGTACCCGGTCATCTAGGCCAGGTCGTCCAGCCCCGGTCGTCTAGGCCCCGAGCGTCTCCGCCTCTTCCTCGTCGTCCACCTCGAACTCGTCGAAATCCTCCTCGCCCGCGTGCAGCGTCGCGAAGCGCTCCCACTCTGCCATGAGGTGGTCGACGGCGGCGTGGAACCGCTGCGTGGTGACGCCGGGCGTCGTGTCGCCGAAGTAGCGCTCGACCCAGTGCCCGAGCCGTTCGAGCGCCGCCTCATCATGCGAGACCTCGTCGACGCGGGCGACCATGGTTGCGGCATCCGCCGCCTCGAGCCACTCGCAGGCCTGCAGGTACCCGCCCGTGTCGATCTGCGCCTCGGGGTTCACGGGACGCGTGATGAGCAGCGGCTTGCCTGCGGCGAGCCGGTCGTAGACCATCGCCGAGATGTCGACGATCGCGACATCCGCCGCCGCCAGCTGCCAGCCGAGCGAGGGACCGTCGTCGTAGACGTGCTGCGCCTTCGGGTCGGCGGCATTGGCGGCGGCGATGGCGGCGATGATCTCGCGGTTGGCCGCGCCGTAGTCGCGGTCGACGACGCCCGAGCGCGGGTGCGGCCGGTAGATCACGCGGTGGCGGCCGGTGGCGAGGAGCCCGCGTACGAGCGGCACGCCGTGCGAGGCGATGGAGCCGTAAGCGGCCGCTCCGCGGTCACCCTCCCACGTGGGCGCGTAGAGCACCACCTCGCGCTCATCGGGCGTGTACGGCAGCGGCGATCCGTCGAGGTAGTGGTCGGCCTGCGGACGGCCGATGGGGATCGCCCGCTTGTCGAAGTCGTAGTCCCAGAGCACTTTCTCGAGGCGCGCCCGGGCCGCGTCGCCGGCGATCAGCGCGTAGTCGTAGGCCTTGAACTGGTTGGTGGTCATGTACATCTTGTCGGACTCGCCGTGGTTGATGAACACGTGCCACCTGCGCCCGTAGCGCATCATCTGGAAGTTCTTCGCGTTCTGGTTGACGTAGAACACGATGTGCAGGTCCTGCTCGTGGATCACCCGCTCGAGGTCGACGACCCGGCGCACGTAGGCGACGGGCAGCGGCGACTCTTCGAGCAGCTGCAGCGCCGCGCCCGAGGCGCGGGTCAGGATGAGCACCGGATGCCTCGCGGCCAGCTCGGCGAGCGGCCTGTACCACTGGCGCAGCTGGTAGAGGTTGACTCGGCCGTCGGCGAAGTACACGCCGATGCGGTAGCGGTGGGGTTCGAGGGGCGGTTGCGCGGCGATTCGGGCGAGCAGTTCGCGCCGGGCGCGGCGCGACCACATGATGTCCTTGGCCAGCTTGACCGCACGCCGCGCGTCTCTCAGAAGTCCCACCGTCCAAGGGTAACGAGCACGCGAACGGCGGATGTCCCGTGGCCGACCCCTGCGGCTGCCCCGGCCCCGATCGAGAGCCGATCGTTACGCGTCAGACAACGGGCGGGCGCCCGGCCAGCGTCATGCGCCAGACCGTGCGCCAGCGGATCGGCTGGCGCCGCCCGGGGTACTCCCGCCAGCCTGCGCGCCACCCCGCGAACCAGGCGCGCAGCGCCGACGGGTTGCGCGCCCAGCGCAGCACCTGGATCGCGGTCCACGAGCCCACATACAGCGGCACCAGCACGGCAGGAAGGTTGCGTCGCGCCAGCCACACGCGGTTGCGGGCGTTCAGCCGGTAGTAGTAGGCGTGGCGCGCGGGGTCGATCACCGGATGCCCCGCCTCGAGGTCGCCCGCGTACCACGCGACGTGGCCGGTGTCCCACACCCGCCACGCCAGCTCGATGCCCTCGTGCGCGTAGAAGAACGGGTCGGCCCAGCCGCCCGTGGCATCGAACACGGTGCGGGGCATGAGCACGGCACCCTCCCAGCACGAGAACACGTTGCTCGAGTGCGCGGGGTCGCCCTTGCGGATGCGCGGGATCCACCGACGCGGCGACACCCGGCCCGTGGGGTCGAGGACGCGGGGCTGGATGAGCCCGAGCTCGGGCCGGTCGGCGAGGAGGCGGCATCCGTTCGCGAGGAATCGCCGATCGGGCAGGAACGCGTCGTCGTCGAGGAAGAAGAGCACCTCGCCCGTCACGCGCGGCACGCCGCGGTTGCGGCCGGCCGGAATGCCCAGGTTCTCGGCCAGGTGCAGGGTCTTCACGCCCGCGGGCAGCGCGGGCTCGGCGGTCGCCGGGTCCCAGCCGTTGCCGACGCACACGACGTCGACGTCGACGCCCTCCTGGTCGAGGATGCTCCGGATGCCCCGTGCGAGGTCGTCGGGACGCGTGCCCATGGTGAGCACCACCACGCCGACGCGCGGTCGGGCTGCGTTCGCTGAGCCCGTCGAAGCGCGCCCTTCGGCAGGCTCAGGGACCGGCGCGTCAGGCGCGGACACGGCGAGACGCCATGATCGCGACGAAGTGGCCGAGGAGCGAGAGGATCGCGAGCGGCAGCAGCGCGGCGACCACGACGCGGTCGACGAGCGGCTGCCCCACGACGAGTCCGACGAGCGCCGCGGCGAACGCGATGAGCGTGAGCTCGACGGAATGGTAGAGCCGGTGGAACGGCAGGAACCGGGCGGCCTTGCGGAGCTTCGCGAGGAGCCCGCCGCGCGGGGCGGTCTCCCCGTGCGTGTCGGCGAGCTTCGGGAGTCCGGCGTTCGCGCGGGCGACGTGCACCATGTCGTTGAGCGCCTTGTTCAGCACGATGACGAGCGCGAGGAGCGCCGCGAGCGTGGTCCAGAGGAAGTCTGCGGGGAACTCGAGCGGGTAGGCGGCGGCGCGGATGCCGAGCGCGACCGGGATGAGGGCCTCGGTCGTGTAGTGCCCGACCTTGTCGAGGAACACCCCGGCGGGCGACGACGTGCGACGCCAGCGGGCGACCTCGCCGTCGCAGCAGTCGACGAGCATCTGCAGCTGGCCGAGGACCACGGCGAGGAGGGCGCCCCAGACGCCGGGGATGAGCAGCGCCGCCGCGGTCGACCAGCCGACGAGGATCATGAGCGCCGTGACGCCGTTCGCCGAGATGCTCGTGCGCAGCAGCACCCACGTCAGGTAGGGCGAGAGGTTGCGGAGGTAGAGGGACGCCGTCCAGTGCTCGGCATTGCGGCGGCCGCGCACCTCGGGGGGCTGCGTGACGGCACGGAGCTCGGCGATCGACGTGGGCCGGGCGGCGGCCTCACCGGTGTGTGACATCGTCGTCACCTTCCCGTGTGCTTGGCGATGTTGCTCGTGAGCGAGAGGTAGCCGAGCACGAAGCCGACCCCCCACGTCACGTGGATGCAGGGCAAGACTACGAGAAACCACGCGGCCGTGCGTGCGCCGCGGCCGCGGGCGTAGACGAGCGTCGCGAGCACGACGAACAGCAGATAGACGACGGGCACGACGAAGCCGAGGAGCTCCCACGCCTCGACGCCGACCGCGAGCTTCACCAGGCCGACGATGCCCATCAGCGTTCCCAGCACGACACCCACGACCATGATGGGCGGCACGAAGTAGCGGAGGCCGTTCGACGCCGGGAACCGGCGCGCGAGCTCACCGCGCCAGAGCCCGGTCGAGAACATCTGGCGAGCGAGACGCTCGACCGTCGAACGGGGCCGGTACGTCACGCCGAGTGCGGGCGTGAACCAGACGGTGCCCCCGGTCTCGCGCAGGCGGCGGTTGAGCTCCCAGTCCTGTCCGCGCTTGATGGTCTCGTCGAAGAGGCCGACCCGCTCGAGCGCGGTGCGCCGGAACACCCCGAGGTAGACGGTGTCGGCGGGGCCCTCCTCGCCTCCGACGTGGAAGGCGGATCCACCGAGGCCGACCTTGGTGGTGTAGGCGAGCGCGACCGCCTGTTCGAACGGCGTCTCGCCCTTGGCGTCCATGATGCCGCCGACGTTGTCGGCGCCCGTGCGTTCGAGCGTCTCGACCGCGATGCGGGCATAGTCGACGGGCAGCATCGAATGCGAGTCGACGCGCACGACGACGGGGTACCGCGCAGCGCGGATGCCGATGTTGAGACCGGCCGGCGTCGACCCGATCTCGTTCTCGAGCACGCGCACGTCGAGATGGCGCTCGGCGAGATCGGCCACGAGTTCGGCCGTGCCGTCGATCGACGGACCGAGGGCGATGAGCACCTCGACCGGGCCCTCGTAGTCCTGCGCGAGGATCGATTCGACGGCCGCCCGCACGTGCGTGACGTCGTTCAGCACTGGCATGACATAGGAGACGCCGACGAGCGGCGAGGGTGTCGCCTGGTGGTGCTGCTCGGGCATGTTCCTCACTCGCTCGGGTCGATCGAGCCTAGCAGCCGCGTGCCCCGCGAACGAGGAGGGCCGGGGCCCTGGAGCCCCGGCCCTGCATCGTGCGGATCAGCCTTCGAACGTGCCGAGCGTGACGTCGACCGTCTTCGAGTCACCGTCGCGCGTGAACGTGATCTCGGCCTCGGCACCGCCGGGCATGGCACGCACCTGCGCGGTGAGGTCGGTCTGATCGGTGATCGGCACCCCGTTGAACTCGGTCACCACGTCACCGGCCCGAAGGCCGGCCTGCTCGGCGGCGCCGCCGGGCGTGACCTCCGAGATGAGGGCGCCGACGATGGTGCTCGCGTCGTCGGACTCGGCGGCGGTCACCGTCGCGCCGAGGAGTCCGTGCGTCGCCGACCCGTTCTCGATGATCTCCTTCGCGATGCGCTCGGCGAGGTTCGACGGCACGGCGAAGCCCACGCCGATGTTGCCCGCCTCGGTCGCGGCGCCTCCGGCCGAGAGGATCGCCACGTTCACGCCGATGAGCCGGCCCTCGGAGTCGACGAGTGCGCCGCCCGAGTTGCCCGGGTTGATCGCGGCATCCGTCTGGATGACCGGCAGGGACACCCGACCGGCATCGCCGGAGCGCTGCTGCGGCTCGCCGCCCTCGGGGTCGGGGAGGTCGAAGAAGAAGTCGAACGGGCTCTCGGAGCCGTCGCCCTGGTCGCCCTCGCCCGAGTCGTCGGGGGTCGTAGGGGCCGCCGACGAGGCCACGTCGATCGACCGGTTGAGCGCGCTGACGATGCCGTTCGTGACCGTGCCCGAGAGGCCGAGCGGTGCGCCGATGGCGATCGCCGTGTCGCCCACGTTGAGCGCGTCGGAATCCGCGAACTCGAGCGGCGTGAGGTCGGAGGCGTCGACGAGCTTGATGACCGCCAGGTCGGAGAGCGGGTCGGTGCCCACGAGTTCGGCGTCGTACCGTCGCCCGTCGCTCGTCTCGACCTTGATGGCCGGGTCGCCGGTCGCACCGTCGAGCGTCACGACGTGCGTGTTCGTGAGCACGTAGCCGTCGTCGGAGAGGATGATGCCCGAACCGGTGCCGCCGGCCTGGCTGCCGGAGACCGAGATCGTCACGACGCTCGGGCTCGCCTTGGCGGCGACCGCGGTGATCTGGTTCACCGAGTCGGTGTCGTTGACGACGATGTTCTGCGGGCTGCCGGAGCCGGTCGAGGTCACCGGCGAGTCGTTCGCGGTGATCAGGGCCGTCACCCCCGCACCCGAGGCACCGCCGATGAGGGCGGCGGCGACGATGGCGGCGGCCACCCCGAGACCGGCGCGACGCTGCTTGGGCGCCGGCTCACCGGCCGTGCGGGCGTCGTCGCGGCCGCCGGGAGTGCCGGGGCCACCGGGGCCGCCCGGCTCGGTGCGGTACGGCGGCACACCGGCCAATGGCGTGGTGGGCTGGGTCTCGCCCGGCCGCGGGCCGCCGAAGGACGGCGGGACGGCGCCCGATACCGGCCTGGTGTCGCCCGCGACTCCGGCACCCTGGTGCTCGTAGTGCGGGGCGTGGTACGGCTGCGGGGCCTGGCCCGGGTGGTACACCGTGCCGGTGGCCGCAGCCGCGGCGGGCGCGGACTCGGCGGCCGGCGCGGGCGCGGCGGCCGGGGCCGGCGCGGAGGCGGGCGCGGACTCGGCCTCAGCTCCGGCAGTCGGCGCGGCGTCGGGGGCAGGAGTCGTGGCGGCGGGCTGCGGCGTGCCGGCCGGTTCGGCGGCGTCGCCCCTGCGGTCCTCGCCGGTGGGGCCGTCGGTGGTGTCGGTCATGGTCTGCTCCTTCCAAGGCGATGCCAGCATCCGGCCGGAACCTGTGTGCGGCATCGGCGAAGTCTGTGAGCGGGCTATCCCCCAGCCGTGTTTCGACCGAAGGAGGAATCACACGCCCTGGGCACCCCTGCGCCAGCGTAGCGGCCGTAGCCTGACATACGGTGGGAACGTGAGCGACTTCTCCCCCGACCCCGGTCTGCGCCCATGGCAGCGCACGGCCGCGGGTGCCGGGCTCCTGGCCGACGACGGCACCATCGCAGCGACGATCTTCGCCGAGATGAGCGCGCTCGCCCAGCGCACGGGCGCGATCAACCTGGGTCAGGGCTTCCCCGACGAGGACGGCCCGGCCGAGGTGCTCGAGGCCGCTCGGCAGGCGATCTCCGACGGCGTCAACCAGTACCCGCCGGGCATCGGCGCGCCCGTGCTCCGCGAGGCCATCGCCGCGCACCAGGCCAGGTGGTACGGGATCGACGTCGACGCGGCATCCGAGGTGCTCGTGACCGCCGGCGCGACCGAGGCGCTGGCGGCCACGATCCTCGCCTTGGTCGACACCGGCGACGAGGTCGTCACGTTCGAGCCCTCGTACGACGCATATGCGGCGCTCATCGCCCGCGCCGGAGGGGTGCACCGCACGGTTCCGCTGAGGTTCCCCGACTGGCACGTCGACCTGGCCGAACTCGACGCGGCCGTCACCGATCGCACGCGCGTCATCCTCGTGAACTCGCCGCACAATCCGACCGGCACGGTGCTGGCCGACGAGGTGCTCGACCGCATCGTCGAGCTCGCCGACCGGCACGACGCGGTCATCGTCACCGACGAGGTCTACGAGCACCTCACGTTCGGCGCGGCGCATCGGCCGATCGCCACGAGGCCCGGTGCGCGCGACCGCACCATCACGATCTCGTCGGGTGGCAAGACCTTCGCCACCACGGGCTGGAAGATCGGCTGGCTCACCGCTCCCGCGCACCTCGTCACGAGCGTGCTCGCGGTGAAGCAGTACCTGACCTACGTGAACGGCGCCCCGTTCCAGCCGGCGATCGCGACGGGTCTCGGACTTCCCGATGCGGTCTTCGCGGATGCCGCGGCAACGCTCCGCGCGAAGCGCGACGTGCTGGCGGTCGGCCTCGCGGCGGCGGGCTTCACCGTGGCGCTGCCCGACGCCGGGTACTTCATCGTCGCCGACGCTGCGCCCCTGGGCTACGACGACGGTGCGGCACTGTGCCGGGAGCTCCCCGAGCGGGCCGGCGTGGTCGGCGTGCCCGTGTCGGCGTTCGTGCACCCCGACCGCCGCCATGCGTACCGGAGCCTCGTGCGGTTCGCGTTCTGCAAGCGACTCGACGTGCTCGAGGAGGCGTCATCGCGGCTCGCCCGGCTGGGCGCTCGGTGATACCCCTCAGCGCTCGGTGACGCGGAACCGGCGCAACTCCAGCGCCGGGTTCACGCGCCGCACCGCCTCGATGCGCTCACGCGAGATCCATGCCACCGCGACATCCGTCGCCTCGCCGATCGTCGCGACCTCGACGCCCATCGGGTCGACGATCATGCTGTTGCCGGCCCCGACCGGCGGGGCATGGTCGGCCGCGGCGACGTACACGGTGTTCTCCAGCGCCCTGGCGGTGGTGAGCACCCGCCAGTGGGCCTCCTTCAGCGGCCCGCGCACCCACTCGGCGGGCATGCACACGACGTCGGCTCCGGCGTCGACGATGCGCCGGGTCACCTCGGGGAAGCGCGCGTCGTAGCACGTCTGCAGGCCGAATCGGATGCCGCCGGCCTCGAAGACCTCGGGTGCGGCGATGTCGCCCGGGGCCACCCACTCGGACTCGCGCTGCCCGAACGCGTCGTAGAGGTGCAGCTTGCGGTAACGCGCGACCACGCCCGCGCCGGGTGCGACCGCCACCACGGTGTTCGCCACCCGTCGCTCGCCGTCGACGCGCTCGATCATGCCGGCGACGAGGTGCACGTCGAACCGGTCGGCGAGTGCCGCGAGCGCGGTCGTGAACGCGCCGCCCACGGCCTCGGCGGCGCCGAGCCACGACTCGTCGGGCGTGGGCGTGAAGTAGCTCGAGTACTCGGGGAAGACGACCAGCCGGGCGCCGCGCCGGACCGCGAGACCGGCGAGTCGCTCGATCTCGGCGAGGTTCGACGAGGCATCGGCGCCGGGCGCGAACTGCGCCACGGCGAGAGCGAGACCGGGATCCCCCGGGGTCGTGTCGGCGGTCATGTCGGCCATGCCGTCAGCCTATGCGAGCCATGCTCCGCCGTGCCGGGTGAACCGATCCGCCCGCTGTCTCGTCGTACGGAGAGGGACGGCGTTCGCCGCCCCACGTGGTATCCGATCACGAACGAAGGAAGAACACGTGCACATCATCATCACCCGTCTCGCCGGCGTCGCCACCGCCGGGGCGCTCGTCACCGGCGCCATCGCCTCCACCGCAGCGGTCGCGGCCCCCGCGGATGCCGCAGCCGACATCCGCACTCCGAACGACCTCCCGGTCCACGTCGAGGTCCTCGCGCCCGCACGCGGCGACCATGCCGGACTCGACGGCGCGGGCTGGTTCGTCGATCTCTCCCTGAGGTATCGCGACGGACTCGCGGCCGCCGGATTCTCGGGCCTCCAGCTGACGGGTCCCGCCACGCACAACAACGTCGCGCCCTTCCCCGGCACCTTCTCGCCGGGCGCCGATGACCGACTGCCGGGGGTCGTCGTACTGACCTCGACGACCAGCGCCACCCGACCCGGCTTCTCGGGGCCCGGCACGAACCTCGCCAACCTGTTCAACCTCACCGGCGTCACCGATCGGTCGGCAGCGGGAGCCGAGATCCAGGACACCTGGCTCGTCGGTGCCGCGATCGCCGGCGAGGACGTCGACACGGTGCTCACCGTGGCCGTGGTCGACGACCTGAACGGCAACGGCGTCTTCGACGACGCACCGGCGGTCGTGCCCGACGCGAACCAGGACGGCGTGGTCGACAAGCACGACCTGGAGGAGATCGGCGTCGCGTCCAACGTCGTGACGGTGCCGTTCCGCCTCAACGGCGCGGGCGCGTAGCCGGTCGGGCGGCGGGGTGTCACTGGGGGGACTCCGCCGCCCACCGCGTCAGGCTGCCGTCCGTCGTTCCTCGAGCAGGCCGATCGCCCACTCGTAGTGACCACCGAGGCATTCGTGCACCGGGTACGCCAGGGCGCCGCGGAGCCACGGATGCCGCGACGGCTCGAACAGGGACGAGTCGTCGATGCCCTCCAGCCGGGCGAGCACGTCCGCGTGGCTCGCCCGCAGGCGCTCCCGTGCCGCCACGAGCCCGACGTCGCGGTATCGGTCGCGCAGCATGAGGTTGAGCTCGTCGAGTGAGGACCAGTCGTACCCGTCGGCCGGGAACGCAGGCGTCCGGCCCGCGGCATCCGCCTCGAGCCAGCCCAGCAGCAGCACGTGCCATGCGTGCAGGTGGTTGACGACGTCGAGCACGTCGCGGTCGCGGCCGGTGCCTCCACCCGTGAACGGCTCAATCCGCTCGGATTCGGGAATGCCGTCGACGACCTGCTCGAAGGCCGCGAACGATCGGGTGGCGGCGTCGACGATGTCCACGCGCGTCTCGGGATGGGTCATCCCGTCATCGTACGGTCCGGTCTCCCGAGGTACGATCCGGTCTCCCGAGCGCGAGCCGCACGAGCACCACGACCTGCACGATGACGCCGATGATCGTGCCCGCGATCGCCAGGCCGAGCAGGATCCGGAACACCAGCTCCCAGTCGAACCCCGACCCGCCGAAGTCGAACGGGAACACGATCCAGAACCGCACCAGCACGACGAGGGCGATCACCGAGGTGATGATCTCGCCCACCGCCTTGACCCACGACAGGTCGAGCACGAGGTTCAGGACGTTCACGACCACGCCGGCGATCAGCGAGAGGTTCACGAGGACGATGAGCTCCTGCGTCGCCTCGGTGAGGAACGGCAGGACCCGCCAGGTCGGCCACACGTTCACCAGGACGAACAGCACGATGTTCACGACGATCGCGACGACGTAGCCGAACCGACGCCCGGGCGATGCCGGTCGAGCCGTCGCCCACGCGGAGGACGACCGCGGATTCGTGGACATGCCCCCAATGATGCGGGGAGCCCAGGCGCGCGAGGGGGTCGAAGGTCCCGACGCGGCGACCACCATCCACTGGTCGTCGCTCGTTGAACGATGTATCGTTATATATCGTTCGCGATCGAGAGGTCGCCGCCGCTAGGAGGTCGTCATGAACGGTTCGTATTCCGAGAATCCATTCGGTTCGGGCGCTCGCGGGCCCGGCGCAGGCTGGTCGGGTGGCGGCCTGTGGGAGGCGATGGACCAGTTGAAGAACCTGTTCGAGCAGCGCGTCGGCACCCGCATGGGCAGAGGCGACGTGCGCGCGGCCGTGCTCGCCCTCCTGGCGGAGCGGCCGATGCACGGGTACCAGATCATCCACGAGATCCAGGAGCGCAGCCACGGCGCGTGGAAGCCGAGCCCCGGCTCGGTGTACCCCACGCTGCAGCTGCTGGCCGACGAGGGGCTCATCACCGCGGAGGAGTCCGGCGGCAGGAAGACGTACTCGCTCACCGATGCCGGACGGGCAGAGGCCGAGCAGTCGGAGGAGCGCTCGGCTCCCTGGGAGACGCCCGGCATGAAGGATGCCGCGAGCGCCTCCGCGCTTCCGAAGGCCGGCGCGCAACTCGCGCAGGCGGCCGCCCTGGTGGCTCGATCCGGAACGCCCGAGCAGGTGGCCGAAGCCGTCGCGGTGCTCGACGAGGCCCGGCGTAGGCTGTACTCGATCCTCGCCCAAGGCTGACCGCGTGCCGCGAGCACGTCGGCGTCAAGGAGACTCCATGGCCGACGTCAGGCACATGCGCGCCCGCTACCGGCGGCTCCTTCGTTTCGCCGCACGGTACCTGGTGCAGGCCTGGTGGTTCGAGCTCGTCCTGCCCTGGATCGGGTTGTCGAGGCTGGCGGCGCGCGGACGGCCTGCTCGGCTCCAGCGCATCGCCCGGAACTTCCACACGCTCGCGGTCGACCTCGGCGGGCTCATGATCAAGGTCGGGCAGTTCATGTCGTCTCGACTCGACGTGCTGCCGCCCGAGATCACGAAGGAGCTCGAAGGACTCCAGGACGAGGTTCCACCCGAGGAGTTCGCGCAGGTCCGCGCACTCGCGGAAGCGGAACTCGGCGTGCCGTTGGAGCGCGCGTACTCCTTCCTCGACCCGGCACCGCTGGCGGCGGCATCCCTCGGCCAGGCGCACCGCGCCCGGCTGGTGCCCGAGGAGGCCGCCGAGACCGGGTTCGCCGACGTCGTCGTGAAGGTGCAGCGTCCGGGGATCGAGGCGATCATCGACGTCGACCTGGCGGCGCTGCGCCGGGTCGCGGGGTGGATGAGCCGGGTGAGGCTCGTCTCGAGCCATGTCGATCTGCCCCGACTGGTCGAGGAGTTCGCGCAGACCAGTTTCGAGGAGATCGACTACCTGCACGAGGCGCAGAACGCGGAGCGATTCGCCGAACGGTTCGCCGGCGACGGGAAGGTGCGCGTTCCCGAGGTCGCCTGGGAGCGCACCACGCGGCGCGTGCTCACGCTGCAGGACGTGACCGCGATCAAGATCAACGATCTCCCGGGGCTGCGCGCCGCCGGCATCGACCCCTCGGCGGTGGCCGCGGAGTTCGCGACCGAGATGCTCGACCAGTTGTTCGTGGGCGGCTTCTTCCACGCGGACCCGCACCCCGGCAACATCTTCGTCACACCGGTCACCGACGGTGGGCGCTCCGGCGAGCGCACCTGGGTGCTGACCTTCGTCGACTTCGGCATGATGGGCCAGATCCCCGACACGCTGCGGCAGGGACTGCAGCGGTTCCTGATCGCGGTCGCCTCGCGCAACGGACGGCAGCTCGTCGAGAGCATCCGGGGCCTCGGCGTGCTGTTGCCGTCGGCCGACACGGCAGAGCTCGAGCGCGCCATGACCGAGTTGTTCGCACGCTTCGGCGGCATGGGATTCGCCCAGCTCCGGCAGGTCGACGAGCGGGAGCTCCGCGCGTTCGCGCGCGAGTTCGGCGACACGATGCGCTCGCTGCCGTTCCAGCTCCCCGAGAACTTCCTCCTCGTCATCCGCGCGATGTCGCTCACCTCCGGCATGTGCAGCGGGCTCGACCCCGACTTCAACATCTGGGATGCGGTGGAGCCCTACGCCGCCCGTTTGCTGCGCGACGAGGGCGGCGGCGTGGTGCGCTCGTTCGCGCAGGAGGTGCTCTCCATCGCGGGTGTCGCGGCGCGGCTTCCCCGCCGCCTCGACGACCTCGCCACCCGGCTCGAGGAGGGCACGGTCGCCGTCCAGACGCCCCGGCTCGACCAGCGACTCCGTCAACTCGAGCGCACGGGTCGTCGCGTCATCTCGGCCGTCCTGTTCGCCGGCCTGCTCATCGGCGGCATCCTGCTGCGGCCGGCCGATCAGGTCTTCGGCACCGTGCTCATGGTGGCGGCGGCGCCGCCGTTGCTGCACGCGCTGTTCGCAGGGATGCTCGGGCGGCGCGGGCCGGGCTGAGCGGAGCAGCGGCAGGACGCCTCCGCTCACGACGGAATCGCGTACGCTCGCGCCCGCGAGTCATCCCGGGCCGTTCGGGTTCGCCAGATCGTAGGCGCGGGAGACCTTCTGCGGAACGACCATGCGCCAGGCGTCCACGACGAACTCGCGCGCCTCCCCCGGCTCCAGCACCGCAAGGTCGGCATGCACCCAGTTGAAGCGCATGTCGGCCTGGCTCGGCATGTGGAACTTGTGCGGCTGGCCACCGACCAGCGCCGCCCGTTCCTCGCGTGGGAACGCGAAGCCCATCACCGTCTCGTCGAGGGAGAACGCGACGTAGACCAGCTGTCCGACGCGGAACTTCAACCTGCCACGAACGTACACTTCGTACGACCGCTCCAGCTCGGTGCCCAGACGACGTACGTCTTCGAGTCGCGCCATGCGTGCACCCTACTCGCCGGCAGCGACACTCGGCGACCGACCTGGGTGTGATGCACGAAGGCCCGGAATCCGGGGATCCGGGCCTTCGCTTGGCGGTCGCCTAGTAAACGCGACGGTGCATCAGTCCGTCGGCCGAGATCGTGGAGGAAACGAGTTCCTTCGCAGTGGCGACTCAGGTCTCGATGGTGTGTTCGGCGGCGTCGAGAAGTCGTCGCGCGTGCAGCACGTGACGGGCCGCCTCGGCATGCGTCGGCAGGCGATCTCCGTCGGCTTGCACGCTCTTCGCGGCAAGCAGCGTGTCGAGATGCTTCGCCGTCGAGGCATCCGTCGCCGAACGCAACGTGGCCACGGCTTCGCGATGCGCGTCGCCCGATGCGCGATAGCCGAGCACATGGCCGCAGATCGCGTCGCTCGCGGCGATCCCGGCACTCACCGCGATCTCTGCCGCGTGCTTCCACTCGTGAGGGCTGTCCCCGCCCAATTGCAGTTCTGCGCTGACCAGGCGCGTTTGCGCGTCTCGCAGGCGGATGCGCACTGCTGCGGCATCCATCGGATGCCGTCGGGCCGTCGCACTCACGACGCGCGACGTTTCTGCGCGGTGGGCAGTTGCGATCCGTGCACGACGATGCCGTCGGTGATCACGCTCCGGAGCAACGGGTCATGATCGCGTTCGCGACGACGGAGTTCGGAGCGTGTGACAGCGTAGATCTGCGTCTCGTTCCCGGTGAGGCGTTCGGCGTGCTGCGCCAGCCGATAGCGGTACTCCGCCTGCGCGTCAGGATCGATGCCATCGGGGTAGACGACGAAGAGATCGAGATCGGATTCGAGCGAGGACTCACGTCGAGCGACCGAGCCGTACACCACGACAGTGATGTCGAGTTCGCCAGGCAGTTCATCGCGGCAGAATCGATCGAGCTCTGTGAACATCCGGGAACGCGCCTCGAGCGCCACCTCGATCACGGGCCACAGCACGTGCTGACGGTTCGGGCGGTAGATGATCGCCGGCGGTCGCGACTCCGCGTCGACGATCCCGACGCGGACGAAATGTGTGAGCGCCCGATGCACACTCGTCGTGGAGCCGACTCCGGCCAGCTGGTGAACCTGGCGACCCGAGAACCCCGCGTCGCTGCGGGCGAGTACGCGAAGCGTCGCGGCTTCGACCTCGCTCGTGATGCCCGCGAGTGGCTCGCTCAGGTTCATGTGGCGATTCTGGCACGAATGTCACGAATATGGAACATTCGTCACGCTATCGGGACGACAGAACACGACTGTCGTTCATTGGAGCCCCGAGAGCGCTAGGGGAAGCACGAAGGCCCGGAATCCGAGAGGATTCCGGGCCTTCATCTGTTGCGGGGGCAGGATTTGAACCTACGACCTCTGGGTTATGAGCCCAGCGAGCTACCGAGCTGCTCCACCCCGCGGCACAAGAGATAACACTAGCAGGCGGTTCGAGCGACGCCAAATCGAGGCCCACCCGGCGCGTTCAGGCGGCCTCCGAGGCAGAACGCGGCGCCGACGCCACGACCTCGTACGACAGGGGCAACCACCGCTCGGCGGGCCAGCCGTACATGCCCTCCCCCTTCGGTACGGTCACGGGGAAGATCTGCCACGGCACCTCGTAGTGCTCGGTGAACTCGTCGATCGCGAGGCCGGCCGCGCGCAGCGCGCCGAAGACCTCATCGAGCGGATGCATCCACTCCCACGTGCGGGCATGCTCGATCTGCGCATCGGGGTCGGCGTAGTCGGCATCCTCCTCGAACACGTCGGGCTCGCGCTTCGAGTACGCGTACTGGAACGTGGGCATGCCGCCGGGACCGCCGTCGCCGTCGAACACGAACGCCGCGGGGTGACCGTCGGCGAAGTACAGCCGCCCGCCGGGCTTCAGGAACCAGGCGATGATGCGCGCCCACTCCGCGACATCCGGAAGCCAGCCGATGGTGCCCCACGTGGTGAAGACGAGATCGAACGACGCGGGCTCGGGGAGCACGTGACGGGCATCGTAGACATTGGCCTCGACGAACCGGGCCCGGTCGACCACCCCGAGCTCAGCCGCCATGCGGCGGGCCTCCTCGACGGCCGGGCGCGAGAAGTCGAGCCCGACCACGCTCGCGGCGAGGTTCGCGAGCGACAGCGTGTCCGAGCCGAAGTGGCACTGCAGGTGCAGCACCCGAAGGCCGGTGAGGCCGTCGGGGAACACGCGCTCGATGCCCGCGCGGGCGATCGGATCGAGCACCCCGCCGCCGGCACGCAGCGCGCTGCGATCGTAGAACTCGGATGCCACGTGGATGGGCACCCGTTCGTCCCAGTTCGCCCGGTTGTCGTCGAGCCAGTCGCCGCCGCGGAGGTCGACGGCGTCGGTCACTGTCCCTCCGCCGCCGGAGTCTCGGCCTGGGTCAGCTCGAGCAGCTGCGCGACGATCTCGGCGAGCCTCGCGTCGGCGCGGCCGTACGCCGCCCAGTCGCCCTCGCTGAGCGCGGTCTGCTTCTGCTGGATCAGCACCTTCGCCTCGTTGAGGAGCGCCTGCACCTCGTCGCTCGGCACGGTGGGCGTGGTCGGCGTCGTCGGCTCGCCCTCCTCGGGCGGGGTCGTCGGCTCGGTGCCCGGCTCCACCTCGTTGTCGCCGGCATCCGCGCCGGAGTCGCCGCCGAAGAGCACGTCGAGCGCGAGGTCGAGCGTGTCCTGGAACGCGATCTGGTCGCCGAACGCGACGAGCACCTTCTGCAGCAGCGGGTAGCTCGTGTTGCCGGTGGACTTCACGTAGACGGGCTGCACGTAGAGCAGGCCGCCGCCCACCGGCACCGTGAGCAGGTTGCCGTTGATCACGTCGGACTGGCCCTGCTTCAGGATGTTCAGCTGGGCCGAGATGCTCGGATCGCCGTCGAACTGGTTCTGCACCTGGCCGGGGCCGGGCACGTTGTCGTCTTCTGGCAGCGCGAGCAGCCGGAGCTTTCCGTAATCCTCGCCGCGCTCGCCGTCGGTCGAGCCGGCGTCGGAGTTGACCGCGAGGTAGCCGCGGAGCACGTTGCGGCTCTGCTCGCCACGCGCCTCTGGGATGAACGTCGAGTACAGCGAGTACGACGGGGCATCCTGACCCGGCATCTGCATGGTGAGGTAGTACGGCGGCTGCAGGAGCGTCGTGTTGGCGCCCGCCGTCGGCTCCTTCGGCGTGGTCCACGCGTCCTCGCGCGAGTAGAAGGAACCCGGGTCGGTGACGTGATAGCGCCCGAGCACCGCGCGCTGCATCTTGAACAGGTCTGCCGGGTAGCGCACGTGGCTGAGCAGCTCGCCCGACATCTCCTTCATATCCTCGAGCGCCGACGGGAAGATCTTCTGCCACGTCTGGAGGATCGGGTCCTCGGCGTCCCAGGCGTAGAGGGTGACCGAGCCGTCGTAGGCGTCGACCGTCGCCTTCACCGAGTTGCGGATGTAGTTGACCTCGTCGAACGGGAGGGTCGTCGGCAGTCCCTCGCTGTCGGCGATGGCCTCGCTCATGCTCACCCTGTTGGAGTACGGGTACTGGTCGGTGAGCGTGTAGCCGTCGACGATCCACACGATGCGTCCATCGACGACGGAGGGATAGGTGTCGGAGTCGAGCGTGAGGTACGGCGCGACCTTGCGGACGCGATCGATGGGGTCGCGGTCGTAGAGGATCTGCGACTCGGTGTTCACGGCGTCGGAGAGGAAGATCTGCTCCGACTGGAACTTCAGGGCGTACACGAGCTTCGTGAACGCGTTGTCGAGCGTCGGCCCGCCCTCGCCCTGGAAGGTGGTGCGGGTCTCGCGATCGCTGTCGCCGCCCGCCGGGTAGTCGAGTTCGACCGGGTCCTCGTCGTCGGGCGCACCGACGATCGAGTACTCGGGCGAGTCCTCTCCGAAGTAGACGCGCGGCTCGAACTCGCCGAGCGCTCCGACCGACGGGATGCCCGACTGGAGGAACACGGGCTGGCCGTCGACCGAGCGCTGGTTGCCGGCCGCCGCCACCATGCCGTAGCCGTGCGTGTACACGATGTGCGAGTTGAACCAGGTCTGCGCGTCGCCGAGACCGTCGAGCGCGAGGTCGCGCACGGCCACGACGGTGTCCTGCGTCTGTCCGTCGATCTCGTAGCGATCGACGTCGAGCTGTTCGGGGAACTGGTAGTACTGGCGGAACTGCTCGAGCTGCCGGAAGGCGGGGCTGATGATGAGCGGGTCCATGAGGCGGATGTTCGCCGTCGTCTCGGCGTCGGCCCGCAGGGCGCCGGGCTCGGCATCGGTCTCGGCCTCGAACGGGATCAACTCGATGTCGGAGACGCCGTACGCCTCACGGGTCGAGTCGATGGCTCGCTCGATGAACGGCGCTTCGAGCGTCTTCGCGCTCGGATCGACCTGGAACCGCTGAACGACCCACGGGTACAGCGACCCGATGATGAGGCTCGACACGATGAGGAGGGCGGTGCCGATGAGGGGCAGCCGCCACCGGCCGATCGCCGCCGTGATGAAGAAGAGCACGGCGACCACCGCGGCGATGGCCGCGAGGATGCCGCGGCCGGGGATGACGGCGTTGACATCGGTGTATGCCGCACCCGTGATGATCGGGCCGGCTTCGGAGACGGTGGCGTACTGGTCGAGCCAGATGCTCACCGCCTGGAGCAGCAGGTAGACGCCCGCCGTGATGGCGATCTGCACGCGGGCCGACTTCGAGATCACGACCTCGCGCCCGCTCACCCGGATCGAGCCGTAGAGGTAGGCGGTGGCGATGACGAGCAGGAGGGAGAGCAGGACCACGGCGGAGGCGAACCCGACGATGGAACGGTAGAACGGCAACTCGAAGACGAAGAACCCCGCGTCGAACCCGAACTGCGGGTCGGTGGTGCCGAACGGCGTGCGGTTCAGCCAGGTGAGCGAGAGCTCCCACCGGCTCGAGGTCGAGACTCCGGCGAAGATGCCGAGCACCACCGGCACGCCGTACATGGCGAGCCGTCGCAGTGGCTCGAACACCTCCTGGTAGCGATCGAGCTGCGAGTTGAGCTTCGCGTAGACGGGCCTCGTGCGATAGGCGATCTGGATGGACGCCCACACGGGGACGGCCATGGCGACGAAGCCGATGACGAACAGCACCACTCGGGCGATCCACTCGGTGGTGAGCACCTCGAGGAAGCCCAGCTGGTCGTACCAGAGCACGTCGGCGTAGAGGCCGACGAAGACGAAGAACGCGATGACGAGCACCGCCAGCACCCCGATCGTGACGGCGATGGGGGCGCGTCGGCGCGGAATCCTCGGTGCTTGCGGCTGTGCTGACAATCTCGGCCTCGTGTTCGGTCGCGGGGGGATCGAGATTCCATCCTATGGTCGCGATGCTTGGAACCGGCTGCTCATGAGGTGGGACAGGAGGCGAAGCCTGAGGTGTCCGCGCCCGTGCCCACCGCCTCGACGATCTCGCGCGCCTCGTCGAGGGTCGACACGGCGAAGACCTCGATGCCGTCGGGGACATGTCCGGTGACCTCGGCGCAGTTCGACTCGGGAGCGAGGAACCATTCTGCACCGGCTCCGTCGGCACCCCAGAGCTTCTGCCGGATGCCGCCGATGGGCCCGACCTGCCCGGCGGAGTCGATGGTCCCCGTGCCCGCGATGATCTCGCCGCCGGTCATCGCACCGGGGGTGAGCTTGTCGACGATGCCGAGCGCGAACATCATGCCGGCGCTCGGACCGCCGACGTCGTCGAGCTGCAGCGTGATGTCGATCGGGAACTCGTAGCGCATCCGCACGCCGACCCCGATCACCACCGCGTCGTCGCGCTCGACCGGCGTCACCGACACCGCCTCTTCGACGCCGTCGCGGACGACGCGCAGCTCGGCCGGGGCATCCGTGCCGTTCTCGCGGAGCGCGTCGCGAAGCTCGTCGACGGAGTGCACGGCGGCGCCGTTCACCCGGGTGATCACGTCGCCCTCTTCGAGCACGCCGTCGGCAGGCGAATCCTCGAGGATGCCCGCGACCGTCACCTCGCGCGGGAACTCGTAGTCGAGCTCCACGAGCGCCGCGGCGATGGCGTCCTGCTGCGAGTCGACCATCGCGGCCTCGTTCTGGGCGTCCCGGTCCTCGTCGGTGAGACCGGGAGGGAAGATCGCCTCCACGGGCACCGCCGAGCGGGTGCGATCGAACCAGGCCCCGAGCACCTCGAGCCAGTTCGGCGTCTGCCCCGGGCGGCCCAGCACCGTCACCGTGAGCAGGTTGAGCTCGCCCTCGGTGGCGAAGGTCTCCTCATCGGGGATCTCGATGAGCGGCACCTCCTCTTCGCCGCGCTCGGCGACTCCGAGGGTGTCGTAGACGGGGCCCGGCTGCTCGATGACGTAGGGCGAGGGAAGCAGGGCGAAGAGCAGTGCGATGACCGCCGCCACGACGATCGCGGCCCGGCCGATTCGCTCACGCCGGGAGCGGCCCTGCGGGCGCGTCGACGCATGATCGTCGAAGAGGGCCATCGGTGTTTCGTTCCTTCCGGGCGACCGGAGTCGCCTTGCGCGAGCGCCAGAGCGGGCGTTGTTCGCGAAGGGCGGACACCCGGAAGGCCCAGCCTAGGCCATTTCCCAGACCCGCGCCCTGAGCCGGGGCTACGGTTGAAGGAACGCGACTGGAGGTGGCTCACGTGGCCGATCGGGACGACGAGTCCGGCGACCGGAACCCCGAGGATGAGTTCCGCGAGATGCTGCGCGAACTCCTGTCCGGGACCGGCGGCATCGATCCGTCGCAGCTTGCGGGCGCGGCAGGACTGCCGAACGATCCGGCGAGCATCGCCGCCCTGTTCGGTCAGTTGCAGCAGGCGATGAACCGCGGCGGCGACGGCATCGACTGGAACGTGGCGCTCCGACAGGGCGAGGAGCGCGCGGCATCCGCTCAGCAGCAGGTCGGCGACGACGACCGGGCGCGCCTCGGCCAGGCCCTGCAGGTCGCCTCGCTCTGGCTCGACGAGGCGGTGGACTTCTCGGCGCTCCCCGATTCGCCCGAGCTGCTCACGCGTCGTGCGTGGGTCACGGCGACGATGCCCGTGTGGACCCAGCTCGCCGAGCCGGTCGCCCTCAGCATCTCCGACTCGCTGACCCGCGTCATGAGCGAGCAGGCGCCCGAGGAGCTCCGTCCGATGATCCAGGGTGCGAGCCGCATGATGCGCGGCATCGGCGGCGCGCTCTTCGCGATGCAGCTCGGCCAGGTCGTCGGCCAGCTCGCGACCGAGGTCGTGTCGGGCGGCGACATCGGCATCCCGCTGCAGAACGACGGTCGCGCAGCGCTCCTTCCGCAGAACGTGGCGGAGTTCGGCGAGGGACTCGACATCCCACGCGACCAGGTCGAGCTCTACCTCGCCGTGCGCGAGATCGCGCACGCACGCCTGTTCCGGCACGCACGCTGGCTTCGACTGCACCTCATCACCGCGATCACCGCGTTCGCGCGCGGCATCGACATCGACACCGACCGGCTCGAGCAGCTCGCCGAGGGCTTCGACCCGTCGAACACCGAGGAGCTCCGCGACGCCGTCGTGAACGGCGCGCTCATCCGACCCAAGAGCGAGGCGCAGGAGGCCGCGCTGGCCCGCCTCGAGACCATGCTCGCGCTCGTCGAGGGCTGGGTCGACGCGGTCACGGCGGATGCCACGGGGCGCCTGCCGCGCTCCGACGCCATCGCCGAGTCGATCCGACGCCGCCGCGCGTCCGGCGGCCCCGCCGAATCCGCGTTCGCCACGCTCGTGGGGCTCGAGCTCCGCCCCCGCCGCATGCGCGAGGCCACCGCCATGTGGCGCGCCGTCACCGAGGCCGTGGGCGTCGAGGGTCGCGATGCGCTCTGGGCGCACCCCGACCTGCTGCCCACCGCCGCCGACCTCGACGACCCGAGCGCGCTCGTCGCACGCCTCACGGGCAGCCGCACCGCCGAGTCCGACGCCGATGACGAGTTCGATGCGGCGCTCGAGCAGCTGCTGCGGGGAGAGACTCCGGCGGCCCCGGGCGAAGACGGCGAGGAACCGAAGGCCTAGGTCGGGCACCGGCGCGGCCGTCCGGCCCTCCGCCGCTCCGGCCCGACCTGTGGACGGATGCCGCGCGGCGGGCCCCGACTCGGGCATGCTCCCGGCATGGCACCGCGGATCGATCCCACCCTGCCCCTCGTCTGGCGCTCGCCGAGCGACCTGCAGCTCGGGGCCGCGCAAGCCCGCGTCATCCTCCGCGACGCCGGCGACCTCGAATCCAACCTCATCGCCGCCCTGCGCCACGGGGTGAGCACGTCGACCCTGCTGACGCTCGCCACGGGCCTCGGCGCGACGCCCGACCAGGTGCATGCGCTGCTGGCGCGACTCGAGCCCGCGTTCGTCCCGGCGGGCGTGCCGACACCCGATGCGGGAACCGATGGCACGGCGCCGCCGCCCGCGCCGCCCGCGCCGGCGCTCGTCGCGCTCGACGCCGACGGGCTCGTGCGCGCACGGCTGGAGGCGAACCTGACGACCCTCGGCTATGAGGTGGCCGACGTGCGCGATGCGATCGAATTGGCCGACCTCGCGGTGATCGCCGCGCCATGGGTCGTCCAGCCCGCGCGGTACCTGCCGTTCCTCCGCCGCGACGTACCGCACCTCGCGATCGTCTTCGACGACACGGGCGTTCGAGTCGGACCGCTCGTGGAGCCCGGCCGGGGCCCGTGCCTGCGGTGCCTCGACCTCACGAGACGCGACGCCGACGCCGCGTGGCCGGCCATCGCCGCGCAACTCGCGGGCCGACCCGCGGCCAGCCGCACGAGGCGCGCGGAGCTCGACGCGAGCGCCGTCGCCACCGCCGTCGTCGACGACCGCCTCGCGCACGGCCTCACGGGGCTCGCGTCCGCGTCCCTCACGCTGGAGCGGCCGGGCGCCCTCCCGCGGCGGAGACGCCACGAGCCGCATCCCGATTGCGGGTGCCGAACTCCTGCAGGAACCGCGACGGTTCCCGTTCGCCTCGCTGCCCGCCGCCCCCGCGAGGCCAGCTCAGCGAGAGCCGGCGCCGTGCCCGCGTGATGCCGACGTACAGGAGGCGCCGCTCCTCGTCGATGGCGTCGAGCCCCTTCGCGTACGAGATCGGCAGCAGGCCCTCGGTGATGCCGACGATGAACACCTCGTCCCACTCGAGGCCCTTCGCCGAGTGCAGCGTCGCGAGCGTCACGGCCGAGACCGTCGGCTCGTGCTGCGCCTCGGCGCGGGCCCGCAGCTCGTCGGCGAACTCCCTGAACGTGGTGCCCTGGGGCGCATCGTCGACGAGGCGCGCGATGGCGTTCAGGGATTCCCACCGTGCGCGCACGGCTCCCGGACCGTCGGGCGGCTGCACCGTCCAGCCGAGCGAGCGCAGCACGTCGCTCACCGACTTGAAGAGGGGCTCCCCCGCGATCGTGAGCGCCGCCGCGCGGAGCGCGTGCACCGCCTCGCGCACCTCGGGCCGGTCGAAGAAGCGAACGCCGCCGCGAACGCGCGAACTCACGCCGACCTCGTCGAGCGCACGCTCGAGGATGGCCGTCTGCGAGTTCACGCGCATCAGCACCGCGATCGTCTCGGGCGGCACCCCCGCATCGACGCGCTCGCGGATACGCGTGGCCACGCCCCGGGCCTCGGCGAGGTCGTCGGCGTAGGAGACCACGTCGGGCTCGATGGCGGATGCGGCTGCGGCATCCGTCGACCCGGCCATGTGATGCGACGCCGGACGGTCGCCCACCGCGACCAGCTGCAGTGCGCCGGGGCGTCCGCGCATGAGCCGGTTCGCGACGCCGACGATCGCGGCGGTGGACCGGTAGTTGCGCTCGAGCCGCACCACGGTCGCGTCCTCGTAGCGGCGCTCGAAGTCGAGCAGGTACTCGGGCGTGGCCCCCGCGAACGAGTAGATGGTCTGGCTTGCGTCACCCACGACGCAGAGGTCGCGGCGACCGCCGAGCCACAGGTCGAGGAGCTGCTGCTGGGCCGGCGACACGTCCTGGTACTCGTCGACGACGAAGTGCCGGTAGCTCTCGCGCACGTGCATCGCGACCGAGGGCTCCGACTCGATCATGCCGGCGGTCGCGAGCAGCACGTCCTCGAAGTCGAGCATGCGCCGCTCGTCCTTCAACTGCTCGTAGCCCGCGACGAGGGCGAGCATCTGATCGGGCGTGAGCGAGCCCGGCGCACCGCGGCTCGCGAGCCGTCGCTCGTACTCCTCCATGCCGAGCGCGCTGACCTTGCGCCACTCGATCTCGGCGGCGACATCCCGAAGCGTGGCCACATCGACACGCAGCTTGAGCCGCTCGGCGGCCTCGCCGAGCACGCGTCCCTTGTACTCCAGCACCCGTGGCGCGTTGCCACCCACCACGAGCGGCCAGAAGTGGTTGAGCTGCGCGAGCGCGGCCGCGTGGAAGGTGCGCGCCGGCACGCCGCCGGCACCGAGCGTCCGCAGCCGTGCCCGCAGCTCGGCCGCCGCTCGGGCCGTGAACGTGAGCGCCATGACGCGTGCCGGATCGTAGGCGCCCGACGCGACGCCGTAGGCGATGCGATGCGTGATGGCCCGGGTCTTCCCCGTGCCTGCGCCGGCGAGCACGCACACCGGGCCGAGCAGGGCCTCGGCCACCACGCGCTGGTCGTCGTCGAGGGCACCGAGGAGGCGGTCGTCGGAGGCGTCGGATGCCGCCATCACGACGTGCCCCACGGAATCCCCTCGTCGATGGGGCCGCCGTACCAGCGCTCGAGCATCCACCTGGCGATCGAGGTGCCGCCCGGCAGGCCGATGTCGGGATTCGACCCCGAGAGCTCCTCGCGGGTGAACCAGCGCAGTTCGAGGATCTCGACGCCGTCGGGCGTCGCACCGGCGGCCGCGGCGGTCGTGGCCGCCCGGGCCGTGAAGCCGATCATGAGGCTCGCGGGGAGCGGCCACGGCTGCGATGCCGCGTACTCGACGCGGTCGACGACCAGGCCGGCCTCCTCACCGATCTCACGCACCACGGCCGCCTCGAGGGACTCCCCCGGTTCGACGAAGCCCGCGAGGAGCGAGAACCGGTTCTGTTCCCACAGGGCGTTCGAGCCGAGCAGCACGCGGTCGGCGTCGTCGGTCACGAGCACGATGACGGCGGGGTCGGTGCGGGGGAAGAGCAGCGTGTCCTCGCGGTCGCACTTGCGCGCCCAACCCGCCTGGATCACGGTCGTGGACGACCCGCAGCGCGGGCAGAACGGGCTCGACTCGTGCCAGTTCGCGAGGGCGACCGCCTCGGTGAAGAGGCCCGCGTCGCGGTCGCCGAGCACGGGCGCGGCCGCGCGGAGGCTCGCCCAGCGCGCCTCCTCGGGTTCGATGCGGGACGCGGCATCCGCGTCGAAGACCCGCACCTCGATGGGCGTGCCGGCGGGTACGCCGTTGTCGGCGAGCGTGCGACCGAGGTAGCACCGCAATGCGGGCTCGGGCAGGTCGGCCGGCCTGCGGAAATCGAGCACCGGCGCCGAGCCCTCGACACGCCCCGCCAGGAGCGCCCGCCCGCGATGCAGCGCGATGACGCGTGCGCCCGGGTCGGCGTCGAAGCGCTCGGGGAAGTCGTCGTCGGCACGAGCCTCACCGTCGCGATCGATGGCTGCGCGCGCGAGCGGCGGAGCGGTCGTTTCGCGCACGGCGCACCTCTCTGCTCGTTCCAGCGGAGTCGGCGGGAAGGCGTGGCGGTCGCCGCGGAGGCGGACTCACCTGCTTAAGCTGTGGCCATGGCCAGACCCCCTCTCACTCTAGCCGCGTTGGCCACGGCGGCGGTGCCCGGCCTCGAGGTGCGCGGGGCCCGCACGCACACCCGTCGGAGCCACGGCGGGTACGACAGCGTCGAACTCCGCGCCGCCGACGGGCGGCATCTCGTCATCCGGGCGCCCCGCTCGCAGAGCGCCGAGAACGAGCAGTCCGCCGACCTCGTCGCGATCCGCGCACTGACGCCCGGCATCCGCTCGCTCCTGCCGTTCCGGGTGCCGGCGTTCGTCGGCCAGGCGCCCATCGACGGCACGCGCGCCATCGTCACGGAGTTCCTTCCCGGCACGGTGATGACGGCCGACGAGCTCACGGAGCACGAGTCGCTCGCCTGGGCGGTCGGCACCGCGATCGCCGCGATCCACACGCTGCCCGGCGGGTTCATCAGCGACGCCGGACTCCCCCGCGAGAGCTCCGACGAGGCGCACGACGCGGTCGTCGACCTCATCGGCCGTGCGGCGGACACGGGTCACCTGCCCGCGGCGATCCTGCGCCGGTGGGAGCAGGCCACCGACGACGCGACCCTCTGGCGATTCCGGCCCACCGTCGTCAACGGCGCGCTCACCGCGGACTCGATCCTCGTCGACGGCGACATCGTCACGGCGATCGTCGGCTGGGGCGCCCTCTCGGTCGGCGACCCTGCGCGCGACCTGCACTGGCTGCTCACCTCGCGCGGCGCCGCCGCCGAATACGCCCTCGAGGCGTACACGAGGGGCCGCGCGGGCGTCGCCGACGCCCACCTGCCGCAGCGCGCGCTGCTCTACGGTGAGCTCGAACTCGCCCGGTGGCTCCTGCACGGCGTCGAACGGCGCGACCACGCCATCATCGACGACGCCGTGTCGCTCCTCGACGGCCTCGTCGAACGCGTGCACGACCACTCGAGCGAACCGCTCTCGCCCGACACCGGGCCGATCCTCGCCGTCGACGATGTGGAGCGCATGCTCGACGAGACGCCACGCGACCACCGATCGCAGGGCGGCGGCGGCACCCTCCTCACCGACAGCTACGACTTCTCGGAGCTCGAACGCCGCGAGGCCGGGGAGCGGCCGATGGCGGCGACAGATGCCACGGCACCGATCCCGCTCGACCTCAGCGACTGGGGCGACGCGGCGCCGCCCGAGCCGCCGTGGTCACCTCATGACGCTGCCGAGACCCGTGACGCGGCATCCCCCGCCGCCACTCCCGCTCGGGCCACCGACGCCCAGGAGCGACGCAACGCCGCCTCGTCGTAGAGGCGATCGGGTCGGATGATGCGGTCGTCCTCGACGTAGTAGAACACGGCGTCGATCTGCTCGGGCGCGACGCCCGCCCACTTCGCGTAGGCGAGGCGGTACAGCGCGAGCTGCGTCTGCTTGAGCTCGAGGTCGTGCTCGTCGCGCGGTGCCGCACCGGTCTTCCAGTCGACCACCTGGTAGCGGATGCCCCGTGCCGCGAGTTCTCCGCCCGGCGGCACCTCGTACACCGCGTCGAGCTTGCAGACGAACACGTGCTCGTCGATGGGCAGGTGGAGTTCGAGCTCGACCGCGATGGGGCGGCGCCCGCCCCATTCGGAGGCCTCGAACGTCGCCTGCAGCGAGCGCAGGCGCTCGGGCGCGACATCCGCGAGGAGCGATCCCCGCTGCTCGTCGTCGTCGGCGACGACCGGCCAGCCGTCGTCGATCGCCGCGGCGTCGCCGAGGCCCGTGGAACGATGCTCGACCCAGGCGTGGAACAGCGTGCCGATGCGGGTGGCGCGGTAGGGACGCTGCGGCATCGGGCGGCGCAACTGCTCGGCGACGGCCGCCGGGTCGTCGACGTAGTCCTTGAACCGGGAGGCGGGCACGCGTGCGGGGATCTGCGGCGCATCTGGGCCGTCGAAGCGACGGCGACGGTCTTCGAGGAGCAGCCGCAGCTCCTCGGCGAGCCGGGGTCCGATGCCGGCGCCGCTCGGACGCTCGGCCGCCGCGCGCACGGCATCGGCAGCGAGGTGCACCCGGTCGCGCCGGGCGCCGAGCGCGTCGAGCGGCCACTGCTGGCGCGTCGTCGCCGCCTCTCGCGGGTTCTCATCGGCCCCGGGCGCGAGCGGGAGCACGGCCGGATCGATGACGCGTGCGACCGCGAGCTCGCGAAGGAACGGGCTCGGTCGGCGGGCCGACTTCTGGGTCGACCACCAGGACCCGGTGAGCAACAGCTCGTCGCGTGTGCGGGTGAGCGCGACATAGGCGAGGCGTCGCTCCTCCTCGGCGTGCCGATCGCGGTTCTCGTCGGCGAACGCACGCACGGCGACGTCGAACTCGGCCTGGCTCTGCACACCTCGCCACTGCAATTCGGGCAGCTCGTCGCGGTCGCCCTTGAAGTCGTTCGGCAGTTCGCCGAAGGCGAGCCACCCCTTCGTCGTGCGCGGCTTCGACGGGAGCTCCTCGTCGACCATGCGCGGGATCGCGACGAGGTCCCACTCGAGACCCTTGGAGCCGTGGATGGAGAGCACCTGCACGGCGCCGGGCTCGGGATCGTCCTGCCGGGGAGCGAGCCGATCGCGCTGCTCCGCCTCGGTGAGCCAGCCGAGGAATGCGCCGAGGGTGGGATGCTCCGCCACGTCGGCGAAGCTCGCGAGCAGTTCGTCGAACGCCTCGAGGCTCGGCCCGCCGAGCGGCTGCGACGCGTTCGCGGCCACCTCGATGTCGAGGAGCAACTCCTGCACGACGAGGTGCACGAAGTCGACGAGGCCGAGGCCCGCACGACGCCGGAGCGACTGGAGCTGCGCGCCCGCTCGCCGCATGCGGCCGAGTCCCGTCTCGCTGAAGCGCGCCAGCGCGCGATGCTCGTCGGGTGCGGTGAGCAGGAAGTCGAGCGCGTCGACGATCGACGGCGACTCGTCGGGTGCGATCGAGGCCCTGAGGCTCGTGCGCACGTCGTCGTCGAGGCGATGGCTTGCGAGGTCGCGATCGGCGAGCCATCGCGCGAGGTCGTGGAGCGCGGCGAGGTCGGCGGGGCCGATGCGCCACCGCGCACCGCCGAGGACGCGCACCAACTCGGAGCCCGCGGTGGGATCGTGCAGCACGCGCAGCACGCAGACGAGATCGGCGATCACGGGCTGGTCGAGGAGGCCCGCGACGCCCAGCACATGCACGGGCACGCCGTGCGAGCGCAGGGCGTCGGTGAAGACGCCCACGTTCGCGAACGTGCGGCACAGCAGCGCTCCACTCGGGGCGGCGCCGGCACCGGTGCGGCGGAGGCGCGTTGCGAACCAGCGGGCGACGAGGTCGGCCTCCTCCTCGATGGTCTCGGCCCACGCCACCTCGAGCCGACCCGAGCCGGCGAACGGGGAGGCCGCGAGCGGCGCCTTGGGAATACCGGCGTCGAGCGGCCCGATGAGCGTGTTGGCTGCGTCGAGCACGATGCGCGGGTTGCGCCAGCTCGTCGAGAGGTCGTACACGCCGCACGTGGCGTCGGGCGCGAAGTCGTTCGCGAAGCGGGCGAGGTTGGCGGCACTCGCCCCGCGCCATCCGTAGATCGACTGGTCGGGGTCGCCGACGGCCATGACCGAGTGACCCCGGAACAACGTCGAGAGCAGCCGGGTCTGCACCACGCTCGTGTCCTGGTACTCGTCGAGCAGCACGGTGCGCGCCCGCTCGCGGGAGGCGGCGACGACCTCGGGATGCCGCTCGCAGATGGCGAGGGCGAGGGCCACCTGGTCGGAGAACTCGACGTAGCCCCGCTCTCGCTTGGCCGCGGCGTACGCGTCGGCGAGGTCGAGCAGCGGCGGCAGCGCACCCACGACGCCGAGCGCGTCGGTGAAGGTCTGGAAGTCGGTGCGCTTGCGCGGCGCCTCGATCGGCAGGCCCTCCATGGCGAGGAAGTCCCTGGCGAATGCGCGCACGTCGCGGCTGTCGGCAACGTTCTCGGCGAGCGCACGGCTGAGTGCGAGCACCGCGCCCGTGACGCGATCGAGCGAGGCGTCGAGCTCCACGAGTCGCGGGTCTGCCGACGCACTCGCCACCGAGCGGGCGAGCAGCCACGCGGATGCCTCGCCGAGCACCGACGCGTCGGGCTCGCGCCCGATGAGCATCGCGTGCTCGCGGTAGATGGTGCTCGCGAACGCGTTGTAGGTGCTCACGGACGCCGCCTCGAGCGGATCGAGGTCGACCTCGGCGATGCCCTCGGCGACGAGCTGACCGACACGCTCGCGCACGCGGTCGGCGAGCTCGGCGGCGGCCTTGCGCGTGAACGTGAGGCCGAGCACCTCGGGGACGGCGACATGGCCGTTGGCCAGGAGCCACACCACCCGGTTCGCCATGGTCTCGGTCTTGCCGCTGCCGGCGCCTGCGACCACGATGCTCGCACCGTGCGGGTCGGCCTCGATGACGGCGCGCTGTTCGTCGGTGGGCTGGTGCAGGCCCAGGCGCGCGGCGATCGCGGATGCGCCGATGGTCGAGGCCCCGCCGCCGCTCACGCCGACACCGCCGGAACGAGGTGCACGCGGTACTGCCAGGCGCTGAACCGCGAGCGGAAGCCGAGCTCGCCCGGCCCCTCGAACGTGCTGCCGGCCATGATCCGGCCGACAGCTGCGAGCCGCTCGCGGAACTCCGCCTCGGCCTCGTCGTCGAAGGGCTGCTGCACCCGCTCGGTGTACGCGACGCCGCGCGTGGGGCGCGCGAGGTAGACGAGCTTCGCCCCGCCGATGACGCCGGCGTTCGGCACTTCGCCGCCGCGGACGGCGAGCTGATAGGCGGCGAGCTGCGGATGCCGCGCCGTCTGCTCGGCGGTGGGCGGGGTGCGGCCCGTCTTGAGGTCGACGATCACGGTGGTGCCGTCGGGCGAGGCCTCGACCCGGTCGATGGTCCCCGTGATGCGTACGCGGCCGACGATGAGGGTGAACCGGCCCTCGGCGCCGAGCAGCACCTTGCCGTCGTCGGCGAAGGTCGCGAGGTAGTCGGCGGCGCCCTCGGTCATGCGCCGCGCGCCCCGCTTCTCACGTTCGGCGACCCAGCCCGCCTCGAACCGGAGATCGCGCCATCGCGCTTCGACGGCGGCCCAGAGCGTCTCGACGCTCGTGTCGCCGTCGGCGCGGGCTCCGGCCTCCTCCACCACGGCATGCACGATGGTGCCGATCGAGGCGGCGAGGCCCGACGGCGGGGAAGCCACGTGGTCGATGAACCACCCGAGCGGCGATTCCTCGGCGCGATCGATCTGCGAGGGCGAAACCGCGACGAACGCCTCGGGATCGTCGAGGTCGACGAGCGGCGCCGTGGTCGACGGCTCGGCGAGGCCGTACCAGTCGTCGGGGTGCGCCCCCGGCACGCCCTCCTCGGCGAGCAGCGCGAGCGCGGCGGCGGCCTCGGGATCGGCGGTGGCGACCGCCTCACGTCGCAGTACCCCGACGAGCCCTCGCAGGTGCAGGGGCCTGCGCCGCGGTCGTACCCGCTCGACGGCGTAGCCCATGAGCATCGACGGCTGCTCGTCGTCGTTGGCCGTGCAGCTCAGCACGAGCTGGCGTCGCGCGCGCGACGCGGCGAGCGCGAACAGCCGTAGTTCGTCGCCGCGCACCGAGACGCGCGCTTCGGCCGCGTTCTCGGGCCCGGGCAGCGGCGCACCCGCACGCGCGGCGGCGACGACCCGCGGAAGCAACCCGGCATGGAGGAGCGTGCCGCGGGGCCTGAGGTTCGGCCACACGCCGTCTTGCAGTCCGGCCACGACGACCACGTCGAATTCGCGGCCGATGAGCGCCGGCGGCGTGGTCACGACCACCGACTCGGCGCTGCGCTGCGGAGCCAGGGAGTCCTCTGGCAGCTCGCTCGCGAGCACCTCGTCGACGAACCCGCCGGCCGGCGCCTCGGGCTCGCGTTCGACGAAGCGGGTCGCTGCCGCGAACAGCGCGACCGCGGCGTCGAGCGAGCGGTTCGCCTCCTCGGCGAGCACGCCCGTGCCGCGCGCCTGGGCCGCCCACTCGGTGGCGAGACCGCTGCCGCTCCACAGGGTCCAGAGCACCTCCTCGATGGTGCCGCCGTCGGCGGCGACGCCCCGGGCGGCCCCGAGGAGCTTCGCGACGCGAGCGGCGCGGCGGCCCGGAGCGGCATCGATGGTCTCGAACCCGCCGGGCGCCGAGAGCGCGTCGACGAGCAGCTCGTCGCCCGAGCGTGCGCCGCCGCCGGCGAGCTCCTCGTGCCGAAGCGCGAGCCGGAGCCGGCGGAGGCCGACGCCGTCGAGCCGCCCGAGCGGACCCGTGAGCAGTTCGATCGCCCGCTCGGCGGTGAGCGGCTCGCGCCCGAGTGCCAGCGACGCGGCGACGAGCAGCGCGGCGGCCGCGGGTGCGTCGCGCAGGGCGGTGCGGGCGGCGTCGCCGGCCGTGGGCACGTCGGCGAGCGCGAGGCCCCGCTCGAACGCGGGCACGTCGGCGCCGGAGCGCAGCACGACGGCCATCGACGACCATGGCACCCCGTCGAGCAGGTGACGTTCGCGCAGGAGCGCCGCGACCGACTGGCACTCGGCGGCGTGCGAGGGCGCCTCGATGCCGAGCACGGCGGCCAGCGGGTCGGCGTCGACCTCGGCGACGCCGCCGTCGGGCTCGCCGAACGCCGCCTGCCGGTGCGTGCCGCCGAGCGCGGTGCCGATGTGCGACGTGGCGGAGCGCACGACCTCGCGGATGGCCGGCCGTCCACGCTGCACGCGCGCCAGGTCGATGCGTCGCACGGGCGCGCCGTCGAGCACCGTGGAGAGCGAGCCGAGCAGCTCGGGCCGGCCGCCGCGGAATCCGTTGCTCGCGACGTCGGGGTCGCCGAACGCGACGATGGAGACGCCGCGCGCCGCGAATGCGCCGAGCATCGCGGCCGTGGCCTCGGTCGCCTCCTGTGCGTCGTCGACGACGATGAGCCGGAGCCGGGCGAGGTCGCCGAGCGCCGCGGATGCCGCGGCATCCGTCGTGCTCCGACGCACGATGGTCGCGGCGAACGCGCCCAGTTCGGCCGAATCGAACTGGGTGGGGCGGACCTGCTCCTTCACCTCGGCGTACTCCTCGAGGAACGCCGCCGCCGCGACCCATTCGGGGCGGCCCGCACGTTCGCCGAGCCGGGCGAGCGCGGCGGCGTCGACGCCGTGCTCGATCGCACGCATCATGAGGTCGCGGAGCTCCGACCGGAAGCCGCGCAGCTCCCGCACCTCTGGGCCGAGCGGTTCGGGCCACGCGGGACCGAACCCGTCGCGGATGCCCCCCTCGAGCAGGTCGCCGACGATCTGGTCGTGCTCGGCGCCCGTGAGCAGCGTGACGGGTGCGCCCACGGCGGCACGCACGAGCTGGAACGCGATGGAGTTGGCGGTGCGCGCGAGCGGACCGCGCGTGGTCACGCCGAGGCGCACGGCGAGTTCATCGCGCAGGGCCGTGGCCGAGGCGCGCGTCGCCGAGAGCACGAGCACCTCCTCGGTGGTGTGGCCACGACGCTCGACGCGGTCGGCGACGAGCTCGACGACGAGCCTCGTCTTGCCGGTGCCGGGGGCTCCGAAGACGGCCGCGTGCTCGTGGTCGGCGAGGGTCGCGACGGGATGCTGCAGGGTCGCGATCTCGGGCATGCCTGAACGGTAACGCGTTCCGCCGACAGTGAACGGGAGCGGCCCGGCGCGGCCCGTGTCGTAGTGTTTCTGTCACAAGCAGAAAGGGCCACCGTGGACGTTCGCATCGGCATCCAGAACTCCCCCCGTGAACTCGGATTCGAGACCTCGCAGTCGGCGGCGGAGGTGGAGCAGGCCGTCGCAGCGGCGCTCGCCGGACAGGCGGCGCACCTCAAGCTCACCGACGACAAGGGCACCGTGTACGTGGTGCCGGCCGCGGCCCTCGCCTACGTCGAGATCGGCTCCGAGGAGTCGCGCCGCGTCGGCTTCGTCGCCTGACGATGGAACTCCTGTTCGTGGCGCTCGGCGGGGCGATCCTCGGGCTCGCCGCCCGCTACTCGCTCCCCCGGCGCCAGACGTACGGCAGCGCCCTCGTCCCCGCGATCGGCACGGGAGTCGCCGCCGTCGTGTGGGTCGGGCTCACGTGGCTCGGCTGGCCGTGGGACGGCGCCTGGATCTGGGTCGTCTCGCTCGCGGCGGCGGCTGGGGCATCCGTCGTCGCCGCCCTCATGATCGGGCCGCGCCGCGAGCGCGCCGACGAGGCGCTCTTCGAGCGGCTCGCACGCCCCGGAGCCGCGGCCCGCAAGGCCTGAGGCGCCCGTTGCCGACCGGCTCGGCGACGGGCGTGGGGCCGGGCCTCCGGCTACGCCGTGAGGCCGAGCGCGTCCATGCGACGCGTGTGGTCGGCGATGAGCTCGGTGAACACGGGTTCCACCTGCTCGCCGGCCCGCGCCGAGGCATCCGACCCCCGGAGCGCCGACCGCGCGATGAGGAGGGTGTCGCCCACGAGGCTGCGACCCCAGAGCGCCAGTCGGTCGGCGAGCCGCGGCTCGTCGCGGATCGCGCTGCGCAGCTCGGATTCGAGCAGGACGGCCGCGCCCTCCTCGTCGAGGATGGCCCGCACGCGCGCCCCGAGGTCGGCGGCCAGGCCCTCGGCGAGACGCGAGAAGAACGAATCGAGCATGCCCGCCGTGACGTGGATGCCGAGGAGCAGTTCGTACCAGTCGGCCCCGGCCGTCGCCTGGCGGAACCGGTCGGTGGCCGGCGCGAACGGCGCCATGACGTCGTCGGGCTCCACCTCGAGCCGGCGGATCTCGGCGATGAGCGCGTGGTGCTTGCGCAGGGCGACGCCGGCCGCAGCACTCAGTCCCTCCTTCGACGGGAGCGTCGGCGCGGTCGCGACGGCCTTCGCCAGCCCCTCGAAGAACTCGAGCTGGATGTAGGCCGCCTGCCCGAGGAAGGGCACGGCTTCGGGCACGAGCTCGTGGAAGTCGACGCGCGCGAGCTCCGTCGGGGCGACGCGGGGACGCAGTCGTGTCGCGTCGGGACGCGCACCGCGTCGATTCGTCCGGAACACCACGGGCACAGCCTATCGGAGGCTCTCAGGCAGTCTCCGATAGGCTGGGAGCGCTTGCGGACGTTGGATCCGCGGCCGTGCGCCTGGAGTCGAGACGAGGCGCACCCTCATCAGCGACATTCGACAGGCAGAACTTTGACCACTTTCAGTGACCTCGGCGTCGCGTCCGACATCGTCGACGCGCTCGCCGGGAAGGGCATCATCGATGCCTTCCCCATCCAGGAACAGACCATCCCCCTCGCCCTCTCGGGTCAGGACATCATCGGCCAGGCCAAGACCGGCACGGGCAAGACGTTCGGCTTCGGCCTGCCCATCATCCAGCGCCTCGGCGACGACCCCGAGCCGGGTGTCAAGGTGCTCGTCGTCGTGCCGACGCGCGAGCTCTGCGTGCAGGTGACCGAAGACCTCGAGCTCGCGGCATCTAACCGCCCCACCAAGATCGTGTCGATCTACGGCGGCAAGGCCTACGAGGGCCAGATCGAGCAGCTCAAGGCCGGCGCGCAGATCGTCGTCGGCACCCCCGGACGCCTGCTCGACCTGGCGTCGCAGCGGCTGCTGTCGCTCCGCAACGTGAGCGAGATGGTGCTCGACGAGGCCGACAAGATGCTCGACCTCGGCTTCCTGCCCGACATCGAGAAGATCATGGCGCAGACCCCGGCGACGCGGCACACCATGCTGTTCTCGGCGACCATGCCGGGGCCGATCGTCGCGCTCGCGCGTCGCTTCATGGTGCGCCCGATCCACATCCGTGCGACCGATCCCGACGAGGGACTCACGCAGGCGAACATCAAGCACCTCGTGTACCGCGCGCACTCGCTCGACAAGGACGAGGTGATCGCCCGCATCCTGCAGGCCGAGGGCCGCGGCAAGACCGTCATCTTCACGCGCACGAAGCGCGCGGCGGCGAAGCTCGTCGAGGAGCTCAACGACCGCGGCTTCAACGCCGCCGCGGTGCACGGCGACCTCAACCAGGACCAGCGCGAGCGCGCCATGGCCGCCTTCAAGGCCGGCAAGAAGGACGTCCTGATCGCCACGGATGTCGCGGCCCGGGGCATCGACGTCGACGACGTGACGCACGTCATCAACCACACCATCCCCGACGACGACAAGGCGTACCTGCACCGCGTCGGTCGCACGGGGCGAGCCGGCAAGACCGGCATCGCCGTCACGTTCGTCGACTGGGACGACCTGCACAAGTGGGCGCTCATCAACCGCGCTCTCGACTTCGGGCAGCCCGAGCCGACCGAGACCTACTCGTCGAGCCCGCACCTGTACACCGACCTCGACATCCCCGAGGGCACGAAGGGTCGCCTGAAGCCCACGGCCACGGCCGCTCCCGCGCGCTCGAGCGTGGCCGGCCGCAGCGAGGGCCGGGCTGAGGGCGATGCCGAGCGAGCGCCCCGCTCGCGTTCGCGTCGACGCACCCGCGGGGGCAAGCCCGCCGGCGAGACGGTCGGCGTCGCCGGGTCGGCGGCCGGCTCGGCGGCCGGGTCGGCCGAGAAGCCCGAGACGGCTGCCGCGGCGGTCGCCAAGGAGCCCGGCACCGGAACGCACGACGGCAAGGGCCACGAGCACCACGACGGCAATGCGGCTCCGCGCCGCCGTCGCCGTCGCCGCGGCGGAGGCTCGACCGGCGGCGCAGCTCCCGCCGCGTGAGCCGTCGGCGCCGGCGGGCCGCCGCGTGAACCCTACGGCCTGACCGGCGTCGAGCCTCGACCCTCGGCGACGATGCGCTCGACCACGTCGGCCGCCGTCCAGCACTCGCCGAGCACGTTCGGCTTGCCGGCGCCGTGGTAGTCGCTCGAGCCCGTGACGGCGAGTCCGAACTCGCGGGCGAGGGCGCGCAGGCGGGGCTTCGCGTCCTCGCGGTTCTCGGGGTGGTCGATCTCGAGTCCGAACAGGCCGGCGTCGACGAGCATGCGCAGTCGAGCGGGCGGGATCACCCGCTCGGCGCCGCGCGTGCCGGGGTGCGCGAGCACCGGCACGCCGCCGGCCGCGCGGATGAGGCGCACGCCCGTCAGCGGATCGGGTGCGTAGTGCGGCTGCGCATAGCCCGCGCTCGGGTCGAGGATGCCGGCGAACGCCGCCGATCGCGTGGACACGTGCCCGCGGGCCACGAGTGCGTCGGCGATGTGCGGTCGCCCGATCGTGGCGCCCTCGGTCGTCTGGGCGAGCACGTCGTCCCAGGTGAGGGCGTAGTCGCGGCCGATTCGGCGCACGATCTCCTCGGCGCGCGTCAGCCGCGACTCGCGGATGTGCGCGGTCTCGGCGAGCAGCGTCTGGTCGAGCGGGTCGATGAGGTAGCCGAGCAGGTGCACGCTCATGAAGCCCTCGCGCGTGGAGAGCTCCATGCCCGGGATCAGCACGACGCCCGTCTCGGGCACGGCGGCCGCCGCTTCGGCCCACCCGCCCGTCGAATCGTGGTCGGTGAGCGCGATGCCCCAGAGTCCCGCCGCCGCGGCCTGCTGCATCAGGCGGGTCGGCGATTCCGTGCCGTCCGAGACCGTCGTGTGCGTGTGCAGGTCGGCGATCCCGACGCCGACGGGGGTTTCGGACATCCCTTCATGCTAGTCGGGGCATCCTCACCGCCGACTCCCAGCGGACCGGCGGCGACGCCTCGGCCACGGCTGGGCCTTTCCCCCTATGGTGGTTCGCGTGCTTCTCCGGTTCCTCGCGTGGATGGTCGTCCTCGGCACCGCCGTGGTCGCCGTCGTGCTGGTGTGGCCGCAGGGGTTCGGGCTCCAGAACCAGTGGGTCGCGGCCCATGTCGTCGCGCTCCGCGGCGCAGCTGCCGTGGGCGGCGCGGTGTTCGCCGCCGGCTTCCTGTTGTTCACGATCCCGCGCCCCACTCGGAGCTTCGGCATCGCCATGGCGATCGTGCTCGCGCTCTTCTCCGCAGGCAACGTCGCCGTGCTCGCCGCGCGCGGCATGAGCGGTTCGGATGCCGCGGCCGGCGAGGCATCCGTCACGGTCCTGACCTGGAACACCCTCGGCGAGGTGCCCGACGCCTCGTCGATCGCGACGCTGGCCCTCGACGAGGGCGCCGACGTCATCGTGCTGTCGGAGACCACCGGACCGCTCGGCGAGGAGGTCGCGATCGCCATGCGCGAGGGCGGCAGCCCGATGTGGGTGCACACGGTCGCCTTCGACGAGGTCGCGAAGGCCCGTTCGACGACCATCCTCATCTCGCCCGAGCTCGGCGAATACACGGTCACGTCGGCGCTCGTGCCCGGGCCGCCCGGGAACACCAACACGCTGCCCTCGATCGTCGCCGACCCGGTCGACGGCGACGGCCCGCGCATGATCGCCGTGCACGCGGTCGCGCCGATCCGCTGGGAGCTGCGCAACTGGCGCAGCGACCTCGACTGGCTGGCCGAGCAGTGCGCGGGCGAGGACGTCATCATGGCGGGCGACTTCAACGCGACCGTCGACCACTTCGCCGGCCGGGGCGTCGACGGCGGCGATCTCGGGCGATGCCGGGATGCCGCGGTCGAGGCGGGTGCGGGGGCGATCGGCACGTGGCCGACGTTCCTGCCCGAGCTCCTCGGGAGCCCGATCGACCATGTGCTCGCGACGCCGAACTGGCGAGTGGACGGGTTCCGGGTCATCGGCGAGGTCGACGGGTCGGGCAGCGACCACCGCCCCGTGGTCGCGACGCTGAGCCCCGCCGCCGGCTGAGCCCCGCCGCTCGCTGAGCCTGTCGAAGCGAGACCCCTTCGACCGCTGGCTGAGCCTGTCGAAGCGAGCGGCCCTTCGACCGGCTCAGGGACCCCTTCGACCGGCTCAGGGACCGAATCGCGGAGTGCGAGAATGGTCGGCATGGCGAACACCGACACGAGCACGACCACCGCACGCCCGACGTCGGAGGACGAGGACCGCAACGCCAATCGCTCGACGACGCCCGGGTCCGAGGGCTTCAAGCGCTACATCGGCAGCGGCTGGGCCGAGCGCGACGAGACGCTGCCGCCCGCCCGCGAGCAGGCGCGTTTCGCCGCGGCGCGGCGAGCGAAGGTGTCGGCGGCGTTCACCGGCGTCCGGCTGATCATCCCGGCCGGTGACATGAAGCAGCGCGCCAACGACACCGACTATCCGTTCCGCGCGCACTCGGCGTTCGCGCACCTCACGGGCTGGGGCGCCGACTCCGAACCCGGCGCGGTGCTCGTGCTCGAACCGAACGACGACGCGCACGACGCGACCGTCTACTTCCGGGAGCGCGCCGGACGCGACACCGAGGAGTTCTACGCCGACGCGTCCATCGGCGAGTTCTGGATCGGCCCGCGCCCGTCGCTCGCGCACGTCGCCGCCGACCTCGGCCTCGCCACGCGCGGCATCGCCGACTTCGACGATGTCATCCGCTCGGTCGACACCGCCACGCTCGTGCTGCGCGAGGCCGACCCGTCGATCACCGAGCGCGTCGACCACGCCCGCATCCGGTACGCCGCCGAGGCGGCACTCTCGACCAACGCGTCGGATGCCCCGTTCTCGCTCGAGGTGGGCGGCGAGCACGAGCCCGACGCCGACCTCGCGCGCGTGCTGAGCGAACTGCGCCTCGTGAAGGACGAGTTCGAGATCGCCGAGATGCGCGCCGCGATCGACGCGACCGCGCGCGGCTTCACCGAGGTGCTCGAGGAGCTTCCCCGGATCACCGCCGAGGTCCGCGGCGAACGGGTGATCGAGGGTGTCTTCGCCACCCGCGCCCGCCTCGACGGCAACGACGTCGGCTACGGCTCGATCGCGGCGGCCGGCCCGCACGCGACCATCCTGCACTGGACCCGCAACGACGGTCCCGTCGTGCCGGGCGACCTCGTGCTCCTCGACGCCGGCGTCGAGCGCGACACCTACTACACCGCCGACATCACGCGCACGTTCCCGGTGAACGGCGCGTTCTCGCCCCTGCAGCGGCAGGTCTACGAGGCGGTGCTCGAGGCCGCGGACGCCGCGTTCCGCGTCGTGAAGCCCGGCGCGATCTTCCGCGAGGTGCACGCGGCCGCCATGGAGGTCATCGCCCGCAAGACGGCCGAATGGGGCTTCCTGCCGGTGTCGGCCGAGGAGTCGCTGCAGCCCGAGAACCAGTTCCACCGTCGCTACATGGTGCACGGCACGAGCCACCACCTCGGGCTCGACGTGCACGACTGCGCGCAGGCGCGGCGCTCCATGTACATGGACGGCGTGCTCGAGGCCGGCATGGTGTTCACGATCGAACCGGGCCTCTACTTCCAGCCCGACGACCTCACCGTGCCCGAGGAGTTCCGCGGCATCGGCATGCGCATCGAGGACGACATCCTCGTCACGGCCGACGGCGCCGAGAACCTCTCGGCCGGCATCCCGCGCACGGCCGACGAGGTCGAGGCGTGGGTGCGCGGGGGCGCCGGCGCCTGACGCCGCCTGCGCCACTTCGGCGGCCTCCGCGCCAGGCGAAGTGGCGCAGCGGGCGTGCATGTGGCGCAGCGGGTGGTGAGGCCTGCGTGCGGGCGGCGCGAGTCAGGCCCTCGCGCGCTCGGTCCGCCGCGCCTGCCACCACGCCCAGAAGCGCGCGAGCAGGCGCTTCGTGAAGGCGGCCAGGCGCTTCGCCCACGCGAACTCGGTGCCGAGGATCGCGAGGCCGAGGAAGACGACGAGCCATCCGGGTCCGGGCAGCGGCACGAGGAGCAGCCCGCCGATCGCGATGACGCCGCCGAGCACGCCGACCCCGAGCCGGTAGGCGAGCCGCAGCCGGGGGTGGCGGTCGATCCGACGGCGGATGGCTCGGAGCATCCGCCGGATCGGCCGATCGGGCCGCTCGCCCTCGGCGATCTCGCGCTCGAGTTCGCGCTTGGTGATCAACTGCGCCATGGGCACACGCTATATCGCGAGTCTGGAAATGCACCGCGACTCTGGTGGACCCGCCGCCGCGGGGTCTACATTGAGCACCACTGTCGTACCGAGCCGCGTCAGCCTCGGTCAGGGCAGCACCGTGCAGCACCGCCGAACGCAGGAGGATCCATGCCGTCTCGCCGCCCCGCACTGCTCGCCCTCGGATCGGCGGTCGCCGTCGTCGCGCTGCTCGGCGCGCCATCCGTCGCCGTCGCCGGCCCGGCGGAGTACACGCCGGGCTCCGACGGAGCCGGTGACCCGTACTTCCCGCTGGCCGGCAACGGCGGCACGGATGTCGTGCACTACCACCTCGACCTCGACTACACGCCGGCCCCACCCGATCCGGCACCGCTGGAGGGCCACCTCGACGGCGTCGCCACGATCGACCTCGTCCCGACGCAGGACCTCAGCCGATTCAACCTCGACCTGCGCGGCCTCACCGCCACGCAGGTGACGGTGGCCGGCAAGGCCGCGACCTTCACGCAGACCGCGAACGAACTCGTCATCACGCCGACGAAGAAGGTCAAGGCCGGCAAGCGGGCTCAGGTCGTGGTCACGTACGGCGGCACCACGACGCGTCCGACGGATATCGAGGGCGCGCTCTACGGCTGGGTCACGACCCGAGACGGAGCGATGGTGGTCAGCGAGCCCGACGGCTCGGCCACGTGGTTCCCGGTCAACGACCATCCGACCGACAAGGCGACCTACTCCTTCGAGATCACCGTGCCCGAAGGCCTCGTCGCCGTCGCGAACGGACTGCCCAGCGCCCCTGCGGCCACGGCCGACGGGAGGACCACCTGGTACTGGGACGCACCCGACCCCATGGCCGCGTACCTCGCGACCGCCAGTGTGGGCGATTACGAGGTGAACGAGTACGTCGCCGAGAACGGCACGCCGATCTTCGATGCCGTCGATCCGACACGTCTCGGCGATCCTTCGGCGGCCCTCTCCCTCACCAGCGACATGCTCGTGTTCTTCGAGGGCCTGTACGGGCCCTACCCCTTCAACTCGTACGGCGCGATCGTCGACGACGACTCGGTGGCGTACGCCCTCGAGACGCAGACGCGGTCGTTCTTCTCGCGCACCGCGCGCGAGGGCACCGTGGCGCACGAGCTCGCGCATCAGTGGATGGGCGACCACGTGAGCCCCTACCGCTGGGCTGACATCTGGCTCAACGAGGGCTGGGCCACCTATTCGCAGTGGATGTGGACCGAGCATCGCGGCGGCGGCACCGCGCAGGAGGCCTTCGACGACTACCTGTCGATCCCCGCCGACGACGAGGAATGGAACCTCATCGTCGCCGACCCGGGTCCGCTCGGGCTCTTCCAGAACCCGGTCTACGACCGGGGGGCCGCGACCCTGCATGCCCTGCGCGTGGACCTCGGCGACGACGCGTTCTTCGAGCTGGCGCAGACGTGGGTGGAGCGGTTCGGCGGCGGCACCGCGTCGACGGCCGACTTCATCGCGCTCGCGGAGGAGGTGTCGGGCGAGGAACTCGACGCCTTCTTCGACGTGTGGCTCTACACGGGTGAGAAGCCCGTCACCTGGTAGCGGTCGGTACTGCCGAGCGACGCTCCGAGCGACTCCCCCGAGCGACTCCCCGAGCGCTCGGAGCCCGGAAAGCCGCGCTCAGGACTCGGGGGCGTCGCGTCGCTCGCGGGCGGCGCGACGCGCCGCGTCCTGCGCCTCGCCGTAGGTGAGGCCGCGGGGCTGCTCCTCGACGGGCTCCGCGCCGGTGCCGGATGTCTCGCCGTCCTGCCCGGCGCTGGGCGGCGGGGCGGCGGCCGGCGATTCGGCCGGGGCGGCGGGCGCGGCCGGTGGCACGGCAGCCGGCACGGCCGGAGCCGAGGTCGCCGCCGACGTGCTCCACGGGGTGGCCGTGGCCGGGACATCCGTCGTGCCGAGGACCTGACGCGCGCGCGTGACATGCGCGGGCTCGGCGACGATGAGGTAGCGCGTCGCGAGCACCTGCGCGACCGAGGTGAAGTCGCGGCGGCGACGGTTGGCGGCGTATGAGACGACGCTGAAGATCATGCCGAACCCGGCGCCGATGAGGATCGCCGAGCCGAGGATGCCGAGCGACGCGCCCGTCGGCGCGAAGATGAAGAACAGGAGCCCCAGGAAGGTACCGAACCAGGCGCCCGACAGTGCGCCCGCACCGGCCGCCCGACCCCAGCTGAGCCTGCCCGTGATGCGCTCGACGCTCGTGAGGTCGGTGCCGACGATGGCGAGCTCCTTCACCGGGAAGTCGGCCTTCGAGAGCGTGTCTATGGCGGCCTGGGCCTCGGCGTAGGTCTCGAAGCTCGCCACGGTCTCGCCCTTGGGAAGGGTCGGATATGCGCGGGCCATGCGGCCGCCGAACGGGGATTGGGTGCTCACGCGGCCATTCTCCCACGGGGGCGTGCGAGGCCGCGGGAACCGGCCGGGAATCCCCGTTCGGGGGCTAAGTTGGTACCGTGAGCGCCACGAGAGTCTTCGTCGCCCGACTCGCCGGCTGCGCGGTCTTCGATCCCGCGGGCGACCGGGTCGGCAAGGTGCGCGACGTCCTCGTCGTGTACCGCAAGAACGACCCTCCGCGCGTGGTCGGGCTCATCGTCGAGATCCCCGGCAAGCGGCGCGTCTTCGTCTCGATCGGGCGCGTCACGTCGATCGGCGGCGGACAGATCATCACGACCGGCCTCATCAACCTGCGCCGCTTCGAGCAGCGCGGCGGCGAGGTGCGGGTCATCGCCGAGATGCTCGGTCGCAAGGTCGTGTTCAACGACGGCTCCGGTCAGGCGACCATCGAGGACGTCGCGATCGAGGAACGCGAGCCCGGCGAGTGGGAGGTCGACCAGCTCTTCGTACGCCGCCCCAAGGGCGTCTCGCCGTTCTCGAAGGGCCAGTCGGCGTACGTGACCTGGCGCGAGGTCCGCGAGTTCACCGCGAAGGGCGAGGCGCAGTCCGCCGAGCAGCTCATCGCCACGTACTCCGAGCTGAAGCCGGCCGACCTCGCGAACACCCTGCTCGACCTGCCGCCGCAACGCCGGCAGGAGGTGGCCGCCGAACTGCCCGACGACCGCCTCGCCGACGTGCTGGAGGAGATGCCCGAGTCCGATCAGGTCGACATCCTCGCGAAGCTCGGCGACGACCGCGCGGCCGACGTGCTCGACCACATGCAGCCCGACGATGCGGCCGACCTCATCGCGCAGCTCCCCGAGGAGCGCGGCGAGCACCTCCTCGAGCTCATGGAGCCCGAGGAGGCCGACGACGTGCGCTTCCTCCTCTCCTACGGCGCCGACACCGCCGGCGGCCTCATGACCACCGAGCCCATCATCGTCTCGGCCGACGCGACGGTCGCCGAGGGGCTCGCGCTCATCCGCAGGCACGACCTGCCCCCCGCGCTCGGCGCGGCGATCTGCGTGACGCTGCCGCCGTACGAGCCGCCGACCGGCCGCTTCCTCGGCCTCGTGCACTTCCAGCGCATGCTCCGCTATCCCCCGCACGAGCGCCTCGGCACCCTCATCGACCAGGGCCTCGAACCCGTCCGCGCCGACACCTCCGCCGCCGAGGTGAGCCGCATCCTCGCGAGCTACGACCTCGTGTCGGTGCCGGTCGTCGACGAGAAGCACCGACTCGTCGGGGTGGTGACGATTGACGACGTGCTCGACTACCTCCTGCCCGATGACTGGCGAAGTCATCCCGAGGATCCCGAAGTGGGTCGACGTGCTGCGGCACGGGCCCAGCTGACCACCGGTAGCATCCCGATCCCGCATGGAAGGAGGGCAGGAGATGGCACGCGTTGACGCCGAGAACCGCCGGTTCGACACCCCGAAGGGCATCCGTCGATCGCCCTCGTTCCGCGGGAACGGCGACAGCGACCGGTTCGGCCGGTTCACCGAGTGGGTCGCACGCGGCATGGGCACGCCCGGCTTCCTGCTCGGACTGTCGGTGTTCGCGATCGGGTGGATGGCCTGGAACACGTTCGCGCCCGAGCACCTGCGATTCGACTCCATCGCGATCGGCTTCACGGCCCTGACGCTCGTGCTCTCGCTGCAGGCGTCGTACGCCGCGCCGCTCATCCTGCTCGCCCAGAACCGCCAGGACGACCGCGACCGCGTGCAGATCGAGCAGGATCGCCAGCGTGCCGAGCGGAACCTCGCCGACACCGAGTACCTCGCCCGCGAGGTCGTGGCGCTGCGCCTCGCCGTGAAGGACCTCGCGTCGAAGGACTTCATCCGTGCCGAGCTCCGCGCAGCGATGGAGGAGCTCGACCGGCAGTCCGACGAGGAGGCCGAGCATGCCCAGCGCTGACGCCGCGGCGCTCGAGCAGGGGGTCCGCGCCGCGCTCACGGGCGTCATCGATCCCGAGATCCGCAAGCCCATCACCGAGCTCGACATGGTCGAGTCGGTCGCGGTGGCCGACGATGGTCGTGTCCGCGTCGGCATCCGGTTGACGATCGTCGGATGCCCCGCCAGCGACCGCATCGAGCGCGACGTGCGCCAGGCCGCCGAGACGGTGGTCGGGCCGGGCAACGCGGTCGTCGATCTCACGGTGATGACGCCCGAGCAGCGTCAGGCGCTCACCGAACGCCTCCGCGGCGGTCGCGCGGCTCGCGGGAACCCCTTCGGGCCCGGCACCCTCACGCGCGTGATCGCGATCACGAGCGGCAAGGGCGGTGTCGGCAAGTCGACGATCACCGCGAACCTCGCCGTGGCGCTCGCGGCACGCGGGCTCAGCGTGGGGCTCGTCGACGCCGACGTGCACGGCTTCTCGATTCCGGGACTCCTCGGGCTCGTCGACGAGCACGGCAACGCGGCCCGCCCTACGCGCGTCGACGACATGATCCTGCCGCCCGTCGCCCACGGCGTGAAGGTCATCTCGATCGGCATGTTCGTGGAGCCCACCGATCCGGGCGGGCGCGCGTCCTCGGTGGCGGTCGCGTGGCGGGGCCCGATGCTGCACCGCACGCTGAACCAGTTCCTCACCGACGTCTACTTCGGCGATCTCGACGTGCTCCTCGTCGACCTGCCGCCGGGCACGGGCGACGTCGCGATCTCGCTCGGGCAGCTGCTGCCGAACGCCGAGGTCGTCGTCGTCACGACCCCGCAGCCCGCAGCGGCCGACGTGGCCGAGCGATCGGGCATCGTGGCACGCCAGACCGGCCAGCGCATCGTGGGCGTGGTCGAGAACATGGCGGGCTTCGCGGGACCCGACGGCGGTGTCGTCGAGCTGTTCGGCGCGGGCGGTGGCGCCCTCGTCGCCGAACGGCTCTCCGAGGGTCAGCCCGCTCCCGTTCCGCTCCTCGCGAGCGTGCCGCTCAGCATCGCGCTCCGACAGGGCGGCGATGCCGGCATCCCCGTGGTCGTCTCGGCGCCCGACGATCCGGCGGCCCGCGCCATCGAGCAGGTGGCCGAACACCTGGCCGGCCTGCCCCGATCGCTGGCCGGCCGACGCCTCGACGTCTCGGTGCGGTGATCGAGCGATGAGCCGGATGCCTCGCGCCCACCGTCTCCGCTCGCTCGGGTTCCTCGCCGCCCTCGTCGCCGTGCCGCCACTGCTCGCCGGGTGCGCATCGGCCTCGCCCGAACCGGCGCTTCCCGACGGGCTCGCGGTCTCCATCAAGCAGGGCCGCCTCGACGTTCCGGCGGGCCGCCTCGTCGTGCGCTTCGAGAACCACGGCGCCGCGCCCGTGACGATCGAGTCGTTCGTGCTCGGCACCGCGACCCTGGAGCCGGGGCTCGAACGCTCGGAGGCGATCGACCTCGACGCGGGTGACGCCATCGACGTCCGGCTCGACCTGCCGGCGAGCATCTGCGACGCCGAGCCGAGCCCCGTCGAGGTCGACCTCGAGGTGGCGACCGCCGACGGCGTGCAGGCGGGCCGCCTCACCGCGGAGGACCCGTTCGACACCGTCGCCCGCGTGAATGCGGCCGACTGCCTCGGCGAGTCGGTGGCTGCCGTGGCCGCGATCGTCATGCCGGAGCACCTGCGTTCGACGGGCTCCGGCGCCGAGCGGCGCGCGTTCATCGACGTGCGGATCGAGCCCGAGGCATCCCTTCGACAGGCTCAGGACGGCGCCGCCGATGACCGCTCGATGCGCATCGAGCGCGTCTACGGCACGACCCTCCTGAACGCCGAGGACGGCATCGACTGGACCCTCGGGATCGACGTGGCCGTCGGCGACGCCCCGTTCACGATCAGCCTGCCGGTGCGGCCCGCGCGCTGCGACGCGCATGCGATCGCGGACGACAAGCGCGGTACGATCCTGCCGTTCGAGATCGCGGCCGACGACGGGCGGGCGGGGCGCCTCGATGTGCCGTCGGACGACGGGCTCAAGGCCGAGCTGTACGCGTACTACGGGGAGCGCTGCGGCCTCGAGCTGCCGGCCCGCGCGGCCGGCTGACGCGGCGCGCGCATCCAGAAGTCTCGTTTGCACGGTCACACCCTGCAACCCCGCCTTCTCGATCGACGCGGGCGACCGGATGCCGCATTCGCCCGCCCCACCACACTCCAGAAGTCCCGCATGCACGGTCGCACCCTGCAAACCCGCCTTCTCGACCGACACGGGCGACTGGGGCGGGCGGCAACCGCCGCGAGCGATTCAGTCGCGCGGCTCGACCACGCGGGCGAGCAGCTCGATGAGCAGCCGCTCGGTGAGCGGGCCGGGCAGCGCCTCGACGAGCGCCAGCACGGGCGCGAGTCGATCGGGCAGGGCCCCGCCCGCGCCTTCGCCGCCGAGCAGCCCGAAGGCACCGAGCAGTGCCGCCGCCGCGTCGGAGTCGACCCCGGCGACGGATGCCCCGGCGAGCGCGTCCGCCCCGCCCGGGAGCTGTTCGGCGAGCCCCGCGACGAGCTCGCCGCCGTCGACCGCCGGCACGCCACGCACCCGATCGGCGGCGGCCACGAGCGCGGCCGTGAGCTCGGCGACCACCCCATCCGTCACCGGGGTCACGGTGAGGTGCGTCGTGTGCGGCAGGCGCGTGCCGTCGGACTGGATGCGGCCGGGCTGCAGCTGCACGTGCCAGCCCGATTCGCGCGCGGCATCCGCCCAGTGATGCGGGTCGACCCGACGTTCGACGGGTGCTCGCTCGTCGGCGGCGACGGCGAGCAGCGGGCCGGTGGGCTCGCCGACCACGCGCAGCCCCTCGATGCCGTCGATCGTGTCGCGAAGCTCGCGCGTGGCCGAGGCGGCTCGCGTGGTGAGCTCGCGGAAGCCGCGCTCGCCGAGGACCTGCACCAGTGCCCAGGCGGCAGCGAGCGGGCCGGCGGGCTTCGACCCCGTCATCGTCGGGTTCACGACGGGATACCCCGGCCAGGCGGTCGTCGCGAAGTACTGGTGGCGCTGCCGGTCGCGACCCCGGGTGAGGAGCACCGACACGCCCTTGGGCGCGTAGCCGTACTTGTGCAGGTCGGCCGACAGGCTCGTGACGCCCGGGACGCGGAAGTCCCACAGGGGCAGGTCGTCGGGCCAGAAGGCCAGCGCGAACCCGCCGATGCAGGCGTCGACGTGCAGGGCGATGCCGCGGGGCGCCGTGATCGCGGCGACGTCGGCGATCGGGTCGAGGGTCGCGAACGGATACGACGGTGCGCTGAGCACCACGAGGGCGACGTCGTCGCCGAGGCGCTGCTCGATCGCTGCGGGCGTCGGCGCCCCGGTGCCGGGATCCACCGGCACGAGGTCGAGCGCGAGCCCGAAGTAGTGCGCGGCCTTGTGGAACGCTGCGTGCACCGTCGTGGGAGCGACGATGCGCGGCATGCGCGAGGTCCCGGCTCGGGCGGCGCGCCAGACGTCGCGCGCCGTCTTCACCGCGAGCAGGCAGCTCTCGGTGCCGCCCGAGGTGACCGAGCCGACGACGACCCCGTCGATGGCGGCGGCGTCCCCATGGAACACTCGCCTGGCGAATCCGACGACGTCCGCCTCCATCACGGCGACCGACGTGAACGTGGTCGGGTCGAGCCCGTTGACCGGCTGCACGATGCGTGCGGCGCGGGCGGCGAGGTCGTCGAGTTCGGGAAGCCCCGAGTCGTAGACGTACGAGAGCACGCGTCCGCCATGGGTCGGCGCATCCGCGCTCCGCAGGACCTCCAGTTCGGCGAGCACCTCGTCGGGGCTCCGCTCGAAGGCGCTCATCGCAGCACCGCCGGTGCCGCGGCATCCGCCTCGATATCGCCCTTGCGCAGCGGATACCGGCGCAGCGGCGCGAGGCTCGCGAGCACGAGCCCCGCGGGAAGCAGGCTGAACGCGATCGTGATGCCGGCGATCGCCGCGCCGGGTTGCTCGACCGCGGCCGACCCGGTCGATTCGATGTAGCCGGTGACGGCGAGCACGATCGTGAGGAGCGTCGCGCCGAGCGCCATGCCCGCTGTCTCGCCCGCGGTCCAGACGCCGCCGAAGCTTCCGGCCCGGCCCGCGCCGTGCCGCCTGGCGTCGTGCGAGATGACGTCGGGCAGCATCGCCATCGGGAGCGACTGCATGCCCGCGTAGGCGGCGCCGGCGAGCGCCACCGGCGCGTACACCCACGCACCCGGGGCCCAGAGCATGCCGACGAGGCTCGCCGCCGCGACCGCGAACAGCACGCTCGCGATCACGAATCCCCGCTCCTTGCCGACGCGGCGCGCCACGCGTTCCCATGCGGGCGCGCAGAGCACCGCGGGTGCGATGAGCGCGACGAACAGCGGGGTCACGAGACGCTCGTTGCCGAGCACCCACGTGGCCACGAACTGGGCACCCGCGAGCATGGCGCCCGTGGCCAGTCCCTGCAGCACGAATGCCGCCAGGAGTGCCCGGAACGGGGCGCTCCGACGCAGGGCGGCGAGGCCCTCGACGTAGCCGGTGCCGATGCGCCGTGCGGGCGGGGCGCCCGGCGCCGAAGCGTCCGGCACCGACGCATCCGCCACCGAGACATCTGACGCCGTGGCACCCGGCACGGAGACATCCGCGGCGGTGCCACCCGTCACCCGGTGTCGCGCGGCCGTCGTCGCCGCGACGAGCATGCCGACGCCGATCACCACGCCCGCGACCAGCGCCATCACCAGGTAGCCGAGGCGCTCGTCGCCGGGGAAGGCTGCGCGGATCTCGGGGCCGCCGGCGCCGAACAGCAGGATCGCGACCGTGAGCACCACGACCCGCCAGGTGAGCAGCTTCGTGCGGGCGTCGTAGTCGGGCGTGAGTTCGGCGGGCAGTGCGATGTACGGCACCTGGAACAGGCTGAAGGCGGTGGCGGTGGCGACGAATGCGACGAACACCCAGGCGGCGGATGCCACGGGCACGAGTCCCGCCGGCACCGCGAACGTGAGCAGGAATCCGACGGGCAGCGTCGCCGCACCGATCGTCATCCAGGTGCGGCGGGTGCCGGTGCGGAGGAGGGCGCGGTCGCTCCGCTCGCCGATCCACGGGTCGATCACGACGTCCCAGACCTTCGCACCCGTGACCACGAGACCGGCGAGGAGCGCCGCGACGCCGAGCGTGTCGGTGAGGAAGTACACGAGCACGAGTCCGGGCAGCGTCGCGAAGCCGCCGGTGCCGATCGATCCGATCGCATACCGGGTGACGACGCCGCGGGAGAGGGGTCGCTCCGGTGCGGTCATGGTGGCAGTGTACTCATCCGGCGGGCAAGTGGGACAGTTGACCTAGACTGTGCCCATGCGCGCGCCGACGGCCACCCACGACCTCTTCACGAGCCTCGCCGACGACGTCGTCGCGTCGGGCACCGAGACGATCAGCATGCCCTCCCCCCTCGACGGCGAGGCCATCCACGAGCTTCCGCGATCGAGCGCCGACGACGTGCGCGACGCCGTCGCGCGTGCCCGGCTCGCGCAGCTGGCGTGGGCCAGGGCCGGCTTCGCCGAGCGCCGCCGCGTGCTCCTGCGCGCGCACGACCTGCTGCTCGACCGGCGCGATCTGCTGCTCGACCTCGTGCAGCTCGAGAGCGGTAAGAGCCGTGGCCAGGCGCTCGAAGAGGTGTTCCAGTCGGCGTCGGTGACCCGGTACAACGCCCTGTCGGCGCGCCGCGTGCTGCGCGGCCGTCGCCGTCGCTCCGGTGTCCCCCTCGTCACGACGACCCGGGTGCGATACCGGCCGAAGGGCGTGGTCGGCGTCATCACGCCGTGGAACTTCGCGCTCAGCCTCGCCGCGATGGACGTGGTGCCCGCCCTCGCGGCTGGCTGCGCCGTGGTGCAGAAGGCCGACGACCAGGGTGCGCTCACCATCCTCGCACTGCGCCGTGCCTTCATCGATGCGGGCATGCCCGAGGCGCTCTGGGCCGTCGTCACCGGCACGGCGCACGAGGTCGGCGAGACGCTCACCGACGAGGTCGACTACATCTGCTTCACGGGCTCCACCGCGGTCGGCCGTCGCATCGGCGAGAAGGCCGGCCGGCGTCTCATCGGCGCCTCGCTCGAGCTCGGCGGCAAGAACCCGCTCATCGTGCTCGACGACGTCGACCCGCAGCAGGCGGCGGCGGATGCCGCGTACGCGTGCTTCTCGGCGATGGGCCAGCTCTGCGTCTCGATCGAGCGGCTCTACGTGCACCGGTCGGTGTCGGGCGCGTTCACGCGCGCGCTCGTCGAGCGCCTGCGCTCGGCGGAGGTCGGCACGGCGCACGACTACACCATGGACTTCGGGTCGCTGACCAGCAGCGAGCAGCTCGCGAACGTGCGGGCGCACCTCGACGACGCCGTCTCGAAGGGGGCCACCGTGCTGGTGGGCGGCAACCACCGCCCCGACCTCGGACCCTGGTTCTTCGAGCCGACCGTGCTCACGGGCGTCACCCCCGAGATGCGCGTGTACGCCGAGGAGACCTTCGGCGCGATCGTGTCGCTCTACCTCGTCGACAGCGAGGAGGAGGCGGTGCTCGCGGCGAACGACAGCGAGTACGGCCTCAACGCCGCGGTGCTCACGCGTTCGGCCCGCCGCGGCAACCGCGTGGCCGACGCGCTGGAGGCCGCGAGCATCAACATCAACGAGGGGTACCGCGGCACGTTCAGCTCGGTCGATGCGCCCATGGGCGGCATCAAGGCGTCGGGCGTGGGCCGCCGAAACGGCCCGGAGGGCCTGCTCCGCTTCGCCGACTCGATCACCGTCTCCCGATCGACGGGCCTCATGCAGCTGCCGCGCACCGGGCGCGAGTACGGCACGCTGGCGGAGTTGTTCGTGCTGCTCGCCCGCGTCCTCCGGGGCGTGCGCCGGCGCTAGGCCGCACGCCGGCGGCCGCCGGCCCCGGTCAGGTCGCCTCGGAGTCGAACGGCGCCGGCTCCCCCGCACCGAGCGCGTCGAGCTTGCGCTTGCGCTGCAGGTAGGCGGAGTTCTCGTTCACCGCCGCCCGCGCCACGACGGGCTTCTCCGGTTCGGCGAACGGGTCGACGTCGGTCAGCGCCTCTCGGATGATGCGTCGCGGATCGTACTGGCGCGGGTCGAGCTTGCGCCAGTCGACGTCGTCGAAGTCGGGCCCCATCTCCTCGCGCATGCGGGACTTCGCCCCATTCGCCATGTCGCGCATGGAACGCACGAACCGGCCGAGCTGGGCGGCGTAGTGGGGCAGACGCTCGGGTCCGAGCAGGAAGACGGCGATCACCCCGATGATGAGGAGCTTCTCGAACGTCAGACCGAACACCCCTACAGGATAGTCGGCGGCGAGGCGCGTGAACGCCGTCTTCGCAGGCCCGTAGGCTAATGGGTCGAGAGCCAGCCACCGGGAGTCGCCACGTGTCCGAGAGAGACCTGAACTGGAAGTACGTCGACGACTCGGTCATCGAGACCGAGACGGTCGTGAAGGCCCGCCAGCAGTCCCTCGAGCTCGGCATCGAGCCCGTCTCGCCCGCGGTCGGTGCGCAGCTCGCGGTGATCGCCGCGGCCGCGCGGGCCGAATCCATCATCGAGGTCGGCACAGGGGTCGGGGTTTCGGGCCTCTGGATGCTGCAGGCGGTGCGCGGCGCGATGCTGACGTCGATCGACACCGAGAACGAGTACCAGCAGCACGCCCGCGAGCACTTCGCCGACGCCGGCATCGCGCCGGCGCGGGTGCGGCTCATCGCGGGTCGCGCGAGCGAGGTGCTTCCGCGCATGAACGAGAACAGTTACGACGTGGTCTTCATCGACGCGGATGCCCCGTCGGTGATCGAGTACGTCGAGCACGGCCTGCGCCTCGCGAAGCCGGGCGGCTGCGTACTGGTGGCGCGAGCACTCTGGAAGGGGCGCGTCGCCGATCCCGCCCGACGCGACGACGCCGCAACGGCGTTCCGCGAGCTCATCGCCGAGCTGTCGGCCTCCCCAGCAGTGGCAACGGCCGTCTCCCCTGCGGGAGACGGCCTGTTGCAGATCGTGAAGTTGGGCGCTTGACCCTCGCCTCAGGCGGGGTTCACGACGCCGCCGAGGACGTCGTACAGCTCCTTGGCCTCAGCGTCGTTCACCGAGACGACGAGGCGACCGCCGCCCTCGAGCGGAACCCGCACGATGATGAGGCGACCCTCCTTCACAGCCTCCATAGGCCCGTCTCCGGTGCGTGGCTTCATGGCCGCCATTGAGCTACCCCTTTCGTGGCTGTCCCCTCCATTATCGGCCATGCCGCATGGCGCGGAGAAATCCCGGCCCCGTCTGTGGACAACGTTTACAGCCCGGTCACCCCGAAGACGCTTCGCGGGAACGCCCGATTCGCCGCCTCATCAGGGCGGAGTCCAATCCCGGCCGTCGATGCCCCAGCAGAGCAGCAGCCACCCCAGCTGCAGCGCCAGAGAGAGCGCGACCACGCCGCACCGGTACCACCGGTTTCGCGGCAGCGCGAGCGCGCCCAGCAACGGGAACAGGGGGGCGAGGATCCGGAACGTGCTCGACTGCGGGAAGAACACGGCGAGCAGGTACAGCGCGTAGCTCACGCTCCAGAGCCGGATGTCGATGCCCAGGCGGCGCACCGCCGGCGAGGCGATCGCGAGTCCGAAGGCGACGACGAGCGCGACGACCGCGATCGAACCGAACGGTTGCCCGAGCCACCAGTCGCCCGACTGGAACCATGCCGTGAACGGCACGAGTTCCTCGTAGCCGATGTACGCCGAGCGCCAGGCCAGCTCGGTCTCGGTGTAGCCGTGCAGCTCTCCGGTCACGGCCCACACGATCCCGGGCCAGGCGAGACCGGCGAGTCCGGCGAAGACGGCGACGGATGCCGCGAGCACGCGCTCGCGCACGGGGAACGCCTCCCGGTCGCGCCGGAACCAGCGCCAGAGCCAGTGCAGTCCCAACGCGAGGGCGAAGGCGAGGGCACCGGGGCGCGTGAACGACCACACCGCGATCACCGGGAACAGCCACGCGTACCGCCGATCGACGAGCAGCAGCAGGGCGAGCGCGACCCAGAGGAAGCCGAGCGACTCGGCGTAGCCGAACTGCATGATCGGCGCCACCGGCGCGACGCAGAAGAGCACCACGGCGAACAGCGCCCGGTCGGGTTCGAGGAACCGCGACATCAGCCGATGGAAGACGAGCGCAGCGCCGAGACCGGCCAGTGTGGACACGAGCACCGAGGCCACGTTCCACGACAGCCCGAGGAGCACCAGCGAGCCGACCAGCGCCGGGTAGACGGGCAGGAACGCCCACGCGTTCTCGGCCACGTGCCCGTCGTCGGTGAGCGGCAGCTCGGTGGGATATCCGGCGAAGAGGATCACCTGGTACCAGCGCGCATCCCACAGGTTCGAGTACTCGAACAGGTCGGGGTGCGCCCCCGTCCAGGGGTTCGCCGCCTGCACGCTCGAGAGCGCGAGCAGGAACACGGTGGTGACCGCACGCGCCCCGAAGTAGACGAGCACGACCTTCGCCCACCACGGCGCGAGGCGCCATCGCACCCGCGGCGACCATCGCGTGGCCCTGAACGGGTCGCGCTCGCGCTCGAGCGGCGTGCTCGCCACCGTGTCGCTCAGGCTGCGCCGGTCAGCCATGCCCGAAGGGCCCGCTCGCACGACAGGATCTGGTCGCAGGCCACGCGCTCGTCGTCGGCGTGCGCCTTGAGCGGGTCGCCCGGGCCGAAGTTGACGGCCGGGATGCCGAGGGCGCTGAAGCGCGCGACATCCGTCCACCCGTACTTCGGCTTCGCCTGTGCACCGACCGCACGCACGAACTGCTGCGCGAGCGGCGCGTCGAGGCCCGGCCGCGCACCCTCGGCCTCGTCGACGACCGTGAGCTCGTACTCGGGGAACAGCGCCGAGACGTGCTCGATCGCCTCGGCCACCGTTCGGTTCGGCGCGAACCGGTAGTTGACGTGCAGCATCGCCTCGTCGGGAATGACGTTGCCGGCGATGCCGCCCGTGATGCCCACGGCGTTCAAGCCCTCGCGGTACTCCAGCCCGTCGACCTCGACCGTCGCCGGTTCGTAGGCGGCGAGGCGCTCGAGCGCGGGCGCGAGCTTGTGGATCGCGTTCTCGCCCACCCAGCTGCGCGCCGAATGCGCTCGGAGCCCGTAGGCCCGCAGTTCGACGCGCAGGTTGCCGTTGCATCCGCCCTCGACCTGCCCGTTCGACGGCTCGCCCAGGATCGCGAAGTCACCCGTGAACAGGTCGGGACGGTGCCGGGCCAGCCGCCCGAGCCCGTTGAGCTCGGCCGAGACCTCCTCGTGGTCGTACCACATCCAGGTCAGGTCGACGATGGGGTCGGCGAGCTCGAGCGCCAGCTTCAGCTGCACCGCGACGCCCGCCTTCATGTCCACCGTGCCGCGGCCCCACAGGTACCGCTGTCCGTCGATGGTCTCGTACCGGGTCGGGACATTGCCGTTGATCGGCACGGTGTCGAGGTGGCCGGCGATGACCACCCGGCGGTCGCGGCCGAGGTTCGTGCGGGCGACGACGGTGTCGCCGTCGCGGATGATCTCGAGGTGCGGTGCGGCGGCGAGCGCTTCGACCACGAGGTCGGCGAGGGTCTGCTCGTCACCCGAGACGCTCGGCACGTCGCAGATGGCCTGCGTGATGGCCACGGAGTCGGCGGTGAGGTCGAGCGCGGCCCTTGGCGAGTCGGGAGTCGGCATGCCACGAGTCTACGGATGCCCCGGGGCCCGACCCGTGTCGTCATCGGGGAACGGGGTGGCTCGTGCGCGGATACGCTGGAAGCATGCCCGCAGACGACACCGCCTCCTCCCCTGCCCGCTCCGCCTGGGGTCACGGTCTCGAGACGGTGGCCGCCGACGGCACCGTGCTCGACGCGTGGTACCCCGCACCGGCGCTCGGCACGCTCGACGACGCCGACACGGCCGCGTCGTCGGACCTCGACGAGTTCTCCGGCCCCGATGTGCGGCGCGCCGTGACCGTGCGACCGGTCACCACCGTGATCGACCTCGATGCCGCGCCCGCCGGCACGGCCGACGCGTACCTGCGCCTGCACCTGCTCTCGCACCTCGTCGTTCGTCCCAATGAGCTCAGCCTCGACGGCGTGTTCGCGCACCTGCCGGCCGTCGTGTGGACGAACGCGGGCCCGGTGCATCCGGCCGACTTCGATCGACTGCGTCCGCGCCTGCAGCGGGCGGGCATCCACGCCACCGGCCTCGACAAGTTCCCGCGCCTGCTCGACTACGTCACGCCCGATCGCGTCCGGATCGCGGATGCCTCGCGCGTGCGCCTCGGCGCGCACCTCGCGCCCGGCACGACGGTCATGCACGAGGGCTTCGTGAACTTCAACGCCGGCACGCTCGGCGCCTCGATGGTCGAGGGTCGCATCTCGCAGGGCGTCGTGGTGGGCGACGGCAGCGACATCGGCGGTGGCGCCTCGATCATGGGCACGCTCTCGGGCGGCGGGACCGAGCGCGTCTCGATCGGCGAGCGGGCACTCCTCGGCGCCAACTCCGGTATCGGCATCTCGATCGGCGACGACTCGGTCGTCGAGGCGGGCCTCTACGTCACCGCGGGAACGAAGGTCGTCGTCCTCGGCGCCACGGGCGAGCCCGGCCGAACGGTGAAGGCCGTCGAGCTGTCCGGGCAACCGAACCTGCTCTTCCGGCGCAACTCGCTGAACGGGCAGGTCGAGGTGCTCTCGCGCACGGGTGAGGGCGTCACGCTGAACGCCGCGCTGCACGCCTGACGGTCTGGAGACGCGTCGCCGCCGGCGACGCTCCCGGGGTGCCCGAGCGGGGTACAGTGGGGTGCTCAGGCCGCCGCGGGGCGGCCGTCGCCATGCGCCGCACGAAGGAGTGACGTGGGTACCGACGCACCCAGAACCCGCCGGCACGGGGGCCTCCGGTTCCTCACCGTGCTCCTCGTCGCCGTGCTCGCGCTGGCCGTCACCGCGGCGGGGTTCGGCTGGTGGACCGTGCAGCGATCGTTCCCGACGACCTCCGGCCGCATCGAGGCGCCGGGCCTGCTGGCCACCGTCACGGTGTACCGCGACGATGCCGGCGTTCCCCAGCTGGTCGCCGAGACCGATCACGACCTCTTCTTCGCCCAGGGCTACGTGCACGCTCAGGACCGGTTCTGGGAGATGGACTTCCGCAGGCACGTGACGGCGGGCCGCCTCTCGGAGCTCTTCGGCGAGTCGCAGGTCGCGACCGACACGTTCGTCCGCATGCTCGACTGGCGTGGAGTGGCCGAGCAGGAGTACCAGCTCCTCGACGAGGGATCGCGCGCCCTCTACGAGGCGTATGCCGAGGGCGTGAACGCCTACCTCGCCGAGCGCGACGGCGCCGGGCTCTCGCTCGAGTACGCCGTGCTCGGACTGCAGAACCCCGGCTACTCCCCCGAGCCGTGGTCACCGGTCGACTCGATCGCGTGGCTCAAGGCCATGGCATGGGACCTCCGGTCGAACCTCGGCGACGAGATCGATCGGGCCCTCCTCTCGACGGCCCTGCCCCCCGAGGAGGTCGCGCGCCTGCACCCCGGATTCCCGTGGGGCGAGAAGCCCACGATCGTCGATGGCGTGTCCGCGGCGCCCGCGACGCTCGGAGTGACGGCGCTACCCGAGACCGACGCGAGTGCGACGGACACGACGACGGATGCCCCGGATGTCCCGTCGGCCGACCTCGCCCCGTACGCTGCGCCCCTGGCGTCCCTGCGCGCCGCCCTCGACGGCATCCCCGAGCTGCTCGGTGCCGAGGGTGGCGACCTCGGATCCAACTCGTGGGTCGTGTCGGGCGCACACACCGAGTCGGGGATGCCGCTGCTCGCGAACGACCCCCACCTCGGGCCCGCGATGCCCTCCATCTGGACGCAGATGGGCCTGCACTGCGTCGAGCTCCGCGACGACTGCGGGTTCGACGTGGCCGGCTACACCTTCTCGGGGCTGCCTGGCGTCGTCATCGGCCACAACGACCGCATCGCATGGGGGTTCACCAACCTCGGACCCGACGTCGCCGACCTCTACCTCGAGCGGGTCGACGGCGACACCTACGAGTTCGACGGCGCGATGCTGCCGCTCACCGTGCGCGAAGAGGTCATCGAGGTCGCAGGCGGCGACCCCGTCACCCGCACGGTGCGGGCCACGCAGCGCGGCCCGCTCGTCAGCGACGTCGGCGGCGACTACGGGGCCATCGCCGAGGGCCGGCCGGAGGCATCCGGTGACGACGTCGGCAACGCCGTGTCCCTGCAGTGGACCGCGCTGACGCCGGGCAACACTGCCCAGGCCATCTTCACCATGAACCGTGCCCGCGACTGGGACGGCTTCCGCCAGGCGGCCGCGCTCTTCGACGTGCCGGCCCAGAACCTGCTGTACGCCGACGTCGACGGCAACATCGGCTACCAGGCGCCCGGACGCATCCCCGTCAGGAAGGCGGGCGACGGCACGGTGCCCATGCCCGGGTGGACGAGCGCGAACGGCTGGGCGGGCACGGTGCCGTTCGACCAGCTGCCCTCGGTGCTGAACCCCGAGCGCGGCTATCTCGTCACCGCGAACAACGCCGTGAGCGCGAACGGCCCGGCGTTCACCAGCGACTGGGACCACGGGTACCGAGCCGAGGCCATCGAGCGGATGCTCGACGAGCGCATCGCCGCCGGCGAGAAGCTCGCGGTCGAGGATCTCGCCGAGATGCAGCTCGACACCGCCGACGCGAACGCCGCCGTGCTCGTGCCGGTGATCGCCGGGCTCGAACTCGACGGCGACGCCGCACGCGGCGCGGCGCTCCTCGAGACCTGGAACGAGCGCGCCGACGCCGACAGCGCGGCGGCGGCGTACTTCGCCGTGTTCTGGCGCAACCTCCTCGACGGGATGTTCGGGTCGCTGCCGGAGGACGCTCAGCCGAAGGGCGGTGATCGCTGGTTCACGGTCGTCGGCGAGCTCCTCGACGAGCCCGACGCGCGTTGGTGGACGAACGACGACCTCGGCGTCACCGGCCGCGACGCCATGATCGCGCATGCGCTCGAGGCGGCCTGGCACGAGGCATCCGACCGCATGGGCTCCGACACGGGCTCCTGGCGCTGGGGCCGGCTGCACACGCTGACGCTCACGAACCAGAGCTTCGGCGAATCGGGCATCGCGGCGATCGAATGGCTCTTCAACCGCGGACCCTATGCGCTCGGCGGCGGCTCCGACATCGTGAACGCCATCGGCTGGGACGTGACGCAGGGCTACGAGGTCGACTGGGTGCCGTCCATGCGCATGGTCATCGACGTCGGCGACTTCGATGCCTCACGTTGGGTGAACCTGACGGGCGCATCCGGCCACGCGTTCCACCCGCACTACGACGACCAGGCGGGGTTGTGGCAGCGCGGCGACACCCGACCGTGGGCGTTCACGATGCCGGCCGTGCAGGACGCTGCGCAGGACACGCTGCACCTGCGCCCGGCCGACGCGGACTGACGTCGGACGCCGGCGGTCACGCGCCGGGGGCGGCGAACTCGCGAGCCGCGCGGTGGGTCAAGCGCCGGGGTAGCGACGCTCGGGCTCGCCGACGTACAGCTGCTGCGGGCGGCCGATCTTCGTCTGGGGGTCGAGGTTCATCTCACGCCAGTGCGCCATCCAGCCGGGAAGCCGACCGATCGCGAAGAGCACCGTGAACATGCGCGTGGGGAAGCCCATCGCCTTGTAGATGACGCCGGTGTAGAAGTCGACGTTCGGGTAGAGGCGACGCTCCTTGAAGTAGTCGTCTTCGAGGGCGATCTGCTCGAGCTCCTTCGCGAGGTCGAGGAGCGGATCATTGACCCCGAGCCCGGCGAGCACCTCGTCGGCCGACTCCTTCACGAGGCGGGCCCGCGGGTCGTAGTTCTTGTAGACGCGGTGCCCGAAGCCCATGAGCTTCACACCGTCCTCCTTGCGCTTGACGCGCTCGACGAACTTCGCGACGCCCTCGCCCGAGTCGCGGATCTGCGCCAGCATCTGGAGCACGGCCTCGTTGGCGCCGCCGTGCAGCGGCCCCGAGAGCGCCTGGATCCCGGCGGAGATCGAGGCGTACAGGTTCGCGCCCGTCGACCCGACGAGTCGCACGGTCGAGGTGGAGGCGTTCTGCTCGTGGTCCTCGTGCAGGATGAGCAGGCGGTCGAGCGCCTTCGACAGCACCGGGTCGATGACGTAGGGCTCGGCCATGTTGCCGAAGTTCAGGCGCAGGAAGTTGTCGACGAAGCTCAGCGAGTTGTCGGGATACAGGAAGGCCTGCCCGGTGCTCTTCTTGTGCGCGTACGCCGCGATCACCGGGAGTTTCGCGAGGAGCCGCACCATCGTGAGCTCGACGTGGTCGAGGTCATGCGGATCCGACGAGTCCTCGTAGTAGGTGGACAGTGCCGACACCGCGCTCGAGAGCACGGACATGGGGTGCGCCGTGTGCGGCAGGGCCGAGAAGAAGCGCTTGAGGTCCTCGTGCAGGAGCGTGTGACGTCGGATCTTCTCGTCGAACTCGCCGAGCTGGTCGGTCGTGGGGAGGCTTCCGTAGAGCAGCAGCCACGCCACCTCGAGGTAGGTCGAATGCTGGGCGAGCTGCTCGATCGGGTAGCCACGATAGCGGAGGATGCCCTGGGTGCCGTCGATGTAGGTGATCTTCGACTGCGTGGACGCCGTGTTGACGAAGCCGTAGTCGAGCGCCGTCAGGCCGGTCTGGCGAGTGAGGCTCGACAGGTCGATGCTCGAGTGGCCGTCGACGGCATCGCGGATCGGGAACTCGGCCGTGCCGCCGGGGAAGCTGAGGGTGGCGGTCCGGGGCTCGTGCCCGGGTGCCTGGTTCACGACGTCGCTCACGGCGCCTCCTGTGATCGTCACTTGCGCGGTCACCTGCCTTGGGGTCAGGGGCCGATGGCCGCGGCCCGAATACAGCCTAGACGTGCTCGGGGCACACTGTGACATCCACCAAGAGAGGTGCGTATCCGTTGGAGCGACCGCACGGTATCGGCCTCAGGCGCCCGTCGCCGCCCGCAACCGCTCCGCTGCCGCCGAGATCCGCTCGTCGCCCGCGGTCAGGGAGAGCCGCACGTGCTCCGGGTAGTGGATGCCGTAGAAGTGCCCCGGTCCGCCCAGGATGCCGAGGTCGGCGAGCCTTCCGAGGCTCTCCCACGCATCGCGCCCCTCGGTCGCCCAGAGGTAGAGGCCGGCCTCACTGCCGTCGATGCGGAATCCGGCCGCCTCGAGCGCGGGCTTCAGCTTGGCGCGGCGGGCACGGTAGCGCTCCTTCTGCTCCACCACGTGCACCTCGTCGCGCAGGGCGACGGCCATCGCGTGCTGCAAGGGCTGCGGCAGCATGAGGCCCGCGTGCTTGCGCACGTTCGTGATCCGGGCGATCACGGTGCGGCATCCGGCGACGAACGCGGCGCGATAGCCCGCCATGTTCGACTGCTTCGAGAGGGAGTAGATGACGAGCGTGTCGCGTCGGTCGCCGTCGGTCACCGCGGGATCGAGCAGGCTCGGGATGGGCTCGTCGGCCCAGCGGCCCTCCCAGCCGAGCTCGGCGTAGCACTCGTCGCCGACGATGACCGCGCCGAGCTCACGCGCCCGCGCGCGGGCGGCCCGGAGCTGCTCGATGGTGAGGACCCGGCCGTCGGGGTTGCCTGGGCTGTTCAGCCACACGAGTCGCGTCTGCTCGGGCCACTCCGCCGGGTCGTCGGACGCCATGGCGGTCGCCCCGGTCAGCACCGCGCCCATCTCGTAGCTCGGGTAGGCGGCACGCGGATGCACCACGACGTCACCATCGCCCAGGCCGAGCAGGAACGGCAGCAGCGCGACGAGCTCCTTGGACCCGATGGTCGGCAGCACGTTCGCCTCGGTGAGGCCGGTCACGCCGCGTCGCCGCTCGAACCATTCGACGATCGCCGCGCGGAGTTCGGGTGTGCCGACCGTCGTGGGATAGGCGTGGGCGTCGGTCGCCGCGGCGAGCGCGTCGCGGACGATGACGGGCGTCGGATCGACGGGAGAACCGATGGACAGGTCGACGATGCCGCCCGGATGCGCCGCCGCCCGCTCACGATACGGACCCATGAGGTCCCACGGATAGTCGGGCAGTTCGCCCCGCGCCATGTTCAGTGCACCTGCGGCGGGAGGGCGGCGACGAGCGGGTGGTCCTTGGGGATCACGCCGATCTTCGCAGCACCGCCGGGCGAGCCGATGTCGTCGAAGAACTCGACATTGGCCTTGTAGTAGTCGGCCCACTCCTCGGGGAGGTCGTCCTCGTAGTAGATCGCCTCGACGGGGCACACGGGCTCGCATGCGCCGCAGTCGACGCACTCGTCGGGGTGGATGTAGAGCGAGCGTTCACCCTCGTAGATGCAGTCGACGGGGCACTCGTCGACGCAGGCGCGGTCTTTGACATCGACGCACGGCAGGGCGATGACGTAGGTCACTTGGCTCGGTGTCCTCTCGCAGGGCTGGGACTCCAGTCTAAGCGGCCTCGGATGCCGCGCGTCGCCGTGCGGGAAGCTCGGGCCACGCCACCACCAGCACGGCCAGGAGGGCGGGCGCCACCGCCCACACGGTGCCGCGGAGGTCGCCGGTGATGAGCACCGAGCCGCCGGGCCCTGGGAGCGTCAGCAATGCCACCGTGCCGACGATGCCGACGGCCACGCCGATGGCGGCGAGCCGTCCGCCCGCCGCGAGCCGCACGCCGACGAGGAGGGCGAGTACGCCGACGAGCGCCGCGACGATCCCCCACGGCACGACCACGGCGCCGATCGTGAGCTCGTTGCGGTGGCCGATCGTCGCCACCGACCCGTAGATGATGCCGACGAGGATCCCGAGCGCGAGGATGCCCGCGCGCGAGGTCCAGTCGGTGGGGCCGGCCGGGGCGGTCACTGCGCCTTCGGCGTCACCGTGTACGAGACCGTGCTGCCCTCGCCGGCGAGCAGCACCAGGTAGCCGGCGCCGGTGTAGACCTTCGCACCGAGCTGCCCGCCGGAGACCGAGGTGTCCTCGGTGTAGCCGGCCGCCTCGAGTTCGGCGGCAGCCTCGGCGAGGGCGTCACTCGAGGTGGTGGTGACCGCGACCACCCAGCCCTCGGTGCCGCCGGCGCCGGCGGACAGGCCGATCTTGCCGTCGACCACCGGCACCTCCGCCGGGAAGTCCGCGGGAAGCTCGCCCGAGAGGCTCACGTCTCCACCGGTCGCCTCCTCGACCGCGCCCTCGACGCTGCGGTTCACGAGTTCCTCGACCGGGTTCGCGAAGCAGCTTGTGAGGAGCGAGGCGGTGACGCCGGCGATCGCGACCGCCATCGCGGCTCGGGTCGTGACGGGCAGGCTGGGCATGCGGGCTCCTCTGGGGTGCGGTCGGGGATTCGCGGCGCGCGCGGCATCCGCTCGTGTCGGATTCTATCGGCCGAGTCCGCCGAGACGATGGCGTAGCGTGGTCAGCGGCGCGGCAGGGGCCGCTCGGAGAGGATCGATGACGAATGCCGGATGCCGCAACGGGAGCCGTGACCGAGGAGCCCGCCGTGCGGGTGGAGCGGGAAGGCGGCGTCGCGATCGTCACGATCGACCGGCCGGCATCGCTCAACGCGCTCTCGGCGGAGGTGCTCGGCGCGCTCGAGGCCGCGTTCACCGGGCTCGCCGACGAGCGCGGCCTGCGCGGCGCGCTGCTCGTGGGTGCCGGTGGTCGCGCCTTCGTGGCCGGGGCCGACATCCGCGGCCTGGCGTCGCTCGAGCCCGGACCGGCCGCCGACCTCGCCCGCCTCGGGCATCGGGTGGCCGCGGCGATCGAAGCACTGCCGGCCCCCGTGATCGCCTGCGTCGACGGGTTCGCCCTCGGTGGGGGCCTCGAGATGGCCCTCGCGTGCGACCTCATCTATGCGACGGATGCCTCGGCCTTCGGCCAGCCCGAGGTGCGGCTCGGGCTCATCCCGGGGTTCGGCGGCACGGTGCGACTCCCCCGCGCCGTCGGCGCCGCCCGGGCGAAGGAGCTCATCTACACCGGCCGGCGCATCGGCACCGAAGAAGCGGTGGCCCTCGGCCTCGTGGCGCGCCGCTTCGCCGATCGCGAGTCGCTCCTCGCAGGCGCACGCGCCACGATCGACGAGATCGCCGCGAACTCGCCGACCGCCGTGGCGCTCGCGAAGCGCGTGCTGGTCGCGGCGGCCGGCACCCCGACCGACGTCGCCTCGGCGCTCGAGGTGCAGGGGTTCGAGGACGCCTTCCAGACCGACGACATGCGCGAGGGCGTCAGCGCGTTCCTCGAGAAGCGGGAACCCCGCTTCGGCGCCTGAGACGGGTCGGGCGATGCGTCGGTCGGGCGACGCGTCGGTCAGCCGACGCGCGCGCTGAGCCAGGCGAAGCCGTCGAACCGCACGCCGTCGGCGCCGAACATCTCGAGGTGCAGGTGCGGCCCGGTGGACTGGCCCGTCGAGCCGACGAGACCGAGCTGCTGGCCCGCGCTCACGCGCTGGCCCTCGGACACGGCGAGCGACCCGTACTGCATGTGCGCGTACGACGTGGTGATGAGCTCGCCGCCGATGTTGTGCTGCACCTCGACGTTCACGCCCAGGCCGCCACCGTTCTCGGTCGCGAGCACGACCACGCCGTCGGCGATCGACATGACGGGCGTGCCGTTGCCGGGGTTGAAGTCGACGCCATCGTGGTAGGTCGAGCAGCCGGAACACGGCGCCTCGCGCGGGCCGAAGCCCGAGGCGCGGTTCTCGGGGTTGACGACCGGCCAGACGATGAGGTCGGACTCGATCACCGCGACGGCGCCGACGCCGGCCACCTGCGAGACGATGGGCGGCGGCGCCGCCTCGACGGCGTAGCTCTCGGTCGCGACCGGGGAGAGCTCGGCCTCGCTCGCGATCTGGATCGTCTGCGGGCGCTGCGAGATCGTGTCCTCCACCGCCGGCGCGTACACGGAGGCGCGATGTTCGGGATCGGTGGCGGTGACCGCGAGCGCGGGAACGCTCGTTGCGATCATCATGGCGCCGACGAAGGTCATCGCGATCGTCGAGATGGCGGGTCGGAGGCCGCCGCGGGAGGCGGAACGCTGCGGGGCGCTCGTGGCGCCTGCCCGCTCCTGCTTCGGGATGCTGCGGGTGTTCACCGCGTGAGCGGCGCGCGGGGCGCCGGCTTCACGGGTGGATCGGGGGCGGTTTCGGACAGAGGCGGGGGCGGCCGCACGGCGGCCGTGAGTCTTTGGGGGATTCATTCAGTTGCGAAGTTCGGGTTCGGGGGCTTCGGACAATAGGGGCCACCGTACGCAGCGAATCTGAGAGAATCCCGTTATCTTTCCGTGATCTGGCACCGAGTGCCAGCAAACGAGCCCCTCGGCTCGTGCAGGAGAATTGCGGCGAACCCCTGGGCGGATTCTTACGGTCGTTGCAACATGGGAGGTGTTGCGTGGGTGGCCGGAGGTTGTATCCGGATGCGGTCCGGGAGCGGTTCGTGTCCTTGGTGCTGGGTGGGGAGTCGGTCTCGTCCGCGGCACGGTTGCTCGGCGTGCCGGTGCCGACGGTGGAGCGGTGGTGGAAGGCTGCCAGCGTGGGTGTGCCGTTGCGGAAGGGGCGTCGGGGCGGGCTGGTCGAACCGTTGCCGCCGCCGCATGGGAAGTCGGGCCGGTACCTGTCGGACGCGGATCGGGCGGTGATCCAGGCAGGGCTGGCGTGGAAACTGACCCTTGCCCAGATCGGCGCGATGATCGGCCGGGACAAGTCCGTGGTCAGCCGGGAGGTGACCCGGAACCGGGGCGCGGACGGGGTGTACCGGGCCGCGTTGGCTGATCGGGCCGCGGCCGCGAAGCGGCGCCGCCCGAAACGCGTCAAGCTCGCCGGGAATCCGCGGCTGCGGCGGCAGGTCGAGGAGTGGATGGATGATGGCTGGAGTCCGGGGCTGATCGCGCGGATGCTCGCCGCCGACCCCGACCGGGATCAGACTGGACGGGTGAGTCACGAGACGATCTACCGGGCCCTGTACGTGCAGGGGCGCGGCGTGTTGCGGCAGGACCTGGCGCGGAAGCTGTCCACTGGCCGCACCCGTCGCAAGCCTCGGGGCAGCGTGGATCGACGCGGTCGGGCGATCTACGAGGACGCGTTCACGATCAGCGACCGACCGGCCGAGGTCGCGGACCGGGCGGTGCCCGGGCACTGGGAGGGTGACCTGATCATGGGCGCCGGGAACCGGTCCGCGATCGGGACGCTGGTGGAACGCTCGACCCGGTTCGTGATCCTGCTGCACCTGCCGGACCGGCATACCGCGGACGAGGTCGCGGGCGCGATGATCGAGCGGATGGGTGAACTGCCTGACCATCTTCGCCGGTCGATCACGTGGGACCGTGGTGTCGAGCTGGCCGGCTACGAACGGATCCAGCTCGCCCTGCGGGCGCCGGTGTACTTCTGCGACCCCCACTCACCATGGCAGCGTGGGTCGAACGAGAACACCAACCGGCTCCTCAGGTTCTGGTTCACCAAGGGCACCGACCTGAACGCCTGGGACGCCGACGCGCTACGCCGCGTCCAGGACACCCTCAACCGGCGCCCCCGACCCACCCTCGACTACCGCACCCCAGCCCAAGCCCTCAACGAGCTCCTCACCCGACAAGTTGCAACGACCACTTGACATCGCCCTGCCCTGGCGAGGGATGGCGTCCATTCTCCTGCACGAGCCGAGGTGGGTCAGGCCTGCTTCTTGAGGCGCGACGCGGCCCGCGCACGCGCCGTCTGGTCGAGCTCCACCTTGCGGATGCGCACCTTCTCGGGCGTGACCTCGACGCACTCGTCTTCACGCGCGAACTCCAGGCACTCCTCGAGCGTGAGCTGGCGCGACGGCGTCATCGACTCGAAGGTGTCGGCCGTCGACGAACGCATGTTCGTGAGCTTCTTCTCCTTCGTGATGTTCACGTCCATGTCGTCGTTGCGCGAGTTCTCGCCGATGACCATGCCCTCGTAGACCTCCTCGGTGGGGTTCACGAAGAAGGTCATGCGCTCCTGCAGCGCGATGATCGCGAACGGCGTCACCACGCCGGCACGGTCGGCGACGATCGAGCCGTTGCTGCGGGTCGTGATGGTGCCCGCCCACTCGTCGTAGCCGTGCGAGATCGCGTTCGCGATGCCGGTGCCCCGCGTGATGGTGAGGAACTCGGTGCGGAATCCGATGAGGCCGCGGCTCGGCACGATGAACTCCATGCGCACCCATCCGGTGCCGTGGTTCGCCATGTTGTCCATGCGGCCCTTGCGGGCGGCGAGGAGCTGCGTGATCGCGCCGAGGTACTCCTCGGGCGCGTCGATCGTGAGGTGCTCGTACGGCTCGTGCACCTTGCCGTCGATCGTCTTCGTGACCACCTGCGGCTTGCCGACCGTGAGCTCGAAGCCCTCGCGGCGCATCTGCTCGACGAGGATCGCGAGCGCCAGCTCGCCGCGGCCCTGCACCTCCCACGCGTCGGGGCGGCCGATGTCGAGCACCTTGAGCGAGACGTTGCCGACGAGCTCGCGGTCGAGGCGGTCCTTGACCATGCGGGCGGTGAGCTTGTGGCCCTTGACCTTGCCGACGAGGGGCGACGTGTTCGTGCCGATCGTCATCGAGATGGCGGGGTCGTCGACGTGGATGGCCGGGAGCGGCCGGACGTCTTCGGGGTCGGCGAGCGTCTCGCCGATCGTGATCTCCTCGATGCCGGCGACGGCGATGATGTCGCCGGGGCCGGCCTCCTCGGCCGGGAAGCGATCGAGGGCCTTGGTCTTGAGGAGCTCGGTGATGCGCACGTTCGAGTGCGAGCCGTCGTGACGCACCCATGCGACGGTCTGGCCCTTGCGGATGGTGCCGTTGAACACGCGCAGCAGCGCGAGGCGGCCGAGGAACGGCGACGCGTCGAGGTTCGTGACCCACGCCTGCAGCGGCGCCTCGTCGTCAAAGGTGGGGGCGGGGATGTGCTTCAGGATCGCCTCGAACAGCGGCTCGAGGTCGTCGCTGTCGGGAAGGCTGCCGTTCTCGGGCTTCGTCGTCGAGGCGCGGCCGGCCTTGCCGGATGCGTACACGACCGGCACGTCGAGCACGGCGTCGAGGTCGAGGTCGCCGTCGGTGCCCGCCGACATGGCGTCGTCGGCCAGGTCGGACGCGAGGCCGAGCAGGAGGTCCTGGCTCTCGGCGACGACCTCGTCGATGCGGGCGTCGGGCCGGTCGGTCTTGTTCACGAGCAGGATCACGGGCAGACGCGCCTCGAGCGCCTTGCGCAGCACGAACCGCGTCTGCGGCAGCGGGCCCTCGCTCGCGTCGACGAGCAGCACCACGCCGTCGACCATCGAGAGGCCGCGCTCGACCTCGCCGCCGAAGTCGGCGTGACCCGGAGTGTCGATGACGTTGATGGTCACGGGCCCGGATGTCGCGTGCTCGCCGGCGTACTCGATCGCCGTGTTCTTCGCGAGGATCGTGATGCCCTTCTCGCGCTCGAGCTCGTTCGAGTCCATGGCGCGCTCGTCGACGTGGGCGTGCTCGGCGAACGAATGGGTCTGCTTGAGCATGGCGTCGACGAGTGTCGTCTTGCCGTGGTCGACGTGGGCGACGATCGCGACGTTGCGCAGGTCGTTGCGGGTGGCGTTGGCCATGTGGTGGATTCCTCGCGGTGGGGCATCCGTCGGTCGACCTCGAGCGTGCGGGCTCGGATCGACGGCGCGGACGCGCTTGATGAGAGTCTGTGGGAGCGCGACGACCGTGGATCGACGGCTCGCGCGCCTCTACATTACCGTGCCCGGCCGAACGATCGCCGTGTGCCACCGTCGTGCGCCGATGGGGAACGACGAACGCCCGGGCTCCGACGAGCGGAGACCCGGGCGTTCGCGGCGTGCGATCGGCTAGGCGCCGAGCTCGATGTTCGCGCCGGGGATGGCCGCGAGCAGGTCGCGGGTGTACTGCTCCTTGGGGTTGTCGAACACCTCGTCGGTGGCCGCCGCCTCGACGATGCGCCCCTTCTGCATCACGCAGACATTGTCGGCGATGACGCGCACGACGGCGAGGTCGTGCGTGATGAAGAGGTAGGTGAGCTTCAGCTCGGCCTGCAGGTCGGCGAGCAGGCGCAGGATCTGCGCCTGCACGAGCACGTCGAGTGCCGAGACCGCCTCGTCGAGCACCACGATCTCGGGCTTCAGGGCCAGTGCTCGCGCGATGGCGATGCGCTGACGCTGTCCGCCGGAGAGCTCGTTCGGGTACCGGCCGACGAGCGACTTCGGCAGCGACACCTGTTCGAGGAGCTCGTACACGCGCTCGCGACGCCAGGCCTTCGTGCCCACCTTGTGCGTGAACAGCGGCTCCGCGATGGTGTTGCCGATGTTGCGCAGCGGGTTCAGCGACCCGTACGGGTCCTGGAAGACCGGCTGCATGCGGCTGCGCAGGTGGAACAGCTCCTTGCCTGTGGTCGCCGCGAGGTCCTTGCCGCCGACCACGATCTTGCCGCTGGTGGCCTCCTCGAGCTTGAGGAGCATCTTGGCCACGGTCGACTTGCCCGACCCCGACTCGCCGACGAGCGCCGTGGTGGTGCCCTTCGCGATCTCGAAGGAGACGTCGTCGACCGCGGTGAACTCGCCCGCTCCGCGGATCTTGAACACCTTGGTGAGGTGCTCGACCGTGATCGCGGGCGGGGCGGATGCCGCAGCCTCGAGCGCCTCGGCGCGGGCCTCGGCCGTGGCGATGAGGTCGATCTCCTCGCCGGCCACGTGAGCGGCATCCTCCGAGATCGACGATTCGGCCGCCGCGATGCTGCCGCTCGACTGGATGCGCCGCGATGCGAGGCTCGGCGCCGCTGCGACGAGTCGCTGGGTGTACGGGTGCTGCGGGTTCTGGAGGATCTCGACCGACGGCCCGGACTCGACGACCTTGCCCTTGTACATCACCACGAGCTGCTCGGCACGCTCGGCCGCGAGGCCGAGGTCGTGCGTGATGAACAGCAGGGTCGTGCCGAGCTCCCGCGTGAGGGACTCGAGGTGATCGAGGATGACGCGCTGCACGGTGACGTCGAGCGCCGAGGTGGGCTCGTCGGCGATGAGCAGCTGGGGATCGGCCGCGAGGCCCATGCCGATCAGCACGCGCTGGCGCATGCCGCCCGAGAACTGGTGCGGGAACTGCCGGAGGCGCCGATCGGCGTCTTGGAGGCCCGCCTGCTTCAGCACCTCGATGGCGCGCTTCTTGACCTCCTTGCGGCCGGTCGCGATGCCGTTGGCCTTGATGGCCTCCTCGACCTGGAAGCCGATCGACCACACGGGGTTGAGGTTCGACATCGGGTCCTGGGGGACGAAGCCGATCTTCCGGCCGCGGATGCCCTCCATCTCCTTCTGCGAGGCCTTCGCGAGGTCCTGGCCGTCGAGGAGGATCTGGCCGCCGGCGATGTGGCCGGTGCCCGGGAGCAGGTTGATGATCGCGTGCGCGGTCGTCGACTTGCCCGAACCCGACTCGCCCACGATCGCGAGGCTCTGACCGCGGTACAGGGTGATGTTCACCCCGTCGACGGCCTTCACGAGGCCCTCCTGGGTGTTGAACCCGACCTCGAGGTCCTTGATCTCGAGGAGGGGCCGCTCGTCGCGGCCGGTCATCGGGCGGTCGAGGTCGGTTCGATTCACGGTGTCGCTCATCGCTGGGCCCTCGCCTTCGGGTCGAGCGCATCGCGGATGACCTCGCCGAGCATGATGAAGCTCAGCACGGTGATCGACAGCGCGATGGACGGGAGGATGAGGGTCTGCGGCGCGTTCCGGAGGTCGTTCTGCGCTGCCGAGATGTCATTGCCCCACGACATCGTCGAGCTCGGCAGTCCGACGCCGAGGAACGACAGGGTCGCCTCCGCCACGATCGCCGACGCGAGCGAGATCGTCGTGATGACGATGACCGGCGCGATCGAGTTCGGGAGCACATGGCGCAGCAGGATCCGGAATCGCGAGACGCCGAGCGCGGTCGCCGCCATCACGAAGTCGGCGTTCTTCACCCGCAGCACCTCGGCTCTCAGCACACGTGCCGTGGATGGCCACGCGAATATGCCGATGGCGAGCGAGATCACCCACACGTTCGCGTACTGCGAGAAGACCGACATGACGACCACGGCGGCGAGGATGTAGGGGATCGAGAAGAAGATGTCGCCGATGCGCGAGAGCACCGAGTCGACCCATCCGCCGTAGAAGCCCGCGTACGCCCCGAAGACGACGCCGAGGAACGCCACGAGGAACGTGACGATGAGGCCGACCGAGAGCGACGTCGATGTTCCGTGGATGATCCGGGAGTAGATGTCGCAACCCTGCTTGGTGAAGCCGAGCGGGTGCCCCTCAGTGGGCCCGCCATTGCTGTTCGACAGCTGGCAGTCGTTGTTGGGCGGCACCTGGGTGAACAGGTTCGGGAACAGGGCGACGATCACGACGAGCAGGATCATCGCGGCCGAGATCCAGAACATCGGCCGCTTGCGGACGTCGGCCCACGCATCGCGCCAGAGGTTCGAGGGCTTGCCCTCGGTCTTGACGGAGTCGATGGCGACGAGCGGGGTCTCTTCGATCGGAGCGACGAAGTGCTGCTGATCGGGTCTGGTGTTGACGTTACTTGGCATAGCGGATCCTCGGGTCGAGAACGGCGTAGAGGAGGTCGATCGCCAGGTTGACCATGAGGTAGATCAACACCATCACGGTCACGAACGCGACGACGGTCGGGTTCTCTCCGCGGATGATCGCCTGGTACACGGTGCGACCGACACCCGGCACGTTGAAGATGCCCTCGGTGACGACCGCGCCGACCATGAGGACGCCGAAGTCGACGGCGAGGTAGGTCACGACGGGAATGAGCGAGTTGCGCAGGATGTGGACGGGCACGATCCGCCGACGGGACAGCCCCTTGCTCGCGGCGGTGCGAACGAAGTCGAGGCCATCCGTCTCGATGACCGACGTCCTCGTCAGTCGAACGATCTGGGCGAAGCTGCCGGTCGCGAGCACCAGCGCCGGGAGTATCAGGTCCTGTGTCGGGGCGCCGATGCCCACGGTGGTCCTGAACCAGCCGAGCTGGATGCCGAAGATGAACTGCGCGACGAATCCGACGACGAAAATCGGCAGCGAGATGAGGATGAGGCTCACCACGAGTGCGCTGGCGTCGAAGACGCCGCCCTTGCGCAGGCCCGAGACGAGGCCCACCGAGATGCCGGCGATCATCAGGAAGAACGTCGAGATCGCCGCGAGGCGGAGCGTGACCGGGAACGTCTGGGCGAGGATCTCGCCGACCGGCTGGCCGGAGAAGGAGACGCCGAGATCGCCACGGAGGATGTTGCCGAGGAAGATCAGGTACTGGACGATGAACGGCTCATCGAGGTGATACCTCTCACGCAGCGCCTCGAGCACCTGGGGTGGCGGGGTCTTGTCGCCGAAGAGGGCGACGACGGGGTCGCCCGGCATGGCGAAGACCATGAAGTAGATCAGGAAGGTGGTGCCGAGGAGAACAGGGATCACCTGCAGGACTCGGCGCACGATATAGCCGGCCATGGATCAGGCCTCGCATTTCGTGGATATTGACATGTCGAAGAAACCTCACCGTTGTGCGAGTTCGTCCACACGATGCTACGCCGATCGGGTTCGCACCGGGTGACTACGTGGGAGTGGGGCGGCAGCCACTCGGCTGCCGCCCCACGGGCGCCTCAGAGTCTAACCCCGAACCGCCCTCGATCGAGAACTACTCGCTCTTGGTGATCTGGTGGTACAGCGGCACGGAGTTCCAGCCGTACTCCACGTTCTCCACGTTCTCGCTCCACGCGCCGTTCACGGTGCGGTACCACAGCGGGATGGCGGGGAGGTCCTGGAAGAGGATCTCCTGCACCTGCTGGAACTTCTCGTTCGCGGCGTCGAGGTCGGTCTCGGCGAGACCCTCGTCGAGGAGCTGGTCGACCTCGGGGCTGGAGTAGTCACCGTCGTTCGAACCGGCACCCGTGCCGTAGAGCGGCCCGAGGAAGTTGAACAGCGCGGGGTAGTCCGCCTGCCAACCGGTACGGAACGCGGTCTGGATGGTGCGGTCGGTGATCGCGGTGCGCGCCTCGGCGAAGGTCGGGTAGGGAGCACCCGACGCGTCGATGCCGAGGTTGTTCTTCAGCTGGTTCGTGACTGCGTCGACCCAGGCGGCGTGACCACCGTCGGCGTTGTACGCGATCTGGAAGGTGCCCGTCCACGGCGAGATGGCGTCGGCCTCGGCCCACAGCTTCTTCGCCTCGTCGGGGTCGAAGTCGAGGACCTCGGAGCCGGGGATGTCCTCGGAGTAGCCGTCGATGACCGGCGACGTGAAGTCGTGCGCCGGGGTGGCGGCGCCCTCGAAGATCACGTCGGTGATCTCAGCGCGGTCGATCGCCTTCGAGATGGCGGCGCGGCGGAGCTTGCCCTCGTCGCCGTCGAAGTGCGGCAGGCGAGCCGGGATGGTGAACGACTGGAAGATCGCCGCGGCCTGGTTGACCGAGCGGTCTCCGAACTCGTCCTCGTAGCTGCCCAGCGCGCTCGGCGGGATCTGGTCGAGCACGTCGACGTTGCCGCCCTGGAGGTCGGCGTACGAAGCGTCCTGCGTCGCGTAGAAGATGATCGAGAGTCCGCCGTTGGCCGGCTGACGCGGACCTTCGTAGTCGGGGTTGACGACGAGGTCGATCTTCTCGTTGTGCTTCCAGGCGCCTTCGCCGTCGAGCATGTACGGGCCGTTGCCGACCGGGTTCTCACCGAACGCCTCGAGGTCGTCGAACGCCGACGCGGGCAGCGGGAAGAACGCCGAGTAGCCGAGCCGCAGCGGGAAGTCGGACTCGGGCTGCGACAGCTTGACCGTGAAGGTCAGGTCGTCGACGACCTCGAGGCCCGTGAGCTCCGAGTCCTCGTCGTAGCTGAAGCCCTCGATCGACTCGAAGAAGTAGCTCGAGAGCTGCTCGTTCGAGAGGAGCGCGCCGTAGTTCCAGGCGTCGACGAAGGAGTTCGCGTCGACCGGCTCGCCGTTGGAGAACTTCTGGTCGGGCTTGATCTTGATGGTGTAGGTCTGGGCGTCGTCGGTCTCGATCGACTCGGCCATGTCGTTGACGGGGGTGCCGTCGGCCTCGTAGTAGATCAGGCCAGCGAAGATCGCGTCGAGGATCTTGCCGCCGCCGGTCTCGTTGGTGTTGGTCGGGATCAGCGGGTTCTGCGGCTCGCTGCCGTTCGTGGTGACGATTGCAGCCGAGTCGCCGGCTCCGCCGGTCGACCCGGCGTCACCGCTGGTGCAGCCGGCGAGCACGAGTGCGCCCGCAGCCGCAAGAGCAATGGCGGCGACGCCAGTTCTCTTGATCTTCAATGTTCCTCCTGTGAGATGTGCGTCGACAGCACGGCTTCTGGCCGCACTGGACCGCTGGTACACCGAGACTATGAAGCGGCCACCCCCGGCGCAAACTCTTCGGGAAACCGTTACCGACGCGCAATCTACGAATCCGGCGCCCCGCGGATTCCGGTATTCTGCGCAGGATTCTTGCGTCAACGACGGGCATGCGAGGATATCCGCATGTCGACTGCACGGCGCCTGCGGCTCGAGGTCGTCATCGTCCTCGGCCTGTCGCTCGGGGCGTCCGCGGTCTACGCCGTGGTCTCGCTCATCGCGAAGCTCACCGAGGAGCGCGCGCTCGGCGACCAGTCCGTCGCGCTCAACCCGTCGCGTTCGACGCGGGAGTGGCTCGACTTCACGTACCAGTTCCTCGATCCGCTCTTCGGCCTCTTCGCGGTGGCCCTGGTGCTCTACCTGCTGTGGCGACCGGGTGTCGACCCGTTCCGCCGCATCGGCCTCGACCTGACCCGGCCGGCCCGGGACGCGGCATCCGGCGTGTTGCTGGTCGCCCTCATCGGCGTGCCCGGGCTGGCGCTCTACGCCGTCGGGCGCGCACTCGGCGTGACCGTCGCCGTGCAGACGTCACCGGCCGACTGGTTCTGGTGGACGGTGCCGATCCTCGTCTTCCGCGCCCTCGAGGCGGCGCTCACCGAGGAGGTCATCGCCGTCGGCTACCTCTTCACGCGGCTCCGCGAACTCGGCGTCGGGCCATGGGCGACCATCGTCTCGAGCGCGCTCCTGCGCGGCACCTACCACCTGTACCAGGGATTCGGCCCGTTCGTCGGCAACGCCGTGATGGGCCTCCTGTTCGGCTGGTGCTACCACCGGTGGGGGCGCACGATGCCGCTCGTCGTCGCGCACTTCGTGCTCGACGTGGTGTCGTTCGTGGGCTATCCGCTGGCCCTCGGCTGGTGGCCCGAGCTCTTCGTGACGCCCGCGGCCTGAGCGGCGCGAACGGCGTGCACCGGATGCCGCGACCGCGGCGGCTGCGGCACGTGCTCGCTGCGCGCCAGCGCGACGACCGTCGCGGGCATCGGCGGCAGCGCCTCCTCGGGCGGCTCGACGCGAAGGTCGGAGTCGGCCGCGCGCACGCGCGCCATCTCGTGCCAGCTCCGACGGCTCGGCGTGCAGACGGCCGAGAATCCCTCGGCACCGAACGCGGCCGCGCTCGCGTAGTCCGTGAACGACTGGCCTCGGCGGAGGGCCTCGGCGGTACCGGGATCACGACGCTCGAGCAGGTCGGCGCGTCGTTCGAGCCCGAGGCCGCTCGAGGCGAGCACCGAGGTTCCGACGAGGAGCCCCACGAACGCGACCGACGCGAGCGTCGCGATGAGATCGACGGAGATCATGCGCACCCCCAATGCGAGAGAACCTCAGTGTACTCCCGGGCGGCGTCGGAGGGACCTCCCGGATCCGCGGCGTCGCCGATCCCGCGAGCATGGCATCAGGCCGCGGTCGGGATCGAGCCGCGGGTCAGGGGGACGGCACCATGGACCTAGCACACGCCATCGCCGCGGGTGGTCTCTCGGCCCGCGCGACGGAGCGGCGCATGCGCTCGACCGAAGCCGAGATCCGCGAGGCGGAGCGACGCGTGGCCGCTCGCCGTGCCACGCCCGTCGAGGCATCCGACCATCGACTGAGGTTCGGGAGCGGGCGCCACGCGGCACCGCCGGCGCGGGCCTGAGCCTGGCCGTCGGTCGCCGATCCCCTCGCCCGTCGGAGTCCACGCCGGCGAGAACTCACTCCGGCTCGCCGAGCAGGAGCACGTCGCCGCTGGCCACCGCGCGGATCTCGAGCGAGGCGATGTCCTCGAGCGCCACCGCGGTGCCCGCCTCGAGCCGTGCCGTCGCGCCGGGGCTCGCCCGCCAGCTCGACAGTTCGCGGCGGTCACCGTCGCGGTCGACCACGTAGAGCGCGTAGGGCCATCCGTCGACCGGCGCGCCCGCGGCATCCGCCCCGTCGGTCTCGTAGGTGCAGTCGAGGTCGATGCGCGTGCCCCAGGCGACCGGGGTCAACTCGGCGGTCGCGGTGACCGGCACGTCGGCGACCGTGTCGAAGGCGACGACCTCGACGCCCGGCGGCGTCCTCGTGAGCCCGAGGGGCACGACGACGGCGGTCAGTGCGGTCGCCCCGGCCACGGCCGCCACGGCGAAGCGCACCCGGGAGCGGCGGATGCGACGACGCCGCGCCTCGTGGCGCACCGCGGCCAGCAGCTCGGGATGCGGCGCGAGGGGCGGAACCGCACCCTCGCCGTCGCCCTCCTCGAGGAGCGCCTCCGCGCGCTCGGGGGTGAGCCGGGCGAGGAGGCCCGGCATCGGCGTGAGCTCCTCGACGGCCCGGCGGCAGCGGTCGCACGTCTCGAGGTGACCCTCGTACTCGCGGCGCTCGGCCGGCGAGAGGGCGCCCAGCACGTAGGCCGAGTCCCAGTCGGCGAAGCGCTCGTGGTCGACGGAACGGTCGGCGTTCATCGGGTCACCCCTTTCTCCTGCAGGGCGAGCCGCAGTGCTCGCAGGCCGTAGTGCAGCCGCGACTTCACCGTACCCTCGGGGATGCCGAGCCGTCGGGCGACCTCGGCGATGCTGCGCCCGCCGTAGTAGGCGTGCACGATCACCGCCCGATGCTCGTAGTCGAGCCCGGCGAGCGCCTCCTCGACGAGCAGGCTCTCGAAGAGCGCGTCGGTTCCGTCGGAGCCGACCCGCTCGGGCGTCTCGGCGACGCCGACCTCGTGGCGGCGCCTCGCGCTGCGCGCCTCGTCGATCACGAGGTTGCGCGCCACGGTGAACATCCACGCCCTGGTCGATTCGGGTTCCTGGGCGAGGATGCGCGGGCTCCGCCACGCCCGCAGCAGCGTCTCCTGCACGATGTCGTCGGCGCCGGAGGGGTTGCCCGTGAGGTGCACGACGTAGCGCCACACGCTCGCGGCGTGCGCGTCGTAGAGCGCGACGAGCCGTCGGTCGTCATCTGGTGGCATCCGTCACCTCCTGGCGTGTACACGAGACGGCGGGGCATCCGGTTCACCATCGATGCGCATCCGGCACCGCACCACGACGACGGCGGCGACCACGACGACGACGACGGGCGCTACGCGAACGCCTCGATCGGCGGGCAGGCGCACACGAGGTTGCGGTCGCCGTAGGCCTGGTCGATGCGGCGCACGGGCGCCCAGTACTTGTTGCGCACGAGCGAGTGCACGGGGTACACGGCCTGCTCGCGCGTGTACGGGTGCGTCCACTCCCCCGCGACGACCGACTCCGCCGTGTGCGGCGCATTCCGAAGCGGGTTGTCGTCGGCGGGCCACTCGCCGCGCCCGACGGCGTCGGCCTCGGCCTTGATCTGGATCATCGCCTCGACGAACCGGTCCAGCTCGGCGAGGTCCTCCGACTCGGTCGGCTCGACCATGAGCGTGCCCGCGACCGGGAACGACATGGTCGGGGCGTGGAAGCCGTAGTCGATGAGGCGTTTCGCCACGTCGTCGACCGTCACGCCGGTCGCTGCGGTGAGCGGTCGCAGGTCGAGGATGCACTCGTGCGCGACGAGCCCGTTCTCGCCCGTGTAGAGCACCGGGAAGTGGTCGCGCAGTCGCGCCGCGACGTAGTTCGCCCCGAGCACCGCGGCGGCCGTGGCCTGCTTGAGCCCCTCCGCGCCCATCATGCGCACGTAGGCCCACGAGATCGGCAGGATCGACGGGCTGCCGTACGGCGCCGCCGACACCGGGCCGCCGTCGTGCGACACGCCGCCCGCGTGATCGGCGCGCTGGGCCATCGGGTGGCCGGGCAGGTACGGCGCGAGGTGCGCCTTCGCCGCCACCGGGCCGACGCCGGGCCCACCGCCGCCGTGCGGAATGCAGAACGTCTTGTGCAGGTTGAGGTGCGAGACGTCGCCGCCGAAGTCGCCGAAGCGCGCGTACCCCAGCAGGGCGTTGAGGTTGGCGCCGTCGATGTACACCTGGCCGCCCGCGTCGTGCACCGCCCGGGTGATCTGCTTCACCTCGTGCTCGTAGACGCCGTGCGTCGAGGGGTAGGTGATCATGAGCGCGGCGAGGTCGTCGGCGTGGTCGGCGATCTTGGCCCGCAGGTCGTCGAGGTCGACGTTGCCGAGCGCGTCGGTGGCGACCACCACGACCCGCATGCCGGCGAGCACGGCGGATGCCGCGTTGGTGCCGTGCGCGCTCGACGGGATGAGGCACACGTTGCGCTCGTCGTCGCCGTTCGCCCGGTGGTATCCGCGGATCGCGAGCAGGCCCGCGAGTTCGCCCTGGCTGCCGGCGTTCGGCTGCAGCGACACGGTGTCGTAGCCGGTGACCTCGGCGAGCCAGGTCTCGAGCTGTTCGATGAGCCCGAGCGTGCCGACCACGTCGGCCTCGGGCGCGAACGGGTGCAGGTTCGCGAACTCGGGCCAGGTCACCGACTGCATCTCGGTCGCCGCGTTGAGCTTCATCGTGCAGGAGCCGAGCGGGATCATGCCGCGGTCGAGCGCGTAGTCGCGGTCGGCCAGCTGCTTGAGGTACCGCATCATCTGCGTCTCGGACTGGTGCGTGTTGAACACCGGGTGCTCGAGGTACGGGCTCGTGCGGCGCAGGCCGTCGGGCAGCGCGTTCGGCATCGAGCCGCTGCCCGCGCGGAACGGCGCGCCATCCTCGCCGAACGCGCGTACGACGGCCTGCAGGTCCTCCCAGGTCGTCGTCTCGTCGACCGCGACCTGCACGGTCGCCTCGTCGACCTCCCAGAGGTTGAGGCCGAGCCCGCGGGCGCGCTCCACGACGTTCCGCGCGCGCCCCGGCACGTGCACCCGGATCGTGTCGAAGAACGCGTCGTGCACGAGCTCCTGCCCGTTCTCGGCGAGCCATCCGGCGAGCGCCGTCGCCTTCGCCGCGGTCGTGACGGCGATGTGACGGATGCCCCGGGGCCCGTGGTACACCGCGTACATGGCGGCCATGACGGCGAGCAGCACCTGCGCCGTGCAGATGTTCGAGGTCGCCTTCTCGCGGCGGATGTGCTGCTCACGGGCCTGCAGGCTGAGGCGGTAGGCGGGGTGACCCGCGGCGTCCTGCGAGACGCCGACGAGACGACCCGGCATCTGCCGCTCGAGGCCCTTGCGCACGGCCATGTAGCCCGCGTGCGGGCCACCGAAGCCCATGGGCACGCCGAATCGCTGCGACGTGCCGACCGCGACATCCGCCCCCAGCTCGCCGGGGCTCGTCACGAGCGCCAGCGCGAGCAGGTCGGCGGCGACGACCGCGACCGCCCCCTGCTCCTTCGAGGCGGCGATGACGGATGCCGGGTTCCAGACGCGGCCCGACGCACCCGGGTACTGCACGAAGATGCCGAAGTGCTCGCCGAGGGCGGCCACGTCGGTGCTCTCGTCGAGGTCGGCGACGACGAGCTCGATCCCGACGGCGGCGGCGCGCGACGCGAGCAGCGCGTGCGTCTGCGGGAGCGCGTCGGCGTCGACCACGAAGCGGTTCGAGCTCGACTTCGAGCCGCGGCGGGCGAGGAGCATCCCCTCGACGACCGCGGTGCCCTCGTCGAGCATCGACGCGTTCGCCGTGTCGAGTCCCGTGAGGTCGGCGACCATCGTCTGGAAGTTGATGAGCGCCTCGAGCCGCCCCTGCGAGATCTCGGGCTGGTACGGCGTGTACGCGGTGTACCAGCTCGGGTTCTCGAGCACGTTCCGCTGGATCACCGCGGGCGTGATCGTGCCCGAGTAGCCGAGTCCGATCATCGACGTGCGCACCGTGTTCGCGTCGGCGAGCGCGCGGAGTTCGGCGATCGCCTCGCGCTCGGTCGCCGCGGCCGGGATCGCCGAGTCGACGACCTCGCCCATGCGGATCGCGGTCGGCACGGCGGCGGTCATGAGCGCGTCGAGCGAGTCGTAGCCGAGCGCCGCGAGCATCCACTCGTGGTCGTGCGGCGTCGTGCCGATGTGCCGCCGCCCGAAGGCGTCGACGTCGAAGGCCGAGGAGGTGCTGAGGGTCATGGTGTTCCTTGGGGTCGCTGGTCGAGGGGCGGGCGCAGCCCGCGTCTCGAGACCGGGGTGCGAGAGCGGTCTGTTCGGCCTATTCGCCCGTGAGGGCGCGGTACTCGTCGTGCGAGAGGAGCTTCGGCAGGTCGGCGGCCGTGACCTTGATGAGCCAGCCCTCTCCGAACGGGTCGCTGTTCACGAGCTCGGGCGAGTCGATCACGGCCTGGTTCGCCTCGACGACCTCGCCGTCGACGGGGGCGAAGAGCTCGCCGACGGACTTCGTCGACTCGATCTCGCCGACGACGCTCCCCGCGGTGATCCTGGTGCCCGCGGCGGGCAGGTCGACGTAGACGACGTCGCCGAGCTTCTCGGCGGCGTAGTCGGTGATCCCGATCGTCACGGAGTCGCCGTCGCGGCGCACCCACTCGTGTTCCTCGGTGTACTGCAGGGTGGTCTGGTCGGTCATGCTTCTCTCCTCGGTCATTCGGTGTGCTGCGTCGCTGCGGTGCTGGGTCAGGTGGTGCGCCGGTAGAACGGCGGCTTGACGACGGAAGCCGCGACGCGCGTGCCACGGACGTCGACGTACAGGCCACGGCCCGTCTCCGCGGCATCCGGAGCGACGAACGCCATGGCGACGGGGTGCCCGAGCGTCGGCGAGAGGGCACCGCTCGTGACCTCGCCGACCCGGCGCGCGCCGTCGCCGTCGCCGTCGAACACCGCGTATCCGGCGCGCGGTGCGCGGCGGCCCGATGCTTCGAGGCCGACCAGCACCGGGGCATCCGCTGCCGGTCCCTGCTCGACGGCGGCACGGCCGACGAAGTCATCGGGCTTGTCGAGGGCCACGACGCGGCCGAGACCGGCCTGCACGGGCTGGATGTCGCGACTCAGCTCGTGCCCGTAGAGCGGCATGCCGGCTTCGAGGCGGAGGGTGTCGCGACTCGCGAGTCCGCACGGCACCACGCGGGGGCCGCCCGTCTCGCGGAGGGCCTCCCAGAGGCGCGTGGCCCGGTCGGGTGCGAGGTAGAGCTCGAAGCCGTCCTCGCCCGTGTAGCCGGTGCGCGCGATGAGCACGGGCTCGCCCTCGAACGTCGCGGGGAACGCGCGGTAGTACCCGAGCGCGTCGAGGCGCACGTCGAAGTCCTCCTCGTCGTTGCCGGGTCCGTCGACGCCGAATCCGGGCGTCTCGAGGATGACCGCGCGCGCGTCGGGTCCCTGCAGCGCGATGAGCGCGATGTCGCGGCTCTCGTCGGCGACGAACGTGTCGAAGCCCTCGGCGCGTGCGCGCAGCTCGTCGGCGACGACCGACGCGTTGGCGGCGTTCGCGACCACCATGTAGCGGTCCTCGCCCGTGCGGTAGACGACGAGGTCGTCGATGATGCCGCCGTCGGCGGCGAGGAGCAGCGAGTACTTCGCCTGCCCGATCGCGATGGCCGAGAGGCGTCCGGCCAGCGCGTGGTCGAGGGCGGCCGCGGAGCCCGGGCCGAGGAGGACGATCTCGCCCATGTGCGAGAGGTCGAAGATCCCGGAGTGCGTGCGCACCGCGTGGTGCTCGGCGAGGTCGCTCGAGTAGCGCACGGGCATCTGCCATCCGGCGAAGTCGGTGAAGCTCGCGCCGGCGGCGCGGTGCACCGCGTCGAGCGGGCTGCGTCGTTCGGGTTCGGTGGTACCGGGCTCGTCGGTGCCAGGGGCAGTGGTGCCGGAATCGGTCACGGAGTTCTCCAGAGTCGCGTGGGCGGTCGGCGGATGCCGCTGGGAACTCCCCCTCTGTCGTGGGCCTGAGAGATTCACGCGATCGCTCGCGCTTTCACCGTCGGCGGGACGTGGGCGGGAATCGCCCGATCCGCTTTCCAGAGCGGCCTCGTCATCGCGGTGTAGGTGACCTGAGAGATTGGCGGGGAGGCTTGCTCCTTCGGTGCCGGCCGGTGCTGCTGCTGCAGACCTTGCGGCTCTCCCGCGACGCGTCGATGGCCCGGTATGAGGTTGTACGGCTGATCCTAGCCGACGCGGCCCGCGGCCGCTGCAACCCCGTGCCCGCAGGTCGGCCGACCCGGGGCTCGCGGTGCATCGGCCCGGAGCGCCCGTCACGGTTTTGGCGTTCTGGTCAGAGTGACTGTAAGCTGAGCCCAGCACACTTCGAGTCATACTGACTCTAAGCCGTACCGAGAGACCGAGGTAGCCGGATGCCGCAGCCGCACGAGCGCCCAGCACGTCTCGCCGTGTCCACCGTGATCTTCGCCCTGCGACCCGACCACGCGGGTCGGCCCGTGCTCTGGACGCCGCTCGTGCGCCGCACGCGCGAGCCGCAGCGCGGATCCTGGGCGCTGCCGGGCGGCTGGCTGCCGCCGAACGAGGAGCTCGAGGTCGCCGCCGCCCGCACCCTGCGCGCCACCACCGGGCTCGCGCCGAAGTACCTCGAGCAGCTCTACACCTTCGGGCAGGTCGACCGCTCCCCCGACGCCCGTGTCGTGTCGGTCGTGTACTGGGCGCTCGTGCAGAGCGACGAGGCCGCGCGCGCGACCGCCGGCCCGAACGTGCGCTGGGTACCCGCCGACACGCTGCCGGCGCTCGCGTTCGACCACAACCGCATCATCGAGTACGCGCTCTGGCGCCTCCGCAACAAGGTCGAGTACGCGGAGATCGCGCACGCGTTCCTCGGCGAGACGTTCACGCTCGCCGAACTCCGCGAGGTGTACGAGGCGGTGCTGCAGCGCGGCCTCGACCCGGCCAACTTCCGGCGCCAGATGATCGCGTCCGGCCGCCTCCGCGAGACCGGCGAGCGCCTCGCCGGAGCGCCCCACCGCCCCCCGAAGCTCTACCGCTACGACACCTCCGCCGTGACGGCCGAGTCCCGCGAACCGTTCATGAGAGAGAGGCCAGCGTCATGAGCACCCCCACCATCCCCACCCGCGCCGCGGCATCCGTCGACCGCGCGATCCAGCTGATCACGAATGGCGCGACCGGGGGCAGCACGTGCACGCCCGACCTCGCGAAGGGTCCGTGGGAGTTCGACGCCGGACCCGCCGGCTACGGCCCCGGATCCTCGATGGGCGACGTGATCCCCACCGGCTCGCCGCGACAGGGAACGCTGCCCGCCGAGTACCGCGAGGCCGGCGACGAGGAGCTGCACGCGCGCATCCGGGCCGCGAAGGCGACCCTCGGCGACCGGGTCGTGGTGCTCGGCCACTTCTACCAGCGCGACGAGGTCGTCGAGCACGCCGACTTCACGGGCGACTCGTTCCAGCTCGCGAACGCCGCGAAGGGGCGGCCGGATGCCGAGGCGATCGTGTTCTGCGGCGTGCACTTCATGGCCGAGACCGCCGACCTGCTGTCGAGTCCCGGGCAGGCGGTCATCCTGCCGAACCTCGCCGCGGGCTGCTCGATGGCCGACATGGCCGACGAGTCGAGCGTCGAGGAGGCATGGGAGCAGCTCGAGGAGGTCTACGGCGACCTGTCGACGCCGGGCCCAGACGGCCGCGTCCCGGTCATCCCGGTCACGTACATGAACTCGTCGGCCGCCCTGAAGGGATTCGTGGGTCGCAACGGCGGCATCGTGTGCACGTCCTCGAACGCGAAGACCGTGCTCGAGTGGGCGTTCGAGCGCGGCGAGCGCGTGCTGTTCTTCCCCGACCAGCACCTCGGCCGCAACACCGCGAAGGCCATGGGCGTGTCGCTCGAGCAGATGCCGATGTGGAACCCCCGCAAGCCGCTCGGTGGCAACACCATCGACGAGCTCGCCGACGCCCGGGTCATCCTGTGGCACGGCTTCTGCTCGGTGCACAAGCGCTTCACGGTCGACCAGATCACCGCCGCGCGTGCACAGTACCCCGACGTGCAGGTCATCGTGCACCCCGAGTGCCCCATGCCCGTCGTCGACGCAGCGGATGCCTCGGGCTCGACCGATTTCATCGTCAAGGCCATCCAGGCGGCGCCAGCCGGCTCGACGTTCGCGATCGGCACCGAGATCAACCTCGTGCAGCGCCTCGCCGCGGAGCATCCCGAGCACACCATCTTCTGCCTCGACCCGGTCGTGTGCCCGTGCTCGACGATGTACCGCATCCACCCCGGCTACCTCGCCTGGGTGCTCGAGGAACTCGTCGCCGGTCGCGTCGTGAACCGCATCGAGGTGGCCGACGAGGTGGCCGACCCGGCTCGCCTCGCCCTCGAGCGGATGCTCGCGGCGAAGCCTCCTGCGGCCGCGGCGGGCGCGCCCGCTGCGGGCTCGACCAGGGCGGCCTGACCATGGTGCACGTCCTCGTCGTCGGCGGCGGCATCGCCGGGCTCTGGACGGCGGTGAAGGCCGCCGATGCGGGGCACACGGTCGAGCTCGTCACGAAGACGGTGCTCGCCGACGGCAACACGCGCCACGCGCAGGGCGGCATCGCCGCGGCGCTCTTCCCCGACGACTCCGTCGAGCGCCACCACGACGACACCATCGCCGCCGGGGCGGGCCTCGCCGACCCCGCGGCGGTGCGAGTGCTCGTCGACGAGGGCCCCGCGCGGGTGCGGGACCTCATCCGGTTCGGCGTGGAGTTCGACCGCGGCGAGTCCGGGCTCGAGCGCGGGCTCGAGGCGGCGCACTCGCGCGCTCGCATCCTGCACGCGGGCGGCGACGCGACGGGTGCCGCGATCGAGGCCGCGCTCGTCGCGACCGTGCGGCGTCGAGCCGTGCGCATCGACGAGGAGACGATGCTCGCCGACCTCGTGGTCGAGGGCGGCCGCGTGGTCGGGGCTCGTCTGCTCGCGGCATCCGGAGCCATGACCGAGCGACGCGCCGACGCCGTCGTGCTCGCGACCGGCGGAAGCGGATGCCTCTACACCCACACGACCAATCCGACGGTCGCCACCGGTGACGGCGTCGCGGCCGCGTGGCGGGCCGGCGCAGCCGTGGCCGACCTCGAGTTCGTGCAGTTCCACCCGACCGCGCTCGATGCTCCGGGCACGCCGCTCATCTCGGAGGCCGTGCGCGGCGAGGGCGCGCTGCTCGTCGACCGCGACGGCGAGCGCTTCTTGCTCGAGGTGGATCCGCGCGGCGAGCTGGCCCCGCGCGACGTCGTCGCGCGCGCCGTGTGGCGACGCATGGCCGAGCAGGGCGGCGAGCCGGTGTTCCTCGACGCGACCGGGCTCGGTGCCGAGTTCCTGGCGCAGCGGTTCCCGAGCCTCGACGCGGCGTGTCGCGAGGCCGGATTCGACTGGTCTGCCGGACCCGTGCCGATCACGCCCGCGGCGCACTACGCCATGGGCGGCGTGGTGACCGACCTCGACGGGCGCACCACGCTGCCCGGACTCTTCGCGGTCGGCGAGACGGCCCGCACGGGCGTGCACGGCGCGAACCGGCTGGCGTCGAACTCGCTCCTCGAGGCGGCGGTGTTCGCCGACCGGGCGGTGCGCGCCCTGGGCGCTCCATCGCCCGCTCGCGCACAGGACGGCGGATATACGATCGGACGCGCCGGAGCGGGAGCCTCGGTCCGCGGGGTGTCGGATCGTATATCCGCAACACCGAGCAGCGCGGGCGCGGGCACCGGTGTCGTCGACCGCGGCGAGCTGCAGCGCCTCATGTGGGAGCACGTCGGGCTCGAGCGCGACGAGGCCGGCCTCGTCGCGGCATCCGCTCGGCTCAGCGACTGGCGCGCTCATGAAGTGCGCGACCGCCGCACCGCCGAGGACCGCAACCTGCTCGACCTCGCCCGGCTCACGGTCGCGGCCGCGCTGGCACGCACCGAGAGCCGCGGGGCGCATTTCCGCACCGACGACCCGGCGATCGACCTCGTGACCGCCGAGCCCGTGACCGCCGAGCCCGTGACCGCCGGCGCTGCGAAGGCGGCCGCCTGATGACCGACGTCCGCGAGATCGACCGCATCGTCGCCGCCGCCCTCGACGAGGACGCCCCATGGGGCGACCTCACGAGCGAGACGCTCATCCCCGCGGCAGCGACGGCGACCGCCGAGCTCGTCGCGCGCGAGCCGGGGGTCGTGAGCGGCATCGAGGTGTTCGCGGCGGCGTTCCGCCTCGTCGACCCGCGCATCGAGGTGCAGCGGCTCGCCGCCGACGGCGACCGGTTCGGGGCGGGCGACGTGCTCGCTCGCGTGCAGGGCCCGGCCCGTGGCATCCTCACCGCGGAGCGGGTGGCGCTCAACCTGCTCCAGCGCATGTCGGGCATCGCCACGCTCACCGCACGCTACGTCGACGCCGTGGCGGGCAACCGCGCCCGCATCGTCGACACCCGCAAGACCACGCCGGGACTGCGAAGCCTCGAGCGCCAGGCCGTGCGCGACGGCGGCGGGCGCAACCATCGTCGCTCGCTCTCCGACGCCGTCATGGCCAAGGACAACCACCTCACCGTGCTCACCGCGGGCGGCCGCGACCTCGCGACGGCGCTCCGCGAGGCGCGCGAGCGGATGCCGCACACCGCCCATCTCGAGGTCGAGGTCGACCGGCTCGACCAGCTCGACGCGGTGCTCGCCGGCGGGGCCGACACGATCATGCTCGACAACTTCAGCCTCGACGACCTGCGGGCGGGCGTCGCGCGCATCGCCGGACGGGCCGTGGTCGAGGCATCCGGCGGCGTCTCGCTCGACACGGTCGGCGCGATCGCCGCCACCGGCGTCGACGTGATCTCGGTCGGCGCGCTCACGCACTCGGCCCGCGCCCTCGACCTCGGGCTCGACGTCGTGATCGAGGCGCCGGCCCCAGGAGGCGGCACGTGATCTTCCTCGACCATGCCGCGACGACTCCCGTGCGACGGGAGGCGCTCGAGGCGATGTGGCCGTTCCTCACCAACGCGTTCGGCAACCCCTCGAGCCATCACGGGCTCGGCGAGGAGGCGGCCCGTGCCCTCGACGCGGCCCGCGCCGACGTGGCGGCGGTCATCGGATGCCGCGCCGGCGACGTGGTGTTCACGAGCGGCGGCACCGAGGCCGACAACCTCGCGATCAAGGGCATCGCGCTCGCGAACCCGCGCGGCCGGCACCTCGTGGTGTCGCCCATCGAGCACGAGGCGGTGCTCGAGTCGGTCGATCACCTCGCGCGACTGCACGGGTTCGAGGTCTCGTTCGTCGACGTCGACGAGCACGGGCTCGTGCAGCCCGAGGCGCTGGCCCGGGTCATCCGTGCCGACACGACGCTCGTGTCGGTGCAGCTCGCCAACAACGAGATCGGCACCGTGCAGCCCATCGCCGAGCTCGCGGCCGTCGCGCACGCGTCGGGCGCGGCGATGCACACCGACGCGGTGCAGGCGGCCGGCTGGCTCCCGCTCTCGCTCGACGCGCTCGGCGTCGACGCGATGTCGCTCGCCGGCCACAAGGTCGGCGCACCGAAGGGCACCGGCGCCCTCATCGTGCGCGGCCGCATCCCGCTCGAGCCGGTGCTGCACGGCGGCGGGCAGGAGCGCGGTCGCCGGTCGGGCACGGAGAACGTCGCCGGCGCCCTGGCGTTCGCGACGGCCCTGCGCCTCGCGGAGGCCGGGCGAACGGATGCCGCAGCCCGCGTCGGCGCCCTCGCCGCCGAGCTCGTGGCGCGCGTCACCGCCGACGTGCCGTGGGCGCGCCTCACGGGCGACCCCGTGCGTCGGCTGCCGGGCACCGTCTCCTTCGTCTTCCCCGGCACGAGCGGCGAGGCCGTGCTGCTCGAACTCGAGCGGCAGGGCGTCATCTGCTCGAGCGGATCCGCGTGCGCCGCGGGCAGCGACGAGCCGTCGCACGTGCTCACCGCCATCGGCGTGCCGGCCGAGGTCGCGCAGACGGCGGTGCGCTTCACCCTCGGCTCCGAGACGACCGCCGAGGACATCGATGAGGCCGCGGCATCCGTCGCCCGTGCCGTGTCGGTGGTGCGCGCTATCGTCGCACCATGATCGATCCAACCGTCATTCCGTCCGACGACGAGCCCGTCGACACCGAGTAGCACCGGCACGACCTCTCGCCTCGGCCCCGCGGTTTCCATACATTCCGATCCTTCTCCCGATCTGGGAATACTCCGCCGATCGGGGCCGGTTGACCCACGTATTCGACGCTCTTCCCCGGCGCCCACCCGCGCCGATCCCGATTGGATGCATTCCTTGACCGAACGCACCGCTCCCGACCTCGATGACCTCGCCGCGCAGACCCGCGACGAGCAGCCTCACGAACACTCCGACGCCGAGGCGCTGCACGGAGCCCGGAACAACCGGGTCATCTGGCTGCTGCTCGCCGCCACCTTCGTCGTCTTCCTGAACGAGACGATCATGGGCGTGGCGATCCCCCACCTCGTCGACGACCTCGACATCACGCTGTCGGCCGCGCAGTGGCTGACCACCGCGTTCATGCTCACCATGGCCGTGGTCATCCCGATCACGGGCTTCCTGCTGCAGCGGTTCGCGACCCGGCCGATGTTCATCACGGCCATGAGCCTGTTCTCGACGGGCACGCTCATCGCGGCCCTCGCGCCCGGCTTCGAAGTGCTGCTGCTCGCCCGTGTGGTGCAGGCGACGGGCACCGCGATCATGATGCCGCTGCTCATGACGACCCTCATGACCCTCGTGCTTCCGTCCGACCGCGGGCGCATCATGGGCCGCGTCTCCATCGTGATGTCCGTCGCGCCCGCCATCGGGCCGACGATCTCGGGCCTGATCCTGAACTTCCTGTCGTGGCGGTTCATGTTCTGGCTCGTGCTCCCCATCGCCCTCGTGATGCTCGTCATCGGCTACCGCCGAGTCGAGAACGTCAGCGAGACGCGCGTCATCCCGATCGACGTCTTCTCCATCGTGCTCTCGGCGTTCGGCTTCGGCGGCCTGGTCTACGGCCTGAGCCTCGTCGGCGGCGTCGCGAGCGGCACCGACGTGGCCTCAGCTCCCCAGATGTGGATCGCGCTCGCGGTGGGGGCGTTGGGCGTGGCGGCGTTCATCGTGCGCCAGCTCATCCTGCAGCGACACGATCGAGCGCTGCTCGACCTGCGCACGTTCAAGACTCGCAACTTCGCGGTCTCGGTCGGGCTCATGACGGTGATGATGGCGGCACTCTTCGGCACCATCATCCTGCTGCCGGTCTACCTGCAGGACGTCCTGCACCTCGAGCCGGTCTACACCGGCCTGCTGCTTCTGCCGGGCGGCCTGATCATGGGACTCCTCGGCCCGCGGGTCGGTCGTCTCTACGACCGCTTCGGGCCGACCCCGCTACTGGTGCCCGGCTCGATCGTGGTGAGCGGCGTGCTGTGGTCGCTGACGCTCGTGACCGAGCAGACCTCGCCATGGATGCTGCTCGCCGCCCATGTGGCGCTCTCGACCGGACTCGCCTTCATGTTCACGCCGCTGTTCACGTCGGCGCTCGGGTCGATCGAGCCGCGCTTCTACTCGCACGGCTCGGCCACCGTCGGCACGATCCAGCAGGTGGCGGGTGCCGCGGGCACGGCGCTCTTCATCACGGTCATGACGTCGCAGGCCGCACGTCTCGCGACGACCGGCGCGACGGCCGAGGTTGCGGCCTCGTCCGGCATCCGCAGCGCGTTCATGGTCGGCGCGATCCTGTCGCTCCTCGCGATCGTCGGTGCGTTCTTCGTGCGGAAGCCCGCCGACATGATGCCCGGAGCCCACGTCGAGCACACCGCCGAGGCCGACGTCGCCGACACCGTGTGACGACCCGGTCGGGTTTCGGCCCGGTACTCCCCGCCTGATCGAACGGGCCCGGCACGACGCCGGGCCCGTTCGCCGTTCGGTACGTCAGCCGCAGTTCGGGCGGCAGGTGCGCTGCGACAGGGCGTCGACGAGCACGGTACCCAGATCCTCGGGCTTGGAGGCCGAGTAGGCGGCCCCCTTGGTCGCCTGCGCGATGCGCTGCATCGCGGCGAGGTCGGTGTCGGGGCCGAACCCGATCATGATGACCGCCACCGGCCTGGCGGGGTCGTTCGTGCGCTCGAGTTCCGCGAGCAGGGTCTCGAGATCGATGCCGTTCTCGTCCTCGTTCTTGCCGTCGGTGATGACGAGCACGGTGTTGACCTTCTCGGGGTCGTACGACTCCCGAACCCGCTGCACGGCGGCCAGGGTCGTGTCGTAGAGCCCCGTGGCACCTCCGAGGCGTCCGGGCAGCGACTGGATGATTCCGGCGATCTGCTGCTTGTGGGCGAGGTCGGCGAGCGGCGCGATCGGCGACACGTCCTCGTAGTCGACGTCGCCGTTGCGGGCGGTCGAGAAGAGCCAGACGCCGAGCTCGACCTCGCCAGAGAACTTCTCCATGGCGCCGACGGCCGCCTGCTGGAAGATGTCGATGCGCCGAAGGCCGTTCTCGGCGGGTTCCTCCATGGAGCCCGAGACGTCGATGACGGCGAGCATGCGCGAACGCAGCGTGAGGACGCCCCATGCGCGCAGGATCTCGAGCTGGGCGGCCGCGTCGGGCTTCGCCTCCTGCGCGGGCGGCGCCTCGGCGGCGAGCCCCGGCACGTCGAGGGAGCCGGTGCCGTCCGGGCCGCGGAATCCGACGGCGGCCAGCGATTCGGCGCCGTCGCGAACGGATGCCTCGAAGGCATCGACCAGTTCGGCGCGCGACGGGATGTCGGCGGCGTCCGCGTCATCTGCCGCATCGGCCGCGTCGGCGGCATCGGCCGCTTCGTCCGCGGCATCGGACTCGTCGTCCCCGGCGGCCTTCGGCAGGCGCACGAACGGGTAGTCGAGGAGCACGGTGCCGTCGGACGGGTAGGCGGCCACGAGCGTCTCGGCGGGCGCTTCGAGGTTGTAGGCCGCCACCTGGGCCTCGGTGGTGACGACGACACTCGGCTGCTGCGCCGCGGACAACGACCCGATCGCCGCACCGGTCGACGCCGGAATCGACTTGCCCAGCTCGATCATGGCACCCGCGAACTGGCGGGGATCGTCGGGCGAGGAGTGCGCGCGCAGCGCGAGGAGCCCGGCGAGGCTCGCTGAGGACGCCTCGGGGTCGGGCAGGATCGTCGGCAGCGTGCCCGAGAGCACGCGTGCCCAGGTCACCGGCTCCACCGCGATCTCGGCCGCGCGCGCCGCGGGAGCGGCCAGCACGACGGGAGTCGTCGCGACGGGTTCGCCCACCTGCACGTCGGGCGTGCTCTGTCCGAGCGAGGACGCGGTGGCGGCGGTGCGGTCGAGCCAGACGCTCGACTCGGGCACCCAGACGTCGGCGTTCAACGTGCCTGAGGCGAGGACGGCCGCGGTGTCGGCCGAATCCTGCGCCTTCACGATGGTCTCGACGCACTGCTCCGGAGCGGCGTCGAAGTCCTCCGCGATCTCGGTGAGTGCCGGAGCGATCGAGGTATCTGCCACGACGACGAGTTGCTGGGGTTCGACACAGCCGGCTTCCGCCGAGGCGAAGAGCGGATTCAGGTGACCGCCCACCCAGAGATACACCCCGGTGGCGATGACACTGACGACGGCGAGCGCAGCGATAGCGGACAGGATGAGCGCACGGCCCGGCTTCTTCGCCGGCGCCTTGGTGCTGTGACGCCCCACGGACACTCCAAGCCCGACGACGCCGTGGCCTCGCCGATTCCCAAGAGAACGGGTTCCCCCGTTCCGGGGGAAGGATTTCCCCAGTGTAGGCGACCGGCATCGCAACACGAATTCCGGCACGCATGCACGCGTCCGGCACGCTCGCACAGGCGCGGCGTCCGTAGTCGGCCAGGAGGGCGCAGCGGCGGCAGAGACGATGCAGCAGGGGGGAACGCAGCGGAGGCAGAAATGATGCGGGTCGGATGACCCCCAGTCATCCGACCCGCTCCCCCGCCCTGGACGTCGACCCCTCAGTCGACGCGCAGGCGCTTGTGAAACTCTCCGACCGGCCCGCCACTCTGGTGTTCCCCATCTCGTCGTGGTGTGCCGTCCGTAGATACAACGGTAGACGGGCGCGTTGCCCGACGAAAGGGCTTGACGCTCGGGGAGGCACCAACTATAAGCAGGAGTTGCAGCGACTGCTGGCGGCGGGTCGGGCGACCTGCCAGCATGAGGAGAGACCGCTCCGAGATCGAGGCCCGCGCATGACGATCATCCGTACCATTCCCGAGTCCGAGGCCGACGGCGAGGTCGCCGAGCTCTATGCCGACGACGTCGAGACGCTCGGGTACGTCCCGTCGTATACGAAGGCCATGGCGATGAACACCGGGGCATACCGTGCCTTCGAATCGCTGATCCGGTCCGTCGCCAGGCCGCTCGGCCTTCGCCGCTACGAACTCGTCACGTTGGCGGCGGCCCGGGGTGCGAAGTCGCGACACTGTCGACTCGCCCACGGGGTGAAGTCGCTCAAGCTGTTCGACGAGGCGCAGCTCGAGCGCATCGCCCGCGACTACACGGACGCTGATCTCAGCGAGGCGGAGGTCGAGATGATGCGCTTCGCCGAGCAGGTCGGGCGCGATGCGTCCGACATGACCGCCGCAGACGCGCAGCGGCTCAAGGACGTCGGCTTCAGCGATCAGGAGATCGTCGACATCGCGATCGCGGCATCCGCCCGGGTGTACTTCGCCAGCGCGCTGCAGGCCCTCGGCGTCGAGGTCGAGCGGCCGCCCATGCTGGCCGGCCCGCTCCAGGAAGCTCTGCTGGAAGGCATCGACCGGGCATAGTGCGGATGCCCCCACCCCGGCGACCAGAACGGAGGGGCGACATGGACTACTTCAACGACCGGCGCGACGCGGGGCGGCAACTCGCTCGCGCGTTCGAGGGGCGGCGGCTCGACCGGCCCGTCGTCCTCGGACTTCCCCGCGGCGGCGTGCCCGTCGCGGCGGAGCTCGCGCGCGCGCTCGGCGCCCCGCTCGATGTGCTCGTGGTGCGCAAACTGGGTCTTCCGTATCAGCCCGAGGTCGCCATGGGCGCGATCGGCGAGCGCGGTGCTCGCGTGCTGAACGACGACGTGCTGCGCAGCGGCGGCGTGTCGCAGGCGCAGCTCGACGCCGCCGAGCGTCGTGAGCGAGCGGAGCTCGAGGCGAGGGTCGTGCGCTTCCGCGGCGATGCTCCGATCATCGACCTCGCGGGCCGCACGGCCGTCATCGTCGACGACGGGGTCGCCACGGGTGCCACGGCGCGCGTCGCCTGCCGGGTCGCCCGCGAGCTCGGCGCGGCGACCGTGATCCTCGCGGTCCCCGTCGGCGCGCCCGACAGCGTCGCCGAGATCGCCGCCATGCCCGAGGTCGACGAGGTGGTCTGCCTCTCGACGCCTCGCGGATTCATGGCGGTGGGCATGCACTACATCGACTTCTCGCAGACGACCGACGGCGAGGTGCAGCAGATCCTCGCCGAGGCGCACGCGGACGGCAGCCCGTCGGCCTGATGCGGGGCGCGCCGTGATGGCGCCGGCTCAGCGGCGACCGATGACCACGGTGCCGGCGATCTCGTCGTCGTGCTCGATGCGGGCGTCGAGGCCGCCCCGGACGATGAGCGCGGCGGTCGCGTCGGCCTGGCGTCGGCTCGTCTCGATGAGCAGGTGTCCCCCGGGGGCGAGCCATTCCCGCGCGGACGCCGCGACCAGGCGGTGCACGTCGAGGCCGTCGATCCCGCCATCGAGCGCGATGCGCGCTTCGTGGTCCCTCGCCTCGGGGGGCATCATGGCGATCTCGTCGGTCGGCACGTACGGGGCGTTCACGGCGAGCACGTCGACCCGTCCGCGCAGTTCGATGGGCAGCGCTCCGAACAGGTCGCCCTCGACGACCAGCGCGCCGAGCGGCTCCAGGTTCCGGCGTGCGGCTCGGACCGCGGCCGGGTCGAGGTCGGCGGCCACGAGCCGCAGCGGTCCGGCCGCACGGGCCACCGCGGCGGCGATGGCGCCGGCCCCGCAGCAGAGGTCGACGACGACCGGCTCGTGGCCATCACGCGCGGCGTCGCAGGCGAAGCGCGACGCCGCCGACGCCAGCAGCTCCGTGCGGCGGCGCGGAACGAACACCCCCGGCTCGAGCAGGATGCGCAGGCCGGCGAACTCCGCCCAGCCGACCAGCTGCTCGAGCGGCTCACCGGCCACGCGGCGCATGACGAGTCGTTCGAGCTCGGCTGCGGCATCCGGATGTCCCCCAGCGGCCTCGCCGAGCAGGTCGGCCTCCTCCTCGGCGAAGACGCAGCCGGCGGCGCGGAGTCGTGCGACGAGTCGCGGGTCTGGAGACACAGTGGGCGTGCGCATGCGCGAACAATGTTAGAGTGCATCGCATGACCGCGTCGATCCGCACCTGGTGGCCCGCCTCCTAGGCGGACTGCAGCGTTTCGACGTACGACGACCGCCCGAGGGGCGGTCGTTTCGCGTTGCAGCGGGATGCTCCGGCCGAGGGCCCGACCGGAGACCGCCATGACCCGCCTGCTCACCTCGCTCCTCAGCGCACCCGAGCCAACGTCCTTCGCCGTGATCCGCCGCGAGCACGAACCGACGCTCGACGTGCTCGTCGGCGACGTGGTCGACGTCGACCGGCTCGCCGACATCCTGCTCGACGGCGCGGAAGTGCTCGCCCTCGTGCCGTTCCACCAGGTGCGCGAGCGCGGCTTCGAGGCGCGCGACGACGGCGCTCCGATCCGCTGCCTCGTGGTCCGCGAGCGGGAGTCCGTGCCGCTGGATGCGGCCCTCGACCTGCTGCCGCGGCATCCGATCGTCGTCGACGATCTCGACGTCGACGTGAGCGACGTCGAGTACGCCGGGATCGTGCGTCGTGTCATCGACGACGAGATCGGCCGCGGCGAGGGTGCCAACTTCGTCATCCGCCGGGACTTCACGGGCACCACGGATGCCGCGCCGGCGACGGCGGTGCTCGGCTGGCTGCGTGCGCTGCTCGAACAGGAGTCGGGCACGTACTGGACCTTCGCCCTGCACACGCCGACCCTCTCGGCGGCGGGCGCCACACCCGAGCGGCACGTCTCGTCGATGGGCGGCACGGTCTCGATGAATCCGATCAGTGGCACGTTCCGGCACGGCGGGCAGGCGAGTGGCGACGAGGCCGACCGGCTGCTCGCCTTCCTCCACGACGTGAAGGAGCGCGAGGAGCTCGTCATGGTCGTCGACGAGGAACTGAAGATGATGAGCGCCGTCTGCCCCGATGGCGGACGCATCCGGGGGCCGTTCCTGAAGCGGATGTCGCGGCTCACGCACACGGAGTACCTGCTCGAGGGGCGCTCCGACCTCGACCCGCGCGAGGTGCTGCGCCGCACGATGTTCGCACCGACCGTGACGGGTTCGCCCATGGGCAATGCCTGCACCGTCATCGCTCGCCACGAGCCCACGCCGCGCGGCTACTACGCCGGGGTGCTGGCCCGGTTCACGCCGCGCGACGGCCGGTACGACCTCGATGCGCCGATCCTCATCCGTACGGCGTACCTCGAGCCGGGCGGCCGTGTGAGGGTGCCCGTCGGTGCGACGCTCGTGCGCCACTCCGATCCCGACGGCGAGGTCGCGGAGACGCACGCGAAGGCGGCAGGGGTGCTCACCGCGCTCGGCGCGCTGCCCCGGCGCCCGTCGCACGGCGCCCGCGACGACGGTCACGACGGCGGCCACGACGTCGACGCTCGAACCGGAGGGGACGACGCCGACCGCATCCAGACGCTGCTGGCCGCGCGCAACGAGCACCTCGCCGCCTTCTGGCGGACCCCGCAGGACGCGCGACCTTCGCGTGGGCTCGAGGCCCTCGTCGTGGACGCCGGAGACGACTTCACGACCATGCTCGCCCATCAGCTGCGGCACCTGGGCCTCGCCACCCGGGTCGTGCCGTGGCACGAGGTGCCGCTCGAGGCATCCGCGGATCTCCTGGTCTTCGGGCCGGGACCCGGCGACCCGCGCCAGACGGCCGAGCCACGGCTGGCGCGGCTGCGCGAGCTGATGCGGGCCCGGCTCGCTGCGCGCCGCCCGATGCTCGCGGTCTGCCTCAGCCACCAACTGCTCGCCGACCTCGCGGGGCTGCCGCTCGAGCCGCTGCCGGCGCCGCGGCAGGGCGTGCAACTCGAGGTCGACGTGTTCGGGCGGCGCGCCGCGATCGGCTTCTACAACACGTTCTCGGCCGTCGCCGCGAACGGCACGACGACGCCCGAGCTCGGCCTCGTGGTGGCGTCGGATGCCGCGACCGGCGTCGTGCATGCCATGCGCGGTGCGGGGGTGGCCTCTGTACAGGGACACCTCGAGTCGGTCACGTCACCCGACGGGCTCGCGCTGCTCACCGAGCTGATCGACGGGCTCCTGCCAGATGAGCTCGGGACTCGGCGGCCAACGATCGCCGCTCCCGCGCGCGGATGATCCCGCACTTCCGGGTGTTTGGCAAGGCATTGCGGCAGTTCGTCCGCGCACGGTTGTCTGGTGCGGCACCCACCCGAGGAGGCGGATTCCCGTGGACACCAGCACCATCATCTGGATCATCGTCGGCATCGTCGTCGTCATCGCGATCGCCGTGGTCGCCTGGCTGCTGACCAGCCGGCAACGTGGGGAGGCTCGTCGCGAGTCCGAGCGCAGGAAGGCGGCCGAGCTCAGGGAGAGCGCGTACGAGACCGACGCGAAGCGTCGCGAACGCGAAGCCGAGGCCGCCCGGGCCGCGGCCGCCGCGAAGCAGGCCGAGGCCGACGCAGCGCAGGCGCGCCTCGCATCCGAGCGACTCGCCCGCGAGAGCGCCGGCCACCAGACGGAGGCGGAGCAGCTCCGCACCAGGGCCGAGGAGCGGCTGCAGAAGGCCGACCAGCTCGACCCCGACGTCGACGCCGACCGCCGCGACGACCTGCGCGCCCGTGAGCGGACGGCGACGGATGTGGACGGCGACGGTCGCGTCGACACCACGCGTGACCGCGTCGTCGACGACCGTGACCGCGGACTCGACGACCGCGACCGCGGACTCGACGACCGCGACACCGAGACGGGCCGGCGCGTCTGACCGAGCGGAGCGAACGGGCGGCGGAGCGGATGCCCCGCCGCCCGTTCGTCATGCCGGTGACGCGTGGTGCTCGATGAGCACCCGCACCTCCTCGACGAGGTCGCGCACCGGGCCCTCGACGCGGAGCCCGGGCGCGACGGTTGTGATGGGCAGTGCCGCCACCGGTGAGCGCGCGGCACCCACCGCGGCGCGCCACGAGGAGATCTGCTCCGAGGACGCGACGTAGACGATGCGCCCGAGCCCGACCCAGGCGTGAGCGGCGGCGCACATCGCGCAGTGCTCGCCCGATGTGTACACGGTCGCAGCGGCCCGCTCGGCCGGGGCGAGGTGCGTCAGCGCCCAGCGCGCGATCTCGAACTCCGGATGCCGCATCGGGTCCCCCGTGGACTCCTCCCGGTTCCGGTCGGCGAGGCGCTCGGCGCCCGAGGCATCGACGAGCACCGAGCCGAACGGGCTGTCGCCCGAATCGGCGGCCTCCCTCGCGAGTTCGACCGTTCGACGCAGGTGCACGAGGTCGGTCTCGGTGATGCCCATGTCACTCCATTCGCAGTGGGACGCGCTCGTAGCCCCCGGTCGGGTAGCGCGCATTGACGGGTGCGCCCGCGTGCGGGAGCTCGATGCCGCGGGTCGCGGCGAAGAGCTCCTCGAAGAGCACTCGGAGCTCGAGCCGCGCGAGCGGCGCGCCGGGGCAGTAGTGCACCCCGCGGCCGTAGACGAGGTTGTCGGCCGGGTCGCGGTCGAGCCGGAACTCGTCGGGGTCGCCGAACACGCGCTCGTCGCGGTCGGCCGAGGCCCAGAGCACGATGACGCGCTCGCCGGCGGGGATCGCTCGCCCGCCGATCGACACGGGCTTCGTGGTCAGTCGCCGGTTGCCGATCAGCGGGGCCTGGATGCGGAGGATCTCGTCGCTCGCGGCGGCGAGTCGGCTCGGCTCGGCTCGGAGCTGCCGCTGGATCTCGGAGCGCTCGGCGAGGAAGTGCGCCATGATCCCGACCGCCGCCGCGATGGTGGCGAGCTCGCCGACGGTCCAGTTGCGGATGATCGAGACGATCTCGTCGTCGGTCAGCCGGCGGCCGTCGACCTCCTCATGGAGCAGCGCGGCGGTGACGTCGAGCTCCGCGGGCGCGCCACGACGCAGGTCGAGCTGTTCCGTGATGAAGCCGTCGAATTCGAGGGCCACGGCCGACATGGCGTCGCGGTCGGCGGCGAGGGTGGCGTCGTGGTTCTTCCTCGTCCACTCCCGCAGCGGCATCCGCAGGCTCTCGGGCCAACCCATGAAGGCGCACTGCACGTTGTTCGCGAACGGCTCGGCGAGTGCGGCCATGAGCTCGACGTCCTCGCCCAGCGGAAGGGCACGCACAAGTCGCCGCGCGATCCGGCGGCACTCGGGCTCGAAGGCGGCCATGCGCTCCGGCGTGTAGTACCGGTCGACGACGGCACGGTAGGCGGCGTGCTCGGCCCCGTCATAGCCGTTCGGCACCGATCGGTGGTGCGACACGGCGTTGGAGTACGTCTCGGGGTCGTCGAGGATCGCCACGTTGTCGGCGTGACCGAAGACCGTCCAGTTGCCGTGGCGGCTGTACGCCACGGGGCATCTGGCCCGCATGGCGTCGTACGCGGCGATCTGGTCGGCCTGCGACTCGGCGGAGCGGGGCTCCCAGTCGGTCTCGCGCGACGTGTCGTGCGACCCTCGGTGCGACTCCGCCACGTCGACCCCCTGTTCTCTCGTCACTTGAGCAGGCGCGAAAGCACCCGGTCGGCGAGCGGCTTGCCGCCCGTCTGGCAGGTCGGGCAGTACTGGAACGTCGAGTCGGCGAAGATCACCTCGCGCACCGTGTCGCCGCACACCGGGCACGGCTCACCGGTGCGCCCGTGCACCTGCATGCGCGTGCGTTTCGAGTCCTTGAGCTCATCGGGCCGGCGCCCGGCGGCCGCCGCGATTGCATCGGCGAGCGTGTCGCGCAGCGCGTGGTAGAGGCGTTCGACGTCTTCGGGCTTGAGCTTCGCGGCGAGCGCGTACGGCGACATGCGGGCGTTGTGCAGGATCTCGTCGGAGTACGCGTTGCCGACGCCCGCGAAGACCGACTGGTCGCGCAGGAGGCCCTTCACCTGCGTGCGCCGTTCCGCGAGGATCGCGGCGAAGTCGTCGAGCGTGAAGTCGGGTGCCGTCGGGTCGGGGCCGAGCCGGGCGATGCCCGGCACCTCTGCGGGGTCTCGCACGACGTAGACGGCGAGCGATTTCTTGGTACCGGCCTCGGTGAGATCGAACCCCGAGCCGTCGTCGAGCCGCACACGCAGCGCGATGGGCGACTTGCCGGGCTTGATCACGGTCTTCGGCAGTTCGTCGTACCACCGCAGCCAGCCGGCCCGGGCGAGGTGGAACACGAGGTGAAGCCCGCCGATCTCGAGGTCGACGAACTTGCCATGGCGGGATGCCGCGTCGACGGTGCGCCCGGCGAGCTCCTGCAGTGGCGGGTCGAACGTCTTCAGCGCCGAGATGGCCGCGACGGATGCCCCGACGACGGCATGCCCCACGGCGCGCTCGCGGAGGAATCCGACGAGCGCGTCGACCTCGGGCAGCTCCGGCACCCTGCCATCGTCTCACCGTCTGCCGACATCGGGGCAGGTCGTCCTAGGATCGGCGAGTGATCGATCCCCTCCCGCTCGTCGACGGCATCAGCCTGCGCGGACTCCGACCCGTCGATGCCGAGGCGCTGGCGACCGCGTACGCCAGGAATCGCGCGCACCTCGCCGCGTGGGAGCCCGAGCGCGCCGAGGAGTTCTTCACCACCGCCTGGCACGAGGCGGAGGTGGCCGCTCAGCTGACCTCGGCGGCTCGGGGCGACTCGCTGCCGATGGTCCTCGCCGCCGACGACGGCGTGATCGTCGGCCGGATCAACCTCACGGGCATCGTTCGCGGGCCGTTCCAGAGCGCGAACCTCGGCTACTGGGTCGACGCCGGCCGCAACGGGCGCGGCGTGGCCTCGGCAGCGGTCGCCGCGATCGCCGACATCGCGCTGGAGGAGCTCGGCCTTCATCGCATCCAGGCGGCGACCCTCACGCACAACGCCGCCTCGCGGCGGGTGCTCGAGCGCAACGGCTTCCGGCACATCGGCTTCGCGCCCACCTACCTGAAGATCGCCGGCCGCTGGCAGGACCACGAGCTCTTCCAGCGCATCCTGCACGACTGAGGCTCGTCCCGACCCGGGTCAGTGACCCGCGTCGCTCACGAACTTCAGGCCGACGACGCAGCCGATGAGCCCGACGATCAGCAGCGCCTTCACGATCGAGACCGGCTCCGAACCCGTCGCCATGGCGTAGGCGACCGTGAGTGCCGCCCCGATACCGACCCAGACCGCGTACGCGGTGCCGGTCGGGATCTCACGCATCGCGACGGCCAGGCCGATCATGCTCGCCACGAGCGCCCCGCCGAAGACGAGCGACGGAACCAGCCTGGTGAAGCCGGCCGACCTGCCGAGGGCGGTCGCCCAGACCGCCTCGAGCACACCGGAGAAGATGAGGATGACCCACGACACGACTGCCTTCCCATGGCCAGTCTTGTCGCGCACCGGGTACTGAACCGTCGTCCGGGAGCCGTGGTGGGGCTCGTCGCCGAGCTTAGCCGCCCTGCCTGCTCAACGCCTGTGCAGGAGTCGAGCCGGTCGAGGTCAGCGCCGTCGCACGGGTCCCGGCGAGCACCGCGACATCCGAGCGCGCACGCCACGCGCGGATGCCACGGGCGACGACCGGCTGCCCCATCACGATGCCGACGAAGACGAGCGCGAGCCCGACGAACTGCTGCGCCGACAGCGATTCGCCGGCGACCACGACGCCGAGCAGTACGCCGGTCACCGGGTTCAGCAGACCGATCAGTCCGACCGTGCCGGCATCGAGGTGACGCAGTCCGGTGAACCATGCCACGAACCCGACCGCCGTCGCGACGAAGCTGACGTAGCCGAAGGCGAGGAGCGAGGGCGCGTCGAGCGCGGGCGGGGCACCCTCCCACAGGAGCGCCGCGGGCACGAGCATCGTGCCCCCGGCGATGAGCTGCCACGACGTGAGCGCGAGCACGTCGACGCCGCCGCCCCAGCGCTTGGCGAGGATGTAGCCGAGCGACGACATGCACATGGCCGCGACCGACGCGACGACGCCCCACGGCTCGACGGATGCCTCACCCGTGATGAGCATGAGGACCACCCCCGCCAGGCCGACGACCGCTCCGGTCAGCGGCAGCATGCGCAGTCGCTCGGACACGAGGAGCCAGGCGAAGAGCATCATGACGATCGGCGAGGTGGCCATGATGGTCGATGCGATGCTCGATGGCAAGAGCTGCGCCGCGACGTAGACGAGCGCGAAGAAGACGCCCATGTTGAGCGCTCCGAGCACGATCGATCGCCACCACCAGGCCCCGCGGGGCCGCTGGCGCCGGATCGCGAGCAGGAGGAGGCCCGCCGGCAGCGCACGCAGCACCGCGCCCCAGAGCGGTACGTCGGCGGGCAGGAACTCACGCGTGACGAAGTAGGTGCTTCCCCAGGCGATGGGCGCGATCGCGGCGATGAGGGTCCAACGCCAAGTAGCTTCCATGGAAGACATACTAGCTTCCATGGAAGCTAGTATCAATCCCATGGATGCCCCGACCGATCGCGTCGCCCAGATCATCGCCGAGTGGGAGCGTGAGCGACCGGACCTCGACCTCGCGCTCGCGCCACAGGCCGTCATCGGGCGCCTGCATCGCCTCGCGATGCACCTCACCGAGGACCTCCTCGCGGTGTACCGCACGTTCGGCCTCTCCGAGGGGGAGTTCGACGTGCTCGCCACCCTGCGCCGGGCAGGTGCGCCCTTCGAGCGGACCCCGAGCGAGCTGGCCGCGTCCACCATGGTCACCAGCGGGGCCATGACGAAGCGCATCGACCGCCTCGAGGTGCGGGGGCTCGTGAACCGCCGGCAGAGCGACGTCGACGGTCGTGGCCGGGTCATCGCGCTGACGCCGGCCGGGCTCGAGCTCATCGACCGCGCGTTCACCGCGCACCTCGCCAACGAGCGTCGCCTCCTCGAGGAGGCGCTGAGCCCAGCGGATGCGGCCACGCTCGAGCGCGTGCTCACGACCTGGCTGGCGCACTACGAGTCGTGAGTCGGTGTCACCTTGTGGAAGGACGACGACGAGTGACCGGATACCGCGTTATCGTCGAGCCATGCGCACCGACGAGCTGAGTGGCATCCGCGTCCTCCACCTCGACCCCGAGGGCGACCCGATCTCCACGCCCGACGACGCCGCCGACCTGGTCGGCAGCGCCTGGTCGCATCGGGCGACGATGGTCGCGGTCCCGGTCGCGCGCCTGGATCCGAAGTTCTTCAACCTGCGCTCGGGCATCGCCGGCGAAATCACCCAGAAGCTCGTGAACTACCGCCTGCAGCTCGCCGTGCTCGGCGACCTCGGCAGCCATCTCGAGAAGAGCAGCGCGCTGCGCGACTACGTGCGCGAGTCGAACGCGGGCGACCACATCTGGTTCCTCGACGACGCACTCGCGCTCGAAGACAAGCTGGCCCGCCGCGCGGCGCGGGCCACGGCTCGCTGAGGCGCGACGCCGATCACGCTCACTCCGGCGGCGATGGCGAGCGGTCGGATGGCTCCGGCAGCAACTCGCCCGCGGTCTGGCAGGCCGGGCAGTACTGCGCCGTCGTGCTCGCGAACGCGAAGTCGCGGATGACCCCGCCGCAACGCGGACATGGCTCCCCCGCGCGGCCGTGCACCTGCATCGAGGCCACCTTTGCCGCCTTGAGCTGATCCATCGGCACGCCCCGTCGGGCCTCGACGGCCGAGGAGATCACGCCGACGGTCGCCTCGAAGAGCCGCTCCCGTTCGGCCTCGGTGAGTTCCGACGCGCGAACCACGGGCGAGAGTCGTGCGGCATGGAGGATCTCGTCGGAGTACGCGTTGCCGATGCCGGCCAGCGACTCCTGGTCTTGCAGCACGGCCTTCAACTGCTTGCGACGACCGACGACGACCCGGTCGAGATCCACCTTGGTGAAGGCGGGGTCGGCGGGATCGGCACCGAGCTTGCCGACGGCCGGCACCTCCGGCGGATCGTCGACGACCCAGGTGCCGAGCGACACCCAGTCGCCCGCGTCGGTGAGCTCGAGCGTGCTGCCGTCGTCGAAGCCGATCTCGACCAGCGTCGGCGGGGGCGCCTCGTTCGGTGCCGCGGCGCCGGCGGTTGCTTCGCCGGCCGTCTCGTCGTGCCATCGCGCCCAGCCGTGCCGACCGAAGGACACGACGAGGTGCTGGGATGCGCCGACCGCCAGGTCGAGGAGCTTGCCGTGCCGCACCGAGCCCGTGACCTGCTCGCCCACGAGCCCGTCCGGCGGTCGGGTTCGGGTCTTCGTGGTGCGGAACTCGACGACATCGACCGCAGTGATGGCACGACCACGCAGCCGCTCGCCGATCTCGTCGGCGAGCGCCTGCACCTCAGGCGATTCCGGCATGACGCCAGCTTGGCACAGACCACCCACAGGGCGGACGGGCGGACGCGGATGCCTTGCGGGACATACGCCGTGACGTACGGTTGCGACATGCTCCGACGACTCGTCGCACGCGTCTTCTGGGCGTGCAGCCGGTGGCGGCTCATCAGCGAGCCGGCGCCTACGCGGCCGACCGTGCTCATCGGTGCGCCGCACACCTCCAACTGGGACTTCGTGCTTATGCTCGCCATCGCGTGGCGGCTCGGCATCGACGTCCGCTGGCTCGGTAAGAACAGCCTGTTCACCGGTTGGCGCGGGCCCGTCATGCGGCGGATCGGCGGCATCCCGGTCGACCGGGCGAATCCCGGACGCGTCGTGTCGGAGGTCGTCGCGCAGGTGCGGGCTGGCAGGGTGTTCGGCCTCGTGGTGACTCCTGACGGCACGAGAGGCGCGCACGAGTACTGGAAGTCGGGCTTCTACCGCATCGCCCGCGAGACCGGCATGCCCGTGACCCTCGGGTTCGTCGACCGCACGACGATGACCACGGGCCTCGGTCCGACCATGGAGCTCACGGGCGATGTGGCCGGCGACATGGACCGGATCCGCGCGTTCTACGCCGACAAGGCAGGGTTCCGTCCCGACCGGCGCGTGGAGCCGCGCCTGCGCGACGAGCACGGAGGGACCCCCACCGACTGACGGGCCTCCTGGCTACTCGGCCGCGAAATCGAGCTTCGACTCGGCGACGGCGATGATCGACCAGGTGCCGCCATCGGTGTCGGTGAACTCGTAGGCCGGCACGACGATCACGCTCCCGTCGGGCTGCCACTGGCTCGCGAGCCCGAGCCGCGCCTCGACGATCTCGACGTCGTTCACGGGCCACGCCACCGCTGCGCCCGACTTCGGCGTCGCAGGCGGCTCCGTGGGCGGCACCCACTGCTCGGCCGGGGTCGGCGCCTCTCGCAGCGCGATGGGAAGCGCAGTCATCTGGGCGCCGAAGCGCGGGTCCGAGAGCCGCTCGAACGCCTCCTGCTCGCTCACGACCGGGTAATCGCCCAGCGGGACGAGTTCGGCGAGCGGACCCGAGGCGCTGATCATGCCCTCCTCCGACAGCTCGGCGCTCAGCACCTGGTCGAGGCGCTGACCGTCGACCACCAGCCAGGCCTGCGCCATGCGCGTCGGCGAACCCTCCCACGTCTCGGAGGTGAACTCGAACGCCCCGGGGTCGCGGCCGATCGACGTGACGAGCGACCGCAGGGCGTCGATCGCGACCTCCTCGCTCGGCGGCTCGCCCGTCGGCTCACAGGTGACCGCACCGTCGGGGCACTGCCACGGGTTGATGCGCGGGTCGGAGTACCAGAAGCTCGACGCGCCGTCGAGTGACACACTCAGCGACGGGCCCGAGCCGTCCTGCGGTCCGACCGTCCAGGACCCGTACGCCAGCTGCGGCGTCCCCTCGACGCCGAGCGCTGCCCCGAGCGCGGCAACGGCCTCGGAACCGGATGCCGCGCGCGGATCGAACCCGTAGGCCGCGGCCATGCCGTCCGATGTCGACAGTCCCGAGGAGGTGAAGTGGTTGCGACCGCCTCCGTAGGGAGCGAACATGCCGCCCGCGCCGGGTGCGGACATCTTCGCGTCGCCGGTCGCCGGCTCGGGCATCGCGCCCTGCTCCCCCGCTCCGGCGTCAGCACCGCTCGGCAGCGAGATGGGCGGCGCCGCACCATCGGCGAGATTCGCGCTTCCGCCGGTCGACGCGCCGATGCCGTATCCGGCTGCACCGCCGGCCGCGCCGACCACGACGAGCGAGGCGGCGACCGCCGCGACCTGCAGCCATCCGCGGCGCCGGCGGGCGCGCTCCGCGCCGAGGTCGCTCACGGCTGCTCCGACCCCGAGGCCGCCCGTGTCCGCCGTCGCCTGCGCGACGACCTCGTCGGCGAATCCCTCTCGCGGCTCGAGTCCGCCGGCGGGGTCCGCCGCCCGCAGGCGCTCGATCGGGTCGTGCTGCTCGTCGTTCATCGTGATCCTCCGTGGCATCCGGTCTCACTGGGGATATGTGCCGGCAGCGCCGGACCTTGCACGGATGACCCGATCAGAACGTCATCCGCTCGCCCCACGCCTCACGCAGGCGCGAGCGGGCGCGCGAGAGCGCGGCATCCGCCCCTGATCGCGAGATGCCGAGCACCTGGGCGAGCGCCTCGCCGTCGAGGCCCTCCCACGCATGCAGGAGCAGGATGCGCCGGTCGCGCTCGCCGACGCTCATGAGCGCGCCGCGCAGTTCGTCGTCGAACAGCGCGCTGAGTTCGGGGTCTTCGGCCACGCGCCGGTCGCCGTGCTCGGGCACCTCGTCGACGGGGAGGTCGACGAGCTTCCGCCGGTGGTTGGCGAGCGTGAAGCCGGCGGTGCGATACAGCCACGGGAGCACGGCCTCGCGCGGCACGTCGACGCGTCGACGCCACGCCGTCGCGAACACGTCGGCGGCGAGGTCCTCGGCGTCCTGCCGGGGGCCACGGCGGGCGAAGTAGCGCACGAGCGCGGTCGAGTGCTCGCGCACGACGGCGGTGAACCACGCGAGATCGGCGCCGCCGCCGTCGGTCTTCGCTTCGGTGCCGCCGTCGGCGCTGCGCGGCTCGGCGCGCTCGGGCATCGGCACCTCCTGGGTCGAATCGGCGTCTGCGGCGTCGGTGTCGGCGGTCCTCACGTCCTGCTTGTGTCGCGACTGCGCCGAGTCTTGCACGTGCCGCCCCGATTCGTTGCGATTGCTCGTGCACGGGGCGGCGCGCCTGCCGAGCCTCGACATGCCGAATCGACACGTCGCCACGTCGCCGTCCTGCAAGACGTAGTCCTTGCCCTCCATGCGGGCGTTGCCCTTCGCGCGCACCTCGGCGACCGAGCCCGTCGCGACGAGGTCCTTGGACGAAGGGCGTTCGACGCGCTCGAGGTCGGCGATCAGACCGACTTCTTGACCACGCTGGACTTCAGCTGCATCCGCCCGAATCCGGGAACGTTCGCGTCGATGTCGTGATCGCCCACGCCGTCGGCGATGAGCCGGATCCCGCGGACCTTCGTGCCGACCTTCACGACACCACCGCCGGCACCCTTGACCTTGAGATCCTTGACGACCGTCACGGTGTCACCGTCGGCGAGCACGTTGCCGACGGCATCCCTGATCGAGGCCGCGGCATCCGTTCCGATCCCCTCCGCGGCCGAGGCCGAGGACCATTCATGGCCGCACATCGGGCACACCAGCAGTGCGCCCTGCTCGTAGGTGTACGACTCGTGGCACTGCGGGCAGGCGGGCAACGCGTCAGACATTGAAGCGGAACTCCACCACGTCGCCGTCGTGCATGACGTAGTCCTTGCCCTCCATGCGGGCCTTGCCCTTCGCCCGGGCCTCGGCGACCGAGCCGGTGGCGACGAGGTCCTCGAACGAGATGACCTCGGCCTTGATGAAGCCGCGCTCGAAGTCGGTGTGGATCACGCCGGCGGCCTGCGGGGCCTTCGCCCCGACCGGGATCGTCCACGCTCGCGACTCCTTGGGACCCGCGGTGAGGTACGTCTGCAGCCCGAGGGTCTTGAAGCCGATGCGGGCGAGCTGGTCGAGACCCGACTCGTCCTGCCCGGTCGACGCGAGCAGCTCCGCGGCATCCTCGGGGTCGAGGTCGATGAGCTCGGACTCGATCTTCGCGTCGAGGAAGACCGCCTCGGCTGGCGCGACCAGCGCCGCGAGTTCGGCCTTGCGCGCGGCATCCGTCAGCACCGCCTCGTCGACGTTGAAGACGTAGATGAACGGCTTCGCCGTCAGCAGGCCGAGCTCGCGAATGGGTGACAGGTCGACGGATGCCGCCGACAGCGGCGTGCCCTTCTGCAACACCTCCTGCGCCTCGACCGCCGCGGCCAGCACCGACGGGTCGGTCTTCTTGCCCTTGACCTCCTTCTCGAAGCGCGGGATGGCGCGCTCGAGCGTCTCGAGGTCTGCGAGGATCAGCTCGGTGTTGATGGTCTCCATGTCGGCCTTCGGGTCGACCGTGCCCTCGACGTGCACGACGTCGGAGTCCTCGAAGCCGCGCACGACCTGCGCGATGGCGTCGGCCTCGCGGATGTTCGCGAGGAACTTGTTGCCGAGCCCTTCGCCCTCCGACGCGCCCTTCACGATGCCGGCGATGTCGACGAACGACACGGCCGCCGGCAGGATGCGCTCGGAGCCGAAGATCTCGGCGAGCGTCTTCAGGCGCGGGTCGGGCAGGTTCACCACGCCGATGTTCGGTTCGATCGTCGCGAACGGGTAGTTCGCCGCGAGCACCTGGTTCTTGGTCAGGGCATTGAAGAGGGTCGACTTGCCGACGTTCGGGAGACCGACGATTCCGATGGTGAGAGCCACGGGGGTCTATCGTACCGCCCGACCGGTGGCCGCCCCGACCGGCTTGGGGCGATGTCGGCACCACCCCCTACGGTCGATCGCGTGACCACCCCCACCCTCAACGTGATCGAACACGGCTCCGGCCTCCCGCTCCTCGCCCTGCACGGCTTCCCGGTGACGAGCCCGTCGAGCGGGGCGATCCCATCACGGCGCCGACGCTCATCGTCGCCGGCCGTCAGGACTGGATCGTCGGCTACCTCGACCAGTGGAGCATTCTCGAGCACTACCCGGCGGCGACGTTCGCCGTGCTCGACGTCGCCGGCCACAACCTGCAGTTCGAGCGGTCGGAGCTATTCGGTGCGCTCGTTCGGGACTGGCTCGACCGGGTCGCCGACGAGCCGCTCGCCTGATGACGATTTGGTGTCGCCGGCCCGCCGGTCGCGGCGCTGGTGCAGCGTGAGATACACGCCCGCGATGACCACCGCGCCGCCGATGAGCACCGGCAGCTCGAGCGCGGCACCGAGCGCGAGTGCGATCACGACCGTGAACACGGGCAGCAGGTTGAGGAAGATGCCGGCGCGCGACGGACCGACCTTCGACGCACCGATGTTCCACAGCGCGTAGCCCGCCATCGACGGGAAGATCACGATGTACGCGAGACCGAGCGTGCCGGCGGCGCTCGACGGCAGTGAGACGCCGGTGAACACGATGACGGGCAGCATCGTCACGACCGCGAACACGCTCTGCACGGCCGTCGCCGTGATGGGCGGAGTCACGAGGCGCCGCGAGATGAGCGAGTAGATCGTCCACGCGAGCACCGAGGCGATGACGAGCAGGTCGCCGACGCCGAAGCCCTGCTCGACGAGCTGGCCGAGGTCCCCGCCCGTGAGCACCACCGTGACGCCGACGAACGCCACGATGAGGCCGGTCACCTGGACGCGATTCAGGCGCTCGCGCAGGAAGACCGCCGCGCCGAGCGCGATGACCGCCGGGTTGATGGCGCTGATGACGGCCGCGTTCACGGCGCCGGTGAATCCGAGCGCGGCGTACAGGAACAGCGTGTACCCGGTGAGGCCGAGCACCGACTGCAGCAGGTGCAGCTTCCACTCGCGCAGCGCCGCGCGCCAGTTCGGGCGCTCGATGGTCCAGGCGAGCGCGATCAGTGGCAGGAACGCGAAGACCCACCGGAAGAACGTCAGCGAGATGGGCGAGATCTCCCGCGTCACCATCTCGCCGAACACGTAGTTGCCCGCCCAGAACAGGTTGGCGAGCGCCAGGAAGAGGTACACCCGGCCGCGTTTCACCGAACAAGCCTACGTCGTCGCGGCCGGGGCCTCGGTGCACGGATGCCGCAGCCGCCCGTGCGGCGCGGGGTCTGGGTCGCTCAGCCCCGCAGCCGTGAGCGGAAGCAGTGCGTGACGTACGGCACCGCGAGCTCCGCCGCCCCCGCCACGTCGGGATGCGTGTCGAGCAGGGTCTCGAGCGCGGCGATCGTCGCGGCCTGCTCGCGCGCGCGCGCGGTGATGTAGTAGCTCCGGGATCGCACGAGGTCGAGGAACCGGGTCCGCGACATCCGCTCGACCCACTCGACGGTGTGCTCCTCGATGGGACCGAACGGCGGGCCGATCTTCACGTACCCCTCGAACGTCGTGCTCGCGTCGTGACCCTCGTGCATGATCGCGCCGGCCTCCTTGAGCCAGTCCGACCGGATGTCGCGGCTGTTCCAGACGAGGCCGAGCACGCCGCCCGGACGCAGCACCCGCGCGATCTCGGGCACCGCCCGCTCGGGCACGAACCAGTGCCACGCCTGGCCGGCGACCACCGCGTCGACCCAGGCGTCCTCCACGGGGATGTCCTCCGCGGTGCCGAGGATGCGTGGCACGCCCGGCACGGCGACCTCGAGCTCCTCGAGCATCTCCTCCACGGGGTCGACGGCGATCACGTCGCGGTCGAGGGCGACGAGCGCCTCGGTGAGCTTGCCGGTGCCCGCGCCGAGGTCGAGCACGCGCTTCGCATCGCCGATGAGCCACTCGATGGCCTCGACCGGGTAGCCGGGCCGCGACTGGTGGTAGACGGATGCCGCGGCGCCGAACGATCGCGCGACCTCGACGGTCGCGGGGTCGCTCGAGTCGACGACCACGCCGTCGGGACCACGGTTCACGGGCTCGGCATCCACGCCGCCCATTCCACGCCCGCGGCGGGGCATCCGTCAACTGTCCGCCCTGCGTGCGACGATGCAGACGTGCCAGTGGACTTCACCGCGATCGACTTCGAAACAGCCAACTCGTCGGGGGCGTCGGCCTGCTCCGTCGGCCTCGTGAAGGTGCGCGACGGCCGCGTCGTCGATCGGGTGCACTGGTACATCCGTCCGCCGTTCCCGCACAACGAATTCTCGGAGTGGAACATCCGCATCCACGGCATCACGCCCGAGATGGTGGCGGACGCCCCCGGGTGGGACGTGCACCTGCCGGCCCTGCGGGAGTTCGCCGGGGCCGACGTGCTCGTGGCCCACAACGCCGGCTTCGACATGGGCGTCATCGCGAAGACGAGCGCCGCGTTCGGGCTCGACGTGCCCGACTTCCGCTCGTTGTGCAGCCTGCAGGTGGCCCGTCGCACGTACCACCTCGAGTCGTACCGCCTACCGGTCGCCGCCATGGCCGCGGGGTTCGAGGGCTTCTCGCACCACGACGCGCTCGCCGACGCCGAGGCGTGCGCTGCGATCGTCGTGCACGCCGCGAAGCGGCACGAGGTCGACGACGTGGAGCGTCTCGCGCACGTCACCCGCGTGCAGCTCGGCGCCATCGGCCGGGTCGCGACCGGCGAGCAGCGCGCCGCGCACGGCCCCATGGCGCTGCAGTAGCAGCGCCCCGCTCCGCTGCGCCAGTTGTGCGCCCGCCGCGCCAGTTGCGGTGGCGCACGGGGCACCGACGTGGCGCAGGCGAGCGGCCGTCGTGAACGACGACTGGCGGCGCGGCTGACGCGAGGATGTCGGGGGCCGCTGCGACACTGGCGGCATGGACCTCCTCGCACTCCTCATCGGGCTTCTCGTCGGCGCGATCCTCGGCGGCCTCGGCGTCGCCGTGGTGTCGTCGCGGCGCGCCGCGAACGCGCCCGCGGCCGAAGACCCGGCGCTCGTCGAGGCCCTGCACCAGGCCCAGCTCGCCGAGGTGCGAGCCGCCGAGGAGGCGGCGAAGTCGGTGCTCCGCGAGGAGCTCGCCGCGGTGCAGGCGACCGCCGAACTGCTGCGCGAGCAGATCGTCGCCGCCCAGCAGCAGCACCGCGATCTCGTCGAGCAGCACCGCGCCGAGCAGCAGGCGCGCGAGGCCCGCGAGCAGGCCGAGAGCCGGGTGCTGCAGGCGCTCGCGCCCGTGAAGCAGACGCTCTCCGAGATGCAGTCGAAGGTCAGCGACCTCGAGTCGCAGCGCAACCTGCAGCACGGCGAGCTCGCCCAGCAGCTGAAGTCAGCCGCCGAGTCCGAGGAGCGACTGCGCTCCACGGCCGAGGCGCTCGCGTCGGCGCTCCGCTCCAACAGCACGCGCGGCGTCTGGGGCGAGACACAGCTGCGCAGCGTCGTCGAGGCCGCCGGCCTCATCGAGCGCGTCGACTTCGACGTGCAGTCGAGCATCTCGAGCGACTCCGGCTCGGGCCGGCCCGACATGGTCGTGCGCCTGCCCGGCGGCAAGTCGATCGCGGTCGACGCGAAGGTGCCGTTCAACGCCTACCTCGAGGCGAGCCAGATCCCTGCGACCGCCGCCGGCGCCGATGCCGCCCGCCGGGCCGAGTTCATGAAGCAGCACGTGCAGGCGGTGCGCGCCCACATCACGGCACTCGGCTCGAAGGGCTACTGGAACGGCCTCGACGCCTCCCCCGAACTCGTCATCGCGTTCATCCCGAGCGAGTCGCTCGTCTCCGCCGCCCTCGAGGCCGACCCCAGCATCATGGAGTTCGCGTTCGCGAAGCGCGTGGCCCTCGCATCCCCCGTCACGCTGTGGTCGGTGCTGAAGACCGTCGCGTTCTCGTGGCAGCAGGACGTGCTGACCAACGAGGCGAAGACGCTGTTCGACCTCAGCCGTGAGCTGTACTCGCGCCTCGCCACGACGGCAAGCCACATCGAGAAGCTCGGCCGCACCATCGAGCGCAGCGTGAAGGACTACAACGCGTTCGTGGGCTCGCTCGAGCGCCAGGTGCTGCCCACCGCCCGCAAGCTCGGTGCCCTCGACGAGTCGAAGGTGCTGGCGCCCCTGCAGGGCATCGAGGAGGCGCCGCGCGAGCTCACGGCCTACGAACTCGTCGCCGGGGCGGGCGCCGACCTCGACCCCGAGCTGCGGCTCCAGCTCGAGACGACCGACCCCGCGAAACGCGACTGACGCGCCGGCGGCGGCCACCCGGGTCGCCAGCGGGCTTCAGATCTCATCAGGTCGCGAGGTCGCAGGTCAGGTCGCGAGCACGCTGAGCACGTTGCCGGCCGGGTCGCGGAACCACGCGATATCCGGGCCCTGCCCGGTGCGGCTCCCCCACGCGATGCCGCGTTCGTCGGTGCCGAAGTCGTGCTCCCCGCTGTAGATCTTCGTCACGATCCCGGCGGTGTTGAGCTCGTCGACCGCCGTGCCGACGTCGTCGACGATGAGGTTCAGCATCGTGTACTCGGCGGGCACGTGATCCGGCTTCGCGTACACGTAGACCGACTGCCCCGACGGCAGGGTGAGCTGCAACGCTCCCATGGAGTCGTCGGCGACCGGCAGCCCGAGCTTCGAACCGTAGAACTCCCGCGCAGCGGCGAGGTCGTCGACGCTGTACCCCGGAAACGCGTCTCGGATGGTGACGATCGGTTCCTCCTTCAATGGATGCCGCCAAGACTCGCACGCCCGTCGACCGGCGTCGACCCCGGCGCATCCGACCATCGCGCCGCCGACCCCACCACCGCGCACAATTCAGGAAGCGCGCCGACCAGCACCCTCCACAATTCTGGAAGGGCCTGAACCGCCATCCTCCGTCCTCAGGAAACGCACGCGCACTTCCGCGGTCGGGCAGGAAATCGCGGGCTGAACAGGACGAGGACGATGTCGAGTCCTGAATTCTGAACGTCAGAGCCCTCCCCGCTCCTGAATTCTGAAGCACCCCGGAACAGCTCGTTCCTGAATTCTGACCACCTCGCCTCGAGTCGTCCTGAATTCTGCATACGTCTCCTGCGACTCGCTCGGCCGGGCCGGGCGCCGGCGGCCGGGCGGGCGATCAGGCGCGCGGGTGCGGCTCGTCGACCGGCGCCGCGAATCCGGCGGCGGCCTCGGCACCCGTGACCACCGTGGCATCCATCGGCCCGTCGTCGAGCGGGTGCGCGAGCTCGTCCTCCCCGAGCCGTGCCGCCGCGAGCGTGATGACCGCAAGCACCGGCGGCACGAGACCGGCGATGAGGAAGGCCGGCGCCAGGCCGAGCAGCTCGCCGATCGGCCCGGCGACCGCCATCGAGAGCGGCATGAGGGCGAGGGACACGAAGAAGTCGAGGCTCGACACGCGACCCAGCATCGCGGGCGGCACGCGACGCTGCAGCAGGGTGCCCCACACCACCTGGCCGGCGTCGAACAGGAACCCCACGATGAAGGTGGCGCCGACCATGACCCACAGCCACGAGGTCACGCCGATCACCGCGAGCGGAATGCAGCCGAACCCCCACACGAGGATCATGATGGTGAGGTACCGACGAGGGAGCGGGAACGACGCCACGAGCAGCGACCCGAGCGCGCCGCCGATGCCGAACGCCGCGAGCACGAGGGCGAACTCGCCCGCGCCGCCGCCCGCTTGGTCGCGGACGGCGAACGGGATCAGCACCTCGATCGGTCCGATCACGACGAGCACGAGCACGATCGAGAACGCGAGCGTCGCGAAGAGCCACCTGGTGCGCAGCAGGTAGCTGAAACCGTCCCGCAGGTCGGTCGCCATCTGGCGGACCGGGTGGGCATCCGTCTCGGCGAGATCGCGACGCAGCGCCGTGGTGCGCATGATGGCGAGGCCGCCGACTGCCACGGCCTGGAGCCCCGCGACCACCAGGAAGGCGAGCCATGGACCCTGCACGGCGATGAGCACGCTTGCGAGGGCGGGCCCGGCCGCCTGCTGCGCCACCGGCCGGAACACGCCCTCGATGCCGTTCGCCGCGAGCAGCTGCTCAGCGGGCAGGAGGGTCGGCAACCAGGCGGAGTAAGCCGGATAGAAGAAGCCGTCGGCGATGCCCAGCACGCACGAGAGCACCGCGAGGTGCCACACCTGGATCGCACCGCCGACGGCCAGCAACCCGGCGACGACGAACACGGCGGCCCGCACGACCTCGACGACGACGAGGATCCGTCGCTGCGGCACGCGGTCGGCGACGACGCCGCCCACGAGCACCGAGGCGACGAGACCGAGGCTCGCCCCGACGGCGACGATCGACAGATCGATCGGGGAGCCGCCGAGTTCGATGACCTGCCACGCGGCGGCGATGATCCAGGCACCGGCGCTCAGCAATGACGCCGCGAGCGCGACGGTGAGCAGTCGGTACTGGCCCGATCCGAACGGCCGCAGGGCACGCGGAAGGCGTGAGGCGTCGGAGGTCATCCGCTCATTCTGACGCCCGCGCGCGCAGATGCCCCCACGGGATCCGGTCAGATGTCGGTCTTGTCCAGCCACTTCTCGACGAGGTGGTCGGCGATCACGCGGCGGATCGTGCCCGATTTCCCGCGAAGGATGACGCTCTCGGTACGGATGATCGGGCCCTTCTTGCGCACGCCGTCGACGAGCTCGCCGTCGGTCACACCCGTCGCGACGAAGAAGGTGTTGTCGCTGCGCACCAGGTCGTCGAGCTCGTAGACGTGGTCGAACAGGAGCCCGGCGGCCTCACCGCGCTCCCGCTCGGCGTCGTCGAGCGGCGCGAGCCGGCCCTGCATGAACCCGCCGAGCGCCTTGATGGCGCACGCCGTCGTGATGCCCTCGGGGCTGCCGCCGATGCCGACGCACATGTCGATGCGGGATTCGTAGCGCGCGGCGTTGATGCCGCCGGCGACGTCGCCGTCGCTGATGAGGCGCGTGCCGGCCCCGGCCGCGCGGATGTCGGCGATGAGCTGCTCGTGACGCTCGCGGTTGAGCACCGCCACGCGCATCTCGCCGACGTCCTTGCCCTTGGCGGCGGCGAGCGCGCGCAGGTTCTCGCCGATGGGCTTGCGGATGTCGACGACGCCTCTGCCCGCGGCATCCGTCACGATCTTGTCCATGTAGAAGACGGATGACGCGTCGAGCATCGTGCCGCGGTCGGCCACCGCGATGACCGACAGCGCGTTCTGGCGACCGGCGGCCGTGAGCGAGGTGCCGTCGATCGGGTCGACGGCGATGTCGCAGGCGGGTCCGCGGCCGTTGCCGACCCGCTCGCCGTTGAAGAGCATCGGCGCCTCGTCCTTCTCGCCCTCGCCGATGACGACGACGCCGTCGAAGTTGACCGTGCCGAGGAACGCCCGCATGGCGTCGACCGCCGCCCCGTCGGCGCCGAGCTTGTCACCGCGGCCGATCCAGGGATAGGAACGGATCGCGGCCGCCTCCGTGGCCCGCACGAGCTCGAGCGCGATGTTGCGGTCGGGGTGCAGGTAGAGGCTTTCGGTATCGGTGCTCACCATCGAGGGGTCCTCCTGGAACGTGGTCAGGTGTCGACGTCCGATCCCGCGTCGAGTGGTGCGGGGGCGTCGATTCGAGCCTACCGACGGGCCCTTGGCGGGCGGTCGAGTTCGGGACGAATCGGCGTGAAAGATCGTGCGTTCTTTACGATCACGGCACGCGCGGCGGCGGCTCGGGGCATCCGTCGGCACCTGAGCAGTGCTCGGCAACTGGATAGACTCGTGAACGACTCGACCCACTTCCGAAGGAGCAGGTATGCCCATCGCAACGCCCGAGCAGTACGCACAGATGCTCGACACCGCCAAGGCGAAGGGCTTCGCCTTCCCGGCGATCAACGTGTCGTCCTCGCAGACGCTGAACGCGGTGCTGCAGGGCCTCACCGAGGCGGGCTCCGACGGCATCATCCAGGTCACCACGGGCGGGGCAGACTACTTCGCCGGGCACACCGTGAAGGCACGCGCCGCCGGTGCGCTCGCGTTCGCGAAGTTCGCGCACGAGGTGGCGAAGGCGTACCCGATCACGGTCGCGCTGCACACCGACCACTGCCCCAAGGACGCACTCGACGGCTTCGTGTACCCGCTCATCGCCGCCTCCGAGGAGGAGGTCAAGGCGGGCCGCAACCCGATCTTCCAGTCGCACATGTGGGACGGCTCGGCCGTGCCGCTCGCCGAGAACCTCGAGATCGCCAAGGAGATCCTGCCCCGCATGAAGGCGATCAACGCGATCCTCGAGGTCGAGATCGGCGTCGTCGGCGGCGAGGAGGACGGCGTCAAGCACGAGGGCTCCAACGAGGCCCTCTACACGACGCTCGCCGACGCGGTCGCGGCGGTCGATGCGCTCGGACTCGGCGAGCAGGGCCGGTACATGGCCGCCCTCACCTTCGGCAACGTGCACGGCGTGTACGCACCCGGCAACGTGAAGCTGCGCCCCGGGCTGCTCAAGGAGATCCAGGACGGGCTGGCCGAGAAGTACGGCACGGGCGAGAAGCCCCTCGACCTCGTCTTCCACGGCGGGTCGGGCTCGAGCGACGACGAGATCGCCGAGGCGGTGCGCAACGGCGTCGTGAAGATGAACATCGACACCGACACGCAGTACGCGTTCACGCGCTCGATCGCCGGCTACATGTTCCAGAACTACGACGGCGTGCTGAAGGTCGACGGCTCGGTCGGCAACAAGAAGCAGTACGACCCTCGCGCCTGGGGCAAGGTCGCCGAGTCGGCCATGGCCGTGCGCGTGGCCGAGTCGACCCGCCAGCTCGGGTCCGTCGGCAACTCCATCAGCGCCTAGGTTCCGGATGTCGCAGCAGCACCCCGCCGGAACACCCGACGACCGCGCCGGGCGCGACGAGCGCCCGCGCCCGCAGTACGGGGAGTACGCGCCTGAGGGATGGACGTGGCAGCCGCCGACCGATGAGCGCACGTCCGCCCCCGCGCCGCAGATCCCGGCGCCCCCGGTCGGTCCGGTGGCCGGGGGTGCTGCCGCGGCATCCGCTCACGGGGGCCGGCCGGAGCGCCGGGGCGACCGCATCGCGACCGTCGCATTGCTCGTGCTCGGACTCTTCGGCGCGCTCTACAACACGCTGCTGCTGAACATGCTGCCATCCGTGGCCACCGACACGTTCCGCCAGACAGCCGAGATACTCGGCACCGAGCTCCCGGCCCGCGACTTCGCCCCCGGCCCCCAGGTGCCGACCCTGATCCTCGTCGGGTCGATCGTGCAGCTCGCGCTGTGGCTGATCGCCCTGGTCTGGTCGGTGCGTCGCCTCCGGGCGCGGCGCCTCGCGTTCTGGGTGCCGCTCGTCGCCGGGGCCGTCGCGTTCGTGGTGTTCTACGTGCTCATGACGCAGATCCTGCTGTCGGACCCGGAGTACGCGCGGGTCCTGATGGGGTCGGCGGGCTGACGCCGGCAGCGGTGGGGTCGGCGGGCTGACGCCCGCAGCGGTGGGGTCGGCGGGCTGACGCCCGCAGCGGCTCAGCCCTGCGGCGTGCGCGCACGCCCGCCGAGCGCCCGCTCGTCGCGGTTGCCCTGCAGGTCCTTGCGGAGCTCCTTCGGCAGCGAGAACATGAGGTCCTCCTCGGCCGTCTTCACCTCGGCGACATCGCCGTAGCCGGCATCGGCGAGCGCGTCGAGCACCTCGCGCACGAGCTCCTCGGGAACGGATGCCCCGCTCGTCACGCCGACGGTCTCGACGCCGTCGAGCCACTCCTGCTGCACCTCGCTCGCGTAGTCGACGCGGTAGGCGGCCTTCGCGCCGTACTCGAGCGCGACCTCGACGAGGCGCACGCTGTTGGAGCTGTTGGCGGAGCCGACGACGATCACGAGGTCGGCCTCCTGCGCGACCTTCTTGATCGCGACCTGGCGGTTCTGGGTGGCGTAGCAGATGTCGTCGCTCGGCGGGTCGGCGAGCTTCGGGAACTTCTCACGCAGTCGCCGCACGGTTTCCATGGTCTCGTCGACCGAGAGCGTGGTCTGCGAGAGCCAGACGACCTTCTCGGGGTCGCGCACCTCGATGTTCTCGACATCGTCGGGGCTGTTCACGAGCGTCACGTGGTCGGGAGCCTCGCCGGCCGTGCCCTCGACCTCCTCGTGCCCTTCGTGACCGATGAGCAGGATCTCGTAGTCGTCGCGGGCGAAGCGCACGGCCTCGCGGTGCACCTTGGTGACGAGCGGGCACGTCGCGTCGATCGCGTGCAGGCCGCGGTCGGCGGCGGCGTTCACGACGGCCGGCGACACGCCGTGGGCACTGAAGACGATGTGGGCGCCCTCGGGCACCTCGTCGACCTCGTCGACGAAGATCGCGCCCTGCTGCTCGAGCTGGGTGACGACGTGGATGTTGTGCACGATCTGCTTGCGCACGTACACGGGTGCGCCGTAGTGCTCGAGCGCCTTCTCGACGGCGATGACAGCACGGTCGACACCCGCGCAGTAGCCGCGGGGCGCGGCCAGCAGCACGCGCTTGTGTCCGGGGACGGGGATATCCTTGAGCCGGCCGCGCACGCCAGGCACCCTGGGCATGCCGAGGCCGATCCGCGGGGCATCCGTCGTACTCGTCACGGTGTCCATCCTATGCGGCGATACTGAACAGACGGCCTGAGCGGCCACGTGCGACGAAGGGAACCGACTCGATGGCGGATGCCCCGGCGACACGTGAGGCGCCGTGGCCGGTCGCGCTCCTCTCGGGCAAGCTCAAGGAGTACCTCGACCGCCTCGGCACGGTGTGGGTCGAGGGCGAGCTCACCCAGTGGGGGGTCTCGGGCGGCAACGTCTACGGCAAGCTGAAGGACCTCGAGGCCGACGCCACGATCTCGATCACGATGTGGTCGTCGGTGCGGGCACGCCTGTCGGAGCAGTTCAAGCAGGGCGACCACGTCGTCGCGCTGGTGAAGCCGAACTGGTGGGTCAAGGGCGGCTCGCTCTCCATGCAGGTGTACGACCTCCGGCACGTCGGGCTCGGCGACCTGCTCGAGCGGCTCGAACGGCTGCGCGCGCAGCTCGCCGCCGAGGGCCTCTTCGACGTCGCCCGCAAGAAGCGGCTGCCGTTCCTCCCGGGCGTCATCGGGCTCGTCACCGGGCGCGACAGCGACGCGGAGCAGGACGTGCTGCGCAACGCGCGCCTGCGCTGGCCGAGCGTCGAGTTCCGCATGGCGTACGCCGCCGTGCAGGGCGACCGCACCGCCGTCGAGGTCGTCTCGGCGATCCGGCGGCTCGACGCCGACCCCGAGGTCGAGGTCATCATCATCGCCAGGGGCGGCGGCGACTTCCAGAACCTGCTGGGGTTCAGCGACGAGCGCGTCGTACGGGCGGCGGCTGCGGCATCCACCCCCATCGTCTCCGCGATCGGCCATGAGGCCGACCGGCCGCTCCTCGACGAGGTCGCCGACCTGCGTGCCTCGACGCCGACGGACGCCGCGAAGCGCGTCGTGCCCGACGTCGCCGAGGAGCTCACCCGCGTCGAGCAGGCGCGAGCGCGCCTGGGCATGCGCCTCGCCGCGATGCTCACGCGCGAGATCGACCGCATCGGGCACCTTCGCGCTCGGCCGGCGCTCGCCGACCCCGGCTGGATCATCGACCGCCGTGCCGAGGACCTCACCCGGTGGGTCGCCCGCGGCACCGAGCTCATGGAGCGGTGCATCGAACGGCAGACGGCCCGCGTCGGCGAGCTCCGGGGCCACCTCCGGGCGCTGTCGCCGCAGGCGACGCTCGACCGCGGGTACGCCATCGTGCAGCGCGACCACGACGGCGTGCTCACCCGTCCCGACCAGGCACCCGAGGGCACCCGGCTGCGCATCACGCTCGCCGAGGGGCGGCTCGGCGCCGTGTCCACGGGCCGGCCGGCCGACGACGAGGCGGTCGGCGGCGCCGAATAGAATGGAGGCCATGCCCCCCTCCACGGATGTCGCCGAGCTCACCTACGAGCAGGCACGCGACGAGCTCGTGCGGGTCGTCGCCGAGCTCGAGCAGGGCTCCGCGACCCTCGAGCAGTCGCTCGCGCTGTGGGAGCGCGGCGAGGCGCTGGCCGCCCGCTGCGAGGAGTGGCTCATCGGGGCGAAGGCGCGCCTCGACGCGGCGCGAGCGGGAGCGATCCGGCCCGCGGCATCCGACGACGCCGGCGAGCGCTGATGGCCGCACGCAGCCCCCGCGTCGTCGCCGAGCTCGGCCGACCAGAGACCCCCGAAGAGACCGCGGCCCGCCAGGCCGAGAACTCGCGCAAGCACCGCCAGCGGCAGACCGTCAGGAACCTCGTGCTCGCGCTCGGCGCGAGCCTGCTCGTGGTGCTCGTCATCGTGCTGCTCGTGCCGCGCAGCGACACCCCGCTCGAACGCGACATCGACGTGGCCGCCGTGGCGGCGCAGGCGCAGGCGGCGAGCGACGATCCGCTCGCGGTGCCCGAGCTCCCCGAGGGGTGGCGGGCCAACGCGGCCGAGCTGCGACGCTCCGACGTCGACGAGGTCACCGCCTGGTACGCGGGTTACCTCACACCCGGCGACGAGTACGTGGGCATGTACCAGGGTTTCGACGCCAACCCCACGTGGGTCGCCGGGCTCCTCGCCCGCACGCTCGCCACCGGCACCACCACCATCGACGGCGTGGAGTGGACCGTGTACGACAACCGCGACTCCGCCGACGACGTCGGCAACGCCCGATACGGGCTCACGACCGAGGCGGGCGGCACGACGTTCGTCCTGCTCGGCACGGCGAGCCCCGACGAGTTCGAGACCCTCGCGGCCGAGCTCGTCCCCACCATCGAAGCCCAGGACTGACCCGCACCCGCACCGAACCGCAACGCCGACGCCACACCGACGAACCCGAGAGGATCCGCCGTGAGCACGCCGCCCACCGAACGCCCCGAGACTCCGGCTGCGACGTGGCGGGAACTCCGCCGCGGCAACGAGCGGTTCATCGCCGGCGAGCCGCTGCACCCCCGGCAGGACGTCGACCATCGCACGGCGCTCGCCGACACCCAGCGGCCGCTCGTCGCGGTCTTCGGCTGCAGCGACTCGCGCCTGGCGGCCGAGATCATCTTCGACGTGGGCCTCGGCGACGCGTTCGTCGTGCGCAACGCCGGACAGGTCATCTCCGACTCGGTGCTCGGCTCGCTCGAGTACGCGGTCGGCGTGCTCGGCGTGCCGCTCATCCTGGTGCTCGGGCACGACCAGTGCGGCGCCGTGCGGGCCGCGATCGAGTCGCAGGCCCCCGAAGCCGCTCCGCTGCCGCCGCACATCGCGAGCGTCGTCGACCGCATCGTGCCGGCGGTGCGACGCGTCGCGGGCGTCGACGCCGATCAGCCCATCCTCACCGACGACGTCGACGCCGCGTACGTCGGCCGCGAGCACCTGCGCGACACCGTGGCCGAGCTCCTCGAGAGCTCCGAGATGATCAGCGACGCGATCGCGGCGGGTACGCTGGCTATCGTCGGCGCGAACTACCGCCTCGTCGAAGGTCGTGCCGAGACCGACATCGTCGTCGGCCGTATCTGACCGCCGCAGATCTCCGACCGCCGCAGTCGCGGCTCACGCCGGGTCTCCGGCATGCAACGAAAGGGAACACATCGTGGTGGACAACGCCGCCGACTACCGCATCGAGCAGGACACGATGGGCGAGGTGAGGGTGCCGAAGTCGGCGCTCTACCGAGCCCAGACGCAGCGCGCCGTCGAGAACTTCCCGATCTCGGGCTCCCAGCTCGAGCCGCAGCAGATCCAGGCCCTCGCCCGCATCAAGAAGGCGGCCGCCCAGGCCAACGCCCGCCTGGGCGTGCTCGACGCCGACATCGCGAAGGCCATCGAGGAGGCCGCCGATGAGGTCATCGCGGGCCGTCACGGGTTCGTCGAGCACTTCCCCGTCGACGTCTACCAGACCGGCAGCGGCACCTCGTCGAACATGAACATGAACGAGGTGCTCGCCACCGTGGCGACCGAGAAGCTCGGCCGGGCGGTGCATCCGAACGACCACGTGAACGCCTCGCAGTCGTCGAACGACGTGTTCCCCACGTCGGTGCACATCGCGGTCACCGCCGCGCTCATCGACGACCTCATCCCCGCCCTCGACCACCTCGCCGTCGCCCTCGAGGCCAAGGCCGAGCAGTGGGCCGGCGTGGTCAAGGCGGGCCGCACGCACCTCATGGATGCCACGCCCGTGACCCTCGGCCAGGAGTTCGGCGGCTACGCCCGCCAGGTGCGCCTCGGCATCGAGCGCGTGCGCACCGCCCTCCCCCGGGTCGCCGAGGTCCCGCTCGGCGGCACCGCGGTGGGCACCGGCATCAACACGCCGGCGGGCTTCCCGCAGCTGGTCATCGAGCTCCTCCAGCAGGACACGGAGCTCCCGATCACCGAGGCGGCCGACCACTTCGAGGCGCAGGCCAACCGCGACGGCCTCGTCGACGCATCCGGTGCCCTGCGCACCATCGCCGTGAGCCTCACGAAGATCTCGAACGACCTGCGCTGGATGGGCTCCGGCCCCAACACCGGCCTCGGCGAGCTGCAGATCCCCGACCTCCAGCCCGGCTCGTCGATCATGCCCGGCAAGGTCAACCCGGTGGTGCCCGAGGCGGTGCTCATGGTGTGCGCCAGGGTCATCGGCAACGACGCCACGGTCGCGTGGGGCGGGGCATCCGGAGCGTTCGAGCTCAACGTCCAGATCCCCGTGATGGGCACGGCGTTGCTCGAGTCGATCCGCCTGCTCTCGAATTCCGTGCGCGTGCTCGCCGACAAGACCATCGCCGGGCTCGAGGCGAACGTCGAGCGGGCCACGGCCCTCGCCGGCATGTCGCCGTCGATCGTGACGCCGCTCAACAAGCTCATCGGCTACGAGGCCGCGGCGAAGATCGCCAAGCACTCGGTCGCCAAGGGCATCACCGTGCGCGAGGCCGTGGTCGACCTCGGTTACGTCGAGCGGGGCGAGCTCACCGAGGCGCAGCTCGACACCGCGCTCGACCTGCTCTCGATGACGCGTCCGCCGCAGGCGCAGTAGCGCGCTCCGCGGCTCCCGCTCCGCTCCACGCCCGCGCCACCTTCGCGCCCTCCGCGCCACCTCCGCGCGATTTCCCGCGCCCTCCGCGCCACCTCCGCGCCCTCCGCGCCACCTCAAGTGGAGCAGGGGGCGCGGACGTGGCGCAGGCGGTGCGCAATGCCCCGCCCACGTGCTGATCAGGTCGCCGACCCCGTGCCCGCGAGGAAGTCCAGCACGTCGGGAGTCGCGTCGTCGATCCGACGATAGTGGCGATGCGACCCCGGCACGGGCCGCGCGCCGTTCACGCTCCAGGTCGCCATGCCGGCGGCGATGCCCGCGGTGACGCCTGCCGGGGTGCCCTCGATCACGAGGCAATCGCGAGGTTCGGCGTCGTGCCGTCGACATCGAAGAGCACCACGCGGGTCGACGGCATGATCCGAGTCTGGCAGGTTCCCATCCGCCGACGTCGAACAGCGCCCGCGCCACAGGCATAGGTTGGAGGCATGGATCACGGAGGCACTGCCGTCACGGACGTCGACGACCTCGAGGCGGTCGTCGGGAGACCGCTGCCGGCAGTGCGGGGCAAGATGCGCACCCGCCTGCACGAGCTCGACCGGCAGTGGCTCGCCGCATCCCCGCTCTGCTTCATCGCCACGACGGATGCCGCCGGCAACGCGGACGTCTCGCCGAAGGGCGACCCGCCCGGGTTCGCGCTGGTCCTCGACGACACGACGATCGCGATCCCCGAGCGACCGGGCAATCGGCGCGCCGACGGGTTCCACAACCTGCTCGAGAACCCGCACGTCGGACTGATCTTCGTGATCCCCGGACGTGGCGACACGCTCCGCATCAACGGGCGCGCCCGGCTCCTGCGCGATGTGCCCTACGCCGACCGCATGCGGGTGCGCGGTCACGAGCCGCAGCTCGTGCTCGAGGTGACGGTCGACGAGGTCTTCTCGCACTGCTCGAAGGCGTTCCTCCGGTCGAAGACGTGGGAGCCCGACACCTGGAACCCTGCGACCGCGCCGCGCCGGGCGATCATCGCGCAGACCCTCGAGCGCCCCGACGAGACCGTCGAGGCGCTCGACGAGTACTACGGTCCCTCGTACGCCGAGAAGATCTACGGCTGAGGCGAGGGCGGATGCCGCCGCGACATCCGCCCGCGCCCGTCACCGCCCCGCCGTGACCCCGGCGGGCTCGATGTTGACGTTGGAACCGAACACGTTCGCAGGATCGTAGAGCGCCTTCGCCTCGGCGAGACGTCGGAGCGTCGGCTCGGGATACGCCGCTCGCGCCGCCGTCTCGCCGGCGGTCGCCATGAAGTTGACGTACCCGGGGCCGCCGACCCCGAGCGCGGCGCTCGCGCGATCGGCCCACTCGCCGCCGGCCTCGGCGATCACCGGATCGGGGTGCAGTGCGCCCACGGTCGCCATGAGCCCGCGGGAGCGGTGTGCGAACGCCGTCGCCTCGTCGGCCACCCGGGCGATCGCGCCGCCCAGGGGCCGGAGGTTGAGCACGGCGAACGGTGTCGGCGCGTCGCCGACGAGGGCGATCGCGAGATCGGCACGGTCGGCATCGAAGCCGTCGCGGAACCCGGTGCGCATCGCCACCCGGTTCGGCTGGAGATCGGGACCGGCCTGGAACATCGCGGGATACGGCTGCTCGACGACGAGGTCGGCGAGCAGCGTCCCGGCGGCGCGGAAGGGGGCGAGCGCCGAGGGGGCGTCCTCCGGCCGACCGGAGTGGCAGACGAGCGCCATGACGATCGGCGTGCCGTGCCGGTCGGCGGGAAGGAACGGCAGTGGTGGCGCCTTCATGACGTTGACCATGGCCGAGACCGTGTCGTCCGCCTCCAGCGTTGCGCGGACCAGGCCGGCCACCGTCGTTCCCCGCGGCTCGAAGACGAGCATCCCGCCCGTGACGACCGGGGTCTCATGCAACCGCAGCCGCAGTGACGTGACGACGCCGAAGTTCCCGCCGCCGCCACGCAGCGCCCAGAACAGCTCGGGCTCCTCGGCTTCGCTCGCCTCGACGACCCGGCCGTCGGCGAGCACCACCGTGGCGCCGAGCAGGTTGTCGATCGTGAGGCCGTCGCGTCGGCTGAGGTGGCCGATGCCGCCGCCCAACGTGAGGCCCGCGATGCCCACGGTGGGGGTATCTCCGAAGCCCGTCGCGAGCCCGTGCGCGCCGGCGGCCGTCGTGTAGGCGCCGGCCGTCGCGCCCCCGCCCGCCACGCCGACCCGCTGGGCCGGGTCGATGTCCACGTTCGACAACGCACGCAGGTCGAGCAGGATGCCGCCGTCCACCAGGGCGTGCCGGGCATACGCGTGACCGCCGCCCCGAACGCCGAGCGGTGCGCCCGATTCGGCGGCGGTCGTGACCACGGCGGCCACTTCGCGCTCATCCCGGGGCCGTGCCACCGCGATGGGCGTCCGCACGTCGCCCGCGAAGAACAGGGTCGACGCCTCGTCGAACCCGGGCTCCCCGGACGTCAGGAGACCGGCGCCGAGCATGGTGCGCAGCCGCTGCAGTACCTCTGCACTCATTCGATGTCCTTTCATTCGATATCGAAAGATTAGACATCTAATCGTCTGCACGCAAATGCATTCGCATCGAACCCGCAGGATAGGGTCGGGGCATGGAGCTCGTACCGCACCAGGCGCTCGGCATCAGCCTCTGGGAGGCCACCCAGATCGTCTCCCGCGCCTTCGACCGCGAGCTCGCGGCTCACGGCGGCAACCGCCCGACGTGGTTCGTCTTCCTGAACATCGACCGCGGCGAGCACACCACGCAGCGCGACCTCGCGCGCGCCATCGGCATCACCGATGCGACCCTCAGCCACCACCTCGGCAACCTCGAGGAACGCGGTCTCATTCGACGCGATCGCGGCACCCGCGACCGACGCAGCCAGCGCATCACGTTCACCGACGACGGTCGCGAGGTCTTCGAGGAGATGAAGGCCGCCGCGATCGCGTTCGATCGCGAGATGCGCACCACACTCGGGCCGGACCGCACCGCTGCACTGGAGGCCGCGCTCGCGACCCTCGTGACGAGGTTCGACACGGGTGAGCCGCTTCCCCAGCACGTCGACTGACGGCGAGGGGCGAACCCCCGCCGTCGGCCGCGACGTCGGCTCGGCCCGCGCCGGCGTCGGCTACGTCAACTCGGCACCGTCGAGCATCTCCGACACGAGCGCCGCGATGGCCGACCGCTCCGAGCGGGTGAGCGTGATGTGGGCGAAGAGCGGATGCCCCTTCAGCGTCTCGATCACGCTCGCGACCCCGTCGTGGCGGCCCACGCGGAGGTTGTCGCGCTGTGCGACGTCGTGCGTGAGCACCACCCGCGAGTTCTGCCCGATACGGCTGAGCACCGTGAGCAGCACGTTGCGTTCGAGCGACTGCGCTTCGTCGACGATCACGAAGGCGTCGTGCAGCGACCGCCCCCGGATGTGCGTGAGCGGCAGCACCTCGAGGATGCCGCGGTCCACGACCTCGTCGAGCACGTTGTCGGACACCACCGAGCCGAGCGTGTCGAAGACCGCCTGCCCCCAGGGGTTCATCTTCTCCCCCTGGTCGCCCGGCAGGTACCCGAGCTCCTGGCCGCCGACCGCGTAGAGCGGGCGGAACACCATGATCTTCTTGTGCTGCTGACGCTCGAGCACCATCTCGAGCCCGGCGCAGAGCGCGAGCGCCGACTTGCCGGTGCCGGCGCGGCCGCCGAGCGAGAGGATGCCAACCTCGGGGTCGAGCAGCAGGTCGATCGCGAGACGCTGCTCGGCCGAACGGCCGTGCACCCCGAAGACCTCGCGGTCGCCGCGCACGAGCTTCACCTCGCGATCGCCCACGACGCGACCGAGCGCCGACCCGCGGTCGGAGTGGATGACGAGCCCCGTGTTCACGGGCATGCCCTCGACCTCCGGGGTCGTCATGTGTTCGTGCTCGTAGAGCTTGGCCATGTCGTTGGAACCCAGCGAGAGCTCGGCCATGCCGGTCCAGCCCGAATCGAGCGCGAGCTCGGCGCGGTACTCCTGCGCGTCGAGGCCGATCGACGCGGCCTTCACCCGCAGCGGCAGGTCCTTGGAGACGACGGTGACCGCGACCCCGTCGTTCGCGAGGTTCGCGGCGCACGCGAGGATCCTGGAGTCGTTGTCGCCGAGTTGCAGCCCGCTCGGAAGCACCGAGGGGCTCGAGTGGTTGAGCTCGACCCGCAGCGACCCGCCGTCGCCGACGGGGATCGGGAAGTCGAGGCGCTCGTGCTCGATGCGCAGCTCGTCGAGGATCCGCAGCGCCTGCCTCGCGAAGTACCCGATCTCGGGGTCGTTGCGCTTGGCTTCGAGTTCCGTGATGACGACCACCGGAAGCACCACCGCGTGTTCGGCGAATCGGAACAGCGCCCGCGGATCCGACAGCAGCACCGACGTGTCGAGCACGTACGTGCGTTCCGCCTGCGCCGCACGTTGCGGCAGAGACACGTCAGGGCGTGCCTTGGCACGCCCTGTGGTCCGACCGCTGGAGTTGGAGGTTTCGAGTGAGGCCACGACCGCTCCTGCCCCGAGCACTTCCGCTCGGCTCTCGCGCCGGCCGGCGAATCCTCCTACGAGCGCTTCACGAAGCCGACTCGACCGGGCGCCTTGCCCGATGCCTCGACGCTACGACGCCCGTGCCCGATCCGCGACAGCGACACGCGAATCGTCATCTGTCGTTCACATTCGGGCGGGTGTCCCGACCTCGGGCGGATGCCCCACCGCCCGCCGATGCGTCAGTACGACGCCGCCGTGCCGTACGAGACGAACGCGGCACGCAGCATGTCGATGGTCTCGGCGTTCGTCCCGGCGTGGATGCTGAGACGCACCTGACCGAGACGTGTCGTGGCCGTGACGCCGTGGTTGTGCAGCGACGCCGTGAGGTACGTCACCTGCTCGGCGGGCGGCTCGAGCACGACGAGCCCGGCCCGCTCCTGCTCGTCACGCGAGGACACGACGGCGATCGCGAACTCGTCGGCGAGGTCGATCACCTCGCTCACCCGCTCGGCGATGGCCGCGTTGATCTCGCCCACGCCGGTGGCCGAGATCTCCTCCATGACGGCGGCGAAGCGCGCTTCGGCGAGTGGATCGGGGTTCGACACCCGGTACGCCCTGGCGTCGGGGGCCGGAGGCGGCACCTCACCCCAGGGCTCGTCCTCTTCGGTGCCGCTGAAGCCCGAGAACACGGGCGTCAACCGTTCGAGGGCGCGATCTGAGAGCGCCATGATGCCCGTGCCCCAACCGGCGCGGCACCACTTCTGCCCGCCCGTGAGCACGACGTCGGCCGCGGTCCACGGCGCGTCGACGACGCCGAAGCCCTGGATGGCGTCGACGATGAGCAGCCGGTCGCCGATGACCTGGCGGATGCCCTCGATGTCGCAGAGGTAGCCCGTGCGCGAGTCGACGAGGCTCACGGCGACCGCCCCGATATTCGCCTCGAGCTGCTCGCGGATCTGGCCGGGCGTCACCTTGCCGTGGTCGGTTTCGAGCCACACGGGCTGCACCGAGTGCAGCGCCTCCTGCGCCCGCACCGCGGCGATCGGCAGGCTCGGGAACTCCTCGGCCGACAGCAGCACGCTGCCGGTGAGGCCGAACATCGCATGCATGATGCCCTGGGAGGTGTTCGACTGGAACACGATCTGGTCGGCGGGGAAGCCGGTGAGATCGGCCGCGGCATTGCGAACGCGCGCATCCTGCTCGCCGAAGACGTCGAAGCTGCCGTGCCGGCCTCGCTGGAGCACCTGGGCGAGCGCCATGGTCTCCTCGGCGGCGGAGGTCGCGAGCGGACCGACCCGGGCATAGTCCAAGTAGCCGGGCTCCTCGGTGAAACCGGCGATGTACGCGTCGATCGTCACGAACGCCCCCCTTCTCCGAGCCATATCATGGCAGACCTGCGGGGCGCGCGACGAACGGGATCACCCGCCGAACCTGCGGTGCCGGCCCGCGTAGTCGCGGAGGGCGCGAAGGAAGTCGACCTGCCGCAGGTCGGGGCCGAGGGCCTCCACGAAGTAGAACTCGCTGTGCGCGGCCTGCCACAGCATGAAGTCGCTGAGCCGCTGCTCGCCCGATGTGCGGATCACGAGGTCGGGGTCGGGCTGGCCGCCCGTGTAGAGGTGCTCGCCGATGAGGTCGGGCGTGAGTCGCTCGGCGAGGTCCTCCAGGCTCCGGCCCTCGGCGTGATGCGAGGCCACGATCGAGCGCATGGCATCGGTGATCTCCTTGCGCCCGCCGTAGCCCACGGCGAGGTTCACGTGCATGCCCCGCTTGTCGGCGGTGCGGTGCTCAGCGGCGTCGAGCGCGGCGACGAGCGGTTCCGGCAGCCCCGCGTCGGAGCCGACGTGCTGCACGCGCCAGTCGCGGTAGTGCGAGAGCTCCTCGGCGAGTTCGGCGATGATCTCGATGAGGTCGGACAGCTCGGAGCTCGACCGGTTGCCGAGGTTGTCGCTCGAGAGCAGGTAGAGCGTGACCACCCGGATGCCGAGGTCGTCGCACCATTCGAGGAACTCGCGCATCTTCGCGGCGCCGGCGCGGTGCCCGTGGGCCGCGCTCTCGTACCCGAGCTGCTTCGCCCACCGACGGTTGCCGTCGATGATCATGGCGACGTGCCGAGGCAGCACGGCGGGGTCGAGCCCGCGCTTGAGGCGGTTCTGGTAGAGACGGTAGAGGAGACCGCGACCGAGGGGCTGATCGCTCTGTTTCACGGCACTACGCTACCCCTCCCCGGCCGAGCCCACTCACAGCGGAACGTGATCCACGACGCCCTACGCTGTGACCATGAGCCACGAGCGCCGCGACGATCCCCCCGGCTTCGCCGACGAGCTCTCGAAGCCCGTCGCTCCCGAGGACACGGCGGATGCCGCCATCACGCGCGATGCGCACGGGCCCGACCTTCCCAACATCCCGCTGCTCGACGACGCCGTGGCGCACACCGAGCCCAAGCCGACGTGGCGGGGCTGGATCCACGCGGGCACGTTCCCGCTCACGATCGCGGCGGGCGTGGTGCTCATCGTGCTGGCCGAGGGTGCGCCGGCGAAGTGGTCGTCGGCGGTGTTCACGCTCACCTCGATGCTGTTGTTCGGCATGTCGGCGCTCTACCACCGCTTCGACTGGAATCCGCGCACGAAGGTGCTCCTGAAGCGCATCGACCACGCCAACATCTTCCTGCTCATCGCCGGCACCTACACGCCCCTTGCGATCCTCGCGCTGCCACCCGACAAGGGCTGGCTGCTGCTCGGCCTGGTCTGGGGCGGCGCGCTCCTCGGCATCGGCTTCCGCGTGTTCTGGATCCACGCGCCGCGCTGGCTCTACGTGCCCCTCTACCTCCTGCTCGGCTGGGCGGCCGTCATGTACCTCGGTGACCTGCTGGCCGCGAACGTCGCCATGATGGTGCTCGTGCTCGTGGGAGGCCTGCTCTACACGGTGGGCGCGATCGTCTACGGGCTGAAGAAACCGAACCCGTGGCCCGGCCGGTTCGGCTTCCACGAGATCTTCCACACCTGCACGGTGCTCGCCTTCATGGCGCACTGGACGGCGACCCTGATCATCGCGATCGATCCCGTCTACCACCTCGGCTGACGGATGCCGCAGGCTGGACTTGTCCTCCACAGGCGGCTGTCTGGCGGGGTTGTCCACAGGCAGATCTCCTGATCATGGGTGGTTTCCGCGCTGATTGAATGTCGGTGGGTGGGTGCAGGATCGAAGCATGCAACAACCCCCACCGCCACCTCCGCCGCCGCAGCCGCAGCCGCTGGCGCAGCCGTTGGCGTTGGTCGCGCTCGAGCGCGATCTCGCGGCGCTGACCGAGGTGTGGGCGGGTGCGATGCCAGCGTGGGGTGCCGTCCATGGGCGCGCGCAGGTCGAGGTCGAGCAACTGAGCGACACCGGCCTCATGCACGTCGCCGACGCGCTCGCGAAGGTGCGCCGCGGCACCGACGCCCTCCTCGCCCGAGTCGCGGCCGAGGTGACCAAGCGTTCCGGGTCGGAGTTCGGTGACACCGGGCTCGCGAAGACGCATGGGTTCCACAACCCGGTACGCCTGATCGCGGCATCCACCGGGTCGTCCCGCGCCGACGCGCTACGACTGATCACGGTCGGCACCGCCACCGCCGGGCGCCAGACCTTCACCGGTGAACGACAGCCGTCCCGGCACCCGCACGTCGCCGCCGCCCTGGAAGCGGCGACGATCGGTATCGACGCTGCCGCGGCGATCACGGCGATGCTCGACCGGGCCGCGATGCACGCCGACCCGGGTCGGGTCGACGTCGTCGAAGCCGCGCTCGTCGACCTCGCCGCGCACGTCCCCCTCGAGACCCTGCTCCGCGGGGTCCGCGAGGCCGAAGCACGCCTCGGTCCCGACGGCGTCGAACCCCGCGAAGACGAACTCCGGCAGGAGCGGTCGCTGACGATCCGTGAAGACGGCCGCGGCCTGGTGCACCTGCACGCCCGCCTCGACCCCGAAACCGCCGCCCCGATCAAGACCGCGATCGAAGCGCTCGTCACCGACGTGCTCCGCCGACGCGAACCCGGCGACCGCGCGCCCGCCGACGGCATGCCGATCACTGACCACACCGACGGCGACCCCGGCACCAACGCGGTCGTGGACGACCGGCGGTCCATCCCGCAGCTCCAGGCCGACGCGCTCGCCGCCCTCTGCCGGCACACCCTCGGCTGCACCCAGACCCACACCCCGCTCGCGAAGACCACCATCATCGTCCGCGTCGACCTCGACACCCTCACCACCGGGCTCGGACACGCCAGCATCGACGGCCTCGACCAACCCATCTCAGCCGGCACCGCCCGACGCCTGGCCGCCGACGCCGAACTCATCCCCGCCGTCCTCGGCACAGACAGCCTCCCCCTCGACCTCGGCCGCTCGGCTCGGCTCGGCTGTTCACCAAAGCCCAACGCCTCGCGCTCGGCGAACGCGACGGCGGCTGCGCCGCCTGTGGCCAGAACATCACCTACGTCGAAGCCCACCACCTCCACCGGCGGGAACGCGACACCGGCCCCACCGACCTCACCAACGGCGTCCTGCTGAGGCTGTCGCGTGAATCTTCGTGGGGCTGTGTTCGGGTGTTGTGGCGGGCGCCGGGGCGTGGTGTCTGCCTCGGCTCAGGCGAGTCGTGCGGTCCGTAGCTTGAGGAGGTTGTGGGCTGTGCAGATGAGGCGCCATTCGCTTTGCACGGCGGGCATGCTTCGGAGGTTGAATCGGCGGTAGCCGAGGTTGTTCTTGATGTTCCCGAAGACCGGTTCGATGGTGTGTTGTCGTTTGGCGTAGATGTCTCGTCCGTCAGGCTGGGCGAGTTTGTCGTCCATCCGTTGCCGCGCGATGACGGGATCGACGTGCTCGCCTCGGACGTGGTCGAGCATCACCTTGACCCGGGTCGCGGAAACCATGAGTTGGTCCGCGGCGGCACGTCTGGAGATCTCGCCTCGGTCGACTCGTTCGATCACGGGGATCCATTCCGCGGGCTCGGGTTCGCTGGTGCGGGTGGTGATCAGTTCGCCCTCAGTCCCGAAGTACCGTTTCGTCATGTCCCGTACCCAGGTGTAGGAGACGCCGAGGATCTCGCCTGCTTTCCGCAGGGACAGCTCGCCGCGATTGACTCGGGCGAGCACCGCGAGCTTGTCGTCGTCGGGTTTGGGGGCTTTGCGCCACGCGGTCTTCCGGGTCAGGATCAACACGTCCGCCCCAACGTCGACCGTGCCGTTCGCGGCAGTCCAGTAGCCGGCGTCCGCGACGAACACGCCCACCCCGTCGACGCTTCCAGCGTCGGCCAGGTTCCCGCTGACCGCGGCAGCCATCGGCACGAAATGGGGTTGATCGTTCGTGGTGGCCGTAACCTCGGCGGCAACCACGATCTGCCCGGTCGTCGCGGCCGCCTGCGCGTTGTATCCCTGTAGTGCGCCCTGGGAACCTGTTGCGATGATCCTCGAGTTCGGGTCGGTCGTGTTCGCCCGCCGGGCCCGGGCCCGCCGCGCCGTGTCGGGCTTGGGTTTCGGACCGGTCAGCTGCTTCCCTGACGCCTGCTGCTTCCGTTCCCGCTCCGCCATGCGGGATTCGTAATCGTGCGCCTTCTGCCCTTCGAGCTCGTCCAGCGCGGCACGGATCCGGTCGCGCCGGTCCCGGCCCCCAGCCCATTTGCGGGGCAGCTCATCACCACGTCGGTCGCCGAGCTGCTCGTCCTCGGCCGCATCAACCGCATCGGCCTCGGCGAGGATCTCAGCGGCCAGTTCCTCCTGCCGCCGGTTGGCAAAGAACGACGCGTCCGCCGCGATCTTCGTCCCATCGATCGCCACGATCCCCGCATCGACCAGACCCGCTTTCACGCACAACCCGAGGACCTGCCCGAACAAGGCGGCGATCGCGTCCTGATGGCGACGGCGGAACCGGGCCAACGTCGCGTGATCCGGGGTCTGGTTGGCTGCCAGGACACGGTACGCGACATCCTCGACGAGTCGGCGCTCGATGCGTCGCGAGGAGCGCTCCCCGGTGCAGTAGGCGTACACCAGCACGGCGAGCATCAACGCCGGATCGTACACCGCGCCGCCACGACCGTCCGCGCGGTACGACCCGTAGAACGCGATCAGATCCAGCTCATCGACCACGTCGATCACGAAGAACGCCAGATGATCCTCTGGCAGCCAGTCCCGCACCGACGGCGGCAACAGAAACACCTGATCAAGATCGCCCGAGCGCACATTCACAGCCACACTTAATCATCCCTGATCAGGGCAAAACACCAGTCAGGCACACCACGCAAGTGCATATTCACGCGACAGCCTCTGCTCTGCAGCTTCTGCCACCACCTGATCCACCGCGACCGATGGGTGATCCACGCGAGCCCATCCGAGGTGTGGTTCATCCCACCACCACACATCGACCCCGCCCAAACGCCACGACTCGGCGGCCGAACACGATTCCAACTCCACGACAGCCAAGCGGCATGATGCGGCGCCCACTCCTCCCCGAGCACGATTCACAGTTGCCCGGGCGTCGGACGGCTGACACCACCGCGCGCTGGGGCGCCGGAGCACCGGGTGCCGCGACCGTCAGCGGCGGGGAGGCGCCTCGTCGTCGTCGGATGCCACGGGCCGCTCGGCCTGTGGGGTCGGTGTCGTGGCATCCGGAGCCGCTGCACCGTCGCTCGCGGCGAGCTCGGCTTCGAGCCGCTCGGTCTCGAGCTGCTCGCGCACCTGCGCGCGATAGTTGACCCGTCGGATGCGCCGCACCATGTCGAGGATGAGCAGCACCACGACCACCATGATGACGAAGGTCGCGACGAACCCGATGACGCCCGGCGTCACGAGATCGGGGTCGAACTCCTCTTCCTCGGCCCGCAGCAGGAACGGCACCGTCGCAGCGATCACGAGCGTGCTCGGGAGCTGGAACTGGCGGGCAGGGCGAGCATCTGTTTCCCTTCGCGGGGCGGGTTAGGCTGGATCCCAAGCCTAGACGATCGAGGTGGGAGGCAACCGTGGTGACCGGGCAGCAGGCCGAGGCGCTGGACGCCCGCTACGGGCGAACCAGGCCGAACCGCACCCGCGATCGGCTCCTCCTCATCGCGGGCGCGGTCGCCGTCGCGATCGTGCTGGTCGTGTGGGTCGTGTGGGCCGGACTCGACGGCTCCAAGCCCTCGGTCGAGGCCACCGACACCGGCCACGTGCTCATGAACGACGAGCGGGCGGTCGAGGTCAGCTGGACCCTCTCGGTGCCGCCCGGCAACGAGACCGCGTGCATCGTGCAGGCGCTCGACGACGACTTCACCGTCGTCGGCTGGAAGGTCGTGGAGATCCCCGCCTCCGACCGCCACCTCCGGGAGTTCACCGAGACCGTGCGCGTCGCCCAGGAGGCCAACACCGGTTTGATCTCGCAGTGCTGGCTCAGCTAACATAGGAGATTCGCTCCGACAGTCGTCGGGGCGACACGTCTATTCCGACACGTCTCACGACACGTCACAACAGGAGTGCACCATGGCGCAGGACGCCACCGTCACCTGGCTCACGCAGGAGGCCTTCGACCGGCTCGCCGCCGAGCTCGAGGAGCTCTCCACGCACGGCCGCGAGGAGATCGCCAAGCGCATCGAGGCAGCCCGCGAAGAGGGCGACCTGAAGGAGAACGGCGGCTACCACGCCGCGAAAGACGAGCAGGGCAAGCAGGAGGCCCGCATCCGCCAGCTCACCGAGCTGCTGCGGCATGCGGAGGTCGGCGAGGCCCCGCAGTCGTCCGGCGTCGTCGAACCCGGCACGGTCATCACGGCGGTCATCGCCGGCGACGAGGAGCGGTTCCTCATCGGCAGCCGCGAGATCGCCGGCGACTCCGAGCTCGACGTCTTCAGCGAGCAGTCGCCGCTCGGCGCCGCGATCCTCGGACTGAAGGTCGGCGACTCCACGAGCTACACCGCGCCCAACGGCCGCGAGATCGCCGTGCAGGTCACCGGAGTCGAGACCTGGGGCGGCCAGTAACGCTCAGACGCCGCATCCGTCGACGACGGCCCGCTCGCTCAGGCGAGTGGGCCGTTCGTCATTCGGCCGGTCATTCGTCGACGATCCTCGGGTCGTAGCCGGCCCGGCGCAGGACCTCGACCACGGAGGCGCGGTGGTCGGGTCCGCGGGTCTCGACCGAGAGCTGCAGCTCCACCTCCGAGATCTGCAGTCCGGAGCCGTGCCGCGTGTGCAGCACCTCGATGACGTTCGCGTTCGCCTCGGCGAGCAGTTCCGCCACCCGGGCGAGCTGGCCGGGTCGGTCGGGCAGCCCGATGCTCAGCGTGAGATAGCGATCGGATGCCGCGAGCCCGTGCGCCACGACGCGCTGCATCAGCAGCGGGTCGATGTTGCCGCCGGAGAGCACGGCCACGACGGGTCCGTCGCTCGTGACCGCACCCGTCATGATCGCGGCCACGGCCACCGCTCCGGCCGGCTCGACGACGAGCTTGGCCCGCTCGAGGAGCACGAGGAGCGCCCTGGCGATGTCGTCCTCCGAGACGGTGACGACCTCGTCGACCGTCTCCCGGATGATCGCGAAGTTCAGCTCGCCTGGGCGGTAGACGGCGATGCCGTCGGCGATGGTGGGCACGACCGGCACCTGGCGCGGCTCCCCCGCCGCGAGCGACGCGATGTACGGAGCCGCGTTCTCCGCCTGCACGCCGATGACGCGGAGGGCCCGGCCCTCGCGGGCCGCCTGCTGCTTGGCGGCACTCGCGATGCCGGCGACGAGGCCGCCCCCGCCGATCGGGACGACGATGGTCGTGGCATCCGGGGCCTGCTCGAGGATCTCGAGGCCGAGCGTGCCCTGCCCGGCGACGACGTCGGGGTGGTCGAAGGGCGGGATGACGACGGCCCCGCTCTCGGCCGCGAACGCCGCTGCCGCCTCGAGCGTCTCGCCGATCGAGCTTCCCGACAGCACGACGTCGGCACCGTACGACCGCGTGGCCTCGAGCTTCGGCAGCGCGACGCCGACCGGCATGAAGATGGTGGCGCGGATGCCCAGTTCCCGAGCCGCGAAGGCGACGCCCTGCGCGTGGTTGCCCGCCGACGCAGCGACCACGCCGCGGGCGCGCTCGGCCTCGCTGAGCGACGCGATGCGGTGATAGGCGCCACGCAGCTTGTACGAGCCCGTGCGCTGCAGGTTCTCGCACTTGAGGTACACGGGCACGCCGAGCCGGTCGCCGAGGAAGCGGGATGTCTCCATGGGCGTCACGCGGGCCACGCGTCCCACGACCTCGCGCGCGTGGTCGAACTCGGCGAGGCTCGGTCCGGGAATCGTCGTGATCACGCGTTCATTCTCCTCGTTGGTAGCCGGGTCGCTGGGGCACGGTGCGCCAGAGCGGCGAATGCGCCTCGTCGGCCTCCGCGAGGGGCCCGGGGGCGAGCTTCCACGATCCGCCGGCGATGTAGTTGACCATGACGTTGGCGACCGCGGCGACCGGCACGGCGAAGAGGGCACCCGGGATGCCGGCGAGCAGGGAGCCGGTCGCGACCGCGATGACGACGCCCAGCGGATGGACCTTCACCGCGGTGCCCATGATGAGCGGCTGCAGGATGTGCCCCTCGACCTGCTGCACGAGCAGCACGATGCCGAGCATGATGAGCGCGATGACCCAGCCGTTGTAGACGAGCGCCACGAACACCGCGAGCGCGCCCGTGACGACGGCGCCGACGATCGGGATGAACGAACCCAGGAACACGAGGATGCCGATCGGGATCGCGAGCGGAACGCCGAGCAGGAACGCGCCCAGGCCGATGCCGACGGCGTCGATGGCGGCCACGAGCACCTGCACCTTGACGAAGTTCTGCAGGGTGGCCCAACCCGCCTTTCCGGCTCCGTCGACCGCCGCTCGAGCCCGGCGCGGGAACACGCCCACGATCCAGTTCCAGATGCCGCGGCCGTCGATCAGCACGAAGATGGTCGCGAAGATCGCGAGGAGCATGCCGGCCACGAAGTGCCCGAGCGTCGCCCCGGCCGACAGTGCGCCGCTCAGAAGGATGCTGCTGTCCTGCTGTGCCGAGGCGAAGACCTGGTCGACGAGGTCGTTGAGCTGTGCCTCGGTGACGTGCAACGGGCTCGCGAGCAGCAGCGCCTTGAACTGGTCCCACGCGACGAGCGACTGGGCGGCGAGATCGCCGAAGCCGCGGGCGATCTGCATGATGCCGAGGGTGAGGAGTCCCCCGACCACCGCGAACGCCGAGACCAGCGCCACGGTGATGGCGAGCCACCTCGGCCAGCCGTGTCGCTGCAGGAAGAGCGAGAACGGCACGAGCAGGGCACCCAAGAGCACGGCGACGAGGACCGGGACGATGATGAACCGGAGCTGGAAGATGAGGAAGATGACGACGGCGAGCACGCCGCCGACGAGCAGGAGCCGCCACGACCAGGCCGCGGCGAGGCGCATGCCGTAGGGCACTGAATCGGAGGCGTCGCGACGCGGTGCCGCAGTGGCGGGTGTGGCGGGCGCGACGGGGCGTCGGCGTCGTGGGAACCTGCGCCGAGCCCGACCGTTCGACCCAGTCATCGCTCCAGTCTAGGCGCGCCGCATGCGGGAAACGGCATGCACGGGTCGCTGTCGGAGGTGCGCGTTAGCCTCGGGACCATGGTCGATTCCGTCAGCCCGGCCCTCGCGCGCCGCATCTCGCTCGCCGCGCAGGGCTTCGGCCGGCCTGCCCCCGATTCGCCGGGCCTGCGGCAGGTCCGCGGCGTCGTCGAACGCCTCGGGCTGCTCCAGATCGACTCCGTGAACGTCTTCGAGCGCAGTCACTACCTGCCGGCGTTCAGCCGGGTCGGCGGCTACGACCGCACGCTGCTCGACCGCCTGGCGCACGGCCGGCGCGGTCGCCTGCTCGAGTACTGGGCGCACGAGGCGGCGTTCATCCCCCGCGAGCTGTGGCCGCTCTTCGAGTTCCGCCGCGAGGAGTACCGGAAGCAGGGCAGCGACTGGGGCGGCTGGCTCGTCGAGAACCGTCCGCTCGCCGACTGGCTGCGCCGTGAACTCGAGGCCAACGGTCCCATGCCGGCGAGCGCCATCGAGCACGATGCCAACGAGCGCCGCGGCCCGTGGTGGGGCTGGTCAGACGTGAAACGCACACTCGAGTGGATGTTCCGGGTCGGCGAGGTGGTGTGCATCGAGCGGCAGCGGTTCGAGCGGGTCTATTCGCTCCCTGAGCAGGCGCTGCCGGCCGAGCTCCTCGGCGCGCCGCCCACCGAGGCCGACGCGGTGCGCGTCCTCGTCGGGCATGCGGCATCCGCGCTCGGCATCGCGACCGAGGCCGACCTCGCCGACTACTGGCGCTTGAAGCGCACGCAGGTGCGGCCCGCGCTGCGCGACCTCGAGGACGCCGGCGAGCTCCTGCCCGTCGAGGTGCCCGGTTGGACGACGGGCCGGCGGCCCACGCCCACGTGGGTGCACCGCGACGCCCGGCGACCTCGGCGCATCGACGCCGCCACCCTGCTCTCGCCCTTCGATCCGGTCGTGTGGTTCCGCCCGCGCACCGAGCGTCTCTTCGGCTTCCACTACCGCATCGAGATCTACACGCCAGAGGCCGAACGCCGGTTCGGCTACTACTCGCTCCCGGTGCTCATCGACGACGACCTGGTCGGGCGGGTCGACCTGAAGAGCGACCGCAAGTCACGCGTGCTCCGCGTCCAGTCGGCGTGGTCGGAGGCGGGGGCTCCTGCAGAGACCGCGGCGCGGCTGGTGCCGGTGCTCCGCGGTGCGGCCGCGTGGCAGGGCCTCGACGACATCGAGGTCGCCGATCGCGGCGATCTCGCGCCGGCGTTGCGCGCCGAACTCGCCGGCTCCTGAGCGCCGGCGCGTACTCCGGGCTGCCTAGAAGGCGCCGCCCATCTGCTCGAGCCGCTTGACGCGGTCGGCGATCGGCGGGTGCGTCGCGAAGAGGCGGTCCATGACGCCGGGCCGCAGCGGATCGGCGATCCAGAGGTGCGCCATCGACGAGTTCTGGCGCCGCATCGGCCGCCCGTACGCCTCCAGCTTCTCGAGCGCGCGGGCGAGGGCGTCGGGATGCCGCGTCGTCATGGCGCCCGTGGCATCCGCGAGGTACTCCCGCTGGCGCGACACCGCGAGCTGCACGAGGCTCGCGACGAGCGGGGCGATGAGCATGGCGACCAGGCCGACGACGAGCATCACGGGGTTCTGGTTGTTGTTGCGGCCGCCGAAGAAGGTCATGCGCAGGAACATGTCGGAGATGAAGCCGATGGCCACCACGAGCCCGAACACGATCATCGACAGCCGGATGTCGTAGTTGCGCACGTGCCCGAGCTCGTGCGCCATGACGCCCTCGAGCTCGGCGTCGTCCATGATCTCGAGCAGCCCGGTCGTGGCTGCGACGACGGCGTGCTCGGGGTCGCGACCCGTGGCGAACGCGTTCGGGGCCGGGTCGGAGATGATGTACACCTTCGGCATGGGCGAGCCGGTGGTGATCGACAGGTTCTCGACGGTGCGCCAGAGCCGCGGGTGGTCGGCCTTCGAGCGCAGCTGGATGGCACCCGACATGGCGATGGCCTGCTTGTCGGCGGTGAAGTACTGGATCAGCGCGTAGGCCGACGCGATGACCACCGTCACGATGACGATGGTGATGTCTTGGTAGACCCAGGCCGCGAGCCAGCCCAGCCCGCCGATGATGGCGAGGAAGAACAGGATGATGAAGACGGTGTTGCGCTTGTTCCTGGCGATCGCTCGGTACAACGCCGGCCCTTAGAACTGCACGCGAGGCGGTTCTGCGATGGCCGCAGGCTCCGTCACCTCGAAGAACTCGCGCTCGTGGAAGCCGAGGCTGCGCACGAAGAGCGTGTTCGGGAAGACCTTGATCTTCGTGTTGAGCTCACGGACGCCGCCGTTGTAGAACCGGCGCGACGCCTGGATCTTGTCTTCGGTGTCGACGAGCTCGGCCTGCAGCTGCAGGAAGTTCTGGCTGGCCTGCAGCTGGGGATAGGCCTCGGCGACTGCGAAGATCGACTTCAGGGCCTGCTGCATGTGGTTCTCAGCCACACCCGCCTCGGCCGGGCCGTGCGCCTGCAGCGTCTCGGCGCGCGCACGCGTGACGTTCTCGAAGACCGCCTTCTCGTGAGCGGCGTACCCCTTGACCGCCTCGATGAGGTTGGGGATGAGGTCGGCACGACGCTTGAGCTGCACCGTGATGTCGCTCCAGGCCTCGTCGACGCGGACGTTGAGCGTCACCAGCGAGTTGTAGGTCGCCCAGAGGTAGATGCCGACGATCACCACGAGCGCGACGACGATGATGACGGGGATCAGCCATTCCATGGCACGGACTCCTAGCGCTCTTCGCGATGACTTGGTGTTCCACCATCCTAGTGAGCGGCGATCCCGCGCACCGGGCTTCCCATGAGACTCGAAGGGAAGGTACGGGCCGTTCAGGGAAAGGATTCAGGCAGTGGTGGCGCTCCCGAGCACGCGGTCGAGGTAGGCGTTCGCGAAGCGGCGCTCGGGGTCGAGCTCGTCGCGCACCCGCAGGAAGTCCTCGAACCGCGGGTACAGCCCGCGCAGGCTGTCGGCGGTCCGGGTGTGCAGCTTCCCCCAGTGCGGACGCCCCTCGAAGCTCCGCATGATCGCCTCGACGCCCGAGAAGTACTCGCGGTGGTCCTCCCGGAAGTAGCGGTGCACCGCGAGGTATCCGGTGCGACGTCCGTACGCCGTCGACAGCCAGGTCTCGTCGGATGCCGCGGCCCGGACCTCGATCGGGAAGCTGATGCGCCATCCCTTCCGCTCGATGAGTGCGCGCACCTCTCGGAATGCCTCCGGCACCGCCTCGAGCGGCACCGCGTACTCCATCTCCCGGAACCGCACGCTGCGGTGGGTCGTGTACACCTTCGGCGAGAAGTCGGCGAAGTCGCGGCTCCCCGAGAGCCGTTCGACGAGGCGGGCGAGACTCGGGGTCGTGCCGGGCACCACCCTGCCGGTCGCGCACACGGCGCGATAGGCCCCGTTCGCGAGCAGTTCGTCGTCGACCCAGCGCGAGAGGCGTCCGAGCGGTTTCCGCGGCGCATCCCCGGGCAGCCTCGTGTTGGTCTTCGTCAGCGCGCTGCCCGTGTGCGGGAACCAGTAGAACTCGAAGTGGTCGGCCTCCTCCGTACGCGCCATCCAGCCGTCGAGCACCTCGTCGAGCGGCTCGGGCTGCTCGACGGCGTGCAGCACGTAGCGCGGCACGAGCTGCAGCGTGAGCTCGACGAGCACGCCCAGCGCGCCGAGCCCGAGGCGAACGGCCGGGAGCAGGTCGGGGCGTTCCGTCTCGCTCACGGTCAGGAGGTCACCAGTGCCCGTCACGAGCTTGGCGCCGACGATCTGGGTCGCGAGACCGCCGTACCCGAGTCCCGTGCCGTGCGTACCCGTCGACGTCGCGCCGGCGATGGTCTGGCGATCGATGTCGCCCATGTTCGCCATGGCGAGTCCATACGGCGCGAGGAGGTGCGGCAGCTGGTGCAGGCGCGTGCCTGCCGCGAGCGTGACCCGGCCCGTCGAGACATCCGCGTCGATCACACCCGAGAGGTCGGTGAGGTCGAGCTGCACGCCGGGCGCGACGGCGATGCCGGTGAAGCTGTGTCCCGCTCCCACGGGCTTGATGGGCAGGCCGGATGCCCCGGCCGCGACGACTGCCCGCTGCACCGCGCCGGCCGTGGCCGGCCGTTCGATGCGCAGCGGCCGCACCGCCTCGGTGCGTGCCCAGTTGCGCCAGGTGGCTCCGCTCGCCGTCACAGGAACGCCCTCCCCTCTCCCCGGTACGTCGGGATCGTGTCGACCACGCGACCGCCGTCGACGACGGCGAACGCGTTCAGGTGCTCCGAGAGCTCCCCCGACTTCGTGTGCCGGAACCAGACTCGGTCGCCGACGCGCAGCGTGCGGGCCGTCGGCCCGGTGACGGGCGTCTGCACCTCGCCCGCGGCCTCGCGGGGAAGCGTCGAGAGTCCCTCCGGCCAGACGATCCGGGGTAGGCGATCGGGCCCCGGCGGACCCGACGCGATCCATCCGCCGCCGAGGATCGTGGCGTGCTCCGCGCTCGGACGCCGCACGACGTCGAGCGCGAACGCCGCGGCGGGCGCCGGCCGGAACTGCGCGTAGCCGTCGAAGAGGTGCCCCCCGAACAGGCCGGACCCGGCGGCGATCTCGGTGACCGAGGCATCCGCCCCCGTCGACTCGAGCGAGCCGGTGCCGCCGCCGTTGACGAACTCGAGGTCGGCGTGCTCGCGCACCGCCGCGACCGCACGCGCCCGGCGTTCGACGAGCTCGGGGATCGACCGCGCCTGCATCCAGCGGTTCACGGCGCCGTCGAGCGGCCGGCCGGCCGGCCGGTTCGCGACACCGGCGATCTGCGCCTCGTAGGCCATCATGCCGACGAGGCGGAAGCCACGCCGGCCGGCGATGTACGCGGCGAGCGCGCCCGCCTCGGCCGGCTCGTGCACGGGCGAGCGGCGCACCCCGAGGTGTCCGAGCACGGGCACCTGCCACGACGCGTCGAGCTCGAGGCACACGCGGATCGTCTCTCGCTCGCCCGGCGGCAGCACGGCGTCGATGAGGTCGAGCTGCTGCGGCGAGTCGACCATGAGGGTGATGCGGCTCGCGAGGTCGGCATCGCGTGCCAGCCGGCCGATGCCGCGGCCCTCCGCCGTCGGGTAGCCCACCACGAGGTCGTCGACCGTGTCGGCGAGCCACAGCGCTTCGGCCAGCGTGTACGCGAGCACGCCGCGGTATCCCGGCTCGCGGAGCAGCGCCTCCACCACGCTGCGGACCCGCACCGACTTCGAGGCGATGCGGATGGGCGTTCCGGCGGCGCGCCTCGTCATGTCCAGCGCGTTGTGCCGCAGCGCCGGGAGGTGGATGACGCCGACGGGCGCGTCGAGATCGCGGGTGGCGGCGGTGAGGGCGGGCCAGTGCCGTGCGGGATCGAGCCAGCTCGGGGCATCCGTCGCCGCGTCGCCCATGCGCAGGTCGAGCCCCGTCATCGCACGCTCCGCACGCGCATGACCGCGACGGCGCCGGCGATGCCGAACGCGGCACTGAGGAGGAAGACGAGCGTGAACGACCCGTTGACGACGACGGCGACCGCACCGAGCAGCGGACCGACGGCCTGCGGCACGGCCGTGGCGATGTTCATGATGCCGAGGTCCTTGCCCCGGGCGGCGGGGTCGGGCAGGACCTGGGTCGCGAGCGCCTGGTCGACCGAGAGGAAGCACCCGTAGCCCAGGCCGAGCAGGCCGGCGGCGACCATGGCGACGGCGAGGTCGGGCACCAGGGCGAGCAGCAGCGCGGCGATGCCCTGCAGCGTCGCGGCCACGAACACGAACACCCGGCGGCGCCCGAGCCGGTCGGAGAGGCTGCCGAAGCCGAGCGACGCGACGATCACGAACACCATGTAGACGAGCGTGAGCACGATGAGGTCCGCCTCGGCGTTCTCGTCGCCGAGGCCGAACATCAGGAAGTAGAGCAGGAGGCCCGTGCCGAGGGCGTTGCCGATCGAGACGAGCACTCGGCTGAGGAGCGTCCAGCCGAAATCGGGATGCGCCCGCGGGCTGATCCAGAGGCTCGCGATGACGCCCCTCGCGGTGACGCGCGACCGCTCCCCCGGCGCGAGCGGCTCGTCGTGGCGGGTGAGGAACGGCAGCGTGAGCACGACGAGCGCGACGGCCACCAGTGCGTAGCCCGCGAGCCTGCCGGTCACGACCGTGGTGACCAGCAGCAGGCCGACGATGATGCCGACCGCCTGCGGCGCCGACATCCAGCCCGACACGACGCCGCGTTGCGCGACTGGGACCTGGTCGGAGATCGTCGCCGTGAGCGCGGCGGTCATGATGCAGAAGCCCACGGTCGCGGCCACCCAGGCGGCGCCGATCGCCCACAGCTCGGTCTGGAACCCGAGCGCCACGAGGGCGAGCGCGAACACCAGGGCGCCGACGGCGATCCACGGCCGACGTCGACCGAACCGGGACGTCGTGCGATCGGAGAGGGCGCCCGTGATGGGGTAGGCGACGATCACGAACAGCGAGGCGATGCCCGAGATCGCGCCGAACGCCATGACGCTGTCGACCCAGTGGTCGGGCCGCAGCTGCTCGTCGATCTGCGCCGGCAGCAGCAGTTGCACGGGCGTGAGCTGGGCCATCCAGATGCCGAACCACGCACTCGCGAACGCGGCCACCCAGGCGGCACCGACCCGGCGCATGGGCTCGGCGAACGCGGCGGTGGGCGGGCGCGCGGATGCCGCGTGGAGCTCGGTCATGTGCGGTCGGCCATTCTCGCGAGGGCGTCGGCGGCCGCGCGTGCGACCGCCCTGGCGGCGCTGTCGTCACGATCGACCAGCCAGGTGAGGGTGAGGCCGTCGGTGAAGGCGACGAGCACGTGCGCCACTTCGGCGACCGGTCGGCGCCACGACGTGCCGGCCGCTTCGGCGGCGATCTCGAGGGAGTGCTCGGCGAGCTCGGCGTAGCGGCGGTACTGGGCGACGGCGAGCGGATGCCGCTCGGGCGAACGCAGTGCGTACTGCGTGAGCTCGAGCATCGCCTGTTCGTGATCGGGGTCGGCCCTGAGGTGCTCCAGGTACCGCAGCAGGCCCGACTCGAGGATCTGGCGCAGGTCCTGTCCGGGAACGACGTCGGGGATGACGGCCTGCTGCTCGCGCGCGACGACGGTCGCGATGAGCTCGTCGATGAGCTCGTCTCGCGAGTCGAACGCGTAGTGGAAGCTCGCGAGCGACATGCCGGCCTCGGCGACGATCGCGCGGGTCGTGGCCTGGGCGATACCCTGCCTCGACACGACGCGAAGGGCGGCCTCGACGAGGGCGCTGCGGCGCTCGGATGCGGGGATGCGGGCCACCGGGCTCCTCTCGACGCCGTCGCCGACCGAAGTGGGACGGTCGTCCCAGTCGCACCAGTATGCAGCAAACGCGTCGTCGGTGCATCCGTCGCCAGTACGCTCGAACCATGCGCCTCGGGGTCCTCGACGTCGGTTCCAACACCGTGCACCTGCTCGTCGTCGACGCCCACCGCGGTGCCCGACCGGTTCCGATGACCTCGCAGAAGTCGGTGCTGCGCCTCATGCGGCACCTCGACGGCGACGGCGCCATCCGCGATGAAGGCGTCGACGCCATCCTCACGGCCGTGCGCGAGGGTGCCGAAGCCGCCCGACAGGCGGCCGTCGACGAGTTCCTCCCCTTCGCGACCTCCGCGATCCGGGAGGCGGCGAACGGCGAGGAGGTGCTCGCCCGCGTCGCCGACGAGACTGGCGTGGAGCTGCAGGTGCTCTCCGGCGAGGACGAGGCGCAGCTCACCTACCTCGCCGTGCGCCGCTGGTACGGCTGGTCGGCCGGGCGGATCCTGCTGTTCGACATCGGCGGCGGCTCGCTCGAGGTGACGCATGGCATCGACGAGGTTCCGGATGTCGCGTTGTCGCTGCCGCTCGGGGCCGGGCGTTCGACGATCGAGTTCCTCCCCGACGACCCGCCCTCGACCGATCAGGTCGCGAAGCTGCGCGGGCATGCGCGGGCCGTCCTCGCCGAGGCGGTCACCGCGTTCCGCGAGCTGCCGGCGCCCGAGCACGTCGTGGGCTCGTCGAAGACGATCCGCTCGCTCGCTCGGCTCGCCGGCACCGTCGAAGACGGCGTCGGGGCATCCGATCGCAGCATCCTCACCCGTCGCGGTCTCGACGACTGGACGCCGCGCCTCGCGAAGATCCCCGCCGACGCACGCCCCGCGCTGCCCGGCATCACGGCCGACCGCACGTTCCAGATCGTGGCGGGTGCGGTCGTCCTCTCGGAGGCGATGCGCGCGTTCGGGGTCGACGAGCTCGAGGTGTCGCCGTGGGCGCTGCGGGAGGGGCTCATCCTGCGGCGGCTCGACCGGTTCACCGAGTAGCCGCGCGGTCTGTTCGGTGCCGGCGCGCCGCTGCTAGCCTGTGGCCAGCGAGCGGAGACGAGGATGCTTCACTTCGAGCAGTCCGGTGCGCCGGTGACGATCGAGGCGGTGGTGCCGATCTTCGTCGCGCTGCTCACGGCGACCGGCGCGATCCTCGCGCCGCGGCTGAACGCGCGACCCGACGACCTGAAGCTCGCCCAGAGCCTCACGACGCTGACGGCCGACCTTCCGCCGTCCCCGGAGCGGGAGCTCCTCGAACAGGTGCGCGACGAGCACGCGGTCGTCTGGGCGCTCCGGGAGGTGGCTCCCGTGCTGCCGAGCCTGAGACGGCTCGAACGCCTCTCGTACTATGGCGGGATCCTCGTGCTGCTGATCGCACCGGTGGCGCTCCTGCTCACGCCGGGTTACCAGTGGTGGTTCTGGATCGCATACCTCGCCGGAGCGGCCCTCATCCTGGTCGGTGCGGTGCTCCATCGGATGCGAACCGCTCGACGCCGAGCGTGGATGCGTGAGGAGCGCGTGCGACGCGGGCTGCGTGCGGGTGAAGAGGGAGAGGACGGACATGGCTGAGCGAGTGACGCGCGAGGTGCTCGAAGGGTTCCTGGCGGCGTTCAACGATCACGACCTCGACGCGATCATGGGCTACTTCGCCGACGACTGCGTCTTCTACATGCCGAGGGGTGCGAAGCCGCGCGGCGACCGGTTCGCCGGCAAGGAGGAGGTGCGGGCGGGCCTCGCGAAGCGATTCGAGGGCATCCCCGACGTGCACTACGGCGACGATCGGCACTGGGTCTGCGCCGACGGTCTCGGCGTCTCGGAATGGACGCTCACCGGCACCTCGACGGCCGGTCAGGCGATCGAGGTCCGCGGCGTCGACCTGCTCGAGTTCGACGAGGCCGGCAAGATCACCCGCAAGGACTCGTTCTGGAAGATTCTCGGGTGAGCGTCGCCCGACGGTGCTCCCGCTGGGACGGCGCGTGCTCCCGCTGGGATTCGAACCCGAATACGAGCCCCGGAACCGCGCAGGCGAGAGGCAACTTCCGCGAGATTCCGGGGAAGTTTGCATCACGTCCTCCCTCGTGAATCACGCCTTCGAGCGACGAATGTGGGGGAAATGTGGGGAAATCCCGCCCGCGGATACGACTTGCCGTCGAGGCCGAGCACCGGAGCTTCAGGTGCTGCATTTGCAGCACCTGCGCGCCCCAGATCTCGGACCACCGTCGTGTCGTGCGCGCCGACGACCGGCGCGATGGCCCGCGACGACATGCCGACCTCGGCCAGCCGGCCGACCCATCAGCTCGCGCAGCGGGCGAGGCAGCCGCTCGCGAACTCCCCCCGCGCGACTACGATCGCCCCGTGGGGATGCACCGGACCATCACCGCCGACGACGAGGACCTCCGGACGCTCGCCGGGATCCTCGGCACGGACCCCGGCACCGCCGCCAACAAGCTCAACGGCACGGTCGACTGGACCGCCGACGACATCGCCGAGCTCGCCGCGTACTACCAGGTCCAGCCCGCCGTATTCGCCCTCCTGCGCCCGCAGGACACGTCCACGGCCAGACACACGTAGCAGCAGCCGGGTCGGATCCCACGAGCCGCACAGCGCCGGACGCGACCGGGAAAAGGGCTCGTAGTGTCACCGGCCCGAGCGACGATGGACACATGCCCGAGCCCGAACTCCGATCCATCCCACCGGAGCGGCGCAACGGACCACCCCGATGGGAGGTCTGGCACGACGGCCAGCGCATCGGCATCATCCAGGAGAAGCATCTCCGCGGAGCCCGGCTGCCGTTCTACGAGGCCATCGCGCCGCACCCGCGGACCGGGAAGCCGATCAGCCTCGAACTGCACACCGACCGGGACAACCGCGTGCAGATGCTCGTGCGGTTCGCCACCCACCCGGAGGAGTACCGGCAGCATTGGTCATGACCACTCGGGATGACCCCGTTGGAGACATGGGCTGCCACACTGGGCAACGTGAACGCTTCTGAAGTCGAGGATCCGACTCGCACGATTGCCGAGAGCCTGGGCGACTTCTTGGATTACGCGGCAGACACCCTGCGCCTCGCCGATGTGACGCGGCACGGCGCGCACGCACTCCTTGGCGTCGCGCGCCTGAACGAGCACGCGAAGGAGGCTTGGATCGAGGCGTACAGCGAGTACCCGGATGAGCAGGAGATGCGGCTAGTCCGTTCGCAGGAGGTGGCGGAACTCGCGAGGCATGAGTTGGACAGTGGGTTCCCGCTCCTGCACAATCATGCGCTCGTTGGCCTCTGGGGTGCACTGGAAGCCACCATCGAAGACGTCTGCATCGCAAGAATCCTCGCGGCGCCAGAGGTACTGGATTCCGGTGCGCTCTCGCGGGTCAAGGTGTTGGGCGTTCCGTTCCTTGCCATGGGTCGCCGAGCGCAGGCCAGCCTTCTGCTGGACGAGGCGAGACGAGCCATCGGTGCAGAGTCAAAGGTCGGGGTAGGTCAGTTCGAGGCGATCCTTGGCGAGGTCGGACTCGATGGCGAGCTGGATCCCAACGCCAAGAACGTTGTTCGCATCGCGAAGGCAATGCGGAACGTAATCGCGCATCGGGGCGGCGTCATCGACGCGCGTTTCGTTGGGATCTGCCCCGACCTTGATGTCAGGCCGAACACGGCGCTTCGAATCTCACTTGGGCAGTTCACATCGATCGTCTACGCGATGACCATGTACATCGACGTGATTAACTCACGGGCACTAATCGCAGCAGGTCGACCCACCCGCGATCTTGTGTTGCCATTCGGGCTCCAAGACAGCGCCGATCTGATGCTGCCATTTCGCGGTCAGGAGTTCCCGGAACAGGAAACCGACCCCGAGGGGACATCCTAGATCGCGCCCCTGCCGAGGGGGGTGGGGGTTGAACCCGAGGGGGGCGGCGTGCTCGCCGTGGGACTCGGTCGGAGACCGGGCTCCCGCGATCGCCGCGCCCCCTCCCCGCAAGGGATCCGAAGGAGGGCTAGTCGACGACCTCGACGGGCACGTCCGTTTGTAGGTCCTCGCCATCGCGGTTGAGATATCCGCGGAAGGCGATGCGTGCCCGCGATCTCGCGCCGCTACTTCACACGTGGCCGGTAGACGGTAGTGCCTTCCTTGACCTTGAAATAGGTGCCCCTCCGGCCGCGCTTATCGATCCACGTCAACGCGACGATCATGTCCGGCTGGAGTTCCGGAAGCACGTACACGGATCCGGGTCTCGCATCAGAGCCCGCGCTGAAGAGGTAGGTCTTTGTGGGAGTGAGGTTAACCCCGTTCTGCGCCAGAGAGTACGTGACCTCGTACCGGGTCTGGCGAGAGCGGTTCCTTACCTGCCAATGCTCAGCGACCGGGTGTCGCTCCACGACGAAGGGCGCGCGGCTGTGCCATAGGCTACCGATCCATCGGAACCAGCCGCGCGCGAGCCATAGAACGGCAACGGTCAGGACCGCGCTTCCCACCCCGACGATTATGGGGAACCAAAGGTTTTCCGCGAGCCACTCACCATCCACGCCTCGGAGCCTACGAGCTAGCGCAGACATACCGGATCGGGCACGCCGTCGTGGCCGGCTGGCCTCCGCGACGGTCCCTCATCATCAGCTCGGGGCGGAAAGTGCCCCTCTTCGAGCTCTCAGCAGCGCGCGCGGGCGAGGCGCAGCCGAAGTTCGAGGTCTCGGCGGGTCCTGCGCGGGCCCTTGACCGCGAGCACCCCGGTGTCGGCGTTGGCGCCCACCGGGACGAAGCTGAACTCGTAGACCTTCAGCGCACGCAGCTCGGTGGCCTTGGTGCCGTCGTGATGTGACCGGCCCGGAGTCGAGCACGTCGTAGGCGAAGCTGAGCTGCGCGAGCCGCTTGTCCTTCACGAGGCGGTACACCTGCGCGCCCTTGGCCGTGTCGAGGTCGAACCGGCCGCGCACCCACCAGCCGTGCTCGTCCTCGCCCGTGTCCTCAGCGGAGGCGACGTAGAACTCGGGGTCGTCCATCCGGTGCCCGAACAGGCCCGGCAGCACGTTGCCCGAGGTCCTTCAACGGTGATTCCAGCCGCGATCTCTCGCCGCACTACTTCCTGCCGTATGCGAAGGGGCCGAATCCGTGGCGCTGGTGGGACGCGAGGTTGACGGGTGAAGGGGGCGAGGCCGAGCTCGTGCCAGTCGAGCTGCGGCCCGGGCTGTGGGTGCTCCGGCCGGTTGCCGAGGTGTGGACGTCGTGAGCGTCGCGCGAGTGCGTCGCGAGTGTGTCGCGATGCCCACGGGGTGTGGGCGTGGTGCCCACGGGGTGTGGGCGTGGTGCCCACGGGGTGTGGGCGTGGTGCCCACGGGGTGTGGGCGTGGTGCCCACCGAACGAGAGACGAGGACTGAACGGGGGTGGCGTCCCGCTGGTTGGTGGAGTTTCTCGACACCGTGCGGGTCAGCTGTGGTTGATTATGCCGCGGTCAGTTCCGGGATGGCCACCTCCTCGGCTTCGACGTTGAGGAGCTTCATGGAGTGTTCGCTGAAGTAGCGGCGGTCGGCGCCGTCCCATTCGTCGTGCTGCTCGATCAGGACGTGCCCGGCCAGTCGCAGCAGCGCGGCCGGGTTCGGGAACGTGCCGACGACGTCGGTGCGGCGTTTGATCTCCTTGTTCACCCGTTCCAGCGGGTTCGTGGACCAGACCTGCCTCCAATGCTGCTGTGGGAATCCGGTGAAGGCGAGCAGGTCGTCGCGGGCGTCTTCGAGCATCTCGGCGACCTTGGGATGCGACCGGGTGAGCATCCGGACGACCTCGTCGAACTGGGCGTGCACGTGCTCGGGGTCGGGTTGGGCGAAGATCGTGCGGATGATCGACGCGACCATGGGCCCGGCGGTCTTCGGCACGTTCGCGAGCACGTTGCGCATGAAGTGCACCCGGCACCGCTGCCAGGACGCGCCCTGTAGCACGGTGCCGATCGCGGCGATCAGACCGGTGTGCGCGTCGCTGATCACCAGTTGCACCCCGCCCAGCCCACGCGCCTTCAAGGAGCGCAGGAACGTGGTCCAGAACGGTTGCGACTCGGTGTCACCGACCTCGAACCCGAGCACCTCACGCCGCCCATCCTGTGCGACCCCGACCGCGACCACGACCGCTTGGGACACCACCCGACGGCCGACCCTCGCCTTGCAGTACGTCGCGTCGAGGAACACGTACGGGTAGGCGGTGTCAGCGAGGGGCCGGTCCCGGAACGCGGCGACGTCCTCGTCCAGGTTCGCGCAGATCCTCGACACCTCGGACTTGCTGATCCCGGTGTCGGCGCCGAGCGCCTTGACCAGGTCGTCCACCTTGCGCGTGCTGACGCCGTGCACGTACGCCTCCATCACGACCGCGAACAACGCCTGATCGACCCGGCGGCGCCGTTCCAGCAGCGACGGGAAGAACGACCCCTGGCGCAGCTTCGGTACCCGCAGCTCGAGTTCCCCGGCGGTAGTGGTCAACGCCCTGGGCCGGGTGCCGTTGCGCTGGGCGGTGCGGGTGTCGGTGCGTTCGTACGGGGCGGCGCCGATGAACGCGGCCGCTTCCGCGTCGATCAACTCCTGGTACAGGGTCTCGGTCGCGACCCGGATCCGGTCCGAGACATCGGTGAGCTTGAGTTCCCCGAGCAGCTCGAGGAGGGCAGACTGGTCAAGAGCCATCGTGCGTATGTGTCCTTCCGTGAGATTCCTAGACAGTTCTCACTGACCATCGCACGATGGCTCGCCTACGTCCACGACGCCGGCGACCCCGCCGAAAACCCCACCACCCCAGGGGACGCCACCCTGAACGGGAAAGACGGAGAGCCTTCGCTTCGCAGCTCAGGCCCCGACCTCACATGAAGATCGGTCTTTCTATCGGCTCGCGTTCTTGAGGTGGTTCTGTCCGTCGGCTGATGACGGAAATGATGAGGAGGAAGGCGATGAACCTGGACGAGATGTTCGACCCGCAGCACCCGGAGCGGAATCCGCTCAACATCGTGACGATGGCCGAGCTGAATAAGGCGGTCGGGTTCGGTGAGTTGCGTCGGTTCAGCGAGGTGCTCGACCGGTTCGTGCAGGTCGGCGGGCAGGCCACGCATCTGATCTTGACGTTGACGATCGAGCAGGTGGCCTCGCTTCAGCGCGAGCACGGTGCCGACTGGGTTCAGGTGGCGGAAATGACGAGCGCCCTCAAGCAGGCCGAGGTCGCCGCGTACCTGCACGAGGGTGAGGCGCAGCTCGCCGCGGAGGCCGACGGCCGGCTGCGGGCGGATGTCGAGGCGCTGCGCCTTCTGGACACGGACGACGTCACGCTCCCGCAGCCGGGCGACGACGCGCTGCAGCGAACGCATCTCGATCCCCACCTCCCTCGACATACGACGGAACGACGGCCACGCGTAGTGCTTCGCCGGTTCGTCATCTGCGCCAGGTATCCCATCACCGCGGATTCCGACCCGGTGAACCGCTGCTGCCCGGCCTCGAACTTGTCGAGCGCGCGCCACCAGTTCTCGGCCTCGATGCTCACCGCGCACCTCGACCACCGTCGGAGCCCCGCGCTACCATGGCGACAACGACCGTGACCAGATCGTTCGGGGAGGCCGGGTGAGCGCCCGGCCTTCCGGCGTTCACTCTCGGTGCCACATCGCCACCAACCTCTCGACATCATCGATCGAGCCGTCCCGGAGCACGACCCGGTCCGAGCCGGCCATGCTCACCAGGTAGGACCCAGAGCGAAGCCGCCACATCCGAAGCCCACGAGCCCGCGCCCTACGCCGAGCTCGCTCGAAGCGATCGGCCTCATTCATGTGCCCGCCGTCGGATCCTTCAGCGGCCACCGCTCCCACCCGAACGCGGCGACGAGGGAATCGGCGAGCCAGAAGTCGACCAGTGCCTCCGCGGCCTCGGGGGGCATCGAATCGGACAACACATCGACGAGGTCATCCCCGCACGGATCGACCCCGTCGATCGACGCCGTGCCTTCGAACATCGGCCACCGCTCATCCAGCCAGCTCACCGCGCGAGAGAGCGCCTCGCCCCTAGACCCGGCGACGCTGCTCACGCCGACGCCTCGCCGGTGCGCGAGCCCTTGCGAGCGGCCTCCCAGGTTAGCCGGCACGCCAAAGACCAACCAGGAGCGCAGCGTGCCGTACCCGGCGTTCCTACACGAGATCCTGACGAGCGCGACCGAGGGCAAGCGACGCGACCAGCTGATCTTCGGTGACGGCACCACCCCGCTGATGCAGAACCACTCGTCCCGGGGCTGGTTCATCGCCGCGGTCCGAAGGGCGCAGGCCGACGACCCCACGTTCCCAGAGCACCTCACCCCTCACGACCTGCGCCACACGGCCGCGAGCCTCGCGATCAGCGCCGACGCGAACGTCAAGGCCATCCAGCGGATGCTCGGTCACGCCAGCGCCGCGATGACCTTGGACACGTACGCCGACCCCTTCGATGACGACCTCGATGTCATCGCCGAGCGCCTCGAAGCGCACCGCGCCCGCAATGTGGGGGAAATGTGGGGAAAGCGGCCGATCGGCGAACTGCCCATCCCCGAACTTCCGCGAGATTCCGGGGAAGTTCGGGCGTGGCCGAAGGTGCTCCCGCTGGGATTCGAACCCGAATCTAGGGTCAACGGCGAGGCGGGAATTGATCAAGATCCGCGGAATTCCGCCTCAGTTGAGTGGTTGCGCGATCTCCTGAAGCGCCGGGAATCACGGCAGTTGTTGCCATTTTGTTGCCAGGCCTTAGCATCGGTCGCGTTGAGCTGCCAGTATGAGGGATCACAGGATGGGCAAACAACCGCGATCGTCCCCGTGGTCAGCGCCTCGCCTCGATCTCGACCTCAATCGCGAAAGCTGACTACTGCCGCCCCAAGATCGATTGCACGTAGGTATTCGGGTCAGGGCAAGCCTCCCGCAGCGCGGCATCCATCTCCGGTTCCCAGAATCGTTGGTCGTCAGCGGCCGACGGGAACCAGACGTATCCCGGCCAGGTCTCTACCCAGACGTCGCGCTCGGGCGGCCCGGGCACCACGATTCCATTCGCCTCAAGACAGGGGGCGTAGAAGGTGGTCAGGTAGTCGTAGATCCACCCCAGCTCGGCCTCGTTCGGTTCAGGGCGGGTTATCTTCGTCGGGTGCGCGGTGTCGCAGGCGTACCCCGCAAGCTGCTCGGGCTCGCCGCTTCCTGACCAGCCGATGGAGTCGGGCGGACCGTCTGTGTTCCCGGCCGTTCGGCCCTCGTCGACTTGTAGGCCGGCCGTTTCGTAGCACGCGCGCAGCACCTCGATGCGGTTCTCGTCTGGGACGTAGCCCTCGAAGGTGACCTCCGGCCGTACTGCGTCGGGGTAGCTCGCTAGCACCCCTTGCCAGCGTTGATCGGCGTCGTCGAGTCTCCTCGCCTCGGATTCCGCCTCGGTGAGAGGCGCATCGGGCTCTGGGTACGGCGCCAGCTCGGGCATTTCGATGCTCACGACAGCGGATGTCGGTTCCGTCGGTACGGCGGTGTCGCTGGGGGGTGGGGTTGAGCACGCGGTTAGTGCGAGGAGGGATACCACGAGAAGGGCGAGGCACCCACCGGCCGTCACTGTCGGACGCCGACTGAGGGTTGGAGTCATGCGCTCGATGATCCCGGAGAGAAGGCTCCGGATCAACGTCACATGGCCAACCGTCGTCAGCGTCGTCTGCTGTGGGACGCTCCTACGGAACAAGTAGCAACACCGCCCAATTCAAGATCGCAGCGACAAACGTCAGGGCAGTGAGGACCATGGTGGTGGTGCGGCGTGCCGTTGAATAGCGCACGATCATCCAGGTGAGCGTGACCGCTGTGAGCGTCAACACGATGGCCGTTGCCCAGAGCTCTGGGATCTCCCGGAACTGCGTTCTCTCTGGTGCCTGACCTCCAATAGTTGAGTTGCCGACCGCGACCGTAAACACCCGCCAGATTGCCGCGAGTGTCGGTACGAGTGCGCCGAACAGAAGCAGGCATCCCGGTGCTCCGACGATGTGCCGGTCCCGGTAGTCATCGTTGGGTGTAGCCGCCATGATCGCCTCTCAATCCCCATCCCAAATGGGAACGTAGGTGCCACACGCCATCGCGTCTGGAGCAGGCAAGGGCACACGATCTCAAGCCGCTCCGGGCCGGAGACTCAGGACGCTCAGATTCGCCATGAGCAGGACCAGCGCGATGACAGCGAGGACCATCGTTGATCGACGACGATGCCCGTTTCGGCGCGAGTTCGCCCACATGACGACCAACGTCCCGGTCGAAGCAAGCAAGAGAATCGCGGTCGACTGCAAGGTGACATCGCTCCCGAACTGCACCGGGTTCTCACGGTGTCCTTCGCCAAATGTTGTGTTCTCGAGCGCGATGTCGAACCATCGGGCGAACACTACAAATCCGGGTACGACCACACCGAGAAGGAAGACGACGAGCGAAGCGCGGTTGGAGGATCCATCCTTCGAAGTACGAGTCGGCTGCTCCTTCATGTGTCTCCAGACCAGAGAGGTGAGTTCGTGAGCCGAGACGAAGGAGCAGCACAGTGCCCAGCGAGTCGGATGCACGTGCCCACAACAAAGACGCAGCTCGGTAGTCCCACGACGTGTCGAGCGCCGTAGTCGTCTTGCGGGGTGCTCATTGGGATCGAGGGCGGGGCTCCGGGCCGGGCACCTCGATGGTAGGAAGCGTCACAGCAGGTTCGGGTATTCGATCGGTGCCGGGCATGTCTGATGCAGTTGTTCGACGGTCTCGCCGGTCCGCTTCTCAACGGAAGCGGGACCGTTCTTGATTGCGCTGTATGCAGTCCAGAAATCGGGGGCGGAGTCGCGTCGGTCGATGAAGTCCTGCCTGGACGGGGCGGTCTTGACTTCCACCCCGAAGTCTCGAATGCATCGCAAGGTAGCGATCTCATAGTCATACAGCTGCGACAGTTGCGCGTTCGTAGCCACGGGCTCAGACGTCATCCAGCCGGTCTGTACGCTGCAAGTCCGGTAGTCCTCTGATACCTCGGCCGTCTGTTCCTGTGTCTGACCGGGAATCTCGAAGGACTCCGTGCCGATCGCTCGGACCGTCCACCCTGCCGCCTCCATGCACTCGACGGCTGCCGCGAACGTGTCCGCGCGCCGCTGCAGGCCGGCCTGGATGGCCTTGATGAGCTCGCGGTCGACAAGGGGCGCGGAGGGAGGGGATGACTCCACAGGTGCGGGCGTCATCGCCCAGACGGCTGTACCCAACCCAAGCGGGAGCGCGACCGCCAAAATCGCGGCGGTAACCCTGACCACGAATCGCAAGGCAGGATTGACCGCTGTCCGCTCTGCAGCGGCCCAGGTGAGGTCTGCCGGAATCCCACGCAGGAGGCGCCAGCGCAAGGACCGGCCGAGCTGGCGTGTGGACAAGCCATTCTCTTCTGCCCACATGGCATGCTCGTGCAAGTCCGACGCGATCTCGTCTCGCCGGTTGTCCGCGACCGCAGCATCGAGGCCTCGGGTATACGTCCGCGCCCACCGGAGCGCGGCCCGCGCGGCTCGTCGATACTCTGGGCTCCGCTCGAGAGTCATGCCAAGCCCACCTTCCCCCGATTGATCGCGGGGATTCCCTCTTCGATTGACTGAGCAGCAAGCGCGCGGGCACCATCCGCCGTCAACCGGTAAAGACGACGCCGTGGCCGATGCTGCGACTCAGCCTCCGCCGCGTCTTCCCATTCCGCCTCCAGTAGACCCGCGGCCGCCATCCGATTCAGGGCCTTGTACAGCGCGCCTTGCGACATGAGCGGTTCACCGCCCTTCGTGGCCAGCTCCCGAGCAATCGCGAAGCCATAGAACGTACCTTCCGCGCGCTGCAGCTCACCTCCAGCTTCGAGAATGCGTATCTCCACCGGAAGCAGAACACCAGGTCGTCGTCGTGACATGGTGAAACTATAGGAACCTAGGTTCCAATAAACAAGCCATACGACTGAGTTGCCTCGGACGCATCCACGCGGGTCGTTCCGCGGCGCGGGTCGCGCTGACCCAATGGGTCGGGTTGACCCGACCCACCGATCGACGATGTCGCCCCATACGGCCGATCAGGTGGTCCGCCGCCTTCGCCGCTGGCGGTCGGCTTCGCTGATGACGTCGGTGGCAAACCAGAGGTATGACTGGAGGCCGTCGGGTAGCTCAACGGAGTCATCGCCGTAGACCTCATACGCGAGCGCAACGAGCTCAGCTGGGTCACGGATGCCCTCGCGCCGAGCGATGATGGCCAAGTCCGCGGCATCCTTATCGCGGCCGGCGGCGAGCTTCATAGCGATGAGCTCCTTCGGCGTCGCAACTGAGATGGTGACCGAGTCGTTCCGCTGCTGACCGCCCGCAACGCGCAGCCAGCCTCTCCCGGCGGAGTTGAGCCACCGGCGTGGGAGGTTGAGATCGCGAGCCATTTCTTCGACAACTTCCTCGATGACATCGGTCGGTTCGAGAAGTGCGTCGATGTCCGTCGTGACGCGGACGTCGCCGTCGTCGGGATAGTTCAGAAGCATCGCGGCGCCACCCGCAACTTTGATCGTCCCGCGGACCCCCTTCGCGGTGAGACGGTCCTTCAGCTCATCGAGGAGCTGTCGGACCGTCTCAGCGTCGAACTCCGTCATCGTGTCGCCAGCGAGTTCTCATCCAGGTAGATGTTGAGGTCCCTTAGGAACTCAGGAGTCGACGTCTTCGCCTTCTCGCGCAGTGACGGGAACCGAGAAACGTACCAACGCCGGCCCAGCCTCGACGGGAGCGCCCAGGCGGGGCGCCTGGATTCCGGAATCGATGCTCCATAGATGGCACGGAACAGCTGCTCCCAACGGTCATCTTTGATCTGCGACGGCCGATCGCTGAGGTCCGAGTTCGTGAACTCGTCGCCACTTTCCGTGAGCACCTGAGCCGCATGCGTGATAAGGCGGAGGGCGTAACTCGGGTCGCGCTGATCCAGAGCGTCGTTGACCTGATCCGTGACAGCGGCCGGCCCGTAGTCGGTATACGCAGTGTCAGTCTTGGCTGCGATCGCGATCCGGCGACCCATCGCATCCAGAGCACGCTGGAGAGTCTCGAGCTTGATGCGCCCTTCGCGCTCAGAACGTTCCATCTGCGAGACCGCGCCAGCTGAGATGTCCAACCGCTCTGCGAGCTGAGCGCCTGTGAGGCCCAGTTCGTCGCGTGTGGTGCGGATGAGGTCAGACATGCACCAATTATAGCTGTAGCTGTATTTCATGCAACCGCTCACTGCTCGCTGCCTGCACGACGAAGACCCTCGTCTGCGACCGCTTTCTGTCACCCGGAGCCCTCGGCTCCGGTCCTGGTTCTCTTCTTTCCCTGTCCTGCCGCCCTGCTTTACTTCCCAACCTCCCCCATGAAGAACGAAGGATGAGTGGGGGAGGTTGGGAAGCGCACGAAGCGCGGCAGGGGCGGCAGGATAGGGAAAGAACCCGCCGAAGCGGTCGGTTGCCTATTCGCGTCGGGTGAACGGTCAAGCGAACGGCCAAGTCGAGGCAGCCGACAGTCGGCGGTCACTCAGAGGTTAGGCATCCAACCCAAATCGTTCACCGTCATCAACTTCCTTCGCGTTTGATGTCGTTGTAGAGCTCCTCAACGCGGGTCGTGTAGTCGTAGGCGTCCGGATTGTGAACTCGGAAGATTGCCCGTAGGGCTTGGTTCTTGGGATACGGATCATTCGTGGGGATCGCCTTGTAGGCCTCGTAAAGGGGCATCATGACGTGAGCGGTCGCGATGATCCCCTGCTCGTCGGTCGACACGTCGGGGACCTGCATGATTGTCCTTGTGTGGGCCCCTGTGATGTTCTCCCACGTGCGGGCAATGTAGGGCCGGTTGAAGTCCTCGAAGATCATCACCGAGAGTAGGACGTCCTGCAGTCCCGCTTCGTACTTCTCGAGCACATGCGCGTATCGCCGTCTGAACTTCTTGGCCCTCTGGAGGGCATACCTCGTGCGCTTGGATGTGTCCTGGTTGCGCCTAACTGCTTGGAAGAGGCCGTAGAGGAACAGGATGACGATTAGCCACAGGTCGGTGCGCAGGTTCGCCTCATCAGGCAGGAGCCGGCTCAGACCGTTCTTGATGAGCACCTCATACAGAAAATAGGAGATGGCAATTGAGAGAGCGTGAAACACGAAGAACTGGATCTTGTGGACGAGCGCCCAGCGGGCACTGAGAAGGATCATCGCTGCTTGGAGCGCCGCGAACCAGACTGAGACCGTCCAGATGTTGACGACTACCCACGAAAGGTTGAGGAGGTAGAGCAGTATCGAAACGCCCACGATGGAGAGCGGCGTGAAGAGGACCCTGTAGACGGCATTGAATCCCACGCTGCTCTCGACTTGAAAGAGGCTCGTAATGGGCTGGTAGTCGTCGCGGTAGGCGATGAGCAACTTTCCCAGCCGTTCCGAGACGATCAAGAGCGCGAGCGCGATCAACGCGTGCGCCCAGAAGTTCTCGTAGGGCTCGACGTGAGGCAGCTGCTCGACAAGACGCATGGCCCCAAGTATGGAGGACGGCGGATATGCGTCCATGCACCCGCACTCGGGACGATCGTGTCTGGCTTGTACGCCTGTCCGGCTCACTCGCGTCGATGCTGGATGATGCTCTGCATTCCGCATTCTCGCGATTCGCGCGCGTACTGCTTCCTTACTGTTCTTCCTGTTCTCTTCCTGTTTCTTAAGGGGGACGCTCACCGTACCCCTGGGTGGTCGCTAAACGTACCCCTAAGGGGGTCGCTCACCGTACTCCTGAGGGGGTCGCTCACCGTACCCCTGAACGGTTGGGTGGCCCGTTATCCACAGGCCGTCGACGACGAATACTCTGCGCCGGACCCTGTCAATGGTCCTCGCTAGCCTGACCTCGTGGAACTCAACAACGAAGTCACACCCTCGATTCGGGAGGGACGCGCTCGTGGGTAGCGTCCTCGCGTATTCGACCTCAGGCGGCCGTCGCTATCGCGTGGTCTACCGCAAACCCGATCACAGCCAAGGCCAGAAGCGCGGCTTCAGGACCAAGCGCGATGCCGAGCTCTTCCTCGCCGAAGTCGAGCTTTCGAAGGCTCGCGGCGAGTTCATCGACGCATCATCGGCAAGGGCGCGTGTCGAGGGTCTGGGTGACGTCTGGCTCGCAGCGCAAGAGCAACTGCTGAAGCCATCGGCGTTCGCTCCGCTCGAATCGACGTGGCGTCTGCACGTGCGCCCGATCTGGGGACCTCGCGAGATCGGCGGAATCCGCCATAGCGAGGTGCAGACGTGGGTTTCCGAGCTCGCGAAGCGGATGGGCGCGACCAGCACGCTGCGTGCATATGGGATTCTCGCCGGCATCCTCGATGTCGCAGTCAAAGATCGGCGTATCCCCTCGAATCCGGCACGCGACCTCACACTCCCCCGCAAGAAGGGCAAGGCAAAGGTCTACCTGAGCCACACGCAGGTCGAACTCCTCGCCGACTCGTCGGCGCACCCCACGCTCGTGCACTTCCTCGCCTACACGGGTCTCCGGTGGGGTGAGGCGACCGGTCTGCGAGTAAAGCACCTGGACGCACTACGCCGTCGTGTCCGTGTCGAAGAGAACGCCGTGAAGGTCAACGGAAAGATCCACTTGGGTACGCCGAAGACGCATGCCACCAGATCGGTCCCGTACCCGCCCTTCCTCGCCGGGCCGCTCGCACGGCTTTGCGAGGACAAGGGCCGCGAGGGCATCCTGTTCGGCGACGGCGTCTCGCACATGGTGATCCCCCACTCATCGAGGGGATGGTTCGTAGCGGCCGTCAGACGGGCGCAGGAGGCCGAACCCGACTTCCCGAGGGTCCACGCCCCACGACCTCCGGCACACGGCCGCGAGCTTGGCGATCAGCGCCGGCGCCAACGTCAAGGCCGTCCAGCGGATGCTTGGCCACGCATCCGCGGCCATGACCCTCGACGTCTACGCCGACCTCTTCGACGACGACCTCGAGGCAGTCTCGACCGCCCTCGATGACGCCCGGGCGGCTGCGGTTGTTGCCAAAATGTTGCCACTGGCCCCGTCGGCCGAAGCATGAGAGGTCGAACTTCCGCGTGATTCCGCGGATCTGAGCACGTCAAGCACGGTGCTCCCGCTGGGATTCGAACCCAGACTGAGGCGAGTTTAAGTCGCCTGCCTCTGCCGATTGGGCTACGGGAGCGCGGTGCCGCACCGTGGCGGCACCGCGTCCCAGACTACTTGGCGGAGACCGGCTCGCCCTTGGCCTCGACCTTGGCGGCCTTGGTTGCACCAGTGGCCGGCCTCGACGTCACGGCCTTCGAGGTGTTGCCGGATGCCGCGACCGCGGGCGAGGTCGCCGGCGCCGCCGCTGCGGGCGGCTTCGGGCGCGCCGCGAACTGCTCGAACGCAGCGCGCGGGTCCTGCAACGCCGAGAGCGACACGATGTCGCGACCGAGCCAGAAGTTGTTCCACCAGCCCCAGAACACGCGGAACTTGCGCTCCCAGCTCGGCATCGCGAGGCCGTGGTAGCCGCGGTGGGCGAACCAGGCGATGAGACCCTTGAGGGCGAGCTTGCCCGACTGGAAGACGCCCGAGCCGATGCCGAGGCCGGCGACCGCACCGAGGTTCTTGTGGAAGTACTCCTTGGGCTCCTCGCCCCGGAGCACCGCGACGATGTTCTTCGCGAGGAGCTTGCCCTGACGCACGGCGTGCTGCGCGTTCGGCACGCAGTAGCCGCCGACGCCGCCGCCCGAGAGGTCGGGGACCGCGGCGATGTCGCCTGCGGCCCAGGCGTCGGCCACCCAGTCGTCTTCGTCGCCCACGCGCAGGTCGGCGCGCGTGAGGATGCGGCCGCGCTCCTCGACGGGCAGGTCGCTCGAACGCACGATGGCCGGGTTCGCCATGACGCCCGCGGTCCAGACCACGAGATCGGACTCGAACGTCTCGCCGGTCGACAGCTCGATGACGCCGTTCGCCGCGCTGGTGAGCTGCGTGTCGAGGTGGATCTCGGCCCCTCGCTGGGCGAGGTGCTTGATCACCCAGTGGCTCGTCTCGAGCGACACCTCGGGCATGATGCGACCCATGGCCTCGATGAGGTGGAAGTGCGTCTCGTCGAAGCTCAGCTGCGGGTAGTACTCGAGCAGCGCGCTCGCGAACGAGCGCAGCTCGGCGAACACCTCGATGCCCGCGAAGCCGCCGCCGACGACGACGAACGTGAGCAGGCGCTCGCGCTCGGGACCGGGAGGCAGGGTCGCCGCCTTGTCGAAGTTGGTGAGCACGCGGTCGCGAATGGCGACGGCCTCCTCGACCGTCTTCAGCCCGATGGCGTTCTCGGCGATGCCCGGAATGGGGAACGTGCGCGAGACGGCGCCGCCGGTCACGACGAGCACGTCGTACTCGAACTCCCACGAGTCGCCGAGCTCGGGCGTGATGGTCGCGGTCTTCGACGCGTGGTCGATGCCGGTCACCTTCGCGGTGATGATGTTGGTCTTCTTGAGGTGCCGGCGCTGGGAGACCACCGAATGACGCGGCTCGATCGAGCCGGCGGCGACCTCGGGAAGGAACGGCTGGTACGTCATGTACGGCAGCGGGTCGACGATCGTGACCTCAGCCTCGCCGGGACGCAGCCACTTCTCGAGTTTCCACGCTGTGTAGAACCCCGCATAGCCACCGCCGACGATGAGAATCTTGGGCACGGTGAATGGACTCCTCAGTTGTGATCAATGCGGGCTGTGTGTGCGATCACTGTTCGCGAGTTCGGACAGTCCGCCTGGTGTGCCGAGTGGCGCCGATGCCCAACAGCGTTGCTAGCGTACCAAATCCGGCGACGAGGGAGAGCGGGACGGTGATGTAGGCCAGTGTCCACGCGGTCGGCAGGAGCGTCTGCGCGCCGTCGGACCTCGGCAGCGGAGGATCCGCGATCGGCACGATGGGCTGGTTCTCGGCGTCGGTCGCGGGCGCCGGGACCTCCGCCCGCCGATGCAGCGCGATCCAGTCGGCCAGGCTGCCGAGCGGGTTGGCGTCGACCTCGTCGACGTCGGCCGTGAGCGCCGGTACCGGGTCGATGAGCCCCCACCCGTAGAGGGGGCTCGGCACGTCGTGGCCGTTGGGGTCGGCCGTGCGGATGACCCGTTCGATGACGTTCGCGGCATCCAGTTCGGGGTATTCGCTGCGCACGAGGGCGACCAGGCCCGAGACGATGGGCGCCGCCGCGCTCGTGCCGTCCCACTGCACGTAGCTGCCGTCGGGTAGCACGCCGACGAGGTCCTCGCTCGGCGCCGACACCGCGATCGTGATGCCCTGCGAGCTCGCGTCGAAGCTCGCGTTCTTCTCGCGGTCCACCCCGGCGACGGTCAGCACGCCCGGAATCGTGGCGGGCGCACCCACCTCGCTCGTGCCGCTGCCCCGGTTGCCGGCCGCGGCCACGATGACCACGTCATTGTCGAACGCGTACATGAACGCGTCGTCCCAGCTCTCGGGCCAGTCGCGGGTGTTGCGGGTGAGCGACATGTTGATGACGTCGGCACCCGAGTCGACCGCCCAGCGCACCGCCTCGGCGATCTGTTCGTCGTTCGACTTCTCGGCGCCCGTGTCCTGCCCGAAGGCGACGGACGCCGTGAGGAGGTCGGCCTCGGGCGCGACGCCGATGACGCCGTTGCCCTCCCCGGTCCCGCGACCCGCGAGCAGCGACGCCACGAGAGTGCCGTGGTTGGGGTCGTCGCCGACGGGCGTCTGGCCGTCGGGGCTGCCGAGGCCCGAGACATCCGTGCCTCCGACGATGGCGCCCCGAAGCTCGGCGACGTTGCCGTTCACGCCGGTGTCGATGATCGCCACCTTCACGCCCTCGCCGCGGGAGGTGTTCCACGCGGTCGTGAAGCCGTAGTCGGCGAGCCAGTACTCGAGGTCGCGCACGGTGTCGGCGTGCGCCGGCGTCGCGCCCGCGAGCGCGATCATCGTCGCCGCGGCCAGGGTTGCCGCAGCGCCGGCGAGAGCTCGGCTGAGACGCCGGCTCATACGCCGCTCCCGGTCGTGTCGTCGGCCGGATCCGCCGGATCAGGCACGTCGACGCCATAGTCGGGACACTGGCACACGTCGGGCGACCACGACGAGCGCTCGAGTGCGAGGTCGCCGATCGGGTTCACGCCGGGGCCCGCCGCCAGCGCGTGACCCGCGAGGGCGTGCAGACACTTCACGCGCGTCGGCATGCCGCCTGCCGAGATGCCCGCGATCTCGGGCACCACGGCGATCGACTCGCGGTCGGCCAGGTACTGCTCGTGCGCTCGCTCGTAGGCTGCGGCGACCTCGGGGTCGGCGGCGAGCAGCTCACCGCACTCGACCATGACCTGGGCCGCCTCGAGGAAGGACATCGCGGCCGTGGCGGCCGGATGCGTGAGGTAGTAGAACGTCGGGAACGGCGTGCCGTCGGACAGCCGCGGTGCGGTCGACACGACCGTCGGGGCGCCGCACGCGCAGCGCGCCGCGATGCCGACGACGTCGCGCGGGCGCCGACCGAGCTGCGCCGCCACGATGCTGAGGTCGCGCTCGCTCACCGGATCGAAGGGCGGGCGGGTCATCCGCGGCCCCCCGCCGCCGGAGCGGGCGTCGCCGCCGGAGCGGGCGTCGCCGCCGGAGCGGGCGCGAGCCCGGCGATCATCACGGAGTCGAGGAGGCTGCGCATCCAGTCGCCCTTCGATTCGGTCACTTCGGCGGAGACCTCGGCCGTGCCATCCGCGCTCGCTCCCGGGGTCCGGTCGTCGATCACGAGGTAGCTGACCTCGCCTGGCAACACGTAGTACAGCCGTTCACGCGCCTGGGTCATGATGAACGTCTCGTCGTTCCAGCGTTCGCGCTCGTCGCGGAGGCGCTGCACCTCCTCCTCCTGCGCGGAGACGGAGGCGCGCAGCTCGGCGATCTCCTGGCGCTGGGCGGCGAACGCGGCGATGGTGGGCGCCAGCACCACGACGGCGAGCACGAGCACGCCCATCATGATGAGCGAGAACCCCGAGAATCGGATGCCGCTGAGCCAGCCTGCGCTCGCTGCGGCGTTCGACGTGGTCGTCGTGGCCTTCGCGGCAGGCTTGCGCGGCTTGCCGGAGGTCCCGGGCTTCCCGGACTTCCCGGGCTTCGCGGACTTCCCGGACTTCCCGCGCGTTCCGGACGGCGTGGCCGCCCCAGCGGGACGACGCGGAGGGCGCGGCGGATTCTGCGGCATCGCCCCTCCTCACCGACCCGGCGGACGTGTCGGGAGCGGCCCCACGGCCGCCCCCGACACCCGAATCAGGCCGTGAACCGGGGGAACGCCGTGCGACCGGCGTACACCGCGGCCTCACCGAGCTCTTCTTCGATCCTCAGCAACTGATTGTACTTGGCGACCCGCTCGCTCCGGGCGGGCGCGCCCGTCTTGATCTGACCGCAGTCGGTGGCGACCGCGAGGTCGGCGATGGTGGTGTCCTCGGTCTCACCCGAACGGTGCGAGAGCACCGCGGTGTAACCGGCACGCTGGGCCAGTTTCACGGCGTCGAGCGTCTCGGTGAGCGTGCCGATCTGGTTGACCTTCACGAGGATCGAGTTGCCGACGTGGCGGCCGATGCCGTCGGCGAGCCGCTTCGGGTTGGTGACGAACAGGTCGTCGCCGACGAGCTGCAGCTTCGTGCCGAGCGTCGACGTGAGCTCGGCCCAGCCGTCCCAGTCGTCTTCGGCCAGCGGGTCCTCGATCGAGATGAGGGGGTACGCGTCGGCGAGCTCGGCGTAGTACGCGTTCATCTCGGCGGCCGAGCGGTCCTTGCCCTCGAAGCGGTACACGCCGTTCTCGAAGAACTCGGTGGCTGCGACATCCAGGCCCAGTGCGATGTCGGTGCCGAGCGTGAATCCCGCCTTGCCGATCGCCTCGGCGATGAAGTCGAGCGCGGCGCGGTTGTGCTCGAAGTCGGGGGCGAAGCCGCCCTCGTCGCCGAGGCCCGTGGAGAGGCCCTTCGACTTCAGCAGGCTCTTCAGCGCGTGGTACGTCTCGACGCCCCAGCGCAGGCCCTCGGAGTAGGTCGGCGCGCCGATCGGGAGGACCATGAACTCCTGGATGTCGACGCCGGTGTCGGCGTGCGCGCCGCCGTTGATGATGTTCATCATGGGCACGGGCAGCACGTGCGCGTTCGGGCCGCCGAGGTAGCGGAACAGCGGCAGGTCGGCCGAGTCGGCGGCGGCCTTGGCGACCGCGAGGCTCACCCCGAGGATGGCGTTGGCGCCGAGACGGCCCTTGTTGTCGGTGCCGTCAGCGTCCTTCAGGGCCTGGTCGACGACGCGCTGGTCGCTCGCGTCGAGGTCCTCGATGGCCGGGCCGAGCTCGTCGAGCACGGCGTCGACGGCCTTCTGCACGCCCTTGCCGAGGTAGCGGTCGTTGTCGCCGTCGCGCAGCTCGTACGCCTCGAACGCTCCGGTCGACGCGCCCGAGGGGACGGCCGCGCGGGCGAGGGTGCCGTCGTCGAGCAGCACCTCGACCTCCACGGTGGGGTTGCCGCGCGAATCCAGGATCTCGCGGGCGCCGACAGCTTCGATGAATGCCACAGTGAACTCCTCTGTGATGGGGATGTGCTTGGACGACTCCGTCGTGATCCGCGGTTCAGTCTAGTGAGGCGGGCTCACTCGTGACGTCCCGCGACGGATGCCGCGGCATCCGCGCGCCGGGCGTCGCAGACATCGAACGGTCGCGTTTGCAGGGTCGCACCCTGCAGACGCGACTTCTCGATTCCTCGGGCACCGCCCACGACCCCGCCGATGATCGAACGGTCGCGTTTGCAGGGTCGCACCCCGGCAAACGCGACTTCTCGATGGTGCGGCTCGCTACGCGCTCAGGTCGCGGAACGCGAGCGACGAGGCATCCGTCGTCTCCGCGCCCACCTGCGCCCACGCGTCGAAGCCGTCGGCGGTCACGCGGTCGAGGAGCGCTCGCACGTTCTTCACGCGACGCTCGAAGCGCACGCGGGTTCCGGATGCCACGAGCTCGTGCTTCAGCGAGAGCAGCGTCGCCGCGTCGACCTCGGCGTCGTACACGAGCACGACCGAGCGCGGGCGCCCCTCGTCGCGCACGGCGAGCAGGTCGACGATGCGCTCGAACCCGATCGAGAACCCGCACGCGGGCACCTCCTGGCCGAGGAAACGCCCGATCATGTGGTCGTAGCGGCCACCGCCACCGAGCGAGTAGCCGAGATCGGGGTGCGCGATCTCGAAGATCGTGCCCGTGTAGTAGCCCATGCCCCGCACGAGCGTGGGGTCGAACTCGATCGCCGCGTCGGGCAGGGCGGCGCGCAAGGCGAGCAGGTCGTCGTACGCCGCCCGGTCGAGCCAGGCGGGCGGGCGCACGACGCCGTCGTGCAGGTGCCAGTCGGCGGCCGTGAGCGCCTCGAGCTCGGCCGCGACATCCGGCACGCCCTCGCCACCGGCCCCGCCGTCATCGTCACCGCCGCCGCCGACGATGCCGAGTTCGCGCAACTCCGCCGCCACGCCCCCGACGCCGATCTTGTCGAGCTTGTCGATCGTGATGAGGGCGCGTTCGCGCAGCTCCTCTGGCACACCCCACGACGAGAGGATGCCCGCGAGGATCCGCCGGTCGTTGAGCCGGATGACGCAGCCGCCGAGCCCGAGCGCGTCGAGCGTCGCGAGGGTCGCGGTGAGCAGTTCGAGCTCGGCCAGCTGCCCCGCCTCGCCGATGATGTCGATGTCGCACTGCACGAACTGGCGGAACCGGCCCTTCTGCGGGCGCTCGGCACGCCACACGGGCGCGATCTGGATGGCCCGGAACACGGGCGGCAGCGCGGCACGGTGCGTCGCGTAGAACCGCGCGAGCGGCACCGTGAGGTCGTAGCGCAGGCCCAGGTCGGCGAGCGAGAGGGCGTCGCCGGATGCCGCGGCCGCCGCGAGGTCGTCGGGCGTGAGGCCGCGCTTCATCACGGCGAACGCGAGCTTCTCGTTGTCGCCGCCGAGGCCGGCGTGCAGGCGCGACGAATCCTCCATCACGGGCGTCTCGATCTCGTCGAAGCCGTGCGCCCGGTAGACGCCTCGGATCACGCCGAGGGCGTGCTCGCGGCGGGCCTTCTCGGCGGGCAGGAAGTCGCGCATGCCGCGCGGAGGGGTGACGGATGCGGCCATGCCGACCATTCTTCCAGCACGGCGGAGGGTCGCCCGCGCACGGCCCTACCCGTACAGGTCGAGGTCGACGCCGCGCTCCCGCGCTGCGCGCTGCAGCGCCTGCATCTCGTCGATGCCGACGGCGAGGTAGGCGTGCAACCCGTCGGCGTCGTCGCGCAGCAGGTACTCGTAGTCGCTCGTGACGATCAGCTCATCGTCGGCGTCGAGGTAGCTCCAGCGCACCCGCACGGAGGCGATGCGGTCGGTGAGCGCGTTCACGGAGCGGATGTCGGGCACCGCCGACTCGAGGCCGAGCATCCGGTACATCGAGTACGACGAGGCCAGCCCGGCCGACATGTCGGCGCGGCTCTCGAGGGCGCCCGCGAAGTCGTCGGTGATGATCATGCCCGGCAGGCCCCACAGCCTCGCGGTCGCATCGGCGTCGAACTCCCGCAGTGCCGCCGCGTACTCGTCGAAGAACTCGGCGATGCGTTCCTCGTCGATGGCCATCGCGCCTCCTCGGTGATCGCGCCCCAGGTGTGCCAGCTCGGCGTGCCTGCTCCGACGGTACGCCCGCGACGGGGCATCCGCGATGCTAGTCGCCCGGCCTGTCGGCAGCGGCCTCCGCGGCCGCTTCAGCGGTGCCTTCAGCGGCCCGCACGCCGGCTTCGAGATCACGCACGGCACGGCGCAGCGCGCGTTCGGCGTCGAGCCCCTGCGAGCGAGCGGATGCCACGAGCTCGAGCAGCGTGCGACCGAGGTCGCCCTCGGTGGCGGGCGACTCAGAGCCGTCCGGGATCGACGCCGGCGTCACCCGTACGCCCACCTTCTCGGCCTTGCCGATCACCTTCTGCGCGAGCGCGAGCGCGGGCATGCCGCGCGGGATGCCGTCGAGCACGCTCGTGCGGTGCGGCTTCTCGTCGGCCTTCAGCTCGTCCCAGAACGAGACCACGTCGTCGGCCGTCGCGGCGGTGCGGTCGCCTCCGAAGACATGCGGATGCCGCGACACCATCTTCGCGGTCATGTGCGCCGCGACATCCTGGATGTCGAAGTCCTCACCGGGCGTGTGCGCGGCGAGGTCCGCGTGGAAGAGCACCTGGTAGAGCACGTCGCCGAGTTCCTCGATGAGCTCCGCGCGGCTGCCCGATTCGATCGCGTCGATGAGCTCCCAGCTCTCCTCGACGAGGTACTGCACGAGGCTCTCGTGAGTCTGGTCGGCATCCCACGGGCATCCGCCGGGGGCGCGGAGGAACGCCACGGTCTCGATGAGCTCGTCGAGCGGGGTGGTCTCGGTAGGACGCTCGTGCGGAACCTGGCGCATTCCGCCAGCCTACGTCGCATCCCGTCCGCACTGCGCGGCCCGATAGGATCGGCGGTGGAGTGCCGGGAAGTCTGGTCGGCCGGCGGGAGACCGCCGAGATGCCCGTTGCCACGCCGTGCTCCAGCCGGTGCGGCGATTGCCGAACAGGGGTCCCATGAACGTCCTCCGATCCGAGCGCTGGTCCGCAGCACTCCTCCTCGTCGCCGCGATGCTCGGCCTGCTCCTCGCCAACCTGAGCTTCGGCCAGGGGCTCATCGAACTGAAGAACGCGCACGTCGACCTGTCGTGGCTCGGACTCGACCTCTCGGTCGGGCACTGGATCAGCGACGGCCTGCTCGCCGTGTTCTTCTTCATCGTGGCGGTCGAACTCAAGCGCGAGCTCGTGATCGGCGAGCTGAACTCGCTCTCGAAGGCGCTGCTGCCGGCCATCGCCGCGGTCGGCGGCGTGATCGTGCCGGCCGGGATCTTCCTGGCCTTCACCGCCGGCACCGACACGGTCGACGGCTGGCCGATCCCCACGGCGACCGACATCGCCTTCGCGCTCGGCGTGCTCGCCGTCTTCGGGCGATTCATCCCGACGCGCGTGCGCGTGTTCCTGCTCGCTCTGGCGGTGCTCGACGACCTCATCGCGATCCTCATCATCGCGTTCTTCTTCACGAACGACGCCGATCTCGGCGCGCTCGGCTTCGCCGCGATCACCATCACGGCGTTCGGCGCGGTCAGCCGCGTCATGAAGCCGCGATCGACGTGGATCCGGTCGCGGCGACCGCAGTGGCCGATCGTCGTGGTGCTCGTCGTCCTCTGGATCGTCACCTGGTACTTCGTCCACCAGTCGGGCGTGCACGCGACGATCGCCGGCGTGGCACTCGGCCTGGTGATGGCACGCCGTCCGGCCGGGCGCGCGGTGCACGTGCTCGAACCGTACTCGAACGGGGTCATCCTGCCGCTGTTCGCGTTCTCTGCGGCGATGGTGGCGGTGCCCCAGGTGCGCCCCAGCGAGCTCGACCCCGCGTTCTGGGGCATCCTCGTCGCCCTGCCGGTCGGCAAGATCATCGGCATCACGCTCGCGGGCGGTCTCGGCGGACTGGTCGCGAAACGCCGTTCGGGCACTCCACTCACGCTCGCCGACCTCGCGATCGTCGGCACGTTGGGCGGCATCGGGTTCACGGTGTCGCTGCTCATGAACGAGCTCGCGTTCGCCGAGCTGCCGGAGGTGGCCGATGAGGGCACCCTGGCCGTGCTCCTGGGGTCGGGGGCGGCCATGGCGCTCTCGGCGATCTTCGTCAGCCTGCTCTCTCGGCATTACCGGCGTCGTGGCGCGCAGGAGGGCGTGGGCGGAGCGTTCTCGCACTGAGTGCCGCGCGGGCGGCCACGCCGCGGTTCAGCGGTCACGCGGTGACGGATGCCTCGGCCGCCGCCTCCTCGACGGGGAAGATCGCCGTGATGAGCTTCGACACCCACTCGATGAGCTCGGCGTCGCCGGGAAGCTCGCCGCCCGGCGTCGGGAACGGCACGAGGATGACGTCGTTCTGCGCGAAGTGCTTCGCGCCCTGGTAGAGACGCTCGAGCCGCACACGACGCGAGTCGGGGATGCGCGCGGGTGCGATGCGCAGCTTCGAACCCGTCGCGATGACATCCGAGAGGCCCGCGAGCTGCGCCACGCGACGGAGCCGCGAGATCGCGATGAGGTGCTTCACAGGCTCGGGCGGCATGCCGTAGCGGTCGACGAGCTCGTCGAGCACCGCGTCGATCTGGCCTTCCTTCGCCGCCGGGCCGCTGGCCGCCGAGAGCTTCTGGTATGCCTCGAGCCGGAGCCGCTCGGAGTCGACGTAGTCCTCGGGGATGTGCGCGTCGACGGGGAGCTCGAGCCGTAGCTCGGTCTGGCCCTCGGCGACGTCGCCGCGGAACGCCGACACGGCCTCGCCGATCATGCGCAGGTAGAGATCGAAGCCGACGCCGGCGATGTGCCCGGCCTGCTCGGCGCCCAGGAGGTTGCCGGCGCCCCTGATCTCGAGGTCCTTCAAGGCGACCTGCATGCCGCTGCCGAGCTCGTTGTTCGCGGCGATGGTCGAGAGGCGGTCGTGCGCGGTCTCGGAGAGCGGCTTCTGCGGGTCCCAGAGGAAGTACGCGTACGCCCGCTCGCGCCCGCGTCCGACGCGGCCGCGCAGCTGATGCAGCTGCGAGAGGCCGTACTTGTCGGCTCGGTCGATGATGATCGTGTTCGCGTTCGAGATGTCGAGGCCCGTCTCGATGATCGTCGTCGACACGAGCACGTCGAACCTGCGCTCCCAGAAGTCGACCACGATCTGCTCGAGCACGTGCTCGTTGAGCTGCCCGTGCGCCACGGCGATGCGCGCCTCGGGCACGAGCTCGGCGAGCTGCGCGGCGGCCCGGTTGATCGACGACACCCGGTTGTGCACGAAGAACACCTGTCCCTCGCGGAGCATCTCGCGGCGGATGGCGGCCGCGACCTGCTGCTCCGAGTACGGCCCCACGAACGTGAGGATCGGATGACGGTCCTCGGGCGGCGTCGCGAGCGTCGACATCTCGCGGATGCCGGTGACCGCCATCTCGAGCGTGCGGGGAATCGGCGTCGCGCTCATCGCGAGGATGTCGACGTTGGTCTTCAGCTTCTTCAGCGCATCCTTGTGCTCGACGCCGAACCGCTGCTCCTCGTCGATGATGAGGAGTCCGACGTCCTTGAACTTCACCTGCTCGGTGAGGATGCGATGCGTGCCGATCACCATGTCGACGGTGCCGTCGGCGAGGCCCGCGACCGTCTCGCGCACCTCCTTGTCGGTCTGGAAGCGCGACAGTGCCCGCACATGCACGGGGAACCCGGCGAACCGCTCGGTGAAGGTCTCGAGGTGCTGCTTCACGAGCAGCGTCGTCGGCACGAGCATGGCGACCTGCTTGCCGTCTTGAATGGCCTTGAACGCCGCCCGCACCGCGACCTCGGTCTTGCCGAAGCCCACGTCACCGGCCAGCAGCCGGTCCATCGGAATGGGTCGCTCCATGTCGGCCTTGACCTCGTCGATGGTCTGCAGCTGGTCGGGCGTCTCGGTGAACGGGAACGCCTCCTCGAGCTCGTGCTGCCACGGCGTGTCGGGCCCGAACGCGTGGCCCTTCGCCGCCATGCGCGCGGAGTACAGCTTCACGAGCTCGACGGCGATCTCGCGTACGGCCTTGCGAGCGCGACCCTTGGCCTGGGCCCAGTCGCTGCCGCCCATCTTCGAGAGTGACGGCGCCTCGCCGCCGACGTACCGACTCAGCAGGTCGAGCTGGTCGGTCGGGACGAAGAGCCGGTCGCCCGGCTGGCCGCGCTTCGACGGGGCGTACTCGAGCACGAGGTACTCGCGCACCGCGGTCGGCGCCTGCTGGATGCCCGCGGTGCGGCTGGGGCCGGTGGGGCGGCTGCCGGTGGCGACCTCGCGTTGCACCATCTCGACGAATCGCCCGATGCCGTGCGTCTGGTGCACGACGTGGTCGCCCGCCTTGAGCTGCAACGGGTCGACGACGTTGCGGCGGCGGGTGGCGAGCTTCTTGTTCTGGCGTGCGTCGTACCCGGCCGCTCGGCCGTAGAACTCCGACTCCGCGATGAGCCCGAGCTTCACCTCGGGCACCTCGAAGCCCTGCGCGGCATCGGCCTGCACGAGGTAGGCGACGCCTGGCTCGAGGCCGGCGGGCACGGAATCGACGATGCGGGCGGCGAGGCCCGCCTCGGCGAGCACGTCGCGCGCCCGCTCGACCAGGCCGTGACCGGCGGATGCCACGACCAGCGACCATCCGTCGCGCAGGCGCTCGGCGGCGTGATCCACTGCCCCGGCGACATTGCCCGCGAAGCTCGGCATCGCCGCAGCGGCAACGCGCACGTACTCGGATGCGGCCGCCGCGGTTCCGTCCGCCGCGGCGTCGGGTGCGGACGCCGCCACCACTGCGGCGGCATCCCCGAGGTCGAAGCTCGAGAACGTCCACCAGACGCGCTTCGGATCGGGTTCGCCCGGCGCACTGAACAGGGTCGACTGGCGGAGTTCACGCATGGTGACGAAGTCGCCGGCCGCCAGGTCGATGGGCGCTTCGGCCCCGGCCGTCGCGGCCGTCCACGCCGCGGCGAGGAACTCGCGGTTGGTCTCGGAGAGATTCACGGCACGCCCGGCGACCCGCTCGGGCTGGAGCACGGCGACGGCGGCCCCTTGCGGCAGGTAGTGCGTCACGGGCACGAGGCGGTCGAGCAGCGCGGGCGCGAGCGACTCCATGCCCTCGACCGGAATGCCCTCGGCGAGCTTCTCGAGGAGGGTCGACAGGCTCGGGAACTCGTGCAGCATCTCGCGCGCCCGCTGCCGCACGGCCGGGGTGAGCAGCAGTTCGCGGCTCGGCGCGAGCGCGACGCGCTCGACGACGTCGGGCAGCGAACGCTGATCGGCCACCGAGAACGCCCGCAGCTCCTCGACCTCGTCACCGAAGAACTCGACACGCACCGGGTGGTCGGCGGTCGGCGGGAACACGTCGAGGATGCCGCCGCGCACCGCGAACTCGCCGCGGCGGGCCACCATGTCGACGCGCACGTAGGCGAGGTCGACGAGCTTCGCCGCGATCTGCGCGAGGTCGTACCCGCGGCCGCCCGCCACGAGCTCGATGGGTGCGAGCCCGGCGAGGTTGTCGGCGAGCGGTTGCAGCGCCGCACGCACCGAGGACACGATGATGAGCGGATGCCGCTCCCCCGCGTTCGACCACTCGTGCATGCGCCGAAGGGCATACAGGCGCCGCCCGACCGTCTCGGCCGAGGGACTGAGCCGCTCGTGCGGCAGCGTCTCCCATGCTGGGAACTCGAGGATCTCGGCGTCGTCGAAGTACGGTGCCAGCGCGGATCGCACCGACTCGCCCTCACGGCTCGTCGCGGTGACGACGAACAGGGCGGGCGGGAGCCCCGCCTCGGCCCGGCGCTGCAGCAGCCCGGCGAGCAGGGGCGCGTCGATGCCCGCGGGAGCCGAGAAGTCGGCGTTCCGCAGGGCCTCGGCGAGCGCGTCGTCGATCGTGGAGGCGCGCGAAAGCGCCGTGTTCAAGCCCTGCAGGATCACCGTACGAGTCTACGCGCGCCCTCCGACGCCACCGCTTCGGCCGGTACCATGAGGGCGCCCCATTCGAGAGGACCCGCATGATCATCGCCGCCGCCGACGGTTCCGCGCTCGGCAATCCCGGCCCGGCCGGCTGGGCCTGGTACGTCGACGACTCCTGCTGGGCGGCCGGCGGGTGGCCGCGCGGCACGAACAACCAGGGCGAGCTCACGGCGGTGCTCGAGCTCTTCCGTGCCACCGCGCACCTCGACGAGGAACTGCTCGTGCAGTGCGACAGCCAGTACGTGATCAACGCGCTCACGAAGTGGATGCCGAACTGGAAGCGCAAGGGCTGGCGCAAGGCCGACGGCTCCCCCGTGCTGAACCTCGAGCTCATGCAGGCGCTCGACGAGGCGCTCCAGGGGCGCCGCTATCGCTTCGAGTGGGTGCGCGGCCACGCGGGGCACCCCATGAACGAGGCGGCCGACGAGCGAGCGCGCGCCGTCGCGACCGCGTACCAGCGGGGCGGCAACGTCCCGGCAGGGCCGGGCTGGAGCGGCGCCTGCGAGCCGGCCGTCGACGCCCTGGTCTCGCCATCGCCCGCGGCATCGGTCGAGGCCGTCCTCGAGCCGGGCGCGGCGGGTGGCGCCCCGGGTGGCGCGGCGGTGGGCGCGCTCGCCGAAGAGCCGACGCTCTTCGCCTTCGCCGACGATGATGCGCAGTGGCACACGCTGACGCTCGAGCTCACGACCGAGGAGCTCGACCGGCTCGTGCAGCGCGCCCGCGCCGAGGGCCTTCCTCCAGAGGAGTTCCTGCGCGGCCTGATCTGACCGGGTCGCCGGTCGCACGCCGGCTCAGGCCGGCTCGGCGCCGGCTCAGGCCGGCGAGTGGAACTTCTGCTGCGCGGCGACGAGGCCGTGCGACACGATCTCCTCGACGGCGTCGGCGGCATCCGACAGCAGGTTCGGCAGCGCCTGACGCTCGGTGCCCGAGAAGTCCTTGAGGACGAAGTCGGCCGCGTCCTGGCGCCCCGGCGGGCGGCCGATGCCGACCCGCACGCGCGTGAACGCGGCATTGTCGGTGGCCTTCGCGACATCGCGGATGCCGTTGTGCCCGCCATGACCGCCGCCCTGCTTGAGGCGCACGGTGTCGAACGGGATGTCGAGTTCGTCGTGGACGATGATGAGCCGGTCGGCGGGCAGCGAGTAGTACTTCAGCAGCGCCGAGACCGGGCCGCCCGAGGTGTTCATGTAGCTGTTCGGCTTCGCGATGACGAGCTTCGGCCCGCCAGGGCCGAGGAACCCCTCGGCCACCCGCGACGGCGTCTTGTGCGTCTTGAAGGTCGCGCCGAGCCGTTCGGCGAGTCGGTCGGCCACCATCTGGCCGACGTTGTGCCGGTTGCCGGCGTACTGGGCGCCGGGATTGCCGAGCCCGACCACGAGCCACGTGTTCTCGGCCACGGTGTCGTCCTTCCGGCGGCGCAGGAGATCGAGGAGGCCCATGCCGGCTCCCTTCGACGGACTGCGGATCGTGCAGTGATGCGGTACGGGGAATGCGAGGGGCCCGCGGCCCGCCTCCGAGCGTACTCGGACGCGAGCCGCAGGCCCGGTGCGGGGTGCCGCGGCTGACGGCTACTCGGCCTGCTCGGCCTCGGCTGCGCCTTCCTCGGCGCCCTCGGCGGCTTCACCCTCGGCCTCGGCGGCCTCGGCCTCCGCGGCCTCCTCGCCGAGGTCGACCTTCTGCGGCACGTGCACGTTCACGACGAGGGTCTCCTCGTCGCTGACGAGGGTTGCGCCGGCGGGCAGCTCGACGTCCTTGGCGTGGATCTGGGTGCCCTCCTCGAGGCCCTCGACCGAGAGCACGATGCTCTCGGGGATGTGCGTCGCCTCGACCTCGAGCAGGAGGGTCTTGGCGTCGAGGTCGGCGATGGTGTCGCCGAACGGCTCGCCCTCGACGTGCACGGGGACCTCGACCTGGACCTTCTCGCCGCGACGGACGACGATCAGGTCGAGGTGCTCGATGACCTGATGCACCGGGTCCTTCTGCACGTCCTTCACGAGCGCGAGCTGGCTCTTGCCGGCGATCTGCAGGTCGAGCACCGCGTTCGCCTTGCGGAGGAGCAGGGCGATCTGGTGTCCGGGCAGCGTGAGGTGCTGCGGGTCGGTGCCGTGCCCGTAGAGCACGGCGGGGATCTTGCCGGTGGCGCGGATCTTGCGCGCCGCGCCCTTGCCGAACGTGTCGCGCGGGGCCGCTTCGACCTTGTTGTCTTCGTCCATGGTGGTTCTCCTTGCGGGCTCACTCGGCCCAGATCGTGTGTCTGTGTCGTTTCGACTCGACGCGCGCACATCTCGTGCGCAGTGCGTGAGGAACAGCCGTGAAGCCTGGATCCACCGCGTCGATCACGGATGTCGCGAGCGGCCACGGGGCCGGCTGCGAGACATCCCTCGCCGAAGTACAGTCGCCCAGTTTAGCGGATGTCGCCGAGCGCCGTGACCGCAGCCGAGACGACCTCGTCGACCGGGCCCGAGTTGTCGACCCGGACTCCCGGTTCGCCGCCCGCCAGCGGCTCCAGCGCGCCCAGCTGCGAATCGAGCAGCGTCGCGGGCATGAAGTGGCCCGGGCGTCGACCGACCCGCTCGCCGAGCTCGTCGCGCGGGACGACGAGCTCGACGAAGACGGCGTCGGGGCACGCCGTGCGGATCGCGTCGCGGTACGTGCGGCGAAGCGCCGAGCAGGCGATCACGCGGCCGCCGTCGGCCTCGGCGAGCGCGGCGCCGACGAGATCCAGCCAGGGTTCGCGGTCGGCGTCCACCAGCGCGATGCCGGCACGCATCTTCTCGACGTTGGCCACGGGGTGGAGATCGTCCCCGTCGACGAAGTCGAGCCGCGGGAACCGCTGCGAGAGCCGCTCGGCGAGGGCTGCGCCGATGACCGACTTGCCGGCACCGCTCGGGCCCATCACGACGATGCGGGGCGGAGCGTCGGTTGCGGTCATGACCTGCAGGCTAGCCCACCGGGAGCGGCCGTCCTGCGCCACCGCGTCCCTCACCGCAACGGGAGGCAACGGTGAGCCGCGCTCACAGTACGCTGGGGGGCGACCCCCAGAACTCACGAGGAGAGCTTTCGTGCCTGAAAACGGAACTGCAAACATCGGCGTCGTCGGACTCGCGGTCATGGGGTCGAACCTCGCCCGCAACCTCGCGAGTCGCGACGGCAACACGGTGGCCGTGTTCAACCGCTCCCCCGAGCGCACGCAGACCCTCGTGTCCGAGCACCCCGAGGCCGGATTCGTGCCGTCCGAGGCCTACGACGAGTTCGTCGCGTCGCTCGCCAAGCCCCGCACCGCGATCATCATGGTGCAGGCAGGCAAGGGCACCGACGCGGTGATCTCCGAGCTCGTGGAGCGCTTCGAGCCCGGCGACATCATCGTCGACGGCGGCAACGCGAACTTCCACGACACGATCCGCCGCGAGGCCGAGATCAAGCCCACCGGCATCCACTTCGTGGGCATGGGCGTCTCGGGCGGCGAGGAGGGCGCGCTCAACGGCCCGTCGCTGATGCCCGGTGGCACGGCCGAGTCGTACGAGACGCTCGGTCCCATCCTGCGGACGATCGCGGCGATCGCGCCCGACGGCGAGCCGTGCGTGACCCACGTCGGCACCGACGGCGCCGGCCACTTCGTGAAGATGGTGCACAACGGCATCGAGTACGCCGACATGCAGCTCATCGCCGAGGCCTACGACCTCATCCGCCAGGGCACCGGCAAGAGCCCGGCCGAGATCGCCGACGTCTTCGCCGAGTGGAACACCGGCGAGCTCGAGAGCTACCTCATCGAGATCACCGCCGAGGTGCTGCGCCAGACGGATGCCGCCACCGGGCAGCCGCTCGTCGACGTCATCCTCGACGAGGCGGGCGCCAAGGGCACCGGCGCCTGGACCGTGCAGAACGCGCTCGACCTCGGCGTCCCGACCTCGGGCATCGCGGAGGCGGTCTTCGCCCGGAGCCTCTCCTCGAAGCGGGCCCAGCGCCAGGCCTCCGCCGACCTGCCCGGCCCGGCGGGCGGCTGGACGGTCGACGACCCCGACACGTTCATCGAGGACGTGCGCCGGGCGCTCTACGCCTCGAAGATCATCGCCTACTCGCAGGGCTTCGACGAGATCGTCGCCGGCGCCGAGCAGTTCGGCTGGGACGTGCACAAGGGCGACATCGCGAAGATCTGGCGGGCCGGATGCATCATCCGCGCGCGCTTCCTCAACCGCATCGCCGAGGCGTACGCCGAAGACCCCGGCCTCGTGGCCCTCGTCGTCGCCCCGTACTTCCGCGACGCCGTCGCGGGGGCGCAGGAGAGCTGGCGCCGCATCGTCGCGATCGCCGCCCAGGCCGGCATCCCGACGCCCGCGTTCTCGTCGTCGCTCGCGTACTACGACGGCCTGCGCGCCGACCGCCTGCCTGCCGCGCTCATCCAGGGCCAGCGCGACTACTTCGGCGCGCACACCTACCGTCGTGTCGACCGCGAGGGCGTCTTCCACACGCTCTGGTCGGGCGACCGCAGTGAGATCGAGACGTCGCCCTCGTCGCACTGAGGCGTGAGCGGGAGCGGGCGCGAGCAGACGAGGCCGACGGGGAGGAGCGTGCGGATGCCGGAACCGGCGTGGCGGAGCGAGGGCACCGAGCCCGACTACCGCTTCACCCTCGCGAATGAGCGCACCTTCCTCGCGTGGATCCGCACGGCTCTCGCGCTGCTGGCCGGCGGCGTGCTGCTGCACCAGTTCGCGACGGAACTCGGTCCCCGTCCTGCCGTCACCGCACTGTCGGTCGGGCTGGCCGTCGTCGCCGCCGTGCTGAGCCTGGTCTCGTACACGAGGTGGCGCGGCAACGAGATCGCCATCCGGCAGGGGCGGCCGTTGCCGTTCAGCTGGGTGCTGCCGACCCTCGCGGGCGTCTGCCTGCTGACCAGCGCGGTGCTCGCGGTGCTGCTGCTCGTCACATGACCGGATGGGGCGGGTCGTGCGGCCGCATGTGATCCCCGCGACGGGCGATCCGGGACTCCAGCCCGAACGCACGGCCCTCGCGTGGACGCGCACGGCGCTCGCGATCGCGGTGAACGCCGCACTGTCGATGCGCGGGGGCCTGGTGACCGGCACGCCATGGCTCGTGGCGGTCGGGGTGCTGCTGCTCGCGGCATCCGCTGCGGCCGTCGTGATCGGCACCGTGCGCCGCCGCCAGCTGTCGGGCGCGCGACTCGTGATCACGCCGCCGCGCGGCGCCATCGTGGGCGTGGCGGCGGCGACGATCGCCGCGAGCGTCGGCGGCCTCGCCTCGGTGCTGGTGGGAGCCACGGCATGAGCGACCGATTCCGGGAACTCGACGACGAGCCGGGCGACGAGGGTCCGGTCTATGGCGAGCGCCGACGCCGGGCGCTCCGCATCACCGTGCTCGTCGCGCTCGGCGCGATGCTGCTGCCGCTCCTGCTCTCGTTGTACGGGGTGGCCCATTCGGCGGCGCAGCGAGCCTGCGCGGTGTCCGTGAACGCCTACGACGCGGATGCCGCGGGCGCACGAGTCTCGTTCGACCTGTTCGGTCCGGCCGGTCCCGGCTGGCAGTGCTTCGCCGTCGGCACGAACGGGAGCGAGACGCTCATCGCCGAGCTCGGGCTCCTGCCCGGGACACCGCGCTTCGTCGGCGACGACGAGCGCGACGCCTGAACCGCGCGGTCAGCCCGCGTCGGACGGCGGCGCCTCGTCGGGGAACACGCGCTTGTACGTGCGCCCGTCGGGCAGTCGCACGGTCTCGGCGCGCAGGAGCCCGCGGGTGACGCGCTGGTAGATCGCCTGCGGTGTCACCCCGAGGCGCTTCGCGGCCTCGGAGACCGACAACCCGGGCAGATCGGTCGCCGCGGTCGACGGGCGGTCGCGCTTGCGCTTGCGGCTCGCGTCCTGGCGGCTCGCGATGGCCTCGTCGTCGCCCGCCCAGCGGTACTTCGCCGCCGACGGGCTGAGGCCCGCGGCATCCGCCACCTCGTCCCACGTGGCGCCCGCCGCGATCGCCTCGCGTACGGCGCGCAGCGCGGCCGGGTCGGCTTCGAGGGCGACCACGAGGGAGCGGATGCCGCGGAGCCGCTCGAGCGGCGGGGCATCCGGACCGGCCTCGAGCGCGGCGAGGCCCTCGAGCGCCCGCGCGGCGTCGGCCGAGAGGAACGACACGGCGAGCCCCGGATCAGCCCGCGAGGAGGTTGTTGCGCACCTGGCGGCGCAGCACCTTGCCGATGAGCGAGCGGGGCAGGTCGTCGGCCTGCACGATGCGCCTGGGCACCTTGTAGGCCGTGAGCTCGCCGCGGGCGAAGTCGCGGATGGCGGCCTCGTCGAGCGTCGCGCCCTCGCGCAGGACGACGACCGCGACGACCTCCTCGCCCGATCGTTCGTCGGGCATGCCGACCACGGCGCAATCCTCGACGTCGGGGTGGCGGCGCACCGCCTCCTCGACCTCGCTCGGAGCGACGTTGAAGCCGCCCGTGATGATGAGCTCCTTGATGCGGTCGACCACGCGCACGAAGCCGTCGTCGTCGATCGCGACGATGTCGCCCGTGCGGAACCACGGCGCCCCGCCGTCGGGGTCGTCGACGAAGACCGCCTCGGTCTCCTCGGGCTTGCGCCAGTATCCCGAGAACACCTGGGGACCGCGCACGACGAGCTCGCCCTCGGCACCGTGCTCGCGGTCGACGGTGGGCTCGTCGGGGTCCACGACGCGAGCCTCGGTCGAGGGCAGCGGCAGGCCGACCGTGCCGGCCTTGCGGTTGGATGCCACCGGGTTCGCCATGAGCACGGGCGAGCACTCCGACAGCCCGTAGCCCTCGACGAGGTAGCCGCCGGTGGCGGCCTCCCACGGCTCGACCACGTCGGCCGAGAGCGGCATGGCTCCCGAGATGGCGATCTCGATGCCCTGCAGCGAGACTCCCTCGGCGGCCGCCGACTTCGTGAGCCGGTCGTAGATCGGCGGCACGGCCGGCAGGAACGTCGGCGGATGCTGCTTCACGGCCTTCAGCACGAGGTCGGGATCGAACTTCGGGAAGAGCACGAGCCGCGAGCCCATGCTCATCGCGAAGGTGAGGCACAGCGTGAGCCCGTAGGCGTGGAACATCGGCAGCACCGCGTAGACGACCGAGGTGCCGCGCTCGACCTGCGGCACCCAGGCGCGCGCCTGCGCCGCGTTCACGCCGAGGTTGGCGTGCGTGAGCACGGCGCCCTTCGGGCTGCCCGTGGTGCCGCTCGTGTACTGGATGACGGCGACGTCATCGGGGCCGGGGGCGACGATGTGCGCGTCGATCGGGTCGGATGCCACGAGCCGCTGCCACGGCATGGTGCCCCGCACCTTCGTGGTGAGCGCCGCTCGCGACTCGCGTGCCTTCGCGACCGGCAGTCGCAGCATGGCGCGCATGAGGGCCGGCATGGCACGGGTGAGGTCGACCGACACGACGTGCCGCACGGCGATGTCGGCGGGGAACGCCTGGATCGACTCGACCACCTTGTCCCACGCGATCACGACGCGTGCGCCGTGGTCCTCGAACTGGTGCCGCAGCTCGCGCGGGGTGTAGAGCGGGTTGTGCTCGACGACGATGGCGCCGAGGCGCAGCACCGCATAGAAGGCCACAACATGCTGCGGGCAGTTCGGCAGCACGATGGCGACCGGGTCGCCCTTCTGCACGCCGAGGAGGCGCAGGCCCTCGGCGGCGCGGTCGATCTGCGCGCCGAGCTCGGCATACGTCGTGGTGGCGCCGAAGAACTCGAGCGCGACGTTCTGCCCGTACTGCTCCACCGAGCCTCGAACGAGGTCGTACAGGGAGCCCTGCTGCGGCTCGATGTCGTGCGGCACGCCCTCGGCGTAGCTCGAGAGCCAGGGACGGGGCGTCGTGATGGCCATGGCCGTCAGGCCGCGCCCTCGAACATGCTCGTGACCGAGCCGTCTTCGAAGACCTCGCGGATGGCCCGGGCCAGGAGTGGGGCGATGGGGAGCACCGTGAGGCGATCCCAGCGCTTCTCCTCGGGCACGGGCAGCGTGTCGGTGACCACGACCCGGTCGATCGACGGGTCCTGCAGGATGTCGACCGCCGGGGTCGAGAAGACCGCGTGGGTCGCCGCCACGACGACGCCGATGGCGCCGTTGGCCTTGAGCGCCTCTGCGGCCTTCACGATGGTGCGGCCGGTGTCGATGAGGTCGTCGACCAGGAGGCAGACCCGGCCCTCGACGGTGCCGACGATCTCGTGCACCGAGACCTGGTTCGGCACCAGCGGGTCGCGACGCTTGTGGATGATCGCGAGCGGCGCGCCGAGCTTGTCGCTCCAGATGTCGGCGACGCGCACCCGGCCCATGTCGGGCGACACGACCGTGAGGGTCTGCGGGTCGAGGAGCTGGCGGAAGTGCTCGAGCAGCACGGGCATCGCGAACAGGTGGTCGACGGGTCCGTCGAAGAAGCCCTGGATCTGCGCGGCGTGCAGGTCGATCGACATGATGCGGTCGGCGCCGGCCGCCTTGTAGAGGTCGGCGACCAGACGCGCCGAGATCGGCTCGCGACCGCGGCCCTTCTTGTCCTGACGGGCGTACGGGTAGAACGGCGAGACCACGGTGATGCGCTTGGCCGAAGCACGTTTCAGCGCGTCGACCATGATGAGCTGCTCCATGAGCCACTCGTTGATGGGGGCGGCGTGCGACTGGATGACGAACGCATCGGTGCCGCGCACGCTCTCGTCGAATCGTGCGTAGAGCTCACCGTTCGCGAACGTGCGCGCGTCGGTGGGCATCAGCTCGGTGCCGAGTTCCACCGCGATCTGCTCGGCGAGCGCGGGGTGCGCCCGCCCGCTCACCAGCACGAGGCGCTTCGATCCGGTGGTCTCGATTCCAGCCATGTGGCCTGTCCTCTCCACCAGCCTCGACCGGTGCGTCAGTCTTCGACGGGGGCGGATGCCTCGCCGGCGGTCTCGGCGGCCTCGGCGGCCTGGGCCGCCGCGGTGCCGGGCCGGTGCTTCCGGACCCATCCCTCGATGTTGCGTTGGGGTGCCACGTTCACGCCGAGCGCCCCCGCGGGAATGTCCTTGCGGACGACCGTGCCGGCGCCCGTATAGGCTCCGTCACCAATCCTAACGGGCGCGACGAAGACGCCGTGCGACCCGGTCCTCACGTGCGAGCCGATGTCGGAGTGGTGCTTCCGCACCCCGTCGTAGTTCGCGAAGATCGAACCCGCGCCGATGTTCGAGTGCTCGCCGATGGTCGCGTCGCCCACGTACGAGAGGTGCGGCACCTTGCTGCCGGTGCCGATCTTCGCGTTCTTCGTCTCGACGAACGTGCCGATCTTGCCGTCGGCGCCGAGCACGGTGCCGGGCCGCAGGTACGAGAACGGGCCGACGGATGCCCCGGCGCCGATGACCGACAACGTGGCATCCGTGCGCTTCACCTCGGCGTTCTCGCCGACCTCGCAGTCGACGAGCGTCGTATCGGGGCCGACCACGGCGCCCGTCGCGATGACGGTGGCGCCCTTCAGCTGGGTGCCCGGGCGGATCGTGACATCGGGATCGATCTTCACGTCGAGGTCGATCCATGTCGTCGCGGGATCCTCGACGGTGACGCCGTTGAGCTGCCACCCGCGCACGATGAGCGCGTTGAGGCGCGCGGCCGTCTCGGAGAGCTGCGCCCGGTCGTTGATGCCCGCGACGAGCCACGGCTCGGAGACCGGCACGGCCTCGACCTCGCTGCCCGCTTCGCGGAGGTGCTGGATGACGTCGGTCAGGTACTTCTCGCCCTGCGCGTTGTCGGTCGTGAGGTTCGCGAGCTGGTCGCGCAGGGCGCTCGCGCCGAACGCGTAGATGCCCGCGTTGATCTCGGCGATGCCGCGCTCCTCCTCGGTGGCATCCTTCTGCTCCACGATGCGGCGGAAGGCGCCGCGCTCGTCGCGCACGATGCGTCCGTAGCCGCTCGGGTCGTCGTACCTGGCCGAGAGCACGGAGGCCTGCGCGGCGTGGCCGCGGTGCTGTTCGAGGAACGCCGCGAGCGTGTCGGCGTCGAGCAGCGGCACGTCGCCGTTGAGCACGAGCACCTCGCCCTCGAAGTCCGCGGGGAGCGCGGCGAGCGCCTGTTCCACCGCGCGCCCGGTGCCCGGCACCTCGTCCTGGTCGACCACGACGCACGCGGGCAGCACCGACTCGACCGTGGCGGCGACCTGGTCGCGCTCGTGGCGCACGACCGCGATGACGTGCGCGGCGTCGAGCGCTTGGGCCGTGCGGAGCACGTGGGACACGATCGGCGCTCCGGCGAGGGGGTGCAGGAGTTTCGGCGTGGCGGACTTCATGCGCGTGCCCTGGCCGGCGGCGAGGACGATGATGGCGAGTTGCTGATCCATGCTCCGCCACCAGGATTCGAACCTGGTCCTCACAGCTCCAAAGGCTGTCGTGCTGCCGTTACACCATGGCGGACCGCGCGGGCGGGGCCCTGCGCGCCAACCAGTCTGCCATGGCGCGGAGGGGTGCTCGCGGCATCCGGGTCTTGTCATGTGACCTTTTGGTCACCTATTATCGATGGCGATGGATGACGACGATCTGGTGTTCAAGGCACTCGCCGACGCCACGAGGCGCCGCCTGCTCGACCACCTGTTCGAGCACGACGGCGCCCGTCTGGCCGATCTCGAGGGATTGGCCGACATGACGCGGTTCGGCGTCATGAAGCATCTCCGGATCCTCGAGGAGGCCGGGCTGATCAGCACGCGCCGCTCGGGCCGGGAGAAACGGCACTACCTGAACGTGGTGCCCATTCGCCTCATCCACGACCGATGGATCGACAAGTACCGGGTCGGGCCGGCATCGGCGCTCTCCGACCTCAAGCGAGAACTGGAGCATCCGACATGACGACGACGCAGATCTACCACGTCTTCATCCGCGCGAGCGCGGACGAGATCTGGGAGGCCATCACGCGCCCCGAGCACACCGCGAGGTACTTCTACGGCGCGCACATCGACACCACGGCGCAGGAGCGCGTCAACCGCGGTCCCGACGGATCGGACTGGGGCACCGAGGCCGTGCTCGAGTTCGACCCGCCCCGGCGGCTGGTGCACGAGTGGAGGTCTGGGTACGACGACGAGCTCGCTTCGGAGCCGGCGAGCCGGGTCACCTGGGAGATCTCGCCACGCGACGACGGAACCTGCCTGGTGACACTGACCCACGACCGGCTCGAGGCGTCGCCGAAGACGGCCGAGGGGGTCGGAGGCACGGGCTGGATGTACGTGCTGAGCGCCCTGAAGACCGTGCTCGAGACGGGCGAACCGCTCGTCGCCTCCGGCCCCTGAGCCCGTCGAAGGGAGCCCCCTGAGCCCGTCGAAGGGAGCCGGTCAGCGGGCGCGCGCCATCGCATCGCCGCATCCGCCGGGATAATGGCGGGATGACGGAAGCTGACGAGGTCGACCGGATCGTGCGCGACTGGGAGCGCGAGCGACCCGACCTCGACTTCGCCCCCCTGCAGGTGCTGTCGCGCGTCGCACGCCTCTCGAAGCACCTCGACCGCGCCCGGCGCCAGGCGTTCACGCGGTCGGAGCTGGAGTCGAGCGAGTTCGACGTGCTGTCGGCGCTCCGTCGCGCAGGCGCGCCGTACCGGCTCTCGCCGAAGCAACTGCTGCAGCAGACGCTCGTCTCGAGCGGCACGATGACGAACCGCATCGACCGCCTCGTCGAGCGGGGCCTCGTCACCCGCCAGACCGATCCGCACGACGGCCGCGGCATCCTCGTCGAGATGACGCCGGCCGGCCTCACGCGCGTGGATGCCGCGATCACCCGCCTCGTCGACGCCGAGGCGGAGCTCCTCGCCGAGCTGCCGGCGGCGGAGCAGAAGCGGCTCTCGGCGCTGCTGCGGAAGCTGAGCCTCGGGTTCGACTGACGCTCGGTGCCGGTCGAGCCGCGTGAGCGTGGGCGTGGCGCCGAGAAGTCGCAGATGGCGGGTCGGACCCTGCAAACGCGACTTCTCGATCGGGAGGAGGACGAGCCCTCGGTCCCCGATCAGCGCCGGACGGTCACGCGTCGTCGTCAACCGCGAGCCAGCGCACGCCGCCGTCGTGGAGGATGAGCTGCGCCCGCACGGCCACGCCCTCGGCCCGGCACGCCTCGGCGAGCGCACGCGCCCACTCGCGGTCGCCCGGCGTCGGCTCGGCGCCGCCCGGCCGCTCCCATACGAACACCACCTTGGCGGCGCCGACCTGGCGGACGATGCTCGACAAGCGGTCGGCGATGAGTTGCGCCGCCGTGCTGCCCTCGCCGCTCGGCAGGTCGGGGCGATCGGGATACCCGGCCATGGGCATGAGGAGCGGCAGCTGCACGTCGTCGTCATCGAGGTAGAGCGTCCACCACTGACGTCGAATGGCATTCCGGAGCAGCAGTGCGACGCGCTCCTCCACGTCGCGGTCGGTCGTGATCGGCAGGCGGGCCGCCTCGTCGGCGTGCAGTCGGGTCATGCGGCGATCGTGGCGGGGACGCGCCGCCCGCGGCATCCGCTCAGCCACCGCTGTGGAGACCGGCACGAGCCGCCGGCCTGCCGAGGACGAGTCACGCCTCGGCTACCGGCGCAGCACGCGGCGTGCCAGCCAGTTGCCGAGGAACTGCACGCCCTGCACGAACACGACGATGAGGAGCACCGCCGCCCACGTGACGGCCGGCTCGAACTGCCGATACCCGTACACGAGCGCGAAGTTGCCGAGCCCGCCGCCGCCGATGAAGCCCGCGACCGCGGTCATGTCGACGATCGCGACGAGCACGAACGTGTAGCCGAGGATGAGCGGGCCCAGCGCCTCGGGGATCACGACCGTGCGCAGGATGCGCAGCGGGCCCGCGCCCATCGACTTCGCCGCCTCGATGACGCCGGGCGAGACCGTGAGCAGGTTCTGCTCGACGATGCGCGCGATCGCGAACGATGCCGCGAGCGAGAGCGCGAAGATGAGCGCGTTGTTGCCGATGCCCGTGCCGATGACGAGCCGCGAGAGCGGCTGCACCGCGGCGATGAAGATGATGAACGGGATCGGCCGGAAGAAGTTGATCACGACGTTGAGCACGTTGAACACGACCCGGTTCGACAGGAGGCTCCCCGGCCTGGTCGTGTAGAGGCCGATGCCGATCACGAGGCCGGCGAGCCCGCCGAAGAGCAATGTGAGCGCCACCATGTAGAGCGTCTCGGCGGAGGCCACCCAGAACTCGGTGCCCAGTTCGAGCAGGCGATCCATCAGCGGGCCTCCGTCACGTCGACCCGCGCGGCGATGCGCGCGAGGGCGGCGTCGATCGCGGCATCCGGCCCTCGGAGGGCCAAGGTCAGATGCCCGAAGGCGCGGCCCTGGATGTCGTTGATGCCGCCGTAGACGAGCTCGAACTCCACGCCCGCGTTCGCGAGCTCGAGGAAGACGGATGCCTGCGACGCGTCGCCGTCGCGGAACGAGATCGTGGCGATGCGACCCTCGTGGCGCTCCCGCAGCACGGCGAGCTCCACCGGCGACGGGATTCCCTTCACCACCGTCGCGACGAACCGCTGCGACGACGGGTTCTGCGGATCCGAGAACACGTCGAAGACGTCGCCCTGCTCGATGACCCGGCCACGGTCCATGACGGCGACCTTCGTGGCGATCGACTGGATGACGTCCATCTCGTGCGTGATGACGATGATCGTGACGCCGAACTCGCGGTTCACCCGCTTCAGGAGCTCGAGCACCTCGTGCGTCGTCTCGGGGTCGAGCGCGCTCGTCGCCTCGTCGGCGAGCAGCAGTCGCGGCGAGGTCGCGAGCGCGCGAGCGATGCCGACGCGCTGCTTCTGTCCGCCCGAGAGCTGGTCGGGGTGGTTCCGCGCCTTGTCGGCGAGTCCCACGAAGTCGAGCAGCTCGTCGACGCGTGCCGCGATCTCGGCCTTCGGCCGCCCGGCGACCGTGAGCGGGTACGCGACGTTCGCACGCACCGTCTTCGAGTCGAAGAGGTTGAACTGCTGGAAGATCATGCCGATGCCGAGCCGCATGCGGCGAAGCTCCCGCTCGCTCATCGCGGTGATCTCGCGGCCGTCGACCTCGATGCTCCCGGCGGTCGCGGGCTCGAGCGCGTTGACGAGCCGCACGAGCGTCGACTTGCCCGCTCCCGAATAGCCGATGATGCCGTACACGTCACCGGCGTCGACCTCGAGGCTCACGTCGTCGATCGCGACGACGGGCGCGCCTCCGGCGGGAGCCGGATAGGTCTTGGTGACGTTCCTCAGCGCGACGAGCGCCATGTGCGTGATCTTCTCCTGCAACGCCGCACCGGGCGACGGACGCCGTCTCCGGCGCCCGTCGCCCGATCGGCGAGCGATCGATCGTCGGGCGCGACGATCAGCCCTTGGCGGCCTCGGTGTCGGCCTCGACCTTGGCGAGCGACTCGACGAGGTCGGCGACGGGCGTCTGCACCGAGAGGCCGGTTCCGCCCGAGGACTCGAGGAGCCCGGCCTGCACCTCGGGGTCGGTCTGGAAGATCTCGACGAGCTTCAGGTACGTCTCGTTCTCGGCGTCATCGGCGCGCGTCGCGAAGATGTTCACGTAGGGCAGCGCGTTCGGGTCGCTGGGGTCGTCCTTCGCGATGGCGTCCTCGAAGGTGAGGCCGGCGTCCTCGACGAAGTCGTTGTTGATGATCGCGGCGGCCACGTCGGGCAGCGACGTCGGCGTGAGCGACGCCTCGAGCGCGGTCACCTTCACCTTGGACTTCGCCTCGTCGATGTCGGCGAGGTCGGAGAAGATCGTGCCGCCGCTCGTCAGCTCGATGAGTCCGGCGGACTGGAGCACGAGCAGGGCACGGGCCTGGTTCGACGCGTCGTTCGGCACGGCGACGGTCTCGCCGGCGGGGATGTCCTTCACCGAGTCGTACTTCGTCGAGTAGAGCCCCAGCGGGTAGATCGCGGTGGAGCCGATGGGCGTGAGGTCCTCTCCGGCCGACACGTTGTAGTCCGCGAGGTAGACGATGTGCTGGAACTGGTTGAGGTCCAGCTCCCCCTCGGTGGTGGCCGGGTTCGGCTGCGCGTAGTCCGAGAAGTCGATGATCTCGATCGTGATGCCCTCGTCGGCGGCGGCCTCCTCGAAGGCGGCCCACTGCGGGTCGCCCTTGCCGACGACGCCGATCTTCACGACGTCGTCACCCGCGGTCTCGCCGGAGGCGGGCGTCGCGCAGGCCGCGAGGCCCGCGAGCAGCGGAACGGTCGCCAGGGCGGCGAGGAGCTTGGTGGTGGTGCGTGACATTCCTGTGATTCCCTTTCGCGTGAGCGCACGCGATCGGGTGCCGATGGCGGGGAGGCATGGCTCCGCCGGGTGAGTCGTGACGAGGGGGCGACGTTGCCGCGAACGCGGGCGCAACAACCACGTTAGGCGAAGGATCTGCGCCTCCCGACCGATCGGTCATGATTGGTCACAGTTCCTGCGGCGTCATCCCTCGATCGCTTCAGAAACTTCGAGCCAGCGAGTCTCGAGTTCGGCGACGGATGCCTCGAGCTCCTGCAGTTCGTCGCCCAGCACGCCGAGGCCCACGTAGTCGCCCTGGTCGTGCAGGGCGAGCCGCTCGTGCAGGCGCGCGATCTCGGCGGCGAGCTTCTCGAGGCGCCGGTCGATCGACGAGAGCTCCTTCTCGGCGTTGCGGCGCTCGGCGCCGGTGAGCGCCTCTGCGGGCCGAGGAGTCGGCGAAGCCGGCGCCTCGATACCCTCGGTGCGCGCGAGGTCGGGTCTCGACACGCGCTCGGCTTCGCCTGGCCCTGCTCGGCCAGCAACCCGCAGCTCGAGGTACTGCTCGACGCCGCGCGGCAGGTCGCGCAGGTGCCCGTCGAGGATCGCGAACTGACGGTCGGTGACGCGCTCGATGAGGTACCGGTCGTGGCTCACCACGAGCAGCGTGCCGGGCCACGAGTCGAGCAGGTCCTCGATCGCGGCGAGCATGTCGGTGTCGAGGTCGTTCGTCGGCTCGTCGAGGATGAGCACGTTCGGCTCCTGCAGCAGGATGAGCAGGAGCTGCAGGCGCCGCTTCTGCCCACCCGAGAGGTTCTTCACGGGCGTCGAGAGCTGCGCGTTCGTGAAGCCCAGCCGTTCGAGGAGCTGGCCGGGCGTGAGCGACACCGCCTTCGACCCCGTCCCGACCGTGTACTCCGTGCGCTGCTCGGCGACCACCGCGCTCACGCGCTCGTCGGCCCACTCGGCGAGTTCGGCGAGCTCCTGGCTGAGCGTGGCGATCTTCACGGTCTTGCCGCGCTTCACGCGTCCGGTCGTCGGCTGCACCGCGCCCGTCACGAGCCCGAGGAGCGTCGACTTGCCCGCCCCGTTCACACCGAGGATGCCGGTGCGCTCACCCGGCGCGATGCGCCACTCGAGGTCGTGCAGCACGGTGCGCTCGGTCGGCGCGCCGGGCGGGGCATCCGGAACCGGGTAGACCACCGACACGTCGAGGAGGTCGACGACGTCCTTGCCGAGGCGCGACACCGCGAGGCGGTTGAGCTCGACGGGGTTCCGCACCGGCGGCTCGTTCTCGATGAGCTGGTTCGCGGCCTCGATGCGGAACTTCGGCTTCGACGTGCGGGCAGGGGCCCCGCGGCGGAGCCACGCGAGCTCCTTGCGCATGAGGTTCTGGCGCTTGGCCTCGGATGCCGCGGCCATGCGGTCGCGCTCGACGCGCTGCAGCACGTACGCCGCGTAGCCGCCCTCGAAGGGCTCGACGATGCCGTCGTGCACCTCCCACGTGTCGGTGCAGACCTCGTCGAGGAACCACCGGTCGTGCGTCACGACGACGAGCGCGCCGGCGTCGGCAGCCCATCGCGTCTTCAGGTGCCGCGCGAGCCACGCGATGCCCTCGACGTCGAGGTGGTTGGTGGGCTCGTCGAGGAACACGACGTCCCAGTCGCCGACGAGCAGCGCCGCGAGCCCGACCCTCCGCCGCTGCCCGCCCGAGAGCGCGCCGACCTGGCCGCGCCACGGGACATCCGCGAGCAGCCCGCCGATGACGTCGCGCACCTTCGGGTCGCCCGCCCAGACGTGCTCCTCGATGCCGCCGACGACCGACTCGGCCACGGTCAGGCCGGGATCGACGACGTCGGCCTGGTCGAGCATGCCGATCCGGATGCCGCGGCGGCGCGTCACGCGCCCCGCGTCGGGCTCGAGTCGACCCGCGAGGAGCTTCAGGAGCGTCGACTTGCCGTCGCCGTTGCGGCCGACGACGCCGATGCGGTCGCCCTCGTCGACGCCGAGGGTGACCTCGTCGAAGACGGTGCGCGTCGGGAACTCGAGGTGCAGGCGCTCGGCGCCGAGGAGGTGTGCCATGTCCCACCGAGCCTAGCCGCCGCGGGTCGGCGTGGGCTGCGCGTGGCACGCGCCGGCCGGCGCCGGCCCGCGCCGTCGGCGCGCCGTCGTGCGCGCGTCGGTCGTGCGCGGCCTCTGCTCTGGGCGAGTCGATGCCATTCGCACCGCTCCCCGCTTCCTGCGGTGCGGATGACATCGACTCGCGTTCCGGTCGCCAGCCGCGAGCCCGCAGGCGAGCCGCCACGCGCTCGCACATGGCCGCCGAGTTCCGCGCCTCGCCGTCGGCGCTCACGTCGTCGGCGGTCACCTGCACGATCGACCAGTCGAAGTCGGCGATCCGCTCCAGGCGCCCGATGTCGCGGCGGAACGCGTCCGCCGGGCGATGCAGGTCGCTCTGGTACTCGAGCCCGACCCGATACGCCGGGTACGCGAGGTCGATCATCGCGACGAGGGACCCGTCGGAATCGAGCACCCGGTGATTGCACTCCGGCTCCGGGAGGCCGCCGCGCACGAGATCGAGACGCAGCAGCGACTCCCGGCGCGACAGCGGACCCGATCGCGCCAGCTCCAGCGCCTCGCGCAATCGCGCGGCGCCGCGGCATCGCGGATGCCGCTCGATCGCCGCCGCGAGGTCGTCGCGCGTGCAGCGCGGCGCTCTGCCGTCGAAGGGCTGGGTGCCGGTGAGCAGGAAGTCCGCGGCGGCCACGAGGTCGTCGACCGACAGGCGCGCCGCGCACTGCACCCACGCGCTCGCGGCGTCGACCATCCGGAGACCGCCGCGCACGTGCACGGTGACGCGCTCGAATCGGATGGCGTGGCCGGTGACGCCCCGGCCGGCCGGAGGAGCCGAGTGTCGCGGCACCGAGACGTGCAGCGTCGGCGCTGCTCCCTGATCCGAGCCCGACGATGGCGGCGGCATCGCGGACGCCGGCAGCGGGACGCCCCAGAGCGCGGCCGCCGTCTCGTGGCTGAACACCTGCCGCCGGGGCATCCGCTCAGGGTGCACCGATCCGGGGCGACGGGCCGGGGCCTCTCCACAGGGCCATGCGGCGGCTCTCGCACCGTCGATGCCGAATGCACCGCTCGCCGCATTCGACGGTGCAGATGGCATCAACGGCCGGATCTCAGGGTCGCGAGGGGAACGCCCGCACGAAGGCGAGCACCGAGCGACGATCGGCACCGTCGTCGGGAAGCTCGCGCCGACGCCACCGCAGCAGCAGCTCGTCGAGTTCGCGACCGAGCTGCGCGAGCTCGTCGGGGGTCAGCCGCAACCAGGTGCGGCTGGACACGGCCGCGTCGTCCCACGGCGGCTCCGCCGCGGCGAGGAAGGCGCGTGCCCGCTCGACGTCACGAGCGAGCATCACCGCGTCGGCCGCCGCCGCGGCAGACTCCGCCGCCGGGCGGTCGCGGAACTGCCCGGCCGACCAGCGCATGCCGCGGGTGACGAGCTTCCAGCGTCGCTGGCGGAGGTCCGCGGCATCCGGTGCCGCGCGTTCGACGAGACCGGCGTCGACGAGCACGCGCAGGTGATGCGAGGCGCTGCCCGTGGCGACGCCGAGCACGTCCGCGAGCGCGCCGGTCGTCGACGGCCCGTCGACGGCCAGGGCGTCCATGATGCGCGCACGGTCGGGGTGCGCGAGGGCGGCGAGCGCGCGCACCTCGTCGACCGTGCGTACGTCTCCGGGGGCTCCATCTCGTCGCATGTGACCGAGCCTAGTCAATTTCGCAACCATATTTGCGCAAATCTGCTTGCCGAACTAGGGTCGGGCCTGTGACCACCGACATGCCCACCACGATCCTCGGGCGGACCGGCATGACCGTCTCCCGCTTCGCGCTCGGCACCATGATGTTCGGCGCCGCCGGCAACCCCGATCACGATGACTGCGTGCGCATCATCCGCACCGCCCTCGATCGCGGCATCAACTTCGTCGACACGGCCGACATGTACTCGGCCGGCGAATCCGAGGTGATCGTCGGCAAGGCCCTGCGTGACCGGCGCGATGACGTGATCCTCGCGACCAAGGGCCACTTCGCGCTCGGATCGGGCCTCAATCGCGGCGGCAACTCCCGGCGCCACCTGCTGCGCGCCGTCGACGCGAGCCTGAGCCGCCTCGGCACCGACTGGATCGACCTGTACCAGGTGCACCGGCCCGACCTCGACACCGACCTCGAGGAGACCCTCGGCGTGCTCACCGACCTCGTGCGCGCGGGCAAGATTCGGGCGTTCGGTTCCTCGACGTTCCCCGCCCACGAGGTCGTCGAATCGCACCGGGTCGCCGAGGCGCGTGGCCTCATGCGGTTCCGCACCGAACAGCCGCCATACAACCTGCTCGCACGCGGTGTCGAGCGCGACCTGCTCCCGGTCGCCGAACGCTGGGGTATGGGCGTGCTGACCTGGAGCCCGCTCGCGTTCGGGTTCCTCACCGGCCGCTACCGGCGCGACGCGGCACCGCCCGCCGCCGAGGGTCGCGCGGTGCTCCGGCCCGCGTGGTTCGACCCGGCGGATGCCACGACCGCGCGCAAGCTCGACGTGGTCGAGCAGCTCGTGCCCGTCGCCGACGGACTCGGCGTCTCACTGCCCGAACTGGCCGCCGCGTTCCCCCTGGCGCACCGGGCCGTCACCTCGGTGATCGTCGGCCCGCGCACGCTGCCGCAACTCGAGTCGCTGCTGCCTGCCGGCGCCCTCGTGCTCGACGACGAAGTGCTCGACCGCATCGACGAGATCGTCCCGCCCGGCACCGACGTGTACGCACCGAACGGCGCCTTCGACGCACCACGACTGGCCGATCCCACGCGGCGGCGGGCGATCAGGCGTAGCTGACGCGTGCGCCGTGCACCGGTCCGTGCACGTGCACCGCGGTGAGGCGCGCCGCCGACAATGCGACCTGCAGGTCGATCGCCGAGCCGGCGTCTTCGGCGAGGAACGCGACGGTCGGTCCCGAACCCGACACGATCCCCGCGAGCGCCCCGTGCGCCTCGCCGAGCTCGAGGATGCCGCCGAGCCCCGGCGCGAGCGCGAGGGCCGCCGGCTGGAGGTCGTTGTGCAGCGCTCCGGCGAGGCGATGTGCGTCGCCGGCTCGCAGGGCCTGCAGCACGGAGGCGGCCACGACGGGCGGCGCGTCGACGGCCATCGGCCGCGTCGTCTCGGCCCGCTGCCGGTCGAGCTCGCCGTAGACGGCGGGCGTCGAGAGGCCGAACTCGGCGAGCGCGAGCACCCAGTGGAACGAGCCGGTCGCGAGGGCCGGGCTCAGCCGATCGCCCCGGCCGGTGCCGATGGCGGTGCCGCCCGACAGGGCGAACGGCACGTCGGCGCCGAGCTTCGCGGCGAGTCCGTGCAGTTCCTCCTTCGACAGCGCAGTGCCCCACATGGCGTCGCACGCGATGAGGGTGGCCGCGGCATCCGCCGAACCCCCGCCCATGCCGCCCGCGATGGGCACGTGCTTCTCGATCTCGAGTCGCACGCCGCCGGGCACACCCGCGGTACGCGCGAGCAGCTTCGCCGCCCGGATCGCGAGGTTCGAGGCATCCGTCGGCAGGCCCGAGGTGTCCACGCTGCCCGAGAATCCGACGCTGAACTCGTCGTCGGGCCACGCCCGCACATCCTCGTAGAGCGAGACCGCCTGGTACGCCGTGGCGACGTCGTGGTACCCGTCGGACTGCACCGCGCCGACGCGCATGAAGAGGTTGATCTTGCCCGGCGCCCGCACACGCACTGCCTCGTCGGTTGCCGCGATCGTCATGCTGCCACGCTATCCCACGAGGTCGGACGTCCCCCCGTCAGCCCACCGCCTGCAGCCACTCACGCAGGTCGGCCTTGATCTCGGCGAGTCGGGTGCCGTCGCTCATGCGACCCCAGGTCAGGCCGATCGACGAGCGCCCCTCGCCGACCGGACTCGCGCTCGCGAGCACGAACTCGCCGCTGTCGAGCGGGAACCGCGCGGTCGGATGCTTCGCCGTGAGGTTGAGGGCGAGCGGCTCGACGTCGAGCTCGGCGGTGACGACCGCCGCGAGGGCCCGCAACGCGTCGGCGGGAGCGAGCGCGACGGTGCGGCTGACGCTCGCCTCGAACGTGCCGTCCTGCCGCTGGCCGGGCTCGCGGATGCCGCGTGCCTGTTCGTAGGCCACGGTGAGGTGCTGCGCCCACCACGCGTCGACGCCGTGCTGGTCGGCGAGCCACGACGCGACGTCCTTGTGCCGCCACGTGGCGGCACCGGCCTCGTCGAGCATCACGTACCACTCGGAACGCGCGCGTCCCGTCGCCTCCATGACGGCGTCGTCGCTGATGCCCTCGGCGCTGCTCCCCACCGGCGTGTCCATGGCACCACGGTAGTGCCGCCGCCAGCGCCTGTGAAGGGCGCCGCGGTCAGGCGTCGACCGGTGCAGATGCCGGTGCCGAAGCGGCCCGCGCGATCGCGAGGAAGTCCGCCACGCGAAGCTCCTCGCCGCGCGACTGGGGGTCGACACCGGCGTGTTCGAGTACCGCCGAGGCCGCCCCCGACGTGCCGCCGAGCACGGCCGACAGCGACTGCCGCAGCATCTTGCGGCGCTGCTGGAACGCCGCGTCGACGATCGCGAACGTCGCGCGTCGTTCCTCCTCGGTGCCCGGCTCCTCACCGCGCTCGAATCCGACGAGCACCGAGTCGACGTTCGGCACGGGCCAGAACACCATGCGCGAGACCTGCCCGGCGATGCGCCAGGTGCCGTACCAGGCGGCCTTCACGCTCGGCGAGCCGTAGACCTTCGAACCGGGTTCGGCGGCGAGCCGGTGGCCGACCTCGGCCTGCACCATGACGATGCCCGACGCGAGTGACGGGAAGTGCTCGAGCAGGTGCAGCAGCACGGGCACCGACACGTTGTACGGAAGGTTCGCGACGAGCCGCACGGGCGGCAGCCCGGGCAGCGAGGTGACCCGCAACGCGTCGTCGTGCACGACCGTGAGGTGGGTGCCGGGCTGCATGAGGCTCGCCGTGTGCGGCAGCTGTTCGGCGAGCCGTCCGTCGATCTCGACGGCCGTGACGGATGCCCCGGCCTCGAGCAGCCCGAGCGTCAGCGACCCGAGCCCGGGGCCGATCTCGAGCACGGTCTCACCCGATCGCACCCCTGCGGCGTGCACGATGCGCCGCACCGTGTTGGCGTCGTGCACGAAGTTCTGTCCGAGCTTCTTCGTGGGCGTGACGGCGAGATGCTCGGCGAGATCTCGGATCTCGACCGGGCCGAGCAGGCGCGGGGAGCTCTCGGCGCCATCGGCCGCATGCCGATGCGCGTTCACCGCGGCGCTCCCTGCGACCCCTCTGCCCCCCGCACGGGCTCATCTTGCCACGACCCGTACACTGCGACGGTGTTCGACGCGAGCTGTTCGCAGAACTCGTCGAGCGGGATGCCGAGCACATCCGCCATGAACCGCACGGTGTGCGGCACGAGATACGGCGCGTTCGGTCGCCCGCGCAGCGGGACGGGCGTGAGGTACGGGGCATCCGTCTCGACGAGGATCCGATCGCGCGGCGCGACCCGCAGCGCCTCACGCAGGTTCTCGGCGTTCTTGAACGTCACGTTGCCGGCGAACGAGAGGTACCAGCCCTCGGATGCCGCGAGCCGGGCGAGCTCCTCGCCGCCCGAGAAGCAGTGGAACACCGTGCGCTCGGGGGCACCGACGCGCCGCAGCGTCGCCACGACCTCGTCGTGCGCGTCGCGGTCGTGGATCTGCAGGGCGAGCCCGTGCCGCTTCGCGATCTCGATGTGGGCCTCGAACGCGCGGAACTGGGCGCCGCGTCCGTCGTCGCCGGTGCGGTAGAAGTCGAGTCCCGTCTCGCCGATGGCGCGCACGCGCGGCCGGGCCGCCAGCTCGTCGATCACGGCGAGGGCGTCGTCGAGGGTTCCGGATGCCTCGAGCTCGGGCGCCTCGTTCGGATGCAGCGCCACGGCCGCGAGGAGCCTCGGCTCGCGTTCGGCGACGTCGGCCGACCAGCGGCTCGTCGCGACATCCGTGCCCACCTGCACCGCACCGAGGACACCGACGGAGGCGGCGCGCTCGAGGTGCTCGTGCACGTCGAGCGGGAGGGCGCCGTCGGCGATCTCCAGGTGGGTGTGGTTGTCGTACACGCCCACGGCGAGGGGCTCGGGCGGCGGCGGGTACCCCCTCGCTCCGGTCCCTGAGCCCGTCGAAGGGCCGGAACGCGTGCGGAGGTGCTCGGACCTCCCTTCGACAGGCTCAGGGACCTCGACTGGCTCAGGGACCGAGCCCGTCACTCGCTCACCTCGACGCGCGGAAAAAGCGCCTCGAGCGCAGACACCTGCACGCCGACGCTCCACTCGTTCGCCCGGTCGATGCGCTGCTCCTGCACGGTGCCGGGCGCGCCGAGCGCGGTCCAGAGCTTCGCGGTCGCCTTGGGCAGCACGGGCGAGAGCAGCACGGCGAGCGTGCCGAGCCCGTGGTACGCGGTGGCGAGCACGGTCTCGAGGCGGGCGCGCTGGTGCGGATCCTTGGCGAGCGTCCACGGCTCCTCGACCGTGAGGTACCCGTTGAGGGCGTCGACGAGCTCCCACGTCGACGAGATGGCCTCGTGCACGGCGAGCCGCCCGATGGCCGACCACGCGGCATCCGTCGCCCGCTGCTCGATGGCCGCGATCTCGTGGTCGGCGGCGGAGAGCTCGGCGGCGCTCGGCACGACGCCGTCGCAGTACCGGTTGATCATGGCGACGACGCGCGACGCGAGGTTGCCGAACCCGTTGGCGAGCTCGGCCTGGTAGCGCGCCGAGAGGTCCTCCCACGAGAACGAGCCGTCCTGGCCGAAGTGGATCGCCGAGAGGAAGTAGTAGCGGAACGCGTCGGAACCGAACGTCTCGGTGATCTGCTCGGGGGCGATGCCCGTGAGCTTCGACTTCGACATCTTCTCGCCACCGACGAGGAGCCAGCCGTGGCCGAACACGCCGCGCGGCACCTCGAGGCCGGCCGCCATGAGCATGGCCGGCCAGATCACGGCGTGGAATCGCAGGATGTCCTTGCCGACGATGTGCTGCGCGGGCCAGCGGCGGGCGAACTCCTCGTCGTCCTGCCCGTAGCCGACGGCGGTGATGTAGTTGAGCAGCGCATCGAACCACACGTAGACGACGTGCGTGTCGTCCCACGGCACCTTCACGCCCCAGTCGAACGTCGAGCGCGAGATCGAGAGGTCGGCGAGCCCCGAGCGCACCCAGCCGAGCACCTCGTTGCGCGCCGACTCGGGCTGCACGAAGTCAGGGCGCTCCTCGTAGAGCGCGAGCAGCCGGTCGGCGAACGCCGACGTGCGGAAGAAGTAGTTCTTCTCGTGCAGGAGCTCCACGGGCTTGGAGTGGATCGCGCAGACCAGCTGGCCCTCGTACTCGCCCGCGCCCTGGACGAGCTCGGACTCCTGCTTGTACTCCTCGCACCCGACGCAGTAGTAGCCCTCGTACTCGCCCGTGTAGATGTGGCCGTCGTCGTAGAGCTTCTGCAGGAACTTCTGCACGTTCTGCTCGTGGCGCTCGTCGGTGGTGCGGATGAAGTCGTCGTTCGCCACGTCGACGGTCTCGAGCAGCGGCTTCCACGCGTCGGCGACGAGCTTGTCGGCCCACTCCTGCGGCGTCACGTCGTTGGCCGTGGCGGTGCGGAGGATCTTCTGGCCGTGCTCGTCCGTGCCGGTGAGCATCCACGTGTCGCGTCCCGCCTGGCGGTGCCAGCGTGCGAGCACGTCGGTGGCGACCTCGGTGTACGCGTGCCCGATGTGGGGCACGTCGTTCACGTAGAAAATGGGCGTGGTGATATAGAACGAGGAGGCGTCGGCCATGCGCTCAATCCTATGGGCGCGCGGATGCCGCTGCCGCCGCGTTACCGGCCGCTGGCGTGCTCCTCCCGCTCGTGCTCCTCGCGCTCGTGCTCCTCTCGGTGCCGCCGCCGCACGCTGCCGTCGGCGAGGGCGGGAGGAATCGCCTCCTCCACGTCCAGGTGCTCGTGCGGCGTGAGCACGCCGAGCGTCACGTCCTGCTCCTTGAGCGCCGGCTCACGGACCCGTTGCCCCCGGTACTCGACCATGCGCAGGCCGAGCACGATCTTGCCCGGCGCCTCCCGCTTGTCGAGCGCACGATACGCGTCGGCAACCGAATCGAGTGCGAAGACGTCCGCGATGGGGAGGCGGATGCGACGTGCGGCCGCGAGGGCGGCGACCCTGCCGAGGGCCACGGCGTCGCCCGCCGAGATGCGCACCGCGCCGTGTTCGTCGACCGCGTCCCAGTCGAAGATCGTGAGGATGCGCGCGGGCGGCACGCCGAGCGCCTTCGCCTCGCGCACCTCGCCGCCGAGGAAGTCGAGGAACGCGCTGATCGGCTCGGACGTGAGCGCGCGCACGCGGTCGGCGAGTCCGGCACCGTAGCCGGTCGGGATCACCCCGAACTGCCGCAGGAAGTCGAATCTCGCCTCGGCGCTCGTGCCGATGACCGTGGCACCGCGCATGCGGGCGAACTGCGCGGCGAGGCATCCGACCCCGCCCGCGGCCGCGGTGATGACCACCGTGTCGTTGGGCCCGAGTCCAAGGCCTTCGACGGCGTTCCACGCCGTGGTGCCCGCCGTGTACAGCGACCCGGCGACCTCCCACGACAGCCCCGGCGGGCGCGGCATCAGGTTCTCCTCGGGCACGACCACGTGCGTCGCCTGCGCGCCGCGAGCGACGAAGCCCATGACCTCGTCGCCACGGCTGAACCGGGAGGCGCCCGGCCCGTTCGCAATGACCACGCCGGCGAGGTCGCTCCCCTGCGTCACCGGGAGGTCCACCGGCCATCGCTCGCGATGATCGCCCCGGCGGATCGAGCTCTCGACCGGGTTCAGGCCCGTCGCGAACACCTCGACGAGCACCTCGCCCTCGCCCGGTTCGGGCGTGGGCACCTCGACGACCTCGAGTGCCTCGGGGCCGCCGAATCGGGAGTACTGCACTGCGTGCGCCATGTCGCACCTCCACCAGCATCATCCGCTGATGTCATTGTCCCCCTCTCGGGGGAGAAACGACAGGGTCGGGCGGGCGCACGGCGGCATGGACACGGGGCGACGCCACCTCTGGGCGACGCCGCCTCCGAATCCCGGGTTCCCGCGACCTCAGTCGCAGGAGCCCGGGATTCGGCGCATCGAGAGCGTCGGGGCCGGCTCCGTCGGCGCGGACACAACCGGTGCTGGTCTCGAGCGGGCCTCGCGCGCCCACACGGCAATAGGTCGACGAGCCGGCCTCGGCGCGTCCCGGATGTCGCGAGCGCGAGCGTGCGGGCGAGGGGCCCGTGGCGTGTCGGTCCGCCTCCGGCCAGCCATCGCGGGCAACGGGCTGCGGACACGAGATAATCGACGCATGTCTTCCTCCGTCGAGTCCCGCTCCAATCCGACAGCCTGGGCCGCCTTCTGGTTCGCGCTGGCCGGCCTCGTGCTCATGCCCATCCCGCTGTTCATCGGGCTGATCCTCGGCGGCGGCCTCTCGATCGTCGCCGCAATCCTCGCCGTGATCGCCCTCCTCAAGGGACTCGCGCGCAGCGGCAAGGGCATCGCGCCCGTCGTGTTCGCCGCGATCTTCATCGCGCTCACGTGGGGCGGCATCTCGGTCGGCGGCGGCACCGTCTGGTAGGTCGGGCGACCACACTTCAGCTCGAGCGGCGGGCGGCGAGCGCGGCCTCGTAGAGCTCCCGCTTGCCGAGGCCGCTCTCGGCGGCCACGAGCGCGACCGCGTCCTTCAATCGGGTTCCGGATGCCGCGAGCCCGAGCACCCGTTCGAGGGAACCCGCAGCATCCGCCTGCTCCTCGGCCGCCCCGCCCACGACGACGCAGATCTCACCGCGCACCCCGCCCTCGGCCCACGCGGCGAGTTCGGCGAGCCCGCCGCGACGCACCTCCTCGTGGAGCTTCGTGAGCTCGCGGCACACCGCCGCCGGGCGCTGGGCGCCGAACGCGTCGGCGAGCGCCGCGAGGCTCGCGGCGAGCCGCGACGGGCTCTCGAAGAACACGAGCGTGCGGCGATCACCGGCGAGTTCGGCGAGCCGTCGCGCACGCTCCCCCGCCTTGCGCGGCAGGAAACCCTCGAACGCGAACCGGTCGGTCGGCAGCCCCGACACGGCGAGGGCGGTGATGACGGCCGACGGCCCGGGGATGGCGGTGACCTCGACGCCTGCGGCCGCGGCCGCCTGCACGAGCGGGAAGCCCGGATCCGACACGGTCGGCATGCCCGCGTCGCTCAGCACGAGGAGGTCCTGGTCGCGCGCGAGCTCGACGAGCTCGGCGGCCTTCTGCCGCTCGTTGTGCTCGTGCAGCGCGATGAGCCGTGGGCGGTTGTCGATGCCGAGCCCCGCGAGCAGGCGCTGGGTGACGCGGGTGTCCTCGGATGCCACCACCGACGCATCCTCGAGCGCCTCCCGCAGCCGGGCCGACGCGTCGCCGAGGTTGCCGATGGGCGTGGCCGCGAGGATGATCATGCCCCAAGTGTCTCAGGGTGCGGCGGCTCAGGGTGCCCCGGCGAGCGTTCCCTCTTCAGCCGCGACGAGCGCGTCGATGGCGGCGAAGAACGCGGCGATGCCCGGCAGGTTCGCGCCCTTCTCGCGCGAGGCGGCGAGGTGCTCGGGCCGCTCCCACGTGACGACGTCGAGCCACTCCCCGTCGGGCAGCCGCACGAGTCGCGCGTCGACGAAGCCCGCTCGATCGGCGGCGAAGTCGGCGAGCATGCCGGGCCGTGCCGCGATGAGCGCCGCTTCCTGCTCGGGTCGGACTCGGAACCTGGTGAGCTCGATCGTGGTCATGCCGCCGAACGTACCGCGCCCCACCGTCACCCCGCGTGGTCGCCCGATTACGCTGGGGCGCATGGGTGCTGAGACGGGGTCGACCGACGTGCGCGCAACGCGCGACGACGCGACCTCCGTCGACGACTCCCCCGTACCCGAGACCGACGGCGCGGGTACCGGCGCGCCTCGGCCCGAACGCCGCGGAACGCGACTCGACGACTGGTGGTCGCGCGTGCTCACGACGCCGCGCCGCCGTGCCCTCTGGTACTGGGGCGGGCCGATCCTCGTCACCCTCTTCGCCGCCGTGCTGCGGTTCTGGAACCTCGGCCATCCGCAGGCGATCGTCTTCGACGAGACCTACTACGTGAAGGACGCGTGGACGCTCCTGCACAACGGGTACGAGTCCGACTGGCCCGATGGCGCCGACGAGGATTTCGCGCGCGGCGACACCGGCATCTTCAGCGACGATCCCGCGTATGTGGTGCATCCGCCGCTCGGCAAGTGGATGATCGCACTCGGCATGGCCGTGTTCGGTGCCGACAGCGCCTTCTGGTGGCGGGCATCCACGGCTCTCGCCGGCACCGTCGCCGTGTTCGTGCTCGCCCTGGTCGCCCGGCGGCTCTGGCCGTCGACGATCATCGCGGTGATCGCGGGGTTCCTCCTCGCCGTCGACGGCAACGCCATCGTGATGTCGCGCGTCGCCCTCCTCGACAACTGGATCATGCTCTTCGCCCTGCTCGGGTTCTGGTTCGTGCTGCTCGATCGCGAGGACGCGAGGCGTCGTCTCGAGGAGCGGCTCGCCGAGGCCCGCGCGGCCGGCCGCGAGCCGCATTACGGCCCGGCGATCTGGGCACGCCCATGGGTCCTCGCCGCCGGCATCGCGGTCGGGGCGGCGTGCGCGGTGAAGTGGTCGGGCGTATGGTTCCTCGCCGGGTTCGGCCTCTACCTCGTGCTCGTCGACGCCCTGGCGAGGCGGCGGGCGGGCGTGCCGTTCTGGCTCACGGCCGCCGTGCTCAAGCAAGGCCCGGTGACGTTCCTCCTGTTCGTGCCGGTCGCGGTGTACGTCTACGTCACCTCCTGGACCGGCTGGCTCGTCACCGACGGCGGCTACTACCGCGACTGGGCGGATGACCCGGCCAACGCGGCGACCGGATGGCTCTCCTGGGTGCCGCATGCGCTGCAGAGCCTCTGGCACTACCACGTGTCGGCCTACACCTACCACGTCGGCGTGCACGGCGACCATCCGTCGCAGTCGAGCCCGCTCTGGTGGCTCATCATGTTCAAGCCCACGAACATGTACTTCGCCGCCACCGACGACGGATCGGGCGGATGCGGCGCCGACACCTGCTGGGAGTCGATCATCGGCATCGGCAACCCGCTCATCTGGTGGGCTGCGGCCGCGGCATCCGTCTACCTCGTGTACCGGCTGGTGCGCTACCGCGAGTGGCAGACGGGCGCGATCCTGCTCGGCCTCGTCGCCGGCTACCTGCCGTGGCTCATGTACCTGGACCGCACCGTGTTCCAGTTCTACTCGATCGCGTTCCAGCCCTATACGATGCTCGCGCTCACCGCGGTCATCGTGCTCATCCTCGGGCGTCGAGACGACCCGCGGTGGCGACGACTGCGCGGCATCGCGACCGTCGCGATCTTCCTCGGCTTCGTGCTGCTCGTGTCGGCGTTCTACTACCCGATCTGGACGGCCATGCCCGTCACGCCCGAGTTCCGGCAGCTGCACTTCTGGACGCCGAGCTGGGTCACGTGAGCGCTGGCTCGCCCCGGTGAGCCGCGCCGCCAACGCGAGTGCAACGCGGCGGTGACGGCTGCCCGTCGATAGTGAGAACTCGAGGCCCAGCAAGCCCTGGATCGAGGAGGAATCATGGCGCAGGCATCAGTCACCAGCAAGCTCACCAGTCTCGGCAGCGGCGGGCCGGCCGTCACTCCCGCGGGAGCATCGGCGCCGACGTCGGCGGGCGACGGATACGGCGACGGTCCGGACGTGCTCGTTCCGGCAGGATTCATCGCCAGCATCGCCGCCGGACTCTCGGGCACGGTCGGCGAAGTGGCGGGGACCTACTTCGGCTACCCCAAGCTCGGCAAGGCCGTCGGGAAGGCGGCATCACCGCTCATCGAGCTGCTCCCGTTCCAGGTCATCCCGGCGCGCGTGGAGGTGCAAGGTGCGGGGCCCTCCACCAACGGGTCCACGGGACCGGCAGAAGACCTGGTCGTCGTTCCTGCAAGCGTCTTCGGCGGACTGCTGGGAGGCATAGGCGGCAAGCTCCTGGGCGGTGCCGTCGACAAGTGGCTGGGCGGCGGCGGCGGGACCGGTGAGTCGATCGGGGGCGCGATAGGCGGCACCCTCGGCGGCCTCCTTCCATTCCAGGTCGTCGCGCCGCAGGTGACGCCGCAGTCGACGGGTCCCATCGCGGAGCACGTCCCGGAGGAGCCGCTCATCGTCGTGCCGGCGAAGTTCTTCGGCAACCTGTTGGGCGGCGTCGCAGGGAAGTTCGGCGAGCTCGTCGGCGGCGAGACCGGCAAGGCCTGGGGCGAGGCGGCATCACCCATCCTCAAGTTGCTCCCGTTCCAGGACGTCCCGCCGAACCTCGTCCCCGCATCGGCCGGCCCGGGCGGAGCCGTCGAGGAGCGACTCATCGTGGTGCCCGCGAGCCTGTTCAGCAGCCTGCTCGGCGGACTCGCCGATACGGTGGCCACCGAGATCGGGGGCTTCCTCGGTCACGAGGAAGCAGGCGCAATGGTCGGCGGAGTCGCGAAGGGCGTGATCGAGATGCTCCCGTTCCACGCCGTTCCCGACGCGATCGCACCGGCGTCTGCCACGGGCGGTCCCGGAGGCGACGCCGACAAGCTGATGTTCGTGCCCGCAAGCCTGCTCCAAGGGGTCCTGAAGGGACTTTCGAAGACCTTCGCCTGGTCGAAGGGGCCCGTCCCTCCGCTGACGTCGCCGATCGGCACACTGCCCTTCTAGCGACGGCCGTCACGAAACGGAGTCATCATGCCGTTCACGTGGAACAGATCTCGCAGTTCGGAGCCCGTCGCTCCTGCGACCGCAGCCGTCGCGACGATCGGTGGCACGGTCGCACCGGCCACCGTGGCGGTCACGCCGCTGGGCGGCGTGCCGGGTGCGGCGACAGAGAACGCCGAGACGGCGGCTCGGGCGGACGCGGGCCGACTGCTCGTTCAGCTCTTCCAGTACCTCGAGCGTCACGCGGTCGAGCATCCGGGACTCATGCCCGTCATCGCCCGACTCGGCGACGCCGTGGCCGAATACCGCACCGGACAGTCCGCCGACCCGTACGCGGGGGTGCGGGCGGTCGTCTCGGCGATCCAGGGCGTCCGGGCGTCGGATCGATCGCTGCCCGAGCCATGACGGGTGAGCCGCATGACCGAGCGTGGCGAAGGCCCGGACACCGACGACACCGGTCGCGATGACCGCGGAACGGCGGCCCGTCCGGCGCCCGGTGACGAGCGCGTGCTCATCGCCGGGTCGCCGGACGTGCTGCTGGTCGTGGCCGCAGCACTGGCGGCCGACCCTGAGACGACGGTGGTGAGCGTGTCGCCCCCCGGTCCACGCGGTCCGGAGCGCATCGTGGCCGCAGTGCCGCCACGACGGCTCGCAGACCTCCGCGAGGCGTTCGGAGATGCCGTGCTCATCGAGCCCGACGAACCGCTCCGACCACTCGGACCCTGACCGGGCGCATTCGCGCCCGATCCTCGAATCGTGCGTCACCGGCGCACCCACTTCATCTCCCTGGAGGCTCCGATGTCCCCGATCGAACGCGACTCCGCGTCGGCGACGGGCGGCGTACCGACCCGCGATCGCACGTACCTCATCTCGAAGAACAGTGCGCTGTCGCTCTTCTCAGCCGATCCTCTCGACTTCGACTGGATTCTGGAACAACTCGACGCGGATCCGGAAGTAGCCGTGCAGCAGACCCTCGAGCCACGCAACTTCGCCCTCGCGAGTGCAGGCCAGTCGATCGTCCAGAAGGTCGTGGTCGCGTCGATGCCCGAAACGAAGCGCGCGGAGCTCGAAGGGCATCCGCAGATCGTGCTCGAGGAGGACTACGTGGTGGTGCCGCAGGACGGCGCACCCGCGATCCCGGAGATCGTCGGCGATCCGACGCTGGTGAGCCCGTTCGGCACCTCCACGTCGTGGCAGCTCCGGCTGACCGGACCCGACGGCGCGCCCGTCGCGGCGGCGACGGTCTTCCTCTACGGCAGTGGGATGCCCGCGCAAGGGCAGACGGATGCGAACGGAATGGTGACACTGAGCCTTCGAAACGAGTCGGACGCGACCATCCGTGCGCTGTACGTCAATCCGCTCCGCGACTTCTGGAGCCTGTGGGCCGATCGGCCGGCCCTGACCAGCGGGCAGGTCACGACCATCACCCTCCAGCCCCTGGCTGAGGCGTTCCCCGGATTCCCGGCGGCACAGCTCGTCGGATGGGGCCAGGTTGCGATGCGGCTCGACCAGGTCCCTGCGGGCTTCGACGGTCGCGGCATTCGTGTCGCAGTGATCGACTCGGGGGCGGCGACGCTCACACACGCCGACCTCGCGCAGGTGCGCTCGGGAGTGGATTTCACGTCGATTCCGGCGAACGACGTGCACTGGACCGACGACACCATCGCCCACGGCTCCCACTGCAGCGGCATCATCGCCGGAACCGACGACGGCGCGGGCGTGGTCGGCTTCGCGCCGGCGGCCGAACTGCACGAACTGCGGATCTTCCCCGGCGGCCGCGTCAGCAGCCTCATCGACGCGGTGGACTACTGCATCGACCAGCAGATGGACGTGGTCAACATGAGCCTGGGCGCCGGCGGCGTCTCGCAGGTCCTCCTGCAGAAGCTCACCCAGGCGCGGGAGCAGGGCGTCGCGTGCATCGTCGCCGCCGGGAACTCGGGCAACGCCGTGCAGTTCCCCGGCCTCTCGCCCGACGTCCTCACCGTGGCGGCGATCGGGAAGGACGGCGAGTTCCCCGATTCGAGCTATCACGCACAGCAGCGGTGGAAGCAGGGAAGGATCGACGGTGGGTTCTTCGCCGCGGCGTTCTCGTGCCACGGACCGGAGATCGATGTGTGCGGCCCGGGGGTTGCCATCGTCTCCTCGGTGCCGGAATCCGGGTACGCCGCCTGGGACGGGACGTCGATGGCGACGCCGCACGTAGCCGGGCTGGCGGCTCTCGTGCTCGCCCACCACCCCGACTTCCAGACCCCGGCGCTCCGCCTCAGGACGGCGGCCCGCGTGGACCGGCTCTTCCAGATCCTCAAGGGCTCGGCCACCCCGCTCGACTTCGGCGATCCCCAGCGGTCGGGCGCAGGACTGCCGGACGCGGTCCGCGCCCTCGGCGCCGGGGGGCCGATCCTTGCACCGGTCGATTCCGGCGTGTCATCGACGGCGATCGCTGCCGCGCTCGATCAGGTGCGCCTCGCCCTGGTGGCGGTCGGCCTGCTCGACTCCTCCGCACCGTCGAGCGCTGACGCCGGAGGCACTCCGAACGCGGCGGACGTGCGGCGGGCCCTCGCCGACGTCCGCGCACAGCTCGAGAGCGCGGGCCTCCCGGTCGGCCGCGATGGCGGCTGACGACACCTGGAGCGCATGGGCCATGATCGCCTCACTCCCCGAGGAGGTCGAGATCCGCCTCCTCGACACGCCGTTCGTGAGCGTTGACGGACTGTCCGTCGCAGTGCCGGAGGACAGTCGAGGACTCCTGCTCCGCCTCGCGTTGCACGGCGCCGGCGAGGTGCGACGGCCGCTGCCACGCACGGAGCTCGCCATGGTCCTCTGGCCGGATTCGGACTCGGGCCATGCCGCGGGCAGCCTGCGAACCGCACTCTGGCGACTCCGCTCCGCCGGCATCTCCGCGATCGTGAGCGCCCCCGCCGGCCTCCGACTCGCCGACGGGGTCCGGGTCGACCTCGATGCCGTGCTGCGGCTCGCCCACCGGATCACGGCCCAGGGGTCGGCTGGACTGGCCGGCGAGGACGAGTTCGATCTCGACCTGGATTTCGTCAGCGCCGCGACCGGCGCCCTGGACCTGTTGCCAGGTTGCTACGACGCGTGGGTCGATCACGAACGCCAGCGCACCCGGTCCTCGGTGCTCGCCGCGTTCGACGTGCTCTGCGCCGAGCGGTGCGCAGACGGGAGAACCGCGGAGGCGATCGACCTCGCGCTCACCTCGGTCTCGATCGATCCCCTGCGTGAGCGCTCGCAGGCCGCGCTGATCGCAGCGCATCTCGCCGATCGCAATGTGAGCGAGGCTCGCAGAGCCTACCTGGAATACCGCCGCATCCTCATCGCCGAGCTCAGCGTCGAGCCGTCACCCGAACTCGCCTCCCTGGTGGGGGACGCCGTCGCCGGGCCGTCCGAGCGGAACGGCAGCGTCACCCGGCTCGGCCCTGGAACGGCACGCGGCCCAGCGCCATTCCGACCTTCGCCGAGAACTCCCGTGATGGAGATACGCCGAGCTCTTCGCGGAGGAGCACCCTGAAGGACTCGAACGCGACGAGGGCCTGAGCGAGGTTGCCGCTCGCGATATGGGCGTCCACGAGTACGGACTGCGCACTCTCGCGAAGCGGCTGATGGACGACCGCAGGCGTGATCGTGTCGATCGCCTCGGCCAACCGTCCCTGCGCGATGTACCGCCGCGCCCGCGCCTCGAGCGCATGCAGTACACGCTGACGAACCCGCTCGCGTTCGACTTCGATCCACTCGTCGTCGTGCCCGTGCAGGAGATCGAAGACCTCCTCCGGCAACTCGATGGCCGCCGGCTCCGTCGCCGGCAGTCGGCCCTCTTCCGCGGGCGCCGAGTGGATTGCGAGCTCGGCCCACGCGTTGATCTCGTCGAGATCGACACGCGCCTCCTCACTCAGCCAGATCGACCACTTGTCCGCGTCGATGACCGAGATCCCGGCACGGTGGAGACGAAACAACGCGCCGCGCAGGTTGTTCGACGCCCGCGGATCCGTGCAGTCCGGCCACAGCGTCCCAGCAACGAACGATCGATCGAGCCTGCCGCGCCGCAGCGCGAGGAACATCACCAATCTTCGGCTTCCGGGCGGGATGCCGAAGATGCGCCCCCGCTCGGATACGTATGGGCCTCCAAGGAGATGCACCGTCGGCGCATCCGTCGGAGGCGAAGTCGATCCCCCCATGACTTCCCCCTTTGGGGTAAAGAACCCCTGCGCCCCATTGTCCGTGAGTCTGGGCAGGCGTGGTACCCGCACGCCGGATTTCCACGTCGCCGCGCATCGGCGACGGCCGATCACGGCGGACGAGGCAGGTCGGCCGGCGTCCCGGCGGACCGTAGGTTAGCGTGAGCGGGTGCGCGAATGGATGCCGGGACTCGTGGTCGCGGCATCCGCGGCACTCGTCTCATGGGTCGTGCACCTGGCCGTGCCCGCCGTGCCGATCCTCACGGCGGCGGTGGCGCTCGGCATCGTGGTGGGGCAGGTGCCGGCGCTGCGGCCCGCGCTCGCGGGCGTGCTTGCACCGGGTCTGCGGGTGGCCGCGCGGCGACTGCTGCGCCTCGGCATCGTGCTGCTCGGCCTGAAGCTCAGCCTCGTCGACATCGCCGCGCTCGGCTGGGTGTCGATCCTCACCACCGTCGCGGTGGTCCTCGTGACGTTCGTCGGCACCATCGGGCTCGGCCGGGCGTTCGGGCTTCCGGGGCATCAGCCCGTGCTCGTCGCGAGCGGGTTCTCGATCTGCGGTGCCTCCGCGATCGGCGCGATGGCCGCGACGGTGCGCGCCCGCGACGAGGAGCAGGCCGTGCCGGTCGCGCTCGTGACGCTGTGCGGCACGCTCGCCATCGCCGTGCTGCCCGCGCTGTGGCATCCGCTCGGTCTCTCGGCGACGGGATTCGGGCATTGGGTGGGTGCGGGCGTGCACGACGTCGGGCAGGTCGTGGCGACCGCGCAGCTCGCGGGCTCGGCGGCACTCGCGGTGGCCGTCGTGGTGAAGCTCACGCGCGTGCTCATGCTGGCGCCGATGGTGGCGATCACGGCCGCCGTCGAACGTCGGCGGGCGATCGAGCCGAGCGGGCGGCGCCCGGCGATCGTGCCGCTGTTCGTCGCGGGCTTCCTCGCGGCGGTGCTGCTCAACACGTTCGTGCCGCTGCCCGAGCCGGTGCTGGTCGTCGCCGACCTCGTGCAGACGGCACTGCTCGCGACCGCGCTGTTCGCGCTCGGCGCCTCGATCCGATTCGCGGAGCTGGCGCGCACCGGATGGCGTGCGCTCGTCGTCGGTCTGACGTCGTGGGTGCTCGTCGCCGCACTCGCCTACGGCGCGGTGCTCATCGGGTGAGGCGCAGCCGCGGCGGAGGCCCGCTCACACCGCGAGCACGAGCTTGCCCCGCACGGCGCCCGACTCGAACCGGGTGAGCGCATCGGCTGCGCGCTCGAGCGGGAACACCTCGTCGACCACCGGTAGCAACTCGCCCGCGTCGATGCGGCGCGCGAGCTCCGCGAGATCGTCGCCGCTGCGCCGGGCGGTGATCGCGACCAGCCGCTGCGGCACGAACGGCGAGATGGCCGAGGCCCGCAGCATGCGACCGATCGGGCCGAGCAGCCTGCCGCCCCGGCCCGACGCCAGGACGAGCGTGCCTCGCTCGGTGAGGGCCCGGCGCAGCCGCCCGAGCGGGTGATCGGCGACGAGGTCGAAGATCACGTCGTAGCGTGCGCCGCCCGCCGTGAAGTCGTGTGTCGTGTGGTCGATGACGTGGTCGGCGCCGATCGCGCGCACATGCTCGGCCTTCGAGCCCCGGCAGACACCCGTCACCTCGGCGCCCATAGCCTTCGCGAGCTGCACGGCGAATCCGCCGACGCCGCCCGAGGCGCCGTTCACGAGCACGTGCTGCCCGGGTGTCACGGCAGCGAGGCACATGCCCTGCAGCGCCGTCGTGCCCGACACGGGGACCGCCGCGGCGTGCACCACGTCGACCGAGGCAGGCCTCGCGGTGACGTACCCCTCCTGCACGGCGACGAACTCGGCGTACCCGCCCTGGTCGGACTCGGCGTACACGGCGTCGCCCACGGCGAACCGGGTGACGCGAGCCCCGACCGCCGCGACCTCGCCCGCGACATCCCGCCCGATGGTGGGCCGCTTCGGCCGCCGCAGCCCGAATGCGAGCCGAACCGCGCGAGGCTCGCCGCGCATGATCAGCGCGTCGCCCGCGCTGACCGCCACGGCGCGCACCCGGATGAGCACCTCGTCGTCGCCCGGCACCGGCACCGGCACGTCGGCGATCGAGAGCACCTCAGGCCCACCGTACCGGCGCTGCACGACGGCCCTCATGCCGATGCCGCCGTCGGCTCTGCGGCGAGAGGCCGCACGATGACGCTGCCGGCCTTGTGACCCGCGTCGACGATGCGATGCCCGGCGGCGATGTCGTCGAGCCTCACCTCATGCTCGATCGGCGGCCGCAGTGCTCCGGATGCCGCGAGCGCGGCGAGTTCCTCGAGGTCGGGGACCTTGTCGGCGTCCTTCCTGAGCCCGGTGAACATGACCACCGCGCGACGGCTGCCCGCCCTCGACGTGAACTGCTGCAGGAGGATCGCGAACGAGGGCACGGTCGTGAGGTAGGTGCCGCCCGCCGCGAGCGCGCGCCGGCAGCGACGGAACGTGCTCTTGCCCACGGCGTCGAAGATCACGTCGTAGGCGTCGAGGGTCGCCGTGAAGTCCTCGCGCGCATAGTCGATCACCCGGTCGGCTCCGAGCGAGCGGACGAGCTCGAGGTGGCCGGGACCGCACACGCCCGCGACCTCGGCGCCGAGGTGCTTCGCCAGCAGCACGGCGGCGGCGCCGACGCTCCCCGACGCGCCGTTGACGAGCACCCGCATTCCCGGGCGGAGATGCGCGCCGTCACGGAGGAAGGGCAGCGCGGTCATGGCGCCGTCGCAGATGGCCGCGGCATCCGTCATGCCCACCGTCGGCGGAAGCTTCACGATCGCCCCCGACTCGGCGACGATGAGCCGTTCGGCGTGTCCGCTCATGTCGACGCCGGTCGCCCCGAAGACCCGGTCGCCGAGGGCGAACCGCGTGACGCCGGGGCCGATGGCGTCGACGACGCCGGCGAAGTCCGAGCCCAGCACCGCCCGCTTCGGCCGACGGAGACCGAACGCGAGGCGCGCGAACCACGGGGTTCCCGATCGCGCCGCGCTGTCGGCCGCGCCGATCGACGCGGCGTGCACCCTCACGCGCACCTCGCCCGCGCCGGGCTCGGGCTCGGGCCGTTCCGCGACGGCGACCACCTCGGGTGGACCGTAGCGTTCGTATGCGGCGACTCTCATGATGGCGGCTCCCTACCGGTCTGCGGTGTCGGGGTACTGGAAGACGTCGTCGAGCGGGACCCCGAACACCCGCGCGATCTGGAAGGCCATCTCGAGCGAGGGCGAGTAACGGCCCTGTTCGATGGCGATGACGGTCTGGCGGGTGATGCCGAGGCGCTTCGCCAGGTCGGCCTGGGTCATCTCGCCGTGACGGAACCGGAGCGACCGGATGTCGTTCGTGACACGAGTGGGCTTCACCACGTCGGCACGCCCCTGCGGTACGCGACGAGCTTCGTGACGCTCGACACCAGGCCCGAGAGCACGAACCCGAGATAGAGGGCGTTCGCGATCCAGAAGGTGTCGACGTCGAACATCGCGAGGATGAGCGCGCCCACGCCGCCGATCACGACGAAGGAGCTGCCGACCCGCTCGCCGAGGCGGTCGATCTCCTTGTCGCGGATGTCGCCCTTCGTGCTCTCGCTCGGCGAGACGATCTCGACCAGGATGCGACCGACCATGCCGGCGACGATCGCCCCGCCGATGGTCCACAGCATCGGCGTCACCCAGGTGATGCCCTCGACCGGCGTGCCGCCGAGCAGCTGCGGGAGCACCAGGAACAGATACACCGCATAGCCCCCGACGGCGATCGTGAGGAGCACCCACGTGCCCTTCTCCTCGTACGACATGCGCGCCCCTCCGATGTAAAGAATGCTTGACATTCAGTGTCAAGCATTCGCGACATCGTGTCAAGAGTTGTTTACATTCTGCGGGTGACCGATCGGCGAGATGCGGCCATCCGCACCGCCGACGGCGCCAGGCGGTGCGAATGGCATCACCTCGATCACCGGCTCCGACGCCGCGCCGACGACGCCCGGCCTGCGCAGCGCCGGCGGACCCGATCACTCCGTGCGCAGGCCACCCAGCCCGGTCGGCGAGCCGGCCGCCTCGTCGATGACGCGGTCGGCGGCGAACAGCTCCGGCGCGGGGCCCGACCCGTCGGCCAGGTCCGCGAGGATCCGCCCGACCACGGGCGTGAACTTGAAGCCGTGCCCCGAGAACCCGGCGCCCACCACGAGCGGGCCGAGCCGGTCGAGCACGAAGTGCTCGTCGGGTGTCGTCGTGTAGGTGCAGCTGACGGGCATGACCTCGTCGGCGTCGACGCCCGGAAGCCACTCCCGTGCGTAGCGTTGCAGCGCCGCGAGCTGCTCGGGCACCGCCTCGAAGTCGCGCGCGTCGGGATCGACGACGGGTCCGACCCCGTGCCAGCCGGCCTTCACGCCCTCGCCGGGCGTGAGCATGCCGTAGACCGGCGAGAGCCAGTAGTCGTACGCGTCGCCCGCGCCCGGGAAGTGGTTGAAGCTCGGCCACGCGGTCGCCTCGTCGCGCACGGCGAAGTGCGCGGGCTGCTCCTGCGTCACCACGAGCCGCGGCAGGCGCTCGGCGCCGATGAGCTTCGTCGTCCAGGCGCCGACGGTGGCCACGGCAGTACGGGCCTCGAACACCTCGGCGACGCCGGCGTCACTCACGGATGCCACGCGCACGAGCCCATCGTCGACCACGTCGATGCCCGTGGCCTGCGTGCGGTGCCGCACGTCGGCGCCCGCGGCACGTGCGGTGTCGTGCAACGCCCGCACTGCGGCATCCGCCCGCACCCGGCCGGCCTGCCCGTTGAACAGCACGCGAGTGTCGAAGCGGACGCCCGGCCAGCGCTTCGCCGCCTGCTTCGCGGTCAGGAACTCGGCGGGGATGCCCGCCGCGGTAAGGGCCTCGTGCACGTCGTCGAATCCGGTACTCGCGCCGTGGTTGGCGACGCCCACGAGATCGAGGAGCTCCGTGCCCGACTCATCCTCGAGTTCACGCCAGAGCGGCAGCGCCTCGGCGAGCATGCCCACATAGGTGGTGTCGGCGTAGGCGACGTTGAAGTTGCGGGTGGCCCCGTGCGAGGCGCCCATGCGGTGCCCCGGCTCCCAGCGCTCGAGCAGCACGACCTCGCGGCCCCGCCGGGCCAGCTGCCATGCCGTGGCGGCGCCCATGGCGCCACCGCCCACCACGATCGTCTCGACTCGAGTCACCATGGCGGCAAGCCTAGGCGGGCGAGCTGAGTACCTCGGTGAAGTGCTCGACCTCGGGGAACGGCTCGTAGAACCCGTGCAGCAGCTCGCGCCAGCGCTCGTACTCGGGCGATCCGCGGAACCCCCGCTCGTGCGCCTCGATGCTGTCCCAGTGCACGAGCAGCAGGTACGCGTTCGGGGTCTCGACCGATCGCGAGAGGCGCAGGTCGTTGAACCCCGGCATCGACGAGATGATCGGCGCGGCCTCCCGGAACGCGGCTTCGAAGTCGGCCTCCCGGCCGGGAACGACGGGCAGGATGGCATGTTCGAGGATCACCTGCCCACCGTAGCGGTGGCCACGGCGCGCCTGCTTGGCAGCCCGACGCCGAGGAATGGCAGCCGTCGCCGGCCCGCAGGCACCGGACACGAGCGATCATGAGGACATGGACTACGACGACACCGCCGCCCTCATCGTCATCGACGTGCAGCAGGGATTCGACGACCCGCAGTGGGGCGAGCGCGACAACCCCGACGCCGAGGCGAACATCGGCCGCCTGGTGCAGGCGTGGTCGGACGCCTCGCGGCCGATCGTGCTCGTGCGCCACGACTCGCGCTCCCCCGGCTCGCCGCTCGCGCCGGGCGCGTCCGGCAACGCGCTGAAGGACGTGGTGGCGGATGCCCCGCACGACCTCTTCGTCACCAAGCACGTGAACTCCGCGTTCTACGGGAAGCCCGACCTGCACGCGTGGCTCCAGGACCGCGGCATCCGACAGCTCGTGATCTGCGGCATCCAGACGAACATGTGCGTCGAGACGACGACCCGCATGGCCGGCAACCTCGGGTACGACGTGACGCTCCCGATCGACGCGACCCATACCTTCGATCTCGAGGGCCCCGGCGGCGTCCGCCTCACCGCCGCGGAGCTGGCCCGCGCGACGGCCGTGAACCTGCAGGGCGGCGGATTCGCGAGGGTCGTCACGACCGACGAGGTCGTCGGCGCAGGGGTCGTCCGCGCATGACGACCGCCGCGCAGCCGGGCCCCGCGGCATCCGTTGCCCCGCGTTACGACGACGACCGGATGCCGCCACCGCACGCAGTAGCGTGAGCGCATGGCAGACCGCGAATTCGGCTTCAAGACCCGCGCCATCCACGCGGGCAACATCCCCGACCAGGTGACGGGGGCGCGCGCGCTGCCCATCTACCAGTCGAGCGCGTTCGTCTTCGACGACACCGCCGATGCCGCGGCCCGGTTCGCCCTGCAGAAGTACGGCAACATCTACTCCCGCCTCGCGAACCCGACGGTCGCGAGCTTCGAGGAGCGCGTCGCCAGTCTCGAGGGCGGCCTCGGCGCCGTCGCCACCGCGAGCGGCCTGAGCGCGCAGTACATCACGTTCGCGAGCCTCGCGGGCAGCGGCGACCACATCGTCGCCTCGGCGAACCTCTACGGCGGATCGATCACGCAGCTGGATGTCACCCTCCGCCGCTTCGGCGTCGAGACGACGTTCGTGCGCTCCTCCGACCCGGCCGACTACGCCGCCGCGATCACCGAGAAGACCAAGGCGATCTTCGTCGAGACCATCGCGAACCCGTCGGGCGAGATCGCCGACCTCGAGGGCCTCGCCGACGTCGCCCGGGCGCACGGCATCCCCTTCATCGTGGACTCGACCATCCCGACGCCGTACCTCAACCGCCCGATCGAGTGGGGCGCCGACATCGTCACGCACTCCGCCACGAAGTTCCTCGGCGGCCACGGGACGACCCTCGGCGGCGTCGTCGTGGAGTCGGGCCGGTTCGACTGGCACTCCGACAAGTTCCCGCTGTTCGGCCAGCCGGTGCCGAGCTACGGCGGCCTGCAGTGGTCGGGCAACTTCGGCGAGTACGCGTTCCTCACCCGACTGCGCGCCGAGCAGCTGCGCGACATCGGTCCCGCGCTCGCGCCGCACTCCGCGTTCCTGCTCGCGCAGGGCGTCGAGACGCTGCCGTACCGCGTGCAGGCGCACGTCGACAACGCCCGCGTCGTGGCCGAATGGCTCGAGGCCGATCCGCGCATCGAGCAGGTGTGGTGGGCTGGCCTCCCGAACCACCCGCACTACGACCGTGCGCAGAAGTACCTGCCGAAGGGCCCGGGCTCGGTGTTCAGCTTCGAGGTCAAGGGCGGCCGCGCCGTCGGCCAGCAGCTCATCGAGTCGGTGAACCTCGCCTCGCACCTCGCCAACATCGGCGACGCGAAGACGCTCATCATCCACCCCGCGTCGACCACCCACGCGCAGCTCAGCGAACAGCAGCTCGTCGACGCGGGAGTCCTGCCCGGCGTCGTGCGGATCAGCGTGGGCATCGAAGACGTGGAAGACATCATCGACGATCTCGACCAGGCCCTCACGGCCGCGACAGGAGGCACACGATGACGACGGCGGCCCTTCGACAGGCTCAGGACGGCGCGGATGCCACGACCAGGCCCGACGACGCTTCGACGGAGCTCGACACGAGCCTCGAGACCGTGCGGCTCGTCAACGGCCTCTCGTGCGAGCTGCCCGCGAGCTCGCCGCTCGCGAAGCTCCTGAAGTCGCAGCGCACCTGGGTCGGACCCGACGCGAAGCAGCGGCTGCGCATCCTCAACGCCGCGAAGTCGGTGGCCATCGTGGGCGCCTCGCCGAATCCGGCCCGCTCGAGTTACTTCGTGGGCACCTACCTGCAGCAGTCGAGCGACTACCGGCTCTACTTCGTGAACCCGAACGCGACCGAGATCCTCGGCGAGCCCGCCTACAAGAGCCTCGCCGACCTGCCCGAGGTGCCCGACATCGTCGACGTGTTCCGGCGCGCGAGCGACATCCCGAGCGTCATCGACGAGGCGCTCGCCATCGGCGCGAAGACGGTCTGGGTGCAGCTCGGCATCTGGAACGAGGAGGCCGCCCGCTACGGCGAGGAGCACGGCCTCACCGTGGTCATGGACCGCTGCATCAAGGTGGAGCACGCGCGGTTCCACGGCGGCCTGCACCTGCTCGGCTTCGACACGGGCCAGATCACGTCGCGCAAGACCATCCGCTAGCCGGCCGTTCCCCGCCCACGTGACGGGCCACCGATCCCCGACTGGCTCTTGTCGCGCCGACCGCAGCGCGGTGTGATCGAGGTATGCCCGACGACCTCGAGTTCTCCGACGACCCAGCTCGCCTCGACCGCGACCGAGTGCACACGTGGCTCTCGGAGGAGTCCTACTGGGCGGCCGGGCGGCCGCGAACGACCCAGGATGCCGCGATCGACGCGTCGCGCAACTTCGGCGTGTACGACCGCACGACCGGCGAGCAACTCGGGTACGCCCGGGTGGTCACCGACGGGGCGACGTTCGCATGGCTCTGCGACGTCTTCGTCGCGAGCGGAGCGCGCGGACGAGGCATCGGCGTCGCCCTCGTCGAGGGCGTCGTCGCGGCCCTCGAACCGCTGGGACTGCGGCGCATCATGCTCGCGACCGCCGATGCGCACGGGCTCTACGAGAAGTTCGGCTTCGCGCCGCTCGCCATCCCCGAGCGCTACCTGGAGCGGTCGGGGCGTTGATCCCAGCGGCACGATCCCGCGAGTCTCGCCGCTCTCGTGCGTGGAGCCGCCTTCCGTCGCACGATCGTGCGACGGCACGCCAGATCCGTGCGTCGACTCCCACGTAGCCTTGGACACGTGACAGCGTTCGTCTCAGCCCTCGATCTGTTCTCGATCGGGATCGGGCCCTCGAGTTCCCACACCGTCGGTCCGATGCGGGCCGCACGCGCGTTCGCCGAGCAACTCGCGCGTGACGGGCTCCTGGAGCGGACGACGCGCGTCACCTGCTCCCTGTACGGCTCGCTCGGTGCGACCGGCCTCGGCCATGGCACACCCGATGCGGTGGTCGCCGGGCTCGCGGGCCTCAGACCCGACGACTGCGACCCCGCTCGGGTGCGCGGTGCCTGGTCGGGCCTGGGCGACGACGGCGGGACCGTGCAGCTCGCCGGGCGGCATCCGATCACCATGACGCAAGCCGACCTCAGCCTCGAGCCGCGAACGCGCCTCCCCGGCCACCCGAACGCCATGACGCTCCAGGCGTGGGGCGACGACGACGCGCTCCCGCTCGCGGAGGAGACGTACTACTCGGTCGGCGGCGGGTTCATCCGTCGCGATGGCGACGACGCGCAGGTGGCTGAAGCGCTGCGGCATCCGCTTCCGTACTCGACCGCCGACGAACTGCTCGCGCTCTGCGAGGAACACGGCGTGTCGTTCTGCGACGTCGCCCGCTCCAACGAGGTGGCGGTGCACGGCGAGGCGGGCATCGATGCGGGGCTCGACGCGATCTGGGCGGCCATGGCGGAATGCGTACAACACGGGCTCGCGACCGAAGGCACGCTGCCCGGTGTCCTCGGCGTGAAGCGCCGCGCACCCGAGGTGCGACGCCGGCTCGAGGAGTACGACCGCGACGAACACGAACGCGACACCTCGACCGAGTGGCTGCACGCGTTCGCGCTCGCGGTGAACGAGGAGAACGCCGCGGGCGGCCGCGTCGTGACGGCGCCCACGAACGGCGCCGCCGGCATCATCCCCGCGGTCGGCCACTACTACCTCCGCTTCGTGCCCGGCGCGGATGCCGCGGGCATCCGTCGCTACCTGCTCACCGCCGCCGCGATCGCGTCGCTCGTCAAGAAGAACGCGTCGATCTCGGGCGCCGAGGGCGGATGCCAGGCCGAGGTCGGGTCCGCGTGCGCGATGGCCGCCGGCGGGCTGTGCGCCGTGCTCGGCGGCACCGCACGGCAGATCGAGAACGCCGCCGAGATCGCGATGGAGCATCACCTCGGCCTCACCTGCGACCCGGTGGCCGGGCTCGTGCAGGTGCCCTGCATCGAGCGCAACGCCATCGCCTCGTCGACCGCGGTGTCGGCTGCACGACTCGCGCTGCACGGCGACGGCACGCACGTCGTCTCGCTCGACACCGTCATCGAGACGATGCGCCAGACGGGCCTCGACATGATGACGAAGTACAAGGAGACGAGCGAGGGCGGCCTCGCCGTCAACGTCATCGAGTGCTGAGCGCCGCCGCGACGCGTGCGCCGGCGCCCGTGCCCCCCGATCGGGACCCTCGCGCGGGCGCCGCGGCATCTGCCAGTCTGTGCTGATGGACACCCCCGACCCCAACGTCATCAACGACCTCGTCGGCACCGCCGGCCTCATCGGGCTCATCGTCGGCCTCGTCGTCTACCTCGCGATCCTCGCGCTGAGTCTCTGGATCGGGTATCTCATCATCAAGGCCGCGGTGCGCAACGGGCTTCGCGAGCACACCCTGTGGCTCGAGCAGCGCCGGGGGCCGCTGCGCTGACGGGCAGGCGTCGAAGTCCCGGCCGACGCCCGCCCGCGTTCAGCACGCGCACGTGATGTCGGCGTTCACCGCGGTGTCGCCCGCGAGTCCGGCCTGCGCCACGTTCGTGAGCGCGTCGGGCGGGAGCTGCGCGAGCCCGTCGGCCGTGTCGAATGCGAAGCCTTCGCGCACCCAGTACTCGAAGCCGCCGATCATCTCCTTGACGGGGTGGCCGAGCAGCGCGAACTCCAGTGCGGCTCGGGTCGCGCCGTTGCATCCCGGCCCCCAGCAGTAGACGACGACCGGCGTGCCGGCCGGGATCCGCTCGGCGGCCTCCGCGGCGATGCGACGGCGAGGCAGGTGCATGGCTCCCGGCACGTGCCCCTGCGTCCAGGACTCGTCGCTGCGCGTGTCGACGAGCACGAAGCCGGGCTCCGGCGCGGCGAGTGCTGCCGCGACATCCGACACGTCCGCCTCGACGGCCAGGCGGCCGCTGAAGTGGGCGATGGCGTCGGCCTGGGTGGCCACGTGCTCGAAGAGGTCGGATGCCGCGTGCGCGATGGTGTCGGTCATGCCATCACCCTCGCACCCGCGGGCCGGCCCCGGCACGCGAAATCGCGCCGTCGTGCCGCGAGATCCCGCCAGCGTGCCCGGACAGGCCGCGAAGCCGCAGTCCTGCGGATCCTCAGTCGGCCGGAGCGAAGAACGCCGTGACGGCGGCCGCGAGCGCGACGAGGTCGTCGACGTGCGCGAGCTCTCGGGCGGAGTGCATCGACAGCAGCGGCGTGCCGACGTCGACGGTGCGGATGCCGAGCCGGGTCGCGCTGATCGGCCCGATCGTCGAGCCGCATGGGATCGAGTTGTTCGACACGAACGGCTGCGTCTCGATGCCGGCCTGGCGGCACGTGCGCGCCCACAACGCGGAACCCACGGCATCGCTCGCGTACCGCTGGTTCGCGTTGAGCTTCAGGAGCGGCCCGCCACCGAGACGGGGCCGGTTGCCGGGGTCATGGCGCTCGGGGTAGTTCGGGTGCACGGCGTGCCCGGCGTCGGACGAGAGCAGCCACGAGTCCGCGATGGCCCGACGTCGGTCGGTCGCGTCCGCGCCGAGCGCCGCTCCGATGCGCACGAGCACGTCCTCGAGGAACGGGCCGCTCGCCCCCGAACGCGACTCCGAACCGAGCTCCTCGTGGTCGAATGCGGCGAGCACGCTGATGCGCCCGGTGTCGCCGGGTGCTCCGAGCAGCCCGACGAGGCCCGCGAACACCGACGAGAGGTTGTCCATGCGGCCTGCCGCGAAGAACGCGTCATGGAGCCCGAACCGCTCGGGCGCCTGCGTGTCGGCGACGAGCAGGTCGTGTCCGCCGATGTCGCCGAGCTCGACCCCGGCGATGCCGGCGAGATGCGCGAGCAGGTCCCCCGCGGCGGCCGCGCCCCACACGGGCTGCAGGTGCCGCTGCTTGTCGAGCGTGAGCGCCTTGCTCACGTCGCGGTCGAGGTGGATCGCGAGCTGCGGGATGCGCAGGAACGGACCGGTGCGCACGAGGTGCTCGGCGCCGTCGCGGGTCACGATACGGCCGGCGAGCTCGAGCTCGCGGTCGAGCCACGAGTTCAGCAGGGGGCCGCCGTAGACTTCGACGCCCGCCTGCAAGAGCCCCTCGGCCGTGGGCGACGGGCCCGGCTTCAGCTTGAACGACGGCGAGTCGGTGTGCGCGCCGAGGATCCGGAACGGCGTGGTGCCCGTCGCGCCGTCGGGCTGCACCCAGGCGATGACGGCGCCGTCGCGCACCACCACTCGCTTGCCGGGAGTCGTCGGCCACTCCTCGCGCTCGTCGAGCCGCTCGAACCCGTCGGCCTCGAGCCGTCGGGCGACCGAGGCCGCGGCGTGGTACGACGAGGGGGATTCCCGGATGAAGTCGGCGAAGTCGGCGATGTGGGCGTCACGATCGAGCTCAGGCACCTCTCCATCCAACACCCCGACGGCCCGCCCGCGCGAACCGGCTACGCGAACCGGACGACCGCCTGCAGGCGCGAACGCACCTCCATGACCTCGGTGCCGCCGAGGTGCGCCGAGCCGGGGATCCCCTCGCGCACCGCGCTCGCGAGCCGCGAGCTGCGCACGAGCGCGACGACGGCGCCGCGGATGCTGCCGCCGAGCTCGAGCGGCTCGGCCGCGTGGTCGTCGGGCACGACGATGACGAGCGCGGTTGGCTTCACCCGGGCGGCGCGGCCGATGGCCTTGGCACGTGCCGCGAGCGCGCGGAAGGGTCGCTCAGCGCCCAGCGCCTCGCCCACGAGCTCGCCGCGCTTGAGCGCCACCGGCGCGCCCCAGTCCTCGGACTGGATGGCGAACAGCCCGGTGGGACCGAGCACGAGGTGGTCGAGCTTCGGCGGCAGGCCGGGGCCCGCGGCATCCGTCGCCACGTCGTGCCAGACCGTGTAGGCGATGCCGAGCGTGGCGAGCGCGCGAGCGGTCGCCTCCTCGGCGAGCGCGTCGGCGAGGACATGGCGGATGTCGCGTGGCGCGCTGCGCACCAGCGCGGGGTCGTAGGGGTCGTCGAGCGTCACGCCGCGCCCCGCCCACTCGCGGATGCGGTCGAGGTACAGCTGCCGGGTGAGCCCGCCCGGGTGCCCGTAGGAGCGTGCGAGCGGTCGTGAGTCGCGCGGCCGGCGGGGTGCGGCCGGCGCCCACGCCTCGCGGGTCGGCGTGGGCGCCGCGCCCTTGGCGCCTCGATCGAACGCGGCCCGCGCCTCGGGGGTGCCGATGAGGAGCCACGCCCGCTGCACGGCATGGAACGTCGCCGGATCGCCGCCGGTGTCGGGGTGCGCGTGGCGCAGTGCCCTGCGGTATGCCAGGCGCAGGGCTGCGGCATCCGCATCGGCGGGAACGCCGAGCACCTCGTACGGGGAGTCGGAGAGCGGACTGTCGGGCATTGGCTCGCTTTCAGGTATGCGAGCACGAGACTACCGCCGCTGGCTCGGTGCTCGCCGAGACGTGGCGCTCCCGTGCTCGCGCGGGGCTCGACGCTAGACTCCGGGCAGGCGCGGCCGTGCCGCGCGGGGGGAGGCAGCGGCATGCTCATCGACGTGAACTACTGGGCCGTCGTGATCGCGACGATCTCCACGATGGTCATCGGCTCCATCTGGTACACGCCGCGGGTGTTCGGCAACTACTGGATGCGCGTGGCCCGAGTCGACGTCGGCGATCGCAGCGCGGTGGCGCCGATCGTGACCACGATCATCGTGAGCTTCATCTCGGCGTGGGTGCTCGCGCTCGCGACGCAGGTGGCCTGGCTGGCGTTCGGCGGCAGCTACCTGCTGCTCGCGCTCCTCACCGGCATCCTGCTGTGGGCCGGCTTCACCGCGGCGCGCTTCATCACCCACGACGCGTTCGAGGGCCGGCCCGCAGGGCTCACCATCGTGAACATCGGGCACGAGCTCGTGACGACGGTCGTCATGGCGCTCATCATCGGCGTCTGGCCGCCCGCCGGCACGGTCTGAGCGGCGGATGCCCCGAGCCGCCGCCGCCGGCCGTTCTCGCGTACGCGGGCCCTTCAGTCGGTCGGCAGCCGCAGCATCCCGTCGTCGATGAGCGCACGCACGGCCGGCAGCACGTCGGCGGCGAGCGCCGCCTCGTCGACCTTGAGGAGCTGCGCGATCGCCGCGACGATCGCGCCGACCGTGAGCTCGCCGTCGCACGCTCCCACGAGGGCGGCCAGCCCGGTGTCGAGGTCGATCACGCGCGCGAAGCCTCCGCCCTGCCGGAGCAGCATGGCCGTGGGGTCGTCGTCGCCCGGCCAGTAGTGGCGCTCCTCGGTCACGTCACCGGCGACGGTCAGCCGGGTGGCCGAGAGCGCGTCATCGTCGAGCGACGCCTGCCGGTCGTGTGCCGCGAGGCACTCGGCGAGGTGCACGCCCAGTCCGCCGGGGCTGGCGCCGAGCGGCCCGTGCCGGCGTTCGACCCTGGCGAGCGGCGCCCGCTCGGCGCTGGAATCGGGCGGGCGCCGCAGCAGCACGTACCCGAACCCGATCTCGCGCACCCCGCGGCGCTCGAAGTCGTCGAGCCAGGCGTCGTAGAGGCGGTCGAAGTCGGCCGTGCCCGGACGGGTGCCGCCGTCGCGGATCCAGGTCTCGGCGTACTCGGTGACCCGCTGCACCTCACGCTCGACGATCCAGTGGTCGAGCTCGCCCGCCCATCCCGGTACTCGGTCGAGCGCGTCATCGTCGTCGCGGTACTCCCAGTTGCCGAGGAGCTGCGCCACGCCGCCGGGGTGCAGGTGCTCGGCGGCGCCCCGCATCACCGCCTCGACGATGGCGTCGCCGACCAGCCCGCCGTCGCGGTACTCGTACTCGGGCACGCCGGCCGCTCGCGGCGTGATGACGAACGGCGGATTCGACACGATGCGGTCGAACCACTCCCCCTCGACCGGCTCGAACAGGCTGCCGAGCCGGAGTTCGACGCCGTCGATGCCGTTGAGCTCGAGGTTGAGTCGCGCGAGCCGCAGCGCCCGCTCGGAGATGTCGGTGGCGACCACGTGCGAGGCGAACCGCGATGCGTGCATGGCCTGGATGCCGCAGCCGGTGCCGAGGTCGAGCACTCGCTCGGCCCGGGTCGGCAGCATGAGCCCCGACAGCGTCATCGATGCTCCTCCGACACCGAGCACATGCTGCTCGCCGAGCGGACCGCCGAGCGCGAGTTCCCCGAGGTCGGACATGATCCACCAGTGCCCCGCGCCGTATCCGTCGGTGAACGCGTACGGTCGCAGGTCGAGCCGGGCGCGCACCGACGCACCGCCCGCGTCGCGTGCGACGAGGCCCAGCTCGGCGGCGCCCTCGAGCCCGAGTGACGGCAGCGCTCCCGCCGCGTCCTCGACGGGCACGGGCAGGCCGAGCACGAACAGCTCGGCGAGCGTGGCCAGGCCGGCGGATGCCCCGTGGCCCGCGCGTCGGGCGTCGAGCACGCGGCGCGCCGGCACGCGCTCGCCACGATGCAGCGCGGCCGCGGCATCCGCGCCCCAGAGCGCGTCGAGCGCGTCGACGCTGAAACCGGCCGTCTCGAGGTCGGCGCGGAGCCGAGCCACGAGCTCGGCGGCGCGCCGTCGATCGGTCGTCGGGTCGGTCACGTCGTTCACCGCACCATTCAACCGCAGTGCGCCGGCTCGAGATGGTCACGCGCGCGTCATCCGCCGTCCATCTGACGACGACCGGTGTAACCCGCACGTCACACGGTCCGCGTAGCGTTGGTTACGATCGAATCAGCGAGGGGAGGTCGCGACATGGCCGAGGCATCGACGCTCGAACGCCTGCGGCAGGACGCGCGCGACGAACTCGCCGCGCTCATCGAACTGCGCTGCCGGCTCGGCGAGGACCCGTGGGTGTTCCTCCCAGAGCTCCCCTCGGTCGATGAACAGGTCGTGGCGACGCTTCGCGAGGAGCGCCTCCATTCCGACCGATGGAGCCTGGTTCGTGCTCGGGCCTACCACCCGACGGCCCGTCGTGGCGATGCGGCGCGCTTCGAGTACGAGCTGCTCCGCGAGATTGCCCTCGACCATCCCGACCTCAGCACCGCCGTGTGGTCGCTGCTCGACCGCCTCGACCGGCTGGCCCGTTAGCGCACCGCGGTGCTCCGCCGTCGCGCCAGAGCGGCGACGGCCCGCCAGCCGACGAGGAACAGTCCGAGTGTCAGGCCGGCGACCACGATGAAGGCGACGGCCGTGCCCTGCCCGCCGGCAAGGCGGAGCAGCATGCCCACGACGAGGGTCGCCGCCCAGATGACGACCCCGGTCGGCCAGACAGCGAGCGGATGCCGCCACGCCCGCGCCGCGACCCAGCCGAGCACGAGCCCTCCGAGGAACGGCCACGCCGTGCCCCAGAGCCCGGCGAGCGTGAGCCCTTCGGCGTGACTCGCGCGGCCGATCACGGCGAACGCGATGACGAGCACCGCGTCGACGACGAGCGCCCCGACGATGCCGCCTGCCGAGGTTCCGTTCCGTTCGCTCACCCGTCCATCGTACGGATCAGCGGCGGTCTGCGAGTTCCACGAGCTCCCCGGCGCCGTGCACCGGCAGTGCGCACACGAATGCGTGGCAACGGTAGGCGGTCGGCCTCCGGCCGGATGCGACGCGTCCCTCGAACAACTCGAACCCCGCCGCGGCGAGCTCGCGCGCGTGCGTTTCGGTGACGACCGCGGCGATGGATGCCTCATGCCGACGCGTCTCATCGATGAGCGCGTCCGACCCCGGCCCGGCTTCCGCACCGGGGTCGGCGTCGGGCACGACGGTGACGAGCTGCACGAGCGGCGCCGCGAGCCGCGCCATGACCGCGAGTGCCCCGCCGAACGCGATGGGCCGTTCGACGGCGATGCCGGCGACCGATCGCATCGCGCGTTCGGCGAGCTCGAGATACCGGTCGCCTGCGCCGAGCGCGTACAGCCGCCGCGCTGCATCGGCACATGCCGTGACACCCGATGGCGTCGCCCCCTCGGCGGGATCCGGGGGCAGCGCGAGTCCACGCGCGACGAGTACGGGGTCGCCCCCGGCCGGCGCGGCGAAGGGCATCGCCGCATCGGCCGGAGCCGAACGTGCTGCGCGGTCGATGAGTTCGCGGGCGGCCGTCGCGTACCCGGCCTCACCCGTAGCGGCGGCGAGCTCCAGCAGGCCGCCCGCGAGCATGCCCGAGTCCTCGAGCGTCGCGGTCGCCGACGACAGCACGCCGTCGAGCGACGCACGCACGAGCGACCCGTCGGCACGTCGGTGGTGATCGAGCAGGTAGTCGGCCGCCCGTCGCGCAGCCGCCACTGCGTCGGCACGGCCGAACACGAACCCCGCCCGCGCGAGCGCGCCGATGGCGAGCCCGTTCCAGCCCGTCAGCACCTTCGTGTCGAGGGCCGGGGGCTGCAGCCCCGTGCGTCCTGCGGCGTCGCGACGGTAGTACCCGCCTTCGCTGCGCTCGCCGTCGATGATGCTCTCGGAGTCCTGGGCGCTCGCGAACCCGCCCGAGGCGAGCTGCATGCGCTCGACGAGGAACCCGATGACGCCCCCGGCGAGCGGTGCGACGAAGTCGGGTGGCGCCTCCCCACGACCGAGCTCGGCGGCGACGCCGAGGAGGAGCGCGTTGTCGGTGAGCATCCGCTCGTAGTGCGGATCGCTCCAGTCGGCGCGAGTCGCGTACCTGAAGAAGCCGCCCTCCACGGGATCGCGGAGCGGCGAGGCGCCCATGCGCTGGAGTGTCCGGGTCGCCAGGGCTCGCGCCTCGGGTCCCGCTACGGTGAGGAACTCGAGCACCGGTGCGACGGGGAACTTCGGCGCGCGTCCGAACCCGCCGTACACCCGGTCCTCGTCGGCGGCGAGCACCGCGGCCGCCGACTCCAGGCGCGCCCGATCGGGCAGGTCTCCGGCCGTGTCGGCGACGGATGCCGCGTCGAGCGCCGTGGCGACGGCATTCGCGGTCTCGTCGAGGTCGCTGCGTCGCTCGCGCCATGCCTCGGCGACGGCCGCGAGCACGTCGGGGAACGCCGGCACGCCGCGGATGCCGCGGGGCGGGAAGTAGGTGCCCGCGTAGAACGTGCGCCCCTCGGGCGTGGCGAACACGGTGAGCGGCCAGCCCAGTTCTCGTGTGAAGGCGGATGCCGCGGCGAGGAAACTCGCGTCGACCTCGGGATGCTCCTCGCGGTCGACCTTGACGGCGACGAACCAGTCGTTGATGAGGCGAGCCGTCTCCGGATCGCTGAAGCTCTCGCGCGCCATGACGTGACACCAGTGGCAGGTGGCGTAGCCGATCGAGACGAGCACGGGCACGTCTCGCCGACGCGCCTCGGCGAACGCGTCCTCGCCCCAGGGGAACCAGTCGACGGGGTTGTCCGCGTGGGCGCGGAGATATGGACTCAGCGCGTCCTTCAGGCGGTTCGGCATGCTCTCAGCGTAGGACGGATGCCGCCGACCGGCGCCGGGCTTGACTACTCCCGTGCGGACGGACGCTTGGGTACCGAAGATGGAGGCGTTAAACCGAAGAGAGCCGCCCAACCTTGGGCGGCTCTCTTCGAATGGATGTCCGGCGGTGTCCTACTCTCCCACAGGGTCGCCCCTGCAGTACCATCGGCGCTGCGAGTCTTAGCTTCCGGGTTCGGAATGTGTCCGGGCGTTTCCCTCGCGCTATGGCCGCCGAAACTCTAGAACCAACAGGGGCACACTCTTGGGTGTGGTGTTGGTGGTCTCGGCACCCCGTTCGCCCTGACCGCGGGTGGTCGGGGGGTTGGGGTGTTGTCTGTGTGGTGTTGTTGGGTTTCCGTCTGTTGGGAACCACAGAGTGGACGCGAGCAATCTTGTCGGCCACACAACCCAGCCTTTGCAAACATGGTTGTGTGTAGTGATTGTCAAGTTATCGGCGTATTAGTACCGGTCAGCTGCGACAGTCGTTAGTCCTGTCTTCCACATCCGGCCTATCAACCCAGTCGTCTGGCTGGGAGCCTCTCCCCCGAAGGGATGGAAATCTCATCTCGAGGCCGGCTTCCCGCTTAGATGCTTTCAGCGGTTATCCATCCCGAACGTAGCTAACCAGCGGTGCTCCTGGCGGAACAACTGGCACACCAGAGGTTCGTCCAACCCGGTCCTCTCGTACTAGGGTCAGATCCTCTCAAATTTCCTACGCGCGCAGCGGATAGGGACCGAACTGTCTCACGACGTTCTAAACCCAGCTCGCGTACCGCTTTAATGGGCGAACAGCCCAACCCTTGGGACCTACTCCAGCCCCAGGATGCGACGAGCCGACATCGAGGTGCCAAACCATGCCGTCGATATGGACTCTTGGGCAAGATCAGCCTGTTATCCCCGAGGTACCTTTTATCCGTTGAGCGACAGCGCTTCCACAAGCCACTGCCGGATCACTAGTCCCGACTTTCGTCCCTGCTCGACCTGTCAGTCTCACAGTCAAGCTCCCTTGTGCACTTACACTCGCCACCTGATTGCCAACCAGGTTGAGGGAACCTTTGGGCGCCTCCGTTACTTTTTGGGAGGCAACCGCCCCAGTTAAACTACCCACCAGGCACTGTCCCTGAACCGGATCACGGTTCGAAGTTAGATATCCAGAGTGACCAGAGTGGTATTTCAACAATGACTCCACGAACACTGGCGTGCCCGCTTCAAAGTCTCCCACCTATCCTACACAAGCCACACCGAACACCAATACCAAGCTGTAGTAAAGGTCACGGGGTCTTTCCGTCCTGCTGCGCGTAACGAGCATCTTTACTCGTAATGCAATTTCGCCGAGTTCGCGGTTGAGACAGCTGGGAAGTCGTTACGCCATTCGTGCAGGTCGGAACTTACCCGACAAGGAATTTCGCTACCTTAGGATGGTTATAGTTACCACCGCCGTTTACTGGGGCTTAAATTCTCAGCTTCGCCTTGCGGCTAACCGGTCCTCTTAACCTTCCAGCACCGGGCAGGCGTCAGTCCGTATACATCGTCTTGCGACTTGGCACGGACCTGTGTTTTTAGTAAACAGTCGCTTCCCACTGGTCTCTGCGGCCACTCCACGCTTCCCCCAGCAAGTGGGTTCACGCTTCGGGCCCCCCTTCTCCCGAAGTTACGGGGGCATTTTGCCGAGTTCCTTAACCACGATTCTCTCGATCTCCTCGGTATTCTCTACCTGACCACCTGAGTCGGTTTGGGGTACGGGCGGCTGGAACCTCGCGTCGATGCTTTTCTCGGCAGCATAGGATCACCAACTTTTCATCCGCATCGCGTCTCAGCCTCGTGAACCGCGGATTTGCCTACGGTTCGGCCTACACGCTTGCCCCGGGTCAACCATCGCCCGGGTTCGGCTACCTTCCTGCGTCACACCTGTTAATACGCTCACTCCACCAGACGGGGTCGCATGCCGCCCCACGCGTCACCCCGAAGGGATCGTGCATGGATTAGGATGCTTAGCACTCCTGGTCTCGTGTGGGCGGTTCTTCGCCGGTACGGGAATATCAACCCGTTGTCCATCGACTACGCCTGTCGGCCTCGCCTTAGGTCCCGACTTACCCAGGGCAGATTAGCTTGACCCTGGAACCCTTGGTCTTCCGGAGGACGGGTTTCTCACCCGTCTTTCGCTACTCATGCCTGCATTCTCACTCGTGTGGCGTCCACGGCTGGTTCACACCGCCGCTTCACTCGCCACACGACGCTCTCCTACCCATCACCACGACTGGACCACGAAGGCCTATCGAATGCGGTAATGCCACGACTTCGGTGGCGTGCTTGAGCCCCGTTACATTGTCGGCGCGGAATCACTTGACCAGTGAGCTATTACGCACTCTTTCAAGGGTGGCTGCTTCTAAGCCAACCTCCTGGTTGTCTGTGCAACTCCACATCCTTTCCCACTTAGCACGCGCTTAGGGACCTTAGTCGGTGGTCTGGGTTGTTTCCCTCTCGACGATGAAGCTTATCCCCCACCGTCTCACTGCTGCGCTCTCACTTACCGGCATTCGGAGTTTGGCTGACGTCAGTAACCTTTTGGGGCCCATCGGCCATCCAGTAGCTCTACCTCCGGCAAGAAACACGCAACGCTGCACCTAAATGCATTTCGGAGAGAACCAGCTATCACGAAGTTTGATTGGCCTTTCACCCCTATCCACAGCTCATCCCCTCCATTTTCAACTGAAGTGGGTTCGGTCCTCCACGACGTCTTACCGTCGCTTCAACCTGGCCATGGATAGATCACTTCGCTTCGGGTCTAGGACCTGCGACTGAAACGCCCTATTCAGACTCGCTTTCGCTACGGCTACCCCACACGGGTTAACCTCGCCACAGATCACTAACTCGCAGGCTCATTCTTCAAAAGGCACGCCGTCACCCCAACAAGGAGGCTCCGACGGTTTGTAAGCAAACGGTTTCAGGTACTATTTCACTCCCCTCCCGGGGTACTTTTCACCTTTCCCTCACGGTACTTGTCCGCTATCGGTCATCTGGGAGTATTTAGGCTTATCAGGTGGTCCTGACAGATTCACACGGGATTTCTCGGGCCCCGTGCTACTTGGGATCCCTCTCCGGCCGGCCAGGCATTTCGACTACGGGACTCACACCCACTCCGGTCCGGCTTTCAATCCGGTTCGTCTATACCTGACGCGTCACCGCGACTGCACGGCAGTACAGTCCGAGAGGTCCCACAACCCCGACCATGCAACCCCTGCCGGGTATCACACATGACCGGTTTAGCCTCTTCCGCTTTCGCTCGCCACTACTCACGGAATCACGGTTGTTTTCTCTTCCTGTGGGTACTGAGATGTTTCACTTCCCCACGTTCCCTCTACCCGCCCTATACATTCAGGCGGGAGTCACCAGGTCACCCAAAGGGCCCGGCGGGGTTTCCCCATTCGGAAATCCTCGGATCACAGCTCGTTTATCAGCTCCCCGAGGCTTATCGCAGATTACGACGTCCTTCTTCGGCTCCAGATGCCAAGGCATCCACCGTTTGCTCTTAGAAACTTGAAATCACATGAGTTCGAATCGCACACCCACACCCCCGAAAGGGCACAGATGCGAAATTGACCAGTGAACACCGAACAACACCCCCGAAAGGATGCTCTTCAGCGTTTCACCTATTGTGATCAACACCCCCGAAGGGGCATCAATCTAAGATGCTCGCGTCCACTATGTAGTTCTCAACAGACGGCCAGAACCCCCACACCCACCAACCACACAGGTCGGTCTCGGTGAAGGCCTGAAGAGTCCAAACCACCCCCGACCCACAGGTCAGGGGATGCGCCCGGTCCCTCAGGACCCAACAGCGTGCACGCACCAACCCCCTCACCCCGACCCGTTCCAACCACCCCCCGAAAGAGACGGCGTACTAGAACCAGGACGACTCAGCTGATGCCTATGTCAATGTTCCACCCATGAGCAGCCGGCAGACACGTTCGGTCTGATCCGGCATGCACTGCGAAGCCCCGAAAGACTCCGAGTTGCTCCTTAGAAAGGAGGTGATCCAGCCGCACCTTCCGGTACGGCTACCTTGTTACGACTTAGTCCTAATCACCGATCCCACCTTCGACGGCTCCCTCCCACAAGGGGTTAGGCCACCGGCTTCGGGTGTTACCGACTTTCATGACTTGACGGGCGGTGTGTACAAGGCCCGGGAACGTATTCACCGCAGCGTTGCTGATCTGCGATTACTAGCGACTCCGACTTCATGAGGTCGAGTTGCAGACCTCAATCCGAACTGAGACCGGCTTTTTGGGATTCGCTCCGCCTTACGACATCGCAGCCCTTTGTACCGGCCATTGTAGCATGCGTGAAGCCCAAGACATAAGGGGCATGATGATTTGACGTCATCCCCACCTTCCTCCGAGTTGACCCCGGCAGTCTCACATGAGTTCCCACCATGACGTGCTGGCAACATGCGACGAGGGTTGCGCTCGTTGCGGGACTTAACCCAACATCTCACGACACGAGCTGACGACAACCATGCACCACCTGTAACCGAGTGTCCAAAGAGTTCCACATTTCTGCGGCGTTCTCGGTTATGTCAAGCCTTGGTAAGGTTCTTCGCGTTGCATCGAATTAATCCGCATGCTCCGCCGCTTGTGCGGGCCCCCGTCAATTCCTTTGAGTTTTAGCCTTGCGGCCGTACTCCCCAGGCGGGGCGCTTAATGCGTTAGCTACGACACGGAAACCGTGGAAAGGTCCCCACATCTAGCGCCCAACGTTTACGGCGTGGACTACCAGGGTATCTAATCCTGTTCGCTCCCCACGCTTTCGCTCCTCAGCGTCAGTTACGGCCCAGAGAACTGCCTTCGCCATCGGTGTTCCTCCTGATATCTGCGCATTCCACCGCTACACCAGGAATTCCATTCTCCCCTACCGCACTCCAGTCTGCCCGTACCCACTGCAGGCCCGAGGTTGAGCCTCGGGATTTCACAGCAGACGCGACAAACCGCCTACGAGCTCTTTACGCCCAATAATTCCGGACAACGCTCGGACCCTACGTATTACCGCGGCTGCTGGCACGTAGTTAGCCGGTCCTTTTTCTGCAAGTACCGTCAAAGCCCGAAGGCCCCTTCTTCCTTACTAAAAGCGGTTTACAACCCGAAGGCCGTCATCCCGCACGCGGCGTTGCTGCATCAGGCTTGCGCCCATTGTGCAATATTCCCCACTGCTGCCTCCCGTAGGAGTCTGGGCCGTGTCTCAGTCCCAGTGTGGCCGGTCACCCTCTCAGGCCGGCTACCCGTCGACGCCTTGGTGAGCCATTACCTCACCAACAAGCTGATAGGCCGCGAGTCCATCCCAAACCGAAAAAACTTTCCACCCCGAACCATGCGGTCCAGGGTCCTATCCGGTATTAGCTCCGATTTCTCGGGGTTATCCCAGAGTCCAGGGCAGGTTACTCACGTGTTACTCACCCGTTCGCCACTAATCCCCCCAGCAAGCTGGAGTTCATCGTTCGACTTGCATGTGTTAAGCACGCCGCCAGCGTTCGTCCTGAGCCAGGATCAAACTCTCCAAAAAAACTGGTTCAACCAACCCGAAGGCCAGTCAAGTTCGATCTCCGACAGAGAAACAACTGACTCAAAAAATCAAATTGTCCATCAATCAAAGGAATCCCACCCACCCCCGAAGAGGCAGGACAGGGTTCAAAAATTGGCATTGAACATAGTGCACGCTGTTGAGTTCTCAAGAAACGGACGCACCTGAGTTTCAGCCTCACGGCCTGCCCTCAGGGCAACCTATCCATGGTACCACGTGACCACGAAAACGAGCCGCCGTCGCAGCCGTGAAAACGACTGCTGACACAACGCGGATCAACGCTTCGTGAGGAAGTGGAGTTTCATCTTAGGCTTGAAATCACCGAGTCGCAATGCGCCTTCGAGGTTATTTGGCTAAGATGACCGCCGTCTCGGCCGGGCAGTTCAGAGCTTCTCGCTCCTCCGCTTCCCGCACCGCCGTGGCGATGAGTAAGAATTTACGCGGATCCGGGAGCGGTGCCAAATCAGGCTCGCATCCCGGGCGTGTCGCCCGGGACGCGCCCGCCACACTGCGTCGGGCAGCCCCTGATCGTCGGCGGTTTCCGACGCTCAGTTCACCTCGTCGGGGTGGGCGCTCATGCGCCCCTCGCGCTCGAGCGCGGTGATGGCGTCCATCTCGGCGTCGTCGAGCTCGAAGCCGAAGACCTCGAAGTTCTCCGCCATGCGCTCACGGCGGTTCGACTTCGGGAACAGGATGTGCCCGCGCTGGAGATGCCACCTGATGACGACCTGCGCCGGCGTCGCACCGTGGGCCGCGGCGGCATCCGCCACCTCGGGGAGCTCGAAGAGTGGGTACTTGCCCTGCCCGAGCGGCCCCCATGCCTCGATCGCGATCGCGTGCTCCTCGGCGAACGCGGCGGTCTCGGGCTGCTGGTGGTACGGGTGCAGCTCGATCTGGTCGACCGCCGGCACGATGCCGGTCTCGGCGAGCAGCCGCTCGAGGTGCGGCACGAGGAAGTTCGAGACGCCGATCGATCGGGCGCGTCCCGACTCCCGCAGTCGCTCGAAGGCTCGCCACGTCTCGACGTAGCGGTCGTTCGCCGGCGACGGCCAGTGGATCAGGTAGAGGTCGACGTACTCGAGGCCGAGTCGCTGGAGGCTGCGGTCGAACGCGTCGAAGACCGACTGGGTGCCCTGGTCGTCGTTCCAGAGCTTCGTGGTCACGAAGAGCTCCTCGCGTGGGATGCCCGAGTCGGCGATCGCGCGCCCGACGCCCTCCTCGTTGCCGTAGATACGAGCGGTGTCGAGGTGGCGATAGCCCACCTCGAGTGCGTCCGTCACGATGCGTTCGGTCTCCTGCGGGTCGACGCGGAACACGCCGAAACCGAGCTGCGGGATCGAGAAGCCGTCGTTCAACTGGATGCGGGGTACGGGGGACCGGGTCATGAGCCCATCCCATCACGTTCCCGACGGCATACGATGGGAGGCTGTGCTTCCCGCGATCACCTATCCCCCAGAGCTGCCCGTCTCCGCGCAGCGCGAGGAGATCGCGCGCGCCCTCCGCGACCACCAGGTCGTGATCGTCGCCGGCGCGACGGGGTCGGGCAAGACGACGCAGCTGCCGAAGATCTGCCTCGAGCTGGGCCGCGAGTCGATCGCGCACACGCAGCCCCGACGCATCGCGGCACGCACGATCGCCGAGCGCATCAGCGAGGAGCTCGGCGTCGAGCTCGGCGGACTCGTCGGCTACCAGGTGCGATTCACCGACCGGGTGAGCGACTCGACGCGCATCAAGGTGATGACCGACGGCATCCTGCTGAACGAGATCCACCGCGATCGCGAGCTGCGCCGCTACGACACGATCATCATCGACGAGGCGCACGAGCGCAGTCTCAACATCGACTTCCTGCTCGGGTACCTCAAGCGCCTCCTCCCGCGCCGACCCGACCTCAAGGTCATCGTCACGAGCGCGACCATCGACCCCGAGAGCTTCGCCAGGCACTTCGCGGATGCTGCGGGCAGGCCGGCGCCCGTCGTCGAGGTGTCGGGGCGCACCTACCCCGTCGAGATCCGCTACCGGCCGCTCGTCGCGGAATCATCGGGGGACACCGGCGAGGAGGCCGACGACGAGGGTGCCGCCGCCGAGGACAAGGACGTGCAGCGGGGCATCCTCGAGGCCCTCGACGAACTCGAGCGCGAGTCATCCGGCGACGTCCTCGTGTTCCTCTCGGGCGAGAGCGAGATCCGCGACGCCGAAGCGGCCGTGCGCGCGCACTACGGCCCCTCGACCGGCTCAGGGACCAGGCGCGGAGGCGAGACGGAGGTGCTGCCGCTGTACGGACGACTCTCGTCGGCCGACCAGCACAGGGTGTTCGAGCCGTCGAAGGTGGTGGGCCTCCGACGACGGGTCGTCCTCGCCACGAATGTCGCCGAGACGAGCCTCACGGTGCCGGGCATCCGGTACGTCGTCGATGCCGGCACCGCCCGCATCAGCCGCTACTCCGTACGCTCGAAGGTGCAGCGCCTGCCGATCGAGGCGATCTCGCAGGCCTCGGCGAACCAGCGGTCGGGCCGGTCGGGCCGTACCAGTGACGGCATCGCGATCCGCCTCTACTCGGTGGAGGACTTCGAACGGCGTCCCGCGTACACCGACCCCGAGATCCTGCGCACGAACCTCGCGGCCGTCATCCTGCAGATGGCGTCCCTCGGCCTCGGCGAGATCGAGGAGTTCCCGTTCCTGACCCCGCCCGACAGCCGCGGCATCCGGGACGGTCTCGAACTGCTGCGCGAGCTCGGGGCGATCGACCCTTCGACCGGCTCAGGGGCCGGCTCAGCGGCCGAGCGCGGGCCGCAGCTCACCCGGGTCGGCCGGCAGCTCGCACGCCTGCCGATCGAGCCGCGGTTCGCGCGCATGGTGCTCGAGTCGAAGGCGCAGGGCGTCTCGCGCGAGGTGCTCGCGATCGTCGCGGGGCTCACCATCCAGGATCCCCGCGAGCGCCCGCTCGAGAAGCGCGAGCAGGCCGACGGGTTCCACGCGCGATTCGTGGACCCGACGAGCGACTTCCTCACCCTGCTGAACCTCTGGAACCACCTCGAGGAGCGGCAGCGCGAACTCTCGGGCAGCGCGTTCCGACGTATGTGCAAGGCGGAGTTCCTGAACTACCTGCGCGTTCGCGAGTGGCAGGACCTCTACCGCCAGCTCGTGCGGCTCGCGAAGCCGCTCGGGCTGCACGTGGCCTCTTCGACAGGCTCAGGGACCGGCGCGCCGAACCCCGACGGCATCCACCGCGCGCTGCTCGCCGGACTGCTCTCGCAGATCGGCCTGCGCGACGAGCGCTCCCCGAGCTCGTCGAAGGGAGCTGCCGCTTCGACGAGCCCGGCGAGCAAGGGGCGCCGGCCGCAGGCGGAGTTCATCGGTGCCCGGAACGTGCGGTTCATGGTCTTCCCCGGCTCGGCCCTGGCGAAGAAGCCGCCCGGCGCGCTCATGAGCGCCGAACTCGTCGAGACGAGTCGCCTGTTCGCCCGGATGAACGCGGCGATCGATCCGGCCTGGGCCGAGCCCCTTGCGGGCCCGCTCGTGAAGCGCACCTACAGCGAGCCTCGCTGGGAGCGCCGCCAGGGCTCCGCCGTCGCCGACGAGAAGGTCATGCTCTTCGGCGTGCCGATCGTCGCGAAGCGCCGCATCCAGCTCTCCCGCGTCGACGCCGCACTCGCACGCGAGCTGTTCATCCGGCACGCGCTCGTCGAGGAGGACTGGGACGCGACGCGGCTGGACAAGCGCGTGTTCCGGTTCCTGCGGTCGAATCGTGAGCTTCGGCGTGAACTCGCCGAGGTCGAGGAACGCACCCGCCGCCGAGACATCCTCGTCGGCGACGAAGCCGTCGTGGCCTTCTACGAGGCCAGGGTGCCGGCGGATGTCGCGGACACGCGCGCCTTCGAACGCTGGTGGCGCACCGAGCACCGAACCCGACCCGACCTGCTCACCATGACCGCCGCCGACCTCCTGGACGACGAGGCGGAGGCGGATCGTGGCGACGGCTTCCCCGACCGCTGGCGTCAGGGCGACCAGACCCTGTCGCTCGCCTATCGCTTCGAGCCCGGCGCCGACGACGACGGCGTGACGGTCGTCGTGCCCCTCGCGCTGCTGCCCCGGATCGAACCCACCGGATTCGACTGGCAGGTGCCCGGGCTGCGCGACGAACTGATCCAGGCCCTGCTCCGCACGCTGCCGAAGGTGCTGCGCCGTCAGGTGGTGCCTGCCGCGGAGTGGGCCGCGAAGATCGCCGCCGAGCTGCCGGCCGGCCCAGAGGACGGCGAGCCGCGCGAGCCGCTCGCGGCGGCCGTCGGCCAGGCCATCCGTCGGCTCACCTTCGCACCCGTCGACGCCTCGGACTTCGACCTCGATCGGGTGCCGCCGCACCTGCGCGTGACCTTCCGGGCCGTCGACGAACGTGGACGCGTGCTCGGCAGCTCGAAGGACCTGGGCGAACTGCAGGTGCGCCTGGCCGACCGCACACGAGCCGCCGTGGCGAAGGCGGTGACCGCGAGACCGCGAAGCGCCGCCGCGGAGCCCGTCGGAGGGCGCGCGGCTTCGACGAGCTCAGCGAGCGTCGACTCCCCCGCCCTCGCCGAGCGCGATGGGATCACCATTTGGGAATGGGACGAGCTGCCCACGCACCTCGACACGCGCCAGGCGGGCAACGTGATTCGCGCGTACCCGGCGCTCGTCGACGAGAGGACCTCGGTCGCGCTGCGCCTCGTCGCCACGGCGGAGGAGCGCGATCGGGCGTCGCGTCGGGGCATCCGCCGCCTGCTCGTGCTGGCCACGCCGACGCCCGTGGCCTACGTGCAGCAGCACCTCTCGAACGAGGAGAAGCTCGCGCTCGCGGCGAGCGCGTACCCCGGCACCCGGGCGCTCCTCGACGATTGCCTCGCAGCCGTCGTCGACGCCGAACTGCGAGCCCGACATCCCGAGGGGCTGCTGCGCTCGCGCACCGAGTTCGAGGCGGTGCGCGACGCCGTGGCCGCGACCGTCGTCGACCGGATGTTCGAGACCGTCGCGCTCGTCGCCCGAATCGTGCGCCTTGCGCGCGACGCCGACCGGGCGATCGCCGGCGCGTCGAGCATCCACCTCATGGCCGCGCTCGGCGACGTACGGGCGCAGCTGGCGGCGCTCGTGCCGTCGGGCTTCGTCTCGACCACCGGGCTCGAGCGCCTCCGGCACCTTCCGCGCTACCTCGAGGCGATCATCGTGCGGGTTCGCAGGCTCGTCGAGAACCCTGGTCGCGACCGGCAGGCGATGAACCAGCTGGAGCCGTCGATCGCCGCCTTCGAGGCCGCCGGCGGACGCGTCCCGATCGACCCGGAGGCACCGGAGCGGCTGGTGCGGGTGCGCTGGATGCTCGAGGAACTGCGTGTGAGTCTCTTCGCCCAGGAGCTGCGCACAGCCGAGACCGTCTCGCCGCAGCGGATCGCCAAGGCCCTCGCGGACTGAGTCGCCGGGGGTTGACGGCCCCTCGACCCCCGGGAGAGAGTGAGTCCCATTCGGTGTCGCCGCCGATCCATGAGATCGGCGCGGCACAAGGGCCCGACCGGCAGCGCGAACATCGAGTCGGTCTTCGAGGACTTCTTCGAGTCCGAGGGACTCGCGTCGGAGGCGACGGCGTTCGACGGGCGCTCGGACTACGACGCGTTCATCAGCGCTGGCATCCCCGCGGGCGGCCTCTTCACCGGTGCGGAGGACACGAAGTCCGCTGACCAGGTCGCGCTCTACGGCGGTCTCGCCACGTTCGACGGCGAGCCGGTGTCGTACGACCCGTGCTACCACCAGGCGTGCGACAGCATGGACCCGACCGGCGACGGCGCTGACGCCGAGCTCTACGAGGAATTGAACGCGGCCTACGACGGCGCGCTCGAGTACCAGGGCGTGATCACCAACGTGAACACGCTGGCACTCGAGGAGATGTCGGATGCCGCTGCGCACGCGATCCTCACGTTCGCGACGTCGACGGCCTCGGTGAGCGGCACGGCGAAGGGCTCGCCGGTCGCCATGGAGAAGGTCGGAGACCGACTCGGTTCCCACTTCCGGCGCTGACGGAAGCCCACCGAAGCCGGCCTCCCGCACCGCGGTGCGGGAGGCCGGCCCGCGTGACCCGCGATCCGCCCAACGGCCTCGATAGAGTGGTCGCACCGTGGGCAGCTACTCCGATCTCCTCAGAACCTCGGGCGTCGCTCGTATCATCGCCGCCCAGCTGACGGCACGGTTCCCCTCGGGAATGCTCTCTCTGGCGTTCCTGCTGCACATCGAACGCCAGACGGGCTCCTACGGCGCGGCCGGGCTGGTGCTCGCCGCCACGTCCCTCGGGCAGGCCATCGCCGGGCCGCTCACGAGCCGGTTCATGGGTCGATGGGGCATGCGGCCCGTGCTCATCGCGACGCTCGTGGTCTGCGCGGCATCCGTCGTCGCGGTCGCGCTGCTGCCGCTCACCGTGCCGCTCTACATGGCCGTCGGCTTCGTCGCGGGCCTCTCCACGCCGCCCGTGCAGCCCGCGGTGCGCACCATCTACCCGAAGATGGTGAACTCGCGGCAGCTGACTCCCCTGTTCTCGCTGGATGCCTCGGCGCAGGAGATCATCTGGGTCGTCGGCCCGGTCGTCACCACGTTCGTGTCCACGCAGGTCGGCACGGTCTGGGGCATCCTGCTGGCCGCCGTGCTCATGATCGGCGGGGGCATCTGGTTCATCTCGTCGCCCGAGCTCGGGCGTGTGCGCATTCCGCGCTCGAAGCGTCGGCTCGGGGTCGTGCTCACGCGCCCGCCCGTGCTGCTCGCGACGGTCGTGGGGTTCCTCCTCATCGGCGCGGCGGCGGCGATCGAGGCGGGTGTCGTGGCGGCGTTCGGCCACGGCGGCGCCGAGGCGGGTATCGTGCTCGCGATCTTCTCGGTCGGCAGCCTCGCGGGCGGGCTCTTCCTCGGTCACGTGCCCATCGGTCCCTGGTCGACCGCACGCCGCATGCTCATCGTGTTCGTCGGAACCGGGCTCGCCGCATTCTCGATGGACTTCTGGTGGCTCTCGGCGATGCTGTTCATCGCCGGCATCGGCATCGCGCCCGTGCTCGCCGTGCTCTTCGCCATCGTCTCGGCCAGCGTGAAGTTCTCGGACACCGCCGAGGCCTACGGCTGGGTGGGCACGGGCCAACTCATCGGCGCGGCGCTGGGGTCGGCCCTCGCCGGATTCCTCATCGACGGCTACGGCGCACCGGGCGCGTTCTGGGCGGCCACCGGCCTCGCGCTGCTCGGATTCCTCGTCTCCGCGCTCGGCCGGCGATGGCACCCCGACCTCAGGGGCCGCGACGCGAGCCCCATCCCCGACACCGAACCGGTGCCGATGCAACCCAGTTGAGAAGGAGCCACGGATGTCGCCACCGATCACGCCCGCCCCGCGCCTGTCGCTCGACGACGGCGCCACCATCCCGCAGCTGGGCTACGGGCTCTACAAGGTGCCCCCGCCGGACACCGTGCGCCTGTGCCGGGATGCCATCGCGATCGGGTACCGGCACCTCGACACCGCGGCCTTCTACGGCAACGAGGAGCAGGTGGGCGTCGCGGTGCGCGAGGCCGATGTTCCCCGCGACGAGCTCTTCGTCACGAGCAAGGTGTGGAAGGACGACAACGGCTTCGACACGACGCTGCGGGCGTTCGACCAGTCGATGGCGCGCCTGGCCCTCGACCGACTCGACCTGTACCTCATCCACTGGCCGGTACCGTCGACCGACCGCTTCGTCGAGACCTGGCGCGCGCTCATCCGCCTGCAGGAGGAGGGACGCGTGCGCTCGATCGGCGTGGCGAACTTCCACGCCCACCACATCGAGCGGCTCATCGCAGAGACCGGCGTGAAGCCCGTCGTGAACCAGGTGGAGCTGCACCCCTGGCTCCCGCAGGCGGAGCTGCGCGAGTTCGACGAGGCCAACGACATCCGCACCGAAGCGTGGTCGCCCCTCGCGCGCGGGCGCGTCCTCGGCACCCCGCTGCTCGACGACCTGGCCGACAAGCACGGCCGCACCCCGGCGCAGATCGTGCTGCGCTGGCACGTCGAGCTCGGCAACATCGTGATTCCGAAGGCGTCGTCGCCCGAGCGCCTGCGCGAGAACCTCGATGTCTTCGACTTCGCGTTGGACTCCGACGACCTCACCGCCATGGCGACCCTCGAGACCGGCGAGCGCACCGGCCGCGACCCCGATCTCGACTGAGGTTCGACGCGGTCGATGTCCGGCGAACGTGCGGCCTCGCCGCTTCGTTGGGACCGGTCGTCGACTCCCAGCAAAGCGCAATCCGATCGTGACCCGACTCCCAGCAGGCATCCAGACAACCGGTTCGGGCCCCGCAATACAGTGAGCGCATGAGACGACTCGGACCCGTGGCGGCGACGGCCGCGATCATCGCACTGCTCCTCGCCGGCTGCTCCGTCGGCACCTCGGGCTCCGACGCACCCGGCCCGGCCGTCGAGGCGCCAACGGGCGGAATGGTTCCCGAAGAGGGCCGGAGCGACGGCGAGGCGCAGGACGCCGTCGGCGGCTCGACCGAGTCGCAGCCGACCGACCGCAGCGTGATCACGACGGGCTGGGTGTCGATCACCGTCGACGACCCGGTGGCCACGGCCGAGGAGGTCGCCGGCATCGCCGAGCGCGCCGGGGGCCGCGTCGACAACCGACGAGAGACCCCGGGAACGGCCACGCAGCCGGCGAGCGCGTCCTTGACCCTGCGGATCCCCTCCGACGAACTCGACGGCGCGGTCGCGGAACTCCGGGACCTCGGCACGGTGACCTCGGTCTCCATGGACGCCTCGGATGTCACGCAGCAACGCCAGGATCTCGACGCGCGCATCGACGCGCTCACCGCCTCGGTCGACCGCCTGCGCGAGCTCCTCGGCACCGCCACCTCGATCGCCGACCTCATCGCGATCGAGTCAGAGCTGACCACCCGCCAGGCCGAGCTCGACAGCCTGACGCAGCAACGCGACTGGCTCGTCGACCAGGTCGACTTCTCGACGCTCACCGTCGACCTGGTGACCGAGGACGTCGCGCCCGACCCGGCTCCGGACGACTTCTGGAGCGGGCTCATGGCCGGCTGGAACGCGCTCGTGGGCTTCGCGAAGTGGCTCGGGGTCGCGGTGGGGGTGCTCCTGCCGTGGGTGGGCGTGCTGCTCGTCGCCGCGGCGATCATCGTCGGCATCGTCGTGATCGCCGCCCGGAGCCGTCGGCGCCGAGTGGATGCACCCGCCGCACCGACCGACGCACCGACCGACGCCGACGCATCCCGCACCGAGACGCCGCGGGCGTAGTCTGGCGTCGTGAGCTCGACGCACGGAACCCTGCTGCACGACGACCTCCTCGAGCGGATCCGCGAGCGCGCGGCCCGTCACGACCGCGAGAACACCTTCTTCACCGAGGATCTCGCCGAGCTCCGCGACGCGGGCTACCTGCGTGCGCTCGTGCCCGAGGAGCTCGGCGGCCTTGGCTGGGGCTTCGACGAGGCGGTGCGCGCGCAGATGCGGCTCGCTGGCGCCGCGCCCGCGACGGCCCTCGCCGTGAACATGCACCTCGTGTGGACGGGCGTCGCGAAGATCCTCCGCGACCGGGGGGACGACACGCTCGAGTTCGTGCTCCGCGAGGCGGCGGCCGGCGAGGTCTTCGGCTTCGGCATCAGCGAGGCGGGCAACGACCTGATGCTGTTCGGCTCCCGCACGAAGGCCGAGCCGCAGGCCCGCGGCGGCTACCGCTACACGGGCCGGAAGATCTTCACCTCGCTCGCTCCCGCCTGGACTCGTCTCGGGACCATGGGGATCGACACCGTCTCCCCCGACGCCCCGAAGATCGTCTACGGGTTCATCGACCGCGACGATCCCGACGTCCGCACGCTCGACGATTGGGACACCATGGGCATGCGGGCGAGCCAGAGCCGCACGACGGTGCTCGACGGCGCCTTCGCGGCGCCCGACCGCATCGTGCGACGGCTCGACCCCGGTCCCAACGCCGACCCGTTCATCTTCGGCATCTTCGCGAGTTTCGAACTCCTGCTCGCCTCGGTCTACGCCGGCATCGGCGCCCGGGCGCTCGATCTCGCCGTGGCGGCCGCCCACCGCCGCACGTCGATGAAGCACGACGGTCGCACGCTGTCGCAGGATCCGGACATCCGCCGGCGCGTGGCCGACGCCGCCCTGGCGCAGGACGCCCTCGAGCCGCAGCTCGTGGCGATCGCGCGCGATCTCGACGGCCTCGTCGACCATGGCGGGCTCTGGTTCGCGAAGCTCGTCGGCGTCAAGGTGCGCGCCACCGAGACCGCGAAGCACGTGGTCGACCAGGCGGTGCGCGTGGCCGGCGGCTCGAGCTACTTCGCGGGATCCGAGCTGGGCCGTCTCTACCGCGATGTACTGGCGGGCATCTTCCACCCGTCCGACGACGAGTCCGCCCATTCGACCGTCGCGACGGCCTGGCTCGGCCCCTTGGAGGGGTGAACCTGCGGTGACCTGGCGGCGGCCTTCGGGCCGATAGACTGGCCCGCGGGCGGCGATCGCCGCACCGCATTCTGGAGGTCGTAGTGAACGTCGTCGCATTCCTCGTCGCCATGGGGCTCTTCACATTCAGCCTGTGGCTCATGAGCATCGCCCCCGAGGTGGTGGGCTTCGAGGCCATCCTGTTCCTCGCCGCCATCCTGCTGGCCTCCATCGCCGTCGCGATCCCGGTGAACATCCTCGGCCGCTCCAACGGCGTCTGACCGGATGCCGCTGCCCTCGCGCGACACCCGAGTCACCTATCCGTCCGGCGCGCTCGCCGCGTCGTCGAGCGTGGCGTACGTCGCCGCGGCCGGTGAGGGCCTCGTCGCCGTGATCACCGAGACGACGAGCTTCCATCCCGTTGACGCGGCCTGGCCCGACCAGCCCGCCGACGCCGGCACGCTCCGTGTCCGCGGCGTCGCGCACGCCATCCGCGACGCGATCGTCGCCGCCACCGACGGCGAATCGCTGCACCTCGGCTCGGACATCCCGGTGCGCAAGGGCACCGAGGGCTGGTCGTTCGTCGTCGCGCACCTCGTCGACGCCGACGCGGCTGCCGACCTCGCCGAGGGCGACGAGGTCGAGATCGAAGCGGATGCCGCGACGAGGCACGCCCTCTCGGCCGGGCACACCGCCTGCCACGTGGCATCCCTCGCCCTCAACCGCGTCCTGGCCGACCGATGGTCGAAGGCCGCCCGTGAGGATGCGCTCGGCCGCCCCGACTTCGACGGCCTCGCGATCGACACCTCGCGCATCGTGTCGAACGGCTCGGTCGACCGGTATCGCCTCAACAAGTCCCTGCGCCGCGCAGGCTTCGACACCGCGTCCGTGACCCGCGAGAGCCTCGACGACCTCGGTCGCGCGGTCTCCGACGTGCTCGAGGAGTGGGTCGCGTCAGGGGCGTCGGTACGCGTCGAATGCGACGGCGAGCTGCTGACCGAGCGTCGCTCGTGGGTGTGCGACCTGCCCGATGGCACGGCGCGCATCCCCTGCGGCGGCACGCATGTCGACTCGCTCGCCGAGTTCGCGGCGGTCGTGCCCTCGTTCGCCCTGCACGACGACGGCGGCACTCCCGTGCTCGAGATGACCACCGAGGCCCGATTCCGACACTGAGGGCGGTGTGCCGGTCGCACCTGTCGGCGGGGTTACGATAGCGGTCGTGGGTATCCGAATCGAGAAGGTCGATCTGCCCGGGATCGGTGTTCGCCACGACCTCGTCACCGAGGGCGGCCGGCGTATCAGTGTCGTGTCGCACCGTGACGGCGAACGCGACCTCGGCGTCTTCGACATCGACGACCCCGATGAGTGCCGTGACTCCATCCCGCTGAACGACGACGAAGCCGCCGCACTGGCCGATGTGCTCGGAGCATCCGTCATGCTCAGCCGACTCACCAGCCTGAGCGATGAGACCGCCGGCCTCTACACGGAGCAGATCGCCCTGCCGACGGATTCCCCCTACCTGAACCGCACCCTCGGTGCCACGAAGGCCCGCACCCGCACGCACGCCTCGATCGTCGCCATCGTGCGCGATGCCGCGATCATCCCCTCGCCGACTCCGGCGGAGATGCTGCGCGCGGGCGACGTCCTCGTCGTCGTCGGCACCCGTGAAGGACTCGACGGAGTAGCCCGCCTGCTCGCCAACGGCCCCGACTGAGGCGGCCGTCGTGCACGAGACCACGCTGCTCCTGATCGAAGTCGGCGCGCTGCTCCTCGGCATGAGTCTCCTGGGGCGCCTGGCGCTCCTCTTCGGGATCTCGCCGATCCCGTTCTACCTCGTCCTGGGCCTGGCCTTCGGTGAGGGCGGATTCGTGCCGCTCGCGGCGAGCGAGGAGTTCCTGCAGACCGCGTCCGAGATCGGCGTCATCCTGCTGCTGGCCCTCCTCGGACTCGAGTACACGGCATCCGAGCTGTTCGACAGCCTGAAGTCGGCACGCACGGCTGGGATCGTCGATGGGCTCCTCAATGCGCTCCCCGGGGCGGCGCTCGCCCTGCTGCTCGGCTGGGGTCCGATCGCGGCCGTCGCGCTCGCGGGCGTGACGTGGGTGTCGTCATCGGGCGTGATCGCGAAGCTCCTCCGCGATCTCGGTCGCCTCTCGAACCGCGAGACGCCGGCGATCCTCGCCGTGCTCGTGATCGAGGACCTCGCGATGGCCTTCTACCTGCCGGTGCTCTCGGCGCTCGTCATCGGCGTCAGCCTCCTCCAGGGGGTCGTGTCGGTCGCCGTCGCCGTGGCGGTCGTGAGCCTCATCCTCTTCATCGCGCTGCGGCACGGGCACATCGTGTCGCGGCTCTTCCCTGCCGACGAGTTCGAGCCGCTCCTGCTCGGCGTGCTCGGTCTCACGATGCTCGTGGCCGGACTCGCGGCCGAGGTGAACGTCTCGGCCGCCGTCGGCGCGTTCCTCGTGGGGATCGCCCTCTCCGGACGCGTCGCGACGAACGCGAGCCAGGTGCTGACGCCATTGCGCGACCTCTTCGCGGCGACGTTCTTCCTCTTCTTCGGGCTCACGACCGACTCGTCGGAGCTCGTGATGATGCTCCCGGCAGCGCTCGCCCTCGCCGCCGTCACCATCCTCACGAAGCTCGTGACCGGGGCCTACGCCGCCCGGCGGGCGGGCGTCGGTACGCTCGGCCAGTGGCGTGCCGGGCTCACGCTGATCCCGCGCGGCGAGTTCTCGATCGTGATCGCCGGCATCGCGGTGGGGGCGGGCGTGAATCCCGCGCTCGCGCCACTCGCGACGGCCTACGTGCTCATCACGATCATCGCGGGCACCTTCCTCGCGCGGCTGCCCGAGGCGACGTGGTTCCGCGGCCTCGTGCGTCGACGGGCGCTGCGCGCGACGACCACGGCCTGAACGTGGGTCAGTCCGCGGGGTGCTCGGCGGCGGCTGCGGCATCCGTTCGGTCTGCGGCTGCGAGGGCGTCGGGCCCGTCGTCGCCCACCTCGGCCAGGAGTTCGCGGACGCGCGGCACGACCTCGGTCGCGTAGCGTTCGATGCTGCCCATCATCGCCTCGTGCGACAGGGTGCCGTTCGAGTACTTGAGGTCGAAGCGGGTCGCGCCGATCGCCCGCATCGCCGCGGCGATCTTCTGGGCGACCGTCTCGGGCGAGCCGGCGTAGAGGGCGCCGTGCGGGCCCGCCTCGTCCTCGTAGTGCTCACGGCTCACCGGGCCCCAGCCGCGCTCGCGGCCGATGCGGTCGATGAGCACCTTGTAGTGCGGCCAGAGCGTGTCGAGCGCCTCGTCGTCGGTGTCGGCGATGAAGCCGGGCGAGTGCATCGCGATGGGCTGCGCGGGGTGGCCGAACTGCTCGAGCGCCCGCCGATAGAGATCGGCGAGCGGCGCGAAGCGGGCCGGGCTTCCGCCGATGATGGCGAGCACGAGCGGGAGCCCGTAGTTCGCGGCTCGGACGACCGACTCCGGGCTGCCGCCCACGCCGACCCAGGTCTTCAGTCGACCGTGCTCGACGGGCGGGTAGACGAGCTGGTCGGTGAGTGGGGCACGCAGCTTGCCCGACCACGTCACCGGTTCCTGCGGCAGGAGCGCGGCGAAGAGGTTGAGCTTCTCCTCGAAGAGGTCCTGGTACTGGCTCAGCTCGAATCCGAAGAGGGGGAACGATTCGATGAACGACCCGCGGCCGAGGATGACCTCGGCGCGGCCGCCCGAGAGCCCGTCGAGGGTCGAGAATCGCTGGAAGACCCGCACCGGGTCGTCGGAGCTCAGCACGGTGACCGCCGAGCCCAGGTGGATACGCTCGGTGCGACCGGCGATCGCGGCCAGCACGACCTCTGGCGCCGACACCGCGAACTCATGGCGGTGATGCTCACCCACGCCGAAGAAGTCGAGGCCCAGTCGGTTGGCGAGCACGGCCTCCTCCACGAGGTTGCGGAGGACCTGGGCGTGCGGCAGCCGTGTGCCGTCGGGCCCTTCCGTCACGTCGCCGAAGGTGTCGAGCCCGAATTCGTACCGCCCTGCCATGTCCTCAGTCCCATCTCGCGTCCATGCGGACGCATGCAATACCGGGCAACCCCCGTCACCGCGAGACTATTCCCCCGGCGAGGCCAGGCGCGACCGGCGGGCGGCGGAGCTGACGGAGGCGACGGCTGGCGAGTCCCGCGGGAATGCGCCGGTGGCGTCCGACGTTGCCGGTCGATGAAGACGCATCGACCGATGCGTCAGCGAGAATGGAGTGATGGACGTGGCGGATCGGCCGGTCGTCGGCATCTTCGGTGCCGGCAAGGTGGGCACCGCGCTCGCTCGACTGCTCGTGGCATCCGGATACGACGTGGTCATCGCCGGCTCTCCACGCCAGACCGCCCTCGACCTGCTCGTGTCGGTCGTCGCTCCCGGCGCGCGAGTCGCATCGCCCGACGAGCTCGTCGCGGCATCCGACGTCATCATCATCGCCGTGCCCTTCGGCAAGGGCGGAACCGTGCCATGGGAGGACTTCGGCGGTCGCATCGTCGTGGATGCCATGAACTACTGGCCGCCGGTCGACGGGCACATCGCCGAGATCGACGCCGACGAGCGCTCGACGAGCGAGATCAACGCCACGCGCAATCCGCTCGCCCGGGTCGTGAAGTCGCTGAACCATCTCGGGTACCACGAGATGGAGGACGACGCCATGGACCCCGGCTCGCCGCTGCGGCGCGCGCTCGCCGTGGTCGGCGACGACCCCGAGGCCCGCGCCGTCGTGGCCCGCATCATCGACGGCATCGGCTTCGATGCCGTCGACGGCGGGGAGCTGGCCAACGGTCGCGCGCTCGAACCGGGGCACCCGGCCTTCGGTCGAGAGCTCTCGGCGCGCGAGCTCGCCGCGCTCGTCTCGCCTGCGGCGCACCTGGCGGCCTGAGCGAGCACGGGTCAGGCGACTTCCTCGGATACCCGACGCCTGCCGTACGCTGTGGGCAACCGCAGCTGGGAGGACGACCCGATGACGGATGCCGCGGAGCTGATCACCACGCTCGAGGGCCTCGCCGACGACGACGAGCGCCGGAAGTACGAGCGGTACTTCCCGCCCGACCCCGACGCGCCCTTCATCGGCGTGCGCATGGGTGCCGTGTTCGACCTGTCGAGGACCGTGCTCGACCTGCCACCCGACCAGCTCGAGGCCCTCCTGGAGCAGCCGACCCACGAGGTGCGCGCGCTCGCGTGCAGCATCATGGGCAAGTCCGCCGCACACCGGAAGACGCCGGACGCCAGACGAACGGACCTGTACGAGCTCTACCTGCGCCGACACGATCGCATCGACCAGTGGGACCTCGTCGACCTCGCGGCGCGCGACGTCGTCGGCGGCTACCTGCTCGAACGTCATCGCGGCCCGCTCGCGCGGCTCGCGGCATCCGGATTCTGGCCGGAACGCCGGACGGCCCTGGTCGCGACCTTCGCCTTCATCCGCCGCGGCGAACTCGATGACGTGTACGCCCTCGCCGAGACGCTCGTCGGCGACCGCGAGCCGCTCGTGCAGAAGCCGCTCGGGTGGGTGCTCCGGACGGCCGGTGATGTCGACCGTGATCGGCTCACCGAGTTCGTCGAACGGCACGCCGCCACCATGCCGCGCGTCGCCCTGCGCGGCGCCATCGAGCACTACGACGCGCCCGAGCGCGCTCGTCTCCTCGCGATCCGCTGATCGACGAAACGAACGAGGCGAACGAATCGAACGGATCGAATGGATCGACGGATGCCGCGCCATCCGATTCTCGCGAGGAGTCCAGCGCGGCGATCAGCCGAGCGGGCGGCGCTTCCGTCGACGCTCGCCCAGGTCGGCGACCCCGACCGCGAACGCGATGGCGAGGAAGATCGCGACCGACAGCATGCCGAAGCCGTACGCGTGGTGGTACACGGTGAGGTCCGCGGCCTCGGCCGAGCCGTTCTCGCGGTAGATCGTCGAGTAGAACAGCGACAGCCCGACCGCGGTGCCGACGGCGGTGCCGACGCGCTGGGAGAGCTGGTTGACCGAGCCGGCGAGGCCGCCCTGTCGCACCGGGATGTCGGCGAGGGTGAGCGTCTGGTTCGGCGCGAGCACGAACCCGCCGCCCATGCCGCCGAGGGTCATCGCGGCGGCCATGGCCCACGGGGTGACGCTGGGCGGTGTCGCGAGCGCGGCCAGCACGAGGAGCCCCACCCCGCCGAGGACCGCGACGAGGCCCCACACCACGAGCGGCCGGCCGAGGCGGTTCACGAGCCGGCCGCCGAGCCATGACCCGCCCGCGCTGAGCAGCGCGAAGCCGATGCTCACCATCCCGGCATAGACGGGCGCCAGACCCAGCCCGTGCTGGAGGTAGAGCGTGGTCAGCAGGAACATGGCCGGCAGCGCGGCGAAGTACGAACTGGCCAGCAGCGTGCCGTTGCGGAAGGAGCTCACACCGAAGAGCGCGAGAGGGACGAGCGGATGCTTGCCGGATGCCGCGTAGCGGCGTTCCCAGGAGACGAACGCGGTCACGGCGATGAAGAAGGCAACGAGCAGCCACCACCTGGCCGGGTTGTCGTCGGGTGACCCCGTGGTGAACAGGAACGGCCACATGAGCGAGGCGACGGTGACGCCGAACAACAGCACGCCCACGGGATCGAGCGACAGGCCCCGCGCGGACCGGTTGCGGGTGCCGGGCAGCAGTCGGACGGCGAGCACGATGGCGAGGAGCGCCAGCGGAACGTTCATCCAGAAGATGCCGCGCCATCCGTCGACCGGTCCGCCGATGGCGATGGCGAGGCCGCCGAGGGTGGGCCCGAACGCCGTGGAGATCCCGATCGTCGCCCCGAACAGCCCGAACGCGCGTCCGCGCTCGGCGCCCTGGAACAGCTGCTGGATGAGGCCGATGACCTGCGGCATCTGGATGCCGGCCGCCACGCCCTGCAGCAGGCGCGCGACGAGCAGGGCGCCCGAGCTGGGCGCGAGCGCGCACGCGAGGCTCGTGAGGGTGAAGAGGGAGAGCCCGATCACGAACAGGGCGCGCCGGGACCACTGGTCGCCGATGCGGCCGGCCGGCACGAGCGTGAGTCCGAAGGCGAGCACGTAGCCGACGACGATGAGCTGCAGCTCGGTCGAGGTCGAGTCGAACGCGTCTTGGATCGAGGGCAGTGCGACGTTGACCTTCGTGAGGTCGAGGATCGTGAGCGCGGCCACTGCGACGCAGACCCAGTAGGCGCGCCATCTCCTCGCGGGATCGAGCGGGATCTCCGGCGAGGGCGGTGGGTTCGACATCGACACCAACCCTATGCGCGGATGCGGGAACGACCCGTGCGCTCGCTCAGCGAGCGGAAGCCGGAGGCGGAATCCGGATGCCGCGGCAGCGCGCCCGGCGTGCCAGCCGACACCGGAACAGGTGAAGCCCCGGCCGATGGCCGGGGCTTCACGAACGTGGACCCAGGGGGATTCGAACCCCCGACCTTCTCATTGCGAACGAGACGCGCTACCAACTGCGCCATGGGCCCGAGCGACATCGAGCCTATCACCCCTCGAGGGTCGCTTCGAACCACGACAGGACCAGCGACGACCACCACCCGGACGACCACCCGGACGGGTCAGCCGGCCTGCCGTCGCCGCCGGAGGACGGCGTCGAGGTCGCCGAACGCCGGCCGCGCCTCGTCGACGATGCCCATGCGCGCGTACGGACTGGCGGGAACTGCGCCGGCGCCCTCACGCTGCGGCGCCGCAGCCGCGGCGGCCGGGGCGATCGACGGCACGGGCGCCTCGAGCTCCTCGGCCCGACGTGCGACCTCGGCGTCGGCAGCGGCACGCTTGAGCTCCGCGGCCTCCTCGATCGAGGCCATCGCCATCGCGGCGATCGTGCCCCGCGAGAGGTGCAACGGCCTCGGGAGCGGCTGCGGCATCCAGCTGTGCTCCTGCTCATCGTCGTCGGGTTCGGCGAGCTCGATCGGCTCGAACGGCACGGCGTCGGGCAGCTCGCGCGGCGCGGACACCACCGACGGCACGCGAACCCTCGCCAGCAGTGCCACCCCGGCGAACGCCACGACGACGCCGAGTGCACCGCCGCCGGCGATGAGGAGCGACGCACCGAAGATCGAGGCGATCAGCCCACCGACGACCGTGAGGAGCGACGCGAGCAACAGCAGCGAGAACCGGGCGCGTCGGCGACGCAGCGCGCGACGTGCCGCCACGGCCTGGAGTCGCGCGGCATGGGCCGGCGGGAGGGTCGCAGACGGGGCATCGGTCACCGCCGGAACCGCGATCGGCTCGGTGATGGGCGCCAGCGCGGATGTCGCGAGCTCACGTGCCGCCTGCGCCGCCTCCTCTGCCGCCCGACGCTCGGCGATCGCGAGTTGCTCGGCCGCCTCGGCGGCGAGGCGCTTGGCCTCCTCGTGCTCGTGCAGGATGCGCTGCTGCGTGGCGACCTCGCGCGCGGTGGCCTCGACCCGCACGGGCTCCGGGGTCTCGGCGGTCTCGGCGAGGATGCGGAGCGTCTGCTGGAGCCGCACGGCGTTGCGCTCGGTCGCGAGGTACTGGCGCCGCCGCAGCCACGTCGGGAGGAGGTACGCGATCCAGAGCGCCGCGGCAGCTGCCACGAGCACTCCCCCACCGATCACGTCCATGCGACCACGGTAGGTCACACCGGGCTACCCGGCCCGCTGCGTGCGCGCGTGTTCAGCGATCGGTGAGGCGCAGCGGCTGTTGGGCCGCCGCCCGGTCCTCCGCGTTCACCCGCGCCGCATCCCCGGGGACAGCACCCTCGCGCCAACGTCGCAGCACCCCCCTAGGCACCTCCTCGGCCACGAGCGCGAACGCGAAGTGGTCGCGCCAGTCGCCGTTGATGTGGATGAACCGCCGCCGAAGCCCCTCGTAGCGGAAGCCGAGCTTCTCGACCACGCGGAGCGACGGGTGGTTCTCGGGCCGGATGCAGATCTCCATGCGGTGCAGTCGCAGCACCGAGAAGCAGTAGTCGGTCGCGAGCGCCACGGCGGTCGGCGTGATGCCCCGGCCGGCGACCGACTGGGCGACCCAGTACCCGATGGTCGCCGACGAGAGCGACCCGAACGCGATCGACGAGACGTTCAGCTGGCCCACGAGCTCCCCGTCGACCTCGATGACGAACGGCAGCGCGTTCCCGGTGCGCGCGTGCGCGAGGAGGTTCCGGATGCTCGCGCGGGTGTCGATGACCGACCCGCCGCCCGGGTACGTCGCCTCCCACTGTCGCAGCCAGCCCCGGTTGTCGAGCAGCACCCGCTCGAGCACCTTCGCGTCGCGCGCACGGATCGGCCGCAGCGTGACGTCCCCGTCACGCAACGTCGGGATCGTGGCGGCGGCCATGTCAGTCCCGATCGAGCTGGGCCACGTACTCCTCGAGCCAGGGCTTGAGCTCGGGGCCGAGGTCGTCGCGGTCGGCGGCGAGCTGGATGACGGCCTTGATGTAGTCGAGTTTGTCGCCCGTGTCGTAGCGGCGACCGCGGAACACCACGCCGTAGACACCGCCGGTGCCCTCGACGTCGCCGGCCATCTCCATGAGGGCGTCGGTGAGCTGGATCTCGCCGCCCTTGCCCGGCTCGGTGCGCTCGAGGATGTCGAAGATCTCGGGCTTGAGCACGTAGCGGCCGATCACCGCGTAGTTCGAGGGGGCCACGTCCTTCGACGGCTTCTCGACGAGGCCCGTGATGCGCACCACGTCGTCTTCGTCGGTGGCCTCGACGGCGGCGGCACCGTAGAGGTGGATGCTGTCGGGGTCGACCTCGAGGAGCGCGACGACGGATGCGTCGCGCCGCTCCTGCTCCTCGAGCATGCGGGTCAGGAGCACGTCGCGGGCGTCGATGATGTCGTCGCCGAGGAGCACCGCGAACGGCGCGTCGCCCACGTGCATGCGGGCACGCAGCACCGCGTGCCCGAGGCCGAGCGGGTCGCCCTGGCGCACGTAGTGCATGTCGGCGAGATCGGTGGACTCGTTGACCTTCTGGAGCTTGGCGGTGTCGCCCTTGGCCTCGAGCGTCGCCTCGAGCTCGGCGACGCGGTCGAAGTGGTTCTCGAGCGCGTTCTTGTTGCGCCCGGTGATCATGAGGACGTCGGTCAGGCCTGCGCCGACCGCCTCCTCCACGACGTACTGGATCGCGGGCTTGTCGACGACGGGCAGCATCTCCTTGGGCATCGCCTTGGTCGCCGGCAGGAACCTGGTGCCGAGTCCCGCCGCAGGGATGACGGCCTTGGTGATCCGATGAGTCATGCGTCTCAGCGTATCCGGATGTCACGGCCGGTCGCAGTGGGCGAGCGGCGGACAGAGCGTCCTAGGATTGCTGGCATGCCCGCCGATCCGGATGTCCAGAAGCGCATCCTCCGTGCCGAGATCCGTGAACGACGGCGCAACATGCCCGCGCATGAGCGCGAACGCGCCACCGAGGGCTTCACGGCGCGGCTCGAGGAGCTCGTGGGCAGCACGGGCGCAGCGTCGCTCTCGTGCTTCCTCTCCATGCCGACCGAGCCGAACACCCGGCCGTTCGTCGAGTGGGCGGAGGCGCGGGGCATCCGGGTGCTGTTCCCCGTCACGCGTGAGGACGGCCTGCTCGACTGGACCGTCGGCGAGGAGGACACCGTGGAGGCGGGGCTGTTCGGCACCAGCCACCCGGGCGGCGAACTGCTCGGGCCGATGGCCATCAACGACGTCGACCTCATCATCATCCCCGCCGCCGCGATCGACGCCACGGGCATGCGGCTCGGCTGGGGCCGAGGCTTTTTCGACAAGACCCTCGGTTCGATGGAAAAATGTCCTCCGGTGTACGCCGTCGTCTTCGACAGCGAGTTCGTCGAGCAGGTGCCGCGCGAGGTGCACGACCAACCGGTGAACGGGGTCGTCACGCCCACGCGCATCATCGCGTTCTGACGGCGCACCGCCGATCCGGAAGAGCCACCATGCCCACCTATTCCTACCGCTGCACCGAATGCGACAACGCGTTCGACATCCACCAGGCCTTCACCGACGACGCACTCACGGTGTGCGACGTGTGCGGCGGCCGACTCCGCAAGCTGTTCAACACCATCGGGGTGACGTTCAACGGGTCGGGGTTCTACCGAACCGACTCGCGCAGCGGCGGCGACTCGTCGGGTTCGAGCGGGTCGGATGCCTCGTCGAGCGGCTCCTCCTCAGGAGGCGCGGGCTCGGCGACGGGCTCGGGCTCGGGCTCGTCGGGTTCCGGCTCCGGCTCCGGCTCCGGCTCCGGCTCCGGATCCGGATCCTCCGGCTCGGGATCGTCGCCGAGCGCGGCGTGACCGCCGCGCCGCACCGATGACACGAGGGCAATCGATGTTCAAGGGCTTCAAGGAGTTCATCCTCCGTGGCAACGTGATCGAACTGGCCGTCGCGGTCGTCATCGGCGCCGCCTTCACGGCGGTGGTGAACTCGATCGTCAACAACCTGATCAACCCGCTGATCGGCGTGATCTTCCAGGCCGACAGCCTGGATTCCGCCATGGTGGTGTCGATCCCCACCCTGTCCGGCGGTGTCGCCGAGGTGCGGTTCGGCGCCGTGCTCGGGTCGATCGTGGCCTTCGTCATCGTCGCCACGGTCGTCTACTTCGTCTTCGTGCTGCCGATGAACACGCTGAAGGCTCGCACGGAGGAGAAGCGGAAGTCGGGCGCGCCCGACCCCGACGAACCCGAGAGCGAACTCACCCTGCTGGCCGAGATCCGGGACCTGCTCGCCGCGGAGCGCGAGGCTGCCGCGTCCGAGCACGGGGTGCGTCGAGGCGGCGAGTAGCCGAGCCGCTCACCAGTGCGGTGGGCGCTCCCGCGTGATGCGCTCGTCGTCGGCCGATCCGCGCGGCTTCGCGCCCGGCTCCTCGGCGTCCTCGCTCTTCGGCCCGGGCGCCTCCGGCGAGACATCCGTGCCGGGAACCGGGGTGAGGCGCGCACGCCGCGACCGGCCGCCGGCGCGCTCCACGCGCTGTCTGGGTTCCTCGTCGGGCATCAGTCGGCCGCGACCTCGGCGGATCGGGATTCCTCGGGCTTGCCGAGCAGGGTCGCGACGCGAACCGCGACGGCCTCGGGGTTGCCGAACAGCTCGAAGCTGTGCACGCGCAGGTAGTGCCAGCCGAGGCGCCGCAGCACGTCGGGCCGCAGGCGCAGGGACTCGCGCAGGCTGAGCCCGGTGAACGCCTCGTCCGTCTCGACCACGACCGCCTTGCCGGCGTTCGCCGCGGCGAGCGCGAGCCGGCCACGGTGGCCGACGCTCACCCTGATGCCGCGGCGCGAGAGTCGCACGGCGAGGTCGTCGAGCATCGAGCCGCCGGCCGGGCGGGCATCCTCCTCGGCGGCGCGCTCCTCGGTCTGCGAGAGGATGGCCGCGAGCGCGAGCACGCCGTGCGACTGCCGCTCCTCGTCGATGTCCTCCGGCCGGAACGCGGAGACGAGATCCATGGACCGTCGGGCGCGGGTCATCGCCACCGCGAGGAGCCGGTCGCCGCCCGGCTCGCCCAGGGCGCCGAAGTTCGAGAGCAGTCGCCCATGCGGTGTGCGGCCGTACCCGACCGAGAAGATGACCCGGTCGCGGCTCTGGGCGACCGCCTGCTCGAGGGTGAGCACCGTGAACGGCTCGGCCCGGTCCTTGAGGATGAAGTCCGAGAGGTCGGTGCGCTTGGCGAACGCCGCGAGCACCGCCTGGTGCACGCGGGCGGCGTGCCGTGCGCTGGCGGTGATGACCATGAGCGACTCGCGCGGACGCTTGACGGCGTGCTCCATGACGAGCTCGACGACCTTCGCGACCTCGGAGTCGATCGATTCGACGGTGCCGGTCACCGCGTCGGGCAAGCCGTTGCCGCGTACGTAATGGAGCCCCAGGCTGCCGTGCCCGAGGAAGCTGCCGGCCCAGGGCAGCGATTGGATGCGCCCGGCATAGAAGCGTCGGTTCACGAGCTCGGCGAGGTCCTCGCCGCCGGCGCGGTAGCTCCGGGTGAGGGTCAGCGTCGGCAGGAGTTCGCCGAGTCTCGCGAGCGCGGAGTCGGCGTGCAGCGCGTCGACGCCGTGTTCGGTCGGGCCGGCCGGAACGACGTCGGTGTCGTCGATGCCGGTCTGGAAGAGCGTGGGCGTCTGCGTGACGGGGTCGCCGAATGCGACGACCTGGCGGGCCCGCCGGATGGCGCCGAGGTTCTCGGCGATCGTCGTCGAGCCCGCGTCGACGAGGATGACGGCGTCGAAGACGATCCGATCATCGATCTCGGGCACCTGGTACGGCGACGCCAGCCAGATGGGCGCGAGCGTGCGGAAGAGCTGGGGCGTGTCGCGGTGCAGGTCCGCCGGGTGGACGCGCTCGGCACGGAGCATCCGCTTCAGTCGTTCCGCCTCGTCGGGATGGTCGACGAGCCCGACCTTCCAGTTCTCGGCGAGGTGCCACGCGAGCTGTGGCCCGGCTGCCGACGCGTGCGCCTCGTCGACCAGCCTGAAGTCGGCTTCGAGGCGGTCGAGCACGGTCGTGTTGGCACCGAGCAGCGCCTTGTCGTGGGCGAGCATGAACTCGAGCACCGACTGCCACCACGCGAGCTCGAGCTCGTCGGCCACGAACCGCTCGGGCACGTGTCGCTTCGCGAGGTCGACGAGCAACGGATCGAGGCCCAGGTCGCGGAGCCGGGAGAGCACCGCGGTGCGCTCCTGGAGGTTCATGAGCACCTCGGACTCGGCGGCGAGTCCCGCGAGCGCGATCTCGAGGTCGCGCACCGGGCGCGCGGCGAGCTGGCGCGGTGTGCCGACCACGCCGAGCGGCGCGTCGAGCGCGGCCAGGTCGGTGGCGACGGTGCGGTAGGCGACGTACACGTCGTCGATGCCGACCGGCACGCCCGGGATGGCGCCCGCCTCCGAGTAGCGCTGCCACAGCGTGCGCTGCTGCTGGATGCCTCGGAGCGCCGCGTTGAGGTCCGTCACGTGCACGCCGGGCCGCACGTACTCGAGCGCGAGCCGGCGCAGTCGCCGCCGGTTGGATCCCGACATGCCCGGCGAATCGCGCCGTGAGCTCGTGGCGGCGATGAGCTCGCCGAGCGGGCGGTCGAACACCGAGGGCTGGAAGCGGTCGAGCGTCTCGCGGACGTCGAGGAGGAGCCGCAGGAACACCCCGAGCTCGGCGACCGACTCGAAGGGCCGCAGGCGGGTCTGCGCGATGAGCCCCCTGCCTCGCTCGAGGAGCCTGGGCAGCTCGGTCCCGCTCAGCCGCTTCGCGAGCTCGTGCGCGTGGCTCGCCTCATCGGACGACGTGAACGATGCGCCGTACCAGGGCGAGTCCCCGGGGCCGTACCGGAACTCGCCGAGCTCGGCGGCTCTGGCGAGGTCGCGGGCGACGCCGTCGCGACCCTCGGCGAGGGCCACCAGCGAGGCCCGGTCGAGGCGAGCGGTGGTCGAGGGCGGGTCGCGCAGCAGGGCGAGGCGCGCGAGCTCGCTCAGCGCCTCGAGCACGGAGACGCGCAGTTCGGGGTCGCGACGCGTGAGCGAGGAACGATAGTCGAGCAGGACCTTGCGGAGCCGCACGAGCGCCTCGTCGACATCGGCGACCTGGGGGCGCTCGGCCTTCTCGTTGCGGGAGATCGACTGGATGAGATCGCGGCGGAGCGTCTTGGTGGTCACGGCCGCACCGCCGAGACCCCGCTGCGCGAGCCGATGGGCGATGCCGTCGAGGCTCGATCGGCGGGCGCCGACGACGAGGACGCGCTTGTCCTTCGCGACGAGCGCGCCGATGGCGTTGACGATCGTCTGCGTGCCACCGGTGCCGGGGAGCGTCTTCACGACGATCGAGGATCCGGCTTCGATCTGGGCGATCACCTGCTCCTGCTCGGGATCCGCGTCGAGGAGGAGGGTGTCGGTCGACGGCGGCCGTTCGTCCTGCGGCACGGGCGTCACGGGCTCGTTCCGCTCGGCGAGCCCGGCGCGGGCCGCCGGATTGCCGGCGATCGCGTCGATGACGGGGTGGTCGAGCGTCGCGACATCCGCCGCCATGGCCGGCCCCACCTCGGCGAACGAGGAGACCACGAGGCGCGGTGCGACGTGGAACCACGGCAGGTGCGAGGTCAGCCCGCGCAGCCGGTCGATCACGGGCTGCGGCTTGAACACTCCGTTCGTGATGGCCAGCGCGACGAACGACTCGGCGTCGAGCGTGATGCGGAACTGCTCGCGCAGCTCACGGGCGAGCGCGGGGTTGAGGAACGGCTGGCCCTTGAGCTTCAGCTCGAAGTCGCGGCCGTACCGGCGGATCGCGAGCGGCCGGAGCAGCACGGGCGCCAGGTACTCCTCGCCGGCGTTCCGCCAGGATGCGAGGCCGATTGCGAGGTGCACCGACTCGATGCCGCGCACCGAGCGAAGCTCGATGCCCTTCTGGGTGATCTCGGCGGCCGCCAGACGCGCGTTGCGCAGGGCGAGTTCGTCACGGATGAGGCTCGAGAGCAGCGTCGACTTGCCGGTGATGAACTGCGGCAGGCCACCCGGATGCGTCGTGGAGAGCTCGATGCGCGTGCGCGGCGTGTCGGCGAACCGGACGAGCGGGGAGCGTCCGCCGACCTCCGCGAGTTCGCCCTGCCAGCGTCGCCACGAGGGCTCCGCGACGTTGCCCGGGACGAGTTCGGGGTCGCCGAGGCTCACGCTGTCGGGGCTGGTGGTGTCGCTGCGCATGGATCTGGGGAGGAATCGTTCGGCTGCGGCATCCGACTCGGACTGAAGGTTGTCCCCCTCGTCATGATTCCGATCGAGCCGCCACACACGGACACCATACGTTGATTCCTGCGGAATACCGGGAGGCACCGCCGTATCCAGCGCAGGATTGATACCCCGGGGGTATGTTGATACCCTTGCGGTATGCAGTCCATCGCCCCCACCGAAGCCCACGCCATCGACGACGCCTACATCATCGACGTGCGCGAGCCCGACGAGGTCGCGCAGGCGAGCGTGCCGGGTACCCACCACATCCCGCTTGCGACGCTGCCCGCGCGCATCGGCGAGGTTCCCCGCGATCGCACCGTGTACGTGATGTGCCACGCCGGCGGCCGCAGCGCCCGAGCGACCCAGTTCCTCCGGGCCGAGGGCTTCGACGCCGTGAACATCGACGGCGGCATCTCGCGCTGGTACGCCGATGGACTGCCGACAACCCTCGGGAGCGCAGCATGACCATCATCGAGACCACCAACCCCGCGCCGACCGACGACGCCCAGCGCCGCATCCTCAACCGCTTGAAGCGGGCTCGCGGCCAGCTCAACGCCGTCATCGACGCCGTCGAGTCGGGCGGCGACTGCCGCAGCGTCGTGACACAGCTCTCCGCCGTGTCGAGCGCCCTCGACAAGGCCGGCTTCGCGATCATCTCGAACGCGATGCGGGAGTGCCTCACCGAACCCGGCCCCGGCGACGACTCCGACAACCGGATGACGGTCGAGGAGCTCGAGAAGCTCTTCCTCACGCTCTCCTGAACCCAGGCGCCCGGAGACGGGAATCGCCGACGGCCCGGGCCTCCTGCGAGACCCGGGCCGTCGGCGTCGGAGCGGGAACGCCTCAGCGCGGGCGTCAGCCCGCCGCCTGCAGCTCCATGCCGTGAGCGCGCGCGACGCCCTCGTTGACGAGCCGGCCGGCCGTGACGTTCAGGCCGAGCGCGAGCGCGGGGTCGGCGGCGAGCGCCTGCTCCCAGCCGAGGTCGGCGATCTTCAGCGCGTACGGGAGCGTCGCGTTCGTGAGCGCGGGCGTCGAGGTCGCGGGCACCGCGCCCGGCATGTTGGCGACGCAGTAGTAGATCGCGTCGTGCACCCGGAACGTCGGCTCGGCGTGCGTCGTGGGCCGCGAGCCCTCGAAGCATCCGCCCTGGTCGATCGCGATGTCGACGAGCACGGCGCCCGGCTTCATCGTGGACACCATCTCGTCGGTGACGACCTTCGGCGCGGCGGCGCCCGGCACGAGCACGGCCCCGACCACGAGGTCGGCGTCGCGCAGCTGTCGTGCGATCTCGTAGGGCGACGAGGCGAGCGTCTTGATGCGGTGGTCGTAGCGCGCGTCGATCTCGCGCAGCTTCGCGAGCGAGATGTCCATCACGGTGACGTCGGCGCCCAGGCCCATCGCCGTGGCGGCCGCCTGCTCGCCGGCCACGCCGCCGCCGATGACGACGACCTTCGCGGGGCTCGTGCCGGGCACGCCGGCGAGCAGCACGCCGCGGCCGCCCTTCGACGCGTGCAGCTCGGCGGCGCCGACCTGCGGGGCGAGCCGGCCGGCGACCTCGCTCATCGGGGTGAGGAGCGGCAGCGAGCGGTCGGGCAGTTGCACCGTCTCGTAGGCGATGGCGGTGGCGCCCGAGTCGAGCAGGGCGCGGGTCAGCGGCAGGTCCGCCGCGAGGTGCAGGTAGGTGAAGAGCGTGAGGTCCTCGCGGAGGAAGCCGTACTCGCTCGCGATGGGCTCCTTGACCTTCATGACGAGCTCGGCAGCCCACGCCTCGGCCGCGGTCTCGACGATCTCGGCGCCGGCCGTCGCGTACTCCGCGTCGAGGTAGCCCGCGCCGAGCCCGGAGCCCGCCTGGATCGCGACGTGGTGGCCGCGCTGCGTGAGTGCGTGCACGCCCGCGGGCGTCATCGCGACGCGGAATTCGTTGTTCTTGATCTCTGCAGGCACGCCGATGCGCATGGTGGACTCCGAATGGTGTGTGGATGGTTGATTCCATGGTCGCTGGTTATTCGTCCGACGCATAGCACTACCGCATAGAATTCGGTAGGCTACCGAAGTTCATCGCATTCATTCGATAGAGAGGTCCGCTATGGGCGATCTGCCGCAGATCAGCGAGGCATCCGCGCCGACGAGCCGGATGGCGCTCGACGCCGTCGACCGGCAGATCATCGCCCACCTGCACGACAACGCACGCATCCCCAACGTCGACCTCGCGCGAGCCGTGGGAGTCTCGCCGTCGACGTGCCTCGCGCGCGTGCGCTCGCTGCGGGAGCGCGGCGTCATCACGCGCTACACCGCGGAGATCAACCCGCTCGCCCTCGGGTTCACGCTGCAGGCGCTCGTGAGCGTACGCATCCGGCCTGGTGCCCGCCACCTCATGGAGCAGATCTCCGACGAGCTGCGCATGCAGCCCGAGGTCGCGCAGCTCTTCTTCCTCGGCGGCTCCGAGGACTTCCTCATCCACGTGCGCGTGCGTGACAGCGACCACGTACGGCAGTTCGTGCTGAAGAACCTCTCGGCGAACCCGGCCGTCGCGCTCACCGAGACGAACCTGGTCTTCGAGCACCACACCGCCCTGTCGGCGGGGCTTCGCACCGTGCTGTAGCCCCGGCACGCATCGAGCGGATGCCTCGCCGCACGCGGCATCCGGGGCCTATCGTGGTCGCATGGCGCCAGCATCCACCGTCGCTCCCATGCTCGCCAAGGCCGTGCCCACCGTGCCCGACCCCGACTCGGTGGCCGGCGGGCTCGTCTACGAGCCGAAGTGGGACGGCTTCCGCGGCATCGTCGCGTACGACGGCGACGACGTCGAGATCGGCAGCCGCGGCTCGAAGCCGCTCACCCGGTACTTCCCCGAGCTCGTCGAGGCCTTCGCTCGGCTCCTGCCCGAGCCGTGCGTGCTCGACGGCGAGATCGTCGTGAGCACCGAGGCATCCGGCGGCGCGAAGCTCGACTGGGAGGCGCTCAGCCAGCGCATCCACCCCGCGGCGAGCCGCGTCGATCGCCTCGCCCGCGAGACGCCCGCGATGTTCGTCGCGTTCGACCTGCTCGAGCTCGGCGGCCGGTCGTTCGTCGACGAGCCGTTCTCGGTCCGACGCGACGCGCTCGAGCGCCTCGTCGAGGGGCTCGGGCATCCAATCCACCTCACCCGCATCACGGACGATGTCGACCTCGCCCGGCGCTGGTTCACGGAGTTCGAGGGCGCCGGGCTCGACGGAGTCGTGGCGAAGCCGCTGGCCGCGCCGTACTCACCGGGCAAGCGGGTGATGCTGAAGGCCAAGCACCGACGCACCGCTGACGTCGTCGCCATCGGCTACCGCGTGCACACGTCGGGGCGCGGCGTCGGCTCGATCCTCCTGGGCCTCTACGACGATGGCGGCGAGCTGCGGAACGTGGGCGGGGTCTCGGCGTTCAGCGACGCGCGGCGCCAGGAGCTCATCGAGGAGCTCGCACCGTTCGTCGAGCGCGACGAGACCGGCGCGGCGCTCAGCGGCGAGACCGACCGCAGCCGCTTCGCCTCGAGCAATGACGTCTCGTTCGTGCGACTGCGGCCTGAGCTCGTCATGGAGGTGCGGTACGACCAGCTCGAGGGCCTGCGGTTCCGGCACACCGTGCAGTTCGAGCGGTGGCGTCCCGACCGCGAACCGCGCTCGTGCACCTTCGCCCAGCTCGACACGCCGGTCGCGTACGACCTCGCCGACGTGCTCGCCTGAAGTTCGAGCAGATTCACGCCCATACCGGGCCGGGGTAGCATCCGGCCCCCGGGCGGTCAATCCCCTGCCGCTTGACGCGACGGCCGCCTACGGTGCTTGATGGGCCGATCTCGCGCTCTCGCGTGCGGCCGTGAACCGAGGAGTGCACCGATGACCGATCCGAAGCCCACCGATCCGAACGCGGCGAACGAACTCGATGAAGCGGTCGACGCCGCCGAGCAGCACCAGCAGGCCGAGCAGGACGCCGACCCCCACGAGCACGTGGTCGTCCGCGACCCCGAGACGGGCGAGACCCGAGAGGAGCCGGTGCAATGACCTCGCTCATCGAACCGGCTCACGACGACCGGCCCCGCCACCGCCACGGCCTCCCGCCCATCGGCATCTGGTGGCCGATGCTCGAGCGCCCGCTGCAGCGGGAGGTGCTCGAGAACCTCGATGCCCCGCTCCGGGCCATCGTGGTGCGGCGCATCTTCGAACTCTGCGAACAGGACGACTCCCCCGTGCCCCGCGTGGGCGTGCGGCTCGGCCCGAACGAGCGCGCCTACATCGCCGGGTGGATGCACGCCGTCGACTGGGATTGAGCGGCGTGCGGATGCCCCGGGCTCGGGGCATCCGCACGCTCCCTCCTGCCGTGGCCGGCGCGACGGAGGAGTGGACCCAGGTCTATAGCGGCCTGAACGGCCGGCGGGCACGCTGGGGTGGGCGTTGTCGTGCGCCCAGGAACGGAGTCCCCGGTGCGTGTCGAACGAATCACCGCGGGCGTGGCGATCGCCGCCGCGCTCACCCTGCTGCTCGGCGGCTGCACGGCCGAGCCGGCGACGACCGTCGAGCCCACGACGAGCGCGGCTCCCGCCGAGGCCACCTGCGTCGCCGATCCCGAGGCCGTCGCGACCGCGCCGCTCTCGGCCACGGCGACCGACGCGCTCACCGGCTCCCTCGTGACGAAGCTCGATGACGCCGCCGCAGAGGGGTTCGAGATGGCGGCCGCTCCCGGCGCCGTCGTCGCGGTGCAGACGCCCGAGGGTACGTGGACCGCCGCGTACGGCAACGCGGATCCCGACGCGGGGACGCCGATGACGGTCGACGTGCACCACCGGATCGGTTCCGTCACCAAGACCTTCACGGTCACCGTGCTGCTGCAGCTCGCCGAGGCGGGCGCGCTCTCGCTCGACGACCCGATCGAGAAGTACCTCGACGACGTCCCGAACGGCGATCTCATCACGCTGCGGATGCTCGCCGACATGACGAGCGGGGTCGCGAGCTACTCGCTCGACGAGGACTTCCAGCGGGCCCTCTTCGCGGATCCGAACCGCGTGTGGACACCCGATGAGCTGATCGCCACCGGCGTCGCGCTGAGCCCCCGGTTCGAGCCGGGCGCGAAGTTCGACTACTCGAACACCAACCTCGTGATGCTCGGCCGCGTGATCGAGATCGTGACGCGCACGACGTTCGCCGAGGCGCTGCGCGAGCAGGTCGTCGAGCCGCTCGGCCTCGAGGGCACCGCGATGCCGACCGCCGACCAGGTGGCGTTGCCCGCCCCGAGCTCGCGCGGCTTCACGCTGCAGGGCACTCCCGACGACTCGACCGACCCCGTCGACGCGACCGACTGGAACCCGACATGGGCGTGGACGGCCGGTCAGATGACCTCCACGGCGGCAGACCTCCTCGTGTACGGCCGCGCGCTCGGCACCGGCCAGGGCCTCCTCGGCGAGCAGGCGCAGGTCGAGCGGCTCACCTCCATGGCTCCGGCGGGCGGCTACGGCCTCGGCGGCGGATGCCTCGACGGCTGGTTCGGGCACACGGGCGAACTCCCCGGCTTCAACACCGCGCTCTACTACGACACGGCGAACGACACGACGGTGGTCGTGCTCGCCAACAGCGACATCCCGTCGGGCGACTGCACCGAGTCGAAGACCCTGGCCGACGACCCGCGAACCGAACCGTGCATGGACCCGGCGGTGCGGATCTTCGCCGCCGTCTCGACGGCGCTCGGCCACGCGTTCACCCCGCTCCCGAAGGCGTAGCGCTCGAGTCCCATGCTGCTCACCGCGCCGGCGCCCCGCGTGCGCAAGTTACGCTTGACGTCCATGTCGAGCCCGGTGATGCGGTCGAGCCTGTCCCGTTCCCTGGGCAGGTCCCTTGCCGCGCTGCTCGCGATCGGGGTCGTGCTGGCCGCGGTGGAGCTCATGCTCCTGCCGCTCGACGGCCCGGCCGGGCTGCTCCTCGCCGGGTTCCCGATCGCCTTCCTCGTCTACCTCTCGGCCGGCCTCCTCGCGTGGTACCGGCGGCCCAGCAACCGGATGGGCGGCCTCATCGTCTTCGCCGGGCTCGCCGTGTACCTCGCGGGGCTCGCGAACACCGAGATCCCCGTGCTCGTGGCCGTCGGCCTCGTCACGAGCACCCTCGCCCTCGCCACGACCGTGCACCTGCTGCACGCATTCCCGTCGGGGCGGCTTCGCGGCCGCGCCTCCATCGTCACCGTCGGGGTCGCCTACGTCACCTCGCTCGTGCTGGAAGCGCCCTCGTACCTGTTCGACCCGGCGCAGTCGGCCGAGGCCGGACTCGCCATCGCCGATCGCCCCGACCTCGCGGCGGCGGCGGCGCTCCTCCAGCAGGTCCTGGGCGCCGCGGTGATGATCTCGACCGCCGCCCTGCTCGTGCGCCGCCTCGCCACGGCCGACCGGTCGCATCGCGGGGCGCTACTGCGGCTGTACGGCTACGGCGCCTTCGCGGTGATCGCGCTCGTGCTCGTCCCCAACGTGCTCGGTCGGGGCCTCGGCGTCCCCGGCCTCATCACCGGGATCATGCAGCTGGCGCTGCTCGCCGGCATCCCGATCGCCTTCGCCGCCGGCGTGCTGCGCGGCGGGTTCGCGAAGACCGGCGAGCTCGAGGAGCTCGGCGCGTGGCTCGGAGCCTCCGATCGTGCCCGTCCCACCCTCGCCAGCGCCCTCGCGACCGCACTCGGCGATCCGTCGCTGCAGCTCACGTTCTGGGTGCCGATGCGCCAGTCGTTCGTCGACGAACACGGCGTGCCCGTCTCGCCCGCCATGCCCGATCGAGGCCGCCGCACCGTCGAGATCCGCCTCGATGAACGCCTCGTGGGCGCCATCACCTACAACGCCGAGCTCATCGCCGACGCCGAGCTCGTGCGCACCGCGGGGCGGATCGTGGCCATCGCCGTCGACCGCGAGCGATTGACCGCGGAGCTCCGCGCGAGCCGCCTCGCGCTGCAGCGCTCACGCGAGCGGCTGGTGGATGCCGCCGACCTCGAGCGGCGGCGTATCGCCCAGGACCTGCACGACGGACTGCAGGCCCAGCTCGTGCTGCTGGGCATCGAGGCCCAGCAGCTCGCCAATGCGCCCGATCCGGCCGCGGTGATCGGCGAGCGAGCCACCCGGCTCCGCATGGGCATCGACGCCGCCGCCGCCGACCTGCGCCGCCTGGTGCACGAGGTCATGCCGGCCGCGCTCATCGAGCAGGGGCTCGCCGCGGCCGTGGAGGACCTCGTCGACCGCATGCCCATCCCGACCACGCTCGAGCCCGGCACCGGCGACGCCGGGTGTCCGCGGGCCGTCGAACGCACCGCCTACTTCGTCGTGGCCGAGGCGCTCGCGAACACCGTGAAGCACGCCCGGGCCGACGCCGCATGGGTGCGCCTGTCGAAGTCCGACCGCCGGTTGCGCGTGGAGGTGCGCGACGACGGTGTGGGCGGCGCATCCATCAGCGGCGGCTCGGGGCTCCGGGGCCTCATCGAGCGGGTGGACGTGCTCGGCGGCACCATCGACATCACCAGTCAGTCCGGAGAGGGCACGAGGATCACCGTGGAGCTGCCGTGCGTGTAGTCATCGCCGAAGACGAGACCCTGCTGCGCCACGGCCTTCAGCTCGTGCTCGCGCAGGGCGGGTTCGAGGTGGCGGCGGTCGCCGGAGACGCCGTCGTGCTCGAGGATGCGGTCGCGCAGCACCGGCCCGAGCTCGTCGTCACCGACATCCGGATGCCACCCACGCACACCGACGAAGGGCTGATGGCCGCCCTGCGGATCCGAGCACAGTATCCCGACACGGCGGTCGTCGTGCTCTCGCAGCACGTGCAGCGCCGCTACGCCAAGGAGCTGCTGAACGCGCAGACCGGTCGGGTCGGTTACCTGCTGAAGCAGCGCATCGCCGACGTCGACACGTTCCTCGACGACCTCCGTACCGTCGCCGCCGGCGGCACCGCGCTCGATCCCGACGTCGTGGCCGTCATGGTTGCACGCGCCAAGCGCGCCGACTCGACCGTCGGCAGCCTCACCCCGAGGCAGCAGGAGGTCCTCGCGCTCATGGCCGAGGGCCGCAGCAACGCCCGCATCGCGGCGCAGCTGTTCCTCAGCGAGAAGGCCGTGGTGCAGCACACGTCCCATATCTACGACGCACTCGGGCTCTCCGTCGACGCGCACGCCCATCGCCGCGTGCTCGCCGTGCTCCGGTACCTCAGCGACGCCTGAGCCGCTCCGGCGTATCTTCACCCAGATCGAACCCTCCGAAGTCAAGACCCTCCCGCAAATCCGTTCCCGCGGTGAAGATGACTCGACCCGGCCCGCACCCCTGCGGAATCCCGCCGGGCGCAGTGGAACGGAACGGCACGGCATGGGAACACTGGTCTACGACCACGACCGCGCGGCGGAATTCGACGATCGCACGCTCGCTCACCTGCAGGTGATCGTGGTCAACAAGCTCCGTCGGCAGGAGAGCTTCCCATTCACGTGGAGCGATGACGTGCGCACGGTCACGGTCTGGATCAGCCCCTACACGCCGCTCGAGTTCATCTTCCACGGCAATCGACGGCCGCGCCTCAACCGCACCTGGCTCGAGGAGCTCGCGCTCGCGGCTGGTTCGACGACCGGCCTCGTGGTCCTGCCCGAACCGCCCGAAGCGGCGTCGGTCTACGACGAGGAAGCCGCGGGCTGACCCGCGAGCACGACCTGCGCGTCGCCGAGCACCTCCGCGTGACGGGAGCGGGCGAGGAACTCGCGCACGGTGTCTCGGCTGCGGGTGAGGCATCCGATCTTGCCCTCCAGCACCTCGAGTTCCGCGGCGAGGCTCTCGGCCACGTTCCGTGAGCAGGTGCGGGCCAGCTCCTCGCCCTCGACACCCTCCATGCCGAGCAGCAGCCGGATGAGCCGCGTCGGCAGCCCCGAGGAGATGAGTCCGCGCACCTGCTCGACGTCGGCGACGACGGATTCGGGATAGTCGCGGTAGCCGTTGGGCCGGCGGTCGGAGGCCAGGAGACCCTGTTCCTCGTAGTAGCGCAACATGCGGGTGGGCACCCCGGTACGACGTGACAGCTCGCCGATGCGCATACAGCCTCCCCGACTTGACCTTCACATAGATGTGAAAGTTTAGCCTCGCAATATGTCAACGACAACCGGTACATCCTTCGCCCCCGTGGCGGTCCGCACCCCATGGCCAGCGCTCATCGTGCTCGCGTTCGCGGTGTTCGCGACCGTCACGGTGGAGATGATCCCGGCGGGACTCCTCCCCGCCCTGAGCTCCGGGTTCGAGATCCCCGCGGCGCAGGTCGGGCTGCTGGTGTCGGCTTGGTCGGCCGCCATCATCGTCTCCAGCCTGCCGGTGGTGCGCCTCGCCGCGGCCGTCGACCGGCGCACGTTCATCGTCGCTGCGCTGGCCGTGATGGCGGCTGCGAACCTCGTCACCGCACTCGCCCCGACCTTCGAGGTGGCGCTCGGGGCACGCGTCGTCGGCGCCGTCGCCCACGGCGCCTTCTGGTCGATCGTCATGGTCTACGCGACCTCGCTCGTCGAACCGCGCATCGCCGGGCGCACGGTCGCCGTGGTGAGCGCCGGCGCCTCAGGGGCGACGGTCGTGGGCATTCCGCTCGGCACGCTCATGGGCCAGGTCGCGGACTGGCGGCTCGTGTTCGGCGGCCTCGCCGCGGTGCTCGCCGCCGTCGCCGTCGTGATCCATCGACGGCTCCCGAGATCGCCGGGCGCACGACCCGCTCCCCGTGGTGAGCGCCGGCACGACCGCTCGGTGCGCGCGGTGCTCGCTGCCGCGGTCGCCTGCCTGCTCACCGCCGCGGCGAGCTTCACGCTCTTCACCTACATCGCGCCCTACCTGACGGATGTCGCGGGCCTGGCCCCTTCGTCGATCAGCCCGATCCTCCTCGTCTTCGGCGCCGCCGGCATCGCCGGCCTCGTGATCGCGGCGCTCACGGCCGACCGATGGCCAGTGGCCTCGCTCGTGGTCATGTCCGCCCTGTTCACCGCGGCCCTGGCCGCGCTCGGGCTCGCGCCGCACAGCGCCGCGGCCGTCGTGGCGGGCGTGGCGGTCTGGGGCCTCGCGATCGGCGGCCTGCCGGCGATGCTGCAGTCACGCCTTCTCGGCGTCGCGTCGCCCGCCCTACGCGCGATGGCGAGCGCCCTCATGGTCGTCTTCTTCAACGCGGGCATCGCGATCGGGGCGACGCTCGGCGGTGCGCTCGAAGCGAGCGCAGGGCTCGCGGCGGCCGCGTTCGCCGCGGCCGGGCTCGCGGCCCTCTCCACCGGCGCGGTCGTCGCCTCGCGAATGCTCGCCGGTCGATGAGCCGCTGGAGTCAGCCGAAGGCGGTGATCAGCACGATGAACGCCACGACCGTGACGACGACGAGCACGAGGCCTGCGATCGCCCAGCCGCGACCCTCGCCGCGGAGTCCCGCGATACCGGTGAACACGGCGCCGATGATCCCGATGGGAAGCAGCACGATGCCGAGGATGCGCACCCAGTTCGGCGGATCCAGGGGCGTTGCCGAGAGCGCCCAGAGCCAGCCGAACGCCGCGAGCGCGACGGCGCCGAAGACCGCGCTCAGCACCCCCATCGTCCTGGACGGGCGGCCGGCGGGTGCGGGTGACGTGCTCATCGCGCTCTCCTGCCCGCGGCGCCTGCGCCGCTGCGGTGCCCCCGGCAGGATTCGAACCTGCGCTTCCGACTTAGGAGGTCGGCACTCTATCCCCTGAGTTACGAGGGCGCCGTCAGAGTCTACTTCCTACGATTGCTCGTCTCCGTCTGGGCATGGCAATTGGGCAGAGCAGTCGGAGATTCGACAGCTCATTGTTGAGACGGTCGCCGTCGATGTGGTCGAGCTCGAGCGTCAACGGCTTCCCGTTCCACTCCGGGCCGAGCCCGCAGATGACGCAGACCTGCTGCACGCCGAGACGCGTCGTCATCCACCGTTTCGAGGACGTATTGTCGCGCGGGGTCGCCGAACGGGCGAAGCGAGCGTGCACCTGCTCGTCGGTGAGGATCGGTTTCGAGATCCGTGCGAGCCATTCCCCCGTTCTCGCCACCGGAAGCACCACGCCGAGTTCCCTGGCCATGAGGGCCGCCCGACGGTAGTTCCCGCAGTACTTCGAAGCTCCCGTACGATCGAGCACCTCTGCGACGGAGGTGGACTCGACGCACGCCGTGGTGAATTCGCTCGGATCCCAGAGACGGGCCGCCGGCCGACCGTTGGTTCGCAATCCATGGCGCTTGAGCCAGTAGCGCACCGTGGGGTGGGAGACCCCCAAGCGCTCCGCGATCGCCCGTTGGCTGAGGCCCTCATCGCAGAGCGCAGCAAGAAGGTCGCGTCCCACAAGCTGACGCTACTGAGCACCTCGGACATCGCGCACGGGCGGATTCGACAGCGCTCCCCGACCCGCTGCAGAGGCTGATCGCATGACGCTCTCGGCTCGCGATAGCGTGATGAACGGCACGACCGGCGCACGAGTTCGGCGTCGCGTGTCCGCCCGGAGGTGAGGAAGCATGGCCACCATGGAGACCACGAGATTCTGGGTGGGCGCGTCGACGCTGGGCGCTCTCGGATCGCCGGCACCGGGCATCCGGCCCCTCGACGTCGCAGCCGACGGCTCGGTCATCCTCGGCGAGCCCGTCGACGTCGGGCCGAACCCCATGTACCTCGCGATCTCGGCGGCGACGCGCGTGCTCGGCATCGCGCATGAGCTCCCCGACGGACACGTCTCGACCTGGACGCTCGACGGCGACGCGCTCACCCCGCTGGGCTCGTCGGGCGAGACGCGTTCCGGCGACCCGTGCTTCGTCGCATTCGACGAGGCCGGCTCCTGGCTCTTCGCCGCGAACTACTCGGGCGGCCGGCTCACGGCGCACCCAGTGGCTCCGGATGCCCCGAGCGACGCCGTCTTCTCGATCTCGTTCGCCGGATCGGGACCGAACCACGAGCGTCAGGCGTCGCCGCATCCGCATCAGGCCTTCGTCGACGCCTCGCGCGACCGGCTGCTCGTGCCCGACCTCGGCTCGGATCGGATCCGCGTGCTCGGGCTCCACGACCTGCCGGCCGCGCTCGTGCACGAGGACGTCGACGACATCACCGTGCACGCCGGCGCCGGCCCACGTCACCTCGTGATCACGGGCGACATCGCGATCGTCGCCAACGAGCTCGATCGCACGGCGAGCGTCATCGACCTCGTCGCCGGGCGGGAACTCGCGTGGGTGCCGGTCGACGCGACCGTCGAACCGCGCCGCATGGGCGTCTCGGCGATCCGGCTCACGCGCTCGGGCACCGTGCTCATCGGCGACCGTGACGCGGATGCGCTCGTCGCGCTCCGGTACGAACCCGACTCGCGTGCGCTCGAGCATGTCGCGTCGGTGACGACCGGCGGGCGGCATCCGCGCGATCTGCACGTCACGCACGACGAGCGCTTCGCACTGGTCGCCGACCAGGCGTCCGACTCGATCGCGGTCGTCGCGCTCGAGGACGGCGTGCCTCGCGAGGTGGTTGAGACCGCCAGCACTCCGGCGCCGGCGTGCCTCGCGCGGGTGCCCCGGGCCTCGGCTCAGTTGTAGCCGAGGATGACGATCGCCGAGGTCGTCGGAGCGGGCTCGTCGGCGAACCCGATCTCTTCGAGTCGCGCCTCGTCCAAGGGCTGCGTCATCGCGGTCACCTGCCTGTTCGTGGAATGAGGTCTCACGTTACCGGTACGCCCACGTCGGGTTCACTGGCGGTGTCGTCCAAGAAAGCCCAGCGGATTCGCCATGGTGTCGACAACGGGGCTGCGCCGGCGATCAGCCGGGCGGGTAGAGATAGAGCGCGTCACCCGCGGGAATGGTACGACGGTGATACGAGTGGTCGGAGTTCCAGTTGTACTCCTCGAGGTTCACGCTGCCGTCGGCGTTGATCGACTGCACGTAGGCGACGTGGTTGTACGGGAACCACGCGACCGCCCCGACCACGGGGGTGCTCGAGGTCGGCCACCCCTTCGAGGCCCAGGCGTCGGCCCACGCGTAGGCGCTGCCCGACGCGAGGTTGCTCCACGTCCACTTCCACGGGGCGCCGGTCACGCCGGCATCGCGGTTCAGCCGCCAGGCGACGAAGTCGACGCACTCACGGTAGTAGTAGCGGAGCGGCGACAACCCGCCGCCGTAGTCGTCGGGCACCTGGTCCCACCAGGGGTAGTCGTCGCCCTCGGCCTTGACCGTGTAGATCGCGTAGCTGCCGGAGCCGGCGCGAGAGGCGAGCTCGGCGGCCCACGCGGCCTGCTCGGCCGCTTCGGCGTCACGCGCCGCCCGTTCGAGCTCATCCCTGGTCGTGATCGAGTACGTGTCGCTCGAGACGGACGCTCCGCTCGCGAGCTCGGAGACGTCGACGTCCTGCGCCTCGGCGACCGAGAGGCTGAAGGCCCCGGATGCCCCGGAGCCGCCGCTGATCGGCATCAGCGCGTACGCCGGCAGCGCGACCGTTCCGAAGATCGCCGGCACGACGAGCACCGTGGCGAACACGCGGAGGGGGCCGTTGCGCCGCGTCGCGCGCGACGCCGCAGGGATGCTGCGCACGGCGGCGGCGACACGCGGGATGCGCACGGTGGGCCCGGCGGCTGCGGGTCGGCGGGTGCGGCCTCGACGGGTCTCGGTCGCTCGCCGCTCAGAGCGGGTCTGCTCGTGGGCGTCGTTCTCGTCACCGTGCAACAGCTCGAACCTCCGGATCCCGTCGAAGTGCCGCGCTGCAGCGCCGGAAACGGGTTGGCGTCATGTCATCCGGAGGTCGGGGTGGCTCCGGACTCGTACCACGATAGGGCACGTCCGCGCGCCTTGTCACCACCGTCGGCACGACGCGCCGTGATGACCGGACCTCGCCTCGGGCTCAGGCCGCGGTGGAGAGGAACTCGTCCCACTGCGGGAGCGGACGCTCGAACCCGCGCACCACCCAGTTGCGGCCCTGCGGCATCCGCGGCGTGAAGCGCAGCTCCCAGCCCATCTCGGCAGGGGTGTGGTCGCCCTTCGTGTTGTTGCACCGCAGGCAGCAGGCGACGAGGTTCTCCCAGGTGTCGCGCCCCCCGCGTGACCGCGGCAGCACGTGGTCGATCGTCGCCGCCGAGCGGCCGCAGTAGGCGCAGCGGTGCTCGTCGCGGCGGAGCACGCCGCGACGACTCACCGGCACCTGGTGCAGGCGTGGGGTTCGCACGTACCTCGTGAGCAGGATGACGCTCGGCCGCTGCCACGTGCCGCTCGCCGCGCACACGGGATTGCCCTCCTCGTGGAGGATCACGGTGGCCTTCTGGTTCATGACGAGCAGCAGGGCGCGCTTGAAGGAGACGACGGCGAGCGGCTCATATCCCGCGTTGAGCACGAGGGTGCGCATGGAGTGCCTTTCGATCGGGGCTGGATGGCTTCCAGCCGCGTGAACGGATCGACGACTCGAACTCACGTGCACGTGCAGGGGACGGCGTCAGGACCGCGCGCGAATCGCCCCGGAAACGAAGAACGGGCACCGTCATGAAGACAGTGCCCGTCGGCGCGTTCGCGCGGAGGATGCTCGGCTGACTACTGCGCCGCTGGTCGAAGTGCGCGCGCAAACCCGTGGAATGGGTGCTGCGCGTCTCGGCCATCGGCTTCCCTTACCGGCTCTCGGATCGTCAGAGTACAAGGCTAAAGCACGATCGGCGCACCGGAACCCTCCGGCGCGCCAATCGGGCATCGCGTCACGCGATGTTCACATGTCAGATGCGGACGATCCAGTAGTCGCTCGTCCAGATCGGCTGGACGCGCACCACCGTTCCCTCGTACGGCGCGTGCAGGATCATGCCGTTGCCGGCGTAGAACCCGATGTGCCCCGACATCACCACGAGATCGCCGGGAACGGCCTGGGACTCGCTGATCTGGGTGCCCGCCGCGCCCTGGGCCGACGACGAGTGCGGCAGGTCGATGCCGAACTGCGCGTAGACGTACTTCACGAGCCCCGAGCAGTCGAAGCCGGCGGGAGTGGCACCGCCGTAGACGTAGGGCACCCCGAGGTACTGCTGCGCCACGGAGTAGACGCTCGCGGGATCCGCCGAGCCGTAGACGGGCGAGGCGGCGAGTTCGGAGGCCGAGGGCCCCGAATAGCCCGCGGCATACGAGGCCATCTGCGCCTCGGCGGCCTGGCGCGCCGCCTCGGCGGCCGCGGCGGCTTCCTCGGCCGCCCGGATCTCGTCGCCGCTGACGGCCGCGTAGGAGTCCTTGGTGATCGGCGCCGCGATGACGTCGTCGGTGACCTCGACCGTCTGCGCCTGCGCCTTCGTGAGCGCCGTCTCGGCGGAGGTGCCGAACTGCAGGCCGCCGGTGCCGGGCGCGAAGGCGTAGGCCGGGATGGCGAGCGTGCCCACGATGCCGGCCGCAACCGTCATCACGACGACGTTCGCGAGGCCGCCACGCCGAAGGCAGCGGGTCGACGCGAGCGGCGCGCTGCGCACGGTGCTGGCGAGGTCTTCGGTGCGGACTGCCGGAGCCTTCGGGGCGGTGTTCGCCCTCGATGCGGCCCCTCGAGCGATGGTGCGGATCTGACGCCGCCGGGGGAATCGAGCCAAAACGTGTACCTCCGCCCCACGACATCGCTGCCGTCCCACCTGATGCGCACGTGGCGCGTCACGGGTTCTGAATCGAGCGGTGGGCGCCGGGGGGCGATCTCGATCCTGTTCCGCCGACCGGCTTCTTGCCGGCGGACTCGACCGACGATACGCGAGGTTCGCCCGAATGTCACATTTTCATCACGGCGCGCCCGACGCTACCTCGTTCGCGTGCGCTCCTCCGCGATGAAGAGGTGGCCGGCGACGTCGCGAGGGAGTTCGAGGCCGCCGGCGACGCCGTCGACCTCTGCGCGCACGCTGTTGCCCGTCATGGTGAAGGTCGCCTTGGCCCCTGGGATGATGCCCGCGCGCTTCAACTCGCCGAGCAGTTCGGGGTCGAACTGCACCGGTTCGCCGAGCCGTCGGACGACGCCCGTGACCGGCCCGCTCGACGTGGAGAGCGCGTCGAGCACGCGGACGACGCCGGTCATGAACGTGTCGCCCGCGGGGAGGCCGAGCTCCTCGAGACCGGGGATGGGGTTGCCGTAGGGCGACTCGCGGGGCTGCCCGAGGATCTCGATGAGCCGTCGCTCGACCTGCTCGCTCATCACATGCTCCCAGCGACATGCCTCGTCATGCACGTACTCCCAGTCGAGCCCGATCACGTCGGCGAGCAGTCGTTCGGCGAGCCGGTGCTTGCGCATGACGTGCACGGCCTTGCTGCGGCCCGACGGGGTGAGTTCGAGGTGGCGGTCGCCGGTGACGACGACGAGCCCGTCGCGCTCCATGCGGGCAACGGTCTGCGAGACCGTGGGACCGGAATGGCCCAGACGCTCGGAGATGCGAGCACGCAACGGCACGATGTTCTCCTCCTCGAGATCGAGGATCGTGCGGAGGTACATCTCCGTCGTGTCGATGAGGTCGGTCACCTGCAGCCTCCCTGTCGCAACCGTCACCAAGCCTACCGGTCGGCCCTCGCTCGGTAGACTCGACGCATGCCGAGCCTCGTGATCCCCAGCGACCTCCTGCCCGCCGACGGAAGATTCGGCTGCGGGCCGTCGAAGGTCCGGCCCGAGCAGCTCGCCCATCTCGCGGCCGAGGGCCCGAAGCTCCTCGGCACCTCCCACCGCCAGGCACCGGTGAAGAACCTGGTCGGCCGGGTGCGCGCGGGTCTCGCCGACCTGTTCGCATTGCCCGACGGGTATGAGGTCGTGCTCGGCAACGGCGGGTCGACCGCGTTCTGGGATGCCGCGGCATCCGGCCTCATCGAACGCCGCGCCCAGCTCTGCTCCTTCGGCGAGTTCGGCCAGAAGTTCGCCGTCGAAGCGGGTGCACCGTGGCTCGAGGCGCCCGACGTGCGCCGCGCCGAGCCCGGATCGCGTTCCGCCCCCGAGCCCGTCGACGGCATCGACGTCTACGCATGGCCGCACAACGAGACCTCCACCGGTGTGATGGCGCCCGTGACCCGGGTCCCGGGCGACGACGGCGCACTCACGGTCATCGACGCGACGAGCGCCGCGGGCGGCGTCGAGGTCGACCCGTCGCAGTTCGACGTCTACTACTTCGCCCCGCAGAAGAACTTCGCCTCCGACGGGGGCATCTGGTTCGCGCTCTTCTCCCCGGCCGCGATCGAACGCGTCGAGCGCCTCGCGGCCGGCGACCGCTACATCCCGGAGTTCCTCTCGCTGAAGAACGCCGTCGACAACTCGCGCCTGAACCAGACCCTGAACACCCCGGCGCTCGCGACCCTCCTGCTCATGGAGAACCAGGTCGACTGGATGAACAGCTCCGGAGGGCTCGGCTGGGCCGACGCGCGCACCCGCGAGTCCTCGTCGGTGCTCTACGACTGGGCTGCGCGCACCGAGGTCGCGACCCCGTTCGTGGCGGAGCCCGCCGACCGGTCGCAGGTGGTCGTGACGATCGACTTCGACGAGTCGACGGATGCCGCGCGCATCGCGTCGATCCTTCGCGAGAACGGCGTCGTCGACACCGAGCCGTACCGCAAGCTCGGGCGCAACCAGCTGCGCCTGGCCACCTTCACGGCCATCGAGCCCGATGACGTGCGCGCGCTCACCGCCTCCATCGACTACGTGCTCGAGCGAATGGACTGACGCCGATGCGGCTCTGGCTGAGCGAGTCCGAGCGGCGCCCCGATCCCGCGCCGGCGCGGGCCGACGCGCGCAAGGCGATGTTCGTCGGGACCGTGGCGTGGCTGGCCGCGCTCATCGTCGCGATCGTGATGCGCCCGCAGCTCATCGACGCCGGGCTGGGGTGGTTCGTCTGGGCCGCCGCGATCGGGGTGGGTATCGGGGTCGCCGGGCTCGTCGTGGTGCAGGTGATCCGTCGCCGGATCGCGCGTCAGGAGCGCGACTCCGCCGCCTGATCCGCCTCGGGTTCGCCGGCGTCCTCCGCGGTACCGGCGTCGCCGTTCTCGACGTCGCCGTTCTCGACGTCGTCGTTCTCGACGTCGTCGTTCTCGTCGTCCGCGGCGGAATCGTCGAGCGAGTCGATGTCGATGCCGTCGAACTCGTCGTCGCCCGTGTCGTGGCCGAAGGCGGCGTCGAGCTCGGCCTCGTCGTCGAGATCGGTCTCGTCCTCGTCCTCGTCCTCGTCGAGGTCGTCGTCGAAGTCGTCGCCCTCGTCCTCCTCCTCGGCGGCGTTGACCTCGACGCCGTCGGCGGCGGCCGCGGCCAGCGCCTCCTGCGCCGCCCGGTAGTCGGCGAGCCGTTCGGACCAGGGCACCCATTCCGGCGCGAGCAGCGCGCGGTCGCCGGGCATCAGCTCCGTCTCGAGCACGGTGGGCTCGGCTCCCTCGACGCGGGCGATCGTCACGCTCCAGTGCCACCCGGGATACCCCGAGAGGTCGGAGGCGAAGAGCAGCGTGAGCACGTGATCGCCCTCGACGAGGTGACCGACGACGGAACCCACGGTCTCGGGGCGCGTCACCTCGAGCAGCGCGCGGCGAGCGAGGTCGACGGCGCCGAGCAGCACCTCATCGGCCACGGGCGCGGGCGCAGGGGCATCCGTCGCCGCGATCTCGCCGGACTCGGGAGCCGGCTCGCCGGTACCGGCCGTCACCTCGACGGGTTCGGGCGTCGTGTCGACCTGCTCGGAGGGCTCAGGCATCGAGGTCGTCAGCCACCTTGCGCAGCACGGCGGCCACCGTGCGGGCCTTTGACTTGTCGGGGTAGCGACCGCGGCGCAGGTCGGCGCCGATGCCGTCGAGCACCTTGACGACGTCCTCCACGATGATGGCCATGTCATCGGCGGGCTTGCGGTTGATCTTGGCGAGGCTCACGGGAGCCTCGAGCACGCGCACCGAGAGCGCCTGGGCGCCGCGCTTGCCCTGCGCGACGCCGAACTCGAGACGCGTGCCCGCGCGCACGGTCGCACCGGCGGGAAGAGCGGATGCGTGGAGGAAGACCTCCTGGCCGTCATCGGAACTGATGAAGCCGAATCCCTTCTCCTCGTCGTAGAACTTGACCTTGCCGGTGGGCATCGTGGAACCTCGCTTGCGTCGGAAGGCGCGCGGAATCGCGTCGCGGTGCAGGCACCAGTCTAGGAGGCCGCAACCGCTCGGTCGGCCCGCTGCCCTATTCTTGACAGGTGAGCGAAACCGGCCCCATCACCGAGCACCGCGCCGAGCGCATCCTGGCGTACATGTTCGTCGGCCTGGTGGGGGTCTCGATCCTCGCGTTCCTTGCGGTCATGTTCGGCACCCTCGCAGGCGCCGCCGCCGACGACGGGTTCAGCAAGGGCGCCTGGCCCCTCGTCATCATGCTGCCGTGGTTCGGCCTGCCCCTCGCCTTCCTCCTGCTCATCGCGCTGCTGATCGCGAACGCCGTCCGACGACGACGCCAGTCCACGGCCGGATCGAGCTGACGGGGGCCGATGCTCGAGCTCGCCGCACGACTCCGGGGGCTGCCGCGAGAGGAACTCGCGTCGGCACTGCGGACGCGCGAGTTCGACACGACCGGCGCCCGCGACCTCTTCGACCTCGCTGAGGCGCTGCTCGCGCCCGACTCGATCGACCACGCGCTGAGCCGGCTCGACCGGCGGCACCTCGCGGTGCTCGTCGCCGCCTCGGGCATCGCCGACGATCACGGGTCGACCACGATCGGAGCCGTGCGCACCGAGCTCGGCCGGCTGGGAGGCTCCGAGCGACTGTCGGATGCCGCGGCCGGCCTGCTGGCCGAGCTCGCCGCGACCCTCCTGGTCGTGCCCGGCGACCCCGACCAGGAGCTCGTCCACGTGCCGACGGCGATCACGGCGCGCCTCGCGGTGCTGACCGGCCGCGACCTCCCATCCGCCGAGGAGCTCGCGGCACCGGCGCCCGCCGTGCTCGCCGCCGTCGACGATGTCGACCGGAGCCTCCTCGAACGCCGCGCCGCCGAGACCGCCTACGCGACGGTGGCTGCGACGTCGGAGCTTCTCGCAGAGCTCGGCAACCAGCCCGCGCGCGAGCTCGCGAAGGGTGGGCTCGCCCTGCCCGACTCGAAGCGGCTCGCCGAGTCGGCCGGCATCGAGCTCGACGCGCTCCCCCGGCTCTTCCACCGTGCCGACGAGGCCGGCCTCGTGGTGCGCGACGGCGCCTTCTGGCTCGAATCCGACCTCGGGGCGGCGTGGACGCAGCAGAGCGCCGCCGCGCGGTGGCGGCGGCTCGCGGAGTGCTGGCACGACCGCATCCCCGCACCGCTGCGCGACCTCGTCGCACGACGTAGCGAGACCCTGACGGCGACCGACCTCCGCGACGATGTGCGATGGTTCTACCCCGCAGGCGGCCGTTGGATCGACGAGGCGCTCGACCGGCTGGTCGACGACGCCGAGGCGCTCGGGCTCGCGGTCGCCGGCGAGCCCGTGGAGTCGGGTCGCCTGGTGCTCGGGGGCGACATCGACCGCGCGGCCCGCATGCTCGCCGCGCACTTCCCGGCGCAGGTCGACAAGGTCTACCTCCAGCACGATCTCTCGGTGGTCTCGCCGGGTCCGCTCGAGCCCGAGCTCGACTCGCGGCTGCGCGGGTTCGCCGACGTCGAGGGCCGCGACCTCGCCTCGACGTATCGCATCAGCGGGGCATCCGTGAACCGCGGACTCGCCGCCGGCGAGACGGCCGACACCATCCTCGCGTTCCTCAAGGGCCTCTCGCTCACGGGCATCCCGCAGCCGCTGGCGTACCTCGTCGGCGAGGCGGCCGCCCGGTTCGGCAGCGTGCGCGTGGCGACGGCCGACGAGCGCGACGCTCCGGCGCGGTCCGCGGTCCGCTCCGACGACGAGCAACTCGTTCGCACGCTCGCCGTCGACCAGTCCCTCGCCTCGCTCGGCCTGCGTCAGGCGGGCCCGCACCGACTCCTGTCGCGCTTCCCGGCCGACGTGGTGTTCTGGGCCCTGTCCGACGCGAAGTACCCGGTCGCCGCCGAGAACGCGAACGGCGAGATCGTGCGACTGCGTCGGCACCGTCTCGCCGCTGCTCCCCCGCCGCCGCCGAAGACGGACCCGATCGCCGCGCTCCTCGACCGCGTGCTCGCGACCGGCGACGACGGCGCCACCGAACAGGCGTGGCTGGCCAGGCAGCTCGAGGCGGCCGCTCGGGCCAAGGAGACGCTGACGGTGACCGTGCGCATGCCGGGCGGCCAGACGGCCGACTACCTCCTCGCGCCCGCGAGCGTCGCCAACGGCCGGCTCCGTGCGCGCGACCGCAAGGCCGACATCGAACGCACGCTGCCGCTGTCGGCGATCGCGGCGGTGTCGCAGGCGCCGACGAACGTGTGAGCGACCGCGGCCCCTTCGACGAGCTCAGGGACCGGTCGCTGAGCCCGTCGAAGCGAACGGACCCGCCACCGCCACGCGCACCGGGGCGTCGCCTCGGCCTCGCACCCATGAACCGGGCGTAGACTCGAACGCTATGTCAGACGGCCCCCTCATCGTGCAGAGCGACCGGACCGTGCTCCTCGAGGTGGCGCACCCGCTCGCAGAGGACGCTCGCCACGACCTCGCGGTGTTCGCCGAGCTCGAGCGCGCACCCGAGCACGTGCACACGTATCGCATCACCCGGCTCGGACTCTGGAACGCCCGCGCCGCCGGCCACGACGCCGCCGACATGCTCGGCACGCTCGAGCGCTACGCGAAGTTCCCCGTGCCGCAGACCGTGGCCGTCGACATGCGCGAGACGGTCGGCCGCTACGGCCGGCTCGTGGTCGACCGCACCGACGACGGAGACCTGCGCCTGCACTCCTCCGACATCGCGGTGCTCACCGAGGTGGCGAACGCCAAGCGCATCTCGCCCCTCCTCACCGAGCGTCTCGACGACGAGAGCTTCCTGGTGGCGCCGTGGGCGCGCGGGCAGCTGAAGCAGGAGCTCGTGAAGCTCGGCTGGCCGGCCGAGGACCTCGCCGGCTACACACCCGGAACCCCGCACGAGATCGACCTCCGGCAGAACGGCTGGCACCTTCGCGACTACCAGCAGAAGGCCGTCGACAACTTCTTCGACGGGGGCTCGGGCGTCGTCGTGCTGCCGTGCGGCGCCGGGAAGACGCTCGTGGGCGCCGGCGCGATGGCGACCGCGAAGACCACCACGCTCATACTCGTGACGAACACGGTCTCGGCGCGCCAGTGGCGCGACGAGCTCCTGAAGCGCACCTCGCTCACGGCGGAGGAGATCGGCGAGTACTCGGGTCAGGTCAAGGAGATCAAGCCCGTCACCATCGCGACCTACCAGATCCTCACCGCCAAGCGGAAGGGCGAGTACGCGCACCTCGCGCTGCTCGACGCCCTCGACTGGGGCCTCGTGGTCTACGACGAGGTGCACCTGCTGCCCGCACCCGTGTTCAAGCTGACGGCCGAGCTGCAGGCCCGACGGCGGCTCGGCCTCACCGCGACGCTCGTGCGCGAGGACGGCCGCGAGGGCGACGTGTTCTCGCTCATCGGGCCGAAGCGGTTCGACGCCCCCTGGAAGGAGATCGAGGCGCAGGGCTTCATCTCCCCCGCGGCCTGCTACGAGGTGCGCATCGACCTGCCGCAGTCGGAGCGGCTCGCGTACGCGGCATCCGCCGACGACGAGCGCTACCGGCTCGCCGCGACGGCACCCGCGAAGCTCGGCGTCGTGAAGGAACTCGTCGCCCGGCATGCGGGCGAGCGGATCCTCGTGATCGGCCAGTACCTCGACCAGATCGACGAGCTGGCAGAGGCGCTCGGCGCGCCGCAGCTCACCGGGTCGACGCCCGTCGACGAGCGCGAGCGGCTGTTCCAGGAGTTCCGCGACGGAAGGACTCCGGTGCTCGTGGTGTCGAAGGTCGCCAACTTCTCGGTCGACCTGCCCGAGGCGACCGTCGCGATCCAGGTGTCGGGCTCGTTCGGCTCGCGACAGGAGGAGGCGCAACGACTCGGCCGCCTGCTGCGGCCGAAGGAGTCGGGCCTCTCGGCGAACTTCTACACGCTCGTCGCCCGCGACACGGTCGACCAGGACTTCGCGCAGAACCGACAGCGCTTCCTCGCCGAGCAGGGCTACAGCTACACGATCCTCGACGCGCACGCCCTCGAGGCCGCCTGACCGTCGGATCGCGCCGCGTCATCGGACGTCGCCGACTTTGCGCTTGCCGCCATTCAGCTTAGGCTTACCTAAGCCGCAGTTCGCGGCAGCTCACCCGACGTTCCGGAGACCGACCTCCATGCGCTCATCCCGCCCTGCCCTCGCCCTCGGTGCGTTCGCCGCCATCGCGCTCACGCTCTCGGCGTGCACCGCGAGCCCCGATTCGGGGTCGACCGACGACGGCGCGCTCACCATCTACGCGGGGCGCAACGAGGCGCTCATCGGGCCGCTCCTCGAGCAGTTCACCGAGGACACGGGCATCGAGGTCGACGTGCGCTACGCGACGAGCCCCGAGCTCAACGCACTGCTCCTCGAGGAGGGTGAGCGCACCCCCGCCGACGTGTTCTTCTCGCAGGACGCCGGCGCACTCGGCTCGATCGCGAACGCCGGACTCACCACGCCGGTGCCCGCCGAGCTCGCCGACCTCATCCCGGCCGGCTTCACGTCCGACGACGGCAGCTGGATCGGCGTCACGGGCCGTGCGCGCGTCATCGCGTACGACGGCGAGCACCTGACGAGCGAGACCGTGCCCGACACGGTCGATGCGCTGACCGCGCCCGAGTGGAAGGGCCGGGTGGCCTTCGCGCCGGGCAACGCGAGCTTCCAGTCGTTCATCACCGCGCTGCGGGTGCTCGAGGGCGAGGAGGCGGCCGCGGAGTGGGTGGACGCGATCGCCGCGAACGACCCCATCCTCACCGACAACAACCTGGCGACCCTCGACCTGGTGAACGCGGGTCAGGCCGACATCGGGCTGATCAACCACTACTACTGGTTCGAGCGGGCGGCCGAGCTCGGCGAGGACGAGATGCGCGCGCAGCTGGAGTTCCTCCCCGGCGACCCGGGCGGCATCGTCAACGTGAGCGGCGCTGCGATCCTGAAGGGCGCCGAGGGCGACCCCGACGCCCTCGCGTTCATCGAGTACCTCGTGTCCGAGAAGGCCCAGCGCTACTTCGTCGAGGAGACCTTCGAGTACCCGCTGCTGCCCGGCATCGACGCACCCGAGGGCCTGCCCGCCCTCGACAGCCTCGTGAACCCCGAGCTCGACCTCTCCGACCTGGAGTCCCTCGAGCAGACGCAGGAGCTGCTGGCCGACGCCGGACTCCTGTAACGGTTCCGAGCCGTAGGCTGAGACGGATGTCCCTCGCGAGCCCGCTCCGACCGCCGCGCGTGCTGCTCGCCGCGGCGGTCGCCGCGTGCGCGCTGGCAGCGATCCCGCTCGTCTACCTCTTCGTGCGCGTGGGCTCCGCGGGTCTCGAGCAGGTGCTCGAGCTGCTCAGCCGCCCGCGCGTACCCGAGCTGCTCGGCAACACCGTGCTGCTCGCGGCATCCGTCACCGCGGCCACCGTGGCGATCGGCGTGCCGAGCGCCTACGTGCTCGCCCGTGCCCGGCTTCGCGGCCGCGCCGCGTGGACCATGCTCGCGGCGCTGCCGCTCGCGGTGCCGTCGTACCTCGCGGCCTACGGCTGGCTCGCGGCGCTGCCGTGGATGCAGGGCTTCTGGGCCTCGTGGTTCGTGCTGACGCTCGTCGCGGTGCCCTACGTGACGCTTCCCGTCGCGGCCGCCCTGCGGGCCGGCACGACCGGTCTCGACGACGTCGCCCGCACGCTCGGCCGCGGGCCGATCGCGGCCTTCCGGCTCGGCACCCTTCCGCAGATCCGACCCGCGGTGCTCGCCGGCGCGCTGCTCGTGTGCCTCTACACCTTGAGCGACTTCGGCGGGGTCGCCCTGTTCCGCTTCCAGGTGCTGACCACGGCGATCCAGCAGGCGTACGGGGCGAGCTTCAACCGCGACTACGCCGCGATCCTCGCGACGACCCTGGTGCTGCTCGCGGTCGCGGTCGTGGTGGGCGAGCAGGCGGCCCGCGGTCGGGCCGCGCGGCAGTTCGGGGCCGTGACGGGGCCGGCCCGGAAGCGGCAGGTGCGTCTCGGCCGCTTGACGATCCCCGCGCTCGCGCTCCTCGTCATCCCGCCGGCGCTCGCGGTCGTGGTGCCCGTGGCGGTGCTCGTGGTCCGCCTGTTCGAGGCGCAGACGCTGCGCACCTTCGACGCCCGCGAGCTCGGAGCCGCGGTGATGAACACCGTGCTGCTGTCGGCGGGCGGCGCGATCGTGGCGATCCTGCTCGCGCTGCCCATCGGGATCCTCGCGGCCCGGTACCGCGGCCGCATCGTGCGTGCCGTCGAGACGACCGGCTACCTCGCCCTCGGCCTTCCGGGCATCGTGGTCGGACTCTCGCTCGTGTTCTTCTCGCTGGCCGTCGTGCCGGTGTTCTACCAGACGGCGTTCGTGCTCGCCTTCGCGTACGGGGTGCTGTTCATGCCCAAGGCCATCGGCGGCATCCGCAGCGCCACCGCGCAGGTGCCAACCTCGCTCGAGGACGTCTCGCGCACGCTCGGCAACGGCCGGGTGCGCACGTGGTGGTTCGTCACCGCACGGCTCGCGCGGCCCGGCATCACCGCGGCGGCGCTGCTCGTCACGGTGACGGCCATGAAGGAACTGCCCGCGACGCTCCTCCTCCGCCCGACCGGCACCGACACGCTCGCCACCGAGCTCTGGTCGCGCACGGATGTCTCCGCCTACGGCGCCGCGGCGCCCTACGCCCTCGCGCTGCTCGTGGTCGCAGCGGTGCCCGCGTTCCTCCTCTCGCGCGCACGCACGGGCGAGTTCGACGAGGTCGCGACGTGAGCCGGCTCGAGGTGCGCGACCTCGTGGTCGGCTACGACGCCGCCGACGTGCTCCACTCCGTGAACGTCGACGTGCCGCACGGCGCCCTGCTCGCCATCGTCGGCCCGAGCGGATGCGGCAAGACCACCCTGCTGCGAACCATCGCCGGCCTCGTGCGTGCGCGGGCGGGCGAGATCCGCATCGGCCAGCGCATGGTCACCACCCACGGCATCCACCTCGCGCCCGAGAAGCGGCGCATCGGCTGGGTGCCGCAGGATGCCGCGCTGTTCCCCCACCTCACCGTCGCCGAGAACGTGGCGTTCGGCCTGCCGAGCGCGCGGGGCTCCGCGCGAAGCGCCCGCCGCGCCGCACGCAACGCCGACGTGCAGCGCCTGCTCGACCTCGTGGGCCTCGGCGCACTCGGCGACCGCCTCCCCACGCAACTGTCGGGCGGTCAGGCCCAGCGCGTCGCACTCGCGCGCGCGCTCGCCTCGGCGCCCGACGTGGTACTCCTCGACGAGCCGTTCGGCGCGCTCGACCCGATCCTGCGCGCGGAGCTCCGCGGGTCGGTGCGGGAGCTCCTGCGAGAGGAAGGCGTCACCGGCATCCTCGTGACGCACGACCAGGCCGAGGCGCTGTCGATCGCCGATCTCGTCGCGGTCATGCGCGGCGGCGAGGTCCTGCAGCTCGACACGCCCGAGCAGGTGTACCGCCGGCCCGCCACGCCATGGGTGGCCGGGTTCGTCGGCGACGCGGTCTTCCTGCCGGGAACGTGGCACGGCGACGAGGTCGCCTGCACGCTGGGGCGGATCCCGGCCGACTGGGTGTCGGGCGATCCCGCCTCCGGTTCCGTGGCCGACGCACCCGTCGACGGCGCACCGGTCGAGGTGCTCGTGCGTCCCGAGGAGCTCGCACTGACGCCGTTGGACGCGAGCGGCGCGGCGGGCACCGGCACCGACGGCGGGCTCGTCGCCACCGTGGCCGACATCAGCTACACCGGACACGACGCGATGCTCACGCTCGTCGCCGACGACCTGCGGCTGCGGGCGCGAGTGACCGCGGCCGGCCTCCTGCCCGTCGGCTCCCGGGTCGCGATCCGCGTTGCGGGCCGCGTGCTGGCCTACCCGAGCCTGGCGTAGCGGAGGAGCAGCAGATCTCCCGCGGGGATCGCGTGCACCAGACGCATCCGACGGTCGGCCTCGCCCGCCCCGCGCACCATGCGGGCCGGGTCGCCGCCCACGAGCGTCGGGCTGAGGCTGAGGCACAGCTCGTCGACGAGGTCCTCATCGAGGAGCGCGCCGAACAGGTGGGGGCCGCCCTCGCAGAGCACCTGCGGCATGCCGGAGCCGGCGAGCGCGCGCAGCATCTCGCGCACGTCGACCGCGTCGGTGCCGCAGGTGATGACGTCGGCCACCTCGGCGAGCGCCTCCCGCCGGTCGGTCGGCGCGGACGCATGCGTCACGACGAGGGGCCGTTCCACGGCGCACGCGAAGAACGCGTGCTCGGGGCCGAGGTCGAGCCGCGAGGAGACCACCGCGAGCCGAGGCAGGTCGCGCAGACCGTGTGCACGGCGCCAGGCGACATCCGGGTCATCGAGTTCGACCCCGCCGTACCCTTCGACGCGCACCGTGCCGGCGCCGACGAGGACGACGTCGGCCAGCGTGCGCAGCGCGGCCATGGCGAGCCGATCGCTCGCGTCGCCGAGCGGGCCGCTGCGCCCCTCGAGCGTCACGCCGCCGTCGAGGCTCATGACGAAGTTCATGCGCACGCGCGGCGTCGCGCGGTCGTCGATGGCGTACGCCTCGAGCAGGGCGTCTCGCCCGATCGCCGCGGTCACCGGTTGTGCTCCAGGAAGACCGGCTCGCGCCACCCCTCGATCGCCTCGACCATGCGAACGGCGTCGACCGTCTCGCGCACGTTGTGCACGCGCACGATGCGCGCGCCGCGCATGACGCTGTACGCCGCCGCGGCGATCGAGCCCTCGACGCGCTGTTCGCGCGGGCGACCGAGGCTCTCGCCCACGAAGTCCTTGTTCGAGAGGGCCACGAGGGTGGGGTAGCCGAGCGCGACCACCTCGTCGAGCCGTCGGGTGAGCTCGAGCGAGTCGAGCGTGTGCTTGTTGAGATCGTGGCCGGGGTCGACGATGAGGCGGTCGGATGCCACGCCGCCGGCCTCCGCGACGGCGACCCGCTCCTGCAGGAACTCGACGACCTCGGCCACCACGTCGTCATACCGGGGCGACGGGAACGGCGTGCGCGGGGCGGCGAGGCTGTGCGTCACGACGACCGCGGCCCCGGTCGCCGCGACGACGTCGACCATGGCGGGGTCGCGCAGGCCGGTCGTGTCGTTCACGACGTGCGCGCCCGCCGCGATCGCCTCGCGGGCGACCTCGGGCTGGAACGTGTCGACCGAGACCACCGCGCCGGATCCGGCGAGCGCGGCGATGACCGGCACGACGCGCTCGAGCTCCTCGGCCACCGGGATGGGCGGCCCGGGGGCGAACTTCGCGCCGCCCACGTCGATCCAGTCGGCGCCCTCCTCGATGGCGCGATGCGCGGCGGCGACGGCGGCATCGAGGGAGTCGGTGCGCCCGCGATCGTAGAACGAGTCGGGCGTGCGGTTCACGATGGCCATGACGGCCACCTGCCGGGCGAAGTCGAACTCGCGCGGCCCGATGCTCCGGCGCATGGTGGCCGAGGCGACGCCCATCAGGAGGCCACGCCCATCAGGCGGCTCCGGCGAGTTGATCCAGCGGCACGGCAGGGTCGGCGAGGCGCGCGGGATCCACGACGACGCGCGAGCGGATGAGCCCCTGCACGGTCTCGTTCACGTCCCACACGTTGACGTTCATGCCGGCCACGACCCGGTCGTCGCGGAGCCAGAACGCGACGAACTCGCGGGCGTCGCGATCGCCGCGGAACACCGGGGTCACGTCGGCCGCGAGCACGCCGTACCCGGAGTACTCCATGCCGAGATCGTACTGGTCGGTGTAGAAGTACGGGATCTCGTCGTACTCGACACGCTCACCGGCGAGCGAGCGCCCGGCGGCCTTTCCGGCGTTCTCGGCGTTGGCCCAGTGCTCGATGCGGATCGGCCGCTGCAGCACCGGGTGGAAGACGCTCGCGACGTCGCCGACGGCGTAGACGTCGTCGGCACTCGTACGGAACGCGGCATCCGTCACCACCCCGCGGTCGACCTGGAGGCCCGCCCCCTCGGCGAGGCCGGTCTCGGGGATCGCGCCGATGCCGACCACCACCACGTCGGCAGGCACCACGTCTCCGCCCTCGAGCTCGACGCCCGTCGCCGTGCCGGCGTCGCCGCGGATGCCCGCGACGCTCGTCGACATGCGGAGGTCGACGCCGTGCTCGCGATGGAGGGCGGCGAAGACCGAGCCGGCGTCGTCGCCGATCGCCGCGTTGAGCGGCACGGTCTCGAGGCCGAGCACCGTCACGTCGTTCTCGTACCCGCGCGCCGCGGCGGCCACCTCGAGGCCGATCCAGCCGGCGCCGATGACGACGATCCGGCGGCCGCCCGGCCGGAGCGCCTCGCGAAGCGCCGCCGAGTCCTCGACGGTGCGCAAGAGGTGCACCCCGGCGAGGTCGCCGCCGGGGCCGCCGAAGCGGCGCGGTGATGCGCCGGTGGCGAGGAGCGCGCGACGGTATCGCAGGGTCGCGCCGTCGTCGAGCTCGATGGTGTGCGTCGCCGGGTCGAGTCGCGTGGCGCGTCGACCGCGGACGAGGTCGACGCGCTGGTCCGCGTACCAGGCCTCGGGGTGCACGTCGATGCTCTCGCGCTCGGCGTCACCCGCGAGGAACTCCTTCGAGAGCGGCGGTCGCGTGTAGGGCAGGGCGTGCTCGGCCGACACGATCACGAGCGGGCCGTCGTATCCCGCGTCGCGTGCCCCCTCGGCCGCTCGGGCGCCGGCGAGTCCGCCGCCGACGATGACGATCGCTTCCTGTTCGGGCATCTCATCCACCTCATTCACTGGTCGGGCCCACTCACTGGGCGCGCACTCCGCATTGCTCGAGGAACTCGCGTCGCGTGCGCTCGTCGTCGCGCACGACTCCCGTGAAGGAGCTCGTCACCGTGCGGGCGCCGCGGACCTGCACGCCGCGGAGCGACATGCAGAGGTGCTCGGCCTCGAGCACCACTCCGACGCCGAGCGGAGCGAGCTCGGCGTCGATCCATCGGGCCACCTGGTGCGTCAGTCGCTCCTGCACCTGCAGGTCGCGGGCGAACCGCTCGACGACCCGGGCGAACTTGGACAGGCCCAGGATGCGGTCACCGGGAACGTACCCGATGTGGGCGGTGCCGCTGAACGGCAGCAGGTGGTGCTCGCAGAGGGAGTCGAACGGGATGTCGGACACCACGACGAGCTCGTCGTACCCCTCGTCGTTGGGGAAGGACGTGGCCTCGAAGGGCCGGGGCGTCAGCAACTCGATGAACGAGTCGGCCACCCGGCGCGGGGTCTCGGCGAGGTGCGCCGAGCGGATGTCGCGACCGAGCGCCGTGAGCAGCTCGGCGACCGCGGCGGCGGCCCTGGCCCGATCGACGTGCATGGCGGACTCGGCGTATGCCACGACCTCGCCGGCTGTCACGAGCTCGTCGCCCGCGGCCTCGGCCGCGGCGCCGACGGCATGCAGGTGGGGCCGGGACACGCCCTGCTCGGCGAGTTCGATCGAGGTCATCTCCAACACCTTCCGTCGATTCCGACGCTATGCCGGTGTCGTTCTTTTGTCAATGATCGTTGTTTTTAGAGTAGGATCGGGTCATGGCATCCGACGACGAAGCCACCTTCGAGCGGCGCGTGAGCGCCGTCTCGGCCCTTGCCGACCCGTTGCGGCGCCGCGTCTACGACGCCGTCGCGCGCAGCGCCGAGCCACTCGGCCACGACGCGGTGGCCGCGGCGCTCGACGTTCCCCGGTCGACGGCCGCATTCCACCTCAACCGGCTCGCCGCCGAAGGACTCCTCGATGCCGAGTTCCGCCGTCTCGGCGAGCGCACCGGTCCAGGACAGGGCCGACCCGCGAAGGTGTACCGGCGCACGGACACCGACCTCGCGGTGGAGCTTCCGCGTCGCCTCTACGAGCTCGCCGGACGCATCATGGCCCGCGCCATCGCCGTCGCCGACGATGGCGACGTGCCCGTCATGGAGGCACTCCGCGCGGCGGCGACGAGCACGGGAGCCCGCATCGCCGAGGCATCCGCGAGCCTTCCCGACGCCCTCGATCACCTCGGCATGGAGCCGATCGCCGAAGGGGTCGACCTGGTGCTCGGCACGTGCCCGTTCCACGTCCTCGCGCAGGAGAACCCCGGCATCGTGTGCGCCCTCAACCAGTCCTTGGTCTGCGGCATGGCCGAGGCGGTCGGCGACGACCCCGAGCGGGTTCGGCTCGACCCCGGCGCCGGACGCTGCTGTGTCCGCATCGCACCGCGCGACTCGGCTCCGCCCGGCGACCCGGCTGTCCAAGGAGTTCCCAGCTAGGTTTCAGCCAACGCGCAGAGACTGTTCGCATGAGCGACGGACCACGCATTCTCATCGTCGACGACGAACCCAACATCCGCGACCTGCTGACCACCAGCCTGCGGTTCGCCGGGTTCGCCGTCCGCGCCGTCGGCAACGGCGCCCAGACCATCTCGGCCGTGCTCGAGGAGGAGCCCGACCTCATCATCCTCGACGTCATGCTGCCCGACATGAACGGCTTCGGCGTCACGAAGCGCCTGCGCTCGGCGGGTTACACCGCCCCCATCCTGTTCCTCACGGCGAAAGACGACACGGAAGACAAGATCACGGGCCTCACCGTGGGCGGCGACGACTACGTGACCAAGCCGTTCAGCCTCGACGAGATCGTGGCGCGCATCAAGGCCATCCTCCGGCGCACGATGCACGCCGAGGAGGACGCCGTCATCCGCACCGGCGAACTCACGATGGACCAGGACACGCACGAGGTGCTCGTCGGCGACGTGCCCGTCGAGCTCTCCCCCACCGAGTTCAAGCTCCTGCGCTACCTCATGCTGAACCCCAACCGGGTGCTCTCGAAGGCGCAGATCCTCGACCACGTGTGGGAGTACGACTTCAACGGCGACGCGGGCATCGTCGAGAGCTACATCTCGTACCTCCGCCGCAAGCTCGACCAGCACTCGACCGAGCCGCTCATCCAGACCAAGCGCGGATTCGGGTACATGCTGAAGTCCTCGAAGCCCTGACTCAGGCTTCACCGCCTAGACTCGGGCCGCGATGCATCAGACGATTTCGGAGCGGTGGAACCGCATCTCACTGCGCACCAAGATCACCGGGGTGACGGTGCTGATGCTCACGCTCGGACTCCTCGTCTCGGGCATCGGCACCGCGGCGATGCTCCGCTCCTACGTCGAGGAGCAGATGGCCTCCAAGCTCGAGGCACTCGCGACCGGAGACCTCGCCAAGTACTTCGAGCCGGGCGACACGCGATCGGAAGACCTCTACGGGCGCGACTTCAGCGATTCCGAGGACGTCTTCGTGGCGGTGTACCGGCCGTCGGGCGAATACGTCGGCAACAACTGGGCGAACAGCGACCACGACACGCCCCAGATCCCCGAGACGCTGACGCAGGCCGAGGTCACGGACCTCAACCCGGGCGAGTTCACCGTCATCCAGCTCAAGGACTCGAAGGGCGCGCGCACCTACCGTGCGGTGACCGCGCTCATGCAGGCCGACAACCAGGGCAACTACGCGCCCATCATCATCGCGATCTCCTCGAAGGACACCGAGCGCCTCCTCGCGGTCTACCTCACGATCTTCCTCGGCTTCGGCCTCGGCGTCGTGCTCGTGGGCGCCCTGCTCACCCGCATGCTCGTGACCACGACGTTCGCCCCGCTCCGCGAGGTCGAACGCACCGCGGCCGCCATCGCCGACGGCGACTTCAGCCAGCGCCTCGGCGGCGCCACCCCGAACACCGAGGTCGGCCGGCTCAACCGATCGCTCAACACCATGCTCAACCGCATCGACCGTGCGTTCCGCGACCGCGCCCGCACGATCGAGCAGATGCGCCGGTTCGTCGGCGACGCGTCGCACGAGCTGCGCACCCCGCTCGTGTCGGTGCGCGGGTACGCCGAGCTCTACCGCATGGGCGCACTGCAGACGCCCGATGAGGTCGGCCAGGCCATGGACCGCATCGAGAAGGAGGCCATCCGCATGGGCGGCCTCGTCGAGGACCTCCTGGCCCTCGCCCGACTCGACGAGGCGAAGCCGCTCGAGCTCGCCCAGGTCGACCTGGTGCCGCTCGCGCGCGACGCCGCGCTCGACGCCATGGCCGCCCACCCCGGTCGCCTCGTCACCGTCATCGCCCCCGAGGAGACCGGTGAGCCGGATGCCGCGGGCGAACCGCCGACCGAGGTCGTCGTCGAACTCGAACCCGAGCGCCCGGTGACCGGGGCGATGTCGTTCGCCGGCGCGACGCTGGCTCGTCTCCGCGGCCGCCGCCATCGCGGCGAGGGCGCCGGCGGCGGCCGACGAGGATCGGGCCATCGGGCGGGCGCCGGGGCATCCGGTGCCTCGTCGCGGCGATCGGGCGGCTCCAGGTCGCGCGGCGCCGCCGTCGAGTCCGGCGTCGCGACCGTGGCCGACACGTCGACGCCGGGCGCGACGCCGGGCGCGACGTCGGGCGATGCCGCGCGCCGCCCCGGCGCGGCCTCCGGGGCCATCGTGCCGGTGCGTCGCGCGGTGGTGCTCGCCGAGGAGAACAAGATCCGCCAGGTCCTCACGAACCTGATGGCCAACGCGATCCGGTTCACCACCGACGGCAGCCCCATCGAGATCCGGGTCTCGGTCGATGACCCCGCCGAACGCGCCATGATCGAGGTCATCGACCACGGCGAGGGCATCGCGCCCCAGATCCGCGAGAAGATCTTCCAGCGGTTCTGGCGCGCCGACACCTCGCGCACGCGCGAGACCGGCGGATCCGGCCTGGGCCTCGCGATCGTGTCGTCGATCGTGGCGGCGCACAACGGCACGGTCGACGTCGTCGAGACGCCAGGCGGAGGCGCGACGTTCCGGGTGTCGCTGCCGCTCGCGGGGTCGACGGCGGCCCCGCAGCCGGTCACCCAGGGCTGACGCACCGCTGTCGCCCGCTGCCGCGGGTAAGGCCGATGTCCACAATTCAGGAACCGGCGCTCGGCAGCGGCATCCGCACACGCCGGAATTCAGGGATGCTGCGGCCCACGACATCACCAGTGCGGTAGAAATGCCTGCTGCCCACGCGACGAGCGCGACAGTCTCCTGAATTCTGAACGCGCCTGGCGGGAGCGGCTCCTGAATTCTGGCCGATGCACGCGCTCAGCTGGTCACTCCACTCCCCCTCCCCAAGCGGCCAGTCTCCGGACGCCGCACCCGCATGCCTTGCGGCACAGCCGCCGGCTCGGCGCCCGCCCATACCGTGGCAGGCATCAGCCGAGCGAAGGGAAGCTCCATGACCACGTACCACGTCGACGCCGCACAGGTGTCCGCCACCACCCAGGCCGTGCAGGGCACGATCGGCCGCATCCAAGCGGAGGTGGCCTCGCTCCTCGGGCAACTGACCGGGCTGCAGTCCTCCTGGTCCGGCCAGGCCGCGACCGCGTTCCAGGGCGCCGTCAGCGACTGGCGAGCAACGCAGCTGCAGGTGGAGCAGAGCCTCGCCAACCTCAATCGCGCGCTGGGGCTCGCCGCGACGCAGTACGCCGACGCCGAGCAGGCGAACGCGCGACTGTTCCTGCGCTGAGCGCGTGATCCGTCCCGCCGCCGCCGCGGCGTGGCCGACGCTTACGACGCGGCAGCCGTGGGCGGCGCGGCAGCGGAGACGTTCGCGACGATCGCCTCCGCGAGCGGCACGATCGCCGATCGGGCGGCGTCGTAATCGAGATCGGGCGGAAAGCCGTCGTCGTTCTCGGGGACGGGCGGGAAGTCGATGCGCACCCAATCGCCCGCCACCCGTAGATCGAGCCGGCAGTGGTCCGCCGCGTCCTCGCATCGCAGCGTCGCATCCCCTGCGGGCAGGCCGCTGATCATCGGCTCGTCTGCGCCCGCGGCGAGCCACGCGTCACGGTACCGATCGAAGCCCCATGCCCCACCTGGTAGCACGCGCACCGAGCCGTAGCCGCCCTCGCGATCCCCGAAGGCGAGCGAGCATCGCTTCGCGCCGGTCTGATCGGTGGCGTAGAAGTACTGGGAGACTCGGGGACCGTCCCAGGCGAGCCCGACGCGGATCCCGACCATGCCCGTGATCTCCTCGGCCTGTTCGCTCGGCAAGACGTTCTCGCACTCGGTGACGCCCGACGTGGCCGGCGCGATCCATCGCGGACCGGGACGCAGCGGTTGCAGCTGCTCGACCATCGGGTCCGTCACACGACGGAACCCGTCGAGCAGTGCTGCGTCGGTGCCGGGGTCCGCGACGATGCCGCTCACCGTGAATTCGACCCACGTTTCGCCGATCACACCGAAGAGCTCGCAGAAGCCCCGGTACTCTGCGGTCGAGGGGGCACCGCAGCGCGGCCCCTGGACGTGGTCGCCATACGTCGGATCCGCCATCCGGTACATCTCAACGTACTCGGCCGCCTGCTCGAGCCCTTCGGGCAGCAGACGCAGGGCCACGGTCTGCGCGGCGGGATCCGGACCGGTCCAGTACGATCCGGCAAGCCCGTTCGTCCACCCGCACTCGAGACCACCCAGTTGCAGCACGGATGCCTCGTCGGGGTTCGACGCCGACCGCGGCACCGGCGACAATGTCGCTCCGGGGGTTCCCACGAGCGCCTGCAGTGCTCCGAGGTCGACGAGGCGCTCGCAGTCGGCGTCGATGCGGGGTTGAGGACCCGGGTCGGCCGCCGGCTCCGACGGACTCGGCGATACGGGGTGCGGGGTGTCGGACGGGGTGGCGCTCGGGCCTGCACATCCGCTGAGCGCGACCATGATCACGAGAGGCAACGCGAGCAGGGTCGCCTGGAACGCAGCGCGGTTCGGGGGCACATCGAGAACCATACCGGCGATCCGCCGCCGCCCTGACCGCGCTGCCGCCCGCCTGCCCCGCTGCGCCAGTCGCACGTCGCGCGCGCCATCAGTGGTGGCGCAGCGGGCGCAGAAGTGGCGCTGAGGCGTGTCGGGAGCGGCGGAGCTCGCGCACGCATCGACGACGAAGGGCGCCTCCCGGAGGAGGCGCCCTTCGCGCGTGGTGAGGTGGGACTAGAAGTCCATACCGCCGCCCATGTCGCCGCCGGCCGGAGCCGCGACCTTCTCGGGCTTGTCGGCGACGACGGCCTCGGTCGTGAGGAAGAGGCCGGCGATCGACGCGGCGTTCTGCAGCGCCGAACGCGTGACCTTCGCCGGGTCGATGATGCCCTGGGCGATGAGGTCGCCGTACTCGCCGGTCGCGGCGTTGAGGCCGTGGCCCGCGGGGAGCTCGGACACCTTGTTCGCGACGACGCCCGGCTCGAGGCCCGCGTTGAGGGCGATCTGCTTGAGCGGCGCCTCGATGGCGACCTTCACGATGTTGGCGCCGGTCGCCTCGTCGCCCGAGAGCTCGAGGGTCGCGAACGCCTTCGCACCGGCCTGGATGAGGGCGACGCCACCACCGGCGACGATGCCCTCCTCGACGGCGGCCTTCGCGTTGCGAACGGCGTCCTCGATGCGGTGCTTGCGCTCCTTGAGCTCGACCTCGGTGGCCGCACCCGCCTTGATGACGGCGACGCCGCCGGCGAGCTTGGCGAGGCGCTCCTGGAGCTTCTCACGGTCGTAGTCCGAGTCGGTGTTCTCGATCTCGGCACGGATCTGCGCGACGCGACCGGCGATGGCCTCGGGGTCGCCCGCGCCCTCGACGATGGTCGTCTCGTCCTTGGTGATGACGACCTTGCGAGCCTGGCCGAGCAGGTCGAGGGTGACGTTCTCGAGCTTGAGGCCGACCTCCTCGGAGATGACCTGGCCGCCGGTGAGGATCGCGATGTCCTGCAGCTGCGCCTTGCGACGGTCGCCGAAGCCGGGAGCCTTGACGGCGACCGACTTGAAGATGCCGCGGATCTTGTTGACGATGAGCGTCGCGAGCGCCTCGCCGTCGACGTCCTCGGCGATGATCAGGAGTTGCTTGCCCGTCTGGATCACCTTGTCGACGATGGGGAGCAGGTCCTTGATGTTCGAGACCTTGGAGTTGACGATGAGGATGTACGGGTCCTCGAAGACCGCCTCCTGGCGCTCGGGGTCCGTGACGAAGTACGCCGACAGGTAGCCCTTGTCGAAGCGCATGCCCTCGGTGAGCTCGAGCTCGGTGCCGAAGGTGTTCGACTCCTCGACGGTGACGACGCCCTCCTTGCCGACCTTGTCGATCGCCTCGGCGATGATCGCACCGATCTGCTCGTCGGCAGCGGAGATCGAAGCGGTCGCGGCGATCTCCTCCTTGGTCTCGATCTCCTTGGCGGCCGAGAGCAGCTCCGCCGAGACGGCCGAGACGGCCTTCTCGATGCCGCGCTTCAGCGAGATGGGGTCGGCGCCGGCGGCGACGTTGCGGAGGCCCTCGCGCACGAGCGCCTGGGCGAGCACGACCGACGTGGTGGTGCCGTCACCGGCGACGTCGTCGGTCTTCTTCGCGACCTCCTTGACGAGCTCCGCGCCGATCTTCTCGTACGGGTCGTCGAGCTCGATCTCCTTGGCGATCGAGACGCCGTCGTTCGTGATCGTGGGGGCGCCCCACTTCTTCTCGAGCACGACGTTGCGACCGCGCGGGCCGAGGGTCACCTTCACGGCGTCGGCGAGCTGGTTGAGGCCACGCTCGAGGCCGCGGCGGGCCTCCTCGTCGAAAGCAATGATCTTTGCCATGTGTGTTTCTCGTCCTTTCCCGGACGTCTTCAAAGATTCGTTGGTTTAGCACTCAAAACGAGTGAGTGCTAAGACGATTCTGGCACTCTACCGGCACGAGTGCAAGCGAGGTCGGATGCCCCAGCACCGCGCCGCCGCCGACCGCGTCAGGGACCGAACGCGACCGCGCCCTCGTTCGGCACGAGCTCCACCCACGTGTTGCCCGGGGCGAGGCGCAGCACGCTGCCGTCGTCGGCGGTGAGCGCGAGGGGCGATGCCTCGGCGTCCTTCGACCACGTGCCGTGCGCCGTCCTCCCGGCCACCGAGACCCACGCCTCACCCGAGCCGACCAGGACCGTGAGCGGCACCTCCCCGAACGGCCACACGATACCGACGCGCAGGGTGACCAGGTTCGTCGCGCGCACACGCTCGCCCGATGCCTCGAGGTCTGGTTCGCCCTCCTGCGATCGAAGCCACCCGGACGTGCCCGGGTCGAAGTCCCACGACCGCGACCCACCCTCCGAGAACGTGAGCTCCACGTGCGCCGTCGAGACCGCCGCCGATGCAGGCGAGGCGAGCGGGTCGGCGCTTCCGTAGGCGAACTGCACGGGCGGCGGCGGCAGGGCGGCGTTGCGGTCGATCGCCTCCATCGCGTCGAGGATCACGTCATGCGGTCCGGGCCGGTCGTCGGCCCGCTCGAAAAGCCCCGTGTCGTCCTCGTCGAACACGAGGTTCACGAGGGACGTCGACTTCATGAGGTCGACGAAGTACTCCTGACCGCCCGAATAGGCGATGACGCCGCCGAGCGGCGAGGCGATGGCCGGATCCATCGGCCGGATGGATCGCACCGGACCCACGGCCTCCGGCACGTCCGAATGCCAGACCGCGAGGTAGCGCGTCAGGCCGCCCTCCACCAGTTCCTCGAACACGATGTCGCTGCGGTTCAGGGCGATCTGCGGCCGCGCATCGGGGTGGTTGTCGATCTTCACGGCGAGTGACGGATGCCGCAGTCCCGCCGTATCCGCGGGCGTGCCGCGCAACGGCGCGAACGCCATCGCTGCCGGGGCCCCGTCGCCGACGGGCCGCGTCGGCTTCGGCGACGGCAGGAGATCGACCGGCGCCTCCGCGCAGGCGGACAGCAGCAATGCGGATGCCACGACCGCAAGCGGCACCCCCCACGCACGAGCCGATCCGGCCCTGCCCCCCATGGCGTCATGGTACGACGCGATTCGCGCGCGCGCCATCGGCGCGCCGTCGGGGCATCCGATCGCCTCAGGTGTCGGCGCATGGTGGACCGAACGGCGAACGCGCCGCCGGCGTACCGGAGACCCGCTCGAGCACGCGGGCTCAGGCGGGCCGGACGGCCTCCGCCTGCGGACCCTTCGAACCGGTGCCGACCTCGAAGACGACCTGCTGGCCCTCTTCGAGCACCTTGTATCCCGCCATGTCGATGGCGGAGTAGTGGACGAACACGTCCTGGCCGCCATCGACCGTGATGAACCCGTAACCCTTTTCAGCGTTGAACCACTTGACGGTTCCGTTCGCCATGCGTTGCTCCCATGTTGCCGTTGTGCAGATCAGCACGTGCCTGTCGCCTGTACCGGGCCCCCTCGGATCGTGCTGACGGGGCACCGGGGACGGCGCCGGGCGTTCCGCACGGGATCGAGCGACCAACCCCCAGATAACAACGACGCGTTGCTGCGGCACAAGAGCGAGAACGCACGAAATGGTCGCAGAATGGCAACGATTCGGCGACGATCAACCGCCGGTGGCCGCCGCGTAGTCGGAACCCACCACGAGAACGAGTGGCGTGCCGATCTGCGCGAACTGCTCGGAGAGCCGCACGTCGGCCTCGGCCACCGCCTGCGCCACGCCGCGGGCCGCACCCTCGAGCTCGGGCGTCGCGTAGTAGACCACGGTCTCGGTGAGGTCGCTGGTGCTCGCATTGGCGGTCGTGCCCACCGGGATGCCGGAGGCCGTGAGCGTCTCGCCCGCGCGCGCCGCCAGCCCGGAGGTCGTCGTGCCGTTGAGCACCGTCACCGGGATGTCGGGCGCGATGGTCGGGGTCGCCGCGACCGGGGTGGGTGTCGGGGTCGCCGCCGCGCCGGTGTCGCCGAAGTCCAGGCGGTCGTTCAGCACGATCACCGATCCGATGCCGATCGCCACGAGCACGACCGTGGCCAGTGCCGCCCACCCGAACGCGATCCAGCGCGCGCCGCGTCGAACGGGTGCCCGGTGCGCGCCGACCCGTTCGATGCCGTGCGGAATGGAATCGAATCGGTCGCGGGGGAACTTCTGCGCCATAGGTCCAGTCGGGGGTCGGGGCCGCGCTCAGTCGAGCGCTCGGCCGATCGAGAGGGAGCGACGCGCGCGCGTCGCCGCACGCGCCTCGCGCATCCGCTGCAAGCGCTTGACCAGCATGGGATCGAAGCGGAGGGCTGCAGGGGAATCGATGAGTTCGCCGAGGATCCGATAGTACCGGGCGGCGGAGATGCCGAACTCGTCGCGGATGGCCTCGGCCTTCAGACCCGGATGCTGCCACGCCTTCGCCTCGAACTCGAGGATGTGCACCGCACGCTCGTCGAGGGCGCTGTCGTCGTCGCGGGCGGGCATCGGCTCGGCGCTCATGCATCCTCCCGTCTGCGGCGGGTCTCCGCCTGCAGCACATCCTAGGGACTCGAAGCCATGAGCAAGCCGAGCGTCGCGGCGTGTGCGACGTCATGGAACAGCGGCATGGCGTCACACGTTGCATGCAGAGGGTGAAGACCTGCGACCATGGTGGGACACCACGGCGGACGGAAGGGAAGGAGCGCTCATGGCGTATCGCGTGAACAAGACCGACGAGGAATGGCGCGCCGAACTCGAGCCCGAGCAGTACGCCGTGCTCCGCGAGGCGGCGACCGAGCGCCCGTGGTCCGGGGAGCTCCTCGACGAGGAGCGCGCCGGCGTCTACACCTGCGCCGCCTGCGACGCCGAGCTGTTCAAGAGCGGCACGAAGTTCGACTCGGGGTGCGGGTGGCCGAGCTTCTACGAGTCGGTGCGACCCGAGGCCGTGGAGCTCATCGAGGACACGTCGCTCGGCATGGTGCGCACCGAGGTGCGATGCGCCGCGTGCGGCTCCCACCTCGGCCACGTCTTCCCCGACGGCTTCGGCACCCCGACGGGCGACCGGTACTGCATGAACTCGCTCGCGCTCGGGTTCAACGCGGAGTCCTGACGGGTGGGCTCGGCGCTCCAGGCGGCGCTCGCACGGCGATCGTCGCCGAAGGTGACGGATGCCGCGCCCGACGACCAGACGCTCATGGCCCTCCTCGAGGGTGCTGCGCGCGTGGCCGACCACGCCTCGCTCCGCCCCTGGCGCCTGATCGCGCTCCGGGGACCGGCCCGTGAGCGCCTCGGACACGCGCTCGCCCGCGCCGCCGGCGCCGAAGGCGACGCCGCGGCGAAGCTGGCGGCGAAGCCGCTCCGGGCGCCGCTCCTGATCGCGGTGGTCGCGGTGGTCACGCCGGGGCATCCGAAGGTCCCCGAATGGGAGCAGGAGGCCTCCGCGGCCGGCGTCGCGCACGTGCTCAGCCTGCTCCTCGATGAGGCCGGGTGGGGCGTGATGTGGCGCTCGGGCCCGCACACGCGGCATCCGCTCGTCGCCGAGATGCACGGGCTGGCGCCGAATGAGCGACTGCTGGGCTGGCTCTACGTCGGCGGGACGCCCGTCGGGGGCCGCGGGGAACGCCGAGCCGAGCACGTCGCGGCGTCGCGTCTCATGACGCTCGACTGACCCCCGCGCCACCGGAGCTTCCACGCGGCTCCGGCGCCGCGTGCATGTGGCGCGACCAGCGCACGCTCGCGATCACGACCGCGACGAGGGCGAGCGCCGTGCCGCCGATCGTCGCCACATCGACGCCGCGCCCGGCGGTCGGCACCAGCAGGTCCAGCGAGAGGGCGGCGGCGAGCTGGCCGGCCACGCCGCAGAGCGCGAGCACGAGGACCCCCACGATGCGCACGAGCACGGCCTGACCGGCGATGAAGATGCATCCGATCGCCCCGCCCGTGTACAACCACGCGTCGCCCGGCAGGGCGTCGGGCCAGCCCGCCGAGAGCGCGTGCACGAGCATCGCCACGACCAGGGCGGCGCTGCCCACCGCGAAGTTGACGACGGTCGCCGTGAGCGCGCTCGACGCCACGCCACGCACCCGGCCGTTGACGGCCTGCTGCCAGGCCCCGCCGATCCCCGCGAGGAAGGGCAGGAACATGACGAGTGCCGGCACGTCGCGCTCGAGCTGTGCCCAGACCGCCCAGACGATCGCCGCGAGCGCGAGCACGGCGCCGGCCACCCGGGTCACCGTCACGGGCCGCCGCCCGCCCGGCCCGAGTCCGACGAGATCGAACACGATGCCGCCGAGCGTCTGGCCTGCCACGATCGCCACGGTGAAGAGGGCGACGCCGACCACGCCCACCGAGAACCCCTGCGTGAGCACGAACCACGCGCCGGCGAGGCCGCCGAGCAGCATCCACCAGGGCAGCGTGCGATCCCGGAGGCCCACCGAGATGGAGGCCAGCCCGCGTCGCCCCGGCCGCCACACCGCGAGCGCGACGAGCAGGATCGCGAGTCCGCTGCCGAACGAGATGACCGCCGCTGTGTACGCATCGTCGATGGCGGCGGCGAGCTCGCCGTTGATCCGCGATTGCAGGGCGGTGAGCGCACCGCACCCGAGGGCGAAGACGATGGCGAGCCACATCGGCAACCGGGACGCCTCCGCGTGGGCGTGACGATGCGGCGACGCGGCACCCGGAGCGGACGCCTCGCCCTGGTGCACCGGGTTCGCCGCGGCCGCGGCATCCGTCTCGCGGTGCTCAGTCAAGAGCCGGCTGCGGGACTCGAACCCGCAACCACCGCTTTACAAGAGCGGTGCGCTACCAATTGCGCCAAGCCGGCCTGAGGTGTCGACCTCTGGGTCGACCTCGCGAACATCCTACCGACCCGACGAAGACCCGGCGATCGGCGCCGGGTCTTCGTCATCGATCGGATGCCGCTACTGCGCGGGCGGCGTCGGCGTCGGGGTCGGGGTCGGCGTCGACGAGTCGTTGAAGGTCGCGCTCGTGGCCTGCAGGACGAACGACTGGAACTCAGCCGGGTCGTCGAGCGAGCCGGCGTACTGCTGACCGTTCACGAGCACGGTCGGCGTGCCGGTGATCGACGGCAGGTCGGAGTTCGGCACCGGCTGGGTCAGCGCGCGGTTCGTGGCATCCTGCACCCAGGCCTTGAACTGCACGTCGTCGATGCACTTCTCCACTTCGGCCCGGTCGGACACTCCGGCTTCACCGGCGAGCTCTTTGAGCTCGTCGTTGGTGAGTCCTGCCGTGCCCTCTTCAGGTTGGTTCTGGAACAGGAGCGCGTTGAAGTCGAAGAACGAGTCGGGCGAGGTGTCGGCGACGCATGCGGCCGCGTTCGCGGCACGAAGCGAGTACTGCGTGCCCGCGGACTTGTTCGTGAGGATCGCCACCGGGTGCACCTCGAGCGTCGCCGCGCCCTCCTCGACCATGGTGCGGATCGACTCGGAATTCGTCGCCTCGAACTGACCGCAGAACGGGCACAGGTAGTCGACGTAGATCACGATGTTCGCCACCGTGCCGCTGTCGTCGGGCTCGGTCGGCGTCGGGGACTCGTTCGCGGCGAGCGCCGCCGTCTCGACCGCCGTGATGCCGCCGTCCTCCGACGCCGTCAGAAGGATGCCGTCGCTCGCCATGTTCCGGGGACCGGGACCCTCGGGGCGGGTGCTCTGCACGATGAGCGTCACGACGATCGCCGCGATCGCGAGCACCGCCACGATGACCCCGCCCTGGATCAGGTACTTCTTGCGGCGTTCCCGCTTCTTCTGCTCCTCGCGCAGGATGCGGGCCTTCTCGCGTGCCGCCTCCCGACGCTCATTGCGGGAGGGGCGTGGCTGGTTCGAACCGCCGTAGGTCATCGATGGTCACTCCGGTCGCTGTGTGGGCGCGCGCGTATGCACACGAACGCACCCACGATAGTAGGAAGCGTGTCTGGGAATCACCCAAGGCGAGGCCGTGTGCGTCCTGCGACGGGCATGTGAGTCCATTGCGTCGTGTGGTCGCTCACGTGCGTGGCATACTGAGGGGGCGTCGCCGCCGAAGTCGACGTATTCCCATTCACTACGGATCGTCCGGCACGTACCTGCCGGTGAAGGAGAAGCACGATCATGGCATCAGTCACGTTCGACAAGGCCACCCGTCTGTACCCAGGTGGCACCCGTCCCGCCGTCGACAAGCTCGACCTCGAGATCGCCGACGGCGAGTTCCTCGTCCTGGTCGGCCCCTCCGGTTGCGGCAAGTCCACGTCGCTCCGCATGCTGGCGGGTCTCGAGGAGGTCAACGAGGGCAACATCTTCATCGGCGACCGCAACGTCACCGACGTGCCCCCGAAGGACCGCGACATCGCCATGGTCTTCCAGAACTACGCGCTGTACCCCCACATGACCGTTGCCGAGAACATGGGCTTCGCGCTCAAGATCGCGGGCGTCGGCAAGGACGAGCGCGCCGCGCGCGTCCTCGAGGCCGCGAAGCTGCTCGACCTCGAGCCCTACCTCAGCCGCAAGCCGAAGGCACTCTCGGGCGGCCAGCGGCAGCGCGTCGCCATGGGTCGCGCGATCGTGCGCCAGCCGCAGGTGTTCCTCATGGACGAGCCGCTGTCGAACCTCGACGCGAAGCTGCGCGTGCAGACCCGTACCCAGATCGCCTCGCTGCAGCGTCGCCTCGGCGTCACGACCGTCTACGTCACGCACGACCAGACCGAGGCCCTCACCATGGGCGACCGCATCGCGGTGCTGAAGGACGGCGTGCTGCAGCAGGTGGGCACGCCGCGCGACCTCTACGAGAAGCCGAACAACGTCTTCGTCGCAGGCTTCATCGGCTCGCCGGCCATGAACCTCTTCCACGCCGACCTCGTCGAGGGCGGGGTGAAGTTCGGCACCGCGACCGTGCCGATCGACCGTGAGATCCTCGCCGACGCCGAGGGCAGCACGATCGCCACCATCGGCGTGCGCCCCGAGGACATCGTGGTGTCGCCGAACGAGGGCGAGGGACTCGCGGTCGACGTCGACCTCGTCGAGGAGCTCGGCGCCGACGGCTACCTGTACGGCCACTCGACCGTCGAGGGCAAGCGCACCGACATCGTCGCCCGCGTCGACGGCCGCCTGCACCCGAACGCCGGCGAGCGCGTGTACCTCACGGCCACGCCCAACCACGTGCACCTCTTCGACGCCGAGTCGGGTGAGCGCCTGACGGACAAGGCCGTGGTGAGCTGACGGCCTCGCCTCGCATGAGCCGGATGGCGCCGGTCGGGCTTCGGCCCGGCCGGCGTCGCCGTTCCGGGGCTGTCGTCGCTCGATGCGGCTCTTCCGCCTTACGCCGCTCGCTCGGCCAGGGCCTCGGACAATTCCTCGTCGCTCGGCTCGACCAGCACTCTGCCCGACGGCACCACCACGACGGGCACACTCGAGACGCCGCTCATGGCTGTCGCGTGCTCACGCGCCTGGCCATCGGCGAGCACGTCGAAGAAGCGGTACTCGATGCCCACGGCGTCGAGCAGGGCTCGCGAGCGCTGCGTGTCGGTGCAGTCCAGTTTTCCGTAGACGGTCACGTCGGCCAATGTCATCCCTTCCGCCGGCCGGGGTTCAGCCCAGCCGGTACGCCTTCATCTTGCGGTACACCGTGGCTCGTGAGACGCCGAGGATGTCCGCTGCCTTCACGCGATTGCCCTTGGCGTCCTGCAGTGCCTTTCGGATCGCCTCGAGCTCCACGCGTTCGATGAGCGTCAGGTTCTTGGCGCTCTGCATCGCGGCCGGCAGATCGGACGCCTCGACCGTTCCCGAATGTCCCGCGGTGAGCTGGAGCACCAGTTGGCGCAGTTCCTTGACGTTGCCGGGCCAGCCGTAGGCTTCGAGCAGGCGCATGGCCTCGGGCTTCACGTCGAGACGCGTGTTCGGCGCCACGACGACCGCGATGCTGGCGAGCAGGTCCCCGAGGTCCGACGCACGTTCGCGAAGCGGCGGAACCCACACCACGCGAGCGCCGAACTTCAGCTCGATCGCCTCGACGTCGTCGCGCTGCTCCGTGGTCAGCGTCATGGTCGTCGTGGCCCCCGCCGGCCGGGACTCGATGATCGCGCGCATGCCGTCGAGCGCGGGAGGGTCGAGGGTCTCGATGCCGCGCACCACGACGCGCTGGTCGATCGCCATCGCATCGCGCAGGTTCGTGAGCCATTCGCGTGAGCCGATGATGTGCCGTTCCGCCGCGTCGATGAGCACGGTCCGCGGCGGCACATGGCCGGCGCGGAACGGGGCGCCCAGGGCGAGCGAGGTCTTGCCCACTCCCACCTCGCCCGCCAGCACCACCGGCTCGGGCAGTGCCTGCAGGTGCTCGACCTGGTTGACCAGGGCGAGCCAGTCCGACGAACGACCGGCGATCGCCGGAGCGGGAGCCGACGCGGTTGCTCGCGACCGCCGGGCGAGGCCGTCGCCGACCACGACCACGTTGTTCCCCCGCCCCACGGCGGTGAGGTCGAGCGAGGTCGGGCCGGAGGAGAGCTCGACGACGTACCGACCGCTCGCACGGCCCTCCTCGCTCACGTCCCGCAGCACGGCGAGGTCATGCGGGGTGAGCTCGTTGGCCTGCTCGCTCTGGATGAGGACGCCCTGCGGTCCGAATGCAACGACCGGCATCGTGCGCTTGCGGGCGCGGTCGAGGAATACGTTGAACATGAGGCGGGTATCGGGATGCTCGACGGAGAGCACGTGCTGCTCGAGTTGGGCCGTCATCGACTTCACGAGGGGCTTGAGGAGGTCGGTGCGGGGCGTGAGGTCGCACGAGAGGGTGACGACGGCGAGCAGGTTGCGGGTGATGGGGTGCAGCACGGGCGCGCCCGTGCACACCGCGTCCTGGTAGATGTCCGCGAAGTGTTCGGATCCACGGATCTGCACGGCCCCGCCCGTCGCGACGACCGTGCCCACCCCGTTGGTGCCGACGACGTTCTCGGCGAGCACCGCACCGCGGACCGTGCCGACGCCGTCGAGGTGGCTGCGCGATTGCCGATCCTGCACCCAGCGCTGCAGGATCTGACCCCGCGAGTCGGCGAGCAGGAGCGCGAGTCCGGTACCTTCGAGATCCTCGGCGAACCGGTTCATGGGCGCGCCGAACATGTCCAGCAGGTGCTCGTCGAGGAGCGACTCGGGCACGTGCGGGACCTCGCTCACGCGCCCGGGATCGCCGAGCGCGGCCTGGGAGCGGCGCCAGGACTGCACGATGTCGGCCGTCGACGACGCGGAGGCGCGCTCGAGCTGGAGGATCTCCTCCTTGAGCGCCTGCGTGCGTCCGTGGTCGAAGTCCTGCGTCATCGCAGCCACCCAGCCGCGCGCCGCCGAACTCGCGTGCGATGGCGGTCGGTGAGTTCCGCGTGCAGGTGCTCGGTGAGGTGGGTCATGCTGGGGGCCATCCGTTCCGACATCGTTGTCAACGCGACTCGAGGGGATTCGGCAATCGCGTAATACGGTCCTACGAGATTAGGTGAAACGTCCTCACCAAGCAATTCCGCGTCACGCCGCGCTCCCGGCCGTGTCGCGGGCGGCGTCGCGACCGGCCTCGCGGGCGGGGCCGCGGTCGATGAGCGCGGAGAGGCGCATCAGCTTCCGGTCGCGCCAGGCGACCCGGTCACCCCACAGCGCGAACGGAAGCAGCGACCGGCGCTGCCGCACGACCTCGCCGACGAGCTCCGGCGTCCACGGATCATGCTGCCCTCGCTCCTCCCCCATGCGCTCGTAGGCGGGTCCCATGGTCTCGGCGTGGGTGCCGATCCCGCCGCGCGTGTTGAGGTCCACCGTCTCGAACGGCCCGATGAACGCCCATCGGCGGCCCAAGCCGCTGCGCATCACCTCGTCGATGTCGTCGACGGATGCCACGCCGTCGCGTACGAGGCAGTACGCCTCGCGCAACACCGCGCCCTGGAGGCGATTGAAGATGAAGCCCTCGACCTCGCGGCGCACATGCACGGGGCGGAGGCCTGCAGCACGATAGATCTCCCCCGCACGTTCGAGGGTCTCGTTCGACGTGGACGGCGACGGCACGAGCTCGATCACCGGAATCAGGTACGGCGGGTTGCCCGGATGCGCCACGAGCACCCGATCGCGCGCCGGCGTCACCGTCGCGAAGGCGCTGGCGACGATTGCCGAGCTCGAGCTCGCGAGCACGGCATCGGGCTCGCTGAACGAACCGAGCAGGCGGAACAGCTCCTGCTTCACCTCGAGTCGCTCGGGGGCGCACTCCTGTACGAGGCATGCTCCTTGCAGCGCCTCGAAGAGGATCTCATGGAACGAGACGCGCGCGAGCACCTCGCTCCGCGGCTCGTCGAGGAGTCCCTCATCGGCGAGCATCGCCAGGCGTTCCTCGAGCTCGCGGCGCGCCCTGAGGAACGCTTCCGGCATGGCATCCCACACCCGCACGGCGAAGCCCGCCGTGGCGAACCGGATCGCGAAGGCGACGCCGATCGAACCGGCACCGACGATGCTGACCGGTCGGGACGCGGCGTGGGAATTCACAGGCCCCACCAGCTCCGGTCGTCGGCGTACCCGCGCTCGAGGATCTCGACGGCGGCCTCCTTCGTGATCTCGCGCGGGTTGTTCGCGATGAGCCGGGTCGACAGGAGCGACTGCTCGGCGACCCGTTCGATGTGGTCCCGCTCGAGACCGAGGTCGCGCAGGTTCAGCGGCACGCCGAGCGCCGCGAGCAGCTCCTCCACGCGCAGGATGGCGGCCTTCGCGTTCGCGAGCTCGTCGGCTTCACCGTCGGCCACGCCGAAGATCCGCGCCATCTCGGCGAACTCCGCCACGCGGGCGGGCAGGTTGAAGCGCATGATGTACGGCAGGAGCGCGCCGACGCCCATGCCGTGCGCCGTGTGGGTCAACGCCCCGATGGGCGACTGGATCGCATGCGCGCTCGCGGTGCCGGCCGTGTTGAGCGCCATCCCCCCGCAGAACGCGCCGAGCATGGTGTCGGCGCGAGCCTGCAGGTCGGACGGATCGGCCACGACTCGCTCGAGCGAGCCGTTGAGCAGGCCGAGTCCGGCCCGGCAGTACATGTCGGTGAGCAGGTTCTTGCCTACGTACAGGTGCGCGTCCATCTCCTCGGGCGTCGGGTTCTTGGCCCGGTCCGTGAAGGTCTCGATCAGGTGCGATAGGGCGTCGGCGCCCGTCGCGGCCGTCAGCCCCGGCGGGCAGGTCAGCGTCAGCTCGGGATCGACGACGGCCGTGTGGGCTTCGAGATGCGCGCTCGCCACGCCCACCTTGACCTCGCGTTCCTCGTCGAAGACCACGGCGATGCAGCTCACCTCGGCGCCGGTGCCGCCCGTCGTCGGCACGGTCACCACCGGAAGCACGGGACCGGGCACCAGGTTCTCCCCGTAGTAGTCCCGGATGTCCCCGCCACGCGCGAGCACGAGCGCCGCGACCTTGGCCATGTCCATGCAGCTGCCACCGCCGAGGCCGATGACGACCTCGACCCCTGCCTGTCCGAAGCGCTCCTGGAGCTCGAGCACGTTGGCCCTCGGCAGATCGGGAGCGACCCGGTCGTACACCGTCACGGTGACCCCCGCGGCCTCGAGGCCATCGCGGATCTCGGCGAATTCGGCGGTGGTGCCCATGCGCTCGTCGGTGCAGATGAGTACCGATCGACCGAGGGGCGCCACGATGTACGGCAGCTGCCGCCGCTGCCCTGGGCCGAAGAACACGGCCCTGGGCTGGCGCAGCAGGCCCAGCCCGAGGTCGTTGTCGATGCCGGCGGGCCGCCCCAGCGGGGCCGAGGCGATGAGGTCGTCGATGCTGGTGACGTTCATCAGCGCAGCCCCGCCGTCTCGTCGATGGTGAGCGCGATGTACTTGGGCTCGAGGAACTCGTGGATCCCGTCGTGCCCGCCCTCGCGTCCGATGCCCGACGCCTTGACGCCGCCGAACGGCGCGGCCGGGTCGGCCATGATGCCGCGATTGACGCCCACCATGCCGAAGTCGAGACGCTCGGCGAGGGTGACCGCTCGCGAGAGATCACGCGTGAACAGGTACCCCGACAGTCCGTAGTGGGTCTCGTTGGCGAACGCGAGGGCCTCCTCCACCGAGTCCACCGTGTAGAGCGCCGCCACGGGAGCGAACATCTCGTCGTTGCAGAACTCGTGTGCGTTCTCGTGGAATCGCAGCACCGTCGGCTCGAAGAAGAACCCGGGCCCTGCCATCGGCGATCCGCCGGTCAGCACCTCGGCGCCCACGCTGCGGAAGTCCTCGAGAAGGCTCACGACCCGGGAGCGTTGGCGCTCGGAGATGATCGGGCCGACGGCCACACCCGGATCGAAGCCATCGCCGACCCGCAGTTCCTTCGTGCGCGCGACGAACTTCTCGGTGAACTCGTCGGCGATCGCACGGTGCAGGATGATCCGGTTGGCGGCCACGCACGCCTGGCCCGCGTTCCGGAACTTGCAGAGGATCGCGTGCTCGACGGCGAGGTCGAGGTCGGCGTCGTCCAGCACGATGAACGGTCCGTCGCCGCCGAGCTCCAGCGAGGGGTTGATGATGTGATCGGCGGCCTGGCGGAGCAGCTGGCTGCCGACGCCGGTGGAACCCGTGAAGCTCACCTTGCGCAGTCGCCGGTCGGCCATGAGCCCCGCTGAGACGGCCGGCGATTCGCTCGTGTGCACGAGGTTCACGACGCCTGGCGGGAACCCGGCATCCTCGAGGGTCTTCACGAACAGCGCGGCCGTGAGCGGGGTCTCCTTGGCCGACTTCATGACCACGGTGCATCCGGCGGCGAGCGCCGCCCCCGCCTTCCTGGCCGACATCAGCATCGGGAAGTTCCACGGGGTGACGAGGAAGCTCGGACCGACGGGCTGGTGCGTCTCGATGACCCGGTAGCCGCCGGGCGAACCCTCCTGGTAGGTGCCGTGCAGGTGGGCGATCTGCTCCGTGAACCACAGGAAGAAGCCCGACGAGAGGGCGAACTCCGCGGCGGCCTCGGCGCGGGGCTTCCCGCTCTCCAGCGTCATGACGTCGGTGAACGCGTCCGCCCGCTCGAGCAGCAGGTCGTGCGCTCGGTGGAACAGGTCGGCCCGCGCGCGCGGCGCCCAGTGCCGCCAGGAGTCGGCCGCCGCGACGGCTGCGTCGAGCGCCGCGGCGGCCTCCGCCGGGCCTCCGTCGGCGACCTCGGCGATGATCGTGCCGTCGGCCGGGTTCGTGACCGGGATCACGCGCTCGGTGGTGCGCCACTCCCCGGCGATGTGCAGTCCCGTCGGGACGAGGTGTCCGCGCAGGGTGGTCACCGGCACGGCGCCGACCCTCGCGGTCGGGTCGAGAGTCGTGGACTCGGGCATTTGGTACTCCTTGGATCGAGTTCGGGTTGGCGGGTCGCCGGTGGCACTGCGGGAATGCCACCGGTGTCGCCGGGTCTAGGTCAGGGCGGCCTGCGTCCGGCGTGCTGCGAGGCTGCGGGCGAGGACCGGCACGAGCTCCCGCAGCAGCACGACCGCGAGCAGCACCGCCGCCTGCGCCACGAGCTGGAGCGGCTCGGGCCATCCGACCGCCCGCAGCAGCTGGCCGAGCTGGGTCAGGAACAGCGCGGCCACACCGGTCGCGACGAGCGCGGAGCGGCCGCCGGTGAGGGCGGCACCGCCGAGCACGACCGCGGCGACGGTCGGCAGCAGGTAGCTGTCGCCGAAGAACAGCGGCGGGGTGGTGACGTATCCGGTGTAGAGCAGTGCCGCGATCCCGTAGGCCGCTCCGGCCAGCGCGTACGACATCGTCTGGTAGAGCACGACGCGCATGCCGACCGCCGTCGCAGCGCGTTCGCTCACGCCGATCGCGGTGAGCCGACGGCCGACCACGGTGCGTTGCGAGACGAAGCCGGCGACGACGACGACCACGACGGCCACGATGAGTGCGTTCGGCACCACGCCGATCTCACCCTTGGCGAAGTCGGCGAGCCCCTTCGGGGACCCCGCCGGTGTGCCGTTCGAGATGGCGAACACCGTCCCGAGGAGCACCGCGTTCATGCCGAGCGTCACCACGAGGGGCATCACGCCGAAGTACGTGACGACGATGCCGTTGATGAGGCCGGCGAACGCCGGCAGGACGATGGCGGCGAGCACGGCCAGCCACGCGGGCCAGTGGTGCCACTGCGGCAGTCCCGACACGAGCGTCGCGCCGAAGGCCATCATGCCGGGAACCGAGAGGTCGAGGCCGCGCTGCTGCACCACGAGCGCCTGGCCCACCGAGGCGATGGCGAGCACCGCCGCGAAGGGCAGCATGCCGAGCACGGCTGCGCCGCTGAGGCTGCCGGGGGCGACGAACGGGCTCACCGCGAACAGGGCGATCGTCGCGACCCAGATCGCGGCGGACCCACCGGAGAACAGGCGTCGCCGCAACGCGTCGGTCTTCACGTCGATCGTGCTCATCAGTTCTTCCCGATTCTGCGCAGCTGCGCGTAGAGGATCGCGGCACCCATGGTGATGACACCGGGGAGCCAGTAGCCCCAGGCGCCCGAGAGGCCGAGGAAGGTCGGTGCGCCGAGCACCTGGGCGACGAGGATTCCCGCGGCGATGATGCCGATGAACGAGCCGCGGCCGCCGAAGATGCTCGTCCCGGCCAGCACCACGACCGTGACGGAGGACAGGGTGAAGGCGAGCCCGGGCCGCCCGTCGCCGATGCCGATCTGCGACATGAGGATGACGGCGGTCGGCATGACGAGCAGGGCCGTCACGACGTACGAGACGAGGCTCACCCGGTTCGGGTCGATGCCGAGCCGTGCCGCCGCGTCGCGTCGCGACCCCACGGCCCGCAGCTCGACGCCCCAACGGCTGCGGCGGAGCGCCCATTCGAGCAGCAGCGCGATCAGGACCGCGAAGATCAGGGAGACGGGCACGAAGCCGATCTTGGCGAGCACGACGTTGGTGAGGGTACTGGAGATGATGCCTCCCGGGGTGCCGCGCAGCATGAAGAGGATCCCCTGCAGCGCGAGCGCGATCGCCAGCGTGACGACGACCGGATTGAGCGCGAACCGCGTCACCAGGAAGCCGTTCACGAAGCCCACGGCCAGCGCGGCCGCGATCATGAGGCCGATGCCGATCATGAGGTCGCCCCCGTCGATCACGAAGAACGACGCGATCACGACCATGAAACTGAGCAGTGGTCCAACCGACAGGTCGAACCCGGAGCCGAGCACCACCACCTGCTGGGCCGCGCCGATGAGGATCATCATCGAGGCGGCGAACAGCACGTTGCCGAGACTGAACGGCGAGAAGTACGCGGGGTTGGATGCCCCGATCAGGGCACCCAGCAGGAGGATGACGAGACCGAGCACCGCCGCGGGCGAGTGGTCGCCGCGCAACCAGTTGCGCAGGCGACCCGACCTGCTCGTCGTGACGGTCTCGCGTTTCCGCACGGTCGTGGCGGTGAGCGCGGCGCGCGCGATGCCGGCCTCGGTCACCTCGTCGCCGTCGAGCTCCGCCACGATGTGCCCGCGCGACATGATGAGGACGCGATCGCACAGGCCTTCGAGTTCGACGCCGTCGGAGGAGAGGAGGACGACGGCGGCACCGTCGTCCGCGGCGCCGCGGAGGATCTGGTAGATGTCCACTCGGGCACCGGCGTCGACGCCCTGCGTCGGCTCCTCGGCGAGGAGGACACGCGGCTCCGCGAGGAGCGTGCGCGCGAGCACCGCCTTCTGCTGGTTGCCGCCTGAGAGCGAGGAGATGGGTGTCCGCGTCGACGGCGTCTTGATCGCCTGTCGGCGGATCTGCTCCTGAGCGACTCGTTCGACCGCCGCATCCCGAACCACGCCGGCGCGCGACACCTTGCGGAGGACCTTCATGGCGATATTCTCGCCCACGCTCAGCGGCAGGAAGACGCCTTCGCCGTGGCGGTCGCTCGGCACGTAGACGGCACCCGCACGCGAGGCGGCCACGGGGCTGCCGAGCCGCACCCACTCGTTGCTGATGCGCACCGAGCCGGTGGCGGGCTCGACGCCGGCGAGCGCCCGGATCAGCTCCTCCTGGCCGTTGCCCTGCACGCCCGCGAGGCCGACGACCTCGCCCGAGCGCACCGAGAAGGAGATGTCGTGGAAGTGCCGGCCGCTGAGGCCGCTCACGACGAGCCGCTCCTCCGTCCCGACCGAGCCGACCTCGGACCCCTTGGGTGGGAACACCGTCTCGAGGGCCCGTCCCACGACGAGCTCGATGATGTCGGCCTCGCTGACGTCGGCGGCCGCGAAGGTGCCACGCACGCGGCCATCGCGGAGGACGGTGATGCGATCGGCGATCTCCTTCACCTCGGGGATCCGGTGCGAGATGTAGACGACGGCCGCGGAGTCGGCGGTGAGCTCGCGGACCCGGCGGAAGAGGCGCTCGACCTCCTCGCGGTTGAGGTGCTCGGTCGGCTCGTCGAGGACGAGCACGCGCGGCTGGAGCACGAGGGCCTTGGCGATCTCGACGACGAAGCGCTGCTCGACCGACAGGTCCGAGACCCGCGAGCGGGCGTCGATGCCCATCTGCCAGGGGTCCAGCGCCTGCTGGGCCCATCCGGGCGCCCGCCGGAGGCCGCCGCGCCGGGTCAGGCCCGCGCCGATCGCCATGTTCTCCGCCACCGTCAGGTCGGGCAGGAGCGCCGGGTCCTGCCGGACGATGCCGAGTCCGAGTCGCCGCGCCTCGTCGGGCGAGGCCGTCGACAGGACACTCCCGGCGATCTCGACTGTACCCGTGTCGGGCGCGAGTGCGCCCGATGCGACGGCCATCAGGGTGGACTTGCCGGCACCGTTCTCGCCGACGAGCGCGTGCACCTCGCCGGGCACGACGTCGAGGTCGACATCGGTGAGCGCCATGACGCCGGGGAAGGTCTTCACGATGCCGCTGAGGCGGAGTGCACTCGCGGCGGCGGCGGGAGAGGGAGCGGGAGCAGGCTCCGGCGACGACGCCGGCGGGAGGCTCGCGGTGAGAGAGGTCTCTGTGTTCGTCATGGGACGCATCCTTTGTCGGAGTGGTCTACTGCGCGAGGTAGCCGCCGTCGATGACGAGCTCGGCGCCCGTCATGAAGCTGGACTCGTCGCTGGCGAGGAAGAGCGCGCCTGCCGCGATCTCCTCAGGGCGCCCTGCGCGGCTCATCGGGGTCATCGACACGACGTAGTCGTTGACCGCGGCGTCCTGCGCATCGGTCAGCGGCGTCGCGATGAAGCCGGGGTGGAGTGAGTTCACGCGGATGCCCGTGGTGGCGTAGGTGATCGCCGCGTTCTTGGACATGTTGCGCACGGCGCCCTTGGTGGCGTGGTAGGCGTGCGCGCCGGCGACGGCGCCGTTGCCCCAGATCGACGAGACGTTCACGATGGATCCCGCCCCGCGCTCGAGCATCGAGGGGATCACCTGACGGAGGCCCAGGAACACGCCGGTCTGGTTCACCGCCACGACCCGCTCCCAGTCGGCGAGGGAGAGCTCGTCGACGGCCTCGTAGGCGATGATGCCCGCATTGTTGACGAGCACGTCGATGCGGCCGTGCCGGTCGAGGACGGCATCCACGACGCGCTTCCAGTCGCCCTCGTCGGCGACGTGGTGCTGGAAGTAGAGGATGTCCGGACCGAGGTCGTGGTGAGGTGACTGACTGGTGGCGATGACGGTCGCGCCCTCACGGGCGAACGTCTCGGCGATGGCGCGGCCGATGCCGCGACCGGCGCCCGTGACGATGGCGACTTTGCCGTTGAGACGGTTCATGGAATTCTCCGGTCTGGCGTGACGAGCCCGGCGGGCATCGTCGAGGGGAAGCTTGCGTTCGGGGGGGCGGTGCCGGGCACGGAAGTCCGTACCCGGCACCGTGGGCGTCCGCTCGATCAGTCGAACAGCGCCTTCAGCTGGTCGACCGAGAGGCCCGACGAGTTGATGGCATCATTCGGCAGGTCGGTCTCGCAGACCGGCTGCTGGTTCGGGTCGGTCGAGTCCTCGATGATCTCGAGGTCGTAGCTCGACGGCTCGTCGTTCGGCAGGTTGTTGAAGGCCGCGAGCCCCTTGTGCAGGGCCGGAAGCACGACCCAGTTGCGCGACGACATCGTGGCGACCTGGAACGAGGGCTGCGAGTCCTTGTACTGGTACCACAGGCATGCGAACTGGTTGGAGTCGTTCGCCGACCACACCGGAACGGGCTTGCCCGCCTCGACGAAGGCCTCGATGCCGCCCACGGAACCCCCGCCGTAGTCGGCGACGATGCCGTCGATCTGGCCGTACTTGGTGATGAGGCCGGCCATGACCTGCTTGGTCTTGCCGGGCTCCCAGCCGGTGTCGACCGGCACGTCGCCCATCTCCTCGTTGAGGAGCGTCACGCCGGGGTTCTCCTCGACCGCGCGCTTGGCGCCCGCGTACACCGCGGCGGAGTAGGGGTTGCCCGCCTGGCCGCCGGTCATGATCAGGTTGCCCTCGCCGCCCATCTGCTCGATGGTCCACGATGCGAGGCCGTAGCCGTACGTGTCCACGTTCTCGGAGACGCAGTCGACGTAGTCGACACCGGGCTCGCCGCCGGGGCAGGCCACGATCGGCACGAACTTGACGCCGGCCTGCGTGGCCTGGCGGATGGTCGGCAGCAGCGCCTCACCGCCGTCGGTGAACGACACGATGATGTTGACACCCTGCGCGACGAGCGAGTTGATGTCGCTGATCGCCTTCTGGGTGTCGGCCTGGGCGTCGGTGTAGAGGATGTCGGTGATGTTGTCGCACTTGGCGGCCTCGGCCTCGAAGAGGGCCCGAGTCGTCTTGCGCCACGAGTTGCCGCCGAAGCCGTCGGCGAAGGCGACCTTGATCGGCTCGTCGCCGCAGAACTCCGAGATGTCCGCGATCTGGCTCTGCAGGCCGGCCGTGCCGACCTCGTAGGTGAGCTGTTCCTCCCCGCCGCCGGCGGTCGAGGTGGCCGGCGTGGAACATGCGCTGAGCACGAGCGCGCCGGCGGCGAGCAGTGCCGCGAGCGACAGTTTGCCCTTGGTGTTCATGTGTGGATGTCCGTTTCTCCCGTTGGGGTGGGGTGCGGATCGAGCGCTCTGCTCGGGCCGCGCTGTGATGTCCCCGGGGTGCGGCAGGTTCCGGATGTCGCTCCGGTCGTCGTCGTCGACGAGTGGTCGTCGACGTTGACGATGCCGCGTTCGGGGCCCAGGGTCTCTCGATGCGTCGGAACCGCTGCGGGGTCGCCGACCGGGTCCGAACCGAGGCCGACGCCCCGGTGATCTTCATGGTTCCAGCCGCGAACGGCGCGATCGTGCGTCACGTTGCGACGAGGGTGACTCACTTTGAGACAGCCCGAGACGGCGCCCGAATCGCCGTGCAATCTGAACTCGTGGAGTCGCCCTCCACGTCAGAACTCGACGGTCTCGACGCTGAGCACACGGCGCCGACCGACACACCCTTCGCATTGGAGCACGAACATGTCGTCACCGAAGCCGACCGACCTCCTCGGGGAGGTCTACGCCCACTGGATCGAGCAACTCGGCCTCATCCCCGCACCCACGACCGAGCTGCTGCGGCTCATCTTCGATGACTGGCAGCGCGCGACCGCCGAGCCCGAGGGCGTGACGTACCGTCACACCGAGATCGGCGGCGTGCCGGGCATCCTCGTCATGCCCCTCGACGCCGACCCGAACCAGATGCAGATCCTGCTGCATGGCGGCGGCTTCGCCCTGGGCTCCTCCGCGTCGCACCGCAAGCTCGCCGGCCACCTGGCGAAGGCCTGCGGCAGCTACAGCTTCGTCGCGGATTTCCAGCTCGCGCCGGAGTCCAAGTTCCCGGCGCAGATCGGCGACGGCGTGAGCATCTACCGCGCCCTGCTCGCCGACGGATTCCGTCCCGAGGACATCACTCCCGTGGGCGACAGCGCCGGCGGCAACCTCGCGATCAGCATGACGTTCCAGCTCATGCGCGACGGCCTCCCGCTGCCGGGACAGGTCATCACGATGTCCCCGTGGCTCAACATGGAGAACGACGGCATCACCATCGAGACCAACGACGCCACCGACTTCCTCATCACCCGCGAGGGCCTCCAGGGCAACATCGACCGCTACATCGCGGGAGCGACCGAACCGACGAACCCGATGGCGAACCCGCTCTACCAGGACTTCACCGGGTTCCCGCGGCTCTACATCACGGCCGGCGACATCGAGTCGCTCTACGACGACAGCGTGCGCCTGCACCAACTCGCGCGCGACGCCGGCGTGGACGTCACGTTCTCCGTCGGCCAGGGGATGCAGCACGTGTTCCCGTTCCTCGCCGGACGCCACCCGCGCGCCGACGAGGAGGTCGCCAGCATGGGCGCGTGGTACCGCGAGGGCCGCGCCGCAGAAGACCGGAACGCAGCTTGACGCGCCCGCCCCGGCGCGACTCATCACGAAAGGAAATCCCAATGTTCAAGAAGGAATACGACGCCATCGTCATCGGAGCCGGGTTCTCCGGCTTGGCGATCCTCCATCACCTGCGCGAGATCGGACTGGACACCATCGTCGTCGATGGCGCCGACGGTATCGGCGGCACCTGGTGGATCAATCGCTACCCGGGCGTGCGCACCGACAGCGAGTTCAGCTACTACTCGTTCTCGTTCTCGAAGGAGGTACGCGACGAGTGGACCTGGACCGAGCGGTACCCCTCCGGTGAGGAGGTGCTCGAGTACCTCAACTTCGTCGCCGACCGGCTCGACCTGCGCAGGGACATCCGTCTCGGCTCGTGGGTCGAGAAGGCGGTCTACGACGAGAACCGCAATCGGTGGGACGTGACCCTCGCCGGCGGCGAAGTGCTCTCGGCCAAGTACCTGCTCTCGGGCATGGGCGTGCTCTCGCAGCCGATCTGGCCCGCCATCCCCGGCCGCGAGAAGTTCCAGGGAACAATGGTGCACGCCGCGCGCTGGCCGCATGAGGGCGTCGACCTCGCCGGCAAGCGTGTCGGCCTCATCGGCCTCGGCGCCTCCGGCATCCAGATCACGCCGGCCATCGCCCCGGAGGCGGGTGAGCTCTTCGTCTTCCAGCGCACCCCGAACTTCATCGTCGAGACGAACAACGACCCCGTCACGCCCGAGCAGATGCAGTACGTCCGCGACACCTACGACGAGATCTTCGAGCGCGCCGCGAACCACCCGTTCGGCGTCGACATGGTGCCCGCGCAGTTCAGCGCGCTCGAGGTCGACCCCGAGGAGCGCCGGCGCATCTTCGAGGGCAAGTGGAACGAGGGCGGCTTCCACTTCGCCAACGAGTGCTTCAACGACCTCGCCACCAACCACGAGTCGAGCGAGCTCGCCTCGGAGTTCATCCGCTCGAAGATCCGCGAGATCGTGAAGGATCCCGCGACGGCCGAGCTCCTCTGCCCCAAGGGCTACTCGTTCAACGGCAAGCGCGTGCCCACCGGCTTCCGGTTCTACGACACGTTCAACCGGCCGAACGTGCACCTGGTCGACACGAAGTCGACGCCCATCACCGAGTTCACCGAGCGCGGCCTCAGGGTGGGCGACACCGAGTACGAGCTCGACGTCATCATCGCGGCAACCGGCTTCGACGCGATGACCGGCACGCTCACCAACTTCGACATCGTCGGGCGTGACGGCCTCGTGCTGCGCGACAAGTGGAGCAGCGGCATCCGCTCCAACCTGGGCATCTCGATGAACGGGTTCCCGAACCTGTTGCTGTCCCTCGGGCCGCAGACGCCGTACTCGAACCTGCCGGTGCCCATCCAGCTCGGTGCGCAGTGGATGGCTCGTGCCATCGACTTCGCCGAGCGCAACGGCATCGAGGTCATCGAGGCCACGCCGGAGTCGGAGGAATGGTGGGCTCAGGAGGTCGACCGCGCCGGCAAGGCGACGGTGATGTACTCGGAGGGCCAGAAGGCGAAGGCCTGGTTCTTCGGCGAGAACGTGCCCGGGAAGCCGAAGGAGTTCCAGGTCTACATGGGCGGCGGCCAGGTGTACCAGCAGTTCTGCCGTGAGGCCGAAGCCGACGGCTACCGGTCGTTCCGCGCCACCGAGCTGCTGAAGGCGACCGCCTGATGGGTCGGCTCAACGGCAAGGTCGCCGTCATCACGGGCGCCGCATCGGGCATGGGCCGGGCGACCGCCGAGCTCTTCGTGGCGGAGGGCGCCACGGTGGCGGTCACCGACTTCAACCCCGAGCTCGGCGAGCAGGTGGTCGCGGCCATCGAGGCTGCAGGCGGTACCGCCGCGTTCTGGGGGCTCGACGTCACCCGCGAGGCCGAGTTCGCGCGCGTCTACGGCGAGATCGGCGCTCGGTTCGGCACCATCGACGTGCTCGTGAACTGCGCCGGCATCATCGGCGTGGACAAGCCCACGCACGAGCTCACCGAGTCCGAATGGGACGCCCTCTTCGCGGTCGACGTGAAGGGCGTCTTCTTCTCCACCAAGCACGCCGTGCCGTACATGATCTCGCAGCGGTCGGGTTCGATCATCAACTTCTCATCGATCTACGGTCTCGCCGGCAACGAGGAGTTCACGGCCTACCATGCCGCCAAGGGCGCGGTCACGATGATGACCAAGCAGGATGCCGCGGTGTACGGCGAGTACGGGATCCGGGTCAACTCGGTGCACCCGAGCACGGTGCTCACCCCGCTGGTGGAGGGCATCGCCGCGGAGTTCCCCGGGGGGCTCACGGAGTACGAGAAGGTCAACACCCGGGCGCAGTCGATCCGTCGGCTCGGCAAGCCGATCGACGTGGCCTGGGCGTGCGTCTACCTCGCCTCCGACGAGTCGACGTGGGTGACGGGCGTCAACCTGCCGATCGACGGCGGCTTCATGGCTCGCTGAGCCACGCGTCGGGGGCGCTCTGCGGACGGAGCGCCCCCGACGACGGCCCAGCGGCCCCGAGGCGGGCCCACGCGGACTCAGGCCGACTCGAACCTCGCGAGCCAGCCGCAGTACTCGCGCCGCGCCACCAAGGCGGCGCTTCGCACGTGCTCCTCGCACGTGCGGCGGGCATCTGCCGGGTCGCGATCACGGGCGGCGGCGTCGACGATGCGACCGAACTCCAGCATCGAGATCGCGACGCGCTCGGCGTCGCGCAGCGCGAGATTCCGGAACAGGCCGATCCGGCGATGGACGCCGTGCACGTGGTCGCGCAAGACCGGGTTCCGGGCGCCATCGAGCATGACCTCGTAGAACGTCTCCTTCGCCCGCTGCCGCGATGCGGGCGTCCCGGCAAGATAGGTGGCGCTCATCCGGTCGTAGTGGGAGATGAGCCGCGCGGCCGCCTGATCGGGCGCGCGCTCGGCGAAGAGCTCCCCCATGAGCCCCTCGAGCGACGCGCGCACCTCGTAGAGCGCGACGATCTCGGATTCTTCGAGGATCGTGACGATGGGACCCCGATTGGCGAGCATCGTCACGAGACGCTCAGTCTCGAGCTGCCGCAGAGCCTCGCGCACGACCGTGCGCGAGACGCCGTAGCGGTCGCACAGGGTCGCCTCGAGAAGCCGATCGCCGGGTGGCAGGTCGCCGGCCAGGATGTCGCCGCGGAGCGCGTCGACGACCTGCGCGCGCAGCGGCGCCGCCTGGGGCGTGATGCGACGTTCGGCGGACATGACGACGACTCCTCGGCTCTCGGGATCGGAACAGCCTATCCACCCGCGCTGCGAGTCGACTCAGCATCGCCCCCGACACGGGAGTGGAGAGGACGCCACGATAGGCTCGACCCTCGTGAGCGGCTCACTTTCGATCACCTCGGCCATGGCCGACCCGGCCCTGCTCGACCTCCCGTGGGACCTGCCCCTCGAGGCCTGGCCGAACGACACCATCGCCGCGCTGCCGAAGGGCATCTCCCGCCACCTGGTTCGCTTCGCGCACCTCGCCGGGCACGTCGTCGCCATCAAGGAGACGACCGCCGAGATGGCGAAGGGCGAGTACGAGATCCTGCGCACCCTGCAGCGCCTCGAGATCCCCTGCGTCGAGCCGGTCGCCGTCATCACGAATCGAACGGATGCCGAGGGCGACGCGCTGAAGCCCGTGCTCGTCACCCGCCACCTCCGGTTCTCGCTGCCGTACCGGGCCCTGTTCTCGCAGACGCTGCGCCCCGACACCGCGACGCGCCTCGTCGACGCGCTGGCGGTGCTCCTCGTGCGCCTGCACATCGTGGGGTTCTTCTGGGGCGACGTGTCGCTCTCGAACACCCTCTTCCGCCGGGATGCGGGCGCGTTCGCCGCGTATCTCGTCGATGCGGAGACCGGCAAGCTCTACGAGGGCGGACTCTCCAACGGGCAGCGCGAGAACGACCTCGAGATCGCCCGCGTGAACATCGCGGGGGAGCTGCTCGACCTCGAGGCCGGCGGGCGGGTGGCCGACGAGCTCGACCCCGTCAACATCTCGAACGGCATCGTGGAGGCCTACCGCAGCCTCTGGAAGGAGCTCACCGGCTCGGAGTCCTTCTCATCGGCGGAGCGATGGCGCATCAACGAGCGCGTCAACCGGCTCAACGACCTCGGCTTCGACATCGAGGAACTCGCCATCAAGACGGACGAGTCGGGCACCACGGTTCGCATCCAGCCGAAGGTCGTCGACGCCGGCCATCACCAGCGGCGCCTCCTCCGCCTCACGGGCCTCGATGCCGGAGAGAACCAGGCCCGGCGCCTGCTCAACGACCTCGACTCGTACCGGGCCTCCTACGGCAAGTCCGAGCTCGACGAGGAGATGGTCGCCCACGAGTGGCTGATGCGTGTGTTCGAACCCGTGGTCCGAGCCATCCCGCTCGACCTTCGCGGCAAGCTCGAACCCGCGGAGGTGTTCCACCAGCTCCTCGAGCATCGATGGTTCATGGCCCAGCAGGCGGGGCACGACATCCCCCTGGCCGAGGCCGTCTCGTCGTACGTCAACAACGTGCTGCGGCACCGCCGTGACGAGGCGACCATGATCGGCCCGTCGACCGGCACCATCACGACGGCCATCGACGTCGTGGCACCCGACACGTCGGCCATCGCCGTCGTCGACCCCGACGACGAGGACGACTGGCGCCTCAAGGTCTGAGCGCGGCATCCGCCATTTGACCGCCTCCGGTGTTTCCGTTCCCGCGTGAGGTGCTCGTTGCGGCGGCCACCGCACGCGGGAACGGAAACATGAGCGGCCGCGGCCCAGCCGCGCGCGGCTGCGTGCCCGCGGCTACGCGCCCGCGCCCGCCGCTCGTAGCTTCGAGATCTCGTACAGGGTGACGGATGCCGCGATGCCCGCGTTCAGCGACTCGGTGGACGCGCTGATGGGGATCGACACGATCGCGTCGCACGTCTCGGCCACGAGCCGCGAGAGTCCCTTGCCCTCGCTGCCGACGACCACCACGAGCGGCCGGTCGGCCCACGACAGCCCGGGAAGCGACACCTCGCCGTCGCCGTCGAGCCCGAGGACGAAGACACCGCGCTCCTTGAGCGTCTTCAGCGTCTGCGTGAGGTTCGCCGCCATCGCCACCGGCACCCGGGCGGCGGCGCCGGCCGAGGTCTTCCAGGCTGCGGAGTTGACGCCCACCGAGCGGCGCTGCGGCACGATCACGGCCTGGCCGCCGAACGCGGCCGTCGAGCGCAGGATCGCTCCGAGGTTGCGCGGGTCGGTGATGCCGTCGAGCGCGACGAAGAGCGGCGTCTGATCGCGCGCGAGCACCCGGTCGAGCTCCTCGATAGGGTGCGCGTACTCGTAGGGCGGCACCTTCAGGGCGAGGCCCTGGTGCCCGCCGCCCTCCCCCGCGAGCCGGTCGAGCTCGGGCCGCATGACCTCGAGGATCGGGATGCCCCGGTTGGTGGCGAGCTTCATCGCCTCCTTCACGCGGTCGTCCATCTCGACGCGGGCGGCGACGTAGAGGGTCGAGGCCGGGATGCGGGCGCGCAGTGCCTCGACCACCGAGTTGCGGCCCGTGACGATCTCGGACTCGTCGCCCGACTTCGCGCGCCGGGACGCCCCGGACGCCCCGCGCGGTGCGCCGGCGCGCTGCGCCTGCCCGGCGACCTTGCCCTTGCCGCCCGCGGCGGAGTAGCGCTCCTGCGCGGCCTTTCGCTTGCCGGCGGGATGCCACGCGCGATCCTCGGCCTTGGGGGTCGGGCCCTTGCCCTCGAGCGCCTTGCGCCCGTGGCCGCCGGTGCCGACCTGCTTGCCCGCAGCGCCCTTTCCGCCCTTGCGGACGGCTCCGCCGCGGGACTTGCCGCTGCCTGCCTTCATGATCCAAAGCTCCAATGCGTGCCGGTCTGGCTGTCTTCGATGGTGATGCCTGCGGCCGAGAGCTCGGCGCGGATCCGGTCGGCCGCGGCGAAGTCCTTCGCGTCGCGCGCCGCCTGCCGGTCCTCGATGAGGCGGGCGATGAGGCTCTCGAGGGCGGATGCCGCGGGGCCGGCCTCGGCGGACGCCCAGTGCGCGTCGCGCGGGTCGATGCCGAGCACCTCGACCATCGCCACGACCTGTCCGTGCAGCACGGCCGCCTCGTGCAGGTCCTCGTCGTCGAGCGCCTGGTTTCCCGCCCGCACGGTGTCATGCAACACGGCGAGCGCCTGCGGCACCCCGAGGTCGTCATCCATCGCCGCGGCGAACGCGTCGGGGATGAGCGGGCTGCCGACGCCCATGTACCGCGTTCCGGCCAGTCGACGTTCGACGCGCGTGAGGAACGTGCGGATGCGGTCGACGGCGGCCTCCGCCTCGGCGAGGGAGCTGGGCGAGTAGTCGAGGGTCGAACGGTAGTGCGCGGCACCCAGCAGGTACCGTACGGCGAGCGGCGACGCCAGCTCGAGGAGCTCGCTCGCGTAGACCGAGTTGCCGAGGGACTTGGACATCTTCTGGCCGCCGACGTTGACGAGACCGTTGTGCACCCAGTACCGCGCGTACCCGTCGCCCGCGGCGGTGGACTGCGCCAGCTCGTTCTCATGATGCGGGAAGCGCAGGTCGAGTCCGCCGCCGTGGATGTCGAACTCCGCGCCGAGGTACCGGGTGGCCATGGCCGAGCACTCGATGTGCCATCCCGGTCGCCCGTCGCCCCACGGCGACGACCAGCTCGCCGATGCCGGCTCCGATTCCTTGCGCCCCTTCCAGAGGGCGAAGTCGCGGGGGTCGCGCTTGCCGCGCGGGTCTGCGTCGGCGGCGGCCTCCATGCGGTCGCGCGACTGGCGGGTGAGTTCGCCGTAGGCGGGCCAACTGGCGGTGTCGAAGTACACGTCGCCCGAGGCATCCGGTGCGGCGTAGGCGTGGCCGCGCTCGATGAGCCGGCCGATGATCTGCTGCATCTGCTGCACGCTCGCCGTGGCACGCGGCTCGTAGGTCGGGGCGAGGATGCCGAGCAGGCCGTAGGCCGCGGTGAACTCGAGCTCGACCCGGTAGGCGAGCGCCCACCACTCCTCGACCTTGCCGTCGCCGTCGAAGTCCTCGGATGCCGCGAGGATCTTGTCGTCGATGTCGGTGACATTGCGCACGAAGGTCACCTCGTTGCCGCGGTAGGCGAACCAGCGGCGCATGATGTCGTAGACGAGCGCGCTGCGGAGGTGGCCGATGTGCGGGCTCGACTGCACGGTGGGCCCGCACACGTACATGCCGACGTGCCCCTCACGGAGGGGCACGAAGTCACGAAGGTCCTGGGCCTTCGAGTCGTAGAGTCGCACGGTCACCCTGCAAGCCTACCGGCGGCGCCTCGGGGGTGACGGGGCGCTCAGGCCGGCACGACGAGGGCCGTCGCGATCGCGGCCACGCCCTCGCCTCGGCCCGTGAAGCCGAGGGCGTCGGTCGTGGTCGCCGTCACGCTCACGGGTGCCCCGACGATGCCCGAGAGGAGCGCCTCCGCCTCGGCCCGGCGCGGCGCGAGCTTCGGCCGGTTGCCGACGACCTGCACCGTGACGTTGCCCACGGCGTAGCCCGCCTCGCGCACGAGCCGCACGGTCTCGGCGAGGAACACGTCGCCGTGCGCGCCCTCGAAGCGGGGGTCGCCCGTGCCGAACACGCTGCCGAGGTCGCCGAGTCCGGCCGCGGCGAGGAGCGCGTCGCAGATGGCATGGCTCGCGACGTCGCCGTCGCTGTGTCCGGCGAGACCCCGTTCGCCGGGCCACTCGAGCCCGGCGAGCCAGAGCGGGGTGCGCGTGTCGTCGGCCAGGGCGTGCACGTCGAGTCCGGTGCCGATGCGCGGCGCGGCGGTGCCGCGGCGGTCGGTCGATCGGGCCGACTCCGCGGCGGGTCCGGTCTCGCGCTCGGCCATCATCGCCTCCGCGCGCCGCAGGTCGGTCGGCAGGGTCACCTTGAAGGCGCGCGCGTCGCCGGGCACCACGTCGACGTCCATGCCCGCGGATGCCGCGAGCGCCGCGTCATCCGTGAACTCGCCCGTCGCGGCGGCGTAAGCGGCATCGAGCGCCCGCCGCGGGAAGCCCTGCGGGGTCTGCACGGCGGCGAGCGCCGAACGGTCGACCGTCTCGAGCACGCGGCCGTGCTCGCCGACCCGCTTGATGGTGTCGACCACGTCGAGCGCCGGCACCACGCCGTGCCGGCGCGATCGAACGGCCGCCACGACCTCGTCGAAGACGATCGATGGCGTGAGCGGCCGCGCCGCGTCGTGCACGAGGACGGTCGCGATCTCCTGCGGCAGCGCGGCGAGCCCGCTGGCCACCGATTCCTGGCGCGTGGCGCCGCCGGCCACGACGTCGAACCCGGCGGATGCCGCGGCCGGCGCATACCGAGCGCGCGTCTCGTCGACCCGATCCTCAGGTACGACTACCACGACGTGCGGCGTCTCACGCATGCCGAGCACGGCATCGAGTGCGACGCCCAGGATGGTGCTCTCGCCGAGGGGGACGAACGCCTTCGGCTCGACATGCCCGAGCCGGGTGCCACTGCCCGCGGCGACGACGATGACGGCGACCGTTGACGCGCTCATGGGTCGAGCGTATCGCCGTGGCGGGCGACTAGGAGGCGAGCACCTCGTCGAGCACCGTCGACGCCTGCTCCTCGTCGGTCTTCTCGGCGAGCGCGAGCTCGGAGATCAGGATCTGGCGTGCCTTGGCGAGCATGCGCTTCTCGCCGGCGGAGAGGCCGCGGTCCTGGTCGCGGCGCCACAGGTCGCGGACGACCTCGGAGACCTTGATGACGTCGCCGGAGGCGAGCTTCTCGAGGTTCGCCTTGTAACGGCGGGACCAGTTCGTGGGCTCCTCGGTGAACGGGGCGCGCAGCACCTCGAAGACCTTGTCGAGGCCCTCCTTGCCGATCACGTCACGAACGCCGACGAGGTCGACGTTCTCGGCCGGGACCTCGATGACGAGGTCACCCTGCGTGACGTTCAGCTTGAGGTAGAGCTTCTCTTCACCCTTGATGATCCGTTTCTTCACCTCGGTGATCGTTGCGGCTCCGTGGTGGGGGTAAACGACGGTTTCGCCAACCTCAAAAAGCATGAATGAATGTCCTTTCGGCAACTTTCAGGATATCACATTCGGGTTCGTGCTAAGGTTCGCCAACCCTTCCATGCCCGGGCGCGCCGGTAGGCTACACTCGGATCGATCCCTCGCGCGAGCACGCTCCGTTCGCGCGCTCGCTCGCACTTGGAGGTTCTGTGAAGGCGCGTCTCGCGGCATCCGCTGCTCTGGCCCTTGGTCTCGTCGTGGGTGCGACCGGCTGCGCCATGGTCACCCCCCAGGCGACGACCGAGAAGTACGACCCGAGCGACGGCGTCTCGGCGAACCTCGGCGACATCGACGTGCGCAACGCGCTGATCATCAGCGAAGACGGCGAAGACGGCACCCTCGTCATGAGCATCGTCAACCGCAGCGACGAGCGCGCCAGCGTCACCGTGCAGGTCGGCGGCGACGAGCTCGAGATCGACGTGCCCGCCGGCGAGACCCTCGTGCTCGGCTCCGAAGACGAGGAGCCGGTCGTCCTCGAGGGCATCGACGCCGAGGTCGGCGGCCTGCTGCCCATGTACTTCCAGTCGGGCGACGCCGAGGGCGTCGAGAAGCAGGTCCCGGTGCTCGACGCACGCCTGCCCGAGTACTCCGAGCTCGCGCCGTAGGCTCGCGGGCCTACCCCTCGAAGCGGTACCCGAGCCCCCGCACCGTCACGAGCTGCACGGGCTCCGATGGCTGCAGCTCGATCTTCGACCGGATGCGCTTGATGTGCACGTCGAGGGTCTTGGTGTCGCCGAAGTAGTCCGATCCCCACACGCGATCGATGAGCTGGCCGCGCGTCAGCACGCGCCCGGGATTGCGCATGAGCAGTTCGAGCAGTTCGAATTCCTTGAGCGGCATGGGCACGGCCACGCCGTCGACCTCGACCGTGTGCCGGTCGACGTCCATGCGCACGCGCCCGCCCTCGAGGATCGCCTCGTCGAAGTCCTCGACCTCGTTGCGTCGACGCAGCACCGCCCGGATGCGGGCGAGCAGCTCCCTCGTCGAGTACGGCTTCGTCACGTAGTCGTCGGCACCCAGCTCGAGCCCCACCACGATGTCGATCTCGGAATCCTTCGCGGTGAGCATGATGATCGGCACGTTCGAGCGGCTGCGGATCTCGCGGCACACCTCCGTACCGGGAAGGCCCGGCAGCATGAGGTCGAGGAGCACCAGGTCGGCGCCGTGCTGATCGAAGGCCGCGACCGCCGAGGGGCCGTCGGCGGCCACCTCGACCTCGTAGCCCTCCCGCCCGAGCAGGAAGCTCAACGGATCGCTGAGGGCGATCTCGTCTTCGACGAGCAGGATGCGGGTCACGTACGTTCTCCTCGGTTCGATGCGACGGACTTCGTCGCGAGTGCTGCGGCGGCGACATCCGCTCGGCCCGGGCGACCGTCGGAGGTGTGCTCGACCGGCTCGTCGGCGACGGGCGTGTCGGGAGCCTCCGCGACGGGAAGCCGGATCATGAACGTCGAGCCGCGGCCCGGCTGCGACCACACGCGCACGTCGCCGCCGAGGTTCTGCACGGTGTGCTTCACGATGCTGAGCCCGAGGCCCGACCCGCCGGTGTTGCGCGAGCGCGCCTGGTCGACGCGATAGAAGCGCTCGAAGACGCGATCGAGCTCCTCCGGCTCGATGCCGATGCCCTGGTCGGTGACCCCGATCTCGACGGTGTCGTCGACGACCTTCGCGCCGACGCCGACGCGCCCGCCCTCGTTCGAGTAGGCGATGGCGTTGGCCACCAGGTTGTGCACGGCCACGACCATGAGCGCGCGGTCGCCCCAGACCTTGGCCTTCGTCGACGCGCGCATGGCGACATCCACGTGCTTGGCCGCGGCGACGACGCGGTTCTGGTCGACGGCGGCGGCCACGACCTCGTCGATGTCGACGAGCTCGTCGCGCCGGAGCGCGTCGCGGGCCTGCAGTCGCGAGAGCTCGATGACCTCGCTCGTGATGTGCGCCAGGCGGTTCGCCTCGATCGACAGCCGGCCGGCGAAGCGGCGCACCTGTTCGGGCTCGTCGGCGGCCTGGTCGAGCGCCTCGGCGAGCAGGCTGACCGACGCGATGGGGGTCTTCAGCTCGTGGCTGATGTTCGCCACGAAATCGCGGCGCACCTCGTCGAGCCGGTGCGCCTCGGTGCGGTCCTCGGCGATGAGGAGCACGAACCGGGTGCCGAGCCGTGCCACGAGCACGCGCAGTCGCAGCGTGGACTCGCCGAACGGGCCGCGGGTGACGCTGAGGTCCCGCGTGATCGGTTCGCCGGTGCGGCGAACGGATGCCACGAGCTCGAGCAGTTCGCCGTGCGTGAGCGAACGGTGCCGGACGAGGCCCATCGCGAGGGCGCCGGGCGAGGCCTTCAGCACGTTGTTCGACGGATCGAACACGACGCCGGCGGATTCCAGCACCTCGAGCACCTGGTCGACGCCGTCGGGGATGGTGGGAGCGACGACGCGTGCGGCGCTCGATCCGCGGCGCTCGGCCATGTGCAGGACGATCACGAAGGCGGCCCCGAGGAAGATGCCGAAGGCCAGTGCCGTGAGCACCACCCACATGGAATCCATGGCTTCACCCTAACCACTCGCGCTGTGACCGATCCGCGCTCCGTCCGGCGGGACGGCGGTAGGTTAGGGAGTGTTCAGCGTCCCGGCACCTGCTGTTCACCTCCGACGGGGAGGATGTCGCGAGGCCGGATCGAACCGGTAGGCCCGCGCGCGCCCTGCGCGGGATCGAACAGACAAGGATTTCGTTTCATGCGTGAGGTGTTCCAGCAGGAGCTGCGCGAGGTGCAGGACCGACTCGTGGAAACCGCTCAACTCGTCGCCGACTCCATCGAGAAAGCCACCCGCGCCTTCAACAGCTCGGACGTGAGCCTCGCCGAGGAGGTGATCGCCGATGACGACCGCATCGACCAGCTCACCGTGTCGCTCGACGAGCTCGCCATCACCATCCTCGCGCGCCAGCAGCCGGTGGCCCGCGACCTGCGCATCGTCGTGAGCGCGCTGCGCATCAGCGCCTCCCTCGAGCGCATGGGCGACATGTCGACCCACATCTCGCAGCTGGCCCGCTACCGCTTCCCCGACAAGGTCGTGCCGAAGTCGCTGCGCCCCACGTTCGCCGAGATGGGCGCGCTCGACGTCGAGATCGCCCGGAAGCTCGTGGAGCTCCTCCGCACCGAAGACGTAGTGCTGGCCGAGGAGATCCGCAACGGCGACGACAAGATCGACGCGCTGCACCTCTCGGTGTTCGACAAGGTGCTCGGCGAGACGTGGAAGGGCCAGGCTGTCGACACGGTCGACGCGACGCTCGCGAGCCGGTACCACGAGCGGTTCGCCGACCACGCGGTGTCGATCGCGAAGAAGGTGCAGTACCTCGCGACCGGCGACTGGGATCCCGAGAAATCGGCGCTCTGAGGCCGGGCGCGGGCGCGGGTGCGCCGCACCCGCTCGCCGGTCGCCGCCGGCGACGAGAAGGGCGGGGGATGCGACATCCCCCGCCCTTCCTCGGTGCTTCCGGCTACTTGCGGCCCTGTGCGGCCACCGCGGCGGCCCCCGCGGCGGCGGCCTCGGGGTCGAGGTACTCGCCGGGCTTCGTCGGCATGAAGTCGTCGCCGAGCTCGTAGACCAGGGGGATGCCGGTCGGGATGTTCAGCTCGGCGATGTCCTCGTCGGAGATGCCGTCGAGGTGCTTCACGAGCGCCCGCAGCGAGTTGCCGTGCGCGGTGACGAGCACCGTCTTGCCGTCGGCCAGGTCGGGGATGATGCCGCTCTCCCAGTAGGGCAGCATGCGGGCGATGACGTCCTTCAGGCACTCGGTGCGCGGCATCTCGTCGTCGGAGAGCGTCGCGTAGCGGGGGTCGCCGACCTGCGACCACCGGCTGTCGTCGTCGATGGGCGGCGGGGGCGTGTCGAACGAGCGACGCCAGAGCATGAACTGCTCCTGGCCGTACTTCTCGAGGGTCTCCGCCTTGTCGAGGCCCTGCAGCGCGCCGTAGTGACGTTCGTTCAGACGCCACGAGCGGCGCACGTCGATCCACGAGCGGTCGGCGACCTCGAGAGCGATCTCCGCGGTCTGGATGGCGCGCGTGAGCACCGAGGTGTGCAGCACGTCGGGGAGCACGCCGTGCTCGACGAGGAGCTCGCCCGCACGTCGCGCCTCGGTGCGACCGAGCTCGCTGAGCCGCACGTCCACCCATCCGGTGAACAGGTTCTTCTGGTTCCAATCGCTCTGGCCGTGGCGCAGCAGCACGAGAGTGTGTGGCATGTCGACCAGCCTAGCCGGGGCGAACCTCCAGCTTCGTCCTGAGAGGATCGATGCTCGTGCCCGTCGGATCCATCACCCGCGGCACGACAAACACCAATCGGCTCCGGCGCATCGACCGGTGGATCTCGGAGCACCCGGCGTTCCGTCGTGCCATCGACCCGTTCGTCGTCGACCTCGGATACGGCGCCAGCGGAGTCACCACGTTCGAACTCGCCTCGCGCCTCGGGAGGGCACGCCCGGATGTCGAGACGCTCGGCCTCGAGATCGACTCCGGGCGGGTGCTCCGAGCCCGGAGCCAGCTCGAACGGCTCGCACGCGGCGAGACCTCGTTCCCGGCCGGACTCCCGGTGCGATTCGGGCTCGGCGGCTTCGAGGTGCCGACCGGCGACCGGCACCCCGCCGTGATCCGCGCGTTCAACGTGCTCCGCCAGTACGACGAGGCCGAGGTCGCGGAGGCGTGGGCGCGCATGTCGTCGCGGCTCGCACCGGGCGGCCTCCTCGTCGAGGGCACCTGCGACGAGCTCGGTCGCATCGCGAGCTGGGTGGGCATCGAGGCATCCGAGCCGGATGCCGCAGCGGCATCCGTTCCCGCGACGTTCACGATCAGCCTCCGCCTCACCGACCTCGAGCGCCCCTCGGTCGTCGCGGAGCGCCTGCCCAAGGCGCTCATCCACCGGAACGTGCCGGGTGAACCGGTGCACGAGCTGCTCACCGCGCTCGATCGCGCGTGGCGGGTGCACGCACCCCTGTCGGTGTACGGCCCGTCGCAGCGCTGGATCCGGAGCGTCGAGACGCTGCGAGCCCAGGGCTGGCCGGTGCACGGCACGGTGCGCCGCTGGCGGCTCGGGGAGCTCACGCTCGACTGGGCGGCCGTCGCGCCGCACTGAGACGCCGGCGACGGCGCTACTTGCGCACGCCGAGCCGCGGCAGCCGCGGCACGTCGACCGCCGCACCCGCGCTGGCCGGCACGATCTCGACCTGCGCCGCGGCCACGTCGATGCCGTGGCTCTCGACGATGAGCTCGAGGTCGGGCGGGACCTGCCGCTTGACGACCGCGAGCGCGACCGGTCCGAGCTCGTGGTGCATCGCACTCGACGTGACGTGCCCGACGACCTTGCGTTCGGGGGCCTCGCCCGGCTCGGGCTCTGGCCGCACCTTCTCGCCGACGACCGCGTCACCGGGCACCGGCAGCACGGTGTCGCTGCCGTCGAGGTGGAGGAGCACGAGCCGGCGCGGCGGGCGTCCGAGGTTCAGCACCTTCGCGACCGTCTCCTGACCCTTGTAACAGCCCTTGCCGAGGTCGACGGCACTGCGCAACCAGTCGAGCTCGTGCGGGATCGACTTCTCGTCGACCTCGGTGGCGAGCCGCGGACGCCACGCCGCGATGCGGAGCGCCTCGGCCGCGAGCGAGCCGGCCGCCGCGACCCGACCGTCGCGCACGGCGGCCGAGGCATCGGCGAGCGCCGAGCGAGGCACGATGCGCTCGATCCAGTGCCACGCGGATGCCGGGTGGCCGGCGTCGGGGGCGTAGCGATGCGCCGTCGGGGCGGGCGACGACCAGGGGTCGGTCCAGTCGAGGGCGACGCCGTTCGCGGCGAGGGCGGGCGCGGCGGCATCCAGCGCGTCGGTCGACATGGCGCCGAGCACGGCGACGTCGGATGATCGGTCGGCCACCTCGACCCGCAGCATGAACCGCATGCGGTCGAGCCAGGCCGCGAGCGGTGCGGCATCCGCCCCCTCGACGATGAGCCAGGTCGACTCGCCGTCGTCGACGGCGTGCACGACGTGCTCGATGCGACCGGATGCGTCGAGGAAGAGCGCCTCGGCCGATTCGCCCGGGGCGAGCCGATCGAGCGCCTGGCTCGCCATCGAGTGCAACCAGGTGAGCCGGTCGGGGCCGGTGACGGTGAGCACGCCGCGGTTCGAGCAGTCGACGATCGCCTCGCCGCGCTCGAGCCGGCGCTGCTCGACGTTCGGGTTGCCGTAGTGGCCGGCGACGCCCTGGTCGACCCCTTCGGCCGCGACGGCGCCGTCGAGGGCGAGGAACGGGTTGGCGGTCATCAGTCCACCTTCGCGAGTCGGGCGGATGCGTGCGTGCGCAGGTCCTGGCCGAGGGCCGCGATGTCCCACGCCCAGAGCAGGTGTCCGTCGACGAGCCCGTACAGCCGGGTCGCGGCGGCGTAGTCCTTCGCGCCGGCGGTGCGCATGACGGCATCGGTGCCGAGGTCGATGCGGGGTCCCTTCACCTGGCCGAGGTAGAGCTCGGCCACGCCGCCCGGGTGCACGAGCGAAACCTCGAGGTCGAACCCGCCGTCGGCGTTGCGCAGCGTCTCGACCGACTCGGCGTCGCGGAACCGGGACTCCCCCACGGCCGGCAGGAGCGCCGGTCCGGCGTCGCCCTCGCCGAGCGGGCGCTCGAGCCGCCAGTACCCGGTCTCGGTGGCGAGCGGCTTCGGGTCGCCTCCGGGCTGCTCGGGGTACAGCCAGGTGTAGGACGTGTAGTTCAGGTGCGGCAACCCGTCGTGGCTGAAGCTCACGCGCTGGCCGAACTCATGGGTGATCGACTCACCGCCCACCTTGTAGTCGATCACGCCCGACCCCTCCCAGACCCCGATGAGCCAGGAGAGCGGAACGAGCTCGGCCGGGAGATCGACGGGCAGTTCGATCATGCGACTAGCGCTGCCCCCTGAACAGCTTGTAGACGACGACGCCGCTCACCCACGCGATCGCGAGGCTCGCGAGTCCGAGCAGGCCGATGAAGAGGAGTTCGAGGGCGAGCAGCTGCGACATGCTCCGATTCTACCCGTCAGGCGGAGGCGACCGGCACCACGGCGAGCGCCGCCAACCCGACCACGAGCGCCGCCCCGGCGATGCTCGTGCTCGCGCGCGTCACGAAGCCGCTCGGCCGACGGGTGGCGAGCTGCACCGCGAGCGAGGCGACCACGGAGGTCGCGAAGACGATGCCGAGCGCGCCGAAGACGCCGAGTCGCGACGTGTCTCCGAACCAGTTCTCGGCGCCCGAGTACGCGAGCGCGAGCACCGTGACGGCGCCGGCGAGCGCGATCGCCCAGATGAGCAGGATGCCCGGCCATCCGCCTCGCGTCTCGGAACCCGCCTGCATCGTCTGACTCCCTGTTTCCCGTCGCAACTGCCGATGTCCGGCGTCACGTAGTATTGACCGCACCTTACTACTGGAGGCCAGTGACTGCGGAGGGAGTACTGCCGTGGCGCAGCTGCTGATCCTGTCGCCGGCGGCCAACGAAGACGTCCTCCCGGCTCTGTCACTCCTGTCTCACCGGACGCGGGTCATCCCCGCTTCGCCTGAGCAGCTGGTGAGGGCGCCCGAATCCGACCTCGTGCTCCTCGACGCCCGCACCAACCTCGTCGCGGCGAAGGCGCTGTCGCAGATCCTCCGCACCACCGGCATCTCGGTGCCGCTCATCCTCATCGTCACCGAGGGTGGCCTCACCGCGGTCACGCCCGACTGGGGCGTCGACGACGTCGTGCTCGAGCACGCCGGGCCGGCAGAGGTCGACGCCCGCATCCGCCTCGCCATCGGCCGTGCGCAGTCCGCGCAGCCGACCGAGCGCATCCAGACCTCTGGCGTCGTCATCGACGAGGCGAGCTACTCTGCGAAGGTGCATGGGCGCACGCTCGACCTCACCTACAAGGAGTTCGAGCTGCTCCGGTTCCTCGCGGCGCACCCGTCGCGCGTCTTCACGCGCGAGCAGCTGCTGAGCGAGGTGTGGGGCTACGACTACTTCGGCGGCACCCGCACGGTCGACGTGCACGTGCGGCGGCTGCGCGCGAAGCTCGGCGACCTCGACAACCTCATCGGCACGGTGCGGAACGTGGGGTACCGCTTCAACGTGCACGAGGACGACGACGAGGGCGCTGCCGTCACCGCACGTTGAAACGGCGTTCATCGGCCCGGTCCGACGCCAATGGCATGATGAGGGGATGACCGACAGCGTCCTCGACGAAGACCGCACGTCGAGTGATTTCGACGACGACTTCGAGCCCTTCGACATCGAGGGTGCGCCGGAGCTCCTCGCCGAACGCTACCTCGACCGCGAGCTCAGTTGGCTGGCGTTCAACCAGCGGGTGCTCGAGCTCGCCGAGGACCCGCGCGTGCCCGTGCTCGAGCGTGCGAACTTCCTCGCGATCTTCGCCTCGAACCTCGACGAGTTCTTCATGGTCCGGGTCGCCGGCCTCAAGCGCCGCATAGCCACCGGCCTCGCGGTTCCGACGAACGTCGGCCGTTCGCCCGTCGACGTGCTCAGCGACATCGCGCGCAGGGCCGGGGAGCTGCAGCAGCGACATGCGGCCGCGTACCAGGACCTCGTGAAGCCGGCGCTCGCCGACGCCGGCATCCGCATCGTCGCCTGGCACGAGCTCGGCGAGACCGAGGTCGCGCACCTCCGCGAGTACTTCTCCAGCCAGATCTTCCCCGTGCTGATGCCGCTCGCGGTGGACCCGGCGCATCCGTTCCCCTACATCTCGGGCCTGTCGCTCAACCTGTCGGTGCGCGTGCGGAACAGCCGCAGCGGCCGGCAGGAGTTCGCGCGCGTCAAGGTGCCGCAGATGCTCCCGCGCTTCGTGCGGGTCGACCCCGCCGAATCGATCGAGGACGCCCGCTACGTCGCGCTCGAGGAGCTCATCGCCAACCACCTCGGCGACCTCTTCCCCGGCATGGAGATCCTCGAGCACCATGTGTTCCGGGTCACCCGCAACGAGGACGTCGAGATCGAGGAGGACGAGACCGAGAGCCTCATCCAGGCGCTCGAGAAGGAGCTCCTGCGACGCCGGTTCGGTCCGCCCATCCGGCTCGAGATCACCGCCGACATGGACGACGTGACGCTCGGCCTGCTGTCGCGTGAGCTCGACCTGCCCGAGCAGAGCATCGTGCGCCTGCCGGCCCCGCTCGACCTCGGCGGTCTCTTCGACCTCGCACGCCTCGACCGGCCCGAGCTGCACTACCCGACGCACGTGCCGACGACGAGCGTCCAGCTGCAGCCCTCCGAGTCCAACCTGCGGTCCGACGTCTTCGCGGCGGTCGCCCGCAAGGACGTGCTGCTGCACCATCCTTACGAGTCGTTCGCCACGAGCGTGCAGGCGTTCCTCGAGCAGGCCGCGGCCGACCCCGACGTGCTCGCCATCAAGCAGACGCTGTACCGCACGTCGGGCGACTCCCCCATCGTCGAGGCCCTCATCGACGCCGCGGAGTCGGGCAAGCAGGTGCTCGCACTCGTGGAGATCAAGGCCCGCTTCGACGAGGCCGCGAACATCACCTGGGCGCGCAAGCTCGAGAAGGCCGGAGTGCACGTGGTCTACGGCCTCGTCGGGCTGAAGACCCACTGCAAGCTGGCGCTCGTCATCCGTCAGGAGAAGGGCGTGCTGCGGCACTACAGCCACATCGGCACGGGCAACTACAACCCGAAGACGAGCCGCATCTACGAGGACCTCGGCCTCCTCACGGCCGACGACCAGGTCGGGAAGGACCTCACCCGTCTCTTCAACGAGCTCTCGGGCTACGCGATCGAGAAGAAGTTCAAGCGACTCCTCGTCGCGCCGCTGCACCTGCGCAAGGGCCTGCTCAAGCTCATCGCCGCCGAGACGCGCAACGCCGAAGCCGGCCGGCCCAGCGGCATCCGCATCAAGGTGAACTCGATCGTCGACGAGGCGGTCATCGACGCGCTCTACCGAGCCTCCAATGCCGGCGTGCCGGTCGACGTGTGGGTGCGTGGTATCTGCAGTCTGCGGCCCGGCATCCCCGGACTCAGCGAGAACATCCGGGTCCGCTCGATCCTCGGGCGATACCTCGAGCACTCGCGGGTCTTCTCGTTCCTCAACGGCGGTGAGCCGCAGGTCTACATCGGGTCCGCCGACATGATGCACCGCAACCTCGACCGCCGCGTCGAGGCCCTCGTGCGGCTCACCGACCCCGATCACCTGGTCGAGATCGACCGCCTCTTCGACCTGGCCATGGACGAGTCGACGAGTTCGTGGCGGCTCGACGGCGACGGCGAGTGGACCCGCTCCTCCACCGATGCCGAGGGCCGGCCGCTCGTCGACATCCAGAACCAGCTCATGCAGCAGATCGGCCAGCGCACCCGTTCGGGGAAGCGGCGGTGACCACGGCGATCTACGCAGCCGGTGCCGTGTGCTGGCGAGTCATCGACGGCAAGGTGCACGTGCTCGTCATCCACCGCACCGTGTACGGCGACGTCACCATTCCGAAGGGCAAGGTCGAGCCCGGCGAGTCGCTCCCCCGCACCGCCGTGCGCGAGATCGCCGAGGAGACCGGGCTCGAGGTCGCGCTCGGCGTGCCGCTCGGGATCTCGCGGTATCCGCTCCCCAGCGGACGCGAGAAGATCGTGCACTACTGGGCGGCCGAGGTGAGCGAACGCGCCGTGCAACGCTCCACGTTCAGGCCGAACGCCGAGGTCGCGGCGCTCGAATGGGTCACGATCAAGCGCGCCCGCGGCTACCTCAGCTACCCGCCCGACGTGGAGATCCTCGAGAACTTCGCGAAGCTCGTCGAGCAGGGGGTCACGAGCACCTTCGCGCTGACCCTCCTGCGGCACGGCAAGGCGGTCGGGCGCGGCGGATGGAAGGGTCCGGATGCCTCGCGGCCCCTCGCCGAACGCGGCGTCGCCCAGGCGGCGGCCCTCGTGGACACCCTCACGGCGTGGGCGCCGAGGCGCATCGTGTCGAGTCCGGCCGTGCGCTGCGTGACCACCGTGACGCCGCTGTCCGCCGCCACGGGCATTCCGATCAGGCGCGAGGACGGCATCAGCCAGGACGCATGGGAGGCCGGCACGGCCGACGTGCGACGCGTCGTCGGCAAGCGCGTGGCCTCCGGTCGGAGCGCGGTCATGTGCGGTCACGGACCGGTGCTGCCCGAGATGGTGCGCGAGATCGCGCTCGCCACCGCGACGCCGCTCGGGTCGTACGTGACGGATGCCGCCGAGCTCGAAGCCGGGGCGTTCAGCGTCGTGCACCTCTCCGCCACGAACTCCGGTTCGGGCATCATCGCGATCGAGACGCACGCCCCGCGCGCCTGACCCGCGGCTTCAGCTTCAGCTCGTGCAGGAGATTCGGGGAGATCACGCGGTTCAGGGCGGGATGGGGCCCATTCTCCGGCGCGAGCACACCGCGGGTTGGGGCGGCATCCGCATTGGTCCGCGGTCGTTCACCTTCCGTTTACCGTCGTGGCGGAAGCTCGTAAGGCGGGCGACTTAGCGTCGCAGGCGGGTCGGCACCGGCCCACCCCCTGCAATTCGAACCCCGGAAGGGAATTCACGTGAACCTCAAGCGTTTCGGCGTGCCCGCCGTCATCGCCGTCACCGCGGCGCTCGCGCTCAGCTCCTGTGCCTCGAACGAAGGCGGCGCCGCGCCGTCGGAGTCGGCCTCGACGCTCTCGGGCAACCTCGTCGGCGCCGGCGCGTCCTCGCAGGACGCCGCACAGCAGGCGTGGATCGCCGGCTTCCAGACCGCGAACCCCGACGTCACCATCGACTACGACCCGTCGGGCTCCGGCGCCGGCCGTGAGACCTTCCTCGAGGGCGCGAGCGACTTCGCCGGCTCCGACCGCGCGTTCAAGGACGAGGAGCTCGCCGCCGGCGGCTTCGCCAAGTGCGCGCCCGACTCGAGCATCGTCGAGCTCCCGCTCTACGTCTCGCCGATCGCCGTGATCTTCAACCTCGAGGGCGTCGACACGCTCGACCTCGACCCGGCCACCATCGCGGGCATCTTCGCCGGCACGATCACCAACTGGAACGACCCGGCCATCGCCGCCACGAACGACGGCGTCGAGCTGCCCGACCTGGCGATCACGCCGGTGCACCGCTCCGACGACTCGGGCACCACGGAGAACTTCACCGAGTACCTCGGTGCGGCCGCTCCCGAGGTGTGGACGTACGAGGCCGACGGCGTGTGGCCGTTCGAGGGCGGCGAGGCCGCTCAGGGCACGTCCGGTGTCGTCGACGCCGTCACCAACGGCACCGGCACCATCGGCTACGCCGACGCCTCGCGCGCCGGTGACCTGGGCACCGTCGCGGTGAAGGTCGGCGACGAGTTCGTGCCGTACTCGCCCGAGGCTGCCGCCGCCATCGTCGACGCCTCGCCGTTCGTCGAAGGCCGCGCCGAGGGCGACCTCGCGATCGAGCTCGACCGCACCTCCTCCGAGGCCGGCGTCTACCCGATCGTGCTCGTCAGCTACCTCATCGCCTGCCAGGAGTACGCCGAGCCCGAGAACGTCGAGCTCGTGAAGGCGTACCTCGGCTACATCGCCAGCGCCGAGGGCCAGGATGTCGCGGCCGAGAACGCCGGCTCCGCGCCGATCACCGACGCGCTCCGCGAGAAGGTCGTGGCTGCGATCGACTCGATCAAGTAGTAGGTTCGTGCCCGACCCGCAGGCTCACGCCCCCGGGCCGGGCACGACCGCGTCTCCAGATACCGCATCACAGAACCCGAGGAATTGCGCCGGATGAGCACCGCATCGACCGCCATCAAGGCGAAGCAGCGACCCGGCGATCGGGTCTTCTCAGGCTCGGCCGTGTTCGCCGGCTCGATGATCCTCGTGACCCTCGCCGCGGTCGCGATCTTCCTCATCGTCCAGAGCCTGCCCGCCCTCGTCGCCACCAACGAGGAAGCGTCGATCCTTCCCACGAACTTCTGGGCGTACGTCGGTCCGCTCGTGTTCGGAACGATCTGGGCGGCAGCCCTCGCGCTCATCATGGCGCTGCCCGTCTCGATCGGCATCGCGCTGTTCATCTCGCACTACGCCCCACGGCGCCTCGCCTCCGTGCTCGGCTACATCGTCGACCTGCTCGCCGCCGTGCCATCGGTCGTCTTCGGCCTCTGGGGCATCGGCGTGCTCGCCCCGGCCGTACTGCCGATGTACTCCTGGCTGGTCGACAACCTCGGCTGGTTCCCGCTCTTCGCCGGCCCCGTCTCGGGCACCGGCCGCACCATCCTCACGGCCGCGATCGTGCTCGCCGTGATGGTGCTGCCCATCATGACGGCCATCAACCGCGAGGTCTTCCTGCAGACCCCGGTGCTGCACGAGGAGGCCGCGCTCGCCCTCGGGGCGACCCGGTGGGAGATGATCCGCACGGCGGTGCTGCCGTTCGGGCGCTCCGGCATCATCTCCGCGTCGGTGCTCGGCCTCGGCCGCGCCCTCGGCGAGACCATGGCGGTCGCCATGGTGCTGTCCGCGACGGGCGCCGTCACGTTCGAGGTCCTGACCTCGGTGAACCCCTCCACCATCGCCGCGAACATCGCGCTCAGCTTCCCCGAGGCGTACGGCATGAACGTCAACGTGCTCATCGCCACGGGCCTCATCCTCTTCATCGTGACCTTCGCCGTGAACGCGTTCGCCCGGTGGATCGTCAGCCGTCGCAAGGAATTCTCGGGAGCCAACTGATGACCATGACGACGAACCCCGAGACCACCGACCGCCCACCCGCCGCCGGCATCGCGAACTCGTTCACCGCGGGCCGGCTCCCCTCGTACGCACCGTGGCTCGTGCTCGGTGCGGCGATCCTGGTTGCGGCCGCGGTGTTCGGCGTGGTCGCCCTCGCCGGTGAGGGCTACGACTGGGGCGCAGCGCTCCTCGTCGGCGCGATCCTCTACGTGCCCTCGATCTGGCTGTTCTCGATGCTCGTCGAGGGCCGCCGCCGTGCGATGGACCGCCTCGTCACCGCGCTCGTGACGGGCGCGTTCGTGCTGGCGATGATCCCGCTCATCTCCCTCACCATCACCGTCGTGACGTTCGGCCTCGCCCGCTTCGACGCCGAGTTCTTCACGTACTCGATGCGGAACGTCACAGGCGAGGGCGGCGGCGCGCTGCACGCCATCGTCGGCACCCTGCTGATGACCGGCACGGCGGCGATCATCTCGATCCCGATCGGCCTGATGACCTCGATCTACCTCGTCGAGTACGGGCGCGGGCGGCTGGCGCGCGGCATCACGTTCCTCGTGGACGTCATGACGGGCATCCCGTCCATCGTCGCCGGCCTGTTCGCGTACGCCGTCTTCTCGATCTTCCTCGGCCCGGGCACCCGCACCGGTCTCGCGGGCGCCATCTCGCTGGCCGTGCTCATGATCCCGGTCGTCGTGCGCTCGAGCGAGGAGATGCTCCGCCTCGTGCCGAACGAGCTCCGCGAGGCGGCGTACGCCCTCGGCGTGCCGAAGTGGCTCACGATCGTGAAGGTCGTGCTGCCCACGTCCATCGCCGGCATCACGACCGGCATCATGCTCTCGATCGCCCGCGTCATCGGCGAGACCGCGCCGCTGCTCATCGCCGCCGGCTTCACCGCGAGCATGAACTACAACATCTTCGACGGCCGCATGCAATCGCTCCCGGTGTTCGTGTACACGCAGTACGCCAACCAGGGCAACCCGCCGGAGGCCTACCTCGACCGCGCGTGGGCGGCCGCCCTCACGCTCATCCTCATCGTCATGGCGTTGAACCTCATCGCCCGTCTCGTCGCCCGCTTCTTCGCTCCGAAGTTCGGCCGCTGATCTTCACGCAGTAAGGAAACCCGTGTCCAAGCGCATCGAAGTCCGTGACCTCAACGTCTACTACGGCAAGTTCAAGGCCGTCGAGGGCGTGACCCTCGAGATCGAGCCCCGCAGCGTCACCGCGTTCATCGGCCCGTCGGGCTGCGGCAAGTCCACCTTCCTCCGCACCCTGAACCGCATGCACGAGGTCATCCCCGGTGCGCGCGTCGAGGGCGAGGTGCTCATCGACGGCAACAACCTCTACGACCCCGACGTCGACCCGGTGCTCGTGCGCCGTCAGGTCGGCATGGTGTTCCAGCGTCCGAACCCGTTCCCCACGATGTCGATCAAGGAGAACGTGCTCGCGGGCGTGAAGCTCAACAACCGGCGGATCTCGAAGTCGGACTCCGACGACCTGGTCGAGAAGTCGCTGCGTGGCGCGAACCTCTGGAACGAGGTGAAGGACCGGCTCGACCGACCCGGTTCGGGCCTGTCGGGCGGCCAGCAGCAGCGCCTCTGCATCGCCCGCGCGATCGCGGTCTCGCCCGAGGTGATCCTCATGGACGAGCCGTGCTCGGCCCTCGACCCCATCTCGACGCTGGCCATCGAGGACCTCATCGAAGAACTCAAGCAGGACTACACGATCGTGATCGTGACCCACAACATGCAGCAGGCCTCCCGCGTCTCCGACCGCACGGCGTTCTTCAACATCGCCGGCACCGGCAAGCCCGGCAAGCTCATCGAGTACGACGACACCACGACGATCTTCTCGAACCCGTCGGTGAAGGCGACCGAGGACTACGTCTCGGGGCGCTTCGGCTGATCGCCGAAACCCTGTTACCATCGATGACACGGTGACGACCCACCCCCGTCGACACCTCCCGCGATTTCCACCCTCCAGCGGTGAGCAGGTGGCTGCGCGGCGCACACGGCGCCGGGCCCACGACTCGGCGGTCCCCGTGCGATGCGCATCTCCGTTCAGCGGCGGCGGCCCGACCCCACTCCGCCGCGGCGCACCTCGTGCGTGCGCCTGCTGATCGAAGGATTCGAACATGACCGATCGCGCCAGCGACACCAGTCCAATCTCCCTCACCGATGCCGAGATCTTCGCCGCCCATGACGGCGGCAAGCTCGAGATCGCCCTCTCCTCGCCGCTCGACACGAAGCGAGACCTCTCCATCGCGTACACGCCCGGTGTCGCTCGAGTGAGCCGCATGATCCACTCGGCGCCCGAGACGGCCCAGCAGTACACGTGGGCCAGCCGCCTCGTGGCGGTCGTGAGCGACGGCAGCGCCGTGCTCGGCCTCGGCGACATCGGCGCCGCCGCATCCCTCCCGGTCATGGAGGGCAAGGCCGCCCTCTTCCGCCGCTTCGGCGGACTCAACTCGATCCCGCTCGTGATCGAGACGAACGACGTCGACGAGATCGTCGAGACGCTCGTGCGGCTGCGCTCGAGCTTCGGTGCGGTGAACCTCGAGGATGTCTCGGCCCCGCGCTGCTTCGAGCTCGAGGCCAAGCTCATCGAGGCCCTCGACATGCCGGTCATGCACGACGACCAGCACGGTACGGCCGTCGTCGTGCTCGCGGCCCTCACCAACGCGGCCCGCCTCGTGGGACGCGAGCTCGACTCGCTTCGCGTCGTCATCGCGGGCGCCGGGGCGGCCGGCATCGCCGTCGCCGAGATCCTGCTGCAGGTCGGCATCTCCGACCTCGTGATCCTCGACTCGCGCGGCATCGTGACCACCGAGCGTGAGGACCTCACCGGGGTGAAGGCGGCCTACGCCGAGCGCACCAACCCCCGGGGCCTCGCCGGCGGCATCGGCGAGGCACTCGACGGCGCCGACGTCTTCATCGGCGTCTCCTCGGGCACCGTGCCCGAGTCGGCGCTCGCCACCATGTCGAGCGACGCCATCGTGTTCGCCCTCTCCAACCCCGATCCCGAGGTCCACCCCGACGTGGCCGCCCGCCATGCCCGCATCGTCGCGACCGGCCGCAGCGACTTCCCGAACCAGATCAACAACGTGCTCGCCTTCCCCGGCATCTTCCGCGGGACCCTCGACGCGCACGGCACGCGCATCACCACGGAGATGAAGATCGCCGCCGCCCGCGCGATCGCCGAGATCGTGGGCGACGACCTCGCGACCGACCACATCGTGCCGAGCCCGCTCGACGAGCGCGTCGCCCCCGCGGTCGCCGCGGCCGTCATGACCGCGGTGCACGGACTCGCGGCGCGGCCGTAGCGTCAGTCCCGGGGGCTCAGCAGGTAGTTGTTGAGCTCCCGGGCCTCCTCCGAGTCGTAGGGCAGGTCGCGGCCGTCGAGGTGCGTGACCCCGACCGCGAGCCGGACGCTCGACACCAGCCACACGGCATCCGCGGTCTCGAGATCCACGACGGGGATGTCGCGGTACTCGGTGTCGCGGCCGGTGCGGCCGAGGTGCTCGAACAGGCTCTGCTGCGTCGTGCCGTGCAGGATCGCGCCCGACGGCGCCGGCGTCGACCACACGTCGCCACGACGGATGATGACGCTCGACGTGGGCCCCTCCATGACGAAGCCGTCGCTCGTGACGAAGATGGCGTCGGCGGCGCCGCGCCGCCTCGCCTCGCGGAGCGCGGCCATGTTCACGGCGTAGCTCAGCGTCTTCGCGCCGAGCAGCAGCCAGGGCGCGCGCTCCGCCGTGCCGCGCGCATACCCGCGGTCGAGGGTGACCACGCGGAGCCCGCGCTCGCGCACGTCGGCGAAGTCGGCGGCCGGTGCGACGTGCAGCCACGCCGTCGGTGCCGGTCCGTGCTCCACGCCGCGACTCAGCACGAGCTTCAGTGCGAACTCGCCCCGACGCGGGATCGCCGCAACAGCGCGAGCGATGGCGGCCTCCCACTGCGGCAGGTTGGGCTCGGGCAGCTCGCAGATGCGCGCGGAGTTGCGCAGGCGCTCGAGGTGCGGGCGGGTCTCCTGCGCGTGTCCGTCGACGACGCCGATGGTCTCGAAGATTCCGTCGCCGCGCTGCGTCGACAGCTCACCGACCCGGAGGGCGGGCATCGAGGCGTCCACCTCACGGAACGTGGCGTCGAGCCGCGTGACCTCGGCGTCGGCGGGCAGCGGTTCGATGAGGAGCGTGACGGTATCGGCCATGCTCCGATGCTACGCGGGCGGAGGACCGCGCATCGGCGGGTCGCGCCGCCGGCGGAAGGGCCGGCGGGACGCGGACGGGAAGCCCTGCAGGAGCACCGGCATCGGTAAGGCCGGGCCGCAGAACGCCTCTCGGCGCGAGGCCGCTCGAAGCGGCGAATATTGGAGCCCGGGGTTACTGCGGCCCGGCCTCGTCAAGTGTAAACCAGCCCCGAAGGCCGTTCATTCCCGCCCTGGAGATCGCCTCCGCGTCACCGTCGCGCTCACTTCCGACGCCGCGCCCGACCGCCGAGCCCGTGCTCGAACGCCCAGATCACGACGTGCACCCGGTCGGGCAGTTCGAGCTTCGCGAGGATCGCGGCGATGTGCGTCTTCACGGTGTTCGCGGTCAGGAACAGCCGTTCGCCGATCACCTCGTTCGAGGCCCCTGTGAGCATCTCGGCGAGCACCTCGCGCTCGCGCGGGGTGAACCGCGCGAGCAGCGCCTCGGGGTCGGCGGGTTCGGGGACCCCGGCGACGAAGTCGAGGAGGCTCGCCGTCGCCCGCGGCGCCACGACGGCGTCGCCCGCGTGCACCGCACGGATGGCGGCGGCGAGCTCGTCGCTCGAGGCGTCCTTGGTGAGGAACCCGCTCGCCCCGGCGCGGATCGCCGCGAACACGTACTCGTCGAGGTCGTACGTCGTGAGGATCAGCACGCGCGTGCCCGGCTGGGCCGCGAGCAGTCGCTCGGTGGCCGCGATGCCGTCGAGCCGCGGCATCCGGATGTCCATCAGCACCACGTCCACGCGATGCGCGCGCGCCGATTCGAGCAACTCCGCACCGTCGGCCGCCGCGAACACGAGGTCGAGGTCGTCGTGCACCTCGACGAAGGCCGCGATGGCCGAGCGGATGAGCTGCTGGTCGTCGACGATCGCGACCCGGATGCGTGGAGCGGCGCGCTGCTCAGGCATCCGGTGCCCCGCCTGACCCGATGGGGAACGTCGCCAGGGTGCGCCAGCCGCCCTGATCGCGCGGCGCGCTCTCGAGCCGGCCGCCGACACGCTCCACCCGGTCGGTCATGCCGCGGATGCCGCTTCCGGCCGGCGCCGTCGCGGACCGGGTTCGCGGCGCGCCGTCGTCGACGACCTCCAGCACGAGCTCGTCGTCATCCCAGTGGAGTCGCACCTCGCTCGCCGTCGGCGCATCGGTGTGCCGCAGCGTGTTCGTGAGCGACTCCTGCACCACCCGGTAGACGACGAGCGCCGTGCCCGGGCTCACCGCCCGCGGCATCCCGGTCTCCACGAGCACGACCGAACGACCCGGCGCCGTGGCCCGCTCGACCAGACCGGCGAGCTCGCCGAGACCGGGACTGGGCTCGCGGGAGGCGACGGCCGGTGACGCATCGGCTGCGGCGGGCGGGTCGACGAGCACCCCGAGCAGCCCGCGCATGTCGGCCATCGCGGCACGGCCGGTCGCCACCACCTGCTCGATCGCGCTGCGGGCCCGTGCCTCGTCGCGGTCGAGCAGCACCCGTGACGCCTCGGCCTGGGTCACCATGACGGCGAGCGAGTGCGAGACGACGTCGTGCAGCTCCCGGCCGATGCGCCGCCGATCCTCGGCGAGCGCGGCGCGTTCGGCCTGGAGGCGGAGCTCGGCGGCCTGGCGCAGACCGACCTCCTGCGCGGCGCGCCGGCGCGCCGACTCGTGGCGGTAGCGCCCGAGCGCCCACGCGGCGCCGATCGCCGCGAGCAGGAACCCCGCGAACGAGAGGAGCACCCCCGGCTCCGTGTCGTGTCCGCGCATGACCGCGACGACCGTCATCAGGGCCGCGCCCAGCACGCCGAGGACCAGCGCCGCGACGACCGTGATGCGGTCGTCGCTCGCCGCCGCCGTGAACACGAACACGAGGTACACCGCGGCGCTCGGGAACAGCGACGCCATGAACGGCAGGCCGGGCAGCCCGGCCACCGTGAGGGCGAGCATGATGGCGGATGCCGCGAGCAGCGTGCCCCTCGGCCATCTCCGCCTCACCGCGACGAGCAGGTGCAGCACGACGAATGCGCTCACGACCGCGGTCAGCCACGCGACATCCGGTGGGCTCGGCAGGGCTGCGAAGAGTTCGATCACCGTCACCGGGAGCAATGCGGCCCCGAAGGCCGCCGCCCAGACCCAGTCGGCGGCGGACGGCGCGCGAACCACCTCGGAGACCGCAGCGTCGCCGACCGCGCGCTCGCCGGGAAGGCGGGAGCCGGCCTCGCGGCCGACGGCCGGCGAGGGGACCTTGGAACGACTCGTTGCACCCATCCTGCGGTCCACCGTACTCGTCCCGTCGGCACCCGATCTCGCCCGTTCGGGTGAGGCGGCGGGCCGTCGCCCGCTGCGACGCTGGCTGCTGCCCCGGCCGATCGGCACGGGCGACACGGGAAGGGAACGGGCACGAATGATGAGTGCGACAAGGCCATCGACGGAGCGTCGACCGACCGCGAGCGTTCCGATCGGACGGCGGGATCGGGCCGTCCGGGCGGCCACGTTCGGTGCGCTGGTCACGTCGTCGGCGATGGCCGGATTCGGGCTGGTCTGGCTCGTCGCAGCCGACCTCAACCCGTTCGCGGGCGACGAGATGCGCAGCGTGGCGGCCGCCGTGCTGGGTGGCGGAGGCGTGGCCGTCGCAGCCCTGATCCTGGGCCTCGCCGGCGCCGTGCTCGCCGCGACCCTCGTGGTGCGGCCACGCGCCGTCGCCCACGGCGGTATCGCCCTCGGCGCCGCAGCCCTGGCCGCGGCGCTCTGCCTCGTCGTCGGCAACGTGCACATCATCGCGCTCGCCGGCTACCTCTTCGGGCTCGCAGCAGTGGTGGCGGGCGTCGCCACCGTCGCGGTGCTCCTGGCACGGGCACCGCGACTCGGCGTGCCGCTGCTCGTCGCGCTCATCGTCGTCGTCGCAGCGGCCGCTTGGATGGGCGTAACCGGCGAGACCCTCGTCGAGTTCGGGGCGGCGTTCGGGGCCGCGCTGGTCGAGGACGCGGCCAGCGTCGGCGTCTCCGCCCTCATCGTGGGCGCGATGCTGGCCTGGGCCACGGTCATGGTCATCGGCGTCGGACGCTCCTCGGCCGGACGGCGGTTCGAGGCCTGGCTCGTGCGCCACCGCCGGGCGCTCACGATCCTCGCGGCGGCCGGGCCGCTCCCCTACGCGGTGGCGCGAGCCTCGTGGCTCACCCCGTGGCCGCTCCTCGCCCCGACCGGGGTGGACCTTCCGGCGACGGCGCTCGCCACCGGACTCATGCTGGGTTCGGGTGCCGTGGCCGCGAGCCTGCTCACGCTCGGCCTCATCCTGCCGTGGGGCCGCACCTTCCCGCGGTGGATGCCGCGCCTCGGCGGGCGCCCCGTGCCGACGGCTGCCGCCGTGATTCCGGGGTCCATCGCCGCGGCCGCCCTCTGCGTCGCGGCTGGTCCGATGTTCCTCATGAACGCCGTGGGTCCCGTGGACGTGGTGCTCCTCAACCTGGCGCTGGCGCTGCCGCTGTGGTTCTGGGGGCCGATGCTCGCACTCGCCGTCTGGGCGTACGCGGCATGGCGGCGGCGCACGGCCTCGGAGGTCGCGTGATCGGCGGTGGCGGCGTCGCACGGGTGGCGCAGTGCCGCGCGGCACTGCGCCGTTCGCGTCTCAGTCGAGCGAGTCGCGTCGCCAGAGCCTCGCGCACGCGGCGAACTCGTCGGCGAGCTGCGTGAGGCGAAGCGCACGCTGCGTGAACCGACCGGATCGCTCGGGGTGCGCGCTGTCGGAGGCATCCGCGTCGTCGGCGAGGCTCACGAAGCCCGCCGCGACCACCCGGGCGAACGCCGCCGCGCGTTCGAGCGCCACGGCGAAGTCGCCGCCGAACAGACCGCGGAGGATCTGGTCGGCGAGCTCGCGCACCTCGTCGGGGCCCGCCGGGACGGGGGCGCCGGCGACCACCTGGTCGATGGTGTGGGACACCTCGGTGCCGCGCTGGTAGGCGAGGCTCACGCCGACGGGGTCCTGCCGGATGAGGGTGCGCAGCAGGTACACGCGCCAGAGCGCGCCCGGCAGGCTCTTCGGCGAGGCGTGCGACCAGAGCTCGGCGATCGCGTCGATGCCGTGCTCGTCGGTGAACGAGACGAGGCGGGCGACGACCGCGGGGTCGGGATCCGAGCGCACGCGCGACAGCAGGGCCGCGGCGGTGTCGTGTGCGACGCGGCTGACGTGCGCGGGATCTTCAGCGCCGAGAAAGCCCTCGAACATGCCCGGTGGGAACCGCGTGGGGCGGTGGAAGTCAGAAGCCATCGCCGCACACCTTACCGGGCTTGCTCGGGAGCGGCCGCAGGATCGGGTGGGCCCTCGCCGATTGCGACCCGATTCCGAGTCGCGATCAGTCCGCATCCGCCCGCAGCAGGAGCGCGGACCGCCAGTTGGCCCCCATGCGCTCGTACGTGACTCTGGCGTGGCAGTTACGGCATCGGACGTCGCACTTCGCGATCTCCGCCATGACCCTCGCAAGTGAGTATCCGTCTTGCACGAGTTTCATCACATCGCGCGACTTACCCGCGTCTGGACGATGATCGAAGTCCAGCACGCGCACGTCGGCTTCACCGCAGTCCGTGCACGGGTTGATCATAAGGTACTCACCGATCGCCTCAAGGGTCGCGAGTCGGATCATTCGTTTCCGCGCCATGATGACGCGAATGTGGGCCTCGCGGTGTTCCGCGTAGTACCTTCGTGCCTTCGCACGGTTGCACGCTCGACAGATGTTCTGGAGTCCGTCGGATGAGGCACGCCGAACGTTGAACTCGACCGTTGGCTTAGACTGCTGGCAGGCGGAGCAGTGCTTCGTCGTCATCGATTTGCGCCCCCGTAGCTCAGAGGCAGAGCAGCTGACTTTTAATCAGCGGGTCGGGATGTCGGAATTCCCCGGGGGCACCACCACGGGACCCGACACGCGCGTCGACGCTGCCAATCGCCGGAATCGGGTGCATGCCCTCGTCCTTTCGTCGGATTCTCGGTGTGACGAACCTATGCAGTCCCACCGACACGGATGCCGCGATGCCGCCGGGCGGCCAATTCGCCGACGCGGCCTCACGCACGGGCCGGAGCCGCACCACCACGCCGTCGCTCCGGTGTCAAGGCCCTTGGCACCCGATGCGCGGCCACGTAGAACTGTTCGCATCGGGCCCTGAACGCCCGAGGCAGGCGGGCCGGGCCGGCCGACGCAGCGCTACGACCACGCGCTTCCCAGGACGCGTCGACCGGCCACGGTCCTGCCGCAGGCACGATCGACGCGATTCGATGGGGATGGTGCGAGATGTCGGCCCGACAGGCGACCCGCTCCCATGTGGAGCTGACCCCGCTGAGCGCGACCAGCTGGCGCGTGTGCGACGACCGGCGAGACGACGGCGACATGCGACGCGTGGTGGGCTACCTGCAGCAGGTCGACGACGACTTCGAGATGCTCTGGATGCGCCCGCGGCCGGGCGCGGTCTACCGGTATCCGACCATGGAGGCGGCGCTCGGCGCCGTGTCGGCACGCCTCGAACTCACGTCGCACGGGCACTGAGGCGCGGTCGCGCGGGTACTGAGGCGCGGTCGCGCGGGTTACGAGGCGCTTCCGGGGCACCGCCCGACGGGCGTCCGAGCTGCCGTCGCGCATTCGGACGTTCCCGTCCTGGCGGCTCCTCCCCAGGTTCCCCTTCCTGCACGCCGACGTGCAGGTGAATCTCACCGTAATCCCCGATGAAGGTTCGCACCAGCGTTTGCACTCGTTCTGGGGTGGCCGACGTGGGGTGGCCGACGTTCGGGGTGGCCGACAGGGATTCGTGCGTCCCCTGCCGAGCGCGGTCAGCCCACGAGCGCCCGGAATCCGCTCATCAGGGCGATGCGCTCGGCCGAGCTGCGCGCGAGCGGCGTCACCGCGAGCGTGGTCACACCGGCGGCCCGGAACGCCGCGACGCGGTCGGCGACGTGCGACGCCGGCCCGATGAGCGAGATCGCGTGCACGAGATCGTCGGGCACGGCGGCGACGGCCTCGTCCTTGCGCCCCTCGAGGTAGAGGTCCTGGATGCGCGCAGCCTCGGCCTCGAAGCCGTAGCCGGCGATGAGGTCGTTGTAGAAGTTCTTGCCGCGGGCTCCCATGCCGCCGATGTAGAGCGCGAGCTGCGGCTTGACGGCGGCGATCGCCGCCGCCGCGGCATCCGCTCGATCGGTGATCGCGAGCGCGGGGGTCGCGAAGACGTCCAGCGGCGCGAGCGAGGCGTCGCGCTTCGCGGCGCCGGCGGCGAGCGCCGAACCCCAGGTCTCGGTGGCACGTTCGGGGTGGAAGAACATGGGCAGCCAGCCGTCGGCGATCTCGGCGGTCTGCTGCACCGACTTCGGGCCGAGCGACGCGATGGTCACCGGGATGCGCTCGCGCACCGGGTGGTTGATGAGCTTCAACGGCTTGCCGAGTCCTGTGCCCTCGCCCTCGGGCAGCGGGATGCGGTAGTTGCGGCCGTCGTGCACGACGGGCTCCCGGCGCCACACCGCGCGACAGATCTCGACGATCTCGCGCGTGCGCCCGAGCGGCGCGTCGTAGCGCACGCCGTGGAAGCCCTCGATGACCTGCGGACCGGATGCCCCGATGCCGAGCTCGAACCGTCCGTCGGAGACGTAGTCGAGTCCGGCTGCGGTCATCGCCGTGAGCGTCGGCGTGCGCGTGTAGAGCTGCAGGATGCCGCTCATGAGCGTCATCCGCGTGGTGCGTGCCGCGAGGAACCCGAGCTGGCTCACCGCGTCGAACGAGTACGCCTCGGGAACGACGACCAGGTCGATGCCGGCCTGCTCGAGCTCGGCCACCTCGGCGGCCGCCTCCCGGAATCCGCCCGCGTAGTTCAGGAACATGCCGACGCGCATCCGTCACTCCTCATCGTGTGCTGGCGCCCGGTGCGGGCGCGGCCTCTCAGAGGCTAACCGACCGTGCACCGACCGCGAGCGCGGTTGTGCGCGACCACGAAGCCGGGGCGCCGCGCGCGGGTTCGAGTGGTGGGATGCGTGCACCGTGCGCCGCCGTCGCGCGCCTTCAGCGGTCTCCGAGCCGGATGCCGCAGGCTGGAGGCCCGTGCACTCCCGCGCCGGGCCGCAGGAAGGAGCATCCGATGAGCTGGAGCCTCCTGCTCGACCTCCTGCTGATCGTCGTCTTCATCGGCTCGATCGTGGTCGGCTACCGCGCCGGCCTGCTGCACACGGCCGCAGGACTCGTCGGACTCATCCTCGGCGGCATCGCCGCGTACTTCGCGATGCCGTGGGTGGCGGCCGTCGTTCCGCTGCCCGAATGGCGCGCTCCTGCGGCGATCGTCGCCGCCCTCGTACTGCTGTCGCTCGGAGGGTGGCTCGGCGCCCTGGTGGGTGGCGCGCTCCGCCACGGTGCGCGCGCGGCGAGGCTGGGCGTGCTCGACCGGGTGCTCGGCGCCATCGGAAACCTCATCGTCACGGCGTTCGTCGTCGCACTCGTCGGATCTGGCATCTCGGCGATGGGCGTTCCCGTGCTCTCGCCAGCCGTGGCCGGCTCCCGCGTGCTCTCCACACTCGACCGGGTGACGCCGGCGCCGGCGCGAAGCCTCCTCGCGGAACTCCGCACCGCGGCCCTCGGCGGGGCGATCCCGTGGCTCGTCGACGTGCTCGATGCGCCGACGGAGGCACCACAGCTGCCCACCGGCGGCCTCGACGACGTCGAACTGGCGCGCGCCGCCGAATCCGTCGTACGCATCACGGGAACCGCGTTCCAGTGCGGCAGCAACATGTCGGGCAGCGGGTTCGTGGTCGCAGAGGACCGGATCGTCACCAACGCCCACGTCGTGGCCGGCGTCACCGAGCCGATCGTCGAGGCCCCCGGCGAGCCCGCCGTCGAAGGTCGGGTCGTCGCATTCGACGCCGAGAACGACCTGGCGCTGATCGCGGTTTCGGATCTCGAGACGCCGCCGCTCGCGATCGCCGATGCGCCGACGGGCGCCGACGTCGCCGTCGCGGGCTATCCGTTCGGCGGTCCGCTCGAGCTGCGGCCGGCACGCGTCATGTCCGTCGGACCGATCACGATCCAGGAGTCGGGTCGCACCGCGACGCGAGACATCGTGACGCTGGCCGCCGACGTCGATCACGGGAACTCCGGCGGGCCGGTGCTCACGGGTGACGGCGCGGTCGGCGGCGTCGTGTTCGCCAAGTCCGACTCGGTCGACAACGTCGGCTACGCCATCCCGGTCTCGACGCTCGCCCCGCTCGCGGCCGAGGCGCCGCAGCTCACGGAGCCCGTGGACTCGGGTTCGTGCGTGCGCTGACGCCCGTTCGCCTCAGTCGGCGGTGAATCCCTCGAAGCGGATGCCCCACGAGAGCTGCCACTCCTCGCCCGGGCCGAGCCAGCGCAGCCCGCGCCCGGAGTTGAACGCCTCGGCGGGCGCCGTCATCGGCTCCACGGCGATGGCGACGTCGCCGTCTTCGCCGGGGAATTCGCGCGTCGTGAAGACCTGCACGTAGTCGAACTCGTCGTCGGCCCAGATCGACACGCTTCGTCCATCGGGAGCGGTGAGCGTGTGGGTCACGGTGCCGTCGTGACTGCCGACTTCGCCGAACGCGTCGTCGAGGTTCACGTCGCCCACGCGCCGGCCCTCGCGGAAGTCCCACTCGGTGCCGTCGACGGGCACCTCGCCGGTCGGCAGCAGTCGGTCGTCGACCTCGATGTGGCTCGCGGCGTCGAGGCGGAGCATGAGGTCGGCCGTCGGCACGCCGCCGATCTTCACGTAGGGGTGGGTGCCGATCGCGACCGGAGCCGCCTCGGCGCCGAGGTTCTCGATGAAGTGCGTGACCTTGAGCCCGTCGGCGACGAGCTCGTAGTGCACGGCCGTGCCGAGGAGGAACGGGTATCCGAGCTGTGGGTAGACCGTCGCCTGGAGGGTGACCGAGTCGCGTTCGCGCGCGATGGGCCGGTACTCGGTGAACCGCAGGAGTCCGTGGATGGCGTTGTTTCGGGAGGGCTCGGTGATGGCGAGGTGGCGCTCGACGCCATCGTGCGTCCACACGCCGTCGCGTATGCGGTTCGGCCATGGTACGAGCACGATGCCCGCGGCCATCGGCTGCGGCTGGTCTTCGGGGTACTCGGGGACGAGCTGGATGTCGTTGATCGTGAGGGTGCGGATGCCGGCGCCCACCGCGGTGATCGTCGCCTTGAGGTCTCCGCTGGCCGTCGAGGTCTCGAGGACGAAGTGCTCGCCCGTGGGAAGAGTCATGGATCCACTTTAGGGTCTCATGCGAGGTGCACCGCGAGCCCGGCGACCTCGAGCTCGGCGACCAGCGGGCGGGGGGCCGCGGCATCCGTCACGAGCTCGTCGAAGGCGTCGATGGGCGCGATCCGCCCCAGGTGCACTTCGCCGAGCTTCGACCCGTCGGCGACCACGATGCTGCGCGCCGCGGCCTTCAGCATGAGCGTCTTGACCGCGGCCTCGGGGAGGTTCGCGTTCGTCACGCCGTGCACGGGGTCGACCCCGTTGCATCCGATGAACGCGAGGTCCACATGGATCTCGTCGAGCATGGAGCCGGCGAGCGGATGCACCAGCGAGTGCTGCTTCGGCCGCAGGGTGCCGCCCGTGATGACGACCGTGAACCGGGGGATCTCGGACTCCAGCTCGAGCGCGATCGAGAGGCCGTTGGTGAAGACGGTGAGGTCATCGAGGTCGTCGCGGGCCTTCAGGGCCCGTGCGATCTGCAGCGTCGTCGTGCCGACGTCGAGGATGATGCTCCGGCCGCTCCTCACGAGGGAGGCCGCGTGCTCGCCGATGCGGCGCTTGGGCTCGACGGATGCCGCGAGCGCCTGTTCGAACGTGGGCTCGCGCTCCGGCCGCTCGGCGGTGAGCACCGACGACGCCGGCACCGCGCCGCCGTGCACGCGCCGGATCTCCCCACGACGCTCGAGCGCGTCGAGGTCCGCCCGTGCCGTGACGGTGGTGACGCCGAACGCCGTGCTCAGCTCGGCGACGCGCACGAATCCCCGCTCGGCCACGAGGGCGAGCGCGAGCTCGCGTCGCCGGGGCGCGTCGAGCGCGGTGTGCGTCGCGTCGGCGGCATCCGTCATACCCGAGATTCTCCGCTGGACATCGGTACTTTGCAATACGAAACCGAGTTGTTTGCGAATCGAAAGCCGCGTATGGTGGGCGCGTGCAGACGGATCCCCGCATCACCGTGCGCCCGGCGAGGCTCGCCGACGGACGCGAGCTCATCTACTTCGACGACGCCGACAGCACGCTCCCGCCCGAGCGCGCGATCGACACGCGCGAGCTCGATGCGCGTCCCGCGACCGCGCAGATGCGGCAGGACCCGCTGACGGGCGAGTGGATCTCGATCGCGGCCGCCCGCCAGAACCGCGTCGTCCTGCCCCCGGCCGACCTCGACCCGCTCGCGCCGCAGCGCCCGGGCAATCCGTCGGAGATCCCGAGCACCTACGACGTCGCGGTGTTCGAGAACCGATCGCCGTCGTTCGGTCCGGACCTGACGGCGACGGATGCCTCGGGCGCCGATGCCCTGGCCGCGCTTCGCCGCATCGGCCTCGAGCGCACGCTGCCCGCGGTCGGACGCTGCGAGGTGGTGTGCTTCAGCCCCGAGCACGAGGGCTCGTTCGGCACGCTGAGCCGCTCGCGGGCCCGAACCGTGATCGAAGCCTGGGCGCAGCGCACCGCGGCGCTCTCGGCACTGCCCGGCGTCGAGGAGGTGTTCCCGTTCGAGAACCGCGGCCGCGAGATCGGCGTGACGCTGCCGCATCCGCACGGGCAGATCTACGCCTATCCCTACGTGACCCCTCGCACGGAGCGGCTGCTCGCCTCGATCGACGGCTACGGCCCCGCGCTCATGGCCGACGTCCTCGAGCGGGAGCGGAACGGGCCCCGCGTGCTGATCGCGGGCGAGCACTGGACGGCGTACGTGCCGTTCGCGGCGCGGTGGCCCATCGAGGTGCACCTGCTGCCCCATCGGCACGTGCCCGACTTCGCCGAGACCACGCTCGCCGAACGCGACGAACTGGCCGGGCTGTACCTGCGGCTCCTTCGCGGCGTCGACCGGCTCTACGACACGCCCACCCCGTACATCGCGGCGTGGCACCAGGCGCCGGTGCACGAGCACCGCGACGACGTGCGGCTCATGCTGCAGCTCACGAGCCCGCGGCGCGCGGCCGACAAGCTCAAGTACGTCGCCGGTTCGGAGGCCGCCATGGGAGCCTGGATCGGCGATGTCACGCCCGAGGCGCAGGCCGAGGCGTTGCGCACGGCGATCGACGGAGTCGACGTCGAGGGAATCCGGATCGAAGGAGTCGAGGCGTGAACGAGGCCGACCAGGCGATGCACGGGTTCGCCGAGTGGTTCGGACGCCGGCCGGTCGGCGTCTGGTCGGCACCCGGCCGGGTGAACCTGATCGGTGAGCACACCGACTACAACGACGGCTACGTCTTCCCGTTCGCGATCGACCGGCGCACGGCGATCGCCCTCGGCGACCGCGACGATCGGGTCGTCCGGGTCACGTCGGGCTTCGCACCCGAGCCGGTCGAGATCCACCTCGACGAGCTCGCGCCCGACGCGGTGGAGGGCTGGGCGGCCTACCCGCTCGGCGTCGCCTGGGCGCTCGGCGAGTTCGGCGCCGACCTCGAGCACGTGCGCGGGGTCGACCTGCACGTCGCCAGCAGCGTGCCGATCGGCGCCGGCCTGTCGTCGTCGGCCGCGATCGAGTCCGCCGTCGCGCTGGCGCTCGACGAGCACTGGGGGCTGCAGTTCGACCGGCCGACGCTCGCGAAGGTGGGCCGCCTCGCCGAGAACCGAGTGGTCGGGGCGCCGACGGGCATCATGGACCAGTCGGCCTCGCTCCTGGGCGAGGTCGACTCGGGCGTGTTCCTCGACTGCCGCAGCCTCGACGCCGAGATCATCCCGCTCGGCTTCGAGGCCGAGGGTCTGACGCTCCTCGTGATCGACACGCACGTCGCGCACGCCCACGCGGGCGGCGGCTATGCGGCACGACGTGCCTCCTGCGAAGCCGGTGCCCGGGCCCTCGGAGTCGCCTCACTGCGCGACCTGCGCACCGACGACCTCGCGCGCGCCGCCGACCGGCTCGACGACGAGACGTTCCGGCGCGTGCGGCACGTCGTGACCGAGAACCGGCGCGTGCTCGACACCGTGCGCACGCTGCGCGAGCACGGACCCGGAGCGATCGGGCCCTTCCTCGACGCATCGCACGTGTCGATGCGCGACGACTTCGAGATCTCGGTGCCCGAGCTCGACCTCGCGGTCGCCACGGCCCAGGCGAACGGCGCCATCGGCGCCCGCATGACGGGCGGCGGCTTCGGCGGCGCCGCGATCGCCCTCGTCATCGACGCGCTCGTGCCGATCGTCACGCGCGAGGTGACGGCGGCGTTCGCCGAGCGCGGCTACCGCGAGCCGACGGTCTTCGCGGTGCGGCCGAGCCAGGGCGCCCGCCGCGACACCTGACGGCGCGTGCGCCAGCCGCGGCCGCGCCACGAGCGCGCGCTCTGCGCCAGTTGTACTGGCGCAGAGCGCGCCGAAGTGGCGCGACGCGTGAGCATGGAAACGCCGCTCAACGCGTGAGCGTCAGCGCCCGGCCTCCCACTCCTCGGCGAGGATGCCGTACGTGAAGCCGTCGATCCAGCCGAGCTCGGCGTGCCAGGAGTCGTGGACGCCGTGCTGCTCGCGCCGCATGCCGAGCTTCTCCATGACTCGCCACGACGCGACGTTGTCGGCGAAGCATCCGGCCGTGACCCGGTGCAGGCCGAGCTCGGTGAACGCGAGGTCGAGGAGGGCCCGGGCGATCTCGGTCGCGAAGCCGTTGCCGGCATGCGCGGGGTCGACCAGGTAGCCGAGGTCGCCCTCCGCCCCGCGCCAGGCGTCGCCGTCGAACTGGCCCATGCCGTCGCGCACGTCGAGCGAGCCCGTGCCGACGACCACGCCATCGAGCACCGCCAACGCGGTGTGCTGGTTCGGGTCCTCGACGCTGCCGAGCCACACCTTCCGGAAAGCCTCGGGGTCGACCGTGGTGCGCAGCAGCCAACGCGTGACGTCGGGCCGGTTGCGCCAGGCGAGCACCTGTTCGATGCCGTCGTGCGTCGGAGTCCGCAGTTCCAGCCGGCCGGCCCTGCGCGGCCAGGCGACGCGGGACGACGTCATGCCCCGACCGGGGGCTCGACCGCGCGCGGGGTACCGCCCGTGATGCGCACGAGGTCATCGAAGCTGATCGGGAACACGGTCTTCGCATGCCCGGCGGCCGCCCAGACCCGGTCGTAGCGGGCGAGCTCGGTGTCGACGAACGTGCGCACGTGCGACGGATGTCCCACCGGCGCCACTCCCCCGATGACCTGCCCGGTGGCCTGCTTCACGACCTCCTTCGAGGCGCGTCCGATGACGCCACCGAGCTCGGCGCCGAGCCACTCGGTGTCGACGCGGTGCGCACCCGAGGTCAGCACGAGGATGGGCTCGTCGTCGAGCGTGAACACGAGGGAGTTCGCGATCTGGCCGACCTCGACGCCGAGGGCCTCGGCGGCGAGCGGCGCGGTGGTCACGGCGTCGTCGAACCAGACGATCTCGGGGGTGAGTCCGTGGCGGGCGAGCGCGGCGGCCACGCGCTCGACGGCGGCGTGCGAGGGGGCGGAGGTCTGCTCTGCGGGCATGCGTCGATCCTACGATTCACGCCCGTGGAGTAGGGTTCCCGCGTGACCGCCGGCCCCCACCCCTCGCTCGCCCGCCGACTCGGCCTGCGCGACGCCGTCGCCATCGGGCTCGCCGCCATGATCGGCGCGGGCGTGTTCGCCGTGTGGGCGCCCGCCGCACAGGCTGCAGGGTCGTGGCTGCTCGCCGGGCTCGGCATCGCCGCGCTCGTCGCGTTCGCGAACGCCGGATCCACGGCGCAGCTCGCGGTGCGCTACCCCGAATCGGGCGGCGCGTACCGCTACGGCCGGGAGCGCCTCGGCGCCTGGCCCGGCTTCCTCGCCGGCTGGGGCTTCGTGATCGGCAAGACCGCGAGCTGCGCGGCGATGGCGATGACCGCCGCCGCCTACCTCGTGCCGCCGGCGTGGCAGAAGCCGGTCGCGGTCGCCGCGGTGATCGTGCTCGTCGGCGTCAACGTGCTCGGCGTCACGCGCACCGCGCGGGTCGCGTCGGTCATCGTGTCGGCCGTGCTCGCCGTGCTCGTCGTGGTCGTCGCGGCGGGCGTGGCCGCGATCGCGAGCGGCGGCTGGGGTGCGGCCGATGCGGCGGTCGCCTCCGCGATCGTCGCGCCGGTGGGCCCGCCGACCGGCGCCGCCGTCGTGTTCGCGGGCACGTACGGCGTGCTGCAGGCCGCCGCCCTCATCTTCTTCGCCTTCGCCGGCTACGCGCGCATCGCGACGCTCGGCGAGGAGGTGCGCGACCCCACCCGCACGATCCCCCGGGCGATCGGCGTGGCCTTCGCCATCGTGGTCGTCGTCTACGCGGCGGTCGGCACGGCGGCGCTCGGCGCCCTCGGACCCGGGCCGCTCGCGACATCCGCAGCTCCCCTCGTCGACGTGGTCGCCATCGCCGGCTGGCTCTGGGCCGAACCCGTCGTGCGGGTCGCGGCGGGCGTGGCCGCGCTCGGATCGCTGCTCGCGCTCATCGCTGGCGTGGGCCGCACGAGCCTCGCGATGGCGCGCGACGGCGAGTTGCCGCGCCCGCTCACCACGGTGCATCCGCGATTCGGGGTGCCCCACGTCGCGGAGCTCACCGTCGGGGCGGCGGTCGTCGTGCTCGTGGTCGTCGCCGACCTGCGCGGCGCGATCGGCTTCTCGTCGTTCGGCGTGCTGCTCTACTACCTCGTCGCGAACGCCTCGGCCCTCACCCAGCCCGCCGGCGACCGGCTCGTGCCGCGCTGGCTCTCGTGGGTCGGGGCCATCGGATGCGTCGTGCTCGTCGTCACCCTGCCGCTCGTGTCGATCGCGGCCGGCGTCGCGGTCTTCGCGGTCGGCGTCGTGATCCGGCTCATCGTGCTCGCGGTGCGCCGGCGACGGGGTGAGCGGCCGCCCGCCGGCCCCTTCGCGAGCCAATAGGCTGGCGGGCATGAGTGCAGATCCATCCGCCCGCATCATCACCATCGCGGGCATCCCCGCCCCCGTCTGCGACGAGCGCGCGTTCGTCGCCGCCGGCGCCGTCATCGTCGGCAACGTGCGACTCGCTCCCGGTTCGAGCGTCTGGTACAACGCGGTGCTCCGCGCCGAGGCGGAGCCGATCGTGCTCGGCGAGGACTCGAACCTGCAGGATGCGGTGGTCTGCCACGTCGACGGCGGCTATCCGCTCACCGTCGGGCGCGGAGTCTCCGTCGGTCACGGCGCCGTGCTGCACGGCTGCACCGTTGAGGACGACTGCCTCGTCGGCATGGGCGCGACCGTGCTGAACGGCGCGGTGATCGGAGCGGGCTCGCTCGTCGCCGCCGGCGCCGTCGTGCTCGAGGGCACCGTCGTGCCGCCCGGCTCGCTCGTCGCGGGCGTGCCGGCGAAGGTGCGGCGCGAACTCTCCGAGGAGGAGCGCGAGGGCATCAAGCGCAACGCGGCGCACTACCTGAAGCACGTGCAGGAGCACACGGCGCCCGTCGACTAGGCCGCCAGGCTCCGAAGGCGCCGGAGCCGCCGCACGACGCCGCGGGCGGCGAGGCCGGCCGCCCACGCCGCCGCGCCGAGCGGGCCGCGATCGTACGCGCCGAGCATGCGGCGACGCTCGTACGCCGTGCGGAGCGCTCCGCCGACGAGGTCATGTCGGCGTTCGAGTCCGGGCAGCGGCACGATCTCCCGCGCCTCGACGAGCGCGTGCAGCCGCCCGACCCAGTCGTCGGCGTCGCGCCCGTGGAAGTAGTTGTCGGCCAGCCACGCGGCATCCGCGTGCCGGAATCGGCCCACGACGAGGTCGTCGGTCGAACCGAACAGTCCCGAGCCCTCGAACACCGTGTTGATCATGGCCGGTGACACGCCGAAGTCGTCGAGCAGGAGCACCGGGAGGCCGAGCGCCACCGCCTCGAGCGCCGCCGTCGAGCTCACCGTGACGAGCGCGGCCGCCCGGGCGAGCTTCTCGGCCATCGGCCCGTCTTCGACCACGAGGTTCGGCGGGATCCCATCCGCGAGAGCGGCCAGCAGGTCGGCGTAGTCGTGCTCCTCGAAGTGCGTCTGCGCTTCGCCGCGGCGTGCGCGCACCTTGACGACCACGCGGCGCTCGGGGTGCCGGCGGGCGTGGGCGGCGAGCCCCTCGAGCACGCGCAGGCGGCCGTCACGCTCACGAGGAACCTTCGCCTGGGCCGCGAACACGACGTCGGTGCGGTCGACCTCCGCCGGTCTGGGAGGCCGCAGGCCGTCTCGAGACCGCCCGTCGCCCTCGGCGAGGAACGGCAGCGTGGCGAGCCCGAACCTCCGGTCGATCGCGAGCTCGGCGGCGTTGGTGCGGAACTCACGCACCTCGCGCCGGCTGTGCAGCACCACGAGGTCGGTCTGCTCCCGGTAGATCACCGCCTTCGGCACGGCCGGAACGGTCAGGCCCGGGAAGCCGCTCACGAGCACCGGCCGATCGTCACGGGCGGCGATGCGCGGCGCCACGACCCGCACGAACGGTCCGCGAAGCGAGAGCAGCACGGCGTGCGGGTCGGTCTCGTCGACCAGGGCGTCGAGCCCGTCGAGATGACGCACCGCCACGTCGGCGGGGGCGAAGCGGGTGCCGGCGAGCGCGTCCGCGAGCTGCCGCGCACTCGGCATCACGGGCGACTCCAGCACGACGAGGCGACTCGTCCACGACGGCGGCAGCGTCGAGGCGAGGGCCGCGCCCCACTTCACGTACGAGTCGGAGTCGGCGACGACGAGCAGGCGCCGGCTCGCGCCATCCGTCACCGACGGCGACGACGGACTCACGCTGCGACCCGGCGCAGCTTCGCGCGCGGTGCCTCCTCACCGGGGAAGACGCGCTTCACGCCGTCGCCCATCGCGTCGCCGATGATCCGGATGTCGCGCACGAGGTGCGCGAAGCCCTGCGGCTCGAGCGAAGCGGCCTGGTCGCTGCCCCACATCGCGCGGTCGAGCGTGATGTGCCGCTCGACCGCGACGGCACCGAGCGCCACCGCGGCGAGCGAGATCTGCAGGCCATGCTCGTGGCCCGAGTAGCCCACCGGGACGCCGGGGTAGCGCCTGCGCAGCGTGTCGATCATGCGGAGGTTGGCCTCTTCGGCGGGCATCGGGTAGCTCGAGGTGGCGTGCATGAGCACGAGCCGGTCGGTGCCGAGCGCCTCGACGGCACGGTCGATCTCCTCGATCGTCGACATGCCGGTCGAGAGGATGACGGGCTTGCCGGTCTCGGCGAGCGCGGCGAGCAGTTCGAGGTCGGTGAGGGACGCGGAAGCCACCTTGTGGGCCACCACCCCGAGCCCCTCGAGGAACTCGACCGACGGGACATCCCACGGCGAGGCGAACCAGTCGATGCCGGCACGCAGTGCGTACGACGCGATCTCGAGGTACTCGCGCTCGCCGAACTCCACTCGTCGACGGTAGTCGAGGTACGTCATGGTGCCCCAAGGCGTCTCGCGCGGCACGTCGCGCATGTGCTCGGGGGTCGCGATCTCGGGGGTGCGCTTCTGGAACTTCACGGCCTGCGCACCCGACTCCACCGCCACGTCGATGAGGCGCTTCGCGACCTCGACGTCGCCGTTGTGGTTCAGGCCGATCTCGCCGATCACGTAGACGGGTGCTTCGGGGCCGATGGTCGATCGGCCGATGCGTACGGACATGCAGTGCTCCCTCACTCGGGGTCGCGCGGGTGCGCGGGGTCGGGGGCGGCGCGGCGTGCGCCGGGCTCGCGGGCGGTGTCGCGCATTGCCGCACCGGCGGCTCCTCTCGCGGCGAGGATCAGGTCGGCCAGCTCGCGCACCGCACCGTGGCCTCCCGGGCTCGTCAGCACGTGGCGTGCCGCCTCGAGCGCCTGCGGCGCGGCATCCGGCACCGCGACGGGCCAGCCGACGAGGTCGAGCGCCGGCAGGTCGCCATGGTCGTTGCCGAGGTAGGCGATGCGGTCGAGCCGGATGCCGCGGGCCGCCGCCCAGTCGCGGAGCACCTCGCCCTTCGCGGCGACGCCCTGGGCGCACTCGACGCCGAGCTTCTCGGCCCGGCGACCGACGACGGGGTTCTCCTCGGCAGAGAGGATGAGCACGGGGAGCCCGGCCGCGCGCAGGCGTGCGATGCCGTGGCCGTCGCTGCGGCTCACCCGCACCGACTCGCGACCCAACTGGTCGACCATGACGGTGTCATCGGTGTGCACCCCGTCGAAGTCGGTCACGAGCGCGTCGACGTCGATGGGCGGATGCCGCGGGGCGAGGTCCCGGTCGATCCGCACAGCGAGCGTGCGCGCCCGCTCGAGGTCGGCGGCGTCGTCGATCTCGATGGCGTGATCGGGGTGCACGGGCTGCACGCCGACGCGTCCGAAGAAGCGGTGGCCCGAGTCGCGGAACCCTTCGGTGGCGAAGACGTAGAACGCACCGGTCTCGGCGTACTCGGGCGTGCGGTCCTGCCGGCGCGGGCGATGCGACATCTCGTGGTTCACCCCGACGGCGGTCCCGCCGATCTCGCGCCAGAGGAAGACGTGCGTGGGCGCCGCCGAGAACACGGCGTCCCGCTCGCCGCTCTCGACCCGCTCGACGGCGGCGTCGAGGTCGGCGGGATCGATGAACGGCGACGTCGCCTGGATGAACACCGTGATCGCGGGCGTCTCGCCCGCGGGTTGAGTCGCGACCGAAGGGAGCGTCTCGAAACCCGCCCCCGCTTCGAGCACTTCGAGCGCATGCAGCAGCGCCGACTCGCTCGACGCCTCGCCCCCGGCGAGCGCGGCCGGACGCTCGACGACCTCGGCGCCGGCGGAGCGCGCGGCCTCGGCGATCTCCTCGTCGTCGGTCGTGACGACCACACGTCCGATCCGGGGCGCGGCCAGCGCGGCCCGCACGGCACGCGTGATGAGGGGCACCCCGCCGACGCGGGCGAGGTTCTTGCCCGGCAGCCCCTGCGAGCCGCCACGGGCCGGGATGATCGCGGTCGCGACGCCGGCTGCGGCCTCCGACCGCCCGGCTCGCGTGCCCGCGTGCTGCACGGCGGAAACCGCGGCGGGCGCCTCGGCGAGGTCGATCTGGGCCATGGCGCGAAGCTACGCGCGCCAGACAGCCGCTCGGTGCACGTTCGGTGAACGCGAGCCGACCGGGAGGTCGACGAGCGGTGCCGGCGGTGCTGACGGCAGACGTCCCGGTCCCCCTCAGCCGCGAGGGGGACCGGGACGGGTCGCGCTGAGCTCAGCCGAGCCCGATGCCGAGCCCGATGCCGCCGCCGCTGTGCTTGCAGGCGAAGCTGTCGGCGTCGTCGGGGTCACCCGACGTGTACCGCGCGACCGAGGGATACGGGCAGAGCGGGCGGCTGAGGTCGTCGGCCCAGTCGGCGGGCACGTCGGGGTTCGCCGGGTTCACCCACGCGTCGATCCGGTCGGGCGCCGATCCGAATTCGACCCAGTCGACCAGGGCGGTGAGGCCCGCGTACTGGTCGGTCGCCGGGCCACCGCTCACGTGTCCCATGCCCGGCACCTCGAAGTACCGCGCGAACTCGCCGGCCTTCTGGCCGTGGTTCGCGTCGAGCTCGTCGTACCAGGCCGCGGTGTCGTCGACCGAGAACACCCCGTCGGATGCCCCGTGGACCACGATCATCTTCCCGCCGCGCTCGCGCAGCGTGTCGAGCCTCGTGGGGTCGGGCGGCGTCATGAACTCCATGCCGCTCTCGGTGTAGATGCCGCTCGTCGCGTAGATGCTCTGCGCGATCGCATCGATGTCGGCGGTGAGCGGCGAGGCGGGGATGCTCGGGTCGGGCGGGGTGCCGAAGATGAAGCCGATCGCGCCGGGATCGAGGACCCTCGAGGCGAAGAACTTCCAGAACGCCCAGTTCGGCTGGGCGAGCCCCGGATCGAACGGGAAGGAGCTGTAGATCTCCTCACCGCTGCTCGCGCGAGCTCCGGCGAAGACGGCGGCGACCACGGCCTTCTGCTCGGGGGTCAGGCACGTGCCGTCGCGATCGGCGTCGCAGGTCGGGACATCCCGATCGATCGAGAAGGCTTTCTGGCACCGCTCGCTGTCCTGCACCAGGCCGTCCTCGAGGCGGTCGAGGTCGTCGCACCGGGCCAGGATCGCGCTCGCGATCGCCTGCCGCTCGGCCGGCGTGAGGGCGGTGTTGAGGTCGGCGACGTTCGTCGCCACCGTGGCCCACTGCTGTGCCCCCCACACCTGCGCGACCGCGGCCTGCGGCAGATTGAATCCCGGCGCGACGGCGAGGAACCCGTCGTACTCGTCGGCATAGCGCGCGGCGCCGACCATCGTGTGGCGGCCGCCGTTGGATCCGCCGGTCATGTACGACCGATCGGGAGCCTTGCCGTAGGCGGCCTCGATCAGCGACTTGGCCATCGGGGTGAGGGTGCCGACGGCCTGATAGCCGTAGTCCAGGCGCGCCTGCGGGTCGATCCCGAAGGTGGGCCCCAGCGAGCCGGGGTGTCCGGCATCCGAGCTGATCACGGCGAAGCCGAGCTGCAGGCCGCTCTCGCTCCCCGCCCTGCCGAGCGCGGTGACGACGTTGCCGTCGAGACCGCCGTTGCCCTGGTAGAGGTAGCGCCCGCTCCAGTCGGTCGGGAGGCGCATCTCGAATCCGATGCGATACGTCTGTCCGTCGACCTCGCTCACGCGTTCGTTCATGTGGCCGCGAACGAGGCAGTGCTCGCCGACCTCGACGCCCGACAGCGGGCCGGCCGCGACGAGTGCCGCGCTCGTGATCACGGTGCTGTCGAACTCGAAGGCGATGAGGGATTCGCACTCCGCGAGGGTGCCGGGCTCCGCCGGTGCGAGCTGCGGAAGGGCGGTGGGCGGCGAGCCGGGCTCGGCCGCGGCGGACGCGGCGCCGCCCGTGATCATGAGTGCGATGGCTGCGGTCGCCGCGGCGAGGCCGACCGACCTGCTCGCGGGCATCACCGCCCCCTCCTCGATGTCGACGACGATGACCGCCGGACGCTGCATCTCCTGATGGATGACATGTCGATCCTCCCCATGCAGGCGCCGGCGAGGTCGCTCACCGACGCGGTGACGGCGAGCGCAACGCTGCGCCCGCTCGCGGCCAGCGTAAGGCGGTTAATTGCAGACTGCAATGGTTGAATTTCGCATCGAGTCCGGTGACGACTCCACGGCGGGACTCGGACGCCGGCGCGGTGCTACCGTGGTGCCGTTGGCGGCCGAAGGGAACCGAGCGTGGCGGAAGGGGTCGGTCGCGTGCTGCTCGACGACGTCGGCTTCCTGCTCGCCCGCGCGAGTGCCGTCGCCGTGGCGGCCGGGAACGAGGCCCTGCAGCCGCTCGGCCTGACCGTCCGGGCGTTCGCGACGCTCGCACTCGCCGTCGAGCACGACGGCATCACGCAGCGCGGCATCTCGGACTTCCTCCGGCTCGATCCCAGCCGTGTGGTCGCCATCGTCGACGACCTCGAGCATCGGGGCCTCGTCTCCCGGGTCGTCGCCCGCGACGACCGCAGGATGAAGGCCGTGGTCGCCACCGCGGCGGGTCTCGAGGTGTTCCGGGAGGCGGTCGCGGCCACGCGCCGCGCCGAGCACGACGCCTTTCCGCTGCCCACCCCCGAGGCGCGCAGCGAGGCGATCCGGATGCTCCGTCGGCTCGCCTTTCCCGGCGAGCACTGACCCGCAGCCCTTCGACGGGCCCGGTCGACTAGCGGCGCTGCAGTCGCAGCTCGGCCGCCTTCACGACGTTCGCGAGCAGCATCGCGCGGGTCATCGGACCGACGCCGCCGGGGTTCGGCGACAGGTGACCGGCGACCTCCGCGACTGCCGGGTCGACGTCGCCGGTCAGCCGCCCCTTGCCCGTCTCCTCGTCCTGCACGCGCGTGATGCCCACATCGAGGACCGCGGCGCCCGGCTTCACCCAGTCGGCCTTCACGAGGTGCGGCACGCCGACGGCGGCCACGACGATGTCGGCCCGGCGCACCTCGTCGGCGAGATCGATCGTGCGGGAGTGCGTGAGGGTCACCGTGGCGTCCAGGCCCTTGCGCGTGAAGAGCAGGCCGAGCGGACGGCCCACGGTCAGGCCACGGCCGATCACCGTGACGTGCTGTCCGCGGATCGGCACGTCGTAGCGGCGCAGCATCTCGACGATGCCTGCCGGCGTGCACGGCAGCGGCGAATGCAGTTCGCCCTCGATGCCGAGCACGAGTCGACCGAGGTTCGTCGGGTGCAGTCCGTCGGCGTCCTTGTCGGGATCGATCAGCTCGAGCATGGCGTTCTCGTCGTGGCCTGCGGGCAGCGGCAGCTGCACGATGTAGCCCGTCACCTCGCGTGCCGCGTTGAGGTCGCGGATCGCCGCACGCACGTCGGCGGTCGATGCCGACGCCGGCAGGTCGACGCGGATCGACTCGATGCCCACCTCGGCGCAGTCGCGGTGCTTGCCGGCCACGTACGAGCGCGATGCGGGGTCGTCGCCGACGAGCAGCGTGCCGAGTCCCGGCACGACTCCGTGGGAGCGCAGGGCGGCGATGCGGGCGGCGAGCTCCTGCTTCACGGCGGCGGCGGTCGCGACGCCGTCGAGCGTGATGGCGGTCATGGTCTCTCCTCGTGTCCCCGGATGGCCCGGATCCTGCATACCGGGCCGGGCCGCACGAGGCGACCGGATTCCCGGCGAATGGAAACGCGGCCCGGGGACGGCGCCCCGGGCCGCGAGCGAGCTACTGCTGCAGGCCCGGGTACAGCGGGAACGCCGCCGTGAGGGCCTGGACGCGCGAGCGGAGCTCGGGGACATCCGCTTCGCCCTTGAGGGCGAGGGCGATGATGTCGGCGACCTCGGTGAACTCGGCGTCGCCGAAGCCGCGGGTGGCGAGCGCCGGCGTGCCGATGCGCAGGCCCGACGTGACCATCGGCGGGCGCGGGTCGAACGGCACGGCGTTGCGGTTCACCGTGATGAGCGCCTCGTGCAGGAGGTCCTCGGCCTGCTGGCCGTCGATCTTCGAGTTGCGCAGGTCGGCGAGCACGAGGTGCACGTCGGTGCCGCCCGTCAGCACGTCGACGCCCGCGGCGCGCGAGTCGTCGGCGTGCAGGCGCTCGGCGAGGATGCGGGCACCGCGGAGCGTGCGCTCCTGGCGGTCCTTGAACTCCTCGGATGCCGCGATCTTGAACGCCGTGGCCTTGGCCGCGATGACGTGCATGAGCGGGCCGCCCTGCTGGCCGGGGAACACGTTCGAGTTCAGCTTCTTCGCAAGCTCGGTGTCGCGCGAGAGGATGAAGCCCGAGCGCGGGCCGCCGATGGTCTTGTGCACGGTCGACGAGACGACGTCGGCGTAGGGCACGGGCGACGGGTGCAGCCCGGCCGCCACGAGGCCCGCGAAGTGCGCCATGTCGACCCAGAGCTGCGCGCCGACCTCGTCGGCGATCTCGCGGAACGCGGCGAAGTCGAGGTGGCGCGGGTACGCCGACCAGCCCGCGATGATCACCTGCGGCTGGTGCTCGCGCGCCTTGTCGCGCACCACGTCCATGTCGACGAGGAACGTCTCGGGGTCGACGCCGTAGGACACGGCGTTGTAGAGCTTGCCCGAGAAGTTCAGCTTCATGCCGTGCGTGAGGTGGCCGCCGTGCGCGAGCTCGAGGCCGAGGATCGTGTCGCCGGGCGTCGCGATCGCGCTGAGCACGGCGGCGTTCGCGGTAGCGCCCGAGTGCGGCTGCACGTTCGCGTACGCGGCGCCGAAGAGCGACTTCGCGCGCTCGATCGCGAGGTTCTCGGCGATGTCGACGTACTCGCAACCGCCGTAGTAGCGACGCCCGGGGTAACCCTCGGCGTACTTGTTGGTGAGCACCGAGCCCTGGGACTGCAGCACCGAGACGGGCACGAAGTTCTCGCTCGCGATCATCTCGAGGTAGTCGCGCTGACGTCCGAGCTCGAGCTCGAGGACCTCGGCGATCTCGGGATCGACCTCGGCGAGCGATTGGTTCATCACGGACTGCTGGGAAACGGCGGTATCGGCCAAGACTGGCTCCTTCATGACATGCGGACCTGCCCTTCGACAGGCTCAGGGACCTGGGTGCTGCCTGCTGCGACTCGCGCAGAGACATGCGTACCGGCCCAGGCGTACGGTCGGTCCGTGCCAGTCGCTCCCCGATGGTGACCATCTCAACGCCAGTCGCGACGCTCGCAAGCATAGCAACGGATGCCGGGAGCCGCCCGACCGGCTCGGGTCAGTCGCCGTCCGGGGCGGGTGCGGGCGCCGCCTGCCGCCCGCGGACCCGGCTGCCTCCCCGACGTCGCCGCACCAGCGCGAGCACGCCGAGGGCCAGGAGCGCACCCAACGCGGCGAGCGCCACTGGCCGGAAGGTCTCGGTCCACGGCCACGAGTCCCCCGACAGGCTGAGGTCGTCGATGGGGTACTCGAGCACCTTCGCCGTCCAGCGCGCGGTCGCGACGTCCGTGGAGCGTGCGAGGTCCTGCAGCACGCCGTCGTACGGGAAGCCGGGGTCGTGGTGCGGGTGGGTCGGGGCATCCATTCCCGGCACCGGATCGTGCTCGGTGGTGCCTGGCACGACGAGCCGGTCGAGGCCGACGCCGCTGTCGGTGCGCGGCACGAACGTGAGCCCGTTCCGGCTCTGCACGGCGCCGTCGCCGAGGCTGACGGTGCGCGCGGCGAGCGACTGCCCGTAGGTGTCGAACACCGAGGCGAGCTCGATCTCACCGACGCCGTCGGTGAGGAGGACGCCGATCCGCTGCCGGTCCCAGCCGAACGCCGTGTTGAACGCGACGACGGCGTCGGATGCCTCGAGCCGGGACTGGTCCATGCCCGCGGGCCCTCCGGGGTGGTGGTGCGGCCAGCCGATCGCATGGGCCGCGTCGGCCGCGGCATCCGCGCCGACGAAGCGCTCGACCGCGTGCAGGGTGCCGTCGATCCCCGACAGGATGCCCGCCGTGCTGATGACGGCGCCGTCGTCCACGTACCTCGTGCCCTGCATCCACTCGACCTCCGGGAACCGCTGCGACCACTCCTGCAGGCGCAGCCAGTGAGCGGTGGCCTCGCGCCCGTCGAGGAGGCCGGCCGAGGCGACCACGGCCGCCCCGTTGCAGATGCTGAGGAGCACCGCTCCCCGTTCGGACTGGGCGGTGAGCCAGTCGGTGACGGGCCGCGTGGACGGCTGCGTCACGTCGGGCATGGCGGGCACGACGACGAGGTCGGCCGGGCCCCCGGTGAGGTCTTCGAGTTCCGCGAACGTGAGGTCGGGCACGAGGTCGAGTCCGCCGGTCAACGGCACGGAGTGCGGCTCGGATGCCACGGTGTACACGTTGAACGCGCCCGTGGTGGCGAGGATCTCGTAGGGCGCCAGCGCGTCGGACACGACCGCGCCGCGGTCGCCGACCACGACGACCGCGGTCGGCTTGGCCGGATCGTACGCCGGCGGCTCGGCCGTGACGGCGACCTCGTCCGTGCGCGGCGCGTTGAGCGCGGCGAATGCGGACGCGACGGTCGGCGCGGCGAGTGCCGTCGGAAGCGCGAGCGCGACGAGCACGACCGCCAGGATCTTCAGGATGCGCACGGCCCTCACCACCCGTACTCGTGCCGGCGGCGCAGCATGGCGGCGAGCATCGCCGTCACCATGAGCACGTGGCCCCAGGTCATGAGTGCCATGTCGGAGAGCATGCCCGCCCAGTTGAACGGCAGCAGCACCAGGAACGGCAGGTACATGGCCGCGCACATCTCGACGATGGGGACTGCGCCATGCCCGCGGATGCGCATCCAGACGGCCATGCCGATCGACATGTTCGTGGCCATCACCAGCGCACTCGCGGTCGTGTTCTCGTCGAGCCCCGGCCAGGCGAACGACCACACCGGGCCGAGGATCGCCATGCCGACCAGCATGGCGATCACCATCTCGAGTGCGTGGCGCGCGAAGCGCAGTGCGGACGGACGGCGGGCGGCGGTCGCGTCGTGGTTCATCTCGACTCCTCGTGTCGTGTGGATGGGACACGGGAATCCTCGAACCGGCGGCGGGGTCGCGGCAGGTGCCGAAGGTCACGCCCGAGGTCACCTGCTCGGGATGACCCGTCGGGTCACAGGATGCCGAGATCGCGGGCGCGCAGGGCCGCCTGGGTGCGATCGCGAACCTCGAGTTTCGCGAGCACGCTCGTGACGAGGTTCTTCACAGTGCCCTCGGCGAGGTAGAGGGCACCCGCGATCTCGCGGTTGCTGCGGCCCTCGGCGAGGAGTCGCACGACGTCGACCTCGCGTTCGGAGAGCGGATGCTCCGCCGGCGCGGCGTCCTCCGGCAGTCGCGCCACGCGTGCCACGAGCTTGGCGGCCACCGACGGATGCAGCACCGACTCACCCCGTTCCGCGGCGAGCAGGGCCTCGACGAGTCGCGCGCCGCTCACGTCCTTCAGCAGGTAGCCGACGGCGCCGGCGCGGATGGCCGCGAACACGTCATCGTCGTCGTCGAACGTGGTGAGCGCAAGCACGCGCACGTCGGGCTGCTCCGCCCGGAGGCGCGCGGTGGCGGCGACGCCGTCGAGCACCGGCATCCGCAGGTCCATGAGCACCACGTCGGGGCGCAGCTCGGCTCCGCGACGCACCGCCTCCTCGCCGTCGCCGGCCTCGCCGACGACGTCGATGCCCGGCTGCACCTCGAGCAGCGTCGCGAGGGCCTCGCGGAAGAGCGCCTGGTCGTCGGCGATGAGCACGCGGATCGTCATCCGGGCACCTCGACGGTGAGCGCGAGACCGGTGTCGCCGGCGGGGGCCAGGGACATCCGGCCGCCGAGGCTCGCCATGCGCTCGCGGAGCCCGGTGAGGCCGAAGCCGTCGGCCGCGACCGCTCCGGGCGCTGCGGCACCCGCGCCCGCCTCCGCGTCGGCGCCGGGGAGTCCGTGCCCGTCGTCGCGCACCTCCAGCCGGATCCGGTCGGCCTCGCGGTAGTCGAGCACCACGGTCGTGCGGGTGGCCTCGGCGTGCTTGCGCACGTTCGTGAGCCCTTCCTGCGCCACGCGGTACAGCGATTCCTCCACCTCGGCCCGCACCTGGCGCACCCGGCCGCGCACCTCCAGCTCGGTGGTCACCCCCGCCTCCGTCGCCTCGGACGTGAGCGTGCCGAGGGCCTCCACGAGGTCGGGGCGCTGCTCGCGCAGGGTGGCCACCGAGCGGCGCACCTCGGCGAGCGCCTGACCCGACTGCTCCTGCGCCTTGGCAAGCATGCCGTCGAGGCGGTCGGGATCGGCCGTGCGGATGACGGCGCGCGCCGCCTCGAGGAGCATCTGCACGACCGTGAGGTGGTGGCCGACGCCGTCGTGGATGTCGCGGGCCAGCCGGTTCCGCTCCTGGATGGTGGCGAGCTGCTCGGCCTGTGCCGCGTAGTCGCGCAGGCGTTCGTTGGCTCGGGCGAGTTCGGCGCGTGCCCGGCGCTCGCGCACGAGCAGCTCGGTCACGACGAGGGTGAAGGTCGTCACGGCGAGCGTGCCGAGACCTTCACGCAGGCCGTCCTGCCACTGCATGCCGAGGTGGATGAGCGGAATGGCGGCGGCGACCACCGCCGCGGCGGGCAGCGGCAGGAGCAGCACGCTCTGCGAGACGAGCACGACGAGCAGCAGGACCGCGCCGATCGCCGCACCCGAGAGCGAGAAGATCACGAAACCGAGCGGCAGTTGCACCGCGACGAAGGCCACGGCCCACCACACCGAGCGGCGCTGCACGAGGTGGAAGCCGAAGATCGCGATCACGGCGTAGGCGAGCCCGACGAGCAGGGTCGGCAGCGGCTGCTGCTCGAAGCTCGACGACCCGAGCGGCAGCGTCACGTATGCGATGACGGTCAGGATGGCCAGTGCCCTCTGCACGGTTCCCACTGTGGATGACCCGGCGTCGCGGGTCAACCAGACCAGGGGCACCGGTCAGGTCGGAGACACCCTCCCGTCCGCCGCCTCCGGCATGGCAGGATGGTCGGCACGATGTTCGTAAGGATTCCTGCCCTACTGCTCGTCGTCGCGGCCGTCGCCGTGTCGGCGAGTGCGTGCGGCTCGCCAGACCAGAACGGAGACGCCGTGACCGGCATCGTCCCAGCGCCCGCGTCGTTCGACCTGCGCGACGCCGCGCCGTTCCGTCTGAGCGAGGATGCTCGCATCGTGGCGCGCGGCGACGGCGCCGCGGCCGTCGCCGCGACGTTCGCCGAGTGGCTACGGGCGGCCACGGGCTTCGACCTGCCGGTCACGGGCGGCGAGCCCGCGGCATCCCTTCGACCGGCTCAGGGCGGCGCCGACCTCGCCTTCGTCGTCGCCGACGGGGAGCCCCCGGGCGGCGCGGCCGAGGGATACACGCTCGAGGCCGGTGACGGCGGCGTGCGCATCGGCGCCGAGACGGCCGAGGGACTCTTCCGGGGCACGCAGTCGCTGCGGCAGCTCCTGCCGCCCGAGATCGAGCGAGCGGATGCCGCGACAGCGCCGGCCGGCGGCTGGACCGTGCCCGCGGCATCCATCGCCGATGCGCCGCGCTTCGCCTACCGCGGCGTCATGCTCGACGTGGCGCGGCACTTCTTCCCCGTCGAGGACGTGCTCGACCTCATCGACCGCATCGCCCTGCTGAAGTTCAACGTGCTGCACCTGCACCTCACCGACGACCAGGGCTGGCGACTCGAGATCGAGTCGTGGCCCGCCCTGACCGACGTCGGCGCGTCGACCTCGGTCGGCGGCGCCGGCGGCGGGTACTACACGAAGGACGACTACCGTCGCATCGTCGCGTACGCAGCCGAGCGGTTCGTCACGATCGTGCCCGAGATCGACCTTCCGGGACATACCAACGCAGCGCTCAGCGCCTCCCCCGAGCTCAACTGCGACGGCGTTGCGCCCCCGCCGTACGAGGGCGTCGAAGTGGGCTTCTCCTCGTTGTGCGCGTCGCCCGAGCGCGCCGAGGCGACCGACCGGTTCCTCACCGATGTGACCCGCGAGGTCGCCGAGCTCACGCCCGGCCCCTGGCTGCACCTCGGGGGCGACGAGTCGCTCGCGACGAGTCCCGAGGACTACCTCGACCTCGTGCGGCGGATCGCCGCGGCCGGAGCGGCGACGGGCAAGACCGTCATCGGCTGGCACGAGATGGGCGCGTCGCGCGACCTGCCGCCCGGCACGGTCGGCCAGTACTGGAGCTTCGTCGAGCCCGAGCCGGAGGCCGCCGCGCTCACCCGTTCGTTCGTCGAGCAGGGCGGGCGCGTGATCATGTCGCCGGCGGATGTCGCGTACCTCGACATGCAGTACGTCGACGATCCGCAGGGCCCGCTCGGCGGCACGCTGGGGCAAGACTGGGCCAAGGGGCCGACGACCATCGAGGAGGCGTACCTCTGGGATCCCGCCGCGATCGTGCCCGGCGTCGGCGAACGCGAGGTGCTCGGCGTCGAGGCGCCCGTGTGGACCGAGACGCTCGGCGCGATGTCGGAGGTGGAGTTCATGCTCTTCCCGCGTGTCGCGGCGATCGCCGAGGTCGGGTGGTCGCCCGCCGGCCGCGGCGACGTCGACGGCTTCTTCGAACGCGTCGCCTCCCTCGGCGAGCACCTCGATGCGCTCGGGGTCGAGTACTACCGCCTGCGCGGGATCCCCTGGGCGCGGTAGTTCCCCTGCCCTCCGACGTGACGACGTCTACTTCACGCTGCCGGCGGTGAGCCCGCCGACGAGTCGCTTCTCGATGATCATGAACAGCAGCACCACGGGGAGGATCGCCACGACCGAGACGCCGAACACGTAGTGCCAGCTCGTCTCGTACTGGCCGACGAACTTCGTGAGGGCGACGGAGAGCGGCTGGTTTCCGGCGGTCGAGAGGATCACGAGCGAGGCCGCGAACTCGTTCCAGCACGCGACGAACGTGAACACGATCGCGGTGACGATGCCCGGCCACACGAGCGGCAGCATGATGCGGAACAGCACCGTGAGGCGCCCGGCTCCGTCGATCTGGGCGGCCTCGTCGACCTCCTTCGGCACGCCGGCGAAGAACGAGTGCATGATCCACACGGCGAACGAGAGGTTGAACGCCGCATTGACGAAGATCATCGCCGCCCACGTGTCGATCATGCCGAGCGCGACGAACTGTCGGAACAGGCCCGAGGTGAGCACGGCGGGCTGCAGCATCTGCGTGACGATCACGAGGAAGAGGAACACCATCCGCCCGGGGAAGCGGAATCGCGCCGTGTAGTACGCCGCGGGCATCGCGACCGCGAGCACGAGCAGGGTCGCGAAGACCGAGATCACGATGGTCGAGATGAGGTTCTGCGGCAGCGGCGTCTCGGGGGTCGACCACATGTTCACGTAGTTCTCCCAGTGCCACTCCGTGGGGAAGTACGTGGGTTCGACCGAGCGGATCTGCGCCTTCGTCTTCACCGAGCCGAAGAACATGATCGTGTACGGGAGGATGAAGATCACGAGCACCACGAGGCCCGCGAGCATGCGCAGCAGCACGCGCCAGATGGGCACCTGGTCCTCGGTGTAGCGACGGCGGCGGCGAGCGGATGCCTCTGGGCGGGCGATCGCGTCGAACACGGGCGCGGAGACGGTCACGGGTCAGACCTCCTGCATCGGCTTGACGATCCGCACGTACGCCGCGACGATCACGATGACGATGAGGAAGGCGACGACCGACAGCGCGCTGGCGACGTCCACCTTGTGCTGGTTCTGGATGTACTTGAAGATCATCGTCATGATCGTGTCGGCGTCGTAGCCCGGGATCGAACCCGTCATCACCTTGAGGATGGGTAGCGAGTTGAAGACGTTGATGATGTTGATGAGCACCGCGACCGAGAGCGCGCCGCGCAGCTGCGGCAGGACCACGCTCCAGTAGGTGCGGACCGGTCCGGCGCCGTCCATCTTGGCCGCCTCGAGCACGTCCCCCGGCACGGTGGCGAGGCCGGCGAGGATCGTGTACGTCGTGAACGGCAGCGAGACGAATACGGCGACGACGATCGACCAGGCGAACGCCGTGTCGGGGTTGCGCGTCCACCCGTAGCCCTCGGGCGTCGCGATGAGGCCGATGTCGACGAGGAAGGTGTTGATGATGCCGAAGTAGGGCTCGAGCCCGTAGTAGACGACCATCGTGGTCATGACGACCGACGCGGCCCACGGGATGATCACCGCGAGCCGCACGATACGCCGCCCCGGGAAGGCCTTGTCGAGGATCTGGGCGAGGCCGAGCGAGATCACGACCGTGGCCCCGACGACCACGACGACCCACACGATGGTGCGCACGAAGATCGGCCAGAAGTAGGCGAACGAGAAGACCTCGACGTAGTTGGCGAATCCGACGGAGCCGTTGTCGAGACCCGAGATCGTGATGTCGCGGGTGGAGTTGTAGAACATGACGACGGCCGGGAACAGCACGACGCCGAAGATCAGCAGGAGGGCCGGCCCGATCCAGGGCAGGGCCGCGAGGAGCGCGATCCCGCCCGGGCGTCGTGCGCCCCCCGAGTCGCCCCTGGAGGGGCGGGGGCGGCCGTCGGCCGCCCCCGCCCGGTTCGATGACGTGTCGGTCGTGGTGCTCATGATGCGATGGTCACCGATCCCTCCGATGGTGCGTACGGTGCGGATGTCGCGAGACTAACCCGCGTCCACCTGCGCCTGGATCTCGGTGAGGACATCCTGCGCAGGCTTCGTCTGCAGCTGGCCGAAGAGGGCCTTGAATGCGGCATCCGTCGCCGACCACTTGGGGTTCGTGCTCGGGTAGAACTGCGCGTCGGGCAGCACCTCGAGGAACGGCTGCAGGGCCTCCTCGTCGGAGAGCTCCTCGGCACCCGACTTGGTGGTGGGCAGGAAGCCCTCCGCCTCGACCCACGGCACATACGCCTCGGCCGAGAAGAAGTAGTCGAGGAACGCCGTGATGGCCTCCTGCTTGTCGCCGTCGTTCTGGAACGCCATGAGCTGGTCCATGACGCCGAGCGTGAACGGGCTGCCGTCCTCGGTCGGGATGGGGACGATCGAGTAGTCGAGCTCGGGGTTGTTCTCCTCGATCTGGCCGACCGTCGGCGGCAGGCCGACCTGCATGCCGATCTTGCCCTGCACGAAGATGTCCATGAGCGGTGAGCGGTCGGTGGAGCCCGGGTCGGCCTGCGTGGCACCGGCGTCGATCATCGCCTTGATCTGCTCGGCTCCCGGCAGGTTCGACGGGTCGTCGACGGTGATCTCGGACTCGTCGCCGAACGTGCCGCCGCCGCCCCAGAGCCAAACGGCCGCCTCGGCCTGCGCCTCCTCCGAGCCGAGGGGCATGCCGTATCCGGCGATGCCGCCGCCGAGCCCCGAGATCTTGGTGGCGGCGTCGAGCAGTTCGTCCCAGGTCGTCGGCGGCGCCGAGACGCCCGCCTGCTCGAGCAGGGCGTTGTTCACGAACAGCGCCCGCGCCGAGGCGATGAAGGGCAGCGCGTAGGCGGTGCCGTCGACCTCCGCGTTGGCGAGGAACGACTCCTGGAAGTCGGCGTAGGTCTCTTCCGAGACGACCTCGTCGGCCGGGTAGAGGAGGCCGTCGGCGGCGAAGCCCGCGAACGGCCCGCCGTTGTAGATGTCGGGTGCCTCGCCGCCCTGGATCTTGGTGGTGATCACCGACTCGAGGTTGTCCCACGACTGCACCTCGAGGTTCACCGAGATGTCGGGGTTCTCCTCCTCGAAGCCGGCGATGACGTCCTCCCAGAGCCCCTGGGTCGCGTCGGAATAGCTCGGGACCAGCAGGTCCAGCGTGGTGCCGCCTTCGGCATCGTCGCCCGAGCCGCCGCCGAACCCGCACGATGCGAGCGTGAGCGATGCGGTGGCAGCCATGGCGAGCGCGGCGCCGAAGCGTAGCGACTTCTTCATTCGTGCTTCCTCACTGTTCGTGGATCACGGGTGCGGCAGCGTGCCGCGCCGGTGCGGTGGGTGGCGACGTCGAGGCCGCCGAACTGCATGAAACTGACGTGAAACGGATATTTCCGATCATGTCCGGTCACACGGTGGTCACGATGATGGCGGACGTCGCCCGATGCGTCAAGACGCCTTCACCTGATCGTTACCGTCGGAGGGCGAGATGGGAGCACCCGGCTTCCCGCCCCACGAACGTGGGGTTTCTGTTCATAGACTTGATTGATAGACAGTTGCTGCGATCATTTGCGATCATGAGCGCAGCAGATCGCGTATCGACATGGAGGAACGCATGACCCACGGCACCGAGGACGACTCCACCCGACCGGGCACCACGGGCCGCGCACCCCTCGGGGCCCACATGGCCGCGGAGCTCGCCTCGCAGCCCGAGACGTGGGCCCGCGCAGCCGGCCTCCGGGCCGAGCAGTCGACGCTCCCGGCCCGGGGCGCGCGTGTCGCCGTGGTCGGGTGCGGCACCTCGTGGTTCATCGCGCAGTCGTACGCGTGGCTCCGCGAAGCCGGTGGTCACGGCGAGACCGACGCCTTCGCGGCATCCGAGGCCTTCGTCGACCGCGGCTACGACGCCGTCGTCGCGTTGACCCGGTCGGGCACCACGACCGAGGTGCTCCAGCTCGTCGAGCGGCTGCGCGGCCGCGCGCGCACCATCGGCGTCATCGGTGACGCGGCTTCGACGCTCGTCGGCCTCGTCGATGAGGCGATCACCCTGCCGTTCGCCGACGAACGCTCGGTCGTGCAGACGCGATTCGCCACCACAGCGCTCGCGCTCTTCCGCGCATCGCTCGGCGAGCACCTCGACGACGCCATCCGCGACGCCGAGCACGCCGTCGCCGAGGAGCTCGATCCGGCCTTCGTCGACGCCGAGCAGTTCACGTTCCTCGGCCGGGGATGGTCGGTCGGCCTCGCCCACGAGGCGGCCCTCAAGATGCGCGAGGCCTCCCAGTCGTGGACGGAGTCCTACCCGGCCATGGAGTACCGGCACGGGCCCATCTCGATCGCGGCGCCAGGACGGGTCACGTGGCATTTCGGCGAGCCCCCCGCCGGCCTCTCCGAGGAGGTCGCCGCGACGGGCGCTCGCTTCGAGGCGGGCCGGCTCGACCCCATGGCCGAGCTCGTGCGCGCCCAGCGCGTCGCACTCGAGCGGGCTCGGGCGCGTGGCCTCGACCCCGACTCGCCGCGCAACCTCACCCGCTCCGTCATCCTCGGCGGTTGACGATCGTGACCGAGACCCCGGATGCCCCGTCCGCTCCCCTGGGACCGGGCGACGTCGTGGTGGCGTTCGACGTGGGCGGCACTGACACGAAGTCGGCGCTCGTCGACGGCGCGGGACGCGTGCTGGGGCTCCGCCGCACGCCCACCCCCATCGACGGCGACCGCACCGCCGAGGCCGTCGTCGCACGGGTCGCCGAGCTGGCCACCGAGCTCCGCGCCGCCCACCCCGATCTGCACCCGGTCGCGGCGGGCCTCCTCGTGCCGGGAATCGTCGATGCCGAACGCGGGGTCGGGGTGTTCGCGAGCAACCTCGGCTGGCGCGATGCGCCGATCCGCGACCTCGCCGAGGCCGCGCTCGGGCTGCCGGTGGCCTTCCACCACGACGTGACGGCCGCGAGCTGGGCCGAGCACCGGCTGGGCGCGGCGCGGGCATACGCCGACGTCGTGGTGCTCGTCATCGGCACCGGCATCGCCGGCTCGCTGATCCTCGACGGCCGGCCGCACCTGGGCGGCGGGTATGCAGGCGAGATCGGACACTCCCCCGTCGCGGAGGAGCCTCGCTGCGCCTGCGGGGCCCGCGGATGCCTCGAGGCGATCGCCTCGGCCGGCGCGATCACCCGCCGCTACGCGGAGCGCTCGGGAGTCGAGGTCGACGGTGCGCGCGAGGTGCTCGCCCGCGCGGAGGCGGGCGACGCCCATGCGCGGGACGTATGGGCGTCGGCCGTGGACGCCCTCGGGTTCGCCGTGGCGCAGCTCGCCGCGACGGTCGCGCCCGAGGCGATCGTGATCGGCGGTGGGCTCTCCCGCGCGGGCGACGCCCTCTTCGCTCCGCTCACGACACGGGTCGACGAACGACTGAGCTTCCACCGACGCCCGCTGCTCGTGCCGGCCAGCCTGGGCGACGATGCCGGCCTGCTCGGGGCCGCCCTCATCGCGCGCGAGAGCATCTCCCGATGATCCTCACGGTGACCCCGAACCCCGCGATCGACCTGACCTGGCACGTCGATCAGCTGACGCGAGGCGGCGTCCACCGAGTGCCGGCCGGCGCCTCCCGGGCGGGCGGGAAGGGCCTGAACGTCGCCCGCGTCCTCCACGCCACGGGACACGACGTCGTCGCACTCGCCACGGCCGGAGGACTCACCGGCGACGAGCTCCGGGCCGATCTCGAGGCGTCGGGCCTCAGGTACCGGCTCGTTCCGACGGCGTCGCCGACCCGGCGCAGTGTCGCGATCGTCGACGAGGCCAGCGGCGAGGCGACCCTCCTCAACGAACTCGGCGCCCCCCTCTCGCCGGCCGAATCGGCCGCCTTCGCGGAGGCCACCGCCGACCTCGGGGGCACGGCGCAGGCGGTCGCGATCAGCGGCAGCCTGCCCCCGGGCTTCGACGCCGAGGAGCTCGGCGCGCTCGTCGCACGACTCGCCGCGATGGGTGTCCCGGCGGTCGTCGACACGAGTGGTCCGGGCATCCTCGCCGCCGCCCGTGCCGGCGCCTTCGCCCTGAAACCCAATCGCGAGGAGCTGGCGGACGCCACCGGCGTGGCCGACCCCATCGGGGGCGCACGCTCGCTGCTCCACTCCGGTGCGCGGCTCGTGGTCGTCTCGCTCGGCGAGGAGGGCCTGCTCATCGTGACCCCGGGCGCTCCGAGCCTGCACGCCCGGCTGGCCGCTCCGCTGCGAGGCAACGCCACCGGGGCCGGTGACGCCGCGGTGGCGGCCATCGCAGCCGCCATCGCGACCCGGGCCGATCTCTGGAGCACCACGGATGCCGCAGCCGGGGCCCGCACGCGCCTCGCGCGCCGCGCGGCCGCGTGGTCGGCGAGTGCCGTGCTCATGCCGCTCGCCGGCGAGCTCTCGCCCCGGCATCCCGAGCTCGAGGCCGAGGTCGTCGTCACCCCGCTCCAGCACGCGACCGACGAGGGGAACCCATGACGCTCACGCCGACCCGGAACATCCTCGACCGCGCGCGCGCCGCCGGTCGTGGCGTCGGCGCGTTCAACGTGCTGCACCTCGAGACCGCGGAGGCGCTCGCCGGTGCCGCGGAGGACGCCGGACTGCCGGTGATCCTGCAACTCTCCGAGAACTGCATCCGATACCACGGCGCCTTCGAGCCGATCGCGGCCGCGACCCTCGCGATCGCCGAGGCATCGAGCGCCCTCGTCGCCGTGCACCTCGATCACGCCGAGGATCCCGAGCTCGCGTTGCACGCCCTCGATCGCGGCTTCGGATCGGTCATGTACGACGGGGCGAGGCTGCCGTTCGACGACAACGTGGCGGTGACCCGCCGGGTCGTCGCGCACGCCCGGACCACCGGCGCCCTCGTCGAGGCCGAGCTCGGCGAGATCGGCGGCAAGGACGGCGCGCACGCCCCCGGAGTCCGCACCGACCCCGGCGAGGCGGCTCGATTCGTCGGCGACACGGGCGTCGACGCCCTCGCGGTCGCGGTCGGATCCTCGCACGCCATGACCGAGCGCACGGCGGCCCTCGACCTCGACCTCATCGAACGGATCGCCCGAGCCGTGCCCGTGCCGCTCGTGCTGCACGGCTCATCGGGCGTCGCGGATGAGATGATCGTGCGGGGCATCCGCGCCGGCCTCACGAAGGTCAACGTGTCGACCCACCTCAACGCGCACTTCACGGGTGCGATCCGCGACTTCCTGACCGCTCACCCCCAGGTCGTCGACTCGCGGAAGTACGTCACCGCCGGCCGGGAGGCCGTGCGTCTCGAGGCGACGCGCCTGATGGTGCTCTTCGCCTCCGCCGAGAAGGAGCCGGAATGAACCGCGCCGAGCGCCTGAGCGCCGTGCTCGACCTGCTCGCCGAGAGCGGGCAGATCGAGGTCGACCAGATCGTCGAGCGGCTCGGGGTCTCCCCCGCCACCGCGCGTCGCGACCTCGACGCGCTCGCGCAGCAGCAGCTGCTCACCCGCACGCGCGGTGGAGCCGTCGCGCACTCGGTCGCCTACGACCTGCCGATCCGGTACAAGAACCAGCAGAATCCCGAGGCGAAGGCCGCCATCGCGCGGGCCGCGAGCGCGCTCGTGCCTCGTGGCGCGGTGATCGGGCTGTGCGGCGGAACGACCGCGACGGCCATCGCCGATGCCCTCATGTCCCGCGCCGACATCATGGAGCCCTCGCACGAGCCGAGCCTCACGGTCGTCACGAACGCGATCAACATCGCCATGCAGCTCGCGATGCGACCGCAGATCAAGACCGTCGTCACGGGCGGCGTCGTGCACGCGCGCTCCTACGAGCTCGTCGGCGCCTACGCCGACGCCGTGCTCGAGCACATCACGCTCGACCTGGCGTTCATCGGGGTCAACGGCATCGACCCGGTCGTCGGCCCGACCTCGCACGATGAGCGCGAGGCGGCGGTCAACGCGCTCATGGCGTCGCGGGCGACGCAGGCGGTGCTCGTCGCCGACGCCTCGAAGATCGGCCGGCGAGCCTTCGCGGCGATCGGTCGCCGCCGCCTGTTCTCGACCATCGTCACCGACGCCGGCGTCACCGACGAGCAGCGGCAGCGCCTCGTCGAGGGCGGGTACGACGTTATCGTGGCGGAATGACCCCACCGTCCACCGTCATCCACTCGGCCCGCCTCGTGAGCGGCCGCGACACGGCCACCGACGCATGGGTGCGCTTCGAGGGCGATGTCGTGGCCGCCCGGGGCATCGGCGACACGTGGCGGGACTCGTTGCCGCAGGACGCGTCGGTGACGGATGCCGCGGGCCGTCACCTGGTGCCGGGATTCATCGACCTGCACTGCCACGGCGCCGGCGGGGCATCCGTCGAGCAGGGCGCAGAGGCCATCGAGCGGGTGCTCGCGGTGCACGGCACGCACGGCACCACGCGCTCCGTGCTCTCGCTGGTCACGGCGCCCGTCGAGGCGCTCACCGACCGGCTCGAGGCGATCGGCCGGGCCGCGGCATCCGACCCGCGCGTGCTCGGCGCGCATCTCGAGGGCCCGTTCCTCGACCACGAGTTCCGCGGAGCCCACGACCCGGCCCAGCTGCGCGCGCCCGACGCGGCATCCGTCGACCGGTTGCTCGAGGCGGCGAACGGATGCCTCCGCCAGATCACCCTCGCCCCCGAACTCCCCGGGGCGCGTGACGCGATCGCCCGCTTCACCGGCGCCGACGTCGTGGTCGCCGTCGGGCACACCGGGGCCGACTTCGAGATCGCGCTCGCGGCATTCGACGCGGGCGCCTCGATCCTCACGCACGCCTTCAACGGGATGCGCGGCATCCACCATCGAGCGCCCGGTCCGGTCGTCGCGGCCATGCATGCCGGCCACGTGACGCTCGAGGTCATCAACGACGGGGTGCACGTGCACCCCGACGTCGTGAAGCTCGCGTTCTCGGGTGCGCCGGGGCGCATCGCCCTCGTGACCGATGCGATGGCCGCAGCCGGCTCCGCGGACGGCGACTACCTGCTCGGCTCCCTCCGGGTCATCGTCGCCGACGGCGTGGCACGTCTCCTCGAGGGCGGTTCGATCGCGGGGTCGACGCTCACCCAGGACGAGGCGCTCCGCCGCGCCGTCGTCGACAGCGGCATCCCGCTGGCCGATGCCGTGCGCGCCCTCACCGAGACGCCGGCCGCGGCGATCGGCCGCGCGTCGGACCTCGGGTGCCTCGAGCCCGGGTACGCCGCCGACGCGGTGCTGCTCGGCGAGGACCTCGGTGCCGAGGCGGTCTGGAGCGCGGGCGTCAGGATCGCCTAGAGGACGCGATGCAGCGGATCGGCGACAAGCTCCTCAGCTGGGCCTCCGTGCTCGACCCTGCGGCACGCGACCAGGCACTGGCCACGGCGTCGCTCGACATCGTGCACCCGCACGTCGCGCTGATGCCGGATGCGCACCCGGGCCTCGGCGCCACGGTCGGCTCGGTGATCCCCACCCGCGGCGCCGTGATTCCCGCGGCCGTGGGGCTCGACATCGGGTGCGGCATGATCGCCGTGCGCACGCAGCTCGTCGCGGCGGACCTCCCCGACGGCCTGGTCCGGCTGCGCGAGGCGATCGAGGCGGCGGTCCCGCTCTCCGCCGGGCACTACAACGAGGTCCTCACACCGTCGGCGGAAGCGCGTGTGCGCGAGCTCGAGGCGGCGGCCGCCGACGCGGGATTCGATCCGGCCGACCCGACGCGCAACTGGCGGTTGCAGCTGGGGTCGCTCGGCAGCGGCAACCACTTCATCGAGGTGAGCCTCGACGAACTCGACCGCGTCTGGCTCTTCCTGCACACCGGGTCGCGCGGCGTGGGCAAGAACATCGCGGAACGCCACATCCGGGTCGCCAGGAACGAGGCGACCGCGACACGGCTTCGCCTTCCCGACCCCGACCTCGCGTGGCTCTCGGAGGGCACCGCCGCGTTCGAGGCCTACATCGCCCAGATGCGGTGGGCGCAGCGATTCGCCCTCGAGAACCGCGAGGAGATCATGGACCGCGTCGTGGCCGAGCTGCAGCGCTGGGCGGGCGTGCGCGTCGTCGAGCAGGAGCGCATCAACTGCCACCACAACTTCACGCGCCGCGAACGGCACTTCGGCGAGGAGCTGTGGGTCACGAGGAAGGGCGCGATCCACGCCGGTACGGGGGTGCCGGGGCTCATCCCGGGGTCGATGGGAAGCCGATCGTACGTGGTCGCCGGCCGGGGCAACGCGCTCGCCCTGGACTCGGCGCCGCACGGCGCGGGGCGGAGGTACTCGCGTTCGGCCGCCCGGCGAACCTTCACGATCGCGCAGCTGCACGAGGCGATGACGGGCATCGAGTACCGCGACACCGCCGCGTTCCTCGACGAGATCCCCCAGGCATACAAGCCCATCGACCTCGTCATGGCGGATTCGGCGGATCTCGTCGACATCCGGCACTCGTTGCGACAGGTCGTGAACGTGAAGGGCGACTGAGCCGCGGACTCCGTGAGCCGTGCGGGGTCCGGAGGCGTGTTCCCCATCGCCTCCGAACCCCCGCGCGGTCGACGCGCGCCTCGACCCCCGACGTGCGCGTCCCGCCGGCGATGCCGGCTCCGCCCCGCGTTCGAGCTCGATGCGAGGCGGCGGTGCTCGGGCTCCCCTGAGTGCCCTCGACTGAAGAGACGGGCAGCGGTCGCATCCATGACGCACGTCCCGGAGAAATCTGCTGGAATGTGGAAGATCCCCCGGCGGCGTCATGATCCGCACGTTCCCGCGTCTGTATTCATGAGGCCCCTACCCGACCTGGAGGCGACGTGCCACCCCTGCGCACCGACCTGTCCGACGGCGCGCTCATCGAGCGCACCCGTCGCGGCGACCGCACCGCCTACGGCGAGCTCTGGCGGCGGCACGCGGCGTCCGCACGCACCGTGGCGAGCTCCTACAGCTCGCTGGACGCCGACGACCTGGTCGCCGAGTCGTTCACGAAGATCTACGACGCCATCCTCGGCGGCGGCGGGCCGACGAGCGCGTTCCGCCCGTACCTGTTCACCACGCTGCGGAACACCGCCGCGAGCTGGGGGCGCGGACGGCGCGAGGCGAACCTCGAAACGCTCGAGTCGTTCGAGGACCCCACGACGAACGAGGCTGCGACGCTCCGCTCCCTCGACCGGTCGACGACCGTCCAGGCCTTCCGCGCGCTGCCGACCAGGTGGCAGGAGGTGCTCTGGTACTCCGAGGTCGAGGGCATGGGCCCGCAGCAGATCGCCCCGCTCGTCGGCATGACGGCGAACGCCACGGCCGCGCTGGCCTATCGCGCGCGGGAGGGCCTGCGACAGGCATGGATCCGGGCGCACCTCCGGAACGCCGAGGGGGAGCCCGAGTGCCGCTGGACCATCGACCGCCTCGGCGCATACACCCGCGGCAGACTCCGGGCGCGCGACACCGCGAAGGTCGAGGCGCATCTCGACGATTGCGCGAAGTGCACGATCGTCGCTGCGGAGGCGCGCGACGTCGGATCGCGCCTCGCGCTCGTGCTCCTGCCGCTCACCGCCGGAGTGGGTGGCGCGACGGCGTACTCGGCATGGCTGTCGCAGGGCGCACCAGCGGTCGACGTCGCCATGGGTGCGGCCGGGCTTCCGGCGGTGCTCGTCGGGGTACCGGGGATGGCCGGCAGCAGCGTGGCCGTCGCCGGCGGCAGCGCGGCCGGCGGCGGCGCGGCCGGAAGCACGGCAGCCGGCGGCAGCGCGGCCGGAAGCTCACTCGGCGCGAGCGGGGTCGCGGTGGGCGCCGGCGTCGGCACGCTGGTGGTCGCCGCGGCCGCGGTCGCGGTGTTCATCGCCATCCCCAATCTCACCGCCGCGAGCGGCACGCCGCCCGCCGCCGCCGCCGGGCCGGCCGTCGACGCCGTGCCCGGGGTCGCGCCGGCGCGCCCGCCGTCACCGATCGTGCCCGATCCGCCGACCGCTCCCGACGCGCCCACGGCGCCCGACGTCCCCGACGCGTCGGTCCCGGCCGCACCTGCGGTCGCCGAACTCGGCGCGGCTGCGCACGTCGAACCCGTGCCGGTCGACCACGGCGCGCCTGCTCCATCGTTCTCCGCCGACACCGCGGGCGGGCTCGTCGATCCGCTCCTCACCGGCACGGCCGTGGCCGGCGCGAGCATCGTCGTCACCGCCGATGACGGGCGCTCCTGGGCGACCGCCGCCGATGCGACGGGTGCGTGGACCCTCGTCGCCGACGACCTGTCCGCCGGCGTCACGCTGCTCACGGCGACGCAGACCGATGCCGCCGGTGCGGTCTCGCCCGCGAGCGAACCCGTCGTCGTCGAGCTCGCCACCCCGGCGCTCGCGCTGCGCCGAAGCGGCCACCTCGTGTGGCATGCGGCGTTCGCGGGCGTGCCGGGCTCGAGCGTCGAGCTGCTCCTCGACGGCGCCTCGCTCGCCACGGTCGAGCTCGACGGCGCGGGGTCGACGAAGGCGATCGCGCTGACCGTCGGCGACGAACTCGCCGACGCCATGGTGCGGTACACCGCGGACGGACGCACCGGACCCGCGTCCCGGGTGGTCGTCGAACCCGACTGACCCGTCGCGCCGAACGTCCGCGGCACCGGGCCATGACCGTGGTCAGTCCACGTGGAGCACGGCCTTGCCGCCGATGCGCCGACGCAGCAGGTCGTCGATGGCGGGCACGGTCTCACGCCACGAGCGCTCCATTCCGATCTGGCAGTCCAGCCGTCCATCGACGATGAGCCGGCAGAGGCGACCGAGGTCGGTGCGGGTGCTGCCGTGCGCGGCGAGTTCGTCCGGGAGGTTCAACGTGTAGATCTTCGCGCCGACCGCCCGGTCCAACCGCCCGGCCCGGAAGGCGACCATCTCGTCGGCGCTCTGGGTGCCGACATTGACGAGGACTCCGTGGGCCGCGAGGTGTTCGATGGCGGTGCCGAACGTCGTGCCTCCGACGGTGTCGACGATGGCATCGAAGTCGCCGTCGATTCGCTCGACGACCTCTCCGGCGCCGAGTCGGCGCAACGGCGCTCCGGCCCCGGTCGCGTCGCGTACCAGCGCGGTGACGTACGCTCCACCGGCGTGGGCCAGCTGGATCGCGAACCGCCCGACACCTCCGGTCGCGCCCGTGATCAGCACCCGCCTCCCGAGCAGCAGCCCCGCGACCTCCAGCGATCGCAGCGCCGTCAGGCCGGCCGTGGGGAGCGCCGCGGCCTGTCCGTCGGAAACGCCTTCGGGGACCACCGCGATTCGCTCGGTCGGGACGGCCGCGAGCTGCGCCCAGGCTCCTCGCCTGAGCAGGCCGACGACCCTCGTCCCGGCGCCCGGCCCGCTTCCGTCGCCGGCGGGTCGTTCGACGACGCCGGCCACGTCCCAGCCGGGGGTGACGCCTTCGGGCAGGTCGGGCAGGTCCAGGACCTCGCCGCGGTTGAGTGAGAACGCCCGGACGCGGACGAGTGCCTCGTCGGGCAGGGGAACGGGCTCGGGGACCTCGGCGAACGCCAGATACGGTGCACTCGGAACGGTCCTCAGCGCGAGCATGCGTCCGACTCTACGGCGGCGTGGTGCTCACCGCGTCGTCGATGGCTCGACCGCGGGCCGTTCGGTGATCGAGACCGACTGACGCGGCGCACCGAACGCCTCGCGCGCGAGCCCGAGGGCGACGAGGGCGAGCAGCGCGGCGTACGCGAACGGCAGTGCGCCCACCCCGAGCCGGTCGAAGAGGACGGCGCCGATCAGCGCACCACCGCCGATCCCGATGTTGAACGCGGTCGTATAGAGGGCGCTGGCGGCGTCGCGGTGGGCAGCCGGCGCCGACTGCAGCATGCGAGTCTGCAGGAGCGGCGGGATGGCGCCGAACGCCACACCCCAGACCGCGAGCGCGATGATCGACGGCACGGCACCCGGCGCGAGGCCCAGCACCACGAGCGACGCCGCGACGAGCGCCATGGCGACCACGAGCGCCCGCACCGGACGAGTCGCGAGACGGGATCCGGCCAGGGCCAGCCCGACGGCGCCCGCCACGCCGTAGACGAAGAGCAGCGGACCCACGGCGCCGACGTCGAGGCCGACGACCTCGGTGATGAGCGGTGCGACGTAGGTGAACACGGCGTACTGGCCGAGCATGGTCGCCGCCGTCACGGCGCAGACGAGCAGCACGGGACCGAGCGCCACGTCGCCTCGGCGGAAGCGGGCCGCGGTCGCCGCCTGCGACCCGCGCACCGGCGGCAGGAACCGCCACACCAGGAGGCCGCCCACGAGGGTCAGCGCCCCGACGATGGCGAACACCGGACGCCAGCCGATGGCCTGGCCGAGCACCGTCGTCACGGGCACCCCGGCCACGAGCGCGAGGGTGCCGCCGCCGAGCGTGATCGAGACGGCGCGCCCGATCTGCCCGTCGGGCACGAGACGGGCGGCATACGCGGCGACGAGCGCCCAGAACAGCCCGTGTGCGACACCGCCGGCGACGCGGAGCGCCGCGAGCATCCAGTACTCGGGCACGAACGCCGAAGCGAGCGTGGTGAGACCGAGCACCGCGATCACCGCGACCATGAGGCCGTGGCGGGGCATCCGGCTGGTGAGGGCCGTGAGCGGCGTCGACGTGACGACCACCGCGAACGCGAAGACCGAGACGAGGAGGCCGACGAACGGCTCGGCCACGCCGAGCCCCTCGCTCATGCCGGGCAGGAGCCCGGTCGGCAGCATCTCGATCGTGATGGACAGGAAGACCCCGGCTGACAGCACGAGCAGGCCGAGCCAGGGCAGACGGGGTGCGCGCACGCGCACGGATTCGGTGACGGACATCAGGATGTCTCTCCGACGGCGTTCCCCGCGGCGGGTGCGTTCACCGCGCGGGTCGACTACGCGCTCATGTGCGCGCCCAGGGCCGTGCGTCGTCCGCAGGCCACTGACGAGTCTACCCGACGCACTACGCTGGTCGGATGCCGTCGGACGCCGCGCCCGCCCACCTGTTCCACTGGGTCGTGACCCTCAGCTGCATCGACGGGCCCGGCATCGTGCACGCGGTGAGCGGTGCGATCGTCGCCGCCCGCGGCAACATCACCGAGAGCCAGCAGTTCGCGAGCCATGACACGGGCCGGTTCTTCATGCGCCTCCAGGTCGAGTCGCCTGCCGGCCGCGCCGAGTTCGAGGCGGCGCTGGCCCCGGTCGCGCGACAGTGGGACATGACGTGGCATCTCGACGAGGTGGGCCGGCCGCTGCGCACGCTCGTGCTCGCCTCCACCGCGGGCCACTGCGTGAACGACCTGCTGTTCCGCCGGCACGCCGGGCAGCTGCCGATCGAGGTCCCGCTCGTGCTCTCGAACCACGGCACGCTGCGTGATCTCGTCGACTTCTACGGGGTGCCGTTCGAATCGCTGGCGGTGACGGATGCCACGTCGAAGGCGGCCTTCGAACGGCGCGTGCTCGACGCGGTCGACGAGCACGACATCGAACTCGTCGTGCTCGCGCGCTACATGCAGATCCTCTCGCCCGAGCTGTGCGAGGCGCTCGCGGGTCGCTGCATCAACATCCACCATTCGTTCCTGCCGGGCTTCAAGGGGGCGAATCCGTACCGGCAGGCGCACGCGCGCGGCGTGAAGCTCATCGGCGCGACCGCGCACTTCGTGACGAGCGACCTCGACGAGGGGCCGATCATCGAGCAGAACGTCGTGCGCGTCGACCACTCGCGCTCCGTCGCCGAGCTCGTCTCGGTCGGACAGGACGAGGAGAGCCGCACGCTCTCGCAGGCCGTGAAGTGGTTCGCCGAGCGGCGGGTGCTCCTCGACGGCGCGCGCACGATCATCTTCCGCTGACGCCGCCACTTCCCGTTCCCGTTCCCGTTCGCGAGCACGTGCAATTCCGACGAGTGCGCGTGCGTTACCGCACGCCCTCGTCGGAATTGCACGTGCTCGCGGGTTCGGGCGAGGTGGGGTGGAGCTGGAGCTGGGCGAAGTAGGCTGGGAAGCCGTGAGCAACACCCAGACGAACGAGCCCCTGCCCAAGGTCGGGCCGAACGACGTCCTCCGCTTCCTCCTCGAGCTGTTCGCCTTCGTGAGCCTCGGCATCTGGGGGTTCCTGGCGTTCCCGCTCCCGTGGCCGGGCGTGCTGATCGGCCTGGGCGCGCCCGCGGTGGCGATCGTGCTGTGGGCGCTCTTCGTCTCCCCCAAGGCGGTCTTCCGCGTCGACGTGTTCGGCAAGGCGCTCGTGGAGATCGCCGTGTTCTCGGCCGCCGCGATCGCCTGGTGGATGCTCGGACAGCCGGTCGTGGCCATCGTCTTCGCGCTCGTCGCGGCGGTGAGCGGCATCATCAACGGCCGCAAGCAGCTCGCCGGCTGACGCCGCGCCGCAGGCCGACGACGCCGGCGAGGCCGGCGCGCGCCGACGCAGGCGCATCCCGACACACGCCCGTGCACACTCCTGCGGATATACGATCCGACACCCGGCCGAAGACCTCGCGGGCCCGGCGCGCCGGATCGTATATCCGCTGAGAGGGACGCCGCGGATGCCGCAGGGCTGACGCCGCGCCGCAGGCCGACGCACGCCGGCGCCCGGGCCAGAGGGCCGAGCGCCGGTGCGTGGCATCCGGTCAGATGGAGACGAGTTCCTCCGCGGGGGCATCGGCCACCGCAGCCTCGGCGTCGGGCTCGGCGCCGCCCGCGGTGCGGAAGTGTCCCACGATCGAGAGCAGGATGCCGCCGACCGCCCACGAGGCGAGCACGAGCCATGGGAACGTCGTGTCGGCCGCCGGGAAGTACGACAGCTCGCGCATGAGCGTCGCGGCCGCCCCCGGCGGGAACCACTGGCCGACCTCTCCCCACGGCGCGAGGATGAACTCCTTGGGGAGGGCCGCGCCCGAGATCGGGTTGGCGAACAGCAGCATGACGACGGGCCCGACGGCGATGCCGGGGCGCCCGATCAGCGCCACGAAGCCCGTGATGGGTGCGGCGATGGCGACGAGCGCGAGCGCGATGCCCGCCGAGTTCAGCCAGAAGTCGCCCTGCAGCGAGCCGAACCAGCCCTGCAGGATGCCCGCGAGCGCGAGCCCGCCGACCGCCGAGTACACGAGCACCGCGGCGACCCGGCGCATGGCGCCGATGACGACGACCGAGATCGCGATGCCGCCGATCATTCCGCCGAGCACGAGCGGGAACAGGGCCGCCGTGAGGCCGGTGCCCCGCGGGTCGGACTCGGCGAGCGGCACGACGTCGGTGACGGTCACGTCGAGGTGCGGCGGTGCAGTGGGCGCGCCGGCCGCCGCTGCCGCGGCGGCGGCTTGCGCGTTGACGCCCTCTTCGAGCTGGGCGGCCACCGTGTTCAGGAGTTGCGCGACCACGAGGCTCGACGCCGATGAGGTGAGCACCTCGGGCTCCTGGCCGAGGATGACGGCGCCGTAGACGTCGCGGGTCTCGATGGCGTCGACGGCCGTGGCGCGGTCGTCGACCTCGCGGAACGCGATGGCGCCGTCGGACTGCTCGTCGACGGCGGCCTCAGCGGCCGAGACGGCCTCGGCCGGACCCGTGATCGCGATGGGCAGGTCGTGCGGCTCGGCCGTCACGGCGGGCCAGGAGAACGCCAGCACGATGATCGCGAGGACGGCGGCGAGGGCCAGCGAGAGGCCCAGCACGCGGCCGATCGGCGTGTGCGCGGTGGTGCCGGACTGGTGCGACATTCGATCCTCCAAACAAAAACGAATATTCGTTCTTTATCCTGGAGCCGCTGTCTATGCTTGTCAAGAACGTTCATTCCGTTTGGGGGCGCCGATGCCGAAGGTGACCGAGGCCTACCGCGAGGCGCGGCGCGATGAGATCATCGCCGCCGCGCTCCGCCGCTTCGCGGCGAGCGGGTTCCAGCGAACCTCCATGGCCGACATCATCGCCGAGTCGGGCCTGTCCGCTGGCGCGATCTACGGCCACTTCGCGGGCAAGAAGGAGCTCTTCGCCGCCGTCGCAGGGCGCGTGCTCGACTCCCGACGCGGCGAGTTGCAGGCCCGCCGTCTCGAGGGATCCCCGCTGTCACCCGGTCAGGTCATGGCGACGCTCATCGACGGCATGCGCCGAGAGCCGTTCAGCGGCGTGCTCATCCAGCTGTGGGCTGAGGCCGCCATCGATCCCGACATGCGCGAGCCCGTGCACGACGTGCTCATGACCGTCCGTGCGACGGTCGAGGCCGCCTTCGCCGAATGGGCGGCGGCCGAGCCGGGGCGTGTCGACGGCGACCCCGGCGAGTGGGCCGCCCGGCTCACGCCCGTGGCGCTCGGGCTCATGCCCGGGTTCATGGTGCAGCGGGCCATCGCGTCGGACTTCGACGAGGACGCCTACCTCGCCATGCTCCCCGAGGCCCTGCCGCACTGACGGCGACGGCCTCGGGCGGTCAGATGCCCTGCCATCTGGGCTTGTTGGTCCACGCGTGCCGATAGTAGGCGAGGTTGTCGAGCTCGGATGCCGCGGCCTCGTCGACCACGACCGTCGTGTGCGGGTGCAGCTGGATCGCCGATCCCGGCTGGCTCGCCGTCACCGGGCCCTCGACCGCCGCAGCGACCGCGTGCGCCTTCGCCTCGCCGAACGCGAGGAGCACGAGGTGCCGCGCGCGCAGGATCGTGCCGATGCCCTGGGTGATGCAGTGCATCGGCACGTCGTCGGGCGAGTCGAAGAAGCGGGCGTTGTCGGCGCGCGTGGGCTCGGTCAGGGTCTTGACCCGCGTGAGCGACGCGAGCGACGAGCCCGGTTCGTTGAAGCCGATATGCCCGGTGCGCCCGATGCCGAGGATCTGCAGGTCGACGCCGCCCGCCGCGAGCAGCGCTGCCTCGTAGTCGGCGCCGGCGTGCTCGATGGACGCCGGGTCGCCGTTCGGCACGCGCACCAACTCGGGCGTGAGGCCCAGCGGCTCCACCACTTCGCGCGCGATGACCGCACGGTAGCTCTCGGGGTGACCGGACGGCAGGCCCACGTACTCGTCGAGCGCGAACCCGCGGACGCCGCGCACGTCGATCGATCCCTCGGCGATGCGGTCGGCGAGCGCGCGGTACGTGGCGAGCGGCGTCGAGCCGGTGGCCAGACCGAGCACCGCGTCGGGCTTCGAGCGGATGAGGGCGACGATGGCGTCGGCGACGAGGCGGCCTGCGGCATCCTCGTCGGCGACGATCACGACTTCGGCCATGGGTGTTCTCCTCCGAGGGCGGCACCGGCGACGGATGTCGGACCGGGACATGACCCGCAACGACCCGAGGCCGAGCGAGGCGGAACGGCCGCGTCGGCGGCCGTCCCTTCAGGATATGGTCACGGCGTCGACGTCGCGGCGAGCGCCACCGCGTCGCCCACGAAGCCGAGGAGCGCCTCCCCCACGAGCCGAGAGGCGCCGAACGTGGCGACGTCCGCGTAGGCGCGGTCGTCGGACGGCCAGCCCATGTCCACGGTCACGACGTCGTCGCGCGCGGCGCGCAGCATGTCGATGGCCGCGAGGGCGAACGGATGCCGGTGCAGGTCCTTGCCCACCACGAGCACGGCACCTTCGAGGCCGGCCGGATCGGCGAGCGGTGCGTCGGCGGAGACCGTGATGATCCGGGCGGCGTCGAACCACGTGGCATCCGCTGCCGTCGTGGATGCCGCGGCCGCGGCGAACGGACCCCACGGCGCATCCCCGATCGCGATGTTCGCCGCGGCCTCGATGCGCACGACCGTGCCGATGCGCGAGGCCGACGCGAGGCGGTGGCGCGCGACATCCGCCACCTCGAATGCGCCCGCCAGTCGCGCGAGGTCGTCCGCATCGTGCCACGGTTCCACGATCGCGGGCGGAGCGGAGGCCGCGGCGATCGCCGGCACTGCACCGACCGTCGGCGCCGGCGTCGCCGCGGCGAGCCGCCGCACCCGCTCCGCGGCGTCGCGCACCCTCCCGGCGGCGAGCCGGCCGCCGACGACCGCGGCCTCGATCGCGCCGACGATGTCGTCGAGTTCGTCGGCCGCGGTCTCGCTGCCGAGGCAGAGCAGGTCGCATCCGGCGACGAGGGCGCGCACCGCGGCCTCGGGGATGCCGTGCACGCCGCTCGCACCGTGCATGTCGAGCGCATCGGTGATGATGACGCCGTCGAACCCGAGTTCGCCGCGCAGCAGGCCCCGCACGACGCGTGGGGAGAGCGTGGCGGGGTTCACCGCGTCGAGCCGCGGCAGCAGGATGTGGCTCGTCATGATCGTGCGCGCGCCCGCCGCGACGGCCGCGGCGAACGGCACGAGCTCGCGAGCGCGGAGGGTCGCGAGCGACACGTCGACGACGGGCAGCGCCAGGTGCGAGTCGGTGGCGGTGTCGCCGTGCCCCGGGAAGTGCTTGGCGCTCGCGGCGATCCCCGTCGCCTGGAGGCCGCGCACCCAGGCCGCCGCGTGGCGGCCCGCCAGGTGCGGATCGACCCCGAAGCTGCGCACGCCGATCACGGGATTGTCGGGGTTGGAGTTCACGTCGACGTCGGGCGCGAAGGCGAGGGTGCATCCCGTGGCCGCGAGCGCCTCGCCGACCGCGCGTGCGACGCGCTCCGTGAGCGCGACGTCGTCGATCCGGCCGAGCAGCGCGTTGCCCGGGTAGGGTGCGCCGACGGCGTGGAAGAGGCGGGTGACGTCGCCGCCCTCCTCGTCGATGGCGACGACCGCGACCGGGTTCGCGGCCCGCAGCGACGCGTTGAGCTCCCGCAGCTGCCCCGCATCGGTGATGTTGTGGCCGAAGATGCAGACCCCGCCGAGCCCCTCGGCGAGGCGCCCGAGCAGCCAGTCGGGCGCCGCGGTGCCGGCGAACCCGGGAAGCAGGGTCGTGAGGATGTCCCGGCGCAGGTCGTCGCCCGCGCCGGCCGGTTCGCGCTCGCTCATCCCTTGACGGCTCCGCTCACGAGCCCGCTCGTCATGCGGTGCTGCACCAGGAGGAAGAAGACGACGACCGGCAGCGCGACCAGAGTCGACGCCGCCATGAGATGCGCCCAGTTGACGCCGCCGTTCGGGTCGAGGAAGGTGCGCAGCCAGACCGGCAGGGTCATCGCCTCGGGGCGCGGGTTCAGCACGAGCGCGAACACGAACTCGTTCCACGCCTGGATGAACCCGAAGACCCCGGTCGCCACGAGTCCCGGCGCCAGCAGCGGGAAGGTGATGCGCCAGAACGCCTGCGCCCGGGTCAGTCCGTCGATCATGGCGGCCTCCTCCAGCTCGGCCGGCACGCCGTTGACGAAGCCGCGCAGCGTCCAGATGGTGAACGGCAGCACGGTCGCCACGTACACGGCGGTGAGGCCCGCGATCGAGTTGAGCAGGCTCCAGCCGTCGACGAGGCGGAAGATCGAGATGATCATCGCCTCGGCCGGGATCATCTGCACGATGAGGATCGCGACGATGAACGTCACGCGGCTCCGGAACCGGAACCGGGTGACCGCGACCGCCGCGAGGAACGAGAACACGAGCGCGATGAGCACCGTGAGCACGGTGACCTGGAGCGAGTTGAGCAGCGCGGGCACGAACGGCGCGCGGCCCGTGTCGAGCACGATCGCCGCGTAGTTCTCGAGGGTGGCGTTGTCGGGCCAGAAGTGCAGCTCGGTTCCGCGCACCTGGCCGTTGGGCTGGAGCGAGGTGTTCACCATCCAGTAGACGGGGAACGTCGAGCACGCGAACACGATGATCGCGGCGATGCCGGCGAGGATCGAACCGAGGCGGCGGCCGGTCACAGGCTCTCCTCCCTGACGTTCTGGCGCACGTAGACGACCGCGAGCCCCACCAGCAGCAGCACGACGATCACCGAGATGGCGCCGCCGACCCCGAAGTCGCCGGAGCCGAGCGAGACGCGGTAGATGTACACGCCGAGCGTGTTGGTCTGCTCGGCGAGGCCGCCGAGGGATTGGAGCGCGTAGATCTGCGTGAAGACGCGGAGGTCCCAGATGACCTGCAGGATGGTCACGACCGCGAGGATCGGACGGATGGTGGGCACCACCACGAACCGGAACCGCTTCATGGCCCCGGCGCCATCGAGCTGCGCGGCCTCGATCACCTCGTCGGGCACCTGGGTGAGACCCGCGTAGACCGTGAACGCCGCGAACGGCACCGCGCCCCAGACGATGACGATCGCGGCGACGAGGAAGAAGCTCAGCGGGTCGATGAGCCACGAGTGCCCCGCGAACTCGGGGCCGAACAGATTCGCGAGCACGTTGTTGAGCACGCCGTACTGGGTGTCGAAGATCCACCCCCAGACGATCGTCGCCGACAGCGGCGGCATGGCCCACGCGAGCAGGAGCCCGACGGAGACGAGCGTGCGCAGCCAGGTGCCCAGCCGACGCATGAGCAACGCCACCAGCACGCCGAGCACCATGGTGACGACCACACAGATCCCGGCGAACAGAAGCGAGCGGCCGAGCACCTGCCAGAACTCGTCGTCGCCGAGCACCTCGAGGTAGTTGTCGAGCCCGATGAACTCCGGCGCGGCACCGAACACCTGTTCCCGGCCGAAGCGCTGGAACGACATGACCACGAGCTGCACCAGCGGCCATCCCGTGATCACCACGAGCACGAGGAGGGCGGGCATGAGCAGGGCGTACGGGGTGAACCCGGCGCCGCGGCGCCGGCGCGGCGGTTCGGCCGGCAGGCCCGCTTCGGGTTCACGGGCGGCGACGTCCGGCACCGTCCTCGGCCCGGTCGTGGTCGTGCTCATCGGTTCTCCTCGGTTCGTCGGGGCGCCGGGCCGGCGACGTGCGTGGTCGCCGCCGGCCCGGTCGCTGCGGGGCATCCGAACGGGTTCAGCCGTTCAGGATGTCCTCGATCTTGCCGTCGACCTCCTCGGCGAGGCGCTTCAGGTCGCCGCCTTGCGCGACCTTCACGAAGAAGTCCTCGAGCACGCGGGATGCCTCCACCTCGGCCCAGTTCGGCGACGCCGGGGTCAGCTTGGCACTGCCCGCTGCCGCGGTGAAGGCCGCCGCCTCGGGGGTGTCGCCGAGGGTGGGCGCCAGCGACTGCTTGGCCGGGATGAGGCCGTTCTCGCCGTAGATCGTCTGGAACCCGTCGCTCAGGATGATCTCGAGCGCCTTCTTCGCGAGCTCGGGGTGCGCCGACTTCGCCGAGATGCCGATGTTCGACCCGCCGGCGAACGCCTGCGCAGCGCCGCCGTCGGCGCCGGGAAGGGCGTACACGAGCGGTGCGGAAGGCGGTGCGGCCGTCTCGCACTCGCTGGCGAGGCCGAGCGCCCAGTTCGGCGCCGAGAACTGGATGGCCTGACCCTCGCAGTACGGGGTCCACGGTTCGGCGTTGTCGCCGTCCTTCGGCGCGAGCGTCGCCGTGGTCATGAGGTCCTGCACCTGCGCGAGGCCGGCGAGCGACTCGGGCGACGACAGCTGCGCATCCCACCCGTCGCCGTCGGGAACGGCGATCTCGCCGCCGTTCTCCCAGATGAAGGGGAGCGCGTTGTACCAGTCCTGACCGGCGAAGTAGACGCCCGATTTGCCGGGGTTGGCTGCGGCCAGCTCCTTCGCCGTCGCGACGTAGTCGTCGAGGGTGGCCGGCGACTCGGTCACGAAGGCCGGGTCGGCGAACACGACGCGCGCGCCCGCGTACAGCGGCGGGGCGTAGAACCTGCCGTCGTACGAGCCGGCCTCGACGAACCCGGGAAGCAGGTCGTCGCCACCGAGCGCCTCGTAGTCGTCGCTGAGGTCGATCAGCGCACCGACCGACGTGAAGGCCGGAGCCTGCGTGTTGCCGAACTCCACGACGTCGGGGCTGTCGGAGCTCGACAGGCTCGTCGTGAGCTTGTCGACGAGGCCCTCCCACGTCTGCTCCTCGATGACGAGCGTGGAGCCGGGGTTCTCCTCCTCGAAGGTCTCCACCAGGTAGTCGCGTGCCTCGTCGGGCGTGTCGGTGCCGACGAGCCACACGCGGATCTCGGCGCCCTCGTCGGAGGCCGCGTCGCCTCCGGAGGCGCAGCCGGCAAGAGTGAGCGCAGCCGCGGCGCCGAGCGCCACGATGCCGAGTTTCCTCATTCGTCGTTTCCTTTCGTGGGTGTGTGCTGAGCGGTCGAAGTATTCGTTAGTAAACCTTACGAACTAATGCGGGGCAAGAGTTCGACGGATGTTTCGGCGGCACGTTACCAAGCTGTGACCGCGGGTGGTGGCCGACGCCACTGACGGGCTCGCGGGCAGCGGGGCGCGTGCTTTCCTGAACGAGACGTCGCGGATGCACGATCGCACCAGCCATCCGCGACGGCTCGATGCAGACCGGGTGCGGGTCAGCGCGTGACGACGGCGGCTCGCGCGCGCGACTCCGCGGTCGCTGCGGCATCCCGGCGCCCGCCGATGGCACGCAGTGCGGCGAGGATCGCGGCGAGGTCCACGAACTCCTGCAGCAGCGCCCCGGCCGTCGCGGGGATGAATCCGAACGCGGCGACGACCATGAGCCCGACACTCACGATGATCCCGAGCCAGATGCTCTGCAGCGCGATGCGCACGGTGTCGCGGCCGATCTCGACGGCCTTGGCCGTGCGGGAGATGTCGTCGACGAGGATGACCGCGTCGGCCGACTCGCTCGCTGCGGTGGCCCCGCGAGCACCCATCGCGATCCCGACGTCGGCCGCCGCGAGCACCGGCGCGTCGTTCACGCCGTCGCCCACCATGATGACGGGGCGTTCGGCGATCGCGGCGACGTCCCGCACCTTGTCGGCGGGCAGGCATTCGGCACGGACGCGTTCGATGCCGATCTCCGCGGCGATGTGGTCGGCGGTCGCCTGCGCGTCGCCCGTGAGCATCATCGTGTGCGTGACGCCGGCAGCCTCGAGTCGGTCCAGGGTCTCGTGCGCGTTGCGGCGGAGCTGATCGCGCGCGATCAGCGCTCCGGCGTACACCCCGTCGACGGCGACGTACACGGCGAGCTCGCCGGGGGCGATGTGGGTGCGCCGGGTCGCGGGCGCGTGCTCGAGCACGTAGGCGTACTTGCCGATCAGCACCTCGCGTCCGCCGATGGTCGCGACGACGCCGTTGGTGGCCGCCTCGCGAGCGCGTTCGGCCTCGGTGAGGCGGAGCCCGCGTTCGGCCGCCGCATCGATGATCGAGGCCGCGAGCACGTGCGAGGAGTACTGCTCGGCGGACGCCACGAGTCGCAGCAGCTCGTCGGGGTCGAATCCGGGCTCGGGCCGGACGGCGACGAGCTCGGGTTCGCCGTGCGTGAGGGTGCCCGTCTTGTCGAACACGACGGTGCGCGCCCTGGCGAGCTGCTCGAGCACGCCGCCGCTCTTCACGATGATGCCGTTGCGAGCGGCACGGCTCATGCCGCCGATGAACGCCACGGGTGCCGCGATCAGGAGCGGGCACGGCGTGGCCAGCACGAGCACCTCGGCGAACCGCACCGGGTCGCCGGAGATCCACCACGCGACGCCGGCCAGCAGCAGCGAGAACACCGTGAACGGCACGGCGTAGCGATCCGCGAGACGGACCACGGGGGCCTTCGACTCGGCGGCGCCCGCCACGAGCGCGACGATCTGCTGGTACTGGCTCTCGGCTGCGGTCGCGGTCGCGACGATCTCGACGGCCGCCTGGCCGTTCACCGATCCGCTCAGCACCTCGTCGCCCGCGTGCTTCTCGGCCGGGAGGCTCTCGCCCGTGATGGACGACTCGTCCACCAGCATCTCGATGGAGCTGAGGACGCCGTCGACGGGCACGATCTCCGACGGACGCACGATCAGCACATCGCCGGGGAGCACGTCGTCGGCGCGGATGTCTCGGATGCGATCGCCCTCGACGCGGTGCGCCGTCTGCGGCGCGCGGGTGAGGAGCGCGTCGAGCTCGCGCTTGGCCCGACGATTGGCGTAGTCCTCGAGGGCCTCGCCGCCCGTGAGCATGAGCACGACGATCAGGGCCGCGATGTACTCGCCCACGAGCACCGTCGCCACGATCGCGGTGACCGCGAGGATGTCGAGACCCCAGTGGCCGCGCAGGAGGTCGCGCACCATGCCGACCGCCTGCCACGCGGCGATGCCGAGCGCGTAGGCGCCGAAGACCCACGGCACCGACTCGCCCCAGCCGATCAGCGCGAGCACGATGCCGACCAGTCCAACGGCCAACGTGAGCGTCACGGCCCAGTACCGCCGAGCGAGCTTCAGGACGACGACCATGCCTCCATCCTCCCCCGGATCGCGAACGATCGTGACCGGGCGGCGCCCGGCAGGCGTGCGGCGCCCGGCAGCAGCGGGCCGCCCGGCGAGCGATCGTGCGGCACTCACGACGACGGGGCCGGATGCCGCAGCGGCATCCGGCCCCGTCTCGACCGTGTGGCAGCGCCCTGAGGTTAGGCCAGGCGCGCCTTGAGGTTGTCGGAGAGCGTCTGCAGGAACTCCTCCGTGGTCTGGTACGGCTGGTCGGGCCCGACGAGGAGCGCGAGGTCCTTCGTCATGGCACCCGACTCGACCGTCGTCACGATGACGTCCTCGAGGGTGTGCGAGAAGTCGATGAGCTCCTGGTTGCCGTCGAGCTTGCCGCGGTGCGCGAGGCCGCGCGTCCAGGCGTAGATCGACGCGATGGGGTTCGTCGAGGTGGGCTTGCCCTGCTGGTGCTGGCGGTAGTGACGCGTGACGGTGCCGTGCGCCGCCTCCGCCTCGACGACCTTGCCGTCGGGCGTGGCGAGCACGCTGGTCATGAGGCCGAGCGAGCCGAAACCCTGCGCGATGGTGTCGGACTGCACGTCGCCGTCGTAGTTCTTGCACGCCCAGACGTAGCCGCCCTCCCACTTGAGGCTGGCCGCGACCATGTCGTCGATGAGGCGGTGCTCGTAGGTGAGGCCAGCCGCGTCGAACTTCTCCTTGAACTCGGTGTCGAAGATCTCCTGGAAGATGTCCTTGAACCGGCCGTCGTAGGCCTTGAGGATGGTGTTCTTCGTCGAGAGGTAGACGGGGTAGTTGCGGTCGAGCCCGTAGTTCAGCGAGGCGCGCGCGAAGTCGCGGATCGAGTCGTCGAGGTTGTACATGCCCATGGCGACGCCTGAGCCGGGCGCCTGGAACACCTCGAACGACTGCGGCTCGGAGCCGTCCTTCGGGGTGAAGGTCATGGTGAGGGTGCCCTCGCCGTCGAAGCGGAAGTCGGTGGCGCGGTACTGGTCGCCGAACGCGTGACGGCCGACGATGATCGGCTTGTTCCAGCCGGGCACGAGGCGCGGGATGTTCGAGATGATGATCGGCTCGCGGAAGATCACGCCGCCGAGGATGTTGCGGATGGTGCCGTTCGGCGAGCGCCACATCTTCTTGAGGCCGAACTCCTCGACGCGGGCCTCGTCGGGCGTGATGGTGGCGCACTTGACGCCGACGCCGTGCTTCTGGATGGCGTGCGCCGCGTCGATGGTGATCTGGTCGTCGGTCTCGTCGCGCTTCTGGATGGAGAGGTCGTAGTACTCGAGGTTCACGTCGAGGTACGGGTGGATGAGCTGGTCCTTGATGGCCTGCCAGATGATCCGCGTCATCTCGTCGCCGTCGAGCTCGACGACGGTGCCTTCAACCTTGATCTTGGACAAGAGGATGTCTCCTTGGGTTTCTCGAGGGGAGTTCAGAAGTCTTCGGGGGGCGGTGCGACACGCCGCCGTCCAGCTTAGCGCTTCACGCGGATATCTCGATATCGAGACAAATGACGGATCAATGACCCCGCGTCAGGCTCACCGCGGTGGCGACGAACACGATGACCCACGCGAGCACCGCGACCCAGAGGAACGCGGCCCCGATCGCACCCACGATGGGGAGCCGGTCGGCCGCGCCGAGATGGATGCTCGCGACGGCGTACATGCCGAGGGGGAACACCATGCTCCAGTAGGCCGGGTCGTAGGTGAGGGGCACCCGCCGTGCAACGTGCCGCCACCAGCCGATCAGCAGGAGCGCGGGGATGAGCCAGCTGGCGAACGCCCAGAACAGCACGGATGCCCCGCCGATCAGGCCCTGGGTGACCGACGCCATCGGCGTTCCGGTCATGTCCACGATCAGCGCACCGGCGAACACCGAGATCGAGGCGGCGCCCATCGCGATCCAGTACGGCGGACCGAGCTGCTCCGGCTCGATGCCGAACATCAGGAACCGCATCACCACGGCGACGCCGATGACGCCGTAGAGCACCACGCCGATGCCCCAGAAGAGGATCGCGAAGATCGAGAGCAGGTGCGCGAGCTCGTCGATGCGCACCTCGAGCGTGGCCGCGAGCACGGCGCAGGACTGGCTCGCCACCGGCCAGACGAACCACGTGCCGTTCACGCCCTCGAGGCTGCGACCCGCACCGCCCTCGACGACGACCCACCACGGGATCGCGTAGCCGAGCACGATCCAGCCGATGAGCCCGACGACGAGGAAGGCGAGCGACCACCACGGCCCGGCCACGTCGACCAAACGGGTGCCGAGCACGCACGTCGCCGCGACGAACGTGTAGAAGAGGAAGCCGTTGCGCGCCGACATGAAGTCCTCGCGCATGCGGTCCCGCCAGACCACGAGCCGCCATCCGGTGAGCACCACGAGCACGACGTACGCGACCACCGCGACGGCGGTGAGCACTCCGGCGGCGACCGTGAGACCGACCGTCTCGAGGCCGGCCCCGACGATCCCGGTGGCCATCACCAGGGCGAAGTACCCCGGCGGCAGCGTGCTGACGGCGGTGTCGAGTGCTGCCGGTCGCGCGGCGTTCACGAGGCCACAATAGACCCGGTTCGGCTATCGACGGCGGCGCGCCACGGGCTAGCCTTGGCACCATGGCTGAGCTGAGACTGGAAGAACTGTCCGCGTCCAACATCGTCGCTGCGAACTCGCTCTCGTTGAAGCCCGGCCAGGAACAGTTCATCGCCCCCGTGACGTACGCCGCCGAGACCGCCGTCGTGAACCCGGCCACCGCGTGGCAGCGGGTCGCGCTCATGGGCGACCAGGTGGTCGGCTTCATCCACGGCAACTTCGACCCCGAGAACGAGCACGAGGAGTTCCGCGCCTGCATCTGGCGCATCAACGTCGACGCCGAGGTGCAGGGCAAGGGCGTCGGCCGCTTCCTCGCCACCGCCCTCGCCGAGGAGGCCAAGCGCCGCGGCGTCGACCGCATCACGGTGCTGTGGGAGCCCGGTGAGGAGGGCCCCGAGGCGTTCTTCCACCGCATCGGCTTCGTCGACATCGGCGAGTCGCAGTACGGAGACGTGATCGGCGCACTCGAGCTCTGACCCGACCTCCGACGTGCCTTCGCAGCCGCTGGGATTCGCCGAGGCGGTGCTCGCCGTCGTCGCCGACATCCCCGCAGGGCGCGTGGCCACCTACGGCGACATCGCGGCGCTCCTCGGATCGCGCGGCGCGCGCGCCGTGGGCCAGGTCATGGCGAGGTCGGGGTCGGATGTCCCGTGGTGGCGCGTCATCCGCGCGGGCGGCCGGCCACCCTCGGGCAAGGCGGCGAAGGCGCGGCCGTACTACGAGGCCGAGGGCGTGCCGCTCCGCCCGACCGACGACGAGGACGGCTACCGCATCGACCTCGCGGTGAGTCGCTGGCGCCCCTGAGCGCGGGTCAGTCCTCGGCGGGCGCACGCCCCAGCGGGATGTGCACCGTGAGCGTCGTGCCGGCGCCCTCCGGGCTCTCGAGCTCGATCGACCCGCCGACCGCGTCGACGCGGTCGGCGATGCCGAGCATGCCGGTCCCGGCGTCCAGGCTCGCGCCGCCACGGCCGTTGTCGCGCACGACGAGTTCCAGCAGGTCGCCGTCGACGAGGTGCGCCCGCACCCATGCGCGCGTGGCGGCGGAGTGCTTGGCGATGTTCGCGAGCGCCTCCGCGACGACGAAGTAGGCCGTCGACTCGATGACCTCGGGCAGGCGGCCCTCGGCCTGGACGTCGACGACCACCGGGACCGGGCAGCGCCCGGCGAGCTCGGGCACGGCCAGCGCGAGCCCTCCCGACGAGAGCAGGCTCGGGTGGATGCCGTGCGCGAGCTCGCGGAGCTCCTTCAGCGCCTGGTTCAACGTCATGATGGTGTCCTCGAGCTCGGCCGAGAGCGACTCCTCCCCCGCGTCCCTGGCGGCGTTCGCGGCGAGCCGCAGCCGCATGCCGAGCGACACGAGATGCTGCTGGGCTCCGTCGTGCAGGTCGCGCTCGATGCGACGCCGTGCCTCGTCGCCCGCCTCGACGATGCGCTGGCGGGACTGGCGCACCTGCTCGAGCGTGCGCTCGATCTCGGAACGGAGCCGCCCGTTGTCGACCGAGAGCCGGAGGGCGCTCGAGACCCCGTCGAGGAGGCGCGCGTTGTCGGTGAGCACCCGGTCGTGGCGGATGAGCGCGATCGGCGTCCCGAGCGGGGAGGCGACCGGCAGGATGCTGTGGCTGCCACGCGGATCGGCGTCCGCCTCGTCGATGGGCGTGCCAGAGGCATCCGCGTACCGGCCCCGTTCCTCGTCCCACCAGAAGACGCGCACCGAGGCGTCGCGCAGGGTGCGCGCGAGCGACTCGGCCCAGAGGCCCCGGTCGGCGCCCTCTCGCGTGATGCGCATGAGGTCGGCGACCCGGGCGCGCATGTTCCGGGCGTGCGCGACCCCCGCGTCGAAGCTCACGGGGATCGACGCCATCGCGATGAGCGACACCGTGTTGAGCACCGTGTTGGCGGTCGTCTGCGCCGCGTAGCTCACGGCCTGGGCGGCCAGTGTGGTCGCCCACGCGAACAGGGCGAGCGGCATGAGGAACGCGACCGTGCGCGCGGGCACGCTCGCCCGCACCCAGCGCACCAGCAGTCGGCCGGCGATCGCCAGGGCGAGTGCGCCGCCGACGATGCGGTAGCCGATGTCGATGAGCCCGAACACGGTCGGGGCATCGACGAGCTGGTACGGATTCGGGTCGACGCATGCGCATGAGACGGCCTGCGGGCCGGCCAGGAGGATCACCGCGAGCAGGTTCACGAGCGAGGCGACGAGCGCGATGCCGGCCACCCACCGGTCGAAACCGTCGCTCAGGTACCCCTTCGGGTAGACCATCACGAGGATGCCGGCGATCACCGCCCAGCCGAGGTCGACGCCGCGCACGATCGGCCACAGCCAGTCGACGCCGCCGATCACGTAGTAGATCGACTGGGGGATCCAGACGACCACGAAGGCCAACATGAGCCGCGGCGGCACCCGGGTGGGGCTGATCCGCCACGCGATGCCCGCACACGCCGCGAACACCAGCGGAACGATGGCGTGGAGGGTGGTGTACGACACCTCGGGCCGCTCCGCCTCGGGCGTGGCGAGGAAGCCCGTGACCTCCATCCAGAGGCTGAGCGCGACGACGACCGTGATGACGGCGGTGCGCCTGGCGATCCGGCCCTTGCGGCCGGGGGCCATCACCGCTCGCCGAGGAGCGTGAGCACGGCGAGCACGCGCCGGTGGTGCTCTGGCGACTCCTCGAGGTCGAGCTTCTGCAGGATGCTCCGCACGTGCGTCTCGACCGTCTTGAGGCCGAGGAACAGCGTCTGGGCGATGCCGCCGTTGGAGTACCCCTGCGCCATCAGCTCGAGCACCGACCGTTCGCGCTCGGTGAGCCGCGACAGGGGATCGTCGGCGCGAGTGCGCTTGACGAGTTGCTCGACGACCTCGGGGTCGACGACCGAGCCGCCCGAGGCGACCGTCTCGACGGCCCGCACGAGGGTCTGCGGCTCCGAGACCCGCTCCTTGAGGAGGTACCCGGTGCCGCTGCCGGCGCCCATGACGCGCAGCGCGTACTCGGGCGTCGCGTACATCGAGAGGAGCAGCACGCCGATCGTCGTTCCGCCGGAACGGAGGGTCTCGAGCGCCGTGATGCCCTCGTCGCGGTAGGTCGGCGGCATGCGGATGTCGAGCACCGCGGCGTCGACGCCTCCGCCGCGAACGACCTCGAGGAGTTCGTCGCCCGTGCCGACCGAGGCGACGACCTCGATGCCGCCGCCCTCGAGCACCTTGGCGATGCCCTCGCGCAGCAGCAGTGCATCATCGGCGATCGCGACGCGCAGGGGTCGGGCGTCGTTCATCGCACCTCCGTCCGCAGGCAGGAATGACCGTTCGGGGGACATCACCCACCTGTGCCGACTGTATCGCGAGCTCTGCCGGGCGCGTGCGACCCAGTTCTGGGGACAACCGCGCACACGGATCGCCCCGATCGTGCCACGCTTGGAGTACCGCGCCCTCCCCCCGCCGCGCGGCGTCCGAGGCGCGCGCCCGCGCCGACCGAGCCAGGAGCACCATGGTCCAACGCGACGTGCCCGAGACCGCACTCACCCGCCTGACCACGTCGTCGCGTCCGGTGCGCGTCGTCGTCGTCCGTCCCGACGAGCGCATCGACGACGTGGTGGCGCGCCATCGCGGTGCGGCGCCCTCGTTCAACCGCACACTTCGCGTCGCCCTCGCGATGCGCGGCGGCGTGAGCCTGGCGGTCTGGATCGGGGGCGCCGTCGCCGAGTTGGACCTGCTCCGTCGCATCCGCCTCTACGACCACGATCGCGAGACGCTCGCCCTCGTGCCCGAGACGCCGGGTTCCCCGCTCACGCCCGCCGTGATCGCACGCCTGCAGGCCTACGCCGAGATGCTCGACGCCGCCGGATACGACCGTGTCGAGTTCGATCTCCTCGCTGGGGCCAGCGCGGGCGGGCTGAACGCGGTCGTCTACGCGGTGGCCCAGCGCGCCGGCACCGGGCTCGACCGGCTCCTCCACACCTGGAGCCGGGTGGGCGGCTTCTGGGGACTCCTGCACCCGCCCGGCTCACGCCGCATCCTCGCGCTCATGCAGGGCGAGGACTACTTCCGCGCCCGCACGTACGAGGCGCTCGAGGAGATCTACGACACCGACGACCGTCACCCCGACCTCGTCTCCGAGTACACGAGCGTCGACCTCTCGGCCACGGTCATCGACGCGAGCGACGAGTTCGAGGAGGAGGCCAACGAGGGTCGCGGACACTTCCGGTTCGTGGGCAGCGACGATCACCGCTTCGACAACCGCATCCCGACCCGCGCCGACGACCTCGACGAGGCGCAGCGCCTCGACGATCTGGCGAACCTCTCGCGCCTCGCGCTCGCGGCACGATCCACCTCGTCGCTCCCCGGCGGGTTCGAGCCGGCGAACGTCGACTCGTTCGGCGGCGAGGCGGGCCGGCCCGAGGTGGCCGAGGAGCGCGGCATGCGGTTCGCGTTCGCCGCACACCGAGAGGAGCCGGGCACGCCGTACCGCATCGTCGACGGCGCGGTCTTCGACAACGTCCCGATCGACCGCGCCCTTCGCGCGGCGCGCTCCCGCACGTCCGACCGCAAGGCCGACCGGGTCATGCTGTTCCTCGACCCGGAGCCCGACCCGCCCGTCGGCGGCGCGGTCGCGTGGGACGAGCACGCGTCCCGCTTCTTCCGCGCGATCGGGGCGATGTTCACCCGGCAGCTGCGCCGGGAGTCGGTGGCCCACGAGGTGGCCGATCTCGAGCGGTTCAACGCCGACCGGCTCGTGGCCGCGGCCCGCTTCGACAGCGCCGCGCCGCTCGTCGCGTCGGCGCAGTGGACGCACCCCGCGGTGGTCGAACGGCAGGACGCCTACGTGCGCGCGCTCGGCGTCGAGCTCGCCGATCACCTCGCCGAGACGCTCTCGGCGCCGAGCCTGTGGCAGCTGCACTCGACGCTGCCGACGCGACGCCGGTACCGCCCCATCGACCGGAACGCGCTGTCGGGCCTCGCCGCAGCGGCGGCGCGCCGCTTCGCGGAGCTCTCGACGACGGATGCCGCGGCCGTCGCCCGTTCGCCCCTCGCGCTCGCCGACGCGGCGAACTGCGTGCTCGGCTGGACGCGTGCGCTCGAGTCCCTCCCCGAAGACGAGGGGTCCCGACGCGGGATGGCGTTCCCCGAGGTGCGGCGCACCGCCTACGAGGCGCTCGCGGCCGCCATGCGCTGGCGCGACGAGCTCACCGTCGCCGTGCTGCGCAGCGCCGACCGGCTGGCGCGCACCGGGACCGCGCCCGGCGCGGAGCACTTCGACGCCTGGATCGACGAGTGGCTCCGATCCTCCTCGCGCATCCGCACGTCGTCGCACTGGCGCGACCTCGACATGGCGGTCGCGCGCCTGCGCATCTCGAGCTCGAGCGCCGAGCGCGACGCGCGCACCTCGCGGCGCACCCTGCCCGCCACGTGGACGACATCGGGGTGGCGACCGCTCGGGAGCGCACCCGGATCCCTCTCGGCGACGGATCTCGCGCCGTTGTACCACGCGAGCGGCATCCCGGCCGCGCTGTCGCACGTGCGCTACTGGGCGATCGGCGTCGACGAGGAGCCCGACGACCCCGCGAGCTTCCGCACGCTCGCCGCCGACCGCTGGTACACGCTCCTCGGACGCGCCATGCGCCGGCCACGGGCCACGCCCGACGACATCGCGGCGGCCGTGAACGCGGCATCCGACCGCGTGGTGCTCGACCGGCAGTCGAAGCTCGCCGGGTACGGCTTCGGCAACTTCCTCGGATTCCTCGCCCGCGACTGGCGCGTGAACGACTGGTGGTGGGGGCGCCTCGACGCGGCCGCCGGGCTGGCGCGGTTCTTCGCCTCGCTCGCGCCGACGGCCGTTCGCGTGCAGCCGGCGATCCGCCTGCTGCAGGACGCGGTGCTCGAGGAGGCCGACGAGCCCAAGGTCGTCGACCGCGGCCTCACGCCGCTCGAGCCCGCGCCGACGCCCGCCGACCCCGAAGAGCGCCGGGCGGCACGGCGCGTGCGCCTCCGCGCCGGCACCGACACCATCGCGAACCTCTCGCCGTCGTACCGGTTCGCGATCGCGTCGCGCACGGTGCGACTGCTCGACCGGGTCGTCGTGCAGCCCGTGCACCGCGGCTTCGCCGCACTCGCCGGCGCCGTGCTGGCACTGCTCCGGCCGGTGCTCGTGGCGCTGCCCGCGGTCGCCGATCCGCCGCGCCTCGCCCTTCTCGCGGGGCTCGTGGCCGCCGTCGCCTGGCTGCTCACCTGGTCGCCGATCAGGCCGCCGAGCGCCGGATGGATCACCGCCGTCGTGATCGTCACGGCGAGCCTGGCCGCGATGATCCTCGTGGGCGTGCGCACGACGCGCCGGAGATGGGCGCGCGTCGCCGAGGCACTCGACGTCCCGCTCGACGACTTCGCACGCACGGCGGCCGCACGCGCGTGGCGGCCCACGCTCCGGCTCACGATCCTCACCCTCGCGAGCCTCGTGCCGCTCGTCGTCTCGCTGCTCCAGGGCAACGTGCTGCTGGCGCTGCTCTGCCTCGGGGTCACCGGGGTGCTCACGGCCACCACGCTGCGCGTCGCCTCCTCGGCGCAGCGCACCCGGATCCCCCGCCGCGACCCGCGCAGCGCGGTCATGATCGCCGTGTTCGCACTCTTCGGCGGCCTGCTGCCGCTCGTGCAGCTCCTCTTCGCGACTCCCGGCGGATGGCTCGCGCCGCCGCCCTCGTGGAACCCGTGGGTGCTCGCGGTCGGCGCCGCGGCGGTCACGATCGTGCTCACGGTCGACTGGCTGCGCTTCGGTCGAACGACCAAGGCGATGGCGCGCACGCGAGGCGTGAACTGGATCACCGTCACGCTCTTCTCGGTGGCCGCAGGCCTCCTGGGGTACGCGCTCGCCTGGGTGCTCACCGGGGGCCTCGTGCCACTGCTCGCCGAGAACCTGCGCGCGGCCGCGTTCATCCTCGCGTGGGCCAACGCGCTGTGGTGGCTGCCCGAGCTCGCGAAGGCGACGCCCGACATCGAGGACCGAGTGGAGCGGGCGCCGCTCGTCGCCGCCGACCTCGCGGCGGCCGAGGCGGTCGACGACACCCGCGCCTGAGGCGAGGCCGTCGCCGCCACCGCGACGACGCCTCCACCCACGGCATCGGCCCGCGGCATCCGGCCGCGGCATCCGCCCACGGCATCCGGCCCACGGCATCGGCCCGCGGCATCCGCCCGACGACGGATGCCGCGGCCGACGTCACACGAGCGAGTCGCGCCAGGCGGCGTGCAGCGCTGCGAACCGACCCGTGCCGCCGATCAGCTCGGCGGGCGAGCCGTCCTCGACGACGCGGCCGTGCTCCATGACGAGCACGCGATCGGCGATCGCCACCGTCGACAGGCGGTGCGCGATGATGACCGCGGTGCGATCGGCCAGCAGCGACTGCAGCCCCTCCTGCACGAGGCGCTCGCTCGGGATGTCGAGCGAGCTGGTCGCCTCGTCGAGGATCAGCACCGCCGGGTTCGCGAGGAACGCGCGCGCGAACGAGATGAGCTGGCGCTGCCCCGCCGAGACGCGCCCGCCGCGCTTGTTCACGTCGGTGTCGTAGCCGTTCGGCAGGCTCTCGATGAATTCGTGCGCGCCCACCGCCTTCGCGGCGCCGACGATCTCGTCGAAGGTCGCGTCGGGCCTGCCGAGCGCGATGTTGTCGGCGACGGACCCCGAGAACAGGTACGCCTCCTGGGTGACCATCACGATCGCCCGCCGCAGGTCCTTCGGGTGCAGGCGCCGCAGGTCGACGCCGTCGAGCTCGACCGCCCCGTCGCTCGGGTCGTAGAAGCGCGCGATGAGCTTCGCGAGCGTCGACTTGCCGGCGCCGGTCGATCCGACGAGGGCGATGGTCTGCCCGGCCGGAATGTCGAGGTCGAACCGCGGCAGCACGACCCGGTCGGGCGTGTAGGCGAACTCCACGCGCTCGAACCGCACGTGACCGTCGGCGTTCCAGAGGTCGACGGGGTTCGCGGGGTCGGGCACGCTCGGCTGCTCCTCGAGCACGCCCGAGATCTTCTCGAGCGCGGATGCCGCGGACTGGTACCCGTTGTAGAACATGGCCATGTCCTCCATCGGGTCGAAGAACCGCTTCGCGTAGAGGAGTGCGGCGAGGAGCACGCCGATCGCCAGCTGGCCGTCGACGACGCGGAAGCCGCCCACCACGAGCACCGCGGCGACGCAGGCGTTGCCGATGAGCAGGAGGCCGGGGTCGTAGATGCCGAACAGCTGGATGACCCTCGCGTTGACGCCGCGGTAGTCCTCGACGAGCCGCCCGAACTCGCGCGCGTTGCGCTGCTGGGTCCGGAACGCCTGCACGGCGCGGATGCCCGTCATGGTCTCGACGAAGTGCACGATGAGCTTCGCGGAGGCCACGCGCGAGCGCCGGAACAGCCGCTGCGACCGGGTCTGGAACCAGCGCGTGAGCACCGCGAGCGGCACGAGCGTGACGACCAGCACGAGTGCCGACGCCCAGTCGAGCAGCGCGAGCGCGATCGCCGTGAACGTCATGTAGAGCACGCCGCGCACGAGCTGGTTGATGCCCTCGTCGAGGAGCTCCCTGATCGCGTCCAGGTCGCTCGTCTGCCGGGAGATGATGCGCCCCGATGTGTACGACTCGTGGAACTCGAGCGAGAGCTTCTGGGTGTGCAGGAACACGCGGGTGCGCAGGTCGAGCAGCACGGCCTGGCTGATCCTCGCCGAGAGTCGGATGTACCAGGCGATCAGGAAGGCGCCCGCGGCACCGGTGAGCAGGTACGCGAGACCTGCGGAGCCCACCGGCAGCCAGTCGCCGTCGATGAGCGCCGGCAGTCCGCGATCGATGCCGTATGCGATGAGCGCAGGGCCCGCCACCTGTGCGCCGGTCGACACGACCACGATGGCCATCGTCAGCCAGAGCCGACCCCGCACGGGTCGCAGCAGCGACCCGAGCAGGCGAAGCGAACGCTGCCGGATGTGCCGGGACTCGGCCTTCGTGAAGTCGTGGCGTTCCTCGCCCTCGACACCCGTGACGGTGCTCATCGGGTCGCCTCCTCTCGTGCGATGGGTTCGGGTTCTGCCGGTCGAGGATCGACCGACGCCGTCGGACGCGTCTCGAGACGCTCCACCCCGTGGGCGATCGCGGCCTCGCGACGCTCCTCGTCCTCGAGGCTCGAGATGACGAAGCGGTAGTGCTCCGAATCACGCAGCAGCTCGGAGTGCGTGCCGACGACCGTGATGCGCCCGTCTTCGAGCAGCGCGACCCGGTCGGCGAGCATGACCGTCGACGGGCGGTGCGCCACGATGAGCGCGGTGGTGGAGGCGAGCACGGCACGCAGCTCGGCTTCGACGCGGGCCTCGGTGGCGACGTCGAGCGCCGACAGCGGGTCGTCGAGCACGAGCACCGACGGGGATGCCGCGACCGCGCGTGCGAGGGCGAGACGCTGCCGCTGCCCGCCCGACAGGCTCATGCCCTCCTCGCCGACGGTCGTGTCGACGCCGCCGGGGAGGTCGTGGACGAAGTCCGCCTGCGCGATCCGCAACGCCTCGTCGAGCACGCGATCGGCCTCGGCGCGCACCTCGGGGTCGTGACCGGCGAGCTCGGGGCGGCCGAGCAGCACGTTGTCGCGCACCGAGGCGCTGAACAGGGTCGCGTCCTCGAACGCCATGGCGATGTGCCGGCGAAGTTCCTCGCGCGTGAGCGCACGGATGTCGACGCCGTCGAGGGTGATCGATCCGCCCGTCACGTCGTAGAGACGGGTCGTCAGCGCCGTGAGCGTCGTCTTGCCGCTGCCGGTGAGGCCCACGAGCGCCATCGTCTCGCCCGGCTCGAGCGCGAGGTCGACGCCGTCGAGCAGGTCGCCGAACCGGTCGGGCGAGTCCTGGTATCGGAAGCGCACGCCGTTGAACGCCAGTTCGCCGCGCGGGCGCTCGAGGGAGGCCGGCCGTGCGGGATCCGTGATCTGGTTCTCGCTGTCGAGGATGTCGAAGAACCGGTCGGTCGCGGTGCGCGCATCGACGGAGAACGCCAACAGGAACCCGATCGACTCGATCGGCCACGCGAGCACGGTCGCGGTGGCGAAGAAGGCGACGAGCTGGCCCACGGTGAGCAGGCCCTGCGCGGCGAGCCAGACGCCGAGCACGAGGCACGCGGCGAGCGCGAGAGTCGGCACGGCGAGGAGCCATGCCCAGATGCTCGCGTCGAGTCGTGCCTTCTCGATCTCGGTCGAGCGCAGCGACTCGGCCTGCACGCGGAAGCTCGACAGCGCGTGCTTCCCACGGCCGAACGCCTTCAGCACGCGGATGCCGTGCACCGATTCCTCGACGGCCGTCGCGAGGTCGCCCGCCTGGTCCTGGCTCCGCCGCGACACCTCTGAGTATCGGCCCTCGAAGCGGTAGCCGACGATCCACAGCGGGATCGAGCAGACCAGGAACACGAGGCCGAGCAGCCAGTTCATCGACACGAGGATGACCATGCCGACGATGATGACGACGAGGTTCACGACGAGCAGCACGAGGCCGAACGAGAGCCAGCGCCGGATGAGGCCGAGGTCGCTCACGGCGCGCGAGAGCAGCTGCCCGCTCGGCCATCGGTCGTGGAAGCTGACCGGCAGGTCCTGCAGCTTCGCGTACAGCGCGTTGCGCATGCGGGCCTCGACGCGGGTGCCGGGGGTCAGCACGAACCAGCGTCGGAGCGCGATCATGCCGGCCTCGAGGGTGCCGAGGGCGAACACGAGCCAGGCGAGCGGCCAGATCGCGTCGGCGTCGCCGTCGGCGAGCGGGCCGTCGACGATCCACTGCAGCACCTGCGGGATCGCGAGGGCGATGAGCTGGGCGACGAGGGCGGCAACCATGCCCGCGACGATGAACGGCATGGCCGGTCCGGCGTATGCACGCAGCCGGAAGAGCGCCCGCGCGGTGCTCGGGCGTGGTTGGAGGGGGTCGTGGTGGGGCGGGGTGGCGGACAAGCCGGTTCCCTTCGAGAAGGAGGGGCGCCGAGACGTCGTCGAACGACGTGGAGCTCGGCGAGATGAGGTGAGGCGCGAGTGGGGAGGCGCCGGGCGCGGATCGACCGCGGAATCGGGGGCAGGCAGCGCCTGCCGAGGCGGGGCGGGAGCTACCCGGCGAGCGCGACGACCGGGGACGCCGGACGAGCAGCGCCGCGGGCCGTGAACTGGCGTGCGAAGCTGTCTGTCTGCATGGTGTCCTCCTGCGGATCGTCTGCGTACCTCATGGCCCCGGATCGCGGCGGCCAGCCCCCCAGAATAGGGGTTTCGGGCGGTGGCATGCAAGACCACCCTCGCCGATATGCTGTGCGGATTCGTCATCCGCGTGAAACGGACGACCTGCTCCGCATCCCGCCTCTCACGCACCCCGATCGACACCGAGGAGAGCGAGTGGGAGCGACACGCGCCGTGTTCGCACGGGCGACGGCTCGCGCCGGCGTGCTCGGTTCGATCGCCGCCGTCGTCCTGCTCCTCACCGCGGTCGGCACGGCGGTCGTCGACTCGCTCGCGGGCGCCGCACTCGGAAGCCTCCGGGACGGCCTCGGGGCGGCGTCCGGAGTCGACGGGGCGGTGCGCTGGCAGATCCGCGTCACCGAGGACACGGAGGCGCAGGCCGAGGCTGCGGCGACCGTGCTCGACCGCATGATCGCGCCGCACGGGGCCGACTTGAGCCGCTCGGTGCAGACCGCTCCCGTCATCGCCGCATCCGACGGTCGGCGCTTCGGCGCGGTGCTGCTCGCGGATCCCGACGTGCGCGGGCGCGCGTCGCTCGTCGCCGGCGCCTGGCCCGATGACACCGAGGCGACCTCGGCGGCGACCGATGTCGGCGCGTCGCCCGCGGCCCTGCACGCCGCCGCGGCCGAATCCCTCGGCCTCGTGCCCGGCGACGTCGTCGAACTGCCCGCCGACGACGGCACCCGCCGGCTCCTCGTCGTCGGCACCTGGCTTCCCGACGACGCTGCCGCGAGCGAGTGGTTCGGCGATCCCATGGTCGCGACCGGCGCCGCGGCGGGCGGTTTCGGCCCCTTCCTCGTCCGCGACGAGGCGGTCGCCGACCTGCCCGTTGCGACGATCGTGCGGTGGACGGCGACGGCGGATGCCGCGGATGCCACCCCTGAGGGTGCGGCCGCGCTTCGCGCCGCCATCCCGGACGTCGAGCCCGCGCTACGCGCCCTTCCCGAGATGGGCAACGACGGGCTCTCGACGCTCGGGGGGTTGCCGGCGACGCTCGACCGGCTGCTTGCGGGCCTCGGCGCGGTGCGCGCGATCGCCCCGCTGCCCGTGCTGCTGCTCGCGTTCGCCGGCTTCGCGGCCATGGACCGGCTCGCGTCGCTGCTCTCGGCCGCACGACGCGGCGAGACGGTGCTGCTGCGTGCGCGCGGCGCCTCCGCGTGGCGGCTCGCACGCGACACCGCGATCGAGGTGCTCGCGGTCGGGATTCCTGCCGCACTGCTCGGCGCAGCGGGCGCCGAGCTGCTGCTCGCCGCAGTGCACCCCGGCGAGGCCCGCGACTGGGAGCTCGCCGCGGTCGTGGCATCCGTCGCCCTCGTCGGCGCCGTCGCGCTCGTCGCCGGCCGGGCATGGCGGGAAGCGACGAGACCCGTCGTGCGCGGTGCCGGAGACGAGACGGGCCGGATGCCGCGCGCCGCCGCGGCCGGCGGCGTCATCCTCGTGGCGGTGGCCGCCGCCGTCGCCCTCTGGCAGTTCCGGCTCTACGGCTCGCCGCTCGTCGCGAGCGCCTCGGGCGCGCTCGAAGTGGATCCGATCGCCGTGCTCGCTCCCGTGCTGCTGCTCCTCGCCATCTCCCTCGCCGCGCTCGGCCTCTCGCGCCCGCTCGGCGCGATGCTCGAACGGTCCGCGTCGGGTCGTCCGGGTCTCGTGCCCGCGCTGCCGATGCGACAGCTCTCGCGACGTGCAGGGCTCTACGGTTCGGCCTCCCTCGTGACCATGCTCGCGGTCGCCGGGCTGACGCTCGCGGCGGCCTTCGCCGGCACCTGGCAGGAGTTCGACCGGGCCGCTGCCGCCGTCGCCACGGGCGGCGACGTCCGCATCCTCCTCGCGGGCGGCGACGTCGTCGAGGGCACCGCACCGTTCCCGGCCGCCGACCCCTCCGCCGAGGTGACGGGCGTCGCGGCGAACGGCCAGGTCGCCCGCGGCGAGGTGCGCATCGGCTCCGACCCCGCCGTCCTCGTGGCCGCCCCCGCGGCCCGCCTCGCGGAGATCTCGCCGGAGACGAAGCTCGACCGCGGCGACCTCGAGGAACTCGCGGTCTCGGCAGCGGCGTCGCCCGCGCTGCCGCCAGCGGCCACCGCGGTGGCCGTCCACGTGCGGCTCGACGCGCCTGCAGGCACCCCGGGCTCGGTCGCGATCTTCGCGTGGGTGCTCGACCCCGACGGCGCGGCGGGGCGCCTCCCGGCCGGGGAGTTCGACGTGTCGGCAGGCGGCGGCACGGCGACCGCCGACCTGCCCGCCGCATCGGGGTTGCGCCTCCTCGGCTTCGAGGCGGTGCTCACCGGCTCGCAGGGCCTCGGCGATGTGACGGCGGCCTTCGACGACGTCACGGTCGACGGTGTGACGGTCGACGGTGGCGGTGCGGCAGCCGATCCCATCGAGGCGACCGGTCAGACGACCCTGTCGGCCACGCGTCCGAGCGGGCGCGTGGCGACGGCGGCCGACGACGCGCCCGTGCCGGTGCTCATCGGCGCAGCCCTCGCCGCACGCATCCAGGCCGAGCCCGGCGACGCCCTCGTGTTCCGCGTGCTCCGGGGTGGCGCGGACGTGCACGCCGTGGTGGCCGGGGTGGCGCCCGCCCTGCCGGGTGCCGGCGATTCCGGCCTGCTCGCCGACCTCGGTGCGCTCTCGCGCGCCGCGTTCGCCGCCGGCGCCGGCGTTCCCGCCGCGACCGAGCGATGGCTTGCGGCAGCCGCCCCCGAGGCCGTGGCCGACGCGCTCGAACAGCGGCGCACGACCCCGCTCGTCGTGTCGACGCGCGCAGACGCCTCATCCGTCGAGCTGGTCGGCCCCGCGATCGCGGCGCTCTGGGCGGGCACCGCCGGGGCGCTCGTGTTCGCCCTCATCGCGCTCGTGGCGCTCTCGGCGGCGCTCGACCGCGCTCGGTTCGGCGAGGTCGTCGTGCTCCGCGTGCTCGGCGTGCCGCCACGCCTCCAGGCCCGCGCCCGCTTCGCGGAGCTCGCCGCATCCGTCGCCCTCGCGGTCGTCATCGGCATCCTGGTGGGCGCGATCGCCTCCGCCGCCACGGTGCGCGAGCTCGCTCGTGCCGCGGTGGCCGGCGCTCCCCCGGCGCTGCCCGTCGGACTCGACCTGGCCTGGCTTCCATGGTGCGTCGGACTCGCCGTGTTCCTCGTGCTCGGAGGGGCGATCGGCGCTCGGGCCGGCGCGGGCATCCGCCGCACGGCGTCGCGCCCCGGCCTCCGCGAGGAGGAACGATGAGGCGGCACCGCTCGCATCTCGGAACCCCGGGACTGCTGCGACGCCAGTTCCTCGCCGCCCCGGGCGCATCGATCGCCCTGGCGTTGCTCGTGCTCGTCGGCGCCCTGCTCGCCACCGCACTCCCGCGTGCGATCGCCACGCAGCACACCGGCGCGCTCGCCGAGCAGACCGCCGACACACCCGGGTACGAGCTCGACCTGACCGTCACCACGCTCGCGCGACCCCAGGTCGGGCCGTCATCGGGAGACACGACGCTCGACGATGACGTGGACGCCGTCTGGGGCCTGCAGGAGGATCTCCTCCGCGACGTGCACGCCGGCATGCCGCAGCCGCTCCGGAGCGTCACCGGCGATCCGCTCGTCGCGCTCACCATGGGGCCGACCCGGGCGGAGGTGCCGGGTGCCGGCCCGGGATCGCCCGTCTACCGCGTGCTGCCGACCTTCGACCCGCGCCTGCGCGAGCACGTCGAGCTCGCCACGGGCGAATGGCCCGTCACGGTCGAGGCCGCGGTGCCCGGTAGCGGCGTGGTCGAGATCCTGCTCGCCGAGGCGGTGGCCGACCGCATGGCGTGGGAGCTCGGCGAGGATCGGTTCCTCGACATCGGCGGGATCGACCAGGCCCTGCGTCTGGTCGGGACGGTGGCGCCCAGCGACGACGCCGACGAGTACTGGACCCACGTGACCACCGCCATCGAGCCCCTGGTCATCGACAACGGCCTCGCGCCGCCCGAGATCACCGCCGTCGCATTCGTGGATCCCGCCTCCTGGCCGGCCTTCCGCATCGTGAACCTGCCGGTGCGGATGCAGCTCTGGTTCCCCGTCCTCACCGACCGCATCACCTCCGATGAGAACGCCCGGCTCCAGGCCCAGCTCGGCGAGTTCTCGAGCGACGTGCACCGACTGGGATCCGGAGAGCGGAACGGGTACATCGACGAGGTGAGCGACGTCGCCTTCGTCGGCGGCCTGCGGGATGCGCTCGTCGAGGCATCCGCCACCGCTTCGGCCGGCGACGCCGTGTTCGCGACCATCGCATCCGGACCGATCGGCGTCATGATCGCCGTGCTCGTGCTCGGTGCACGGGTGGTCTTCGAGCGCCGGCGGACCGGGCTCGAGCTCGCGGCCGCGCGAGGCGCGTCGCCCGGCCAGCTGCGCGGCATCCTCGCGCTCGAGGGGCTGCTCATCGGTGTTCCGGCGGCGATCCTCGGCGGGGTCGTCGGCAGCGTTGCGGTGCCGGCCGAAGCCGGCGCCGGGGGCTGGCTCCTCGCGGCCGCGTTCGCCGTGACGCCCGCGCTTCTCCTCGTCAGCTCGGCCCCGGCACTCAGTCCGCTGCGTCGTTCTCGTGCCGATCTCGGCGCTGCCGGAGGCTTCCGGTTCCGCTGGGTCGTGGAGCTCGTCGTCGCGCTCATGGCGGCGGCCGCGGTGGTGCTGCTCCTCCAACGGGGGCTCGCGACCTCCGCCGCGGTGACCGGGGTCGACCCCCTGCTCGCCGCCGTGCCGCTGCTCCTGTCGCTCGTCGCCTGCGTGGTGGTCCTCCGGCTCTACCCGTTGCCGCTCGCGCGTCTCGTGCAGCGGATGTCGCTCCGGCCCGGACTCGTGTCGTTCCTCGGTTCCGCCCGAGCGCTGCGCGATCCGTCGGCCGGACTCGTGCCCGTGCTGGCCGTCGTGGTCGGCGTCTCCGTCGCGGTGTTCTCCGCGGTCCTCCTCGGCACGGTCCGCACCGGCATCGAGTCGAGCGCCGCGGCACGGATCGGCGCCGATGCCGCGGTCACGGGCACGCCGTTCACGCGAGCGCAGCTCGACGAGTTCCGCTCCGTGCCGGGTGTCGAGGCCGTCGGCCCGGTGTACTCCACCCGGCCGGCGCAGCTCTCGATCGACGGCCGGCAACGCTCGACCACCCTCATCGTCGTGGACACCGAGGAGATGCGGCGTGTGCAGGCCGGGCGTGCCGACGCCACGCCGCTGCCCGCGACCCTCGCCGACCCCATCGGCGACGACGGCGTGCCCGTCCTCGCCTCGGGGCTCGTCGACTCGCTCATCGACGACGCCGGCGCCGACGCCGCCTTCGAGCTCGACGGCGACGCGGTCCGCATCGATGGTGCCGTGGAGGGCACCACGGCGTACTCCCCGCGCTCGAACTGGGTGCTCATGGATGTCGCCAATGCCGAGCCGTTCACCGACACGCTCGTGCCGCGAAGCGTGCTCGTGCGATTCGAACCCGGAGCGGACGCCGCGGGCGTCACGCGGGCGCTCGCCGAGATCGCCGGCGACGAGGCGACCGTCACGACGCCGGCCGACCTCGCACGCGAGCTGGCCGAGCGGGCCACGGCGCGCGGACTCATCGTCGCGCTGGTCGCGGCGATCGTGCTGGCCAGCCTGCTCACCGCGTTGGCCATCGTGCTCACGCTCGTCGTCGGCCGGCCCGCGCGGGACCGCCTGCTGCCGCTGCTCTCGACGCTCGGACTGGGACGCCGGGGCGAACGCGGACTCGTCGCGTGGGAGATCGGACCCGTCGCGACCGTCGCCGTGGTCGTCGGCGCCGCACTCGGCATCGTGCTGCCGTTCGTGGTGCTGCAGGGCATCGACCTCAGCGCGTTCACGGGCGGCGACGATCAGCCCGTGATCGCGTACGACCCCTGGCTCGTCACGGCCGTGCTCGCGGGTGCCGTGCTCGTGACGGGCGTCGCGGCCGCCGTCGCATCCGGCATCGGCGGCCGGGTGAATGCCGCACGCGCGATGCGCGCGGAGGAGGAAGGATGATCCAGGTGGCCCCAACCGATGCGGAACCGCACATCCTGTGCACCGATCTCGTGCGGATCTTCTCCGCCGACGGCGTCGAGGTGCAGGCGCTGCAGGGACTGAACCTGCGCGTCGAGGCGGGCGAGATGGTCGCCGTGGTCGGCGCGTCCGGCTCGGGCAAGTCGACGCTGCTCACGATCCTCTCGGGGCTGGACACCGCCACGGCCGGTGTCGCACGGGTGGCCGGGCACGACCTGCTCACCATGCGCTCCCGGGAGCGGGTGGCGTACCAGCGCCACACGGTCGGATTCGTGTGGCAGCAGACGTCCCGCAACCTCCTGCCCTACCTCACCGCGGCCGAGAACGTGGCCCTCGCCATGAACGTGGCCGGCACCCACCGCGGCGCCGCCCGCGAGCGGCGCGTGAGCGAACTGCTCGAGCTCCTCGACGTGGGCGAACACCGCGACCGTCGCCCAGGCGAGCTCTCGGGCGGCCAGCAGCAGCGCGTCGCCATCGCCGTGGCGCTCGCCAACGCGCCGCTCGTGCTCCTCGCCGACGAGCCGACGGGCGAGCTCGACGAGGCGACCTCGGCCGCGGTGCTCCAGGCCATGCGCGGGGTCAACGACGAGCTCGGCGTGACCACCCTCATCGTGACCCACGACCCCACGGTGTCGGGGCATGTGCGCCGCACCGTGCAGATCCGCGACGGACGCACGTCGACCGAGGTGCTCCGCTCGACACGCGTCGACGAGCACGGCGCTGAGGAGCACATCGCCGAGGAGTTCGCCGTGCTCGACCGGGTCGGGCGCCTGCAGCTCCCGCACGAGTTCATGCAGAGCCTCGAGCTGCGCGACCGCGTGCGCCTCGCCCTCGAGAGCGACCACGTCGGCGTGTGGCCGGGCCACGAGACGGCGGATGCACCGCCGCGACGCGTCGACGGGGCATCCGTGCCCGTCGGCACGGAGGAGGACGAACGATGACGACGCTCCGAGCCGAGACCGTGAGCCGGGTCTTCGAGACGAGCGCCGGCGCCGTGCACGCCGTCGCCGAGGTCTCCCTCGAGGTGCGACCCGGCGAGCTGCTCGTCGTGACCGGGCCGTCGGGCGCGGGCAAGACGACGCTCCTCAACCTGCTCGGCGGGCTCGACCGGCCGACCTCGGGGCGCGTCGTGCTCGGCGACGACGAGCTGTCGGCCCTCGGCGAGGACGCGCTCGCGACCGTGCGACGCGACCGGCTGGGGTACGTGTTCCAGTCGTTCGGGCTCATCCCCGTGCTGTCGGCGGCCGAGAACGTCGAGGTGCCGCTGCGGCTGCAGCGGATGCCGCGTGCCGAGCGCGACGAGCGGGTCGCCGAGTCGCTCGCGCTCGTGGGCCTCGCCGCACACGCGGCACAGCGGCCGTACGAGCTGTCGGGCGGCCAGCAGCAACGCGTCGGGATCGCACGCGCGCTCGCGGCCCGGCCGCAGGTCCTCCTCGCCGACGAGCCGACGGGTCAGCTCGACAGCGGCACCGCGGCCACCGTGATGGACCTCATCGGCGACCTCGTGCACGCCCGCGGCGTCGCGGCCGTGGTGACCACCCACGACCCGGCCCTCGTGAAGCGCGCCGACCGCGTGCTCGAACTGCACGACGGCCGGGTGAAGGCGGTCAGCGCACTCGCACCGACAGGCACGTGACGCCGCCCTCGAGCTTCTCGAACTCGTCGATGTCGACCGTGACCACCCGGTAGCCGAGGCCCGACAGCATGGCGGCGGTCCGCGGCGCGGCGGATGACATGAGCAGCGACTCGGGCGAGAGCTCCAGCACCGCGGCGCCCTCGCGCTCGGGCACCGGCAGGAACGTGTGGAACAGGCTCGGCACGTCGACGAGTTCGGGGTCGCCGATGATGGTCCCGTCGGGCAGCGCCGTGACGGCCGTCTTCAGGTGCAGCGCCTTCGTCACGGGTACCGCGACGACCGAGTAGCCGTGCGGGGTGAGCAGCACCCGGAGCTGGCGGATGCCCTCGGCGTTGGTGCGGCTCGACGCGCCGACGTACACGGTCGATCCGACCTTCAGCACGTCGCCGCCGTCAAGGGTGCCGGGCAGCTCGATGCGGCGCACCGTGATGCCGGGCACCGACCTGACCGTGCGCTCGACCGACTCGAGCTCGGGCCGGCGCGACTCGGCGCCAGGGCTCGCGATGACGGCCAGGTCGCCGAAGAACACGACCGCGTCCTCGACGAACACGGAGTCGGCGAGCTCGGGTGCGGCGTCGACCTCGATCGTCTCCCAGCCCTCGGCCACGAGCGCTGCGCAGTAGTTGTCCCACTGCTCGTCGGCGCGTGCCTTGTCGACCGGAACGCGATCGAGGTGGGTGAGCTCGCCCTCGTCGAGGTTCGATGCGGGGATGCGCACGAGCGCGATGCGACGCGGCGCCCGTCGCGGGGCATAGGCGAGGATGCCGCGCAGGACGCGCGGGGCGAGGAAGACCTCGGCGGCGATCACCGTGAGGATGAACACGAGATTCAGGCTCACCAGCGAGCCGATCACGAAGAGGAAGATCGCACCCGAGAACGGGCTGCCCGCCGCGTTCGCGGTCACGGTCGTCGCCAGCAGCGCGGCCAGCGCTCCCGACGCGAAGCCGCTGATGAGCGCGAGGAACCACGCCCGGGTGGCACCCACGGCGTTGGCGACCGTCAGCAGCACCCACACGATGAGCGCGGCGAGGGCGAAGTGGCCGAACAGCTGGCCGAAGATCTGGGGCGACTGGCCGTTGCCGATGAAGAACGCGAACACCGCCACCAGCATGGCGGTGACGGCGACGGACGCCGCGGACCCGACCACCGCCAGCGCCCGCCGCCCAGGCGTCGCGGCCGGCGTGAACCGGGCCGGAGCGGGCGGGGGCGCGGCGGCAGGCGACGTCATGGCACGAGCCTATCGGCCCGTGCGACGCCCTCAGCGCGCGGCGTCGAGACGCTCGCGGGCGAGTCGTTCGGCGGCCGCGAGCGTCGTCGTGCCGTGCTCCTGCGCCGACCGCAGCACGGATGCCACGGTGTCGCCGATGCCGGCGATGCGTGCGTCGAGCGCGGCCTTGTCGGCGTCGGGCTCGCTCGCCGCGTCGAGGTAGATGACACCGCCGGCGTTGACCACGAAATCGGGTGCCCAGACGATGCCGCGTTCGGTGAGGGAGCCGGCGACGTCGCGAGATGCGAGCTGGTTGTTGGCGGCGCCGACGACCGCGCGAACGCGGAGCGCGTCGACCACCTCATGCGTGAGCACGCCGCCGAGCCCGCACGGCACGAACACGTCCGCCTCGACGAGGTGCGCCTCCTCGGGCTCGACCCACGTCGCGCCGAGCTCGTCGGCGAGGGCGCGCTTCGAGCCCGCGACATCCGTCACCGTGAGCTGTGCACCGGCGCGCACGAGGCTCCGGGCGAGGCGTCCGCCCACCTGGCCGAGGCCGACGACCACGAAGTGGCGCCCCGCGGGGTCGGACGAGCCGAACACCTCGGCGAGGGTCGCGCGGATGGAGGCCTCGACGCCGGCCGCGGTGGCATCCGCCGGCTCGCCCACGCCGCCCTGGTCGGCCGGAAGGCCGCAGACGTGCTCGGTGCGCTCGTGCACGACGGCCATGAGCTCGGCGCTCGTGCCCACGTCCTCGGCGGTCATGTAGGCGCCGCCGAGGGACTCGACGGCGTCGCCGAGGTCGAGCATCGCGTCGCGGGTGGAACGCTCGTCGAGGGCCCCGCCGTGCGGGATCGCGATCACGGCCTTGCCGCCGCCGCGAGCGAGCCCGGCCGCGGCGTTCTTCATGGTCATCGCCTGCGAGAGGCGCAGGGCGTCGGCGAGGGCGTCGGTCCAGTGGGTGTACCGCCACAGGCGCGCGCCGCCCAGGGCTTGCCCGAGTCGCGTGGAGTGCACGGCGACGATGATGGTGAGGCCCGACCTCGGGCCGTGGGTGATGAGGACGCGCTCGTGCTCTGGGGCGTCGAGGGGAAGTGCTGCGCTGACCTCGGCTGCAGGGGTCGCCGGGGTTGTGGTGATCATCATCGATCGGTCTCCTTGTTCCATCCGCTTCGTGGGCGGAGCTGCGTGGGCGCCTTCTGAGCGCCGCTCACCTCAAGGCTACCGCCGTGCGCGCAGGCTGAACGCCCCCCTTGCGCGACGACCCGTCCGGAGTTGCACGTTCTCGCGGATATACGATCCGGCACACCGGGGAATCGGGATCGGGCGCGGCGCGCCGGATCGTATATCCGCAGAAGTGGACACGACGGATGCCCTGATCCCGTCATCCGCACGCGGCGCCCCCGCACGCGGCGTCCCGAACGACCGGCGTCAGTGGAAGAAGTGGCGCTCGCCCGTGAAGTACATCGTGATGCCGGCCGCGCGGGCCGCCGTGACGACCTCCTCGTCGCGCACCGATCCGCCGGGCTGCACGACCGCGCGCACGCCGCCGTCGATCAGGATCTGCAGCCCGTCGGCGAAGGGGAAGAACGCGTCGGATGCCGCGACCGAGCCGGCCGCGCGTGCACCGGCGCGATCGACCGCGAGCCTGCAGGAGTCGACACGGTTCACCTGGCCCATGCCGACGCCGACGGAGGCGCCGCCCGAGGCGAGGAGGATCGCGTTCGACTTCACCGCCCGCACCGCCCGCCAGGCGAACTCGAGGTCGGCGAGGGTCGCCCCGTCGGCGGGCTCGCCAGTCGCGAGGGTCCACTCGGCGGCGGGCGCGAAGCGCCGGTCGGCCTGCTGCATGAGCAGGCCGCCCGAGATCTGCCGGGTCTCCACCTCGGTCGGCGCGAAGCCCTCGGGAAGCGTGAGCAGCCGGATGTTCTTCTTCGCGGTGAGCAGCTCGACCGCCTCGGCCTCGAACGCGGGCGCCACGAGCACCTCGGTGAAGATCTCGGCGACCGCCTCGGCCATGGCGCGGGTCACCGGGCGGTTCGCGGCGATCACGCCGCCGAACGCCGACACCGGGTCGCACTCGTGCGCGCGGCGGTGGGCGTCGGCGATGGCGTCGGATGCCGCAGCCGATGCGACCGCGATGCCGCACGGGTTGGCGTGCTTGATGATCGCCACCGCGGGCTCGTCGAAGTCGAAGGCCGCGCGCACCGCCGCGTCGGCGTCGACGTAGTTGTTGTACGACATCTCCTTGCCGTGCAGCTGCACGGCCTGCGCGATGCCGGGCCGTCCGCCCTGCGAGGCGAAGAGCGCCGCGGCCTGGTGCGAGTTCTCGCCGTAGCGGAGGTCGGCCTGCTTGGTCCACGTGCCGCCGACCCATGCGGGGAAGGGCGACTCCTCGGCCGCCTGGTCGGGCGCGACGACGCTGCCGAGCCACGAGGCCACCGCGACGTCGTAGGCGGCGGTGTGCCGGAACGCCTCCCGCGCGAGCGCCTTGCGCTGCGCGAGCGTGGTGCCGCCGGCGGCGATCGCCCCGATGATGTCGTCGTAGCGGTCGGGCGAGACCACGATCGCGACGTTCGCGTGGTTCTTCGCGGAGGCGCGCACCATGGCCGGGCCGCCGATGTCGATCTGCTCGACGGCGTCGAACTCGGATGCCCCGGCCGCGACGGTCGCCGCGAAGGGGTAGAGGTTCACGACCACGAGCTCGAAGGGCTCGATGTCGAGGTCGCCGAGCTCGCGCTCGTGGTGCTCGAGCCGCAGGTCGGCGAGGAGCCCCGCGTGCACCGACGGATGCAACGTCTTCACGCGCCCGTCGAGCATCTCGCGGGCACCCGTGACGCTCGCGACATCCGTCACCTGGAAGCCCGCGTCGCGGATGGTCTGCGCGGTCGAACCCGTTGAGACGATCTCGGCGCCCGCCTCGGCGAGGGCGGCCGCGAGCTCGGTGATGCGCCGCTTGTCGCTCACCGAGAGGAGCGCGCGGCGCACCGGCACGAGATCGCGTTCGCGGTAGAGGCTCGGGTCGTGCGTCGGGCCGCTCATGATCGGCTCAGCTCCTTGAGGTCGAGGTGGGAGTTCGCGATGTCGAGCACCGCCTGGATGAGCAGGCGCCGCTCGACGGGCTTGATGCGGTCGTGCAGGGTCTGCTCGGTGTCGCCCGGCAGCACCGGCACCCGCTCCTGCGCGATGATGGGGCCGCCGTCGACGGAGTTGTCGACGACGATGAGGCTGGCCCCGGTCTGGTCGACGCCCGCGGCCAGTGCGTCGCGCACGCCGTGGGGGCCCGGGAACTCGGGGAGGTACGCCGGGTGCGTGTTGATGAGGTCGGGCGAGAACGCGTCGACGACGGCAGGCGGCACGAGCCGCATGAGCCCCGAGAGGACGACGAGGTCGGGCTGCCAGTGCCGCACCTGCTCGATGAGGGCTTCGCCCCAGGCGTCGCGGTCGGGATACGCCGTGAACGGCACGATGAACGTCGGGATGCCGAACTCCTCGCCGAGGGCGAGTCCGTCGGCCTCGCGGTCGGCGCCGATGGCCACGACGCGGGCGGGGAACTCGGCGTCCTCCGAAGCCTCGAGCAGGGCGCGGAGATTGGAGCCCGTGCCCGAGATCAGCACGACGAGTTGCAGCACCATACGAGCCTACCCGCTGCGATGCGGCGTGTTTCGCGGGGCGTCGCCGGGCGGAAGCCGCGGATGCCGCCGCGATGAGCCGCACGGAACGGGATGCTGCTACTCCGCGTCGCGTCGACGGTCGACGCCCCAGATGAACTCCCGATGGGCGGGCTCGGGCTCATGGGCGGGCTCATGCTCATGGGCGGGGTCATGCGCGGGCTCGGGCTCGGGCTCGGGCTGATGCTCGGGCTCATGCGCGGGTTCCTGCTCGTCGTCGCGCTGCCACGTGTCGACTCGTGACGGTTCGTCTCCAACGCCCGCGGCGCCTCGGAACCTCGCGTATGCGCCGACGATCGAGCCGATCCCCACGGTCAGCGCGGCGACGCCCGCGACGGGCCACGGCTGCGGTCCCACGTCGCTGAGCCGGCCGGGGCCGGCGGCGCCGCCGGACCACCACGCGAGCAGTCCGAGCACGATCGCCGCGACCGCCGCGGCACCGGCGCTCACCGCGAGCGGCCCCCACCAGGCCCTCGTGGTGTCGTCGCGCACGTCGGGATCGGCCGTCACCAGCCATGCCCCCGCGAAACCGAGCAGCAGCGGCGCGATGAGCCAGAGCGCGCCGAGCACCGGCACCTCGGTCGGCAGCGCGCCGAGGAGCGGCAACCCGGGGACTGGCCCGAGCAAGGTGCCGCCGGTCGAGACGAGCGAGCCCGAGCCGATGGCGAAGCCGGGCCCGAGCAGCCACGACGCCGCCCAGACGACGACGTTCGGCAGGAGCGCGAGTTCCCCGACGGTGAGGGCGAGACCTCCGTCGATGCCCGCACCGAGCGTCTGGTAGAGCCCCGCGATGGTCGCGTAGTCGAGGGCGATGAGCACCGCCACGAGCACCGCGCCGATCGCGACCACGCCGAACGCCGCACCCGCGCCGATGCGGACGCTCGCCCGGGTGACCGCGACGAGGCCGGGCGGCAGCGACGAGAGCGCCCGGCGCACGACGCCGGTCGCGGCATCGGTCGCCGACGCCTCGCGAAGCGACTCGGCGACCGCGCCCATGACGACGCCGAGCGCGATCACGAAGGCCGGCAGCAGCGCGCCCTGCCACAGGTCCGCACGAGCGGCGTCGACCGCCGACGCCGACGCCAGCCCCCAGCCGGCGACGCCGAAGACGACCACCGCCGAGACGCCGCCCGAGAACGAGTGCCCGCCCGCGGCCGATCGACGCCCGATGCGCACCCCGGACGTCACCGAGAGGAGGGCGAATCCCAGCAGCGCGATCGTGATGGGGAACGGATCCCCGGCTCCCGGGAGCGCCATCCGTGCCGCGGTGGCGGCATCGAGCTGCACGGTGACGTCGACGCCGTGGCCGAGGAGCCAGATGTCGGCGGCCGCGCGGAGGAACACGACGACGTCGACCGCGAGCCCGAAGTGCACGGCCCAGAGCAGGATGAGCGGAACGAATGCCACCCCGAGGCCGACGAGCGCTGCGACGGTGGCCTCGAGGGCGGCCAGCAGGGCGATCGTCGTGCGTCTCATTCCTCCGGGAGCCTATCCCGGGGGACCTCGGTCAGCCGACGCGACCGGCGGGTTCGGCCGGACTCACCTCGGCAGCGTCGCCGGCGACGGCCGAGGCGGTTGCCCGAACCTCGTCGATACCGGGCGCGGGCGGGATCGCTGCGACCTCGTCGGCGGGCCGTCGGAGCAGTTCGACGACCGCCACGGCGAGCAGTGCGATGACCACGGTCCAGACCACGAACGACACCGTCACGGGCCGGTTGAAGAGGATGACGACCGACGCGACGACGGCGATCACGACGTAGGCGGCCACCCGCCAGCGGTCGAGTGCGATGCCGAACCCGCCCGTGGTGATGCCCTGCTTCGCGGCGGCGCGCCGCACGCTCGAGAAGCCCGCGTGGGCGAAGCCGCGCACGGCACGCGCCGGACGCCACGGACCCGAGAGCCAGGCGATGACCGCCACGAACAGGGCGAGCACGAAGAGCGCGAGGATCGTGGAGAGCATCAGCTGCACGAGCCCGTCGTAGAGCACGCCGGCCGCGTCGGACGGCATGATCGACGGACTCACCGTGCCGATGAAGAAGGCACGACCGATTCCGATGCCGCTCGCGAGGATGAGCATCGAGAGGGCGAAGCCGCCGGCGGTCCAGACGAGCGCCGTCGTCCGTCGCTTCGCGATGAACACGCCGGCCACGAGCAGCGCGAGCGTGAGCCACGGCAGCCAGGTGCCGACGGCGACCGCGATCGTGTAGATCGTCTGCACGAGCACGAAGGCGTCGTTCTGGGCGACGACGATGCTTCGCTCGATGACGGGGATCTGCTCGGCGAAGCCCACCCCCTGTTGCTCGAGTCGGTCCTTCACGGCCTCGATGATCGGGCCGAGCTGCACCGAGAGGGTTCCCTCGCCACCGATCGCGAGTGCCGCGTCGGGGTCGCCCTGCATGGCCGCCACGAACTGGCGATGGGTGACCTCGAGCGCCGTCCTCCAGACTCCGGCGAACGCGTCGGACTCCACGACCCGATCAACCACTCCAGAGACCAGCGATTGCAGCCCTTGCGTGGCCGGCGCCTCGAGGAGCCCCAGCGCCTGCTCGGCGCGCGGCGGCAGGTCGAGGGCGCGGAGCCCGTCGAAGACGTCGGCGGTGAGAGCGGGGATGTCGACCTGCTCCTCGATCGCGGCGGTGACCTGATCGCCGACGTAGGCCTGCACCGCCGGGTCGTCGGCGAGGGGCGCGAACGTGGCCACGAACCGCTCGGTGTCCACGAGCTCGAGCCGGGCCCACGCGCTGATCACCGCCACAGGCGCGAGCAGCAGGCCGATGACCACCAGCACGACCGCCGCGACCGTGCGGCCGCGCCCTCGGCGAACAGGTCTGGTCCGATCGGATGCCGCGAGCCCGGGCACCCCCTCCGTGGCCCCCTCGGCGCCCGCGATCTCGCGGAGCGCCGAATTCTCCGCCTCGAGCTCCGCGATGCGTGCCCGGAGCTGACTGTCCGACATCCCACTCATGTCGACCCCCCTCGGCTCACCATATCGCCATGGGGTCGTCAGTGCACGAATGCCTTCAGCACGATCATCGCGACACCGAACGCCGCCGTGCCGAGTGCGCCCGCCACCCGGATCGGCCACGGTGAACCGCGCCGGGCGAACGCGATCCAGCCGAGCACGGCGAGCACGATCACGCCGGCCCAGAGCGCGGCCCAGATCGCGTACCGGTCGGGGATCGCCTCCGTGGCCCCGAGCAGCAGGATGAACAGCGGAATGGCGGATGACGCGAGCAGGCCGAGGGAGCGACGGAACGACATCCGGAACGACTCGCCGAGACCGACGACCCGGTCGTGATCGAGGCCGTGGTGCGCCACCGTGCCCGCGTAGACGTGGGCGGCCCAGAACACGAGGACCGTCACGAGCACGGTCCAGAACACGCGCCCGGCGGTATCGCCGTGCCCACCTGAGACGACGACCATGCCCGAGACGAGGATCACGCCGTACACCGACTCCTCGGTGACGAACGTCGTGCGCACGAGCTCCGTCGCGAACGAGGGCTGCGCCGGGCGCGGCGGCTCGGCCGATCCTGGGGCCTCCGGTGTCGACTCGGCCATGCACCCAGCTTCTCACGCCGGGTCGGCTCGTGGACGTGTCCCCTTTTTTGGGGACATGAGCATCGCTCGACTTCTCTCGACGCTTCCGTCGGCCCGGGTGTAGCCTGCCCGCAGAACTTGAGACTCCCCTGTCTGGGGACGATGCCGCCGGAGCCCGATTCCCTCCGTCCACCGGCAGGACGACCGTCGCCCGCGCGTACCCGCGCGCCCGCAGTACGCCAGTGCACCGCCCCTGGTAGGGGTGCGCCTGGGTCACCCGACCGGGCGAACTTCGGTAACACCTGGAGGCGACGATGCCCCACATCAACACCCCGCCCGAGACGACGGAACCGGTACGGAGGCGTCTACGTCTCGGCGCGATCGCCGGAATCGGCGCGCTCACGATCACGGCCTTCGTCGGCGGTCCGGCCTTCGCCTCTCACCCGGAAGTGAGTCTGACTGGCAGCAACTTCGAGATCGACACCGACGCGAACCTCAAGGTGGACGACGCGGCACCCTCGATCGACTGGGCGAGCGTCAACGAGATCCGCAAGGCCGACGAACCCACCGGGGCCACCGACGACTCGTTCGGCCAGGGCACCAAGGAGGACACCGCGGTTCCGACGGTCGTCGACGGCAGCATCCCGCCGAACAAGAGCGACCTGCTGAACTTCGGCCTGTACCTCGAAGAAGCGGCGGCCGGCGACTTCCTGCACCTGTTCTGGCACCGGGTCCAGGAGCCGAGCGGCACGACGAACATGGACTTCGAGTTCAACCAGTCCGAGACGACGTCGGCCAACAACGTGACGCCGGTGCGCACCGAGGGCGACCTGCTCATCCAGTACGACCTCGCTCAGGGCGGAACCCATCCCGAACTGTTCATCGCCTACTGGCTGACCGACTCGGACTTCGACGGCACCACGGTGAGCAAGGCCGACTGCGTCGCCGCGAATGCACTCCCGTGTTGGGGTCTGCGAGAGAACCTCACCGCATCCGGTGATGCCACCGGATCGATCAACACCACGGCGATCCCGTGGGACGAGTCGGACGGCCTGGCGGACGAACCCGGAGAGGTCTCGCCGCGCACCTTCGGTGAGGCGACCATCGACTTCGATGCCATCGCCGGATCCGGCTGCGTGTCGTTCGGCAGCGCGTACCTGAAGAGCCGGTCCTCCGACTCCTTCACCGCGGCGCTGAAGGACTTCATCGCCCCGACCGAGACCGGGCTGAACAACTGCGGCTCACTGAAGGTCGTGAAGACGAAGAAGCACAAGGAGGCCACTCCCACGACCCAGCCGCATGCCGGTGTCGTGTTCACTGTCACGGGAGCCGGCTTCCCGGCCGCAGGCACGCAGTACACCACTGACGCCAACGGCGAGATCTGCATCACCGGTCTCGAACCCGGCAACTACGGGGTCACCGAGTCGGTTCCGACGAATTACGCCGTGACCTCGAACAATCCGCAGACCGCCGTCGTGGTCGCTGACACCACCTGCGCCACCGCAACGCCGGTGACGTTCACCAACGTGCCGCTGACGAACATCACGGTCTCGGTGGACTCGCTCGTCGTCGGCGGCACCGCGTCCACGATCGACTGCGACGCTGCGGCCGACCCGCCGTACGAGAAGACGACGGAAACGGGTGGTGACGGGTCGCTCACCAAGAGCAACCTGCTGCCGGGCACCTACACCTGCGTGATCATCATCGATCCGTGAGCTGACCGAGAGGAGACATCCGCTCACCTCATGAGCAGTGCCCCGCCGGCGATCGCCGACGGGGCACTTCCCTGCGTGTGAACGCCGCGACTATGCGCCGAGCGCCTCGTAGACCTCGCGCAGCAGCGTCGCCGTCTCGGACGGGGTCTTGCCGACCTTGACACCTGCGGCCTCGAGGGCCTCCTTCTTGGCCTGCGCGGTGCCGGCGGAACCCGACACGATCGCGCCGGCGTGACCCATGGTCTTGCCCTCGGGGGCCGTGAAGCCGGCGACGTAGCCGACGACCGGCTTCGTCACGTTGGCCTTGATGAAGTCGGCTGCGCGCTCCTCGGCGTCGCCGCCGATCTCGCCGATCATCACGATCGCCTTGGTCTCGGGGTCGGCCTCGAACGCGGCGAGCGCATCGATGTGCGTGGTGCCGATGATCGGGTCGCCGCCGATGCCGATGGCGGTCGAGAAGCCGAGGTCGCGCAGCTCGTACATCATCTGGTACGTGAGCGTGCCCGACTTCGAGACCAGGCCGATCGGGCCCTTGCCCGTGATGTTGGCCGGGGTGATGCCGACGAGCGACTCGCCGGGGCTGATGATGCCGGGGCAGTTCGGCCCGATGATGCGGGTCTTCTCGCCCTTCTCCTTGGCGTAGGCCCAGAACTCGGCCGAGTCCTGCACGGGCACGCCCTCGGTGATGATGACGAGGAGCGGGATCTCGGCGTCGATGGCCTCGACCACGGCATCCTTGGTGTAGGCCGGCGGCACGAACGCGATGGAGACATCCGCCCCCGTCTGCTCGACGGCCTCGGCGACCGACGCGAACACCGGAAGCTCGACCGGGTTGCCGTCCTTGTCGGTGTGCAGCACCGTGGTGCCCGCCTTGCGGGCGTTGACGCCGCCGACCACCTGGGTGCCCGCCGCGAGCATGCGCGCCGTGTGCTTCGAGCCCTCGCCGCCGGTGATGCCCTGGACGATGACCTTGGAGTCCTTGTTGAGGAAGATCGTCATGTCTGAATCCCTTACTACGCGGCGTTCGCCAGCTCGGCGGCCTTGTCGGCGCCCTGGTCCATGTTCTCGGCGAGGGTGACGAGCGGGTGCGCCGCCTCCTCGAGGATGCGGCGGCCCTCGACGACGTTGTTGCCGTCGAGCCGCACGACGAGCGGCTTGTTCGCGGCGTGGCCCAGCTCGGCGAGCGCGCCGACGATGCCCTTCGCGACCTGATCGCAGGCGGTGATGCCGCCGAAGACGTTCACGAACACGGCCTTGACCTGCGGGTCGCCGAGGATGATCGAGAGGCCGTTGGCCATGACCTCGGCCGAGGCGCCGCCGCCGATGTCGAGGAAGTTGGCGGGCTTCACGCCACCGTGGTTCTCGCCCGCGTACGCGACGACGTCGAGCGTCGACATGACGAGGCCTGCGCCGTTGCCGATGATGCCCACCTGGCCGTCGAGCTTGACGTAGTTGAGGTCGAGCTCCTTGGCCTGCTGCTCGAGCGGGTCGGCCGCGGCCTTGTCCTCGAGGAGGGCGTGTCCGGCGTGACGGAACTCGGCGTTCTCGTCGAGCGAGACCTTGCCGTCGAGGGCGATGATCTCGCCGTCTTCCGACAGGATGAGCGGGTTCACCTCGACGAGGGTGGCGTCCTCGCCCTTGTAGACCTCGTAGAGCTTCACGAAGACGTCGGCGACCTTGTCGACGAGCTCGGCGGGGAAGTTCGCGGCCGTCGCGATCTCGCGCGCCTTCTCGACCGTGACGCCGGCCAGCGGGTCGACCTCGATGCGGGCGAGCGCCTCGGGCTTCTCGACCGCGAGCTGCTCGATCTCCATGCCGCCCTCGACGCTCGTGAGCGAGAGGTACGAGCGGTTGGCGCGGTCGAGCAGCACCGAGAAGTAGAACTCCTGTGCGATGCGGGCGCCGCCGGCGACCATGACGCGCTTCACGACGTGACCCTTGATGTCGAGGCCCAGGATGTCGCGAGCCGCCGCCTCGGCCTCGTCGGGGTTCTTCGCGACCTTGACGCCGCCGGCCTTGCCGCGGCCCCCGGTCTTCACCTGCGCCTTGACCACGACGACGCCGCCGAGCTTCTCGGCCGCCGCGCGGACCTCCTCTGGGGTGTCGGCGACGATGCCCGGGAGCACCGGGACCCCGTATCGTTCGAACACGTCTCTGGCCTGGTACTCGTAAAGATCCACGCTCTACTTCCAATCGATCCGCACGCGCGGTCGCGCACAGGGGCTGGTGGGAGTGGCCCGGCCATGACTCTCTCGAAGTCGAGATAAGCGGGACCAGCACCCATGGTACCTCGCCTCCAGAGCGCCTCCGAACCGGCCGGAACCCGCCGTAATCACGGGGTGAGGCGAGGCTGCCCATGCTGGCCGACGTCGTGATCGAGATGCGAGACTGCCGGAATGACGCACGCTGCAGGCCCGACCGACGCCGAACCGGTCCACGAACTCGATCCACACGCCGGGTCGGTCCATGCGAAGTTGAACTGGCTGCGCGCCGGCGTGCTCGGCGCGAACGACGGCATCGTCTCGGTCGCCGCCCTCGTGGTCGGCGTGGCCGCGGCCACGACGGATGTCGGCGCGATCCTCATCGCGGGAACGGCATCCGTGATCGCCGGCGCCATCTCCATGGGCCTCGGCGAGTACGTGTCCGTGTCCAGCCAGCGCGACACCGAGCGCGCCCTCATCGCGAAGGAACGCTGGGAGCTCGCCAACATGCCGCAGCAGGAACTCGCCGAGCTCGCCGAGATCTACCGCGGCAAGGGCCTCACCGCCGAAACCGCCGAACGCGTCGCCGAGGAGCTCACCGCCCACGACGCGCTCGCAGCGCACCTCGAGGCGGAACTCCACATCGACGAGCAGGACGTCGTGAGCCCGTGGCACGCGGCCGGGGCATCCGCGCTGGCCTTCCTCGTCGGCGCCGTGCTGCCGATGCTCGCGATCCTGCTGCCGCCGCCCGAGTGGCGCGTGCCGACCACGTTCGTCGCGGTCATCGTCGCGCTCGCGATCACGGGCTGGCTCAGCGCGTGGATCGGTGGGAGCCCGAGGCTCAGGGCCATCCTGCGGGTCACCATCGGTGGTGCGCTCGCGCTCGCTGCCACCTGGCTGATCGGCGCCCTCCTCGGAGTGGCCGTGTAACCGTGGCCGAGGCGCGGGTGGGCATCTCAGGCTGGCTCTACCCGCCGTGGCGGGGGGTCTTCTACCCGAAGGGCGTCCGCCAGGCCGACGAGCTCGACTACGCCGCGCGCCACGTGACCTCGATCGAGGTCAACGGCTCCTTCTACTCGCTGCAACGGCCGTCGAACTGGGTGCGGTGGCGCGATGCCGTGCCGCCCGGCTTCGTGTTCGCCGTCAAGGGGCCGCGGTTCATCACCCACATCAAGCGGCTCGGCGACATCGACGCGCCGATGGCGAACTTCTTCGCCTCGGGGTTGCTGGCACTCGGCAGCCGCCTCGGGCCGGTGCTCTGGCAGCTGCCGCCGAACCTCGGCTTCGACGAGGCGCTCCTCGACGCGTTCCTCGCCCGACTGCCGCGCACGCACGGCGCTGCGGCGGCGATCGCACGGCACCGCGATCGACGGATGTCGGGACGAACCTCGTACGCCCTGGCCGCGCCCGCCGACCGGCAGCTCCGCCACGCCGTGGAGGTGCGGCATCCGAGCTTCGAGACGGATGCCTGGCGGGACCTGCTCGAACGCCATGGCGTGGCATCCGTCACCGCCGACACCGCCGGCAAGTACCCGCGCGTCGACTGGGTCACCGCCGACTTCGCCTACGCGCGCCTGCACGGCGAGGAGGAGCTCTACGTCTCGGGCTACGACGCCGACAGTCTCGACCGCTGGGCAGACTGGGTGCGCGCGCACCTGGCTGCCGGCCGGGACGCGTTCGTCTACTTCGACAACGACGTGAAGGTGCGCGCGCCGTTCGATGCCATGGCGCTCATCGAGCGGCTTCCGAGGCCGGGCGCCTGAGACCGGTGCCGGATGCGCCGGACCGGCGCGGCCATCCCGGCGTGGCGAGCAGCGAGCCGTCGCGGCGCTCGGCGAGCACGTCGACGTCGAACCGGTCGGCGAACTCGTCGAGCGCGTCCTCGCCGCCGGCGACGATCGCGGTGGCGAGCACGTCGGCGGTGAGGATGTCGATCGCGGCGACGCTCACCTGCACGAACGGATTCGGGCCGGCGCCCGGCGCGGTCCAGATGTGATCGCCGCGCTCGGCGCTGCCCGAGGTGGCGACGGCCAGTCGATGCGCGCCGAGGTCGATGCGGGCGAGGAGCGCCGCGCGATCCGCGGGATCGACGATGCCGATCTGCCACGGCGGTTCGCCGTCGCCGATCGGTGCGACGAGCACGTCGCCGCCCGCGTCGATGCCGTACCGGCCGAAACCGGCACGCCCCAGCGCGGTGCCGGCATCGGCGATCGCGAGGGCCTTGACGACGCCGTTGAGATCGATCTGTCCGTCGCCTCGGTGCGGGGTGAACGCGCCGCCGGTGCGGGCGCGCCAGTCGAGTGCGACCGCGTACGCGTGGCGCACCTCGTCGCCGGCATCCCCGAGTGCGAGTTCGCCTCGATTGACCCCACTGAGCTCGGAGCCAGGGCCGAACAGGCTGCAGCGCCGCTCCCAGCGTGCGAACACGGCGCGGACCGCGGACACGGCCTCCTCGGCGCCGAGGCCGGGGGTCCGGGTTCGGACGCTCACGACCGTGCCCATCGCCTCGAACGCGCCAGGCGGCAGCGTCATCAGAACCCCGCCTGGTCGAGAGCCGACTGCAGCGACTGCAGGTAGGCGTCGCTCGTGTACGTCGCCCCGCTCACCATCGACACCGACGCGGATTGCGCCTGCAGCACCTCGTCGCGGAGGATCGGCGCGGCGCGGTTGCTGATCGAGATCGAGCGACCGTCGTGGTCGGTGAGGTGCGTCGCCGCGACGTCGGTGATGGCGCCGGCCGAGATGGTCACCTGCACCTGCACGTCGCCGAACCGGGTCGAGACGGTGTCGCCGGTGTAGCTGCCGTCGGACCCGGATGCGGATCCCGCGGTGCCGGCGCTCGTGCTGCCGGTGCCGCCCACGGTTCCCTGGCTCGTCGGAGTCCCGGATGCCGCAGCCCCCGTCGAACGCGAATGGCCCGACGGTCCGGTTCCGGCCTGCGTGGCCGGTGACGTCGCCGCGGTCAGGGCTCCGAGTTGCCAGCCGCCGAGGATCGCCGCGACAGAGGCCGCCGAGGCGAGGATCACCGCACGTCGCCTCACCAGTCGAACCTCTCGTGATGGATCTGCTCGGGCCTGACGCCCGCCGTGCGGGCCTCGGCGATCACGCCGTCCGCCCACCGGCGCGGGCCGCAGACGTACAGGTCGGTCTCGGCGAGCCGTGGAACCAGCGCCGTGAGCGAGAGCCCCTCGCGCTCCGCGGCATCCGTCAGCCACCCGTCGCCGCGGGAGCCCGGCACCGTGATGAGCGTGGCTCCGCGCGATCGGCACAGGTCGCGGATCTCGTCGAGGAGCCACCCCGAGGTGGCGCCCTGGGTGCGCAACACGACCGTCGCCTCGCCGGGACGGAACGTGGCCGTCTCGAGCAGCGACCGGATCGGCGTGACACCGATGCCCGCAGCGACGAGCGCGAGCCGCGGTCGACTGCGAGAGGCCTCGCTGAAGATTCCGTACGGCCCCTCGATCGCGACCGGGGTTCCGGGGCGGATGCCGGCGAGACTCGCCGATCCCCGACCCAAGGCGCGCACGGTGATGCGAAGCCGGCCGCTGCGCGGCGCGGCCGACAGCGAGTAGGGATGCGCCTGCCACCACTGGCCGGGTGCGAGGAACCGCCAGACGAAGAACTGGCCGCCCGTCGCGCGGAGCCGCTCGAGGTGTCGACCGCGCATCGTGATCGAGACGACACCGTCGTCGATTCGATCGACGGACTCGACCACCATCCGGTGGCGCAGGGTCACCGCCACGGGCACGAGTGCTCGGAAGACCACGACCGCGCCGAGCGTGGCGATCGTGACCACGAGCCAGTACCAGCGCTGCCAGGTCCCCTCGGCGAGGAGTCCGCCGACGCTGAACTGGTGCGGCAGCGATGCGAGCACCGCCGCGTAGACGAGCAGGTGGATGAGGTGCCACGCCTCATAGCGCAGCTTGCGGCGCACCGCCACGAGCGAGCTCACGACGACCGCGAGGAACAGCGCGAAGCCGAGCACCGCGAGCGGCAGGTCGGGCAGCGACCAGATCGCGACGGCCTCGGCCATGAGATCGACGCCGTCCGCGATCGCGTACCCGCCGAGCAGCAGCACGCCGTGCCCGACGAGCAGGTACAGCACGGGCTTTCCGAGCCGGCCGTGGAAGGCCATCGCGGCATCGTGGCCGACGGCGCGTTCGATGAGCGGAACGCGGGCGGCGAGCAGGAGCATGAGCAGCACGAGATCGGTCGCGACGAGCCCGCCGACGATGCCGAGCGAGGTCAGCGCCGAACCGAGGTCGGCGAAGCGCGTCGCGCCGCCGTCGGCGAGGAAGAGGGCGATGACCACGGCGACGGATGACGCGGCCGCGGCCTGCAGCAGGTCCACGCGCCAGAGCCGGCGCGTCGCTCGCCGGCGCTCCGGCTGCGCCGACGGACGCGAGCGCCGTTCGAGCGGGCGGGCGTCGTGGACGAGGAAGGCCATGACTCCATGCTCGGCGGAGCGCCTATCCGCGCCCCATGCGGCTGCTGGACGGCGCCTGTGAGTGTGGCGACGATCACCGGGCACCGTACCGCAGCGACCGGCGATCAGGTCGACGGCGCGAGGACGGCGTGCTCGGCCATCATGATCAGCCGGGCGGCGGTGTCCTCCTGGCTCAGGCCGCGGCCCGTGAACAGCTGGTCGAACGTGTCGAAGCTCGTGATGACCCAGAGGATGTCGGCGGCCTCGTCGACCGTGAGCCCGGGGCGCAGCTCGCCCTGCGCGTGGAGCCGCTCCGCCAGCCGCCGCTGACCTTCGGCTCGGCCGCGCTCGACCACCTCGAAGGTGCGGCGCACCGCGTCGGGATCGAGCGACCACATCGAGGTGATCGCTCGGGCGATGTCGCGCTCGGAGGCGTAGACGGCGGCAGCTGCGCGGAGGGACTCGCGCACCGCGTCCCGGGCATCGGGGATCTTCATGGCATCGACGATGCGCTGGAAGCCGGTGCGCTCGAGCAGGTCCTGACCCAGCGCCTCGAACAGTCCCGCCTTCGAGCCGAACACGACGTACACCGTCGAGCGCGCCACGCCGGCCTCCTGCGCGATGCCTTCGACGCTGAGCGCCTCGGCGGGCGCTGCGCGCAGGCGATGGCGCATGGCATCGAGGATGCGCCGTCGTGTCTCCTCGGCGGCCAGCGCCCGGGCCTTCTGGGTGTACGTGCGAGTGGTCACGCCGACATCCTACTTTCACTTGACAACAAGTCTGACCAAAGACATCATGTCTCATGAAAGACACACCGTCTCATGAAATCGAGGAACCGAACCATGCGCACCACCGGATCACCCGACGTGATCGTCGTCGGGGCGGGCCCTGCGGGGCTCACAGCCGCCATCGCCCTGGCCCGCCACGGCGTCCGCACGCTCCTCGTCGAGCGCCGAACCGCCCTCTCCCCGTTCCCGCGCGCGACCGGCGTCAACCTCCGCACGATGGAGCTGCTCCGCAGCTGGGGCCTGGAGGCGGCCGTCCGGGCGGGCGCGCTCGAGGTGAGCCCGACCGCGTGGATCGGCCACGCCCTCGCGTCAGACGAGGGCGCCGTGATGCCGATGGGCTTCGCCCCGCCCGAAGTCGCGGCCGCGCTCAGCCCGACCTCCGGCGTGGTGGCCCCGCAGGACCACCTCGAGCCCGTGCTCATGGAGTACCTCCGGTCACTGCCGGCCGCTTCGGTGTTGCTCGGTACCGAGCTCATCGGTCTCGAGCAGCACGACGACTCCGTCACCGTGACGCTGCGCGACGGCGTCGAGACCGCGACCGTGGGCGCGGCGTACGTCATCGGCGCCGACGGCGCGCACAGCCGGGTACGTCGCACGACGGGCATCCCGATGCAGGGGCCGGGCGAGCTGGGCGCATATCTCGCGACGGTGTTCCGGGCGCCGCTCGCCGACGTCGTGGGAGCACGGCGCCACGGGCTCTACATGCTGACGCGGCAGGGCCCGCCCTGGGTGTTCCTGCCCACCGACCGCGAGGATCGGTGGGTCTTCTCGCTGACGTGGGACCCGTCCCGCGAGACGCGCGACGAGTACTCTCCGGAGCGTCTCGTCGCGTTGATCCGCGCGGCCGCCGGCGTGCCCGACCTCGAGACCGAGCTCGTGTGGACGGGCGATTTCACGTTCACCGCCCGGATCGCCGATCGGTACCGCGAGGGCCGCGTGTTCGTCGTCGGCGACGCCGCCCACCAGATGACCCCGCGCGGGGCCACTGGCATGAACACGGCGATCCACGACGGCTATGACCTCGGCTGGAAGCTCGCCTGGGCGCTGTGCGGCTGGGCCGACCCTTCGCTGCTCGACTCGTTCGAGGCCGAACGCCGACCGGTGGGGCTGCGCAACATGCAGCGCTCCGCGATCCCGGCGGAGGAGCGCGACGTCTCGGCGGACTACCTCGACGACATCGCCGACCGCATCCCCCACGCGTGGCTCCCCGATGGGCGCACGTCCACGCTCGACCTGCTCGGCGACGGGTTCACGGTGTTCGCCGGGCCTGAGGCGCATGTCCGAGTGGGGCGGTCGACCGGCACCCCGGTCGACGTGCACGCGGTCGACCGGGATGCCGCCGATGTGCTCGGCATCGGTGCCGGCGGCATGCTGCTCGTGCGGCCCGACGGCCGGCCGGTCGCGCGATGGGCGTCGACCGCGGATGCACCGTCGGTCGCCGCGGCCGTGCGGCGCGCGGTTTCGGGCGTCGTCGACGAGAGCCTGAGTCCGGCGGCCTGACGAGCTCCCTCCGACGGAGTCCCGTCGACGACCTCCCGTCGACGAGGTCAGGGAGCGACCGGTCGCTGCGCCCGTCGAAGCGACCTCCGCGGGCTACACTCCGCGGCCTACAGCTTCTCGATGGGCGCGATCTTGATGAGGAGCTTCTTCTGCCCCGCGATGTCGAAGCTGACGTGCGCGATGCGCTTCGTGCCCTCGCCGGTCACCTGCGTGACGGAGCCGTCGCCGAAGTCGACGTGACGGATGCGGTCGCCGCGCTCGAGGGTGAGGTCGCCGTTGTCGCGCACGGTGCCCGTGACCCGGTTGGCCCACTCGGCCTTCGGCGCTGCGCTCTTCGTGACGCTGAACCGCTCGAGGTCTCGGTCACGCGTGCCCCATGCTCCGCCGGGCCGCCGCGCATTGAGCGCGCGAGGCTGCGTGCCGCCGCGGCTCGTGGCCATGCCGGGCGACTGCTTCCAGTCGATGAGGCCCTCGGGGATCTCCTGCAGGTACCGGCTCGGCATCGCCACCGCGACCTCGCCGAACTGCGCGCGGCTCATGGCGAGCGAGAGATAGAGCCGCTTGCGCGCCCGGGTGATGCCCACGTAGAAGAGCCGCCGCTCCTCGGCGGGGCCGCCGGGCTCCGACGCCGACATCTGGTGCGGCAGCAGTCCCTCCTCGAGGCCCGTCAGGAACACCGCGTGGTACTCGAGCCCCTTCGCGGTGTGCAGGGTCATGAGCGATACGGTTCCGGATGCGTCGTCGAGCTCGTCGGCGGCCGCCACGAGCGACACCTGGGTGAGGAAGTCCACGAGCGTGGCGCCGGGATTCTCGCGGTCGAAGTCGCGGGTCTGCGCCACGAGCTCCTCCACGTTCTCGGCGCGGGTCTCGTCTTGGGGATCACGACTGTTGCGGAGCGCGTCGAGGAGGCCCGAGCGCTCGACGAGGAACACGAGCACGTCGCTGACCTTCGCGGCGCCCTCGTTCGTGCCGGCCGCGATCGCCTCGGCGTTGGGCACGAGCATCGCGGCGGCCTCGTCGAGCACGTCGGCGAGCGCGGTGATGGCCGCGGTGACCTTGGGCCCCAGGCCGAGCCCCGACGCCTCGCGCATGGCCTGCCGGAACGTGAGGGCGTTCTGCTCGGCGAAGCTCGCGATGGCCGTCTCGGTGGCGGGCCCGATGCCGCGCTTGGGCGTGTTCAGGATGCGGCGCAGGGCGAGCTCATCGAGCGGGTTGGCCACGGCGATGAGGTACGCCATCGCGTCCTTGATCTCGGCGCGCTCGTAGAACTTCGTGCCGCCGACCACTCGGTAGGGCAGCGCCGATCGCACGAAGATCTCCTCGAGCGCTCTGGTCTGCGCATTGGTGCGGTAGAACACGGCGATGTCGCGGTAGGCGACGCCCGACCGGTGCAGCGCCTCGATCTCGTCGGCGACGAACTGCGCCTCGTCGTGGGCCGTGTACCCCGTGTAGCCGACGATGCGGTCGCCGTCGCCGTCGGCCGTCCAGAGTCTCTTCTCCTTGCGGTCGAAGTTGTTCGAGATGACGGCGTTCGCGGCGCTGAGGATGTTCTGCGTCGACCGGTAGTTCTGCTCGAGCAGCACGACCTTCGCGCCAGGGAAATCCCGCTCGAACTCCACGATGTTGCGGATGTCGGCGCCGCGGAACGCGTAGATGGACTGGTCGGAGTCGCCGACGACGGTGAGGCTCGCCCCCGAGATGCCGCCCGAGGCATCCGTCAACGCACGCACGTTGACGCCGTGCTGCTCCATCTCGGCCACTCGATCGGCCGGGATCGGCTGCGTGAGCTCGCGGATGAGCGCGTACTGGGCGTGGTTGGTGTCTTGGTACTCGTCGACGAGGATGTGCCGGAACCGCCGCTGGTAGAGCGACGCGACCTTCGGGAATGCACGGAACAGGTACACCGTCTCGGAGATGAGGTCGTCGAAGTCGAGGGCACTGGCATCGCGCAGGCGGCGCGTGTACTGCCGGAAGATCTCGAGGAACATGACCTCGGCCGGGTCGTTCGTGTTCACGTTGCGCGCATACGACTCGACGTCGGCGAGCTCGTTCTTGAGCCGCGAGATCTTCGCCTGGGCGCTCGCGGGCGTGAAGCCGAGCGTGTCGGCGTCGAGCTCCTTGATGATGCGCTTCAGGATGGTGCGCTGGTCGGCCGAGTCGTAGATCGTGAAGGTCGACGACAGCCCGATGGCCTCGGCCTCGCGCCGCAGGATGCGCACGCACGCGGAGTGGAACGTCGAGATCCACATGCCGGATGCCGCCTCGCCGAGCAGCGCCTCGACGCGCTCGCGCATCTCGGCGGCGGCCTTGTTCGTGAACGTGATGGCGAGGATCTGGCTCGGCCACGCCTCACGGCTCTCGATGAGGCTCGCGATGCGGTGGGTGAGCACGCGCGTCTTGCCCGAACCCGCGCCCGCGACGATGAGGAGAGCGGGCCCTCGGTACTCGACGGCCTCGCGCTGCTCGGGGTTCAGGCCCTCGGTGAGGCGGGATCCGGTGCTCGTGGCAGCACCGGAGGCGGCGGCGGGCGCCTCGCGCCAGCCGGCCGGGTCGTCGGGGTCGAGGATCAGCGTCATGTCCCGTCAAGTCTAGGCGCGGCATCCGACAGCCCGCCCCGCTCCTCGCCGCTCCTCCGACCCGTTTCCCGAATCCCGGGTTCTTGCGGGTGGACCCGTAAGAACCCGGGATTCGGAGCAGGCTCGCGTCGACGGCGGCCGTCTGCGGCGTCGCCACCCGTCCTCCACACCTGCTCGCCCGCTGGCGAAGTGCCCGACTTCCCACGACTCGATCCCGGGTCGCGCGGCGTCGGCCACGCTTGCGGACATGGTGCGACCGGACCCCCTCCCACTGGACTTCCAGCTCGCCCCGTTCCACATCTCCGAAGCCGCCGCCCGAGGCATCCGGCCGTCGCGCCTTCGCGCCGCCGACCTGGTCCGCCCGTACCGCGGTGTCCGAGCGGCATCCACCCCGGCGACATTCCGCGAGCGGTGCCTTGCCTACGTGCCGCGGATGCCGAGCGAGCACTGGTTCAGCCACACCACCGCGGCGCTGCTGTGGGAACTCCCGCTTCCGACGCGGATCGAGCGAGACACCCGCCTGCATGTCAGCTCCTCCAAGCGCGAGCCCGAGATCGCCGGCGTGGTCGGGCACCGCGTGCGGAAGCGGCCCGAGGTGCGTCGACATGCCGGGCTACGGGTCCTCGCCCCAGCCGACGCCTGGTGCCAGCTGGGCAGCTTCCTCGGTGTCGACGAGCTCGTCGCAGCCGGCGACGCCCTACTCGGGTGGCCGCGCCCGCTGTGCTCGCCCGAGGCCGTGGCCGCCGCGATCACGCGGTTCGGGTCGCGACGGGGTGCGAAGCGCGTGCGAGCTGCCGGCGCGAGGCTTCGGGCGGGATCGGCTTCGGCGCGGGAGACAACATTGCGCGAACTCCTCACCGACGCCGGATTCCCGGAGCCCGCGTTGAACCTGCCGATCGAACTGCTCGACGGGAGCTCGACGCACGGCGACCTCGTCTACGCCGAGTACCGGGTGCTGGTCGAGTACGACGGCGAACAGCACCGCGAGGACCCGCAGCAGTTCGGCCGCGACGTCGACCGGCTGAACGCGCTCGCGCTGGCGGGGTGGATCGTGGTCCGCATCCGCAAGGACATGGCTGACGCGGTCATCGTCGGTCTGGTGTCGACGGCGCTCCGATCGCGCGGATGGCGCGGCTGAGCCGACGCGGCACTCCCTCGGCGGGACGGGCGGTCGCGGGCGGGCACCCGCGCGATGCCGAATCCCGAGTTCTCGCGGGTCGACCCGCACGAACTCGGGACTCGCGGGAAGCTGTGGCCCGAGAGCGAGAAACTGGGGCCCAAGCGCGCGGGACGCGCGAACCGGAGCTGAGCGAGCGGATGCCCTCGTCAGGCCGCCGCGGCCACGATGCGAGCCTCGACGCCGAGGTCGGGGTGGTCGACGAAGATCCCGTCGACACCCGTGCCGATCACGAGCGTGAACTCGCCCAGCCAGTCGCCGAAGGCGGCCCGTGCCGAGCCGCGACGGAAGTCGCCCGAGAGGAACCGGTTCTCGGGGCGCAGGGTCCACGTGTACACCAGGAGTCCCGCGGAGTGCGCCGCATCGACGAGCTCGCCGCCGACGAGCAGCTCGCCGTTCGCCCGCTCCGCGTCTCGGGCGGCCCCGCGGGGCTCGCCGACCAGCCGGCCCTTGCCGACGCTCACGCCGTCGACGCGCCCCGCGAGTCCGAGGAGCCCCGCCTCGGTGACGAAGTCGTCGTATCGTGCGGCCACGCGCCCGTGCGAACGCACGAGGTCGTACGGCGCACCCGTCGCCTCGACGAGGAACACCCGAGGCCCCCGGATGCCGCGGGCGCGCAGCCGATCGAGCAGGTCGAGCTCGAACGACTCCATGATGAGGCGCTCGTCACCACGGCCCCACCCCACGGCCTCGAGCTCGGCGGCGAAGAGCTCGTCGAGCGGCAGGCCCATCTCGGCGAAGTGCGTGGCGTGCTTGAACTCGGCCACCATGCGCAGCACCCGCCGGTGCTCGTCGGCGGCCGCGTCGATGATCTCGAAGAGGTCGCGCAGGCGCAGCAGGGGGTACCGCCGGTCGAAGCTCGCACTCTGCTGCCGCAGTGCGCCGAGCCGCTCGGTGGCGCGCAGCGTGGCGAGCTCGGCCCACGTGAAGTCCTCGGTGAACCACCCCGTGAGGGCATGGCCGTCGACCTCGCGCGTCGTGCGGCGTCCGGCGAACTCGGGCCGCGACGCGACATCCGTCGTGCCCGAGATCTCGTTCTCGTGTCGCAGCACGAGCACGCCGTCGCGGGTGGAGACGATGTCGGGTTCGACGGCGTCGGCACCGAGCGCGAATGCCAGTTCATACGCCGCGCGAGTGTGCTCGGGCCGGTAGCCCGATGCCCCGCGGTGCGCGATCACGAGCGGATGCCCTGCGGTGTCCTGCAGCATGCGCCCAAGCGTATCCACCCGCCGGACCCGTCCCGCGGGAATCCGCGCGGAACTCAGGGCGTTATTCCACCTACGACGGGTAGATTGGACGAGTGGCACGGATGCCGCATCCGAACGCCTGTCCCCCGCACCGACGACAGCCGAAAGCAGAGGAACCCATGGCTCTCGACAATCCCGCGTTCTCGCGGAATTCCGCCTTCTCATCGCAGGGAGCCGCCGCCGTCGCGCAGAACGTGTCGGCACAGCAGCTCCAGGAGATGTACAACCAGCCTGCGACGCTGCCCGACCGCGAGGTCATGACGGTCGAGAACACCGTCGCCAAGACGGCCGGCGCGTTCGCCGTGCTGCTCGTCGGCGCCGCGGTCGGCTGGCTGCTGGCGCCCGCCATGCCGTGGGTGTTCTGGGTCGCCGCGATCGTGGGCTTCGTGCTCGCGCTCGTCAACATCTTCAAGCGCGAGCCGTCGCCCGCGCTGATCCTCGCCTACGCGGCCGCGCAGGGCATCTTCCTCGGCGGCATCTCGCTCATGTTCGAGACGCAGTACGCGGGCATCGTCGCGCAGGCCGTCATCGGCACGCTCGCCGTGGTCGGCGTCACGCTCGCGCTGTTCGCGAGCGGCAAGATCCGCGCGTCGAAGCGGGCCACCAAGATCTTCCTGATCGCCATGGTCGGCTACCTCGTGTTCTCGCTCGTCAACGTGATCCTCATGTGGACCGGCGTGAACAACGACCCGTGGGGCCTGCGCGGCATCGAGATCATGGGCATTCCGCTCGGCCTCATCATCGGCGTGTTCGTGATCCTCATGGCCGCCTATTCGCTCGTGCTCGACTTCGACGCCATCCAGCAGGGCGTGCGCAACCGCGCCCCGAAGAAGTACGGCTGGTCGGGTGCGTTCGGCATCATGGTCACGGTCATCTGGCTGTACCTCGAGATCCTCCGCTTCCTCGCCATCGCGCGCGACTAGCGAACGGATGCCGCGACCTCGCGTCGCACACGGAACGGCCGCCCTCGGGCGGCCGTTCTGCGTTTCGGCGCCCGCGGCCGCGGCAGCACGACCCCGCGGGCGCAACGGGCTCAGATGCCGAGCGACTCCACCGACGCCCGGATCGCGTCGGCCGAGGCATGCAGCAGTCGGCGTTCCTCCGTCGAGAACGGCGTCTCGTCGATCGCGACCGCGCCGTCGCCGCCCACGACGCACGGCACCGAGAGCGCGACATCCTCGAGCCCGTGCACGCCGCCGAGCACCGTGCTCACCGGCATGACGGCGTGCTCGTCGCGCAGCACCGCCTCGACGATGCGCGCACCGGCGAGGCCGATGGCGTAGTTCGTCGCGCCCTTGCCGCGGATGACGGTGTACGCGGCATCCCGCACTTCGTGGGCGATGTCGTCGAGCTCCCCGGCGGAGAACGGCTCGCCGCCGCGCCAGTCGAGGATCGGCACCGGTCCGATGCGGGCGGTCGACCACAGCGGGAACTCGGTGTCGCCGTGCTCGCCGACGATGTCCGCGTGTACGTTCGAGGTCGTCACGCCGGCGCGCCGGGCGAGCAGCCATCGCAGTCGCGACGTGTCGAGCACCGTGCCCGAACCGAAGACGCGGTTCGGCGGCAGTCCCGTGATGCGCTGTGCCGCCACGGTCAGCACGTCGACGGGATTGGTCACGAGCACGAACACCGCATGCGGCGCCCGCTCGAGGAGCGCCGGCAGCAGGCGCTCGAGGATGCGCGCGTTCGTGCCGGCGAGCTCGAGCCGCGTCTGTCCGGGCGACTGCTTGGCCCCCGCCGTGATGACGACCACGTGGGAGCCCTCGACGACCGCGAGGTCGTCGCCGCCCGTCACGCGTGAGTTCGTGAACTGCGTGCCATGCGACAGGTCGAGCACCTCGGCGTCGACCTTGGCCGTGGCGATGTCGTAGAGCGCGACCTCGCTCGCCGACCCACGGATGAGCGCAGCGTAGGCGAGGCTGGTGCCGACGCTCCCGGCTCCGACGACGGTCAGTTTCGAGTTCTCGATGACGGGCATGCCGTCATCCTGCCAGTGGAGGGTCGTCAGCGCACTGCGCCGAACAGGGCCCGGTCATGAGCCGGCGACCGGGACTGCATCGCCGGCTCACTACACCCTCTTCAGTGGCTAACTATGATAGCTTTAAGGCTATGATCAACAGCCACGGATGTCACGGCGGCGGCCGTGCCTAGAGCAGGCCTTTCCCCTGACGAGGTCGTCCGCCTCGCGCTCCGCCTCGTCGACGAGGGCGGTCCGACGGGATTCGACGACCTCTCGCTCGCCCGCGTGGCGGCGGCTGCCGGAGTCGCCACACCGAGCCTCTACAAGCACGTCGCCTCGCTCGGCGCGCTCCGACGCGAGGTCGCACTCGTCTGCACCCGCTCGTTCGCCGACGTCTGCACGGCCGCGAGCATCGGCCGATCCGAGGGCGACGCGCTGCGCACCCTCGCGCTGGCCATGCGCGAGTTCGCGCGTGCACACCCTGGCCGGTACGCCGCCGTGCAGGTCGGACCCGACCCCGACGACGCGACGCAGGCCGAGTTGCGCGACGAGGCCGCCCGGGTCGTCGGCGTCGTCGCCGCCGTGCTGCAGGGCTTCGGTCTTCCCGAGTCGAGCGCGATCGACGCCGTACGAGCCGCACGATCCGCACTGCACGGCTTCATCTCGATCGAGCTCGGCGGGGGTTTCCGCCTGCCCGACGATCTCGACCGGAGCTTCGACACGCTCATCGAGCTCCTCATCGAGGGCTTCCGCGGACTGGCGGGCACCTCGACGTCCACCCGATCCGCGTCCTCGAACCACTGAGCGGTTCACCCAGCCACTGAGCAGTTCACCCGCCACTGAGCAGTTCACCGAACCGATGAGCAGGAGCACGACCATGTCCAGGAGCACGACCAAGTCCAGGAGCACGACCATGTCCAGGAGCACGACCAAGTCCAGCAGCGCGACCACCCCACCCGTCCACGACACCGACGCCGTCACGGCCACGACCACCTCCCCCGCCATCGCGCGGTGGACGGCGCTCGCGTTCGCCGCCGCCGGGGTGCTGTGGGCGCTCTTCCCGCTCCTGCGCCCGTGGGCCGACAAGGTTCCCGTGTCGTCCGACGAACTCGCCGTGGCGTGGGCATCCGACGCCTGGGTGTTCTCGCACCTCGCGGGCATCACGGCGCTCGGCCTGCTCGCGCCAGCGCTGCTCGGGCTGCGGCGTCTCCTCGCCGACCGGCCCGGTGCCCGCGGCGCCACCCTCGCCGGCTGGGCGACCGCGCTCGCCTGGATCGGCGCGGCGGGTGCGTCGCTGTACTACGGGGCCGAGATCTTCGGCATCCGCACGTTCGCCGAGGCCTCACTGCGGCGCGGCGACGCCGGCCTCCTCGACGAGGTGACGGCGCTGCGCGAGCAGCCCGTCGCGGTGCTGCTGTTCGGCGTCGGCCTGCTGCTCGTCGCGGCGGCCGGCGTGGTCGCCGCCATCGCGCTGTTCCGAGCCCGTGCGCCGTGGGCGTGGACGGGCGTCGTGTTCGCGGCCGGCCTCGTGCTCGTGCTGCCGCAGTTCTTCACCGAGCCCGCGGGGCGCATCGCACACGGCGTGCTGTTCGGGGCAGGCTGCCTGCTCGTCGGGCTCGCCGTCACCCGTCTCGGTGCGCGAGGTCGCTGACCCGCAGACCGTCGGCGACGTCGCGCGACGGGCGGCGCGCCGCCCGTCGCGCGGCGGTGCGTCCGACGACCGCGAGCAGTCGGTCGCGCGCCGGCTGGGCGCGCTCGGCGAGCGCGATCCGGTTGAGCGCACCGGATGCCGCGCGCAACCGCTGCGACGGGCGGACACGCGCCCGGTCGTACGCGACGAGCGCCTCGTCGACGGGAAGCTCGCCGAGCAGGCGGCCGAGCGTCACGGCATCGAGCAGGGATTCGCATGCGCCGCGTCCGAGGTTCGGCGTCATGGCATGCGCGGCGTCGCCGACGAGCACCAGCCGACCGCGCATGTACGAGTGCAGGCGCGGCGTGGTCCAGACGCGTTGGGCGAGCGTGGTCGCGGGGTCCGCGGCGGCGAGGACCTGGGCCGGACCCGGCGCCAGGTCCTCGATCCCGCGGCGGGCGATCTCGAGCGCGGCGGCCACGTCGACGTGCCGCGGCCCGAGGTCGGATCGGAAGGCGACGTACCAGTTCGTCCCCTCGCGGTGCGGCCCGACTCCGTAGAGACGCCCCCGTCCCCAGTACTCGCCCACCGCGTCGGCAGGGGCGAACGCGGGCAGCACGCCGCGCACCGCGAGGTACGGCGTCAGCGTGGCATCCGCCCGCTCACCCCAGCCCGTCCTGCGCACGACGCTGTGCACGCCGTCGGCTCCGACGACGAGCTCGTCGGGCTCGGACACGACTCGATCGACGCGGGAGGTGACGCGGGCGACGGATGCCGGGACCGCCGTGTCCAGCGCACCGAGCAGGTCGCGGCGTCCGACGAGCACTGCCCCAGGCGTCGGCAGTTCCGTCCAGGTGCGGCCCGTGGCGCTGCGAAGCGGGAAACGGTCGATCCACGGACTCGTCTCCCGCAGCTGATCGGCGATGCCGATCGACCGGAGGGCATCGATCGCCTCGGGCCACATCGCGAGGCTCGTGCGGATGTCAGAAAGCTCGGAGCGCTGCTCCACGAGCGTCACCTCGAAGCGCTCGGGGTCGAGCGACGCCGCGAGCGCGAGGCCGGCGATGCCGCCCCCGATGATGCGAATCCGTGTCATGCCCCTGAGAGTACTACAGAAATAGTTGATTGACTACTTCTGTAGTCGATCGGCTACACTCGCGACATGGATCGCCGGACCCTCGTCGCCGATGCCGCCCTCGGCGTGGTGGCGGCCCACGGCATGAAGGGCCTCACCCACCGGGCCGTCGACACCGCCTCCGGGCTGCCGACCGGGACCACGTCGAACTACTTCCGCACACGCGCCGCGCTCGTCGGCGCGGTGGTCGACCGACTGGAGCAGCGCGACCTCGACCTCTGGTCCGCAGGCGCCGCGGCACCTTCCCCGACCGACGCCGACGAGCTCGCCGACCGCCTCGCGAGTCACCTGGTTGCCTTCGTGGCGGAGCAGGAGACCGTCACGAGGGCTCGCCTCGTGCTCTCACTAGCGCATCCCGACGCGGTGACGGCCGGTCACCGCCGCTTCATGGGCGTCGCGCGCGAGCTGGTGCGGGCCGCGGGAATCGGCGACGCCGACGAGCGGTCACGCTGGCTCTCCGACTACGCCGACGGGGTCCTCCTGCATCAGCTCACGGTTCGCCACGGCGAACCCGTCGACGTGGGATCGCACCGCCGCGCCATCCGGCGACTGCTCGACTGAGCCGCAGCCGCTCGACCCGCGACGCGACGCGTCACTCCCACTCGATGGTGCCCGGCGGCTTCGACGTGACGTCGAGCACGACGCGGTTCACCTCGCGCACCTCGTTGGTGATGCGGTTCGAGATGCGGGCGAGCACGTCGTAGGGCAGGCGCGTCCAGTCGGCCGTCATCGCGTCCTCCGAGGAGACCGGGCGCAGCACGATCGGATGGCCGTAGGTGCGGCCGTCGCCCTGCACGCCCACCGAGCGCACGTCGGCGAGGAGCACGACCGGGCACTGCCAGATCTCCCCGTCGAGGCCCGCCGCGGTGAGCTCGGCACGCGCGATGGCGTCGGCCTCGCGCAGCACCTCGAGGCGGTCGCGGGTGACCTCGCCGACGATGCGGATGCCGAGGCCCGGGCCGGGGAACGGCTGCCGGGCGACGATCTCCTCGGGCAGCCCGAGCTCGCGGCCGATGGCGCGCACCTCGTCCTTGAAGAGCGTGCGCAGCGGCTCGACGAGCTCGAACTGCAGGTCTTCCGGCAGGCCGCCGACGTTGTGGTGGCTCTTGATGTTCGCGGTGCCGGTGCCGCCGCCCGACTCGACGACGTCGGGGTAGAGCGTGCCCTGCACGAGGAACCGGATCGGCTCCCCGTCGGCCTCCGCCTCGGCGACGAGGTCGCGCTCGGCGCGCTCGAACGCGCGGATGAACTCGCGGCCGATGATCTTGCGCTTCTCCTCGGGGTCGCTGACCCCCGCGAGCGCGTCGAGGAAGACGTCCTGCGCGTGCACGGTGACGAGCCGGATGCCGGTGGCCGCGACGTAGTCGACCTCGACCTGCTCGCGCTCGTCCTTGCGGAGCAGCCCGTGGTCGACGAACACGCACACGAGCTGGTCGCCGACCGCCTCGTGCACGAGCGCGGCTGCGACGGCCGAGTCGACGCCGCCCGACAGCCCGGCGATGACGCGCCCGGAGCCGACCTGGGCGCGGATGCGCTCCACCTGTTCGGCGATGACGTTGCCCGGGTTCCAGTCGGCGGGGATGCCGGCCGCGCGATGCAGGAAGTTCTCGATGACCTGCTGACCGAACGGCGAGTGCTTCACCTCGGGGTGCCACTGCACGCCGTAGAAGCCCTGCTCGTCGTTCGCGAACGCGGCGACGGGCGTGGTCGCCGTGGAGGCGAGCACCTCGAATCCCTCGGGTGCGCGCGCCACGGAGTCGCCGTGGCTCATCCACACGGTCTGCGCCTGCGGCTGGCCGGCGAGCAGGGCGTTGCCGTCGTCGGTGCGCGCGGTGACCGCCGTGGAGCCGTACTCGCGCGAGCCGGTGTGCGCGACCTCGCCGCCGAGCTGCTGCGCCATGACCTGGAAGCCGTAGCAGATGCCGAGCGTCGGCACGCCGAGCTTCAGGATGCCCTCGTCGAGCGACGGCGCGCCCTCCTCGTAGACCGACGACGGCCCGCCCGAGAGCACGATGCCCACCGGGTTCTTCGCGGCGACCTCCTCGGCCGTGATCGTGTGCGGCACGATCTCGGAGTAGACGGATGCCTCGCGCACGCGGCGCGCGATGAGCTGCGCGTACTGCGCGCCGAAGTCGACGACGAGCACGGGCCGCTGCTCGGTGGGCTGGTCGGTCACTGCTGGGCCTCCTGGCTGGACGTGGTCTGCGGTGCGTCGGTCCCTGAGCCTGTCGAAGGGATCGTCGCTTCGACGGGCTCAGCGACCGAAGCCGCTTGCCTCCGCTCGAGGTAGGCGCGCACCTCGCGGGCGATCCGCACCTCGAGGATGAACGAGAGGAACGGGATGACGCCGCCGAGTGCGATGACGATGAACCGCGGGAACGGCCAGCGCATGAGGCTCCAGAGCCGGAAGTCGCTGAACAGGTACACGACGTAGAACCAGCCGTGCACGATGAGGATGCCGGTCGAGAGGTTGACGCCCGTGATGGTCTCGCCCGGCACGAAGGCGAGGAAGCCCTGCGGCCCGCCGAGCTCGAGCTCGAGTCCGAAGGCGTACTTCATGATCATCTCGCCGGTGAGCGCGAGGAGCAGCACGCCGGTGATGACGGAGGCCACCTGGTAGAAGCGGAGCGCCCCGCGAATGCGCGGCAGATCGGCGAGTTTCGGCTCGAGGGGCATGCCTCCAGTCTACGGCGCGTCGACGAGCTCCCGCGGCACGACGAAGACGTCGACGAGGGCGCCGTTGCGCCACACCGTCATCTCCACCTGGCGGTCGATGGCGTCCTCGACCATGAGCTTCTGGATCGTCGTCGTGGTCACGACGTCGTTCCCGTCGAGCGAGACCACGATGTCGCCACGGTGGATGTCGGCGAGCTCGGCCGGGCTGCCGGACGCCACCCCGGCGACCTGGAGCCCCGTCGGCGAGCCGACTCGGTCGGCGAGCTCGGGAGCGAGCTGGACCCGGGCGCCCACGATGCCGAGCCAGGCACGGCGCACCCGTCCGGTCGTGGTGAGCTTCTCGATGATCTCGCGCGTTCCGCGGTTGATGGGCACCGCGAGCCCCAGCCCGACGCCGGCGACGGCCGTGTTCACGCCCACCATGCGCCCTGCGCCGTCGGCCAGCACACCGCCCGAGTTGCCCGGATTCAGCGCGGCATCCGTCTGGATCACCTCGTCGATGACCCGTCCCGACGCGGTGGGCAGCGAGCGGCCGAGGTTCGACACGATGCCGGCGGTGACGCTGCCCGCGAGCCCCATGGGGTTGCCGAGCGCGACGACCAGCTGGCCGACGCGCAGCGCGGCCGCGTCGCCGAGCGGCACGGGTGCCGGCACCGGTCCGCGGGCGCGCAGCACGGCGAGGTCGGAGAGCACGTCACGGCCGACGACGTCGACGGTGACGGAGCGTCCGTCGGAGAACGTCGCCTCGGCTGCTCGGGCGCCCGCGACGACGTGCGCGCTCGTGAGCAGGATGCCGTCGTCGGAGATGACGCTCCCGCTGCCGGCACCCTCACCGCGCGGCGAGCGCACGGCGAGGCTCGCGACGCTCGGCAGAACGGTGCTCGCGACTCGGGTCACGACCCTCGAGTAGGCGTCCAGCGGGTCTTCGGTCTCCACACGACGATCATGGACCCGCGCGGGCGGCGCGCTCCCCCGGTTCGCCGCAGGCGGAACGCCCGCGTCGGATGTCGCACCCCGAACGGGGACTCGCCGCGCCGCGCCGAAGCCAATACGCTCGGGCCGACCCGGGGATGGGGGCATCATGGACGCACGCATGGCCGCGCTGTCGATTTCACTCGTCGTCGTGGCGGTCCTCGCCCTCACTGCGACCTCCGCGGCGATCGCCGCGCCGGGGGGCAGCACGGCCGGGCTTCCCGTCGCGGACTGCAAGCTCGACAGCCCGATCCCGTCGTTCAACGAGGGCTTCGCCCTGAGCCCCGACGCCGCGGCGTCGACCGGCGTGCTCACCGCCCAGGTGATCTATGCGGGATTGCCCGGCCAGCCGGTCGACGCGGACGGCGTGCAGTGGATCGAGAAGATGCGCCATGACATCGACAGCGCGGTCACGAGCCTCGAGACACTGTCATCCGCTCGCGTCGATGTAGAGGTGCGCGAGCATCCCGACTGGGTGACGATGCCGAAGGATGCGACGAACTATCCGGCAGGTGATGACATGGCATGGGGAGACGCGGAGATGACCGCGTTCGTGACCGACGCCGTGGTCGCCGCGGATCACGTGGTCGACTACGCAGGCGTCGACGTGGTGTGGGTGTTCTTCCCTTGGGAGTTTCCGCTGGCGAGCCGCGCGCAGGCGACGAACGGCCTCGGCATCGCGGTCGACGAGGGGACGCTCACGCGCGCGATCACGCTGCCCTTCGCGACGGATGGCATCCTTACCGGAACGATCGTCCATGAGACGGGCCACACGTTCAGCCTGCCCGACCTCTACGACACCGGCAGCCGGTTCGGAGAGTCCAGCTACATCGGCAAATGGGACCTGATGAGCGATGCCGACGGCGCGGAACTCGGTTCCACCTTCGAGTTCCTGGGTTGGCACCTCTGGCGTCTCGGCTGGATCGATGACGGGCAGGTGACCTGCGTGGGCCCGGATTCCGCCGTCGAGGTGAGACTCGACGCGCTGACCCGGCACGGCACGTCGGTGATCGCCGTCGTCCCGACGAGCGAACATCGGGCGGTCGTCGTGGAGTCGCGGAAGGCGGAGCGCTTCGATGCCGGGATCCCGAGACCCGGCGTCCTGGTCTACGTCGTGTGGACCGACTCGTCGAGCGGTGCCGGAGCAGTGCTGATCGGCCCGCGCGACGGCACCGAGTTCCCGGCGAATCGCGATGGCTTCGCGAATGCCACCCTCGTCGTCGGCGACCGGTACACCGACCCGATCACCGGATTCACGGTGACCGTCACGGCGAGCACCGAGACATCCGACAGCGTCCGGATCGAGCCACGGGCGGTACCCACCGAGCCAGCGACCGATCCCGCCGTGCCGACGACCGCGCCGACACGTCAGCCGGTGCACACCAGCGCGATGCTGCCTCCCACGGGCGCCGATCCCCGAGCGGTCGGCGTCGGCTCGGTCGTGTTCCTCCTTGCGGGCCTCCTCGCACTGTCGTCGGCGCGCCGTCGCCGCGCGACCTCACGCTGATGGGGCCGGCTGATCCGCCGCCTCGGCCTCCTCGCGCTCCCGCTCCACGGCATCGCGCACGAGCCGGTACCAGAGGAACACCGCGAACCCGGCGAACACGACCCACTCGACCGCGTAGAACACGTTGAGCCAGTTGAGTTCGACCGACTGCTCGGGCGGCGGCGAGCTGATCGCCTCGAGGCCCGGGGCCGGGTCGGTCGCCGTGACGTAGGCGAAGTACACCGGCCGGTCGTCGTAGTCGGCCCACACGTTGATGAGGTGGGCGACGGCGACGGTCTGCATCGACTGCGGGTCGGCGTCGTCCGACGGCGCCATCGGCGCCTCGCTCGGCAGGAACCGCCCGACGACGCTCACGTCCTCGCCCGCGTCGACCTCGTCGTCGAAGCGATCGGCCGCCGCCCGCGCCGCGTCGGTGTCGGCCGCCCACCCGAGCGCGACGGGCAGGCCGCCCGGCGCGGCATCCGTCACCTCGAGGTGCGCGACCACCCAGTAGCCCTGCACGCCGTCGTTCAGCCGGCCGCCGACGACGACGGTGTCGCCCGGCACGAACGTGCCGGTGACCTCCACGCGCTGGCCGGTCGCCGCCTGCTCGGTCGGCCCGTCGGGCGCCGCGATCTCGGCGAGCGGACGCACCTCCTCGGTGGGACGCTCGACGACGACCGCCTGTTCGACGGCACGTTCGATCTGCCATTGCCCCAGCAGCGCGAAGCCCGCCGCGACCGCGAGCGCGGCCAGGAGCGCGAGCACCCATCGCGGGCGCAGCATCATCTGGAGCATCAGGCCTCGTCCGCTCCGGCACGATCTCCGTGGTGCACCGACTGGAAGATCGCGCGGATGCCGGGGCGGGGCCCGACGACCACGATGGTGTCACCCGGGGCGATCACGAAGCCGCGCTCGGGCGACGGATGCGCGTGATCGTCGCGCACGACCGCCACCATGGCGACGCCGTCGGGATCGGGGAGCTCGCCGAGGGTACGGCCGGCGATGGCGTCGTCGGCCTCCACCGTGATCCAGTCGATGGGCACGCCGGCCAGTTCGTCGAGCTCGGTGATCGACTCGACGATGCGGGTGCCGCCGAGGAGCTCGGCGAGGGTGTGCGCCTCGTCCTCCTCGAGCCGGATCGTGGTGCCGCCCTCGTCGCGGGAATGGCCTCCGGCGGGGCGGCTCACGAGGTCGCTCGTGCCCGTGCGATGCGCGACGACGGCCACCTCGGAGCCGTCGTTCGTGGTGAAGGAGTGCAGCACGCCGATCCCGGGCAGGGTGACCCTGCGTACATCGACCATGGCGCGGCTCCTCGGGATTCGAGCGTCGCGACCCAGTCTATCCGCGCCGGATCAGTCGACCTTCACGATGTCGGGGGCCGCCAGGCGCACCCGGTCGGCGGACTGGTCGTCGGGCTGCTCCTGCGAGGCCCGCTCGGCCGCGACGCGCTGCAGGTACCGGTCCACCTCGAGCGCTTCGCGGTCGGCGTCCCATCCGAGCACGCCCGCCATGAGCTTCGCCGCGACCGGCGCGGCCGAGACGCCGCGGTCCCACGCCTCGATCGAGATGCGGGTGCGGCGGGCGAGCACGTCGTCGAGGTGCAGGGCGCCCTCGTGCGAGGCGGCGTACACGACCTCGGCCGCGAGGTAGTCGTCGGCGCCGGGCAGCGGCTCGCCGAGTTCGGGGTTCGAGCGGATGAGGTCGAGCAGGTCATCGGTCATCGTGCCGTAGCGGTTGAGCAGGTGCTCGATGCGCACCCGGTGCACGCCGAACGCCCGAGCGATCTTGCCCCGCTTGTTCCAGGCCGCCTGGTAGCCCTCGGCGCCGAGCAGCGGGATGTCCTGGGTCGTCGACGGCGGCACGCGACCGTCGAGCGCGTCGGCGGCCGCGTCGATGGCGTCCTTCGCCATCACGCGGTACGTCGTCCACTTGCCGCCGGCGACGACCACGAGTCCGGGCACGGTGTGCGCAACGAGGTGCTCCCGCGAGAGCTTCGACGTCTGGTCGCTCTCACCGGCGAGCAGCGGCCGCAGGCCCGCGTAGACACCCTCGACGTCCTCACGGCTCAGCGGCACCGCGAGCACGGCGTTGACGTGCTCGAGCAGGTAGTCGATGTCGGCGGCCGTCGCGGCGGGATGCGCCTTGTCGAGGTTCCAGTCGGTGTCGGTCGTGCCGATGAGCCAGTGCCGCCCCCATGGGATCACGAACAGCACGCTCTTCTCGGTGCGGAGCAGGAGACCCATCGTGGACTGGAACCGGTCGCGCGGAACCACGAGGTGGATGCCCTTCGACGCGCGCACCTTGAAGGTGCCGCGCTCGCCGACCATCCGCTGGGTGTCGTCGGTCCAGACGCCGGTGGCGTTCACGACCTGCTTCGCCCGCACCTCGAAGTGCTCGTCGGTCTGCAGGTCGTGCGCCTTCACGCCGACCACGCGCTCACCGACCTTGAGAAATCCCTCGACCTTCACGCGGCTCGCGACGTGCGCGCCGTAGAAGGACGCGGTCCGGGCGAGGGATGCCACATACCGGGCGTCGTCGACCTGGGCGTCGTAGTAGGTGAGCCCGCCGACGAGCGCGTCGTTCGAGAGCGAGGGGATGGCGCGCATCACCTGGCGCTTCGAGAGGTGCCGATGGTGCGGCACCCCGGGAGGGCGTCCGCCCGAGTAGCTGAAGACGTCGTAGAGGAGCATTCCGGCGCCGACGTAGAGACGCTCGAAGAAGCGCTTCTTCAACGGATAGAGGAAGCGAACCGGCTTCACGAGGTGCGGGGCGATGCGCTGCAGCAGCAGTCCGCGTTCGATGAGCGCCTCGCGCACCAGGCGGAAGTCGAGCTGCTCGAGGTAGCGGATGCCGCCGTGCACGAGCTTCGACGACCGGCTCGACGTGCCCGACGCCCAGTCACGTGCCTCGAGGAGTCCGGTGGAGAGTCCGCGGGTCACCGCGTCGAGTGCCGCACCGGTGCCGACGATGCCTCCGCCGACCACGAGGATGTCGAGTTCCTTCTCCTTCAGGCGGGCGATCGCCGCCTGACGCTCCTCGGGTCCGAGCCTGGTCGAACGCGACACCGAATTGACACTCGCCATCGTCCACCCCATCCCCGCGGCCTCACGACGGGGCCGCGCGATCCGGTTCCCACGCTACCCGAACCCGCCCGGAGCTTGTGCAGGAGAATGGGCCACATCCCCCTGTCAGGGCGAGGATGGGGCGCATTCCTGCACTAGCCGGAGGTCCAGAGCCACCGAGCCCCGCGCCCCAGAGCCTCAGGCGCCGGTGTACGGCGCGACCACGACCTCGACGCGCTGGAACTCCTTGAGATCGGAGTATCCCGTCGTCGCCATCGCTCGGCGCAGGGCGCCCACGAGGTTGGCCGTGCCGTCGGCGGCGGGCGCCGGTCCGTACAGCACCTCCTCGAGGGCGGCGACCTGGCCGACCTGCACGCGCTGGCCGCGCGGCAGCTTCGGGTGGTGCGCCTCGGCGCCCCAGTGGTAGCCGCCGCCCGGGGCATCCGTCGCCCTTGCGAGGGCCGCGCCGAGCATGACGGCATCTGCTCCGCAGGCGATGGCCTTCACGATGTCGCCCGACTTGCCGACGCCGCCGTCGGCGATGACGTGCACGTAGCGTCCGCCGGACTCGTCGAGGTAGTCGCGGCGGGCGCCCGCGACATCCGCCACCGCCGTCGCCATGGGGGCGTGGATGCCGAGCGTCGCACGCGTGGTCGACGCGGCGCCGCCGCCGAAGCCCACGAGCACGCCGGCCGCGCCCGTGCGCATGAGGTGGAGCGCCGCGGTGTACGTTGCGGCGCCGCCGACGATCACGGGCACGTCGAGCTCGTAGATGAACTTCTTGAGGTTGAGCGGCTTCTGGTTCTTCGAGACGTGCTCGGCAGACACCGTGGTGCCGCGGATGACGAACAGGTCGACGCCGGCCGCGACGACGGTCTCGTAGAGCTCCTGCGTGCGTTGCGGCGAGAGCGCCCCGGCCACCGTGACGCCGGCCGCGCGGATCTCGGCGAGGCGAGCCGTGACCAGCTCGGGCTTGATCGGCTCCGAGTAGAGCTGCTGCATGCGAGCGGTCGCGACCTCGGGGCCGAGGTTGCGGATCTCGGCGAGCACCGGCTCGGGATCGTCGTAGCGCGTCCAGAGGCCCTCGAGGTCGAGCACGCCGAGTCCGCCGAGCTGTCCCATCATGATCGCGGTGCGCGGTGACACGACGGAGTCCATGGGCGCCGCGAGGAACGGGATGTCGAACTGGTACGCGTCGATCGACCACGTCACCGAGACGTCCTCGGGGTCGCGCGTACGGCGGCTCGGAACGATCGCGATGTCGTCGAACGCCCACACCCGCTGGCCGCGCTTCGAACGGCCGATCTCGATCTCTTGGGTCACCCGTCAACCCTACCGAACGGGCTCGGCCGCTCGGGGCTGCGGGTCATCTACGTGCGCGGGGCCGCCGTCACGCCCGTGCGGGCCCGAAGAGCACGCTCGCCACGGCACGCGCGACCGCGTCGACGCCCGCGCTCGTGTCGGCGGTGATCGCGCCGGCGTTCCACAGGGTCGCGAGCCCGTGCACGAGCGACCAGGCCGCGAGCCCGTTCGTGCGGTCGTCACCGGGCTCGGCGGCGGCGCCGGAGCGGAGCACCTCGCCGGCGCGGTCCATCGCGACGATGAGCTCCGGATCGTCGCGCCGGAGCAGGTCGGGACGGAACATCACCTCGAACCGACCGCGCTCGGAGGTGGCGAAGCGCACGTAGGCCACGCCCGCCTCGACGAAGTCGCCCCCGGCCGTCTCGAGGGCGGTGGCGAGCCGCTCGAACCCGTCGGTCGCGACCGCGGTGAGCAGGCCCTCCCGGTCGCCGAAGTGATGCGCCGGGGCCGCGTGCGAGACGCCGGCACGTCGCGCGAGGTCGCGGAGACTCAGGCGCGCGACACCGTCCTGTTCGATGGCTGCGACGGCGGCCTCCAGGAGGGTCTCGCGCAGTCGTCCGTGGTGGTAGGCCATGCTCCGACCATACGTGGCCGATCTTGTCATTGACAAGTTCCTGGGATCGATGCAATCTAGTCAGTGTCAAGATCTATTTCTGGAGGATGACATGACCGAAGTCAGCCGGACGTCACCGCAACGCGCGGGCCGCCGACCCGCGTGGGTCTCGCACGTGTTCAACCCCGTCTCGATCGCGCTGATCGTCGGCATCGCCGCCGTGGCGGTGCTCGGTGCGGCCGGGGTGCCCGGCCTGCAGGGGTGGCAGCCCGCGGTTCGCGGCGGCGTCAGCCTGATGTTCCTCATCGCCGCGTCCGGCCGTCTCGGCCCGCAGCGGGCCGGGCTCATCGCGATGGTGCCCCCGAGGCTGCCGCGCCCCGCCCTCATCGTCGCGGCGACCGGGGTGCTCGAGGTGGCGGGTGCCGTCGGGCTCTGGATCCCGTCCCTCGAGCGCATCGCCGCCGTGTGCCTGGCGCTCCTGCTCGTCGCGGTGTTCCCCGCGAACATGCGCGCGGCCCGCGCCGGCATCCGCATCGGCGACAGCCCCGCCACGCCGCTCGTGCCACGCACCGTCGAGCAGGTCGTCTACATCGCGTGCTGCCTCGCGATCGCGTTCGGCTGACGGATGCGGCGGATCACCGGGCGCGTGCCACGCGCCCCTCGTCCCACACCGGGGCATCAGTCTCGACCACCTCGCCATCGGAGCGGAATACCACGAACCGGTCGAACGAGCGCGTGAACCAGCGGTCGTGCGTCACGGCGAGCACCGTGCCGTCGAACCGGGCGAGCGCGTCCTCGAGCGCCTGGGCCGAGACCAGGTCGAGGTTGTCGGTCGGCTCGTCGAGGAGCAGCAGGGTCGCCCCCGAGAGCTCGAGCAGCAGGATCTGCAAGCGCGCCTGCTGCCCGCCCGAGAGCGACTCGAAGCGCTGCTGGGCGGATGCCGCGAGCCCGTACCGATCGAGCGCCGAGCTCGCGGCTTCCCGCGCCATGCCCTCACGGTTGGCGTCGCCGCGATGCAGGATGTCGAGCAGCGTACGACCGCGGAACTCGGGATGCTCGTGGTTCTGCGCGAACCAGCCGGGCACCACGCGAGCGCCGAGCACCGCTCGACCCTCGTGCGGCACGCGCGCGAGCGACTCCCCCACCGTCGTGACGTGCCCGAGCAGCCGGTCGGGCTCGGTGCCGCCGCCGGCGAGCAGCCGCAGGAAGTGCGACTTGCCCGAGCCGTTCGAGCCGAGCACCGCGACCCGGTCGCCGTACCAGACCTCCAGGCCGAACGGCCGCATGAGCCCCGTGAGCTCGAGCCGCTCGCACACCACGGCGCGCTTGCCCGTGCGGGATCCCCGCAACCGCATCGACACGGCCTGCGCGGGCGGCCGTTCCTCCGGCGGTCCCGCCTCCTCGAACTTGCGCAGCCGCGTGAGCGCGGCCTGGTAGCGGGAGGCCATGCCGTCGTTGTACGTCGCCTTCACCTTGAGCGTCGCCACCAACTGCTTGAGTGCCGCGTGCTGCTCGTCCCAGCGGCGTCGCAGCTCGTCGAGCCTGGCGAACCGCTCCTCGCGGGCGGCGTGATAGCCCTCGAAGCTGCCGCCATGCACCCACGCGGTGTTGCCCGCCGCACCGAGCTCGAGCGTGACGATGCGGTCGGCCGCACGCGCCAGCAACTCGCGGTCGTGCGAGACGAGCAGCACGGTCTTCGTCGTCGCCCGCAACTGCGCCTCGAGCCAGCGCTTTCCGGGCACGTCGAGCGAGTTGTCGGGCTCGTCGAGGAGCAGCACCTGCTCGGGCCCGCGCAGCAGCGCCTCGAGCGCCAGGCGCTTCTGCTCGCCGCCCGAGAGCGTGCCCAGCACGCGCCACTTCGCGCGCTCGTACGGGATCCCGAGCGCGGCCACCGTGCAGTGGTCCCACACGACCTCCTGCTCGTAGCCGCCCGCCTCGGCGTACTCGGCGAGCGCCGACGCGTACCGCATCTGGGTGTCGGTATCGTCGCGTTCGATGAGGGCGTCCTCGGATGCCTCGAGCTCGATCGCCGCGGCCCTGATGCGCGTCGGCGCGACCGACACGAGGAGCCCGCCCACCGTCTCGGGCGCGCCGTCGACCGTGCGGCCCGTCCCGACGAACTGGTCCATCACACCGAGCCCGCCGTCGACCTGCACGCTGCCCTCATCGGGTCGCACGTCGCCGCGGATGATGCGCAGGAGCGTCGACTTGCCCGCGCCGTTCGCGCCGATGAGGGCCGTCGTCGCGGCATCCGTCACTCGGAAGGCGAGGTCGGCGAGCAGGGGCCTGCCGTCGGGCAGAGAGAGCGAGACGCCGTTGACGTCGATGAAACCCATGGGATGCATCCGTTTCCGATTCGCGGCCCGTGCCGCGGCGCCCTCGGGGCAGCCGTCCAGAATACACAGCCGGATGCCACGCCGCGACGTCTACGGCATGCTGGAGCCATGCAACGCGTCCCCGCCGAACCCATCGACGTCCTCCGCACCCGCACCAGCGCGAAGTGGCGCTCGTTCCCGGCCGACGTGCTGCCGCTGCCCGTCGCCGAGATGGACTTCCCGCTGGCCGAGCCCATCGCCGAGGCGTTGCACGCGGCGATCCGCCGCTCCGACACCGGCTACCACTCGGGCAGCCGGCACGTGGCGGAGGCGTTCGCCGGATTCGCGGAGCGGCGGCTCGGCTGGCAGGTCGACCCGGCGCGCGTCACGTGCACGGGCGACGTCGCCATGGGCCTCGTCGAGGTGCTGCGACGGGTCACCACGCCGGGCGACGGCGTCGTCATCACGCCGCCGATCTACCCGCCGTTCTTCGACATCGTCACCGAGGCGGGCGGAACGGTCGTCGAGGTGCCCATGCTCGGCGGCATCGACGACGGCTGGGCGCTCGACCTCGCCGGCATCGAGGCCGCGTTCGCGGGCGGCGCCCGGGCGATGGTGCTCTGCAATCCGCACAACCCGCTCGGCTTCGTGCCCGACCGGGTGGAGCTCGAGCGGCTCGCCGAGATCGCCGCGAGCTTCGGCGCCACCATCGTGAGCGACGAGGTGCACGGGCCGCTCGCGCAGCCCGAGTCGCCCTACACGCCGTTCCTCACGGTGTCGGATGCCGCGCGCGAGCACGGTGTCGCCGTCACGAGCGCGAGCAAGTCGTTCAACATTCCCGGGCTGAAGTCGGCGCTCGTGGTCACGGCGTCGGAGCGCGGCGACCGAGTGCGCGCCGAATTCCCCTATGAGGTCGAGTGGCGCATGGGCCAGTTCGGCGCCCTCGCCTCCATCGCCGCGTTCCAGGAGGGCGGCCCATGGCTCGACGGCGTGCTCGCGAGCCTCGACGACAACCGCAGGCTGCTCGCGGAACTCCTCGCCGACGAGCTACCCGGCGTCCGGTACCGGATGCCGCAGGCCACCTACCTCGCGTGGCTCGACCTGTCGGCGCTCGGATGGGGCGACGATCCGGCGGCCTACGCCCTCGAGCATGCCAAGGTGGCGCTGGCCAACGGACCCCGCTTCGGCGAGACGGTCGGCCGAGGGCATGCGCGCCTGAACTTCGCGTGCTCCCCCGAGGTGCTGTCGGAGGCGGTGACCCGCCTGGCGGAGGCGCGCGCGACCTCCGCTCCCTGAGCTTCGCGACCTCCGCTCCCTGAGCTTGTCGAAGGGAGTCTGACGAAGACAGCCTGTCGAATGGAGCCCACGCTCAGGTCCGCTTCGACGGGCTCAGCGACCGCGAGGCCCTACCTCGTGTAGTTCGGCGCCTCGACGACGAACTGCACGTCGTGCGGGTGCGACTCCTTGAGGCCGGCCGGCGTGATGCGCACGAACCGCCCCTTCGACTTCAGCTCGGGGATGGTGCGCGCGCCGACGTAGAACATCGACTGCCGGAGCCCTCCGACGAGCTGGTAGGCCACCGCCGAGACCGGGCCGCGGAACGGCACCTGCCCCTCGATGCCCTCGGGGATGAGCTTGTCGTCGCTCGGGACATCGGCCTGGAAGTAGCGATCCTTCGAGTACGACGTCTTCTTGCCGCGGGTCTGCAGCGCGCCGAGCGAGCCCATGCCCCGGTAGGTCTTGAACTGCTTGCCGTTCTGGAAGACGAGCTCGCCGGGGCTCTCGGCCGTGCCGGCGAGGAGCGAACCGAGCATGACGGTGTCGGCGCCCGCGACGAGCGCCTTGGCGATGTCGCCCGAGTACTGCAGGCCGCCGTCGGCGATGAGCGGCACTCCGGCCGGCTTCGTGGCCTTGGATGCCTCGTACACCGCGGTGATCTGTGGCACGCCCACGCCCGCGACGACGCGCGTCGTGCAGATCGAGCCCGGGCCGACGCCCACCTTCACGGCGTCCGCGCCCGCGTCGACGAGCGCCTGCGCACCCTCGCGGGTGGCGACGTTGCCGCCGATCACGTCGATGCCGGCGAACGAGGGGTCGGTCTTCAGCCGGCGGATGATGTCGAGCACGCCGGCGCTCTCGCCGTTGGCGGTGTCGACCACGAGCACGTCGACACCGGCGTCGCGAAGCGCCTCGGCCCGCTCCCACGCGTCGCCGAAGAAGCCCATGGCCGCGCCGACGCGCAGGCGCCCCTCGGCGTCCTTCGTGGCGTTCGGGTATTGCTCGGACTTGTCGAAGTCCTTCACCGTGATGAGGCCCGTGAGCCGGCCGGCGCCGTCGACGAGCGGCAGCTTCTCGACCTTGTGCTGTGCGAAGATCGCGATCGCCTCGTCGGGGTCCATGCCGACTCGGCCCGTGATGAGCGGCATCTTCGTCATGACGTCGCGCACCAGGGTGGCCGGCTTCTCGAAATCGGAGACGAAGCGCATGTCGCGGTTCGTGATGATGCCGACGAGGATGCCCTCGCCGTCGACCACCGGGAGGCCGCTCACCCGATAGGTCGCGCACAGGCGATCGACCTCGGCCACCGTGGCGTCGGGCGTCGTCGTCACCGGGTTCGACACCATGCCCGACTCGCTGCGCTTCACGCGGTCGACCATGTCGGCCTGCTCCTGGATGGAGAGGTTGCGGTGCAGGATGCCGATGCCGCCCTGGCGGGCCATGGCGATCGCCATGCGGGCCTCGGTCACGGTGTCCATCGCCGCGGAGAGCAGGGGGGTCGCGACGTCGATACGCCGTGTCAGCCGGGAGGTCGTGTCGGCCTCACTCGGGATCACGTCGGTGTGACCCGGCAGCAGCAGGACGTCGTCGTACGTCAGTCCTGTGAATCCGAACGGATCTGCCTGATCCATGTCTCCCCTTCGCTCCCGGAACGTGGCCTCGCCCCGGGAACACGCGGTCCCGGGATCCATCAATGTTAAGCGAGTTTGCGTACGCGGCATTCCCCGGATAACAATCGAGGGCCGTTGTGCGCACATGCGAAACACATGAGACATAATCGGCACGTACTCTCGACGACGTCGTCAAGAGCAAGCCCGGCCCGGAGGCCACGAGCCCCGGGAGCCTTGGAGGTGCAGTGGAACCCACGCAAGCAGTCGTCCGACGAACCCGTGGGAGGTGGCTCATCCTGCTCGGATTCCTGTTGGCCGCACTCACTCTGTCCGGCGTCGCAGCGTCCCCTGCGGCGGCGGACGAGGTGAGTCCGACGCCGACAGCCGAGGAGGAGGAGTTCGAGTACTTCTTCACGGGCAACGTGACGTTCGAGGACGAGCCCATCGAAGGCGTCCGGATCTCCGTCGAAGGCGGCGGATTCGAGGCCGAGACCGAGACCGACGCCGACGGCAAGTGGCGCATCGGCGTTCCCGAGAAGGACACGTACGAGGTCACCCTCGATGAGGACACCCTGCCCGAGGGCGTCGTCGTCGCCGAGGGCGAGGCGACGGTCGAGGCCGAGTTCGGCCTGACGAGCATCAAGGCCGTGAACTTCTTCCTCGGCGAGGGCCAGCGGGTCACCACCGACATCGGCGCCCAGGTGCTCATCCGGGTCATCAACGGCCTGAACTTCGGTCTGCTGCTCGCGCTCGCCGCGATCGGCCTCTCGCTGATCTTCGGCACGACGGGCCTCTCCAACTTCGCGCACGCCGAGATGATCACGTTCGGCGCGTTGATGGTGCTGACCTTCGGCGTCGATCTCGCCCTGCCGATCTGGCTGGCGATCATCATCGCGATCGTGCTCAGCGCCGTGCTCGGCTGGGTGCTCGACGCCGGGATCTGGAAGCCGCTCCGCCGCCGCGGCGTCGGCCTCATCCAGTTGATGATCGTGAGCATCGGCCTCTCGCTGGCGATGCGCTACATCTACCAGTTCATCTACGGCGGGGCCACCCGGCAGTTGCCCGGAGCCACGATCCCCTCCGACATCCACCTCGGACCGGTGACGCTCTCGTGGATCGACGTCGCAAGCATGATCACGAGTGCCGTGGTGCTCGGCGCGGTCGCGTACTTCCTGCTCCGCACCCGCATCGGCAAGGCCACGCGCGCCGTGTCCGACAACGCGAGCCTCGCCGCCGCGAGCGGCATCGACGTCGACCGGGTCATCCGGATCGTCTGGGTGATGGGCGCAGCCCTCGCCGGCCTCTCGGGCATCCTCTGGGCGTACTTCCGCCCGGGTGTCAGCTGGGACATGGGCTTCCAGATCCTGCTGCTCGTCTTCGCCGCCGTGACGCTCGGCGGCCTCGGCACCGCGTTCGGGGCGCTCGTCGGCTCGATCATCGTGGGCCTGTTCATCGAGCTCTCGACGCTCTGGCTCCCGTCCGACATGAAGTACGTGGGTGCGCTCATCGTGCTCATCCTCGTGCTGCTGTTCCGACCACAGGGCATCCTGGGTCGCCGCGAGAGAATCGGATAAGGAGGACCGACCATGATCGACTGGATTGCGATCTTCTCCAACGCGGCGCAGGAGCTCATCAGCCCCACCACTGCCGCCTACGCCCTGGCCGCCCTCGGGCTGGCCATCCACTTCGGGTACACCGGCCTCCTGAACTTCGGTCAGGCGGGCTTCATGGCCCTGGGCGCCTACGGGTACGCCATCTCCATCCTGACGTTCGGGTTCCCCGTCTGGGCTGCCGTGCTCGTGGGCATCGGCGCCTCCATCGTGTTCGCCCTGATCCTCGGTATCCCGACCCTGCGGCTCCGTGCCGACTACCTCGCGATCGTCACGATCGCGGCGGCCGAGATCCTGCGGCTCATCTTCACGACGAACACGTTCGACTCCGTCACGGGCTCGGCGAGCGGCCTGCAGGGGTACAAGACCGGCTTCGCGGCGATGAACCCGATTCCCGACGGCACCTACGGCTTCGGACCGTTCACGTACAACGCGTACGACTGGTGGCTGCGCATCGTCGCCTGGGTGCTCGTCGCGCTGCTCGCGGTCGTCACCTGGCTCATCATGCGCAGCCCGTGGGGGCGCGTCATCAAGGGCATCCGCGAGGACGAGGACGCGGTTCGCGCGCTCGGCAAGAACGTCTACTCGTACAAGATGCAGAGCCTCATCCTCGGTGGTGTCTACGGCACGCTCGCCGGCATGATCTTCATCCTGCCGCGATCGGTGGTGCCGGCGAACTACCAGACCTCGCTCACGTTCTTCATCTACGCGATCCTGCTCCTCGGCGGGGCCGCGACGATCCTCGGACCGGTCATCGGCTCGATGATCTTCTGGGTGCTGCTCTCCTTCTTCTCGGGCTTCGTCGCCCGGGCGGTGGAGGCGGGATGGCTCCCGTTCATGACGCAGGTGCAGGCCGGACAGCTCAGGTTCATCCTCGTCGGCGTCGCGATCATGCTGATCGTGATCTTCAGGCCCCAGGGCATCTTCGGAAACAAGAAGGAGCTGGCCTTTGTCAAGTAACGTCACTCCCACGTCCAAGCCGGTGAAGACCACCGGCCTCCACGTCGGCGACGCCGTCCCAGGCGTCCGCAAGGTCGACCCGATCCTCATCGCCGACGGCGTGAGGCGCACGTTCGGCGGCCTCACCGCCGTCGACGTCGCCCACGTCGAAGTGCCACGCGGTGCCATCACCGCACTCATCGGGCCGAACGGCGCCGGCAAGACCACGTTCTTCAACCTGCTCACGGGCTTCGACAAGCCCGATGCGGGAACGTGGCAGTTCGATGGCCGTTCGCTGGCCCACGTGCCCGCCTACCGGGTGGCGCGCATGGGCCTCATCCGCACCTTCCAGCTCACGAAGGCGCTGGGCCTGCTCACCGTGCTCGACAACATGAAGCTCGGGGCCAAGGGGCAGACCGGCGAGAACCTCTTCCGATCGGTGCTGCCGTTCCTCTGGCGCAAGCAGGACGACGAGATCGAGGCGAAGGCACTCGAGATCCTCGCCCGATTCAAGCTCGATGCCAAGAAGGAAGACTACGCGGCGAGCCTCTCGGGCGGACAGCGCAAGTTGCTCGAGATGGCACGGGCGCTCATGAGCGACCCGACCCTCGTGATGCTCGACGAGCCGATGGCGGGCGTGAACCCCGCCCTCACCCAGTCGCTGCTCGACCACATCCTCGACCTGAAGTCGCAGGGGATGACGGTGCTCTTCGTCGAACACGACATGCACATGGTGCGTCACATCGCCGACTGGGTCATCGTCATGGCCGAGGGCAAGATCGTCGCGGAGGGCGACCCCCACACGGTCATGCAGGACCAGGCCGTGATCGACGCCTACCTCGGCGCACATCACGACACCGACCTGGGCGCGACCGACACCGGTCACGTCGAGGCGTTGAAGGAGCTCATCGATGACGAACAGTGAACCGACCGCGAACGCGGTCCTCGACCGGCCCGCCGACGCGGTCGTCGAGGTCGAGAACGTCACGGCGGGATACCTTCCCGGCGTGAACATCCTGAACTCGTGCTCCCTCGTGGCGAGGCAGGGCGAACTCATCGGCATCATCGGCCCGAACGGCGCCGGGAAGTCGACGCTCCTGAAGTCGATCTTCGGACTTGTGAAGGTGCGCGAGGGCGCGATCCGCCTGAACGGCGAGGAGATCACGAACCTCAAGGCGAACAAGCTCGTGGCGAAGGGCGTCGGCTTCGTGCCGCAGACGAACAACGTGTTCCCGTCGCTCACGATCCAGGAGAACCTCGAGATGGGCCTCTACCAGAAGCCCAAGGGGCTCAAGGAGCGGCTCGAGTTCGTGACCGACATCTTCCCAGAGCTCGGCAAGCGGCTCGGCCAGCGCGCCGGATCGCTCTCGGGCGGTGAGCGCCAGATGGTCGCCATGTCTCGTGCGCTCATGATGGGCCCGCACGTGCTGCTCCTCGACGAGCCGTCGGCCGGCCTCTCGCCGGTGCGTCAGGACGAGGCGTTCCTGCGGGTCAAGGAGATCAACCGCGCCGGCGTCACGACCATCATGGTCGAGCAGAACGCCCGTCGGTGCCTGCAGATCTGCGACCGCGGCTACGTGCTCGACCAGGGTCGCGACGCCTACACGGGCGCCGGCCGCGACCTCCTGAACGACCCGAAGGTCATCGGCCTCTATCTGGGCACCCTCGGCCAGGACTGATCCGACTACGCGAAAGGGGGCGGATGCTGCGGCATCCGCCCCCTTCGTCGTTCCCCCTGCGCTGCGCCAGGAGCGCGGAACGCTCCCGGTGTGCGCCAGGAGCGCCCCGTGTGCGCCACTTCAGCCGGCGCAGACGGCGTGAAGTTGGCGCACTGGCGCCGCCCGCGCGCCGCCCGGGGCTGGCACCGGTGGGACCCACCCGCACGCGCCAGGAGCGCGGAACGCTCTCGGTATGCGCCACGTGCGCCACGTGTGCGCCACTTCAGCTGGCGCAGACGGCGTGAAGTCGGCGCACCGGCGCAGCAGAGGCCCAGCGGGCGCGCAGGCGGCGCGCCGGCGCAGCCCCCGCCGGCCGGGCATACGAAAGGGCCCCGGCCGAAGCCGGGGCCCTTCCACGGGAGGCGTACTAGTTGATACGCGTGTACGTGTTGTCCTCGCCGTACTCGTAGATTCCGATGGTCGCCTCGGTCGGGTCACCGTTCTCGTCGAGGGTGATCGGGCCGGATGCTCCGTCGAAGTCGATCTGCTCCCCTTCGGCGAGCAGCGCCGCGGCGTCGGCGAAGGTCGAGACCTTCTCACCGTCGCCCGAGCCGCCCGACACCTGGCGCAGGTACTCGGCGATGTCGGCACCTTCGGTGCTGTTCGCCGCGAACGCCGCGAGGGCGATCAGCATGGTGGCGTCGTACGACTCGGGGCCGTAGCTGAAGTCAGCCAGGTTCGGGTCGACGGCGAGCATGCGCTCACGGAAGTCGTCTTCCAGCTTCGGACCGGGCAGCGTGCCCTTCGAGCCGGCGATCAGGCCAGGCGCGAAGTCCGCGCTGTAGTCGGCCAGGTTGCCGTCGACGAAGTACAGCTGGTTGCCCGGGTAGCCCGAACCGACGAGCGCCGGCACGACGACCTTCGCCTCGTCGAACGTGATGACCGCCACGGCGTCGGGGTTCGCGGCCTTGATGGCCGAGAGCTGCGCGTCGAAGTTCGAGTCACCCGTGTTGAAGAGCTCCTCTGCGACGACCTCGCCGCCCGCCGCCTCGAAGGCCTCCTTCGTCGCGGCCGCGAGGCCGGTGCCGTAGGGGTCGTTCAGGACGAGCATGCCGAGCGTCGATGCGCCGTCGGAGGCGATCTGGTTGCCGAGCACCTCACCCTGCAGGAGGTCGGACGGGGCAGTACGGAAGTACAGGCCGTTGTCGTCGTAGTCGGTGAAGTCGGGCGACGTGTTCGCCGGCGAGAAGTGCACCACGCCGGCCGCCGTGATCTGGTCGATGACCGTGAAGGAGACACCCGACGAGGCGGCACCCACGATGGCCGAGACATCCTGCGAGAGGAGGTCGGTCACCGAGACGGTCGCGATATCGGTCGTGGTGTCACCGGAGTCGCGGTAGACGACCTCGATGGTCAGACCCAGGTCGGCTTCGTTGATCTCCTGAGCCGCGAGCGCGACACCGGCCTCCTCGGGCGGCCCGAGGAAGGCGAGCGTTCCACTCTGCGGAAGGATCGTGCCGATCTTGAGGGTCAGGTCACGCTCGCCGGCTTCGACCGGCAGGGCGTCGCCGGACTCGGCCGGCTCCTCCGATTCGGCCGGGGCCGGGGCATTCGTGCTGCACGCGGTGAGGAGGAGGGCACTGACGCCCGCGAGGGCGATTCCCGTCCATGCTGCGCGAGCCGAGCGCGAGGCCGTGGCCTTCGCGAATACGCTCATGTTGCTCCTTGGGACTGAAGGATTGGTACACAAAGCAGCGTCTGCTGACGCCGTGGTTTTGACAGTATTGCGCCCCCATGGCGGAAACAAGTCGCCGCGGTCACAACCGTGTAACGCCACCGGAATCGTTACCTCACCGACACCTTCACGGCCGAAGACGCACGGAATCGGCGTCGAGACGGCGTCTTTCGGGAGATTCCGCCATCGCGCGGGTCGAGCTTCGGAAGCCGATCCTCGCCCGTCAGATCGGCTCGAGGGCCGCCCGACGCGTGGCCCGCACGCCGCGGAGGAGGTCGAACGTGAGCACCACCAGAGCGAGCCAGACGAGCGCGAACCCGATCCACCGCTCGAGCGGCATCGGCTCGCCCAGCACCACGACGCCGACCAGGAACTGGATGAACGGCGCGAAGTACTGGATGAATCCCATGTAGATGAGCGGGAGCCGCCGTGAAGCCGCCGCGAACAGGAGGAGGGGCACGGCGGTGACGGCGCCGGCCATGAGCAGGAGCACGGTGTGCCACGCGCTCACGGTGCCGATCGTGAGGCCCGTCGTCATCGCGACGAAGACGAGCTGGACGACCGCGAGCGGCGCGAGCCACATCGTCTCGATGGTGAGGCCCGACACCGCGTCGACCTTCGGACCGACGCGCTTCTTGATGAGCCCGTAGAAGCCGAACGAGAACGCGAGCACGAGGGCGATCCACGGCAACTGCCCGTACCCGACCGCGAGTACGGCGACGGCGACGATCGAGATGCCGACGGCCACCCACTGCGTCGCGTTGAGGCGTTCGCGCAGCACGAGCACGCCGAGGAAGACGGTCACGATGGGATTGATGAAGTAGCCGAGCGCGGCCTCCACGACCTGCTCGGTGAGCGCGGCGAAGACGTAGGTCTGCCAGTTCACGAAGATGAGCAGGCCGGCCAGGCCCATGATGAGCACGACGCGCCGGTCGCGCATGAGCGCGGCGAACGGTTTCCAGGCCCGGGTCACGACGATGAGGAACGCGCAGAAGACGAGCGAGAGCAGCACGCGCCAGGCGACGATCTCGAAGGGGTCCGACGGTGCGAGGGCGATGAAGTAGACGGGCAGGAAGCCCCACAGCCCGTACGCCGCGATCGCGAACGCGAGCCCCGACCGGCTCACGGAACCGTTCGAGGCGAGCGGGGCTGGAGTCTCGGATTCCGGGCGATTCGACACCGGTCCACGATACGCCGGTGTTCGGCCATGGATGCGACGAGACCCGGATGCCGCATGGGCATCCGGGCCTCGGTGGACTCGTGTCGAGTGTCGCGTATCGACTAGCGGACGACGACCGCGAGCACGTCGCGGGCCGACAGGACGAGGTAGTCCTCGCCGCCGAACTTCACCTCCGTGCCGCCGTACTTCGAGTAGATGACCTTGTCGCCGACGGCGACGTCGAGCGGGACGCGGTTGCCGTTGTCGTCGATGCGACCGGGGCCGACCGCCACGACCTCGCCCTCCTGGGGCTTCTCCTTGGCGGTGTCGGGGATCACGAGACCCGACGCGGTGGTCTGCTCTGCCTCGACCTGCTTGATGACGATGCGATCCTCGAGCGGCTTGATGGAAACCGACACGGTTGACCCCTTCTCTAGTTGAAGAAACTGTCTTGACGAAGACTGATTAGCAGCCTCACTGCGAGAGTGCTAAAGCGAGTCTAGGGGCGATTTGGCACTCGTGCAACGTGAGTGCCAGCCCCCTTCGACGAGCTCGGGGACCGACGACTCAGGGACCGAGGGCTCAGTGCTAGCGTGGCCGGGTGAACCGTGCCGAGCTCGTCGAACTGCTCTCCCCCGAGGGCCTCCGGTTGCTCGACGGGCTGCCCGACTGGGACACCAAGGCGGACATCGTGCGCACGGTCGCCGCACTCCGTCAGGAGGGTCATCCGCCTGGCCTCGTCGCGACGGTCCTCAGCCAGTCGAAGCTCCGAGCGAAGGCGCGCGCGAAGTTCGGCGAGTTCGCCTCCCGCATGCTCTTCACCGAGGCCGGCCTCGAACAGGCGACGCGGCTCAAGGTCGCCGCCCTGCACGCCGGCCGATTCTCGCGAGCCGGCATCGGCCATGTCGCCGACCTCGGCTGCGGCATCGGTGGTGACGCACTCGCCCTTGCCGCGGTCGACCTCGAGGTCACGGCGGCCGATGCCGACGAGGTGACGGCGGCGATCGCGGCCTACAACCTCACGCCATTCCCGAAGGTGCGGGTGCTGCACGCCCGCGCCGAGGACGTGCCGCTCGGGGGCATCGGCGGCGCGTGGCTCGACCCCGCACGCCGCACGACCGCGGGCGGCACCACGAGACGGCTGGCGGATGCCGCGGACTACTCGCCGAGCCTCGACTTCGCGTTCGGCCTCGCCGATCGCCTGCCCGTCGGGGTGAAGCTCGGACCGGGCACCGATCGCGGCGTCATCCCCCCCGACGCCGAGGCCCAGTGGGTGTCGGTCGACGGCGACGTGGTGGAGCTCGGGGTCTGGATGGGAAGCGTCGCGCGGCCCGGCATCCGGCGCGCGGCACTGGTGATCCGCGACGACCGCGCCGCCGAGCTCACCGCCGGAGCCGACAGCGAGGACGCGCCGGTCGGGCCGATCGGCGACTACCTGTACGAGCCCGACGGCTCGGTGATCCGCGCCCGCCTCATCGGCGACCTTGCCCGCGCGAACGGTGCGTGGATGATCAGCCCCGGCATCGCCTACTTCACGGCTGACGCGCCCTTCGAGTCGCCCTTCACGCGCGGCTTCCGCGTGCTCGAGCACCTGCCCGCTGAAGAACGCCAGCTGCGTCAGGCGCTCGCCGCCCGCCGCATCGGCACGCTGGAGATCAAGAAGCGCGGCGTCGACGTGGACCCGGCCGCACTGCGCACGCGGCTGAAGCTCCGGGGTGACGAGACGGCGACGATCGTGCTCACCCGCGAGGCGGGTCGGCACGTGGCGCTGCTCGTCGAGCGGCTCTGACGCCGGCGCTCGCCACCGACGGCGACGGCGACGGCGACGTCGCGGAAGCTGCCCTGCCGCGATCGGCCGGAGCTCAGCTCGGCAGCGCCCCGAAGACGATCGCGTAGTAGCCGATCCACACGGCGGAGAAGACGAGCCCGGCGATGCCGGTGCCGATGCCGACGAACGCGAGCATGCGGCCCTCCGCCTCACGACGCAGGCCGAGCACGCCGAACACGAGGGCCGCGATCGAGAGCGGCAGCATCCAGCCGACGAACAGCGACGCGAGCGCTCCGATGGCGCCGAGGAGCGCGGCGACCCAGCTGTAGACGCGACGCTGCTGGGTCTCCTCCTCGACGGCGGCGGATGCCTCGCCACCGAGCGCCGGGCGGTGCACCACGAGCAGCTGGCCCGTGGGCAGCCCGCGCAGTTCGCCCGTATCGAACGGCACGTCGAATTCGCGCACGGCGGGATCGGCCCGAAGCGTCGGTTCCGACGGCGGCGCGGCAACCGGGATGACCGGCTCGGGCTGCGGTCGCGAACCCGCTGCATCCGGCGTCGTCGCCTCGGGCGGGCCCGGCGAACGTGAGGGGTCTGCCGAAGGCGACGGGCCCGGAGAACGTGAGGGGGCCCCGCCGTCGGGCGGGACCCCTTCGCGATCAGACATCACTCGACCTCGGGCACGCTCAGTACGAGTAGTCGTAGAACGACGTGCTGGCGAAGGCGATGCTCCAGAGGACGATCGAGAGCAGGCCGATGGCGAGGCCGACGAATCCGAGGATCATGCCGGTGAGCCACATCCCCTTGGCGGCGGGCTCCTTCTTCTTGCCGAGGAAACCGAGCACGACGGCCGCGGCCGGGATGATGAGCTGCATGATGCCGCCGACGATCGGGATGAACACCACGAAGAATCCGACGAGGCCGACGATGCCCGCGATGAGCGAGATCAGGCTCAGCACGGGCGTCGGCTTCGCCGCGGTCGTGGTGCCGTAGGCCGGCGCGACGTACCCGGGCTGACCGTAGCCGGGCTGGCCGTACCCGGGCTGCCCGGAACCGGGCTGCGATGCTCCTGCGGCCGCGACGGGTGCCCCGTAGGCGCCGGGGGGCGGTGGCGGAGGCGGGGTCGACGCCCCGTAGCTCGGGGTCGACGGCGGAGCGGGCGGTGCCGGCGGAGCGGGAGGCTCGGGCGCCGAGGGCACCTCGGGCGCACCCGGCACCCCGGGCGTCTCGGGGGCCGACGGCATGCCGGGGTAGGTGGGCTCCGACGGCGCCGGGAAGCCCGGCTCCGGCTCGGAGGGGAACGTCGGCTCCTCGGGCGTCGGAGCCGTGGGCTCCTCGGGCGTCGGGAGGGCGGGCTCCTCGGGCGTCGGAACCATCGGCTCCTCGGGGTTCGGAACCGTGGGCTCGTCGGGCCGCTCGGGCTCGCGCGGGGTGGTCGGGTCGCTCATGGTGTTCGCCTTTCGCGAAGTCGAGGAATCGGCGATCAGTAGGTGGTGATGTACCCGCCCTGCCACAACGCGGCGAACACCGCGAAGAACAGGATGGTCCCGATGATGGCGAGCACGATGCCGATGTAGCCGATGATGAGGCCGGCCACGGCCAGGCCGCGGCCCTGCTCGCCCGTCTTCTTGATCTGGCCGAGCGCGATGTGACCGCAGATGATGCCGACGAGGAAGCCGATGCCCGTGGCGAGGCCGATGAGCGAGGCGACGAGCGAGACGATCGCCAGCGTGTTCGTCTTCGCGCCAGACGGGGCGGTCTGCCCGTACGCCGGTGCGGCCGGTGCGGCCGGTGCGCTGCCGTATGCCGGGGCCGGGGCGGCCGGGGGCGGCGCCGGCTGCGACGGCGGCACGGAGCCCGGCTGGTCGGGAAGGTTCGGATCGGTCACGTTCGTGTGTCCCCTCGATGCTGTGGATTTCGTCGCCGCGGCCTGCGGCGACGGTGGGATGCACGCGTTCCGACGCGGCATCCGCTCACTACGTTGCACACACTATCGCGGCGACGGCGTCACCGACAGACTCCCGCGCGGAGGGGTTACGCCTGGATATCGGTGACGGGAAGGGTGGAGTCGGCACCGAAATCGAGCGACGACGGCGGATGCCCCGCCATGATGAGCTGCGCGCCGAGCTCGGCGATCATGGCGCCGTTGTCGGTGCACAGCGAAAGGGGCGGAATCCGCAGCGCGATGCCCGCCGCGGCCGCTCGCTCGGCCGCCAGCTCGCGGAGCCGGGCATTGGCGATGACGCCTCCGCCGAGGAGGAGCCTGGGCACGCCGAGGTCGGTGCAGGCGGCGACGGCCTTGGTCACGAGCACGTCGACGACGGCCTCGCGGAAGCTCGCCGCGACATCCGCGAGCGGCACGGTCTCGCCCGCGGCCACCCGCTGCTCGACCCAGCGGGCGACGGCGGTCTTGAGCCCCGAGAAGCTGAAGTCGTAGCGGTGCGCGGCGAGGTCCTTCGGCTGCGTGAGCCCCCGTGGGAAGCGGATCGCGTTCGGGTCGCCGCCGATCGCGGCCCGGTCGATCTCGGGGCCGCCGGGGTAGGGCAGGCCGAGCAGTCGCGCCACCTTGTCGAACGCTTCACCCGCGGCGTCGTCGACCGTCTCGCCGAGGAGCTCGACGTCGGACACCAGGTCGCGCACGAGCAGGAGCGACGTGTGGCCCCCGGAGACGAGCAGCGCCACCGTCGGCGTCTCGAGCGGCGCCTCATGGTCGAGCAGGTCGGCGCCGACGTGGCCGACGAGGTGGTTCACCGCGTACAGCGGGCGGTCGAGCGCGACCGCGAGCGCCTTGGCAGCGCCGACACCCACCATCAGGGCGCCTGCCAGACCCGGCCCGTTCGTGACGGCGACGGCGTCGACCTCGGCGAGCGAGATCTCGGCCTCGGCGAGCGCGGCGGCGATGGTGGGCCCGAGGGCCTCGAGGTGAGCGCGGGCGGCGACCTCGGGCACGACGCCGCCGTAGCGCGCGTGTTCCTCCATGGAGGAGGCGATCACGTTGGCGAGCAGGTCGGTGCCGCGCACGATGCCGACACCCGTCTCGTCGCACGAGGTCTCGATGCCCAGCACGAGGGGCGCGTCGCGGTTCATGCGGTGCTCCCGGTTCCGGTTCCGGATGCCGCTGGGCGCGTGACCGCCGGCGGCACGGCGAGGCGCATCGAGATGGCGTCGACGCCGTCGGGTTGGTAGTAGCCGCGGCGCACGCCGATCTGCTCGAAGCCGAGCGACTCGTAGAGCGCGCGGGCGATGGGGTTGTCGGCACGCACCTCGAGGAAGAGCTCGGCGAGGTGGCGACGGCGAGCCTGCGTGATGAGCGCGTGCATGAGTCCGCGACCGAGGCCGATGCCTCGCGCGAACGGGGCGACCGCGATGGTCTGGATGTCGCCCTGGCCGCTGCCCGACGGCGCGAGCAGGCCCGCGTAGCCGAGGAGTCGCCGGTCGGGATCCTCCTCGTCGTCGTCGACCGCGACGAGGTAGTACCCGTGCGGGCTCTCGAGCTCGCGGCGCATGGCGTCTTCGGGCCACGCGTCGTTCACGAACGTCTCGCGCTCGAGGCGCATGATCGCGTCGAGGTCGGCGGGCCTGGCACGCCGCATGAGCACGCTCACTGCAGCACCCGCTTGCCGGCGGAGGGCGTGACATCGGGTGACCGGAGGTACAGCGGCGCGTCGTCGGCGAGCGGCAGCCGCCGGGCGGCGAAGGCGAGTTCGGCGAGCATGCCGATCGCGCCGGCCGGAACCGTCGCGGTGTCGAGACGGATGCCCCGTGCCCCGGGCACCTCGTCACGCGGAACGAGTCGCGGGCCGTCAGTGCGCACGGGAAGCGCGTCGCCGTCGAGGCCGCCGTACTCGGAGATCGCGAACTCGCGGCGACGTGCATCGGTGACGACCTGCAGCGGGCCCGTGCCGCCCCCGCGGTACCAGGACCATGCGACGGCGTCGTGGCTCACGACCGGCACGAACGGCTTCGAGAGGCCGAGCGCGAACGCGTGCGCCGCGGCGATGCCGACGCGCAGGCCCGTGAACGGACCCGGGCCCATGCCCGCCGCGACGCCCGAGAGGTCGCTCGCCCGCACACCCGCCGCCTGCAGCGCTTCGAGGATGAATCCGCCGACGACCTCGGCGTGCCGCATGGTGTCGGCCGTGCCCGTCTCGGCGAGGCAGCGCAGTTCACCGCTGGCGTCGTCGCGATCGACGACGGCGACGCTCGTGCCCGTCGAGGTGTCGATCGCGAGGAGCATGGATCCCAGCCTACTGGGCGTCGTCGAAGCGGCTCCCCGCCCAGCGCGGGCCGTGACCGCGCACCTCGAGCATTCGCGGCTCGTCGGCGCCGAGGAACTCGGCGTCGGCGGCATCCGTCATCGCCGCGGTGCCCGCTCCATCCGGGCGTTCGATGACGACGTCGAGCCACGACTCGGCCACGTCGTCGAGCAGGCCGGCTCCCCACTCGACGACGACCACGGCGTGGGCGAAGTCGAGGTCGAGGTCGTCGAGGAGCTCGGGGGTGCCGAGCCGGTAGGCGTCGACGTGCACGAGCGGCGGGCCGCCGACGAGGCTCGGATGCGTGCGGGCCAGCACGAACGTGGGGCTCTGCACCGGGCCGCGCACGCCGAGCCCCGCGCCGAGGCCGCGCGTGAGCGTGGTCTTGCCGGCGCCGAGCGGCCCCGTCAGCACCACGAGGTCGCCGGCCCGGAGCTCGGCGCCGAGGTCGCGTCCGAACGCCTCCATGGCGGCCGTGTCGGGGATGTCGATGCGCATCACGTCCCGCCCAGGTACGTGCGCGGCACGCGCGGGCCGATGCGCGTGACGATCTCGTAGCCGATGGTGTCGGCGGCGTCGCCCCAGTCGTCGGCCGACGGCGCGCCCGCCGCGGGGTCGCCGAAGAGCACGACCTCGTCGCCGACCGCGACGGCGTCGTCGCCGACGTCGACGAGGAACTGGTCCATCGCGATGCGGCCGACCACGGCGCGCCGCGCGCCGGCGAGGAGCACCTCGGCCCGGCCCGACGCCTGCCGCGGGATGCCGTCGGCGTACCCGAGCGGCACGAGTGCCAACGTGGTCGGACGCGGCGCCCGCCATACGTGGCCGTACGAGACTCCCGTGCCGGCATCGATTCGGCGGACGGCGGCGACACGACCGCGCAGGGTCATGGCCGGACGCAGTCCGAGTTCGGCGGCCGTGGTGCCGTCGCCGAAGGGTGGGATCCCGTAGATGCCGATGCCGAGGCGCACGAGGTCGTAGCGCGACTCGGGGCGCCGCAGGGCCCCGGCCGTCGAGGCGATGTGCCGGACGTCGGGGGCGAGGCCGGCGGCGGAGGCCTCGGCGAGCGCCCGCTCGAAGGACGCGAGCTGGACGGCATCCGCCTCCTCGGACGTGTTCGCGAGGTGACTGAAGACACCGCGCACGCGGAGGCGACCGGCCCGCTCGAGGCGGGCAGCCGCGGCGACCGCCTCGCCCCAGGCTTCCGGGGCGACGCCGTTGCGGCTCAGGCCCGTGTCGATCTTCAGGTGCACCATGGCCGGCCGGCCGACGGATGCCGCGGCGTCGGCGATGGCCTCGAGCTGGCCGAGCGACGAGACGCCGAGGTCCACGTCCCGTTCGACGGCCGCCGCGAACGCAGCGCCCGGATCGTGCAGCCAGGCGAGCAGGGGTGCGGTGATCCCTGCGGTGCGGAGCGCGAGCGCCTCGGAGACATCGGCGACGCCGAGCCAGGTGGCTCCGCCGGCGAGCGCGGCGCGCGCCACGGGCACGGCGCCGTGTCCGTACGCGTCGGCCTTCACGACGGCCATCGCCTGCGCGGGCGCGACGACCTCGGCGAGGTGCGCCACGTTGTCGCGGATGGCGCAGAGGTCGACGACCGCCTCGCGGAACGGCCGTGACGTGGCATCCGCCCGCGCGACCTCGCTCACTCGACGCCCCGCACGGACTCGAGCACGACGAACGCGCTCGCGATGCCCGCGTCGTGGCTCATGGAGAGGTGCACGCGGTCGATGCCGAGCGCCCGGACGTGCTCGGCGAGGTCGCCCGAGAGCTCGAAGTCGGGGTTGCCCTCGGCGTCCTGGACGACGCGCATGTCGTGCCAGCGGATGACGGCGTGACCGCCGAGCGCCTTGATGAGGGACTCCTTCGCCGCGAACCGCGCGGCGAGCGAGCGCGGTTGGCGGTCACGTTCGCTCTCGGCGAACAGCCGCTCGACGAGACCCGGGGTGCGGATGATCGATCGCTCGAAGCGCGCGATGTCGACGACGTCGATGCCGATGCCGATGATCACCGCGCCTCCCGACCCCGGGTCAGCCGGCTCATTCCACCGTCACGGACTTCGCGAGGTTGCGCGGCTGGTCGACATCGAGCCCCTTGGCCTGCGCGAGCTCCATGGCGAAGATCTGCAGCGGGACCACCGCGAGGAGCGGTTCGAACAGCGGCGCGGCGAGCGGGATGCGCAGCACCTCGTCGGCGAACGGCAGCACCGCGGCGTCGCCCGCCTCGGCGATCGCGATCACGCGGGCGCCGCGCGCGCGGATCTCCTGGATGTTCGACACCACCTTCGGGTGCAGGTTCGCCGAGCCGCGGGGGCTGGGCACCACCACGAAGACGGGCTGGCCCGGCTCGATGAGTGCGATCGGACCGTGCTTGAGCTCGCCGGCGGCGAAGCCCTCGGCATGGATGTACGCGAGCTCCTTGAGCTTCAGCGCCCCCTCGAGAGCGATCGGATAGCCCACGTGGCGTCCGAGGAACAGCACCGAACGCGTGTCGGCCATCCAGTGCGCGAGCTGGCCCACCAGCTCGGCCTGCTCGAGCACCGTCTCGAGCTTCTCGGGCACCGCCTGCAGCTCGGCGAGCTGTGCAGCGAGTTCCTCGGCGTCGAGCGTGCCGCGCACGCGGGCGAGGTGCAGCCCGAACAGGTAGAGGGCGGCGATCTGTGCGACGAAGGCCTTCGTCGAGGCCACCGCGACCTCGGGGCCGGCATGCGTGTAGACGACGGCGTCGGACTCACGGGGGATGGTGGCGCCCTGGGTGTTGCAGATCGAGATCGTGCGCGCGCCCATCTCGCGGGCGTACTTCACCGCCATCAGGGTGTCCATGGTCTCGCCCGACTGGCTGATCGAGACGACCAGGGTGCCGGAGTCGAGCACGGGCTCGCGGTAGCGGAACTCGTGGCTGAGCTCCACCTCGACCGGCACGCGCGCCCACTGCTCGATGGCGTACTTCGCGACCATGCCGGCGTAGGCCGCGGTGCCGCAGGCGATCACGGTGATGCGGCGGATGGCCCGCAGTTCGTCGTCTCCGAAGTCGGCGAGTTCGGGGATCACGGCCTGCCCGTCGACGATGCGGCCGAGCAGGGTGTTCCGGACCGCCTCGGGCTGCTCGGAGACCTCCTTGCGCATGAAGGACGACCACCCGCCCTTCTCGGCCGCCGAGGCGTCCCACGCGACGTCGAACGGCTCGACCTCGACGGCGTGGCCCGCGAAGTCGGTGACCGTGACGTCGTCGGCGGTGATCGTGACGATCTGGTCCTGGCCGATCGCCACGGCGCGCTTCGTGAACTCGACGAACGCCGCGACATCCGAGCCGAGGAAGTTCTCGCCGTCGCCCAGGCCGATGACGAGCGGGGAGTTGCGGCGCGCGCCGACCACCACGCCGGGCTGGTCGCGGTGCACCGCGAGCAGCGTGAACGCGCCGTCGAGGCGCGAGACCGTGGCCCGGAAGGCCTCGGTGAGCTCGCCGATGCGGCGGTACTCGCGCCCGAGGAGCACGGCGGCCACCTCGGTGTCGGTCTCGCTCTCGAAGGTGTAGCCCTCGGCGAGGAGCTCGTCCTTCAGCTCGGAGAAGTTCTCGATGATGCCGTTGTGGATGAGCGCGAGCCGGCCCTCGTCGCCGAGGTGCGGGTGGGCGTTGCGGTCGGTGGGGCCGCCGTGCGTGGCCCAGCGGGTGTGGCCGATGCCGGTGCCGCCGCGGTGGAGGGGCGTCGCCTCGAGGTCGTCGGCGAGGACCTGCAGTTTGCCCGCCCGCTTCGCGGTCTCGATGACGCCGTCATCGTCGACGATGGCGACCCCCGCCGAGTCGTATCCGCGATATTCGAGGCGGCGAAGGCCTCCCATGAGCACGTCGAGGCTGTTGCGCTCTCCGACGTATCCGACGATTCCACACATGGAGGCGATTCTAGTGTCGCGCCGCTGTGCGCCCGCCGCGTGCGTGCACAGCGGTGGGCTCGCCGGTCGACACTAGACTGTCACGGTGCTGGATCCGCAGAGCCCGTTGCCGCACGGCGCGCAGATCACGCCGTTCATCGAGCTCGACCGGGCGAGCTGGGCCGCCCTGGCGCCGTCGATGCCGGCGCCCCTCAGCGAGATCGAGATCGTGCAGCTGCGCGGCCTCGGCGAGCCGCTCGACCTCCGCGAGGTCGCCGAGGTCTACCTGCCGCTCAGTCGCCTGCTCAACCTCTACGTCGGCGGCACGAAGTCGCTGCACAACGTCACGAGCGAGTTCCTCCGCAAGCGTCCCGAGCCCACGCCCTTCGTGATCGGCGTCGCGGGTTCGGTGGCGGTGGGCAAGTCCACCATCGCGCGTCTCCTGCGCGAGCTCCTCGCCAGGTGGGAGCACACGCCCCGAGTCGAGCTGGTGACGACCGACGGATTCCTCTTCCCGAACGCCGAGCTCGAGCGGCGGGGGCTGATGGGGCGCAAGGGGTTCCCCGAGTCGTACGACCGACGCGCGCTGCTCCGGTTCGTGAGCGAGGTGAAGGCCGGTGCCGCGGCCGTGCGCGCACCGTTCTACTCGCACCTGGCCTATGACATCGTGCCCGACGCGTGGATCACCGTGCGCCGCCCCGACGTGCTCATCGTCGAGGGCCTCAACGTGCTGCAGCCGCCCGGGCCCGGACACCGCCTGGCGGTGAGCGACCTGTTCGACTTCACGATCTACGTCGACGCCCGAACGAGCGACATCGCCCGCTGGTACGAGGAACGGTTCCTGAAGCTCCAGCGCGGCGCATTCTCGAATCCGCGTTCCTACTTCCACCGGTACGCGAGCCTCACCGAAGACGAGGCGCGCCAGCGGGCGCGCTCGATCTGGCACGAGATCAACGAACCCAACCTGCTGCAGAACATCCGGCCGACGCGATCGCGCGCCTCGCTCGTCCTGCGCAAGAGCGCCGACCACACGGTGTCGAACGTGCTCCTGCGCAAGCTCTGAGCGCGGCCCTCGAGCCCCGTCGAAGGGTGGTCCCTGAGCCCAGCGACCGGCGGGCGACTCAGTTCGCGAGTCGCGCGCGCACCACCTCGGCCAGCGCCGCCGCATGACGCTCGGCGGTGTCCTGATCGGCCGCCTCGACCATGACGCGCACCATCGGCTCCGTGCCCGACGGGCGCAGGAGCACGCGCCCGGAGTCGCCGAGCTCGGCTTCGACGGCCGCGACGGCCGCGGCGATCTCGGCATCTTGGTGCATGGCATTGTGATCGACGCCGCGCACGTTCACGAGCACCTGCGGGTACACGGTCATCACCGACGCCAGCTCGGCGAGGGACTTGCCGGTGCGATTGAGCTCCGCGGCCAAGTGCAGGCCGGTGAGCACCCCGTCGCCGGTGGTCGCGAACTCGGTCATGATGACGTGACCCGACTGCTCGCCGCCGAGCGCGAGGCCCTCCGCCGCGAGCGCCTCCAGCACGTAGCGGTCGCCGACCTTCGTCTCGACGACGCGGATGCCCCGCTCGGCCATGGCCCGGCGAAGGCCGAGGTTGGACATGACGGTGACGACGAGCGTGTCATCGGTGAGGTGACCGCGCTCGTGCATCGAGAGGGCGAGGATCGCCATGATGCGGTCGCCGTCGACGATGTCGCCGTGGGCGTCGACGGCGAGGCACCGATCGGCGTCGCCGTCGTGCGCGATGCCGAGGTCGGCCCCGTGCTCGAGCACGGCTGCACGGAGCGGCTCGAGGTGCGTCGAGCCGACGCCGTCGTTGATGTTCATGCCGTCGGGGTCGGCGCCGATGACGATCACCTCGGCGCCGGCGTCTCGGAACGTCTCCGGCGACACGCCGGCCGCCGCACCGTGGGCGCAGTCGAGCACGACCTTGAGGCCCTCGAGGCGATTCGGCAGCGTGCTCAGCAGGTGCACGACGTAGCGGTCTTCGGCGTCGGCGAAGCGGCGGATGCGGCCGACGCCGTCGCCCACGGGCGCGAGCTTCTGCCTGCCGAGGAAGGACTCGATGCGGTCCTCGACCTCGTCGGGCAGCTTCGTGCCGCCGAACGAGAAGAACTTGATGCCGTTGTCGGGCGCCGGGTTGTGCGACGCCGAGATCATGACGCCGAAGTCGGCGCCGATCGAGTCGATGAGGAACGCGGTCGCGGGCGTCGGGATGACGCCGGCGTCGAGCACGTCGACACCCGAGCTCGCGAGGCCGGCCGAGACGGCCGCGGTGAGGAACTCACCGGAGACGCGGGGGTCGCGCGCGACGACCGCGACCGGACGGCGTCCTGCCGCCCGGAGCTCGTCGGCGTGACGCCCCTGCGTGAGCACGGCGGCAGCCGCCTGGGCGAGGCCCAGGGCCAGGTCAGCCGTGAGATCACGGTTGGCGAGGCCCCGGACCCCGTCGGTTCCGAAGAGCCGAGGCATACGGAGAACCGGAGGCCCGGATCAGCGCTTCGAGAACTGGGGCGCCTTGCGGGCCTTCTTGAGGCCGGCCTTCTTGCGCTCGATGACGCGGGCGTCGCGCGTGAGGAAGCCGGACTTCTTCAGCGTCGGACGGTTGTTCTCTCGGTCGATCTCGTTGAGCGCGCGGGCGATCGCGAGGCGCAGGGCGCCGGCCTGGCCCGAGGGGCCGCCACCGGTGATGCGGGCGATCACGTCGTACGAGCCGGAGAGCTCGAGCACCGTGAACGGGTCGGTGATGAGCTGCTGGTGCAGCTTGTTCGGGAAGTAGTCGGCGAACTCACGGCCGTTGACCGTGATGGTGCCGGCGCCGGGAACGACGCGAACGCGGGCGATGGCCTGCTTGCGGCGACCGACGGCCGCGCCCGAGACGTTGAGCACGGGGCGGGGGGTGGCGGGAGCGGCCGCGGGGGCGCTCTCGGTGGTGTAGCTCTCGGGAGCCGCTTCGATCTGGTCTGCGATCTTCGCCATGGTGGTGTGAATCCTTATTTCGAGAACGTCGAGTGCGCCGGAGTTACTGGGCGACCTGGGTGAGGGTGTACGGCTTCGGCTGCTGGGCCGAGTGCGGGTGCTCCGGGCCGGCGTAGACCTTCAGCTTCTTCAGCTGCTGGCGGCCGAGCGAGTTCTTGGGGAGCATGCCGCGGATCGCCTTCTCGACGGCGCGGACGGGGTTCTTCTCGAGGAGCTCGGCGTACCCGACGGCCTTGAGGCCGCCCGGGTAGCCCGAGTGACGGTAGGCCTTCTTCTGCTCGAGCTTCTGGCCGGTGAGGGCCACCTTGTCGGCGTTGACGATGATGACGAAGTCACCGGTGTCGACGTGGTTGGCGAAGATCGGCTTGTGCTTGCCACGGAGGAGTGCGGCCGAGTGGCTCGCGAGACGGCCGAGCACGACGTCGGTGGCGTCGATGACGACCCAGTCGCGCTGGATCTCGTTCGGCTTCGGGGTGTAGGTGCGCGTCACGGAAGTGCTGCTTTCTGATCGAGTGAGGAGTTCGTGAATCCCGCTCCGAGAGGTGTTCGCGCGCGATGCGCTCGAACGCCCGGCTGGAGGGCTCATGATCGGGTGCCGCCCTTCGACGGGCTCAGGAACCAGTGATGGCGGCACCAAAGAGACAGCTTAGCCGACGATGCCTTCGGCGTGCAATTCGCGACGTGCCCTGGTCTGCGTGGCACGGGCCTCGAGCGCCGCGTCGTCGGGGTACCCCACCTCGGTCAGCACGAGGCCCTTCGCCGGCATGACCTTGAACGCGCTGGTCCGCTCGGCGGCCCGCAACAGGCCGAGCGGGTCGGATGCCTCGAGCCGGCCCTCCCCCACCGCGACGCACGCCCCGACGAGGGCTCGCACCATCGAGTGGCAGAACGCGTCCGCCTGGAGCGAGGCGACGAGGACGCCGTCATCGGGGCGTCGCGCCCACGAGTAGGACTGGAGCGTCCGGATGGTCGTGGCACCCTCTCGGGGCCGGCAGAAGGCGGCGAAGTCGTGCAGGCCCGTGAGCGAGCGCGCCGCGGCATCCATCGCCTCGACGTCGAGCGCCCGGGGAATCACCACCGTTCGCCGCCGTTCGAGCGGATCACGGACGGCGGAGGCGTCGGCCACGCGGTACTCGTAGCGGCGCCACAGCGCCGAGAACCGGGCGTCGAAGCCGGCTGGTGCGCGCTCCGCGTGGGTGATCACCACGTCGGCATCGGCGCCGATGATGCCCGTGAGGCGGCGACCCAGCGCGGCCTCCGGCGTGGCGTCGGCGTCCTGTCCACGACGCGGGCGAGCCACGGCGGCGAGCGCCGTCGCGGTGACGTCGAGGTGCGCGACCTGCCCGAGCGCGTGCACGCCCGCATCGGTGCGTCCCGCGACGGTCAGCCGGGGAGCCTCACCCGTGCGGCGGAAGAGCGTGGCGAGGGCCTCCTCGAGCACCCCCTGCACCGTGCGCAGCCCGGGCTGCCGGCTCCAGCCGTTGAAGTCGGTGCCGTCGTAGGCGATGCCGAGCCGTACGCGGACGACGGATGCCGCGGCATCCGCCTCGTCGCCGCGGTCGCCTGCGGGCCCGGCTGTCTCACTCACTCCTCCAGCCTACGGCGCGGCCCTCCCCTGCCCCTGCCAGGGGAACGGCGAAGGGCCCGGATGCACGCGGCATCCGGGCCCTTCGACGGTGGTTCGACTACTTGGCCTCGACGGGCTCCTCGGCCGGCGTCTCCGCCGACTCCTCGGAGGCCTCGGAACCGGCGGCCTCGTCGACCGCGGCCTCGGCCTCGGTCACGGCCTCGTCGGCCGTCGTCTCCTCGACCGCGGGCTCCTCGGCCGGCGTCTCGTCGGGCGTGGCGGCGGCGGCCGGCTTGGCGGCGCGCTGCTTCTTCACGACCGGCTCGAGCACGAGCTCGATGACCGCCATGGGGGCGTTGTCGCCCTTGCGGTAGCCGATCTTCGTGATGCGCGTGTAGCCGCCCTCACGGTCGGCCACCTGGGGCGCGATCTCGGTGAACAGCTTGTGCACGACGCTCTTGTCGCCGATCACGGCGAGCACCCGGCGACGGGCGTGCAGGTCGCCGCGCTTGGCGAACGTGATGAGGCGCTCGGCGAGCGGACGCAGGCGCTTGGCCTTCGTCTCGGTCGTGGTGATCCGCTCGTGCGTGAAGAGCGCTGCGGCGAGGTTCGCGAGCAGGAGCCGCTCGTGCGCGGGACCGCCTCCGAGGCGGGGACCCTTGGTGGGCTTCGGCATGGTTCGTTATCTCCAGTGGTGGGGGGTCGTTACGGGGACGAAGACGATCAGCTCTCGTCGTCGAAGCCCGTGTAGAAGTGGGCGCCGTCGAATCCGGGCACGGAATCCTTCAGCGAGAGACCCATCTCGGTGAGCTTGTCCTTGACCTCATCCACCGACTTCTGGCCGAAGTTGCGGATGTTCATGAGCTGCGACTCCGACAGGGCGACGAGCTCCGACACCGTGTTGATGCCCTCGCGCTTGAGGCAGTTGTAGCTGCGCACCGACAGGTCGAGGTCCTCGATCGGGATCGAGAGCTCGCTCGAGAGCACGGCGTCGACCGGCGCCGGGCCGATCTCGATGCCCTCTGCGGCCACGTTGAGCTCGCGGGCGAGGCCGAAGAGCTCGGTGAGCGTGCGGCCCGCCGAGGCGATGGCGTCGCGCGGCGAGATCGCGGGCTTCGTCTCGACGTCGACCACGAGGCGGTCGAAGTCGGTACGCTCACCGGCACGCGTGGCCTCGACGCGGTAGGTGACCTTGAGCACCGGCGAGTAGATCGAGTCGACCGGGATCTGGCCCGCTTCGGAGTACTCGTTGCGGTTCTGGCTGGCCGACACGTAGCCGCGGCCGCGCTCGATCGTGAGCTCGAGCTCGAACTTCGCCGAGTCGTTGAGCGTCGCGATGACGAGCTCGGGGTTGTGCACCTCGACACCGGCCGGAGCGGAGATGTCGGCGGCGGTGACCTCACCGGCACCCTGCTTGCGGAGGTAGGCGGTGATGGGCTCGTCGTGCTCGCTGGAGACGACGAGGTTCTTGATGTTGAGGATGATCTCGGTGACATCCTCCTTCACGCCCGGAACGGTCGAGAACTCGTGGAGCACGCCGTCGATGCGGATGCTCGTCACGGCTGCGCCGGGGATCGAGGAGAGGAGGGTGCGGCGGAGCGAGTTACCCAGCGTGTAGCCGAAGCCCGGCTCGAGGGGCTCGATCACGAAACGCGAACGGAACTCCGAGATGTTCTCTTCGGTGAGCGTCGGGCGCTGTGCGATCAGCACTGTTGATTCCTTTCGGCAGGGTGTCCGCTATATGACACCTGCGAGGTCGAGGATCTTGAGTTGTGAGAGAACGTGTCGCTGGTCGAGTAGGCCCGTCAGGGCCGTATCGAGACCGGCGGATGCCGCAGGGGTCTCGATACGGGCGCAGGCGCCCTACTCGACCAACGGATGGAGTATCAGACGCGACGACGCTTCGGCGGGCGGCATCCGTTGTGCGCCTGGGGCGTCACGTCGTTGATGCTGCCGACCTCGAGGCCCGCGGCCTGGAGCGAGCGGATCGCCGTCTCGCGACCCGAACCCGGGCCCTTGACGAAGACGTCGACCTTCTTCATGCCGTGCTCCTGCGCCTGGCGGGCGGCCGACTCGGCGGCCAGCTGCGCGGCGAACGGGGTCGACTTGCGCGAGCCCTTGAAGCCGACGCCGCCCGACGAGGCCCAGCTGATCACGGCACCGGTGGTGTCGGTGATCGAGACGATCGTGTTGTTGAACGTCGACTTGATGTGGGCCTGACCCACGGCGATGTTCTTCTTTTCCTTCTTGCGCGGCTTGCGAGTAGCCGCCTTGGGTGCTGCCATGTGTGAAATCTCCTAGATCTGGCGACGAGCGGTTACTTGCGGCCGGGCTTCTTCTTGCCGGCGACGGTGCGCTTCGGGCCCTTGCGGGTGCGAGCGTTGGTCTTGGTGCGCTGGCCGCGGACCGGGAGGCCGCGGCGGTGGCGCAGGCCCTCGTAGGATCCGATCTCGACCTTGCGGCGGATGTCGGCGGCGACTTCACGGCGGAGATCGCCCTCGACCTTGAAGTTGCCCTCGATGTAGTCGCGGAGGGCGACGAGCTGCTCGTCGCTGAGATCCTTCACGCGGATGTTGCCGTCGATGCCGGTCTCGGCGAGCGTGGTGAGCGCTCGCGTGCGGCCGACGCCGTAGATGTAGGTCAGTGCGATCTCCACGCGCTTCTCGCGCGGGATGTCGACTCCTGCCAGACGTGCCATGTGTGGCTTCTCCTGTTTCGAAGTGGAGGTGTGGAGCAGCGCCGGTGCCCGGGCCTCCGTCCCGAGGTGTCCCCGCGACATCCGGGATGTCGTGGTTCTGGCGTTGCCGTTGCGGTGTTCAGTTGTGCGCCCTTCGGTGAGCTCCCTTCGACAGGCTCAGGGACCGAGGGGCCGAAGCCGTGCGACTAGCCCTGGCGCTGCTTGTGGCGCGGGTTGCTCTTGCAGATCACCATGACGCGGCCGTGGCGGCGGATGACCTTGCAGTGGTCGCAGATGGGCTTGACGCTGGGGTTGACCTTCACAGTTGTTTCCTTGGTTCGCTGTCCTCGTACCCGCGGGGTGCCGCAGGCCGTTACTTTCCAGCTGCCCTTACTTGTAGCGGTAGACGATGCGGCCGCGCGTCAGGTCGTAGGGGCTCAGCTCCACGATCACGCGATCCTCGGGGAGGATCCGGATGTAGTGCTGGCGCATCTTGCCTGAGATATGCGCGAGGACCTTGTGCCCGTTGGTCAGTTCCACGCGGAACATCGCGTTCGGGAGTGCCTCGATGACCGAGCCTTCGATCTCGATGACGCCGTCTTTCTTGGCCATAGCCTCACTATCGCTTGGAGTTTGGGATGCTGGTCGTGCGACGATGCTGCACGCGATGACGGATCCGTCTGACCAGGGGTCGTCGGGCATGCCGAAGCAGGCGTGCAGAACACCAAGGGTCAACTATAGGCGATTTCGACCCACCGCGCCAGTCGAGGTCAGGAGCGCGCGGCCTTCGCCTCGGCGACCTTCGCGACGAGTCCCGGTTCGAGCGGATGCCCCGCCGCGATGCCGGTGACCTCGTGCACGAACGCGGCGGGCTCGCGGGACGCGAGGAGTTGCTGCAGCTCGACGCTCTCGGGATCCGCCGGCACGTCGAACCGCAGGGCGGCGCCGACGGCGCCGAGCAGCCCGTCGACGGGCAGCCCCGCGACGGCGAGCTCGGACGCCGGGCCGATGAAGCGCTCGTGGCGGCCGAGCTTGCGCAGCGGCTGCCGGCCCACGCGCTCGACGGTGTCGGGCAGCTCGGGGTTCCGGAACCGCTCGAGGATGCGCAGCCGGTACGCGGCCTGCTCCGCCTCGGTGAAGCCGTGCTTCGCCACGATCAACGCACTCGTCTCGCCGAGCGCGCGCTCCACGCCCGCCGCCACCGCGGGATCCGCGAGCGCGTCGCTGATGCGCTCGTGCCCCGCGAGGAACCCGAGGTAAGCCGTTGCGGCGTGGCCCGTGTTCACGGTGAAGAGCTTCCGCTCGATGTACGGCGCGAGGTCGTCGACGAAGTGGGCGCCCGGGATCTCGGGCACGGCGTCGCCGAACGGCGGCCGCTCGATCGCCCACTCGAAGAACGTCTCGACGGTCACGTCGAGGCCCGCGTCGGCGGCCTGCCCGGGAACGATCCGGTCGACGGCGGTGTTCGCGAACACGGCCTTCGCGGCGAGCTCCCGCCACTCCTCGGGACTCGAGAGGGAGGCGATCTCGTCGTGCAGCTGGTCGGTCGCGTTGATCGCGTTCTCGCACGCCATGATCACGATCGGCGGGGCGTCCGCGGGCCTCGCTCGCAGCGCGGCGACGAGATGCGGGGCGATGAAGCGCAGGATGCTCGGGCCGACGGCGGTGGTCGCCACGTCGGCGGTCTCGAGCTCGGCGAGCAGCGCCGGTGCGTCCGTCTGGCTGTTCACCGCGCGGTATCCGTCGACGCGGCGGTCGCGGGCCCCGGCTCCCACCTCGTGCACGGTGTAGTGGTCGGATGCCGCGAGCGCGTCGATGAGCTCGGCGTTCACGTCGGCGAACACGACCTCGTATCCGGCCTCGTGCAGGAGCAGTCCGACGAAGCCGCGCCCGATGTTGCCCGCGCCGAAGTGCACGGCCTTCACGATGCGTTGACCTCCGAGAGCCGGGCATGCAGCTCGGCGGCGGTGGGCGCGTCGAGCAGTTTCCGCACCTCGTCCTCGTCGGAGAAGATGATGGCGATCTTCGAGAGGATCTCGAGGTGCTCGTTCTCGATGCCGGCGATGCCGACCACGAAGCGCGCCTCCTCGCCGTCCCAGTCGACGGGCTCCTCGTATCGGATCACCGAGAGCGCCGACCGGCGGATCTGGTCCTTCGCCTCGTTGGTGCCGTGCGGGATGGCGAGGAAGTTCCCCATGTAGGTCGAGACCGTCGCCTCGCGGTCGAGCATGGAGTCGATGTAGCCGGGATCGACCGCTCCGGCGTCGACGAGGATCGCCCCGGCCTCGCGGATCGCGTCGTCGCGGCCGGCGGCCCGGGAGGCGATCCGCACGTTGGCGGCGGGCAGGATCTGGTCGGTCATGGGAGCTCTCCTTCTTCCTCGACGTGCTCGTGCTTCGTGGTTCTGGTCACGCGGCGGCCCGGGCCGCGACCGGTCGAGGTGAACGGCCGCGACCCGGGTACGGGTCATCCGGTGGTGGTGATCGTCAGCTGCCCTTCTGCGTCTCGATCAGTTGCACGACCTCGTCGTACTTCGGCGAGTTCATGAAGTTGTCGACCGAGACGTGGACCGCGTCGGGCGTCATGTGGCGTGCCCGATCGGTCAGCTGCCCCTGGGTGATGACCAGGTCGGCCGACTCGTCGAGCTGCGCGATGGCCTTGTTGGTCACCGTGACATCCTCGATGCCCGCCTTCTTGATCTTGTTGCGAAGCACGCTCGCTCCCATCGCCGACGACCCCATGCCGGCGTCGCAGGCGAACACGACGTTCTTGATCTCGCGCATCGTGCCGGTCGCGGGACCGCCGCTCCCGCCCGCCTGGGTCGCCGCGCCGCCGCGCAGGTTCGCGAGGGTGTCGGAGCTCTTGCCCTTGGCCGCTTCGGTCTGCGTGATCGCGGCGCCGAATGCGTCATCCGTGATGGCCATCGCCTGGAGGTCGCGCTTCCGCGACGCCCGCAGGATGACCGCCGCGATGGTGAAGGTCACGGCTGCCGAGAGGACCACCGAGAGGAGGACGGCGAAGTACGCACCCGGCGCGGTCTGCGCGATGACCGCGATGATGCTCCCCGGTGCGGCCGGAGCCCGCAGGGCGCCGTCCAGGAGCATGTTCGTGCTGACCCCGGTCATGCCGCCCGCGATGAGCGCCAGGATCAGGATCGGCTTCATCAGCGCGAACGGGAAGTAGACCTCGTGGATGCCGCCGAAGAACTGGATGACGGCCGCACCCGGTGCCGACGCCCTCGCCGCGCCGATGCCGAAGAACGTGAACGCGAGCAGCAGGCCGACGCCGGGGCCGGGGTTCGCCTCGAGCAGGAACAGGATCGACGAGCCCTCCTCGGCCGCCTGCGAGAGGCCGAGCGGCGTGAGCACGCCGTGGTTGATCGCGTTGTTCAGGAAGAGCACCTTGGCCGGCTCGATGATGATGCTCGTCAGCGGCAGCAGGTTCGTCTCCACGAGCCAGTTCACCGCGGCCGACAGCACGTTCATGATGCCGTTGACCAGCCAGGCGACCGGGTAGAACCCGACGATGGCCATGACGAAGCCCCAGATGCCCGCGGAGAACATGTTCACGAGCATCTCGAACCCGGCCCGGATCTTGCCGTCCCAGAGCGCGTCGATCCGCTTCATCGTCCAGGCCGACAACGGTCCGAGGATCATCGCGCCGATGAACATGTGGATCTGTCCGAGCTGGTTGTCCTCGGGCAGGGTGGCGTTGACCTGCGCGATGAGCAGGTCGGAGCCCGCGATCGCGCCGAACGTCGCGATGGAGCCGACGACGCCGCCGCGGATGCCGTAGACCAGGCTTCCGCCCGTGTAGGCGATCAGGATGGGGAGCAGGTAGTGGATGAACGGCCCGACGATGGTCGCGAGATCGGCGTTCGGGGTCCATCCGACGGCGATGAAGAACGCGGTGAAGATGCCCCACGCGATGAGCGCGGGGATGTTCGGCATGATCATGCCGCTGAGGAAGGTGCCGAACCTCTGGACGGCGACGCGTGCTCCCCCCGGCCGCTTCGCTCCCGCAGACGTCGTTGTCATGGTGTTGCCCCTCTCGTGTTCACGTCGCGGTGGCCCGCGGCGCGGTGATCTCGGATGCGGCCGTCTGCACGGCCTGCCTGGCTTCGGCCGCTCCCTCAGCGGCCAGGGCTGCCCGGGCGAGCGCCTTCGCGTCGTCGGGGCTGTACCGCGCGAGGGAGGCGCGGACATCTGCGAGTGCCGATGGCGACATCGACAGGCTCGTGGCGCCGAGGCCCACGAGCACGACGGCGAGCAGCGGGTCGGCGGCGGCCTCGCCGCAGATGCCGACGGGCTTGCCGAGTTCGGCTCCGGCGGCGCCGACCTCGCCGATCAGGCGGAGCACGGCCGGATGCCACGGATCCTGGAGGTTCGCGACCGTGCCGAGCAGCCGGTCGGCCGCCATCGCGTACTGGGTGAGGTCGTTCGTGCCGATCGAGGCGAAGTCGCAGGCCGCGAGCACCCGGTCGGCGATGAGGGCGGCCGACGGCGTCTCCACCATGACGCCGGCCACGCGCACCCCGAGCTCCCTCGCGAGCGCCGCGAAGTAGCGCGTCTCCTCGACCGTCGCGATCATGGGCGCCATGACCCACAACTCGGCGTCGGTCGCGGCATCCGCTGCGGCGAGCGCCGTGAGCTGCTCGCGCAGGATGACCTCGGTGTGGCGCAGGGCCCGGATGCCTCGCAGCCCGAGCGCGGGGTTCTCCTCGCGTGCGACGTTGAGGAACGAGAGCGGCTTGTCGGCGCCCGCGTCGAGCACGCGCACGACGACCTTCCTGCCCTCGAACGCCCGGAGCAGTCTCGTGTAGTGCTCCTGCTGGTCGCGCACGCTCGGCGCGGTGTCGTGGCCGAGGAAGAGGAACTCGGTGCGGAAGAGGCCGACGCCCTCGGCGCCGAGCCGCAGCGCCTCGGCGGCTCCGTCGGCCGAGCCGAGGTTCACGAGCAGGGGCACCGGCGTGCCGTCGGCGAGTGCGCCCGGCGTGACGGGGGCCGCCTGGAGGGCGGCGCGCTCGGCGATCCGGGCGTTCGCCTCGGCCACCTGCTCGGCGGTCGGCGACGAGATGACGAGGCCGCCCGCGGCGTCGACGACGACCGTGTCGCCGTCGGCGAGGGCCGCGGCATCCGCCGCCCCGACGACCGCGACGATCGACTTCTCGCGGGCGAGGATGGCGGTGTGCGAGGTGGGGCCGCCGTCGACCGTGACGAGTCCGAGGACCCGATCGAGGTCGAGGGTGGCGGTGTCGGCGGGCGCGAGGTCGCGGGCGACGAGCACGAACGGGTGACCCGGGTTCGGCACGCCGGGAGCCGGGAGCTTGAGGAGGTGCGCGATCACGCGCTGGGAGATGTCGTCGAGGTCGGCGGCCCGCTCCCCCATGTACCCGCCCATGCCGGCGAGGAGGTCGCGGTAGGCGGCGAACGCCTCGAACACGGCGCGCTCGGCGGTCTTGCCCGTGGCGAGCAGCTTCGTGACCTCGTCGATGAGGCTCGGGTCCTCGGCCATCATGGCCTGCGCCTCGAGCACGTCCTTCGCGGCGCCGCCCGCCTTCGCTCCGCGATCGGCGAGTTCGGCGGCGACGACCGACAGCGACGCCCTGGCCCGCTCGCCCTCGCGCTCGGGGTCGAGGTGGCTCGGCCGGTCGACCGGCTCGGGAAGGCGTTCCGCCATGCGCACCACCGGCCCGACGGCGACCCCCTGGCCGATTCCGGTGCCCTTGATCTCCATCATTCGCCCTCCTGCTCCGGCTGCCCGGGCGACGGACGCCGCGAACTACTCGTCGTGGTCGGTGCTGAGGAGTTCGACCAGCTGATCGAGCACCACCTGCTCGTCGCCGCCGTCGACGACGATCGTGACCTCGTCGCCGTGGTCGATCCCCTGCGAGATGACGGCGAGGATGCTGGCCGCGTTGACGGCCTGCCCACCGGTCTTCTGCACGGTGACCTGTGATCCCGATGCGGCCACGGCCTGGGTGAAGAGCTTCGCCGGCCGCGCGTGCAGGCCGTGCGTGGATCCGATCCGAACTGTGCGTTCCACCATGATTCCGGTCTCCGTCGCTGGCTTCCGTTCCCTCGCTCACCATAGCCCGGGCCCGGGTCGGTGGCCACCGCGGCACGCTGGGCGTGCGGGGCGTTCATGATCCGGCCCCAGCGAACTCGAGGGCCAGGTCGAGGGCGTCCTCGCCGTCGGCCGCGACGGCCGCGGTCTCGGGGAGCATCACGATCGGCACGGATGCCGCGGCCGCACGTTCGCGCAGCACGCCGACGCGGTCGCCGAGGTGCGCACCCACGAGGAGCACGTCCGCGTCGGCGAGCGCGGACTCGAGCTGCGACTCGCTCGTCGCGGTCGCCCGCACGTCGAGACCCCGAGCCGCGGCGGCCCGGCGGAGCCGGTGGGCGACGAAGGTGCTCGAGGCGCCTGCGCCGCAGACCACGATGATGCGCACCACCTGAGCCTCCTCGCCCGGCCATCGCCCGGTCCCCGTCGATCGTTCGGCCGCGGCATCGAACCGCGTTCGAATCGATCATGCCCGCGCGGTCCGCCCGAGCTCCACCCGATTCCTTTCCTCCCCCCAGGAAAATGCGTTCGGGAACGGCCGACCTGCCCGCCGGCAGTGGTTGACTGGGCGCACCGCACGGCGTCGCGTGGCGCCGCGAGGTCCGGGAGCAGCAATGGCGCAGAAGTGGGAGCGACTCGTCGAGACGCTCGGCGCTGCCGGCACGTGGACGACCGCGTCGGAACTCGCGGAGCGGCTCGGGGTCACCACCCGCACCATCCGCAACTACGCCGCGCAGGCGAACGCCGGCGGCACCGTCGTGGAGTCCGGGCCGGCGGGCTACCGCCTCGATCGCGCGGCGTGGGCGGCCAGGGGCTCGTCGGCCCGCCGGGAGGCGACGCCTGCGGTGCGCGTCGGCCGGATCATCCACGCGCTCATCGACGCGACCGACGGCCTCGACGCCTTCGAGACGGCCGCGGCCAATCATGTGAGCGACTCCACCTTCGAGGCGGACCTCGCGCGCGTGCGCGTGCGCCTCGACGGTACGGGCCTCTCGCTCGCGCGCCTGGGCCCGCGAATCACGCTCGAGGGCCCCGAGTCGGCCCGTCGGCGACTTCTCGGCGCGCTCTTCCGTGAGCAGTCGACGCGGGGCCTGTTCGAGTCCGAGGCACTGCGCGAGGAGTTCCCTGCGATCCCGGCGTTCCGGGCGGCACTCGTCGAGGGTCTCGCCGAGGCCGGCTACGCGCCCAACGAGTACGCCCTCGACGACGTGCTGCTGCACACGGCCATCGCGCTCGACCGGGTGGCCCGTGACCATCCGCTGGAGGCACCGCATGCGGCCGGGCGCGAGCCGCTGGCGGAACTGCTCGAGCGCCTCATCGCCGACCACTTCGGCACCGCGATCGGACCGGCCGACCTCGGACACCTCGCGCGACTCCTCGAGACGCGTGCGGCGACCCGCACGCGCGAATCCGCCAGCCGGCAGGCGGATGAGCGGGCCGTCTCGTCGCGCGTGCCGCTCGTGCGCCGCGTGGTCGCGAGCGCCTCGTCGGCGTACCTCGTCGACCTCGACGACGACGACTTCATCGATCGCCTCGCCCTGCACGTCGACAACCTCGTCGCGAGGGCGAGCGAGTCGAGCTTCTCGCGCAACCCGCTCACCGCGACGATCAAGGCCGCCTATCCGCTCATCTACGAGCTCGCCGTCTACATCGCGAGCGAGCTCGCCCGCTCCGAGGGCATCGCGGTGAACGACGACGAGATCGCGTACATCGCGATGCACGTGGGCGCCCACCTCGATCGTCGCCGCGCCCACGCCGAGTACGTGCGCGTGGCCGTCTCGGCGCCCGCGTACCACGATGTGCACACCGCACTCGCCGAACGGGTGCGGGCCGCCGTCGACGACGACGTGGACGTCGTCATGGCGAACGCCGAGGTGGGTTCCGCGGACCTCGTCGTCTCGGTGATGGCGACCGGGGCGCCCGCGGGCCGGCTCGTCGTGGTCCCGCCGTTCCCGGCGGACGCGGACCTCGAGCGCGTGCGCACGGAGGTCGCGAACGTGCGTCGCGCACGGCGGCGCATGCGGCTGGCCGCATCCCTTGCGAGGTACATCGCGCCCGAGCTGTTCGTGCGCGGCATGCGCGGCCTCGACCGCGAGGGCGTCATCCGCCATCTCGGCGACCTCATGATCTCGTCGGGCGTCATCGACCAGGCCTACGTCGAGGGCGCACTGGAACGCGAGCGGCTCTCCTCGACGGCGTTCACCGAGCAGCTCGCCGTGCCCCACGCGATGACGATGTCGGCCGAGCGCACGGCCATCGCCATCGCGATCGATGACACCCCCGTCGACTGGGGCGGCGCGCACGTGCAGGTCGTGGCGCTCATCGCCTTCGCCGAGAGCGGGCGAGCCGAGTTCCAGGAGGTCTTCGACCAGTTCGTCGAGGCGTTCTCTGAGCGCGAGAACGTGCAGCGACTCGTGCAGGGCGCCGAGGACTATCCGGGGCTGCTCGCCGAGCTCGCCCGGCTCATGGAGCCGCACGGCGGCTGACTCGCGGATGCTGCGGGCCGGCCCCCTCGCGACCTACGGGATCGGCACGGGCTCCACGCCGAACGGCGCGAGCGCGGCGGCGCCGCCGTCGGGGGCCGTGATCACCCAGATGCCGCCGTCGTGCACCGCGACCGAGTGCTCCCAATGCGCGGCATCCGCACCGTCGACCGTGGTGACCGTCCACTCGTCGTCGCGCACGAAGGTGTCGACGGCGCCCGCGACGATCATGGGTTCGATCGCGACGACGAGCCCTGGCCGAACGGCCGCGCCCCGGCGGTCGACGCGGTAGTTGAAGACCGGCGGCTCCTCGTGCATCTCGCGTCCGATGCCATGGCCCACGTAGTCGGTGAGGATGCCGTACCGGTGACCTGAGTCCGCGCCGCCCTGAGCCTGCCGAAGGGTCGAGGGGTCGCCCTCGCCGAGCACGTAGTCCTCGAGGGCCGCGCCGACCTCGTTGAGGTGGCGGGCGCCCGCCAGGGCGGCGATGCCATGCCAGAGCGCCTGCTCGGTGACCCGGGAGAGCCGCTCCCGCGCGGTCACGACCTCGGGTCGCTCGGGGTCAGGGAGCACGACCGTGAACGCCGCGTCGCCGTTCCAGCCGCCGACGTCGGCGCCGCCGTCGACCGACACGATGTCGCCGGCTCGGAACGGCCGGTCGCCCGGGATGCCGTGCACGACGTCATCGTCGACCGAGACGCACAGGGTGTGCCGGTAGCCCGGCACGAGCTGGAAGTTCGGGCGGCCGCCGAGGTCGCGGATCACGCGTTCAGCGGCGGCGTCGAGCTCGAGCGGGGTGACGCCCGGCGCGATCAGGCGACGCGCCTCGGCGAGGGCCGCAGCGGTCGCGGCGCCCGCCGGCAGCATGGCGCGGAGCTCGGCGGGCGACTTGTACCGCGACCTGCGGAACACCCGCGTCAGGCCGCGGCGCCGTTGCCGCCGTGCCCCGCCGCGTGCAGGCCGCGCTTCGCCAGGGCGGCGAAGATGCGCTCGGTGACCTCGTCGAGGGTGCCGACGCCGTCGATCTCGTCGACGATGCCGCGTTCGCGGAACACGTCGAGGATGGGGGCGGTCTCGCGCTCGTAGATCGCGAGCCGGTTGGCGATCACCTCTTCGGTGTCGTCGGTGCGTCCCTGCTCCTCGGCGCGCTGCGTGATGCGAGCGATGCTCTCCTCACGCGGCACCACGAGCTCGATGACGGCGTCGAGGCCCTCGCCGCGGGGTTCGAGGAAGGCGTCGAGGTCGCCGACCTGCTTGCGGTTGCGGGGGTACCCGTCGAGGAGGAATCCGTGCGCCGCGTCGGGCTGCCGGAGCCGGTCGCGCACCAGCTCGCTCGTGAGCTCGTCGGGCACGAGGTCGCCGGCCTCGATGACGGCCTGCACCTGCTTGCCGAGCTCCGTGCCGCCCGACACGTTCTCGCGGAAGATGTCGCCAGTGGCCACCTGCGGCACGCCGAAGGCCTCCGCGACCCGCACGCCCTGCGTCCCCTTGCCGGAGCCCTGCGGGCCGACGATGAGGAGACGTGCTGAGGCGGATGCGGTCATCGGAGGAGCCCTTCGTAGTGTCGCTGCTGGAGCTGCGCGTCGATCTGCTTCACCGTCTCGAGGCCGACGCCGACGATGATGAGGATCGACGCGCCGCCGAACGGGAAGTTCGCGTTCGCGCCCACGAGGCCGAGCGCGATCAGCGGGATCAGTGCCACGAGGCCCAGGTAGAGCGAGCCCGGCAGCGTCACGCGGGTGAGCACGTAGTCGAGGTACTCGGCCGTGGGACGTCCCGCGCGGATGCCGGGGATGAAGCCGCCGTACTTCTTCATGTTCTCGGCGACCTCGTCGGGGTTGAACGTGATCGCCACGTAGAAGTACGTGAAGCCGACGATGAGGAGGAAGTACACGAGCATGTAGAGCGGGTGGTCGCCCTGCGTGAGGTAGTTCGTGATCCACACGACCCAGGGCTGCGGCTCCTCGCCCGCCTGCGGCTGGTTGAACTGCGCGATGAGCGCGGGCAGGTAGAGCAGCGACGACGCGAAGATCACGGGGATGACGCCCGCCATGTTGACCTTGATCGGGATGTACGTGTTGTTGCCGCCGTAGGTGCGGCGACCCACCATCCGCTTGGCGTACTGCACCGGGATGCGCCGCTGGGACTGCTCGACGAACACGACCGCGACGACGATGAGGAGGCCGACGGCGAGCACCAGCGCGAAGACGTCCCAGCCGCGGGCCAGGCCGATGGCCCAGAGCGAGCCGGGGAACGTCGCGGCGATCGACGTGAAGATGAGCAGCGACATGCCGTTGCCGATGCCGCGCTCGGTGATGAGCTCGCCGAGCCACATGATGAGGCCGGTGCCGGCGGTCATGGTGACGACCATGAGCAGGATCGCGTACCAGGCGTCGTTCGTGATCAGCTGCGCGCACGCGGGATCGCTCGACGGGAACAGCGCACCCGACCGGGCCACCGTGATGAGCGTCGTCGACTGCAGCACGCCCAGCGCGATCGTGAGGTAGCGCGTGTACTGCGTGAGCTGGCTCTGGCCGGCCTGGCCCTCCTTGTAGAGCGCCTCGAAGTGCGGGATGACGACGCGCAGCAGCTGCACGATGATCGACGCCGTGATGTAGGGCATGATGCCGAGCGCGAAGATCGAGAGCTGGAGGAGCGCGCCGCCCGAGAAGAGGTTGACGAGTTCGTAGAGCCCGGATGCCCCCTGGCTCGCCGCGAGGCAGGCCTGCACGTTCCCGAAGTCCACGAACGGCGCCGGGATGAACGACCCGAGCCGGAACAGGGCCACGATGCCCAGCGTGAACCCGATCTTGCGGCGAAGATCCGGCGTGCGGAAGATCCGCCCGATGGCGTTGAACACTCGTCCTCCTGTTACTCCGTGTGGGAGCGTGTTGGGCTGCTGCCGTCTGGGTCCAGATGCGGCTCGAGCCTGTCGAGACCCCCGTGAATCATACGCGAGGTCCCGACAGGCTCGGGCTTTCCGATGAGGTTCGGCCTTACTTGACCGAGCCGCCGGCGGCGACGATCTTCTGCTCGGCGGAGCCGGAGACCTTGTCGACCGCGACGTTGAGCTTCACCTGGATGTCGCCGTTGCCGAGCACCTTGACGCGCTCGTTCTTGCGGACGGCACCCTTGTCGACGAGGTCGGCGACGGTGACGTCGCCGCCCTTCGGGTAGAGCTCGGCGAGCTTCTCCAGGTTGACCACCTGGTACTCGACGCGGAACGGGTTCTTGAAGCCGCGCAGCTTCGGCGCACGCATGTGGTACGGAAGCTGGCCGCCCTCGAAGCCGGGGCGGATGTTGTTGCGGGCCTTCGAACCCTTGGTGCCGCGGCCGGCGGTCTTGCCCTTCGAACCCTCACCGCGTCCGACGCGGGTCTTGTCCTTCTTGGCACCGGGCGCCGGGCGCAGGTGGTGCACCTTCAGCACGGGCTCGCGCACGACGTCGGCATCCTTCTTCGCAGGAGCCTTCTTCGCGGGCGCCTTCTTCGCGGGAGCCTTCTCGGCCTTCGCGTCGTCGGCCTTCGCGGCGGCGGCCTTGGCCGGCGCCTTCTTCGCGGGAGCCTTCTCGGCGGCCTTCTTCGCCGGAGCCTTCTCGGCGGCCTTCTTCGCCGGAGCCTTCTTGGGCTCAGCCGCCTCGGCGGCCTTCTCGTTCTCTGCCATTAGTCGATCTCCTCAACCTTCACGAGGTGGGCGACGGTCTTGACGTACCCGCGGTTCTGCGGGGTGTCGTCGCGAACGACCGAGTCGCCGATGCGCTTCAGTCCGAGGCTGCGCAGCGTGTCGCGCTGGTTCTGCTTCTCGCTCACCTTGGACTTGATCTGGGTCACCTTGAGCTGCTTGGCCATCAGGCACCTGCCTTCGCTGCCGCGGCGGCCTCGGCCGCCTGGGCCTCGGCACGCACCAGGCGGGCCGGGGCGACCTCGTCGTAGTCGAGGCCACGACGCGCGGCGACCGCGCGGGGCTCCTCGAGCTCCTTGAGGGCCTGGACCGTGGCGTGCACGATGTTGATGGTGTTCGACGAACCGAGCGACTTGCTGAGGACGTCGTGGATGCCGGCGCACTCGAGCACGGCACGCACCGGACCGCCGGCGATGACGCCGGTACCGGCGGAGGCCGGGCGGAGCAGGACGACGCCTGCGGCCGCCTCGCCCTGGACGGGGTGCGGGATGGTCATGCCGACGCGCGGGACGCGGAAGAAGTTCTTCTTCGCCTCCTCGACGCCCTTCGAGATCGCCGTCGGGACCTCGCGTGCCTTGCCGTAGCCGACGCCGACGAGACCGTTGCCGTCACCCACGACGACGAGCGCCGTGAAGCTGAAGCGACGGCCGCCCTTGACGACCTTGGACACGCGGTTGATGGTCACGACGCGCTCGAGGAACTGGCTCTTCTCGGCGTCACGTCCACCGCGGTCGCGGCTCGGGCCACGGTCGCGGCTGCCACGACGGGCCTCGCGCGGCTCGTTCTGGGGAGCCTCGCTCGCAGCGGCGGTCTCCACGGGTGCCTCTGCCACTGCAGCCACCTCGTTCTCCTTCTTGTTGTCGGTCACAGGCTCAGCCCCGCCTCTCGCGCACCATCGGCGATGGCGGCGACTCGACCGGCGTACTTGTTGCCTCCGCGGTCGAACACCACGGACTCGATGCCGGCCTGCTTCGCGCGCTCGGCGACGAGCTCGCCGACCTTCTTGGCCTTGGCGGTCTTGTCACCGTCGAAGGCGCGGAGGTCGGCCTCCATGGTCGACGCGGAGGCCACGGTGCGGCCCTTGCTGTCGTCGACGACCTGCACGAACACGTGCCGGGCCGAGCGCGTCACGACGAGACGCGGGCGCTGCTCGGTGCCGACGATCTTCTTGCGAAGGCGGGTGTGACGGCGCGTGCGCGCGGCCGACTTGGTCTTCACAGCCATGATTACTTACCTGACTTTCCGGCCTTGCGACGAACGACCTCGCCGGCGTAGCGGATGCCCTTGCCCTTGTACGGCTCGGGCTTCTTGATCTTGCGGATGTTGGCGGCGGTCTCGCCGACGGCCTGCTTGTCGATGCCGGCGACCGTGAGCTTGTTGTTGCCCTCGACCGTCAACGTGATGCCGGCCGGGGGCTCGACGGTCACGGGGTGCGAGAAGCCGAGCGCGAACTCGACCGACGAGCCCTTCTGGGCGACGCGGTAACCGGTGCCGACGATCTCGAGGCCCTTGGTGTACCCCTGCGTGACGCCGATGATCTGGTTCGCGATGAGCGTGCGGGTGAGGCCGTGCAGCGAGCGCGACTCGCGCTCGTCGTCGGGCCGCGTGACGAGGACCTGGTTGTCCTCGATCTTCACCTCGATGGGGGACGCGACGGTGAGCGCCAGCTCGCCCTTCGGGCCCTTGACGGTGACGGCCGCGCCGTCGACCGTGACGTCGACACCGGCGGGGATGTCGATGGGAAGTCGTCCGATTCGTGACATGGAACTACCACACGTAGGCGAGGACTTCCCCACCCACACCCTTCTTCTCGGCCTGGCGGTCGGTGAGCAGACCGCTGGAGGTGGACAGGATCGCGACGCCGAGGCCGCCGAGCACCTTGGGCAGCTCGGTGGACTTCGCGTACACGCGCAGGCCGGGCTTCGACACCCGCTTGATGCCGGCGATCGAGCGCTCGCGGTTCGGGCCGAACTTGAGCTGCAGCGTGAGCGTCTTGCCCACGCGCGCGTCGGTGACCTCGAAGCCGGCGATGTAGCCCTCGCTCTTGAGGATCTCGGCGATGTGGGCCTTGAGCTTCGAGTGCGGCATCGACACGGTGTCGTGGTGCGCCGAGTTCGCGTTGCGCAGGCGGGTCAGCATGTCAGCGACCGGGTCGGTCATCGTCATGACGAATGGTTCCTTACGTTTCACCAGGTTTCAGCACCCGTTACACGAGTGATGACCTGTGGTGGCTGGCCCGAGCGGATGCCCGGACCGGGTCGGATGCCGCGCCCTTCGAGCGTCTCAGGGACCCGGACGCGGCATCCGGGGTTCAGCTGGCGGAGGCGTTCGACCGGAACGGGAAGCCGAGCTGCTTGAGCAGCGCGCGGCCCTCGTCGTCGTTCTTGGCGGTGGTCACCACGGTGATGTCCATGCCGCGGACGCGGTCGATCTTGTCCTGGTCGATCTCATGGAACACGGACTGCTCCACGAGGCCGAAGGTGTAGTTGCCGTTGCCGTCGAACTGCTGGTCCGACAGGCCGCGGAAGTCGCGGATGCGGGGCAGTGCGAGCGAGAGCAGGCGGTCGAGGAACTCCCACATGCGGTCGCCGCGCAGCGTGACGTGCGCGCCGATCGGCTGCCCCTCGCGCAGCTTGAACTGCGCGATGGACTTGCGGGCCTTGGTGACCTGCGGCTTCTGCCCGGTGATCTTGGTCAGGTCGGCGATCGCACCGTCGATGATCTTGCCATCGCGGGCAGCCTCGCCGACGCCCATGTTCACGACGATCTTCACGAGGCCCGGGACCTGGTGCACGTTGGTGTAGCCGTGCTCCTCGGCGAGGGCCTTCGAGATCTCGGTCCGGTACTTGGTCTTCAGTCGCGGCTGGATTTTGCCAGCCTGCGTAGCCGTATCGGTCATTACAGGTCCTTACCTGACTTCTTGGCGTAGCGGACGCGGACGGTCTTCTCGACGCCGTCCTTCGTCACGGTCTCGGTGCGGAAGCCGACGCGGGTCGGCTTCTTCGTCTCGGGGTCGACGAGTGCGACGTTCGACACGTGGATCGGCGCCTCGTGCGTCTCGATGCCACCCGTCTTCGAGCCGCGCTGCGTCTGGCCGACGCGGACGTGCTTCGTGACGAAGTTGACGCCCTCGACGACGACGCGGTTCTCGGCGACGAGGACCTCGATGACCTTGCCCTGCTTGCCGCGGTCTCCACCGCGAGCCTGGCTGCGGCCCGAGATCACCTGGACGAGGTCGCCCTTCTTGATGTTGGCCATGGTTTACAGCACCTCCGGTGCCAGCGAGATGATCTTCATGAACTTGCGGTCGCGGAGCTCGCGGCCGACCGGTCCGAAGATGCGGGTGCCGCGGGGGTCGCCATCGTTCTTGAGGATGACCGCCGCGTTCTCGTCGAACTTGATGTACGAGCCGTCGGGACGACGCGTCTCCTTGACGGTGCGGACGATGACGGCCTTGACGACGTCGCCCTTCTTGACGTTGCCGCCGGGGATCGCGTCCTTGACGGTCGCGACGATGGTGTCACCGAGGCCGGCGTACCGGCGCTTGGAACCCCCCAGGACGCGGATCGTGAGCAGCTCCTTGGCGCCGGTGTTGTCGGCGACCTTGAGTCGTGATTCCTGCTGAAGCACTTCGAACTCCTTCTCTCAAGCAAGCGCGAGGCTTACTTGGCCTTCTCGACGATCTCGACGAGGCGCCAGCGCTTGGTGGCGCTGAGGGGGCGGGTCTCGCTGATGACGACGAGGTCGCCGATGCCCGCGGTGTTCTGCTCGTCGTGGGCCTTCACCTTCGAGGTGCGGCGCATGACCTTGCCGTACAGCGGGTGCTTCACGCGGTCCTCGACCTCGACGACGATGGTCTTCTGCATCTTGTCGCTCACGACGTAGCCGCGACGCACCTTGCGGTACGGGCGGTGCGAGGCCGTCTCGGCGACCTCGGCCGCGGCCTTCTCGGTCTCAGCCATGATCAGGCCTCCTTGGTCTCTGCCTCGGCTGCGGCATCCGCCTCGGCCTTGGCCTTCTTGGTCTTCTTCTTCTCGGGCGCGGCCTTGGCCTCGACCGGTGCGGGCGTGGCCCGGATGCCGAGCTCGCGCTCACGGATCACCGTGTAGATGCGCGCGATGTCACGCTTGACGGCGCGGAGGCGGCCGTGGCTCTCGAGCTGCCCGGTGGCGGCCTGGAAGCGCAGGTTGAACAGCTCCTCCTTGGCCTTCTTCAGCTCGTCGACGAGTCGCTCGTCTTCAAAGGTGTCGAGCTCGTTGGGAGCGAGCTCCTTCGTTCCGACGGCCATTACGCGTCGCCCTCCTCGCGCTTGATGATGCGTGCCTTGAGGGGCAGCTTGTGGATGGCACGGGTCATGGCCTCGCGAGCGAGTTCCTCGGAGACGCCCGAGACCTCGAAGAGGACGCGACCCGGCTTGACGTTGGCGACCCACCACTCGGGCGAGCCCTTACCGGAACCCATGCGGGTCTCAGCCGGCTTCTTGGTGAGCGGACGGTCGGGGTAGATGTTGATCCACACCTTGCCGCCACGCTTGATGTGACGGGTCATCGCGATACGAGCGGACTCGATCTGGCGGTTCGTCACGTAGGCGGGGGTCAGCGCCTGGATGCCGAACTCGCCGAAGGTGACCTTCGTGCCGCCGGTGGCGTGGCCCGAACGGCCCGGGTGGTGCTGCTTGCGGTACTTGACTCGACGGGGAATCAACATGGTTATGCCTCAACTCCTGCTGCCACCGGCTCCTGCGCCTTGGGCGCACGGCGGGGACGGTCATTGCGGTCGCCGCGGGAGGGCTTCTGCGAAGCCTGCTCGCGGGCGAGCTCCTTGTTGGTGATGTCGCCCTTGTAGATCCAGACCTTCACGCCGATGCGGCCGAAGGTGGTCTTCGCCTCGTAGAAGCCGTAGTCGATGTTCGCGCGGAGCGTGTGCAGCGGCACACGGCCTTCGCGGTAGAACTCCGAGCGGCTCATCTCGGCGCCGCCGAGGCGGCCGGAGACCTGGATGCGGACGCCCTTGGCGCCGGCGCGCTGGGCGCCCTGCAGGCCCTTGCGCATCGCGCGGCGGAACGCCACGCGAGCGGAGAGCTGCTCGGCGATGCCCTGGGCGACGAGCTGGGCGTCGGCCTCGGGGTTCTTCACCTCGAGGATGTTGAGCTGGATCTGCTTGCCGGTGAGCTTCTCGAGGTCGGCGCGGATGCGCTCGGCCTCGGCGCCGCGGCGGCCGATCACGATGCCGGGACGCGCCGTGTGGATGTCCACGCGGACGCGGTCGCGGGTGCGCTCGATCTCGATGCGCGAGACACCCGCGCGATCGAGCGACGTCTGGAGCAGGCGACGGATCTTGACATCCTCGGCGAGGTAGTCGGCGTAGCGCTGTCCGGGCTTCGTCGAGTCGGAGAACCACCGCGACACGTGGTCGGTGGTGATGCCGAGACGGAAGCCGTACGGGTTGACCTTCTGACCCATTACTTCGTACCCTCCTCGGGCGTGGCGAGCACGACGGTGATGTGGCTCGTGCGCTTGTTGATGCGGAAGGCACGACCCTGCGCGCGCGGCTGGAATCGCTTGAGGGTGGTGCCCTCGTCGACGAATGCGCGGCTGATGTAGAGGTCCTGCTCGTCCAGGTAGGTGTTCGAGGCATCGGCCTTGACGCGAGCGTTCGCGATGGCCGAGGCGACGAGCTTGTACACCGGCTCGCTCGCACCCTGGGGCGCGAACTTCAGGATGGCGAGGGCCTCCTGTGCCTGCTTGCCGCGGATCAGGTTGACGACGCGACGAGCCTTCTGGGGGGTGACGCGGATGTGTCGCACACGTGCGATCGACTCCACCATTTCTTCTCCTCCTTCACGTCACCGCGTCAGCGGCGACGGCCCTTCTTGTCGTCCTTCACGTGTCCACGGAAGGTGCGGGTGGGCGCGAACTCGCCGAGCTTGTGACCCACCATGGTCTCGGTGACGAACACCGGGATGTGCTTGCGACCGTCGTGCACGGCGATCGTGTGACCCAGCATCGCGGGGACGATCATCGATCGACGCGACCAGGTCTTGATGACGTTCTTGGAACCGGCTTCGTTCTGCGTGACGACCTTGCGAAGCAGGTGGTCATCGACGAAGGGGCCCTTCTTGAGACTGCGCGGCATCTTCTACAACTCCTACTTGCGCTTCTTGCCGACGGTACGACGGCGAACGATGAGCTTGTCGCTTTCCTTGTTGGGGCGACGGGTACGGCCTTCGGGCTGACCCCACGGGCTGACCGGGTGGCGACCACCGGAGGTCTTGCCCTCACCACCACCGTGCGGGTGGTCGATCGGGTTCATCGCGACGCCGCGGACGGTCGGGCGGACGCCCTTCCAGCGCTTGCGGCCGGCCTTGCCCCAGTTGATGTTCGACTGCTCGGCGTTGCCGACCTCGCCGACGGTGGCGCGGCAGCGCGCGTCGACGTTGCGGATCTCGCCCGAGGGGAGGCGGAGCTGGGCGTAGGGGCCGTCCTTCGCCACGAGGCGGACGGACGCACCGGCCGAGCGGGCCAGCTTCGCGCCGCCGCCGGGGCGGAGCTCGATGGCGTGCACCACGGTACCGGTGGGGATGTTGCGCAGCGGCAGGTTGTTGCCGGGCTTGATGTCGGCGCCGGGGCCCGACTCGATCGGGTCGCCCTGCTGCAGCTTGTTCGGCGCCAGGATGTAGCGCTTGGTGCCGTCCACGAAGTGGAGCAGCGCGATGCGAGCCGTGCGGTTGGGGTCGTACTCGATGTGCGCGACCTTGGCGGGCACGCCGTCCTTGTCGTTGCGACGGAAGTCGATGACGCGGTACTGGCGCTTGTGGCCACCACCGATGTGACGCGTCGTGATGCGGCCCTGGTTGTTGCGGCCACCCGACTTCGAGAGCGGGCGGAGCAGCGACTTCTCGGGCGTCGAGCGCGTGATCTCAGCGAAGTCGGCGACCGACGAACCGCGACGACCGGGGGTCGTGGGCTTGTACTTGCGAATAGCCATAGTGAGTTACCTCTGCTCCCTAGCCGACAGCCGTGAAGATGTCGATCGAGCCGGACTTGAGGGTGACGATCGCGCGCTTCGTGTCCTTGCGCTTGCCGATCCCGAAACGCGTGCGACGGGTCTTGCCCTGGCGGTTCAGGGTGTTGATCGACGCCACCTGGACGTTGAAGATCTTCTCGATCGCGAGCTTGATCTCGGTCTTGTTCGAGCGGGGGTCCACGATGAACGTGTACTTGCCCTCGTCGATCAGGCCGTAGCTCTTCTCCGAGACGACGGGCGCGATGATGATGTCGCGCGGGTCCTTGTTGTGGACGGCGCTCATGCGGAGACCTCTTCCTTCTTCGCCGTCTTCGCGGCGATGAACGCCTCGAGCGCGGCCGTGCTGAAGACGATGTCGTCGGAGACGAGCACGTCGTAGGCGTTCAGCTGGTCGACCGGCAGCACGTGCACGGTCGGGATGTTGCGCACTGCACGCTCCGAGAGCTCCTCGTCGCGGGTGAGCACGACGAGCTGGTGCTTCGACGGCGAGATGCCGGCGAGGAGCGCGACGGCGTCCTTCGTCTTGGCGACGTCGCCGCTCGCGAACGAGCTGACCGCGTGGATGCGGCCGCCGCGGGCGCGGTCGGAGAGCGCGCCGAGCAGGGCTGCGGCGATCATCTTCTTGGGGGTGCGCTGCGAGTAGTCACGCGGCTGCGGGCCGTGCACGACGCCGCCGCCGGTCATCTGCGGCGCGCGGATCGAGCCCTGGCGGGCGCGGCCCGTGCCCTTCTGCTTGAAGGGCTTGCGGCCGGCGCCGGAGACCTCGCCGCGGGTCTTGGTCTTGTGGGTGCCCTGGCGCGCGGCGGCGAGCTGGGCGACGACGACCTGGTGGATCAGCGGCACGTTGGTCTGCACGTCGAAGAGCTCGGCGGGGAGCTCGATCGTGCCCGACTTCTTGCCGGTGACGTCGAGGGTGTCGATGGTGTTGGTCGCGGTAGCCATGGACTACGCCCCCTTCACTGCGTTGCGGACGAAAACGAGACGGCCGCGCGCACCGGGAACCGCGCCCTTGACGAGCAGGAGGCCCTTCTCGGCGTCGACGGCGTGCACGCGGAGGTTGAGCACGGTCACGCGCTCGCCACCCATGCGACCGGCCATGCGCATGCCCTTGAAGACACGGCTGGGCGTCGACGACGCACCGATCGAACCGGGCTTGCGGTGGTTGCGGTGAGCACCGTGCGAAGCGGAGACGCCCTTGAAGTTGTGGCGCTTCATGACACCGGCGAAGCCCTTGCCCTTCGAGGTGCCGACGACGTCGACCAGCTGGCCGGCCTCGAAGGTGCCGTCGACGGTGAGCTCCTGGCCGAGCGTGTAGTCGGCCGCGTCGGCCGTGCGCACCTCGGCGAGGTGTCGACGCGGGGTCACGCCGGCGGCCTTGAAGTGGCCGGACGCGGGCTGGTTGACCTTGCGCGGGTCGATCGCGCCCGCGGCGATCTGGATGGCCGTGTAGCCGTCCTTCTCGGGGGTGCGCAGCTGGGTCACGACGTTCGGCGCGATCTCGATGACGGTGACGGGGACGAGCTTGTTGTTCTCATCCCACACCTGGGTCATGCCGAGCTTGGTGCCGAGCAGACCCTTCACGTTCTTGGTAGCGGTGGACATGGGTTACCTCAGAGCTTGATCTCGATGTTGACGTCGGCGGGGAGGTCGAGGCGCATGAGCGAGTCGACGGCCTTGGGCGTCGGGTCCACGATGTCGATCAGGCGCTTGTGGGTGCGCATCTCGAAGTGCTCGCGGCTGTCCTTGTACTTGTGGGGCGAGCGGATGACGCACACCACGTTCTTCTCGGTCGGAAGCGGCACGGGGCCGACGACCGTGGCGCCCGCGCGGGTCACCGTGTCGACGATCTTGCGCGCCGAGGTGTCGATGACCTCGTGGTCATACGACTTCAGTCGAATGCGGATCTTCTGTCCCGCCATCTCGAACTCTCTCTCTGTCAAGGCGTCTTACCCCTTCCGAGGGCATCGGACGCCTGGGTGTAGGAATCACACCGTGCTACTCCGTGTGAAGCACCACTGTTCTTCTGTCAAAGGCCGTGATCGAGCCTGTCGAAGCCACCCCGCTGACGCGGTGGCCTCGGCACGCTCGACCCGAGAGCCTCACCGACCCCCGCGCTCGGGCGTGTCGCCCTCGCGAAACGGGCATGGTAGACCCATGCTCGAAGTGGTGGTCGGTTGTGCGTTCTGCTGCCTGCGGCCTAGCCTGACCCGTGGGGCTCCCCGACCATGCAGGTGAGGGCTTCCGGTGGCTATGCACTGCCTGGCAGTGATTCGAACGGCACGCAGCAGGGCACGCCGTTCGAAATGTTGAACTCAACGAGTTTGCCACAGACGAGGGTTCCATGCAACCCGGGCGTGTCGCGCCCGCCCCGGCTCTCGGCAACGTCACAGCAGCGGACTCGCCGGGGCATCCGTCGTGATGGAATCGAGGCGTGACGACCACAGGAGAAGCCATGCCCGACGAGCCGCAGCCCCAGTTCGCGCACCGTGTCAGCGAACGCATCGGTCCGGGCAGCGTCTCGGTCGTGCGCACCGACGCACGCACCTACGAGGGCCTGAACGAGCGTGGCACCACGGTGCGCATCGGGCCGGCCGACGTCGACGGATGCTTCACGCCGGGCGAGCTGCTGAAGCTCGCGCTCATCGGCTGCGCCGGCATGAGCGCCGACCGCGTGGCGGCCCGCCGCCTCGGCGACGACTTCGAGATGACCATCTGGGCGCACGGCCGGTCGGATCGCGACGAGAACCGCTATCGCCGCGTCGACGAGGAGATCCTGGTCGACCTCTCGGCCCTCGAGGCCGACGAACGGGCGACCCTCATCGACCTCATGGACAAGGCGATCCGCCGGGGATGCACCGTGGCCCGCAGCGTTGAGGGCGCCATCGAGCTCGACACACGTATCGACGGCGTCGAGGTGGTGTGACTCACCTCCCGCGGTCGTGCCGGCAGAGGTCGCGGCGAGGCTCCTCCGTGGCGTATCCGGCCACGCCCGAGGTCAGCAGCACGAGCGCCGCGACCGACGCGGCCGAGGTGACGACGATCCGCCGCATCCGGATGCCCCGGCCCACCGTCTCGGAGATCGTGACCTGCGCCCGACGACGGAACGGATCCTCGATCCATCGCTTCGAGGCATCCGCCACGGCGATGGAGAGCAGGAGCAGCAGCACCATCACCCACGCCGGGCTGGGCCGTCCCGTGAGGTAGGGCGTGAACATGATGATCGGCCAGTGCCACAGGTACAGCGAGTAGGAGATGTCGCCGAACCACTGCACGGGTCGCCAGCCGGCGATGGGTGCCGGCGACAGCGCCGCCCGGGGCGTCCCGGCCCAGATGACCGCCGCCGTGCCGAGCACCGGCAGGAGCGCGATCGTGCCGGGGAACCGGTCGGCGTCGGTGAAGGCGAGCCCTGCGTACGCGATGGCGGCGAGGCCCGCCCAGCTCGCGAGGGCCCTGGTGCGACGGAGCCGCTCGCCCTCGATGCGCGGCAGGAGCGCGAGAAGGCCGCCGACGCCGAACTCCCAGCCGCGCGCGAGGGTCGAGAAGTACGCCAGGTTGTGGTCCTCCAGCGTGAGCAGCGACCCGTGCACGAAGGACGCCACCGTCGTCACGACCAGCACGGCCGCGACGAGCTGCGTGCGGTTCCGGCCCGATCGCGCTGCGATCCACAGCGCCCCGATGATCAGGAGCGGCCAGACCAGGTAGAACTGCTCCTCGACCGAGAGCGACCAGAAGTGCTGGACCGGTGTGGACTCGAGGTCGGCGAGGGCCGGGACCTGCGAGTCACGGGCGAGATGCCAGTTCTCGACGTAGAGCGCGCTCGAGAGGATCTGCTGCAGGAACGGGCGCCACTCCGCCCTCGGCACGAAGAGGAGGGTCGCCACGGCGCTGACGGTGAGCACCACCATGGCGGCCGGCAGGATGCGGCGGATGCGACGGACGTAGAAGTCCTTGAGGCGCACCCGACCGTGGCGCTCCGCGTCGCGGAGGAGCAGCCCCGTGATCAGGAAGCCCGAGACGACGAAGAAGACATCGACGCCGACGAAACCCGACGGGAGGGCCGCCGGCCAGAAGTGGTACAGGAGCACGCAGCCGATGGCGACGGCACGCAGGGCCTGGATCTCCGGACGCACGGAGGACCGCTGCGCGGCCGCGGAAGCTGAGGACATCTCCTCGAGCGTAGGCAAGACCCCGGATCGAGGGGAGGACTTGACAGGGAATTGCAAGGGGCCGACGCGGGCCGACGCGGCCTCCGGCTCCGGTTCCGCGCCACGTGCGCGGCCTCTGCGCCGGCCGAAGTGGCGCGGTCCGCGTGCAGCTGGCGCGGCGGGCGCGGGCCCGGAACGACGAAGGGGCCGGGCCCGAAGGCCCGACCCCTTGTCGATATCCGAACCGGACGGATCCGGTGCGGACGGGTGCTACTTGATGATCTTCGTGACCGTGCCGGCGCCCACGGTGCGGCCACCCTCGCGGATGGCGAAGCCGAGGCCCTCCTCCATGGCGATCGGCTGGATGAGCTCGACCGTCATGTCGGTGGTGTCGCCGGGCATGACCATCTCGGTGCCGTCGGGCAGCGTGATGACGCCGGTGACGTCGGTGGTGCGGAAGTAGAACTGCGGGCGGTAGTTCGCGTAGAACGGGTTGTGACGCCCGCCCTCCTCCTTGGAGAGGATGTACGCGGTGCCCTCGAAGTTCGTGTGCGGCGTGACCGAGCCGGGGGCCACGACGACCTGGCCGCGCTCGACGTCCTCGCGCTTGGTGCCGCGGAGCAGGAGACCGCAGTTCTCGCCGGCCCAGGCCTCGTCGAGCTGCTTGTGGAACATCTCGATGCCCGTGACCGTGGTCTTCTGCGTCGGGCGGATGCCGACGATCTCGACCTCGGAGTTGATCTTCAGCGTGCCGCGCTCGGCGCGACCCGTGACGACCGTGCCACGACCGGTGATGGTGAAGACGTCCTCGATCGGCATGAGGAACGGCTTGTCCTTGTCACGCACGGGGTCGGGGATCGACTCGTCGACGGCGTCCATCAGGTCGAGGACCGACTGGACCCACTTCTCGTCGCCCTCGAGCGCCTTGAGGCCCGAGACACGCACGACCGGCGCGTTGTCGCCGTCGAAGCCCTGGCTCGAGAGGAGCTCGCGGACCTCGAGCTCGACGAGCTCCAGGATCTCCTCGTCGTCGACCATGTCGGCCTTGTTCAGCGCGACGAGCAGGTAGGGCACGCCGACCTGCTTGGCGAGCAGCACGTGCTCACGCGTCTGGGCCATCGGGCCGTCGGTCGCCGCGACCACGAGGATCGCGCCGTCCATCTGCGCGGCACCCGTGATCATGTTCTTGATGTAGTCGGCGTGACCGGGGGCGTCGACGTGCGCGTAGTGGCGCTTCGGCGTCTCGTACTCGACGTGCGAGATGTTGATCGTGATGCCGCGCTGGCGCTCCTCGGGAGCCGAGTCGATCGATGCGAAGTCGCGCTGCACGTTGGTGGCCGACGGGTACTTGTCTGCCAGGACCTTGGAGATCGCCGCGGTGAGCGTCGTCTTGCCGTGGTCGACGTGACCGATCGTACCGATGTTGACGTGCGGCTTGGTCCGCTCGAACTTGGCCTTAGCCACTGTGGGTCCTCCTCAGGACTCGTGTAGGAACCCCGGGCGCTGGATTGCGACCGGTGTGCTACGGGGTTGTGTTGATATGTTACGCGAACCGGTTGGCTCGTGCGTCGGAGGGCTACTCGCCCTTGTTCTTCTGGACGATCTCGTCGGCGACCGCCTTCGGGACCTCCGCGTAGCTCTCGAACTCCATCGAGTACACCGCACGGCCCGAGGTCTTCGACCGCAGGTCGCCGATGTAGCCGAACATCTCCGAGAGCGGGACGTGCGCACGCACGACCTTCACGCCGGCGGCGTCCTCCATCGACTGGATCTGACCGCGACGCGAGTTCAGGTCGCCGATGACGTCACCCATGTATTCCTCAGGGGTGCGCACCTCGACGGACATGAGCGGCTCGAGCAGAACCGGGTTCGCCTTCCGAGCGGCCTCCTTGAAGCCCATCGAGCCGGCGATCTTGAACGCCATCTCCGAGGAGTCGACGTCGTGGGCTGCGCCATCGAGCAGGATGCCCTTGACGCCGACCATCGGGTAGCCGGCCAGGATGCCGTACTGCATGGCGTCCTGGAATCCGGCGTCGACCGAGGGGATGTACTCGCGCGGAACGCGGCCACCCGTGACCTTGTTCTCGAACTCGTACGTCTTGTCGGCCGTGATCTCGAGGGGCTCGAGCGCGAACTGGATCTTCGCGAACTGGCCCGAGCCACCCGTCTGCTTCTTGTGGGTGTAGTCGTGCTTCTCGACCGCGCGCTTGATCGTCTCGCGGTAGGCGACCTGCGGCTTGCCGACGTTCGCCTCGACCTTGAACTCCCGCTTCATGCGGTCGACGAGGATGTCGAGGTGCAGCTCGCCCATGCCCTTGATGACGGTCTGGCCGGTCTCCTGGTTGAGCTCGGTGCGGAACGTCGGGTCTTCCTCGGCGAGCTTCTGGATCGCGGTGCCGAGCTTCTCCTGGTCGGCCTTCGTCTTCGGCTCGATCGCGACCTCGATGACCGGGGCCGGGAACGTCATGGACTCGAGCACGACCTGGTTGTCGGGGTCGCACAGCGTGTCGCCCGTGGTCGTGTCCTTCAGGCCGATGACGGCGTAGATGTTGCCCGCGGTGACCGAGTCGACCGGGTTCTCCTTGTTGGCGTGCATCTGGAAGATCTTCCCGATGCGCTCCTTCTTGCCCTTGGTCGAGTTGATGACCTGGCCGCCCGAGTCGAGGTGGCCCGAGTACACGCGGATGTAGGTGAGGCGACCGAAGAACGGGTGCACCGCGACCTTGAACGCGAGCGCGGCGAACGGGTCGTTGGCGTCGGGGTGACGCTCGATGATCTCGTCCTCGTTGCGGGGGTTGCGCCCCTCGACCGCCGGCACGTCGAGCGGCGACGGCAGGAAGTCGATGACCGCGTCGAGCATGGGCTGCACGCCGCGGTTCTTGAACGCCGAACCGCAGAGGACCGGGTAGATCTCGGAGTTGACGGTGAGCTTGCGGATCGCGCCCTTGATCTCGGCGACCGTGAGCTCCTCGCCCCCGAAGTACTTCTCGAGCAGCGCGTCGTCGGTCTCGGCGACGGTCTCGAGCAGCGTGTGGCGGTACTCCTCGGCCTTCTCCTTGAGGTCGGCGGGGATCTCCTGCACCTCGTACTTGGCACCCATCGTCACGTCGCCCTTGGCGTCGCCGGGCCACACGAGGGCCCGCATCTCGATGAGGTCGACGACGCCGACGAAATCGCTCTCCGAACCGATCGGCAGCTGCAGCACGAGCGGCTTCGCGCCGAGGCGCTTGATGATCGTGTCGACCGTGAAGTAGAAGTCCGCACCGAGCTTGTCCATCTTGTTGACGAAGCAGATGCGCGGCACGTTGTACTTGTCGGCCTGGCGCCACACGGTCTCGGACTGGGGCTCCACGCCCTCCTTGCCGTCGAAGACGGCGACCGCGCCGTCGAGCACGCGGAGCGAGCGCTCGACCTCGACCGTGAAGTCGACGTGGCCGGGGGTGTCGATGATGTTGATCTGGTTCTTGTTCCAGAAGCAGGTCACAGCGGCAGACGTGATCGTGATGCCGCGCTCCTTCTCCTGCTCCATCCAGTCGGTCGTCGAGGCGCCGTCGTGCGTCTCGCCGATCTTGTGGTTCACGCCCGTGTAGAACAGGATGCGCTCGGTGGTGGTGGTCTTGCCGGCATCGATGTGCGCCATGATGCCGATGTTGCGGACCTTGCTCAGGTCGGTGAGCACGTCTTGTGCCACGGGGGTTCCTCCGGGGAAGTCAGGAGCGAAAGGGGAAGTGAGCGGATGCCGCCCTTCGACGGGCTCAGGGACCGCCTTCGACGGGCTCAGAGACCGCCTGCGACGGGCTCAGAGACCGCCCGGTCGGCGGCATCCGCTCATCGACTACCAGCGGTAGTGGGCGAAGGCGCGGTTCGACTCGGCCATCTTGTGCGTGTCCTCGCGGCGCTTGACCGCGGCACCGAGGCCGTTCGACGCGTCGAGGATCTCGTTGGTGAGACGCTCGGTCATCGTCTTCTCGCGGCGGGCCTTGGCGTAGCTGGTGAGCCAGCGCAGCGCCAGGGTGTTCGCACGGTGCGGCTTGACCTCGACGGGGACCTGGTAGGTCGAACCGCCGACGCGGCGCGAACGCACCTCGAGGGTGGGGCGCACGTTGTCGAGCGCCTTCTTGAGGGTGGCGACGGCGTCCTGGCCGGACTTCGTGGCGACGTTCTCGAGCGCCTCGTAGACGATGCGCTGCGCGAGGTCCTTCTTGCCGTCGATCAGGATCTTGTTGACGAGCTGGCTGACGACGGGCGAACCGTAGACCGGGTCGGCGACGACGGGGCGCTTCGGAGCGGGTCCCTTGCGAGGCATTACTTCTTCTCCATCTTCGCGCCGTAGCGGCTACGGGCCTGCTTGCGGTTCTTCACGGCCTGCGTGTCGAGCGCGCCGCGGATGATCTTGTAGCGCACGCCGGGGAGGTCCTTCACACGACCGCCGCGGACGAGCACCATCGAGTGCTCCTGGAGGTTGTGGCCCTCACCGGGGATGTAGGCCGTGACCTCGGTGCCGTTGGAGAGCTTCACGCGGGCGACCTTGCGGAGTGCCGAGTTGGGCTTCTTCGGGGTGGTGGTGTACACACGCGTGCACACGCCGCGCTGCTGGGGGTTGGCCTTCAGGGCGGGAGCCTTGGTCTTGGTGACCTTGGGCGAGCGACCCTTGCGGACCAACTGCTGAATGGTTGGCACTGCTTCTCCTTGTTGGTGCTGCACGGTGACAGCGTTGATGGATTTCACATCACGACCCACCGGCACTGCAGAACTGCAGCGCCTGTTGCGTGGTGGGTATGCCGTGGGGGCGACCGATGAGGTGCCCTGCGAATGTGCGTCTGCTGCGAGCCCGAGGCGTGACCTGCCGGGGCTCATCTGGGATGATTCCTGCAGGCACGATTCAAGCGCGCGTCAACGCGCACACCCGGTCAATAGTAATGCGGCGTAACCTCTCGGTCAAATGGCGACGGATGCCCCGAGCCGGCGTTCTCCCAAGGCGGAACGCCGCACCGGACCACCGGGCCTACCCGGGCCACCCCGGCGAGTCGAGCTCGCGGTCGAGGTCGGCGAGGAGCTCCTCGACCTGCGGCTCCACGTAGGCGACCACGGCCCCGCCGATGCGCTCACGGTGCCGGGCGAGCTCGACGCAGATGCGCCGGCCGAGCTGCTTGGCGAACTCGTCCGCGAGGCGCACCTCCTCGCGGAGCGCCTCCTTCTCCTCGAAGGTGAACGGGCGCGGCGCCGGCTCGTTCGCCTCGGCCGCGGCATCCGCCTCCAGTCCGGTGAGCGTGAAGAGGAACGGCTGGTCGGGCGCCGGCTCGGGGTCGAGGTCGAGGCCGAGGAACTCGGGATCGAGCCCCTCCCCGGCGCGGTACGGGCGGCGCGACTTGCGCTCCTCCGCGAGGCGGATCTCGGTGTGCAGCATGGGCAGGTTGCGCTCGGTGTAGTCGTCGACGGCGGCGTCGATGATGCCCTTCATGCGCATCGAGAAGGCATGCTGCACCGGATGCGGCACGTCGACGTCGAGTCCGGCCGCGGCGAGGATCGGTGAGCCGAAGCAGCGGGTGCAGAGCCGCACGCGGGCGCGATGCGTGCCCGGCCGCCACCTCGGCAGCCAGCCCAGCCATCGGTCGACCTCGTGGCTGACCCGCGCCTCGATCGATCCCTCCACGCGTTCACGATACTGCGCGGGGCGCCGGCCGTCGCCGACCACGCTGCCGGCTGGCACGCCGGGTCACTCCTCGTCGCGCTCCCACGGCCAGCGCGGGCGTTCGATGCCGCCCGACTGCGCGCCGGCGACGAGGAGCGCGAGCCACGCGACGATCGCGCCCAGCAGCGGGATGAGCAGGCCGAACCAGCCGAGGCCGAACCCGAGGCCGAAGCCGAGGCTGGCGAGCACGGTGCCGGTCGCGATGGCGTAGCCGATGATCGCCACGACCACTGCGGCGCACCACGTGAAGGCGGCCGCGAGCAGGGTGGGGGCGAGCACGCGCTGCGGCGTCCGCAACGCGCGACCGAGATGCAGCAGCAGCGCGAGCGCGGAGGCCCCGATGATCGCCGGCCCGACGAGCCGGCCGGCGTCGGCGCTCGAGATCACCTCGGTGTCGGTGAGCAGGCTGACGAAGCCGTAGGCGGCGACGATCAGCGCCAGGTAGAGTGCCGCGGCGAACCCGGCGACCACCCAGGCTCTGCGCGCGTTCTCCTCCATGCTCCGAGCGTACGCCGCCGTCGACGGTCAGGTCAGAGCCCGACCCGATAGCGCAGCTGTCCGGGCTCGGCGGCTCGGAGCTCCCGCAGGACCGCCGGTTCGAGCAGTTGACGGCGGCCGAGGGCGGCCACCGCCGCCGTGATCGCGCCCCGAAGCTGCGTCCGCCGATCGGCGTCGAGCACGCCGAGCAACGTTCGCGCCTCGGCCTGGGCCGATTCGATGGCCGCGTCGAGCTCGACCTCGAGGTCGGCACGACGCCCGCGCTCGGCGTCGCGGGCGAGGGCGCGCACGCGCGCCTCGGCGCGGGCCTCCCGTGACGCCCGCGCGAACAGCACGACGCAAGCACCGGCGGCGACCACGGCGAGCGCGATGGGCGCGACGACCCCGGCGTCGACGGCGCCGGGGTCGACGGCAGCGGCCCCGGATGCCCCGCCGGCGAGGACGGCGCGCCAGCCCACGAGCGCGGCCACCGCCAGCGACACGAGCGCCGTCAGGAGCACGAGGTGACGCGAGGAGGCGACGCTCGATCCGTCGCGGCGGGCTCGCCGCGCGCCCACGACGTGCATCGCCGCGGCGCCGACGACCAGGAGCGTCGCGATCCAGGCCCCCACGGGGGCGGGAAGCGCCGGGCCGGCGCCTGGCGCACCGGCGAGCAGGAGTGGCACCGCGACGAGCGCGAGCAGGAAGCCGAGGGCGTCCCAGCCCCACGCGGGGCGCCGCACAGGCTCCTCCTCGGCGTGCTCCTGGCGCCGGGCGAGCTCCTGGCGGAGCCGGCTCACGGTGCGATCGAACCGCCGGTCGAGGTCGACGAGGCGGCGGGCGGCCTCCGCGTCGATGCGGGGAAGCGCCGCATCCTCGAGCGCGCGGATGACCGCCGCGGGCGGGTCGATCGGAGTGAGCGGCATCGTGCGCGCCCGCTCCGACGCAGCCGCAGCGGCATCCGTCAGCGCGCTCGTCATGCCGCCTCGACGCGGATGCCGCGCACGAGCTCGTCGAGGAACGGGGCCATGAACCCGGCGTCGCGAGCGCTGTCGGCCGTGCCGTTCACCGCGACGACCGCGCCGCCGACGTCGAACACGTAGTTGAGCCGCCCCGCCGCGATGCCGGCATCGCTCGAGGGCAGCACGATCGCGGCACGCCGCCCGGTTCCGAGGTGCTCCGACGGGAAGTCGATGACGGTGGGCGGCAGGATGGCCCGCTCGTCGTCGGCGGTCTCGTGGTCGAGGTCGAGGCGTTGTTCGCCGTGCTCGCCGATGAAGACCTGCACGACTCCGAGCGCGGGCACGCTCCGGGGGCAGAAGAGCAGGCACTCGGTCGCCAGCGGAGTGCGCTGTGCGCGGGCCATGACGGCGAACTCTCGCACCGCCATGCGGGCATCCTCGGTGAGCGGACCGAGGTCCGCCTCGAACTCGTCGACCAGCGCTCCGGCCCAGGCCTCCTCGGCGGGCCAGCGGCCCGCCGGGAACGCCTCGGGTGCCGGGAACCAGATGCCGGCGTCGTACGGGATCTCGTACCTCACGCGTCCACCGCCTGCCACGCGAACGTGCTCACGATGGTGTCGCTCAGCAGGCACAGCTCTTCGACGAACCGATCGCGGAAGCCGTCGTCCTCGTCGGTCGGGTACGGGATCGTCGTCGTGAACACGAGCGCCCTGCGCCGGCCCGTGCCGGGCACCGCGATGAGGTAGTTCAGCACGCGTGCCGCGGTGCCCTCCAGGTCGCCGCGGGACCTGGTGTCGGCCTGCCAGCGCACGATGCCGTGATCGTCGCGGAGGAACTCGGCGTCGTGCTCGCGGAAGAGGTCGGTCACCTGACGATCGAGCGTGCCGCCCAGCTGCCCGTCGGCCACGGCCGCCGTCATCGAGAGCGGCAGCACCTGCTCGGACGGGACCTCCGTCTGGAGGTACAGCGCGAAGACCCGGCCCTGCTTCAGTTTGCGTGCGGCCGTGTGCATGAGGCGACGGAACTCGGCGTCGAGGTCGGGTCGATGCTGCGACTTGAACACCGCGCCCGAGCGCTCCACGAGGAGGCGGACGGATGCCTCGTCGGCCGGGAGCTCCTCCCAGCCGGCGGGGAGCATGAGCTGGAACGGTGGCACGGGGGAGGTCTCGTTCGGCATCGCCTTCACCATATCGACCGCCGCTGAGGGACCGGCATCATGCCGCCAGTTGGACGCGCCATGCGTCGACCGGGCTGGTCGCCGTCTGCGACTGCACCTCGCCGATGCGGCCGTCGACCATCCGCGTGCGCTTGACGCCGAACTCGATGACGTTCGCGATCGCCTCGCTGGTCGCGACCGGCTTGGCACCACCGCTGATGACGTCGGCCAGCGCGCCCAGGTGCGGCGTGACGACGCGCTGGTGGTGCGCCGACAGGCTCGCGAAGTTCTCGGCGAGCGCCATCGAGTAGCCGCGGCTCGATCCGCCGACGATGCGGTTCAGGATGTTGCGGGGCCCGGCGCCCTGGAAGGCGGAGAAGTCGCGGCCGAGGCGCGATGCCAGGCCGCCGGCGGCCCGCTGGCCGAGCCCGCCGCCCGCACGGAGGTTCGCCGGGTTCGTGAGGCCCCGGAGCGCGGTCATGCGGCGCAGCGGCGTGGCGATCTCGAGGTAGGGGCCGCCGAGGAACTCCTTCAGCCCGGTCAGTCGCTTCCCCGACTGGAACAGCTTGCCGAGCTTGCCGAACGGCAGCACGCCGACGATCGCCCAGCCGACGTCGGCGAGGCCTCTGCGGCCCTTCGCCCACAGGAACACCGTGCCGATGAGCGCGATGACGCCGGCGATGGCGGCGATCAGGGCGATGAACGGGCCGCCGATGATGAGCGCGGCGATCGCGAGCACCACGCCCGCCCAGGCGAGGACCTCGAGCACCACCTCGACCACGCCGGCGAGGTTGTCGGTCCAGTCGTCGCTGACGTTGCCCTCGGTCGCGTCGTTGACGCCCCGCAGTGCGGTCTCATAGGCCTCGTCCCATACCTCCCACTGGGAGTCGAACAGCGCGTACTGCGCGTCGAGGTCGTCTTCGGCGTTGCCGACCGCCGTCTGGGCATCGGCGGCGGTCTCGCGCAACTGCCGATTCCGCTCGACCGCGGTGGGATCCGTGGGATCGGCGTCGGGTGCGTCGTCGGCCGCGGATGCCGCGGTCGCCGCGGCGGCGCGCTTCTGGTCGAGGGCGGCCTTGGCGTCGGCGGCCTCCCGCACGATCGTGCGCATCGCGGCCTGCACGTCGGCGAGCTTCTCGCCGTAGGTCTTCATCACGCCACCGGTGGGCTTGTAGCGCTCGCCCGCCTTGCGGAGCTCCTCGTGCGCGTCGCCCACCTCCGAGCGGATGCGCTCGATGGAGCGGCCCCGCTCCTCGGTGGCGCCGTCGCCGACCTCGCGGAGGATGTCGGCCGCGCCGATCATCTGCTCGCCGAGGTCCTCGATCTCGCGGCCCCGGGCGACGATGCCGGCGGCATCGCCCTCGAGCACCTCGACGCGGTGCCCGTTGCGGGTGCGAAGTTCTGTCATCTCCTGGCCCCGTTCATCGTGTCGGCAGGTTGGCGCCGTCGTGCTCCTGCAGCTTCAGGCTGTCGGCGGCCTCGAGGTCGAAGTCCTGCCAGCCCTGGCACGTGCTCTCCACGGCCGCCTGGATGCCCGTCAGCTTCTGGATGAGCGCGTTGCGCCGGTCGTCCCAGCCGCCCTCGAACTCGTGCGTCCGGTCGCGGAGGCTGCTGCGCCCGTCGGGGCGTCCGATCATGTCCTGGAGCGCGTCGGTGCGCTTCGCGGCATCGTGGAACTCCACGAGGATCTGCTTGAGGGAGCCGTTCAGCCTGTTGAGGTGATCGACCTTCACGTACACGTCGGGCATGGCGATTCCTGTTCACCGTGGGTTGTGTGGCGGCATCCGGCGTCCGGCCGTCGACGGGGAGGGTGCCCGCGGCACCCTCCCCGGAGCGACGTCGGACTACTGGCCGGCGAGTGCGGCGTCGGTGTCCTTGATGGCCTGCATCATCTTGCGGAGCGATTCGCCCATGTCGCGGATGCCGTCGATGGCCGTCTCGAGGCCGGTGGTGAGCTCGGTGTAGCCCTCGCCGAACTTGCCGGAGGCGTGCTCGGTCTTGAAGTCGTCGCCCAGCAGCGTGTCGACGCCCTGCTTGAGCTGGCGGAGGATGTCGGCGATGTCCTCGCGGCCCTGCTCGAGCCTGCCCGCCATCGATTCCATCTCACCGTACGAAGCCTTGAAGTCAGCCATGCCGGCCATTCCTTTCCGTTTCGGCCCCCTTCGGACCTCTCGTGCTCTACGGTAGGGATCCCCTGAACGGGTGCCAATGGGGAGGGGTCCCCACCCGGGCCGCACCCGCCGCGGTGCGGCGCCCTCGTCGGCCCTCACGCCTCCACGAGCGGCAACTGCACCGTGACGGCGCGGCCGTTCTCGACGAACAGCCCGCGGCCCTCGGGGAACTCGTGGCGCTGCACGCGCGGGAACGGCACCTTGAACAGGGAGTCGCCGTCGTAGGTGTCGGGCTTCAACACGATGCCGCGCCGCCCGCCCTTGAAGTCGCCGATGAAGCCGTATCCCGAGCCGAGCTGGCTCACGTCACCGTCGCCCATCAGGAAGTGGTCGCTGCGGTTGATCGCCTGGAAGAGCTCCTTGAGCGGGCGCTCGGCGTCGGAGTCCGCGAACTCGGTGACGTTCTCGATGACCACCACGAGACGACCGGGGATCGTCTCGTCGCCGACGATGCCCGTGAGCTCCTTCGCGAGCGCGCGTGCGTCGTCGACGCCGAGGGCCGTGCCCGTCCACGACCGGAACTCGCGCAGCACGGCCCGGCGTCCGCCGAAGTGGAAGAACCTCGCGTCGGGGTCGAATCTCGACATCGAGGTCATCAGCGCCCGCAACGCGTTGGACTTGCCGCTCCGCGGCGGGCCGGCGACGACGAACGTGCCGACCGGTTCGAATCCCTTCGGCCCGAGCAGGTCCTCCGAGATGCCGATGACGGGCAGGCCGTCGATCGCTGCCGGCAGGTGGTCGACGCGCAGCTCGGTGGGCAGCGACCCGATCTCGCCGACCTCGACGGCACCACGAGCGCGCAGCGCCGCGGCGAACGACTGGAGCTCCGACGTCTGGCTCGCCACGTTTGCCGTTCCGCCCATGACGGCGAGCTGCGTCTCGAGGCCGTCCACGATCGCTCGCCCCGGGGCGCTGCGCTCGTTCAGCACGTCCTTCGGCGCGCCGAGGATCGAGTACGCTCCCTCGTCCGACATCCGGAGCACGATGCGGCGGCTCACGTTGGCGCTCACCGCCGTCGGCACGGCGCCGTAGCGGTCGGCGGTCGCGACGGCATGGATGCCGAGCGGACGCCCCTCGCCGAGGACCCGCATGAAGACGTTGTAGAACGGCGACCGGGCCGACGTCGCCTCCCACTCCTGCTTGAACGTGCCGAAGCCGTCGATGAGCAGGAGGATGCGCGGTTCGTGCGGTCGGGCCGCGAGCGCACGGTACTCCGTGAGGGTCGCGGCGTTCACCTCGGAGAACCGCCTGGCACGGTCGTCGAGCAGGGCCCGCACGGTGCGGAGCAGGCGCTGGATGCGTTCGACGTCGTCGCCCGGCACGATCGAGCCGACGTGCGGCAGCACCTCGATGGAGCGCAGCGAACCGGTGCCGAAGTCGAGGCCGTAGACCTCAGCGCCGCCCAGGTCGGGACGCGCCCCGACGGCCGTCGCGATCGTGCGCAGCGCCGCGGTCTTGCCCGCACCGCTCGTGCCGTAGACGAGCAGGTGCCCATCGGTGTCGGGCTCGAAGTACACGGGCTCCTGGGCCTGCCGCTCGGGGATGTCGGCGATGCCGAGCGGGATCCTCGCGTCGCCCTCGAGCGGCAGGGTGCGCAGGTCGACCGTGGAGGTGAGGTCGTCGAGCCACGGGCGCCGCGGCGCCGGGATGCCGGCACTCCTGGCGGCCTCGACGAGGTTCGCCACCATGCGACGCTGGTCGTTCGGGCCGAGGTCGGTCTCGTGCCCGTCGGCGTCGTCCCCGGACTCGGGCTCCCAGACCACCGTGGAGCCGAACCGGAGCTCGGCCACCCGCACCTGCGCGACGTCGGGCGCGTCGGTCGTCCATCCGCCGGCGTACCCCGACTGGAACGGCACCAGCCGGCCCGGGCCGGTCTTGGCGATCCCCCGCCCGGGGATCGACGGGTCGAACGTGCCCGCGACGGGGTCGCCGACGACGTCGTTCGAGTCCGAGACATCCGCCATTCGCAAGGCGACCCGGAGGTTCGTGTTGGCTCGGAGGTTGTCCTTGATGACGCCGGCGGGCCGCTGCGTCGCCATGATGAGGTGGATGCCGAGCGAGCGGCCTCGCTGGGCGATGTCCACCACGCCGTCGACGAACTCGGGGACCTCCCCCGCGAGCGCCGCGAACTCGTCGATGACGAGCACGAGCGCGGGCGGCGTCTCGGGGTCCTGGCGCTTCTCGAGCTCGAGGAGGTCCTTCGCCTTCTTCCGGTTGAACAGGTGCTCGCGATGGTGCAGCTCGGCGCGCAGGCTCGTGAGCGCCCGGCGCACGAGGTGGGGGCTGAGGTCGGTCACCAGCCCCACGCAGTGCGGCAGGTCGACGCAGTCCGCGAACGCGGAGCCGCCCTTGTAGTCGACGAAGAGGAAGGTGACCCGATCGGGGCTGTACTCGGCGGCCATGCCGAGCACCCAGGCCTGCAGGAACTCCGACTTGCCCGAGCCCGTGGTGCCGCCGACGAGCGCGTGCGGACCCTGCGTGCGCAGGTCGAGCGACATCGCGTCGGGACTGCCCTGGCCGATGAACGCCTTGAGCGTGCCCGCACGCTTCGAACGTGGGCGCGGGCCGCGGGAGCGGTCGAGGATCGAGCTGTTCTGACGCCACCGCTCGATCGCCGCGGTCGGCTGCGCCGCGATGTCGGTTCCGAGGAGCGTCAGCAGCGAGACGCTCGTCGGGAGGTCGCTCGAATCGGCCGCGACCGAGCTCGAATCGGCCACCGGGGCGAGCCGCTTCGCGAAGACCTCGGCGTACTGGTTCGACACGCCCTCGACGCCGACCGCCTCGAACTGCTCCCCCGCCCGCACGAAGCCGACCATGGCGCGATCGAGCCCGTCGGTCGCATCGATGTAGGTGCGGCACGCCGCGGGCAGCGACTCCACGGTCGGTGCCAGGAAGATGGTGAAGATCCCGGCGTCGGCGCCCCGCTCGATGACCTGGGTCAGTCGCGGCCGGTCCACCGGCGCGTCGTTCGAGGCGATGAGCACGAGGGCCAGGTCGCCCTCGAGGGCACCGGCGCCGCCGACCGCCTCGCCGACCCTCGCACCGAGCGCCATCGTCGTGTCGACGTCGCGCAGCGGACCGCGCCGGCTCGGCGTGCCCGACAGGCGGCCGAGGATCGTCTCCTCGAGTCCGTTGAGGAGCACGGTGCCGGCCGACTGGCTGTCGGCGAGCGCCAGGTCGGCGAACGGCGACCGGGGACTCGTCGTGTGCGGCAGCCACTTCATCCACTCGAGCTCGCGGGCCCATGCGGGGTCGACGATCGCGGCGGTGATGAGCTCGTTCGGCGCGTGCAGGCCGAACAGCTGCACGCCGAGCCCGCGCAGCACGTCGGCGGCGAGATGCCGAGGACCCGCGATGCCGATCGCACCCGACAGCGGAAGCATCTCCACGACCGGTACCTCGTCGATGAACTCGTGCCGAGCGCGGAGCCGGTCGACCTGTCGGGTGTAGCGTGCGATCCCCTTCAGGTCGTTCGACTGCTGGATGGTGTTGCGGCTGCGGGCGCGTCCGACGCCGAGCCGGAGGGCGAGGAAGTTCCAGTGCTCGGGCCGGCGCGTCCAGAGCAGCGGCCCGAGGCGCATGGCCTCCTCGTACACGGTCGCCACCGCGGGCGCCTCGGCGTGCCGCCTCGCCCGCTCGACGGCGGTCTCGCGGGCGAGGGTCTCCGCGAGCTCCTCGAGCTGCGTCTCGAACGTGTCGATCTCGAGCCGGAGCTTCTTGCCCTGCTGCGTGCGCTGGCCGACGAAGTTGCCGAGCATCATCAGGGGCGACATGGCCACGATCGAGAGCGAATACGGGTTGCCCGTCACGAAGAACATCGCGAGGCCGAGCATCATCGGCGCGACGATCATGGGCCAGGGGAACAGGCGCGGGTCGGCCTCGGTGGGGATCACCGGATGCCGGTGCTCCGTGCCGGGATAGCGCACCTCGACGCGCGGCGACCGGTTGAACATGAGGGCCCCGCCGCGCTCGAGCACGGGATCGGCACCGGCCGCGCCAGCGACGATCGAGAACGAGACGTCCGTCTCGCCGATCGTGATGACCTGCCCGGGGATGACCCGGACGCGCTGCACGAGGCCCCCGTCGACGATGAGCCCGTTCGCGGAGTTGAGGTCGACGAGCTCGATCGCCTGGTCGATCTCGATTCGGGCGTGCCGCTTCGACACGAGCGGATCGGCGAGCACCACGTCGACGCCCGCGGTGCGCCCGATGGTGCTGTTGCCCCGTCGCAGCGGAACCTCCCGCCCGGCCTCGGGACCGCTGAGGACGCGGAGGACCGCCGCCGCGGTCGCCGACGCGGCAGCCGGAGCCGGGGCGTGGACGACGACCGCCACGTTGAAGCCCGAGCCGATGGGCGCGTCGCCGATGAGGAGGTCGGGCTCGAGCACCACCGGATCGGCGGAGGTCGGCGGCGCGACCGCGAGGGTCAGCGCGGCCTGCGACACCCGGTCGCGGTGCACCGAGGCGGGATCGGTCGCGGCGATGGCCCGCGCGATGTCGGCGACGGTGGCCGTGGAGTCCGCCGTCACGGCGATGTCCACCGGCGATCCGGTCTGCCGCCGGAGTCCGAGCTTGAGCCTCATGCCTGCCTTCCGCTTCGGCGCGTCACCGTGAACGAGCGACCGCCGAGCGTGACGCGAGCGCCCGCGGGCACCGGTGTGCGCACCCCGGGCGGGAGCGACCGGCTGGCGCCGTCGGGCAGCGTGACCACGACGCCGTTCTTCGACGCGCGGTCGTACAGCCAGAATCCGTCGGCGTCGATGCCGTAGCCCGCGTGCGTCTTCGAGATGCGCATGGAGTCGTCGACGAGGGGCACCAGCTGGTCGGCCGGCTCGCCCGGTGCGGCGACCGGTCCCCGACCGAGCAGTCCGGATGCCGCGGCCACGACCCGCGAGCCGTCGTCGAACTCGAGCACCCAGTCGGTCATCGCAGCGGCAGGGCCCGGAGCCGCGACGCCCGAAGGTGCGGGTGCGGGTGCGGGAGCGGATGCGGGCGCAGGCGCGGATGGAGCAGGCGCGGAGACCGGTGTCGGTGACGGCACGAGGTCGGGCGGCGTCCACGCTCCCGGTCCGTCGGGAGCACCCGCCACGACACCCGAGCTCGAGCGGTACGACGGAATGTACAGGCCGTCGCCCACCGGGCGGTCGCTTGCGAGCGAGGGCAGGCCCGGGACATCCGCCACCGGCTGCGCCTCGAGCGCCCGGCGTGCATGCCTGAGCGCCTTCGCGTCGCGCGGGTCCAGACCACGGCGGGTGTCGACGAGGTAGCAGCGGCCGATGCGGTCGAGCCAGCTGCGGCCGCGGTGCTCGGGATCCCAGAGGGACGAGGCGAACAGCACGGCGGGGCCGACGACCGGGAGCACGATCTGCGCGAGCCAGAGCAGGAGCGCCCGCAGCACGATGCGCCAGAAGCCGGGCACGCCGAAGCGCACGAGGTCGACCGAGCGCAACCCGAGCGCGGTCTTGCCGATCGTGCGCCCCGTGCGGCCATGCAGGATGAGCTGCACGAGCCCGTAGACGGCGGTGAGACCCTGCCCGACGATGCACAGGACGAGCGCCGGCATCGCCGCCGTTCCGAACGCCGGAAGCTCCCCGCCCGCCGCCACGACGAGGGCCGTGAGCTGCACGAGGCCGATGATCGAGGGGATCGCGAGCAGCACGAAGCACACGGCATCCACGGCGAACGCCGCACTTCGCCGGCCCGCCGGCGCCGGCACGATGCCGAGGCGTTCGGCGTACGCCGGATCGGGCCGGCCGTCGGCGTCGAGACCCGGCACGACCTCGTCATCGACGTCGAGAGTGACGCTCACTTCGCTCCTCGTCTGGAAGGGGACTGTCTCGCCACCCAATCCGATCGCGGGCGCGGCTGTCGATGGGGAGGGGTCACCATGCCCGACTCAGCAGCGTACCTCCCCGCCCGGACGCGCGAGCACCGAGCGCGTGCACTTCCGTCGAGCGCAATGGCGTCCGCGAGCGCGCTCGTCGGATCTGCACGCGCCGGGCGTCGCCGCCCGCCCGCCGATGCGAGCGAGCCTCACCGCCACGCCTCAGCGACGCTGCGGCTGCGGACCTGCCGCGATCTCGCGGTCGTACTCCTCGCGGGCGAGCCGATTGCGCTCGGCGACGGTGCGGCCCCGCCTGGCCAGCCAGCCGCCGAGCCAGATCGGGATCTCGCGCGCGATGATGAACGCCGCGATCGCGAAGGGGTCGAGCCAGCGCTCGCGCAGGAAATCCGTCGCCTCTTCGCGCGTGAGCGTCCACGCCTGCACCGTGAGCAGGGCGCCGCCGATGTAGGCGAAGTACACGAGCACGCCGACGAGCAGGCCGAAGACTGCGTAGTACCACCAGGCGCCCCGGTTCACGATGACGGCGAGCAGCGCGAAGCCCACGAAGAACCCGACGATCGGCACCCAGAAGAGCGGGCTCAGCAGGAACGCGACGAACGCGTCGGTCGCCTCGACGGCGTCGCCCCGACCGAGCAGCAGCAGGTAGGCGACGCCGGCGAAGAGGAGTGCGAACAGCACCGCGCCGATGAGTGCGACGAGCACGCCGAACCCGCGGTTGCCGCGCGTCCTGGGCGGCGTCGGGGCCTGGACGTAGATGGTCTGCGGGCCCGGTGCCGGCGCGGGCGAAGGCGCCGGCTCGCGGAAGGCCTCGGGCTGGAGTGCCGGCTCGGACTCAGGGGCGAGGGTGGCCGCGCCCGCCGCGATGCCCGGCGCGGCGACGGTGGCGGCCGGCACGTAGGTCTCGCGTCGCACGGTGTCTGCGGGAACCGGCTCGGGCACCTCGTCGACGGCGTCGCGCGCGTCACGGGTGTCGTCGGCGTCGGATGCCACGGGGCCGGCGTTCGCGCGTCCGACGGCGGCGTCGAGTCGGGCCGTCGCGTCCCGCGACTCGTCCCGCTCGCCGATCGGCTCGTCGGGGCGTTCCACCTCGCGCTCGGCGGGCGCTGCGAGGTCGGCGTCGTGCTCGGCGCCCTCGTGCTCGGCGTCGTGCCCCGCGGCGTCGTGCCCCGCGGCCTCGTGCTCGGCCTCGTGCTCGTGGGCCTCGTGCTCGGTCGACGACGGCTCGTCGGTTTCGCGTGGCTCGGTGACGCCGTCGTCGTACGGGCGATCCGGGTCGGATCCGGGAGTCGTGCTGCTCATGATCGCGCTCCTTCCGGGCGCCGTCGCACCCGCCTTCGGGGCCACTGTAACAACGCCGACGCGTCGCGCGAGGCAGCCGCGCGGCGCTTCACCGCCGCCGTTCGCGCACGGGCTCGCGGCATCCGGATTCACCGCACACGCCGAAGGGCCCCGGATCGCTCCGGGGCCCTTCGGGGCTGCGGCGGCGGCCCGTCCTCGCGGTGGCGGCCCGAGATCGGGCCGCCACCGCGAGCGGACGCCGCCGCCGCGGCGATCAGCTGTAGTTGCCTGGGGTGAAGTCGTCGCTCGAGAACGCGTCGAAGTCGACGAAGCTGAGGTCGCCCTCGGCGAACGCGGCGTCGTCGGCGAAGATCCGGTTCGGGTACCGCTCCGCCTTCGCCTCCTCCGTCGCCTCGACCGTGACGTTCCGGTACTTGTTCAGACCGGTGCCCGCGGGGATCAGCTTTCCGATGATCACGTTCTCCTTGAGGCCGACGAGCGGGTCGGACTTGCCCTCCATGGCGGCCTGCGTGAGCACGCGGGTCGTCTCCTGGAAGGACGCGGCCGACAGCCACGACTCGGTCGCGAGGGACGCCTTGGTGATACCCATGACCTCCTGGCGAGCCGATGCCGTCTTCTTGCCCTCGGTGAGCGCGGCACGGTTGATCTCGTTGTACTTCGACCGGTCGACGAGCTCACCGGGCAGCAGGTCGGTGTCGCCGTGGTCGACGACGGTGACCTTGCGCAGCATCTGCCGCACGATGACCTCGATGTGCTTGTCGTGGATCGGCACGCCCTGCGAACGGTAGACGTCCTGGACGCCGTCCACCAGGTGCTTCTGCACCTCGCGGACGCCCTTGACCCGGAGGACCTCCTTCGGGTCGACGGTGCCGACGATCAGCTGGTGGCCGAGCTCGACGTGCTGGCCGTCCTCGACGAGGAGCGTCGAACGCTTGAGCACGTTGTACGCGATCGGCTCGTCGCCGTTGTCGGGCGTGAGGATGACCTTGCGCTGCTTCTCGGTCTCGTCGATCGTGATCCGGCCGGCGGCCTCCGCGATGGGCGACGCACCCTTGGGGGTCCGGGCCTCGAAGAGCTCCTGCACGCGGGGAAGACCCTGCGTGATGTCGTCGGCCGAAGCCGAACCACCGGTGTGGAACGTACGCATCGTGAGCTGCGTGCCGGGCTCGCCGATCGACTGGGCCGCGATGATGCCGACGGCCTCGCCGATGTCGACGAGCTTGCCGGTCGCGAGCGAGCGGCCGTAGCACTTCGCGCACACGCCGACCGCGGACTCGCAGGTGAGCACCGAGCGGACCTTGATCGTCTCGACACCGGCCGCGATGAGCTCGTTGATGAGCACATCGCCGACGTCGGAGCCGGCCTCGGCCACGACCTCGCCCTTCGCGTTCACGGCGTCGGCCGCGAGCGAGCGGGCGAACACCGAGTTCTCGACGTTCGGGTCGCGCACGAGCTTGCCCGAGGAGTCCGTCGTCGCGATCGGCAGGTCGAGGCCCTTGGTGGTGCCGCAGTCGTCTTCACGGATGATGACATCCTGCGAGACGTCCACGAGACGACGCGTGAGGTAGCCCGAGTCGGCCGTACGGAGGGCCGTGTCGGCCAGACCCTTGCGGGCACCGTGGGTCGCGATGAAGTACTCCGCCACGCTCAGCCCCTCGCGGTACGAGGAGATGATCGGGCGCGGGATGATCTCGCCCTTCGGATTGTTCACGAGGCCTCGCATGCCGGCGATGTTGCGCACCTGCAGCCAGTTACCACGAGCACCCGAGGTGACCATGCGGTTGATGGTGTTGTCGGTCGGGAAGTTCTCCTGCATGGCCCGGGCGACCTCGTCGGTGGCCTTGGTCCAGATCTGGATGAGCTCCTGACGACGCTCGAGGTCGGTCGTGAGACCCTTCTCGAACTGCGACTGCACCTTGGCGGCCTGCTTCTCGTACTTCGAGACGATCTCGCCTTTGTTCGGCGGCGTCACGATGTCGGACAGCGCCACGGTCACGCCCGAACGGGTCGCCCAGCGGAAGCCGGCGTCCTTGATGCGGTCGAGGGTCGCGGCGACCTCCGTCTTCGGGTAGCGCTCGGCGAGGTCGTTGACGATCGAGGAGATCTGACCCTTGCCCGCCTGCGCGTTGAAGTACGGGTAGTCCTCGGGCAGCGCCTCGTTGAAGAGCGCACGACCCAGCGTGGTCTCGAGGAGGTAGGGCTTGCCCGACTCGAAGCCCTCGGGCTCGTCGCCCTCGGCGAAGTGCAGCCCGTCGAGGCGGATCTTCACCTTGGCGCCGAGGTCGAGCGCGATCTCGCCCGGACGGTTCTGGTCGAACGCGAGGATCGCCTCGGCGATCGACGAGAACGCACGGCCCTCACCGGCTGCGCCGTCCTTCTGCGTGGTCAGGTGGTGCAGGCCGATGATCATGTCCTGCGAGGGCAGGGTCACCGGACGGCCGTCCGACGGCTTCAGGATGTTGTTCGACGCGAGCATCAGGATGCGGGCCTCGGCCTGGGCCTCGACCGACAGCGGCAGGTGCACGGCCATCTGGTCGCCGTCGAAGTCCGCGTTGAACGCGGCGCAGACGAGCGGGTGCAGCTGGATGGCCTTGCCCTCGACGAGCTGCGGCTCGAAGGCCTGGATGCCGAGGCGGTGCAGGGTGGGCGCGCGGTTCAGCAGCACGGGGCGCTCGCGGATGATCTCCTCGAGGACGTCCCACACCTGCGGACGCGAACGCTCGACCATGCGCTTGGCGGCCTTGATGTTCTGCGCGTGGCTCAGGTCGATGAGGCGCTTGATGACGAACGGCTTGAACAGCTCGAGCGCCATCTGCTTGGGCAGGCCGCACTGGTGCAGCTTCAGCTGCGGGCCGACCACGATGACCGAACGGCCCGAGTAGTCGACGCGCTTGCCGAGCAGGTTCTGGCGGAAGCGACCCTGCTTGCCCTTGAGCATGTCGCTCAGGGACTTGAGGGCGCGGTTGCCGGTACCCGTCACCGGGCGACCACGACGACCGTTGTCGAACAGCGCGTCGACGGCCTCCTGCAGCATCCGCTTCTCGTTGTTCACGATGATCTCGGGAGCCCCGAGGTCGAGCAGGCGACGCAGGCGGTTGTTGCGGTTGATCACACGACGGTAGAGGTCGTTCAGGTCGCTGGTGGCGAACCGGCCACCGTCGAGCTGCACCATCGGGCGCAGCTCCGGCGGGATCACCGGGACGACGTCGAGCACCATCGCGGCCGGCGAGTTGCCGGTCTGCAGGAAGGAGCTGACGACGCGAAGGCGCTTGATCGCGCGGATCTTCTTCTGGCCCTTGCCCTCGGCGATCTGCAGGCGCAGGTCCTCGGCCTCGGCGGCCAGGTCGAACGCCTCGAGGCGCTTCTTGATGGCCTCGGCGCCCATGTAGGCGTCGAAGTACATGCCGAAGCGGTCCTGCAGCTCGTGGAACACCGAGTCCTCGGGCTTCAGGTCGCCGACCTTGAGGGTGCGGAAGTCCTCCCACACGCGCTCGAGGTGCGCGATCTGCTCGTCGGCGCTCTTGCGGACGCCGGCCATCTCCTTGTCGGCGGCGGCTTCGGCACGCTTGCGCTGGTCGCTCTTGGCGCCCTCGGCCTCGAGCTCGGCGAGCTCGGCCTCCTTGCGCGCCATCAGCTCGGCGATGCGCGCGTCGCGCTGGTCGCCGATGGTCTTGATCTCGAGGCGCAGCTCGTTCTCGAGACCGGGCATGTCGGCGTGACGACCCTCGTCGTCGACGTCGATCACCATGTACGCGGCGAAGTAGATGACCTTCTCGAGGTCCTTCGGCGCCATGTCGAGCAGGTACCCGAGGCGCGAGGGCACGCCCTTGAAGTACCAGATGTGGGTGACGGGGGCGGCGAGCTCGATGTGGCCCATCCGCTCGCGGCGCACCGAGGACTTCGTGACCTCGACACCGCAGCGCTCGCAGACGATGCCCTTGAAGCGCACGCGCTTGTACTTGCCGCAGGCGCACTCCCAGTCGCGGGAAGGTCCGAAGATCTGCTCGCCGAAGAGGCCGTCCTTCTCGGGCTTGAGCGTGCGGTAGTTGATGGTCTCGGGCTTCTTGACCTCGCCGTAGGACCAACGACGGATGTCGTCGGCGGTGGCCAGACCGATGCGAAGCTCGTCAAAAGTGGTTGCGTCGAGCAATTTCTCTCCTAGAAAAGTCTCAGTCGTCGTTCTGGCCGGGTTCAGATCTCGTCGATGTTCGACGACTCGAAGCGCGCGGAGATGTTGATGCCGAGCTCCTCCGCAGCGCGGAAGGCCTCGTCATCGGTGTCGCGCAGGCTCACCGCGGTGCCGTCGGCCGAGAGCACCTCGACGTTCAGGCAGAGCGACTGCATCTCCTTCATGAGCACCTTGAAGGACTCGGGGATGCCGGGCTCCTGGATGTTCTCGCCCTTGACGATGGCCTCGTACACCTTGACGCGGCCGAGGATGTCGTCGGACTTGATCGTGAGGAGCTCCTGCAGCGCGTAGGCGGCGCCGTAGGCCTCGAGGGCCCACACCTCCATCTCACCGAAGCGCTGGCCGCCGAACTGCGCCTTTCCACCGAGCGGCTGCTGGGTGATCATCGAGTACGGGCCGGTGGAGCGCGCGTGGATCTTGTCGTCCACGAGGTGGTGCAGCTTCAGGATGTACATGTAGCCGACCGAGACCGGGTACGGGAACGGCTCGCCCGAGCGCCCGTCGAACAGCTGCGTCTTGCCGCTGGAGTCGATGAGGCGCTCGCCGTCGCGGTTGGGCAGCGTCGAGTCGAGCAGGCCCGCGATCTCCTCCTCGAGGGCGCCGTCGAACACCGGGGTCGCGACCTTGGTGCCGGGGGCGGCCTCGTGGGCGTCCTTCGGGAGCTTCTTGGCCCACGCCGGGTTGCCCTCGACCTTCCAGCCCTGCTTGGCGACCCAGCCGAGGTGGGTCTCCAGCACCTGGCCGAAGTTCATGCGGCCGGGGATGCCGAGCGGGTTGAGGATCACGTCGACCGGCGTTCCGTCGGCGAGGAACGGCATGTCCTCGACCGGCAGGATCTTCGAGATGACGCCCTTGTTGCCGTGACGACCGGCGAGCTTGTCGCCCTCGGTGATCTTGCGCTTCTGGGCGATGTAGACGACCACGCGCTGGTTGACGCCCGAGCCGAGCTCGTCGTCGCCGTCCTGCGCGTCGAACACCTTGACGCCGATGATCGTGCCCTGCTCACCGTGGGGGACCTTCAGTGACGTGTCGCGCACCTCGCGGCTCTTCTCGTTGAAGATCGCGCGGAGCAGGCGCTCCTCGGCCGAGAGCTCGGTCTCGCCCTTCGGCGTGACCTTGCCGACGAGGATGTCGCCGGGGCGCACCTCGGCGCCGATGCGGATGATGCCGCGCTCGTCGAGGTCGGCGAGCAGGTCGGGGCTGACGTTGGGGAGATCACGCGTGATCTCCTCCTTGCCGAGCTTCGTGTCGCGGGCATCCACCTCGTACTCCTCGATGTGGATCGACGAGAGCACGTCGTCCTTCACGAGGTTCTGGCTGAGGATGATCGCGTCCTCGAAGTTGTGACCCTCCCACGGCATGAATGCGACGAGCAGGTTCTTGCCGAGCGCGAGCTCGCCGTTGTCGGTCGCGGGACCGTCGGCGACGACCTCGCCGGCCTCGATGCGGTCGCCCGCCGAGACGATGACGCGGTTGTTGTACGACGTGCCCTGGTTGGAGCGGTCGAACTTGCGCAGGTAGTACGTCTGCGTGCCGCCCTCGTCGAGCTGGATGGTCACGGAGTCGGCCGAGACCTCGGCGACGACGCCCGCCTTGTCGGCGGTGATCACGTCACCGGCGTCGACGGCCGCGTAACCCTCCATGCCCGTGCCGACGAACGGCGAGTCGCTGCGCAGCAGCGGCACGGCCTGGCGCTGCATGTTCGCACCCATGAGGGCGCGGTTCGCGTCGTCGTGCTCGAGGAACGGGATGAGCGAGGTCGCCACCGACACCATCTGGCGCGGCGAGACATCCATGTAGCCGATCTCGTCGGCGGGGAACAGGTCGACCTCGCCGCCCTTCTTGCGGGCGAGGACGCGCTCCTCCTGGAAGTGACCGTCGGCCTTCAGCGGCGCGTTGGCCTGGGCGACGATGTAGTCGTCCTCCTCCATCGCGGTGAGGTAGTCGATCTGCTCGGTGACCTTGCCGTTCACGACCCGGCGGTACGGCGTCTCGATGAAGCCGAACGAGTTGATGCGCGCGAACGACGCGAGCGAGCCGATGAGGCCGATGTTCGGGCCTTCCGGCGTCTCGATCGGGCACATGCGGCCGTAGTGCGAGGGGTGCACGTCACGGACCTCGACGCCCGCGCGGTCGCGCGAGAGACCGCCGGGGCCGAGCGCCGAGAGGCGGCGCTTGTGGGTCAGGCCCGCGAGCGGGTTGTTCTGGTCCATGAACTGCGACAGCTGCGAGGTGCCGAAGAACTCCTTGATCGCGGCGACGACGGGTCGCACGTTGATCAGAGTCTGCGGCGTGATCGCCTCGATGTCCTGCGTGGTCATGCGCTCACGCACGACGCGCTCCATGCGGCTGAGGCCGGTGCGGACCTGGTTCTGGATGAGCTCGCCGACCGCACGGATGCGACGGTTGCCGAAGTTGTCGATGTCGTCGACGTCGAGGCGGATCTCGACGTCCTTGCCACCGCGACGGCCCGCGATCGTGGTGCGCTCGTCGTGGAGGGCGACGAGGTACTTGATCGTGGCGACGATGTCCTGGACCGTGAGCACCGAGTCGGTGAGCGGCGCCTCGAGGCCGAGCTTGTTGTTGATCTTGTACCGGCCGACCTTGGCGAGGTCGTAGCGCTTCGGGTTGAAGTAGAAGTTGTCGAGGAGCGCACGCGCGGCCTCGGCGGCCACCTGCTCGCCCGGACGGAGCTTGCGGTAGATGTCCTTGAGCGCCTCCTCCTTGGTGAGGATGTTGTCCTTCTCGAGGGTGAGCGCGATCGACTCGTAGCCGGCGAACTCCTCGAGGATCTCCTCGCTCGTGAGGCCGAGCGCCTTGAGGAAGACGGTCACCGACTGCTTGCGCTTGCGGTCGATGCGCACGCCGACCTGGTCGCGCTTGTCGATCTCGAACTCGAGCCAGGCACCGCGGCTCGGGATGACGCGCGCCGAGTAGATGTCCTTGTCACTCGTCTTCTCGGGGGTGCGCTCGAAGTAGACGCCGGGCGAACGGACGAGCTGCGACACGACGACGCGCTCGGTGCCGTTGATGACGAAGGTGCCCTTCGGGGTCATCAGGGGGAAGTCGCCCATGAAGACCGTCTGGGTCTTGATCTCACCCGTGAGGTGGTTCATGAACTCCGCGTTGACGTACAGCGGAGCGGAGTAGGTCTTGCCCTTCTCCTTGCACTCGTCGATCGTGTACTTCGGCGGCTCGAGCTCGGGGTTGGTGAACGAGAGCTGCATGGTCTCGCCGAGGTCCTCGATGGGCGAGATCTCCTCGAAGATCTCCTCGAGGCCGGTGCTCTCGGGCAGGTCCTGCCGGCCGGCCTCCACGGCAGCCTCGACGCGCGCCTTCCACGCGTCGTTGCCGACCAGCCAATCGAAGCTCTCCGTCTGGAGGGCCAGCAGATCGGGTACGGTGAGGGTGTCGGTGACCTTTGCGAACGAGAGGCGGCTTGCACCGCGTCCGTTCTTGGGGGTGGGCGTGGTCGCGTTACGCGCAGCAGCCAAGTGAATAACCTCCATCGGCCCCGTCGGGCCGGTTCACTGTCGGTAGCGGAGAGTGGTACCCCTCAGACGTATGCAAGTGCTCGAGGGAAGTTCCCCCGGCACGCAAAGCCGACCGCAATATGAAGGCATGGTGGGTCTGGGAGCGCAAAGGTTAACTATATGCCGCGCGACGCGCTGTGTCCAGTCGAATCTTGACCTCTTCGCGAATCTCGGGTATAACCCGGGGCGGCGCGACCCCGAAACCCGCGCTGACGCGCGGTTCGGCGTCGAGCGGATGCCTCGTGCGCGACGTCCACCGACGGGGAACGCCCCCGCCGAATGGTCGGCGGGGGCGTCGCCCGGTGTGCTGCAGCTCGGGTCATCCGTTCCACTCGACGCGGACGGAGTCGGGAAGCCCGGGCACGATGCTCACCGCGAGTGCCGCCCCTGTCGGGCAGGCGGCACGAGCCGCGGGTCGTGGACGCGAGGCCACCGCGGACCTGCAGCACTCGGCGTCGCTCGCGGCGGCGTGCGAGGGGGCGCGCACACCGCTCCTCCTGTTCGCGGAGGGCGCCGAGCCGCTGACCCCGCGGGAGCGCGAGATCGCGTCGCTCGCGGCCCAGGGTCTCAGCTCCAACGAGATCGCGACGCGGCTGTTCCTCTCGCCGCGCACGGTGAACAACCACCTGCAGTCCACGTACGCCAAGCTCGGCATCCGCGGGCGCCACGAGCTGCGCGTCTGACGGCCCCCGTTCAGCGGATCGTGACGATGTCCCCTCGTGCCTGCTCCAGCCGCTCGCCGACGCCGCGACCGCGACGTTCTCGACGCCGAGGTCGGCGAGGCTCGTGAGCAGCGTGGACACGATGCGGTCGAACGCGGCATCCGTGATCTCCATGCCGGCGTGCGCGTCCCGCAGGCTCCGCCCCGAGAACAGCTGCGGCCCGCCGAACGCCGCCGCCAGGAACGCGCGCTGGTGCGCCTTCTGCCGCTCGAGGTCCACGCCCTCGAACCACGGCGAGAGCTGCTCGTCGGCGACGACCCGGTCGTAGAAGACGGTGACCGCCGCGCGCATGCCGTCGGGTCCGCCCACCTGGTCGTAGATCTCGGGCATTCGTCCTCCTCGTGCGTCCCATCGGATCATGGCCGGATGCCGCGTGGGAGCACCTGAGTAGCGATTGCTCGCCGTCCGGCCACCACGGATTCCGTCACGGCACGGCGAACGTGGCACGATGCACGAATGACCCAGCCGCACATCGAGTTCGAGCCCGAGGTGTTCTCGTCGTCCGGCCTCACGCTCCTCGTCGACGGGACGGCGCAATCCCACGTCGACCCCACCGAACCCCGGCGGCTGTTCTTCGAGTACGTGCGGCGCATCGGCCACGTGCTCGACGCCATGCGCCCCGCCGGCGAGCCGATCACGGCGGTGCACCTCGGCGGCGGCGCGCTCACGCTCCCCCGTTACGTCGCGGCAACCCGTCCCGGCTCGACGCAGGTGGTCGTCGACCACGACGCCGAGCTCATCGACACGGTGCTCGCGCGCCTGCCCCTGCCCGAGGCATCCGGCATCGAGGTGCTCATCGCGGACGCGCGCGATGCGCTCGTGATGCTCGCCACGAGGTCGTCGCCTCCACCGCTCGACGTCGTGGTCGTCGACCTCTACTCGCGGCTCGACGCACCCGAGTTCGTCGATGAGGTGTCGTTCATGGCCGGATGCCTCGGCCTCCTCGCTCCCGGCGGACTCGTGGTCGTGAACGTGGCCGACGCCGCGGGCCTGCGCCGCATGCGGGCGCAGACCCGCGCCCTCGCCCGCGCTGACCCGGCCGCCGACCTCCTCGTGGCGGGAGACACGGGCGTGCTGTCGGGAGCCGAGGAGGGCAACGCGATCCTCGTGGCCGCACCGTCCGGCCTGCCCGACGGACTCGAGGAGCGGCTCGGCACCGCCGGCCCGTTCCCCGCGACCGTGCTCACCGGGCACCGCCTGGACGCCGCGCTCTGGAACGCGTGCTGACCCGAACGCTCGCCCCGCCTCGCGGGTGAGGCGTGACGCGTGACGCGTGAGGCGTGAGGCGAGGCGCCGGGTAGCGTGGCATGCGTGCCCGCCGCGTCATCCGACCCCTCGCTCGAACGCCGCCTCGCCGTGAGCGGCCACCTCGCCCGGCTCGAGGAGTCGCGGCAGTCGCCCGGATCGTGGACCCTCTACGTCGACGGCACGCCGCAGTCGCACGTGGAGCTCGACCGGCCCGACTGGCTCGGCTTCGAGTACGTGCGGCGCATCGGCCACGCGATCGACCTCGTGCGCCCACCGGGAGAGCCGATCACGGCCGTGCACCTCGGCGGCGGCGCGCTCACCCTTCCCCGCTACGTCGCCGCCACGCGGCCGGGCTCGCGGCAGCAGGTGGTCGAGCTCGAGTCCGACCTCGTCGACCTCGTGCGCGAGCACCTGCCGCTCCCCCGCGGTGCCCAGGTGCGCGTCCGGCACGGCGACGCGCGCGAGGTGCTGCAGAAGCTGCCGCACGGCCTCGACGGTGCGGTCGACGTCGTCGTGGTCGACATCTTCTCGGGCGCGCGCACCCCTGCGCACGTGACGAGCATCGAGTTCTACGAGCTCATCGCCCCGCGACTCGCGCCGGGCGGCATCGTCGCCGTGAACGTCGCCGACGGCGCGGGCCTCGCCTTCGCGCGCCCGCAGGCGGCGACCCTCGGCCACGTCTTCGCGCATGTGGCGATCGCGGCCGACACGTCGATGCTGAAGGGTCGGCGGTTCGGCAACGTGGTCATGTACGCGTCGAACGACGAGCTGCCGTTCGCCGAGCTGCCGCGGCGCCTCGCGAGCGACCCCGCCCCGGCGAAGCTCGTCGAGGGCGACGAGCTCCGGCGGTTCATCGCGGGCGCGCCGGTGGTGACGGATGCCACGGCCGTGCCCTCCCCGCCGCCGGCCCGTTCGGTCTTCCTCTCGAAGCCCGACGCCTGAGGCATCCGCCCCGCCCCGCTCCCGCCCGACTCCCCGACGAGGTCGGGACGGCTCACGCGTGCCGGAACCGCACGCCCTGCCCCGGCCGGAGCTGCGCGACGGCGTCGAGCGACCCGCGCGCCACGACGGCGACCACGGGGTACCCGCCGGTCACGGGCCGGTCGGCGAGGAGGATGGTCGGCTGGCCGCCGCTCGCGACCTGGATCGACCCGGGCACCGTCGCCTCGCTCTCGAGCTCCCCGTCGGTGGACCGTTCGAGCGCCGGGCCCACGAGCCTCGCGCCGATGCGGTCGGCCTGCTCCGAGAGCCGCCATTCGGTGTCGAAGAGCGCCTGCCGCGCGGCATCCGTGAACCAGTCGGCCCTCGGACCCGGCCGGAGCGCGAGCGTCACGGTGCCCGCCGGCGGCGGGAAGGCGACGACCTGCTGGACGACGGGCACGGATGCCACGGGCGCCGCGCCGAGGTCGAGCACGTCGCCGGCCTGCACGGGATCGGGTCCGATGCCCGCGAGCGTGTCGCGCGAGCGCGAGCCGAGCACGGCCGGAACGTCGAGCCCGCCGCGCACCGCGAGCACGTACCGGATGCCGCGCTCGGCCACGCCGACTTCGAGCACCGACCCGTCGGCCGCGCGGGCCGCGGTGTACGGTGCGATCGCCCGGCCATCGAGCCGGAGGCTCCCCCACGCTCCGGTCACGGCGAACCATGCCTCGCCCTCGAATCGCGCGCGGAACCCGCCCACGAGCAGTTCGAGGGCCGCCGCGCCGTCGGGATTGCCGACGAGGCGGTTCGCGAGGGCGAGGGCGCCACGGTCGAGGGCTCCGGATGCCGCGACGCCGAGCCGCGCGAAACCCGGTCGCCCGAGGTCCTCGACGACGGCCAGCGGCCCCGGCTGCTCGACGTGGAGGCGGGTCATCCCACGCCGATCGCCTCGAAGCGCACCCGGCGACCGGGCACGAGGAGCGAGGGCGGGTCGGCCTCGGGATTCCAGAGGTCGACGGAGGTCCGGCCGATGAGGCGCCAGCCGCCGGGACTCTGCCTCGGGTACACGCCGGCGAACGCCCCGGCCAGTGCGACGGCTCCCTGCGGCACGCGCGTGCGCGGGGCACCGAGCCTCGGCACCTCGAAGGGCCAGTCGTCGCTCACGAGATAGCCGAATCCGGGCGCGAAGCCGACGAACGCCACGCGCCATTCCGCGGCGACGTGGCGGGCGACGAGCGCCTCGGTCGAGACGGCGAGGAGCGCCGCCGTCGTGGCGAGGTCCTCGCCGTCGTATGCGACGGGGATGGTGACGGGCCGGGCGGCGGCGCCGGCGGCGCGCGAGCCCGCCTCTGCCGGCACGCGTCGCACCCAGGTCGCCGCGGATTCGAGCGCGATCACGCCGGGGTCGATCGCCACGAGGATGGTCCGCGCCGCCGGCACGAGCTCGACGATGCCCTCCGGTCCGCGAGCCTGTCGAAGGGCGGCCTCGAGCGCGTCGTGGAGCGCGAGCACTTCCTCGAGGCTGTCGCACTCGACGAGGAGGGCCGACTCACCGCTCGGGAGCAGGCGGCGGCTCATGCGAACGACCGGATCTCGACGCCGGCGGTCTCGAGGGCGGCCCGCACGGCCCTGGCGAGCTCGACGGCGCCGGGGGTGTCGCCGTGCATGCAGAGCGAGTCGGGCGAGAGCTCGAGCCGGCTGCCGTCGTCGGCGGTGATGCCGCCGGTCTCGGCGAGCTCGAGCGCTCGGTCGGCGGCCGCGGCCGGATCGTCGACGACCGCGCCGAGCTCGCCGCGCGGCACGAGCGAGCCGTCGGCGACGTAGCCGCGGTCGACGAACGCCTCGCGGGCGTAGCGGAGGCCCGTGGCATCCGCGGCGCGCTCCAGTGCGCTGAACGGCGGCCCGAGGATCGGCAGCGACTCGTCGTAGCGGGCGAGGGTCTCGGCGAACGCGTGCGCCGCCTGCTCGTCGGTGGCGAGCCGGTGGTACAGCGCGCCGTGCGCCTTGACGTAGCGGACCCGGATGCCGGCACCGCGGGCGATGGCGTCGAGCGCGCCGAGTTGCGCGAGGAACTCCGCGGCGATCTCGGCCGGGCTCGTGTCGAGCGCGCGGCGGCCGAAGCCGACCCGGTCGCGGTAGCCCGGGTGCGCACCGAGCACGACGCCGTGCCGGATCGCGAGGCGCACGCTGGACGACATGGTGAGCGGGTCGCCGGCGTGGTAGCCGCACGCGATGTTCGCGCTGGTAACGACCCCGAACATGGCCTCGTCGTCGCCGACGCGCCATGCGCCGAACGACTCGCCGAGGTCGCTGTTGAGGTCGATCGCAGGCCGCATGTTCCCATTCTGCCGCCGCCCGGCGCACACTGAGGACGGGGAGGCCGGATGCCGCAGACCACGAGCACGGGGAGGTCGCCACGTCGCGCGACCCGTCGGCGGGCGGCATCCTCGGCGACGATCACCGTCGCGCTCGCGTTGGTCGGCGGGCTCGCCGCGTGCACCCCGGCACCCGCGCCCACGCCGACCCCCCTGCCGGTGCCGTCGACCGCTCTGCCGTCGACCGCCGCAACGCCGGCCGCGCCGCCCGTCCTGATGCCGTCGGGTGCGCCCGAGCCGCTCGCGGCGGGCCTCGACGCGCCATGGTCGATCCTCCGGCTGCCGACGGGCGGGGTGCTCGTGAGCGAGCGCGACACCGCCGACATCGTCGAGGTGCTCGACGACGGCTCGCTCCGCGTCGCCGCGACGGTGGCCGGCGTCGTGCCGGCCGGCGAGGGCGGGCTCCTGGGACTCGCGTTCCGCCCGGGCCACGGGCAGGACCCGGCGTGCGTCTACGCGTACTTCACCGCGGCATCCGACAACCGCATCGTGCGGATGCCGCTCACGGGCGCTCCCGGCTCGCTCGGCCTCGGCTCGCCCGAGGACGTGCTCACGGGCATCCCGAAGGCCGGCAACCACAACGGCGGGCGGATCGCATTCGGGCCGGACGGGTTCCTCTACGCGACGTCGGGCGACGCCGGCAACCGGGACGCGGCGCAGGACGTGGCCTCACTGTCGGGCAAGATCCTGCGGATGACCCCCGAGGGGCAGGCCGCGCCCGGCAATCCGTTCGGCAACCGCACGTGGTCGTTCGGGCACCGGAATCCGCAGGGCATCGCGTGGGATGCATCCGGCGGCATGTGGGCCGCCGAGTTCGGGCAGAACGCGTGGGACGAGCTCAACCGCATCGAGCGCGGGGCGAACTACGGATGGCCGGTCGTCGAGGGCCGGGCGGGCGATGCCCGGTTCGTCGATCCGGTGGTGCAATGGCCGACCGACGAGGCGAGTCCGAGCGGCCTCGCGATCGTGGGCGACACGCTGTTCCTCGCGGCGCTGCGGGGCGAGCGCCTCTGGTCGGTCGCCCCGGCGACCGCGGGCGGGGAGCTCTCGGCGACGGCCTGGTTCCCGGGCGAGCTCGGCCGGCTCCGCGATGTGGTCGCCGGCCCCGATGGCGACCTGTGGTTCATCTCGAGCAACACCGACGGTCGTGGATCCCCGGGCCGCGACGACGATCGGCTCTACCGCGTGCCGCTCGCCGCGCGCTGAGGGGCGGCGCCCCGCCGCCCACGGCGTCGAACGGCGGGCTGCGGCGCGCGAACGGCACCCGGCCCCCCTTCGGGGGTCATTCCGGCCCTGCACGACAGTGGCCGGGTCTATTCTCATCCCATGGCGGATCTGCAGCGGGTTCGACGATGGGCCGATGCCCTCATCGTGCTGCATCTCGATGCGGAGGTCTGGAGCTTCGGCTTCGACAACGCCAAGAAGCGCGCCGGACTCTGCAACTACACCGCCAAGCGCATCTCGGTCTCGCGCTACCTGGCCGCGCGCTACGACGACGACGAGATCCACCAGATCCTCCTGCACGAGGTCGCGCACGCCATCGCGGGTCCGCGCGCCGGGCACGGTCCGAAGTGGGCCACGATCGCCGCCGACCTCGGATACGTCGGCGAGCGGACGCACGACGGCGAGGTCGCGCACGAGCTCGCGCCGTGGGTCGGTCGGTGTCCGGCGGGGCACGAGCATTTCCGCTACCGTGAACCGAGTCGTCCCCTGAGTTGCGGCGTATGCCGACGCGGGTTCGATCGGGCCAACCTCATCGTCTGGCGCCACCGCGAGATCACCTCGGCGGTGCGACGCCGAGCCGCGAGCGCGGCCTCGGGCTGAGCGATCGATACCGCCGGATCGTCGCATGCCACGGGGCGCATGCACCGGTCGGGACGCGCGTGCGGGGCATCCGTAACCGGCTAGGATGGTTGCATGCCCGTCTCCACCGTGTCCATCCCCGTCGGACAGTGGTTCACGTCCACCGAGGGCGTGCGGTGGTGGTTCGACTCGGGCTCGTTCGCACTCGACTTCGCGTACACGGGCGCGATCGGCGGGAACCCCGCGTGGGACCGGTTGCACGCGCCCGACGACCTGACCGCGTGGCTGCACGACCGCTTCCCGGTCGTCATCGGCACCGCGCGCTCGCGCGACCTGTTCGACGCCATCTCCCTGCGCGATGCCATCGGCCGCATGGCGACGGCGGCCGCGCACGGCGAGCCGCTGCGCACGAGCGACATCGACCTCGTGAACCTCTACGCGGCGACCCCCGACATCCCGCCGGTGCTCGCCGGCGGCTCGCGCCAGGCCGGCCGCTCGGTGCAGACGGTTGCCCAGGCGCTCTCGACGATCGCGCGCGACGCCGTCGACCTCTTCGACCCCGCGAATGCCGGGCGCATCCGCGAGTGCAGCGGGAACGACTGCGAGATCGTCTACCTCGACACCTCGCGGGCCGCGACGCGCCGGTGGTGCTCGATGCAGCGCTGCGGCAACCGGGCGAAGGTGCGGGCGCACCGGGCGCGCGCCCGGCAGGTGGTCGAGCCGGCCGCCTGAGCGGCGTGGTGTGAGGCGCGGCGCAGGCTAGGCGCGGAAGACGTCGCCGTGCAACTCCGGCACGACCCGGGTGATGTCGAGCTGCGTCGCGAGGCGCACCTCCGACTTGCGGCCGGCCGCCGTGAGCTCGACGCCCGAACCCGACGCGCCGATCAGGTGCACGAACGCCCGGCGCAACCCCTCGAACGCCGCCGATGCCACGGCCGCCTCGGGCGAGGTGTGGTCGACGCCGAGGGCGACGAGCGCGTCCACGACCGCGCCGGCGGTGAGCTGGTCCTCGATGGCGAGGCGGTCCGCCTCGCCCACCGCGACGATCGCGACGAGCATGCGCTCACCGCGCTCCTCCTGCAGGGAGAGGATCCGCTCCGCGACCGCGGCGCGGTTGCGGAGCGAGGCGGCGAGCACGAGCGGGCGGCGGTCCGCGGCGGCGTGCGCGGCATCGACGGCGGCGGATGCCCCGGCGGCGTCCGGGCCGTCCAGTCGCGTCTCACCGCCCTGCTCGGCGGTCACGACCGCCTCGGTCGTGAACAGCAGTGCATCGACGAGCACGACCACGTGCGCGCCCGGCACGATCCGCCCGGCACCCGCGGCGCCCCAGTCGAACCGGACCTGGTACTTCGCCTGATCGAGGGGCGTCGTCGTATCGCTCGAATCGCTCACCGCGACAGGCTAGCCCCGCCGTCGCCGAGCACGCAGCCGGGGCATCCGTTCGTGACGAACCGCGACGCTGCGGCGATCGACGCCGACGGGAAGCGCCACCCGTCGCGCCACCCGCCCTACCGCCCGTCGCCCATGGCGTCGTACCTCGCGAGCGCCTCGGCGTCGCTCGCGCGCGACGCGGCGCGACGTGCGGCGTCGAGCGCCATGACGGGGTCGGCCTCCTGGCGGGCGATGACGAGCTGGCGCTCGGCCTCGGCGAGCCGCGTACGCGCGTCGGCGCCGATGCGGCCGCCGCCCCGCTCGATGGCCGCGTGCGCCACGCGCAGCTGGCTCTCGGCGATGGCGATCGCGCCGCCGAGCGCGCCGCGTGCGCCGTCGAGCCGGCCCTGGGCGTTCCGCGCCGCCGCTCGCGCCACCTCGAGCCGGTCACGCGCCGCGCGCAGCCGGTCGCGGTCGGCGAAGGGGTCGCCGGCGAGCTCCGCGCGCGTGGCCAGCACGGCAGAGGCGTCGCCGATCGCGGTGCCGAGCGCGGACTGCGCTCCGGCATCCTCCTGGCGGTCGCGCTCCTCACGGGCCGCTGCGAGGTCGGCGTCGAGCGCGGCCGCCGATTCGGCGGCGTCGGCCTGCGCCGTTGCGAGCACCAGTTCGACGCCCTCGATGTCCGCGAGGTCGCGCTCGGCGCGCGCGATGCCGTCGGCCGCGACGGCGACCCGGTCGGCGGCCGGGTCCGAATGCGAGATCCGCCGTTCGGCCTCGTCGAGTGCTGCCGCCGCCCCGGCGAGCGCCGAGTCCACGCGCGCCGCCGCCCCGTGCGCGCCGGCGAGCGCGCCGGGTGCGAACCTCGTGGCGAGCCGGCCGAGCGCGGCGACCGCCTCGTCGCGCCGTCGACCGAGTCGTGCGGCATCCTCGCGGAGCGCGGGCACGCCCTCGCTCGCGCCGCGCTCCGCCCTGCGACGTGCGCCGAGGGCGGCATCCGCCCGGGCGATCTCACCGAGCACGGACTCGCACAGCTCGACGATCCGCGTCGACCAGCGCTGACGCTCCGCCGCCGTGTTGGGCTCGGCGTCGTCGAGTCGCTGCTGCAGGAGGAACGCCTCGCGCAGGCGGCCGCGCGCCGTCTCGAGTGCGTCGCGAACCTCGCGCGCGACGGCGGCACCGAACTGCGCCTCGGCGAACGCCACCTCGCGATCGGCCTCGCGCACGGCGGTGTCGGCCTGCACGATGAGGCCCTTCGCCCGAACCTCGAGCCCGCGCCCGGCGTCGAGCGCGGCCCGCTCGCGACGAGCGCCGACGCGGCGGAGCCCCACGGCGCCCGCGACGAGCGCGACGACCGCCCCACCGAAGACGAGGAGGGAGGGCAACCACCAGAGTCCGTCGGCCATGAGCGGGAGTCTAGGCCGTGCCCGTGGGCCGCGGCTGGGTTTCCGCGCGGCATGCCAGCGCGGTCCCGCAGCCCGTGAATCCGCCGGACGCGCTTGGCACCGGCATCCGCTCGTCCTACCCTCGGCACATGCGGGTGCTGCTGAAACTCACGCTCGATTGCACGCCGGATGCCGCGTGGCGGGCGCTCCGGAGTCCGGCCGTGCTGCGGGAGGTCGTCGCCCCGTGGCTCGACTTCTCGTCGCTCGAGGAGGAGGGCCTGCCGACCGTCTGGTCCGAGGGACCGCACCGCGTTCGCGCACTCGCATTCCGCCGCTGGCCGGCGGGCGAGGAGCTCGTCGACGTGAGCTATCCCGGCGGCCTGCCCACGGGCGTGCGCATGCTCCGCGACGCGGGCGGCGCGCTCACCGGACCGCTCGCGATCTTCGACCGCTGGGACCACCGCATGGCGGTCTCCGAGCTCCCAGACGGACGCACGCTCTACCGCGACCAGCTGATCGCGCACGCGGGTCCGCTCGACCTCGTCGCGTGGTATCCGACCTGGGCGTTCTGGCAGTGGCGGGGCATGCGCCTCCGGCAGCTGGCTCCGGGCTGGTCGTACGACCCGCCCGGCACCGCGGATGCCGCGGCCACGGCGAGCGCGGCGGACGCCGCGTGACCGACTCGATCGGCTCCCTGCAGCTCGCCGACTGGCGCCGGCGGGTGTTCGGCCTGTACGCGGGCGTCCGGCAGCTCAGCGCGAAGGACCCGGCCGCCGGCCACGAACTCTGGGTCTCGGGGCGCGACGAGCTGTTCGCGGGACATCCGCAGTCGCCGCTCCTTCCCGACGATCGGGCCCGATTCACCGGACTCACGGTCGCGCGCTACGACCCCGACTGGCGATTCGAGCTCGAGGTGCGCCGAGCGGAGGAGCCGGTGCGCATCGCGGTCGACAGCGCGTCCGACGGCGTGATACCGTTCGCGCTCGTGGGCACGGTGCGCGTGCCGGCGCTCGGCACGCTCGACGTGTGGCGGCTCGCCGGATACGGCGGCGGGCTCTTCCTGCCCGTGAAGGATGGCCTCGCCGGCCGACCAGGCGGAACCTACGGCGGTGGGCGTTACCTGCTCGACACCGTGAAGGGCGCCGACCTCGGCCCGGGCGGCCCGGTCGACTCGCTCGTCATCGACTTCAACTTCGCCTACAACCCCTCGTGCGCCTACGACCCGTCGTGGTCGTGCCCGCTCGCGCAGCCTGGCAACACCCTGGCCGACGACATCCCGGTCGGTGAGCGGATGCCGCGCTGACGGCATTCCCTCAGGGGCATCCGCTACAGTGGACACCGGCGTCGGTCCCTGAGCCTGTCGAAGGGCGCGATCGAACCGTCGCCTGCGTCGTAGAAACGCTTCCGGGCAGGGCCTCTCACGAGGGCGCCCGATGACTCTCATACGGCGAACGGATGCGCCGACCGGCGTCTTCGCCAATCTCCCATCGTCGGGTCCGATCCGCCGCTCCCTGCGCCAGCCGAAGGGCGCGGCCCACTCGACCCGCGACGATGTGCTCTGCCCCCGAAAGGCAACATGACCGACATCACCTTCGGCGCGCTCGGCGTGCCCGCTCCCCTCGTCGCCGCCCTCGCGGCCGACGGCAAGGCCACCGCATTCCCGATCCAGGTGGACACGCTGCCCGACACGCTCGCCGGACGCGACGTGCTCGGCCGCGGCAAGACCGGCTCGGGCAAGACCATCGCGTTCGCGCTGCCCATGGTGGCGCGCCTCGGCACCTCGCTCGCCGGCGGCCGACGTCGCCCCGGCCGTCCGCTCGGCCTCGTACTCGCTCCGACGCGCGAGCTCGCCACGCAGATCACGCAGACGTTCGAGCCGCTCGCGGCCGCGTACGACCTGAAGGTCACCACGATCTTCGGCGGCATCAACCAGACCCGCCAGGTCGCCGCCCTCCGCGCAGGCGTCGACATCGTCGTCGCCACCCCGGGCCGTCTCGAGGACCTCATGAAGCAGGGCTTCCTCTCGCTCGACGCCATCGAGATCACCGTGCTCGACGAGGCCGACCACATGGCCGACCTCGGCTTCCTCCCGGTGGTCACGCGCATCCTCGACAAGACCCCGCGCGGCGGACAGCGCCTGCTGTTCTCGGCCACGCTCGACAACGGCGTGGACAAGCTCGTGAAGCGGTACCTCCAGAACGAGGTGCTCCACTCCGTCGACGAGGCGAACTCCCCGGTCGCCGCGATGACGCACCACGTCTTCGAGATCGACGACGTCGACCAGAAGAACGAGCTGGTGAAGACGCTCGCGTCTGGCACGGGCCGCCGCATCCTCTTCATGCGCACCAAGCACCACGCGAAGAAGCTCGCGAAGAAGCTCACCGAGCAGGGCATCCCCGCGGTCGACCTGCACGGCAACCTGTCGCAGCCGCAGCGCGACCGCAACCTCGCCGCGTTCGGCGACGGCTCGGTGAAGGTGCTGGTGGCCACGGATGTCGCGGCGCGCGGCGTGCACGTCGACCACGTCGAGCTCGTGATCCACGTCGACCCGCCCATGGAGCACAAGGCGTACCTGCACCGCTCGGGTCGCACGGCCCGCGCCGGCAGCGAGGGCGACGTGGTCACGATCTGCCTGCCCGCCCAGAAGCAGGACCTCAAGACACTGCTCCGCAAGGCGGCGATCACGGTCACGCCGCAGCGGGTGACCCCCACCTCCCCCGCGGTCGCCACGCTCGTGGGCGAGGTCGCCCCGTTCGTGAAGCCGCTGCCGAAGGCCGCGGTGCAGCAGCAGGGCGGCGGCCGATCGCAGGGCGCCAACGCGCAGCGCAAGCGCGCCGCGCGCGGCGGCCGCGCCGGCCAGGCGGACGTCGCGCCCGCGACGCCGCGTCGTGACCGCTCGGGTCGTCCGGCCGAGGCGAAGGCGCACGCGCCCAAGCAGGGTGCGGGCCACAGCCGTGGTGCACAGTCGACCGGCGCGGGCCGGTCCCTGAGCTCGTCGAAGGGCGGGGCATCCGGCCGCTCCACCGCGAAGCAGCCGCTCCGCGTGGGCAGCCTCGTCTCGCCGTCGCGCGGCGCCCGCACCAACCGGCGCGCGCAGGGCTGACGCCCGCAGCTTCCGGCACTCGACACGACGAAGCCCCGCCGCCGACCGGATGGTCGACGGCGGGGCTTCGCGCTGCGTGCCGTGGCAGGCGTGCGGAGGTGATCAGTACGCCGCGTAGAACGTGCCCAGGGCTTGGTCGACGGCGTCGAGGTCGGCGTCGCCGATGGCCTGCGCCGCGACGATGACGGAGTAGCTGCCCGTGTAGTCCTGGGCGCCGACGACGACGTAGGTCGCGCTGCCGCCGCATCCGGTGAAGATCTCCCAGACGCCGGCGTGGAGTCCGTCGTCGAACGGCTCGCGGCCGGTCGAGACGCAGCCCTGTGCGGCGAGGTCGCCCGTGATGAGGTCGGCCGCGGCATCCGGAGCCATCCAGGCCGCGGCCTGCGACGCGTAGACCGTGACGCCCGGCGTGCCCCACGTGCCCTGGTACCCGGCGAGGTCGGGTGCCGCCGAGACCTGTTGCCAGGTGATGCCGTTCTCGTCGGTGACCGCGGAGCCGTCGACCTGGGCCCACGACGCCGGCACCTCGAGGGTGATCGAGCCGGAGTCGTCGGTGACGCTCACGTATTCGCCGGAAGCAGGCTCGTCGGTGCCGCCGCCGACGACCGGCACGGCCGTGAGCGCGTCACCGTTGAACTGGCCGCGGTAGTACGCGTCCTCGGCCGGGCGGTAGAGCTCGACCGCGAGGGTCGCGTCCTGCCCATGCGTGCGCAGCACGTCGCAGTACTCCTTCATGGTGCCCTCGGTGGCGAGGCTCACGCCCTCCATGCGGGTGAGCAGGTCGCCGGGCTCGACGCCCGCCGCGTCGGCGGACGAGCCCGACTTCACCGAGTTCACCCAGATGCCGAGTCCGACGCCGTCTTCGCCGACAAGCGCCTCGCCGTTGATGCCGAGGCTCAGCACGTCCTCGCCGTCGACGAGGTCGCCGATGACGTCGAGCACGGCGTCGCGGTGGATCGCGTAGTTGTAGTCGAGCTCGTCGTTGCCGGCGTAGTTGACGCCCACGAGCGCACCCTGCGGGTCGACCAGCGGGCCACCCGAGTTGCCGCCGCGGATGCGCGCATCGTGCTCGATGACACCGTCGATCGAGGCCCACGGCGTCTCGCCGCTCGTGCTCGCCTTGGAGACGATGCCCTTGGTCTCGGTGAACGTCGGGTCGCCGAGCGGGAAGCCGGCGGCATACACGTCGAGCGCGGTCTCGATCTCGCCCCTGCGCCAGTCCATGAAGGGATAGCTGCCCTTCTCGAGCTGCACGACGGCGAGGTCGAGGCACTCCGAAGAGCCGAGCACCTTGGCGCTGAGCTCGTTCGTGGTGTCGCCGCCACGCCACACCTTGAGGGTGCCCGCGCCCGTCACGACGTGGTTGTTCGTGACGGCGAGCCCGTCGGAGGTGATGAGGAAGCCGGAGCCGCGGCCGGCGGCCTCGTAGCCGCCCTCCTCCGGCGAGACGAACGTGCCGACGGCTTCGAGCTGGATGGTGGCGGACTGCACGCCGTCGAAGCCGACGGGGCGGTCGGCGGAGCCGGTGGAGACGCAGCCCGCGAGCATCGCGGCGACGGCAGTGGCGCCCGCGAGCGCGCCGAACTTGGTGAGGTTCTCAGACATGTGCACGAACGTATGGCCGGGGGCGTATACGGCAGCACCGGGGTACCACCGGGGGCGGGCAGCGGTGCCCCTGAACGCCGACCCGGGGTTATCCCCGAGACACGGCGCGTCGCGGCGAGGCTCGAGCCGGCCGCACCGCTGTTGCCGGTCATGCGGAAGCCGCCTCCATCGACCGTGATCGTCTGCCCGGTGATCCACCGCGCCTGGTCGGTGAGGAGGAAGAACGCCGCACGCGCGATGTCCCAGTTGTTGCCTTCGGTCTGCAGCAGCACGTTGTTCGCACGCAGGCTGCGCTGCTCCTCCGACATGCCGCGCGCGGCGAACGCGCCCCAGATCATGCCGACCCGTACGCGGTTCACGCGGATGCCCCGTGCTGCGAGGCTTCCCGCCGCCCCTGACGTGAGCTTCTCGAGCGCGGCCTTGCCGAAGGAGTAGGGCAGCCCCGGCCCGCGTCCTTCCGCGGCCGCCGACGAGATGGTGACCATGGATGCCCCGCGATCCATGTGCCGTTGGGCATGCCGCATGACGTACCAGACCGCGGCCCCAGGACGATCGCCCTGGCGATCAGCACTCGCTGGCGTTGGCCGCCGCTGAGCTCCTGCGGGAACCGGTGGACGAAGGATTCCGCGGGCGTCAGTCCGACCAGCTCAAGCGCCTCGATGACCTTGGCGTAGACCTCGTCGCGCCCCCTGGCGATGCCGTGCAGCGTGACGATCTCGCCGATGGTGCGACCGACGGTCTTGCGGGGGTTCAGCGAGCCGGACGGGTCCTGGAGCACGGCCTGCACGGTACGCCGGTAGCCCTTGCGCTGGGCGGCGTTCATGTGCGCGATGTCGACGCCGTCGACCTCGATGCTTCCGGATGTCGCGGGGATGAGCCCCAGGAGCATCCGGGCGAGCGTGCTCTTGCCGGACCCGCTCTCGCCGACGATCGCGACGAACTCGCCGGGCCGGGCGGTGAGGTCGGCGTCGACCACGGCGGCGACGTCCTGCCCGCCGCGCCGCGACCGGAACACCTTCGACGCGTGCTCGACCTGGATCATGCGTTCGCTCCGTCCGTCACGAGGGCGTCGATCTCGCGGCGCAGCTCGGGGGTGATGGACCACAGGTCCACGCCGTCGTCGGTGAGGCTGCGGACGCTGCGCAGCAGGGCCTGGGTGTAGAGGTGCCGCGGCGCGGTGAGCACCTGCCGGGACGGCCCGGATTCGACGACGCGACCCGCGTGCATCACGGAGATGGTGTCGGTCATGCTCGCGACCACCGCCAGGTCGTGCGAGATGAGGATCAGCGAGGTGCCGAGGGTGGTGACCGTCTCGTCGAGCGTGTTCAGGACCTTGCGCTGCACGGTGGCGTCGAGCGCGGTCGTCGGCTCGTCGGCGATAGCCCGGCGGCCCGACGATCGTTCGCCGCTGCCGACCCGTGAATAGTGGCAACAGCCGACGGCGCGCTCAACGAACGCTTCCATCATGCGGAAGCGTTTGGTCCCGGCGATGGCCGCGCGGCGGCGCCGTGCGTCGCGCTCGATTTCGCCTCTCGCGCGTGCTGGCTTAGCCTCGTGACATGAGCACCGAAGTTGTTGCCGATGTCGTCGTCCGTCCCATCCGCGACTCGGATGTGGAGGCGCTGGGTCGGGTTCACGCCACCTGCTGGCACGAGACCTACGACCACCTGATCAGCGCGGCCGCCTTCGAGAACCTGTCACCGCGACGCATGGCGGAGCTCTGGACGCACATGGCCGCACGGGGCGAGGAGTACAACCAGTACGCGGCCCTCGTCGACGGCGAGATCGTCGGGTTCGTCGGCTCGGGGCCCGCTCGCGATGACAACCCGCCCCGCGAACGCGAGCTCTACTTCATCTACCTGCTCCACGCGTACCACGGCACCGGCATCGGCCAGAAGCTCTTCGACGCGGCGTGCGGCGACCGCCCCGGCTACCTCTGGGTCGCCAAGGACAATCCCCGCGCGCACGCGTTCTACAAGCGCAACGGCTTCGTCGCCGACGGCGCCGAGCAGCTGCAGCCCTTCCTCGGCGAGGAGATCCTCGAGGTGCGCCTGGTCCGCTAGCAGCGCGGCGCCGACGCCCGACGGGTTCGGTGCCAGACGGGTTCCCTCGGTGGAACCCGTCAGGCGGCCGCGCGTGCCGTCAGCGTGCTCGTGAACTCGTACAGCCCGGCCAGGTCGAGCCTCGATCCGACGGCCATGGCCTGGGCGCGCTCGCGGGGCGTGAGCGCCTCGGCGACCCGCTGCCGGTGCACCTCGACGTCGGCGCCCTCGGCGATGACCGGGTTGTAGTCGTAGCGGGCGCCGAGCCGGTCGACCGCGGCGAAGATCACGGCCCCATCGTAGTGTCGCTCGAGGAGTGCGCACGCGCCGCCGACGAGGTGCGAGAGCGCGAGCGCGCTCGTCGGATGCCCCTCGTCCAGCGCCTCCCCGATGCCCGGCACGAGCACCGCGATGGCGTCCCTCCCGCGCCGCACGTCGACGAGCACCTTGCCGGTCAGGTACGTGGCCGAGCTCGCGATCCACTCGTATCCCGTGCGCAGGGCCACCGAGCGGGCCGAGTGCAGCGCCTCGAGCGCCTGCGCCGGCCGCCCCAGGCTCCGCAGCGCCTGGCCCTCGCAGAGCAGGACCGAGCACTGCACCCATGGTGCGACGGAACCGAGCAGGGCCTCGGCCTGCGCGACGAGCGACTCGGCGGCCTCCTGGTCGCCGAGCAAGCTCCGTCCGTAGGCGGAGTAGCCGAGCAGCACCGCCTGTCGATCGACGTCACCGGCCGCCCGGGCTGCGGCGAGGGCCGGTTCGGCGTACGGGAGGGCCGCCTCGACACCGCCGCTCTGGAAGGCGAGCAGCGCGACGCCGAGGAGCGCGCGGGCCTCGACGGCGGGATCCGCCACGCCGGGCACGGCGAGCGCCCGAGCCACCTCGGCGCGACCGTCGACGAGTCGACCCTCGCGCATCCAGTGTTCGGCCTGCCCACCGGCGATCCGAAGCGCCGTCTCCCGGTCACCGGCGTCGATGGCGGTGTCGAGCGCCAGCCGGAGGTCGGGCGCCGCGGCGATCAGCTCGTCGCGCGCGGCGTGGCGTTCGTGGCCGCGGATCTCGGGCCCGAATCGATCGGCGAGGTCGGCGTACCAAGCGGCGTGCCGTGCACGCCAGGCCGCGGCATCCGCCGCGCCGAGCGGATGCCTCGCCCTGACGAACGCCTTGACGGACTCGAGCACGCGGTAGCGGCGGGGCCGACCCTCGCGCTCGACGACGGCGAGGAGCGACTGCTGGGCCAGGCGGGCGCCCGCGGCGACGGGGTCGTCGCCGTGGACGGTGCAGACGGCCGCGACATCCGCGAGATCGAAGGTGCCGGCGAACCACGCCAGTTGTGCGAGCAGCTCGAGCTCGGCCTCGTCGAGCAGGTCGATGCTCCAGCCGATCGCGGCGTTGAGACTCGAGTGCCGTCCGCCGCGCGGCTCGGCCGCTGCGGCCGCGGATCCGAGCATGGAGTGCACGAGCCGATCGATCTCCATGACGCCGAGCCGCGCGGCCGCGAGCTCGAGCGCGAGCGGCACGCCGTCGAGGGCGGCGCAGAGCGACCGCACGTCGTCGAGGTTGGTGTCGTCGAGCACGAAGCCGGGGCGCGCGTCGGCGGCGCGTTCCGCGAACAGCTCGACCGCGTCGTCGGCGGTGGCGCCGCCGAACGGCGCGACCGGGACGAGGCGCTCTCCGGGGATGCAGAGCGGCTCCCGGCTCGTGACGAGCACCGCCAGCCCCTCGCACCGCTCGAGCAGACGGCGCGTGAGCGCGCGGCACTCGTCGAGCACGTGCTCGGCGTTGTCGAGCACGACGAGCGCGCGACGCCCGTCGAGCCGCCGCACGATGGCGTCGGCGTCGTGGCTCGTCGCACCGACCGCGTCGGCTGCGGCCGCGACGACTCCCGCACCCTCGGGCACCGCGGCGAGGTCGACCATCCACTGCTCCTCATCGAGTTCGCGGCCGCTGCGGCGCGCGCTCTCGATGGCCAGTCGCGTCTTGCCGACGCCGCCGGGGCCGACCAGGGTCACCAGCCGGGCACCGGTGCGCGCCTCGGCGATCGCCTCGAGCACGTCGAGCCGACCGACCAGCCGGGTCAGCGGCAGCGGGATGCCGTGCCGCTCGACGTGGGTCCGGCGGCGAGCGGGCGCGATGACCGACCGATCGGCCCGCAGCACCGACGTCCGCAGTTCGGCGAGTGCCGGCGGAAGCTCGAGGCCGAGCTCATCGGCGAGCACGTCGCGGAACGCGTCGATGGCGCCGAGGGCCTCGCTCGTGCGCCCCGCGCCCGCGAGCGCGAGCGCCTCGAGCCGTACGGGCTCCTCGGCCAGCGGGGTGCGCGACCGGAGCACGGCGATGCCGGCGAGGGCGGTCTGGAAGTCGCCGCGTTCGAGGTGCAGTGCGGCCAGTTCCTGCCCCGCGAATCGTCGCTCCTCCGCCAGCTCCGCCCGGAGTTCGACCGCGAACGGCAGGTCGGCGAGGTCGGTGACGGGATCGCCGCCCCAGAGCACGTCGGCGAAGTCGAGTCGGTTGAGCAGGCCGGGGTCGGGGAGGCCGGATGCCACGGCGGCGCGCAATTCGCGGATCGCGCCTCGAAGGCGCAGCACGTCGACCTGCGCGGGGCCGACGTCGAGCCGGTATCCGCCGCGCCCGCCCGAGAGCCAGGGCCCGAGCGGTCCGGCTCGCAGCTTCGACACGTTCACGCGCACCGACACGGAGGCGGTGTCGGTCGGCTCCGCCCAGAGCGAGCGGACGAGCTCCTCGGTCGACACCGCGTCGCCTGCGGCGAGGGCGAGCCGGCCGACGATGCCCCGGGCGATCTCACCCCGGAGGGGCAGATCGGCGCCGTCGACGCGGACGACGAGGCGCCCGAGGAGTTCGACGGCGAGAGGAGTAGGGTCCTTCGCGGTGGTCACCGCGTGATTCTAGGCGTGCCGGGTCGACCGGCGCTCCCCCGCGTTCGAGGGAGCGCCGGTGCCGGTTCAGCGCCGGGCGCGGGCCACGGACCGTGCCGTCAGGACGATCCCGCCGGCGACGACGAGGCCGCCGGCCAGCATCACCGCGGGAAGCAGCGGGAATCCGGTGTCGGCGAGGCCGGTGGCCCGGTCGCCCGAGGAGGCGGGCGCGGCCGGTGCGGCTGGTGCGCCGGCGCCATCCTGGTCGCCGCCGTCGGCGCCACCGGGCGTCTCGTCGCTCGCCTCGACCACGGTGTACACGATCTGCGTCGTCGTGACGTTGCCGGCGTTGTCGCGCGCCGCGAGATTCACCGACTGCTCGCCGAGCTCGTCGGTCGGCAGCGCGCTCAGTGCGGCGGTCGCCGGCCGGTTGTCGGAGGCACCGCAGGATTCGATGCCGGAGTGCGCGTCGACGCACTCGAACTCGAGCGGCACGACCTCGCCCTGCTCGACCTCGAACTCGCTCTCGGCGAGCGGATTGGGCAGTGCGGGCGACGCGATGTCGATGCGCGGGACCACGGTGTCGATGCGCACCGTCGAGGTGCGGCGCTCCGAGCTGTTGCCGGCGATGTCGATCGCCCAGTACGTGATCTCGGTGACACCGTCGACGTCGAGGTCGAACGTCGCCTCGGGCTCGCCGACGACGTCACCGTTCGACGAGACCGCGCCGTCGGTGACGTAGTGCACGGAGGCGATGCCCGATGCATCGGACGCGACGACCGCGGCGCCCAGGTGGCTCCGGTACCAGCCGGAGGCCGGTTCGGGGGCGAGGCGCAGCTCCACGGCGGGAGGCGTGTCATCGGACCCGACCACGGTGTACCGGTACTCGGCGTTCGTCACGTGGCCGGCCGCATCCGACGCCGCGACGTGCACGACGTACTCGCCGGGGGTGTCGGTTCGGAGCCGCTCCTTGTTCGGCACGTCCGCGTCGCAGGACGTCACGCCCGAGATCGCGTCGTCGCAGACATACGTGAACACCGCATTCTGGCCGACCGTGAACACGGTGGCCGTGGGCAGCGTGATCGTCGGCGCCACGGTGTCGACCTTCACCGTGTGGCGCTGGTGGAACGACTCGTTCCCGGCGGTGTCGATGGTCCAGATCTCGATCTCGTGCACGCCCTCGGCCGACATGTCGATCGCGATCTGGTCGTCGTGCTCGATGACGACCGGACCGCCGTCGATCGAGTACGAGATACTGTCCACCTCCGAGCCGCCGCGCTCGATGGCGTGCGCCCGGTAGCCCGGGTCGCCGTGGTGCCATCCGCTCGGCGCAGGCGCGAGGATGCTCGTGTTGAGCAGCGGCGGCGTCGTGTCGGGCCCCTCGGGCTCGGCGGCCACTGCGGCGGCGGCCATGACCGCGGGCACCGCGAGCCCGATGGCGGCGGCTCCGGCGACGGCGAAGATGGGAGCGCGCTTGAGGCGCCCGCGATGGCGAGGAAGGGATCGAGTCATGCCACGATCCTGCGATCCGTCCGCCGTGCCGACCGACCGATGGACGCACCGATTACCTCCCGGTTACGCGTGTGATCACGCGGCCGCGGATTGCACCGCCAGCGTGCGCACGAACCCGAGGAGTTCCGCGACGTCGAAGCCCGACCCCACCGCCGCGGCCCGTGCGCGCTCCCGAGGCGTCAGCGCCTCGGCGATGCGTCGCCGATGGACCTCGGCGTCGGGACCCTCGGACACCACGGGGTTGTAGTCGTAGCGGGCCCCGATGCGGTCGACCGCGGCGTGGATCACGGCACCGTCGGCGTGCCGTTCGAGGAGCGCGCACGCGCCCCCCACCAGGTGGAGCAGCGCCAGCGCCCCGAGTGTCTCGCCGTCCTCGAGGACGGCGATGATGCCCGGGACGAGCACGTCGATCGCATCCTGCGCACGACCCACGTCCACGAGCACCTTGCCGATGAGATACGTCGCCGAGCCCGCGACCCAGGCGTAGCCGATGCGCACCGCGAGCGCGCGCGAGGCATGCAGGGCCTCGAGCGCCTTGGCGGGATTGCCGAGCGTGCGGTGCGCCTGCCCGACGCAGAAGAGGACGGTGCAGCGTGCCCACGGAGCCGCCGAGTCGGGCAGCGACTCGGCCTGCGCCACGAGTGCCTGCGCGACCGCCGCGTCGCCGCGAAGGCACTGGCCGTAGGCCATGTACGCCGACAGTGCGGCCCGCGTGTCCACGTCGCCGGCGGCGTCGGCGGCCGCGAGGCCGCGGTCCGCATACGCGACGGCGGCCTCGAAGGCGCCGCCCTGGTACGCGAGCAGCGCGACGCCGAAGAGCGCCCTGGCCTCGACGCCCGGGTCGGCGTCCCCGTCGACCGCGAGCGCGCGTTCGACGTCGGCGCGCCCGTCGACGAGGAGCCCCTCGCGCATCCAGTGCTCGGACTGACCGCCCGAGATGCGCAGGGCGGCCTCGCGGTCGCCGGCGCTCACTGCCGCGTCGAGCGCGAGCCGGAAGTCGGGATACGACGCGAGGAACAGGTCGCGCACCGCACGTCGTTCGTGTCCCCGCAGCTCCGACGCGAGCCGATCGGCGAGATCCGCGTACCACGCGACGTGCCTCGCCGACCAGGCGTCAGCCTCGACCTCGGAGAGCGGATGCCTCGACCTGACGTGCGCCTTCACGGACTCCAGCATGCGGTAGCGACGAGACCGGCCGTCGCGTTCGACGACCGCGAGCAGCGACTGCTGCGCGAGTCGCACCGCCACGGCGACCGGGTCGTCTCCGTGCACCACGCAGACGGCGGCGACATCCGCGAAGTCGAAGGTGCCCGCGAACCGGGCGAGCTGGGCGAGCAGTTCGTGCTCGGCCGGGTCGAGCAGGTTCACGCTCCAGGCGATGGCGTCGACGAGGCTCGCGTGCCGGTCGCCCGTCGGTCGCGACACGGCGGAGTCGAGTACGGAGCCCGCCAGCTGGGTGAGGTCCATGACGCCGAGTCGTGCGGCGGCCAGTTCCAAGGCGAGCGGCATGCCGTCGAGGGCCGCGCAGAGCGAGCGCACGGCGTCGCGGTTGCCGGCGTCGACCATGAACCCGGGGCGTGCATCGGCGGCACGCTCGGCGAACAGCTCGACGGCGTCGTCGGCGGTGGCGCCGGCGAAGACCGGCACCGGCACGAGGCGTTCGCCGGCGATCCCGAGCGGCTCGCGGCTGGTGACGAGCACGGCGAGTCCTTCGCATCGCTCGAGCAGGCCCCTGGCGAGCGCCCGGCACCCGTCGAGCACGTGCTCGGCGTTGTCGAGCACGATGAGCGCTCGCTGACCGTCCAAGCGGCGCACGATGCCGTCGAGATCCTGGACCATCGCTCCGACCGCATGGGCCACCGGGCCGACGACGTCCGCACCCGCCGGGATCGACGCCAGGTCGACCATCCACTGCACGTCGTCGAACTCGCGGCCGGTACGGCGGGCGCTCTCGACGGCCATCCGGGTCTTGCCCACTCCGCCGGGGCCGACGAGAGTCACGAGACGCGCATTGCGCCGTGCCTCGGCGATCGCCTCGAGCACGTCGATGCGGCCGACCAGCCGGGTCAGCGGCAACGGAATCCCGTGCCGCTCGACGCGGTCGCGTTGCCGGCCGCCCGGCATCAGCGCGGGATCGGCGCGCAGCACCGACATCCGGAGTTCGGCGAGTGCCGGCGGCAGCTCGAGGCCGAGCTCGTCGGCGAGCAGCTCGCGGAACCCGTCGATGGCCCCGAGCGCTTCGCTCGTGCGCCCCGCTCCGGCGAGCGCGAGCGCCTCGAGGCGCACGGGTTCCTCGGCCAGCGGAGTACGCGCCCGCAGTACCGCGATCGCCGCCAGGGCCGCGGGGAACTCCCCGCGCTCGAGTTGCAGCGCCGCGAGTTCCTGCCCGGCGAATCGCCGCTCCTGCGCCAGCTCCGCCCGCAGTTCGATCGCGAACGGCAGCTCGGCGTGGTCGGTGAGCGGCTCGTCGCCCCAGAGCACGTCGGCGAAGTCGAGGCGGTCGAGCAGGCCGGGATCGGGAAGACCGGATGCCACCGCCGCACGCAGTTCGCCGATCGCTCGCCGCAGGCGCAGCACGTCGACCTGCTCGGGGTCGACGTCGAGCCGGTACCCGCCGCGGCCGCCCGAGAGCCGCGGCCCGAATGCACCGGCGCGGAGCTTCGACACGTTCACACGCACCGAGACCGGGGCGGTGTCGGTCGGCTCCGCCCAGAGCGCGCGGACGAGCTCTCCCGTGGGCACCGCGTCGCCGGCGGCGAGGGCGAGCCGGGCGACGATGCCGCGGGCGATCTCACCCCTGAGAGACACGTCGGCGCCGTCGACGCGGACGACGAGGCGCCCGAGGAGGTCGACGGCGAGAGGAGCAGGGTCCTTCGCGGTGGTCACCGCGCGAGTCTAGGGGTGCACTCGGCCGCGGCGCTGTCCCACCTTCGCGGGATACGGCGAAGCGGATGCCCCGGGCGCGTGCCCGGAGCATCCGCTCGTCGTGGGTGGTCTTCGGGTCAGAAGACCGCGACGAAGCTCGCCAGGACCCGGTCGATCGCCGCGATGTCGGCATCGGTCGCCGCCTGGGCGCTGACCAGGATGATGTAGTCGCCGGCCACCGAATTCGCCGCGACCACGACGGCCGAGGTGCCCACGCCGCCGCAGTCCGTCCAGTAGCTGTACACGCCGAGGTGGTAGCCGTCGTCGTAGCTGTCGGCGTCGGCCTGCTGGCAACCGTCGGTGGCCATCGACGAGGTCATGAGCTCGTGCAGCGCCTCGGGGGTCGTGGTGGCCACCGCCGACTGGGAGGCGTAGATGGCCACCCCCGGCACGTTCCAGGTGCTCTCGAACTCGGCGAGGTTCGTGCTCGCCTGCACGCCCACGAACTCGTTGCCGGCGTTGTCGGTGAACGGCGCGCCGTCGACCTGCGACCAGTTGGCCGGGACCTCGACGATCACGACGCCGGAGTCGTCGGTGACGGTGACGAACTCGCCCGCGGAGGCGCTCGAGCTCGTCGTGCCGGTCGCATCGGCGATCACGCTCACCGGCTCGAGTTGCTCGTCGCCGTTGAACTGGCCGCGGTAGTAGGCCTCCTCCGCCGGGCGGTAGAGCTCGACCGAGAGCGTGGCGTCGTGTCCGTGGGTGCGCAGCACGTCGCAGTACTCGGTCATGGTGCCGTTCAGGCCGAGGCTCACGCCCTCCATGCGGGTGAGCAGGTCGCCGGGCTCGACGCCGGCCTTGTCGGCCGAGGAACCCGACTTCACGGAGTTCACCCAGATGCCGAGTCCATTGCCCTCCTCGTCCTGCAGCGCGGTGCCGTTGATGCCGAGGCTCAGCACGTCCTCGCCCTCGCGCATCTTCTTCACCGCATCGGTGACCTCGTCGCGGTGGATGGCGTAGTTGTAGTCGAGCGCGTCGTTGCCGGCGTAGTTGACCCCCACGACCGCGCCGTCGGCGTCGACCAGGGGGCCGCCCGAATTGCCGCCGCGGATGCGGGCGTCGTGCTCGATGACGTTGTCGATCGACGCCCACGGCGTCTCGCCGTCGGTCGACGCCTTCGACACGATGCCGCGCGTCATGGTGAACGTCGGGTCGCCGAGCGGGAAGCCGGCGGCGTAGACGTCGGTCGCGGTGCCGATGTCGCCCTTGTGCCAGCCGAGGTACGGGTAGCCGTCGCCCTCCAGTTCGATCACGGCGAGGTCGAGGCACTCCGAGGTGCCGAGCACCTTGGCGCCGATCTCCTCGGTGGTGTCGCCGCCGCGCCACACCTTGATGGTGCCGGCGCCGGTCACGACGTGGTTGTTCGTCACGGCGATGCCGGAGTCGGCGATGAGGAAGCCCGAGCCGCGCCCCGCGGCCTCGTAGCCCCCCTCGGAGGGATCGACGAAGGTGCCGACGGCCTCGATCTGGATGGTGGCGGACTGCACGCCGTCGAACGAGACGGCGCCTCCGCTCTGCCCTCCGAGGGGGAGTTGGATGCATCCGGTGAGCGACAGCGCGACGGGCGCGGCGATCACCGGGATGAGCGCGCGGCGGATCGCCCGCGCGCTGGGCCGCGTGCGGCCGGGTTCACGGCTGCCGTGGCGCGTGGCGCGCGGCAGCGAGGAGTCATGGTGTGCAGTCATGGCTACGACGGTAGGAAGCGGAGCAGCCGAGCGGATGCCCCGGATCAGCCCGACTACGTTGCGATTACGCTGCACGGGGCCTGCGTAATCGGCCCGACCGCACCCGAGGGCATGGGCGCCGGCCGGCAGTCCGTCTTCCGGCGTCCAATACGCTTGCCGTATGCCGATCCCCATCGTGCTCGACGTCGACACGGGCGTCGACGATGCCATGGCCATCCTGTTCGCCGTGAGGCATCCGGGGATCGACGTCCTCGGCATCTCGTGCGTGGCCGGCAACGCACCGCTCGCGCAGGTCGTCGACAACACGTTGCGCATCCTCGACGCCGCGGACGCACCCGAGGATCTTCCGGTCGCGGCCGGCGCCGTCAGGCCCCTGCTCGAGCCGCCGCGGGCGGCTCGTCACGTGCATGGACCCGCCGGGCTCGGCGACCTCGTGCTCCCGCCGACCCGGCGCCAGGCCGTCGGGGAGAGCGCGGTGCAGCTCATGCGGCGCCTCATCCTCGAGCACCCGACGCCGGTGACCCTCGTGGCGCTGGCCCCGCAGACGAACCTCGCCCTGCTGCTGCGCACGTATCCCGAGGTCGCCGGCAACCTCGAGCGCATCGTCTTCATGGGCGGATCGGCGAGCGTCGGAAACGCCACCGCCGTCGCCGAGTTCAACGTGTGGCACGACCCCGAGGCGGCGGCCATCGTGCTCGACTCGAACGTGCCCGCCTACATGTACGGGCTCGACGTCTTCAACCGCGTGGCCGTCGACCACCAGGTCGCGGTGGCGCTCGAGCACGGCGACGACGCGCTCGGGCGGGTCGTCGGCACGTTGCTCGGCCATCGCGTCGCACTCTCCGAGGACGAACGCGCCGAGTACACGGGCCTCATCGGCGATGCGGGCGCCGTGTGCTCGCTCGTCGACCCGCTCGCGCTGCGCACCGAGGTGCGGCCGGTGCGGGTCGAGCTCGCCGGCTACGGACGCGGGCAGACGCTCGTCGACCTCCGCGAGCTCGGCCGCGGGGAGAGCATGGTGCAGGCGCGCCCCGACGAATGGACGAGCGTGGAGGTCGCGCTCGAGGTCGACGGCGAGCGGATCGCGCGCCTGTTCCTCGACACGCTCGGCCTCGCCTGACGCTCGCCGATTGGTTCCGTTCCCGCGCAGTGTTGCCCGCGGAGCGGGCACCCCGCGCGGGAACGGAACCAATCGGCGCAGGCGGATCGGGCGGGCCGAGTGTCGCCCGGCGCTAGCGGAGGGCGCCGACCGAGGCGAGGGCCTGCTTCAGCAGCAGCCCCCTTCCGCCCTCCATCTCGGCGGCCACGCCGGGGGACACCGCCTCGGCGGGGGTCATCCAGGTGACCTCGAGGGCGTCCTGACGCGGTTCGCAGGTGCCCGTCACGGGCACCACGTAGGCGAGCGACACGGCGTGCTGGCGTTCGTCGGTGAACGGGGACAGACCGGGCAGCGGGAAGTACTCGGCCACCGTGAAGGGCACGGGGCTCGCGGGCAGCAGCGGGAACGCCATCGGCCCGAGGTCCTTCTCGAGGTGGCGGAACAGCGCATCGCGCAGGGTCTCGCCGTACATGACGCGCCCCGACACGAGCGTGCGCGTCATCTCGCCGAGCGCGTTCGCGCGCAGGAGCACGCCGACCTCGGTGACCTGCCCGAGCCCGTCGACGCGCACGGGCACCGCCTCGACGTAGAGCAGCGGCAACCGTCCGCGGATCTCGGCGAGCTCGAGGTCGCTCAACCAGCCCGGATTCACCGGCGGTCGCGCGACGGGCTCGTCGTCGGGCGTCCAATCGGGGTCGGGAGTGCGCACGCTCATGCCTCGATTCTGCCCCACGGGGCGGCTGAGCCCACGGAATCGGCGGGTACGCTCGAACACGGGCATGAACGCGGACGGCCGGCTCGTGGCATCCGCCGCCCGGACTGGAGGACCCATGCCCGACCTGCGCGTCGATGATCAGGCCGTGATCTGGTCGGCCTCGGAGGCCGATCGCGAGGGGCGGCCGTTGCTCGTGCTGCTGCACGGCTACAACTCGAACGAGGGCGATCTCTTCGGCTTGGCGCCGTACCTGCCGCTCGAGCCAGCGATCGCGTCACTGCGCGCGCCGATCTTCACGGGGTACGGTCACGCGTGGTTCCCGCTGCTCGCCGAGGGCCGCGAACTCGCACTCGCGGCGGCGGATGCCTCGACCGACGCGATCCTGGCCTGGCTCGACCGCACGGCGCCCGACGCCACCGCCGTCGGCCTGCTCGGGTTCTCGCAGGGCGGCGCCATGGCGCTCGAGCTCCTGCGGCGCGCACCCGAGCGCTTCGCCTTCGCGGTGAACCTCTCGGGGTTCGCGCTTCCCGGCGAGCGCGAGGGCGACCCCCGGCTCGCGGAGCTCGCGACACCCGTGTTCTGGGGCCGCGGCACGGCCGACGGCGTCATCTCCCCCGACTACGTCACCTTCACGCAGGAGTGGCTGCCCGGGCATTCCGACCTCGACGAGCGCATCTACGAGGGACTCGCGCATTCGATCGCCGAGCGGGAACTCGCCGACGTCGCGGCGTTCCTGCGCGCGCGGTACTCGCGCGCGGCCTGAGCACGGTGGCGCCGGCCCGGGAACGACGCGGCCGCGTGTCCTCCCGGAGTCGAACGGTCGCAGATGCACGGTTCCACCCTGCATCCGCGACTTCTCGATGCCGGGGCGGTCCTCCCGCAATCGGAGGGTCGGCCGCCGGTTCCGTCCGGAGTCGAACGGTCGCAGATGCACGGTTCCACCCTGCATCCGCGACTTCTCGATGCCGGGGCGGTCCGCGGGCGGTCCGCGGCGACGGCGCGCGGAACTAGACCCCGCCGCCGCCCTTCGCGGCCCTGGCGGCGTCGCGCTCGGCGACCCGCCGCTTCTCGGCGCGCACGGCGGCCTGCGTGGCCCGCTCCTGCACGAGCCACTCGGGCGGGGCGGCGAGGAGCGACTTGATCTGCGCCGTGGTGAGCGGCTCGGTGACGCCGCCGCGGGCGAGTCCGGAGTTCGAGACGCCGAGCTTCGCGGCGACGACGCCGCGCGGGTGCGGCCCCTCGCGGCGGAGCACCTGCAGCCACTCGGGCGGATCGGCCTGGAGTGCGGTGAGCTCGTCCCTCGTGACGACGCCCTCGCGGAACTCCGCGGGCGCGGCCTCGAGCAGGATGCCGAGCTTCTTCGCGGCGGTCTCGGGCTTCATCGACTGGCTCTGGCTCACCCTGACACCGTAGCCGATAGCCTGAACGGATGGTCCTGAGGCTCCGCTACGTCGCCGGGGTGAGTCCCGCCAAGTGGCTGCGGGCCTGGGCCGAACGTCGGCCCGACCTGCCCATCGAGGCCGCCCGGGTCGAGGAGCCCGTGCAGCTCGACGAGCTCCTCGCCGGCGACGCGGACGTCGCATTCGTGCGCCTTCCCGTCGAGGCCGAGGGCCTGCACCTGATCCCGCTGTGGGAGGAGCGCACGGTGGCGGTGCTGCCGGCGGGTCATCCGCTCGCCGAGGCCGAGTCGGTCACGCTGGCCGATCTCGACGGTGAGACGCTCGCCCCCGTGCAGCCCGATTCGGCCATGACGGTCGAGCTCGTCGCGGCCGGCACGGGCCACGCGCTGCTCCCCCACGGCGTCGCGCGGCTGCACCACCGTCGCGATGTCGTCGCCGTTCCGGTGACGGATGCCCCGACCACGCGCATCGCGCTCGTCTGGCGGGTCGAGCGCGACGACGCCGACGTGCAGGAGTTCGTGGCCGTGGTGCGCGGGCGCACCCCGCGCAGTTCCCGCGGTGCGGCGGCCGGCCCCGAGGCATCCACCGCGTCAGGAGCCGCGCAATCGGGCCAGCGCGCGAAACCCGCGGGCAGTGAGCAGAGTGCCCGGCGCGGGGCATCCGCTCGACGTGGACGACCGGTGCGCAAGCGCGGCCGCGGGCGATGAAGCCCTACCTGTTCCTCTCGGCACGCCCCGAGATCGAGGCCGTCGGGCCCGAGTACGAGTCCGTGCGCCGGGCGATGGGCGTCGACGCGTCCCGCCTCGAACACCTGCGGCTCGATGCGGAGGCGCTCGGCGACGTGCGGCTCGAGGAGTTCTCGGGCATCGTCGTCGGCGGCAGCCCCTACAACGTGACCACGCCCGATGCGCACAAGCACGCGGTGCAACGCCGCGTCGAGTCCGACCTCGCGCGCCTGGCCGAGGCTGCGCTCGCACGCGATCACCCGCTGCTGTTCACGTGCTACGGCATCGGCGTGCTCACGCGAGTGCTCGGCGGCCACGTCGGCACCCTTCACGGCGAGCAGGCGGCCGCAGTCGAGATCACGCTCAGCGCCGAGGGTCTCGCCGACCCGCTCACGGGCATCCTGCCCGAGCGGTTCGACGCGCTCGTGGGGCACAAGGAGGCGACCGAACGGCTCCCGGCCGACGCGGTGCTGCTCGCGTCCTCCGCCGCATGTCCCGTGCAGGTGTACCGGGTGGGCCGTCGCGTCTACGCGACGCAGTTCCATCCGGAGGTGTCGGCGAACGACTTCGTGGCGCGTGCCCAGGTGTACCGGCACCACGGCTACTTCCCGGCGAGCGAACTGCGCGCGGTGAGCGAGCGGCTCGCCGCGGCATCCGTCACCGAACCGCAGCGGATGCTCCGGCGCTTCGTCGAGCTCGCCGAGGGCTGACTGCGGCTGCCTGTGCCCCGAACGCCATCGAGCGGATGGCGGGAGTCCCGCCATCCGCTCGACGCGTGGTGTTCCCGGATCAGGTGGTGCGGGTCCGGTTCCGCGTGACGAGACCCCAGATGAGCAGCACGATGATCGCACCGGCGATCGCGAGCAGCCAGGTGCTCAGGTCCCAGAACTCCTCGAGGCCGACGCCGAAGAGCAGGCTACCGAGCCAGCCGCCGAGGATGGCGCCCACGACACCGAGCAGCAGCGTCACCAGCCAGCCGCCACCCTGCTTTCCGGGCAGGATGAGCTTGGCGATGGCACCGGCGATCAGGCCGAGGATCAGAAATGCAAGGAAACCCATTGTGTGCTCCTTCTTTCGTTGGGGGCCCCACTTCGGGGGTGACTCAGAGAACCACAACCTGAGAATCTGCCGCAACCCCTTGCCGAGCCCTGAGATTCAGCAGTATGCGCACCAGATCGGGCGCTCGCGGTGCAGACTGGTCGCGTGAGCCTCCCCGGGGAGAATTGGGTGCTGCACGTCGACCTCGATCAGTTCATCGCGGCCGTCGAGGTGCTGCGGCATCCGGAACTCGCGGGGAAGCCGCTGATCGTCGGCGGCCGAGGCGACCCGGCCGAGCGGGCCGTGGTCTCCACCGCCTCCTACGAGGCGCGCGAGTTCGGCGTCGGTTCGGGGATGCCGCTGCGCATCGCCGCCCGTAAGGTGCCCGATGCCGTCATCCTGCCGGTCGACCACGAGGCGTACACCGCGGCTTCCGCCGAGGTCATGGCGACCCTGCGCGGACGACCGGGCGCCACCGTGCAGGTGCTGGGCTGGGACGAGGCGTTCATCGGCGTGGCCACCGACGACCCCGAGGGCTATGCCAGGCAGCTGCAGCACGCCGTGCATGACCGCACCGGGCTGCACTGCAGCGTCGGCATCGGCGACACGCTCGTACGGGCGAAGGTCGCCACGGGTTTCGGCAAGCCGCGCGGGGTCTTCCGGCTCACCGCGTCGAACTGGCTCGAGGTCATGGGCGATCGGCCGACCATCGAGCTCTGGGGCGTGGGCTCGAAGATCTCGGCACGCCTCGCGCGGCATGGCATCATGACGGTCGCAGAGCTCGCCACTGCCGACCCCGCGGTGCTCATCAGCGAGTTCGGGCCAAGAATGGGTCCGTGGTACGGCCTGCTCGGCCGTGGCGAGGGAGCCCGCATCGTCGACGACACGCCGTGGGTGGCACGGGGGCACAGCCGGGAGACCACGTTCCAGCAGGACCTGGTCGAGCCGGGCGAGATCGTGGCCGCGGTGCGGGAACTGGCGGCCAAGGTGCTCGAGGACGTCGCGACCGAGGGTCGACCCGTGATCGGCCTGACCCTCAAGGTGCGCTACGCGCCATTCATCACGAAGACGATGCAGCGGAAGATCCCCGAGACCGGCGACCCCGAGGTCGTCACCGCCCGGGCGCTCGAGCTGGCCGAGAAGATCGAGGCGGGGCGGCCGATCCGCCTGCTCGGGCTGCGCGCCGAGATGACCATGCCCGACGACGCCCGCGAGGGGCACACGCCGACGCGCAGCGGGTGGTGAGACCCCGCTGAGTGCCTACGGCGAGAGGGATGCAGGTCCCTCGCACGGGGGCCTTGTCGCCTGTCGCCCGCGAGCATATTCTTCGAGGAATCCTCGCGTTCTGAAGCGAGCGCCAACCCGAATTCCCCTTCGACGCGACCTTGCCTCCGTACGCGAGGAGCGGGGGCGCAGCCGCGTTCCCGCTGAGCCGGGCGACGATGCCCGGTGGATTCCGAAGGGGGGAATCATGCGGAAGATGCTCGCAACGCTCGCACTCACCGGCTTCCTGGTCGGCGCGTCGGCGATGGGCGCGGTGGCGGCGCCACTTCCCGAGAACTGTGATCGCGTCCAGGGAACGGTGACGTGCACGACGTTCGAGGGGCCTGGCAACAACCAGGCCGGTGTCGGCTCGACCGAAACCACTGAGACCCAGGGCAACACCACCAACAAGAGCCCCGAGCCTCAGGACCTGCAGGACGACTGCACGGTCAACCCGCCGAAGAGCCAGGGGGCGCCCGACTCCTGCCCGTGACGGCATGAGCGGATAGCCGCACTCCGAAGCCCCCGGTGAGCCCCTGGCTTGCCGGGGGCTTCTCCCATTGCCACCACCGGTCGCCGCAGCACCCCGGATTCGGCATTTGTTCTTTTACGCGTACATACATAGTCTTGTAATAAACATCTGCTCGTGGAAGAGAACACCTGCTCGACCGACTCCCAGGAGGATCCTCGAATGCCCATGCCCGCCGCCCTGAAACCCTGCCCGTTCGCCGATCGGGTCCCCACCGACCTGACCGACGACGAGTGGACGGAGGTCGCGGGACAGGCGACACCGAACCGCGTCGCCGGTACGGAGCTGGAGTACCGTGCCATCCGCACGGGCGCAGGGCTGCTCGACTTCTCGATGCTGCCGAAGTGGGAGATCATCGGCGTCGGCGCCCTCGACGCCCTCAACGAGATCTTCAGCCGGGACGTCAGCGCACTGCGCCCCGGCAGCATCGCATACGGGGTGATCGTCGACGACGCGGGCATGATGCTCGACGACTGCACCGTGCTCGTCTACGGTCCCGACCGGGTGCGCATCACCGGGGGCAACCTCGAGGTCGAGGACGTCATCCGCCGCTACCTCACCCCGGGGCTCGAGCTGGTCGAGCTCCGTGACACGCTCGCGACGCTCTCGGTGCAGGGCCCGAAGAGCCGGGAGATCCTGCAGCGGCTGACGACCGCCGACCTCAGCAACGAGGCGTTCCCGTACTACACCTTCCAGACCGGGATCGAACTGGCCGGCATCCCCGCCCACCTCAACCGCATGGGCTTCACCGCCGAACTCGGCTACGAGGTCATGGTGCCGATCGAGCGCGGCGTCGAGCTGTGGGACGCGATCGTGGCGGCGGGCGGCGACGCCACCGTGGCGGGCTGCGGCGGCGACGCGCTGATGATCGTGCGCACGGAGGCCGGCCTCATCATGGGCGGCCTCGAGTACGACGACGAGACCACGCCGTTCGAGTGCCGCATGGGCTGGGCGGTCGACCTCGAGAAGCAGTCGTTCCACGGCCGCGACGCATTGCGTGCGATGGGCGCGGCACGACGTACGGTCGTCAGCCTCGTGACGGATGCCGCGGCCGACGACGTCGACGGCGCCGTGCTCCACGACGGCGACGCCGAGGTCGGCCGGATCACGATGGCCGTGCCGTCGCCGCACCTCGGCGGACGCACCCTCGCCCTCGCTCGCGTGGCGAAGGGGCACCACGCGCCCGGCACACTCCTCACCGTGCAGGCGTCGGCCGGGAGGACCGTCACGGCGGAGATCGTGGACACCCCGGTGTACGACCCGCAGCGGCTGAAGGTGCGCTCCTGATGCCCGAGGCGACGACCGCGGTCGCGTACGTCCTGACCGTGCACTGCCTCGACCGGCCGGGCATCGTCGCCACGGTGTCGCAGGCGATCCTCGGGGTCGGCGGCAACATCGTCGACAGCGCCCAGTACGCGCACGAGCGGAGCGGAACCTTCACGCTGCGGATGGAGGTCGACGTCCCGTCGGAACAGCACGAGCACTTCGGCGAGCGGCTGCGGAACGACCTGGCCAGGTTCGACCCCGAGATCTCCCTTCGGAGACGATCGGACCTGCGCCGGGTCATGCTCATGGTGAGCACGGCCGACCACTGCCTGTTGGACATCCTCTACCACTGGTCCTCCGGCGACCTCCCGATCGAGATCACCGGGGTCGTCTCGAACCACGAGAAGCTCCGGCCGATCGTCGAGGCCAACGGCATCCCGTTCCATCTGCTGCCGATCACCCCCGACACCAAGGCCGAGCGCGAGCGGCAGCTGCACGACCTCGTGGCCGCGACCGGCACCGACTTCATCGTCCTCGCCCGCTACATGCAGATCCTGAGCGACGGGTTCTGCAGCCGTTATCCCGGCCGGATCATCAACATCCACCACTCGTTCCTCCCCGGCTTCAAGGGCGCGAAACCGTATCACCAGGCCTACGATCGCGGGGTCAAGCTGGTGGGCGCGACCGCCCACTACGTGACTGCGGACCTCGACGAAGGCCCGATCATCGAGCAGGACGTCGTGCGGATCTCGCACCGCATGCTCGAGGACGATCTCGTGAAGATCGGTCGTGACGTCGAACGCCGGGTGCTCACGCGAGCGATCCGCTGGCACGCGGAGGACCGCGTGATGCTCACGGGTCCACGTACCGTCGTGTTCGAGTGAAGGCACGCTCGGAAGCCCGCCGGCCCGGTGAACCTCACTTGATGGCAATGGCATTCGGCGGAGAGCCGACGCCGCCGGGCAGGTTCAGCGGCTTGCAGCTGACGAAGAACTCGTAGACGCCGTCGGTCGCGCAATCCTCGGCCAATTCGTCGAGCTTCCACAGTTCCCCGACCGCCATTCCCAGAAGGGCGATCAGCGGCCGGTGCAGCATGCCACTGTGGTCGACGCCCTTCTCGGGCACCGAGTCACCGGGCGTGCGGAAGTCGGATTCCACCACTGGATCCGCCTCGACGGCGAGATTGTCGGCGGCGACGAGTGCGATCTCGCGATCCCAGAGCCACCGGAGGATCGCCTCGCGTTGCGCGAGGCCGGGCGAGCTCCGCCACGGTGCGACGCGTCTCATCTCGGGCGTCAGAGCGAGCCAGTGCTCGGCCCAACCCGTGCGCAGAAGCAGCAGATCACCACCGTGCCACGAGACGCCTTGGGCAGCAGCGACGTCGTCGAGGAGGTCGGGACCGATCGCGAGGGTCCGGGCGGAATCGTATGGCCGTCCGTGCTCGGCGAAGTACCGGGGGACGTCGAGCAGCACCCCGCGGCCGGCGATGCCCGCCGTCGCCCAGTTGTGGATGCCCAGCTCGGTCGACCGCTCGTCGTTTCGCGCAGGATCGAGGCCGTTGTAGAACCCGTGCTCGGGATGCGCGATGTGCCGGAGCGCGTCCAGCTGCGAGGAGGATTGCAGGTAGAACGAGTCCACCCAGTCGTCGCGGTGCCACTCGTTGTTCGCGAAGACGTGGTGCTCGAGCGGGCGGCGCGTGCCGGTCGGATACGGCTCGAATGCGGTGATCGGATAGTCGAGCCCGAACCGTCTGCCGGTTCGGACCATCGTCGCTCCGGCCGCCACACGATCAGGGGTCAGGAAGTTGATCGTGCCGAGCTGGTCGCCCGGCCCGAAGAACTCCCAGCTCGAGTGGGGCGGCGTCGCCGAACCCAGATCGTCGTATGTCATCAATCGAGGTCTCCCTCTCAAGGCGCCCGCAGGCGGAGTCATGGTGCGTCGGCAACGGGGGCCCCGCCCCCCAGCTCGTCGCTGAGGGCGGCCGCGGTGTCGCCGACGCGGGCGATCACCGCGGCCCGCGACACGGGATCGGCGAGCTGGTCTCCGCCGAGCACGGCGACGGTCGCCGCGATCCCGTTGTCATCGAACACGGGCGCGGCAACCGAGTAGAAGCCGTCGGGCAGCGTGGCGAACGCGGTCCCCGTTCGCCGGACGTTGTAGATCGCCGTCTCCATCTCGGAGCGATCCGTCGGCGACAGCGTCGCCAGGATGCCCTCGATGACCTGGTGGTCGGTGAGGTGTGCGAGGAAGACGCGGATCTGGGCCGACGACATGTCGAGCCGGGTGCCCGGACGCACCGTCACCATGACGGTGCGTGAGGTGTCCTCCTGCACGAGGGCGACGACCGGTCCACCGGCCCCCCAGAGGCTCAGCACGGACGTCAGGCCGACGGCCGTGCTGAGCTCTCGGAGGAACGGCTGGGCGAGATCGACCACCCGCCGCCGGTCGAGCGCCTGGATCCCCAGCTGGAGCATGAGCCCGCCGAGCACGAAGGATCCACGTCGGGGCCCGCGATCCAGGATGCCGGCGGCGACGAGCGACGCACAGTAGCGGTACGCCGTCGTCCGGTTCAGCCCGAGCCGCTCGGCCACGTCAGCGGCGGTCAACTCGGTGGTCTGGGGTCCGTACAGGCTGAGGATCTGGCCCACTCGCGACACCGACTGGATATCGAAACTCGTGCCTTCGCCGACCTCGGGGTTCGCCATCGCTAAATCGTATTTCATGGCATACCTCTCCGATTGCGGGTCGGGTCAGAGGTCGGAGCACGACGTCAGCCGGCCAGCCAGTTCGTGAGCTTCTCCGTCGCCTGGTTGAAGTTGTCGGCGTACCACGGAATGTCCTGGAGCACGCTGTCTCCCGTGTTCACGTCGCCGTAGACCTCCACCTGCGCGGCGTACTCGTCGAGCTTCGGCTTCGCGGCGAGATTGATCGGGGCAACGCCGAGCAGCTCGGAGATCTTCGCGACGGGCCCGGGCTGCGTGACACTCGCGATGAACGCCTCGGCGGCGGCCTTCTTCGTGGAGCCCTTCGGCACGGCGAACCCGTTGATCGAGGCGACGGTCACGTCCCACACCACCGTGAGGTCGTTTCCGTCCTTGAGCAGCGGCACGATGCGAGAGTCCGGGAGGAAGAACATGTCCACCTGCCCTGAGGCGACGGCCTGTTGCAGCGCACCGACGTTCGGTGCGAACGTCGTCACGTCGCGGATGGTGTCGAGGCTGTCGAGCGCCCGGTCGACGTCGAGCGGGTACAGGTCGTCGGGCGCCACTCCGTCGCCGAGGAGCGCGTACTCGAGGATGCCGTTCTGCAGGTTGGTGACGAATCCGCGCTGTCCGGGGAACTTCTCGACGTCGAAGAAGTCCTCGATGGTCTCGGGCGCCTTGCCTTCGGGGAAGGCGTCGGTTCGGTACGCCATCGGCGTGGCGTTGATCCAGTTGCCGACGTAGCACTCGCCCACGGCACCCTCGAGCAGGTCGGTGGTGTCGATGTCGGACGTGTCGAGCGGCTCGAAGAGCGTGTCGCAATTCTGCTCGGCCGCGTAGGGGGCGACCGCCATGACGTCCCACTGCACGGCGCCGTTCTCGACCTGCGCCTTGACTTGGGCGACATCGGGTGGGGAGGTGTTGATGAAGGTGACGTTCGGGTGCGCTTGCGTGTACGGCTGCTGCCACGCCTGGATCTGCGCGGCCTGACCGTCACCGCCGTAGCCGACATAGGTGATCGTGACGGGCGCCTCCGCCTCATCGCCGGCGGGTGCCGATGCCGGCGATGAGGCGCAACCGGCGAGGAGGCCCGAGACGGCCACGGTGGAGAGCGCGAGTACTGCGATTCGTGATCGGGAGGACATGGTCTGGTTCCTTCGTGACGGGAGGTCGGCCGCCATTGGCCGACTTCGTTGGACTGATATGTTCGTATTGCGAAACTTAAGTAGCGTTATTTGAACATGTTATACAGCGCCCTTCCCGTCGTCTCGTGGATGACGGTAATCCGGGAACACTGATACCAAATCGTGAAGTTCGTTGTTCACGATGCGAACGAGCGACCGAAGGACCGCTCACGCGGCGACGACGCGCTGCCGTTCAGGCCGCCACCACACCCGAACGCGCTCCCCGATCGAGGGGCCCGACTCGAATGCCGGCACGCGAGCGGTGCCCGGGATTCCCGCGTCTCCCAGGCCCAGCACGAGCGTTCGATACGAACCCATGAACTCCAGGTCGCGCACCACCGCGTCGGCCGCGTTGACGCCGGGCGGGACGCCGTCGGGAGTGCGGGCGATGCTGACGTCCTCGGGACGCACGACCACCGCGCTCCGCTCCGCGACACCCGGATGCGGCGCCACGGTCGAGGCGTCGACGACCCATTCACGGCCGCCCCATGAGACGGTCGGACCGGTCGCGCGGGGCTCGAGCTCGAACACGTTCGAGTCGCCGAGGAAGCGTGCAGCGAACAGCGTCTCGGGAGACTGGTAGAGCTGCTCGGGTGTCCCCACCTGCTCGATGCGACCGTCGCGGAAGAGGGCGATGCGATCGGAGAGGTTCATCGCCTCCTCCTGATCGTGGGTCACGAACACGAACGTCGATCCGACTTCACGGTGGATGCGTCGGATCTCGATCTGGAGGGCGGCACGCAGGTTCCGGTCGAGCGCCCCGAGGGGCTCGTCCAGGAGCAACGCGTTCGGACTGAACACGATGGCCCGGGCCAGGGCGACGCGCTGCTGCTGTCCGCCCGACAACTGGGACGGGTAGTGGCCGTCGCGACCGGTGAGTTGCACGAGCTCGAGCACCTCGGCGACCTTCCGCCTGATCTGCTCCTTGGGCAGCCGGCGCTCGCGGAGCGGATAGGCGACGTTCTGCGCCACGTTCATGTGCGGGAAGAGGGCGTAGCTCTGGAACAGCATGCCGAGATTCCGCTTGTGCGGCGGCAGCCCGCTGACCTCGCGGCCGTTGAACGAGATGGCCCCGCTCGTGAGCGTCTCGAAGCCCGCGATGAGGTTGAGCGTGGTGGTCTTGCCCGATCCCGACGGACCGAGCAACGTCATGAACTCACCGGGTTCGATGGTGAGCGAGATGTCGTCGACGGCGGGCGCTGCCAGCCCGTAGTCCTTGGTGACCGCGTCGAGGCGGATCCGGGTGCCCTGCGCGGCGCGGGCGGCGGCGACGGCGGGAGGGACCAGGGCGGTCGGTGCGGGGGTACGTGTGGACATGGGTTCTCCTTATCGGCGCGAGCGACGGGGGCGCACGAGCTGGGGCAGCAAGAGGATGGCGGTGACGGACACCACGACGAGGCTCGAGGCTGCGGCGATGGTCGGGTCGATCTCGACGGTGACGCTGTTGTACATCTGGACGGGCAGCGTCTGGAATGTCGGCGAGCGAAGGAACAGGGCGATGACCACCTCGTCGAGCGACGTGACGAAGGCGAAGATCGCTCCCGTCAGGATGCCGCGGCTGATGAGCGGCATCGTCACGCGGACGAACGTCCGCGTGGGCGAGGCGCCCAGCGACGCCGATGCACGGAGCAGCCTGGAGTCGAAGCCGCCGAGGGCGCTGGTGACCGCGACGAGCACGAACGGGACGCCGATCGCGGCATGGGCGAGCACGTAGCCGCCCAGGGATCCGGTCAGGCGCCACTGGAGGAACGAGCCGTAGACGGCGACGGCGATGACGATGGCGGGCGTCACCATCGACACCATCAGGAGGGTCCGCACGAAGCGGGCCAGCCGCCCGGTGAGCGCGTGCAATCCCAGCGCGGCCGCGGTTCCCACCACAGTGGCCAGCATCGAGGCGAGGAGCGCCACGAGCAGCGAGTTGCCGAGGGAGCCGATCCACACCGGGTTCGTGAAGAAGTTCTCGTAGAGACGGAGCGAGAACCCCTTCGGCGGGAACTGGAAGGTGGAGGAACTGCCGAAGCTCATGGGGATCACGATCAGCGTCGGCAGGATGAAGTAGACCGCCACCAGCACGCCGATCGTGGTCAGCCACCACGGCGTCGGGTCGACGCCCCGGTCACGACGCCGACGCCGACGTCGCGAGGCATCCGCTGACGGCGACTCGACCTCGGGGGCCGGCGCGAGCCGCGCGCTCGAGGATTCGGTGAGGAGCGGTGAGGCGGTCATCGGTCGTCCTTCGTTCCCGTGGTGGCCACGACGCCGATCGCGGAGACCGCGCCGCCCACTCGGTTGGCCCATGCCACGAGCACCAGGGTGACGACGAGCACGAGCATGCCGAGCGCGCCGGCGCCGGCGAAGTCGAGCAGCTGCGTCGTGCGCTGCGCGAGCAGTTGGGCGACGAGCGATTGCTGGGGAGAGCCGAGCAGCGCGGGCGTGACGTAGAAGCCCAGGCTGAGCGTGAAGACCAGGATGACGCCCGCCGCCACCCCGCCTCGGGAGAGCGGCCAGTAGACCCGCCAGAACGCGACGATCGGCGGCGAGCCGAGCCCTCGGGCGGCGAGGAGCAGCTTGCGGTCGATCGCGCTGAGGGCGCTGAACAGCGGCAGCACCATGAACGGCAGCAGCACCTGGCTCATCGCGATGGTGACCCCGACGGTCGTGCCGACGAAGGCGATGTCATGCGCGCCGAAGAACTCGAGGAACGTCTGCAGCGGCCCTCCGCGCTGCAGGATGATGATCCACGCGAAGTTGCGCGCCATGACCGAGGTCCAGAACGGGATGAGGGCGACGATCAGCAGGACCGCCCGCGCCCGCGGCCCCACCCTCGTCATCAGGTAGGCGTACGGATATCCGAGCAGGAACGCGACGACGGTGACCACGGCCGCCGTCGCGGCGGTTCGGCCGAGCACGGTCAGGGTCACGCCGTCGGTGAACAGCCGCGCGTAGTTGTCGAGCGTCCACGTGGGGCGGGAGAGGCTGGTGAGCAGGCTCTGGGCCAGTGGCACGAGCAGGATGGCGGTGAGCAGGGCCAGGGCGGGCAGCAGCAGCAGCCAGTTGCGGTCGGGCGGTCGCAGCCGTCGTTCGGTGGGATCGGACATCGTCGTCTTCCGGATCTTGGGCTCCGAGACTGGGCTCGGAGCCGGGCGGTCAGGGGTCAGGGGGTGACGAGGGAGCTGAGCTTCTCGGCCGCGTCTCGGAGGGCCGCGACACGGTGTTCGGCGCCCTCACCGGACACGAGCATCGCCGACGTGCCGATGATGCCGATGGCGGCCTGCACGTCCTGGCTCCCGAACACAGGCGCAGCCACGGATGCGACGCCGACCCGGTCGAGGTCGGCCCACGCGAGGCGGTCGCGGCGCACGCGTGCGAGCTCCGTCTCCTCGCCGCGAAGCTGCGCGGGCGAGAGGCCGGCGTGGGCACGGGCGACGACCGTCGGGTCGGATTGGAAGGCGAACAGCGCCCGCGACTGTGCGGCTTTCAGCTCGAGCATCGTGCCGACGCGCACCGTGATGAGGATCGTGCCTTCGTGGGCCTCCTCGACGTGGGTGACGACCGCGCCGGATCGGCCCAGGAAGCTGAGCACCGCAGTCAGGCCGGTACGGTCCGAGAGTTCGCGCAGCACCGACGGCCCGACGGAGAGGATCTGCTGCCGCACCGAGACCAGGGCCGACAGCTGGTCGAGGAGCTGTCCCGGCCCATACGCGGAGTTCAGGAAGCCCGACGCCTGCAACGACTGGAGATAGCGGTGCGCGGTGGTGCGGTTGAGCCCGAGCCGCTCCGAGACGAGCGCCGGGGTGAGCGCGCTCGTGTGCTGGTCGAGCAGCGACAGCACATCGGCCGCCCGCTCGATCGATTGGATGACGCCGCGGTCGCCGGCAGCCGGAGCGATCACGGGCGGGCTTCCGGTGTCGTCGAGATTCGGGGATTCGATCGCCAAGTCGCCTCCTCGTCGAGGTTCGTGGTGGAGCGGGTCAGGGCCTCAGTAAAGCAAGAGAATGTTCATAGTGCAATCACGATTTTCAGAATACGAACGCCCGCCATGGACCGACGCACCACGAAAGTGCCGAGAACACGCTAGACAAGGCGGTACCCGATCCGTATTCTGAACCTCGGTTACACGATCCGAACACAAGGAGGCACTCGGAGCATGTCCGACGACCGTCAGAAGCCATCCCCCGCCTTACGCAGAGTCCTCGAGGGCGCCGTCGACCTGCACGTCCACTCCGGACCCAGTCCCTTTCCACGACGCCTCAACCATGTCGAGGCGTCGTACGACGCGGCCCGGATCGGGATGCGGGCGATCCTGATCAAGTCGCACCACCACAACACCGTGATGGACCTCCTGGCCATGCAGGACCAGCTGAAGGATGCCCCCACTCCCGCGTACGGCGGCGTGGCGCTCAACTCCGAGGTCGGCGGCGTCAATCCGTCGGCCGTCGCAGTGGCGATTCAGATGGGGGGTCGGGCGGTGTGGTTCCCGACCGTCTCGGCCGCCCAGCACATCCGCGCGCACAGCCACGACGACGGCTTCCCAACGATCGGCTCCAACCTCGAGGAGAAGGAGGAATCCATCTGGGATGATGCGGGGAACGTCTCGGCGCAGACCGTGCGCGTCACGCAACTCGTCGCCGAGGCGGACATCATGATGACCGGCGGGCACCTCGACCCCGAGTCGATGACCGCGCTCTTCGCGACCGCGAGCGAGCAGGGGGTGCGCCGGATGCTGCTGCACCACCCCGACTTCATCGTCGACGTGCCCGAACAGGACATCGAGCAGATGCTCCGGTACGGCGCCTTCGTCGAGCACGAGATGTCGATGTACCACCCCGACGTCGAGGCTCCCGGATTCCCGATCGAGCAGCTGGTCGACTGGATCCACAAGATCGGCCCCGAGCGCACGGTCATCGACTCGGATCTCGGCCAGCTGATCAACCCGCTGCCTGTCGACGGGTACCTCTGGGTCATCCAGGCACTGCTCGACCACGGCATCGCCGAGAACGACATCCGGCAGATGATCTGTCGCAACACGGCCTTCCTGCTCGGCCTCGAGGAGACGAACTGATGCGCAGGGCGGAGAAGGTCATCATCACCACGGCGGTGACGGGATCGGTCAACGTCCCCTCTCAGAGCCCGTACCTCCCGCTCTCGGCCGATCAGGTGGTGGATGCCGCGATCGGGGCGGTCGACGCGGGGTCTGCGATCGTGCACATCCATGCCAGGCACCCCGACGGCCGGCCGGCGTTCGAGCCCGAGGTGTTCGAGGAGATCGTCCCCCGCATCACCGAGCGCACCGACGCGATCATCAACATCACCACCGGCGGTTCTTCGGCGATGACGATGGAGCAACGACTCGCGGCCGCCATGCGGTTCCGTCCCGAGCTCGCGTCGATGAACATGGGCTCGATGAACTTCGTGTACTCGGGGATCGCCGACAAGGTGACGGACTGGCGATACGACTGGGAGAGGCCCTACGTGCTGAACACGTACTCCCAGCCCTTCATCAACACGTTCGATCGCATCGAGCACACGCTCCTGACGCTGGGTGCGAACGGCACCCGATTCGAGTTCGAGTGCTACGACATCGGTCATCTCTACTCGCTCGCCTACTTCGTCGACCGGGGCCTCGTGACGCCGCCCCTGCTCATCCAGGGGGTCTTCGGAATCCTCGGCGGCATCGGCGCCGACCACGAGAACCTCGAGCACATGGTGCGGATCGCCGACAAGCTCTTCGGTGACGACTACTCGTTCTCGGCGTTCGCGGCCGGACGCGACCAGATGCAGTTCGGCACCCACAGCGCATGGCTGGGAGGTCACGTGCGGGTGGGGCTCGAGGACAGCCTGTGGATCGCCAAGGGCCGTCTCGCCGAGAGCAACGCGCAACAGGTGCGCAAGATCCGAGGGGTCATCGAGGACCTCGGCAAGCAGATCGCCACACCGGCCGATGCCCGGGAGATGCTCGCGCTCAGCGGCATCCGCGCCACCGACGGGAGCACCCTCGCATGAGCACCTACGCGGCCGACGACATCCGATCCCGACTCGCCACCGCGACTCCCACGCGCGTGGTCGACGCCGCCACCCCCATCAAGCCGTCGCAGTGGATCGAGTTCCGCGAACTCCCGCCGGCGGAGGTCGGCCCGAACGGCAGCCGGACCTGGCTCGCCCGCGCGGCCAACCTGGTGATCGCCTATACCGACGCCAAGGCGGGCGACGTCTTCGCCAGGGCGGCGCAGCCCGACGAGTACACGGTGCTCATGTACTCGGAGAGCGCGCCCGTGACGGTGACGGCCGGCGGCACGACCGAGTCCGTCGACGAGGAGGCCTTCGTGGTCGTGCCGCCGGGCGACAGCGAGGTCCGCGTCGATGGCGACGGACCGCTCATCCGCCTCTTCTCCACCGAGGCCACCGATCTCGCCGACGCTTCGCTCAACGCTGACGCGTACCGGGAGCCCGACGAACGCACGGCACCGCTCGAGCCGTGGCCCGACCCGGTGGGCGGGTTCGCGCTGCGCGTCTACCGACTCGCCGACACCCCCATCGCCGAGGGCCGCTTCGGGCGCATCTTCCGAACGACCAACGTCATGGTCAACTTCCTGGCCGAGGAGCCGGCGCCCCGCAACGAGCGCAAGCTCTCACCGCATCACCACGACGACTTCGAGCAGATCTCGCTCGCCGTCACGGGCACATTCGTGCACCACATCCGCTACCCCTGGGGACCCGACTCCACGCAATGGCGCCCCGACGAGCACCGCGAGATCGGCAGCCCGTCGATCTGCATCATCCCCCCGCCGACCGTGCACACGACACAGGGCGTCGGGCCGCGCCAGCAGTTGATCGACATCTTCGCGCCACCGCGGGTCGACTTCTCGGCCTCGGGGTGGGTGCTCAACGCCGACGAATACCCCGCGCCATGATCGACGCGACCGGGCGGTCGAGCCGCTTCCGCGAAGCCCTGGCCCGTGCCGACGCCCCCGCCCTCGGCACGTGGGTCAAGATCCCGGCCATGGAGATCATGGAGTTGGTGGCACTGGCGGGCTTCGACTTCGCCGTCATCGATCTGGAGCACTCGCCGATCACCCTGGAATCGGCGTATCGGCTCATCGGGACCGCGCTGTACACCGGCGTCTCCCCCCTCGTGCGAGTGCCGGGTCTCGATCCCGGCATGATCCAGCGAGTGCTCGACGCGGGCGCCGAGGGCATCATGGTGCCGCACGTCGACAGCGTTGAACAGGCCAGGGCCGCGGTAGCGGCGGCGCGCTTCCCCCCGCTCGGCGCGCGCGGTGTCGGTTCCACGAGTCGGGCCGGATCCTGGGGCGGCCGATCCCGCGACGAGTACCTCCGGTACGGCCAGCAGGAGGTCGCGCTCATCGCCCAGATCGAGAGCATCGCGGGCGTGCAGAACGCCGGCGCGATCGCCTCGACCGAGGGCGTGGATGCGCTGCTCGTCGGAGCAGCCGACCTGTCGGTGAGCGAGGGCACCGTCGAGTCCGACCCGGTCATCGTGCAACTCGTCGGGCGAGTGGTCGAACAGGCCCGGCACGCCGGGGTTCCCGTCGGCAATGCCGGCGCGTCCACGGTGGATTCCGTGCGCGCCGCCGTCGAGACGGGCTTCACGTTCACCATGCTGAGCAACGACGCGAGCCTGTTCGGCGCCGCGGCGAAGGCGGCGGTCGACGCCGCGCGAACGGTCAGGTACCGATGACCCGCGGCGGCGTGCGCGCCGAGAAGAGAAGCTCCGAGAAGAGAAATGGAGATGCAATGCCCGACCCACAGGCCACCCCACCCCCGCTCGCCGGCAAGGTCATCCTCGTCGTCGGCGCGAGCGCAGGCATCGGTGCAGATGCCGCGCGCGTCCTCGCCGCCGACGGCGCCAGCCTCATGCTCGTCGCGCGAACCGAGGGTCCCCTCGTCTCACTGGCCGACGAGCTTCGATCGGCCGGGCATGACGTCGCCCACACCACCGGTGACGTGGCGAGCGCGGCGGAGGTCTCGAGCTTCGTCCGCGGCACGGTCGAACGGTTCGGCCGGCTCGACGGAGCCTTCAACAACGCGGCGATGACCCAGGCCGGTCGGCTCGACCGGGTCCCGGAGGAGGAGTTCGACCGGATCATGGCCGTGAACGTGAAGGGCACGTGGCTCTGCATGCGGGAACAGGTGCGGGTGATGGAGCCGCACGGTTCCGGGGCCATCGTCAACATGAGCAGCATCGGCGGCCTGCGGGGCAGCTCCGGCATGGGCGCGTACCAGGCCACGAAGCACGCCGTCATCGGTCTCACGCGCACCGCGGCCCACGACTTCGGGCCGCTCGGCATCCGCGTGAACGTCATCGCGCCGGGGCCGACGGAGACTCCCATGCTCGAGAAGACCCGTGCGGCCATCCCCGGCGGGGTCGAGGCTCGCGTCGCGGCGACGCCGCTGCGGAAGGTCGGAACCGGAGCGGAGGTCGGGGCAGCAGCGTCGTTCCTGCTGAGCGACCGAGCCAGCCATGTCAGCGGCGTCGTGCTGCCCGTCGACGGAGGCTTCAGTGCCTGAGCGACCGGTCCCCTCCCAGCACGGTGGCATCGGGACGCTCCGGCTGCCGTCGCGAGTGCATTTCGGCTCGGGCGCTCGGGCGCAGCTGCCCGAGATCCTGCGCGTGCACGGCCGCCGCGTACTCGCGGTCGTCGACCCGTTCCTCGTCGGCACGGCGTACTTCGACGACACCCTCGGTGCGCTCGACTCGGCCGGCCTCGACGTGCGCGTCTACTCGGACATCACGCCCGAGCTCCCGGTCGACTCGCTCGACACCGCTGCGGGCGTCGCACGCGACTTCGGCACCGACGTCGTGCTGGCGATCGGCGGGGGCAGCGCTCTCGATGCGGCGAAGCTCGTCTCCCTGCTCTCCGCGCACGAGGGCCCGCTCAGTCGCTACTACGGCGAGAACCTCGTACCGGGTCCGGTGCTGCCCATCGTGGCAGTACCGACCACCGCGGGGACCGGGTCGGAGGTGACTCCGGTCGCGGTCGTCTCGGACCCGGCGCGAGCGATGAAGGTGGGGATCTCCAGCCCATTCCTGGTACCGATCGCCGCGGTGGTCGACCCCGAGCTCACCCTCGGCGCTCCGCGGAGCGTGACGGCGTTCTCGGGCATCGACGCTCTGGTGCACGCCGTCGAGTCGTTCACCGCCGCCCCCCTCGATGTCGACTGGTCGGCGCAGCTCCCGGTGTTCATCGGGCGGAACCTCCTCGTCGACGCCATCGCGTTGCAGGCCGCGCGCCACCTCGGCCCATGGCTCCCCCGTGCGGTCGACGACGCCGACGATCTGCGCGCTCGCGAGGAGGTCGCCATGGGCGCACTCCTCGGCGGGGTGGCCTTCGGCTCGACCGGCACCCACCTCTGCCACGCGCTCCAGTATCCGATCGGCGCGCTCACCAAGACGCCGCACGGCCTCGGCACCGGCCTGATGCTCCCCTATGCCCTCGACTCCCTCATCACGGACGCAGGCACCGCCGAGCGCATCGCTGCGATCGGGGCGGCCCTCGAAGGCATCCCACGGGAGGATGCATCCCCAGAACGAACGCTGGCGCGGATCCTGGAGATCAACCGGCGAATCGGCGTGCCAGAGACGCTGGCCGAGATCGGACTGACGCGCGATCAACTGCCCCGGATCGCCGAGCTCGCGCTGGCGTCCACACGACTCCTCGCCATCGCGCCGGTCCACCCCTCCCACGACCTGTTGCTCGACATCCTCGAGCGCGCCCACGAAGGAGCCTTGATGTCTCGGAGCGCCGCATGACCGTCTTCACCGACCTCTTCATCGACGGCCGATGGCGGGCCGGCTCCGACGGACGGCGTTTCGACGTCGTCGATCCCGCCGACCTCTCGACGATCGGCCGATTCGCGATCGCGACGGAGCAGGACTGCATGGCCGCCGTCGATGCCGCCGCCGCGGCACAGGCGGGGTGGTCTGCGACGCCGCCTCGCCAACGCGGTGAGCTGCTGCGGACCGCGTACGAGATCCTCACCGAGGAGATCGAGGCGGTCGCCGAACTCATGGTGCGTGAGAACGGCAAGTCCTGGGCCGACGCGATCGCCGAGGCGAACTACGCCAAGGAGTTCTTCCGCTGGTTCTCGGAGGAAGCCGTGCGGATCCCCGGCGACTACCGTCTCTCGCCGTCCGGCGACAAGCGGATCATCGTCGATCGCCAGCCGATCGGGGTGTCGCTTCTGATCACCCCGTGGAACTTCCCCGCCGCGATGGCCACGCGGAAGCTCGGCCCCGCGCTCGCCGCCGGGTGCACCACCATCCTCAAGCCCGCCCGCGAGACGCCCCTGACCGCGGCATACATCGTCGATGTGCTGAATCGGGCCGGGATTCCCCGTGGGGTGGTGAACCTCGTCACTCCCGCACCCACCGGGCCGCTCGTGAAGCTGATGATCGACCGCCCAGAGGTCAGGAAGGTGTCCTTCACGGGTTCGACCGAGGTCGGCCGCGAACTGCTGCACGCGTGCGCCGACAGCGTCGTGAGCACCTCGATGGAGCTCGGCGGCAACGCTCCGCTCATCGTGCTGCCAGGCGCCGACCTCGAGACCACGATCGCGGGGGCCCTGCTCGCCAAGATGCGCAACGGCGGTTCGGCGTGCACCGCGGCGAATCGGTTCTACGTCCACGGCTCCCTGCACGACGAGTTCGTCAGCCGCATGGACGCCGAGCTCTCGAAGATCTCGGTGGGGCCTGGGCTCGACCGATCGAACGGACTGGGGGCCCTGGTCTCCCTGCTCGAGCGCGACAAGGTCGCGAGTCTCGTCGAGGGAGCGGTGGCTGACGGCGCGAGCCTGGTGCGCGGGGGCCGGGCCTCGAGCGCGGGCGCGTTCTACGACGCCACCCTCCTCACGAACGTCGAACACGGGTCGAGGATCAACACCACCGAGGTCTTCGGCCCGGTCACCGCCGTGGTCCGGTTCGATGACGTCGACGACGCGGTGCGCATGGCGAACGACACGGATTTCGGCCTCATGGCCTACGTCTTCGGTGAGGAACGCGCGGCGATCGACGTCGCCCGGCGTCTGGAGGTCGGCATGGTCGCCGTCAATCGCGGCGTCGTCAGCGATCCGGCCGCCCCGTTCGGGGGCGTCAAGCAGAGCGGCCTCGGACGCGAGGGCGGCTCCGAGGGCATCCTCGAGTTCCTCGAGGAGAAGTACCTCGCGCTGACCGCGTGAATCGTCCGGTCCTTCGCGCCCCGACGTCGCCAGCCGGAGGAGGATCACCCCGGGATCTGATAACACGCACTCGTGACCCGCAAGCTCAGCACGGAATCGGATGGTTCGTACCCGAGAGAGATGTCCGGGTGGCCCTCCACGTCGGTGGGGACGAGGTGTCGGCGGTCGAGCGCGGCGGAGCTTGGGACGTAGTCGCCTTCTCCCGCTACTTCCCATCCCGCTCGCTCGTAGTCATCGCCAATCCGCCTGAGAAGCGCACGCGGGCCTGGTCCGTCGCCCATTGCTCCGCGGCCGGCTGCTCCGCGAGCGGCACTCTGCTGATGCATCCGGTCAGCAGCAAGGGCTGAAGGACGCCCCTCCTGGATCCTCATCTGGCGCTCGCGAGGCGCAGCCGGAGTTCGGGGTCTCGGTGGGCGTTATTACGCGGCACTTTGACTCTCGAGCGCGCTCGTGACCTCGCGAACGGGGAGAAGGGGGGATGACCGCTCTCGGCGGAACGACGAAGGCCCCGATTCCCTTGAGCATGCAAGGGAATCGGGGCCTTCGCGTTTGGCGGTACCGGTGGGATTTGAACCCACGGTGGGCGTTAACCCACACAACTTTTCGAGAGTTGCACCTTCGGCCGCTCGGACACGGTACCGGGATCGATCTTAGACGACCTCGCGAGATCATCCAAAACGCCCGGATGCCTCAGCGACATGAGATCCGGCACCGCGCGCGCACGCAGCATCCGCTCAGCCGACGGTCAGCAACGCGTCCTACCGTCGCTTCCGTGCGCGAGGATCGCCCGGGGGCGGCGGCAGCCCTCATCCCGCTCGGAGTCGCCGCCGGCATCGTGACCGGCGTCGTGCTCGCGGTTCGCGCCGCGTGGCGGGCGTTCCGCGCTCGCCTCACCGCGAACGCGGCCATCATCAACGAGACGCTCCCTGTGCACTCCGCGTGGTGGCGCGCCCATGCGAAGCGGCGCGGTGAGGTGCTCTACGTCGCCATGGGCGACAGCGCTGCGCAGGGCATCGGCGCGAGCAGACCCGATCGCAGCTACGTCGGCGTGCTCGCCCGCGACATCCGCGAGGTGACGGGTCGAAGTGTGCGCGTCGTCAACCTCAGCGTCTCGGGCGCGACCGTCGAGCTCGCCGTGCGCGACCAGCTGCCGAAGTTCGCGAAGTTCAAGCCCGACGTCGTGACCGTGGCGATCGGCGCGAACGACATCGCCAAGTGGGACCCCGAGGTCTTCGAGCGCGGCATCCGCGAGCTCTTCGCCGCGCTGCCGCCGCACGCCCTCGTCGCCAACCTCCCGTTCTTCTACTTCCCGCGCAACGAGCGCAGGGTGGCGGTCGCGAATCGCATCCTCCGCACGGTCGCCGAGGAGTTCGGCCTGACCGTCGTGCCGCTGCACACGGTGACCCGGCTCCGCGGGGTGCGGCGCATGTTCACGCACTTCGCCGCCGACTTCTTCCATCCCAACGACCACGGCTACAAGGTCTGGGCCGAGGCGTTCCGTCCGTCGCTCGTCGCCGACCTCGTCGCCAGGTTCCCGGCGGATGCCACGGCGCCGACGCCGGCCGAGATCCCCGACGCGCCCGGGGTGGCCCCCGAATCGGTCCGACCCGCGACACGCGGATCGCACGCCGCCGCCATGTGACCGGATGTCGGGGGCGGCGCCTACGCTCGGAGCATGGCCAAGCCCACCTCCGCCTTTCGCTGCACGGAATGCGGGTGGACCACCGCGAAATGGGCGGGTCGCTGCGCCGAGTGCCAACAGTGGGGCACCGTGGTCGATGCCGCCGAGCAGACGGGCATCGTGCGCTCGCTGCAGGCCGTCGTCCCGAGCGCGGCGCGCGTCGCGCGCCCGATCTCCGAGGTGCAGACCGAAGACGCGGCGCACCGGCCCACCGGCATCGGCGAGTTCGATCGCGTGCTCGGCGGGGGCATCGTCGCGGGCGCCGCGATCCTGCTCTCGGGCGAACCGGGCGTGGGCAAGTCCACGCTCCTCCTCGAGGTGGCGGCCCGGGTGGCGGCCGCAGGCCGGCGCGTGCTCTACGTGAGCGCCGAGGAGTCCACGGCCCAGGTGCGGCTCCGTGCGGGGCGCACCGGCGCGTTGCACGACGAGCTCTACCTCGCCGCCGAGACCGATCTCGCCACCATCCTCGGCCAGGTCGACCAGGTCGCACCCGAACTGCTCGTGGTCGACTCCGTGCAGACGGTGTCCAGCTCCCTCTCCGACGGACTGCCCGGCCAGCCGAGCCAGGTGCGCGAGGTGGCGTCGACGCTCATCCGGGTCGCGAAGGAGCGGCAGCTGCCCGTGCTCCTCGTCGGCCACGTCACCAAAGACGGCTCCATCGCCGGCCCGCGCCTCCTCGAGCACCTCGTCGACGTGGTGTGCCAGTTCGAGGGCGACCGGCAGACGGCGCTCCGGTTCGTCCGCGCCCTGAAGAACCGCTTCGGGCCCACCGACGAGGTCGGATGCTTCGAGATGACGGGCGACGGCATCGCCGAGGTGCCCGACCCATCCGGTCTCTTCCTCAGCCGTTCGCGCAACGCGGTGAGCGGCACTTGCGTGACCGTCGCACTCGAGGGGCGTCGTGCGCTGCCCGTCGAGGTGCAGGCCCTCGTGGTCACGACCAAGGCCCCGCAGCCGCGTCGCGTGGTCAACGGCGTCGATCCGTCGCGCGTGGCCATGATCATCGCGGTGCTCGAGCGTCGGGCGGGGCTCAGACAGCTCGGCGAGCACGACGTCTACGTGTCCACCGTCGGCGGTGTGCGGCTCGTCGAGCCCGGCGCCGATCTCGCCATCGCGGTCGCCATCGCCTCGGCCATGCGCGATCGCGCGGTGCCGCATGAACTCGCCGCGTTCGGCGAGATCAGCCTCGCGGGCGAGGTGCGGCCCGTGACCTCGGCCCGCCAGCGGGGCAACGAGGCTCGGCGACTCGGCTACACGACGATCCTCGACGTCGAGGCCGGCAGCGTGCATGCGGCCGTCGAGCGCGCCATGGTCGCGGCGTCCTCGAGCCGTGAACGCGAGCTCGACGCCGCCTTCTGACGGCCGCCGGTCGCCGGTCAGGCCTCGAGTGCCCGCAGCAGTTCGGTGGGCGACGCCTGCATGGGGTGCGGCCCGGCAATGTCGAGGAACACCGTCGTGATCGTCGACTCGTATCGCTTCAGGAATGAACGAAGCCACGCCGGGCTGTGCAGGCCGACCGCGGGCGGCAGGTTGGCGGGCTTGTTCGCCGCGTCGCTGAAGAGCAGGAGCGCGACCTCGCCCGACTTGGGGTCGCGGTACGTCCACACCTCGCCGCCGTCGAGCGGACGATCACGCGGGCCCGGCTTGAGGAGCGGTACGACCGTGTTGCCGTTCCTGAGGGCGAGCGCCACCGCGGCCATGTCCTGCCGTTCGAGCGCCTCGGCGAGCGCCTGCGAGCGGAACTCCATCGGCTCGCCCCTGCCCGGTTTCCTCCGCTGCGCCATGGTTCCCAGCGTATCGAGCGGATGCCGCGAGCCGACGCTCGTCCGCGAGCGGCGAACGCACCGAGCGTCTGGGCGCTACGAGCCGCCGAGATCGCCGTTCAGCAGGCCGATGCGCAGCGACGGGTCGAGTTCGTCGCGCTGGCGCTCGGCTCGCTCGAGGCGGTCGACGTCTCGGGCGTCCACCGCCGCCTCCCCGTTCGGGACCGGCACCGCACCTTCCGCCCGCAGGCGGTCGCGCACCTCGTGCTCCACGAGCACCGGCACGAAATCCCGGATCGGATTCCCCTCGAGTTCGAGGTGCTCCTCGGCGACGATGGCCGCGACGCGCTCGCGCGTCACCGTCGGAAACCGCTCAGCGAGGCGATCGACCACGTCGTCGAGCGCCCGAGCTTCGTCATCGGTGTGCATGTCACGAGTCTCCCTCCCCCGGGGCGTGCGAACAACCCTCGGGGCCCGATCGCCGCGGTCAGGATTCCCGGCCCTCCGGGCCGACGCCCGCGGCGAACCGATCCTCGTACCGTCGCTCCGCCTCCTCGAGGAGCGTGTCGGTGAGCTCTGCCACGAACACCGCTTCAGCGAGGAGCGGCTCGCAGTCGGGGCCCCGACCGACCAGCGTGCCGTGCAGCACCCAAGCGATGCGATCGGGATTGCGGTCGCGCAGGTGCTTGTACTGGCAGAGCTGGCGTGCCAGCCAGTCCTCGGTCGGGCGCGTCCACCAGGGTTCGGGATCCAGCGGGTTCGCCGAGAGGCCGGGCAACTCGAGCCCGCTCTCGGTGTCGACCGAGGTGGACTCGAAGTCGTGGTCGGGCCCTTCCGAGTACCGGACGTACAGCGGCTTGGTCCCGAGTTCGGACCCCAACGCCTGCAACGAGTCGAGTCGGCGATCAGGGGAGTCGCTGTGGTGCACCCTCGAACGCTAGACCGGTCGGGCATGAAGTGGGAGGGGATTGACTACTCGGGTGGCTCAGGCACCACCGTGAGTCCCCGGGTCGACCCCGCGGCCTCGGCGAGGTGCTCCAGCCAGGTTCGGTTCAGCACGGGGTGACGGTTGCCGTGGTAGACGAATTGCAGGGGCGTCTCGGGAGTCATCCAGATGACCCGCTCCTGCTTGCCGTCTTCGACGACGAGCGGGAACCGCTCGTCCCTGCGAAGCTTGTCGATGATCACGACTTGAAGGTGTGCGAGGGTGCGGTCCTCGATGTCCAGTTCGAAGTCACGGTCATACACCAAGACGCCCACGCCTGCTCCTGCCGATCGCTTCCCTGACCCTACTCTGCCCCTTGCAGGAGCCACTTCGCCACTCCCGCGGCACACGCACGGCGCGTCGACGCGCCGACGCGCCGACGCGTCGCCTGGGCGCGGTATGGAGGCGCCGTCAGTAGAGCAGGAACTGCTTGTCGGCCGCCGACTCGAAGCCGTCGACGCTCACCCCGAGGTGGTACGACGCTCCCCCGGCCGGCACCGCCTCACGCGGGCCCTCGCACGTCTCCGCGCTCGAGCGGGTGCGGTCCCAGACGATCGGAACGCTCGAGCTCACCGGCGTGCCCGGGGCGAGCGAGACCTCCGCGTCGACGGGGTCGACCTGGCAGTCGGTCGACCGCCAGTACACCTCGGAACCGCTCGTGATCGTGAAGACCTGGGCACTCGTGCCCGCGTTCAGCACGCAGACGTTCTTCCCGATGTTCGTGATGGTGACCGACAGGTGCGGCTGCTCGCCCGCCTCGTAACTCGACTTGTCGGTGACCGCCTCCACGATGAGGCTCGTCTCGGCGCACGCGTCGCCGTCGGCGGCCGTCGCCTCCGTCGGGATGGCCGTCGTGGCGGGCTCGGTGGCCCCGGTCGTGGCCGGCGCGTTCGCCGTCGGAGGATCGGTCTCGTCGCCCTGGCTCGAGCCCGGTCGCACGATGATGAGCACGATCGCCACGATGACCGCGATCAGCCCGAGCAGCACCATCAGCCGACGGCGCCGGTACACCTGCGGCGATTGCCGCCGTGCGGGGGCGGGATTCGTCGACATGGTCACAGGGTACGACCGGGGAGCCCCGGCGGGCGGCATCCGTTCGGCGCGCCGGAGCGCTCTCAGAGAAGCTTCAGCATGCGCGTGTTGCCCAGGGTGTTCTGCTTCACGCGAGCGAGGTCGAGGAACTCGGCGACACCCTCGTCGTGCGAGCGCACGAGCTCCGCGTACACCTCGGGATCGACGGTCTCGTGCCCCATGTCCTCGAAGCCGTGGCGGGCGAAGAAGTCCACCTCGAAGGTGAGGCAGAACAGACGGGTGAGGCCGAGTTCGCGGGCGTCGACCTCGAGCGCGTCGAGGAGCGCATGACCGACGCCCTTGCCGAGCCAGGCGTCGTCGACCGCGAGGGTGCGGACCTCGCCGAGGTCCTCCCACATGACATGCAGCGCACCCGCGCCGATGAGCCGACCCTCATCGCCGGCGGCTTCGGCCACCCTGAACTCCTGCACGTCGCCGTAGAGATCGACCCGCTCCTTGCCGAGCAGGATGCGTCGCTGCACGAGCGGCTCCACGAGTGCGAGGATCTTCGGCACGTCGCTCGTGCGCGCTCGGCGCACCGTGAATGGCCCTGAGCCGGGCGAAGGGGTCATCCGATCATCGTAGGCGCAGACGAAGGGGGCGGATGCCTCGCAGGACTCGTGCCGAGCCCGTCGAAGCATCCGCCCCCTGGTCGTTCAGCTCACTCGCCGGATGCCGCGGCGAGGTCGGGGCTCACGGGCCCCGTGCCGATCGCGGCGCCCGTGTTCACGCCCACGCCCACAGGCAGCGCCCGCTGCGACGTGGTGAACACGAACTCGCCGTCCTTGAAGTCGACGTGCACGTGGTCGCCCGAGTTGAGCTCGCCGTGCAGGATCTTCTCGGACAGGCGGTCTTCGACCTCATGCTGCACCGCGCGACGCAGCGGCCGGGCGCCGAGCGCGGGGTCGAAGCCGACCTCGATCAGGCGCTCCTTCGCGGGAACCGTGAGCTCGACGGTCATGTCGCGGTCGAGCATGCGCTCGCCGAGGCGCTTGATGAACAGGTCGACGATCTGGAGGAGCTCCGCCTTCGACAGCTGCGGGAAGACGATGATCTCGTCGACGCGGTTCAGGAACTCGGGCTTGAAGTGCTTCTTCAGCTCCTCCTTCACCTTGCCGCTCATGAGGTCGTAGCCCGTGCGGGTGTCGCCCTCGATCGCGAAGCCCACGGGCCCGCTCGAGATGTCCTTCGTGCCGAGGTTCGTCGTCATGATGATGACGGTGTTCTTGAAGTCCACCACGCGACCCTGGCCGTCGGTGAGGCGGCCCTCCTCCAGGATCTGGAGGAGCGAGTTGAAGATGTCGGGGTGCGCCTTCTCGATCTCGTCGAAGAGCACGACGCTGAACGGCTTGCGGCGCACCTTCTCGGTGAGCTGGCCGCCCTCCTCGAAGCCGACGAACCCGGGAGGGGCACCGAACAGCCGTGAGACCGTGTGCTTCTCGCCGTACTCCGACATGTCGAGCGAGATCATCGCCGCCTCATCGTCGAAGAGGAACTCGGCGAGCGCCTTGGCCAGCTCGGTCTTGCCGACGCCCGTGGGCCCCGCGAAGATGAACGAGCCAGAGGGTCGCTTCGGGTCCTTGAGGCCGGCGCGCGTACGACGGATGGTCTTGGCGAGGGCCGAGATGGCCTCCTCCTGGCCGATGACACGCTCATGCAGCGCCTTCTCCATGAAGACGAGCCGCGAGCTCTCCTCCTCGGTGAGCTTGAACACCGGGATGCCGGTGGCCTGGGCGAGCACCTCGGCGATCAGGCCCTCGTCGACGACCGCAGTGGTCTTGACGTCTCCCGACTTCCACTGCTTCTCGAGCCGCAGGCGCTCGCCGAGCAGGTTCTTCTCCTCGTCGCGGAGCGACGCGGCCTTCTCGAAGTCCTGCTCCTCGATCGCGGTCTCCTTCGCGGCCCGCACCACGGCGATCTTCTCGTCGAACTCGCGCAGCTCGGGTGGCGACGACAGGATCGACAGGCGCAGGCGGGCGCCGGCCTCGTCGATCAGGTCGATGGCCTTGTCGGGGAGGAACCGGTCGCTCACGTAGCGGTCGGCGAGGTTCGCGGCGGCGACGATGGCACCGTCGGTGATGGACACCTTGTGGTGCGCCTCGTACCGGTCGCGCAGGCCCTTGAGGATGTTGATCGCGTGCGGCAGCGACGGCTCCTGCACCTGGATCGGCTGGAAGCGGCGCTCGAGTGCGGCATCCTTCTCGAAGTGCTTGCGGTACTCGTCGAGCGTGGTCGCGCCGATCGTCTGCAGCTCGCCGCGGGCGAGCAGCGGCTTCAGGATCGATGCGGCGTCGATCGCGCCCTCGGCCGCACCGGCGCCCACGAGCGTGTGGATCTCATCGATGAAGACGATGATGTCGCCGCGGGTACGGATCTCCTTGGTGACCTTCTTCAGGCGTTCCTCGAAGTCGCCGCGGTACCGGGAACCGGCGATGAGCGAGCCCAGGTCGAGCGAGTAGAGCTGCTTGTCCTTCAGCGTCTCGGGCACCTCGCCCTTGACGATCGCCTGCGCGAGGCCCTCGACGACGGCGGTCTTGCCGACGCCGGGCTCGCCGATGAGCACGGGGTTGTTCTTCGACCGGCGGGAGAGGATCTGCATGACCCGCTCGATCTCCTTCTCGCGCCCGATCACGGGGTCGAGCTTCGACTCGCGCGCGGCCTGCGTGAGGTTCCGGCCGAACTGGTCGAGGATCTGCGAGCCGCCCGCGGGCTGCTGCTGGTCGTTGGCACCCACCTGCACCTGCTCCTTGCCCTGGTAGCCGGAGAGGAGCTGGATGACCTGCTGGCGCACACGGTTGAGGTCGGCGCCGAGCTTCACGAGCACCTGGGCGGCGACGCCCTCGCCCTCCCGGATGAGACCGAGCAGGATGTGCTCGGTGCCGATGTAGTTGTGGCCGAGCTGCAGGGCTTCGCGGAGCGAGAGCTCCAGCACCTTCTTGGCGCGCGGCGTGAACGGGATGTGACCGGTGGGCTGCTGCTGCCCCTGGCCGATGATGTCCTGCACCTGCTCGCGCACCGCGTCGAGCGAGATGCCGAGCGACTCGAGCGCCTTGGCGGCGACGCCTTCGCCCTCGTGGATGAGACCGAGCAGGATGTGCTCGGTGCCGATGTAGTTGTGGTTCAGCATCTTGGCCTCTTCTTGGGCCAGGACGACGACACGACGGGCTCGGTCGGTGAATCTCTCGAACATCTCAACTCCTCACGACCCCTCTGGGCAGGGGCGCCGATACATCGAGCGTAAACACTCCGGATGTCGCGTGGGCCGCTGTTCGCCGTGGGCGCAGCGTTCGCAGCCCCCTTGACCTCGGTTGTGCAGTCTGCGTAACATATCGATCATCGTTATTATCGATATTCGTTATTCATCCCACGATCGCCATGACCGACTCCGGAGCAGACATGACCGCAACGCGCACCCCTCCCGCACTCGGCATCGCGGACCGCATCGGCATCGTCGGCGTGCTCGCCATCGCGGTCGCGTGGCCCGCGCTCATGCTCGTCTCGCTCTGGCTCTCGCTCAAGCAGAAGGTGATCGACGGGCTCTACGTATTCGGCTTCACCCTGGCCGGCCAGACCCGCGAGATCGACCTCGGCCCCACGGATCCCGTGCGGGTCGAGCGCGCGGCCCAGTCGAACGAGGTCTGGGTGCAGGCCACGAACGTGAGCGACGCCGTCGTCGGCCTGACGATCGCCGGTCACCTGCTCGGGGCCGTGCTCTCCGTGTCGATCGCCGCCGCCGCCGTCTACCTGGGGGTGCGCCTCTGGCGCGGCCGACCCTTCGTCCGCTCCCTGACGGTCACGTTGCAGGCGCTCGCCATCGTGCTCCTCGTCGGCGGAACCGGGCTCGAGGTGATCGTGAACCTGGCCGATTCGATGGCCCTGGCCGAACTCACAGCGAGCAACCCGGACACGCCGCTCAGCACGACCTGGGCCTGGACGTTCACCGGCGGCTGGCTCTTCGCCGGCGTCGCGCTCGCGCTCGTCGCCGGCGCGTTCCAGGTCAGCGAGCGCCTTCAGCGCGACACCGAGGGACTCGTCTGATGTCCCCGGCCGAGCCCGACGAGGCATCCGACATCCACTGCCGCCTCGATGAACTGCTCGAGGCGCGCGGACTGACGCTCAGCCGACTCAGCGAGCTCGTCGGAGTGAGCGTCGTGAACCTCAGCATCCTGAAGAACGACCGGGCCCGCGCCATCCGGTTCTCGACGCTGCAGGCCGTCTGCGAGGCGCTCGACTGCGAGGTCGGCGACGTCCTCGTGATCCGCGCGCGGAGCGCGGCGACGCGGCCTACTTGACCGGGACCGTCACGGTCTCGCCGACGACCTCGACGATGAGCTCCTCGGTCGTGGTGACGTGCACGGGGGTCCAGAACACCGTGGTGTGCGGAACGAGATCCATGGTGCAGGGCTCGTCCTCATCGCGCTCGACGACGTCGATCGCGACCCGGTTGCCCTCGCCGGCCTCCTCGAGCACGCGGATACGGCTGCCGACGACCGGGCAGGTGGAGCTGCCGGGTATCGTCACCGCGAGCTGGCCGCCCTGCTGCAGGTAGACCGCCTGCACGGCGTCTTCGGCTCCGGACTCGTGCCCGTCGGCGTCGCCGGCGTGGTCGCTCACCGGCAGCCCGCGGTAGTCCTCGACGGCGGCGCTGCCGGGATTGCAGGCGGAGAGCAGGAAGACGGATGCCGCGGCCACGGCCACGAGGCCGGCACGGCGGAGGGAAACGGAGGAGACCATGCCGTCATGCTATCGGTCGTGACGCCGCCGTCGGAGCACGCGGGTAGCATGCCGGACATGAGCAACCTCGAACGCGATCCGGTCGAGCTCACGTGCCCGCCCGACGAACCGTCGAGCCCGGTCGTGCAGGTGCTCATGCCCCGCGACGTCCCGCTCGGCGGCCCCCGCGCCATGAACGTGCGACGCACGCTCCCCCAGCGCGGGCGCACCACCGTCGGCGCCTGGTGCTTCGCCGACCACTACGGCCCAGACGACGTCGCCGTCTCGGGCGGCATGGTCGTGCCGCCGCATCCGCACACCGGGCTGCAGACCGTGAGCTGGCTCTTCGAGGGCGAGATCGAGCACCGCGACAGCGCCGGCAGCCACGCCCTCGTGCGCCCGGGCGCCGTGAACCTGATGACCGCCGGGCGCGGCATCTCCCACTCCGAGGTGTCGACCGCCGGCACCACGCGGCTGCACGGCGTGCAGCTCTGGGTCGCGCTGCCCGAGGCATCCCGTCACGTCGGGCCGTTCTTCGAGCACGCCGAGACCGTGCCCGTGACGATCGACGACGCGACCGTGCGGGTGTTCGTCGGATCCCTCGCCGGCGCCGCGTGCGACGTGACGGTGTTCTCGCCGCTCCTCGGCGCCCAGGTCGACCTGCCCGCCGGCGGTCGCGTCGAGCTCGAGCTCGAACCCGGATTCGAGCACGGCGTGCTCGTCGATCTCGGCCCCGTCGCCGTCGCCGTCGATTCCGATGGCACGGATGCCCCGGCCGACGTGAACCGGTCGGAGCTCGCGTACCTCGAGCCCGGCCGACGGCGACTCGTGCTCGCCGCTCCCCACGGGCCGGCGCGGGTCGTGCTGCTCGGCGGCGTGCCGTTCGGCGAGCAGCTCGTGATGTGGTGGAACTTCATCGGCCGCTCGCACGACGAGATCGTGGAGTTCCGGCGCCAGTGGCAGGCCGACGTCATCGGCCGCGACAACCCCGACGGACGCTTCGGCACCGTCGCCGGATACGACGGCGCGCCGCTGCCCGCTCCCGAGCTTCCGACGGTGCGGCTGAAGCCGCGGTCGTGACGGCGGGCGCCCGATGCCACGGCGTCGGGCACGGGGCATCCGCCCGCGACCCCCGCCGGCCGTGCGACTACTGCAGCGCCGACGTGAGCCGCGCGAGGTTGTCGAGCACCGTGGAGCGCAGCGGCTGGCGCTCCCACTCCTCGAGCGAGAGCTCGCGGCTCTCGCGGCGGTAGCCGTCTTCGACGGCGCGCATCTCGCGCACGAAGGATGAGCCGCGCACGAGGAGCGACACCTCCATGTTGAGCTCGAAGGAGCGGATGTCCATGTTGCTCGAGCCGATGACGGCGACGTCGTCGTCGATCGTGAAGTGCTTCGAGTGCAGGATGTAGGGCGCCTTGTAGAGCCAGATCTTCACGCCGCCGCGCAGCAGCGCCTCGTAGTACGAGCGCTGCGCGTGGTACACGAGGGCCTGGTCGCCGATCTCCGAGACGAAGAGCTCGACGTGGACGCCCCGTTGCGTCGCCCCGGTGATGGCACGGAGCATCGCCTCGTCGGGCACGAAGTACGGGCTCGTGAGGATGATGCGCTCGCGCGCCGCGTACATGAGCGCGAGGAAGAGCTTGAGGTTGTTCTCACTCGTGTAACCGGGGCCACTCGGGACGACCTGGCAGTCGAGGTCCTGCGCCTCGCTCGCCTGGCCGAGGGGCACGATCTCCCGCATCGGCGCCTCACCGGTCTCGAGGTACCAGTCGGTCGCGAAGATGGCCTCGAGGCCCGACACGATCGGCCCCTCGACCCGTGCGACGAGTTCCTTCCACTTCAGGCCGCGACGGATGTTGCCGGGCTTGTTGTACGAGCGGTCGATGATGTTCTGCGAGCCCATGAAGCCGATCTCGCCGTCGACCACGAGGATCTTGCGGTGGTTGCGGAGGTCGGGGCGCTGGTACCGTCCGAGCCAGGGCTGCACGGGGAGCATGAGCTGCCAGCGCACGCCCATGTCGTCGAGGCGCTTCAGCGTCTTGCGGTAGCCGGCCACCCTGGCCGAGGCGATGTGGTCGAGGAGCACGCGCACCTCAACGCCCCGCGACGCCGCCGCTCCGAGCGCGTCGAAGAACGGCGCGGTCGTGCGGTCGTAGGCGAAGATGTAGAACTCGACGTGCACGTAGCGCTCGGCACGCCGGATCGCCTCGGTCATCGCGTCGAGAGATCCCTGGTAGTCGCCGATGAGCGTCGCGCTGTTCGAGCCGATGAGCGGCATCGCGCCGAGGTTGCGGTTCAGGCGCACGACGCCGTCGAACCACGCCGGCCACGTCGTGCTGTCGCTCACGCGCTCGACGCCGAGCGTCGACTCGCGGATGTACTCGTCGACCTCCGCCTGCTTCTCACGCCGCCGCTTCGGCAGCTTCGGATTGCCGATGAGGAGGAAGAACAGGACGCCGATGACCGGGAGGAAGAAGATGGCGAGGAGCCACGCCATGCCGGCGGTGGGGCGGCGGTTGCGCGGCACCACGATGACCGCGATGACGCGGATGATGATGTCGACGACGATGACGGCGGCGGCGATGATGGCGGTGACCGTCGACGCCGTGATGTCGATCGTCATCCGGCGGGGCGTTCGCGACCGAGCTTCGCGCGCTCCTCGGCTTCGATGCGGGCGTAGGCGTTGCGCTCACTGCGATCGGCGCGGATGACCGCGCGCAGCACGAACCAGAAGATGAGCCCGATGAGCACGGTCGGCGCAAGCGACCAGATCGCATTCGCCCAGAATTCGTCCATAGTCCCCTCAGGATACGGTCAAAACCTCGGAATCCGCCCATCGCGCCCGCCATGGCAGCCTGTGGCGCCCGACCCGGGCGAGACGAGGCGAGACAGGAGCAGGGCATCCAGAAGTCGCGGATGCACGGTGCGACCCGCCATTCGCGCCCGTTCGGTGTGCGGGGGGGCGGGCTGGCCGGAGGCGGGGTCCGGCTCAGCCGTCCGGCTCAGCCGTCCGGCTCAGCCGCCCGTGACGATGCCCCAGATCCCCGAGCCGACGAGGTACAGGCCGATGGCGCCCACCACGATCCAGAGCATGAGGCGCGCGTTCGACGGGCGCTTCGGGTCGGGGTCGGGCTCGAGTTCCTTCTTGGGCAGGTAGTCGTTCATTCGCGGCATCCGCTCACTTCACCAGCGGGAACAGGATCGTCTCGCGGATGCCGAGCCCCGTGATCGCCATGAGCAGGCGGTCGATGCCCATGCCCATGCCGCCCGTCGGCGGCATGCCGAACTCGAGCGCGCGCAGGAACTCCTCGTCGAGGCGCATGGCCTCGGGGTCGCCGCCCGCGGCGAGCTTCGCCTGCTCGACGAAGCGCTCGCGCTGCACGACCGGATCGACGAGCTCCGAGTACCCCGTGGCGAGCTCGAAGCCGCGCACGTAGAGGTCCCATTTCTCGACCACGCCCGGGATCGAGCGGTGCTGGCGCACGAGCGGCGAGGTGTCGAGCGGGAAGTCCATGACGAACGTGGGCCGCTCGAGGCGTGGCTTCACGTGGTGCTCCCAGAGCTCCTCCACGTACTTGCCGGGCAGCGGGTGGTCGATCTCGATGCCCTCGGTGTCGGCGAGCTCCTTCAGCCGCGACATCGGCGTCTCGGCGGTGATCTGCTCCCCCACCGCCTCCGAGAGCGAGTCGTACATCGACAGCCGCTCCCACTCGCCGCCGAGGTCGAACTCGGTGCCGTCGGCCCACGTCACCACGTGCGAGCCCGCGACGGCCACGGCGGCATCCTGGATCAGCTGCTGCGTGAGGTCGGCGATGGAGTGGTAGTCGCCGTAGGCCTGGTAGGCCTCGAGCATCGCGAACTCGGGGCTGTGCGTGGAGTCGGCGCCCTCGTTGCGGAAGTTGCGGTTGATCTCGTAGACCCGCTCGATGCCGCCGACGACGGCGCGCTTCAGGTAGAGCTCGGGCGCGATGCGCAGGTAGAGCTCGGTGTCGAACGCGTTCGAGTGCGTGACGAACGGGCGAGCGGATGCCCCGCCATGCATGACCTGCAGCATCGGGGTCTCGACCTCGATGAACCCGAGGCTCGTGAACGTCGCCCGGAGGCTCGCGTTGACCTTGGCCCGGTCGACGACGTTGCGACGCGACTGCTCGCGAGCGATGAGGTCGAGGTAGCGGCTGCGCACGCGCGTCTCTTCGGAGAGCTCGTTGTGCAGGTTGGGCAGCGGAAGGATCGCCTTCGACGCGATCCGCCACTCCTTGACGAGGATCGAGAGCTCGCCGCGGCGGCTCGTGATGACCTCGCCCGCGACGAACACGTGGTCGCCGAGGTCGACGAGCTCCTTCCATCCGGCGAGCGAGGCCTCTCCCACCTCGGCGAGCGACACCATCGCCTGGATGCGGCTGCCGTCGCCCGACTGCAGGGTCGCGAAGCAGAGCTTGCCGGTGTTGCGCGAGAACACGACGCGGCCGGCGAGGCCGACCTGCTCGCCGCTCGCCTCATCGACGCCGAGGCCCACGAACCGGTCGCGCACCTCGGGGATCGTCGCGGTGATCGGCAGGCTCACCGGGTACGCCCCGAGCGCGAGGTCGTCGGATGCCGCGATCAGCCGGTCGCGCTTGGCGAGCCGCACGGCCTTCTGCTCGGAGATCTCGTCGGCGCTGATCTCGTCGGCGCTGATCTCCGCGGCGGTCGGCTGGGGTGCGGCATCCGTGGGGGTCTCGGCCATCGTTCACTCTCGGTTCGCGGAAACGTGCGTGCACCAGCCTACTTGGGCACGGCAGGCCGCCCGATCGGCGGAACTGCTCGAGCCAGTGCAGGAGCTCGAGCTCGTGCAGGAGAAGTGCACTCAGCACGCCCCTCAGGCAGGGATGGGTCCTTTTCTCCTGCGCAAGCCGGGCTGGGGCCCGCGGGAGCCGGGCCGAGGCCGGGCCGAGGCCGGGCCGAGGCCGGCGGGAGCAGGCGCGAGCCGGTCGGCTCAGCCGACCTCGACGTACGCGTTGTCGATGAGGCGGGTACTGCCGACGTACGCGGCGACGAGCACGAGCGCCCGCCCCCGGAAGTCGTCGGCGATCGGCAGGAACGTGTCGGGGTCGACGACCACGAAGTAGTCGAGGTTCACGCCGTCGTGGTCGCCGAACGCGGCGACGCCCTCGGCGAGCAGCTCCGACGGGCCGTCGGCGGCCGCGGCCTCGGCCGCGCGCAGCGACTCGACGAGCACGAGGGCCGCCTTCCGCTGCTCGGCGTCGAGATAGCGATTGCGACTCGAGAGGGCGAGCCCGTCGGGCTCCCGCACGGTGGGCACCACCTCGAGACGCACGGGCAGGTCGAGGTCGGCGACCATGCGCGTCACCAGGAACACCTGCTGGCCATCCTTCTGTCCGAAGACGGCGTCATCGGGCCCGACGATGTTGAAGAGCTTCGCCACGACCGTGAGCATGCCGTCGAAGTGCCCCGGTCGCGACGCGCCGTCGTAGCGGGCGCCGATCGGACCCGCGTGCACGGTGGTGCCGCCTTCGCCGCCGCGGGGGTACATCTCGTCGACGTCGGGTGCGAACACCGTGTCGACGCCGAGGCCGGCGAGCGCCGCGACATCCGCCTCGAGGGTGCGCGGGTACTTGTCGAGGTCCTCGTTGGGTCCGAACTGCAGCGGGTTGACGAAGATCGACACGACGACGACGTCGGCGATCTCCCTGGCCCGGCGCACGAGGGCGAAGTGCCCGTCGTGCAGGGCGCCCATGGTCGGCACGAGGGCGACGGATGCCCCGGCGGCGCGTCGCTCGTCGAGCAGCGCCCTGAGCTCCGCGATCGTCGTCACGGTGCGCGTGCCCGCGGCCACCTCGGTCACCCGATACCTCCCAGCGGCCGGTCGGTACCGGCCTCGTCGATCGTACCCGCCCCGTCGGGGAGCGGCCCCGCGTCGTGACGGGACAGCGCGTTCTCCACCGTGCTGCGCACGAGCGACGCGAGCACGGCGCCGGCCCGCGGCACGCCGATGCCCTCGAGGAGCGCGCTCGCCTGGTCGACGATCGCCGTCGAGAACGACACGGCCGTGTCGATGGCCTCGCCGTAGGCGGCCCGGTCGTGCTCGGCGACCACGAACGGCTCGCCGCCCATCTCGACGACGAGCGCCTGGCCGATCGGCAGCACGGGTGCGGGAGCGGTCACGGCGAACCAGGTGCCCGGCAGGCGCGCGAGGTCGATGCTCGTGCCCGTGAAGCTCATCGCAGGGTGCACGGCGAGCGGGATCGCACCGGCCCGCATCGCCGGCGCGAGCACGCCCGTGCCGAAGCGCGCCGCCGTGTGCAGCACGAGCTGCCCCGGCTGCCAGACGCCGGCCTCGGCGAGACCGGTGACGAGCGGCTCGAGTTCGTGCTCGGGCACGGCGAGCAGCACGAGTTCGCTGCGCTCGACGATGTCGGGGATGGGCAGCACGGGAACGGCCGGCAGCATCGCGGCGGCGCGCTCGCGGCTGGCTTCCGACACGGCCGCGATGCCGGTGAGCGCGTGACCCGCGCCGGCGAGTGCGGCGGCCAGCACCGCACCGACGCGGCCGGCCCCGATGGTGCCGACGCCGAGGCGCCCGGCGCGCTCAGCCGGCATCGGCGACCTCCGCACGGAGCCCCCAGTGGTCGGACGTATCGGCCACGGCGCGCTCGACGGCCTCGTCGGCCAGCCGTTCGAACAGCGAGAACGCCTCGACGCGGTCGGCCACGGGCAGGCTCGCGGTCACCGGCCCGGCAACGGTGTGCAGGCGCAGGGACGCGAGCCGGAGCATCCGGCCGACGGGCCCTGCGGCCACCGCCACCGACTGCATGCGCGCGAGGGGCACGAGGATGAGGCTGCGCTGCAGCCAGCCGCGGCGCACGAGCACGACGCCGTCGGCGAGGGCCCAGCCGATGCGTCGCCAGGAGAACGGACGCAGCCAGGCGGCACGGGCGGGGGTGCGGGAGAACCCGCCGGTCTCGGACCGGCCGACGAGCCCGGCATCGAGGACCGGTTCGATGGCGGATGCCGCGTCGGGAAGCAGCAGGGCGAGCACGCGGTGCACGTCGGCGACGGTGCCCACGGGCAGCACGAGGGTGCGCTGCGCCGCGTCGTTCGAGGCGCTCACCGACTGCCCGGCCACGTTGATGCGGATCGACCACCAGCGGAACGGCCGCCAGAGGATCCACTGCGACACCTCGATCGCGTGGATGCGTCCGGGCGGGATCGTCTGGTTGCCGGTGGAGAGCAGCCCGTGCCCGATGCGGACGCCGTCGGGGGTGCCCGCGATCGAGTACCGGAGCGACTTCGTGATGCGCGACCAGACGTAGCTCACGAGACCGATGAGGGCGGGCACGAAGGAGAACAGCACCCACCACTGGCCGGTGCCGAAGCCCACCGCGATGACGCCGACGAGCACGGCCAGCCAGACGATCGATCCGCCGAGGAAGGTCGACGCGATCACTCGGCCGAGCGGCAGGTGCACGACCGACTCGGGCGGCGCGAGCGTGGGGTCGAGCTCGGGCGCGAGGAACTCGTCGACGCGGTGGCCGATCACGGCCGGCACGCGCAGGCGGGCGTCGTGCGGCCGGTCGGCGCCGCCGACGGCCGAGTCGCCGCCGACGGCCGAGTCGCCGCCGACGGCGGCACCGTCGATGACGGCCGCCGGGGCATCCGTCGCCTTGGCGGCGGCATCCGCCGCACTCGCCGCCTTCGCCGCCCTCGCGCCCGACGCGAGCCGAAGGATGTCGGCCCTGAGGCCGTCGGCGAGCGCGGAGCCGAGGTAGGCCAGCTGCACGTTCGCCGACTGCCCGGCGACCGAGAGCTCGAGCTTGGCCGTGCCGAACAGCCGGGCGAACAGCGGGCGATTGACGTTGATGCCCTGGATGCGATCGAGCCGGGCACTCCGGTGGGAACGGAACAGGATGCCGCTGCGCACCTCGACCGCCTCATGCGTCACCCGGAAGGTGTGCATTCGCCACGACAGCCAGAAGCCCACGACGAGCGCGGCGATGACCAGGGCGAGGCCGGCGAGCGCCCAGCCGAGCAGCCCGTTCGAGACGATGCCGCCGATCGGGTCGTTCGCCCAGTCATCCTGCCAGCCGGGGGTTCCGGGACGGAACGCCGGACCGAGCTCGGGAGCGAAGACGACGAGGAACATGTCGACGAGCCGTTCGCGCAGGTTCGCGATGATGAACCCCAGCACGGCGAGGATCGCGAGGCCGCCGCGCAGCAGCGGGCTCGCCGGATGCAGCCGATGCCACTCGCCGTCGGCGAGGTTCGTGACCCGCGCAGGGCGCACGGCTGCGCTCACAGCCCCGCCCGGCGGGTCTCGGCGAGCGCGACGAGGCGGTCGCGCAGCCGGTCGGCCTCCGCCATGGGAAGCCCGGGCACGGTGACCGCCGTCGCGGCGGCGGCCGTGACGAACTTGAGGTCGGCGAGCCCGAGCGCCCGGGCCACGGGTCCGCGCGTGATGTCGACGAGCTGCATTCGGCCGTATGGCACGGCGACCTGCCGCTGGAACATGATGCCGCGACGGAACAACAGGTCGTCGTCGCGGAGGCGATAGCGGATGGAGCGCACCCGGCGCGGCTCGAAGGCGATGCTCACGAGGGAGATGACGCCCACCCCGATCGCGGCCCACAGCCACCACCACTGCCCCCACAGGAGGTAGGCGACCGTGAACGCGCCGACGAAGATCGCCATGCCGATGAGCGAGCCCACGACCTCGACCACGACGTACTTCGGCGAGACGCCGTGCCAGTCGGTGTCGGATGCACCGGTGTCGGATGCCGGGCCCGCCGCAGCGCCGGGTGCCGCGTCGCCGGATGCCGCGGCCGCCGCCTCGGAGGCCACGGCCGGCACCTCTGGCGTCGGCACGGACTCGACCGGTTCGTCGCGATGAGCGGCCTCAGGCATGCGCGTGCTCTTCCTTCTCGGTCTCGGTGTCGTCGGGCGGCAGCGTGCAGAAGTGCTCGGCGACGAGCCCGCCGGCGAGCAGCAGTGCCGCGCCGATCGCGGTGGCGAGCGCGAGCCACACCGTCTCGGCCGACGGCAGCACGCTGCGGGTGACGAGGAAGAGCGTGATGCCGAGGCCGAACCCCAGCACGAGCGCGCCGCTCAGGCTGCACGCCTTCGCGAGCACGGCGGTGCGCATGGCCCGGAACGGGTCGAGGTGCTTCGTGGTCTTGCCCTTGACGGCGCGCCGGATGGGCCAGGCGAGTGCGACGACCATGATCGCCACGCCCGTGAGGGTCACCGGGAGCGAGAGCGGCGGCACGATGGCCTTGCCACCCGACGACACGGTGGCGAGATCGCCCAGGTATCCGAGCACGACGCCGGCGAGCGTGAACGCGATGACCGCCGACGGATGCGTGCGCCTCATCGACGAACCACCTCGTCGGTCGCGGCCCGACGCAGTTCGGCGACGGAACCCCGCCCGGGCAGCACGGCGTCGGGCTCCACGTCGAGCCACGGCTGCAGTACGAAGGCGCGCTCCCACGCGCGCGGGTGCGGCAACTCGAGCCGGGCGTCGAATTGCCGGCGCCCGCCGAAGTCGATGAGGTCGAGATCGAGCGTGCGGTCGCCCCAGTGCTCGGTGCGCACCCGGCCGTGCGCGGCCTCGATGGCCTGCAGCACGTCGAGCAGGCGGTGCGGTTCGAGCGCCGTCTCGACGACGAGCACGCCGTTGAGGTAGCCCGGGGCGTCGCGGTCGACGCCCGCGTCCTTGATCGCGGGTGTCTCGTACACGTGCGATACGGCCACGAGGGTGATGCCCTGCGTCTCGGCGAGCTCGCGGGTCGCCGAGGCGATGGTGGCCTCGCGCTCGCCGAGGTTCGCACCGAACGCGATGATCGCCCGGGTCATCCGCGGCCTCGCACGATCGTGACCGACACATCGGTGAACGGCACCGTGATCGGGGCCTGCGGCTTGTGCACGGTGACCTCGACCTCCTCGACCGCGGGGAAGCCCAGGGCGACCCCGGCCACGCGCTCGGCGACCGTCTCGATGAGGTCGACGGGATCCCGCTCGACGGCGGCGGCCACGGCCTCGGCGAGTTCGCCGTAGTGCACGGTGCGGTCGAGGTCGTCGCCGGATGCCGCGGCCGCGAGATCGACCGCGACGGCGACGTCGATCACGAACTCCTGCCCCTCGACCCGCTCGAACTCGAACACCCCGTGGTGCGCGCGCACCCGGATGCCCGTCAGGGCGATGCGATCACGTGTGCCGGCCACGTCGTCCACTCTGCCACGCCCCGAGGACGTCGAGCGCGCGTCTCGTGGCACGCACGTCGTGCACGCGCACACCCCATGCGCCGGCCTGCGCCGAGAGCACGCTGACGACGGCCGTCGGCAGGTCGCGCTCCTCCATGGTCGCGTCGTCTGGCAGCATCGCGCCGAGGAATCGCTTGCGCGACGCGCCCACGAGGATCGGCAGCCCGAGCTCGCCGAGCACGTCGAGGCGGCCGAGCAGCTCCCAGTTCTGGTCGCCCCGCTTCGCGAAGCCGAGTCCGGGGTCGAGGATGAGCCGCTCCGTCGAGACCCCGGCCCCCACCAGTGCGTCGACACGCGCCGCGAGCTCGTCGCGCACCTCGGCGGCGACGTCGGCGTACTCGGCGAGCGAGTCCATGCGGTCGGAGTGCCCGCGCCAGTGCATCGCGACGTAGTGCGCGCCGGTCTCGGCGGCGATCGCGGCCATGGCCTCGTCGGCGAGGCCGGCGGACACGTCGTTGATGATCTCGGCGCCGGCTTCCACGGCGGCGAGGGCGGTCGCCGCGCGCATGGTGTCGACGCTGACCCGGATGCCCCGGGCCGCGAGCTCGCGGACGACGGGCACGACCCGCCGCAGTTCCTCGTCGGGCTCCACGCGCGCCGCGCCAGGACGCGTCGACTCCCCGCCGACGTCGAGCACGTCGGCGCCGTCGGCGACGAGTTCGAGCCCGTGGGCGATGGCCGCCTCGGCGTCGAGCCAGCGGCCGCCGTCGCTGAAGGAGTCGGGCGTGACGTTGACGACGCCCATCACGAGCGTCCGTTCGCGGCCGCCCGCGACGTCACTCATGGTGGGCCGCCCCGATGAGTGCGATGATCTCGGCGCGTGCCGCGGGCTCGGCCAGCGCGCCGCGGCTGGCGATCGTGATCGTGGAGCTGCGCTCCTGACGTGCCCCGCGCGTGGTCACGCAGCGGTGCTGCGCGTCGAGCACGACGAGCACGCCCCTGGGGTCGAGACCCTCCTGCAGCGCATCCGCGATCTCCTCGGCGAGTCGCTCCTGCAGCTGCGGCCGGGCGGCGAGCGTGTCGACCACGGCGGGGATGCGCCCGAGCCCGACGACGCGGTCGCCAGGGAGGTACGCGACGTGGGCGGTGCCGACGAACGGCAGCAGGTGGTGTTCGCACACCGACCGGAACGCGAGGTCGCGCAGCACCACCGCGTCGGAGGTCGCCGGCACGCCCTGCTCGCTCGAGCCGATCGGCACGGAGTCGGCGAGGTGCGTCAGCGGATCGATGTGCAGGCCGTCGAAGAACTCCGCGTATGCCGCCGCCACCCGCTGGGGCGTGCTCGCCAGCCCCGGCCTCGTGGGATCCTCGCCGATGGCGAGCAGGATCTCGCGCACGGCGCGCTCGATGCGCGCGGTGTCGACCTCGGCCATGGCCACCCCTCTTCGGGTCGGTGAACGACTACGCCGTCGCGGGGCGCGGCTTCGTGCGCGGTGCGCGGGCTGCGGCCGGCTCCTCCACCGGGGTCTGCCCCGAGTCGACGCCGCCGTCGACGGCGCCCTGGTCGATGGGCATCTTCTCGGTCGGGAAGGAGATCGGCGGGCGGTCCGAGACGGGCCGCTTGTCGCTCGACAGCCACAGCGGCCGCTGCGGCAGCTTCCTCACGTTCTTGAAGATCTCGGCGATCTGGTTGTGGTCGAGGGTCTCGTGCTCGAGCAGCTCGGCCGCCAGGTGGTCGAGGATGTCCCGGTTGGCGTTGAGCACCTCCCACGCCTCGTCGTGCGCCTGCTCGATGAGCGCCCGCACCTCGATGTCGACGGTCTCGGCGATCTCCTCGGAGTAGTCGCGCTGGTGGCCCATGTCGCGACCGAGGAAGACTTCGCCCTGGGACTGCCCGAGCTTCACCGCGCCGACGGTCGCGCTCATGCCGTATTCGGTGACCATCTTGCGAGCGGTCGACGTGGCCTTCTCGATGTCGTTCGAGGCGCCCGTCGAGGGGTCGTGGAAGACGATCTCTTCGGCGACACGGCCGCCCATGGCGTAGGTGAGCTGGTCGAGCAGCTCGTTGCGCGTGACCGAGTACTTGTCTTCGAGGGGCAGCACCATGGTGTATCCCAGTGCACGCCCGCGGGGAAGGATCGTGATCTTCGTCACGGGGTCGGTGTAGTTCATCGCCGCCGCCGCGAGCGCGTGTCCGCCCTCGTGGTAGGCCGTGATGAGCTTCTCCTTGTCCTTCATCACGCGAGAGCGCCGCTGGGGGCCGGCGATGACCCGGTCGACCGCCTCGTCGAGCGCGCGGTTGTCGATGAGCTGCGCGTTCGAGCGAGCGGTGAGCAGTGCGGCCTCGTTGAGGACGTTCGCGAGGTCGGCGCCCGTGAAGCCCGGCGTCTTGCGCGCGAGCACCTCGAGGTCGACGCCCTTGGCGAGCGGCTTGCCCTTGGAGTGGACCTGGAGGATCTTCTGGCGGCCCTTGAGATCGGGCGCGTCGACGCCGATCTGCCGGTCGAAACGACCGGGGCGCAGGAGCGCGGGGTCGAGGATGTCGGGGCGGTTCGTCGCCGCGATGAGGATGACGTTCGTCTTCGGGTCGAAGCCGTCCATCTCGACGAGCAGCTGGTTGAGCGTCTGCTCGCGCTCGTCGTGCCCGCCGCCGAGGCCGGCGCCGCGGTGGCGACCGACCGCGTCGATCTCGTCGACGAAGATGATGGCCGGCGCGTTCTGCTTCGCCTGGTCGAACAGGTCGCGAACGCGGGATGCACCGACGCCGACGAACATCTCGACGAAGTCGGAGCCCGAGATCGAGTAGAACGGCACGCCCGCCTCACCCGCGACCGCGCGGGCGAGCAGCGTCTTGCCGGTGCCGGGAGGACCGTAGAGCAGCACGCCCTTGGGGATGCGTGCACCGACGGCCTGGAACTTGGCGGGGTCCTTCAGGAAGTCCTTGATCTCGTGCAGCTCCTCGATGGCCTCGTCGGCCCCCGCGACGTCGTCGAAGGTGACCTTCGGGCTCTCCTTCGAGACGAGCTTGGCCTTCGACTTGCCGAACTGCATGACGCGGTTGCCGCCGCCCTGCATGCCCGAGAGCATGATCCAGAAGAAGAGGCCGATGAGCACGAGCGGCAGCAGGATGCCGAGCATCGAGAGGAACCAGTTGGGCTGCGGCACTTCGTCGTTGAAGCCGTCCTTCGGGTTCGCCTCGTCGATGGCGGCGATGACGTCGACGCCGCGCGGCGTGACGTAGTAGAACTGTACCTGCGATCCGAGCTCCTCATCGGGCTCGGCGAGGGTCAGGTCGACGCGGTTCTCGCCGTCGACGATCTTGACCGCCGAGACCTTGTCGTCCTTGAGGAGTTCGAGGCCCTCCTGCGTGGAGACCTCGCGGAAGCCCGACGCCGTGATCAGGCTGGATCCGATCCACACGGCGACGATGGCGAGCAGAATGTAGATGATCGGCCCGCGCAGGATCTTCTTCATGTTCATGGTCCTGCAAGGCTACCGTCCCGTTCCTGTGGGGCGGCTCCCCGTTCGCTGAGGGCTGCACCGGCGTCGAAGGGGAACGGGACTCAGCTGTAGACGTGCGGCGCGAGCACCGCGACATCCCGCAGGTTGCGGTACCGCTCCGCGTAGTCGAGCCCGTAGCCGACGACGAACCGGTTCGGGATGTCGAAGCCGAGGTACTTGACGGTCACGTCGACCTTCGCGGCATCCGGCTTGCGAAGGAGGGCGCAGATCTCCACCGACTCGGCGCCGCGCGACTCGAGGTTGCCGAGCAGCCAGCTGAGCGTCAGGCCGGAATCGATGATGTCCTCGACGATGAGCACGTGGCGGCCCGTGAGGTCGGTGTCGAGGTCCTTGAGGATGCGCACGACGCCGCTCGACTGCGTGCCCGCGCCGTACGAGGAGACGGCCATCCAGTCCATGTTGACGTGCGATCGGAGCTCACGTGCGAGGTCGGCCATGACCATGACCGCGCCCTTCAGCACGCCGACGAGCAGCAGGTCCTTGCCGTCGTAGTCGGCCTCGATGCGACGCGCGAGCTCGGCGAGCTTCGAGCGGATCTCGGCCTCGGTGACGAGGATCTCGTCGAGGTCGGGGTCGATCTCGCGCGCGTCCATGCTGCTCCCTGTCTCGGTCGGCGAACGGATGCCACGAGCCTACCGCCGCGCACCACTGCACCCCGCGACGCTCAGGGCTCGACGACGTCGGTCGTCTCCTCCGCCTTCGGCTCGGGCCGCGAGCTGCGCAACCAGAGAGACGTCACGAGGATGAGCGGCACCTGCAGGGCGGCGTACAGCGCGTGGAAGGCGTAGTGCATGGGCGTCTGCGCGGGCTCGAACGGCAGGATGCCGAGGGGCAGCACGCTGACGACGCCGCCGATGAGGGCGATCCACGCCCATACGAGGAGCGCCCAGGTGACGATCCGGCGGATGGGCCGCACGAACCACAGCACGACGAGCACGAGCGTGACGAGCGTCGGCAGCAGGGTCTCGACGCTCAGGATGTCCTGGCCGGGGAGGTCGGCGACGTTGTGCAGGTAGACGCCCAACCACGCGAGGAGGGCGGAGACGACGACGGCCACGGGCCACCTCCGCACCGCGGAGCGATCCATGACCCGACCGTGGCACACGGTGGCCCCCGCCGCAAGAGCGGTCGGCCCGTGCCGCATCGCCGGTGGACGCGTCGATGCGGCATCCGCACCCCGCGCAGAATTCAGGAACGCGCCACCCGCGCCCGCGCAGAATTCAGGAACGCCCCACACACACCCGCGCCGAGTTCGGCAGCACTCCGGCCGTCACGTTGCGATCATGACGGCGATACGCCGTCGTCCCCCCGTGCCGGCGGTGCCGCGTTCCTGAATTCCGAACCGCCGACTCCTGAATTCTGAAAGACGACGAGACCGCCCTCACGCCGCGCCCGCACGCCCCCGGGCAGGTCGATCGGACCCTGCCCGCGCCAGTCGGTGACGAGCCGCGCGACGTCGAGCGTCTGCGACCGCGACAGCGAGGCGCCGAACTCGCTCGCCACGACGTGCCGGATGATCCGCTGCCGGAGTGCCGCCGGGTTGGCCGCCAGCGCCCCGACTGAAACCGCGATGCCCGCCTCCGCCGGTTCGCAGATCTCCTCGATGAACTCGTCGATCTGGCTCGTGAACGCCTCGTCGTCTTCACGCAACTGGTCGGCCGTGCGCGCGAGGGCCTCGGCGACGCCGGGCCCGAGCTCGGCCTCGAGCACGGGCAGCACGCGTTCGCGCACGCGCACGCGCGCGTACGCGGGATCGGAGTTGTGCGGATCGTCCCATGGCGTGAGCCCGGCGTCGCGGCACGCCTGCCGCGTGGTCGCGCGGCGGATGCCGAGCAGCGGCCGCGCGTACCGGCCGGCCCGGGCCGGCATGCCGGCGAGACTCGCGGTGCCCGACCCGCGAGCGAGTCCGAGCAGCACGGTCTCGGCCTGGTCGTCGAGCGTGTGGCCGAGCAGCACGAGCGCGGCATGGGTCTCGTTCGCGGCGGCATCCAGCGCGGCATACCGCGCGGCGCGAGCGGATGCCTCCGGGCCGCCCTCCCCCGTCACGACGACGCGTCGCACGAGAACGGGGTCGAGCCCGAGGCCACGGGCGGTGTCGGATGCCGCCGCCGCGACGTCCGCCGAGGCATCCTGCAGCCCGTGGTCGACGACGACCGCGCCCGCGCGGAGTCCTGCCCGTGGCGCCTCGAAGGCCGTGGCCGCGGCGAGCGCGAGCGAGTCCGCCCCGCCCGACAGGGCCACGACGACGAGTGGGGCACCGCTCCCTTCGACAGGTTCAGGGAGCGAAGCCAGCACGGCACGCACCGCGCGCCGTACGTCGGCGATCGGCGGGGTGAGCCGCGGGCGGCGCGGGCTCGCGGCATCCGGCTGGTCAGGACCCATCAAGTAACCTTATTCCGCCGCACGCGCCGCACCCTCGCGGGCGATCGCCGGCCGAGCTTCCACCACCGAGCTTCCACCGCAGAGGAGAACCAGCATGGGCGAGTACGCCGCCGTCATCGAGATCCCGAAGGGGAGCCGCAACAAGTACGAGGTCGACCACGAGACCGGCCGGGTGTTCCTCGACCGCGTGCTCTACACGAACTTCGTCTACCCGACCGACTACGGCTTCTTCGAGAACACGCTCGGCGACGACGGCGACCCGCTGGACGTGCTCGTGCTCACCCAATACCCGCTGTTCCCCGGCGTGGGCGTGAAGGTGCGCCCGGTCGGCGTCTTCCACATGACCGACGACGGCGGCGGCGACGCCAAGGTCATTGCGGTGCCCGCCGGCGACCCCCGCTGGGACTACATCCAGGACGTGGACTCGATCCCCGAGTACACGAAGAAGGAGATCGAGCACTTCTTCGAGCACTACAAAGACCTCGAGCCCGGCAAGTGGGTCAAGACCGAGGGCTGGGCGGATGCCGCCGAGGCCGAGTCGCTCATCGCGAAGGCGATCGAGGCGTACCCCGGCCACTGAGCCGGGGGCTCCCCGCCGCCGCCGCCGCGACGCTTCTGAGGAGATCGGCGATTCTGAGGGCGACCCGAGCGGGCGACACCCGGTCCCCAGTCCGCTCGATCTCCTCGGAAGCGTGGGGCGGGCGTCAGCCCGCGGGGCGGGCGGCCGCCGACGGGGAGCCCCAGATGAAGTACTCGCGCACGGGCACGCCCTCACGGGGCGCCTCGAGGATGCGTCCGCCGCCGAGGTAGATCGCCACGTGGTAGTAGTCGCCGCCCGATCCCCAGAAGAGCAGGTCGCCCCGCCGGATCTGCGAGACGGGCACGGCGAGTCCGCGACCGGCGAGCGTGTAGTACTGGTTCGTCGCCGAGTGCGTGCCGATGTAGATGCCTGCGTTGGCGTAGGCCACCTTCGTGAGCCCTGAGCAGTCCCAGACGTTCGGGCCGGCGCCGCCGAGCCGGTACGGCTCGCCGAGCTGCTGGCTCGCGAACCAGATGGCCGCCTCCACGGCGCCCGAGTCCGGCGGTGCCGGAGCCGGTGCCGGCACGGGATCCGGCGCAGGGGCGGCAGGAGCGGGAGCGGCGGGCTGCGCCGGCTGGGCGACTGCGGCCGCGGCGCGTTCAGCTGCGGCCGCCGCGGCAGCCGCAGCGGCAGCCGCAGTTGCAGCGGCCTCTCGCGCCTGGCCCTCGGCGCGCTGCCGCTCCAGGTCGGCGGTCGTGTCCTTGAGGCTCGCGAGCTGCGCGTAGAGCTCCTCGGACTTCTGCTCCTGCATGGTGACGGCCGCGTTCGCGGCGTCGGCCGCATCGCGCGCGTCGTCCGCTCGCGCCTCGGCCAGCTCGGCGAGGAGCTGCCGCTCCCTCGCGGCCTCGCCCGCCTGACGACGCAGCGCGTCCGCGATGTTCCGGTCGGCGATGGCCTGCTCGGAGATGTCGTTCGCCTGCCGCCCCAGCTGGGACGCCATGCCGAGCTGCTGGAGCAGCTCCTGCGTCTGCTCACCCGAGAACACCAGCTCGGTCGTGAGGTCGTTGCCCGCGGTCCTGGCGAGGTGCGCGGCGAGGAGTCCGGCGCGCATCTTGGAGATCTCGGCGACCGCATCGGCCTCGTCGGCCTGCCGCCCGAGCGCTCGCTCTCGGTCGGCGGCGCGGTCACGCTCGTCGATCGCGATGCGCCAGGCCTCGTCGGCCATCATCGACGCCTGCACCGCGGCATCCGCTGCCTGCTGCAGCCCCGAGAGCAGGTCGGCGACCCGGGCGATCTCGGCCTGCTTGGTCTGCTCGTTCTGCTTCGCCTGCTCGATCTCGCTCCACGACGGGTAGTCGGGTTCGGCCATGGCCGGCCCGCCCGAGGCGACGACCGACGCCGTGACGGCCCCGACCGCGACGGTCGAGAACAGGGTGGCGGGCTTGACCCGCGACACCGGACGGGTGCGCTGATCAGCCAAAGTACACTCCGCGGTCGGCCATGAACGGAACCGGGTTGATGCGGCTGCCGCCGATGAACACCTCGAAGTGCAGGTGGCAGCCCGTCGAGGCGCCCGTCGTGCCGCTCGAGGCGATGTTCTGTCCCGAGTCCACCCACTGCCCGGCGCCCACGAACGTGCCGCCCGGACGGATGTGCGCGTAGCCCGTCCAGACGCCGCCGCCGTGGTCGATCTGCACGTAGTTGCCGTAGGTGCCCGACCAACCCGCGAAGCGCACGACGCCGCTGTTCGCCGCGTAGATGGGCGCGGAGCATCCGGTGCCGAGGTCGACCGCGTAGTGGAAGGAGTTCGAGCATCCGCCGCCGGAGCAGATCGAGCCGCGGGCGCCGTACCCCGACGTGATGCGACCCCATGCGGGCTTGGCCCATCCCGAGCTCGCCACCGAGCTCGGCCCGCCGCTGGACATGGCGGCCCGCAGCCGGGCCTCCTCCTCCCGGCGACGCCGCTCCTCCTCGGCCTTGCGGATCCGCTCGCCCTCCTCGTAGGCGGCCGCGGTCTTGGCTTCGGTGTCCTTGAGGAAGGCCAGCTGCTGCTCGAGCTCGATCTTCTTCGCCTGCGATTCGGCGAGCGCCGCCTCGGCCGCCGCCTGCGCGGCCTGCGCCGCGGCGAGTGCCTCCTCGGCCGCGATCCGCAGCTTCTCGCGTTCGGCCCGAGCGACCGCGGCCTGGTCGCCGAGGGCCTGCGCGGAATTCTGCTTCTCCTGCGCCCGGTTGTAGATGCCCGACGTGCGCTCGACCATCTTCTCCATGCTGCCGAGCTTGGCGAGCAGCGCCTCGGTCGCGGCCGCGTTGCCCGCATCGAGGAAGAGGTTCACGCCGACGTCACCGGTGCCGGCGCGGTACAGCTGGGCCGCGACCTGTCCGGCGTTCTTCTCGGCGGCGGCGGCTTCGGCGGCCGCCGCGTCGGCCTGGGCCTGGAGCTGGTCCGCGCGCAGCACCGCGTCGTCGAACTTCTGCTGCGCCACGATGAGCTCGTCGGTGCGGCGTTCGGCCTCGGCGCGGGTGGCGGCGACAATCGCCTCGAGCTGCCCGATGAGCGCCGTGATCTGCACGACGGCGGCAGCGGCAGCGGCGGTGTTGGCCTTCGCCGCCTGCAGTTCGTCCCACGTGGGATACGTCGCGGCCTGCGCACCGGCGGGCGCCGCCACGGATCCGACGATCGCCATCGCGGCGATCGAGAACCCCGCCATGACGTGCCGTACGCGACGGCCGAGCGCGCGCGCGCGATCGCTCCGGCGGCTCCCGGTGAGGGGAGTGCGTCGGGCTCGAACGGTCGGGCTGCGGTCGGTGGTTCGGTTCATGGTTCCCCGGTCCACGCGGGCTCGGGCCCCGCGCTCCTGGCTGCGGTACGGACAGGTGCAGCCTTCACGATAGGCACGCGGGGCGCGGTTTCCGGGGATTTCGATCGCGCGTGGCGGATGCTGCGAAGGGCGTGACGGATGTCCCGACCCGGCGGCCCGAGGCATCCGTCGCCGACGTTTTGCCATTGCGGGCGATGGCACGTATGCTTGCTTGTCGGCGGTCATGCCCTCGGACATGGCCACTGGCCCCATCGTTTAGTGGCCTAGGACACCGCCCTTTCACGGCGGCAGCACGGGTTCGAATCCCGTTGGGGTCACCACGACGAGTCCACTACAATTGAACAGCCGGTGTTCGCGAGAACACCAATCGAGGCCCTGTAGCGCAGTTGGTTAGCGTGCCGCCCTGTCACGGCGGAGGTCGCGGGTTCAAGTCCCGTCAGGGTCGCTCAGGCGACAAGCCCTTTCCCTTTCGAGAGAAGGGGCTTTCTCCTTATCGAGGCGCTCGCTCCGGTTTCGATCGGTCGGATGTCCCGAGGCTCTGTAGCTCAGTTGGTAGAGCGTTCGACTGAAAATCGAAAGGTCACCGGATCGATGCCGGTCGGAGCCACAAGTGAAACCCCCGGGCGACCGGGGGTTTTCTTGTTTCAGCGGGTCATTCCGCGAGGCCGCCGTGTCATGTCGCAGGACATCGGTGACAGTTCTGAATCATTAGATCGGTGACGGTTCGGAGCGGTTTGGTGGTGACAGTTCCCCTCAGATGTTTGAGGGATGAGCCGCAATGAGCCTGTCGATCCTCGTGTCCGCCTCGCGATCTCGCAGTGGCCGCCGGATGCGCCACGTGGGGCGGTGTCGACGTTCTGCCTGGAGCACGGGATCTCGCGGAAGACGTTCTACGAGATCCGCAGGCGGGTCGCGGTTGACGGGCCGGCCGCGGCGCTCGAGCCGCGGAGCCGACGGCCGAGGACGAGCCCGACGGTCATCGCGGACGAGCTCAAGGCGCAGGCGGTCGGGGTGCGGGCCGCGTTGGAGCGGTCGGGGTTGGATCACGGGCCGATCAGCGTGCACGAGAAGATGCGCTCGCTCGGGATGATCGCACCGTCACCGGCGTCGCTGGCGCGGATCTTCCGCGACGCCGGCGTCGCGAAGCTCGAGCCGCGGAAGAAGCCGCGGGCGGCGTTTCGCCGGTTCGTGTATCCGGCGCCGAACGCGTGCTGGCAGTTGGACGCGACCGAGTACGTCCTGGCGGGTGGGCGCAAGTGCGTGATCTTCCAGCTCATCGATGACCACTCGCGGTACGCGGTCGCGTCTCTGGTGGCGGACGCGGAGACCTCGGACGCAGCGATCGCGGTCGTGGACAAGGGCATCGCCGCGCACGGGGTGCCGCAACGGCTGCTCACGGACAACGGGTCTGCGTTGAACCCGTCCCGGCGCGGCCACGACGGCCAGCTCGTCGCGCACGTGCGAGCGCTCGGCGTGCAGCCGATCACCGGGAAGCCGTACCGGCCGACGACGCAGGGGAAGAACGAGCGGTTCCACCAGACCCTGTTCCGGTTCCTCGACAAGCAGCCCATCGCCGGCACCCTCGCGCAGCTGCAGGAGCAGGTCGACCGGTTCGACGCGATCTACAACACCGAACGGCCGCACCAGGGACTGCCCGGCCGGATCACCCCACAGCAGGCGTGGGACGCGACCCCGAAAGCCGACCCTCCGAAGCCCGGCCCACCGCCGCCACGCACGCCGATCGCGTTCCGCACCGACGGCCGCGACGACCAGGTGCGAGTCGTGAAGGTCGCCGGGAACGGAACCGCGTACGCCCGCGGGATCTGCTTCCAGACCAGCCGCGACCACGTCGGCCAGCACGTGTACGTCGTCTACGAGCCCGACGGCGTCATGATCTTCGACGACCGAGGCACCCTCATCGTCGAGCACCCCTGGCCGGCACCCGGCACCCGGTACGTCGGCAGTGGGAAGCCCCGCGGCCGACGACCCAAGACCCTCCCACCGTCACCGATGTCCTGACACATGAAGTGTCACCGATGTCCTGAGGCAGAACAGTCACCGATGTCATGAGACATCACATCCGCGAGGCCGCCGGTGAGGCCGTGCCATTAATGTGCCATTAAGGGTTCGCCTGGTTCGGCGTTGTGCCACTTCCGGTTCTGGTTGGGCCGCCCTGACGCCGCTCTTGTCGGCGCTCTGGTCGGTTCTCGCGTCGACGCTCTCGTCGGCTCGCTTGAGCGCGTCGTTGAAAACGGCACCGGCTCGGAGCGCGACTCCTTCGCGGGCACGCGAGTAGCGCTCGGTGACCTGGAGGCTCGAGTGGCCGAGGGTCGCCTGCACGTCGGGCGCGGTGGCGCCAGCGTCGAAGAGGATCGTCGCAAACGTGTGCCGCAGGTCGTGGATGCGCAGGTCGGGCCGACCGATCGCCTCGCGGAGTTCTTCCCAGCTCACGGCGCGACGAGCATTGTGGTTCGTGAGTCGCCCGCCGTCGGGTCCGTCGAAGAGCAGGTCGCTCCCCCGCTTGCCGCGCGCGGCGGCTTCAGCGTACGGGCGCAGGGCGTCGATCAGCGGGACATCCCGTGACTTGTGACTCTTGGGCGACTGCTCGATGAGCTCGCCGCGCATGCCCGGACTCAGCGAGCGACTGACCCGGATGACGCCGCGCCCGAAGTCGACGTCGCCGACTCGCAGCGCGGTCGCCTCGCCCGCGCGCATGCCCGTGTAGACGAGGGCGGCGAAGTAGCGGCGGTAGACGCCGTCGGGAATGAGGTCGAGCAGAGTGGCTATCTGCTCGAGCGTGAGCGCCCGCGACACCGGCGAGATCGACTCGCGCATGCTCGGCCGCTTCACTTCGCGGGCCGGGTTGTAGTCGATGAACCGCGAGCGCCGGGCGCCGTCGAGCAGGCGCGAGAGCACCGCAAGCGCGTCGTTCTTGGCGGATGCCCCGCCCGACCAGGCGACCATCGCCGACTCGATCATGGGCGAGGTGATCTCGTCGAGTCGGTGCCGGCCGAGGCTCGGCTTCACTCGGAGGCGCCAGGCGACGCCGTAGCTGCGAGCGGTCGCCGGACGGATGGAGGACTCGATCGCGGGCCAGTACCTATCGTGCCACTGGTCGAGCGTCATCGACCCGTTCGGGTTGCGGCCCGCGACCATCTTCGCGAGTTCGCGCTTGGCCTCGGTGAGCGTCAGGAACGTGCGGGACCGCTCGGCTGCGCCGCCCTCGACGCTCGGCCCGACGACGCGGATCTGGTAGCGCTGACGGTCGGCGCGCCAGCGAATGCCCTCGGGCAGCGGCCGACCCGTGCGCGGATCGACCCGCGACGGGGTGTCCTTCGTCGGCCGCCCCGCCATCAGTGTCCCGTTCCACCCCGCGCGAGCAGCTCGTCGATCGTGTCGGCGCTCCAGAGCAGGTGCTTGCCCATGCGTGCGTCGGGCTCGGGAATGAGCCCGTCGTGGCGCAGTTTGTCGAAGCTCGAGACCGGGATGCGACACCGCTCGGCCGCCTCGACTCGGCTCAGGTACTCCACCCTCCACGCGGTGTCGACCATGACGCTCCCCCTCGACTCTTCGGCCGCCGGCTGGCATCTCGTGCATGCCGACCCACGCGCGGCTATTTGCAAGTACCTGAGATTATCACCGCGACGCGGGTTTCGGCAAGTACCTGAGTTGTGTGGCTAGACTCGTCGCATGCTGGACTCCCCGCACCGCCCAGGCGACCAGACATATGACGGCCTGCTGCTCGCCGAAGACCTACCCGAGGGCTGGAACCTGCCGAGCCGGTTTCCCGGCGAGCGCGACGACGACGCGAGCGCGCAGATCGACGCGGTGCTCGGGTACGACGACAGCGCCACGACCGAGTCGCAAGTGAACGCCCACCGCACCTCCGACGAGAACGGGACGATGGATGGACGCTGGCGCTACCTCGAGCACGAGGCCACGCATACCCGCGTCATGATCCGCCTTCAGCGCCAGCTCTTCGCCGTGCCCGAGGAGATCCGCATCACCGGCGTGATCTACCTCCCCTGGCGCCCGGGTGACCCGATCACGAGCCAGCTCCTTCGCGAGCTGCCGACCGCCCGCATCGAGGCCGCGATCAACAAGCGCCTCTTCGCGATGAAGCGCAGGGAGACGATCACCGGCGGCAAGATCGTGCTGCCCTCAGGCCGGAAGGTCAGCGAGCGCGACCTGCTCAAGCCGCTCGGCGACCCGAAGAAGGTGCCGGACTTCTACGAGCTGGTCGCGCTGCAGCACGGTCGCCTCACACAACAGGGCGACGCAAACCCGAGCGCGACGATGGCGGAGATCAACGGCGTCGCCCTTTCCACCGCCCAAGGCTGGATCACGAAGGCTCGCGATCGCGGATTGCTACCGCCAGGGCGGCGCGGACGAGCGGGCTAGCTGGGCGGGGTGACGTCGGCCGAGTAGTCCCCGACCGCTCGAGGCTTCGGCCGCAGGGTCATGCGGATGACTCGCCCACTCATCGTCAGACCCCGATGGGGTGGTGGGGCATTGACCCCGAACATGAGGCGTCCACCCCAGAACTTGCGAAGCTCCTCAAAATCCACATCCAGGCTCAAATCCAGGCTGTCGGGACTCGTTTGGTCCCTGACTAGCGAAGCGAGACGGTGCCATTCGTGCTCCACGTTCCGCAGTTCGGATCCCGTGTACGGCCACGAGTACAGCGGCTCATCTGTTGAAGACAGCTCGAACGCCGACGCCGCCAAAGCGTCGAGTGTAGAGGGACGACCGAACAGGAACTCGGTGGCCGAGCGGGCGATCGAATCGTTCAAGGCTTCGAAGTCGACTTCGTTCCACACGTGCTCAATAATCGCGGTCCACCGATCGTCAACGAATCGACCCACAGTCCGGCTGTCGCGAGGGAAAATGCCAATCACCGCTCGAGGATCGGCAGGTACAGCCCAGCCCCTCTCCCCGCCATTCACGTCCCTCATCGGGAGAATGCCTAGGTCGTTTCCAACCACCTGCCTTCCGTCCACGCGATGGAAAACCACCCAGCGAGCACACGCAACTGGCGCGAGACGGCGTTGGAACTCGAGAACGCGCCCACCATTGGGATCCGTATACTCGGCCAACTCGGGCCCACTCCGACTCCGAAATCTCCTGTCAAACTCACGACCCCGGACAAAGAGGGACGCCACATAGGGCACAAGGACACGCGCCCAGTCCTCAAATCCAATCGCGACGCCGTCTACTAACTGGTCCAAGACTTCCGTTAGCCGGCCCTCGTATGCCCACAGTTCGTCAGTCGTCCGGTCGGCACCGATCGCATACAGGTCGTTTGCGAACGCAAAACCTCGCGGTGCGGCCATCCGCGAACTCCCCCATCCTTTGCGCAATAATCCAACAGACCGGTCGCGATACGAGCCCTGAGACTCTGCGGAAAATCGGCCGATGAGTGCGGCCGGGATAAAATGATCCTTCGCCATGGTGCCGTCAGTCTCTCAGGCGAGGGGCACCCATTGCCCTCCCATCGGCGGGCGCGTTATGCGCTCTGCCGATCAACGTGACGTCCCTACCAAGAGCACTCGCGGCCACGGCCGATTCCTCGTTGCATGATCGCCGGCATTGGTGAAGACGCCGGACGCCCGCTCCTATCAACGCTGTGGCCAGACCTGATCGGGGTCGAGCTTCAAGTTGCGATCTCGAGCGAGTTCGGCCAGCGTGCGCGCGGCCACCTCATGCGCAACCTCGCGGAAGGGGCCGTTGCCTGAGACGTTTGGAAGAAGCAACGCGTCGATCGATGAGCGTCCTCGCCCGAGGCGCGAGAAGTCCATCGCCTGCCGTGGCATCTCATCGGGGCGAATACCGAGCGCGCGCATAAGCACGAGATCGGTAACCGAGGATCGCGGGGGCCAACGCTGCTCGTACATGGGCGGCCACAACGGCGTCACCGCTGCGCGCAGAACACCCAGACCGGCATGTGCCCGAAACGCGAAGTCGTGGGTTGCGACGACGATGACCACCTCCCGAAGCCAGAAGATTACGAGGTGGCCCAGTGCACCCCCAGCAAGGTCGTGCATGTAGGACGATGCGACCGGGCCTGTCGAGGAGAACTCACGTTGCTGCTCGACATTCACTGCCGCGACGAATAGGGGCAGGTCATCCAAGCCGCGACGACGAAAAGATCTCGCGAGCTCTCGATCGATCGGAAGCAACTCTCCGGTGACAACCTCGCCGCGCACGATTGCGGCTGCCAATGCCCACTGCGCAACGTCCTTCTTCGTGCGCTCACCGAGCTCGATGTCATCCTCACGCGTGATCATGCTCGCGACGACCGGCGCTGCCTTGTCTTCTAGTGCGCTCATCCAGCCGTTATTGCATGGCCCGCAAAGCACCTTGGGTTGAACTGAAAGCGTGTGCGCTCCACGCTCCCACGTCCGCTGCTCGGCGTGCCTGGGATAGGACTGCCTGAAATCGATTCGGGTGATCATGTCACGCGAGGTGGCGCCGGAGGGCAGAACATCGCGGATAGCACGAGCGATAACGTGCGCGCGAGTGACAGGGCTGCCATCGCACAGCACACAACGATTTCGAGCACTCGCACCACTGGCACTGTCTCCTGCCATGGATCGAGAGTAAGCCCGCCCTGCGTCACCACGGCCGGCGCGACACACCGCTCCAAGTCCGGCTCCACAACACAGGAGCGGATTCAAACCTGTCTACGCATGAATGCACGTATGCTACCGTAGGTAGTTGCAAGAACCTGAGGTAGCTCGGAGGAAGGCGATGCGAGGTGGAGTGATCCTGTACCGGGGTTCAGGGGCCGACGCGCGCCGGTACCTCGAGTCCGATCGCTCTCGCGCCGACGACTATTACCTCGAGGGCGGCGCGGCGCTGGCCGAGTTCTCCGTCGTCGACGGCAACGGCGACCTGATCGGCGAGGGCGCCCTCACCCCCGGCCAGTACGCCCAGTGGGTCGACTGGATCAACCCGCTCACCGGCGAGTCGATGGGCACGCCACGCCAAGCCGGCGACGCGCGCCACGGTTCGCCGCGGTTCGCGGAGATGGTCGTGAACGCGCCGAAGTCGCTGTCGATCGCCGCGTCGCTGCACCCCGAGGTATCCGATGCCCTCGATGCGGCGCAGCGCGACGCGGTCGCCGAGATCCGCGTCTGGCTCGGCCAGCACTCGGTCACGCGGGTCGGCCCGCGCGGTGCGCAGCGGGTGGTGCTGGTCGAGCAACTCGAGGCGGTCGCGGTCTCGCACAAGACCTCGCGGGCCGGCGACCCGCACCGGCACATCCACTTCCAGATGGGCACGCGGGTGTGGGCGGATGCCGCGTGGCGAGGTCTCGACACGGCGGCGCTGTTCCGGCAGCAAGGTGCGATCCGATCGCTCGGCACGGCTGTGATCGCGGCGCATCCGCGGCTCGCGGCCGCGCTCGACGCGCACGGCCTCACGCTCGATCCGGTGACAGCCGAGGTCACCGAACTGCAGCCGTTCAACGCGGCGATGAGCAAGCGTGCCGAGCAGGTTGCGCGCAACCTGGCGCACTTCGAGAAGGACTGGCGTGCGCAGCATCCGGACCAAGAACCCGGACCCGCCGCGATGTCGCGACTGACCGCGATGGCGTGGGATCACGAGCGGCCGCACAAGAAGCCGACCCAGCTCGGCAACGAGGATGCGTGGCGACGCGAGCTCGAGGCATCCGGCTACCGACCTAATCTCGAACGTGTGCAGGCGCAACGGGCCGTCGCGCTCGATGAACTGAGCGTGCAGGATGTCGCGTCCCGCGCGCTCGATCGCTGCGCGGCCGCCGCGTCGACGTGGACGGTGCACGACATCCAGGAGCGCGTGTCGCATCTCGTGACCGAGACCGGTGTGCGTGCCGGCCCGACACCACTGCGCGAGTTCGTCATGCTCGCGACGGACCTCGCGACGGTGGGCTGCGTGTCGGTGCTGCCGCCCGATGGGCCGCGTCCTGAGCACGTCGCGCACCTGACGAGCGTGCACGTCATCGCCGTTGAGACCCGGGTGCGCGATCTGCTCACGGCCCGTGCCGAGCGGCCGCAGGTGCGCACGCCGGACCTGCGGAGCATTGCACAGCGACTCCGGCTCGACCCGGCACAGGCGCGCGCGGCTGCGGCGGTGGCTTCCGCTCAATCGCTCGTCGTCGTGGAGGGTGCGGCAGGCGCGGGCAAGACGACGATGCTCGCGGCTGCGATCAAAGCGGCGGCGATGCAGGGTCGCAAGACGCGGGTGGTCACGCCGACGAAGAAGGCGGCCGACGTTGCGCACCAGGAGCTCGGGGTTGCGGCCGACAGCGTCGCCAAGCTCGTGCACGAGCACGGGTGGCGGTGGAATCGCGACGGCGTGTGGACGCGACTCGCCATCGGCGACCACGACCCCGATACGGATGCCGCGTATGCCGGCCCTTCGGCATCCGTTCGGCTGCGCCGCAGCGAGCGAATCGTCGTCGACGAAGCGGGCATGCTCGATCAGGACACCGCGCTCGCGTTGCTCACCATCGCCGACGAGACAGGCGCTACGGTCGCCCTGGTCGGCGACCGTGCGCAACTCTCGGCGGTCGGCCGCGGTGGCGTGCTTGAGATGTCCGCGCAGCTGCTCCCCCGCGTGCATCGCATGACGGCCGTGCACCGATTCGTCGACCCGGAGTACGCCACGCTCACCGTGCAGATGCGGCGCGGAGATCGTCCGGAGGGGGTCTTCGATCGGCTGTGCGCGCTCGGACTCGTTTCGATTCACGAAAGCCCGGCTGCGCAGCTCGAGGCGCTCGCTGGCGAGTGGCGCGAGGGTTGCGCGATGACCGTTGCGACGAACGACGAGGCGCGCGAGCTGAACGCGCGGATTCGCGAGGAGCGAGTGCGCGTCGGCGACGTGGATGACGGCCGCACAGTGGTCGGGAGCGATGGTCTGAGCATCGGGCGCGGTGATGTGATTCAGAGTCGGCGGAACGACTCGGGTGTGCGGGTGGCGAACCGGCAGATGTGGGTTGTTCGGCGCGTGGACGAGGATGGCTCAGTGTGGGCGACGGAGCGTGTCGTCGGCCATCGGCCACGATCAGTGCGAGTGCCAGCCGAGTACGTCGCCGAGCACACGCATCTCGCGTACGCCGCGACGGCGCACGGGGTGCAGGGCATGACGGTGGGCGAGTCGCACACGGTGGTCGGCGATGCGATGGGGGCGGCGGGCGTCTACGTGGGGTTGACTCGCGGGCGGCACTTGAACCGCGTGCACCTGGTGGCAGCGGGCGTGGATGAGGCACGCGAGCAGTTCGTGGTCGCGCTGGATCGAGATCGTGCCGACCGTGGGCTCGCGAAGGCGACTGAGGCTGCTCGCGATTCCGTATGGGGGCTCGCGACCGGCTCCGTACGGAGGCGGGCGTCGCAAGTTGGGCCCAGCCGATAAGCACCCGATGGCCGCTCAACCTGGCCGTTTGCGCTGAGCGGTGATGTCCGGTTCGGTTGTCGAGACGCGGGCTTATCCGATCACCACAAATCGAGCCGCCGGCCAGCACCTAGATAGATCTGGATCAGCGCTCCGTTGCCCGCCGTTTTGTCTCGTCGCTGGAGCCGCTGCCGTGCCAGTGCTCGGCGTTGGCGTCCTTCCAGCGCTTCGCTCGCTCTTCGGCCGGTGTCGTGTTCTCGGCGGCGGCATCGCTGGTCGCGTCACCGTCGAGCGTGCCTCCGTCCGTCTCCCAACGTTCGTCCGCGAGTGCGCCCTCTTTGCGCGTGCGCTTCGACATAGCCCTATTCCTCCGCTACTCATAGGTGGATCGATGCGGCCGGAAGTCGATCCGCGCTGCGGCAGCGACCACTGCGGCGGCTCTGCTGGTCTCTACGCGCACCTGCTCGGCCGCGGTCTCGTCTCGACGGACCTTCTCGGCTGCGGCCTGTGCCCCGATGTCCGCGAGGATCTGGCCAATCATCTGGGCAAGCCCAGCGGCAAGCTCATCGAGGTTCGTGCGCTCGATGATCAGCCGACGGTCGGCGACACGCAATCCGACATCGGGGTAGCCCGCTTCGACCAGCCTCGCGTGAACGGCTGGTTGCTCGAGCAGTTCGAGCTCACGCGGGTCCGGTCGTCGCGTGAAGACCGCGGCGACGTCATACCGGGCCGCCGCGTCTGGCGTGCCAAGATCGGCCGGCAACTCGTTCACGAGGATGTGACTGACCCCGAACTCCTCGTTGGCGTCGGGGGTCATCACATGCCCGCTTTACGAGCGGGAACCCACGACGCGCGCACGCTGTCGGCCCACCGCGTCACGCTCGACGGATGGCCGTCGAAGTGCACCCAGAACGCGTGAGCGCGGGCGATCATGGATGCCTCGACCCGAAGCGCAGCGCCTGCCGCGCCACCCGGCACAATCTGATAAATGTTCACGTTCTTAGAGTAGGTGTCGCGGATGTGAGCGCCCACAGGTTCGCACCGGCATAGCCTGCACGCGGAATGCGAACGGGGATGGATCACTCGCCGTGGGAGTTGTCAAGGACCTCTCGTCGTGGCCCCATTCTTCGTACTCTTCTAGTGTGTGGACCTTGATCATCGTGTTGCTCGCCGTCTGGGCGATCCTGGCGATCGTCGGGTTCGTCTTCGAGGGCCTACTGTGGCTCGCAATGATCGGTTCCGTCCTGTTCGTCGGCACCCTCATCATCGGCATCATCCGTCAACGCGCACGGAAGCCTCCCGCCTAGCGTTGCCGCCACCGCATGCCCAGCCTGGCGTGCGGTGTCGTAGAGAGCGGCCCCATCATGACCTCCGACATCTCCCCAGTCCGCAGGACGCACAAGCCGTCGAGCGTGCCCGCGGAGTCATCCACCAGCTCGTTCACCGATCTGGCTCGCATCATCAAAGGTGCCGGCCTGATGCACCGACGATACGGCTACTACTGGACAAAACTGATCAGCGTGCCACTCGCCTATGCGGCCGCTATCGCACTGTTCATCTGGATCGGCGACACCTGGTGGCAGATGCTGAGCGCCGTCGGCTTCGCCGTTCTGTTCACGCAAACCGCGTTCCTCGGCCATGACGCCGCGCACCGGCAGATCTTCCGATCCGGCAAGTGGAACGACTGGACCAGCCTCATCCTCGGCGGGTTCGTCGGCATGAGCTACGGGTGGTGGCAGCACAAGCACACCCGGCACCATGCGAACCCCAACCAGATCGACGTGGATCCCGACATCGACCTGCCCGTGGTCGTGTTCACGCCGGAGCAGGCCGAACGCGACCGGGCGGCGATCCTCCGCTGGGTCATCGGGCACCAGGGCTACTTCTTCTTCCCGATCCTGCTGCTCGAGGGACTCTCGCTGCACGCGTCGAGCGTGCACCGGGTGTTCGCCAGAGCCACTCTCCCGCACCGTTCGGTGGAGATCGCGTTCCTCGCCGTACGCATCATCGGCTTCCTGGCGCTCGTGTTCCTCGTCCTGTCGCCGGACAAGGCGGTGGTGTTCCTGGCGGTCCAGCTCGGCCTGTTCGGCTTCTACATGGGCATGGCCTTCGCGCCGAACCACAAGGGGATGCCGCTCGTGCCGAAGGGCGTGAAGCTCGACTTCCTCCGGCGGCAGGTGCTCATGAGCCGCAACATCCGCGGCAACCGCGTGATCGACGTCGTCATGGGCGGGCTCAACTACCAGATCGAGCACCATCTCTTCCCATCGATGCCGCGTCCGCATCTCCGACGCGCGGCGCCGATCATCGAGGCGTACTGCCACGACCACGAGGTCCCGTACACCCGAACCACGCTGTTGCGCTCGTACGTGATCGTCTTCCGGTACATCAACCGGGTCGGCCTCGGCGAACGCGACCCCTTCGAGTGCCCGCTCGTGATGCAGCGCACCAGCATCTAGACACCAAACCCTCGAATGGCTCCAGCTGCGCGGCCGCAAACGGCCAGATCACTCACCGTGCGCCCTTTGGCAACACGCCTTGATCCGGCGCCGGACTTCCGTCGCCACGAGACCCGCCGACACCGAAATCTGTGCCATTAATGTGCCATTAAATGAGCGAAAACCATCTGAAACCAACTGTGACCGTTTCGAAGAATCCCTGATCAGCGCGATATCGCAACCATAGGAATTGAGTGAGAACCGCCCAGGCTCACTGAAAATCGAAAGGTCACCGGATCGATGCCGGTCGGAGCCACAGATGGAAACCCCCGGGAGACCGGGGGTTTTCTCGTGTCAGCGGGCCATTCCGCGGGGCCGCCGGTGATGCACGTCGACCACGGAATGACCGAGCACTCGTGCCAGGCCCGGTCTTCGGGAAGCCATGGCCACCGTGCGGCGAGGCGACACGCTCGTGGTCTACCAGCTCGACGCCTGGCCGGATCGCTGCCTGACGCGCGCGACATCGCGGACGAACTGACGAAGAAGGGCATGTCACTCAGCCTCGGCGGCAGCGTCTACGACCCGAACGATCCTGTCGGTCGGCTGCTGGGCAGGCAACCGAAGCTGTCCCCATCGCTGCGAAGGCACCTGCTCGACACTTACGACGGGGGCACCCACACCCAGGAAGAGCTCGCTCATCTCTTGCGGGTCTTCCGCCACCACGATCTACCGCGAGCTGCAGCGCCGAGTCTGGCAGATCCTACTCGGCGGGCGCGACCACAGGTTGGCTCCTCCCCCGATATGCGGGACGACACGATCGTCGCGTTCCCATCGCCCCGCCTTCACCCTCGACCACCGCGATATCCGCTCCGTCGGAGGGATCCCGGCGAGGGATCCCAATGGGAAGTCCGCCCAGGTCGACGGCGTCCTCCCGTCCGGGAGTGGCTCGGTGGTCAGTCGACGGGTGGACGACGCAGCCGCTTGACGTCGGTGCGCCGCTTCTTCGCCTCCAAACGCCGTTCCCTCGCACCGCGGCTCGGTCTCGTGGGTCGTCGCGACGGTGACGGCGGCCGCAGGGCGTCGGCCACGACCGCGGCGAGCCGAGCACGCGCCGCATCCCTGTTGCGCAATTGCGCGCGATGCTCGGATGCCGCGATCGTCAGTACGCCGTCGACGATCCGATTGCCCAGACGCTCGAGGAGTCGTTCACGCTGGAGCGGAGAGAGGACGGCCGAGCCTGCCACATCCCACACGAGTTCCGCGCGGGAGTCGGCAGTGTTCACACCTTGCCCGCCGGGACCGGACGACCGCGAGAACCGCCACGACAGCTCGGACTCGGGGATCGTGAGTCCAGCGTTGACCCGAAGACCTGGACGGTGGGCGGCGGGCATGGGTCCATCATCCTCTTGCGGTCGGAATGCGCGCGCAGACGTATCCCTGAGTGAACCCGGCCGACCATCACGTCGGCATGCTGGACCGTCGAATCAGCCACTGGGGCACGCCGGGCCTGCGCACCGCGCTCAGAAACCGAGGTCGAACGCGTCCCCCGCGTCCGGCGCTGAGGATGAGGGCGAGTCGAGGCCGAGGTCGGGCGTGCTCCAGGTGCTCCACGCGACCGAGATGAGCGAGTACCACACGACGGTGTCGAGGATCGATGCACCGACGAACGCGTTCGTCTCCGCTCGCGCCGCGGTGTCTTCGAGGGTTCGGGTGATCGAGCCCGGCCGGCGACCCTCCGCCAGCGCCGCCGATCGGGCCAGGCTCTCCGGCCGGGCGTCGACCGGACGCTCATCGTCGGCTGCAGCCGACGCCGTGAAGCGCTCATAGAGCAGGTCGAGCTGGGCGGGAGTGAGCCGTGCGAACGCCTCGACATGTGCCTGCTCGATGACGTCCCGCGGTGCCGTGCGCAGCATGCGTTCGTAGTGGTCGACGGCCGCGGCATCCCTGATCGGGATCCCGGCCGTGGTGGATTCGGTGTCGTCTTCGGCCCTCCGGCCGAGAAGACGGTCGAGCAGACCCATCGGATGCTCCTCTCCTGTCGTCGTACCGTCCACGTTGCGAGCCTGGACGCGGTCAGCCGAAGGTGAAGCAGTACACCTCGGCGCCGGCCTCGAGGAACTCGATCTCGAACAGGCGGTCGGTGATCGGCCCCGGCTGGCGGACGAGCTGGGAGGTGTTCTGGTCGCGGACGATCCCCCGACCATCGGAATCCACGTCGGTACCGTGCGCGTCGCCGACGGCCCGACCATCGAGCGTGACCCGGAACGGGATCGAGCGGCCCGGGCTCCGCGGCCCCATCACGAGGTTGACGTCGCGAGCGTGGAACCGGAAGGCGACCCGGGCGTCTGGAGCGTTCGAACCGGCGGCATGGCCTGCGACGGTCCAGTTCCCCGAGAGGTCCCAGGCGTTGAGCGGCAGCGAGGGAGCCGCAGCGTACTCGTGCGGCCGGTCGAATGCCGCGACGCGCTCCGACGCGAAGCCGCTGCTCTGGAGGTACCCGAGATACGTCTCGGGCGAGCGCAGCGACGGCCAGTCGGCCGGAACCTCGAGTCCGCGCGGTTCGACCGCGACGAGATCCTGGTCGAGGTCGCGGGCTCCGGCATCGAACAGGAGCCGCTGGATCACCATCTCGGTCTGCGCGTACTCCCCCTCGCCGAAGTGGTGATGCCGGAGGCGTCCCTGGGTATCCGCGATGTAGACGGCCGGCCAGAAGCGGTTCGCGAAGGCACCCCACACCCGGTACCCGCTGTCGACGGCGACGGGATACTCGACGCCCAGCTTCCGGGTTTGCGCGGTCACATTGTCGAGGTCGGCTTCGAAACCGAACTCCGGGGTGTGCACGCCCACGACGGTCAGGCCGGCGTCGGCGTACTTCGAGGCCCACGCGCGGACGTAGGGCAGCGTCCGGATCCAATTGACGCAGGTATAGGTCCAGAAGTCGACGAGGACGACTCGCCCGCGAAGCGCGTCGGGCGTCAGCGGCTCGGAGTTGAGCCATGCCGTCGCACCGTCGAACGAGGCGAGCCGCCCCTCGTCGGGAAGCGCGCCCTCGTCCTTCGCCAGCCAGTGGGCGATGGAACGGACGATGCCGGGGCGGCCCGGGGCATCCGGTTCCGTCCCGACCGCGGCATCCTCGGTCGGTCTGCGTTCATCGAGCATTCGAACCACCTCCTGGGACGGCACCTTGGGCGAGTTTCAGGCGAGTCCAGACGTTCATGTTGATGACGACCGCGGCGATCTCGGCGACCTGGAGCTCGCTGAAGTGGAGGCGAAGCTCGTCGTGCAGCACGGCGAACCCGGCGAGGTCGTACGTCGTGAGTCCCTCGCAATAGGCCAGCGCGGCCTGCTCGGCGAGCGAGAACATCGCGCTCTCGCGCCAGCCCGGGAGATGGGCGATCACCTCGGGCGGGATCCCGACTCGGCCCGCCTCCCGGACGTGCAGGATCAGGCAGTACGGGCAGGGTTCGAGCTGGGCCACGCGGAGTCGGAGCAGTTCCGCCAGGCGTGGATCGAGCGACAGCCGCGCGGTGTATCCGAACTGGGCGGCCATCTGCTTCGCGAGCGCGTGGAACGGCGTGAGATCGGGGTCGAAACGCGTGTTCTCGAACCGGACCCCTCCTCCGGTGTCCGCCGCGACGTCCGCCATCATGGCCTCCATTCGTGGATCACCCGGTCGTGCCGGCGACGGAGATGATGGTCTTCCCCCGCACGTGCCGTTCGGGGGCGAACGCCGCGGCGGAATCCGCGAGGGGCCGCACCGCGCCGACGATGGGTCTGAGGCGCCCGTCCTGGAGACGGTGGGCCAGCTCGGCGAGACCCACGCGGTCGGGCTCGACGACGAAGAACACCGCCTGGCCGTCCAGCGGCTGTCGCGGAGGGGGGCCCGCGATCGTCACGACCCGGCCGCCCGGGCGCAGGACGGCGAGGGATCGCTCGAAGACCTCGCCGCCGAGCACGTCGAACACGAGGTCGACCTGTCCGATCTCGCCGAGCGCGCCCGACTGCAGATCCACGAACTCGTCCGCGCCGAGCTCGAGCACGGTGTCACGGTCGCCGGCCCTGCCGGTGCCGATGACCCGGGCGCCGGCCTCGCGGGCGAGCTGGACCGCGATCGAGCCGACGCCGCCTGCCGCACCGTGGATGAGCACCGTCTGCCCGACGGCGAGGTGCCCGTGATGGAAGAGGCCCTGCCACGACGTGAGCCCGGAGATCGGCAGTGCCGCGGCGGTGACGAAGTCCACGCTCGCCGGCAACGGTGCGAGGTTGCGCGCCTCGACGGCCGTGAACTCGGCGAGCGAGCCGTTGCGCGTCCAGTCGGTGAGCCCGAAGACACGCTGGCCCACGGTGAGGCCGGTCGTGCCGTAGCCGAGTTCCACGACGACGCCCGCCAACTCGTGGCCCGGCACGCTGGGCGCGCGGTCCCGACCCGCACGGTCGATCCAGGTCCCGGGCCACGTCAGTTCGCCGGTCGTGAATCCGGCGGCATGGACGCCGACGATCACGTCGTTCTCGGCGGCGTGCGGATGAGCGAGGTCGGTGAGCACCATCGCGTCGACGCCGAGCCCCTCGCGGGCCACGGTGATGGCCTTCATGACGCTATCCCGCGCCGAGGAAGGTCGTCACCAGCTCGAGCATCTCTTCGGGCGCCTGTTCGGCGACCCAGTGCCCGACGCCGGGGATGACGGCGGTTTCGACATCGATCGCGGCCGGCATGATGCCGCCGGCGGCGGCCGGACCCCAGCTGTGCTCTCCGCCGATCCCGAGCACCGGGATCGTGAGCTTCTCCTGCTGGCGCAGGCCATTCTGCTCGAGCGTGGCGTCCCATGCTCGATAGAGCCCGAAGCTGGCACGTAGCGCATCCTTGTCGCGGTTGTAGAGATCGACGTAGTACTTGATGACGGGGTTCGGGAGCGTCTGCCCGCCGCCTTGGATCGCGAACTCGTACCGATAGAACTCATCGGCGTTGCTCCGGACCATGTTGATGATGAGTTCGTCGTCGACGCGGTTGAACGGGATGTGCCACAGCCGGTTGTTGAGGAACTCGGGAAGGAACAGCGGTGGCGGCGGGTGTTCCTCGTCCGTCAGGCCGGGAGGGCCGGGGATCTCCGCGACCACCATCCGCTCCACGCGGTCTCGGTGATCCGCAGCCAGCGCGTACGCGATGATGTATCCCGTGTCGTGGCCGACCAGGGCGAACCGCTCATGTCCGAGCTCGGTCATCAGCGCGGCGAGGTCGTCGGCGAGGGTGGCCGAGTCGTAGCCGTCCGCAGGTGTGTCCGTCAGCCCGATGCCGCGCTGGTCGACCGCGATGACGGTGAAGTCCTGGGCCAGCGTGGGCATCAGGAAGCGCCACGCGTACCAGTTCTCCGGCCAGCCGTGCACCAGGAGCAGCGGCGGACCGTCGCCGCCGACGACCGCATGCTGGCGGATCCCGTTGGCCTGGATGAACCGGTCCTCGAAGAGGTCGGCGAACCCCGCGGGAAGCTGTGGGGCGTCGGCGAGGGAGCCGTCCGGACCGCCGTTCGGAGCAGCAGCGGCCGCCGTCGACCCGGAGAGGATCGACATCCCCGTCGCGACCGCGACGCCGCCGATCAATCCGCGCCGAGTCAGCCCGTTCCGTGTCGGATGCACCGTGGGCACAGCGTCGTCGGCGCCCGGCGTTCCTTCTTGATCGTGCATGGGTTCCTCCTCACCCGATGGTGGGTATGGTTCGCGAAGTACGGTCCGCGAGTCCGGTCAGCGCAGCGGGCGGAAGGCGGCCCGCAGCTCGTCGGTGAAGATCTGCGGCTCCTCCCACGCGGCGAAGTGGCCGCCGCGTTCGGCTTCGTTGAAGTAGGCGAGATCGGGGTAGACCGCCTCGACCCAGCTGCGAGGGGAGGCCCAGATCTCGCCGGGGAACGTGGTGAAGCCGACCGGCACGGAGACCGGGGGTGGGGCCTGCCCGCTCGCGAGGGAGGCGGCGAGGGCTCGCGCGTCCTCCCAGTACGACCGAGCCGCCGAGTCCGCCGTGCCGGTCAGCCAGTAGAGGGTGATGTTGTCGAGCACGCTGTCGCGGGTGAGGCCGCCGACGGGCTCGCCGTCGACGAACGCCCGGGAGATCTTGTAGTAGCTGTCGGTGTCGTGGTCGAGCAACCAGGCCGCCAGTCCGACGGGCGAATCCAGCAGGGAGTACGAGATGGTCTGCGGTCGGGTGGCCATCTCGAGGAAGTAGCCGAAGCCGTCCTCCCGGAACGTCCCGAACGCCGCGGCCGCGGCGCGTTCCTGTTCGGTCTCGCGGGGGAAGTGATCGCCGACCGCGAGCGTGGCCGTGAGCAGGCTCAGGTGGTAGCCGACCAGGCCGTCGACACCCTGCCGACCCATGAGGTCGGTGACGAGGGCGCCGACATCGCCGCCCTGGGCGACGTACCGGGTGTAGCCCAGGCGCCGCATGAGCTCGGCCCACGCCCGCGCGGTCCGGGCGGAGTCCCAGCCGAGTTCGATCGGCTGGCCCGAGAATCCGTACCCGGGCAACGACGGGAGCACCAGGTGGAATGCGTCGTCGGGGGTGCCGCCGTGCGCCGTCGGGTCGGTCAGCGGGCCGACCGTCTCCAGCAGCTCGACGACCGAGCCGGGCCATCCGTGCGTCATGATCAGCGGCAATGCGTGCTCATGGCGAGACCGGACGTGGATGAAGTGGAGGTCCACGCCGTCGATCTGCGTGACGTACTGCGGCAGGGCGTTCAATCGCGCCTCGCCGCGGCGCCAGTCGTAGTCGCCGGCCCAGTACCTGGCCAGGGCCTGCATCGTCGCCGACTGCACCCCCTGCGAACGATCGGGTACGAGTTCCTGGGACGGCCAGCGCGCGGATGCGACACGCCGCCGCAGGTCGTCGATCGACGACTGCGGGAACTCGACGGTGAACGGGCGGATGGCGGTCGCGTCGGCGTTCTGTCCGGCTTCGGACCGACGCTCGGTGATGGTCATGGCATGCTCCTGCGATCGTGGCGGCGGATGTCGCGAGTCGAATCTGTCGCGCCGACGGCCGGGCCGCGTCCGTAGGACTCCGCAATCCGGGCAGGACCCACGCGAGAGTTGAGGGAAACCCCTCAACTCCGGCGTGCCTCGCCGGCTGATGCGAGGTCGGCCTACGCGAAGCCGTGGCGGAGGGCGTAGGCGGTCGCTTCGCTGCGCCGAACCACCCCGATCTTGCGATAGAGGCTCGTGACATGACGCTCGACCGTGCGGTCGCTGAGCCACATGAGACCGGCGATCTCCTTGTTGCTGAGACCCTGGGCGAGCAGGCCGAGCGTCTCGATCTCGCGCCGCGTCAGGTGGAGGAGCGGAGTGCGCGTGTGCGAGGCATCCGCTCGGTCGGAGGACACCCTCGGGATGGCGCGCTCGACTCGGGGGCGATCCGATTCGGGCGACGACACGTCGGCGATGAGGCGGGACGCGGCTCGGATGCGACGAGCGACCGATTCGAGCGAGGTGTGCGTGTCGTCGACGAGTGACCGGAGGAGTTCGCTGTGCCGGACCAGCGCGGCCTCGGCCACGGACCGCGCCGCCTGCTCGTGCGCGAGGCGACGTGCGGTGTGGATCGCGATCGCCGCCTGGCTCACGGCGACGCGCAGCAGGTGCGTCTCCCTCGGGGTCGGGAAGTCACCGCGTCCGGAGGACACGAGCACCAGGCCGGTGTCCCACGGCAACGCGAGCGGGAGCCGAGTGACCCGGAAGACACCGAACTCCTGCGCGTCGACCTCGATCGTCGTGAGCCCCCCGGTGAGGGCCCCGCCCGCCTCGAGCACCAGCTGCAGCTCGAGGGGCTGGCGCTGCCCCGACGGACGCCAGCACTCCAGCGGACCGCCGTCGTCCTGGGAGTCGTCGAAGCGCGCATACGCCCCGTCGGCCCGCAGGATGCTGAAGAGCACACTCAGCAGGCCCGTGGCGATCTCGATCGGCTTGTGGTCGACCCACATCGCCGGGAGCGCGAGCAGTGCGCCGAGATCGCGCAACCACTTCCGGGAATCCCCGATCGCCGGGTCACCCGGCTCGGGCACCAGTGAGTCGCCGGTCGACACTGCGTCCACGCCGCATCCGATTCGCTTCAGCGCCCCACGCGGGGGCGGCGCTCCTGCAGGAACTCCGACGGAGGGACGAAGAAGGGGTTCTCCTGCAGCAGCCCGCCGATCAGGACCATCGGATGCGTGCGGAGGATGTCGATGACGAATGCCCCCTCGAACCTCGTGGCGTCGTACGAACAGATCACGACGTGCTCGTGGTGCGCGTGGATGAAGTTCGCACGCGCTTCGAACTCGATGAGGTGATTCGAGACGTCCGAGCGGTCGGCCGCCCAGCCCATATCGCACCACATCCGGATTCGCGGCTCGTCGTGGCCGACCAGCACGTCGTCGAGCAGTTCCAGCATCGCGGTCTGGTCGAAGTCGCCTCCCCTGAGGTAGGTCTCGGTCCACGTGCGCACCTCGGCCTGACGTCGCTCCAGGAGCACGGCGGCGTCGTATCCGAGATGGCGCAGCCGGTTCACCGGAGCTGCCGACGCGGCGGGGTCGACCAGGTAGAGCAGCCGATCGCCGCCGTCGATGCCCTGCCTGATGAACGGATCGAGGACGGCATCGACCTCGCCCTGGTCGTTCACGAAGGCGCACACGTGGCGGTAGCGGTCGAGCACCGCGCCCGCGAACGTGACCGGGTCTGCCGTGCCATCCCCGTCCGCAGCCATCTCGATCCCCTTTCGCCGGATGGGTCGCCCGGGGAACCGCGACGCGAGCAACCGCCAGGCGGGTGCAGCGCGTGCCTCACCGCCGGTTCCTGAGGAAGCCTCATGCCCAGAGTAGGGCCCTACGATATCAGGGCGAGCGGCGTCGGATGAAGATCCCGTGACGAACGACCACCCGCTACCGGCACGCACCACCGGCTGCTAGCGTGGCACGCCCGCACCCCGGAAAGGATCGCCGATGTCGTCGACGCCCTACCTCTTCCGCCCGCCGCGCAGCACGCCCGAGTCCAGGGGTGGCCGGCCACCAGAGCCGCGCACCGAGCACGTCGACGGGATGATCATCGAATGGGATGTCACGGTCACGACCACGGCCGGACGCACGGTGATCGCCGACATCTACCGTCCCGACGGCGGAGCCCCTGCACCCGTCCTCATCGCGTGGTCGCCGTACGGCAAGCACAACCCGGCCCCCATCGGCGTGATCTATCCCGACAGCGGAGTGCGACCCGAGGACATCGGCCCGAGGACGACGTTCGAGGCGCCCGACCCCGACTACTGGATCCCGCACGGCTACGCGATCGCCGTCGCCGACATCCCGGGCACCTGGTACGCCACCGGCCCGGCGACGTACTGCTCGCCCGAGGAGGCCGAGGACTTCCGGGACTTCATCGAGTGGGCGGGCACGCGCGAGTGGAGCAACGGGAAGGTCGGGCTGTCGGGTGTCTCGTACCTCACCGTCTCCCAGTGGCGGGTCGCGGAGCTGAACCCGCCGCACCTTGCCGCCATCAACCCGTGGGAGGGGTGGAGCGACACGTACCGGGAGGTCGCCCGCCACGGGGGGATCCCCGAGACCTCGTTCTGGCCGTACATCTGGGAGCGCTGGGGCGCGGGCACGGGAGACATCGAGGACCTCGAGCAGGAGACGATCGACCACCCGTTCCTCGACGAGTTCTGGGAGACGAAGGCCGCCCGGCTCGAGCGTATCGAGGTGCCCGCCTGGGTGGTCGGCAGCTGGTCGGACCAGGGACTGCACAGCCGCGGTACGCTCGAGGGCTTCCGCCGCATGGGCTCGGAGCTGAAGTGGCTCGACATCCACGGCCGGAAGAAGTGGGCGGAGTACTACCGGCCCGAGAACGTCGAGCGGCAGCGCCGGTTCTTCGACCGGTTCCTCAAGGACGTCGACAACGGGTGGGAGGACCGAGCCGCCGTGCGGTACGAGGTGCGGGAGGCCTACGACCGGGGCGAGGTCGCGACAGCGGATGCCTGGCCCGTTCCGGGTGTGCGGTACGCACCGTTGTACCTCGGCGAGCGCGGGGCACTCGCCGAGACTGCGCCCCGCACGGAGTCGCTCGTCGAGTACGACGGACTCGCGAGCGGCATCGGGGCGCACCGTGTGCTGTTCGAGCACACCTTCCCGCAGCGCACCGTGCTCGTCGGTCACGCGACCGCCGAGCTCCAGGTGTCCGCCCCCGATGCCGAGGACATGGACCTGTTCGTCGGCCTGTTCAAGCGCGGCGCGGACGGCGAGGTCGTGGGATTCGCGCACTACGCGCAGTTCGAGGACGGCCCCGTCGCGCTCGGCTGGCTGCGGGCGTCGCACCGGGAACTCGACGAGGAACGCTCCGAGCCGTTCCTGCCGGTGCTCGCCCACCGGCGGGCACTGCCCTTGGAGGCGACCGGGCCGACGCGCGTGACGGTCGAGGTCCTGCCGTCGGGGACCGTCTTCGAGGCCGGTGACACCCTCGTGCTCGTCGTCCAGGGACGCGACATCATGGATCACCCCCAGCTCGTGTACGCCCGCCATCGCGACACGGTGAACCATGGCCCGCAACGCGTGCACCTCGGGGGCGACGATCCGTCGCGGCTCATCCTGCCGTATCTCGACTGATCGTCGCCGCGCTCCTGCGAATCCGACCGCCGCGCTCCTGCGAATCTGTTGCGAGCCCTCACGTTTCCGCCGGAGTGGGCGTAGGTTTGCGTTATATCGCGTATCCGACCCGGATGGCGACGCCGGGGGAGGATGTCGCCGGGCCATCGACCCGGCCGTGTGGCATCCGCTCACCGACGCCGTCCCCCGAACCTGGAGGTGGTCGTCGTGGAGATCCTCGGCTGGGTGCTCCTCTCGCTCCTGGTCATGGTCGCCGTCTCGATGGTGACCGTGTTCCTGGTCCTGCGTGCGGTCGTCAGACGCGTTCGTCGCAACCGGGCGCTGGGCGACGCGGTCCTCCGGACGCGTGCCCGGTTCAGCACCGGACCCCGGGGTACGGTCCGGCGGCTCCGGGTCCGCCTGCACGAGACGCTGAGCAGCGGCCGTACCGCGGTCGAACTCACCGCCCGCGGAGCCGGTCCGCGCGGTGAGCTCGTCGGCATCTTCCGGCGCATCCAGCAGGAGGGCGAGGCGCTCGACCTCCAGCTCCGACTGCTCGAGAGCGAGACGGATGCCGCGGCGCTGGCCGAAGACCTCCCGAGCGCCACGCAGCGGGTCGATCAGGTCGCGGTCCTGGTCCGTCGCCTGCGCTCGGCGGTCGCAGCGGGGCTCGCCGGCCTCTCCGACGACGGCCTCGCGGAGCTCAGCTCCGACGTGGAGCATGAGGTCGCCGCCCTGCACGCCGGGGTCGAGGCGCTTCGCACGCTGAACGGCCGCGCTGCACACCTGGAGCCGACCGCCACCGAACGATCACGACCACCGATCGAGATGAGGGGAAACCGATCATGAGCGACAACCGGTCGCGCATCCGCACGATCTTCCGGACCAAGACCTCGAAGGCGCTGGACAAGATCGAGGACCCCCGAGAGCTGCTCGACCACAGCTACGACCAGCAGGTGAGGATGCTGCAGCAGGTGCGCCAAGCGCTCGCCGAGGTCGCCACGGCGAAGAAGCGCGTCGATCTGCAGGGTCGGGAACTCGGCTCCCGCTACGCGCGACTGGGCAGCCAGGCCCGCGAAGCGCTCAGCCAGGGCAGGGAGGACCTCGCCCGCGCCGCGCTCGAACGCCGGTCGCTCATCGAGCGGCAGGTGGCGCAGCTGCAGGACCAGTACACCGGGATGCAGCAGCAGACGGCGCAGCTCGAGGAGCGCGAGCGCCGGCTGTCCGAGCAGGTGGCGGCCTTCCGCATCGAGAAGGAGACGATCAAGGCGACCTACACCGCGTCCGAGGCGCAGGTGAAGGCGAACGAGGCCGTGGCGGGAATCGGCGCCACGATCGACGACGTCGGCACCAGCCTCGACCGTGCGCGTGACCGGGTCGCCCAGATGCAGGCTCGCGCCGCTGCCACCGACGAGCTGCTTGCCAGCGGTGCGTTGAAGGACCTCACCGCCCCGCCCGACGCCGACATCGAACGGCAGCTCGCCGCGATGAGCGCGCAGGCCGAGATCGACCGCCAGCTCGAGGAGCTGAAGGGCGATGGCCGCGCGTCCGGCGGCCGGCGTGCACCCGGCGACCCTGACGATGCGGGCGAGTGGCTCAGCATCGGTGGAGCTTCGTGACGATCGGGCACGGCGTCAACCGAGGTCGCTCATCGCCTCGATGAGTTCGCCGACGGTGTGTGCGGCGTTCGACGGATGCCGCAGCGGCCGGTCGGGGTGCAGCACGTAGTGGTTGCGCCGTCCGCGCCGTTCGCGCTCGAGGTATCCCGCGCCCTCGAGGTCGTTGAGGATCGTGACGGCCGACCGCGTGCTGACGCCCACCGCGGCGGCCAGGTGCTCGATCGTGGCATCCGGATCCTTCGCGACCTGCAGGAGCACGTGGGCATGGTGCGTGAGGAACGTCCACTGCGGCATGGGTTCATTGTGGCGTGTCAGTCGCGCCGGGCGCGGCTCTCGGCCAGCTCCTCCTCCGTCGCCTCGCGGAACATCGGGGCGTGAGGGCCGCTGAGCGGCCGTCGGCCCTGCCCCCGGGTGGCGACGAGGCTCGCGATCACGGTGACCGCGAGGATGCCGACGATCACTCCGAGCGAGAGGGTCGTCGGGACCTTCCACACGTCGTGCAACGCCATCTTGGCGCCGACCCAGATGAGGATCGCCGCGAGGCCGATCTTCAGGTAGACGAAGCGGTGCACGAGGTCGGCGAGTAGGAAGTACATCGCGCGCAGCCCGAGGATCGCGAAGGCGTTCGCGGTGAAGACCAGGAACGGCTCACTCGTGACGGCGAAGATCGCGGGGATCGAGTCGACGGCGAAGACGATGTCGGTCACCTCGATGAGCACCAGCACCGCGAGCAGGGGAGTCGCGACGAGCGCCCCTCCCACGCGGGTGATGAGCTTCTGGCCGTGGAAGACGTCGGTCATCGGAACGAATCGACGGAACAGCCGCAGGATGCGCGAGTCGGCGGGGTTGCCGTGGTCGTTGCGATGACGGAGCATCTGGATGCCCGTGACGACCAGCAGCGCGGCGAACACGTAGAGCACCCAGGCGAAGCTCTCGAGCAGGGCCGCGCCGAGTGCGATGAAGATGCCACGGAAGACGAGCGCGCCGAGCACCCCGAGGAAGAGCACCCGGTGCTGGTACCGCGCGGGTACGCCGAAGCTTGCGAAGATGATCGCCCACACGAACACGTTGTCGACCGCGAGCGACTTCTCGATCACGAAGCCGGCGAAGTACTGCTGGCCGAACTCGGCGCCGAACAGGCTCCAGATGATCACGCCGAAGGCGATGCCGGACAGCACCCAGAACACCGACCAGCCCAAGGCCTCCCGGAGCCCGATCTCGTGCGCCGAGCGGTGTGCCACCAGGTCGATGACGAGCATGACGACGATGACGGCGAGCACGGCGAGCCATGCCCAGAGTGGGATCTCCACGATTCTCCTTTCCTTCGAATCAGTGAAGCACGCTTCACGTGTTGAATCGAAGTGTGAAGTGAACTTCACAGGTAATCGGAAGGTGTTCCCACCATCACGTCCGACGATGATCCGCAATCGGCCGAACAGCATCCGATTCCGGAAGAATCCTCGCCCTGTACGCGTCGCTGCGACGACGCGGTGCTTACGGTACCTCCACGGCCGAGGTCGAGACGTCGAAGCCTGGGGGGAGCTTCGCCGCTCGACCCCGCTGCCGCGTCCCCCGTACCCGAGCACCGCGACGGAGGCCCGCCATGGGCACGCTCATCTACAACGGTCGGATGTCGCTCCCCCTCGACGACCGCACCCTCGCCCATGTCCAAGCCGTCGTCGTGAACAAGCTCCGACGGCGCGAGCGCTTCGCGTTCACGGCGACGGTCGACGGGGCCGAGGTCGTCTCGTGGATCGGGACATCGACGCCGCTCGAGTTCGTCTTCTCCGGCAACCGCCGCCCGGTGCTCAACCGCGCCTGGCTCGAGCTGCTCGCCGACGCAGCGTCCTCGAACGGCGGGCTCGTCATCGTTCCCGAGCCACCGGAGCCGGCCGAGCCGCAGGACGCCGCCAGGACGGCCGGCGCGGCAGTGCCGATCAGCGTCTGAGCGTCTCCGACGGTTGCTCGCCGAACACGCGCCGGTACTGTTCGGCGAAGCGCGGAAGATGCGCGAAGCCCCAGCGGCGCGCGACTGCGGCGACCGTCATGTCGGCCCCGCCCGCGAGCAGTTCCGATCGGATGGACTCGAGTCGGATGCGCCGCAGGTACTGCATCGGCGTCTCACCGCGTTCACGCGTGAACGCCGCGTGGAGTCCACGCGTGGAGACGAACGCGGCTGTCGCGACATCCGTCATCGTGATCGGCTCGGCCACGCGTTCGCGCATGAACTCGATCGCCCGGCGCACCACGACCGAACCCCCCGACCGGCCCTCGCCGGTGTCCAGCCAGTTCGTCGGGAAGACGTGCAGGAACGCGGTCGCGAGCTGGTGGAAGGCGGCGGTCGCGATCATCGGATGTGCGAAGAGGTCGGGCGTGGCCTCGATCGACGTGCGGATGCCGCGCACCGTCGCCTGCCAGTAGGCGGCGAGCTCCGGCGACAGCGGCGCGGTGCCGGTCCCTCGGATCCGCAGCTCGCCGTTGCCCGTGGCCGTTCGCGCGATGCGCTCGACGGCGCGCGGGTCGAGGGCGACGACCGTCGCGCGATGCGCCTCCCATGTGGCATCCATGCCCTCGGCGGGAGCGAGGAACGGGTGGCGGATGTCGACGGCCTCACGCCCGTGCACGCCGTCGAACCGCCCGGAGATGGTGACGGCCGTCAGGCCGGCGGCGCCCGTGACGGCGGTTCCCGGCGTGTCCCACGCCAGGTCCACCATCGAGAATCGGTCGGCCGTCAGGGCGTCGATGCTGACGCGGAATGCATCGGGCTCCGCTCGCCCGTACCTGATGTCGGGGAACGAGTCGGTGAGGTGCTGCGCCACCGCATCGGGTGTGCGCAGCGTCATGGAGGCACGTCGCACGCCCGTCATGCTGCCTCCTTCCCCCCGGCGGCGCTGCCGGGAGAACCACCTTACGGACATTCCGGCGTGATGCAACCTCGGCCACGTCAGAATGAGCAGATGACAATCAACCCGATCGAACGGGCGCAGATGCTCAAGGCGATGGCCTCGGAGACGACCGAGGCCATCACCCTGCTCGCCGAGAGCGGCGAGGTCACCCCTGGCAGCGCGGTCTTCGACGCCGTCGCCAAGCTCGCCATCCAGGCGAACGGGATCTCGAACGTGCTGGTCGAGGTGCTGAACGAGCTCCGAGTGCGCGGATGAGCTACGAGATCATCTGGACCTACGAGGTGGAGCCCGACCGGCGCGACGCATTCGAGCGGGCGTACGGCGCCGAGGGGGACTGGGCGCGGCTGTTCGCCCGCGGGGACGGCTTCCTCGAGGTCGTGCTGCTCGCCGACGCCGACGTGCCTGGGCGGTATGTCACCATCGACCGCTGGCGGGACGCGGCATCCTTCGACCGCTTCCAGGAAGAGCACGGCGACGCGTACGCGGCCCTCGACGATCGGCTCGCCGATGTGTCGGGGCGGGGCACGAGGCTCGGCGGGTTCGTGCGGCGCTGACGCGCACGGCTCACTGCACGGCGTGCGGTATTGCACGGTTGATCAGCGGTTCCCGTGGCCCGTGGATGTCGGTGGGTGCTGCTTGGATGGAAGCATGTCAGCCGCCCCCGATGCCACGCCGCGCGAGGCGCTGGAGCGTGAGCTGGCGTTGATCAGGTCGCACGAGGCGGCCATCCGGCGGCGGCACGCCGAGCAGTACCGGCGCATCCAGCGGGCGCGTGAGCTCGCGGCGGTGGTCGAGGGCGTCACGCCGGCGAGTACGTCTGCCGAGCGCGACCTGGCGACCCGTTCGTTCGTGGCCGAGCTCGCGACCACGCTCGGCCAGCACGAGGCATCCGCGTCACGGCTGATGGGCGAGGCCGAGCGGTTGACCGGGCCGCGTCGGGCCACGCTCGACGCGCTCGAGGCCGGCGAGCTCGGGGTGACCCAGGTGCGGTCGGTGCTCGAGTTCACGCAGGGCGTGCCCACTGAGGTCGCCGCCGCCGTCGAGCGGGTCGCGCTCGATGCGACATCCGACGCGGCGGCGCACGGCATCGTGTCGACGAACACCGACCTGCGTCGCCGCATGCGCCGGGTGCGCGAACGGATGCACCCCGAGCCCCTCGTCGACCGGCACGCGCGCGCCGTCGCCGAGCGACGCGTCTGCGTCGACCCGGCACCCGACGGGATGGCCTGGTTCGGCCTCTACGTGCAGGCCGAGCGGGCCGTCGCGATCCACGCGCGACTCCGGGTACTCGCCGCCCGCGACGCATCCGACGACCACCGCACGGCCGCGCAGCGGGCCGCCGACCTCGCCGCCGACCTGCTGCTCGGTGGGACGCTCGCCGACGACGAGCGCACCCGTTGGGGTGTCGCCGGCGCGACCGGTGCGGTACGACCGTGCATCAACGTGACCGTGCCGGTGCTCACCCTGCTCGGCCTCGACGACGAGCCGGCCGAACTCGAGGGCTACGGCCCCATCGACGCCGACACCGCCCGCCTCCTCGCCGCACACGCCCCGGCGATGCGGCGCATCCTCGTGCACCCCGAGACCGGTGTCACCCTCAGCTACGGTCGCGACCACTACCGCGCACCGGCCGACCTCGACGGGTTCGTCCGCGTCCGCGACGGGCAATGCCGCTTCCCGGGCTGCAACCGCCGCGCAGAGTACGCCGACCTCGACCACACCGACGGTTGGGCGCACGGCGGCGAAACCGATGCCTCGAACCTCGCAGTCCTCTGTCGACACCACCATCGCCTCAAGCACGAGAGCGGCTGGCAAGTGCTGCACGAACCCGGCGGCGTGATGCGATGGACCTCACCCGCCGGACACGTGCTGCGCACCCTGCCCGAACGGCCATTCGCGCCAGTGCGGATGGGTGAAGGCGTGAGTCCGCCAGACACGGAGCCGATCGTCGACGACCCGCCGATCCCACCCGACCCCCTCGGCGCGTCATTCGACGAGGAGTTGCGGTGGCTGCTGGAGCAGTACGACCCGGCGCCGTTCTGACATCTCCAGGCTCGGCGCTTGCGTGCCGCGCTCCCGCACGCGGCGAGGCAGAGGCATCCGCTCGCCGCCGTGTCAAGGGGCGGCGGGCGGGCGGCGGCCGTGCGACCCTGAGCGCATGGACACGCAGGACGCACCCATCGAAGACGGCCACGACGAGGCGAGTATCGACGACAAGATCGCCGGGATCACGGAACAGATGCGCGGCGACGCCGCCCTCCGGCACGTCGACGGCCTCCGGTCGATGGCGCGGCAGCGTCTCGAGGAGGCACACCTGCCTGCCGATGAGTCGACGGTCGACGCCGTGGTGCGCGCGGTGGGGCGCCCGTAGCGCTCAGAACAGCGACGGGACGAGCTGGAGTCCGAGTCCGCTCGCGATGAACCGGTTGCGCCGGTCGTTCGTGAACTGCGCGACCCAGTCGAACCGCCCGATGTCGGCGATCTCGACGTACTCGCCCGCTCGGCTCTCGGCACCGAAGCCCACCCGGAGACCGTCGTAGTACCGCGACTCGAGCGGCTCGGTGATCACCTCGACGTGCGGCAGCGTGCCCGCCAGTCGCTGCACGAGACGCGCTACCAGCGCGCGCCCCCGCTCGTCGACGCGAACGGTGGCGCGCCGCCGCGAGAACGAGACCCCGAGCTCGCGCGCGCACGCGTCGAACAGCCGGTCGTACGCGTGCACGTGCCGCGCGACCGCCTCCACCTCGAACCCGTCGTCGGGCAGAGCCCGTCCGGCGTCGGCGAGTGCGAGCAGCCGGAAGTGCCTGGAGTGTGCGCCGTCGTCGTTGCCGAGCCCCTGCGCCCGAAGCGTCTGATGCACGGTCGCGAGGCGCACCACGGGCTCCGTCGCATCGAGCAACCGGCGTGCACACTCCAAGGCCAGCACGTTGGTGGGGTCGGAGACCACTTCGGTGCTGCGCGTCGTGGTGACCGTCCGATCCTGGGAGGTGGGTGCGATCACCGAATTGACTCCGAGCGGTGCCACCGGCGAGAGGAGCACGGCGTCGAAGCCGTCGGCGGCCTCGAGCGCGAGGCGGTCGAGGGTGTTCGCGAGGCGCTGGTCGAGCATGCTCGGCGTCACGGAATCGTCGCGCCGATACTGGGCGAGCAGGTCGGCCGGACGCCGGCGCGCCGCCTGCTCGCGCACGAGGCGAAGCAGCTCGCCGCGCGTCCGACTCGGTGATCCGTGCATGCGGATGCCGTTCAGACCTTCGCGCCCGCCCACTCGAGCACGCGCTCGGCGGGCCAGGTCGTGACGATGCGGTCGGCCGGCACGCCGTTCGCCTCGGCCCGGGCGGCCCCGAGCTCGAGGAACGAGAAGTGGCCGGGCGCGTGCGCGTCGCTGTCGATCGTGAAGCGGCATCCGGCCTCCAAGGCCAGCTGGATGAGCTCGTCGGGCGGGTCCTGCCGCTCGGGCCGCGAGTTGATCTCGACGGCGACGTCGTGCTCGGCGCACGCGGCGAACACGGCACGCGCGTCGAACGTGGACTGCGGTCGCGTGCCGCGGGAGCCCTCGACGAGCCGGCCCGTGCAGTGGCCGAGCACGTTGGTGTGCGGATCGGCGATGGCGCGGAGCATCCGTGCCGTCATCTCCGGCGACTCCATGCGCAGCTTCGAGTGCACGCTCGCGACCACCACATCGACGCGCTCGAGCATGTCGGGCGTCTGGTCGAGCGCGCCGTCGAGGAGGATGTCGACCTCGATGCCGGAGAGGACCCGGATGTCCCCGGCGGCGCCGCTCGCGTTCAGCTCGTCGAGCACGTCGAGCTGTTCGAGGAGCCGCTCGGTGCTGAGCCCGTTCGCGACCCGCAGGCTCGGCGAGTGATCGGAGAGCACGAGGTACTCGAGCCCCATCATCGCCGCGGCGCGCGCCATCGCCTGGATCGTCGTGGTGCCGTCGGACCAGTCCGAGTGCGCGTGCAGGTCGCCGCGCAGCTGCCCCCGCAGGCCGCCGTGCTTCGCAGCGATCGCGGGGCCGATGCGGGCGCGCAACTCGACGAGATAGCTGGGCACATCGCCCGCGACCGCCTCGGCGATGACCGTGTAGGTCGTGTCGCCGATGCCCTTGGTGCGCTTCAGGCGGCCGTCGCGCACGCGCGCCGCGAGCTCCGCACCGGAGTACTCGCCGATGACGTCGGCGGCCCGCCGGAACGCCTTCGACTTGAACGACGAGGCGCGGTCGCGCTCGAGCAGGAACGCGATCTCCTCGAGGGCCGCCACCGGATCCATCTGCCCATTCTGGCCCGGCACGGGGCATCCGTCACTCGGGATGCTCCCCCGGCGGGCCGGCGAGCACGGTCGGGATGTACTCGAGCAGCTGCAGACGACCATCGAACAGGCGGTGGTCGACGAGCTCGAGCGCGACGTCGGGCCAGCCGTCGTAGATGCGGTCCTGGCCGGTGGCGCCGTTGATCACGGGGAAGAGCACGACCCGGAATCGATCCACGAGCCCCGCCTTCAGCAGCGACCGGCACAGCGAGACACTCCCGAGCGTTCGTAGCGGCACGCTGCCGTCCCGCTTCATCCGGCGCACCGCCTCGATCGCGTCGCCCGAGACGAGCCGGGCGTTGGGCCAGGCGAGCGGCTCCCGGATCGTCGAGGAGAACACGACCTTCGGCATCGCCGCGAGCTCCGCCATGCCGTCCTCATCGGGGTACTCCCGGGCGAGCTCGGCCATGAGGCGGTACGTGTTCGCCCCCATCAGCACAGGGCGATCGCGTTCGGGTGATTCGGCCAGCCAGCCGAGGTACTCAGGGCCGCCCATGCCCCAGAGGCCCGGCCATCCCTCGGCGGCTCCGAAGCCGTCGAGCGAGGTGATGAAGTCGATGGTGAGCTCGGGCATCGGATGTCCCCTCCTGCCGTTTCGAACGACCAGATACGAGTGGCAGGCTAACTCGAACATTGGTGTTCGACAACCCATTCGCCGCAGGCGGCGGGACTAGGGTGCAGACGGAGACGAACTTCCAGGAGGATGCGTGGCCCGAATCACGAGTGCGGATGTCGCGCGGGAGAGCGGCGTGTCCCGCACCACGGTGAGCTACGTGCTGAACGGCACGCCGGGCGCGTCGGTCTCCGAGGCGACACGCCGTCGTGTGCTCGACACCGCCGCGCGGCTCGGCTACGCCCCGTCCGCCGCCGCCCGGACCCTGCGCAGCGGCCGCAGCGACCTCGTGCTCTGCGTGCTCCCCGACTGGCCCGTGGGTCCGGTCGTCGAGACGATGCTCGACCACCTCGCCGACGACCTCGCCGAGCGCGGTCTCTCGGTGCTCGTGCACCACGTGCGCGGCGATCGCCCACTGTCCGACCTCTGGCGCGCGGTCACGCCGCGCACCGTCGTGGGCCTCACGGCGTTCGAACCCGAGGAGGTGCGCGCCATGCGGCGGGCGGGCATCCAGGTCGTCGACACCAGCGCCGACGAGCCCGGGGCGGAGGACCCGCAGCCGCGCATCGGCCGCCTCCAGGCCGAGCGACTCATCGACGCCGGGCGCACCCGGCTCGGATACGCCACGACCGCCGACCGACGGGTCGCCGAGTTCGCGGAGCAGCGCCTCGCGGGCGTGCGCGCGGCGTGCGCCGAGCACGGGCTGGCCGAACCCGCGGTGGTGCCGGTCGACGTCGACGCGGCATCCGGAGCCGCGGCCGTCGAGATCTGGCGCGAGGCAGGAGCCACGGGTGTCGCCGCGTACAACGACGAGGTCGCGTTCGCGGTGCTCGCGGGTGCTCGAGCCGCCGGGCTCGCGGTACCGGACGACCTCGCGGTCGTCGGGGTCGACGACGTGCCGCTGGCGGCGCTCGCCTCGCCGCCGCTCACCACCGTCACGCAGTCGATGGAGCGCGAGGCCGCGTACCTCGCGGCCCGGGTGCGCGCGGCGCTCGACGGCGAACCGGCGCCGAAGCGCCCGGCCGGCGGGCCCGCGCTCGTGGTGCGCGGGTCCGCCTGACCCCGGGGCCGAGTCAACCTTGCATCAGGGCAGCGGGTAGCGCACCAGGTACTGCGGCACGCCGATCTTCGTGGTGTCGGCCTGCCCGCCGATGCCGTTCACGACGTGCTCGATCGTGCCGGCGCTGAGGTTCACCGTCATGATGTGGTGGAGCACGACGCCCGGAGCATCCGGCGCCTCGAACCCGTTGGCGGTCACGATCGACGGGTTGTTCTGGTTGAACACGTAGACGCCGCCACCGTGGAGCGTGTGCTCGGTGACCGTGTCGGCGACCTTGTAGCCCGCGTACCCGAGCGTGCCGTCGGGGCGGGTCCAGTCGGCCTGGGTGGGCGGGTCGTACGGCAACTCGTTCTGGTACAGCACCGTCGTGCCGCGCTCGCCGTTCCAGACGGTGTTGAACTGCTGGAAGTGCTCGACGAACAGGCCCGTCGCCGTCACGTCGTCGCCGTTCACGATGACGCCGGTGCGACCGGTGTTCGTGTTCCAGCGATCGGTGTCGCCGTTCACGCCCTCGGTGAAGCCCTCGACGCCGTGGTCGCCGCGCCACACCCAGGTGTGGTCGATGAGCACGTGGTCGCTGTTCACGACGAGCGCCGTGTCGACCTTGCCGATGTGCGGCCCGCCGACGCGGAAGTACACGTCGGAGAGCGTGATGGGGTTGGTCTCGTCGACCTTCGCCGACTTCCTGTCGCCCGGCTGACCCACCTGCAGCAGCACCGGCGACTCAACCGTGCCCGCGTCGATGGTCACGCCGGCCACGACGATGCCGGGAGCGTCGGCGAGCTTGAGCGGAACGGCGCCGTCGACCGCGGTGAGCGTGGCGTGGCCCATGCCCAGCACGACGGTGTCGGCGCGCTTGACGTTGATCGTGCTTTCGACGTCGTACACGCCCGGCGTGAGCAGCAGGTGCTTGCCCTTCGCGAGCGCGGCGTTCATCGAGCCGACCGGGTCGCCCGGCTTCGCGATGTGGAAATCGGTGATCGGGATGCTGCGGCCGGGCGTCTCGCCGTCGGCCCAGGTGATGCCGCGCGTGCCGGTCTGCGCGTCGGGAACGCGCACGGCGTAGCGACCCTCGTCGTCGACGAAGAGGTACGGCCTCTCGCGGCTGACGGGCGTCTCGTCGAGGGTCGTGTACGGCGGGTTCGGGAACTCCGCGTCATCCGGAGCCCCCTCGACGCCCGAGAAGACCTGGTTCCACACGCCGTTCGACCAGCCGGCCACGGAGCTGTTGCGAGTGAGCCACTGCTGCTGCGACCCGTTGATCGTGAACGGCAGCCGCGAGTCGGCGATGAATCCGCCGCTGGCGTACTGGGGTCCGGCGGTGCAGTAGTCCATGAGCGAGAGGTTGCCGCCCGACACGTCGAGTCGGCGCATCGAGACGGCCTGCGAGACCGCCCAGAAGTTCGCCGAGGCGCGGCATCCGTCTTGGCCCGCCCCGTTCACCTGCAGCGAGAGGTTCGAGATGGTGCGCCAGAAGTTCACGAGCGCGATGCAGTTCGAGGTGCCGCCGCCTTCGAGGCAGCGGTTGTACACCTCGAGCTTGCCGGTGATGTCGACGTCGCCGGGAAGCGCACCGAGCCCGGCGACCTCGGTGTAGTAGCCCACGCGGGCCTGCAGCGGGTCCTCGTCCGAGCCGTAGGCGCCGGGCAGGAACAGCACGCTGTGCCGTGCCGTCGACATCTCGGCGTCGGTCTGCGCCGCGGCGAGCGCGTCGAGCATCGCCTGCACCTCGTCCTGCGGCATCGCCGGATCGACGATGGTGACGTTCGGGCCGAAGTCGGGCGCGAACGGGTCGATCTCCGCCGCGCTCTCGGCGTGGGCTGCGCCGGCCGTGCCCACGGCGGTCAGCAGTGCTGCCGCCACGGCGAGTCCGGGGGTCGCCCGGCGCAGGGTGCGCTCGGGTCGGGTCAGGGTGCTCATTCGGTCGAGTCCTCCTCGTCGAGGTCGGCGCCGTCACGCGGGCAACGGAGTCGTTGTCGCGCAAGTGACTCGTGTCACCTCGGCGTACCCGCTCAGGTTAGGGGCGTGCGCGAGATCCCGCAAGAGCGCGCAGCGACGCCCGCCGCTACAGCTCGACGACCGTCATGCCCGAGCCGGGCCCGCCGGCCGTGCCCATCGCGGCGAGCGCCTCGGGCACCTGTTCGAGCGTGATGCGCCGGCCCACCAGCTCGATCGGACGGAAGTCGCCCGACGCCACCGCGCCGAGCATCGACGGGTACTCGTGCGCGGCCATGCCGTGGCTGCCGAGGATCTCGAGCTCGCCGGCGATGACCGCGTCCATGGGCATCGCGGCCATCGCGCTGTCGCCGAACATGAGGCCGACCTGCACGTGCCGGCCGCGCTTCCTGAGGCTCCGCGCCGAGGCGAGCGCGGTCTCGCTCGAACCGAAGGCGTCGACCGAGACGTCCACCCCGCCACCGGATGCCTCGAGGATGCGCTCCGCGGCCCCGTCGCCGCCGCGCACCGGCACCGCGCCGAGCTTCTCGGCCGCCTCGAGGGCGGCGTCGGAGACATCCACCCCGTAGACCTTCACCCCGGCGGCGACGGCGATCATGATCGCCGAGAGTCCCACCCCGCCGCACCCGTGCACCGCGATCTGCTCGCCGGGGGCGAGGCGGCTGCGCGACACGATCGCACGGTAGGCGGTGGCGAAGCGGCATCCGAGCGACGCGGCCTCGACGAAGCCGAGCCCCTCGGGCAGTCGGATGAGGTTGAGCGCCGCCTCGTCGATCACCACGTACTCGGCGAACGACCCCCAGTGCGTGAAGCCCGGCTGGGACTGCGCGTCGCACACCTGCTCATTGCCCGAGCGGCACTCGGGGCACCGTCCGCAGGCGCAGATGAACGGTGCAGTGACGCGGTCGCCCACGCTCCAGCCGGCCTCGTCTGACACCTCCCGGCCGAGCTCGGCGATCTCGCCGGCGAACTCATGGCCGGGAACATGCGGCAGGGCGACGCTCTCGTCGTGCCCCATCCAGGCGTGCCAGTCGCTGCGGCAGACGCCCGTCGCGCGCACTCGGATGACGGCGCCGCGCGGCGGGCAGGCGGGCATGGGCACTTCTGCGAGCACAGGGGCCTTGCCGAATTCGGTGAAGAGAACGGCGCGCACAGGGTCCTCCGGTTCGGGGTCGATCCTTCGACGAGCTCAGGACATCGCGGATGTCGCGAAGCCGAACTCCCCCGTGACCGACGTCGTCTGCGACATCCGCGAGCCTACCGGCACGCAGGGGCCTGGACCGCCGCAGTCACACTGACCGTCGGATTGTGTAACAATATCGCATGCGCTTCGTGATCGCCGTGCTGCTCGCCTCGGTGTGCTTCGGCACCACGGGCACGGCCCAGGCCCTCGGTCCCGACGCGAGCGCCGCCTCGGTCGGTGCCGCACGCATCCTCATCGGCGGCGGCGCGCTGGGGCTCGTCGCGCTCGCCGTCCTCATCGCCGGGCGTGGGCGCGGTGCGACCGGGACATCCGCCGCGACGTCCGCCGGCTCGTCGCGCCCCGGATCGCGCCTTCGGCTGCCCTCGTGGCTCATCGTGGTCATCGGGGCCGGCGGCGTGCTCGGCTACCAGCCCGCGTTCTTCGCCGGTACCGCGGCCAACGGCGTCGCGGTCGGGACCGTCGCGGCCCTCGGCTCCGCGCCCGTGATCACGGGCGCGCTCGACTGGCTGCTGCGCCGTCGTTACCCCGGTCACCGGTGGCTCGTCGCCACCGCGATCGCGACAGTGGGGGTGGGCGTCCTCGCCGCCGCCACCGATCCGGGGCACGCGGCGATCGATCCCGTCGGCCTGCTCGCGTCGCTCGGCGCCGCCACGTCGTACGCGGTCTACACGCTCGCCGCCAAGGCGCTCCTCGACCGCGGGTGGACGCCCACCGGCAGCATGGGCGCCCTCTTCGGCGGTGCGGCGATCGTGAGCCTGCCGTTGCTCGCGACGACGGATGCCTCGTGGCTCGCGACCGGCCCGGGGCTCGCCATGGCGCTCTGGCTCGGGCTCGTCACCACGACGCTCGCCTACCTGCTGTTCGGCGCGGGCCTGCGCGGCCTCGCGCCGGCCACGGTGTCGACGCTCACCCTCGCCGAGCCGTTGACTGCGGGGATCCTCGGCGTCGCCCTGCTCGGCGAGACGCTGAGCGCCGGCGCGATCGTGGGCCTGCTGGTGCTCGCGACCGGGATCCTGGTCCTCGCGACGGGCGGCGCGCGGCGGATTCCGAGGCCGGTCCCGGCCTGACCCACCGGCCCGACCGGATGTCGGCGGCCGTCGGTAGCGTGCCCGTATGGACGTCATCCTCATCCCCGGCTTCTGGCTCGACGCCTCCTCGTGGCAGGAGGTCACCCCGCTCCTCGAGCAGGCCGGGCATCGCGTGCACCCGCTCACGCTGCCGGGCCTCGAGTCGGCCGACGCCGACCGCGCGGGCATCGGCCTTCGCGACCACATCGAGGCAGTCGTGCGGGTCGTCGACGGCTTCCCGGGCGAGGTCGTACTGGTGGCCCACTCCGGCGGCGGTGCCATCGCGCACGGCGTCGCCGATGCCCGCCCCGACCGCATCGAGCGGGTCGTGTACGTCGACGCGGGGCCGCCCGCAGACGGCGATCCGATCAACGACGAGCTGCCCGTGGTCGACGGCGAGATCCCGCTGCCCGACTGGTCGGAGTTCGAGGAGGCCGATCTCGTCGACCTCGACGACGACCTTCGCGCCGCATTCCGTTCGCGGTCGATCCCCGAGCCGAAGGGCGTGGCTTACGACCCCATCGAGCTCCGCGACGAGCGTCGCTACGACGTTCCCATCACGATCATCGCGTGCGAGTTCCCGAGTGCGGCGCTCACCGAATGGATCGCGGCCGGTTCGCCGTTCACGCGAGAACTCGCGAAGGTGAAGCACGTCGACTACGTCGACCTGCCCACCGGCCATTGGCCGCAGTTCACGAAACCCGTGCAGCTCGGTCAGGCGATCGCCGCCGCGATCGGCTGACCGCGAGCCACGTCAGAGCTGCGAGCCGTCGATCGAGAAGGTGTCGCAGGCTCCCGCGCCCTGCTCGTAGCCGGTCTCGAACCAGCGCACGCGCTGCTCGCTCGTGCCGTGCGTGAAGGTGTGCGGGTTCACCTGGCCCTGCGTCGCCTCCTGGATGCTGTCGTCGCCGACGGCCGCCGCCGCGTCGATCGCCTGCGTGTACTGCTCGCGAGTGATCGGCTGCAGGAACGGCACGCCCTGCTCGTCCTCGGTCTGCGATGCGGCCGCCGCCCATGATCCGGCGAAGCAGTCGGCCTGCAACTCGACCCGCACCGCGTTCGACGTCGGGCCGGTCTGGCCGTCCTGTGCGCGTTCGAGCACGCCCGCGAGGTTCTGCACGTGGTGGCCCCACTCGTGCGCGACCACGTACATCTCCGCGAGCGGGCCACCGCTCGCGCCGAAGCGGCTCTCGAGCTGGTCGTAGAAGCTCGTGTCGATGTAGATGGTCTGGTCGGGCGGGCAGTAGAACGGCCCCGTCGCCGATGAGGCGTTGCCGCACCCGGTCGAGACCGCCTGCTCGAACAGGATGAATTTCTGCGGACCCACGTAGTCCAGGCCGATGTTCGGCGCCTCGGCCTGCCAGTAGTCCTCGAGCGACGCCGACGCGCCCTTCATGCGGCAGTCGATGCGCTCGTTGGCGTCCTGGCCGGTCTGGCACTGCTCGAGCGCCTGGTCCTCGGCCGCCGGCTGACCCCCGGCCCCACCGATGAGCCCCGACAGGTCGACGCCGAGGAACTGGGAGAGCAGGAAGATCGCGATCACGCCGATGCCGCCGCCGCCGATGGCGAGGCCGGTGTTCCGTCCTCGATGGGAGGTCTTGCCGCCGCTGATGTCCGAGTTCGGGTTGAACGTCATGCTCCGACGCTACTCCGGAGGGCGGTAGGAGGACCGTCGAGGCCCCGGTTCGGCCGACCCGTTGACAACGGCGTCGGATTCGGCTTCGGTTCCGTCGTCCTCTTCCTCGTCGTCGTCGTCCTCGTCCTCGTCGTCGTCGTCCTCGTCGTCCTCGTCCTCGTCTTCGCCTTCCTCGTCGTCGTCCTCGTCGTCGTCGTCCTCGTCGTCGTCCTCGTCGTCGTCGTCGTGGTCATCCTCGTCGCGATCGCCGCCGTCGTCCTCGCCTTCATCGCGTTCGTCCTCGCCCGACTCCGCGGGGTCCTCGTCCTCGTGCCCGGCGAACCGGTCGGTCGCGCGGATGAGCGCATCGAGGATGCCCGGCTCGTCGAACGCGTGCCCGGCGTCCTGGATGATCTGCAGCTCGGCCTCGGGCCACGCGAGGTGCAGCTCCCACGCCGTCATCACGGGCGTGCACATGTCGTATCGGCCCTGCACGATGACGGCCGGGATGCCCGCGAGGCGCGTGGCATCACGGATGAGCTGCCCCTCCTCCCACCAACCGCCGTGGCGGAAGTAGTGGTTCTCGATGCGCGCGAAAGCGGTGGCGTACTCGGGCTCGGTGAAGCGGGCGATGGTGTCGGCCTGCGGCAGCAGGGTGATCGTCGACGCCTCCCAGCGCGACCACGAGACCGCCGCGGACTGGTGCACCTCGGGATTCGGATGCTGCAGCAGTCGTCCGTACGCCTCGATGAGATGCCCGCGCTCGAGCAGGGGGATGGGCGCGATGAAGTCCTCCCAGAGGTCGGGGAACACCGCGGCGGCGCCGCCTTCGTAGAACCAGTCGAGCTCCTGGCGCCGCAGCGTGAAGATGCCGCGCAGCACGAGCTCGGTGACCCGCTCGGGGTGGGTCTCGGCGTAGGCGAGCGCGAGCCCGCTCCCCCACGAACCGCCGAAGACCTGCCAGCGGTCGATGCTCAGGTGCTCCCGGAGCCGCTCCATGTCGGCGACGAGGTGCCAGGTGGTGTTCGCCGACATGTCGACCTCGGGCTCGCTCGCGTGCGGGATCGAGAACCCGCAGCCGCGCTGGTCGAACAGCACGATCCGGTAGCGCTCGGGATCGAACAGGCGCCGATGCACGGGACTCGTGCCCCCGCCGGGGCCACCGTGCAGGAAGACGACCGGCTTGCCCTCCCGGTTGCCGGAGACCTCCCAGTAGATGTGCTGGCCGTCCCCCACATCGAGCATTCCCGTCTCGAGGGGCTCGATCTCCGGATACAGGTCTCTCATGCCCACACGGTAGACGACCTGCGGATGCCCCGCCATCATGCCGCGCCGCGCTGCCGCTGCCGCCGGGGCGTCGAGGCATCCGTTGGTGCGTGCCGGACCTTCCCAGCCGACCGGCCTACGCTCGCCGCATGCGACCCGTTCCCGATCAGGTGCGTCCCGGCCAGGAATCGGTGTGGGACTACCCCAGGCCACCGCGCGTCGAGCAGGTCGACCGCCGCATCACCATCGAACTCGGCGGTGAGCGCATCGTCGACACGCGTGACGTCGTGCGCGTGCTCGAGACGAGTCATCCGCCGGTCTACTACCTTCCGATCTCGGCGTTCGTGCCCGGTGCGCTGGCACCGGATCGTGGTTCGTCGTTCTGCGAGTTCAAGGGGCCGGCGCGCTACCTCAGCGTGCGCGGCGGCGATGCGACGGCGCACCGGGCGGCGTGGAACTACCCATCACCCGAGCCGGGGTTCGAGGTGCTCGCCGACCGGGTCGCCGTGTACGCGGGCGCGATGGACGCCTGCACCGTCGACGGCGAGCGCGTCGAGCCGCAGCCGGGCGGGTTCTACGGCGGGTGGATCACGTCGCAGGTCGCGGGGCCGTTCAAGGGTGGGCCGGGCACCTCCGGCTGGTGACGCGTCGCGAGTACGGCCGTCGCCGGGGCGTAGGCTCGCCGTATGAGGGTCAAGCCGGTCACCATCACCGTCACGGGCGCCGGCGGCCAGATCGGCTACGCCCTGCTGTTCCGCATCGCCTCCGGGGCGATGCTCGGCCCCGAGACCCCGGTGCGGCTGAACCTCCTCGAGATCCCGCAGGGGCTCCGCGCCGCCGAGGGCGCGGCCCTCGAACTGCAGGACTGCGCGTTCCCCCTGCTCCACCAGGTGGAGGTCTACGACGACGCGAGGGCCGCCTTCGCGGGCGCCAACCACGCCCTGCTCGTCGGTTCCCGCCCACGAGCCGCCGGCATGGAACGCGGCGACCTGCTCGCCGCGAACGGCGGCATCTTCGGACCGCAGGGCGAGGCGATCAATGCGGTCGCCGCCGATGACATCCGGGTCGTGGTCGTGGGCAACCCGGCGAACACGAACGCGCTCATCGCCTCGGCGCACGCTCCCGACGTGCCCGCCGACCGGTTCACCGCGTTGACCCGCCTCGACCACAACCGCGCGCTCGGGCAACTCGCACCGGCCGTCGCCACACCCGTCGGCGACATCCGCAACGTCACGATCTGGGGCAATCACTCGGCCTCGCAGTTCCCCGACGTCGCCCATGCGACGGCCGGCGGCGATCCGGTGCCGGCGCTGCTCGCCGCACGCCTCGGCGGCGTCGACGCCGCACGCGAATGGATCGTCGACGAGTTCATCCCGCGCGTGGCGAATCGCGGCGCCGAGATCATCGAGGTGCGAGGCTCGTCTTCGGTCGCGTCCGCGGCGAACGCGACGATCGACCACATGCGCGACTGGGTGCACGGCACGACCGGCGGCTGGACGAGCGCGGCCGTCGCCTCCGACGGATCGTATGGCGTGCCCGAGGGCCTCGTGTCCTCGTTCCCGGTCGAATCGGTCGACGGCAACTGGCGCATCGTGCCCGGGCTCACGCTCGACGCGTTCGCGCAGCACCGCCTCGCGACCAGCGTCGCGGAACTCGACGACGAACGCGAGGCCGTGCGTTCCCTCGGCCTGATCTGAGCCCGAAACCCATGGAGGAGGATGCGGCCATGACGGATGCCCCGACGCTCGACCTCTCGGACTACCGCCTCCTCGTCGACGAGCAGTTCGGCGGCCATGAGCTCGCGCGAACGCGGTGGCTGCCGCACTACCTGCCGCACTGGAGCTCGCGCGCGGCGTCCGCCGCCCGCTACGACGTGTCGGAGGGCACGCTGAAGCTCCGCATCGACGCCGACACTCCGCCGTGGTCGCCGGAGTTCGACGGCGACGTGCGCGTCTCGCACGTGCAGACGGGTGAGTTCGCGGGCCCGCTCGGCAGCTCGGTCGGGCAGCACCGGTTCCGATCGGGACTCATGGTGCGCGAGGAGCAGGATGAGGAGCGTCTGTGGCTGCCGCACTTCGGCGTCATCGAGGCGCGGGCTCGCGGCATCCGCCACCCCGCGGCCATGGTCGCGCTGTGGGCGATCGGCTTCGAGGAGGAGCCGGCCGAGAGCGGCGAGATCTGCGTCTTCGAGGTCTTCGGCCGCGAGCTCGACGACGCCGGCGGGCTCGTCGGGGTCGGCGTGAAGCCGCAGCACGATCCGCGACTCCGACCCGACTTCGAGAAGCTGCGCGTCGACGGCGACCTCACCGCGTTCCACGACTACGCGGTCGAATGGCTGCCCGACCGCCTGCGGTTCTTCATCGACGGGCGCCTCGTGAAGACCGTGGAGCAGTCGATCGCCTACCCGGTGCAGCTCATGCTCGACGTCTACGAGCTGCCGACGAATGCCCCGCGCGACACGTCGCAGCATCCGCTGGTGTTCGAGGTGGCGCACGTGCGCGAGTACGTGCCGCGCTGACCCGCTTAGGCTGGTGGCATGGCCTCCGAACCGATCTCCCCCGCCCGCCGCAAGCAGCTCATCGTGGGACTCGTCGTCGGGGCGCTCGTCGGCGTCGTCGTCAGCCTCTGGACGGGATTCTGGCTCTGGCTCGCCGCCGGTCTCGCGGTGGGGCTCGCGTACGGGGCCCTGCTCAAGCCGCCCTCGGAGTAGCTACCGCAGGTCGGTGCTCGCCGCTGCGACGTACGCCTCGATGCCTTCGATCACCCTCCCGAGGCCGAACCGGAAGGCCCGCTCGGGATCGGCGGGGCTCACGTACTCGTCGCCCGCAGCCTGGCCGACGCGCCCTGAGATCGGATACCGCGCAGGGTCGATGATCTGCTCGAGGACGGGGGCGTTCCGCTCCCACCACTCCTCGTCGCTCTCGGTCGTCGAGCGGTGCAGGCGCTCGGCATCGACGTAGGCTCGCGCCGGCCCGACCACGAACCCCGCGATGAGCGTGACCACCTGGTCCATGTCGATGTCGCTGAGCCCGAGCCCTTCGATCGCCCGTAGGCTCCATTCCCACCGGTCGGAGACGTTGGGGCCGAGGGGCGGCCGGCTGGTGTCGATCGACAGCAGCCACGGATGCCGCAGGTACTCGTCCCACGAGAGGCGGGCCATCTGCTCGAGGCGCTCGCGCAGCGTTCCGGCCGGCTCGGGCAATGGGCGCTCGCCGGCGACGCGGTCGACCATGAGGTCGATGAGCTCCGCCTTGCCCGGCACGTACGTGTAGACCGACATGGGCTTGAGCCCGAGGCGGTCAGCGATTCGGCGCATCGACAGCGCCTCGATTCCCTCGTCGTCGGCGATCTCGACGGCCGTGTCGACCACCGCGTCGACGCTCGCGCGCTGTTTCGGGCCACGTGAGCCGACCGGCTCTCCGAGTCGGTGGCGCCAGAGCAGCCGGAGGGTGCGGTCGGGTTCGCCTCGCCCGGTGGATTCGGTCGACATGCGGGCCAGCCTACATTCTCCGTATGGCGTACGGTCAAGGAATGACGGCGGCGCTGAACGACCACGGAACCTGACGAAGGCCGGGTCCCGCGGGGCCCGGCCTTCGTACGTGCGGATGCTACTTCTTCGACTTCTCGGGAACGGGGAGCGTGCCGGCGGCACGCTGTGCCGCGTAGTACGCGCGAGCCTCGTCCTGGCGCTCCTGCTCGGCGCCCGACGCGATCTTCGCGCGCAGGTGCTCGGGCTTGTAGCCGAAGGCGTCGACGAGGTCCTGCGCGTGGGGCCGCAGGCGCTCGAGGAGACGGTCGATGTACGCCGTCACGGCCTGGGCGCGCTGAGGCGAGAGGCGACCGTGGATCAGGTACCACGCGAGGTGCTTCTCGACGAGCCCGAGACCGAAGAGGTCGCGCACCCAGGTGAGCACCTGCCTCGTGCCCGGGTGGCTCGTCTGCTCCAGCGCACGCGTGAACGCCTCCCACTGCAGCAGCTCGGCGTGGGCCCGCGCGGCTTCGATGAGCTCGTTCTGGTTGCGGTTGAAGGCCGCCGCGGCATCCGCCTTCGGCAGCTTGCGCGCGTCGCGGAGGCGGCCCGCGATCTCGGCGACCATCGTCTCGACACGGTCGGTCAGCAGCTCGCGCTGGGTGTTCGTGTCACGCAACTCCGACACCGAGCGGGCGGTCGAGCCGAAGTCGGCGATCGTCTGCGCCAGGCGACGCAGGCCCGTGCCGTGGTACGCGCGCTCTGCGGTCTGCGCGACGACGTAGCGGGCCATCGCGCCGGCGTCGGCCTTCGCGAACTGCTTCGAGAAGTCGGTGAGCAGGCGCTTCGCGACGAGTTGGAGGAGCACGTTGTTGTCGCCCTCGAACGTCGCGTAGATGTCGAGGTCGTGACGCAGCCCGACGATGCGGTTCTCGGCGAGGAAGCCGGCCCCGCCGGTCGCCTCACGCGCCTCCTGGAGGGTGTCGAGCGCGTGCCACGTCGACAACGGCTTCAATGCGGCCGCGATCGTCTCGAGGTCCTGGCGGTCGTCGTCGGTGTCGGCCCTGCCCGAGAACACGGCGTCGAACTTCTGCAGGAACTCGTCGTGCGCGAACACCTGCGCGTACGTCGTGGCGAGCCTCGGCAGGAGACGCCGCTGGTGACGCTGGTAGTCGAGCAGCACCTCCTCGTCGGTGTCGCTCGCGGCGTTGAACTGGCGGCGCTGGTTGCCGTACGTGATCGCGATGGTGAGTGCCATCGCCGACGCGGTGGTCGCTGCGCCGTCGAGCGAGACGCGGCCCTGCACGAGGGTGCCGAGCATCGTGAAGAAGCGGCGGCCGGGGCTCGAGATGGGGCTCGAGTAGGTGCCGTCGGGAGCGACGTCGCCGTAGCGGTTGAGCAGGTTCTCGCGCGGGACGCGAACGTCGGTGAAGTGCAGCCGGCCGTTGTCGATGCCGTTGAGCCCGCCCTTCAGCCCGTCGTCCTCACCGCCGACGCCCGGGAGGAACCGGCCGTCGGCATCGCGGATCGGCACGTAGAAGGCGTGCACGCCGTGGTTCACGCCCTTCGTGATGAGCTGTGCGAACACCACGGCGGCGATGCCGTGCAGGGCGGCGTTGCCGAGGTAGTCCTTCCACGCGCCGCGGAAGGGCGTGTGGATGACGAACTCCTGCGTCGACTCGTCGTAGGTTGCGGTCGTGCCGATGGCCGCGACATCCGACCCGTGACCGGTCTCGGTCATGGCGAACGCGCCCGGCACCTCGAGCGACATGATGCCCGGAAGCCACGTGCGGTGGTGGTGCTCGGTGCCGAGGTGCAGCACGGCGGCGCCGAAGAGGCCCCACTGCACGCCGGACTTGATCTGCAGGCTCGGGTCGGCGATGACGAGCTCCTCGAACCCGGCGATGTTGCCGCCGTGGTCGTCCATGCCGCCGACGGACTCGGGGAAGGCGCGATGCACGGCGCCCTGCTCGACGAGGATCTTGAGCTGCTTCAGCACACGCTCGCGATGCTCGGCCATGGACTGGCCCTCGATGCGCTGCAGGTCGGGATGCGCGGCGCGTTCGCGCGCGGCGAGGCGGATGTCGGCCCAGGTGCCGAGGAGCTGGCGCTCGAGCGCCGCGACGTCGACCTCGGGCGTCGCCGGCGCCTCGGCGGCCGGCGGCGCCGGGATCGGGGCTGCGACCTCGTCCTTCGCGGGCTTGGCGGGCACGGTGGCGGGGCGCTCGCCAGAGGTCTTCGTGGTGGTGCGGTGTGCCGTGTCGACCATCGTCGGTTCTCGTCCTTCGTGTGCGGCGGTCTGCTTCCACCACGGTAGGACGACCCTCCCGCGGCCGAAAACAGGGCGTCCGGCCCCTACAAGCCGTGAGCGCGACGCTTCGAGAGCGCCTGTGGAGACTCTACAATCGGCCCCCGGTTCGCCGCAGCAGTATGCACAACCCATTGCCGCGGCATCCGGCCCATGACGTGCCGTCGGTCAGTGCCGGAAGAACTCGTTCGCGCGAGGAGTCCAGAGCAGCACGAGGATGAGGGCGGCGAAGACGATGCCGATGTACTCGCCGATGGCGCCCGCCGGATACGCGATCGCCAGGAACACGGAGAGCACGATCGACAGCGCCTCGACGATCGTGACGACGATGCGCGCGCCGTTGTTGCCGCGGAACAGCCCAACGGCCACGAGGATCACGACGACGCCGATCAGGATGCCCGCGAGCGCGGCGATGATGAGCTGGCTCGCTCCGCCGAACTGTTCGACGGTCGCGGCGATGCTCGTCTGGAACAGTAGGATGGTGCCGTTGAGGATGTCGAGCGCTCCCGAGATCACGGTCAGCACGGCGACGAACGTCACGCCGCCGGGTCGTCGAATGGCCATGAACGCCCCCTGTTCGCGCCGCCGCAGTGGGCGGCCTGTCGCGATACTAGCGCGCGGCGACCTCACTGTCCCGGAAGTAGGCGCTCGCAGGTCGCGTCCAGAGCAGGATCAGCACGATCGCCGAGACGAAGACGCTGGCCCACTCGCCCACCGGGTTGCCGAGGTAGGCGACCGCCATGAACAACGAGCCGATGAGCGAGAAGACCTGCAGGACCGTGACGATCATGCGAGAGATCCAGCGCCCCAGCCAGACGCCGAACGAGAGGATCACGACGATGAAGCCGAGGACGATCGAGCCGATCGCCGCAGCGAACAGCCCGCCGGATCCCCCGAAGGATGCGGTCACGTCGGGGTCACCCGCCTGGAAGATCAGGAGCGTGCCCGTGATGATGTCGATGACGCCGGACACGAACGCCAGGACCGCTACGATGGCGACTCCGATCGGCCGGCTCGCTGCTTCCGCCATGATGCGCTCCCCCACTGGTCCCGCGCCGTGCAGCCCCGCACGACGACCCTTGGGCTGATGCTAGCGCGACGGCGACGGCGTGGCGACGGATGTCTCGGACCATCGTCCGTGGCCGCGGCCGCCGCGCCGGTGATCCGGCGTGCCTCACCCGTGCTCGGCGACGACCGCGAGGAGCTTGTCGCCGTATGCCTCGAGCTTCTTGGCGCCGATGCCGCTGATGCCGTCGAGATCGGCGAGGCGGCTGGGCCTGGCCTGCGCGATGCCGCGCAGGGTGGCGTCGCCGAACACGATGTATGCCGGCACGCCCTGCTCGCGGGCCTCGCCGGCGCGCCACGCGCGAAGCGCCTGGAAGAGCTCGGCCTGGGCGGGCTCGAGGTCGGCGGCGGGTGACGCGGCCTTCGAGCTCTGGGAGCGCACGGCTCGGTCGGGTTCGGTGCGGAGCATCACGGTGCGTGCCCCGGAGAGCACGGCGGCCGAGGCATCCGTCAGCGCGAGCGTGCCGTACTCGCCGTGCGTCGCGAGGAGACCCTGGGCGAGGAGCTGGCGCACCACCCCGCGCCACTGCTGCTCGCCGAGGTCGGCGCCGATGCCCCACGTCGCGAGGGAATCGTGGCCGTACTGGCGCACACGAGGCGTCTCCTTCCCGCGAAGGATGTCGATGAGGTGGCCGGCGCCGAACTGCTGTCGACGTTCGCGCTGCAGGCGCACGATCGTCGACATGAACTTCTGGGCGGGAATCGTACCGTCCCACGCGGCGGGCGGCTCGAGACAGGTGTCGCAGTTGCCGCATGGTTCGCTCGCCTCGCCGAAGTAGGCGAGCAGGTTCTGCCGGCGGCACTGCACGGTCTCGCAGAGCGCGAGCATGGCATCGAGATGCTGGGCCAGGCGGCGACGGTGGGCGAGGTCGCCCGGGCTCTCGTCGATCATGCGGCGCTGCTGCACGACGTCTTGCAGGCCGTACGCGAGCCACGCGGTGGCGGGCAGGCCGTCGCGGCCGGCTCGCCCGGTCTCCTGGTAGTAGCCCTCGACCGACTTCGGCAGGTCGACGTGGGCGACGAAGCGCACGTCGGGCTTGTCGATGCCCATGCCGAATGCGATCGTGGCGACGATCACGACCCCGTCTTCTCGGAGGAAGCGCTCCTGCGTGCGGCGGCGGACGTGCGCGTCGAGGCCGGCGTGGTACGGCATGGCGTCGACGCCGTTCGCCGCGAGGAACGCGGCGAGCTTCTCGGTGGACGCACGGGACAGCGCGTAGACGATGCCCGAGACGGGGTTGCCCACCGCATCGCGGCCCTCGCTGCGCACGACGTCGAGCAACTGCCGGCGCACGTCGACCTTCGGCGCGATGCGGTACTGGATGTTGGGCCGATCGAAGCTCGACACGAAGTGGCGAGCGTCCTCGAGAGAGAGGCGGGCGGTGATCTCGCGGTGGGTCGCCTCGGTCGCGGTGGCGGTGAGCGCGATGCGCGGCACATCGGGCCAGCGCTCGGCGAGCTCGGAGAGCGCGAGGTAGTCGGGGCGGAAGTCGTGGCCCCACTGCGCGACGCAGTGCGCCTCGTCGATCGCGAAGAGGGCCACGTGGCCCTCTTCGAGGAACCGCTTGACCGGTTCGGCGTTGAGCCGCTCGGGCGCGATGTACAGCAGGTCGAGCTCGCCGGCGAGGTACGCGCGCTCGACCGCGGCGCGCTCGGCGGGCTGCTGGCTCGAGTTGAGGTAGGCAGCGCGCACGCCGTTGCGCACGAGCGCGTCGACCTGGTCGTGCATGAGCGCGATGAGCGGCGACACCACGACACCCGTGCCTTCGCGCAGGAGCGCGGGGATCTGGTAGCACAGGCTCTTGCCGCCGCCCGTGGGCATGAGCACGACCGCGTCGCCGCCGCCCGCGACCTGCGCGATGATTTCGGCCTGTTCGCCGCGGAAGGCGTCGTAGCCGAAGACCGTGTGCAGGGCCTCGGCGGCGCTGGCGAAGCGGGCGGGAGCGGTCCCGGTCGCCGAGGCCCTCGGAGCGCGCCGGTCGGCGAAGTCCCCGTCGACGGGCTCGACGAACCGGACGTCGGCGGGCGGGGCCCACTCGTCGTCGGGGGGCTGGAGCTCATCAGGATCCCACGGGACCTCCTCGGTCCAGTGGGGTTCCGCGTTCCGGCTCACCCGTCGAGTGTAACGAGCACCGCCGACGGCTCGGCCGGCCGTCCCCAGGTCGAGCGCGTCGTGCGTCGCCGAGCACGAGGAACGGCCCCGGACGAGCGTCCGAGGCCGTTCCGTCGTGGATTCGCCGAGACTCAGCTCACGCGGCTCACAGTGGAAGCGTGAACGAGCTCGACGTGCCGGTCGGGGTCGTGACGACGAATCGCGAGGTCGCGGTGGCGTCCGCGGGGATGTCGAACGTCACGGTCGCCCGGCCGATCTCATCGAAGGTCGACGGGTCGGGGAACGACGGGTCGACCGCAGTGGTCGCGAGCTCGACGCCGTCGAGCGAGACGGTGACGGTGCCCGCCTTCGGCTCGGTCGTGCTGAAGTCGAGCGACGACAGGTTGACCGTCGCCTGGCCGCTGCCGACGCCGACGACGTCCACGCCGACCGCGCGCTGCGCGTAGTCGGGCGTGGCACTGCCGAACGTCTGGAAGTAGTCGACCATCGCCTCGAGGTCGATCTTGCCGCTGTCGGCCTTGGTCGCCTTCACGGCGTCGAGCGCGAAGGTGGCGAAGTTGTCACCGCCGCCGCCGAGGAACGAGTTGGCGCCGACCGTGTACATCGCTGCCGGGTCGATCGGCACGCCGCCGAGGAGGATCTCGGTGATGTGCGACCCCTGCGCCGCAGTCGGGTCGTAGGTGTAGGTGAGCGCCTCGTTCACGCCGAGCTTCAGGAACGGACGTGAGGCACCGGCCGGCTGCCACTGCTCCTCGAGCACCGCCTTGACCTGCGCCCCGGTCATCTCGACCGTCACGAGCGTGTTCGCGAACGACTGCACGTTCGCCGCCTCGCGATACGTCGTGTCGCCGGCGTCGATGTCGGCGCGCAGCCCACCCGGGTTCATGAACGTGATGTCCACGCTGCGCGTGCCATCCTCGTTCAGCGCCCAGAGCTGCACGTCGGCGACGAAGTTGCCGAGCGTCGACTCCCCGCCCCGGTTCTCTACGAGCGCGGGCTGGCCATTCACGACGCCGGGCCGCTGCGCGCGGTTGAATGCGCCCTCGGCCTGGCCGATGACCACGTTGCCGAGTTCGTCGGCGACGGCGGTGGCCTCGGCGACGATCGGAACGATCCTGGGGTCGGGCTCGTACAGCCACTCCGTCACGTTGCCGTTGGCGTCGCGCGTCACGGCCATCGTGTAGAGGGTGTTCTCCATGCTCAGGAGCGTGTCGGTCTTGCGGTCGTAGCGGATCTCCATGTTGCTGAACCGCTCGCCGTACTGGCCGCTCGAGATGACGGGGCGACCGTCGATCACGTGGTTGTACGGCAGGTGGGTGTGACCTGAGACGATCGCGTCGATGTTGTCGTTCGCGTTCAGCACGATGTCGCCGAACCGGGTGGTCGGGTCGATCGCGGACGCGATGTCGGTCGTCGCCGCACCCTCGTGCACGAGCATGATGATGATGTCGGCCTCGCCGTTGTGCTTCTGGCCGTCGCTGAGCTGATCGGCGACGCGGTTGGCCGCCTCGACGGGCGAGCCGACCTCGATCTCCTCGATGCCGGTCGGGCTCACGAGCGACGGCAGCTCGTCGGTCACCGCGCCGACGAATCCGACGGTCACGCCCTGGAACCTCGCCAGCCAGTACTCGGGCAGCGCGGGGTCATCGGTGCCGTCGTGGTAGACGTTCGCGCCGAGGTACTCCCAATCGGCGGCCGGCATCACCCGGTCGGTGAGATCGGCGAAGCCCTGGTCGAACTCGTGGTTGCCGACGGCGCTGACGTCGAGACCGGCGGCATTGAGGGCCTCGATCGTGGGCATGTCCTGCTGGATGAACGACGTGAACGTCGAGGCGCCGATCATGTCGCCGGCGGCGGCGAATACCGTGTTCCGGTTCGCGTCACGGAACGAGTCCACCGCCGTCGCGAGTCGGGCGATGCCGGCGGCGGTGCCGGACTGCTCGATGCGACCGTGGAAGTCGTTGACCGTGACGAGGTTGATGTCCACGACGTGGGGATCTTCGGGCGGCGCGGCCTGTGCCGGCGCCATCGCTCCGAGCGTGAGACCGACGGCCGTGGCCGCGGTGAGCGCTCCGGCGGCGACCCATCTGCGTGAACGTCGGGTGCCTCTGGTGCGGAGGCCCGCACCGTTGGAATGTGGCTGCATTCCGTTGTCTCCTCTGCGAATCGCGCCGAGGAGTTCGATCAGCGGTCCCCGGCCGTGCGCCCCCGCACGGCACGGGGACTCTCGCAGCATATGTTCACGCCACGACCGAGGGAAGACTTCGAGGGCTTTCCTCGCCCTCTGGATGCCGATCGTTCACGGATCCTGCTCACATGAGCAGCAACACCCGGCCCGTCAGCGCGGATGAGCGTCGCACCGGACCGACGCTAGGCTGGCCGCCGATGCTCACCGCCGTCTTCTCCCTCAGCGGCGCCCTCCTGTTCGGCGCGGCCGACTTCCTCGGCGGCCTCGCCGCCAAGCGGATCAACGCCATGCTCGCGACGGCGGTCGCCGGGCTCACGGGCTTCGTGCTGCTCGTCGCCGTCGCACCGTTCCTCGGCGGAGCGTGGACCGCCCACGACGCGCTGTGGGGCATCCTCTCGGGCGTGGCCGGCGCCGTTGCGATCACCCTCCTCTACGCCGCCCTCGCGATCGGCCCGATGAGCATCCTCTCGCCGCTCACCGCCGTCATCTCCGCGGTCGTGCCCATGGCCTGGGGCCTCGTCGTGAGCGGCGAGCGGCTCGCCGCGGTCGGATACTGGGCACTCGGCCTCGCCCTCGTCGCCGTCGTGCTCGTCGGCTTCGTGCCCGAGCGCGGCGCCGTGCGCCCCAGCCTGCGGGGGCTCGTCATGGCGATCGGCTCCGGGCTCGCCATCGGCACGTTCTTCATCACCATCGACCAGACGAGCGACGAGAGCGGCATCACCCCGCTGATCCTGAACCGCGGCGTCACTGCCGCGATCATCTTCACGGTGCTCGGCGTGCTCGCCGCGGCACATGCGCTGCGTCGGCGGGACGCCGGCGTTGACGTCGACGTCGAGCGGATGCCGCGCCGCGCCGCAGGCGGACTGCGCCTCGCCGTCGCGTGCGGCGTCGTCGACGTGACCGCCAACGTGCTCCTCCTGTTCGGCATCCGCGCCGGCGACCTCTCGGTCCCCGCGGTGCTCGGTGCGATGTACCCCGCCGGCACCATCCTCCTCGCGGCCCTCGTGCTGAAGGAGCGCATCGCGCCCGTGCAGTGGGTCGGGCTCGGACTCGCGCTCGCGGCGGCGGGGATGCTCGCGCTCGCATAGGGTTCTCGAGACGCGGCGGCGCCGCGCCTCGACCAGCAGCCGCTACAGCCGCACGATCTCGGTGATCCGCACGACGGCCGTGCCCACCTCGGCGGACGCCTCGAGGTCGACCTCGCCGCGGATCCGCCAGTCGTGGTCGCCCGCGGGGTCGTCGATCACCTGTTCCACGCGCCACAGGCCGGCCGCGGCATCCGCCTCGTCGATGGTGACGAGCTTCGGCGAGCGCGCCGGGCCGCCCGTGCCGATCGCGTCGTGCTCGGCGTAGTAGCGGTCCAGCGCGCCGGGCCAGTCGACGTCGGGATCGAGCTCGGCGAGCTCCTCGTCGCGCTCGAGGGCGGCCAGCTGCACCCGACGGAAGAGCTCGTTGCGCACGAGCACCGTGAACGCGCGGCGGTTGGTGACCACCGAGGGCGGCGCGGGCGGCACGACGGGGGCCTCGTCCTCCGGCAGGTGCGCGGTGGGGTCGACGAGCTCGTTCCACTCGTCGACGAGGCTCGAGTCGACCTGGCGCACGAGCTCGCCGAGCCACTCGATGAGGTCGAGCAGCTCCTCGTCCTTCGCCTCGGAGGGCACGGTCTGCCGGATGGCCCGGAACGCGTCGGACAGGTAGCGCAGCACCAGGCCCTCGCTGCGGGCGAGCTGGTAGAACGCGACGTACTCGCCGAACGACATCGAGCGCTCGAACATGTCCCGCACGACGGATTTCGGCGACAGCTCGAAGTCGCGCACCCACGGCTGGCTCGAGGCGAACGTCTCGAACGCCTGGGCGAGCAGGTCGGCCAGGGGCATCGGCCACGTGACCTCCTCGAGCAGCGCCATGCGCTCCTCGTACTCGACGCCGTCCTGCTTCATCGCGGCGACGGCCTCGCCCCTGGCCTTGAACTGCTGCTGCGACAGGATCGGCCGCGGGTCGTCGAGCGTCGACTCGATGATCGAGACCACGTCGAGCGAATAGTGTCCGGTGCCGACCCCGACGGTCCCTGAGCCTGCCGAAGGGTCCGGGTCGAGCAGCTCGATCGCGGCGAGCGCGAACGGCGACAGCGGCTGGTTGAGTGCGAAGTTCGGCTGCAGGTCGACCATGAGCCGGAGGTCGGCGAGCCGGTCCGGCGCCGACGCGGGCAGGAGCTCGACGACGCCCGCGTCGCGCAGCGTGCGCAGCAGCTCGAGCGCGCGGCGCGCGAGCTCGTACTGCCGGGCGCGCGACTCGTGGTTGTCGAAGGCGAGCGACCGGATGCCGCGTGCCACGTCACCGCCGCGTCCGATCACGTTGATCAGCATCGCCGCCGTGAGCTTCAGCTGCGGCACGAGCGGCTCGGGCTCGGCCGCGACGAGCCGGTCGTACGAGCCCTCGCCCCAGGTGACCTGACCGGACGGCGCCTTCTTGCGCACGACCTTCTTGAGCTTCTTCGGGTCGTCGCCCGCCTTGCGGAACGCGGCCTCGTTCTCGATCTCGTGCTCGGGCGCGAGCACGACGACGGTTCCGGCCGTGTCGTACCCGGCTCGTCCGGCGCGCCCGGCGATCTGGTGGAACTCCCGGGCGCTCAGCTGCCGCATCCGCTGCCCGTCGAACTTCGCGAGCGCCGTGATGAGCACCGACCGGATCGGCACGTTGATGCCGACGCCGAGCGTGTCGGTGCCGCAGATCACCCGCAGCAGCCCGCGCTGCGCGAGCGTCTCGACGAGGCGCCGGTAGCGGGGCAGCATGCCGGCGTGATGCACGCCGATGCCCGCGCGCACGAGTCGCGAGAGCGTCTTGCCGAACGCGGTGGTGAACCGGAACCCGCCGATGGCGTCTGCGATCTCGTCGCGCTGCTCGCGTGTGACGACCCGGATCGACGACAGCGCCTGCGCCCGCTCCATCGCGGCGGCCTGCGAGAAGTGCACGATGTAGACGGGCGCCTGCCGGGTCTCGATGAGCTCCTCGACGGTCTCCTGCACGGGGGTCTTCGCATAGGAGAAGTGCAGCGGCACGGGCCGGTCGACTCCGGTCACGCGCGCGGTCTCGCGACCGGTGCGGCGGGTGAGGTCGTCGGCGATCGCGGTGACGTCGCCGAGCGTCGCCGACATGAGGATGAACTGCGCGCGCGGCAGCGTGATGAGCGGCACCTGCCACGCCCAGCCCCGATCCGGGTCGCCGTAGTAGTGGAACTCGTCCATGACGACCTGGTCGACCGCGGCATCCGCCCCGTGTCGCAGGGCCAGGTTGGCGAGGATCTCGGCGGTGCAGCAGATGATCGGGGCATCCGGATTGACCGAACTGTCGCCCGTGACCATGCCGACGTTGCGGGCGCCGAAGATCTCGACGAGCTGGAAGAACTTCTCGCTCACGAGTGCCTTGATGGGCGCCGTGTAGTAGCTGCGGCCCCCCTGGGCGACGGATGCCGCATGCGCGGCGACCGCGACGAGCGACTTGCCGGTGCCCGTCGGCGTCGACAGGATGACGTTGGAGCCCGAGACGATCTCGATGACCGCCTCGTCCTGCGCGGGGTAGAGCGCGAAGCCGCGCTCGTCGGCCCATTCGACGAACGCCTCGTACATCGCGTCGGCGTCGTACGGGCGCGGAGCGCGGTCGAGGAGCGGCTGGGTCATCCGTCCGAGTCTGTCACGCGCGGGGCTCGCGACGCGCCGCCGCAGCCCGGTGTCAGGCGGCGCGGGGGGCGAAGTCGGCGGCGAGGCGGCCGAGGGTGTCGCACTCGTCGATGTCGAGTCCTCCGGCGGAGGCGTCGGATGCCCCCGACTCGCGGGCTCCGACGAGGGTGATCTCGGGACCGCCGGCCGGCGACCACGTGATGGTGCCCTGCTCGAAGCATCCGCTGAACTCGCCCGCCTCGTACCGCACGTCGGCAACGGGGAGGCCGAGCGTCGACCGCTCCCAGCCGAGGAGCGACCAGATGTCCCGCACCATGCCGTGCACCACGGCGGCGCCGTGTCGGGCGGTCCAGTAGATCGAGCCGCCCTCGAAGTGCGCGTAGCCGCCGTCGACCCCCGCGAGCGGCTGCTCGTCGGTGGTCGGCAGGCCGAGGAACGACGACTCGCCGCCGAGGTCCCGCCACCGCGCGGCGATCTCGCCGTGCACCTCGTGGGCCCCGGTGCGCTCCGACCAGAAGACGGTGCCGTGCTCGTAGTCGCGGCGGTACACCTCGGCTTCGCCGACGCGGGTGTGCGGCGCCTTCGCCTCGCCGAGCCACGCGTGCTGCGCCCGCTTCTCGCTGATCGCCGGCACCGCGAGGAGCAGTCGGCTCGACGGGTCGAAGCGCACCGCCGTGCGGAAGTCCGACCAGCTCACGGCGCGCTCGCGGCGGCTCGTGCGGTGCTCGGGTCGTGCGTGGTGGGTGGGCGACGGTCGCTGCGGTCGCGTCATCCGCTGGTCCATGGTGGTGCTCCGCTCATCGGCCCGGCGATGCCGGGGAGGGGCCCGGTGATCCGGGTGAGACAGGTGAAGCCGGCCGGCACCCCACGTCGAGAGGAGGTGCCCGGCCGGCTATCGGATCGCCTGGCCGTGGAGACAGTTCCCCCTGCGGCCCACGGCCCGACGATCGACTCCCACGCTACGAGCGCGGCGGACTCGGTGGATCAGGGGTACCCCTGAACTTCGGATGCCCCGTCAGCCCACGCGCTCGAGGGCCGCACGGGCGGCCGCGGTGACGGTGTCCACGATCGACGCCCGCCGCGCCGCCGCGCGGTCGGGGCCGCTGCCCAGGAGGAAGCCGTCGAGCTGGCCGAGCACGGGCCAGGCGTTCACGAGCAAGACGATGGTGAGGAGCAGTTCGCCCGCGGTCTCGCGGTCGACGCCGGGCAGGAGTTGCCGGAAGCCGGCGAGCTTCTCCTCGTGGTACGAGGCGCGAGTGGCGTCCGCCGTGGGAGCGGTGCCGCGTTCGAGTCCCTCCCAGAAGACGAGTCGCGGGATGACGCCGTCGGCGAGGTGGTGCTCGAAGAGGCGTCCGGCGTAGTCGCCGACGGCCTCGGCTCCGACGCCGGTCATGGGCACGTCGTCCATCGAGGCGCGGAGCCTGGTGCCGAGCACGGCGGCGAACAGGTCGTCCTTCTTGCCGAAGTACTGGTAGATGCGCTCCTTGTTCACGCCGGCGGCCTGGGCGATGCGATCCACGCGGGCTCCGGCGAGTCCGTGCTCGGCGAACTCGGCGGTCGCGGCGTCGAGGAGTCGCCGCCGCGTGCGCTCGGTATCCCAGGCCATGCGTGCAGTCTACAATTCCCAACTGGATAGTTGCGGATGTCCCGCCCGCGTGCTTCAATTACAACCATTCAGTTGGAAATGACCACAGGAGCACGAATGCCCAGCGATTCCATGACCTCGACCGCCCAAGGCTCTTCGCCCGCGCCGGCCACTTCGCCCATGCCCCCCGCCCCGCCCATGCCTCCGGCCCCGCCCTCGGTGCACGTGCGCGCCGTCGTGACGTGGATCGCGATCTTCCCGCTCGTCGCGGTCGGCCTCGTCGCCCTCGCCCCGTTCGCGGGGTCGTGGCATCCGGTGTTCCGCGCCTTCGTGCTCACGATCGTCATCGTGCCGCTCGCGGTGTACCTCGTCGTGCCGCAGCTCCTTCGCGGATACGTCGCGCTCCGTCGCCGGCGCGCCGCCCGCGTTCGGGGGGTCGACGCTTGATCCGGCCGATCCCGGGCCACTAGCGTTCGGACAGGCCGACATCCGCCGGCGCGTGATCGTCGCAGGAGGACCGCATGCTCATCTCGACCGCATCAGACGAGCACGATCAGCCCGCTCCGAAGCCCGGCGAGTTCGACGTCGCCCTCGTGGTCGTGCACGGGATGGGCGACGCGTTCACGAGCCAGGTCCTCCTGGAATGGGCGGAGCCCCTCCTCGGACGTCTCGACTGGCTCGCGCGCGATCCGCTGATCGGCGGCGGCGCGGACGGGCACGGCGTGAAGGTGCACGAGTCGACGCTCGTCGGCGACACCCCGCAGATCACCGCGACGGTCACGTTCCCACGTCGAACCGGGGAACAGGGGACCGCGAGGCTCCTGCCGCCGGCCACCGACGCGGAGCCCGCACGACGGCACCTCGCGCTCCTCGAGGCGAGGTGGTCGGAGTCGTTCGTGCCGATGACTCGCGGGCAGGTCTTCAAGTGGGCGATGCCGTTCCTGTGGCGTGCCATCGTGCGGATGCTGCGACTCTTCGTCGGCACGATGGTGCTGGTCCCGTGGTACACGATGCGCCAGCACCTCAAGGCGCCCGCAGAGAACCTCCTGCTCTGGCGCTGGCTGAACTTCATCGTCGACTGGGTTCGGATCATCGTGGGAACCGCCTTCTTCGTCGTCGTGACGCTCTTCGTCGTCGCCCTCGGCGCGGTGGCCACGGTGCTCCTGCCGCTCCTGAGCCCGTTGCTGCTCATCCCGTGGTTCAAGGACCTCGCGCAGGGCGCGATCGACGGCATCGTGGAGTCGATCGGCGACGTCGCCACCTGGAAGGAGCGGCCGGTGCGGGCGTCCGCGATGCGACTGGTCGTCCGCGACGCCCTCACGCGCGCGCGCGAACTCGTCGGCGACCGAGGCGAGGTGCACGTGCTCGCGCACTCCCAGGGTGCCGCCGTGGCGACGTACACGATCCTCGAGGAGTTGAAGCCCGCCGATTTCCGGCTCCGACGGCTGACGACGGTCGGTGCGGCGGTGGTGCTGCTCGGGCGCGAGAACTGGCCCGGCCGGAGCACGCCGTACCACCCGGTGGACACCTGGCTGCGCATGAACCGGGAGGCACCCGAAGGGGAGCGCCTGGCCTGGGAGAACCACTGGGCGACCTGGGACCCGTTCTCCGCCGGACCGATCGCCGATCGCGGTAGGGACGCTCGTGCGCGGTGGCGCACCGCGTACTTCCCCGAGGGCGCCGCCCCGCCCGACGGACCGGAGGAGCACGCCGTGCACAACACGAGCCAGCCGTTCCTCGACCACTCCCTGTACTACGACAACGTGCCCCAGGTCATCGAGCCGACGGCGCTGCACCTGCTCGGCGACGACTACCCCCGACCTCCCGCCACGGTCGCCGCCCTCGAGGACCGGCTCTCGGTGATCGGGAAGAAGTCCTCCACGGTGAACGCGTTGGCGGCACTCGTGATCGCAGCGATCGTCCCGGGTCTGCCCGCCGTGTCCGCGTTGCTGGCGAACCTCGTCGGCTCGATCACCTCGTTCATCACCGGGATCATCGGGGCCGTGACCGGCTTCTTCACCGGCACCGCGCCGGAACCCGACACCACGGAGGGGTCGTGGCTCCTGGCTCCCGACGGCGAGAGCCTGTCGACCGCCGGGTGGGTGCTCGCCTCGATCCTGCTGTTCGCCCTGCTCGTGTGGGTCGGCCAGCGCATCCAGCGCTGGATCTACCGTTCGCGGGTTTGGGAGCGGTGCCCGTACGATGCGAAGGTCTGGCTGACGCTCACGACCATCCCGAGGGCCGCCTACGTCCTCGGCGCCGCAACGGCGATCTGGTTCGCGATCCTCGTGTGGTGGACCGACGACGTCCGGACACTGCTCATCAGTGCGGCGATCCTGCTCATCGTCAGTGCGTTCGTCGTCGTCGAGCCCAGGTTCTCACCGGCCCCTGTCGTGGTGCCCGGCCCCGAGTTCGGGCCGAGCGGCACGCCCGCCCATGCGCCTCAGCGCCCACCCCTCATCCGTCCCACGATCGGGAACATGATCGAGGACACGGACTACCAGGGTGAGCGGGACGCGCGAGCCAGGCTCATGCGCCACCCGACGACCTGGTGGTCGAGGTACTGGGCGCACGCCTTCTACCGGTGGAGCGAACCCGGGACTCCCACGGAGTCGCCGACGACGGGTGCTGCCACGACCTGAGCGCGGCGAGGTCGCGACACGACGGGCCGGCGACGGGCCGCCGCCGCATCAGCGATCCGCTCGCACCGTGGGCCGCAGCACACCCGCGGGGTCGCCACCGGTCAGCAGTTCGACGACCGCCTCGACGAGCCGGAACGGCACCAGAGCCGCGAGGTGCACCACGATGAGCGGGCCGAGCACCCCGCTCGCGAAGTTCAGCAGGAGCATGAGCGACGCCAGCCGCCACCACGGCACCGCCGCGAGCGCCGGCAGGAGCACGAGTGCGAGCCAGGCCGGGTTCCAGAACGCGGCGACGGATGCCCCGGCCACGACGAGCGCGCCGAGCACCGCCTGCACGAGGAAGAGCACGCCTACGGCGCCGCCGAACGCGCGCTCCCGGTCGGCCGAAACCCACGCCCACATCAGCCACGCCCGCAGGAGCGGCACGCCCTGCTCACGAAGGGCGGTGCGGAACACGCGATCGTCCTCGCGACGGAGGGTGAGCGCGGCCCGTCGGTCGCCGAGCTCATCGGCCACCCCGGAACGGTCGTCGTGGAGGAGCGCCGGCGCCGACTGTCGGCCGTAGCTCGCGATGAAGCTCCACAGCCAGTGCGGCACCGACGCGAGGTCGCTCGTGCGCCCGGCGCGGATGGCGTACCGCCGCCCCGACACCGGGTCCTCGTAGCCGAAGCCCTGCCGCACCTCGAAGCGGGAGCCGTCGGCCGGACGCTGTGCGAGCAGCAGCTCCTCGAGTGTTCGACCCTCGTCGGTGCGGAACGGCATGCGGCCTCCTTCGCTCGCGACCCATCATGCCGCGCTGCGCCGACCCTGCCCGCGCGGGCGCGCGGTCGGCGCGGTCGGCGCCCACGATGCTGGCCGCCGGGCGGCTGCGCGACCTAGGCTCGGGAATGCAGCCGAGTCGAACGGGGGAAGCGATGGCCGGAGCGCACGAGCAGGGCGTGGCATCCGAGACCGGCGCGCCCGGGGCATCCGTCGACCTGGCGATCGTCGACGCGTGGTGGCGCGCGGCGAACTACCTCAGCGTCGGGCAGATCTACCTCATGGACAACCCGCTCCTCGACGAGGCGCTCGAGCCCCGGCACCTCAAGCCGCGCCTGCTCGGCCACTGGGGCACCTCCCCCGGGCTCAACCTCGTCTACGCCCACCTGAATCGCGCGATCGTCGAGCGCGGGACGCCCGCGCTGTACGTCTGCGGCCCCGGACACGGCGGCCCCGCCATGGTCGCGAACACCTGGCTCGATGGCACCTACTCCGAGCTGTTCCCGGCCGTCACGGCCGACCGTGACGGCATGCGGCGCCTGTTCCGCCAGTTCTCGTTCCCCGGAGGCATCCCGTCGCACGCGGCGCCCGAGACGCCCGGCTCGATCAACGAGGGCGGCGAGCTCGGCTACTCGCTCATGCACGCCTACGGCGCCGCGCTCGACAACCCCGGGCTCGTGGTCGCGTGCGTCATCGGCGACGGCGAGGCCGAGACCGGGCCGCTCGCCGCCAGCTGGCGCGGACACGCGTTCCTCAACCCGGTGACCGACGGCGCGGTCCTGCCGATCCTGCACCTCAACGGCTACAAGATCGCGAACCCGACGCTGCTCGCACGCATCCCCGAGGCGGAGCTCGTCGAGTTCCTCCGCGGCAACGGCTACGAGCCGCTGCTCGTCACCGGCGGCTTCGACGGCGAGGACCCGATGGCCGTTCACGCGCGCATGGCCGACGCGATCGACGTCGCCTTCGAGCGCCTGGCCGACATCCGAGCGGATGCCGCGACCGGCGCCTTCGCCGAGCGGCCGCCGGGCTGGCCGGCCATCGTGCTGCGCACCCCCAAGGGCTGGACGGGGCCCGGTGTCGTCGACGGGGTTCAGGTCGAGGGCACGTTCCACGCGCACCAGGTGCCCCTGAACGAGGTGCGCGAGAACCCCGAGCACCTCGCCATGCTCGAGGCGTGGTTGCGCTCGTACCGCCCCGAGGAGCTCTTCGACGACGGCGGGCGCCCGATGCCCGCGCTCGACGCGCTGCGCCCGCGCGGCGAGCTGCGCATGAGCGCGACCCCCGTGGCGAACGGCGGCCTCCTGCGGCGCCTCGACCTTCCCGCGACCGAACCGTTCGCGGTCGACGTCGCGGCCGAGGCGCGCGGATCGACCGGTGAGGCCACGAGCGTCTTCGGCGAATGGCTCGCCGAGCTCATGCGCCGGAACCCCGACGACGTGCGGCTGTTCGGGCCCGACGAGGTGCTCTCGAATCGGCTGGGCGCGGTGTTCGAGGTCACCGATCGGGTGTGGGCCGAGTCGATGCATCCGCTCGACGAGCACCTCGCCCGGTCGGGGCGCGTCATCGAGGCGCTCAGCGAGCACCTCATGCAGGGCCTGCTCGAGGGATACCTGCTCACCGGCCGGCACGGGCTCATCACGAGCTACGAGGCATTCATCCACATCGTCGACTCGATGTTCAACCAGCACGCGAAGTGGCTCGAGTCGGCGAACGACGTGCCGTGGCGGGGCGACGTCGCATCGCTCAACTACCTGCTCTCCTCGCACGTGTGGCGGCAGGACCACAACGGGTTCTCGCATCAGGACCCCGGCTTCCTCAACGTCGTGGTGAACAAGCAGGCCGACGTCGTGCGCGTCTACCTGCCGCCCGACGCGAACACCCTGCTCGCGACCATGCGGCACGTGTTCGACACGCAGAACCGCGTCAACGTCGTGGTCGCCGGCAAGCAGCCGCAGCCGCAGTGGCTGTCGGCCGAGGAGGCCGGGGCGCACGTGACGGCCGGGCTCGGGGTGTGGGCGTGGGCGGGCAACGAGCCCGACTTCGACATCGACGACCCCGGGGCATCCGTGCCGGACGTCGTGCTCGCGTGCGCCGGCGACGTGCCGACGCTCGAAACGGTGGCGGCCGCCCAGCTGCTGCGCGACCGCCTGCCCGGGCTCGCCGTGCGCGTCGTGAACGTCCTCGACCTGATGCGCCTGCAGGATCCCTCGCACCATCCGCACGGCCTGCCCGACCTCGCGTTCGACGGGATCTTCACCCGCGAGTCGCCCGTGATCTTCGCGTTCCACGGGTATCCGTCACTCGTGCACCAGCTCGCCTACCGGCGCACCAACCACGAGAACCTGCACGTGCGCGGATTCGTCGAGCGGGGCACCACGACGACGCCGTTCGACATGGTGCACCTCAACGACCTCGACCGGTACCGGCTCGCCCTCGACGTGCTGCGCCGGGTGCCCGGCCTCGCGGGGCGGCCGGGGATCGCCGAGATCGCCGACGAGTGGCACGCCGCGCGAGCCGCCGCCCGCGACTACGCGTACGAGCACGGGGAGGACCCCGCCTGGCTCACTGGGTGGGAGTTCCGCGCCGGCTGAGCTCCCCTACCAGCGAGCGTGCACCTGCGCGCTGATCTCTCGGTCGTAGAGGTCGTGCACCTTCGCGTCGAAGCCCTCGGGCAGCTCGAGCGAGCCCGCCGCGGCGTTGGCGCGCGCCTGCTCGGGGCTGCGCGCACCGGGGATCACCGAACTCACGCTGTCCTGCGCCGCGACCCAGGCGAGCGCGACCTGCGCGGCCGTGGCGTCGGGCGCGGCTGCGCGCGCGAGCTCCGAGAACTCCGCCGCAGCACGCACGCCCGTCTCGTAATCGACGCCCGAGAAGGTCTCGCCCACGTCGAACGACTCTCCGTGCCGGTTGAAGCTGCGGTGGTCGTTCGCCGCGAACTGCGTGTCGAGCGTGTACCGGCCCGACAGCAGCCCGCTCGCGAGGGGCACACGCGCGATGATGCCGACGCCGGCGGCCCGGGCGGCGGGCAGCACCTCGTCGAGCGGCTTCAGCCGGAACGCGTTGAGGATGATCTGCACGCTCGCGACATTCGGTCGGGCGATGGCCGTGAGCGCCTCCTCGACCCGCTCGACGCTGACCCCGTACGCGGCGATCGCGCCCTCGTCGACGAGCGTGTCGAGCGCGTCGAACACGCGATCGTCGGAGTACACGGAGGTCGGCGGGCAGTGCAGCTGCACGAGGTCGAGCGTGTCGACGCCGAGGTTGGCCCGTGACCGATCGGTCCAGGAGCGGAAATGCTCCATCGAGTAGTTCGCGTGCTCCTGGGGCATCCGGCGGCCCATCTTGGTGGCGACCGTCACGCCCGAGTCGGGGTGCTCGCGCAACCAGCGTCCGATGAGCGACTCGCTTCGGCCGTCGCCGTAGACGTCGGCGGTGTCGAAGAACGTGACCCCGGCGTCGTGGGCCGCGTCGAGCACGGCGAGCGCGTCGGCCTCGTCGACCTCGCCCCAGTCGGCGCCGAGCTGCCAGGTGCCGAGTCCGATGATCGAGACGGTGCGGCCGGTGCGGCCGAGCGTGCGGGTCTGCATGGGGTCGAGCCTAGCCCGCGGGAATCGCCACGGCGCGGCCGCTCACCACGATGCCGCCGCGCTCGGGGATGTCGACGAGGAGCTCGCTCGGCCGGCCCACGTGGCGGCCCTGCTCGACCTCGACCCGGGCGGGCGGCCTGACGGCGCCGAGGTGCCGGAGGTACGCGCCGACGGCTGCCGCCGCAGCGCCGGTCGCCGGATCCTCGGTGATGCGCCCCACCGGGAACGGGTTGCGGGCCTCGAATCGCAGGCCGCCGCCCGAGGCATCCGGAAGGCGGTGCAGCACGATGATCGTCGCCGGCCAGCCCTGCGCATCCATGAGCTTCCGGGCCGCCGCCGGATCGAACCGGAAGCCGTCGAAGGCCTCGGCGTCGCGCAGCACGAGCACGGGGTGCCGGTTGCCGGCGAACGCGACGAGGGGCGGATACCGGTCGTCGAGGTCGTCGCGTGACAGGCCGAAGAGGTCGAGCAGCAACGCGAGCACCTCGTGGGGCAGCGGTTCGACCTCGGGGTCGACGCTCGTGAACGCGGCCCGCAGCACGCCGTCGTCCTCGCTCGTCTCGATGGCGACCTCGCCGACCGGGGTCGCGAACCGGATCGTCCCCGCCCCCTCGCGCTCCGCGATCGCGACGGCCGTTGCGACGGTGGCGTGGCCGCAGAACGGCACCTCGGCGACGGGCGAGAAGTAGCGCACCACGCGGGCGCCGCCCGACTCGCCCGTGATGAAGGCCGTCTCGGCGTAGTCGACGTCGGCGGCGATGCGCTGCATGGCGGCATCGTCGAGCGCGGTTGCGTCGAGCACGACCCCGGCGGGGTTTCCGCCGTTCGGATCGTCGGTGAATGCGGTGTAGCGGAGGATCTCGGGTGCGGACGTCATCCTGTCATGATGCCCTGACCGGCGAGTACCGTGTCGCCGACCACAGGTCGCCCACCGCGCTCGACTTCGTGTCACGCCATCCGGCCGCCCGCATCACCGACCGCACGGCGTTGTCGCCTGGAGCCTCGGAGCCGCGACCCTTGCCGTGCACGATCCAGACGTGCGTGTCGACCCCGCACTCCCCGAACCACACCGGCAGCAGCCGGAGCTCGGCGTCGCTGCGCACGACCACGACGACGAGCTCCGCCTCCCACGGCGTGGCGCGCGGGGCATCCGCCAGCGCCTCTTCGAGCTCGGGCAGCGGCAGCTCGCCCCGCACGGCGACGGGGGTGCCGTGCGTCACGCCGAGCTTCTCGCCGAGCGTCGGCGGCGGTTTCGCGAGGGCATCGGCCCATGCGGATGCCGCGGGCCCGAGCCGGAACCGGTAGATATCGCCGTCGGCCTCGAACGACACGATCCCGTCGGCGGCCTGCACATGCCGCCACGCGGTGCGCGGCACGCGCGCGCGACGTTCGCCCGAGATGTGCAACCCCGTCGACTCCAAGTGAAGTGTCACGGCGGCAGCCCCCTGCTCGCCGATCCAGGTCGCCTTCGCCTGCCTCCCCATGCTTCAACCCCCCGGAACATGATCGTCGCCGTCGCGTCGCGATGCAATGCCCCCATGGGGTGTCATGGCGCGTGCCCTACCTCGGCTCGTGCAGGAGAATGGGCGCCATCCCGCCTGTGGGACGGGGATGGCGCCCAGTCTCCTTCACGAGCTCAGGGGCGGCGCTCAGGGGCCGGCGCTCAGGCCTCCTGCTCGGCGCCGAAGCGCTGCCGGGCCTCGACCGGGATGAGCGGATGCTCCGCCCGCGCCCTGATCTGCTGCACCGCCCACGAGTTCCCGTCGGGGTCGGAGAAGCCGAAGAACGTGCCGCCGTCTCGAGGGTCGATGACCTGGATCTCTCCGCACTCGACGCCGCGTTCGACGAGCTCGACGCGCGCCGCCTCGGCGTCGGCGACGACGAGCTGCACGCCCTTCAGCGATCCGGGCACCATCTCCCGCTGCGCGGGCAGGGTGCCCATGACGATCGAGCAGCCAGACCCGCGCGGGGTCAGCTGCGCGAAGCGCATGTCGCCCATGACGGTGTCGTGGTCGAGCTCGAAGCCGACACGATCGCGGTAGAACTCGATCGCGCGCTGCAGGTCGCTGACCGGGACGATGACGACCTCCAGGGTCCAGTCCATGGGGAGGCTCCCTCCTTCGCCGCCGGCGCCTCAGGCCGCCAGCACACGGTCGAGACGCTGGTAGCCCTCGCGCATGCCCTGCTCCATGTTGCTCTGCACCATGCCGTCGCGGGACTCGACGCTCGGGTACACGGAGTGGATGCGGACGCGCGAGCGGCCGTCGCCGAGGTCCTCGAAGGTCAGCGTCTCGATGCTCACGACATCGGGGAAGCCCTCGAACTCGAAGGTCTGGATCGCGAGCTCGTTCTCGCGGACCGTGTGGAAGGTGCCGTTGAACGCGTACGCCTCACCCGCTGAGTTCGTGTGCACGTAGCGGTAGCCGCCGTGGCTCACGAAGTCCCAGCGGTCGACGGCCATCTCGTAGCCGTTGGGGCCGAGCCACTGCTTCACGAGCTCGGGGTCGCGGTGCGCGTTGAACACGGCGGCCACGGGCGCGTCGAACTCGCGCTCGATCTCGATGAACGGCAGGCCCTCGGGGGCGCTGATGGTGACGGGGTTGGTCGTGGTGGTCATGATGGATCCTTCTTGGTGGCGCCGGGCGTGGGCCCGGCATCGGATGCTGCGGCGTTCGTGCCGCGGTCGGTGGCGAGCAGCGCGTCCAATGCGCGGAACTGCTGCTCGTGGATCAACCGGTAGCGGTCGATCCACGCGGTGAGGGCCTCGAGCTGCGCGGCGTCCAGGTGCACGGGACGGCGTTGCGCGTCGCGACTGCGAGTCACGAGGCCGGCCTGCTCGAGCACCTGGATGTGCTTCGAGACGGCCTGCTTGGTGATCTGGAACGGCTCGGCGAGTTCGTTCACCGTGGCCGGACCACGGCTCAGGCGGGCGATGATGCCGCGCCGCACCGGATCGGCGAGGGCCATGAAGGCGCGGTCGAGACGGTCGTCGGCGCTCGGGTCGACGATCATCTCAGCCTCCTCTCGTAATCAACTACTTGCTTGATCAATCACTTCGTTGATTAACGTAGAGCCCCGATCACCGATCGTCAAGTGGGTTCTTCCGGGGACTCGCGCGGCCGACGCATCCGGAGCAGAATCGGGCGCAGGAACGACGACCGACGATCTGGAGGCGACGATGCCCGTCACGCTCAATCCGTACCTGAACTTCCGCGACGACGCCCGCGAAGCGCTGGAGTTCTACCGCTCCGTGTTCGGCGGCGAACTCCGGATCTCGACGTTCGCCGACTTCCAGGCGGCCCAGGACCCCGCAGAGAACGACCTCGTCATGCACGGCCAACTCGACGGCGAGCACGGGGTGACCCTGATGTGCGCCGACACGCCGAAGCACCTCGAGTTCCGTGGCCACGAGGGATTCTCGGTATCCCTTTCGGGCGACGATGAAGCGACGCTGCGCGGCTACTGGGAGCGGCTCACCGAGGGCGGTCGGGTGGTGGAGCCGCTCGAAACGGCGCCATGGGGCGACAGCTTCGGCATGCTCGTCGACCGGTTCGGCGTCAGCTGGCTGGTGAACATCGCCGGTTCTCCCGCGTAGGGGCTGTCAACCCCTCGCCGCGTGCGCGCGCCCCGCCTAGCGTGGGCACCGCGGCGGCGCTGCACCGTGCGCGCCATCCGCACGACCAGGAGGCCGATGCGATGACGGGATGGAACACCGACACACTCGCGCAGACTGCGGGGACCGGCGCGATCACGATCGTCGAGGGGTCGTCGTTCTGCGTCTCCGCGGCGAACGGCGACATCGTCCCCGAACTCCCCCATGGGGTCTTCCACCGGGACACGAGAGTCATCTCACGGTGGAGCCTGCTCGTCGACGGCGCACCGGTGGAGGCGCTGTCGTCGACGACGCCCCAGCCCTTCCAGGCGGTGATGATCGGCCGCGCCGGCCACGTGCCCGGGCGGGCGGATACGCCGCTGATCGTGGAACGGGACCGCCGGGTGGACAACGGCCTGCGCGAGACCCTGACCCTCAGGAGCTATTCCCGCGAGCCCACGGTCTACCGGGTCGAGTTGATCGCCGAATCCGACTTCGCCGACATCTTCGAGGTGAAGGAGGGCCGGGCCACCGGCGAGCCGCGCCCGCCCAGCGACGAATCGCCCGGGCGACTGCGAATCGACTCCACCCGAAGCGGCGCCGACGGACGTGGCGTCGTGATCTCGGCGCCCGGCGCCGGCACCTCGGGCGACCGGCTGTCGTTCGACGTGATCCTCGGGCCGCGCGGCACCTGGTCGGAGGAGGTGCGTGTCGCGCCGATCGTGGACGGCCGCGAGGTGGCGATGGGCGTCGACACCGGGCCGCTCCCGGCCCTCGAGCCGTCGCGCCGGTTCCTCGCGTGGCAGTCCGGCATTCCGGAGCCCTCGCTCGAGGACGTCGAGATCGAACGCGTCGTGCTGCAGAGCCAGCGCGACCTCGGATCGCTGCGCATCTTCGATCCCCGGCACCCCGACCGGGCGGTCGTCGCCGCCGGAGTCCCGTGGTTCATGGCGCTCTTCGGACGCGACTCGCTGCTCACCGCGTTCATGTCGCTGCCGCTCGACCCCACGCTCGCGGTCGGAACGCTGCAGACGCTCGCCGACCTGCAGGGCACACGCTCCGATCCGTCGTCCGAGGAGCAAGCCGGACGCATCCTGCACGAGGTGCGTCTCGGCGCGACGACGAACCTCGCGCTCGGCGGTGGCTCGGTGTACTACGGCACCGTCGACGCGACACCGCTGTTCGTCGTGGTGCTCGGCGAGCTCGCCCGATGGGGTGCGCTTCCCGACGACGCATCCGACCTGATCGCGGCCGCCGACCGGGCGCTCGACTGGATCGCCCGAGACGGCGATCGCGACGGTGACGGCTTCGTCGAGTACGGCCGCCTGAATGAGCAGGGCCTCGTCAACCAGGGCTGGAAGGATTCGTGGGACGGCATCTCGTTCGCGGACGGCACCCTCGCCGAGGGCCCCATCGCGCTGTGCGAGGTGCAGGGCTACGTGTATGCCGCGTACGAGGCGCGCGCGGCCCTCGCGGCCATGCACGGCGATGAGACGACCGCCGAGGAGTGGACCGAGCGGGCACAGCAGTTGAAGCGCGAGTTCAACGAGCGGTTCTGGCTGCCCGACCGCGGATACTTCGCGATCGCCCTCGACGGGGAGAAGCGCCCGGTCGATGCCTGCGCGTCGAACATGGGGCACTGTCTGTGGAGCGGCATCGTCGACGACGACAAGGGCGCCGCCGTCGCGCAGCACCTGCTCTCCGAGGAGATGTTCACGGGGTGGGGCGTCCGCACCCTCGCCTCCGACATGGGTGCGTACAACCCCGCCAGTTACCACAACGGCTCCGTCTGGCCGCACGACAACGCGATCATCGCGGCCGGGCTCATGCGATACGGCTTCGTCGAGGAGGCGAATCGCATCGTGTTCGGGCTCTTCGAGGCGGCGAGCCACTACGGCGGCCGCCTGCCCGAGCTCTTCTGCGGATTCGACCGCGCCGAGTACCCCGAGCCGGTGTCGTATCCGGCGTCGTGCTCACCGCAGGCGTGGGCGGCGGCGACGCCCTTCTCGCTGCTGCGGACGACGCTGCGCTTCGATCCCTCGGTCCCCACCGGCGACCTGTGGCTCGCACCGACGTCGACGAACGACCTCGGCGACATCCACCTCCGCAACGTGCCGTTCGCGGGCGCCCGCATCTCGGTGGACGCGTCGCGCAAGGGCGCGTCCGTCGCGGGCCTCCCCCCGGGAGTGACGTTCCACTCGACGCCGCGCTGGTCGTCCACCGTCTCGACCCGAAAGGACCGCTCATGAGGATCGGCATCGTCGCCCCGCCGTGGATTCCCATCCCACCCCCGGCGTACGGGGGCATCGAGTCCTTCATCGACACCCTGGCTCGGGAGCTCCTGGACGCCGGCCACGACGTGGTGCTCGCGGCATCCGGCGACAGCGAGTCCGCAGTGCCGACGCTGGAGGGCTTCCCGCCGTCCGACCACGAGACGATGGGCGTGACCACGCACGAACTGCGCCATCTGATCCGCGCCTACACCGCGTTCGAGGGCGCCGACGTCGTCGTGGACAACACGCTGGCCGGGCCGATCGTCGCCCGCAGCCTGCGCACGGGACCCACGGTCACCGTCGCGCACGGCCCGTTCATCCCCCTGGTGCAGGAGCTCTACGCCGTCGCGTCGCCCGAGATGGCGTTCGTCGCCATCTCGCACCATCAGGCCTCGACGGCGGGCGACATCCCGATCGCGCGAGTGATCCACCACGGCATCGACGTCGACCCCATTCCCATGGGACCGGGCGGCGACGCGGCGTGCTTCGTCGGCCGGATGAATCCGTCGAAGGGCCTGCCCGAGGCGATCGCGGTCGCCGAGCGTTCGGGCATCCCGCTTCGCATCGCGGCGAAGATGCGCGAACCCGCCGAACAGGAGTACTTCGAGGAGGCCATTCGCCCGTCACTCGGCTCGAGGATCGAGTACCTCGGCGAGCTCGATGTCGAGGAGAAGTACGAGCTCATGGGCTCGTCCCTCGCCCTGCTCAACCCGATCCAGTGGGACGAGCCGTTCGGGCTCGTGATGATCGAGGCGATGTCGACGGGTTCGCCCGTCGTCGCGACCAGCCGGGGCTCGGTGCCCGAGATCGTCGACGAGGGACGCACCGGATTCATCCGCGACGACCTCGACGAACTCGCCGAGGCGCTCGGCCGAGCCACCGAGCTCGATCGCGCCGCCTGCCGCGCGAGCGTCGAGGCCAGGTTCACCGCACGCCGGATGGCCGCCGACTACATCACGCTCTTCGAGGATCTCGTCGATCACCCGTGGGGGCAGTCGACACCGAAGTCCGCGTAGCCCGGCCGCAGCCTCAGTCGAAGAGCTCCGAGAGCCAGTTGTCCTTCTTCTTCCTGCGGTAGCCCTGGTCGTACCCGCGATCGTACGGCTGCTGGTAGTCCGGCTGCCGGTAGCCGGGCTGCTGCCCGTATGCGGGCGGCTGCGGTTGCGCGGGCGGCTGCGGTGCCGCCGGCGGCGCGACGGAGGACGGTGCCGCGAACTCGCGGGCCGCGCGCTCGATGATCTTGTCGAGCTCGCCGCGGTCGAGCCACACACCGCGGCAGGTGGGGCAGTAGTCGATCTCGATGCCGCTGCGCTCGCTCATCACGAGCACGGATCCGTCACTGGGGCACTGCATGGGGCTCCTCCTTCGGGGTCTCAGGCGAGACTATGGCGCGAAGCTCGGAAGACGCTCCGGACATGCGCGAGCGGATGCCACGCCCGCGCCTCACTGGGAGGCGCCGGCTGCGGCATCCGCTCGTCGACCGGCCCTTCGACAGGCTCAGGGACCGGTGGGGGTGCGAGAACTACGCGATGACGCGGATGTTCTCGGCCTGCAGGCCCTTGGGGCCGCGGGCGGTCTCGAATTCGACCTTCTGGTTCTCCTCCAGCGAGCGGTATCCGCCCGACGCGATCGCGCTGAAGTGCGCGAAGACGTCGGCAGTGCCGTCATCGGGGGCGATGAAGCCGAAGCCCTTGTCGGCGTTGAACCACTTGACGGTTCCGGTTGCCATATTTCTTTTCCTTCTGTAAAGCCGAGCCGCTGGGCGGCTGCGACGTGCACGACTCGAGGTCGTGCTGGGTTCCGACGGCGACGTCCGCCGCCGGAAGTGCGGGTGCCGGGCCCTTCGACGAGCTCAGGGACCGGTGGTCGATCAGGCCCGACGGAACTGGTTCACCATCGGGCAGTCGAACGGGTCGCGCGCGGCGAGGCCGACGCGATTGAGGTAACGCACCACGATGGCGTACGACTGCAGCATCGTGGTCTCGGTGTAGGGCACGTCGAGCGTGCGGCAGTACTCGCGCACGATCTCGCGCGCCTTCGCCAGGTGCGGGCGAGGCATGTTCGGGAACAGGTGGTGCTCGATCTGGTAGTTGAGCCCGCCGTAGAGCGCGTTCGCCCACCAGCCTCCCGAGATGTTGCGCGAGGTCAGCACCTGCTTCGAGAGGAAGTCGAGCTTCGCATCCTTCGGGATGATCGGCATGCCCTTGTGGTTGGGCGCGAACGAGGCGCCCATGTAGATGCCGAACACGGCCAGCTGCACGCCGATGAAGGCGAACGCCATACCGAGCGGCAGCACCCAGAAGATCGCCCCGAGGTACACGGTGAACCGCGCGGCGATGAGGCCGAGCTCGATCCAGCGGCCCTTGACGGGTCCGCGCTCGAAGAGCGTGCGGATGGAGCGGTAGTGCAGGTTCAGACCTTCGAGCGTGAGCAACGGGAAGAACAGCCAGCCCTGCTTGCGCGTGATGAGCGCCATCAGGCCGCGTTGCTTCGCGGCATCCGCCTCGACGAACGAGATCGTGTCGAACTCGATGTCGGGGTCCTTGCCGACCTTGTTCGGGTTCGCGTGGTGGCGCGTGTGCTTCGTCATCCACCACGAGTAGCTGATGCCCACCACGCCGGCCGCCAGGATGCGCCCGACGCGGTCGTTCGCGGGCCCGGACTCGAGCACCGCGCGGTGCGAGGCCTCATGGGCGAGGAATGCGAACTGCGTGAAGATGAGGCCAAGCGCGCCCGCGATGAGGAGCTGGAACCAGGAGTCGCCGAGCAGGATGAACCCGGTGATCGCTCCGCCGAGCGCGATCGCGAGCGCCGAGACGAGTGCGAGGTAGAACCAGCGCGTGCGGTTCAGGAGGCCGGATTCGCGAACGACCCGGGAAAGTGCCGTATAGCTCCGCGTGATGTCCAGGGAGCCGGTGCGGGGCTTCGTCGCCCGGATCGCACCGAGGGTTTCGGTGTGAGAGATGTGGTGTTCCCAGCTGGTCGTCGACTTCCCAGCCGGGGTTCGCGGGAAGATCGCCCGCTGCAGATGTCCTGAGTCTATGGCCTGCGCGTGGGAAGGTGCTGTGAGGGTTGCGCTTCATTGCGCCGCGTCGGCCGCCGTGCGCAGCTCATCGACGAACGTCTCGTACGCCGCCCGCCGGTCGGCGGGGTCCTCGATGCGCAGCAGTGCCGACGGATGCGTCGTCACGAGCACCGGAACCGGGAAGACGGATGCCGCGCCCGCGACATCCGGCGGGAGCACCTTGCCGCGCACCTCCCCGATGCGCACCGTGCGCCCGAGCACCGCCCGGGCCGCGGTGGCGCCGAGCGCCACGATGATGCCGGGCCCGACGGCCTCGAACTCCGCTTCGAGCCACGGCCGGCACGCGACGATGTGGGCGACGGCCGGCTTCTCGTGGATGCGCCGCTTGCCGCGGCGCTCGAAGCGGAAGTGCTTCACCGCGTTCGTGACGTACACCTGGTCGCGCGGGATGCCAGCCGCGTCCACGGCGTCGGCGAGCAACCGCCCGGCCGGCCCGACGAACGGCTTGCCCTCGAGGTCCTCGCGATCGCCCGGCTGTTCGCCGACGAGCATCAGCGGAGCACCCGGCCGACCGCTCGAGAACACGACCTGCGTGGCATCCCGCCACAGCTCGCACCCTCGGCACTCGTGCGCGGCCCGGCGCAGGTCCTCGACGGCGGCGCCGGGCGGCACCCACTCCTCGGCGCCGGGGCGCTCCGGGTCATCGGCCATGCCAGGAGACTACGGCGGGCCGGCGCGCGCGGGGAGGGGGTTGCGGAGCCGCTCACTTCCACGGGCTCGGCGAACGAAGCGGCCCCCGAGCCCGTCGATTCCCGAGCCCGTCGAAGGGCAGACTGGACGCATGCGCATCATCGTGACCGGGGGAACCGGCAAACTCGGCCGCACCGTCGTTCGCACGCTCCGCGAGGAGGGGCACGAGGTGTGGAACCTCGACCTGCACGGCAAGCGCGGTGGATTCATCCGCGTCGAGCTGACCGACTACGGACAGGTGATCGACGCCATCGCGGGCGTCGACGACCGTCACTCGGGGGTGGACGCCGTCGTGCATCTCGCGGCGATCCCGGCGCCCGGCCTCGAGAGCGACGCGGCGACGTTCCACAACAACATGCTCGTCACCTACAACGTCTTCCAGGCCGCTCGCCGTCTCGGCATCCGGCGGATCGTGTACGCGTCGAGCGAGACCGTGCTCGGCCTGCCCTTCGACACGCCGCCGCCCTACATCCCGGTCGACGAGGAGTACCCCGCCCGGCCCGAGAGCACCTACTCGCTCGTCAAGCACCTCGAAGAGCAGCTGGCGATCGAGCTGGTGCGCTGGGACCCCGGGCTGTCGATCACGGCGCTTCGCTTCTCGAACGTCATGGATCCCGAGGACTACGAGGCGTTCGACGCCTTCGACGCCGACGCGACGCTGCGCAAGTGGAACCTGTGGGGATACATCGATGCGCGCGATGGCGCGCAGGCGGTGAGCCTCGCGCTCGCCAAGGGGCAGCCCGGATTCGAGCGGTTCATCATCGCGGCCGCCGACACCGTGATGAGCCGGCCGAACGCCGAGCTCGTCGCAGAGGTGTTCCCGGATGTCCCGGTGCGCGGCGAACTCGGCGTGAACGACACGCTGCTCTCCATCGGGAAGGCGCGCCGGGTGCTCGGCTACGAGCCGCGACACTCATGGCGTGACGGCCGCGACGCCGCGGGTTGAGGAGCGACGCCGGAGCGTCTCGAAACCCGCGGCGTGACAGCCCGCGTCGACGCCGAACGCCGCCGCAGCCCGTGAGCTGCGACGGCGTTCGACGTGTTGCGACCTAGAGGGCGCGGATGTTCTCGGCCTGGAGGCCCTTGGGGCCCTGCGCGACCTCGAATTCGACCTTCTGGCCCTCATCGAGCGAACGGTAGCCGCTGCCCGTGATGGCGCTGAAGTGCGCGAAGACGTCGGCCGAGCCGTCGTCGGGGGCGATGAAGCCGAAGCCCTTTTCGGCGTTGAACCACTTGACGGTTCCGGTTGCCATACTGCTGTCCTTCTGTCCTGCGGGCCGCATTCGCGACCCCGATTGCGATCGACGGTCGATCGCGTCCCCGACGGCCCGGTGCCGCCGAAGCAAGGGGGCGAGGGGCGGGAGTGCGCTCAGGCATCCGCCGTCTCGTATCGGGTCATGCCACGCGGATCGGTCCGCCTCCGGGCAATCAGGTGGAGGCGCGGGCGAGTGCCCGCTTGATGGAGGAATCGTTGAAGGCCACCATAGCGGCATCCTGCCCGGCTGCACAGGGTCCGCGACCGGATCGTGACCATGCGTGACCATGACGAGCGTGTCCCTCGCACGAGGGACACGCCGAGACGGGGGGCCCGGGCGCCGACTTGCGGCAGGAAACCAGCGGACTCCGAGCGAACGGGTGCAGAATCGTGGGATGAACCGCCGCCCCCTGCGATTCTTCGCCGTCGCCTACGCCGTGGGCGTGCTGTGGCTGACCGTCGGCCCGGCGCCGTGGCGCGCCACCGGGAACCAGCTCGTCGGCGGCATCCTGAACCCCGAGGCCTGGATCGCGAGCGTGACCTGGACGACCGGGTACCTCGCCGAGATGGCGTTCAACGTGGCCATGTTCGTGCCCGTCGGTGTCTTCGCCGCGCTGCTCATTCCACGCCGTCGCTGGCCGCTCGCGGTCGTGGCGGGCTTCGGGTTCACGGCGCTCATCGAACTCATCCAGGTGCCCCTCGAGCGCATCTCCGATCCGCGCGACCTCGTCATGAACGCGAGCGGCGCGGTGTTCGGCGTGCTGCTCGTGGTCGTCGCGCGCGGCGTGCGGCGCGTGGCCGAGGTCACCGCACAACCGCCCAGGCCCGCGGATGCCGCGACCGCACCCTCCCGGTCGGCGCCCGCCGGCGCCGTCGGCCACGCGTCGCATGTCGACCCCCGCCACAGGCCCGCCCTCGTCGCTGCGAACGCCTCCGCGGCGCCCGCGACCGACCGCTCCGCCGACTGACCCTCGCCCGCGGTCGCCCGCCGCTACAGTGATCGGGTGACCTCCCCCGCCGCGCCCGCCCATTCGTCGCGGCTGCCGTGGGTGCGCCTCGCCCTCGTCGGCGCGGCAGGCGGCCTGCTCTCGGGTGCGTTCGGCGTCGGCGGCGGCATCCTCATGGTGCCGCTCCTCATGACGTTCGCGGGCATGGACCAGCGCCGCGCCGCGGCCACCTCGCTCGCGGCGATCGTGCCCGCCGCGGTCGCCGGTTCGATCACGTACCTCCTCAACGGCCAGATCGACCTGCTGTCGGCACTGTTCGTCGCGATCGGCGGCATCGCCGGCTCCTGGGTCGGGTCGTGGCTGCTGCGCCACCTCTCACTCGGGTGGCTGCGCTGGCTGTTCATCGCGCTGCTCGTCGCGGTGGCCGTGCGCCTGCTGCTGATCACGCCGGCACGCGCCGACGGCGTGCTCGAGTTCGATGTCGTCTCCGTCGTGAGCATGCTCGCGCTCGGCGTGGCCATCGGCGTCGCGTCGGGCCTCTTCGGCATCGGCGGCGGCATCATCATGGTGCCCGCGTTCATCGCCCTGTTCGGAATGAGCGACCTCGTGGCCAAGGGCACGTCGCTCGCCGTCATGATCCCGACTGCGGTGAGCGGCACGGTCGCGAACACTCGCGGCGGCATCGTCGACCTCAAGGCCGCCTTCATCGTGGGCGTCGCGGCCACCGCGGCGTCGTTCGCCGGGGTCGCGGTGGCGTTCCTGCTCTCGCCCGAATGGTCGGTGCGCCTCTTCGCGGCGCTCGTCATCGTCGCCGCGGTGCAGCTCACGGTCCGAGCCGTCCGGGCCACCCGGCAGGACCGGAAGGATCGCGGTCGTGACGACTGACGCTGCGCGCCCGGCCGGCTGGTACGACGACGAGGCGGATGTCGCGTTGTTGCGCTACTGGGACGGCCGCAGATGGAGCCCGCACACGGCGCCGAAGACGTCACCCCGATCCGACGAGATCGCGGGACACACCGTGCGCCTCCGCTCGCCTGATGAGCACACCACGGTGCCGCTCCCCGACGAGCACGGCGCGGCCGGGGCATCCCGGCCCTGGGTCGCCCGTGCCCTTGCCGCGGCCGGTCGGGCGCGATCCGGGCGGCGAGCCGGCGAGGGGCGCCACAGATAAGCCGAGGGGCGCCGGTGAGCGGCCGAGCGACGCCTGCGGGCTCGTCAGTGCAGGCACCAGTCGGAGAAGCCGCCCTGCAGGCTGAGCGCGATGCGTCCGGTGTCGATCTCGACGATCGTGGTCATCGTCTCGGTGTATCCGGGGTGGCCCGAGTACCCGTCGGGACGGCTGTCACCGGGTGACTCCGAGACGGCGACCCAGCGCCCGTTCGGTGCGACGCAGTGCTCGCGGATGAGGCTCGTCGGCAGCGCCGGCGCGTACAGCTTCGAGAGTTCCCCGTCGGCGCCGACGGCGGCGAGCATCGCCGAGCGCACGTTCCGGCCGGCTTCGACCCGCGCCTGCACGAGCGAGACGAGGTACCGGCCCTCGCCGTCGAGCACGGCGATACGGTCGGCGTAGACGTTGTCGGCGAGCTCGGGAGTCTGGAGCTCGAGCGCCGTCGTGGTGCCGTCGGCGAGGTCGAGCACGGTTCCGCCATCGGGGTCGGCGACGAGGAGATCGCTCGTGCCCGCGATGAAGCCGCGGATCTCGGCGTGCACGCCGAGTGGGGTGGGAGGTCGACCCCCGACCGTGTCGACGAGGTACAGGCCCTGATCGAAGTCCTGGGCCACGAGCGACGTCGTGCCCGGCACGAAGGCCCACGACATGACGCGCATCGGCGTGCCGTCGAGCGCGAGCACGGGCTGCGGCACGGCGGGCGCGGCCGTCTCCGCCGTCGCCGTCAGGTCGAGCGTCATCAGTTCCGCCTCGTGCTGCCGCACCCCGCCGACCGCGTCCGTGTCGACCACGAAGCCGACGAGCGGATGGGTCGTGGACGCTGCGAGGTCGCGGACCGAGGCACCCTCGGGGAGCGGAAGCTCGGCGGGATCGGGTTGCGCGTCCTGCGACAGCGCGATCTCGTTCCGCCCGTCGTCGTCGACGGTCACGACGACGAGCACGTCGCCAGCGTGCGCGAACTCCTGGATGCGCGGCGCGGTGAACACGACCTCGGGCTGGGGCTTCGCGAACGAGCTGCGCTGGACGAGGTCGGCTTCACCCCGGTGGCTGCGGCGGTGCAGGGAGTAGACGTCCTCGTCGGGCGTGGCGAAGCGATGCTCGACGACGGCCGGCGCCGGCTGGTAGGCGCCCACCACGCCCGGTACCCGCACGGTGTACTCGGCGGCGTAGTCGAGCGGCTGCTCGAAGGTGATCACGATGTCGCGGTCGTCGGCCGTCGCACTGACGGATGCCGCGGGCTCGATCTCGATGGCGTCGGCGTCGAACTCGACCACGGGCTGGTTGAGCGAGAGCGTCAGCTGCTCCCCCGCGAGCCGAGTCGCGCGCACGACGTCGAGTTCCGCGGCATCCAGTCGCGGCCCCTGCACCAGGCCGGCGAACCCGAACCCGGCGACGGCGACGACGAGCACCGAGACGGTGCCGATCAGGCGACGCCGGAAGGTGTGGTGCCGGCCGCCGGCCGGCCGGCCGGTGGGCGGGGTCGCGGACACGTCAGAAGACATAGGGCTGGGCGGGTTGGTCGGTCACGGCGAGCTCGTCGGGCGTGAGGAGCAGCGTCTCGGCGCTGCTCGTGCCGACGTTCTCCTCGAGCATCCCGGTCGCCGTCACCCATTGGTCGGGTTCGAATCGCTCCCGCCATCCCGGGAGATGCACCGGCACGCCGACCGGCTGGGCGTCGACGGCGCAGCACGTCACCGTGAATCGGGCGACGTAGAAGACGTTCTCCGGGTCGTCGGGCGAAGCCATGACGAATCCGGTGACCTCGATGGTGCGACCCGCGAAGAAGCCGGGGTCGGGGTCCTGCGCGAGCAGCACGGCCCAGTCCTTGACCGTGAACTGCGACGTGTCGCCACCGACGAGGTCGGGGCTGTCGGTGCCTGCGGAGACGGCCGACGTGTTGATGCTCCGCTGGGTCGCGGTCGCCGAGGTGAGGGTGGCCGGCGGCAGTGCGAGGAGCGCGGCCGCCGCGGCCACCACCACGATGCCGCCGAGCGCCGCGCGGAGCCGCGCGCGCGGCCCCGCGTGGCGCTCGTGGTCGTCGGGAAGCGGTGCCACCGCGAACGCCGCCAGCGTCAGCACCGCGGCGATGACCGCCATGATGACCGTGAACTCGAAGTACCGCGGATGGATGTAGAGGCCGAGCCGGCCGGTGGCGGCCAGCCAACCGGTGGCGACGATGCCGATGAGCGAGAGCAGGATCCCCTGCCACCGGGCGATGAGTCGTTCACGCAAGGGCGTTCACCGCCAGTCCGAGGGCGGCCGCGGCGAGGCCGACGAGCAGGGACAGCTGCAGCAGGGTTCGTGCCGTGAACGTGGTGCGCATCAGGGCGAGCATCTTGATGTCGATGATGGGTCCGAAGACGAGGAAGGCGACGATCGCGCCCGGCATGAAGGTCGAGCCGAAGGCGAGGATGAAGAACGCGTCGACGTTCGAGCAGATGGCGATCACGAACGCGAGCGCCATGAGCGCGAACACCGAGAGCACGGGGTTCTGGCCGAGCGTGATGAGCAGGTCGCGCGAGATGCCGACCTGGATGATCCCGGCGACCGCCGAGCCGACGAAGAGCGCGGGCAGCATCGCCGAGGTCTCGGTTCGGAACATGTCGACGCTCCGCCGCGTCCGCGTGGTGGGTGCGTCATGGCCCGCGTGTGCGCAACTGGCCTGGAAGCCCGTCGTGAGCAGGCGCATCGGTTCCGGATGGCGGCTGTAGATCCAGCCCACGAGGTTCGCGATGACGAAGCCGCCGAGGATGCGGCTCACGAGGATGACGTCGTCCCATCCGAAGGCCTGGTACGTCGTGATGATCGTCACGGGATTCAGGATCGGCGCCGCGAGGAGGAACGTCATCGCCTCGCCGACGGTGAGCCCGCGCAGGATGAGCCCTCGTGCGAGGGGGACGTTGCCGCACTCGCAGACCGGCAGGAGCACGCCGAGCAGCGAGATGGTGACGCGACGGACGACCGGATGCCTCGGCAGCCGCCGGAGGAGGAACCCCTCGGGCAGCCACACCTGCACGCCGATCGAGAGCAGGATGCCGAGGAAGACGAACGGGAGGCTCTCGATGACGACGCTGATCGAGAGCGTGAAGAAGTCGCGCACCGAGTTCGAGAGCAGGTCGCCGATGCCCTCCGGCGCGAACGCCCGGATCCCGATGAAGAGCAGCACGAGCGCGACCCCGAGCGACAGGCCCACCCACGTCGGGGACCGTTGCATGAGCTTGGGCGGGCCCGGAAGCAGGGTGACAGGCGTCCGACTCACGGGCTCCAGCGTAGGGGACCCCGTCCGACCACGAGGTGTCGTGATATCGGTGGGCGCCGGTAGCATCCGGGCATGCGATTCCGGTTCACCGCACCGCTCTGGGAGTGGGACGCACAGGGCGGCTGGTTCTTCGTGACCCTTCCCGAAGAGACCGCCGCCGACATCCGGGAAGTGCCGCGGATGCCCCGGGGCTTCGGTTCGGTGCGCGTGCGCGTCACGGTGGGTTCGACCACCTGGGCGACGTCGGTCTTCCCCGACTCGAAGCTCGGCAGCTACGTGCTGCCCGTGAAGAAGGCGGTGCGCACCGCCGAGGGGCTCGACGCCGGTGGCGACGTGCGCGTGGAGCTCGAGGTGGTCGACCTGTAGCCGACCGGGGTGTGGCGGGCGTGACATCCGTCGACTAGCGTCTGATGACCCCGTGACGCAGGGGCTTGACACGGGGCCACCCTCGCACCGAACCTTCGATTGCGGGGATTCACGCGGCGAGAGGGGGCGTGGTGACGACCTTCGGTGTCGAAGAGGAGTTCCAGTTCCTGGATTCCGTGACGTTGCGGCCCGCGGATGTCGGAGCCTACGTCTTCGGTGCGCTGACGAGTTCGCCCGAGTGGCGTGACGTCACGCACAAGGAGTTCCTCGCCTCGCAGGTTGAGCACTCCTCGGCGGTGTTCGCCGATCTCGAGGAGTCACGCACTGCGCTCGTCGGATTCCGTAGGTTCGTGGCCGATCGCGCGGCCGAGCTCGGGGTGGTCGCGGCGAGCACGGGCACGCCGCCCGACACCACGCCGTTCCCCTCGATCACGAACGTCGAGCGCTACCACCGCATCGTGCGCGACATGGGCGGCGTCATCGCCGACCACCAGCTCAGCGGCCTGCACGTGCACGTCGGCGTGCCCGACCGGGAGGCCGGCGTGATCGCACTCAACGCCGCCCGCCCGTGGATGCCGTTGCTCACGGCCATCTCGACGAACTCACCGCTGTGGCGCGGCACCGACACGGGGTACGACAGCTGGCGCACGATCCTGCTGCGCCGGTGGACCACGTCGGGCTGTCCGCCGTCGTTCCTCGATGCCGCCGACTACGACCGCCGCATCGCTCGACTGCTCGGCATCGGCGGCACGAAGGACCTCGGGCTCATCTCATGGGACCTGCGCCTGTCGCAGCACGTGCCCACGATCGAGTTCCGTATGGGTGACGCGCAGCTCGACGCCGAGACGACGCTGCTCGTGGCGGCCCTCGCGCGTGCACTCGTGACGCGTTCGCTCGAGCACCCCGAGGCGACGGATGCGGCAGCCGACGCATCGGCGGAGGTGCCGCCAGAGCTCCTCTCCGCCGCGTTGCTGCACTCGGCGCACTACGGGATGCGGGCCGACGTGTTCGACCCTGCCGTCGGCGGGCTGGCACCCGCGGGTGAGGCGCTGACGCGGTTCGTGCGGATCCTCGAGCGCGAGCTCACCGAGGCCGGCGACCTGGAGGCGGTGTCCGAGGCGGTGGCGCGGATGCTCCACGAGGGCACCGGGGCCGAGCGCCAGCGGTCGGCGTTCGCCCGCGAGGGCATGGCCGGAGTGCGGCGGCTGATGGAGTCATCCGTGGTCGCACTCCACGGCCGCCGAGGCGAGCCGACGGCGACGAGCCGGTAGTCGCTCGGGCCCGCCCGGCCCGCCCTGCACGCCCCGACGCCCCGACGGGCCGGCGGCCGGCCGCCGAGTGTTACCGTTCGCGCCGAGTGTTACCGTTCCGGCGGCATCATCCGGCGGGTACGGTAACACTCGGCGCTCAGCGGAACGCGGTCAGTAGAGCAGGTGCTCGAGCGCCTTGCCCATCCAGGCGTTCCGGGTCGCAGGACCCGTGATGCCCTCGAATCCGAAGCCCGTCATGAGCGAACCGGGCGTCGCCACCACTGCGGCCTCGGGGAAGCCCGCCGCCGTCGTGATGATGAAGTTGTTCGGGTTCGGCGCGCTGCCCTCGGCGGGGCCGGTGACCTCCCAGCCGCCGGTGTCCGAGCCCTCGAACGACGTGGACCCGATGCCCGTCGACACGGTGATGTCGTCGACGAACATGCCGAGCCCCTGGGTGGCCCAGTCGCTGATGTACGCGATGGATACCTCGACCTGACCGCCGGCGTAGGCCGAGAGGTCGACCGACCACTCCTGCCAGCCGCCCGAATTGCCGGACGCGGCGTGCCATTCGCCATCGCCGACGCTGCCGGTCGGATCGCAGGCCGTGTCGTCGATGAAGGTCTGGTAGTGGTCGAGATGCGGGTGCAGGTCGCGCCAGCCGGCCGGGCAGCTCGCCCCGGTGTTCTGGCTCGTGTGCGCGTTGACGTCGGGCAGCGTGGTCCAGTCGTCCCCGCCGGCCGTGCGTGCCTCGACGGCCACGAAGTCCCAGTCGGCTTCGGTGTCGTACGAGGTCCAGAAGGACATCGTGGCACCGCCGGCCGGAACGTCGATCGTGTTCGTCAGGCGCTTGTACGACACGTCGCCGATCTGCGAGTAGGCGTACGCCTCGCCGCTGTGCGGCTCGAACGGGCCGCCCTCACGGTCCCACCTGCCCGCGACCCAGCTTTCGAACTGGGGGTACACGGCCGGGTCGAGGATGCCGCTCGTCGTGATGAACGAGTTGCTGTGGTGCTGGTTCTCGGCGCTGTCGGCTCCGTTGAAGCCCCAGTCGAGCCCGGAGAACGGAGTGTCCACGCCGAGCACGTCGAGGATGCTTCCGTCCTCCGTGGTCCCGGCGTCGTCGACCACCAGGTAGGCGCCGAGCCAGTACTGCAGCATGTCGTTCGTGAAGTCGCCGGAGCCGCCGAGCGCGCGACACCGCTCCAGCACGTCGGGGTTGGCGCGGCACTCGGCGTTCTCGGCCGTCGGGTCGTAGAACTGCGTGCCGACGTTCGGCGTGTACTGGCTGCCGGCCCACGAGCCGGTGTACAGCACGCGGCCGCCCTCGTTCATGAAGTCGCGGACCTCGAGGATCTCGTCCATCGCCAGCCGGGACGCGTTGCCGCCGCCCCAGCCCGCCTCACGCGTCACGACGTCGTCGCCGGTGTACCAGATGACGGCGTCGTAGTGCGAGAGGACGCCGAGCGCGTCCGGTGCGACCCGGCCACGTGCGTCGACGTCGTAGACGTCGTAGCCGGTGCCGTTGGCGTCGAGCGCCGCGGTGTAGGAGTCGAGGTAGTGCGGCCCGGGAGCCTGCCCCGGCGAGGCGCCGGTGTAGTCCTCGGCAGCGAGGATCAGCACGTCGTCCGCGGATTCCTCGACGGCCTGGTAGGTGAAGGAGTCGCTCACCGCGCCGCCGCCCTCGAACCAGACCTCGACGCTGTCACCCGGGCTGGTGCCCGTGACGACGCCGCTCATGATGGCGTAGTGCACGCCGGTCTGCCCGCCGTAGCGGTCACCGCCGGTCCACTCCTCGGTCGTCGCGCTGACGGGGTCGTCGCCGTTGATGGAGTACTTCAGCGTGACCTCGCCGAGGTTGCGTCGCGCGATGACGCGCACCTCCTGCGGGTCGCCGTAGGAGTAGTCGAACGTGAAGTTCGCGAGCGGCAGCCCGGTCTTGTAGGTGTCGTCGCTCTCCAGGTAGAACGGCTTCGTCTCGAGGCCGAGGTGCGACACCGGCTCCGCCGGGTTCGCCGCCGACTTCGCGACGTCCAGGGCGAACGGCAGGGCCCGTTCGAACTCGGCCTGCACCTGCTCCTCGTCGTCGGGGAACACGAAGCCGCCTTCCTCGTCGCCCTCACCGAGTTCGGGCGTCCAGCCGAGCGTTCCCCGCTCGGCGTGCGCGTAGTCGGTGGTCTCGCCGTTGGTCACGTACAGCACGTCGGACGAGAGGCCGGGCTCGAAGTCCGGGATCGTCGGCTCGTCGCGGTTGCCCGAAAGTGCGTAGTAGATCCCGTCATCGGCCGTGGGGGTGCCGATCTGCCAGCCTTCCGCGTAAAGCAGCCATTCGCCGAAGGAGTGGTAGTTCACGTGGAACGCGAAGTCGACCGTGTCGTACAGCGCGATCATGGCCTGGGTCTCGGGCTCGGATGCCGCCGATGGGCCGCGGTAGGTCTCGCTCGAGATCTGCGACGACGACCCCTCTTCGTCGTAGCCGAAGTGCTCGGGGAAGTTGCGGTTCGGGTCGACGCCGTCGGCCCGGGTGATCTGCCCGTCGCCGTCGTTGTCGCGCAGGTTCTTCCGCCAGAGGCGCTCGTGGTCGAAGGTGTACTCGTAACCGTCGGGGTTGGCGACGAGGACGAACCAGAGCTCGTTGTGCTTGAGGAGTTCCTTCGTATCCTTGTCGTTGGCGCGCCAGCCGTCGATGAACGAGTTCAGCAGTCGCCGGTTCACCTCGGTGGAGATCCACTCGCGTGCGTGCTGGGTCGAGCTGTACAGCACGGCCGGCCGTTCCCCGTCGGGCGTTCCCCTGGCCCCCTGGGTCAACTTGACCGCGATGAGTTCGCGCCCCTGGTGGGTCTCGCCGAGCACTACGAGCTTGACGAGCTGCGGGTTGTCTTTCGCCAGTTGGTACAGTTCGTCGCGGATGCCGCCGGCCTCGTCCCAGGATCGCCACACCTCGTAGCCCGACTCCGCCTGCTCGGCCGCCAGCTGCCTGGCGGACTTGCCGTCCTTGTTCTTCTTGACCTTCACATCGACGCCGCGGTCGCGAAGGCTCCCGGCCTCCTCCTCGGTGAGCACGAGGTCGACGTTGACGCCGGACTCGCTGTACAGGGCTTCGGAGAGGTCGTATCCGGACTTGGCGAGTTCAGCAGCCTGAGCAGCGGTCACCTCCGCCGTGTACATGTCGAGGGCGTTGTCGTCGTCGACGGCGCTTGCGCCGATCGGACCGAGCATCGAGAGCGCCAGCGCGAGCGTGGCCGCGCCGACGATGCCGTTGCGGATGGAGCGGTTTGTGCGGGTGGAGCGGGTGGAGCGGATGCCAGCCATTACGAACCCCTTCAGTCCGTCTCCCCGACACCAGACGTGAGTGACGTCGTCGTCGAGCGATCCCCATGGTCGCCACGTCTCGGTGCTTCCTGCGGACTCTAGGGGTTAGCGTCCTCCTCCCGCGCGTCGCCTGTCAAGGACGATCTGCCGCCGACGGGTCAGCAGCCGGGACCCGCAGGGTTCTCGTTGCAGTTGCCTCGTGTGAGGACGGTGTCGACCTTGCCGACCAGGACCCGCTGCGGTTCGCCGGCGACGGTGAGCGTCCCGGCGATCGCCCGCCATGCCGAGCCCGCGAACCGGTACTCGGCCCGCAACACCACCTCGAGCTCGACCGTGTAGACCCCCGACGCAGCGTACGAGTGGCTCGTCGCGGTCTCGCTGAACTCGCGCTGCCCGAGGGTCGCCCACGTCGCGCCTGGGGTCGAGGCCTCGACCACGGCGCCGTCGCTGTGCGCCCACCGGTACCCGATCGGCGTGAACCGCACGTCGGCGGGCTGCCCGAGCAGGGTGCCGGACACGACCTCGACGGATGCCGCGGCCACGAAATTCGCCGGAAGCCCCTCGATGGCCCAGCCGGCGGGTTCCATCCCGTTGCCGGGCGTCGCGGGCCGGAACGACGCGATGTCCCGCAACGTCACCACGACTGGAGCGACGGGCTCTTCGGCGGGGTCGGCGGGTTCGACCGCGCACAGGGCCGGGTTGGTCGGCCTGCAGTCGTTGTCCTGCGGTGTTGTCGCCGGAGGCTCAGATTGCTCCGCGGTGCCGCTGCTCGGCGGCTGGTTATGCACTTCGTCGCCACCATTGGCGTCGGCCGTGTCGCCCTCAAGCACACCGAGGAGCTCCGCGGTGTCCCCGCTACTGCCGATTAGTCCTTCCGCACGACAAGTACCCGTGTCGATCTGGACCTCGCTGCACCCGTCTTCTGCCCACGCGTCGGAGTTGTACGTGCCGGCCAGGAGCGTTAGGAGAGTGAGCACCACGGTAACGCCAATCCCTCCGGCTAAACGCAGAAGTTCTCGCGGTCCCACAGATCCTTCTCGCTCACCTTAAGCTCGTTGCCCTTCCCCTCAATCACCACGAGATAGGGCACGTCCACGACCCTGTCGGGCGCAACAACTGATGTCCCTTCCGCATCGAGTACGTCCAGCCCACGAAGGTCATCGCAGACGTAGAACGCCACTGTGACGTCATTCGAATCGGAGGTGTGGGACTGAAGCTTGAACGTCGTGAAGACCCGCCGGCCGGTTGAGCGGATGCCTTCTTCGGCATAGTTGGCCGCAGTATCGAGTTGAGATCGGTACGCCTGACCTGTGGCGACCTGACCCAGATTTGCCGTTGCTTGACCGCCACTTCCCGTGATCTCAGAGGAGACGACGAGGAACCTTTCGTACACCGCCTCGGCAGCCGCCAGCGCCTCCTCGTCGGACGCGAAGATGGGCGCTGGGGACTCGGACGGGGACGGCGTCGGCGTGATGGCCGGAGCGCCGACGCAACCACTGATCGAAAGTGCCACGACGCCGGCGATCGCGAGAGCGAGACTGCGTCGAGGGCGACGGCGGGGACTCGGCATGGCGACGAGCCTAGTGAGCAGCACCACGCAGACGGCCGTTATCCACAGCCGAATGCAGCTCCACTACCGCATCAGATCGCGGATGAGCTCGCCCCACTCGAAGCCGCACTCACGACAGTCGAAGAGCGGACCATCGACGTCGAAGGGGTCGGCTGTGACATCGGTCGGCTCGATCGCGCCCTGGATGGAGCCGGCGTGGACGACCGCACGCACCGTGGTCGACCCGCAGCGCGGGCACGGCTCGTCGAGCACGTCGTGCTCGACGGTGATCTGCACCTGATTCGTCGTCATGCGGTCACGGTACCTCTGCCCGGCCGGATCGCCGGTCGCACACGCTGACGACTTCTCTTCCGAGAGAGGCGATGATTTCCTTCGCGAATGGGCGGCACTTCGGCACTCCGGCACTCCGGCACTCCGGCACTCCGGCACTTCGGCACCGGCTTGCGAATCGGGAAACATACTTCGGAGAGCACGGCAAGATCGGGAAACACACTTCAGAGAGCACGACAAGACAGAACGGCCACGAACGGATGTCGCAGCCCTAGAGTCGGAGTCGTGGACACTGTCGCTGCCGGCAACGGATCGCCGGGCCTCAACTCCGACCACTGGGTCCTCGGCGTGGACGTCGGCGGCACGGGCTCGAGGGCGGCCCTGGAACCGCTCACGCGTAGCGAAGGCGCCGAGCCCGAGCGCCGATCGCTCGAGTGCGGACGCGCGGCCGTGGCATCCGGCGGCTCCACCGCGGTCGAGGTGGCCGCCGAGCTCATCGAGGCGGTGCGCACGGAGTGGCCGGACGCCCCGATCGCGGCAGTCGGCATCGGCGCCACCGGTCTCGCCTCGCTCGTCACGACCCCCGGGGCGGCCCTCCAACGACTCGAACGTGCTGCGGGTGGCGCGCCGCTCGCGCTGGCGATCGACGCCGTCACCGCACACCTCGGCGCACTCGAGGGTCGACCCGGTGCCGTCATCGCCGTTGGCACGGGCGCCATCGCGATCGGCACCGACCTGCGCACGCACTGGCGCCGGGTCGGCGGCTGGGGCCACCTCTGGGACGACCGCGGCTCGGCCGCCTGGATCGGCATCGAGGCACTGAAGGCGGCCATCCAGACGTACGACGGCATCACCGACGACGCGCAGGCGCTCCTCGACGCCGCGGTCGACCGGTTCGGCCCCGCGCACGGCTGGCCCGGCCACCTGCTCACCCGCGAGGACCGCGCCGGCCTGCTCGCAGGCTTCGCGACGGATGTCGCCCTGCTCGCGACATCCGGCGACGACGTGTCGACCGACATCATGCGCCGCGCCGGCGCCGCGGCGGCGGCCACGCTCGCGGCCGCGCTCGACCCAGCGCTGCCGCAGCTCGCCTCGGGCGTCGGCGGCGTGTTCGCCGCGGGCGGCGCATTCACGGCGTCGTTCGAGCAGGAGTTCGCGCTCCTCGCGCCGGGCGCCGAGCTCGTCGCTCCCGCGGGGACGCCCCTCGATGGGGCCGTGCGGTTGGCGCGGCTCGTGGCGGCGGGCGACATGCCGGCGGGGCATCCGCCGTTCCTCTGGACCTCGCATGGCTGAGACCAGCGCGGGCCTGCTGCTCTACCGGCGGATGCCGCGGCTCGAGGTGTTCCTCGGACACATGGGCGGCCCGTTCTGGCGGGGCAAGGATGCCTCGGCGTGGTCGATCCCGAAGGGCACGTACACCGACGAGGAGCCCCTCGCGGCCGCGCTCCGGGAGTTCGAGGAGGAGGTCGGTCACCCGGCGCCCGACGTCGAGTACCGGGAGCTCGGGGCGTTCCGGTACTCGTCGGGCAAGCGCGTCTGGGTGTTCGCGGGCGAGAGCGACTTCGACGCCTCCGACATCCGGAGCAACTCGTTCGAGCTGGAGTGGCCGCCGCGGTCGGGGCGGCGGCAGTCGTTCCCCGAGCTCGACGCGGCTGGATGGTTCTCGCTCGACGACGCGCACGAGCGCCTCGTGAAGGGACAGCGGCCGGCGCTCGACGCGCTGGCGCGGCTCGTCGGGGAGTGACCCGCCGCCGCTGCGGCGTGTGCTGCGGCGAGGCTCAGGCCCGCGCGAGGATCGCGGCCGTGTCAACGCCCGGCGGCAGCGTGCCGTAGAGCATCCCGCCCCCGCCCTCGAGCCTCGTGCGCACGAACGCGTCGGCCACGGCGCCGGGCGAGTGCTCGACGAGCAACGCCGCCTGCAGCACGAGCGCGAGCCGCTCGGTGAGCTCACGGGCCCGGGATGTCGCGGCCGCGACATCCGTCGACACCTCCCGCACGACCGCCTGCGCCTCGGCGAGCGCGAGGTCGAAGCCCGCGTGCGCACCGCCCACCGCACCGACGACGTCGAAGAACGCGTCGAACGCCTCGGGCTCGCGGGCGAGCACGCGCAGCACGTCGAGCGCGATGACGTTGCCCGACCCCTCCCAGATCGCGAGGAGCGGCTGCTCGCGGTAGCGCCGCGCGAGCGGGAACGACTCGGTGTAGCCGTTGCCGCCGAGGCACTCGAGCGCCTCGTACGCGTGCCCCGGCCCGCGCTTGCACACCCAGTACTTCGCGACGGCGGTGGCGAGGCGGCGGAACGCCTGCTCCGCGCCGGGGTCGCGGTCCCTGAGCTCCGTCGAAGGGTCGTCGTGGGCACGCGCGAGCCGCATCGCGGTGAGCGTCGCCGCCTCGGACTCGAGCGCGAGGTCGGCGACGACCGCCGCCATCGCGGGCTGGTCGACGAGGAGCGCCCCGAACGCGCTGCGGTGCCGCACGTGCCACGCCGCCTCGGCGACCGACTGGCGCATCCCGGCGGCCGTGCCGATGACGCAGTCGAGCCGCGTGCGCGCGACCATCTGCACGATCGTGGCGACACCGCGTCCCTCCTCGCCGACCAGCCACGCGGTCGTGCCGTCGAACTCGACCTCGCTGGACGCGTTCGAGTGGTTGCCGAGCTTGTCCTTCAGCCGCTGAATGCGGAACACGTTGCGCGAGCCATCGGGCAGCACCCGGGGCAGGAAGAAGCAGCTCAGCCCGCCCGGCGCCTGTGCGAGCACGAGGAACGCGTCGCTCATGGGCGCGCTGCAGAACCACTTGTGGCCGGTCAGTCGGAACGCGCGCCCCCACGGGCCGTCGTCGCCGGTCGGCTCGGCGCGCGTCGTGTTGGCGCGCACGTCGGATCCGCCCTGCTTCTCGGTCATGGCCATGCCGACGAGGGCGGAGCGCTTGGCCGCCCCCGCGGGTCGGGGAGTGCCCTCGGGGTGCGTCTCGAGTCCCACCCCACCCAGCTCGGGCTCGTACTCGCGGCTCAGCAGTCGTGGCATCCATTGGTCTCGAAGTCCGGATGCCGCGAGCTCGAGCACCGGCACCGCGGCGTGCGTCATCGACACCGGGCATGCGTGCCCCGGCTCGACCTGCGCGAACAGGAGGAACGCCGCGGCGCGCTCGACGTTCGCGCCCGCAACGGGATCGGCCCACGCCGACGTGTGCGCTCCGGCGCCCACCGCGGCCGCCATGATGCGGTGATACGCGTCGTCGTACTCCACCTCGTCGACGCGGTTCCCCCACCGGTCGTGCGTGCGCAGCACCGGCGAATGCGTGTTCGCACGCTCGGCGTCGCGCTGGAACATCGCCGAGCCGACGAGCGTGCCGATCTTCGAGAGCGCGGATGTCGCGGCATCCGCCCCGCCGTTCCTCCCCCACCGGGCGACGGCCTCGACGAGCGGCACGTTCGCCGCGTACTCGTCGACCCCCTCGCGGGGCGGTGCCTGGTTGAGGACCTCGTGCGTGCTCGTCATCGTCGACCTCCGCGAGCCATTCTCGTCCGCGGGTGCCTGTAGCGGATTCCGCCCTCAGCGATATCCGCCACAGGGAGGATGTCGGCGGCACCCGCTTGGATGCAGACTGAGCGGGTGCATCGCCGCGCCCGGCGCTCCTCGCCCTCGCTCGGTCGACCTTCCCCCGCACGCCATCCTTCATACGGCTCCCCTCATTCGGAGAAACATGCTCGGCAGACTCCTCATCCGTTACCTGAAGCCCTACCGGTGGTTACTGCTCGGCGTGCTGGTGTTCCAGTTCGCCTCGGCGCTCGCCTCGCTGTACCTGCCGAGCCTCAACGCCGACATCATCGACGAGGGCGTCGCCAAGGGCGACACCGCCTACATCTGGTCGACGGGCGGGTTCATGCTCGCGATCTCGCTCGCGCAGATCACTGCGGCCATCATCGCCACGTACTTCGCGGCCAAGGCCGCCATGCGGGTCGGCCGCGACATCCGCAACGACGTGTTCGACAAGGTGAGCGCGTTCTCCGAGCGGGAGGTGTCGACGTTCGGCCCGGGCTCGCTCATCACCCGCAACACGAACGACGTGCAGCAGGTGCAGATGGTCGCCATGACCGGAGCGACCATGCTCGTGAGCGCGCCGCTGCTCGCGATCGGCGGCATCATCATGGCGCTCCGGCAGGATGTCGGCCTGAGCTGGCTGATCTGGGTGTCGGTGGGCTCGATCCTCGTGGTGGCGCTGATCGTCGTGTCCCGCATGGTGCCGCTGTTCCGCACCTACCAGAAGAAGCTCGACGCGGTGAACCGCATCCTGCGCGAGCAGCTCACGGGCATCCGCGTGGTGCGTGCGTTCGTTCGCGAGAACATCGAGGAGGAGCGCTTCCGTGAGGCGAACACCGACATCATGGACGTCGGGCGCCGCGTGGGCACGCTCTTCATCACGCTGTTCCCGCTGTTCATGCTCGTGCTCAACCTCACGATCATCGGCGTGATCTGGTTCGGCGCCATCGAGGTCGACGAGGGCGGCGTGCAGATCGGCACGCTGTTCGCCTTCATGCAGTACGTGGGCATCATCCTCGGCGGCGTGCTGATGGCCGCGTTCATGACGATCATGATCCCGCGCGCGGCGGTGTCGGCCGAGCGCATCGGCGAGGTGCTCGCCAGCGAGTCGACCCTCACGCGGCCGGCGAAGCCGGTCACCGAGTTCCCCGAGGTCGGCACCGTCGAGTTCCGGGATGCCGCGTTCGCCTACCCCGGCGCCGAGCACGCCGTGCTCTCGGGCATCTCGTTCCGCGCCGAGCGCGGCGAGACCGTCGCCATCGTCGGCTCGACGGGTGCGGGCAAGACGACGCTCGTCTCGCTCATCCCGCGACTGTTCGACGTCACCGGCGGCGCCACGCTCGTCAACGGCGTCGACGTGCGCGAAGCCGATCTCGACCGGCTCTGGAAGACCATCGGCCTCGTGCCGCAGCGTCCGTTCCTGTTCGCCGGCACCGTGGCCTCCAACCTGCGGTTCGGCCGCGAGGAGGCCGCCGACGCCGAGCTCTGGCAGGCCCTCGAGATCGCGCAGGGCCGCGACTTCGTCGCCGAGATGGAGGGCGGCCTGAACGCGCGCATCGCCCAGGGCGGCACCAACGTCTCGGGCGGTCAGCGCCAGCGCCTCGCGATCGCACGGGCCATCGTGCACCAGCCCGACATCCTCGTCTTCGACGACTCGTTCTCGGCGCTCGACCTCACCACCGACGCGAGGCTCAGGCAGGCGTTGTGGCGGGAGTTGCCCGACGTGACGAAGATCGTCGTCGCCCAGCGCGTCTCGACGATCACCGATGCCGACCGCATCATCGTGCTCGACGACGGCGGCATGGTCGGCGTCGGCACGCACGCGGAGCTGCTCGAGACGAGCAGCACCTACCGCGAGATCGTCGAATCGCAGCTCGGAGTGGAGGCAACGGCATGAGCGCCGACATCGAGAACCCGGAGCAGGGCGGCGGCCGGCCGCGCGGTCGCGGGCGAGGCAACGGTGCAGGCCGACGTGACGCTCGTCGCGGCCGCGCCGGGGTCATCGACCCCAGCCAGATGACCGAAGAGGAGCGCATCGAGCACGAGCTCGCCGAGGAGGCGCGCATCAACTCGGGCGACTGGAACGCCGTCGCGCCCGGCAAGGCGAAGGACTTCGGCGCCAGCTTCCGGCGCCTGCTCGGGCTCCTCGCGCCCTACAAGTGGCCGTTCGCGTTCGCGTCGCTGCTCGGCGCGCTCGGAGTGGTGCTCACGGTCATCGCGCCGAAGGTGCTCGCCGAGGCGACGAACATCATCTTCGAGGGTTTCATCTCGGCGCAGCTGCCCGCCGGCGTCACCCAGGCGCAGATCGTCGAGGGACTTCGCGCCCAGGGTCAGAACGATCTCGCGAACATCGTCGAGGCGGCCACGCTCGTTCCGGGCGAGGGCATCGACTTCGTGCGGCTCAGCCAGGTCGTGATCATCGTCATGCTCCTGTATGTCGTGGCCTCCGTGCTCTCGTGGATCCAGGGCTACGTGATCAACGTCATCATGGTGCGGGCGATGTGGCGCCTGCGCGAAGACGTCGAGGCGAAGGTGCACCGCCTTCCGCTCCGGTACTTCGACCGGGTGCAGCGCGGCGAACTCATCTCGCGGGTCACGAACGACATCGACAACATCACCCAGACGATGCAGCAGTCGCTCTCGAGCGCGCTCACGAGCGTGCTCACCGTGGTCGGCGTGCTCATCATGATGTTCTCGATCTCGTGGCAGCTGGCGCTCGTCACGCTCGTCTCGCTGCCGCTCATGGGCGTGATCTTCGGGCTGATCGGGCCGAAGTCGCAGGCCGCGTTCGGCGTGCAGTGGCGCAAGGTGGGTCGCCTCAACGCTCGCGTCGAGGAGTCGTTCTCGGGCCACGCGCTCGTGAAGGTGTTCGGTCGCGAGCGCGACGCGAGCGAGAAGTTCCGAGCCGAGAACGAGGAGCTCTACGAGGCCGCGTTCAAGGCGCAGTTCCTGGCCGGCGTCATCATGCCGGGCATGATGTTCATCGGGAACCTCACCTACGTGGGCATCGCGGTGCTCGGTGGCCTCATGGTCGCGGGCGGCCAGCTGCGTCTCGGCGACGTGCAGGCGTTCATCCAGTACTCGCAGCAGTTCACGCAGCCGCTCGCGCAGCTCGGCGGCATGGCCGCGGTCGTGCAGTCGGGCACCGCCTCGGCCGAGCGGGTCTTCGAACTCCTGGACGAGGACGAGCAGGAGGAGGATGCCGCGGACGCCGTCGAGCCCGTGCAGGGCACCGGCACGATCGAGTTCCAGAACGTCTCGTTCTCGTACACGCCCGAACGGCCACTCATCCGCGACCTCTCGTTCCGGGTCGAGCCCGGGCAGACGGTCGCGATCGTGGGTCCGACCGGTGCCGGCAAGACGACGCTCGTGAACCTCATCATGCGGTTCTACGAGCTCGACGGCGGACGCATCCTGCTCGATGGGCAGGACATCGCGACGCTCACGCGGCACGATGTGCGCGCCCGCACCGGCATGGTGCTGCAGGATCCGTGGCTGTTCGCCGGCACGATCCGCGAGAACATCCGCTACGGACGCCAGACGGCGACCGACGACGAGATCCGCGAGGCCGCTCGGGCGACGTACGTCGACCGGTTCGTGCACTCGCTGCCCGACGGGTACGACACCGTGCTCGACGAGGAGGCGTCGAACGTCTCGGCCGGCGAGAAGCAGCTCATCACGATCGCGCGCGCGTTCGTGTCGCAGCCTTCGGTGCTCATCCTCGATGAGGCGACGTCCTCGGTCGACACCCGCACCGAGCTGCTGCTGCAGCACGCGATGGCCGCACTTCGCGAGGGCCGCACGTCGTTCGTGATCGCGCACCGCCTCTCGACGATCCGCGACGCCGACCTCATCCTCGTGATGGAGCACGGCGACATCGTCGAGCAGGGCACGCACGAGCAGCTCATCGCGGCGAAGGGCGCGTACTACCGCCTCTACAACTCGCAGTTCGAGCAGGCGGCGTACGACGTCGACGCCGAGCTGGCAGCCGAGCAGGGCGAGGTCATGACCGGGCCGACGAAGACGCTCGAAGACGTCGTCGAGGAGGCGGCCGAGGCCGAGTTGAGCTGAGGCCGGCGGCCGCCGGTTCCACCAGAGCGAGCGGATGTCCCTGTTCGGGGCATCCGCTCGCTCCGTTTCGAACGTCGCCTAGGCTGGAGCAGGTCGGGCGCGGCTCGCGGCCGTCTCGCTCTTCGACAAGGCCTTCCCCCGTGACGACTGCTCTTCCGCCCGTGCGCCCGTGGCGCCTGTGGCTGGTCTGGGGCATCAGCGTGGCTGCGTACGTGCTCTCGGTCACGAACCGCACCTCGCTCTCGGCCGTCGGCGTCGACGCCGCGGTGCGGTTCGAGGCGGATGCCTCGACGCTGTCGATGTTCGCCGTGATCCAGTTGTTCGTGTACGGCGCGATGCAGATCCCGGTCGGGCTGCTGCTCGACAAGTTCGGCGCGCGACCCATGATCACGGTCGGCATGTTCCTGATGGCGATCGGACAGCTGGTCATGGCGTTCGCGCCCGACGTGGCGACCGCGATCGTCGCTCGTATGCTCGTCGGCGCGGGGGACGCCATGATCTTCCCGAGCGTGCTGCGAGTGGTCGCCGTCTGGTTCCCCGAGCGGCAGGCCCCGCTGCTCGTGCAGTTGACCGGCATCGTCGGGCAGACGGGCCAGTTGCTCGCGATCCTGCCGATGGCGGCGATCCTGCATGCGACGACGTGGAGCGTCGCGTTCGGAAGCCTGGCCGGGCTCGGCGCACTGTTCACGGTGCTCACGTTCGCCGTGATCCGGAACCATCCACTCGATCGCACCGCGGATGTCTCGGTCGACACCACGACCGGCGCGATGCACGTGGTGACCTCGGCCGCCGACCTGCGGGTCGGGTTCCGCGAGTCGTGGGCACATCCGGCGACGCGCCTCGCGTTCTGGTCGCACTTCACGACGCCGTTCTCGGGGACCGCGTTCATCCTGCTCTGGGGGTTCCCGTTCCTCACCGTCGGCCAGGGGCTGTCGCCGGCGACGGCGTCGCTCGTCTTCAGTGTCTACGTGGTATGCGCCATGGTCATCGGGCCGGTGATCGGCATGCTCTCCAGTCGACATCCCATGCGCCGGTCGCGGATGCTCGTCCTGCCCATCATCGGCATACAGATGCTCGCGTGGTTCGTGGTGATCGCCTGGCCCGGGCAGGCGCCGCTGTGGCTCCTGCTGCTGCTTGCGCTCGCCCTCAGCGTCGGGGGTCCGGCGTCGATGATCGGGTTCGACCACGCCCGCACGTTCAACCCGAGCCACCGCCTGAGCACGGCGACGGGCATCGTGAACGTCGGCGGATTCCTCGCGGCGCTGCTTGCGATCCTCTTCATCGGCATCGCGATGGACATGCAGGGTGCCGGAACACCCGAGACCTACAGCCTCGACGCCTTCCGCGTCGCCTTCCTCACGCAGGTCCCGCTGTGGCTGCTGGGCGCGGGCTTCATCGTGTTCGAGCGCAAGCGCACGCGCGTGCACATCGGGCTGGAGGAGCCTCGCGCGCGCCGCCGGGCCCGCCCGCTCCGCGAGGACTGAGCAGCCGGCTCCGTCTCGCGATTCAGGACGACCGTTTCCTCGCCGAACCCCCGGCACTCCGGCACTCCGGCACTCCGGCACTCCGGCACTCCGGCACTCCGGCACTCCGGCACCCCGGCACCCCGGCATTTCGGCACCCCGGCACCCCGGCACCCCGGCACCCCGGCACCCCGGCACCCCGGCACTCCGACACTTCGGCACCCCGGCACCCCGGCACTCCGGCACTTCGGCACTCCGGCACTTCGGCACTCCGGCACTTCGGCACTTCGGCACTTCGGCACTCCGGCACTTCGGCACTTCGGCACCCCGGCACCGACATGCGAAACGGGAAACGTTCTTCGGCGAGCGGAGCGGAGCGGACACGACCGAGTCGGCGGCGGTCGGCGACCAGCGGCGAGCGCTCAGTGCTCGAGCAATCCGCGCAGGTCGTCGGCCGTGAGGGCAGCATCGGTCAGCCCCTCGTCGTCGAGGAGCGACGCGACGAGCTCGCCCTTGCGCGCCTTCAGCTCCATGACCTTCTCCTCGATCGTGCCCGCGGCGACGAGTCGGTACACCATCACCTGCTTCGCCTGGCCGATGCGGTGGGTGCGGTCGACGGCCTGCGCCTCGCTCGCCGGGTTCCACCATGGGTCGAGGAGGAACACGTAGTCGGCCTCGGTGAGGTTCAGCCCGAATCCCCCCGCCTTCAGGCTGATGAGGAACACGGACGCCTCACCCGAGCGGAACTGCCGGATCACCGCGTCGCGCCGGCGCGTCGGCGTCGACCCGTCGAGGTACGCGTACGGCACGCCCGCGGCATCCAACCTCGACGCCACCCGACCGAGGAACGAGGTGAACTGGCTGAACACGAGCGCGCGATGCCCCTCGCCGAGCACGTCGTCGAGCTGCTCGAAGAGCGCGTCGAGCTTCGCCGACGGGTAACCCGCATAGCGGGAATCGTCGATGAGCGTCGCGTCGAGCGCGAGCATCCGCAACAGCGTGAGCGAGCGGTACACGATGAAGCGATTGCGGTCCAGGTCGTCGATGAGACCGAGCAGCTTCTGTCGTTCGCGCTGCAACATCGTGTCGTACAGCCGTCGATGCCGCGGATGCAGCTCGACCTGCAGCACCTGCTCCTGCTTCGGCGGCAGCTCGGGCGCGACGAGCTCCTTCGTGCGGCGCAGCATCAGCGGCCGGATTCGCCGCCGCAGCCGCTCGAGCCGCTCGGTGTTGCGGTCGTTCTCGATCGGACGCCGATACCGCTCGTCGAACGCCCGACGCGAGGGGAAGAGCCCCGGCGCCACGAGGTCGAGCAGCGCCCACAGCTCACCGAGGTTGTTCTCGACGGGCGTTCCGGTGACGGCGAGCGTGAACGGCGCCCGGATGCCGCGGGCCGCCTGGTGCACCTTCGTCGCCGCGTTCTTCACGAACTGGGCCTCGTCGAGCACCAGCCCACTCCACTCGAGCGCGGCGAACCCGTCGGCTTCGAGGCGCAGCACGGCGTACGTGGTCACCACGACATCGGCGTCGGCAGCGGCATCCGCGATCCGGCCGCGCCGCTTCGCCTCGGTCGCCGTCACCGTCGCCACACGCAGTCCGGGCGTGAAGCGGGCGGCCTCGCTCACCCAGTTCGACGCCACCGAGGTCGGCGCGACGACGAGGAACGGCGCCGCGCTGCCGGGAGGCGCGTGGCTCCCGGTCGACTCGACCGCGTGCGCGATCAGCGCCAGCGTCTGCGCCGTCTTGCCGAGCCCCATGTCGTCGGCGAGGATGCCTCCCAGCCGATGCCGCCACAGGAACGCGAGCCAGCGGAACCCCTCGAGCTGATAGGGCCGAAGCGGCAACGCGAGCCCCGCAGGCGGCGGGACCTCCTCGACGGCGCCGTGCTCCAACCCCGCGATGGTCGCACGCCACGCGAGCGCAGGCTCCGAGACATCCGCCAGATCCTCGAAGTCGGCCCACAGGCTCGTCTGGCTGCGGTGGATGCGCAACCCGGTCTCCCACTCGGCGAGCGTGCCTGCCTCCTCGATGAGGTCGCGCAGCTCGTCGAACACGGGCAGGTTGAGGTTCAGGTAGCTCTTGTCGACGAGCAGCAGCCGACGCTGCCCCTTCGCGAGCGCGCGGAACAGCGGCATGAACGGAACAGGCTTGCCGTCGACGGTGAGCTGCACCCCGAGGTCGAACCAGTCGCGCTTCTGCGATTCCACCGTCGTCACCCGCAGCGACGGCGCCGCGGTCACCTCGCGGTAGTCGGGGCGATCGCCCATGACGTCGATGCGCAGCCCGCCGCGTTCGGCGAGGCATTCGAGCCGGGGCATCCGCTCGACCGTGAACTCGGCGGCATCGAGCCCACGGAGGATCACCGCATCGAGCGGCACCCATCCGAGCTCGTCGGCGACCCGGGCGAGCAGGTCGTCGTCGAGGTCGGGGTCGTCGGATGCCGCGGCGACGGATGCCTCGACCGCACTCGTGCGACCGTCGGCGTGCTCCCAGCGCCACGCGAGGCGCAGCACGTCGTCGGGCTCGAACTCGGCCTCGAGCACGAGCGTCGCGGGTGGAACGTCGGGAGCCTCGAAGCTGCCGTCGCGACTCACGACCGGAAGCGACCGGGCGAGCGCGTGGAAGTGCCCGCGCAGGAAGAGCGGCACGTCGGCCGCCGGCACTCGGATCGCCCCGGGCGGTGACGCGAGCAGCGCGCGCTGCGCCTCCGAGAGCTCACCGCCCACGGCGGGGGCGAGCCGGATGACGCCCGCGTCGAAGTCGGCGCGATACACCCCATGGCGTGAGATCGGCTGCACTTCGTCGACCGGCACCGCCTCGTCGTCGAACACGGCGGTGGGCTCGAGGGCGAGGGCGCCGCTCGTGAGCCTCGCGTCGAGTCCGACCACGGCGCTTCCGGACAGCACGACGTCGGGCGTGACATCGGAACCGACCAATGCCACCCCGAGGCGCCCGGCCTCGGCGAGCAGCGCCCACAGCAGCGGGCTCTCGAACTCGTCGAGCGTGATCCACTCTGAGCCGTACTGGTAGACCGCTGGCGTCGTGCCCTTGAGCATCGCGAACTGCGCGAACCAGCGCGACTGCGCGGGGTCGACGCCCGCGGCGCTCGCCTGGAATGCGATGTTCTGCCACGTCAGGCCGTCTTTCACCCAGGCGCCGCGGCGGCCCTGCGTGACCGGGCGCACCGCGAGCCGGTCGACGGATGCCGCGCGCCGGGCCGGTTCGTCGCGTGGACCGCGCCACTCGCCGCTGCGACGTTCGACGCGCCGACGCAACTCGAACTGCAGCCCGAGCGGACGCAGCCTCGACTCCGCCGTCTCGGACACGGATGCGTCGGCTCCGCCCCCGAGCCCGGCGAGCGCCGCCCGCCAGTCGTGCGGCGGCGGGGCTTCTGACATGCCCACCATGCTCGCACGACGCGCCGACAGGCCCGCGTGCGAGCGCCCGCGCGGGGCGGGCCCCGCGTGCGCGGGCCGCCCGAGCGACGGCGCTCACCCCGCCGAGGTGCGCAGCGCCCCGGGATACAGCTCGTCGAGCAGGCCGAGCGCCAGTTCGCGCAACTCCTCGCGGAGCTCGCGCTCGAGCCGCTCGCAGCCGTCGCCCGCCGCGCGCAGCTCCCACACCGCATCGAGGCGCTCGCGCCTCGCGACCACCGCGTCGACGACGAGTCGCCGCCAGAACGGCGGATACTCGCTCGCCTTCCATGCGCCGCGGCCGCGGCCGTAGTGCGCGATCGCGAGGTAGCGCAGCAGCGCCGAGGTGACGAGCCCGTCGAGGAACGCGGCCTCCCAGCGCAGGCTCCACTCGGTGCGCCCGCGCACGACGTTGACGCCGCGCGCGATGCCCGCGCCGCCGAGCGCGCCGATGACCGCCCCGGCCAGCATGCCGGCGCCGAACGTGAGCCCGCCCGCCATGAGGTCGGCGCCGAGCCCGGTGAGCGCGCCCGACACGACCCCCGAGAGCATGCCCGTGCGGCCCTCGTCGAGCGGTGCCTCGACGTGGATGTCGCTCGCCACCCGCTCGAGCACCTCCCCTACGGCGCGGCCCTCGAGCTCGTGGATCACGATGAGCCGCTCGGTGCTCGCCACGAGCCCCGACTCGAGCCGTTCGCCGAGCGCGCGCATGGCCTCCTCGTGCGCCTGCGATCGCGCCGTGTTCGGCAGGCCGATCGATCCGCCGAGGCGTGCCGCGAGCGGCTGCTCGGGCAGGATCTCGCGGTCGCACGCGGCCCTCGCGATGGGCTCGGCGAGCGTGGCCATCGCCTCCTCGAACTGGCCCATCCGGCGAGCGCGCCACTCCTGCGAGAGGCGCTCGAACGCGGGCTGCTTCGTGCCGGGGAGCACGCGCCCGATGGCGTCGAAGAGCGTGAACTCCTGCACCCAGCAGCGCGCGAACGCGTCGAGCGCGAGCACCTCGCTCACGTCGAGGGCGCCGGCGACCGCCGACCGCCATCGGGCCTCGTCGGCGGCCTCGGCGGCGCGCTCGCGCGGTCGCCCGGTCTGGTTGAGCAGCACGAGCACGGGCTTGCCGATCCAGTCCAGCACCTCGAGCTCCGGCCGCAGATAGCCCGCATCACCGGGCTCCTCGGCAGCGTTGACGAGGTAGAGCACGACATCCGCGTCGTCGGCGACGTTGCGCACGGCGAGCTGGGTGAGCCAGAACGGCTCGTCTCGGTAGCGGTCCCAGACCTGCGAGAGGAACCACCCGATCGGGTTCCCCGACTGCCGTAGGCGCCGTACGAGCCGCACGCTGTCGCCGAACCCCGGTGTGTCCCAGAGCGTGAGCAGGTCGCCCTCGGCGGTCTGCACGAGCGGGAACGGCGTCGCCTCGAGCGTCACGTGCGGGGCGTCCCGCACCTCGCCGACGTCACGCCCGAGCAGGGTGCGCGCGAGGGTGGTCTTGCCGGCATTCGTGTGCGAGACGAGCGAGAGGGCGATGGCGCCCGGCTCGACCGCGAGCTCCGAACCCGGCTCGGCCGGTTCCCCGGCGTCCACCGGACCGCCGGTCACGGCACCCTCCCGCGCGGCGGCGCTTCCGTGTCGAGGGCGGATGCCGCGAGCGCCGCCTCGGCGGCCGAGACGTCGGGCGACGCGAGATCGACGAAGACCGGGGTGGCGCCGTGCGCGACGAGGAGTTCGCGCCAGGCAACTCGGCGCGCCTCGAGGCGCTCGTGGTCATCGGGCCAGCGCGCTCGGAACCCCGACTCGTCGACGAGCGCGGTGAGCGGATGCCGCGCGCCCACCGGCCGACTCCCGCCGGCACCGGGCGCGAGGGCATCGAGGAACGCGCCGTGCACCTGGGGTTCGGGCGTCGCGGCCAGGCCGAACAGCGGCAGCACGATCTCATCGGCGGCCGCCCGCCGCGCGAACGCCAGGTTCGCGAGCGCGTCGTCGTCGCCCCAGGGGACGGGCGCCTCGACGGTGACCGACGCTCCGCCGTACGCCCTGGCGAGCACGGCGTCGAGGCCGTTCCGCACCTCGGGGGTGACGGTGTGGCTGTACGGAACGAGCCGGATCCGGCCGGTGCGACCGAGGTAGCCCGACACGAGCCGCTGGAAGTACGGATCCGCGAGCGGCACGTCGATGCGTGCCGCGCGACGGCGCTCGACGAGACCGGCGATGAGCGCCAGCACGAGCCGCGGGATGACGACCACGGCGACGACGCTGCCGGCGAGCAGGTGCATCCAGGTGGCGGCGTTCTCGCTCCCGGGCGCACGGATGGCGGCGACCTCCGCGACATCCGGAATCGGGATGCCGGTCAGCCAGGAGCCGGACGCGAGCGTCACGGCGAGCAGCCCGTGCACCTGGTCTGCGTCGAGGAACGTGCTCTCCCAGGTCGCGCGGTACTCGAAGGCGAGGCCGCGCAGGTACAGGCCGACGATCACGCCGAGCGCGGTGGCGGCCGCCGCGAGGTGCAGCACGCGGGCGGCGCGCGCACCGTAGAGGGGAGCGGCCAGCCGCGCCCACTCGCCGGGGAGCGTCTCGAGGATGGTGCGCCGGGCGGTGCCGGCGTCGCCGTCACGTGCACGTGCTCGCGCTCGAGCGCCGGCGCGCGCGCCCGTCGGCGTGCGCAGGGCGGCGAACTCGATGAGCAGGGTTCGCAAGGGCCCCGGCCGACCGCGGAACGCAACCAGCCGAACCAGCAGCGCGACGTAGACGACGAGGTTCCAGACGAGCAGCACGAACACGGGCGGGGCGAGCAGGTTGATGCTCGTGCCGCCGCCGATGCGGTCGACGACGAGGCCGAGCAGGAACGCGGCCCCCACGACGACGGCGCCCACCCACGGCCGCCAGCACAGCGCGCGCACCATGCGCGTCACGGCGGGCTGTCGCGGCCCGATGCGCTCGAGCACGAGCCGAGCGCGCCGGGTCAGGAACGCCTCGACGCTGGCGCCCTCGCCGACGACCTGCGCGGCAGCGCGGCTCGCCCAGTCGCGGTCGGCGTCGGTCCAGAGCAGGCGATCGCGATCCCCCGTCTCGACGGCCCGGGCCGCGGTGACCTCGAGGGCGGCTGACTCGTCCATTGCGCGCATTCTATGTCCGCGCCTGTCGCGACCCACGGGTTGAGTGCCGCGACCGCGGGTTCGGGAGCGATGAAGGAGCGTCTCGAAACGCCTCACCGACGCGCGCTCGTCTCCACCCGCGCGTGCCCGCGATCATGCGGCCGACCGCGATGTGGGCAGCGTGAAGCGGGCGCGTCCGCCGAGTCGTGGTGCTTGGTCAGGGTCGACGTGCGGTGGTGGGGTGAGCCACACTTCCGATCGGGTGGCGCGGATGCCCCATCCTTCGCGGTGGATGCGGTGGTGGCAGAAGGAGCAGAGCATGACCCCGTTCGAGAAGTCGGTCGGGCCGGTGTCGCGTTCCCACCAGTCGATGTGGTGCGCGTCGACGTAGGCGATGTTCTGACCGCATGAGGCGCATCCGCCGTCGCGTTCTGCGAGTGCGATTCGCTGCGCTTTGCTGAAGAGCCGGGCCGAGCGGCCGAGGTCGAGCGGCACGCCCTCGCCGCCGAACACGGCGGGGATGAGTTCGGCGTCGGCGGCCATGCGCCGGGCGGTGCCGGCCGAGATCGGCTGGTCGATTCCGTCGATGCGCGCGATTCCGAGGCCCTCGACGAGGGCGTCATGGTCGAGGCGCACCACGACGGTGGCTTTCGCGAGTGGCGCGAGGGTCTCACCGCAGCCGAGCGCGTGGCGGCAGATCGCGGCGAGCGCGTCGGCCTGGAGCTGCGGAATCGAACGCGCGTCATCGACGACCGGGCCCGAATCCGACGCCGAACCGGAGCTCCCCGCACCCGGCTCGCGGCGACGCAGAGTGTCGCTGACGAGTGCCTCGATCGCGGTCTTGATGGGGGCTGCCGTTTCGGGGTCGAGGCGGGCGTGCAGGTGCACCATGCCCGCCGAGTCTTCGCGCATCGTGAGCGAACGCGCTCCGCGCAACTGCTCCTCACGCGGCTCGATGCCGTCGCGGTCGAGCCGGGCCTCCGCCTCGCGGACCCCGCGCATGAGGAGGTCGAGCGGCACCCGCGCAGCAAGGTCGACGAGGGCCGCTTCGGTGGTGTCGGCCAGCTCGGGGTCGGCACGCAGCCGCACCCGGTCGAGCATGGAGGTGATCGCGGATGCCGCGTCGACGCCGATGCGGGCGGATTCGAGTGCTGCGGCGACGTGCGGATGCCGCGATGGCAGTCGTTCGCCGCCGAACGACTGCCGCTCGGCGGTGGCGGTGCCGACCGCGATGAGCTTCGCCGCCTCGCTCCGGGATGCCCCGGTCGAGGCGGCGATCAGTCGCACCGGGTTGTGGAAGCCCTGCGCCCTGGCGAGGCTGGACTCGCCGAGCTCGGTGCTGGACCGCTTCGACACCTCGGCCGCAACCCGGGCGAGCAGCGCGTCGGCGTCGCGGCGGACCCGGGCGAGCGCGTCGGTCACCCGCACCAGCCCGGCGTCGCTCATCTGCCCGACCTCCACCTGCACCGCCCCGCTGATCGCCCCGAACGCGGGCAACGCGCCGCTCCACGCCGCGCGCAACGCCTCGACGTCACGCTCGAGGGTGTGCAGCGGCTGATCCATGACTTCATCCTGCAGCCACCCACCGACTTTCGAATGAGCACGGAAATCGCCACTGATCAGGCAAATATCATGTGGAGAACTTTGCACGCAACCCGCTTGTGGAGGACAAGTCCAGTACGAGGTCGACAAGGGGGCTTCGAGATGCGCGCACACGCGCACGACGGGCCCGGGCGTCGCCGCCCGGGCCCCGCGCGGACCGCCTAGGGAAGCAGTCCGCTCGTGCCGCCGACCGGCCGGACGACGGCGCTCTTGGCCGGGGCAGCCTCGAACGCCCGCACGATCTCCTGCGAGAACGTGCTGCCTGCGGCATCCGTCGCCGTCACCCGAAGGTCCACCCAAGAGCCTGCATCGGGAACGGCGAGGTCGGCCGCGTACGTCGTCACGAAGTCGCGGCCGGTCGGGAAGGTGGCGAACGGGGTGATCCCGGTCCCGCCCGCGGCATCCGTCGCCGAGAGCTCGACCGACTGCCAGTCGCCACCGGCGACCCGCACCTCGAGCGTGGCGCCGCTGAGCGCCGCGCTTCCGGATGCCCCGGCGACGTGCCCGAGCTCGAGCCCGAGCGCGACCGGCGTGCCCGCCTTGCGACCCGAGCCGGCGAGGGCCGACGCGTCGAGCTCGACGTCGTACCAGGCCTGGATCATCGGCAGGAGCTGCTCGGTCCAGTCATCGGCCGTTCCGGTCGACCGGAAGGTCCACTCGGTCACGGTCTCGGTCGAGGACGCGAACGCGGAACCGTCGTGCGTCGCCCGGTTCACGATGCGCCAGTCGGTCTCGCCGTCGGCCACGTTCCGCACGTACGTCGCCTGGTACTTCGACGAACCGGCGAGCGTGCCATCGACGTACACCTCGGTGAGCTGCGCGCGATCGTCGGTGCCCGACCACAGGTCGAACGCACCCGTGCGCTCGGGGTTCGCCCCGTCGGCCCACGACGGGAGGTTCACCTGAGCGATCGATCCCGAGCGGTGGGGCGCCCAGTAGCCCGGACCGACGTAGGGGCGCACCACTGGGCCGAAGAAGCTCGACTCGGCGACCTGGTCGGGTGCGTAGGCACGGCGGATGTCGCGCACGTTCCATCCGACATCCACCAACTCGACGTCCTGGTACCAGTCCACCTGGTCGGTGCTCACCCACTCGGTGCGCTCGATGCCGCGCGTGGTGCGCATCGGGTAGCCCGACCCGTACAGCGTGCCCGGCACGAAGTCGAACCGGAACTCGCCGACGGTGCCGCCGTCGCCGTAATAGGTGGTGTCGATGCGGGCGAGACCATCGGGGCGGTAGTCCAGGTCCTCGGGGATCTCACCGTCGGTGAAGCGCACGAGGTCGTAGACCTCGGTCGCGTTCGCGACGCCGGAGCCCTTCAGGGTGACCGTCTTCCCGCCCATGGCACCGAGGATCTCACGCCCCTGGATGCCGCTGACGGAGGCGACCGGGATCGGCACCGGCGTGCGGTAGTCGTCGGCACCCACCCATTCGCTGAGCTCGCCGTCGGCGTCGTTCACGACGAGGAGCAGTGCCGCACCGGCGGCGGCGGCATTCGCCGCGCGCTCCGACGGCGACACCGCGTCGGACCGGGTGGCGACCGCGACGAGCCCGGCGGCGTCGGCCGCCGCGAACTCCTCGGCGCTGCCGGCGCCGACGTCGACGGCGCGAGCGCGCAGGCTGCCGTCGAGCGGCGTGGAGCCGGCCTGCTCGATGACGTCGAGGCGTTCTCCGTCGGCCGTGAGCGAGAGCGTCTGCTGCAGGCGCCAGCGCGTCGTGAAGTCGAAGCTCTCTGCATCGGACGCGTCGATCGGCTGCGCGTACAGGGTGTCCGTCCAGACCGGGGCGATCATGCTCCCCCGGAACCCGTCGACCTGGAAGTCGACGCGGCGGAAGACCGGCGAGACCGTGTCGTCACCGACGTCGACCGTGAGCGGCACGGCCGCGCGGGCATCGAACGTCACCGTGGCGTCGCCGTCGAGCACGACGTGCGGGTCGCCGACCAGCGCGGTCCCGAGCGCGTCCGCCGCCTCCGCCACGTCCATGAAGGACATGAGCGAATAGGTGCCGGCCGGCAGCCGCAGTGTCGTCTCCCCCGCGACGGGGACCACTCCGATGTCGCCGGTCTCGCCGTTCCACAGCCAGCCGTACGCCTCGGCGGGCGCGCCATCGAGGCCGGTGGCCGTGACGGTGAGGTCGTAGCGCTCGGCCTCGGCGATGATGCCGAGCGCGGTGCGGGTGACCGGCTCGCCGTCTATCGACGCCACGAGCGCGCCCGAGAACTGGGCGCCGGTGGGCACCTGTGCGGGGTCGGCCGTGAGGGTGACCGATCGAGTCTGGCCCGGCGGGATCGTGAGCTGGTCGGCGTCCATGGCGAGCACGCCGGTCGGCGCGTCGACCGAGAGCGGCTCCACGCCGCCGCCGCCCGACCCGGGCGTCGTGTCGTGGAGCGTCGCCGCGAGGTCGAGCACGACCTCGGCATCGCTTCGGTTGGTGAACTCGATGGTGCGCTCGACGGCGTCGGCGGTTTCGCCCCACGAGAGCATGCCGAAGTCGCCGGGTCCGGCGGCGAGGACCGGTGCGTCGAGTGCCTGGTCGATGTCGACCACGCCCGAGCCCGCTTGGTACGGCGTCAGGCCGACGTCGGTCGTCGTGCTCAGGAGCGCCGCGCGCAACTGGTCGGCCGTGTAGTCGGGATGCTGCTGCTTCACGATCGCGGCGGCGCCCGACACGTGCGGGGTCGCCATCGACGTGCCGTTCATCGCGACGTACGAGCCGGAGCCCAGGCGGTCGGCCGAGCGGGCGGCCGTGACGTTGCTGCCGGGACCGACGAGCTCGGGCTTCAGCGCGCCCGAGCGCACGAGCGGGCCCTGGCTCGAGAACCACGACAGCTCACCGGTCGGATCGTCGACGGAGCCGACCGTGAGCGCGCTCGCCGCCGCCCCCGGCGACCCGATGGTCTCGGGCGACGACGAGTTGCCGGCCGCGACCACGAACAGCGCGCCGGTTTCCTCGGCGATCCGGTCGAGCGCCTCCGACATGATGTCGGTGCCGTCCGAACCCTGGGAGGTGCCGAGGCTCATCGACACGATGTCGGCCCGTTCGCCGGCCCACTGCATTCCGGCGATGATCCACGACTCCAGGCCGTAGCCCTGGGCGCTGAGCACCTTGCCGATGAGCAGGTCGGCGCCGTCGGCGACGCCCCGCTGGACGCCCCCGCTCGCGGCACCCGTGCCTGCGACCGTGGATGCCACGTGGGTTCCGTGCCCGTTGGGGTCGTCGCCGACCTCCTCGTCGGGTACGAAGCTCGTCGACTCGGGCAGCACCGCGCCAGCGAGGTCGGGGTGGGTGTCGTCATAGCCCGAGTCGAGCACGGCGACGGTGACGCCCTCGCCGGTGTAGCCGGCGGCCCACGCTTCGGGCGCCCCGATCCATGGCGTGCTCGAGTCGAGCGTCGCCTGCACCTTGCCGTCGAGGTGGATCGCCTCGATTCCGCCGCCGAGCTCGACGGCGGCGGTGCCGTCGGGTGCCTCGGGCGCGGCGCCGAACGTGCGGGCCGATGCCGCGGCACCCGTCAGGGCCGCCCAGGTCGACTCGGCGCTCGCGTGCTCAGCAGCCGCGGCCGCGCCGTCGATGCTCGCCAGCGGCGCGCCGACCGCGAGACCAGGAACGGGCGCTGCACGTCGGGTGGCCCGGCCCTCCTCGAACTCGAGGATGACGGGGGTGGCGTCGACCGACGCGTCGTCGTAGCCGAACTCGATGAGCTGCGACACGTTGAAGAGGTCGGCATCGACGACCCCCGCCGCGACGTACGGCATGGCCGATCGCGGCATGACGTGGAGGTCGCCGTCGACCTCGGCGGTCTGGATGCCGTCGCCGGGCCCGGCCGGCTCGATCTCGACGGCGTGCGTGCCATCGGCGAGGTCGGTGACCGTGACTCGGTCGCCCGTGATGAGCGTGACCGAATGCGAGCCGCCGGCGGTGGCGGGCGCCGTCGCGGCCGGCGGATCACCGGCTGGAGCGTCGGGCGCGGCGGCCGCGGGAAGCGCGGCCGCGCCGACGCCGGCGACGCCGATCGCGAGGCCGCTCAGGGCGGCCGCGATCGCGCGTCGCCGACGCGGCCTCGAGGGATGGATGGATGGTGGCATAGGGAGCACCTCTCGCACTTGCTGACTGGCTTGCCATGCAACCTCTCACGCCGGATTGGCTAGGGTGATGGCGAAGAGATGCCATGGCCGCGATCCGCCACACGGCCCCCGAGCCGGCGGATCGGTCGAGGGGAACGGAGCTTCGCGTGCTCGAGGCGATCGGACTGGACGACGAGCACACCTCCGTGTACCGGCTGATCCTGGAGGCTCCGTCGGCGAGCATCGACGAGATCATCGCGTCGGCTGCGTTACCGGCCGGGCGGGTGCGCGAGGTGCTGGTCGAGCTCGAGCGTCTCGGGCTGCTCGCGCGCCAGGCATCCGCCCCCGACCGAGTGGTCGCCTCACCGCCGTCGCTCGCCCTGCGCCCGATGCTGCTCGAACGCGAGCGCAGCCTGACCCAGGCGCACGAGGCCCTCGTGCAGTTGAGCGAGCTCTACCGCTCGGGAGCCTCCCGACGCGAGGCTCCCGACGTCGTCGACGTGGTGCTCGGGGCCGATGCCGTGCGCCAGCGGTTCGCGCAGCTGCAGGCCTCGGCCACGCAGCAGGTGCGGGTGTTCGTGCTGAGCGACGTGGCCTTCCTCGACGCCGACGAGAACCGTGCCGAGGACGACGCGCTCGCCAGAGGCGTGCGGTACCGCGTGATCGTCGAGAAGCCGGTGCTCGAACGCCCGGGTTTCATCGACGCGGCACGAGAGGCGGCGACGTTCGGCGAGGAGGTGCGCGTGCTGCCGACGCTGCCGACCCGGCTCATCATCGCCGACGAAGCCATGGCGCTCCTGCCCATGCGGTCTCGCGGCGAGGAGCGTTCGTCGGGTGCGCTGCTGGTGCATCCGAGCGGGCTCCTCGACCTGGTGGCCTCGATCTTCGAGGAGTTCTGGGCGAGCTCGACCGAGTTCATCTCCACAGGCGAGTTGACGGGCACGCACGACGCGGTCGATCGTGACCTGCTGAAGCTGCTCCTGCTGGGCCTGACGGATGCCGCGGCCGGCGCTCAGCTCGGCATCTCGGTGCGCACCGTGCAACGGCGCGTGGCCGAGCTCATGGAGACGGCGGGCGTGACGACCCGCATGCAACTCGGCGCCGAGGCCGTGCGCCGCGCGTGGGTGTGACAGCGGGCTTCGAGGCGCTCCTTCGTCGCTCCGCAACCCGCGGAGCAGGTCAGGCCGCGGCCTTCAGCGGGCAGTAGACGACCGTCTTGGTCTGGTCGTCGGGGGTGCCGGGCGGGCTCCAGTACTCCTCCCACATGGTGGTCTCGTCGAGCTCGCGGCCCTGCACGGCCATCGCCTTCGCGATCGCGTCGTAGGCCTCCGAGACGTTCGAGTAGGAGCCGAGGTGCGTCGTCGTGGCGACCTCGCACGCGGGCGTCTCGTCGGCCACGACGGTGCCGTCGCCCTCGATCGGCTGCGACACCACGAACCCCGCGGCGACCACGACCTCGCCCGTCGTCATGTCCATCTCGGTGTATCGTCCGACCGCCGGCCCCGGGCCGAGCAGGTCCTGCTTGCCGAGGTAGCCCGCGACGGTCTGGAATGCCGACCGCATGAACGTCGGGATCTCGCTGAACGTCGTGCGGTGACGCACGACCGCGAGATCTTGCCGCGGATGCTGGGTGATGCGTACCTCGTAGGCCATCGTCGACCTCCCCCTGAGTCGTCCCGCCTCCAGTATGGCCCGCGACACGCGTCGATGGACCCCTGGTCGGGTCCTCGACTTCGGATGCCGCCCGCCCTACTGTTCAGGCATGGACAGCGCCGTGGCCGCGATCGCCGCCTGGATGCCGCGGCAGCGCTGGTGCGGCGGGAAGTCGCACGCGCCGCAGCTGCGCCTGATCGGCGCGTTCGAGCTGTCGACGGTCGACCCGCAGGCCCGGGTTCGCACGCTGCTCCTCATGGACGATGCCGCGACGCCCCCGATCCTGTACCAGCTGCCGGTGGTCGAGCGACGGCTGCGGCTGCGTTCGCCCGAGGCATCCGGCCATCTCATCGGGCGGCTGCCCGACGACGGGTTCCTCTACGACGGACCGTACGACCGCGCCTACACCGACGCGCTGCTGGCGCTCATCGTGGGCGAGGGGCGTGCGGTGTCCGATGGGGCGGAGGCGCGGGGGCGGTACTCGGGGGCGGATGCCCCGGATGCCCCGCGCCCGCCGTTGAGCGCGCCCGCGACCGTCGTCGGCGGCGAGCAGTCGAACACGTCGATCGTGTACCGCCCTGCCGATTCGGCGCCGATCATCTGCAAGGTGTACCGGCAGCTGCATCACGGCGAGAACCCCGATGTCACGCTGCAGACGGCGCTCGCGGCATCCGGTTCCCGGCACGTTCCCGCGAGCATCGGGCACGTGGAGGGGGCGTGGGACGACGTGGGCCGACCCGACGGACGCGCGCGTGGGCACCTCGCGTTCGCGCAGGAGTTCCTGCCCGGCGTGGAGGACGCCTGGCGCGTCGCCCTCGCGGCCGCTGCGACCGACACGCCGTTCACGCAGGAGGCGCGCGAGCTCGGCGCAGCGGTGGCGGCACTGCACGTCTCGCTCGGTGAGCTGTTCCCCAGCGAGGCGCCCTCGCCCGAGCTCATCGGCATGATCACGGGCGCTTGGGCGCGGCGACTCGGGATCGCCGTCGCCGAGGTGCCGTCGCTCGCTCCGGCTCGCGAGGACATCGAGGCCTTCTACGAGCACGCACGCGCGGGCGCGTGGCCGCAGCTGCAGCGGATCCACGGCGACCTGCACCTCGGGCAGGTGATCCTCGCGCCCGAGCGGGGCTGGGTGATCCTCGACTTCGAGGGCGAGCCGATGCGCCCGATGGACGACCGCACCCGACCCGACCTGCCGGTGCGCGACGTCGCGGGTATGCTCCGCTCGTTCGACTACGTCGCGGGTTCGACGGCGATCGCCGAACCCGATCGAACGTCGGCGGCGGCGCAGTGGGCGGATGCCGCGCGGCGGGCGTTCCTCGACGGCTACGTCGCGGCATCCGGCGTCGACCTCAGCCCCTATCGAGACCTGCTCGCCGCGTTCGAGCTCGACAAGGCCGTGTACGAGGCGATCTACGAGACCCGCAACCGCCCGACGTGGGCGGCGATCCCGCTGGGCGCGATCACGAAGCTGCTCGAATCGGGGCCGTTGCGTGCGACGACGGATGCCGCGTCGTGATGGGTGCCGCGTCGTGATGGGTGCCGCGTCGTGATGGGTGCCGTCAAGCGCGCGTGGCTCACCACGATCAAGCACACGCTCAACCCGCTCGTGCTGAGGATGGCTCGACGCGGGATCGGTCCGGTCTCGCTCGTGCGCCACGTCGGACGGAAGAGCGGCGCGAGCTACGAGACGCCGCTCATCCTCGCGCGGGTGCCCGGAGGGTTCGTCGCCGAGCTGACGTATGGTCCTCGGGTGAACTGGTACCGCAACATCGTGGCCGCGGGCCGATGCGAGGTGGTGTGGCGGGGGCGCGAGTACGCGATCGACGGCATCGAGCCGTTCCCGACGGAGGCGGGCCGCCGTGCGTTCGGTGTCCCGGCGTCGTGGCTGCTCGGCCTGCTGCGGCGGCGGGAGTTCCGGTTGCTGCGCGAGGTGCCCTCGGCCTGAGGCCGGTCAGCGGATGCCGCGGGCGAACACGAGCAGCGGTGTGCGTTCCGCGTATGCACGGTACTCGTCGCCGTAGGCGTCGATGAGTCGCCGCTGCTCGACGTGCGCCTTCGTGACGAGCACTGCCGCGAGCAGGACCCAGACGACGATGAGCTCGATGCGTCCGCGCCAGAGCACCCAGCCGGCGGCACCGACGAGGATGCCGAGGTAGATCGGGTTGCGGGTCAGCCGGTAGATCCCGCCGGTGCGCAGCGGTGCACCGGGCTTCGGCGCGACCCACGGCACGAGGTCGCGGCCGAGCGCGGCGACACCCGCGACCGCGAGACCGGCGCCGACGACGCCGAGGATGACCGCGACGACCGTGATCCCGGTCTCGCTCCAGAGCGGATCGCCCGGCAGGAGCAGCAGCGCGAGCAGCACGAACTGGGCCCACACCAGTAGGTTCGCGCGGTCCTTCACGGTCGCCTCCCTCGTCGTTCCCATCTTCCTCCGCGCGTGCCCACGCCGGAGAATCAGTTTCGCTCCCAAACCCAGGCCACTCCGCCACTCCGGCACTTCGGTACTCCGGCACTTCGGCACCCCTGCACCTCGGCACTCCGGTACTTCGGCACCCCTGCACCTCGGCACTCCGGTACTTCGGCACCCCGGCACTCCGGCACTCCGGCACTCCGGCACTCCGGTACTCCGGCACTCCGGCACCCCGGCACTTCGGAACCCCGGCACTCCGGCACTCCGGTACTTCGGCACCGATTGCAGGAACGGGAACGTTCGTTCGGCGACGGCTCGCGGTGGCGCCTCTGCGACAGCACCGGGCGGCGGCGCCGGCGGCGGGCTGCTACGGTGAGTGAACGCTCACGAGATCCAGGGAAGTGACATGACCTCGTCGTCCACCGCTCGCGAGCGCATCCTCGATGCCGCCGCCAGGGTGCTGAGCGAGCGCGGCGTGGCCGGGGCGACCACCCGAGAGCTCGCCCGCGCGGCCGGATATTCCGAGGGCATGCTCTACAAGTACTTCTCCGACAAGCAGGAGCTCTTCCTCGCCGTACTCGGCGAGCGGATGCCTCGCATCGAGTTGCCCGAGGCATCCGATCGCTCCGACCTGCCGTCCTCACTGGCGAGTGTCGTCTCGGCGCTCCTCGCGTACTTCACCAGGACCTTCCCGCTGTCGGTGTCGATCTTCAGCGCGCCCGACCTGCTCGCCGAGCATCGCGACGGAGTTCGCGGCCACGGCGCGGGGCCGGAGGGTGTCGTGCCGCTCGTCGTCGACATCCTTGCCGAGGAGCAGGCGGCCGGCCGCATCCGCGCCGACGCCGACCTCGAGGCGGCAGCCCACCTGCTCGTCGGGCACGCGTTCCACCGGGCGTACCTCGCCGCCTACGAGGGCGAGATGGAGGTCAGGGATGCCGCGGACTTCGCGGGCCGAGGCATCCGTCTCCTCGTACCGGCGCTCGAGCCCACCGGCTCGGCGAGGGGCGCCGCGGCCACCGAACCCCGGTAGAGGACCCGGTCGGCGCGGCCGGGCTGGCCGCGCTTCGCCAGTCGGCGTATCGTCGGCGATGTGGGGGGTCGCATGGCGAGACTCGCGGTCACGACGGCTGCGCTGGTCGTGCTCGCCGCCGGTTGTGCCGGCGGAACGGCTCCTCCCTCGAGCCCGCCCGCGACGTCGGCACCCGCGACCACGTCGAGCACACCCACGACCACGCCGGCGCCGAACGGCGGCCAGGTCGATCCGAACGCTCCCGCCGGCCAGTGCGCCGACGACGCGCTCGAGGTGCGCATCGAGTACCTCGATGCGGCAGCGGGCTCCATCTACTCCGACATCGTCTTCACCAACACGGGTGACGACGCCTGCGAGCTGCGCGGCGCCCCGGGCGTCTCGGTCGTCGACGCCTCAGGGACCCAGCTCGGCGAAGCCGCCGACCGCATCGACGACGACGCGCCGCCGACCCTCACCATCGAGCCCGGGGCATCCGTCACCGCGACCCTGCAGGCGACGAACATCGACCCCGACGGCGGACCCCTCGAGAACTGCCCCGTCGTCTACGGCACGGGCTACCTCGTGTATCCGCCGCACAGCTTCACCGGGGTGCTCGTCGAGCTGAGCGATCCGGTTCCGGCGTGCGACAGCTCGACGGTGTTCCTCCACGTGGAGTCCGTGCAGCAGCCGAGCTGACGGCGGCCGCCACCCGGCGGGACCGGCGCCTACGCGGGCTCGCGCCCCAGCAGCGCCGCGCGGTTCGCCTCGTAGTCGCGCCGGCCGATGAGCTTCCAGACGAGGCGGAACGGCGCAGGCAGGTGCTCGTGCATCCACTCGTCGCCGCCGTCGGGCTGCGCCGCGAGGATCGCACCGAGCTGCGCCCAGGTCTTGCCCTTCGGCGTGGCCTTGCGTCCGTGAACGGATGCCGCGTCGACCTCCTTCTGGGTGAGCACCGTCTCCATGACGGGCACGATGCTCGTCTCCTCGTCGGGCAGGTGCACGGCGAGCGCCGCGTTGATGCCCTCGAGCGCGGCGAGCACCGGCGCGGCATCCGCCGATCGACCGCTCGCCCGCCACGCAGGGAGCGCGGCATCCATCGCCTGCAGGTGCACGAGCATCGCCGCGTGCTGCTGCTTCATGCGCTCGACGTGACCCGTGCACCGGGGCGCACGATCTTCCAGCGTGTCCCACAGGTTCTCGTCCTCGAACTCGTGGTGGGCGTGCAGGCTCACCGAGAGCATCGAGAGGTGATCGCCGACCACGTCGGCATGGGCCGCGCCGCCTTCGGCGACACCCGTCACGAGTGACGGAGCCTCGCCGAAGGCGGCGCGGTACATCCGGTGGATCTCGATCATGCCGCGTGCATCGCACGTCTTCGCCGCGGGCGAATCGCCCGGACGATCGCCGCTCGAGGGAAGCGCGGTCGCGGACATGCGGGCTCCGATCGTCGGTGACGGAAGCTGTCGATCGCGACCATACGACGCGTCGGATGCCTCGGCAAGACCCCGATTCAGGGGCAGAGACCGTGCGAAAGCGGGCGCAGCCCGAGCGGACACAGCCCCCGGCTGACGGGGCGGAGTCCGGTGCTGATCACCGCGCTCACCGTCCGCTCAGCGGCGAGAGGTCGTCGTCGACGACGTCGTCGGTGCAGACGCCCCGGGGCGCCTGGTCGCGGATGTAGTCGGGCGCACTGCAGACGGCCGTCGATGGCATGCGGACCTGAGCCGATCCCGCGCCCGTCAGTCCCTGGCCGCATCCGGCCAGGACCGCCACGGCCAGCGCGGCCGGGACGATGAGGAACGTGCGTGCGTTCATGGTGGGGTGTTCCCTTCCGTGGTGATGCGAGCCCGGTCGAGCGTCGCCGTGTTCACGGTAGGAAGACGGCCCGCGCGCCACATGACGAGGACTGGTCATCTTCGGCGACCGGCCAGAGTAGTCAATTCGGACCATCGCCGCGGAGCGCATCCCCGCACTATCGTGAGCAGATGCGGGAATGGTCCGCTCCGGCGCTGCCGGCAGGCTGGACGACCTCCGGCCAGCCGCCGTTCGTCGCTCGACACGAGGAGGTCGCAGCGCTCGAGGCGGCGTGGGCCGATGCCGTCGGCGGTGCCGGCCGCGCGGTGTTCCTCAGCGGCGAGCCCGGCTCCGGCAAGTCGCGGATCGTGAGCGAGGTCTGCGCGCGGCTCCGCGCGAACGGCGCCGCCGTGCTCGTGGGCTCCTGCATCGAGGAGCTGGATGCCCCGTTCGAACCGTTCGTCGAACCGCTCCGCGTGCTGTTGCCCGCGTACCGCGAGGACGCTTCGAACCCGTCGAGCACCGAGTCGGCCGAGCTCATCGAGCGCGTGCTCGAGCGCTCGGGGCACGACGCCGCCGAGCGCGCGAGGGGCCAGGAGCCCGTCTTCGCGGCGATCGTCGACGTGCTGCGGGCCGCGGCGGCGCGGCGTCCCCTCGTGCTCGCGCTCGAGGACCTGCACTGGGCAGGACCGGCGGCCGTGCGCCTGCTGAGCCGCGTCGTCGAGGGCACGACCGATGCCCGGGTGCTCGTCATCGGCACGCTCCGCGGCACGCAGCCCGACCGGTCGGACGTGCTCGCCGACGCCCTCGCCTCGCTCGCCCGGCTGGCCGGCGTGCTGCGGCTCGACGTCGCACCGTTCACCGCAGACGAGATCACCGACTACGTGGTCGCCCGCGCGCAGGTCGCCCGCGCCGGCGCCCTGGAGACGGCCGGCCTCCTCGGCGAGCTCACGGGCGGCAACCCGTTCCTCCTCCGCGCGATGTGGCGACCGGTCATGGAGGCCGAGCGACGCGACCACCGGCGCCTCGTCGAACTGCCCGACTCCGTCGGCGACCTCGTGCGATCCCGCATCGGTGCCCTCGAGCCCGAGCAGCGCTCGGTGCTGCAACTGGCGGCGGTGCTCGGCCAGGAGGTCGAGCTCACCGAGCTCGTCGGCACCAGCGAGGCATCCGTCGATGTCACCCTCTCGGCGATGGATGCCGCGGCGCACGCCCGGCTCATCGACCCGCCCCGCGAGGCGGGCGACCGCTACCGGTTCCCGCACGCCATCGCACGGCAGGCGATCATCGACCTCATGCCGAGCGCGGAGGTGCTGCGCGCCCATGCCCGGATCGCGCAGACGCTCGAGGCGCGCTTCCCGGCGGCTCCGCGGCTCATCCAGCGGCTCGCCTACCACTACGCGGCCGCGCGGGCCCTGGGCTTCGGCGATCGCGCGGTCACCTACCTGTCCCCGCGCGGCGCAACTCGCCGAGGACCGCTTCGCCTACGAGGACGCCGGGCGCCTGTTCGAGCGCGCCGCCGAGATCTCCCCCGATCCCGACGAGCAGGCCGAGCTGCTGCTGCGCGCGGCCGGCAGCTGGAAGCTCGCGGCCGATACGTCGCGGGCGCGCGAGATGTTCACGCGCGTGATCGAGACCGTGGGCGACCCGCGTCTGCGGCTGCGGGCCGCGATCGGGTTCGAGGATGCCTCGTGGCGGCCCGGCCTGCCCGGGCACGAGGCCGTCGACCTGCTGTCGTCGGGACTCGCGTCGCTGCCCCGCGATGACGACGATCCGCTCTTCATCGAGGCGCTCGCCTCGCTGGCGCGGGCGACGGCCTTCACCGGCGCCATCGACGAGGCCGAGCGCCTCGGCGATCGCGCGGTCGAGCTCGCCCGCGCGCACGGCGACCCGCAGGTGCTCGCGACCGCGCTCCGCACGACCACCTCGATGACCCTGCGCCCGCGCGGGGTGACCGAGCGCCTCGAGCGCACCACCGAGCTGCTCCGCCTCACCCGATCGCCCGACGACGAGTGGTTCGGCGTGGCCGCACTGCATCGCGCGGCGAACTGCTACCTCGTCGGCGACCGGCTCGGCATGGACGAGTCGGAGCGCGACCTCGTCGCGATGAGCCGGCAGTGGGGGCGCCACTGGGAGTACTGGGTCGAATGCGTGCGGTTCGTGCGGGCCCTCGTCGCGGGCCGCCTGGACGACGCGGCCGAGGCCTGCCGCCGCGCGGAGCGCGACGAGAGCGTGTTCCGATCGGACGCCACGTCGAGCGCGAACGCCCTGCAGAGCTACCTGGTGCGCCGCGAGACCGGCCAGCTCGAGCGGGTGCGGAACCTCATCCGCGGCGACGAGTCGCCGGCCGGCAGCTGGGCACCGGGCCTGCTCGCGATCGCGACCGAGCTCGGGCTCGAGGACCTCGGCCGGCGCACGCTCGCCTGGCTCGTCGAGCACAGCGATCCGGCCGCCCGCGACTCGAGCGACTGGCCGGCGCGCCTCGCGTTCATGACCGAGGCGGCCACGTGGCTCGGCGACGCGGTGACGGCGCAACGCCTCCACCACTGGCTCGAGGAGTACTCGGGCCTCAACCTCATGTCGGGGCTCTTCGTCGCGCCGTTCGGCCCGGCCGACACGTACCTCGGCGAGCTCGAGTCGCTCCTCGGCACGGGCTCCCCGCTCGAGCGCTTCGGGGCGGCACTCGAGCTCGCCGAGCGCACCGACGCACCGCTGCATGTCGCGCGGACCCTCGCCGCGACCGCGGCGCACCTGCGACGAGCCGATCCCGCCTCGGCCGAGGCGGCCGGGCTCGCCGAACGGGCGCGCGCCATCGCCGAGCCGCTCGGCATGGCGCGGGTGCTGCGCGCGCTGGGCGTCGAACACGTCGGCGCCGCATCCGGCGTCGGCGCCGCGTCCGGCGTCGGCGCCGCATCCGGCGTCGGCGCCGCATCCGGCGTCGGCGCCGCGTCCGGTGTTGCGGCGGCATCCGCCCCCGAGCCCCCCGACGGACTCACCGCACGCGAACTCGAGGTCATCGCGCTCATCGCCGAGGGCCGCAGCAACCGCGACATCGCGTCACGGCTCGTGATCAGCGAGCACACGGTCGCGAACCACGTGCGCAACATCCTCACGAAGATCGGCGCCGAGAACCGCACGCAGGCGGCGCGGTTCGCCCACGAGCACGGGCTCGCGTGAGGGCGTGGCCCGTGCGGCTCGCGCGGCTCGCACGGCCGAGCGACGCGTCGCTCAGCTCACCGCGGCGAACGCGCCGTTCGGCATCACGCGTCCGTCGACCTCGGTGATGACGTCGGCGGGAAGTCCCGCCCGCACCGCGGCCACCCGGATGGCCTCCATCGACGGCGCCTCGTAGAGGCAGTACGTCTTGCGGCGATCGACGGAGAGGAAGGAGAAGAGCCAGCGCACGTCCTCCTCGTCGTTGACGAGGTTGATGTCGGGGGCGGACTCGAGCGGCACCGGGAGCTCCTCGGCGAAGTTCCGCTCGATGATGAAGTACGGCATGCGCGTGTCCCCCTCGAACTGCGTTACTGCAAGGGTACGCCCGCGTCGACGACGACCGCCCAGGTGACGCCCGACACGACGACGTCGGCGCGCTCGCGGCCGGGTGCGATGCGCCGCGCGTTCGCGCCGTCGACGTCGCGTGCCCAAGCGGCCGCCGCCTCCGGCGATCGACCGGACGCCGTGTGCCGTCGCACGAGTCGCGGCATCCGCTCGTCGTCGTCGGCGTCGCAGAACCACGTTTCATCGAGGAGGCCGCGGACACTCCGCCACGGCTCGGACTCGTCGAGCAGGTAGTTGCCCTCGACGACCACGATGCGAGCGGATGCCTCGATCGCGATCTCTCCCGCGACGGGCTCGTCGACGGCCCGCTCGAAGGCCGGCGCGTACACGACATGGTCGGTCTCGCGCCGCACGCGTTCGAGCAGCGCGACGAAGCCCCAACCGTCGAACGTCTCGATCGCGCCCTTGCGGTCGTGCAGTCCCAGCCGGTCGAGGGTCGCGTTCGCGAGGTGGAAGCCGTCCATGGGCAGGTGCACGGCCGACCCGCCGGCGCTCGCGTTCAGCGCGTCGACGAGAGCTCGCGCGAGGGTCGTCTTGCCCGAGCCGGGGCTCCCGGCGATGCCGAGCACGATCCGGGCGCCGGATGCCTCGAGCCGACGCCGCACCCGAGCGGCGAGCGCCGCGAGCGCGGCAGTCGTGCCGGGTGAGACATCCGCGGACATGTCCTCAAGCATGCCGCAGCCGCCCGCGACGACGCGTCAACCCCTCGCCCTCGCGGGCGCGGCGCGGGAGGCTGGTACGAAGACGAAGGAGCGAGCGATGACCGACGAGATCAGGCCCGACGACCCGATCGACGTACCAGAGGGCGGAACGCCACGCGGCACGCAGGGCGGCACCCAGCAGCCGGCTGCCGACGACGAGAAGACCTCCGAGGAGACTCCGGGCTCGCCCACGAGCGACGCCCCGCTGACCGACTCCACCGAGGGCGGCCTCGAGGGCGGCGACCCGGGCGTCGAAGAGTAGGCGGGCGGCCCGAGCGCGCAGCGCCGCGCGCTCGGGTCGTCGAGCCGGTTCCCGCCGGCCCGGGGCATCCGCGGGCCGTGCAGAAGCCCGTCGAAGAACCTGCGAGAACCTCACGAAATTGACTGCGGTCAACATCTTCCGCTGCCCCGAACGGGGGTGCTAGCGTGACCGCACCGTGCCCGGCGATCCCGGGCGCTTTTCTGTGAAGGAGAACTCGTGAAACGACGCACGCGCGGCATCCTCGCCGTCGCTGCGGCGGGTGCCACGGTCATCGCGGGGGCGGCCTTCGGGCCGGCCGCGATCGCCGCGCCCGCCGAGAGCCCGACCTCGGACCAGGCGGCGCCCCAGCGGCCCGACAATCGTCCGGGCCCGCTCACCGCCCGCCAGGACGAACGTCGCAAGGCGGCGCAGGAGCTGATCCTCTCGGGCCAGGCCACGCTCGGCGACGACGGCGTGGTGCAGCTCGCCGAGGACAAGTACTTCGAGGCCGCTGTCGAAGGAACCGGCCGGCTGTTCACGATCCTCTCGGAGTTCGGCGACCAGGGCAGCGGCAAGCTCGGCACGACGCCCGGGCCGCTGCACGGCGAGATCCCCGAGCCCGACCGCAAGGTGAACAACAGCACGCACTGGGCGCCGAACTTCGACGCGGCGTACTACGAGGAGCTGTTCTTCGGCGACGGCGAATCGTTCGCGGACTTCTACTTCAAGCAGTCGTCGGGCAACTACACGGTCGACGGCGAGGTGAGCGATTGGGTGAAGGTGCCCGGCAACGCCTCGACCTACGGCGACAACAGCGTCGAGGACTACGGCGGCGCGTGGCAGTTCATCGAGGACACCGGCAACGCCTGGTACGACGCGCAGGTCGCGGCGAACCGGTCGATCGACGACATCAAGGACGAGCTCGCGACGTTCGATGTCTGGGACCGCTACGACCACGACAGCGACGGCGACTTCGACGAGCCCGACGGCTACCTCGACCACTTCCAGGCGGTGCACGCCGGTGAGGGCGAGGACGCGGGCGGCGGCGCACAGGGCGAGGACGCCATCTGGTCGCACCGCTGGTACGTGAACTCCACCGACTACGGCGTGACGGGCCCCGACGGCGCGCTCTTCGGCGGCGCGCAGATCGGCGACACCGGGTTCTGGATCGGGGACTACACGGTCGAGGCCGAGAACGGCGGGCTCGGCGTGTTCGCGCACGAGTACGCCCACGACCTGGGCCTGCCCGACTTCTACGACACGAACGGCGGCGAGAACTCGACCGCCTTCTGGACGCTCATGTCGAGCGGGTCGTGGCTGAACAACGGCGGCGACGACATCGGCACGACGCCGAACTACATGGGTCCGTGGGAGAAGCTGCAGCTCGGATGGCTCGACTACGCGGTCGTCAACCAGGGCGACGAGGGTTCCTACACGCTGAGCCCGGCCGCGCTGCAGACCGACGGCCAGGAGCAGGCGCTCGTCATCGACGTGCCCGACCAGGGCATCGAGACCACCTACACGACGCCCGCCTCGGGCTCCAAGGCGTGGTGGACCTCGAGCGCCGACGACCTCAACACCACGCTCACACGCACGCTCGACCTCACGGGCGTCAAGTCGGCGACGGTCACGGCGAAGGCCTGGTACGACATCGAGGCCGGCTACGACTACCTGTACGCCGAGTACAAGGATGCCTCGGGCAAGTGGATCCAGATCGGCCAGCCGATCGACGGCTCGACGAACGGCCGCTGGTCCACGTTGCGCTTCTCCGTGCCCGGCGGCGGGCCGGTCGACTTCCGGTTCCGCTACCAGAGCGACGGCGGCGTGCACCTTGCCGGCGCGTTCATCGACGACATCGTCGTGAAGAGCGGCGGCACGACGATCCTCAGTGACGACGTCGAGACCGACGCGACCGACGCCTGGACCGCCGACGGCGGCTTCACGATCAGCACCGGCACCGAGACCTCCGTAGGCGACCGGTACTACCTCGTCGAGAACCGCACCTACGTCGGCTACGACGCCACGCTCGAGACGGGGCCGTACCAGTTCAGCAAGGGCCTCACGGCTCCCGACTGGGTGGAGCGCTTCCCCTACCAGGACGGCATGCTCGTGTGGGCGGTCGACGAGACCTACACCGACAACAACACGATCGACCACCAGGGGCACGGGCTCGCCCTGCCGGTGGACGCGCGTCCGGCGAAGTTCACGTACCCCGACGGCACGGCGCCGAGCAACCGTCGCCAGCCGTTCGACGCGACCTTCGGGCTCGACCCGCTCGATGGCGTGGCACTCCACAAGGAGGTCCTCGTCGGCAAGGGCAAGAGCCAGACAGTCGGGACGTTGGAGGCAGTCGGTTCACTCGAGGGCGAGCTGCCCGCGGCGACGTTCACGGACGCCGTGACGGACGCGTACTTCAGCTCGACCAACCCGCTCGGCGGCGTCTACGTCGCGGGGCACGGCGTGACCGTCACGGTGACCGGCCAGAACAGCGGCGGCATCATGACGGTGGACGTGGTGAACCCCGACTAGTCCGCGGCGTTCTGCACGCACCCACGGTGGGCCCGTCTCCTCGGAGGCGGGCCCACTCGCGTCCGCTCAGCCAATAGGCTCGGCTCAGCACCGTCGGATTGGGGATGAGGGGACCGAATGGCCGAGCACGTGAACGTCGACAACTTCGCGCACGCCGAGACGAGCCGCATGTTCGCGGCGATCGCCGCGCAGGCTGGCGGGGCGGGGCGGTGGTCGCACAACCGCACGCCGACGCCGCTCGACAACCAGCCGGTGATCCGCCAGAACCGCGACACGCTCTACAGCGCCGTGATCGTCGACGTGTCCGAGGGTGCGACGCTCACCATTCCCGAGGCCGGCGACCGCTACCTCTCGGTCATGGTCGTGAATCACGACCACTACGTCCCGGTCGTGCTGCACGAGCCGGGCGAGCACCGCCTGCACGCCGACGAACTCGGGTCCCGCTTCGTGCTGCTCGCCGCGCGCATCCTCGTGGACCCTGACGATGCGGCGGATGTCGCGGCCGTGAACGCGCTGCAGGACGAGTTCGCCGTGGCTGCGGCATCCGATGCGCCGTTCGTCGCACCCGAGTACGACCAGGCTTCGCTCGACGAGACTCGCGACGCACTGCTCACGCTCTCGCGGGGGCTCAGCGGGTTCGGCGGCGCGTTCGGGCGACGCGAGGACGTCGAGCCGGTGCACCATCTGATCGGCACCGCCGCGGGGTGGGGCGGCCTGCCCGAGTCGGAGGCGTTCTACGCGAACGTCGACCCGCGTCTGCCCATGGGCGAGTACGCAGTCACCGTTGGCGACGTGCCGGTGGACGCGTTCTGGTCGGTGTCGCTGTACAACGCCGCCGGCTATTTCGAGCAGGCCGACGGCGGCCTCGTGAGCGTGAACAGCGTCACCGCTGCGCGGAACGACGACGGCACGGTCACCATCCACTTCGGCGGGCCCGACGATGGCCGCCCGAACCGGCTCGGGCTTGTCGAGGGATGGAACTACCTCGTGCGGTTCTACCAGCCGCGACCCGAGGTGATCGACGGTTCGTGGCGGTTCCCCGAGGTGGCGCCGGCGGGGTAGACGGGGGAGCGTCGGCTGTGTCGGCGGTCGCCTGTCGGCGGTGTCGGCGGTCGCGCGTAGCGTCGGCGCATGGCCGATGTGCAGCCCTTCCACCTCCAGGTGCCCGACGACACGCTCGACGATCTCCGATCGCGCCTTGCGCGCACCCGGCTCCTCCCCGACTCGCCTCGGCGACCCGCCTCGGGCCTGAACGCGGCGTACCTGCGTGAGCTGGTCGAGACGTGGGCGGGGTGGGACTGGCGCTCGCGCGAGGCCTGGCTCAACGGGCATCCGCAGTTCATCGCGCAGGTGGGCGACACCGCGCTGCACTTCGCCCACCTGCGCTCCGAGCGGGCGGATGCCCCGGCGCTCCTCGTGATGCACGGCTGGCCGCACACGTTCGCGCTGCAGCTCGACTTCGCCGACCGGCTGCCCGACTTCGACGTCGTCGTCGCGAGCATGCCGGGGTTCGCGTTCTCGTCGCCCTACGCCGAGGGGCCCATGACCGAGACCCGCATCGCCGCCACCATGCACGCGCTCATGACCGAGGTGCTCGGCTACGAGCGGTACGTCACCTACGGCGAGGATGTCACCGCGAACGTCAGCGACCTCATCGCCGCGAGCTACCCCGAGCGGGTCTCGGGCATCGTCGCGACGCACGCGCACTTCCCGACGAATGAGGAACGCGAGGCTTTGACGGATGCCTCCGAGCACGCGTTCTTCGTCGACCTGGCCGCCAGGCACGAGACCGACGGCGCCTACGGGCACGTGCAGTCCACGCGCCCAGACACGCTCGCCGCCGCGCTCAACGACTCGCCGGCGGGACTGCTCGCCTGGCTCGCCGAGAAGCTCGTCGAGTGGAGCGACACCCCGCCGGGCGATCCGTCGGCGGTCGAGCGACGCATCTCGCGTGACCGGATCCTCACCGAGGCGATGATCTACTGGGTCACGCAGAGCATCGGCTCGTCGTTCCGGCCGTACTACGAGGGCGCCGACCAGGCGGGGCCGATCCCGCCGACGTCGGTGCCGGCGGCGGTGTTCATCCAGCGTCATGAGGCGGAGTACCCCGAGTCCCTCGCCCGATCGCATTACCGCGGCCTCCGCGCGTTCGACCGGCTCGCGGAGGGCGGGCATTTCGCGGCGGCCGAGGTTCCTGACGAGCTGGCGGCGCGGGTGCGGGCGTTCGTGGGGTCGCTGGGCTGAGCGGCGCGCCGCGCCTGGTGGCCCGCCACGCCCCTCGGCTGGATCCTGGTCCGCGCCGCCGTGGCTGCATGGGCGATGCCACGGAGTCAACCCCCGCGCGGGTCGGTCGCGTGCAACATAGCCTGCCGACGGAACCGGAGAAAGGACCACCGATGACTGTTGCACGCGATCTGATGACTCCCGACCCGAAGTGCGTGAAGGAGGACCAGACCCTCCTCGAGGCCGCCCGAATGATGCGAGACCTCGACGTGGGGGCGATGCCGATCTGCGGCAATGACGACCGCCTGAAGGGAATGCTCACCGACCGCGACATCGTGGTGCGATGCATCGCCGAGGGTGGGGATCCGTCATCGGTGACGGCCGGAAGCCTGGCCGAGGGCAAGCCCGTGACGATCGGCGCCGACGACGACATCCGCGAGGCCCTCGAGGTGATGCAGGAGTACCAGGTGCGTCGCCTGCCGGTGATCGACGGGCACGACCTCGTCGGCATCATCAGCCAGGCCGACATCGCCCGCTCGCTGTCGGCGACCGCCACCGGCGAGACCGTGGCCGAGATCTCGGAGGACTGAAGGCCGGTTCTGCAGCCGAACCCGCGACGTGGGCCGGGCGCGCGAGCGCCCGGCCCGTTTCGCGCGTCGGGCATCGGGCATCGGGCATCGGGCATCGGGCATCGGGCATCGGGCATCGGGCATCGGGCATCGGGCATCGGGCATCGGGCATCGGGCATCGGGCATCGGGCATGTCTACACCCCGCGCGCGCTCAAGTGAACCGGCTTCCGCTCATGCCGCGGGTTCGACGCGTTGCTCCTCGCGCCGGTCGTGGCGGCGGAGCCGGTCGGCGTGTCGGGTGGGTGACTTGGTGACCGGCCGCCAGGTGCCGCCGGGGTCGAGCCACGCGGGCGGTCTGAGGTGCGGGACACCGCCGACCATCCGGATGCCCCACCCGGAGGTGTCGATGGTGCGGTGGTGGAACCAGCAGAGCATCACGCCGTTGTCGGGGTGCGTGGGGCCGCCGTCGCGGTCGGGGATGACGTGGTGGATCTCGGTCCACGCCGCCGGCACCGAGCAGCCCGGGATGACGCAGCCGCCGTCGCGGAGGGTGATCGCCCGCCGTTGGTGCGGGGTGAAGCAGCGCTCGGGCGAACCGAGTTGAAGGATCGCGCCGGCGTCGTCGACGACCATGGTCTGGATGCCGCCGGTGCAGATCAGGTGCCGCGCCGCCCGCAACGAGATCGGCACGTCGATGCCGTCGGCGTGCGCGACACCGTGCCGCGACTCGAGGTCGGACGCTCGGACGCTGACCAGCACGGTCGCTGCGGCGCCACCGATCGTGGGGTGCTCGCCCGAGCGTGCTGCGGTGTCGATGATGGCGGCGAGCACGTCGTGGCGTTGCTGGTCGGCGGTGCGGGTCTCGGCCTGCCGGGCGAGGTCGGCGCGTTCGGCGTCGGTCAGGAACCCGCCGCCCGAACGAGGTGCCAGGTGCGCGTCGAAGAGCCGCTGCAATCGCGCCGCCACCTCGGGCATCAGCTCCCCGGTGACCACGATGAGTCCGTCGCGGGCCCGGCCGAGCCGGAACCCGCGGCGCCGCATCGCGCGCTCGTCGTCGGGTTCGGGCCCGTCTTGGTCGAGGAACGTGGCCCACGCCTGCGCCTGCACCCGGAGCTCGTCGGCGGTGCACCGCACCGGTGCCCCGTCACCGGCGCCGAACGCTTCGGCGACGAGGGCGTGCTCGGCGGTCGCGAAGGCGGCCGGATCGGCGACCGCCGCGGCGCGGCCGAGTTCGCGGACGATCACGCCCGCGACATCGGCCCCCAGCTCACCGGCACCGAGGGCGGCGGCGACCGCCGGGGACTCCGCGTCGAGCGGCTCGCCGGTCAGCCCGGCGCGCGCCCGGGTCGCCGCACCGAGTGCAATGCGCCGGCGCGCCTCGGTGGTCGAGACCTGGGTCACTCGTTCGATCAGCTCGACCGCGGACCGGCAGCCCTTGCGCGTCGAGAGCCGTCCGTCGCCGAGCGCGACCCGGGACCGTTCGGCGACCTCGCCGGCCAATGCTGCACGCCGGGCATCGACCAACCGGCCGAGCCCTTCGAGGGCGCCCAGCACGGCGAGCAACTCATCGTCGCGCCAGCCCGACGCGGCGTCGAACGGCAGCGCCTCGGCGAACGCCGAGCCGAGCTGCTCGAGCGCGTCGCGGAGGTCGGTCATGGCTCCATTCTCACCGCACCCACCGACATTCGTGCACCGTGAAAACACCCGATCAGGCTGTGAATAACCTCAGCCAGGTGCCGCCTGTGGAGGACAAGTCGCGCGGCCCGCTGCTCAGCGAACGACGCTCGAAAGATTCGACTCGGCCACGCCACCCGGCGGCACCACCCGTCGCTCGCACACTCCGACGACCAGCGCAGCGGCAATCGCCGAGCCGGCGCTGCGGAGACTCGCGCGAGGAAGCGCGGGGTCTTCGACGAAGACTAGGGCAGTCGCATCGCGCGTGTACAGGCGCCGGGATCTCGGGTCTCCCTCCGCGAATCCGGCCGCACGGCACGCAGCGACCGCACTACTGTGGTCGGATGACGCCGGCTGACGCCGCACGGCACGCAGCGACCGCACTACTGTGGTCGGATGACGCCGGCTGACGCCGCACCGACCCCCGCGCCCGAGCGCGGGCAAGCGCCGCCGCTCGCGGAAGCCGCACCGCTCGCGACATCCGAACCGCTCGCGACATCCGAACCGCTCGCGACCTCCGCCCGGCCCGCGCCGCGCCCGCCGCTCGAGCCGCTCGCCCGCGGACCGGTCATCACCGCGATGCTCGCACTCGCCGCCCTGCTCGCCGCCACCAGCAACGCCTACGGCTACCACCGCGACGAGCTGTACTTCCGCATGCTCGATCCCGCCTGGGGGTACGTCGACCAGCCGCCGCTGACCCCGCTCATCGCCCGCACGCTCGCGTCGATCATCGACGAGCCGTGGTTCCAGCGGCTTCCGGCCATTCTGGCGGCGGTCGCCGCCGTGCTCGTCGCCGCGCTCATCGCGCGCGAGGTCGGCGGAGCGCGCCGCGCCCAGGCGCTCGCGGCGTGGACCGCCGCCGCGGCCGCGTTCCCGATGATCTTCGGGCACGTGCTGCTCACGGCGTCGATCGACCTCGTCGTGTGGCCACTCGTCTGCCTGTTCGCCATGCGCGCACTGATGCGCGGCGACGGCCGGTGGTGGCTCGCCGTCGGAGTCGTCGCGGGTCTCGGCAGTCACAACAAGCTCCTCATCGCCGTGCTGCTCACCGGGCTCGGCGTCGGACTCCTCGCGTTCGGGCCCCGGCGCGCTCTGCGATCGCCGTGGCTGTGGGGCGGCATCCTCATCGCGCTCGTGCTGGCGCTGCCGAACCTCGTGTACCAGGCGACGCACGACTGGCCGCAGCTCGCGATGGGCGCGGCCCTCGCCGAGGACAACGGCGGCGAGACGCGTTGGCTGATGTGGCCGATGCTGCTCCTGCTCACGGGTCCACTGATCGTGCCGATCTGGGTCACGGGCCTCGTGGCGCTGCTGCGACGGCGGCCCTGGCGCGACATCCGCCTGCTCGTCGGCGCCTTCGTCGTGGTCGTCGTGTTCACCTTCGTCGGCAGCTCGCAGTTCTACTACCCGCTCGGCGTCGTGCAGGTGCTGCTCGCGATCGGTTGCGTGCCGACCGCCGAGTGGATGCGCACCCGTGCCCGCCGCGTGCTCGTGTGGACGGCGGTCGCGCTGAACGGCGCCATCTCGGCCGTGATCGCGCTGCCGCTCGTGCCCGTCGACGTGCTCGGCGCCACTCCCCTCGCCTCGATCAACCAGGTCACCGCCGACAGCGTCGGCTGGCCGCGTTACGTCGAGCAGATCGCGGATGCCGCGGGCACGGTGCCAGGGGCACCGATCATCACATCGAACTACGGCGAGGCGGGCGCGGTGGCGCGACTCGGCCCGGCGGCGGGCCTCGACCCCGCCGACGTCTTCAGCGGACACAACGAGCTCTGGTTCCAGGGGCATCCGCCGGATGCCGCGGATGCCGCCGTGTTCGTGGGCTACGGGCCCCGGTTGCTCGATCCGCTGTTCGAGGGGTGCGAGGTGCACGGGCGGCTCGACAACGGGCGTGGGATCGACAACGAGGAGCAGGGACTTCCGGTCACGGTCTGCCGGGGCATCCGGATGCCGTGGAGTGAGGCGTGGCCGCGGTTCGCGCACCTGAGCTGATCATTCCGCTCACCCGTGTTGGGGGTGCGGCGTTGCCCGCTGCCTCCGGACCCCGTCATTAGGCTGCGCGCATGAGCGACGATGAGGCGTTCCGCGGCGTCGAACTCCGCGTACATGGGATCGGCGATCACGACGTCTACTCGGCGATCGGAAGTCCTCCCGTCATCGAGGATTCCGATCGGGCGACGAGTACCGCCGAGCTCCCGCACCTTCCGCGGCATCCGGTGCAGTTCCTCAATTGGTCGCGCACGTCGCGCCGGCTCGCGCGTGTCCTCTGGTATCTCGCGCTTCCGTTCTCGCTGGTGAACACCGCGGGGCACATGGTTCCGCCGCGCGAGCAGGGTGGGCATGCACCGGTGCGATGGCTCGCCGGATGCGTCATCCTGGTGTCGCTCGTCGCCACGGCCGTCGCCTACCTGTGGGTCATTGCCATCGGCGAGACAGTGCTGCGGATGCTCCGCCTCGGTCCGGGTACCGACGCGGGCCTCATCCTGGTGGTCGCGGTGGCGGTCGTGGGTGCGGCCACGGTGACCATCCGCTGCATCCACCTCGTCGGGATGAATGATTCGTCACTCGAGACGCTCGCAGACGGCACGCGTCATGCAGCAGAACGCATGCCACGGGCACTGACGGTCGCACTCGGCGCGGCCCACGTCGCCGTGATCGGGATCGCCGCCGCGTTGCTGGTGATCATCCGTCCTTCCCAGGTGATCGCACCCTCGTGGCTGTCCAGCACCCCGATATTCACGACGTTCCATCCGCTCGACGATTCCGAGCGGGCGGCCGCGTGCGCCGACCTGCGCGCCCGGGGCGTGGAGGTCGATTGTGAGAACGCGCCGTTCTGGAGCGCCGACCCCGACTTGAACGCATTGAACCTGGTCGTCGTCGTGAGCACCGCATTGGTCGTGCTCGTGAGCCTCATCATCCTGCTCGCGTCGATCCACCGTCCGTACCGCAACCTCGGCGGCCTCGCCTTGGCCCTTGTGGCATCGCTGCTGCTGCTGCACTCGTTCGGCAGCGCGATCCGCGTCGGCATCAGCTGGATTCTCGACTACCTCGACGGATTTCCGTCGATGTCCGCGATCGAGCGGAACGCCGGCCTCGATTGGAGCGAGCGGTACTTCCTGCCGTATCAGCCGGGCGATGGTGGCCTGTTCACGTACTTCTACGACACCGTCCCGTTCCTCTCGATCCTTGCGTTGGTCGCACTGCTGCTCGGCATCGCCGCAGCAACTGCCGCCCGACCGAACCGCCCTCGCTTTACCGATATGTTGCGAGGCAGGACCCGTCGCGCCCGCTATATCCATCGTGCGATCACCGAGCTGGGGCCGCAGCTCGGACTGGGCCTGTTCATCGGGATGGTCATCTGGGCGCTCGCCGTCGGTTGGGTCATCGCGACGATCGCCGACCGCGACCCCGGACGTTTCGACGCGATCGTGCTGGATCTCCTCGTCATCGCGACCAATGTGATCGCGATCGTCTCGGCGTTGTTCGTCCTCACCGGCGGCCGGATCGGGCTGTTGCGCCGCACATTCGCGATCGTCGCCGACATCATCGGCTTCTGGTCGGTGACGTGGCATCCGCTCGCCGGCCGCTCGTATCGCCGGCCGGTCGTCGACGGTCTCGCGGCCGACGTCGAGACCCTTCGGCAGACGTCGGAGCGGATCGTGCTCGTCGGGCATTCGCAGGGATCGGTGCTCAGCGTCTGGTACCTCGCTCACCACCACCCCGGCGCCGGAGTGGTGACGCTGATCACCTGCGGGTCACCGGTGAGTTCGTTGTACTGCACGTTCTTCCCGCGGTTCTTCGACACGGCGCTCATGACGTCTGCGCGGGCATCGGTGCACAAGTGGTCGAACTTCTGGCGCGGCACGGACCCCATCGCCACACCGCTTCAGTCTGAGCTCGGCAGCACAGTACGAACGATCGATGACCAGCAACTTCCCGATCCCCGGAGCGGCCGCGATGCTGACACCCCGAAAGGCCATGGCGACTACTGGAACGAGTCCGAGCTCAAGGCCGTGAGCGAGCCCTGGTTGGAGCTGGCCCGCGACGGCGCGGCCGGTACCTGATCGGGCCGATGTCGATCGGAGAGCGTGCTCGTTCGACGCAGGAGTGAGGGGCGCCGCCGGCGCCCACGACGAGAGGGACCACCCATGACGCAGTACTTCCTGACCATGCCCCACGACTCGGCGACCGAGCCCACCATGGCGTCGATGCAGGAGTTCGACCCCGCCGAGCTGGCCGCGGTGATGGCCGCGGTCGACGCGTTCAACACGGCCCTCAAGGACTCGGGCGCGTGGCTGTTCGCCGGGCGGACTCCACCCGCCGTCGACCGCGAAGACCGTCGACGCCACGTCGGGCTCGGGCGAGACACGGGTGCTCGACGAGCCGTTCGTCGAGGCGCCGTCGTACGTCGGCGGCTTCTGGGTGATCGAGGCGGCCGACGAGGCATCCGCCATCGAATGGGCGACCAGGGCGTCTGCCGCCGTGCAGACCCGCATCGAGGTGCGGGCGCTGCAGGAAGCGCCCGGCGAGTAGCCGGCGCGCCACAACGCCACGCCACGACACGCCACGAGCAGCACTGCGTCGCGGTGGGCGTCGCGTCCTGACCCCTCGCCGCACGTGCGGCAGGTCGGTACGCTGAAGGTGGAACCAGACCGGAGAGGTGGCGAGTTCCATGGATGCGACGAAGCACTGGAGCATCACCGTCGACGTCGACGAGGAAGAGAACACCACACTGGCGCACGCCAGCCTGCGCACGCCCACGGGTCAGGATGTGACCGGCGTCGGCAAGGCAGAGCGCAATCCGCTCGATCCGAGCGTGCCCGAGATCGGCGACGAGCTCGCGGTCGCGCGAGCGTTGCGCAACCTGGCCGAGCGACTGCTGCACGCGACGGAGAAGGACATCACGAACGTCACCGGGCAACCGTCGCACGTGCACCGGTAGCACCGAGCGTCCGTGAGCACCGAGCGCCCGACGGGTTGCCATGCCGATTGCCATGCCGCGCGCACGTGTCACGCGGCCGTGGTGGCGCGCATGCCGCGGGTCCTCGCCGGTGAGTGGTAGCTGTTCGTGTACGGACGTAGCCCGCGCGTAATCCGCCCGGATCGCGCGCCCGGCGGTCGGGCGGAACACGCCAGTATGTTCCCATGACCGACACCACCGATTCCCGCACCTGGCTCCCCGAGGGCTTCGCGCACCCCGAGCGCGTCGAGCTGGTCGACGGGTTCCACCTGCGGCCGATCCGCGCCGACGACGTCGACATCGACTACCCCGCCGTCATGGGATCCCGCGAACGCCTGTGGAGCATCTATGGCGAGAGCTGGGGCTGGCCGCCCGCGACGATGTCGTTCGAGGCCGACCGCGACGACCTCGCCCGACACGAGCGCGAGATCGCGGCGCACGAGACCTTCAATTACGCGATCCTCGACGGCGACGAGACCCGGCTCGTCGGCTGCGTCTACATCGACCCGCACGACACCCACGACGCCGAGTCGTCGTGGTGGGTCGTCGACGAACTGGTGGGGTCGGCGCTCGAGAAGGAGCTCGACGCGTTCGTGCCCTACTGGCTGCGCACGACATGGGGCTTCGGCGACGTGCACTTCCCCTTCAACGCGGTGGAGCGTGCGGTGGAGTAGGACGAGAGGATGTCTCGGCGGCGCGCACTGCGCGCGGGGCGCGCCGTCGCAACCCAGCCGACGCGGAAAGAACACATGAGAATCCGCGTCAGAGGCGCCCACGGGGACGGATGACCCGGATCCTCATGTGTTCTTCGGGCGCGACATCCTGCCCCTACCGCAGCAGCACCTCGATCCCGTCGCTGTTCACGACGTCGCCGTCGGCCGTGGTCACGAGGATTCCGATCGTGTGCATCCCCGCGCTGAGCGCCTTCGTCGTCTTCACGTCGACCTGGAAGGTGTCGGAGGTCGCGTCGTACCTCGCGCAGCCCTTGACCTGTCCGTCGAGCGCGACGAACACGAGGCAGGTCGGCGAGAGGAGGGCCGCGGCATCCGCATCGCCCAGCGTGCCGCTCGCGTCGCCGAGCTGGAACCGGATCGGGATGGTCGAGCCGCGCTTGTACGACGACAGCGGAATCGGCTGCAGGAACCCGCCGAACGCGTAGGCCACGACGTACTCGCAGTCGACGGTCGTGGTGTTGCCCGCGACATCCGCCCCCGTCAGCGGCTTGCTGAAGACTCCAGGCGCCGCGGTGTCATCGGCGATCAGCGACGCGGTGACCGGCGATGCCACCGGGCCGGAGAGGGCGTCGGTGACGGATGCCTCGAGCCCCGACTCCGGGGTGCCGCCGATGACGTACGTGGGCGTCGCCGCACACGTCACCGTGGGTGCGGTGGCGTCGACCTTCACCGCGGCGTTCGCCGACCCGACGTTGCCCGCGAGGTCGGCGCACGTCGCCGAGAGCGCGAGCGCCGCGCCCTCGCCGCTCGAGGTCGAGCTCGTCGTGCAGTTCGTCGGGTCGATGCCCGAGCCGCCGGTCTCGTCGGCCCAGTTCCACGTGACGGTGACGTCGGCGGTGTTCCAACCGGCCCCGTTCGCCGCGGGCGCCTGCGTCGGCGACGCCGTGGGCGCCGTCGTGTCGGCGGGCGCGACGTACTCGTACGCGCCGATGTCGGCTCCGTGGCCCTGCGGTCGGGCGACGCCCCGTTGGTCGTCGAGCGGCGCGAAGGCGAGGTTGCCCGTGTCGATCGCGGGACTTCCGGCCGCGAGGGCCATGGTCGGCGTGCGACCCGGCTCGTTGAGCGCGAGCACGCCGAGTTGCGGGTCGCCCGTCTGCGTGACGGTCGGGCACGGCGTGGCGCTGTCGGTGTCGTGCGGGGTGACGAGGTTGTCAGTGCCGGATGTCGCGACGCCGCCGAGCACGTAGCACTCGTCGCGTCCGGTGTTGACCGCGACGATGGTGTTGCGCAGCACGAGCGAGGTCGCCTCGCCGGTGGTCGGCTTGTAGACCACGAGGCCCGCGCCGGCACCGGTGGACTCGTTGCCGGCGATCGTGGAGTTGGTGACCGTGAGCGCGCCGCCGACGGTGAAGATCGCGCCACCGGCATCCGACCCGTTCTCTGCGACACCGCCGCCCGTGAAGCTGCTGCTGCCGGCGACGCCCCGCACCGCCCAGTTGCGCGTGAAGGTGCTGTTGCTCACGGTGATCGTCGCGCTGTGGCCGAAGATCGCGCCGCCGAGGCCCGCACCCCCGCCGCCGACGAGCTCGCTCGCGTCGCCGCCGAACGTGCCGCCCGACCCCGGGTCGCCGAAGACGAAGCCGCCGGGGCCCGCGCCGCCACCGCCGCCGAAGCCCGCGTCTCCGCCGGTGCCGCCGCAGTAGCCGCATCCGTCGATGATGTCGACCGTCGTGCCGCCGCCACCACCGCCGAACCCGCCGTGGCCGCCGTCGCCGTCGTCGGAAGCGCCGCCACCGCCCCCACCGCCGTAGCCGCCGTACCCGCCGTCGCCGCTCGTGAACGTGAGGTCGGCGCCACCGCCTCCGCCGCCGCCGTCGCACCCTGCGTCGTCGCCGTTCGCCCCGACGATCGAGTCGAGGGTCGTAGCGTCGCCGCCGCATCGGTAGCCGCCGTCAGAGAACGCACTGCCCGCGTAGACGGTGCCGCCACCGCCGCCGCCTTCAGCCGCGAAGAAGCCGTGGCCGCCGTTGCCGCGTGACCCGCCACCGCCACCGCCGCCACCGCCGCCACCGGTGCCGTGTCCGCCGAGGCCGCCGCCACCGCCACCGCCGGGGCCGCCGATGCCCGTGCGGTCGCCGCCGTCGCCGCCGGTCGCCGAGTTGGCCTCGAACGTGCTCCATTGCACGATGAGCGAGCCCGCGTGCACGTAGATCGCACCGCCGGCGCCGAGTCCACCGCCGCCACCGCCGTTGCCGCCGTTGCCGCCCCGGGCCGCGAAGTCCTTCACGTGCACCTCGCGCAGGTCGAGCAGTCCGCCGCTCTGCACCGCGAAGGCGCGCATGAGCGTCGAGCCGGTGCGCAGGATGACCGCGCCTCGACCCTCGATAATGAGATGGCTCGTGACCACCGGGGTCGCCGTGAGGCCGACGTGGTTGTCGTCCTCGTCGATGATCGAGCCGAACGCGTACGTCGCGCCGCCGAGTTCGATCACGTCGACGCCGCTGCCGGCCGCGCACCCGGTGTCGATGGTGGTGCCGTTGCCGACCGGGTCGGGCACTACGGTCGCATCATGATTCGCCGCGAGGATCGCCTCGGGCAACGTGCATCCTGCTGCGCCGAGCCCCTGCGACGTCGAGTCGACGACGATGACGGAATCGGCGCGCGCCGCGATCGGCGGCGCGGTGACGGCGCTCAACAGGCCGACCGCCAACCCGGCGATGGCGATCGGAACGGTGAAGGGCGCGACTCGGGAATGTGCAGGCAGCACGACGGCCTCCTCGATCGACGTTGATCTTGCTCGAATCGTCCTCCTGGCAGGGGTGCGCCACAAGCGAGGGAACGTCATTCCCGGGCTCGGTGCACCCCCAGTGCAGGGGTGGCGGCGCCTCGGAGCCTGCCGCCGCGTTCACCGGTCGCGCGCTCCCCGGGCTCCGGCCGCGGCGTACTCCGGGCGCCCGGCTGGCCGGACGACCCGCGTTATCACGCCCTTCGAGTCGACCCGCTACTCGACGAGGTCGAGCGCGTTCGGTCAGCCCGACTTCGCTCGGCGCCGCTCCGCCCATTCCTCGAGCACTGCCCGGGTGAGCTTGGACACGCTGACGTGCGCCTCGTCGGCGGCATTCTCAAGCGTCTCGTACAACTCATCCTGCACGCGCAGCGAGAGTCGACGGGCGTGCGATCCGTCCTGATTCAACGACTTCCCGCCCGGGACGAGGTTCGCGCGTCGCACGTCTTCGACGATCTGCTGTACGCGCTCGTCGGTGAGGGGCGCGCCGTGGTACGTCACATCTTCGGTCTCGACGAACTCCACCTCCGGGCTCGCCGGCAACTCGAAGCGACGACGCTCTCTGGTGGTCATCGGTTCCTCCTGTAACTCGTCGGCATCGCGTGGATGATCGTCCAGCCGTTTCGGCGGTCGTCGGGAACCAGCACAAGCTCGAGGTCCACGCCCCGGTCGTCGGTGCCGATGACCCGTACGGCATCGCCGACCTCCGCGCGAGCGACTTCATTCCTCAGCGCCGCGAGCATGTGTTCAACACCGATCCGGTGCTTCCGAGCCGACCTCGCGACCCTCAGGGGTTCATCCCCTGTTCGAGTATGTCTGACACCACCGACGTTACTCCGATCGTCCGCGATCGCAAGCGCGTGCGCGTCCCGGCGAGGCGCTGAGCGAGATGGCTGGCGGCGTCGCCGGTGATCAGTGCACTACTCCCGCGCCTGGATCACGTACGCGATCGCCCTCAGCGCATCGCATCAGGTCCAGCGCATCGCATCACGTCCAGATGCGGACGTCCCGACGCACCCGCTCCTCAGACGACTCGGTCGGCCTCGTCGCCCTCAGCAACCACCCCGTCGTCGGCCGACTTCCTGCCGCGCGTGAAGATCCCGGTCACCGCCCCGGCCGCACTCGCAGCGACATTGCCGACCGCCTTCGCTCCCCCACCGACGGCACCTCCGACCGCCGTCGCGGCGCCCTTCGCAGCGGTGAGCGCCTTCGGCTCGTCTGGGACGCCGTCACCATCGAGGTCGACGCTTCGGAACGCCTCAGTCGCGTCCACCACCCGCCCCCAGACGCCTTCACCGAATCCTTGGCAGACGCCGAGGCGGAACGCATCGCGAGGACCGCCCTCGGCGGGTCGGGCACTCCGTCACCGTCGCTGTCGGTGAGCTCGAGCCACGTGGGCCACGTCTCGACCGGTTCGTCGAATCCGGCACGGCAGGACTTCACCACGCCGCTCCCGAAGTAGAAGCTGGTGAACCCGCCCGCGGCCGCGCCGATGACCGGGATGGCCTTCGAACTGATCTTGACGGTTCCCATCACGGCGCCTTGGGCGATCGCCTGCCGCGCCAGGACGATGGAGATCGGCACGAGCGCCGACTCGGGCAGTTGCTCGGCGAGCAGTTGTCCCCATTTCGGAGTTGCGCTCGAGAGTGCCGTGCCGGCAACCGCGCGGGCTCCCGCGACGCCTGCGCCCGCCGGCAGGGCCCCCAGTATCAGTGCGGAGATGTTGCTCTTCCGCTTCTCGCCGAGCAGCGCGCCGAGGACGATGACCTTGGCACGCTCCGGGTCCTCGATCGGGATGCCCCGCAGTTCGGCCATGCAGAGCGCGAACAGCGCCGTCGTCTCGTAGAAGAAGAGCAGGTCGGCGACACCGAGCCCGATCGCGACGGGAACACCCACGGCAGGGATGGCGGCGGATGCCCCGACGGCGATGCTCGCAGCCGTGGTGGTCGCCACGTACTGCGCTTCGATCGTCTTCATCACGTCGGCCGGGGTCGCGGAGTGCTTCTTCCGTCGGACCTCCTTGATGTACGCGGTCACCGCAGGTCGCTGAACCGCGATCGCCTTGAAGACCCGCTCCTGGAAGTCGTCGGGCAAGGCGGTCGCCTTCGGCGCAGCGACCGAGGACATCTGCTCGCTCACGCTGATCGGTCGCTCATGTGGCCCATTCCTCTTGTGTCGGCGGATGCATCGCGGTGTGGCACGGAGGCGACGGCTGCCCAAATGCTTTGCTTGGCGCCATCAGCCCGGAGGCGGATGTCAGCCGATGACGCTGAGCAGTTCATCAACAGCCGCGGAGCCGCCGGGGACGAGACGTGGTCTGGCGTAGACGGCTGGGGCGAATGGCTTCAGCTTGTTCAACACATCCACAAAGACTTTGTCTCCCGTTACGAACTCGTCGAGATCGAATAGGTATGTCGAGATTTGCCAGTCGACCGGGGTTCCGTCCGACTGCTTCCGCGTGGCAGAGGCCCAAGCCATCATCGTTCGCATCCATTCGCGAGGGACCTCCGCGGCGGTGACTCTTGGTCCAGAAGCGGAGCCAATCTTCGCGCGATCTTTGGGGAATGCGAGGTACGAGCCACGGAGTAAGCCACTCGGCAAGAGCCCTGTCGGCTGGGCCGAGAAGCACATCTGCCCAGATATTGACGGCGTCCGTCCGCCATGCCTCCCAGGTTGTGCGTTCGAGGCCAGGTTCCTTTGCCTCAACGATCGATACGAGCCGGTCCGGTTGAAAGGACTCCAGCGTGGTCTGCGATGACCGAACAAACTCTCTGAGCCTCGTCGCCTCGCTACGAGCCGCTTCGAGCCGATTCGCGTCCGCGGATCCCAGCAGCGCGGCGAACGCGGACGCGTCAGACCGGGCTCGCCGCCAAGTGCCTTCCGCCCAATCGGCCCGGAGATGGTGCCACCACCGCAGATCAGGGTTATCTACGAGCCACTGAGGGCGATGGCGGGCGATGGCTACCCTGACATCCTCAGCCTCTAGATATGCCTCAGGCATATTGCGATGCCATGCTCGACGACGGATCGCCCGAATTCTCTCATCTCGGATCCGGGATGGCTTCCCCGTATGGCCTCGTACAGTACCGCTGGAATGGCCACGATCGTGACATCCGACTTTCGGCTCGCTCGGTACAGGTCTTCGACCCGATTCGAATCAACGAGATAGCGCCAGACATTGGAGTCGAGACCAATCAAGCGACTCAAGATCGCCCACCCGCTGTTTGGACGAGTAGCAGGGAATTGATTCCGGTCACCCCGTATTGCCTAGCCCGTCAAATCGAGCAGTCACGTCGACTCCAAGCTCTCGCGCCTGCCGAATGCCGAGGAGGTGGCCGTTTACATGCGAAGACCACCGTGCGTTCGCTTGGATCGACTCGGGTCCGAGTTCCGCTGCCCACAGGAGTTCATACGTTGCCTGATCAAACACGAGTAGCAACGCGATGTCGAAATCGAAGGTCCGGAACACCGAGAACACGGCGCTCGGACTCGTTCCCGCGGAAATCGTCCTTGCCTTGACCTGCACCCTTCGCCCAGGCGAGTCGATCAAATCATAGGACTTCGCCGAGTTCGCAGCCAGCTCTCCGCCATAGACCGACTGCGCGAGGTACTCGGCGTAGTCGCCGAGCGGAGCATTCCCCGTTCGGCAGACACCTCGGACGCGAAGTTCAGCCAGGATCTCCGCGTACTGGCTGAGGAGATCGGGGACTTCGACTTCGGCAAGCGGCCGCTTCGCTGCCTCGGCGCGGAATTCTTTCCTTACAGCCGACACCTGCTGGTCGGTGAGCTGCCATCGCGTCGGCCAGCTGTCGAGCGTTCCCCAGCCTGACCTGAGAAACGCACGAATCCGCTTCTGCGTGACCCCGAGCTCGCGAGCCAGGTCTGCGGGGGTGACGACGTCAGTCATCCTGCCTCCTCGTCAAGTACCCATGCCTGCTTCAGCGGCACCAGACGACGAGTCTCCTCGGGCAGCTCGTCGTAGACGGCGAAGAACTGGTCGAGGAACTCTTCGGCATCCCAGACCCGAATCTTGAACCGATCGGTCCGCATCTCACGTCGGGCGTCCTTGGTGATTCCACCCCACGCGACCAGCAACCCCTGATCGGAGGCGTGCGATGAGATGGCGCCATGCAGGCCACGGACAACGGGTGCCGAGACCTGCCCACCCTCGGACTTCACCTCGACGATGAGCGTCGGACTGTCGAGGCCAAGAGCCCCGGATCCGGCAAGGATGTCAACACCCTGGTCCGGACCGGGCGGCGATACCTCGCACACGAAGCCTCGTGCGCGCAGGACCTCAGCCACCAGCTCCGTGAATCGATGGCCCTTGAAGTTCTCGGAGACGAATGAGCGAACGCGATCGCGTATGGTCTCGAGCGTCGGCGCAACCACCGGGTCGGTGAGATCGACATTGTCGTCTTGAGGTGACGGTTGTGGCGCCGGCGCTGGTCGGACCCCGGTCGAACCCGGGTCAATACCCGTCTCCAACACGGCCTTGAATCGCTCAGTCGCGTTGTTTCGACTCGCTCGGAAGATGGTCATGATCGCCCCGAGCGTGAAGAGCAGGTCGTCCTTGATCGCTGAACGCGGGACGTCGTCTCGCCTCCAGTCGACCGAGATCGTATGCTTCAGCGGCGCATCCGCTCGGTACTGGTAGCCCTTCGTGCAGACGCCGATTGCGATGGCCTTCTTCGACTTGAGGGGAAGGATGATGAGATCCCCCGGCTCGATGTTGCGGAGCGCCCAGAGCTGGCCTGCGTGATTCGAAACGAGGCCAGAAGTGGCATTCGGCATGGCGGCCTCAAGCAGCCCGCGAACATCGTCGCGCCCGGAAACCGAAGCGAGGTCGCCGACCTCGTCCCAGCCGCCACCCGCGATGCCATTCTCAAGGCACCACTGCTCGCGCTCGCCGTGTCGACCCGCGCGGATGACCCATACCGTCATGACACTCCTCACCTCTGAATCGAACCGTACCGACAACAGCCGTCATCGCTCAGACGCGCGACCCGGCTTCGTCGATCCGGGCGGCATGGGTATGAGAAAGCGCCGCTACTCGTGGTCGTCTGGAACCCACTGTCCTCGCCTCCGTGCCTCGAGCACCTGAATGACGTGAATGGCGTTGATGCGACGTTCGATCTCCACACCGCCGAGAACCGAGAGGTCGTCCGGCACGTCGACCAACAGGCGGAGATCGAGCAGCCGATCGCGTAGCTCAGCGTCATCGTCGGTGAGCACCCGCGGGTCGTGTCCATCACGCTCAGTGTCTTCCGCGATGCGCTCGCGCATCGCGATGAGCTGACTGTCGATCATGCCGACGGAGGGGAGTTGACCCAGCAGCTCCTCAAGACGCTCGGCAACTGCCCAGATCTCCTCGACGGGGTCCCACCCCTCAAACACGAGACCCTTCTGACTCTTCGGTTCTGTCATGCTGCGCCTCCCTGCCCCTTCTCCGAGTACCGCGGTGCCATCGACTCCATCTGCTCCATGACGAGCTTGATCGCCTCGGGCTGCTTGTCCGGCGGATATCCCTTGAGTACGAGCAGCCGCTTGATCGACGACCGCAGCTTGGCCTTCACGTCGGCACGAACCGTCCAGTCCGTCCGGACATCCCGGCGCATGATCGCGACCAGCTCGCGAGCGATCTCAGCGAGCACACCCTCGCCTTGGATCTCGACCGCCGACTCGTTCTGCGCAACCGCGTCGTAGAACGCCAGCTCGTCGTCGTTCAGCGGCGGCGAGAAATGCTGCCCACGGTTGCCCTCGGCCGCGACCTCCCGAGCGAGCTCGACGAGTTCGGCGATCACCTCGGCCGAGGTCAGTTGCTGATTGGTGTACTTGTTCATGAGCTCGGCGATCCGCGCCGAGAACGCCCGCTCGCGCACGAGGTTCCCGCGCGAGACGGCCGTGGACTCCTCCATGAGGAGGTCGCGCAGCGCCTCGATCGCGAGTTGCGGGTGGCTCGCGTTCTGGGCGCGGCGGGCGAACTCGGGCGTGAGTTCCGAGAGCGACGGTCGCGGTATCCCCGCCGCCTCGTAGATGTCGACGACGTCGCCGGCATCCGTCGCCTGGGCGATGAGGCTGCCGAGTAGGCGCTGGATGTCCTCGGGGATGGGCTGGCCGGACGCCTTGCGCTCGGCGGCGTCGTACTTCGCCATCCAGATGCGGACCTCTTCGTAGAAGCCGATCTCCTCGCGGTACTCCAGCATCGTCTTCTGCCCGGATGCGAGAGCCCAAGCACGCGCGAGCTGCCCGGAGAACCGGCGGTACTGCGCGGCGAGGGTCTCACCCTCGAGCTTTGGATCGTTGAGCGGATTCTGCAGATCGCGCAGGTACGCCACGGTGCCGCTCACTGCGTTGAGATAGGCCTTCGGCCCTCCCTCGGCGAGCCGCGCTCGCCAGTTCGAACCAGCGGCCAGCCCGCGCACCCGCTCTACGAGCTGCACGGCAAGCGACACCGCCTCATCGATGTCGCGACCGACAGGCTTGGTCTTCTGGTCGGTAACGGTGTACTCGGCGAGCGCGGCACTCAGGTTCTCGGCGATCGGCGCGTACCCGACGAGCAGGCCGTCCTCCTTGCCGCGGAACGTCCGGTTCACGCGGGCGAGCGTCTGCATCAGCAGCGCGCCCTTGAGCGGGCGGTCGAGGTAGAGCGTGTGCAGCGGCGGCGCGTCGAAACCGGTGAGCATCATGTCCTTGACGATCACGAGTTCGAGTTCGTCGTCGATGTCGCGCAGGCGCTCCTTGATGGCGGCGTTCTCGCTGTCGCGTCGGACGTGCTCGACGATCGGCGACGGGTCGCTCGGCACGCCCGAGTACACGACCTTGATGCGACCGCCGGTGAGGTCGTCGCTGTGCCAGTCGGGGCGAATGGCGATGATCTGCTCGTAGAGCCGCGCGCAGATCTCGCGCGTGCCGCCGACGATCAGCGCCTTGCCCGGTCCGCCGATGAACGGCCGCATGCGCTTGCGACGTTCCTCCCAGTGCTTGACGAGGTCGGCGGCAAGCGCCTCGAGCCGCTCCGGCGCACCATAGACGGCGTTGACGACGGCGACGGATGCCTCGAGCCGAGCCCGCTCCACGTCAGAGAGCCCGACCGTCGCCTCGTCAGCCGCGAGGTCGATCTCCTCCTCGCTGAGCTCGTCGGCCCGCCGCACCTTGATGAGGCGCGGCTCGAAGTAGACCGGCACAGTCGCGCCATCCGCCACGGCCCGGCTGAGGTCGTAGATGTCGATGTACTCGCCGAACACCTCCTGGGTGTTGCGTTCGTCAAACGAGATCGGCGTGCCGGTGAACGCGATGAGCGTCGCGTTCGGCAGGGCGTCGCGCAGGTGGCGGGCGTATCCGTCGAGGTCGTCGTAGTGGCTTCGGTGGGCTTCGTCGACGACCACGATGATGTTGCGCCGGTTCGAGAGCAGCGGATGTTCGACACCAGCCTGCTTCTCGGCTTGGCTGAGCCCGAACTTCTGCAGCGTCGTGAAGTAGATGCCGCCGGTCGTGCGGTTCGACAGCTCGTCGCGCAGTTCGCGGCGAAGACGGATCTGCTTCGGCTTCTCGGGCAGCAGCAGGCTGCGGTCGAAGCCGGCGAAGAGCTGTCCATCGAGCTCATTGCGGTCGGTGATGACGACCACCGTGGGGTTCTTCAGCGCCGGCTCGCGCATCACAAGGGCGGTGTAAAGCTCCATCTCCATGGACTTGCCGGAGCCCTGTGTGTGCCAGACGACACCGGCCTTGCCGTTGGATGCCACGGCCTGCCGTGTGGCACCGACCGCCTTCGACACGGCGAAGTACTGGTGCGGCTTCGCGATCCGCTTGACCAGCCCGCCGTCGCCTTCGTCGAACGCGGTGTAGTCGCGCATGAGCTGCAGGAAGCGCTCCTGGTTGTAGAGGCCGTTCAGCGCGTCCTCGAGCGCGGGGATCGTCTCACCGTCGACCTGCCGGTTCGCCTCAACGGGGGTACCGTCGTCGTCCACGTTCCACGGCGAGAAGTGGTTGAGCGGCGTGAACGGCGTGCCATACAGTGCCTCGAGCCCGTCGCTCGCGAGCACGAAGATGCAGAAACGGAACGCCATCGGGAACTCGCGCAGGTAGGTAACGAGCTGCGCGTGCGCCGACGTGGCATCCGCTCGGTCGGTGCCGGCCTTCTTCAGCTCGATGATGCTCACGGGCATGCCGTTGAGGTAGAGCACGAGGTCGAAGCGCCGGGTGCGGTCGCCCTGACGGATGGTGACCTGGTTGACGGCGAGCCAGTCGTTCTCGTCGGGGTCGTGGCTGACGAGCCGGATGGTCGGGTTGTGCTCGGTGCCGTCGGCGTCCAGGTAGCTCAGACGGTAACCGCCGACGAGGATGTCGTGGATGCGGTGGTTCTCCGCGATCGGGTCCTGCGACTTCGGCGCGATGATCTCGGCGAGCGCCTGCTGGAGGTACGTCGCAGGAACGGCGGGGTTGAGCCGCTGCATCGCGGCGAGCAGGCGCGGCCGGATCAGCAGCTCGCCCCACGACTCGCGCTCGTCGGTGCCGGGCGCGATGGCCTCCCCAGCGGCGGGCCGCCAGAGCAGAGGCTCGGCGAGCGTGTCGAGTGCGAGCTGCTCCCACTCGGCTTCTGAGATTCCGGTCACGTGTGCGTTCCCCCTGTCGGCGATGTGACGCCAGCGTATGAGCGGATGTCGCAGGGCGACGGGTACACGCTGATAACCCCGTTCATCACTCGAAGGTGGCCTGGATTCCGAGCGAGCCGAACATGCCGGTGAGCATGGTCCGGGTGTTCTCGGCCGCACGATCTCGGAGTTCCGATTCCTCGGCTGCGTCAGCAAGCTTCGTCTCAGCGAGCGAGTAGAACTGCGACTGTTGAGGCACATCGACTGCGTCGGCGATTCGCGCCAGCACGCCACGTTCCTGCGTGAATACGTACGAGCGGTCGCTGTCTAGGTTGGGCTCAGCCAACTGCGGCTCGGGCAGCCGAACGGTCACGGACTTCTCGTCTTCGGATAGCGTGAGGTCGTCGCCGGAGAGACCGGAGAGGTCGACGTAGGCATTGACAGTGCCAGCCGCGACGAAGATGGTGCGACGTCCGGCGATGGCGTCGGGCAGCCATTCGACGTCATCCTCGACGTCGACCACGATCTCGAAGTTGCCGACGGCGGCGTGATACTGGCTGATCTCTTGGATCGACTTCAGGAGGGCGGGTTGGCTCCGATCCGTGTGACGCAGCTGCAACGGGTTGAACCCCATCACGTTTGCGGCGCCGAGCCCGACGAGGGCAAGAATCGCGCCGACCACGACCAGCACGATGCGCGTGATCATGATTTCTCGCGCTGTTCGCTGTCGCCGCGTCGCCGCAGGGCTCCCTCAGCAACCTTCAAGGCCACCTTGTCCGAGAGCGAACGGGCCTTGACGATGCCCTCGCTGCCGAAGCGGCCGATGACGCCGACACCTTCGGCCCCGGTCTCAACGGCCTTGTCGCGCACGTCAACGATCGCGGACTTCCAACCTTTGGCTTCGACCGTCTCGCGCTCGCTCTCGATCCCGAGCCGGCCCTGGAAGTCGAGGACGCCGATCGCGATCTGGTTGCCCGTCGTCACGACCTTGCGTGAGTTGAACGGGTTGAGGAGCACCTGGTTGCTCGTGTTGGCGGTGGCCGTGGCGGCATCCATGCGTGCCAGCAGCTGCCGCGTGGTGGTCGCGATGACGGTCAACCGGTTCTGGCGAGCGGTCTTGAGGGCGATCCGATGCCGGTCCAGCTCGTCGGGAGCGGCATCCAGCACTCGATCCAGCTCGAGGATGCCGAGTCCGTCCTGCAGCCGGAAGCACTGCGCGAGGACGGCGAGCCACTCCCGCACGGACGGCTCGGCTGCAGCGATCGCCTCGGCCAGATCGTCGACCTTGGACGTCTTCTCGAGCTTCTCGGCGATCGCGTCGAGTGCACGCAGCGCGTACGCTTGGGTGCGAGCGATCGTCATGGACGTCGCTTGGACCTTCGACCAGGTCACCTCGGAGACCCGCCCGACCTGTTCGCGGATCGTGAGGGCCTCCTCGATGGCGAGATCGACACCGATCATGTCGGCGAGTACCGCGTCCTTCTGCGCACGAAGCACGTCGTCGAGCTTCTCGTCGATCCTGGCGAGGTAGTCGGTGATCTCGTCCATCGCCTGCTGCATTGCGAGCTGAGCCATGATCCCGGCGGCGCCGGTGAGGATCGCCGGATTCGTCAGCAGTGCGCCGGGTCCCTTGACGATCTCAAGGATGCCGGTGATCTTGCCGTTCTTCGTGAGCACTGCGCGGCCGACGCCAGATGAGGAGCCCTTCATCAGCTCGCCGGCCTTGAGTGCCTTCGCGGATTTCTCGGTCAGCTTCACCCAACGTCCCGCGTTCGCCGCGATCTCTGCGCCGGCCTGGGTGGCAGCGGCCGCATTGCCGACTGCCGGGCTGAGCCGCGCCAGCCCGATTTCTCGCGATGGCAGTCCCTCGGAGGCGAGGAAGCGCTCGACCACCTTCGGTTCGCCGATGACGGCGACACCGTCGCCGTCACTGATCAGCTGGATCTCGTCGGTCATCGTCGGGCTCCTGTCGGGTCGGGACTACGTGGCAAGGATTGGGGGCTTGGCCTCGGCGTCCGGGCCTACTGTATGCGAGCAGCCGAATGCTGGGGCCGCGATACTTTCTCGGCGCTTACCCCCAAACGGGGTGGAGACGGCGTTGGCCCGCATCAGGTGGGTCGTACCTGGTCGCTGCAGCCGTCGCCGGCCCTTATGCGGATCGGACCGGTAGGTCGCCGAGATCATGAACCGCCGACGAACTCACCGCGCTCGTCCACTCGAGCGCCGTTCTGCTCAAAGACATCGAGCACCCCTTGGATTCCCGGGTTCTTGAGCGGCGCGGCGGCCGCTTCGGAGACGATCAAGCTGACAAGGAAGAGCCGTCCGATCGTCAGCGCAGTGATCCCCGCAAGGTACGCATGCCAAGGCGTGGGCGCATCGTGCTCTGGGTGCTTGAGCGCTCGGTAGATCTTCGATACCGCTGAGGCGAGCCCGTGCTGCGACTCGGCGATGTTCGACCACGGGAATCCAGAGGCTGAGATCGATCGATAAACGTGAGTTGTGAAGCTTGGACCCGCCCCCGAGCGCTTGGTGACTTCCTCACCGGCAACGCTTCCGATCAGGCGACCGGCGGCCTCGAGGGCCACGGCCGCGTTGACGAGGGTGTCGTCGGCGTTGAGCTTCCGCTGAATGACCCCGGCAATCGGGGCAATGATCCGGGAACGCTCCGTGTACTTGACGGTCCAGTCAGTCAGGCCTTCGACGCCAATGTCCGTGAAATCGGCGAGCGGGAAGGAGTAGGCGTGCTCCTCGGGTGGTGCCGAGGCTTCCTCCCGGAGCGTGCGGCGATCGAAGAGTTCGACCTCCGGGCCGGGTTCCTCACTCGGCACGAGCGCGGCCCGCTCGAAGATGCGATCTTGCGCCTCATGGCCACGAAACCACGCTTCCCGGCCGTAGAGGATTGCGATCAGGTGCTGCACCTTGCGGTGTTCGGCGAGATGCGCTTCGACTGATCGCGGCTCTGGGAATGAGCTTCGAAGCACCGAGTCGTCATGGAGCGTCAGCGTCGGCCGGGCACTCGGCAACAGCCACGAAGTCGACACGCTCAATGTCGCGTCGCCGGCCGTCCATTGGAACCCCGGATTGACCTCGACTTCGATGGTCATGCGCGGGCCATTCCTGGGTGACGCACCGCGGGCGATGGATGTCTTCGTCGAGCGAAGCCTGGTCCACGCCTGCAGCCCGTCCATTCTCGATTCCAGCGATTGGACCAAGAGGTTCTCCTTGGCCCGCGCAACTCCAGAAACCACCGCTGACTCGGCGTGCACGACCCCAGAGGTGACCGCTCTGCCGACAACGATCGTTGGTGAGCCGTAGCGGCAGCCGAACAGAGTGATCTCGCGTCCGGCCATCGCCACGGTGAGCGTTGCGGGGCCCGTCTGGGTCTGGAACCACTTGCGGACTGCGCTGAACTGCGCCACATCAGGGTCCTGCACGAAGGGCAGTTCAAGTCGGATTCCACTTGCATCGATGGTGAGTGCTCCGGCGATCCATGGCGTATCGGGATCATGATCGATGATCACACCCGTCATGGTGTCGCCCAGTCGGACTCGTTGGCGAACAGTCACCTAGACCAGATCCTCGACGCTTTGCTCCGCGTGGAGCACGCGCAGCTGCCCAGCCATAAGGAGCGGCAAGAGCAGGTCACGAGTTGCTGCGAGCGTGCGATTCTCCGCGTCTGCGGCCATCGCGGTGGACGCAAGCGACTCGATAACGGACCGCGTGTGCGCTGACCATGCGCGGGGGTCACGGACACGGGCCTCGAGAATCTCGGCCGGTTTCACGCGCTGGTGGCTGCCAGACGTTCCAGCAACCTTCGACTCGAGATCTCGACCGAACGACGGCTGAGCAAGGACGCTCCAAAGGACGGAAGTTGACACCTCACGCGGTTCAAGCACGAGAAACTCCGTCGATGCCAGCGCTCGTCGCCCATTCAACCGTGCGAGGTCCCACACGCGAGGAAACCGGGGATTTAGCTTGGAGATCAACACGGATCGCTCCGACACGATGAACTTACTGCTCTTGATGTGGCGCGCCTCGATGAGTTCTGGGCCGTTGCCGGCGTCAAACGCCGGAAGGCTGTAGTGATCTACGGCCTCGTCTCCTAACGTTCCCGGATCGATCTGCGCCTTCCGAAGCATCGCGAGCTCGAGCACTGATACGCGGTCACCCGTTACGGGCGTCATCGCAATTGCGAGTTCACGCGCTGTTGTGGCGAGCTTGCGGTTGACGGCGGCCTTCTTGTCGAGAGCGGCAATCACTTCTGAAATTGCGCGCTGTACCGACGGCGAAGGAAGGGCAACGGTCATCTGCCGCAGATGGCTGGGCCCGAAGTGCTTCATGACACTTCCGACTCCCATGGCTTCGATCTGTGCCTTGAAGCCCGCCTCAGTCAGCGCTAGCGGCACGAATTCTCCAAGAATCCGCGAATCTCGTGGTCGAAACGAAATGATCCCGGTATAGGGAACTGCGCCGACCCCTTCGGCATCGACGCGGGCGACCTCACCCAGCGACGCTGAGGTGCTGAGGAGCGTGTCTCCCTCTCTCAGCTTGAACTGAGACCACTTCAAGTCGACGAGTGCTGGGTCTAGGAAGTTGCAGCCGGTCAGGAGCGATGTGCTCGACTTCAGCCCTGCAAGTCGAATCAGCGGAACGCCGGCCTGATGGAAGTCCTTGGCGAGGATGCCGGGGCCCTCGCGGAACTCCAAGACGTCCGCAAGCGGAACGCGGGGATACTCCGACTCAGACATCGACCCTGCCCAGCTGCTCCTTGACCGCAGCGGCAAGTCGTTCCGACTCGGCAAACTGTGAGAGCAGCATCTCTTGCAGGCGCGCAATTTTCTCGGAGATCGGTTCTCCATCATCGACGGCCTCGGATGCCCCCACGTATCGGCCTGGGGTCAGGGCATAGCCAGCCGCCTTGACCTCGTCAAGCGTCGCTGAGTAGCAGAACCCAGCTTCATCGTCATACGCCGGCAGCGCGTCATCCGTCGCCGACTTCGTGCCACGCCAAGCGTGGAACGTGTTCGCGATCTTCGCGATGGCGTCGTCGCTGAGCACACGCTCCGCGCGGTCGACCATGTGGCCGAGGTCGCGGGCGTCGATGAAGAGCACCTGGCCGGTGCGGTCTATCGAGCCGCCGGGGCCGGCGGTCTTGTCCTTCGCGAGGAACCACACGCACACCGGGATTCCGGTCGAGCGGAACAGCTGCGTCGGTAACGCAACCATGCACGAGACGAGGTCGGCCTCGACGATCTGCGCGCGGATCTGGCCCTCTCCGCCGGAGTTCGACGACATCGATCCGTTCGCCATCACCACGCCGGCCTGACCGCCGGGCGCAAGCTTGGAGAGGATGTGCTGGATCCACGCGTAGTTCGCGTTGCCGGTGGGCGGGACGCCGTAGCGCCAGCGCGGGTCCTGCTCGTTGCGAGCCCAGTCCTTGATGTTGAACGGCGGGTTCGCCATCACGTAGTCGGCCTGCAGGTCGGGGTGCAGGTCGCGCGCGAACGTGTCGTTCCAGCGCGGGCCGAGGTTGGCGTTGAGGCCGTGGATGGCGAGGTTCATCTTCGCCATCCGCCAGGTGCGCTCATTGAGCTCCTGCCCGTACACCGAGATGTCGCTGCCCTCGCGGTCGTGCGCCTCGAGGAACTTCTCGGCCTGCACGAACATGCCGCCCGAGCCGCAACAGGGGTCGTAGACGCGTCCGCTCGTCGGCTCGAGCATCTCGACCAGCACCCGGACGACACCGGCGGGCGTGTAGAACTCGCCGCCCCGCTTGCCCTCGGCCGCGGCGAACTTCTCGAGGAAGTACTCGTACACCTCGCCCAGCAGGTCACGGGCGCGCTTCGCCCGGTCTCCGGTGAATCGCGCCGAGTTGAGCAGGTCCATAAGCTCGCCGAGCCGGCGCTGGTCGACATTGTCTCGGTTGAAGATGCGCGGCAGCGTCGCAGCGAGCGACGGGTTCGCCGTCATGATCGCGTCCATCGCCTCGTCGATGAGCTGGCCTATCGACTTCGCCGGCCCGCCGCCCATCGCGGGCAGGCCCTTCGCGTTCTCGGCGAGGAAGCCCCAGCGCGCGGCATCCGGAACCCAGAACACCCCACGACCGGTGTACTCGTCGACGTCGTCGATGAGCTGCGCCACCTGCTCGTCGTTCATGCCGTCGGCTCGCAGCTCCGTCGCGATCTGGTCGCGCCGCTCCTCGAACGCGTCGCTGACGTACTTGAGGAACACCAGCCCGAGGATCACGTCCTTGTACTGCGACGCATCCATCGAGCCGCGCAGCTTGTCGGCCGCCTTCCAGAGCGTGTCCTTCAGCTCCTTCATCGTTGAGGGGGCCGCCGGTGCGGCCTTAGTCCTCGGGGGCATGCATGTCTCCTTCGGGTTCGGTGATCCTGAGCGTTCCGGCGGTGGTTCCCGCCACGATGAGGTGCTCGAGCTCGTCGAGCTTGGCCAGGCGTGCGCGCAGTCCAGCGCGGGTGTGACGGATGTCGGCGATCGCCTCGGCCACCGGCGCGCGGTGGGCGGTCGCGACGCGACGCGCGGTCCAGGTCCGCCACGGCGTGCCCGGGGCGCTGCGGGCGATGTCAGTGGCGAGGATGTCGGGGATGAGGCCGGCGTCGTCCTTGCGATTGATCCGCAGCACGCGGGCGGGCGCCCTGATCACCGACGATCCCTCCTCGTCGACCCACGCGGCGGTGTCGGGGCCGGTGACGAACACGACGTCGCCCGGCTCGGTGAGCCGCCCGGACGGATATGTCGCCGCGAACTGCAGTCGATCGATCCGGCGCTCACCCGGTATGCGCAAACCGCGCACCTCATCCGGCCCGATGACGGCGAAGCCCGATTCATACGCAATATCCGCTTCATCGAGGCGTACGCCGGCGACGTAGCGGACGTGTCGGTCTCGCGCGAGTTCCCCGAGCGTCGCAGCGGGCACGCGAGCCGGTTCCCTGGCCGGGGTGAATCGACGGATCGAGGCCGGGACCGTGTGGTCGCCGAGGTCGGCCATGAGGGCATCGAGGCGAGCGGATGCCGCGGCATCCGCTCGCGCGCGTTCCGGCGCGTGCTTCAGAGACGCGCCGTCATCGAACAGCGAACCCGAGCGAGCGAGCACCCGGCTCGTCAGCACGATGCGAGTGAACGTGAATCCGTGGGCGCGCAGTGAGTCGCGGTCCCCCATGGCCGCGGCGAGATCGCCGACCAGGTCGCCGCGCACGGTGGGCGAGAGGTCGAACGCCGACAGATCCGAGAGCATGGTCCATCGTTCGGCGATCGCGACTCGTTCATGTGCCGGGCCGAGCACCCAAAGCGCGAGGTGCTGGCGCGGCGCCGACGGCAGGAGCCCAGCGGGGAGCCGGACGATCGCGCGCACCCGTCCCGTGCGGAGCAGCCCCGAGCGGGCCGCCGCTGCATCGGCATCGAGGCCGCCGTCGACGAGCACCGCCGCCGGCCCGAGCACGACCGCCCGCTGCGCGTCATCCATCTGCACCGCGATCTGGTCGATCAACGAGAGGATGTCGCTCGGCGCAAGGTTGGTCGCCTCCGGTGACGGATACTGAGCGACGTTCACCGCCGGACCGGTCAGCTCGAAACCGCCCGCTTCGTCCACTGCCATCGCGGTCCGTGGCACTCCGTGCGCCAGCAGTCGGCGGCGCAGGAGGCGAGCCGCAGCAGTATCCCGGTCTGCGCTGTGGATGACCGGCTCCGCCATGTCGCTCAGCCGGTCGGCGATCTCCACGAGGCGATCGGCACACACACCGGTGGGGTCCGCGAACTCGGGGGCGGTGGCATCCGCGGACGGGTTCGTCAGAGCGAGCTCGATGGCGAGTTCGCTGAACAGAGATGCGGCGTCGGCGGCGAGCTCACCGCGCGCCGCGTCTCGGCGCGAACGGCGATGCGAGTCAAGAACGTGCTCGAACGCCGGAGCGACGCCGTACCCGGCCTCGACCAGGTCATCGACGTGGCGCGCCATCCGCTCTGCGTCGGAGCCGAGCGTCTCGACCTCGCCGAAGAGGGCCTCGTCGTCCGGGTCTGCCTCATCTGCCGCGTCGACGAGGGCCGCAGCGTCGAGTGTCGCGAGTGGAGCACCATGGGAGGCCCGCAGCGCGAGCAGCGAGGTGACCGCGTCACAGTATGAGCCGTCGAAGTCCGCCGGGCGGGCGAACAGGGCGACCTCCTTTGCGGCGGCCGGGTTCTTGCCGTGCGCGGTTTCAGTCAGCCAATCGACGATGTCGGTTGCGTCGAAAACCTCGGCTGCGCCGATCGAATCGATCGGGCGCGGGAAGGCGTGCGGTCCGGAGGCGAAACGCTTGCGCCAGACGGAGACCACAGGGCGCTGGACATGTGCGAGGCGGGCCACGTCAGACAGCGTGATTCGGAGGTCGGACGTCTGTGCAACAGTGGGCATCGGCACCTTCCTTCCTCCTCGCGTGTGAACGTTGTTTGGGCTCGAACCTCACGGTAGCGAGAATGTGCGCCCACTTGTGGTGAATTGCCGATAACCCTCCTTATCGAGGCCATCGTTCCTCTTGGATGCGTCTCTCCGTAACTTCGACGGCGTCACAGTCACGCCGATCGAAGGGGCACATTGTCATGCCGTTCATCCGTCGAGTCCGGGTCGAGTCCCCGGGCCTGCGCAGTGAGCACATCACCGCCGTCCAGTACTCGGGGAGCGCCTCTGGCCCGCTCACCGTCGCTTCAACCGAGGCGATCGCCCGGGTCATCGACGCCGGCACGACCATGTACACGCGTCACGACCAGACCGGGGAGCGCGCGCTCGTCATCACTCGCACGTCGCCGACCGGGCGACGCCACCTGACGACCGTCGCGAACGGTCGCGAGACCGACAACCTGCTCCGCCTCCCGCGGTTCTGAGGTCGTCATGGATGCCGAAGAGATCGAGCACGGCGACGAGTCCGGCGTCATCTCCGAGCCGCCTGACGACGCCGGCGCCGCACGCAACCGCACGCTCATCACCGTGATCGTGGCCACAGCGCTCGCGGGAGTCGCGGTCGGAGCGATCGCCACGACCGTCTTCATCCACGTCGTCGCTCCGGCGCTCGCATCCAGCGCTGGATCGCTCGGTCCCACCGTGATCGAGCGCGCTACCGCAGCCTGCGACGTTGAGTCGAACCCGTGGATCACCGTCGGCGACGAAGGTCGCAGCCTCAGCATGCAGAGCGAAGGCAGCGAGAGCGACGGCGCGGCAATCGAGGACATCGCCTGCGTACTGATCGAGCTCGAGACGCCCGACAGCGTCATCAGCCGCCTCGACAGCACCCGTGCACTCGACGGTCGCCAGGAAGCCGAATGGGACGACCTCGCCGCCTCGTGGGGCTACCACCCCGACAGCGGCCTCGACATCGTCATCGAGGCCACCTCCGAATAGTCACCGCTCCGTCTCCCACACCCACCCGAAAGGAACACACCATGAACGCCCGCAACTCCTTCCCCGCGCTCGCCGTCCTCGCCGCACTGACCCTCACTGGGTGCGCAGACCGGCGGAACAACCACATCGCTCGATGAGCCCGCGGCATCCGCACCCGCCGCCGAACCGGCAGCCGAAGCACCCGCCGCACCCGACGTCACCCTGCTCGGCGGAACCTTCACGTACGACGACGGAGTCGCGATCACGGTCGGCGCGCCCACCCCGTACACGCCCTCGCAGTACGCCGCTGCAACGCACCCGAACAACGTGACGATCACCTTCTCGGTCGCGAACAACAGCGCCGACACGCTCGAACTGCTGTCCATGCCCGAGGTCACCTCTGGTGGCGTCGCCGGTGAGTCGATCACCGATCTCAGCAACGACTCCGTCGCGCTTGAGCCGTTCGGTGGGAACGCGAACGTGCTGCCCGGCCAGACCTTCTCGTGGACGATGGCCTACTCGCTCGCCGACGCGTCGGACGTGACCGTGTCGATAGCGCCGACGGCATTCGAGCACGACACCGCCATCTTCTCCACGATCGCTGGCTGAGGCGACTGATCGGCCACCAGACTGTGTGATCCGCCTTATGCGGATGCCCCAGTTCGAGGGGCATCCGCCGATTACTCTGCCGAACCCGACGACCCACTTCTAACATCGGTCACGCCGCCACATTTGGCCCACGTCGAGCCGCACTCGCCTGAGACCCGGGACGGGCCCAACGAAGTACTTCCGTGATCGATCTCCACCGCAGCGAAGATCCGGTCGCGGAAATGACCCGAATCACTTCTACCCGACAGGAGCATTATGTCCGAGGAGAGCGCTCGCGCCTTCGACCTCAATGTAGGCACCGTACTGGAACACTGGACGCCGGAGTTCGCGCTCCGGGAGATCATCGCCAACGCCCTCGACGAGCAAGTGCTGACCAGCACATCGGCGCCCACGATCAACCAGGACGCCAACGGCTGGTGGCACATCCGCGATTATGGGCGCGGTCTGCGCCATGTCCACCTCACGCAGGACGAGTCTTCGGAGAAGCAGGACGACGATCGCGTGATCGGCCAGTTCGGGATGGGTCTGAAGGATGCTCTGGCCCTGTTTGATCGAACCGGGATCAAAGTCTTCATCCGATCACGTCACGGCGACATTACCCTCGGAAAACACACCAAGTCGGGCTTCAATGATGTCGTTACGCTGCATGCGCTTGTTTCACCACCATCTCACCCGGACATGCAGGGCACGGACTTCGCGATTCATGGCGTGACTGAGACCCATGTTCGACGAGCGAAGGACATGTTTCTCGCATATCGAAGCGACGAGGTACTCGAACAGGCCGCTGGGGGTGAGGTGATCGGAAGGTCCGCTAGCGAACCGGGCAGGGTTTACGTGCGGGGTTTGCTTGTCGCCACGGAGGAGAACTTCCTCTTCTCCTACAACATCACGGCGCTCAACGCGGCACTCAAAAAGGCTCTCAATCGAGAACGCTCCAACGTGGGCCGTACGGCATATGCCGACCGCATTAAGCGAATTCTTCTGGACTGCAAGTCCGAACGGGTAGCCGGGCCCCTCGCCCGGGACCTCTCTGGCTTCTCATCAGGAGACCTGCATGATGAGGTCGCCTGGACTGATGTTGCAGTCCACGCTACGCGGGTAATGCAGACAGCAGAGAAGGTCATCTTCGTCTCGACCACAGATTTCCAGCAGAGCGGCGCCCAACTCAATCATGCTCGTTCAGACGGTTATGAGATTATTCATGTCCCCGAGAAGGTCGTCGACAAGCTATCGAATCTGTCGGACTTCGAAGGTCGGCCGATGGTGAACGTTCGGCAGTACGCCAACGAATGGAACGATAGCTTCAGCTATTCGTTCGTGCCGGAGGCGAACCTCACGGGCGCCGAGCGGGACGTCCTGGCGACTGCGGCCGGACTCATGTCACTCCTCGAGCTCCCACCCGTTGGGCGCGGAGTCGTTCGTCAATTGCTCATTAGCGAGACCATGCGAATCGGACAGATTGGAGTGGATGCGAACGGCGTCTGGGAGCCAGCCGAACAGCGGATCATCATCGCTCGGCATCAGTTGTCTGACCGGGCCAAGTTTGCCGGGACGTTCCTCCACGAGTTGTGCCATGCGCGATACGGTCACTCTGACCTCAGCATCGCCTTCGAGAACGACCTGTCAAGCGCGCTCGGCAGCATTGCGCAGCACGCGCTGAGATAGCCCATTCGGAATCCCTGAGACCACACTCTGCTCGCCCTTTCAGGGCTGACGCTCCTCGGAAAGTATCACACATGCTCGACCTCGCCCACTGGATCGAAGAACGTCTCGAGTCCGACGCAGCCCTAACCGACGACGAGCGGCTGGTCATCTTGGCCGCGTTCGAGGGCGACGCCGCCCTCGCCGACCTCTCCAACTTCGAGCCGCCCACACGAGAACACCGCGGAGATTCCGGCGACGCTCCCGAGCCGGCCGGTGCGTTCCTCAAGCAGATCCGCGTCCAGGGCTTCCGCGGGATCGGACCCGCCGCCCAACTCGACCTCAGGCCCGCGCCGGGCCTCACGGTCGTCGCCGGGCGCAACGGCTCCGGCAAGAGCAGCTTCGCCGAAGCGCTCGAGTTCGCCTTGCTCGGCACGACGGCGCGCTGGCAGGAGAAAGGCAGCACGCAGTGGGGCGATGCGTGGCGCAACCTCCACGACGGCGACCCCGCTGCGATCGAAGTGACCCTCGCCCAAGAGCACGTCGGCACGACGAAGATCTCGGTCGCGTGGGCCGCCGATGCCGGGCGCGACGACCACGTCACGCACCTGCAGCGCCCGGGCGAGAAGCGCGAGGCCGGCGTCAGCTCGCTGGGCTGGGACATCCCGCTCGCCACCTATCGCCCGCTGCTGACCTACGACGAGCTCGGCGCCATCCTCACCGCCGGACCCAGCAAGCTCTACGACAAGCTCGCGAGCGTGCTCGGCCTCGAAGACCTCGCCTACGCCGTCAAACGGCTCGAGGCTCACGCGAGCCAGCTCGGCGCCCCCGAGAAGGAAGCGACCAAGCGCAAGGGCGAGGTCACGCAGGCCCTACAGCAGCTCGACGACGAACGCGCGGCATCCGCTCTCGAGCTGCTCAAGAAGAAGGCTCCGGATGTCGCCGCGCTCCGCGCGCTCGCCACCGGGGTCGGCGAGGGCACCACGAGTCCGACGGATGCCGCGGCCCGCGACATCCGTCACCTGACCCTGCCGACCGCCGCCGACGTCAGCGCGGCGAGCGACGCACTCAGGACCGCGACCGAGCACGCCGCGAACGCAGGAACCGCTGCCGCCTCGGCGCTCCAGCTCCGCATGGAGGTGCTCGGCGCCGCGCTTCGCGTGCACGAGCATCAGGGCGACGGGCCCTGCCCTGTCTGCGCTACCGGAACCATCGATGAGGCATGGGCAACCCGTGCGCGCGAGGAGATCGCCGAGGCCGAGGCATCGCTCGCCGGCCTGCGCGCTGCGAGCGAGGCGCTGCGCACGGCCCGCGCCACCGCAAACGCCCTCATCTCGCCGCTGCCGGCTCCGATCACCCGTCTCGTGGGCGACGCGGAGCTCGGCGAGCTCGCCGAACTGGCCCGAGACGCATGGTCGGATTGGACCGCCGCACCTGACGGAAGCATCGAACTTGCGGAACACCTCGCGGCGAAGCATCCACTCGCCGTTGAAGCCCTGGACGCACTCAAGACGGCCGCCAAGCGCGTGATCGACGCGCGCGACGATGCGTGGGCGACCGTCGCGACCCAGCTCGGCGCCTACCTCGACGTGCTGGAACGTTCGATCGCCCAGAACCCAGAGTTCAAGCGCGCCAAGCGCGCCGTCAAGTGGCTGAAAGATCACGACAGCGAGCTCAAGAACGAGCGGCTCGCGCCGATCGCGAAGCAGGCACGCGAGATTTGGTCGCACCTGCGCCAGGAGAGCAATGTCGAGATCGCGAGCCTGAAGCTGAGCGGGTCGAACACGAGCCGGCGCGTGCTGATCGAGGCATCCGTCGACGACGCGGATGCCGCGGGCCTCACCGTGCTCAGCCAGGGCGAGTTGCACGCCCTCGCGCTCGCGCTCTTCCTGCCGCGTGCGACCCTGCCGGAGAGTCCGTCCCGGTTCGTGGTGCTCGATGACCCCGTGCAGGCGATGGACCCAGCCAAAGTCGACGGCCTCGTGCGCGTGCTCGCCGAGATCGCTGAGCAGCGGCAGGTTGTCGTGTTCTCGCATGACAACCGGTTCGCGGATGCGGTGCGGCGCGGGCACGTGGACGCGCAGATCCTCGAGGTGACGCGTGAGAGCGGGTCGCGGGTGAGGGTCGACGTCATGTTCGATCCGCCGAAGCGGTACCTCAACGACGCATACGCGATCTTGAAGGACGATGAGCTTCCGGATGACGCGATGCGGAAGGTGCTGCCCGGCCTGCTCCGCTTTGCGGTCGAGGCGCAGGCGCGGGACCGGTTCTTCGGCGAGGCGCTGGGCAAGGGGCGGCCGCATGCGGAGGTCGAGCGCGAATGGGCCGACGCGAAGAAGACGGGGCAGCGGGTTTCGCTGGCACTCTACGGCGAGGTTCGCCCTCTCGACGGCTGGCTCAACAAGCAGTCGCACTACCGGAAGCCGGCGCTCGGCATTTGCAGTTCGGGGGCCCATGAGCCGCTCGGCGGTGACCCATGGCACGCGCATGATGTCGTCACGAAGTTCGTCGCCGACCTGCGGGCCGGCGTGCGGTGAGCGACGAGATCTCGCTCGCCCGCCGCGCACTCGGCGGCGCTGCGCAGGTGCGCTCCCACTCGCTGCGCATGGCGTGCTGGCTGGCGCGGCTCGCGCTTGAACGCACCGTCGGCTCGCTGCTCGACGCAAAGGGCGTGTCGGCGCCACGTGCGACGATGGCGTCGCGCTTGGCGGCATTGGAGGTGCTGTACCGAGCGGATGATCCGACCATCGCCCAGCGCGCCGACTACGCGTGGTCGCGGCTCTCGAACGCGTCGCACTATCACGCGTTCGAGTTGACGCCGAGTGTGGCCGAGGTGCGTGGGCTCGTGGACCTCGTCGAGGAACTCGAGCTCGCCCAGTTCGGGGGTGGCGGCCCCATCCGTTTACAGAGCATGGATACGTTCGGAGCATGACAGTGGAGCTGGAGGTCGTCGCGGCCGCCATTCTTGATGACGGGCTAGTGCTCGCGTGCCGACGCGGCCCCGACAAAGCGGCCGCAGGTCGGTGGGAGTTCCCTGGCGGCAAGGTTGAAGCCGACGAGGATCCCGCCGTCGCCCTCAAGCGCGAGTTGCTCGAAGAGCTCGGCGTCGAAGTCGAAGTCGGCGAGCTCATCGACCGCTCACAGACGCGGGTCGGCGACCTCATCATCGATCTCGCGACTTATCACGCGCGCCTCATCGGCCCCCGACCACGTGAGAGCACCGACCACGATCGGCTCGAGTGGCTGCCAGTGAGTGAGCTGCCAAGCCTAAAGTGGGCCGACCCCGACCTACCGGCCGTGGCCGCGCTGACCAACATGACTCACGCGACGAACGGCGGGGATCACAACCGTGTTTGACGGGCTCTACGAAAGCGCTCTGACCGTTCGACTGAGCCAGCAGCTCCAGGCGATGACCGGAATGCAGCAAAAGGTCGGTGACGTCCCCGAGTCCGAGCAGGCCGAGTTCCTCGCGCAGCATTTGACGGGTGCGACGCAGCGCATTCTTGCTGACATTCACACCGAGGCAGACCGGGTGCGCATCGTCAATCAGGTGCTTCAAAAGCTGGGTGCCTTCGATGATGTGCTCGAGCCTGGGTTGCGACGGCTGGAGCGTCTCGCCCGGCCGGCAGGGCCTGGCGTGGTGACCTTTCCCGATGCCCGGCCATCGATTCCGCTCGGCGAAACGGCGCTCCTCACCAACGCGCGCGACGAGCCCCAGCTGGGGCACGAACTGCGAGCGGAGATGGATACCTCCGACAGGGTCGACCTCCTCTGCGCATTTGTGAAATGGCAGGGACTGCGCGTGCTTGAAGAGCAGCTCACGCGCCTCCGCGAGCGGGCGGCTCCGCTCCGAGTCGTGACCACGACGTACATCGGCGCCACCGACCCTCACGCACTGCGACGCCTCGTTGAGCAGTTCGGCGCAGAGGTCAAGGTTCAGTACGACATTCGGCGAACCCGGCTGCACGCCAAAGCATGGCTGTTCCGGCGAAACACCGGCTTTGATACCGCCTATGTCGGCTCATCGAACCTGTCACGCGCCGCCCTGCTCGAAGGTTTGGAGTGGAACGTTCGGCTGTCAGGAGTGGCGACTCCTGCGCTCATCTCGAAGTTCCGCGCAACGTTTGACAGTTACTGGGCAGACGAGACGTTCGAACCCTACGTGCCTGAGCGTGACGAGGAACGACTCAAGGCTGCACTCGCTGAGGCCTCGGGTCGGCATACGCCCGATCGGGTCACCGTGTCGCTCTCAGGATTGGAGGTTCGGCCGTATCCGCATCAGATCGAGATGCTGGAAGCGCTCGAAGCGGAGCGGGAGGTGCACGACCGCCACCGGAACCTCCTGGTCGCCGCAACGGGAACCGGCAAGACAGTCGTCGCCGCGCTCGATTATCGACAGCTGCTCAAGAAGGCCGATGGCGAGGACCTGAGCCTCCTGTTCATCGCGCACCGCGGCGAGATCCTGAGACAGTCGCTGCGGACCTACCGGGAGGTGTTGTCCGACGGTTCCTTTGGCGAGTCGCACCACAGCGGCGAGATCCCCGCTCGTTGGAAGCAGGTGTTCGCGTCGATCCAGTCACTCTCACGGCTCGACCCCGCGAAGCTCCCGCCACATGCGTACGACATCGTCGTTGTCGACGAGTTCCACCACGCCGAGGCTCCGACCTACAGTCGGCTGCTTGAGCACCTCCGCCCGAAAGAGCTCCTGGGATTGACGGCGACACCGGAGCGCTCGGACGGCAAGGACATCAGGCGATTCTTCGACGACCGGACTGCGTTCGAGCTGCGGCTTTGGGATGCGCTCGACGCTGATCTCCTGGCTCCGTTCCATTACTTCGGCATCGCGGATGACACGGATCTGAGCCGGATCGAGTGGAAGCGGGGTCGCTACGACGACACTCAGCTCAGCAACCTCTACACCGGCAATGACGCGCGCGCTCGCATCGTGCTGAATCAGCTCCGCGACAAGGTGGGAGACCTCAGTCAGATGAGAGCCGTAGGCTTCTGCGTGAGTGTAGAGCACGCCCACTATATGGCCCGGGTGTTCCGCGAAGCGGGCGTTCCCGCCGAGGCCGTGACCGGAAACACACCGTCTGATGAACGCGCGAACACGTTGCAGGGTCTACGTTCCGGCGCCATCAACGCGGTGTTCGCGGTGGACGTGCTCAACGAAGGTGTCGACATTCCGGAGATCGATACCGTGCTGTTCCTCCGCCCCACCGAGAGCGCGACCGTCTTCATCCAGCAGTTGGGACGAGGGCTTCGCCACAGTGAGACGAAGGCCGTGCTGACGGCGCTCGACTTCGTTGGAATGCAGCGGAAGGAATTCCGTTTCGACAAACGATTCAGGGCACTCACCGGTGCAAGTCGATCCGGTGTTCGTCGTCAGCTGGAGGCCGGCTTCCCATTTCTGCCCGCAGGCTCGCAAATCATTCTCGACAAGGTCAGCCGCGACGTCGTTCTTCAGAGCATTCGCAGCCAGCTTTCGTTGTCGACGAAGGAACTCATCTCCGACGCACGGTCATTGAGTACCGCGTCGCTGCGCACCTATCTTGACGAACACGGTCTCGAGCTCAGCGACCTCCTTCGTTCCGGCTCGCCGCCACGCACCTGGACGACGGTAAAGCGGGAGGCCGGGATTCCAACGCCCGCGCCCGGGCCACTGGAGGCAGGCCTGCTCAAACGCATTCGGGCGCTCGCTCACGTCGACGACCTCGAGCGCGCTGGTACCTACGCTCGGCTCTTGCGCGTCGAGCTTTCGATGGAGGAGCTCACCCCACTGCAGCGGATGCATGCGGAGATGATGTTCTACTCGCTCTGGCCCAACGGTGGCGGCCATGGGAGCGTCGAGGCCGGCATCCGTTCCCTCCGCAACGAACCGGCCGTGTGCCAGGAGATGGCTGAGGTCATCGACCTCAGCATGGACAGAACGACTCGTCTCGCCCGGGTCCCGGCCGAGTTGCCTGGATCGCCGCTGCGCGTGCACGCGCAGTACCAGCGCGAAGAAATCCTTGCGGCCCTCGGCTGGACCAAATCGGGGCGCACACCGAACAACTTCCGCGAGGGCGTCGTGTGGCTCGAGGAGTTGCAGGCGGATGCGTTCTTCGTCACCTTGAACAAGTCCGAAACGGAGTACTCGGCCACCACCCGCTATCGCGACTACGCGCTGAGCCCAACGCTGTTCCACTGGCAGTCGCAGTCGACGACCTCTGAGCAGTCAAAGACGGGCCAGCGATACATCCACCACCGAGCGCGGGGCACGAACATCTTGATGTTTGTGCGAGACGCCAAGGAGAACGATCTCGGGACAGCTCCGTATGTCTTCCTCGGGCCGGCCCAGTACGTTTCGCACGAAGGGGACCGTCCGATCTCCTTCACGTGGCGGCTCAACTACGCGATGCCCATGGATCTGTACCTCGCGGCGAGCGCTGTCGCCGCATGACGTCGGAGCTGGCGCTCGCGCAGACGCTGACTGTTGCGACATCCAAGATCTGACCGACCGGAGGAGACCCGCGTTGATACGGTTTCGACCGCAGCGACCTGAGCCCAGAACTGCGCAGTGATCGCCGCTAAAGGATGTTGTACCCCGGCTTGTAATCGGTCCAGAGCCGCCGCTTCAGCTCGCGCGCCGCGTCGGGTGTTGCGCACTCGATCCAGGCGACCCGGAAACCTGCAACGGCTTCGTTGACTTGCTCGACCATGCTCTCGAGCAGCACGCTCGGCCGCTGCCTCGCCGTCCACCGACTGACGCCCAGCACGTCGACGGCGGCGCTCGCTCGAAGCGTCGACGAGCTGAGGTCAGTCCCAGTCGCGCAACGCTGCTGAAGGCGGCCACGCAGGCCACGCTTGCCGACACCTTCTCCGACGTAGACCGGCACGACACCGTCGAAGAAGACGACCACGCCGGGGCCGAGCGGGATCTCAGAAGTTGCCACGCCTCCGAGTACTCGGCGCGGAAGCGCCATAACCGGTTCCCACGAGTTGCCCGGGGTCAGCCACGGGTCCACACGGCCTTCGGCCCGTTCGAGCGCATCCAAGATGCCGATCAGCTCCTGCATGTCTTCAGCGCCCGTAGGTACGGATGTCGTCTTGTGTGAGCCCTCTGGCCTCAGCCATCCGCTCGAAGTACATGGGGCGAGCGTATTGGACGCGGACGTCGCCACGGCAACCCCGTTTACGGGGACTCCCCTCGTCATCCCACGGCTGTGAGGATCAGGGAAACCTGTCGCCGACCGGAGACGAGACCCTGAACGACCACGCCACGACGATTGCTTCCCTCGCAGAGCGCCGCCCCGCGACATCCGTCATCGCCGAATGCCTGCGCGTGCAGGCGGCCGTACCGCCCAACACCGCCCTGCAGCGGTTCTTCGGTGTCTCGCCGCTCGGGCGTGAGGCCGAACCCTGGTACGTGGGCGCACTCGGAGAGCTCGAGGTCGCGCGCCGGCTTGCCGCGCTCGGGCCCGGATGGTACGTGCTCCACTCCGTGCCGGTCGGCACCGGGGCGAGCGACCTCGACCATGTCGTGATCGGCCCGGCCGGGGTGTTCACGATCAACACGAAGCACCATCGCGGGCAGAACGTGTGGGTGGGCGCGAAGCGCATCCTCGTGAACGGGCAGCGCACCGACCATCTGCGCAACGCCGCGTACGAGGGGAAGCACACCTCGAAGCTGCTCTCGGTCAGTGCGCGCATGCTCGTCGACGTAACGCCGATCATCGCGATCGTCGGAGCGAAGCGGATGACGGTGCGCGAGCGTCCGACCGATGTGGCCGTGCTGCGCGAGTTCGGGCTCGTCGGGTGGCTTCGGCGGCATCCGGTCACGCTCACGCCCGAGCAGGTGCGGCGGATCGCGGCGCTCGCCGCGCAGCCTGCGACCTGGAAGCGGATGCCCGAGGCCGAGGCCGTCGATCACGCCGCGTTCGATCGACTGCGACGCGACATCGACCGAGCGCGACGGCGGCGGGGGCTGTGGGTGATGGTCGCCATTGCGGCGCTTCCGTTCGGCGTGATCGCCGCGCTCGCGATGTACTCCGCCACGCTGAGCGCGGTCGCGTTGCGCTGAACGCATGCTCCCGACACCGGCCCGACACTTTGCGCCGCGTCTCTAGCGATCGCGAGCGCGATCGCGTCGCGCTGATCGAGGGCACGGTTGTCGGCCATGAGCTGAGACCCCTCGAGATTCGATGTTGTCATGTCGCAGGACATCGGTGACAGTTCTGAATCATTAGATCGGTGACGGTTCGGAGCGGTTTGGTGGTGACAGTTCCCCTCAGATGTTTGAGGGATGAGCCGCAATGAGCCTGTCGATCCTCGTGTCCGCCTCGCGATCTCGCAGTGGCCGCCGGATGCGCCACGTGGGGCGGTGTCGACGTTCTGCCTGGAGCACGGGATCTCGCGGAAGACGTTCTACGAGATCCGCAGGCGGGTCGCGGTTGACGGGCCGGCCGCGGCGCTCGAGCCGCGGAGCCGACGGCCGAGGACGAGCCCGACGGTCATCGCGGACGAGCTCAAGGCGCAGGCGGTCGGGGTGCGGGCCGCGTTGGAGCGGTCGGGGTTGGATCACGGGCCGATCAGCGTGCACGAGAAGATGCGCTCGCTCGGGATGATCGCACCGTCACCGGCGTCGCTGGCGCGGATCTTCCGCGACGCCGGCGTCGCGAAGCTCGAGCCGCGGAAGAAGCCGCGGGCGGCGTTTCGCCGGTTCGTGTATCCGGCGCCGAACGCGTGCTGGCAGTTGGACGCGACCGAGTACGTCCTGGCGGGTGGGCGCAAGTGCGTGATCTTCCAGCTCATCGATGACCACTCGCGGTACGCGGTCGCGTCTCTGGTGGCGGACGCGGAGACCTCGGACGCAGCGATCGCGGTCGTGGACAAGGGCATCGCCGCGCACGGGGTGCCGCAACGGCTGCTCACGGACAACGGGTCTGCGTTGAACCCGTCCCGGCGCGGCCACGACGGCCAGCTCGTCGCGCACGTGCGAGCGCTCGGCGTGCAGCCGATCACCGGGAAGCCGTACCGGCCGACGACGCAGGGGAAGAACGAGCGGTTCCACCAGACCCTGTTCCGGTTCCTCGACAAGCAGCCCATCGCCGGCACCCTCGCGCAGCTGCAGGAGCAGGTCGACCGGTTCGACGCGATCTACAACACCGAACGGCCGCACCAGGGACTGCCCGGCCGGATCACCCCACAGCAGGCGTGGGACGCGACCCCGAAAGCCGACCCTCCGAAGCCCGGCCCACCGCCGCCACGCACGCCGATCGCGTTCCGCACCGACGGCCGCGACGACCAGGTGCGAGTCGTGAAGGTCGCCGGGAACGGAACCGCGTACGCCCGCGGGATCTGCTTCCAGACCAGCCGCGACCACGTCGGCCAGCACGTGTACGTCGTCTACGAGCCCGACGGCGTCATGATCTTCGACGACCGAGGCACCCTCATCGTCGAGCACCCCTGGCCGGCACCCGGCACCCGGTACGTCGGCAGTGGGAAGCCCCGCGGCCGACGAGCCAAGACCCTCCCACCGTCACCGATGTCCTGAGACATCAACTGTTACCGATGTCCTGAGGCAGAACAGTCACCGATGTCATGAGACATCACACTCGAGATTCGATGTTTAGTCCAGTACACTTAGTCCACCGTCTCGCGGCGGACTCGGAGGCGACATGGACCCCGTCAACATCCACGATGCGAAGACGCACTTCTCGCGGCTGGTCGACATGGCCGCGGCCGGCGAAACGGTCATCATCGCGAAGTCCGGCACCCCCGTTGCGAAGCTGACGCGTCTGGACCAGGTCGAGACTCGGCGCCGTATCGGGTTTCTCGAAGGCGAGACATCCGTGCCCGCGGACTTCGATGAGATCGCGGCGGACGAGATCGCGGAGATGTTCGGACATCCCACGTGAACCTGCTGCTCGACAGCCACTTGTTGCTCTGGGCCGCGTACGAGCCCGATCTCGTGCCGCGGGAGGCGCGTGAGCTCATCGAAGACGATGCCAGCCGCCTCTGGTTCAGCGCCGCCAGCATCTGGGAGATCGGGATCAAGGCTTCGGTCGGCCGCGACGATTTGACCGTCGATGCCCGAATCCTCCGGCGGGGGCTCGTCGAGAACGGCTACGTCGAGCTCCCGATCTCATCCGCGCACGCCGTCGAGGCGGCGGCCTTGCCCGCAATCCACCGGGATCCGTTCGATCGACTGCTCGTCGCACAGGCACGCGCCGAGGGATTCGCGCTGCTGACATCCGACGCCAGAGTCGCGGAGTACGGTGCACCCACGCGGCTCGTCGACCGGGTGCGGCGCTGAACTGTGGACCGAGGCCGTGCAGCCGTGCTGATAATGGCGACGGGTTGAGCGCCCGGATATCCTGCCCGACATGACCACCGGCAGAGGCACTGGCTACGGCACCGAACTCCGTGCACGCCGGATCGCTGCGCGACTCACGCAGCGTGAACTGGCGAACTCGCGGGCGTGACGCGGCCGAGCGTGTCGGCATACGAGGCGGGCCGGCGTGTGCCGAACGCCGGCACGATCGAAAGGCTGGATCGCGCGCTGCGCACGCCACGACTGTCGATGGACCGCGCGGTGGGCGCCGCCCTCGTCGCGGTTGCTGCGCGTCGAGGGCTCTCGAACGTCCGGGTGTTCGGCTCTGTCGTTCGTGGCGAGGCCGACGAGAAGTCCGACATCGATCTCCTCGTGCATCCCGGCCCCGAGACATCCCTCATCGACCTCGCCGGGTTCATGCTCGACGCCGAGGCGTTGCTCGGCACCTCGGTCGACGTCGTACCCGATCGGAGCGAGGGCCCCAGTCCGGTGCTCGATCGGATCCTCGCCGAGTCGGTGCCGCTGTAAACGGGACGAAGCTGCGGGCTGCTTCGTGCTAGCCGCCAGCTCGCCGATCTCGGCGAGCGCCTTCGCGACATGCTCCGATGATCGCCTCCACATCCCGGTCGGCGACCGCCAGCCGACGCCGCGCCTGCTCGACGACCGAGCGCACGTTGCGGGCGTGCGACATCCGCCCGTACTCCGGCGAACTCGCCGAGAACTCCTGCAACGACGCGATGACGTCGTCGTGCGAGACGTCCGGAACCGACGCCTCGATTCTGTCGAGCTCGGCGCGGTACCGAGCCACGCCGCGCGGCCCGAGCGCGTCGACGTACCGGGCGATGTCGACGTGGAAGTATTCGACCTCCTCGTCGAAGTCGAACGCGACGATCCACTGCACGAACTTCGCGGGCGGCGGCGGCGCGCGCGTCGCGAGCTCGGCGTGCAACTCGAGCAGCCGGTACACCACGTCGCCGATGACGCCGTTCGAGTCATCCGCCCAACTGATCGCGCGCTTCGTGCTTGCGATCGCCTTCTGCACGTACGGCAGCACGAGGGCTGGGCCAGCGGATGCCGCGGCCGCACGCAGCTCGTCGACGCCGCCGTGCGCCTCGCTGCCGTATGTGTCCGCCTGCCAGTAGTCCAGGTAGCGCGAGCGCGAGCGGAACAGCGGGAGGATGTCGCGCTTGAGGCCCTCTTCGATGTCGGGGCGAGCGGGTCGGGGCCGATGTCTCGGGGCACGGGTCCACTTCGCGTTTCGCCGCGCCGACTGAACCACGCTCGTCTGCGGGGATCGTTGGCGACGGATGCCGCGAGCAGGTCACGAGCCGTCGTGGACTCGTCCTCCACAGGCACGCCTCGGCCGCGGTTCTCCACAGGGGAATTGTCCTGATCAAGCGCTGTTTCGGGGGCGCTCGAATGTCGGTGGGTCGGTGCAGGATGGAGTCATGGAACAGCCCCTGCACACCCTCGAGCGAGACGTCGAGGAGCTGCGTCTCGCCTGGGCGGGCGCGATGCCGGCGTTCGGCACAATTGGTGGTGGGGCGGCGCTGGTCGAGGTCGGGCAGATGAGCGATGCCGGACTGGTGCGGGTGACCGACGCGCTCGCCCGGGTGCGGCGCGACGCCGAGGCGTTGCTCGCCCGGGTCGCGGCCGAGGTGTCGAAGCGGTCGAGCCGGGAGCTCGGCGAAGCCAGCCTCGCCAGGGCGCAGGGGTTCCACAACCCGGTCCGGATGATCGCCGCGTCGACCGGGACGTCCCGAAGCGACGCGGCGAAGCTGATCGCGGTCGGCACCGCCACCGCCGAACGGCAGACGTTCGGCGGTGAACGGCTGCCGGCGCGACATCGGCACGTCGCCGCGGCACTCGAAACCGGTCGCATCGGCGTCGATGCGGCATCCGCGATCACGGCGATGCTCGACCGCGTGCGGTTGCGTGCCGACCCCGAGCTGGCCGACACCACCGAAGCGGTCCTCGCCGATCTCGCCGCCCAGGTGCCGCTCGAGCTGCTCATGCGCGGGGTCCGCGAGGCCGAAGCGAGGCTCGACCACGACGGCGTCGAACCCCGCGAAGAGCAACTCCGCAGCGAACGTTCCCTCACGATGCGTGAAGACGCGGCGGGCATGGTGCACCTGCACGCCCGCCTCGACCCCGAGACCGCCGCGCCCATCAAGACCGCGATCGAAGCGCTCGTCGGCGACGTGCTCCGGCGACGCGAACCGAGCGGTTCCGATGCGGGCCCGGTGGTCGACGACGCGCGTTCGATTCCGCAGATCCAGGCCGATGCGCTTGCCGCGATCGCGCGCCACTCGTTGGGGTGCGAACAGACGCTCGCACCGCTGGCGAAGGCCACCGTCGTCGTGCGCCTCGATCACGAGGCCCTCGTCGAGGGTCTCGGACTCGCCCGCATCGACGGCATCGACCAGCCGATCTCCGCCACCACCGCCCGGCGGATGTCGGCCGACGCCCAGCTCATCCCCGCGGTCTTCGGCGGCGAAGGTGTGCCGCTCGACCTGGGCCGCTCGGCCCGGCTCTTCAGCAAGGCCCAACGCCTCGCCCTCGCCGAGCGCGACGGCGGGTGCGCGTCCTGCGGCCAGAACATCGCCTACGTCGACGCACACCACATCAGATGGTGGGAACGCGACGCCGGCCCGACCGACCTCTCGAACGGGGTGATGCTCTGCTCGTTCTGCCACCACCGCATACATCGCGAAGGATGGGACATCCGCGCCACCCGGACGGAGGTGTGGTTCATCCCACCGCCACACGTCGACCCCGCACAGACACCCCGACTCGGCGGACGCGCCCGCTTCGCGCTACCCACGCCATCCCGGGCGGCCGCGTGAGGACGCCCGCAGTCGGGCGGTCGCGTCGGGTGAGCCCGGCAAGCCCGGCAATCCCGCCAAACCCGGCGAGCCCGCCAAACCCGGCAAGCCCGCTGAACCCAGCGAGCCCGGGTGAGCCGGCAACGCCACGGATCCGCCCGACGACCAACGAACTTCCCGTCCAGGCGTGACCTTCCGCCATCCCGAGACATCTCTACAGTGAAGGGGGTGCGCGTGGACGAGAGCGGAACCGACGCCGAGCTGCTGCAACGGGTGGCCGTCGGCGATCAGCGAGCGCTGTCGGTCGTGTTCGATCGGCATGCGCCGGCGGTCACGAGATATGCGTGGGCGATCGCCGGGAGCCGCATGGACGTCGAGGAGATCGTGCAGGACACGTTCGTCACGATGTGGCGCAAGTCGTCCGAGATCACGATCGCCGAGGCATCCCTGCTGCCCTGGCTGCTCGTCACCTGCCGCAACCTCGGACGCAACGCCGCACGCAAGGCGGCGCGGCATCAGGCCGACGAGCTCGACGAGACCTCGACGAACCGCAACCACGCCGACGCGCTGCGCGACCATCACGACGCCGAGTCGGCACGAGACGACCTGCGGTGGGTGCTCGACGAGATCGAGCGCCTCGAGCCGATCGACCGCCGCGTCTGCGAGCTGTGCCTGGTCGACGGCGTGCCCTATGCGGACGCGGCGGGGCAACTTGGCCTCAGCATCGGTGCGGTGAAGCAACGCGTGTCCCGAAGCCGGGCCCGATTGAAGAAGGCGGTGACCCTCGATGAGATCTGAACCCCCCACGGGAGACGAACTGACGCGCATGCTCGTGTCGATGAAGCGCAACGTGCTCGAGCAGGTCGCGAAGGAGCCGACACCCGCCAGGCGCGCATCGCGCGCAGACCGGATCGTCGGCGGCGTGCTCGCGGCAGCCCTGCTCACCGGCGTCGCCGCCGGGGCCGCGTTCGTCTTCGGTGTCGCGCCGCTCGGCCAGTACTCGATGGACCCCGCTGCGACGACGACACCGAAGCCGGAGGCCACCCCGTCTGCCACCCCGCTTCCGACGCCGACGCCGCCTCCCACCGAGGAGCCGGCGCGACCCGGAATGCCCGAATCGCGCTACGGACTCACGTGCGAGTCGCTGGTCGACCCCGCGCTGGTATCCGACCTCTTCAGCACGGATGTCGCGCCGGCCGACCCGATCGTCACCGCATCGGGTGTCGGCATCGCGATCCCGCGGATCACCTCGATCCTCTCGGTCGGCGGCACCGTCTGCGAGTGGTCGAACGGAGTCGCCGAGAACGACCAATACGGATGGGTGACCGAGTACGTCGGCGTCACGGTCTCGATCGTGCCGCAACCGGTGGCCGGGTGGAGCGAACGGGCGACACAGTACGGCATGCCCGACGATCGAAGCCGCTGCGATGTCCCCGCAGACACGGCCGTACTCTGCGCCGGGTCGCAGGTCGTCGGCGACGCCTGGGTGACCGTCGTCGCGCACGGCGAGACGAGCGCCATCGAGCCGGCCGGTTGGCAGCCGTTCTACGACGCGATCATCGAAGCCGTGGTCGCGGCCGGCCCGGCAGCCGCCCCCACCACCCCCGAGCAGGTGGGCGCGCCGCCGCTGGAGGAGTGCGAGGGTGTGCTTCCGCTCGACACGGTCCGCTCCGTCACCGCCTCGCCCGACGCCGAACCGGGACGCGCCGGCGACGGCGGTTGGAGCGAGTGGGCCGAGGCCCGCCAGACCGCCGGCAACGTCGGATGCAGGTGGTCAGTCTCGGATGCCGACACTGCGGCGAGCGTGGACTGGGTGATCGACGGCCGCTGGGCATTCGAGCGGATGCTGCGGGCCGGCACCGCATCAGCGGTCGAGTTGGCCGGGCTGGGCGCCGACGACGCAGCGGTCATCCGCTGCAACACCGAGCCGTACGGCGACAGCTGCGCGATCGACCTCGCGGTCGGCGACGACTGGTACAACGTGGCGGGCACCGATCGCGAGACCGCGATCGCGCTCGCTGAGGCGCTGATGGCGCAGCTCGGGCGCTAGGAAGTGCGCCGCCGGGGCGGCCCGGCCGGCTGGTCACGATTCGGTCAACGAGACCTCACGACGCGCCCGCTCTGTCACCATCGAAGTATGAGCGACCCGACGAGGGCGCCCGCCGGGTGGTACGAAGACGGCTCCGGGGCGCGGCGGTACTGGGACGGCGACGCCTGGACGCAGTACGTGGCGCCCGGCTCGGGCTCAGCGCCCGAGACGGCGGCGACGGCGCTACTGCCGACCGAGGACGAGCGTCCGACCATCCCCTTCGTCTGGGGAACACGGGGGTCGGATGCCGCGGGGTCCGTGCCATACCCGCCGACCACCCCGTACGCGGCGACCACGCCGTACGCAGCGACCACGCCGTACGCGGCGACCACGCCCCTCGAACCGCCGCCACCGGCGCCCAGCTACGCTGCACCCGCCTCGGACATGCTGCCGGGGCATCCGTTCACCGAGCCGTCGAACCCCGGACCGCACGTCGTGAGCATCATCGCGCTCGTGGTCGCGGTCGTGGGACTCGTGGCCGCGTTCATCCCGCCGGTGAGCGGCGTCGCGTGGATCCTCGTGCCCGTCGCCGTCGTGCTCTCGATCATCGGGCTGTCCCTGCGCGGCGCGAAGTGGCCGGCGGTCATCGGCCTCGTCGTGTCGGTCATGGCCGCGATCGTCGGCATCGTGATGCTCGTCACGTTCCTCATCGCGTCGGTCGGCACCGTGGTCGACGACGTGATCCCGGATGTCCCGGCGTTGCCGCTCCCCGGTGACGAAGCCCCCGGTGCCGACCCCGACGCCGGGGAGCCCGGGCTCCCGGTCCTGCCGGGGCAACCGACGTTGCCCGATACCGGCGCACTCCCGTTCGGAGCGACAGCGACCTGGGACGATGACGTCGCCATCACGGTGTCGGCGCCCGAGCCGTACACGCCGAGCGAGTTTGCGGTCGGCGCGACGCAGTCGAACCACGTCGTGTTCACCTTCACGCTCGCGAACAATTCGACCGAGGACGTCCAGCCGGTGCCGCTGCCGACCCTCTCGTCGGGCGATCAGGAGGTGAGCCAGATCTTCGACCTGGGCACCGACCTGCTCGGGCCCGGCGACGACGTGGGCATCCCGCCGACCGAGGTGGTCGCACCGGGCGGGTCGGTGAGCTGGCGGGAGGCGTGGTCGCTCGACGATCCGAGCTCGCTCGAGCTGCAGGTGGCGCCGAGCGTGGTGTATCCGGGCACGACATTCACCGGCGGGCTATAGGGCATCCGGTCCCGCAGCCTGTCGAAGGCCGGTCACTGAGCCTGTCGAAGGGCGGTCCCTGAGCCTGTCGAAGGGTCAGTCGAACATGCCGTCGAAGATGCTGCCGATGACCAGGCCGCCGAGGATGCCGCCCATGATGTCGGACCCACCGCCGCGCCGCCCGCCACCCCACTGCTGGCCGCCCCACTGGTCGTAGCCCTGCGGGCGCGACGCATCGATGTCGCGCCGCGCGTAGTTCAGGGCCTCGGCCGCGAGGTACGCGACGCGTCGGGCCATCGCCATGGCCTGCTCGCGATGGTCCTCGTCGATCACGGTGGCCGTCGCCGCCGGCATGCCGAGGAAGTGGTCGAGATCGACGCGGATGCGCTCCGCCTCGGCGAGGCGCGTGCGGGCGTCGGCGCCGATCCAGCCGCGGTGGCCGGCGATGACGTCGCGGGCGACGGCGAGCTGCCGGTCGGCGTCGTCGATGGCATGGTGCACGTGCTCGAGCGGTGGGATCGGGCGCGCCGCGCGTTCGCGAGCGGCGGCGATCGCGGCATCCAGCCCCGCGTTCGCTTCGCGGAGCCGGTCGAGCTGCGTGAACGGGTCGGTGTTGATGCCGGCCGGCGGCAGCGCGGAGAGCGCCCGCTGCAGCTCGGCGATCGCCCGGCCGACGGCGGGCGACTGCGGCTCCTTGAGCGCCGCCACGAGGTCGCCGCGGGAGTCCTCGACGATCGCGGCCAGTGTCGACTCCGCCCGCAACGCCTCGACCTCGAACGTCTCGACCGCGTCGAGGAGCGTCGCCGCCCGGCGCACCGACTCCGTCGACGCCTCGAGCGCGAGGTTCGCCTGCTCGCGCTGTCCGGCCTCGCGACGGCGTTCGGCGACACCGGCGCTGTGCTCGGCGAATCCGAGGAGCTGCTCCGCCTCCGCCGGGTTCGACTCGACCTGCGCGAGCGCCTCGGGCGCGTAGCGCGCGGCGAGCCGTTCGACGGTCTCGCGGGCGTGGGGCACGCGAACACGCAGCCTCGCGGCATCCGCCCGAACGCCGGCGATGATCTCGGGAGCCCGCCGCGCCCGCGCGACCTTCTCGGCGAGCGCCGAGGTGCGCTCGTCGAGCACGTCCTCGGCCCAGTCGCAGAGCTGCACGATGCGCGCGTTGCGGGTGCGCAGCTCCTCGGCCGTGTCGGGGATCTCGTCGTGATTGAGCTGGTTCAGCCGGAACGCCTCGCCCAGGTGCTGCCGCACCGCCGTGAGCGCGACGCTGAGTTCCGCGGTCGCGTCGTGCCCCAGCTCGGCCTCGGCGAAGACGAGCTCGTCGGCGGTGACGCGGAGTCGCTCGTCGGCGGCGACCAGCGCGGTGCCGGCCCGCTTCGCCAGGTCGGCGTCGTGGGCCTGCAGTTCCTGCTGCTCCTGCTCGTCGCGCTTGCGCTTGCCCCAGAACCCGGCCATGCCTTCGATCCTATTGGCGCGGCATCCGGTCGGGGTCCGGTGGGGTGGTTGGGTGCGGATCCTGCCCGGCGGCTGCGCGCCCGGTCGGGGCGCCCCGACCTCACTCGACCCGGATGCGCTGCTCCTCGTCATCGAGGACGTACGCCAGCTGCACTTCGGCCCGGTACAGGCGCAACGGCGCGGGGCCCGAGACATCCGTCGCCGTCCATGAGCGGATGCCCCGAGCCACCGAGCGCGCGCTGTACAACTCGATCGCCGCGGCGACCTCGTCGGGCGGAACCTCGCTCGCGATCGCCTCGACGTAGAGGCAGTCGGCGTCGCCGACCGCGACGGTCGAGTCGAACACGACGAGCGCGACCTCGGGACGCCGGGCGAGGTTCTGCGAGTGGCGCCGGCCCGGTCGCGAGACCCAGAGGAACTCGCGCAACCCGCGCTCGGCGAACCACACCGGCGTCGCCCACGGATTGCCATCGGGGTCGGATGTCGCGAGCGTCAGGTAGTCGTTGGCGTCGATGATGCGGCGAGCGACGTCGGCCGGGTTCTCGCCAGAGGTCAGAGGCATGGGTCCTTGGGTATCAGGTTTCGGACGCGGCCGACAGGGGTGCGGATGGGGGTGGCCCTCCCGGGGCGGATGCTCCGTGCGCTCCGACTCGTGACGCATCCCCTCCACGGCTGCAGGTATCCGCGCTTCATATCCCCGGCCGCACCGCCCCACGCCCCCACCTGCCCGGCTGCACCGCCCACTCTCCACGACCCCGTCGACTCGTCCTCCACAGCAGCACATCGCGCGAAGTTCTCCACAGGCAATTTCCCAGATCAACCCACCTTTCGTCCGCCGAACGAATGTCGGTGGGTCCATGCATGATGGAGTCATGGAACAGCCGTTGCACACCCTCGAGCGTGACGTCGAGGCGTTGCGTACGGCGTGGAGCGGCGCGTTGCCCGCGTTCGGGGCGATCAGCGGGGCGGTGCAGGTGGAGGTCGGGCAGATGACCGATGCCGGGCTGGTGCGGGTGACCGACGCACTCGCCCAGGTGCGACGTGACGCCGAGGCGCTCCTCTCCCGCGTCGCGGCCGAGGTGTCGAAGCGGTCCAGCAACGAGTTGGGTGAGTCCAGCCTCGCCAGGGCGCAGGGGTTCCACAACCCGGTGCGACTGATCGCCGCCTCCACCGGGGCATCCCGGAGTGAAGCGGCGAAGCTGATCGCGGTCGGCACCGCCACCGCCGAGCGGCAGTCCTTCGGCGGCGAACGACTGCCGGCGCGGCATCCGCACGTCGCCGCAGCACTCGAGTCCGCCCGCATCGGTGTCGACGCGGCATCCGCGATCACCTCCATGCTCGACCGGGTGCGGTTGCGTGCCGATCTCGGGCTGGCCGACGCCACCGAAGCGGCCCTCGTCGACCTTGCTGCGCGGGTGCCGCTCGACCTCCTCATGCGTGGAGTGCGCGAGGCGGAGGCCCGGCTCGACCGCGACGGCATCGAGCCGCGTGAGGAGCAACTCCGCAGCGAGCGTTCGCTCACGATGCGCGAAGACTCGGCGGGCATGGTGCACCTGCACGCCCGCCTCGACCCCGAAACGGCAGCGCCCATCAAGACCGCGATCGAGGCGATCGTCAGCGATGCCCTACGTCGCCGAGAGCCGGGTGCGGCGGGCTCCGGTTCGGCGTCGGATTCGGGCCCGGTCGTCGATGACGCGCGTTCGATTCCGCAGATCCAGGCCGATGCGCTCGCCGCGATCGCGCGCCACTCGTTGGGGTGCCGCGAGACGCTCGCCCCGTTGGCGAAGGCCACCATCGTGGTGCGCCTCGACCATGACACGCTCGTCGAGGGCCTCGGAATCGCGCGCATCGACGGCATCGACCAACCCATCTCCGCCGGCACCGCCCGGCGCATGTCGGCCGACGCCGAACTCATCCCCGCCGTGTTCGGCGGCGAGGGCGTGCCGCTCGACCTCGGCCGCTCGGCCCGGCTCTTCAGCAAAGCGCAGCGAATCGCACTCGCAGAACGCGACGGCGGATGCGCCTCATGCGGCCAGAACATCGCCTACGTCGACGCGCACCACATCGACTGGTGGGAACGCGACACCGGCCCCACCGACCTGTCGAACGGAGTCATGCTCTGCTCCTTCTGCCACCACCGCATCCACCGCGAAGGATGGGGCATCCGCGCGAGCCGATCGGAGGTGTGGTTCACCCCGCCACCGCACGTCGACCCCGCCCAGGCGCCCCGGCTCGGCGGGCGAGCGCGCTTCACGCTGCCCGTGCCTGAGGTCGCCGCGTGAGCGCGAGCACGCGTGGGCGTCGCGGTCCGAAGGTGTGTCCTGCCGCCGACGGCACGCGCGGGGTCGCCATCCGACTGTGCTTGGACTCCGCCGGGGCAGCGATTCAGGCGACGCTCGCCGCGAGTGCGCCTGCCGAGCCCGCCGACGCGCGAGCAGGGCCAGCAACGTCCGCGTGCAGCAGTGCGGCCTCGTCGGCCGACGCCTCATCGGTAGATCCCTCGGCGACGTCGATCGGGTGCGCGATCTCGTCCCGCCGCATCCGCGCCGCGACGATCGCCACCACGCCGATGACCATCGGCGCCACCCCAGCGAGGAGGAACACCACCGGCAGCCCCAGCGACTCCGCCGCCGGGCCGGCGAACGCCATCGACACCGGCATGAACGCGAGCGACACGAAGAAGTCGAGGCTCGATACGCGTCCGAGCATCTCGGCCGGCACCCGGCGCTGCAGGAGCGTGCCCCAGATCACGACGCCGCCGTTGAACGCCGCACCCACCAGGAACGCGGCGAGCACCATCACCCAGATCCGGTCGGTCAGTCCGAACACCGCGAGGGGGAGGCATCCGATCGCCCAGAGCAGGTTCATCACGGTCAGATAGCGCCGCGGCATCCGCAGCGACGCCACGACCATCGACCCCGCCGCACCGCCGATGCCGAACGCCGCCAGCACCAGCGCGTGCTCCTCGGGGCCGCCGCCGGCGACGTCCTTGATCACGAACGGCACGAGCACCTCGAACGGGCCCATGATCAGCAGGATCAGCAGCGACGCGAACGTGAGCGTGCCGAGCAGCCACGGCGTGCGCACCATGTAGCGGAAGCCGTCGCGTACGTCGAGGAGCAGGGCGACCGCCGGATGCCGCGTGCCGCCCGTCTGCTCGAACGACGCGTCTTGCTCGGCCGACTCGTCCCGCTCGGCCGACTCGTCCGGCTCGCCGCGGAGTGGCATCGCGGGAACCCGCAGCAGGCACGCTGCGGCCGCGACACCGGTCAAGGCGGTCACGGCGAGCGCGGCGCCCGGCGACGAGATCGCGATGAGTCCGCTCGCGAGCGCCGGACCTCCGGCCTGCATGAGCACCGGCCTGGCCATGCCCTCGAAGCCGTTCGCGGCCATCAACTCGTCCTCGGGCACGACGCTCGGCAGCAGCGCCGAGTACGCCGGGTAGTACAGTCCGGCCATCACGCCGCCGACGAACGCGACCGCGACGAGTTGCCACACCGCCAGGCCGCCGGCGAGCGAGAGCATCGCGACGAGGCCGACGCTCGCGGCCCGCACGACCTCGACGACGAGCAGGATGCGTCGCTGCGGAATGCGGTCGGCGAGCGCGCCGCCGAGCAGGGTCGTCAGCAGCATCCCGACCGCCGTCGCGCCCGCCACCGCCGAGAGATCGGCCGCACCGCCGCCGATCGCGACGATCTGCCAGACGAGCGCGACCATCCAGATGCCGGCGCCGACCATCGACGCAACGAGCGCCGCAGCCAACCATCGGTATGCGCGGTGACGCAGCGGCCGAAGGGCCCGGGGTGTTGACATGACCTTCTCCTCGCGGTTCGTGGAAGCGGATGCCTCGTGAGGCGGGTGCCTCGTGAGGCGGTCGCCTCGACGGATGCTTCTACTCACGCGTCGAACGAGGAATCGCGAGATCGACAGCCGACGTCAGGCAGCCGTCCTCAACAGCCCGCCGCCTCCGCAGGCGCTGCACAGATCCGGCCTGCATCGGCGCGCGGCGACGCGCGCGCGGCGACGATGTCCCCATGTCCAGTCGAACGAGCGCGACGAGCGCACACCTCACCCTCCGCATCGATCTCGACGGCGTCGAGGTTCCGACCTGGCGCTCGCTGATCGTCGATCCGACGCACGGACTGTCGGCCGTCGCCGAAGCGATCGTGCTCGCGTTCGGCTGGACGGGCACCGGCACCTGGCGCTTCGGCACCTCGCACACGCCCTGGTGGGGGCGGGAGGCCGACGCATGGGGATGCGGCGTGCTCACCCCGGCGCGCCCCCGCGATGAGCGCCCGTGGTACGACACCGGACTCCCCGGTCACGACCACGGGTACCGCCACGATCCGCCGTACGGATACGCCGACGGGTGGCGTGAACCCGAGGAAGACCGCGCCTGCCCGAGGGAATGGAGCATCGGCCAGGTCACCGACCGCTTCGACGGGCAGCTCGAGTTCGAGTACCGACAGCTCGCGCTCGACGGCGAGCGCGGCGAGGCCGGTCCCACCTGGCGGCATCACGTCACGGTCACCGGTCGGGATGTCGCATCTTCACGAGCGTCGATGCCGCGGGTCGCCCTGCTCGGCGGCGCCGGCCTCGTGCCGCGCGTCGGCACCGAGGCGGCGTACGGCGAACTGGGCGACCCCGCGTGGCGCGAGGCCATGGCGCACGAGTTCGAACTGGCCTTCCGGGCGCCGAACCTCCCCCTCGGCTCCACCGATCGCAGGTGGGGTTCACTCGACGCCGCCATCGCGGGTGCCGGCGATGCCGCTCGGCGCGCCCTGCGCATCGATCTCGTCCGCCTCGGCGCGCTCGCCCCGGTGCCGGTCGATCCCGAGCACGTGAGGACGGCGACCGAGCCGATCCGGGAGATGCTCCGTGCCGCGTCGGCACCTGACGGGGTCGATGTCGCATCCGTCGGACCGCTCGGCGAGGACCTCAAGGTGCTCCGCTTCGCCCGCGCGCAGAAGGGGCGGCTGCTCACCTTCGCGACCGTCCGGAACACGCTGCTCGACGACCCCGTCGCCCTCTGGGTCGAGCTGGCCGATCGCCTCCTCAGCCCGGGGTACGCGCCCTCGTACCAGCGGCAGTCGGAGGTCGCGGAACTCGCAGTCGACCTCGCATGCCACGGTCACGCGGGACTCGCGCCCGGGCACGCAGGCCATGCGGAAGCGGGTGAGGCCGGCGTGTGCGAGGTGCGACGCTTCGCGTTCGACGAAGCACACCGCAGCGGTCGAGCCCGAACAGGCGACGCCGACGTGAACCGGGTGAAGCGGATCCTCTCCACGATGGGCCTGACGGACGCCGACGGGTGCGCCATCCACCCGGCCGCTCGCGCGTTCGGCCTCGCGATGCTTCGAAGCTGAGACGTCGATATGGGCGACACGTGTCGGGACGCGCCGTTTCGCACCGCGCCGCCGCGCGATGGCGCGATGCCGCGACCGCGCGACCGCGCGACCGGCCGATGATGCACGCCACGTGGCTCGTGTGAAAGCCGCCTCATGTGAGGGCCGATCGACACGAGCGAGAGGGAAGACGTCTCCGGCCGTTAGATGCGGAGCCGCTCCCGGCGGGCGAGCAGGTACGCGCTCACGGCCGGGTCGTCGGCCAGTTCGGCGGCACGGGCGAACGCCTCGGAGGCCTCGCCAGGTCGACCGGCCCGCAGCAGCAGGTCGGCCCGGGTCGCCCACCAGGGCTGGAAGCCCGTCGCGACCTCGGCCAGCGGCAGCGTGGCCAGACCCGCTTCCGCGCCCTCGAGGCGGCCGATGACCGCGGCGAGCGCGACCTTCGAGCCGAGGCTCGGCGCGACGCCGTCGAGCGCGAGGTACAGCGTGCGCAGCGCCGCCCAGTCGGTCGTGCCCGTCCGTCGGCGTTCGCAGTGCACCGCCTCGATGGCGGCCTCGAGCTGGAACCGCCCCGGCGGACGTCCCGAACCCGAGGCGCGGCGCAGGTACTCCTCGCCCTCGGTGATGAGCGCGGCATCCCACGTCGACGCATCCTGCTCGTCGAGCGGCACGAACGGTCGCGGTCGCGGTCCGGCGACGCCTCTCGGGCGCCGCGCGAGCGACAGCGTCACGAGGGCCGCGAGTCCCCACGCCTCGGTCTCGTGCTCGAGCAGCGCGGCCAGGGTCACCGCGAGGTACTGGGCCTCCCCCGCCATGGAGTCGGCGGCGTCGGGCGAAGCCCGCCACGCGATGGCGTGGCATCCGTAGACCGCCTCGAGCACGGCGGGCAGCCGTTCGGGCATCGAGCGCCGATCGGGCACCGCGAAGCCGATGCGCGCATCGCGGATGCGGCGCTTCGCCCGCACGAGGCGCTGCGCCATCGCGCCCGGCGGCACCGCGAACGCCGTAGCGATCTGCGCCGCCTCGAAGCCGAGCACCACCTGCAGCATGAGCGGAGTCCGCACAGCGGCGTCGATCGCCGGGTGCGCGCACACGAACAGCAGCTCGAGCCGCTTGTCGGGGATCGCGAACGGGTCGAGGTCGGCCAGCGGGTCGACGGATGCCGCGGCGCCGACGGATGCCGAGGCGCCGACGGATGCCGCGGCGCGCACGCCGTCGGTGGCGCCGTCGGCATCCGAGCCGCCATCCTCGAGCGGCGTCGTGAGCCGCCGCGCCGCCGACTTCCACGCATCGCGCTGGCGATTGCGGGCCACGGTCAACAGCCACCCCTCGGGATTGTCGGGCACACCGGCATCCGACCACGTCTTCAGCGCCTGTTCGAAGGCGCCCGAGAGCGCGTCCTCGGCGAGCGCGAGGTCGCCGGTCGGTGCCGCGAGCAATGCGACCAGCCGACCGTAGGACGTGCGGGCGGCACGCTCGGCGGCCGCCCGCGCGTTGCGGGTGCTCACGCGTTCGGCGTCCATACGCCGTCCACCGTGTACACGGCGCCCGGCCGAACCTCGACGCCGCCGGCGCCGTAGTCCATCGAGGGCGCCTGCTTCGCCCACTCGATGGCGGAATCGAGGTCGGGCACGTCGATCACGAACGTGCCGCCGAGCTGGTCCTTCGTGTCGGCGAACGGGCCGTCCTGCACCTGCACGGCACCGTCGACCGCACGGAGCGTCGTCGTGCTCGACGAGTGCTGCAGCACCTCGGCGCCGATCAGCACACCCGCCGAATGCAGCGTGGCCGCGTAGCTCGTGAAAGCCTGCTGGCCCTGCTCGAGCGCCTCGGCGCCCAGCTCCTCGGCCGTCATCTCGGGGTAGTGCAGCAGCAGCGTGTAACGCATGATGTTCCTTCCTCGGCCCGATCCAGCGTCAGGGTACTCGCGTACCGTCGGCGCCGCCTCGGCCTTCGTCGTCTCTGATCTCGGCGACCGGCGGGACTGCCGGCCTCATGGTGATGACGACCGCGTCTCGGTTCGATCGACAGATTGCTGGAGGCATCCGACAACGCACTCGTCGTGTGCGGGGCATCCGGCCATGATCGAAGCCATGCGCATGACACCACGCCGCCTCGCGATCGGCATGAGCCTGTGGGCCCCGAACCTGTTCAGCGGCATCCGCGTACGGCGGTTCGCCGACGACTGGACGAGCGCGACCGTCGAACTGCACGTCAACGCGTTCACCCGCAACTACGTGAAGACCGCGTTCGGCGGATCGATGTCGGCCATGACCGACCCGTACTTCTTCATGCTCGTGAAGCACCAGCTCGGGCGCGACCACGTCGTATGGGACACGCGCGGCGAGATCGAGTTCCTGAAGCCCGGCCGCGGTACCCTCACCGCGCACTTCGAGGTGCCGCACGCGAAGGTCGACGAGTTGCGAGCGCGCGCCCGCGGCGGCGCGAAGGTGCTCGAGTGGTTCGAGACCGACATCACCGACCGCCACGGCGACGTCGTCGCGCGCGTGCGCCGCGAGGTTTACGTGCGCGAGAAGCGGCGCGTGACCGAAGCGGCCGCTTCGCTCGAGACGCGGCAGTGAGTGGATGACGCTCCACTCCTGACATCGCGGCGGCGCGGCATCCGCAACGCATCTCCACGCGTCGATTCCGGTAGCGTTCATGCTCGCGAGCCCGGCGTCGTCGGCCGCGGGAGGGGGCGACATGTGGACCGATGAGGACGCCGAACTGCACGAGGAGCCCGTCGCCTGGCGCGAGACCGCCGCGGCGGACCGCGTGCAGGCGATGATCGAGCGGCTGCCCGAAGACGCGCGCGACCGGTACTCCGACTGGATGGACGAGGAGCTGAAGGTGCTCGGCGCCTACGCGCGCGAACTCGTCGAGGGCGGACTCGTCGAGGAGGACGACTACCGCAATCGGCCGATCCCTGCGGTCGAGCTGCAACGCATCTCGTGGGCGTCGATCCACGACAGCGACGGACTCGAGGCGGCGCTGCGATCGGTGCCCCCGAGGTGGCGGCTCGACGCGATGTTCGTCGTCGAGGACGCCTTCGACGCCAACCGTCCGCCGAAGCCGACGTTCCGGCTGCGTGATCTCTGGGATGCGCTGAGCTTCTGAGCCCGCGCTACCAGATCGTGCCGGCGCCCAGGAAGATCGAGCAGAACGCGAGCCCGCCGAACACGAGCCCGACGACGGACATCGCCAGCCCACGGCCGCCGTTCGCATTCGCGCGCACGATCCCGAGGATGCCGAACACGATGGCGAGCACGTCGGGCACCCCGCCGACGAACAGCCCGATGAAGAACGGGATCCACGTCGTCAGGAATCCCCAGATGCCGAGCACGAGCGCTGCGACGGCGAATCCGTTCGCGCCGGCGATCGTTCCGGAGCCAGCGCCGACGCCCGCCCAGGCGCCCGCCTGCACCGCCGGGGCGACGTAGCCCGCCGGCATCTGGTCGTGGTACACGCCCCAGTTGGTGCCGTCCCACCAGCGGTAGCGGTTCGTCGCGGGCTCGAGGTGCCAGCCCGCGGCGACCGTCGGCTGGTAGGGGTTCTGCGGGAAGGTCATCGGATGCCTCTCAGGGCCGGGGGTGTGGCGGGGGTCGGCCACAGGCTATCGCCGACGAGCGCGCGGAGGCACGCGGCATCCGCTCGCGTCCGGACGCCGGCGGGACCCGACGCCGATCAGTCGACGCCGATCAGTCGGCGCCGAGCGCCTGGCGCGCGATCCGGTACTTCTCGACGAGCCGGAGCTGCGTCTCGTACTCGAGTCGACGCAGCCGCCATCGCGCGGTGTTGTCGTCGATGTCGGCGAGCTTCACGCGACGCGCGACCGGACTGCGGCGGATGCGGGCGTAGTACTCCTCGTCGGAGACGTCGGGCGTGCGCGTGAGCAACTGCACGACCTCGAGGACCGCCGGGGTCACCCCGGCCTCGAACAGCTCCTGCGCCGTGACCGGGGACTCCTCGAGCACGTCGTGCAGCCACGCCGTCGCGGCCTCGACCGTCTCGGTGATCGGATCGAACCGCTCGGCGATCCGCCCGGGGTGATCGATGTAGGGTGCCCCGCTCCGGTCGAGCCGACCGCGGTGCGCGATGAACGCGATGCCCTTCGCGAGCGCGACCTGCTCGATCGCCTCGGTCGCCGACGCATCGGAAGCACGGCCTCCGACGCGGCGATCGACCGGCTCGCTCGTCTCGCTCGACGCCGTCAGCTCCGCCTCGAACTCCTCGATCACGTCATCCTCGGTCACGTCATCCTCGATCACGTCGTCTCCCGTCTCATCCGCCGCCGTCGCGACCTCCGTCACCTGGTCCTCCGCCGCCTCTGCCGCCTCCGCGACATCCGCCGCATCCGCGACATGCGCCGCGTCCGCGACGTCCTCCGCCGCGTCATCCGCGCCCGCGACATCCGCCGCCTCCGCGACGTCCGCCGCCTCCGCGACCGGATCCCGCCCGCGAACCGGACGCACGAACTGCAGCTCCGCCTCGAGCTCGCCCACCTCGCGCTCGTCGAGCTCGAGCAGCGACCGGGCTCCGCCTTCGCCGCGCCAGACGAAGGAGTCCTCGTCGACCTCGACGAACCGGGAACCGTCGCGGGTCGCGAAATAACGTCGCCGCCCGGCATCCGTGACCGCGACGATGACCTCGTCGAAGTCGCCGCTCGGTTCGAGGCAGCACAGGTAGTACCGCACGCGGTCGGGCACCGGATGCCGCGGGTCCTCGATCGGCGGCACCTCCAACGGCAGCGCATGCGCGCCGCCCGCCGAGCCGTCACCGCGATCGGCGGCCCGCCGGTCGAGCTCCGCCGAGGGCGCACCGAAGCCGGTCGGGTGCTCATCGGCGGGAAGGGGGTTCAACCGGGCTCCAATGTGCGGGGGCGCATTCGATGCTACGGCGACACCCCGCACCGCGCGGCGTTGTCGCTCGGGGCGTCGCCGAACGGCACCGCCCGCCGCTTGTCAGCCGACGAACGCGTGCGGCGGCGCGACGAGGCCGTCGACGACCGCGGCCGCCGGGTCGGCGCCGAGCTCGACGATGCGGTTCGCCGCATCGACGTGCACGACCCGTGGCGCGAAGGCCGCGGCATGCGTCGACTCCACCGACGCCCACGAGATGACGATCACGAGGTCGCCGGCCGCTGCCAGGCGGGCGGCGGCGCCGTTCACGCCGATGACGCCCGAGCCGCGCTCGCCCGCGATCGTGTAGGTCTCGAATCGGTCGCCGGTGTTGATGTTCACCACACTCACGAGCTCGCCGGGCAGGAGGTCGGCCGCTTCGAGCAGGTCGAGGTCGACGGTGAGCGAACCGACGTAGTGCAGATCGGCGTGCGTGACGGTCGCGCGGTGGATCTTGGACTTGAGCATCGTGCGGCGGAAGCTGGCCATGCTTCGATCGTCGCCGGTTCGCGGCCTGGGGCCGAACCGACCGCGTAACACTCCGTCCCTCAGCCGAGCCGCCGACAGGCCCCGAGGGGCGACTTCGAGACATCCGACGCCCTTGTGGGATGGCACAAACGGCGGGCGGAAAGAGCCTGATCGCATCGTCGAATCGGCACACATGGCCGCCCCGGCGACAGGCCTCGGAGTTACGCTGCCGACATGAGCGAATTCCGTCCGCCCGTTGCTGATCTGACCTATGCGCTGAAGCACGTCGTCGGCTACGACGACATCGCCCGCCTGCCGGGCTTCGAGCACGCCGACTTCGACACCGTCTCCGACATCATCGACGAGGTCGGCAACTTCATGGCCGACGTCGTGGCCCCCACGAACCGCGCCGGCGACGTCGAGGGCTCGCGCCTGAACCCCGACGGCACCGTGACCACGGCCACGGGCTTCAAGGAGGCCTATGCCGCGTACGTCGACGCCGGCTGGGGCTCCGTGCCGCTGCCCGAGGAGTACGGCGGCGGCGGGTTCCCCCGCACCATCGGCCTCGCGCTCCAGGAGCTCGCCGCGACCGCGAACATGGCGTTCGCGCTCGCGCCGCTGCTCACGCAGGGCGCCATCGAGGCGCTCCTCCACTACGGCACCGACGAGCAGAAGCAGGCCTGGCTGCCCAAGATGGTGACCGGCGAGTGGGCCGGCACCATGAACCTCACCGAGCCGCACGCCGGCTCCGACGTGGGCGCGCTCACCACCAAGGCCGTGAAGCGCCCCGACGGCACCTACGGCATCACCGGCCAGAAGATCTTCATCACGTTCGGCGACCACGACCTCAGCGAGCAGATCGTGCACCTCGTGCTCGCCCGAACGCCCGGCGCGCCGGCCGGCACCAAGGGCATCTCGATCTTCATCGTGCCGAAGTTCCTCGTGAACGAGGACGGCTCGCTCGGCGAGCGCAACGGCGTGAAGACCGTGGGCGTGGAGCACAAGATGGGCATCCACGGCTCGCCCACGTGCGTGCTGTCGTACGAGGATGCCACGGGCTACCTCGTCGGCGAGGAGAACATCGGCATGCGCATCATGTTCGTCATGATGAACAGCGCCCGGCTCTCGGTCGGCATGCAGGGCCTCGCCGTCGCCGAGCGCGCCTACCAGCAGTCGCTCGACTACGCGCGGGAGCGCATCCAGGGTCGCGCGATCGGCGCCACCGAGGACTCGCCCATCATCGACTTCCCCGACGTGCGCCGCATGCTCATGACGCAGAAGTCGTATATCGCCGCGATGCGCCGCATGATGCTGATGAACGCCGCCTACGTCGACGTCTCGACCCACCACCCCGATGCCGCGACCCGCGCCCGCGCGAACGAGATCGTGGGACTGCTCACCCCGATCTGCAAGGCGTTCGGCACCGACCTCGGCAACGAGCTCACGTCGCTCGCGCTGCAGATCCACGGCGGCATGGGGTTCATCGAGGAGACGGGCGTCGCCCAGCACTACCGCGACGTGCGCATCGCCGCGATCTACGAGGGCACCAACGGCATCCAGGCCGCCGACCTCGTCGGCCGCAAGCTGCCGGTGCGCGACGGCGCGTCGGCGCTCGAGTTCATCGCCACGATGCGTGAGCTCGATGCCGAGCTCGAGGCGGCCGGCGAGGACTTCGCGTCGATCCGCGCGCAGCTGAAGGCGCAGCTCGACACGCTCGAGCAGACGACGGTGTGGATGCTCCGCACCGGCGCCTCCGACCCGAACGCGATGCTCGCCGGCTCGACCCCGTACCTGCGCATCTGGGGCCTCGTGCTCGGCGGATGGCTGATGGCGAAGTCGGCGCTCGCGGCCCGCGGCCTCGACGACGACCCCATCGCCCCGTCGCAGCTGCCGCTGGCCCGCTTCTACGCCGAGCAGCTGCTGCCGCAGGCGGCCGGGCTGGTCTCCGCCGCGACGGCCGGCACGCGCGACCTGTTCGCGCTCGACGCCGACACGCTCGCCGACGCGGCTCGTCGCGGCGCTCGGGTCTGAGGCTCGCCGCCGTCGGAATCACTCGTTCCCGTCGCTGAGGACCTGGGCGTCCTCGGCGGCGGGAACGGCTGTTCGTGCGACGAACCCGCGGTCACTCGGAGCCGGAGGTCGCGGCGCGCGCCCCGCTCCAGGTGCCGTCGGCCTCCGCGAGGGAGTCGACGAGGTCGAGCCCGCGCTTCGCCCAGCCGATCTCGACGCGGGCTCGCTCGACGAGGCCCTCGTACGCGAACCGCTTGAACGCGATCGTGCGCTCGTGTGCTTCGGCCGGGGCGGCAGCGAGGCGACGGATGAGCATCGGATTGTCGACCGCGTCGATGCGCCGCAGCTCGCCCTCCCACTGCTCGAGTTCGCTCTCCCATGCGGCGATGTGCGCGTGCAGCACCTCGCGAGCCACCTCGGGCGACGTCGCCTCGAGGTACGCCGCCTTGAGGTGCGCAGGATCGCGCACCCGCGAATAGTCGAGCGGGGCCGCCATCCAGTCGAGGAACGACCGGTCTCCGGCATCCGTCACGTGGTAGACGCGCCGGGTGCCGCGCTCGCCGCGCACCTGCTCCTCGCCCTCGATGAGGCCAGCGGCCTCCATCTTGCGGAGCTCGGGATAGATCTGCGAGTCGGGTGCGTGCCAGACATGCCCGACCGACAGCGAGAACTGCTTCTGCAGGTCGTAGCCCGAGAGGGGCCCGACGCGCAGCAGCGCCAGGAGGGCGTTTCGCAGGCTCATGTGACTCCTCGAGGGCGGGGAACGGGCGGGGAATGGGACGAGAGGGCCAGGGCGGAAGCCCTGACCCCCTCGGGTTTCAGCGTACCAACCTAGACCTGGGCGGCCTCGGGCTGGTCCTGGTAGCCCGTGCGCCATCCACCGTGGTAGGTGGCACGAGCGACCGTCGAGTACGGCACGGGGCTGACCACGGCGCGGATCTCGGTCTGCTCGTGCGGCTCCACCGACGCCTTCGAGGTGCCGCCGTTCGGCTCGCCCCAGACGACCTTGAGCTCGGTGCCCTCCGGCACGTTCGCGTCGACCGTCGCGAGCGAGAGGCCGCGGCGCTCGTTGGCGCTGTACCCGGTGAACATCGAGTATCCGACGACGGTGCCGTCGGCGTCGACGACCGCGTCGTAGTTCGCCGAACCGTAGTTCGCGAGCGGCAGGTCGAAGAACTTGTAGTTCGGCCCGTCTACGTTCAGGAGCGACGTGAACACCTTGCCGAGGTCCTCGGCGTCCCACGCGAGGGTGACCTTCTTGCGCTGCGACGCCGGGTCGACCTGCTCGAGCGCGTCGCGTCCGATGAAGTCGTGGTCGAACTTCACGAACGAGCCGTAGCCGAGCTCCCACGGGGTGAGGTAGTAGTCCTCGATGTTCTCCGATACGAACGATCCGGCGAGCGTGCCGGTCGCCTCGTAGCTGTCGGCGGGGAGCCACTCGCGGTAGGCGCGCTCCGCCTCTCCGGTGTAGATGGCGGGCAGCGGCGACGGGATCCAGCCCGACTCGAGCGTGTTCGACGGGTAGGCACGCGAACCCACCGGCACGAGGCCGAACTCGGCGCCCGCCTCGACGATCGCGTCGCGGATGCGGTGGTGGTCGGCGTAGGGACCCCAGATCTCGAGGCCCGGCGCACCGGCCATGCCGTGACGAAGCGTGCGCACCGTGGTCCCGTCGATCGTCATGGTGGACATGTTGAAGAACTTCAGCTGCTCGAGCGGTCCGCCGTTGAGCTTCTCGATGACCTGCCAGGCGTTCGGGCCCTGGATCTGGAACCGGTAGTACTTGCGGCTGACCGCGTCGCCGTAGGGGCGCGAGGGCGAACGACGGTCGACGGTGATGTCGAGGTTCTGGTAGCCGCCGGTCTCGCCGTGGAAGAGCAGCCAGTTGGCCGCCGGTGCGCGGCCGACGTACACGTACTCGTCCTCGGCCTCGCGGAACAGGATGCCGTCGCCGATGACGTGACCCGACGCGGTGGTGGGCACGTACTGCTTCGCCTTGTCGACCGGGAAGTTCGCGACCGAGTTGATGGCGGTCGCCTCGATCAGCTTGATGGCGTCGGACCCCTTGAGGAAGAGGTTGTCCATGTGGTGCGACTGGTCGTAGAGCACGGCGGTCTCACGCCACGCCTTCTGCTCCTTGATCCAGTTCTGGAAGTCGGCCGGCACCACCGGGTAGATGTACGAGCCGATCTGGGAGTTGCGGAGCAGGTCGACGGCGCTACCCGACGCGTCGAGGACTTCCTGCAGATTCTTGGGTGCCACGATGTGAACCTCTCTGTTCTTGCTTTCTTGCTGGGATCTGGATTTTCGTGCGCCGGATGCCTCGGGCTGAGGCATCCGCGGTCTAGAAGACGATGGTGTGGTTGCCGTGTCGGATGACGCGGTCCTGGGCGTGCCACTCGACGGCGCGCGAGAGCACCGCGCGCTCGACGTACGCGCCGCGCTTGGCGAGGTCGGCCGCCGAGTGCGCGTGCGTGACGCGGGCGACGTCCTGCTCGATGATGGGGCCCTCGTCGAGGTCCTTCGTCACGTAGTGCGAGGTCGCGCCGATCAGCTTCACGCCGCGCTCCCTGGCCTTCTTGTACGGTGCGGCACCGATGAAGGCCGGCAGGAACGAGTGGTGGATGTTGATCACCGGCACGCCGACCTGCTCGAGGAACCCGTCGGAGAGGATCTGCATGTACCTCGCCAGCACCACGAAGTCGACGTTGCCCTGCAGGAGCTTCAGGATCTCGGCCTCGGCCTCGCTCTTGTCGGGCCCCTGCGACGGGATGTGGAAGAACGGGATCCCGAACGAGCGCACGTCCTCGGCGGTGTTGGTGTGGTTCGAGATCACCATCGGGATGGTCACCGGGAGCTCACCGCGCCGGTGCCGCCAGAGCAGTTCGAGGAGGCAGTGATCCGAGGTCGACGCGAGGATCGCCATGCGCTTCGGGATGGACTGGTCGGTGAGCTTCCACTCCAGCCCGAGCGGCGCCAGGGTCTTCTCGAGGTCGGCCTCGATGTCGGGCGCGGCGACCGAGAAGTCCTTGCGGTGGAACACCACGCGCTGGAAGAAGGCACCGCCCGAGGGGTCGTCGGTGTACTGGTCGAGGGTGATGATGTTGCCCTTGTTGCGGGTGACCAGCGCCGCGACCGCCGCGACGATGCCGGGCTGGTCGGGGCCGTGCACGATCAGGCACGCCTGGTCCCGCTGGGGTTGGATGTGCAGCGTCATGCGGCGCCCCTTACGACTGCGCGGCGCGGTACTCGGCCGCCCAGTTCGAGGTCGCGAGCAGCCCGCCGAACGTGTAGAAGTGCAGGCCCACCCGGCCGGCGCCGGGGTCCTCGGCGAGCAGCGCGGCGAGGTCGGTGACGAACCGGTCGGGGCCGGCGGTGCCCATCAGGTTGGTGAGCGAGAAGCCGTACTTCTTCACGATCATCGCGTTCGCCCCGACGCCGAACCGGCGTGCGAAGGCGAGGAGCCGCTTGATTCCGGCCGGGCCCGGCGTGCCGATGCGGATCTGGGTGTCGATGCCCTTGGCGCGCACCTGGTCGATCCAGTTGATCACCGGGTCGGTGTCGAACGCGAACTGGGTGAGGATGACCGCGTCGAGGCCGGCCTCCTTCAGTGCCGCCGACTTCGCCTCGAGGTGCTGCCAGAGCACGTCGTCGTCGATGTCGGGGTGACCCTCGGGGTAGCCCGCGATCGACACCTCGCGCACCCCGTACTGCTGCAGCACGCCGGAGCGGATCACCGACAGCGAGTCGGGGTAGGGGCCTTCGGGCTTGGCCGGGTCGCCGCCGACCGCGAACACGTGCTCGGTCGCGCCGACCTCCTGCAGGGCGGCGAGGAACTCCTCGAGCTGCGCCTGCGACTGCAGCCGGCGAGCCGAGATGTGCGGAACGGGCACGAACCCGAGTTCCTTCACGGCCTTGGCCGCCGACACGCGCATCTCGAGGTCTTCATTGCCGAGGAACGTGACGTTGATCTTCGTGCCTGCGGGGATGCTGTCCTTCGCCTCGATGAGCCCGGGCACGTCCTTGCCGGTCATCTCCAGCGAGAAGTCGTTCACCAGTTCGAGCGATGCCGCGCGATTGGGCGCGGGGGTGGTTCTGGTCACTGATCGTGGTCCTTTCCAGGTTCAGCGGGCGCCTCGTTGCGCGCTTGTCCTCTACTATACCTATGTCAATAGGGACTGTCGATAGGTATTCGATAGACGTTCCACTGGATGGAAGGGTCGCCGATGATCCGGGTGCGCGGGGCGGTGTCAGGCCGTGGCCGCGGCCGCGTGCACCCCGTTCTCGAGGATCTGCAGCTCTCGGGTCTTCTCGAGCATGCGCCGCAGCAGGCTGTTGAGGCGTTCGATGTCGTCGGCCGAGAGGTCGGCGAGGATGATCTCCTGCCCGCGCATCGAGATCGGCAGCATCTGGTCGTGCATCTCGCGGCCGGCTCCCGTGAGGTACATCGGACGCGAGCCGCGGGGGCCGTCGACGAGCAGCACGAGGCCGTGCTCGACGAGCTTGGTGACGGCCTTGGAGATGACCGCCTTGTTGAGGCCCAGGAACTCCGACACCTCGGTCGCCGAGAACCCCGGGCGGATCGCCAGCGCCGAGATGATGCGCCAGTCGTTCGTGCCGAAGCCGAAGCGCCGGCGCAGCTCGTGGGACTCCCGCCAGACCAGGGCGTTCGAGAGCAGCGCGAGCAGGCGCGGCGTGAAGTTGTCGGGGTCGATGATCTCGGCCAGGGGCTCCGTCACGGCATCGGATGGCACCGCCGGGCGTGCCCGCGGCTCCGTGTCGCTGTCCATGGCGTTCCTTCCGATCCGGTCGCGGCATCCGTCGTCGCGGCGTTGATTCGAGTGTCCCAGACGCAGGGATCCGGCCCCGCGAGCGGAGCCGGATCCCGTGTCGGTCCGTGGTCAGTGCGCCATCGCGGCGAGCGCCTCGGGATCGATGGTGGCGATCGACCGGGTGTCCTGGAACGCCCGGATGCCCTCGATGCCCTGCTCGCGGCCGAATCCCGACTGCTTCATGCCGCCGAACGGGGCACGCAGGTCGAGCCGGGTGGCGCCGTGGTCGTTCACCCAGACGTAGCCGCAGACGAGCTGAGATCCGATGCGCTCTGCCGTGGCGGGGTCGGCCGTCCAGACGCTGCCGCACAGGCCGCCCCACGTGTCGTTGGCGAGGCGCACGGCCTCCTCCTCGGTCGAGAACGGGATGATCGGGATGACCGGTCCGAACTGCTCTTGCGTGACGACGCGCAGCGACGGGTCGGGGTCCACGACGATCGCCGGCCGGAGGAAGTTGCCTCCCGCGAGGTCGCCGCCCGGGAGCTCGCCGTACTCGCGCACGTCGGCGCCGGCATCCTTCGCCTCCTGGATGAGCTCCTCCACGAATGCCTTCTGGGCGGCCTGGTGGAGGGGGCCCATCGTGGTGCCCTCGTCGAGCCCGTAGCCGAGGACGACCCGGTTCAGCCGCACCTCGAGGCCGGCGACGAGCTCGTCGATGCGCGACTCGTGCACGAAGACGCGCTTGGCGTTCATGCAGATCTGGCCGGTGGTGTCGTAGATCGCCGCGAAGAGCCGGTCGAGGTGGACGTCGTCGATGACGGCGTCCTCGGCGAAGACCGCCGCGTCGTTGCCGCCGAGCTCGAGCGTGACCCGGGTGAGCGTCTTGGACGCCATCTCCATGATGCGCTTGCCGCCGTTGACGCTGCCGGTGAAGCAGACCTTCGCGACATCGGGGTTCTGGATCAGCGCGCCCATGTTCTCGTCGCGGCCGGTCACGACGTTGAGCACGCCGGGCGGCAGCTTCTCCGCCACGCGCTGCACGACGCGGGTCGTCGCGAGCGGTGCCGAGGGCGGCGACTTCACGATCGCGGTGTTGCCGGCGAGCAGGGCGTGCGGCAGGGAGGCCCCGAGGATGGCGATCGGCCAGTTGAACGGCACGATCACGGTGACCACGCCGAGCGGCTGGTACGAGACCTCCGTCGTCACGGGGATGTGACCGGGAACGACCGGGAGCGTCTTGCCCGTGTCGACCTCGTCGGCGAGCATGAGCGCGAGATTCCACCGGATCTCGAAGACGAGGGCATCGATGACGCCCTCGAAGCGGACCTTGCCGTTCTCCTGCGACAGGATCGCCGCATCGGCGTCGCGTTCGTCGGCGATTCCGGCGATCGCCTCGGCCATCAGCGCCGCGCGCTCGGTCGCGCTCATCGCCGACCAGGCCGGGAAGGCCGCCTTCGCTGCGGCGACGGCATCGGACACGTCCTGCGGCGATGCGGACGCGGCCTCGCCGACGATCACGCCGGGCTTGGCCGGATCCGCGACCGTGAGCGTCTCCTCGGTGTGCCGCGCTTCGCCTCCGATGAACAGCCCGGTGCGCACGGCGGTTTCGGTACTCGTTGTGTCGGTCATTCCCGAACACCCACCTCTCTGTGTGTGTTGCCCATCACCGATGCCGGCGGCACCCGGTGCGGCAGTAAACGAGTTTATGTGCATTCTTGTTTACTTGTAAAGACGATCCTGCTAACGTCACTCTCCATCGCCCCACCCACGACCGGGGCGATCGAAGAGCGAGAGTCGATGACGACGCAGGCGCGAAGCCGTCGACCTCGGTGCATGAGTCAACGAGGAGGCATGCGATGGCCCGAACGACGCGGTTGAGGTCCGAGGAGGATCGACCCACGGTCGAGGAGCTGGAAGACCTGGCGTTCGAGCTGCGGTCGAAGCTCCTGCACCTGTGCGGCACGTACGAGGGAGCCGTGCACATCGGCGGCGACCTGTCGGCCGCCGACATCTTCACCGCCCTGTTCCAGTACGGCCTGGACGTCGATCCGTCCGACATCCGGAACCCCGAGCGCGACCGGTTCGTGCTCAGCAAGGGGCACGCGGCGGTCTGCATGTACATCGCCATGGCGATCCGCGGGTTCTTCTCCTACGACGGCATCGTCGAGACGTACGGCAAACTCGGCAGCGCCTACGGCATGCACCCGTGCAAGGTGCAGCTGCCCGGCGTGGAGGCGTCCACCGGTTCGCTCGGACACGGCCTCCCCCTCGCTGTGGGCATGGCCCTCGGCGCACGGCACCGCGGCGAGGACCACCGTGTGGTGTGCCTCCTGGGCGACGGCGAGACCGGCGAGGGCTCGGTGTGGGAGGCCGCGATGGCGGCTCGGAGCAACGAGCTCGGCAACCTCGTCGCGTTCATCGATCGCAACCGCCAGCTCATGACGAGCTTCGCCGAGGAGCGCGTGGTGTTCGAGCCCTATCCCGACAAGTGGCGCGCGTTCGGCTGGAACGTCATCGAGACCGACGGCCACGACATGGCGAAGCTCGTCGCCGCCATCGATGCCCTCCCGGCATCCGACTCCGATCGTCCGACCGTCGTCATCGCCGAGACCGTCAAGGGCAAGGGCGTCGACTTCATGGAGCACAACCTGGCCTGGCACGCGGGTTCCCTCGGCGCCGCCGACCTCGAGCGCGCAATGGCGTCGCTCGAAGCCAACCGGAAGAAGGAGACGGTCTGATGCCGGTCACGTTCACGTTCGGAGAGATGCTCTCGGCTCGCTCCGTCATCGGCACCACGCTCGCCGAGCTCGGTGCGGAGCACAAGAACCTCTGGGTGCTCACGCCCGACATCGGCGCGACGCTCGTGGAGTTCCGCGACGCCTACCCCGACCGGTTCCTCGACGTCGGCCTCGCCGAGCAAGCCTGCGTCGGCATCGCCGCCGGGCTCGCCTACGACGGGAACATCCCGGTCGTCTCGGGCATGCTGCCGTTCCTCAGCATGCGGGCCCTCGAGCAGGTGCGCACGGATGTCTGCTATCCCAACCTGCCGGTGAAGATCATCGGCACCCACGGCGGACTCGTCGGCAACGGCGGATCCACCCACTACGCGGTCGAGGACCTCGCGCTCATGTGCGCGCTCACCAACATGACGGTCACCTCGATCGGCGACCCGCTCATGGTGGGCGAGGTCATCCGGCAGTCCATGTCGATGCCCGGGCCGATCTACATCCGGCTGGCCGTCGGCAAGAAGGACATGGTGCTCTACGAGCCGGGGCAGCACGACGTGCGCATCGGCAAGGGCATCGTGGCCCGCGAGGGCACGGATGCCACGATCTTCACGCACGGGACCACGGTCGCCCAGGCGCTCCAGGCCGCCGACACGCTCGCCGAGGACGGCCGCTCGGTGCGCGTCGTCGACATGTTCACCCTGAAGCCCATCGACGAGGAGCTCATCGTGCAGAGCGCCGAGGAGACCGGCGGACGGTTCGTCGTGCTCGAGGATCACCTCGCCTACGGCGGCCTCGCCACGCGCATCGCCGACGTGCTCGCCGACCGGGGCATCCACCTCGACGCCTTCGAGCGCCTCGGCATCCCGCAGGTGTACGCGGGCTTCGGCGAGGACGAGGAACTCCGCGACAAGTACGGCTATGGACTCGACGCCACCATCGCGGCGACCCGCCGGGTCATCGCCGCCCAGCCCTGAATCCATCGACCACGAGCTCAACGGAGAGACGAATGAGAACGGTCGCCGTCACGAAGATCGGCAGCCTGCGCGACCCCGACGAAGGCGCTCGCGGCCGGATCGGCGTGGTCGACTTCCCCGACCAGCCGCTCGGACCCGAGGACGTGCGCATCCGCGTGGCCTACGCCGCCATCTGCGGATCCGACCCGCACCTCGCCGAGGGCTACTTCGGCACGGAGGTGCCGATCGGCCTCGGTCACGAGATCTCGGGCGTGATCGAAGCGCTCGGCGCTGCCGCGAACCGCAACGGCCTGCGCGTCGGCGACCGCGTCGCCGGCAACTTCCTCCGCTTCTGCGGCACCTGCCGCGCGTGCCAGGAGGGGAAGCAGCAGTTCTGCGAGTACATCCAGGAGTACAACCGGCCCGGCATGGCCGAGACGGTCACCTGGCACGAGTCGCAGGTGTACCGCCTGCCCGATGAGGTCTCGCTGCTGAAGGGATGCCTCCTCGAGCCGACCTCGGTCGCCGTGCGCATCGCCGACAAGACGCACATGAGGGTCGGCGACCGGGTCGCGGTCTGCGGCGGCGGCCCCATCGGGCAGCTCGCCGTGCAGGTGCTGCGGATGCACGGCGCGACCTCGCTCACGATGATCGAACCGATCGCCGAACGACGCGAGATGGCGCTGCGCCACGGCGCCGAGCACGCGATCGACCCGGTCGGCGAGGACCAGGCGGCGCGCGCCGCCGAGATCACGGGAGGGCGCGGGTACGACGTCGTGATCGATGCATCCGGGTCGACCCGTGCCGTGCTCGGGCTGCTCGATATCGCCGCGAAGGGCGCGACCGTCGTCTACGGCGCCATGTACCCGGCCGACTTCGCGATGCCGCTCAACCTGTCGGACTTCCTGTACCTCAAGGAGCTGACCCTCACCGGTGTCTTCATCTCGCCGTATGCGTTCCCCCGGGCCCTCCAGGTGCTCCCGCACCTCGACGTCGACGAGCTCACGAGGGCCGTCTTCGAGCTGGAGGACGCCGTGCCGGCGTTCGCCGCACACGTGAGCGGGGAGCATCCGAAGGTCGTCATCCGCTGCAACGACCTCGACGAGGAGGGCGCGTCATGACCGACCGGACCGGCACGATCGTGCCCGCGCTCGAGGCGCGCGACATCGTCAAGCGCTTCGACGGCGTGCACGCGTTGAACGGCGCGCGGCTCTCGGTGCGGCCCGGTGAGATCCACGCGCTGCTCGGCGAGAACGGCGCGGGCAAGTCGACCTTGATCAAGGTGCTCACCGGCGTCTACGCGCCGGACGCCGGAACCCTCTGGCGCGATGGCGAAGCGGTCGAGTTCCACAACGTGCGCGTGGCCAATCGCGCCGGCATCGTCGCGCTGTACCAGGAACTGTCGATCGTCCCGACGATCAGCGTCGCCGAGAACATCCTGCTCGGCGAGCAGATCCCGTCACGCGGCGGCGTCGTGCAGTGGCGGGCTCTGCGCCGCCGCGCGCGCCAGCAGCTGGACCGCCTCCACCAGAAGATCTCGCTGGGCAGGCTCGCGGGTGAACTGTCCCCCGTGCAGCAGACCATGGTCGCGTTCGCGCGCGCGCTGGCCACCGACGCGCGCGTGCTCATCCTCGACGAGCCGACCGCGTCGCTGACCGACACGGAGATCACCGAGCTCTTCACGGTGCTCCGCGGCCTGCGCGACGAGGGCGTCGCGATCCTCTATGTGTCGCATCGCCTCGAGGAGGTGTTCGAGCTCTGCGATCGCCTCACGGTCATGCGCAACGGCGAGACCATCGTCACGAAGGATGTCGCCGACTCCCACATCGACGAGGTGATCTCGAGCATGGTCGGCCGCTCCGCCGGGGAGCTGTACCCCGACCGCGACACGGTCACCACGGAGGTGGCCCTCACGGTGGCCGACCTCGACGGTCGGCGCGTGAAGGACGTCTCGTTCACCGCGTACCGGGGCGAGGTGCTCGGCATCGGGGGCCTGGCCGGCTCCGGGCGCAGCGAGCTGCTGCGAATCCTCTCGGGAGCCCAGAAGCACACCGCCGGGACGATCATGGTGGGCGACACGACGCTTCCGCATTCACCGGGCGTCGGCCGGGCACTGGATGCCGGGATCGCCCTGGTTCCGGAGGAACGCCGCACGCAGGGCGTGATCCTCGGCTCGACGATCCGCGACAACATCGCCCTGGCGAACATCCCGGCCGTCAGTTCGTTCGGGGTCGTCGACGGCGCGCGCATCTCCGACATCGTCCGCAAGGGCATGGCCGACCTGAAGATCAAGGCGCGGAGCCAGCGGCAACCCGTCGGCGAGCTCTCCGGCGGCAATCAGCAGAAGGTCGTGCTGGCCAAGATGCTGGCCCGGAAGCCGAAGATCCTGCTCATGGACGAGCCGACGCGGGGCATCGATGTCGGCACCAAGGCGGAGATCTACCGATTGATCCGCGAGCTCGCGGCGAACGGCACCACCGTGATCGCCGTCAGCTCCGAACTGCCCGAGCTCATCGGCATGAGCGACCGGGTGCTCATCATGCACGAAGGGCGGATCTCGGGCGAAGTCCGCGCCGACGAGGCGGACGAAGAAGTGCTGCTGGCGTACTGCTACGGAAAGGCTGAATCAGATGACCACGACGCGTAACCCCGGGCTGGAGGACACCTCCGACGTTCGGGCCATTCCTCGCCGGTCGATGGGGCAGACGCTCCTGGCGTCGGGCACGGTGCTGGCCCTGGTCGCCCTGATCGTCTTCTTCTTCGCGATGCGCCCCGACGTCTTCCTCGGGTTCACCAACGTGCGGAACATCCTGTACCAGGTCGCCATCCTCGCGATCATCTCGGGGGCCCAGACGATCGTCATGGTCGTCGGCGACTTCGACCTGTCGCTCGCGGCGACCTCGGCCCTCGCCGGCGCAGTGGCCTCGTCCATGATGCTCGGCGGCATTCCCGTGCCGACGGCGATCCTCGTGGGGCTCGCCGTCGGGCTGCTCATCGGACTCGTGAACGGCGTGCTCGTCGCCTACCTCAACCTGTCCGCCTTCGTGGCGACCCTGGCGACCCTGACTTCGGTGACCGGTCTCGCCTTCATCGTGACCGACGGCACGACCCTGTTCAAGATGCCCGAGGAGTTCAACAACCTCGGGCAGGGGCGGTTCCTGCAGATCCCCCTTCCCGTGTTCATCGCCACCGCCATCTCGCTGATCCTCTGGGCGCTGCTCAGGTACACGACGCTCGGTCGCCGGTGGTACGCCACTGGTGGCAACGCCGAGGTCTCGCGGCTCTCGGGCGTGAACGTGCGGCTCGCCCGACTGCTGGCGTTCACCGTGGCGGGGCTCGTCGCCGCCATCGGCGGCATCCTGCTGGCGGCACGACTCGGCAGCGCGAGCGCGGTGCAGGGCGAGGACAATCTCCTGTTCTCGGTCGCCGCCGTGTTCCTGGGGATGACCGTCGTCCGGTCGGGCGCGGCGAACATCGTCGGAACCCTGGTGGGCGTCGCGATCATCGGCGTCATGAGCAACGGCCTGAACATCCTCGGCGTCAACTCGTACGTCCAGCAGGTGGTGACCGGATTGATCATCATCGCCGCGGTGACGCTGTCGTCGCTCAAGACCCGCGAGCGATAGCGGCTCGCCACGAACGCCCGGGTGCGCATCGCACCCGCCCGGACCACCCGAATCACGCAATCACGCAATCACGCAACCACGCAATTCCGACCACCCACTCACACAACGCAATCACGACAAGGGAGTTACTCATGCGAAAGACATTCAAGGCGGCGGTGGTGCTCGCCGCGGCCGCAGCGCTTGCACTGACCGGATGCTCCACCGGTGGCGGCTCGGGCGACGGCGGCGACGGCGACGAGCCGTTCCGGGTCATCGCGTTCACGTCGGGCAACCAGACCCCGATCGGCGCGTGGTGGGTCAAGGCCGTCGAGGCGAAGGCCGACGAGCTCGGCTGGGATCTCACGATGATCCAGGGCGACTTCGACTTCCAGAAGATGAACCCCGCGGTCGAGAGCGCGATCGGCCAGGGCGCCGACGCCATCTTCAACGGCTACACCGACGAGGCGTCGATCCAGTCGATCGTGACCGCCGCGCGTGATGCCGAGATCCCGATGTTCGCGATGGACGCGGGCACCGAGCCGACCGACGCGTACGTCCTCAACGTCACGACCGACCAGCAGGGCATCGTCGACCAGACCATCGGCGCGCTCGATGAGGCGCTCGGGGGCCTGGACGGCAAGACGGTGATGGTCATCGGACACGACCCGCACGCGGGCATCCGGATGCGTTCCGGCCTCGCGGTGGAGGCCTTGGAGGAGGCCGGCGCCACCATCGCCGGCGGCGACATGCAGAAGGTCCAGTCGCCGGCGACCGGCCGCACCGAGACGCTGGCATTCGTCGCCGACTTCATGTCGGCGAACCCCGGCGTCCTCAACGGTGTGTGGGCCGGCTGGGACGACGCGGCGCTCGGTGCCGCGCAGGCGATCACCGAGGCCGGTGAGGCGGGCAAGGTGACCGGCGTCGACGCCGTGAGCGAGGCCATCGCGCAGATCCAGGCCGGCGGTTCGATGCTGGCGACCGTCGAGCAGCCCTGGCCGGCCATCCTCGACCAGGTGATCGCGGCCATGGTGGCCTACCAGGAGGACGGCACGCTGCCCGACGAGAACTTCGAGGCCGTCGCGACCACGCTCGTCACCGCGGAGAACGCGGCGAGCATCACCCCCTCGGACAAGTTGGAGTAGTCCGAGTCGAGTCCTCCGGTTGTGGGGCGGGGCGTTCCCTCGCCCCACAGCACCGATCGTCAACCCCAGAAGGAAGTCAGCTCATGCGTTTGGAAGGCAAAGTCGCGCTCATCACCGGGGGCGCCAGCGGCATCGGACGGGCGACCGTCGAGAAGTTCGTGCGTGAGGGAGCGAAGGTCCTCATCGTCGATATCGACCTCGACCGCGCCGAGCAGGCGGTCGCCGAGATCGAGGAGCTCGGCTTCGCGGGGGCCACGGCCGCAGCGCAGGCGGATGTCTCGGTCTACGCCGAGGTGGAAGCCGCCGTGCAGCGCGCCGTCGACGTGTTCGGCAAGCTCGACGTGATCTTCAACAACGCGGGCATCGCGGGCGGCAAGCCGCTGCTCGAGCACGACCCCGAGGTCGACTACGCCCCGATGATCCGCGTCGACCAGGACGGCGTCTACTACGGCATCCTCGCCGCGGGGCGGCAGTTCCGCGCCCAGGGCACTCCCGGCGTCATCATCAGCACGTCGTCGATCTACGGCGAGCAGGCCGCCGAACTCGCGTTCACCTACAGTGCGGCCAAGGCGGCGGTGATCTCGTTCACCCGTTCGGCCGCGTACGAGCTCGCCGAGTACGGCATTCGCGCCGTGGCCATCACGCCGGGCCGGGTCGGCACCGCGATCATCAACCAGTTCAGCGACGACCTGAAGGCGACCTTCGCCTCGGAGCAACTGCGCAACACGATGACCGCGCCCTCCGAGATCGCGGACGTCGTGGCCTTCCTCGCCTCCGACGAGGCGAACGTGATCAACGGCACCGTCGTGCACGTTGACGACGGCTACTCCGTGTTCAAGCAGCGTCTCGACCTGCCGGTCTTCTAGGCCACGGTGAACACCGTGCACGCCGATCTCGACGTCGCCTGCCACCTCAACGTGCTGGTGGCGGATGCCGCGCCCGCACGCCTCGGCCCGGCCCTCGATGCGCTGGCGGGCGCCGGGTACCGACGCGTCGTGCTGCCGCCGCTCGACCCCGGCACCACGGATGCGGTGGCGCTCGCCCGGCTGTTCGCCGAACGGAGTCTCGCGCCGATCACGATCGCCGGCCAGATGCCCGACGCAGACGTCTCGTCGCCCGATCCCGGGGTGCGAGCCGCGGGAGCCGCGATGCTGCGCGCCGCCCTCGACCTGACGGTCGCGCTCGGCGGCGACCAGATGAACGGCGTACCGTACGGCCCGTTCGGCGGCCCAACGGCGCCCGTCGGGCGGGAGGCGTTCGAGCGCGCCGCGGTCGAGGTCGGGCGCGTCGCCGACGAGGCGCACGAGCGCGGCGTCACGATGACGTTCGAGGTGCTCAACCGGTACGAGACGGCGGTCGTCAACACCGCCGAGCAGGCGATGGACTTCGTCGTCGCGAGCGGCTCGGATCACCTGCGGATCCACCTCGACACCTTCCACATGGCCGTCGAGGAGGCCGACCTGTCCGCGGCGATCCGCACCGCCCTGCCGAAGCTCGCGTACCTCGAGCTCGGCCAGTCCGGACGGGGCCCGCTGTCGAGCGGTGCAGTCGACGTCGTCGACGTGGTCCGACGGGCGCTCGACGACGGCTACCGGGGCCGGTGGGGCATCGAGGCCTTCTCGCGGTCGGTGCTCGCCCCGCCGGTCGCCGACCTGCTCGCGATCTGGCGCGAGCCCTACGACGACGGCCTCGCGCTCGCCGTCGACGCGCTCCGCGTGATCGACGAGGGGCGCGCGGCGAGCGCCGTGCGTCGCTGAGTCCTACGCGTCGATCCTCGCCGGCTCCGCCTCCGCGTGCCGGTCACGTCCCACGAAGACGCCGACGATCAGCTGTGCGACGAGCGTGAGCGCGACGAGCAGGAGCGGCACGAGCCATCCGCCGGTCAGGCTCAGCAGCCCGCCGAACGCCACCGGTCCGACGGCCGCGATCGCGTAGCCGCCCGACTGCGCCATGCCCGAGAGCCGGCCGGCCGCGATGGCGGAGCGGGCGCGCAGGCTGAACAGGGTGAACGTCATCGAGAGTGACGCGCCGCTGCCGAGGCCCGAGACGACGACCCAGCCGAGGATGAGGTCGGGCGCGGTGATGAGCCCCGTGACGCCGACGATGCCGAACAGCGGGATGAGCGCCGGCGTCCAGCGGGCGCGCCGGGGCGCACGCAGCAGGAACGGGACGATGAGCGACCCGATGAGCGAGCACACCTGCAGCACCATCACGTCGATGCCCGCGACGACCTCCGAGCGCCCGAGCGAGATCGCGAACGGCGCGAGCCAGGTGATGAGCATGTAGAACCACATCGCCTGGAGGCCCATGTACGCGAGCACCAGCCAGGCCACGGGGTCGGCCCACATGCCGGCCCGTCGGTTCCGGGGCTCGGCGGCCCGATGTTCGGGGTGCGGGCCTCGTTCGCGCTGGCGGTCGGCGATTCCGCGCCGGGTCACGAGGTGCGCGCCCCATGCGGCGATGGCGAGGGTGACGAGCGATCCCGACCAGACGAGCGCCCACCGCCAGCCGATCTCCTCGCCGTCGACCACGATGTGCGAGATGGGCACGACCACGCCGGAGGCCAGCGCCCCGGTGCCGGCGAGGAACGCCGTGAACAGCCCGGTCATGCCCGCGACCCGGTCGGGGAAGTCGCGCCGGATGACCGCGGGCAACAGCACGTTCACGACCGCGAGGGATGCCCCGATCAGCGCGGTGCCGACCCAGAGGTTGGCGGGCGATCCGGGCAGCGATCGCCACACGGTGCCCGCCGCCAGGGCGCCGAGCGACCACAGCACGGTCTGCGACATCCCGAGCCTCGTGCTCAGGCCGTGCGCGAGCGGCGAGACGACCGCGAACGCGATCAGCGGGATGGCCGCGAGGAGGCCCAGTGCGGCCTCGGTGGTGCCGAGGTCCTCGGCGATCTGCGCGAGGAGCGGGCCGACGCCCGCGATCGAGGCGCGCAGGTTCGCCGCGATGACGAGCACCGCGACGGCGAGGAGAAGGCGCGGACGCCGCACCGCTGACGGTGCCGGCGTCCGCGCCTCCCGGCTCAGGCGTTGTTCGTCGATCGGGTGCCTCAGTGGGCCATTGCGGCGAGGGCGTCGGGATCGATGGTGGCGATCGACCGAGTGTCCTGGAATGCCCGGATGCCCTCGATGCCCTGCTCGCGCCCGAATCCCGACTGCTTCATGCCGCCGAACGGCGCACGCAGGTCGAGACGCGTGGCGCCGTGGTCGTTCACCCACACGTAGCCGCAGACGAGCTGCGAGCCGACCCGCTGGGCGGCGTCGGCGTCGGCCGTCCAGACGCTGCCGCAGAGACCGGCCCAGGTGTCGTTCGCGGCGGCGACCGCCTCCTCCTCGGTGTCGAAGGGGATGACCGGGATGACCGGCCCGAACTGCTCCTGGGTCACGACGCGCAGCGACGGGTCGGGGTCGACGACGATCGCCGGGCGCAGGAAGTTGCCGCCCTGCAGCTCGGGGTCGCTCGGCAGCTCGCCGAACTCCCGCACGTCGGCGCCGGCATCCTTCGCCTCCTGGATGATCTCCTCGACGAACGCCTTCTGCGCCGACTGGTGCAGCGGGCCCATGGTCGTGCCCTCGTCGAGCCCGTAACCGAGCTTCGCCCGCTCCAGCCGGGCGGACAACCCGGCCACGAGCTCGTCCATGCGCGACCGGTGCACGTAGACGCGCTTGGCGTTCATGCAGATCTGGCCGGTCGTGTCGAAGATCGCCGCGTACAGGCGGTCGAGGTGGGTGTCGTCGAGGATCGCGTCCTCGAGGAACACGGCCGCGTCGTTGCCGCCCAGTTCGAGCGTCACCCGCGTGAGCGACTTCGAGGCCATCTCCATGATCCGCTTGCCGCCGTTGACGCTGCCGGTGAAGCAGACCTTCGCGATGTCCTGGCTCGAGATCAGCGCCGACATGTTCGCGTCCTTGCCGGTCACGACGTTGAGCACGCCGGGCGGCAGCTTCTCGGCGACGCGCTGCACCACGCGGGTGGTGGCCAGCGGCGTCGAGGGCGGCGGCTTCACGATGGCCGTGTTGCCCGCGAGCAGGGCATGCGGCAGCGACGCGCCGAGGATCGCGATCGGCCAGTTGAACGGCACGATGATGGTCACCGGACCGATCGACTGGTACGTCACCTCGGTCGTCACGGGGATGTTCCCGGGAACGACGGGCAGGGTCGTGCCGCGGTCGACCTCGTCGGCGAGCATCAACGCGAGGTTCCAGCGGATCTCGAACACGAGGGCGTCGATCCACCCCTCCATGCGGATCTTGCCGTTCTCCTGCGAGAGGATCGCGGCGTCGGTGTCGCGGTCGTCGGCGATGCCCGCGATCGCCTCGGCCATCTTCGCGGCGCGCTCCTGCGCGGTCAGCGCGGACCACGCCGGGTAGGCGGCCTTGGCGGCGGCGATGGCGTCGGCGACATCCGCCTCGGAGGCGGACGCGGCCTCGCCGACGGTCACTCCGGGCTTGCCGGGGTCGGCGACGGTCAGCACCTCGTCGGTGAACCGCTCCTCGCCGCCGATGTACAGGCCGGTGCGGACGCCCGTGGCCACGTCACCGCGCTCGGCGGTGCCGGTGTCGGACGCCCCGTTCGCGGCATCCGTGCTGACCACGGCGTTCTCGGTGTCGGTCATGACTCTCCACTCCTCTGTGTTCGAATCCTTCGTCAGTCCAGTCCATCACCGAATGCATATGAATGCACTGGGGATCCGGACGATCGTGCCGACGTCATTCCTTGACGATCGGCGTGCCGTGCGTGTGGAACGTCTCGATGGTCTTCATGCCCCACGCCTGGCCCTTCTTGCGCTCCTCCGCGGTCCACTCCACGACGGGCGAGTCGGGGTCGAGCAGCAGCCGCGCACCCGCGTTCGCGAACTCGATGCGGTTGCCGCCCGGCTCCCACACGTAGAGGAAGAAGGTCTGGTTGATGGCGTGCTTGTGCGGGCCCGACTCGATGTGGATGCCGTTCTCGAGGAAGATGTCGGCGGCCTTGAGGATGTCCTCGCGCGTGTCGGGGGCGAAGGCGATGTGGTGCAGGCGGTTGCCGTGCTTCAGCCAGTCGTCGGAGTAGACGATGTCGTACGACTTGTTGTTGAAGTGGAACCACCACGCGGCGAAGCCGCCCTCGTCGAGCGCGATGCGCTCGCTCTCGCGGCCGCGCAGCGCCCGCTCCACGAACTCGCCGTTGGCCACGACGTCCTTGGCCAGGTAGTTGATGTGGTCGAGGCGGCGCGCGTTCACGCCACGACCGGGGAACGCCGAGGCCTGGTTCTTCAGCGCCGGCTTGTCGTCGGTCGCGACGTACCGCTCGGTCTCGTAGTAGATGCCCATCGTGTGACCGTCGGGGTCGCGGAACATGTAGGTCGGGCCGACCCCGACCTCGCCGTCGACCCAGCCCTCGCCAAGGCCCATCTCCTCGATGGCGGCGACCCGACGCTCGAGCGCCTCCTGGCTCGTCGTGCGGAACGTGGTGCGACCCACGCCGGCGTCGTCGGATGCCGTGAGCTTGATCGTGTAGAGCTGGTACTCGTCCCACGTGCGGAGGAAGACCGAGTCGCCCTCCTCGGCGACCACGCGCATGGCGAGCAGGTCGCGGAAGAACCAGAGGCTCTTCTCGAACGTCGGGGTGAGCAGCTCGACGTTGCCGAGGTGGGCGACGTCGAACGAGGTGTACTCGGTCATTTCAGGTGTCCTCTCTGAGAGACGGGTCGGATTCGGCGTCAGCGCCGGGTCGGGGTCACTGCCGGGGTCTGAGTCACAGCCGGGGTCTGGGGAAGACGGTGCCGTCGAAGATCTTGCGGGCGGTGCGGAGCGAGGTCGAGGTGCCGCGCCACACGCCGTCGTCACCCCGCTCGACACGGATGCGTGCGGGGAAGGAACCGGTCGGATGCTCGATGTCGAGGGGACGGCCGGCATCTGGGAGGTTCGCGAACTCGGATCCGACGGCACCGGGCATGCTCACACCCGCGGCGACGGATGCCGCCATCAGCACGCCGATCGAGGAGTGCACGCGCGCCGGGATGAAGCCCCGGGTGCCCACCACCCCGCCGTGTCGCGGCGGGGAGAGCAGGAACATCTTCGGCACCGTCTGGTCGGTCACGTCGCCGAGACCCATGATGCGGCCCGCCTCGAGCCGGACCTCCTCGACCGCCCGGCGGAGGTCGGCGCGGGACTCGAGTTCGTCGGGCGACTCGTCGCCGTCGACCCCGAACTCGTCGGCCCGCAGCAGCACCACCGGCATGCCGTTGTCGACCAGCGTGACGCGGTGTCCGACGAGCTCGTCGACGACGTTGCCCGTCGGCAGCAGCGGCTTGTCGCCCGCCGCCATCTCGAGGTCGATGGCGCACGCGGTGCCCGGAACACCGTCGATCGCGGCCTCGCCGTCGTAGTCGGGGCGTCCGCCAGGGGTCGCGAAGACGGCGGTCGCGACATCCCCCGTGTTGACCAGCCGGATGCGGACCGTCGTCGTCGGGTCGCCCGCCGGAACGACGCCGCGTTCGACCGCGAACGGGCCCACGCCCGCGAGCAGGTTGCCGCAGGTCTGCGCGGTGCTCACCGTCGGCTGGTCGACGACCACCTGAAGGAACAGGTAGTCGATGTCGATGTCGGGATGCTCCGAGCGCGAGATCACCGCGACCTTGCTCGTGAGCGGATGCGCCCCGCCGAGGCCATCGATCTGCTTCGGGTCGGGGCTCCCCATGATGCGGAGCATCAGGTCGTCGCGCTCGAGCGGATCGGCTGGGACATCCGTCGCCAGGAAGTACGCACCCTTCGAGGTGCCCCCGCGCATGAGCATGCACGGGATGCCGTCGCGCACCGGGTCAGCGGCGACCATCGTGGTACTCCGCCTGCGTGACGTAGCGCACGCCCAGGCCCTCGAGCACGGGTCGGAGGTCGTTGACGTCCATGGAGATCTCGCCCGCCTCGTACTTCGCGCGGTTCCCGGCCTCTTTCGCGGTGCGCGCCCGAGACGCCTCGAGGGCTTCGGCGGCTCGCTCGCGCGGGACGATGGTGACGCCGTCGTCGTCGGCGACGACCACGTCGCCCGGGTTCACGACGACGTCGCCGAGGATGACGGGCACGTTCACCGAGCCTGCCGTGTCCTTCACGGTGCCCTGCGCGCTGACATGCGCGGTCCACACCGGGAAGGCCATCTCGCGCAGCTCGGCCGTGTCGCGCACGCCGCCGCTCGTCACGTAGGCGCGGACGCCGCGCACCTGCATCTGGGTCGCCATGAGCTCGCCGATGAACCCGAACGCCGAGTCCGTCGTGGGCACGACGACGATGACATCGCCCGCCTCGGCCTGTTCGATGGCCACGTGCACCATGAGGTTGTCACCAGGCGCCGTCCGCACCGTCACCGCGGAACCGGCGATCGCGGCACCCTGCTGGATCGGGCGGATGCGGGGGCCTGCGTAGCCGATGCGACCGAGCGCCTCGTGCACCGTGGCCGAGCCGAACCCGGCGAGCGCGTCGACGACGTCGCGGTCGGCCCGCACGATGTCGGTGACGACGACGCCGCTCATTCGAGGACGCTCGTCACCTGGGGGAAGAACCGCATGTAGGCCTCGCCCATCGTCTCGTGGGGCAGGCCGAGGTTCGGGCCGGCGTTGCGCTTGACCTGCACGCCCCGGCGCACCGCGAGGTCGGTGTAGTACGACCACATGTGCTTCTGCGCGGGCAGGCACTCCATGGCCTTGCGCTTGAGCGGGAACGCATCGGTGATGTCGAGGAGCACGTCGGGCTTGAAGTCGCACTGCTCGGGCTGGTGCGGCTCGAAGAAGAAGACGGGCGGCGCCCCGATGATGTCGTCCTTCGAGGGGAAGGTGCCGTCGGAGTTGGCGACGCCGATCGCCTGGGCGAGCACGCGCGCCTCGAGCGCCATGCGCGCGGCGGCGGGGTGGTCGCCGTTGTACGGGTCGGCGAGCGTGTGGGTGAGCACGACCGTGGGCTGCACGCGCCGGTAGACGTCGACGAGCTTGGCGACCGCTTCGGGGCTCTCGCGCAGCGGGTAGTCGCCGAGGTCGAGGAACTCGATCTCGGCACCCAGGGCGGCTGCGGCCGCTTCGGCCTCGTCGCGTCGGATCTGCTTGATCTCATCGAGGTCCTTGCCCTGGAGCCACTGGCTCGCCGACTCGCCCCGTTCACCGTAGGAGAGGCACGCGACGACCGCGCGCTCGCCGCGCTGCGTCGCCGCGGCGATCGCGCCGCCGGCCCGCCAGACGAAGTCTCCCGCATGAGCACTGATGACCAGAAGGGTGTTCGCTGCCATAGGGACTCCTACTCTCGATGCGCCATCAGTGAACCACAGCCCTGGCGGAATGGTCAACATTATGTCTACAATCTTGGCGACCGGATAACTCTGGACATAGGGAAATTCCCCCCGTACGATCGCGGACAACGCAGGACAAGGAAGTCGAGGACCACGAAATGGCCAGCAATCTTCAGGAGCTGCTCGACGAGAAGGGCAACGTCGTCGAGATGCTGCGCGACTCCCAGCTCGGCACGTACATCTACCCCGTCGTGCCCTCGGAGTTCACCAACTGGCGTCGTGAGCAGAAGGCCTGGCGCGAGACGGCCGTGCTCTACGACCAGTCGCACCACATGGTGAACTTCTTCGTGAAGGGCCCCGACGCCCTGAAGCTCCTCGCCGAGACGGGCATCAACGGCTTCCAGAACTTCCCCGTGAACACCGCGAAGCAGTTCGTGCCCACGGCGTCCAACGGCGGCGTGATCGGCGACGGCATCCTGTTCCACGAGGCCGAGAGCGAGTACGTCTACGTCGGCCGCGCCCCCGGTGCGAACTGGCTGCAGTTCCACGCCGAGACGGGCGGCTACGACGTCGAGTTCACCTACGACGACCGCTCGCCGTCGCGCCCGTACGGCCATGCCGTGAACCGCAGGTACTACCGGTTCCAGATCCAGGGCCCGAACGCGTGGCAGATCATCGAGAAGCTGGCCGGCGGCCCCGTGGAGCAGGTCAAGTTCTTCCACATGGGGTACCTCACCATCGCGGGCGAGCAGGTGCGCACGCTCCGCCACGGCATGGCCGGCGCCCCCGGCCTCGAGATCTGGGGACCCTACGAGCAGCACGGCAAGATCCGCGACGCCGTGCTCGAGGCGGGCGCCGAGTTCGGCATCGAGCCCTGCGGTTCGCGTGCCTACTCGTCGAACACCCTCGAGTCGGGCTGGATCCCCTCGCCGCTGCCCGCCATCTACTCGAGCGAGGCCGAGCGCGCCTACCGCGAGTGGCTCCCGGCCAACAGCTACGAGGCCATCAACGCGCTCGCGGGTTCGTTCGTGTCGGGGAACATCGAGGACTACTACCTCAACCCGTGGGAGCTCGGCTACGGCTCGTTCGTGAAGTTCGACCACGACTTCATCGGACGCGACGCGCTCGAGCAGATCGACCCCTCGCAGCAGCGCAAGAAGGTCACCCTCGCCTGGAACGACGAGGACCTCGCCGCCATCTGGGCCTCGTTCCTCGACCGCGACCGGCCGGGCGCGCAGTTCTTCGACCTGCCGAACGCGAACTACGGCTCGTCGAACTACGACGCCGTGGTCGACGCCGACGGGACCACGGTGGGCCTCTCGCTCTTCACGGGCGTCACGGCGAACGAGCGCCGGGGACTGTCGCTCGCCACGGTCGACGCGAACGTCGAGATCGGCACCGAACTGCGCGTCATCTGGGGCGAGCCCGACGGCGGCAGCAGGAAGACCACCGTGGAGCCGCACGAGCAGTACACCGTGCGTGCGGTCGTGAGCCCGGTGCCCTACGCGGTCACCGCGCGCACCGAGTACCACGGCGGCTGGCGCACCGCCGGCGTCGCCTGAGCGCCGACGTCGCCCGACGACCCCGCGGCCCCTGCCGATCCGTCGGCGGGGGCCGCGGGGCATCCGAGACCACGCTGCGGCGGAGGGACATCCGGCCCGCGGCATCCGAACCGCCACCATGGAGGCAGACCGTGAATCCAGACGCCGTGCGTCAGGCGGTGCGCGACCTGCTTCGTGCGCTGGGCGAGGACCCCGACCGGCCCGAGTTGGCCGAGACGCCCCGACGCGTCACCGAGAGCTTCGCCGAACTGCTCTCGGGCACGGGCGCCGACGCATCCGGGCTGCTGCAGGCGCTTCCCGGCGAGGGCATCGCCGACGGCGAGGCGATCGTGGTGTCTCGCCTGTCCTTCCGCTCGATGTGCGAGCACCACCTGCTCCCCTTCCGCGGCGCGGCCCACGTCATCTATGCGCCCGACGAGCGGGTGGCCGGCTTCGGGTCGTTCGCGCGCGTGCTCGACGTGCTGGCGGCGCGGCTGCAGGTGCAGGAACGCCTCACGGGCCAGTTCGCCGATGCGGTCGAGTCGAGCCTCCGGCCGCGCGGCGTCCTCGTGGTCGTCGAGGCGTCACACGGATGCCTCAGCGATCGCGGTGCCCAGCAGGCCGACGCCCGGGCCGTCACGATGGCGAGCCGCGGCATCTACCGCGACCCGGGCCTTCGCGGCGAGGCGCTGCGCCTCCTCCCGATGCAGGACGCCGACCAGCTGCCCGCCCATCGCTGGATCACGGATGCCGCGGGCCCGGGGGCCGCGGGCAGCGTGCTCTCCGGCGGCGGCCGGCGCGCTCCGGAGTCCAATCCGCGCAGCCCTAGGACCCGAGTTCGCGCAACGCGTCGATGACGCTGCGCAGGTGGCTGCGCACGGCCGCTTCGGCCGCGTCGGCGTCGCGGGCCACGACGGCGTCGATGATGGCGGCGTGCTGCAGCACCGAGACCTTCGCCCGCTGCAGACGCGAGGACAGCTTGAACTGATGACGCACGCTCTGCGCGTGCAGCCGGGCGAGGACGTCGGAGGCGGTGGCATGGCGGCTGAGCTCGCGGATCCGCACGTCGAGGTACTGGTTCAGGCGCGAGTACTCGAGCAGGTCGCCGTCGGCGACCGCCTGGATCATCTCGTCGCGCAGACGCTCGAGGGCCGCGGCATCGTCGTCGGTGAGGTGCTGCGCCGCCTTCGCGGCGCAGAGGCCCTCCACGCCCATGCGCACCTCGATGATCTCGACGGCCTCGTCGAGCGAGATGGCCCGCACCCGGGAACCCCGGTTCGGCAGGCGCTCCACGAGCCCCTCGCTCGCGAGTTCCAGGAGGGCCGTGCGCACGGTCGCGCGGCTCGCCTCGAACGTCGCGCTGAGATCGGCCTCGATCAGCCGCTGGTTGGGTGCGTACTCGCCACGGATGATCGCGTCGCGGATGAGGTCGGCCACGCGCGGGTCCTCGACCGCGCCGTCGGCTGCGACGCCGCCGACGCCGGCAGCCGGTGATTCCTGAACGGTCATCGACATGCGCACACACTCTCTCCCGAATCGCCGGCCCGAATCGCCGGCCCGAATCGCCGGACCTCGAATTCGGGTCTGGGCGCGAACCACTATTGTCTACAATATTACGAGCAGTCGCCGGTCAGGGGAGATCCACATGCGCGTCGCGGTGCTGGGCCTCGGTGAGGCAGGACGCATCTACGCCACCGACCTGGCCGAGCTCGGTTCCGACGTCACCGCGACCGACCCGCTCGCGACGTCCGCCCCACCCGGCGTGACGCTGGCCGCCGACGTGGCCACGGCCGTGCACGAAGCCGAGATCGTGCTGAGCCTGGTCGGCGGCGGCGCCGCGGCATCCGCGCTCGAGACCGCCCTGCCCGCGATGGCGCCAGACAGCCTCTACGCCGACCTCAACACGCTCGGCCCCGACGAGAAGCGGCGCCTCGCCGCACGCGCCGCCGAGCGGGACATCCGCTTCGTCGACGTCGCCGTGCTCGCGCCGGTTCCGCGCGCGCGGCTGCGGACCCCGCTCGCACTGAGCGGCACGGGAGCTGCGCGGCTGCAGGCGTTCCTCGGTGGCCTGCAGGTGCCGACGACCGACGCCGGGCCCGACGCCGGCGGCGCGGCCGGCCTCAAGCTCCTGCGCAGCGTGTTCATGAAGGGGCTCGCCGCACTCGTCTTCGAAGCGGTCACCGCGGCCCGCGCCGTCGGCGCCGAGGAGTGGGTGACCGAGCAGATCGCCTCGGAACTCGGCCCAGACGGCCGTGCCCTCGTGCAGCGCCTGCTCGAGGGCACGCCGGCGCACGCCGTGCGGCGCGAGGCGGAGATGCGCGATGCGCTGGCCTTCCTCGAGACGCTCGGGGCGGCGCATCCGATGACCGACGGCACCGTCGCGTGGTTGGAGGCGCTCGCCGACGGGCGCGACACTCCGCGCCCCGCGGCCACCGACCGCCCGTAGCGCGGTCTACGCGTCGGCCCAGACCTCGTTCGCCAGCCCGACCACGGCGTCGATCTTCGCCCACTGCTCGTCTTCGGAGAGCACGTTGCCCTCTTCGGTCGAGGCGAAGCCGCACTGCGGGCTGAGTGCGAGCTGCGCGATCGGCACGATCGTCGCCGCCTCGTCGATGCGGCGACGGATCTCGTCGTGGTCCTCGAGGGTGCCGGTCTTCGTCGTGATGAGGCCGAGCTCGACGACCTTCTCGCCCTCGGGGAGGAACCGCAGGGGCTCGAAGCCGCCCGCCCGCTCGCTGTCGTACTCGAGGAAGTAGCCGTCGAAGTCGCACTCGCCGAGGAGCTGCTCGGCGACGGGCTCGTACCCGCCCGACGAGATCCACGTCGACCGGAAGTTGCCACGGCAGACGTGCGTGGTGATCACGAGGTCGTCGGGCTTGTCGCGCAGCGACGCGTTGATGAGCGCCGCGTAGCGCTCGGCGAGGTGATCGGTGCGGATGCCGCGGTCGGCGGCCTTGGCGAGCTCCTCCTCCGAACACAGGTACGCCCAGGCGGTGTCGTCGAACTGGAGGTAGCGGCATCCGGCGTCGTAGAACGCCTGCACCGCGTCGCGGTAGGTCTGCGCGAGGTCCTCGAAGATGTCCTCGTGGCCCGAGTACTGCGAGCCCTCGAGCGCGTCGCGCTCGAGCCGGAAGTCGAGCACGGTCGGCGCGGGGATGCTGAACTTCGGCACGACCCCCGCCCGCTCGGCGACGGGCTTGAGGAAGCGGAAGTGCTCGAGCATGGGGTGGTCGGCCGGGAACCCGACCGGCCCGTCGATGTGCAGCCCGCGCGGGCGCGTCTGCACGCCCTGGAACTGGATGCCGTGATCGAGCTCGACGACGTTCACGCCGTCGAGCATGCCGAAGAAGTCGAAGTGCCACCACGACCGGCGGAACTCGCCGTCGGTCGCGAGCTTCAGTCCTGCTGCCGCCTCGCGCTCGACGAGTCGCTCGATGGCGGCGTCCTCGACCGCCCGCAGTCCTGCGTCGTCGAGCTCACCCGCGGCGTGACGCGCTCTGGCGTCCTTGACCTCCTCGGGCCGGAGGAAGCTGCCGACGATGTCGGCGCGGAACGGAGGGTTCACAGACATGACCCCACCCTAATCCGCATGCCACCGATGTCCACGGGGGTTTCGCCGGGTTACGGGTCCGAGGCCGGAGCGCCCGCCGGGAGCGATTCGAGGTACTCCATCGACCGCACCGACGACGCGACGAGCGGGCGGAACCGGCCGCCCGGGGTCGCGGCCGGGTGCCCCGTCGGCAGGTAGGCGGCCCGCATGGCGCTCGAGATCTCGCGCGCGGCGTGGGTGAGCAGCTCGACGTAGCCGAGCGCCGACGTGCCGTCGTTCGGCACGACCACGGACAGCGCCGCGATGACGTCGTGATGGGCGCCGAGCACCGGCACCGCGATGCCCCGCGATTCGGCGTGGATGTGCCCCTCGGTGACCGCCCAGCCGTCGGCACGCACGCGACGCAGCGCCTCCCGGAGCTGCTCGGGCGTCTGGATGGTGCGTTCGTTGTAGCGCACGAGCGGAGCCCGGAGCACCTGCTCGAGCAGCTCGGGTCCGGCGTGCGCGAGCAGCACCAGCCCGCTCGACGAGACGGTCAGCGGCAGCCGACCGCCGATGAGGGTCGCGTTGATGACGGCGTCGCGCGCCGAGAGGCGGTCGAGGAAGACGACCTCGGTGCCGCTCAGCACCGCGAGCTGCACGTGCTGACGTACGCGCGCGTGCACCTGCTGCAGCCATGGGCGCGCGATCTCGCGCAGCCCCAGTGCCCCCGGCGTGCGGCACGCCAGCTCCCAGAGGCGCACCCCGAGTCGGTAGGTGAGGTCGGGCATGCGCTCGAGCAGACCCTCGCGCTCGAGCTCGGAGACCAGGCGATGGGCGGTCGAGAGCGCGAGGCCGGCTCGCTGCGCGAGCTCGGAGAGGGTGAGGAACGGGTCGGATGCCTCGAACGCGCCGAGCACTCGAAGATGCTTGCTGAGCACCGACTCACCGTTGGACGAACGCGCCATCGCGGAACCCTCCCGAATCATCTTCGGCTCCGATGCCGGCCATGCTACGCGGCTGTTCCGTTGAACGGAATGTCGTCGGCGGATGCTTCGGCGACATGCCTACCGTAGGCATCTGCCGCGGGACAAGGGCGTTGATTCGCCTGCACGATGGGGCGATCCTGTCAATAAGGGTTTCCGCCACGTGAGTGTCTCGATTCGATATCGACGCCCTGAGTCGTTTCCAAAATCGTTGACAATCTCGTTTTCGATCCGTAGCGTCGGTCTCGTGCGGTCGTGAGATCGCGTCAGACCCGAGCAATGATGCGACAGGAAGGTGCACGATGGCCGCACGCCTGAGCCTCCACGACGTGAGCCTCCACTTCGGCGGCGTCAAGGTGCTCCAGGAGGTCAGCTTCGATGTGGAGCCCGGCGTGATCTTCGGGCTCGTCGGCCCGAACGGTGCCGGCAAGACCTCGCTGTTCAACTGCATCAGCGGCCATTACAAGCCGAGCTCGGGCTCGATCACCATCGACGAGACCGAGGTCGTCGGCCTCGCGCCGTCCCGGCTCGCCCGCCTCGGGCTGGCCCGCACCTTCCAGCATCCGGCCCTCCGGCTCGAGGCGACCGTTCTGCAGAACGTGCTCCTCGGCGGCCACACGCGACTGCCGGGCGACCCCGTCTCGTGGTCGCTGCACCTGCCGTTCACCGCCAGGTCCGAGCGCGACATCCGTGCAGAGGCCCTCGAGCTCCTCGAACGCGCCGGGCTCGGCTGGGCCGCCCATCTTCCCGCCGATGAACTCTCGCACGGCCTGCACAAGGGCGTCGAGCTCTGCCGCGCACTGCTCATGAAGCCCGCACTCCTGCTGCTCGACGAGCCCGCGGCGGGTCTGTCGCACGGCGAGGTGGAGCAGCTCATCGAGACCGTGCGGCGCATCCGCACCGAGGAGGACATCACGGTCGTGATCGTGGAACACCACATGGGGCTCATCTCGGCCCTCACCGAGCGGGTCGTCGTGCTCGACCACGGCGCCAAGCTCATGGAGGGCACGGCGGCCGAGGCGCAGTCCGACCGGCGTGTGATCGAGGCCTACATCGGAAAGGACGCCGCCGATGACGCTGCTTGAGCTCACCGACGTCACCGCGTCGTACGGACCCGTCCGAGTGCTGGAGGGCGTCTCGCTCAGCGTTCCCGAGGGCGGCGCGGTCGGCATCCTGGGCGCGAACGGTGCCGGCAAGACCACCACGCTCCGCGCGATCAGCGGCACTGTGCGCACCGGCGGACGCATCACGTTCGACGGCCGCGACATCCGCGGCTCCCGCCCCGACAAGGTGGCCTCGCTCGGCATCGCGCACGTTCCCGAGGGGCGCGGCACGCTCGCCCAGCTGAGCGTGCGCGAGAACCTCCGGGTCGGCGCCTACCTGCGCAAGGATCGGAAGGCGATCTCGACCGATCTCGACTACTGCCTCGACCTCTTCCCCCAGCTGAAGGACCGCATCAACTCGCGAGCGGCGGCGCTCTCGGGCGGCGAGCAGCAGATGCTCGCGGTCGGCCGGGCGTTCATGGCCAAGCCCCGTCTGCTGCTGCTCGACGAGGCCTCGCTCGGGCTCGCGCCGAGCACTGCCAAGGCGGTGTACGCCGCGATCCGCCGGCTCCGGCTGGAATCGGGCATCGCCATGCTCGTGGTCGAGCAGAACGCCAACCTCGCCTTCACCCTCGTCGACACGGCGACCGTCCTCGAGACCGGGCGCAACGTCCTGACCGGCTCCTCCGACGAGCTCAAGGGCATGGACGAGATCCGACGCGCCTACCTGGGGGGCTGAGCACATGGACACCTTCATCCAGCTCGTCGTCGACGGCCTCTCCACCGGCTCGATCTACGCCGCCCTCGCCCTGGCGATCGTGCTCGTGAACCAGGCGACCGGGCTCATCAACTTCGCCCAGGGCGCGATGGCGGTGCTGTCGGCGTACATCGCCTACGCGTTCACGCAGGCGGGGCTGCCCATCCTGCTCTCGATCCTCATCGCGATCGTGATCTCCTTCGTCATCGGGGCCCTGGTGGAGCGGTTCCTGATGCGCCGCTTCGAGCGCGGCGATCCCGACACGGCCGTCGTCGTGACCATCGGCCTGCTGACGCTCATCACCGGCATCGTGGCGTGGATCTGGGGCTACAACAACCGGCAGTTCGAGTCGCTGTTCCCGCTGTCGAGCGTGAACATCCTCGGTGCGGTCGTGAGCGTCCGTTCGATCGCCACGACGCTGACGATCATCGCGATCATGGTCGTGCTGCAACTGCTGTTCCTGCGCACCAAACTCGGGCTCGCCCTCCGCGCGGTCGCCGACAACCCCTCGTCCGCGGCGTTCTCGGGCCTCCCGGTCGGGCGCCTGCTGATGGTCGGCTGGGGCCTCGCCGCGAGCCTCGGCGCGATCGCCGGTTCGCTCGTCGCCCCGCAGCTCACCCTCACCCCCGGGATGATGGACACCGCGCTCGTCTACGCGCTGGCGGCGGTGATCCTCGGCGGACTCTCGAGTCCGATCGGCACGGTCGTCGCCGCGTGGATGATCGGCATCCTCGAGAACCTCGCGGCGGTCTACGTGCCCTTCATCGGATACGACCTGAAGGTCGCGGTGCCGTTCATCCTGATCTTCGTGATCCTCGTCATCCGTCCCCAAGGCCTCTTCGGGCGAAAGGTCGTGGTGCGCGTCTGATGAACAGGTTCTCCGCACTCATGCGCAACCGGTGGGTCCGGCTCGCCCTCGTGGTCGTGGTCGCCGCGCTGCTGCTCTACCTGCCCCTCGTGCTCCCCGTCTTCGCCAACCAGACGCTCATCCGCATCGGCGTGTACGCAGTCGCCGTGCTGGGGCTGAACATCATCATGGGCTACGCCGGCCAGGTGAACCTCGGGCAGATCTTCTTCCTCGGCCTCGGCGCCTATGTGGCCGCCTACGGCGTCAACCAGGAGTGGAACATCCTCGTGGTGTTCGTCGCCTCGCTGGTGATCCCCGGCATCGTCGGCCTGCTCATCGCGCTCGCGGCCGCGCGGCTCGGCGGCCTCGCGATCGCCATGGTCACGATCGCGCTCCCCATCGTCGGCGTGCCGCTCGCGAAGCGACTGTCCGATCTCACGGGCGGATCGCAGGGCACCTCCGCGCGGTTCTCGAGCGCGCCGGACTGGACCGGGCTCTACAACGACCAGTGGCAGTACTACATCGTCCTCGTCGTCGTCGCCGCGGCCTTCATCCTCGCCCGCAACCTCGTTCACGGGAAGTTCGGCCGTGCGTTCACCATCGTGCGCGAGAACGAGGCCGTCGCCTCCTCGATGGGCATCTCACCGTACCGCTACAAGGTGCTCGCGTTCACCATCGCCTCGATCTTCGGCGGCGCGAGCGGCTTCCTCTACCTCGCCGCCGTGCAGTACACGTCGCCCGAGACGCTGAGCTTCGGGCACTCCATCGGGCTCGTCATCGCCATGGTCATCGGCGGCGCCGGCAGCATCGCCGGCTCGCTCATCGGCGGCGCGTACTACGTGCTCGTGCCGCAGCTGACGAACGCCATCGACCCGAGCTTCACGTCCATCAGCCAGGGCGTGATCCTCCTCGCGGTCCTGTTCCTGCTGCCCGGTGGACTCGTCAGCCTTCCGCGGGTCGTCCGTCGCCTCACCCGACGGCGGACCACTCGTTCCTCGCAGGGAGACTCCCCGCAGACCACTCCGGCGCAGCCGCCGTCCGCGGATGCCGCGTCGGAGGGACCCGAAAACACAGAGAGGCAGATTCGACCATGAACATTCGAAAGAGGGCAGGTGGGGTCGTCGGCGTCGTGGCGATGGCCTCGATCGTCGCACTCGCCGTCTCGGGCTGCAGCACCCGAGGTACTGGTGGCGGCGAAGGCGACGGCGATGGCGCCGCAGCGAGCCCCGGCATCACCGACGACGCGATCACGCTCGGCGTCACCACGCCGCTCAGCGGCCCCACGGCCGGTCCGGGAACCTGCACCGTCGCGGGCCTCGAGGCCTACATGGGTGCGGCGAACGCCGACGGCGGCATCGAGTTCGGCGACGGCAAGACCCGCACCGTCGAGATCAAGACCTACGACGACCAGTACGACCCGCAGAAGGCGCTGGCCAACTTCCAGCAGATGGTCTCCGACAACGTCTTCGCGGCCACGTCGGGTCTCGGCACCCCGACCAACCGTGCCTACCGCGAGGCGGCCATCGACGAGGAGTTCCCGCAGGTGCTCGTCATGACGGGCGACCCGCTGTTCAGCGACCAGGAGGAGAGCCCCTGGCAGCTCGGCTTCGTGCCGATCTACCAGAACGAGGGCGCCGCCTTCGGTGAGCTGCTCGCCGCATCGGGCGCCGACCACAAGGTCGCGATCCTGTCGCAGAACGACGACTACGGCGCCGGTTACGTCGAGGGGTTCAAGGACGCCATCGAGGGCGCCGACAACATCGAGATCGTCGGCGAGCTGACCTACGAGGCCACCGACACCTCGGTCGATGCGCAGCTCACCGAGCTCGCGTCCTCGGGAGCCGACGTGTTCTTCAACGCGATGTCGATCACGCCGCTCGTGATCTCGTCGCTGCAGAAGGCGCAGCAGATCGGCTGGCTGCCGAGCTGGTTCCTTCCGTCGAACACCTCGAGCCCGACCGCGATCCTCGAGCCCGGTGGCGCGGCGGCCTTCCCCGGCATCTACTCGGTGTCGTTCTCGAAGGCGCCGCAGAGCCCGGCGTTCGCCGAGGACGAGGACGTCGTGAAGTTCCTCTCCGACCTCAAGGAGTACGGCAACTACCCCGACATGCCCGCCTTCCCGCACTGCATGTGGAGCTACATGGTGGGCGCCACGCTGCAGCAGGCCTTCGAGAACATGGAGGAGCCGACGCGTGAGAGCTTCATGGAGTCGCTGCGCAACATCTCCGACCTCCAGGCGCCGCTCATGCTCGAAGGCACCGCGGTGAACACCACCGAAGACGGCCAGCCGGCGGTCTCGACGGTCATCGTGCAGAAGTACAACGGCAAGGGCTACGCCACGGCCGAGACCTTCGGCTGATCGCCGGTCGTCCACACCTCGCAGTACCGTCGCCCCGGGTCACCGACCCGGGGCGACGTGCGTCCCGGCGGCCTGCCGACCGCTCCGTCCCCGATGCGTCCGCTCCTCCACGGTTCCCGCGTCGTTTCCGTTCCCGCGCGGCGTGCCCCTCGGGGCGTGCACGTGGCGCGGGAACGGAAACGTCAGCGCGCGTCGAGGAAGTCGCGGATCGCCGCGACGACCACGTCGGGCTGCTCCTCCAACATGGAATGGCCCGAGTCCGCGACATCCGTCACCCGTGCCAGCGGGAGTTCACGCGCGTACTCGTCGGCGATGCCCGCGTCGAGGTAGTCGCACTCGGGACGGAGGATGAGCACCGGATGCTGCGACAGGCGCCCGAGCGTCGACTCGGTCACGCCCGTGCGGTGTCCGGGCTCGACACCCGGACCGTGGTTCGCGTAGTGACCGAGCCGCGCGGGGGCATCGGGAACCTCGTGGCCCGCGCATACGAGACCGGCCGCGGCCCCGAGGTACAGCTCGCGGTAGCGGGCGTCGGCCTCGGCGTCGGGCATGAAGCGGTGCGCGACCACCGGATCCATCACCGTCAGCGCGTAGCCGAAGAGGTTGCGCGGCTGCAGGGCGAGCGCGTACAGGGCGGCCTGTCCGGACGGCGACAGGCGGCTCTGCGGCGACCCGGGCGGCAGGCCGACGCCGTCCCACGGCACCGCACCGGGCGTGAGGAACACGAGCCCCGCCACCCGTTCGGGATGCCGCACGGCGTACCCCACGGCGACCTGCGCCCCCCAGGAGTGGCCGAGCAGTGTCACCCGGGCGGCGCCCGTGGCCTCCACGACCGCCTCGAGGTCGCGCACCGCGCGCTCGAAGGTGTAGCCCGTCGGGTCGTCGAGCCGCGCCGAGGCGCCCGTGCCGATCTGGTCGTAGACGACGACGCCGCGGTCGGTCGCGAGGCGTGCGAGCACGTCGTGCTCGCGGGCGTTCCACGGCACGCCCGGGCCGCCGTGCACGGCGACGACCGGGGCGGCGTCGGTGGCGGCATCCGCCTCGATCGAGCGCACCGCCAGGAAGGTGCCGTCCCGCAGCTGCAGTGCGCTGGGCGGCCGGGTAGTCGCCACTGGGGCCGACGGGAACACGACGAGCAGGGTCATGGCGGCGGCGATCACCACGGTGCCCGCGGCGAGCGCGAGTCGGTGCCGGATGTCGCGGCCCTTCCGCGCTCGCAGCCACGTCCACCCGAGCGCGACGGCACCGGATGTCGCGATGGCGACGGCGATGGCGGTCGCCGGCGTCGGCATCACCACGGCGGCGGCGAGCACGAGCGCGATCTGCACCGCGACGAGGAGCATCACCACGAGGATGCGCCGGATCCACCGCCAGGCCCCCGCGGCCCGTGGATTGTCGGATGCGACCATGCGCCCATGTTGCCTGCCTCGTCCGGCATGCACCTCACCCGGTCGAGCGAGGCGATGCCCTCGGTCGGGTGATGCGGCGAGCCGCGCCGTGTCGAGAGAGTCGGTGCATGCGACAACTCCTCCGACGAGAGGCCACGCGGGTGCGCACGAGCTGGCCCGCATGGACGACGTGGGGTGCCCTGATCTGGTCCGTCGGGTACGGCATGCTCGGCGTGTTCTGGTGGACCGGAGTCGGCGACTACCCGTTCGGGCCGGTTCCGCTGGATCGGCGGAGCCTGTCCATTCTCGAGGGCCTGCCGGTCGAGGTGTTCGGCCCGGCGATGACCGTCGTCGCACTGGCGGGCGTCGCGTGCGCCGTGGTCATGCTCCACGGCGCCGGCTCTCCGGGCGCGCGACGACTCGTCACGGCGTTCGGCGCGAGCATCGCGGTCGTGGCGACGGCCATCGTTCCCGACTACACGCTGCTCGCCGTCGCCGCGCTCTGGCCGCTCCTCGTCGGGTTCGCGCTCTTCGGCGTACCGGGCGCCCAGGACGGGATCTGGGACATCCTCTACTGGCACCGGATGAACCTCGTACTCGTCTTCGCGGGCGGATTGCTCTGGGCCGCCGCGACGCTCGCCTTCGCGCGTCGCAGTCGCGGGGCGTGCCCGAACTGCGGCCGACGCCACGGCCTCGTGGCGCACGCGACGGCGCGCATGGCGCGGCGCTCGTGGGCGCGCGCGTGGGTCTGGCTCGCCATCGCGGCGACCCTCCCCTACGAGGCGACCCGCATCGCCTGGTTCGCCGGCTGGCCGCTCGGGCTCACCGACGACATGTACGCGAGCCTGCAGGACCCGCCCGAGTTGCTCGGCGTCGGGCTGCTCCTCGCCACGCTCTCCACCGGCGGAGCCGTGCTCACCCACGGGCTCGTGGCTCGCTGGGGCGAACGCTTCCCAGGTTGGCTGGGGCCCCTGGCCGGTCGCCGAGTACCCGCCCTGCTCGCCGTCATCCCGGCAGCGGCGGTCACGGTGACGATCCCACCGGCGGCGCTCATGTCGCTCGGTCCGGCCGGGAGCGGCGGCTACGACTGGCCGAACTGGGGCACCTGGCTGCCGGGGGTGCTGCTCGTCGTCTGGGCGGTCGGCCTCGGAATGGCGACGCGGTCGTACCACCTGCGGCGACGGGGCCGCTGTCCGGTGTGCGGGGCATCCGGAGTGCGGGAACCGGTGCTCACCTGACGGGGTCGGCGAACAGGCGCGGCTGCGCCACGACCGGCGCGCCCTCGAGCTCGAGGAGGAGGCGTTTGCGCTCGAGGCCGCCGGCATAGCCCGTGAGCGAGCCGCTCGCCCCGACCACGCGGTGGCACGGCACGAGGATGCTGAGCGGGTTGCGTCCCACGGCCTGGCCGACGCGTCGCGCCAGGTTGCGATCGCCGAGCCCGGCGGCCAGCTCGCCATACGTCGTCGTCTCGCCGTAGGGGATGTCGCGGAGCATGCGCCAGACCGACTCCTGGAACGCTCCGCCCGACGTGGCGATCGGCAGGTCGAAGCGCATTCGCATCCCGGCGAGGTACTCGTCGAGCTGCCGGCCCAGCCGCGCGATGAGCGGGTCGCCTCGCGCGTCGACCTCGACCCCGACGGCGTCGTCGGCCGGCGGGTACCAGTGGCCCGGGAAGTAGAGGCCGCGCAGCGCATCGCCGTCGGCGACCACGAGCAGCCGACCGAGCGAGGTCGGGAGCGTGGTGTGGCGGCGGGTCATGCCTCCATCCTGACGCGTCCGGGGCATCCGCTCGCCGTGGACCTCGGCGGGATTCGGACATGAAGGTCGGACGCGACGATCGGAGCATCCGTCCTCGGTGTCAACCCCGCGCGCACGACCTCCCCGTCGACGAAGGTGGGATGACCGCGGAAGGAGCGACCATGGGCAAGGCGAACGACGACGAGGCCGTGCGGGCCGGCGACGCCGGCACGATTCCCACCGACACGAGGGGTGACGGCGGCATCGGCACCGCCGACGGCGTCTCGGGAGTGGGCCTCGTCGGCACCGACTTCGGCGTCGCGGGCAACGTGCCGGAGCCGCCCGGCGTCGACGAGGAACCCGTCACCGTCGAGGACGAGGACGACCCCGACGCGATCGCGCACGGCGACGAGCACCGCCGACGGATCGCGCCCGACGGGGTCGGACCGGAGGCGCGTCCACCGAGCTGAGCCTCGCCTGACGGAACGGCCGAGGTTCGCGAGCGTCAGTGCTCGACGTCGAAGACGGCCTTGACCACGCCGTTCGAGTACGCCTCGTGCTCGACGAGGTGGAGCTTGCCGGTCTCGCGGCCGCTGAACAGCCGCTTGCCATCGCCGAGGGCGACGGGGAAGACGAGCAGGTGGTACCGGTCGACGAGACCGGCCTCCGCCAGGCCCTGCGCCAGGGTCGGGCTGCCGTGCACGAGGATGGTGCCCTCGCCCGCACCCTGCTTGAGCGCGGCGACCTCGTCGAGCGAGCGCAGCACCGAGGTGTTGTTCCACTCGGGGTCGGTGAGCGTCGACGACACCACGTACTTCGGCATCGCGTTGTACTCGGCGAACTCCTCCATCTTCGGCCAGACGGGCGCGAACTCGTCGTAGCTGACCCGGCCGATCAACATCGCGCCGGCCTCCTCCTGCTCGCGCCCCTTGATCTCGTAGGCCTCCTCGACGAAGGGGACCTCCTTGAACGTCCATCCGGCGCGGGGGTGGTCTCCGCCACCGGGCGAGTCGACGACTCCGTCGAGGGTGATGAACTCGGTGACGATGAGCGTGCGCATGGCGACTCCTTCTCGATGCGTGCGAGGCGGGCGGTCCGTCTCATTCTGGACGTCGAACGACGGTGCCGCGAGATCGACAACCGCCCGAAAGCTCGTGCAGGAGAATTGCGGCGAGCCGCCCGCTCAGAGAGGGGCGGATTCTTACGGTCGTTGCAACATGGGAGGTGTTGCGTGGGTGGCCGGAGGTTGTATCCGGATGCGGTCCGGGAGCGGTTCGTGTCCTTGGTGCTGGGTGGGGAGTCGGTCTCGTCCGCGGCACGGTTGCTCGGCGTGCCGGTGCCGACGGTGGAGCGGTGGTGGAAGGCTGCCAGCGTGGGTGTGCCGTTGCGGAAGGGGCGTCGGGGCGGGCTGGTCGAACCGTTGCCGCCGCCGCATGGGAAGTCGGGCCGGTACCTGTCGGACGCGGATCGGGCGGTGATCCAGGCAGGGCTGGCGTGGAAACTGACCCTTGCCCAGATCGGCGCGATGATCGGCCGGGACAAGTCCGTGGTCAGCCGGGAGGTGACCCGGAACCGGGGCGCGGACGGGGTGTACCGGGCCGCGTTGGCTGATCGGGCCGCGGCCGCGAAGCGGCGCCGCCCGAAACGCGTCAAGCTCGCCGGGAATCCGCGGCTGCGGCGGCAGGTCGAGGAGTGGATGGATGATGGCTGGAGTCCGGGGCTGATCGCGCGGATGCTCGCCGCCGACCCCGACCGGGATCAGACTGGACGGGTGAGTCACGAGACGATCTACCGGGCCCTGTACGTGCAGGGGCGCGGCGTGTTGCGGCAGGACCTGGCGCGGAAGCTGTCCACTGGCCGCACCCGTCGCAAGCCTCGGGGCAGCGTGGATCGACGCGGTCGGGCGATCTACGAGGACGCGTTCACGATCAGCGACCGACCGGCCGAGGTCGCGGACCGGGCGGTGCCCGGGCACTGGGAGGGTGACCTGATCATGGGCGCCGGGAACCGGTCCGCGATCGGGACGCTGGTGGAACGCTCGACCCGGTTCGTGATCCTGCTGCACCTGCCGGACCGGCATACCGCGGACGAGGTCGCGGGCGCGATGATCGAGCGGATGGGTGAACTGCCTGACCATCTTCGCCGGTCGATCACGTGGGACCGTGGTGTCGAGCTGGCCGGCTACGAACGGATCCAGCTCGCCCTGCGGGCGCCGGTGTACTTCTGCGACCCCCACTCACCATGGCAGCGTGGGTCGAACGAGAACACCAACCGGCTCCTCAGGTTCTGGTTCACCAAGGGCACCGACCTGAACGCCTGGGACGCCGACGCGCTACGCCGCGTCCAGGACACCCTCAACCGGCGCCCCCGACCCACCCTCGACTACCGCACCCCAGCCCAAGCCCTCAACGAGCTCCTCACCCGACAAGTTGCAACGACCACTTGACATCGCCAGGGATACCTCCCGACTTCCTGCACAAGCCAAGGCGCCGGGCGCCGGTTCCTGCACAAGCCAAGGCGCCGGGCGTACCGTGGCAGCATGCGCGACGCCGTGGACTTCGCGACGCTCTTCGAGCGGCCGCTCGAGCAGTGGGGCCTGCGCGGCGATCCACCGCTGTGGCGCGAGATCGCGCACCGGCTCGAGGGGCAGCCGCTGCCGACCGCGTTCTGGGACGTGCGCAGCGCCGTCGAGCGCGAGTACGAGAACGTGACGGGGCATCGGCTCGTCGAGACCTCCGAGCCGTTGCGCGTCGCCGCGTTCGTCACCGGAAGCGGCATGAGCGACGGACATGTGCTGCCGGCGTTCTGGGTGCGCACGGCGATTCCGATCCTCATCGATCGGTGGGCGGCGCTGCGCGAAGCCTGATGCGGCGCGCGACCTACAGCCGGAGTTCGGCGGTCGCCTCCTCGGGCCCCTCGGGCGCGATCGCCTCGAGCTCCTCCGGCGGTCTGCGCCGGGTGACCAGGTAGGAGCCGAGGAGCACGAGCACGAAGCCGACGACGGTCCACACGGTGATCCGCTCGCCGAGCACCAGCACGCCGGCGGCCACGGCGACGGCCGGATTGACGTAGGTGATCGCCGTCATCTTCACCGGCCCGATCTCGGCGACGAGCGCGATCATGAGCAGGAACGCGAGGGCGCTGCAGATCACGGCCAGCACGATGATCGACCAGATGGCCGCGGCCGACGGCATCGCGGTCGGCCATGCACCCGTCGCCAGCACGAACGGCACGTACACGACGGCCGTGGCGCCGAGGGACACCGCGACGACGCCGACGCCCGGCAGGTCGGACATCCATCGCGAGAGGATCGCCGGCCCGAGCGCGTAGCCGACGACCACGATGGCGATCTCGCCCACGGCGACGAGGTCGGATCCGGCGATGTCGAGGCCGACGAGCGCCGCGACCCCGAGCATGCCGGCGAGGATGCCGAGCCAGTTCAGGCGCGACAACCGCTCGGGCCGACCCATCAGGAACGCGACGCCGACGCCCACCAGCGGCACGGTGGCGAGCAGGAGCCCCGCGGTCGAGCTCGGCAGGCGCTGCTCGGCGGAGCTGAGGAAGTACCACGGGATGATGATCTCGACGACGGTGTAGGCGAGCATCGGCTTCCATCGGCGCACGACCTGCAGCACCTCGCGCCGGAAGAACGCGAGCGGCAGCAGCAGGATGGCCGCGAGCGCCGATCGCCCCAGGACCACCATGGCGGGGTCGAGCTCGGTCACCGCGACCTTGATGAACAGGTAGGGGATGCCCCAGGCGATGCCGAGCGCTGCGAAGAGGATCAGGCCACGACGTGTCACCCGCCCATTCTGGACCTGCGCGCCGACATCGACACGACCATCTCTGCCGACCCAGCGCGAAATCCTGCCGTCGGCACTCGGTCACCACCAGCGGCGGCCGCTCCTCGCCGCGGCGGTCGGAACTCCGGCCGCCGCAGCGAGAACGACCCGCCACGGATCCTCAGCGGGGCGATGTGGGCGCTCGGCGCTGAAGGTCGGGCGAGCGGATGCTCCGGGCCTCAGCCCTTGGCGAGCAGCTCGAGCGTGTCGATGACGCGGTTCGAGAAGCCCCACTCGTTGTCGTACCAGGCGACGACCTTGACGTGCTTGCCGTCGACGCGGGTGAGCGCCGCGTCGAAGATCGACGAGTGCGGGTTGCCCGTGATGTCGCTCGAGACGAGCGGGTCCTCGGAGTACTCGAGGATGCCGGCGAGCTTGCCCGCTGCGGCCTCGCGGTACGCGGCCAGCACCTCGTCACGCGTCACCTCGCGCGAAACGGTCGTGTTGAGCTCGACGATCGAGCCGACCGGAACGGGCACGCGGATCGAGTCGCCCGAGAGCTTCCCCTCGAGCTGCGGCAGCACGAGGCCGATGGCCTTGGCGGCGCCCGTCGAGGTCGGCACGATGTTCACGGCGGCGGCGCGGGCGCGACGCGGGTCGCGATGCGGGCCGTCCTGCAGGTTCTGCTCCTGCGTGTAGGCGTGCACGGTGGTCATGAAGCCGTGCTCGATGCCGGCGAGCTCATCGAGCACCGCGGCGAGCGGCGCGAGCGCGTTCGTCGTGCATGACGCGTTGGAGACGATCGTGTGGCTCGTGGCCTCGTAGGCGTCGGTGTTCACGCCGTAGGCGAGGGTCACGTCGGCGCCGTCGGACGGGGCGCTCACGAGCACCTTGCGGGCGCCCGCATCGAGGTGTGCCTTCGCGGCCTCGGCGGAGGTGAAGCGACCGGTGGACTCGAGCACGACGTCGACGCCGAGCTCCTTCCACGGGAGGTTCGCGGGCTCGCGCTCGGCGAGGACCTTGATGCGGCGCCCGTCGACGACGAGCGTGTCACCGTCGACCTCGACCGTGCGGCCGAGGCGACCGAGGGAGCTGTCGTAACGGAGGAGCTGGGCGAGCGCCTTCGGCTCGGTGAGGTCGTTGACCGCGACGACCTCGAGGTCGGAGTCGCGCTCGAGGAGGGCGCGGAGGGTGTTGCGGCCGATACGTCCGAAGCCGTTCACGGCGATGCGGGTCATGCGTGTGGGTTCCTTTCGTTCCCGAGTACCCGGTAACTCTGGTCGCCCCGGATCGTCCGGGGAAGTGGCCGGACAGACATGTGTCGAAAGGATCGCGCCAGCTCGTGGCATCCGGCGCCGTCAGCGCGCGACCGGGACGAGTTCCACGTCCCGGAGCGAGCCGTCGTCGGCCACGGCCGTCATCATGGTGCAGACCGGCTGGCGTCGGCGATCGGTGGGCGAGCCGGGATTCAGCAGCCGGATGCCCCGTGGTGTCACGCTGTCCCATGGGATGTGGCTGTGTCCGAACACGAGCACGTCGACGCCCTCGTGCTCGATGTCCATGCGCTCCTCCCGCCCCTTCGCGGGGCCGGTCTCGTGCACCACGCCGAACCGGACTCCGTCGAGTTCGACCCTGGCGACCTCGGGGAGGCCGGCCCGCAGCGCCGGGCCGTCGTTGTTGCCCCAGACGCCGACGAGCCGCGCCGCCCTGGCCTCGAGCGCGTCGAGGGTCGCGACGTCGATCCAGTCGCCCGCGTGGATGACGACGTCGGCCGCGTCGACCGCCCGCCACACCTGGTCGGGCAGCCGCTTCGCCCGCGCGGGGATGTGCGTGTCGGAGAGGAGCAGGAGGCGGGTGGCCATGGTCCATCATCGCGCTCGACCTCGCGGCGACATCGCGCTCGACCTCGCGGCGGCACGGCAGAATCGGGGGATGATCCCGTTCGAGCATTCCCGCGGCGTCGGCTGGGCCCGCTTCTTCGCGTGGACGTCGATGGGACTCGGACTCGCGGCGCTCATCGTGTCGGTGACCGTGCCGCTCGCCCTGCAGCTCGAGCGGGTGACGTGGGTCGTGCTGTTCGCCACGTTCGCGATCTGGGCGGCGTTCATGGCCGTGCCCCGTTATCGCGAGGCACATCGGCGGGTGCCGTGGATGGTCGCGGTCGGGGCCGCGCTCGGCATCCTGACGTTCGCCCTCATGGTGTACGCGGCCGTCGCGTTCATCCTCGCGGGCTACTACGACACGGTCATCCCGATGCTGCCGAACTGGACCGACGGCGGCGGCGACCCGTCGGCGCCCGGCATCGTCGCGGCACCGTCGGACTGACTCCTCCACCCGATGTTTCCGTTCCCGCCGGATGTCTCCGCTGCAGCGGGCACGCTGCGCGGGAACGGACACACCGGCCGGATTCCCTGACTCAGCCGACGCGCCCCCTCAACCCGCGGCCGCGGCGACGGTCGGCGCGAACGTGTGCCGGTACTCGGTCGGCGAGGTGCCGAGGATGCGGTGGAAGTGCAGCCGGAGGTTGGCACCCGTGCCCAGCCCGACGCGGTCGGCGACCTGCTCGACCCCGAGGTCGGTGCGCTCGAGCAGCTCGCGGGCGAGGTCGACACGGGCACGCAGGATCCACTGCATGGGCGTGTAGCCCGTGTCCTCGACGAAGCGGCGCGAGAACGTGCGCGGCGAGACGTTCGCGTGCCGCGCGAGGTCGGCGAGCGTGAGCGGCTCCTCGAGCCGCGCGAGGGCCCACTGCCGCGTGGCGGCGAACAGCTCGCCGAGCGGCTCGGGCACGCTGCGCGGCACGTACTGCGCCTGCCCGCCGCTGCGGTACGGCGCCGCCACGAGCCGTCGGGCGACGTGGTTCGAGAGCCCGACGCCGTGGTCGCGACGCACGAGGTGCAGGCAGAGGTCGATGCCCGACGCCGCGCCCGCCGAGGTGAGCACGCGGCCCTCGTCGACGAACAGCACGTTCTCGTCGACCATGACGAGGGGATGCTTCCGCGCGAGCGCGTGCGAGTAGTGCCAGTGCGTGGTCGCTCGCCTGCCGTCGAGCAGCCCCGTCGCGGCGAGCGCGAACGCGCCCGTCGAGATCGCCGCGAGCCGCGCCCCGCGGGCGTGCGCCGCGAGCAGCGCCTCGACGACGGCCGCCGGCGCCTCCTCGGTGTCGGGGTGCCGGTAGCCCGGCACGAACACGGTGTCGGCCCACTCGAGCGCCTCGAGTCCGTCGGCGACGTGGTACGAGAGCCCGTCGCCGCCGGTGACGAGCCCGGGCGACGCGCCGCAGACCCGCACCTCGTAGGGCATGCTCGCGCGATGCGTGAAGACCTGGGCCGGGATGCCCACGTCTAGCGGCTTGGCCCCCTCGAGCACGAGCACGGCGATGCGGTGATTGCGCTGCCGCGACATCCGGCCTCCCTGAAGCCGGTCATGGAAGAAGGACTGGCTCGATGCCCACCATACGCAATGTTCGCGCCAATCTCGCCGGTCAACCCCCATTGCGACCCCGAGCATCGCGGGTAGCATCCGTCGCGGGAGGCCCTCGTGAGCGACGAACTGGTCCTGGTCACCGGAGGCACCGGCTTCATCGGCGGCCACTGCATCGTGCGCCTGCTCGAGGGCGGTTACCGAGTGCGTACCACGCTGCGCTCGCTCGGCCGAGCCGACGACGTGCGGGCCCTCGTGCGCGCGGGCGGCGCCGATCCCTCGCGGATCGAGTACGCCCAGGCCGACCTGCTGCACGACGACGGATGGCACGCCGCGACCGCCGGGGCCACCCATGTGCTGCACGTGGCCTCGCCGTTCCCGGTGCGGCAGCCGGATGACGAGAACGAGCTCGTCGCCCCGGCCCGCGACGGCGCGCTGCGGGTGCTGCGTGCCGCGCGCGACACCGGCGTGCAGCGCGTGGTGCTCACCTCGTCGTTCGCGGCCGTCGGCTACTCGACCCGGCCCGACCGCCCCTTCACCGAGGCGGACTGGACCGATCCGGATGCTCCGGGCCTCACGCCGTACGCGAAGTCGAAGACCGTCGCCGAGCTCGCCGCCTGGGACTTCATCGACCGCGAGGGCGGCGAGCTCGAGCTCGCGGTCGTGAATCCCGTCGGCGTGTTCGGCCCCGCCCTGGGCGCCGACCTCTCGAGCTCCGTCGCGTTGCTGCTCGTGCTCATGCAGGGAAAGGTGCCCGCGGTGCCGAACGGCGAGACCTCGGCCGTCGACGTGCGCGACGTCGCCGACCTGCACGTGCGGGCGATGACGCATCCGGATGCCGAAGGCGAACGCTTCCTCGCCGTGTCGGGCGAGCCGATCAGCTACCCCGACCTCGCACGACTCCTGCGGGAGGAGCTCGGGGATCGAGCGGGGCGCGTGCCGCGATTCGCGATCCCCGACTGGCTCGTTCGGCTCGGGGCACGGTTCAACAGCGACCTGCGGGCGGTGCTTCCCGAGCTCGGCCGGTCACGCCATGCGTCGAGCGAGAAGGCGCGGCGGATGCTCGGATGGCAGCCGCGACCTCGCGACGAGGCCATCCTCGCCTCGGCGGAGAGCCTCATCCGCCTCGGACTCGTGTAGTGTTGGAGTACCCCAGAGGGGTATCTCGCGAACACCACACCACGAAGGGACGGCCATGACCGGCTTCCAGCGCATCGACCTCGGACTCACCGACGCGAACGCCTCGTGCAGCTGTTGCGCCACCGATGGCTCGCACGGAGCTGCCTCCGACGTCGCGATCGCGTCCGCGCCGGCCTCCGCGCACGCGCTCAGCTCCGAGTTCCTCGTCGAGGGCATGACCTGCTCGCACTGCGTGTCGAGCGTCACCGAGGAGCTCTCCGAGGTCGAGGGCGTGCAGCAGGTCGCCGTCGACCTGCGCCCGGGAGCGGCATCCGTCGTCACCGTGACGAGCTCGGGCCCGATCAGCGACGACGCCGTGCGCGCCGCGGTCGAGGAGGCCGGCTACACGCTGGCCGCGTCGCGCGCGTGAGCACGGCAGCGTCGACGCCGCTGCCGGCGGCATCACCCGCGCCCGTCGAGCTCGAGATCGAGGGCATGACGTGCGCGTCGTGCGCCACGCGCATCGAGCGCAAGCTCAACAAGCTCCCGGGCGTCGAGGCCTCCGTCAACTACGCCACCGAGAAGGCCCAGGTGCGCTGGGCCACCGACGACGTGCTCGACCCGGCCGAGCTCATCGCCGCCGTCGAGGCGGCCGGCTACCGGGCGACACTGCCGCCGCCGCCGATCGACCGCTCGACGGGCCCTTCGACGGGCTCAGGGACGGGGGCCCGCGAACGCGACGAGGTGCGCGAACTCGGCCGCCGCGTGCTCGTCTCGGCGGCACTCACGCTGCCGGTGCTCCTCATGTCGATGATCCCGGCGCTGCAGTTCACGAACTGGCAGTGGCTGGCGCTCACGCTCGCCGCACCGGTCGCGGTGTGGGGCGCCTACCCCTTCCACCGCGCCGCGGCGATCAACGCCCGGCACGGCGCGGCCACCATGGACACGCTCATCAGCGTGGGCGTCCTCGCCGCGTTCGGCTGGTCGCTCTACGCGCTGTTCCTCGGCGACGCCGGCATGCCCGGCATGCACATGACGTTCACGCTGATCGGGTCGCCCGAGACCGGCGCGAGCGAGATCTACCTCGAGGTCGCCGCCGCGGTCACGGTCTTCGTGCTCGCCGGGCGCTACGCCGAGGCGCGCGCCAAGCGCGAGTCGGGGGCCGCGCTGCGGGCCCTCCTCGAGCTCGGGGCGAAGGATGCCTCGCTCCTCCGCGACGGCCGCGAGACGCGCGTGCCCGTCGACACGCTGGTGCCGGGCGACCGGGTCGTCGTGCGGCCGGGCGAGACGATCCCCTCCGACGGGCTCGTCGTCGACGGGGCATCCGCGGTCGACGCCAGCATGCTCACGGGCGAGTCGGTGCCCGTCGAGGTGGGCGAGGGCTCCCGCGTGGTCGGTGCGACCGTCAACGTCGGCGGGCGCCTGGTCGTCGAGATCACCCGCGTCGGCGCCGACACCGAGCTCGCGCGCCTCGGCCGGCTCGTCGAGGAGGCGCAGACCGGCAAGGCGCCCGTGCAACGGCTCGCCGACCGCGTCTCGGCGATCTTCGTGCCGGTCGTGATCGGGCTGTCGATCCTCGCGTTCGCCGGGTGGCTGCTCGCCGGCGCGTCGCTCGAGGTCGCCTTCACCGCCGCGGTCGCGACGCTCATCATCGCGTGTCCATGCGCGCTCGGACTCGCCACCCCGACGGCACTCCTCGTCGGCACGGGCCGCGGCTCGCAGCTCGGCATCCTCATCCGCGGACCGCAGGTGCTCGAGCAGACCCGACGCATCGACACGGTCGTGCTCGACAAGACCGGCACCGTGACGAGCGGCCGCATGCGCGTGGCGCTCGTCGAGGCGGTCGACGGATGCCCCGAGCCCGAGCTGCTCCGCTACGCGGCCGCCGTCGAGGACGGCTCGGAGCACCCCGTCGCGCGCGCGATCGTGGCCGCGGCCACGGAGGGCGACGCGGAGCATCCCGCCACCGCCGTCCCGACCGCCGAGCAGTTCGCCGCGCACGCCGGCCTCGGCGTGCAGGCCGTCGTCGAGGGGCGACTCATCGTGGCGGGAAAGCCCGACTGGCTCGCGTCCGAGTGGTCGCTCGAACTGCCCGCCTCGCTGGCCGAAGCGCGAGACGAGGCCGAGGCACGCGGCATCACGACGGTCGTCGTGGCGTGGGACGGCGCCGTGCGCGGACTCATCGGCGTCGCCGACACGGTGAAGCCGACGAGCGCCGAGGCCGTCGCGCGACTCCGGCGACTGGGTCTGCGGCCCGTGCTGCTGACGGGCGACCACGAGGGCGCCGCCCGTGCGGTCGCCGCCGAGGTCGGCATCGACGACGTCCGGGCGGGCGTCACGCCCGCGGGGAAGCTCGAGGCGATCCGCGACCTGCAGGCCGGCGGGCACGTCGTCGCGATGGTCGGCGACGGCGTCAACGACTCGGCGGCGCTCGCGGCATCCGATCTGGGCATCGCCATGGGCGGGGGAACCGACGCGGCCATCGCGGCGAGCGACCTCACGGTCGTCTCGGGCGACCTGCTGCTCGTGCCCGACGCCATCCGCCTGGCGCGGCGCACCCTCGGCACGATCAAGGGCAACCTGTTCTGGGCCTTCGCCTACAACGTGGCCGCGATCCCCGTCGCGATGCTGGGCCTGCTGAACCCGCTCGTCGCGGGCGCGGCAATGGCGTTCTCGTCGGTGTTCGTGGTGACGAACAGCCTGCGACTGCGGAGGTTCCGCCCCGAGGCGTGACGCCGCGGGGCGCTCCCTGCGTCACTCGTAGCGCAGGGACTCCACGGGGTCGGCGCGCGCCGCGCGCACCGCGGGCAGCGTGCCCGCGAGGAACGCGACGCCCATCACCACGACGACGGTGAGCGCGACCGCCACCGGGTCGAACGCGATGAGCGTGAGCCCGGGCAGGTCGGCGAGGAGCCGTTCCCCGAGCGTCGAACTGATCGCGCTGCCCGCCAGCATGCCGAGGCCTGCGCCGATCGCGCTGCCGAGGAATCCGATGAACACGGCCTCGAGGCTGAACAGCCCGAACACCTTGCCGCTGCCCATGCCCATGGCCTTCATGAGGCCGATCTCGCGCGTGCGCTCCTGCACCGACATGAACAGCGTGTTCACGATGCCGAAGCTCGCGGCGAGCAGCGCGATGACCGCGAATGCGTTCAGCACGAGCACGATGCCGTCGATGACGCTCTTGAAGGCGCCGAGGCGCTCGGCGACGGTGGTCGCGTCGTATCCGGCGTCGGTGAGCCGATCCTGCAGGGCGGCCGCCTCCTCGTCGGTCGCGGCGCCGTCGAACCAGACGGTCGCCTGGCTGAAGACGTCGCGCTGACTCGCGTCGAGGCCCGTCGACTGGGCTTCGAAGAGCGCGTCGTTCAGGGCGTCGTTCGGCACCGCCGAGCTCGTCGTGCCGAGGCTCGCCTGGGTGATCCCGACGACCGTGGCCTCGAGCTCGTGCCTGGCGCGCGCCGCGTCCGTCACGGCGAGCGTGACGGTCTCGCCGAGAGCGGCCTCCGCATCGTCGAAACCGAGCACGTCGAGGTAGGAATCGGGGATGACGACCTGGTACCCGGATGCCGCGGCATCCGGTTGCTCACCGGCGACCAGCGGGAGCCGCATGCCGTTCACGAACCCGCCGACGCCGATCTCGTACTCGGTGCCGCCGTCACGGGCGACGGAGTCGACGTCGACGCTCTTCACGGGTTCGACGCGCAGGACGCCGTCGATCGCCGCGAGTTCGTCGAGCTCCACGGAGCCGATCGGCGCGACGACGCTCGTCGTTCCCGGCGGACCGTTCTCGGGGCGCACGATCGCGTCGGGGTCGTATTCACGTGGGCCGTCCGAGGCATCCGTCGCATTCTCGGCGACCTTCGTGACGGTCATCGAGTCGTCGGTGCCGATCGCGGCGACCGTATCGTCGATGTACCGGTTGATGCCCGTGCCGAGGCCGTTGGTGATGGTCAGGGTGAAGGCGCCGACGAAGATCGCGAGGATCGTCAGGATCGTGCGGGTCTTCGAGCGGAAGGTGTTGCCGATCGCCGAGGCGACGAGGTCGATGGGGTTCACGCGGCCCTCCCCTCCGCGTCGGCGCGTACGGCGTCGTCGACGCGCTCGCTGGGCTCGACGCTCTCGACGCTCTCGCCGTGCTCGACGTCGAGGATGCGCCCGTCGCGGATGTGCACGCGCCGATCGCACCGGGCGGCGAGCTCCTCGTCGTGGGTGACGACGATGAGCGTGATGCCGTGCTCGCGATTGAGGTCGAAGAGGATGTCCTCGACCACGCCTCCCGTGGCCGTGTCGAGGTTGCCGGTGGGCTCATCGGCGAAGATCACCCGGGGGTTGTTCACGAGCGCGCGGGCGATGACGGTGCGCTGCTTCTGTCCGCCCGAGAGGTTCACGGCCCGGTTCTTGGCCTTGTCGGCGAGCTCGAGCTGCTCGAGCGCAGCGAGGGCGCGACGCTTCCGTTCGGCGCGGCCGACGCCGGCGATCTTCAACGGGAGCATGACGTTCTCGAGGACCGTCGCGTTCGGGGTGAGGAAGAACTGCTGGAAGACGAACCCGAAGGTCCGGTTGCGCGTGCGATTCAGCGCCGCGCCGCCGAGCGCACGGGTGTCGGTGCCGGCGAGTTCGACGGTACCGTCGGTCGGCCGATCGAGCAGCGCGAGCACGTGCATGAGCGTCGACTTGCCCGAGCCGCTCTTGCCGATGATCGCGACGCTCTCCCCCTCGTGGATGTCGAGGCTCACACCCGTCAACGCGTCGAATCGGTTGGCTCCGCGACCGTACGACTTGCGTACGTCGCGTGCCGAGAGGATCGGGGTGGTCATCGCGTGCTGCTCCCTGTCGTGACGAGGTCTGCATCCAGCCTCGTCGGGAGCGGCGCCCGGCACATCCATCCAACGGATGCACCTCGGCTACTGCCGGGGCGGTACGCCGGGGGACGGCACGCGGCGCGGGTGGGGCGTCGACGGCCCCACCCGCGTGCTGCTTCCGTTCAGCGGCTCCGCTCGGCGGCGGCCTCCTCGCGGCCTGCGGCGTCCGCGTCGGCCGACGTGACCGGCGGGCGGTGCAGGAGGACGCTCGCGATGAGTGCGCCGACGACGGCGAGCGCGGCGGCTCCGAAGAACGCGGCGGAGTAACCGGATGTCGTGGCGGCGGCATCCGCCCCGCCTTGCGTGACGGCGCCCTGCGTGACGACGGCGGCGACCGCGGTCATCGCGGCGAGGCCCACCGCCGAGCCGATCTGGTAGCTCGTGTTCACGAGTCCGGATGCCACGCCGGTCTCCTCGGGGCGGGCTGCTCCGATCGCCGTGCCGAGCGACGGCACGAACGCGAGCGCCATGCCGAGCGCCGCCACGAGCGACGCGGGGAGGACGTCGACGACGTAGCTGCCGTCGGGCCGTGCGAAGCCGAGCCACGCGAGGCCTGCCGCGAGGAGGACGAAGCCGGACACGATGAGCGGCTTCGCCCCGAACCGGGCGAGCAGGCGAGGTGCGAGGAGCGTCATGCCGACGACGATGAGCACCGTCATCGGCAGGAGCGCCGCGCCCGACGCGAACGCGCCTGCGCCGAGGACGTGCTGCAGGTAGAGGTTCAGGAAGAACCACATCGGAACCCACGCGGCGCCGAGGAGGAGCTGCGCGAGGTTCGCCGCACCGAGCTGCGGTGTGCGGAAGATCCCGAGTCGCAGCAGCGGCTGGCGGCTCCGCGCCTGGATCGCGAAGAACCCGACGAGGAGCGCGGCGCCCGCGGAGAGCGCGACGAGCGTCTCGACCGACGCCCAGCCGGCCTCCGGCGCACGCACGACGCCGTAGACGACGGCGGCGAGGCCGAGCGTCGCCAAGACGGCGCCGCCGAGGTCGATGCGGCCTCGGCCGGATCGGACCCGCGGGAGGGCGAGCGGGGTGAGCGCGATGACGACGAGGGCGATCGGCACCGTCACGTAGAACACCCACGGCCAGCTCGCGTACTCGGTGAGCACGCCGCCGAGGAACACACCCGCGGTGCCGCCGATGGGGGCGGCCGCGCCGTAGACGGCGAACGCCTTGGGAAGGTCGGGGGTTCCGCCGAACAGCGTCATCAGGAGGGTGAGCGCTGCCGGGGCGATGAGCGCCGCGCCGGCGCCCTGCACGGCACGTCCGGCGATCTCCACGGCGGCGGTGCCGGCGGCGCCTGCGAGGACGGAGCCGAGCAGCAGCGTCACCCAGCCCGCGACGAACACGCGCCTGGCGCCGAACACGTCGGAGAGGCGACCGCCCAGGAGGAGCAGCCCGCCGAACGCGACGACGTAGGCGTTGAAGACCCACGACAGCGATTCGGGCGTGAAGCCCAGGGCGGCCTGGATGTCGGGCAGCGCCACGCCGATGATCGAGGTGTCCATGATGACGACGAACTGCGCGGCGGCGATCAGGGCGAGACCCAGCCAGCGGCGGGGCGCGGGCGGGCTCACGGATGGTGCTGGCATCAGAGGTGCTCCTTGTCTCGAGTGCGATGACGTTGGAGTTCGACAACGCAGTACCCGGGAGGGGTATTGCAGGCCTCTGTGGCGACGGCAGGATTCGACGCATCGATGGCAGGAATCCGTCGAGCGGACGCCGAACACGCGTCCTCGTTCCCCGCTCGGCCCCACTCCGCCGCCGATGGGCGGAACGCTCAGCCCAGCGACGCCTCCGAGTACCACGCGCCCGCTGCGTCCAGCAGATCGACGTCGGCACGATCGCCGAGGAGCTCCCAGCGCTGCAGCGACATCGGCACGTTGCCGTTGCGCCACACGAAGTCGTGGAACTCGCGCACCGAGAACTCGGCGCCGTCGAGCTGCGCGGCGACCGCGGCATCGGCGAGCATGCGCTGCACCTCGAGCTTGCCCACGTGGTACGCCATCGCGAGGCCCGGCGTCGCGACGTAGTACGACGTCTCCTCGGTCGCCGTCGCGACATCCATGGGCACCATCCGCACGAAGAAGTCGACCGCGTCGTGCAGCGAGAACTCGCCGGTCGCCAGGTTCACGTCGACCACGACCCGGAGGGCTCGCAGCCGCACGAAGTTGTGGACGATCGTTCGAGAGTGCGGGGCGTCCTCGAAGAGCCCCGCGGTGAGCATGAGCTCCTCGTTGTAGTGCGCGATGCCCTCGTTCGCGACCGAGTCGATGAAGTGCCGGCGCGCCGGATTCGGATGGGCCCACGACAACGCCAACTGCTGGGCGTGGGCGCCCTCGTGGATGATGCCGAGCCGTGGGTCGCGGGCGCTCGCGGCATCGAAGTACGGCAGGTCGGGAGAAGGCTCGGGCACGTACGACGTCGCGTCGTGCGCGACCCGTCGGATGCTCGTGAGATCGTCGGTGACGCCGAGGAACGCGACGGGCTCGAGGTACGCGGGCGTCGCCGCGAAGCGGTAGCGACGCAGCGACGCCAGCTGGCTCAGCAGGCCGGCGGCGTCGGAGAACGCGCGGACCTGCGCTTCGGCGGCCTCCTCGGCGGCGACCAGGGCCGCCGAATCGGCGGCGAGCGGCGCCTCGGGGAGGTCACGATGACGTGTACGCGACACGGCTTCGCCGACCACGCTGCGGTAAACGTCCTGCATGGCAGCCCGCACCAGCTCCTCGGGCTCGGCCGTGACGAGGGCGACGTGCCGCAGGTACCAGACGAACGCGTCGCGTCCGACGACCACGTCGGGCGCGAGGCGGTCGGCGGATGCCTCGAGCCACGTACGGTACCGCTCGAGCGCGTCGCTCGCGGCGGGTCGGGCTGCGGCGAGCGCCGCGGCGGTCGCGGCATCCGTCAGCGGCGAGAGCTCCTCGACCGAGTGCGCGAGCCGTGCTCCGATGCCCGCGAGCTCGGCGGCCGCGACGCGCGCGAGTGTGGCGACTCCTTGCCGCTCGAGGTTCGCGATCGCCCGGTCGACGGCCCCCGGAACCGCCTCGAGCACGCGCACGAGGTCGGCCTGCCGCGTCGCCTCGAACGGCGGCGGCGCGAGCAGCAGGTCGAACCAGGGACCCAGGATCTGCGACGTGAGGAACACGGCGTCTCGTTCCCAGTTGCGGAGCACGTCGAGCTCCCAGTGCACGCGGGCGAGCGCCGCGCCGAGCAGCCGGTGATCGACCTGAACTTCGACCGGAAGCGCCGCGAGCGCCTCGGCATCGATGTCGCGCCACCGCTCGGCGAATCCGCCGAGGGCGCTCCGGAACTCCTCGATCGCCGCCGGATCGAAGCGAGGCACCCACCCGGCGGGCCGTTCGACGCGAGGGATGTCGTCTGACGTGCGGAACGAGGTCGCGTCGCGCCACTCCCAGAAGTCGGTGGCGAGCTGGGCGAGGTTCGCGGCGGGCGACGTCATACGGGCCACGCTAGCCCCGCCCACCGACGCGTCACGGACGGATGCCGCGGGGCTCGGCCCGCGGCATCCGTTCGTGCTCGGTTCGTCAGCTCGACGCCGACGCCCCGGTCGTCACTTCCTTCTCGGCGTGCGGCGCACTCTGCACCTGCACCTTGCGCGGCTTGGCCTTCTCGCTCACCGGGATGACGACGCTCAGCACGCCGTTGTCGTAATGCGCGCTGATCGCGGAGGTGTCGAGGCCGTCGCCCAGGGTGAGCTGGCGCAGGAACGAACCGCTCGGGCGCTCGTGCGCGAGCCACTGCACGTCGGACTCGGAGCGCAGGGTGCGCTCGGCGCGGATCGTGAGCAACTGCCCGTCGACGTCCACGTCGATCGAGCCAGGGTCGACGCCCGGCAGGTCGGCCGAGAGCACGTAGTGGTCGCCGTCACGGTGCAGGTCGATCGGCATCATGCGCGGCGCCTGTCGGGTGTCCATCAGTCCCTGCGCGAGGCGGTCGAGGTCGCGGAACGGGTCCCAGTACACAGCCATGGCTTCTCCTCCTTGTTCGCTGCCGCGTTCGCGGCGGTGTGTCCAAGAGTTGAGTCCATCCGACTCAAGTAGGTTCAGATTAGCACTCTCGGGCAGAGAGTGCCAAGACCTGTTCGAGAGATTCCGGACGTCACTTGCGCCGCTCGGCCGGGCCGCGTTGACTGGGGCGATGCGCGTCGTCATCGCCGGAGGCCACGGCCAGATCGCCCTCATCCTCGAACGCCTGCTCGCCGACGCCGGGCACGAGCCGATCGCGATCATCCGCAACCCCGAGCACCGCCCCGACGTCGACGCGACGGGCGCTGCGGCGGTCGTGCTCGACCTGGAGGAGGCATCCGTCGACGAGGTCGGCCAGGTGCTGAAGAACGCGGATGCCGCGGTGTTCGCGGCCGGGGCCGGCCCGGGCAGTTCGGCCGCGCGCAAGTTCACCGTCGACCGGGACGCCGCCATCCTGCTCGCCGACGCGGCCGAGGCGGCCGGAGTCCCCCGGCTCCTCGTGATCTCGGCCATGAGCGCCGACCGGTTCGATCCCGACTCGCAGGACGTGTTCCAGCTCTACCTGCGTGCGAAGAGCGAAGCGGATGCCTCGGTGCGATCGCGCGACCTCGACTGGACGATCGTGCGACCGGGCCGCCTCACGAACGAGTCCGGCACCGCATCGGTGCGGGTCGGCGCCGCGCTGCCCGCGGGCTCGATCCCCCGAGCGGATGTCGCGGCGACGATCGCCGCGCTCCTCGAGACCGGCGCGGCGTCCCGCACGCAGTTCGACCTCGTGTCGGGCGATGAGTCGATCGCCGAGGCGCTCGCCGGGCTGACCCGCGGCGTCTGAGGCGTGGTCGGCGGCCGCCGACCGGATCCCGCGGGAGGATGACCGGATCCCACGGCACGGATGCCCCGCGCCATACGTGAGAATCGGGGGATGACCACGCGCACACCCCGGCACACGAGCTCCCTGCACCCGGCGTGGATCGTCGCCGCAGTCGCGTTCCTGGCGCTCGTGGGGGCGGCCGGCTTCCGCGCCGCGCCGGGCGTGCTCATGCTGCCGCTCGAGGCGGAGTTCGGCTGGACGCGCACCGAGCTCTCGACCGCGGTGACGGTGAATCTGCTGCTCTACGGGCTGATGGCCCCGTTCGCGGCCGCGCTCATGGCGCGGTTCGGCATGCGGGCCGTCACGAGCCTCGCCCTCGTGCTCGTCGGGGCCGGCGCCGCGCTCAGCATCTTCGCCACGGCGCCGTGGGTGCTCGTGCTCACGTGGGGCGTGATGATCGGCCTCGGCAGCGGATCGATGGCGCTCGTCTTCGCGGCCACGGTCGCCGACCAGTGGTTCGTCAGGCGCCGCGGCCTGGTGGTCGGCGTGCTCACGGCGGGCAGCGCGACGGGGCAGCTCGCGTTCCTGCCGCTCATCGCCATCCTCGTCGAGCAGCAGGGGTGGCGGCAGGCGTCGCTCCTCGTCGCCATCGCCGCGTTCGCGGTCGTGCCGCTTGTGCTCGTCTTCCTCCGGAATCGGCCGGCCGACCTCGGCACGACGCCGTTCGGCGCCGCCGACGACTGGACGGCACCGGCTCGCCCTCGCGGCAACGCCGCCCGGCTTGCCCTCACGACCCTCGCGCGGGCCGCGCGCAAGCGAACCTTCTGGGCGCTCGTGGCCGGCTTCGCCATCTGCGGGGCGACGACGAACGGGCTCGTCGGCACCCACTTCATCCCGGGCGCACACGATCACGGGATGCCGGAGACCACCGCGGCCGGCCTGCTCGCACTCGTCGGCATCTTCGACATCGTCGGCACCGTGGCATCCGGCTGGCTCACCGATCGCGTGAACCCGCGCATCCTGCTCGCGATCTACTACGCGGGACGCGGGGTCGGACTCGCCGTGCTGCCGTTCCTGCTCGGTGCGACCGTGCAGCCGCCGATCATCGTCTTCGTGGTCATCTACGGACTCGACTGGGTGGCGACCGTGCCGCCGACCGTCGCGCTCTGCCGCGAGGTGTTCGGGGCCGACGGCCCCATCGTCTTCGGCTGGGTGTTCGCGTCGCACCAGGTGGGCGCCGCGATCGCGGCCACCGCCGCGGGGCTCGTGCGCGACCACACGGGAGATTACACGATCGCGTGGTTCGGCGCGGCCGGGCTCTGTGCGGTCGCCGCCGTCGTGAGTGCGTCGATCCGGCGCGTCCCCCGGATCGAGCCGGTGGGCGAAGCGGCCGGGCCGATCGAGCGCGTGGCACCGAGCGAGCACGCCGGGCCGAGCGAGCCCGCCGAGCCGGTGGAGCCCGCGCGCGGCTAGCCTTGGCGCATGCGCATCACGGCCACCTTCCGGGCGACGACTCGGGTGCCGCTGCTGCAGGTGCTGAAGTCGGCCGTCGCGACCATAGCCGCCTGGCTCGTCGCGGGCTGGGTGGTGCAGGGCCAGTTGCCGGTGTTCGCGGCGATCGCGGCGCTGCTCGTGGTGCAGCCGAGCGTGAACCAATCGTTCGGCAAGGCCTTGGAGCGCTCGATCGGCGTCATCCTCGGAGTGCTCGTCGCGTCGGGGCTCTCGCTCCTGCTCGGGCAGAGCACGTGGGTCATCCTCGTCGCGATCGTCGTCGCGATGCTCGTCGCGTGGGCGCTGAAGATGACGCCCGTGACCAGCAACCAGGTGGCGATCAGCGCCATGCTCGTGCTCGCGCTCGGCGCGTCCTCGCCCGAGTACGCGCTCGACCGGGTGTTCGAGACGCTGATCGGCGCGGCGATCGGCATCATCGTGAACGCGCTCATCGTGCCGCCGGTGGCGGTGGCCCCGGCTCGGGAGCAGCTCGCGCGGCTCGGCGGCGAGCTCGCGGCATCCGTCGACCGTCTCGCCGACGCGCTCGGCGAGGCCCGCTCGCGCGCCGACCTCGAGGGGCTCATGATCGAGGCGCGACTGCTGCGCCCGATGCGGGATGCCGCGGATGCCGCGATCGTCGCCGGCGAGGAGTCGCTCACCCTGAACCCGCGTCGCTCCGCGCACCGCGGCGAGCTGCGCCGGTTGCGCGAGCTGCTCACGAAGCTGAGTCCGATCGTGACGCAGCTGATCGGGATGACGCGTGCGTTCGCCGACCACTACGACGAGACGCTGCACGACGAGCCGACGGTGCGCGCCATCGCCGAGCAGCTGCGCCGGGTGGCGCACGACGTTCGTCTTGCCGTGCGCGTCGCGGAGCCCGAGGCCGAGCCGCTCACGTCGGAGATGCCGGCGCTGACGTCGGCGCTCGTGGTCGCTCCGCCTGCGTCGGGGCACTGGATCCTCGTCGGGTCGCTCATGGAGGACCTGCGACGGATTCGCGAGGAACTCCGCGCGGACTGATGGGCACCGGGGCGCCCCCTGCATAGGCTGGCACTGCGACACGACCGGGGATCCACGAGACGACGGCAGGAGCGGTGATGACGACGTCAGCGGCGGAGGGACGGCGAACGGGCGGCGATCTGGCCCGGCAGCTCACGGTGGCGGTGAGTGCCGTGGTGGCCGTGGTGGGGGCCTTCATCGGGTCGGGCGCGGCCGGCGGCACGCCGATCCAGGATGCCGCGGGCGGCGCCCTCGCGGCCGATGCGACGCTCATCGCCCCGGGCGGCGCGGCGTTCGGCATCTGGTCGGTCATCTACTTCGGCTTGCTCACCTACGCCGTCTGGCAGTTCCTGCCGGCGCAGCGCGCCAACGTGCGGCACCGTCGGGTCGGCTACCCGATCGCGGCGTCGCTCGTGCTCAACGCGGCGTGGATCCTCAGCATCCAGTTCGACCTGCTCTGGCTCAGCGTGCCCGTGATCGTCGTGCTGCTCGTGGTGCTCGTCTACGCGTTCGCGCAGTGCCTGGAGTACCCGGCTCGGAATGTCGTCGATGCGATCGTGACCGACGGCACCGTCGGGCTCTACCTGGGGTGGGTGATCGTCGCGACGGCGGCGAATGTGACGGCGGCGCTCGTCGCGGCAGGCTTCGACGGCTGGGGCATCCCGCCCGAGACGTGGGCGGTGATCGTGGTCGCCGTCGCCGGGCTCGTGGGGGTGGCGCTCGCCGTCTGGGACGGCGGACGGATCGCACCCACGCTGTCGCTCTGCTGGGGACTCGCCTGGATCGCGATCGCCCGGCTGACGGATGCCCCGGCATCGACGGTGACCGGAGTGGCCGCGATCATCGCCGTGGTGGCCGTGCTCGTGACGACGGTCACCGTTCGCGTTGCCGCTGAGCTGCGCCGGCGCCGCGCCGCCGCGCCGCCTTCGACGCCCGCCGCCTGACCGGCGTCCGGCCGGGTAGACACGACGCCGCTGATCGCGGCTCGACGTCGGCGGCTCCGATCCGACTGTTTCGTCGGCGGGGGCGGTGCCTTCCGGCACCCCGGCACTCCGGCACTCCGGCACTTCGGCACTCCGGCACTCCGGCACCCCGGCACTCCGGCACTCCGGCACTCCGGCACTTCGGTACGTCGGCACTTCGAGACATCGGCACCTCGGCACCTCGGCACCTCGGCACCTCAGCACCCCGGCACCCCGGCACTCGGGCACTCGGGCACCGACGTTGGGAATGAAACGGTCGTTCGCGAGACGGCGTCCTCCACAGCAACGGGGCGCCGCGAATCCTCCACAGGTGAACGCGTGCACGTTCCGGGCACGCAATCCGATGAATATCGTGAGCGCGTCCCGTCCGTCGGAGAGAACAGGGGAGGCCACATGACCGAGCGCAGTGTGAAGGTCGACGTGTCGACCGGCCAGCTGGTCGCCGATCTCGCGCATTTCCTCGGCCGCACGAAGAAGGCCGTACTGCGCGATGCCGTCCTCGCCTTCACCGAGGTGCACGAGCCGACGATCGCCCACGGCGCCGCCGTCTCCACCGAACGCGCGGCCGAAGCATCCGGCTCCCTCGAGGGTGCGCGTCTGCTGGCCGACGCGGCCGGCGACTTCGCATCGCTGCCGCTCCGCGACCGGGTGACGGTGCGGCGCCGGCAACTCCTCGAGGTACTTCGCCGATACGACGCCCGCAACCCGCGCATCGTCGGCGACCTCGCGAACGGCATCGACACCGACATGCTCGAGCTCCTGGTGGAACGAGACCTCGTCTCGGCTCGCTGGGATCTCCTCGAGTGCATCCATGAGACCCAGCAGCTGCTCGGCGCCACCGTCCACTTCCACGACGTGACGGCACTGAAGCTGCTCGCATCCGACCGGCTCGAGCGGCTCGAGCGCGAGGCCGTTCCGCTCTGACCCGCAGCGCCGCGGCGAATCGCGGCAGCGCGAATCGACACGACGGAGATGGGGACGCATCCGACCGGGTGGCTATCGTCGAATCGGAAAGGGGCGCGGATGTCGCACGCGAACGCCGAGGACACGGGGCGCAGGACCGGATTCGACTTCTTCGGAACCGGCGAGCTGCCGGCGCCGAACCTCGCGGCGGGCGAGGTCGCCGCCATCGTGCGCGAACAGTGGGGCCTCGACGTCGAGCTCGAGCCGCTCGGCAGCCAGCAGGACCAGAACTTCCTCGCGACCGCCGACGGCACTCCGGCCGGTGTCGTCAAGGTCACGAATCCCGCGTTCAGCGCGACTGAGATCGCGGCGCAGGAGGCTGCGGCCGCGCGCATCGCGGCGAGCGCGCCCGACCTGCGCGTCGCCACGACGATGGTCGACGCCTCGGGCTCACCGCGTCACGTGGTCGCCGACACGAGCGAGGGGCCGCGGAGCATCCGACTCATCCGCCACCTGCCCGGCGGAACCCTGACCGGCGGCGCCCACCTCTCGGCGCGCTCCGTCGCCCGCATGGGCGAACTCTCCGCCCGCGCCAGTCTCGCGCTCGTCGACTTCGAGCACGACGGCCTCGACCGCGTGCTGCAGTGGGACCCTCGGCACGCCGATCGCGTCGTCGAACTGCTCGCACCGCATCATCCCGAGCCGGCGCGGCGGAAGCAGGTGACGGATGCCGCGGCCGCCGCCTGGGCGCGGCTCGACGCCGTCGCCGCCGACCTGCCGCAGCAGGCCGTGCACCTCGACCTCACCGACGACAACGTCGTCTGCTCGACCGACCACGGCATCCGCACGCCCGACGGGCTCATCGACTTCGGCGACGTCACCCGCAGTTGGGCGGTCGCCGAGCTCGCGATCACGATCTCCTCGGTGCTGCACCACGCGGGCGCCGAGCCGACGTCGGCGCTGCCGGCGGTGCGCGCCTTCCACGAGCGCCGGCCGCTGTCGCCGGCCGAGATCTCGGCGATCTGGCCCCTCGTCGTGCTGCGCGGCGCAGTACTCGTCGTCAGCGGCGAGCACCAGGTGCAGCTCGACGGCGGGACGAACGCCTACGCCGCGAGCGGCGTGGAGCGCGAGTGGCGCATCTTCGAGCAGGCCGTCTCGGTGCCGGTCGAGGTGATGACGGCGGTGATCGCCGATGCGCTGGACTTGGAGCGCGGTGATCGAGGCGCGGTGGCGGAGGCGACGACCGTCGACCTCAGCCCCGGCATCGACGTCACCCGCGCGGTGCGCCTCGACGTGTCCCTCACCTCCGACGACGTCGACTCGGGAGCTTGGCTCGACCCCGACCTCGAGGAGCGGCTGGCGCTCGCGGCGCTCGATGCCGGAGCATCCGTCGCCTGGCTCGAGCGCGGCACGCCGAGGCTCAGTGCGAGCCGCATCCGCTCGGCCTCGTCGGCGGCGACCGTGCCGACGGGCATCGACGTCTGGTTCGCCGAGCCGCAACGCCTGACCGCGCACGGAGGTGCACGGCTCGTCATCGAGATGGCCGACGGCGCCGTCATCCTCGACGGTGCCGTGCTCGCGCGCACGCGCGCCCGCGTCCGCCTCGAAGCGCCTGGAGCCCCGCGCGTCCCGCACCTCGTTCGGCCCGAGTACGCCCCCGGCTGGCTGGCCGTGACCGAGGACCCTGCGGGCGCGATGGGGCTGGACGGCGGGGGTCTCGAGACGCCGCTGCGCGGCTCCTCGACCACCGGGGCCACGGCGAGGAGCGACGCCGCAGCACTCATCGCCCGCCGCGACCGCACGTTCGCCGAGGTGCAGGAGCACTACTACGACGCACCGCCCCGCATCGAGCGCGGCTGGCGCGAGCACCTCGTCGGCACCGACGGGCGCGTGTACCTCGACATGGTGAACAACGTCACCCCGCTCGGACACGGACACCCGAAGCTCGCGGCGGCGGTCGCGAAGCAGCTGCGCACGCTGAACACCAACTCGCGCTTCAACTACGGCGCCGTCGTCGAGTTCTCCGAACGGCTCGCGGCACTCCTCCCCGACCCGCTCGACACCGTGTTCCTCGTGAACTCGGGCTCCGAGGCCACCGACCTCGCGATCCGCATCGCCCTGGCAGCGACAGGGCGACGCGACGTCGTCTCGCTCCTCGAGGCCTACCACGGCTGGACGTACGCCTCCGATGCCGTCAGCACCTCGACGGCCGACAACCCCAGCGCGCTCGCGACGCGCCCCGACTGGGTGCATGCACTCGATGCGCCGAACCCGTTCCGCGGCGTCCATCGGGGCTCGGATGCCACGCGCTACGCGCCGGAGGCCGCCGAGCGCATCCGGCGCCTCGCCTCCGACGACCGACCGCCGGCCGCCTTCATCGCCGAGACCTTCTCCGGCAACGCCGGCGGCATCCCCCTGCCCGACGGCTACCTCCCCGAGGTCTACACGGCCGTGCGCGAGGTCGGGGGCCTTGCCATCGCCGACGAGGTGCAGGCCGGATACGGACGCCTCGGCCACTGGTTCTGGGGCTTCGAGCAGCAGGGGGTCGTGCCCGACATCGTCGCCGTCGCGAAGGCCGCCGGCAACGGCTACCCGCTCGGCGCCGTCATCACGACGCGCGAGATCGCCGCCCGGTATCGCACGCAGGGCTACTTCTTCTCGTCGACGGGCGGCAGTCCCGCGTCGAGCGTCGCAGGACTCGCGGTGCTCGACGCGTTCCGCGAGGAACGGCTGCAGCAGAACGCCGCCGAGACCGGCACGTACCTCAAGCGCCGACTCGAGGAGCTTGCGATGCGACATCCGCTCATCGGCGCCGTGCACGGCCTCGGCCTCTACCTCGGCGTCGAGTTCGTGCGCGACCGCGCAACCCTCGAGCCGGCCACCGAGGAGACCGCCGCGATCTGCGACCGGCTCCTCGGGCTCGGGGTCATCATGCAGCCGACGGGCGATCACCAGAACGTGCTGAAGACGAAACCGCCGCTGTGCCTGTCGCGCGAGTCGGCGGACTTCTTCGTCGACATGCTCGAACGGGTCCTCGACGAGGGCTGGTAGTCCGCCGATCGATCCGCCGCAACGCGCTCGAGGTGAACATTGCCTGAGAATCGGCCGAGCGAGCCTGCGGCACCCGCCTCGGCTCCCTAGGCTGGGCGCCATCGATCCTGATGGGTCGAGATCGGCGGGTCCGTGAAGGGTGAGCCCACAGCCTCCACGGACCCGCTCTCGGTCTACCCGCCTCTCGTTCCCGTGCCGTGCGGACTCCTAGACTGGGCCCGTGCTCACCGCCGTCATCCTGATCGCGATCGTTCCGGCGTTCCTCATCCTCGGGCTCGGGACCGTGGCACGCGCCGTCGCCGCGCAGCGCGCGACCGCACTGGTCGTGCAGTACGCACCCGAGCGGGGTTCCACGGTGCTGCGCGACGCGCTGCTCGCGAACGCCGACCGGCGGGCGGCATCCGCTGCGCTGATCGACCTCGCGGTGAAACGCAAGGTGCGCCTCCTCGCCGGCGGTCGCTCGAGGCGCGAGCCCATCGGCGTGGAACTCGTGCCCGGCGCGACGTTCAGCCCCGAGGAGATCGACCTGCTCGACGCGCTGTTCGGCCCCGAGCACACGCACGGGCGCGTGCGCCGGTTCTCCTCCGACCGACGCGCGCTCGCCGCCCGGCTCCGCGCCGTGGTGTCCGACGCCGAGCACGCGCTCGCACGCGAGGGCCTCATCGCCGAACGTCGCGTGACGTGGCCGGGAATGACGCTCACGGTGCTCGCCTACCTCGGCATGTTCGTCGAGGCGCTGCTCATCGTCATCACCCTCGTGGGCGTCGACTGGCCGGCCCTCGTCGCGACCATCTTGGCCCTCGCTGCGACGATCGCGACCATCCTCGTCACGCCGCCGTCCTGGCGTCGGTTCCTGCCGGCGGCCCGCCCGCGACGCGAGCACCTCGACGGGCTCCGCCGATACCTTGCGCTCGCCGAGACCGACCGGATCCGCGTGCTCCAGTCGCCGACCGGGGCGGAGCTGAGATCGACGGATGCCTCGACGGATGCCTCGACGGACGCCTCGGCAGGACACCCGAGCGCGGACCCCGCGTCCTCCGGGTCGGAGCCGCTCGCCCGGTTCCACCTGCACGAGCGGCTGCTGCCGTACGCGGTGCTCTTCGGGCTCGAACGCGAGTGGATGGCGCAGCTCCGCCTCGAGCACGACGCGCTCGAGCGCACGAACCTCGACACGCTCATGGACGCCATCGACGTCACCGCCGACGTCGCCGTCGCCCTCGACGCGGCCGGCGGAGCGGTCGAGCTCGTCGCCGCCGTCGGCGACCTCGTCGACGCCGGCGGCACCGTGCTCGAGGGCGTCGGCAACCTCTTCGAGGCGTTGAGCTCATGACCGGGGAGCAGCGCCGGGCCGACGAGCAGCGCATCACGATCGACGTCGACGGCACGCCCGTCTCGGGGATCTTCCGTCGACCGGCGGATGCCGCGGCCACGATCGTCGTCGCGCACGGAGCGGGCGCCGGCATGGAGCATCCGTTCATGTCGGGCTTCACGCGGGCGATGGACGCGCTCGGCTTCGCCACGCTGCGCTTCAACTTCCCGTACCGGGAGGCGGGGCGGCGCTTCCCCGACCGGCCGCCCGTCGCGATCGCGACGTGGCGCGCGGCCATGGAGGCGGCCGCCGTTCGCGCCGCCGAGGCCGGCTCTCCCGGCCAACCGGTCTGGGCCTCCGGGAAGTCCTTCGGCGGGCGCATGGCCTCGATGGCCGTGGCCGAGGGGATGCCCGCTGCGGGTCTGGTCTACCTGGGGTACCCGTTGCATCCCCCCGGGAAGCCCGAGAAGGCGCGTGACGAGCACCTCGTGGGCATCACGGTGCCCATGCTCTTCCTGCAGGGACGCAACGACCCGTTCGCGATCCCGAACGAGCAGCTCGACGACGTCGTTGCACGCATCGGCCCGACGGCCACGCTGCAGTGGATCGAGAACGCGAACCACTCGTTCGAGGTGAAGGGCGCGAAGCGTCCGGCGGCGGAGGTGGGTGCCTCGCTCGCCGAGCCGGTCGCGGCGTTCCTCACCGCGCACGCGCCCGCGGGGTGAGGGCGGCCGGCCTCCGGAGAACATTACGGCCCGAGGAACTCCGCGCTCCAGCACCTGTGCGGTCCGCACCTCGCGCGTAGCCTGAGGGCATGACCGAGCCGAGCGGGCCCGCACGCGCCTGGGTGCTGCCCGCCGCGGCGGGCGTGGCATCCGTCGCCTTCGGCACCGGTGTCGGCGAACTCGCCGCCGCCCTGCTCGCGCCCGCGTCGAGTCCGTTCGTCGTCGTCGGGGCCCTCCTCATCGACCTTGCGCCGCCATGGGCGAAGGACGCCGCGATCGCGCTCTTCGGCACCGGCGACAAGGCCGCCCTGCTCGTGGGCATCGGCATCGTGCTCGTCGTGGTCGCGGGCGCGGCGGGCGTGCTCGAGGTGCGCCGTCCCCCGTTCGGGCGACTGCTCATCGGGCTCCTCGGCGCGGTCGGCGTCCTCGCGGCCGTGACACGTGCGAACGCGACGATGCTCGCCTTCGCGCCGCCGGCGATCGCGGCGATCGCCGCCGTGCTCGCGCTGCAGTTCCTCGTGCGTCGACTGCCGCGGGCGGCCGTGTCGAGTCGCAGGACGAATGACGCGACACGCGGATTCGACTCCGGCGTGGCGCCCGAATCATCCGTCGACTCGGAAGACGCAGCAACCGAGCCGCGGGTCGACCGACGCCGCTTCCTCGCCTGGACGGGCGGGGCCGCAGCCCTCGGGGCACTCGCCGCCTTGGGTGGTTACGCCCTGCAGGCGGGCTCACGCGCGGTCACGGCGATCCGTGACACGATCACGCTCCCCCGCCCCGGAGCGACCGCGCCGATCCCGCCGGGCGCCGAGCTCGACATCGACGGCCTGGCCCCCGTGATCACTCCGAACGCCCGGTTCTATCGCATCGACACGGCGCTCGCCGTCCCCGCGGTCGACCCCGAGAGCTGGAGCCTCCGCATCCACGGCATGGTCGAGCGCGAGGTCACCATCACCTGGGAGGAACTGCTGGCCCTCCCCCTCGACGAGAGCGTGACGACCCTCGCGTGCGTCTCGAACGAGGTCGGCGGCGGCCTCATCGGCAACGCCGTGTGGCTGGGCCATCCGATCCGCGAACTGCTCGCGCGCGCGGCGCCGACGGCCGACGCCGACATGGTGCTCTCCCGCAGTGTCGACGGCTTCACGGCGTCGACGCCGCTCGCGGTGCTCGAGGACGACCGCAACGCGATCCTCGCGATCGGCATGAACGGCGAACCGCTGCCCCCCGAGCACGGGTTCCCGGTGCGCATGGTGGTGCCCGGACTGTACGGTTACGTCTCGGCGACCAAGTGGGTCGTCGACCTGGAGGTCACGCGCTTCGATCGCGCGACCGCTTACTGGACCGACCGGGGATGGAGCGAGCGCGGGCCGATCAAGCTCCAGAGCCGCATCGACGTGCCGCGCCGCGGGCAATCGCTCGCGGCCGGCGCCGTCACGGTCGCGGGCGTGGCCTGGCACCAGCACGTCGGCATCGAGCGCGTCGAGGTGCAGGTCGACGACGGACCGTGGCAGGCCGCGACCCTCGCCACCGCGATCTCGATCGACACGTGGGTGCAGTGGCGCTTCGAGTGGGACGCGACCTCCGGCTCGCACACGCTCCGGGTGCGTACCGTGAACGCCGACGGCGAGGTGCAGACGTCCGAGGTGCAGGGCGTCGTGCCCGATGGCGCCACCGGCCTGCACGAGCGCACCGTCGAGGTGCGCTGAGCGGATGCCGCTACGGGACCTTCGACCCATCGCGCGCGCCCGCGCGGCGAGCACACTGGGCGCGTCGAGGAGGTAACCGTCATGACCGCGTACCCGCCCGAAGATCCGAACCGTCCGGCCGCCGCGTACCCGCCACCCGCCGCCCCGCCGGGCTCACGGCCGATGTCGACCGAGCCGTCGCCCCGCTCCTTCATCGCCACGTGGATGTTCGCCTGGCTCCTCGGATGGCTCGGGGTCGACCGCTTCTACCTGGGCAAGATCGGCACCGGCATCGTGAAGCTGCTCACGATCGGCGGCTTCGGCATCTGGTGGCTCATCGATCTCATCCTCACGCTCGCCGGCGTGCAGCGCGACAAGGAGGGGCGCCTGCTGCCCGACTACGAGCAGCACAAGATGATCGCGTGGATCATCACGGCGTCCATCTTCGCGCTCTCGCTCATCACGTCCGCGATCTCGAACGCCTTCACCGGGCTCTGGGACGGCGTCGGGCCGATGATGCCGTGGTGGGACTGGGAGGACTGGCAGAACTGGCGGAACGACTGACCGCGTTCACCCGAGCCGCGGCGTGCGCGGCGGCTCCGTGCGTCGCGCACCGGTCGTCTCGAACGCGGCCGCGAGCGCCAGCAGCGCCGTGTCGTCGTAGGCGCGTCCGGCGAACGTGAGGCCCACGGGCATCCGGATGTCCCGCATGAGCCCCATGGGCACGGTCACGGTCGGGATGCCGAGGTGCCGCGGCACGAGGTTGCCGTTCGCGACCCACACGCCGTTGCGCCAGCCGAGGTCGGCCGAGGCGGGGTTCACGTCCATGTCGGCCGGGCCCACGTCGGCGACCGCGGGGAAGACGACGGCGTCGAGTCCGAGCCCGTCCATCCACGCCTCGAGGTCGAGGCGGCGGGTCTCCTCGAGCCCGCGCAGCCCGGATTCGAGCTCGGGCATGTCGGCCCACGTGGCACCGGGGTGCGAGCGCACCCACTCGGGGTAGACGGCGATGTCGTCGTCGAACCCCGTGTAGCGGTCGACCACGCCCGGAGGCCGGGGGAAGATCCGGGCTCCGTCGACGTCGGCGAGCGAGTGCAGCGCGGGGTCGCCGTTCGCTCGCAGGAAGTCCTCCCATGCCCACGCTGAGAGGTCCAGGATCTCGCGTGCCAGGTACTCGGGGCTGACGAGACCGCGGGTGGCGATGGTCGGCGCTCCGGGCCGATCGCCCTCGTAGTTCGACACCGCCGGGAAGTCGACCTCGATCACCTCGGCGCCCGAGGCCTCGAGGTCGCGGCGCGCGGCCTCCCAGAGCTCGATGACGGAGGCGCGCGTCTCGATGCGCTGCCCGGTGGATCCGCCGATCCCCGGGGTGCGTCCCGGCTCGGCGGTACCGGCGTCGGGGTCCGCGTTGACGTACATCCGTGGCACGCCGAACCGCTTGCCGGCGAGGGTGGCGCGGGCGGCCTCACCGGCGCCCGCCCGACCGCCCGTGAGCAGCGCGGTGTACGAGACCGGACGCACGGCCGACGCGGCCGGGAGCTCGACCCACGGCTGCGTGCGCCAGAAGTCGCCGCGCGTCTCGAGGTCGTCGGCGACGATGACGTCGAGCACCTCGAACAGGTCGGCCATGGTGCGGGTGTGCGGCACGACGACGTCCATCGTCGGCACGAGCGGCCAGTTGCCGCGCACCGAGATGACACCCCTCGAGGGGGTGTACGCGCAGAGCGCGTTGTTCGAGGCCGGGGCGCGACCCGACGACCAGGTCTCCTCGCCGAGCCCGAACGCCGCGAACGACGCCGCGGTCGCGGTGCCCGAGCCGTTCGACGAGCCCGAGCCGAAGGCGGCCGTGAGGTAGTCGGCGTTGTACGGGCTCTCGGCGCGACCGTAGAGCCCGCGCTGCATGCCGCCGTTCGCCATGGGCGGCATGTTGGTGAGGCCGATGAGCACGGCGCCGGCGGCACGGAGGCGCTCGATCGTGAACGCGTCGCGCTGCGCGACGAGGTGCTCGAACGCGGGGGAGCCGGCCGCGGCGGTGAGGCCGCGAGCGAGGTAACTGTCCTTGGCGGTGTACGGGATGCCGTCGAGCGGACCGAGCGTCTCGCCCCGGGCGCGGCGCTCGTCGGAGGCGCGGGCGTCGGCGAGCGTGTCGGGGTTGCGCACGACGACGGCATTGAGTGCGGTCGGCGTGCCCGGGGCGTCGTAGGCGTCGATGCGCGCGAGGTACGCCTCGACGAGCCCGACCGCCGTCGTGCGGCCCTCCTCGAGCGCCCGCCGCAGCTCGGCGATGGAGGCCTCGACCACGTCGAACCGGCGGTCGTCCGCGCTCATCGCGTCACCGCCGGCTGCTGCTGGGTGATGCAGTGGATGCCGCCGCCGCGGGCGAGGATCGGCCGGGCGTCGACGGTCACGACCTCGCGCCCGGGGTAGGCGGCCGCGAGCAGGTCGCGCGCCGCGGCATCCGCCCGCTCATCGCCGTAGCCGCACGCGATCACGCCGCCGTTCACGACCAGGTGGTTCACGTAGTTCCAGTCGACGAAGCCCTCATCGTCGCGCAGCTGCGCGGGTGCGGGCAGGTCGATGATCTCGAAGCGGCGGCCCGCGGCATCCGTCGCCTGCGACAGGAACGCGCGCAGCTCGCGCATCACGACGTGATCGGGGTGCTCGGGGTTCGGCTGCTCGTGCAGGAGCAGCGTGCCGGGCGACGCGATGGTCGCGACCATGTCGACGTGCCCGCGCGTGCCGAGGTCCTCGTAGTCGCGGGTGAGGCCGCGCGGCAGCCAGACCACGTGCGTCGCGCCGATGGTGCGGGCGAGCTCGGCCTCGACGCGGGCCTTGTCGGCGTAGGGGTTGCGTCCGGGGTCGAGCTGCACGGTCTCGGTGACGAGCACCGTGCCCTCGCCGTCGACGTGGATGGCACCCCCCTCGTTCACGAGCATCGACGAGACGAGCTCGGCGCCCGCGGCATCCGTCACGAACCGGCCGATCTCGCGGTCGTTGGCCCAGGTCGCCCACTTCGGCGCACCCCAGCCGTTGAAGATCCAGTCCACGCCGCCGAGAACCCCCGGGCGTTCGTCGTCGAAGACGAACGTCGGACCCATGTCGCGCATCCAGTAGTCGTCGAGCGGCGCCTCGAGCTGCGCGATGTCGGCCGAGAGCATGCGGCGAGCCCGATCGCGCTCGACCGGGTCGACGACCATGGTCACGGGCTCGAACCGGGCGACCGCGTGCGCGACCGCGGTCCACGCGGCATACGCCTCCTCGGCCGACGCGGCGTCGTCGCCGAGGGTGAGGCCGGGGCGCGGGAACGCCATCCACGTGCGCTCGTGCGGCGCGGTCTCTGCGGGCATGCGCCACGACATGCGGCCACCTCCTGTGCGGGTTACGTCGGCTCACGATGGATCACGGACGCCGGGGCATCCGTCGACTACTATTGACCATACGATCAACAAGAGGTGCGGATGTCAAGAGCCCAGCGTCGCCCGTCGGCCCGCAAGTCGCCCGCCGAACGCGCCGCCGAGGTCGCGGACGCCGCGCGCGACCTCGCCCTCGACCACGGACTCACCGCCGTGACCCTGCGCGGCGTCGCCTCCCGCGTCGGCGTGACCCCGGCGCTCGTGGCGCACTACGAGCCCAGCATGGACGCCCTCGTCGCCACGACCTTCACGTCGATCGTCGCCGCCGAGATCGAGGAGGTCGAGCGACTCGTGGGCGACATGCCCACGCCGACGGCGCGGATCGCCGGGCTCATCGACACGCTCCTCGACGGCACGCGCGACGACGTCACCGTCGTCTGGGTCGAGGCATGGGCGCTCGGCCGGCGCAACGAGGTGCTCGCGGCAGCCGTCCGTTCGCAGATGGACGCCTGGCAGGCGATCGTGCAGGGCGTCGTCGAGGCGGGCATTGCGAGCGCGGAGTTCCGGGCGACGGATGCCGCGGCGGCGGCCTGGCAGGTCCTCGGCATGATCGACGGCCTCAACGCGCAGGCGCTCGTGCGCTGGGGCGATGCCGGAGCACGCGGGTCGCTCATCGGCGCGGCGATCGAGGGCATGCTCGGCCTCGAGCGCGATGCGCTCGGCGTGGCCGGAGCGCGCCGGGCGGGCGGGTCATCCGGCCGCTGATGTCGGACGCTCGGGTTACGGTGAAGAACCGAGACGACGGGAGGGAGATCGGATGTACCTGGTCGACGGCACCGTCGTCACGAGCGCGAGCGACCTGAAGAAGGCCAGCGACTGCGAGTTCGCGTTCCTGCGCGAGCTCGACGTGAAGCTCGGGCGCGACACGCTCTTCGAGCCCGTCGCCGACCCCATGCTCGAGCGGGCGGGGCGTCTCGGCGACGAGCACGAGCTCCGCGTGCTCGCCTCGTATCGCGAGCACTTCGGGGCGGGCGTGGTCGAGATCGACCGGCCCGACCTGCGCGACGCCGACCAGGTGGCCGCGGCCGTCGCCGAGACTCGGGCAGCCTTCGAGTCGGGTGCGCCCGTTGTCTTCCAGGCGACGTTCGTCGACGACGGCTTCGTGGGCTTCGCCGACTTCATCGTGCGAGAGTCCGACGGCCGGTACCTCGTGCAGGACTCGAAGCTCGCCCGTCGTGCCCGCGTCACCGCGCTGCTGCAGCTCGCCGCCTACGCGACGCAGCTCGACCGGCTCGGCATCCCCCGCGCCGACACCGTCGAACTGCTCCTCGGCGACGGCACCACGAGCTCGCACCGGCTCGACGACATCGAGCCCGTCTACCTGCTGCGGCGGGCGCGCCTCGAGCAGATCGTGGCCGATCGCATCGCCGACGACGCTCCGGTCGCCTGGGGCGACCCGCGCTACACGTTCGACGGCCGATGCCCGACGTGCGACCTCGAGGTGCAGGCGCACCGCGATCCGCTCCTCGTCGCCGGGCTCCGCGCCACCCAGCGGGTGCACCTCGTCGAGGCCGGTATCAGCACCATCGACGAGTTCGCCGTGTCCGAGGGTCCGATCGACGGCATCCTCGAGGCCACGCTCGACGGCCTGCGGCTGCAGGCGAAGCTCCAACTCGCCGCCGAGGCCGAGACCGCGTCCGCCGAGGCCGCCGGGCAACTGGCGCCCGACGATCCGCCGCTGCCGCCGCCCGTCGTGGTGCGCGAGCCGGGTGCCCTCGCCGCCATTCCCGCGCCCGACGCCGGCGACCTGTTCTTCGACTTCGAGGGCGATCCGCTCTACACCGAGGGACCGGCCACCGACTGGGGGCTCGACTACCTGTTCGGCATGATCGACACCGACGAGCAGTTCACGCCGCTCTGGGCGCACAGCTTCGCCGAGGAACGGGAGGCGCTCGTGCGCTTCCTCGAACTCGTGAAGCTGCGGCGGGCCGCGCACCCCGACATGCACATCTACCATTACGCGAGCTACGAACGCACGCATCTCACGTCGATCGCCGCGCGCCACGGCGTCGGCGAGTCCGAGGTCGACCAGCTCCTCGCCGACGGCGTGCTCGTCGACCTCTATCCGATCGTGAAGCGCGCGGTACGGGTCGGCAGCCGCTCGTACTCGATCAAGAAGCTCGAACCGCTCTACATGGGCAGCGAGTTGCGCCAGGCCGAGGTGAAGTCGGGCGGCGACTCGATCCTCGAGTACGTGCGGGCACGCGAGCTCCTCGCCACTGGCAGCGTCGACCCCGTCACGGGCCTGTCGGGTGCGGCCGCCGCCCAGCACGTGCTCGACGACCTCGCCGAGTACAACCGGTACGACTGCGTCTCGACGCTCCGGCTGCGCGACTGGCTCCTCGACCTCGCACGCCGCGAGCACATCGAGCCGGTGCCCGCGCTGCTCCTCGCCGAGCCCACCGGCAAGCAGTACGAGGCCAGCCCGCTCGCGGTGCAGCTGCAGCGGCTCGCGGGGCCGGCCGACGACCCCGAGCGCGACGCCGACCACACCGCCCTCGCCCTCGCGGCCGCCGCGATCGACTACCACGACCGCGAATCGAAGACGTTCTGGTGGGGCCACTTCTTCCGCGTCGAGCAGCCGCTGGAGGCCTGGGAGGACCACCGCGACGTGCTCGTCGTCGACCCCGCACGCACGGTCGTGCTCCACGATTGGTACCGCGAGGGCAGGCAGCAGTTCGACCGCCGCGAGCTCCTGCTGCGGGGCCGCATCGCGCCAGGCTCGAAGTTCAGCCCCGGAGCCGACGTCTTCGTGCTCTACGAGTGGCCCGCGCCGTTCCCCTCGAACTCGCGTCGGCCGGGTTCGCGCGCCTCGGCGAACGCGAGGGTCATCGAGGCGGCGCCCGACGGCGTGCGCATCGAGGAGCGCTCGGTCGCCGGTGAGACCTGGCGCGGCCTTCCCATGGCGCTCGTCCCAGGCACCCCGCCGCCCGCCGGGCGCCAGAAGGATGCGATCGCCGAGTGGGCCGCTCCCCTCGCCTCCGCGTACCCCGCGTGGCCGCGCGACCCGGCCGTCGACCTGCTGCGGCGCATCCCGCCGCGCACGCGCTCGGGCGCGCTCGCCCTGCTTCCCGACCACGAGTACGTGGGCGCGGTGGTGCGCTCGCTCGGCGATCTCGACCACTCGTACCTCGCCGTGCAGGGTCCTCCCGGCACGGGCAAGACCTACGTCGCCTCGCGGGTGATCGCGCGCCTCGTCGGTCATCACGGCTGGAAGATCGGCGTGGTCGCGCAGTCGCACGCCGTGGTCGAGCACCTGCTCGATGCCGTCGTCGCCGCCGGACTCGATCCTCGCCTCGTCGCGAAGGCGCCGAAGGACCTCGACGACCGGGTCGAACGCCGATGGACCGTCATCGAGAAGAACGGGGCATCCGCCTTCCTCGCGGCGAATCGGGCGACGGGCTTCGTCTACGGCGGCACCGCGTGGGACTTCGCGAACGCCGACCGGGTCGGCCGTCGCGCACTCGACCTCCTCGTCGTCGACGAGGCCGGTCAGTTCTCGATCGCCGCGACGATCGCGGCATCGGTCGCGGCGCGGCGCCTGCTCCTGCTCGGCGATCCGCAGCAGCTTCCGCAGGTGAGCCAGGGCACCCACCCCGAGCCGGTCGACTCCTCGGCGCTCGGCTGGATCGCCGACGGACACGACGTGCTGCCCGCCGAGTACGGCTACTTCCTCGCCGAGAGCCGGCGCATGCATCCGGCGCTCGCCGCGCCCGTCTCGCACCTCTCCTATGAGGGCGAACTGCGGTCGCACGACTGCGCGGCCCTGCGGAGCATCGCGGGCATCGCTCCGGGCCTCACGCCCGTCGCCGTCGCGCACGACGGCAACACCACGGAGTCCCTCGAGGAGGCACGTGAGGTGGTGCGTCTCGTGGGCGATCTGCTGGGCCGGCCGTACACCGGCACCCGGGAGTCGGCCGAGGGCGTCGTGGCGGCCGAGCCCCGACCACTGCGGCAGACCGACCTGATCGTCGTGACGCCGTACAACGCGCAGCTCGCGCTCGTGCGCGAACACCTCGACCGCGCCGGATACGCCGAGGTGCCGGTCGGCACCGTCGACAAGTTCCAGGGCCAGGAGGCCGCCGTCGCGATCGTCTCGCTCGCCGCCTCCTCGGCCGCCGTGGCGCCTCGCGGGGTGGAGTTCCTGCTCCTGAAGAACCGGCTCAACGTCGCGATCTCGCGCGCCAAGGTGGCCGCGTTCCTCCTCTACTCGCCGGGCCTGCTCGACGCGCTCCCCCGCACGCCGCAGGGTGTCGCGCAGCTCAGCGCGTTCGCCCGGCTCGTGGGCGTCGAGCTTCCGCGGTTCGGTCGGGCGGCGGCGGATGCCGCGAAGGTCGGATCCTCCACGTCGGACGATGCCGGCGAACCGATCGCGGTCACCCGGTGAGCTTGGCGACCGCGGCGGCGATGCGCCGCTTTCGCGTCTCCTCGGTCTTCGCGCCCTCGACGGCGGTGACGTGCGCCTTCCGATGGCTCGGGGCGAGCCGGTCCCACGCGCCTCGCGCTCCCGGCGTCGCGTTGAGCGCCGCCGCGAGATCGCCGGGCACCTCGACCGTGCGCGGCGCCGTGTCCACGTCGATATCGACCACGATGGCGTCGCCGCCCTGGATTCCCGTTGCCGCCCGCTTGTCCGAGCTGAACGGAATCAGGTAGCGCCCGCCCATGACGGCGACCGTGCTGCGGTACTCGTAGCCGTTGACCGTCACGATCACCGGCGGTTTGCGCCCCGCACCGAGGGCCTCGATCACCTCAGGAGGCACCTCGATGCCCGTGTTGTTGCCCGTCAGCGACATCGTCGTCTCGAACTGCATGGGGCCGAGTCTGCCACTGCCGGCACGGAGCTGGGAATACCGCTCAGACTCGGTACGTAGTCTCTCGATGTGACTTCCCCCACGACTGACCTGAACCCTGCCCGCATCACGATGTACGGTGCCGACTGGTGCGGCGACTGCCGCCGCTCGAAGGCCCTGCTCGACCACCGCGGCGTGGACTACGAGTACATCGACCTGGAGCGCGAGGTCGAAGCCGCCGCCCGCGCCCAGGCGATCTCGGGCCGCACGAACATCCCGGTGATCGTGTTCCCCGACGGCACGCACTTCACCGAGCCCACCGACGCCGAGCTCGGCGCGAAGCTCGACGAGGCCGCCGCGGCGTAGTCCGAGGGCGACCCCGGTCGCCGCGACCGCCCTGCCTCAGTCGGCGAGCGCCGGCATGACCTCGGACGCGAAGAGCTCCAGTCCCGAGCGGTCGTAGGCCGCCTCGGGGAAGTAGTGGATCGCGTACGAGAGCCCGAGCTCCCGGCGCTCGGCGAGCTTCGCCGCCACCTGCGCGGGCGTGCCGACCGCGGCGAGCGGACCGCGCAGCTCCGCCATGTATCCGGCCGTCTTCGCGGGGCCGAGGTACGGCGCGAGTCGTGCCTCGATCGCGTCGAGCCGTCGCGCGACATCCGCGTCGTCCGTGCCGATCACGGTGTTGAAGTTCGATGAGCGCACGATGGCGTCGAAGTCGGTGCCGAGGGCGTCGCAGTGCCCGCGCAGCACCTCGCTCTTGTGCGTGAACACCTCGGGGGTGCCGGTGAAGTTCGTGTACGACGCGTACTTCGCCGCGATGCGAAGCGTGACCTTCTCGCCGCCGCCTGCGATCCAGAACGGCAGGCCGCCTTCCTGCAGGGGCAGCGGCTGCACGATGGCGCCGTCGACCTGGTAGTGCCTGCCGTGGAGGGTGGCGGAGCCGGTGGTCCATGCCTGGCGCATGATCTCGACGCCCTCGCGCAGCATCGCGAGCCGGTCGGGCACCTCGGGGAAGCCGTAGCCGTAGGCGCGCCACTCGTGCTCGTACCATCCGCCGCCGATGCCCATCTCGACCCGACCGCCAGAGACGATGTCGACCGTGGCGGCGACCTTCGCGAGGTACGCCGGGTTGCGGTAGCCCATGCACGTGCACATCTGGCCCAGCCGCACCCGGGAGGTCGATGCCGCGAAGGCCGACATGAGCGACCAGGCCTCGTGCGTCGCCTCCGTCTCGCTCGGCACCGGCGTGGTGTGGAAGTGGTCGTAGACCCAGATGGACTCCCATCCGGATTCGGGAGCATCGGCGTACTGCGCAAGCGCGCGCATTGCCTCCCAGTGCTCGGCCGGCTCGATGCCGACGAGATCGTGACGCCAACCCTGGGGAACGAACATTCCGAATCGCATGCGCTCCAGCCTAGGGCCGTCGCGGGCTCGGGGAGAAAGCGCTTCCCGAGAGGAGGTCGCGGCGATGACGACGAGCGACGGCGACCGGCGAGGTCACCCGCGAAGATCAGCGTCAGCCCTGAGGACGCGGGCTCGGGACATCCGTAGCTTCTGTTGGATGACGACCCCCATGCACTGCGACTTCTCGCCGCACGATTTCAGCGCCACCGCCATCCGCACCTCCGACGGGCGGATCGTGCAGGTCAGTGGGTCCGGCCTCTGCCCGACGGGAGGCTGGGAGCTGCGGCTCGTCACCGCACGAGGCGGGCTGCCGCATCCGGGACGTCTGCGGCTGGAGCTCCGCGAGGTTCCGCCGCGGTCGGCGCCGCGCGTGTTCACGCACACCACGGTCGACGTCACGATCGAGGACACGCGGGCCGTGGAGGTCGAGATCCGGTTCGGCTGGCGCGAGGGCTTCCTCATCCCGGTGCGGGAGCGTGCGCCGAAACGCGCGCTCCGGCCCGCCCCCCACGGACGGGATCAGCGAGTGGACGCCGCGCCGGATGCGGTCGGGACGTCCGCTCGCTGAACCTCAGGCGAGCGCGTACCGCAACTCGGCCATCGCCGGCCCCGACCAGACCGCCCCGTCGAGGTCGTCGCCACGGACCGTGACCACCTTGCCGCCCTTCGCGATCACGAGCAGCGCGAGCTGCGGCAGCACGTCGCCCGCGACCGTGCCGTCGGCCAGGTGCTCGCCGCTGCCGTTGCCGGTGGCGAACTCGATGGCGCCGGACTCCTGGTCGAGCGTGCCGTTGACCGAGGTCGTGAAGTCGAACCAGAGCGTCTCCACGGCGCCGTCGGCCGCGAGCCGGCCGATCGCCGCGAGGTCGCGCTCGACGCGACCGGCGCTGCCGTCGGCGAGGCCGCGGAGCGTCTCGTGCGCCTCGTTGACGTTGAGCCGGGCGAGCTCCTCGCGGATCGCCTCGTCGATCTCCGCCGCTCCGAGACGGTCGGGTCCGCCGTGCACGGCGGCCATGCGGCGTCCGTTGTGCGCCCGATCCATGAACTGGCTCACCAAGGGCTCCGCGGCGAAGACGAAGAGGGGCACCCGCTCGTCGGGGTCGTGCTCCGCGAGTTCCTGCCGCACCGCGTCGGCGACCCGCTTGGCGTAGGTGTCGAGCGTCGTGGGCTTGCGGTCCTCCTCGTTCACGCCACGATCGCCGTGCCCGCTGCCGCGACGGCGGCCCGTGTACCCGGGGGCGCGGTTCGCGGCATCGTCGGCGTTCTTCGGCAGGGAGGGGTCGACCGGCATCTGCACGGCCCGGTCGGTGGGGGTGGCGTGCCACAGCGACCATTCGTTCCCCGAGATCGCGACCGCGAACGCCTCCTGGTCCTGGCTGGGCGCGCGCAGGAGCTGCCCGAGCGTGAAGTGGGTGCCCACGTGCACGGCGTCGTCGAGGCGGTTCGGCAGGACGTACACCTCGTTGAATCCGGGGGCGACGAAGATCGCCAGCGACCTCGAGAGTCGTCCCCAGAGCCTCTGGTCGAGCAGGACGGCGTCGCGTTCGCGTCGCAGCGCGTCGATCACGGGGCCCGGGGCATCCGTCGCCTTCACCTGCTCGATCGCGGTGTCGAACGCGCTCTTCACCGCGACCTCGGCGCGTTCGCGTTCACTCACCACCGGCGAGGTGGAGGCGTAGATCGTGACGGCGGGCTCGTGCGCGCCTGCCAGCGTCGCGAAGTCAGCGGTCGTGGGCAGTTCGTAGTGGAGCGTCATTCAGTCCCTCCCCCAGGATCACGCGACAGCGGTGTCGCTCGCTCCCCAGCCTATGAAGGCCCGGGCGCGAGCGACACCCCCCGTCAGCGAGCCACGGGGTGGTTCGACCGGATCGCGCCGGTGGGGTCGACCCGGCGCTTGATGTCGCGCAGGCGTTCGAGGTGCTCGCCGAAGAGCCGGCCCGCGGGTCGGGCGTGCTCGGCGAAGTTGCCGAAGTCGAGGTCGGCGCGCCACGGCTCGACTCGCGAGAGCAGCCGGCCGAGGGATGCCGCGAGCGCGTCCTCGGCGCCGGGAAGCGCGACGCCGACGCCGAACACGAGGTGCGAGCCGTCGAGGCCGGCCAGCGCGCCCGGCTCCGGCGTCCCACGACCGATGGCGGACGCGCGTGCGACCTCGGGCCGCAGGCCGCCGCCGAGGTGACGGATCTCAGCCGACAGCAGCGCGCACTCGGCATCGGGACCGACGGCCTCGACGAAGGCGCGCACCGTCGCCGGTGTCAGCTCGGCGAGCATCATGCCGTCGCCGTGGCCGGGGGTGGGGCCGGGCGGGTCCATGTGCAACTGGAGCAGCTCGGCGGTCGGCTGGGAATGCACGGAATCCATCTCGGGACCCAGGGCGCGGAGCGGGGCGAGCAGCTCGTCGGCCCGTTCGGGCGACTCCTGCACCACCGCCTCGACGACCACGAACGACTTCCCGGCGAGGAACGGCGGCAGGTCGGGGATCGGCGGGAAGCGCAGCACCCGGCCGACCGACGTGACGGTGTCGGGTACGGTCGCAGTCCACGCCGCCCAGGCCTGCAGGACCTCCTCGGCGCGCTCGAGCGGGAAGAACAGCGTTCCGGCCATGACCTCGGCGATGGGGTAGACGCGGAACTCCAACGCCGTGACGACGCCGAAGTCGCCGCCGCCGCCGCGGACGGCCCAGAACAGGTCGGCGTCGTGCTCGGCGTCGACACGACGACGGGCGCCGTCGGCCGTGATGAGCTCGACGGCGATCACCTGGTTGGCGGCGAGGCCGTGGGTCCGGCTCAGCCAGCTCACCCCGCCGCCGAGCGTGTAGCCGACGACGCCGACGTCGTGCGACGACCCGGCGAGCGCGGCGAGGCCGTGCGGCGCGACCGCGGCGACGACGTCGCCCCACTGGGCGCCGGCCTCGACGCGGACGGTGCGCTGCTCGGGGTCGACCTCTACGCCGCGCAGCTCCGAGGTGCGCAGGAGCACGGCGTCGGCCAGGCCGTCGCCGGCCGCCAGCGGACCGGCGTTGTGGCCGGTCGCCTGTGGCGCGACGGCGAGGCCGAGTGTCGTCGCCGCGCGGACGGTCTCCTCGATGTCCTCCACGGTCGCGGCGATGACGACGGCCGCGGGCTGCTGGTCGACGGCGAGGTTCCAGGCGGTGCGGGCACCGTCCCAGCCGGGATCGCCCGGGAGGTGGACGCGGCCGGTGATGCGGCCGTCGAGGAGGGCGAGCGCCTCGCGCAGCGAACGGGCGTCGGCCTCCCCGTGGTGGCTGCGAGCCTCGGCGAGGTCGGCGACGGGTGCGAGGCCCCGGGCGGACGGGTGGGCGGCGCGGGCGGCGTCTTGCGCAGCGGTGGCGCCGGGCACGGGGGAGTTCACGGGAAGGTTCCTTTCGATGTCGCGTCGTGGCTGGCCTCGGCGTTTCGCGGCGAGGCGTGCGGCCGCGGGGGATCCGACGGCGCACACGAGCGCGACCTCCATCCAACGACGCGACGGGAGCCCGGGCGACAGTGCGTGCCCTCCGATTACCTCAGGGTTACCCCGCGCACCGGGCGGAATACCGCCGACGCGATGCCGGTTGCCGTTGGGGATGGCTTCCTCGCTCCGACTCTCCGCGCTCGATCTCGTTCCCGTTCGCAGCGGCCAGCCCAGCGCGGGCGCCGTCGCGGCATCCGTTCGCCTCGCACAGCTGGCCGACCGGCTCGGGTACACGCGCTACTGGTTCGCCGAGCACCACAACATGCCCGCGGTCGCGTCGACGACGCCGCCGGTGCTCATCGCCGCCGCCGTGTCGCGCACCGAGCGCATCCGGGTCGGCTCGGGCGGCGTGATGCTGCCGAACCACGCACCGCTCGTCGTGGCCGAGCAGTTCGCGGCGCTCGAGGCCATCGCACCCGGCCGCATCGACCTCGGCATCGGTCGGGCGCCCGGCAGCGACCCCGTCATCACGCAGCTCCTGCGCATCACGGGGCCCACCGCCGAGGTCGACCGGTTCCCCGACCATGTCGGGGATATCCTGAGCCTGCTCTCGCCCGACGGCGCGACGCTGCGGCTCGCGAGCGGACGCGAGTACGCGATCACCGCGACGCCGGCGGCGACGGATGTCCCTACGCTGTGGCTTCTCGGCTCGAGCGACTACTCGGCGAAGCTCGCCGCCGAGCTCGGGCTCCCCTACGTGTTCGCGAACCACTTCTCGGGGGAGGGCCTCGAGCGGGCGCTCGAGCTCTACCGCACCGGGTACCGGCCGAGCGAGCGGCATCCGACGCCCGAGACGTTCCTGACCGTGAACGCCTCGGTGGCGCCCACGGTCGAGGAGGCCCGTGCCCGCGCGCTGCCGCAACTGCGGTCGATGGCGCGCCTGCGCACCAACCGGCCCATGCGACCGCTCGAGACCGTTGAGGAGGCGCAATCGGCACCGGCCGACTCGATGGCCGACGAGCTCATCGCGGGCATGGAGCGCCGCTGGATCATCGCCGACCCCGCCGGCGCCGCGAGCGAGGTGCGGACGCTCGCCGAGCGGCACGGCGTCGACGAGGTCATGGTGTCGCCGATCGCGGGTTCCTACGAGGCCGAGCCGACGGATGCCGTGCCTGGGCGCGAGCAGACGCTCGCGCTGCTCGCGCGGGAGCTGCTCGCCTGAATCGCGAGTTTCGAGACGGCGCTTCGCGCCTCCGCAACGCGCGGAGCGGCGAAGCTCAGGCGGCGAGGCCGAGCCGGCGCAGGTCCTCGGTCGACGCGCGGTACTCGTCGCCGTCGGCGACGGTGGTCTCGCGCGGCACCCGGGCGCCGTTCTGCACGCGCGCGTCGGTGCCGACCGTCGCGTAGGGGCCGATGACGGCGTTGCGGCCGACCACCGCGTGGCGGCCGACGTGCGCGTTCACTCCGATGACGGCGCGTTCGGCGACGATGGCGTCGCGGTCCACCCAGGCACGGGGTCCGATCTGCGCCCCGCGCTGCACTTCCGCACCGGGGTCGACGTAGGCCGTCGGGTCGACGAAGGCCGTGGGGTCGACCTTGGCGGTCGTGGCGACGAGGCCTCGACCGTTCACGTGCTTGCGGTAGCGACGCAGGACCCCGGCTTCGTCTTCGAACTCGACGTAACTGATGCCCACGTTCTCCTCCTTCCGACGTGGTGGCTCCACGTCCGGACATTGGTACAACACGCGGTGTGACCGGGGCATTCCCGGAACCCCTCGACGTCGAGAGACCGCGCGGACGCGCCGCTCGGTGCCAGCCCTGAAATCCGGCCGTGGCAGCACTGGATGACGCCGGAATGCCTTGTCGGGCGAATCGCGGACTGGATACCGTCGCACACCATGTCCACCTACCTCCTCTGCGCGAGCCCGATCCAGGGCCACGTCGCCCCCGTCATCGCCATCGCCCGGCATCTCGTGTCACGGGGGCACGACGTCACCGTCCTCACCGGCTCGCGCTTCCGCGACGCGGTGACCGCCGCCGGCGCCGAGCACCGCCCCCTCGCCGGCATCGCCGACTTCGACGACCGCGTGATGCAGGACCACCTGCCCGACCGTGACCGGTATCGCGGGATCGCGCAACTCCGCTACGACATCGAGACCATCTTCGTCAGGACGGTGCCCGAGCAGACACGCGCGGTCGAGCAGGCGATCGCCGAGTCCGCTCCCGACGCGGTGCTCGTCGACGCGGCCTTCGCGGGAATCCTCCCGATCCTCCTCGACGGCCCCGCGGGACGCCCGCCGGTGCTCGCCGTCGGCGTGATTCCGCTGAGCCAGTCGAGCACGGACGCCGCGCCCTACGGCCTCGGGCTCGCGCCGAGTGCGACGGCCATCGGCCGGATGCGCAATCGCGCGCTCAACGCCTTCGTGCAGAAGGTGGTGTTCCGCCGCACCCAGGAGCTCGCCGACGACATCATGACCCGCCTCGGCCGGCCGCGGCTCACGAACTTCGTGCTCGACCTCTCGCGCCTGTTCGACCGATTCCTGCAGCTCTCGCCCGCAGAGTTCGAGTACCCGCGTCGCGACCTCTCGTCGAATCTCGCCTTCGTCGGAACGGTGCTGCCGCCGGCGCCCGTGGCGGCTGACCTGCCCGAGTGGTGGCCCGAGCTCGACGGCGACCGTCCGGTGGTGCACGTCACGCAGGGCACGATCGACAACAAGGACTTCGGCCGTGTCGTGCATCCCACGATCGACGCCCTCGCCGACCGCGAGGTGCTGGTGGTGGTGTCGACGGGCGGTCGTCCGGTGGAGGAGCTCGGCGAGCTGCCGGCCAACGTCAGAGCGGCAGAGTTCCTCCCCTACGACCTGCTGATGCCGAAGACCGACGTGTTCGTCACGAACGCGGGCTACGGCGGCACGCAGTACGCGCTGAGCCATGGCGTCCCCCTCGTCACCGCGGGCGACACCGAGGACAAGCCCGAGGTCGCGCGACGGGCCGAATGGGCGGGCGTCGGTGTCAACCTCAGGACGGGCACGCCGACCGCGGCGGCCGTGCGACGCGCCGTGGATACGGTGCTCGCCGACCACCGCTTCCGCGGGCGAGCGCAGGTGCTGGCCGCGCAGATCCGCCGGTACGACACGTTCGCCCTCATCGAGGCGGAGCTCGAGGCGGTCTCGGCCACGGCCCGTCGGCACGTCGGCTGAGCCGGTTAGGCTGGCGGGAGCCGGCGCCACGCCGTCGGCGTCGTCTCCGCCGGCTCCCCGGGCCGGCCCGATCCGGGACCCGACCATGCCAGCCGCCCCGCTGCTCGAGCTCGATGCCGTGCGCATCCGCCACGAGGGTGCGACGCGTGCCACGCCCGACGGGGTGTCGCTCGCGATCCGCCCCGGCGAGGTGGTGCTGCTCCTCGGCCCGTCGGGCTGCGGCAAGTCGACGCTGACGCTCGCCCTCGACGGGCTCGTGCCGCATGCCATCGCCGCGCACCTCGACGGAACCGTGCGCGTCGCCGGACTCGACACGCGGGAGCATCCGGTGGCCCGGCTCAGCGAGCACGTGGCCATGGTCTTCCAGGACCCCGACGCGCAGGTCGTCACGGGGACCGTGCTCGACGAGGTCGCCTTCGGACCCGAGAACCTGCTGATTCCGGCCCAGACGGTGCTCGAGCGCACCGAACGCGCCCTGAAGCTCGTCGGCCTCTGGGACCGGCGCGGCGACAACCCCGACGTGCTCTCGGGCGGCGGCCGCCAGCGACTCGCCATCGCCTGCGCCCTCGCGCTCGCCTCCCCCGTGCTCGTGCTCGACGAACCCACCGCCAACCTCGACCCGGCCGGCATCGACGAGGTGTACGCCGTGCTCCGCGAGCTCGCGAACGAGCGCGACCACGCCATCGTGCTCGTGGAGCACAACCTCGATGCCGCCGTCGACCTCGTCGACCGCGTGGTCGTGCTCGACGCGGCGGGGCGCGTGGTCGCCGACGGTCCGGTCGGCCAGGTGCTCCGGACGCGCGCCGAGGAACTCGCCGCGCTCGGTGTGTGGCTGCCGGTCTCGACACTGGCGGGCATGCGACTCCGCGACGCCGGGGTGCCGATCGGGCCGTTGCCGCTCACGCCGTCGGAGCTCGCCGCCGCGTTGGAGTCGGTCGAGGCGCTGCCCGCCCCGGTCGTCGAGACCGCGCGCGATCCCTCGGCGGCGAGCACGTCGGGCTCGGGGAACGCGATCACCCTGCGCGGTTGCTCGGTGCGCCGTGGCGGGCGGCGGGGGCCGGTGGTCGTCGACGGGGTCGACCTCGACGTGGCATCCGGCGACTTCCTCGCCGTCGTCGGCACCAACGGGGCCGGCAAGACCACCCTTGTGCAGGCCATCGCCGGGGTGATCCCGGCGACCCCCGGCACGGTCGACGTGCTCGGCATGGACCCCTCGCGCGCCTCCGCGCGTGACCGGGCCCGCCGGATCGGCTTCGTCTTCCAGAACCCCGAGCACCAGTTCGTCGCGCACACCGTGGCCGAGGAGCTCGACCTCGGGTTCCGGCTGCAGGGCGTTCCCGACGACCGGCGTCCTGACGAGATCGAGCGGATGCTCCGCCGCTTCGGCCTCGAGGAGCTCCGCGATCGGCATCCGTTCCTCCTCTCGGGCGGGCAGAAGCGCCGGCTCTCGGTGGGCACCGCCCTCGTCGCGGGCGCCCCCGTGCTCGTGCTCGACGAGCCGACCTTCGGGCAGGACCGGGCCCGCGCCGCGGAGCTCCTCGACATCCTCGGCCGGCTGAACGCCGAGGGCACCACGGTGATCGTCGTCACCCACGACCTGCAACTCGTCGCCGAGCACGCGACCCACGTCGCCGTGATGCAGGGCGGGCGCGTGGTCGGGTCGGGTCCCACCGCCGAGGTGCTCGCTGGCCCGCTCGTCGAGGCGGCGGGCCTGCGGCACCCGCCGCTCGCGCGGGCGACCCGCAGCCTCGTGCGGCATCCCGACTGGCGGCAGGTGACCCGGATGTCGCAGCTGCCGCAGCCGGGCGGTGGCGACGCATGAGCACCGCCGCCTCGGCCGTGGCGACCGGGCCCGACCCGTACGCGGGACAGGCGCCTGCACCGCCCACGCGCTTCCTGCACGCACTCAATCCCATCGCGAAGCTCGTCGGGCCGCTCCCGGCGATGATCCTCGTCGTCTTCACGCGCGACCACGCCACCCCGGCCGCGTTCGCCGCGCTGGCCCTCGTGCTGCTCCTCGTCGGCGCCCGGCTGCGGGCTGCGGTCGCCGTGGCACTCGTCGCCGGCGCGGCCGCCGCGGTCGTGGTGCTCGGTGCGACCTTCGGCGTGTGGGTCGACCCGTCGCGCGTCGACGAGACGACGGCCGCGGCATCCGTCGTGCTCCTGCAGGTCGGCGACTGGCGCTTCACGCTCGCGGCCTACCTCATCGGCCTCGCCACGGCGCTCCGGGTCGTCGCGATCGTGCTGCTCTCGCTCGTCGCGGGCCTCACGACCACGGGTCCGGAGCTCGTACGCGCGCTCGTGCAGAACCTGCGGGTGCCCTACCGAGTGGGGTACACCGCGCTCGCGGCGCTTCGTTTCGTGCCCAGGTTCCGGCACGAGCTCGAGGTCATCCGGGCCGCGCACCGGGTGCGCGGCATCGACACGGGTCGCGGGCCGGTGGCGGCGGTGCGACGCTCGATCTCGTACGCGATCCCGCTGCTCGCGAGTGCGATCCGGCATGCCGAGCGCGTCGCCCTGGCGATGGACGCGCGCGCGTTCGGCGCGCACGAGACGCGGACCGAGCGCGTCCTGAGCCGCTGGCGCCTCCGGGACACGGTCTTCGTCGCCGCGTTCTGGTTCGTCACGGCCGCCATCGCGTGGTGGGGACTGCTCGTCGGCTGAGGCGCGACACGGCGGCCGTTCCTCGCGGCGGCGCACCGAGGTCGCGCCGCCGATGCGAGGAACCGCCGCCGTCGCGATCGCCCGGTCGGCGAGGGCTACTCCGCGGGCGCGGTGTCCTCGATCTCGACCAGGAACACGAGGGTCTGCCCGCCGAGCGGAACCTGCTCGCTCTGCTCGGTGCCGTAGGCGTACTGCGGCGGGATGGTCACGATGAGCTTCGTGCCGACCTTCTGTCCGACGAGTGCCGAGCCGAATCCCTGGATCACCTGGTCGGTGGAGAACTGCGCCGGCTCGCCGCCGTAGCTCTCGTCGAAGACCTCACCGGTGTCCCAGCTCGTGCCCTGGTAGTGCAGCGTGACGTTGTCGCCGGCCTGCACCTCGTCGCCGTCGCCCTCCTCGAGCACCTTCAGCTGGTACTCGGCCGGCGGCGGGGTGGCCGGAAGGGTCACGGTGGGCGACTCGCCGTCGGCGCCGAATTTCACCTCGGGCACATTCTCGGTCCACTCGGCGGGCTTCAGCGCCTCCTGCACCTCGACGACATCGACCACGATGACGACGGTCTCGCCGGGGGCCACGCCGATCGTCTCGTTGCCGGTCTCGCCGTAGAGGGTCGCGGCGGGCGCCACCGTGACGGTGCGCGTGCCGGTCGGCACGCAGTCGATGCCGGCGAGGAACGCCTCGAACACCGTGCTGTCACCGGCGGTGATGGTGGCGGGCTGCGAGAAGAGCTGCTCGCCGCTGAGGCCCGAGAAGGCGCTCACGATCGCGTTGACCGGGTCGCCGGCGGCCGTCTCGTCGCCATCGCCCTCGATGGCGATGGTGCGCTCGAGCTCCTCGGCCTCGAGCGGGGTCGTGAAGGTCGCGGTGGGAACCTGGGTGAACTCGCCCTCGACCGTCACGCCCTCGCTCAGCGAGCCGGAGGAGAGATCCATGCATTCCGCCGCGGCGGTCGTCTCGGGGGCTTCCGGCTCGGATCCCCCGGCGCAGCCGGCGAGGACGAGGGCGGATGCGGCGGCGAGTGCGACGGGCGCGGCGCGGCGCAGGGCACGATTCATGACGGGAGGTCTCGTTTCGATCGGGAAGGGCGGGAGTCCCAGTCTGCCCGCTCCGGCTTTCGATTGCCTGAGTCTTCGCGTTCTGCCAGATCAGGGCGAGAATGGGCAGATGGGGGACACGACGACCGTACCCGATTTCGCCGGGGAGTTCGCCCGCGGGGCGACGGCCTTCGCGGAGTTGGACGAGGTGCTCTGGAATCCGATCTCGACCGCTGCCGTGGCGCGCTCGCGCCCGCAGTTCGACGAACGCGTGCTCGACGCCTGCTGCGGCGACGGGGCATCCGCGCTGCCGACCGCCGAACTCGTCGGCGTGGGCGGCCTGGTCGACGCCGTCGACCTCTCGGAGCCGCTCATCGCCCTCGCACGCGAGCGGGCGGGCGAGCGGATGCCGCAGCTGCACCTCCACGTCGCGGACGCCACGACCTGGGAACCCACGGGCTACGACCTCGTGCAATGCGTGCTCGGCATCTTCTTCCTCCCCGATATCGAGTCCGACACGCGACGGCTCATCGAGCGCGCCCGGCCAGGTGGCCGCGTCGCCATCACGGTGTGGGCGCGTGGGGCCATCGAGCCGCTGCCGGAACTGCTCGTCGGCGCACTGCCCGAGGATGCGGCATCCGGCCTGGATCTCGAGGAGCTCAGCACGCCGACCATCGAGAACGCCGAGACCGCCGGAACGCTGGCGCACTGGCTCACGGGGCTCGGGCTCGTCGACGTGCGCGCCGAGGAGGTGAAGCGCCACCTCGAGCTGACACCGGAACTCGCCTGGGGGCTCGTGCGCGGCACCGGGCTCCGCGCCATCGTCACGGGACTCGACGACACGCAGCTCGACGGCGTGCGCGAGCGGTTCCTCGCCGCGATCGAGGCGCAGGACGTGCGCACGACCGACATCACGACGCTCATCGCGGTGGGGCATCGACCCGACGAGGCCTGAGGGCGGCGGGTTCCGAGACGCTCAACCCCCGGTCTCGACCGGACGATCCGGCTGGTTCGACCACTGGCTCCAGGAACCGGGATAGAGCGCCGCGTCGATGCCCGCGATCGCGAGAGCCGCGACCTCGTGCGCGGCGGTGACGCCCGACCCGCAGTAGGCGGCCACGGGCGTGCCGGGCATGGCGCCGAGGGCCGCGAACCGCTCGCGCAGCGTGTCCGCGGGCAGGAAGCGCCCGGTGCCGTCGAGGTTGCCGGCGCTCGGCGCCGATCGCGCACCCGGGATGTGCCCCGCCTTCGGGTCGACGGGCTCGACCTCGCCGCGGTATCGCTCGGCGGCTCTGGCGTCGAGGAGCACGCCCCGCAGTGGCAGGGTCGCGGCTGCGTCGGCGTCGATCACGGGCATGGCGCCGAAGTGCGCGGTCGCGTCACCCGGTCCGGGCACGGTGTCGCCGGTCTCGAGCGGATGACCCGCGCCGGTCCAGGCCTGCAACCCGCCGTCGAGCATGCGCACATCCTCGACGCCCGCATGGCGGAGCAGCCACCACGCGCGGGCCGACGACAGGTTGCCGACGTCGTCCATCACGACGACGGCGTCGCGGTCGCGGATGCCCCAGGACCGCATGGCGCGGGTGAGGTCCGCCTCCGTCGGCAGGGGATGCCGCCCCTGCCCACGAACGGCACGGTCGGAGAGCTCGTGTTCGAGGTCGACGTAGACGGCTCCCGGCACGTGGCCCTCACGGAATGCGGGTGCGCCGTCGGGCTCGGCCAGCGTCCAGCGCACGTCGAGCACGACGGTGCGCGTACCGATTCGCCCGGCGCGTTCGTCGTCGAGTCGGCGCGCGAGCTCGTCGGCGGTGATCGTGAGCGGCATGCCACCCATCCTGCCGTGCTGCGAGCGCGAGGATGTGTGTATCAGTTGCATCACGACGGCTTGCGACGGCCCTTCACGCAACGTATCGTCGTAGGAACCGAAATAGTGACCGAATGGTCGGTCATGAACTCGGAACCCTGCTCAGCGACGAGAACCCGGTCTCGGGCTCAAAGGAGAGTTCACCAATGCACCAGCGTGCGAAGCGCCGCCTGCTCATTCCCGCCGCGGTCGCGGCATCCATCGCCCTCGCCTTCACGGGCTGCTCGACGTCGAACTTCGGCGGCGACGACGGCGGCGACGGCGCCTCGGAAGAGGGCCCCATCAAGATCGGTGCCGTGCTCGACATCACGGGCGTCGGCGCCAACCTCGGCGTCCCCGAGCAGAACACCCTCAACATGCTCTCCGAGCAGCTCAACGAAGACGGCGGCATCAACGGCCGCGAGGTCGAGCTCATCATCAAGGACAACCAGTCCACCGAGGACGGCGCCGCCAAGGCCACCACGGAGCTGATCGAGAACGAGCGGGTCGACCTCATCATCGGCGCATCGCGCACCGGCCCATCCCTGGCCATGCGCCCCCTCGTCGAGGCCGCGCAGGTGCCCACCATCTCGATCGCGGCCAACGCCGCCATCGTCGAGGGCTCCGAGTGGGTCTTCAAGACCGCGCAGAACGACGTCGTGGTGCTCGAGCGCATCCTCGACCACGCCGAAGCGCAGGGCTACAAGACGGTGGCCCTCGCCCGTGACGCGACCGGATTCGGCGAGGGCATCGCGGAACTCATCACCGAACTCGGTGCCGAGCGCGGCATCGAGCTGATCGCCACCGAGGCCTTCGAGCCGAGCGCGACCGACTTCACCGCGCAGATGACGAACCTGCGTGCGGCGAACCCCGACTTCGTCATCATCTGGGGCATCACCCCGTCGGCGGGTCTCGCGCAGGCCGCCTACGTGCAGATCGGCGTCGGCAAGCCCGTCTACCAGTCGCACGGCGTCGCGAACGCCGCGTTCTTCGAGGCGGCGGGCGACGCCGCCGAGGGCGTGCTCGCACCGATGGGCCGCCTGCTCGTCGCCGACCAGCTCGCGGAGGACGACCCACAGAAGGAGGTCATCGACCAGTTCATCGCCGACTACACCGAGGCGTTCGGCAGCGCACCGTCGAGCTTCGCCGGTCACGCGTACGACGCCTGGAAGATCGGCGTCGCGGCCATCGAGGAGGCCGGCACCGACCCCGAGGAGCTGCGCGACGCCATCGAGGCGACGAGCGACTTCGTGGGCATCTCGGGCGTCTTCACGATGACCCCCGAGAACCACTCGGGACTGGAGGCCGACGCCCTCATCCTGGCGATCGCCGAGGGCGGCCGCTGGAACCTCCACGAAGAGTGAGCGGCGTCCGTTGACTGATTTCCTCCAGCTGACGGCGGCAGGGTTGTCACAGGGTTCTGTGTACGCCCTGCTGGCCGTCGGCCTCATCGCCACCTACACGGTGCGGCACGTCGTGAACATCGCCCAGGGCGATTACGCGATGCTGGCCGGCCTGGGGAGCATCTCGCTCGTCAGCGCCGGCCTGTCGCTGCCGCTCGCCATCCTCATCGCGCTCGTCTCGGTCACGCTCGCGTCGGTGCTCATCGAACGCCTCGTGATCGCGCGCGTGAAGAACCTCACCACGCTCGTCTCGATCATCCTCACGCTCGGCGTCTCGACGCTGCTGCAGGCGATCATGCTCCTGGTGTGGGGCGCCGAGGCTCGCCGCCTCCCCGCCTTCCCCGGCGAGGACCTGCTCATCGGCGGTGTCAGCATCCGCTCGCAGGAACTCTGGATGCTCGGCGCGCTCGTGGTCGTCGGCGGCGGCGTCCTGCTCTTCTACGAGAAGACCCGCTGGGGCAAGGCGCTGCGCGCGTCGGCCGAGCAGCCCGTCGCGGCCCGCATCGTCGGCATCTCGCCGGCCGTCGCCTCGGTGATCGCCTTCGCGATCGCCGGTTTCGTCGGAGCCGTCGCCGGCGTCGTCTCGTCGCCCATCTACCTCTCGATCTGGTCGGGCGGCCTCCTGCTCGGCCTCAAGGGCTTCGTGGCGGCCGTGCTCGGCGGGCTCGTGTCGTTCCGAGCGGCCATCGTCGGGGCGCTGCTGCTCGGCGTACTCGAGTCGTACGTCGCGGGGTACGTGGCATCCGGCTGGAAGGACGCGGTCGCGTTCTTCATCCTCATCATCGTGCTCATCATCCGACCGGCGGGCCTCGTGCTGCGCCCGAACGCGGTAAGGGTCTGACGTGACGCTCCTCCAGAAATCGCCAGGGGCCGTCCGGTCGAAGACCGGGTTCTGGCCGAACAACCGCGCGACCATCATCGGAGTCGCGATCCTCATCGTCATCGTGCTCATCGTGCCGTTCACGGCGAGCTCCTCGATGATGAACATCGCCGTCTTCTCGATGATCTTCGCGCTGCCCGCGATCGGCCTGTCGCTGCTCATGGGCCTCGCCGGCCAGGTCTCGCTCGGCCAGGCGGCGTTCTTCGCGATCGGTGCCTACACGCACGCGATCCTGCTGCAGAAGTTCGAGATGCCCGGCATCGTGGCCGCCGTCGGCGGAGTCGTCGCGGCGATGCTCGCGGCGCTCCTGGTGGGCCTGCCCATGCTGCGCCTGCGCGGCCACTACCTCGCGCTGGCGACGCTCGGGCTCGGCTTCATCGTCATGATCGCCGTGCGCGAGTGGGAGTTCACCGGCCGCACGACGGGCATCTACGGATTCGGACGGCCCGAGGTCTTCGGCATCCCGATCGACAACAACGGACTGTTCTTCTGGTTCGTCTCGCCGTTCGTGATCATCGGCCTCGTGCTCGCGCTGAACCTCACCCGATCGCGCGCGGGCCGCGCGCTCTCGGCGGTGAACGACTCCGAGCTCGCGGCCGAGTCCCTCGGCGTGAACACCTACGCCCTGCGCGTCAAGGTGTTCACGCTCTCGGCGGGCTTCGCGGGGCTCGGCGGCGTGTTCTACGCCTACCAGGTGCAGATCGTCTCGCCGCAGGTGGCCGAGTTCCACGTCTCGGTGGAACTGCTCCTCATGGTCGTCATCGGCGGTCTCGGCTCGGTGTGGGGTGCCATCGCCGGCGCGTTCATCGTGGAGTTCCTCTCCGAGGGCCTGCGCGAACTGATCCCGGCGATCATCCCCGGCGCCACCGGCGAGGTGCAGCTCATCGGCTACGGCCTCGTGCTCATCCTCGTCATCCTGCTGCTGCCCGGGGGTCTCTACCAGGCGGTGCGCACGATCTGGGCCGGCATCCGTCGGCGCTCCGCGTCGCGGCGCACCACGGCCGCCGCGAAGGCCGCGGCGAAGACCCCCGACGGCACGACCGACGCGGCAGGCGCAGGCGAGCCGCCGACGCGGGCCTTCGGCGGCGTGCCGGGCGAGCCCGTGGTGGCCCACGGCGCCGCGCCGGCCGACGAGGAGGCCGCACCGAACGTGCCGAGCGTCTCCACCCCGCTCGCCGCGGGCGAGCCGATCCTCGAGGTGCGCGGGCTCACCAAGCGCTACGGCGGCGTCGTCGCCGTCGACGACGTGAGCTTCTCGGTGCCGGCCGGGCGCATCATGGGCCTCATCGGCCCGAACGGCGCCGGCAAGACCACGTGCTTCAACATGATCACGGGTGCGATCTCGCCGACGTCGGGCACCGTCACCTTCCTCGGCGAGGAGGTGCAGGGGCGCAAGCCGCACGTCGGCGCCGTGCGCGGCCTCACGCGCACGTTCCAGAACCTGCAGGTGTTCTCGTCGACCGATGTGGTCGGCAACGTGTACATGGGCCGCTACCGCAAGGGCCGCGCCGGCATCATCCGGGGCATGCTCGGGCTGCAGGGACGTGAGCAGTACACGAACGAGGAGATCGCGCGGGACATCCTCGACACGATGCGACTCGGCGACGTCGCCGGCCTCGCAGCGGGCGACCTGCCGTTCGGGCGCCAGCGCATGATGGAGGTCTGCCGCGCCCTCGCGTCGGAGCCCGCGCTGCTGCTGCTCGACGAGCCCATGGCGGGTCTCTCGGGCCGGGAGCGCGACATGCTCGCGAACCTGCTCCGCGCCCTCCGCGACGCCGGCCTCACGATCGTGCTCGTCGAGCACGACGTGGCGCAGGTCATGTCGCTCGCCGACACCGTGGCGGTGCTCGACGACGGCGTGCTCATCGCGCACGGCGAGCCCGAGGCGGTGCGCAACGACCCCGCGGTCATCGTCGCGTACCTCGGCACCGACGCCGAAGAGGCCAAGCACGAACTCGAGGAACTGGAGGAGCACGCATGACCCTCGTCGTCAACTCGCTCGACGCGGGCTACGGCAAGCTCGCCATCCTCCACGGGGTGAGCCTCGAAGTGTCGGCGGGCGAGATCGTCACGGTCGTCGGCTCGAACGGCGCGGGCAAGACCACCCTGCTGCGTGCGCTGAACGGCATCATCCGGCCGACGTCCGGCACCGTCACCCTCGACGGCACCGACATCACCGGGAAGCCGACCGAGAAGATGGCGGCGCTCGGCATCACCCACGTACCCGAGAACCGGCTCTGCTTCCCGACGCTCACCGTGCGCGACAACCTCATGCTCGGCGCGTGGAGCAAGGGCGGCAAGGGCGACCTCGGCGCGGTGCTCGAGCTGTTCCCCCGGCTGCAGCCGCGGCTGGGGCAGGCGGCCGGCACGCTCTCGGGCGGCGAGCAGCAGATGGTGGCCATCGGCCGCGGCCTGATGGCGTCACCGAAGGCGATCATGCTCGACGAGCCCTCGATCGGGCTCGCGCCGAAGGTCGTCGCCGAGATCATGAAGGTGCTCACGCAGTTGCGCGAGCGCGGCCTCGCGGTGCTCCTCGTCGAGCAGAACGTACGTGCCTCGTTCGGCATCGCCGACCGTGCGGTCGTCATGCAACGCGGACGCGTGGTGCTCGAAGGCACGCCCGCCGAGCTCGTCGAGCTGCCCGAGGTGCGCAACGCCTACCTCGGCGGAGCGGCCGCCTAGGTCTCGCACCGCCAGACGGCGACGGATGCCGCGGGAATGTCCCGCTCGCGGCATCCGTCGCCGTCTTCGATTCCGCCCTGAGCATGCGACTCGCCGATCCCCGCGTCGACCCTCCCGGTAAACTGGGCGGACGGAACGTTGCGAGCGCGGGGAGAGTGGATGATCGCCAGCCTCGCAGTCTTCGCCGCCGTCGCGATCGCGACCCCACTGCTCACGCGATGGCTCGGTCGCCGGGTGTTCCCGCTCATCGCGCTGGTCCCGGCGAGCGTGTTCGTCGTGCTGCTGACGCGCATCCCCGAGGTAGTCGCCGGAGACGCCGTCGTCGAGGTCGTGCCGTGGATCCCGCAGCTCGGCATCGCGCTCTCGTTCCGGCTCGACGCGCTCGCGCTGCTGCTCGCACTCGTCGTGACGGGCATCGGCGCGCTCGTGCTGCTCTACTGCACGCAGTACTTCGCCGACGACGAGCCCGGCCTCGGCCGGTTCGCGGCCCTACTGCTGGCCTTCGCCGGCGTCATGCTGGGTCTCGTCACGGCCGACGATGTGTTCCTGCTGTTCACGTTCTGGGAGGCCACGAGCGTGCTCTCGTACCTCCTGATCGGCCACTACACCGGCCGTAAAGAGAGCCGTGGTGCGGCGCTCCAGGCGCTCACGGTGACCACCTTCGGCGGGCTCACCATGCTCGTCGGGATCGTCGTGCTCGTGGTCGCGGGCGGCACCACGTCGCTCGCGGAGCTCGTCGCGGATCCGGTCGCCGGGCCGGCAGCCGAGTGGGGCATCGCGCTCGTGCTCGTGGGCGCGATCTCGAAGAGCGCGCTCGTGCCCTTCCACTTCTGGCTGCCCGCGGCGATGGCCGCGCCCACCCCCGTGTCGGCGTACCTGCACGCGGCCGCGATGGTGAAGGCGGGCGTGTACCTCGTCGCCCGGCTCGCGCCCGGATACGCCGACGCGGCGGTGTGGCATCCGATCATCGTGCTCCTCGGCGCGGCCACCATGCTCGTCGGCGGATGGCGCGCCCTGCGGCAGTACGACCTCAAACTGCTGCTCGCCTACGGCACCGTGAGCCAGCTCGGGTTCCTGGTGCTCGTGACCGGCTTCGGAACGCGTGACGCGGCGCTCGCCGGTGCGGCGCTGCTCGTCGCGCACGCCCTGTTCAAGGCGGCGCTCTTCCTCGTCGTCGGCATCGTCGACCACGCCGCCGGCACGCGCGACTGGCGCAGGCTCTCGGGCCTCGGGCGGCGCATGCCCGTCGTCGCGACCGTCGCGGTCATCGCCGCCGCATCGATGGCCGGCGTGCCGCCGCTCCTCGGCTTCGTGGCCAAGGAGGCCGTGTTCGCCGCGTTCCTGGAAGCGCTCGGCGAGCCGGGCCCCTGGGCGGGACTCGCGCTCGGCGGGGCGGTGCTCGGCTCGGTGCTCACGGTGGCCTACACCGCACGGTTCGTCTGGGGCGCGTTCTTCACGAGGCCCGACGTCGACGAGACGGAGCTCGAGCAGGAGGGCAGGCTCATCGTCGTGACCCCCGCACTGCTCGCCGGGGCGAGCCTCGTGTTCGCGTTCACCGCACCGGCACTCGAGGCCCTCCTCGGGGCGTACGCCGACGACGTGCCGGGCGGCGAGCACGTGCACCTGGCCCTCTGGCACGGCCTCGAGCCGGCCCTGGCGATCTCGGCCGTCGTCTTCGCGCTCGGTGCGCTGCTCGTCTGGCGCCGGGCCGGGGTGGCCCGGCTGCAGGCCGCACTCTCGCCGCTCGTGGACTCGGCGCGAGGGTACCTCGGGGTCGTGTCGATCGTCGACCGCCTGGCCGCTGCGGTGACCACGGCGATCCAGTACCGGGGCCTGCCCGGCTACCTCGCGGTCATCGTGGCGGTCTTCATCGGCGGGCTGGGCGCGGCGACCGTCGTCAACACGACCTGGCCCGACGGCATCCGGCTCTGGGACCACCCCAGTCAGCCCTTCCTCGCGCTCGTGATGGCGATCGCGGGCATCGCCGCCGCGACGGTGCGCCAGCGGATGACGGCGGTACTCCTCGTGAGCGTCACCGGGTACGGCCTCGTGCTGCTCTTCGGCATGTCGGGTGCTCCCGACCTCGCCCTCACCCAGGCCCTCGTCGAGACGATCGTGATCGTCGTGTTCGTGCTGGTGCTGCGCCGGCTGCCGAGGCAGATCGCGCAGCACAACCCTCCGGTCCACCGGGTCGCGCGCGCGGTCATCGGAGCCCTCTCGGGCCTCGTCATGGCCGTCATCGGCCTCGTCGCCCTCGGCGCGCGCATCCGGCCCACCATCGCCGAGGGACTACCGGCGCTCGCCGTCGAGGCGCACGGCAAGAACATCGTCAACGTCATGCTCGTCGACATCCGGGCCTGGGACACGCTCGGCGAGATCTCGGTGCTCGTGGCGGTCGCCACCGGCGTGGCCAGCCTCATCTTCGTCTCGGGGCGCACCGGCGGGGCGCCCCGACTCGACGACCTCTCCGACGACTTCAGCATCGACCGTCGACAGCGCCTCACGCCGGTGCCGGAACCCGCCTCGAGCATCCGCGCCCCCCGCACCAGGCTCGCCGACACCGAGGGCGAGGCGGATGCCGCGGCCGAGGCGGCGTCGACGCGGCAGACGTGGCTCCTCGCCGGCCGCACGCTCTCGCCGCGCAATCGCTCCATCCTCATCGAGGTGCTCGTGCGCCTCCTCTTCCACCCCGCCATCGTGGTCTCGGTCTTCCTGCTCTTCGTCGGCCACAACGCCCCCGGCGGCGGATTCGCCGGAGGCCTGCTCGCGGGGCTCGCCCTGGTGGCCCGGTACCTGGCGGGCGGACGCTACGAGCTCGGCGAGGCCGCGCCGATCGACGCCGGGCGGTTGCTCGGCGCCGGCCTCCTGCTTGCGGCCGGCACCGCCACGGGTGCGCTGCTGTTCGGCGGCGCTCCGCTCGAGTCCGCCTGGTTCGAGGCGGAGGTGCCCGTGCTCGGCACGCTCTCGATCGGCACGTCGACGCTCTTCGACATCGGCGTGTACCTCGTCGTCGTCGGCCTCGTGCTCGACATCCTGCGGGCGCTCGGCGGTGAGGTCGACCGTCAGGACGAGCTGTCGGGCGACGTCGGCGACGTCGCAGACGACGCGAGCGATGCGCTCGAACAGGGCGAGGGCCCCGAGATCGCCGTGCGGCCCGAGCACGGCGCGGAGCAGGGGGCGCGCGCATGACGGCGTCGCTCACCCTCGTCGTGCTCATGGCCGTGCTGTTCGGCGCTGGCATCTCGATCATGCTCGAGCGGAGCCTGACCCGAGTGCTCATCGGCTTCCTGCTCGTCGGCAACTCGGTGAACATCCTCATCTACCTGATGAGCGGCGCACCGGGGCTCGCCCCGATCCTCTCCGACGGCGTCGACCCCGACGAGATCTCCGACCCCCTGCCGCAGGCGTTCATCCTCACGGCGATCGTCATCAACCTCGGCATCACGGCCTTCATGCTCGCCCTCATCTACCGGTCCTGGTGGCTCGCCCAGCTGGGCGACCAGGGCGACCTGGTGTCCGACACGGCCGAGGTCACCGAGGACGTCGAGGAGGCGGCCGACCTCCTCCGCAGTTCGTCGGCCGACGATCGTGCCATCCAGGAGATCATCGACGCGAGCGACGAGGAGCCCAGCCGATGACCGCAGCGCTCGTGCCCCTCGTCGTGCTCCTGCCCCTGCTGGGCTCCGCGGCCGCGCTCATCCTCGGCCGGCACCGCCACTGGCAGATCGGCGTGGGCATCGGCGTGCTCTCCGCCGTCGCGGTCATCGCCGCGGTGCTGCTCGCCGAGGTGGATGCCGGACGCCCCGTCGTCGTGGCGGTCGGCGCCTGGGAACCGCCGTTCGGCATCGTGCTCGTGGTCGACCGCCTCTCGGCGATCATGCTGCTGATCTCGGCGATCGTGCTGCTCGTGGTGCTCCTCTACGCCGTCGGACAGGGCGTCGCCGACCGGCACCGCGAGACCCCGGTGTCGATCTTCCATCCGAGCTACCTGGTGCTGTCGGCCGGCGTGTTCAACGCGTTCATCGCCGGCGACCTGTTCAACCTCTACGTGGGCTTCGAGATCCTGCTCTCGGCGAGCTACGTGCTGCTCACGCTCGGCGGCACCGGCGAGCGCATCCGCGCCGGCGTGACGTACATCATCGTCAGCCTCGTCTCCTCGCTGTTCTTCCTCAGCGCCATCGCGCTCATCTACGGCGCCACCGGCACCGCCAACATCGCGCAGCTCTCGGTGCGCATCGCCGAGCTGCCGCAGGACGTGCAGCTGATCCTGCACCTGCTGCTCCTCATCGCATTCGGCATCAAGGCGGCCGTCTTCCCGCTGTCGTTCTGGCTGCCCGATTCCTACCCGACGGCCCCCGCGCCGGTCACCGCGGTGTTCGCCGGGTTGCTGACGAAGGTCGGCGTCTACGCCATCATCCGCACCGAGACGGTCATCTTCTCGGCGAACGACCTGTCGACGCTGCTCATCGTGATCGGCGGGCTCACGATGCTCATCGGCATCCTCGGCGCCCTCACCCAGGCCGACATCAAGCGCCTGCTCTCGTTCACGCTGGTGAGCCACATCGGGTACATGGTGTTCGGCATCGGGCTCGGCTCCGAGCTCGGCCTCGCCGCGACGATCTACTACGTCGTGCACCACATCACGGTGCAGACGACGCTGTTCCTCACGACCGGGCTCATCGAGCGATTCGGCGGTGCCACGTCGATCACGCGCCTCGCCGGCCTGCTCACGGCGTCGCCGCTGCTCGCGATCCTGTTCTTCGTGCCGGCACTGAACCTCGGCGGCATCCCGCCCTTCTCCGGCTTCATCGGCAAGGCGGCGCTGTTCCTCGCCGGCGCCGAGGATGCCGCTGCGGATGCCTCGAGCGCCTGGCTCGTCTGGGTCATGATCGGGGTCGGGGCGATCACCTCGCTGATCACGCTCTACGCGCTCGCGCGCTTCTGGAACATGGCGTTCTGGCGCGGACGCGAGGAGCTCGACGGCTACGAGTCCGTGCTGCTCGGCTCCGTGCAGGAGGCGCCGGAGGGCGCGACGCTCACGGCGACGCGCACGACGCCCGTGCTCATGGTGATCGCCACGACCGTGCTCGTCATCGTGACCGTGCTGCTCACCGTCTTCGCCGGCCCGCTCTTCGAGCTGACCGGGCGCGCCGCGGCGAACCTGTGGGACCCCGGCCTCTACGTGGGGATCGTGTTCCCGGGAGGCATCCGATGAGCGAACCGAGGCTCGAGATCTCCCGCTGGCGTTCGGTGTGGCGGCAGTTGCCGCTCCTCCTCGCGCTCGTGCTGCTCTGGGTGTTCCTCTGGGACCACGTCGACGTGCTCACGATCTCGACCGGCGTGCTGCTCGCCATCCTCGTGACCCGGTTCCTCTACCTGCCGCCGATCCTCCTGAGCGGCCGCTTCAACCCGTGGCGCGGGCTGCTGCTCGGCCTGCGGATGATGTTCGACGTCGTCGTCGCGTCGCTGCAGGTGGCGTTCCTCGCGATGAATCCGCTCTGGAAGCCCGTCAACTCGATCATCGCGGTGCAGCTGCTCACCCGTTCCGACCTCGTCACGACCCTCACCGCCGAGGCCATCTCGGTCGTACCCGGCACCGTGGTGGTCGACATCGACCGGGAGCGCGGGCTGCTCTACCTGCATGCGCTCGGCACGCGCGACGCCGCCGACATCGAGCGCACGCGACGTCACGTCCTCGGCACCGAGGAGCGCATCGTGCTCGCGATCGGCACGCGCGAGCAGGCGGCATCCGTTCGGGCGGCGCGGCGGGCGCGGCGGGCCGGCGGGGCCGACGCGGCGGGCGGGGCCGGCGCGGCGAGCGCGTCCGACGGCGATGCCCCGAGCGCACGATCATCGGAAGGAGGCCCACGATGACGTTCCTCACCATCGCGAGCATCGTCGCCGGCATCATGTTCGGCATCGGCGCCATCGCCGCCGTCGCGAGGATCATCCGCGGCCCGTCGATCCTCGACCGGGCCCTCGCGACCGACGTGCTGCTCGCCATCGCCATCTGCGGCCTCGGCGCCGAGATGGCCGTGAACCGTCACACGGACACGCTGGCGGTGCTGCTCATCCTCGCGATGTTCGCGGTCGTCGGCTCCATCTCGATCGCGCGCTTCATGGCGAAGCAGGATGCCTCGTGAGTGCCGCCGAGATCGCCGTCGGCCTGCTCATCCTCGTCAGCGGGTTCCTCTCGATGGCCGCGGGGATCGGCATCGTCCGATTCCCCGACGTGCTCGCGAGGCTGCACGCCGCGACGAAGCCGCAGGTGCTCGGCCTCGCCACCGCGCTGCTCGCGATCGTGCTGCAGGCGCCGACCTGGGGCGTGCTCACGACCGTCGTGCTCGTGATGACGTTCCAGCTGCTCACGCAGCCGATGACCGCGCACATGCTCGGACGCTCCGCCTACCGCAGCGACCACGTGCGACACGACCTGCTCATCGAGGACGCGCTCGGCCACGACATCGCCGAGCACGACCAGGAGCAGGCCCAGGACCACGGGCTGGACCCCGACCAGGACCCGATGCCGCGAGCGGGCAGGCCCTGACCGGCGTCAGCCGCGGCCGGTGAACGTCGGCTGGCGCTTCTCCTGGAACGCCGCGAATCCCTCGCGGTAGTCGTCGGTGTCGCACAGCTCGGCCTGCGCCCGGTTCTCGTGCGCCATCGACGCCCAGAGCCCGAGCCGCTCGTCGCGGAGCTGCGCGACGAGGCGCTTCGACGCCGCGAAGGCGAGGGTGGGGCCGGATGCCGCGGCGCGGGCCGCCGCGCGGGTGGCATCCGTCACCTCATCGGCGGGGAGCACCTGCGAGAACAGGCCGGAGGCCACGGCCTCGGAGCCCGACATGAGCCGGCCGGTGACGATGAGGTCCATGGTGCGGTGCGCGCCGAGCCGCTCGACGAAGAGCGCATGCCCGCCCGAGTCGAGCGTCGCGCCGAGGTTCTTGAACGGCGAGCCGATCTTCGCGGAATCGGCGACGTACACGATGTCGCTCGCGATGAGGAGCCCGAGCCCGACGCCGAGGCATGCGCCGTGCGCGACCGCGAACGTCGGCACGGGCAGCCGCGACATCCGCTGCAGCAGCGGCTCGACCTTGCCGCCGAGGTAGCCCTGCACGTCGTCGTTGCGGGGGTCGACGCCCGAGATGTCGCGGCCGGCGCAGAAGGCGCGCCCCTCGCCGCGCAGCACCAGCGCGCGCACGCGGCCCTCGGATGCTGCAGCCTCGACCTGCTCGTACGCCGCGTCGAGCTCGGCGAGTGCCGCCTCGTCGAGCGCGTTGAGCTTGTCGGGCGCGTTCAGCACCACTTCGGCGACGCCGTCGTGGATCTCCAGCTCGATCATTCGGATTCCTCTCTCTGCTCCCGACCTCTTCGCCGAGCGCGTGCGGATGCGACCAGCGCGTTCGCGTATCCGCACGCGCTCGTCGGAAGTGCACGCGGTCGCGGCGCCCGCCCGGGCGGGGTCACACGTCGTAGTCCACCACGACGCGGTCGGACTTCGGGTGCGACTGGCAGGTGAGCACGTATCCGCGCTCGAGCTCCTCGGGCTCCAGCGCGTAGTTTTCGGTCATGTTCACGCTGCCCTCGACCACGCGGGCCCGGCACGTGCCGCACACGCCGCCGGCGCACGCGAACGGGACATCCGACCGAACCCGCAGCGCCGCGTTGAGGATCGACTCGTTCGCCGAGACCGGGCTCTCGACGCTCGAGGTCACGCCGTCGAGGTTGAACTCGATCGCCACCGTCGGCTCGCCGCGCTGCACGACCACGGGTCGGCCGCGGTCGCTCTCGTCGCGGTCGCCGGTGTCGGTCGTGAACAGCTCGTAGCGCACGTGCTTGGTCGGCACGCCCCTCGCCTCGAGGGTGTCGCGTGCGAGCTGCACGAGCTCGAACGGTCCGCACAGGAACCACTCGTCGACCGTCTCGGGGTGGATGAGCATCTCGAGCATCTGCTGCAGCTTCTCGGCGTCGATGCGACCCGAGAGGAGCGGCGCCGTGCGCTGTTCGCGCGAGAGCACGTGGTGCAACGCGAGCCGCGCCGGGTAGCGGTCCTTGAGCTCGGCGAGCTCCTCGAGGAACATCACGTCGCGGGTCGACCGGTTCGTGTAGACGAGCGTGAAGCGCGCCGAGTCCGAGCGGGCGAGCACCGTGTGCGCGAGCGCCATGAGCGGCGTGATGCCCGACCCGGCGGCGATGCCGACGATGTGCTTGCCGTCGAGCGCCTCGAGCCCCGACGTGAACGTGCCCTGGGGGCTCATCACGTCGAGCGAGTCGCCCGCCTTCAACTCGGCGTTCGCCCACGTCGAGAAGCGGCCGCCGAGGTCGCGCTTGATCGCGACCGAGATGCTGCCGCGGGCCGGCGGCCGGCACAGCGAGTAGCTGCGGCGCAGCTCCTTGCCGTCGAGCGTCGCACGGATGGCGACGTACTGCCCCGGCAGGTACGCGTAGTCGTCGGCGAGCGCGTCGGGCACGTCGAACGTGACCTCGACCGCGTCATCGGTGAGCGGGCGCACCTCGGCGACGTCGAGCGTGTGGAACCTCGCGCGGCGGCGTTTGGCGACGTGCTCGCCGCCCACCGCGCTCTGCAGGAACGCGGAGGCCACCGCTGCATCCGCTTCGGCGCCCGTGGCGCTCGACGAGGGGCGGGTCGTCATCGACCCGAGGTTGCGTGCAGCCATCAGAGCACCTTGAAGTAGTCGAAGGGCTCGAGGCAGTCGCGGCACTCGTAGAGCGCCTTGCACGAGGTCGAGCCGAAGCGGGCGATCTCTTTCGTGTTGAGCGAGTTGCAGCGCGGGCACTTGACCGCCATCTGCACGCGCACGGGTCCGGAATCCCGGGCCGGCGCGTGGCCGCTCGGCGCTTGGATGCCGTACTTGCGGAGCTTCTCCTTGCCGTCCTCGCTCATCCAGTCGGTGGTCCAGGCCGGCGCGAGCACGAGGTGCACGTCGACATCGGCGTAGCCGGCATGCGTGAGCGCGAGCATGACGTCGTCGCGCATGGCGTCCATGGCGGGGCATCCGCTGTAGGTCGGCGTCAGCTCCACGTGCACGCCGCCGCCCTCGTCGAGCTCGACGTTTCGCAGTACGCCGAGGTCCTCGATCGTGAGCACCGGGATCTCGGGGTCGGTCACGGTCGCCGCGATGTCCCACGCCCGACGGGCGGCCGGGTCGGTGGGCAGCGGACGAGCGACGATCTCGGGGTCGGTCGATGCGGTCACCACGATGCCCCCGGGTGCGCACGGGCCAGCACCTGCATCTCGGCCAGCAGCGGCCCGAGGTGCTCGGTGTGCTTGCCCTGGCGGCCGCCGCCCGACGCGATGTACGCGTGCCGGCCGGTCGGGAGCTCGAGCTGCGCCTCGGCGAAGACGTCGGCGATGACCGCGTCGAAGCCTGCGCGGAGCGACGACGGGAGCACGGCGACGCCCTGCGCCGCGAGCCGCTCGACGAGGTCGTCGTCGCGGAACAGCTCCTCGACGTACGGCCAAGTGTCCCCGATCGCGGCGATCATGCGCCGCCGCGACTCGTCGGTTCCGCCCGCGAGCCGCAGCGCCCACTGGATCGCGTGGTCGCGGTGGTAGTCGACCTCCTTCGCCGACTTCGCGGCGATGGCCGCGAGCGTCGGGTCGGCCGACTCGGTGAGCGCGGCGTACAACTCCACGAGGTAGACGGATGCCACGAGCCCGCGTGCGATCGTGTGCGCGAAGTCGCCGTTCGGCTGCTCGAAGAGCCATGCGTTGCGGAAGTCGGGCTCGTCGCGGAAGTACGCGAGGTCGTCCTCGCTGCGCCCGGTCGCCGTGCCCGCGTAGTGCAGGAGCGAGCGGGCGTGCCCGATGAGGTCGAGCGCGATGTTGCCGAGTGCGACGTCCTCCTCGAGCTCGGGCGCACGGGAGACCCAGTCGCCGAGGTGCTGGGCGAGCACGAGCGCGTCGTCGCCGAGCCGCATTGCGTACTCCGCGACCTCTGGCGACGCGACGGCACCGTGCCGCGCGCTCTCGCCGGCGTACTCGTCGGCGAGGCGGAGGCGGTCGACCGAGACGTCGCCGTGCGGGTCCAGGTCGTCGGTCACAGGTGCTTCACCCCTTCGCTCTTCGTGTAGTAGACCGCGTGCCGGTAGTTCTTGCCGGCGGGGCTCTCGAAGAAGGCGCCCTTCGCGTCGGGGTCGCTCGTGGTGATCGCGTCGGCGGGCACCACCCAGATCGACACGCCCTCGTTGCGGCGCGTGTAGAGGTCACGGGCGTTGCGCACGGCCATGTCGGCGTCCGGCGCGTGCAGCGACCCGACGTGCACGTGGCTCAGGCCCCGGTTGGCCCGCACGAAGACCTCCCAGAGCGGCCAGGCCTCGGTTCCCATCTCACCGGGCGTCGACATCATGCCACCACCTTCTGCTTCGCGGCCTGCTTGGCGGCGTAGGCCGCGGCGGCCTCCCGCACCCACGCTCCGTTCTCGTGTGCCTCGCGTCGCCGGCGCATGCGCTCGGCATTGGCCGGGCCGCGCCCGGCGATGACCTCGTGGAACTCGTCCCAGTCGATCTCGCTCATGTCGTAGGCCTGCTTCTCCTCGTTCCACTTGAGGTTCGGGTCGGGCAGGGTGACGCCGAGCACCTCGGCCTGCGGCACGAGCATGCCGACGAAGCGCTGGCGCAACTCGTCGTTCGAGAAGCGCTTGATCTTCCACGCCATCGACTGCGCCGAGTTCGGCGACTCGTCGTCGGGCGGGCCGAACATCATGAGCGCGGGCCAGTACCAGCGGTTCACGGACTCCTGCGCCATCCGGCGCTGCTCCTCGGTGCCCTGCATGAGCTCGAGCAGGATCTCGAAGCCCTGGCGCTGGTGGAACGACTCCTCCTTGCAGATGCGCACCATCGCCCGGCCGTAGGGGCCGTACGAGGCGCGGCAGAGCGGCACCTGGTTGGCGATCGCGGCACCGTCGACGAGCCAGCCGATCGAGCCCATGTCGGCCCACGTCGGGGTCGTGTAGTTGAAGATCGACGAGTACTTGGCCTTTCCGGCGAGCAGCTGGTCCATCATCTCCTCGCGCGAGATGCCGAGCGTCTGTGCGGCCGAGTAGAGGTACAGCCCGTGGCCGGCCTCGTCCTGCACCTTCGCGATGAGGATCGCCTTGCGCTTGAGGCTCGGCGCGCGCGAGATCCAGTTCGACTCGGGCTGCATCCCGATGATCTCGGAGTGCGCGTGCTGCGAGATCTGACGGATCAGCGTCTTGCGGTAGGCGTCGGGCATCCAGTCGCGTGGCTCGATGCGCGAGTCCTTGTCGATGAGGTCGTTGAACTGGGCCTCCTCGGGGGAGAGCTCGCGCTCGACCAGACTCAGGTCAGCGGGAGAGGTCATCGTCGACTCCTGTAGTGTTCGCGGCATCCGGGCACCCTTGGCACTCGGCATTACTAACCGATCGTTCAGTTAGTATATAGTCGAATGCAGCGCCACTGCAACGGCGTGCGAACTCGATGAGGAGCTTCAAGATGACGGATGCCGGAACCTCGGCGACCACCACCGATGCCGCTGCCGCCGAGCCGGCCTCACCTGCCGCGAACCGCGCCATGATGGACCGCGACCTCGCGTCGGCGTCGCTCGGCATGGTCGTCGAACGCGACGATCCCGGCCACGCCGTGGTCTCCATGCGCGTGCGCGACGACATGACCAACGGATTCAAGATCACCCACGGCGGCCTCGTGTTCACGCTCGCCGACACCGCGTTCGCGATCGCCTGCAACGAGGACGACAACATCACCGTCGCGGCCGGCGCCGACATCACCTTCCTCAAGTCCACCGTCACGGGGCAGACGCTCACCGCCACCGCGGTGCGCCGCATCCGCAGCGGCCGCACGGGACTCTACGACGTCTCCGTCGTCGACGAGCACGGCGACGCCGTGGCCGAGTTCCGCGGCCGATCGATCACCACCAACCGTTCCCTGCAGGCCGAACAGCGGGGCGCGTAGCGCGCCGCATCCACCGCCACCTCTCACCACCCTGGAGCACACCGTGTCGACGCCGACCACCACCAGCACCGTCTCCACCGCCACCGTCTCGGGCATCCACCCGCCTGCCCTCGAGGAGCTCGATCCCGAGGAGCGCATGAGCCGCGCCGAACTCGAGGCGCTGCAGCTCGAGCGCCTGCAGTGGACGGTGCGCCACGCCTACGAGCACGTGCCCCTCTACACGAAGAAGTTCGACGAGGCGGGCGTGCACCCCGACGACATCCGCTCGCTCGACGACGTCGTGAAGCTGCCGTTCACGACCAAGGAGGACCTGCGCCAGACGTACCCGTTCGGCATGTTCGCGGTGCCGATGGAGCGGGTCGCACGCATCCACGCCTCCTCGGGCACGACCGGCCGGCCCACGGTCGTCGGCTACACCAAGCAGGACCTCGAGCACTGGGCGACGCTCATCGCCCGATCGCTGCGCGCCTCGGGCGTGCGTCCGGGCATGAAGGTGCACAACGCCTACGGCTACGGCCTGTTCACGGGCGGGCTCGGCGCGCACGGCGGCATCGAGAAGCTCGGCGCGACCGTCATCCCGGTGTCGGGCGGCCAGACCGCGCGCCAGGTGCAGCTCATCCGCGACTTCGAGCCCGACGCCATCATGTGCACGCCGAGCTATCTGCTCACCATCGCCGACGCGATGGTCGAGGCGGGCATCGACCCCCACTCGACGACCCTGAAGACCGCGATCCTCGGCGCCGAGCCGTGGACGAACGAACTGCGTCGCGAACTGCAGCAGCGCATGGGCCTCGACGCCGTCGACATCTACGGTCTCAGCGAGGTCATGGGGCCCGGCGTCGGCAACGAGTGCATCGAGACGAAGGACGGCCCGCACATCTGGGAGGACCACTTCCTCCCCGAGATCATCGACGACAACCTCGAGCGGGTGCCCGACGGCACCATGGGCGAGCTCGTGTTCACGACGCTCACCAAGGAGGCGTTCCCGGTCATCCGGTACCGCACGCGCGACCTCACGCGCCTGCTGCCCGGCACGGCACGTCCGTGCATGCGCCGCATCGAGAAGATCACGGGCCGCAACGACGACATGATCATCCTGCGCGGCGTGAACCTGTTCCCGACGCAGATCGAGGAGATCGTGCTCGGTCTCGAGGAGCTCACGCCGCACTTCATCCTGGAACTCACCCGCAAGGGCACCATGGACGACCTCACGGTGCGCATCGAGCGCCACCCCGATCTGTCAGTCGAGGACAGCCAGGGTGCCACGGTCGTGCTCGCCGCGCGCATCAAGGAGTTCGTCGGTTCGTCGGTGGCGGTGAAGCTCGAGGAGCCCGGGACGCTCCCCCGCAGCGAGGGCAAGTACAAGCGCGTCTACGACCTGCGCAACCAGTAGGGCAGCGCAGACGGATGCCGCGGCCGGCGACGATCGGCCGCGGCATCCGCGTCTCTGCACTGCTCCGCTGACTCCTAGCGGACCGAGACGGCGTACTTCACGACGCCGTTGGCCGGGTCCGAGAACCGCTCGACGGCGCCGACGAGGTCGTCGAGCGCCACCCGGTCGGTGATCATCGGCGACGGGTCGAGCACACCGCGCGCCACCTGGTCGAGCAGCATGTCGAGGTGTCCGAGGTCGCCGAGGCCCGTCCAGAGCGTCAGGTTCTTGAACAGCATCTGCGGCATCGGCAGCTCGACCGGCCCGGGTGCGATGCCGACCACGGCGATGCGCCCGCCGACGCCGGCGAGGTCGACGGCCTGCGCGATCGTCACGGGGAGACCGACCGCCTCCACGACGCCGTCGGCGCCGAGGCCGCCGGTGAGCTCGCCCACGATCGCGGCGACGTCCTCGGTCGAGGCGTCGATCGTGCGGGTGGCTCCGAGCTGCTCGGCGACGCGCAGCCGGCCGGGCACGCGGTCGACCGCGATGATCTCGGCCGGCGCGAAGAGCCGCGCCGTGTGCACCGCCGACAGGCCCACGGGACCGCAGCCGATCACCACGAGCACGCCGCCGGGGCCGGCGAGCGCGTGCTGCACGCCCGTCATGCCCGTCGACACCACGTCGCCGAGGAGCAGGGCCTGCTCGTCGGTCACGCCGTCGGGGATCTTCGACAGCACCGTGTCGGCGTGCGGAACCCGGAGGAGCTCGGCCATGGCGCCGCCGAGTCCGCCGAAGGTGGGGCCGCTGCCGAACACGCCGCCGCGCTGGCACAGCTGGATCTGGCCCCGTCGGCACATCGCGCAGGCGCCGCACCACGGCGCGGCCGGCCCGACGACGCGGTCGCCGACGGCGAGGCCGTGCACGCCGGCGCCGACGGCGGTGACGACGCCGACGTACTCGTGTCCGAGCGCGTACGGCGGCTTGCTCGGCAGCGCGCCGTGGATGAGGTGCAGGTCGGAGCCGCAGATCGACGTCGACGTGACCTTCACGACGGCGTCACCGGCATCCGTCACCTCGGGGTCAGGGACCTGCTGCAGGGAGATCGCTCCCCCTTCGTCGAGGATGAGGGCTTTCATTCGGAGTTCCTTTCCGTTGTCGGATGCCGCGTGCTCAGAGCATCGCCGGTGCGGGCAGTTCCGCCTCGGCCGGGTTCGGCCACGCGCCGAAGTAGCGCGTGACCCACGGGTCGGGGCGACGCTCGTTCCAGCCCGCCTCGAACTCGGCGAGGGGGCGGCCGCGCTCGAGCCGACGGCGACGCACCGCCTCGCGGGCCGCCTGGGTTCCGGCCTCGTCGACCTCGAGCGTGTCGGGGTCGAACACCACGTGGTAGAGCTCGCGGGCGGCCCACTGGCTGGTGATGCCCCAGCGCACGTCCTCCATGATCGACGCCGGCTCGCGCTCGAGCACGTCGCCGTACCCCGTGCCGCCTCCGGTCGCCACCATGAGCACGTCGCCCTCGGCCGAGGGCTGCATGGGCGCCGACACCGACTGGAACGACACGGTGCCCTCGACGCTGTCGCCGAGGATCAGCTCCTCCGCGTTCGTCGGCACCGATGCGCTGCCCGATGCCATGAGCTCCAGCAGGTTCGTGTTGCTGCGTCGCACGGCCGGAATCGAGGCCGAGGCGTAGCCGCCGAAGAGCCCGAGGGACACCGGATGCTTCGAGCCGAACCCGAAGGCGCCGAGCAGCACCCACGGCACTCCGTGCACCATGTACGCCGTGTCCATGCCGGCGCCGCCGCGGTGCCGTCCGTGGCCGCACGAGTCGGCGAGGAACTGGCTGCGGAACGGATACAGCACGGGCGCGCCGTTCTCGATGATCTCAACCTCGCCCGAGTCCGACAGCGTCGCGAAGTACGACCCCGCGACGTTCACGCCGTCGCTCGTGGGCCGTCCGCCGCTGCCGCCGCCGTTGATCTCGCTGAAGATGTCGCCGACGGGCTCGCCCCACTGGTTCAGGCCGCCGTAGACCGGCATGTTGAACCCGTTGAACCAGGGCGCGACCGCACGCTCGGGGATCTGCGAGTAGATGAGCTTCGCGCAGGCCATCGAGAACGCGAGGTTGAAGGTGGCCATCACGTTCGGTGCGAGCGAGATGGGCGCGTCGGGGCTCGGCGACACGAAGGTGCCCTGCCGGAACGTCCATTCGGTGACATCGCTCAGCCCGCTGTTGATCGGAAGGTCGGGGAACAGGTAGCTGCAGAGGAAGTTCGCCGACTTGCCGATGATGGTGTGCGCGAAGCTGTTCGCCGGATGGCCGACGACCTCGGGCGAGCTGTTGCTGAGATCGCAGTGCAGCTTGTCGCCCTTCTTCGTGAGCACCAGGTCGAGCTTGATGAGCGCGTCCTCGGTGCCGACCGTGTCCATGAACGCGACCTGTCGCACGGTGGCGTCGGGCAGCGCCGCGATGCGTTCGCGCGCGGCATCCGTCGCGTCCTGGATCAGGGTGCGCAGGGCGCCGACGACGAAGTCGGCGCCGCGCTCGGCGGCGACCTCCTTCAGCCGCTCCTCGCCGCGACGACATGCCGCGAGGCGCGCCTTGATGTCGAGGAGGAGGAGACGCGGGTCGCGCACGCCGTTGGCGAGGAGGTTCAGCACGTCCTCGCGCATCCGGTACTTCGAGGCGACCTTCACGGGCGGGATGTGCAGGCCCTCCTCGTACCGGCTGCGGGCCTGGAGGGTCACGCCGCCCGGCACGTTCGCGCCGCACTCGCCGGTGTGGATGACCGCTCCGGTCCACGCGATGAGCTCGCCGTCGACGAACACCGGCACGAAGAGCGTCATGTCGGGGGCGTGCACGCCGCCGTAGAGCGGGTCGTTCGAGAAGAACGCGTCACCCTCCTCGACGCCGACGGTCTCGTCGCCGGTCCAGTGCTTCACGGTGTACTTGATCGGGATCTGCTGCAGGAACGCGTGGAAGTAGATGCCCGTGGAGCACACCGAGATGTCGCCCTGCGCCGTGTAGAACGCGAAGCCCGAGTCGCCCCACCGGGCGCCGGTCGAGGCGCCCAGCCGCTGGAGCAACTCCTGGCACTCGACCGTGGTGGTCTCGAGCTTGTGGCTGAAGATCGAGAGCTCGAGCCGGTCGAGGTCGACCGCCGCCTGCTGCTCGCGCTCCGTCCACGGCTCGGGCTGGAGCCGGGTGATGACCTCGAGGTCCCTGCCGCTCATCGTTCCGTTCCCTTCCGAGCGTCGCCGTGCAGGCCGCGCTCGATCACGCCGTTGCCGAATTCGTCGATGCGGTAGTGCCAGCCGATCGGCACGACCGTGGTGGTGTCGTCGGACTCGACGATCGCGGGCCCGGCGAACGCGTCGCCCGGCACGAGGCGCGTGCGGTCGAAGACCGACGTCGCGACCGTGCCCGCCTGGCCCCAGTACACGGCCCGTTCGCCCGTCTTCGCCGCGGTGCCGTCGCCCGGCACGAGTTCCTGCTTCGCCGCCGGCTCGTGGTCGGCGGGAACCCACACCTTGAGGTGGAACTCCTCGATGTCGATGCCGGCCTGTGGGAACGCCGCCTCGGGGCTGTACTGCCTGGCGTACGCCTCGTTGAACACGTCGCACAGCTCGCGCACGTCGTCGTCGCCCTCGAGGAACGACTTCGGCACCGTGACGCGGGTCTGGTTGAGCTGCGTCTTGTAGCGCATGTCGAGCTCGAGCGAGTAGTGCAGGCGGTCGGCGGCGTAGCCCTCGAGTTCGAAGTCGAGCTTCGCCTCATCGACGAGTTGCGCGACGACGCCGTTGAACGCCTCGGTGTCGAGCGCGAAGCCCGGCTGCATGAACTGGGTCACCGTGAAGTGCCGCGAGCGCTCGTAGATGTGCAGCACGTCGGTGGTCGAGGCGCCGAACGCGCAGAACACCGAGCTGAACGGGAACGTCATGACCGTCGTGGCGCCGACCGCCTCGGCGTAGCCCGCGGCATGCGTGGCTCCCGCGCCGCCGGCGGCGAAGATCGTGAACGTGCGCGGGTCGTGGCCCTTGAGCGCGAGCTCCTTGAAGATCTCCTGGCCCATGGTCGCGTCGACGAGCCGACGGATCTGCCACGCGGCCTCCTCGACCGTGATGCCGAGGGGTTCGGCCACCTCGGCCTCGATCGCGTCGCGTGCTGCCTCGACGTCGAGCTGCATGCGGCCGCCGAGGTAGTTGTCGGGATCGATGAGGCCGAGCACGAGGTCGGCGTCGGTCACGGTCGGGCGTTCGCCGCCGAGGCCGTAGCACGCCGGCCCGGGCATGGACCCGGCACTCGCGGGGCCCACCTTCAGGCGACCGAGGCTCGGGTCCACCGAGGCGATCGAACCGCCGCCGGCGCCGATCGAGCGGGTCTCCACGAAGGAGCCCTGCACGCGCCAGCGGTCGAGCACCGGGCGGAACTCGTAGCTCGACACGCTGCCGTCGGTGACGACGCCGAGGTCGAAGCTCGTGCCGCCGACATCCGTGAACACCACCCGATCGAGGCCGTACTGCCTGGCGAGGTACGCACTGCCGAGCACGCCGGCGACGGGACCGGCGCCGTGCGTGTCGATCGCGCGGGTGCGCGCGACCTTCTTCGAACCGCCGTTGTTGTGCACCAGGGCGAGGGGTTTCGTGTAGCCGGCGTCGCGCACCATCTCGCCGATGGTCCACAGCTGGGACGAGATCTGCTGGTGCGTGTAGGCGTCGACGACGGCCGTCATGGTGCGCGCGTACTCGCCGCCTCGCGGCGAGATCTGATGCGAGCAGACGACGGGCACGTTGCCGAGGTAGGTGTCGGGATACTCGGAGCGGATGATGTCGAGGATCTCGAGCTCGTGCTGCGGGTTGAGGAACGACCAGAGCAGCGACACCACGAAGCCGCGGGCGCCGCGGTCGACGAGGGCCTGCACCTGCTCGCGCACGTCGTCGGGGTCGAGCGGCATGAGCACGTTGCCGAAGCAGTCGACGCGCTCGCGCACGCCCACCACCATCGACTTGTCGAGCAGCGGCACCGGCTTCTGGATCTTCGAGAGGTCGCGGGTCTCCTCGATCGGGATGCCGTCGGCCCACTGCCGGGAGCGCCCGATGAACACCGTGTCCTCGAAGCCCTTGGTCGTGATGAGGCCGAGGGCGGGCCCGGTGCGCTCGATGAGCGAGTTGATGCCGATCGTCGTCGAGTAGCGGATCAGCTCGGTGTCGGAGAGCAGGTCGGCGACGTCGAGGCCCGAGCGGGCGGCGCCGGTCTCGATGGCCTGGCGGAAGCACACGGACAGGTCGTAGTGGGTCGTCGGCACCTTCGCCGTGACCACCTGCGAGCCGCGCCGCATGAAGCAGTCGGTGAACGTTCCGCCGACATCGATGTCGATTGTGTTGCCCATCGGGCGTCCTTTCCTTCGGTCGTGGGTCGGGCGGCGGGTGCCGCCTCGGGGATCAGGCGTCGGCGCGGAGCGCACCGACGAGGTCGTGCAGGAGTTCGGGCGGGAGCGCCGGGTCGAGCTCGCCGGCGCTCGTGTACCAGGAGGACGGCAGCTCGACCGGCTGCCCCGGAGTGACGGGAACGGCGCTGGGCACGCCCGCCACGGGCTCGTCGGCCGGGAGCGCGGCCTGCGCCGGCGCGATCCGGTCGGCATCGGCGCGGGCGCCGGCAGGCACCGATCGCAGCAGCGGGATGTCGAAGAAGCGCGCCGTGTTCGCGAGCACGCGCTCGGCACGCCGCAGGGCGGCGGACTCCGGCGCAGCGAATCCCGCCGCGTCGTCGAGCACGAGCAGGGCGGCGACCCGCGCCTCGCCGTAGCCGCGAGCGGCCTCGATCACGAGCCGGGCCGCGAGTCGCTCCGCGGCATCCGCCCCGTGCTCGACGCCGGTGGCGACCAGTCGTGCGAGCGTCGCGACGCCGGGCACCACGCCGATCACGTCGGCGACCCCGCCGAGCGTCTGGCCGAGGCGCTGGGCCACGTCGAGCACGGTCGTGGCAGCCGGGTCGAGGCTCCGGTCGGCGGCGGCGGCCGGCACACCCGATCGCACCACGCCCCGGCCCGTCGACCAGTCGACCTCGGCGCCGGCCGCCTCCGCGAGCGCCGCCGGATCGAGGCCGACCGTGACGGCGTCGAGCCCGAACAGCCGCGCGGTCTCGGCGAGGGCCGACGCCTGGGCGGGAGCCGAACGCCAGAACGTCTCGGGTGCGGTCTGCGTGATGGTCGCCGCGAACCCGCCGACCAGCGGCGTGAAGATCGGCGAGGGAAGCGCCTCTCCCCGAACGGCGCTCGCGATGCGGCTCATCGCGCGGCTGCGGCCCGGAGCGAGGCGAGGTCGAACACGAGGTCGCGCGTGATCGGATGCCCCGGCGGGAGGTACTCCACCTCCACGAGCACGGCGCATCGGGGGCAGTAGAACTCGAGCACGCGGCACCACTCGGGGTCGGGCGCGAACGAGTACGCGGAGCCCTCGGGCGCGCGGCGCGGGTGCACCTCCTCGGGGTCGCGCTCGGCGACGAGGAGACCCTCCTTGTAGCTGTGCTCGGCGTCGCCGACGTCGTGGCCGCAGCGGTTGCAGGTCCAGCGACCGGCGTCGAGGTCGATGTCGAGCGTCTCGGTGACGCGGACCTTCTCGGTCATCGTGCTCCTCCTTCGGAGTCGGCTTCGGAGATCGTGAGGATGTCGTCGTTCCACTCGTCGACGGTGAGGCGCTGGCCCGGTGGCACGACGATGGTCGTGTCAGAGCCCTGCACGAGGGCCGGTCCCTCGAGGGCATTGCCAGGCAGCAGCCGGTCGCGGTCGTAGACCGGGGCGGTGGCGAGTCCGATCCCAGGCCCCCAATACGCCTCGCGCTCACCGACGAGCGCCTCCGCAGCGTCCTCGTCGGCCAGGGGAGCGGCCGTGAGCTCGTGATGGGGTACCGAGGCGGTCGCCTCGAGCGACAGGAGCTGCACCTCGGCGTCGGCGTCGGCGAGCGCGCGGTGCACCTGCTCGAGCGCCCCGGACTCGGCACCGCGTTCGAGGGGCACCCGCACGCTCGCGGAGCGGCCGTCGGCGTCGCGCCCGAGGGCGTGCAGCCGGAGTCGCAGGGAGGCCGCGGCGAACCCCTCACCCCGCATGTCGCGCTCGGCGCGGGCGATGCGTTCGGGCAGGGCGTCCGTGATCGATGCGCTCCAGGCCGCAGCATCCTGCCCGATCGTCTCGGGCGTGGGCACCGGGTACTGGTGCAGCACGTCCATCGACGCACTCGAGAAGGCGCTGAAGACCGAGGCGGTGCGGGTCATGACGGCCCGACGTGCTCCCACGTGCGTGAGGATGCCGCCGCCGTGCACCGGTCCGGCGCCGCCGTAGAGCAGGAGCGTCGCAGCGGATGCCTCCCCTGCCGCCGCCTGGCCCACGTGCGTGGCGATCTCCTCGGCCGACTGCCGGTCGACCGCATCCTTGATGCGCCAGGCCGCCTCGAGGAGGTCGACGCCGAGCTCGTCGGCGATCGTCGAGACCGCCGCCTCGGCGCGAGCACGGTCGAGCCGCATGCGGCCGCCGAGGAAGCCGGCAGGGTCGACGTAGCCGAGCACGAGGTCTGCGTCGGTGACCGTGGGAAGCGTGCCGCCGAGGCCGAAGCAGGCGGGGCCGGGCCGAGCGCCGGCGCTGTCGGGGCCGACGCGCACCTCGCCGTCGACCACGCGAGCGATGGAGCCGCCCGCGCCGCCGACCGCCTCGACGCGCACGGTGGGCAGCCGCACGGGCAGGCCCGCGAGCTCCCATTCGAGCACCTGCGGGAGCACCGCACCGGCGATGACGCCGATGTCGACGCTCGTGCCGCCCATGTCGATGGTGACGGCCAGCTCGTCGCCGCGGCGCTCGGCGAGCGCGCGTGCGCCCTGCAGGCCGCTGACGGGGCCGGAGTTGTAGGTGTCGAGCGCGTGCGTCTTGGCCACGCGGGTGACGCCGCCGTCGGCGTGCACGACCAGCAGTGGCCGGGTGAGACCGGCGGCGCGCAGCCGCTCCTCAGCGCGGAACAGGTAGCGGGCGAGGTGGTGGTGCACGTAGGCGGCGAGGAACGCGGTGTTCACCCGGAGCGCGTCGTCGCCACCCGAGACGATCTCGGCCGTGGTGAAGACGGGCGCCGCACCGAGGTAGTGCGCGGGGTACTGGGCCCTGATCGCTCGCTTCGCCGCGCGCTCGCCGGCGTCGTCGCGACCGGAGCCGGCGAAGGCGATGAGCACGGTCTGCGCGCCGGCCTCGACGAGGCGCTGGAATGCGCCGACCACGGCGCCGGCGTCGAGCTCCTCATCGGTCGGCACAGCGACGGCGGTCACGAGCTCGGGGCGCAGGAATCCCTGGTCGACGAGCGGCCGGCGGTCGCCGGCGAGGCCCAGCGACGCTTCGGTGCCCTCGGCCACGAGGAGGCCGACGCGAAGGCCACGGTGCTCGATGATGGCGTTCGTCGAGATGGTGCTCGAGTACCGGAAGACGCCGGCGCCCTGGAGCAGCTCGCGCAGCTCGATGCCGAGCTCGGAGGCCGCGAAGGCGGTGCAGTCGAGCAGGCTCTGCGACGGGTCGTGCGGGGTGCTCGGCACCTTCGAGAGCACGACGCGCCCGGTCTGGTGATCGGCGATGAAGCCGTCGGTGAAGGTACCGCCGGTGTCGATGTCGATCGTGTACCGCCCACGGTGCGCGCTCGGCTCGGACTCGGTGCGTGCCGTCGGCACGGTCACCGCCTCCAGGGTCATTGCGGCCACAGCCAACCTCCTTGTCAGCTCTCATTTCGTCGCACTCGATGAGTTCGAGTGAACGATCGTTCGGTGCCAAGGTAACCCGGCAGCGGAGGCGTGTCAAGCTCGACTTCGAATCACTCACAAGCCCGGAATCTCGCGGATTATTCGAAGGATGGGCGATGCAGGCTTGACGAGTCGCGCCGTCATCCGTACCGTGAAGACCAAACGAACGTTCTAACGGATCGGACCATGACGACATACACTTCGCCAACGGCGGCGAACCTGGACTCCGGCGCCCTCGTCGAGCAGCAGCTCGCCGCGCTCCGCACCCAGCTCGCGTACCTCATCGAACGCAGCCCCTTCTATCGCGAGCGCCTCGCGGGCATCGACCCCGAGATGATCCGCACGCTCGCCGACCTCGCCGCGATTCCCACGTTCGACAAGACCCAGCACCGGTTGTCGCAGGAGGCGTCGATGCGCGAGTCGAGCCACCCGTACGGCCTGCACCTCACCGCGGGGCTCGACGAGGTGCGCTACGTGAACGCCACCTCCGGCACGAGCGGCCAGCCGACGTTCTACACCTTCACGGCCCGCGACGCCGAGGTCAACGACGAGGTGCTCGGCCGCGCCTTCGCCGCGATGGGCCTGCGCCGGGGCGACACCGTGCTGCACGCCTACGCGCTCTCGATGTTCGTGGGCGGGGTTCCCTGGCTGCGGGCCCTCGACCGGGCGGGCATCCGCGCGCTGCCCGTGGGGGCCGAGGGCGGCACCGCGCGGCTGCTGACCATCGCCCAGCTCACTCGGCCGACCGCGCTGTTCTGCACGCCGTCGTTCGCCGAGCACCTCATCGAACGCGCGCCGGAGGTCATCGGGGCCGAGGTCTCCTCGCTCGGCATCCGCATCATCCAGTGCGGCGGTGAGCCGGGCGCCGGCGATCCCGCAGTGCGCGCGCGCATCGCCGAGGCGTACGGCGCCCAGGTGTTCGACGGCATGGGCGGTGCCTGGGGGCACTTCATGCTCTCCTGCGAGTACCAGAACGGCATGCACCCGATGGCACCCGAGCACCACCTCATCGAGCTGCTCGACGGCGACACCGGCCGACCGCTCCCCCTCGAAGACGGCGTCGTCGGGCAGATGACGCACACCTCGCTCGACTGGCAGGCGGGCCCCATCCTCCGCTACAACATGGGCGATGACGTGCAGGTGTCCACCGAGCCGTGCCCCTGCGGCCGCACCGACCCGAGGTTCCGCATCCTGGGGCGAGCCGACGACATGCTCATCGTCAACGGCATCAACGTGCATCCCGCCGCCGTCCGCGACGTCGTCGCGCAGTTCGCGCCGCAGGTGACGGGCGCCATCCGCATCCTCGCGCCGGGCACCGGACCGCGCGTCGCCCCGCCGCTGCGGGTGCGCATCGAGTCGCACGACGAGCCCGAGCGGGCGGCGGCATCGGGCCTCGCCGAGACGATCGAGGGCCGGATCCGCGACCTCCTCCGATTCCGCGCCGCCATCGAGTTCGTCCCGGCCGGTACGCTCGGGCGATCGAGCCACAAGACGAAGATCCTGGAGCGCACGCCATGACGATCCCCGAGCTCGCCCCCGACGAGGCCTCGCGCAGCACCCGCATCCTCGAGAACGCGGCCCGCCTGTTCAGTCAGCAGGGTTTCGGCGAGGCATCCATGCGCGACCTCGCCGCGGTCAACGACATCAGCATCGCCGGCCTGTACCACTACTTCCCGTCGAAGGCGGCGATCCTCGCGGCCATCGTCGACACCGCGGTGGACCACCTCGTCGAGGCCCTCCGCGATGCGGTGGCGTCGACGGATGCCCCAGAAGACCGCGTGCGGGCGATCGTGAAGGCGCTCGTGGCCACGGCCATCGAGCACCGCGAGGCCGTGCACACGCTCTTCGAGAACACCGACAAGCTCACGCCGGAGCACCAGGCGGAGGTGCGCGCCAAGCAGCACGAGGCGACCGTGCTGCTGCAGAGCGAGCTCAATACGCTGAAGCGGCGCGGCATGCTCGCCGACCTCGATGTGCCGGTCGCCGCGTTCGCGCTCATCGGCATGACGAACTGGACCCACTTCTGGTTCCGCGAAGACGGCCCGCGCACCGCCGAGCAGGTCGGCGACGAGATGGCCGACATCTTCCTGCACGGGGTGCTCAGATGACCGGGCGGCCCGGCGTGGTCTACGCCGCGACGACGATCCACGTGGGCCTGCCGGGCCACGACGTGCCCTACACCCTCGCCTACATCGACCTCGACGGCGGCCGGGTGCTCGCCCCCGTCGATCGTCGGGTCGAGGTCGGCGACCGCGTGACGCTCGTCGACGACCCCGCCTCCGCGTCCGGCGTGCTCGCGACCGCTGAGAGTGCCGCATGATCGACGTCGCCATCGCGGGGGTCGGCATGACGCCGTTCGGCCGGTTCGCCGACTGGCGCATCGACGTCATGGGCGCCGAGGCGGTCGCCGCGGCGCTCGCCGATGCCGGGCTGGACCCGGCCGCCATCGACGCCGTCTGGTGCGGCAACGTGCTCGGCGGCGGCGCGGCCGGACAGCGCGCGCTCGCGGCATCCGGAATCGAAGGCATCCCCGTGCAGAACATCGAGAACGCCTGCGCGAGCGGTTCGTACGCCTTCGCGGAGGCCTTCCAGGCGGTGCGCACCGGCCGCGTGCGCGCCGCGCTCGTGCTCGGCGTCGAGTCGGCCACCACCGCCTTCGACGGCGGCCTCATCACCCTCGACCGCGAAGACGAGCCCACCCGGCTCGGGCTCAGCCTGCCGGGCATCTACGCCATGAACGCGAGTCGGTACCTGGCGCAGTACGACGCCGACCCGCGTGCGCTCGCGGCGGTCTCGGTGAAGAACCGCGCGGCCGGGCTCGACAACCCGCGCGCACGATTCCGCGAGCCGGTCACGATCGACGAGGTGCTCGACTCGAAGCCGATCGCCGAACCGCTCACCATGCTGCAGTGCTGCGCGAACGCCGACGGCGCCGCGGCCGTGGTGCTCCTGCCGGCCGGCGACGCTCGCGCGGGCGCCGTGCGGGTGCTCGGCACCGGCGTCTCCTCAGGATTCCGGATCGACGCCGACTACGACCTCACGACCTCGCGCATCACGGCCACCGCGGGCGAGCGCGCCTTCGCCGATGCCGGCATCGAGCGATCGCGCGTCGACATCGCCGAGGTGCACGACGCGTTCACGATCGGCGAGCTCATCGCGATCGAGTCGCTGGGCCTGGTCGAACGCGGCCGGGCATGGCGGATGACCCTCGACGGCGACACCTCGCCAGGCGGAGCGCTGCCCGTGAACACGAGCGGCGGGCTGCTGAGCCGCGGACACGCGGTCGGGGCATCCGGGGTCGCGCAGATCGTCGAGCTCAGCAGGCAACTGCTCGGCGTCTCGGAGAACCCGACGCCCGGCGCGAGCGTCGCGCTCGCGCACACCGTCGGCGGCGGCGTCGCCACGCACGACGGCATCGCGGCCGTCGTGAGCCTCCTCGCCCACCCCGAGGCCGCCTGATGACGCCCGCGGCCGCCGGCGAGCTCATCGCGTCCGACCCCGTGTGCCGCTCCGCCGGTATCGAGGTCGTCGACGTCGACGAGCGCAGCGCCGTGCTGCGCATGCCCGTCACGGAGGAGATGGCGACCACGCTCGGCTTCGCGCACGCGGGCTACGTGGTGATGCTCGCCGACTCCGCAAGCGGTGCGGTCGCGATCGCCGTCGACGAGACCGCGATGACGACCGGGGCGGACGTCTCGTTCCTCTCCCCCGCTCGCGTCGGCGACGTCCTCGTCGCCACCGCGCGGCTGCGATCCCGGTCGGGGCGCTCGCTGCTCGTCGATGTCGCCATCGCGGCCGAGGACGACGGCGGCGCGGCGGGCGACGGCGGCGCGACCGACGGCGGCGCGGCGGGCGACGCTGGCTTCGATCGGCGCCTGGTCGCGGAGTTCCGTGCCCGCGCCCGGACCCGTTCGGCTGGGCCGGGGGTCTCCGGCATGCGAGACTGAGAAAACGATGTCTGAGAATGGAACCCTTCGGCGAGGCCGCCCAGGCTACGACCAGCAGGGAATCCTCGAGGTCGCCGTGGCCGCCTTCAACCAGTACGGCTACGACGCGACCTCCATGGGCGTGCTCGCCGACCGCCTCGGCCTGTCGAAGTCCGCGATCTACCACCACTTCGACTCGAAGGACGAGATCCTCGAGCGCGCACTCGACGAGGCGTTGAGCGGGCTCGAGGGCGTCCTCCAGGAGCCCGAGTCCGCACGGGGCCGCGCCGCCGACCGCCTCGACCACGTGCTCCGGGGCGGCGTGCACGTGCTCGTCGACAAGCTCCCCTACGTGACGCTGCTCCTCCGGGTTCGCGGCAACACCGAGATCGAGCGTCGCGCGCTCGCCCGCCGACGTGCCTTCGACCGCGCGGTCACGGCGCTCGTCGAGGAGGCGCAGGCCGAGGGCTCCCTCCGCAGCGACATCGACGCGAGCGTCGTCTCGCGCCTCGTCTTCGGCATGATCAACTCGATCGTCGAGTGGTACCGCACCGGCGGCCGCGAGGACGCCGATCGACTGGCCGACGACGTCATCGCGGTCGCGCTCGACGGGCTGCGGATGCCCACCTCGAACCGCGTCGAGGAACTGCTGGGCTGATCTCCGCGGCGCCGGTGCCGGCTCGCCGGCACCGGCGGGCATGCGGCTCGTCGTGGCATCCGACCCCAAGCCGAGACGTCGCAGATGCAGCGTTGCACCATGCACCCGCGACGTCTCGTCTTCGGTGGACCGTGCGACTGGCGAGGAGATGGCGCGTCACGGCACGAACCCCGCCAGTCGCGCGGATCACGCCGCGCTCTGCTCCGCATGCCGTGGAGACACGACCGGCCAGTCGATCTCCACCGCGGCCATCACGTTGAAGTAATTGGTCAGAACGTTGAGCGCGAGGTGTCCGACGACCTCGCCGATCTCCGCGTCGGTCACCCCCGCTGCCCGCGCGGTGGGGATCGCGTCACGGCTCACGGCGCCCCGATTGCGCAGGATCTCGTCGGACAGACGGAGCAGAGCGGCGGTGTGCGGATCAGCCGAGGTCGCGCTCCTGGCGTCCTCGAGCTCCGAGTCGGGGAGCTTGCCGATCGCACGACCGAGATAGGTGTGGGCAGACAGGCAGTAGGCGCAGCCGTCGAACTCGGCGGTCGCGATCGCGAGCTGCTCCCGCACGGGGGCGCTGAGTTCGCCGGTCGCCAGGGCGCCCGACAGGGCGAGGTAGCCGCGGAGCAGCGCCGGGCTGTTCGCCATGACCTTCGTCATGTTCGGCGTGACGCCCAGTGCCTTCTGCACTTGGTCGAGCAGTTCCTTCGCGGCGCCGGTGGCGGTGGCCGGATCGACGGGGGTGAGGGGGGTGTTCACGGAGATCTCCTTCAGTCTTCTAACGGAATAGGTTCTTGCTACCCGTTAGACAGTACGCAGGCTCCGATCCTGATGTCAACGGTAAAATGTGACGTTAAGCGTTAGAAATGGCTAGTCTGGGGTCATGACCGACCTGCAGACGCCCACCGCTCCGCTGCTCGGTCAGGCGCTCCCGGTCGAGCTGATGAACACCGTCTGGTCCGATCGACACGGGGTGCACGACTCCCTGGCGTCGATCGGCGACGCCGAACACTGGATCGCCGCCCTGGGTCCGCGCCTCGAAGCCGGCGCGCGCGGCGACGCCCTCACGCTCGACGACGACGGTCTGGCGCGCCTCCGCGACCTCCGCGATGCACTGCGCCGGATCGCGGCCGAACGCACCGACGACCCCCGCGAGCATGCGAGGTCGGCGATGGCCGACCTGAAGACGGCCGTGCAGACGGTCAACGACGATGCCCGGCTCGCCGTGATCTGGCCGACGCTCAAGCTGACCGGCGACGGCGGCATGGTGCGAGGGTCGGGATCCGCCGGATCCGCCGACGCGGTGCTCATCAGCACGATCGCCAAGCAGGCGATCGAGCTGTTCGGGCCATGGGACGACCTCGACCTGCGCGCCTGCCTCGCGCCCGGGTGCGTCCTCTACTTCATCAAGGACCACCCTCGTCGCGAGTGGTGTTCGGTCGGCTGCGGCAACCGGGCCCGTGCGGCGCGCCACTACGCACGCCACGGTCGAGCCGACCGGGCCGAATGAGCGGACCCATCTCGCGGGTCGAACGTCACCGGGCGCTCAGCGGTCGAGCGGCAGCCGCGCCCACGCGCAGCGCGCCGAGTGCGATCGGCACCCTCCACTCAATGCCCTGCCGGCTGAGCCGGCCCGTGGCCGCGGCGAGCCGGACGGTGGGTTCCGGCACTCCGCCGACCCGCCCGCCGTGAGCCCTTCGCCGTATCGTCGCCCGGCAGCATGGACTGGGCGGGCTCCGCCATCCGCTCCTCGACGAGGCGGCGCAGCTCGAGCTCCTGCGCCAAGCGCGCCTCGCGGTCCGCCATCAGGTGGGGGAAGGCCGCTTCCGAGATGAACATGTGCGACTCCGATTCCTCGTTGTTGCCTCTAAGCTCCTCCCTGAGGTAGCCGCACGGCATCCGGCGGGTGCCCTATCTCTGCGGCCGCCCCGACCGAGGGGAATGAGTGGATGCCGTACGACGCTGTACCGGGTGTGAAGAAGCGCATCGGATTCCTGTCGTTCGGCCACTGGCATCCGTCGCCGCAGTCGCAGACCCGCAGCGGCCGCGATGCGCTGCTGCAGTCCATCGAGCTCGCCGTCGCCGCCGAAGAGCTCGGCATCGACGGCGCGTTCTACCGCGTGCACCACTTCGCCCGCCAGCTCGCGAGCCCGTTCCCCTTGCTCGCCGCCATCGCGGCGCGCACGAACCGCATCGAGATCGGCACGGGTGTCATCGACATGCGCTACGAGAATCCGCTCTACATGGCCGAGGAGGCGGCGGCCGCCGACCTCATCAGCAGCCATTCGACCGGTGAGGGCCGGCTGCAGCTCGGGGTGAGTCGCGGTTCACCCGAACCCGCCGCCGACGGCGCGCACAGCTTCGGATACGTGCCGCCCGAGGGGCAGGACGACGCCGCGCTCGCACGAGCCAAGACCGAGACGTTCCGGCTCGCGGTCTCCGGCGCGGGGGTCGCCCCGGCGAACCCGAAGATGACCGGCACGAGCGGCCTCCTCCCAATCCAGCCCCACTCGCCGGGCCTCGCCGACCGCATCTGGTGGGGCAGCGGCACCCGAGCCACGGCCACCTGGACGGCCGAGCAGGGCATGAACCTGATGAGCTCGACGCTCCTCACCGAGGACACCGGCGTGCCGTTCGACGAGTTGCAGGCCGAGCAGATCCAACTGTACCGCGACGCGTGGGCCCTGGCCGGCTGGGAGCGCGCGCCACGGGTGTCGGTCTCTCGCAGTGTCATCCCGCTCGTCACCGACGAGGACCGCCAGATCTTCGGCGGCCGTCTGGGTCACGACACCCAGGACCAGGTCGGCTTCCTCGACGGCGGCCTCGCCCGGTTCGGCAAGAGCTACATCGGCGAGCCCGACGCGATCGCGGCCGATCTCGCGCAGGACGCGGCCGTCGCCGCCGCGGACACCGTGCTCCTCACCGTGCCGAACCAGCTCGGCGTCGACTACAACACGCGGCTGCTCGCCGCGATCGCCGAGCACGTCGCCCCCGCGATCGGCTGGGAGCCCGCCCGCCCCTAGCTCGTCACCCTCAGCTTGTGCAGGCGAATCCCCGGCACGGGCGACATCGCGCCTCCTCTCCTGCACAAGCTGAAGATGGGAGGGTCAGTGCCGCCGGCGCAGGTCGGGCAGCAGTGCCTTCGGCGAGCGCGCCCGGATCGCGCTCCACCACACGCCCGCTCCGTACGACGCGTCGTCGAGCCTGCGGGCGACGGCGAAGCGAATCGGGTCGAGCGTCGGTCTCGTGCGCACGTACTCGATGACGGTGTCGGCGATCGCCGCCACGAGCACCGCACGGCGCACGCGGCGTGAGACGAGGCATCCGATCGCCGCGAGCGGCCACCAGTGCCGCAGGAGCAGCGCGAACCCCTGCGTGACCGCGGCGATCGCGCCGTAGCCCGTGAGTCGCCCGGCGAGGCGGTACGGATGCCGCACCCCCACGGCGCGACGCCCGATGCGCGCGATCGTCACCGCGGCGATCAGGCCCGCGACAGGCAGCGACCACCGCCGCTGCGCGATGAGGGCGAGGAGCAGCCCGGCCCCCCACGGTGCGAGCACGACGGGCGCGATGTCGTCGGGATGCCGCACCGCGAGCGGGTGCGCACCGGTGCCGTAGAACGCCTTGCGCGCCGTCCACGCCCGCAGTGTCGACCGATGCTCATGGCGCACGGATGCCGCGGGCTCGAAGCGCACCCGACGGCCCTCGTCGACCAGCCGCCACACGAGGTCGACGTCCTCGCCGACGCGCATCGACGCGTCGAACCCGGTGCCGAGCGCGTCGACACGCGCGACGAGGCACGTGCTCGACACCCACGTGACCGGGGATCGCGGCCGCACGATCGACGAGTCGTCGCCCAGGTCGAGCGACGACCGGGCGTCCTCGTAGCGCGTGATCCAGTTCGGTCGGTCGCTCTCGAGGCCGAGCACGCGAGGCGCGACCATCGCGAGCTCGGGATCCGCGAAATGCCGCAGCATCGTCTCGATGGCGGCTGGTTCGACGGCCACGTCGGAATCGATGAAGACCACGAACGGCGTGGCCACCCGAGCGAGCCCGGCGTTGCGGGCGCCGGCAGGCCCGACGTTCTCGGGAAGCGGAAGCAGCTCGGCGCCATGGCGCGCCGCGACGGCGGCGACCGCCTGCCGATCCACGGAGTCGTCGTCGACGACGATCACGCGCAGCGCGCCGCCGAGGCCGGCGAGCAGGCGGTGGAGCTGGCGCGGTCGATCCCGCACGGGGATGACGGCGGTCGCGAGCGCCAGGTCGGCGGCCGGCAGCGCGTCGACCACGGGGTCGGCCATGCCCGTGGCGAGGAGATGGTCGGCGAGCGCGCGGCTCGCGGCATCCGTCACCGTGATGACGCGGTCACGTATGGCGCGGCGGGCGAGCGGCTTCAGTCGCGAGATGCGCGTGGGCGAGCCGCCCACGAGCACGGCCCCATCGTCGATGACGCGCGTGTGGCGGTTGAGGCGCACCACGAAGCCGTCGGGAAGGCGAGCGGTCACGAGGCGGCACCCGGAGGCACGACCACGAGGCAACCGCGATCGTCGACGATCCCATGGTCGAGTCGCGACCACGCGTGCGCCACGATCGCGTCGAGCAGCCGCTCGCCCTCCTCGGCGGTCGCGCCGCGCGGGTCGCCGAGCACGCCGTTGGGCGAGACCCGGCGCACGCCGCCGGCGCGCAGGTCGCGCATGAGCTCCGCGAGCGGCGCGTCGTTCCCCGGCTCCAGGCGGTCGGCACGCACCCGCGAAGCGTCCATCGCCAGCAACAGCGACGTCTCGGTGCGTCCCGCGTGGGGATCCGCGGGAAGGTCGGGCAGTCGTGCGTGGTCGACACGGTCCGCCGCGCAGGGCAGCCACGACACCGCGCGCGCCTCGCCGATGAGCCTCGGCACCGCCGCCGCGAGTGCCTCCACGTTGCCCCCGTGGCCGTTCACATACACGACACGGCCGGCCCACTCGCACGCGGATCGCCCGTACTCGACGAACAGCACGGTCAGCGCCTCGGTGCCGATCGAGATCGTGCCGGGGAAGTCCTGGTGCTCGCCGCTCGCGCCGTAGGCGATCGCCGGCGCCACCAGCGCGTCGACGCCGGTGGCGCCCAGGCGCTCAGCGAGCGCGTCGCAGACGACGGATGCCACGGACGTGTCGGTGTCGAGCGGCAGGTGCGGCCCGTGCTGCTCGGTCGATCCGACCGGCACGAGCAGCACGGGTCGCCCGATGTCGGGCCACGGCCGATCCACGAGGCGCATGGCGCCGCGCCGGGTCACGCCGCCGCCTCAGATGTTGCCGAGAGCCACCGCGTCGTCGGGCCGGGGTTCGGCCGGTTCGGGCTTGGCGCGACGCGTCGTCGCGGGCTTCGCCTTGCGCGGCTCGGGCTTGGCCGCGGGAGCCGCGGGCGTGCCGGCCGCGCCGCCCGTTCCGAGCTCGCGCCGGAACGACGGCGGCATGTAGAAGTCGGCCGGGCTGAGCTCCTCGATCGACGAGTGCCCGAGGCCGAGCACGGCCGAGTCGAGTCCGCCGCGCAGCACGTCGAAGACGTTCTCGACTCCAGCCTGTCCATTCGCCGCCAGTCCCCAGAGGTACGCTCGTCCGATCATCACCGCACGCGCACCGAGCGCGAGCGCCTTCGCGACATCCCCGCCGCGTCGGATGCCGCCGTCGAGGAGCACCTCGACCTGGTCGCCGACCGCCTCCGCGATGCCCGGGAGCATGCGGATCGACGCGGGCGTCGTGTCAAGGTTATTGCCGCCGTGGTTCGACACCGAGATCGCTGTGACGCCCGCGTCGACCGCCCGCCTGGCGTCGTCGAGGCGGGTGATCCCCTTGAGCATGAACGGGCCGCCCCACTCCTCGCGGAGCCAGGCGACGTCGTCCCACGTCGCGGGCGGCGTCGACATCCACTCGCCGTATGCGCCGAAGAACGTGGGCGCGGGCCCTCCGTCGGCGGGCGCGAGGTTCGGCGTCGAGAGGTCGGGAACGCGCCCGGTCTTCAGGAAGTCGAGCAGCCACCCCGGTCGCGTCACGGCCTGCGGCGCGAACCGCATGGCCGCCTGGAGCGTGAGCTTCTCGGGGATCCACGGGCTGCCCCAGTCGCGGCCGTTGGAGAACGACCAGTCGAGGGTGAGGATGACGCCCTTGGCGCCCGCGGCCCTTGCCCGTTCGAGCCGGTGCAGCATCGCGTCGCGCGTGCCGCTCCAGTACACCTGGAAGAGGGTGTTGCCGTTGGCCTGCACGACGTCCTCGACGGGCTTCGACGCGTACGACGAGAGACCCATGATGGTGCCCCGGTTCGCGGCCGCCCGGGCCACGGCCACCTCCCCTTCGGGGTGCACGGCCTGCACACCCGTCGGCGAGATGATCACCGGCAGCGAGATCGGGATACCCATGACCGTCGTGTCGAGCTTGCGCTGCGCGGAGTGGCCGGCGACGTGCGGCGCCCACTGCAGCTCGCCGAACGCCTTCATGTTGTCCTGATACGTCAGGCCCTTCTCCGACCCGGCGATCAGGGCGCCGTACACCGACTTCGGCAGCCGCCGCTTGGCGCGGCGCTGAGCCACCGCCACCGTCTCGAACCAGTTGTTGCTCATCGTTCTCTCCTTGTTGAAGTCGTTGTCGAGGGGGCGTCCGCTCACCCGCCGAAGATGGCGCTGATGGCGGGAGCCACCCCTCGATAGTCGTGCACCACGTGCAGCGTGCCATGGCCGATCCTGGCGAGGTCACGTCCGAGGTCCACGTCGCGTTCGCCGCTCGCATCGAGGAGCACGTCGAGTCGTGGCAGCCGCCCCGCGAACTGCCGCGGATCCGGCCCGGCGTTGTGCACGCAGTCCGAGAGCAGCACGACGCGGGCGTCGCGCACGGGGGCGCGGTGAAGCTGCTTCGCCGCGAGCTCGAGCGGGAAGGCGACGTTGGTGAGCCCGCGCGCCGGTATGCGCATGATCGCGTCGAGCAGGTCCATGGGCTTCACGAGTTCGCCGAGGTTCAGCAGGATCGCGGCATCCGACCAGAAGGCGATCACCGCGAGGTCGTCGTGCTCGAGCTCGCCCGCGAGCGCGCCGACCGTCGCCGCGGCCGTGGCGATGCGCTCGCCCTTCATCGACCCCGACACGTCGACCGCGAGCACCACCGATCGCTTCGTGCGGATGCGGTCGCGCACGACGATGTCCTCGTCCTCAGGCACCGGCCGCTCGGCGAGCACCTCGATGGTGGCGTCGAGGTCGATCTCATCCGAGCCGCCGCGGTACGGCAGGCTGCCCAGCTCCCCGATGCCGCGACGACTCGTGGCGTCACGCCGAGGCCGCCTGATCGCGAGGCGTGACGCGATCTGGCGCGCCCGGGTGCGTGCGGTCGGGTCGATCCTGATTTCCGCATCGGGCACGACGACGGATGCCGCCTCGTCAGTGAATCCCATCGCACTGCTCCCCGGCATCGGCTTCGCCGCGGCGCGCCCGGGTCCACCGGTCGGGCGGAGCAGCGTTCCGCCGCCCGCGCCGGCGGACGCCTCGAACACCGTGGGCGCCTCGTCGAGCTGCTTCGGCTTGCGGCGCAACGGCGTGCCCTGCGCGGCGCGCCGGCCCGGCCGTTCGCGCTGCAACGGCGAGTCCGCCGGTACCTCCCTTCATCCGGGTGCCGCCGTCGCCGGCTCGAGGATGAATCGGTCCTCCCAGATCTCGCGCAGCACCCGCTCGGGCGTCGTCTCGATCGCCTCGTCGATGTGGATGCGTCCTGAGAGCGACACGATCATCGCGTCGAACACGAGCTCGGGGTACGTCTCCTGCTCGGGCGAGCGGATGTCCCGGAGCTCCGCCAGCTGCGTCGCCACGAGCACGCAGTCGATCGCACCGCGCACGCTCGACCCCTGGCGGATGTCGGGATGCGTCCGCGTCGCCCGGGTGACCGCGACCGCATCGCCGACGAGCCGGTCGCCGAGGGCGCCCTGCGCCCCGGTGCGGAGTCGCACGATGGCCTCCTCGCTCGGCGCATCCTGGTAGCTCACGGCCAGCCGGTTGAGCCGGTCGTGCACGCTCGTGGAGAGGCGGGTCGTTCCCACGTTGTCGTACGGGTTCATCGAGGCGATGACCCGGAACGTCGGCTTGGCCTGGATCTTCCCGACCCGCGGCACGGCGATGGCGCGGTCGGCCATGGCCGTGAGCAGGGTGTTGAGCGTGTCCTCGGGAGCCCGGTTGAACTCCTCGATGTAGAGGAAGCCACCCTCGCGCATCGCCTCGACGAGCGGGCCGGCCACGAAGTTCTCGGCGCTGTAGTCCTCCTTCAGCACCCGCGCCGGGTTGTGGTGGCCGACGAGCTTCGCGGGCGTGAGATCGGCGTTGCCCTCGACGAACAGCAGCGGGATGCCCCACTCCTCGGTGATCGCCGTGAGCATCGTCGTCTTGCTCGTTCCGGGTGGCCCCTCGAGCAGGATGTCGCGCCCGGCGGCCACGGCCGCGAGCGTGAGCTCCAACTCACGTTCTCGCCCCACGATGTGCGTGGCGATGCGCTCGCGGTTCGCCGCGAGCTCGCCGGGCGCGGCATCCGCTCGAGTGGTGTCGGTCACGTGGTCTTCCTCCTACTTGGTGGTCTGTCCGGCATCGACGGGCAGGGTCACGCCGGTGATGTACCGTGCCTCGTCGGAGGCGAGGAACAGGACGGCGTTCGAGATGTCGACGGCCTCCACCCACGGGATCGGCAGCGCGTTCAGCGTCGTGAACCGCTCACCGAGCGCCTCGCGGGTGCGCTGCTGGGGTTCGAGGTCGGGTGCGAACAGCTCGTACATCGTCTCGTTCTGGATCATGTCGGTGTCGACGCTCGTCGGATGCACGGAGTTGACCCGGATCATGTCGGGCGCGAGTTCGAGCGCGAGCGTGCGCATGAGTCCGACGACGCCGTGCTTCGCCGACACGTAGTGCGCGAAGTTCGGGAATCCGTTGAGTCCAGCGGTGGAGCTCGTGATGATGATCGACCCGCCGCCGGCGGCCCGGAGATGCGGGATGGCGACCTTGCAGGTGCGCCAGACACCCGACAGATTCACGTCGATCATGTCGCCCCACTGCTCTTCGGTGAGCTCCTCGGCCGTGCCGCTCGAGAAGATGCCGGCATTCGCCGCGACGATGTCGAGCCGGCCGAGCTCCGCCACGCCCGCGTCGACCGCGGCGCGCAGGGCCTCGCCGTCACGCACGTCGGCCTTGCGAGCCACGATGCGGCGGTCGAGCGCCTCGACCTGGCGCACCGTCTCGTCGAGGTCCTCCGGCTTGGCCATCGCGTACGGCACCGTCGAGATCTGATCCACGAGGTCGACCGCGATGATGTCGGCGCCCTCCTGAGCCATGCGCAGCGCGTGGCTGCGACCCTGCCCTCGCGCCGCACCCGTGATGAATGCGACCTTTCCGTCGAGTCGTCCCATGATTGTCACCCCTTCTGTCGTGGTGTGTCACTTCACTGCGGCGCCGGCGTCGACCGGCAGCGGAACACCCGTGATGTACCGCGCCTCGTCGGACGCGAGGAACAGCAGGGCGTTCGAGATGTCGACCGCCTCGACCCACGGGATGGGGAGGGCGTTCATCACCTTCGCCGCCTCGCCGAAGTCCTCGGCCGTCGGGTGCTCGAGGTCGGGGCGGAACAGCTTGAACGTGGCCTCGTTGTTCACCATCGGCGTGTTCACCGTCGTCGGGTGGATGCTGTTCACACGGATCATGTCGGGTGCGAGCTCGAGCGCGAGCGTGCGCATGAGGCCGACCACGCCGTGCTTGGCCGACACGTAGTGCGAGATGTTCTCGTACGCGAACAGGCCCGCGTCGGAACTCGTCAGGATGATCGATCCGCCACGGCCGCCGGCCCTGAGGTGCGGGATGGCCGCCTTGCACGTACGCCACACGCCCGACAGGTTGATGTCGATCATGTTCTGCCACTGGTCGTCGGGGATGTCCTCGCTCCTGCCGAACGTGCCGCCGATCCCGGCGTTCGCCGACACGATGTCGAGGCGACCGAGCTCTGCGACGCCCTTGTCGACCGCGGCCTTCAACTGGTCGAAGTTCCGCACGTCGGCCTTCTCGGCGACGATCCGCCGGTCGAGCGCCTCGACCATCCGCACCGTCTCGGCAAGGTCCTCCTCGGTCGCCGGCGGGTACTGGTTCTCGGGGATCGCCTCGCAGATGTCGATGGCGATGATGTCGGCGCCCTCCTCGGCGAGCCGTACCGCATGGCTGCGTCCCTGTCCGCGTGCCGCGCCCGTGATGAACGCGACCTTGCCCTCTACACGCCCCATTGCGTGCTCCCTTCTCATCGGTTTCTTCTTGCGGTTCCGGATGCCGCGGCCGCTCGTCCCGCGGGAATCTCGCGGCCGCGGCATCCGTCGGTCAGTACTGCGTCATGCCGCCGTCGACGGCCAGCGCGTGGCCGGTGACCCACGCCGACTCATCGGAGGCGAGGAAGAGCACCGCGTTCGAGATCTCACGAGCCGGCATCATGCCGGGGATCCACTGCGTGAGCATGCCGACGAGATCGGGGTTCGCCGCCATGCCCTTGGTGAACCCGCTGTCCTCGACGCCCATGATGCCCTGCGCCATCGGCGTGTCGACGCCACCCGGGTGCACGCTGTTCACCCGGATGTTGTGCTTCGCCAGCTCCTGGGCGAACGACTTCGTCATGCCGGTCACGCCGTACTTCGACATGTTGTAGGCCATGTTCCACGGGCCGGCCTTGAGGCCGTTCGCCGAGCTCGTCAGGATGATGGATCCGCCCCGCCCGCCCGCGAGGATGTGCGGAACCGACGCCATCACGGTGTTCCAGACACCGATGAGGTTGATGTCGAGGGTCGTGCGCACGATCTCGGGCGTCATCGTGTCCCACGGGCCGACGATGTCGATGCCCGCGTTGCCCGAGACGATGTCGAGGCGACCGAGTTCGGCGACGCCCTTCTCGAGCACCGACTTCATGTTCTCGAGGTCGCGCACGTCGCAGTTCTCCGCCACGATGCGCCGGTCGAGGGCCTCGACCTGGCGCACCGTCTCCTGCAGGTCCTCGGCCCGCGCGGTGTCGTACGGCACGCCCTCGACCTGCTCCGAGATGTCGATGGCGATGATGTCGGCGCCCTCTTCGGCGAGCCGCAGCGCGTGCGCCCGGCCCTGTCCGCGTGCCGCGCCGGTGATGAAGGCGACCTTGCCTTCGACTCGTCCAGCCATGTCGTGTCCTTCTTCCGTTCTGTTCTTCGGGTTCAGTGAGCTGTGCTGTGCTTCGGGTTCAGTGACCTGCGGATGCCGCGGTCACTTCTTGTTGGTGAAGCCCGCGTCCACGGGCAGGGTCACGCCGGTCACGTAGCGTCCGGCGTCCGACACGAGGTAGAGGATCGCGTTCGAGATGTCGACGGCCTCGATCATGTCGACGGGCAGCGCGTTCGCCATCGCCTGGCCCATCTGCGGGTCGGCCTCCAGGAACTGCTGCATGACCTCGTTCACGACCATGGGGGTGTTCACGCCGGTGGGGTGCACGGTGTTCACCCGGATCGAGTACTGCGCGAGCTGGTTGGCGTAGCTGCGCATCAGGCCGACCACGCCGTGCTTGGCCGCCGTGTAGCCGAGGCCGCCGGGGGTGTTTCCGCCGATGCCGTTGATGCCGGCCGTGGAGCTGGTGAGCACCATCGCGCCGCCCCGACCGCCGTCGATGAGCGCCTGCTTGGCCACCTCGACGGTGTTGTAGACCCCGGTGAGGTTGACGTCGATGACGTCCTGCCACTCCTCGGGCACCGGGTTCAGGGACAGCGGCGCGATGCCCGCATTGGCGAGCACGATGTCGATGCGGCCGAGCTCGGCCACGCCGGCGTCGAACGCGGCCTGCAGTGCGGCACGGTCGCGCACGTCCGCCTCGACCGCGTGGATGCGCCGGTCGAGCGCCTCGACCTGCTGCACGGTCTCGGCGAGGTCGTCGGGCGTGGACATCGCGTAGCCGACCGTCTCGATCTGCCGGCAGATGTCGACCGCGATGATGTCCGCGCCCTCCTGCGCGAGCCGGATCGCGTGCGACCTGCCTTGGCCGCGAGCGGCGCCGGTGATGAAGGCGACCTTGCCTTCGAGTTGACCTGCCATGGATGACTCCTTCGTCTGCTGGTGTTCCGGAACGCGGTTGGGTGAGGGTTGGTGGGCTCGGTTACTTCACGGGGTCGGCGTTGTAGCCCGGCATGAGCAGGTGCCCGGCATCGACCGGAATCGAGACGCCGGTCACCGAGGATGCGAGGTCGGAGTTGAGGTAGAGCGCGGTGTCGGCGATGCGCTGCGGGTCGAGGAAGCCGTTCCCCTTCAGCGCGTGGAAGGAGTACCCGGCCTCGAGCATGTCCGCCTCGGTGCCCTCGCCGGCGGGCTTGCCGCTCATCATGTCCCACGCACCCTGCCAGCTGGTCATGGGGGTGAGAATGGCTCCCGGATGGATCGCGTTCACGCGGATGCCGTGCCGGGCGTACTCGAGCGCGAGGGTCTTCATGATGCCGACGACGCCGAACTTCGCGGCGCAGTAGTGCACGTAGTTCGCCCCGGGCTCGAGGCCGTTGATCGACGAGGTCATCACGATCGAGCCGCCGCCCTGCTCCATCATCTGCGGGAGCACGGCCTTCGCCGACTTCCAGACGCCGGTGAGGTTGACGGCGATCATGTCGTCCCACATCTCGTCGGTGAGCTCGTGCGCCGGGGCGAGCGAGAAGATGCCGGCGTTGGCGATGAGGATGTCGATCCTCCCGAACTCGGCGATGCCTCGGCTCACCGCCTCATCCAGGTCGGACTGCTTGCGCACGTCGCCCACGACACTCACGATCCGTCGATCGAGCGCTTCGACCTGGCGCACCGTCTCGTCGATGTCCGCCTGCTGCGCCATCGGGTAGGCGACCGTCTCGATCTGCGTGAGGGTGTCGATGATCACCACGTCGGCGCCCTCGCGCGCACAGGTCACCGCGTGGGCACGGCCCTGGCCGCGGGATCCGCCCGTGATGAGTGCGACCTTCCCGTCGAGCATTCCCATGACTCGTTCCTCCTGTCTCGGGGCACGCCGAACGTCCCCGTGCGAGCGGCACGACCGACCGCGACCGCGTCATCACGGTCGTCGAGGCGAGTCGGGTCTCACGCGAGTCCGGTGCGGATGCCTCCCTGGTGGCGCCGGTCGGCGCCGGGTTCCTTCGTTGCGAAGTCGACGGTCGTGGGATCGGCCGCGGCCGCGGCCGCGGGCGCGAAGCCGGCGAGCGGGTCCTCGGCGCACGCGTTCACGGGCGGCGCCTGGAGGTCCTCGCGACGCGAGAGCGTGAGCTTGACCGGTCCCATGCCGGTGCGCGGGCGCGGCGGCGAGGTTCGGTGCGAGTGGTCGCCGGCGTGCTTGGGCACGCTGAGCTTGTCGGCCCGCTCGGCGAGCAACTGCTCGCCGTAGCCCTGCACGCACTCGGGGTCGGGCCCGTCGAGCGGAAGGCCGGTGAAGAACTTCGCGGCCATGCATCCGCCCTTGCAGGTGTCGAAGAACTGGCACGACGTGCACGCGCCGCCCGACTGGGGTTCACGCAGGCGGGTGAACAACTCGGAGTGCTGCCACACGTCCTTGAAGCCGCCCTCGCCGCGCACGTTGCCGGCCAGGAACTCGTCGTGGATCGCGAACGGGCACGCGTACACGTCGCCGATCGGGTCGATCAGGCACACCACGCGGCCGGCGCCGCAGAGGTTCAGGCCCGGCAGCGCCTGCCCGTACGCCGAGAGGTGGAAGAACGAGTCGCCGGTGAGCACGTTGTCGCCGTGCGCGACGAGCCAGTCGTACAGCTCGCGCTGCTGCGCCTGGGTGGGATGCAGCTCGTCCCAGACATCCGCCCCTCGGCCCGACGGGCGCAGGCGGGTGAGCCGCAGCTGCGCGCCGTACCGGTCGGCGATGGCCTTGAACTCATCGAGCTGCGGGATGTTCTGGCGAGTGCAGACGACCGAGATCTTGAAGTTTCGCATGCCTGCATCGGACAGGTGCTGCATCGCGCGCAGCGCGGTCTCGTACGAACGCGGCCCGCGCACGAAGTCGTTGACCTCGGCGGTGGCGCCGTCGAGCGAGATCTGCACGTCGACGTAGTCGTTCGCGGCGAGCATCGCCGCGACCTCGGGCGTGATCTTCACGCCGTTGGTGGAGAACTTCACGCCCACGTGGTGCGCGGTCGCGTAGTCGAGCAGCTCCCAGAAGTCGTTGCGCACCGTGGGCTCTCCGCCGCCGATGTTGACGTAGAACACCTGCATCCGCTCGAGCTCGTCGATGACCGCCTTGCACTCCTCGGTCGACAGCTCGCGCGGGTCGCGCCGGCCCGAACTCGACAGGCAGTGCACGCACGACAGGTTGCACGCGTACGTGAGCTCCCAGGTCAGGCAGATCGGCGCATCGAGCCCGCGCTCGAAGTGGTCGACCAGGCGCATCGACGCGGGCGGCGGGGCGGGCACCGGTCCCTGAGCCTGTCGAGTGGAATCCTGCACGAGGGTCATGCGGCACGCTCCACGAGCATCTTCGAATCGGCGAGCGTGCCCAGCGCCCGCAGGTAGGTGGGCAGGTGCTCATCGGCCACGCCGGCGGCTTCGCACGCCGCACGTGCACTCGTGGCATCCGCCAGCCCCTCGACGACGGTCAGCAGGGTGCGGTCCTTCAGGAACGACAGCTTGCGGGTGCCGAAGTGGTACAGCAGCGCCCCGAACGGCTCGGGACGCACCGAGACCTGCGGATGCAGCCGCCAGGCCGATTCGGGATCGATGGCGCTCATGACGATGACGTCGGTGTCAGTGGCGATACGAGGGCGGGGCGTCAGTAGACGCCGCACATGCCGTCGATCGAGACCTCTTCGACGAGTGAATCCGTTTCGATCACGTCCTCGATCTCAGCCTGCGGTTCGACGAGCTGGTCGGTGCGAGTCATGGGATGCTCCTCATGTCCGGATCGCCGCCCTTGGCGATCTCCCGTGTGAGGACGATACTAATGACACTCAGTGCCGTTGGGAAGGGGGTAGCGCCCATGACGCCCGGCAGCGAGGATGCGGCGACCCGCCCGAGGCTCGGCCGCGCCCCGTCGACCACCCATGCCGAGATCAGTCACGCAGCGCTCACGCTGTTCATCGAGCGCGGCTTCGACCAGACCACGATCGACGACATCGCCCGAGAGGCCGGCATCGGACGGCGCACCCTGTTCCGCTACTTCCCGTCGAAGAACGACCTGCCGTGGGGCGACTTCGACACCCTGCTCGGACGGATGCGCGCGCATCTGGCGAGCATGCCCGACGACATCCCGATGATGGAGCAGCTCCGGGTCGCGATCGTCGAGTTCAACCGCGTGCCCGAGGAGGAGTGGCCGTACCACCGGCGTCGCATGGACTTGCTGCTGCACGTGCCCACGCTCCTCGCGCACTCCACGCTGCGCTACGCGTCCTGGCGGCAGGTCGTGGCCGAGCACGTCGCGCGACGACTCGAGCTGCCCGAGCACGACCTGATTCCGCAGACCATGGCGTGGACCTGTCTCGGCGTCTGCCTGGCGGCGTACGAGCAGTGGCTCGACGACGGCGGGGCCGACCTGCTCGACCTCCTCGACGAGGCGTTCCGGCTCATCGACGAACGCATCGACACCAAGGTGGTGCAGGCGCACCGGGACGTGCAGGCGTGACGCGGTGACCGGCGCCGGGGCGACGGGCGATCGAGCGGACCGCACGACCGTGGTGGTCGGCGCCGGAGCCGCCGGCGCCGCGCTCGCGGCCCGCCTGAGCGAGGACCCCTCGCGTCGGGTCGTCGTGCTCGAAGCCGGAGCCGTGCCGCGATCGCGCGCCGACTTCCCGCCCGAGCTGCTCGACGCGTCCACGGTGCAGGGCGCGTTGCCGGGGCACCCGGCCAACTGGTCCTACCTCGGCCACCTCACGCCCGACCTGCCCTACACGATCGCGCGCGGTCGCATCATCGGCGGCTCGTCGACCATCAACGGCGGCTACTTCGTGCGCGCACGTCCCGAGGACTTCGCACGGTGGGCGGAGCTCGCGGGCCCCGACTGGGCCTACGAGCGCGTGCTGCCCGTGCTGCGCGACCTCGAACGCGACCTCGACCTTGGTGCGGGACCATTCCACGGCGACTCGGGGCCGATGCCGATCCAGCGCGCCGCGCAGTCGAACGTCGCGGCGCGCGCCTTCACGGCCGCGGCGCTCGAGCTCGGATTCGCGGCCGAGCCCGACAAGAACGCGCCCGGCACGCCCGGCGTCGGGCCGGTGTCGCAGAACGTCGTCGACGGCGTGCGCATCAACACGGGCCTCGCCTACCTGTCGGGCGTGCGCGACCGCCCGAACCTCGAGGTCGTCGGCGGATGCCGCGTGCTGCGCGTCGTGTTCGACGGTGCGCGGGCCGTCGGGGTGGAGGTGGCGGAGGGCTCGAGGGGACCGGCGGGCTCCGCTCGTGTCATCGACGCCGACGAGGTCGTGCTCTGCGCGGGCGGCATCGGCACGCCGCACCTGCTGCTCGTCTCGGGCGTCGGACCGATCGGGCAGTTGCATGAGCACGGCGTTCCCGTGGTGCGCGATGCGCCGGGCGTCGGCCGCGCGTTCAGCGACCATCCCGACCTCTCGGTCGGCTGGCGCGCCCGGCGCGACGTGATGGATGCGCGGACGCCCGAGACCTTCACGACGGCGCTGAACTTCTCGTCGCCGGGCGGCGGCCCGGCCGGCGATCTCGAGGTCATGGTCTCGGTGAAGACCATGAACCACCTGCTCATGGGCTCGCGCGGCGTCGTGGCCGGCGGTGCCCGGTCGGCCCTGCGGCATCCGATCGCCACCGTGCGGGCCCTGCGCGGTGCGTCGCTCTCGCGGCTGCGCGACCAGGCGGCGCACGGGCGCGACCTCGTGCTCCTCGTCGGCCTGCAGGGCGAGGAGGCGCGCGGCTCGATCACGCTCGAGTCCGCCGACCCCACGGTGAACCCGCGGATCGACTACCGCTATCTCTCGACCGCGCACGACCGGGAGCGGATGCGCCTCGGCATCCGCACCGCCGTGGCACTTTTGCGCACGCGCGCCTTCGCCCACCTGTTCGAGCGGCTCACCGAGCTCGATGACGCCACGCTCGACGATGACGACGCGCTCGACGCATGGATGCTCGCGCACCTCGGCACCGCGATCCACCTGTGCGGTAGCACGCCGATGGGGCCGGCGACCGGCCCGTTCGCGGTCGTCGACGGCTTCGGGCGCGTACACGGCGTCGAGGGGCTGCGCGTCGCCGACACCTCGATGCTGCCGGATGCCCCGTCGCGCGGGCCCGCCGCCACGGCCGTGCTCATCGGGGAGCTCGTCGCGCGCTTCATGCGCCGCGGCGACTGAGCCCCTGCTGCTGCTGTTGAGCTTGAGCTTGAGCTTGAGCTTGAGCTTGTGCTTGTGCTTGTGCTTGTGCTTGTGCTTGTGCAGGAGTTCGGGCCCTTCCCCTGGTGACAGGGGACGTTGGGTCCATTCTCCTGCACAGGCTGATGGCGCTGTCCTGGACAGTCTGACGACGTTGTCAGCGGGATCGGCCAGAGTTGGGGGATGACGCTCGCCACCGCCTCCACCGACCTCCGCGCCTCCGCGCTCGCGGCGCTGCGCGAACTCGTCGGACGCGGCGACGCCGAGTTCCACGAGGGGCAGTTCGAGGCCATCGAGGCACTCGTCGCCGGGCGACGCCGCGCTCTCGTGGTGCAGCGCACGGGCTGGGGCAAGTCGGCGGTCTACTTCGTCGCCACGCTGCTGCTGCGGCGGCAGGGCGCCGGGCCGACCGTGCTGGTGTCGCCGCTGCTCGCGCTCATGCGCGACCAGATCGCGGCCGCCGAACGGGCTGGCGTGCGCGCCGTTGCGATCAACTCCACGAACCCGCACGAGTGGGCCGATGTGCAGTCGCGGCTCGCCGCCGACGAGGTCGACGTTCTGCTCGTCTCGCCCGAGCGGCTCAACAACCCGGGCTTCCGCGAGCAGCAGCTGCCCGCGCTCGTGCGACGCATCGGCATGCTCGTGGTCGACGAGGCGCACTGCATCAGCGACTGGGGCCACGACTTCCGGCCCGACTACCGGCGGCTCCGCGACCTCATCGCCGAGATCCCGGTCGACGTGCCGGTGCTCGCGACGACGGCGACGGCGAACAGCCGGGTGGTGGCGGATGTCGCGGAGCAGCTCGGCTCGTCGGGCGACGTGCTCACCATCCGGGGTCCGCTCGCCCGCACGTCGCTCCGGCTCGGCGTGCTGCGGCTGCCCGACGCCCCGACGCGGCTCGCGTGGCTCCTCAGCCATCTCGACGACCTGCCCGGATCGGGCATCATCTACACGCTCACGGTCTCGGCGGCGAACGACACCGCACGACTGCTGCGCGAGCGCGGACACGACGTGCGGGCCTACACCGGCCAGACCGACCCCGACGAGCGCGAGGAGTCCGAGGGTCTGCTCAAGCGCAACGAGGTGAAGGCGCTCGTCGCCACCAGCGCGCTCGGCATGGGCTTCGACAAGCCCGACCTCGGCTTCGTGCTGCACCTCGGCGCGCCCTCGTCACCGGTCGCCTACTACCAGCAGGTCGGTCGCGCAGGCCGCGCGAGCGAGAGTGCCGACGTGCTGCTGCTGCCGGGCACCGAGGACCGGGCGATCTGGCACTACTTCGCCACGGCCTCGATGCCCGACGAGGAGCGCGCCCGCCGGGTCATCGACGAGCTCTCCGACGTGCCGCTCTCGACGCCTGCCCTCGAGGCACGCGTCGACATCCGCCGCACCCCGCTCGAGTTGCTGCTCAAGGTGCTCGACGTCGACGGCGCGGTGCGGAAGGTGCAAGGCGGTTGGGTCGCCACCGGCGAGCCGTGGACGTACGACGCCGATCGCTACGCACGCATCGCGGCCGAGCGCGAGGCCGAACAGCAGCACATGATCGAGTACGAGACGACGAGCGGATGCCGCATGGAGTTCCTCCAGCGCTCTCTCGATGACGAGACGGCGGCACCGTGCGGGCGCTGCGACAGCTGCGTCGGCGCATGGTACCCGGGCGACCTCGCCGAGGGCGCCGCGGACGCGGCATCCGTCGCCCTCGATCGGGTCGGCGTGCCCATCGAGCCGCGACGCGCCTGGCCGACGGGGGCCGACCGGCTCGGCGTGCCCGTGAAGGGCCGCATCACGCCGGGCGAACAGGCGAGCGAGGGTCGCGCACTCGCCCGGCTCACCGACCTCGGCTGGGGCGGCACGCTGCGCGAGCTCTTCGCGGCAGGCGCGACGGATGCCCCGGTGTCATCGCAGGTGCTCGCGGCGTGCGTGCGCGTGCTCGCCGAGTGGGGCTGGACCGAGCGTCCGGTGGCGGTGGTCTCGGTGCCCTCGCGGTCGCGCCCCCTACTCGTCGATTCGCTTGCGCGTGGCCTCGCCGAAGTGGGGCGGCTCCCGTACCTCGGCTCGCTCACGGCCGTCGACGGCGGGCCGACGGGGCAGCCGGGCGGCAACAGCGCGTTCCGGCTCGCCGGGGTCTGGAACCGCTTCTCGGCCGGGGGGCTCGAGGTGCCGCCCGGCGGCATCCTCCTCGTCGACGACCTGGCCGACAGCCGGTGGACCCTCACCGTCGCCGCCCGCGAGCTCCGCGCAGCGGGCGCCACCGAGGTGTTGCCGTTCGTGTTGGCGCTGCGCGGGTGATCGGACGCGGTATGGCGGTCACAGCGCCGCGATCGCGTCGACCTCGATGCTCGCTCCCCTGACCAACGACTGCACGCCGATCAACGAGCTCGCCGGAGGTTTCTCCACGTCCATGATCCGGTCGCGTACCTCGCGGAACACCCTGAGCCGCTCATCGTCGAGATGCGCGATGTAGACGCTGATCCTGACCACATCGGCGAACTGCGCACCTCCGGCGGTCAAGGCGCGCTCCAGCTCGCGCAGGCTGAGCTCGACCGCGCGTGCGAAGTCGACGGGTACCGAGCCGTCCTCCTCGAACCCCACGGCGCCGGATACGAAGAGGAGGTCACCCGCGGAGACGCGCACACTGTCGGAGATCCCGGGGAAGTTCGATGACGGAATCCGTTCGATCCGTTCAGCACTCATGGACCCAGATCCTACGCGCGCTGCGACATCCGCCAGCCCCGGGCCCGGACCCGGACCCGACCTTCCCGCGAGTGTTCACGTCCGACCCCGGGTGATGACGGTTCCGGGGCTCTGCGGTCGTGGAGCGTTGACACTCGGGAACGATCGGGTCACGCGGTCTGCGGCGCCTGCTGCTTCGCCACGAGCGTGAGCACGTCGTACGTCGCCACGATCTCGTCGTTCTGGTTCTTCAGCACCGCGTCCCACCGCACCTCTCCGTACTCGTCGGTCTCGCGCGGCGAGATCTCCTTGGCGGTGAGCTCGACGCGGATCGAGTCGCCGGGCGACACGGGCGTGATGAAGCGCAGGTTCTCGAGCCCGTAGTTCGCAAGCACGGGCCCGGGTGCGGCGTCGACGAAGAGCCCGGCCGCCCACGACACGAGCAGGTAGCCGTGCGCGACGCGGCCCGGGAAGAACGGATTCGCGGCGGCGGCCTCCTCGTCCATGTGCGCGTAGAACGTGTCGCCCGTGAAGTTCGCGAACGTCTCGATGTCCTCGAGCGTCACGGTACGCGACTTGCTCACCACCTGGTCGCCGATGCGGAGCTCGGCGAGCGACTTGCGGAACGGGTGCTCGCCGTCGGGCCGCGACGCCGCCCCCTGGTGCCACACGCCGGTGAGCGCGGTGAGCATCTCCGGCGACCCCTGCACGGCCGTGCGCTGCATGTGGTGCAGCACGGCGCGGATGCCGCCGAGCTCCTCCCCGCCACCTGCCCGACCGGGACCACCGTGCACGAGGTTCGGCAGCGGCGAGCCATGGCCGGTCGACGAGCGGGCGTCGTCGCGGTCGAGGAACAGCACGCGTCCGTTGTACGCCGCGATGCCGCCCGCGAGCGCCACTGCGACCTCGGGGTCGTGCGTCGCGACGCTCGTCACGAGCGAGCCGCCGCCCCGGGCCACGAGCCGAACGGCGTCGTCGACGGTCTCGTAGCCGACGATCGACGCCACCGGCCCGAACGCCTCGACCTCGTGCAGCGCGGGGCTCGAGGCATCCGCGAACCGCAGTAGCATCGGGGCCACGAACGCACCGTCGGATGCCTCGCCGGTGTTGCCGTCGGCACGTATGACGCTCGGGGCATCCATCGATCCGATGACGAGCTCGCCGCCGGCCGCCTCGAGCCTGCCGACCTGGCGCAGCACCTCGTCACGCTGCCCCATCGAGGCGAGCGGACCCATGGTCACGCCCTCGGCGCGCGGGTCGCCGAGCACCACCCGCTCCTCGATGCGCGCCCGCACCGCCTCGATCACGTCGTCGACGGATGCCGCGGGCACGACCGCCCGCCGGATGGCCGTGCACTTCTGACCGGCCTTGCTCGTCATCTCGACCACGAGCTGCTTGACGTATGCGTCGAACTCCGGCGTGCCGGCAACGGCATCCGTGCCGAGCACCGACGCGTTGATCGAGTCGGTCTCGCTCGTGAACCGCACCCCGCCGGTCTGCACGGAGTCGTGGGCGCGCAGGCGCTCCGCCGTCGACGCCGAGCCCGTGAAGGCGACGAGGTCGCCGAGCCGCAGGTGCTCGAAGAGGTCGGGCACGCTGCCCGACACGAGCTGCAGCGAGCCGTCGGGAAGCAGCCCCGAGTCCACGAGGATGCGCACGTAGGCCTCGGCCACGTAGCCGGTCGGGGTCGCGGGCTTCACGAGCGTCGGCACGCCGGCGAGGAACGCCGGCGCGAACTTCTCGAGCGAGCCCCACACCGGGAAGTTGAAGGCGTTGATCTGCACCGCCACGCCGGGCAGCCGGGTGTAAATATGCCGACCAAGGAATGAACCGTCCTTCGAGAGGTTCTCGACGGGTCCGTCGATGTACACCTTGGCGTTCGGCATCTCCCGTCGGCCCTTGCCCGAGTAGTTGAAGAGCACGCCGATGCCGCCGTCGATGTCGACCCACGAGTCCTGCTTCGTGGCACCCGTGCGACTCGAGAGCTCGTAGAGCTCGGCCTTGCGCTCGGTGAGCGCGAGCGCCATCTGCTTGAGCAGCACCGCACGCTGGTGGAAGGTCAGCTCGCCGAGCGAGCGCTGGCCCACCGTGCGGGCGTGCTCGAGCGCGCCGGCGAGGTCGAGGCCCTCGGTCGAGACGCGCGCCACCACCTCGCCCGTCGACGCGTCGCGCACCTCGGTCGCGGATGCCGCTGCGGCCGCATCCGGCGTCCACCACTGGCCGTTCACGTAGCTCGGCAGGATCTCGGTGGTCATCATGCTCCTTTCAAGGGGGAGCCGGATGCTCCCCTGCGCCAGTTCCGCGGGCGGTGCGCCACTTCAGGTGGCGCAGACGCCGCGGAAGTGGCGCGATGCGTGTGGGTGGGTCGGTGGGTCGGGCCGCCGCTCACGGCGCGTCCCACAGGTACGCTCACGGGGCGTCCCACAGGTAGAAGCCCTCGCCGCTCTTGCGGCCGAGCTTGCCCTCGGCGACCATGCGGCGCAGCAGCGTTGGCGGCTCGAAGCGCTCGCCGAGCGTCGACGAGAGGTACTCGGCGATGCCGAGGCGCACGTCGAGCCCGACGATGTCGGTGAGCCGCAGCGGACCCACCGGATGCTTGTAGCCGAGCGTCATCGCGTTGTCGATGTCCTCGGCGCTGGCGACGCCGTCCTCGAGCATGCGGATGGCCTCGAGCCCGAGGGCGACTCCGAGCCGCGACGACGCGAAGCCCGGGGCATCCGTGACGACGATGGGCGTCTTGCCGATGGCGTCGACCCACTCCCGCGCCTCGGCCACGAGCACCCCGTCGGTCGCGTCGCCGCGCACGATCTCGACGAGCTGCGACGCGGGGACCGGGTTGAAGAAGTGCATGCCGAGGAACCGCGACGGGCGCTCGAGCAGCGCGGCCAGCTGGTCGATCGAGATCGACGACGTGTTCGACGCCAGAGCGGCGTCGGGTGCGAGCACGGCCTCCACGCGGGTCAGGGCGTCGATCTTGAGGTCGAGGTCTTCGGGCACGGCCTCGACGACGAGGCCGCAACGGGCGAAGTCGGCGACATCGGTGCTCGTGGCGAAACGAGCGCCGATGACGGCGGCATCCTCGTCGGCGGTTCCGCGGGCGACGGATGCCGCGACCGACTCGAGCACCCGCGTCGACGCCGCGCCCGCGGCATCCGCGTCGCGTTCGACGACCGTGACCCGGGAGCCCGCCAGCAGGAACGCGTGCGCGATGCCCGCGCCCATGCGCCCGCCGCCGAGCACGCCGACGTCGGATGGGGCTCCGGTGTTGGTCTCGCTCACTTCTTCCGCCTCTCGAGGAACTCGGTCATGCGTCGGTACTTCTCGGGGCTCTCGAAGAGCACGGCCTGCTCCTCGAGGTCGGCCGCGGGGTGCGCCTCGCGGGGCGCGCGGAACACGCGCTTCGTGGCGATGGTCGCGGCGCGGTCGTTGCGCGCGATGCGATCGGCGATGGCATGCGCGGCCGGCAGCAGCTCGTCGGCCGGGTGCACCTCGGTGACGAGGCCGATCTCGAGCGCCTCCTCGGCGCCGATCGCGCGGCCGGTGAGCAGCAGCTCGATGGCACGCGCGTCGCCCACGATCTCCTTCAGGCGCCAGCTCGCGCCCGCGGCGGCGATGATGCCGAGCCCGGTCTCGGGGTTGCCGATCTTCAGCGACGGCGTGGCGATGCGGATGTCGGCGGCGTACGCGAGTTCGGCGCCGCCGCCGAGCGCGTACCCGTCGAGCGCGGCGATCACCGGCATCGGCAGTTCGGCGACGCGCACGAACGCGTTGGCGTTGATGCCGGCACGGGCATCGTCGGCCCGCCGCTCGCGCAGCTGCGCGATGTCGGCGCCCGACGCGAACACGCCGCCCGCGCCGACGAGGATCAGGGTGCGCGGATCCGCCTCGAGCTCGGCGCAGAGCGCGTGCAGTGCATCGATGGTGGCCTGGTCGATGGCGTTGCGGACCGACGGGCGATTGAGCGTCGCCACGACGCGATCGTCGCGCCGCTCGACGAGGAGCGGGCCCCCGTTCGCTGAGCTCGTCGAAGCGAACGATGCCCCTTCGACCGGCTCAGGGAGCTGACCATTCACGGTCATCACACGCGCTCCACGATGAGCGCGGTGCCCTGTCCGACACCCACACACATGGTGGCGAGTCCGTAACGCGAGTCCTCGCGCTCCATGCGACCGAGGAGCGTCACGACGAGCCGGGAGCCCGACGAGCCGAGCGGATGCCCCAGCGCGATCGCGCCACCGTCGGCGTTGACGCGCGTGGCGTCGAGGTGCAGCCGTCGCATCGACGCGATCGACTGGGTGGCGAAGGCCTCATTGAGCTCGATGGAGCCGAGGTCGTGCACCGTGAGGCCCGCCCGGGCGAGCGCCTTCTCGGTCGCGGGTACCGGGCCGAGGCCCATGATCTCAGGAGCGAGTCCGGCCGATGCGCCGACCACGATGCGCGCGCGCGGCGTGAGCCCGTAGCGCTCGACCGCCTCCGCGCTCGCGACGACGATCGCGGATGCCCCGTCGTTCAGCGCGCTCGAGTTGCCGGCCGTCACGACCGACCCGCCCGGGACGACCGCGCGCAGCCCGGCGAGCACCTCGAGCGTCGTCTCGGGACGCGGCCCCTCGTCGACGAGCACCTCGCCGCGAGCGGTGGGCACCCCGACGATCTCGGCTTCGAAGCGCCCGGCCTCGATGGCCGCGACCGCCCGCTGCTGCGAGAGCAGGGCGAACGCGTCGGCCTCCTCGCGGGTGATGCCGTCGAGCCGGGCGACCTCCTCGGCCGTCTCGGGCATGGAGTAGGTCGCCTTGTCGCGGGCCAGGAGCTTCGGGTTCGGGAAGCGCCAGCCGATCGACGTGTCGTACGCGGCGCCAGGCTTCGCCCACGCCTTCTCGGGCTTGGCCTGCACCCACGGCGCGCGAGTCATCGACTCGACGCCGCCGGCGACGATGAGGTCGGCATCGCCCGCGCGGATCGCCTGCGCGGCCATGGTGATCGCCGACATGCCCGAGGCGCAGAGGCGGTTCACCGTGATGCCGGGCACCGTGTCGGGAAGCCCAGCGAGCAGTACCGACATCCGGGCGACGTTGCGGTTGTCCTCGCCGGCCTGGTTCGCGGCGCCGAGGATGACCTCGTCGATCGCGCCGGACGCGATCTCATCGGTATCGAGGCCCGCGCGGCGCAGCGCCTCGCCGACGACGAGCGCCGCCAGGTCGTCTGGTCGCACGCTCGCGAGCACGCCGCCGTAGCGACCGACCGGAGTCCGCACTCCACCGACGAGGTAGGCCTCCGCCATGTTCCACTCCTGACCGCGTTGTCCGTGATGGATCGATCACGCCCAGACTAGGCGTTCGCCCGCAATCCGGGCAGGAATTAGTGACCGACCGTTCAGGAGGTAATTATGGCAAACGGATGCCCCGACCGCCACTCGGCCGGGGCATCCGTGTCATCCGTTCCGGTGGATCGCCGCGCCGCTCAGCCGGCGCTGGCCAGCCGCTCGTCGGCCGTGCCACGAACTGCGCCGCCCACCGCAGCGTCCCACACCGACGTCAGCGCAGCGTACTCCTCGGCGGTGAGTTCGGCCTCGAACGAACGCGCCAGCCCGGTCCACCACAACGCCGTGATGGCCGGGAGCTGCTCACCGCTGTACCCGCTGTCGCGGATCGACTCCAGCACCGCCTCGCGGATCATGATGCCGACGGCGCCGCCGTCGTCGAGGCGCGTGAGCTTCTCGCGCGCTGCCCGATACGCAGGATCGCGACGAAGCCGCCGCGTGTCGGTCTGCGCCTGGGCGAGTCGTGCGAAGTCGTCCGCGTCGAGCGTCCGCAGTTTCCGAAGGAATCCTTCCATCGTTGCGACCTTCCTTTCACGTGACCCACCAGAATAGCCCAGATCGGAGAAAATCTCCCGGTCAGGCAGGAAATGACTTTCCGGCGCGAGTGGGCTATGGTCGAGGGTTCATGTCGGACGAGCGGGCCGCGAAGCGCGAGAAGGCGCAGAAGCGAGAGAAGGCGCAGGAGGGCGTCCTCCGCCCCCGCGAGGGTGCCTGAGCCCGAGTGCCCGCTCCTCGGAGGAGCGGGCATTCGGACGATCAGCTGAGCGGATGCCTCAGACGGCGAGCTGCTCGTCGGCCGATGCGGCGACGGCGAAGGGGTCGTCGCCGAGCGCGACCCGCTCGAACGCCACATCGATCTCGGCCCGACCGAGCAGGTCGGTCATCCGGCGCTGGCGGTTGCCCGGGATGAGCGTCACGACACGACCCTCCTTGCCGGCGCGACCCGTGCGACCCGCGCGGTGCAGGTACGTCTTGTACTCGTCGGGCGCGTCGGCCTGGATGACGAGATCGATGTCATCGACGTGGATGCCGCGGGCCGCGACATCCGTGGCCACCAGCACGTTCACCCGACCGCTCGTGAGCTGCTGCAGGTTGCGCGTTCGGCGCGACTGGTTGAGGTCGCCGTGCAGGGCGACCGCACGGATGCCGTAGTCCTCGAGGTGCTCGGTGAGGTCCTCGGCGAAGGCGCGCGTGCGGCTGAAGACGAGCGTCTTGCCCTCGCGGTTCGCCAGCTGGGCGACGATGTCGCGCTTCTCGCGGTTCTCGATGATGAACACCCGGTGCTCGATCGTCGAGGACGCCTGGTCTTCGCCAGCGACCTCGTGCACCGCCGGGTCGACGAGGAACTCGTCGACGAGCTCGGCGACTCCCGTGTCGAGCGTGGCCGAGAAGAGCAGCTTCTGGCCGCCGTCGGCGGTGCGGCGCAGGATGCGCTGCACGGGCTCGAGGAAGCCGAGGTCGCACATGTGGTCGGCCTCGTCGACCACCGTGACGACGACCTCGGAGAGGTCGAGGCGGCGCTGCTCGATGAGGTCTTCGATGCGGCCGGGGGTGCCGATCACGATGTCGACGCCGCGCTGCAGTGCGCCCACCTGACGGCCCTGGGGCACGCCGCCGTAGATCTGCGTCGTGAAGAGGCCGACGCTCTGCGCGATCGGCTGCACCGTGCGATCGATCTGCAGCGCGAGCTCGCGGGTCGGCGCGAGGATGAGCGCCCGGGGCTTGCGGCCCATCTGGCGCTTCACGCGACCGCCCCCTGAGCCTGCCGAAGCGCCCGACTCGGCCCAGAGCTGCATGAGCCGCTCGACCGTGGGGGCGCCGAACGCGATGGTCTTGCCCGAACCGGTCCTGCCGCGACCGAGCACGTCACGACCCTCGAGAACGACGGGGATCGTGGCAGCCTGGATCGGGAACGGCGACTCCGCGCCGAGCTCCTTCAACGCGCGCACGACGTTGCCGCCGAGACCGAGGTCGGCGAACGTCACGCCGTCGACCTCTTCGGCCTGGATGGCCTCGGCCTCGAGGCGCTCGAGCACCACGTCGTCGGCGGGCGAGGAGCGGGCCTGGTCCTTGGCGGGGTAGAAGTCGGACGCGCGGCGGCCCGACTCGTTGAAGCCGGGACGGTCGAACTCGCGACGAGGCGCACGGTCGTCTCGGTCGTACCGACGGGCGGGGCGGTCGGTGCGAACGGGGCGGTCGGTACGAGCGGGGCGATCGTTCCGGTCGTACGAGCGCGCGGGGCGGTCGTCGCGGTCGCGACGGGGCGCACGGTCATCGCGGTCGAAGGAGCGGGTGGGCCGGTCCTCGCGGTAGTGCGGGCGCGCCGGGCGGTCACCGCGGTCGAACTCGCGGCGAGGGGCGCGATCGTCGCGGCCGTACGCGCGGGGGGCGCGGTCGCTCCGGTCGTTGCGGTCGTTGCGGTCGCCACGGGCCGCGCGGCCGTCACGGTCGTCGCGACGAGCGGGGCGCTCACCCGCACGGACGTCACGGCCGTCGCGATCGGCCCGGTGCGGCGTGCGGCCGGCGGCGACGCGCTCGTCACGCGTCCAGCGCTCCTTGCGCGGGACGTCCGTCTCCTCGGGGCGGTAGCCGCGGTGACCGGCGCTGCGCGAACCGGGCTTGGCCGATCCGGCGCGAGCCGGGCCGCCCTTCGAACCGCCCTTCGCGTACGAGGGGTCGAAGTTGCGGGCAGGGCGTCCGCCTGCGGGCTTCTTGTTCTTGGGCATGGTCGTGCTTCCTGGGTTGTACTCGTGTACATGGCAGTACCGCTGCGGGCGCAGCACACTGAGAACCCGGAACATCGTCGACCGGGGCCGTTCACATACGGTGACTATCCGAGGCCGCTGCCTCGGAACCGGCCCTTCAGACTCACAAACCCATCCGCGCACTGCGCGGTGTCCAGAACCGACTCGGCTACGATACCCGATCCCGGCTGGGAAAGCGCCCGGCGACCCGAACGTGAGGTAGCATCACTCCACCCCTGAACCCGGAGCCGGTGTGACCTCGACCCGAATCGCAGGCGGCACCGGCATCCGCGCCAGGCGGATCACGGCGGCCGCGCTCGCCGTCATCGCTGCCGTCGTCGGCATCGGCGCGCTCTCGGGATTCCACCTGCCGCTGCGCGAGATCGACCCGCAGGGCCCCGATGTCGCGAGCGAGATCGCGAGCGCGCAGACCATCGGCATCCGCACGTTCACCGCCCCGGCGGGGCTCGACGTGCAGGCCGACCTCGAGTACGGCGCTCGCCAGGACGGCACGCTCCTCACCCTCGACGTGTGCGCACCGCCGGCCGAGGCGCTCACGCCGTCGCGTCCTGCGGTGGTGTCGATCCACGGAGGCAGCTGGGCACGCGGCGACAAGGCGAACGCCGACTGGCGGAACGTCTGCCTGTGGCTGGCCAGCGAGGGCTTCGTCGCGGCATCCGTCAACTACCGGCTCGTGCCCGACGTGCGATTCCCGGCCGCGATCGAGGATGTCGCGCTGGCCGTGGAGTGGCTGCGGGCGCCCGAACAGGTCGAGCGGTTCGGCATCGACCCGGCGCATATCGGCGTGTTCGGGGGGTCAGCCGGAGGCAACCTCGCTGCGCTCCTCGGCACCACGGGCGAGGGACCCCTCGATGTGGGATCGCGCGTTGCCGCGGTCGCCGAACTCTCGGGCCCCGTCGGGCTCACTCCGGCCGAGCTCGTGGCCGACGGCGCCACGCCGTGGCTCCTCGGCATCGTCGGCGACTACCTCGACTGCGAGCCGGGCGCGAGCCTCGAGGTGTGCCCCCAGGCTGCGGATGCCTCGCCGTCGACGTTCCTCGATCCGACCGACCCGCCCGTCTTCATCGGGCACGCCGAGCAGGAGGCGGTGCCGATCGGGCAGTCGCAGCGCTTCGCGTCCGCCCTCGCACTCGCCGGTGTGCCGGTGGAGCTCGCGATCGTGCCGGGCGACGAGCACTCGATCGGCATCCTCGACGAGGCGCTCCGCGCACGGGTCGCCGCGTTCCTGCACGCGCACCTCGGCTGAGGCATCCGCAAGCCCTGCCGCAGAAGGCGACGACGGTCATAGGCTCACGTCAGGACCCACCCGGAGGCACCATGTCCGAACCCGATTCCCCGGTGCAGCTCTCGCGCGAGGACTGGCGGGTGATCCTCACCCGCACGCTGCACGAGTACCGCATCCACCAGGTGATCGACCTCGCGTCCGCGCTCACCTACTCGGTCGTACTGGCGACCTTCCCGGCGCTCATCGCGCTCCTCGCCCTGATCGGCATCGTGGGCAGTGCGGAGGAGGTCGCGTCCGAGGTGCTGAAGGTCATCGACACGCTGGCCGTCGCCTCCGCCATGGGGCCGCTCCGCGAGATCGTCGAGCAGCTGCTGGATGCCTCGCACGCGGCCACCGCGTTCGTGATCGGCGTGCTCGGCGCGGTGTGGGCGACCTCGGGCTTCATCGGGGCATTCGGACGCGGCATGAACCGCATCTACCGCGTCGAGGAGGGCCGGAGGTTCTGGCTCATGCAGCTCAAGATGGTCGGTGTCGCCGCGGTCGTGCTCGTGCTGATGACCGTCGTGGTGCTCGCCCTGCTGCTCACGGGCCCGGCCGCCGACTCCGCGGCCCGTGCGCTCGGCCTCGACGAGGGCATCGTGTTCTGGTGGGATCTCGGAAAGGTCCCGGTGCTCGCCGTCATCGGCATCGTCGTCATCGCACTGCTCTACTGGGCCGCCCCCAACGTGAAACGGGGTCACCTGCGCTGGTTCAGCGTCGGCGCGGGCGTGGCGCTCCTGTCATGGGTCGGCACGACGACCCTCTTCGGCGCCTTCGCGTTCACCTTCGGCACCTTCGAGGGCACCTACCGCGGCCTCGGCGTCGTGGTGGCGTTCCTGCTCTGGATCTGGCTCTCGAATCTCGCGCTGCTGTTCGGCGCCGTGCTCGACACCGAAGTCGAGCGCGCACGGCAGCTCCGTGCCGGCATCGCGGCGGAGGAACGGGTTCAGCTCCCGCTCCGGAGCGAGCGACGCATCGAGCGGAACCGCGCCCAACGAGCAGCGGACATCGCGGCATCCGCCGGGATGCGGGCCGCGGCCGAACGGGAAGCGGCGGAGGACGCCGGGCGGCCCGGCGGAACGGATGTCTCGCACCCCGTACCACGGTAGGGATCGCGGATGGCTCCGCAGGGGGATGCACCCGCGAGGCACGCGTGACAGGCTGCTGCCACCATGGACGACCAGCACCGGAACCAGGATCAGCGCGAGCGGGTGACACCTGCGCCCGTACCGCCCCCCGCGCCGCGGCCGGCACAGGCCTCACGGCCGAAGGCGCCGACGCCGGCGCCGACCCCTGCCGACGAGCGGCAGTTCCGCGCCTGGATGTGGGTCGCGACGTCGTTGCTCGCGGTCCTCCTCGTGGCGGTGTCGGTGCCCCTCGCGGCGACCCTGTACGGCGTGCACCTGCTCGCCGCGTTCGCCACGAGCCTCATGCTGGCCGGCGCACTGCCGCTCGCGGTGCGTTGGCCCTGGATCGCGGGAGCTGTGGCGACCGCCGGCCTGCTGTGGTTCGCGATCCTCTCGGCCGGCTCCGCGGGGGCCCCGTGGCCCTGGCCGGTGACCACGATCATCTCGCAGGGCGCACTGCTCATCGTGCTCGGCCTCATGCGCGCCTGGTGGGTGGGCCTCTCGGTCTGGATCGCCGGAGTCGTCGTCTCGACGCCGTTCGCCTTCGCCGACCTCGGCGCGGCAGCGAACCTCGTCACGGCCAGCGCGGTCACTGCGCTCGCCTTCGCGGTGGCGCTGCTCGTCGCCCAGCGCCGGCTCATCGGCGAGGAGCTCTTCCGCGCACGTGCCGACACCGCGTCCGAGCAGCAGCGGCGCGTGCTCGTCGAGGAGCGCAATCGCATCGCCCGGGAATTGCACGATGTCGTCGCGCACGGCCTGTCCATCATCCACGTGCAGGCGACGAGTGCGCCGTACCGCGTCGCCGGCCTGAACGACGCGGCGAAGTCGGAGTTCGCCGAGATCGCGGCCTCCGCCCGCTCGGCAATGACCGAGATGCGGCAACTCCTCGGGGTGCTCCGCAGTGCGGAGGCGGCACCTGACACCGCGCCGCAACCGGGCTTGCGGGAGCTGCCCGCGCTCGTGGCATCCGTCGAACGCGCCGGGGTCCCCGTGACGCTCGAGCTCGGCGGCGGGCTGCCCGAGTCGGGGCTCGCCGCGACGAGCGCCTACCGCATCGTGCAGGAGGCCCTCTCGAACGTCGTGCGCCACGCCCCCGGTGCGACCACCCACGTGACCGTCGAGGTGCTCGCCGACGACCTCGTCGTCGCGGTCGAGAACGAGCCGGCGACGGACGCTCCGGCGCCCGACGCGACCGGCGGAGGCCACGACCTCGTCGTCGCGGTCGAGAACGAGCCGGCGACGGAGGCTCCGGCGCCCGACGCGACCGGCGGAGGCCACGGCCTCGTCGGCATCGGCGAGCGCGCGACGCTCCTCGGCGGCAGCGCCGAGTACGGGCGTACGGCGGGTGGGGGTTACCGTGTTCTCGCGACCCTTCCACTCGGGCCGGACGGAGGTTCCACGTGACGATCACGGTGCTCGTCGCCGACGACCAGGCGATGGTGCGTGCCGGGTTCGCGGCGGTGCTGGCCGCCCAGCCCGGCATCGACGTCGTGGGGCAGGCCGGCGACGGCGCCGAGGCGGTGGCGCTCGCGCACGAGCTGCGTCCCGACGTCGTCGTCATGGACGTGCGGATGCCGCAGCTGAACGGCATCGAGGCGACCCGCGCCCTGCAGACGCCGCCGCGCAGGTCCGACTACGTGCCGCGCGTGCTCATGCTCACGACGTTCGACATCGACGAGTACGTGTACGAGGCGCTCCGCGCGGGTGCGAGCGGATTCCTGCTGAAGGACGCGACGCCCGAGGAGCTCACCGCGGCCGTGCGCGTCGTCGCGGCTGGCGACGCCCTGCTGGCGCCGAGCGTGACCCGGCGGCTCATCGAGGACTTCGCCCGATCGGCTCCGCGGCCTCGGCCGTCGACCACACGGCTGGGCGACCTGACCGAACGCGAACGCGAGGTGCTCACGCTCGTCGGCCGTGGCATGTCGAACAGCGAGATCGCCGCGGCGCTCTTCATCGCCGAGCAGACGGTGAAGACCCACGTCTCGAAGATCCTGCAGAAGCTCGGCCTGCGCGACCGCGTGCACGCCGTGGTGCTCGCGTACGACACCGGGCTCGTCCAGCCCGGCGGCTGATCCGTCCGCCGGGACCCGTACCCCGGTATGGGTCCGGAACGACCCCACCGGGTGATGTGCCGTCCGGAACCGCGTCCGTAACCTGCCCCCACATGGCGGAGGGACCGCCCGGATGGAGCACGATCATGACCGACACCCTGGCACGTCCGGCAGGGGCATCCGCTCGCGACGAGGCATCCGATCGGCCGCGTTCCGGAGTCGCGCGCGATGCGAGCGTCGACGCGATCCGCGTCGTGCTGCTCGTGGTCGTGTTCGCCCTGCACGCCATGATGTTCGGCGTGACCATGGGCCCCGACGGGCCCGTGCTCGAGAACGCCCTCGAGCGCCAGGCGTGGTTCGGCCCGGTGAGCTGGGTCGTCCAGATCATGCCGCTCTTCTTCATCGCCGGCGGCTTCTCGAGCTTCCACCACTGGCGATCGATGCGCTCGCGCGGTGCCACGCCGGCCGACTACGTGCGTGGCCGCCTGGGCCGGTTGGTGCGTCCGCTGATCGCGGTCGTGGTCGTGGTCGCGACGGGACTCGTCGCGCTCTCGCTCGCCGGGGTGCCGGCGGAGGTCGTGGCCACCGCGGGATTCCGCATCGGCCAGCCGCTGTGGTTCCTCGCCGTGTACGTCGCGATCTCGGCCTTGGTGCCGGTCATGGTGCGTGCCCACGAACGAGCGCGCGTGCTCACCCCGCTCGCGCTCCTCGCCGGGGTCGTCGCCGTCGACGTCGTGCGACTCTCGACGGGCATCGAGGCGATCGGCCTCGCGAACCTCCTTCTGGTGTGGCTGCTCGTGCAGCAGCTCGGGTTCCACCTCGCCGACGGCGGACTCGACGGGCTCGCGCGCGGCACGCTCTGGGGCATCGCGAGCGGTGCGCTCGCGCTCCTCGCCGTGCTCACGGTCGTCGGGCCCTACTCGGTCGACATGTACGAGAACCTCAACCCGCCGACCGTCGGTCTCGTCGTGCTCGGCGTCGCGCAACTCACGCTCTTCCAGCTGGCACGTCCGCGCATCCGTGCCTTCGTCGAGCGGGCGGATGCCTCGCGCGCCATCGCCGCGGTCGGCGAGCGTGCCATGACCGTGTACCTGTGGCACATGCCCGTGCTCGTGGCGCTGGCCGGTGTGCTGCTCATCTCGAACGCGACGTTCGGATTCGCGCTTCCCGAACCGCTGAGTTTCGCGTGGTGGGCGTCCCGTCCGCTCTGGCTCGGGGTGGGCGCGGCCGTCGTGGTGCCCGTGGTACTCGTGTTCGCGCGGTTCGAGCGGGGTCGGATGCCCCGGGCCCGGTCGACCGCGGCATCCGTCGTGTCGCCCGTGGCATCGGGGCCGACCGGCAACTCCGCGTGGTGGACCGCGCTCGACGCCATGTGCGGCGTAGCCGGCGTGGCCGTCGTCCTGGCCATGGGATTCGGGCCGCTGCAGGCGATCACCGCGCTCGTGCTGCTCACGATCGCGCTGCAGGGCAGCCGCGCGATGCTCACCGCGGTTCAGCGGAGGTCGCGCCGCAGCGGGATGGCGATGGCCAGCCACGCGGCCGCGGCAGCGTAGCCCAGGAGGACGAGCGCGCCACCGAGCGGCCCGATCGTCGCCGGATCGCCGACCGGGAGTTGTGAGGCGATCGCATCGCCGAGGAACGTGAAGTCCGTCAGCGCGGCGGTCGCACCGCCCGGGAGGAAGCCGTGGATCAGGTTGACGCCCGGGATGATCAGCAGCACATGCTCGAGGAAGTAGAAATATCCGAGCACGATGCCGACGGCGAGGAGCTGGTGCCGGGCGAGGGCGCCGATGGCGACGCCGAGGAGCATGTAGACGACGGCGGCCAGTGCCGATCGGGCGAGCAGCGCGACGACTGCGAGGACCGGGACGCCGAGTTCGACGCCCTGCACGGCCGCGCCGGCGACGACGGCGAGTCCGGCGAATGTCGATGCCACGAACCCGTAGGCAGCGCCGAGTGCGCCGAAGACGAGGAGCTTCGCGGCCAGCACGCGTCCGCGGCGCGGCGCGGCGAGGAAGGTCGTGCCGATGGTGCGATGCCGATACTCGCCGGTGACGGCGATGGTGCCGATCAGGGCCGGTACGAACAGCAGCAGGCCGCCCATGCCGACGATGATGCTGACGCCCTCGGCGGTGTCGAGTCCGGGCAGCGGCGGTGTCGCGTTCTCAGGTCCGACGAGCGCGAGCAGACCGGTGAGGCCGCCGCCGCAGCAGGCGGCGAGGATCAACGTCCGACCCGGCAGGCGGGTCGCGAAGAGCTTGGCGAACTCGCCGCGGATCAGCCGGGTCATGGGTGCGCTCCTTCGGCTCCGGTGGTCAGTTCGAGGAATGCGGCCTCGAGGCTCGCGCCGCGCTCGGTGAACTCGGTGAGGGGGCCGGTCCAGGTGACTCGCCCTCGGTCGATGAGCACCAGGTCGTCGATGCCGTGCTGCAGCTCGGTGAGGACGTGGCTCGAGAGGAGCACGGTGCCTCCGCGTGCCGCGAACTCGCGGAGGAACGTGCGCAGCCAGACGATCCCGGCCGGGTCGAGCCCGTTGGAGGGTTCGTCGAGCACGAGCGCGACGGGGTCGCCGAGCAGTGCCGTGGCGAGCGACAGCCGCTGCCGCATGCCGGTGGAGAACGAACCCACCCGGCGATCGAGGTACGCCGAGATTCCGGTGAGTTCGGCGACCCGGCTCACCCGGTGGCGGTCATGGCCGCCGAGGGCGCAGAAGGTGCCGAGGTGTCCACGGGCCGTCATCGCCGGGTGGGCCGCGGCGAGATCGAGTACCGCTCCGACCGTTCCGGTGGGGTCGGGGAGGTCGCGGTAGGGGATGCCGCCGATGAGCGCCGTCCCGGTATCGGGCCGCGTGAGTCCCAGCAGCATCCGGAGCGTCGTGGACTTGCCGGCGCCGTTCGGGCCGAGGAAGCCGGTGACCCTGCCCGCCCGCGCGACGAAGGTGACGTCACGCACGGCGTCGACGTCGCCGATCCGCTTGGCGAGACCGGCCGCCTCGATCGAGATGCCGGTCATCGGCGGGCCTCGCGCCCGAGCGCGCCGAGCACGGAATGCGGGTCGGCGACGCTCAGGAGCAGCTCGTCGAACTCCTCCCCGGCCGCGCGTCCCGTCAACCCGATGCGCAGCAGGGGAATGCCGCGGCGCATGGCGACGAGTCGATGCACACCCGACGGATGACGGAAGGTGCCGAGCTTGATGCTGCCCGAGACGACCAGCCCCGAGCGCAGGCCGAGCATCTCGGAGCTCCATCCGGGGAGGAGCTCGACGGCGGTGATGGCGCGGCGGTCGATGCTCAGGCGCGAGCGCCCGGTCATCCACGCCTCCCAGCCGGGGAAGTCGACGTGCACAGCGGAGGCGTCGACGTGGATCGTGGTCATGGAGACGGGTCCCTTCGGTGGCATACTCGGTACACCCATTGAGAATGTTCTCATCATGAGAATAGTCAGGACGGAGGACGATGCGCAAGTCATCACTGGTCGCCGACGTCGTCATGCACCCCGTGCGGCTGCGGATCATCCAACAGGTGGGCGCTGGTGAGGCCACCACATCGGAACTCCGTCGCGCACTGCCCGACGTGTCCCAGGCCACGCTCTATCGGCATGTCGCCGCACTCGTCGATGCCGGCATCCTCTCGGTCGTCGAGGAACGTCGGGTGCGCGGCGCCATCGAGCGCACCCTCGCCCTCGGCGAGCGCATGGCGCACGTGGATCATGCGGAGCTGAGCGCGATGGACGCCCGCAAACTGCAGCAGGCGTTCCTCACCTTCCTCGGGCACCTCGGCGAGACCTTCGATCGGGCGACCGCCGCCGGCGATCCGGCCTTCCGCGACTTCCTGGGCTTCGGGGCGGTGCAGTTGCGCGTCACGACCGAGGATCTCGCCGACATCCAGACGCGACTCGGCGAGTTGCTCGCTCCCTACATGGCCGCCGACGGCGACGAGCGGCGAACCGTCACCCTCGCCACCATCCTCATTCCGGAGGGGTGACGCGACCGGGTCGGCTCTGGAAGCCGTGCTCCCGGTCGGCTCAGGGAATGAGCACGATCTTCCCGCGCGGGTGACCCGCCTCGCTCTCGCGCTGCGCGTCGGCCGCCTGGGCGAGCGGGTACCTGGAGGAGATCTCGACGTAGAACCGGCCCTCGGCCGCGAGCCGTGCCGCCTCGGCGACCCCCTCGGCGCGCAGTCGCCGCTCCTCGGGGCCCATGGTGGAGGGGATCGCGCTCGACCAGGTGCGGATGCCGAGTGCGTCGGCGTCGGCCATGCGCACGATCGTCGCGATGCGCGAGTGGTCGGGAACGAGTTCGAGGCACGCCTCGATGGCCTCGTCCGTGCCGGCCGCGTCGAGTGCGACGTCGTAGCCGTCGAACGCGGACGAGCGCAGGCGGTCCAGCAGGCCCGGCCCGTAGGTCACGGGCACCGCGCCGAGCCGGCGCAGCAGCTCGTGGTTCGCGGGAGACGCCGTGGCCACGACGCTCGCCCCCCATTCCTGTGCGAACTGGATGGCCGCCATGCCGACCGCACCGGCTCCGGCGTGCAGGAGGAGCGTCTCGCCCTCGCGCAGCCCGAGCGAACGCAGCACCTGATAGGCGGTGCCCGCGGGGATGCCGAGCGCCGCGGCCTCCTCGAATCCGAGTCCCGACGGCATCGGCAGGAACTTCTCTGGCGTCACCACGACATGGCTCGCGTACGTGCCCGAGGCGCCGTGCACGACGACGGCATCGCCCACCTGCACCCCCTCGACACCGTCGCCGACCTCGACGACCACGCCTGCGGCGTCCGCTCCGATGCCGACCGGCTCGCTGAAGTCGAGGCTTCCGCGCGTGCCGCTGCGGATCTTGGAGTCGACCGGGTTCACGCCGGCGGCACGTACCTCGACGACCACGGCGCCGGCGGGCGCCTCGGGCACCGGACCCTCGACCAGGGTGAGCACCTCGGGACCACCGTGCTCGCTGAATCGGATGAACCGGGCCATCGTCGCCTCCTCGTCGTGTCGCCGTCGCGCCGTCGCGCCGGGTTTCAACGCTAGCCCGTTTCGCGCGCAGGGGCCGCCGTGCGGTGGGATGGACCCATGGGCGAACCGATCACCGTCTCGATCCGCCGCGAGGTCGACCCCGAGCGCATCGCCGAGGCGACGGCATGGGTGCAGACCGGGGTGAACCTCGCGAGCACGTACCCGGGCTTCCTCGGCTCGGGCTGGGTGCGCGCGGGCGAGACGTCGCACGTCTGGCACATGCTCTACCGCTTCGCGAACGAGCGCGCCCTCGAGTCGTGGGAGCAGTCGTCGGAACGCGCGTGGTGGCTCTCGATGGGCGAGGGCTTCGTGCGCTCCGAGCGCAGCCGTCGTCGCACCGGCATCGAGGGCTGGTTCGACGATCCCGCGACCGGATCGGTGCCCGCGACGGATGCCGCGGCATCCGGTTCAGCGGGCGGAACCGAGGTCTCGGCCGCGCCGCCGCGCTGGAAGCAGGCGATCACGATCTGGCTCGGATTCTTCCCCGCGAACCTGCTCTTCGCCTACCTCGTCGCCCCCGTGCCCGGATGGAGCGAGCTGCCGATCTGGCTGCGCGCGCTCGGGACGACGGTCGTGCTCACGCCGATCATGACGTACTGGGTGCTCCCGTGGATCACGCGGGCGCTGCGCGACTGGTTGCACCGGCCGCGCTGACGCTCCGGCCCCGATCGGGCGCGGATCGGGGGCGCTGCGCCACGCCGCGCTCTCGCGCGCCGAGGATCCGCTTCGAGAGGGCCGCCGCCGCCTCCTGCACGGCCGGCACGACGAGCGGCTGCAGCTCGGACGACGACTCCTCGGGATACGTCACCGCGATGGCCGCCGCGGGCCAGCCCAGGTGGTCGAGCACGGCGACGCCCACCGAGCCGAGCCCCTCGGTGACCTCGCCGTGCTCTCCGGCCCAGCCCTGCTCGCGCACCGTCGCGAGCACGCGCTTGAGCCGGCCGTAGCTCCACTCGTCCTCGGCGTCCGCCTCGGGCTGCGGATGCCGCGACGCGAACGCCGCCCGATCGGGATACAGCGCGCGCAGCTGGGCCGCGGGCAGGGCGGCGAGCATCGCGCGACCGGTCGCCGTGAGGTGAGCGGGCAGCCGCACCCCGACGTCGGTCACGAGCGACGGACGGCGGGGCGCTCGCTCCTCGACGAGGTAGAGCACGTCACGTCCGTGCAGCACCCCGAGGTGGCCGGACTCGCCCAACCGGTCGACGAGCCCGGCCACGAGCGGGCGCCCGAGCCGCGCGAGCGGTTGCTGACGGCTGAAGCCGCTCGAGAGCTCGAACGCGGCGATGCCGAGGCCGTACCGGCGCTCCTCGGGGAGGTGCACCACGAAGCCGCGGTCCTGCAGCACCGCGAGCAGGTGGTACACGGTCGAGCGGGGCAGGTCGAGCGCGCTCGCGATGGTCGCGGCGGGCACCGGCCCGCGCTGCGCCGAGAGGTGCGTGAGGATCGCGAGCGCCTGGTCGGCCGCCGGCACCTTGGACACCTGGGCCTCCTGTGCTTCCCCTCTCCGGCGCGGTCGTCCGTGCACGCGGTGGAGGGACGGGACCAGCCTACCCGCGTGGTCTGGGATCCCGGACGGATGCCTCGGGCGCGGCGTTCCCCGAGCGGTCGGCGCGGTGTGGAATCGGAGGCATGAGCACCAGCGCGCCCACGCCCGCCCGCGCCGTCGCGGCATCCCTTCGACAGGCTCAGGACATCGCCGTCACCGTCGGCACCGGGCCGCTCACGATCGACGACGTCGTCGCCGTGGCCCGGCACGGGGCATCCGTCACCCTCGACCCGGCCGCCCTCGACGGCGTCGCCGCCAGCCGCGCGATCATCGAGGGTCTGGCCGCCGACCCCGAACCGCACTACGGCATCTCGACCGGATTCGGGGCCCTCGCGACGACGTTCATCGCCGAGGACCGCCGCGCCCAGCTGCAGGCGAGCCTCGTGCGCTCGCACGCCGCCGGATCGGGCGCGGAGGTCGAGCGCGAGGTCGTCCGCGCCCTCATGCTGCTGCGGCTCTCGACGCTCATGACCGGCCGCACGGGCGTGCGCCGCGAGACGGCGGAGACGTACGCGGCGATCCTCAACGCCGGCATCACGCCGGTCGTTCGGGAGTACGGCTCGCTCGGCTGCTCGGGCGACCTCGCGCCGCTCGCGCACTGCGCGCTCGTGGCGATGGGCGAGGGCGAGGTGCGGGTGGCTTCGCTCCCAGAGCCCGTCGAAGGGAGCACCGGCGCTTCCCAGCCGGTCGCTTCGACAGGCTCAGCGACCGAGGCGACCGTCCCCGCGGCTGAGGCCCTCGCCGCCGCCGGCATCACGCCGCTGCGGCTCGGTGAGAAGGAGGGCCTCGCCCTCATCAACGGCACCGACGGGATGCTCGGCATGCTGGCGCTCGCGATCGACGACCTGCGAATGCTCCTCACGACCGCCGACGTCGCGGCCGCCATGAGCGTCGAGGGGCTGCTCGGCACCGACGCCGTGTTCGCCGAGGACCTGCATGCGCTCCGCCCGCAGCGCGGGCAGGCGGCATCCGCATCGAATCTCCGGCGGCTGCTCGCCGTGTCGCCCATCGTCGCGAGCCACAAGGGTCCGGAATGCACGCGTGTGCAGGACGCCTACTCGCTGCGGTGCGCGCCGCAGGTGCACGGCGCCGCGCGCGACACGCTCGCGCACGCGGCATCCGTCGCCGAGGCCGAGCTGGCGAGCGCGATCGACAACCCGGTGCTCACGCTCGACGGACGCGTCGAGTCCAACGGCAACTTCCACGGCGCACCGATCGGGTACGTGCTCGACTTCCTCGCGATCGCGGTGGCGGATGTCGCGAGCATGAGCGAGCGGCGCACCGACCGGTTCCTCGACCGCGGGCGCAACCAGGGGCTTCCGCCGTTCCTGGCGCACGAGGTCGGCGTCGACTCGGGGCTGATGATCGCGCAGTACACCGCGGCCGGGATCGTGTCGGAGCTGAAGCGACTGGCCGTGCCGGCCTCCGTCGACTCCATCCCCTCATCGGCGATGCAGGAGGACCACGTGTCCATGGGCTGGGCCGCGGCGCGCAAGCTGCGGCGGGCGATCGACGGACTCACGCGCGTGCTCGCGATCGAGGTGATGACGGCGGCGCGCGGGCTGCAGCTGCGGGCGCCGCTGTCGCCGGGCCGATCCACGGGCGCCGTCGTCTCGCTCGTCGAGGGGGTCGGCGGCGTGCCCGGCCCCGACCGATTCCTCGCGCCCGAGATCGAGGCGATCGGCGGACTGGTGGCATCCGGTGACGTGGTCGCGGCAGCGTCGGCAGCCGTCGGCGAGCTCGCCTGAGCGGTTCGCTCGAGCCCGCGTGCCCCGAAGAGGGGCCGGATTCCCCGGACGCTGGGGTGTTGTCTCGCTCGGGGCCCGGTGCAAGACTGGACGGGATCGACTCCCGGGTCGACCGCCGAACGGAATATATGACGCCCGATCGCATGCACTTCGCCCCACAACGCCCGTGGTACTCACGCGGCGCTCGGCGAGGCGCGGTCGTGGCCACCGTCACCGCGGTCGCACTGTTCGGCTTCTGCGGCGTGAGCCCCGCCTACGCCGAGGAAGTCCTGCCGACCGATCCTGCGGCCACCACGGAGCCCGCACCGACCACCGAGCCGACGCCGACCGAGGAGCCGACGCCGACTGAGGAGCCGACGCCGACCGAGCCCACGCCGACCACCGAGCCGACGCCCACCGAGGAGCCGCCGCCTCCCACCGAGGAGCCGCCACCGCCGACCGAGGAGCCGCCGCCGACGGAGCCTCCGCCGACCGAGCCGCCACCGACGGAGCCCCCGCCGACCGAGCCGCCACCGGCCACGGGCGAACCCACGCCACCGCCCGCGACGAGCACCCCGCTGCCGAGCGCGCCCCTGACCTTCTCCGGTGACGGACCAGTGGTTCGCGCGACCACGCGCGCCAGTGTCCCGAAGGTGGAGTCCGCGGCCCTCGCCGCCGCTCGCGCCAAGCTCGATCGCGCCGTGGCCGCGCTCCGCGAGGCGGAGGCCGCCCTCGCCGACGCACGCTCCACGCGGGAGGCCGCTCGCGCGGTGGCCGAGGTCCTGCAGGAGGCCGCCGACGAGGCGCAGCATCGAGCCGACGCCGCGGGCCGCGTGTACTTCGCCGCCGCGCAGGGCGACGGCACCACCATCTCGTCGATGGACGCCGTCTTCGGCGCCGGCAACGATCTGCTCGCCGGCCTCGGCGGAGTCGCACGCGTCGCCCAGGTGCACGGTGATGCCGAGAAGCTCCTCGAGATCGCGGAGTCACGCGCGAAGGAGGCCGACGCTGCGCAGGAGCGCGCCGACTCGGCCATGGCCGCGGTGGACGCGGTGCCGGTCGAAGCCCTCGAGGCCGAGGTGACGGAGGCCGAACGCGAGGTCGCCGAGGCCCGGCGGGCCCTCGCCCAGGCCCAGTCGCAGGTCGCCGACCAGAGCCGGCTCGCCTCGAGCGGCGACACGTCGCTGATCGCCTCCCTGCCGACCGACGCCGGGCAGCTCAGCGACCAGGGCTGGGCGCTTCCGGTCGCGGGCCGGTTGACCGACGGCTTCGGCCCGAGGCCGAACAAGCCGATCGCGGGCGTCAACGACTTCCACCGCGGCACGGACCTCTCGGCCTCGTGCGGCTCGCCGATCTTCGCCGCGACCAGCGGCACCGTCGTGCAGGCCGGTCGCAACGGCACCTACGGCAACTGGGTCCTGATCGACCACGGATCGAACGTCTCGACCGGGTACGCGCACCTCATCGAGGGCGGCATCGCCGTCTCCCCCGGCGAGAGCGTCGCGGCCGGGCAGTTGATCGGCGCCGTGGGGTCGACGGGCGCATCGACCGGATGCCACCTGCACTTCGAGGTGCGCCTCGGCGGCATCGCGGTCGACGCGATCCCGTTCATGGCCGCCCGCGGCATCACCCTCGGCTGAGCGCACCCCGCTGGTTGAGGAGCGCCGACGAAGCCGCGCGACTCGAAACCCGCGCGTCTCGGGCACGAGGTTTCGAGACGGCGCTGCGCGCCTCCTCAATCCGCGAGCGTCTGGGATCCCGGACGCCCCGCCCGCGACATCCGTTGTCGCCGGATGCCTCGTGCGATGTGATCGAGGCATGACCGACGCACCCACCGCACCCGCGCCCGCTCGCACCGAGCCACGGCGAAGCGTGCGCGCCGCCCGCGGCTCGCAGCTGACCGCGAAGAGCTGGCAGACCGAGGCTCCGCTGCGCATGCTCATGAACAACCTCGACCCCGAAGTGGCCGAGCGCCCCGAGGAGCTCATCGTCTACGGCGGCACCGGCAAGGCCGCCCGCAACTGGGAGGCGTACGACGCGATCGTGCGCACGCTCGAGGGACTCGAGCCCGACGAGACGCTGCTCGTGCAGTCGGGCAAGCCCGTCGGCGTGTTCCGCACGCACGAGTGGGCGCCGCGAGTGCTCATCGCGAACTCCAACCTCGTCGGCGACTGGGCGACGTGGCCCGAGTTCCGCCGGCTCGAGGCGCTCGGGCTCACGATGTACGGGCAGATGACCGCCGGCTCGTGGATCTACATCGGCACCCAGGGCATCCTGCAGGGCACCTACGAGACGTTCGGGGCCATCGCGCGCGCCCGCTTCGGCGGAAGCCTCCGCGGCACGCTCACGCTCACCGGCGGTTGCGGTGGCATGGGCGGGGCGCAGCCGCTCGCGGTCACCATGAACGAGGGCGTCGTGCTCATCGTCGACGTCGACGAGACCCGGCTCGCCCGCCGCGTCGACCACGGCTACCTCGACGAGATGACCCACGACCTCGATGACGCGGTCTCGCGGGTGCTCGCCGCGAAGGCCGACCGTCGTCCGCTCAGCGTGGGGCTCGTCGGCAACGCGGCGACGGTGTTCCCCGAGCTCCTCGCGCGAGGTGTCGCCGTCGACATCGTCACCGACCAGACGAGCGCGCACGACCCGCTGTCGTACCTGCCCGAGGGCGTGACGGTCGACGAGTGGCACGAGCTCGCGGCATCCGACCCCGAAGGCTTCACCACGCGGGCCCGGGCGAGCATGGCCGAGCACGTCGAGGCCATGGCGGGCTTCATGGAGGCGGGCGCCGAGGTGTTCGACTACGGCAACTCGATCCGGCGCGAGGCCGAACTCGGAGGACTCGCGCACGAGCGCGCGTTCGCCTTCCCCGGCTTCGTGCCCGCGTACATCCGACCGCTGTTCGCCGAGGGCAAGGGACCCTTCAGATGGGCGGCGCTCTCGGGCGACCCCGCCGACATCGCCGCGACCGACCGTGCGATCCTCGAGCTCTTCCCCGAGAACGAGCACCTGCGACGCTGGATCACCCAAGCCGGCGAGAAGGTGCACTTCGAGGGGCTGCCCGCGCGCATCTGCTGGCTCGGATACCAGGAGCGGCACCTCGCCGGGCTGAAGTTCAACGAGATGGTCGCCTCCGGCGAACTCAGCGCGCCCGTCGTCATCGGACGCGACCACCTCGACTCGGGCTCGGTGGCTTCGCCGTACCGCGAGACCGAGGCGATGGCCGACGGATCCGACGCGATCGCCGACTGGCCGCTCCTGAACGCGCTGCTCAACACGGCGTCCGGCGCGACCTGGGTGTCGATCCACCACGGCGGCGGCGTGGGAATCGGGCGCTCGATCCACGCCGGCCAGGTCGTCGTCGCAGACGGCACCGACCTCGCGGCCGAGAAGATCGCGCGCGTGCTCGTCAACGATCCCGGCACGGGCGTCATGCGTCATGTCGACGCGGGTTACGAGCGCGCCATCGAGGTCGCTCGGGAGCGTGGGCTGCGCGTGCCGATGACGGAGGGATGACGGATGCCGCGAGCCACGCTGATCACGAACATCGGCGAGCTCGTCACGAACGATCCGGGGCCCGGACGGGAGGGCGGTGCGCTCGGCATCATCCGCGACGCGGCCGTGCTCCTCGACGGCGATCATGTCGAGTGGGTGGGTCGGGCGTCGGACGCATCCGGCACCGATGCCCGCCCCGAGGTCGTCGATGCCGAGGTCGTCGATGCCGGCGGGCGAGCCGTGATCCCCGGCTTCGTCGACTCGCACACCCACCTCGTGTTCGGTGGTGACCGCGCCGAGGAGTTCGCCGCGCGCATGGCGGGGCGGTCGTATGAAGCCGGCGGCATCCGTTCGACCGTCGCGGCGACCCGGTCCGCCTCCGACGACGAGTTGCGCGCACGACTGGCCGGCTTCGTCGCCGAGCTGCACGCGCAGGGCACGACGACCTTCGAGGTGAAGAGCGGGTACGGCCTCTCGGTCGACGACGAGGAACGGCTCGTGCGGCTCGCTCGCGAGGTCACCGACGAGGTCACATTCCTCGGCGCGCATGTGGTGCCGGCCGAGTACGCCGGCGTCGACGGCGGCCCCGATGCCTATGTCGACCTCGTGGTCGGCGAGATGCTCACCGCCTGCGCGCCGCACGCTCGATGGATCGACGCCTTCTGCGAGCGCGGCGCGTTCACGCCCGAGCAGTCCCGCCGCGTGCTCGAGGCGGGCGCCGCGGCCGGGCTCGGGGTCCGAGTGCACGGCAATCAACTCGGTGAGGGTGACGGAGTTCGCCTCGCCGTCGAGCTCGGCGCGGCCTCCGTCGACCACTGCACCTACCTCGGCGAGGCGGATGTCGCGGCGCTCGCGGCATCCGACACCGTCGCGACCCTGCTGCCCGGCGTCGAGTTCTCGACCCGCCAGCCGTACCCCGATGCCCGGCGGCTCCTCGATGCCGGCGTGACGGTCGCGCTCGCGAGCGACTGCAATCCGGGCTCGAGCTTCACGAGCTCGATGCCGTTCTGCATCGCCGTCGCCGTGCGCGACATGGGGATGACCTCGGCCGAGGCGGTGTGGGCGGCGACCGCGGGCGGCGCGGCGGCCCTGCGGCGAACGGATGTCGGAGCGATCCGCCCCGGCGCGCGCGCCGACCTCGTGCTGCTCGACGCGCCGAGCCACGTGCACCTGGCATATCGGCCGGGTGTGCCGCTCGTGCGGCGCGTGTGGAAGGACGGTGCGGTCGTCGCCGCAGCGGCCGACTAGCGGCCCTTCGACAGGCTCAGGGAACGCGGCCCTTCGACAGGCTCAGGGACCGCGTTCAGTCGTCGTCGCCGCGCCGCATCCGCCGACGCGCCGAGAGCAGGGTGACGTCGGGCCGGGCGGCCACGAGCCGTTCCGCGCGATCGAGCACGTCGGTGACCCGGTCGGCGCCCGATGCGACCACGCCGACGCCGATTGCCGCACGTCGGTGCAGGTCCTGGTCACCGACTTCTGCGACGGATGCCTCGGTCGCCCTGCGCAACTCGGCGAGGATGGGGCGGAGCACGGCTCGCTTGCCCTTCAACGAGTGCACGTCGCCGAGCAGCAGGTCGAACTCGATCCAGCCGATCCACATGGTTCCAGCCTCCCAGATGCCGGGGATGTCGTCCGGCTCGCTCATGTCGGGCCCGCCTCACGACCGGTGCCGAAGCACTTCCGAGTTCGTCATGTCGATTCCGCCCCACAAGAGGCAGTTCTCACACGACGGAATCGGCAAACCGTTCCGCGAACGCCCGACCATCTCCGGGCGGCGGAGGCAGGCGACGCTCGACGGTTCAGGCCCCCGAAGACTCCCGCCGCACCTCGATCGTGCTCAATCCGCTGAACCCGATCCAGGCTCGGTCATCCGACTCCACGAGGGTCGCGAGCACCTCGTCGCACGAGCCGCACCGAACGACCATGCCCGCCCGGCTCGGGTAGACCATCGCCCGGGCGAGTTCGGCGACCTCGCCGCATCCGCCGCACCGTGCCCGGGCCATCGTGACGTCGAACGTGAAGAACTCCGCGAGCGGGCCGGCGAGCGAGTTGCCGTCGAGGTGCTCCATCACGTGCCTCCGTAACGCTCGGTGCGGATCGATCGGGCCTCGTGGCCGAGCTCGACGAGCCAATCGGCGACGCGTTCGACGAACCCGGTGGAACCGCAGACGTAGACGAGCGGACGCTCGTCGGCTGGGATCACCGCCGACCCCAGCATCTCCCGGGTGATGCGGCCTGCCGGCGTCGACCACTCCGCCGGGGTCCGCCGCGTGTAGACGAGGTCGAGCCGGAACGGGGCGGATGCGCCGACGAGCTCGCGCAGCTCGCCGGCGAAGTACACGTCGTCGGGCGTGCGCACGGAGTACAGCAGCCGGAACGGCGTGGGATCGCCGGCATCGCCGTGCGCCCTGGCGATCGCGTAGAGCGGCACGACGCCCGAGCCGCCCGCGATGAGCTGCACCGGGCGCGAGGCGCTCGGTTCCGGGTCGGGCCGCCACACGAAGTACGCCCCGAGGGGCCCGTGCAGCTCGAGCATGTCGCCGGCGCGCACCTCGTCGACGAGGAACGGCGACACCTCGCCGTCTGGCAGCTTGTCGACCGCGAGCACGACCCGCGACGACGGTCCCGACGACGCGATCGAGTACGACCGGGTCGCCGTGTACCCGTCGGGGGCGGTGAGCCGCACGTCGAGGTGCTGGCCGGGGTCGTTGCCGGGCCACCCGGCGACCTCGAGTTCGAGCCGCGTCGCGTTCGGAGTCTCCCGACGCGTCGCGGCGACCGTGGCGGCGTGCCAGCCGGCGCGGGGAACGGCCCGCGTCGCAGGCGAAACCACCGAACCGACCGCGGCGTCGTTCACCAGTACCGCTCCTCCTTCCACGGATCGCCGTGGAGGTGGTACCCGTTCTGCTCCCAGAAGCCGGGTTCGTCCTGGTCCATCATCTCGAGCCCGCGGACCCACTTCGCGCTCTTCCAGAAGTAGAGGGCGGGCACGAGCAGCCGTGCGGGTCCGCCGTGCTCGGGATCCAGCGGTTCGCCGTCGAACTCGAACGCGACCCATGCCTTGCCGTCGAGCAACTCGTCGAGGGGGACGTTCGTCGTGTAACCCCCATAGCTGTGCGCCATGACGTACTCCTGCTCGGTCTCGACGTCGGCGAACAGCGTGTCGAGCGACACGCCCCGCCAGCTCGTGCCGAGCTTCGACCAGTGCGTCACGCAGTGGATGTCGGTCGACACGTCCTCGATGTCGAGTGCCATGAACTCGTCCCAGTTCCAGCGGTGCTCGCCCGATTCGGTGCGGATCGTGAACTCCCAGTCGGCCGTGTCGACATCGGGCGTGGGACCCGCCGACAGCACGGGGAAATCGTGCACGAGCGTCTGGCCCGGGGGCAGGCGATCGTCGCGCTCCCGACTGCGCCCGCTGAATCCTCGAGTGATGAATGACATCGCGGCTCCTCCCGTTCGGGCTGCGCTTCGCGCTACACACTAGTGACGTCGGCGCCTGCTGTCACGGGTCGGCGACTAGCGTGGAACCCATGTCGGCGTTCCAGTCGGCGCCCGACGACGTGGCGCCCCTCGTTCCGGTGTCGGCGCACCTCGAACGCATCCTCGCGACCGTCGCCCCCCTCCGCGATGTCGAGATCGTGCGACTCGCGGATGCCGCGGGACGCACGCTCGCGGGCCACGTCGACGCCCTCGTGGACCTGCCCTCTTTCGACAACTCCGCGATGGACGGTTACGCCGTGCGGCGAGCGGATGTCGCGGCCGCGACGGTCGCCGAACCGGTCGTGCTCGACGTGGTGGCCGACCTCCCGGCGGGCACCGCCGGAGACGTGACCGTCGGCCCCGGGCAGGCCGCCCGCATCATGACGGGCGCGCCCATCCCCGACGGCGCCGACGCCGTCGTGCCCGTCGAGCGCACGGATGCCGGCACCGGGCGCGTCGAGATCCACGCCGCGCCCCGGCAGGGCCACCACATCCGGCTCCGCGGCGAGGACCTCCGCGCCGGCGACCCGGTGCTCACCGCGGGCATGGAGCTCGACGCCCGCCGCGTGGCCGCGGCCGCCGCAGCCGGACTCGCCGAGCTCCCCGTGGTCGCGGTGCCGAGGGTGGCGGTCGTCGCCACCGGCAGCGAGCTCGTCGAACCGGGCGCGCCGCTCGCCCGCGGGCGCATCCACGACTCGAACTCGCTGCTGCTCGCCGCCCTCGTGGCCGAGGCCGGATGCGTCGTGAGCGAGGCACTGCGCCTCCCCGACGAGCCCGCCGAGCTGCGCGAGTGGCTCGACGCGCGCGCCGAGTGCGACGCGGTGGTCTTCTCGGGCGGCGTGAGCGTGGGCGCCTACGACGTCGTGCGGCACGTGCTCGACGAGCTCGGCACGGTCGACTTCCCGCGCGTGGCCATGCAGCCCGGCAAGCCGCAGGCGTTCGGATCCCTACCCGACGGCACGCCGGTGTTCGGCCTGCCCGGCAATCCGGTGGCCGTCGCGGTCTCGTTCGAGGCCTTCGTGCGCCCGGCGCTCCTGCGCATGGCCGGCCGCACGGCGGTACGACGCCCCACCTGGCGCGTGCCGGCCGAGGTCGGCTGGCGCTCGCCGTCGGGCCGCCGACAGTACATGCCCATCGCCGTCGGCGTCGGCGACGACGGCAACCCGGCCGTGCGCCCGGCGACCGGGGGCGGGTCGGGATCGCACCTGGTCGGCGGACTGGCCCTCGCCGACGGGTTCGCGATCGTCCCCGAGGACGTCGACGCGGTCGTCGCGGGCGACGTCGTCGAGGTGGCGATCACCCGATGAGCGAGCTCGACGCCATCATCCTCGCCGGCGGACGTGCCGCGCGTCTCGGCGGCGCATCGAAGCCCGACCTCGTCGTGGGCGGCCGGCGACTGCTCGACGTCGCCATCGAGGCGGCCCGGTCGGTCGGATGCCGCGAGGTCGTCGTCGTCGGTCCGGCCACGCTCGAGGCCGCCGGATGCCTCGTGGTGCGCGAGGACCCGCCGTTCGGCGGCCCCGTGGCCGGCCTCGCCGCCGGACTCGCCGCCCTCGACGAGGTGCGCATCGACGCACGCCCGGCCGACGTGCTCGTGCTGGCCTGCGACATGCCCGACGCGCCCGCGGCCGTGCACCACCTCGACGCGGCCCGCGACGCGCACCCGCGATCCGACGGCGTCTGCCTCGTCGACGACACGGGGCGCGAGCAGTGGCTCGCCGCGATCTACGCGCACGAGGCCCTGACGCGTGCGTTCGACACGCTGGGCGGCGACGTGGACGGCGCCTCGATGCGCCGGCTCGCGGCATCCGTCGACCTCATCCCCGTCGCCGACCACGGCACGACGCACGATATCGACACGTGGGACGACCTGTCCCGCGCCGACCGGCAGGAGCACACGCCATGACCGACCAGCAGCAGTCCCCCGAGACGCTCGACCGGTGGCTCGCCGCCCTCGCGAGCGAGCTCGGCATCGATCCCGCGGCCGTTCCCGTCGGCGCGGTCCTCGACCTCGCGCGCGACGTCGCGCACGGGGTGGCCCGGCCCGCGGCTCCCCTCAGCACGTTCGTCGTGGGGCTCGCGGTGGGCGCCGGCAAGGGCTCGCTCGCCGAACTGTCGGCGCGAGCCGGTGCGCTCGCCGAGGCGTGGTCGCCCGACGAGACGGCCTGACGCCCGACGCGGTCCCTCCGCCCTCTGCGCCAGTTCGCAGGCGTATGCGCCACCTCGGATGGCGCGGAAGGCGCCGAAGTGGAGCAGAGCCGGATGCTACTGCGCCGGCCGCGCGTCGCGCAGCATCCCCGCGACGACGAGCGCGAACGCGCCGACGAGCACGAGCAGCCACAGCCCGAGCGCATAGGAGTTCGTCTCTGGCGAGTACGTGGCGCCCATCACGAGGGGCGGGAAGTACCCGCCGAGTCCGCCCGCCGCGGCGACGACGCCCGTGACCGCGCCCACCTTGTCCTTCGGGGTCGACGGGCCGACCCACGCGAAGACCGCGCCCATGCCGAGGCCCATGGCCGCCGCCATCGCGATGAACGTCATGCCGGTGACGATGCCCTCGGGCGGCTGCTGGCCGACGACGTAGGCGAGCGCGACGATGCCGGCCAGCGAGACGAGCGAGACGATCTTCGGCCCGAACCGGTCGGAGAGCACGCCGCCGATCGGACGCGCGATCACCGCGGCCGTGGCGAACAACGCGGTGCGGGTGCCTGCGCCGATCGCGTCGACCTCGTCGGGGTAGATCGTGGTGAGGTACTTCGGCAGGAAGGTCGAGAACGCCACGAAGCCGCCGAACACGATCGCGTAGAGGAAGGACATCTCCCACGTGATGCGCAGCTTCAGCGCGCCCATGACCTTCGGGATGAGCGGCTGCCGGCTCGACGCCCAGGCGGGCGAGTCGCGCAGGAAGAACCACACCACGACGGCGGTCGCCACGATGATCGCCGCGATGAGCAGGTGCGTCGGCAGGTAGCCGATGCTCTCGGCGAGGCGGGGCGTGAAGAACGCCGAGACCGCGGTGCCGATCATCCCCATGCCGAACACGCCCGTCGCGAACCCTCGGCGCTTGGCCTCGTACCAGGCGCTCGAGAACGGCACGCCGACGGCGAAGATCGTGCCGGCGACACCGAGGACGAAGCCGGCCACAAGCAGCAAGGGGAAGCTCTTCAGCACGCCGGCAAGGGCCACGAGCAGCACGGGCGGCACGGCGCCGAGCAGCACGAAGGTGAACATCCTCCGTCCGCCGAACCGGTCGGTGAGGGCGCCGGTGACGATGCGGCCGAGCGCGCCGACCAGCACCGGCATGGCGAGCATGAGCGAGATCTGCCCCTCGTCGAGCCCCATCTCGGTCGCATAGGTCTTTTGCAGGGGCGCGATCACCATCCACGCCCAGAAGCCCATCGTCGACGCGAAGGTCGCCAGCAGGATCTGGCCGAGCTGGCCGCGCAGCCGGGTGTCCTCCGGGTGCGTCGGCGGTTGCGGTTCCGGTTGCGTCGACGTCGACGTCATGGTGCCCCCTCGCTCGGCGGAGACCCTTCCCGCCGGGTTGCCTGGAGCCGACGATATCCGCGAGCCGCGTGCTGCGCCAGCACCGTCGCGGGTTTCCTCCGGTGGATCGACGGTTCCCGGCGGGTTCGTTCCGCTGTGCACGCCCGCGGCGCATAATGGGCAGGAACTGCGGCAGCATCGCCGAGCTCCACGGTGATCCTCGCCGCCCGTTCTGAGGAGGCATCCGTGAGCCAAGCGCCCAGCACCTCGACCGAGCCGGCGACCGACGGACCGCTCGCCTCGGCACTGCTGAGCATGGGCCGGTTCCTCAGGCCCGGCGAGTTCTCCGAGGACCAGCGCTCGGTCTTCCTCGAGGGCGGACGACAGGGCGACTCGTTCTACCGCGACCGCTGGTCGCACGACAAGGTCGTGCGCTCGACGCACGGCGTGAACTGCACGGGGTCCTGCTCCTGGAAGGTGTACGTCAAGGACGGCATCATCACGTGGGAGACCCAGCAGACCGACTACCCGAGCGTCGGTCCAGACTCGCCCGAGTACGAGCCTCGCGGATGCCCCCGCGGCGCCGCCTTCAGCTGGTACACGTACTCCCCCACCCGCGTGCGCTACCCCTACATCCGCGACACGCTCGCCGCGGCCTATCGCGAGGCGAGGTCGCGGCTGGGGGACCCGGTGCTGGCCTGGGCGGAGATCACGTCGAACCCCGAGACCTCCCGCCGCTACAAGGCGGCCCGCGGCAAGGGCGGGCTCGTGCGCACCACCTGGGACGAGGCATCCGAGATCGTCGCGGCCGCCCACGTGCACACGATCAAGCAGTACGGGCCCGACCGCATCGCGGGCTTCTCGCCGATCCCGGCCATGTCGATGGTCTCGCACGGCGTCGGTGCCCGCTTCATCAACCTCATCGGCGGCACCATGCTGTCGTTCTACGACTGGTACGCCGACCTGCCGGTCGCGAGCCCCCAGGTGTTCGGCGACCAGACCGACGTGCCGGAGTCGGCCGACTGGTGGAACGCGTCGTACCTCATGATGTGGGGCTCGAACGTGCCCGTGACCCGCACGCCCGACGCGCACTTCATGACCGAGGCCAGGTACCGCGGCCAGAAGGTCGTGACGGTCTCGCCCGACTACGCCGACAACACGAAGTTCGCCGACGAGTGGCTCGCCCCGCACCCCGGCACCGACGGCGCCCTGGCCATGGCCATGGGGCACGTCATCCTCAAGGAGTTCCTCGTCGACCGTCGCACCGAGCGCTTCGTCGACTACCTGAAGCGGTTCTCGGATGCCCCGTACCTCATCTCGCTCGAACAGCGCGGCGATGCGTGGGTGCCGGGCAAGTTCGTCACCGCCGCCGACCTCGGCGGTTTCGGCGCGCGGGTCGCCAACGCGGCGTTCAAGACCGTGCTCCTCAACGTGGACAGCGAACCCGTCGTGCCCAACGGCTCGCTCGGCCATCGCTTCGACACCGAGCACCCGGGCGAGTGGAACCTCGATCTCGGCGGCGTCGACCCGCTGCTCTCGGTCGCCGACGGCGAGGTCTGGCGCGGGGCATCCGTCGCCGTCGACCTGCCGAGGTTCGACGTGGCCCCGGTTCCGGGCGCCGAGCACGAGGGCGGCGCGGGCACGGTGCGCCGCGGCGTGCCCGTCGCGCAGGTCGCCGGACGCACGGTGACGACGGTGTTCGACCTGCTGCTCGCCCAGTACGGCGTCGGTCGCGAGGGCCTGCCGGGGGAGTGGCCGACCGGCTACGACGACGCGAGCTCGCCCGGCACGCCGGCGTGGCAGGAGGAGATCACGTCGGTGCCGGCGGCCAAGGCCGAGCGCATCGGCCGGGAGTTCGCCGACAACGCCGAACGCTCGGGCGGTCGCTCGATGATCATCATGGGCGCGGGCACGAACCACTGGTTCCACGCCGACACGATCTACCGCACGTTCCTCGCGCTCACGACGATGACCGGATGCCAGGGCGTCAACGGCGGCGGCTGGGCTCACTACGTGGGGCAGGAGAAGGTGCGCCCCGTCACCGGGTCGAACCAGTACGGGGGCGCCGCCGACTGGGCGCGTCCGCCGCGCGCGATGATCGGCACCGCGTTCTGGTACCTCGCCACCGACCAGTGGCGCTACGACGGCCTGCCCGCCGACCAGCTCGCCTCGCCGCTCGCGAAGGGCCTCTTCGAGGGCCGTACCACGGCCGACTGCCTCGTCGAATCGGCGAAGCGCGGCTGGATGCCGAGCTACCCCACGTTCGACCGGAACCCCCTCGACCTCGTCGACGAGGCGGATGCCGCGGGTGTCGAACCGGCGCAGTACGTCGTCGACCGCCTGAGCGACGGCACGCTGCACTTCGCGGCAGAAGACCCCGACGCGCCCGAGAACTTCCCGCGCGTCATCAACATCTGGCGCGCGAACATCCTGGGCTCCTCCGGCAAGGGCAACGAGTACTTCCTCAAGCACCTGCTCGGTGCGGATGCCGCGGTGCTCGCGTCGGAGTCCGGTCCGGGCCGGCGACCGCGCGACGTGCGCTGGCGCGACGAGGCGCCCGCCGGCAAGCTCGACCTCCTCGTGACGAGCGACTTCCGGATGACGAGCACGACGCTCTTCTCCGACATCGTGCTGCCCGCGGCCACCTGGTACGAGAAGCACGACCTGTCGTCGACCGACATGCACCCGTTCGTGCACGCGTTCAACCCGGCGATCAAGCCGCCGTGGCAGACGCGCACCGACTTCGAGATCTTCCACACCATCGCCGCGAAGCTCAGCGAGCTCGCCGAAGTGCACCTCGGGGTGCGCCGCGACCTCGTCGCCGCGCCCCTCACGCACGACACCCCTGATGCCATGGCGACGCCGCACGGCACGGTCCTCGAGGACGCCCCGCTCGTGCCCGGCGTGACGATGCCGAAGCTCGTGGTGGTCGAGCGCGACTACCCCGCGACCGCCGCGCGACTCGGCTCGCTCGGCCCCCTCACCGCGAAGCTCGGCATGGTCACGAAGGGCATCACGTTCCAGCCCGAGCCCGAGCTCGCCGACCTCGCGCGGCGCAACGGCACGGTCGCCTCCGGCCCCGCGGCCGGCGCCGTCCGGCTCGACACCGACGTGCGCGTGTGCGAGATGATCCTCGCCCTCTCCGGCACCACGAACGGGCGGCTCGCGGTGCAGGGCTTCCGCCAGCTCGAGCAGCGGACCGGGCAGCGGATCGCCCAGCTCGCGCTCGACCACGAGGCATCCCGCATCACGTTCGCCGACGTGCAGTCGCGGCCGGTGAGCGTGATGACCTCGCCCGAGTGGTCGGGTTCCGAGCACGGCGGGCGCCGCTACACGGCGTTCTCGATCAACGTCGAGCACCTGAAGCCGTGGCATACCCTCACGGGCCGGATGCACTTCTACCTCGACCACGACTGGATGTGCGAGCTCGGCGAGCAGCTGCCGATCTTCCGCCCGCCGCTCGACCTGCACCGGCTGTTCGACGACTCCCCCGAGGTCGGGTCGACCGCCCCGAGCGGCGCTCCGAACTCCGCCGGCCACGCGGAGGTCGCCGTGCGCTACCTCACGCCGCACTCCAAGTGGTCGATCCACTCGGAGTACCAGGACAACCTCTTCATGCTCTCGCTCTCGCGAGGCGGGCCGACGATCTGGATGAGTCCGCAGGACGCCACGAAGATCGGCGTCCGCGACAACGAGTGGATCGAGTCCTACAACCGCAACGGCGTCGTCGTCGCCCGCGCGATCGTGTCGCACCGCATGCCTGAGGGCACGGTGTACATGTACCACGCGAAGGATCGCACGGTCGACGTGCCGCGCACCGAGACGAGCGGGATGCGTGGCGGCATCCACAACTCGCTCACCCGCATCCTGCTGAAGCCGAGTCACCTCATCGGCGGCTACGCGCAGCTCTCGTGGGCGTTCAACTACCTCGGCCCGACGGGCAACCAGCGCGACGAGGTCACCGTCATCCGCCGCCGCAGCCAGGAGGTCGAGTACTGATGAAGGGCGCAGTCTGATGAAGGTCATGGCGCAGATGTCGATGGTGATGAACCTCGACAAGTGCATCGGATGCCACACGTGCAGCGTCACCTGCAAGCAGGCGTGGACGAACCGCACCGGTGTCGAGTACGTGTGGTTCAACAACGTCGAGACCCGGCCGGGCATCGGCTATCCGCGCGGCTATGAGGACCAGGACGAGTGGCAGGGAGGCTGGGAGCTGAACCGCCGCGGGCGCTTGAAGCTCCGCGCCGGCGGCAGGCTGTCGAAGCTCTCGAAGATCTTCTCGAATCCGAAGCTCCCCGAGATCAGCGACTACTACGAGCCGTGGACGTACGAGTACGACATGCTGCTCAACGCGCCCGCGGGCGATCACACCCCCGTCGCGCGGCCGAAGAGCCTCATCACGGGCGATGACATGAACATCTCGTGGTCGGCGAACTGGGACGACAACCTCGGCGGGTCGACCGCGACCGCGGTCGACGACCCGATCCTCCAGCACATGAGCGAGCACGTCGCCATGGAGTTCGAGCAGACGTTCATGTTCTACCTGCCGCGCATCTGCGAGCACTGCCTGAATCCGTCGTGCGTGGCCTCGTGTCCGTCGGGCGCGATGTACAAGCGCGTCGAGGACGGCATCGTGCTCGTCGATCAGGACCGCTGCCGCGGCTGGCGCATGTGCGTGACCGGGTGCCCCTACAAGAAGGTCTACTTCAACCACAAGACCGGCAAGGCCGAGAAGTGCACGCTCTGCTACCCGCGCATCGAGGTCGGCCTGCCCACGGTGTGCTCCGAGACGTGCGTGGGGCGCCTGCGGTACCTGGGTCTCGTGCTGTACGACGCCGACAAGGTCGCGGCCGCGGCATCCGTGGAGGACGAGCACGAGCTCCTCGAGTCGCAGCGTGCCGTGTTCCTCGACCCGCACGACCCCGCCGTGATCGCGGCCGCTCGCGCCGAGGGGATCCCCGAGGACTGGATCGACGCGGCCCAGCGCAGCCCGATCTGGAAGCTCATCCAGCAGTACAGGGTCGCGCTGCCGCTGCATCCCGAGTACCGCACGATGCCGATGGTCTGGTACATCCCGCCGCTCTCCCCCGTGGTCGACGTCGTCGCCGACTCGGGCGCCGACGGCGAGGACGCTCGCAACCTGTTCGCGGCGATCGACAAGCTGCGCATCCCGATCGAGTACCTCGCGGGGCTCTTCACGGCGGGGGACGTGCAGCCGGTGCAGGCGACGCTCCGCAAGCTCGCGGCGATGCGCTCGTACATGCGCGACCTCAACCTGGGTGACGAGCCGAACGAGGCGATCGCGGCATCCGTCGGCATGACCGGTGCGGAGGTGCAGGAGATGTACCGGCTGCTCGCGATCGCGAAGTACGAGGACCGGTACGTGATCCCGACCGCGCACGTCGAGCAGGCCGAGGCGCTCGAGGAGCTCGCGTGCTCGCTCGACTTCGAGGGCGGGCCGGGAATGGGGGGCGCCGGGCCGTTCGGAACGTCGAGCGGACCCGCGGTGCCTGTGGCGGTCGAGACGTTCCACGCGCTCCAGAAGCGGCAGACGGCCGATCGCCCCTCGACGCCCGGCCGGGTGAACCTGCTCAACTGGGACGGGCTCGGGGATCCGCCGGAGGGGCTGTTCCCGCCGAAGTCGTCGGATCCGGAGAATCCGGCGTCCGGTTCCTCAGGGTCGACACCGTGAGCGGCATCCGGACCCCGCAGATCCGCGTGCGGCAGGCGCCCGAGCCGGTGCGGTCGGTGCGGATGTCGCCGGCCGAGCGCGCGACGACGCAGATGGCGGTCTCGCTGCTGCTCGACTATCCCGACGAGGCGTTCGATGCTCGGCTCCGGATGCTCCGCGCCGAGCTGTCGGCGCTGCCGGCCCCGGTGCGCGACGCGATCGTGGAGTTCCTCGACGCCCTCGAGCCGCTCGAGGTCGCCGAGCGCGAGCGCCGCTACGTCGCGACGTTCGACCTCAAGCGCAAGTGCTGCATGTACCTCAGCTACTACGCGGCGGGCGACACGCGACGGCGGGGCGCGGCGCTCGTCGCCTTCCACGAGGCGTATCGTGCGGCGGGCTGGGAGTTCGACGCCGACGAGCTGCCCGACTACCTGCCGGCCGTGCTCGAGTTCGCGGCGCGCAGCGGGTCGCCGATCGCCGACCGGCTGCTCGCCTCCCACCGTGAGGGCATCGAGGTGCTGCGGGCGGCGCTCGTCGCGGTGGGAAGCCCGTATGCGCGGCTCATCGAGGCGGTGGGGATGTCGCTCGCCGAGATCGACGAGCGCACGCGCGAGCGGTACCTGCGCCTCATCAACGAGGGTCCGCCGTCGGAGTCCGTCGGCATCGGCGGCCCGGTCGAACTGCCGCCGTTCATCCCGGTCGGTCGCGCCGCACAGGAGGTCCGCTGATGACACCGCTCGACATCCTCCTCTGGGTGGCGTTCCCGTATGCCGCGGCGGCGGTGTTCATCGTCGGCCACATCTGGCGGTACCGCTACGACCAGTTCGGCTGGACGACGCGGTCGAGCCAGGTCTACGAGAACCGGCTGCTGCGCATCGGGTCGCCGGCGTTCCACCTCGGGATCCTGTTCGTGCTCATCGGGCACGCGGGCGGCCTGCTGATTCCGGCCGAATGGCTCGAGGCGATCGGGGTGACGCACGAGATCTACCACATCGCCGCGACCGTGCTGGGCACGGCGGCGGCCGTGCTGACGATCGTGGGGCTCGTGATCCTCATCTATCGGCGGCGCACCACGGGGCCGGTCTTCCTCGCGACGACCCGCATGGACAAGACGATGTACGTGTGCCTCGGACTGACGATCGCGTTCGGCACCGCGGCGACCGTGCTGTACCAGGTCTTCGGCGCGGGCTACGAGTACCGGGGCACGGTGGGTCCCTGGACCCGGAGCCTCATCCTCTTCCAGCCGCAGCCCGAACTCATGGTGGACGTGCCGCTCGCGTTCCAGCTGCACGTCATCACGGCGACCGCACTGTTCGCCCTGTGGCCGTTCACTCGGCTCGTGCACGTGTTCTCGGCCCCGCTCGGCTACCTCTTCCGTCCGTACATCGTCTATCGGTCGCGAGACGGGGGCCGTGCGTCGCAGCCCGCACGTCGTGGCTGGGAGCCGATGGCACCGCCCGAGCAGCGCCAGCGCACGAAGGTGCGCCGCTGACGGCGACGGCACGACTCCGACTGGTGGAAACGCAGGACCAGTGCCCGCACCTGGCGCTTAGGGTGGAGGGATGACGACGCTCGCGCTCGGGATGCCGACGGTCCGGCGGTCGCCGATGGCGGCGCCGTCGATCGACGGTCGCCCCGACGTGCCGGGGCTGGTCGACCGCTTCGGTCGGGTCGCCCGCGACCTGCGGGTGTCGATCACGACCGCCTGCTCGTTGCGGTGCACGTACTGCATGCCGGCCGAGGGGCTGCCGCTCGTTCCGCGCGACGAACTGCTCTCCGCCGCCGAGATCGCCCGGCTGGTCGGCATCGCCGTCAACGACCTGGGCGTTCGCGAGGTGCGGTTCACGGGTGGCGAGCCGCTTACGCGCGCGGACCTCGTCGAGATCATCGCACTGAGCGCCGCGACCGCTCCCGGCACTCCGCTGGCGATGACGACCAACGGCATCGGTCTCGACGCGAAGGCCGATGCCCTCGTGGCGGCGGGCCTGACCCGCGTGAACGTCTCGCTCGACACGCTCGACCGCGAGCACTTCGCCCGGCTCACCCGCCGCGACCGGCTCCCACGGGTGCTCGCCGGCATCGCCGCCGCCCGCCGTGCCGGCCTCGGTCCGCTGAAGATCAACGCCGTCGCAATGCGCGAGACGCTGCACGATGCGCCCGCGCTGCTCGCTTGGGCGGTCGAGCACGAGTGCCGCCTTCGCTTCATCGAGCAGATGCCGCTCGACGCCGACGAGACCTGGGTGCGCGAGAACATGGTCGACGCCGAGGAACTGCTGCGCGTGCTCGGTGAGCGCTTCGCGCTGGAGCCGGTCGGCCGGGAGGATCCGTCGGCCCCTGCCGAGGAGTGGCTCGTCGACGGCGGACCGGCGACCGTCGGCATCATCGCGTCGGTGACGCGCTCGTTCTGCGGCGCCTGCGACCGCACGCGTCTCACGGCCGAGGGTTCGGTGCGGGCGTGCCTGTTCGGCGACGACGAGACCGACCTGCGGGGACTGCTGCGCGGCGGTGCCGACGACGCCGAGATCGCCGACCGCTGGCGGGCTGCCATGTGGGGCAAGAAGGCGGGGCACGGCATCGATGGCGAGGACTTCGTGCGCCCCGTTCGCTCGATGGGCGGGATCGGTGGCTGAGATGACGTCGGTGACCGTCCGGTACTTCGCCGCCGCGGCCGAGGCTGCCGGCGTCGAGGAGGAATCGTTCGCGCCCGAGGCCGTGGGCGGCACCGTCGGGGAGCTTCGCGACCTGCTGGTCGACCGCTACGGAGCCGCCATGGCCCGAGTCGTGGCGAACGGCTCGTTTCTCGTCGACGGCGTGGTGCAGCGTGACCCGGCCGCTCGGCTCGGCGGAAGCGTGGACGTGCTGCCGCCCTTCGCCGGCGGCTGACGCGCACGCCGCGCCGCTTCCCCCTCGTCGGCCGGGCGTCGACGCTCGCAATCCGAAGGACATTCCCTCCCGCGATCGCGGTGCCGAAGCACCCGAGAGCCGAAGTACCGAAGTCCCCAAGTGCCGGCGTGGCGAGGTGTCCGAGTGCCGAAGTCCTGAGGTGCCCGAGTGCCGAGGTACCGAGGTGCCGGCGTGGCGAGGTACAGAGGTGCCGGCGTGGCGAGGTGCCCGAGTGCCGAAGTACCGAGGTGCCCGAGTGCCGAAGTACCGCAGTATCGAAGTCCCGAAGTCCCGAAATCCCGAAGTCCTGAGGTGCCCGAGTGCCGAAGTACCGAAGTGCCGAAGTACCTAAGTCCCGAAGTACCGAAGTCCCGAGGTACCGAAGTACCGGGGTGCCGAAGTGCCGAAGTACCGAAGTGGACCGGGTTCGGGAAGGAAACTGTCGGTCGCGATTGTGGATGGCCGGTGCAAGCGCGAGAAGCGGGTTCGGCGCGAGGGTCGCCGGGCCGGGCCGGGCCGGGCCGGGCCGGGCCCGATCAGGTCAGAGGTTGACCCACTCCGTGGCACCGCCCTCGAGGTACTGACGCTTCCAGATCGGCGTCCGCTCCTTGATGCGATCGACGAGCAGCGCGCACGCGGCGAACGCCTCCGCGCGGTGCGGGGCTGCGACGCAGGCCACGAGCGCGACGTCGCCGATTCCGAGCGCCCCCACGCGATGCGCGGCTCCGACGCGGAGCCCGGTCTCTCGGGCGACCTCGACGCAGGTCTCGCGGAGGAACCGTTGCGCCTCGGGGTGCGCCTCGTAGTCGAGCGCGGTGACCGACTGGTCCCGATCGTGATCGCGGATCACGCCCTCGAACGACACGACCGCACCGTCCTGCCGAGTGGTGACGAACGACTCGATCGCCACGCGGTCGAGCGGCTCAATGGTGACGAGCGCGAAGACGTCTGGCTCAGGCATCCGGAACCTCCGAGTGTGCGGTGCGGGGCGCATGGTCTCCGCCCGCGAGTTGGTCGATGAGGTGCGGAAGCAGGTCATCGAGCACCGCGAGTCCGTCGCGGACGCCGCCGCGCGACCCGGGCAGGTTCACCACCACGGTGCGACCGGCGATCCCGGCCCGCGCCCGGCTCAGCGCGGCCGTCGGCGTGACGGCGCGTCCGGCCGCTCGGATCGCCTCAGCCACGCCCGGCAGCTCCTGATCGAGCACGGCGAGCGTCGCCTCGGGCGTCAGGTCCGTGGGACTCGCCCCGGTGCCCCCGGTCGTGATGAGCACCGCCGGGGTAGCGGCGACCGCCCGACGTACCGCGTCGGCGACATCGGCATCGGCGACGACGACGGGGTCGGCGGTCTCGAAGCCGCGCCGGCGCAGCCAGTCCGCGATGACAGGTCCGGTCGTATCCTCGGCGGCGCCCGCCGCCGCGCGCGTCGAGACCACGAGCACGAGCCCGGAGCGTGACGCGACCGTGGGCGAGGCACCGGCCGGCTGGGCATCGGTCGCAGCAGCGGGCGCAGGCTCGGCCGGGGCATCCGCTCGCCAGACCCCCCGTTTGCCGCCGCGCTTCTCGACGAGGTGGATGTCGCCGAGCCTGGCGGCCGGGTCGACGGCCTTCACCATGTCGTGCAACGTGAGTCCGGCGATCGCGACCGCCGTGAGCGCCTCCATCTCGATGCCGGTGCGTGCCGTCGTCGAGGCGGTCGCCCGGATCGTCACGGCCGCCTCCTCGAAGCCGAAGTCGATCGACACCGCGTCGAGCGGCACGATGTGCGCGAGCGGGATCAGCTCGCTCGTGCGCTTCGCCCCCGAGATGCCGGCGATGCGAGCGGTCGGCAGTACGTCGGCCTTCTTCAGCCCGTCGCTGCGCACGAGCGCGACGACTTCGGAGGTCGTCTCGAGCCGGCCCTCGGCGATCGCCACGCGCCTCGTGACCGGCTTCGCGCCGACGTCGACCATGCGCGCACGGCCGTCGTCATCGAGATGGGTGAGCGACGTCATAAGACCACGGTATCGACCAGGGCGCCGGCGTCGAGCTCCGTGACGTCCTCGGGCACGACGATGAGCAGGTCGGATGCCGCGAGCGCCGCGACGAGGTGCGATCCTGGTCCACCGACCACGACGGCCCGTCCGTCGTCGCCGCGACGTCCTCGCAGGAACTGCCTCCGGCCCGGCACCGAGACGAGCGGTTCGGCGAGCTCGAGCCGCTCCGTCGCGGCGCGCGGCAGGCCCGCGATGGCGCGCAGCGTGGGAGCGACGAACAGCTCGAACGAGAGCTGCGCGCTCACGGGATTGCCCGGGAACCCGATCACGGGCATGCCGCGGTACGCGCCCGTGGCCTGCGGACCGCCCGGCTGCATCGCGACGCTGCCGACCCAGCCGCCGGCTGGTTCGAGGAGCTCACGCACGACCTCGTACGCACCCTTCGACACCCCGCCGCTCGTGAGCACGAGCTCGGCGCCGGCCTCGAGCGCCGCGTCGAACTCGCCCCGCAGCCGGTCGACGTCGTCGCGCACCCGCCCCTCGTGCACGACGACCGCACCGGCCGCGCGCACGGCGGCGGCGAGCGCGACGCCGTTCGCGTCGGGGATCTCGCCAGGCCCGAGCGGCGCGCCGGGCGGCACGAGTTCGCTCCCCGTGCTCACCACGGCGACCCGTACGCGCTCGCGCACGAGCAGCTCCGTGAGCCCGGATGCCGCGGCCGCCGCGAGGTGCCGCGACGCGAGACGGAGTCCGGCGGGCAGCACGTCGTCACCGGCCGCGAGGTCGGACCCGGCCTCGCGCACGTACTCGCCGGCTGCTGTTGGATGCAGCACGAGCACGGCATCCACGTCGCCGCCGACGGGCTCCGTGTCCTCGACGGGCACCACCGCGTCCGCGCCCTCGGGTACGGCTGCTCCGGTCATGATTCGCACCGCCGTGCGCGGCGACAGCGGGGCGGGCGCCCCCGGCGCCGCGGCGACCTCGCCGACGACGGGCAGGCTCGCCGGGGCATCCGCCACGTCGACGGAGCGCACGGCGAACCCGTCCATCTGCGAGTTCCGGAAGGGCGGCAGCGCGATGGGCGACTCGACCGGCGAGGCGGTGATGCGACCGAGCGCATCGGCGAGCGCGACCCGCTCGGTGGGCCGGGCGCCGAGCCCGGCGAGCAGCGACCGTACGAAGGCGGCGTGCTCGTCGACCGGAACGCGCTCCCCCATCAGTACCTCGCCATCGCCGGGTCGACGGTGCGCGACCAGGCGTCGATGCCGCCTGCGAGATTGCGCACGTCGGCGAACCCGGTGCTCGCGAGCTGCTCGGCCGCGCGCTGCGACCGCACGCCGAGGTGGCAGTAGACGACGACGGATGCCTCGGGGTCGAGTTCACCGGCGCGATCGCCGAGCTCCCCGAGCGGGATGAGCACCGAGCCGGGCAGGGCGGCGATCTCGGCCTCCCAGGTCTCGCGTACGTCGAGGAGGATCGGCGGCGCGGCGGACGCGAGTTCGTCGGCGAGCGCGGGCGCCTCCACCGCCGCCACCGCCCCCGCCGTCGGTCGAGGCGGCGAGGCCGCGATCCGGACGGGGGCCGAACCCGCTCGCTGGTACCGGATCTCCCGCGTGCGCCCGCTGAGCGCGTCGTAGACGAGCGCGCGCCCGATGAGCGGTTCGCCGATGCCCGTGAGGAGCTTCAGCGCCTCGCCGGCCATCATGCCGCCCGTCACCGTGCAGACCGTCGGCAGGATGCCGTCGACCTCGCAGCTGAGACCGCCGTCGGCGGGCGGTTCGGGGAAGAGGTCGCGGTACGAGATGCCGCGTTCCTCCCACGAGACGCCGACCTGTCCCGAGAATCGCGCAGCCGAGCCCCACACGAGCGGAATGCCGGCGCGGGCGGCCGCATCGTCGGCGACGTACAGGGTGGGCAGGTCGTCGGTGCCGTCGATCACGAGGTCGGCGTCGGCGAGCAGTTCGTCGGCGTTCTCGGCGGTGAACCGGTACGGCACGGGCCGCACGTCCGTCTCGGGCGACAGGGCGGCCGCGGCATCCGTCGCCGACTCGACCTTGGTGCGACCGACGTCTGCGGGCGCGTGCAGCAGCTGACGATGCAGGTTCGTGACGTCTACGGTGTCGTCGTCGACGATGGTCAGGCGACCGACGCCCGCGGCCACCAGCACCGGCACGACCGCGCTGCCGAGCCCGCCGGCGCCGAGCACCACGACGTGGGCGTCGGCGAGCCGGCGTTGGCCCGCAGCCCCGAAGCCGGGCAGCACGCGCTGGCGTGCGTACCGCGGTGATGCGGGATCGATCATGTCGTCCATTCCTCGATTCTCGCAGGCGGCGATGGGGTCGAGGTCAGGTCCTCGGCTGCGATGCCGTGCGCTCGGCGCGATCACGGATGCCGCGGAGCATCCGCTCGGTCATCAGGAAGCTCACCATCTCGACCGGCTCGACCATCGCGGCGGCCCAGCCCGTGAGGTACGCGTACCGCTCCCTGACGACGAGACGGGTGGACCCGTCGGGGCGCGGCATGAGCACGAACGCCCACGTGAAGTCGTACGGCGCGCCTGAGCCCGTACCGTCGAGCGCCACCGCCCCGCGGAGCACGAGATGCCGATCCTCCTCGAGCGCCGCGACCGACAGGGCCACCTCGGGAGCGAGATTGACGACGTCACCGACGGCGTGCACGTGGAGTTCGGGGCGGATGCGGTCGGCCGAGCGGATGTCCACCCCGAGCAGGTTCTCCAGCCAGTCGTAGCTGTAGAAGCCGCCGCGGTTCTGCCCGAGCTGGGCGATCCACGGCCAGACCTCTGCCGGCGTCGCGTCGATGGAGATCGCCCGCGTGGCCTGCAGGTCGGGCCGGGGGAGCAGGTGATCCCCCGGCATCGTAATGCCCACCTCGTCGTCGCCCGCGCCCCAGCGCAACGACGTCCTCCGAAGCAGGACGACCATCCCTGTCACCGCCGCAGCGATCGCCGCACCCACCGCCATGCCTCGCATCATCCCCATCGGGCCAGTATCGCGACAGCCGGCGGAGCGGGCAACGGATGCGGGGTCAGAACGTGACCGGGCCGAGCGAAACCGTTCCGGTGGGGTCGAGCAGCGCCGCCGAGAGTCCGTACGCCTGCGCCCCGTAGAGGATGCTCAGCCCCTCGGCCGGGAAGCGCCCGTCCACCGTGCACTCGCTGCGCGTGGGAGCGTCGGCCATCACGAGCACGAGGCACACGTCCGCACCATCGAGGGTCCGCGCCAGGTAGGCCGCCGGCCCGTCCACCCGGGTCGCGAGCAGCCGTATCGAGGCGGGGTCGACGATCCCGACGACGCCCGCGACCTGCGCCGACGCCGCAGCCGGCGGCAGCCGGTCGAACACCGCGAGCAGGCCGGTGTCCTCGAGCGGTGTTCCGGGGCCTGCAGCCTCCGTCCGGGCCGACGGCGCCGGCAGGGCGGACTCGGTGGGGATCCGCTGCCCGGCGACCCAACCGAGCGCGGCACCGAGCACGAGGCCGACTCCACCAGCGCCGATGGCCCAGCGGGCGAGTCGCCCACGGCCTCCTGTGTTCGTGGTCACCGGTGCGGATGCCCCGTCATCGGGCTCGCGGCGAGGCGGGTCCTGCTCCACGGGGCCGGTGGCGAGCTCCGCAAGTTCGGCGGCCGCCCGCGCGCGCTCGGCGTCGGTCGCGTCGGCGCCGTATGCCAGGCGCTGAAGCGTGCCGATGCGGTCTTCGCTGGCGTCCACGTCGGTCCCCTTGCGCCAGCATGCACCCCCTCCCGTTCCTCGGCAAGCCGTGCATGGAGGCCGGATGACCCACGCACCGCATTCGCGGATAGGATCGATACATGCGAACGAATCTGCGGAGCAGAGCATGACCCAGTTCCGCATCAGCGAGGCCGCGGCACTGCTCGGCGTGAGCGACGACACCGTTCGACGTTGGGCCGACCAGGGCCGCCTCGCCACCACGCGCGGCGTCAACGGCATGCTGGTCGTCGAGGGCACCGACCTCGTGCCGCTGGTGGAGGAACTCGCATCGGGCGGAGCGCTCGCCGAAGCGTTCCCCCTCGCCCGGGCGTCGGCGCGGAACCGCTTCGTCGGTCTCGTCACGCGCGTGCGACGCGACGGCGTCATGGCCCAGGTCGACCTGCAGGCCGGCCCGTTCCGGATCGTCTCGCTCATGAGCGCGGAGGCGGCCGACGAGCTCGGCCTCGAGCCCGGCATGCTGGCCGCCGCGAGCGCGAAGGCCACCACGGTGTCGATCGAGCTGCCGCCGGGGGCGCAGCCGTGAGGCGATGGGCGGCCCGTGCGTCGATCCTCGCGCTCGCTGCGACACTGACCGGGTGCGCCGCCACCGATGCCCCTGAGGCAGGGTCGACGGATGCCGCCCCGGTGACCGTCACCGTCTTCGCCGCCGCCTCGCTCACGCACGTGTTCGAGACCCTCGCCGAGGAGTTCGAGACGAGGCATCCGGGTGCCGACGTCGTGCTGAGCTCGGGCGGAAGCGGCGCGCTGGCCCAGCAGATCGTGGCCGGCGCACCGGCCGACGTGTTCGCCTCGGCCGCCGAGGCCCCCATGCAGGCGGTCGTCGACGCCGGGCTCGCCGACTCGCCCGAGGTGTTCGCGACGAACACGCTCGAACTCGTCGTTCCGGCGGGCAATCCCGCAGAGGTGTCGGGTGTCGACGACCTCGCCAGGGCCGAGCTCGGGGTCGCCCTCTGCGACGCCTCGGTGCCGTGCGGTGCCGCAACCGCCGACCTGCTCGGGCAGGTGGGCGTCACCGCGGCTCCCGACACGCTCGAGGCCGACGTGACGAGCGTGATCACCAAGGTGATGCTCGGCGAGGTGGATGCCGCCATCGTGTACCGCACCGACGTGATCGCCGCGGGCGACGCGGTCGAGGGCATCGGCGTGCCGGGCGCGGCATCCGTCGTCAATCGCTACCCGATCGCGGTGACGACGGATGCCGCGAGCCCCGACACCGCCGCCGCGTTCGTCGCGTTCGTGTCGAGCGCCGACGGGCGCACCGCGCTCGACGCCGCCGGATTCGGCGCACCGTGACGACCTCGACCCGGCACCCGGAGCGCCACGAGCGTCGCCCGGCCCGACGCCCGCTCCGGCGCGCGAGCGGCCGTCTCGCGTGGCCGATCGCCGCCCTTGCCGTCGTGGCGCTCGCGCTGCTGGTGCTGCCGCTCGTCTCGCTCGTGCTGCGGGCCCCGTGGGCGGAACTGCCCGAGCTCCTCGCCCGCGAATCCGTGCTGCAGGCGCTCGTGCTCTCCTTCGTCACGGCGCTCACCGCGACGGCGCTGTGCCTCGTGCTGGGCGTCCCGCTCGCGGCCGTCCTCGCCCGGGCGAGCGGCTGGCCGACCCTGCCGAGGCGGTTCCTTCGGGCGGCGGTCACGGTGCCGCTCGTGCTGCCGCCCGTGGTCGGCGGCATCGCGCTCCTGCAGTTCCTCGGCCGGAGGGGCGTCGTCGGTGGCGCCCTCGAGACCTGGTTCGGCATCACCGTGCCGTTCACGACCGGCGCGGTCGTCATCGCGCAGGTCTTCGTGGCGCTGCCGTTCCTCGTCTTCGCCGTCGAGGGCGCGCTGCGCTCGACGGATCGGCGCACCGAGCTCGCGGCCTCGACGCTGGGAGCCTCGCGCTGGCAGGTGTTCCGGCATGTGACGCTGCCGCTCGTCGCGCCCGGCGTGGCGGCGGGCGCCGTGCTCTGCTTCAGCCGCGCGCTCGGGGAGTTCGGCGCCACGATCACGTTCGCGGGATCGCTGCCGGGCGTGACCCGCACGCTGCCGATCGCGAGCTACCTGGCCATGCAGTCGGACCCCGACGAGGCGATCGCGCTCGCGCTGCTGCTCCTCGCAGTGTCGATCGCGGTGCTCCTCGGCCTCCGCGATCGGTGGTTGCCGGGGGTGCGGGCGTGACCCGGGCATCGAACATGCCGCGGCCCGCCCTCCACGCCGACGTGCGCGTCGCGCGCGGCGACCAGGTGATCGCGGCCGCGTTCGACGTGGCGCCGGGGCATCCGCTCGCCGTCATCGGACCGAACGGATCCGGCAAGTCGACCGTGCTCTCGGCCATCGCCGGACTCGTGCCGCTCGAGTCCGGCCACGTGTCGATCGGAGACCGGACGGTCGACGCCGAGCCGCCCGAAGCGCGGCGCATCGGCGTCGTCTTCCAGGACTACGTGCTGTTCCCGCACCTGGACGTGCGCGACAACGTCGCCTTCGCCGCGCGCATGCGGGGCGGCTCGCGCGCCGCGGCTCGCGCCGCCGCGGAGCCGTGGCTCGACCGCTACGGGCTCGCCCCGCTCGCCGGCCGGTTCCCGGCCGAGCTGTCGGGCGGGCAGGCGCAACGCGTGGCCCTCGCGCGGGCCCTCGCCGCGGAGCCCGAGGTGCTGCTCCTCGACGAGCCCATGTCGGCCCTCGACGTCGAGGTGCGCGCCGAGATGCGGGCCGAGCTGGCGACCCACGTGCGCGAGTTCGGCGGCGCCACGGTGCTCGTCACCCACAGTCCGGCGGATGCCGCGGCCCTCGCCGATTCCGTGCTCGTGCTCGAGGCGGGGCGGGTGACCCAGCGCGGCACGCTCGACGAACTCCGCGCCGCCCCGGCGACGCCCTACGTGGAACGCATGCTCGCGGCATCCGCCGACTGACGCCGAGAACACATGAGAATCCGGGTCATACGGCCGCCACAGCGGGTATGGACGGGATTCTCATGTGTTTCTTCGCGACCGGCCGGCACCGCACTCCGAGGCGGATGCTAGGACCGCGGCGTCTCGAGGTGGACGTCGCGCACGAGCCCCTCATCGAGCTCGCTCCACGCGTCGGCGTCGAAGCGCAACTCGAGGGCCGCGCACGTGGGCAGGTGCCCGATCTCGTCGGTGAACCGCTGCGCGAGCGAGGTCATCTCCGGGTTGTGTCCGACGACCATCGCGGTCTCGACTGCGGCGTCGAGTTCGGCGATCGCCTCGAGGAGTCCGGTCGCCGACGTCGCATAGAGCCGCGCGTCGGCGATGATCCGCCCGGTGTCGAACCCCAGCGGGTCGGCCAGAAGCTCGGCCGTCGTCAGCGCCCGCACCGCGGTGCTCGAGAGGATCACGTCTGGCGCGAGCCCGCGACCGGCGAGCCGGCGCCCCATCCTCGGAGCATCGCGGAGGCCGCGCTCGTTGAGCGGGCGCTCGTGGTCGTCGAGGCCGGGGTGGTCCCAGCTCGACTTGGCGTGGCGCACCAGCACGAGGGTCTTCATGAGCCGCTCGCCTTCATCAGCGCGACCCCACCCCGGTCGCCACCTCGAGCACGCAGAGCGCCGCGAGCCGCACGGTGCGGCCGTCGGGCGCATCGGCCGTGGCATCCACCTCGGCGAGGTCGACCGAGGCCACCGCAGCGGATGCCCCGGCCGCGCGAGCGGCGACCCGCAGCTCCCACGCCGAGATCCCGCCCGGCATGGAGGCGGGGCATCCCGGCGCCACCGACCGGTCGCACACGTCGACGTCGAGGTCGACGTGGACGGGACCGCCGGCGGCCCCCGCGATCTCGAGCGCCTCGGCGAAGACGTCGGCCATCGGGCGCCGCTGCAGCTCGTCGCGGTGCACCACGGTGATGCCGAGCTCGTCGGCGCGGTCGGCGTAGTGCCGGGAGTTGGCGAAGTCGGCGATGCCGATCTGCACCACGCGGCGACCGTCGAGTCCGGCCTCGACGAGCCGCCGCACGGGCGACCCGTTGCTCACGCCGTCGCGCAGGTCGTAGTGGGCGTCGAGCGTGATCAGTCCGGCGGTCGTGATGCGGTCGCCCCAGACGCCGAGCGCCACCGGCACGGTCAGCGAGTTGTCACCGCCGAGCGCCATCACGACGCTCGATCGGGCCCCCGCCGCTGCGGCAGCCTCACGCGCTCGCGACTCCCCCTCCTCGCCGTCGGGCTCGTCGACGTCGCCGGCGTCGGCGAGCGTGAGCACGTCGAGGTCCTCGGGCGTGTCGCGCACCCCTCGGTCGGGCACGATGCCCGGACTGTACCGGGCGAGCGCTTCGCGGATCGCCGCCGGCGTCTCGTGCGCGCCGGTCGGCGAGAGCGACGTGCGCCAGGTCGGCACGCCGAGCAGGGCCAGGTCGGCCATCTCGCCGGGTTCGAGGTCGGCGAGCGCCGGCCATCCGCCCGCGCGTGGCCAGAGGGGATCGTGCGAGAGCGTCACCATGTCACGACGCTAGCAATGCCGGATGCCACGCGCCGAGGCATCCGGCGACGCCGAGGTCTGCGATTCCAGACGTTCAGCTGCGCGGCGGCGGGGCGGTCTCGTCGAGCGCACGGCGGATCTCGCGGTATTCGTCGGGCGTGATCTCGCCGCGGGCGAGCCGCTCCTCGAGGATCGCCCTGGCATCGCTCCGCGGCGGCTGCCCGTACGGCGGCGACCCCGGGGGCGAGCTCGAAGGCGGCCCGGCCGTGAACGATCGCACCACGAGCAGGATGAGCGCGGCGAGCGCGAGCAGCCCGAGAATGACCCACAGCCAGCCGAGCCCCATGCCGTAGCCGTAGTCCCACATCATGCAGCACCACCTCCGATGCCGACGGGAGCAGAGCAGCTCCTCGGCCTCATGGTACGCCCGACGCCGTGCCCGCCGTCAGGCTCCTGATCTCAGTCGGGGAGTCCGGCGAGCAGCTCACGCTCGCGCTCCGCCGTGAGACCGGCTCGGCGCTCGCGCTCGAGGCCCTCGGCGCGCTCCCACTCGAGCACGTCCTGGAGCAGGTCGTCGAGCGGGCGCAGCTGGAGGCCGGCCGCCTTGGCCGCCGCGTTCGACCGATCGAGGAAGGCGTGCCATTCGGGATCGGCGATCCAGAGCGGCAGCGATTCGGGCCCCGACCACTCGGCGACGCCGTGCTCCGACAACCACTCGGTCGGGGCGGCGACGACCTCGCCCCGGTGCCCGCCGATCGCCCGGGAGCGCTCGAGCCATTCCGCGAACGTGACCGGGTCGCCCACCGCGTTGAAGGCGCCCGTGAGCCCGCGCTCGATCGAATCGAGCGTGAAGCGCACGAGGTCGCCCACGTGGATGGACTGCACGGGAGCATCGAGGATGTCGGGTACGAGCATCGCTCCGTCGTCTCGCGCAGCTCGTGCCACCCAGTAGCCGCTGCGGCCGGACGCGTCTCCAGCGCCGGCGATGAGGCCGGGGCGGATGACGAGCAGCCGGTCGCCGACGGCCTCGCGGTAGGCGAGCTCGATCGCCGACTTCGCTTCCCCGTAGGTCTCGGGGGTCGACTCGTCGGCCTCGAGTGGCGGCCTGAGCTCGGCCGACTCGTCGGCACCGGCCTCGTCGTGGCGGGCGTACACGCTCGCGGACGAGATGAACGTCCAGTGCCGGGCGACCGGCCCGAGCGCGGCCGCGGCGCGCCGGGCGAATCCAGGCTCGCGGGTCACGTCGATCACCGCGTCCCATTGCTGCCCGGCGACCTCGTCGTAGGCGCCGGGCTGCGAGCGATCGGCGTGCACGAGCCGGGCTCCGTCGGCGACGTCTCCCGCCTCGCCGCGGGCCAGGCAGGTCACGCGGTGACCGCGGGCGAGCGTCTCCCGCGCGAGTTCGCGTCCGAGCCATTGCGTACCGCCGAGGATGAGCAGTTCCATGCCGCCATCCCAGCACGAGCCGGATGCCCCGCGTCCGCGTGTTCTCGCAGCGCGAACCCGGTCAGCCCGCCCGGCCCGCGGTGTCGGCTCGACGGCGCTCCAGCGCGCGGATGCCGAGCTTGCGCAGTTCCTCGAACCAGAGCACGACGGAGGCCATCCCCGCGCACACGAGCCAGTGCTCGAGGTCGAGCTCGCGGGTGCCGAACGCGACCTGCAGCGGCGGCAGCGACACGACCGCGATCTGCAGCAGCACCGCGAGCACCACCGCACCCCACAGCCAGCGGTTCGAGAACAGCCCTCGGAACGCGCTCGACGCGGCCGACCGGGCGTTGAACGCGGTGAACAGGCCCGCGAACACGAGCGTCGTGAAGCCCGCGGTGCGTGCCACCTCGAGCGTGTCGGTGCCGCCCGGAACGAGGCCGCCCGGGAGGAAGATGTCGATGGTGAGCAGCGTGATGATCGAGATCACCAGGCCGGTTACCCCGATGCCGATCCACATGCCGAGATCGATCGCACGGTCGTGGATGCCTCGGGGCGGCCGTTCCATGACGTCGTCGATCTCGGGATCGACACCCATGGCGAGCGCAGGCCCCGAGTCGGTGACGAGGTTGATCCAGAGGATCTGGGTGGCGAGGAGGGGGAGCACGAGTCCGTCGCCGCCCGCGCCGCTGAGCCCGAGGAGTCCGCCGAAGATGACGCCGAAGAACACCGTGAGCACCTCGCCCATGTTGGAGTAGAGCAGGTAGCGCAGGAACTTGCGGATGTTGTCGAAGATCACGCGCCCCTCGCGCACGGCGTGCACGATCGTGGCGAAGTCGTCGTCGGCGAGCACCATCTTGGCCGCCTCCTTGGTGACCTCGGTGCCCGTGATGCCCATGGCGATGCCGATGTCGGCCGACTTGAGTGCGGGCGCGTCGTTCACGCCGTCGCCCGTCATGGCGACGATCCGGCCATCGGCCTGCAGCGCGTCGACGATGCGGAGCTTGTGCTCTGGCGCCACGCGCGCGAACACCGACACGGTGCGCACGGCGTCGCGCAGCTGGCGCTCGTCCATGCCGTCGATCCGGGCACCGGGAAGCGCGATGCCCTCGTCGTCGATGATGCCGAGGTCGCGTGCGATGCGGGCGGCGGTCGCGGGATGGTCGCCGGTGATCATGATGACCCGGATGCCGGCGGCGCGGGCCTCGGCGATGGCCGGTCGCACCTCGGGGCGCGGCGGGTCGATGATGCCGACGACCCCCGCGTAGACGAGGTCCTCCTCGGAGGACTCGTCGAAGGATGCGGCATCCGCTCGACCTTCGCTCGCCGCGAGCTCGGGCGCCGGCCGGTAGGCGACGCCGAGGGTGCGGAACGCCTCCTCCGAGAGGGCCTCCATCTCGGCGAGCGCCCTGCGTCGCCGCAACGGGTCGAGGGGCACGATGTCGCCGCCGACCTGCATCCTCGTGCAGTGCCGCAGCAGCACGTCGGGCGCACCCTTGCTGAGCACGACGAGGTCGCCGCTCTCGTGGCGGTGCGCCGTGGACATCATCTTGCGCTCGGAGCTGAACGGCACCTCGCCGACGCGTCCGTAGTGCGCCGCCTCCTCGACGGTGCCCGCGAGCTTGCCTGCCGCGACGAGGAACGCGGCCTCGGTCGGATCGCCCTCGATCTCCCACACGCCGCTGCGCTCGATGAGCTGCGCGTCGTTCGCGAGCGAGCCGACGCCGAGCACGAGCTGCGCCTCCGTGCGCAGCGGGCCGTCGCCGAGTTCGACGCCCTTCGTGGTCACCGGACCGTACGGCGCATAACCGACACCGCCGAGATCGACGCTGCCCGACGCCGTGACGACCCGCTGGATCGTCATCTGGTTCGTCGTGAGCGTTCCGGTCTTGTCGGTGCAGATGACGGACGCCGAGCCGAGCGTCTCGACGCTCGAGAGCTTCTTCACCACGGCGTTGCGCTTCGCCATGCGCTGCACGCCGAGGGCGAGCACGAGCGAGAGGATCGCGGGAAGGCCTTCGGGGACCGCGGCGACCGCGAGCGAGACCCCGAGCAGCAGCACCGTCACGAGGTCGGCGGCCGAGCCGATGCCCTGCACGAGCGCGACCGTGATCATCACGACGATGGCGATCACGACGACGATGCGGCCGAGCATGCGGCCGAGGTGGTCGACCTCCTCCTGCAGGGGCGTCGGCTCCTCCACCGTCTCGTCGAGCATGGTGGCGATCGCCCCCATCTCGGTGGTCATGCCCGTGGCCGTCACGATCGCGCGCCCGGTGCCGCGACTCACGGCCGTGCCCTTGAAGACCATGTCGCGGCGGTCGCCGAGGGGCACCACCTCGTCGATCGTGTCGACGCGCTTCTCGACGGCCTCGCTCTCTCCCGTCAGCGAGGCCTCGGCGACCCGGAGCGAGTTCGCGCGGAACAGCCGGCCGTCGGCGCCGACCTGGTCGCCCTCGGCGAGCACGAGCACGTCGCCCGGCACCAGCTCGATGCTCGGCACGGTGCGGAGCTCGCCGTCGCGGATCACGGTCGACTGCGCGCGGGTCATCACGGCGAGCGCGGCGACCGCACGCTCGGCCCGCGACTCCTGCACGAGCCCGAGGACCGCGTTGAGCAGGATGATCGCGAGGATCACGACAGCGTCGACCGGCCACCCCTCGGCCCCCTCGACGATCCAGGCGATGAAGGAGATGACCACCGCAGCGAGGAGCAGCAGGATGAGCGGGTCGGTGAACTGCGCGACGACCCGGCGCCACAGCGGGTTGCGGGCCGTGCTGCGGAGCTCGTTCGGTCCGTGCTGGGCGAGCCGAGCGGATGCCTCGGCCGCCGTCAGGCCCCGGTCGACGTCCACGCCCATGGCGCGGGCGACCTCGGCGGCATCCGTCCGCACCGGATCGAACGCGGCGGCGGATGCATCGCGAGGGCTCGACATGCCTCCATCCTCGCAAGGTGCGCTCGGGCTCGCCGGAATTGCGGCGCCGGAGTGGGAACAGATCGCCGCAGTGGCGCGTTGTCGAGGAGTAGTGATACCTACCGGGGGTATTCGCGAACCGGGTGGCAACGGAGGAAGATCGATGAGCATGACCCGAGACGACATGCACGAGCACCACGGCGGGCGCACCGGGCACGAGGACCACGACGCGCACGCCGGACACGACGCGCACGCCGGACACGACGCGCACGCCGGTCACGACATGGCCGGGCACGAGGAGCACGGCGCGCATCCAGGTCACGACGCGCACGCCGGTCACGACATGGCCGGTCACGGCGCACACGGCGGTCACTCCGGCCATGGCGACCACGTCGGCCAGTTCCGCCGCCTCTTCTGGATCATGCTCGTCATCGCGATCCCGACCATCGTGTTCAGCCCGATGTTCGCCGGCATCCTGGGTTACCAGCTGCCCGACTCCCCGCTCATCGAATGGGTCTCCCCGGTGCTCGGCACGGTCCTGTACGTCTGGGGCGGAAAGCCGTTCCTCACGGGCGCCTGGTCGGAGCTCAAGGCCCGGAAGCCCGGCATGATGCTCCTCATCGGCCTCGCCATCACGGTGGGGTACTTCGCCTCGCTCGGCGCGACCCTCGGCATCCTGCCCCACCACCTCGACTTCTGGTGGGAGCTCGCGCTCCTCATCGTGATCATGCTGCTCGGCCACTGGATCGAGATGCGCTCGATCGCGGCGACCTCGTCGGCACTCGACGCGCTCGCCGCGCTGCTTCCCGACGAGGCCGAGCGCGTGGTCCCCGGCTCCGCCGACGGCCCTTCGACCGGCTCGGGGACCGAGGTCGTCTCGCCTTCCGACCTCCGAGTCGGCGACGTCGTGATCGTGCGTCCCGGCGGCCGCGTGCCGGCCGACGGCGACGTGATCGACGGCACGGCCGCCATGGACGAGTCGATGATCACCGGCGAGTCGCGCACCGTGAGCCGCGGCTCCGGTGACCACGTGGTCGCCGGAACCGTCGCCACCGACACGGCGATCCGGGTGCGCGTCGACGCGATCGGCGAGGACACCGCCCTCGCCGGCATCCAGCGGCTCGTCGCCGAGGCCCAGGCCTCGAGCTCCCGGGCGCAGCGCATCGCCGACCGCGCGGCGGGCTGGCTGTTCTGGTTCGCGCTCGGCGCCGCCGCGATCACCGCGGCCGTGTGGTGGGCCGTGGGGCTCCCCGACGAGGGCGTCATCCACACCGTCACCGTGCTCGTGATCGCGTGCCCCCACGCACTCGGCCTCGCGATCCCGCTCGTCGTGTCGATCGCCACCGAGCGTGCAGCCCGCGGCGGTGTGCTCGTAACCGACCGCCTCGCGCTCGAGACGATGCGCACCGTCGACGCCGTGCTGTTCGACAAGACCGGCACCCTGACAAGGGGCGAGCCCGCGGTGACGGATGCCGCGGCCGCGCCGGGTCACGACCTCGACGAGGTGCTCGGCCTCGCGGCATCCGCCGAGCGCGACTCCGAGCACCCGCTCGCGAAGGCCATCGTCGCCCACGCCGGCCACCGGCAGCTCGCGACCGTCGCGGCATCCGGCTTCGAGGCGTCAGCCGCCGTCGGCGTGCGCGCCGAGGTGGGCGGACGCACGGTGCACGTCGGCGGCCCGGGCATGCTCGCCCGCGAGGGCCTCGACGCGCTGCCCGAGTCGCAGGCGTGGGCCGAACGCGGCTCCACCGTGCTGCACGTCGTGGTCGACGGTGAGGTCGCCGGAGCGATCGCCCTGGCCGACGAGGTGCGGCCGGAGTCGAAGGAGGCCGTCGACGCGTTGCACGCCCTCGGCGTGCGCGTGGTGATGATCACGGGTGACGCCGAGCCCGTCGCCCGCACCGTCGCCGCCGAGCTCGGCATCGACCGCGTCTTCGCGGGCGTGCGCCCCGAGGACAAGGCGGCCAAGGTGCAGGAGCTCCAGCACGAGGGCCTCAGTGTCGCGATGGTCGGCGATGGCGTGAACGACGCTCCCGCGCTCGCGCAGGCCGACGTCGGCATCGCGATCGGCGCGGGCACGGATGTCGCGATCGCGTCGGCCGGCGTCATCCTCGCGTCGAGCGACCCGCGGTCGGTGATCTCGGTCATCGAGCTCTCGCGCGCGAGCTACCGCAAGATGAAGCAGAACCTGTGGTGGGCGGCCGGCTACAACCTCGTGTCGGTGCCGCTCGCGGCGGGCGTCCTCGCGCCGATCGGGTTCGTGCTCCCGATGTCGGTGGGCGCCATCCTGATGTCGCTCTCGACCGTCATCGTCGCGGCGAACGCGCAGCTGCTGCGCCGCCTCGACCTGCGGCCCGAGGCATCCACCCGGGCGGTGCTCGAGCGCGCGAGCTAGCCTCCAGCTCCTGCAGGAGAATGGGCCCCATCCCCCCGTCACGGCGGGGATGGGGCCCGTTCTCCTGCACTGGCTGAGTCTTGACTTGTCCTGCACTGGCTGGGCCTCGACGCCGCGGGCGGGTAGCGTGGCGTCATGGACGACTCGATCGCGGTGCTCGTCGCGGGCGCCGAGCGAAGGCTGCTGGAACCCGAGGTGCGCCGCGACTCCGAATCGCTCGGCGAGCTGCTGGACGACTCGTTCCGCGAGATCGGCAAGAGCGGCCGACTCTGGCGGCGCGACGAACTCATCGACGTCATGACGGGCTCCTACGCGGTGGAGCTGCAGTCCGCCGTCGTCACGGGCGAGCACGTCGAGATGGTGGCGCCGGACCTGGCGCTCTACACCTACACGCTCGACGCCAACGGCGAGCGCAGTCGCCGCAGCTCACTGTGGCGGATCGCCGACGGCCGTCCGCGGCTGGTGTTCCACCAGGGGACGCCGCTCGGCCCCGGCGTGGCCTGAGCGCCACGAGCATCAATTCGCAGGGAAGTACGCGGCGATGTCGATCCGACGACACCGCTGTTCGACGTTGCAGTGAAGGCGGGCATTCCGGCCCGCGCCGACCAGGGAGAAGACGATGAAGTACATGCTGATCATGCGGGCGGACGAGCAGGGCATCGAGGCGTACCAGGACATGGATTTCAACGAGGTCATCGCCGCGATGGGCCGCTACAACGAGTCGCTCATCAAGGCCGGCGTGCTCCTCGCCGGCGAAGGCCTCGCCGACGCCCAGGAGGGGTTCGTGGTCGACTTCGACTCGACGCCGCCCGTCGTCACCGATGGGCCGTACGCCGAGGCCAAGGAGCTCTTCAACGGCTTCTGGATCCTCCAGGTGTCGAGCAAGGAGGAGGCCGCGGAGTGGGCGAAGCGCTGTCCGCTCGGCCCCGGGGCGCGACTCGAGGTACGCCGAGTCAACGAACTCGAGGACTTCCCGCAGGACAACGAGTGGATCCAGAAGGAGGCCCAGTGGCGCGCAGACGCCGAGGCCGGCCAGCTGGCACGACCGGCTGAGTGATGCCGACGGATGCCCCGGGCGCGGTCGAGCCGGCGGATGACGCCGACGCCGACCGGGCCCGGCGCGCCCTCGCCGCCGTCTGGCGCATCGAGTCCGCCCGCATCGTGGCGACGCTGACGCGCTTCACGGGCGATGTCGGGCAGGCCGAGGATCTCGCCCAGGAGGCGATGCTCGAGGCGCTCCGGCAGTGGCCGTCCGAGGGTGTGCCGAACAACCCCGGCGCGTGGCTCACCGCCGTCGCGAAGCGGCGCGCCATCGACGGCTGGCGTCGCCGCGAGCGGCTCGACGACCGATACGCCGCGATGGCGCGCGAGCTCGAGCAGCGGGGCGGCGAGGCATCCGGCGACTTCTTCGACCCCGACACCATCGACGACGACGTGCTGCGCCTCGTCTTCGTGGCCTGCCACCCGGTGCTCTCACGCGAGGCGCAGATCGCCCTCACGCTGCGCATCGTCGGCGGCCTCTCGAGCGAGGAGATCGCTCGGGCGTTCCTCGTGCCGGTCGCGACCGTGCAGCAGCGCATCGTGCGGGCGAAGAAGACCCTCTCGGCGGCGAAGGTGCCGTTCGCGGTGCCCGAGCCGCAGGACTACGCCGAGCGCCTCGGCTCGGTGCTGAGCGTGATCTACCTCATCTTCAACGAGGGGTACCTGCCCGCGGCGGGGACGGAATGGGTGCGGCCGGATGTCTCGGCCGAGGCGTTGCGCCTCGCACGCATGGTGGCGAACCTCATGCCGCGCGAGCCCGAGGCGTGGTCGCTCGTGGCGTTGCTGGAGTTCCAGGCGTCGCGGTTCGCCGCCCGGGTCGGCCGGGACGGGACGCCGATCCCGCTCGACGAGCAGGACCGGAGCCGCTGGGATCGCGCACAGATCGAGCGCGGGCGCGTCGCCCTCGCTCGCGCCGACCGGATCGGCCGGGGTCGCGCCTCCTACGGACTGCAGGCGGCCATCGCCGAATGCCATGCCGTCGCTCCGACGGCCGCCGAGACCGACTGGGCACGCATCGTCGTGCTCTACGAAGCGCTCGGCCGCCTCGCGCCGTCGCCGGTCGTCGAGCTGAACCGAGCCGTTGCCGTCGCCATGGCCACCGGGCCCGCGAGCGCGCTCCGGCTCGTCGACGACCTGGAGCGCGGTGGAAGGCTCGCCGGGTACGCGGGCCTTCCGGCGGTGCGCGGAGAGCTGCTCGCTCGCGTCGGACGCACGGCGGAGGCGCTCGGCGAACTCGAGGCCGCCGCCCGTCTCACGGGCAACGAACGGGAACGGGCGGCGCTCCTCGCGAAGGCCGCGGCACTGCGCGCCGGTGCGGGCTGATCGGACGCTCGCGACATCCGATTCGGTCTGGCCACGTGCCCGGACACGTGATACCTTGCAGCTCTAGGTACCTTGGAGTGCAAGGTATCGGCGAGCGGCGATCGGAGCACGCATGCGGATCGGGAAGGACCTCGTGGCGGCGGCGGCCACCCCGGTGGTGCTCGGCATCCTCGCGGAGGGCGAGTCGTACGGCTACGCCATCCTGCAGCGGATCACCGAGCTGTCGGGCGGCGAACTCGAGTGGAGCGACGGGATGCTCTATCCGCTCCTGCACCGGCTCGAGCGGCTCGGTCATGTCGACTCCGAATGGCGCCAGTCGCCCGGCGGTCGCCCGCGAAAGCATTACCGGTTGAGCGCGCAGGGAGTGGCGACGCTGGCCGACCAGCGCCGGCAGTGGTCGGTCATCGGCGGAGTGCTCGACCAGGTCTGGCCAGGCGGGCCCGACGATCGCCGGCCCCGGATCGCGGTCGGGCTGGGCTGAGCGATGGCGACCGAGCACGCTCCCGCCCTCGACGAGCTCATCGCCTCCTGGCGCGACTGGATGGTGCGCCGCGACGCGCTCAGCACCGCCGATGTCGACGAGCTCGAATCGCACCTCCGCGACCGAGTCGACGCGCTGAAGGGCGCGGGACTCGCCGACGACGAGGCGTTCCTCATCGCGGTCAAGCGCCTCGGCAGCACGGACGAGCTGTCCCGCGAGTACGCCGCCGAGCACTCCGGCCGGCTCTGGAAGCAGCTCGTGCTCGACGGCTCGGCGGGAGACGGAGACACGGATGCCACGGGCGCCACGATCCCGTTCCTGGCACGCACAGGCGGTCTCGCCGTCGCCCTCGCGCTCGGCGTCGGGGCCGGCGTCGCGGTGAAGGCGACCGAGCTGCTCGCCGGCCCCGAGCTCGTGGTCCGGAACCTCGCGGTGCTCGTGCTGCCGTTCCTCGCGGCGTGGTTCGCCTGGCGGCGCCGGCCACCCCTCGCGACCCTGCTCGCCACCGCGGCGGCGTTCGCCGCCGTTGCCCTCGCCCTCAACCTCTACCCCTTCGACGGCGGATCCTCGACGATCACGGTCGCCGGGCAGAACTCCGCGACCGCCGTGCTCGCGACGCTCGGCTCGATCGCCGTGCTCTGGCTCGTCACGGGCATCGTCGACGCCCGCGGCGACTGGCGCAGCGACCGCGCGCGCATGGACTTCCTGCGCTTCAGCGGCGAGTGGCTCGTCTACTACGTGCTCATCGCGATCGTCGGCGGGGCGCTGAGCGGGCTCACCGTCGCCGTGTTCGCCTCGATCGGCGTCGACGTCCTGCCGTTCGTCGGCGAGTGGGTGCTGCCGTGCGGTGCGGCGGGCGCCGTGCTCGTGAGCGCGTGGCTCGTGGGCGCGAAACAGCGGGTGATCGAGAACATCGCCCCGGTGCTCACGAAGGTGTTCACCCCGCTCTTCACGCTCATGATGCTCGCGCTCATCGTCGCCGCCGTCATGCAGTGGAACCTCGTCGACGTCAGCCGCGACCTGCTCATCGCGTTCGACCTCGTGCTGCTCGTCGTCGTCGCGCTGCTCGTCTACTCGATCTCGGCACGGGACCCCGCGCTACCGCCGGGCTGGTTCGATCGCCTGCAGGTGCTCATGCTCGCCGCCGCACTCGTCGTCGACCTCATCGTGCTCGTCGCGATGATCGCGCGCACGGGCGAGTTCGGAGTCAGCCCGAACAAGACGGCCTCGCTCGGTCTCAACCTCATCCTGCTCGTCAACCTCGCGTGGGCCGCCCGACTGCAGTTCGGCTTCGTGCGCCGACGCGTTCCGTTCGGACGGGTCGAGCGCTGGCAGACCGGGTACCTCCCGATCTACCTCGGCTGGTCGGCGATCATCGTGTTCGCGTTCCCGCCGCTGTTCGGATTCGTCTGATCGGTGCGGCGACGCAGCGCCCGGCGCTCGCGAGCGCCCTCGACGAGGTGGTACAGCACGGGCAGCACGATGAGCGTGAGCGCGGTCGACGACACGAGGCCGCCGATCACGACGAGCGCGAGGGGCTGCGAGATGAAGCCGCTGTGCCCGGTGATGCCGAGCGCCATGGGCAGCAGCGCGAAGATCGTCGCGAGCGCGGTCATGAGGATGGGCCGCAGACGTCGGGACGCGCCGTGCAACAGCGCGTCGCGCACGGTCATGCCCCGGTCGCGGTACTGGTTCACGAGGTCGACGAGCACGATGGCGTTCGTCACGACGATGCCGACGAGCATGAGCACGCCCACGAGCGACGCGACGCCGAGCGGGATGCCCGTGATGACCTGCAGCGCGATCGCGCCGGTCGCCGCGAACGGCACCGACACGAGCAGCAGCAGCGGCTGCAGCAGCGACCGGAAGGTCGCGACCATGACGATGTACACGATGAGGATCGCCGCGAGCAGGGCGAGGCCGAGCTGCGAGAACGACTCGGCCTGGTCGGCCGACACCCCGCCGATCGAGGCGGTCGCCCCCGCAGGCAGGTCGGCACGCTGGATCGCCGCCGAGACCTCCGCGGTGGCCGAGCCGAGGTCCTCGTCGTTCGGCGTCGCCGACACCGTCGCGCTGCGGAGGCCCTGCACGGTGGTCACCGTCGACGGGCCGTCGACCTCGCGCACCGTGGCGAGCGAGTCGAGCCGCACGATCCCCGCCGGAGTCGGCACGTCCAGGGCCGACAGCTCCTCGATCGTCGCGGGCGGATCCTCGGCGGCGAGGTAGATGGTGAGGGTCTTCTCGTCGATGACGACCGAACCGGCCGACTGGGGCTGCATGGCGGCCGAGACCCAGCCGCCGAGCGCGACTTCGGAGTAGCCCGCGGCGGCGGCATCCGCTCGGTCCACTTCGACCGCGATGTACCGACGCGATTCCGACAGGTTCGAGGTCGTCTGGGCGAGCGAGTCGAGCTCGTCGAGCCCGTCGCGGACCGCCTCCGTGGCGTCCTCCAGGTCTTCGGCGTTCGACGCCGTCACGTCGACCTCGATGTCGGTCGACGCGCCGAACCCGCTCGACGCCGCGAGGGTGATCTCACCGGCGAGGTCGAGTGACTCGAGCTCCTCGCGCACCGACGCCTGGAGCTCCTCCTGGTCGGCGTCCTCGTCGGTGGTCACCGAGTAGGTGACCGTCGCACCGCCCCCGCCGCCGAGCACCGCCGCGAGACCGCGGCCACCCGCACCGATCGACGTCTGCACGGTCTCGACGCCCTCGGTGTCGCGGATGACCCGCTCGACCGGTCGCGACGCCTCGTCCATGGCCTCGAGGCTCGATCCGATGGGCAGTTGCTGCGTGACCTGGAACGTGTTCTGGCCCGACGAACCGAGGAAGTTCGTCTTCATGAACGGCAGGAGCGCGATGGTGCCCCCGAGGACGAGCACGGCGATCACGATGGTGACCACGCCGTGCCGCAGGGTCCACTCGATGATGGGAAGGTAGCCGCGCTGCAGGCGCGACGGGTGCTCGAGTTCGTCGACGGTCGCCGCGCCGGTCGACGCGGCCGCGGGGCTCGTCTCGTCGACGAAGGCGGCGGCCGCCGCGGCATCCTCGTGCTTGTGGATCTTCGCCGGCTTGAGGAACCAGTACGCCAGCACCGGCACGATCGTGAGCGAGACGAGCAGCGACGCGAGCAGTGCGATGGTGACCGTCAGCGAGAACGGCCGGAAGAGCTCGCCCGTGACGCCCTCGACGAGGGCGATCGGCAGGAACACCGCGACCGTGGTGATGGTCGAGGCGGTGATCGCCCCCGCGACCTCCCGCACCGCGTGGATGATCGTCGACGCCTTGTCGGAGCCCTCCACGAGGTGCCGTTTGATGTTCTCGATGACCACGATCGAGTCGTCGACGACCCGGCCGATCGCGATCGTCAGCGCCCCGAGGGTGAGGATGTTGAGCGTGTAGTCGGCGGCCTGCAGCCCGATGAAGGTGATGAGCACCGAGGTCGGGATCGAGATGGCGGTGACGAGCGTCGCCCGGATCGACAGCAGGAAGACGAGGATGACGAGCACCGCGAACAGGAGCCCGAGCATGCCCTCGGTCGCGAGCGACTCGATCGACTGCTGGATGTACGGCGCCTGGTCGAACACGACCGTGAACGTCGCGCCGGGATTCGTGGTGTCGAGCGACGACTCGAGATCGGGCAGCAGTGCCTTCACGGCGTTCGACACCTCGACCGTGTTGGCCGCCGGCAGCTTCGTGACCGAGATCGTGAGCGCCGGCTCGCCGTTCACGCGCGAGATGCTCGCCACGGGATTGTCGGTGAGGGCGACGGATGCCACGTCGCCGATGGTCGTCGCGGGGCCGCGGCCGATCACCGGAAGCGCCGCGATGTCGTCGACGCTGCCGAGCCGGGTCCCCGTCTGAACGGCGAACGTGGCATCGCCCTCGGTGATCGTGCCGGCAGGCAGGAGCACGCCGTTCTGCTGCAGCGCGTCGCGGATCGCCTGCTGCGTGAGGCCGCGTGAGGCGAGCGCGGCGGGGTCTGGCGTGATGGTCACGCGTTCGCCGATATCGCCGATGAGCGTCGCCTCGCGGACGCCGTCGACGTCGTTGATCTCGCCGAGCGTCGTGCGGGTGATCTCGTCGGAGAGCGCGCTCACGTCGTCGACTCCGGTCACGGCGACGGCGACGACCGGGAAGTCCTCGAGGCTGAGCGCGAGCACCTGCGGTTCGACGTCCTCGGGCAGGTCGGCGGCGATGCGATTCACCGCCGAGAGCAGCTTCTGCTCGGCGAAGGCGAGGTCGGTGCCGTACGTGAAGCTGGCCGTCACCCGGGAAAGCCCGGTCGAGCTCGTCGACGACGTGGTCTCGAGCCCGGTGATGCCCTGGATCGCCGTCTCGATCGGCGTGGAGACGTCGGCGTTCACGACGTCGGGCGAGGCGCCCGGGTAGGCGGTGACGATCGAGAGCTGCGGGAACTCGATCGACGGGGCGAGCTCCTGCTTGAGGTTCGTCAGCGAGATGCCGCCGAAGATGGCGACGACGACCGTGACGAGTGCGATGAGCGCCCGGTTCTTCATGCTGAGGGCGGCAAGCAGGTGCATGCCCACGATTCTGGCAGGGGCATGGCGGCCCGGATGTCACGGGCGGCTGTGAATCCGCCCGGCGCGGCTGCTGGACTCCGACGGCGCGTTCCCACTAGCTTCGGAACGGCATGGGGGTGAGCAGATGACGTCAGCGGTCGTCGCGCGACAGTCGCGCTGGCTTCGCTACGTCCTGCTCGGCGTCGCGTTCTCGGCGCTGTGGCTCGCGCTCAGCCTCCTCTCGTCCGCGTCGAGCGCCTCCGCGGAGGAGCAGGAGCCGAGCGGGCTGCTCGGTGCGGCGGGCTCCCTGCTCGGCGGCGTGACCCAGGTCACCTCGACGCTCGGCGACACGATCGACGAGGTCGCCGGCGCGGTGACGTCACCGGTCCTCGAGGCGGTCGCGCCGGTCGTCGACGCGGCGCCGGCGCCCGTGGCCGAGGTCGTCCCCCCGGTCGTCGAGGCGGCGACGGATGCCGCGAACGGCACGGTCTCCGGCGTGAATGCGACGGTGGCCGGCGCGGCGAACAGCCTCACGGGGCTCCTCGCCGACGCGGCGGGCGGCGGGACCGTCGGCGCGATCGCCGACCCGCTCACCGCCACCCTCGACGGGGTGGTCGGCGGCGTGCCGATCGTCGGCGACGTGCTCGGCGACGACACCCTGGGCAGCCTGGTCGACCCGCTGGCCGGCGCGGTGGACGGCACGCTCGCCGCCGCCGTCGGCTCGACGGGCGACCTGCCCACCGACGGCACCGGCGTGCTCCCCCACCTTCCCGACCTGCCGCTCCTGCCGGGCGGATCCGACCTCCCAGGCGAACCGGGCGGTCCCGGCGAACCGGTCGCGGTCGCGCCGGTGACCGGGAGCGGCGCCCCGCCGGGTGCGCTCCGGCCCGGTGCGCCCGATTCCATGGCGATCCTCGCGAGCGACCTCCCACCCGGCCCTGCCGGCACGATCCTGCCCGCCGACGGCGGCACGCCGCACCGCGGCGCCCTTCCGCCGACACCCGCGGCACCCACCGGTGGGTCCGGTACGGGCTCCGCCGGGCCGACCGGTGCGGGCGGGGCATCCGGAACCTCCGACGCGGCGTTCGCCGCCCTGGAGCTCGACGCGTTCGCGTCGCTGGTGCTGCACGCGATCGACGACGAACTGCCGTCGTCGCCCGTGCACGACACCGACACCACCCCTGACTGACGGGGGCCGCTCCGCCTGCACGCACCCGCGTGCATGCGGACACGGTCATCGCTCCCTGCCCGGGAGCGACCCTTCCCATCAGTCAGGAGGACTGGAACATGAAACGAGTACTGCTGAGGGCGCTCTACGCGACCCTCTTCACCGTGGGGCTCACGCTCCTCGGCGCCGGCGTGGCGCACGCCTCGGAGACGAGCGGCGACGACGGCATCCTGTCGGGCACCCAGATCGGGATCTCGATCGAGGCGCCGATCACGCTCGCGGGCAACGCGATCTCCGTCATCGGGGACTCGTCGAGCGAGGACGCAGGGACCTGGGTCGCCACCGGCGGCTCGGGCGACGGCGGCTCGGCCAAGACGAGCGGCGACGACTCGATCCTCGGCGGCACCCAGGCGATCGTCGACGTGTCGATCCCGGTGACCGTCGCGGGCAACGCGATCTCCGTCATCGGGGACTCGTCGAGCGAGGACGCGGTGACCGTCGTGGAGTCGGAATCCGGCTCGGGAGGCACCGACGCGACCACGAGCGGCGAGGACTCGATCCTCGGCGGCACGCAGGTGCTGCCGTCGATCGACCTGCCGGTCACGGTCGCCGGCAACGCGATCTCGGTGATCGGCGACAGCACGTCGTCGAACGCCGAGACGGTCGTCGTGGGGGGAACCGGGGGCGGTTCCGCGACGACGGACGGAACGGACGGGCTGCTCGGGGGAACACAGCTCATTCCGAACCTGTCCCTGCCGATCACGGTCGGCGGCAACGCGGTCTCGGTGATCGGCGACAGCCGCACGGACGGCTCGACGGTCATCGTCGGCCCGACCGGCCCGACGCACCCGACGCACCCGACAGACCCGACAGACCCGACGGACCCGACCGACCCGGGCACGCCGGGAACGTCCCCCGGCAACGGCTCGGGTTCGGTCTCGGCGGTCACGGCGGCGGCGATGCCGGCGGCGGCGGCGGCGGCGACGCCGCACGCGACCGCCCTCGCCTCGACGGGCCTCGACTCGGGATTCTGGGAGCGGCTCGCACTGATCCTGGTCCTGACGGGCCTGGCGCTCGGCGCGGCGCGGAAGGTCGCGTTCCGCCGTTGAGCTGACGAGTGCCCGGTGCCGCCCTACCGGCACCGGGCACTCGTCGCGGTCGAGTCGCCTACCCGGCGAACACCTCGGAGGCCGCGCCGAGGCGGAGGAACACCGTCTCGCCCGTCGCATCCTTCAGGCCGTCGTTGTCGGTGACCGCGTAGACGGCGCCGTCGGCCGCGATGATGAGGCCCTCGAGCTTCTCCTGCGTCCAGCCGTTCACGGCCCGTAGCGCGGGCAGCACGTCGATCGCGAGCGACTTCGCGAGCTCCGGCAGATCGCCGGGCGTGCCGAGCCCCGAAAGGCCCTCGACGCCGGCGAGATCGACGGCGTAGACCCGCTTCACGGCCGCGGCCGGCCCGTTGAGCTTGTCACGCTCGATCACGGCGAGCGTGTCGGCGTCGACCGCCACGATCTCCGAGAGGCCCATCCAGTCACCGTCGACCTCGGTCGAATCGAGCCGATAGCCGAACCAGGTCCACGCACCGGTCGCCACGTCGTAGCGTCCGATCCGCGTCACGCCCTCGCCGTCGACGGGGCCGGATGCCGCGACCGGGTCGGTCCACAGCGGGCGCTGCACCGCCACGTACACGGTCTCGGCGCCCGCGGCATCCGTCACCGCGGTCACGCCCTCGAGGCCCCACTTGCCGATGTGCGCCGCGATGTCGGACGGCAGGCTCACCGCCTCGACGATCGCGCCCGCGGCATCCGTGCGCAGCAGTCGGTTGCCCGCGCCGGTCGTGCCCTCGACGGCGAGCCAGTAGCCGCCCTGCGGCCGGGCGAAGAGGCCCTCCACGTCGACGTTCGCGGGCGTGCCGGCATCGGTCACCACGAGCGAGTCGGTGATCCGCGCGGGGGTGCCGGTGACGTCGACGGTGAAGATCGTCGACGGCTTCAGCGCCGAGTCGCTCGCCGCGTGGATCGCGCCGGCGTCGACGGGGTCGGCGGTGAGCGCGCCGAGGGCGAGCCAGCCGATGGCCTCGCCGCCGACCGAGGCGGACACGATGCCGGTCGGCGCCGCAGCACCCGCACCGAACTCGTACACGCTCACACTGGCACGCACGCCGGCCTCGGCGTCATCGGTCTCGCTCGAGACCACGAGCAGGTCGCGACTCGGGATCGGGAGGATGCCCTCGGGTCCGTCGGTGGCGAACAACATCTGCACGAACTCGGGCGACGCCGGATCGCTCAGGTCGTACACGGCGACGACGTTGCTGCGCTCGCTCGCGACGAACGCGTAGCGGATGCCGCCGAACTCGGCGATCGCCAGGCCCTCGGGCTCGGGGCCCTTCTTCGCGGCACGGTCGTCGTTGTAGACGCCGTGCGCGATGGCGAGCTGCTCGAAGGTGTTGCCGGCGTCCCACACGACGTCGCCCGTGCGGGCGTCGAAGATCGACCAGCCGCGGGTGCCGCCGAAGAGGTCGCCCTCGTTGGCGGTGGCGATGAGGTGGGCGTGACCCAGCCGACGGAGTCGGGCTCGCGCGGGACGTCCGTCAGCGAACCGGTCGCCGAGACGACCTTGTCCTTCTTCGTGTCGAACCCGCCGGCCGTGACCGTGCCCGTCGAGAAGACGTTGCGCACGGTGCCGCGCTTCGGGTCGATGACCGCGATCGCGTTGTTCTCCTGGAGCGAGACCGCGAGGGTGCCGTTCGGACTGAAGCTCACGTACTCGGGCTCGGGGTCGATGGCACCGTACACTCCGGCCTCGACGAACGAGGCGAGGGCCGTGCCATCGGGGTTGGTGAGCAGGATCGGCTCGGCCGTCCAGGACGCCGGGTCCTGCTTCGACACGTCGATCAGCTGGATGAAGCCGGCAGGCGCCTGCGGCAGGTCGCCCTCTTCATCGGAGCCTTCCGGCGTGAACTCCTCGTCGCGCTGGTTCTCGATCGCGATGGCCGCGAGCCTGCCGTTCTGCGAGATCGCGATCGAGTCGGGCTGGCCGCCGAGGTCGATCGACGCGACCCGCTCGCGGTCGGCGAGGCGCAGCACGTCGAGGCGGCCCTTGGGCGCCGTGAACTCGCCACCGGTCTCGTCGATGACGACGAGCACGAAGTCGCCCACGATCGACACCGACGTCGGCTGGTCGTCGGCGTGCCCGAGCTCGGCGAGCGACACGGTGCCGAGGCCCACGGGCGTCGACGCGTCGGTCACGTCGAGGAAGCCGATGCGCTTGCCGGCCGCGTCGGTGTAGACGACGGTCCTGCCGTCGGGTGAGGCCGCCGAGATCTCGGCGACGGTCTCGTCGGCCGGGTCGACGCCGGCCGGCACGTTCTGGAAGACGGGGTAGGTTGCGGTGCGCTGGAACGCCGGCGCGTCGTCGGCCGCGCTGGCCGGCATCGCTCCGAAGGCGCCGAGCGCGACGGCGGATGCCGCGAGCACGGCGGTGCAGCGCGCGAGGGAAGTCCGCTTCATGCGGGGGTCTCCTGTCGGGTGGGGGACATTCCCCGCAACAGTGCCCCGAGCGGGCGACGCGGCGGTGTCCGGCCGGTGAACGGCGTGCGCCGCCGGGGTCAGACGACGGAGGCGAGCAGCTCGGGCTCGGACTCCGCGACGGGCGCGTTGGCGAGCGACCGCCACGTGCGCGCCAGCGCCTGCACCGCGGCATCCGTCAGCTCGGGCGAGTAGCAGATGGGCAGGCGGATGAACCGCTCGAATGCCCCGTCGATGCCGAAGCGCGGCCCGGCCGCGACGATGAGGCCCTCGCGTCGTGCGGCGAGCGCGAGCTGCGAGCTCACGGGAGCACCGAGTCCCACCCACGTCACGATGCCGCCGTCGACGTGCGGCACGTCCCACTCGGGGATCGCGCTCGCCAGGAGCGATTCGAGGCGGTCGCGTCCGGCGCGCAGCTGTTCCCGGCGGAGGTCGAGGATCTCGTCCATGCGGGCGAGGGCGCGTGCGACGATGAGCTGCTCGAGGATGGGCGTGCCGAGATCGCCCGGTGAGCGCACGGCGAGCAGCCGACGGAGGAGCGGGCGTTCGGCGCGGATCCAGCCCACGCGCACGCCGCCCCAGATGGTTTTGCCGACCGAACCGATCATGACGGCCCGCCCGTCGGCGGCCATGGGCGGGAACTCGCCCACGCGGTCGATCGAGAGCTCGGCCGTGGTCTCGTCGGCCACGACGATCGTGCCCTGGCTGGCGGCAGCGTCGAGCACCCGCTGCCGGGCCGTGCGGCTGAGCGTGCGGCCGGTCGGGTTCTGGAAGTCGGGCATGAGGTAGGCCATGGCGGGGTTGGAGTGCCGGATCGCCTGCACGAGTGCCGCCGTCTCCTCGCGCTCGTCGGCGCCCGAGCCGCAGGGCGGCGCGGGCACTGGCACGAGCCGGGCGCCCGCCGCCCGCAGCGCCTCGTACGCGTGCGGGTACGTGGGCACCTCGATGAGGGCTCGGTCGCCTCGCCCGATGATCGCGCGGGAGAGCAGGGCGATGGCGTGCTGCGCGCCGATCGTCACCATGACCTGCTCGGGCGTGGTGGGCAATCCCCGCGCCGTGTACCGATCGGCGATCGCCGCGCGGAGGGCCGGCGTCCCGATCGGGTCGTAGCCCGCGTCGAGGAGATGCGCGGGCAGGTCGTCGGCCGCCTGCCGGGCGAGTTCCGGCAGCCAGGGCAAAGCGGGCGGCGCGGCCTTGGAGAAGTCGAGGTAGTCCGCCTCGAGTGGTGCGGGGAGCACCGCCGGAGCGCCCGGCAGGCGTGCGACGCTGCCGGACCCCCGCACGCTCTGCAGCAGCCCCTGCTCCCGCAGGTGCCGGTAGGCGGCGGTCACCGTCGTGCGGCTGAGTCCGAGACGCTGGGCGAGGTCGCGCTCGGCCGGAATCCTGGTGTCGACGGCGATGCGCCCGTCGAGGATGAGGAGGCGGATGCGCTCGGCGAGCGCCTCGTAGGCACTGCCGGCACCGCGCCAGTCGCCGAGCAGCAACTCGAGTGAGCGCGCCGTGAGCGTGAGATCCGCCATCAGGCCACTCTAGGCGAATTGGCTCCTTGCGAGAAGGCCAATTTGCGAATTGGATTGCACCATGCCCCGCCCCCTCGCTCGCCCGTCCGATCCCGCCCCGGTGCTCGCCCGTCGCCTCGTGCAGCTCTTCACCGGCCTGTTCCTCTACGGCATCGGCATCGCGCTCATCGTGCGCGGCGAGCTCGGCGTCGCCCCGTGGGATGTGCTCACGCAGGGCATCGCCAAGCAGACGGGGTGGACCTTCGGCCTCATCACCATCGTGACGAGTGCCGTGGTGCTGCTGCTCTGGATCCCGATCCGTCAGAAGCCGGGCTTCGGCACCGTGATGAACGCCCTCCTCGTCGGGCCGTTCGCCGACGTCGGTCTCTGGCTCATCCCGCCGGGCCTCGACCTGTGGGTCCGCGCGCTGCTGCTGCCCGCCGGCATCGTCGTGCTCGCGATCGCGACCGGCCTCTACATCGGCGCCCACTTCGGCCCTGGCCCGCGCGACGGCCTCATGACGGGCCTCCACCGGGTCACCGGCTGGAAGATCTGGATCGTGCGCACCGGCATCGAGGTCATCGTGCTCGCCGCGGGCTGGCTGCTCGGCGGCAACGTCGGCATCGGCACGCTGGCCTTCGCGTTGCTCATCGGCCCGCTCTGCGGGTACACGATCCCGCTCTTCGCGATCAAGCGCTCGCACCGGATGTCGCAGCCGGCCGCAGCGGGCGCGAGGGGCGCCGCCACGGTCGACGCGGATGCCTCCACGCCGACCGGCTCCGTGGCATCCGTCACCGCGGCCCCCTGACGACGATCGGTCCCCGTGGCGGGACACCACGGGGACCGATCGTGCTGCGCAGCCGCTACAGGTTGCGCTCGGCGTAGACGGTCATCGCGTCCCGCACGAACTCGGCACCGGCCTGGCCGCCGTAGTTCGCGCCGAAGCGCTCGTCCGCGACGTACATGTCGGCCAGGCCGAGGAAGTACTCCTTCGTCGGGCCGGCCGCGCCACCGCCGGGCGTGCCCGGGATGCCGCGCAGCCACTCGAACTGCCGCTGCGCGAGCGCCTGTGCCTCGTCGCCGGCGGGGTCGATGCCCCGCTCGAACGCCACGATCCAGTCGCTGCCGAGCCGGGCTGCTCGCTGCTGCCAGGCCGACTTCTCGTCGGCCGACATCGAGCGCCACCACGCGTCGCTCCTCGCGTACGCGTCGGTGCCCCAGCGCTCCTCGACCTCATCCTTGTACTGCGTGTGGTCGAAGCCGTCGAACATCTGCTCTGCCATGAGTCGTTCACCTCCCTCCAATGCTCCGATAGTCCGTTCGACCGACGCGATCTGCCGCGCCAGCCGGCTCTGCTCCTCCTGCAGCCACCCGAGGTGGGCACGAAGGGCGTGCGGGGCGTCCTCCTCGCGGTCGAGCACCTGCGCGATCACCGGCAGACCGAGTCCCAGCTGGCGGAGCAGCATGATGCGCTGCAGCCGCACGAGCGCCCGGTCGTCGTAGTACCGGTAGCCGTTGCCTCCGATGCGGGTCGGCGGGAGCAGCCCGATGTCGTCGTAGTGACGCAACGTACGGCTCGTGGTCCCGGCAAGCCTTGCGATCTCCTGGATCGACCAGTCCACGGCGTGCTCCTCTCGTCTCGGTCGCGGGACACGCGCGACGTTCGCGCCCCTGTGACAGCCACGGTAGAGGTTGACGTCACGTCAAGGTCAAGACGCTCGCGACATCCGCCGCCGTTCCTTCTGGCGGATATACGATCCGCCACCCGGGCGGAGCGACCGGATTTGCCGGCGCGCCGGATCGTATATCCGCAGCATCGAACAGTTGCGGTTGGGCCAAACGCGATATATCTTGAGTGTGATCGAAGACGCGATATATCGCGAGAAGAGGGGATACGAACCATGGCGATCGAGAAGTGGGTCATCGCACCCGGAGAGTCCCGGGTCATCGACCTCGAGCTCGTACGCAAGCTCAAGGTGAGCCTCATCGGCGGCAAGGTCGACGTCATCGCACACGACGAACCGGGTGCCCGTATCGAGATCCGGGGTGTCACCGGCAAGGACCTCAAGGTCCAGATCGACGGCGACGTGCTCGAGGTCGACCACCCGCAGCTCCGTTGGGACAACTTCATCGAGGCGTTCAAGGGCTTCGTCGGCAGCGCCAAGGCCGAGGTCTCGATCCTCGCGCCGCGCACGGTCGCGCTGAAGCTCGGCGTCGTCTCGGGCGACGCGCTCGTCTCGGGCTTCGCGGGCGACGCCAGGCTCAACACCGTCTCGGGCGACATCGTCGTCGACAGCCACGAGGGCGACGTCGAGCTCTCGAGCGTGTCGGGCGAGGTCTCGGCGGGCAACCACACCGGACGCATCACGGCGCACTCCGTCTCGGGCGATGTCGTCGCGACCGGCGACATCGTCTCGTTCAACGCCGACACCGTCTCGGGCAACATGATCGTCGACACCGAGGGCACGCCCGACCGCATCGACACGAACACGGTCTCCGGCGACCTCACGGTGCGCTTCGAGCCCGGCACCGGTGCGCGCTATCGCATCAACACCGTCGGCGGTACGGTGCTGCTCGACGACGTGACCATGAAGGGCATGCTCGGCAAGGGCTTCGAGCGCGTCGTCGGCGAGCTCGCCGGCCGCTGGCTCGACCTCGGCGCGAACAGCGTCTCCGGCAACATCTCGATCATGCGACGCGACGGCGCGAAGAGCCGGGCGACGGATGCCTCGGCCGGTGCTCAGGCGCAGGCGGGCACGTCGCAGACGCCCGGCACGACGCAGTCGCCGTACGACGCGAACGAGGGCGAGGCGTCGGCATGACCCCGCCCGTCTTCGCCCACGGCAACCTGCGCCTGTACCTGCTGGCGCTCCTCGAGGAGCGACCACGGCACGGCTACGAGCTCATCCAGGCGCTGTCCGACCGATTCGGCGGCACGTACAGTCCGAGCGCCGGCACGATCTACCCACGGCTCGCGAAGCTCGAGGAGGAGGGGCTCGTCACGAAGTCGACCGACGGCCGCAAGACCGTCTACGAGATCACGGATGCCGGTCGAGCCGAGCTCGACGCGCGGCGACATGAGCTCGACGCCATCGAGGACGACCTCACCGACTCGGTCCGCCGCCTCGCCGACGGCGTGCGCGCCGAGGTGAACGACGCCATGCGATCGTTGCGCGCCGAGCTCGCGTCGGCGGCCCGTGAGGCCAAGCGGCAGGCGACGAGCGCCACGGCGACCGCGACGGCTGCCGCCAACGCGGCGCACGTCGAGTCCGCCCGCGCGGTGCACGAGGCCGATCTCGTGATCAACGAGTTCCGGCAGCAGTTGCGCACCGACCTGCGCTCGCACGCCCACCAGGGCAGCCTCAGCTCCGAGTCGGTGGCGCTCTTGAAGTCGCGATTGGCGCAGGTGCGGGCCGACGTGCTCGCGACGCTCACGGGCCGCTAGTCGGGCTGCATTCCGCCGACTCCGGCACTGATGCGATTCCAGCATCAGTGCCGGAGCGGCGTACCGCGGTGTCGGCGGCTCGTGGTTGGATCGCCCCATGGTCGACATCACGCTTCGCCCGTGGTCGGTCGACGACCTCGACCTGCTCCGTCGCGCGAACACGCCCGAACTCATGGACCAGATGGGCGGCGTCGAGTCCGACGAGCAGGTGATCGCGCGCCACGAGCGGTACCTCCGCCTGCAGACCGAGGGCATCGGAGTGCAGTTCCGCATCGAGATCCCGGGCCACCCCGAGGGCGTGGGCGTCATCGGCTACTGGCACCACGACTACCACGGCGAGCCCGCACTCGAGGCGGGCTGGTCGGTCGAGTCCGCCTATCGCGGGCAGGGCATCGCGCCGGCCGCGGTCGCCGCGATGCTCGATCACGCACGCGCTGCGGGCGAGACCCTGCCGGTCTACGCCTACCCGCGCGTCGACAACCCGGCCTCCAACGCGGTCTGCCGCAAGGCCGGCTTCACGCTTCGAGGCGAGGAGGACTTCGAGGTGCGGCCCGGCCTCGTGCTGCACACGAACGTGTGGGTCGCCGAACTCGTCACCACGCCCGCCGCGTAGTCTCGAGGGGTGCGCGCCTACCTCGCCGTCGCGCTCGGCGGCCTCATCGGCACCGGCCTGCGTCTCGCCTCCGACCTCGCGTTCCCGCACGCCGACGGCGAGTTCCCGACCGAGACGCTCATCGTGAACCTCATGGGCTCGCTCGCGCTCGGCTGGCTCGTGGGCGGCCTCTGGACCCGCCCGTCGACGCCGCTCTGGCTGAAGGCGGGCCTCGGCCCCGGAGTGCTGGGTTCGTTCACGACCCTCTCCGCGGTGCTCGCCTCCGTCGTCGTGCTCACTCGCGTGGATGCGATCGGGCTCGCCGCCCTGTACCTCGGAGCCTCCGTGGTCGGTGGCCTCGCGCTCGCCGCCGCGGGGCTGCGGCTCGGGTCGCTCATCGCGCATCGGCCGATGCCGACCGAGGTGACGGATGCCGGGGAGACGCTGTGACCGGCGGCCTGACCCCGCTCGTCGTCGCGGCCGTGCTCGCGGCCGGTGCGGTCGGCGCGGTGCTCCGTTATGCGTTGTCGCGGGCGTTCCCCGTGCGCCCCGGACACCTCCCGGGCGGCATCCTCATCGTGAACGTGCTCGGATCGGGGCTCGCGGGCGCCCTCATCGCCCTCGCCGAACGAGCCGAGCTCGCCGGCGATCTCCGAATCGTCCTCGTCACGGGGTTCTGCGGGGGCCTCACGACCTTCAGCACGTGGACCGTCGAGACCATCGAGCTCTTCGACGGCGGCCGCTGGCGGGCGGCGATCCTCAATGTCGTCGTGACACTCGCGCTCGGTCTCGCCGCCGCCGCCGCCGCGTACCTCGCGGTCCGCTGAGCACCCGGCCGACGAGCAGGGCGGCGGATGCCGCGGCACGCCGCCGGGGCATCCGCCCACCGAACTCAGACGAGCGTCTCGCCGACGTACCCGCCTTCGGCGCATCCGGGCGGAATCGCGAAGACGGCCGAACCGATGGGCGTCGTCCATTGGTTCAGGAGGTCGGCTTCGTCGAGCCGTCGCTGGATCGGCACGAACTGCCGGTCGACATCGGCCTGGTACGAGGCGAAGAGCAGGCCCGCGTCCGACACGGAGGCCCCGATCGGCGCGTCGTCGTAGTTGTAGCCGCGCCGGAAGATCCGCTCGCCCGGAGCCGCGCTCCGCGAGCGTCGCAGGTGCGACACCTCGGAGATGACGGGGAAGCCGAGCTTCGTCACCGCATCGAAGTCGGGTGCGTCGTGCTCGGCCTCCCCCGTCAGCGGTGCGCCCGTGTCGAGCCGGCGACCGACGGAGAACTCGCGGCCGGGGCGGTCGATGCGATCCCAGCCGTCGAGGTCCATCGCGATGCGGCGCAGCACCATGCCGGTGCCGCCCTCGAGCCAGCGCGGGCCGTCGCCCACCCAGACGACCTCGTCGAAGTCCGGGCTCCCGGGCGCCGGGTTGACGGTGCCGTCGACCTGCCCGAAGAGGTTCCGCATCGTGGTCCCGGATGCCTCGGCGCCCGCCGCCCGCCGGAACCCCCGTTGCGACCATCGCACGGTGCCGAAGCTCCGCGCGTCCTTGAGGAGCATGCGCGCGGCATGCGCGAGCGTCACCGGATCGTCGGCGCCGAGCTGGAGCAGCAGGTCGCCGTCGCTCCACGTGGGCTGCAGCCGGTCGATGCCGAACGGCGGCAGCGGCCGCAGCCACGCCGGGGCCGACGCGCCGCCGGCACGGGTGACGAATCCCGGCCCGAACCCGAAGGTCACGGTGAGTCGGGCCGGTACCAGCGCGAGCTCCGGCTCGGTGTCGGCGAGCGCCGGCTCACCCCTCGTGAGCCGGGCTGCGTCGTCGCTGAGGATGCGCATCAGGCGTCGGAGGGCCGCCGCGTCGACCTCGGGCGCCAGGTCGAGCGCGACGAAGAGCGCGTGGGACTGGGGCGTGGTCTCGATGCCCGCCTGGTGCTCGCCGTGGTACGGCACCACGGCGTCGCCGACGGCGGTCGCCGAGGCGGGATCGACCGCGGTGGCGCCGGGCGCGCCCGACGCACCGTCGAGGGCGGCGGCGCGCCAGGCGGCCTCGGCGCCGAGCGCCGTCGCCGCGCCGACGCCCGCGGCGGCGGCTCCCCCGAGGAGGAGCTGCCGACGCGAGAACCCACCGCCGGCGGATTCACGAGCCGCCATCAGTGCGCCTCGTGCTCGCCGCCGTCGTAGCTCTCGTTGGCGCCGTCGTAGTCCTTCACGGGCACCGTGACCTCGAGGCTCGACCCGTCGTCGAAGGTGACGGTGACCGCGACCTCGTCGCCCGCGAGCAGCGGCGCGGTGAGACCGAGCAGCATGATGTGGTTCCCGCCCGGCTCGAGATGCAGGTGATCGCCGGCGGGCAGCGGGAACCCGCCGTCCTTCTCCCGCATGGTCATGGTGCCGCTGCCGTCGTCGACCATCTCGTGCAGTTCGGCCGACTGGGCCGCGTCGGTCTCGACCGCGACGACGACGAGGTCGTCGGAGCCGGTGTTCTCGAGCTCGCCGAAGACGGCGGTCATGCCGGTCTCGGCCGCCTTCGCCCAGCCGTCGGTGAGCGTGACAGGCGACTCCGCCCGCGCCGCTTCGGCGCTCGCGTCGGCGGCGCTCGCGTCGGCGGCGCTCGTGGCGGAGGTGGCGTCGGCGCCGGCGCACCCCGCGAGGGTGAGCGCGGCGGCGATGGCGGCGGAGATGGTGAGGGAACGCTTCATGGATCGCATGTCGATGGCTTTCAGGATGCGTCGCCGCGGCGACGAAGGGTACGGATGACGAGGATGGCGACGAGCGCGATCACGGCGAGCCCGCCGATCACGCCGCCGAGGATCGGCCAGGCGTCGGTCGCGGCCGGCGACGACGACTCGTCCTGGGATCCGGGCTCATCGGCGGACTCGCCTTGGTCGGAGAGCGTGGCGGGATACTCGCCGGTCGCATCCGCGCCGACGCCGAAGTCGATGGTCCCCTCGATGGGGTGGCCGTCGGCGGAGACGGCGCGCCAGCGCGTCTGGTACTCACCGTCTGCGATCTGCGCGGGCAGGGCTGCGGTCACCGTACGGCCCGAGATCACGGGCTCGCCGACCTCGAGCGGCTCGCCATCGGCGTCGACGACGATGATCGCCGTGCCCATCTCGATGATGTCGTTCGAGAACTCGAGCTCGATGGCGGTCGGGGCGGCGTCGAGCACCTCGCCGTGTTCGGGGCTCGAGCCGAGCAGGTCATCGTGCGCGAAGGCCGGTACGGCCTCCGCGAGTCCGACCGCCGTGGCGGCGAGCAGGGCGCTCGCGAGCAGGGTCGCTCGAAGCCGGTTCCGGGGAGCTGGCGGCGAGTCGGCGCCGACGGCGGCGATGGCGGATCGGTGGGTCATGTGGGTCATGTGGGTCATGTGGGTCATGTGGGTCATGTGGTCGTTCCTCGTCTTCGTGACGGATGCACGGGCGGCAGCGGGCACGCCCTTTCGGGGCATCCGGAATGCAGTGGATCGCCGCGATGCGCGGCGGGATCAGGCGAAGGCGACGAGGGCGGGCGGGCCGCGAGAGCGCAGCGTCGAGTCGAGCAGGCGTGAGCGTGGCGCGTGAGGGGCCGCATCGACCGGCAGCCGCGATGCGGTGACGACGACCGGCGCGACCGCGCCTGCGCCCGTGAGCCGGCCGACGAAGCGTCGGGCCACGACGCCGAGCGCGCGCCACACGGCGGCCTCGGCGAGGAGGAGGTAGACGATGGTGAGCACCGCGGCGAGCGCATGGGCCGCCAGCATGGCGACGTCGCTGTGCGCCGCGTGCGATGCGGCCGGCGTGGCACCCTCGACGAGGGTGACCACCTGGTGGTGGCCGGTGCCGCTCACGGCCAGGCCGCCGCCACCGCCGCCACCCACGCCGAAGAGCAGGTGGAACGCGCCCTGGCTCACGACCACGGCGAGCGCGACGCGCGACGGCGTCACGCGACGGCCGACGAAGGCCACGGATGCCGCGAGCGCGACGAGCGCGGCGAACACGAGCCCGACGCCTCCGGGCGACTCGCCGGCGGCGACGCCGTGCGAGAAGGCCGCGAGGAACAGGGCGATCGCCGCGGTGGTCGCGCCACGCATGAGCTGCGTCGCACGGTTCACGTCGGGGCCCCTCGTTCGGTCGGGATTCGCCTCAACTCTACCAACGGCCGACACCCTTCGATCATTGACAGGTAACCATCTGGTTGCCTATGCTGGCGGTCGTGGACGACGTGTTCCGGGCGCTGGCCGATCCGACGAGGCGCATCCTCATCGATGAACTCGCCGAGCGCGACGACCAGACCCTCTTCGAGCTGTGCACGCGGCTGATCATGCGTCACGGTCTCGAGGTGTCGCGCCAGGCCGTGGCGAAGCACCTCGACGTGCTCGAACGCGCCGGACTCGTCGAGGCCAGGCGTGACGGGCGCTTCCGCCGCCACACCCTGAACCGCGAGCCGCTCAGGGCGGCGTGGCGGGGATGGCTCCGGGCGCATGTCGACCACTCCGACCAGCACCTGCCCGATCCGGCGGATCCCGCCGAGGCGGCACCAGACGAAAGGCGATGACATGCGCATCAACGTGACGAGCGTCCTCGTGGACGATCAAGACAAGGCCCTCGACTTCTACACCCGGGTACTCGGCTTCGAGAAGAAGACCGACGTGCCGGCCGGCGAGTACCGCTGGCTCACCGTCGTCTCCCCCGAGGCCACCGACGGCGTCGAGCTCCTGCTCGAGCCCGACGAGCACCCTGCGGCCGGCCCCTACAAGCGGGCCCTCGTGGCCGACGGCATCCCGTACACCTCCTTCGCGGTCGACGACGTGAAGGCCGAGCACGCCCGGCTCGTCGCCGCGGGTGTCGCGTTCACCCAGCCGCCGACCGAGATGGGCCCGGTCACGACGGCCATCTTCGACGACACCTGCGGCAACCTCATCCAGATCGCGAGCATGGCCGGGTAGCGGCGTCCGGTCGTAGACTCGCGGCATGGCGACGGATGCCGCGGTGCGGGAGTTCCTCGATCGGGTCGAGCACCCGGTGCGCCGGCGCGATGCCGAGACCATGCTCGAGCTCATGACGCGCGCGACCGGCCGGCCCGCCGCGATGTGGGGCCGCTCCATCGTGGGCTTCGGCACGTATCACTACCGGTACGACAGCGGGCGCGAAGGCGACGCGCCGGCAGCCGGCTTCTCACCGCGCAAGGCCGCGACCACGGTCTACCTCAACGACGGCGTCGACGCGCACGCATCGCTCGTCGAGCGACTGGGCCCGCACACCACGGGCGTCGGATGCCTCTACCTCAAGGACCTCGAGCAGATCGACCTCGCGGCACTCGAGGAGATCGTCGCCGCCTCGTACCGCACGCTCACGTCGGGCACGTTCGGGCAGCGCGCACGCGAGGGCGGCGCCGGCTGAGGCATCCGCGCGGCCCGGTGTTCGGGTCGAATCCCTAGAGCATGGCCATGATCTGGCGCGCGATCATGCGGCCCGCCCGGCTCGCACCGATGGTCGAGGCCTGAGGTCCGTAGCCGGCGAGGAAGATGCGCGGGTCGTTCCAGGCCGCACCCTGCCCGACCTGCACACCACCCGCCTTCTCTCGCAGCTTCAGGGGTGCGAGATGGCGCAGCTCGGGGCGGAATCCGGTCGCCCAGATGATCGCGTCGGCGCGCGCCATGCCGCCGTCCGGGCCGTCCCACACGACGCGGTCGGCCTCGATGCGGTCGAACATCGGCCTCGCGACGAGGAGCCCGCGCTCGATGCCCGCGGCGATGCGGCGGCTCTTCGGCACGCCCGTGCCGCTCACGATGGAGGGCAGCGCCCGGCCCGAGCGCGCCGCCTCGTCCTGCCTGGCGACGGCGGCGGATGCACCCTCGAGATCGAGCTCCTGCCGGTCGAGCCAGTCGATCGGACGGCGCGACACCCACGTGAGCCCGGCCGCGACATCCTCGAGCTCCAGCATGAACCCGATCGCGGAGGTGCCGCCGCCCACGACCACGACGTGCTTGTCACGGAAGTCCTCGGCGCTCGTGTAGTCGGACGTGTGCACGTGCCGGCCCGCGAAATCGGCCATGCCCGGGTAGTAGGGCACGAACGGCGACCCCCACGTTCCCGTGGCGTTCACGAGGAACTGGGACGTGATCTCGTACTGCGGCTGCGGCGGCGGACCCGGCTCCTCGAAGGATCGGCGCCGGCGGAACAGCCCGCTGCGGGTCTTCGACTCCTCGACGGGCTGCGGCGTGAGGTCCTCGTAGTGCACGAGCAGGTCGACGCCGTCGTTCTCGACGGTGCGCACGTTCATGGGGCGGCGCACCCTCAGGTCGAAGTGCTCCTCGAATCGCCCGTAGTAGTCGGCCACGACCTCCTTGGCGGGAAGCGACCGGTCGGCGGTGTCGAAACTGAGTCCGAGCTCGGTCATTCCGGGCAGGTCATTCACCCGGTGCGCCGTGCCGAGCCGCAGCGACGACCAGCGATGCTGCCAGGCCCCGCCGGGCCCCGGAGCCCGGTCGAGCATCACGAAGTCCTCGTCGGCGACGAGCTCGAAGCGTCGAAGATAGTAGGCGACGGACAGTCCGGCCTGCCCGGCGCCGATCACCACGACCTTCACGCGCTCTGGGCTCGACATCACGTCATCATCTCAGCACGTCCGGCTGTACGCACGCAGAACGGGAATGCGCGGAACGGGTCGACTGCGCGCGTTGTGGATGACGCCGGAGTGCTCGATGGGCGGTGCTAAACTTGCCTTCGGACGAATTTCATTTATCAGATGAGCGCCGGGTGAAGACCATCCCACCCGGCCAGATGTCGTAAGGGGGTCACGCATGGGGCGCGGCCGTCAGAAAGCCAAGCACACCAAGGTCGCACGGGAGCTGAAGTACTTCAGCCCGAACACCGACTACACGGCGCTTGAGCGAGAGCTCACCGGCTCGAAGCATGACGAATACAGCGACGAGGCGGCGAAGTGGGCGGAGTACGCCGCCGACGACGACGACACCTACGTCACGGGCGACGAACAGCGCGCCTGACCACCGCCTCCCTGCCTCAGGGTGCACGACGCCCGTCACGGTGCTCGCCGACGCGGATGTGACATCCGACGCAGTCCCAGGCCGGTGATCACGGCGACCGTCGTCGCCATCAGCACGCCGCCGACCGCGAACAGCGCGAACGTGATCCAGCCCGGCGTGGACTCGTCGACGAACGGCGACGGCAGGAACGTGAAGACGAGTCCGACCAGCCACGCCCCCATGTTCAGCGGGATCCACCGCCACGCCCGCGGCACGCTGCGGGCGAGCACGGGCCACTGCGCCACCGGGATGGTCGCGAGCAGCACGAGCCCGGCCACCCCGACGACGACCCAGGTGAGCGGGGCACCCCAGTCGATCTCGACGCCGAGGTCGGCGAGCGTCGTCGGCAGCATCCCGATGGACCAGGCGACGGATGCCGCGACGGCCGTCACGGCGACCCAGCGCCCCACCGGCACCGCAGCGCTCGAGCCGCGCAGCGCGAGGGATTGACCGAGCCCGAGGAGCGCCCCCTCTCCGGCCCCCATGACGACGAGGAGCGCCCACGCCGCCCATGCCTCGAGCCCGAGGGCGGCTGCGAGCGCGAACCCCGTGACGGGGACGAGGAAGCCGACGCTCTCGCCGGCGACCATGAGGCCGACCCATCGACCGAGGCGCGGCGGGGCCTCGAGTCGCTCGAGCCGATCACCGGTCATGGGCACACGATAGCGGTCCTGGCAGCGACGTCGCGGCGGATGCTACCGGGCGGCCCGCCAGCGCGCGGTGTCCTCGACGAACCGCTCGAGTTCGGCGAGCGACCCCGTCGGAGTGACGGCGCGCAGCACGACCTCGTCGACCACGTCGTAGGTCGGCAGGTCGGACGGGGCGGTGATGGTGGTGTCGATCGGCCGCACGCCGAGGCGCTCGAAGTTCGCGGCGTACGAGGGCACGCGCGCATAGCGGTCGGCCTCGCGTTCGAGCGCGGGGCGCGCGGCGGGCTCGGCGATGGTGCGTACATACAGGACCCCGCGCACGGCTCGGCCGGCGGCCGCATCGTGCAGCTCCGACATCGCCTCGGTCGCCGCCGTCGGCGTGAGCCAGTTGTACAGCACGCCGTCGGCGTGCTCGGCGGCCAGACGCCGCATGCGCGGACCGAGCGCACCGACGACGATCGCGGCATCCGTCGCCCGACGCAGGACTTCGATGCCGTCGCGCACGAGCGCGAGCGGATGCGGCGCTCCGCCGGATCCGATGCCGATCGTGGTGCGGTCGCTCGGAAGTCCGGCGAGGTCGAGGGTGTGGGCCGGGCGTCGATCGAGCGGGATCACGCCCGTCGCGAGGTGCAACCGCACGGTGGTCGCCGCGGCGGTGCGGAGCGCGACGAGCGAGTCTCCGCCCGGAACGTCGTTGATCCACAGCGCCGAGAAGCCGTGCCGCTCGATGCGCGGCGCCAGCGCCCGGATGATCTCGGGGTCGGTCGTGCCCGTGAGCCCGATCGAGAGGTCGGCGCGCACGAGGTCAGCTCGCGTACGAGCCCACGAGCCGCACGGCACCGCCGTCGACGCCCTTGGCCCCCTGCTCGAAGCCCGAGAGCTCGCGGTCGCCGATGACGACGGTGCCGACCTGCCACGCGGGCAGGCCGAGCGTGTCGAGCTCGGCGACGATGGCGGCCGCGGCATCCGCCGCCACCACGGCGAAGAAGCCGATGCCGAGGTTCCAGGTGCCCTCGGTCGACTCGAGCGTGGTGCCGGCGAGTCCGTTCAGCACCCGGAAGACCGGCGCAGGCGACCACGTCGAGCGATCGACCTCGACCCACGACCCGCGCGGCAGCACGCGCGCGAGGTTCGCGGCGATTCCCCCGCCGGTGACGTGCGAGAGGGCGTGCACGGATGCCGCGAGCCGCTCGTGCTCGAGGAGCCGCACGAGCGGCCCCGTGTACAGCCGCGTCGGCTCGAGGAGCGCCTCCCCCCAGCTGGTGCCGAGGTCGGGCGCGGCATCCGAGTAGGCCAGGCCGGCCTTCTGCAGGATGTGGCGCACGAGCGAGAACCCGTTGGAGTGCAGTCCGCTCGACGCGATCGCGAGCACGGCGTCGCCGTCGGCCACGCGCTCGGCGCCGAGCAGGCGGTCGGCCTCGACGACCCCGACCGCCGCTCCGGCCACGTCGTAGTCGTCGACGCCCATGAGTCCCGGGTGCTCGGCCGTCTCGCCGCCGACGAGCGCGGTTCCGGTCTCGGCGCACGCACGCGCGATGCCGGTGACGATCGCGGCGATGCGCTCGGGCACGACCTTGCCGCAGGCGATGTAGTCGGTCATGAACAGCGGCTTCGCACCGACCACCACGATGTCGTCGACGACCATGCCGACGAGATCCTGGCCGATGGTGTCGTGGAGGTCGAGCGCCTGCGCGATGGCGATCTTGGTGCCGACGCCGTCGGTGGAGGTCGCGAGCAGCGGCCGCTCGTACGCCTTCGCGAAGGAGAGGTCGAAGAGGCCGGCGAAGCCGCCGACTCCGCCGAGCACGTTCGGCCCGTGGGTCTTCGCGACCGCCGCCTTCATGAGCTCGACGGCGAGGTCGCCTGCCGCGGTGTCGACTCCGGCGGCGGCGTAGGACGAGTTCGCGGTCACCCGTCAAGCGTACCCGCGGCCCGCGCGGCGGACGGTGGTGCCCGAGTGACGCGGGACTAAAATGGGGTCATGTCGGGGGCCACGCCGTCGTGGGTGATTCGCGAGAACGCGAGTCGCTCGGTTCTCCTCGCCCTCTACCTCCGCGAGGTGCTCGGCGTCGCATCGCCCGTCGAGCTTCCCCGCCTCCGGGATGTCGGCCGCGTCGGCGCACGACTCGAGATGGACGACCACGACCTGCTCGAGCGCCAGTGGCGCGCCTGGTGGGCGATGACCGTCGAGCCCGAGGCGCATCCGTCGCCCGTGCCGCTCGAACTCGTCGAGGCGTACGAGACCGACGTGGCACTGCCCGTCTCCGACGCCGAACTGCTCGCCGCGGCGATCGTGCCGCACGCCGAGGCGGCTCGGGCGTGGGCCGAGTGGGCGCATCAGGCCTACCGTTCAGCCTCGGCCGCGCGCCGCGGCGATTCGTATCGCGCCTACGCGGGAACCATCGCCGAGCACGAGCGCGAGGTCGGCCGGCGCGCGCACTCCTTCGAGCTCAACGTCGAGGTCGTGCCCTTCACCGCTCCCGGCGTCTGGTGGATCGGAGCCATGACCGTCGCCGTCACCGACTCGCTGCGATCGGATGCCTCGGCCTTCGACGACGCCATCCATCCGATCATCGCCGAACTGGCGTGAGGTACGGGTCATGCCAGACTCGACCGCATGAGCATCTGGTTCGGCGAACCCTCCGTCGAGTGGGCGAACTCCCGCTGCGACGGCACCGCGATCCGCGCGCTCGGCATCGAGATGACCGAGTTGACGGATGATTCCCTGAGGGGTCGCATGCCCGTCGACGAGCGCACGCGCCAGCCCGGCGGCGTGCTGCACGGCGGGGCATCCGTGCTGCTCGCCGAGACCCTCGCGAGCTGGGGCGCGAGCTTCACCGTGGACCCCGACGCGAACTACTGCGTCGGCATGGAGATCAACGCGAACCACCTGCGACCCGTCGCCGACGGCTGGGTGACCGGCGAGGCGCGCCCGGTCTCGCGCGGGCGCACGACGCAGGTGTGGGACATCCGCATCACCGACGAGCAGGGAAAGCTCGTCTGCATCTCGCGGTGCACCATGGCGGTGCTCCCGAAACCGTCGGAGTACTGAGCGCACCTGCACGCGTATCGTGGGGCCGTGAAGCCGTTCGTCCTCCTCGCCACTCGTGCCGAGGACATGCCCGCCGACGAGGAGTACGCCCTCTTCCTGCGCGGCACCGGCCTCGACGAGCGCGACCTGGTCCGGGTGCGGCTCGAAGCCGGGCCCATGCCGAAGCTCGACCTCGACGCGCTGTCGGGCATCTTCGTCGGCGGCGGCCCGTTCAACGCGTCGGACCCGCCCGAGCGGAAGTCCGCCGTGCAGCACCGGGTCGAAACCGAGTTCGCGGCGCTCCTCGACGAGGTCGTCGCGCGCGACTTCCCCTTCCTCGGCGCCTGCTACGGCGTCGGCACCGTCGGCGTGCACATCGGCGCGACGATCGACGGCACCTTCGGCGAGCGCATCGGCGTCGTGCCGGTGACCCTGACCGAGGCGGGGGCCGCCGACCCGCTGCTCGCCGGACTGCCGCCCACGTTCAACGCCTTCGTCGGGCACAAGGAGGCGATCCGCACGCTTCCCGGCGCGGCGACCCTGCTCGGGTCGTCGCCCGAGTGCCCCGTGCAGGTGTTCCGGGTCGGCCGCAACGTCTACGCGACGCAGTTCCACCCCGAGCTCGACCTCGAGGGCATCATCGTGCGCATCCACGCGTACGCGCGCCACGGCTACTTCGCCCCCGACGAACTCGAGCTCACGGTCGCCGCGGCGCGGCGGGCCGTGGTCTCGGAGCCGAGCCGCATGCTCCGCACCTTCGTGGAGTTGCACGCCCGGTAGCGGCCGCCGGGCCCCGCGGTCACGGCATGAAGACCCCGGCGTGCCGCGGCCATGCCTCGGCCCGCACGTGCACGGGCACGCGATCGAGCGGCACGGCCGAGTGCACGAGCGCCCCGCCCGCCTGCCGCTCGCCCGTCCACGCATCGACCCAGTCGCCCGGCGGCAGGGCCGTCTCGTGCTCCTGCTCGCCCTCGACGACGACCGGCGAGACGAGGAGGTCGCGGCCGAGCATCCACTGGAGCGGATGCGTCCACGCCGTCGCGGTCGAAGGGTGGTCGAAGTACACCGGCCGCATGAGCGGCGACGAGGTTCGGATGCTCTCGGCGGCCTCGGCCGCGAGGTACGGCACCAGGCGCTCGCGCAGCTGCGCGAAGGCGCGGAACACCGGGATCACGCGATCGTCGCCCGTCTGCTCGGCGAGGTTCCACGGCGTGCGGTCGCGCGACGGGGTGCGGTGGTGGTTGAACTCCGAGTGGTACTGCATGATCGGCACGAACGTCGACGCGGCGGTCGACCGCAGGTACAGCTCGGCGCTCGGGAGCGGACCCGAGAAGCCGGCGAGGTCCCAACCCCAGTAGAGGATGCCGCACGCCGCCGCCGAGAGTCCCGCGAACATCGACCAGCGGAACGCCTCCCACGTCGAGTTCTCATCGCCCGCCCAGAACGCGCCGTGCGCCTGCGATCCGGTGAAGCCGGCACGGCTGAAGGTCACGGGAGCCTTGCCGGCCGAGCGGAGCAGGTCGCCGTAGGCCTTCGCGTAGGCGACCGGGAAGGTGTTGTTGCCCTCGTCGCCGTGCGTGCCGTCGAGGTAGACGAGTTCGCGGCCCCAGGCGTGCTCGCCGCCGTCGGTCTTGAAGCCGTCGATGCCGACCTCCTCGACGAGGTAGCGGCGCTTCTCGGTCCACCAGCGCGCGGCACGCTCGTTCGTGAGGTCGGGCATGGTCGACAGCGGGAACCACCAGCCGCGGTTGCGATACGCGTGCAACGCGCCGCGCGCGTCGGGCTCGCGGATGAGCACGCCCTCCCGCGCCGCGGCGAGCGCGTCGGCCCTCGCCTGCCCGGTGGGGTGGGGCCTCGCCTTCAGGAGCGGGATCTGCCAGAGGTGTACGCGGATGTCGCGGGCGTGGAGCTCGTCGACCATGCCCCTGGGGTCGGGCCACGCGCCGTCCGGCGGGAACTCGAAGTCGGCGAGCCGGTGCGGCGCGCCGTCTTCCGTGACCGCGTACCGCGCGTCGCGGAACGCCGTGAACGTGCGCTCGTCGCTCCACGCCTCGATGACGACCGACCCCACGGGCACGTCGTGCTCGCGGTGCAGGTCGACCTGGCGCATGACCTCGGCCTGCGTGTTCCACTCGTTGCCGCTCGCCCAGAGCCGGAACACCCAGTCGGGCAGTTCCTCGGGACGACCGACCTCGTCGAGGAACGCATCGAGCACGGCGGTCGGCGAGCCGTCGTAGCACGCGACGGTCACGGCGGGCTCGCCGGCCGTGGCATCCATCTCGACCTCCACGACGATCGCGTCGGGCTCGCTCGAGCCGACGTCGAACCACACCCGTCGCGACGTGCGCACGTGGAAGCCCCAGCCGTCGCCGCCGACGACGTGCGCGAACGGCATCGGCAGATAGGTCTTGCGCTCGGCGCCCTGGCTCTTGTACTGCTCGAAGACCACCGAGTCGAGCGTCGTGCCACGGTGGTCGAGCGCGTCGAAGCGCTCGCCGAAGCCGGTCACGTGCTCGCCGCCGGCGAGCGGCAGGGCGAAGCGGATCCGGCGCACGCGCTCGCCGTCGGTGAGCACCGAGACGCTGCCGGAGACGACCCGGCTGCGGCCCGACGTCGCGACGGTCTCGTCGGGCGCGGGCGTCCACGCCGAGCTCCGGGTCTCGAACCAGCGCGTGCGCTGCGTCGCCCCCTCGGCGGTGCGGCCGACCAGGCGGTACCGGATGTCGCTGCCGGCGGGCGGCGCATCGAACGTGACCGCCCAATCGCCGGCCGAGCGCGCGAGGCGCGCCTGCGCGGAGGCGAGGTGGCCGCCGTCGATCGCCTGGCCGCGCGAGGTGCGGGCGACGCGGGCGAGCGGCATCCGGCGCTCGTGCCTCGCGCCATCGGCGAGCGTGATCTCGACCTCGGCGTCGACCTCGACGACGTCCGGCGTCGTCCGCGCCCCGAGCGTGAGCGGCTCGCCGGCGACGGGATCGACCGGCTGACGCTGCTCGGTGTCGACCGAGTACGGGTGGCCGGAGCCGTTGGGACGGTGGCGGATCATTCGGTTGCGTCTCCATCGCTCGGGGTGCCGGCGCCGTCGAGTTCGACGGCGAGGCGGATGAACATGGCGTGGCTCCAGAGCAGCGGCTGCGCGACCGGCCCCCAACGCTCGACCCATTCGTCGACGCGCTCGGGCGCGAGCAGGTGCCCGCCGACCTGCTCGGGCAGCGAGCCGTCGGCCGCGGCCGTCGACGCGGCCCAGTCGAGGAGCTCCCTGGCCCGGGCGACGTCGCCGGCACGTGCGTGGGCGACGCCGAGCATGCACGACAGCAGTGGCCAGCGTCCGCCGCCGAAGAACGTGTCGCCGAGGTAGCGGTGCACGCCGCCGCCGACGGTGAGGTCGCGCTCGATCGCCTCGATGGTCGCACGACCCGGGCCGGATGCCGCGGGCACGACCCCGAGGAGGCCAACGACCGAGGCGAGGCTGGCGTCGACGGCGCTCGAGCCGATCCACTTCACGAGGTGGCCGTCGGCCAGGCCTTCGGCGTGGATCGTCTGGACGATCTCGGCTTCGGCCTCGGCGGCGGATGCCTCGAGGCCGGCGTCGAGCACGCCGAGCGCGACCGCCTCGCGGAGGCCGGCCGCGATGCATCCGAGCGTCGAGACGTGCACGTGCATCGCGTGCTCCTCCCACCAGTCGAAGCACGGGCGCCGCCATGACGAGCACAGGTACTCGACGCTGAGCTCGATGGCGCGCGCCCAGCGTGCGGCATCCCTGCCGTGGCGCCGCACGTGCTCGCCGACCGCCCAGAGCCACGTACCGTAGCCGTCGAGCTGGAAGTCCCACCATTCGTCGAGGCCCGCTCGACCGTCGAACCTGAAGCGCGTCGGCAGCATGGCGCCGTCGGCGACGGGTCGCCCGTCGGCGGCCGCGGCCGTGATCGCGGCGATCTCCTCGGCGCGCGCCTCGAGCACCCGTGCGCACCAGTCGAAGAAGCGCTCTGCCGACTCGGTCCTGCCGTAGCTCGACATGCCATCGGCGATGAAGGCGCCGTCGCGGAACCAGCTGTATCCCGCGTACGCGGAGAACGTCGGGCTCGCGGGGTAGGCTCCGTCCGCGTCCTGAAGGGCGGCGATGAGGGCGGCGCTCGACTCGGCGAGTGAGGCGATCGATCTCGGTCGGTCGATCTCGGGCAGGGTCATCCGTCTGCTGCTTTCGTGGTCGTGCGGTGGTGGCGGGTGACGGGGCCGGGCGATCGCCCGGCCCCGATGATGGGCTCGGCCCGGCTGGTCAGCCGCCGATGGCGGCGTTGATGCGCTCCTCGGCGGAGGCGAGCGCCTCCTCGACGGTCTTGCGACCGGACTGCGCCTCGACGAGCTCCTCGGTCATGATGTCCTGCATCTCCTGCTGGCCCTCGGCCACCACGGGCGGCAGGGCGATGCCGTCGAGCGAGTCGAACACGGCCTGGCGGTTCTCCGGGGTGCCCTTTTCGAGGTAGGTGGCGAGCGCCGCCTCGTCGGAGATCGGCGGGAGCTCCCAGCCGGCGTCGAGACGCGTCTGCACCATCACGTCGCTCGAGGTGAGGAACTCGGCGAACTTCGCCGCGGCCTCGGGGTGCTTCGAGCCCGAGGAGACGCCGACCGCGTTCGAGAACACGGCGCTGGCCTGCTGCGTGTTGCCCGGCTCGACCGCGATGTCCCAGCCGAACGGCACATCGGCGACGGATCCGAACACCCAGATGCCGGTGTGCATCATCGCGAGCTTGCCGTCCTTGAACAGGTTCGTGTCGAAGTCGGGCGTGCCCTGGCCCTGCTCGATGGTCGGCATCACGGTGCCGCTCTTGCCGACGAGCCACTGCGCGGCCTCGATGCCCTCCGGCGTGTTGAACGCGACCTCGGTGCCGTCCTCGTTCAGGAACTCGCCACCGTTCTGGGCGAGCACCTTGTAGAACTCGTAGAAGCTCACGGGCTGGTGGTCGCCCCAGACGCCGGCGGCGGCATCCGTCAGCTTCTCGGCCGCGGCCTGCTCGTCGGCCCAGGTCCAGTCGGACGTCGGGTGCTCGAGTCCCGCCGCGTCGAACAGGTCGGCGTTGTAGTAGAGCACCACCGTCGAGAACGAGCTCGGCAGCGCGTACTGGGTGCCGTCGGTCTGGTACGCCTCGAGCAGGCTCGGCCGATAGGCGTCGGGGTCCGCGACGGGCAGTTCGGCGAGCACGCCGTTGGCCTGGTACTGCGCGTAGTTCGCGTACTCGATGTCGAAGACGTCCGAGACGGTGCCCGCGGCGAGGTCGGTCTGCAGCGCCGTGCCGTAGTCGGCGTAGGGCAGCGTCGTCACCTCGACGGTGATGCCGGGGTTCTCCTCCTCGAACGCGTCGACGATGGCCTGGAGGTTCTCCTCGTTGCCGTCGTTCGAGATGAAGTTCGTGTAGGTGATGGTCACCTGGCCGTCATCGGCAGCGTCGCCCGCGGCGCAGCCGCTCAGGGCGAGCGCCGCGGCGGCGGCGATGCCGACGGCGGCGAGTGCTGTGCTCCTCATGGTGGGTATCTCCTTCGATCGGGGTGAGGGGGTGATGGATGGGATGGTTGGGATGGTTGGGATGGGTGGAGTGCGTGGTGGAGGGATGGGATGCGCGGCGCCGCGGCGCCCCGGGCCTACTTCAACCCGGTGTTCGCGACGCCTTGGATGACGTACTTCTGGGCGAAGAGGTAGATGGCGAGCATCGGCAGGATGCTGATGACCGAACCCGCCATGACGACGTCCCACTGCGTCGTGTACTGCCCCTGCAGCCCCGCGAGCGCGACGGGCAGGGTCTGCACCTCGGGCGAGCGCAGCACGACGAGCGGCCAGAGGAAGCTGTTCCAGCTGCCCATGAACGCGAACACCGCGAGCGTGGCCAGCGCGGGCCGGATGTTCGGCAGCACGACCGTCCAGAAGATCCGGAAGTGTCCCGCGCCGTCGATCGCGGCGGCCTCGTCGAGCTCGACGGGCACCTGGTTCATGGCCTGACGCAGCAGGAAGATGCCGAACGCCGCGGCGAACGTCGGCAGCAGCGCGCCGAGGTAGGTGTCGACGAGCCCGAACGCCCGGAGCTCGGCGAACAGGGGCACCACGAGCACCTGCAGCGGGATCATCATGGTCGCGAGGTACACGCCGAACACCACCGTGCGACCGCGGAACGGCAGTCGGCTGAAGGCGTAGGCGGCCGTGGCGCTCGTGAACAGCTGCACGATGGTGGTGATGGTCGCGAGCATCAGGCTGTTGCCGACGACCCGTGCGAAGGGGACCTCCGAGAACAGCTGCGTGTACGCGTCGAGTCCCGGCTGCGCCGGCACGAGCTGCGGCGTCGAGCTGAGTCCCGCGCCCGGGCTGAACGACGTGACGAGCGTCCAGTAGAACGGGAAGAACATCGCGAGTGCGCCGAGCACCATCACGACGTGCAGGACCACGCTCCTGGTGAGGGCGGAACGCGCCGCGGGCGTGCGACGCGTGGTCGCCGACGTCGTGCCCGTGTCGATCGCCTGGTCAGCCATAGTTCACCCACCTCCGTTGTCCGCCGATCTGAACGACGGTGACGGCGAGGATGACCACGAACAGCAGCCAGGAGAGCGCGGATGCCTCGCCGGCCCTGCCGTAGCGGAACGTGAGGTCGTAGATCTGCTGCACGACCACCTGCGATGCGCCGCCCGGGCCTCCCCCGGTCATCGCGTAGACCTGGTCGAATACCTGGAACCCGTTGATGAGCGAGATCACGACGACGAAGAAGGTGGCCGGCGAGAGGAGCGGCAGCGTCACCGAGAACAGGCGGCGCCACCAGCCCGCGCCGTCGACGCGTGCCGCGTCGAGGAGCTCGGGATCGATGGCCTGCAGGCCGGCGAGCAGGATGACCATGACGAAGCCGAGGTCCTTCCACGCCGACGCGAGGATGATCGAGGGCATCGCCCAGGCGGGGTCGCTCCACCATCCCGGGCCGTCGATGCCGAAGAACCCGAGCACCGTGTTGACGACGCCGTTCGACGGATTGAGCAGCCACCGCCAGACCAGCGCGACGACGATCCAGCTCGTGATGACCGGGAGGAAGTACACGCCGCGCAGCACCGTGCGGCCGCGCAGCGCGGCGTTCAGCCCGAGCGCGATCGCGAGGCCGCCGACGTAGACGATCGGCAGGTAGCCGACGATGTACGTCACCGTGTGCAGGAAGATGTCGGCCGTCTCGGGGTCGGTGAGCAGCCTCGCGTAGTTCTCGAGCCCGACCCACTTCGCGGGGGCGAGCAGGTTCCACTCGGTGAGGCTGATCCAGGCGGCCGCGACCATGGGCCCGAGCACGAACAGCGCGAGCGGGATCGCGCTCGGCAGCAGGAATGCGAGCACGGTGAGGGTGTACCGGATGCGTCGGGCGCGATGCCCGCTCGGACGTGGGGGCGACACCGCGCGCGGGGCACGTGCGGGTTCGGCGACCGCCGCGGCGGTCTCGCCGACGAGGGCCGTCATGGCCGGGCCGCCTGCTCCACCAACCGGGCGCGGATCAGCCGGCCCTGGTCGCCGGCGTCGCCCGCCGCGTCGAACGGCGTCGCGAGAACGAGCGCCGCCGCGCCCTGCGCCCAACTCTCGTCCTGCCACGTCTCGACCTCGACGGGAATGCTGCGGCGGTGCCGCAGGAGGTGCGAGCGGAACGCCGGCTCGAAGCCGTACGACCAGTGCCGCCAGGCCGTCGTCCCCTCGCCGAGCACCACGACGAAGGCGGGATCGATGGTGTGCACGACGCCGGCGAGCGTGCGTCCGAGCAGGGTGCCGGCCTCGCCGTAGATGCGCGCGGCCCGCTCATCCCCGGCCTCGGCCGCCGCCTGCAGCGCGGCGATGCCGGCGGTGCCGGAGATCACGCCCTGTTCGCGGGCCCGGAACACGAGGGCCGCCTCGCCGATGTACGCCTCGAGGCATCCGTCGTTGCCGCAGCTGCAGCGCGGACCGTCGTCGGTGACCGGGATGTGCCCGATCTCGCCCGCGCCGCCCGAGGCCGCACGCAGCACGCTGCCTTCGACGACGATGCCGGCCCCGATGCCGGTGCCGATGGTGACCACGAGGAAGTTGTCGTGCGAGCGGCCGAGCCCGAAGAGCCGCTCGGCCACGGCGAGCGCGTTCACGTTGTTCTCGACGATGACCGGCAGTCCGAGCGCCCGGCGCAGCCCGGCGCCGAGCTCGACGCCGCTCCAGCCGAGCTGGGGCGCGTCGACGACGCCGCTGCCGGGCAGGTCGACGCTGCCCGGCACGCCCACGCCGACGCCGAGCAGGGTCTCACCCGTACCGCCCGAGATGAAGTGGCGGATGCGGTCGACGAGCTGCGTGAGGAAGGTGCTCGACGCGGCGTCGTACGGCTCGCTCGCCGAGCGCAGCACGCGCCCGTCGATGCCGACCTCGACGAACGCGACGTGATCGGCGACGACCTTGACGCCGATCGCACGGCTCGACGATGCCGCGAGGCCGAGCATGCGGGCGGGGCGTCCGCCGTTCGACGGTGCCTGATCGAGTTCGACGAGCAGGCCGTCGGCGATGAGGTCCTTCACGAGCTGCGTCATGAGCGCGGGGGAGACGCCGAGCACCCGGGCGAGATCGGCGCGGGAGGCCGGTCCGTTCGCGCCGAGCTGGGCGAGGATGGCCGAGCGGTTGACGTCGGTGCGGGAGTTGGAGCGGATCGCCATTGATGCCTCGGGTCGTGTGCTGGGGACTCGCTTAATTTAGTACTAAATAAACGTCAAAAGCAAGACCCCGCCACAGATTTCCGAGTCGTCAGTGCGGCGGCCCGCGGACGGGTACAGGCAGCCATCACCGACGACTCGAGGAGTCGCATGCGGCCGCGGGGGCGGCAGCGCCGTCAGGCGCCCGCGGTCACGAGCGACACGACGGTGGCCGCGACCACGCGATCGGCCTCCGCCTCGGCGAGCCTGCCCGCGCGCAACTCCGCCGCGGCGGCGTGCAGCAGCGCGGTGTGGCAGCTCGTGAGCCATTCGGCGCTGAGGTCGCGCCGCATCGACCCCTCGCGCTGGCCTCGCTCGATCAGGGCGCGCACGCGCGCCATCGGCTCGGCGTGGTGGGCCACGATGCGCTCGTTCGAGAGCGCATCCTCGGCCGCACCGAGCAGCCGATGGAACGTGTCGACGATGCGCCAGGAACGGCGCACCAGCCGGTCGAGGGCCGCGATCGGGTCGCCGTCGAGGTCGAGTTCGGCGAGTTCGGCCTCCGAGCGCTCGATGGTGCGGACGAGCACCGCCTCGATGAGGTCCTCACGCGAGGCGAAGTGCCCGTAGATGGTGACCCGCACCACACCGGCGGCCTTCGCGATGTCGGCCATGCTCGCGCCCGGATCCTCGCTCAGGCGCACCACGGCGGCGTCGAGGATGGCGTCGCGGTTCCGCAGTGCATCGCTGCGCGTCGATCGGGTGCTCGTCATGCCTTGATCTTATCGGCGACAGGGGTGTATAAGTTAATACCTTGACAGCCGTGTAAAAGATCGGAGCCGCAGATGACACGCACGCACGCCCATACCCGACCCGCCGCGCCGGCGAGACGTCCCGACCGCCTCGACGATGTCGCGCTCGTCGTGCTCGCGCTCGCGCAGGCGATGCTCGTGCTCGATGTCACGGTGGTGAACGTCGCATTGCCGGTGATGAGCGCCGAACTCGGGCTGGCGCCGGCCCTCGCCGCGTGGGCCGTCGCGGCCTACGCCGTCCCGTTCGGCGGCCTGCTGCTGCTCGGCGGTCGCCTCGCCGACGTCTTCGGGAGCCGACGGATGCTCCTCGCCGGCCTGCTGGCGTTCACGCTCGCCTCCCTGGCCGCCGGGCTGGCGACGAGTGCCGAGTGGTTCCTCGCCGCGCGAGCGCTGCAGGGCGTCGGCGCCGCGCTCCTGTCGCCCGCCGCCCTCGCCACTCTCCTGCACCGGTTCCACGGCAGGTCGCGCCACCACGCGCTCGCGGTCTGGGGTGCCGTCGGCGGTGCCGGCGCCGCGGTCGGCGTGCTCCTCGGCGGCCTCCTGACCGGCGGTCCGGGCTGGCGCTGGATCTTCTTCGTCAACGTGCCCGTCGGCGTCCTCGTCGCCGTCGCCGTCGTCGCCTTCGCGGTGGCGCCTCGTGTCGCCCGTCGGCGGGAACGCGTCGACCTCGCCGGCGCGCTGCTCGCGACCGCGGGCATCGGCGGCCTCGTGGCGGCGCTGTCGGCGACGTCCACGGGCGAGGCGATGCTGTCCGCGGGGCTTGCCGCCCTCGGCATCGGGCTGCTGGTCGCATTCGTCGCCGTCGAGCGTCGCTCGGCGCAGCCGCTCGTGCGGCTCGGGCTCGTGCGCTCGCGTCCGGTCGCGACGGGGTCGCTGCTCATGCTCGTGGCGACGGGCCTCCTCGTCGGCGGACTGTTCATGTTCTCGTTCGAGCTGCAGGCTGGGGCGGGCTGGTCGTCGATCGCGACGGGGCTCGCCTTCCTCCCCGTCTCGGTCGCGATCGTCGCCGGCTCGCACACCGCCGGCCGGCTGGTCGGACGTCTCGGCCCCCGCATCGTGGGCTCCGCAGGCCTGGTCGTCGCCGCGGCAGGCCTCGGGCTCGCCGCGGCGGCGATCACGGCCGTCTGGCCCGAGACCGCTGCGATCGCCGGCATGACCGTGGCGGCCGTCGGCCTCGGCGCGGCGTTCGTGTGCGCGAGCACCACCGCGCTCGGCGGCGTCGACGAGACCGAGGCCGGCGCGGCATCCGGCCTGCTGAACTCCTTCCACGAGCTCGGCAGCGCGACCGGCGTCGCCGGCCTCGGGGCCGTCGCGGCATTCGGCATTGGCGTCGGGTTCCAGGTCGGCGCGGTCGCGGCGATCGTCGCCGCGGTCTTCGCCGCGGCCCTCATCTCCCCCGGCGTCCCGCGCTCGAGCGGTCGCTTCGTGCACTGATGCCTCGCGCCGGCCGCCGGCCGTAGGGGCATCCGCTCACGTGCGCACCGGCGGCCACTCAGGCGGCTCACACGCGCAGGTATGGGATGATGGATCGTCCAGCTCGGACGCTTCCCCACCCCACGAGGAGCCATCGCTCGCATGTGCGGCATCGTCGGCATCGTCTCCACCGAGCCCGTCAACCAGCAGATCTACGACAGCCTGCTCCTCCTGCAGCACCGCGGCCAGGACTCCACGGGCATCGCGACCGCCGACGGGCCGGTGTTCCACATGGCGAAGGCACGCGGGCAGGTGCGCGAGGCGTTCCGCACCCGCGACATGCGGTCGCTGCTCGGCAACATGGGCCTCGGCCACGTGCGCTACACCACGAAGGGCGCCGCCGAGCGCGAGGAGGAGGCGCAGCCGTTCTACGTGAACGCGCCCTACGGCATCATCCTCGTGCACAACGGCAATCTCACGAACACGCGCGAGCTCTCGGAAGACCTGTTCCGCATCGACCGGCGTCACGTGAACTCCACGAGCGACACCGAGATGCTGCTCAACGTGCTCGCCACCGAGCTGCAGGGTCGGATCACGGGCCTCGAGCTCGACCCCGACCAGGTCTTCCGCGCCGTCGAGCTCGTGCACGAGCGCGTCGAGGGCTCCTACGCGGTGATCGCGATGATCGCCGGCTACGGCCTGCTCGCGTTCCGCGACCCCTTCGGCATCCGACCGCTCATCCTCGGCAAGCGCACCACGGAGTCCGGCAAGACCGAGTGGATCGTGGCATCCGAGTCGCTCGTGCTCGAGAACGGCGACTACGAGATCGTGCGCGACGTCGAACCCGGAGAGGCGATCTTCATCACGCTCGACGGCGAGATGGTGTCGCGGCAGTGCGCCCGCAACCCCCGGCTCGTGCCGTGCTCGTTCGAGTACGTGTACCTCGCGCGGCCCGACTCCGTCATGAACGGCATCTCGGTGTACGAGGCCCGCCTGCGCATGGGCGACCGGCTCGCCACGACGATCGAGACCCACATGGACAAGGGCGACATCGACGTCGTCATGCCGATCCCCGACTCGTCGCGCCCGTCCGCCATGCAGGTGGCGCAGAAGCTCGGCATCGAGTACCGCGAGGGCTTCTACAAGAACCGCTACGTCGGCCGCACGTTCATCATGCCCGGACAGGCGCAGCGCCGCCGCTCGGTGCGCCAGAAGCTCAACGCCATGGGCACCGAGTTCAAGGGCAAGAACATCCTCATCGTCGACGACTCGATCGTGCGCGGCACGACGTCGAAGGAGATCGTCGAGATGGCGCGAGCCGCGGGCGCCAACAAGGTCACCTTCACCTCGGCGGCGCCCCCCGTGCGCTACCCCCACGTGTACGGCATCAACATGCCGAGCCGGCAGGAACTCGTGGCGCACGACCGCAAGATCCCCGAGATCGCCCGCGAGCTCGGCGCCGACCACATGATCTACCAGGAGGTCGCCGACCTGCAGGCGGCGATCACCGAGGGCACGTCGATCGAGCAGCTCGACATGTCGTGCTTCACGGGCGAGTACGTCACCGGCACCGTCACCGAGGAGTACCTGGGCTGGGTGGAGAAGACCCAGCTGAGCTGAGGCGCGCACGCGAACCGAGCGGATGCCTCGTGCCGCCGTGACAGCAGCCGTTCTTCGCCGCGGCGGTCCGACGTCGAGCCGCCTGTGCGAGGTGGGGCCGCCGCGGCTCGGTGCGCAGGACCTCGCGTGCTACTCGTCGACGTGGTGGGTGGACTCGTGCTCGGCGATGCCGGCCTCGGCGCGCCGGGCGAGGGCGCGGTCGATGATGAGCGCCACCACGGCGCCGACCCCGACGCCCACCGCGCCGCAGAGCAGCAGCAGGAAGCCGAAGACCTGGCCCTTGTCGAACTGCACGAGCTCGTTCTCGGGAGCCTGGCCGTCGAACGCGAACGTGAGGATGAGCGCGACGATCGCACCGAGGATCGCCCCGAGGATGATGAACCTTCCGTAGCGGGGGGAGCGGCGCACCATGACCGTGTCGCTGGTGACCTCGGTCTCGACGGGCTCCACGTGCTCGATGCCGGCACCCGCGTCGGCGGGGCTGCCGGCTCCGACGGCGGGCGGCCGCACGCCGTCCGCACCGAGGCCCGCCGCGGAGAGGGGCTCGGGCTTCTCGGGGGAGTTCTGCGTGTCGCTCACCCCTCCATTGTCCCGCACGGCGGGCTCGGCGGCATCCGCCGCCCGCTTCTCAGCCGAGCGCGACGATCAGCGCCAGCACCGCGAGCACGACCGTGACGGGCGTCATCGTGTACCGCTCGGGCCTGCTTCGCGAGATGGCGTTCATCACGATGCCGAGCACGAAGTAGCCGAAGATCACCCAGGCCGCGACGTCGACGACGATCTCGGGCAGCACGAGCGGCGCGAGGCCCGCCCGCATCAGGAAGATCCACGCGAACACGGCGTAGAGCACGATCGAGACGACGCTCCCGACGCGCTTCGACGTCGGCAGCACCCGGTCGGCGCCGCCCCACGCGTAGTGGCCGAGCGGAGCGCCGAGGATGAGGGCGAGCTGGAAGACGGCGAGGACGCCGAGCAGGACGCAGAGGGCGATGGCGGCGAAGGCTGCGAGAGTCACGGTCGGAGCCTAGAACGGAGCGCCGACTCAGGGAATGCGCAGCACCGGCAGTTGGCCGTCGAGATCCGCACGTTGGCCGGATGCATGCACTCGACCCGACGCCCGGGCCTCGGCCCAGGACAGGTCGCCCACCGCCAGGGCGAGCCAGGTGGCGGCATCCGTCTCGACGACGTTCGGCGGCGTGCCGCGCGTGTGCTTCGGGCCCTCGATGCACTGCACCGCGCCGTGCGGCGGCACGCGCACCTCCACCGTGCCGCCCGGCGCCTGCTCGGCGAGCAGCTGCAGCGTGTAGCGCACCGCGATGGCGAGCGTGGAGCGGTCGACGGCGATGCCCTGAGGCTCTCGAGGGGATGCCCCGCGCCCCGCGCCTGCGTCCTCACCGTGTTGCGCGGCGATCGCCCGCACCGTGCTCACCGCCGCCCGCCCCAACCCGTCGTCGATCCGCGCTCGTGCCATGCCTCCATCCTCCCGCACGCATTGCCGACGCCGGTCGGAATTCAGGAGGGCGGCGCGCCACCCGCGCGGTGGGAGCGGCATTCCGCGACTGGACCCGCGGACTCGCGACATCCGTTCCTGAATTGCGGGCGGATGCGACGGGGTAGCCTGAACCGGTGAGAATCCTCGTCCTCGGCTCGGGCGCGCGCGAGCACGCCATCATCCTCGCGCTCCTCGACGAGGAGGCCGGTCACGAGATCATCGCCGCGCCGGGCAACGCCGGCATCGCGGCATCCGCCACCTCATCGGCACGCGGCAGCGTGACGACGATCGCGCTCGACCCGACCGACCCCGTGCTCGTCGCCGACTACGCGTTCGACAACGACATCGAGCTCGTCGTGATCGGCCCAGAGGCGCCGCTCGTCGCCGGGGTCGCCGACGCCCTGCGTCCGCGCGGCATCGCCGTGTTCGGGCCGGGCAGGGCGGCGGCAGCACTCGAGGGCTCGAAGACGTTCGCCAAGCGCATCATGGAGGCCGCGGGCGTGCCCACCGGGCGAGCGAGGCTCGCCGACACGCTGGCCGAGGTCGAGGCGACGCTCGACGACTTCGGCGCGCCCTTCGTGGTGAAGGCCGACGGCCTCGCGGCCGGCAAGGGCGTACTCGTCACCGACGACCGCGACGCGGCGGTCGCGCACGCCACGCACTACCTGCAGCAGGGCCCCGTGCTCGTCGAGGAGTTCCTCGAGGGCCAGGAGGTCTCGCTGTTCCTCCTCTCCGACGGCACGAACGTCGTGCCGCTCTCGCCCGCACAGGACTACAAGCGACTCCACGACGGCGACCGGGGACCGAACACGGGCGGCATGGGCGCATACTCGCCGCTGCCGTGGCTCGCCGACCGCTTCGGCAGCGAGCGGGCCTTCGTCGACGAGGTCATCGAGACCATCGCGAAGCCCACCGTCAAGCAGCTCGCCGAGGAGCAGACCCCGTTCATCGGGCTGCTCTACGCGGGCCTCATCCTGACCTCGCGCGGCATCCGGGTCATCGAGTTCAACGCGCGCTTCGGCGACCCCGAGACGCAGGTCGTGCTGCCCCGCCTCGAGACCCCGCTCTCCGGGCTCCTCTTCGCTGCGGCGACGGGCGCGCTCGCCACGACGCCGCGTCCGGTGTTCCGGTCGGATGCCGCGGTCACGGTGGTGCTCGCGAGCGAGGGGTATCCCGAGTCCCCCGAGACGGGTCGCGTGATCGAGGGCGTCGATGCTGCGGCATCCGTGCCCGGCGTGCACCTCGCGCACGCCGCGACGGCCATCGGCTCGCCCGCCGAGCCCGGTGCGACGGCGCCGCTCGTGGCGACCGGCGGACGCGTGCTCAACGTCGTCGCGATCGGCGCCGACTTCGCCGAGGCCCGGCGGCGTGCGTACGATGCGCTCGGCCGCCTGCGCCTCGAGGGCGGGCAGTACCGCACCGACATCGCCGCGCGCGTCGCGGAGTGAGGGGAGTCCGATGAGCAGCGACGCGAGCGAGCTGGCCGGCTGGACGCACGTCTACTCCGGCAAGGTCCGCGACCTGTACGTGCCCGCGACGACCCCCGACGATGACGACGACTGGACCGGCGACCCGCTGCGCCGTTCGCGCGTCGTGCTCGTGGTCGCGAGCGATCGCGTCAGCGCGTTCGACCACGTGCTGGAGCCCGCGATCCCCGGCAAGGGCGCCATGCTGACCAGGCTCACGCGCTGGTGGTTCGACCACCTGCCCGGGGTGCCCAACCACCTCGCCTACGCCGAGGACGACCGGCTGGCCGACATCCCCGAGATCCCGGCACAGGTCGCCGAGCGGGCGACCCTCTGCCGCACGCTCGACATGTTCCCCATCGAGTGCGTGGTGCGTGGCTACCTCACGGGCGGCGGCTGGAAGGAGTACCAGGAGACCGGGGCCATCGGCGGCATCCCGCTGCCCGACGGTCTCTCGAACGGCGACCGGCTGCCCGAGCCGATCTACACGCCCGCGTGGAAGGCGCCGCTCGGCCAGCACGACGAGAACATCTCGTACGAGCGCACCGTCGAGCTCGTCGGCGAGACCGTCGCCGAGCAGCTGCGGGCCCTCTCGCTCGAGATCTTCGCGCACGCCTCCGACGTCGCCGAGAGCCGCGGGGTGATCCTCGCCGACACGAAGTTCGAGTTCGGCGCCGACCGCGACACCGGCATCGTGACGCTCGCCGACGAGGTGCTCACGAGCGACTCGAGCCGGTACTGGGATGCCGAGGCGTATCTCACGGCCGCAACGCCCGACCTGCGCATGGCGAGCTTCGACAAGCAGATCGTGCGCGACTGGCTCGCCGCGAACTGGGACGAGCACGAGCTCGAGGAGCCGCCGACGCTCCCCCACGAGATCGTCGAGCGCACCGCCGAGCGCTACCGAGCGCTGCTCGAGCGACTCACGCTCGGGCTCTGAGGCCGGTGCCGCGGGGCGCGTCGACGTCGCGGCCGTGCGCGCCAGGCGTCACGAGTTCCGCGCCGGAGTCACCGCCGGCCCGCCCCGGCTACGACGAGATCGCCTTCGCGATCTCGTCGCCCCCTTCGTCGATCGCCTTCTGCAGCGCCTCGTAGTCGTTCCGGTCGATCGCCTTGTCGATCTTCCTGAGCGCCTTCGACAGCGCCGCGTCGATGCGGTCGAGATAGCGGTCGTCGATCACCGCGACGATGGCCGATGAGCCCTTCGGCAGGGTCTCCTCGAGGTCGACGCCGATCTTCTTCTCCTCATGGCGCTCCGCGAGCTTGCCGGCGATCGCACCGACGCCCGCGCCGACGGCGGTCGCCGCCAGGAGCGGGGGTGCGAAGAGCCCGAGCACGAGGCCGGCGCCTCCGCCGATCAGCGCGCCGCCCTTGACATGCCCCGTGCCGTGCTCGTCGACACTGACACGTCCGTCCTCATCGCGGTGCATCACCACCGACTGCACGACCTCGAGATCGGCCTCTTCGGCAGCCTTGAGCGCCGTGTAATCGGCAGCAGCGGCGTCAGCGTCCTCGTACGTCGCCACGTACAGCAGCAGGTTGTCCATCCCCATGGTCGCTCCTTCGACGTGGGCGCCCGAGGGCCTCGGCGCCGATGACCACCCCACCGTACGCAGCACCTGGGCGGCCGACCCGGGTCTTTCGTCCCGCTGGGTTCCCATCACGTCTCCCGCGATCGCCTCGACGGGGCACACCGGCACCAGTGCGGAAACGCACTGGGCGATGGGCATCGGCGGCATCACCTCTGAGGGATCACGGGCACAAGGCCGCGCTCGACCGGCCGGCGGCCGACTGCCGACTCACTTGGCCGGCGAGAACCCGGCCGCGATGATGGCGTCGGCGTAGGCGAGGTACCCGGCGTCGTTCGGGTGGAACGCCTCCGCCGACGGCGGGGCGATGATCCACTCATCCGTGGAACCGATGCCATGTCCCGCGAACGACTGCGTCACGTCGACGTAGACGAAGCCCGAGCCGGCTGCCGTGACGGCGGCCTGGATCACCCCGTTGAGCGCCATGATGCCCTGGTTGACCACCGCGATGATCGACGGATCCACGGGCGCCGTAGGCGCGAGCAGCAGCGGGTAGCCGGTGACGTAGACCGTGGCGTTCGGGGCCGCCTCGCGGATGGCGGCCAGGGTGGCCGCCAGGTCGGTCGCGAGCTGAGGCAGGAGCGCCTGCGCCTGGGCCACGGCGAGGAGGCACTGCTCCTGCGTGCCGGTGAGGCAGGTGCCGGCCAGCGCCGCGACGCCCAGATGGTTGGCGCCGACGGTCAGCGTCACGGACTTGGTGCGGTGATCGAGCCCCCCGAGCTGGGTGTCCACGACGACGTCGGTCGTGGCGCCGATGCAGCCGCGGAGGTCGGTGTGCGCCTGGCCCGGCTCGTCGGCGAGGAGGGCTGCGTACCCGTCCGGGCTCGTGAAGCAGGGGTCGCCCGGGGTGTAATCGCCGCCACCGAAGCCGGCGGCGTAGGAGTCGCCGAGAGCGACATACGAGACCTTGACGTTGGCGGCATGTTCGGGCGGACCGCCGGCGACCGCTTGTGCCGGCCCGGCGGCGAACGTCGTCGAGAGGGCGGCGATCATCAGGGCGCCGAGGAGCGACGCCCGCTTGCGAGGTGTGGTCAAGGCGCTCATGCGCCGGACCATACTCTCCGCATGCCGATGCCGCCACCCCTCGGGGAATGATCGGCTGCCCGTCAGAGTTATCATTAGTTGTGACTACAACCAATGGGCTCCCCTCGACGGGTCTCGCCGCCGATACCGGCATGGGCGCCGTGACCCTGAAGGTCGGCGACCTCGACGCGATGATCCGCTACTACCGCGACGGTGTGACGCTCGAACTGCTCCGCCACGACGGCCCGGTCGCCGTGCTCGGCCGCGGCACGACGCCCGTCGTGATCCTCGAATACGCGCCCGAGCTGAAGCACGCCGGCCCCCGCACTGCCGGCCTGTTCCACACCGCGATCCTCTTCGACTCGCGCGCGGCGCTGGCATCCGCCGTCTACTCCGTGGCGCTGAAGCATCCGGGCACCTTCACCGGCAGCTCCGACCACCTCGTGAGCGAGGCGTTCTACTTCAACGACCCCGAGGGCAACGGCGTCGAGCTCTACTTCGACCGCGACCGCTCGCAGTGGAGCTGGACGCACGGCCAGATCGAGATGTCGACGCTGTTCCTCGACCCGAACCGGTACCTCGGCGAGCACCTCACGCAGGACGCCGCGGATGCCGCGACCGCCGGCACCGGCCTCGGCGACGCGATCGTCGGCCACGTGCACCTCTCGGTGGGCGACATCGCGAGCGCGCGCGAGTTCTACGTCGACCGCCTCGGCTTCGACCAGACCACGACGTACGGCAGCCAGGCCCTCTTCGTCTCGGCCGGCGGCTACCACCACCACATGGCCATGAACACGTGGAACAGCGCCGGCGCAGGCCGGCGCGGCCCGGCGCTCGGGCTCGGCAAGGTCGAGATCGTCGTGCCCGGCGCCGACGACCTCGGCGAGATCGGCGAGCGGATGTCGCACTACGGCGTCGCGACGCGCGACGACGGTCGCACCCTCGCCTTCGACGACCCGTGGGCGAACCTCATCGAGGTGCGTCCGGCGGTCTGATGCTCGCCCGGCGCGCGGCGACGATCAGGACTCCGGCGCGGGCCGCGGCCCCTTCTGGTGCGACATGTCGTGGAACGCCTCGAAATCGAGGCCGGCACCTGGCACCGGCGTCAGGTCGGGCCGCGCGCGCAGGCCGTCGAGGACGACGACCAACTGCCTGCGCCAGTAGGGCAGGTAGGTGCCGCCGTATTGTCCGAGCGAGCCGAGCATGTCGACCAGCACGGCGAGGTCGACCGCGGTGACGTCCGAGCGCAGCGACCCCTCCGCCTGGGCGCGGGCGACGATCCCCTCGACGGGTTCGGCCCACTCGGTCCCCGGTCGATGGTCGGGCTCGATCTCCGCCATCCGACGCATGACCGCCGGAACATACGGCGCCGCGGCGAGCCACGCGGCGAGCCGCTCGAGGCAGAGCTCCACCGACCTCCATCCGGTCTCGGCGGCGATGATCTCGGGAAGGAGGTCGCGGACCTCGCCGACGCCGAGGTCGTACAGTTCGCGCACGAGGGCCTCGCGGTTGGGGAAGTGCCGATACACCGTGCCCGCCCCGACACCCGCGCGAGTGGCCAGTTCATCGAGGGGCGCGTCGATGCCGCGTTCGGCGAACAGGACCCTCGCCTCGGCGAGGAGTCGCTCGTGGTTGCGCCGGGCATCCCGCCGCGGCGACGTGGGCGGGTTCACGGGATTCAGCCTACCCGTCGATTCATCCGGTAGTATTCGGAGGGTCAACTCCGTTTCGATTCCGGACCGGCGGCGACCGCCCTCTTGGGGGAGAGGGACGCGGTGCGGCGGGCGAATGGGTCGGTGCGTCCGGCCGGGGGCCGCCCGCCGCATCCCGACCGGACCCGACCGAACCCGGCACGATCGGCCCATGGGGCGCGCGACTAGGCTGAGCGGGTGGCCGACACCGATCAGCACGAGCAGCCCGTCACCGACAACACGCGTCGAATCGAGGCATCCGTCGTCACGGACTTCCGCGACCGGATGAGCTACGGCGGCTACCTCGACCTCGACACCCTGCTCTCGGCGCAGCGGCCGATCTCGCGGCCCGAGCACCACGACGAACTGCTCTTCATCATCCAGCACCAGACCACCGAGCTCTGGCTGAAGCTCGTGCTGCACGAGCTGGAGACGGCCTGCGAGCTCATGCGCGCCGACGACCTCGCGCCGGCCCTCAAGTGCATCGCGCGCGTCAAGCACATCCAGAAGACGCTCACCGAGCAGTGGTCGGTGCTCGCGACGCTCACGCCGACCGAGTACGCGCAGTTCCGCGGCGTGCTCGGCAACGCCAGCGGGTTCCAGTCGTACCAGTACCGTGCGGTCGAGTTCGTGCTCGGCAACAAGAACGCGAAGATGCTCCAGGTCTTCGAGGCGGATGCCGCAGCCGGGGCGATCGTGCGGCGAGCACTCGAGGCGCCGAGCCTCTACGACGAGTTCCTCCGGCTGCTCGCACGAGCCGGCTACGACATCCCCGCCGACGTGCTCGAACGGGACGTGACCCGGGCTTGGACGTTCCGGCCCGAGCTCGTCGAGGTGTTCACCCGCATCTACGCCGACCCCGAGCACAACTGGGCCGCCTACGAGACCTGCGAGGAACTCGTCGACCTCGAGGACAACTTCCAGCTCTGGCGGTTCCGGCACCTGAAGACGGTCGAGCGCATCATCGGCTCGAAGACCGGCACGGGCGGGTCGAGCGGAGCCCCCTTCCTGAAGCGCGCCCTCGAGCTCACGTTCTTCCCCGAGCTCTACGCCGTGCGCACCGAGATCCCCGGTTGACGGATGTCGCACGCCGCCTCGTCCCCTGAGCCTGCCTCGGTCCCTGAGCCTGTCGAAGGGCCACGCGTCGCGTCGGCCTCGACGGGCTCGGCGGACGGACTCCTGCTCGACCTCGGCCCGCTCGCCGCGCCCGTCCGCCGCTCGATGAACGGCGAGCACCCCGGCGAGATCGGCACCATGCTGCCGCCACTCGTCGATCACCACGTGCACCTCATGATCGTGGGCGCTCACGCGCTCGCCGACACCGCGCTCGCGGGCGTGGTCGACCTCGGCGCCCCGCTCGACCTGCTCACCGAGCGACGCGCACACGACGGACTGCCGCGCGTCGAGTTCGCGGGCACGTTCCTCACGGCCCCCGGCGGCTACCCCGTCGGTCGTTCGTGGGCCGTGCCGGGCTGTGCGCGGGAGGTTCCCGCAGCCGCGGGCGACGGGCGTGGCTCGCTTCCGAGCCCAGCCGAGACGGCCGTGTCGGAGCAGCACCGGTTCGGGGCGTCCGTCATCAAGGTCGCGCTCAACGCCGCGGCAGGGCCGGTGTTCGACCGCACGACGCTCGACGCCGTCGTGGCCGCCGCGCACGAACGCGGCATGTCCGTGGTCGCCCACGTCGAGGGCGACGGGATGACCCGGCTCGCGATCGACGCGGGCGTGGACGTGCTCGCGCACACGCCCTTCACCGAGCGACTCGACGACGAGCTCATCACGCGCGCCGCGGCAGCGGGCCAGCGCTGGATCTCGACGCTCTTCGTCACGAGCTACGGCGCGGCGTCGGAGCCGTCGCCGGAGCGCGACCTCGCCCTCGACACCCTGCGCCGGTTCCACGCCGCGGGCGGCCGGGTGCTCTACGGTACCGACCTCGGCAACGGCGACCAGCCGCTCGGCGTGAACCCGGTGGAGGTGGCGCTGCTCACGATGGCCGGCCTCGAGGCATCCGAGGTGCTCGCCGCGGTCTGCGACCCGTGGCCGCGCAGCGAGCGCGACGAAGCCGTCGCGACCTTCGTGCCCGGCCCGCCGCCCGGCGCGCTCGACGAACTCGCAAGCTGGCTCGCAACGGCCTGCCTCGTGCCGGCCGAGGAACTGGAGGTCCGGTGACCCTCGATCCCCACCTCGCCTATGCCCGCCGCATGGATCGCGCCGACGGGCTCGCGCATTACCGCAAGCGGTTCGCGGGCGCCGACACCGACCTCGTCTACTTCGACGGCAACTCGCTCGGTCGGCCGCCGCTGTCGGCGATCGCGCGCATGGAGGGGTTCCTGCGCGACGAATGGGGCGGGCGGCTCATCCGCGGATGGGACGAGTCCTGGATGCAGCTGCCGTTCGAGGTCGGCGACCTGATCGGGCGTGCCGTCATCGAGGCGAAGGCCGGTCAGACCGTGGTCGGCGACTCGACGACCGTGCTCCTCTACAAGCTCGCGCGCGCGGCGGTCGACGCACAGCTCGTGCGCGATCCGGCCCGGCGCGAGATCATCGTCGACAGCGACAACTTCCCGACCGACCGATTCGTGATCGAGGGCATCGCCCGCGAACGCGGCATGCACGTGCGGTGGATCCGGGTCGACACCGCCTCGGGCGTGACGAGCGAGCAGCTCGCCGAGAAGGCCGGCCCCGAGACGGCGCTCGTCGTCATCAGCCACGTCGCGTACCGGTCGGGCTACCTCGCCGACGCACAGGAGCTCACGCGCATCGCGCACGATGCCGGCGCGCTCGTCCTGTGGGACCTCTGTCACTCCGCCGGGTCCGTACCCGTGCACGCCGATCGGTGGGAGTTCGACCTGGCCGTCGGATGCACCTACAAGTACCTGAACGGCGGTCCGGGCTCGCCCGCCTTCGCGTACGTGCGCGACGACCTGCAGGACGTGCTCGCGCAGCCGATCCAGGGCTGGATGGGTGCCGCGGACGTCTTCGCGATGGGGCCCGAGTACGTGCCGGCGCGGGGCATGCGTCGCTTCCTCAGCGGCACGCCGCCGATCGTGGGCATGCTCGCCATGCAGGAGACGCTCGCCATGATCGCGGAGGCCGGCATGCCCGCCATCCGCGAGAAGTCCGTAGCACTCACGGAGTTCGCCATCTCGATCGCTGAGGAGTGGCTCGCGCCGCTCGGCGTCACGCTCGCCTCGCCGCTCGACCCGGCCCAGCGGGGCGGCCACGTCACCCTGCGGCATCCGGCCATGCGCGAGGTGACGGCCCGGCTGTGGCAGCAGGACGTGATCCCCGACTACCGCGACCCGAGCGGCCTGCGCATCGGGCTCTCGCCGCTCTCGACGAGCTTCGAGGAAGTGCACCGGGGACTCGCGGCCACGCGCGACACCCTGCGCACCGTGCTCACCGAGCGGGCCGGGCTGGCCTAGGCGGTGCGGCTCGACCTGTCAACGCCCTCGACTCGAGAGGAGAACGGGGTGAGACTGCTCCGTGTGGCGCCCCCTGACCCCTGGAGGCGCGCCGATCGAAGGAGCGACGAGCATGAGCGACGAGCAGACGACACGCACCGACGCCGAGAAGACGACCGGAGGCGCGACCACCGTGCCGCCCACCACGCCCGTGGACTCCGAGTCCGCAACGGGTGCGACGAGCACCACCCCGACGACCTCCGCGACCTCGACGGGCGCATCGACCACCCCATCGACGAGCGGGACGACCGGCACGACCGGCACGACCACCGGCTCGACCGGCTCGACCGGCTCGACCGGCACGACCACCGGCTCGACCGGCACGACCCCGGGCTCGCCGTTCGACAAGGCCATCGACGCCGCCACCGACACCGCGAAGAAGGCCAGTGCCCGCCTCAGGGAGGCGGCCGAGAACGCCGACCTCGATCACTTCGCCAATGAGGCGAAGCGCGTCACGGGCAATTGGAGCGAGCGCATCAGGGCGGAGTACGAGCGCCGTCCCGGCGTCGTGATCGGCGCTGCGGTCGCCGGTGCCGTGGTGCTCGGTGCGATCGCCCGTGCGCTGGGACGCCGGCGATGAGCGACGTCGGCGCAGCCGACGACATGGGCGGTTCGGACGGTACGGAGCAGGCCGGCCGACCGAAAGGTACGAGCGGCTCCTACGGCGCACCCGGTCGCACCGTGCCCGATCCGAAGCAACCGGTGACCTCGATGGATGCGGCAGCTGCCGACGCGGAAGCCGACTCCCCCGAGGACCCGGCGGCCCACGGCGGTCCCGAGCTGCACGACCTGCCCTCCACCGAGACGGGCGTGGTGACCGATGACGCGTCGAAGGACCACGGAGTGGGGCCTGCCTGACATGCGCGCCGACGACGAGCGGCAGGTCGAACCGGCGATCGGCGAGGCGAAGGCCGCGGCCGACCGGGCGTCGCGCGCGACGGAGGAGACGCTCGATGCGATGCGGGCGGCTGCCGTGGATGCCGCCTCGCGTGGCGCGGAGGCGGTCTCGGCGGCATCCGCCAAGGTCGAGGCGGTCACCGAGGACGCACTGGATGCCGCCGAGGGCGCACTGGACGCCACCGAAGACCTCGCCGAGGACGCGGCGGAATGGCTCGAGCAACAACGTCGGGAGCACCCGGCGCTCGCGATCGCCGTGGCCGCGGCGGCGGCCGCAGCCCTACTCGCCGCGATCGCCGCGATCGCCCGAACCCTGTTCCGGCGGTAGTCTCGCCCCCGTGAGCAACCCTGCACCGCCACGGCGCGCGGGCCTGCGTGCGTGGTCGATGGTGATCGGGCTCGGCTTCGTGAGCCTCGCCATCGACATGGTGTCCGACGGCGCGATCTCGGTGAGCGGCGCGCTGCTCGAGGAGCTTGGCGCGTCCGCCGTGCTCGTGGGCACGGTCACCGGCACGGCGACGGCGATCGCCCTCGTGCTGCGCCTGGTCACCGGCCCGTGGGCCGACCGGAGTCGCGCGTACTGGGCGTTCACGATCGTCGGCTACGCCATGAGCGCGGTGAGCGTGCCGCTCCTGGCCCTCACGCCCGTGCTCGGGTCGGTGTCCCTCGCCGCAGCGAGCGCGTTGCTCATCACCGAGCGCACCGGCAAGGCCGTGCGCGGACCGGCGAAGACCGTGCTGCTGGCCGACGCTGCGGGCGCGGTCGGACGCGGCAGGGGCTTCGGCGTGCACAAGCTGCTCGATCAGGTCGGCGCCTTCGCCGGACCGCTCGTGGTGGCCGGCGTGGCCGCGGTCACGGGCGCGCTGTGGCCCGCGTTCCTCGTGCTGATCATCCCCGCCGCCGTGGCGATGGTGCTGTTGTCCTGGCTGCGGGCGCGGGTGCCCGACCCGAGCGTCTACCGCGTCGCCGGCGTCGCGCCCGAGGCGGCGGCAACGGCCGAGGCATCCGCTGCACCGGTGCGGATGTCGCTCGCCGCCCGCCTGTCGGGCCTCGCCGCGATCCCAGGCCACGTGCGGACGACCTTCGTGCTGTTCGCCGCCTTCGCGGCGATCACGACGTTCGGCCTGCTGAGCTTCGGAATCGTGTCGTACCACCTCGCCGCCGCCGACCTCGTGCCGATCGCGGCCGTGCCGCTCGTGTACGCGGCCGGCATGGCCGCGGCCGCCGTCGGCGCCCTCCTCACCGGGTGGGCGTACGACCGCATCGGAACCTCGGTGCTGCTGGGGGTGCCGGTGCTCACGGCGTTCGTCCCGGGCCTCGCGCTCGGCGGAGGCGTCGCGCTCGTGTCGGTCGGCGTCCTGATCTGGGGGCTGGCGACCGGCGTGCAGGATTCGACCGTGAAGGCGCTCGTCGCCGACCTCGTGCCGGCCGACCAGCTCGGTTCGGCGTACGGATGGTTCGCCGTGTTCCAGGGGCTCGGGGCGCTCGCCGGAGCCGTGGTCGCCGGCGCGTTGTACGAGGACCTGCCACTGCTCGTGGCGCTCGTGGTGGCGCTGCAGCTCGTGGCATCCGTACTGCTCGTGGTGGTGCTGCGGCGTCACCGGAGCGAGCGGCCGGCGCACCTCGGGTGACGCGCCCGAGCAGGCAGCTCACGCGAGCGCGGCGATGCGCGCGAACTGCTCGCGCATCGTGCCGGCGAACACGTCGGCCGGCAGCGCATCGGCGTCGCAGTGCACGCCGCACCGGAGCATGCCGTCGTACGAGAGCGCCGCGACGCCGAGCCGCACGTTCCCCTGGAGCGCGCCGACCGGCCACACGCGTTCGAGCGGTGCTCCGGCGAGGGCGAGCGGATGCCGCGGGCCCGGCACATTCGACACGAACACGACGATCAGCCGTTGGTAGCGCACGAACCGCTTGAAGAGCCGGGAGCCGAACCGGGTCCTGGTGAGTTCGTACTGCCCGCGGGCGCGGGCGTCCTCCTTGCGCACACGGGTGAGCTCGGCGATGCGCCGCAGGCGTGCCGCGGGATCCGCCTCGCCGGTCGGCAGCGGCACGAGCATCACGCCGACCGCGTTGCCCGACCGTCCGCGTTCGCGCAGCGCGACGGGCACGCTCGCGGGCAGGGCCGGCGGCACGGGCTCCCCGCGAGCGCGGAGCGCCGCCTCCGCCGCCGCGACGGCCGCCGCGAGCAGCGCGTCGTTCACGGTCGCACCCACCGTCGCGGCTCCCGCCGCAAGGGTGTCGAGCGGAGTGTCGACGAAGGCCACGCCCCGGCGCGGTCCGATCCGCCCGAGCAGGACGGTGCGAGGCACCGCGCGGTGGAACACGGCCACCGTTCGCACCCATCCCGACGCCAGCATGCGGAGCCTCGCGCGCAGGCCGCGGCGCGACGCGGCGGGGGCCGGCGCGGGCGCTCCGGGCGCGGGGGCTCCGGGCGCGGTGGCGTCCGGAGTGGGTGCCGCCGCGGCATCCGGTCGGCTCGTCGCATCCGTCGCGGTCGTCGCGTGCGGACCCAGCAGCTGCTCGACGAGCCGCACGGCGGCCACGCCGTCGGCCATCGCGTGGTGGATGCGCAGGACCATGCCCGCGCGCCCCGGCGCGACGCCCGGCACCACGAGCACCTCCCACAGCGGGCGGTCGATCGGGAACGGGGTGACCATGAGCCGCGCGCACAGCGCCTCGAACCCGGCCCGCCCGTCGACCGGTTGCAGTTGCCGCACGTGCCGTTCGAACTCGATGGGGGCCGACTCCCAGACCAGGACCCGTCCAGCGGGAACCACCCGCTGCGCCATTCGGGGGATCGCCGCGACGTGCTCGCCGAGCGCCGAGCGCAGGGCTGCGAGGTCGACTGTGCCGTCGGGCGCCACCGGCCCACCGGGTGCGAGCACTCCGGCCATCAGGAACGCGTTCACCTGGTCGGGCGCGTCAATCTCGATGTTCGAGGCATCGGCGGCGGAGAGCCGCTCCCGCCTCCCCGCCGGGTCGGTCATGGCGGCAGTCTACGTACGACGACATCGCGCCGCCGGGTGCCCGGTAGAATCGAGGCATCCACCCCCTCGACACCGGACGGAGAACCTCGGTGCCCACCATCGTCGTCGACGTGATGCCCAAGGCCGAACTGCTCGACCCCCAGGGGAAGGCCGTCGCCGGAGCCCTCGCCCGCACCGGACATTCCGGCTTCACCGGCGTGCGCATCGGCAAGCGCTTCGAGCTCACCGTCGATGGTCCCGTCGACGACACGCTCCGTGCCGGCGTGAAGCAGATCGCCGAGGAGATCCTGTCGAACTCGGTCATCGAGGACGTCGTGGGCATCCACTACGTGGAGTCGAACGCCGAGCTCGCCGAGGAGGCCACCCACGTGGCACCCGAGCACGGCGACGAGGGCTATGTGGCCCCGGCCGGCGAGACGCACTGAGAGGCCATCGCATGCGCATCGGCGTCATCACCTTCCCCGGCTCGCTCGACGATCGCGATGCGCAGCGCGCCGTGCGACTCGCGGGCGCCGAGCCCGTGGCCCTCTGGCACGGCTCGCACGACCTCGAGGGCGTCGACGCCCTGATCCTGCCCGGCGGCTTCAGCTACGGCGACTACCTGCGTTGCGGCGCGATCGCCTCGCTCAGCCCCATCATGAGCGAGGTCACGGATGCCGCGAACAAGGGCATGCCCGTGCTCGGCATCTGCAACGGCTTCCAGATGCTCACCGAGGCGCACCTGCTCGAGGGCGGGCTGATCCGCAACGACCACGGCTCGTTCATCTGCCGCGACCAGAAGCTGCGCGTCGAGAACACCTCGACCGACTGGACGACCGGGTTCGAGCAGGGCCAGGAGATCACCATCCCGTTGAAGAACGGCGAGGGCGGCTTCATCGCGTCCGACGAGACCCTCGACCGGCTCGAGGGCGAGGGGCGCGTGGTGTTCCGCTACGTCGACGTGAACCCCAACGGCTCGCTCCGCGACATCGCGGGCATCTCGAACGAGCGCGGCAACGTGGTCGGCCTGATGCCGCACCCCGAGCACGCCGTCGAGCCGGGCTTCGGCCCCGACACCGCGGCCGCCATGCGGTCGGGCGTCGACGGGCTCGGGTTCTTCACGAGCGTCGTGCGCCGCGCCCTGGTCGAGGCGTAGCGCCCGCCGTACCGGATCCCACTCGTTTGCGCCGTCATCGCGGCACCGTGATGCTTGGCATGTGACGACGGAGCGCATCGGCATCATCGGCGGCGGGATCATCGGCGTCGCCCTCGCCCGTGAGCTCGCGCTGCGCGGGCTCGGCGAGGTGACGGTGTTCGAGAAGGAGCGCCGGCTCGCCGAGCACCAGACCGGTCGCAACTCGGGGGTCGTGCACGCCGGGCTCTACTACCAGCCCGGCTCGCTCAAGGCGGAGCTCTGCGCTGCGGGCCGCGTGGCGATCCGGGCGTTCTGCGAGGAGAAGCAGCTCCCCTACCGCGAGCTCGGCAAGCTCGTGGTCGCCGTCGACGAGTCCGAGCTCCCGGCCCTCGCCGAGATCGAACGCCGCTCGATCGCGAACGGCGTGCCCGACCTCGCCAGGATCGACGACGCCGCCCGGCTTCGCGAGATCGAACCGCACGTGGCCGGCGTCGCGGCAGTGCACTCCCCGCACACGGCGGCGGTCGACTACGTCGAGATCACCGAGGCGATGGCGCAGGATGTCCGCGCCGCCGGCGGCGACATCCGCCTCGGCCAGGAGGTCGTCGGCCTCGACGTCGAGCACGGTCGCGTGCGCCTGCGCACCGAGGTCTCGGAGCACGTGTTCGACCGGGTCATCGCGTGCGCCGGCCTGCAGTCCGACGTCGTGGCGCGGATGGTGGGCGCCGATCCGTCGCCGAAGATCCTCCCGTTCCGCGGCGAGTACTGGGCGCTCGCGCCCGAGCGCGCCCACCTCGTGAACGGCATGATCTATCCGGTGCCCGACCCGAGGTTCCCGTTCCTCGGCGTGCACTTCACGCGGGGAGTGTACGACGACGTGCACGTGGGCCCGAACGCCGTGCCGGCGCTCGCACGCGAGGGATACGGATGGCTCACGATCTCGCCGCGCGACACGTGGGAGTCGCTCAGGTGGCCTGGCGCCGGCGCACTCGCGCGGCAGCATTGGCGCATGGGGGTCGATGAGATCAGCGCATCGCTCCTCAAGTCGCGCTACTTCCGCAAGGCCCGGCGCTTCGTCCCCGAACTGTTGCGCTCCGATCTCGTCGCGAAGACGGCCGCGGGCGTGCGCGCGCAGGCCTGGGGACGCGACGGCGCGCTCCTCGACGACTTCGCCGTCGATCAAGTGGGACCCGTGACGCTGCTGCGCAACGCGCCGTCGCCGGCCGCCACGTCGTCGATCGCGATCGCACGGTACGTGGTCGAGCACCAGCTGCGCGAGCACTAGCGGGGGAAGTCACGACCGCCCCGGGTCGAGAAGTCGCGTTTGCAGGGTGCGACTGCGCAAACGCGACTTCTCGATTGAGCGCGGGCGGAATGGGTGCCCGCAGGTCGCGGAGCTGCAGCGTGCCATAGCGACAAGTCGCGTTTACAGGGTCGCACCGTGCAGCTGCGACTTCTCGATTCTGCGGCAGGTGGAGTGGGCGACCGACGCGCAATGGGCACGCGCGACGGGCGAGCGCCCGGCCCCTCGAGGAGACCGGGCGCTCGGGACATCCGCGAGACCGGTTACGCGGCGGATGCCTCGGTGCCGACCTGTGCGCGCAGCGCAGCGCCGAGCTCGGCGTCGACGTTGGTCCAGTACTGGAAGAACCGCTCGCGGATCGCGTCGACCGTGATCGCGTTGCCCTGGCCGGTCAGGGTCGCGAGGAAGCGCGCCTTCGCCTCGGCCGTGAACACGTCGCGGTAGAGGGTGCCGGCCTGGCCGAAGTCGTCGTCCTCCGCGTGCAGGGTGGCCGCGGCCCGCGTGAGCGCACCGTCGGACTCCCAACCGCCCTCGCCGGCGCGGGCCGGGTCGGCGACGGGCCCGCCGAAGGAGTTCGGCGCGTACACCGGCACGTCGGGGTGGTTGAAGCCGTGGCGCTGGGCGCCGTCCTGCGAGTAGTTGTGCACCGGCGCGGCGTGCGGCGCGTTCACCGGGATCTGGTTGTAGTTCGTGCCGACGCGGTACCGCTGCGCGTCGGGGTAGCTGAACACGCGAGCCATGAGCATCTTGTCGGGGCTGATGTCGATGCCCGGCACGATGTTCGCGGGCGAGAAGGCGGCCTGCTCGATCTCGGCGAAGAAGTTCCGCGGGTTGCGGTTGAGCGTGAAGTGGCCGACCTTGATGCGCGGGTAGTCCTGCTTCGACCAGGTCTTCGTGAGGTCGAACGGGTTGAAGCGGTAGGTCTTCGCCTCCTCGTACGGCATGACCTGCACGTACACGTCCCACGTCGGGAACTCGCCGCGCTCGATCGCCTCGTACAGGTCGCGGCGGTAGTAGTCGGCGTCGGCCCCGGCGATCGCCTCGGCCTCGTCGGCGCCGAGGTGCAGGTCGCCCTGGCGGCTGAGGAAGTGGTACTGCACCCAGAACCGCTCGCCGTCGGCGTTGATCCACTGGTACGTGTGCGAGCCGTAGCCGTTCATGGTGCGCCACGACTGCGGCAGCCCGCGGTCGCCCATGAGGTAGGTCACCTGGTGCGCCGACTCGGGCGAGAGCGTCCAGAAGTCCCACTGCATGTCGGCGTCGCGCAGGCCCGAGCCCGGGAGGCGCTTCTGCGAGTGGATGAAGTCGGGGAACTTGATGCCGTCGCGGATGAAGAACACGGGCGTGTTGTTGCCGACGATGTCGTAGTTGCCCTCGGTGGTGTAGAACTTCAGCGCGTACCCGCGCACGTCGCGCCACGTGTCGGGCGAGCCCTGCTCGCCGGCGACCGACGAGAAGCGCAGCAGCATCTCGCTCGTCGCGCCGGGCTGGAACACGGCCGCACGCGTGTAGCGGGAGACATCCTCGGTCACGACGAACTCGCCGAACGCGCCGCCGCCCTTCGCGTGCACGATGCGCTCGGGGATGCGCTCGCGGTTGAACTGGGCGAGCTTCTCGACGAGGTAGCGGTCGTGCAGCACGGTGGCGCCGTCGGCGCCGGCCGTGAGGGAGTGCGCGTCGCTGGCGACCGGGGCGCCCGTCTGCGTGGTCGTATAGTCCGTCATGACTTCCTCTTCTCTCGTGGCCCGGCGGGGTTTCCGGGCACGTCGGGGCGACCGGGTCGACGGTGATCCGGTCAGGTCTTCGGGGGTGCGGATGCCGCAGCCGCGGGTTGACGTCGGCTACGTCGGCTCGGCGATGGCCGCGGCCGCCGCAGCCGCCGCCTCCGCGTCTTCGACGCAGGCGGGGCAGGTGCCCCAGAAGGTGACCTCGGCCTCGGCGACCCGGAACCCGCGCGTGCTGCTCGGGGTCAGGCAGGCGGTCTCGCCGACCACGCAGTCGACGTCCTCCACCCGGCCGCACTCGCGGCACACGAGATGGTGGTGGTTGTCGCCGACACGGCGTTCGTACCGAGCGGAGGACCCGGCCGGCTCGATACGGCGCACGAGCCCCGCGTCGGCGAAGGCGCCGAGCACACCGTAGACGGCCTGCAGCGACGTGGTCGGCAGCCCGGCGCGCACGACGCGGAACACCGTGTCGGCATCGGCGTGCGGATGCTCCGAGAGCGCGCGCAGCACGGCGACGCGCGGAACCGTGACCTTGAGGCCGGCGTCGCGGAGCGTCTGCGCGAGATCGTCGGCCGCGTCGGCCGGACCGGTGCCGGCGGCGCCGTCGACGGCGACCGTCGTGCGCGGCGCAGCCGCGGTGGCATCCGACCTCGTCATGGACTCACCGTAGCGCGAGTTTTGAATGACTCAAAACAACTGGGGAACGCTCAGGTCTGTCAGTAGCGGAGCAGCGAGAAGACCTCGTACCGGTCGCCGAGTGCGGCCCGACCCCCGAGCGCCTCGAGCTCGAGCACGACCGAGATGCCCGCGACCTGCCAGCCCGCGCGCTCCACGAGTCGTGCCGCCGCGCCGACCGTGCCGCCGGTCGCGAGCACGTCGTCGACGATGAGCACGCGCGATCCGGGCGGCAGCTCTCCCTCGTGCACCTCGAGCGCGGCCTCGCCGTACTCGAGCGCGTACTCCTCGCGCAGCACCGCACGCGGCAGCTTGCCCGCCTTGCGCACGGTGAGCACGCCCGCCCCGGTGAGCGCGGAGGCGGCGCCCGCGATGAGGAACCCGCGCGCCTCGACGCCGCCGATGTCGTCGAACCGGCCGGCGAACGGGTCGGTCAGGCTCGTGGCGAGGGCGTGCAGGGCCGGGCCGCTCGCGAACACCGGGGTGAGGTCGCGGAACGTGACACCCGGCTCGGGGAAGTCGGGAATGGAGACGATGAGGCGCTCGACGAGCTCGCGCGCGGATGGCTCGGTCACCGGCACAGGCTATCGCGCGGCCTCGGCCGCAGACGTGCCGCCGGCCGGTCAACCCTTCGTACGATGCGGCACCCAGGAGCCACCTGCGACGATGGACGGACCCCGACCTTGGAGCATCCGTGTCCCCGAAGCGCCTCTTCCGCACCCTCGCCTTCGCCGAAGCCGTCACCTGGACCGGCCTCATCATCGCCCTCATCCTGAAGTACGCCGCCGGATTCGACGGCGCCCTCTTCCCGGCCGGAGCGGTGCACGGCTTCGTCTTCCTCGGCTACGCGTTCACGGCGGTGCTCGTGGGCGTCAACCAGCGCTGGAGCATCGGCCTGATCGTGTTCGGCGCGCTCACCGCGATCGTGCCGTACGCGACCATCCCGTTCGAGCTGTGGCTCATCCGTCGAGGCCGGCTCGAGGGCGACTGGCGACGTGAGTCCACCGAGCATCCGGCCGACGGCAACTGGGTGAACCGGATGCTCCGCTGGTTCCTCGCCCGGCCGGTGCTGCTCTCCGTGGTCGCCGTGGTCGGCATCGCCGCGGTGTTCACGGTACTGCTCATCATCGGGCCGCCCGGGGGACGCGAGGCCTGAACCGCAAATGGCGGCCAAGCGGCGGGCGCTGCGGTGCCGCGCACGTTATGGGCGTGTCCGCCACTTGAGTTTGGCGTCCGGCCGCGGGAACGCATCCCTTGCGTTTCCGATCGCCCCGTCCACACCGCTGCCGAGTTGGCTCACGACACCGTCCCCTGAAGGACGAAGTTGCAGAGAGCGAATGATCGTCAATCGACATCAGTGATGCTACAGTGACCGATCACTGAACTACAGTGATCCCACTGCAGCGGAGGCGCAATGGAGACGAGCCAAGGAGAGCTGACCGAGATCGTCCAGCAGCTTCAAAGAGCGGGCACCGACCTCCGCCATATCGAAGCGAAGGCAGCGGTCGGCGGCCTACCGAAGAGCCTGTGGCCGACCATCAGCGCGTTCAGCAATCACGGGGGCGGCGTCGTTCTGCTGGGACTCGACGAGTCCAACGGTTTCGTGCCGGCCGAGGGCTTCGATGCGATCGCGATTCGGGATGCCGTCTCCGACGCCTTTCGGCCGCGCCGTTCCGCGGATGGCGCAGGCCCGGTCACGCCCCGACCCCTCGGGACCATCGACGTCGATGAAGTGGGCGGCTCGCCGGTGGTGGTCATCGACGTGGCCGAACTCCCCCCAAGTCAGAAGCCGTCTTTCGTTACTGCCCAAGGAAAGGAAGGGGGAACCTATGAACGCGTCGGCGACGGCGACCGACGAATGAGCACTTACGGCGCATTCCTCCTTTCCACCGATGGTGCGCAGCCGCACGAGGATTCGATGATGGTCGATGGTGCTTCCATCGACGACCTCGACCCTGGCCAGGTTTCACGATTCATCACACGAGTCCGACGAACACGCCCCAGGTCCGTCGCGGATCTGAGTCACGACGCCGACATACTGCATCGGCACAATGTGCTCGCCGCTGATCGGAGCACTCCCACGCTGGCGGGCCTCTTGGCGCTCGGGCGCTATCCCCAGCAGTTCTATCCGCAGGCGATCATCACCTTCGCGGTCTATCCCGGACGGACCAAGGCGGACGTGATCGGAGACGTACGCATGTTGGATCGGCGAATCATCGAAGGATCCATTCCCGTGATGGTCGATGATGCCGTCCTCGCCATCTTGGAGAACCTGAAGACGCGGCGGATCTCGCGTGGTGCCGGTGCCGTCGATGAACCTGAAGTACCCGTCGATGCACTTCGTGAGGCTGTGACCAATGCACTGACCCATCGCGACTACAGCGCGTGGGCGCTCGGTGAGCAAGTCAGAGTCGAGATGTTTCCGGACCGAATCGAAGTGTCCAATCCCGGAGGAATCTGGGGAGGCCGACGTGTCGTGGATCTCTATGATGGCAGCTCGCGTTCCCGTAACCAGGTCCTCGCCGCGCTGCTGACCGAAGTCCCTCTGCCTGGGCGGGACGAATCGGTTTCCGAGAATGCGGGGTCGGGAATTCCGCGCATGACAGGGGTTCTCGGCAGGGCCGGGCTCCCAGCGCCGAAGTTCCTTCCCACCGTGACGAGCATGACGGTCGTACTCGACCGGCATGGCCTCTTGAATCCCGACAGCTCGGATTGGCTGCGGTCCATCGGCGCCGACAGCCTCGAGCCGGACCTTCAACGCGCGCTCGTACTCGTTCACCGCGGAAATGCCGTGGACGATCAGATTCTGCGCGCCGCGCTCGTCATGGACAGCGAAGACGCAAAGCATGTACTGCGTCGCCTGGTCGACGAAGGCTGGCTCGCGTTTCCCCCGCGGATCGGGGAGGCGTACCGACCAGGACGAAGACTGATCGCCGGCGAGCTCAACGCACGCTCGCTCTTCGAAGGCTTTCCCGCGGAGGCCAACGAGCTACAGGCTGCGAGCCCGCTCGACGAGAGGATACTGAATGCCGTTCGCGAGCGTGGTGAGCTAGGTATCAACGAGCTGGCGCGCTATGCGCAGAGCACGCCGGGAGCCCTGCGTCCCCGGCTCCGGGTTCTCGTAGCGCAGGGTGCGCTCATCGCAACGGCGCCGGCACAAAGCAAACACCGCAGGTATCGCATCGGCGACTCGACCGCACTGTGACTGGCCACCGGGCCGAGGACGCCACGGCATCCGGCCTGCTCACGTGAGCGGCGCGGGTAGACTTGCACGGTCAGGCATCCGCCCGCGGCATCCGCCCGCCGCCGTTCTCTGGAGCTCGCCACTCGTGACCACCGAAACCTCCGCCACGACCGCTGCCCCGACGCCGGTGCTCGACACCGTCGAGGTCGCCGCATCCACTCCCGAGAAGGAGCAGCCCTACGCCGCGCTGGGCCTGAAGCCCGACGAGTACGAGCGCATCCGCAACATCCTCGGGCGGCGACCGACGAGCGCCGAACTCGCGATGTACTCGGTCATGTGGAGCGAGCACGCCTCCTACAAGTCGAGCAAGATCTACCTGCGCCAGTTCGGCAAGAAGGTCACGCCCGAGATGAAGCAGCATCTCATGGTCGGCATCGGCGAGAACGCCGGCGTGCTCGACATCGGCGAGGGCTGGGCGGTCACGTTCAAGATCGAGTCGCACAACCACCCGTCGTTCATCGAGCCGTTCCAAGGGGCGGCGACCGGGGTCGGCGGCATCGTGCGCGACATCATCTCGATGGGCGCGCGCCCCGTCGCCGTCATGGACGCGCTGCGCTTCGGCGCCATCGATCACCCCGACACCGCTCGCGTCGTGCACGGGGTCGTCTCGGGCATCAGCTTCTACGGCAACTGCCTCGGCCTGCCGAACATCGGCGGCGAGACGTGGTTCGACCCGACCTACCAGAAGAACCCGCTCGTCAACGCGCTCGCGGTGGGCGTGCTCCGGCACGAGGACCTGCACCTCGCCAACGCGAAGGGACCGGGCAACAAGGTCGTGCTCTTCGGCGCCCGCACGGGCGGCGACGGCATCGGCGGCACGTCGATCCTCGCGTCCGACACGTTCGCCGAGGGCGGGCCGACGAAGCGCCCGGCCGTGCAGGTGGGCGACCCGTTCGCCGAGAAGGTGCTCATCGAGTGCTGCCTCGAGCTGTTCGAGGGCGACCTCGTCGAGGGCATTCAAGACCTCGGGGCCGCGGGCATCTCGTGCGCCACCTCCGAACTCGCGGCGAACGGCGACGGCGGCATGTCGATCGTGCTCGACGACGTGCTGCTGCGCGACCCCTCGCTCACGCCCGAGGAGATCCTCATGAGCGAGAGCCAGGAGCGCATGATGGCGATCGTGCGACCCGAGAAGCTCGACGGCTTCATGGAGGTCGTGAAGAAGTGGGATGTCGAGACCAGCGTGCTCGGCGAGGTCAACGACTCGGGCCGCCTGTCCATCACGTGGCGCGGCCAGGAGATCGTGAACGTCGACCCGCGCACCGTCGCCGTAGACGGCCCCGTGTACGAGCGCCCGGTCGCCTACCCGTCGTACCAGGACGCGCTGCAGGCCGACGGGGCATCCGGCCTCGCCCGCCCGGCCGACGACGCGGGCGACGAGCTGCGCGCGCAGTTCCTGCAGCTGATCGGCTCGGCCAACCAGGCGGATGCCGCGTGGGTGACGAACCAGTACGACAAGTACGTCATGGGCAATACCGCGCTCAGCTACCCCGACGACGGCGGCATGATCCGCGTCGACGAGGAGTCGGGGCTCGGCGTCGCCCTCGCGACCGACGCGAACGGCCGCTACTCGCAGCTCGACCCGCGCGAGGGCGCGAAGCTCGCGCTCGCCGAGGCGTACCGCAACGTCGCCGTGACCGGCGCCAAGCCCATGGGCATCTCGGACTGCCTGAACTTCGGCTCCCCCGAGAACCCCGAGGTCATGTGGCAGTTCTCCGAGACGATCGAGGGGCTGAGCGACGGATGCCTCGAGCTCGGCATCCCCGTCACGGGCGGCAACGTGTCGTTCTACAACCAGACGGGTGACGTGCCGATCCACCCGACCCCTGTGATCGCCGTGCTCGGCGTGATCGACGACGTCGCGCGTCGCGTGCCGAGCGGCTGGCAGGACGACGGCCACAACATCTACCTCCTCGGCGACACCCGCGCCGAGCTCGACGGCTCCGCGTGGGCCGACGTCGTGCACGACCACCTCGGCGGACGCCCGCCGGCCGTCGACCTGCAGCGCGAGAAGGCGCTCGCCGAGCTGCTGCAGGCCGCGGCGCTCGAGGGACTCGTCGACTCGGCGCACGACCTCAGCGACGGCGGCCTCGCGGTCGCGCTCGCCGAAGCCGTCGGCCGCTTCGGCGTCGGCGCGCGCATCGTGCTCGACGAGGTGCGGGAGGACGCCGGCGTCGACGCGGCCACCGCGCTGTTCTCGGAGTCGACGGGCCGGGTCATCGTGTCGGTTCCCCGTGAGGACGACGTGAAGTTCCGCGGGCTCTGCGAGGGCCGCGGCTACCCGGTGCGCCGCATCGGCGTGACGGATGCCGCGTCGGGCGCGCTCGAGCTGCAGGGCCTGTTCACCGTGCCGCTCGACGAGCTGCGCACCGTGAACCGCGCTCCGCTCGCCGACGCGTTCGGCCCGATCGTCGGATACTGAGCGACCGGTGAGCGACCCGCGCACCGCCCGCCAGACGTACCCCGCGCTCTACGCGGCGGAGCACGGCGGGTTCAGCGTCGTGCCGGCCGCGTACGTGTTCCTCGTCGACGGCGGCCGCGTGCTCCTGCAGTTGCGGGCCGACACCGGCTACTACGACGACTGGTGGGCCGCGTCGGCCGCCGGCCACGTCGAAGCAGGCGAGCCGGTGACCCGGGCGATCGTGCGCGAGGCATCCGAGGAGCTCGGCGTCACGCTCGCCGAACGCGACCTCGAACCGCTCACCACGATGCATCGCACGGCCCCTACCGGACTCGCCGTCGACCAGCGCGTCGACTTCTTCTTCGCGTGCCGCGCGTGGAGCGGCACGCCCGCCCTGCAGGAGGAGAAGGCCGCCGACCTGCGCTGGTTCGATCTCGCCGCGCTGCCCGAGCGGACCGTGCACCACGAGCGGTTCGTGCTCGAGGGCTGGCGCGACGGCACGCTCCCCGCCATCACCGCGTTCGGGTTCTGAGCATGGAGCTCGTGCCGCCGATCCTCGCCGGGCTGTTCGCGGCGGCGCTCGCGGTGGGCACGACCGTGCGTGCGGTGCGAGCGCCGCACGGCCAGCGCCTGCGCGCCGCATTCGGCCCGATCATGGGCGCCGGCGAGGTCTACCAGGAGTTGCACACGGGTCAGCAGGGCCTGCAGGACTCGGTCATCGAGTCGATCCAGGAAGCCGAGGCGCGCCCGTCGCGCACCGACGGACGCGCCGACGACGACTGACGGGAGCATCGCGGCTCGTCCGGCCGGATTCGGTTTCCCCAGGGCTCGCGTCGAATCCCCTCACATGAGGCCGCTTCGACACGAGGGGGAAGCACAGCGGATCTCCCCACCTGCGACACTCCGGGTGATGCTCAGGCACCCTCTGGCGGGTGCGCGAGCAGGTCGGCGCGGTCGCGCAGGTACGCCTCGAGCGGCGTGAGGGCATCGGGCTGCGACGGGCTCCAGCGCACGCGCACCTCGCCCGTGGCGGCGTCGACCACGAGCGGGCCGGATGCCCCGGCGCGGCCGAGCTCGTCGAGGTCGACCGGCGCCGCATCGAAGCTCACGGTCTCGCCCTCGGGGATCCCGCCCTTCACGGCGGCCGCGCGGAAGGCCCTCTGCTGCGCCACGGACTCGGCGGTCACGCTCTTGCGGGCCGGTCGCTCGGCCCGCACGACACGTCCGGTCGCGTACAACGCGCCGCCGTCCTCGGCATCGAGGAGCAGCACGCCGAGCCGCCACACCCGGCCGGTCGGGGTCATCCGGGCGGCGCGCGGAATCCCGAGCACCCGCCGTTCGGGCACGAACTCGGCGAGGACCTCGGAACGGGCGCCGCTCGACCGCAGCTCCTCCGCGACCTGCGCGACGAGGTCGCGCACCCGGGCGACCGCCGGGCCCGCGGCATCCGGCCCCGCGGCATCCGGCCCCGCGGCATCCGTCATCGCGACCTCCCGACGAGCTCGAGGAGCGCCAGGCCGTAGGCCTCCGCGACATCCGGATGCTCGAACCGCAACTCGTCGCCGGCCACCTCGATGCGCACCTCGAACGCGTCCTCGAGCCGGCTGAGCGACCGGAACGTCGCCCGCAGCAACTCGCGAAGCTGGTCTTCGCGCGGCAGCCACACCGCATCGGCGAAGGCGACCGAGTCGAGCGCCCACTCGGTCGTGCCGTTGAACGCGAGGATGGTGCCGGTGGGATATCGCCGCGCCTCGATCGTCATCTCGCTCACCGTGAACACGTCGGCCTCGACCTCGGAGTCGACCTGGTCGGGCAGGTCGAGTTGGAAGCGGTCGCCGGACTCGGGATGCCACACGAGACCGGCATCGCGCAGTGCGAGCGCGAGGTCCCGGGAGATCATCACCCCATGGTCACACGGCGCGGCGTCCGGGCGCCACGCCCACCCGCACGTGGACGCCCGACGCCGCCTCGGCGACAGCCTGGTCGAGGTCGGCGAGCGGATGCGTCGAGCCGACGAGCTCGTCGAACGGGTACGAGCGCCACGACCGCTCGAGGAACGCCAACGCGTGCCGCAACTGCTCGCCCGTCGCATCCCGAACCGACTCGATCGTGACGAGCCGGCGCACGAGCGAATCGGCGTCGAGGCACACCTCGGACCCGCGTGGCACGCTGCCGACGAGCACCGCGACGCCGCCGGCACCGAGCACCTGCACGGCGGTGCGCACCGCCGAGGCGGCTCCGGAGGCCTCGATCGCCACGAGCACCTCGTCGCGTCCGCGCCGCTCGAATCCGACGAGGGCGGTGCCGAGGCTGTCGGGTGACGTGGGGCGCGCGCCGGGGTCCACGGGCACCGCACCGAACCGGCGGGCGAACTCGCGGCGCGAGGCATCCGGATCGGACACGATCACTTCGGCGCCCGCCTCGATCGCCATCGCCGCCGCCGTGAGTCCCGTCAGGCCGGCGCCCGTCACGAGCACGAGCGCGCCGGCGAGATCGACCCGCGCGGATGCCGCGTCGATGGCCGCCATCGCCGTCGCCGCCGTGCACGCGGCGGGCGCCAGCACACGGCTCGGCACGTCCTCGGGCGCGCGCACGATCGCGGTGCCCGGTCGCAGTTGCACATGGGTGGCGAATCCGCCCGAGAGCTCCCAGCCGCGGTGGACTCGTTCGTGGCCGTAGCGTCCGAGGGTGCGGCACGCCTGCGGAACCCCGCGCGTACAGCGATCGCACTCGCCGCAGCTCACGGTCGTCGACCAGACCACGCGGTCGCCGAGCTCGAGCGGCACGCCGTCGACGCGGCTCACGCCCTCGCCGACGGCGACGACACGCCCCACCTGCTCATGGCCGAGCACGAGGGGCGCGGGCGCGGGCTGCTCGCCGTGCACCACGCGCAGGTCGGCGCCGCAGATGGTGGCGAGTTCCACCTCGACGAGGGCCCCGCCCGGCGCGAGACGCACGCCCGGCGCGGCGAGGGCGTCGTGCGGCCGCCCCGGTTCGTTCCACACCATCGCGACGGGAGAGGGCTTCACGATGACGTCCAGGTCGCCGACCCGGGTGATGGTGTGCATGGGACGCTCCGGCTATCGGCGACGGCGGCGCAGGCCCGGCGCGAGCCCGAGCAGGTCGACCATGACGTCGACGTCGTGCTCGTCGACCTCGCCGGCCCCCCATCGCTCGAACAGGTCGACGATCGCGGCGTCCGCCGCACTGCGCTGTGTGGACATGCCGATCACCGTATGCAACCGGCGGCAACACCACCCGACGCAATGGTTGCCCGCAGGTGAACCGCGTGCGACCGTCGCGGGTCGCGGGCGGTCGTCCGAATGGAAAGGTCGCAGATGCACGGTGCGACCCTGCAAACGCGACTTCTCGATTCAGGTGCTGCCGTGCGACCCGTCGGAGCCACCGCGGATGCGCGCGGGCCCGAGCGCGGCGCCGAGCCCGACGACGATGACCCCGGCGAAGAGCAGGCCCCACCGGGCGGTGAGCACTCCGATCAGGCCGAGCACGACGCCGATCACCACGACGACGCGCGCGAGGACTCGCCGCACTCGCGGCGACGAGAACCATCCCCGACGCGTGCCCTGGGTCATCCGCCGACCGTGAACGCCCGGTCGGTCACCTCCTCGGCGAACGTCCAGACGCGCGCCCCGAGGTCGGCGTCGGTCGAGACCCGCGTGGGCCGCTGCAGCACCGGCGCGCCGCGCGTGAGGTACCGCGGCCCCCAGTACTGGCCGCCCGCGACGTCTGCGGCGGTGAGCGCGTACAGCGGCACCTCGGCGCCGCGATGCTTGCCCTGGGCGAACGGCGACTGCAGCGCATCGGCGAACCGGCTGCTGCGGCTCGGCTCGTTGACTCCGGGAACGTGCGGCGTGCGTCCGCTGATGGAGTAGCCGGGGTGTGCGACGACGCTCACGATCGAGGATCCCGCGGCCCGAAGCCGCCGGTCGAGCTCGAAGCCGAGCACCTGCGTCGCGATCTTCGACTGCGCATACGCACGCCAGGCGTCGTAGCCGCGCTCGAGCTGCAGGTCGTCGACGCGGAACGTCGACAGCCGCGTCGAGAGCGACCCGAGCGAGACGATGCGAGCGCCCGGCGTCAGGTGCGGGAGGAGCCGGCCGAGCAGCGCGAAGTGCCCGAGCACGTTGGTCGCGAGCACCAGCTCGTTGCCGTCGACCGACGCACGCCGGGTCATCGGCGTGTGCACCATGCCCGCGTTCGCGACCACGCCGTCGAGCCGAGGCTCGCGCAGGAGGCGTTCGGCACCCTCGGCGACCGAGTCGAGCGAAGCCAGGTCGATCACCACGGTCTCGACGGATGCCGCGGGCCGCACGCCGCGGATCGCGGCGGCCGCCGCCTCGAGCCGCTCGGCACTGCGCCCGCTCAGCAGCACGTGCGCACCCGCGCCGGCGAGCCGCGCCGCCGTGAAGAAGCCCAGACCGGCGTTCGCGCCGGTCACGAGCACCCGCCGCCCGGCCTGGGGCGGCAGGGCGACGGGGTACCAGCTCACAGTTCGCCGGTCGTGCCGTTGGCCAGTTCCTCGTGGTGCTGGATGACCTCGGCGACCACGAAGTTGAACCACTTCTCGGCGAACGCGGGATCGAGGTGCGCGTCGACGGCGAGCGCTCGGAGCCTCGCGATCTGGCGGCGCTCCCGTTCAGGATCGCTCGGGGGCAGGCCGTGCTCGGCCTTCAGCCGGCCCACCTGCTGGGTGAACTTGAAGCGCTCGGCGAGCAGGTGGATGAGGGCGGCGTCGATGTTGTCGATGCTCGACCGGATGCCGAGCAGTTCGGTCATCGCGGCATCCCGTTCGTCGATGGGTCCGTCGCTCATACCTCGACCCTACCTTCGCCGCACGCGACCGACTCCCCTGATGGGCCCGCGGATCAACCCGCAGCGGCGCGCGCCAGCAGCGGGCGTGTCGCGGCGAGCCCGAGCCACACCACGCCGATCCCGGTCGCGAGCACGGCCCCGATGACGAGCAGCGAGACCGGCGCCACGATCAGCGTGATCCCCGTGAGCGGCAGCATCACCACCGCGGCAGCGAGCGCGGCCCCGATCGCGGTGATGCGCAGCGGCGACATCACCGAACGTCGGCGCGCGGCATCGGCGGTGCTCAGGGGCATGCCGAGCTTGCCGAGCGCCTCGTGCAGGTCGCGACGGTCGAGGATGGCCGCCGCCTGGTTCACGCCCACCGAGCACGCGACCATGAGGAACGAGCCGATGACCGTGATCAGGATACCGGTGCGGATGTCGGCGAGCAGCAGTTCCGACTCCCGGTCGGGCACGCCTTCGCCGAGCGAGCTCACGACGGCGACGCCCGAGCCGGCGAACACCGCCATGAAGCTCGTCATCGCGACCCCCGAGACCTGCCGCCACGCGGCCTTCGGCGATTCGAGCACGGCCCGCGCGGCGAGGAGCTTCGCGGGCGTCTTCGCCGAGCGCGCCTGCGCCTGCGCGACCAGCCGGATGACCCAGGGCCCCACGAGGTTCTGCACGGCGAGCGCCCCGCCGAAGGCGACCGCGAGCATGCCGAGGATCATGATGGCGGATGCCGCGACCTGCAGCACGGCCATCAGGCCAGCGCCGACCGCGACCACCACGAGGGCCACGGCCGCGCGCAGCCAGTGCAACTTCGGGGCATCCTGCCGGGTGCGCACGCCCAGCGGCGAGATGACCACCAGCCGAAGCCCGAGCACCGCGCTCACCACGGCCAACAAGACGACCCCGACGGGCACTCCGACCAGCACGGCCCAGCCGAGCAGCACGCCCTCGACCCCGAGCGCCTCGCCGCGGAACGGGATGAGCGCGAGCGCCGGCACCAGCGCGCCGTACAGGACGACGCCGATGACCGAGCCGATCGCGGCGAGCGCCGCGAATTCGATCACGGCGAGCGCCGACACCATCGCGGGCGTCGCGCCGAGCAGCCGCAGGGTCGCGAGCCGATCGTCGCGACGCCGCGCCGAGAGCCGCGCCGCGGCGCCGCCGAGCGAGGCGAGCGGCACGACGAGCAGCACGAGCGCGATCACGGCGAGCGCTTGGTAGGTCACGGCCCACTCGTCGTTCCACGTCCAGAACGTCTGGGCGCCGCCGAGCACGGTGAGCAGCAGCGCCGTCACGATCGCGAACGCGGCGATCGGCAGTGCCGTGGCCGCCACCCCGGTGGTGCCGGGCCGCGCCAGCAGCCAGGCGACGCGGCCGACTCGGCCGACCCGGCCGACGCGACCGGTCCGGCCGATCACGCCGCCACCCGCTCGCCCACGATGCGGCCGTCGCGCATGTCGACCGTACGCGAGCAGCGCGCGGCGACGCCGGGGTCGTGCGTCACGAGCACGAGCGTGCGCCCCTGCCCGGTGGTCGAGTCGAGCAGCGCGCTCATCACGTCGGCCGACGTCACCGAGTCGAGCGCCCCGGTGGGCTCGTCGGCGAAGATGACGGATGCCCCGGTGACCTGCGCCCTGGCGATCGCCACGCGCTGCGCCTGGCCGCCCGAGAGCTGTCCGATGCGCCGGTCCTCGAGTCCGGCGAGCCCGAGGGCGGCGAGCCAGCCCCGGCCGTACTCCTCGGCCCTGGCACGGGGCATGCCGTTCAGCATGAGTGCGAGCGCGACGTTCTCGACCGCAGTGAGCTCCGGAATGAGGAGCCCCTGCTGGAAGACGAACCCGAACGCCTCCCGGCGCAGTCGGGAACGTTCGCGCTCGCCGAGTCCCGTGACCTCCACGCGACCCGTGCCCGACAGGAAGCCGACCGTGCCGGCGTCGGGCCGCGTGATCCCCGCGAGGCAGTGCAGCAGCGTCGTCTTGCCCGAACCCGATGCGCCCATGATGGCGAGCGACTCGCCGGTGCGCACCGTGAGGTCGACGCCCGCGAGCGCGCGCGCCTGACCGAATGACTTGCTGAGGCCGGATGCCTCGATCACGAAGGAACTCATGTCATCGAGACTGCCGGGGCGGGCCGTTCCGCCGCGTCGCACCGGAGGCGGATCCGAGGCGCGGCGCGTCATCCTCCGGAATGAGATGCGGCGCGGCATCCGACCCCCTGGGATGCCGCGCCGCGGCCTGTGCGCGCCGCCTCAGCGCGGCGTGGCGCGCCTGATCACCACGTACCCGACGGCGGCGAAGATCGCGGCGAATCCGAGCACGATCGTGAACCCACCCACGACGCCGATGCCCGCGAACCACGCGACCACGGCGGGCCAGCCGCCGGTGAGCGTCACCACCGCGAGCAGCGCGAGCGCCAGGGCGATGGCCGCGCCGGAGAGGATCATCAGGCCGCGCATGCGCCAGCGCAGGTACGCCGTGGTCACGCTCGCGCCGATGAACAGCACGAGCAGCTGGAGCGCGAGGGTCGTGTACGCGTCCACCAGCCAGCCGCTCTGCCCGTACCAGAGCGCGTCGAACATCGCGATACCGATCCACCAGCCCCCGGTCGCCTGCTCGATCTGCACGAGCGTGGCGATGGCCGCGGCGTTCAGCACTGAGACGATGGCGAACATGAGGCTCGTGCCGAGCCAGAAGTCGCGCCTCGTGGCACCGAATCCCAACGCGAAGGAGAAGGTCATCGCGACGGCCTGCACGCCGACGGCGACGAGATACCACTGGGGCGACAGCACCGCCCAGCTGTAGCGCATGCCCTCCATCACCTGCGCCTGGTCGGCACCGGCGCCCGACGTGATGAGCCCGATCGTGATCATCACGAGCAACGCGCCTCCCAGGATCAGCCAGGGGATGCCGAAGAAGACGGACGGCGTCACGGCGTGCAGGCGTACGATGCGCCAGATCTCCCCCGCGCGCGAGCGTGGCTCGGTACCGACGATCGACTGGTCGATGACGGCGGTCATGCGGCGACCTCCTCCTGGGTCGAATGGGCACGCAGGTCGGTGCCGGTCATGTGGATGATGAGCTGCTGCAGCGAGACGGGAGCGAGTTCGAGCCCCAGCTCGGCGGCGCGGATGCGGTCGGACTGGTCGAGGCGGCCGTCGACGGTCACCGAGGCGAGCCCCCCGAGCCCCTCCCGGCCGATGACCGCGCGGTCGGCGACGAACGATTCGACCGCCGCCTTCGCCCCCGCCACCGTGGTCGCCGACCCGCGCACCTCGTCGGCGTCGCGATCGAGCAGGATCCGGCCCTGGTCGATGACGACGACGTGCTCGAGGAGGTTCGCCACCTCGTCGATCAGGTGCGTCGACAGCACGATCGTGCGCGGGTGCTCGGCGTAGTCCTCGAGGAGGCGGTCGTAGAAGACGTGGCGCGCGACCGCGTCGAGCCCGAGGTAGGGCTCGTCGAAGAAGGTGAGCGGCGCCCGCGAGGCGAGGCCCACGATCACGCCGACGGCTGACAGCTGCCCGCGAGACAGCTTCTTCACGGGGCGCCTGGTCGGCAGCCGGAAGTCCTCGACGAGGCGCTCCGCGAACTCGGCGTCCCAGTGCTCGAAGAACCAGGGCGCCGCCCGCAGCACGTGCGAGGCGTGGAAGGCGTCGGGGTAGCGCTGCGCCTCGGCGATGAAGCAGATGCGGCGCAGCACGTCGGCATGCTCGGCCGGTGTTCGGCCGAACACCTCGAGCTCGCCGCCGTCGGGGAACAGCTGGCCGGTGAGGAGCTGCATGACGGTGGTCTTGCCGGCGCCGTTGCGCCCGAGGAGTCCGTAGATGCGGTTCTCCTCGAACGCGAAGTCGACGGCGTCCACCGCGGTGAACGAGCCGTAGCGCTTGGTGAGCCCGCTGGCGCGGACCACGGTGCGGGTCATGACTGGATCCTTTCCGCGCGGAGCAGCTCCGCGAGTTCGTCGATGTCGATGCCGAGCTTCTCGGCCTCGACGATGAGCGGCCGCAGGTACTCGGCGGCGAAGTCGCCGCGCCGACGCTCGATGAGCCGAGCACGCGCGCCCGGTGTCACGAACATGCCGATCCCCCGTCGCTTCGCCACGATGCCGTCGTCGACCAGACGATTCACCCCCTTCAACGCGGTCGCCGGGTTGATGCGGTGGAACGCGGCGAGCTCGTTCGTCGAGGGGATCTGCTCGTCCTCCTCGAGGACGCCCTCGATGATGTCGTTCTCGACCTGCTCCGCGATCTGCAGGAAGATCGGCCGCGATTCGTCCATGTCACCCGGTTCATTGGTTCATTACTTGTGTAACTAACCAACCATGCGAGCGTGATCGTGTCAAGCCCGGTTCCACACGCCGCTCAGCGCCACTTCGCCGCGCTCTGCGCCAGTTGAAGTGGCGCAGGAGTCGCAGAAGTGGCGCAGAGGCGGATGCCCGCGGGCGGGGGCGGGCGGCCGCCGGGCACGGGACGGTCAGGCGGTGTCGGATGCCGCGACGCGGCGCCGAGGCATCCGGAGCCGTCCCTGCGCCAGCAGGATGCCGAGCAGCACGAGGAGCGCACCCACCGGTTCGTGCCAGGAGAACCGCTCGCCGAGCAGGAGCACGCCCAGCGCGACGCCGACCACGGGCGTCACGTACGTGACCGTGGACACGCCCGTCGGACCCCACGCGCGCAGCACGTTGATGTTCCAGATGTACGCCAGCCCGGTGCCGAGCAGGCCGAGCGCGAGCAGGGAGCCGACGATCGTCCAGTCGAGCTCGACCGGGGCGAGGGCCACCCACGGGGTGAGCGCCAGCATGACCACCGCCGAGACGCCGATGGACAGGAACGCGAACGTCGCCGGCGCGATCGGCCGGTGGCTCAGGAACCGCCGCTGGTAGCCGAAGGTGAAGCCGTAGCAGAGGGTCGCCACGAGGCAGGCGAGTTGTCCGGCGAGGCTTCCGGTGAGCGCCTGGACCTGCCAGGGCCCGATGATGACGAGGACGCCGAGGATCCCGACGCCGACCCCGACCCACCGGCTGAGACCGAGCCGCTCCACTCGGAACACGAGCGTGGCCATGATGGCCGTCATGATCGGCGTCGTGGCGTTGTAGATGGACGCGAGGCTCGACGATACGTACTGCTCGGCCCAGGCGAACGCGAGGTACGGGATCACGCACGTCGTCAGCGAGACCACCAGGAAGTGCAGCCACACGACACGATCGCGCGGCAGGACGGGGCCGGGTGTGCCGTCGGCCCGAGGCACCCGCGGACGCGTGATGAGCACGATGGCACCGAGCGCGAACGCGCCGAGCAGCGTGCGCGACCACGCGATCTGTCCGAACGAGACCCCGTCGAGCGCGACCTTCATGAACAGGAAGCTGGCACCCCACACGGTTCCCATGGCGAGGAACTGCGCCCAGGTCGAGAGCCGGCCCGGTCGCTTCGGGGCGGATGCCGCGGCCGGAACGGCGGAGGAGCGAGGGGTCGTGGTGCTGGTCACGGGTCGAGGCTACGCCGCACGCCCACGAGCCGACGAGGGCCTCGGACAGCATGTCCGGAATCCGCCGAAGGTCGGCAGCGTGGAGTCCGCCGGCCCCCGGCCTGCCGCCGGTGCGCCTGCGACTTTCCGATGCGAGCGCGAACGCGCCTAGGCTGCTAGGCATGACCAGCCACTTCGATGTCGTCGTCCTCGGCGCCGGCCCCGGCGGGTACGTCGCCGCCGTCCGCGCCGCCCAGCTCGGTCTCCGCACCGCGGTGATCGAGGAACGCTACTGGGGCGGCGTCTGCCTCAACGTCGGATGCATCCCCTCGAAGGCGCTCCTGCGCAATGCCGAGCTCGCCCACATCTTCCACGCCCAGGCCGACACGTTCGGCATCTCGGGCGAGGCGACGTTCGACTACGGGGTCGCATTCGACCGCAGCCGCAAGGTCGCCGATGGCCGGGTCAAGGGCGTGCACTTCCTCATGAAGAAGAACGGCATCACCGAGTTCGACGGTCGCGGCACGTTCCGCGACGCGAACACCATCGACGTCGCCAAGGCCGACGGGTCGACCGAGACCGTCACGTTCGACAACGCGATCATCGCCACCGGTTCGCGGGTGCGTCTGCTGCCGGGCGTGCAGCTGTCCGACAACATCGTCACCTACGAGACGCAGATCCTGAGCCGCGACCTCCCCCGATCGATCGCGATCGTCGGCGCCGGCGCCATCGGCATGGAGTTCGCCTACGTGCTGCGCAACTACGGCGTCGAGGTGACGATCATCGAGTTCCTCGGCCGCGCGCTGCCCAACGAGGACCTCGACGTGTCGAAGGAGATCACCAAGCAGTACCGCAAGCTCGGCGTGCCGATCCTCACGTCGACGAAGGTGCAGACCGTCACCGACAACGGTTCGAGCGTGACGGTCACCTACGAGGGCGCAGACGGCCAGCCGGGCTCGCTCGAGGTCGACCGCGTGCTCATGGCCGTGGGCTTCGCGCCGAACGTCGAGGACTTCGGCCTCGAGAACACGGGTGTGCAGCTCACCGACCGCGGGGCGATCGCCATCGACGACGTCATGCGCACGAACGTGCCGCACATCTACGCCATCGGCGACGTCACCGCGAAGCTCATGCTCGCGCACGTCGCCGAGGCGATGGGCGTCGTCGCGGCCGAGACCATCGGCGGTGCCGAGACCATGGGATTCGACGACTACCGCATGATGCCGCGTGCGACGTTCTGCTCGCCGCAGGTCGCGAGCTTCGGCCTCACCGAGCAGCAGGCCCGCGACGAGGGCTACGACGTGAAGGTCGCGACGTTCCCGTTCTCGGCCAACGGCAAGGCGCACGGACTCGGCGACCCTGTCGGGTTCGTGAAGCTCGTCGCCGACGCGAAGTACCTCGAGCTCCTCGGCGGCCACATCATCGGTCCGGATGCCTCGGAGCTCCTGCCCGAGCTCACGCTCGCGCAGAAGTGGGACCTCGGCGCCCTCGAGCTCGCGCGCAACGTGCACACGCACCCGACCCTGTCGGAGGGTCTGCAGGAGGCGTTCCACGGACTCGTCGGCCACATGATCAACATGTAGCGGCCCTTCGATGGGCTCAGGGACCGGCTGGTCGCCGAGCCCGGCGAAGCGAGGGCCCGGTTCTCTCGTTGCGGGCTCCACCCGAACAGATCGAGAATCTGAACCGGGGGCATCATGGAGACCGAGCTGTTCGTGCACTTCGCCGAGATCGCCGGCGTCTTCGTCGGATTCGGGGCACTCATCGGCCTGCGCAGCACGCGCCCGTCCGACCTGCACGACGTGATCTACCTGAGAGCCGTGCTCATCCTGGGCGTGTGGGTGGTCATCGCCGCCCTGCTCCCGATCGCCGTGAACCGGTACGGCGTCGACGGCCACCCGCTCTGGCTGTCGTGCGCCACTGCGGTCGGCACGGTCTGGGTCGTCGGATTCTTCGCCCTGAACCTCAGCGCCGATATGCGCGCCTTCAACCGGACGACCGAACCCGTCGATCGGCTCTTCCCCGTCGTCGGCCTTCCGTTGCACCTCATCATCGCCGGCAGCATGATCCTCATCATCATCGGCGTCTGGCCCCACCTCGACGAGGCACTGTACGTGACGGCGCTCACCGCCTGCGTGATCTTCGCGGGCTACACCCTGCTCGCGAGCGTGCTCAGCCAGAGACACCTCTCGTCGTCGGATCGCGAGGGACGCTGACGGTGACGAGGTCGCCGAGCACGAGCAACGGGGGCGGATGCCACGACTCGCCGTCGTGGCATCCGCCCCCGTCTGTTCATTCGACGCGGCTCGGGCAGGCGTTCCCGCCGCGTCGAAGCCGTGCTCGCTAGTGGCTGACCGCCTTCTCGGCGCCGATGCCCGTGAGCGAGCGGACCTCCATCTCGGACTGCTTGGCGGCGTCTTCACGACGGTTGTCGATGACGCTCACGATCCAGCCGAGGAGGAACGCGAGCGGGATCGAGACGATGCCCGGGTTCGACAGCGGGAAGATCGCGAAGTTGATCGCCTCGGTCTTCAGCATCGAGGTCGCCGAACCCGACACCACCGGCGAGAACGCGATGAGCACGATCGCCGAGATGAGCCCGCCGTACATGCTCCAGAGGGCGCCACGGGTGGTGAAGCGCTTCCAGAAGAGCGAGTACACGATGGTCGGCAGGTTGGCGGATGCCGCGACGGCGAACGCCAGCGCCACGAGGAACGCGATGTTCTGGCCGTTGGCGCCGATGCCGCCGAGGATCGCGACGATGCCGATGATGACCACCGTACGACGGGCGACCTTCACCTCGGCACCCGGTTCGGGCTTGCCCTTCTTCACGACCGACGCGTAGATGTCGTGCGCGAACGAGGCCGCCGCCGTGATCGTGAGGCCCGCCACCACGGCGAGGATCGTGGCGAACGCGACCGCCGAGATGATGCCGAGCAGCAGCGGACCGCCGAGCGCGAACGCGAGCAGCGGGGCCGCCGAGTTCGGGCCGCCAGGAGCCGCCGCGATGACCTCGGGGCCGACGAGCGCCGCGGCGCCGTAGCCGAGCACCAGCGTGAACACGTAGAAGATGCCGATCAGCCAGATCGCCCAGACGACCGATTTGCGGGCCTCCTTCGCGGTGGGCACCGTGTAGAAGCGCATGAGCACGTGCGGGAGCGCCGCGGTGCCGAGCACGAGGGCGAGGCCGAGCGAGAGGAAGTCGACCTTCGCGAGCTCGGAGACGCCGTACTTCAGGCCCGGGTCGAGGATGGCGGGGTTCTCGGCGACCGCGACGGCACGGTCGAGCAGCGCCGAGAAGTCGAACCCGTTGAGCGCGAGCACCCAGACCGTCATGATGCCGGCACCGGCGATGAGCATCACGGCCTTGATGATCTGCACCCAGGTGGTGCCCTTCATGCCGCCGACGAGCACGTAGAGGATCATGAGGCCGCCGACCACGGTGATCACCACGGCCTGGCCGACGCCGTCGCCGATGCCGAGGAGCAGCGACACGAGGCCACCGGCGCCCGCCATCTGCGCGAGCAGGTAGAAGAACGACACCGCGAGCGTCGTGACGGCTGCCGCGATGCGGACTGGACGCTGCTTGAGCCGGAACGAGAGCACGTCGCCCATCGTGAACTTGCCCGTGTTGCGCAGCAGCTCGGCGACGAGGAGCAGCGCGACGAGCCAGGCGACGAGGAAGCCGATCGAGTAGAGGAATCCGTCGTAGCCGGTCATCGCGATGGCGCCGACGATACCGAGGAAGGATGCGGCAGACAGGTAGTCGCCCGCGATGGCCGAGCCGTTCTGGCCGCCGGTGAACGAGCGGCCGGCCGCGTAGTAGTCGGCCGCGGTCTTGTTGTTCCGGCTGGCGCGGAACACGATCACCATGGTGATCGCGACGAACGCGCCGAAGATACCGATGTTGAGCCAGGGATTGCCGGGCGAGGTGCTCGCCGCTTCGAGGTGCAGCATCAGCGCGTCACCCCCTCGTCGGCCTTGTCGAAGAACACGCCCGACTCGATCTCGTCGCGGATCTGCTCCGCCTTGGGGTCGAGGTGCGTGTTGGCCCAGCGCACGTACCACATGGTCACCGCGAAGGTCGTGACGACCTGCGCGAGACCGAGGAGCATGGCGACGTTGATGCTGCCGAACACGCGCGTCGACATGAAATCGACCGCGTACACCGCGAGCAGCACGTAGGCGAGGTACCAGACCAGGCACGCGGCGAGCACGGGGAAGACGAAGCTCCGGTGAGTCCGTCGGAGCTGTTGGAACTCTGGCGATTGCTGCACGGCGTGGTAGTCGACCTTGCTGAGGTCGACCTCCGCGCTCAGGGCGTCGTTGCCCATGGCGTCTCTCCTTCGAGGGGTTTCGGCGGGCCGTCGGACGCGCCGCCTGCGTTCGCAGTGGACCCATGCTCGCTTCCCCGCGCGGCGGCCGGGGGCGTCGACCGTTCGTCGTCGGTGAGCGGCGTCCACGGTGCGACGAACGGCGACCGGGCGACGACGAACGACGGCTACGCTGGCCTCCATGCCCGAGTCGATGCTGCTCGCCGCTGCCGCCGGCGTCGTCGCCGGGGCGCTCGCCGTCGGCGTCGTGCTGCTGCTCCGGCGGCTCGTGGTGACGTCGCGCGAGCTCGGCACCGACGTCGAGCGGGCGACGTACCAGACCCTGCACCTCGCGAGTCGTGCCGCGAAGCACCTGCGCGGCGGCATCGGCGAGACCGACGCGAATCGTGCGGGGCGGCACCTGCGGGCGCTCCTCGGCTGCGAGAGCCTCGCGCTCGTCGATCCTGCCGGCACGGTCACCGTCGAGGGCGACGACGCCGTGCGCGCGGTGGCCGGGCGGCTCGCCGCCGAGGCGAGCGCGTCGGGGAAGCCCCAGGTGCAGCGGCGCATCCGCATCGGCGACGAGGAGACGGATGCCGTCGCCGCACCGATCCGGGCGAGCGGCGTGCCGGCCGGGGCCATCGTGGCCTTCGCGGCGCCTGTGCGAGCTGGGCTCGTGCGCGCGACGGGCGAGGTCGCCGAGTGGGTCGCGGCGCAGGTCGAACTCGGCGAACTCGACGCCTCGCGAGCCGCGCTCGCGGAGGCCGAGGTGCGCGCCCTCCGCGCGCAGATCAGCCCGCACTTCATCTACAACTCGCTCAACGCGATCGCCTCGTTCATCAACACCGACCCCGCGAAGGCGCGCGAGCTCGTGCTCGAGTTCGCCGACTTCACGCGATACTCGTTCCGACGGCACGGCGACTTCACCACGGTCGCCGAGGAGCTGCGCTCGATCGACAGCTACCTGAAGCTCGAGCGGGCGCGGTTCGGCCAGCGGCTGCGCGTGTCGCTGCAGATCGCGCCAGAGGTGCTCTCGACGGTCGTGCCGTTCCTCTCGATCCAGCCCCTCGTCGAGAACGCGGTGCGGCACGGCCTCGAGTCGAAGGAGGGCGGCGGGCGCATCTCGATCACGGCCGCCGACTCCGGCGCGTTCGCCGAGATCAGCGTGGAGGACGACGGCGTCGGCATCGATCCCGCCGTGCTCGAGACGGTGCTCGCGGGCGGCGCACCCGGCGAGCACGTCGGCCTCCGCAACGTCGATGCACGGCTCCGGCAGGTCTACGGCGATGAGCACGGCCTCGTGGTGGAGACGAACGTGGGCGCGGGCACCCTCGTGCGCATGCGCATCCCGAAGAGCCAGCCGGGCCGTGTCGCGGACTCGCTCCCCGAGCCTGGCGGGTTCCCCGAGCCTGTCGAAGGGAGCGGCGCCCGCGGGACCGCTTCGACGAGGTCCGCTTCGACGGGGTCCGCTTCGACAGGCTCAGCGACCGGGAACACCGATGGGAGACTGGAACCGTGATCTCCGTGCTCATCGCCGACGACGAGCAGCCCGCGATCGACGAGCTGGCGTTCCTGCTCGGCCAGGATCCGCGCATCGGGGTGATCCACCAGGCGAGCTCGGGATCCGAGGCGATCCGGCTGCTCACGCGCGAGCCGGTCGACGCGGCGTTCCTCGACATCCACATGCCCGGACTCACGGGCTTCGACCTCGCGCGGGCGCTGCAGCGCTTCGAGCGCCGACCCGCGCTCGTCTTCGTCACGGCCGACGAGGAGGGCGCGCTCGAGGCGTTCGACCTCGCGGCCGTCGACTACCTGCTGAAGCCCGTGCGGGCCGAACGCCTGCACCGTTCGATCAGCCGTGTCGTCGAGGCCTTGAAGGCGTCGGCTGCGCCGGCACCGGATGCCCCGGGCGCCGCCCAACCCGAGATGATCGCCGTGTCCCTCGGCGGCACGACCCGCATGATCCGGCGCGACGAGGTGCGCTACGTGCAGGCGCAGGGGGACTACGCGCGGCTGCACACCGAGGAGGCGAGCTACCTCGTGCGCGTGCCGATGTCCGACCTCGAGCGCCAGTGGGCCGACACGTTCGTGCGGATCCATCGGTCGTACCTGGTGGCGATCCCGCATCTCACCCGCATCCGGCTGGGCGCCGACCACCCGAGCGTCACCGTCGGCGCGGCCGAGCTGCCCGTGAGCCGGCGGCTGCTGCCCGCGCTCCGGGAGCGGCTCGAGCAGGCCACGATCCGGCCGCGGCCATGAGCGACGAGAGGCGCCCTGAGCCCGTCGAAGGGGCCGGCGCTTCGACGGGCTCAGCGCACGCTGATGGCCCGCCCGCGCGCGTGCGGGTCACCGCGCCGCGAGCCGGGGCTGCGGCATCCGTCCGGCCGACGCCGCATGTCGGCACGGAGGCCCCGACGAGCGACATCACCGGGGTCTACGTGCGGTCGCTCATCCGATCGCAGCTCCGGCTCGGCGTCGTGATGGCGGTCGGGTTCGTGGCGGCGACGGCGCTCTTCGTGCTGGCCATCGCGTTCACGCCCGTGCTCGACGGGACGTTCGTCGCCGGCGTGCCCCTGTCGTGGCTGCTCCTCGGCGTCGGCGTGTATCCGCTCGCCATCACCGTCGGGGCGCTCTACGTGCGCGCCGCCGCCCGCAACGAGGCGCGGTACCGATCGCTGACGGAGGACGAGTGAACCCCGCGATCGGATACGCGGCGATCGTGGCCGTCGCCGTGGCATCCGCCCTCATCGGCTTCTACGGACTGCGGGTCTCGCGCACGACGAGCGACTTCTACGTCGCCTCGCGCACCGTGCGCCCGTGGTGGAACGCGTCGGCGATCGGCGGCGAGTACCTTTCCGCGGCGTCGTTCCTCGGCATCGCGGGGCTCATCCTGCTCACGGGCTCGGCCGGCCTGTGGTTCCCCATCGGCTACACGGCGGGATACCTCATGCTCCTGCTGTTCGTGGCGGCGCCGCTGCGCCGCTCGGGCGCGTACACGATCCCCGACTTCACCGAGGCCAGGCTCGAATCGGTGTGGGCGCGCCGCGTGACGAGCACGCTCGTCATCGTGATCGGCTGGTTCTACATCGTGCCGCAGCTGCAGGGCGCCGCGCTCACGGTGCGCATCACCACGGGCCTGCCCGCGTGGGCCGGCTCGCTCGCGGTCGCGGTGATCGTCGCGGTCGTGGTCGCCGCAGGCGGCATGCGCTCGATCACGTTCGTGCAGGCGTTCCAGTTCTGGCTGAAGCTCACGGCGCTCGCCGTGCCGGTCGTGGTGCTGCTCATCATGGTCGGTGGCGTGGAGCCCGAGCTGCCGCCCATCGAGGCGTTCCCGACGACGGCGGGGCCCGCCGACCTCGACGTCTACCGCACGATCTCGCTCATGGTCGCGCTGCTGCTCGGCACCCTCGGCCTGCCGCACGTGCTCGTGCGCTTCTACACGAACCCCGACGGCACGGCCGCCCGGCGAACGACCGTCATCGTGCTCGTGCTGCTCTCGGTGTTCTACCTGTTCCCCACCGCGTTCGGGTTCCTCGGACGGGCGTTCGCGCCCGACCTCGCGGCGTCGGGCGAGGCGGACGCGCTCGTGCTGCTGCTCCCCGGACGACTCGTCCCCGGCCCCCTCGGAGACCTGCTCACGGCGTTCGTCATCGCCGGGGCGTTCGCGGCGTTCCTCTCGACCTCGTCGGGACTCGTCGTGTCGCTCGCGGGCGTGATCAGCCAGGACCTCATCGGCGGCAGTGTGCGCGGCTTCCGCATCGCGGCCGTCGCGTCATCGTTCGTGCCGCTGCTCGTGGCGCTCGCGACCGAGTCGGCGGGCCTGGCGGGGAGTGTGGGGCTGGTGTTCGCGTTCACGGCGTCGACCCTGTGCCCCATGCTGCTGCTCGGCATCTGGTGGCGCGGCCTCACCGCGCGCGGCGCCATCGCGGGCATGCTGACCGGCGCCGTGCTCTCGGGGGCGGCGATCTTCGGCGGATCGCTGCTCGCGGCGTCGGCGGGCGGCATCCGCCCGTTCCTCGAGCAACCGGCCGCTTGGACGGTGCCGCTCGCCGTGCTCGTCACGGTGCTGGCGTCACGCGCCGATCGCCGGGGCGTGCCTCGCGGCGCGGATGCGTTCCTCACCCGGCTGCATGTGCCCGAACCGGCGCGCCGGCGGCGCGAGGCCTGATCGGAGAAGTCGCAGATGCAGGGTGCGACCCTGCAGACGCGACTTCTCGACCCTGCGCGATGGTGCGCTCCACGATCTGAGCCGCACCCCCACCCACCACCGGAACAAGAAGTCGCAGATGCACGGTGCGACCCTGCAGACGCGACTTCTCGAGATGCGAGGTTCGCGGCATCCGTCACCGCTCGCGAAAAGTCGCCGCTGCAGGGTGCGACCCTGCAAACCGGACTTCTCGAGATGCGAGACTCGGATGCCTCAGCCGGCGGATGAGGCCGCAGCCGCCCCGGCCCGCCGCTCACCCAGCACGACCGGCCGGTCGCCCCAGGCCGCCAACCGCGCCTCGAGCCCGGCTCGCACCGCTGGCCAGTCGTCGATGATCACGGAGTAGACCGCGGTGTCGCGCCACGACCCGTCGGCGCGCTGCCGATCGCGCCGCGCGATGCCCTCGAAGTGCGCCCCGAGCTTCGCGATCGCCGCGCGCGAGCGCGCGTTCACGGAATCGGCCTGGATCTTCACTCGACCGAAGCCGTGGTCGAAGGCGAGCCCCAGCAGCAGCAGCTTGGCCTCGGGGTTCACCGATGTGCCCCAGACGCGGGGATCGTAGCCGGTCCACCCGATGTGCCCGTACTCCTGCCGGAGGTCGAAGTCGGCGAACTTCGTGGCGCCGACGACGGTGCCGTGATCGGGTCCGCCTTCGAGGCGCAGCGTCCAGGGCATCGCGCCAGGACCGCCCGTGTACGACGTGATCGCGAATCGCTCGAACGCCTCGAGGTCTCGCGTGAAGCCGGCCGGCCCGCCGCCGTACCCGCCCGCGAACACCTCGGGGTGTCCGAGGGCCCGGTACAACTCGGGGATGTCGGCCTCGGTGAACGGCGTCAGGCTGATGAATCGGCCGATGAGGGGCTCGTCGGCGGGTCGGATGGCGGTCACGCCACGAGTCTTCCACGATCGGGCGACACCTTCGTGCGACACCTTCGTGCGACACCTTCGGGCGACACATTCGGGCGCCGCCTTTCGTCGCCGCTGCCACGCCCGTACGATGACGAGCGAGGACGACCGATTGGATGGTGGGGACATGGGAGCGCTTGACGATCTCACGGGCAAGGCGAAGGACTTCGTCGAGGAGAACAAGGACGCGATCGAGGAGGCACTGAACAGCGAGAAGGCCGAGGAGATCAGCGACAAGGTGCTCGGCGCCGTCGCCGACGCGGCCAAGAAGGTCGTCCCCGAGGAGCACCACGACAAGATCGACGACGTCCGGGCGAACATCGACACGTCGATCGGCACCGAGCCGTAGACCGGTCACGCGTCGCGAAGACGGGAGAGGGGTCGGATGTCGCGAAGCCGCGGCATCCGACCCCTTCTCGTTCCGAAGCGGAGCGTCCGGCGCTCAGTCGAGGAGGTCGTGCAGCTGCACGATCTCGTCGCGCCCCGGCCCGACGCCGATCGCCGAGATGCGCGACCCGCTCATGGCCTCGAGCTCGCGTACGTAGCTCTGCGCGTTCGCGGGCAGCTCGTCGAACGAGCGTGCCGCTGAGATGTCCTCGGTCCAACCGGGGAACTCCTCGTACACCGGCGTAGCATGGTGGAAGTCGGACTGCGAAACGGGCACCTCGTCGATGCGCTGCCCGTCGACCTCGTAGGCGACGGCCACCGGGATGCGCTCGAGGCCGGTGAGCACGTCGAGCTTCGTGAGCACGAAGTCGGTGACGCCGTTGATGCGCGCGGCGTACCGGGCGATGGGCGCGTCGTACCAGCCGGTGCGACGACGGCGGCCCGTGGTGGTGCCGTACTCGTGGCCCTTCTCGGAGAGGAACTCGCCCCACTCGTCGAACAGCTCCGTCGGGAAGGGACCCGCGCCCACCCGGGTGGTGTAGGCCTTCACCACGGCGATGACCCGGTCGATGCGGTTCGGTGCGATGCCCGATCCGGTGACGGCGCCGCCGCTCGTCGCGTTCGACGAGGTCACGAAGGGGTACGTGCCGTGGTCGACGTCGAGCATGGTCGCCTGGCCGCCCTCGAACAGCACGGTCTCGCCGCGCTCGAGCGCCTGGTGCAACAGCAGCGAGGTGTCGGTGACCATGGGACGCAGCCGCTCGACGTAGCTGAGCAACTCGTCGACGACCTCGTCGACGGAGATGGCCCGGCGGTTGTAGACCTTGAGGAGCAGGTGGTTCTTCTGGTCGAGCGCGCCCTCGACCTTCTGGCGCAGGATGTTCTCGTCGAAGAGGTCCTGCATGCGAAGGCCCACGCGGTTGATCTTGTCGGCGTACGCCGGGCCGATGCCGCGCCCGGTGGTGCCGATCTGGCGCTTGCCGAGGAATCGCTCGGTGACCTTGTCGAGCGTGCGGTGGTACTGGGTGATGAGGTGGGCGTTCGCCGAGACCCGCAGCTTCGAGACATCCACGCCCCGCGTCTCGAGTGCCTCGAGCTCCTCGAAGAGCACCTCGATGTCGACGACCACGCCGTTCGCGATGACGGGCGTGACGCCAGGGGTGAGGATGCCCGACGGCAGCAGGTGCAGGGCGTACTTCTCGTCGCCGACGACGACGGTGTGCCCGGCGTTGTTGCCGCCGTTGAACTTGACGACGTAGTCGAGGCGCGAGCCGAGCAGGTCGGTCGCCTTGCCCTTGCCCTCGTCGCCCCACTGTGCACCGATCAGTACGGCTGCGGGCATGGCTCAGTCCTCTCCTGCCGCATCCGCGGCGTGGGGTTCGTCGATCGGTTCGCCGATATGGGCGATGGTCTCGGCCGCGGGCACGAAGAGGCTCGCGGATGCCACGATCGGCATGAGCTGGGTCGGCGTGAACTCCGAGGCGATGCGCGCGGGGGCCTCCGCGTCGGCGGCCGCGAGCTCGTCGGCGAGCCGGGTCGCGTGGTCGTCGAGGCCGAGCTGCGTCGCCGCGCGTCGCTGTGCGTCGAGTGCCCGCAGGTACGCGCGGTTCGGCTCGTCGGACCACTGCACGGGGTCGCCGGGCGTCCACCCGGACGCGGCGAGCTGCTCGTGGGCGAGGTCGACGGCGACTGCGGCGAACGCGAACGCGCCGATGGAGTTGCCCTCGGAGTCGGCGAGGTCGGCGAGCTCCGCCCACGCGAGGGGCGATGACGGATGCTCCGCCACGACGGAGGCGACCGACGAGCGATCGGCTCCGGCGAGCGCCTGCCGCACCTCGGGCTCGTCGACGAGCGACGCGCCACTGCCAGGTGCTGATTCGTCTTGAGTCACACTCAACCTTATCGTGGGGGCCCTCCGCCGCCCCGGACGTCGACCGCGGCGGGGCATCCGTCGCCGTCGTCCTGCGCAGATGCGCACAAGTAGGCTTGAGGGCATGTCGAAAGTCCTCTCCAGCCTGCCCGTCGGCGAACGCGTCGGCATCGCCTTCTCCGGAGGTCTCGACACCTCCGTCGCGGTCGCCTGGATGCGCGAGAAGGGCGCCGTGCCGTGCACGTACACGGCGGACATCGGGCAGTACGACGAGCCGGACATCGCCGCGGTGCCCGGGCGGGCGAAGGAGTACGGCGCCGAGATCGCGCGCCACGTCGACGCGAAGGCGCCGCTCGTCGAGGAAGGGCTCGTCGCCCTGCAGTGCGGTGCGTTCCACATCCGTTCGGGCGGCAAGACGTACTTCAACACCACGCCGCTCGGCCGCGCGGTCACGGGCACGCTGCTCGTGCGCGCGATGAAGGAGGACGGCGTCGACATCTGGGGTGACGGCTCCACCTACAAGGGCAACGACATCGAGCGCTTCTACCGCTACGGGCTGATGGCGAACCCGCGACTGCGCATCTACAAGCCGTGGCTCGACGCCGCGTTCGTCACCGAGCTCGGCGGCCGCAAGGAGATGAGCGAGTGGCTCGTCGCACGAGGCTTCCCCTACCGCGACTCCACCGAGAAGGCGTACTCGACCGACGCGAACATCTGGGGCGCGACCCATGAGGCCAAGCGCCTCGAGGAGCTGAACGCCGGGCTCGACATCGTCGAGCCGATCATGGGCGTCGCCGCGTGGCGCGACGACGTGGAGGTGCGCACCGAGGAGGTGTCGATCCGCTTCGAGGCCGGCCGCCCCGTGGCGATCAACGGCGCGCACTTCTCCGACCCCGTCGCGCTCGTCTACGAGGCGAACGCCATCGGCGGTCGGCACGGCCTCGGCGTCTCCGACCAGATCGAGAACCGCATCATCGAGGCGAAGAGCCGCGGCATCTACGAGGCGCCCGGCATGGCCCTCCTGCACATCGCGTACGAACGCCTGCTCAACGCGATCCACAACGAGGACACCATCGCGAACTACCACGCCGAAGGCCGCCGACTCGGCCGCCTCATGTACGAGGGCCGCTGGCTCGACCCGCAGTCGCTCATGCTGCGCGAGTCGATCCAGCGCTGGGTCGGCTCGGCCGTGACCGGCGAGGTCTGGCTGCGACTCCGCCGCGGCGACGACTACACGATCCTCGACACGCAGGGCCCTGCCCTGAGCTACCACCCCGACAAGCTCTCGATGGAGCGCGTCGGCGACGCGGCGTTCGGCCCTGAGGACCGCATCGGCCAGCTCACGATGCGCAACCTCGACATCGCCGATTCGCGCGCCCGTCTCGAGCAGTACGCGGTGCAGGGCATCGTGGGCGGCGCGACGGCCGAACTGGTCGGCGACCTCCAGGCCGGTCAGGCGGCCGAGATCTCCGCGGGCGAGGCCGAGACCGATCTCGAGCTGGCGACGGATGCCGCGAACGAGGCCGCGGCGTTCGACCTCGGCACCGACTGATCGACTCCAGTTTGTGCGGGAGAAGTGGCCCCGTGCCCCTCCTGAGGGCAGGATTGGGCCTCTTCTGCTGCACGAGCTTTCGTAACGGAGCGGTCAGGGCGTCGCCTGCCCCGGCAGCTCGATGCCCTGCTCCGCCGCGTACTTCGCCATGTTCGGCATCATCACCGCGGTCTGCTGCTTCGCCTCCTCAGTCGGCGTGAACGAGACATACTCGGATCCGGCGTACATGATCGGCGTGTGCCCGGCCTCGACGACGAAGGCGTCACCGGCCTCGAACGTCTCCTCGACGCCATCCGATCCGCGGATTCCGAGCTTCCCCGCGAGGACGTAGCCGAAGTGGCTCGCCGGGCATTGGTCGTTCGGTCCGCCCTTGAAGAACGGCGCCATGTCCATGTCGATCAGGTTGCGTTCGATGGTGACGGTCCAGCCGCCGACCTCCTGTTCGTAGGCGTCGGTGTAACCCGGGACCACCGTATGCGTCGCGGTGGCTTTCGAGAGTTTCGACATGTTCTTCCCCCTTGGATGACATTCCGGTCTGAAGCCATCCTGATGCGAGGTGCATCCCTTCGGCGGGGCGTTGGTCCCACGGCCATAGCTGGTTTCGAGGCGGCGCCGCCGCGCCGCCTCGTCCCGCGGAGGGGTCAGGCCGGGGTCTGCTGGTGCGCGGCGACGCGCCAGGCGCCGTCGTCGTAGAGGTACGTCGTCGACATCCGCAGGTTCGCGGTGTCGTCGCCACGACGCGCTACCGCGCGGTAGACCAGGATGCCGGCGTGGTCGCCGAGCCGGATGACGGCGGGCTCGTGCAGCTCGTACGAGTCCCACGGCGGGGCGCTCCGGAACGCGGCCAGGATCTCGCCGCGGCCGAGCACCGCGCCCTCGACCACCATGAGTGCGTCGCGCGTCATCGCGCGTTGGTAGTGCTCGCCGCCGCGACCGTCGAGGATCGCCTTCCATCCGGCGTGCTCTTCGTGCAGCAGTCGAGCGGGCAGATCGTCGGTGATCGCGGTCATCCTCCAACGCTAACGGCGATCGGATGCCCCGTGAAGGCTCGGCTCCGGATCAGCGCGCGGGTCGACAGGAGATCAGCGCGCGGTCAGCCGGGGAACGCGAGGAAGCGCAACAGATCCGCGAGCTGCTCGCGCTGCGCCGCGGTGAGCCCCGCGTGCAGGCGACGCTGCGCCGACTGCGCCGCCTGGCGTGCGCGAGCATGGAGGGCGCGGCCGGCCTCCGTGGCGACGACGACGTTGGCGCGCCGGTCGGTCGGGTCGGGTTCGCGCGCCACGAGCCCACGACGCTGCAACTCGTCGACGAGGGCGACCACTTGGCTCGGGTCGAGGCGCAGGAACTCCGCCAGCTCGCGCTGCGACGGTCGCGTCTCCTCGACGGCGAGCGCGAGCACGGCGTACGAACGCACCTTGAGGCCGTGCTCGGCGAGCGCCTCGTTGCCCGCCGCGAGGGCGAGTGCGTTCGCGCGCGCGAGCAGGAAGCTCGCGTCGTCGGTGAGCGCGCTCTGCTCGAGCCGCCCCGAGGCGGGGACGGTGGTGCTCTTCGCGCTGGCAGGCATGCGCCGATGATAGCAAACAATGAGATCAACAATGATTGACAATTTCAATCATTCTGTGATGTCATGGAGCCAGACACGAAGGAGTTCCACATGTCCCTTGACGGCAAAGTCGCCATCGTCACCGGGTCCGGTCGCGGACTCGGGCTCGCCTACGCCCAAGAGCTCGCTCGCCGCGGGGCATCCGTCGTCGTCAACGACGTCGATGCCGACGCCGCGGCCGAGGCCGTGCGCAGCATCGAGACCGCCGGGGGCAGGGCCGTTGCCGTCGTCGCCCCGGTGGGCCCGACCGAGACCGCGAAGGAGCTCGTGCGCACGGCCGTCGACGCCTTCGGACGCCTCGACATCCTCGTCACCAACGCGGGCGTGCTCCGCGACACGGTGCTGTGGAAGATGAGCGACGACGACTTCGACACCGTCGTCAACGTGCACCTGCGCGGCACCTTCACCTGCGTCCGCGAGGCCGCCATCCACATGCGCGAGGCGGGCGTCGCCGGGCGCATCATCTGCATCGGCTCGCCCACCGGCCAGCGCGGCAACTTCGGCCAGACCAACTACGCGGCCGCCAAGGCCGGCATCGTCGGCATGGTGCGCACGTGGGCCCTCGAACTGAAGAAGGCCGGCATCACCGCCAACGCCGTCATCCCCGTCGCGGCCACCGCGATGACCGCCACCGTGCCCTACTTCGCGGCGGCCGTCGAGGCCGAGGCCAAGGGCGAGGCGATGCCGGCCTTCTTCCGGCACGACCTCGGCTTCGGCACCTCCGACGACGTGGCCGGACTCATCGCCTTCCTCGCCTCCGACGCCGCGGCCGGCGTGTCCGGCCAGGCGATCGGCGTCGGCGGCGACCGCCTGCAACTGTGGTCCCACCCCGAAGCCGTGCTCACCGCGTACCACGAGGGCGGCTGGTCGTACGACGCGCTCCAGGCCGAGTTCCCGGCCCTCGTCGGCGAGCAGCTCCGGTCGGTCGGCGAGAGCTTCCCCCCGCTGCCAGAGGAGCTGCAGCGCCCGATGCCCGCGGCCTGATCCCGACTCGACCCCGCCAGCCGACATGACCCGCTACGAACCCGCCATCGACGTCGACGCGATCCGCGCGATCGACGTGCACGTGCACATCGAGGTCGATGCGCACGGGCACTCGTCGCTGCCGCCCGACCTCGTCGAGGCGGCATCGAAGTACTTCGCGGCCGACGCGGCGCGCCCCGACCTCGACTCGATCGCGGCCTACTACCGCGAGCGGCAGATGGCCGCGGTGGTGTTCACCGTCGACGCGCAGACGCAGCTGGGGCATCCGCCGCTCTCGAACACCGAGATCGCCGAGGGGGCCGCACGCAACAACGACGTGCTGATCCCGTTCGGCTCGGTCGACCCGAATCGCGGCGGCGAAGCCGTCGACGAGGCGCGCCGCCTCATCGAGGAGCACGGCGTGCGGGGCTTCAAGTTCCACCCCACCGTGCAGGGCTTCGACCCGAGCGACGAGCGGCATCATGCGCTCTACGCGGTGCTCCAGGAGGCCGGCGTCGTCGCACTGTTCCACACCGGCCAGACGGGCATCGGCGCCGGCATGCCCGGCGGTCGCGGATTCCGCCTCGCGCTCTCGAACCCGATGCTGCTCGACGATGTCGCCGCTGAATTCCCCGGGCTCCAGATCATCATGGCGCACCCCTCGGTGCCGTGGCAGGACGAGGCGCTCTCGGTGGCGACCCACAAGCACAACACTTGGATCGACCTCTCGGGGTGGAGTCCCAAGTACTTCCCCGAGCCGCTCGTGCGCGCCGCGAACTCGTACCTCAAGACCCGCGTGCTGTTCGGCTCGGACTTCCCGTTGCTCACCCCCGACCGCTGGCTGCGCGACGTCGAGCAGACCGCGCTCAAGCCCGAGGTCATGCCGGGCATCCTGAAGGACAACGCCGTGCGGCTCCTCGGGCTCGGGGCCTGACATGCCGCCGATCACGACCGACACCACCTTCGGGATCGACCCGCTCGGGTTCGCCGAGACCCATCTCGGCGAATCCGCGCTTGCCGCGCTTGCGCGCCTGCAGGAGACGCTCGACCGCGACATCCGCCCGCTCATCGCCGAGGCCTGGGAGACGGCGACCATGCCCGACGCGGTGCTCGACGCGCTCGTGCCCCTCGACCTCATGCACCCCGCGGGCGTCGATGACGACGAGGCCGGATCGACCATGTTCGCCGGCTTCCGCAACTACGTGCTCGCGAGAACGGATGCCTCGGTCGCGACGCTCTACAACGCGCAGTCCGGCCTGTTCCGCACGACGGTCCTGCTCGGCGGATCGGAGGCGCAGGCCGCCGAGCTCGACCCGCGCGTCACCTCGTTCGAACTGAAGGGCGTGTTCGCCCTCACCGAGCCCGAGCACGGCTCCGACATCGCCGGCGGGCTCGCGACGACCGCCCGCCGCGACGGCGACGACTGGGTGCTCGACGGCGCGAAGCGCTGGATCGGCGGTGCGGCGTCGGCCGACGTCCTGGCCGTCTTCGCCCGCGACGTGGCCGACGGGCAGGTCAAGGTCTTCCTGGTGCCGCGCGACGCACCCGGCGTCTCGATCGACATCATCCGCGGCAAGGTGTCGCTGCGGCCCATGCAGAACGCGGTCATCACGCTCTCGGGCGTGCGCGTGGCCGAGGCATCCCGGTTGCAGGGCATCGCCGGCTGGCGCGACGTGGCCCGCATCCTGCGCGCGATGCGATCGGATGTCGCGTGGATCGCCACCGGGCTGCAGGCCGGCGCCCTCGACGCGGCCGTGCGCTACGTGCGCGAACGCGAGCAGTTCGGACGCCCGATCGCCGGGTTCCAGCTCGTGCAGGAGAAGCTCGCCCGGATGCTCGGCAACCTCACCGCCTCGCTCGGCCTGTGCGTGCAGCTCTCGCACCGCCAGGATGCGGGAGAGTTCGCCGATGAGAACTCGGCCCTCGCCAAGATGTGGACGGCCCTGCACGCCCGCGAGACCGTGGCGCTGGCACGAGAGGTCGCGGGCGGGAACGGCATCCTGCTCGAGCACGACGTCGCCCGGTTCTTCGCCGACGCCGAAGCCGTCTACTCCTACGAGGGCACGCACGAGATCAACGCGCTCATCGTGGGACGCGCTCTCACGGGCGAGTCCGCATTCGTCTGAGCCCCGAACCCCCACGTCGTCAGAATCCCCGAACGAAAGGCACACCATGACCACCACCGTCGCCTACGCCGATGTGGCCGGCCTCGCCGGCACCGACCTCGGTTGGTCGGACTGGCTCGAGGTCACCCAGGACCGCGTGCAGCTCTTCGCCGACGCCACCGACGACCAGCAGTGGATCCACGTCGACCCCGAGCGCGCCAAGGACGGCCCCTTCGGCGGACCGATCGCGCACGGTTTCCTGACCCTCTCGCTGGCGATCAAGTTCTGGTCGGAGCTGCTCGAGGTCGAGGGCGTGACCACCAAGGTCAACTACGGCCTCGAGAAGGTGCGCTTCATCTCGCCCGTGCAGGTGGGGGCGAAGGTCCGCATGAACGCCGTCATCGCCGAGGTCTCGGAAGTCCCCGGCGGGTACCAGCTCACCGTCGACCAGACCATCGAGATCGAGGGCGCACCGAAGCCCGCCGTCGTCTCTCGGGGGCTGTACCGGTTCTACGCCTGAGCCTCACGACCACCTGACCTCAACGAAGAGGACGCCATGCGCAACCACGGACTCGGCGGCTGGACCAGCAAGCGCCGCCTGAAGACCCCCGACCGGACCGCCCTCGTGTTCGACGGCCGGGAGATCACCTACCGGCAGTTCGCCGATGCGGTCGACAACATGTCCGCGCTGCTCTGGCAGCGCGGCATCCGCAAGTCCGACCGCGTCGCCTTCCTCGGCGAGAACTGCCCCGAGTTCCTCGACGTGCTGTTCGGCTGCGCGCAGCTCGGTGCGGTCTTCGTGCCGATCAACACGCGCCTGGCAACGCCCGAGATCGACCACGTGCTGCGCGACTCGGGTGCGCGCGTGCTCATCCACGACCCGGAGTTCGCCGGCGACGTGGCGGGCATCGTCGATCGCATCGGCATCACGCACGTGATCCAGACCGGCGAGCAGACGAGCGAGGGCGCGCGCGGACTCGCGGCGGCGCTCCGCGAGGAGCGTTCCGGGCACGCCGACGTCGAAGTCACCCTCGACGATCCCGCCGCGATCGTGTACACGTCGGGAACGACCGGCAAGGCGAAGGGCGCGGTGCTCACCCACGGCAACCTGACCTGGGTGGCGCTCAACTGCATCGTCGACTACGACGTCGTGTCGACGGATGTCGCGCTGATGATCTCCCCGCTCTTCCACGTGGCGTCGCTCGGCATGGGCGCACTGCCGGTCATCCTCAAGGGCGCCACCATGGTGCTCGAGCGCCGGTTCGAGCCCGGACGCGCGCTCGCGCTCATCGAGCAGCACGGCATCACGATGCTGAGCGGCGTGCCGACGACGTACCAGATGATGGCCGACCACCCCGACTGGGCGGCGACCGACCTGTCGACCCTGTCGAAGCTGACGTGCGGCGGTTCCGCCGTGCCGACGCGCATCCTGAACGCCTACGAGGAGCGCGGCCTCTCGTTCACCCAGGGCTACGGCATGACCGAGACCTCCCCTGGCGCCACGTCGCTCGCGCCCGGGATGACGCGCACGAAGCAGGGCAGCGTCGGCCTCCCGCACTTCTTCACCGAGGTGCGCATCGCCGACGAGCACGGCGACATGCTCCCTCGCGGCACGGTCGGCGAGATCCAGATCACGGGGCCGAACGTGTTCCCCGGCTATCACGGCCTGCCCGAGGCATCCGCCGCCGCCTTCACCGACGACGGCTGGTTCCGCTCCGGCGACCTCGGCTACCTCGACACCGACGGGTACCTCTTCATCTCCGACCGGCTCAAGGACATGATCATCTCGGGCGGCGAGAACATCTACCCCGCCGAGATCGAGAACCGCATCGCGGACCTCGAGGGCGTGAGCGGCGTGGCCGTGATCGGCGTGCCGGACGAGCAGTGGGGCGAGGTGCCGTGGGCGATCGTCACGCTGCGCGACGGCGCGGCGATCGACACCGACGCCGTGCGAGCGCACCTCGAGGGCACGCTCGCACGATACAAGCTGCCCAAGCGCGTGGTGGTCGTCGACGAACTGCCGCGTACCGCCTCGGGCAAGGTGCGGAAGGCCGACCTGCGGGCTCGGTTCTCGAGCGGCCGGTGAGCGGGCGCACGCTGAGCCGATGCCCGGCTCAGCGTGCGGCAGCTGCGCCGACGGCGCCGGTGCCGTCGGCCAATTGCGCGAACGACTCGCTCGCCCGCTCGGCCAGCTCCGCCCGTCGGGCGCGATACGCGGCGAGCGAGCGGGCCGCCGGCCAGTCATCGTCCATGAACTCGTCGGGCAGCCGCGGGTCGGACCGGAGCAGGGCGAGCCAGTCGGCCACCAGCATCGTGAGCGCCGAGAGCGGCGGCACCGACGCGGCGACCCGCTCGGGATCGGCCCACGTCGCGAGGAACCCCTCGTGGGCGGCGCGAATGGCGTCGAGGTCCCATGCGCCACGCACCGATTGTGCAACGGGGAACTCCGCCAGGTCCCGGGCGCGGAAGGCGATGACGGACTGTTCGGGCAGCTGGTCGTGCAGCGGCTCGAGCGCCCCGACGAGATCGACCTCGCCCGGCGCGAGCCAGAGCCCGTCGCGCAGCGGCGCGAACCCCTCCCACGTGAGGGCGGCCCGCAACCGGTGACGCAGGGTGCGCTGGTCTTCGGGAACCGTGAAGGTCACGAGCGTCCAGCCGCGGCCCTGCGGGGCGAACGGATGCTCCGAGTGCACGCGTTCCGCCGCCTCGCGCAGCACGTCGCGGGCGTGGTCGGTGATGGCGAACTCGATCTCGCGGCCGACCCGCGTGCGGGTGAGGAAGCCCCGCAGGGCCATGCGATCGAGCGTGGCGCGCGCGGTCGGACCGGCCACGCCGGCCCCGTCGAGCACCTCGATGTAGGCGGCCGCACGCAGCGGTCGATGCAGGCCTGCGTCGAGCTGCTCGCCGAGGAGCGCGAGCAGGAGCTGCTTCGGGTTGCGCCCGGCGACCGGGGACACGGCTGCAGGCACAGCCGCGCCGCCGTTCGAGCGAACGGTCGTGGCGCTCATCGCCGCCTCACGCGTTCGGCCCGACGGTCTCGCCGCGCTTGGCGCGCTGGATCTGCTCGTACACGTGCGTGCGGAGCTCGGTGAACCGGGGCAGCGCGCGCGTCGAGATCTGGTCGCGCTCGGGGGCGAGGTCGATCGCGAGGTCCTCCTGCACCCAGGTGGGCGACTTCGAGAGCACGATGACGCGTTCGCCGAGATACACCGACTCGTCGATGTCGTGCGTGACGAAGAGGATCGACATGCCGCGTTCGAGGTGCAACCGTCGCACGAGGTCTTCGAGGTCCGCGCGGGTCTGCGCGTCGACGGCCGCGAACGGCTCGTCCATGATGAGCACCTCGGGCTGGTAGGCGACCGCCCGCGCGATGGCGACGCGCTGCTGCATGCCGCCCGAGAGTTGCCACGGGTAGCTCTTGGCCGCGTGCTCGAGCCCGACGGCTTCGAGGGCGTCGTCGATGAGTCGGTCGCGCTGCTGCTTGGAGAGCTTCTTGTGCTTCAGCGGCAGCTCGACGTTGGCGCGCACCGTGAGCCACGGGTACAGGCTGCGGCCGTACTCCTGGAACACGAGCGCCATGTTCGGGGGCGGGCCCGTGACCGTCTTGCCGTCGAGGTGCACCGTGCCGTCGGTGCTGCGCAGCAGGCCGGCGATGCACTTCAGCAGCGTCGTCTTGCCGCAGCCCGAGGGCCCGACGATGCACACGAGTTCGCCGCGGCGCATCGAGAAGCTGATGTCGCGGATCGCCTCCACGGTGCCAGTCGACGACTCGTAGACCTTCTTGAGGTGATCGACCTCGAGGAGCGTTTCAGGCACGCCCGACCTCCTTGATTCCGTGGTACCAGCGAAGCACCCGCCGTTCGATGAACCCGAAGACGACCGCCAGCAGGACGCCGATCAGCCCGAGCAGCAGGATGCCGCTCCACATCTCCGCGATGAGGTAGTTGCGCTGGAAGTAGGCGATCTGCCACCCCAGCCCCGACGAAGAATAGAACATCTCCGAGATGACCATGAGGATCAGCGCCACCGACAGGCACTGCCGCACCCCCGCCATGATGCGCGGGCTCGCCGCCGGCAGCACCAGGTCGACCAGTCGCTCGCGCCGGGTGAGCGAGAACGACCGCGCCGTCTCGGTCATGACCGAGTCGGTCGAGCGCACGCCCTCGATGGTGTTGAGCAGCACGGGCCAGATGGCCCCCGCGACGATGACGAACACCTTCATGGTGTCGGTGAACCCGAGCAGCGCCGCGAAGACCGGGATGAGCACGGGCGGCGGCACCGCCCGGAAGAACTCGAGCATGGGCTCCAGGAGTTCACTCAGCCAGCGGTTGAGCCCGATGAGCGTGCCGGCGACGATGCCGACGACGATCGAGAGCACGATGCCGAGCGCCAGGCGGCTGAGGCTCGGCACGACGTCGGTGAAGAACGCGGGCCCGATCCACGTATCGACGAAGGCCTCGAAGATCGTGAGCGGTCCGGGGAAGAACTTCGCCGGAGCCAGCGTGCCCCAGATGCCCCAGATGACCAGCAGCACGATGGGCAGGCCGATGGCGTAGAGCGTGTTCTCGCCGATCTTCGCCCAGACGCGAGACGGCGGGCGTCGCACCCTGACGGTGCTCGTGTAGAGCGTCACAGGACTTCCTCCCCGCGCACGGACTGATGCCACGAGAGCGTGCGCCGCTCGATGAGGCGGAAGACGAGGTTGATGACGAGGCCGAGCAGGCCCGTCACGATGACGATCGCGTAGACGCCCGGGAGATCGCCGAAGCTGTACGCCAGCACGATCTCCCTGCCGAGGCCCGGGTTGCCGATGGTCATCTCGGCGGTGACGGCGAGGATCAGGGCCACGGATGCCGCGAGCCGGAGCCCGGTCATGAGATACGGCAGCATCGTCGGGAAAACGAGGCTCCGGATGCGGGCGGCCGGCGTCAGGCCGAAGCTGCGTGCCGTGTCACGGGCGACGGAGTCGACATCGGCGACGCCGTAGAGCACCTGAACGAAGACCTGCCAGAAGCTCGCGAAGACGATGATGACGAGCGCGGCGGGGAGCTGGATACCGTACATGAGGATGGCGAGCGGGATGAGCGCGACCGACGGGATGGGTCGGAGGAACTCGACCGTCGTGTGCGTCGCGCGACGGAGGAACGGCACCAGTCCGACGATCGTGCCGAGCACGGTGGCCGCCACGGTGGCGAGCGCGAGGCCGATGGCCCACGCGGTCATGGTGCGGCCGACGTTGCGCCAGAACTCGAGGTCGCGAAACTCCTCGGCCAGGCGCGCGATGGTGTCGGTCGCGAGCGGCAGGGACTGCGGATCGACCACCCCGGTGAGGGGCAGGAGCTGCCAGGTGACGAGGAACCCGGCGATGCCGGCGAGGCCGAGGAGGAGCTTGCGCGCGGTGCGCCGGCGCTCGGCCCGACGGCGGGTTCCGCCCGCGGCAGGGAGGACTGCGGTCATGGGTCTCTTCCGTGAGGGGGAGGACGTGGAGCTGACGAGGAGGAGCACGGGGATGCCCCGTCGGGAGGGCATCCCCGCACCCGGTCACTCCTGGAGCTGGATCATCCGGTCGTAGTCGGGCTCGGCGTCGATGACCCCGAACTCGACCGCGAGCGCAGCGAGCTCCTCGATGTCGTCGGTGTTCAGGTCGGCGGTGAACTCGGGCAGGACGATGCCGGCCGCGGCCTCAGCGGGGATCTTGAGGTTCGTGGCGATCGCCTCACGCACCGCGTCCTCGTTGTCGGCCGCCCAGGCGAGGGCCTCGGCCATGGCGGCGGCGTAGTTCTCCACCAGGTCGGGATCCGAGTCGATGAGCTCCTGGGTGGTGAAGTTCGTCAGCACCGTGAGGCCGGGGATCGTCGCCTGGTACGGCGCGACGACCGACACGCCGCCCGCGCCGAGGATCTGACCGCGGAACGGGTCGGGCACCCAACCGGCGTCGATCGTGCCGGCTTCGAGCTGGGCCTTCACGTCGGGGAACGCGACCTCGACGAACTGGATCGTCGACGGGTCTCCGCCGTCGTCCTGCACGGCCTTGCGGATCGTGACGTCGCCGGCGGCGCCCAGGCTGTTGACCGACACCTTCTTGCCGGCGAGGTCCTTCGGGCTCGTGATGCCCGAGTCGCCGAGGGCCACGACGGCGTTGACGTCGTCGCCCTCAGGCAGGCTCGACGCGTAGTTGCTGAAGATGACGATGCCGAGGTCCTGCAGGTCGGCGCGGATGGGACCGAACGGCTGCCCGATGGCGAACTGGATGTCGCCCGAGAGCAGGGCGGGGATCGCCTGCGCGCCGCCCTGGGCCGGCACGATCTCGAGCTCGAGGCCATGGTCCTCGAAGATGCCCGCGTCGATCGCACCCCAGAGCGCGCCGGTCTCGGCGATCGGGAGGGCGGCGACACGGACCTGGGTGAGTTCGCCTGCGGCGCCCTCGTCGGGGTCTGCGGTGGTGGTGCCGGAAGTCGCCCCGGAGTCCGTGCATCCGGCGAGCAGGAGTGCCGCCGCGCTGAGGGCTCCGAAGATGGCAAGACTCTTCTTCATTGAAATGCCTCTCGTAGATGGTGAGGCGTGTGGACGCGCCTCGCTGCACTGCATCGTGCACGAGCCATGCTGCGGCATCCGGGCGGCTAAGTCAAGGAATCTGTGACGCTCGTCACCAGACTGTTGAATTTGCGACGGACGTCTCTGGACTGTTGAGTGTGAGCATCGGCGTCACAGCCAGTTCCGACGTTTGAAGATGAAGTAGAGCGTGAGGCCGAAGCCCAGCATGAGCAACAGCGCGAACGTGTAGCCGTGCTCCCAGAAGAGCTCGGGCATGTTCTTGAAGTTCATGCCGTACACCGTGCCGATCAGCGTCGGCGCGAAGATGATCGCGGCCCAGCTCGAGATCTTCTTCACCTCCTCGCTCTGCGCGAGGTTCGTCTCGCTGAGCAGTCGCATCTCCTCGTTCTGGCGCTGCGCCACGAGCGTCGCGTGCACCTGGAGCGCGTTCTGCAGGAGCTGCCGGAACGCCTCGCCCCGCTCGATCGCCCGGATGGAGTGATCGAGCACGTCGCGCAGGTAGCGCTGCAGCTCCACGTCGACGCTGTACTTCTCGAACCCGTGCTCGAGAGCGCGGAACATGTCCACGAGCGGACCGGTCGCCCGCTGGAACTCCATCACCTCGCTCGCGAGGTCGTAGATGCGCCGGGTCACTTCGGGATCACCCGAGAACAGCTGCTCCTCGATCTCGTCGATGTCGTTCTCGAGCCCGGCGAGCACCGGCACGTAGCCGTCGACGACATGGTCGAGCACGGCGTAGAGCACGGCTTCGGCGCCCTTGTCGAGGAGCTCGGGCGTGGCCTCGAGGCGCCGTCGGACGGCGCCGAGGTCGGGCGACTCGGCGTGCCGCACCGTGATGGCGAAGTCGCGCCCGACGAACACGTGCAGCTCGCCGAACTCGACCTTCTCGACGTCGTCGAGGTACCGCGCCGGGCGGAGCACCACGAACAGCGCATCGCCGTACCGCTCGAGCTTCGCGCGCTGGTGACCCTTGCGGGCGTCCTCGATCGCGAGGTGGTGCAGGCCGAACTCGACGGCGATCGCGTCGAGCTCGGCATCGGTGGGTCGGTAGAGCCCGATCCACGCGAAGCCGCCGTGCTCCGAGAGCGTCTCGAAGGTCTCCTCGAGCGACGCCGGACTCGCCACTCGGCGGCCGTCGCGGTAGATCGCATTGTCGACGACGGGCATGACCTCAAGTCTCCCGGGCGCCGAGTGGCCCGAGCCGTCGACACGCGGCAGTGGGAGAGCGGATGCCGGTCAGCCCGCCCCGCCGGCGGCGGCCGACGCCCACTGCCCGCGGGCGGCGGTGGGGCGCGAACGCGCGAGGGTGCCGGGTTCGAGGCCGAGTCGGTCCTCGGCCGCCGCGAAGACCAGGCCGTCAGCCTCGGCCCGGTCGATGAGGCCGATGGCGTGGTGCTGCACGGCGACGCCGTCGACCAGGGCGGTGAGCATGCGGGCATCCGCCGCGGGGTCATCGCTCGCCCCGCGACCGGAGTCGGCGAGACGCTCGATGATGCGCGCGAGTCGCCGCTCGCAGTCGCGATGATGACGTGTGAGGGCCGCCAGCAACTCGGGGTTGCGATGCGCCTCGCTCCAGGCGTCGATCCACACGAAGTAGTGCTCGCGAGGCGTGGTGCTGAGCCAGTCGGCGAGCGCCTCGACGGGCTCGACGCGCTCGGCGACCTCCTCGTCGCCCTCGAGCTCGGCGAGCACGGCGGTGTCGAACGCCTCGGCCATGAGACGTTCGCGCGTCGGGAAGTAGTGCCGGATGAGCCCGTGCACGACGCCGACCTCGGCGGCGACGTCGCGGAGCGTCACGCGCGCGAAGCCGTCGCGGGCCACGAGCCGCAGAGTCGCGGCGAGGATCTGGTCCCGCCGCGCCGCGGGATCGAGTCGGGTCGCCATGCGTCCAATGGTACCGCTCTTGTCCACCTGGACAACGGCTGCTAGCGTGTTGTCCATGTGGACAAGAGGACGCCGGGGTGCCGCCGCGCTCGAGACATCCGAGGCCTACCGCCGTCGGCTGACGACCGGCGTGGTCACGGCCACCGTGCTCATGTCCTCTGGCGCCATGGTGCTCTTCCCGCTGCTGCCCGCACTGCAGGCGCAGCTCGGCATCTCGACGGCCGACATCGGCTTCGTCGCCGCCGCCGGATTCGCCGCCTCGCTCGCGGCCGAGCTCATCGTCGCGCCGTTCGCCGACCGCGGCCACACGCGCCTCATGGGGGTCGCCGGCGTCGTGCTCATGGCCGCCGCGCTCGCGGGCTCGGCGCTCGCGACCGAGAGCTGGCACCTCGTGGCAGGGCGGGCGGTCGGCGGATTCGGGTTCGGCGTGTTCATGGCGGCGGCGAGCGCGCTCCTCGTGCGTGCCGACCCGATCCGCGCCGGCGAGTCCCTCGGCCGCCTCGGCGCGGCCGAACTGGCCGGCGTGTCGCTCGGGCCGCTCGCATCGGGCCTCGCGATCGCGGTCGCGGCGCCCGGGCCGATCCTCGCGTGGTCGGCGGCGGCCGTGCTGCTCGGCGTCGTGCCCGTCGTGCTCGCCTTCCGCGAGCGCACCGCCGCCGTGTCGCGTGCACACCTGCCGGCCGCGGCATCCGCGGGCACCGCCGCCACCACGGCCGGCACCGCCGTCGCCGCGCCCCCGCGCGTGAGCTTCGGGCTGCTGCGCTCGCCCCGCGTCGTCGGCATCCTTCTGCTGTACGGCGCCGTCATGGTGCCCACCGGCGCCTACGACGGCATCTGGCCGCGATTCATGGCCGACATCGGAGCGAGCGAGCAGCTCACGGCACTCAGCTACACGCTGTTCGCGGTGCCCTATGCACTCCTCGCAGGCTGGGCCGGGCGTCTCGCCGACCGCCGCGGCGGCGTGTCGGCGTTCCTGCGCGGTGCCGTCGTGCTCGTGCCGATCGTGGCGCTCTACGGCGTCATCGGCAACCCGTGGGTCGCCACGGGCGTGGGCTTCGTCGAGTCGAGCGGCCAGGCGCTCGCCTTCATCGGCGCCGCGGCCGCGATGGCGCAGGCCGTGCCCGCCGAACGTGCGGGCGCCTCGCAGGGCCTCATGCGCGCGTTCGGGCTGCTCGCGGCCACGATCGCCGCGGCGCTGTCGGGCGTCGCCTACGAGGTCGGCGGGCCGCTCGCCCTGTTCGGCGGCACGGCCGTGGCCGTCGTGCTCATGATCGCGACCGGGCTCGCAGTGGTGCGCGCCGCACGCGTGCGGTCGGCGCATGCGTCGACGACCTCGGCCGACACCGCCGTCGAGCTCACCGACGTGCGTGCCTGCGCACCCACTCGTGCATGACGATGGCCGCGGCCGCACTCGCGTTGATCGAGCGCGTCGACCCGTACTGCGTGATCTCGACCACGAGGTCCGCCGCCGCGAGCGCCTCGTCGCTGAGGCCCGGGCCCTCCTGGCCGAACAGCAGTACGCACCGCTCGGGCAGGTCGGCCGCGTCGACCGGCCGCGAGCCCTCGACGTTGTCGACCGCGACGATGGGCAGGCCCTCGGCATGCGCCCATGCGACGAGGTCGGCGACATCCGGATGGTGCAGCAGGTGCTGGTACCGGTCGGTGACCATGGCGCCGCGGCGGTTCCAGCGCCGCCGGCCGATGATGTGCACCGTCTCGGCCGCGAAGGCGTTCGCGGTGCGCACGATCGAGCCGATGTTGAGGTCGTGCTGCCAGTTCTCGATCGCCACGTGGAACGGATGCCGCCGCTCGTCGAGGTCGGCGACGATGGCCTCCAGCCGCCAGTACCGGTAGCGGTCGACGACGTTGCGGCGGTCGCCGTGCTCGAGGAGCTCCGGGTCGTAGCGGTCGTCGGCGGGCCACGCCTTCGGGCCTCCGGGCCAGGGGCCGACGCCGTGCAGCGGCAGCTGCGGCTCGTCGTGTGCGGCGTCGGCGGTCGCGTCCGCGGCGCCCGCGGCATCCGTTCGCTCGTCGTCACTCACGCCCCAACGCTACCCGCGGCGCGCAGATCAGCGGCCCCGAGCGCACCGCATCACCCGCCGGCCGACGCCATGCCCCAGATCATCACCGAAGCCGGACTCGGCAACAGCCGGTGATCAGCGAAGTCTGGCGAGTCTTTTCGGTGTACCGAAAAGGCGCTACGATTTCGGCATGCCGAAAACCCCCACCGAGACGGCGGCGGCGATGACGCCGCCCGCGTCCGCTGCGCCCTCGCCCGACCCGGTGCTCGCCCCCTCCGGCCCGCCCGCCTCCGTCGGTCGCCTCGCCTGGCTGCTCGGTCCGGCACTGGTCGCGGGCGTGGCCTACCTCGACCCCGGTAACGTCGCGAGCAACATGACGGCCGGCGCGCGCTACGGGTACCTGCTCGTATGGGTCGTGGTCGTGGGCAACGTGATGGCCTGGCTCATCCAGTACCTCTCGGCGAAGCTCGGCATCGTCACCGGCGAGAGCCTGCCCGAGGTGCTCGGGCGCCGGCTCCGCAATCGCTGGGGCCGCCGCGCCTACTGGCTGCAGGCCGAGCTGGTCGCGATGGCCACCGACCTCGCCGAGGTCATCGGCGGCGCCGTCGCCCTGAACCTCCTCTTCGGCATCCCGCTGATCTGGGGCGGGCTCATCACCGGCGCGGTGTCGATCGCGCTGCTCGTAGTGCAGTCGCGTCGCGGCCCCCGCACCTTCGAGTTCGTCATCATGGGCCTGCTCGCCATCATCGCGATCGGGTTCTCGGTGGGCGTGTTCATCGCCCCGCCCGAACCTGGGGCGCTCGCCGCGGGCCTCGTGCCCCGATTCGAGGACGCCGGCTCGGTGCTCCTCGCCGCCTCGATCCTCGGCGCGACGATCATGCCGCACGCCATCTACGCCCACTCCGCGCTGAGCCGCGATCGGTTCGTGATGCGGCAGCCGCTCGGCATCGACGAGGCGGCCACGTCCCGCGCCGCCGGCCGCCCCCGCCGCCTGCTCGCGGGTCTCATCACCCGCGAAGGGTCCGACGACCTGCGACGCGAACGCGGCGGCGAGCCCGGGGCCGCCACGGTGCTGCCGACCGACCGCCTGGTCCGCGCGACGAGGTGGGACGTGACCATCGCGATGGCCATCGCCGGCACCGTCAACCTCTGCATCCTCCTGCTCGCCGCCGTGAACCTCGCGGGCGTCGAGGGCACCGACAGCCTCGAGGGGGCCCACGCCGCGCTCGAGGCGTCGCTCGGGCCCATCATCGCGACGATGTTCGCCGTCGGCCTGCTCGCCTCCGGGCTCGCGTCGACGTCGGTCGGCGCCTACGCGGGTGCCGAGATCATGCAAGGGCTCCTGCACGTGCGGATCCCGCTCATCGCCCGCCGGCTCATCACCCTCGTGCCGGCGCTCGTGATCCTCGGGCTCGGCTTCGACCCGACGCTCTCGCTCGTCATCAGTCAGGTCGTGCTGTCGTTCGGCATCCCGTTCGCGCTGGTGCCGCTCGTGGCGCTCACCGCCAAGGCCGAGATCCTGGGCCGGTGGCGCAACCGGTGGCTCACGACCGCCGCAGGCATCGCCTCCTCCGTCTTCCTGATCGCGCTGAACGGCGTGCTGCTCTGGCTGGTCTTCACCGGCGCGTGATCCGGCTCCCGTCGCACGGCACACCCCCCGGTCGCCGCGACGGGAACCGCCCCGGGTGCACGGCACGGAACGGCACCCGGGGCGGGGTCATCGGGTGGTGCCGAGCCATCCGCTCGCCGTCCGGGATCGCGGAGCTGCGATCCGACGCACCGGCGCGGCGACCGGATCGGCGGCGCGGCGGATCGACTATCCGCAGAAGTGGACGCGGGTAGGGTGGGGCCGATGCCCGCGACCCAGAGCCCAGCCATCGAGGACTACCTCAAGACGGTGTACGCCCACACCGAGTGGCAGCCCGAGCCGATCACGCCGTCGGGCCTCGCCGGGGCGCTCGGCGTCGCGCCTTCCTCGGTCACCGAGATGGTGAAGAAGATGGCGGCACAGGGTCTGGTGCAGCACGTGCCGTACGGCGCGATCCGCCTGACGGATGCCGGTCGAGCACGGGCCCTCGCGGTGGTGCGCAGGCACCGGCTCATCGAGACATGGCTCGTGCGCGAGATGGGCTACGCGTGGGACGAGGTGCACGACGAGGCCGAGGTCCTCGAGCACGCGCTGTCCGACCGCCTGCTCGAGGCGATCGATGCGCGCCTCGGCCGTCCCGAACGCGACCCGCACGGCGACGCCATCCCCGCCGCCGACGGCTCGCTCGTGTCGGAACCGTGGGTGCGGCTCGACGCCGCGCCCGCCGGACACGTCGGCCGCGTCATCCGCATCAGCGACCGCGACCCGGCCGTGCTGCGTGCGCTCGACGACGCCGGCGTCGGCCCGGGCAGCGAGCTCCGCGTCGACGACGCCGACGCCGACGCATCCGGCACCCTCGCCGTGACGGTCGCCGGCACCCGACGCGCCATCCCGAGTGCCGCCGCCGCCGACATCTGGGTCACCGCGTGACCGTCGCCCCCTGCCGCTGGCCGCCCCCGTGCGGCACGATGGGACGATGGGATCCTCGGAGACGAACATCTCGCCCACGCTGACCGACTCGCAGTGGGAACGCATCGTACGGTACGGCACGCCCGTCGCGGCGGACGTGGGCGACATCATGTTCCGGTCCGGCGAACGCTGGTACGACCTCATCCTCGTCCAGAGCGGCGCGGTCGAGGTGGTGCGCGACGCGCTCGCGTGGATCGAGGAGACGCACATCGCGACGCTCGGCCCGCGCTCGTTCGTGGGCGAACTGGGGCTGCTGAACGGCCAGCGCGCCTTTCTGACCGCGCGGGTCTCCGAGGCGGGGCGGATGCACCGTGTCGACCACCAGTCGCTGCAGCGCATGATGGCCGAGGACGACGAGCTCTGCGACCTCATGCTCCGCACCCTCTGGGCCCGCCGGGAGGAGCTGCGTCGCGGACCCGCCGCGTGGACGCTGAAGATCGTCGGATCGTCGCGTTCCGGCGAGGCCGCGGCGCTGCGCCGTTACGCCGAGCGCCTCGACCTCGTGCACACGTGGGTGGATGCCGACGACCCCGCCACGGCGAGCGCGCTCGAAAGCCACGGATTCGCGAACGAGGACCTGCCGGTGGCGATCGTGCAAGGTGAGAGCGTGCTCAGGGCCACCCCCGGTCGCCTCGCCGAGCTCATGGGCCTCGCCTTCGCAGCGGAGGACGACGCGTCCGTCGACCTCGCGGTCGTGGGCGCCGGGCCGGCCGGCCTCGCCGCGGCGATCTACGGGGCGTCCGAGGGACTCAGCACGCTGCTGCTGGATGCCGTCGCGCCCGGCGGGCAGTCGGCGGCGACGTCTCGCATCGAGAACTACCTGGGGTTCCCGTTCGGCGTGAGCGGCGACGACCTCACCGCCCAGGCGTCCCTGCAGGCGATCAAGTTCGGCGTTCGCGTCGTTGCGCCATGCGAGGCGGTGGCGTTGGAACGGCACGACGGCGAGCTCCGGCTCTCGCTCTCCGACGGCGCGACCGTCCGCGCCCGTGCGGTGGTCGTCACGACCGGCGTGGCGTATCGCGCGCTCGGCCTCGATCGATGGGACGACTTCGAGGGCGCGGGCATCCACTACGCCGCGTCGGCGCTCGAACTCCGGCAGGTGGCCGGCTCCGACGTCGTCGTCGTGGGCGGGGCCAACTCGGCGGGCCAGGCGGCCCTCGCGCTCGCCGCGAACGGATGCCGCGTGCGGCTGGTCGTGCGAGCCGACGACCTCGGGCGACAGATGTCGAGCTACCTCGTCGACCGGGTGCAGGAGGACGGCAGGATCGAGATCTGCACGGGCACGCAGGTCTCGGCGCTGCACGGCGCGGATGAGCTCGAGCGGGTGACCCTGGCGGGCGCGGTGACCGAGACCGTGGACTGCCGGGGCCTGTTCTGCTTCATCGGTGCCGAGCCCGCGACCGAGTGGCTCGCCGAGGTGGAGCGCGACGAGCACGGCTTCGTCCGTACGGGCGCCGACGTGATCGACCTCACCGAGGGGTGGCCCGAGCTCGGCCGCATGCCGCTGCCGTTCGAGACCTCGCTCCCGCGCGTGTTCGCGGCCGGCGACGTGCGCAGCGGCTCCATGAAGCGCGTTGCGGCGGCGGTCGGCGAGGGGTCGAGCGCAGTGGCCTCCGTGCACCGGGCGCTCGCGGCCGCGGAGGTGTACGCATGACCGCCGGTCCGCCGCCGCCGTCTGGAACCGGCTGCGTCGAATGCCTCGAGGGCGGCGGCTGGTGGTGGCACCTCCGGCGCTGCGTGGAGTGCGGGCACGTCGGATGCTGCGACGCCTCGCCCGAGCAGCATGCGCGCCGGCACTCCGAGCAACTCGGCCACCCCGTCGCCGCATCGTTCGAGCCCGGCGAGGACTGGTTCTGGGACTACCCCGCGGGCACCTCCGCGCGTCGCATTCCGCTGCCTCCGCCGCACAGCCGCCCAGAGGACCAGCCGGCCCCGGGGCCTGCGGGCCGGGTGCCCCCGAACTGGCGCGAACTGCTGCACTGAGGGTGCGTTCCGTGGCATCCGCCGTTCATCGGCCCGTGATCTGCGCGCCCTAGGCTTGGCGCATGGCGAAGCGTGAAGAGGTCGAGGCCTGGCTGACCGACATGGACGGCGTGCTCGTGCACGAGAGCCATGCGCTGCCGGGCGCCGCCGAGCTCCTGCAGCAGTGGGAGGACTCCGGCACCCCGTACCTCGTGCTCACCAACAACTCGATCTTCACGGCCCGCGACCTGTCGGCGCGACTGCGGGCGAGCGGCCTGAATGTGCCGGAGGACCGCATCTGGACCTCGGCGCTCGCGACGGCCGACTTCCTCAAGCAGCAGCAACCGGGCGGCACGGCGTTCGTCATCGGGGAGGCCGGCATCCTCACGGCACTGCATGAGGCGGGCTTCGTGATGACCGAGACGAACCCCGACTTCGTGGTCGTCGGGGAGACCCGCAACTACTCGTTCGAGGCGATCACCAAGGCGATCCGGCTCATCGGCAACGGCTCGCGGTTCATCGTGACGAATCCGGATGCCACGGGGCCGAGCGCCGAGGGTCCGCTGCCCGCGACCGGGGCCATCGCCGCGCTCATCACGAAGGCCACGGGCAAGGAGCCCTACGTCGTCGGCAAGCCGAACCCGATGATGTTCCGCTCGGCGCTCAACAAGATCGGCGCGCACTCCGAGACCACGGCCATGATCGGCGACCGCATGGACACCGATATCGTCGCGGGCATCGAGGCCGGCCTGCACACCGTGCTCGTGCTCACCGGCATCAGCGATCGCGCCGAGATGGAGAAGTACCCGTTCCGCCCCGACGAGGTGCTCTCGGGAGTCAGCGAGCTGATCGTGCGCGAGCCCGTGGAGACCGAGCTGTAACGATGCTCAGGGGACCCACCCCGAGCGGTACAGGCCTTGCCCCTTCTCGTCCTCGAGGTCCACGATCTCGTCGCCACGGCCGAGGTCGGGGCGAGAGCCTCGCGGCACGTCGTAGTGGCGTCGAAGCGCGACCGCACCTGCCGTCAGTCCCCCGACCACGACGATGACGGCGATGCCCATCCAGAAGGTCCAGTCCATGGGCGGCCTCCTCTCGTCAGGGCCAGCGTACGCCCGCGATTCGCGGTGTCGCGATACCCCTGGTAAGGCGGCCCGGTTCGTCGACCGAACACGTAAGCTCTCCCTCAATGCAGGTGCCGAAGTACCGAAGTACCCGAGTGCCGAAGTCCCGAGGTGCCGAAGTCCCGAGGTGCCGAAGTCCCGAGGTGCCGAAGTGCCGAAGTGCCGAAGTGCCCAAGTGCCCGAGTGCCGAAGTGCCCGAGTGCCCGAGTGCCGAAGTGCCCGAGTGCCCGAGTGCCGAAGTGCCCGAGTGCCCGAGTGCCGAAGTGCCCGAGTGCCCGAGTGCCGAAGTGCCGAAGTGCCCGAGTGCCCGAGTGCCCGAGTGCCCGAGTGCCCGAGTGCCCGAGTGCCGAAGTGCCGAAGTGCCGCGAGTCCGAGAACGGAACACTCGCTCCAGAGCGGGGTGGAACCGAGGCTCGCATGTCTCGGCCCCGGTCGCCTGACCGGCGAGGAGGCGCCTCAGGCCAGCCGCGCGATCGCCTGCTCGACGAGCCCCCAGAACCGCTCGACGTCGAGGCCCGTCGCGACCCAGGCGTTCGGCTCCCGACGGAGCATCCCGCCGAGATCGACACTCGTCGCTCCCACCGTCTCGGTGCCGGCGAGCTCGACGTCGAGCCGGGTGTGCGTGAGCTCGACCGTCTCGGGGTCGGCGAGCACCGCCACGGCGACCGGATCGTGCAGGGGGCCGTCGGGCATGCCGAAGACCTCATCGTTCGTGCGGCAGAAGAACTCGAGGAGCTCGTCGCCGAACACGGCAGTGCGCGTACCGCCCGCGGCGAGGCGCTGGCGCACTGCGGACGTCACCAGCGCAGTGTGCGTGACGTTGAGACCGACCATGGTGAAGCGCACACCGGAACCGAGCACGACCGAGAGCGCCTCGGGATCCACCCACGCGTTGAACTCGGCGTAGGGTGTGACGTTTCCGCGGTCGGTCGAGCCGCCCATCCAGACGATCTCGCGGATGCGCTCCGCGAGGTCCGGCCGCTCGCGCAGGAACACGGCGACGTTCGTGATCGGGCCGGTGGCGATGATGGCGACCGGCTCATCCGCGCCGAGCAGGGTGTCGGCGATGAGCGCGGTCGCGCCACGCTGATCGAGCGGCATGGCGGGCTCGGGCAGCTCGGGCCCGCCGAGTCCGTTCTCTCCGTGGATCCACTCCGCCGTCTCGAGCACCCGACTGAGCGGCCCCTCGGCGCCGGCGGCGACCGGCACGCCGGTCACGCCGGCGACCGTGAGCGCGACTCGCGCGTTCCGGCTGGTGTGCTCGAGCGGTACGTTGCCGCCCACCGTCGTCACGGCCCGGAGGTCGAGCGACGGATGCCCCGCCGCGAGCCACAGCGCGAAGACGTCGTCGTGCCCGGGGTCGCAGTCGACGATCACCGGGATGCTCATGCGGGCGCCGCCTCCGCCTCGGGCAGGTCGCGTTCGGCGGCGGCGAGCACGTCGGCGCGCGGCGCGTAGGAATCGACGGTGCCGCGAGCCTGCACCGCGAGGGCGCCGGCCGCGACCGCGATGCGCAGCGCCTCGTCGATCGGCCGCCCCTCGGCGAGGAACGCCGCGAGCGTTCCCGTGAACGCGTCACCCGCACCCGTGGTGTCCACCGCGTCGACCCGGGGCGCGGCGACCGACCAGGCTCCGTCGGCCGATGCGGCGACGGCGCCGGCCGCACCGAGCGTCACGACGATCGAACGCGCGACACGACCCGCAGCGGATGCCGCAGCCGTCCGCCACTCGTCGAGCGTCGCCGTCGCGACATCCGCGCCGACGCCCGCCGCTCGCGCCTCGTGCTCGTTCACGACCAGGGGATCGGCGAGCGCGAGCGTTTCGGCAGCGACCGCTGCCGGCGGCGCGAGGTTGAGCACGAAGCGGGCTCCAGCCTCGCGGGCGACGACGGCGAGCCGATCGATCGTCGGGACGGGCAGCTCGCCCTGCGTGAGCACGAGCCCGGCGGCCGCGATGCGCTCGCGCTCGTCATCGACGACGGCCGGCGTGAGCGCGAGATTCGCGCCCCCGGTGACGATGATCGTGTTCTCGCCCGAGTCGGCGACGGTGATCTGGGCGACCCCGGTCGGGGCATCCGGCGCACGTGCGATCGAGGCGGTCGGCAGGCCGAGTCGTTCGAGCGTGCCGATGGCGAAGTCGCCCGCGGCGTCGGAGCCGATACGTGCGACGAGTTCGACCGCAGCACCGGCCACCTGCGCCGCCGCCGCCTGGTTCGAGCCCTTGCCGCCCAGCGCGACCTGGAAGGCGCGGGAGCGGATCGTCTCACCGGGCGCCGGGAATGCGTCGACATAGCTCGTCGAGTCGACGTTGAGCGAGCCGAACACGACGACCCGAGTCGACGCCGCCACCCTAGGCCAAGGGCCCCGGGCCCTGGATCGAACCGGTGAGCGGCTCGCCGCCCGCGCGGTTCGCGAAGCAGTAGTACGTGCGCTCGCCGCTCGTCCACTGCTCCTCGGTCACCGGGAAGGCGGCCTGGACCTGGAGGTCGGGGATGCCGGCGACGAGGCCGACGTCGATGATTCCGGCTGCGCTGCAGAGCCCGCCCATCTGCGCGGCGATCGCCTCCTCACCGGGGAACGGCGCCGCCGCGTCATCGGGAAGCTCGCCGCGATACACGAGTTGGGCGGCGTGGGGCACGGCGCAGTCGACGACCGTGAACTCCTCGGCCCAGGCCGACTCGAACGGCTCGATGCACTCGCCGCCGAAGAGCGTGTTCCACGCGTGCACGCCGGCGGGCTGGGGCGCGGTCGGCTCGGCGACGGGCGTCTGGGTGTCCGTCGGCGCTGCCGACGGCGACTGCGCCTCGCCGCCACCGGCGGAGAGCCGGGTGCCGAGGTAGAACAGTCCGGCCAGGATCACGGCGAGGACGAGGCCACCGGCGATCCATGCGAGCGTGCGCACCGCGCGGTTGCCACGGGAGCCGCCCGAGCCACCCGACCCACCGGTCGGTCCGACGCCACGTCCGTCACCGGGGCCACCAGGAGCGGGCGCGACGGCGGGAGCGCGGGCCGGGAGCGCCGTTCCGGCCGGTGCGGCCGCGAAGGCGGTCGGGGCGGATGCCGCGGCGGGCGGCCATGGGGCACCGGCCGACGACCACGGGTCAGCGGTCGCCGGCTGGGCGGCCACCGCCCCGAAGAGCGAGGCGAGCGGATCGGCGTCGGCCGTGCCGTGGGCGTTGGGCTGAGCCGCGGTGGGGGCCACCGGCTCCGTCGGCTGAACCGGCCGCGCAGCCGACGAGAACATCTGGTCGAGATCATCGCCGAAGGGCCCTTGCGGCTGTTCCTGCGGCGCGGGCTCGGGCACCTGCACCGGTTCCGGCTGCGCAGGAGCAACTGCCGGTGGCCACTCCGTACTCGCGTCCGCCTCGACCGGCCAGGCCGGCGCGGGCTCCGAGATCGGCTCGGGCTCACCCGGCCACGCGGGCTCGGGCTCCCACGCGGGCTCGGGCTCCCACGCGGGCTCAGGCTCCGGTGCGACGTCGTGGTCGACGGCGAAGGGCGACGGCTGCGCGAAGGGCGACGGCACCGAGGCCTCGTCGGGCTGCTCGGCCTTCGGATCGGGCGCCGTGGGGTCGGGGGTGAGGTTCCAGAAGTAGCCGGTCTCGGCAAGTTCACGAGCGATGGGCGAGTCGGTCTCACCGCCGTGGCCATCATCGCTGCCGGAATCGTCGACCGTCGGGTCGACCTCGTCGAACCCGAATCCGAGCGCATCGAGGCCCGGCTCGTCGGGCGTCGGCGGTTCCCCGGGCGGCAACGCGCCGCGCTGCGGCGGCACCCCGCCACTGCCGCCCGTCGTCTCACCACTCCGGTCGGGCTCGGACCGGGCCGCGGCACCGCCCCCGAGCGCGGCGAGCAGGTCGTCGACCGGCTCGTCGGGTTGCGGCTCTCGGCGGTCGGGCCAGTCGCCACCGCCGCTCACGGCGAACGCCGGGAACGGGGCACGTCGATCGGCGCCGGACTCGGCAGCAGCGCCGAGGGTCGGAACCGGCCACCCTGCCTGCCCGCGCACCTCGATGAACGGGAATCCCTCGGGTTCGGGCTGCGCGGCGTCCTCGCGTGCTGCGGTCTCGGCGGGACGCAGCGGGACCCCGGATGGCGCGGAGGCCGGCGTGAGCGGAACCGCGGTCGTGGGTGGCTCGACCTCCGCCGGTCGCAGTGGCGGTGTCGCCATGGCGGGCGGCGTGAGCGGCGCGTCGGATGCCGCGACGGCCGGTTCCGGCGCGGCCGGCGGGTCGGCGGCGACGGGCTCATGCGGCGCCTCTGGTGCCGCGATCGGCGCGGGTGCCGCGATCGGCGGCGCGGGGGCGAGAGGCGGCGCGGGAGGGGGAGACGTGGCGGGTTCTTCGCTGAGCGCCGACCACAGCTCGTCGTCGAAGGTCGCGGCGGGCTGCTGCAGGGCCGCGGCGCGCTCCTCCCAGCTCGGCGGCGCCGTCGTCGGCGCGATGGGATGCTGCGGCGGAATCGGCGTCGGCCGGGTCACGGGCGTGAACGACTGGCGTGCCACCGGTGGAGGCGTGAAGTCGGCGAAGGGATCGGGCTCGGGCTCCGACGTGGCCGCGGCGTTCGGCACGACCGTGGCATCGGGAACCGATGGCTCGGCCGGCGCGGATTCGGACGCCGGTAAGGCAGACTCCGCACTGATAGGGGCAGCGGGCTCCGCGGGGGGCTCGGATGCGAGCCCCGAGGTGGAGAGGCTGCGGAAGGCGGCGCGGATCGCCTCCTCGGAGTCGAGATCGCCGTTGCCCCACGTGAGGGCGAACTGGGCCGGCGGCGTGACGGGGCCGGGCGGGGTCGGGTCGACCGCAGGGTCGGGCCGAATCGGCGCCGCCTGCTCGGGGGGAAGCACGGGTGATGCGGTCGGCACCGGTGCGACGGGCTCGGGCGTCGGCGGCGTCATCTCGCGCACGTCCGCTGCGGGACCGACCGGCGGCTCGACCGAGATCAGCGGCGACGGCATGGGCGGCATTGGCACCGGAGGGACCGGCGGTACGGCTGCCGCGGGGATGATCGGCGGCACCGCGACCGGGGGCACGGGTGGCGTCGGCGCGGCGGCCGGACGACCGACGGTGAACGGCGGATTCCACGCGGGAAGCCCGGCAGGCGCCGCGGGCTCGGCCGGCGGCAGCGGTGCCGGCACGGCGACGACCGGTTCGTCGCGCGGGGCCTGCGCACCGATCACGGGCAGCGCGCGCGTCACGGGGTCGGGTGCACCCTCGGGCTCGGCGAGCGAGAACCAGTCGAGCACCTCCTCGCTGCGCGGTGCGGGCGTCGGGGTGACCGCCGGTTGCGCCACGGGCGGCTGCAGCATCGGCGGGACGATGGGCTCGGCGCTCGGCTCGGCCGCAGGTGACGGCACGCCGGCGTCGGACATCGGCGGGGAAGCGACCGGCGGGTCCTGACGTGCGGGCCGACCGTTCGCGAGTTGCGCGAGCAGCCAGTCGGCGTCGTCGGTGTCTCGCGCGTCGCGATCCATCAGGCCAATCCCAGGTCGTCGAGTCCGATCGCGGCGCGGTACGGCACGCCCGCGGCCTCGATCACTTCACGTGCACCGGTCGCCCGGTCGACGACCACGGCGACCGCGACGACCTCGGCGCCCGCCGCGCGCAGCGCGTCGATCGCCTTGAGCGGTGACCCGCCCGTCGTCGAGGTGTCCTCGAGCACGATGACGCGCTTGCCCGCGACATCCGGCCCCTCGACCTGCTTGCCGCGGCCGTGGTCCTTGGGCTCCTTGCGCACCACGAAGGCGTCGTACGCGAGGCCGCGCGCAGCGCCCTGGTGCAGGACGGCGGCGGCGATCGGGTCGGCGCCCATGGTCATGCCCCCGACCGCGGCGACATCGGGGATGTCGGCGATGAGGTCGAGCATGACCTGTCCGATGAGCGGTGCGACGCGGTGGTCGAGGCTGACCTTGCGGAGGTCCACATAGTACGACGCCTTCTTCCCGCTGGTCAGCGTGAAGTCGCCGTGGAACACCGCGTCGGCCGCGATGTGCTCGATGAGCTGGCGGCGCGTGTCGGTGCTGCGGTCCTGGGGCGCAAGGGTCACCCGAATACTCTACGACTCCCCTGCCTGAGAGGAAGGTTCGGATGCCACGGGACTGCGCCCCGTTCGGGAGTCATGTGCGCGCCGACGACCCCAGAAGGACTTCGGCGTCCCGGGCACGAACCTCGCCCAGATCGGCGGGGCCGTCTCCTCGGTGAGCGCGGGGACCTCGATGTGGAACGCCGCGATCTCCTGCGCACCACGGTGCGCGACACGGTAGAAGGCCGTGCCGATGAGCACTCCGAGCGCGATGGACATGACCGAGGTGAGCGCGGTGACGAACTCCTCGACGCCCTGGCTGGTTCCGACGGCCTCGGTGAGCCCGGCGAGACCCGCGGCACCGGGCACGAGCAGCCAGAAGGCGGGGAGGAAGGTGAGCTGTGATGGTGCCCCGTGCCGCAGGCTCGCGATCCACAGCACGACGGGTGTCATCGCCACGGCGCCGATGAAACCGCTCACCGTCGGTCCGATCAGCGCGGACCCGAGCGACTGGCTCACGTACGCCACGACGAGGGTGAGCAGCACCCAGCCGAACGTCGCGGGCGGGGCGGAGAAATGCAGGTGGTTGCCGATCGCGAACAACAGCACGCCGAGGGCCGCGGTCCACCACGGAAGGGTCGCGGATGCCCCGAGCACCTCGTAGCTCGAGGCCGCCACCCCGACGACGGTGCCGGCGGCGAGGATTCCGAAGGCGAGCAGCGCCAGTTGCACGAGCCCGAAGACGAGACGCGACGCGCCGGCCAACATCTGGCCGGACGCGAGCTCGACGGTCGCCGTGGTGAGCGCACCGCCGGGAAGGAAGGTTGCGAGCGGAGCGATGAGCACCCGGATGGGATCGCCGATCTCCACGTACGGGGCGAGGAGGAACACGGCGAGCGCGCACGCGAATGCCGCGAAGACCGGGAAGACGAGTTGCAGGGTCGGCGACCGCACCAGCTTCGCGAGGCCGATGAACCAGCCGAGGCCGAGTGCGACGAGCGCGCCCTGCCAGGTCGGGGTCAGCAGCAAGGCGAGCCCCGCGGTCAGGAGCGCATGGCCGAGCGTGCGCACGAACCATCCGTACCTCGGTCGCATCGCCCCGATCTCGTTCAGCCGGCGGATGCCCTCGGCGGGATCGACGGCGGCCCGGCGGGCCTGCTCGATGAGCACGTACAGCGCGGCGATCTGGTCGAACCGGATCGAGGCGTTCACCGCGGACCGGATGGCGACCCTGCCCTCGGTGCCCGCGCCGGTCTCGACGATGATCGCGGTCGGCAGGACGAGGAAGTCGCTGTCCGCCCGCCCATAGGCCCGCGAGACCTGCGCCATGGTGACGCTGATGCGGTCGACCGACTCGGCGGCGGCGTTCATCCCTTCGGCGAGGCCGAGGAGGAAGCGCCGAAGCAGTCCGCGATCGACGGGATCCTGCGCCATCGCCTCGCCTCCCAGTCACGGATGCTGCGTCTCGGCACACGGTATCGCCGGTGATCTCGCACGGCAAGGCATCGGCGCGGCACAGGGCGGGGACGACGAAGGGCCGCTGCCCGGGGTATCCCTCCCCCGCGCAGCGGCCCTGAACCCGGAAGTCCGGGTCGACCGTGCTCAGACGGTGCGTGCGAACGTCTCGCGCGGCTGGCGACGGTAGCCGTCGCGCGCCGAGACGACGATGGAGCCGACGATGCCGGCGACGGAGACGATGCCGAGGATGCTGAGGAGCGTGAACACGATGGTTCCTTTCGAGAAGGTGGCGGGTTCGTCGAGCGACGGAGGCGCCGTTGCACGTGTTCGACGCTTCTCATTGTCACCGCCACGACGATTCAGCACAAGCGCACGATCCTTCACTGAGGATGTAGCGTGGCTACATGGACGTACGACGCCTCGACCTCCTGAGGGAACTCGCCGAACGCGGCAGCGTGACCGCGGTCGCCGAGGCCACCGGCCGCACCCCCTCGGCGGTCTCCCAGCAGTTGAAGGTGCTCGAGCGCGAAGCGGGAATGCCGCTCACGGCGCGGAGCGGGCGCGGCCTCGTGCTGACGAGCGCCGGGCAGGCGCTGGCACGCAGTGCGGCGGAGGTCGCCACCGCACTCGAGCGCGCGTCGGCCCTGTGGGACGAGTTCCGCAACCATCCGAGCGGCGAGGTCACTCTGCTCACGTTCCCGACCGTCGGCGCGACGCTGCTGCCGGCCGTGCTCACCGACCTCGCGCCGGTCGCCGGCCTCGTCGTGCACTGCACCGACCTCGACCCCGAGCTCGCCGAGTTCCCCGACCTCACCGCCGACTTCGACATCGTGCTCGCCCACACGATGCCCGGCGAGCTGCCGTGGGGCGGCCGCGGGCTGAAGGCCGTTCCGCTGCTCACGGAGCCGCTCGACGTCGGCCTGCCCGCCGATCATCGCCTGGCGAACCGGCCGTATGTGACCCCGGCGGAACTCGTCGACGAGACGTGGCTCGGCGTTCCACCCGGGTTCCCGTTCGAGCGCATCCTGCACGCGATCGAACAGGAGGGCGGCAAGCGGGTGCAGGTCGCGCAGCGCTTCAGCGACATGCGCATCGTCGAGGCGTTCATCGCGGCGCGATTCGGCATCGCGTTCGTGCCGCGGTTCACGTCGGGCACGCTGACGTCGGGCGTCGTCCTGAAGCCGATCCGGGGCGTCGCGTCGGCGCGCCAGATCGTCGCCCTGCTGCGTCCGGATGTCGCGGAACGCCTCGCCGTGCGCACGGTGCTCGACGTGCTCGTGGCCCGGGCCGCCCGCCTGGCGGAGGCGCACGCCGAATCCTGATCGCCGGCGGGAAGTAGACTCCACCTCCATGAGCGATGACGCGATCCTCTTCCACGTGAGCGATGGGCTCGCCCATGTCACCCTCAATCGGCCGGCTCGACTGAACGCCGTCGACCCCGACGCGATCACCCTCTGGCAGTCCATCGCGCACGAGGTCGCCGAGCGCGACGACGTCGGCGCCGTCCTCTTCGACGCGGTGGGGCGAGCGTTCTGCGCCGGCGGCGACGTGATCGCGATGTCCGGGCTCGCCTCGGGCGAGCCGGACGCCGGCCGGGTCATCCAGGACCTCGCCGATCGCATCCACGACGGCCACCGCACGCTCCGCGAGAGCACCAAGCCCATCGTCGCGGCCGTGCAGGGACCCGTTGCGGGCGGCGGACTCGGCTTCATGCTGGTCGCCGACCTGATCGTGGCATCCGACCGGGCCACCTTCGCGAGCCGGTACTCCGACATCGCGCTCACCCCCGACTGCGGCGTGAGCACCCTGCTTCCCGAGGCCGTCGGCACTCGACGTGCGCTCGAGCTGACGCTCACGTCCCGTACGCTCAGCGCGGCGGAGGCGCTCGACTGGGGGCTCGTGACCGAGGTCGTGCCGGCCGACGCGGTCGCCGACCGTGCCCGCGAGATCGCGATGTCGTGGCTCGAGCGGGCGACCGGCGCGTTCGGGCAGGCCAAGCGGCTCGTGCGTTCGGGGCTCGAACGGCCGTTCCAGGACGCCCTCGACGACGAGGCGCGCACGATCGGCGCGGCGTTCGAGACCGCCGAGGCCCAGGCGGCCATCGCCGCGTTCGCGGGTGCATCGCAGCGCGGCGCACGAGACTGAGCGAGACGACGGGGGACCGAATGCAGGATCCGGCAGACGAGTTCGAGGAGCTCGCGGCGGAGGTCGCCCGTCGCGCGAAGGCGGCAGGGCTCACGGTCGCGGCCGCGGAGTCGCTCACGAGCGGCGCGATCACCAATACGCTCGGCGCGGCACCGGATGCCTCCGGGTGGTTGCGCGGCGGCGTCATCGCGTACGCGGAAGCGGTCAAGCGCGAGGTGCTCGGCGTGACCGCCGACGACATCGCCTCGGCCGAGTGCGCCCGTGAGCTCGCCACCGGCGTCGCCGGACTGCTGCGAGCGGACGCCGCGGTGAGTGTCACCGGAGTCGGCGGCCCCGAGCCCGACGGCGGCGAGCCCGCGGGCAGCGTCTACGCCGCGGTCACGGTGCGGGGCGACCTCCGCGACGCGCACTTCCAGTTCGACGGCGACCCGTCGGAGGTCGTGCACGCGACGGTGCGCGCCGCGCTCGAACTGCTGCGCGACGCGCTCCCGCCGGTGAACCGAGCGCGCGGCCGGTGAGGATCAGCCCGGGACGATGATCTCGATGCCGTCGAACCGACGGAAGTCGCGGTCGAAGGTCGCGACCGGGCACGCGAGCGTACGGGCGATCGAGGCGAGGTACGAGTCCGGAACGAGATTCGCGGATGCATCGGCGTTGACGCAGAATTCGAAGAACGCCGCGATTCCATCGGGGTGGCCGGGCAGCGAACGCGAGCCGGGGGCAGCGTCGACCGCGAGCAGATCGCGCCCCACCGCCTCTTCGACATACTCGCCGAGACTCAGGTGCCGCGCGGCCGCTCGCCGCTTCGCCTGGATGAGCAGGTTCTCGTCGATGTCGACGGTGGTGCGCATGATGCGATCATCATCGCATCACGCGCATCACCGTTCAGACATCACGTGCATCGCTCAGTCGTGCTGCGGGAATCCGAGGTTGAGCCCGCCGTGGCTCGGGTCGAGCCAGCGCGACGTGATCGCCTTCTCCTGCGTGTAGAAGTCGAAGCCGCGCGAGCCGTACGCCTTGGCGTCGCCGAACAGCGAGTCCTTCCAGCCGCCGAACGAGTGGTAGGCCACGGGCACCGGGATCGGCACGTTGATGCCGACCATGCCCACCGTCACCTCGCGCTGGAAGCGACGCGCCGCACCGCCGTCGTTCGTGAAGATGGCCGTGCCGTTGCCGTACCGCGAGGAGTTGATGAGCTCGAGCCCCTCCTCGTATCCGTCGACGCGCACGACCGACAGCACGGGCCCGAAGATCTCGTCGCGGTAGACGGCCGACGAGGTCGGCACCTTGTCGACGAGCGTCGGCCCCATCCAGAAGCCGTCGGGCTCGCCGTCGACCTGCGGGTCGCGTCCGTCGACCACCACGCTGGCCCCGTCGGATGCCGCGACGTCGAGGTAGCCCGCGACCTTGTCGCGGTGCTCCCGCGTGATGAGCGGGCCCATGTCGCAGCCGCGCGTGCCGTCGCCGGTCTTCAGCCGCGACATCCGCTCGCTGATCTTCGAGACCAGTTCGTCGGCGATGGAGTCGACGGCGACCAGCGCCGAGATCGCCATGCAGCGCTCGCCCGCGGAGCCGAAGCCCGCGTTGACGGCCGCGTCGGCCGCGAGGTCGAGGTCGGCGTCGGGCAGCACGAGCATGTGGTTCTTCGCGCCGCCCAGCGCCTGCACGCGCTTGCCGTTCGCCGTGGCCGTCGTGTAGATGTACTGGGCGATCGGCGTCGAGCCGACGAACGAGATGGCGCGCACCGTGGGGTGGTGGAGCAGCGCGTCCACCGCGACCTTGTCGCCGTGCACGACGTTGAAGACGCCGTCGGGCAGGCCCGCCTCCTGCATCAGCTTCGCGAGCCACACCGCGGCCGACGGGTCCTTCTCCGACGGCTTCAGCACGACCGTGTTCCCGGTCGCGATCGCAAGCGGGAAGAACCACAGCGGCACCATGGCCGGGAAGTTGAACGGGCTGATGATGCCGACGACGCCGAGCGGCTGGCGGGTCGTGTAGACGTCGATGCCCGTCGAGGCGTTCTCGGAGTACTCGCCCTTCGTGTAGCCCGGCATCGCGCAGGCGAGCTCGACGACCTCGAGTCCGCGCGCGATCTCGCCCGCGGCATCCGACAGCACCTTGCCGTGCTCGCTGGTGAGGATCGCGGCGAGCTCGTCGCTCCGGGCGTTCAACAGCTCCCGGAACGCGAACATCACCTGCTGGCGTCTCGCGATCGAGGTGTCGCGCCACTTGGGGAACGCGCGGGCGGCCGCCTGCACGGCGACGTCGACGTCCTCGGTCGAGGCGAAGCGCACGCGCTTCTGCTCCACGCCCAGCGCGGGGTTGTAGACGGGGCCGGTGCGGTCGGAATCCCCGGCGACGGATGCCCCGTCGATCCAGTGCTCGACGGTCGCCGTCGTGGCGCCCGTCCCCTGGGTCTCGGTCAGTGTCTGGCTCATGAGTCAGCCCTCTCCTTCGAGTGCGGTGCCCAGTACTTCATCGTAGATCGCCATGGCCTCGGCGACCTCCTCTGCCGTGACGACGCACGGCGGCACCACGTGGATGCGGTTGTCCGCGATGAACGGCAGCAGTCCGCGCGCCACGAGCGCGGACTTGATCCGGCCCATTCCCGCCGCCGGAAGCGGTTCGCGCGTGCTCCGGTCGGCGACGAGCTCCATCGCCCAGAACACGCCCTCGCCGCGCACCTCGCCGATCACGGCGTGCCGTTCGGCCAGGTCGGCGAGGCCCGGCCCGATGGCCGTGTCGCCGACGTCGCGCGCGTTGTCGACGATGCCCTCGGAGGCCATCGCGTCGAGCGCCGCCACGATCGAGGCCATGGCGAGCGGATGCCCCGAATAGGTGAGCCCGCCCGGGAACACCCGATCATCGAACGTCGCCGCGATGGGATCGGAGATGATCACGCCGCCCACCGGGATGTACCCCGAGTTCACGCCCTTCGCGAACGTGATGAGGTCGGGGCGCACGTCGTACCCGTCGAACGCGAACCAACGGCCGGTGCGGCCGAAGCCCGCCATCACTTCGTCGAGGATGAGCAGGATGCCGTGCCGGTCGGCGAGCTCGCGCACCCCGGCGAGGTAGCCGGGCGGCGGCACGAGGATGCCGGCGGTGCCCGGGATGCTCTCGAGCAGGATCGCCGCGATCGACGACGGCCCCTCGGCCTCGATCACCCGGCGAAGGTGCTGCAGCGCCCGCTCCGACTCCTGCTCCGGCGTGGTGGCCCAGAACTCGGATCGGTAGAGGTACGGCCCGAAGAAGTGCACATGGGAGCGCGCGAACTCGTTCGGGATGCGACGCCAGTCGCCCGTCGCCACGATCGCCGCACCGGTGTTGCCGTGGTACGAGCGGTACGCCGAGAGGATCTTGTCGCGCCCCGAATGCAGCCGTGCCATCCGGATCGCGTTCTCGATCGCGTCCGCGCCGCCGTTCGTGAAGAACACCTTGTGGAAGCCGGGCGGCGCGTGGCCCACGATGCGCTTCGCGGCCTCACCGCGCGCGAGGTTCACGGTCGACGGCGCGACGGTGGTGAGGAGCTCGGCCTGCTCGCGGATCGCCTGCACGACCGCCGGATGCTGATGGCCGATGTTGACGTTCACGAGCTGGCTCGAGAAGTCGAGGTACTCGCGACCGGCGTGGTCCCAGACGCGGGATCCGCGGCCGCTCGCGACCACGAGCGTCGAGCGCTGCGCCTGTGCCGACCACGAGTGGAAGACATGGTCGGCGTCGAGGTCGCGCGCGAGCGCGTCGAGGTCCTCGGCGAGGTTCTCGGTCATGGCTACAGTGCCTTTCGTTCGGTGACGGTCCCTGGGCCCGTCGAGGGGCCGGTCCCTGAGCCCGTCGAAGGGCCGCTTCGACGGGCTCAGCGACCTCTTCGCTAGTTGCCGCCCTCCTCGAGGGTGACGTCGATGGGCTCGAAGCCCTCGCCCGTGAGGTCGAGGCCTTCACCCTCGAGCTCGGAGAGCGCCCGCTCGATCCACTCGTTCGACCACGCGGACGCGGGCGGCTCCTCGGTGATGAGGTGGTCGCCCGCCTCGTTCACCGCGGCGAGCGCGCCCGCGACGGTCTTGTCCCAGGCCGCCTCGTCGATGATGCCGATGCCGTCGGGCGAGGGCCAGATGAGCTTGTTGGTCTCGTTGACCATCCAGAGCTCGTGGCTCGGACCCCAGCCGGAACCGGCGGCGATGGTGATCTCGGACGCCTCCTCGGGGTTCTCGGCGGCGTACACCCAGCCCTTGATGACGGCTTTCAGGAACTTGACCGTCGTCTCCTTGTACTCCTCGTCGGTGTCGAGCCGCACGGTGTCGGCCCAGATCGCGTCCTGGAGCATGGCGCCCTCGGTGTCCTCGTAGCTGATGACGTTGAAGTCGTCCTCGGTGTAGAGCTCGCCGGTGTCGGGGTTCGCCGTCTCGAGCAGCTGTGCGTACTCGTTGTAGGTCATCGCCTGGGCCGCGTCGATGTCGCCCTGCAGGAAGGCGTTCATGTTGAAGTCCTGCGTGATGATCTGGACGGTCGTCGAGTCGAGGCCCTCGGCCGCCATGGCGGCGAAGATCTCCCACTCGTTGCCGAAGCCCCATGAGCCGATCTTCTTGCCCTCGAAGTCGGCGACCGAGTCGATGCCCGAATCGGCCCATGACACCTGCAGGGTGCCCGAGCGCTGGAAGATCTGCGCGATGTCGGTGAGGTTGGCGCCCTGCTCGATCGACCCGAGCACCTTCGGCACCCAGGCGATCGCGTAGTCCACGTCGCCGTTGGCGAGCGCGTCCTGCGGGACGATGTCGCCGCCCGACGGGATGATCTCGACGTCAAGGCCCTCCTCCTCGAAGAAGCCCTGATCGACGGCCGCGAAGTAGCCGGCGAACTGGCCCTGGGGCAGCCACTGGAGCTGGAGCTTCACGGGCGTGAGATCGTCGCCCCCTCCATCGGCGTCACCCGAACCGTCGCCGGATGCCGAACATGCGGTGAATGCGAGCGCGGCCGCGAGGGCGAGCCCGCCGACCGTCGCGACGCGACGTCTGCTGTGGTTCATGTCAGTCCTTTCGTGCTTCTCGGTGGTGCTTCTCGGTGCGGTGGTGCGGGTGGTGCGGTGTTCCCCCGGGGCGCATGGCCGCGGTGGCTCGGGTCAGGGGCGGCGTCGCACCTGGGGCGTGTGGCGTTGCAGCAGCCGCTCGAGGGCGAGCGTCGCGAGGTAGAAGGCGAGCCCGAGCGCGATGGATGCCACGACGTACGCCCAGGCTCGGGCGTACGCGCTCGACGCCGCGGAGGTGGAGATGAGCGAGCCGAGGCCGCCGCGAGGGCCGCCGAAGTACTCGGCGACGAGCGCCGAGATGACCGCGAGCGACGAGGCGATCCGGATGCCCGTGAGGATGAACGGACGCGCCGTCGGCAGCGTGAGCGTGCGCAGCACCTGACCGGGCGATGCGGCATACGCCTTCATGAGGTCGCGGTGCACGGGCACCGTCTGCCGGAAGCCGCGCAGCGTGTTCAGGAACACGGGCACGAACGACGCGAGCGTCGCGATCGCCTGCCGGCCGAACTGGCTGTCGGCGCCGAACATGGAGTTGAGCACGGGCGCGAGCGCGACGATCGGCACGACCGCGAGCATCGCGACGACCGGGGCGCTCATGCGGTCGACCGCTCGCCAGCGCGCCGCCAGCGCGGCGAGCAGGATGCCGAGGATCGACCCGAGCACGAGTCCGATGAGCGCGTTCGTGCCCGTGATGATCGTGGCCTGCACGATGGAGTCCCAGGACGCGACGAACGCCTCGATGATCGAGGCGGGACTCGGCAGCAGGTAGTCGGAGACGCCGACGACGCTCACGAGGAACTGCCAGATGCCGAGCACGATGAACCCCACCGCGACGGGGGCCACGATGCGGAGCGTCGTCTCGGTGCGCGGGCTCATGCCCTTCGGCCGCCCTCGGGCGGTCGAGGCGATGACGGCGCCGGCCGACATCAGCGCGTCTCCACTCCGCGCGCGCCGCTGCCGACGGGCGACCCGCCGTGCAGGGCCTCGCGCACCGCCGTGACCATGTCGAAGAACGCCCGCTCCTCGCGCAGCTCCTCGGTGCGCTCGGCGCGTTCCGCCTCCGCCCCGAGTCGCATCGGCACGATCTCCCGGATCCGCCCGGGGCGGGGGGACATCACCACGACCCGGTCGGAGAGGAACACGGCCTCGGGGATCGAGTGCGTGACGAACACCACGGCGGCACCCGTCTCGGCCGAGATGCGTACGAGCTCGGCCTGCATCTTCTCCCGGGTCATCTCGTCGAGCGCGCCGAACGGCTCGTCCATGAGGAGGAGCCGCGGCTGCTCGGCCAGCGCCCGTGCGATGGCGACGCGCTGCTGCATCCCGCCGGAGAGCTGGTCGGGGTAGCGGTCGGCGAAGTCGGCGAGGCCCACCATGTCGAGCAGCTCCTCGATTCGCGAGGCTCGGGCTGCGGATGCCACGCCGTGCAGTTCGAGGGGAAGCGCCACGTTGCCGGCGACCGTGCGCCAGGGCAGGAGTCCCGCCTGCTGGAACGCGATGCCGTAGTCCTGGTCGAGGCGTGCCTGGCGCGAGGGCTTGCCGAACACCTCGACACTGCCGGTCGTCGGCTCGTCGAGGTCGGCGACGAGCCGCATGAGCGTCGACTTGCCGCATCCGCTCGGTCCGATGAGCGAGACGAACTCGCCTGCGGCAACCGTGAGGTCGATCGACTCGAGCGCCTGCACGTGCCCCGACCGGGTGTCGAACACCTTGTCGACGCCGCGCACCTCGACCGCGGGTGCGTCGGTCTGCATGACGGGCTCGCTCATGCGGCCTCCTCCGTTCGTCGGTAGTTCCTGAGGATCACGCCGAGCAGCGCGACCGAGCCGGCGGCCACCAGGCCGAGCACGACGGCACCGAAGATCGGCCCCCACGGCTTCGCCGGGTCGCCGGAGGCCTGCCCGGCGAACTGGATGAGGATGCGCCCGATGCCGCCCTGCAGGCCCGTCGACACCTCGGCGACGACGGCGCCGACCACGGCGTTCGCCGCACCGAGCCGGAGCGCCGGCAGCAGGTAGGGCACCGCGGCCGGGAACCGCAGCTTCACGAGCGTCTGCCAGTAGCCCGCCGCGTAGGTCTGCATGAGTTCCTCGTGGATCACGTCGGGCGACTGCAGGCCCTTGAGCGCGCCGACGGCGATGGGGAAGAACGCGAGGTAGCTCGCGATGAGGGCGACCGACATCCAGTCCTGCCACTCGAACGCGCCGATCTCCACGCGCGAGCCCCAGCTCTTCACGACGGGGGCGAAGGCGATGAGCGGCACGGTCTGGCTGAGCACGATCCAGGGCAGGAGCCCCCACTCGGCGATGCGCCACCGCTGCATCACGAGGGCGAGTCCCACACCCACGACGAGCCCCACGAGCCATCCGGCCGCCGCGATCCCGAGCGTCGTGAGGGCGGCGAGCAGGATCACCAGCCACAGCGGCTGCGCCGACGGCGAGCGCGTCACCGGCTCGGCGAGACGCCCGATCATCTCCCACACGTGCGGCATCGCGAGATCGGTCGTGCGCGGCAGGATCCGCGCGCCGCCGACCACGACGCCGTCGGCGGGTCCGAGCAGCTTGTAGGCCTCCCAGACGAGCGCGATCACGACGACGCCCGCGAGGCCCCAGAGCCAGGTCGCGAGCCTCCGGCCGCCACGCGCGCGACGGGGCATCGCTCGCTGAGCCTGTCGAAGCGAGTCGTCGGCTGCGACGGCGACCGTTCCCTTCGACGGGCTCAGGGAACTCGCCGTCGTTCGTGAACCATCCGTCTCGCGCACGCGCGCCTCCGTCACGCCTTCGCCCGGATGTGCTCGGTGAGCGCCGGGATGACCGTCTCGCCGTAGACCCGGAGCGTCTCCTCCTTGTTGTCGTGCTGGAGGTACCCCGCGAACTGGTCGACGCCGAGGGCCTTGAGCTGCTCGAGCTTCTCGATGTGCTCGCTCGCCGAGCCGAGCACGCAGAACCGCTCCACGATCTCGTCTGGCACGAACGCGGTGTGCACGTTGCCGGCGCGGCCGTGCTGGTTGTAGTCGTAGCTCTCGCGGCCCTCGATGTAGTCGGTGAGGGCGCTCGGGACCTCGCCGGCCTTGCCGTACTTCTCGACGATGTCGGCGACGTGGTTGCCGACCATGCCGCCGAACCAGCGGCACTGGTCGCGCATGTGCTCCCAGTCGTCGCCGATGTACATGGGCGCGGCGACGCAGAACTTCACCTCTGCAGGGTCGCGTCCCGCGTCTTCCGCGGCACGGCGCACCGTCTGGATCATCCACGAGGCGATGTCGAGGTCGGCGAGCTGCAGGATGAATCCGTCGCCGACCTCGCCCGCGAGCTTCAGCGCCATCGGCCCGTACGCCGCGACCCACACCTCGAGCTCGGAGCCCCGGCTCCACGGGAACTGGATGCGCGAGCCGTGGAAGTCGACCGGCCGCGAGTTGCCGAGCTCGCGGATGACGTGGATCGACTCGCGCAGTTCGGCGATCGTCGTCGGCTTGCCGTTCGTCACTCGCACCGCGGAGTCGCCACGCCCGATGCCGCACACCGTGCGGTTGCCGAACATCTCGTTGAGCGTCGCGAAGACCGAGGCCGTCACGGTCCAGTCGCGCGTCGCCGGGTTCGTGACGAACGGGCCGACCTTGATGCGCTGGGTCTGCGCCAGGATCTGACTGTAGATGACGTACGGCTCCTGCCACAGGATGTGCGAGTCGAACGTCCACACGTGGCTGAACCCGTGCACCTCGGCGAGCTTCGCGAGCTGCACGGTTCGCGACGCCGGTGGGTTGGTCTGCAGGACCGCTCCGAATTCCATGAATGCTCCCTGAGCTCGTCGAAGGGTCAGATCAGGTACTGGCTCAGGCCGCGCTTGAGGTAGCGGCCGTCGCCCTTCGCGCCGACGTAGGTGTCGTGCTCCACGACGACCTTCCCGCGGCTCATCACCGTGTCGACGTGCCCGTCGATCTCGTAGCCCTCCCACGCCGAGTAGTCCATGTTCATGTGGTGGGTCTTGTCGAGGCCGATCGACGTGTGCCCCTCCGGGTCGTAGACCACGATGTCGGCGTCGGCACCCGGCTGGATGACGCCCTTCCGCCCGTAGAGGCCGAACATGCGCGCGGGCGTCGTGCTCGTGAGCTCCACCCACCGCTCGAGCGTGATCTCACCGGTGACGACGCCCTGGTACATGAGGTCCATGCGGTGCTCGATCGAGCCGATGCCGTTCGGGATCTTGCGGAAGTCGCCGAGTCCGAGCTCCTTCTGGTCCTTCATGCAGAACGGGCAGTGGTCGGTCGAGACCATCTGCAGGTCGTTCGTGCGCAGCGCCTGCCACATCGAGTCCTGGTGCCCGTCGGCGCGGCTGCGCAGCGGAGTGGAGCACACCCACTTCGCACCCTCGAACGCGCCCCATTCGTCGCTCTTCGCGCCGAGCTGGTCCTCGAGGCTCAGGTACAGGTACTGCGGGCACGTCTCGCCGTAGACGTTCTGGCCCCGGTCGCGCGCCCACGCCAGCTGCTCGACCGCCTGCTTCGCCGACACGTGCACGACGTAGAGCGGGGCGCCGGTGAGCTTCGCGAGCATGATCGCGCGGTGCGTGGCCTCCTCCTCCATCTCCCACGCGCGGGCGATGCCGTGGTAGTACGGGTCGGTCTTGCCCTGCTCGACGAGCTGCTGGGCGAGCACGTCGATCGCAGGACCGTTCTCGGCGTGCATCATCGTGAGCAGGCCGGTGTCTCGCGACACCTGCATGGCCTTCAGGATCTGCGCGTCATCCGAGTAGAAGACCCCCGGGTACGCCATGAACATCTTGAAGCTCGTGATGCCCTCGTCGGGGAGCCTGCGCATGGCCTCGAGCGAGGCCTCGTTGACATCGCCGACGATCTGGTGGAAGCCGTAGTCGATCGCGCAGTTGCCGGACGCCTTCTCGTGCCACGCGGCGAGTCCGTCCTCGATGCGCTGCCCGTAGGTCTGCACCGCGAAGTCGATGATCGAGGTCGTGCCGCCGTGCGCGGCGGCCCGGGTGCCGGACTCGAAGGTGTCGGATGCCTCGGTGCCGCCGAAGGGCAGCTGCATGTGCGTGTGCGCATCGATGCCGCCGGGGATGACGTACTTGCCGGTGGCGTCGATGACGCGGTCGACGGATGCCGCGACATCCGTGCCGAGCAATGCGCTGCCGGGCTGCAGCACGGCGACGATGGTCTCGCCGTCGACGAGGACGTCGGCGTCGGCGCGACCTGTCGCGCTCACCACGGTGCCGCCGGAGATGAGGGTGGTCGTCATGTCACTCGCTCCTTCGCGACTCGTCGGCTACGGCTTCGGGATGGCGGTGTACGACTCGGGCCGGCGGTCGCGGTAGAACTGCCAGGAGTTGCGCACCTCGCGGATGAGGTCGAGGTCGAGGTCGCGGATCACGACCTCCTCGTGCTCATCGGAGCCGTACTCGCCCACGAGGTTGCCGCGCGGGTCGACGAACTGGCTCTTGCCGTAGAACGTGACGGCCAGTTCGCCGTACTCGTTGTCCTCGGTGCCGACGCGGTTGGGCGCGCCGATGAAGTAGCCGTTCGCGGCCGCCGCAGCCGGCTGCTCGATCTCCCAGAGGCGGTTCGAGAGTGCGGGCTTGGTCGCGTTGGGGTTGAACACGATCTGCGCGCCGTTGAGGCCGAGCTCGCGCCATCCCTCGGGGAAGTGCCGGTCGTAGCAGATGTACACGCCGATCGGGCCGACGGCCGTGTTGAACACCGGATAGCCGAGGTTGCCGGGGCGGAAGTAGAACTTCTCCCAGAACTTGTCGAGGTTGGGGATGTGGTGCTTGCGGTACTTGCCGAGGATCGTGCCGTCGGCGTCGACGACGACCGCGGTGTTGTAGTAGACGCCCGGCTGCTCCTCCTCGTAGATCGGCAGGACCATGACCATGCCGAGCTCCTTGGCGAGGGTCGCGAAGCGCTGCACGATGGGTCCGTCGGCGGGCTCGGCGTAGTCGTAGTACTTGACGTCCTCGGTGATGCCGAAGTACGGACCGTAGAAGAGCTCCTGGAAGCAGATCACCTGCGCACCCTGCTCCTTCGCCTGACGGGCGAACTGCTCGTGCTTGTCGAGCATCGACTCCTTGTCGCCGGTCCACGTGGTCTGCGTGATGGCTGCTCGGACGATCGTCATATTGCCTCCTGAGTCGGTCGGCGCCGTTGCCGTCCGCTCGGTGTGTGCCTGGCGATGGTGCTTCGTGTCAGGTACTCACCGGGCGTTGCATGGCGCCGAGAGGGAAATGCCGAGTGGCTGCCCCCGGGGGAACCGCCGAACGAGCCTGCGACCCGTTCTGTTATTGTTCGGCGTGAACATTTCTCTTTTGTTTCACTCTGTGACGCTGTGGTTACTTATCCTGTCCCTTGCTTCGTGAGGAGGCAATGGTCGTGTCAGGTATTCATGTGAATCCTGTTCGAGTGGATGCCTCGGCGTTGACCGCGCTCGCGGACTTCCCCGATCCGTCCCCACGCGGCATCGCGGGCGTCATCGCCCGGCTGGTCAACACGGGCGAGCTCGCGAGCGGTGATCGACTGCCCACCGTGCGCGACCTCGCCGGCGCCCTCGGTGTCAGCCCGGCCACCGTGAGCCAGGCGTGGCAGGCGCTCGCCCGAGCCGGCATGATCGAGTCGCGCGGACGCGCCGGCAGCTTCGTCCGCCCGGTGTCTCCCAACCGACTCGCCCCGCGCTTCCGCGGCATGGCCGCCCCCGACGACCCGGTGCGCCTCGACCTCTCGCGCGGCACGCCCGACCCGTTGCTGCTGCCTCCGCTGGGGCCCGCGCTCTCGCGGGTGTCGGCGCGCGCCGAGACCGGCAGCTACCAGGACGTCCCCGTGATCCCCGGGCTCGCGACCGTGCTCGCCGACTCGTGGCCGTCGCCCGCCGAGTCGATCATGGTCGTCGACGGTGCCCTCGACGCGATCTCGCGCACGCTCGAGCAGCTCGTGCGGTTCGGCGACCGGGTCGTGGTGGAGCATCCGGGATTCCCGCCGTTCCTCGACCTGCTCGACATGCTCGGCGCCGAGGCCGTGCCGGTGCGGCTCGACGAGCACGGGATGGTACCCGAGGCCCTCGCTGCGGCGCTTCAGAGCCGGCCGGTCGCCGTGCTCCTGCAGCCGCGGGCGCAGAACCCCACCGGGGCGTCGATGACCGCCGCACGGGCCGAGGAGGTGGCCTGCGTCATCCGCTCGGCCCGCGACGTCGAGAACCTCATCGTCATCGAGGACGACCACTCGGGGCTCATCTCCACCGAGGGCGACGTCACCCTCGGCACCTGGCTTGCCGACCGCGTCGTGCACGTGCGGAGCTTCTCGAAGTCGCACGGCCCCGACCTGCGCATCGCGGCGGTCAGCGGACCGGCCGACCTCGTCGAGCGCATCGCCGCGCGCCGCATGCTCGGCCCCGGTTGGACCTCGCGCATGCTGCAGCGGATCCTCCTCGACCTGCTCACCGAGGGCTCGTCGATCGACGCGGTGGCCGAGGCGCGACGCCAGTACTACACGCGGCAGCGCGCCCTCGGCGACGCGCTGCGGGCGCGTGGCGTCGCCGTCGCCCACGCCGACGGCATCAACCTGTGGATGCCGGTGCTCAGCGAGCGCTCGGCCCTCGTGCAGCTCGCGGCGGCGGGCATCCGGGTGGCCGCCGGCTCGCCCTTCCTCGCCGCCTCCGAGGCGACGGATGCCGCGAACGGCCCGCGTGGGCGCCCCGGCGGCGACTTCGTGCGCGTGACCGTCGGCGTGCTGCGCGAGGGCACCGTGGAGGTGGCGGACGCGCTCGCCTCGGCCGCGACGCACCTCGCGGCGGGCGGGTACTGAGGGGCGTCGTTGTCATCGACGGTTGCCTCGGTCGGCGCCTCCTGCCGGCCATCCCCGGGACTGGGCGCCTGCACCACCGCCACTCCTCCGGTCTCGCGGCTCGCCCACACCTCCACTCGTCCTCCACAGGTCGGCTGGGCGCCAAGTTCTCCACAGGTATTTCCGCTGATCAACGCGGAGTTCGCCGCGATTCGACTGTCGGTGGGTGGGTGCAGGATCGAAGCATGGAACACTCCCTCACCTCCCTCGAGCGGGGCCTTGCGGCGCTCGGCAACGCTTGGGCCTGCGCGATGCCGGCACCGGGCGCGATCCGTGGCGGTCTGCAGGCGGAGGTCGAGCAGATGAGCGACGCAGGGCTCGTTCGGGTCACCGATCAGCTCGCACGGCTGCGGCGCGAGGTCGACGGGCTGCTCACCCGTGCCGCGGCCGAGGTCGCGCGACGATCCGGGCCCGAATTCGGCGACCAGGGGCTCGCCAAGGCGCAGGGGTTCCACAATCCCGTGCGCCTCATCGCCGCATCCACGGGCGGGTCTCGAGGCGATGCGGCCAAGCTCATCGCGGTCGGTTCGGCCACGGCCGAACGGGCGACGTTCCTCGGCGAACGGTCGCCGTCACGGCATCCGCATGTCGGCGCGGCGCTGGAGTCGGCCGCCATCAGCCTCGAGGCCGCATCGGCGATCACGGGCATGCTCGATCGCGTCGCGATGCGCGCCGAACCCGCGCTGGCCGGCGCGGCCGAGGCCGCTCTCGTGCAACTGGCTTCGCAGGTGCCGCTCGAGGTCGTGTTGCGAGGGGTCCGCGAGGCCGAGGCGCGGCTCGACGCCGATGGGGTCGAGCCGCGCGAGGAGCAGCTCCGAGCCGAGCGGTCGCTGACCATCCGCGAAGAGGGCAACGGCATGGTGCATCTCCATGCCCGGCTCGATCCCGTGAGCGCCGCACCCGTCAAGGCGGCCGTCGAGGCGCTCGTCAGCGACGTGCTGCGCCGGCGCCGCGACACCGACTCGGGCGACGGCGGCGCCGGCATCGCTCCGCCGATCCGAGACGACCGGTCGATCCCGCAGCTCCAGGCCGACGCGCTCGCCGATCTCGCTCGGCACGCGCTCGGCTGCGACCGTGGCCTCACGCCGCTCGCGAGCACGACCGTAGTGGTTCGGATGGATCTCGAGACCCTCCTCACCGGCCTCGGGCATGCCCGCATCGATGGCATCGACCTACGCATCTCCGCGGCGAGCGCCCGGCGCATGGCCGCCGATGCCGAGCTGATCCCGGCCGTGTTCGGCGGCGACAGCCTGCCGCTCGACCTCGGTCGCAGCGCGCGACTCTTCACCAGGGCCCAACGCCTCGCCCTCGGCGAGCGCGACGGCGGCTGCGCCTCGTGCGGGCAGAACATCGGCTACGTCGAGGCGCACCACATCGCCTGGTGGGAACGCGACACCGGCCCGACCGACCTCGAGAACGGCGTGCTTCTGTGCAGCTTCTGTCATCACTCGGTGCATCGCGAGGGCTGGGGCATCCGCGTCGCCGACGGCAGGGTGTGGTTCATCCCGCCACCGCATGTCGATCCGGGGCAGGTTCCGAGGCTCGGCGGGAGGGCGCGGTTCGAGGTGGCGGCGACGGATGCCGCGGCATGGACGACATCGCCGCGAACGCACCGGGAAAGCCGCCGGAGCGTCGTGCCGCGTGCGCCGAGGGTGCGGTGCCGCGTGCGTGTGGCGTGCCGGAGGTGCGCGGCGTTGAGGGTGCCTCGACGCGCAGGGTCAATCGAGGTGCTTGCGGTGGATGAAGTCCGCCATCCCGGGCACCGTGAAGGCGACGTATCCGCGGTCCGGTGCGTAGATGTGCCCGTTCTTGATGAGCTCGTTCCTCGAGACGGAGAGGTCGCTCGCGCGTGCCTTCCCGGTTCGGGAGACGAGGTCCTGGATCGCCGAAGGCTCACCGGAATCCGCCGCCATGGCCTTCATCATCTCGCGCTGCGCCGGAGTCGCACGGTCCCATCGCGACTGGTACAGGCCCCGGTCCACCTCGTCGCGCGCGAATTCGATTCCGACCCTCGCATCGTCCTCATCGATGCGGTCGGCGACCGACCGAGCGTCCCAGACGTGCTTCCCGCAGGCCTGCGCGAAATACGGGTACCCGCCGATCGCAGACCGCGCGATCTCGAGCGCCCGTTCGTCCCAATGGACACCGCGCGCCTCTGCAGGTCGGCGGAGGGCGTCAGTGGTCTCCGCATCGCTGAGCAGGCCCAAGCTGCGGAAGTCGTACAGTCGCTCGGCGTAGCTCGTGGCGTCGGCGAGCACGGCCGGAAGGGATGGGAGACCGGCTCCGATGAACACGATCGGCGCCGGTCGAGGCGCCTGGCCGAGGGTGTGGAGCGCGACATTGAGCCCGTTGAGGTCGTCCTTCGGGGCATCCTGCAACTCGTCGACGGCCACCAGCACCCCGAGGTCGAGCTCCCGCGCGGTCGCGCCGAGCTCCTCGAAGAGGTCGAGGATGTCTCGCTCGAAGTCCCCGGTGTCGGCTCGACCGGGCATCGCATCGATGTCGAAGCCGAACGAATACGTCCCACTCGGATCGACCTTCAACTGGAACGAACGGAACACCCTGAGCAGTCGCATGACCCGCTCGCGAACCTGGTCGGTGGGGCCGGCGAGCTTTCGCAGCTCCAAGTAGAGGGCTTGAGCGAGTGTCCGTCGTAGGCTGCCACCGCCAACCGCCTCGAGCTTCACCGCGATCCATCTTCGCGAGTCGTGCGCGGTGCGGACGAACTCGTTGAGCAGCACCGTCTTGCCGACGCCCCGAAGGCCCGAGATGATCATGGGGCGATCCCCCTCGGACTGTTCGACCACCTGATCCATCACCGAACCGACCTGGCGGAGGATCGCATCGCGGCCCGCGAGCTCAGGTGGGACCCGCCCCGCGCCCGGCCGGAAGGGGTTGGAGCCGAACGCGTCCATGTATCACCTTCGATCGCGGCGTCTATGGTGCCTGCTTATACGGGATGATACTTCCTGATACTGATCGGCGCCGCCATTCTGAGGGCAGGTCTGCGGGTTCACGCCCTGACCGAACTGGGCGCCTTCGCGTACCGATCGGGCGTGATGACGAGCTCGGCCTGGCCTCCGGTCATCGACCGCAGGTCGAGCACGTACCGGGTGAGCTCGGCGTCGGGCACGCTCGCGACCACGCGAGCACGACCGTCCTCGGCCGCCTCCGTGGCGCTCACTCGACCGCGACGGCCCGAGAGGTCGGTGAGCACCGTGCCCTGCAGGTCCGACGGCACGGTGACCGTCACGGTCGAGACGGGCTCGAGCAGCACGGTGCCGGCCTCGGCGAGTGCGGCCTTCACGCCCATCGACGCGGCCGTGCGGAAGGCCATCTCCGACGAGTCGACCGAGTGCGCCTTGCCGTCGTAGAGCTCGACGCGGACGTCGACCACCGGATGCCCCTGCGGTCCGCCGGTGGCGAGCGCATCACGCGCCCCTTTCTCGACGGCAGGGATGTACGTGCGGGGCACGGCGCCGCCGACGACCTTGTCGACGAACTCGAACCCCTGACCCGGAGGCAGCGGCGAGACCCGAAGCTGCACCACGGCGAACTGCCCGTGGCCTCCCGACTGCTTCTTGAGCTTGCCCTCGGCGTCGGCCGACCCGGCGATCGTCTCGCGGTAGGCCACCGGGGCGGGGCCGGTGTTCACATGGACGCCGAACACGCGAGCCAGGCGCTCGACCGCGACGGCGAGATGGGTGTCGCCGAGTCCGCGCAGGATGGTCGCGCCGCCCGCGCGATCGATGAGGAGCGTCGGGTCCTCTGCGACGAGCCGGGCCAGCGCACCCGAGAGCTTCTCGTCGTCGGACTGCGACGCGGGTTCCAGGCTGACCGCGAACACCGGCGCTCGCAGGGGCACCGGCGCGGGCCGGGCCGTGCCGCTGGTTCGCGTCCAGAGCAGCGACCGCGACGGCGACCCCGTGAGCTTGGCGACCGCACCCACCTCCCCGGCACCCAGAGCATCGGCGGGCAGGTGCTCCGCTCCGCGGAGCCGGAACAGGCCGTGGATGCGCTCGTCGGCACCGGTGGTGGCGTTGCGCAGGCGGTCGCTCGGCCGAAGCACGCCTGAGAGCACCTTGAGCATCGACACCTGTCCGACGAAGGGGTCGGCGACCGTGCGGAAGACGTGCACGAGCACCTCGCCGTCGGGGCTCGGCGCGACGGCGATCTCGGTGCCGGCGTCCCCCTCGCCCACGACGATGCTGCCGTCATGGTCGAGCGAAGCGGGTGCCAGCGCGCACAGCAGGTCGAGGACGCGGTCGACCCCGGTCTCCGTCACGCCCGAGCACACCACCACGGGGACCGCCTCGCCGGTGGCGACCTCGCGAGCGAACGTGCGCTCGAGGTCGCCGGCCGACGGCTCCGTGCCCTCGAGGTACGCCTCGAGCTGCTCGTCGTCGTGCGAGACGATCTCCTCAGTCACGTCGAGGTGCATCCGATGCTCTTCGGCCTCGGTCTCCGGCGGCAGCGGGCCTTCTCGATGGCGTCCCGACTCGTCGTACTCCAGCGCCTGCTCGCTCAGCACGTCGGCGACGCCGTGGAACGCCTGCTCCTCGCCGAGCGGCAGTTCGAGCGGCCAGAGATGCTCCCCGAATGCCGAACGAAGCTCCCCGAGCACGCGGTGGAAGTCGGCGCGGGCCTTGTCCTCCTGGGTGATGACGACGATGCGCGGCACCCCGGCCGTCTCCGCCGCCGCCCACACGAACCGGGTGCCCGCCGTGACGCCGTCGACCGCGCTGACGACGACGAGCGCGACATCCGCCACCGACAGTGCGGTGTCGACACCGCCGACGAAGTCGGGATGCCCCGGGGTGTCCGCGAGCGTCAAGGTGTGCTCCACGCCGTCCGGCGCCGTCCACTCGAGGTAGGCGAGCGAGAGCCCGAGGGTCGTGCCGCGCGCAACCTCCTCGGGCTCGTGATCGCACACGGTCGAACCCTGTTCGACCGTGCCGGCTCTCGTGATGGCGCCGGCGCGATGCAGCAGCGCTTCGGCGAGGGTGGTCTTGCCCGAACCTGCCCCACCCACGAGGGCGACGGTCCGATGCGTCGGGGTTGCTGCCGAGTTCATGTGGCCTCCCGCTCCGGTGCGGATCCTGCGTTCCATCGTGTACCCCTCGCGCGCGGAATGCCAGAGGCACGTCGCCATAGGCTGGCGGGATGCGGATCACGGTGCTCGCCGGCGGAGTCGGAGGATCGCGCTTCGTGCGCGGCGTTCGCGAGGAGTGCGCGCGGCGGCGGCCGGAGGAACGGCAGGCGTCCTCCGCCGACATCACGGTGGTCGTCAACACGGGCGACGACCTGTGGCTCGCAGGCGTGCGGCTCATGCCCGACTTCGACTCGTTGCTGTACTCGCTCGCGGGAGTCAACGACACCGAGCGCGGCTGGGGTCGAGCCGGCGAGACCGAGCGGGTCGCCGCCGAGTTGCGCGAGTGGGGCGTGGGCTGGCCGTGGTTCACGCTCGGCGACCTCGACCTGGGCACGCACCTCGCGCGCACGGCCTGGCTGCGCGAGGGAGCCACGCCGACGCAGGTGGCCGAGCGACTGCAGCGCCGCTGGCCGCTCGGGGTGCGGCTCCTGCCTGCGACCGACACCGAGGTCGACACGCATGTGCGCATCGATCCGTCGCTGCCCGACGCGGCGGGCCGCGTCGAACTGCACTTCCAGGAGTGGTGGACGCGGTACCGCGCCGCGATCCCAGCACTCGGCTTCGAGCAGCGCAACCTCGCCGAGGCCCGCCCCGCCCCCGGCGTCGTCGAGGCGATCGCCGACGCCGACGTCGTGCTGATCGCCCCGTCGAATCCGGTGGTGTCGATCGGCACGATCGTCGCCGTGCCGGGCATCCGGGAGGCGCTCGCCGCGACACCCGCACCCGTGGTCGGCGTCTCACCGATCATCGGCGGCGCGGTCGTGCGCGGCATGGCCGACGCGTGCCTCACGGCCATCGGCGTCGAGACGGATGCCGCGGCCGTCGCCCGCCACTACGGGGCACGTTCGGCGGGAGGCCTCCTCGACGGCTGGCTCGTCGACGAGACGGATGCCGCCGCGGTCCCGCCGCTCGAGGAGGCGGGTCTCGTCGCGGCATCCGTGCCGCTCTGGATGCGCGACCTCGACACATCGGCCGCACTCGCGGGCGCGGCCATCGACCTCGGCGCCCGGATGCGCTGACGCACCGACGGCGCCCTCGCGGACGAGGGCGCCCTCAGGACGGCTCGGCGGTGCCGACGCGTCAGCTCGACGCGGGCACCGGGATCACGGGGCACTCGAACGACGCCACGATGTCGCCGATGACGACGTCGCCCGCCGTGACGGCCGCCGAGAGCTCCTCGTCGGAGTCCAGCACGTCGTCGCCGTCGAGGTCGCCCGACGCGAGCGCCGCGTCGTAGCCGTTGGGCAGGCTCACCGAGTACACCTGCCAGCGACCGCCCTGGTAGTCGGCGTCACCCGGGGCTGCCGTGGTGATGTTGGGCTGCGTGCCCGCGGGGAACGCGTAGATCGGCTGGAACGTGCTGTCGGGCGCGCCGGTGACCGTGAAGTCCGTCGGCGTTCCGACGGTGCGGTACTGCACGCCGTCGACGTAGAAGCCGGGGCCGGTCACGCCCTCGGCGTTCGCCGCGGATGCTCCCGCGAGCACGGTGCCGACGGCGAACAACCCCGCGGTGAGGGCGCCGGTCATCAGGCGGATTCGGGTGGATGCCATATCTCTTCATCTCCTTCGCCGCCGGGTGCGGCGGCCTTCCAGCAGTCAAGCCGCGCCCGACGGCAGGCACCACGGCGGGGGCTTACGGTTCCCTGACGTCCTCGCGGCCGCTCGACGGGTCTACGATGGTGAACGACCCCTCGATCTGGATCTGATCGATGCGTGTGGCCCGGCATTGGGCTGCGAGTCGCCGACGTCTCGTCGGAGTCGACACTTGCACCTGCCATCGGAGACCCCATGCCGCTTCCCCGCCGTTCCGCACCCCTCTTCGCCCTGCCCGCCGCAGCCCTGCTGCTCGCCGGCTGTGCGGCCACGTCGACCGCCACAATCGGTGCCGACGATGCCGCCGAGGCCGACACCGTATCGTCCGGTTACCCGGTCACCGTCGATAACTGCGGCACCGAGGTGACCCTCGACGCCGCCCCCGAGCGCGTCGTGACCATCAAGTCCTCGACGCTCGAGCTCCTCCTCGCGCTCGGGCTCGAGGACCGCATCGTCGGCACCGCGTTCAGCGACGGACCCGTGCCGGCGGCGTACGCCGACGCGGCATCCGGTCTCGAGGTGCTCTCCGACAAGGTGCCTTCGCAGGAGGTCACGTTCGCCGCAGAGCCCGACCTCGTGTTCGCCGGGTGGGAGTCGAACCTCTCGGCAGAGGGTGCAGGCGACCGCGAGACCCTCGGGCAGCTCGGCGTCGCCACCTACGTCGCGCCCGCCGCGTGCAAGGCCGAGGGCTACATGCCGAACCCGCTGACCTTCGACGAGGTCTTCCGCGAGTTCGAGGAGGCGGGCGAGCTGTTCGGCGCTCCGGATGCCGCGGCCGACCTGGTGGCCCACCAGCGCGCCGAGCTCGACGCGATCGAGCCGAACGACGACGGACTCACCGCGCTCTGGTACTCGTCGGGGTCCGACACGCCCTACGTCGGCGCGGGCATCGGCGCACCGCAGATGATCATGGATGCCGCGGGCCTCGAGAACGTCGCCGCCGACGTCGAGGACACCTGGACGTCGATGAGCTGGGAGGCGATCGTCGCCGCGAATCCCGACGTCATCGTGCTCGTGGATGCCGCGTGGAACACCGCCGAGCAGAAGATCGCGCTGCTCGAGCAGAACGCAGCCACGGCCGCCCTGCCGGCGGTGCAGGAGGAGCGCTACCTGATCGTGGACTTCCCGGCGACCGAGGCGGGCGTGCGCAACGTCGGCGCGGTCGCGTCGCTCGTGGAGCAGCTCGGGAGCCTGGGGAACTGATGTCGGATTCCGTTGGTCGAGTAGCGGCGCAGCCGCGTATCGAGGCCAGCCGTTCGAGCAATGGCTCGCCGGGTCTCGACACGGACGCGGCGCGTCCTGCTCGACCATCGGGCTCAGGCGTGCGGGTCGCGGCGTGGGCCGTCGGTCTCAGCGTGCTGCTCGCGGCATCCGTCGTCGTCGCCGTCACCATCGGACCCGCGGGCCTCAGCCCCGCCGACGTGTGGGCGAGCGTGCTCGCGCACCTCGGCATCGGCGAACCGACCCTCAGCCCGCTGCGAGACGGCATCGTGTGGGAGCTGCGGATGCCGCGCGTGCTCAGCGCCGCGGCGGTCGGCGCGGGCCTCGCGCTCTGCGGTGCCGTCATGCAGGCACTCACCCGCAACCCGTTGGCCGACCCGTACCTGCTCGGCCTCTCCTCGGGCGCGTCGGTGGGCGCGGTCATCGTGATCGTGCTCGGGGTCGGCCTGCTCCTGCCGTTCGCGGCCTTCGCCGGAGCGCTCGTCGCGCTCGTCGCCACGCTCGCCCTCGCGAACGCGGCCGGCGCACTCACGCCGACCCGCACGGTGCTCGCGGGGCTCGCCGTATCGGCCGTGTTCGGAGCGATCACGAGCCTCGTCATCTTCTGGAGCGCGACGGGCGACAGCTACCGCGAGATCCTCAACTGGCTGCTCGGCTCGCTCGCCGGCACCGATTGGACCTCGGTCGCGATCGCGGGCGGCGCCGTGATCGTCATCGGCATCCCGCTCCTCGCGAGCGCGCGCACGCTCGACGCGTTCGCGTTCGGCGACACCGCGGCGGCGGCGCTCGGCGTGCACGTGGGCCGCAGCCGCGCGCTGCTCCTCACCGGCACGGCCCTGCTCACGGGTGCCCTCGTGGCGGTGAGCGGCTCGATCGGGTTCGTCGGCCTGATCCTCCCGCACGCCGTGCGGTTCCTCGTCGGAGCCAGGCATCGCTCGCTGCTGCCGCTCTCGGCGCTGGCGGGCGCACTGTTCCTCGTGTGGGCCGACACCGGCGCCCGCACGCTCTTCGACCCGCGCGAGCTGCCCGTCGGCATCCTCACCGCCCTCGTCGGCGGGCCCGTGTTCGCGGTGCTCATGCTCCGCAACCGGAGGCTCGCATGAACCGGAGGCTCGCATGAACCGGAGGCTCGCATGACCGATGCCCGCAACACCAACGGCCTCCGGGCCGACCGTGTGCGCTTCACCCGCGGCCGGCGCCTCATCATCGACGACGTCGACTGCACCGTGCCGGGCGGCCGGGTCGGCGCCCTCCTCGGCCCGAACGGGGCCGGCAAGTCGACGCTGCTCCACCTCATCGCCGGCGTCGAGCGGGCGGATGCCGGCGCCGCACGTCTCGGCGAGCGCGACCTCGCGGCCCTCCGTCGACGCGAGCGCGCCCGCGTCGTCGCCCTCGCCGAACAGGAGGTGACGGATGCCCCCGGCCTCCGCGTCGCCGAGGTCGTCGCGCTCGGGCGCACCCCGTACGTCGGTGCGTTCGCGGGCCCCGGCGAACTCGATCACGCGATCGTGCGTCGCTGCCTCGAGGACGCCGCGCTTGTCGAGCTCGCCGACCGCGAGTACGCGACCCTCTCAGGCGGCGAGCGCCAGCGGGTGAACCTCGCCCGCGCGCTCGCGCAAGAGCCCGAGCTGCTGCTCCTCGACGAGCCCACCAACCACCTCGACGTGCACGCCCAGCTCACGATGCTCGGCCTCCTGCGCGAGCTCGCGCACGGCGGGCTCACGGTGCTCGCCGCGCTGCACGACCTCTCGCTCGCCGCCGGGTACGCCGACCACGTCATCGTGCTCGCCGACGGACGGGTCGTCGCCGCGGGCGAGCCGGGACAGGTGCTCACGCCCGAGCTGATCCGGCGCGTGTGGGGCGTCGAGGCATCGGTGCTGGAGCATCCGGTCACCCGACGGCCCCTGATCGCCTTCTCGGAGGTCGCCCGCGGCCCGATGCCGCACGCCGACGCCCACGATGCCGCGGGTGCGGCCACGACCATCGCGGCGGGCGCGGCCCCGGCGTAGCCTATGCGGCATGGACGAGCCGACCGAAGCACGCCGGACCCTGCTCGACTCGATCGCCGACGAGTTCCTGCACAACTCCCCCCGAGCCCGCCGACTGCTCGCCGTCGAGAGCGAGACCGGCGAACGCGCCGCCCGCTTCGCCGACGACCTCGCCGCCGTGCTCGCCGGTCGCAGCCAGCCGACGCGGCGCGTGTCGCTCGGCGACGTCGACGAGGCGACGCTGCGACACGACACGGTCGAGCCGTTCCGGGCCGGCACGCTCACGGGCGCGACCGACCCCGACACCGTGCTCGTCGTCGACGGGCGTCGGCTCCTCAACCTCTCGGTACGCGGCATCTGGCACTTCTCGGTGTGGGTGCTCGCGGGCGACGAACTGCCGCACGGTTCCGTCAACGTGATCGTCGATGCGACCGACGAGTCCGCGCCGACCCGGTACTTCTACGACCTGTGCCGATTGCCGCCGAGCGTCGGCGAACGTGCAGGAGCGCCGGTCGAGGCGCCGTCGGCGTGACGGCCGCACGAGCCGTCCCCGAGCGCGTCCGCTGGGCGGTCGAGCACCTTGCGCCGCGGCCGGGCGAGCGCGTGCTGGACATCGGCTCGGGCACGGGTGCGTCGGTCGGGCTGTTGCTCGAGCACGTCGCACGACGGGATGCATCCGTCGAACGGCGGGATGCCGCGGTCCCGGCCCGCCCGGCCGTGGTCGCGATCGACCGCTCGGCGAAGGCGGTCGAGCGCATCCGGGGGCGCGTACCGCAGGCCGTCGCCGACGGCCTCGTCGACCTGCGGGTCTCCGACCTCGCGGGACTCGACCCCGAGGTCGGCCCGCTCGACGCGGCCATCGCCGTGAACATCAACGTCTTCTGGACCTCGGATGCCGCGGCCGAACTCGATGCGCTCGCGCGCGTGCTCCCGCCGGGCGGGCGCGTGCTCATCGCCTACGGCGACGGACCGGCTCCGGGCATGGACCACGGCCATCTCGACCTGGTCGAGGCATCCGTCGCCGCGTCGCCGCGGTTCGAGGTGAGCCGACGGCTCGACGGCGATCACGGGTCGGCGCTCCTGGCCTTCAGGACAGCACGTCCTTCGTGAGGAACCGGCCCACCGCGAGCGCCCCGAAGACCGCGACGTAGCCGGCCTGCAGCAGCGCGTTGTCGGCGAACGAGTCCCAGACGACGGGATCGCGCAGGAGGTCGCCGAACCCGAGCCAGTGCTCGGTGAAGAGCCAGGGGTGCAGCCATTCCAGCTGCGGCAGCGCACCCATGATCTGCGACACGACCGCGAGGATCGCCGTGGCCGCCATGGCGCCGACCGGCACGGTGGTGAGCGTGGAGAGGAACAGGCCGATGGCCGACATGCCGAGGAGCGACACCGTGACGTAGCCGGCGATCGCGAGGAACCGCAGGAGCGCCTCGCCGACGCTGACGGTCGCCCCGGAGAGGAGCGTGACCGGACCGACGGGGAAGAGCGCCCACCCGATCAGCGTGCCGACGACGACCACGGTGAGGGTCGCGGCCGCACAGAACGCGGCGGCGGCGGCGTACTTCACGACGAGCAGTCGGATGCGTCCCGCCGGCGCGATGAGCAGGTACCGCAGCGTGCCGTGACTGGCCTCTCCGGCGATGGAGTCGCCCGCCACGACGCCGATCGTGAGCGGGAGGAAGAGCGGGATCGCCACGGTCATGGCGGTCACGCCCACGAAGAGCCCGTTGCTGGCGACCTGGTCGAGGAACGCCGGGCCGCGCCCGGGCGAAGATCCGCCCGAGATGCGGATCGCCACGGCGATGAGGATGGGGATGAGCGCGAGGGCGGCGAGCATCGCCCACGTGCGACGACGCCGGAAGAGGGTCAGCAGCTCCGAGCCGAGGAGGTCACTGGACAACGTCGAACCCCTCACCGGTGAGCTCCACGAAGCGCTGCTCGAGGTTCGCGTGCACCGTCTCGAACCCCCGCACGCGCACGTCGGCCGCGACGAGGGCCGCGACGACGCGCTCGGGCGCCGTCGCCCCGAGACGCGCGGTCACGGCGGCGTCGGCCGGGGCATCCGTGCTCTCGGGCTCCACCTCCAGCCCGAGCCCCACCAGCACCCCCCGTGCACGCGCGATGTCGGGCGTGCGCACGAGCACGCGCGTCTCGCCCTCGGCGCGGAACTCGTCGAGCGTGCCCTGTGCCACGAGCCGTCCCGCGCTCATGACCCCAACATGCGTGCACACCTGTTCGACCTCGGCGAGCAGGTGGCTCGACACGAACACGGTCGTGCCGTCGTCGGCGAACGAGCGGATGAGCGCGCGCACCTCGCGCGTGCCCTGCGGGTCGAGGCCGTTCGTCGGCTCGTCGAGCACGAGCAGCTCGCGCGGCCGGAGCAGCGCGTTCGCGAGCCCGAGTCGCTGCTTCATGCCGAGCGAGTAGGCATGCACCTTCTTGCGGGCGGCGTGCGACAGCCCGACCCGATCGAGTGCCTCGGCGACGCGCGCCGCACGCGTGCGGCGCGGCGCCCGGCGATCGGCGGCGTCGAAGCGGCGCAGGTTCGCCTCGCCCGACAGGTACGGCGAGAACGCCGGCCCCTCCACGAGCGCCCCGACGCGTGGCAGCACGGTGTCGACGTGCCGCGGCATCTCGACGCCGAGCACTCGTGCGTCGCCCGCCGTCGCCGCGACGAGGCCGAGCAGCATCCGGATCGTCGTCGTCTTGCCCGAGCCGTTGGGGCCGAGGAATCCGAACACCGATCCGCGCGGCACCGCGAGGGCGAGCCCGTCGACGGCGAGCTGGGAACGGAAGCGCTTGGTGAGGTCGTGCGTCTCGATCGCGAGGTCGGCCACCGCGGCGCCCGTCAGCGAGCGGCGACGTCGACGAGGTGCTCCACGGTGACGGCGCCCGCGAGCACGCGTCCGTCATCGGTGAGCAGCACGTTCAGCAGCGAGGTCGAGAGCACGCGTCCGCCGTCGACGCGCTGCGTGAGCGTGTCGAGCATGGCGGATGCCTCAGGGTCGAGGCCTGCGGCGGCTCCCTCGCCGCCGGTCAGTTCGACCACGGTCGTCCAGCCCTCGCCGTGCACGACCGGCTGCGGCATCCGCGCACCGGTCGTGTCCGCTTCGGCCTCCGCCTCGGCCCTGCGCTGCTCGAGCTCGGCGAGCGTCGGCGCCGTCACGACGTGCTCGGTGACCTCGGTGCCCTCGGGCGGCGTGAACTCGAACACCGAGGCGTCGGGGGCCTCGAACGTGACGTCGGTGAAGGCGACGCTGAAGGCCGGCTCGGTCGCACCGCGGGCGGTGACGGATGCCGCGAGCGCCGCGCCGTTCTCACCGTCGATCGCGACCGCGATCTCGCCGACGAGCGTCTCGGCGTCACGGGGTGCGAGCACGAGTTCGTACACCTCGCGGCCGGCCACGCGGGCGTCGGTGCCGACCGAGACCTCGGTGGACTCGTCGAGCTTCGCGAGCGCCTGGTCGAGGAACTCCTCGGGCGTCGGCACCGGCTCACCGGCCTCGGCCTCGTACTGCTCGCGCAACTCGTCGGCGCGCGCCTCGGCATCGGCGCCGTAGGCGGGCTCGAGCTCCCGCTCGAGCGCGTCGAACGAGGCCTCGTCGACCGTCACGTGGGTCGCCGCCTGCTCGCGGGAGTCGTACACCCAGACGCCCTCCTCGCTCGCGTAGACGTCGCGCTCAGCGAGACGGTCGAGCACCTGCAGGCGCGCGTCGTCGCCGTCGACGTAGACCCGCGCCGTGTGCGTTCCGGTGGCGAGCGAGACGAGGTCGTCGAGGTCGGTCGCGGACGCTGACGCGGACGCTTCGCCGCCGCCGCCGGAGGGCTCGTCACCATCGCCGCCGGCGTCGGCGGCGCCGCCACCCATCGTGCCGCTGAGGCCGGAGAGGTCGGGGATCCCGAGCTCGGACGTCTGCTCGATCGTGCCCGAGAGGGCCTCGACCTCGCTCGACGCGGCGAACTCGAGGAGCCCGGCGGGGGTCAGGTCGGGCAGGTCGACCGCGGCGTTCGCCTGCATCGGCACGAGCACCACGCCGACGCCGATGACGATCGGCGCGGCGATGGCGGGGATCCAGCGAGTGAACCGGCGGGACGCCTCGGAGCTGCGGGCGCGCATGCCATCAGGCTACGCCGCGCCGCGGCATCCGGCCCCGAAACGAGGCGAACATTCAGGATCGGCGAGCGCGTGCAGATCCGACCAGCGCGTACGCGGACGCAGTTGCGTTCGACGGATCTGCACGCGCTCGGGACGCGAGGCAATGCGAGGCGCGGCGTCCGCGGCCATTGCCTCCGGACCGGCGGCGGCGCTAGGGTGAGCGGCATCGTGCTGTACCCAATTCGGGGGGTTCTCATGGTCAACGTCGTCCGCCGCCGCTCCGCCCTTCGCCGGGTCGGCATCGCACTGGCCGCCACGATGTCCGTCGCGGCCGCCGCCGTGGGCGCACCCGCCGCGGCGCTGCCCACTGCCGCACCGGGGTCGGCAACGGCGGTCGCGGCCGGGCGTCCGACACCGCCGGCGCCATCGACCTCGACGGGCTACGGCGGGGCCGTGTCCTCGGTCGACGCGGAGGCCAGCGCAGCCGGTCTCGAGGTGCTCCGCAAGGGCGGCAACGCCGCGGATGCCGCGGTCGCGACGGCTGCGGCGCTGGGCGTCACCGAGCCCTACAGCGCGGGCATCGGCGGCGGCGGGTACTTCGTCTACTTCGACGCCGCGACGGGCGAGGTCACCACGATCGACGGGCGCGAGACCGCGCCCGCCGGCATGGAGAGCGACGCGTTCATCGACCCCGCGACCGGCAGCCCGTACTCGTTCGCGTCGGCGGTGTCGTCGGGCCTCTCGGTCGGCGTACCCGGAACGCTCGCGACCTGGGAGGCCGCGCTCGACGAGTTCGGCACGGAGTCGCTGAAGGAGATGCTGAAGCCGGCCATCCTCCTCGCGACCCGCGGATTCACGGTGGACGAGACCTTCGTCGCGCAGACGGCGGCCAACCAGGCGCGGTTCGCGCAGTTCCCGGCCACCGCCGAGCTGTTCCTCCCCGATGGCGAGCTGCCCGAGGTCGGCTCGACCTTCACGAACCCCGACCTGGCCAAGACGCTCCGCGAGATCGCGCTGCGCGGCACGGATGCCTTCTACGAGGGCGCGATCGCCGACGAGATCGCGGCGCTCGTGCAGGACCCGATCACGACCGACGACGCGACGCTGCCGGCCTACCCGGGATTCATGACCGCCGACGACATCGCGGGCTACGAGGTGCTCTTCCAGGACCCGACGCACATCGAGTACCGCGGGCTCGACGTCTACGGCATGGCACCGTCGTCCTCGGGCGGCACGACGGTGGGCGAGTCGCTGAACATCCTCGAGAACTTCGAGCTGCCGGCGGATGACGCGGGCCAGACGCTTCACCTCTACTTCGAGGCGACCGCACACGCGTTCGCCGACCGCAACGCCTACGTCGGCGACCCCGCGTTCGTGGACGTGCCGACCGAGACGCTCCTCAGCCAGGAGTTCGCCGACGCCAGGGCGTGCGAGATCGACCCCGGGCAGGCGTCACCGCGGCCCGTCGCCGCGGGTGACCTCAGCGCGACCGGATGCGTCGCGGCTGCGGCATCCGACCCCGCCGACCTCGAGGGACCGTCGACCACGCACCTCTCGGTGGTGGACCAGTGGGGCAACGCCGTCGCCTACACGCTCACCATCGAGCAGACCGGCGGCTCGGGCATGACCGTGCCCGACCGGGGGTTCCTGCTCAACAACGAGCTGACCGACTTCAACTTCGTGCCGAACCCGGATGACCCGAACATCGTCGAGCCGGGCAAGCGGCCGCGCTCCTCGATGTCGCCGACGATCGTGCTCGACGACGGCGAGGTGCGCTACGTGGTCGGTTCGCCCGGCGGCTCGACGATCATCACGACCGTGGTGCAGATCCTCGTGAACCGCATCGACCTCGGCATGACCATGCCAGAGGCGGTCGCCGCACCGCGGGCCACCCAGCGCAACACGACCGCGACGCTCGCCGAGGCCGCGTTCATCTCCGAGTACCGGGACGACCTCCTGCCGTACGGCCAGGGGCTCACCGAGACCGGCGAGATCGGCGCGGCCGCAGCCATCGAGGTCGACGCCGACGGCCTGATGACCGCCGCGGCCGAGCCGGTTCGCCGCGGCGGCGGAACCGGGCTGGTGGTCGACCCGGCCGAGTAGCCGCGTCAGCGCGCGCGCAGCCGGGGTGCGAGGTCGCGTTCGAACAGGTCCAGGAAGCGGCGCTGGTCGTGCCCGGGGGCGTGGAACACGAGGTGGTTGAAGCCCCAGTCCACGTACCGGCCGATCTGCTCCACCACCTGGTCGGGGTCCGAACCCACGATCCACCGCTTCGCGATCTGCTCGATCGGCAACGCGTCCGCGGCCCGCTCCATCTCGACCGGGTCGGTGATGTCGTGCTTCTGCTCCTTCGACAACGACAACGGCGACCAGAACCGGGTGTTCTGCAACGCCGCGTCCTCGGTCTCCTCGTACGACAGCTTGATCTCGATCATCCGATCCAACCCGTCATACTCACGACCACCCGCGGCGGCGCCCTCCTTCACCGCGGGAATCAACTGATCGACGTACAGTTCCGGGCCCTTGCCCGACGTGCAGATGAACCCGTCCCCGGCCCGGCCGGCGTACTTCGCGACCGTCGGCCCGCCCGCCGCGATGTAGACCGGCACCGGCACCTCCGGCCGGTCGTAGATCGACGCGTCATGCGTCGAGTAGAACTCCCCCTCGAACGACACCTGGTCATCACCGGTCCACAGCGCCCGCATCAGCCGCACCGCCTCCCGCAGCCGCGCGAACCGCTCCCGGAACTCCGGCCAGTCCTGCTCGCCCGCACCCCGGAACCCGGTCGCGATCTCGTTCAACGCCTCACCCGTGCCGAACCCCGCGATCACCCGCCCCGGGTACAACACCCCGAGCGACGCGAACGCCTGCGCCAGCACCGCCGGGTTGTACCGGAACGTCGGCGTCATCACACTCGTCCCGATCCGCACCGTCGAGGTGCGCTCACCCACCGCCGCCATCCACGTCAACGAGAACGGCGCATGCCCACCCGTGTGCCGCCACGGCTGGAAATGATCACTCGCCCACACCGACTCCATCCCATGCCCCTCGGCCGCGACCGCGATCTCGACGAGCTCCCGCGGATCGAACTGCTCCGCCGAAGCCTTGTACCCGAATGTGAGCGTCATGCAATTCCCTTCCGATGGGCGAGGTGCGCCACGACATCGGCGGTGTGGTCGCCGACTCCATGGTGCAGCACGGTTTCGAGGCCGTCGACGGTGTCGACGTCCCTGGTGAGTCCGGGGGTTCCGGATGCCTCGAGCTCCACGAACCCGGCCGCGGCGTGCCGCGCCGCCGATCCCGGCCCGAACTGCGGGTCGAACGCGACGCCGGCCGCGGCGGTCGCGAGGGTCGTGCCCGTGCCGTCGGCGTCGCGGACGAAGGCGAGCGGATGCCGCGCCGCCGCGTCGAGGGCGGTGTCGAGCTCGTCCGGGGTGAGCGCCGGCAGGTCGCCCAGGAGCACGGCGACCGCCACATCCGATCCCTGAGCCTGTCGAAGGGAACCCCCGACAGCCTCCCCACCCTTCGACGAGCTCAGGGAGCGGAGCGCGTGCCGGATCGCCGGCAGCAGCCCGCGCTCGCCCTCCGTCGGCTCGGCCAGGAACTCAGCGCCGTCGGCGAGATCGGGGTCGTCGCCCACGACGATCACGCGTTGGACCGCACGCGCCGCGAGCGCCGCCGCGATGGTGTCGAGCGCGAACGCACGGGCCAGCGCCGCGCGCGCGGCATCCGTCACCCCCGGAACCAGCCGCGACTTCCCCGCGGCGGGCGACTTCACCGGGATCACGACCGTCCAGCTCATGGCCGCCGCCTCACGAGTCGATGCCGTCTGCACCGGTCGGCGACCCGGGCGGTGCGGATGGCATCGACACGAGTCATCCGCCCGCCACGACCGCTCATGGGTGGAGCCCCGGCAGCACGTCGCGGCCGAACACCTCGAGGAACTCCGCCTGGTTACGGCCGACGTTGTGCAGGTAGACGCGGTCGAAGCCGAGGTCGAGGTGGCGCTGGATGTCGGCGCGGTGCACGTCGGGATCGGCCGAGACGACCATGCGGCCCACGAAGTCCTCGGGCCGCACGGTGCGGGCGAGCTGGTCGAACTCGTACGGCGAGCGGATGTCGCTTCGCGGGAAGCGCATCCCCCCGTTGGGCCACTCGCGCAGTGCGTTGCGCATGGCCTCCTCGTCGGTCGCCGCCCATGACAGGTGCAGCTGCACGACCTTCGGCATGGTCGCCGGGTCGCGCCCGGCCTCGCGGGCGCCCTCGCCGAAGCGCGTGATGAGCGGCGCGAGCCGATCCGTGGGTCCGCCGAGGGTGATGAACCCGTCGACACTGCGTCCGGCCCGACGGGCGGTCACGGGGCCGGATGCCGCGACGAGGATCTCTGGTGCCACGGCGGGCATCGTCCACAGGCGTGTGGACTCGAGCCGGAAGTGCGGGCCGGCGTGCCGGACGTCGCGCCCCGCGATCGATCCGGCGAACAGCTTGCGGATGACGTCGACGGCCTCGAACATGCGGTTGATGCGCTCGTGCGCCTCGGGCCAGTACTGGCCGACGACGTGCTCGTTGAGCGCCTCGCCCGAGCCGATGCCGAGCCAGTGCCGCCCGGGGTAGAGGGCGCCGAGCGTCGCGCTCGCCTGGGCGACGACGGCCGGATGCATCCGGAACGTGGGGGTCGTGACGCCGGGGCCGAGGTCGCCCGTGGTGCGCTCGCCGATGGCGGCGAGCACGCTCCACACGAACGAGGATTCGCCCTGCGCGGGTACCCACGGCTGGAAATGGTCGGTCGCCATGACGCCCGTGAAGCCGTGCGACTCGGCGAGCGCGGCGAGCGCCACCGCCTCGGCGGGCGGGAATCGCTCGAGCATGGCGGCATAGCCGATGTGTGCGGGCACCCCTCCATCCTGCCGGAGGTTCAGGCCTCGGCGCCCTGGCCCTCGGCCTGTGCCTCGTCGAAGCCGTCGCGGTAGCCGTCGTTGTATGCCTCGTCGGCGCCGACGCGGAACAGGTCGCGTTCGGCGGGTCGCTGGATGCTGCGGGCGCCGGGCAGGTCGAGGTCGCCGACGTACCGGCCGAGTCCACGCACGACCGCGACCGGCACGCCCGCGGACTTGCCCTTCACGAGCTCGGCGGCGCCCGCGATCTCATCGGCGACGCACGGCATCGTGACGACGAGGGGCTTGCCCGAGGCATCCGTCCCACCGCGCAGGTCGTCGAACACGTGCACGCCGGCGGCCCCGATCGCGATGTCGGTCTGGCCCTCGCGCCACGGCCGGCCGAGGGTGTCCGAGAGGATGACGCCGACGGCGGCGCCGGTGAGGGCGCGGATGCCGGTGGCGAGCGCTCGGGCGGAGGCATCCGGCTCCAGCGGCAGCAGCAGGACGGTGCCGTCTGGTGCGTTCGACGCGTCGACGCCGGCGGCCGCCCCGACGATGCCCTGCCGGTTCTCGACGATCCGGGTGACTCCGCCTTCGTGCCGGCGCGTCGCGACGACGCGGACGGTCTCGGCGGCGATCGCGGCCTCCCGGTCGTCGGCCTGCACGATGCGCCCCTCGGACTTCGACACGATCTTCGAGGTGACGACCAGGATGTCGCCGTCGGCGAGGTCGACGGCGCCGACGATGAGCGCGGCCAGGTCGTCGCCCGGCTCGACCTCGGGCAGCCCCTCCACACCCTCGATGCTGAACTTCACGGCCACGCCCGCCCTCCCTGGTCCTCAGTCGATCCTTGCAGCATGGCGCGGCCCGCTGCGAGAATTCGGCATGGCGCGCCCGATCGGGCGGCAGCGGTGAGCGGGGGAACGCACATGATCGAGACATCCGCCCCGACGAAGCGGCCCGTGATCATGTGGGACCTCGTGCTCACGATCGTGCTGCTCGTCGTCATGGTCGGCACGGCGATCGTCGCGTTCTTCCTCTCGTTCTTCCTCGCCTTCGCGGGAGACCCGTGCGGGTCGGGCATCACGTGCGACTACGACCGCATGGGCACCGGCATGCTCGTCGCGATGATCGGCCCCCTCGCCGTCGGCATGCTCGCGCTCATCGCGGCCGTCGTCGTGCTCGTGCTGAAGCGCATCGCGTTCTGGATCCCGCTCGTCGGCACGGTGCTCGTCATCGGGGTGTTCATCGCGGGGGCCGCACTCACCATCTCGGGTGTTCCCGGCACGACGCTCTAGGCGAGAACGGCCGCTAGGCGAGACCGGCCTCGCCGCGCAAGGGCTTGAATCGGCGCGCCGTCGCGTGCCTACCATCGGGCATGAACGCGCCCCGCCACGCCGAAGCCGCCCACCACGACGGACCCACGGGCGGCCGCCGCGAGACCCCCGACGAACGCAGCGACCGCAACTGGAACGACATTCTGCAGGAGCTCCGGGTCTCGCTCACGGGCACGCAGCTCATCGGCGGCTTCCTGCTCGCGGTGGCCTTCCAGCCGCGATTCGTCGAGCTCGACGGCTACCAGCTCGGCCTCTACCTGATCCTCGTCGTCCTCGCGGGACTCGCGACGGTCGTCGGCCTTGCGCCCGTGACCCTGCACCGGGCCCTGTTCCGACGCCAGGCGAAGGAGCGGGTCGTGCGCACCGGCGATCGGCTGCTGATCGCGAACCTCGTGGTGGTCGCACTGCTGCTCGTCGGCGTCACGAGCCTCGTGTTCGATCTCGCCCTCGGCCGTGCTGCGGGGCTCATCGTGCTCGTCCTCGGCGCGATCGTGCTCATCGGCCTCTGGTTCGTGCTGCCACGACTGCATCTCGCCGGCCTCGACGGCGGTGGATCCGACCGCGGTGCGGACTCGGCATCGGGGGATGAGCAGGTGGCCGGCCACGCCGACGAGCCGTCGAGCACCGGCCGCTAGCGGAGTCGACCGACACACCCTCCCACGGACCGCGTCGCCGGCCTGCCATACGCTGTGATCCATGCGCATCGCCACTTGGAACGTCAATTCGATCCGCACCCGCGTCGACCGTGTCGTCGACTGGATGGTGCGCGAAGACGTCGACGTGCTCGCGATGCAGGAGATCAAGTGCAAGCCCGAGCAGTTCCCGGCCGAAGTGTTCGAATCGCAGGGCTACGAACTCGCGATCCACGGCTTCGACCAGTGGAACGGGGTCGCGATCGCCAGCCGGTCGGCCATCGAGGGCGTCGAGACGAGCTTCCCCGACATGCCGGGCTTCCTGAAGGGCGTCGAAGGACCCGACCAGCCGCAGGAGGCGCGTGCCATCGGGGCGGTGATCGACGGCGTGCGGCTCTGGAGCCTCTACGTCCCGAACGGGCGCGCGCTCGGCGATCCGCACTACGCGTACAAGCTCGACTGGCTCGCCGCGCTCGCCGAGTACGCGCGTGGTGAGACGACCGCCCACCCCGAGACGCCGTTCGCCCTCATGGGCGACTTCAACATCGCCCCGTTCGACCAGGACAACGGCGACCCGGCGGTCGTCGAGGGTATCTCCACGCACGTGTCGCCGGCCGAACGGCAGGCGTTCTTCGCGCTCGAGTCGGCGGGCGTGACGGATGTCGTGCGCCCGCGGGTGCCCGAGGGATACACGTACTGGGACTACAAGCAGCTGCGGTTCCCCCGCAACGAGGGCATGCGCATCGACTTCATCCTCGGCTCCCGCGCGTTCGCCGATGCGGTGACGGATGCCTCGATCCATCGCAACGAGCGCAAGGGCCAGGCCCCGTCCGACCACGTGCCGGTGCTCGTCGACCTCGATCTCGGCGGCGACGACGAGGACCTGCCGATGATCTTCGGCTGACTGCTGCTTCACCCCGATCCCGCGCCGTCAACCCCCGCCCCCGGCTGGGTGGCATTCAGGTGGGGCGACTACCCTCTCAAGCGTGACGACCACTCCAGACCGGGTCGCCGGCGACTCGTTCGTCGGCACGACACTCGGCGAGCGCTATCGCCTCGACGGCCTCATCGGCCGGGGCGGCATGGCCAGCGTGTACCGGGGAGAGGATCTCGCGCTGGGCCGCCAGGTGGCGGTCAAGGTGTTCGCCGAGGCCGCTGAGGGCATCGACGACGCCGAGCGCCGCCGATCCGAGACCGCGCTGCTCGCGAGCCTCGCCCACCGCGCGCTCGTACGGCTCTACGACGCGGCGAAGGACCCGGGCACCGACCGCGAGTTCCTCGTGATGGAGCTCGTCGAGGGGCGCGACCTGCGCCAGGCGCTCACGTTCGGCCCGCTCGGCGTCGCGGATGCCGCGGGCATGCTCGGCGACCTCGCCGAGGCGCTGCACGTCATCCACGAGCGCGGCATCGTGCACCGCGACGTCAAGCCCGCGAACGTCCTGCTCGAGCCCGCGCATCTGCCGAGCCGCACGTGGAATGCGAAGCTCGCCGACTTCGGCATCGCCCGCCTCATCGACGATGCGCGGATCACGCGCACCGGACTCCTCGTCGGCACGCCGGGGTACCTCAGTCCCGAGCAGGTCTCCGGCGTGGCTCCCGGGCCCCCGGCCGACGTGTACTCGCTCGGCCTCCTGGCGCTCGAGGCCCGGACCGGCGAGACCGCCTTCCCCGGTCCGGCGGTCGAGGCGGCGAGCGCCAGGCTCGTGCGGGACCCCGAGATCCCCGCCGCCCTGGGCCCGGATTGGGTGGACCTGCTCCGAGCCATGACGTCGCGGGAGCCCGGCGACCGGCCGAGCGCGCTCGACGTCGCGGTGGCCGCAGCCTCGCTCGACGTGTCGCCCACGCCCGCCGCTCCGCCCACGGCGCCGACCGTGGCGTTCGGCGACGTCATCGGCACCGCCACCCAGGCCGTCGGCACGACCGCCCCGGGCGTCGGCACGATCGTCCCGGCCGCGGGCGACGCTGATGACGCCACGGCCGCCACCCGCATCCTTCCGGTTCCCGACCGCTCGTTCTTCGGAGTGCCCGCGGCGGCAACACCGGCGAAGGCGCCCGAGCCGCGCACCCGGCGCGCCGCGCGGGCCGACGAGCAGCCGCGCCGCTGGGTGAGGCCCGCGATCGTGGTCGGCCTGCTCGCCGTGATCGCGACGGTCGTCGCGCTGGTCATCGGCTCGGCGTTGTCGGCGCAGCCGGCGGCCGAGACCACTCCGGAGCCGCTGCCCGCGGTTCCCGGGGAGCTCGGGGTGCACCTCGAGGAGCTCGAGGAGGCGGTCACCGAATGACCCGCCGCATTCCCCGCCGCGGCCGACGTGTGCTGTTGCCCGCTGCGGTGCTCGGCGTCGCGCTGACGATCGGGCTCTCAGGTTGCGGCACGTCGGCCGAGGCCACGACGGCGGCACTGCGCACGTCGGTCGTGCAGGTCGCCGAACGCTCGGCGCAGGGCGATTACGCCGGCGCGCTGGCCGAGCTCGCCCTGCTCGAGCGCGACCTCGTCGCCGCGGTCCAGGCCGGACGCGTCGACGCCGAGCGCGAACAGCGCATCCGCGCCGCCCTCGAGCTTGTACGTGCCGACCTCGAGGCCGCAGAGGTCGCGACGACACCCGTCCCCGAGCCCGAGCCAGAGCCCGCGCCCGCCGATGGCGGCGACGGCGGGGACGACGCACCGGGGAACAGCGGCAACAAGGGCAAGGGCAACAACAACGGCAAGGGCGACGACTGATGGCCGTCGCCTCGCCGTGCTTCGGGGTTGCGTAGTCTCGAAGCATGCCTCGACTGACGGTGCCTGGAGCCGAGCTCTCCTTCGAGACCGATGGCCGCGCGTCCGCCCCCGCCGTGCTGTTGCTGCCGACGGGCGTCGCCACCATGCGCATGTGGGACCCGCAGGTGCCCGAGCTCGCCGGCGGCCACTTCGTCGTGCGCATGGACCCGCGCGGGTCGGGCGCCACGACCTCCGACGACGTGCCGTACTCCGACCGCGATGACGTGCGCGCGGTGCTCGACCACCTCGGGGTCGAGCGGGCCACGGTCGTCGGCGCGGGCCGCGGCGGCACCATCGCGCTCGACCTCGCGCTCGAGACGCCCGAGCGCGTCGCGGGCCTCGTCCTCGTGGGCGGCGGCCCCAGCGGGTTCCCCGAGGCCGAGCTCACGAGCGAGGAGCACCGCCGCATCGACGAGCTCGACGCGGCCATCGGGGCATCCGACACCGCGCTCCTGATGCGCTTGGAGACCGCGCTGTGGGCCGCCGGTCCCCTGCGGCTCGAGAGCGACCTGGATCCCGGGTTCGTGGCGCTGGCCCGCGAGCTGAACGCACCCAACGCCGTCCACGCCGACCACCCGGCCCGCCCCGCGCCGCTCGATCCGCCCGCCTACGACCGGCTCGGCGACATCCGCGTTCCGGCCCTCGTCGTCGTCGGCGACTACGACCTCAGCGCCACGCGCGCGCAGTACGATTACCTCCTCGACGCACTGCCCGACGCGACGGGGTTCCGTCTCCGCGAGGCGGCGCACCTCGTGAGCGTCGAGCGGTCACGAGAGTTCACGCACGTGCTCCTCGACTGGCTCGGCGAGCGCGACCTCTAGCCTGCGGCCGTTCCGCGTCGGCCCGTGTGACGCTCCATCGAGCGGTACACGCCGAAGCCCTGCCCGACCACGCGGTCGAACACGCGCGTGGGCAGGATGCCGCGCAACGCACGCGAGACGCCCACGCTCCACGGCAGCTCGAGCAGCGGCCGCCCGGCGAGCATCGCACGCCAGACCCGGTCGACCACGTACTCGGGCTCGAGGATGGGCGTGAGCGCGGGCGCGCGAACGCCGTGGAACATGCCCGTCGAGATGTAGCTCGGCGTGACCGTGAGCACCTTCACGTTGGTGTGGTCGGCCTGCTCGAGTTCGAGCCGCAGCGACTCGCTCCAGCCGATGTGCGCGGCCTTCGAGGCGGCATAGACCGCCATGCGGGGGTTCGCGAGGGTGCCGGCCGCCGACGCGATGTTCACGATGCGGGCCGGGCGGTAGGCGGCGGCGATCATGCCGGGCAGGAACTCCCTGGTGACGTACATGGGCGCGAGCGCGTTGACGTGCATCGTCGCACGCGTGTCCTCGCCGTTGTCGGTCTCCCAGAAGTAGCGGTTGCCCCGCACGATGCCGGCGTTGTTGATGAGGATGTCGGGATTGCCGAGCTCCTTGCGCACGCGCTGGGCGGTCTTCGCGATGGCGCCGAGGTCGGCGACGTCGACGACGAACGAGTGCACCCTGGTCTCGCCGCGTGCGGTCCGGCCGAGCTCGTCGGCGGTGCGCGCGAGTGCGGGGGCGTCGCGGTCCCAGAGGATGACGGATGCCGCGCCTTCCGCCACGGCCCGTTCCGCGTACATGCGTCCCATGCCGCCGGCCGCACCCGTGATGAGCAGGTTCGCGCCCTGCACCGTTCTCGCCATGGGTCAATCCTCGCGCACTCGGTCGGGTGCGATCGCCGATGCGTCGAGCGCCGGGGTGGCATGGGAACATGGGCGGATGGCGACCCCCGACATCCGACTCGTTCCCAAGTCCGACGACGAGACCGCGCGGTGGCTTCCCGTGGCGATGGGCGCCTACGAGCGGGCCCGAGTGGCGGCCGGCGATTCCCCCGAGCAGGCGGCGGCCGCACGGCAGGCCTCGCAGGACCAGTTCTTCCCCGAGGGGCGAGCCGTCGAGGGCCACTTCCTCTTCACGATCCTCGTCGACGATGAGGACGCCGGCTGGCTCTGGGTCGGCCCGTCACCCGACGCCGGGAGCTGGTGGATCTGGGATGTCGCGGTGCACGAGGCGTATCGACGCCGGGGCATCGGCCGGGCCGCCATGATCCTCGCCGAGGACCTCGCGCGCTCGCAGGGGGCCACCGAGATGCGCCTCAACGTCTTCGCCTACAACGAGCCCGCGATCCGCCTCTACGACGAGCTCGGATACGAGACCGCGGCGGTGCACAAGCACAAGCGGCTCTGAATCCGCGGCGCGGGTCGTGCGCCGGTCCGGCGCCGTCCGCGTGTTACGCCGTGCGTCGGCGCGTGTTACGTCGCGGGTCGAGCCCGGCTGACACATCGACGGCCCGTGGGTAGCGTCGGGGTCACCCCACCCCCTGCACGCCCCGCGAGGAGCATCGATGACGGCGACATCCGTGACCGGCCGACAGCCGACCGTGCGCACGGCCGCGCGTGCCGACGCGACCGCCGCCGCGCCCATCGCGTTCCGCGGCGTCGGCCGCGCCTTCGGAGCTGGTGACGCGGCCCGGCCCGTGCTGCGCGACATCACGCTCGAGGTCGCCGCCGGCGAGATCCTCGCCATCCTCGGGCCGAGCGGATGCGGCAAGTCGACCCTCCTGCGCATCGCCGGGGGTCTCGACCGCCCGACGAGCGGCGAGGTGGCCATCGCCGAGACGACGGTCGCCCCGTACGACCGGCGCACCGGTGTGGGGTTCCAGGAACCGCGACTGCTGCCGTGGCGCTCGATCGCGAGGAACGTCGCCATCGGCCTGCCGCGGGGCACCCCGCGCGACACGGCTCGCGAGCAGGTCGCGCGCCTGCTCGGACTCGTCGGGCTCGCCGAGTTCGCCGGTCACCGGCCGCGCGAGGTCTCCGGCGGCATGGCGCAGCGCGCCTCGCTCGCCCGGGCGCTGGCCCGCAACCCGGGCGTGCTGCTGCTCGACGAGCCGTTCGGCGCCCTCGACGCGCTCACCCGGCTGAAGATGCAGGACCTGCTGCTCGACGTGCACCGCGCCGAGCCGACCACCGTGCTCCTCGTCACGCACGACGTCGACGAGGCGCTGCAGCTCGCCGACCGCGTGATCCTCCTCGGCGCCGAGGGCGACGAGCCGGGCGCCGTGATCCGCCAGACCGTCGTCGTGCCGGGCCGCCGCCCGCGCGACCGCGGCTCGGCCGAACTCGCCGAGCTGCGCGGCCGCCTCCTCGACGGCCTCGGCATCGACCGGCACGGCGCCGCGCGCGGCGTCGAGACCACGACCACCATTCCGCACTACCCGTACTGACGGCGCCGCACAGCACCCGGCACCGCCCGACCACCTGAGGAGTTCCATGTCCCGCACCCCGTACCTCACGTCCGCGCTCGTCGCGGGCGCCGCCGCCACCGCACTGCTGCTCTCGGGCTGCGTCGCCGGTGAGGGCCAGGCCGCGGAGCCTGCCCCCGCCGAGAGCGGCGAGGCCGTCTCGCTCGAGGGCCAGACCCTGAACATCGACTTCGCGACCTACAACCCGCTGAGCCTCATCATCAAGGACCAGGGGTGGCTCGAGGATGCCGGCCTCACCGTGAACTGGATCCAGTCGGCGGGCTCCAACAAGGCCAACGAGGCGCTCCGCGCCGGGGCCATCGACGTCGGGTCCACGGCCGGGTCAGCCGCCCTGCTCGCCCGCTCGAACGGCTCGCCCATCCAGGTCATCGACATCTACTCGCAGCCCGAGTGGGCGGCGCTCGTCGCTCCCGCCGGTTCCGCGATCGAGGAGGTCGAGGACCTGAAGGGCAAGCAGGTCGCCGCCACGAAGGGCACCGACCCGTACTTCTTCCTGCTGCAGGCGATCGAGTCCGAGGGACTCTCGCCCGACGACATCGTGCTCCAGAACCTGCAGCACGCCGACGGCTGGGCGGCCCTGCAGAACGGATCCGTCGACGCGTGGTCGGGCCTCGACCCGATCATGGCCGGCGCCGAGGAGCAGGGCGCGACGCTCTTCTTCCGCAACGTCGACTTCAACAGCTACGGGTTCCTCAACGCCACCGAGACCTTCCTCGCCGAGAAGCCCGAGGTCGCACAGGCGGTCGTCGACGCGTACGAGACCGCACGCGCCTGGGCCGCCGAGCACCCAGAGGAGACCGCGGAGATCCTCGCCGAGGTCGCCGGCCTCGATCTCGCGGTGGCCACGAAGGTCATCACCGAGCGCTCGAACCTCGACGTCGACCCGGTGCCCGGCGATGCACAGGTCGAGGTGCTCGAGAAGATCGGCCCGATCTTCGTCGAGCTCGGCGACGTCGCCTCGCAGCAGCAGGTCGACCAGGCCCTCGACACCCTCATCAACGACGAGTTCGTGACGAAGGCCGACGCCTCGCGCTTCAACTGAATCGCAGACGGGAAGAACCATGACTGACACGGATGCCGCGGCTGCGACGCTCCCGGCCGTCACCCGCACGGGAGCGCCGACCGCCGAACGCGGGCGGGATCGCGCCGCGGCATCCGTGCCCCTGACCCGACGGCGCTGGTTCGTCATCGTCGGCGGCGCGCTCATCCCGGCCCTGCTGCTCCTCACGTGGCAGTACGTGTCGACCAACGGACTCGTGCCGGTGTCGCAGCTGCCGAGCCCCGAGATGGTGTGGCTCGCCGCCGTCGACCTCGCGCAGCGGGGACTGCTCGGCCAGTACATCGCCATCTCGACGCAACGCGTGCTGCTCGGCTTCGCGGCGGGCGCGACGATCGGCCTCGCGTTCGGCGCCGTCGTCGGGTTGAGCCGCTTGGGCGACATCCTCCTCGCGCCGACGCTCGGCGCGATCCGCGCGGTGCCGTCGCTCGCGTGGGTGCCGCTGCTGATCCTGTGGTTCAAGATCGGCGAGGAGTCGAAGATCATCCTCATCGCGATCGGCGCGTTCTTCCCCGTGTACACGATCGTCGCGGCGGCACTGCGACACGTCGACCGTCAACTCCTCGAGGCCGGCCGCGCGTTCGGCCGTCACGGCCTCAGCCTGTTCACCACGGTGCAGCTGCCGGCGGTCGTGCCGTCGGTGCTCTCGGCGCTGCGGCTCGCGCTCGCGCAGGCCTGGCTCTTCCTCGTGGCGGCCGAGCTCATCGCGTCGTCGATGGGGCTCGGGTTCCTGCTCGTCGACTCCGGCAACAACGGTCGGATCGACCGCATCTTCCTCGCCATCATCACGCTCGCCGTGCTCGGCAAGCTGACCGACGCGATCGTCGGCCTGTTCGAACGGTGGGCGATCCGCCGCTGGGCGTAGCGACGCCGAGCGTCAGTCCGCCAGCGGCACGACCTCCACGTGGTCGCCGGGGCCCGCGAGCACGAGCACGCGCTTGCCCGTGAGGCCCTCGAGCGCGGCCACGACGGCCGCGGCATCCGCCAGCGCCTCGGGCGCGGCTTCGGTCAGCGCAGCCGGCTCCGGCACGGCCCGTCGCCAGGTCGTCACGGATGCTCCGGTCGCCTCGCGCACCGCTCGCTCGAGCGCCTCGGTGTCACCCGCGGCCACGAGGACCACCCGGCCGAGACGTCGACCGGTGGCGAGTCCCAGCTCGGCGACGACCGCACGATCGCGCCGCCAGACGGCGAAGTGGTAGCCGAACACGAGGGCCGTGGCCACGAGGAGGCCGAGCGGGGCGCGCACGCGGTCGATGAGGCTGCCGCCGGTGCCGGTCTGCCCCAGGCCGAACTCGAACAGCCGGAAGCCGATCACGAGCAGCGCGATCAGCGCGACGACGGCGCTCAGCCCGAACACCGCGACGAGGTACACACGTCGGCCGGTGTTCGCGACCTCGTCGGGCTCGACCCGCCGCGTGGGCCGCCAGCTCAGCCACCAGACGGGGCCGCCCACGACGAGCGCGCTGATTCCTCCGAGCAGCAGTCCCCGGCTGTCGGATGCCGCGAGCGGGCTCACCAGCTCGGCGAGCGTGGCGTTCAGGACGACGCCGATGCCCGACGCGGCCGCCGCGAGGCCGACACCCGACATCACGAGCGTCGCGGCGCGGCGCGTGCCGTCGGAGCGCTCGACCGCGATGCGGCGGTGATACCACCACACGAGCGCGCCGACGACGGCTGCGGCCACGGCCGTGCCGAGCGGTCGGAGGATCTCGCTCGCCGGGTCGCCCGGGTCGAACGCCAGCCGGAGTCCGACGTGCAGGGCCGTGCCGACGCCGCCGAGCATGAGCACGCCCGCGCCCATGACGCCGACCACGACGAGTGCGACCGCGGCCAGCCCGGTGCGCAGGCGACGGGCGTCCTCGCGGTACCAGTGCCACCACCAGATCGCCGCACCGACCACCGCCCAGATGAGGCCCTCGACGACGGCGCGCCACCACGGGCCGCCGGCGATGCTCTGCGCGGTCGCACCGCGGATGGCCGCGTCGAAGAGCGCTCCGAGCGCGTTCACCGCGCCCGTGACGCCCGCGACGAGTCCGAACACCGAACCCACGACCGCGGGTACCGTGGCCAGGCGCACCGGATGCTTCAGCCGGTGCCGCCACATCCACCGATGCCACGCCCAGACCGCCGCCCACACGACACCCGTGGCGAAGTCGCCGGGCGACCAGCGTCCCTCGACGAGGGAGGTCGCCGTGCCGACGAGCGCTCCGGTGGCGACGATGAGCGACACCGTGTACATGCCGGCGACGTAGAGGCCCCACGCGAGCGACATCCGCTCGGACTCCTCGCGAAGCCGACGCCAGGACACCCACCAGAGCACGGCGGCGAGCGGTCCGCCGATGAGGGCGAAGGCGAGCGAGAGCGCGAGGTCGGTGACGCCGCCGATGGCGGATCGGTCGCCGAGCTCGAGCACGCGCTCGAGCAGGCCCGCCACACCCGAGGCCGCGATGATCACGAGCGCGAAGAGGATCGTGTAGACGATGAGTCGCCGCACGGTGCCCTGCGCCGAACCGGGTGCCGCGGGCGCGGGAACCACCGCGGGCGGGCCCGCCGGGGGCAGGTTCTCCGACATCACTTCACCTCCTGCGGGGCGCAGATGCTGAGCGACCAGGGCGCCGACTCGATGAGCCAGGAGTCGCCGTCGGCGACGAGATCGAACACGGCCTCCTCCTCGTACTGGGAGGAGCCGAAGAGCCCGCCCTGGTACGACCACACGATGAGCACCCGGACGTCGGCGGAGTCCTCACGCCGGGTCGTGGACTCGAGCGTCACGCGCATGTCCTGCACCATGCTGGGCTCGATGCGCTGGCAGTCGTCGGCGAGCTCGGGCACCAGGTACTCCATGGCGGTGTCCTCATCGCTCGCGATGACGGCAGCCGCATACCGTTGCACGACGCCCTCGGGCGTCGACTCGTCGAACAGCTCGGGCTCGCCGCGCGTGAACACCACGATGAGCGCGATCACCACGAGGGCGCCGATCACGGAGAGGATGACGATGAGGGTGCGGTCGGGCCTCGCGGGGGGTGCGTCGGTCATGTCCCTCATCATGGCGCGGGCCGATCCTGCTTCGCTACGACGAAACGCCACCGAGCTCCCTGGCCGTCCTGGCCCGCCGTTCGAGGAGCGCCTGCTCGCTCGCGTTCGACGTCATCGCGGCGGCGCGCTCGAACTCGACCGCAGCGTCCTCGCCCCTGCCGAGCCGCTCGTAGAGGTCGCCGCGCACGCTCGGCACGAGGTGGTAGCCGCGGAGCGCCGGGAGATCGGCGAGCTGCTCGAGCAGCGCGAGCCCCGCCTCGGGCCCGCGCGCACGGCCGAGCGCCACTGCACGGTTCAGCTCCGCGACCGGCGAACCGGTGCGGCGGCCGAGCTGCTCGTAGAGTGCGGCGATGCGGCTCCAGTCGGTGTCGTCGACGGATGCCGCACGCGCATGCTCGGCGGCGATCGCGGCCTGCAGCAGGTACGGGCCGGGTTCCGCGGCCCCGGCGCCGGCCACCACCAGCGCCTCGGCACGGGCGAGCGCGTCGGTGCCGCGGCGGATGCGCGAGGCATCCCACCGGGTGCGGTCCTGTGCGTCGAGCAGGATCGGTGCACCGTCGGCGTCCGCCCGGGCGGCGAGGCGCGACGACTGGAACTCCATGAGCGCCGAGAGCCCGAGGACCTCGGCGTCGTCGGGCACGAGCGCGGTGAGGATGCGGCCGAGGCGCACCGCCTCGTCGCAGAGCGCGGGCCGCATCCAGTCCGCGCCCTCGGTCGCCGAGTACCCCTCGTTGAAGAGCAGGTACACGACGCCGAGCACCGTCTCGAGCCGCTCGGCCCGTTCCTGGCCGCTCGGCTCCTCGATGGCCGCACCGGCCTCGGCGAGCGTGCGCTTGGCGCGCGAGACGCGCTGCGCCACGGTCGCCTCGGGCGCGAGGTACGAGCGCGCGATCTCCCGCGTGCTGAGGCCGGCGACGAGCTTCAACGTGAGCGTGGTCTGCGCCTCCGGCGTGAGCGCCGGGTGGCAGCAGATGAACATGAGGCGGAGCACGTCGTCCTCGACGTGATCGATGCCGGCCGCCGGATCGTCGTCGACGGTCTCCGACAGTTCGTGCGCGAGCCGGGCCGCCGCCTGGTCGTGCCGGGCGCGCGCGCGGAACACGTCGATGGCGCGCCGCTTCGCCGTGGTCATCAGCCACGCGCCGGGGTTGTCGGGCACGCCCGACACCGGCCACTGCGCGAGCGCGGCGACCACGGCGTCCTGCGCGACGTCCTCGGCGAGCGCGACGTCGCGCACGATGCGCACGAGTGCGGCGATCAGGCGCGTCGATTCGAGCCGCCAGATCGCCTCGATCGCGGCGCGCGTCGTCTCGTCGCCCACGCGAGCATGAGACCACGCGCGCCGCGAGCGCGCAACCCGCGAGTCGCGCAGGTCGGCTCGGGGCGCGCGGACCGGATCAGAACTCGGCGATCTGCCGGATCTCGACCGTGCCGCGCCAGTTCGGGATGTGCTCGAGGTGCAGCTGCACGAGTCGGCGGCCGAGCTCGACGGCCTCCTCGCGCGTGTGCACCTCGACGATCGCGTATCCGCCGACGAGCTCCTTCGCCTCGGCGAACGGTCCGTCGACGGCCTTCATGCGTCCATCGGCGGCCGAGATGATCGCCCCGGCGTCGCTCGGCAGCAGCCCCTGGCTCTCGACGAGCGTGCCGTTCATCCTGCCCTCCTGGTCGTAGGCCGCCATCGCCTCGTACAGCGAGCCGGGCACCTCCCACGGCGGGTTCTCCTCGGTCTGCACCATGCACAGGAATCGCATCGTGTCGTCCTCCTTCTGGTTCCGGCACGCCCCGTCGGCGTGCCCTCACCATAGCGACGCCGCTGCACGCCGGTTCTCGACATGGACTTCCGAATCTTCTCGGCGGTCCATGTCGAGAACGGCTTCCTCCCCGCGTCGTCTTGGTGAGCGAACCGATCACCCCGATCGGATCGACCGAACGGGAAGGACCCATCATGGACACCGAAACCACCGGCCGCACTCCCGCAGCGACGCCGGAGGCCCCCGACCGCAGACCGGCGCACGCCACGGACCGATCCACTCGTCGGCTCGTCACGGCGGGTGCCGTGGCCGGTCCGCTCTTCGTCGTGGTCGCCGCCGTGCAGATCGTCACGCGCGAGGGATTCGACCTGGCGAGGCATCCGATCAGCCTGCTGTCCCTGGGCGACGCCGGCTGGGTGCAGATCGCGAACTTCATCGTCGCGGGCGTGCTCATGCTCGCGTTCGCCGTTGGAACGCGGCGAAGCCTCGGTGCAGGACCCGGACGACGCTGGGCGCCGGTGCTCTTCGGGGTGTACGCGGCCGGGCTCATCCTCGGCGGCGCCTTCACGGCCGACCCGGCGCTCGGCTTCCCGGAGGGCGCGCCGGCCGGCTACCCGGCCGAGTGGACCTTCCATGGCACGGTGCACGCCGTCGCCCCGCCGCTCGCGTTCCTCGCCCTCGTGGCGGTGACGTTCGTGGTGGCGAAGCGCCTCTCGTGGGAGGGACGCCGACGTGCGGCCGTCTGGACCCGGGTCGTCGGCATCGCCTGCTTCGTGCTCACCCTGCCCTTCGAGGCCGGGATGAGCGTGCGCCTGTTCGTCGGCATCGCCCTCGCGTTCGCGTGGATCACGGCCTACGCGGTCTCGCTGCTCAGGGTCCCTGCCGCGGCGTGATCACCAGGGCTCGTCGGCCGCCGGCATCAGGTCGCGCACGCGGTTCACGGCGTCGGGGAAGCACGAGTCGAGCACTTCGGTGACGGATGTCTCGGTGCCGTAGGCACCCACGAGCCGGAGGCCCACGATGGCGTTGATGAGCATGCCGTTGGCCATGAAGTCGCGGGTCTCCTGCTCGCTGAACCCGGCCTCGTCCCGCACGAAGCGCCAGACCGAGTTGAAGCCCGCCCGCGCGACGGGGCCGAGTTCGGAATCGCCGCCGAGCGCGGTGGAGTTGGCGATGACGGGCAACATGCCGCGTTCGGCGAGCAGCCCGGCGTAGGCGGCGGCCATGCGGTTCAGGCGTTCGTCGACGGGACCGGGCAGCGCCCGTCGGAACTCCTCGATGATGCGGGCGTAGGCGCGTTCGATCACGGCGATGTAGAGCTTTGCCTTGGTGCCGAAGAGCCGCACGACGTACGGCTGGCTCACGCCGGCCGCGCGCGCCACCTCGTCGGTCGTCGTGCCGACATAGCTCTTCGCGCCGAACACGGCGGTCGCCGCGGCGAGGATCAGTTCTCGCCGGTCGGCCGCCTTCATCCGCGGAGCCGTCTGGACCGGTTCGACATTCATGGTTGACATGTTATCAGTCGATTACTACTCTCCAAGTAATCATTCGATAACAACCGAGGAGTACCCCGTGTCAGCCACCGCCCTCGACGCCGTCGTCTCGGCGCGCGTCCCGAAGCCGAGCCCCCTGTGGCTCGTGCTCCTGGCCACCGCGCTCCCGATGTTCATGGCGAACCTCGACAACCTGGTCATGACGAATGCCCTGCCCGTCCTCCACGCGGAGTTCGGGGCATCCGTCGAGGAGCTGCAGTGGTTCATGAACGCGTACACGCTCGCATTCGCGTCGACGATCCTCATGGCCGTGGCTCTCGGCGACCGCTTCGGCCGGCGAACGGTCTTCGTCGTCGGCATCCTCGTGTTCACCGTGAGCTCGGCACTGGCTGCGCTCGCGACCGATCCGGGCCAGCTCATCGCCGCCCGTGCCGCGCAGGGGTTCGGCGCCGCCGCGATCCTGCCGCTCTCGCTCACCCTGCTCGCCGGAGCCGTGCCCATCTCGCGTCGGCCACTCGCGATCGGCATCTGGGGCGGCGTGGCGGGTCTCGGCGTTGCGACGGGCCCGCTCATCGGCGGCGCCGTCATCGAGGGATGGGCGTGGCAGGCGATCTTCTGGCTCAACGTGCCGCTCGGAGCCGTGTCCGTCGGGGTCGCCCTCCTGGCGCTGACGAACAGCTTCGGGGCGCGTCTGCGTGCCGACGTCGTGGGACTCGTGCTCTCGGGCGTCGGGCTCCTCGGCCTCGTCTACGGCATCGTGCGGGGCAACGACGCCGGCTGGGACAGCTTCGAGGTGCTCGGCAGCCTCGTCGGCGGCGCGGTGCTGCTCCTCGCATTCACGATCTGGGAGACCCGTGCCGCCGCACCGCTCCTGCCGCTGCGCCTCTTCCGCGATCGCAGTTTCACGGTCGCCAACCTTGCGGGCTTCGGCTTCGCCTTCGGATCCTTCGGCGCGATCTTCATCCTCATCCAGTTCCTGCAGGTCGTGCAGGGCGCGTCCCCGCTCGAGTCCGCGTGGCAGACGTCCCCCTGGACGCTCGCGCCGATGGTCGTCGCGCCGCTCGCCGGGGCCGTCGCGGGTCGGGTCGGGACGCGGACTCTCATCGTCGCGGGGCTCGCCGTGCTCGCCGCCTCGCTCTTCTGGTTGTCCCAGCTGCTCGACGCCGACGTCGCCTACTCCGCCTACGTCGCGCCGTTCATCCTGGCCGGCGTCGGTATGGGCCTCGTGTTCGCACCGTCGGCGACCGCCGTGCTCGCCACGATGGCGCCCGACGACCACGCGAAGGCCAGCGGCACCAACTCGATGCTCCGCGAGGTCGGCGTCGCCCTCGGCATCGCCGTGTCGACCGCCGTGTTCACCGGTGCGGGCGGTGCGCTCACGCCCGCCGACTACACGGTCGGCGCCCAGCCGGCAGTGCTCGTCGGAGCGGCGGCGCTGCTGGTCTCGGCGCTCGTCGCCCTGCTGCTGCCCCCGGGCCGCGGGCCCGCACGGACGCCGGAGCCAGAGCCTGAGCCGCTCGCCGCCGCGAGCCACGAGCCCGAGGCGTCCGAGCCCACCGTGCCGGTCGGGGCCGGCGTGTAGGACGAGCGGTTCAGCGCATCGCGCGGTAGGCGGCCCGTTCGCCGGGCGTGAGGTGCTCGGTCGCGTACGAGAGCATCGTGCGCGGCATCCGGGGGGCGTACTCGTCGAGGAATCCGAGGAGTGCGCCCCGGTCCACGCGCTTGCCCAGCTCGCGGAGCATCCACCCGACCGCCTTGTGCATGAGGTCCTCGCGATCGTCGAGCAGTCGCGGCGCGAGCCGGAGGATGGGCCCGCCGTCACCCGCCTTGAGGAACGCGAGGGTGGCGAGGACGCCGACCCGTCGTTCCCAGAGCGAGGCGGATGCCACGAGCTCATCGAGCAACGGGTCGTCGCCGCGCCCGGACTCCTGCAGGAGCCCGCCGACGAGCACCGGCGCCGAGAGGTCGACGAGGTCCCAGTTGTTCACCCGGCCGCCGCGGACGGCGCGGAGGTACGCCCCGTGGAGCGTGGCGCGGGCCGCTTCGTCGCGTGTCCGGGCCCGGCTCGCCGCCTCGAACTGCCGCACCATGATGAGCAGTGCGGTCATCCGATGCTCGTGCACGTCGCTCGCCAGGAGTTCGTCGAGTTCGCCGAGCGGGAGATGCGCGAACCGCGTCACGATCGCCCGCGTCGTCGGCAGCGTCGAGCCGATGAATCGATCGCCTTCGCCGTACTCGCCGGGTCCGGTCTTGAAGTAGCGCGCCGAGCCCGCCGCCCGCTCGGGCGAGGCGTGCTCGGCCAGGGCCGCCCGCACGTCCGCCGCCGTGCCGGCTGCTTCCCCCGCGGCATCCGCTCGACCAGCCGCCCCCTTCGCCGCGCCCATGCTCGCACCCTACCGCGCACGGCGAACCGGCACGGTGCTCGTCATCGAGTCGCCGCGCCGGTCTTCGGGGTTCGAGGTCGTCGTTCAGCGAGGGCCTCCCAGGGGCGAGAGGTCGTCGTCGAGGTCGACCTGCACGGTGCGGCCGCTCTTCAGCTCGCGGAGGGCATCCGCGCTGAAGTTCGTGCCGGTCGCGGACGCCCCCGAGTGCAGCTCGCGCCGCGCCTCGGCCGTCCACGGCGCCCGCACGTCGGACTGCACCGCCTGCTGGACCGACTCGGCCGTGATGCGGTTCTGCACGCGCGTGGGCGAGAGGTCGTCGCGGACGATGACGTGGCCGCGAGCGAGGCCCATGGCCGCCGCGTTCTCCGCCGGGCGGAGATCGTCGCGCACCCCGCCGCCCGATGCCGCCGCTCCGGCGCAACCGCTCATCAGTACGGCCAGCGACACGGTGGCGATCACCGGTGCCGCGATTCGTGTGGTCATGATCCCATTCCTTTCCTCGAGTGGGGATACCGGGAAAGCTACGGGTCCGCGCGCTCGACCGGATCCGGGGCGGCACCCCCGGAGCCGTCCGAGTCTCCTGAGATTTCCTCAGTACAGGAAGGCCGGATGCCACGCCGAATGGCTCGGACCGGTCGGTATCCGCCCCTCAGGGTCGCGTTGCGCGACATGGCGGACTTCACCGCGAAATCTTGCGGGCACGCAAGAAAGCCGCGCCAACCGACAACACATCGCCGGAAGCCGCGATCTAGCCTTGGAGCAGCGGCGGATCAGCCGCGTCACGACCACGTATGGCCGCATCCCGCGGCCCGCAACCCGGGGAACGGAGGTTCACATGTCGAATGTCACGATCGACGCCATCATCGGCGAACCCGAGGTCCTCGAAGACGAGGTCACCGCCGAGCAGATCGCGCTCGCCCACGACGTGGAGTCCGACCCGGCCTGGGTCACCCTCAAGGGCTCGGCCACCCGCCTGCAGGGCCTGCAGGCGAAGGACGGCTCGGTGCCGCGACCGGTCGCTGAGCCTGCCGAAGCGGGCACCGATGCCATCGTCGAGGCATCCGCGCTCGTCGATGCCATCGTCGAGTCGATCGAGGCGCTCGCGCCCCGGTTCCCGCACCAGGCCGCGTACCTCGCGGCCTCCGTGCAGGACTTCCGGCGCTGGCAGGCCGAGGGATTCGGCGTTCCCGACTTCCTCGACTCGCTCGTCGAGTTCCAGCCGCAGCGGCACCGCGTCGACGGCATCCGTCATCTCGTGGTGTTCCCGATGTACACGCAGAACGGCTCGAGCGACCGGCACGTCGAGGCGCTCGTGGTCGAGACGATCTGGCCCGAGTTCGTCGCCGCGCTCGAGGCCGGCGAGTACGGCAACAAGCTGTTCGTGAGCCTGCGGCTCGTGGACTTCACGCCGGGGTACGACACCAACTCGGCCGTGCTGTTCCCCGAGACGGTCGCGATGCGGGAGATCCCCACCTTCACGTGGGGCGCGATCTTCCAGGATCGCGAGGCGGCGCGCTACCGCAAGGTCGTGCGCGCGGCATCCGACATCACGAAGCTCGACCTGCCCGACGACGCGGCGGCCCTGCTGACCGACCAGGACCTCGCCGAGCGCACCTTCGTGATGTGGGACATCATCCACGACCGCACGCACATGCGCGGCGACCTCCCGTTCGACCCGTTCATGATCAAGCAGCGCATGCCGTACTTCCTCTACTCGCTCGAGGAGCTGCGCTGCGATCTCACGGCCTTCCGTGAGGCCGTGAAGATCGAGCGCAGCCTCCGCCGTCGGGCGACGTCCCCCGAGCCTGTCGAAGGGGCCGGCGCTTCGACAAGCTCAGCGAGCGAGTTGTCGGAGGTCGAGCAGCAGCTGCTCGAGCACGCGAAGCTCGTGCAGTACGCGGTGATCTTCGATCGCATCTTCCGGTTCGCCATCACGGGTTCGCGCGTGCGCAACTACGACGGGCTCGGCGGCCAGCTGCTGTTCGCGTGGCTGCACCAGAAGCACGCGCTCGAGTGGACCGACGTGCAGCTGAGCTTCGACTGGGACGCCGTGCCGGACGCGGTGGTCGAACTGGGCGACGCGATCGACGACCTGTACTGGAAATCGATCGACCGCCCGAAGACGGTGCACTGGCTCGCCGCGTACGACCTCGTGCGCAGCGTCCTCACGCCGAACCCCGCGTCGGTGTGGGCGCAGGGCCTCTCGCGCGAGGTGCTCGCCGGGCCGCCGAAGGGCTACACCGATCTCGTGATGGACGACGAGTTCCCGCTGTCGATGTTCTACGAGGCGCTCGACAAGAAGATGAGGCCGGTCATCGAGTCGACGGTCGGCATCACGGGCAAGACGGTGATCCAGTAGTGTCCGCAGACGGCGTCGAGGGGCGCACGGTGCTCGTCGCCGGTGCGACGAGCGCCTCCGGGCGCGCGGTCGCGCGTGCGCTCCTCGACGCCGGAGCCCGCGTCGTCGTCGTCGGCAGCGACGAGGGCCGGCTCCGCCTGCTGGAGTCCGACGTGCCGGGGGTCATCGCCGAGCTGGCCGACCTCACCGACGGAGACGACGTGCTCGAGCTCGCCATGCGCGTGCATGCGCGCGTCGGCGACGTCGACGGCGTGGTGCACCTCGTCGGCGGGTGGCGGGGCGGCGGCGGCATCGCCGGGCAGACCGAGGAGGACTACCGGGTGCTCGAGCGCTCGTTCACCGCGCTCCGCTACGTGAGCCGGGTCTTCTGGGACGACCTCCTCGCCTCTCCGGCCGGGCGCATCGCGATCGTGTCGTCGACCACGGTCGACGCACCCACCGCCGGTTCCGCGAACTACACGGCCGTCAAGGCGGCCGGCGAGTCGTGGATGCAGTCGCTCGCCCACGGCATCCGCAAGGCGGAGGCGCCGGCGGCGGCGGTCACGTTCCGGGTGACGTCGCTCGCAGGGCTCGAGGATCGGCTCGGGGCATCCGTCGTCGACCTCTGGCGGGCGGATGCCGCAGCACTCAACGGATCGGTCCACGAGCTCACCTCCGCCTGAGCGCCCGCCCGCTGCGTCAGTGCTCGCCGCCCGTGAGGTGGACGGCGCGGCCCCAGCACCCGGCGTCCTGCCAGCGGTAGTCCTGGCCGACGCCGGCGTTGCCGTTCAGGGCCCGCTGCCATGCGGCGACCTCCTCGGGCCTGAGGTCGGCCGGCATCGCCGGGAACCGGTTCGACGTGTCGGGGCCGGGGTTCCACCACTCCCAGTAGAGGTACTCCTGACCGGCGTCGGCCATGCAGTCGCGCACCACCTGCTGGAACGCGAGCCATCGCTCCTGCTCCTCGTGGGTCGGCGGCGCCACGCCCGTGCCGTCATCGGTACCGATGTCGTCGGATGCCCCGCCGTCGACGCCTGCCGGGGGCCCCGGGGCCTTCGAGGGCGGACCGGCCGGCGGCGCAGAAGGCGGGGCCGGTGCTGACGAGCCGGGCGGCGCTCCCGGCGCGGGGGTCGGCGCGGGTGCACTGTCGGCCCGCGCCTGGCCGGCGTCGTCGGTCGGGGTCGCCTCGCCCCGCTCGCCAGCGGCACCCGAGTCGATGGCGTACCCGTCTGGCGCGGTCGATGGCGCTGCCGGATACCTCGCGTCGTAGAAGACCGGGGCGCCGGTCGTGGCCGCGGCGGCGCCGACGAAGGTGGCGGCCAGCACCGCGGCGGCGACCCCGAGGCCGAGCGGGAGCGCCTTCTGCATGAGCGCCTCCTCTCGGCCACCCGTCACCCGTGCCGGGCCGGTGTGCCCGACATGCTATCCACGATGGTTGTCCCCCGAAAGTGTCATGCGACGAGCGTGACGAAACCGTCACACAGGCGGCAGCGAGGCATCCGTCGCCGGCTCGTCCCCCGTTTTCGGCTGTTCGAGCGTCGCCTCTGCCGGCGTCACATCACGCGCCGTGTCGGCCACCGGCTTCTGCGCCCGACTCAACAGCACGAACGGCGTCGCGATCGCCGCGATGATGCCGCTCCAGAGCATCGAGGCGCTGTACCCGCCGAGGTCGGCGGACCGCCCGAGGATCGGCTGGAACACTGCACCGCCCGCGCTGCCGAGCAGCGAGTCGAACGAGAGCACCGTGGCCCGCTGCTTCGACGGGATCATGTCGTTGAGGTAGGCGCGGTGCACGGGGTCGTCGATCGACGAGGCGATGCCCCACAGGGCGACGAGCGCGATCGCGACCCAGAAGTTCGTGGTGAACGCGAGCGCGACGAGCACGAGCGCGCTCGACACGGTGGCGAGGAGGATCGCCGACGTGCGCTTGCGGAACAGTCGCCGCACGTAGGGCGCGAGGAGGCCGCCCACGATACCCGCGCCGGAGAGCAGGGCCGCCGCGAGTCCTGCGATCGAATAGGCGCCCTCGTCGCCCCAGAGCTCGAGCAGGTAGGGCTGGAGAGCGTAGAAGACGTAGAAGCCGACCCCCGTGGTGAACGGCGTGACGAACATGAGCCACCGCACCGGCGGGTTGCCGAGGCCGTACCGGATCGAGGCGCGGAGCACGTTGCCGGTGGCCTTGATCGGCCCCGCGCCGCGCTCGGGCGTGAACCCGAGATCGCGCATGAGCAGCGCCGCGACCAGGAGCATGAGCACGAGCACGCCCGCACGGATGAGGAACGGCACCCCGAGGTCGGTGAGCTGGGCCACCACGCCGCCGAGCACGGACCCCGCGAGCATGGCGACGCTCCCGACGATCATGGCGCGGCCGAACACCGTCTCGAGGCTGCCCTGGTACTCGGTCGCGTGCAGCGCATCGACGAGCCACGCGTCGACCGCGCCCGAGAAGAAGGTGAACCCGAGACCGAGCAGCACCGACACGACGGCCCACGCCCAGAAGGGGGATTCCCACACCCAGAGCAGCCAGTAGAGCACGGTCGTCACGGCGAGGGTGATCGTGCCGAGCAGGTACGAGGCTCGCCGGCCGAGCGTGTCGGCCACGACGCCCGTCGGGATCTCGAAGAGGAACATGCCCGCGCTGAAGAAGGCGTTGGCGGCGAACGCCTCGAGGTTCGTGAGGCCCGCATCGAGGAGGAACAGGGTGTTGATGCCCCAGATGAACGACGCGGCGAGCGTGTTGCCGAGCGTCAGCGTGTAGTACACGGCCTGCACGCCCCTGGCGGTGGGGGCGGGTCGCGCTGCGGCGTTCACGTTCGCCTCTGACGGGGAGTCACCCGATCATCATGCTCCCGGCCACCGTCATCGGCAACGGATGCGCGCTGGCGCGGCGATCCGCCCGCCGTCGTGCCGGCCGATACCCTCGACGCATGCTGCGCCTCGTCATCCGCATCCTCATCTCCCTCGTCACGTCTGCGCTCGGCCTGCTCATCGCGATGTGGATCCTGCCCGGCTTCCACATCGAGTGGGGCGGCTTCCTGGTCGCGATCCTCGTGTTCACGATCGCGCAGGCCGTGCTCGCGCCCTTCATCTTCAACGTGGCGCGGAAGTACGCCTCGGCCATCCTCGGCGGCATCGGGCTCGTCTCCACGTTCGTCGCGCTCCTCATCGCGTCGCTCTTCCCGAACGGCATCCGCGTGGACGACCCCGTGACCTGGGTGCTCGCGACGCTGGTCGTGTGGATCGTCACCGCGCTCGGCACCTGGCTGCTGCCGCTCATCTTCCTGAAGCGGCGAGCCGGAGACCGCGCGAACGCGACCTGACGGCCGGGCTGCCGGCCTCCCGCCGGCGGCGTCGGGCTGCGTCGTTCCGCGCTTCAGTCGAGCTCGCGCAGCACCGCGGTGCGCTCGCTCGGGGTATCGCCCGTGTTCACGGTGCCGCGCGGTTCGATGAGGATCGCCGACACCTCGCCCTCGGCGCGCGGGCAGTGCTCGACGCCTCGAGGCACGACGTAGACGTCGCCCGGGCCGAGCACGACGTCACCGCCGTCCTCGTCGCGCTGCTGGATCACGAGCTCACCCGAGACGACGAGGAACAGTTCGTCGGTCTCGGGGTGGCTGTGCCACGTGAATTCACCGAGCACCTTCACGACCTTCACGTCGTAGTCGTTGACGCTCGCGAGCCGGTGCGGCTGCCAGTGCTCGGTGAACGAGTCGAGGGCCGCCTGGAGGTTCCGCACGTGTGCTGCCATGTGTCGATCATTCCCGATCCGGGCCGGCTGCGCTTCCCCGGTCGAAGGAGGACCCGGGCGACCCGCCGGCGCGCGGTCGGCGTGTCGCCCCGAATGCTCCGGCAACCGCGCGCGAGGCCTTGACGCGGCATCCGCCCGCTCGTATGGTTAAGCAGATCATTAATTAAGGAGTTGCTTACGTGAGAGCTGCCGACGACGCGCTCAGCCTCGTCTTCCACGCGCTCGCCGACCCGACGAGGCGTGCGATCCTCTCCCGCCTGCACGGCGGGCCGACGACCGTGGGCGAGCTGGCCGAGCCGTTCGCGATGAGCCGACCGGCGATCTCGCAGCACCTCAGAGTGCTCGAGCGGGCGGGGCTCATCGAACGCACCACCACGGCCCAGTGGCGCACCTGCACGCTGCGCACCGAGCCCCTCGACGAGGCATCCGAGTGGGTGGAACGGCACCGCGGCGAGTGGAACGAGCGCTTCGACCTGCTCGACGAGCAGCTCCGCAGAATGAAGGGGAAGTCATGACCGACCAGCACACGCCGGTGACCACGACCACCGGCACGCACGCACCGCAGTTCACCATCACCCGCATCTTCGATGCGCCGCGCGAACTCGTCTGGCAGGCGTGGACGGTGGAGGCGGATGCCGCGACCTGGTGGCACCCGCGAGGCATCTCGATCAAGCCGGGCAGCGTCGCCATCGACGTGCGCACGGGCGGCCGATACGCCTACACGATGGTGAACGACGCCGACGGCTCCGAGTACCCGACGGCGGGCGTCTACCGAGAGGTCGTCGAGCCCGAGCGCCTCGTGTTCACCTGGGCGTCGCCCGACGACGACGACGCGACCGCCCCGGTCGTCACCGTCACGTTGCGCGAACTCCCCGGCGATCGCACCGAGATGCTGTTCCACGTGCTCGGCTGGGACGGCGCACCGGGCGACGACAACGTCTACGACGGGTGGAGCTCGGCGTTCGACCTGCTCGCCGAGTACCTCGCGAAGGAGGTCGCATCGTGACCGGCCGCCTCACCGTCGAGCAGATCGTGAGCGTCGACGGGTACGCCGCCGAACCCGACGGCGGCATCCGCTTCATGCAACCGACCGAGGCCGATGACCTGAACGACGCCGACCAGCTCGCCTTCCTCGAGCACGTCGACGCGATCGTCCTCGGCGCGAACACCTACCGGATGTTCGCGGACTACTGGCCGAAGGCCGACCCCGCGGTGGAGGCGGTCGCCGAGCCGATCAGCCGCCTGCCGAAGTTCGTCGTCTCCAATTCGATGACGGATGCCCCGTGGGGCGACGGTGCCATCGAGATCCTCCGCGGCGACGGCGCCGAGTCGGTCGCCGGGCTCAAGGAGCGATTCGGCGGCATCGTCGTGTGGGGCAGCCTCACGCTCGCGGATTCGCTCTTCGAGGCGGGACTCGTCGATGAGCTGCGCCTGCGCGTCGTGCCGGTCCTCATCGGTGCCGGACGTCCGTTCACCCCCGAGTCGCTCGGCGAGCGCCGCCTCGAGCTCGACCGCGTCGTGTCGCAGCCGAGCGGGCACGTCGGCATGACCTACCGCCTGCGCTGAACCTCGTCGGCTCGGTCCCCGGCCGCGGCACCGGCCGGGGACGCCCCGGCGTCCTCGGACGCGTCAGGCGCGTGCCCCTCGAACTCCGCCGAGAGGAGCCGGTACGAGCGGGTGCCGAACGCGATCAGGGCGAGGGCCACGAGCGCGAGCCCGCTGAAGAGGAAGATCAGGGCGATGCCCCGCATGTCCCCCTCGCCGAGCAGCCACTCCCAGGTGGCACGGCCGTCGCCGGACTCCATGTACGGGATGACCCAGAACTCGGCGATGGGCGCGATGATGAACGCGGTGATCGGCGCGGCCGCCGCCTCGAACGCCTGCGCGAACCCGAACACCCGCCCCTGCCGCCGGAACGGCACGACCTTCTGGATGATCGTCTGCTCGGCCGCCTCGACGGCGGGGATGAGCGTCATGTAGAGCCAGATGCCGGCTGCGTACAGGAGCCACCATTCGCGAATCGTGAACAGCGCCCCGAGCAGGCCCATGACGATGACGATGACGAGCATCGTGCGGATCGGATTGCGGCCGAGCCCCCACTTCGCGATCACGAGCCCGCCCACGATGAATCCGGTCGAGGCGACGCCGAACACCACGCCCCACGCCTCGACGGGGAACAGGGTGAGGCCGTACGGATCCATGAGGGCGATGTAGACGCCGCCGATGAGGTTGTTGAACGTCGTGAACAGGATGAGCGCGAACAGGCCGGGCGCGGCGCGCACGGCGGCGATGCTGCCGCGCAGGTCGACGGCGGGCGGACGCTCGCCGTCGACCACGGGCTCCTCCTCCGGGATCCGGATGAAGAGCAGGTGCACGAGCGCGACGAGGGTCGCCACGATGGCGATGACGAGCGTCCAGCCCATGCCGAGCAGTCCGATCGCGAGGCCGCTGAACACGCTCGTCACGATGAAGGCCAGGCCCTGCACGGTGCCCACCATGCCGTTGGCGTTCGCATGGCGCGCCTCGGGGACGAGCAGCGTGACCGTCGTCGACAGGGCGATGTTGCGCATGTTCTCGACGACCGAGCCGAACAGGATGATGCCGGCGAACACCCAGAACCACGGGCCGCCGAGGTCGAGCAGCGCGGATTCGGGCTGCACGAGGTACAGCAGCCCGGCGATCGCGAAGGAGGCGAGGGTGATGATGTCGAGAGCACCATCACCCGGTGCTTCCGGTGCCGATCGACGATGGTGCCGAACGCGATGCCGAAGATCGCGATGAGCAGCATGTAGGCGCCGCCGATGATGCCGGTCGCGAGCACCGACCGCGTCTCGAGGTATACCCAGAACGTGAGCGCGAACCACAGGAAGCTCGTCGTGACGTTCGCGATCATCGTGTTCGCGAGCACGTGCATGAAGGTGCGCATGCCGCCAGGCGGCGGGGTCACGCCCGCCGGCGTCGACCCGGTCGCCGACGGCACCCCCGCCGGGTCGGTACCCCCCATGGTCCCGGTCACCCTTGCGAGGGTAGTCACGGCCCCCGACATCCGGAAGACCTCCGCGGACGCCCCGATCGCGCCTGTGGACCGGGCGGCATGCGGATGCCTCGAGGTGGCAGGATTGTCGGGTGAACCAGCTCCACGACATCACCGTCCGCGGCTTCGCCTCCGACAACTACTCCGGCGTGCACCCCGAGGTGCTCGCGGCGATCAGCGCCGCGAACGGCGGGCATCAGGTCGCCTACGGCGAGGATGCCTACACCGAGCGCCTGCAGGACGTGTTCGCGCAGCACTTCGGCGCGGGCGTCGAGGTGTTCCCGGTGTTCAACGGCACCGGCGCGAACGTCACCGGCCTGCAGTCGATGCTCCCCCGCTGGGGCGCCGTCATCAGCGCGTCCACGGCGCACATCAACTCCGACGAGGGCGGCGCGCCCGAACGCGTCGGCGGCATCAAGCTGCTCACGGTGCCGACACCCGACGGCAAGCTCACCCCCGAGCTCATCGACCGGGAGGCGTGGGGCTGGGGCGACGAGCACCGCGCGCAGCCGCTCGTGGTCTCGATCACGCAGACCACCGAGCTCGGCACCGCGTACTCGGTCGCCGAGGTGCGCGCGATCGCCGAGCACGTGCACCGGCACGGCATGAGGCTGCACATGGACGGCGCCCGGCTCTCGAATGCGGCGGCCTCGCTCGGCCTGCCCCTGCGTGCGTTCACGCGCGACGCGGGCGTCGACGTGCTGAGCTTCGGCGGCACCAAGAACGGCGCGCTCGGCGGTGAGGCCATCGTGGTGCTGGACCCCGAGGCATCCACGGGGCTCAAGTACCTCCGGAAGCTCAACATGCAGCTCGCCTCGAAGATGCGGTTCGTGTCGGCGCAGCTCATCGCGCTGCTCGAGGGCGACCTGTACCTGCGTAACGCGTCGCACGCGAACGCGATGGCCAGGCGGCTGCGCGACGCGCTCGACGCGGGCATCGCGGCCGGCGACCTGCCCGGACTCGGGTTCACGCAGGAGACCCAGTCGAACGGCGTGTTCGCCACCCTGCCGCCGGGCGTCGCCGACCGCCTTCGCGAGCGATTCCGGTTCTACGACTGGAACGCCGCCCGCGGCGAGGTGCGTTGGATGTGCTCCTTCGACACCAGCGAGGACGACATCGACGCGTTCGTCGCCGCCATCCGCGAGGAGCTGGCGCGCGTCTAGGCTGGGCCGTCGCTACGGCCGCGGCGCCGGGCCGACCAGCTCGTCGGCGACTGAGCGGGCCCAGGCGTCGATCGCGTCCCAGTCGCGGAAGTCGCCCTCCGGCATGACGTCGCGGATCGCAGGCATCCACGCGATGATGCGGTCCGCACCGCGGATCTTGTCGTGGTGGTACGCGCCGCGGAACACCTGCTTGCCGCGCGGGTGCACGAGGTCCTCGTACTCGGTGAACTGCTTGGGTTCGGCGCCCTTCAGTACGTCGTTGCCCTCCTTGTCGACGGTCTCGCTGCCGAGCGGGCCGCTGGAGAACAGCCACGTCGGTTTCGCTGCGAGCACTTCGGCGTTGCGCTCCACGAACTTCCTGGCGCTCTTCCGCCAGTTGAACTCGTAGGTCGCCGAGCCGACGACGTAGGCGTCGTACTCGGATGCCTCGTCGACGTCCTTGCACATGCGCACGTCGGCCTCGAGCCCGCGCTGCCGCAGCACCTCCACGATCCGCTGCGCGATGCCCTCCGTCGCGCCGTACTTGCTCGCGTAGGCGACCAGCACCCTCATCACGATCCCCCTTCGTCGTCGCATGCGCTTCCCGAGGTCGTGACGCTACGCTCGACGACGGTGCTCCGCGAGTGACCAAGGTCCCGCGGGTGCCGACGCACCGGGGCACCCATGGAATATGCATCTGCATGTATTACGTTGACAGAGGTGGGCGACGGAGCCCGGCACCCGTCCACTCGCACGAAGGCAGCACCCGCATGACCCTCCTCAGCCCTCCCGACACGCGTCGCGCCGCGACCGACGCGCCGCTCATCGGCCCGCTCGCCGACCGTTGGAGCCCGCGGGCGTACGACCCCTCGGCCGAGGTCGCTCCCGACGTCGTGCGCACGATCCTCGAAGCCGCCAGGTGGGCACCCTCGGCGAACAACCTGCAACCCTGGCGCTTCATCGTCGCCCGGCGCGGAACCGACGCGTTCGCGACCGTGCACGACGCGCTGAGCGGATGGAATCGGGCATGGGCGGACTCGGCCGCACTCCTCATCGTCAACGTCGCCGAGGTGGCCGACCCCGATGGCAACCCGCGCCGGTGGGCGACGTACGACCTCGGCCAGGCGGTCGCGCACCTCACCGTGCAGGCGCAGCACGAGGGTCTGCACACCCACCAGATGGGCGGATTCGACGCCCCGCGGATCCACGAGGCGTTCGGGCTCGAGGCGAGCCTCGAGGTCGTGTCGATCACCGCGATCGGCGTGCTCGGCGACGCGGAGGCACTTCCCGAGACGCTCCGCGAGCGCGAGGTCGCCCCACGCCGGCGCCGACCGCTCGAGGAGCTCGTGCTCGCGGCCGAATAACCCCCACCCCGGGCAGAATTCAGGTCTGGTGCGGCTTCTTCGCGTGGTCGACACGGCGATTCGCCGTCGACTTCGTCGACCCTTAGCATCCGTTCCTGAATTATGAACGACGAAGGGGCGGATGCCGCAGCCGCGACATCCGCCCCTCGCATCGGTTCAGCCGATCAGCCGCCGACGGCCGCGAGCGCGTTGATGATGCCCGCGCCGTAGAAGCCGTTCGACTCCAGGGTGCCCTCGCACGTGTGCGTGGCGGTCGCGACGTTGCCGTTCGGCAGGATCCGCGTGTAGGTGTACGCCGCGGGGTCGGGGCAGGCGGTCGCCGTCGCCGACTCGAGCAGCATCTCCTCCACGTCGGCCGGGTCGAGCGTGAGCCCGCCCCGCTCGCGCTCGCCGTAGGCGCTCACGATGAGCGCCGCGACGCCGGCCGCGTGCGGTGAGGCCATCGACGTGCCCTGCAGGTACTGGTAGTACGCGCAGTCCTTGCCGTTGACGTCGCAGCTCTGCACGGCCCACGGCACGATGACGTCGCCGTTCTCGTCGATCGCGCCCTCGGCCTCGGCCAGCGCCGCCGGGTAGGCGGCGAGGATGCCCGCCTGGTAGTCGCGCTTCATGTCGGCGGTGTCGTACACGTCGCCACCGGGTGCCGCGACATCCACGAACCCGTTGCCGTAGTTCGAGTAGTACGCCTTGCGCTCGGAGATGCCGGTGCTCGAGACCGAGATCACGCCGTCACCCTCGGTCGGCATCGAGATGCACGTCTCGGGGTCGAGGAGGTCGCGTACGTAGGCGACCTCGCCGGGCACGCTCGCGAAGTCGGGGCTCGACGCGTCGGAGATCACCTTCGTGTAGTCGCTCGCGCCGTTGCCGGCGGCCGCGACGAGGGTGACGCCGCTCTCACGCGCGAAGTCGAGCGCGCGCTGCATGGCCTCGATGATGGTCTGCTGCTCGGCCTGGTCCTCGGCGCTGTCGGCCGGGTGGTCGGTGCAGTTGAACAGCCACGGGTCGACGTAGTAGCTCATGTTCACGACGTCGATGCCGTGCTCGCCGGCGTAGGTGAGCGCGTCGACCGAGGCCTGCAGGAAGAAGTATCCCGAGTCCTGGCCCGCACGGAGGTTCACCAGCGTGACCTCGGGCGCGACGCCCGCGATGCCGATGCCGTTGATCGGCGAGCCGATCGTCGAGGCGACGTGCGTGCCGTGGCCGTTCTCGTCGACGTCGGCGGGGTCCTCGCAGGACTGGTCGGGCTCTTCGGCGCAATCGCCGTCGACCGGGTCGCCGTTGGCGTCGACGGGGATGTCGACCGTGAAGTTGCGGCTCAGGTGCTTGTCGAAGTTCGGCTTGATGTCGGGGTGGCTGCCGTCGACGCCGGTGTCGAGGATGCCCACGAGCACCTTCTTGTCGCCGCGCTCGACCGCGTACGAGCCGTCGACCGTCGCGTCGATCTGCTGCATGTCCCACTGCAGGTCGGCGAGCGGCTCGGCACCCTTGACGGGCTTGCCCGGGTCGCTCGGCTTGCCGAGGGCGGCCGCCTCCTCGCCGGTCACGCGGGTCTCGCGCTCCACGGCCTCCTCGCGGAGCCGCTGCTTGGCCGCCGAGTCGTCGGGCACGCCGCCGACCACGCGGTTCTGCGCGGTTCCTTCGATGGCCGCCTGCTCCGCGGCCTGCTCGGCGAACTCCGCGTCGGTCGTGACGACGGTGGCGACGCCGATCGCGGTGTTCTCGCTGAGGATCGTGCCGCCGGCGGCCTCGACGGCGGCCTGCGCCTCTGCCGAGGACGTTCCCTCGGCGAACAGGACGACGTACTGCTGCTCCCCGTCGTTGGGGGCGGCTGATGCGGCGAACGCGGATCCGGCTGCCATGCCGGTGACGGCCAGTGCGAAAACTGCCGTCGTGGCGATGGATCTCATCACTCTCATGGAGTTGGATGTCCCTTCTTCGAAATGGCACCCGAATAGGGTGCACACTCGCGCCATGCTGGCAGAGGCGCGGACGAAACGGAAGGGTCTTGTCCGGATGTCGCGGATGTCGCGGATGTCGCAGATCCTGCGGCATCGGCTCGCGGGATCCGGGTGCTCGCGCTGTGCCGTGTGTGCCCGCACCGTGCCCCTGCGCGGAATTCAGGAACGCGGCACGCCGACGCTGTGGTCGGAACGGCGATTCGTTGCCGATCCCGCCACCACGAGGCATCCGTTCCTGAATTCCGAACAGGCGCCACGGATGCCACGGCGCCCGCGTTCCTGAATTCCGAACAGGCTCCTCGGCTACGGCCGCAGCAGCACCTTGATCGCGCGCCGTTCATCCATGGCGGCGTACGCCTCGGCCGCGTCGCCGAGGGGCAGCTCGAGATCGAACACCCGACCCGGCTCGATGGCGCCCGAGAGCACGTCGGGCAGGAGTTCCTCGATGTAGCCGCGCACGGGCGCGACGCCGCCGTTCACGCCGACGTTGCGGTTGAAGAGCGGCCGCACCGGCAACTCGGGGCCGCCGTTCGGGGCACCCACGTAGCCGACCATTCCGCCCGGCCGCGTGGAGCGGATGGCCTGGTCCATCGACTCCTTGGTGCCGACGCACTCGAGCACCCGGTCGGCCCCGATGCCGTGCGTCAGCTCCTGCACGGCCTTCACGCCCACCTCGCCGCGCTCCGCGACGATGTGCGTGGCACCGAAGTCGCGGGCCAGCGCCTGGCGTTCCGGATGCCGCGACATCGCGATGATGGTCGTCGCTCCGAGGCGGCGCGACGCGATGATCGCGCACAGGCCGACGGCGCCGTCGCCGACGACCGCGACCGACTCGCCGGGACCGACGCCCGCCGAGACCGCCGCGTGGTGGCCCGTACCCATCACGTCGGAGAGCGCGAGGAGCCCCGGAACCCGGTCGTCGGCGACCTCTCCGGGAACCGCGACCAGCGTGCCGTCGGCGAGCGGAACGCGCACGCGCTCGCCCTGACCGCCGTCGGCGAAGGCGCCGAGCCGGTCGTCGCTGCCCCACCAGCCGCCGTGCAGGCACGAGGTCGACACCCCGTTGCGGCAGTTGATGCACGTGTTGTCGCACACGTAGAACGGCGCGATGACGAAGTCGCCGACCCGGATGCGCTCGACGTCGGCGCCGACGGCCTCGACGACGCCGACGAACTCGTGTCCGATGCGGTGCGGCTCGCGCGTCGGCGTGATGCCCCGGTAGGGCCACAGGTCGGAGCCGCACACGCAGGCCGCGACGACGCGGACGATGGCGTCGCCACCGGTCGACAGCTCGGGATCGGGCACGGTCTCGACGCGGATGTCCCGGGGCCCGTGGATGATCGTCGCACGCATGTTCTCGAGCGTACGCGCACGCGTCAGCGTCCGCGTCGCGAACTCCGTCTCCCCGATGTCGGAGGGGTCCGCCAGAATGCTCTGGTGGTCGGAATCAGGACGTTCTGGAGTGCGCTGCCCACCCAGGGCCGCTGGCTGCTGTCGACGGTCGCCATCCAGACGCTCGGCCGCGGGCTGACGCTGCCCTTCACCATCATCTACCTGCACGAGGTTCGCGGGTTCGACCTCGAGCTCTCCGGCGCATTGATGAGCCTGATCGCGGTCACCGGACTGGTCGTGACCGGTCCGGGCGGCACCCTCATCGACCGGTTCGGCGCCCGCAGGGTGCTGCTCGCCGGGCTCGCGGCCATGATCGCCGGCTGCACGCTCCTCGCGTACGCGACCCACCCTGCGGTCGCGGCGGTCGCGCTGGTGCTCATCGGCGTGAACTTCGGCGTCTCCTGGCCGGGCTTCAACGCACTGGTCGCCGCCGTGGTCTCCGGCGACCTGCGTCAGCGGTACTTCGGCATCAACTTCGCCCTCGTGAACCTCGGCATCGGCGTCGGCGGCATCATCGGCGGCTTCTACGTCGACGTCGACAACCCCGCCACCTTCACGACGATCTTCCTCGTCGACGCGATCAGCTGCCTCGTGCCCGCGGCGCTGCTGCTCGGGCCGCTGCGCCACGTCCGCACCCAGGCCGAGCCCTCCGAAGACACGCCGGCGGCCGGGACGTACCGGGAGATCCTGCGGCAACCCGCGGTGCTGTGGCTGACCCTGCTCACGTTCATCGCGATGTTCATCGGCTACGGCCAGATGGAGGCCGGGTTCCCGGCCTTCGCCCGGCAGGTGGCCGAGGTCTCGACCCGCGTCGTCGGACTCGCATTCGCCGTCAACACCGCCGTGATCGTGCTCCTCCAGTTCGCGGTGCTGAATCGCATCAGCGGGCGTCGCCGCACGCGCGTCATGTGGGTGATGGCGCTGGTGTGGGCCGCTTCGTGGCTCATCCTGGGCGGCGCCGGGCTGCTGCCCGATTCGGTGGCGGCAGCGGTCGGCGTCCTGGCGTTCATGGGTGTGTTCGCGTTCGGCGAGACCCTGCTGCAACCCACGGTGCCCGCGATCTACAACGACCTCGCCTCCGATCACAACCGCGGCCGCTACAACGCGATCAACTCCGCGGCCTTCCAGGCGGGCGCCATCACCGGCCCGATCGCCGCGGGACTCCTCCTCGGCCAGGGCCTCGACGCGGTCTACATCATCGTCATGGTCGTCGGATGCCTCGGCATCGGCGTGCTGGCGTCCGCACTCGAACGCCGCATCCCCGAGAGCGCGAACGGCGTGACGGTATCCGAGCCCGTCCGCGACTGACCGTCGAGCGGCGGCGGGCCGCCCGCCCGACGCACGAGAGGCTCACTCCCCGCCCTCGCCGTCGATGATCCGCTCGAACTCCTGACGCGTGGTCGCCAGGCGGGGCGATTTCGACATGAGCCGAGCGGAAACAGCCCGTCGAAGCGTCCGGGCCACTTCCCTCACACGTGCGGCACGTCCCTCACACGTGCGGCACGAACTCCTGCCACGCGAGCCGCTTCTCACGTCGCGGATCGAGCTCCACGCGGTCGACGCGGTCGAACACGAGCGTCCGCCGCTCGAACTCGTCGTAGCGTGGCCACTCGGGCCCGGGAGCGCCGGATGCCGCGAACGAGGTCCAGTGGCGTTGCATCCGCCGCCCGACCTCGCGATACAGGCGCCGCCCGCCGAGCATGGTGAGGCCCGCGCCCGTGAGCGTGTCGAACTTCTCGAAGAGTGCGAAGAGCTCGAGACCGTGCGTCGCGTCGAGGCCGAGCAGGCGCGGCATCCGGGGTGCTGCATCGAAGCGGTAGAAGTACACCGGTGCATGGCGCGAGTGCCGCTCCCCGGCCTTCACCGACGGGAACCAGAACGTGAAGTCGCCCCCGAAGTCGGCCGCCGGCCGCCGCTCGGGCAGCCCGGGGTACTGCCGCTTGATCGCCTTGCGCGCCTTCTTCCTCGTGTTCGCGAAGACGGCCCGGATGCGCGGCTTCGTGGTCGGGAGGATGCCGATCCGGCCCGCGAACAGCGACCCCTCGCGGTCGTTCGTGCCGATGATGAGCGGCACGCGGTGCGCGAGCCCGTCGCGGAACGAGTCGAGCGGGCGCTGGGGCAGGAATTCGCCGTCGATCACGGGCGCGAGGGCGATGGTGCCCGGGTGCTCGTCGGGGGTGCGCACGCTCAGTGCGGTCGTCGCCGCGGCGAGCACGGCCGGGTCGGCGGTTCGCAGCATCACCGCGGCGTCGTCACGGGACTCGCTGTCGAGGTCGTCGTCGTCGACGAGGTGGCTGAGCATGCGCACGTACTCCCGCGCCCACTGCGCCGCGGTCTCGGGGAGGTACACGGCGTTCGCGGGCGAGCTCTGCGCGATCGCCCGCGCGAAGAGCCCCTCCGCGGCGGGCACGGTCAGGAGCGTGGTCACCGAGTTCGCGCCCGACGACTCGCCGAAGAGCGTGACGTTGCCGGGGTCTCCGCCGAATGCGCGGATGTTCCGCCGCACCCACTCGAGCGCGGCGACCTGGTCGCGCAGCCCGAGATTGACGTCGAACGGATGCCGCGGCGACGCGTACCCCCGGAAGTCGAGCCAGCCGAGCGCGCCCAACCGGTAGTTGAGGCTCACGTACACGACCCCGTGCTGTCGAACGAGTCGCTCGCCCTGCCGCGGGTACTCGTCCGACGAGCCGACGGTGTACGCACCGCCGTGGATGAACACCATGACGGGACGGCCGGGCACCGGGTCGCGCTGATCGTCGGGCGCGATCACGTTGACACTGAGGCAATCCTCGCTGCGCACGAGCCGCGGGTGGGCGCCGATGAACTGGCCGCGTCGCAGCTGCGGCGCGACCGGTCCGAAGGCGGATGCGTCGCGCACGCCGTCCCAACCTGCGGCCGGCTCGGGTGCACGGAAGCGACGAGCGCCACCCGTGTCGGCCGCGTACGGGATGCCGCGCCACATCCGCACGCCACGGAGGCGGATGCCGCGCACGGCGCCCTCCCTGGTCTCCACGAGCAGACCGGGGTGGGCGTCGCCGGTGCGCATGCCACTCACGACCATGCACGCGACCCTACGCCCGCGAGGTGAACGCACGGAATCGACGGGCTCGACGCTCGCGGCATCCGTCCCCCGTGTCTCCGTTCCCGCGTGGCGTCACCCGCCCGATGGCGACGCCGCGCGCGAACGGCAACGTAGGGCGAGGGGATTACTCGATGATCTCGGCGTCGATGACCTCGTCGGCCGCCCCGCCGGCCGACCCGCCATCGTCGCCGCCCACCTCGACGCTCTCGGCTCGGGCCACCGTGAGCGACTCGCCATCGGCGCCGAGGTCCACCTTGACGGTGTCGCCGTCGCGGATGTCGCCCGTGAGCAGCGCCCGGGCCAGCCGGTCGTCGATCTCCTTCTGCATGAGACGGCGCAGCGGACGGGCACCGTAGAGCGGATCGTACCCGCGCTCGGCCAGCCAGGAGCGGGCGTCGGGCGTGACCCCGAGCTGCAGGCGCCGGTCGTGCAGCCGGGCGGACAGCCGGTCGATGTACAGGTTCACGATCTCGCCGAGCTCCTCCTCGCTGAGCGCCGAGAACACGACGATGTCGTCGAGGCGGTTCACGAACTCGGGCTTGAACGACTGCCGCACCGTCTGCAGCACGGCCTGCTCCTTCTCGTCCCACGACAGCGACGGGTCGATGAGGAACTGCGACCCGAGGTTCGAGGTGAGGATGAGGATCGTGTTGCGGAAGTCCACCGTGCGGCCCTGACCGTCGGTGAGGCGGCCGTCGTCGAGCACCTGCAGCAGCACGTCGAACACCTCGGGGTGCGCCTTCTCGACCTCGTCGAAGAGCACGACCGAGTACGGGCGGCGCCGCACGGCCTCGGTGAGCTGGCCGCCCTGGTCGTAGCCGACGTAGCCGGGAGGCGCTCCGACGAGGCGCGAGACCGAGAACTTCTCGCCGTACTCCGACATGTCGATGCGCACCATGGCGTGCTCGTCGTCGAAGAGGAACTCGGCCAGCGCCTTCGCGAGCTCGGTCTTGCCGACGCCGGTCGGCCCGAGGAACAGGAACGAGCCGGTGGGGCGGTTGGCATCGCTGATGCCGGCGCGCGATCGGCGAACGGCGTCGGCGACGGATGCCACGGCCGGCTTCTGCCCGATGAGGCGCTTGCCGAGCTCCGCCTCGAGGTGCAGCAGCTTCTCGGTCTCGCCCTGCATGAGCTTGCCGACGGGGATGCCCGTCCAGGCCGAGATGACGGCGGCGATGTCCTCTTCGGTGACCTGCTCGTTGACCATGCGGGGCTCCCCGCCGCCCTCGCCCGCGGCATCCGCCTGCTCGGCCGCTTCGAGGTCGCGCTGGAGCTGCTTGATCGTCTCGTACTCGAGCCGCGACGCCTTCTGGTAGTCGGCCTCGCGCATCGCACGGTCGCGTTCGGTGATGGCCTCGTCGAGCTGCTTCTTCAGCTCACCGACGCGGTTCAGGCCCATCTTCTCTCGCGCCCAGCGGGCTTCGAGCTCGGCGAGCTCGCGCTCCTGCTCGACGAGTGTCTCGCGCAGCTTCGCGAGGCGCTCCTTCGAGGCCTCGTCCTTCTCGCGCTTGAGCGCGAGCTCCTCGAGCTTCAGACGATCGACCTGGCGCTTGAGCTGGTCGATCTCGACCGGGCTCGAGTCGATCTCCATCTTGAGGCGGCTCATGGCCTCGTCGATGAGGTCGATGGCCTTGTCGGGCAGCTGCCGCGCCGTGATGTAGCGGTTCGAGAGGGATGCCGCGGCGACGAGCGCGGCATCCGAGATCGTGACGCCGTGGTGCGCTTCGTAGCGGCCCTTGAGTCCGCGGAGGATCGCGACGGTGTCCTCGACACTCGGCTCGCCGACGTACACCTGCTGGAAGCGGCGCTCGAGCGCGGCATCCTTCTCGATGTACTCGCGGTACTCGTCGAGCGTGGTCGCGCCGATGAGGTGCAGCTCGCCGCGGGCCAGCATGGGCTTCAGCATGTTGGACGCCGCGACCGAGCCCTCGCCGCCGCCGGCACCCATGAGCAGGTGCAGTTCGTCGACGAACGTGATGATGCCGCCCTCGGCGTCGTTGATCTCCTTGAGCACGGCCTTCAGGCGCTCCTCGAACTGGCCGCGGTACATCGCGCCGGCCACGAGCGCCGAGATGTCGAGCGAGACGAGCTGCTTGTCCTTCAGCGACTCGGCGACGTCGCCCGCGACGATGCGCTGGGCGAGCCCCTCGACCACGGCCGTCTTGCCGACACCGGGCTCGCCGATGAGCACGGGGTTGTTCTTGGTGCGTCGCGTGAGCACCTGGCTGACGCGACGGATCTCGGAGTCGCGCCCGATCACGGGGTCGAGCTTGCCCGCCTTCGCGAGGTCGGTGAGGTTCACCCCGAACTGTTCGAGCGCCGACTGCTGCTCCTCCTGCGAGTTCGGCGCGCCCTGCATGTTGGCCATCGGCATCCCTTCGTCAAACTTGAGTCTACTAGGCTCAACTTTGAATGGGAGGGTGATATTCCGGCGAATCGCCGTTTCGTCCCCCGGATTTCACGGTAGACGGATGCCGCGGGCGCCGCCAGCGCCGCCGCCGGAATGCGCACGTACCGCGGACATGTTGAGATGGAGGAACACGTCGAGAAGGAGGAGCGCGCATGCCGCTGGTGGGAGAGTACGAGCCGAGCACGTCGGAGTGGGCCCGGGTCCAGGCCGAGACGTTCGAGGCGTCGAACGGCGCCGAGGCGAACACGCTGCGCGGCCGTCCGATCATCGTGATGACGTCGAAGGGTGCCAAGACGGGCCGGCTTCGCAAGACCGCGCTCATGCGGGTCGAGCACGACGGCCAGTACGCCGTGGTCGCCTCGCGCGGCGGCGCTCCGAAGCATCCGACCTGGTACTGGAACCTCAAGAAGCACCCGCACGTCGAACTGCAGGACGGCGCCGAGAAGCACGACTACGAGGCGCGCGAGCTCGAGGGCGAGGAGCGCGAGATCTGGTGGCGCCGCGCCAACGAGACCTGGCCGTCGTACGACGACTACCAGACCAAGACCGACCGGCAGATCCCGGTCTTCCTCCTGACGCGCGTCTCGCTCTGACCGACGAGCACGGAGCAAGCCGGATGCCGCGACCGGTCGTCCTCGCCCTGCCGTTCACCGATCGGTGGCTCGTGCAGAACAGCCCGGCCCGCCGGGTGCCGAGCCACGGCACCGACCTCTTCGGCGGGCGGTACGCGATCGACTTCGTGGGCGTCGACGAGCACCGACGCACCGCCGACGAGCGTGACTGGGGCACGCTGTTCGGTACCGAGCCCCCCGAGCGGTTCTTCGCGTTCGGCCGGCCGATCCTGGCGCCTGCCGGCGGGGTGGTCGTCGCCGTGCACGACGGCGAGCCCGACCACGAGGCCCGCCGGTCGCAGCTCGCGCTCGTCGGGTACCTGCTCGGGCAGGCCGAGCGGGCCCGGCAGGGTGTCGGGGCGATCGCGGGCAACCACGTCGTCATCGCGCTGCGCGAGTCGGGAGCGTACGTGGCACTCGTGCACCTGCGGCAGGGATCGCTGCGGGTGGCCGTCGGAGACACGGTGACCACCGGGCAGCAGCTCGCCTCGTGCGGCAACTCGGGCAACTCCACACAGCCGCACGTGCATGTGCAGGTGATGGACGACCCCGACCCGAGCGTGGCGGAGGGCGTGCCGATGGCGTTCCGAAGCTACCGCGAGTGGCCGGCCCGCGAGCGTGAGCCGCGCGACGTGGAGACGGGCATCCCCGGCGAGGGCGCCGTCGTCGAACCGGTCGGAACCGGGCCCGAGACCTAGAGCCACCGCATCGTGAACGCGCGGGCGAGCAGTGCCCGCAGCGGCGGAACGCCCAGCACGCGCACGGACGCGTTCCGAAGCCGAAGCCGCATCCCCGATGCGGGCGCGCCCATCGCCATGTTGAACGCGGCCTGCCGCACGGCGCGGCGGGCAGCGGCGCGGCGCATCCGGTCGTACCCCTCGAACGCCTCGAACGGCGCACCCACCTCGAGCGCCACGGCGAGATCGTGGTCGAGCCGCATGGCGTCGAGCCATCCGAGGTTCATGCCCTGCCCGCCGATCGGACTCACCTCGTGGGCTGCGTCGCCGACCAGCGCGACGCGGCCACGCGACATCCGCTCGGCGAGGTGCTGGCGCGCCTCGAACGTGCTCGGCTCGGACGCGACGGATGCCTCGAACCCGCCGCCGGTGCGCGAGCGCACGATGGTGGCGAGCTGATCGGCGGTGAGCCGGGCCGGCGGGCGGCGCACCCACGCCACCCAGCGCCGAAGGCCGCCCGGCATCGGGAACGACTCCACGACGCCCGCGGGTTCGAAATGCAGCAGGGCGGTCGTCGGCGCGCCCGTGTCGTCGCGGGTGTCGCACATCACGTAGTGCGCGCGCCCGCGTCGCTCATGCCAGTCGATGCCGAGTCGCCGGCGGATGCCGCTGCGCACGCCGTCGGCCGCGACTGCGTACCTGGCACTGACCGTCGTCGGCACGCCTCCCGCGTCGCCCGTGACCTCGACGTGCGTGCCGCGGTCGTGGATCCCGTCGACGACGACGCCGCGGCGCAGCGCCCCCGGCCGCAGCTCGCCGAGCCGCCGTTCGAGCATCGCCTCGGTCTCGAGCTGCGGCAGCGACAGCACGGTGCCGGCCCGCCGGAACGACATGGCGCCGAGCACACGGCCCTGGCAGGTCACGCGTCCGTCGGCGATCTCGACGCCCCGCTGCCGCGCCTCCTCGTCCAGCCCGGCGAGGGCGAGGGCCTTGAGCCCCGGCGGATGGATGCCGATGGCGCGCGATCGTCCCGAACCGGTCGGGCGCCGCTCGAGCACGACCACGTCGACGCCGCGCCGGGCGAGGAGGCATCCGAGGAGGAGACCCACCGGCCCGCCGCCGATGACGACGACCTCGTGCAGAGCGTCCGCGGACGGCACGACGGTGAGTGCCGGGTCAGCCATCCGTGCCCCACACCGCTTCGAGTCGCGAGGGGAATCCGCGGCGCACCCGCCACCCGACCGGGAGGACCGCCCGGAGTTCGGCGGCCGTGTGGCTGCGCCGGATCGACGTGAGCCCGTCGGCGCGGATGAACGTGCCGGCGAGGAGGTTGCCCGCGAACGGCAGGGTGCCGAGCGCGAAAGCCGCGTAGCCCAGGCGCGTGCGCTCGATGTCGCCGTGCACGGCGATGCCGCCCCCCCGGGCGAGATGCTCGGAGTCGGCGAGGAACGCCCCGAGCCCGCGACCGTCGAGGTGGTGCAGCACGTGGTTCGACATCACGACGTCGAACCGCTCGCCGGCGTCGGCGAGCTCTCGGCTCGTCACCTGGCGGAGCACGAGTCCGCGGGGGTGCGGCCGTCGTCGAGCCCACGCGATCGCGCGCTCGTCGGGGTCGATGGCGATGATCTCCAGGCGCAGCCCGTCGGATCGCGCCCACGCGAGCATCGCCTGCGGCAGGTCGCTGCCGCCGGTGCCGATGTCGAGCACGCGCGCGACGCGGTTGCGCGAGAGCCGCGGCCGGATCCAGCGCCGGTACACCGCTCGCGCGTTCGACACCACCGCGTTCACGAGGCGGAACCGGTCGTAGGTGCGCTCCAGGGTCGCGAGGTCGGCGCGGGAGTCGTCCATCAGCTCGACCGCGTCGTCGTCGCGTCGCCCGAGGAAGCGCTCACCCGTGGAACGCCCGTTCTCGCGGAGATACGATCCGGCGCGCGGCGAATCGGCCGGCACCCCCGGTGCGCCGGATCGTATATCCGCAGAATCGGACATGACGCGCGAGGGCCCGAGCGCCGCCATTCAGCCGCGCACCGTCAGGAGCGCCGACTCCACGGTGAGGCCAGGGCCGAACGCCATCGCCGCCACCCGGTCGCCGTCGGCGGCGGCATCCGAGGACAGGATGTTCCGCAGCACGAACAGCACCGTCGCGCTCGACATGTTGCCGAAGTCGCGCAGGGTCTCGCGGGCGGGCACGAGTTGCGCCTCGGTGAGCCCGAGTCGCGACTCGACCTTGTCGAGGATCGATCGGCCTCCGGGATGGATGGCCCAGTGCTCGATCGCGTCGCTGGAGGCATCCGTCGCCAGCGCCTCGGCGAGCGCCGAGTCGTGTGCGAAGAGCGGTTCGAGCGCGCCCGTGATGTGGTCGTCGATGATCGCGGGGATCGCGTTCGAGAGCACCATCTCGAAGCCGTGGTCGCCGATCTTCCAGGCCATGTCGCTCTCGCCCTGGGGCGTGATGCGCGTCGCGAACCGATCGAGGCCGAACGCGCGCTCGCCGGTCTCGGCGGGCCTGGCCGTCACGATCCCGGCGGCCGCGCCGTCGGCGAAGAGCGAGGAGGCGACGATCGTGTCGGGGTCGTTCGAGGTGCGCAGGTGCAGCGTGCACAGCTCGACGCTGATCACGAGCACGACGGCCGAGGCATCCGCCTCGCACAGCTGCTTCGCGATGCGCAGCGCGGGGATCGCCGCGTAGCAGCCCATGAAGCCGAGATGGTAGCGCTCGACGCCCGCGTTCAGGCCGAGCTCCCGCGCCACCATGAAGTCGGGACCGGGCGCGTAGAAGCCCGTGCACGACACGGTGATGACGTGCGTGATGTCGGATGCCTCGATGCCGGGGCATGCCGCGATCGCCGCGCGCCCCGCCTCGACGTACAGCCGGGTCGCGTGCTCGGCGTACAGCTCGTTGCGCGCCTTCGTGCCCGGCAGCAGCAGCTCGCCGCTGTCGATGTCGAAGAACACGGGTTCGTCGGGATGCGCATCGCGGCTGAGCTCGGTCAGCACGGTGTGCCGGGTCTCGATTCCCGAGACGTTGAAGCTCGTCGCGACGATGCGCTGCGCGAGCCGGTTGAGGCCCGGCTGCGTCGCGAACACGTCGCGCACCTCGGGCTGCACGAGCACCGTGGGCGGCACGGCGGTCGAGACGGCGCGGAGCGAGACCCCGACGCTCACGCCGCGCCCCTCGTTGTGATCGGTCGGAACTGCGGCATGGCGACCCCCTTCTCGGCAGACTAACCCGGGAGGGGGGCGCGGTCCAGACTCGGGTCTCGGCGGATGCACCCGGCGTGGGACCCCTCAGTGCACGTCGGGACCGGCGACCGCCGGGTCTCGCGTGAGCCCGCGGATGGTCCGCGTCCTCGGGTCGGGCTCGAGCAGCAGGGCTCGCACGAGCAGGGTCAGCGGGATGCACAGGATCGCCCCGATCGGACCGATCACGAGCGTCCAGAACACGACCGAGAAGAACGTGAGGGTGAGGCTCAGCCCCACGGCATGGCTGACGAACTTGGGCTGCACGAAGACCTGCAGCACCACGTTGATGATGGAGTACGCGGCGATCACGACGAGCGCGAGGGGCCAGCCGCCCACCACGAGCGCGATCACGGCGGGCGGGATGACGCCGAGGACGAAGCCGATGTTCGGGATGAAGTTCGTCACGAACGCGAGGATCGCCCAGACCAGCGGGATCGGCACGCCGATCGCCCACAGGACCAGGCCGTCGAGCACGGCGACCACGAGGCCGAAGGTGGCGTTCACCACGTAGTACCGGCGCACGCCGCGGAAGTACCTGCTGCCGATCGCATCCGCCGCGGCCGAGCCGAACAGGCTCGACGTGCGGCTGAACACCGAGGCGTCCGCCGCCATGAAGATCACGTAGGCGAGCACGAAGAAGAACGCGGTCGCCGTGCCCAGCACGGCGTCGGCGATCCCCGCCGCCATCGAGAGCAGCTGATCGGGCTCGATGCCCGCGGCGAACGACTCTGCTGTCTCGGTCGGCAGGCCGATCGCGGCGAGCCCCTCGAACACCGCCTCCGCGGCCGCCGCGAGCTCGTCGGCGTACTCGCGCAGCATGGTGCCGAACTGCACGGATGCCACGACGAACAGTGCGCCGAGCACCCCGAGGATCGCGTAGGCGGCTGCGATGACCACCGTCGTCGCGAGCCAGCCGGGCCATCCCCGCCGCTCGAGCGGATACCGCACGGGATGCACGATGATGACGACCACCGCAGCGACGGCCGCGGGCGCGAGGATGTCGCGGGCGAGCCAGACCCCGACGAGCACGACGACCGCCGCGGCGAGCGTGAGCAGTACGCGGGTGCCGCGCGCGAGGCCGGCCGTCCTGGTCGTGGCATCCGTCATGGTGACCCCTCCACCCTCAGAAGCTGCCGATGCCCTTGCCGATCAGCACGACGCCGATCACGAGGAGCAGCACGGCCATGACCGTGGCGTTGTTGTGCACGAGCCAGCCGCGCAGTCGCTCGAGCGGCGCGGCCATGCGGTCGGATGCCACGAGGTAGGCGATGACCGGGAGGGCGACGGATGCCGCGGCGACCACGGTGAACACCACGAGCGCGAGCACGACCGCGCCCACGTCGAGTCCCGCAGAGCCGATCACGAGACCGGCGCCCGCGCCGAGCAGCAGGTTCTTCGGGTTCACCGCGGCGAGCAGGAATCCGAGCCCGAACCCTCGTCCGGTCGTCATCGTGTCGATGCCCGCCATCCACTTCGGCAGTGGCGGCTCCTCGCCCGGTGCCGGACGCGAGCGCCACTGCCGGACGGCGAGGACGAGCAGGCCCGCTCCGAGCAACAGCTGGATGACGGCGGTGACGGGCTTCGACGCATCCGGATCGCCCTCGGGAAGCACCGACGAGAGCAGCGTGAAGAGCGTCACGGCCACCGCGATGCCGAGCACCCATCCGCCCATGAAGCCGAGGCTCGTGCTGCGGGCCCTCGGTGAGAGCAGCATCAGGATCGCGGCGATGATGGGGATCGGACTGATCGCGATGCCCACCGCAAGGGGCAGGATGTCACCGATGACCGCGCCCATGGGCGACCTCCTCGTGTCGTGCGGGCACGCCGCTGCTGTGTGCAGGCTAGCGGTGCCGCCGATTCGTCGCCAGCACGGGTCGTCTCGGGTCCGGCGTGCTGGGTGGACGATCGGCCGGGCCGCACGATAAGTTCGCCTCATCGCGCTCGACTGGGGGGCGCACTGAGTGGTCGGAAGAGGCAGTAATGAATTTCTGGGGTAGTTTCTGGGACCTGATCTGGTGGTTCCTCTGGGCCTTCGCCTTCATCGCGTACCTGATGGCATTGTTCGCCATCATCGGGGACCTGTTCCGCGATCGTTCGCTCAACGGCTGGTGGAAGGCGGTGTGGATCATCTTCCTGATCTTCCTGCCGTTCCTGACCGCCCTCGTGTACCTCATCGCGCGGGGCAACGGCATGGCCGAGCGCTCGCAGCGTGAGGCGAAGCAGTACCAGGCCGCCACCGACGAGTACATCCGCCAGACCGCCGGCTCTGCGAGCCCCTCCGACGAGATCGCCAAGGCGAAGGCGCTGCTCGACGCGGGCACCATCACGCAGGCCGAGTACGACGTGCTCAAGGCGAAGGCGCTCGCACACAGCGCCTGACGAACCGCCGGAACGGGGTCGGATGCCGCAGCATCCGGCCCCGTTCGCGTGCGCCGCCGACTGCGCGGTCGCCCGGTCAGGACGTGACGGCCGCCACCGTGAGCGGCAGCGCCGAACCGGCGTTGCGGAGGAACAGGATGATCCAGCTGAAGATCAGCACGCCGGCGACCAGCTCGACCGCGGTGAGGTTGTAGTACCCGACCGCGAAGAACACGGCGAGCACGACGATGACGCCGAGGTAGACCCGGCCGAGGATCACGAACACGCGCGGCATCGACGGCAGGAACCGTGGCAGGCCGATCACGAGGGCGGCGTAGACGACCGCCATCCCGGTCGCGACCGTGTTGTGCAGGGCGAAGAACTCGTCGACGGGGAAGAGGCCCACGCACGCGAGCAGGATGCCGATCAGCATGAGTCCGTATCGGACGGTGTCGCGCCCCCGTCGCTCCGCGTCCGTGCTCGCGGGGAGCCCGGATGTCGCGTACCGCGCGACGATCGTCACGATCGCGCCGGCGATGATGAGGGTGAGGTTGAACGCGAGCGCCGACACGTCGTCGGTCATGCCGAGCGCGGAGAGGTTCTTCTGCCACCACAGCGGATCGGACGAGCTCAGCATCGCCGTGATGACGCCCACCACGAGGAAGACGGCGAGCACGAGCGAGAGCAGCAGCGGCGTCATCCGCACCGACGAGAGGAACGAGACGTACGCGGTGACCGCGAGCGCCACGCCGAGGAGCACGGCCGCGGAGATCGCGTAGACCTCGGCTCCGAGGAAGCTCTGCTCGAGCACGTCCGCGAGTCCCGTCCACCCGAGCAGGGCGATGATCGCGTGCGCGACGGCGAGGGCGAGCACGTCGAACCAGTGCAGTCGCGGTCCGCCTGGCTCGGGCGTCCCGGGCACGCGGTCGCCGACCACGCGCGCGGCATCCCGCTCGCCGTCGAGCGACGCCGCCCCGAACCTCCGCCGCAGCACGAGCCGTCCGAGCACGAACGCGAGCGCCGCGACCGCCGCGGCGCCGATCGCCACGGCCGTTCCGAGCGATCCGGGCCCCGCGATCGGCAACGCTCCGCCCCAGAACAGGATCAGGCCGATGATCCCGGAAAGGACGAACACTCCCGCGCCCACGACGAGCGCCGACGATTCCACGGATTCCGTCGTGCGGGTCGGCTCCCTGAGGATCCCCGCGATCGATGCAGACTGCGACATCCGTCCTCCGTCCATCGGGTCGGCGTCCCTCCCTGGACAGCGACATCCCGACCCACGGCACCAGCCTGCCAGTGGACGCGCACCCACCCCGACGCGACACTCGGTCGGTTGTCCGGCACGCCCCGCTGCAACGTCCCGGCACTGAGGTGCCCGCGGCGCCCGCGGCGCCCGGAGATCTCAGTTGTCGGTGGGGTCGAGCACCTCGAGCATCGACCCCTGCACGAACCCGGCCCACTCGTAGGCCGCGCGCAGGTAGTCGTCACGCGTTTCGGACGCGTCGTCGTCGTCGTCCTCGACGCCGACCCGCTCGGCCAGGATGAGCCTGAGGTCGGTGAGGAACGTGAGCCAGCCCCAGGCCTCCGACTGGTCGAGCTCGATCTGCACGACGCCGCCCGCGTTCTCGTCGACGGCCGTCGCGTCGCGAACGCGCTGGGCGGCCTGGCGCTTGCCGTCGACGAGGTTGTCGCGCGTGTAACGGGTGAACTCGCGGGACGAGGTCGGGTCGTCGGGGTATGCGTTCGGCAGCAGCCGGCCGAGCGCCGGATCGTCGGCCTCGCCGAGCAGGAGCACCGAGTCGACCTGGTCGGCCAGCTCGGAGAGGAGCATCGCCTCCTCGGCCTCGAGCACGAGGCGGATACCCTCGCCGCCGCTGCGTCCGGCGACGATCATGCGTCGGCCCTCGAGACGGTCGCCTGCAGTCCGTAGCCGTGCATCGCCTCGACGTGGCGTTCCATGGCCTCGCGGTTTCCCGTGGCGACGACCGCACGGCCCTCGTGGTGCACCTGCAGCATGAGGCGCTCGGCCTCCTCGCGCGGATACCCGAAGTAGCTGCGGAACACGTAGCTCACGTAGGTCATGAGGTTCACCGGGTCGTCCCAGACGACCGTGCGCCACGGCACCTCCGACGTGACCCGCGTGGTCGTGTCGGTGTCGAGCTGCTCGAGCGTGCTGGTCACTCCTCCAGCCTGACACGATGTGCGGTCGTCTGCATCCCCGGTTCCCTGAGCCCGTCGAAGAGTTCCCTGAGCCCGTCGAAGGGTTCCCTGAGCCCGTCGAAGGGTTCCCTGAGCCCGTCGAAGGGCGCACCCGCACGCTTCGACATGCTCAGCGCGCCACGGAGGCCGTGACCGTGAACTTCGGGTTCCGGGCCATCTGGCGGGTGGGTCCGACGATCCGCTCGAGGAGCGGCCGGTAGCGCAGGTGCGAGTTCCACACGCACCAGAGTTCGCCGCCGGGTGCGAGCACGCGGGCGGCGTCGACGAACAGGTGCCGAGCGATGCCGGTGTGCAGCGCGGCATCCGAGTGGAAGGGCGGGTTGAGTACGATGAGCGGCTCGCTCGCGTCGGGCAGGAGCTCGAGGCCGTCGGCCCGCATCACGTGCACGCGGTCGGCGACGGCGTTCACCTCCGCGGTCGCGAGGGCGGATGCCGCGGCCGCCGCCGAGCGGTCGGTCGCCGTCACCCGGATGCCGGGGCGAGCCAGGGCGAGCGAGGCGGCGACCACACCCGACCCGCACGCGAGGTCGACGGCGGACGAGGCATCCGGCATCGCCGCCCCGAGCTCGCCGAGCAGGAAGCGCGTGCCGATGTCGACGCCCGAACCCGCGAAGACGCCGCCGTGGGCCACGACCGTGACGCCGAGATCGTCGTGGCGCTCGGCGCGCGGCCAGCCGGGAGCGGCCGGGTGACGTTCGGCCCGCGGCCCGGTCGCGCGCAGCACCCGCGACTTCTGCCGCGCATGCGACACGTCGATGCGCTCGAACCAGGCGCCGAGCACGTCGTTCATCGCGAGGGTCATGTGCTTGAGGCGCGCACCCGACACGATGACGACGTCGGACGCCGCGTGCCGGGCGATGAGCCCGGCGATCTCGTCGAGGCGGTCGAGCGAGCGAGGCAGTCGCAGCAGCACGAGACGCGCGTCGCGGAGGAGGTCCTCCCCGAGTGGCAGCGAGCGGACCTCCGCGGCGTGGCCGCTGCGCTCGGCGTTCAGCGCGAGGGCGCGCTCACCGGTGATGAGGTCCTGATGCACGCGGATGCCACGGGCTCCCGCCGCGGCCGCACCGAGCGCGAGGGCGCCGTAGGCGTCGTCGATCACGACGAGCCGGCCCGGTGCGACGGCGGCCACGAGCTCGGCCGCTTCGTCGAGGATCAACCGGTCCGCGGCATCCGACGCCTCGAGCCCCGGACCTTCGACATCGGGATGCCGGCGCAACGCGCCGAGGTCGAGAGGCATGCGCCAAGGCTACGCGTCTCGGGCGGCAGCGTCCGGAAACGGGGGTGCGGCTCTCGGGTTCGTTTGCTACCCTCGGGCCCCGATGCGGCACGCAAACCCCCGGGCGGCGCGGCACGCGGCACCACGCGGTGTCGCGGCATCCGTCGACCCTGCCCGCGCCGCTGCCCGTGCCCCTGCCCGTGCCGCACGCCGGCTGGCTCCGGCGGCGGCCGCGATGGCCGTGCTCTCGCTCAGCCTGACCCTCGCGATCGCGCCACAACCGGCGGCGCTGACGGCGCCCACGGCGGCGAGCGCGGCGGCCGAGGGTGCGACCCAGACGCTCACGGTGGCCCCGGATGTCGCGGCCGCCGCCGTGTCGAAGGAGTCGTACACCGCCACCGACGGCAAGCAGACCCTCATCGCGTCGGGCACGAACGCCGACTGGGCGGAACTCGTGCTCATCTACGGCGACTGGCCGGTGACCGAGCAGAACGTCACCGTGATCCTGCAGTGGATGCGCGAGGAGAACGGCGTCGACAACTGGTGGAACCGCAACAACCCGCTGAACAACGGCTACGGGTCGGGCGGCGGTTCCGGCCTCGGCAGCTACGACAGCCTCGACACGGCCGCGCGATATGCGGCCGAGAACCTGTTGAAGCGTTCGTTCTACGCCGCCATCGTCGCCGCCCTCGAAGACGGCACGTCGGCGCATGCGGTCGCACAGGCGATCTGGGCGTCGCCGTGGGCCGAGAGCCGCTACGGCAACGGCTCGTGGTGGTCGACGTCGCCGGTGCCGATCATCGAGGCTCCCGAGTCGGCCTGGTGACCGCGCGGGTCTCGACATCCATCCCCGGCCTCGCCGCCGGGTCGCCCCTCACCGCCGCAGTTCGTCGACGATGATCGGGTGCGTGTCGCGCCAGGCGTTCGCACCGAAGATCACGTCGAGATGCCCGTAACCGGGGATGCGATGCAGGGCGTGCCGACCCGGGGAGAACCGCTCGAAGTGCTCGTAGCTGCGCTGCTGGCTCTCGGGCAGGAAGCACCGGTTGTCCTCGCCGGCGACGAACACGAAGCGCGCGTCCGTCTTCGGCGCGGCGGCGAGATCGGCGGCGACGCCCGGGGCGGTGCCCGCCGGCACGAGGTGCCCCGCCATCACGGACTCGCGCATCTGCATGAAGAACGTCATCGGCGCGCTCGCGAACTCGCCGGTGATCCAGTCGTGCGTGGGCGCATCGATGTTGCGGTGCGCCCACAGCGCCGGGTGGCCGCTCCCGTACGTGAAGCTCACCATGGCGCACACCGCGTTGTCGCACTCCGGATGCGTCGCCGTCACGCCCGCCCGCAGCATCCGCGAGAACGGGCCCTCGGACTTGTAGCCCCACCTCGGCGACAGCGAGGGCGTGATGCGCCGGATGGCGGGCGCGAGCCCGAGGATCTTGACCCTCGAGCCGAACGGCAGCACGGGATGCAGCGACACCGCGTTCGTCACGATCGTGGTCACGTCGGGCAGCAGGCCCGAGACCGCCGACATCGTGAACGACGTGGATCCCTGGCAGTGCACGAACGCCTTCACCGAATCGGCGCCCGTGCGCTCGCGCACGAGCCGGACGGCCGCCGGGTAGTCGTACACCGCGGCATCGTCGAGGGTCCAGGCGACCGCCTCGAGGTCGATCGAGGCGCGCCAGTTCAGCATCCAGACATCGAAGCCGTCATCGAGGAGCGCGTCCACGAGCGTGCGCGGCAGCGGTGGCCGGAAGATCTCGGCGCGCACGCCGGCGCCGTGCACGAGCAGCACCGGTCCGCGTGTGGGCGTGATCGCCGGGTTCTCCACGTGCAGCATGGTGAGCCACCGGCCGTCGTCCGCTCGGAACGGGAGGTGCTCGGTGCGCTGCTCGGTGCGGGTGGTGCGCATCGCCGGCGCGGTGGTCACGGCGCCTCCTCGCGCGCGAGCCGGCCGTACGTGCTCCAGAGCCGACCGAGGAAGAGCTGTCCGAAGCGTGCGATCGCCGCGGCACCGCCCGGGCCCGCGGTCGTGAACGTGGTGAGCTGCTGCGCGAAGTCGAGCGGCTGGATCCGCAGGACTCCGGCACCGAGCACCGCCGGGTCGCCGACGGGGCGCAGCCCGGTATCGCGAGAGTCGGGCGGCGGAGGCACGTGGCCGTCGAGCACCTGCACGTACAGGGTCGTCGTGTCCTCCCACAGGTCGAAGCCCGGATCGTCGCGGATCTCCTTGTATCCGACGAAGGTCACGGGCGACCCGGCATCCGTCGTCAGCCACAGCCGGTACTTCATGAGCCGCTCGTCGGGGTGTCCCGCATCGACGAGGAGGTTGAACCAGCCGCGCTCCACGACCTGGCGTCCGCCGAGCGCATCGGATTCGAGGTATCCGGCGGCCGTTCCCTCGTGGGCGTCGTCCTCGACGAAGGCGTCGATGTCGGGCGCGGTGATCGTGAGCTCGAACATCATGCGTTCGTCGCGTACCCGGGCATCCTCGGAGGCCGAGCGCGGGTCGGCCTCGCCGAGCACGAAGAAGCCCTTCATCTGCTCGGTGAACGCGACCGCGGTGCCGATGCCACTGCCGCTCGTCGCCGGTGATGCCTCCATGCGGGTCCCCTTCGTCTCGTCCGTGCGCTTCGGTGCACGCCGCCGCGTGCGCGGCCAGGTCTCGATCATGCGATCAGCCGCCCGATCCGCGAACGCCGCGATCGTGAGCGACGGGTTGGGACCCACCGGCCCCGGCATCGCGGCACCGTCGACGACCGAGAGACCGGGATGCCCGAACACCTCCCCCCATTCGTCGACGACCCCCTCGAACTCGTTGCGGCCCATCGGCGCGCCACCGAGCGGATGCACCGTGATCACGCGCTTCGCGAGCCACAGCGGGTTGTCGACGTACCGGGCGTTGAGGCTCTTCGCGAACGCGGACATCGTGGCCCGCATCGCGGCGAAGTACTCGAGCGAGGTGGTCGTCGTCCAGTCGATCGCGAGCCTGCCGCGGTCGAGGTACATCCGGCCGTCGGGCACGTCGCGGCCCATCCCCAGCACGGGCAGCGAGCTCGTGGACAGGGCGCTGCGCCCAACCACCCGGGCGAGGTCGGCCGAGATGTTCGACTCGCCTCTCAAGCTCAGTCGTCGCGCGATCATCGTGAGCGCGACCCTCGTCGACCGGGAGACGACCGAGCGCAGCTGCGCGGTCTCGAGCAGCCAGTTGAGGAAGCCCGGGTAGCCGGCCTCCTGGACGTAGAAGCCGCGGCCCGTGCTGCCGTCGCCGTCGACGCGATCGCCCACGCGGATGGAGCTCGTGATCACCGGGCCGCGACTGCCGGTGATGCGTCGTGCCCGTGCCATCCGGTCGATCTCCTCCTTCGCGCCCATGAGGAATCCGATGAGATCGCCGTTGCCGCAGAACCGGGTCCCGAGCGCGGGCGAGAGACCGCGAAGCGACGCACGATTGCGCAGGAGCAGGTACGTCGAGCCGAAAGTGCCCGCCCCGAGCACGACGCGGGTCGCGCGGATGACGCCGTCGACCGGCTGGCCCTCCCCGGGCCGGTGCCTGCGGTACCTGACCTCCCACTCGCCGTCGACCGGTCGGATCCCCTTCACCTCGTGGAGGGTGTGCACCGTCGCATCGTGATGCGCCGCGGCCGACACGTAGGTGTGGTCGAGCGAGTTCTTCGCACCGTAGTTGCATCCGATGTCGCACTCGCCGCACTGCGAGCACGTGTAGCGCGTGCGCTCGTGGATGTTGCCGTACGGCTTCGGGGCCACGGGCAGGAACGGCCCGACGCGTCCATCCGCATCCGCGAAGGTCACCGCGAGCGGCGGCCGGAACACGTCATGCCCCGCGTCGCGCGCCGCCGACTCGAACGCCTCGGTCTTGGGAGTGTCGCGGTACGGGTACGGCGTCGCGTCGAGCATCGCCTCGACGCGGTCGTAGTGCGGATCGAGGTCCTCGCGTCCGATCGGCCAGTGCTCGTAGCCGCCACCCGGCAGCGGCGAATCGTGCACGAACCACTCGGGATCCTTGCGGAGCAGCACGTTCGCGTAGATCAGCGAGCCGCCGCCGAGACCCGACGACACCACGCCCTCGAGCCCGCGGAAGCTCCACGTCTCGAAGAGGCCGTAGAGGTCGTCGGACGGCGCCCAGAAATCCTCGCCGAACTCGATCGGCGTGCGGGCGAACGTTCCGGGCGGGTAGGCTCGCCCTCGCTCCAGGAGGGCGACCGACTTCCCCGCCTCCGCCAGGCGGTAGGCGGCCACGGACCCGCCGAAGCCGGATCCGACGACGACGGCGTCGACCCGCTCGGGTGCAGGAGTGGTCGGCGCAGCCATTGGGCTCCCGTCTGCGGGATGCAGAAAGCGGTGGTTTCCTCATGGTCGCACCGCCGCGGGCGGCACACAATCGCCGCAGGGCCCGTGTTGGTCGAGACCCCCCATGACTGGGGTCAGTCGCGTTCGAGCGGCCTCCACACCACGACGGCGTTCTCGCGGCGCACGCGCGTGCCGGCTCGCAGCGAGACGACCTCGCCCTCTGAGCCCGCGGCGAAGACGCGTCGGCCGGGCCGGTTGAGCATCTCGTCGGCGAGCGCGGCCTCGAGCTCGCGCACCCGGCTCCGCAGCATCGACACCTCGTCCTCGAGGCCGAGCACGCGGCGGATGCCCTCGAGGCTCACGCCCTCACTCGACAGCTGGGCGATCTCACGGAGCTGCACGACGTTGCGCATCGAGTAGCGTCGCGACCGGCCCGCCGTGCGCGTCGGGGAGACGAGGCCGAGGCGGTCGTATTGGCGCAGCGTCTGCGGGTGCATGCCCGCGAGCTCGGCGGCGACCGAGATGACGAACAGGGGGCTCGTCTCATCCATCGCTCCACTCCTTCCTCGCCACGGTTAACGATCCCGCCGATCTCCTCGGCGCCGGCGTCGACACTCGGCGAGTGATGTTGACCGTCGGCGGATTCGAACCGTCTCCGTCAGCCCTTCGCGCGGGTCAGCAGGTCGTCGCGGGGGTTCTCGTCGGGCAGTTCGGCGATGAACTCCTTGAGCTTCTCCTCGGCGTCCTTCGAGAGGTGCGACGGCACCGCGACCTGCACGACGGCGAGCAGGTCGCCCGTGCCCTTCGACGTCGCGACGCCGCGTCCCTTGACGCGCAGCACGCGGCCGCTCGGCGTGCCGGGTGCGACCTTCAGCTTCACGGGATCGCCGCCGAGGGTCGGCACCTGGATGGTCGCACCGAGCGTGGCCTCGGCGAACGTCACGGGCACGGTGACCCGCAGGTTCAGGCCGTCGCGCTCGAACACCGGGTGCTTGCGCACGTTGACGGTGAGGATGAGGTCGCCGGCCTCGCCGCCGTCGGGCGACGGATGCCCCTTGCCGCGGAGCTTGATCTTCTGCCCGTCGGCCACGCCCGCCGGGATGCGCACGGTGATGGGCCGGCCGTCGGCGGTCTGCAGCGTGACCTGTTCGCCCTTGGTGGCGGTGATGAAGTCGAGCGTCGTCGACGCCACGACATCGCGTCCGCGGGTGGGGCCGCCGAAGCCGCGGTAGCCGCCGGTCGGCTGGCCGAACCGGCCGCCGCCGAAGAGGCCGCCGAGCAGGTCGTCGTAGTCGGCGCCCTGCTGGTACGTGTACCTGGTGCGGCCGCCCTGGCCGCCGAACATGGTGCCGAAGACGTCCTCGAAGCCGCCCGCGCCGCCCGCGCCGCCGGGCGCCGTGAAACGGGCGCCGGAGCCCATGGCGCGGATCGCGTCGTACTCCTTGCGCTCCTCGGCGTCGGAGAGCACCGAGTGCGCCTCGCTGATCTCCTTGAACTTCGCCTCGGACGCGTCGTCGCCGGGGTTCTGGTCGGGGTGGTACTTGCGCGCGAGCTTGCGGTACGCCTTCTTGATGTCGGCGTCGCTCGCGTCCTTGGAGACGCCGAGCACCTGGTAGAAGTCCTTGTCGAACCAATCCTGGCTGGCCATCGGCACCTCCCTCTTCGGTTCAGTTCATGATCCCAGTGTTTCCGTTCCCGCCCGCCGTGCCCATTGCAGCGGACACCGCAGGCGGGAACGGGAACAATCGGCGGATGCCGCTACTGCGGCGTCTTGACGACGACCTTCGCCGCCCGCAGCAGCGTGCCGCCGAGGCGGTAGCCCGTCTCGACCACGTCGGCGACCGTGTCGGTCTCGACCTCGTCGGACGGCTGCTGGAAGATCGCCTCGTGCTGCTGCGGGTCGAACGGCTCGCCGGGCGCGCCGAACGGCTCGAGGCCGAGCTTCGCCGTGGCGGCCCGCAGCTTCGCGGCGATCGTCGCGAACGGCGCGTCGCCCTCGAGGTCGCCATGCTTCTCGGCCCGGTCGAGGTCGTCGAGCACGGGCAGCAGCACCGCGACGGCCGCGCCGACCGCGCGCTCGCGCTCCGCCTCGCGGTTCGCCTCGGTGCGCCGGCGGTAGTTCGCGTACTCGGCCGTGACCCGCTTGAGGTCGGCGAGGTGCTCGTCGCTCGGCTCCTGCACCTCGGCCTGGGCCGCGTTCAGGATGTCCTCGACCGTGAGCTCGTGCTCCTCCTCGGTCGCTGAGCCCGTCGAAGCGCCCTCCTCGGCCGTGGCTTTCCCTTCGACAGGCTCAGGGAACTCGACCGGCTCGGGGAACTCCGGCGGCTGACGAACCTCCCCGGTCTCCGGGTCGATGCGCCGCTTGTCGCGGATCACCGGCTCTTCAGGGTTCTGGTTCTCGTCGGACATGATTACTTCTTGTCTTCCTCGTCGTCGATGACCTCCGCGTCGACCACGTCCTCGTCGGAGGACTCGCCGCCGGCGGTGCCCGACGCGGTCGCGTCCTCGCCGGGGTTGGCGCTCGCGCCCGCGGTGGCCTCCTGGCCCTGCGCGTAGATCGCCTCACCGAGCTTGGTCTGCGACTGCGAGAGCTTCTCGAACGCGCTCTTCACCGCGTCGTCGTCGTCGCCCGCGAGCGCCGACTTCAGCGCGTCGACGTCGCCCTGCACCTCGGACTTGACGTCGGCGGGGAGCTTCTCCTCGTTGTCCTTGATGAGCTTGTCGATCGAGTAGGCGAGCTGCTCGGCGGAGTTGCGGGTCTCGGCGGACTCGCGGCGCTTCTTGTCCTCCGCGGCGTGCTCCTCGGCGTCGCGCACCATGCGCTCGACGTCCTCCTTGGGCAGGGCGGACCCGCCCGAGATCGTCATCGACTGCTCCTTGCCGGTGCCCTTGTCCTTGGCGGACACGTGCACGATGCCGTTGGCGTCGATGTCGAAGGTGACCTCGATCTGCGGGATGCCGCGAGGAGCCGGGGCGATGCCGGTGAGCTCGAACGTGCCGAGCGGCTTGTTGTCGCGCGTGAACTCGCGCTCGCCCTGGAAGACCTGGATCGCGACCGACGGCTGGTTGTCATCGGCGGTCGTGAAGGTCTCGCTCCGCTTGGTCGGAATGGCCGTGTTGCGCTCGATGAGCTTCGTCATGATGCCGCCCTTGGTCTCGATGCCGAGGCTCAGGGGGGTGACGTCGATGAGCAGTACGTCCTTGCGCTCGCCCTTGAGGACGCCGGCCTGCAGCGCCGCGCCGACGGCGACGACCTCGTCGGGGTTCACGCCCTTGTTGGGCTCCTGCCCGGTCTCCTTCTTCACGAGGTCGGAGACGGAGGGCATGCGGGTGGATCCGCCGACGAGCACGACGTGCGCGACATCCGACAGCTTGATGCCGGCCTCGCGGATGACGTCTTCGAAGGGCTTCTTCGTGCGGTCGAGCAGGTCGCTCGTCATGTTCTCGAACTGGGCGCGGGTGAGCGTCTCGTCGAGGTTGGCGGGGCCGTTCTCGGTGAGCGAGAGGTAGGGCAGCTGGATGCTCGTCGACATGCTCGACGACAGCTCCTTCTTCGCCTGCTCGGCGGCCTCCTTCAGGCGCTGGAGGGCGATCTTGTCCTTCGAGACGTCGACGCCCGTCGAGTCCTTGAAGCGCTTGATGAGGTGGTCGACGATGCGCTGGTCCCAGTCGTCGCCGCCGAGGCGGTTGTCACCCGCGGTGGCGCGCACCTGGATGGTGGAGAAGTCGTCGTCCTTGCCCACCTCGAGGAGGGAGACGTCGAACGTGCCGCCACCGAGGTCGAAGACGAGGATGAGCTCGTCCTCCTTGCCCTTGTCGAGGCCGTACGCGAGTGCGGCAGCGGTGGGCTCGTTGATGATGCGGAGCACGTTGAGGCCCGCGATCTCGCCGGCCTCCTTGGTGGCCTGGCGCTCGGCGTCGTTGAAGTACGCCGGCACGGTGATGACGGCGTCGGTCACGGTGTCGCCGAGGTACTGCTCGGCGTCGCGCTTCAGCTTCTGCAGGATGCGCGCCGAGATCTCCTGCGCCGTGTACTGCTTGCCGTCGATCTCACGCTTCCAGTCGGTGCCCATGTGGCGCTTGACCGAGGCGATGGTGCGGTCGACGTTCGTGACGGCCTGGCGCTTCGCGGTCTCGCCGACGAGCACCTCGCCGTCCTTCGTGAAGGCCACGACCGACGGGGTCGTGCGGAAACCCTCCGCGTTGGCGATGACGACGGGCTCGCCGCCCTCGAGCACCGAGACGACCGAGTTGGTCGTGCCGAGGTCGATTCCTACTGCACGTGACATGTGTTCCTCCTTCTGCCTGGGAGTCGAACGAGCGGATGTCGCGCGCGCTCCGATGGCGGTCGATCCGGCCGTCTTGGTCCGCGATCGAAGTCAATGGCGCCGGAACTTGAGTCCTGGCGACTCAAGCTTCGCAGCGTCGAATCAACGTGTCAAGTCGATGCGTCGAAACCTGAGTGCACTTGACTCAACTCTCAGACAACGCGCGGGATTCCCCGAGGAACGACGCGGGATCGACGGCCGCGGCAACGAGCGAGGCGAGGCTCTGCGGGATCCGGGAGACCTCGAGCGCCTCGACCAGTATGGGCGCGAACCGGGCCTTCCGACCGCTGTGGGTGCCCATGAATCGCCGGAGTTGCGCGTCGATCGGCCGCTCGCGCTGGGCGGGCTGCTGCTGGAAGGAACGGAACCGCGAGAGTTCGCCGTGCTCGGCGAGGAGTGCCTCGACCCGCTCGCTGCCGACGGCGCGGATGAGTTCGCCCTCGAGGTCGGGATCGCAGCCGAAGAACCCGATGGCGGCCAGGTCGACACCGGGAACGGACAGGCCGGCGTGCACCACGGCACGTCGCACGTATCCGATCTCGCCGACGTCGAAGAGCCCGACCACGCGTGGCGGCCTCGACTCCCGCGCCAGCGCCGCGAGGTGGTGGCGCAGGTTCGTCACGCCGTTCATCGAGACGATCGCCGCCGAGGCGGCGACGAGGTCGGCCTCGAGCTTCGCGGCGGCGGCCTCGACCGCGAACCGGTCGCTCTCGCCCTCGACGAGCACGACGGTGGCGGATGCCCCTGCTGACGCCTCGGCTCGCATGCGCCGACCCTACCGCCCGTGGGACCTACGTCACAGTCCGCCGGCGGCGACCCGCCTAGCATCGGGCTGAGGCGCCGCGGGCAGCGGGTAGAATGTATGCGTATGTATGGATCGCGACATCCGTCGCCCTCCGTCTCACCACCTCCCGCCCATGAGACGCGGAGGCCCAGCGAAGGAGATGCAGCCACATGAAGGCCTGGCAGTTCACCAATACCCACGAACCCCTCGTGCTCAACGAGGTCGAGGAACCGAGCGCCCCGGCGGGAGGCGTCGTGGTCGACGTGAAGGCGGCCGGGCTCTGCCATTCGGACGTCGGGATGCTCGAGGACGAGGGGTGGCTCGTGACGCTCGCGAAGCGCCCGATCACCCTCGGACACGAGGTCGCGGGCGTCATCAGCGAGGTCGGCGACGGCGTGACCGGCTGGAAGGTCGGCGACCGCGTCGGCCTCTGCCCCACCACCTCCGCGGGCGCACCCGGCTACGCGTTCGACGGCGGGTTCGCGCCGAAGGTCGCCGTCGACCAGGAGGCGCTCGTGCGCATCCCCGACAACGTGTCGTACGTCTACGGTGCCGCCGGCACCGACGCGGGCATGACCTCGCACCACGCCGTGATCGTCAATGGCCAGGTCACGAAGGGCACGAAGCTCGGCATCATCGGCTTCGGCGGACTCGGCCAGATCGGCGCACGCGTCGCCGTGCTCGCCGGCGCCGACGTGTACGTCGCCGAGATCAACGAGGCGGTGTGGGAGAACGCCCGCGCCACCGGCGTGAAGGACGTCAAGAAGTCGATCACCGACTTCGCCGACGTCGGGCTCGACGTGATCGTCGACTTCGCCGGCTTCGGGGTCACCACGGCCGACGCCATCGAGACGGTGCGCAGCGGCGGCCGCGTGGTGCAGGTCGGCATGGGCAAGCTCGAGGCGACCATCTCCACGCGGACGATGATCCTCAACCAGGTCACCTACATCGGCTCGCAGGGCGGAACCAAGGAGGACGTCCAGGGCGTGTACGACTTCCTGGCCACCGGACAGCTCGACCCGACGATCACCGAGATCACGTTCGACGACATCCCCGGCGGCATCGACCGGCTCGCGAAGGGCCAGGTCGTCGGCCGCCTGGTCGCCAAGTACGGCGACTGAGTCGCGATCACCCGCATCGAGAAGTCGCGTTTGGCGGGTGCGACCCGCCACTCGGGACTTCTCGATTCGGGCACCCCGAGGTGGCGACGCCGGCGGGGTGGCCTGCACCTGGGTGAAGCCGCAGACCGATCTCGTCCTGACCGTCGTGCAACTGCCGGTCCCCGACGCCGAGTGGGCGGGGTGGGAGGCCGCGCTGGCCGAGTCCGGCTTCGTCGACTCCACCGGATCGGGTTCGCTCTACACCGGCCCGGTCGAAGGTGGGAGCGGGATCAGCCCCGTCGTGGTCGTCACGGGGGATCGGATCACGTTCCTGAACGTCCCGGCGTTCGCGGACCTGCTCGCGCCGCACACGATCTGACCGACGGGGCCCGGAGGTACGGGCACCGCCCTGCCCGGCGTATAATGGATTCATCAATCCATCAATCGCTTGAGGAGGCGTGGTGCTGTCCGACTCCAGCCGCCCGCTCTACGAGGTCAAGGCCAACCTGTTCAAGGGCCTCGCGCATCCGCTGCGGGTGCGAGTGCTCGAGGTGCTCTCGACGGGCCCCGAGACATCCGTCTCGCAACTGCTCGAGGTGACCGGCCTCGAGGCGTCCCACCTCTCCCAGCACCTCGCCGTGCTCCGCAACAACCGCCTGGTGACCGCCGATCGCCGCGGCAACCAGGTGTACTACCGGCTCGCATACCCGCAGGTCGCCGACCTGTTGCGCGTGGCCCGCACGCTCCTCGGCGACATCCTCGAGACCACCGAACGGCAGCTCGTCGAGCGGTCCGGCCTTCCCGAGCTCCCACCCGCGACACCGATCACGGCAACCGCGACGGATGCCGCAGCAGCACCCGGAGGCCGGGCATGACCTCCGCACGCGTCACCCAGACCCTCCGCTCGCTGCGTTCCCTGCTGCCGTCGATCGCCGACTACCGGGATGCCAAGCGCACCTGGAAGGGCGACCTCGTCGCCGGCATCACGGTCGGCATCGTGGCGCTCCCACTCGCCCTCGCGTTCGGCGTGAGCTCGGGTGCCGGCGCCGAGAGCGGACTGGTCACAGCCATCATCGCCGGGCTCATCGCCGCGGTCTTCGGCGGCTCGAACGTGCAGGTGTCGGGCCCGACCGGCGCCATGGTCGTCGTGCTCGCGCCGATCATCGCGACGAACGGCCTCGGCGCGCTCGCCGTCGTGGGCCTGCTCGCCGGCATCATCGTGGTGCTCGCCGGCGTCCTCCGCCTCGGCCGCGCCGTCACCTACATCCCCTGGCCGGTCATCGAGGGGTTCACCCTCGGCATCGCGATCATCATCTTCCTGCAGCAGGTGCCCGCGGCGCTCGGCACCGAGCCGGGACCGAGCACCAACGCGCTCATCGCCGCCGTCGAGTCGCTGCCCACCATGAGCTGGCCCGAGACCGGCTGGACGCTCGCCATCGTGCTCGTGGTCGCCGCGGTCATGGTGTTCGCGCCGAAGATCCACCGCCTGCTGCCCGGCTCGATCATCGCCATCGTGCTCGTGAGCGTGATCGCGGTCGTCGCGCAGCTTCCCGTGGCCACCATCGGCGAGCTGCCGCCGGGCCTGCCGATGCCGATCGTGCCCGAGCTCTCGCTCGAGAGCGTGACGCCGCTCCTCGGCCCCGCCCTCACCGTCGCAGCCCTCGCCGCGATCGAGTCGCTGCTCTCGGCGCGGGTCGCGGCCTCGATCTCCGACACCGGGCCCTACGACGCGGACCGCGAGCTGGTGGGCCAGGGGCTCGCCTCCGTGGCATCCGCCTTCTTCGGGGGCATGCCCGCCACGGGCGCGATCGCCCGTACGGCCGTGAACGTGCGCACCGGTGGACGCACCCGAGTCGCCTCGATCGTGCACGCCGTGCTGCTCGCGGGCATCGTGTTCGCGGGCGCGAGCATCGTGGCGGTCATCCCGCTTGCGGCGCTCGCGGGCGTGCTCATGGTGACGTCGACGCGCATGATCTCGGTCGCGACGGTGCGCACGGTGCTGGGCTCGACCCGCTCCGACGCCATCGTCTTCGTGCTCACGGCCATCATCACCGTGACGTTCGACCTCATCTACGCCGTGCTCATCGGCATCGCCGTCGCCGCGTTCTTCGCGCTCCGCGCCCTCGCGCGGTCGAGCGGCGTGCACCGCGAGGAGCTGCCAGGGCCGGCCGAGCCCGGCGACGAGCGCATCGCGCTGTTCCGGCTCGAGGGTGCGCTGTTCTTCGGCGCCGCCGAGCGCATGCTCGAGCGCGTCGGGGACATCCGCGACGTCGAGGTCGTGATCATCCGGATGTCGCAGCTGCAGATCCTCGACGCGACCGGGGCGCAGGTGATCAACGAGCTCATCCAGGCACTCGAGCGGCGCGGCGTGACCGTGCTCGTGAAGGGGATCCAGACCCGTCACCTGCCGCTGTTCACGCACGTCGGCGCGATCGCCTCACTGCGGCACCAGAACCACCTGTTCGACGACCTGCCGTCTGCGGTGGAGCACGCTCGAAGCCACATCCTGCGGGGGCCCGTGAAGCCCGTGCGCAGGTAGGGGCTTCAGGGAGCGCACTGACCCCGGCGTGACCGTCCTGCCCTAAGGTTCGGCCATGACTCCTCGCCGACTGAGCACCATCCCTACCGTGTTGTTCACCGTGCTGGCCCTCGCGGCCTGCACCGCCTCGCCCGAGGCGACGCCTTCGCCGAGCGCGCCCCCTGAGACCACCCCCGCGCCCGGCGCGACCACCGAGCCGGAGCCGAGCGCAGAGCCGGCCGCGACGTGCGGCACCGTGCTCACGGCCGAGACCTACGACATGTTCGAAGCCGACGGGATCCTGCCGATCGAGCCGCCGATCCTCATCGACCCGATCGCGAAGCAGATGGTCGACGCCGGCGGCCTCGCCTGCACGTGGGGCGCACCAGCGGCGGAAGGCCTCACGGTGGTGCGGTTGTCCGACGCGGACTGGGCGACCTGGGAATCCGCGCTGGCCGCCGCGGGCTTCGTCGAGACGAACGATCCCGTGCCGGGCGCGTACACGGGCCCGGTCGACCCCGGCATGGGCGAGACGCCGATCGTCATCGTCGACGGCGACACCCTGACCTTTGCCGACAACCCGACCGTCGCGACCTGGATCGCCCCGACCTCGTAGTCACCGCGGGGCGAGAAGGCTCGCCGGCGACACGGGCACAGCCGCGGCTCACCCGAGCGACATCCCCTCGGCCGCCGCCGAGGGCTTCGGATCCGGAAGTCGTCGCATCCGGAGCGCGTTCAGGATCCCGAGCAGTCCCGCCAGGATCGGGATGAACAGCGCCACCTGCAGCGCGATCGGCCGCGACTCGGTGTTGATCGCGACGATCTCGTCCTGCACCTCCTCGGGCTGATCGACGAGCACCTCCTCGAGGCCGGTGTTCGACATGAGCTGGGCGTCCTCCTCGAGCACCGCGGCCACCTGCTGCTGCTGCGGCTCCGAGAGCACGGTGCTCGACTCGGCCCGGGCCGTGAACGTGAACGCGAGCACCGCGAGCATGATCGCGCCGGCGAACGCGAGCCCGAAGGACAGGCCGAACGAGCCGGCCGCGGAGTTGACGCCGGCCGCCTCGCTCACGCGCTCGTCGGAGATCGGCGAGAGCGTGTAGTTGTTCAGCTGCGAGACGAGCAGGCCGAGCCCGCATCCGCTGATGATGAGGGGGACCGTGAGCCACCATCCCGAATCGGCACGGGGCACGATCGGCACGAGGATGACGAGTCCCGCGACGAGCAGCACGAATCCGGTCAGCACGATGTTGCTCGGCCGGTTCTTCAGCCGCTTGCCCGCCAGGAGCGCGACCACGAACATGCTGAGCGACAGCGGCGCGATCGAGATGCCCGCCCAGAGGGCGTTGTACTCCAGCACCATCTGCAGGTAGATCGGCAGCACGATCATGGTGCCGCCGAGCGCGACCTGCTGCAGGAGTTGCCCGCTCACCCCCGCTCGGAACACCTTGGACCGGAAGAGCGCGGGATCGATGAGCGTCGCCCGCTCCCGCCGCTTCCGCTCGCGCAGCCACCACACGAGTCCGGCCATGGCGACCACGCCGACGCCGATCAGGAGGCCGACGTACTGCCCGCCCTCCTGCCAGACCAGGATGCCGAGCACGATGCCGCCCATGCCGACGATCGAGAGCACCGCGCCGACCCAGTCGACCGCACGGGAGCCGGTGTAGGGCACGTCCTTCACCAGCCGGATGCCCGACAGCACGACCGCGATGATCACCGCCTCGAGCGCGAAGGCCACCCGCCACGAGAGGAAGGTCGTGATGAATCCGCCGAGCAGCGGTCCGACGGCGGCGGCGATCGCGGCCGACGCCCCGACGAGCGCGTACACGCGCTTCTGGTGGTCGCCGCTGAAGTTGCCGTGGATGAGCGACTGCATCGAGGGCAGCAGCAGCGAGGCGCCGATGCCGCCGATGATCGCCCAGAACACGATGATCGCGGTGAGCCCCTGCGCCAGCGTCATCGCCACGGCGCCCACGGCGTAGCCGAGGAGCCCGAGGATGTACGCCAGCTTCCGCCCGATGAGGTCACCGGCCTTGCCGCCGATGAGGATGAACGCCGCCGAGACCAACGCCTCGAGGGCGATCGCCCCCTGGACGCCGCTCACCGTCGTGTCGAGGTCGCGCACCACCGCGGAGATCGAGACGTTCATGATCGACGTGTCGACCACCAGCACGAACATCGCCATCGCGAGCAGCAGCGCGAGCCGCCCGTTGAAGGTCGTCGGCGGACCCGGCGTCGTCTCGGCCATGGCTCACCCAAGCACACATCGCGCGCACGACGGTGGGACCAACGTCCCGGAACGAGGCTCTGGACATGACGGCCCCACGCGCGTATGCTCGCCTCCGGACCGCGCCACGCGGCATCCGTCGCCCGAGACCGGAAGGAGAGAACGATGAACACCGTCCTTGTCGTGCGCATCGCAGACACCCTTCCCTGTGAGGCCTCCCGCTCGTAACGCGCCGGTGGCCTCCGTGACCTCGGAGAACCACCGTGAAATTCCTCTCGTCACTCGACGACCGTTTCACCGCGCCGTTCGGCGCATCGCCCGACCTCATGTTCCAGGCCGCCGAGCCCGGCGACGGCCAACGCTGGTCGACATGGCCGGCGACCATCCCCACCGAGCGCGGCCCCGAGCCGCGCCCCGACTGGCTCGTGACCAGCGCCGCCGCCATCGACACCGAACTCGGTGTCGTGAAGACCGGCAAGGAGGCGAGCCTCTTCCTCATCGAGCGGGCGATTCCGGATGCCCCGGGCGACGTGCCGGGCAATGCCGTGCTGCTCGCGGCCAAACGCTACCGCTCGGGTGAGCACTCCGACTTCCATCGCTCCGCGATCTACACCGAGGGGCGCGGCACGCGTCGCAGCCGTGACGTGCGCGCCGTCGCGAAGGGCACGACGTTCGGTCGCGCCGTCGCCCGAGTGCAGTGGGCCAGCGCCGAGTTCGACGCGCTGAGCCGGCTCACCGAGCTCGGGGCATCCGTGCCGTACCCGGTCCAGGTGCAGGAGACCGAGGTGCTCATGGAGTTCATCGGCGAGGGGCGCGTCGCGGCGCCTCGGCTCGCCCAGGTGCGTGCCGGCCGCGATGAGCTGCGCGACCTGTTCCAGCAGGTCGCCGAGCTCATGCACACGCTCGCACGGGCGGGGCTCGCGCACGGCGACCTGTCGCCGTACAACCTGCTCGTGCATCACGGGCGCGTTGTGGCGATCGATTTGCCCCAGGTCGTCGACCTCGTGTCGAACCCGCAGGGCTTCGACCTGCTGCACCGCGACTGCGTGAACGTGTGCGACTGGTTCACCAGGCAGCGGCTCGAGTGCGACGCGGAGGAACTGTTCGGCGAACTCGTCGGCGAGGTCGGGTTCTGACGGCTACAGTTCCCGGCCGAGCGGCACCACGCGCAGGGTCGTGCCGTGCGCGAGCGGGGTGAGCATCGCCTCGACGGATGCCGGTTCGCCCGCGTACTTCGATCGGAGCTCGTCGTCGACGCGGCCCTCGTCGGGGTGGGTGGCCGCGATCGGCTCGAACTCCACGGCGCGCACGCCGCCGGGCGTCTCGAATCCGGCGCCCGGGTTCGTCGTCGCACGTCGGAACCACTTCGAGCCGGGTCCGTAGGCGGAGCGGATGTATCCGACACCGTCGATCGCCACCGCCCAGATGGGGGTCGAGATGCGGCGCCCGTCGCGGGTGGTGGTGACCACGTGCACGGTGTCGGTGTCGCGCAGGAAGTCGATGAGTCGGTCGTCGGCGGCCATACTCGTGTCGAACGCGACCACCCCTCGGGGCATTCCGGCAGCGGGTCGTTGACGCTGCGGCATCCGTGCGCGTTACAGTGCACGAGGATCAGCGCAGATCCACGGGATGCCGGGCCGACCGCGGGCCGTCATCTCCCGTTCACCCGATCGAACGAGGCTTCCGTCATGACCCTTCCTCCCGACCAGCCGACCCCTCCCAGCCCGCCGGCACCTCCAGCTACCGCGAACAGCGGCGCCATCGGCATCATGGGACTGCAACTGCAGGAGGGGCGCAGCATCCCGCGCCGGCAGGTCGTGGCGTGGGCGCTGTGGGACTGGGCGACGCAGCCCTTCAACTCGGTCATCCTCACGTTCGTGTTCACGGCGCTCTACCTCACGAGCGACACGTTCCTGGACCCGTCGGTCGCGGCGCTCGACGAGGGCGATCCGGCCCGTGAGGCCGCTCTGGCCGACCTCGCCAGCGGCCTCGGCTGGGCGATCACCATCGCGGGCATCCTGATCGCGGTGCTCGCGCCCGTGCTGGGTCAGCGGGCCGACATCGCCGGGCGCCGCAAGCTGTGGCTGGGCGGCGCGACCCTCGCGCTCGTGGCGTGCATGTTCGGGCTGTTCTTCGTGCAGGGCGCGCCGTCGTACTTCGTACTCGGCATCGCGCTCATCGCGGCGGGAACGGTGTTCAGCGAGATCGCCGGCGTGAACTACAACGCGATGCTCGTGCAGGTCTCGACGCCGAAGACCGTCGGAAAGGTCTCGGGGCTGGGGTGGGGCCTCGGGTACATCGGCGGCATCGTCGCGCTCGTGCTCGTCGTCGTGGCGACCACCTTCGACTGGTGGGGCATGCCGACCGAGAACGGCCTCGCGTTCCGGGTGATCGCGGTCGGCTGCGCCGTGTGGACGCTCGTGTTCGCGTGGCCGCTGTTCGCGTACGTGCCCGAAGCGCCGCCCGCGCCACGCCGCGAACGCGTGTCGTTCTTCCGCGGGTACGTCGTGCTCGTGCAGGACGTCATCGCGCTCTGGAAGGGCTCGCGGCCGACGTTCTGGTTCCTCCTGGCGAGCGCGGTGTTCCGCGACGGGCTCGCGGGCGTGTTCGCGTTCGGCGCGATCATCGCGGCGGTGGCGTTCCGCTTCTCGACCGACGAGGTCCTGATCTTCGGCATCGCGGCGAACCTGCTCGCGGGCCTCTCCACGATCCTCGCCGGCCGCTTCGACGACCGGTTCGGAGCGCGCGCCGTCATCATCTTCTCGCTCTCGGGGCTCGTGCTCGCCGGACTCGCGGTCTTCTTCCTGCACGACGCGGGCAAGCTCGTGTTCTGGATCTTCGGCCTGGTGCTCACCCTCTTCGTGGGCCCGGCGCAGGCGGCGTCGCGCTCGTTCCTCGCCCGGGTCACCCCGGCCGGACGGGAGAGCGAGATCTTCGGCCTGTACGCGACCACCGGGCGGGCCGCGAGCTTCCTCTCGCCGCTCCTCTGGTCGGCGTTCATCGTCGCGTTCGGCGCGACGTACTGGGGCATTCTCGGCATCGTCATCGTGCTGGCGGCGGGACTCGTGCTCATGTTCTTCGTGAAGGCGCCGGCCGAGCACGCCTGACCGCTCGGCGCGGTGCCCGAAGCCGGCTCGGCGCTGCGCTGCGCCACTTGTGCGCCCGGTGCGCCACTTGAACTGGCGCGCCGGGCGCCGAAGCGGTGCGCGGGCGACTCAGTCGCGGCTCCATGCCGCAGCGAACCTGGTGAGCAGGTCGGCGAACTGCCGGCGTTCGGCCGGTGAGAAGTCGGCGAGCGCGCGCTCGATGGCGCCGCGCCGGTGATCGAGCAGTGACGAGAGCGCCGCACGGCCGGCATCGGTGATGACGAGGATGCTCCGCCTGGCGTCGCGGGGATCCACCTCACGCCGCACGTGGCCGGCCTCGACGGCCGCCTGGACAAGTCGACTCGCCCGCGGCTGATCGACCCCGATGGTGGCCGCCACGTCGGTCACCGAGCTCGGTCCGCGGTGATCCAGCACCATGAGGAGGCGAAGCGCGGCGTGACCTCCCCGGCCTCCGGGCGCGACCCGCTCGCCCTGGGCACCCTGCCCGTGCGGACCGCCGTGCCCGCCGTGCCCGCCGGAATCGCCGGAATCGCCGTGCAGACCTCCACCGAAGGAACCCCCTCCGCCGAACGGACCCCCTCCTCCGAACGGACCCCCGCCGCCATGGTGACGTGCGCCGGGACGGCCGCGAGGGCCCCATCCGAAGGGCCCGCCACGGCCGCGACCGCGAAGCGACCCCAACGCGGCTTCGACGGCCGCGACGGGGTCGGCCGCCGGCTCGCTCGACGGGTTCGAACCTGCGTGTTGCCCGGGACCGTCTTGACGGGGCGCGTTCATACATGTCATAGTACATGTGTATGTCATATGACATGCAATTCAACCCCAGAGACGCGCCACGCGCGCCGGGCGCCACCACGGCGCACCGAGGAAGAGAACACCATGAACACCGAACACACTCCCCACCCCCAGCAGGCCCGTCGACCCCTGGGCTTCTGGCTCAAGGTCGTCGACCGCCGCATCTCCGAGCAGATGGAGGCGCTCTTCGAGGCCGACGGCATCACCCGCCGCGACTGGCGGATGCTGAACATCCTCGCGGGCACCGCCGAAGACGAGCATCTCGCCGAGCGGCTTCACGCCAAGCCGCACGTGCTGCACCGCCTGGCGGAGCGCGGCTGGGTGGCCGGCTTCCCACCCGAGATCACCGACGCCGGCCGTGAGGCGCGCGACCGCCTCGAATCGCAGGTGACCGCGCTTCGCCAGCGGGTCGCCGGCGCCGTCTCACCCGACGACTTCGCCACCACGATGCGAACCCTCGAGGCCATCGCCCGCGAGCTCGGCTGGGATGAGACGCAACCGCCCACCCGCGGCCGTCGCGGCGGGCGCCGATTCGGCCACCACCACGGCATGCCCACACGGGGCTTCGGCCACGGGTTCGGCCACCACGACGGGTTCGGCCCGTGGCGGCGCCGCTCCGCCGAGCAGGACCTGCACGTCCACGTGCACCTGCACGACGGCCGCGTCGGCGACGCCTGACCCCATGACGACGCCGCGGGCGAGGGTCAGCCCTCGTCCGCGGACGGCTCGCGAACCGCCGTCGCGCTCCCCCGTGCGTTGTAGACGACGGCATCGGATGCCCCGAACGCGCGGAACACGGCGATCGCGTCGTCACGGCCCTCACCGACCGAGACCCGGATGCCCCGCCGCTCGAACTCGCCCGCCCAGTCCTCCGGCATCGGACCCTCGTCGAAGCCCGTCAGCTCCTCGACCGGTGCGCCTTCGCCCGCGATCGTGAGCGCCCGCACCCCCGACCACATGGTCGCGCCGTAGCACATCACGCACGGGCGCCAGTTGACGACGAGCTCCAGATCGGCGCCTTCGGCCCCGAGATCCCAGCGCCCGACGGCCTGCTGCGCGAGGCTCAGCGCCATCATCTCGGCGTGCATGCCGCTCAGGTTCGACGAGAGCACCACGTTGACGCCCACCGAGACCAGCGCTCCGGATGCCCGATCCACGACGATCGCCGCGAACGGGCCGCCGTTGCCCGCTCGCCAGTTGCGATCGGCGAGCTCGTTCGCGAGCGACATCCGCTGTGCCGTGGTGCCGAGCGGCCGGGCGGCGAGGTCGTCGAGCTCGTCGACCAGCCACGCGGGCAGGGCGGCGGAGAAGGCGGTGGCAAGCGACATGTCCATGGGCTCATTCTGCCGCCACCTCCGTCAGGCGCGCCGGGCAGATGGCGGTCGGGGCGCCCCCGAATGCCACCCGAATCCGATGACGAAGCCCCCGAACGGGGGGCGGGCCGGGTAGTGTGATGGCCGGGGAGAAGACAGCAAGGAGGGCCCAGGCCGATCCGTGACCACGACCCTCAAGACGAAGCAGCGGCGACGGCAACGTCGACGAGTGTTGGGCTACGTCCTCGTCACCGCCGGATGGGCGGCCTCCGTCGGCCTGTCCACGTTGATCGCCCCACCCCCCTTCCTGCACGCCTTCGCCCTGTTCGTGCACCTCGCGTCGCTCGTCGTCGGCCTCGGCGCCGTGCTCATGGTCGAGTGGTACGGCCTGCTCTGGTCGACCGAGTGGCGCTCGGTGCGCGATCTGCGGCAGGTGGACATCACGCTGAAGCCGCTGATCTGGGCGGGAGTCATCGGCCTCCTCGCCAGTGGCGCACTGCTCGAACCCGACCTCTCGGCACCCCTCACGCAGGTGAAGCTCATCGCGGTCCTCCTGGTCTCCCTGAACGGCGTGGCGCTCACCCAGTGGACGTTCTACCTGGCCCGATTCCCGAAGAAGATGCGCTTCGCCGCCCTGCCGCGTCGTGCCCGCATCCGATTCATCGCGAGCGCGATCATCTCGCAGCTGGCGTGGTGGACCGCGGTGATGATCGGCATGCTGAACGCGGCCACGTGACCGGGTCGACCACCGGATGCCTCCCGCCGCCGCCCTTGGCCGCCCACGGATCCCCGATATATGCTCGCCTTTGTCCCCCGAAACCGTTGAGGACGGAACGATGCACGACGCTTCCGTGACGCCCCCTCCGACCGCAGCGGCCCGACCCTGCTCGAGCCGCAGCCACGACTGCAGCCGCAGCCACGACTGCGGCGCTCGACCGAGCGCGGGAGTGGTCGAATGAGTGCGGGCGAGCCGGGTCTTCGCCGTGATCGGCGCCAACGACGCGAACGGCGACGCCGGCGACGCGTGGTGTGGGCGGCCGTCGCCGGCGCAGCGGTTCTCCTCGTCATCAGCGGACTGGCGGTCACCGCGGCACTCGTGGGCCAGCAAGACAGCGGAAGCGACGATGCGGCCGACGCGGGCGCAGCGACCATCGACCCCGCCGCCGAACCCATCGAGTTCCCCGAGGACGAGCCGGCCGCGACCGCCGGCGCCCAGCCGTGCACGACCGCGACGGTGCTCTCCTCGCTCGAGAACTTCGAGATGGTCTCCCGACTGGTCGAGGGCTACAACGCCCAGCCGCGCGACGTCGACGGACGCTGCGTGGCACTCGTGGCGGCCAGGGACAAGTCCGGTCTCGCCGCCGAGGATGCCGCCGCTGGGTTCCCCGAGATCCCGGCCGACCAGCGCCCCACCGTGTGGATCCCCGACGCGAGCTCGTGGCTGTCGACGGCTCGCACGCTGGGCGGGGGTGTGAACGTGCCGGCCGAGGGCACGAGCGTCGGGGCATCAGACATCGTGCTCGCGATGCCCTCGACCCTCGCGGCGGCCATCGGTTGGGACACCGAGCGCCCCACATGGGACGATGTCTTCGCCGCGGCCGAGGACGAGGACGCATGGAGCGACCTCGGCCACCCCGAATGGGGCGCCTTCAAGCTCGGCAAGACGAGTCCCCTCATCGCCTCGTCGGGCGAGGCGGCACTGCTCGCCTCGTACGGCTCGGCGGCGGGATCGATCGCCGAGCTCACGGTCGAGCAGCTGCGAGACCCCGAGGTCACCGAGGAGGTCAGGCAGCACGAGCTCGCGACGAGCCACTACATGGCCACCCCCGAGCACTTCCTCTGGCACGCCCGCCAGTCGGCGGACAAGGGCTCGGTGGCCGACTTCCTCTCGGCGGTGATCGTCGACGAGAAGTCGGTGTGGGATTACAACCGCGGCGTCACGAGCCGCGACGGAATCACACGGGTCGCGAGCGAGCCTCCAGTCGAGCAGTTGGTTCCGATCTACCCGAGCGACGGCTTCTTCGTGGCCGACAACCCCGCCGTCGTGCTCGCCGGGTCGTGGGTCGACGAGGCCGAGGCGGCGGCCGGCCAGGACTTCGTGCGGTTCGCCGGCACCCGGCAGGGCCAGCAGATCGTGCGCGAATCGGGATACCGCGACCTGAACCGCGAGTTCGACCCGCTCGTCGCGGAGGTGGGCCAGCTGGCCGGCGATCAGACGGGCGCGCTGCGATTCCCCGGCTCGAAGGTCATCAAGGCCACGCACGAGGCCTTCCCCGAGGTGCGCAAGCGCGCAGAGGTGCTCTTCCTCGTCGACGTGTCGGGTTCCATGGAGGAACCCATCGCCACCGGGGCGACGAAGCTCGCTGCCGCGAAGGACGCGATCACGCAGGCGCTCGGTCATTTCACGGCCGGCGACAACGTCGGGCTTGCGGCGTTCTCCGCCGTGGACGACGGCCCCATCACTCCCGGACTCGTGAGCCCGGTCTCCGACATCGGACCCGGTCGCCCCGGGTTCCTGAAGGCGCTCGGCACCCTCCGGCCGATCGAGTTCACACCGCTCTACGCGGCGGTCGACGAGTTCGCGCGTCAGCGCGCGGCCGAGTGGGATCCCGATCGGATCAACGCGATCGTGCTGCTGAGCGACGGGAAGAACGAGACCATGAGCCCAACGATCGACGCGGCGCAGATGCTCGCGAACCTCGGTGCCCTGCATCACGACACCCCGGTGCTCGTATTCACCCTGGCCTACGGCGCCGACGCGGATGTCGCGACGCTGCAGTCCATCTCGAGCGCGACGGGTGCGCACTTCTACGACGCCACCGACCCGACGAAGGTGCGCGACGTGCTCGGCGACCTCGTGACCAGCTTCTAGCCCGGGAACGGGCTCCACGACGACGGCGCGCCGGCCCCGGTCGGGAGCGACGCGCCGTCGTGATCGGGCGAGCCCGGGCTACGGCCCGACTCGGATGATCACCTCTTCGGTGGTGACGTTGCCCGCGGCATCCGTCGCGGTGACGGTGACGGTGTAGACGGCGCCCTGCCGGGCGAGCACCTGCACCTCGTGGTCGGACACGACGCGGGAGTCGGCCTTGTGACCCTGGTTGGCGACCGTGAGCTCGACGGTGACCTCGCGGCCCGAGTTGTCGCTCGTCTCGATGTCGAACTCCACCGTGTGCCACTGGGCGTCGGGCGGGAACACGAACTCGGGGTCGGCGGTCACTGCCAGCTCGGGCGCGGTGTTGTCGAGCTCGAGGCCGATGAGCACCGGGTCGTGGTCGCTCGACCGGTAGGCGTCGGACGCGTACAGCGCGTCCTGCGGATCCTTCTTGAAGGTCATGTCGTAGTCGATGAGGCTCGGCTCGTCGGCGTTGACCGCCCAGGTCGTGGCCTCGATCACGTCGTCGACGAGGCCGGTGCCCGCGAGTCCGTAGTCGAGGTAGCCGAGCTGGCCGTCGAACACGTACGAGTACGCCTCCTCGCCCTGGTCGCGCAGGAGCAGGTCGGTGTAACCGGCGCCCGTGAGCACCTGGATCGGGTCCTCCTTGTCGTAGGAGTTGAGGTCGCCGATGATCAGCTCGCGACCCGGCTCGGCCGCCGTCGGGCCGGTGGCCAGCCAGTCGACCATGGCCTCGGCCGCCTTGGTGCGCACGACGTTGCAGTTACCCTGCCCGTTGGGGTCCTCGGGCTCACCGGGGCACGCCGACCCCTTCGACTTCAGGTGGTTCACGACCACCGCCACGTCGCCGCCGGTCTGGTTGTCGGTGAAGGCCTGCGCCAGCGCCGGACGGTTGTGGTCGTCGATCCAGCGCGCGTCGACCGACTCTTCGAGCACGGCGTGGTCGCCCGTGGGCGTCACCTCGGCGGGCTTGTAGATGAGCGCCGTCGTGATGACATCGGTGCCCAGTACTCCCGTGGAGATGAAGTCGTAGGTATCCGCTCCCATCTCGACGTTCAGGGCATCCACGAGTGCACTCACCGCGGTGTCGCCGTTGTTCTCGATCTCGATGAGCCCGACGATGTCGGCGTCGAGTTCGGAGATGGCGCTCACGATCTTGTCCTGTTGGCGCACGAACTCGACCGGATCGTTCGCACCGCGCGAACCCAACGTCGTGAAGTAGTTGAGCACGTTGAAGCTCGCGACCGTGGTCGAGCCGCCCACCTCGGGCGCCTCGGTCCGCAGATTCACGGCCTCGTAGTCGGCACCCTGCGTGGGCTGCACCGACCAGGTGTCGAAGCGGTAGTCGAGCACGCCGGTGACGTTCGTCACGAGGTCGCCGCCGCGGAACGTGTTCTCGAGCGTGAACTCGTACCCGTTGGGGTGGATCGCCGGGTCGGGGTTCTCCTCGCTGCGACCGTCGTCGACGCCGATGCGGTTCAGCTCGTTCTGCTCGGCGAGCGCGATCGCCTCGGCCGAGCCTGCGTCGTACAGGGCGGTCGGCTGCATCTGGCGGTCGGTGCCGAGCGTGAACGTGCCGTAGCGGCCGAACTCGAAGAACTCGAGGATGGCGAGCGACTGCGGCAGGGTCACGCGCATGCCCTCGAGCCGCTCCCGATCCTCGGAAGTGGCGGGCAGGCTGAGCGCAGTCGGCGCCGGCAGCGCGGCGCCCGAGGCGCAGATGGCGTTCGCCGTCGCGGTGATCTCGGTCATGCCGAAGAACTCGCTGACCGTGCCCGCGATGTGCACCTCGTCGCCGGGGGCGACGTCGAGTCCGGTCGGCGCGTAGACGAAGATGCCGTCGGAGGTCGCGGCGTCGCCGTCGCCGGCGTCCTGCACGTAGTAGCCCTCGAAGCCGCCGACCTGGAAGTCGCCGATGACGACGCCCTCGATCTGGACCGATGCCCCTTGCGCCGGGGAGAGGTCGCCCGATCCCTGCACCGAACCGATGGTCACGACGGGCGCCGCGCAGTCGGCGAGGGGCAGCGGGACCACGACGACCGTGAGCGAGTTCGCCACGCCCGGCGTGTTCGCGGCCTCGCCGTCGACGAGCGTTCCGGTGTTGCCGGGGATGCCTGCGAGGTTGAAGTCGTTGCGCACCCAGTCGGCCGTCGTGTCGGTGTCGGTGCCGTCGGGGATGCGCGAAGCCCCGCCGGGCGCGAACGCCGCGCCGTCATAGGCGACGCCGAGCACGGTGCCGCCGTAGGCGAGGTCGCTCACGCTGGTGCCGTCGTTCACCGCCACAGAGTCGACGACGGTGAGACCGTCGATGTCGTCGATGACGCCGTCATCGTCGGCGTCGAGGTCCGTGTTGAGCGCTCCGGTGAAGCCGGTGACGAGGAGGAGCGACACGGTGCCGTTCTCGAGCGCGCCGACGGGAAGCCAGGCGAGTGCCCGGCCGTCGGCGTCGGGAGCGCCGAACGAGATGATCTCGTCGACGAAGCCCCGTGTCGTGGGCGTGCTCGACGAGAAGTCGCCCTCGATCTCGAGCACGCGATAGCCGGCGAGGTCGGTGCCCGGTTCGACGAGCACCTCGACGTACTCGACGTCGTCCCCCGCCGTGCTTGCGGAGAACTCGTTGACCACGGGCGCCTGCGGCCCGACCTCGCCGCAGAAGTGCGTACCGAGCCCGTCGAACGTGTCACTCGCGAAGCCGACCCACTCGGTGGCCGGGTCGAACGCGTCGTTGATCACGGTGTCACCGACGCACACCGAGGCGTCACGACGCAGCGTGGTGTTGAGGGTCGACGTGGGCACGCTGCCCCATTGCGTACCCGGATCGAATCCGACCTGCCCGAGCGAGTCCACGACGCTCCCGCCCCGTTCAAGGACGAGGGCATCGTCGCCGTTGAAAAGGGTGCTGCCGAGGATGACCTGATCGGCGACTGCGAGGATCGCGGGGTCGGTGGGAAGGGTGGCGGTGCCCGCCTGAGTGAAGACGAAGGCGTCACCGGCGGCCAATGTTCCATTGAGCACTTGGTTCAGGCTGGCGGAGGTGTTGCCGTTGGAGTACTGGCGCAGCGTGTACTGACTGAGATCGATCGCGGCATCCGTCGGGTTGTAGATCTCGAGCGCCTTGTTGTTCGACGATCCCTCGACGTACTCGCTGATGATGAGGTCGCTCGGCGCGACCTCCTCGGCGGCTGCGGGGCTCGCGGCGAGCCCGACCGCGAGCAGTGACCCTGCTGCGACGGCGACGGTGACGCGGTGGACGGTACGGATCATCGCAACTCCCCAGACAGCGGGGAACCCTGATGACCCCCGAATCGAAGGTCAGGATACGTGCAGGGTCCCGGCGGTCGGAAGACCTGCGGACGGGAACACCCGGTGAACGGCTCGCATGTGCAGCCGCACGCGGCATCCGTGCTCAGATGAGCACCCGAAGGAGTCAGAGCCCGATCGCGCGGTTGACGTAGTTCGACGTGACGACCATGCCGACCTTCTCGTAGAGCCCGAGCGCCCCGGTGCGCGAGTCCGTGCTGAGCTCCGAGACCGTCGCACCGTGCGCGCGGCCCTGGGCGAACGCGTCGACCAGCAGCGCCTGCGCGATGCCGCGGTTCCGCTGGTCTGCGCGGGTCGCCAGGCGATCGACGTACGCCGTGCCGTCGGCGAGCATGATCACCGCGGCGCCGACCACCTCGCCCGCGTCATCCGTGACGACGCGAAGGTTCCACGGCTCGAAGCCCGGACGCTCGAGCACCGAGGCGGTGAAGTCCTCGAAGCTCTCCCGAGCCCGCACCGACCACTCGAGGAATGCGTCCTCGAGCACGTCGTGCATGGCTCGCAGGTCGGACCGACCGGCCTCCCCGACCGCGTACCCGGGCGGCAGTTCGCGCGCCGGCACCTGCGCCCCCTCGGGCAGTTCGAGCACCCAGCTGTTCCAGCGCACGTGGTAGCCGAGGTCGGTGAGCAGGCGATCGCCGGCCGACCCGACGAACACCGGCATGCCGACGACCGTCGACCCGCTTCGCCGTGCGACCTCCCGGATCCAGCCGGCGAGCCAGGTGCCGATGCCGCGCCGGCGCCACGCGGGGTGCACAGCGGCCGTGGCTCGGTCGGCGCCGGTCAGTTCGCCGTACGCGACGATGCGTCCGCCGTCGAGCACCGCGATCGAGCGCGTGGCCAGTTCGTGACTGGGACGGCTCCAGGCGGAGACGAGGTCCGCCTCCTCGATGTCCACGCGGCCCGTGTCCTCGAGTTCCTGTGCGGCGATGAGTTCGAAGACGGCGCGCGAATCGGCGCGGGTCAGGGGCCGCGTCGTCAGATCGGCGGGCAGCTGGGGCGAGTCGGTCACGGCGCGATCATAGGGGCATCCGTTCGGATGCGAGCAACGCGACCCGCTCAGCGGTGCTGCTGCTCCGACCCCGAGAGCCGCTGCGCGATGTAGATCGGGATGATCGACACGAGCACGAGCACGACGGCGATGACCGACACGATCGGTGCCTGGTTCGGCCGGAACATGTTGTTCAGGATGAAGATCGGCAGTGTCGTCACGCCCGAACCGGCCGTGAACGTCGTCACGATGATCTCGTCGAACGACAACGCGAAGGCGAGCAGGCCGCCCGCGAGCAGGGCCGACCGCAGTTGCGGGAAGGTGACCAGGCGGAACGTCGTCCAGATGCCGGCGCCGAGGTCGGCGGAGGCCTCCTCGAGGTTCGTCCCCTGACGCCGCAGGCGCGCGATCACGTTGTTGAAGACCGTGACGATGCAGAACGTGGCGTGCGCGATCACGACCGTCCAGATCGAGAGCGGCACGCCCATGATGGTGCGGAAGAAGTTGTTGAGCGCGATACCGGTGATGATGCCGGGGAGCGCGATCGGCAGGATCACGAGCAGGCTGATGGCGTCGCGGCCGAAGAAGTCGAAGCGCTGCAGCGCCAGCGAGATGAGGGTGCCGAGCACGAGCGAGATGATCGTGGCGATGATCGCGACCTGCACGCTCGTCGTCACTGCCTCGATCGCACCCGCGCTCTGGAACGCGCGCACCCACCAGTCCAGCGTGAAGCCGGGCGGCGGCCACGTGAGCGACGTCGACGTCGAGAACGAGTTCACGAGCACCACGAGGAGCGGCACGTAGACCGCCACGAGAATGGCCGCGGTGACGATGCCGAGCACCGTGCGGGAAAGGCGTGAGAGGCGCATCCGTGACCCTTAGAGGTTGTTCAGCGCACCGGTGCGGCGCACGAGGAAGAGGTACCCGAAGATGATCACGATCGGGATGAGCGCGATCGCCGACGCGAGCGGCAGGTTGTTGGCCGCGCCCACGTTCGTGTACACGAGGTTGCCGAGCATCTGGCTGGCACCGCCGACGATGTTCACCGTGATGTAGTCGCCGAGCGAGAGCGAGAAGCTGAAGATCGTGCCCGCGATGATCGCCGGCAGCACGAGCGGGAGGACCACGTGGCGGATGGTCGGCCACGTGCGCCCGCCGAGGTCGGCGGATGCCTCGAGCAGCGAGTCGGGCACCCGCTCGAGCCCGGCGTAGATCGGGAGGATCACGTACGGCAACCAGAGGTACGACAGCGTGATGATGGTCGCCGGCAGGCCGTACCCGGGCGTGTGCCCGCCGAACGGCGAGACCAGCCATTCGAGGATGCCGTCCTGCGAGAGCACCGAGCGCCACGCGTAGGCCTTCACGAGGTAGCTCGCCCAGAGCGGCGTGAGCACCATGATGACGAGGATGCGCTGCATCCGGGGCGACGCGACCTTCGCCATGTAGAACGCGATCGGCAGGGCGAGCAGCACGTCGATGACCGTCACGGCGAGCGCGACGCCGATGGTGCGCAGTGTCACCGTCTGGTACAGCGAACCCGTCAGCACGGTGATGATGTTGTCGAGCGTCCACTCGGTGGTGATCTCGCCCGTGAAGCTGTCGACCGACCAGAACGCCGTGACGAGCAGCAGCACCAGCGCGACGATGTAGACGACGACGAGCCAGAACAGCGGCGCCGTCAGGAGGAGCGCGAGGCGCGTCCTCGGGTGGGTCGCGAGGAAGGCCGAGCCCTTCCGCCCGAGGTCGGCGCGGGGGGCGGGCAGCGGATGCCTCGTCGGGGCGTTCGTCGTCATGCGTGTCCTGTCGTGTCGGATGTCGCGGGCCGGGGAGTCGGCGGGTGGCCGGCTCCCCGACCCGCGCGGGCGGGGAGATCAGCCCTTGATCTCCTGCCAGGCCTCGGTCCAGGCCGCGTAGTCGACGCACTCCACATCGGTGCGGCCGTCGACGCACTCGGCGATCGGGGTCGTCCAGTACCAGATCTGCGATGCGTAGTCGGCGTCACCCGCGTGGTAGGCCTCGCAGTCCTCGCGGAACTCGCAGGCCGCGTCGTTCGACGGCGCCTCCCCGAAGTACGAGGTGGCGGCGGCGTTCGCCTCGGGGCTCGCGATGTGGTTGAGCCACGCGTACGCGCAGTTCGGGTTCTCGGCCCCGGAGGCGATCATCCACGTGTCCGACCAGCCCGTCGCGCCCTCCTCGGGCAGCACGACCGCGGTGGGCGCGCTCTCGGACTCGAGCACGTTCTGGATGACCTGCCACGTGGTGCCGACCACGGAGTCGCCGGTCTGGAAGGCCTGGATCTCCTTCAGGTAGTCCGACCAGTACTCGCCGACGTGCTGGCGCTGCTCCTTCAGCAGGTCGACCGCGGCCTGGAACTGCTCCTCGTCGAGCGCGTAGGGGTTCTCGATGCCGAGCTCGGGCTGGTGGTGCATGAGGTAGACCGCGGCATCCGCGATGTAGATCGGCGAGTCGTAGGCCGTGACCTTGCCGGTGAATTCGCTCGCGCGGTCGAAGACGACGTCCCACGACGTGGGCGCCTCGGTGACGACCTCGGTGTTGTACATGAGCAGGTTCGCGCCGTAGCCGTGCGGCACGCCGTACGACTCGCCGTCGACGGAGTTCCACTCCTTGTCCTTGAGGAAGTCGTAGATGCCCTCGTAGTTCGGGATGAGGTCGGTGTTCACGGGCACGACGTCCTCGGCGGCGATGAGCCGCAGGGTCGCGTCACCCGAGGCGGCCACGACGTCGTAGTCGCCCGACTTCATGAGGTTGACGGCCTCGTCGGAGGTGCCGTAGGTCTTCGACTCGACCTCGCAGCCCGTCTCCTCCTCGAAGGAGCTGACCCAGTCGACGGCCGGGTCGTTCGAGCCGTCCTCGACGTAGCCGGGCCACGCCAGGATCGAGACCTGGCCCTCCATCTCGCCGAGCTCCTCGGCGGCTTCGCCGCCGCCGGTGCCGCCGGACTGGGTGCCGCAGGCCGTGAGCACCGCGATCGAGGCGATCGCGAGTCCCACCGTGGCGCCGCGGCGCGCGGTGCGCGGAATCCGCTTCATGGTTCTCTCCTGTTTCTCTGTGTGGTGCAGGTGTGGTGCAGGTGTGGTGCAGGTCTGGGTTGGCGGGTCGAGGAGCGGCGAAGCCCTGTCTCGAGACCCGGTCACGCGGATGGCGCAGCCGCGGCATCCGTCACTGATTCGGGCGTCGCGAGCGCGATCACGTCGGCGTCATGCCAGCTGACGACCACGCGGTCGCCGCGCTCGTCGTCGTGCACGCGGTGGCGATCGTTCTGCTCGAGCACGCTCACGCGCGCGCCGGCATCGAGGTCGACGACGATGCGGATGCCGCTGCCGAGGTAGATCGTCTCGACCACGGTTCCGGGGGCGTTGTGCACGTCGGCGCCGGTCTCGCCCGGCCCGACCGTCATCTTCTCGGGGCGCACGGAGTGCAGGCCCGCACGCCCGAGGAGCTCCCGCGACACCGCGTCGTCGAGGAGGTTCGAGGTGCCGACGAAGTCGGCGACGAATCGCGAGGCGGGTCGTTCGTAGAGCTCGGCGGGCGTGCCGAGTTGCTGGATGCGCCCGTTGTCGAACACCGCGATGCGATCGGAGAGGGTGAGCGCCTCCTCCTGGTCGTGGGTGACGAAGATGAAGGTGATGCCGAGGTCGCGCTGGATCTCCTTGAGCTCGACCTGCATCTGCTCGCGAAGCTTCAGATCGAGCGCGCCGAGCGGCTCGTCGAGGAGCAGCACCTTCGGCTGCACGACGGTGGCGCGGGCGAGGGCGACGCGCTGGCGCTGGCCGCCCGAGAGCTGCGAGGGCTTGCGGTCGCCCATCTGTTCGAGTCGCACCGAGGCGAGCGCGCGACGTGCACGCTCGTTCCGCTCCTTGCGGCCGATGCCGCGCACGCGCAGGCCGTAGGCGACGTTCTCGAGCACGCTCATGTGCGGGAAGAGCGCGTAGTCCTGGAAGACGGTGTTGACGTCGCGGTCGAAGGGCGCGCGCTTGGTGACATCCTGCCCGAACAGCTCGATGGTGCCAGAGGTCGGCTGCTCGAAGCCCGCGATGAGCCGCAGCACCGTCGTCTTGCCCGAGCCCGACGGACCGAGCATCGAGAAGAACTCGCCGGCGGCGATCTCGAGGTCGACATGGTCGACGGCGGTGACGGCGCCGAACTCCTTGGTGAGCCCGGTGAGCCGGATGGCCGGCTGCTGATCGGTCATGGCGTCCCCTTCGATGCACGCGCGCTGGTCGCGCTCGCCGGTTAATGGCGATGTCAAAATCATATGGATCCAGATGTCTAAATCCAGTCCTGCGTGTTACGGTCTTGTCACAGATTTCGAGCACGGATGCCGGGAGGTCGGATGCCGCAGGCCACCGGCCGCGCCGACGCCACGCGCGCGGTCGTCTTCTCGCCGCTCGAGGGCGCCGGTCGTGCGGTGCTCGTCGAGCAGCGCCTGACGGACGCCATCGTCGCGGGCGTGCTGCGCGACGGCGAGCGGCTGCCGAGCGAATCCGAGCTGGCCCGCAGCCTCGGAGTGGCCGTCGTGACGGCCAGGGAAGCGCTGGTGGCGCTGCGCGACAAGGGGCTCGTGCACACCAAGCGCGGCCGCGACGGCGGCAGCTTCGTGACCCACGATCGCGACGCGTCGATGCGCATGGTCGACGAGCGCCTGCGGTCGCTGAGCCGCATCGAGCTTCGCGACCTCTCGCTCCACTACGCGGCGATCGCGGGCATGGCCGCCGAGGTCGCCGCAGACCGCGCGAGCGAAGACGACCTCGCGAGCCTCATCGAGATCGACGCCCGCGCCGACCTCGCGACACCCGGCGGGGCACGCCGCGCGGTCGGCCGATTCCAGCTCGAGATCGCCGCCGTGAGCCAGTCGCCTCGCCTCGTGCACGAGGAGCTCCGCCTGCAGGCGGAGGCCGGACCCTTGCTCTGGCTGTGCCTCCGGGAGCAGGATTCACGTGACCGCAGTCGCGCGGCCAGGCTCGAGGTCATCGAGGCCGTTCGCGACGTGCAACCCGAACGTGCGCGTCGTGTCACGACCGACCACATCGGGGCGGCCGTCGAATGGCTCATCGACGAGAAGGTGCGGCTCGAGCAGGCCGCGGCCGCGCCGGCGGTCCCTGACACTTCGGAAGGAGCGAGGCCATGAGCGTCGACGTCGACGTCACCGCCGAGCACATCGCCCGGCGTATCGCCTCCACCATCGACCCCGTGTTCGCCATGATCGACGGCTGGCGCGACGTGCTCGAACGCGAACTCGCCGGCCCGCTCGCCGGCGCACTCACAGGCGACGGCGCGCCGACCGCCGAGTCGTTCGATCCCGTCGTGGCGGCCCTCGTCAGCCCCGAGCTCGATCAGGAGGGCAGCCTCATCACGGGCGCGGGCTTCGTGGCCGCACCGGGCTTCCTCGCCGACGCGCCCTGGCATCTCGCGTGGTGGCTGAGCGGCTCGAACACCTTCGGACCGGGGTCGGGCCTGCGTCGCCTGGCCACGGTCGAGGACCCAGACTCCGAGCAGTTCCGCGACTACACGACGCTCGAATGGTGGCGCGTGCCCGCACGGACCGGCACCCGTCACCTCACCGGCCCGTACGTCGACTATCTCTGCACCGACGACTACACGGTCACCATCACGACGCCCGTGCGCATCGGCGACGAGATGGTCGGGCTCGTGGGGACCGATCTCTACGTCGCCCGCCTCGAGCAGGTGCTGCTGCCGGTGATCCGCGAGTCGGGGCATCCGTGCACCCTCGTGAACGCGTCGGGGCGCATCGTCGCCTCGACCGATGCGCGGCGCGCGACCGGGGCGCTGCTGCGCCTCGAGGGCCTGGCCGAAGCGCTCGCGCCACTGCGCGATGCGGTCACGGCGACGGATGCCGCGTCGCTGCCGGCCGGCGAGGCGGTCGTGCCGTGCGGCGACACCACGCTTGCGCTCGTGCTGGAGGCGTGACGCCGCTCAGTCGACGTGTTCGGCGAGCGGCCGCACGACCTCGGGGTCGACGCCCGCGGCGATCAGCCGTGACACGAGCCCGCGGCGCGCGAACCCGTAGGGCTCGTTGGAGCCCGTCATGACCGAGCGGGTGTTGGCGGTGTCGAGGAGCGCCATGAACTCGAACGCGAGTTGCTCCGCGTCGGTGTCTGCGGCGAGCTCCTGCTGGGCGATCGCGTAGCCGAGCGAGACGCGCACGTAGTCGCCCCAGTCGTCGTACGCCCGGGCGATGGCGTCGCGCACCGGCCCCGGCTTGGAGTCGAAGTCTGCTACGGCGGCGGCGAAGAAGCATCCGCCCGGGAAGACGCGGTCGCGCGAGTAGGCGATCCACGCGTCGAGCAGGGCCACGATGCGATGGATGCCGCGTGGCGCCGCCTGGCGTGCCGGCTCCAGCACCGTCTCGCGGAACCGCTGCGCCGCGGACTCGACGGTGGCGAGCTGCAGGCGCTCCTTCGTGCCGAAGAGCGTCGCCACGTTGCTCTTGCTCACCTGCGCGGCCGTCGCGAGCCGCCCGATGGAGAGCCCGTCGAGCCCTTCGAGCGAGGCGAGGTCGACGGCGTTCTCGAGCACGAGGCGGCGCGAGGCATCCCCTCGAAGTCGACGGCCATCAATGACCTGCATGCTCTTCAGTTTACGCACGAACGGTCGTATAGTGCACGTACGACCGTTCGTATTCATTGAATCGGATGCCTCGCACGTTCCTGAATCCCGACCCAGCCGCGCCTTTGGAGGCCGCCATGCAACTCGCCACCACTCTCGCCGTCGTCGCCGTCCGCGCGGCCGACGTCGTCTCGCCGGCACTCGCCGGACGTCTCGCCATGCCGCTGTTCCGGCAGGTCCGGCCGGCGCTGCCGCTGCGACCCGGCGACCGCGCGATGCACGAGCGCGCCGAACGCGGCACGATCTCCGTGCGCGGGCGCGACATCGTCACCTACTCGTGGGGGCACGGACCCGAGACCGTCCTGCTCGTGCACGGCTGGCGCGGACGTGCGTCGCAGTTCGGCGCCATCGTGCGGGAGCTCCGCGCCGAGGGCCTGCGCGTCGTCGCATTCGACGCGCCCGCCAACGGCGAGTCGCCCGGGCGCCACACGGACATCCGCGACTACCTGGCGGCCATCGAGGTGCTCCAGCGCAAGCACGGCATGTTCCGCGTGATCGTCGGACACTCCTTCGGCGCGCTCGCGGCCGTCACGGCGGTGCGCGAGGGGACCGCGTCCGGTGGCGTGGTCGCGATCGCCGGCATGGCCGACGCCCGGTACCTCGTCGACTCCTTCGCGGGGCGGCTCGGCATCGGGTCGGCGAGCGCCGACGTGCTCGCGCGGCGGTTCATGCGGATCATCCAGCCTGGCATCGAGGAGCCCTTCGCTCGCTTCGACGGGGTGGCCGACCCGCTGCCCTCGGGCGTGCCCCTCCTCGTCGTGCACGACCGCGGCGACCGCGAGGTGGCCTTCACGGAGTCGCTGCGGCTGCACGAGGCGCACGGCGACCGCTCGCGGCTCGTCCTCACCGAGGGTGCCGGTCACTCGCGAGTGCTGGCCACGGATGTCGCGCTCGACGCCGTCACGGCGTTCGCCTCGGGCGGGCTCGATGGGCTCGATGCGGCGGGCATCGGTGCGATCGAGGTCGGGGCTGCGGCATCCGCATGACGGCCGGCGGTCGACCGGCAGCAATGAGCGCCGCCCCACGGCCTCCCGACCCCGCAGTCCGCTCCGCCGACCACCTGTCCTCCACAGGACGCGATATCGACACCTTCTCCACAGGAATTCACCCTGATCAGGAGCCGTTTCCGGCACTGCTGAATGTCGGAGGGTCGTGATGGGATGTTCCCATGACGATCACCGATCCGGGCGCCGCAGACCTTGCCGCTGCCGGGTTGCAGGCGGATGTCGACGCGATCGTCGCGTTGGAGCTCGCGATCCGGGCGGCGCAGGCGGAGCAGCTCCGGTTGATCCAGCGGGCCCACGGGTACGCGCACGCCGTCGAAGGCGTGCATGACGGGTCGTCGTCGGAGGATCGGGAGCACGCGACCCGGGCATTCGTCGCCGAGCTGGCGACCGCGCTGGTCGTGCCCGAGGGCACGGCGGGCGCGCTGGTCGGCGACGCGGGAGTCGCGCATCGGCACCCGGCGACCGTCGATGCGCTCGCGGCCGGCTCTATCGGCCTGCCGCAGGCGCGGTCGATCTTCGACGCCCTCATCGGCCTGCCCGCCGGCATCGCCGATGCGCTCGAGACGGCGGCGCTCGAGCAGGCGCCCAGACTGACGAACGCGGCGCTGCGTCGCCGGCTCCGGTCGCTCCGGGAGCGGCTGCACCCCGAACCCCTCGACGCCCGGCACCGGGCTGCGGTCGCCGAACGCCGCGTCGTGCTCGAGGCGGTACCCGACGGAATGGCGTGGCTCAGCTTGTACCTGCAGGCCGAACGCGCGCACGCGATCACGCACCGTCTCGACGCCCTCGCCGCCGCGGGCGCCGCGGATGACGCCCGCACCCAGGCTCAGCGGGTGCTCGATGCCGCCGCCGACCTCCTCCTGACCGGCATCCGCACCGATGACCACGGCCACCCGGTCGACGGTGACGAGGCGATCGTGCCGCGCGTGCTGGTCACCGTGCCGGTGCTCACCCTGCTCGGCCACACCGACGAACCCGCCGAACTCGACGGGTACGGTCCTATCGACGCCGACACCGCCCGCCGCCTGGCGGCGCACGCGCCCTCGTTCCAGCGCATCCTCACCCACCCCGAGACCGGGGCGTACCTCTCGTACGGTCGCACGCGGTACCGGGTGCCGGCCGACCTCGCCGCGTACCTCCGCGTCCGCGACGGCACCTGCCGGTTCCCCGGCTGCGGCCGACGCGCCCAGGGCTGCGACCTCGACCACACGACCGCCTGGGCCAGGGGCGGCGACACGCGGCACGACAACCTCGCTCACCTCTGCCGCAAGCACCACCGCCTGAAACACCGAACCCGGTGGCAGATGACGCAGGAGCCGGGCGGCGTCATCCGCTGGACTTCTCCCGCCGGCCACGACCACATCACCCGTCCCGAGAACCCCTTCATCGAGCGCCTCGTGTCGGGCGCGCCATCGGCGCGCGACTCGGTGGTGACCCGGCGTGAGGAGGACGCCGCCTGATACCAGCGCTCCATTCGCCCGCGTCCCCTCGATGACGCTCACGTCGGCGACGGGCCCACGCGAACAACAGCAGCAGTGCAGCGGCCGCCAACACACCGACCCCGAAGCCGAGCAGCCAGCGCTCAGCAGGGGTCGCGGCGCTCAACTCGACCAGGAGGTCCTGATGCTCGGTGCCGGCGAGACGTCCGAGCGCGAACACCCGGCTCGAGTGCGAGAACACCGCGGCGAAGACGAAGGCGGTTCCGGCCGCGACCATGGCACATGCGGCGAGCGTCAGCCGGCTGAGAACGTACCCATATCGTGGTCTCTCCTATCGGCCGCTCCGGCCGCGCGTGCCTCGCTCGGTCATGCGACTGAGGATCCAGAACACGCCCCAGACCAGCAGACCGAGCATGACGACCGTGCGACGATCAGGAAATGCCAGCCGAAGAAGCCCGCGAACATGCGGCCACTCTGGCAGAACCCCGGCTCGCTCCGCGAGCAGCGCGGCCGGCGTCGCCCACCGCCGGTCGGCGGTCTTCCATACGCTGGCAGGATGGACGCGACAGGAAAGACCGAATCGCCCGAGACCACCGCGACGCCCGCACCAGTGCGGCGCCGCCTCCCCGTGTGGGCGCCCGTCCTCATCGGTGTCGGCGCCGCAACGCTCGGCCTGGTGCCCTGGCTCGTCACGGGCATGCGGCTCCCGCTGCAGAATCTCTGGGCCGCGGATGTCGCGCCCGAGCGGTATCCGATCGTGCTGCTGCCCTTCAGCCAGTATGCGATCACGCTGATCGCCGCGATCATCGTCACGGGCGCCGCAGTCGCCGGCATCGTCGCCCGAGCGACCCGTGAGCGCCTCCCGCGATTCGGCTTCACCGCCATCCTCATCGGCGTGCTCGCCGTGCAGGTCCTCGCCACCGTGCAGACCTCGATCGTGGTGCGCGACGGCCTGCAGGAGCGCGGTGAGTCGGCCCTCTACCTCGCGGCCCTCGTGGCGGGAACCTCGTTCGTGGTCCTGGTCGGCGTCGCGGTGATGCTGCTCATCGCCAAGGCCCCGAGGGCCGGGGCCGTGATCGGCCTCGGCATCGCCGCGGTGGCGTTCGGGCCGTGGATCAACGGGCTCGTCGTGCCGTTCGGCACCGCCGGCACGACCGAGGTGGCGTGGCTCCTCGACCTCACTCGGTGGATCCCGCCCGTGCTCATCGGTGCAGCCATCGCCTGGGGAGGCGTCAATACGATCGGCCGGGTCTTCGCCGCCGCGTTCGTACTCCTCGCCCTGTGGATCGCGCCCGCACTCATGACTGCGGTCTCGAACGCCGTCGGCAGCCGCGTCCTGGCCCGCCACCCCGCGGAGATGCTCGACTACGGGCTCGGCGTCTTCGGCATGGCGCTGTGGATTCCCGAGATCGCCCTGCCGCCGCTCGTCGTGGCTGTCGGGGTCGCCGCGGCGGGATTCATCGGCCGCGCGATCGTCACGCGGCGTCGCACGGCTGCGTCCCGCCGCGAGCCTTTGCCACGATGAACGCATGACCGCACGGCCACCAGCCCTCGTCGGCATCTCGCACGGCACCTCCTCCGAGGCCGGCCGCGCCGCGGTGCGCGGACTGCACGAGGCGGTGGCCGCAGCCGCGGCGGCGAGGCATCCGGAGGCCCCACCCCGCGTGCGGCTCGGACACGTCGACGTCGAGCAACCCGATGTGCCCGCGACCCTCGCGTCCCTCGGGCCTGGGGAACCGGCCGTGATCGTGCCGCTCCTGCTGTCGGCCGGGTACCACGTGCACGTCGACCTCGCCGAGGCCGCGCAGGACGCGGCATCCGACCGGCCGATCGTGCTCGCCGACGCGCTCGGGCCCGACGACCGGCTCGCGCAGGTGCTGCTCCGACGGCTCGTCGAGGCGGGGCTCCGCGACGGTGACCGCGTCGTGCTCGCGGTCGCGGGGTCGAGCGACCGACGCGCCGTCGATGACTGTCACGACATGGCCGGGCGGCTCGCCGCGGCATCCGGTCGGGAGGTCTCGATCGGCTTCCTCTCCGCGGCCGAGCCTCGCCTCGCCGAGGCCGTCACTGCTGCCGCCGCCGAGACGCGTGTGCGCGTCGGCAGTGCAACTCCGGGTGCGCGCGTCGTCGTCGCGAACTACCTGCTCGCACCCGGCTACTTCGACGACCTCGCGCGCGCCGCAGGCGCCGAAGTGACCGCGCGTCCGCTCCTGGTCGACGACGAACCCGCGCCCCGCGAACTCGTCGAGCTCGTGCTCGAACGCTACGCCGCGGCATCCGCTCGCCTCGGCTGACCGACGCCGACGCGGCGGGCGCGACTCGCGCCGCGCAAGCCGCGTGACCTGTCGCGACGCCGTGTGACGCAATACGACACGACGTGACCGGGCATGACACGGCCCCCTGTCGGGGGTCGCCGACCTCGCCTAGCTTCGACCGAACACGCACGGAGCGCATCTCGCACCGGCATGAGGAAGGAGGCGTCGTGACCATCACCACCCCGAGGGCGACGGATGCCGCGCCAGCGCGCCCGGCGCGCGCCGCACGTCCGGCGGCGCGTCCGCACGGCCAGTGGAAGATCGACGGCACGACCCCGCTCAACCCCAACGAGGTGTGGAAGCAGGAGGACGGCGGACTCGCCGTGCGCGAGCGCATCGAGCGCATCTACGCCGAGGGCGGCTTCGCGTCGATCGACCCGACCGACCTGCACGGGCGATTCCGCTGGTGGGGCCTGTACACGCAGCGCAAGCCGGGCATCGACGGAGGCAAGACCGCCACGCTCGAGCCGCACGAGCTCGAGGACGAGTTCTTCATGCTGCGCGTGCGCATCGACGGCGGGCAGCTCACGACCGAACAACTGCGGGTCATCGGCGAGATCTCGACCGAGTTCGCCCGCGACACGGCCGACCTCACCGACCGGCAGAACGTGCAGCTGCACTGGGTGCGCGTCGAGGACGTGCCCGAGATCTGGCGGCGGCTCGAAGCGGTCGGGCTGCAGACCACCGAGGCGTGCGGCGACGTGCCCCGCGTCATCCTCGGCTCGCCGGTCGCGGGCATCGCGGCCGACGAGCTCATCGACCCGACGCCGGCGATCGAGGAGATCTCGCGCCGCTACATCGGCGACGAGTCGTTCGCCAACCTGCCGCGCAAGTACAAGACGGCGATCACCGGCCACCCCAGCCAGGACGTCGTGCACGAGATCAACGACGTCGCGTTCGTCGCCGTCGAGCACCCCGAGTTCGGCGTCGGCTACGACCTGTGGGTCGGCGGCGGGCTCTCCACGAGCGCGCACCTCGCCGTTCGCCTCGGGGCCTGGGTCGCGCCCGAGCAGGTGCCCGACGTCTGGGTCGGCGTCACGTCGATCTTCCGCGACTACGGCTACCGGCGCCTGCGCAACAAGGCCCGGCTCAAGTACCTCGTCGCCGACTGGGGCGCTGAGAAGTTCCGTGACGTGCTCGAGACCGAATACCTCGGCGCCCCGCTGCCCGACGGCCCCGCCGCGTCGAAGCCGCGCGCACAGGGCGACCACGTGGGCGTGCACCGCCAGCAGGACGGCCGGTTCTACATCGGCGTCACCCCGTTCGTCGGACGCGTCTCGGGTTCGACGCTCACGGCCGTCGCCGACCTGCTCGAACGTCACGGCTCCACACGGCTGCGCACCACACCGCACCAGAAGCTCGTGCTCCTCGACATCGAGGAGTCGCGTGTCGAGCGGGTCATCGCCGAGCTCGACGCGCTGGGCCTGCAGGCGAGACCGAGCCTCATCCGCCGCGGCACCATCGCGTGCACCGGCATCGAGTTCTGCAAGCTCGCGATCGTCGAGACCAAGCAGACCGCGACCGACGCGGTCATCGCCCTCGAGGCCCGGCTCGCCGGCCTCGAGCTGCCGCACCCGATCAGCCTGCACGTGAATGGATGCCCCAACTCCTGCGCTCGCATCCAGACCGCCGACATCGGACTCAAGGGCCAGCTCCTCCCCGACGGCGACGGCGGACAGACGCCCGGCTTCCAGGTGCACCTCGGCGGCGGCCTGGCCTCGGCCACGCGCGAGGAGGCGGGCACCGGTCGCACGGTGCGCGGGCTCAAGGTCACCGCCGATGGGCTCGCCGACTACGTCGAGCGCGTCGTACGCCGCTTCCTCGCCGAGCGCGACGCGGCCGCCGCCGAGACGTTCGCCGAGTGGGCGCACCGCGCCGACGAGGAGGCCCTGCGATGAGCGCTCGCAACCTCGGAGCGACGGTCGCGCCCGGCACCCGCCGCCGGAGCGCCGACGAGCTGCGCGTCCTCGCCGAGCAGGGCAACGCGCTGCTCTCACCCGAGGGCGGCCCCGAGGCATCCGCCGACGAGGTCGTCGCCTGGGTGGCCGCCAACTTCGCCACGGATGCCGCGGCCGTCGCCTGCTCGATGGCCGACGCCGTGCTGCCGCACGTGGTCGCCTCCCGCCTGCGCGGCGTCGACGTGCTGTTCCTCGACACCGGATACCACTTCACCGAGACGCACGTGACGCGCGACGAGGTCGCCCGCGCGCTCGACGTGCGCGTGGTCGACGTGCTCCCCGAGCAGACCGTGGCCGAGCAGGACGCCGAGTTCGGAGCCGAGCTCTTCGCCCGCGACCCCGGCCTGTGCTGCGCACGCCGCAAGGTCGCGCCCCTGCATCGCGCGCTCGGCGACTACGAGGTGTGGTTCACGGGCGTGCGTCGCGAGGAAGCGCCGACGCGCACGAACACGCCGCTCGTGACCTACGACGAGCGGAACGGGCTCGTGAAGGTGAACCCGCTCGCCGCGTGGAGCTTCGACGAACTGCTCGACTACGCGGGGGCGCATCAGGTGCCCGTGAACCTCCTGATGTCGCACGGCTACCCCTCGATCGGCTGCGCGCCGTGCACGAGGCCGGTCGCCGCGGGCGAGGATCCGAGGTCGGGCCGCTGGGCCGGCCTCGCCAAGACGGAATGCGGGTTGCACCTGTGAGCGAGACGACCATCACCACCGCGTCACTCCCTGAGCCTGTCGACGGGAGCCGGATCCTCCGGGCGAGTTCCCTTCGACGAGCTCAGGGAACAGGGGCACCGAAGCTGAGCGCACTCGACACGCTCGAGTCCGAGGCGATCCATATCATCCGCGAGGTGGTCGCCGAATTCGAGCGGCCCGTGCTGCTCTTCTCGGGCGGCAAGGACTCGGTCGTCGTCCTGCACCTCGCGACCAAGGCGTTCTGGCCGGCGCGCGTGCCGTTCCCGGTGCTGCACGTCGACACCGGACACAACTTCCCCGAGGTCATCGACTTCCGCGACCGCACGGTGGCCCGCCTCGGGGTGCGGCTCGAGGTCGCCAGGGTCCAGGACTACCTCGACGACGGCCGCCTGCAGGAGCGCGCCGACGGCACCCGCAACCCGCTGCAGACCCAGCCCCTGCTCGACGCGATCGCGGCGGGCCGGCACGATGCCGTCTTCGGCGGCGCCCGCCGCGACGAGGACAAGGCGCGTGCCAAGGAGCGCATCCTGAGCCTCCGCGACGAATTCGGGCAGTGGGACCCGCGCAACCAGCGCCCCGAGCTCTGGGACCTCTACAACGGCCGGCACACCGTCGGCCAGCACGTGCGCGCGTTCCCGATCTCGAACTGGACCGAGCTCGACGTGTGGCGCTACATCGAGCGCGAGGGCATCGAGCTGCCGCCGCTGTACTACGCGCATGAGCGCGAGGTGTACCGGCGTGACGGCATGTGGCGCGCCGTCGGCCCTGTTTCGCCCCCGGGCGCCGACGAGCACGTGGAGCGCCGCGTCGTGCGCTATCGCACGGTGGGCGACATGAGCTGCACCGGCGCGGTCGAGTCCGACGCGGCATTCGTCGCCGAGGTCGTGCGCGAGGTCGCCACGTCGACCCTCACCGAGCGCGGCGCCACGCGTGCCGACGACCGCATCTCGGAGGCTGCCATGGAAGACCGCAAGAAGGACGGGTACTTCTGATGACCGACACCGCTCGACCCAACGCCCGACCCGACGCCCGACTCCCCGACCCACCCGACCCCCGAGTGTTAACGTCCCGCGCGAGTGTCAACGCTGGATCGGTATCACTCGGCGCCGGCGGTAACACTCGGCAGAGGGGTGGGCCGCACGAGACCACCCTGTTCCGCTTCGCGACCGCCGGTTCCGTCGACGACGGCAAGTCGACGCTCGTCGGGCGCCTGCTGCACGACTCGAAGGCGATCCTCGCCGATCAGCTCGAGCAGGTCGCGCGCACGTCGGCCGAGCGCGGCTTCGGGGGCGAGCCGGGTGCGATCGACTTCGCCCTCCTCACCGACGGCCTCCGCGCCGAGCGCGAGCAGGGCATCACGATCGACGTCGCCTACCGCTACTTCTCCACGGGCCGCCGGTCGTTCATCCTCGCGGACTGCCCCGGCCACGTGCAGTACACGCGCAACATGGTCACGGGCGCCGCCACGGCCGACGCCGTCGTCGTGCTCGTCGACGCCCGCAAGGGCGTGCTCGAGCAGACCCGCCGGCACCTCGCGGTCGTGCAGCTCCTGCGCGTGCCGCACGTGATCGTCGCCGTGAACAAGATCGACCTGCTCGGCTACGACGAGGCCGCCTTCGCGGCCGTGGCGACGGAGGTCTCCGCGCTCGTGGGCGACCTCGGTCTCCCCGACGCGCACGTCATCCCGGTCTCGGCCCTCGCGGGCGACAACGTCGTCGAGCGATCCGCGAACACGCCCTGGTACGACGGACCCGCCCTCCTCGAGCTGCTCGAGTCGCTGCCGGCGCTCGACGAGCTGGAGTCCGACCTCGAGGCGTTCCGGATGCCAGTGCAGCTCGTCATCCGTCCACAGGGTGCGTTGGCACACGACGTCGCCGACCCCGAGCCGTACCGCGACCATCGCGCGTTCGCCGGACGCATCGCGTCGGGCACCGTGCGCGTCGGCGACGAGGTGCAGGTGTTCCCGAGCGGCGCGATCACGACCGTGGTCGGCATCGACGCCGGACCGGTCGCGCTCGACTCGGCATGGGCGCCGCAGTCGGTCGCACTCAGGCTGGCCGACGAGCTCGACGCCGCGCGCGGCGCGGTCATCGCGGCATCCGGATCGCTGCCCTCGGCTCGGCGCGAGCTCGAGGCATCCGTCTTCCAGCTCGACCCGAGGCCGCTCGTGCCGGGTGCGCGCGTGATCGTGAAGTCGGGCACGTCGACCGTGCAGGCCCTCGTCACGGCCGTGCACGGCCGACGCGACCTCACGACGCTCGCCGTGGAGCCCGCCGGCCGTCTCGAGGTGAACGACATCGGTCACGTCGCCCTCAAGCTGTCGGCCGAGCTGCCCGTCGAGCCGTACGGCCGGCACCGCCGGGCGGGCGCGTTCCTCGTGATCCACCCGCAGGACGGCGCGACCCTCGCGGCTGCGATCGTCACCGACCCCGCCGCGGCCGCAGCGCCGACCGCCGACCCCGCCGACCGAACCGAAGGAGCAGCAGCATGAACGCCACATCCCGCGTCCGTACCCGCCTGGGCCTGGTGGGCGGCATGATGCTCGCCGCGGCCATCGTCGGGGCCGCGGTGCTCGCGCTGAGCGGCTGCGCACCCCAGTCGGCCGCAGGGCAGGGGGCGGATGCCTCGGCGTCGACCGGCCCGGCCGACGAGCTGCGCCTCGGCTACTTCGCGAACGTCACGCACGCACCCGCGCTTGTGGGGCTCGAAGAGGGTCTGTTCGCCGACGCGCTCGGCGACACGAAGCTCACGACGCAGGTCTTCAACGCCGGCCCTGCCGCGATCGAGGCGCTCTCGGCGGGCGCGATCGACGCGACGTACATCGGCCCGAACCCGTCGATCAACACGTTCATCCAGTCGGGCGGCCAGTCGGCGCACATCGTCGCGGGCGCGGCCACGGGCGGCGCTGCGCTCGTCGTGCGCGAGGGCATCGACGGTCCCGCCGACCTCGAGGGCGCGACGCTCGCGACTCCGCAGCTCGGCAACACGCAGGACGTCGCGCTGCGCTCGTGGCTCGCCGACGAGGGCTTCGAGACCGACACCACCGGCGGCGGCGAGGTGCACATCACCCCGACCGAGAACGCGCAGACGCTCACCCTCTTCCAGCAGGGCGGCCTCGACGGCGCCTGGCTGCCCGAACCGTGGGTGTCGCGCCTCCTCGCCGACGGCGGCCATGGCGCGCACGTGCTCGTCGACGAGGCAGACCTCTGGGACGACGGCGCGTTCCCCACGACGGTGCTGCTCGTGCGCGCCGAGTTCCTGGCCACGCACCCCGAGACGGTGCAGGCACTCCTCGAGGGGCACGTGGCCTCCGTCGCCTGGCTCGACGAGCATGCCGATGAGGCATCCGCCGTCATCAACGCCGCCCTCGAGGCCGAGACCGGCAAGCCGCTCGCCGACGCCGTGATCACCCGCGCTCTCGAGCACGTCGTCTTCGACGTCGACCCGCACGCCGAGACGTTCGAGACGCTCGTCGAGAACGGCCTCGAGGCCGGCACGCAGAAGGACGGGTCGATCGACGGGCTGTTCGACCTGCGGCTGCTCAATGCGCTGCTCGAGGCGGACGGCAACCAGCCGGTCTCCGCGGGCGGCCTCGGCGAGGAGTAGGACGAGCCATGAGCGGGCAGACGAACGACCGGACGGGCGACCGCACCGCCATCCGCATCGAGCGACTCGGCAAGCGCTTCGGCGCCGGCCCTCTCGTGCTCGACGACGTGAACCTGTCGATCGCGACGGGCGAGTTCGTCTGCCTGCTCGGGGCATCCGGATGCGGCAAGTCGACGCTGCTGAACCTCATCGCGGGGCTCGACCGCCCTACGACCGGCACGATCGACGTGCCACCTCAGGGCGCGGCGGTCATGTTCCAGGAGTCGGCGCTCATGCCATGGCTCACGGCGCGGCAGAACATCGAGCTCGCGCTGCGGCTCAGGGGCGTCCCGCGCGCGGTTCGGCGAGGCGAGGCGCTCGAGCTCCTCGACACGGTGAACCTCGCGGATGCCGCGGAGAAGCGCCCGCACGAGCTCTCGGGCGGCATGCGCCAGCGCGTCGCCCTCGCCCGTGCGCTCGCGCAGGACCGACCCGTGCTGCTCATGGACGAGCCGTTCGCCGCGCTCGACGCCATCACCCGCGACCTCCTGCACGAGGAGCTCGAGGGGGTGTGGCGCCGCACCGGGCGCACGATCGTGTTCGTCACGCACAACGTGCGCGAGGCGGCCCGGCTCGGACAGCGCGTCGTGCTCATGTCGAGCCGCCCGGGCCGGGTCGCCGGCGAGTGGCGCATCGCCGAGACCGAGGGCCGCCGCATCGAGTCGCCGGAGGTCGCCGCGCTCTCGATCGAGATCACCACCGAGCTGCGGAAGGAGATCCGCCGCAATGCCGCATGACGCCCTGGTCGCTGAGCCCGTCGAAGCGACCGTACCCCCTTCGACAGGCTCAGGGAGCCACGACGACGACCTCCGCAGCCTCGAGGCGGGACTCGACCGGTTGCAGACCGGTGGCGACGGCGCCCCCAACGCGTGGAAGCGCTTCACGACGAGCGTCGTGCCGCCCATCGTCTTCGTCGTCGCGCTCGTCGCGGCGTGGCAGCTGTACGTCGCGATCGCCCAACCCCGCCCCGACCTGACGCCCGGCCCGCTCGACGTGGCGGCCGCGATCGGCGGCGCCTGGGAGTCGGGCCGGTTGCAGCTCGCGGTCACGACGAGCCTCGAACGCGGCGTCATGGGCTTCCTCATCGCCATCGTCGTCGGCACCCCGCTCGGACTCCTCCTCGCCGAAGTACGGCCCCTGCGTCGCGCGATCGGTCCCATCGTCTCGGGCCTGCAGGTGCTCCCGTCGGTCGCGTGGGTGCCGGCCGCCATCATCTGGTTCGGCCTCACGGATGCCACGGTGTACTTCGTCGTGCTCATGGGAGCCGTGCCCTCCATCGTGAACGGCCTCATCTCGGGCGTCGACCAGGTGCCGCCGCAGCTGCGCCGCGTGGGCACCGTGCTCGGCGCCGGACCCGGACGCCTCGCCACGCTCGTCGTGCTCCCCGCGGCGCTGCCGGGCTACGTCGCGGGACTCAAGCAGGGCTGGGCGTTCTCGTGGCGCTCGCTCATGGCCGCCGAGATCATCGCGACGGGCGGCACGATCGGCTTCGGGCTCGGGTCCATGCTCGACCAGAGCCGCGAGCTCGCCGACCTCGCGGGCGTACTCGCGACGATCCTCGTGATCCTCGCGATCGGGATCCTCATCGAGCTCCTGTGCTTCGCGCCGCTCGAGCGCCGGATGCTCCGCCGCCGGGGCCTGCTGCAGGGAGGTGCGCGATGAGCGGCGCCTCTCGACAGGCTCAGGCGCCGGGGCGAGTCACCCTGGTCGGCGCCGGCCCCGGCGATGCCGGCCTCCTCACGATCCGCGGCCTCCGCACCCTCGAGGCCGCCGACGTCATCGTGGCCGACCGGCTGGGCGCCCGGGGCGTGCTCGACGGCCTCGCGGCCGACGGTGTGCACCTACGAGCCGACGTCGTCGACGTCGGCAAGCTGCCCGGCCACCACGCCGTGCCGCAGGACGCCATCAACCAGCTGCTCGTCACCCTCGCCCGCGACGGCAGGCGGGTGGTGCGCCTGAAGGGCGGCGACCCGTTCATCTTCGGCCGCGGCGGCGAGGAGGTCGCGTTCTGCCGCGACCACGGCGTCGACGTCGACGTGGTGCCCGGCATCACGAGCGCCATCTCAGTGCCCGCGATCGCCGGCATCCCGCTCACGCATCGCGGGCTCGCGACCACGTTCACCGTCGTCACGGGCCACGACCAGATCCGGTCGCTCGGCGGAGGACGCGACCACACCGTCGTGCTCCTCATGGGCATCGGCACGCTCGCGAACTCCGCGATCACCCTCGCCCGCGGCGAGCGCGGCGGCGGATGCCCCGTCGCGATCATCGAAGACGGCTATGGGCCGCGCCAGCGCGTGACCGTCGGGACGCTCGACACGATCGCGCTCCAGGCGGCGCGCCGCGGCATCCGCTCGCCCGCCGTCGTCGTGGTCGGCGATGTCGTGACCCTCAGCCCGTACGCCCCCGAAGCGCTCGAACCACACCGAAAGGCCACTGCCCGATGACCCTCTCCCTCCGCGTCGCGATCGTCGGCGCCGGCCCCGCCGGCATCTACGCGGGCAACATCCTGAATCGCCAGGTCACCGCCCTTCGGCAGGCTCAGGGACCGAATCCCACGGTCGCGATCGACCTGTTCGAGTCGCTTCCCGCGCCCTACGGCCTGATCCGCTACGGCGTCGCACCCGACCACCCGCGCATCAAGGGCATCGTCACGGCGCTGCACGAGATGCTCGACGAAGGCACCATCCGCCTGATCGGCAACGTCGAGGTGGGCCGCGACGTGACGGTCGACGAGCTCCGCGCACGATACGACGCGGTCATCCTCGCCACGGGCGCGCTCCGCGATGCGCCGCTCGACATCCCGGGCATCGACCTGCCCGGGTCCTACGGCGCCGCCGACTTCGTGTCCTGGTACGACGGCCACCCCGACGTGCCCCGCGACTGGCCGCTCGAGGCCGAGCAGATCGCGGTGATCGGCAACGGGAACGTCGCGCTCGACGTCGCACGCATGCTGGCGAAGCACCCGAAGGACCTCGCGACGACGGATGTCCCCGCGAACGTGCTCGCCGGCCTCGAGGTGTCGCCCGTGACCGACGTGCACGTGTTCGGACGCCGCGGCCCCGGCCACGTGAAGTTCACGCCCATCGAACTGCGCGAGCTCGGCGAGGTGCCCGACGTCGACGTGATCGTCTACGACGACGACTTCGAACGCGCCGCCGGCGACCCGCACGCGGATGCGCTGCTCGCGTCGAACAACCAGGTGAAGGTCATGACCCGCACGCTGAACGGCTGGCGCCGGCCCGAAGGGGTCCCTGAGCCTGTCGAAGGGCCTGGCCCGGCACCCCGCCGCCTGCACCTGCACTTCCTGCACAGCCCGGTCGAGGTGCTCGGCTCCGAACGCGTGGAGGGCGTGCGCTTCGAGCGCACCCGCCCGGTCGGCGACGGCTCGGTCGAGGGCACCGACGAGTTCGTCGACGTGCCCGCGCAGGCCGTGTACCGCGCCGTCGGCTACGCGAGCTCACCGGTGCCCGGCGTGCCCTTCGACGCGGAGCGCGCCGTGATCCCGAACGAGGGCGGAAGGGTGACGGATGCCTCGGGCGCGCCGATCCCCGGCCTCTACGCGACCGGCTGGATCAAGCGCGGCCCCGTGGGTCTCATCGGGCACACGAAGGGCGATGCCCTCGAGACGATCACGAACCTGCTGGCCGACCTGCTCCCTGAGCCCGTCGAAGGGAGCCGGGAGGACGAGGACGTCCTCGAACTGCTCGAGGCACGAGGCATCCGCTTCACGACCTGGGCCGGATGGCTCGAGCTCGACGCCCACGAGCGCCGCCTCGGCGAGGGGTGGGAGCCGACGGATGCCGCCTACGCCGACGTCGCACGCGAGCGCGTGAAGGTCGTGCCGCGCGACGAGCAGGTCGAGATCTCGTGGGCCGGCACGCTGGTTGGCTCGTGACGTACGTCATCGCGCTGCCATGCGTCGACGTCAAGGACCGTGCGTGCGTCGACGAGTGCCCGGTCGACTGCATCTACGAGGGCGAGCGCTCACTGTACATCCACCCCGACGAGTGCGTCGACTGCGGCGCGTGCGAGCCGGTGTGCCCGGTCGAGGCGATCTACTACGAGGACGACCTGCCCGACGCGTGGGGCGACTACTTCCGCGCGAACGTCGAGTTCTTCGACGATCTGGGATCGCCGGGCGGCGCGGCGAAGGTCGGGGCGCTCGCGTTCGACCATCCGGTCGTGGCGGCAGTGCCGGTGCGGGCGTAGGGGGACGCTGCGGCGTGCTGCGGCTCAGCCCCGCTTGGCCCGCACGACGCGTCCGTAGAACTCGAGATGCGCCTGCGTGACCGCCACGTCGTCGAGCAGGCCCGGCGTCTGGGGGGCGGATGCCGCGAGCCGGGCGCGCAGGGCGGCATCCGCGTCGAGTCGGGCGAGTGCCGCCGCGAGCGCATCGACGTCGCGCGGTGGCACGAGGAGGCCGTTGACGCCGTCGGCGATCCACTCGGCGGGGCCGCCCTCGTCGGCGGCGATCACGGCGCGACCCGCCGCGAGGTACTGCAGCACGTTCTGGCCGAGCGGCTCGGCGCGGGTCGACGCCTGCACCGCGACGCCCCACCCGGCGAGCAGCGTGTCGACGTCGTCGACGTGCCCCAGGAAGTCGACGTGATCCGCGACGCCCAGCGTCTCGGCGGTGCGGTGAAGCTCGTCGAGGTGGTCCTCGTGGCCGAACGGCGCGTCGCCCGCGAGCTGGAGGCGCACGTCCCGGCCGCGGAAGACTCGGGCGAACGCCTCGAGGAGCAGGTGCTGCCCCTTCCACGGATCGATGCGGGCGAGCATGCCGACGGTGCGGAGAGGGCGGTCGGCTGAGGCTCGCGTGAGCGGCTCGCCGAGTGCCCCGCCGACTCGCAGCCCCGACGCACTCGGGATGACCTCCGCCACCGCATCCGGCCGCAGGTGCGGGCGCGCCGACTCGAGCGTGGCTCGCGAGTTCGCGATCACGCCGTCGGCACGCGGCAGCACGACGCGCACCATGAGCGCATGCCCCGGGCGGCCCAGCGCCTCGGGATCGACGAGGTCGCGCAGGTGCACGACGAACGGCTTCCGCGACCAGCGCGCGGCAAGCGCACCGTAGGCGGCCGCCCGTGCCGTGTTCGCGTCCACCAGGTCGGCGGTCGCGAACGCGCGCGAACTCCTCGTCAGGATGGCCTGCGCGATGACGCGAGCGCCGGTCGAGACTGCCGCGCGCGGGCCGCCCGAACTCGCACCGGCGGGCTGGCGAACCCCAGACATCCGCCTCGGAACGCTGGCCGGCACCTCGTCATAGACGCCGAAACCACCGTCGGGTGATCGGGCGAGCAGCAGGTATGGCGACCAACCGGGGCCGGCACGGAGCATTCGGAGCAGTGCGTATTCTGCGCCGCCGCCGACCGTGGTGTGGTCGAGGTGCAGCACGCGGAGGGTCACGCCTGGCGCCGGTCGGTCGGTGCGGATGCCGCGGCCCCTCGCTCGGGGAAGACGTACTCGGCGGCGTCCACGGCCTCACGGTACGCGGTGATCTCGGCGCGGGGCATGCCGAATAGCGCGCGGGCGAGCTCGGCGAGCGCGGGCACCTCCTCGCGCGCCATCTGCCGGTAGGCCTCGTCGTCCTTGCCCTGCGGGTCGACGATGTCGTCGTCGCCGCCGCGGGCGGCGATGCGGTTGTCGGCGATGGCGAGCACACGCGCCCGCAGCTCGGCGAGGGAATGAGGGGCGGGCCATTCGGGCAGTGCCGCGGCGACTCGACCGGCCTCGCGGATCGTGAACGTGCGCACGAGCGCGCCGGGAACGAGACTCAGAACGCTGTCGCGCTGGTCACGCGAGGAGACGAGGACGAGGTCGGCCGCGCGGACGTGTGCTTCGGTGATCTGGGCGGCACGATGATGCGACCCGTCGGCGCCGAGGGCTTGGGCGATGACCTTCGACCGGCGACCCATCGCGGAGCCGACCGGCGCGCCGAGGCCCGCGCTCGTGACGCGCACGTGACCGGCAGCCCCCTTGGGCAGGTACCAGTGTGCCCAGCGATCGAGCAGCACAGCACCGAGCGCCGAGCGATTCACGTTGCCCTGGCAGACGACCAGCACCGTGAACACGTCGCGATCCACCGCGTCACCCTCCTGGTCACCGCTGGTCCGTGCCCACTGCACGGATAGGGTTTCATAGGAGTCTACGAGGGAGGTGAGGTGCGCTCACTCAGGGTCTCGCACAGCGCGGTCGTCGACGAGTGGCGAGGTCGCGAGCGCGCGCTCACCGCGCTCGGCGTCGAGGTCACACTGCTCAGCGCGAGGCGATGGCACGCGGGCGGCACGCCCGTGACGCTCGCGCCTCGCGACGGTGAGCGAGTGGTCGGCGTGCGCACCTTCGGCCGGCACCCTGCGCTCTTCCTCTACGACCCGGGTCCGATCTGGCGCGCGCTCGGCGAGCGGTACGACGTCATCGACGTGCACGAGGAGCCCTTCGCCCTCGCGACCGCAGAGATCCTGCTGCTGCGCGCCCTTCGGCGGCACGCTCGGCGCACACCCGTGGCGCTCTACACGGCCCAGAATCTGCGGAAGCGATACCCGGCGCCGTTCCGCTGGTTCGAGCGGTGGGCGCTGCGCGCGGCATCCGGAATCTCTGCCTGCAACGCCGAGGCGGCACGCATCGTCGAGGACAAGGGCTTCGCAGGGCGGGCGCGGGTGATCCCGCTCGGCGTCGACGCGTTGCGATTCCGGCCGGCGGATGCCTCGGTTGCTGAGCTCGTCGAAGCGAGCGCCCCCAGCGAGCTCCCTTCGACGAGCTCAGGGAGCGATCGGATCATCATCGGCTTCCTCGGCCGCCTCGTGCCCGAGAAGGGCGTGCTCGTGCTGCTCGACGCCGTGGCCCGCGATCCGCGGCTGCGACTTCGGATCGCCGGCTCCGGGCCCCTCGCCCCAGAACTGGGGGTGCGTGCCGCGGCGGCCGGTGTCACCGACCGCGTCGAGATCATCGGATCGATCGATCCCGACGCCGTGGTCGACTTCTACCGCACCATCGACGTGCTCGCCGTGCCGTCGCTTCCGACACCGTCGTGGACCGAGCAGTTCGGCCGCGTCGCCGTCGAGGCGATGGCCTGCGGGGTTCCAGTGGTCTCGAGCGACGCCGGCGCACTGCCCGACGTGGTGGGCGGCGCGGGGCTCGTGGTGCCTGCCGGGGACGCGGCGGCGCTCGCGGAGGCGCTCGTCGAGGCGGGCGGCGGGGGGCCGCGTGCCGCCGAGCTCCGTGCGCTCGGGCTCGAGCGTGCCGCGACGTGCACGTGGGATGCCGTGGGGCGCGAGTACCTGGAGCTGTACCGATCGGCGCGGCACCAGGCATCCGACCGCGCCGTCTCCGGCGCCGCCGAGCGCGGCGTCGAGATCGTCGTCGTGGCCTACGGCGCCCCCGAGCTGCTGCGCCGGGCGATCGAGCCCGTCGCCACATTGCCGGTCACGGTGGTCGACAATTCGTCGATGGCCGAGATCGCGGCGCTCTGCGCCGAGCTCGGCGTGCGCTACGTCGACCCGGGGCGCAACGGCGGCTTCGCGGCGGGCGTGAACGTGGGGTTGCGCGACCGGCTCATGCCGGGGGCGGACGTGCTGCTCCTGAACCCCGACGCGGCGATCTCGACCGAGGACATCGCGGTGCTCGAACGGGCGCTGCGAGCGCGCGACGACCTGGCGAGCGTCGGGCCTGCGCAGGTCGACGAACACGGACACGTCGCCCGCATCGATTGGTGGCTGCCATCGCCGGGAGGCACCTGGCTCGAGGCGCTCGGGCTCGCCCGGCTGCGCCACGACCCGACGTACGTGATCGGATCGGTGCTGCTGCTGCGCGCCGAGGCGCTCGATCAGGTCGGCGAGTTCGATGAGCGCTTCTTCCTCTACGCCGAGGAGGCCGATTGGGCCTACCGCGCGCACCGGCTCGGCTGGCGTCACGCGGGCGTGCCCGACGCGCGCGCGGTGCATGTCGGCGCGGGAACGGGCGGCGACCCGCGCCGGCGCGAGGCGCACTTCCACGCATCGCAGGAGCGCTACCTGCGCAAGCATTACGGCACCCTCGGCTGGCAGTGGGCGAGGCTCGGCCAGCTCATCGGGGCGACGGCCCGTGCGGTCGCGCTGCAGGGCGAGCGCGGCCGGGCCGCGCGGCGTCGAGCGGCGCTGTACCGGCTCGGACCGGTACGGGTCGAGTCGCAGTTCCTGAGCGAGGCGGCAGCCGCATGACCCGGATCGTGCAGATCGTGCCGAACATCGGACGCGGCACCGGCGTCGCGGGCGTCGCGTGGCACCTGGAACACGAGCTCCGCGCCCTCGGCGCCACCGTCGAGCGGTTCAGCTTCGAGGATGCCCTACGCCACCGACCGGTGAGGTGGCCGAAGTACACGCTGCTCGCCCGCATCCGCGGCGGTTGGCGCATGGTCTGGTTCAGCACCATCGGCACGCTCCGGGCGAGGCGATTCCTCGCCGAACGCCCAGACGCGCTCGTGATCTGCCACAACAACGTGATGGCGGGCGACGTCTACGTCAATCACGGGGTGCTCCTCGCGTCGATGCGTGCCCGCGGCCGCTCGGCCTGGGGCATCTACCGCAATCCCGTGCACGTCTTCATCTACCTCCGTGACCGCATCCGCTACCGTGGCCGCACGCACCGCGTGGTCGTCGCCCTGTCGGAACAGGACGCCGCGGACCTCCGCGCCACCTACGACCCGGTCCGCCCTCGTGTGGTGGTGATTCCGAACGGGGTCGACCTCGACCGTTTCCGCCCACCGACGCCCGAGGAGCGACGGCGCGCCCGCGACGAGCTGAAGCTCGGCACCGAGGAGCGCGTCGCGGTGTTCGTGGGGCACGAGTTCTCGCGCAAGGGCCTGTCGTACGCGATTCGCGGCCTCGAGCACGCGCCGAGCGTGCTGCTCATGATCATCGGCGGCAACGACGACATCATCGCCGACGCGTACGACGAGGCGAAGCAGCACGGCGTCGGTGATCGCGTCCTGTTCCTCGGCCCGCGCTCCAACCTGACGCAGTTCCTCGCGGCATCCGACTTCTTCGTGTTCCCGAGTGCCTACGAGGCGAACGCGCTCGTGGTGCTCGAGGCGCTGGCGAGTGGGCTGCCCGTGGTGACCACGTCGACGGGATTCGCACCCGACATCATCGTCGACGGCGAGAACGGGTTCCTCGTCGAACGCGACCCGCGCGTGGTGGGCGAGCGGATGGAGCAGCTCGCGAATCTCGACGACGCCACGCTCGACGAGTGGCGCCGCCGGGCTCGCGCGTCGGCCGAGCCGTACGACTGGCCGCGGATCGCGCGACGGTATCTCGACCTCGCCGAGGAACTGCTCGCCGAACGCGAGTCGGAGGCGTCCCTCGTGGGACGGGCGGGCGGATGACCCGCATCGTGCAGATCGCCCCGACGATCGAGCCCGGCAGCGGCGTCGCGGGCGTCGCCCACGCGCTCGAGCGGGAGTTCCGAGCGGCGGGCGCGACCGTCGAGCGCTTCACCGCAGCCTACGCCGGATGCGACCTGGCGCGACCGCACCGCACGACCTTCGGGCTGCGCCTCGCGCGCGCCCGGAACGTGGTCTGGTTCAGCACCGTCGGAACCCGGCGCGCGCGCCGGTTCCTCGCCGCCCGGCCCGACGCGGTGTCGATCTGCCACAACGACGTCATGGCCGGCGACGTCTACGTCAACCACGGGCTGCTGCAGGCCGCGATGCGCGCCCGCGGCCGGTACGCGTGGCGCATGGTTCGCAATCCTGTGCACCTCTTCACGGCGGCCCGCGACCGGATCCGCTACCGGGGCCGCACCCACCGGGCCATCGTGGCGCTCACGAGCACCGAGGCGGAGCTGCTGCGCGACACGTACGGTCGCGTGCGCCCGCCGATCCACGTCATTCCGAACGGCGTCGACCTCGACCGCTTCCGTCCGGCCGGTCCGGCCGAGCGCACAGCGGCCCGTACGGCCGTCGGCATCGACGATGACCGCACGGTCGCCGTGTTCATCGGGCACGAGTTCGAGCGCAAGGGTCTGTCCCTCGCCATGGCGGCGCTGCGAGCGGCATCCGGGGTCACCCTCCTCGTCGTCGGCGGCTCGCCCGACATGATCCGGCGATCGGGCGGGCGGGCACACGAGCTCGGCGTCGACGACCGCGTGGTCTTCGTCGGCACGCAGCGTGACGCCGTGCCGTACCTCTGGGCCGCCGACGTGCTCGTGCTGCCGAGCGCCTACGAGGCGAACGCGCTCGTCGTGCTCGAGGCGCTCGCGTGCGGCCTGCCGGTGGTCTCGACGCGCGTGGGCTTCGCCCCCGACCTCATCGTCGATGACGAGAACGGATTCCTCATCGAGCGCGACGCCGCGGCGCTCGGCGCCCGGCTGGCGGAGCTCGCCGCCCACCCGCTCGACGCGTGGCGTGAGCGGGCACGGCGGACGGCGGAGCGTTACTCCTGGCCGCTCATCGCCCGTCGTTATCTCGAACTCGTCGATTCGATCCAGGCCGAGCGAGCGACCGAGTCGAGCGGGCGGCTGCGCATCCTCCACGCGATCCGCTCCGACGGCTTCTCCGGCGTCGAGCAGTTCGTGCTCCGGCTCGCGGTGCAGCAGGCGGCCGATGGCCATGCGGTCACGGTGATCGGCGGCGCGACCGACCGCATGCGGCCGGGGCTCGACGCGGCCGGCATCCGTCACGTCCCCGCAGCGCGCACCATCGAGGTCACGCGCGCCGTGCGGCGACTCGGTCGCGAATTCGACGTGGTCAACACGCACATGACGGCGGCGGATGTCGGCACGGCGGCGGCGTTCTGGTTCACCCGCAGGGCACGCCGGCCGATCGTCGTCGCAACCCGGCACTTCGCGAAGGCCCGCGGCCGCGTGGGGCCGGTGCCGATCGGCATGCTCGTACGGCGGCGCCTCGACGGGCAGATCGCGATCAGCCGGGCCGTCGCCGCCGCCGTCGACGGACGCAGCACCGTGGTCCACACGGGCGTCGAGAACCGGCCGCTGCGCGACATCGCCCTGCGGGAACGTGTCGTGCTCATCGCGCAGCGACTGCAGCCAGAGAAGCGCACCGATGTGGGCATTCGTGCATTCGCGGCATCCGGGCTGGCCGACGACGGCTGGACCTTGGAGATCGCGGGTGCCGGTCCTGAGCGCACCGCGCTCGAACGGCTCGCGGACGAACTCGGAATCGGCGACACGACCCGGTTCCTCGGATACCGCGCCGACCTGCCTGAGGTCTTGGATCGCGCCGGCATGCTCATCGCACCGTGCCCGGTCGAGGGGCTCGGGCTGACGCTTCTGGAGGCGATGGCCGGCGGAGTCCCGGTCATCGGCGCAGGCGCCGCCGGGCATCTCGACGTGCTCGCCGGACTCGACCAGCGCACGATGTTCCCGCCCGGCGATGTCGACACGGCCGCCCGCAATCTGCGATCGCTGGCCGAAGACGAACCCGGCCGCAACGCCGTGTCGCTCGCGGCGCGCAGGCGTCAGCAACAGGAGTTCTCGCTGCGCAAGCAGTCGGGGGCGACGGAAGCCGTCTATCGAGGCGCGCGATGACCGACCTCGTCGTGATCTCGCTCGAGGCGTGGGACGACGTGTGGCGCCGCAACCAGCATCTCGTCGCAGGCCTGCTGCGATCGGATGGTTCCCTGCGCGTGCTCTTCGTCGAGCCGCCTGCCGACCCGACGCACGACCTGCGATCGGGCCGGCGCCCATCGTTCGCGCGAGGGGTGCAGGAGATCCCGGAGGTCGCGCCCGGCCGGCTCTTCACGGTGCGGCCCGTGAAGTGGCTGCCACGTCGGCTCGACGCCCGCGCCGATGAACGTCTCGCGCGTTCCGTGACGCGGGCGGCCGACTCGATCGGCATGCGACAGCCGTTGCTCTGGATCAATGATCCCGGCGCGGTCATGCTCGCCGAGCGGTCGGGCTGGCCGACGCTGTACGACATCACCGACGACTGGCTTGCGGCCGATCGACCGCCCGCGGAGCGGCAGCGTGCCGCGGTGAACGAGGCCCGACTTCTCGATCTCGCCCGTGAGGTGGTGGTGTGCTCACCCGAGTTGGCGCGTCGCAAGGGTGCGAACCGGCCCGTCGTGCTCATCCCGAACGGGGTCGATGCAGATCGCTACCGCCGCCCAGCACCGCGGCCCACGGACCTGCCCGAGGGGCCGGTGGCGCTCTATCTCGGCACGGTGCATCCGGACCGCATCGATGTCGGCCTCTGCGAGGCGACCGCACGCGCTCTCGGCAGGGCGGGCACCCTCGTGCTCGTCGGTCCGAATCTGCTCGGCGTCGAGCAGTCGGTACGGCTGCGCGAAGCGGGGGTGCAGCTGCTCGGCCCGCGCCCGCGCGATGCCGTCATCGGCTATCTGCAGCACGCCGACGTGCTCGTGGTGCCCCACGTGGTGACTGCCTTCACCGACAGCCTCGACCCGCTGAAGCTCTACGAATACCAGGCTGTCGGCCGCCCCGTGGTGTCGACGCCTGTCGCAGGGTTCCGGGACGCGGATGACCCGCGCGTCACGATCGCTGCCGATGACGCGTTCGCAGCGGCGGTCGTCGCGGCGGTGCCCGCGACGTCTCGTTTCCCAGAGGGCGCCGACGGGCTCGTTGCGGACTGGAGCGAGCGTGTCGCCGCCATGGCCGCGGCCGTGCGACGACTTGAATCCTCGACGCGAGGATAGCCTCCTGCAATGACTCACGCCTGCTCGCTCGAGCAGGCGTGAGTCACGGCAGAGTGACCGTTCTGGCTGAGGTGCTCAGGCTACGCGGGCTCCTCGCCACACAGCCCGGACTCCGGGTCGCAATCCGGCGGAGAGTCGATTCGCTCGGACTTCACGGCATTGGCTTCGTTCAGGTCATCGATGGTGTACCACACGTACAGCCCATTCGCCGAGTTCCCGGTCGTGCCTTCGGGCCAGACGAACTCCTGCAGGGGCGAGCAGCCTGAATTGCCCGTGATGGGAATGATGACCGGGAAGTCTCCGCTGGCAGGCACCAAGTGCTTGTTCGACTGGTTCTCGATGTCCCAGACGTACACGTTGAACCCCGGAACAGTCACGTCGTCGCACACGTTCGTGACGCAGATCCCGAGGTGGTACTGCTTGTCGTTCTGTCCTTCACCGGGACACTTGCAGCTGTCCCCACTGAAGGAGAAGTCGGGCACGCAGCTTGCTGCGAACGCGGGTGCCGGTGCTGCGATCGCAACAGCGGGCACCGCCCAAGCCATCGCCTTGGCGACGGTGCGCCGGCTGATTCCCGGCTTCTGTTCTTCGACGTCACTCATGTCGTGCCTTCCTCTGCTGTGTGGGGTGATCGCAAGTTCGAGAGTTTCTCAGGCAACTCTAGAGGTTACATGCTCCATAGGTCGAGCGCGAGAACATCTCGAGATCACCCTCATTCGGGGGGCTCGGCGGAGTTTAATGCGGTTCAGCGCCCCGCGAGCGCGAGCTCCGAGTCACGTGCGGACGAGCACTCTGGTCTCGATGAGGCTCTCCACGGCATCGGAGATGACCGAGGCGACGTCCACGCCGGGCGGCGGCTCAGGGAGCTCTCGCCGCGCGATCTCCTCCAACTCCGCCTTGGTGAGACCGTCGGCGGCGAGCCAGAGGGTCGGACCGACTCCCGCGAGCACGACGACACGACCCGAGACGAGAACGATCAGGGACTCATCCACAAGAAGTGCGTCGATATAGGTCCCCCGCCAATGCGCACCAGGTTGCGCAAGCGGTGAAGCATCAGATGCTCCCACATCACGACGCGAGGAGCAATCGCAGTCGCGTTGGGACATTTTCGGGACGTCCGTGAGAATCGGCATTTCAGCGTCGACCATTCGAAGCACGTCATCGATGACGGGCGGCAGGGACGACGCCTCGGAATACACGACCCGGCGCAAGCCGCCCGTCGTGAGGATCGCTTCGAGCAGGGTGCGGAGCGGCCGCTCGAGCGACGAAAGGTGACTCGTCTGCGGGACGAGTTCGGACAACGCCTCGATGAGCGGCACTGATTCCACGAACGGCTGCTCGACATCGGGCCGCCGGTCGAGCAGCACGAGCGCCGCCAGGCGAAGGCCGCCGACCGGTGCCCCACGCAGACCGAGCGTCGAGGCGGGCTCCGTGACCTTCACATCAGGCCGCACGCCGATCGACAGCGGCTTCGGGTAGGGGACGACCGAACCGTCGCCGAGCACCGCCAGCGTCTCGTCGGTCACGTAGCCGTAAGTGCTGCCGAGCACCTGGGCCACCGTGGTCTTCCCGCGGCCTGACGGCCCGACGAAGCCGATCACGCGCCCGTCGTCGAGGGCGACGGCGCTGGCATGGAGCATGAGCGCTTCGCCGCGAAGCCCGCCGATGGCTCCGACCGTCACCTCCGAGGTGATGCGCTGGGCGAGCGCCTCAGGCGAGTCCGCACGGATCGCGTAGGCATCGCGGGATCGGACTGAGTGATCACGGAGGCCGGCTCGGACCACTCGGATGGGATCGCCACCACCATCGTGGGCGAGGTCGGTCCAGTGCGCTTTGATCCGCTCCTGGTCGGCGGTGCTCAACGAGTCGTCGAGCTCGATGCGCACCGTGCTCGCCAGCGCACGCACGTCGAAGGCAGTTGGCATATTGGGAGCCTACTCGCCCGTGTGCCCATCATGGTCGTCTGCGGCCACTGTCGGAGCGCCGGGTGGCCCGTTCATCTAGTCTTGGTACCGCATGCCCGCCTGACGAGCGCAAGGAGGCGATCATCGGTCCAGATGTCGCACGCCTGAGGCTGACGATTGCGACCATGGCGACCGACAGCCCCATGGGAGCGCAGCTCTACCAGGAGCAGGTCGCCGGTCGCGCCGCCGACGCACTCCAGAGCGTCGACGACCGTGAATGGGAGATTCGTCGAATCGTTGCCCGCTCACTCCGTTCGAAGCTTCCCGGCAACCGTCGTATGCCGGTGAGGCGAGTCGTCGCGGCATCCGCCGGAATGCGTCGGAGCCTCGGAAGACTCCTCTACGGCCCTGACACGGTCACGCACCGCATGAACCTCGAGCTGCCGCCCGGCCCGGGCGCCGATGTGATCACGATCCACGATGTCGTCGCGTGGCGGTTTCCCGACGAATCGCCGCCCGTGCCTGCTGCGATCGAGGAGGCGCGACGGGCCGCTGCCGTCATCTGCGTGTCGGAGTTCAGCGCCCGCGAGGCTGTCGAGTTGCTCGGGATCACCGATCCCCACGTGGTGCACAACGGCGTCGAGGATCGATTCTTCGACGCGGCGCCGCTCTCGGGCGACATCCGCCGGTCACTCGGAATACCCGAGGAGTACGTCCTGCACGCCGGCGGGGCATCCCGTCGGAAGAACCTCGAGGCCCTCGCGGAGGCGTGGCCGCTGGTGCGCCGGGAACGACCGGGTCTCAGTCTCGTGCTCGCCGGGCCGCCGCACCGCCGACGTCATGACCTCTTCAACGGCATGCCTGGAGTCGTGCTGGCCGGCAGATTGCCGGACGAGGTCATGCCCGGCCTCGTCGCATCGGCGCGAGCCGTCGTGGTGCCCTCCGTCTACGAGGGATTCGGACTGCCCGCTCTCGAGGCGATGGCGGCGAACGTGCCCGTGGTCGCCGCGATGACGAGCTCGCTGCCCGAGGTCGTCGGAGACACCGGCATCCTCGTCGACCCGACCGGCGGAGGCATCGCGGGGGGCCTGCTCGACGCGATCCGCGGCGACTCGACCGGTGCGCTCGTGCGGGCGGCGCGCGAGCGAGCCGCCCGTTTCACGTGGGAACGGTGCGCCGAGGGACATGCCCGCGTGTGGGCGTCGCTCGCCTGATCGACGTCAGGCGCGCCCGAGGAGCACGCGAGGCAGGCCTTGCGGGAACCGGGCCGAAGAGGGAAGCGCCCGAGGCAGCAGAGCCGCCGAGGCTTCGAGCGCGTCGCAGGACGCCTCCACCGTCGCCCGGGGCGCGGCCGTGGCCGATGAGAGCAGCTCAGCGAGCGACATCGCGGGGCCGAACGGCACGAAGCGAGTCGACCCCGGGGTGACCACCGACTCGTAGTCCCGGAACTTGAACGCACCGCCGCCGAGGGGTGGTTCGAGTGTCGTCCACACGGCGGGAATCCCGTAGGCGTCGGCGGTCACGAGCCCGTGCAGCGACGTCGTGATGACGGCGCCGCTCGCGGAGATCTCCCGAATCACGCGTTCGGCGGTCTGGTGCACATCGACCACGCGAACTCGGTATCCGGCGGTCTCGGCCAGGGACAGGAACGGCACGTGCGAACGGTGGTGGCCGTGGGGAACGAGGGCGACGTCCCACCGCAGACCGGGTCGCGGGCGGTGTCGCGCCACGAGGATCCCGGGGTCGCCGAGTGCCACGTCGTCGGGCGCACCGATCAGCTCATGGGTCAGGTGCCCCCGCACCGCGAGCACCTGAGCGCGCGGCAGGGGATGCGGCTCGCCGCTCATGAGGCCGCTCCCCCAGATCACACCGTCCCAATCGCTGGGGAGGAACTCCAGGATGCTGCCCACGCCGGCCAGCCGCGCCCGCGTTGCGACTCGGTGTATCGGCAACACTCCGTAGTTGGGAAGGAGCCACGGCGTGAGGTCGTCACCGAAGTTCGGATGGCCGTCCCACCAGTGCGTGGGCACCACGATCCCGTCACGCCACATCGGGCGCCGTGTCGCGGCGACCGCGATGCGCCGGAGCTGGCGGAGGCGTCGAGTGAGCGAGCCGGTGTAGCTCATACTCAGCCTTCGCCTCGACCCGGCGTCGCGGCATACAGTTCCTCGTAGGCGTGCGCGACCCGCGCCCACGTGAACTCGCCCACCCGCTCCCGTCCGGCGGCAGCAAGTTGTCCTCGGAGGCCCTCGTCGCCGGTCACCCGCGACATCGCTTCGGCGAGTGCGAGCGTATCGACCGGGTCGACGAGGACCCCATCGACCCCATCGCGAACGAACTCGGGCGCGCCGCCCCGGCTCGTCATGACGAGCGGGGCTCCGCTGCGCCATGCTTCCAGCGCCACGATGCCGAAGGCCTCCATCCGGCTGGGGACGACCACCGCGAGCGAGTTCGACATCGCGTGCGCGACTGCCTCGGCGTCCAGCCTGCCCGTGAACTCCACGCGAGTCCCCAGGCCGACCTTCCCGGCCGCCGCCTGAAGAAGCCTCCGCTCGGGACCGTCGCCCACGATGACGAGGCGGATGTCGCGATCGAGGTTTGCTCGGGCGAATGCGTCGATCAACAGATCGAACCCCTTCATGCGGCCGAGTCGGCCGACACCGAGCAGGTACCGCCCCTTCGGGGCCCGGCCCTCGTCGCCGTCGACGCTGCCGAGTACGACGCCGTTCGGCACCACCGTGCCACCGACGAGACCGTGGTTGGCCTGCAGGTCGTCGATGACGAACTGCGACGGTGCGGTGACGTGCGCTGCGCCGGACAGGCTGCGGCGCAGCGCCCAGCGGAGCAGGGCCGATCGCGCGTACAACGAGTGATCGTCAGCGACGGTCTCGCCGTGCGACGTGATGATGAGCGGGAGCTTGAATCGCCGACTCAGGGCGAGCGCATAGGCACCGTTCGGACCGAAGCAGTGCACATGCACGAGGTCGGGTTCGAATTGCCGCCGCGCATGCGCCCATCGTCGCCACGCTGATGGAAGCCGCGTCAGGAAACGCAGAACAGCCCCTGGCGACGCGGCCGGGAGTGGGGTCGGCAGGTACCGAACGGTCACGCCTTCGGATTCTCTGACGCCGAGCGACTCGCCTCGATCGACGGTCCATACCTCGACCTCGACGCCATCGACCTGCAACTCACGGGCCACCTGGCGCACGTGCTCCTCGACCCCGCCGACGTATGGGGTGTACGAGGAGCTCACGAGCGCCACTCGGAGACGCGAGTGGCCGACCTCGCCCATCGTCGTGTCGGGAGTCGTTCGGTGCACGTGTCAGCTGCGACGTCCGCCGGCCCGGCGCGCGGCGGCGGGCGTCTCGCTCACCGGAGCATCCACGGAGGAATCGGTATCGGCGCGCGGGACGGCGGGCGTCGGCGGCTCGGCGGGGAGGACGTCCGCCTTCGCCTCGGAGGACGAGTAGTCGCGCCGATACTCGTACGAATAGGCCGCCGCATCTGCTCCGCGCAACGGCGCCCGGTTCAACACGACGCCAAGAGCGCGTCCGCGCGCCTTGTGCAAGGTGTCGAGGGCCTTATCGAGCAGGTCGAACGTCGTCTTTCGCAGGGTGACCACGATCAGCGCGCCATCCGCCTGATGCGTCAGCACCGCCCCATCGGTCACCGGGAGCAGCGGTGGGGCGTCGATGATCACGGTCGCATGCTTGCTCAGGTCGGCGATCAGCGCATGCATTCGCTCGGATCCGAGCACCTCGCTCGGGTTCGGGGGCACGCTCCCTGCGGCGAGCACCAGCAGGTTGCTCGACCTCGGCGTGCGCTGCAGCACCTCGACGAGCGAAGCCCGTCCGGCCAGCACGTCACTGAGCCCAGCGCCTCCGGGCAGCCCCATCGTCTTCGCGACCATTGAACGACGCAGATCGCCATCGACGAGGACCACGGTGCTCCCGCCCGCCGCGAGCGTGAGGGCGAGGTTGCATGCGATCGTCGACTTGCCGTCTCCTGGGATCGGGCTGGTGACCACGATCGTCTTCGGCGGGTGGTCGACATCCATGAACTGCAGGTTGGTCCGCAATGATCGAAGTGCCTCTGAGACCGCGAACGTATTGTTCTTGCCACCGGTCTCCGACGAAGATTCGATCAGCCGGTGCTCGTCGTCGAGGCCCGGCACGATCGGAATCGTTCCGACGACGGCGACGCCGGTACGCTGCTCCACGTCATCCGCCGCGCGGATGCGCCGGTCCGACACCGTGCGAATCATCGCGAACGCGATACCGAACCCGAGACCGAGGACGCCTCCGACGATCACGGCCGTCTGCACGTCGGGGAAGCTCGGTGAGGAGGGCAGCGACGCCTCGTCGCCCGGGAGGATCGTCACGGGAGCCGAGCCGGGGCTGCCGTCGCCTTCGATGCTGTCGATCTGCACCTTCATGGCATCGATCCAGGCTTCGGCGAGCGCTCGAGCGGACTCCGGTGACGAACCCCGCGCGCTGACCTTGATGAACGTCGTGTTATCGGGGTTCGACACCTCGACCCGCGTCACGAGCTGTTCAGGCGTGGTGTTGAGGTCGAGTTCCTCGATCGCGTGTTCGGCAACGCTGCGCCACGCGGCGATCTCGAGGTAGGTGGGTACCTTGGACCGTGCGAGCGCGTCGCCAAGCGAGGTCGTGCCGAGATCTCCCTCGCCCGTCGACGAGACGTAGCCGCTCGCACCCGCGACGTAGACGGGTGTCTGCAGCAACGTCCACCCGTAGCCGGCGCCCGCTCCCACGACCGTCATCAGGAGGATGGCGACCCAATGCCTGCGCAGACCACGTAGGTAGTCGCGTAGCTCCATGCAGCCTCCGGTCGTGTCTGCGCCCGCCACACTGCGGCTGAGCGTATCCGAGTTGGGCTCAATGCTATGCCAACGATCTGCAACTCGCGCGCGGGCCTGAGCACAGCGAGTCAGCGCACTCGAACGCTCCGGGGCGGAGCATCCGCGACACCTGCGTGGGCGCCAGACTCGGGCGGCACGCTGCGCTGCTCATGTGCCATCGCCCCGAGGCAGATGCCGGCGATGACGAACGGGATCGACACTGCAGCGGCGGTCCAGAAGAGGTCGAACTGCGCCTGTACGATGCGGGCGAACGTGACCGCGACCGCGAGGGTTCCGAAGCGTGGGTCGACGCGCCAAAGCACCACGATGATGCCGAGCCACATGACGAGGAAGCCGATGAGACCGACAACGCCGGCTGAAGCGAGCACCTCCACCTCGGCCTGCGGCGGCTGGAACGGAACCGAAGAATCGTTGTACCAGTAGCGAAGTCCGTGGCCGAACACCGGCGACTCGCGCCAGTAGTGGTAGACCTCGCGGAACCAGCTGAGTCGCTGGAACACGGAGTTGTGCTGATTCTGCGACTCGACCTGCTCGATCACCATGCTGACGATGAGCCATGCTGCCGGGATCAGGAGCAGATAGACGAAACGTGAACGCCCGGTCACCCTCCGCCGGACGACGGCGATGATGACGGCGGCCATCAGGCCGATGAGCGCTTGGCGGGACTGCGAGAGCAACAGGGCCCCGACCAGCAACCAGAATCCCGTCCGGGCCCAACCTCTGGTCCACCCCACCCAGTCGGGGTTGATGTAGACCACAGCAGCGGCGATCGCCGTCACCGTTCCCACGAAGTTCTTGTGCATGGCGAATGGCCACGACGGGTACACCGGCCCGAAGTCTCCCGACGCGTACGCGATCACACCCTCGACGACGGTGATCACGGCAATGACGCACGCCGCTCCGACGATGAGTGAGAGCCCGAGACGCGCGTAGCCCCCCGCGCCGACGGCCCACCCGACGACGAGCGCCCCCGAGACGAGCAGCCATGCGTGGAACCACTCCACGGTGTTCGAAACGTAGGGATTGACGATGACGGTGAACAGGGTCGTGAACTGGTAGAAGAGGTTCAACCAGAGCAGTTGTCGCAACGGCTGGCTGAACGGACGCTTGCCGAGCAAGACGGCGGTTCCGAAGGCAGCCGCGAGGGCGAGATCCGACAACGACAGGCCGGTGCCGCCCAAGCCGACTCGCTGCACGATCAACAGGCCCGGCATCGCCATGAGCACGATCGCGAGGGGCTGAGATCGGGACACTGCGGCACCGATGACGAGCGCCGCTATCGCCAGGGCGGTCATCGAACCGTTCTGGATGCCCCGGTCGAGCACGAGGTAGGTCGCGGCAGCTGCACCTACCGCCATGAGCACCCAACGCCAGATGCCCGCCCACCAGTCGACGATCCGCTCGCGCCAGATCTCTCTGCGCATGCTCGTCGAAGTCATGCCCCGGCCCCTCGGTCTGATTCGGTCAAGTATCGCACCCGTTCCGCACGATGCGCTCGACTCAGCCACCACGCTTGAATGTGACGATGCAGCAGAGACACCGGCAACGGCGCAGCGTGCCATGCCATGCGGCAGTGAGCCGCGGGTGGGTATCTGGAGAAGAGCTCGGAGATGCTGCGGTGTGCTTCCAGTGCGTGGCACGCACCCAACGCTGACACGCGGCGCTGCGGTTCATCTCGAAGTCACTCTGCCTCGCATCGCACAAGCAGCTTGCGCCTGATCAGTTCATCGATGAACGTCGCCACGAGCGGCGCGATCTCCTCGGTTGCTGAACCTGTCAGTTCTGATACGCGCTGGGCGACACTGGTCGTGCGCTTTGCGTCAGTCGCGGCAATCCAGATCGCGGCAGAACCATTCCCCAGCACCAGAATCGGTCCCAACGGAAGTTGTGCCAAGTAAACGGTCGAGTCCTCGACAACGAACCCGAGCTGCGGTGGCGTTGTGTACCGTTCGACCCGCTCGACCGACATCGGTTACCCCCGTCTCCTTCGGCTGGAGGGAAGGACTGATCGGATCAACTCACGGAGCGCTCGCGCGGGACGTCTGAAGAACTCGAACACGATCTCGTGCTTCCTTGGATGTCTGCCGAGTCGGTGCGAAAGGCGCTCGAGATTCACCAGCGGGGCGCGGGCTGCCACGAGCAACGACTCACGGGTATTCGAAGCCGCCCGCACGCGGCCCCACCATTCAGCAGAGCGGCTGCGCCCCTCGGTCATTGACTTCCAAAGGCGATACCGCCGATCGTGCCGCCACTCCTCGAGGCTTCCGGTTGCAGCGGCGAACCCGACGCCGGCGTCCAGCTCGACGACGAGGCTTCGGATGGCCGGCTCATGCTCGTCCCATACCGCCGGGTCGATCACTGCAAGCCCTTGCCCCGCGCGGCGTCGCGCCGAGTTGAGCATGAGCACGAGCGCCTGTGCAGGAATGCTGGGCACGAAACAGCGCACACCTGCGATTTCGACGACCTGACGTTCCTCCCAGAGCCGCTCGAATGCCTCCTTCGGCGCGAGATCGATGCCGGGAAAGAATCGGTGCAAGTCGAGATAACCCCACTCTCGGTGCAGATACGTCTGCGCATGACCGAAAGGGGAGCCGTGCACGAATGTGCTGTAGAGCTCCCAGCCTGCCCGCCGAAGGGCGGTGTCGAATTCCGTGACGTGATCTGGATGAATCATCACATCGACATCTGTTCCGCCGCGAGCGGCGCTCATGACGGACGGTGCCACGGCCGCCCCCTTGATATGGAGCAGTTGAACGCCGACGCTTTCGGCAAGCACCTGGACGCTGGCGTGGGCGAGTCGAACACGCACGGCGAGTGGTACCGCCAGCAGTGCTTCGCCGCCAACTCCCACGCGTCACTCCTCGCAGTCCGGACTCGCCCAGTATCCCACCCCCCTCACGTCAGGTGCGTGGGAACGGGTTCACTCAGGTGAGCTCTCCCAGCTCGACCAGTCGAGCGAAGTCCGCGTTTTCCACACGCAGCTGTTCGAAGGTTCCCTCGCTCACGAGCCGTCCGTCTTTGAGGAACACGAGAGTGTCAGCATGGCGCACGGTCGAGAGCCGGTGCGCCACGATCAGGATCGTGAGGCTGCCTTGAAGCCTGCCGAGCGTTTCGGAGATCTCGTGCTCGGTGACGTTGTCGAGCGCCGACGTCGCCTCGTCGAGTACGAGAACTCTGGGCGCCCGGTAAAGCGCGCGGGCGAGGCCTACACGCTGGCGCTGCCCGCCCGAGAGCCGCACGCCGCGCTCGCCGACGTCAGTGTCGAGCCCGTGCGGCAACCCGGCGACGAGAGCATCGAGTTGGGCCAGGTGAACCACCTCTTCAATTCGCGCGCGCTCGACGTCATCTGCGGCGACGCCGAATGCGATGTTGGCGGCGAGCGACGCATTGAGGAGGAAGACATCTTGCGGTACGACGCCGAGACCGGCATACCACGAGGCACGATCATCCGCGATCGAACGCCCGCCGACCTCGATGACTCCCTCCGTCGGGTCGAGCAAGCCGAGCACGAGGTCGAGCAGCGTGCTCTTGCCTGCGCCGCTCGAGCCAACGAACGCGGTCGTGCGATTCTCGGCGATCCGCAACGATATCCCTTTGAGGACGGCCTCCTCCGCATCCGGGTAGATGAAGCTGACCTCGTGCAGCTGGATGTCACCGCGGTAGCGCACGCCCTTGGGTTGCTCGTCGTGGACACCGCCGGCGTCAAGTTCATCGACGATGCGCGTCACGATGTCGAGACCGGCGCGGCCGGTGCGGACCGTCGCGAGGCTGCCTGCCATGCGATTGAGTGTGGGCAGCGCTCGGAGGGAAGCGGCGGCGAAAACGCCGAGCACCGTAAGCGCCTCCACACGGGTTCCCGTGGCGAACAAGATCAACGAGATGCCGAGGATGGCGACGACGAAACCGATATCGAGGAGGTGCTTCGGCAGATCCGCAAGAAGGCCCATCAATCGCGCGGCGGCGGCACGGCGTAGCCGTGCCCGCTGGAACCCGTTGATGAACATCCCGGAACTCGAGGTGAGCCGTGCCTCGCGAAACCCGTCGAGCCCGGGTAGCAGGAACTGCCAGGCTTCGAGGCCGGCTGCAGCCATCTCCTCACCAAGCCGGTACTGACGTCGACGCAGCAGTTGCTGCACTCCGAACACGAGCCCACCGAACAACACGATCGCGAAGATGGTGACAAGCGGTGAGGTGATGAACAGTACCGCGGTGATCGCAACCAGCGTCAGCACGTCCGAAGCGACGCTCACCACGGCGAGGAGCACGCTCGCCGACTGCGTCGTTGCATCGTTGATGTTGCGGTAGATCTCGCTCATTCGGCGGGCACGGTGGTCTGCGTACGGCGCGAGGGCATACCGCCGCGCGAGCTCCGCAGAGGCGAGTGCAGAGACCTTGGTCGTTCGGCCGAGCAGCCACCAGCGGAATGCGATGGCGCCGAGGCTCTTCGCGATGAACACAAGTGAGATGAGACCCGCAACGACTGGAACGAGCACCGCGAGCGATGTCGTGCCGAGCACCTCCGAGATCCATACGGTGAACCAGCCGTCCAAGTCACCGCTCAGCAGCTGCATCAACGGGATCATCGCAGCCACGCCGAGCGTATCGAGCGCGGCGAGCAGAGCCGACGCAACGACGTTGCCCGCGACCCAGCGCCGAGGTTCTACTTCGGCCATGACGAGGGTCATGCGGAGCTGGTCGAGTAGCTTCCGCTCACGCGGCCCACGTGCCATCGCTTCTCCTCTGGCAGCGCCCTCGGGTCGGGCACTCTCGGCATCATAGCCGGGGGATCATTGAACAAGGTCATCCCCCGACCAGCGCCACCTCACCCGTGTGCGGCGTCCTCCAACAGCTCGGCTATCTTGGCGCGATGTCGCTCTTCGCTGAAGCGGCCGGCCCATCTCCGAACTTGGTCGCGGTCGAGTTCGCGAACGCGCTGAATCGCAGACGCGAGAGCCGCTGGACCAGCGGATGCCGCGTGAAGGCCGCTGACGCCCGGGTACACCGTCTCGAGGTAGCCGCCGGCGGCGATCGTCGCAGCGGGAGTGCCTTCGAGCGCGGCCTCGATCACGGTGAGGCCGAAATCCTCGCGGCCTGACCCGATCACGGCTGCCGCATGGCGATAGACCCAGCACAGCTCCTGATCGCTCACGCGCCCGAGCCCGTACACTCCGCTCTGGGGCTCGTCGATCGTCTCGGAGCCCGAGCCGACGACTATGAGCGCCAACCCTGCCATCTGGGCAGCAGCAACAGCGAGCGGCACGTTCTTATACCCCCGGTCGCGCGCGACCACGACCGCGAAGTCTTCAGGCAACTCGCGGCGGGGAGCGACCGCGGTGTCGGAGACCGACTCGACGGGCGGATGCACCACGACGGAGTCGAGGCCGTAGGCATCCCGAATGCGCTGCTGCGTTACTGCCGAGTTGGCGACCAATGCCCGCGCGTGCGCCATGGCCTCGCGATCACCGCGGCGCAGCAGCGGCGTACTCGCCGCGAGCCCCATCCGCCGAAGAGGGCTGAGCCGCAATCGGTAGTCATCGGCCGCGTAGAGCCAGCGCGCGGGCGAGTGCACGTAGACGACGTGCGGCATCTCGTACCGGAATCGGTGCGCCCAGCCACTGCTCGACACGAGCGCGACGTCGCCGCCCCTCACGATTGTGCGCTCGGCGATCGCCGGGAGCAGCGGGAGCAATCGCTCTATCTGACCTGCGAGGGCGGACGGCAGTGAGACGGAGACGTCGGCGGTCGCGAAATCGGCGAACGTGGTTTCGGGCCGGTAGGCGAGCGTGGTCAGGTGACGCGCACCGAACCCGTTCATCCAGTTCACGACGACACGCTCGGCACCTCCGGTCTGCACGAGGTAGTCGTGGGCGAGCACGATCTCGGTCATGCGGCACCTGTGACACGGACCCAGTCGTCGATGGGTGCTACTGCCCGCTCCCAGGTGAACTCGGCTAGTGCGCGAGCGCGTATCGGGGAAGGCGCCGGTTCCGTTCGCCGCAACTCCAAGCGCTGGTGAATCCAATCGGCCCACTCGACCGGATCCGCAGAGGTGAAGGCGCCACTCGACGGCAGTGCACTTGCGGCGTCGGGCGTGGCGATGACCGCGCTCCCGGTTGCGAGCGCCTCGCCGAACTTCAGGGCGGCGCCCACTCCCTCGAGGACCGGAACGGCGACGACCGTGGCGGCTGCAGTGAACGCGGCGAGGTCGTCTACGCGCCCGACGAAACGCAGGCCACCGGGCCAGTCGTGCGTATCGGCGATGCCTGTTCCGGCGACGAGACCTTCAGCGCCGGGTGATCGCACCGTGATTGCGGGCCACACCTCGCTCCGGAACCATTCGAGGCCTCGGCGATTCGGCTCCCAGCCCCAACCGCCGAAGAGCACAACCCGCGGTCTCTCTCGGGTATATGTCTGGCTGGGCCACTCGGACGGATCGATGCCGAGAGGCGCGGTGAACGTCGTGGCGTCCATCTCGGGATGCATTGACCCAAGACGCTCGGTTTCGACTGCGGAGCAGGTCATCACAGCAGCGGCTCGCGATATCGCCGTCGCCTCCAGCAACTCGAAGCGACGGGATTCCTCGATTCGGCCGGCCGCTCGATGCCAGAAGCTCATGACGTTATGCATGTCGAGCAGAACGGGTGCGCGCACTGTTTGGGGAAGGAGCCAAGCCGACCCTGGATGGGAGAGGACAATGGCATCCCACCCGGGATCCGAGATGAGACGGTGGGTTCGCGCAAGCGCGAGCGGAACTCGGCGACCGCGAATGTGCAGTCTTGGCCGGACAAGTGGAGCGATGGCGGTAAGGCTGGTCGGCGGTGCCTTGGCCGCTGGGGACAGGACGGTGATCGTGTGACCCTGCGCGATCAGGGCCTTGATCTGGTGATACTGACGTCGCTGGCCACCCTGACCGTCACGGTCGGGCATCTCGACACTCACCCAGAGCAGGCGCATGGACGACCAGCCTACGGCGCGAGCTGCTTGAGCAGCTTCCTCGAGCGCCCCGCGAGATGGCGCACGACCCGGCGATCGGGCGGGTATCCGAATCGCGGGAACGTCTCCCACGGTCGCGTGGCTGCCAATGTGTAGAGCTCGTCAGCAATGTTGTCGAACATCACCTCGGGGGCGAAACGCTCTTCGAACACCTCGCGAGCACGGCGCCCCATCTCTGCCGCTTTGGGCTCCACATGCTCAAGGAACTCCACGAGGCCGCCTACATTCCCCTCAGGCCAGACGATGGCGAACTCATGGAGGTTCACGCCGGCCGGCGGTACCCAGTCATCGGCCAGGACCACAGGAACACGACCTGCAGCGATCGTCTCGTAGAACCTGAACGACGAAGTCGCCCGTCCCCGTGGGCACAGCACGAACGATGATCGCGTCACCGAGTCCGCGTACGACTGCCGACGCTCGTCGAACCCGGGATCATCGGGACGCCAGTTGACATGCCCGTCGACACGGCGCACGAAGCCACGAGGGTGGGAGAGGTCCATGAGCTGCTCGCGGCACTTGTGTGATCGGGTCGTGCCGACGAACGAGAACAGCAGGTCTGGCTCGCGCTCCGGTGCGTACGGGACGTCCGTGATCATGTGGTAACTCCAGGGCACCTGGTACTGCCGGCGTAGCGAGCGCCACGGGACGCTCGTGTACAGGCCGGGCATGCTGCAATACGATCTCGGACGCTGGTCGAATACGTAGCACTTGTCTGGATGCGCCTTGAACTCCGGCGACTGCCATACACGGCTCAGCGAGATCGGGTCGTTGAGCTGATGAAGTTCGGTGAACAGGATCAGGTCTGCCTCATCAGGATCGGCGACGAGATCGTGTCGGCCCGAGCGGCTCAGTTGCGCCAGCTGCTCGAAGTCACGCACCGCTGAGATCTCGGAGCGGACGCCGATGCTCGGAAGGTGGATGCGCATGACCTACAGGGTAGTCGGAGGGATCTCGCCCGACAGGCGAACCGCGTCGAGGCGCCCCATGTCTCCGATAGATCTTGAGTCTGCACGCCACGATCGCCTGAGACTCGATACTCTCGCAGAATGCGTATAGGCAGACCCAGAATCACGAGGAACGCCGACCGAACCAGGTGGTCTGTTGCCGTCGACTGGGCGCCCGAGTCGCCCGATCAATTGTGGTTCGAGGTACCGCGTGCGCACGAAGGACTGATTACCGAACGCGCGGATCCCGCGGTCATCGGCCTGCTCATTCCCGCCATGGTGCAAGGCGAGTCGATCGAGATCATTGGGCCTGTGACCGATGAGCTGCTGCACGGCCTCATGCACGGGTACCAGCACATACTCGCGACGGTGATGCCTCGCCTGCGTGAGATACCGATCGACGCCCACTCCGTGATGCCGCCCCACGCGCCTGCGGCAGGTGTCGCTACCGGCTTCTCGGCGGGTGTCGACAGTTTCGCGGTGCTCGCCGAACATCACTACGCACCCGTCTCGCCCGGGCTGCGGCTCACACACCTCACCTTCTTCAACGTCGGCGCAACCGGCTCTGGCAGCGCGGGCCGCCGCGATTTCGAACGTCTCCTCGCCGTGCTTTCGCCGATCACCGAGCAGATCGGCCTCCCCCTCGTTGCCGTGGACTCGAATCTCGACGACTTCTACCCGTCGAACTTCTTCCGACAGAGCCACGGGCCCCGCAATCTCGCCGGTGCTGCGCTGCTGATGGGCGGAATCGGCCGCTACTTTGCGGCCGGGAGTTTCGAATACCGCGATATCGGAGTCTTTCCCAGCCCGACCACCGGTCACGCCGACCCGATCGCGACTCCATTGCTGGTGAACCGACAGTTCCGGCCGAGCTCGCACGGCGACCGGCTCACTCGCGTGCAGAAGACGGTCCTCATCGCCGAGGTCCCTGCCGCACGAGAAAGCCTGAACGTCTGTACTTGGGTGCCCGCGCACGGACGGAACTGCTCCACCTGCTACAAGTGCCTGCGCACCGAGCTCACGCTCGAGATCGCCGGCCACCTCGAGGCCTTCGACGAGAGATTTGATCTGGACGCATACCGCGCCGCCCGCGGCAAGTTCATCGACCGTGTGATGACGATCGATGAGCCGTACCACATCGAGATCCGCGACTTCGCGGTGGCGGTTGGATACTCGCTCCCGTCGGCGCATGGAGCCTTCATCCGGCGGGCAGGGCGAGGACTACGGCATCGCTCCAGTCTGATCGCCCGCGGGCTGCGATCCAGCGTCCCGAATTGATCGCCCCCCGACAGAGTCAGACGGATGGGGTCGCCGGCGTACGCGACTTGACGACGGCGGGGATACCCGAGGGGAATGACTCAAGCGGACCGAGAACCTCTGGAACACGACGGATCGCGGCTTCGAGGCCCTCACAGGCCGCATCGACTGTCGTGCGCGGCGCGACGTCGGCATGTTCGACGACGCTCGAGAGTGACATCCGCTCGTCGAACTCGAGGTGGCGGCTCCAGCCAGGCGTGACAACCGTCTCGTAATCGCGAAACTTGAACGTGCCCTCCCTGAGTGCCGGCTCAACCGTCATCCAGACCGCCGGGATACCGAACGCATCCGCGGTGATGAGGCCGTGCAGCGATGTCGTCACGATCGTCGCGCACTGAGAGATCTCACGAACCACGGGCGCTGCCGAACGACGGACGTCGATGATGCGCGCCCGCACCCCGGAACCTTCGGCAAGTCCGGCCAGCGAGGGGATGCCGCGCTGAGAGAAATGCGGCACGATTCCGATGTCCCATTTCGGCTCCGGCCGTCTACGGTGCCGACCGACGAGGAGACCCGGGTCGCCGAGCGCAACGCCCTCCTTCGCTCCGACCCTCTCTGCGGTGAGTTCTCCACGGACGGCCAACAAGTGCGCTTCGGGCATCGGGCGTTCAGCGTCGTGCATGAGACCGCTACCCCAGACGGCGCCTGCGAAGCCGGTGGGCAAGTGCTCCATGATGCTGCCGACCCCGGCCAGCCGGGCATCGACGGAGCGCCGGTGCACGGGGACGAGGCCGTACCTCGGCAGCAGCATCGGCGTCAGATCATCACCGAAATTGGGGAGACCGATCCACCAGTAGGCACCGACGACTGACCCGTTGCGTATCACTTCCGGCTCGACCGCAGCACGCGAGAACTGCCGTATGGCGCGAGGGCGCCGCCTCCATGCTCCGCTGTGATCCATCTGCTCCCGATGCCCCTCGGCGAACTGCGGCGGCGCCGCATGCTGAGGTCGAGGATAACCTCTGCTGCGCCGTCATGGGAGCCGATGACGGTTGGTACGAGATGATGGCCGTGATCGTAGTTCCAGTTCGAACGCAGCGAGGAAGGTTTCGGTGAGCGCCGACCCCGCCATTGTGGTTTCTGTCATCATCCCGGTACGCAACGGCGAATCGACGCTCCGCGCTCAGTTGGAGGCACTCGCGGGTCAGATCGACGCGCCACCGTTTGAGATCCTCATCGTCGAGAACGGTTCCGAGGACGGCACACGGACAGCCGCCGAGGCGTGGGTCGAGTCCGGAATTGGATCCGCCGTTTCCGCGAGAATCATCGATGGCTCCGCGCAGGTCGGGATCTGCTTCGCCCGCAATCTCGGTGCACTGGAGGCACGTGGATCGATCCTCGCGTACTGCGACGCCGATGATCTCGTCTCGCCTCATTGGCTGTCCGGTGTGCAGGCCGGTCTGGGGACTGGTGTCTCCGTGCTCACGGGACGCCTCTACGCCTTCGACCGAGAAGGGCGCCCGACCAGTGAGATACTCGTGGACAAGCCCAACGGCATTCGCACCGACACCTCGCCGATCCGTTCGATCGCACTCGCCTGGGGTTGCGACTTCGCCGTGACTCGGGAGGCGTTCATCCGGGTGGGGGGATTCGACGAGAGTCTGCCTGCCTACGGCTGCGACGATCTCGACATCAACTTGCGTCTGGCACGGGAGGGGTTCGAGCTCGGCTACGAACCCAGGATGGCGGTGCACTATCGCCAGACGAGAGGTGTGTGGAATCGCGTGCGACGTCAGTATCGTTCGGGCGTGGCCCAAGCATGTTTGTGGGCCCGCCATCCCGATGTGTATGGCCCTCTGCCTGGCACCACCCGGCATCTCAGCCGCGTCTTCAGCGACCCGGCGCGTGCGTTTCTGCAGGGACCCGCGAGATTCAAGACGCGCATACTCGCCGCGACGATGAGACTCGGGTGGTGCATCGGGACCCTGGCGGGTATGTGGGGGTGGGTGCGCAACGGCCACCTGGGCGAAGCGCGGCTTCTGAAGCGGGAGAGCTTCGTACAGCCGGGACGCGGCTGAGGCGTCAGCCTGCGGAGCCCGGACGATCAGCGGTCACTGGAAACAATCGTTCCCTCCACGCCCGCTGCGATGGCATCACCGCGCGGAGTAGAGCCGCCGGTGTGCGCGGAGTTGCGGGGACGCCGAACTCCTCTGCAATCGCCCGTGGAATGGGGCGCCCCAGCCCACCCATTGAGATCCCGGAATGGGACTCGCCCGTGCCGACGCGATACAGCGCACCATCGAACGGCAACGGCGGGAGCCCGAGGTCTTCCCCGATGTGGAGGTGCGACCCCAGCCAGCGCTCGAGCTTCTCACCGTATCCGTCATAGAGCTCGGACTGCGTGGCATCCAGGGGCAATTGCGGATCGGGGTAGAGATCGGTGCGCACGATGCTGAAGGTGCCACCGTTATGAGGATGGATGGCTCGCCGCTCGACGTTCACGCGCCACGGAAACCTCACCTTCCATCCAATGTCATCCGGGTTGGCGGCGACGAGGGCGGCAAGGCGGCGACTGACGAAATCATCGGCATCGATGAAGAGGATGTGCCGCGCGCCCTGGTTGCGGGCCTCTGCAAGGCCGATGGCGAGCTTCGTACCCTTGTCCCGCAGGATGCTGGGGATGCCCGTTCGGGGCGTCGCGATCGGCGAAGGCGGCGGAAAGGCGACCGGGACGTAACTGACCCGAGAGTCCGAGGGAAGCCGAGGTTCCTGGTTGCCCACCACGATGATGACGAAGCGGTCATCGGTCTGGCGCAGCCACGACGTCACCGACTCGTGCAGCAGTCTCTCGACCTGTCGGTAGTCGTTGCTGTTGTGCGGATGTCGCAACGACGTGACGAACGCAAGCATGACTTGAACTATGCCACGGCGCATTTGGCCCGGGTACCCCCGAAGGCGGCCCATCTGGTCGGAGACTCCGGATCGGAGTGCGAACTGATCCGGCGTGGCGGCGGCAGGGTGCTGCGCGAACAGCTGCGCGAAGTGCACACTGGCAGGGTGGATGCCGACCCTGTCATCGTGATCTCCGTCATCGTCCCGGTACGCAACGGCGAATCAACGCTCCGCGCTCAGTTGGAGGCGCTCGCCAGCCAGATCGACGCACCACCGTATGAAGTGCTGATCGTCGAAAACGGTTCCGACGACGGCACACGGGCTGTGGCGGATGCATGGGTGGCTTCTGGAATCGGGTCGGCGGATTCCGCGAGAGTGATCGACTGCTCGGCACGGGTCGGGATCCCCTACGCCCGCAACTGCGGTGCACGGGAAGCGCGTGGATCGATCCTCGCGTACTGCGACGCCGACGACCTCGTCTCTCCATATTGGTTGTCCGGAGTGCGGGCGGGTGTCGACGCCGGCGCCTCCGTGGCGACGGGACGCCTCTACGCCTTCGACCGAGCGGGCAGACCGACCAGCGAGATCCTCGCGGACAAGCCGAACGGCGTTCGCACGCACACCTCGCCGGTCCGTTCGATCCCGTTTGCCTGGGGTTGCGACTTCGCGGTGACGAGAGAGGCGTTCAGCCGGGTCGGGGGATTCGACGAGAGCTTGCCCGCCTACGGTTGCGGCGACCTGGACATCGGCCTACGTCTGGCGCGGGAGGGATTCCAGCTCGGCTACGAGCCGCGAATGGCGGTGCACTACCGCCAGACACGAGGAATCTGGAATCGCGTACGGCGTCAGTATCGATGTGGTGTGGCCCAAGCCTGCGTCTGGGCCCGCCACCCCGATGTTTATGGCCCGTTGCCAGGCACCATCGCGCATCTGGGTCGCGTGTTCGGGGAGCCCGCGCGTGCATTCATGGAGGGACCGGCGACGTTCAAGACGCGCATCCTCGCAGCGATGACGCGACTCGGGTGGGCCATCGGGACACTCGTCGGCATGCAGAGGTGGGTGCGCAACGGTCGCCTGGGGGAACCACGCCTGCTGAAGCCAGAGGGCTTCGCGCAGCCGACAAGTGAGTGAGGCGTCAGCCTCTCGAACCGAGGCGCTTTCCGAACATCCGAGCTACGCGTTCCCTCATGCCCGCTGCGTCGACAGCATTGCCCGAAGCAGCGCGGTCGGCGTACGCAGTGTCGGGTGAATCCCGAACTCCTCCCGGGGGTCTTTTCCGATGTGGAGGTGCGACCCGAGACAGCGCTCAAGCTTCTCGCCGTATCCATCGGAGAGTTCAGCCTGCGTGGCATCTAGCGTCAAACCGGGATCGGGATGGAGATCGGTGCGCACGATGCTGAAGTGCCTCCCGCATTCCCCATCTCGTCGACGCGCCGGCCATCGCGACATCCGCTGCCCTCGCTCAGCGTCCCGCCGCGCCGGCCTCGGTCACGCCGACATCCGTGCGGTGGAAGTTCTGGAACGAGCGCGACGCCGTCGGTCCGCGCTGGCCCTGGTAGCGGCTCGCGTACTCGGCGGAGCCGTAGGGGCGCTCGCTCGGCGACGAGAGGCGGAAGAAGCACATCTGGCCGATCTTCATGCCGGGCCAGAGCTTGATCGGCAGGGTCGCGACGTTCGACAGCTCGAGCGTCACGTGGCCGGTGAATCCGGGGTCGATGAAGCCCGCGGTGGAGTGCGTGAGCAGGCCGAGGCGGCCGAGCGAGCTCTTGCCCTCGAGGCGGGCGGCGATGTCGTCGGGCAGGGTGACGGCCTCGAACGTCGACGCGAGCACGAACTCGCCCGGATGCAGGATGAACGGCTCGTCGGGGCGCACGTCGATGAGGTGCGTGAGCTCGGGCTGGTCCTCTGCCGGATCGATGAACGGGTACTTGTGGTTGTCGAACAGCCGGAAGTAGCGGTCGAGGCGCACGTCGATGCTGCTCGGCTGGATCATGGCCGGCTCGTACGGCTCCAGCCGGATGCGCTCGCGATCGAGTTCGGTCCGGATGTCGCGATCGGAGAGCAGCACGCAGTCAGCCTACCTATCGCGTGGCGGGCGAGTGGGTGCGCGACCGGTGGACCTGTGTGCGAGTGGCGCAGGTGGACGTGTGCGGGAGTGGCGACGAGCGCTGCGGCGCTTGCTACGATGGTCAACGCTGCATCCAACGGATGCCGCACGCCGATGTAGTTCAATGGTAGAACTTCTGCTTCCCAAGCAGACAGCGCGGGTTCGATTCCCGTCATCGGCTCTTCGCAAATCACCAGATCAGACGCACTTTTCATGCTCCCGCAGCAGGCGTGCAATCCCACCGGTTGCCAGATATCGCGCGGAAACAGTCCACGCGGATGTACCTGGATAGGTTCACGGGGCTGATCAGGGATTTCGACTACAAGGGAGCCGCGACTCTCGATTGCAAGGTCGCTCTCGTAGTCACTTGATAGTCACAAATTCGAGCGGACAGTGGCCTTCGCGGCATCCGCCCGGACTCGACCCTCGGGCTCTGAGCCATCGGCCGACGGAGGAGCTGAGAAGCTGAGAAAACGCTCGTCGCCGCTCTGGGGCGAGCACTGGATTGACCGACCCGTGACGAGCGCGCCGCGAAGGTTAGGTCCGCACTACCGATCCTTCAGCGAGAGTGCGGAACGTTTCTGGCGGTGCCGGACAGTTCATAGTGTGAGGGCTGTGGACGAGGAGGATTGGCGGCGCGCGATGGCCGGCGATGGTGAGGCATTCGGGGTGATCTTTGATCGTCATCGCGCTCGGATCCGTCGTCATGCGCATGGGCTGGTTCCGGTTGCAGCGGACGGCGATGACGTCGTCGCTGCAACGTTCCTCGAGGCATGGCGGAAGCGGGACCGGGTCCGGTTTGTGGACGGGTCGATCCTGCCGTGGCTGCTTCGCACCGCGACGAACCTGGCGCACAATGTGACGCGATCGACGCGCCGTTATCGGACCCTGCTGTCCCGGCTCCCGGTCGACGCGTCAGTGCCTGATCATGCCGATGCCGATTTCGGCGACGGGCCCGCAACCAGCTCGCTCCGCACGCTCTCATTGCAGCATCGGCAGGTCGTGGTGCTCTGCGTGCTCGAGGGGCTGTCCGCCGAGGAAGCCGCGAGCGTCCTCGGTGTTCGCGTGGGCACGGTGCGCTCGCGGCTGTCTCGCGCGACGTCCCTGCTCCGGCAACGCCTGGCGCCGCCGCCAGTGCAGTTCCGTCTGGAAGGAGCGAGCGATGAACTCTGAACCGCAGCCGCCCAGCGAACGCGACGAACAGCTTCGCCGCGTGTTGGTGGCCACCGCGACCGCCTCGACCTCGAGCGCGCCTCGACGCGGCCGGACCGTTGCCGGTTCGATCGTGGCTTTCGCGCTGGCGGGCGCCGTCACCGGTGGTGCGATCTCGGCGGCCGCCCTGGCCGGTTCACCCGAGCCGGAGCGGACGAGCATCAGCGTGGCGGAAATGATGGACGGTGTCGTGCGGGACGACACGCAGTTAATCGGTACGCCGTTCATCATCCGAAGCTCGGGACAAACCGATGTTGATCTCGGCCGCGCACCCGAAGGCGCCACGACCCTCGCGCTCGCGTTGCATTGCCTGGACCCCGGCGTTTACGAGCAGTTCCTCGGCGGCCAATCCATCGGGACGTTGACCTGCACCGAGAGCGACACCGGCTTCACCAACGGCGGCGGTGCGATCCCTGTCGCTCTGAGCGGCGACACCGATAGCCACACGCTGCAGATCATCGCCGAGCCCTCGCAGCGGTACGTCATCTGGGCGTCGTGGGCGACCCCGGCAGCCAAGTCCGAGCCATCCACGGCCCAGCAGACGGCAGTCGCGGATGGAGTCATCACCGAAGCGGAGTACCGAGACGGATTCGCACGCTATTCGGCATGCATGACGGACGCGGGCTATCCCGTCGTTCGCGTCGACGAGAGCGGCGCCATCATCACCTACTCGAACTCCGCCGATTCGGTCAGCTCCGGCAAGGAACAGCGCTGCTACGACAGCGAGTTCGCGCAGTTGGACGGCGGATGGCAGATCCAACAAGAGAGCACCCTCGAGTAGCCAGAACTGGCCCTGGGAGAGGACGATCTTTGCCGATCCTTCAACGCTACGCGCCGCGGTTGGCGGGGTATTTTCGTATTACAATGTTGCTATGAGTACGCGGGAGACGATCAATGGTGTGCCCGTCACTGAGGAGCAGATCTCCGAATGGGTCGCCGAAGCCGAAGCCGGTTACGACATGGAGGCGCTCAAGAAGCGCGGACGTGGTCGGCCGGGACGTGGCGCTGAGCCGTCGCAGGTCGTTGCGCTGCGTTTGACCAGCGAGGAACTCGCAGCGCTGGATGCGCGCGCTGCACGCGAGCACAAGACGCGGTCGGAGCTGATCCGGGACGCACTGGCCGCGTACGCCGCGTGAACGTCCACGATTCGGCACTCAAGCACGGAATCAGCCCCGAGGACGCGACACAGGCAGCATCATGGCCGATCTGGATCGAGGATCTTGACGACGACTCGCCCGCTCGGCAACTTCGACTCGGATTCGACACCCGAGGTCGATTGCTCGAAACGGTCGTGCTCGTCTTCGACAGTGGAAACGAACTGGTGATCCACGCAATGAAGGCACGACCGCAGATGCTCGATCTCCTCCCCTGAAGGCGACTCCGAACGGGATCGGCTACTGAGTACCCGTGGGGAAAGGGAGCGATTCTTGGTATCGACTGTTGTCCTGGGTGATCCATACCTTCCGACCGAGGAGTTGGCTGAGGACCTGTTCGCCGCTTCGCAGATCGAGAGGTAGGCGCGATTCCGGCATGACGACCCAGAGCTCGTCCTCGCCTGGTGTGGGGAAGAACCGTAGCTCGATGGTTTCGTCAAGCAACCGGGCAGTCGCGTGAGCGGCGGCGCACTGTCCCGCGTTCGTGTTCGTCATCAGTCCTTCGAGACTCGCCATCCCACCATTATTCGGTCGCGCCCAAATCCACGTCAGCAACCCCAGTGATGGGTCCCTCCGCGAGGCTTCGAAGCCGGCCGCCGGCGCCGCGGCGGGTTGCAGTGCCCGAACGTAGCGTCATTCGCAGAAGCCCTGTCCGATGAGGTGCCCGGACAGGGCCCCCGATTCGCGTCACGCTCAGGGGGTGCGTGGCGTCACTTGCCGGCGTCGTGCGAGACTCGTCGAGAACGCTGAGTGACCGACTCGGATCTCGCAATCACGGCACCGAAGGCACCCTCGTCGTCACTTAATAGTCACAAAATCGAGATCACGTCGATCCACTCGAGTTCACACTCCCCCGTGATTCCGGGGTTCGTGAGCCCGAGTGAAGTGGAGTGAATCACAACTGGATAACTTCTGCTTCCCAAGCAGACAGCGCGGGTTCGATTCCCGTCATCGGCTCTTCGCAAATTCCCTGATCAAGGTCACTTTCCATGCTCCCGTAGCAGGCGTGCAATCCCGCCCGTCACCGGATATCGCGCGGAAACAGTCCACGAGGATACGTCTCGACACGTTCACCGGGCTGATCAGGGATTCCGCATTGAGGGAGCCGCGACTCTCGACTGCAAAATCGCTCTTGTCATGTCGCAGGACATCGGTGACAGTTCTGAATCATTAGATCGGTGACGGTTCGGAGCGGTTTGGTGGTGACAGTTCCCCTCAGATGTTTGAGGGATGAGCCGCAATGAGCCTGTCGATCCTCGTGTCCGCCTCGCGATCTCGCAGTGGCCGCCGGATGCGCCACGTGGGGCGGTGTCGACGTTCTGCCTGGAGCACGGGATCTCGCGGAAGACGTTCTACGAGATCCGCAGGCGGGTCGCGGTTGACGGGCCGGCCGCGGCGCTCGAGCCGCGGAGCCGACGGCCGAGGACGAGCCCGACGGTCATCGCGGACGAGCTCAAGGCGCAGGCGGTCGGGGTGCGGGCCGCGTTGGAGCGGTCGGGGTTGGATCACGGGCCGATCAGCGTGCACGAGAAGATGCGCTCGCTCGGGATGATCGCACCGTCACCGGCGTCGCTGGCGCGGATCTTCCGCGACGCCGGCGTCGCGAAGCTCGAGCCGCGGAAGAAGCCGCGGGCGGCGTTTCGCCGGTTCGTGTATCCGGCGCCGAACGCGTGCTGGCAGTTGGACGCGACCGAGTACGTCCTGGCGGGTGGGCGCAAGTGCGTGATCTTCCAGCTCATCGATGACCACTCGCGGTACGCGGTCGCGTCTCTGGTGGCGGACGCGGAGACCTCGGACGCAGCGATCGCGGTCGTGGACAAGGGCATCGCCGCGCACGGGGTGCCGCAACGGCTGCTCACGGACAACGGGTCTGCGTTGAACCCGTCCCGGCGCGGCCACGACGGCCAGCTCGTCGCGCACGTGCGAGCGCTCGGCGTGCAGCCGATCACCGGGAAGCCGTACCGGCCGACGACGCAGGGGAAGAACGAGCGGTTCCACCAGACCCTGTTCCGGTTCCTCGACAAGCAGCCCATCGCCGGCACCCTCGCGCAGCTGCAGGAGCAGGTCGACCGGTTCGACGCGATCTACAACACCGAACGGCCGCACCAGGGACTGCCCGGCCGGATCACCCCACAGCAGGCGTGGGACGCGACCCCGAAAGCCGACCCTCCGAAGCCCGGCCCACCGCCGCCACGCACGCCGATCGCGTTCCGCACCGACGGCCGCGACGACCAGGTGCGAGTCGTGAAGGTCGCCGGGAACGGAACCGCGTACGCCCGCGGGATCTGCTTCCAGACCAGCCGCGACCACGTCGGCCAGCACGTGTACGTCGTCTACGAGCCCGACGGCGTCATGATCTTCGACGACCGAGGCACCCTCATCGTCGAGCACCCCTGGCCGGCACCCGGCACCCGGTACGTCGGCAGTGGGAAGCCCCGCGGCCGACGAGCCAAGACCCTCCCACCGTCACCGATGTCCTGAGACATCAACTGTTACCGATGTCCTGAGGCAGAACAGTCACCGATGTCATGAGACATCACACTGCAAAATCGCTCTTGTAGTCACTTAATAGTCACAAATTCGAGGCTGACCGTCGCCTCAGCGGCATCCGCCCTCGCACTTTGAGCCGTCGGCGACTGCGGGGTGGTCCGGGTGCGTGTTCATCTGTTGCTCCCTTCGTGCTGGTAGTCGTGGAGTCGTGTGCGAAGATTCGTGCGTGCGCGTTGGTAGCGTCCGCGCGCGGTTGACTCGCTGATGCCGACGACGACCGCGGCTTGCGGGACCGTGAATCCGTCCCAGAGGACGAGTCGGACCAGTTCCGCCTGATCGGCGGGGATCCTATCGAGCGCGGCTCGGACGTCGAGAGCCCGGTCGCCTGGATCCTCTGGCGGGGTCGCGGCGAGATGCTCCGCGAGTGCCAACGCGAACCGGTGCCGCCGTGCAGTGCCCCGGGTCGCGTTGGCGAGGACATTGCGGGCGACGCCGAACAGCCACATCCGGGCCTGCTCGTCGTCCTCGGGGAGCAGGTTGCAGCGCTTGGTGGCGATCAGGAACGTCTCGCCGAGAAGGTCCGCTGCGTCGGCGGGCACACCCACGCGGCGGCCGAAGTAGGTGAGCAGGTCGGCCGCGTTGGCGGTGTAGGCAGTGGTCAATCGCCGGTCGTCGACGTGCCGGCGGCCGATCACTCGGCTGCCCCGTGGTCGGCCGTGCAGGGTCCCGCGGCGGCCTCGAGTGCGACACCGTCCTGGAGGTGGCCTGCCTGTGCGAACTCGGCGCTGATGCGCTCGGCGATCAGATGTGTCGCGGCGCCAGAAAGTGTCGCCGGGGGCGGGGTCGTCGTGTCGGTCGTGATCGCGTCGCGCCGGGCTTGGTCGCGTTCGTACTCCGAGCGGATCTGCTCGGCGGTGATCGACGCGATCACCGGGTCCCAGTCGTGCTCGGTCAGGAATCCACGTGCCGCTTCGGTGCGACGGTCGGCATCACCATCGGAGACCGAGCCGCCGTACTCGGGAGTCACTCGGATGAACACTTCGCACAGCCCCAGCGTCTGGCCGTCATCGAGATTGAACGTGCGCTGGGCGACGACATCGGGCGACCAGCCCAGCCAGTCGATCACCGCCGGTGAGGCGGCGACCGCGCCGACGCCGACCGCCAGGACACCGAGCCCGACGCCGATCCCGCCCGCTGCCCGGCGCAGACCGGAACGCCCCCACCTCCGACCGCCGACAGTCCCAACCGCGTCCGCCGCGACCGCGGCTGCCAGCACCTCAGTTCCGGGCGTCGAGCCGAGCTCGGGCGGCGCGGCGTCCCGTACGACCTCGTCCAACCAGTCCATCGCTCGCCCTCTCCTCGGCAACTGCACTCACCATGGACATGTCTGCACGAGCGCGCGACTTAACTCTGCGCGATGAAATCCACGCGGTCCCTCCGACGAGATTCTCACCGAGGGATCCCAAATGCGATGCCGGGTGTGCCTGCTCTGGAGTGGCTGGAACGTTCGCACGGCGCTAGCGTCGATCCCGGCAAAGGAGGTCGAGTGCAAGCCGAATGGGACGAGTCGTACTTCGAAGCGCGGCAGCAAGACGCGTCGGTGTACTGGGTCTGTTTCTGGACCGGCGACGACGTTGAGCAAGCGGCGCAGCATGATCCGCAACGGATCACTGGAGCGGACTCGGTCGAAGAAGTCCTTGCCTGGCTGGCCCGAGAGAGAGGCGAGCGGAGGTTCGAACTGTTCGTTGAAACCGTCGACCACGCCGAATCACGCGAGCATGGCTGGATCGCCCGCCGAAACCTCGTCCGTCTTGCCGGCGACTTCCGCCCAGGCGGCACCTCGGTCGCCTTCACATTTGCGCAGTCAGACTGACGACGCCTCCCGCGCCCGCAGGCCGATCTTTCCTCGACGCTATGTTGAGGGGATGCGACTCGGGTCGGGCGATGGGGACAGTGTCGCGCTGGAAGTGCTCGGTTACGAGTTCCCGCAGGCAGACGGTCGCATGGATAGGTGGGATAAGAACTGGCTCGACATCCAAGGCATCGTCCGAGTCTCGGGCGGCCGCAGCTGGGGCTTCACGCACCCATGTCTGACGACCTTTGAAGCCGAACGGCTGGGCTCCTGGCTACGCGACATCCGCATCGGCCAATCCACTTCGATGCTGTTCTTCACCGAGCCGCTACTTGAATTTCAGGCGGAGCCGACCACGGACGGCCGCGTCAAGATCTCCCATAGGGCTCAGTCACGAAGCGTCACCCCCATCGGAGTTGATCCCTCCGAGTGATGGACGTGATTTCATGGTCGTCGTCACCAGGAGAAGGTCCGGTTCGGGGAGGTCGGTGGGTCGCTCATCGGTGTACCACGCATACTCGAGCGTCGTTGGCCGGCCGTCCGCAATCCACAGGAGCAACTCACCAGCCAGGCTCCCGCGGTCATCGACGATGTAGAAGCCCGTCATGGGGCCATCTGCCACCGGCAGCCTCGGCGCATCCGGGTCGACATCGAGGTTCAGCATCGTGATGGGCCCATCGACGGCGCGAAGCGACGCAGTGATGGCCTCGGTGTCAACGCTGCAATTGTCCGCTCTCTCGGGGAGCATCCGAGCGAGCAACGCACGTGCCCGGGTGAGCGTGGGCGTGTCCTCCATACCGAAAGCATTGCACTCACGCGTCAAGCGACCGTCCGTGGATTCCTCTACGCCAGATGACCGATCGCCTTCAGGACGTCGGCCAGCCATACGAGCTCCCAGTTGATCGTTCCATCGTCGTGGGCCCGTCGGAGGTTCTCCCAGGACTCGGTGAGCTGGCCGATTGTGAGCTGGGGTTGAGCACACGGAATGTCGTAGATCTCGGGGAAGGGCACAGAGTAGAAGTAGTCTTCTCGCAGCGTTACCGCGTCGCCGTTCGTATCTTCAAGGTGATCGAAGATCCGGGTCATGAGCTCGCGAAGCTCGCGCACCTCGATCCGCAGTCCGTCCCAAGACTCCACGATCCGAAACTAGCGCGCGAACGATCCTTCTCCATCGTGCCTGCTGGAAGCGCGGGACACGATCCTTCACCGCTCACCCACTCGTGCAGCAGACCCCCGTGTCGTGGCCAATCATGGCTGGTATACCGACGTCGCATCTTTGCTGACAGGATGAAGCGTGCTTGAACGGTTCCTGCGCGCTTTTCCGTCTGCGGAGGTGATCGCGCCGATCTCACAACCGACGCTCTCGGACCTGCAGCAGAGGCTGGGCGGTGCCGTGTTCGGAGGAGGTCTGCTCCGCGTGCACACGGTCGATTCCGCGCGCGTCGTGGACGCCCAGGTGGCCGCCGGATTCACCGAATTCGGTGGCCGAATCCAGTGCTTCGCATTTGACTGGCTCGGCCGGCAGTTCTCGCTGGACCCACCTCGCGGGGATCGCGACGATCCCGGCATCCTGATGTTCGAGCCAGGGACCGCGGAGGCGCTCGAGGTTCCAACGACCTTCTCGACGTTCTTCGACGAAGAACTCGTCGACTACGCGGACGCTGCGCTCGCGTCGGAGTTCTTCTCCCAATGGTTGGAGGCGGGCGGCAATGTGCCTGCGTTCAGCGAGTGCGTCGGATATCGACACCGCTGTTCCTCGGCGGAGCAGACGACATCTCCAACCTCGAGATCATCGACATGGACCTGTACTGGCTCATGATGGCCGAACTGCGTCAGGGCACTCTCGGGCTGGCTACGGGCACCCGTGTTGACGGAGTGCGTATCGACTGAGGCTTTGCAAATTCCATCCCGCTCCGACCGATTCCAAATCAGCCCGCCCACGTGGGGACGAGATTCATTCCTCGCGCCATGCGAACGGGCTGAGTTCCCACGGAGCATCGGCCGTTTGCCCGCCCGCTTGGTGCCAGGTGGCGTCGCGGCCAGTTCCGCCAGCGTTGGATCGGCACCCACAACGTGCCAGATGTGCTCGCCACACAAGCACCGGGCGCTTTCGGGTCGGCGCCGTCAGAGATGGCGGGGCAACTACCCGACCTCCCGATAGCTGGTCGCTTTCGGCAAGAGTGCCGACAGGACCCCCGTCCTGCCACCTGATGGATCCGGATTCTCGTACAGCCGTCGTCAGCCCGGCTCGGCGCTACCGGCTGTGGTGCCACTCCGAGTAGGCCGCTGGTCCGTCCTCGCCGAGCTCCAAGATCGCTTCGGCCATCTCGGTATCACCCTTCGACGCCGCGACGGCCGCGAGCACGCACGCCAGCAGGCCGCGGTCCCAGGGCCGGGCGGCAGCCTGGGCGGCCATCTGTGCCAGACGGTCCAGCGCGGCGAAGTATGGTCCCGCCAAGTCGTCTGGGATCGGCGTGTGATTGCGGATGCGGCAGATCTCAATCCACGCCGGGAACTGGAAGGAGTTGGAAGTGGCGCTGTTCAGATCCTTGGCGATCGCGTTGATGACGTGCGGCACGGCGGCGAACGAGGCGGGGTAGACGTCCCCTTGGTGCGCCAACGAGCTCCACAACGTAAACCAGGGTTCGTCGTTGGCAGAGTCGCCTTGCGCCGACTCCAGCTGTAGCAACAAACTCGGAATGTTCGCAGCGTCGCCGTATGCGTGCCTCAGATCGGCCCAGCGGGGGGCATCCAGCGCGAGTGCATCTCCGACCACTTGTTCACCCTACTCAGATGCTTCCAGGAACCGCGCGACAACCATGTGCAACTTCAGGCTCGGGGAAGCTGCTCAACGTCGCGGCGCGTGGCACGCGGGATCCTTTAGCGCGACAGTGGAGCTCATCGCTCGGGAGTATGTGAGGATGTGACGGTTCTGCCATCGGGATGAACTCTTCGTGAGTACCGTTGGCCCCGTTCATCCTGCTGTCCTTCATTGTGGCGGCCGGAGCACTGATCCTCCTGATGATCTGGACAATCAGGCGAGCGCGTCAGCACGGCACTGCGTCGATGATGGCGACGATCGGAATTTGGGCAGGTGCCGGCCTGCTCGTCACGCTTGCAGCGGTCGCAGGGGTCATGTCCAATTGGCGGTCGCCGGTGTCCGTCTCCGCAGAACAGTTGACCGGATATTGGACAAGCGAATCGCCGGAGGCTACGGCCACGATCGCATTAAGGCCGGATGGGTCCGCGTTCGTCGAGGGGGTTCCTTCGGTGGCGGCGTGGAGCTTTCGGTGGATCCATGACGCCCCTGACCTTCCGGTGGTGCTCTCCGGCGAGGGTGTGTGGGAGCCAGCTCCTTTCGAGGAGGTCGTGCTGACCTGCGCGAACGATCAGACCCTCAGTTTGCAGTGGCAGACGGTCGAGAGCCCTACGGGTTCGATGTACCTGCAGTTCATCGCAGGCGACCCGGATTCGCCGAAATACTTCGGCGAGTTCAGTCGAGTTGATTCCAGTGAGGTCCCGAATACGGAATCGAATTCCAAGCTGGCGTGCTGAGAGCCTTGCCGATGGCCATCCGGGCTGGACGGCGCGTGAGCCTTGCCTACGCGATCTCCCTCGCTCCCGCTCGTGTGCTCGGAGAGCGTTCAGCACTGCTGCCCGGACAACCAGCGGACTTGCGCGGTAGCTTGAGCGAATGGTTGCGGGCATCACTGCGAGAAGGCTGGCGGGCTTGCTCGAGAGCACTCCCGGCGACGAGGCCAGCACGCGAGCACGTCAGCTCGTGGACGAGCACGATCCGGACTCAACCCTGCCGGTCGGAACACAACCGGCGGCTGCTACTGCGGAGACGCTGCACTTGAAGTACTCGTTGGCCTCGGAGCGTGGCGCCTGGGTACTCGGGCTTGAAAGGCTGACGCATGCCTTGCGTGGGCTGGGCCCGGCGGGGGTCTCAGGGTGTTCCGTCGAAGGAGCACACCAGTTCGCCCTCGTCTTTTTCACCGAGGACGCAACCAAATTCATCGGGATCCTGTGCGTAACGCCACCGAGAGGGCCGACTGATGACATTCAAGCGTTAGCTACTCATTGATCAACCTCCGACGCACTCGGATCGTGCACCGGCGCACCGGAGCAGCGAGAGTAGTGAGTCACTTGATCGCAATCCCTTCTATGTGGGTGTTCATGTCGTGGCCGGCGGGTCCTCGCCGCGAGTGGCGGACGCGGCCCAACCGACCAAGCCGAGCACCCGCAGAACGAGTACCCGCGAGAACGGTTCGCTGGCGTACTGGGGATAGCGGGTCGCCAGCAGGTGCGCGAACGACGCTTCCATCGTGGCAGTCGGGCTCGGTTGCCAGCGCAGTTCTGCTCGTACCCACCACAGGAGTGACCAGTCGCCAGCGTCCCAGTGCTCTATCAGCAGCGCCGCCCGAGGATCGCGCTCAAGGTTGCGCTCGCGCTGGAGCCGGGCTGACGTCTTCGGCTTGACGCGATCGACGGGGATGCCCATGTAACCGTTCTCCACCGCGAAGACCACCGGCACGGCATCCACTCCACGTACGTCGTGCCTGGTGCAGAGCGCTCCGTGGGTGTGCGTCATGAGTCTCGCCCACGCTTCCTCGCTGTCGAGCCGCAACCGAGCACCTCCCGTCGGTCAAAAGGGGAACGGTCAGTGCAGGTTACGTCGCCTCGACCTTCGGCGTGACCCTTCCGTGAGACGCCTCATGTTCATCAAGCGTCTTGGACACCGGTGCACCCCTGAGGAGAGGCCCGCGAATCTTCATCGCAGTGCGGTGTGGATGCCCGATAGCCGGTCGGCTATCGAGCCAGTGGCGGCGCGCGATCACAAGGTCGCCTCTCGTCGCTTGGTGTGGTCTCATCAAGTGTGATCGAAACGGCGATCGAATATGCGAACTGGTTTGACGCGGCCCCGTCGCCCGAACGCTCAACTGTACTGTCCAGAGAGCATGCAGATACGGCCACCTGGCTAGAGATTATCGATGAGTACCCGCGTTGCCGACGCGCGATCTCTCGAAACTCCACCGTCCCACTCGAGATTCTCGAGCGGCTCCGGGTCGCACCCGACTTCGGTGTGCAGTGGTCCGTGCGCGCCCAACAGCGATGGCAAGACGCCCACCCGGACGACACCAAGCCGTTCGAGTTCGATCTCGACGAGCTCGTCGAATATGACCTCACAGCACCGGAGCGCAACGTTCTTCGGCACGGCCTTCTCGAGTGGGGCGGCCCGGCACACTGCACTGAAGAACTTGCGGTGGCCATGGGGTTCAGCTCCATCTCGGACCTGTTCACCGAAGGAGACCGAATCAGGGACGCCCTCAAACACTCTCAGCCGATGAAACACATCGACTGGGCGAGGACCTTGCTAGCCACAGAGATCGTCTTCATGAGCAATACCGTAGGTGCCGCCCTTGACTGGGAGATCGTGACCGAGATCCCTGACGTTGAGACGTTCGAGACGATAAGAGGGCTTCAGCTGCACCTGGTTGTCAGCCCGCTTATCGGCAATGCGTTCGGCACCACCTACAAGCGATCGCGATAATGCCGCGAAAGTGCCCAACAAGCGGCCAACGTGGCAGGACAGATCACGTCACGCCGTTCGTCGCGGGGGTCGGTATCGCAGGGCGACCGCGCCAGACCGGAACTCGTGGCGATCCACGAGCTCGAGCTGGATGCGCTCGCGCAGACCGGCAAGCAAGGTCGGCCCGTGTCCGGCAAGTACCGGCTGCACCAGGAACTCGTACTCGTCGATCAGCCCCAGATCCGCCAACGCCAGGGGGAGCGTCACGCCACCCACCCACAGGCCCGTACCCGGCTCCTGCTTGAGCCGCCGAACCGCTGGCCCCAATTCGCCTCGCACCAGCTCGGCGTTCCAATCGACCCCGGTCAGCGTGCTCGACACGACGTACTTCTTCGTCCGGTCGATGGTCTCGGCGAACGGGACCTCCCACTCCCGCATCCAGTCAGGCCACCTGCCCGTGGCCGGCTGCCGCCACGCCGACTCCATCATCTCGTAGGTCGTCCGGCCGAAGAGCAGGGCATCGGCTCGTTCAATCTCAGCGGTCCAGAAGCGCATCGACTCCTCATCAGGGGCGAGTCCTGCCTCGTGATGGACGCAGCCGTCGAGCGTGACGTTGATCGAGTATCGAAGGGGTCTCATCTCGCCGCTCTCCCTTGAGGCGCACACCGCGTTTTCACCCGACCGTACTCGGTGGTGGTCACCACCGCCGGGGGTGAGTGTGGGCCGACCGACGTGTCAGCTCTGGTGAAGCGCACGAAGAAAGCATCAGCATTGGGCGTCTTCTGCTTCCCAAGCAGACAGCGCGGGTGCCGGACCGTACTCCTCGACGACGTCGTGGCGGTGGCGCCGCTCGGCAACGGAGGCCGACCGGATCCATTGCCGAGCGCTACTGGCGGGGTCTGGACGAGCACCGACATCCGCGCGCAGTCGCGGTGGATGGACGCTCGACCTCAAGGCCCCGAACCCAGTTCTCGACCGTGAAGGCCGGTGGCGCGTGAACCACGGCTGGGTCCACGCGCCACCGGCGCCTCAACCGAGTGTCGCTACTGGTTCAGCCCAAGCGGCGTGCGCGGGGACGTGCCGGGCGTGGCGTCGGTGAGGCTCTCGAGCAGCGCGGAGTACGCGGGCTTCTTCTCGAACTCCTCGGTCATGATCGTCGCGTAGCCCTCGGGGAAGACGAACGGAACCCAGGAGCGCTCGTCGTCGAAGCCCCAGACCGTGTAGCTCGTGCACGCGGAAACGTTGATGCACGCCTCGAGCATCTTGTCGTACCGCTCCGCCTGGAGCGCGATCTGCGCGGCGTCCGGCTCCCCGTCCTCGCCGAGCGGCATGCGGACGTCGGCCTCGGTGACGGCCACCTTCAGCCCGAGGTCGGCGAACCGCTCGAAGTTCTCCTGGATCGACTCGTCGAAGCCGTACATGAGGCTCAGATGCCCCTGGGCGCCCATACCGTGCAGCGGCACGTCGTCGGCGAGCAGCTCCTGCGCCAGGGCGTAGTAGGCGTCGGTCTTGTTGTTGATGCCCTCGGCGTTGTAGTCGTTGAGGAAGAGCAGAGCCTCGGGGTCCGCCTCGTGCGTCCACCGGAAGAGGTCGCCGATGAGAGCCACCGGGTCCTCGGCGCACGCCTTGAGGAAGGGGTTCGCCTCGGTGCGCAGGCGCACACCGCCGGCGTCCCAGTCGTCCTGGAAGATCTCGTTGGCGACATCCCACTCGTAGATCTCGCCGGCGTAACGGCCGACGACGGTGCGGACGTGGTCCTCGAGGACGTCGCGCGCCTCCTCGCAGGTCCAGCCGTCGCTGGCCTCGGTCACCCACTGCGGGTTCTGGCTGTGCCAGAGCAGCGTGTGCCCGCGGACCTCCTGGCCGTTGGCCTGCGCGAAAGCCATGACGGCGTCCGCACCGGAGAAGTCGTAGACATCGGGCTCGGGATGGATCTCGGCCCACTTCATGTCGTTCTCGGGGGTCAGCGAGTTGAACTCGCCGGCGAGGACCCCCTGGAACGCGGTGGGGTTCTTGCGGTCGTAGCCCAAGAGGTCACGCTGACCCCACACGGCGCTGCCGACCGCGAGATCAATCGGGGCTTCGGAGCGTAAGGTCGGCTCCGACGGGACGGCCTGGGCTACGGTCGCCGACGACAGGGCGAGGGCGGCGATCGCCGCCGCGACTGCGGCGGCCCGCCTCGGGGCTGATAGATGGGACATCGTTGTTCCTCTCTGATCGGGGTGCGACGGCTTTTTGTTGAGCCTTCCAACAAATCCGTCGTGGCAGCACTGTACCGAGGGGGAGAACGATCTCTCAAGGGGGGCTTGGCAACTGTCCGCTCGATCGGATCGCTGCACGCGGCTCGAACGGGAAGATCGCCGGCCGGGCGGGTGGCGCCCCTTCTCGTGGTGGACTCCGCCGCCGTCGTGGTCGGTGGTGCGCCGTCGTGCGTGGTCGGTGAGAATCGACCGAAGCCCGCTCATGGGACGTTCGACCCGACGGCCGCAGGGCCATTCTGGTCATCTTGGAACCCGAGGGGACGGGGTGAAGTCCATGACGAGTATGTCGCCGGTCGCGACGCACAGTTAAGGGCGTGATCGATGGAAGCCATCACACGGGACGCGGTCCGCGAGGACGTCCGGCAGTGGTCTGGACTCGTCCTCACCGGCGCATGGGTTGCACTCGCGAGCGTCGCGCTCATCGTGGTGCAGATCGTCATCTACCTGCTCTGGCCGCCGGCCGTGACCACGGAAGGTCATTTCGAGGAGCTCCTTGCCAATCCGCTGCTCGGGATGGTTTCGCTCGACGCGCTCTATGTCGTGAGCAATCTGCTGGCGTATTTGCTCTACTTCGCGCTGGGGGTCGTGCTGTGGCGAGTGAGCAGGTCGACGGTGGTCATAGCGCTGGCCTTCGGCGTGCTCGGCATGTCGGCCTACATGGCCTCACCGCGCCCGGTCGAGATGCTGCAGCTCGCGAATGCGTACGCTCGCGCCGATCCCGCCGAGCAGGTCGCCCTGCTCGCCACGGGCGATGGCATGCTGGCGACCTGGATGGGGACCGCGTTCGACGTCTACTACTTCTTCAACCTGGTGACGCTGTTGCTGCTGGCGCTGCTCATGTTGCGCAGTGAGGTCTTCACCAGGCCGACCGCCGTGTGGGGCTTGATCGCGGCGGCGCTGATGGCCGTCCCGTCCAACTTCGGCACAGCCGGCGTCGTCTTCGCCCTGGCATCGCTCCTTCCCTGGGCAGTATTCGCGATACTCGTCGCGCGGCGGCTGTTCGCACTGAGATCAGCCGCAGTCGGCGGCTGATCCGCCAAGATCAGACTCACTCCCTCTGCGCGAGCGCATCCTGGATGAACTCCGCCACAGCAGCCGGGTACGCCGCGTCGAGGCCGAGCGAGTAGATCGACGTGAAATGGCTGTGGCCGGTCGCGACCCGGGGCTCGGCCACGCGTGCCGCCTGGCCGTGGAAGATGAGCGGATCATGCTCGCCGACGCCCAGCCACAGCGGAACCGACAGCGCGGCGAGCGCGGGCACGGCAGAAACGTCGCGGCCGCCGTAGTAGAGCGCAACCATGCCGGCGATCTCCTTCTCGGCCGTCGCGGGGTCGTAGATGCCGGACTGCAGCACCACTCCCGCGAGGCCCGGCTCGATCGCGCCGCCGTGCCCGGCCAGGTGCCCGGCGACGTGTGCGGCGCCCGCGGAGTGCCCGAACAGGATGATCCGGTCGGGGTCTCCCCCGATCTCGGGCGCCCGCTCCCGCAGCCGATGCAGCGCGGCTCCGACATCCTCCGCTCCCACGGGCCACAGATGTTCGGGCGCGAGTCGGTACGACATCGTCGCGCCGATCCATCCGTGGCTCGCGGCCCAGGCGCCGACGTTGTCGTAGAACGGCTGCACCGGATCGCGGCGCTCGCCGCCCACGAAGCCGCCGCCATGCACGAAGAGCAGCATCGGACGCGATGCCCCCGCCTCCAGTGGCGCGGCGGCGTGCAGGTCGAGGCGCTGCCGCTCGTGCGGCCCGTAGGCGACGTCGCGCCTCACGAACGGCGCCGTGACCGGCCCGAGCAGCTCCGTCAGCAGCTCCGCGAACAGCGCACGCTGGGCGGCGACCACCTCGGGCGTGAACGCGCGCCCGTGCTCACGCAGCACGGCCCACACGTCAGCGGGGATCATCCGTCGTCCTGGCGGTGCGAGGTCAGTCGACCTCGCGGACGACGTTGCGCAGCGTTCCGAGGCCCGTGACCTCGACCTCAACGACATCGCCGTCGCCGACGAAGCCCTGCGGGTCCATGAACAGGCCGACGCCACCCGGGGTACCAGTGACGATGACGTCGCCGGGGGCGAGCGGGGTGAAGGTCGTGACGTACTCGATGATCGACGGGATGTCGTTGATCAGGTCGGCGACGACGCCGTGCTGGCGCACCTCGCCGTTGACCCGGGTGGTGAGCTCGAGCTTCGTGACGTCGCCGACCTCATCGGCCGTGACGAGATACGGACCGAAGCCGCCGGTGCCCGGCCACGTCTTGCCCGGCAGCCACTGGCTGGCCGCGCGCTGCCAGTCGCGCACCGAGAAGTCGTTGTACACGGCGTAGCCGGCGACGTGGTCGTACGCATCGGCCTGCTTCACCTTGTAGGCGGGCTTCGAGATGACCAGGGCGACCTCGCCCTCGTAGTCGTACTCGTTCGAGACGCGCGGCTTCAGGGCGTCCTCGCCGTGGCCGATCTGGCTGTCGGCGTAGCGGGCGAAGATGACGGGCGCGGCCGGCGCGGCCTTGCCGATCTCGTCCTGGTGGCTGCGGTAGTTCACGCCGATGCAGATGATCTTGCCCGGGTTCGGGATGACCGGCGCGAGCTGCACGTCGGCGAGGGCGACCGGGTCCTCACTGTGCGAGGCGAGTCCATCGAGGGCGCGGTCGGCGATCGCCGCGGCGAGGGAGGGTGCCACGGATGTCGCGTCGTAGATCGTGTCGCCGTCGAGACGGCCCCACGCGATCGAGGTGCACTCCCCGGAGGAGGCAGGGCGGTAGTAGCTGGTGAACTTGGTCATCGGGGTTGCTCCTGTGGATGGGGTCAGTTCGCCGCGATGTGCTCGCGGGCGGGGAAGAGTCCGTGCGAGCGGAACTCGCTGAAGTCGTAGATCGACCACTTCGTGGCCCAGGCCCGGTCGTCCTGCGGCCAGACGATCGGGGGCCGGTCGTCGTCGAGGATCCACTCCATGTCGGTGTAGAGCTCGACCACGGCACCCGTGGGCTCGACGTAGTAGGCGGCCATGTTGTGGCCGGCGCCGTGGCGAACGGGCCCCATGAGCAGACGCGATCCCGCGTCGTGGAGCCGGTCGCCGAGCTTGCCGAGTTCGGCGATCGACTGCACCTGCCAGGCGTGGTGGTGCATCCAGCCCTTCCCCTTGATGAGGGCGACGCCGTGATGCTCGGCGTTGCAGCGCAGGAAGTAGGCGAAGTCGTCGCCGATGACGTCGGAGATGCGGAAGTCCAGGACGTCCGTGAAGAACGTCAGCATCGCCTGCAGGTGCTGCGGGTGCAGGTTCACGTGGCCGAACCGGTCGGGCGCGTGACCCGTCGGCGTGATGCCCACGGGCTCGAGGCCGATGTAGATCTCGAAGACGAAGCCCTCGGGGCCGACGAACGCGAACCCGTCGGCCACGCCGGGGTGCAGCGGGGTGTTCGACACGATCGGGTAGCCGGCGTCGACGATGCGGGTGCGGGCGAGATCGAGGCCCGCCTTGCCCGCCGCGACGAGGCCGATGTGACCGACGCCGTTCTCCGGCGCGTCGAGGTAGACGAGCTCGTGGTGCTGGCGGGCGCGGCTCGAGAGGTAGACCGCGTTGCCCGAGCGGTGGGTCTCGGTGAGGCCGAGGATGTCGCGTGCATGCGCGATCGTGCCCTCGATGTCCTTCGATTGCAGCGAGACGTATCCGATCTCGCTGATCACTCCGAATGCCACGAGCTCTCCTTTCGTCGTCGATTCAGAAAGTATATTATCATGTCTATCGTATATTCATGGATCATCAACGGATGATCCACCCTCATCGACCAAGATGGATGCCATGGCTACGGAGCGAACCCACAAGCGCGGGCAGGTGATCGACGCGATCCGCGCCGACGTGCTGAGCGGCGTCTGGCCTCCCGGCAGCCGCGTCCCTCCGGGCGAGCTGGCCGAACGCTACGAGACATCCACCACCGTCATTCGCGAGGCCCTCACCCGCCTCGCCGGCGAGAACTTCCTCACCATCGAGCCGAACCGCGGGTTCTTCGTCCCGGCGCTCACCGACGGCGGTCTGCGCGACATCACCGACGCACGCTGCCTCATCGAGGGACGCGCCCTCGAGCTCGCGATCGAGCGCGGCGGCGTCGACTGGGAGGGCGAGCTCATCGCCGCCCACCACCTGCTGGCGCGTACGCCTCGCCGCACCGAGGACGACCCGACCCACACCAACGCCGACTGGCTCGCCGCGCACCGGGCGTTCCACGAGAAGCTCATCGCGGCCTGCGGAGTGCCGTCGCTGTGCGACTTCTCGCGTCAGCTGACCAACGCGACCGAGCTCTTCCGCCGCTGGTCGGCCCCCGACCCGAACGCACGCGTGCGTGACGTCGAGAAGGAGCACCGGGACATCCTCGACGCCGTTCTCGCACGGGATGCCAAGACCGCCGTCGCCCTGCTGCAAGCGCACTACCAGCGGACCAGCGAGATCGTGCTGCACCGCGCCTCCCAGGAGGACGGGGCTCACCAGGAGGGCGCGGCGCGCGGCGCCTGAGGCGATCGGCCCGGCCCCATGCAGAGCCGGGGCCGACCGCACCATCACTGCTGCCAGATCACCGCGTCCACGTCAGGGGCCGCATCGACGAGGCCGTACTTCTCAGCGAGCTCGGCCCAACGCGTGACCGTCGGGCGGTCGACCACCGTCGTCCACGTCTCGAACACGGCGGCCTCCGCGGCCCTCTCGTCCGAGCCGAGCGCCTCGGGAAGGACTGCGCGCACGCCGTCCTGATCGGCGTTCGCGGCCTCGCCCGCCTCGGTGAGCGCCGCGACGAAGGCCGCGACCGTGTCGCTCTCCTCGTTCGCGAAGGCCTCGTTCGCGATGACCGAGAGCTCCATCTTCGCCACGCCGGTGTCCATCACGAAGTCGGCCAGCTGGCGGCCGCCATCCGCCTCGACCATCTGCACGAACGGCGACGGCGCCATCCCGGCGTCGATCTGCCCGCTTACGAGCTGCGCCGGAACGTCCGGGAACCCGAGCTGGATGAACGTGATGTCCTTCGCCGGATCGCCGCAGTCGTGCATCGCGTAGTCCTCCGAGATGAGGGTGTCGCCGATGTTGCCGATCGCGTTCACCGAGACGGTCTTCCCCTTGAGACCGCAGACGTCCTGGATCTCACTGTCCTTGCCGACGAGCAGCACTGCCGTGGACCCCGGCACGCCCTCGTCGGCGGTGAAGGCCGACACGATCGGCAGCGTCATTCCCTGCGCCTGGCTCACGAGCGGGGTGATCGTGGAGGACACGGCCAGGTCGAGCTTGCCCGAGTCGAGCGACGGCAGCAGGGCGGCCGAGCCCTGGCCCATGGTCGTCTCGATGTCGATGCCGTGCTTGGCGAAGATCCCCTGCTCCTCGCCGTAGGCGAAGACCGCGTTCATCGAGGAGGGGAAGATCCCGACCCGTACGGTGGTGAGGCCGGCGTCATTCTCCGCGGACGCGGCTGAGCCATCCACGGCACCGGATGCGCATCCGGCCAGCGCGAGGGCGGCGCCGGCGGCGAGCAGGGTGCCCATGAGGATTCGTTTCGGGTGTCTCATCGATCGTTCTCCTGTGAAGTGGTGATGGATCCGCGGATTCAGTCGAAGGTGTAGTCGCCGTCGGCGATGGTCTCGGTGACCGCCCAGTACTCGACGTTCGTGTACGGCCAGATCGTGACGACTCGGCCGGCGGCGTTCTGGTACCAATTGGAGATGTAGTCCTGTCCCCACGCCATCTGCCGGTTCCCGGCGTCGACCCACGAGACGAAGCGGTCGGTCGCCTCCTCGGTGACGTCGAGCGATCGGGCACCGCGGCGCAGCAGTTCGCCGACCGCGCGCACGGCGTACTCGGCCGCGCGCTCCATCATGAGATGGCCGGATCCGGCGACGACGCCGTTCACGTTGGGCCCGTAAATGAGGAAGAAGTTCGGATACCCCGGCACCGTGATGCCGTTGTACGCCCGCGAATCGCCCGCCCAGTAGTCGTGCAGCTCGACTCCCCGGCGCCCGACCACCTCGATGCCGTCGAGGAAGTCGCTCGCCTTGAAGCCCGTGGCGAAGACGATGACGTCGGCTTCGTGCAGCACGCCATCGCCGTCGACCACGCCCTCGGGGATGATGCGACCGACTCCCGAGGAGACCACGGTGGTCTGCGGCGCCTGCAGCGCCTCGGCCCACACGCCGTTGTCGCGCAGCATCCGCTTCGCGCCCGGCGGGTAGTTCGGGATGGCGAGCTCGAGCAGCTCCGGGCGGCCGCGGTACTGCTCGGCCATGCGCGCGATGAGCGCCTCGCGCACCTCGTGGTTCTTCGCGCTCACCGACAGCGGAGCGCCGTGCCAACCCTCCTCCGCGGTGACGGTGTGGAACCGACCCGGGATCCCGAGCAGCACGGTCCAGAGCCGGAACCACTGGCCGTAGTACGGCACCTTCCGCTGCAGCCAGTCGAAGGTCTCGGTCATGGGCTCGTGGTAGGTGTCGGCCGGGATCATCCAGGGCGCGCTGCGCTGGAAGACCGTCAGCTGCGCGACATCCTGGTAGATGGCCGGCACGATCTGGTAGGCGCTCGCGCCGGTGCCGATGACGACGACCCGCTTGCCCGCGGTGTCGATCGTCGCGTCCATCTCCTGCGAATGGACGGCCCGGCCCGCGAACGTGTCGAGGCCGGGGAAGTCGGGGATGTGCGGCCGGTCCAGCTGCCCGAGCGCCGAGATCACGGCATGGAACCGCCGCTCCTCGACGCCGTGCGGGCCGGCCAGGGTGACCACCCACTGCGCGGCGTCCTCGTCCCAGCGCGCCCGCTCGAACCGCGTGCCGAACTCGATGCGCTCCGTGATGCCCGCCCGGTCGGCGACCTCCGCGAGGTAGTCGTGGATCTCCGCGCCCTCCGCGTACTGGTGCGGCCAGTCGGTCTTCTGCGCGAACGAGTACGAGTAGCCGAATGTCGGGGTGTCCAGGCGCACACCCGGGTAGCGGTTCTTCCACCACGTGCCGCCGAGCGCCGGCGCCTCCTCGATCACCGTGAACGGCACTCCGGCCTGCAGGAGGCGGTAGCTCGCCGCGATGCCCGAGACTCCGGTGCCGACGACGAGCACGTCGAACTCGCGGTCGCCGGCGACGTCCGCGTACGCGAAGCCGGAGTCGCCGTTCTTGTCGGGCGCGAGGTCGAGCTCGTGCTTGAGCGACGGCCAGTACTCGGTCTGTCCGTTCGTGAGGAAGTCGAGGATCGCGTCGACCTGCTCGGCGGGCAGGACGCCGACCGAGCGGATGCCGCGGTCGCGCAGGCGCCCCAGGGCCGCGAGCGCCACCGTCCGGGCCCGGTCCACCTGCCCCGGGGTCATCCCGCCGTGGGGGTGCGCGTAGGTGTCGACGAGCGTGAGCGGCGGGCGCAGGTCGCGCTCGAGGATCGACGGATCCCCGAGGGCCGCGGCGAGCGCGGCGAGCAGCGCCGGCAGGTCGGCCCGGTCCACGATCCCCGCGAGCTCGTCGTCGGACTCGGTGATGGGCTCGTACTCGTCCCGCCAGAACAGGTCGTCGAAGGGGACCGTCAGCGGAGCGACCAGCGGTTCGGCGAGCGATCCGGCGTCGGGAGTCATGCTTCCTCCTCGCGAGTCAGGACGAGCGGGGCCTCGTAGGCCTGCAGTGCGGCGATGATCCGGTCCTCGTCTCCAGGCGCGATGACCGCGGCGACGTACTTGTCGGGACGGACGAGCAACGTGACCGCGGCCGCTCCCGCCGCGCGCGCGTCTCGGCAGAGCGACACATCGGTGTGGGCCGTCTCCACGACCGTGACGACGCCGTCGTGGTCGGCGGCCGCGGGCATCCGGCTGCCGGCGGGCAGCACGCGCACGTGACGGACCCCCAGGCCGCTCCAGTAGCCGCCCCGGGCGTGAATCCCCGTACCGTCGCCGAGCTGCACGAGCGCCCAGTCGCCGCCGAGTGCACGGTCGAGGCCGCCGGTGCTGCCGTCGGCGAAGATCACGGCGGGCTGGCCGAGTGGGCGCCCGACCTCGTGAGCGAGTGGCGCCTTCCCGCTCGGCGCCGGCACGGCCACGCCGCCGGCGTAGTCGGGCGGTGTGATGAAGCGCATGTTGCGCAGGTAGTCGTTGATCCGCGGCACGACGCTGACCGCGCGGAAGGCGGCATCTCGCAGGCGGGTCTTCGTGGCCCCCACGGCCATGACGACCGCGCCGGTCCTTCGCGACACGGTGACCATCTTCGCGCCGTGCGTGCGCCGCTCGGACTCGTAGCTGTCGAGCAGGGCCTCGGTCCCACGCCCGGCGAGCACGTCGAGGAGCTTCCAGGCGATGTTGTTCGCGTCGCGCAGGCCCGCGTTCAGACCCTGGCCGCTGAACGGCGGCATGAGGTGGGCCGCGTCGCCGACGAGGAAGGCGCGCCCGCGCCGGTAGTGCTCGGCGACTCGCTGATGTGCGACATACACGACGGCACGGCGGATGTCCTCATGGCGAACGCCCGGCTGGATCGGCTCGCAGAGCGCGATGATCCGGTCGGGCGCGCACATGGCGTCGCCGTCTTCGTGGTCGAAGAGCATGAACTCGATGCGCAGTCGGTTCTTCACTCCGGGCACGAGCACGTACGGGCGCTCGCCGTTGCCGTGGAACTCGGCGTACGGCTCGCGCGGTGTGGCGACGTTCACCAGGTCGACGACGATCCAGCGCTCCTGCTGGGTCGATCCGACCAGTCGTGTGCCGATCGCGCCACGCACGAACGACTTCCCGCCGTCGGCGCCGATCAGGTACTTGGCCCGGATCCGCTCGGCTGGCCCATCGTCGTCGCCGGCCGCACGCACCTCGACCGCGACGTGGTCCGCAGCCTGGGCGACCCCGACCGCCACCATGCCCGCTCGGAAATCGATCCGTGGATGCGTCGCCGCGCGATCCCACAGCAGGCCCTCGAGCACCGGCTGGTCGAACTGGCTCTTCGCCGGATGCCCCGAGCGGCTCGGCAGCGGCTTCGACGCCGCGAGCAGCCGGTCGCGCAAGCCGAAGTACTTGCTGCCGGTGTCGAGCAGCGCCTCCGCCTTGAGCTCGTCGGAGATCCCGAGGTGATCCATGATGCGGAAGGTCTCGTCGGCGATGCTGATCGCCCGCGGCAGGTCGCCGGGGGCCGTCTGTGCTTCGATGACCGTGACGCTCGCGCCGCCGTCGGCGAGCCACAGCGCGGCGGTCAGGCCGACGGGGCCGCCCCCGACCACGATGACGTCGCGAAGATCGACCTGCGCGTCGGTCATGCTGCGAGATCCCCGCGCGCGCGCCCCGCGTTCGTCTTGGCGAACTGCACCTCCTCGTAGACCTGCGTGCGCAGCTCGGCGAAGCGCGTCAGGGAGCGGGTGCCGACCTGATCGCGCTCGTCGGGCAGGTCGATGGCGATGTCGTCCTGGATGACCGTCGGCGAGCTGGAGAGCACCAGCACTCGGCTGCCCAGATAGACCGACTCGTCGATGTCGTGCGTGATGAACAGGATCGTCATGTCGTGCTCGCGCCACACCTTGCGCACGAGATCCTCGAGCTCGCCCCGGGTCTGCGCATCGACGGCCGCGAACGGTTCGTCCATCAGCAGCACGCTCGGGCGCGAGGCCACCGCGCGGGCGATGGCCACGCGCTGCTGCATGCCGCCCGACAGCTGCCACGGGTACGACTTCATCGCGTGCCCCAGTGAGACGGCGTTGAGCGCGTCGAGCACGCGAGCCTTGCGCTCGGCCTTGGGCACACCCGCGGTCTTGAGCGGGAGCTCGACGTTGGCCTCGACCGTCATCCACGGGAAGAGGCTGCGCGCGTACTCCTGGAACACCACCGCCAAGCCCTTGGCCGGGCCCTGCACGCGCTTGCCATCGAGGGCGACGATGCCGCCCGTCGGCTCGAGCAGGCCCGAGATCATCTTCAGCAGGGTCGTCTTGCCCGAGCCCGACGGCCCCACGAGACACGCGAACTCGCCCTGGTGCAGGTCGAAGGTGAGGCTGCGTACGGCCTCGACGGCGCCGGCGCGCCCCCGGTAGGTCTTGCTCAGGTCCTCGACATGCAGGCGGACCTCGCCGCCGATGCGCCCCGTGCCGTTCGTCATTTCAGTTGCCATCAGCCGCCGCCTTGAGTCCGTCGTACCACTTGAGGACGCCCTTCTGAACGAGGGCGAAGATCGCCGAGAGCAGCACGCCGACGACGCCGAGCAGCAGCACGCCGCTCCACATCTCGGGCACCGCGACCCGGTTCTGGAAGTTCGTGATGAGCGTGCCGATGCCGTTCGCCGACGCGAACATCTCGGACACGACCATGAGGATGAGGCCCACCGCGAGGCTCTGGCGCACGCCGGCCATGATGGCCGGCGACGCGCCGGGCAGCACGAGGTGCCAGACGCGGTTCCACCCGCGGATGCCGTACACCTTCGCCGTGTTGGAGAGCACCTCGTCGAGCGAACGCACGCCCGTGATGGTGTTCAGCAGCACGGGCCAGAGGCATCCCAGCACGATGACGGTGGTGCGCATCGCGTCGTTCAGCCCGATGACCAGCAGCAGCACCGGGATCATGATCGTCGACGGGATCGCACGGAGGAACTCGAGCATGGGCTCGGAAAACCACCGCGCCGCACGGAACGATCCGATGAGCACGCCGAGCACGACGCCGAGCACCGTCGAGATGCCCAGGGCGAGCAGCAGCCGGCCGAGGCTCGGCAACACGTCGCTGAGGATGTTGTCGCCCAGCCAGACCGAGACGAACTTCTCCCAGAGCGGCAGGGGGCGCGGCACGAACAGGCTGACGTCTCCGAGCGTCGCCAGGTACCAGACGACGATGAGCACCACCGGCAGGCCCAGCCAGTACCCGAGGTTCTTCAGAACGGTCATGCGGGGACCTCCGCGCGGATCGACTCGTGCCAGAACAGCACCTTGCGCTCGGCGGCCCTGGCGCCGAGGTTGATGACGATGCCGAGCGCGCCGGCGGTGATGATGAGGGCGTACATCGCCACCGGCGCACCGTTGAGCTGAGCCTGCGCCACCGACTGTCCGAGGCCATCGGTGCCGATGATGAGTTCGGCCGAGATGCCGAGGATCAGGGCGATCGTCGCAGACAGGCGCACGCCGGTCATGAAGTACGGCAGCAGGGTCGGGAACACGAGGTGTCGGGCCCGCTGCAGCCAGGTCATGCCCATCGTGAGCGTCGTCTCGTACGCGATCTTGTCGACATCCGCGACGCCGTAGAGGGTCTGGATGAGCACGACGAAGAAGCAGCCGTAGACGATGATCAGCAGCTCGGCCTCGAGCTGGGGACCGAACGCGAGCGCCGCGATCGGGATGAGCGCGACCGACGGGATGGGGCGCAGGAACTCGAGCACCGTGAAGGTCGCACGGCGCAGGAACCGGCTGGATCCGATCAGCACGCCGACGACGAGGCCCGCGATCGACGAGATGACGAGGCCGAGCAGCCAGGCCCACAGGGTGGCGCCGATGGCCGCCCAGAAGGACGTGAGGGCGAAGTTCGCGAAGAACTGACCGATCACCTGCGCGGGATACGGCAGGAACTCGTCGGACACCGGCCCGAACTCGGCATAGAGCTGCCAGGCGACGAGGAACGCGAGGACGCCGGCCACGCCGAGTACCCCCGGCCCCCACTGCGCCCGGCGGTCGCGGCGCATCGCCTTGACGACGCGGATGACCTGCGTCTCGGTGACAGGAAGAGGAGCGAGCATGCTTCCTTCATCCCCCTTTCTTGGTGACTGGGGTGCTGGAGACGCGGCGGGGCCGCGCCTCCAGCGGTCCGCGTCAGCGCTTCCAGATCACCGCGTCCATGTCGGGCTCGGTCGGGACGATCTCGTAGCGCGTCATCAGCTCGGCGAAGGTGTCGAGGACGGCAGGGTCGAGTTCGGACGAGTAGGTCGTCCAGACCTGCGCCTGAGCCGCCTTCTCGGGGATGTTGAGGATCGAGGGCAGCAGCGCCGCGAGCGCGTCGTGGTTGGCGTTCGCGTACTCGTAGGTCTCCTCCAGGGCCGCGACGAACTCGGCGGTCTGGTCGGCGTGCTCCTTCGCGAACGTGCCGTTCCCGGCGATGACGAGCTCGTTCTTGCCGAGGCCGTCCTCCTGGATGAAGTCGCTCAGCACCGAGCCGCCCGCGGCCTCGACCTGGCCGATCCACGGGGCGCCGGTCATGCCGGCGTCGATCTGGCCCGCCTCGAGCGCGGCCGGCACGTCGCCGAGGGCGAGCTGGATGTACGTGATCTTGCTCGGGTCGCCACCATCGGCCTCGACGGCCGCGTTGATGCCGATCTCGCCGATCGAGCCCAGGGCGTTGATCGAGACCGTCTTGCCCTCGAGGTCCTTGGGACTCGTGACGGCCGATCCGGCGCCCACCACGAGCGCGGTGGAGTCGTTCACGGTGGCCGGGTCGTTCTGCGCGTAGCCGGCGATGATCTGGACGTCGAGTCCCTGCGTGTTCGCGAGGATCGGCGAGACCGGGCTCGCGAGCATGAACTGGATCTTGCCACTGTCGAGGGCGGGAAGCTGAGCTGCCGACGACGCGGCCTGGATGATCTCGACGTCGAAGCCGTGGTCCTCGAAGAAGCCCTCGTCTTCGCCCGCCTGGATGACCGCGACCGACGGCGACGTGAAGACGCCGATCGAGATCGGGGTGAGGCCGCCCTCGGCCGCCTCGGCGGCAGGGGCTGCCGTGCTGCCGTCGACCGACCCTCCGGCGCAGCCCACCAGGCCGAGCGCGAGGGCGGCGGTGACGCCGGTGATTGCGAGTGTGCGTGCTGACGACATTGTCGACCTCTTCTTTGAGTTCAGATCCGGTCGGGCCGGTTCGGTTCGCTGGGGTTCAGATCCGGGCGATGCCCCGGGGTGAGTACACGATACTATAGATAGTGCAATATTTCAAAATAGTATATTTAGAGGCGCTCGGCGCGCACCGTCAGAGAATGCAGGCGGCTTCGTACACGAGGCCGAGCACCTCGTCGAGCTCCTGGGCCAGGCACTCGGCGGCGACGACATGGTCGGGACGCACGATGACGGCGCCGACCGGACGAGCGTCGAACCAGGCCTGGAGGCTTCCCTCGCCTCCGAGGTCGCCGACGACCGTCACGCCCTCGGACGCATGCTCGCGGACCCACGGCAGCTGCGCCTTCGGCACCACCTGCACGAGACGCCCACCGATCCGAGCGAGCGTCTCCGCGTGCCCGGGCGACACGAACTTCGCCGGGTCGTTGTTCCACATCAGCACGCGCCATCCCTGGCCCGTCGCGTCGTCGAGACGCATCTCGGCGCCCGTGGCATCCGTCGCCTGCGGCTGGGGGAAGATCGACCCGGCCATCCGCGGCACGTCGCGCGCCGGCAACGACTTGAACGTCGGCAGCGGGGTGTGCACGACCACGCCCCGATCGAACTTGGGCTGCGGCTTGAACGCCTGGCGCTGCTGCGCCTCGCGTTCCTCGGGGGTGCGGTTGGCGGCGATGCGATCCCGCTCCGCCGCGGCGGCCGGATCGTGGTCGGTCATCTCCTTGGCCATGCCGAGTGAGACCGCCACCATCTGGCCGACGTGTCCGAGACGCTCCTGCTCGTAGGTGTCGAGGAGGGCCTCGCCCGCGTGCCCATTCACCACTGCCGCGAGCTTCCAGCCCAGGTTGAACGCGTCGCGGATGCCCGAGTTCCACCCCTGGCCCCCGACGACGGGCATGACGTGCGCGGCGTCGCCCGCGAGCATGATCCGGCCGACCTTGAACGTGCCGGCGACGCGGGCGTGGTGGCGGTAGACACGACTGCGGATGATGTCCACCTTCGAGGGGTCCGGCACGTGCGGCGCCAGCAGGGAGCGGACGTACTCCTCGTCGTCGACGTTCGCCTCCTCCCCCTCGAAGAGCGTGAACTCCCAGCGACGGATGCCGTGCGGCAACGCGATCGACGCGTAGCTGCGTGTCGGGTCGCCGCCGAAGACCGCGTGCGGCGTGCCGATGGGGTCGTTCGCCACGTCGATCACGAGACCGTCCGTGGGTCGGGTCTCGCCCTCGAACGAGATGCCGAGCCGCTTGCGCGTGGGTGACGCTCCGCCCTCGGCGGCGACGACCCAGCGTGCGCGCAGGGTCTCGCCGTCGGCGAGCGTGGCGACCACGCCGTCCGCCTCTTCGACGAGGTCGGCGACCTCGGCGCCGAAGCGCACCGTGACGCTCGGGAAGCGCTCGAGACCCTCGAGCAGCACCCGGTCGACGAGTGGCTGCACGAAGCCGTTGCGGCGCGGCCAGCCGAACTCGCGGGTCGTCGGGTCGACCTCCGACAGGATGAGGCGATCGCCGTTGACCATGTAGATCTTCTGATCCGGGATGGTGTGCGGCAGCACCTCGTCGACGATCTCGGCGGTCTGCATCGCCCGCAGCGCCTCGTCGTCGACGCCGACGGCCCGGGGATAGTCGATGAGCTCGTCGCCCTTCTCGACCAGGAGGACGCCGACGCCCTGCTGACCGAGCAGGTTCGCCAGGGTCAGGCCCACCGGGCCCGCGCCGATGATGAGGACGTCGGAGGTCGGAGTCATCCGGATCTGCGTCATGAAGTGCTCCCAGAGGATCGCGCCGCATTCAGGGCGGAGATGGTGTCGCCGAACGCGCGGTTCAGCAGGACGAGGTCGATGCCGAGGCCGACGTAGTCGACGAGGCCGTCGGCGAAGAGGGCGGCCGTGTAGTCGGGACGACCCGAGTAGATGCCGAGCGTCACGTCGTGAGCGGTCGTGAGCTCGCGCAGGTGCGCGATCGCGTCTCGGACGGGGCCGTCCTCCCAGTCGCCGCGGCCGGGCAGGCCGTACGACACGGCGAGGTCGGCGGGACCGATGTAGATGGAGTCCAGGCCCGGGGTGGAGATGATGGCCTCGGCATGCTCCACGCCGATCCGGGTCTCGATCTGCGCGATCGTCGACACGGCGAGATTGCCCGCCTCGGCGTAGGAATCGCCGGCGTACAGCGCCGGCCGGGAGGGCCCCATGCTGCGGTTGCCGACCGGGAGGTACTTCGTGGCGGCGACGAGCGCCTCCGTCTGGGCGCGCGATTCGACGGTCGGAGCGATGATGCCGCGCGCGCCGCTGTCGAGCAGACGCAGGATCGGCCACGCGTCGATCGATCCCACGCGGGCGTAGGCGTACGCATTGCCTCGGGGCAGCGAGCGCAGGATGCCGCACGCCGCCTCGAGGCCGAGCTCGCCGTGCTGCAGGTCGAGGATCACCCCGTCGTAACCGGCATTCAGTGCCCACTCGGACTCGGAGAACGACGGCAACGACTGATGGAACAGCACGGGCTGCGCGCCGCCGAGCGCCGCGGCCTTCACTTCGCCTGCTCCGTGCGACCCGCCAGGCGCGCGGCGTGCGCCGCGGCGGCCTGCCCGCCGAACACGGGGACGATCTCGCGGCGTGCGTAGCGCCACTCGCCGTCGACGCGACGGTAGATCTCGCGGAACTCCCCCACGGAGGCCGGCTGCGTCGTGGGCTCGTTGGTGTCGCGGAACGTCAGGTACTGCACGGTGCCGCGCACCTCGTCGGGGACGTCGCCGGCGACGAGTCGGATCGCGCCGATGAAGTGACGGCCGACGATGTCGGTCTGCAGGGCGCGCTTGGCGCCCCACGCCTTCATGGCCTCGCGGTCCATATCGCCCATCGGGCCGACGGAGACGCCGTCCTCGGTGTAGAGCTCCCAGGTCGTGTCGGCCTGGTTGTGGTCGAGGCGATACAGCATCTCGGAGATCAGCTGTTCGATCTCGACACGGGTGATCGCGGGAACCGGGCGGTAGTCGGTCATCCTCAGGTCCTTCCTCAGGCGTTCGAGTCGACGGTCGCGGTGACGCGGCCGAGCCCGGTGATCGTGGCGACGCACTCGACGTCGGCCGGCCACGGTTCGATGTAGCCGATCGAGCCCGACAGCAGCACTTCGCCGGCGCGCAACGGATGCCCCGTGCGGATCGCCGTCTCGGCGAGCCATTGAACGGCGTTGATCGGGTCGCCGAGCACGTTGCTGCCGACACCGCGGGTGATCTCGGTGTCGCCGGCGGTGATCACCATCTCGACCTGCGTGAGGTCGACGGACCCGTACGGGTGCCGCTCTTCGCCGAGCACGAGGCCGCTGCATCCGGCGTTGTCGGCGATCGTGTCGACGATCTGCCCAACGCTGCCGTCGTACCGGAAGTCGACGATCTCGAAGGCCGGGGTGACGTAGTCGATGGCCGCCGCGACCCGCTCGGGCGTGGCCTCGAGGATGTCGGACTTGAGGACGAAGGCCACCTCGGCCTCGATGAGGAGCCGGTTGTACTTCGACGCGGGCAGCACGACCCCCGATTCGAAGACCATGTCGTCGTGGATGATCCCGTAGTCGGGCTCGAACACCCCGACGCGCTGCTGCACGAGGGGGTTCGTCAGCCCGACCTTGCGGCCGACCCGCCGCACGCCGAGCTCGCGTTCGCGCAGCGACGCGAACTCGGCGGAGATCGCGTACGCGGATTCGAGGTCGTGCTCGGGCAGTCGCGGGCTCACGTAGGGGACGGTGTAGACGCCCTCCTTCGCATCGTGCAGCTCGCGCGCGATGGCCGATATGGCCGCGGTGTCGACGGTCATGCGTTGCTCCTGTGCTTCCGGAGGAAGGCGACCGCGGCCGCGTTGAACGCGTCGGCTCCCTCCCACTGCGGCCAGTGGGCGGCTCCTTCGACGAGCAGGAACTCGCCGTCGGGGATGCGATCGGCGAGGCGCCGCCCCTCCGCCTCGTCTCCGGTGGGTTCGTGGTCGGTCCAGACGAAGAGGGCGGGCACGGGGATGGCGGCGAAGTCCTCGTCGGTGACCCGGTTGCGCCAGCGCGGCTCGGGCCGGCGCAGCACCGAGATGTGCGCCATGTTCTGCCCGGTCGGGTCCTGGCTGTAGATCGCGCGTCGCACGTTGACGAGCTCGTCGGTGATCTTCTCCGGATCGTGGATGACGACCTCGAGACGCTTCCTCACGTTCTCGAACGTGGGCTCGGTGACCGCCTGCACGCTCACCGACTGGGCCTTGTCCACCTGCTGTTCGCCGACCACGCGCCCGCCCGGCGCGCTCAGGATCACCGTGCGCAGGCGCTCGGGGTGGTGCGCGGCGAACTTCACGGCGAGCCATCCGCCGAGCGACTCGCCCGCGAGGTGCACCCGGTCGAGTCCCAGCGTGTCGAGCAGGCCGATGAGGTGCTGCTCGTACTCGGGGATCTCGAGGTCGTGATCCGTCGGCGTCGTGTACCCGTGACCCGGGTAGTCGTACCCGATCACCCGGAAACCGGCCTCGGCGAGCGCGCGGACGTTCTGGGTCCAGGCTTCGATGTGGCCGCTGGTGCCGTTCGCCAGGACGATCGTCTCCGATCCGGCCCCGGTGCCCGCCGGCTCGATCTCGAGCACGCGCGTGCGCCAGTCACCGACCTGCACGTAGTGCAGGAGATGCGGGAGATCCGCGACCGCCTCCCAGAAGGTGGACAGGCCGCTCATGCCGTGCGCGCCGCCTGGATCGCGAAGCCGGCCGCCCAGCCCTTGACCGCCCAGTAGTGGTCGACGGGGAACTCGTACGCACCCGCGGTCGACAGCGCCGAGTACGCGGCAAGCCAGCTGCGCATCTCGTGCGCCGCGGATCCACCCTCGGCGAGGAACCAGGCGTTGTCCCACCGATCGGCCGGGGTGAGATCGCCCGAGCGGAAGGTGTCGAGCAGCAGGGTGTCCCATTCCTCGTTCAGCGGATCGCTGGAGCCGCCGCCGTCGGCGATCTTCTGGATGGACGAGACGATCGCGTTCTCGCGCGCGCGTCGTTCCTCTGACGTGGGCGCATAGTCGATGAGACGCTCCTGGAGCGTGCCGGGAGCTCCCTCCCAGCGCGGGATCGGCGGGTCGTGCGAGATGCCGCCGGATGCGATGAACAACACGCGCTTGTCGAGCTGCTGGGCTGCACGGCCGAACGCCTCGCCCATCAGGCGCACGCGGTTCATCGGCGTCAGCGGGATCCCGAGCGAGTTGACGAACACCGGGATGATCGGCTGGGTGAACTCCGTTCCGAACAGGAAGTTCACCGGCTGCAGCACACCGTGGTCGACCTTCATGCGCTCCGAACGGCCGATGTCGATGCCCTGCTCGAGCACCAGACGGTGCAGCTCGCGCGCGGTCTCGCTGTCGACGGGGATCGGGCCCTCGGTGGTGCCGTAGTCGCCGATGCCCTCGGCCTGCGCGCCCACGACCCATGGCGAGATGTTCGAGTACAGCTGGCCGTTGAAGTGGTCGGGGCCGAAGACCACGATCACCTCGGGGTCGAAGTCGGCGACGAAGGCCTTGACCTCGTCGATGGCCTCGGTGATCTCGGCGAACGTGGTCCCGCCGGGATCGACGTTGCCGAAGGAGGGCGCGTGGGACAGGGCAGCGACGGCGATCGACATTGCTGGCTCCGTTTCTGTGTGGACTGCGGTTTCTGAAGAGCGGCGTTGATCGGGGACGGATCAGGGTGCCGAGATGAGGCGGTCGGCTGCGGGGCGGCGCGAGGAGCGCTTGAGGCCGAGATGCAGGATCAGTACGCCCGCGGCGGCGACCAGCATCGGCAGGGCGAAGACGGTGAAGGCCGTCCCCATGCCCCAGCCTGCGTCGAAGGCCATGCCGCCGAGGATCGGCGCCATGATGCCGCCGAAGCGACCCATGCCGATGACGACGCCGTAACCGGTCGAGCGAGCGAGCGTCGGGTAGAGGGTCGGGACGATGGCGTAGAAGCCGGCGGTGCCCGTCGAGACGAAGAAGGATGCGACGAACAGCGCCCACCAGGCGCCCGGCATCGCTGGGCCGTTGAGGCCGAAGAACGACAGGGCGGCCGTGGCCAATACCAGGAAGACCGGCGTCAGGATGCGGACATTGACGCGGTTGCCGATGACGCCGAACACCACGTTGCCGAGGATGCCGCCGAGGCTGAACGCCGTGACGAGCTGCGGTGCGAGGGCGGGATTCTGGTTCGCGCCCGCGACCGCCGTCGGCGACCAGGTGGTCATGAAGTAGAAGCTGACCATGAACGCGACGTAGGAGACGATCATGAGGAGCGTCTGCCAGAGCAGCGGGCCGCCGGCGATCGTGCGGATCGCGCCGGTCTGCTTGACGACCTCGTCCTCGGACTCGGGGAGGGCGGTCAGGGCAGGCTGGCCCATCTTCCCGAGGAGCACGTTCAGGCGCTGCAGGGAGTCGGCGCGACGGCCCTCTGCCAGCCAGGCGAGCGACTCGGGCAGCAGGAAGAACGTGGCGACAGCGGCGAGCAGGCTGAGAACGAAGCCGATCCACCAGCCGAGCTGCCAGCCGCTCGTCGCGAGCATGGGCCCGACGATGAGCGCGCCGAGGAAGCCGCCGATGTTGATCGCGGCGGCATAGATCGCCATGACGAGAGGGTAGACGCGTCGGCCGGTGTACTCGGCGAGGATGACGCCGATCACCGACACGAGCGCGCCGATGCCGACGCCCGTGACGATGCGGCTCACCACGAGCAGTCCGGTGCCGATCTCGGAGTTGGCGAACGGGCCGATGAGCATGCCGAGCGCGATGGTCGAGGTCGCGAGCACGCCCATGTTGCGGCGTCCGATGCGGTCGGCGAGCGGGGCGACCACGATCGAGCCGACGAGCATGCCGATGAGGGCGCCGGACAGCACGAGGCCGAGGGCCGTCTTCGAGACGCCGAAGTCCTGCTCGATGAAGGGCGCCGCGAAGGACACGAGCGCCACGTCGTAGCCGTCCAGCACCACGAGACCGATCGCGATGATGACGGTCCGGATCTGCAGCCCGCTCATGCGCGAGCTGGCGATGTGCTCGGTGATCCTCATGGAGGCCTCTCTGTCTCTGGGATCTGGAAGTTCGGCTCTAGAATCATAATTCTAGAATATGTGGATATCATGAGTGCACGACATCCGTACTGTCAAATGCACGCTCACGCCACACGACTCGAGGAGGCTCCATGGCCGCGAGGAAGATGACCCATCAGGCCTCGGCCGAATCCAAGCGGGCCATCCTCGAGGGCGTGCTGTCGCTCGCCGTGGAGGCGGGCTACGAGGGCACCACCATGGCCGCGGTCGCACGCGCGTCGGGCCTGCCGATCGGCTCCGTGTACTGGCACTTCCAGAACAAGGAGCAGCTCTTCGTCGAGCTGCTCGACTATTGCTTCGAGGTGTGGAAGGAGGCCAACCCGCCGAGCGGCACCATGCGGGACCGGCTGCGGCGCAGCATCGCGTCCTCCGCTGCGGCGTCCGGTGGCTCGACGGATCCCGCCGCAGCCTTCTGGAGCATCGGTCTGGTGTTCGCGTTCGAACGCCGCTTCGCCGACAACCTGGCGCGCCAGCGGTACCTCGCCATCCGCGCCGAGATGTTCGAGCTCATCGCCAGCCGCCTGCAGGAGGAGTTCCCGGCCCTGCAGGAGGAAGTCGCGCGCGACCTCGCACTCGACATCGCACGCATGGGACGCGCCCTCACCGACGGCTTCCGCGTCGCGGCGGCCGCGGGCGACGACACCGACTTCGAGCGCGCTGCCGACATGGCCGCAGACGCGCTCGAGTACCTCATCAACACCCGGATCACGGAGCTCGCCGATGCCTGACACCCCCGCCGAGCCGGACACCGGCGCCGCAGAGGTCGCGATCGTCGTCGGAGGCGGCTCTGGAATCGGCAGGGCCTGCGTCCGCGAGTTCGCGGCGAACGGCTACTCGGTCGTCGCGATGTCGCCGTCAGGACGCGCCCGCGAGCTCGCCGAGTCGCTCGGCGGTGCGGGGATCGACGGCTCGAACACCGACCCTGGGGCGCTGCGAGCCGTCGTCGACCTCGCCGCCTCCCGGTTCGGCCGCATCGACGCCGTGGTCAACAGCAGCGGGCACGCGGCGCGCGGGCCGATCCTCGAGATCACCGACGACGAGTGGCTCGCCGGCATGGACCTGTACCTCATGAACGTCGTGCGCATGGCGCGGCTCGTCACGCCGCACCTCATCGCGGCGGGCGGCGGCGCGATCGTGAACGTGTCCACGGCGGGGGCGCTCGAGCCGAGCGCGGCGTTCCCCGTGTCTGCGACGCTGCGCGCGGCGCTGGCGTCGTTCACGAAGCTCTACGCCACCGAGTACGGCCCCCAGGGCATCCGCATGAACAACGTGCTCCCCGGTCTCACGAAGGAGGATCCGTCGGCCGTGCCGGCGGAGTGGACGAAGGGCATCCCCCTCCGACGCGCGCAGAGCACCGCCGAGTTGGCTCGGGTGATCCGCTTCCTCGCCACCTCGGAGTCCGCCTACATCACGGGCCAGAACCTGCGCGCCGACGGCGGCGAGACCCGCTCGGTCTGACCAGCAGCAGGTCACGCGCCCGGCATATCACCGTCGCGGCCATTGCGTCGTGCACGCAGCCATCGCATCATGAGGCCGACTGCAGCGATACCGGCGACCATGATCGGGATGGCGATCGGCCAGAGCGGTGCGAACCCGAGCAGGAAGGCGAGTGCCTCATAGCCGACGAACGATCCGGCGGCGACGTAGACCGTCGCACTCGCGGTGAAGAGCCTGACGTTGACGGCGGTGACGGCTGCGCGGAGGCGGGCCCCGAGCCGTCGCGGTGCGGGTGCGGCATCGACTCCCGACTCCGCGACAGACGGGTCGAGCGCATCAGACGGGGTGGGGTGACCGGCGGATTCGGGCATGTCGGTTCTCCGGAGCATCGTCGTGAGCATGGATGCGGAGAGCCGGCCGCAGCGACGAGTGAGTGATGCGGAGGCCGACTCAGGCGAGCACGGCGCCCGGCGCGCGTGGCCGCGCGGTGAAGTGCGGCCAGCTCGTGGCCGGCGGATGCGAGCGGGACCGCCGTCGCGCCCGACCGCGCGCACCGCCGACGCATGAGGGCACCGGCCGCAGGACGTGGAGGTACGCCAGTACCACCGCGATCGCGGCGGTGAACAGCATCGCGAGGCCGATACCGAGGAGCACGAGCGCACCGTCGGCATGCTGACCGAGCACCGGGGTGGCGAGCACCCAGATGAACTCGATGAGTTGAAGCGGCTCGTCGAACACGCCCCCATGCTATCCACCCGGCGATCCTCGTCGCGTCGCCGCCCGGGCTTTCGGTCAGTGCATGTTGTCGTTGCCCGTGACGTGGGTGGCGTAGCCCGAGCATCCCGCGTCTTCCCAGCGGTAGGCGGCGCCGACGCCGGCGTCGCCGTACATGGCGTCCCACCAGGCATCCGTGCCGTCGTCGAACTCGCCGAAACCCTTCTCGGCCATGCACGCAGCGATCGCCTCGCGGAACAACGCGAACTCCTCCTCCTGCGTGAGCGCGTCCGGGTCGGGCTCGGGCAGTGGGGCGGAGAGTGGGGTACCGGCCGCTCGGGCCACCGCGACAGCGTGCTCGCCCACCCCGAGGCATCCGCGTCGCTCCCACTCGCCGGCCGGCACCGACCAGGTCTCACGCGCCTCGCCGTAGAAGGCATTGAGCCACATGATCGACTGCTCGAAGCTCAGGCCTCGCGGCTGAGCGTCCTGGTTGAGCCAGGGTGCGGCGGGCAGGTACTCCACGCCCTTCGCGGCCATGCACTCGGCGATCACCTGCTCGCGTCCCATGTACTCCGAGCGGACCTCGTCGGACTCGAGCCCGGAGTCGAACGTGCCGGGCAGGGTGTCGACGGCCGACGCCCCATGCCCGGTCTGGTCGGTGACGGTCTCCACAGTCTCGCCGGCCGCCGCCACGCCCGAGGGCGGCGGCTCGAACAGGGGGATCTCGAACGCGCCGGCGACCGTGAGCGCGACCGCGCCGGCGCAGATCAAGATGCCGGCCATCGCGATGGGAGCAGCCACACGCCGGACGTTCATGACGACGCCTCGTCGGACTCGGCGGCGGCTTTCGGTGCAGACCACCAGACGCCCATCGAGAGGAAGAAGAGCACGGCCGCGCCGGCCGCGACCCGATTCAGCAACACCATCTGCGCGGTGGACGTCGAGAAGAACGCCGTGAAGGTCAGGCTCGTCTCCATCAGCGCGTAGGTGCCGAAGCGCACGAGCAGGTACGCCGCGACGGCGAGCACGAACCCGCCGAACGCGCGTCGGCGCGCGATCATGAGCAGCCACGACCCGACGATGGCCAGCACGAGGCCGACGACCGAGAGTTCGGCGACATCCGCCGCGCCGTGCCAGTCGCCGATGAGCACGCTGCGAGCGACGCGCCACACGATGAACCCGCCCCAGGCGACGAGCGCGACCGCGGCGAGGTGCGCGAGCGCCGGCATGGCGAGCGGAAAGGTGCCCCTCGGTGCGCCGATGGCGGCGCGGCGCAGTCGAGCGCCACGCCACGCGAGGTCGGCCGGGATGCCGCGGACCGCCCTCCCGAGGATCGACGCCGTCGCCCGTGCGCCCGCGTGCTCTCGTTCCTCGAAGAGGTCGGAGGCGAGCTCGGCCCGACGCTCGGCCGCGACCTCGTCGGGCAGGTCGGCGGTGTACCACCGGCACCAGGCGAGCACCGCGGCATCCGCCCGCCCTGCCGAGCGGTGTCGAATGCGAGCGGATGCCGCGAGCTCGACCCCGCTGTCGGGCCCGAGCGTCACGGCACTCATGCGAACGCCGATCTCGGGCGCGCTGCGACCACGGTGCGCTGCGCGGTCTCGGCCCGATAGGCGACCTCGCCAACGCCGGTCACCCGGTAGAGCCGCCGCCGAGGACGGCCCTCTTCGGCCGCGACGCTCGGGTCCTCCCATTCGGACTCGACGAGGCCGCGTTCAGCGAGACGGCTGAGCGCCTTGTAGAGGGTGCCGTGTGCCGTGAGCGTGGTGGCGCCGGCATGGTCGGCGATGCGCTTCGCGACGGCGAAGCCGTAGAAGTCGCCGTCTTCGGCCTGGAGCTCGAGACCTGCGCCGAGGATGTCGACCTCGAGGTCGACCAGCCGCCCTTCTCGTCTGCGTGGCATGCGTACAGCATAGGAAGCGCGAGCGGAGAAGTATAGGAAGATATCGACAAGCGCTATAGGAAGATATCCCAACTCTATAGGAAGATATCTGCCCATATGCTAGCGTCCCCTCAAGTCGCCTGATCGGGCGGCTCAGAAGGGACGGATATGAACACCAAGAGGGTGGTGTTTCGGACGATCGCCGGGGTGGCATTGACGGCGGCGTTCACGGGGGGATCGGCGATGGTCGCCGGAGCGGCCGGCGCGGGCGATCGGGGCGACATCACCGCGCCGACGGCATCCGCGGCCGGCGAGATCTCCGCCGCCGTGGCGAGCACGACATCTGCCGGCACGGTGGCGGGCGTGGGACCGCTCGCGGCGGAGGTCACGGTGACGCCGGCGCCGGAGACGGGAGCGACGGCTGCCGACGTGGGTGATCCCGCTGCGCTGGCGGGTCCCGCGCACTGCGAGGACTCGCAGCTCATCATGGACTTCGTCGAGCGGCCCGACCGGTCGACATCCGACGCCCTCGGCTTCGACCTGGTCTTCACGAACACCGGGTCGCAGCCGTGTTCGTTCGACGGGTGGCCGGGCCTGGTCGCCGAGGACGCGCACGGCGCGACCCTGACCTGGGCGCTCGCGTCCGGTTCGACGAGCACGCTGACGGTCCTGCCCCCGAGCGGAGGCCAGGCCGTCGCGGAAGGCACGGCGGTCCTGCCCTCCTCGACGGGGTGCGCCGCGGTGACCTCCGACCACCTGCGCGCCTACATCTCGTCGGACGGAGCGGGCGGCGGGATCGTCGACGACGTCCAGCTCTCCGTCTGCATCGACGGAACGTGGACGCTCTGGCTCGGGCCTCTGACAGCCGTCCACGGCGCACCGGGCGAGGTCACTCCGCCTGAGGATCCGGAGCCGGCCCCCGCGAAGTGCCAGGACGAGCAGCTGACGCTCGAGTACCTCGCTCGGCCCGACCTGTCGGTCGTGGGGGCATCCGGATTCGAGCTCGTGTTCACGAATGCGTCGGACACCGCGTGCTCGATGTGGGGATGGCCCGGCCTCATCGTGGAATCGGCCGACGGGACCCGGATCGGCTCGTCGTGGGCGGTCGGCGACGACATGGGCGAGCCGTTCGTGCTCGCCCACGGCGACGCGGCCATCGTGCTGGGCTCAGCACCCGACCCCGACGCCTGGGGCTGCGAGGCGGTGACGGCCGACCACCTGCGCGCCTACGTCACGTCCGACGGCGCGGGCCCCGGCGTCGTCGGCATCGCGCAGATCCCGGTCTGCGCCGATGGGTCGACCGTGCTCGAGATCGGGCCGTTCACCGCCGCCTGAGATCGTCGCCCGGGGGGAGGACGGCGCCGCGAGTCCGCTCGCGGCGCCGTTCCATACTCGTCACAGTCCAAGCGCCGTGCGGCTCAGACGAGGGCGTCGACGACCGGGGACGTCGGATGCACGGACTTCGAGTCGACCAGCGAGGCGAGCGCCGCGCGCATCCCCTGCAGGTCGGCGATCCGCCGGTCGAGCTCGGCGAGCTTCTCCGCGACCTGATCCGTCACGTCGTCGAGCTGGATGAGCTCGGGGTCGTCGGAGAGCCGCAGCACGTCGCGCGCTTCTCGCAGCGTGAACCCGAGCTCCTGGACCCGGCGGATGAATCGCACCCGCCGCACGGATTCCTGCGAGTATCGACGGTACCCGGCATCCGAACGACCGTCGGGCGCAAGGAGTCCCTGCCGTTCATAGAACCGGAGTGTGCTCACTGCGACACCGGTGGAGTGCGCGAGGCCGCCGGAGGTCAGCGTCGGCGCAGACGCAACAGGCCGCTGAGCTGCAGGATCAGCCATGTCACCTCCCCGATCGGGAACACGACGATGGTCGCACTCTGCCCATTCAACAGGGCCCAGGTCATCCAGATCGCGAATGCCGCACGGCCGGCCGTGTCGATCGCGATGAAGCGCGGCTCGGGGCGCAGGATCCGCGCGATCGCCCACATGGTCACGGCCGTGCCGAACGTGCTCGTGAACATGTCGACCGTGCACCACGGTGCAGGGTCAAGTGCGTCAGGCCGGTGTTGCGATGATTGATCTGTACCGGTAAAGTCTGTACCGGTACAGATGAAAGGAGACAGCCTCATGGACCCGATGATGCTGACCTCGGTCGTCCTGCTCGCGAACGAGGAAGGGTGGAAGGCTCCCCGACGTGCTCGCCGATCCCCCCATCGATTCCGCGCGAGCCTCGCTCGGGGGCTGCGCTCGCTCGCGGCCGCCATCGAAGTGAAGCCCACGACGATCTGCCCCGAGCCGGTGGCTGCGCGCTGACGCGGCATCCGGTCCACCTGGCGACTCGGCGAGAATGGACACGTGACGCAGTGGAGGACCCCATGGCGCGCGTGACGCTGCGCACGATCGCCGAGGAGCTCGGTGTGAGCCGGATGACCGTCTCGAACGCGTTCTCCCGGCCCGATCAGCTCTCCCCGGCACTGCGCGACCGCATCCTCGAGACCGCGGAACGACTCGGCTACGCCGGCCCCGACCCGTCTGCCCGCGCACTCGCTCGCGGACGGACGGGCGTCGTGGGCATGGTGCTGACCGAGGACCCCCGCGACGCGTTCCGCGATGACGTCGCGATCGGATTCACCCGGGCGGTGACGGAGTCCCTCGCCGACGCCGGGTACTCGTTGGCGCTGCTGCACAACGGATCCGGCGACGTCATCCCCGCGCGCGACGTCGCCATGGATGGTGCCATCGTCTACGCATGCACGCCGCAGAGCGAAGCGGTGCGACACCTGCTCGGGCGTCATCTGCCCATCGTCCGGGTCGAGGGGCTGCCGATCGAGGGCGTCGCCGGCGTCTCCCTCGACGACGAGGCCGGCTCCGCCGAGGCCGCCGCACACCTCGTCGATCTCGGACATCGCGAGATCGCGATCGTCACGGTCGGCTTCGATGCCGACGGCGACCGGATGTCGGAGCCCCCGCCGACGCATCTGGCGATCGTCCGGCGCCGCATGACCGGCTGGCTGCGCGCGCTCACGGCAGCGGGCATCCGGCCCCGGATCTACGCCGCCCCAGGACCTCACATCGACGGCGTGCTTCGGTCGCGCATCGATCACCTCCTCGACGACGCGCCGACGGCGGTGCTCGCCTTCTCCGATCTCGCGGCGCTCGAAGTCATCGAGCGCGCCCGTGCGCGCGGCATGGATCTCCCGGCTTCCCTCTCGGTCGTGGGCTTCGACGACAATCCCATCGCCCAACGGGTCAGTCCTCGCCTGACGACCGTGCGGCAGGACCTGCAGCGGAAGGGCGAGGTCACCGTCGCCGCACTCCTGCGACAGCTCGAGGGCCGGGCTCCCGAGTCACCCGACCCGCTCCCCACCGAACTCGTCATCCGCGAATCGACCGCCCCACCGCCCCGCCGCGCGTGACGCACGAAGACGCGCCACGTGCCCCTCGCCCGGTGGCGCGGGCTCGTCGGCGTCACACGATGAAAAGGCCTTCGACCCCGGCCAATGGGCTGGTGTCCTCCACGCCGGAGTCGTCCAGCCCGAGCGTCATGAGGCTGGTCAGTCCGGCCAACGGCGCGACATCCGTGAGTGAGGTGTTGCCGTAGAGGTAGAGCTCCTCGAGGCGGGTCATCCCGGCAAGGGGAGTGAGGTCGGACAGGTTCACGTTGTACGACAGCACGAGGTACGTGAGCCCGGTCAAGCCGGCCAGCGGCTGCAGGTCGGTGAGGTCCGGCATCTGCGTCACGGTGAGTCTCGTCAGGCCGGTCAGCTCCGCCAACGGGGTCAGGTCGGTGACGGCGGGAACCCTCGCAAGGAGGAGGTGGTCCAGGCCCGACATCTCCGCCAGCGGACGGATGTCGGTGAGGGCGGCAAGCCCGGACAGTGCAAGGCGGTCGAGACCGGTGAGCTCCGCCAGGGGGCCGATATCCGTGAGGGACGGGCTGTCGGACAGCTCGATGTAGGCAAGGTCGGTCAGTGCGGCCACCGGGCCGACGTCCGTCAGCAGCGGGTTGTCCAGCAGGACGAGCGTTTCGAGCGTCGGGTGGTCGGCCAGCTCCGCGAGCGCAGTGAGGTCGGAGAGTGCCGGGTTGTCGATCAGGAGCAGCTCAGTGAGCTTCGGAAGTGCGAGGAGTTGCTCGATGCCGTCGAGCGACGTCATGTTCCTGCAGTCCACCGTGGTCAGCAGTGCACGGTCAGCGATTCCGTTCAGTGCCATGCTGTAGGCGATGCACCCGTCGATCGTGCCCTCCACGGGCAGGGTCGGTGGCCACGTCGGGGTCGAGCTCGCCGTCGCCCCGACGGCGTCGGGCTGATCGGTGGCGATGGCGGTTCCACAGCCGCTGAGGCCGACCGCGGCCAGAACCACCCCCAGCACGCCCGCGGCCTGTCGGAGCCATTGAACGGATGCGCGCACGGAAGGCCTCCTGATCGCCGCCGGTCAGAGCGGATGGACGGCGGGCTGTTCCTGCCCCTGGATCGACGGCTCCCACTCGGGTTCACCCAGCGGCTCATCGCCGGAGTCCGGTTGCGCGATGGGCTCGACGGGGGCAGCGGCCTGCGGCAGGCTGCCGAGGCGATCCACCTGCTCGGTGAGCGCGTCGAGGACCGAGCGCAACTGGATCTGCGCGACCTGGGCGTAGGTGCGCACGTACTCGATCTCGGGAACAGCCGGGCCTGGATGCGACGCGAGCGACTCGGTCGCCTGGCCCGCGCTGCTCTCGGCACGTTCGAGGATCTCGCGGTACTGGTTGCGAGCCGTGAGCACCAGGTCACGCGCGTATCGTTCGGCGTCGGCGACCGCCTTGTCGGCGATCAGCTGCGCCTGCGTGAGCAGTCCGACGGCTCCGGCCGTGATCTCGTCTTCGTCGGCCGGGGTGGCCGACTCGCGGAGCCCGGCGTTCTCGGCCCGGAGATCGGCGAGCTCCTGCTGAACGCCGGCCGCGGCCTCCCGGACGTCCGCGATCGCCTGCGAGAGCCGGGACATGAACCGGTCGACCTCGAGTCGGTCGTACGCGCCGCCCCGCATCTTCATGGTGAACGACACGGGCTGGGCGACCGGCAGGTCGCCGACGGCGTCGGCCAGGGCATTCGCCGGCGCGGCGCCGGACGTGGCCGCGGTGCCGGACGCCGGCGCGGCGCCGGACGTGGCCGCGGTGCCGGGCGCACCGCCCGACGCGTCGCCGGGCGCGGCCGCGGGGCTGTCGGGGTCGGTTCCGTTCTGCGTCATGCGTGGTCCCCCTATGCGCTCTGCGACAGCCGAGACGGCTGCGGGTGGTGGGTTTGGTGCTGCACGGCGTGACTCTCTTCGTCGAGGGTGGCGAACTGCTCGAATCGGACGTCGTCGTGGTCGATCCCCGCGTCGCGGAGCCGAGCGACCGTGTGCCGCACCATCGCGGGCGATCCGCACACGAGCGCGAGACGTGCGCGCAGCGGGCCGCTCTCGGCGGCCACATCGCCGACGCGGCCTGTTCTGCCCGGGTAGCTCGGGTCGTCGGAGACCACCGGCGTGTACGTGAACCACGGCCTGCCGGCGAGGTTCTGGAACAACCGGTTCTCGTAGAGGTTCCACGGCAACCGCGCACCGTGGAACAGGTGGACGTGCGGTGCCCGGCCCGTCGACTTCCAGTCCTGATCGATGCGTTCCAGGTGGGCTCGCAGCGGAGCCAGGCCGGTGCCGCCGGCGATCAGGATGAGGTCGCGATCGCGGTCGCCGTCGTCCAACGTCAGCGCGCGGCCGACCGGTGCGCCGAGCCGCACGGTTTCGCCGACCTCGAGGGAGCGGACGATGGTGCTGCTCACCTGGCCACCGGGAACCATCTGGACGTGGAACTCGATGCTGCCGTCGCGGCGCGGCGCGTTGGCGGGGCTGAGGTAGCGCCACAGCCGGGGCCGCGAGGCGATCTCGACCGCCACCGACTGTCCGGGCACGAACGGCAGCTCATGCTCGGGGCGGACCTGGACGACCGCGAGGTCGAGGCCCCTCCGCTCCACCGAGGCGACGTGGCCCGACCAGTATGCCGGGCTGGTGCGTTCCGATGCCTCGGCAGCCTGCACCATCACGGTCGCGATCACGCCGTAGGCCTCGGCCCAGTCGGTCGCGACCTCGTTCGTCCATCGCTCACCGAGGAAGTGCTTCAGCGTTGCGAGCAGCGACGCTCCGACGGCGTTGTAGTGCGCCGAGATGACCTCGAAACGCCGGTGATCGCGGCCCAACTGCCGGACGAATGCGGCGACCTCGTCGAGTTGATCCACGTTCGACACGATGCGACCGAGTGCACCGACGAGCCGATCGCGTTGTGTCGCCATCGAGACCGGGAACATGCTCCGCAGCTCGGGGTGGGACAGGAAGAGATGCGAGTAGAAGAACAGCGGCACCTCGTCGCCGAGGCCCTCGGCCAGCGCCCACGTCTGCTTCAGTGCGGCGGTGTCCACCGCGTCACGCGCCCGCTGAGCGGCTCTCGACGATGTCGGCCTCGGTGCCCGCGATGGTGGCGACGACACGGTCGATGATGTCGCGGTCGACGCCGGCCTCCGTCAGCGCCGTCACCAGGTGACCGGCCACGGCGGCGAAGTCGCCGTCGGAGATGTTCATGCCCTCGTGCGCCGCTCGCAGCTCACGGCCCTCGTAGCCGACCGGGCCACCCATGACCTGCGACACCAGAGCGACCTGGTGACGCTTGAGCCGCACCATCTCGGTGCCGTCGAAGTACCCGCGCAGCCGGTCGTCGCCGAGCACGAGCTGGTAGAAGCGATCCACCACTGCGGAGATGGCGGGTGCTCCTCCAACGGCGGCGTAGTCGCTTCGTTCTTCGAGGTCGGGCTGGGTCATCGGCTCATCCAATCGCTGGCAGGGCAGGAGCCTCCTTTCCTAGCAGAAGGGAATCGGTGAGCGCGTCCGGTTCTCCACAGGCCGCGACGACACGTGGCCGTTGCGCTCATCGTTCGGGCCTGCAATACTTTTCTTCGTGGCTAACTATTCTGACGAACTCGACGGCGTGCTCGTCGCCATCGCCGATCCCACGCGTCGCGAGGTGGTCCGCCGGCTCGGACACGGCCCGGCGAGTGTCGGCGAGCTGGCGCGACACTTCCCGATCACCCTGCCCTCGTTCATGAAGCACCTGCGCGCCCTCGAGTCGAGCGGACTCGTGCGCACGGCGAAGTCCGGCCGCGTGCGCACCTGCGCGCTCAACCGTGAGCGACTCGCGCTGCTCGACGGCTGGCTCGCCGAACAGCGGGCGATCTGGGACGCGCGCACCGACCGCCTCGAAGCCCTCGTCGCCCCTCAGGAGGAGAACCGATGATCACCATCACCAGCCCCGCGATCGATCCCGATCTCGACCTCACGCTGCAGCGGGTCATCCGCGCGCCGCGACATGACGTGTGGCGCGCCTGGACGGTTGCCGCTCTCCTCGAACGATGGTGGGTGCCCGCGCCGACGACGGCGCGCGTCGATGTCCTCGACGTTCGCCCCGGCGGCGGGTTCGTCACGCGAATGAGCGACGACGGCGTGGAGTTCGTGCCGCATTCCGATGCCCTGTTCCTCGTCGTCGATCAGGACGAGCGGCTGGTGTTCACGAACGCGATCGACAGCTCGTGGCGTCCGGCGACGCCCACGCCGGTGGCGATGACCGCCGAGATCATCTTCGCGGAGCATCCGGATGGCACCGAGTACCGCGTCATCGTCAGACACCGCGATCCGGCCGACCGGAGCCGGCACGAGGAACTCGGGTTCTTCGACGGCTGGGGCGCGGTCACCGAGGCGCTCGCCACGCTCGTGGAGGCGGGCGTGGTGTAACCTCCCGGTCAGGTGACGCGACCGCCGTTGCATCCGTCGGCCGCGAGGTCAAGGGCGTTCCCCTTCCCGCTCGAAGCGCCCAGACTGGGCTGGAGATGTCCGCTGGAGATGTCCACAAGGTGGGAACCAGATGTTCGGGGTGGGAACCAGATGTTCGGGGCGGGAACCAGAGCGGTGAACGGGGAGCCATGCGTGTGACGAGGATCATCATCGAACGGCGAGAGTATCGGCTTCCGGCTGATCAGAGCCTCGAAGCGATCATGGCGACGATCACCGAACTGGTCCGCGCGGGAGGCGGCTTCGTCGAACTCCTCGGCACTCCTCGACGGGCGGTGAACGTGCTCGTCTCTCCCGGAACGAGCCTGTCGATCGAGGTCGCGGACGTCGAGGATCCGGAGCCCAGACCGGTGCCGGCCGAAGCGGAACGGTGGGAGACCTCCGCGCTGGATCCCTTCGAGATGATCTGAGAGAAGGACGAGATGGGAGTACTGAATTACGGTGACCACGCGTTCGACATGGACGACCGGCTCCTCGCGCACCTCCAGCTGATCATCGGCGTCAAGCTCCGCCGCGGTGAGAACTTCTTCATGAGCTGGAAGGCGCCGACCGCCTCGGGTGAAGGACGCCATGCGGTGTGGATCGACAACGGCGTCCCCGTCTACGTCGAGTACTCGACCGGCGTCGAGCCGAAGCTCAACCTGGCCTGGGCCGAGAAGCTCGCAGACCTCGCATCGAAGGGGGGCGGTCTGGTCATCCAGGCCGAGGACGTCCCCGTCGTGATGCCCGAAGACCCTGAAGACCCGTCGCAGGCGCAGGGAGAAGGGCATGAACCCGCTTGAGGGAAGGAAGTCGACCATGAACCGCAATACCGCTTCACACCGCGGGCGGATGGACGGGGCGGACGCGCTGCACCAGGCGAAGCGGCCCCGTGTGGCGCTCGCCGGACCCTACGGCCACCCGTTCCACCCGATCCTCGTGACGATCCCGATCGGCGCGTGGATCGCGAGTGTCGTGTTCGACCTCGTCTCGCTCCTCGTCGACGACCCGGAGCCGTACGCGATCGGCGCGACCCTGCTCGTGGGCATCGGACTCGTCGGCGCCGCGCTCGCCGCCGTCTTCGGACTCCTCGACCTGCTGCAGCTCGCCCCCGGCACGCCGGCCAGACGCACCGGTCTCACGCACATGGCGCTGAACCTCGGCGTCGTCGCGGTGTTCCTGATCAGCCTCATCATCCGCCTCGCCGACGAGCCGGGCGACGTGAACATCACGGCCATCGTGCTCGGCGTGTTCGGCGTGCTCGTGCTCGGCGTCTCGGGATGGCTCGGCGGCAAGCTCGCCTACCACTACGGGGTTCGCGTGGCCGACGAGCACGAGCAGTCGGCCGGGTTCCGACGGGAGGGCTGATGTCACGCAACGTCCGCACGATGGCCTGCACGCCGCAGGCGGTGTTCGAGGTGCTCGCCGACGGCTGGCTGTATCCGTCGTGGGTGGTCGGCGCGTCCCGCATGCGCGACGTGGACCGCGACTGGCCCGCTGAGGGAAGCGAACTGCACCACTCCGTGGGCGTGTGGCCCCTCCTCATCGACGACGAGACGGTGAGCCTCGAATGGCATCCGCCGGTGCGCGCCGTCATGCGCGCGAAGGGGTGGCCGATCGGGGAGGCGAGCGTCACCATCGACGTTCGCGAGCGGGGCGACGGATGTGTCGTGCGCATCCAGGAGGAAGCGGTCGAGGGGCCTGGCAGCTGGATCCCGCGCTTCCTCACCGAGCCGATGCTGTACGTGCGGAACCGCGAGACACTGCAGCGCCTCGCGTATCTGGCCGAGGGACGCGAGAGCAACAGGACGCCCTGATGCCCGTCGCCGTGGTGCTGGGTGGATCGGCCGGACCCGGGCGCGCCGTCGTCCGGCGTCCTCGGCCACGCACCCGGGTGGGAGAATCGACCGTGTTCGCGATTCCCGGAAACCGGCATGCGGCATCCGCGATCGCCGCAGCGGCGGGCGCCGTCTCGGCCGGCGTCGCAGCCGCCGGAATCGCCCTCGCCCGGAGGCGGGCCCGATGACCGACGTGGACGCGGTCGTCGTCGGTGCCGGGCCGAACGGACTCGCCGCCGCGGTCACGCTCGCGCGCGCGGGTCTGCGCGTGCACGTCTTCGAGCGCAACCCCACCATCGGCGGCGGTGCGCGCACCTCGGAACTCACGCTGCCCGGCTTCCGGCACGACGTGTGCTCGGCGGTGCATCCGATGGCCCTCGCCTCGCGCTTCTTCCGCGACTTCGAGCTGTCCCGCCGCATCGAACTGCGCCAGCCGCCCATCTCGTACGCGCACCCGCTCGACGGCGGCCGAGCGGGGCTCGCCTACCGCGACCTCGACCGCACGGCAGCCGAGCTCGGCCGCGACGGCGAGGCGTACCGGCGCCTCATGGCGCCGCTCGTGGCGCGGGCCGACGAGGTCGCGTCGTTCACGGGGAGCAACCTCGTGGGCCTGCCGGAGCATCCGCTGACCACGATCCTGTTCGGACTGCGCGCCCTCGAGCAGGGATCACCGCTCTGGAACGCCCGGTTCGCCGAGGAGCTTGCGCCGGCCATGCTCACCGGCGTGGCGGCGCACACCATCCTCCCGATGCCGGGTCTCGCCTCGGCGGGTGCCGGCCTGGCGCTCGGCACCTACGCCCATGCGCGTGGGTGGCCGATCCCGGTCGGCGGCAGCCAGGCGATCGTCGACGCCCTCGCCGACGACCTCCTCGCGCACGGCGGTACCATCACCACGGACGCCGAGATCACCGACCTCGGCCAGTTGCCGTCATCGCGAGCGGTGCTGCTGGATGTCACGCCGAAGGCCCTCCTGCGCATGGCCCGGGCGCGGATGCCGTGGGCCTATGCCCGATCGCTGCGCCGATTCCGCTACGGCAACGGCGTCGCCAAGGTCGACTTCGCGCTCTCGGCGCCGGTACCGTGGGCGAACCCCGCGCTCGCGGGGGCGGGAACCGTGCACCTCGGCGGCACCCGCGCCGAGATCGCCCGCGCCGAGGTCGGGGTCACCAAGGGCCACCACGCCGCCTCGCCGTACGTGCTCGTGTCGCAGCCGACGATCGTCGACCCGTCGCGGGCACCCGCCGGACTGCACGTGCTCTGGACGTACACGCACGTTCCACGAGGCTCGGATCGCGACCAGCAGGAGGCGGTCACCCGGCAGGTCGAGCGCTTCGCGCCGGGATTCCGCGACGTCGTGCTGGCCGTCTCGAGCCAGACGGCCCTCGACGTCGAGGAGCACAACCCGAACTACGTGCTCGGCGACATCGCCGCGGGCACGCCGTCGATGACGCAGTTCGTGCGCCGCCCGGTGGTCTCGACCGATCCATGGCGCACCCCCGTGCGCGGGGTGTACCTCGCGTCCGCATCGACGCCGCCGGGTCCCGGGGTCACGGGACTCAACGGCTGGTACGCGGCGCTCAGCGCGCTGCGCCACGAGTTCGGGATCCGGGCGCTGCCGAACCTGGCGCTCCAGTCGTCGTCGCCGGCGTAACGTGATCGACGTGACGTCACCACTCGAACTCGGCCGCTACGGAGTCTGGCGCCCGAGCCGCACCACGACGCCCGAGATCGCCGCGGGCGTCGAGCGGCTCGGATTCGGTGCGCTGTGGCTCGGCGGCGCGGCGGAGGATCTCGCGCTCCCCGAGCGGCTCCTCGACACCACCGACCGGCTCGTCATCGCGACCGGGATCGTGAACATCTGGCGCTCGACGCCCGACGGGCTCGCGGCATCCTTCCACCGGGTGGAGGGTCGCCACCCCGGCCGGCTGCTGCTCGGCATCGGCGCGGGACATCCGGAATCGGCGGAACAGTACCGAACCCCGTATACGGCCATCGTCGAGACGCTGGACGCCCTCGAATCGCTCGGGGTTCCGCTCGGGCGGGTCGCGCTGGCCGCACTCGGGCCGCGGATGCTCCGGCTCGCGGCCGAGCGAACCGCGGGCGCCCACCCGTACCTCACGACGCCCGAGCACACCCGCACCGCTCGAACGGTGATGGGCAGTGGCCCGCTCCTCGCACCCGAGCAGAAGGTGATGCTGACGACGGATGCCTCGGCCGCCCGCTATGTCGGACACAAGGTCGTCGGCCCGTACCTCGAGCTCACGAACTACCGCGCGAACCTTCGGCGCATGGGCTTCGCCGAGGCGTCGCTGGCCGACGGCGGCACCGACGACGTCATCGACGAGCTCGTCGCACATGGCGAGGTGGCGGCGATCGTCGCGCGCCTCGACGCGCACCTCGAGGCGGGCGCCGACCACGTGGCGATCCAGGTGCTCCCGGGGCGCGACGACCCACTCTCCACGCTCGCGGCGATCGCCGGTGCGGTCGGACGCTGATTCCTCGCGCGGAATTCCGCGCGAGTCGGGGCCGGCGGCGGTTGTCAAGGCCTTCTTCTCGCGTTGACTCGCGATATAGCTTGAGGCTGTGATTCCCGCACTCGCAGAGCACCGAACCGCCGCGCCGCAGGCGCGTGCGACGACGCATACCCCGGTGGCGATCTATCTCGCCGTGGGGCTGTCCGTCGCCGCCGCACTCGCGGCCGCGGCCCTGCAGCCGTGGGTGCCGGCGACCGACCTGCTGCGCGACGCCCAGAACGTGGCGGCACGGCACGGAGACTCCCACACCGCCTACGGCCTCGTCTCCAACCTCGGCGCCGTGGTGACGGCGATGGCTGCTGGATCCGCGGTCATCGCCTGGGTCCTGCTCCGCGGAAGGACGGGCCCGCTGCGATCGCTCGTCCTGTGGAGCGCTCTGATCAGCCTCGGCCTCGTGCTCGACGACCTGCTGCTCCTGCACGAGACCGCCGCGTTCGTTCCCGGTGCCTCGATCGGCGTCGCGGCCGCGTACGGGATCGTCTTCATCCGATACCTGATCCGCTTCCGCACGACGATCCGGCAGCAGCTCGACGCCGGTCTCCTCGTGGTCGCGTTGGCCGCGTTCGCAGCCTCGGCGCTCGTCGACATCGTGATGGATCCGACGCAGTGGTCGGTGTTCGTCGAGGACGGCGCCAAGCTGCTCGGGCTCGTGGCCTGGTCGGTGTTCGTGATCCGGGGCGCCCTCGTCGCGCTCAGGCCGACGCGGTCGCACCGGCGAGTGGTCGCGGTGAACTGACCTCGGCCTGCGGCTGTGCAGGTCTCCATGGGCGTTGCGAGTGGACCGTCGACGACAACGGTCGCAGCATCAGCGCCCGATACCATTGGCATTCGATCGACGACGAGTCGGCCGTCTGGGAGCAGGCGTCCTCGGTCGACGAGGAGCGGACATGGGAGATCAACTGGGTGATGAGCTGGACTCGAACCGCCTGACGCCGGTCTGGCACCACCGCATACCCGATGTGGAGCTCCTCCGGCAGATCGCCGACACGGCGGCCGACCGGATCCGCGTCGAACGCATGCGCGACGAGATCGAGGAGGGCTTCGAGCTGCTCCGCGGCACCGAGAAGGCGGTCTCGGTCTTCGGCTCCGCCCGAACCCCGACCGAGCACCCGCACTACCTCCTCGCGCGCCGCATCGGAGCGGGTCTCGCCGCCGCGGGCTTCACCGTCATCACGGGCGGTGGGCCCGGTGTCATGGAGGCGGCGAACCGGGGCGCCATCGAGGCCGGCGGAGCGTCCGTCGGGCTCGGCATCGAGCTGCCCCACGAGCAGGGACTCAACGCCTACGTCGACCTCGCCCTCGACTTCCGCTACTTCTTCGCGCGCAAGCTGATGTTCGTGCGCTACGCCTCGGCGTTCGTCGTGCTCCCCGGGGGCTTCGGCACGCTCGACGAGACGTTCGAAGCGCTCACGCTCGTGCAGACCGGGAAGATCGAGGACTTCCCCGTAATCCTCGCGGGCTCCGACTACTGGAACGGACTCGTCGCCTGGATCAGGGAACAGCCCGCGGCATCCGGCTACATCGCCGCCGACGACCTCGACCTCATGACCGTGTCCGACGACGCCGACGAGATCGTCGAACTCGTGCAGGCCGGATGGGAGCGCCAGCAGTCGCTGGAGGAATCGAGCGGCAGCGACTGACGGTCAGGGCCGACGGCGCCCCCGCCGCTTGGCCGTCCACGCGAGGTACGCGCCCATCGCGCTGAGGACGCCGAGGCCCGTGCCGACCATCGCGCCCTCCCACGAGCGCCACTTGCGTTCCCGCGACACCACGTTGCCGATGCCCGAGATGAAGGCGGCGCTGATCATGCCCGCGACGAGGCGGTTGCCGATGCGCTCGACCCGGCCGACGATGGGCTCGAGCTCTGCCGCCCGCAGGTGCACCTGGATGCCCGTCGTGTCGGCCTGATCGATGATCCGGCGCAGCACACCGGGCAGGTCGAGGGCCAGCTCACCCATGTCGGCCGAGGCGCGCGCGAGTCGCCTCGCGAACACCAGCGCGCTGGTGCGCTCGCGGGACAACCGCTGGGCGTAGGGTTCGAGGGCTTCACCGAGCCGGAAATCGGGGTCGAGCTTCACGGCGAGCCCCTCGATCTGCAGCAGCGCCTTGAACAGCAGCGCCATCTCGCGCGGGAGCCGCAGGTGGTTGTCGCGGAGGATCCCGAACAGGTCGCCCATCATCCGTGCGAACGGGGTCTCGCGGAGGGAGCGCAGCCGGTAGTGCGTCAGGAAGACCCGCAGGTCCTCGCGCAGGACGTCCCGGTCGACGTAGGCCGCGCTGACCGAGACACCCACGAGCGCGGACGCCAGCAGGTTGTGGTCGCCGCGCACCAGGGAGATGAAGAGGTTGCTGAGGTGGCCGCGCAGCTCCTCCTCCACCACGCCGACCATGCCGAAGTCGATGAGCGCGATCGTGCCGTCGTCATGGATGAAGAGGTTGCCGGGGTGCAGGTCGGCGTGGAAGAACCGGTCCTCGAAGGTCATCTTCAGCACGATGTCCGCACCGCGGCGTGCCACGTGCTTGCGGTCCACGCCGACGGCGTCGAGGGCCGGCCCGTCGCTCACGTTGGCACCCTGCATCCGCTCGAGCGTGAGCACCCGCGACGTCGTGAACTCCCAGAACACGCGCGGGATCACGACATCCGACTCGTTCTCGAAATTCTCGGCGAAGCGCTCGGCGTTGCGGCCCTCCTGCAGGTAGTCGAGCTCGGAACGGATCGTCTTCGCGAACTCGTCGGCGAGTCCCGCGGCGTCGTACTCGCGCGCGAGGTCCCAGGAGCGGTTCGCGCGCATCGCGAGGTTCTGTACGATCTCGACGTCCTGCTGCACCTGCGCGACGGCTCCGGGGCGGCGGACCTTCACCACCACCGGCGTGCCGTCCTTCAGGGTCGCGACGTGCGCCTGCCCGATCGAGGCCGAGGCGAGCGGCTCGTTCTCGAACGAGGCGAAGAGTTCCTCGGGCTCGCCGCCGAGCTCGCGCCGGATCACGTCGCGGATCAGGTCGACCGGCACCGGCGGTGCGGCATCCTGCAGCTTGACCAGTTCGTCGATGTAGGCCGGCGGGAGGAGATCGGGGCGCGTGGAGAGCACCTGGCCGAGCTTGATGAACGTCGGACCGAGTTCCTCGAGCGCGAGCCGCAGGTGGGCCGGGGATTCGTGGGTCTCGGCGCCGGATGTCGCGGCCCCCCGCCGCCGGAAGGGCATGAGCCGATCGAGCCCGATGAGACCTCCGAGGAACCCGAGGCTGTGGCGTCGGAGGATCGCGGCGATCTCGCGGTATCGGGCGGTATGCGTCGTGTCGGCCTGGCCGGTGGTCATGTCGACCCCTCGTCGTGTCTGGGCGTCCTTCCGGGTCGTTTCAACGTACACCGGGGCCGCTCGCGGCATCCGCTCCGCCGCCGAACGCGCGACGATCTCCCAGCTCGGGGCACCGCCCGCGTACCCCGCGCACCCACTCCCCTCACCCCCAGAATCGAGAAGTCGCGGATGCACGGTGCGACCCTGCAAACGCGCCCGTTCGATCCGTTCCCGCGCCCCGCGCACCCACTCCCCTCACCCCCCACCCCCAGAATCGAGAAGTCGCGGATGCACGGTGCGACCCTGCAAACGCGCCCGTTCGATCCGTTCCCGTACCCCCTCGCCCCACCCCCAGAATCGAGAAGTCGCGGATGCACGGTGCGACCCTGCAAACGCGCCCGTTCGATCCGTTCCCGCGCCGGTTCAGGAACCGGCAGCCGGCGTCGGCAGGGGCGCGGCGAGCGCGGCGCGTGCGCTCGCCAGGAACGCCGCCCGATGCGGCCCGAGGTCGTCGGCGGTGACCTCGATGACGCGCCACCCGGCAGCGACGAGCGCGCGCCGGCGTCGCAGGTCCTCCTGCCAGCGTCGCCGATCGGTGCGGTGGATGTCGCCGAGGTACTCGAACGCGATCCGGAGGTCGGGGTATGCGAGGTCGGGATGCACGACGGTGCCGTCGGCGAGCTCGACCGGCGGGTTGGGAACCGGCTCCGGCAGGCCGCCGTCGACGAGCGTGAGCCGGAGGTGGCTCTCCTTGGGCGACTCCGCCCCCACGCGCACGCGTGGCAACGCGGCCGCGAGGTTCGCCCGGCCGCGTCGGCGTCCCCACCGCTCCGCGGCATCCCCCAGCTGGTCGATCGTCGCGTGTGCCGATGCGCGCGTCTGGCCGCTGCGCCGACCCGTGACGATCGCGTCACCGAGCGCGACGAGGTCGTACGTCGACAACCTGTTGGCGAGCTGGCACCACACATCGGCAGGCGCGACGACGCGGAACCCCTCATGCAGAAGCATCCGGGGGGCGACGGATGCCACGTGGCCGACGACGTCACGCCCGCGAGCCCTGGTGGCACGGGGCGGGGCGAGCACGTGCACCTCGGTCGCGTCCTCAGGCAGCGGCAGGCGTAACAGCATCGCCGCGGTGTCGTGCGAGAACGCCTCGCCCTCGCGGAGCAGCGGCTCGTACGCACGGCAACGCCCGACCACATCCGCGAGATCCAGCCCGACGGATCGAGCCCCCGTGAACGGCCGCTGCACATCGGTCGCCCGGAGCCGTCCGCGGCTCGCCTCGTGGAACTCGTGCTCGCTGACGCGGAATGCGGCGCCGTGCAGATACGGGGCAAGCGGGGCACGTCGGGTCATCCGCCCACCCTGCCGAACGCGGAGCCAGGACGGACGCCATTTTCCACAGGCGTCGCGTCGCGTCAGGCGTCTGCTCGGTCAGGCGTCTGCTCGGCGAGGTGTCTGATCGGTGAGGTGTCTGATCGAACGGGCGCGATTGCAGGGTCGCACCCTGCAAACGCGACTTCTCGATGTGAAGCGCCGGGGCTGCGGAGATCGCGCCTCGTCGAACGGGCGCGGATGCAGGGTCGCACCCTGCATCCGCGACTTCTCGATTCCGGGGCGCCGGCGCCCCGACCGGGCGCGGCCCGACGATCGATTGCCCCCGGACGAGAATCGGACCCCCGCCGTCACGGCGAGGGTCCGACTCCCGGGGGAACCTGTGGGGGCGTCAGTCGCCCGCGGGGGCCTTGCCCTGGCTCTTCTCGTCGGCGATGTCACCGGCGCCCTCGGATGCATCCTGACCGGCCTGGCTCTTCTCCTCGGCGGTCTCCTGCCCGACCTGCGCGTGCTCGCCGGCCGTCTCCTGACCGGTCACGGCGTGCTCGGCGGCGTTCTCGAGGCCGGCCTGACGCTTCTCCTCGGCGTTCTGGAGGGCGGCTTCGCGCTTCTCCTCGCCCTTCTGGCGCGCGTCCTCGGCGGTCTGCTGGCCGAACTCGCTGTTCTCGAGCCCAGTCTCGCTGACGTTGTTGCCCGGGTGACCGGTGACCTCGTTGAAGACCACCTGCACCGGCTCGGGCAGCACGCCCGCCGCGCCCGCGGCACCAGCGCCGCCGACACCCACGAGCGCCGCAGCGCCCGCTCCGATGGCGATCTTCGCCGCGAGCCCGAGGCCCATCAATCCGCTCAGTGCCACTCTTCTTCTCCGTGTTCCCGGCGTCGACACCCGGGTCGCGGGTGCCGTCGCCGAAGTCGTTGCGTACAGTTCTTCTGCCGAAGGCGTGAGCCTCGCCACTCTCTCGAGGTCGAGGCGGGCCGCCAGCGCAGCCGAGGGCTGCGGTGGCGGCTCGAGCGAGTCACGCCGGAACGCCGCGACGGCGTGTGCCACGACCGCGAGGTCGTCGCGAGCTTCGGGTTCCTGCCCGCGCATCACGACCGCAGCGTTGTCGTCGGTGATCCGGTGTGATCTCATCTCACTCCCTGCTATCGACGGATGCCGCTCCAGGGGTACGGCCTCGGGCGAATTTCTTTCGCAACGACTCGAGCGCCCTCCGTTGCAGGGCCTTCACGGCTCCTTGGCGCTTGCCGAGCACCTCGGCCACCTGGTCGACCGTGAGGTCGCCGATGATGCGCAGCACCATGACGTCGCGCTGGTCGGGCGGCAGCCCGTCGAGCAGCGCGCGTGTCGAGGCATCCGAGAGCTGCTGCATGGCCGCCTGCTCGGCGCTCGGGCTGCGCCGCTCGTCGAGCTCGACGCTCCACTCGACGTGCTGGCCCCGGCGGGAGCGGCGGCGGAGCTCGTCGACGAGGCGCCGGTAGGCGATCGTGAAGACGAAGGTGCGGAACGCGGCCGCGTCGCCGCGGAATTCGTGCAGTTCGTCGAACACCGTGAGGAAGACCTCGCTCGTGAGGTCTTCGGGCTCGAGCGACCCGCGGGCGCGGAGGAATGCCACGACGGCGGGAGCGTGGTCGACCCAGAGATTCGTGCATGCCCACTGGGCGCCCGACTGCGCGGCGAGGAGCACCGCCTGGAACGCGTCGTCGGGCACGGCCTCGGAGGGTGCCGAGCGTGGCGCCGACCTCGGACGGGAGGTCGCGCGAGACAGTGCGCTCTCTGGGTCAGCCATGTCGGGGATCGAGTGTAGGGGACGGGCCTGAGGCGCGGCGGCGATCATCCACAGCCGGCACTCAGCCCTCACCCCTCAGCCCTCACCACCCGGTGTGCAGCAGGTGCTGCACGACGAGCGCGAACCCGAGCTGCCCCGCGAATCCGAACCGGCGCCACCGCATGGAGAGCAGCGCCGTGCCGAGCAGGAGCCACGGCACGAAGGGGAGCCAGATGCGCTCGACCTCGGCGCGGCTCATCTGCGAGAGGTCGGCGGCGAGCACGATGAGCGTGCCCGCGAGGGCGAGCACCACGATCGCGCGCTCGGCTCCGCTGAGGTGCCGCAACCGGATGCCGCGCCGCACCGCCACGGCGATCGAGGCGCCGACCAGCGGGCCGGCGCTCACCGCGAGCGCCGCGAGGTCGGCCCAGATCCAGTACGTTCCGGGCCGTCGGGTGGCGATGCCGTCCCAGTAGCGGTCGACGAGCACGGGGTAGGCCTCCCACCACGCGAAGCCGAACGCCGCGAATGCCAGCACCACGGCGAGCGCCGCGCCCGCCGCCCACGGCAGCGGCCACCAGTTCCGGGCCAGGAACAGCACCGCCAGCGCGAGGATGGCGAGCAGTGGCAGTCCGTACGAGAGCATGACGCAGTACCCGAGGAGGAGGCCGGCGACGACGCTCCATCCTGCGACCCGGCCGCGCCCGGACGCCGTCGCCGCGTACCCGAGCGCGCACAGGCCCCACGCCGCCACGGCCGCGAACATGCCATCGGCCGACACCGCCATCCAGATCGCGGCGGGCCCCATCACGAGGAACGGCGCCGCCCGCCGGGCTCCCTGCTCCGCGCCGAGCCGGCGCAGGAGCAGCAGCACCGCGACCGGCGTCGTGGCGGCGACGAGCAGCACGGCGAACCCCGCGGCGAGCCCACTGCCGAGCCCGAGTCGAACGAGCCCGACGAAGACGAGCAGTGCGCCCGGCGGATGGCCGGCGAGGTGCACGGGCCAGTTGTCCGTGGCATCGAGCGGGATGCGCGAGACATACTCGCGCAGGGTGGCCGGGACGTCGCTGACCTCGCGGGCGGTGCCCAGGTACTCGTACGGCGTGTCGAGGATGACCCCGATGCCGTCGAGCCCGTCGACCAGGGCGAGGCTCGTCAGCCAGAGCGCGCCGACCACGAAGCTCCCCGCGAGGAGCGCCCACCACGGCGCCCGCGCGCCCGCGGTCATGCCGGAGACGGATGCGGCGAGCGCGAGCACGACGGCCGGAAGCGTTCCCGGTCCGGCCCGCGGCATCCACTCGGCGTGCAGCGGCGGGAAGGACCGCACGTGCACGTCCTGCCCGAGCAGCACCGGCACGAGCATGGCGAGCGCGATGAGCGCCACGGCGACGCCCAGCCCGATCCACGGCACGGCGCGCTCGGCGCGCGCCGGGTGGGCGGATGCCGCGGCCATGGCGCTCGGCGCGGTCATGCCGCTCCTCGGGGCTGGTCGGCGGCGTGCATGCACGTCCCCGACGCTATGGTCGTCGGCCCCTCGCCCGCCGCGGCGAACCCTTACGAATCGAGGAACTCGGGTGACGCGGCATCCGCCCGTTCGTGAACCGTAACTTCCGGGCGACGCGGCGACTCACCGCCGGTGCTCGACTGGTCGCATGGCAGACCTCACCGGACGCGCCGCCGCACGGCTCGCCGCCGCGATGGAGCCGCACGCACGCCGCGTGCAGGCGACGGTCGACGACCCCGTGAAGTCGCCGCGTACGGCGGTCGTGATCGGGCGGCTCCTCGCCGCGGCCTTCCTCGTGTGCTTCGTCACCGGGATCTACAGCCACCTGCTGCAGGACCCACTGCCGTGGCTCCCGTTTCCGACCCGTCCCGCCGAGCTCTACCGGTACACGCAGGGCGCCCACGTGATCAGCGGCATCGCCGCGGTCCCGCTGCTGCTGGCGAAGCTGTGGACGGTCTACCCGAAGCTCTTCACCTGGCCGCCCGTGACGTCGCTGCCGAACCTGTTCGAACGCGTGTCGATCGCCGCGCTCGTAGGCGCCGCGCTCGTCGAGGTCGCGATCGGCCTGCTCAACATCGTGCAGTGGTACCCGTTCCCGTTCTCGTTCCGCGCGGTGCACTTCGCGCTCGCGTGGGTGGTCATCGGCAGCCTCGCCGTGCACCTCGGCGTGAAGCTGCCCGTGATCGCGCGCGTCTGGCGCCGTCGTCGGGTCGAACGAGATCCGGATGCCGCGGGCCGGTTCATCTCCCGCCGCACCTTCGTGGGCGGGGTCGCCGCGGCGACCGCCTCGGCCGTGCTCCTCACGGCGGGCCAGACGGTCGACGCGCTCGCGCCGTTCAACGCGTTCGCGCCGCGGCGCACGGGCGTCGGCCCCCAGGGGCTGCCCGTCAATCGCACCGCGGCGCAGGCGGGGGTGACCGCGACCGCCGTCGCGCCCGACTGGTCGCTCGACGTGATCACGCCGGCTGGGGTGCGCGCGTTCACGCTCGACGAGCTGCGCCGGATGCCGCAGGCCGAGGCCGTGCTGCCGATCGCGTGCGTCGAGGGCTGGAGCCAGTCGGCGTCGTGGCGCGGGGTGCGGCTCGTCGACCTGCTCGCCGAGGTGGGCGCCGATCCGACCGCGCCGCTCGTCTTCACGAGCCTGCAGACCCGGGGATCGTTCGGGCGCACCGAGATGCCGGCCGAGTACGCGCGGGATCCGCTCACGCTCATCGCACTCGAGCTCAACGGTGCCACGCTGCACCTCGACCACGGCTACCCCGCCCGGGTGATCGCGCCCGGCCGTCCGGGCGTCATGCAGACGAAGTGGCTGCGTTCGATCGAGGTGACGGCATGAGGATCGCGCGCGTGCTGCTCGTCGCGGCGGGGCTCGCGCTCGTCGGCGTGGGCGGCCTGGTGCTGCTCGCCGACGTGCCGCCGTCGCGCTGGCTCGGGGTCGTCGTCTGGGTGGGTGCGGCGATCGTGCTGCACGACGGGGTCGTCGCACCCGTCGCCGTGGCGGTCGGGCTCGGCGCGGCACGCGTGCGCGACCGCGTCGGTCCCGCAGGCGTCGCGGTGGCCCAGGCCGCCCTGCTCGTCGGCGCGATCCTCACCGCGATCGCGCTGCCGGCGATCATCGCGCAGGCGCGAGGCAACGCCAACCCGACGATCCTGGTGGGCTCGTACCTGCCGGCGCTCGCGGCCGCGTGGGCCGTGCTTCTCGCCGTGGCGGCCGTCGCCGTCGGTTGGTCGGCGGCTCGCGTCCGGGTTGCGGCTCGCGTCCGGGGTCAGGCGGGGATCGCCACGCGCACGAAGTGACGCCCTGCCGACTCCCACTCCTCCACCACCTGGAGGCCCGCGAGTTCCGCGGCCTCCGCCATGGCGAACCGGCCGAGGCGCGCCCATGGGAAGGGCTCGCTCTCGTTGCCGTCCTCGTCGACGACCGTGCACATCGCCCGCACCGACAGCTGCGGGTCGGCGTCGATCTCCACGACGATCGAACCGAGCGGGGCGAGGAGTTCGCGACACCGTGCGAGCAGTGCACCGGGGTCGCCGCCGATGCCGATGTTGCCGTCCATGAGCAGGATCGTCTGCCAGCGTCCCTCGAGCGGAACGCGGTGGAACACCGACCGGAGGAGCGCCAGGCTGCCGTCGAGACGGGTGCGGGCGACGGCGTGCGGTGCCACGTCGATCCCGAGTGCCGGAATCGACCGGGCGGCCGCGGCACGCACCATCCGGCCCGGACCGCAGCCGACGTCGAGCGTCGGCCCGGTCGCGCCGTCGAGCGCGGTGAGGTCGGCGGGGGTCGCGGCCCGGAGCCAGCTGCCGACGTCGAAGTGGAACGGGCCGTGCGTCCCGTCGATGCTGCGCAGGGCGAGCCGGCCCGGGCGGCCACGGGTGAGCACGCGCTCGTACGGCGCCGCACGGCCCGCGCCGAAGACCGCGCCGTGGGGCACCGCCGGCGCGCTCACGCCGACCGTCCGAGCGTGAGGCGGCGGAACTCGCGCGCGAACCGGGTGCCCGGTGCGGCAGCGGCGATGACGGATGCCTCCGCCACGGTGTCGACATCGGCGAGCACCGGGAGGGTCCCCACCGACAGGCCCGCCCGCTCGAGCCGACCGCGCTGCACGGCGCCCGTGTCGGCGCGCGACATCCCGACGCCGCGGATGACGTCGCCACGCGGCTCGCGCATGGCGAGCGCCCAGAACCCACCGTCGGCCGCCGGGCCGATCCAGGCATCGGGAGCAGCCGGATGCGGCGACTCGAGCGCCATCAGCGCCGCGGCGACGTGCTCTGCCGCGAACTGCGGCGTATCCATGCCGACGAGGAGCGTCGGCTCGGCGAGCGCGTCGAACACGTTGGCCAGTCGGGCGTCGAGCGCGCCGCCCGACTGCGTGAGGATGTCGAAGCCGCGCGCGGCGGCCGGCGGCTCCGTGCCGTCGAAGTACAGCACACGTCGCGCGACGGACAGGGCGGTGACGGTCGCGAGCGTGTCGTCGAGGCTCGCCGCCGCGAGCTGCGCCGCCTCCACCGGAGCGAACGGCGGGCTCAGTCGCGTCTTCACGCGCCCGGGGAGGCACTCCTTCGCGATGACGACGACCGCGGTCACCGTGGCACCTTCGCGAGGACCCTGGTCATGTCGCCGATCGCGGTGATCGTGCCCCGCAGCGTGCCCGTGACCTTCGACCTGCCCTCGCGTGGCGCGTACGGCACGTCGACCTCGCGGATCCGCCAGCCGGCGGCGGCCGCCCGCAGCACCATCTCGAGCGGGAAGCCGCTGCGCCGGTCGCGAAGTGCGAGTGCCCGCAGCGAGGCCGTGCGCGCCACCCGCATGGGGCCGAGGTCGTGCAGCCGGGTGCCGGTGCGCTGCGAGATGCGTGCGGCGAGCACCCGGTTGGCGAAACGGGCGTGCGGCGGCCACGCTCCCGGCGTGGTCGGACGGCGGCGTCCGAGCACGAGATCGGCCTCGTCCCGGTCGACCAGCGCGACGAGGCGAGGCAGCTCGACCGGGTCGAGCGAGGCGTCGGCGTCGCAGAACGCGACGAGCGGGGCATCCGCCGCATCGAGACCGGCCGCGGCGGCCGAGCCGAACCCACGCCGGGGCTCGGTGACGACGACCGCGCCGAACTCGCGCGCGATGGCGGCGGAGTCGTCGGTCGAACCGTTGTCGACGACGATGGCACGCACGCCATCGGGCAGCCGGCCGAGGACCCACGGCAGCGCGCTCTCCTCGTCGAGGCAGGGGAGCACGAGATCGAGTCGAGTGGTCGGCATGGTTCGACGCTAGGCCGGGCGCCCGGCGCCGGACCGTGGCAACTCTTACGGAACCCGGACGGATGCCGCGAATCCCGCGTCGCTCGCCTGCCGCGGACGTAGTGTGTGAGCGTGTCCGCCCCTTCTCCGATCGGCAACGAGGACCTCGTGGGTCGACGCGTGCTGGTCGTCGACGACGATCCCACCGTCGCCGAGGTCGCCTCGAGCTACCTGCGTGCCACCGGCTTCGTGGTCGAGGAAGCCGGCGACGGCTTCGCGGCGCTGAACGCCGCCGCGCGGTTCGCGCCCGACCTCATCGTGCTCGACCGCATGCTGCCCGGCATCGACGGGCTCGAGGTGTTCCGGCGGCTCCGTGAACGCATCGCCACGCCGGTGATCCTGCTCACCGCGCTGGGTTCGGAGGATGACCGGATCGCCGGTCTCGAGGCCGGCGTCGACGACTACCTCGCCAAGCCCTTCTCGCCGCGTGAGCTGGTGCTGCGCGTGCAGTCGGTGCTGCGTCGTTCGATCGACGAGTTCACGCCCGAGTCGGCGCTCGAGTACGGCGGGTTCCGATTGGATCCCTCGTCCCGCGTCGCGACGAGGGACGGTGCCGAGCTGCACCTGACGGTGCGCGAGTTCGACCTGTTCGAGTTCCTGCTGAAGCATCCCAACCAGGTCTTCAGCCGCGAGGACCTGCTGCGCACCGTGTGGGGCTGGACCTACGGGGATCTCTCGACGGTCACGGTGCACGTGCGCCGACTGCGGGAGAAGATCGAGCGCGACCCACGCTCGCCGGCGATGCTCACGACCGTGTGGGGCATCGGATACCGGTTCACGATCGGGGGTGCCCAGGATGCCGTGGTCTGATCTCGTCGCGATCGCCGGGATCGCGCTCGCCACCACGGCGGTCGTCGCCGGGCTCGGTGTGGTCGCACTGCTCGCGCTGCGACGGACGTCGGTGGTCGTGCAGGTGTGCGTGCTCGTGCTCGCGGCCATGGTCTCCGTCGTCGCCGGCATGGTGGGCGTGGCGAACCAGATGTACCTCTCCGAGCACGACCTCACGGTCGCGGTGGCGGTCGCCGCGATCTCCGGTGTCGTGTCGCTCGCGCTCGTGGCGGTGCTCGGGTGGCTCGTCGCACGCAACTCACGCGCGCTGTCGCACGCCGCACGCCGCATCGCCGATGGCGAGCGGCTGGAGTCGGCGGGCCGGTACTCGAACAGCGAGCTCAACGCCCTCGCCGACGAGCTCGTGGCGACGAGCGCGAAGCTCGCCGAGTCGCGCGAGCGCGAGCAGCGCATCGCGGCGTCGCGCCGGGAACTCGTCGCGTGGATCTCGCACGACCTTCGCACGCCGCTCGCCGGCATCCGCGCAATGGCCGAGGCGCTCGAGGACGGCATCGCCCCCGATCCCGCCCGCTACCACCGCCAGATGCGCATGCAGGTGGACCAGCTCGCGAGCATGGTCGACGACCTGTTCGAGCTGTCGAAGATCGACGCCGACGCGCTCCACCTCTCGCTGAAGGAGGTGTCGCTCTCCGACGTCGTGAGTGACACGGTGGCCGACCTCCGCCCGGCCTCTCGCGGTCGCGACATCCGCATCGAGGCGCCGCTCGCCGAGGACCTCGTGGTCATGGCCGACCCCCGCGAGCTCTCACGGGCCATCGGGAACCTGCTCATGAACGCCATCCAGCACACGCCGGAGGGGACGCCCATCTCGGTGTCGGTCGGCCTCGTCGACGATCGCGCCATGGTGTCGGTCATCGACGAGGGCGGCGGCCTCGACGAGGCCGACCTCGAGCGCGTGTTCGAGCCCGCGTGGCGGGGGTCGAAGGCCCGTACGCCGTCCTTGCATGACGGCGCATCGGGCGGGGCCGGCCTCGGACTCGCCATCGTCAAGGGCATCATGAGCGCGCATCGCGGCGAGGTCGCGGTGCGCAACGTGCCGGGTGGATGCCGCTTCGACCTGTTGCTCCCTCGAGACGCGCCGCTCACCGCGTGACGGTCGGCGGGCCGCCGGCGGCGAGCTCCCGCAGCCCGTCCTCGATCGAGACCGACGCCCGCCAGCCGAGCTCCCGGTACGCCCTCGCCGACGAGGCCGTGATGTGCCGGACGTCGCCGAGGCGGTACTCGCCGGTGACCACGGGAGCGGGTCCCCCCATGATGCGGGCGAGCTGCTCGGCGACCTCGCCGATGGTGGTCACGGCCCCCGACCCGACGTTGAACGCGCGCATGGCGCCGGGGGGCTGCGCGGGCAGCCCGTCGATGGCCGCGAGGTTCGCGCGCGCGACATCCGTCACGTGCACGAAGTCGCGACGCTGCCGGCCGTCCTCGAAGACCCGGGGCGGCTCGCCGCGCTCGATCGCCGAACGGAACAGCGCAGCGACACCGGCATAGGGGGTGTTGCGGGGCATGCCCGGGCCGTAGACGTTGTGGTAGCGCAGCGCGATCGCTGCGCCGCCGGTGGAGCGGGCCCAGCTCGCGGCGAGCTGCTCCTGTGCCAGCTTCGTGAGCGCATAGACATTGCGGGGGTCGAGCACGTCGTCCTCGTCGACGAGGTCGGGTGCGAGCGGCTCGCCCGTCTCGGGATCGCGTGGCTCGAATCGGCCGGCGTCGAGGTCGGCGTCCGCGCGCGGCGACGGTCGGCGACGGCGGCCGGCCGCGTCGTGATAGGCGCCCTCGCCGTAGACGACCATCGACGAGGCGAGCACCAGTCGTGCGACGCCCGCGCGCGCCATGGCGGCCACGAGCTCGGCGGTGCCGGTCACGTTCGACGCGACGTAATCGGGGGCATCCTGCAGGTCGACCCCGAGGCCCACCTTCGCGGCCTGGTGGCAGACCACGTCGACGCCGCGCAGGACGCGGTCGAGCGTATCGGGGTCGCGGACGTCGCCGCGCACGGTCTCGACCCCGTCGATCTGCCCGGCCGATCGAGCGGGCGCACTCGTGGCCGCGTGCACGTCGGGCCGCAGCGAGTCGAGCAGGCGCACCTCCTCACCGCGCGCCGTGGCGAGGCGCGTGATCGCGCCTCCGATGAACCCGGCGCCACCGGTGACGAGCAGGGTCATGGCGCCACCGGCAGCGCGCGCAGGGTCGCGACCGCCTCATCGTCGATGAGTGGGCGAGGCGAGTAGCCTGCGGGGATCGAGCCCACGACCCGCTCGATCGCGGCCACCAGGCGTGGCCTGGCTGCAGCCAGCCGACGGAACACCAGCTCCGCCGTGACGGCATCGGGGTCGCCGGCCGACGCGCCGCTGTCGGTGTCGGTCACGACGCAGACCGTCACGGTGCCGATGCCGATCTCCGCGGCGAGCACGACCTCGGGACACAGGGTCATGTTCACGAGGTCCACTCCGGAATCGCGCAGGATGCGCGATTCCGCGGCGGTGGAGAACCTGGGGCCCTGCACCACCGCGACGGTCGCCCGCGGTGCGGCATCCGGAATCGCCTCGATCGCGACCGAGCGCAGGGTCGGGCAGAAGGGGTCGGCGAACGGCAGGTGCCGCACGAGCTCGCCGTCGAAGTAGGTGTCGGCACGACCGAAGGTGCGGTCCACGAGTTGGTCCGCGACCGCGAACGTGCCGGGCGGAAACGCCCGGTTCAGCGAGCCGACGGCAGCGGTCGAGACGACGGCCTGCACGCCGAGGCTGGCGAGGGCCCACAGGTTGGCTCGCGCGTTGATGCGGTGAGGCGGGACCGTATGCCGCGCACCGTGGCGCGGGAGATAGGCGACCGGGCGCCCGGCGAGCTTGCCGACGGTCACGCTCGCGGCACCGAACGGCGTGCGGATGCTGCGCGCCGCCCCCTCCTCGACCAGTGCGCCCATACCGGTGCCGCCGATCACGCCCACGATGTCCGTCATCAGTCCACCCTGTCGCGGGCCGGCCCGGCCGGGATGGGCTGTTCCTTACGATCCCGTGACGCGGATGCCGGGCCGAGCCGTCCCGGCCGGCCGGGATCCCGCAGGACCTTCGACTCGGCGACGGAGCCCGGGACGGGGTAGCGTTCCCTGCGCACGATTGAGGGGACGGCATCATGGGCAACCCTGGAGACGACGGCATCCGCGAGCTCGAGGTGCGGATCCCCGATCGCGGCGTCGAGTTCGCCGCCACGATGGCCGTGCCGTCCGAGCCGGCCGGATTCGTCGTGTTCGCCCACGGCAGCGGCAGCAGCCGGCACAGCCCGCGCAACCGGTTCGTCGCCGAGACCCTTCAGCACGCCGGTTTCGGCACGCTCCTCGTCGACCTCCTCGCCGTGCAGGAGGAGGCCGACCGGGCGAACGTGTTCGACATCGACCTCCTCGCCGACCGCCTCGTCACGGCGGTGCGCTGGCTCGGCGAGCAGCCCGAGGCTGCGCGGCATCCGGTCGGCTTCTTCGGCGCGAGCACCGGCGCAGGGGCCGCGCTCGTGGCCGCCGCCGATCCGATGGTGGACGTCGCAGCGGTCGTGTCCCGCGGCGGGCGACCCGACCTCGCCGGGCCGAAGCTGGCCGGCGTGCGGGCGCCCACGCTCCTCATCGTCGGCGGGGACGACCGGCAGGTCATCGAACTCAACCGCATCGCGCTCGCGCAGCTCACCTGCCCTGCGGAGCTCGAGATCGTGCCGGGCGCCACGCATCTCTTCGAGGAGCCCGGCACGCTCGAGCAGGTGGCCGAGCTCGCGCGCGACTGGTTCCTGCGGCACATCGGATCCGCGGCGTGACCGGCTCCGTCGCCGTTCGTCGAGACCCGGCGGGGCTGTACCGCTTCATGTACCTCTCGATCGGCGCGGCCGTCCTGACCATCGCGCTCAAAGCCACCGCCGCCCTCATCACCGGATCGGTCGGCCTGCTTTCGGATGCACTGGAGTCGAGCGTCAACCTCGTCGCCGCGGTGCTCGGGCTCATCGTGCTGCGCGTGGCGGTGCGCCCGCCCGACCCGACGCACCAGTTCGGGCACGGCCAGGCCGAGTACCTCTCGGTCATGGCCGAGGGGGCGATGATCGTCATCGCGGCGGCGGCGATCATCTGGAGCGCGCTCCAGCGCCTGCTGCACCCCGCACCACTCGACCTGCCCGGCCTCGGACTCGTCCTCGCGACCGCGGCATCCGTCGTGAACCTCGTCGTCGGCCTGGTGCTGCAGCGCGTCGGCCGCCGACGGCGGTCGATGACGCTCGTGGCCGACGGCAAGCACCTGATGACCGATGTCTGGACCTCGGTCGGCGTGCTCGTGGGCATCGCACTCGTCGCCTTCACGGGCTGGGTCGTCCTCGACCCGATCATCGCCCTCCTCGTCGGCGCCAACATCCTCTGGACCGGGTACCGTCTGCTCCGGCGCTCGGTGAGCGGTCTGCTCAGCCGTGCGATCCCGCGGGAGGAACGTCGTCTGGTGGAGGATGCGCTCACCCGGTTCGCGTCAGCGCACGGCGTGGAGTTCGCGCCCATCCGCACCGTCGAACTGGGTCGTCGGCGCCTCGTCCAGGCGGTGATGCGAGTGCCGGGCGACTGGACCGTGGAGGTGGCGCACGACCTGGCTCGCGACCTCGAGGACACCGTCGAGGCGCTGCTCCCCGAGACGGAGACCATCGTGCACGTCGAGCCGCAGACCGTCGGCACCGACGGGACGCGGTGAGCTTCAGCGCGCGGTCGCGGGCAGGTTTCGGATGCCCCGGGGTGCCGATCCAGTCGACCGGCACCCCGGCGCGGCCGGGCCCCGCGGTCAGCCGGCGAGCATCGCCTCCATGCGCTCGATCTCGGCCGTCTGGCTCTCGACGATGGCCTCGGCGAGCGCCCGCACCTCGTCGTTGTCGGAGTCCTCGATCATGTGCGTCATCTGGATTGCGCCCTCGTGGTGCTCGATCATGCCCTCGAGGTAGAGCCGGTCGAACTCGGCCCCGGTGGCGTTCTCGAGGGCCGTCATGTCCTCGTCGCTCAGCATGCCGCCCATCCCCATGCCCATGTCGGACGGGGAGTGGCCCATCGACGTGCCGGCGCCGGCCTCGTCGAGCCACCCTTCCATCTGCTCGATCTCGGGCGCCTGCGCGTCGCGGATCTGCTGGGCGAGCTCCCGCACGTCGGGGTCGGTCGACCGTTCGAGCGCGAGGTCGGACATGTCGACGGCCTGCTGGTGGTGGGGGATCATCATCTGGGCGAACATGATGTCGCCGGGGCTGAACTCGTCGGAGTCGTAGGCGCCGCCCATCGGGCCCTGGCCCGACATGTGGTCGTCTCTGCCCCGGTCGTCATCCCCCGGGTTGCCGAGGTTGATCGTGCAGCCCGTCAGGGCGAGGCCTGCGGCGAGCGCGAGCGCGAGCGCGAGCGCGAGCGCGGCCGAGACGGCAGCGCGGTTCTTGCGTGTGAACATGGTGGTGCTTCCTTACATCGGTTGAGGGTCTCTCGGTGGCCGTCTGCGAACGAGCGGATGCCCCGCCCGCGCGCACGACGCGCATCACGTCCTCGAGATCCCCAAGCGGTGCAGGTCGACGTCGGTCGATGACCGGGCGCGCAGGTCACGCCGGTCCGCGGCAGCGGGCGCGCGTCTCGGTGGGATGCCTCGTGCCGGCAGCATGGGGCACCTGCGGGCGAACACGGCCAGCGACAGCACGGCCAGGCCCGCGACCAGCACGATCGCCCCGACCAGGCCGGTCTCGTCGCCCAACTCGCTCGACGGACCGGCCGAGGCGAGCGCCTCGATGAGGGTCGTGCCGGAGTGGCCCGCGTGGGCGGCATCCGAGGCATCCGACGCGAGCGCCGGAGTCGTCATCACGGTGCCGTCCGCCATGACGTGCGTCGCGGCATCCGACGCGGCGGGCGCGATGCAGACGGCGTGATACACCGGGGCGAGGGCGAGCAGGAGCGCCACCACGACCCAGGCGACGGTCGTGGCGATCCTCGGCGGATGGCCCATGAGGTCATGCTGCATCGCCCCCCTATGCGGACGCTGGGAGGCGCAACGAACGCTCACAGGACCTTCGGCTCGGGCTCGCGACATCCGCTGGACGTAGCGTGACGGCAGGACGCAGAGGGATCGGAGGCCGAGGATGCGCACCGACCGCATGGATGAGATCCGCGCGCTCGCGCGGCCACTCGTCACGACCGCAGACCTCGACCCGCTCGTCGACGCGGTCGGAGACGCGCGGTTCGTGACCGAGCCGTCAGGCTACTGAGGCCCAGGTACAGGATGGGAACAGGTCATGACCGCATCGTCGAACCCGACCGCGGAGCCGCCGTCGTCTGACGCGGCCGCACGACGCGCGGTGCGCAACGCGTGGATCTCGGTCGCCGCGATCCCGGTGGCGTTCGTGGCCGCGTTCGTCGTCGGCGAGGGCTCGGACGCACCGAGGCCCTCATCGCCGCGATCATCGGGATCGTCGCTGCAGCGTGGGCGATCATCGGCAACCTGCTGCCGCTGTTGTTCGCCTGATCGCCGTTCGATCGTCGGTGATCGTCGGTCGCTCAGGCCTGGCGCTCGAACGACCGCAGGTGGTTCTCGGAACCGGCCAGCAGCCGTTCGAGCACGTTCACCACGTCGGCTTCGTCCTCGGCGGCGATGGCCGCGCTGAGGTCCGTGATGTCCTTCTCCTCGATGAGGATGCCGACCTGGATGGCCTCCTCGAGGCTCGTCGACCCGCGCGCGATCAGCTCGTCGTACAGCGCCTGCAGGTCGGGGTCGGTGAAGACTCCGACCTCGGCTGAACGCGGATCGGTGATGCCGCGGTCGGCGAGGAGGGGAGCGACGAGCTCCTGGTGGGTGCTCTCGCTCTCGGCGATGTTGGCGAAGGTGCCGGTGCCCCACTGCTCGCCGAGCGTGACGTACACGTCGTGGGCGAGCTTCTCCTCCTCGATGAGGAACAGCAGGGCGGTGGTCGTGTCGTACGGTGCCGGCGCCTCGGGCTCGGGGGTGACGAGCGTGTCGGGGCCCGCTGCCTCGACGGGTGTCGCCGAGATCGTGGCCGGGGTGGCATCCGGAACCACCTGCGGGCTGTTCGCCAGCGCGATGACCGTGCCCACCCCGGCGAGCGCCAGGGCACCGGCCGTGACACCCCCGATGATGAGGGACTGCTTCTTCATGATCGTGCCTCCTTCGTTCGAGGCCGGCGCGTCGCGTCGGTCACTGCAACACCGTGTGGCGCTCGCCGCGCTTCGGCGGCACGTAGGTGCAGGTGTCGCCCGCGCAGAGCTGCGGCTTCTGCCTGCTGAACATTCGCTGGAGTTCGCAGCCCACGCAGATGCCGAAGGCGCTCTCGATGAAGAGCAGCCCCACGCAGACGCCGCACATCGCGAGCTGGATCTCGGCGGGGACGCCGAGGAAGCCCATGGCCGTGCACGAGACGAACGCGAGCACGAGTCCGATGATCCAGGCGAGCTTCTTCTGCTGCGCGCCGACCCATTCGGGCCGCTGGCGCCGCACGATGAGCGACCCGATGACGAGGCTCGGCGTGTTCCTCGTACCGACGAACAGCCGCATCGACATGTCGAGCAGGAACGTCATGCCGAACGCCCGCAGGAGCTGCAGGTCCCCGGTCAGCGCCCCCGTCATGACGGCGATGATCCCGAACAGGAACAGCAGGCCGGCGGATGCCCGGACCGCACGCTCGTTGACGACCGGGATGTCGATGCCATCGACGAACTCCCCGATGACCGGGCGGTCATCGGCGGAGGTCGCGAGCGTCGACACGGTTCGTCACCTCACTTCGAGAAGAGACGCGAGAAGAAGCCGGGCTCCTTCGCGTGCCCCTCGCAGCGCTGACTGCGCGGGACGCCTCGCATGACCTGGTCGACATGCTGGCCGCAGCCGGCCCACGTCGTCTTGCCGCACTTCCGGCACGTCACTGCACTGCACATGGATGTTCTCCTCGGGTTCGGTGGGGGTTCGGGGGCCGGGCTCGGCGACTACTCGTGAGAGCCGTCGCACCATTCCGCGGCGGGGACGTAGTCCTTCACGCTGTCCACGTGCTGGCCGCAACCGGCCCAGGTGGTCTTTCCGCAGGTGCAAGGAACGGGGCTGCACATGATGGGTTCTCCTCGGTGTGTTGGTGGGTGGGTGATGGGTGGATACGGTCTAGGTGACGAGCTCGGGAACCGCCGAACGCGCCTGCGTGCCGGCGCTCCAGGTCAGGTAGCCGCCGTCGAGGTTCACGGCCTCGCGGCCGAGCTGCGCGAGCAGTCGCACGGCGGTGTGGCCGCGCTGGCCGACCTTGCAGTGCACGATGAGGCGACCTTCGGGCAGTTCGCTCTGGCGAGACCGGATCTCATCGAGCGGGATGTTGATCGACCCGGGGATCGCGCCGTCCGCGACCTCGCCGCGGGTGCGCACGTCGACGAGGGTCGCGCCGGCGTCGAGCTCGGCCTCGAGCTCGTGCCACTGGATCGAGGGCGTGAGGCCCTCGGCCGCGTTGAGCGCGACGTAGCCGAGCATATTGACCGGGTCCTTCGCCGAGGAGAACTGCGGCGCATACGCCAGCTCCAGGTCGGCGAGCTCCGACGCCGTGATGCCGCCGGTCATGGCCGTGGCGATCACGTCGATGCGCTTGTCGACGCCGTCGCCCCCGACGCCCTGTGCGCCGAGGATCTCGTCGGTCGCGGCATCCACCACGAGCTTGAGCGACATCGACTCGGCACCGGGGTAGTAGCCGGTGTGCGAGGCGGGGTGGGTGTGGAAGACGCGGATGTCGCGACCGGTGCGGCGCAGCAGCTTCTCGTTCCAGCCGGTGGCCGCGATGGTGAGCCCCATCACGCCGACGACCGCCGTGCCGAGCGCGTCGCGCACGTGGATCCGCTTGCCGGTGATGGCGTCGGCCGCGAGGCGACCGTGGCGGTTCGCGAGGCCGGCGAGCGCGACGAGGCGCTGCTCGCCCGAGATCGCGTCGGTCTTCTCGACGGCGTCGCCGATGGCGAAGATGTGCGGGTCGCTCGTGCGCAGCTGGTCGTCGACCCGGATGCCGCCGCGCTCGCCGATCTCGAGGCCGGCGGCTGCGGCGAGGGAGGTGTCGGGACGCACGCCGATCGAGGCGAGCACGAACTCGGCGGAAACGACGGAGCCGTCGGAGAGGATCGCGGTGTCGGGACCGAGTTCGGTCACCTGCGTGCCCAGGCGGATGTCGACTCCGGCGGCGAGGAGTCGGTCGGCGACGGGGCCGGCCATCTCGGGGTCGAGGGGCGGCAGCACCTGGTCGCCGAGCTCGACGAGCGTCACGGCGAGGCCGCGGTGCACGAGGTTCTCGACCATCTCGAGTCCGATGAAGCCGGCGCCGATGACGAGCGCGCTGTTCGGCGCGATGGTGAGCTCGGCCATCGCGGCGTCGACGTCGTCGATGTCGCGGAGCGTGAGCATGCGCTCGCCGCCGGGGAGCGGCGGTCGCACCGGCGTGGCGCCGGGCGAGAGCACGAGTGCGTCGTACCGCTCGTGGGTCTCCGCGCCGCTGGTGAGGTCGCGGACGTGCACGGTCTTCGCGTCGCGGTCGATGGCGACGGCCTCGGTGCGCACGCGCACGTCGAGGTTGAAGCGGCTGTGCAACGAAGCCGGCGTCTGCAGGAGCAGGCTCTCGCGCTCCTCGATGACGCCGCCGAGGTAGTAGGGAAGGCCGCAGTTCGCGAACGAGACGTGGCCGCCGCGCTCGACTACCGTGATGTGGGCGCCCTCATCGAGCCGGCGCAGGCGGGTGGCGGCGGACATGCCGCCGGCGACTCCGCCGATGATGAGGTAGCGCTTCTGGGTCATGCGTCCATCGTACGGATACCCCGGGGGTATTGTCAAAATACCCTCAGGGTATGCGAAGGAAGGGGCGGTCACGCCGTGCGGATCGTCCCCATCATGCCGAGGTCCTCGTGATCGAGGATGTGGCAGTGATAGACCGTCTTGCCGGTGATGCCCTCGAACGCGATACGCACCACGGTGCGGCTCCTCGCGGGCACCTCCACCACGTCGCGCCAGTCGATGCCCTCGACGGGCCGGCCGGCGACCTGGAGGAGTTGCATCGGCCAGACGTGCAGGTGGAACGGATGATCCATGGGGCTCTGGTTCACGATCGTCCACTCCTCGAGGGCGCCGTGGGCGACCTCGGTGTCGATGCGCTCGTGATCGAACTCACGGCCGTCGATCGCGAATCGGATGCCTCCGGCGCCCGGGCCCATCGCGAGGGTGATGGTGCGCGTTCCCGTCATCTGCTCGCCGCGGAGGTCTCTCGTGGTCGGCAGGGGCACGGTGAGCTCGGGGGCCGTCACCTCCGCGCCCGCCACGGTCATCGTGAGCAGGTCGGCGCCCGTCGTCGCGCTCGGCGGACTTCCGAACGCACCCATGCCGCCCCGGTCGAAGGGCAGGGTCTGCAGCACGCTCGCCCCCTCCACAGCGGTCACCATGAGGTCGGCGCGGTTCCCCGGGGCGAGCACGAACTCCTCGACGTCGCGGGGCACCGCGTACCGACCGGCGTCGACGCCGAGCAGTTGCATGCGCTGACCGTCGAGCCGCAACCGGAGGAATCGCGACGGGCACGCATTCACGATGCGCCAGCGTTCCCGCTCCCCCGGCCTGGCGACCACCGTGGCGCCGAGCTGTCCGTTGACCGTGATGACATCTCCCTCGCGACCCAGCGTGCGCTCGGCAGCGGATGCCACGTGCACGACGTCGCCGTCGAACCCGATGTCGTGGATGACGAGGAGACGCTCGCGGGTGGCCGGGACCGGGTCCTCATCGTCGACGATGATCGCGCCGTACAGGCCGGCGAACAACTGCTCGGCCGTGGTGCCGTGATCGTGCGGGTGGTACCAGAACACGCCGGGTGGGTGGTCGCCGCCGAGCACGTACTCGTAGTCGAAGGCGGCCCCTGGCTCGATCCGCACGAAGACGTTGTCGCTGTTGCCCTCGGGCGAGACGACGAGGCCGTGCGTGTGCAGGTTGGTCGGCGCATCCAGCTCGCTGCGGAAGGCGAGCGAGATCCGGTCGCCCGGTCGCACCCGCAGGGTCGGGCCGGGAATGGTGCCGTTGAAGGTCAGCGCCCGCACCTGCCGACCCGCCACGACGACGTCAGTCAACGCCGCGGTGAGGGTGAGCTCGAGTCTGCCGTCGGAGCTCTGGAGCACTTCGGGCTCGGCGAGCGTCCCGAGGTCGACCGGTGGCGGCGAGGCAGTGGGCGACGCGGTCGTGTCGGGCCGCTCCGTCGTCGGAGACGGCACCGGCTCACCCTGCCCTCGACCCCACAGCAGGAGGCCGGCCCCGGCGAGCGCGGCCGCACCCACACCGACCCCACCCAGGATCAGCGCGTTCCGGCGCGTCACCGGCATCGCGGGGCGAGCGGGATCGGGCGTCGGGTTGACCTCGTCCATCGGGTCACCTCCGGCTGCAGACTATCGGCGGCGGTGCGGACCACCCGGGACCTTGGCCCCCACTACTCCTCCGCGTCCTGATCCCACTTGGTGCCCTCGAGGTCGCGGCGGAGGGTGCCCGTCACGTCGTCGACGGCGGCGCCGACCGTCGGCGCGAACCGCTCGGGCGGGAAGCGATCTTCGAGGCCGTAGGCCCTCAGCACGTCGATGACGGGGTCCTTCATCTCGGCGAGCACGAGCGTGATGCCGTGCGACCGGAGGAAGTCGTCGAGTTCCACGAGCTCGTCGATGGCGGTCGTGTCGACGTCGGTGATCGGCTCCGCGGCGAGGATGACGGTGTGGATGCCGGGCCCGGCGTCGCGCACGCGCGTGCGCACGAAGTCCTCGAAGATGCCGCCGTTGGCGAAGAACAGCGGCGCGTCGAAGCGTAGGATGAGCACTCCGGGAATCCGTTCGCCCTCGGGATATCGCGAGAGATCGTGGTAACCACGCAGACCGGTCACCCGTCCGAGCTCGGCGCGGTAGGGGCTCCACGAGTGGATCACGAACGCGAGCAGCGACAGGGCGATGGTGACGCCGATGCCCTCGAGCACGCCGAAGACGAGCACGCCGAGGAACGCCGCCGCCGAGAGCAGGGCGTCCATCCGGTCCATGCGCATGAGGCGGATGAACCCGCGCACGTCGATGAGACGGGCCGCGGCGGCGATGACGACCGCGGCGAGCGTGGCGGCGGGCAGGTACTCGGTGAGGCCGGGTACGAGCAGCATGAACGCGACGATGAGCACCGCACCCACCACCCCGGTGAGCTGCGACTTCGAGCCTGCTTGCTCCGCCACGGGCGTGCGCGACGCGGACGCCGAGATCGGGAATCCGCCGAACATACCGCCCGCGATGTTCGCGACGCCGATCGCCGCCATCTCGCCGCTGCCGCTCACGGTCTCGCCGCGCCTCGCCGCGAACGTGCGGGAGAGCACGGCCGTGTCGGTGAAGGCCACGAGGGCGATGCCGGCCGCGGGCAGGGCGAGCGCTGCGACATCCGCCCACTCCAGGCCGCCGAGGGCGGGTGCCGGAAGCCCCTGCGGCAGTGCGCCCACCACGGGCAGCGCTCCCGAGACGCCGAGGATGGCCGTGAGCGCGGTCGCCGCGATCACGGTGACGAGGACCCCCGGCACCGGGGACCGGAGCCACGTGAGCAGCACGATCACGGCCAGCGAGCCGACGCCGAAGGCGAGCGCGATCGGCTGGACTCCGCCGCGCGCGATGCCCTCGACGATCGAGACGACGTCGCGGAACAGCGAAGCCGAGTCGATCGAGAACCCGAGCAGCTTCGGCACCTGCGAGGTGATCACGAGCACGGCGACGGCGTTCAGGTAGCCGACCCTGATCGGCTTCGAGATGAGGTCGGTCACGAAGCCCAGGCGCAGGATGCCGCCGAGCAGCAGGATCGCGCCCACCATGATGGCCAGCAGCCCGGCGAGCGCGACGACCCGTTCGTCGTCGCCGAGCGCGAGCGGAAGGATCGCCGCGGCGATGATCGGCGCGAGCGCCGAATCCGGGCCCAGCACGAGGATGCGGCTCGGGCCGAACACCGCGTACGCCAGCAAGGGCACGATGGTCGCGTAGAGGCCCGTCTCGGGCGGAAGGCCCGCCACTTGGGCGTAGCCCATTCCGGCGGGGATGAGGAGCGCCGTGACGACGACCCCGGCCCGCAGGTCGGGCCAGAGCCAGTCGCGCCGGTAGTGCAACGCCGTCTCGACGCCGGGCGGCAGCCACCGCCTCCAACCCTTCGCGACCATGTCACTCCTCGCGCTCCATCATCGCGGATCGCGAGGTCGCCGCACAGGACGGCGGCGATGCCGCGCCGTGCGTGCGCATCGGCGCGGCGACGGATGTCACGCGGTGGCGGCTGCGGCGTCCTGTGCGTCGAGGGTCTTGCGCACCTCGTCCATGTCGAGGCCCTTCACCGCGGTGATGAGCTGCTCGAACTGCGCGGCGCCGAGCGCGCCGGGCTGGGAGAAGACGAGGATCTGGTCGCGGAAGGCCATCAGCGTCGGGATGGACGTGATGTTCGCGGCCGCGGCGAGCTGCTGCTCGACCTCGGTGTCGACCTTGCCGAACACGATGTCGGGGTACTGCTCGGAAGCGGCCTCGAAGACGGGTGCGAACATGCGACACGGACCGCACCACGCAGCCCAGAAGTCCACGAAGACGATGTCGTTGTCGGCGATCGTCTTCCCGAAGGACTCGACCGTCAGGTTGGTGGTTGCCATTGCTCTGCCTCTTGATGGTTCGGTGGGTCGGGATTCGACCCTCGTACCGAGTGTAGCAATACCCCCTGGGTATTTATTCCGAGCCTATTCCGACCGCCGGCGGGCGAGGAGTTCCCGCAGGCCGCGAGTGAGCTCGAGCGTCGCCAGTTCATCGGGTGCGGCCCAGCGCACCGCGTCGGCATCGTCGGCCGCGACCGGTACGCCGCCGCCGTACTCGGCGACGAAGCTGTGGATCTCGAAGACGCCGCCGTCGGGTGCGGCGCGCTCCATGACGACGGCCGGCGAGGCGACCCGCACCCGCAGGCCGGTCTCCTCGAGCACTTCGCGTGCGGCGGCATCCTCGAGGCGCTCACCGGGCTCGACGCGGCCGCCGGGCAGGGTCCATCGGCCCGCCTCGGGAGGCCTCGACCGCTGCACGAGCAGGATGCGGCCCGAGGCATCCGTCACCAGCGCACTCACCGCGAGCACTCGGCCCGCCGACGTGCCCTCGATCATCGCACGATCCGTTCCCGGCAGCGCAGGTTCGCGGCGAGCGTTCCATCCGCGAACGCGGCGAGGACGCCGACCGGGTGCTCCTCGGTGACCGAGTCGAGGGTCGCCCGTCCTCCGGCCACGATCGCGGTCGCCAGCACATCGGCGGTGACGATGTGCGGCGCGAGCACGGTCGCCTGCGTGATCACGTCGTGCGGGTCCGTGTGAGCGTGCGGCGGCGTGCTCCAGATGTGCGCGCCGCGCTCGCTCGTTCCCGACGTGGCCACGGCAGGCAGGTCGGGGTCGCAGCGCACGTTCGTCAGCAGGCGCACGCGATCGGCGGGATCGACGACGCCGGTCGCCCAGAACCCCCGCCGTGGCACTCCTGCCGTGAGCACGTCCCCGCCCGCGTTCACGCTGTACGCGTCGAACCCGGCCGACCGCAGCACCTCTCCCGCCGCCGCGATCGCCTCGGCCTTCACGACGCCCGAGAGGTCGACGACGCCGTCGGGCCGGTGCGGGGTGAAGGCGCCCCCGGTGCGATCACGCCAACCGACCGCCGCCGCATACACCTCACGTACCCCGCGGCTCGCTTCAGCCAGCCGAACCTCGCCGCGTGCGATGCGCGAGAGCTCCGAATCGCGCCGGTACAGGCTGAAGGTGCGCTCGAGGGCGTCGAAGACGTGGCGAGCCCCGGCGACCGCGTCATCGAGGCGGTCACGAGCGGCCGGGGCATCCGCCTGCTCGACGACTCGGACGCTCACGGTGGTGCCCATGGCGACGAAGGTGTGCACGCCCATCGCCGGCTACCCCGTGAACCCGGCCGCGTCGAGGGCGGATTGCACCGACGTGCGATAGGCCTCAGAGGTGAACGTGGCACCCGTCACGTTCTCGACCGCGGTCGACTGCGCCGCGAGGATCTCCTCGCGCAGGATCGGCGCGGCGCGGGCGCTCACCTCCACCGACGTCTCGCTCGAATCCGTGAGCTTCAGTGCGATGACCTCGGCGATCGCGTCACCGTCGATGACGACCTGCACCTGGACTGCGCCGTACTTCGTCTCGATGACCGCCCCGTCGATCGTCACCGGACCTGGCGCGGCGGTCGGGGCATCCGTCGCCTCGCCGGTCGCCCCGCCCGTCGGCTGCGGAACCGTCGGCGGCGCCGCCGTCGGCGCAACCTCGGCGGGAGCCAGGAGACCCGCGCCCACGAGCCATCCGGCACCGAGCGTCACGGTCGAAGCGGAGACGAGGATCACGGCACTCGATCGTCGCATCACCAGTTGAACCTCTCGGTGTGTATCTGCCGTCGCCGAAGCCCCGCGGAACGAGCGTCGGCGATCACGAGCTCCGCCCAGACCGCCGGCCCGCAGACGTACACGTCGGCCGCGGCGAGATCGGGCACGAGCGTCGCGAGCGATTCGTCGGCCAACCCATCGGGAAGCCACGTGCGCACGCGCGTCGCCGGCGGGCCGACGATCTCGAGCAGGCGAACCGACGGGTGCGCTCGCATCGCCTCGAATTCTCGCCGGAGGTAGAGCTGGCTGTCCTCGTTCGCCCTGAGGATCACCGTCACCCTGCGCGCCCTCGTCACCATGCCATCGGCGATTGCGCGGATCGGGGTGATGCCGATGCCGGCTCCGAGCAGCACGGCATCGGGGCTGGTGCGGGTCGCGGTCGTGAAGAGCCCGTACGGCCCCTCGAAGAACACGGGAGTCCCCGGCTTCATGGTGAGCACGCGTCGGCTGTCGTCGCCGAGGTCGCGCACCGTGATGCGAAGGTTCCGCCCGTCGGGGGCCGCCGAGAGCGAGTACGGATGCCCCTCCCAGCGCAGCCCTGGCGACCAGAACCGCCAGATGAAGTACTGTCCGCCGAGACCATGCAGGTGGTCGAGGTCGTGGCCGGTCATGATGACGGATGCCACGCCCGGCGCCTCGTGGACCACCTCCACCACTTGCAACCGGTACCGCGCATTGCGGGCGAGCGGAAGCATGATGCGGAAGATCAGGATGGCCCCGAGCACGCCGAATGTGACCGCGAGCCAGTACCCCCTCGCCCACGTGCCCTCGGCGAACAACCCGCCCTGCGAGAACTGGTGCGGCAGGGCGAGGAGCACCGCGGCGTAGGTCACGAGGTGCACCAGGTACCAGAACTCGTGCGTCACCACGCGGCGCACGATGGCGATCGACGTCGCGACGACGAGGATGAAGCCGGCGAGCGCGGCGAACGCCTGGGGCAGATCCTGCATCGACGTGAGCATGGACACGCCCTGGGCGATGGGGTCGCGGCCGAGGGCCAGGCCGTATCCCCACATCAGGAGGAGCGCGTGCGCGAGGAGGAGATACAGGGCGGGCTTGCCGAGCCAGCGGTGCGCGGCCAGCGTACGGTCGGTGCCGAAGGCCCGGTCGAGCAGCGGGATCCGAGCGACCAGCAGGAGCATGATGAACACGACGTTGCCGCCGACGAGCCCGGCGACGATGCCGAGGCCGGTGGGCACATCGCGCAGGTGGGTGAAGTACGTGGCTCCGCCGTCGGCGAGGAAGAGGGCCAACACCACGACGGTCGAGAACCACGCGAGGCCCTCGAGGAGGTCGGCGAGGCGCAGGCGGTTCCGGTGCCGGCGCTGCAGCAGTGCGAGCGGCGGCATGGACGGTTCACGTGCATCGGCGGCCACGCCGGACATCTCGCCTCCCCCAAGCGGTCGAGCGGACTTGGCGTCATCCTACGACGGGCGTCGTCGCGACCGTGAGCCACCTCACACTGCGATTCCGGCGCGCCGACGATACTGGGGACATGACCACGTCCCGCGTCGCCACCTTCCATCCCGCGTGGGGAGCGGTCGCGATGACGTCGAGCGGCGTCACGCTCGTCTCGCTCCTCGACCCGTGGCCAGGCACCGGCGTCGACAACGTCGTGGGCGCGGTGACGCTCGCGCTCGCCCTGATCGTCGCGATCGCCCTCACCGTGGAGCTCGCCCGGCACTGGGAGCTGGCATGGCTCGGCGTCGCGGGCGCCGTGCTCTGGATCGTGCTCATCGTCGCCTTCGCGGCGGCGACCGTCGTGACGCTGGTGCGCCTGCGATCGGGAGCGATCTTCCATCGCTGAGGCGCGCCGGCGTCTCAGCGATGATCCTTTGAAAATACCCCCGGGGTATTTCTGTTATCGTGGATGCGTCGTCCTGAACCCCGCATGCAAGGAATCCCCGCTCATGAAGCTCCTCTCCCGCCTGCTCGCCCCCCTCGCCGTGGCCTTCGCCGTCGTCTTCGGCGTCGCGGCCTGTGCCCCCACGACTGAGTCGATCGAGGTGACGGCCGATACCGTCGTCATCGACGTGCGCACGCCCGCCGAGTACGCCGAGGGCCACCTCGACGGCGCCGTGAACCTCGACGTGCAGTCGCCCGAGTTCGACTCCCTCGTCTCGCAGCTGCCCACCGATGGCGAGTACGTCGTCTATTGCCGATCGGGCAACCGCTCGGCCGCCGCGATCGACCGCATGGAGACCCTCGGGTTCACGTCGCTCGTGAACGCCGGCGGGGTCGACGCCGCGTCGAGCGCGACCGGGATCCCGATCGTCAAGTGAGTCGAATGGTCCGCGTGCCGCTCGCCGAGCTGCGGTCCTGGCCTCCCTCGCGCGGGTGGATCGCGGTCGGAGCGGGGTTCGGAGCGGCCGCGCTGCTCGTCGTGACCGGAGGTCTCACGACCTCGGCCGCGACCGTGCCGTGGTGGACGTGGGTGATCATCGCGGCCGGCGCGGCGGTGTTCGGACTCGTCGTCGCCACCTTCCGCGGAGCGCCGGTCGGCGCCGAACCCGTCGTCTGCGACCTGCGCTGGCCCGTGCTCGGGTTCGTGGGGCTGTCGCTCGCGACCGAGCAGGTCACCGCCGTGCCGATGATCGACCCGCTCGTGCGGCCCGTCGTCGCACTCGCGGCGCTCGCCGTGCTGGTCTACGGGCTCGTCGACCGGATGTCCCGCGAGCGCCGCATGATCGCCGAACGGCGGCGTCTCGAGGCCGGCGGCGAGTCGGCCGAGGGCATCACCTGCACCACGTGCCCGCCGCTGTTCCCCGTCACTCGCCGCTGACGGCGAGCTCCGCGAGCGCCTGCACCCCGCCGGCCCGGTAGCTCTGCCAGTCGCGGCTCTCGCCGCCCCCGGGAATGGGCCGCTGCTCCCAGTCCGCCCGCAGTCCCGCCGCGGCATCGGTGATCTCCTCCGGGCTCGAGTCCGCGTCGATCCGGCGCAGCAGCTCGCCCAGCGCCGCGATGCGCCCCTCGTGGAACTTGCCGGCGGGATACGAGCGGCCGTCCTTGGCGATGGCGCATGCCGAGGTGTCGCCGAGGAGCATCGACAACTCCTCCGCGGCCGCGAGACGGCGGCGCTTGATGTCAGCGCGACCGATCACGTCGCCCCCGTTCGCCTCGCCCCCGTTCACATCGCCCATGTCGCCCGGCCTCACGGCGTGATGATATCGAACGACGGGTCGCCCGTGTCGAGGACGCCGACCATGGTCTGCAGCGCCGACGCGTCGCCGCTGAGCTCCAACCCCGGCGAGGTGGTGTCGCCGCCGAGGAGGGCGATGAGTCGCCGTTTCGTGGTGGTGACCGTGAGGTCGGCGGATGCGGCATCCGCTGCCCGCTCGACGTAGACGAGCACGCCGTTGCGCAACGTCAGGCGGTAGTTCGACTCGAGGTCGGTGAAGGTGAAGTCGAGCGCGAGCCGGAGATCCCATGCGGCCGGCCCGTCGACCGAGATCGCGATCGAGTCGAAGAGCTGCTCGGGGCTGAGCTGCACGAGGATGGCCGACGAGTTCGTCCCGGTCGGCGTGCCGAAGTTGCCGAGGCGCAACTCGGTCGCCCCCGAGAGGAAGAAGTTCCGCCAGGTGCCGTTCTCGGAGCCGTATGCCAGCTGTTCGAGGGTGTCGGCGTAGAGCTCACGGGCGTCCGCGTGCCGCTCGTCGACGAACACCGCGTGGTCGAGCAGCGTCGCGGCCCAGCGGTAGTCGCCGGCCTCGAACGCGGCACGGGCGACCTCGACCACACGATCGATGCCGCCGATGGCGTCGACGTAGCGCATCGCGAGTTGCGTCGGCGTGTGGGCCCAGAGCCTGGCCGGATTGCCGTCGAACCAGCCCATGTAGCGCTGGTAGATCGCCTTCACGTCGTGACTCACCGAGCCGTAGTAGCCCCGCGCGTTCCATGCGCGTTCGAGCACCGGGGGCAGCTCGATCATCTCGGCGATCTCGGTGCCGGTGTGGCCCTTGTTGAGGAGCCGCAGCGTCTGGTCGTGGAGGTACGCATAGAGGTCGCGTTGGGTCGCGAGGAACTCCGCGACCTTCTCGCGGCCCCAGGTCGGCCAGTGGTGCGAGGCGAAGACCGTGTCGGTGCGGTCGGCGAATCGCTCGATCGCCTCGGTGAGGTACCCCGACCAGACGTGCGCGTCGCGCACCAGGGCGCCGCGCAGTGTGACGAGGTTGTGCAGGGTGTGGGTGGCGTTCTCGGCCATGCAGAGCGCACGGAACCGCGGGAAGTAGAAGTGCATCTCGGCCGGCGCCTCCGATCCCGGGGCCAGCTGGAACTCGATCTCCACCCCGTCGACGATGTGGGTCTCCCCGGTCGCCCTGATGTCGAGCGTCGGCACGACGAGTCCGACGTCGCCGGTCGACGTCGTCTGTCCGAGGCCGGCACCCACCTGCGATCGGGGTCCGCGCTCGAGGACGGCTCCGTACATATAGCCGGATCGCCGCGTCATCGCCGTGCCCGCGTACACGTTCTCCTGCACCGCGTGCGTGAGGAACCCCTCCGGCGCGATCACGACGACCCGCCCGGCGTCGACGTCGGCCTGTGTCGTCACGCCGAGGACCCCGCCGAAGTGGTCGATGTGGCTGTGCGTGTAGATCACGGCGACCACTGGACGGTCGCCCCGGTGGGTCCGGTAGAGGCCGAGCGCCGCGGCCGCGGTCTGCGTCGAGATGAGCGGGTCGATGACGATCACCCCGGAGTCGCCCTCGACGAACGTGACGTTCGACAGGTCGAGTCCGCGCACCTGGTAGATGCCGGGGACCACCTCGAAGAGCCCCTGTCTCGCAACGAGCTGCGACTGCCGCCAGAGGCTCGGATGCACCGTGGTCGGCGCTTCGCCGTCGAGGAACGAGTAGCTGTCGCCGTCCCACACGACGCGTCCGTCGGCGGCCTTCACCACCCCGGGCTCCAGCGCGCCGAGGAAGCCACGGTCCGCGTCGGCGAAGTCCGCGTCGTCGCCGAACGGCAGCGACTCCAGCGCTGCCCGGTGGGCCGCCTCGATGGCCGGTTCGGCCGGTTTTGCCTGCATATGGGTTCCCTCCCCGTGGGATGATCATCCGACTCTGCACCAGGCGGAGGCGCTCACGCGGGACCAACGGCCCGCATCCTGCACGCGGGGACACGCCTCGAGCGGACCGTCGGGAAGGAACCGGGCGTCGTACACCCGACGGAAGCCCGACTCCTCGCTGCCCCACGACACCTGGATCAGCTCCCCGAGCGCGGCCAGCTCGCGACGCTCGGTCTCGTTCGCCCTCGCCCACGTCGCCCGCGCGCAGGTGCCGAACACGACGACGTGGCTCACGCGCTCCGGATGCCGCGCCGCGTACGTGATGGCGATCGGCCCGCCCTGCGATATCCCCAACAGCGGGAACCGCTCCAGCCCGAGGTCGTCGACCACGGTCTCGAGGTCGCGCACCCAGGCGTCGAGCGCGAACGGGCCGGGAGACCCGTCACCCCACTTCGGGCGTCAGGCGCCCTGCGCGCGGGGGTGCTGCTCCAGCCTCTGCCAGATCGGCGGGTGGGGCATCCGGTTCTCGCGGTAGAGCCGCTCGGCGAACAGCGCCGCCCACACGATCAGCGCGGCGCCCGCGCCGAGGAGCATGCCGCCGACCACGTCGGAGACCCAGTGCGCGCCGAGGTACATGCGGCTCCCCATCATCAGCAGGGTGTACACCGCGCCGGCGACCCAGACCCACGTGCGGAGGAAGATCAGGCCGAGCGCCATCGCGATCACGGCCGCGTTCGACGCGTGGCCCGACGGGAACGACCCGAAGTCGGGATGCACCAGGATGTCCTCGGGACGCACTCGGCCGACGAGCACCTTGACGGCCTGCGTCGCCAGCCCGCTCGCCAGGATCGCGGCGACGAAGAACCCCGCCGCCCACGGCCGGCGGAAGACGAGCAGCCCGAGCACGACGATCGCGGGCACGACGAAGCTCGAGACGAGGCCACTGCCGAGCCAGTCGAGCGCGAGCGCCACCGAGGTGACCACCGGGGTGCGGGCATCCGCGACGGCGCCCATCAGGGCGGATTCGAACTCGAAGGGCTCACGCGCCTGGTTGATGACGATCACCACGCCGACGGCGACGACGACGGCCAGCGCGATCGTGCCGGTCCACACCCAGTGGCGGCGGCTGACCCGCACCGGCGCCGGTGCCTGATGCGTCTGCGGCGTACCCGCCTCCTGCCGCGGCGTCGACTCGTCGGTGCTCATGTCGTCCGCCCCTCCGATCCGATCGTCTCGTCGCCCGACTCCACCGCGGCCGCTTCCTCGGGCGTGCCGGTGCGCACGGTGCGCCACGTGTCGACGGCGATCACGATGCCGAGCACCACGAGCGAGAGGAAGATCGATCCCACCGCATCGGTCGCCCAGTGGTAGCCGAGGTAGATACGGCATGCGGCGGTCAGCAGGACGATGACGGATGCCGCAATGAACGCGAGAGTGGTGATCACGGGCCGCCGGTGACGGGAGAACACGAGATACGTGCCGATGAAGAGGAAGTCGGCGACGCCCATCACGTGCCCGGACGGGAACGAGGAGGTCGGGTCGTATCCGATCATCATCTCCTCGGCCGGCGGACGGTCCCGCGCGATGATCGGGGCGAGGAGCTGCACGAGGATCACGCCGAGGATCATGCCGCCCGCGAGCAGGATCGGCCGCCATGCGTGCTTCGCGAGCAGGCCCCAGGTCACCGTCGTCACGAGGATGATGATCGGCATCGCGATCGGACCGAAGACGATCGACAGCACGATCATGAGCGTGGTCAACCACTCGTCGCGACCCGACTCGAGCCAGCGCTCGACCGGCGCGTCGATGAACGACAGGTCGTCGGCCTCGAGGATCGAGTCGAGCGTGATGAAGAAGCCGGTGAGACCCACGACGAACAGGACGCCCGCCACGATGTAGAGGTTCCGCTTGCCGGACCCCACGACCACGCGTTCCTCGACCATGAACCGCTCGTGGAACCGGCTCATGCGCCCTTCTCGTTTCGCCGTCTCGGTCACGTGCACCCTCCTCACCCGGTCCGAGGCGCGACGCTCCGCCGGGATGCCCATGATGACATGGGGGCCCGTCCGGCCGAAGGGGGTTGCGCGGGGGCCGGCGTCGGTGCAGGAGGCGCGCGAGATCCGGGGTGCGCCGCACAAGCGCCTCGCCGAGGCTCGGCGTGTTCGATGGTCTTTAGTCCCGAAGCACAGGAGTCCGCGGGCGCTACGGTGCTCTCGTCCGGTTGGGGAGTCGTCTTGGGGGGCGATCATCATGACATTGATGTCGGGATCCATCCGCGCGCGAGGCGTGACGCCGTGCGTGCGAGTCCACACGAGGCTCCGATGAGCGCCGCAGACGCCTCGGCCGACCTGCCGCGGGCGGCGGGGATGTCCCGCGCGAAGGCACCCGCCATCACCTACATCTCGTGGGTGGCGCTGGCCCTCATGACCACCGCCTCGGTCGCGAGCCTCCGGCCCGCACCGACCATGGCCGTCTACGGCCTGGCGGCGATCTTCCTCTATCTGGTGCCGGCCATCGTGTTCCTGCTGCCGACCTCGCTCGTCTCGGCGGAGCTCGCCTCCGGCTGGGAGGGCGGCATCTACAAGTGGGTGTCGACCGGCATCTCGAAGCCGATGGGCTTCCTCGCCGTGTGGTGCCAGTTCGCCATGACGATCTTCTACTACCCGAGCCTGCTCGGGTTCGTGGCATCCACCCTCGCCTACGTGATCAATCCCGACCTCGCCAGCAACGGTGTATGGACGGCGCTCGTGATCATGGTCTGCTACTGGTCGGGCGTGTTCATCTCGTCGCGCGGCACCAAGGGCGTCGCGGGCCTCGCGAGCGGCGGCCTGATCATCGGCACGCTCATCCCGGGCGCACTGCTGGTCCTGCTCGGCGCCGCGTTCCTCGGCCAGGGCAACCCGTCGGCCGCCCCGATGACCGCGGAGAACCTGCTGCCGCAGTGGGCGGGCCTGGCGAGCCTCGTGCTGATCGTGAACAACTTCCTGTCGTACAGCGGCATGGAGATGAACGCCGTGCACGTGTCGTCGCTGAAGAACCCGGGCAAGGAGTACCCGAAGTCGATGTTCCTCGCGATGGGACTCGTGCTCCTCATCTTCATCCTCCCGGCACTGGCCATCAGCTGGGTCGTCCCGGCCGAGGAGCTCTCGCTCACCGCCGGCGTCATGCAGGCCTTCGACGCGGTGCTCGCGGTGTTCAACTGGCAGTGGCTCACGCCGATCATCGGCATCGCGCTGGTGGCGGCCTCCCTCGGCGGCATGCTGACCTGGCTCGCCGGGCCGTCGAAGGGCCTGCTGCTGATCTCGCGGGAGGAGGGGTATCTGCCTCCCTTCCTGCAGCGGCTGAACAAGCACGGCGTGCAGCAGAACCTGCTCGTCACGCAGGGCCTCGTCACCACGGTGATCGCCCTCGGCTATGCCCTGATCCCGGATGTCTCGAGCGCGTACTGGATCTTCTCGGTGATCACCACGCAGGTGTACCTGATCATGTACCTGCTCATGTTCGTCGCGGCCATCCGGCTGCGACGCAGCCATCCCGATCACCCGCGCGGCTACCGGGCGCCGATGCTCATCGGCCTCTGCGGCGTCGGCTTCGCCGCCTCGCTCGCGGCACTGCTCGTCGGATTCATCCCGCCGTCGCAGTTCGGCGGCGGCAACCCGTGGATCTACTTCGTGATCGTCGCGGGCGGAGCACTCGGGCTGGGCCTGCTCGTGCCGTGGCTGTTCTACAGGTTCCGCAAGCCTTCGTGGAAGCTGCCCGATGCGACGACGGCGACGGAGACGGAGGTGTCGGGCTCATGAGCACCCAGACGGAGCAACAGCCCAAGCGCGAACGATCGGTGCTCTACATCGTGGTCGTGGTCGTGCTGGTGGTTCTCGCCGTGATCGCCCTGATCATGTTCCGGTCGGCCAGGCAGACGGCCGAGGCCGAGGACAAAGCCCAGGAACTGATCCAGGCGCTCGAGGATGCCGGTGCGGAGTCGACGCCATCCGTCGAGATGATCTCGCGCGTCCTCGGTGATGACGGCGACGTGGTCTGCGCGGATCCGAACGGCGCGCTGAACCGCGCGGCCCTGCTCAGCCTCCTCTCCAACGGCGCGGGCGGTCCCGGCATTCGCCCCGTGATCGCCGAGAGCCGGGCGGTGCAGGGCGTGCTGCTGATCGTCGAGGTCTACTGCCCCGACGAGCTCGAGGACTTCCAGGAGTTCGTCGACAGCCTCGAGACCGTCGACACGAACGGCGGATGATCGTGGACCTGCGTTCCCGGGTCGGCGAGTCGATGTCGCCGGCCCGGGCCGAACTGGCCGAGTTCGTCGCCCTCCGATCCGTCGCCGACCCGCGCCAATTCCCGCCCGAAGAGTGTGAGAAGGCGGCGATCTGGGTGCGCGACCGGTTCGCAGCGCTGGGATTCGCCGACGCCCGGCTCGAGCCCACGCCCGACGGCAGCAAGGCCGTCATCGGGTCCCGGGCCGGCTCCGATCCGAATGCCGCGACGGTGCTGCTCTACGCCCACTACGACGTGCAGCCGCCACTCGACGAGTCCGCCTGGCGCACGCCGCCGTTCGAGCTCACCGAGGTCGACGGTCGTTGGTACGGCCGCGGCGCCGCCGATTGCAAGGGCAACATCCTCATGCACCTGCTCGCGCTGCGGGCGCTCGGCGATGACGTGCCGGTGAACCTGAAGCTCGTCGTCGAGGGTTCGGAGGAGCAGGGAACCGGCGGGCTCGAGGCGTTCGTCGCCGCGAACCCCGACCTCCTTCGCGCCGACGCCATCCTCGTGTGCGACACGGGTAACGCCGAGGTCGGGCTGCCCGCTGCGACGGTGACCCTGCGCGGCATGGTCAATGTGGTCGTGAGGGTCCGGGCGCTCGCCTCGGAGGTGCACTCCGGCATGTTCGGCGGCCCCGCTCCCGACGCGCTCGCCGCGCTCATCGCGATCCTCGCGTCGCTGCGCGACTCGGCCGGCAACACGACCATCACGGGCCTCGACGCGTCCCGCGGCTGGGATGGTGCGCCGTATCCGCCGGAGCAGTTCCGCTCGGATGCCGGCGTCCTCGACGGCGTCGGCCTGCTCGGCGACGGCAGCGTCTCCGACATGCTCTGGGCCCGTCCGGCCGTCACGGTGCTCGGCATCGACTGCCCGCCCGTCGTCGGGTCGACCGCCGCGATCGTGCCGCACGCCGCGGCCAGGCTGAACCTGCGGATCCCACCGGGCACGGAGCCCGGCGAGGCCCACACGGCGCTCGAGGCGCACCTGCGTGCCGCGGCTCCCTGGGGCGTGCACGTCGAGGTCGAACTCGAGGCGGAGGGCTCGCCGTTCGAGGCACGCGTCGACGGGCCGGCGTACCAGGCAATGGCCGCGGCCATGCAGGAGGCCTACGGGACGCCGATGACGAAGCTCGGCCAGGGCGGGTCGATCCCGCTCTGCAACGTCTTCGCCGACACCTACCCCGGCGCGGAGATCATCCTGATGGGCGTCGAGGAGCCGCTCGCCCTCATCCATGCGCCGAACGAGAGCGTCGACCCCACCGAGATCGAGCGGCTCGCCCTGAGCGAGGCCCTGTTCCTGCAGCGCTACGGCGCGACCCGCGGCGGCTGACCGTGAACGATCGAGTGGGCGGATGCGGCGGCATCCGCCCACCGTCATGTGCGCGTCACGCACACCTCGCACGCGGCATCCGCACGATCCTCAGGCCGCCGGCTGCTCGGGCGCCTCGGGCACGGGAGGCGTCGCGGGCGCGTCGGGCTGCCGAGGACCGCGGATGCGCTTCCACACGAGGTCGACCACGGTGGCGAGCACGACGATCGCGACCAGGGCGATCGCGGTGGCAGGTTCGTTGACGAGCGTGGTCGTCACGAACACCACGAAGGTGCCGAGGGTCGCCACGAGCGCGACGATGAGCACGACGAGGCTCGCGCCCGTCTTCCGGTAGAGCCGGAAGTGCGAGATCGTCACCGCCGAGAACACGAGGAGCGCGACGGCGCTGCCGATCGACGCGATCTTGTTGAGGTCGAAGAGCGTCACGAAGAGGATCGTGAGCGCGGCAACGCCGAGCAGGCCGACCGGTGCACGGCCGACCGATCGGCCGAAGAAGGGCGGGAACTGGCCGACCGAGGCGAGATGCTGCGTCATTCCCACCGACGGGTAGAGACTCGCGTTCACCGCGCCCGCCGTGGAGAACAGCGCCGTGATCACCATGAGCACGTAGCCCCAGTCGCCGAGCACCGGACGGGCCGCTTCGGCGAGCGCCGTCGTGCCGTAGTCGACGACCTGCTCGGCCGTGAGCGTGCCGAAGACGCCGAGGGCGACGGCGACGTAGACGGTCGTGGCGATCGCGAGCGCGAGGTAGACGGCGCGGGGCAGTTCGCGCTTCGGGTTCGGGAGGTCCTTCGCGGTGAACGTGATGACGCCGAAGCCGAGGAACGCGAAGAACGTGAGGGCGACGCTCGCGATGATCTCGCGCACGCCGGGGTAGCCGGCCGGATCGAGCAGGGCCGGGTTCCAGTTGGCGATGGTGACCACGGCGAACACGGTGAGGATGCCGAGCACGATCTTCACGATCACGGACTGCACCCGGGCGACCGCGTTCGAGCCCACCGCGTTGAGCGCGGTCATCACGAGCACGAGCAGGACTGCCCAGATCTTCGCCCAGGTCGCGTCGTCGCCCGTGAAGACCGAGCTCGCGTAGCCCCCGAACGACGACGCGACCATCGCGGCCACGATCGAGCCCGTGACATAGAACAGCCACGCCACGATGCCCGCGAAGTGCCCCTCCCCGAAGCCGCGGGCGATGAAGGCGAGCAGCCCGCCGCCCGACGGGAACGCGGCACCGAGCTTCGCGAACGAGTAGCCCTGCAGGCCCGCGATCGCGCCGGCGATCAGGAACGACAGCCAGACCGCCGACCCCGCGACGGCGCCGGCCGCGCCGAGCAGGGCGAAGATGCCCGCGCCGACCATCGATCCGACGCCGATGAACGTCGCCTGGGCGACCGTCATCCGCTTCTTCCCGTTCGTTGCCGACATGGGCGAACTGCTCTCCTCCTCGCCGGGATGCCGCTGGCCGACGTCTGTGGGGAGGCTACGCGTGGATGCGCGAGGAGCTCGGGCCTTTCGGCCCACACGTCGCGGTTCCGGCTCCGCACGGCTCGCTATCCTGACGACATGGGCCGCCTGAGCGACGCCGAGCACCTGCACTTCGAGACGCTCGAGGAGTGGCACGCCTGGCTGGCCGAGCATCATGCGGACTCGACGGGGGTGTGGCTGGTGTCGTGGCGCACGCACACGCGGCGCCCGCGCATCAGCTACGACGACGCCGTGCTCGAGGCGCTCGCGGTGGGGTGGATCGATGGCCAGGCGAAGACGGTCGACGACGAGCGAGGGGCGCAGTGGTTCGCACCGCGACGACCGTCGAGCGTGTGGGCGCGCAGCAACAAGCAGCGGGTCGAGCGCCTCGAGGCCGAGGGCCGCATGCAGCCGGCCGGCCGCGCCGCGGTCGAGGCGGCGAAGGCGAACGGCATGTGGAACGTGCTCGACGACGCGGAGCGGCTCATCGAACCGCCCGAACTCGCGGCCCGGCTCGACGCCGACCCCGTCGCCAGGGGGAACTGGGACGCGTTCCCGCCGTCGGCGCGCGAGATGGCGCTCGGCTGGATCGCCCTCGCGAAGCGCCCCGAGACGCGCGAGCGGCGCATCGCCGAGACCGTGCGCCAGGCCGCGGCGAACGTGCGGCCGGGCGCCCGCTGACGAGTCAGGCGAGTCAGGCGAGCTCCGCAGCCTCCAATCGACCGGATGCCACGGCGTCGGCGAAGGCGGCGAAGTCGCGTTCGTTCTGGTCGGCGTAGTCGGACGCGAACTCGGCGAGCGCGCGATCGAACCGGTCGCTCGACCCGAGATACGCGGCGATCGCCACTCGGTCGCCCGAGCGTGCATGCGCCCGCGCGAGGGTCTCGCCGCACACCCGTGCATAGAGCCTCGCCCCCGCCGGAACCATGACGTCGGGATCGACGCCGCCCTTCCAGTCGTTGAGCTGTCGGAGGTAGAAGTCGCGGGCGACGCCATCGTGCCCCTCCACGCGCTGCCAGCCCAGGAAGAGGTCGCTCGCCGCCTGCATGAGTCGCTGCCCGCGGACCACGCGCTCGCCGCGGTGCGAGTACTCGCTCGGCGCCAGGTACCGCTCGAGCACCGAGGCCTCGGCCTGCTTGGCCTGGAGCAGCAGCGGGTCGTCGTCGTCGCGTCCGCGCAGCAGCACGATCCATGCGCGGGTGCCCACGCTGCCGACTCCCACGACCTTCCGGGCCATGTGCACGTAGCTGAACTCGGCGATCGGATGCCGTGCTCCCGGGAGGGTCGACCGGTAGTCGCGGAGGATGCCTCGAATCGCCTCGATGTCGTCCTCGTGGGTGCGGCCTGCGGGGCGCAGGTCCTCGAGGGGCACGATGAGCGGCGGGTCGGCGACGATCCGCAGGTTGCCGTCGACGTTCCGCACCAGCTTCGAGAAGGCGCGCATGCTGTCGCGGCTCCGTGCCTTCGCGATCATCCGGTCGGTGCGCTTCACCTGGCGGTCGGCCGCGCGACGCGCGTCCCGCTCGGCACGCACCCACGCCGCCACCTGATCGGCGTCGAGGCGGTCGTACCAGGCGTCGAGCACCCGGGACTCGGCGGCCCGCGTCATCCGTTCCCGATATCCCCGCACGACGTTCCGATCGACCGCCTCGCGTTCGGCATCGGTGAAGCCGCGGTGGCGACCGGCCACCTCGAAGCTCGCGACGAGGCGCTTGAGGTCCCACTCCCATGGCCCCGGCAGGGTCTCGTCGAAGTCGTTGATGTCGAAGAGCAGCCGCCGTTCCGGGGTGCCGAACAGCCCGAAGTTCGCGAGGTGGGCGTCGCCGCAGAGTTGCACGGTGAGGCCGGAGATCGGCGTCGCCGCGAGGTCGGATGCCATGAGCAGGGCGGCGCCCCGGTAGAAGGCGAACGGCGACGCGAGCATGCGGGCGTGCCGGATCGGCACGAGTTCCGGGACGCGGGTCGCCGCCTGCTCCTCGAGGAGTGCCACCGGGTCGGGCCGGCCGTCAGGTGCGTGCCAGCCGGCATGGGACGACCTGGGCACGGCCCGTCGCGCCGCCCGGCCCCATTCGGCCCGCGCGGCGAAGTCCGTCGGCGGCGGCGCGTCGCGTGGCTGCTCGTTGATGTGGCGGCTCGTCACCGGCCCGAACGGGATACTCATGATCAGTCGTCCGCCAGGAACGGCTGGTGGCGGAACCCGTCGGGCTCGAGGATCGCCGCCGTCGACTCCGGCACCTCGACGAAGACGCCCGGCACGTCGGAGAGCGGTTCCGAGACCACGAGGCGCGCCTGGTCGCCGAATTGCTTCAGGCGTTCGACATCGGGATACATCTGCCGCAGCGTCGGGATGTCGGCGGAGTGGAAGAGCGAACGCGTCCGCCCCTGCGACGAGTACCGGAACGCCCACACCCGCTCGCCGTCGGACACCGCGATCGTGCCCTGCCACGGGAACTGCACATCGTGCTCGTGCCCGATGGTCTCGACGGCGCGGATCGCACGGCCGACGGCCGCGATCGGATCGTCGGCGAGGCCGAGCGTGAGCGCGAGGTGGAAGAGCACCTCCGAGTCGGTCGTGCCCATGACGTTGGGATACAGCGACGGATCGATCGCGAGCGTGAGGTCGCGCTTCACCTTCCGCCACCCGGCGATGGCGCCGTTGTGCATGAACATCCAGTTCTCGTAGCGGAACGGGTGGCAGTTGGTCTGCTGGATCGGCGGTGCGGTGGCGGCGCGCACGTGCGTGAAGAAGAGCGGCGACATGATCGCCCGCGTGAGCTCGCGGAGGTTCTGGTCGTTCCAGGCCGGTTCCGTGCTGTGGAACAGCGCCGGCTCCGTTCCCGCCGGCGCGTCGGTCGGATACCACCCGAACCCGAAGCCGTCGCCGTTCACCGGCTCCGCGCCGAGTGATGACTCGAGCGATTGCGCGACGATCGAGTTCTTCGCGTCGAGCACGATGGTCGAGGGTCGCAACGGCTCCCCCAGGTACGCCAGCCACCTGCACATGGATTCTTCCCCCTTCTGCGGATCACCCGACCCGATATCGCAAGAACACCACCCCGCTGTCGAAGCGTCGCTCCTCGAGGAGCTCGAGCGACAGCCGAACGCCGTCGGGCAGGAACCGGGTCCCGCCGCCCACCACCACGGGGTGCACGAACAGGCGGATCTCGTCGACGAGTCCCGCCCGGAACGCGTGCGCCGCGAGGCCGGGACCCGAGATGGAGACGTCCCGCGTCGAGCTCTGCACGAGGTCGCGCACCGCGTCGGCATCGAAGCTCCGCTCGAGGCGCGTGCGCTTCGTGCCCGTCTCATCGAGCGTCGTCGAGAACACCACCTTGTCGGCCGTCTGCCACACCGACGTGTACTCCCGCTCCTCGGGCGATCGGCCGGGCTCCTCGTGGGCGTGCTCCCAGTACCGCATGACCTCGAACATCCGTCGCCCGTAGAGGTAGGTGCCGATCGAGCGCTCGAGGTCGTTCACGAACGCGTGCACCGCGGCATCCGGAGCACCCCAGCTGAAGTCGCCGCGCGTGTCGGCGATGCAGCCGTCGAGCGAGATCAGGCCGCCCGTGATCAACCTGCCCACTCGAACCTCCTCCGTCCCGCGCCGTCGGCCGCTCAGCCCGAGGGAACCGGCTCGGGCGTCGCCTCAGGCGTGCTCGGGCACTTCGCCAGTTCCTGCATCCTCGCGGTCGCCTGCTCGACCGACCAGGGCAGTTCCACCAGGGGACGCTCCCGCTCGGGTGCCGGCTCGGCCTTCGAGCCGATCGAGGCGAGTGCGAAGGCCACCTCGCGCACGAACTCCGCCCCCGACGTGGAGTTGTTGAGGGCGACGACCACCGTGAGGCCGCTCTCGGGGTCGGTGAACGCGGCCGTGAGCGCCCCGGTGCTCTCGCCCGCGGTACCGCGCATCGGTCCGTACTGGAATCCGCCGATGCCCGCGGCCTGCCACGCGGGCGCGGTCCCCCCGAGCGGCAGCGTGGTCCACTGCGCGCGGGCCGTGTTCTCGGAGAGCAGCGCACCTGTGGCGAACGCCTGCGCGAAGCGGCGGGTGTCGTCGAGGTTCGACAATGCCCCCGCGGCGGCGCCGCCCATCGAACTCGACTGCGCCGAGTCGTCGACGATGACCGCGCAGTCGATCGAGCCGTCCTGCCCGATGCGCGCCGAGTAGGCGCCGATCGCTCCCTCGAACTCGGTGACCTGGGCTTCGGGCAACGAGGTGGCGTCCATGCCCAGCCGGTCGAAGACGTACTGCGACGCGAGCTCCGACCAGGTGCGACCGGTGCTCCGTTCGAGCGCCAACGCCAGCAGCAGGATGCCGGTGCGCGATTCCCGCACCTGCTCCCCCGGCGCGCTGGTCCTCGAGATCGCGAGCCCGTTCGACAGCAGCTCGGCCGGCGGCCACGGGCGCTCGGGGTTCGCCACGAAGTGGCTCCGGAGCCCCGGGTAGTAGTCGGCGATGCCCGAGGTGTGCCGGCAGAGCTGCTCGAGCGTGATGCCGTCGAGGCGTGGGATCCAGTCGACGTACTCCTCCACGTCGTCGCCGAGCGAGACCGCGCCCTCGTCGGCGAGTGCGAGCAGCACCGTGCACGTGATCTCGGTGGTGACGGTCGCCAGGTGGAATGCGTCGTCGGCCTGCACTTCGGCCGCGCCCTCGTCGTGCGATGCTGTTCCGGATGTCCCGACCCACTCGCCCGCCCACGGGGCCCACACGCCGGCGAGGCCGCCGCTGGATCCGCTGAGTTCGACGGCCTGGTCGAGCACCGCCTGCATGCCGGTCGCGACCTCCTCGGCGAACGCCGTGTCGGCCTGGTCGAATCCGGCGGCAGGATCGATGACGCCGGGCGTGCAGCCCGAGAGAGCCAGAGTCGCGGCCATCGCGGCGACGAGTCCTGCCCGCCTCCGTGACCTCCCCCGACGATCAGCCACCGTGCCCCCCTAGCCGTGTGTCCGCTGCGATTCTAACCTGCACAGGAGGTGACGCCGTACGCGGCGGCCGGTGGCGTGGCATCGCGTGGGGCGCCGGGGCTCACGCGCGGGCTCACGCGGGAGTTTCGGCCCCGATCTCGCGCACCGCCCCGGACATGAAGCGCTCGACGTCGCGGTCGACCATGATGTCGCTCGGGCGCAACGGGCGGGCGAGGTAGAGGCCCTCGAGGCTCGTCAGCCGCGAGAGCGCCACGTAGGTCTGGCCCGGGCTGAACACGCGCGAGCCGAGGTCGACGATCGCGGCGTCGTAGCTGGCCCCCTGCGACTTGTGGATCGTCACCGCCCACGCGAGCCGCAGCGGGAACTGCGTGAACTCGGCGACGATCTGCCGCTCGAGCGTCTTGCGGGCGGGATCCCACGTGTACTTGTACTTCTCCCACGTGACCGGTTCGACCTCGTGCTCCTCACCGTCGATCTCGACGCGCACTTCGCGGGCGAGCGAGGTCACCGTTCCGATCGTGCCGTTGACCCATCGCGGGCCGTCGCCGCGGACGGCGGTGTCGTTGCGGAGGAACATCACCTGAGCGCCGAGCTTCAGCTCGAGCAGCTCATCGGCGGGGAACGTGCGCCCGCCGAAGTCGCCGTTCACCTCGGCCTCGTTCGCGAGCGACTGACCGGGCAGCCGGTGCAGCTGGGTGCGGTTGATGCGGTTGACGGTCTCGTTGGTCGTGGCGAGCGTGATCGCGCCCTGCTCGGGCAGCGGACGACGCGCGCCCGCGTCGTTGAGCACGCCCGCGATCTCGGCCGTCACCCAGCCATGCCGCACCGCGTTGAGCATGTGCTTGAACGCGTCGTCGTGCTGGCGATGGATCTCGCCGAGTTCGTAGATGCGCAGGTCGGCCTCCCGCCAGACCTTCGCGTCGAAGAACCACATCGAAGGGTACGTGTCGGCGAAGAAGCGGCGCTCGTCGCCGGATCCCGGCACGGGCGCGAGCTGGTAGGGGTCGCCGAAGAGCACCACCTGCACGCCGCCGAACGGCTCATGCGGCCGTTGCCTGGCCTGCCGCAGCGAGCGGTCCATGGCGTCCATCAGGTCGGCGTTCACCATCGACACCTCGTCGATGACGAGCGTGTCCATCGCGTTCAGGATCTTCCGCACGGCGTCGTTCTGGTCGATCGCCTGGTCGGCGATGACCCCGATCGGCAGGCGGAACAGCGAGTGGATGGTCTGCCCGCCGACGTTGAGCGCGGCCACGCCGGTCGGCGCGCAGATCACGATCTGCTTCTGCGTGTGCCAGTTGAGGTGGTTGAGCAGTGTCGACTTGCCGGTTCCGGCCCGGCCCGTGACGAACACGTGCTCGCGCGTGCCCTCGATGGCCTGGAACACTGCGGCCTGTTCTCGGGTGAGGGTCACGTTCTGCACGGGGAGGCTTTCGAGCGGCGGTCGGATGCCGCGAGTCGGCGTCGCGGCCATGGCGCCCATGCGGGCGTGCTCCCACTGTAACCTCGCCGGCTGCGGCCTCCGCCAGCGGCAGCCCGCCTGTGGATCCGCCCCGCGGCGGCCGGTCTGTGGAGGTGCTCCGGGAGCGACGGCTGCCGCCCGCCTAGACTGTCGGGGTGGGGAGCCCTGGCGTGCGCGACGGTCGGCTGTCGCTCATGTCGGTGGCCGGCTGGGCGATGCTCGCCGCGCTCCTCGTCGCGGCGTTCCTGGCGGCCCTCGGCGGACTGAACCAGACCATCTACGGCTCCTCGAGCTTCGTCGAGCGGTACCTCACGGCGATCGCCGACGACGACATCGCGACCGCCTCGACGACGCCCGGCGTGGCCCTCGACACGGAGGAGCTCGCGGCCCTGGGGCTGCCGGCCGACGTGTCGACGGCCATGTTCCGCTCCGACGTCATCGAGTCCGGCCCCGAAGACGTCCGCATCCTCAGCGACGTCGCGAATCCAGACGGCAGCCATTCCGTCACCGCCAGCTACCGCCTCGACACGACCATCGTCGAGACCACGTTCGACGTGCGACCGCTCCCGCCGCTCTACGGCCTGCTCAGCCGATGGGAGTTCGCGGTCAGCCCCCTCGCGGTCGTCGACGTCACGGCGGCGCACCACCCGATCTTCACCGTCGGCACCCTCGAGCTCGACACTCGGGCCCACAAGACCGGCGACGAGCTCACGGCCTTCACCCAGGTCGCGCCGTACCTCGCGATCGCCCCGGCGGTCTACGAGTTCGGCTACCAGTCGACGCTCCTCGAGGCCGTCCCCGTCACCCTCCCGGTCCCGCCGTCGGCACGCACGGCGGTCACCGTCGACTCCATGCCGACCACCACGTTCGTCGAGCGGGTGCAGAACAAGGTCGACGACTACCTGCAGCAGTGCACCAGCCAGCCGGTGCTGCAGCCGGCCGGATGTCCCTTCGGCATCGAGATCGATGACCGCGTCGTGAGCGAGCCCGTATGGACGATGGCGACGAATCCCGTGGTCACGCTCGTGCCCGGGGAGACCGCGTTCGAGATGCCGCCCACCGAGGGCGTCGCTCACATCTCGGTGGAGGTGCAGTCGCTCTTCGACGGGGAGTTCTCGACCCTCGAGATCGACGAGCCGTTCCAGCTGTCGCTCACGGCGAGCATCCGACCCGACGGGAGCATCGCGATCCAGCTCACGTAATGGCGGGGTCGCCGGCCGCGTGGCGCCGCTCGGAGCGCGGGCGTATCGGAACCCTACGAGCCCTGGCGGTCGTGCTCGGCGATCGCGGCGAGCCGCGCGTTGTACTCCTCGAGCTCCGCGTCGCCGGTGCGGTCGGCGTGGCGGTCGAGGCGCTTCGACTCCTTCTCGTCGCTCCGTGCCCACTGCATCGCGACCGTGATCGCCAGGGCGACGGTCGGGATCTCGCCGACCGACCACGCGATGCCGCCCCCGACCTGCTGGTCGGCGAGGGCGTCGGTGCCCCATCCCATCGCGCCGTACCAGTCGGCGAGCAGGAGCCCGGTACCCGACATGATCGCGAGCCCGAAGAACGCGTGCAGCGCCATGGTGCCGAGCAGCACCACCAGGCGGAAGGGGAACGGCAGCCGGTACGGCACCGGGTCGATGCCGATGAGCGACTGCACGAACAGGTACCCGGTGATGAGGAAGTGCACGATCATCCACTCGTGCCCGATGTGGTCGAACATCGTCCATCGGAAGAGCGGCGAGTAGTAGAAGATCCAGAGCGAGCTGGCGAACAGCACCGCAGCGACGATGGGGTTCGCGATGACGGCCGCGTACTTCGAGTGGACGGCGAGCAGGATCCACTCGCGTCCGCCTCGCGATCCGTCCTTCCGTGGATGGATGCTCCGGGCCGCGAGCGTCACCGGGGCGCCGGGCACGAGCAGCACCGGCACCGCCATGGTGAGCGCCATGTGGGCTCCCATGTGCGCCGAGAACAGGTAGCCCTCGTAGACGTTCACCCCCCCGTTGGTGATGTAGGCGAGCACGAGCAGCCCGGCGACCCACAGCACGGTGCGGTAGACCGGCCACGCGTCGCCGCGGCGACGCAGCCGCAGCACGCCCGCGACGTAGAAGAAGATGCCGAAGCCGCACAGCAGCAGCCAGATGAGATCGGGCTTCCACTCGGTGACGTAACGCCACCAGTCGGGCCACGGGGGAAGCGGCTCGCCCGTGAGGAACTCCGCGGGCGTGCGGGCGAGCGAGCCGGGATCCTCGGCGACCGGCGTCGCCGTGCGGGCGAGGGCGGCGGCGACGCCCGACGCGAGTCCCATGAAGGCGAGCTCGGCGACCACGAGGATCCAGAAGGTGCCCTGACCCGCGCCCCGGAGCATCCGGCCGATCAGGAACCGGCGCTGCACGGCGCCGAACAGGCCGATGGCGATGAGCGCCGCCACCTTCACGACCACGAGCACGCCGTACGGGCTGCCGAGGTCGTCCCACGTGCCGACCCGCAGGGCCGCGCTCGTGTAGCCCGACAGGGCGACGACGATGAACGAGATGAGCGCGACCGTCGAGTACCGCGCGAGCACCACGGGCAGGCGCTCGGTGCCGAGTTCGCGGCGCAGCAGCACGATGGTCACGAGGCCGCCGACCCATGCCGAGACGAACACGAGGTGCAGCCCGAGCGCGGTGATCGCGGCGTCGTGCCCGGCCGCTCCGGCGGAGTGTCCCTGCTGCGCCATGGGCACGAGCGGGACGACCGCGAGCACCGAGACGAACACGAGCGCGGTGTGGTTGCGCACCGCGAAGCACAGCACGGTGACCGCGGCGGCCACGAGGGTCGTGGTGAGCCACGCGCGACCGAGCTCGATCTCGGTGACGAACTGGCCGAGCCCCTGCCCGAACGCCTCGCTGAGTTCGAACGGCGCGCCCGTGACCACGAGGAAGGTGAAGATCGCGGTGGCGGCACTCGCGACCGTGAGCACCGCAGCGGATGCCGCGGCAACGTCGAGCGCGAGGTCGAACTCGCGCCGCTTGGGGCTGAGCGCCCACACCGCGAGCACGAGCGCGCCGATCATGCCGGCCGCGCCGAGGTTCACCAGGAGCTTCGCGACCGGCAGGCCCCAGCGGGCGAGGGGACCGGGGTCCTGGATGGGCAGCGGTGCGGCGCCGCCGCCGAACGCGAGGGCCGCGAACGTGGCGGCGAGCGCGACGGCGAGGAGCACGGCAGGACCGAGCACGCGGACGGAGCGGGGCACCGAACCAGCCTAGACGGCCCGCCCGAGCGTGCGCTCCGAGCGTGCGCGGGGACGACGGAGGGGCGCACGACCACGGCCGTGCGCCCCTCGCGAGCGTCGGATGCTACTTGACGGCAGCCTTGAGCTTCGAACCGGCCGAGACCTTGACCGAGTGACCGGCAGGGATGTCGATCGTGGCACCGGTCTGCGGGTTGCGGCCCGTGCGCGCGGCACGCGAGGTGCGCTCGACGGCGAGCCAGCCAGGGATGGAGACCTTGGTGCCCGACTTGACGGACTCGGCGAGCGCGTCGAAGAGACCGCCGAGCACGGCGTCGACGGTGGCCTGGCTCTGGCCGGTCGACGCAGCGATCTTCGCGACGAGCTCGGTCTTGTTCAGCGACTTGTCAGCCATTGAATGTCCTCCTCGGACTTCCGCTGTTTCGGTACAGCTATCTATGAGTTCTCGGGAACGATCGTTCAACCGCCCCCGTGGCCGATCGGGCCGCCTCGAATGTAGCAGAGAACCGCGGAATCACGCGGATTTCCGGGTCTTTTCGGACTTTCTCGGAGCCGGCGTGTCGCCGAGCGGAATCCCACCGGAGGTCCATCGGAGTCCCAGCGGAGTCCCACCGACCTCCCACGTTCCCGTTCCCGCGCGGTGTGCCCGCTGCGACGGCCACGCGGCGCGGGAACGGAAACATGCGGCCGGTCGGGCGTGCCCGAAGACGACGAAAGGGGCGCCCCTTCCGGGACGCCCCTCTCGGTGAAGCGGGGGTGGCTACCAGCTCGACTTGGTGATGCCGGGCAGCTCGCCACGGTGCGCCATGTCACGGAAGCGGACGCGCGAGACGCCGAACTTCGTGAGCACGCCGCGGGGGCGGCCGTCGATGGCGTCACGCGAACGCACGCGCACCGGCGAGGCGTTGCGCGGCAGCTTCTGCAGGCCGACACGGGCGGCCTCGCGGCTCTCGTCGGTGCCGTTCGGGTCGACGAGCGCCTTCTTCAGCTCGGCGCGCTTCGCGGCGTAGCGGTCGACGACCACCTTGCGCTGGTCGTTGCGCGCGATCTTGCTCTTCTTCGCCATGTCTTAGCGCTCCTCTCGGAAGTCGACGTGCTTGCGCACCACAGGGTCGTACTTCTTGAGCACGAGACGGTCGGGGTTGTTGCGACGGTTCTTGCGGGTCACGTAGGTGTACCCGGTGCCGGCCGTCGACCGGAGCTTGATGATCGGACGGATGTCCTGCTGCTTCGCCATCAGAGCTTCACCCCACGTGCCTGGATGTCCTTGATGACGGCCTCGATGCCACGGGCGTCGATCACCTTGATGCCCTTGGCGGACACGTTCAGGGTGACGTTACGACGAAGCGACGGCACGTAGTAGGTCTTCTTCTGCACGTTCGGGTCGAAGCGGCGCTTCGTCCGACGGTGCGAGTGCGAGATGTTGTGTCCGAAGCCGGGAACGGCTCCGGTCACCTGGCACACTGCTGCCATTGGTCTTTCCTCCAATACCGAGGGGCGGATGCCCCTCCCAAGGTCTCTTGTCTGCAGACGCGCCCTCATCCGCTTGCGCGGTTCGATACTGAGGGAGTGTCCACGGTCTGAGCGGTGGAAGCGCCCAGCCAAAGATCCAGCTTACCAGACGTCCTGATCGCGCTTGAAATCGAGCGGATGCGGCATCCGGATGCCGCGGGCCGGATGCCGTGGGCCCGGGCACGCCGTCTCATGTTCCCGTTTCCACGCAGGGTGCCCGCTGCGCCGGGCACGCGGCGCGAGAACGGAAACATGGCGAGTTCGAGGCCGCGTCCGCCGGACGGGGGCTGCGGCGCGGCATCCGGAGGCGTAGCCTCACCCGCATGGCCGCGTGGGACGACGTTCGCGAGTTCGCGCTCGCCCTGCCGGGCACGAGCGAGCGTGTCTCGCGCGGGAACGCGCAGTGGAAGGTGAACGGGAAGGGCTTCGTCTGGGAGCGGCCGCTGCGCCGTGCCGACCTCGAGGCGCTCGGCATCGCCGCCCAGGAGGGGCCCGTGCTCGGCGCTGCGACCGAGGACGAGGCGGTGAAGCTCGCGCTCGTCGCCGAGGACCCCGCGGTGTTCTTCACCACGCCGCACTTCGACGGCTACCCGGCCGTGCTCGTGCACCTCGACGCCATCTCACGGCGGCGCCTCGGCGAGCTCGTGGCGGAGGCGTGGGCCGCGAAGGCACCGGTCGCGCTCGTGCGCGACCACTTCGAGCACGAGCCCGATTGAGCGGGCGAACTCGACGCCCGTGCCCCGCTCAGCCCCGCTCGTCTGCGGCGAGTCGGGTGCAGTTCGCGCACAGCCCGAACACGTCGACGACGTGCGCGGCGCCGGTGAAGCCGTGCTCCCCGGCCACCTTCTTCGCCCACGACTCGACCTCGTGCGCCTCGATCTCGACCGTGAGCCCGCAGTTGCGGCAGATGAGGTGGTGGTGATGGCCGGTCGTCGTGCAGGCCCGGTAGAGCGCCTCGCCGTCGGGCGACTGCAGCGAGTCGGCCTCGCCGCTCGCCGCGAGATCGCCGAGCGCGCGGTACACGGTCGCGAGCCCGATGGGCGATCCCGAGGCGTGCAGCGTGGAGTGCAGCGCCTGCGCGCTGATGAAGCCCTCGGTGTCGTCGAGGGCCTCGCGAACGGCTTCGCGTTGCCAGGTGTTGCGTTTCATGCGGTGCGTGCGTCCTCTGCGGTCTCCACAGGTATGGCGACTCGGTTCCACGGTAGTCCGCGCAGCTTGGAGATCGCCAAGGCGAGCGCGAAGAACGCGGTCGCGGCGAGCGCGATGCTCGGCCCTGCCGCGACGGCGAGCGCGCGGGACGCCAGCAACCCCACGACGCCCGACGCGGCACCGATCACGGGCGCCGCGAGGAGGATGCCACGATAGGTCGGCACCACGAGCCGGGCGGCGGCGGCCGGTGCGGCGATCAGCGCGATCGCGAGGATCGCCCCCACGGCCGGCAGCGCGCTGACCACGGTGGCGGCGGTGAGCCCGAGCACGAGGACCTCCACGGGCCACTCCCGGTTCCCCGCCGCTCGGTAGCCCGCGGTGTCGAAGGTCGAGAACATGATCTGCCGGCCGAAGGCCGCGACGACCAGCACGGAGACGAGGGCGACGGATGCCGCGAGCACCAGGTCCCCGTCGGTCACCGTGAGGATCGACCCGACGAGCAGCGATTCCGCCCGCACCGGAAGGCCGGGGAGGAGCGCCTGCAGGATCGCGCCCGCCGCGAACCCGCCCGTGAGCACGATGCCGGCGGCCACCTGCGCGCCCTGATGCCGCACGCGCGCGATGCCCGCCATGACCCCGACGAGCACGACGGATGCCACGGCCGCGCCGACCGGCACGCTCGCACCGAGGGCGGCGGCCGCGACCGCACCCGGGTAGGTCCCGTGCGTCAGCGCCTGCGCGAAGAACGTGCGCCGCCGGAGCACCACCAGCGCGCCGACGAAGCCCGTTCCGGCCCCGATCAGGATGGCCGCGACCAGCGCGCGTTCGAAGTACCCCATCAGCGCACCGCTCCGGATGCCGCCGCCACGCGGTCCCCGATCAATCGGGCCGCGAGCACGACGGCGTATCCGACGATGAAGACGGCGACGATCGTGCTGCCGGCCGGGAGGTCGACGCCCCCGCCGACGGAGGCTGCGAATCCGACGGCGAGTCCGAGCCACGCGGCGACCGCGGCGAACGACGCGGCGGCGGGGAACAGCCACCACATGCGCCGGGTCATGAGCCTCGCCACGGCGCCCGGCACGATGAGGATCGCAAGCACGAGGAGCGTGCCGATGGTGCTCGCCGCGGCGACCACCACGAGGGCGACGGCGGCGTTGAGCACGAGGTCGAGCGCGAGTCCGGATTCGCCTGCTGCCCGGCTGCCGGCGCGGTCGAAGGCGCGGAACAGCTGCTGCCTGACCGTGACGAGCACGGCGGCGGCCGCGATGAGCGTGACGACGACGAGGGGGAGCACCTCATCGGGCGGGATGGTGAGGACGCGGCCGAACAGCAGCGTCTCGAGCTCCCCCGCGTAGTCATCGCTCTTCGAGACCACGATCACGCCGACGCTGAACGTCGCCGTGAGCACGATGGCGATGGCGGCATCCGACGTGATGCCGGCGCGATCGAGCCAGGTGAGGATCACCGCGGCGGCGAGCGCGGCGATGGCCGCCCCTGGCAGCAGCCCGGCGGTCCCGCCGAGCACGAGGCCGATCGCGAGGCCGGGGAAGACCGCGTGGGTGAGGCCGTCGCTGATGAACTCGAGTCCGCGGAGGTTGACGAGCACGCCGACGATGCCCGCGACGATCGCGAGCACGAGCATCACCAGGAGCGCTCGAGCCATGAACGGGATCGCGAAGGCGCCGAACAGTGCGTCGAGGGGGTTCATCCGGCACCACTCCCCCACCCGCCGCGGCGGCCGGGGCATGCCGCTCGGGGCATCAATGCTCCTCGTGGCCGGGAACCACGAGGGTGTGCTCGTCGAGCTCGACCTCGACGCCCTCGAAGCACTCCTGCACGTTGTCGAGCGTGAGCACCGAGTCGACCGGGCCGAAGGCGAGCTGGCGGCCGTTCACGAGCACCACGTGGTCGCAGACGAGCCGCGCGAGCTCGAGGTCGTGCGTCGAGACGAGCACGGCGACACCCTCTCGCTTCAGGGCGTGAAGCGTGTCGATCAGCGCGTCCCGGTTCGACTGGTCGAGCCCGTTGAACGGTTCGTCGAGCAGCAGCAGGCTGGGCTCCCCCGCCAGGGCCCGCGCGAGCAGGCCGCGTTGGCGCTGGCCTCCCGACAGTTCGCCGAAGCGCCGCCTCGCGAGGTCGGCGAGGCCGACGGTCTCGAGCGCGCGGCGCACCGCAGCGCGGTCCTCGCGGCCGGGCCAGCGGAGCAGCCCCAGCCGTCGATACCGACCCTGCATGACCACCTGCTCGAGGCTGATCGGGAAGTCGGGGTCGAGCTGGCTCGACTGCGGAAGGAACCCGATCAGGCGGTCTCGGGCGCGCTCCTCGCGCGAGGAGTCGGCCGGGACATCCGTGGTCGCGCTCGGTGCAGCCGCCTTCGCGCCGCCGACCTCGATGACGCCGGCGGTCAGCGGCACGAGCCCGAGGATGCCGTGGAGCAGCGTCGACTTGCCGGCGCCGTTCGGCCCGATGAGCGCGACGGCCTCCCCCGGCCCGATGCTGAGATCGAGCCCGCTGACCCCGCCCCCGCCCCGGTGGGTGAAGGCCGCACCCTCGAGGCGCAGCACCGCTGAGTCGCTCATGCCGTCATCCTTGCAGCACGGCCGGGAGCGCGGAAGGCTCGACGCCCCACGACTCGAGGATCAGGCGCGCGTTGTGGACCTGGCTGCCGAGGTAGGTCTCGCCCTCGGACCCGGGCGCACCGAGTGCGTCGCCGTAGAGGGCGTCGTCGCCGGAGTAGACCGTGACGTCGGCTTCGCTCGCGATCGTCTCCGCGGCCTTCGGCGAGATGGATGCCTCGGAGAAGACGGCGAGCACGCCCGTCGATCGGATGTCCGCGACGAGGTCGTCGATCTCGGCCGCACTCGGCTCGGCGTTGTCGTCGAAGCTCGGGATGATGCTGCCGACGAAAGTGATGTCGTAGGCGTCGAGGAAGTACGTGAAGGCGTCGTGGTTCGTGACGAGCAGCCGCTGCTCGACGGGCACCTGCGCGACGTTCGCCTCGATCCAGCCGTCGAGCGCGTCGAGCTGCTCGAGGTAGGCGGTCTCGTTGGCCTCGACGGCGTCGGGATCGACGCCGTCGACGGTGCGGAGTCCGTCGGCGATGTTCTCGACCATGTGCTCGGCGAGCTCGGGGTCGGTCCAGATGTGCGGGTTGCCGTCGGCGTGGTCATGCTCGTCGGCGTGCTCATCGGTGGCGTCTTCGGCGTGCTCGTCCGTCGCGTCTGCGGCGTGCTCGTCGTCGTGATCGCCGGTGCCGTACAGCTCGATGCCCGTGCTCGCATCGATGAGCACGCCGTCGAAGCCCGAGGCGCTCACGGCGTCGTCGAGCCAGCTCTCGAGCCCGCCGCCGTTGATCACCAGCGCATCGGCATCGGCCAGGGCGAGCAGCTGCGCGGCCGACGGGTCGAAGCCGTGCGCGCTCTGCCCTGCGGCGAGCAGTTGCGAGACCTCGGCCGTGTCCCCCACCAGTTCGCGCGTGAAGTCGCCGACCTGGGTGGTCGTGGCCACGATGGTCGGGCCGCCGGCTCCTTCGCCCGGGTCGCCCGACGTCGCGCAGGCCGACAGGCCGAGTGCCGCCGCGGTGACCAGCGCGCCCGTGCTGAGCACGGTGCGGGCGCGGCGGACATTGGACACTGCAGGTCGGATCATGCTTCCACGGTAGACCTTATTGATAATGATTGTCAAAACCATCTGCGGACTGCGGGCCGCTGTCAAGACCTGTGGAGTGTGCTGGCGAGTGTCGCAGGGACGTGCGACCATGAGGCACGTGGATACGACGACGACCCCCCTCACGTTGCATCCGTTCACCCTCGCAGATGCCGAGCGCGTGCTCGCCGGAGAGGTCGACCCGCATGACGGCTGGGAGGGCGGCTACGCGTTCACCGACGAACCCGAGCTGCTCCGCGAGTTCGTGCAGGCGGTTCGAGAGACGGGCGACCCCGCGCCATTCGGGCCCTACCTGGTGCGGCGCGGCAGCAACGGCGCCGCCATCGGCGGCGTGAACCTCTTCGGCCCGCCCGACGACGACGGCGCGGTCGAGTTCGCGTTCGGACTCGTGCCGGCGGTGCGCGGGCAGGGCCTCGCGCTGCACACCGTGCTCGAGACGATCGACCTCGCGCGCTCGACGGGCGCCGCGATCGCCCGTGCGGCCTGCGAGATCGCGAACCTCCCGGCACGCCGGGTGCTCGAGAACGCGGGTCTGGTCGAGGTCGGTCGCGAGGCCGACACCGTCACGTACGAGATCCGTCTCTGACCGCTGCGGCCGCCAGGCTCACTCGAGGAGGAGCGCCGGCTCCTCGATGATCGACGCGACGTCCGCGAGGAAGCGGCTGGCGACGTCACCGTCGACCACACGGTGATCGAACGACGCGCCGACCGTGGTGACGAACCGCGGACGCACCTCGCCGTCGACCACCCACGGCTTCTGCTTGATGGTGCCGAGGGCGACGATGCCGACCTCGCCCGGGTTGAGGATGGGCGTGCCCGTGTCCATGCCGAAGACACCGATGTTGGTGATCGTGATGGTGCCGTTCTGCATCTCGGCGGGCTGAGTGCGGCCCTCGCGTGCGGTGAGCGTCAACTGCTCGATCGCGGTGGCGAGCTCGGCCATGCTCATGGCCTGCGCCTCCTTGATGTTCGGCACGATGAGGCCGCGGGGGGTCGCCGCCGCGATGCCGAGGTTGACGTAGTGCTTGACGATGATCTCGTCGTCGGTCCACTGCGCGTTGACCGTCGGATTGCGCCGCACCGCCCAGATCATCGCCTTCGCCATGATGAGCAGTGGGGAGACCTTGACGCCGGCGTAGTCGGGCGAGGCCTTGAGCCGCTTGACGTACTCCATGGTGCGAGTGGCGTCGACATCGACGAAGACGCTCACATGCGGCGCCGAGTATGCGCTCTGCACCATGGCCTGCGCAATGGCCTTCCGAACGCCCTTCACCGGGATCCGGTCTTCGCGAGCGGTCGGCCACTCGGGGGTCTGGATGTTGCGGAAGACGCTGACCTGGCTGGCCTCCCTGATCACGTCGTCGCGCGTGATATCGCCGATCGGACCGGTCGGACTGACGCGCGAGAGGTCGACGCCGAGGTCCTTCGCGAGCTTGCGGATCGGCGGTTTGGCAATGACCGGGATGCCGGATTCCGATCGCGGCATGGACGGAGCGGGAGCGGCCACAGTCGAGCCGGCGGCAGCGGTCGCAGCGGCGCGCGGGGGAGCCGGGGGCGCCGGGGCCACCGGCGGCGCGGGGCGCGGGGCGGCGAGGTGCTCGTGCGCGCCACCAGGCGACGGATGCCGCTGCCGACGGGTCGCGGTGTGTCCGGAGGATCCGTGGCCGACGAGCACCGCTCCGCCCCCCTCGCCCGCGATGGGGGCGTGGGAGGCGACGGTGCCGTTCGGGGGAGCGAGCGCAGCTGCGGCGGCCGGCGCGGCTGCGACCGCAGGCGAGGACGCTGCGGCAGCGGCGGCGGCTGGCGCCGTGGCATCCGAACCGGCGCTCGGCGCGGGCGCCGAGGCATCCGGTGCCGCATCGTCGGCGTGGATCACGAGGATCGGCGTGCCGACGTCGACCGTGCGGCCCTCCTCGACGAGCAGTTCGGCGACGACGCCCTCGAACGCGCTCGGAAGCTCGACGAGCGACTTGGCCGTCTCGATCTCGACGAAGACCTGGTCGAGCTCGATGCGGTCGCCTGGCGCGACCCGCCACTGCACGATCTCGGCCTCGGTGAGTCCCTCACCGACATCGGGCAGCGGGAACCGGATCTCGTTCATGTCTCTACCCTCGCAGTCGATCTATGCCGTCGTCGTCATGCTGAAGCCGGTTGCCGGCCGGGTGCCCTGCCGCTCAGTACGCCAACGCACGGTCGACGGCCTCGAGCACCCGATCGGGGCTCGGCAGGTATTCGGTCTCGAGGGCGGCAGGCGGGAACGGCGTGTCGAAACCCGATACCCGCAGCACCGGGGCTTCGAGCGAGTAGAACGCACGCTCGGCCACCGTCGCCGCGATCTCGGACCCGACGCTGACGAACCCGTACGCCTCCTGGGCGACGATGAGGCGTCCGGTGCGGTGCACCGATTCGAGCAGTGGGCCGTAGTCGATGGGGGAGAGGGAGCGCAGGTCGACGACCTCGAGGCTCGTGCCCTCCTCCGCCGCGATGTCGGCCGCCTGCAGCAGCGTCGAGATCATCGCGCCGTGACCGACGACCGTGACATCCGTGCCCTGACGGATGACCCGGCTCGAGTGCAACGGCATGCCGGAGTGGTCCTGGTCGACGGGCCCCTTCGGCCAGTAGCGGCTCTTCGGCTCGAAGAAGAGCACGGGGTCGTTCGAGGCGATCGCCTCCTGGATCATCCAGTACGCGTCGTGGGGGCTCGACGGGCTGACCACGCGGAGGCCGGGAGTGTGCGCGAAGTACGCTTCGGGGCTCTCCTGGTGGTGCTCGATCGAGCCGATGTGCCCGCCGTAGGGGACCCGGATCACGACGGGCATCGACATCGTGCCGTCGTGACGCACGGTGAGCCGCGAGAGCTGCGTGGTGATCTGGTCGAACGCGGGGAAGATGAAGCCGTCGAACTGGATCTCGATGACGGGGCGGTAACCGCGCATGGCCAGCCCGATCGCGGTGCCGACGATGCCCGACTCGGCGAGCGGCGTATCGAGCACGCGACGGTCGCCGAACTCGGCCGACAGCCCCTCGGTCACCCGGAAGACACCGCCGAGCGGCCCGATGTCCTCGCCCATGAGGATCACCTTGTCGTCGGCCCGCATGGCCTCGCGGAGCCCCGCGGTGATGGCCTTGGCCATCGAGAGGGTCTGCACCCCTCGCATGCCTCGTTCGGCATGCTCGACGGCCTCGACGGATGACGCCGCAGCGGCTTCGGCCCGGTCGACCACGATCTGCTCCTCCTCGGTGCGCGCGGTCATGCCGTTCCTCCCTCGAAGCCCGCCTCGTACGCTTCGAGCCACGCGTGCTCCTCGACCATGAGCGGATGCGGCTCGCTGTAGACGTGGGCGAAGATCTTCTCACGCGTCGGTGCGGTGAGCGAGAGGGCCCGGCGACGGAGGTCGGCGGCAACATCCGCTGCCTCGCGATCGACCTCGTCGAAGAAGGCGGCGGATGCCCCGCGCCCCTCGAGCCAGGCCCGGTACCGGGTGATGGGGTCCCGCTCCGACCAGTAGGCGACCTCGGCGTCGGTGCGGTACTTGGTCGGGTCGTCGGCCGTGGTGTGCGCGCCCATGCGATAGGTGAGCGCCTCGATGAGGCTCGGACCCGCGCCCGAGCGGGCCTCCTCGAGCGACTGGCGCGTGACGGCGTAGCTGACGAGCACGTCGTTGCCGTCGATGCGCACGCCGGGCATGCCGAAGCCGCCGCCGCGCAACGACAGCGGGCTGCGCGACTGCCGGGAGACCGGGACCGAGATCGCCCACTGGTTGTTCTGGATGAAGAAGACCTGGGGCGTCTGGTAGCTCGAGGCGAAGACGAGCGCCTCGTTCGCGTCGCCCTGCGAGCTCGCGCCGTCGCCGTAGTACACGAGCACCGCGGTATCGGCCTCGGGGTCGCCCGAGCCGACGAGGCCGTCGAACTGGATGCCCATGGCGTATCCCGTGGCGTGCAGCGTCTGCGACGCGAGCACGAGCGTGTAGAGGTGGAAGTTGCCGTTCTCCGAGGGGTTCCACCCGCCGAGCGTCGCGCCCCGCAGGAGCGAGAGGATGTTCACGGGGTCGAGCCCGCGGATCATGCCGACGATGTGCTCGCGGTAGGACGGGAAGATGTGGTCCTGCGGGCGGGCGGCATGCGCGGAGCCGACCTGCGCGGCCTCCTGCCCATGGCTCGGCACCCAGAGGGCCAGCTGGCCCTGCCGCTGCAGGTTCGCCCCCGCGATGTCGATGCGCCGGGAGATGGCCATGTCGCGGTAGAACTGCTCGAGCATGGTGTCGGGCAGGGCCTCGACGAGGGGGAGGTACGGCTCGGCCTCAGGGGTCGGGCGCAGCTCTCCGGCTGGGGTCAGGAGCTGGACCGTCGGCGCGGTGAAGTCTCTCTCGCGGGCTGCCACCGTTCCACGGTACCCGCTACGCAGGGTGCCCTTCTTGTGAGGCCGGTACAAGCTCGCTCAGGATCCGGAGGAGGGTATCGACAGAGTCGGGCTCGCCCACCGAGACCCGGATGCCCTCGGGCGGGAACGCCCTGGTGACGAGGCCGGCGTCGAAGAGGCGCTCCGCGACCATCGTCGTCGCGTCGCCGGTGGGCAGCCAGACGAAGTTGCCCTGCGCCTGCGGAACGGGCCATCCCTGCACGATCAGCGCGTCGCGCAACTGGTCGCGGCGCCCCGCGATGATGCTCACGCGTTCGAGCAGCTCCGCCTCGACGGCCGGCTCGAGCGAGGCGAGCGCGGCGGCGCTGGCCGTGCCCGTGACGCCCAGGGGGATGGCCGTCGCGCGTGCGGCGTCGAGGATCGGCACCGGTCCGATCGCGTACCCGACCCGGAGGCCGGCGAGGCCGTACGCCTTCGAGAAGGTGCGCAGGATCACGAGGTTCGGGTACCGGCCGATGAGCGAACGCCCGTCGACCGATGCCCCGTCGGCGACGAACTCGATGTACGCCTCGTCGAGCAGCACGAGCAGGTCGCGCGGCACCCGGGCCATGAACGCCTCGAACTCGGCGGCCGTGACGATGACGCCCGTGGGGTTGTTGGGGGAGCAGACGATGACCACCCTGGTGCGCTCGGTGACGGCCGCTGCCATCGCGTCGAGATCGTGCCCGTGGTCGGGCCGGTTCGGCACGGTCACGCTCGTGGCCCCGGCGACGGTGACGAGTCCGGGGTAGGCCTCGAACGAGCGCCACGAGTAGACCACCTCGTCACCCGGCTGCGCCGCGGCCAGGATGAACTGCGCCAGCAGCGAGACCGAGCCGGCACCGACGAGCACCTCGTCGGCCGTGACGCCGTAACGGGTGGCGAGCCGCTCTCGAAGCGCGAGCGCCGTCGCGTCTGGGTACCGGTTGATCTCCTCGGCGGCACCGGCCACCGCCCCCACCACGCCGGGGAGCGGCGGGAACGGGTTCTCGTTGCTCGAGAGCTTGAAGCCGTCGGCGGGGGCCGGCCGGCCCTGGCGGTACGGCGGAAGGGCGGCGATCTCGGGGCGAAGGCGGACACTCGCCCCCGTGGGCTCCGGTGCGGTCACGGATTCCACCGTACCCCTTCGATCGCGCGCGCCCGTCTGCCAGAGTTGGCTCATGAGGTTCCTCGTCAAGGTCATCGTCGTCGCGCTCGCCCTCTGGCTCACGACGTTCATCGTCTCGGGCGTGCGGGTCGTGCCCTACGAGGAGACGACCGTCGCCACGGTGCTCACCTACCTGCTCATCGGGCTCATCTTCGGCCTCGTCAACGCGATCGTCGGCACCTTCGTGCGCATCGTCGCGTTCCCGTTGTACGTGATCACGCTCGGGCTCATCTCGTTCATCGTGAACGGCCTGCTGCTGCTCCTCGTCGCCTGGATCAGCGACCTGATGGGCTTCGGCCTCGTGGTCGACGGGTTCTGGTGGGGTGTGCTCGGTGCCCTGGTGCTCGGCCTCATCAGCTGGCTGATCGGGCTCATCGTCCGTCCGTCGAAGGACTGAGGTCGCGGATCGCGCGCCAGTCGCTGCGTTCGCCCGACGTCCCGCCGGTGACCTCGGCGACGAGCTCGCGGAAGGCGGTCAGGCGGGCCTCGTCGGAGCCGTCGGCGAGCGCCGCCGTCTCGCGGTACCGGTCGAGCTCGTGGGCCGGCAGGAGCGCGTCGTACGAGCGGCCGGGATCGAGCACGCTCCGCGAGACGGTGACCCGCTCGGCTGACGGATGCCCCACTCCGCCGGTTGCGGGAACCAGGTCCTCCTCGTGCTCGAACGAGAGCACTCCCACGCCTTCGCGCGTCGGAGCCGACGCCACCGGACCGCCGAGATTCACCGCGCCGACGACGTTGAGCGCCGGATCGGCGGCGAGCCCGGCCGCGACGATGCCACCGCCCGAGTACCCCACCGGGAGGATCGGGTCGCTCGACCGCACCCCGGCCTCGGCCATGGCCGCGCGCACGGCGCGCTCGGTGGCTGCCGAATCCGCGCCGAGCGGACGCAGGGCGTCGGCCCAGCCGTCGTCGGCGACGGCATGGGCGTTCGAGGTATGGTCGAACGGTTCCACGCCGGCGACGACGGTCGGGTCGACCGTGCCGCCGATGTAGACGATGAACCGCGGCTCGGCCGGGTCGCCGTATCGCTCGATGCGGATCTGCGGCCGACCGGGGTCGGGCGGGGGCACCCGGTCGGCGAGATCGCCGAGACCCGTCGGCGGTTCGACACGGCTCCCGCTCGCGGCGCCCGCATCGTCGGCACGCCGCACCCGCACCGGCGCGTCCACGAGCACGCGGCCGCCGAGGCCCCCGAGGCCGGCCAGCCCGGCGAGCCCGAGCAGCACCGCCGCCGATTCCGGTGCGCCGACGGCGGTGCCGAGCGCCTGCACGATCACCGGCGGCACGGGGGCGCGGAGGGCACCGGCCGCGAACTCGTCGGCGTGGTCGCCGGCGACCGCGACGAGCCGCACGAAGGCGGGATCGGAGAGCAGGCCGCGGTGCTCGTCGAGCCATGAGGCGAGCGGCGTCGGCCCGAGGCCGGCTCGCCGCCAGACGGCATCGCCCGCCGACTGCCCTGCCGCGACGAGCAGCGCCCCGGCGATCGTCGCGGGGGCCGTGACGATCGCCCCGGCCCACGATGCGGCGAAGGCCGCGCCGAAGGTCCACAGTCCGTCGATCATGCGCTCCGTCGCGCCGTAGCGTTCGGCGGCCTCGATGAGCGCCCGGTGCAGGGCGCGCGCACGGTCGACAGCCTGACCGAGTGCGACGTCGGCGAGTTGCAGGAACCATGCGGGCGAGGTCTGGTCACGCCATCCCCCGGCCGGCTCGGCGAGATCGAGCGCACCGACGCCGCGCCGGATCACGGCGGCCTGCTCGACCCAGCCGCCGATCACGGCCTCGGCCGTGCCGAGACGCGCGGCGTCGGCGAACAGCTCGTCGACCGCCACGGCGGTCGAGCCGCCGCCCGAGACGATGAGGCCGTCGCTGCTCATCGTGCGAGCGTGCCGTTGGCCGCCTGCTCCACGTCGAGTTGCGCCTGCATCCGGCGAATGCGGTCGTCGAGCGCGGCCGTGGCGTCCGCGAGGAAGCCGAGCCCGCCGACGAGCCGGGTGCGCAGGTCGTCGAGTCCCTCGACGTAGTGGTCGGCGGCCGTGGAGCGCCACGCCCCCGAGCCGGGCGGGCAGAGCGAGGGGATCGTCAGCCGCACCTCGTCGTGCAGCGCTCGCAGCGAGACGAGGAGTCGTCGTGCCGCGTCGATCAGCTCGGGCGTCACGGTGCGGCCGGCGAGCGCTGCGGCGACTGGGGGAGCATCCTGCATGACCCGAGCCTGACGCCGCCGCCGGCCCGTGCGCGCCCACCCCGCGGCATCCGTGCGCCGGCGACATCCCGAACCGCCTGTGGAGGACGACCCGCCGCACGATCGACGTGCCACGCCGCTCAGTCGGCCAGCACCTGCTCGAGCGCGTGCGCGCCCACGCGGCCGAACGCGGTCGACGTGCCGGCCTGCTCCACGATGGCCGAGGCGAGCACGAGCGCCCAGCCGCGTGCGCGGTCCCAGGTCGCCTCGTCGACGCCACGACGACGCTCGAGCTCGGCACGGAACACGCGCCGCGATCGCGCGTCGAACGTGAGCCACGCCGTCGCGAGGTCGGTCGCCGGGTCGCCCGCGGTGAGGTCGCCGAAGTCGACGACCGCGGTGAGGAATCCGGATGCGGCCAGCAGCAGGTTCGCCGGGTGCAGGTCGCCGTGCAGCCAGACCGGCGGCCCCGACCACGCCGGTGCGCCGAGCGCGCGCTCCCACACCGCGGAGAGCCGCCCCGACCCGGGAAGCCGACCGCCTGCCAGCCGCGCCCGCACGGCCTCGTCGCGGTCGGCGAGCGGGACGCCGCGATACGGGTTCGCCGGGGCATCCGCGGGAGCGGGCGTGGCGCCGAGCTCGGCCACGAACGCCGCCAGCCCGTTCACGGCAACGCCGCGCGTCGCGGCATCGAACCGCCCGGCGTCGGTGCCGCGGAACCACGGCACGATGCTCCACGGCGCGTCGTAGCCGAGCTCGAGCGCCGGCTCGCCGACGCGCAGGGCCACCGGGATCGGCACGGGCAGGCGCGGGGCGAGTTCGGGGAGCCAGCGCTGCTCGTTCCGGATGAGCGGCACCGCGAGGCGCCGTCGGGGCATCCGGATGGCGTGGTGCTCGCCGAGGCGGAACACGACGTTGTCCCAGCCGTTCGCGACGAGCTCGACCGGACCCGCGAGGTCGGGGTGCTGCGCGGCCACGAGCCGTGCTGCGAGCCCGGCGTCGACGTGCAGGTCGGGCGCAGGGGCATCCGCGCCGTCCTGAGCCGGTCGAAGCGCCATCCCGCTCCTCCCCGATCGCGCCGACCAGCGTACCGCGAGCGCGAATCTGCCTGCTGTGCGATCAGGCGTCGTCGTCCACAATGGGAGCATGACGCGAGCGGAACCCGCGGGGGACGCCGCGCAGCTCTTCCGAGTGTCCTTCGTGTGCACCGGCAACATCTGCCGTTCGCCGATGGCCGAGGTGGTGATGCGCTCCCTCGCCGAACGAGCGGGACTCGGTGAGCGCCTCGCCATCGAGTCGGCCGCGACGGGGGACTGGCACGTCGGGGAGCGGGCCGACGAGCGCACCCTCGATGCGCTCGAACGTGCCGGTTACGACGGTACCCACCATCGAGCCCGCCAGTTCGACGCCGAGGACTTCGCCGTGCTCGACCTCATCGTCGCGTTCGACCGCGGGCAGCGTCGGATCCTGCGCAACTGGGCGCCCTCCAGCCTCGACCAGGAGAAGGTGCGGCTGCTGCTCGAGTTCGACCCCGAGCTCGCCGCGCTGCACGACGTGCCCGACCCCTACTACTCCGACTCAGCGACCTTCGATCGAGTTCTTGCGATGATAGAGCGGTCGACTCAGGCCCTCTTCCGGCAACTCGCCCCCGCACTCAGACAAGGAATCCGATGACTTCGCTGCCTCCCCAGCCGCTCAGCCCGCTCGACGGACGGTATCGCTCGGCGGTCGGCGAGCTCGGCGAGCACCTCTCGGAGGCCGGCCTCAACCGGGCCCGCGTGCAGGTCGAGGTCGAGTGGCTCATCGCCCAGACCGATCGCGGGCTCTTCGGCTCGTCGCCCCTGTCGAACGAGCAACGCACGCAGCTGCGCAGCGTCGTGACCGAGTTCGGCCAGGTCGACATCGACGAGCTCGCCTCGCTCGAGGCCACCACCCGCCACGACGTGAAGGCCGTCGAGTACTACGTGCGGCGACGGCTCGAACTGCTCGGACTCGACGGCATCGCCGAGCTCACGCACTTCGCGTGCACGAGCGAGGACATCAACAACCTCTCGTACGCCATCACGGTGCGCGACGCCGTGCAGCGGGTGTGGCTCCCGAAGCTCCGGGCCGTCATCGACGCGGTCGCCGCCCTGGCGGTGGAGCACCGCGACGCGGCGATGCTCTCACGCACGCACGGCCAGCCGGCGACCCCCACCACCATGGGCAAGGAGCTCGCGGTGTTCGCGCACCGTCTCGGTCGCATCGCGAAGCAGGTCGAGGCGACCGAGTACCTCGGCAAGTTCTCGGGGGCGACCGGCACGTTCTCGGCGCACGTGGTCGCGGCGCCGGATGTCGCGTGGCCCGACGTGTCCCGCGAGTTCGTCGAGTCGCTCGGGCTCACGTGGAACCCGCTCACGACGCAGATCGAGTCGCACGACTGGCAGGCGGAGCTCTACGGCAGGGTCTCGCACGCGAACCGGGTGCTGCACAACCTCGCGACCGACATCTGGACGTACATCTCGCTCGGCTACTTCCGGCAGATCCCGGCCGCAGGTGCGACCGGTTCGTCGACCATGCCGCACAAGGTGAACCCGATCCGCTTCGAGAACGCCGAGGCGAACCTCGAGCTGTCGAGCGCGGTGCTCGACTCGCTCGCCGCGACGCTCGTCACGTCGCGTCTGCAGCGCGACCTGACCGACTCGAGCGCGCAGCGGAACATCGGCGTCGGCTTCGGACACTCCCTGCTCGCGCTCGACAACATCCAGCGCGGCCTCCGCGAGATCGACCTCGACGCCGAAGTGCTCGCCGCCGACCTCGACGGCAACTGGGAGGTGCTCGGCGAGGCGATCCAGACGGTCATCCGCGCCGAGGTCGTCGCCGGGCGATCGACGATCACCGACCCGTACGCGCTGCTCAAGGAGCTCACCCGGGGCAAGCGCGTCGGCGCCGCCGACCTCGCCGCGTTCATCGAGGGCCTCGAGATCGGGGATGCCGCGAAGCAGCGCCTGCTGGCGCTCACCCCCGGCCGGTACACGGGTATCGCATCGGAGCTCGTCGACCGGCTCTGACCGGCCGCGCGACATCCGCGCCCGCGCGACTTCCGCGCCCGCGAGGCGTCAGCCGTGTGTGGAGGACGACGGCGGCGGCGGCACGTCGTCGGGGTCGTCGAACCCGGGATCCCGCTTCACGGCCATGGCGAACAGCGCCATCGACACGAGCACGACGATGAACACGCCACCGGCCGTGATGAGGGTGAGCATCCAGTCGCGAGTCACCATGAGCACGATGAGGCTCGTGAAGATCGCGGCGATGGCGGCGCCGCCCACGTACTCGATCGGACGCAGCACTTCGCGGCGGCTGGGCTTGTACTCGCCGGGGGACTGGCTCACGACTGCTGCTCCGTTCCGGCGGCGGCTCGTTCGGGCACAGCCGCCCACTTCGACGACAGGCCGCCGATGATGAGATAGACCCCGAGGATCACGAGGTATCCGCCGAACAGCCCGACCGCCGTCACCGAATCGGGCGGCAGCAGCAGGAACACGATCGCGAGCACCGCGGTGAACGCGCCGGTCGCGATCCAGTCGCGCGCGGCGGGCGTGCGCCCGCGCGAGCGGAGCCCGGCGTACAGCTCGACGAAGCCGGTGACCGCGGCCCACACGCTCACGAGGTAGAGCAGGAAGGCCAGACCGCCGGGAACCGTGAGGGCGATGAGGCCTGCCGCCGCCGTCACGACCGCGTTCACGGCGAAGAGCGAGCGGGTGCCCGGGACCGTGACGGTGCGCAGGGCGAGCGCGCCGACCACGAGACCCGAGACGAGCGCCCAGATGCCGAACACCATGAGCCCGAGCGCGGGCGAGTGGTCCTGCATGAACGCGATGGCCACGCCGGGGATGACGGCGAGCACGCCGCGCACGACCGGGACGACCCACAGGTGGGTTGCGCGCTCCGGGGCGGCATCGCGGGCGGTGGCCACGGCGACCTCTTTCACATCGGAGGGGGGTACCGATCCATCCTACGCGTCGGCTTCCTGCGCGGATGCCGCGAGCCCGGCGGATGCCGCGAGTCGGTCAGACGCCGAGCCCAGCGGATGCCGCGAGCCCGTCAGGTGCCGAGGCCGGCCTGCCGCGCGCGCACGACGGCCTGCGCCCGGTCGGCGACCTGCAGCTTCGCGAACACGTTGGTGAGGTGGTTCTTCACGGTCTTCGGGCTGAGGAAGAGGCGACGGGCGATCTCGGCGTTGGGGCATCCGTCGGCCAGCAGGTCGAGGATCTCCCGTTCGCGCGGGGACAGCTCGGGGAACGGCGCCGCGTCCGCCCTCGCCTCGCCGGTCGGGCCGCCGAGCAGGAACCCGCGGATTCGGCCGGCCACCCCCGGACCGTACACGGCCTCGCCTCGCGCGACCGCGCGCACGGCGTCGAGGAACTCCGCCCCCGCCTGGCCCTTCAGCACGTAGCCGCGGGCACCGGCGCGCAGGGCAGCGAACACCGAGGCGTCGTCGTCGCTCATGGTGAGCACGAGCACGCCGAGGTCGGGTCGGGCGTCGGCGAGCCGGCGGGTCGCCTCGATGCCCGAGACGCCGGGCATCGCGAGATCCATCACGACCACGTCGGGCTCGAGTTCGAGCGCGAGGGCGATCGCGGTCTCGCCGTCTCCCGCCTCGCCCACCACGGTGGCGCCGCCGACCTCCTCGAGCAGCGAGCGGAGGCCGCGGCGGAGCATGGGATGGTCATCGACGAGCACCACCCGCAGGCCCTGCGTACCCTCCATCTCGTCCTCCCCGTCGGTCACAGCGGAAGCTCCGCCCTCACGATCGTGCCACCGCCAGGGCGGTCGGAGCGACGCAGGGTCCCGCCGAGCTCCTGCGCGCGCTCCCGCATGCTGCTCGAGCCGACGCCCTCGACGACCTCGGCGGGCATGCCGGAACCGTCGTCCTCCACCTCGACGATGAGCGCGTCGGGCGTCACCTCGAGTGCCACTCGCACCGCGTGCGCTTCGGCGTGCCGCAGCGCATTGGCCACGGCCTCCTGCGCGATGCGGAACGCGGCCACCTCGACGGCGGCCGAGAGCGGAGGCAACGGATGCCGCGGCGCGAACTTCACTCGGGGACCGCTCGTGCCCGCACCTGCGCCCGCGCTCAGCGCGAGGTCCTCGAGCGCGCCGACCAAGCCGAGCTCGTCGAGCGCAGCGGGCCGCAGGTCGTGGACGATCCGTCGCACCTCCCCGACGAGCGACGCCGTGAGCTCGCGCGCGCGATCGATCGACGCGGCGGCGCGTCCCGTCGCACGAGCGCCGGCGACGTCGAGCTCGATGCCGATCGCCGCGAGACCCGGCCCGAGGCCGTCGTGCAGCTCACGGCGCAGGCGTCGACGCTCGTCCTCGCGGGCGATCGCGAGCCGCTCCCGCGAGTGCTGAACCTCGCGGTCGAGGCGCAGGGCGGCGAGCGCCACCGCGAGCGGCCGGGCGAGCTCGTCGAGCACCTCGAGATCCGCACGTGAGAGCTGTTCGCCCGGTGACCGCGGGGCGACGACGAGGGTGCCCTCGAGCCGGCCGGCGGTGCGGAGCGGGAGACGCGCGGCCGCGGCATCCGTCGCGACTGCTGCCACGTCGGCCCACGTCGAGACCACGTCGCCCGCGTCGTCGAGGATCGTCGCCGACGGCAGGCGCAGGGTCACCGCGACCGTCTCGGCGGCGCCGTCGAGCAGTTCCGAACCGCTCGCCGCGGCCTCCAGGCGCTGCGCCAGTCGTGACAGCGCCGTCGAGGGATCGCCGCGTGATCCGAAGAGGAGCCGCGCCACCGCGCGCTGCACCACGTCGCGCAGGGGTGCGAACGCCACGGCCACGACGGCGGTCGCGATGATCGGCACCACGACGCCGTCGTCGGCGGGCAGCAGCGTGTGGAACACGGCGACCACCGCGAGGTAGGCCGCCAGCAGCACCGCTCCCACGATCGCGTAGACCACCGTGCGACGCACGCCGACCTCGATGTCGAAGAGCCGGAACCGGAAGATGGAGAACGCGGTCGCGATCGGCAGGAGTGGGAGCGTCACGACCAGAAGCCAGATGCCGATGGGCGGCTCGGGCGGCAGCAGCGCATCGGCGACCACCGCGAGGACGATGAGTGCGACGGCCACGAGGATCGGCAGCAGGCGACGCCGGGACTCGCCGCTGCGGCGCACGCGCACGACGATCGCCGCGACGTTCGCGACCACGAGCGCCAGCATGACGACGAGGAACGCCGGCGCGACGATCGTCTCGGTGGCGGCGAAACCGATCGGGTTCGGCGAGACCTCGCCCCACACCCAGAGCTCGTCGCGCACCATGAGGAGGGCGACGAGCGCGGCGACCGCCGCGGCGAGCGCCTGCAGCATCGGCCTCCAGCGCGGGCTGGGCAGCCGGCCGTCGGGCAGGAGCAGGGGGAGCAGGAGGAGCGGCCCCAGCCCGACGAGGAACACCCAGTTCATGACCCAGGCGGCGAGCTGCGCGCCGGCCCAGCCCTGCGCTGCGGCGATCGCCGCGTATCCACCGACGAGCGCCTGCGCGGCGAGTCCGGCGCCGCCGACGACGAAGAGGACGCCCACCGGATGCCTCGGCCACCGCGTGAGGATGAGCGCGCCGACCACGGGGTAGCTGAAGGCCACGGCGGCGTCGAGCGCGAGGTACTCCAGCTCCTTCGCACCGCCTGCGATCGCGAGCAGGGCGCCGGCGACCACGGCCGCCGCGCTGACGATCGGGAAGGCCCAGGGCGCGCGCGTGACGGGTGGTTGCACGAGACGATCCTCTCCTCTCCGGCGGCGGGCCGGAAGGGACCCGGGTCCCGATCCGCCCGGGACCCGGGGCGGATCCACCGGCCGCCGGCGTCGGGCCCGGAACAGGACTCGCGGATCAGGCGGGGGGACCGTGCCCTGCGGTGGTCTGGAGGCATGACGAACACGACTCCCGCCGAGATGGCCGCTGCCGCGGCATCCGGCCGATCCACCTCCATCGACCGGCGCACCCGCCGGCAGTTCTGGGCCTATGGCCTGAGCCTCGCGCTCATCGTGCCCGGCCTCGTCGCCGTCGCCGTCGCGAACGGCGTCGACATGCGCAGGCTCGACGATGCACCCGTCGTCGGCCAGCTCGCCCTCTTCGGCGGCGCCTTCGCGCCGACCCTCGCCATGCTCGTCGCGTGGGCGGTCGGCCGACGCGGACCCGACTGGGGCTTCCGCCGCACGCCGTGGCGCACGCTCGGGATCGCGTGGCTCTTCTCCGTGGTCGCGGTGTTCACCGCCTACGCGGCCGGCTGGCTCACGGGCGTCGCCGGCTTCGACCCCGCCCGGCTCGAGGCCGGCACGGGCATGCCGCCGTTCCTCGCCGTCATCGTCGGCCTCGTTCCGGGCGTGCTGCCGTTCATGGCCCTCGCCCTCGGCGAGCAGCTGGGCTGGAGCTCGTTCGTCACGGCCCGGCTCGCCGCATTCCGTGGGCCGGATGTCACGGCCGTCATCGTGGGGCTCGGCTGGGCCGCCTGCCACGTGCCCCTGATGCTGTTCGTGCCCGGGGCCGTCGTCGACGGCATCCCGATGGCCTGGGCGATCACGATGTTCGCGGTCCAGTGCCTCGCATTCTCGTTCCCGATGGTGTGGCTGCGCGTTCGCACCCGGAGCATCTGGCCGGTGCTCGTGCTGCACGCCACGCTCAACGCGAGCATCTACTTCGTCGCGGAGTTCGTGACCGTGCCCACGGAGGCGAGCGAGTGGTTCATCGGCGAGGGCGGCCTGCTCACCGCGGCCGGGGCTGTGGTCGCAGCGATCGTCACCCTGCCGCTGTGGCGCGGGCGGCGCGCCGAGCGGGCGGCGCGGCTCCAGGGCGCTGTCGCCGAGTAGCGACGAGAAGACGGATGCCCCGGCGTGCAGCCGGGGCATCCGTCGTCTCGTTCGACCGGTCAGAGCGCCTTGACGATGTCCTCGACCCGGTCCTTCGCGTCGCCGAACAACATCTGGGCGTTGTCGCGGTAGAACAACGGGTTCGCCACCCCGGCGTAGCCGGACGCCATGGAGCGCTTGAACACGATGACGTTGTCGGCCTCCCAGACCCGGAGCACCGGCATGCCGGCGATCGGGCTGCCCGGGTCCTCGGCGGCCGCCGGGTTCACGGTGTCGTTCGCGCCGATGACGAGCACGACCGACGTCGACGCCAGGTCGTCGTTGATCTCGTCCATCTCCTCGACGATGTCGTAGGGCACCTTCGCCTCGGCGAGCAGCACGTTCATGTGCCCCGGCAGGCGGCCGGCGACCGGGTGGATGCCGAACCGCACGTCGATGCCACGCTCCCGCAGCTTCTGCGTCAGGTCGGCCACCGGGTACTGCGCCTGCGCGACGGCCATGCCGTACCCGGGCGTGATGACCACGCTCGAGGCGTTCTTCAGCATGTCGGCGGCGTCCTCGGCGTTGATCTCGCGGTGCTCGCCGACCTCCTCGTCGCCCTTCTTGGGCGCCTCGATGCCGAACCCGCCCGCGATGACCGAGATGAACGAGCGGTTCATGGCCCGGCACATGATGTACGACAGGTAGGCACCCGAGGAGCCCACGAGCGCGCCGGTCACGATGAGCAGGTCGTTGTTGAGCAGGAAGCCCGCGGCCGCGGCGGCCCATCCCGAGTAGCTGTTCAGCATCGAGACGACGACGGGCATGTCGCCACCGCCGATCGAGGCGACGAGGTGCCAGCCGAGCGCGAGGGCGAGGGCGGTCACGACGACGAGCAGCCACAGCTCGGGGGTGATGACGTACCAGACGGTGAGCGCCACGAACACGACGAGCGCGCCGAGGTTGAGCACGTTCTTGCCGGGCAGCACGAGCGGCGCCGACTTCATGCGCGCCGACAGCTTGAGGAACGCCACGATCGAACCGGTGAAGGTCACCGCGCCGATGAACACGCCGATGAAGACCTCGGCGTGGTGGATGTCGCGCAGCGCACCCTCGAGGCCCGGGTCCTCGAGGTGGCCGTTCCAGCCGACGAGCACGGCAGCGAGGCCGACGAAGCTGTGCAGCAGGGCGATGAGCTCGGGCATCCCGGTCATCTGCACGACTCGGGCCCGCCAGAGGCCGATCGCGGCGCCGACGAGCACGGCGACGACGAGCAGGACGAGGCCGAGCATGACGGCCGGCTCGCCCCAGCCGTCGCTGAAGGTGAGCCAGACGGTGGCGATGAGGGCGATGGCCATGCCGACCATGCCGTAGGTCACGCCGGCACGGGAACTCTCGTGGCGGCTCAGGCCGGCGAGGCTCATGATGAAGAGCAGGGCCGCGACGATGTACGCGGCGCCCGCGATGGACTCGGGGGTGAGCAGGGTTTCAGGCACAGGGGGCTCCTAGGGGACGTCGTCGTCGTGGCGTGGTCAGCTGCTTGCCCGGTCGCCCTTGGCGAACATTCCGAGCATGCGTCGCGTCACCGCGAATCCACCGAAGATGTTGATGCTGGCGATGAGGATGGCGATCGTCGAGAGCACCTGCACGACGAGCACGTCGCTCGTGACCTGCACGATCGCGCCGACGATGATGATGCCCGAGATGGCGTTCGTCACGCTCATCAACGGGGTGTGCAGCGCGTGCGCGACCTTGCCGATCACGTAGAAGCCCACCACGACCGAGAGCACGAGCACCGTGAAGTGCTGCGGCAGCGGAGCGGGCGCGAACGCGTTCACGAGGAACAGCGCGGCGATGCCGACCGCGATGAGCGCAAGCCGGCCTCCCTTGGAGAGGGTGCGCTTGGGCTTCTGAGCGACGGCGGTCGCGGCGTCCGTCGCCGTGGCCTTGGCGGCGGGCGCCGCCGAGACCTGCACGGGTGGCGGCGGCCAGGTGGTCTCACCCTCGCGCACGACGGTGACCGACCGCTGCACGATGTCGTCGACGTCGATGACGAGCTGCCCGTCCTTGCCGGGAGTCAGCAGCTTGAGGAGGTTCACGAGGTTCGTGCCGTACAGCTGCGACGCCTGCGTGGCGAGGCGCGACGCGAGGTCGGTGTAGCCGAGGATGACGACGCCGTTCGGCGTGACGACGCGCTCGCCGGCGACCGAGCCCTCGACGTTGCCGCCCATGCCGGCCGCCATGTCGACGATGACGCTGCCGGGCTTCATGCTCGCGACATCCGCCGCCGTGATCAGCTTCGGTGCAGGGCGTCCCGGGATCAGCGCCGTCGTGATGATGATGTCGACGTCCTGGGCCTGCTCGGAGTAGATCTCCGCGGCGCGGCGATCGTAGGCCTCGCTCGTCGCCTTGGCGTAGCCGTCGGTCGACTGCTCGACCTCCACCTCGACCTTGAGGTACTCGCCGCCGATCGACTTCACCTGGTCGGCGACCTCGGGGCGCGGGTCGGTGGCGCGCACGATGGCGCCGAGGCTGGAGGCCGCACCGATCGCGGCGAGACCGGCGACACCGGCGCCCGCGACGAGCACCTTCGCCGGCGGCACCTTGCCCGCAGCGGTCACCTGGCCCGTGAAGAACCGGCCGAACTCGTGCGCCGCCTCCACGACCGCGCGGTAGCCGGCGATGTTCGCCATCGAGCTCAGCACGTCCATCGACTGCGCGCGCGAGATGCGCGGCACCGCGTCGAGGGCGAGCGCGGTCACGCCGCGAGCCGACAGCGCCGCGAGCAGCTCGGGCTTGAGCGCCGGGCTCAGCAGGCCGATGAGCGTCGTGCCCGGCTTCAGCTGGGCGATCTCTCCGTCGGTCGGAGGGTTCACCTTGAGCACGATGCCGCTCGACCACGCCTCGGCATGCGGGACGACGGATGCCCCGGCCTCGACGTACGCGGCGTCGGGGAACGACGAGTCCGCCCCTGCGCCCGACTCGACCGCGACCTCGTACCCGAGGCCGATCAACTGCTTCACGGTCGCCGGCGTCGCCGCCACCCGGGTCTCCGAGCCCTGCTCGGTGACCACCCCGATACGCGTCATGTGGTTCTCCTCCTCGTCGAAGCGGCCGTCGTCGGCCACGCGACCTGTCGCTGTGTGCGTGCATGCGGCTTGGCGGGAAACGATACGCCCCTCGAGCGCGCGAGGGCGCCTCGGGGAGAGGACGTCTTCGGGTCGACCTCACACACGGAGTGCAGCGGCGCCGCCGGTCCGGAGTCCCGTGCCGGGGTGCTGCTGCACGTCGTTCAGAGTATGTCGCAGATTTCGAGGTTCATGCCGTTTCGGGCCCCGCAATGGCGAAAGATCTGAAGATCTTTCAGCTGGCAGAAAAGTGACAGCGACAGCGGCGTGCAACGTGCACGCCGCCCGAGAGCTCTTCGGCAGCTCACGGGCGGCGTGGATACGTCGGCGAGGACGGAGTTCAGGACAGGCCGCGATAGACCGACCGCGCGTAGTCGTGATACGGCGCCGGGGCGACGGTCGCCCTGATGTGCACCTGACGGTGGTTCTGGTCGACCGAGTCCTTGCGCGAGATCGGGTTCTCGCCCCACACGACCTCGACGACCGTGCCCTCCGGTACTTCGTCGTCGATCGTCGCCAGTGACATGTAGAGCTGGTCGTAGGCGACGTAGCCGGCATCCGTCGAGATGCCGACCCGCTTGCCGTCCTGCAGCACCTCGTCCATCTGGAAGAGCCCGTAACGCGCCTTCGGGAAGTCGAGGAACTTCGCCGGCGTGCCCGGCTCCAGCTGCGACCGGACGACGTCGGCGACATCCTCGGCGTTCCAGATGAGGGTCACCTTGCGGCGCTTCGGCTCCGCCGCGATCCTCTGGAGGGCCTCACGGCCGTGGAACTCGTGGTCGAACTTCACCGAACGACCGAGTCCGAGGTCGAAGGGCGTCATGTAGTAGTCGTGGATGTCGTCGGACGTCAGCGATCCGCCGATCGACCCGGCGCGGGCGGCGGGGAGCCACTCGCGATACTCGGCGAAGTCCTCGTCGAAGATGGCCGGGAACGGCGTGGGCACCCAGCCCGACTCGAGCGGTGTCGACGAGTACGCCTTCGCGCCCACGCGGCGGATGCCGAACTCCGCCCCGGCGTCCATGATGGCGTCGAGCACGACCTGGTTGTCGGCCCATGGCCCGTAGAACTCGAAGCCCGGCTGCCCGGCCATGCCGTGCCGCAGCGCCTTCACGGGCTTGCCGGCGATCGTGAAGTCGGCGATGTGGAAGAACTTCACCTCGGGCACCGGCCCGCCGAAGAGCTTCTCCATGACCTTGTTCGCCTCGGGCCCCTGCAGCTCGTAGCGGTAGAAGGTCGGGTCGACCCCGCCGCGCATGTGCGAATTGGCCTCGAGGCGGTGATGCACGTCCTTGCCCGCGGCCTCGGCCTTCTCGACGTTGAAGCGCACCCAGTCGATGAGCAGGTGGTGCCCGATGAGCACGCGCCCCTCACGGTCATCCGAGTTGTAGAACAGGATGCCGTCGCCGATGAGGTACCCGTCCGCGTTCACGGCGATGAGCTGCTTCGCGACGCCGGCGCGGAAGTTCGCGAACGTGTTCGGGGAGATCGACGAGAGCAGCTCGATCAGGTCCGAGCCGCCGAGGAAGAGCTGCGTCATGTGGTGCGACTGGTCCATGAGTGCGACGGATGTCGACCATGCGCGCTGCTCGTCGCGCCAGTTCGTGAACTCGGGCGCGACCGGGAAGGTGAAGGCCGGCCAGTTCTGGTTGCGCAGCAACTCGACGGGGTTGCCGACCCGCTCGATCGCCTGGGCAAGGCTTTCCGAAGTCATCATCGTCCTCTTCTGTGGTACCGGGGGCGCCGTCGATGGCGCCGCACGCTCGGAGTCTACGAGCGTGATTCCGGCGCCGGCCGCTCCACTTCAGTTGAACGGAAACCGGGCCGGCACAGCACCGCTCAGGCGGGGCCGACGAGACCGGTCCGATACGCGACGACGACGAGTTGCGCTCGGTCGCGCGCGCCGAGCTTGCCCATCGCATGGCTGACATGGGTGCGCACGGTGGCCGGGCTGAGGAAGAGCACCGCGCCGATCTCGTCGTTGCTGAGTCCTCGGCCCACGTGTGCAAGCACCTCTCGTTCGCGCTCGGTCAGGACCGAGAGTCGCTCGTCGGCGGCCTGGACCGCTCGCTGCTGAGTCGTGAACTGCGCGATGAGGCGCCGGGTGATACGTGGCGCGAGCAGTGCCTCTCCGTCGGCGACCACGCGGATGGCGTGCAGCAGCTCGGCGGGGCCGGCGTCCTTCAACAGGAACCCGCTCGCCCCGGCCTGCAGCGCGTCGAAGACGTAGGCGTCGGTGTCGTACGTGGTGAGGATGAGCACGCGTGTGTGCTGGAGCCCGGGCGTCTCGGCGATCGCGGCCGTGGCCTGGATGCCGTCGGACATCGGCATGCGGATGTCCATGAGGACCACGTCGGGGCGCGTGGCCCGGGCCTGCTCGACCGCTTCCAGGCCGTTCGTGGCCTCCGCGACCACCGTGATGTCGTCTTCGAGCTCGAGGAGGAGCCTGAACCCGGATCGCACGAGCCCTTCGTCGTCGGCGAGCAGCACCTTGATCGGCTGGGACGGCGTCATCCGGCCGCCCCCAACGGGGCGAGCGGCAGGCGAGCCGTGACCTCGAACCCACCGCCGGGCCGGGGCCCCGCATCGAGTTCGCCGCCCAGGAGCCGGCAGCGCTCTCGCATCCCCGTGATTCCACGACCGAGTTCGGATGCACCGGCATCCGCCGAGGCGTACCTCGATGCGAGCTGCTCGGATCCGGCGCCTCCCGGCACGGCACGTCGACCGTCGTCGGTCACCCGCACCTCGAGCATGTCGGTGCCCGGGCTCATCCGCACCCGCACGCGCGTGGGACCGACATGGCGGATCACGTTCGTGATCGACTCCTGCACGATGCGATAGGCCGCGCTCTCGACGGCGCTCGGGAGCGGTACCTCGGGCGGACGGTCATCGATCGTGATGTCGAGCCCGGCCTCGCGTGCCTTGGCGGCCAGTTCGTCGACCTGCTGGAGGCCCGGGTGCGGGACCCGCCCCGCATCGTCACCCCGCAGCACCCCGAGGATGGCCCGCATCTCGCGCAGTGCTCGCGCACTCGTCTGCTCGATCGTGCGCAGGGCCTCGCGAGCCGCATCGGGGCGCCGGTCGAGCACGTGCGCCGTGACCCCGGCCTGCACGTTGATGATGGCGATCGCGTGAGCGACCGTGTCGTGGACCTCGCGCGCGATCCGCAAACGCTCGGCGTCGACGCGCGCACGCGCCTCCTCCTCCCGGGTGCGCTCGGCCGCCTCGGCGCGCTCCTGCGCCTCAGCCGCGATGACCCGCCGCGACCGCACGGACTCGCCGAGCGCAGCGCTCATCACCGATGCCCCGATGCGGAAGAAGACCCATCCGATGGCTTCGCGTGGCTCGATATCGATCGCCGCGACGAGCCAGCCGACGGCGAGCACGGCCTGGCCCACACCGGCGATGACGATCGACCGCCGCCCGTCGCCGTAGGCGACGAGCGTGTAGATCGCCACGAAGAGCCCCAGCCACCCCGGCCCGTCGGGGAAGTCGAGGAAGTAGTACGTGAGACTCGCGAGGGCCGTGACCACGAAGACCGCCACCGGCCACCCGCGCCGCACGGCGATCACCGCGCCGCTCACGATGAGCAGCGTGTAGCCCAGATACCCGAAGTCACTGAGCGGACGCGTTCCCACATCATCCGCTGCGCTCACCATCGTGCCCTGCACCTGCGCTCCGGTGATGAACAGCGCGAGCAGCACGTCCTGCACCCACGGCGGCATGCGCAGCAACCTCGCCCAGAGCCCCATGCCGCGATCCTACGGCGAGCGCTCGCGGCGGTCATCCGCTCAACTGCGCGGGCGGCTACGCCGACGGGCGTAGGCAGGCCCGGGCATCCGCGGCAGAATGGCGGCATGGTCGAGACGGTGACCAGGGACCAGGGTGACGACGCGCTGACCGAAGCAGCGCGGCTGCTGCACGACTTCAACACGGAGTACGACGAGCCCACACCTCACCCAGACGAGCTGGCGGTGCGGCTCGGAGAACTCATCGCGGGCGGGGCGTTCACGGTGCTGCTCGCGCGGGAGCCGGTGACGCATGAGGCCGTCGGCGTCGCGGTGCTGCGAGTGCAGCCGTCGATCTGGAGCCGGGAGATGGAAGCGTACCTGGCGGAGCTGTACGTCGCGCCGAGTCGGCGGGGGCAGGGTTTCGGCCGGGAGCTCATCACCGAGGCCATGGGCGTCGCCCGTGAGCAGGGGGCTGACTACGCGTTCCTGATTACGAGCGAGGATGACCGGGCCGCCGTTCGCCTCTACGAGGCGGCGGGGTTCCGTCGAACCGAAGGCGAGGATGGTCCGACCATGATCGCGTTCGAGCGCGACCTGTAGCGCGGGCCGCCGCCGCAACGAGACGACGGATGCCGTCCGCACGTGGAGCGGGCGGCATTCGGCTCGTTCGCGACATCCGGATGCCGCGATCTCACTGCTGTCGACCCGGCCGCGAGGCGCGGCCGATCGCCCGGGACAGCCCCGTGGCAACGACCCGAGTTGACAGGAATGGATACCCCGGGGGTATTATTGGTGATACCCCGGGGGTATTGGACCCGGTCACGATGGGAGTCGCTCGATGTGCCAGCCAGTGCGGTGCCACGTGTGCGGGAAGACGACGTGGGCCGGATGCGGCCAACACGTGCAGTCCGTGAAGCGCATGGTCGCGGCATCCGACTGGTGCAACGGATCGCACACGCCCGCCGAGATCGAGGCCGCCGACTCCGCGCGTGGCGGATGGTTCGCGCGCCTGTTCGGCCGATGAACCCTTCGCCGATCGACTCGGGACCTGAGACAAGGAGCTGACATGCTGTTGGAACGCATCTATGACGAGGACCTCGCCCAGGCCAGCTATTTCGTCGGCTGCCAGGCGAAGGGCGAGGCGATCGTCGTCGACCCGCGCCGCGACCTCGACGTCTACCTCGAGATCGCGCGCAAGAACGGGATGACGATCACCGGGGTCACCGAGACCCACATCCACGCCGACTACCTCTCCGGTACGCGTGAACTGGCGGAGCGCACCGGGGCGACGATGTACGTCTCGGATGAGGGCGGCCCCGACTGGACCTACGGCCCCGCCTTCGACGACGCCGTCCGCATGAAGCACGGACACACGATCACGCTCGGCAACATCACCGTCCAAGCCGTGCACACGCCGGGCCACACGCCCGAGCACATGTCGTTCCTCGTGACTGACGGCGCACAGGCCGACGAGCCCGGATTCATGCTCACGGGCGACTTCGTCTTCGTGGGCGACCTCGGGCGTCCCGACCTGCTCGACGAGGCAGCCGGCGGCATCGACACGCGCTTCGGCGGCGCACGCGATCTCTTCGCGAGCCTGCGCGACCGATTCCTCACCCTGCCCGACTACGTGCAGGTGCTGCCCGCGCACGGCTCGGGTAGCGCGTGCGGCAAGGCGCTGGGTGCGATCCCCACGTCGACTGTCGGGTACGAACGCACGTTCTCGTGGTGGAGCCGCTACCTGCGCAACGACGACGAGCAGGGATTCGTCGCGGAGCTGCTCAGCGGCCAGCCCGACGCGCACGCCTACTTCGCTCGCATGAAGGTGCAGAACAAGGTCGGCCCGGCGGTCATCGGCGAGGTCGACGAGCTCGTCGAGTACACGCCCGAGCGCCTGCGCGCCGAGCTCGAGGCCGACGAGGTCATCTTCATCGACACCCGACACAACACGGCCGTGCACGAGGGCACCGTGGCCCGCTCGCTGAACATCCCGGGCATCGCCAAGGCCGCCAGCTACGGCGCGTGGGTGGTCGACCCCGAGATCGAGCGCCGCCCGCTCGTGCTCCTGGCCACCGACGCCGACGAGGCGGCGCAGCTGCGCGACCACCTCGTGCGCGTGGGCATCGACTCGGTCGTCGGGTTCGTCACGTCGCTCGACGGCCTCGACCTGGTCGCGCCCAAGCTGCTGCAGCCCGAGGAGCTCCCCGGGTTCGCCTACGACCTGCTGCTCGACGTACGCAACAAGACGGAGTACGCCGAGGGGCACCTGCCCGGCGCCGCCCAGCTCAGCGGCGGCCGCGTGATGTGGCACACCGACGAGTTGCCCGAGAACGGCACCATCGTGACGTACTGCCAGAGCGGCGTGCGCAACAGCGTCGCCTCGAGTGCCCTGCGCCGCGCCGGGTACGACGTCGTCGAGCTCGACGGCTCCTACCTCGGCTGGACGCGGGTCCCCGGCAACGTGCCGGTCACCGAGGCATCCCCCGTTTCGAAGGCTGCATAGGAGGCAACCATGGCTGATATCACCATTGCACAGGTCCGTGAGCGCCTCGGCGGCGCCGACCAGCTCATCGACGTGCGCGAGATCAACGAAGTCGCCGAGGGCATGGTCCCGGGCGCCCGGAACATCCCGCTCGGCACCCTGCCGTCGCGTCTGGGCGAGATCGACCGCTCCCGGCCCGTCATCGCGATCTGCCGGTCGGGCAACCGATCGCGCCAGGCGACGGAAGTCCTCAAGACGGCCGGCTTCCGCGTCGACAACATGGAGGGCGGCATGATCGCCTGGTCACGCGCCGGACTCCCGGTGGCTCGCTGACACCCCTTCCACGGCGTGGCCCGCACCTTCTGGTCGCGGGCCACGCTGCTGATCACCCAACGGAAGCCGGAACATGGAAATCGCACTCGTCATCGCGCTGCTGCTGGCCGTGCTCGTCGGCATCGCGCTCGGCCTCATGGGGGGTGGCGGGTCGATCCTCACCGTGCCGATCCTCACGTACGTGCTCGGCATGGGCCCGAAGGAGGCGATCGCGGCGTCCCTGTTCATCGTCGGGGTCACCAGCGCCGTGAGCGTCTTCTCGCATGCTCGCGCCGGACGCGTGCGGTGGAAGACCGGCCTGATCTTCGGCGCGGCCGGCATGGCTGGCGCTTTCCTCGGCGGCATCATCGGCGGATACATCCCCGGCCCCGTGCTCATGGTCCTCTTCGCCATCATGATGATCGCGACCGCGACCGCGATGATCCGCGGGCGCAGGAAGAAGACCGACGCGTCGGGGGAGCCGCAACGGAAGATGCCGATCCTTCGCATCCTCCTCGACGGGTTCCTGGTGGGTCTGGCCACCGGCCTCGTCGGTGCGGGCGGCGGATTCCTCATCGTTCCGGCGCTGAACCTGTTGGGCGGCCTGCCCATGGCGGTCGCCATCGGGACGTCGCTGCTCGTCATCACGATGAAGTCGTTCGCGGGGCTCAGCGGGTACCTCCTCAGCGTGCAGATCGACTGGCCGATCGTGCTCGCCTTCACCGCGACGGCGATCGTCGGGTCGTTCATCGGTTCGGCCCTGGCGGGCAAGATCCCCGAGACGGCGCTGCGCAAGGGCTTCGGCATCTTCGTGCTCGTGGTCGGGGCGTTCGTCATCGTCCAGGAGGCTCCCGCACTGGTGGCGCTCGTCTCGAGCGCCTGAGCTCTGGCGAAGCTACGCCGTCGCAGCGTGGTCGCGACCGCGCATGCGCACGGCGACGAGAAGGCCCGACAGCGCGGTGAGTGCGCCGACGACGGCGACGGCGACCGGGATTCCGTAGACGTCGGCGAGGATGCCGGCCAGCACGGCGCCCACCGCGAAGCCGCCGTCTCGCCAGAGCCGGTAGATCCCGACGGAGCGTGCACGCCATTCGGGGTGTGCCACGTCGCCGACGGCGGCCAGCAGGGTGGGATACACCATGGCGGTGCCCAGCCCCAGGAGCACGGCTGCGAGCAGCCAGATCTCGAACCCGACCCCGAACGCGACCATGCCGAGCCCGACCGCCTGGATGAGCATGCCGGCGACGATCAGCCACTTCCGCCCGCGCCGGTCCGAGAAGGCTCCGGTGACGAGCTGCATGGCACCCCAGACCGCCGGATAGACGGCCGCGAGGATGCCGATCTGCTGCACGGTCAGTCCACCGGCCGCGAAGAGCACCGGGAACAAGCCCCAGGCGAGGCCGTCATTGAGGTTGTTCACCATCCCGGCCTGGCTGACCGACGAGAGGGACCGGTCCCGGAAGCTGGTGAGGGTGAAGATCTCACGGTTGCTCAGTTCCCGGTGCGCGGCGGCGTGGATGCTCGTGTGGGCGGCGGCCTCCAGTCTGGCGTGGCCGTGGGTCTCGCGCACCGCGTACGCCGACAGCCCGAGTCCCAGGGCGATGTACGCGGCACCGAGGAGGAAGGGGCCGGGTCGCAGCCCGAATTCGGCGGCGATGTAGCCCGTCGCGAGGGCGGTGGCGGCGACCCCGAGGTAGCCGGCCGACTCGTTCAGGCCCATCGCGAGGCCGCGCTGGGATGGACCGACGAGGTCCATCTTCATGATCACGGCGGTCGACCAGGTCAGGCCCTGGCTGATGCCGAGGATCACGTTGGCGGCGACGATCCAACCCCAGGACGGGCCGAAGATCAGGAGCAGGGGCACGGGCACGGCGATCAGCCAACCCGCGACGAGGACGGGCTTCCGGCCGAAGCGGTCGGAGAGGGTGCCCGCGAAGTAGTTGGTGCCCGCCTTGGCCACGCCGAACGCCAGGATGTAGGTCAGCGCCGACGTGTAGAGGTCGAGCTGGAACTCCTCGACCGCCAGCAGTGGCAGCACGGTGCGTTCCTGGCCGAGGGTGCCGCCGACCAGTGCGTTGACGGCCACCAGGAGCACGAACTGGGCGAGATTGTGCCGCAGTCCGAGCGTGATGGGAGCGGCCGCGTCGGTGGCGCCCCGCGATGTCCTGGAATCCCGGTCACGCACGTGCTGAACCGCCCACGATGCTCCTTCACTGGACGAACAAGGTCGTCGCATTGCTATTCCAGATATCCATGGAATACGATCCAAGTATTCCACAGATCTCTGGAGGTGTCGTGGGCGACAAGAACGCGAAGGCCGAGCTCTTCGAACAGTTCGCCCGGATCGGGAAGGCGCTCGGGAACGGCAAGCGGCTCGAACTGCTGGATCTGCTCGCCCAGGGAGAACGGAGCGTGGAAACCCTCGCCGTGACGGCCGGGCTCGGCCTCAGCACCGCCTCAGCCCACCTGCAGGTCCTTCGGCAGGCCGGACTCGTCACGACGCGCAGGGATGGCAACCGCATCGTCTATGAGGTGGCCGGCCCCGACGTCCTCCGGCTCTACAACCTGCTGCGCTCCGTCGCGCGTGACCGTCTGGCGGATGTCGAAGTGAAGCGCAGGGCATACCTGCGGCCGGCCGGCGAACAGGCGGAGGAGGAGGTCACCCGCGAAGAACTCCTCCTCCGAGCTCGGGACGGATCGGTGACGGTGCTCGACGTACGACCCGTCGAGGAGTTCGATGCCGCCCATATCCCCGGTGCCGTGTCCATCCCACTCGAGCAGTTGCGTGAGCGGCTCTCCGAACTGCCCCAAGACCGCGAGATCGTCGCATACTGTCGCGGCGCGTACTGCGTGCTGGCCTACGAGGCGGTGGACGTGCTGCGTGCAGAAGGTCGAACCGCCTCTCGGCTGCACGAGGGAATGCTGGAGTGGCGACTTCGTGGACTGCCGGTCCATTCGGGCCTCTCGGCCTGAGACCGGTCGCACCCCGAAGCCGCCCGCCTTCCCGGAGGGGAGGTCGGGCGGCATCCGTCGCGGTCGCGACATCCGGTCACCGCTGCGGCTTCAGCCGATCTTGCGGCGGTACGCGGCGATCGCGAAGCCGTAGGCGACGACGAGGATGCCGACGAGCCAGGCGAGGGCGATCCAGATGTCACTGCCGACGGGTTCGCCGGCGAACAGGGCTCGGATCGTGTTCACGATGGAGGTCACGGGCTGGTTCTCGGCGAACCAGGCGACCGGGCCGGGCATCGATTCCGTGGGCACGAACGCCGAGCTGATGAACGGCAGGAAGATCAGCGGGTAACTGAACGCACTCGCGCCGTCGACGGTCTTCGCCGAGAGCCCCGCGATCACGGCGAGCCAGGTCAGGGCGAGGGTGAACAGGGTCAGGATGCCGGCGACCGCGAGCCAGGCGCCCACGGATGCCCCGGTGCGGAACCCCATGATGAGGGCGACCCCGATCACGATCGCGACCGAGATCAGGTTCGCCACCAGCGACGTCAGGACGTGCCCCCACAGCACGCTCGACCGCGCGATCGGCATCGACTGGAAGCGGTCGAAGATGCCGCCCTGCAGGTCGAGGAAGAGCCGATACGCGGTGTACGCGATGCCGGATGCGATCGTGATGAGGAGGATGCCGGGGAGCATGTAGTCGATGTACGACTCGTCGGATCCGGTGTTGATGGCACCGCCGAGCACGTACACGAACAGCAGCATCAACGCGATCGGCGTCACGGCGGTGGTGATGATCGTGTCAGGGCTGCGGAGGATGTGGCGCAGCGAACGACCGGTGAGGATGCCGGTGTCGGCGAGGACGTGCGTGGTCATCGTGGTTCCTTTCCTGATTCGGCGGTCTCGCTCGTCTCGCCGACGAGGGCGAGGAAGACGTCCTCGAGCGACGGCTGCTTCTCGACGTACTCGACCTCGGTGGGCGGGAGGAGGCGCTTGAGCTCGGCGAGCGTCCCGTTCTGGATGATCGTGCCGTTGTGCAGGATCGCGATCCGGTCGGCGAGCTGCTCGGCCTCGTCGAGGTACTGCGTCGTGAGCAGCACGGTCGTGCCCCGATCGGCGAGCTGCTTGATGGTCTGCCACACCTCGATGCGCGCCTGCGGGTCGAGCCCGGTCGTCGGCTCGTCGAGGAAGATGATCGGCGGGTTGCCGATCAGGCTCATCGCGATGTCGAGTCGGCGGCGCATGCCGCCCGAGTACGTCCCCGCCTTGCGGCCGCCCGCTTCGGTGAGCGAGAAGCGGGCGAGCAGGTCGTCGGCGATCGCACCAGGGTTCTTCTGGTGCCGGAGCTTCGCCACCAGCACGAGGTTCTCGCGCCCGGTGAGCACTTCATCGACCGCCGCGAACTGGCCGGTCAGGCTGATGGACTCGCGCACGTCGCCTGGCGTCGCGGCGACGTCGAAGCCGTGCACCGAGGCGGTGCCCGCGTCGGCCCTGAGCAGCGTCGACAGGATCCGCACGAGCGTGGTCTTGCCGGCGCCGTTCGAGCCGAGCAGGGCGAAGATGCTCCCGCGCGCGACGTCGAAGTCGACGCCCCGCAGCACGTGCAGGTCCTTGAACGACTTCTCGATGCCGTGCACCCGGATGGCGGGCTCGAGGGTCTGTTGCGTGGTCATTTCCGCTCCTCTCGCGTGGCGTCCTCGATCGCCTTGGTCAGCCGGGCGCGTTCCTTGTCGATCCAGCGCTTGCCGGCGTAGGCCTCGGCGAAGGCGTCGGCGAATTCGACCGGGTCGTCGCCGACGATTCTGCTGACGGGCGTCCCGTCCGCGGCGGCGCGCTCCCAGAGGTCGGCGAAATCGCCCAGCATCGTGATCATCATCTCGGTGTCGCCGTCGGTGATCCCGCCGTTGTACATCAGGTACCGCTCGAACGCCTTCGCCGCGGTGCGGTAGGGCTCGGGGAGTGCCTCGATGCGGGCCTTGTACTGCCGGTACTGCTTCTTCTGCTCGAGCGACCCGGTGAGGGTCTCGATCCACTTCGCGGCCATGATCACTTCTCTCCTTGTTCCTGCCTGTGTTGGTCGTCGGCGTGGAGCTGTTCGATATGTTCTGCGAGGAAGCTCCACGTCTCCCAGAACTCTTCGAGGTACTCGCCGCCGCGTGCGTTCAGCGAGTAGACCTTGCGCGGCGGTCCCTTCTCGGACGGGACCTTCTCGACGTCGACGAGCCCGCGCTGCTCGACCCGGACCAGGAGGGCGTAGATGGTGCCCTCGGCGATGTCGGTGAAGCCCTGCTCGCGCAGCCGCGCCGTGATGTCGTAGCCGTACGCCGGCTGCGCGGCGAGGATCGCGAGCACGATGCCCTCGAGCGTGCCCTTGAGCATCTCGGTCATCTGCTTGCCCATGAGCGCCCCCCTTCGACTATTCAGTGTTGTTGACTACCGGTACATAGTAAGCATGAGTACTAGTAGATAGCAACACTGAATACCGAACTTCTACGTCGCCTTGCGTTCGCGGCCCGTCGGCGATGAGTTCGGCGGGTCGCCGAGGCGCCGCGCGAGATTCCTCAGGAGCTCGCGGCTGCCGGGTCCTGGTTCCGTCGGGGTCGACCGTCAGTCGGTCGGTCGCGGGGGCGCGCCGGCCGCGGCGGCGGCCGCGCGTCTCGCCGGTGCCGTGTCGAGGGTCGCCCCCGCGCGGCTCGGACGCGCCGCGATCCAGGACATCGCGAGCCCGGCCAGCAACGAGCCGAAGCCGCCCCAGAGCAGGTCCCCGATCGAGTCGGTGTAGCCGACGAAGATGTCGCCGTCGATGAAGTTCTTGCCGAACCACTCGAACATCTCCCAGAACACGCCCAACGAGAGGCCGAGCGCAGTCGTGATGATGGCGGCCGACAGCATCGGCCGGGAGCGCGTCGCAGCGTCGGCGACGATGTCGAAGTGCACGAGCAGCAGGTAGCCGATCGCGGCCACGAGCCCGTTCAGCACGAAGTGCACGGGAAGATCCCACCAGCGGACCGTGACGTACAGGTCGATCACGCTGCTCCACACCGCGACGAGCGTCACGATGCCGAATGCGATGTCGAACCCGGGTCGCAGGCGCATCGCCCGGGGCAGCAGCATCCCGCCGGTCGCGAGGGCGAGGCTGACGCCGCCGAGGGGACCCCAGCCGATCGCGGCGATGGGGATGCACAGCAAGGAGACGATGCGGATGAGGTCGGCCGTGACCGCGGCCGGCCCCTCGGGGCGATGGCGGATGCCGTCCCAGAGCTCCCGCATCAGGCCTCCTCACCTCAGTGCGTCGGTGCCCTCGCCGCCACTGTATCGGCACCGCCGAGCCACTTGAATAGCCGCTTCAGGAGGCGCACAGTTGAAGGAGGGAGGTCCCCATGCGCAATGCGATGGCTCAGGAGGTCGTGCCGATCCTTTCCCCGGGCCGGCACCGTTCCCCACGGCGCGGGGCCTGTTTCATGGAGTTCGCCTCCTACCTTGCGGGCGAGCGTTGGAGCGACCACCCCGCATGTACGCACGCCACGCTCGCACATCTGGCTCGGATGGTGAACGACCGAACGAGCGACGCGGGGCGCGCCAGGCTCGCACCGCTCATCCCGACGGTCATCGGCCTGACGAGCGACGACCCACTGCTCGACGTTCTGCTCGCCGTACGGGCCGCAAGTGCCGCCCTGCCGATCGCCGCCGAGGAACGCCAGCGCTCACTGGCCGTGGCGATGCACGCTGCTCGGGAGGTCCTTGTGGATCGGCACGACCGGCTCTCCGTGGAGGCTCTGGAACTGGCGGAGGCCGCCCTGCGCGCCGCGCCCGGCGCCGACGCCTGGGCCATCCGGTTCATCGAGGACATCGGCCGTGCCCGCCCGGGCATGACCTCACGGCAGTGCAGGGACATCGTGACGAGCGCCGTCGACGGTATCGCGCGCGCGCGCACCGAGGACCCCGACGAACGACTGGTCGCGCTGCTCACCGCCGCCGTGTCGGACACGACGCGGTTCGTGGGCGCGTCGCGCGAGACGGTGCAGATCGGGAGTGAGGCGGATGCCCCGGTCAGCCCATCTGGGCAGGCACGGGCGGCGCGGTTCGGCAGTTCGCACTGATCGATCCTCGGGTCCTGCTTCTTCGACTCGCGGCATTTTCGCTGTCACCGTCGGCGAGACCAGTCGGATCCGTCGCCTGTCTGACGTGAGGAGGGGTGGCACCATGCTGGGTGCGCGCGAATCCGATCACCGGGATCAACGTTCGGCGATGAGCAAGATCGCAGTCGGATCTGCCCGGCTGGAGGTCTTCGACGAGGGCTCGGGCGAGCCCGTCGTGTTCATCCAGACCGCGCTCACCGCGGACGAGTTGTTGCCCCTGGCGGACCGGCTGCGCGACCGGTTTCGGACGATCCTCTATCACCGGCGTGGGTACGCAGGCAGCACCCCAGCAGGCCCAGGATCGATCTCCTCGGACGCGGCCGACTGCCGCACCCTGCTCGACGCGTTAGGGATTCCGCGTGCACACGTCGTCGGGCTCTCCTACAGCGGTGCGGTCGCGATGCAGCTTGCCGCGGATGCGGCGGAGAACGTGCACAGCCTGACGTTGGTGGAGCCACCGCCGGTGCACGTCGCGAGCGCTTCCGAGTTCCGCGCCGCCAACGAGCGGCTCTTCGCGGCCCGCCGAGCCCGCGGTCCCGAGGTGGCACTCGAAGAGTTCCTGACGCTCGTCATCGGCCCGAACTGGCGTACGGACATGGAGCGGCACGTGCCCGGGTCGGCCGAGCAGACGCGGCAGGACGCGCGCACGTTCTTCGACGCCGACCTGCCCGCGCTGCTGGCGTGGCAATTCTCGGCCCAGGACGCTCACCGCATCACATGCCCCGTCCTGCACGTGGGCGGCACCGACAGCGGGCCGTGGTTCGCCGAGGTGCGCCGACTCCTTCTGGACTGGTTCCCGGATGCTGAGGACGTGGTCGTGCGCGGCGCCGACCACTCGCTCGCCATCACCCATGCCGACCAGGTCGCAGCGGCCCTCGTCTCGTTCCTACAACGCCACCCGATGTCCTCGAGCGGGAAGCTGTCCCGACCATAGTCTGAGTACGGTCCGGTGAAACCGCGCAGTGCGCCTCAAGGGAGAGCGGCGAGATGAGACCACTTCGATACTCGATCAACGTCACGCTCGACGGCTGCGTCCATCACGAGGCAGGACTCGCCCCTGATGAGGAGTCGATGCGCTTCTGGACTGCGGAGATGGAACGAGCCGATGCCCTGCTCTTCGGTCGGGTCACGTACGAGATGATGGAGTCGGCGTGGCGGCGGCCCGCCACGGGCAGGTGGCCTGACTGGATGCGGGAGTGGGAGGTCCCGTTCGCCGAGACCATCGACCGGACGCAGAAATACGTCGTGTCGAGCACGCTGACCGGGGTCGGTTGGAACGCCGAACTGGTGCGAGGCGACGTGGGGCAAGCGGTTCGGCGGCTCAAGCAGGAGCCGGGTACGGGCCTGTGGGTGGGTGGCGTGACGCTCCCCCTGGCGTTGGCAAATCTGGGATTGATCGACGAGTACGTGTTCGTCGTGCAGCCGGTCCTCGCCGGACACGGGCCGAGGTTGCTCGCCGGTCTGCACGAGCGCATTCGGCTCGAGCTCGTGGACCGCCAAGAGTTCCGGTCTGGCGCGGTCGCCCAGCAATACCGGCCAGTGGCGGGCAACGGCTTGACGTGACGTGTCCTGGCACGTTGGCCATTGCCTCGCGACGCAACGGGAACTCACAGACGTGCCCGCTACACCTGCACCATGTCGGCGAACCGCGAGAAGTGCCCGTGGAACGCGACCGTGATCGTCCGCGTCGGCCCGTTGCGGTGCTTCGCCACGATGAGATCGGCCTCGCCCGCCCGTGGGCTGTCGCGCTCGTACGCGGCCTCGCGGTGCAGCAGGATGACCATGTCGGCGTCCTGCTCGATCGAGCCCGACTCGCGCAGGTCGCTGAGCGCGGGCATCTTGTCGGCCCGCTGCTCGGGGCCACGGTTCAGCTGCGACAACGCGATGACCGGCACCTGCAGCTCCTTCGCGAGGAGCTTCAGCGCACGCGAGAACTCCGAGACCTCCTGCTGGCGGCTCTCGACGCGCTTGCCGCTCGTCATGAGCTGCAGGTAGTCGATGACCACCATCTTGAGACCCACGCGCTGCTTCAGCCGGCGGCACTTCGCTCGGATCTCGACCAGCGTCATGTTGGGGGAGTCGTCGATGTAGAGCGGCGCATCGTTGATGCGCCCCCGGGTCGCGGCGATCGTGGTCCAGTCCCGCGAGTCGACGGTGCCCTTGCGCATCATCTGCAGCGGCACGGATGCCTCGGCCGAGAGCAGTCGCATGGCGATCTCGCTCTTTCCCATCTCGAGTGAGAAGAGGATCGACGGGAGGTTGTTGCCGATCGACGCCGCGCGGGCGAAGTCGAGCGCGAGCGTCGACTTGCCCATCGCCGGACGCGCGGCGACGATGATCATCTGCCCGGGGTGGAAGCCGTTCGTCAACTCGTCGAGATCGGCGAACCCGGTCGGGACGCCGGTGAACTTGCCATCGGTGTGCTTGGCCGCCTCGATCTCGTCGATGGCCGCGGTGACCGCCTCGGTAAGCGGGACGTAGTCTTCGCTCTCGGTCGACCCCGTGACCCCGTAGATCTCCGCTTGGGCCTGGTTGACGAGCTCGGTGACCTCGCCCTCGCCCGCGTAGCCCATCTGCACGATGCGGGTGCCGGCCTCGACGAGGCGTCGCAGGAGGGCGCGCTCGGCGACGATCGAGGCGTAGAAGCCCGCGTTCGCTGCGGTGGGCACCAGACTCGTGAGTGTGTGCAGATACTCGACACCGCCCGCGCGCTGCAGTTCGCCCGTCTTGGTCAGCTCGTCGGTGACGGCGATGACGTCGGTCGGCTCGCCGTGCGAGTACAGCGTGAGGATCGCGTTGAAGATGACCTCGTGCTTCGGCACGTAGAAGTCGATGCCCCGCACCGTCTCGATGACGTCGGCGACGGCGTCCTTCGAGAGCATCATGCCGCCGAGCGCGCTCTGCTCCGCCAAGAGGTCGTGCGGCGGCGTGCGATCGCCGCGCCGGGACCCGCCCTCGTCGGTCGGTTCGGCGAGCCCGATGTGCGCGATCGACAACTCGATGACCTCCCCGTTCACGGCCGGACCGGCCGCATGTAACAGCGCCCAGCAACCAGTGTGACCGGAGCCCCTGACAGGGCCTCGTCGACGTTGCGAATCCGCTGATCGGAGGGCGCGGCTTCACCATAGGGAAGCCTCACTCACAGCACAAGCCAGCCTGTGGATAACTCTGGGGAGAAACTGGGCGAAACGCCGTCGAAGATGTGCACTCAGCCTGTGGAAAACTGTGGAAATCTGGGGAATTACACCAGTTGAATTCAGTCGCCATCAGCCTTTTCCAGTTTCCACACCTGTGGGGACAAAGTTCTTCAGAACTCCGGCGGCGCGACCTGCTCACCTGTGCACAACGATGACAGGAAACTCTCGATCTCGACTTGCGGCGACCGTCGCTCGGGTGTAAGCCTGAGACATCCGACTGGCATCCGAAGCCGCGCCGTCGGCAGGGTGTCCGTGTCCCGAGCGCGGTCCGTTGAACCGGCCGGCGCACCACTTCCGAACACACGAGACGGCGGCCCGGGCCGGAGCCCGAACCGCCGTCTGCGAAGGGTCGCGAACTACTTCGCGGCGACCACCTGGAGGGTGATCGTGGCCGAGAGTTCGTCGTGGAGGCGAACGGTCGCCTCGTGGTCGCCCGTCGCCTTGATGGGCGTGGGGATCTCGATCTTGCGCTTGTCGATCTCGCCGAGGCCGGCGGCCTGAACCGCAGCCGCGACATCCGACGTCTTCACCGAACCGAAGAGACGGCCGCCGAGGCCGGCCTTGACGGCGAGCTTGACCTTGCCCGACTCGAGCTTGGCCTTGAGGGCCTGCGCGTCCTCGAGGGAGTGCAGCTCGCGCGCAGCACGCGCGGCCTTGATCTGCTCGACCTGCTTCTGGCCGCCGCGGGTCCACGGGGTCGCGAAGCCCTGGGGAACCAGGTAGTTGCGCGCGTAGCCGTTCTTGACCTCGACGACGTCGCCGGCCGTGCCGAGGCCGGTGACCTCGTGCGTGAGAATAACCTTTGCCATTGTCGTGCTCCTTAGCGGCCGGAGCCCGAGTAGGGCAGGAGCGCCATCTCGCGCGCGTTCTTCACGGCGCGGGCGATGAGGCGCTGCTCCTGCACGGAGACACCGGTGATGCGGCGGGCGCGGATCTTGCCACGCTCCGAGATGAACTTGCGAAGGGTCGCGACATCCTTGTAGTCGATGATGCCGACCTTGATCGACTTCGCCGGGGCGGCGTTCTTCGCGCCCTTCCCGCGGCTCGGCTTGCGGCGGTCGCCGCTGCTCTTTCCAGCCATTTCCAATCCTGTCTTGATGAGTTCGCGGGTTGAGCAGGCGGGAGCGCCGTCTCAAAACCCGCTGAGTGCGTTTAGAAGGGGGTCTCGTCGCCGTAGTTGGTGCCAGGCGTGTTCCAGACGTCGCCGCCGGAAGCCTGGCCCGACTGCGAGCCCGCGGGCGCGCTCGGCGCCCACGCGTCGTCGGACTGGCCGCCCCCGTAGGAGCCGCCGCCGACCGCGCCGCGGTTGGACTGGGCGCGCGTCACGGACGCGGTGGCGTAGCGCAGGCTCGGACCGATCTCGTCGATCTCGAGCTCGATGGTGGTGCGCTTCTCGCCTTCCTTCGTCTCGTAGGAACGCTGCTTGAGACGCCCGGAAGCGATGACCCGGGAACCCTTGGTGAGTGAACCCGCCACGTGCTCGGCGAATTCACGCCAGCAGCTCGCGCGCAGGAACAGCGCTTCACCGTCCTTCCACTCGTTCGCCTGACGGTCGAACGTGCGGGGTGTGGACGCGATGGTGAAGTTGGCAACCGCGAGGCCGTTCTGCGTGTAGCGCAGCTCGGGATCTGCAGTGAGGTTGCCCACCACGGTGATGATGGTCTCGCCGGCCATGGGGACTAGGCGTCCTTCTGGGCCGAGGCGGGGGCGGATGCCGCGGCAGCTGCCTTGGCGCCGGCCTTCGCGGAGGCGGCGGCCTTCTTCGCGGCCTTCTCCTCCTGAGCCTTCGCGTGGGCGGCGACCTGGGCGATCGCCTCCTCGGCGCGGAGCACCTTCGTGCGCATGACGGCCTCGCTGAGGTTCAGCTGGCGGTCGAGCTCATCGGTGGTCTTCGACTCGGCGGTGAAGTCGACGACGGCGTAGATGCCCTCGGACTTCTTGTTGATCTCGTAGGCCAGACGACGACGTCCCCAGATGTCGACCTTGTCGACGGTGCCGCCATCGTTCCGGATGACGTTGAGGAACTTGTCAAGGCTGGGAGCAACGGTGCGCTCGTCGATCTCGGGATCGAGGATGACCATCAGCTCGTACTGGTGCATGACTAACCCACCTCCTTCGGACTAAAACGGTTACAGACTCTCTGCAACAGGAGGGTTGTGCATACGTCGCTCCGAGGAGGCCGCGACTGCGGCGCACGGGCAACCTTCTGAGTGTAACGGATGCCCCGCCCACGCGCCATTCGCCCGCCCGCCCGGCCGGCCCCGACCCACCGGCCAATTCGCCGAACGCGTGCACATCCGACCAGCGCGCACGCGGACGCAATTGCGCTCGACGGATCTGCACGCGCTCGATGGGGCGGGCCCGGTCGATGGGCGGGGCCCGGTCATGGTGTCCAGCGGCGCACCACGGGGAGTCCGGCCGCGACCAGCTCCGCCCTGAGAAGGTGCGAACTGAGCGCGACACCCCACACCCATCGACTCACCTCGAGGCCGTGCCCGCGGCGCAGCCGTCGCTCCCGCTCCTTCTCGAGCCACACGACCTCCTCGGCGGTCATTCCTCGGAGATACTCCTCGCGGTGGTACTTCACGAACCCGTCGAACTCGCCCGCGATCGCATACTCGGGCCAGTGGAAGTCCGTGACATCCTCGCCGCCGTCGGACCGCGCGAAGCTCACTTGCAGCTCGGGCGGTGGGAAGCCGAGCAGGTGGATCTGAGCACGACTGAGCGATTCACCGGGTGACGCGGCTCGCGGATCCCCGAAGTCGACCGCACGTCGCGCTAAACGGATGCCGCGTGCACCGGCCGCCCGGTCGAGGCGCGCGACGAGCGCGGCGCGGTCCACCGGAGCGATGACGTCAGGCTCGTGGTCGACGAATCGATCGCCGTCGAACGCCACGGCGAGCGGCTGGTAGCGCCCCGCCAATGCGGCATCGATGCCGGTGACCGCCGAGGCGAAGCCGCGGGTTCGCGTGAGATCGAAGACGGTTCGATCGGGACTCGTAAGTGTGAACCCGCCGTATTCAATGACATCGCCCTCGCCCAGTCGCTCCCGGTGCCAGACCACGCCTCGCTGGTTGCGGGGCGCCGATCCGGTGCCGGAGACCAGGTGCACGGCTTCAGGACGGGCCCCGATGATCGGGATGCCGAGCACGATCGCAGCGGACTCGTGCGTGAGGACCACGTTCTGTCTCCGAGTGCGCACCCCTGCGGCGACCCGCATGAGCGCACGCCGGTCGTGCCCGGCGGCCTCCCACTCGGCGCTCTCGACGTGGATGCCGGCGCGAACGCGCACGAGCCGGCCGGCCTCGACAGCACGCTGTACCCACCGGTCGCCGGTGGTCGAGACGCGTTCCTCCGACGTCAGTATGAACTGCGGCATCCCGGATGTCTCCATCGCACGATACTCGGCCCGCCCGCGGGCTCGAATGCCTCGGGTTCCTCGCTCTGTGGAGACCCCGGCACTCCCAGCGGCTGTGGAGGACGACCCGCGTCGATCCGGCTTCCCCAAACGCGTGCACATCCGACGAGCGCAATTGCGTCCGCGTGCGCGCTCGTCGGATCTGCACGCGCTCGGCGAGAGGAGGTGAGGAGGGAGAGGGATGGGGACGAGGTCAGGAGGAGGGCCGGGCCGCCCACCAGGCGCGCAGGCGCTCGGCCGCGGCATCCGGCCCGATGGGCCCCTCGTCGAGTCGCACGTCGAGCAGGAACTTGTACGCCTCGCCGACGACCGGTCCCGGCTTCAGGCCGAGGAGCGCCATGATCTGCTGCCCGTCGAGCTCGGGGCGCACGGCGGCGAGCTCCTCCTCCTCGGCGAGCACGGCGATGCGCTCCTCGAGGTCGTCGTAGGCGAACCCGAGCCGGTCGGCCTTCCGCCGGTTGCGAGTCGTGACATCCGCCCGGGTGAGGATGTGCAGCCGTTCGAGCTGGTCGCCCGCGTCGCGCACGTAGCGGCGCACCGCCGAGTCGGACCACGCGCCATCCGTGTACCCGAAGAATCGCAGGTGCAGCTCGATGAGGCGCGAGACGGCGGCGATCGTGTCGTTGTCGAAGCGCAGCGCGCGCAGCCGTTTGCGCGCGAGCTTGGCCCCGATCACGTCGTGGTGGTGGAACGACACCGCGCCGCCCGGCTCGAGCCGACGCGTGGCCGGCTTTCCGATGTCGTGCAGCAACGCCGCGAGCCGCACCACGAGGTCGGGGGAATCGAGACGGCCGCGCGAGACCTCGTAGTCGATCGCCTGGTCGAGCACGGTGAGCGAGTGCTCGTAGACGTCCTTGTGGTGGTGGTGCTCGTCGATCTCGAGTCGCAGCGCCGGGATCTCGGGGATGAACCGCTCGGCGAGCCCCGAGTCGACGAGCAGGCGGATGCCGACGCGTGGCGCCGAGGTCATCAGCAGCTTCGACAGCTCGTCGCGGATGCGCTCGGCCGAGATCCGCTCGATCTGCGGTGCGAGCGCGTACATGGCGGCGCGCGTGCCCTCCTCGACCTCGAAGCCGAGCTGGGACGAGAAGCGCGCGGCGCGCAGCATCCGCAGGGGGTCGTCGCCGAACGACTGCTCAGGAGCGGCCGGCGTGCGCAGGATGCCCGCGATGAGGTCCTCGACGCCGCCCGACGGGTCGACCAGTGTGAGCTCGGGGAGGCGCAGGGCGAGCGCGTTGACCGTGAAGTCGCGCCGCGTCAGGTCGTCGTCGAGCGTCGAGCCGAAGACCACCTCCGGCTTGCGGGATGCCCCGTCGTAGGCGTCGGAGCGGTAGGTCGTGATCTCCACCGTCTCGCCGGCGATCTTGGCGCCGATCGTGCCGAAGTCGCGGCCGACGTCCCAGTGGGCGGTGGCGATCGGCTTCACGATCGCGAGGATCTCGTCGGGCGTGGCATCCGTCGTGAAATCCAGGTCGCTGACCTTGCGGCCGAGGAACGCGTCGCGCACCGGGCCGCCGACGAGGGCGATCTCATGGTCGGCAGCCTCGAACGCATGGGCGAGCGCGGCGACGGTCGCCGAAGCGGCCAGCTCCTCGAGCCGGTCGAGGGCCGCCGCGACACTCTGCATCCCCCCATGTTAAGCGGCTGCTTCACGTCGTCCCGTGCGCGGGCAGGTGTCGGGGTGGCTGTGGACGTCGAGCGGATGCCCCGAGCCCACGCCGTAGAATCGCCTGCATGGTGGCCGAGGTGAGACCTGCGCGCCGCGCCGGCTCCACCACTCCCCGTTCGAGCCGGCGCGGCCGTGCCATCGTCGTCGGCATCGGCATCGCCGCCCTCGTCGGCGTCGCCGCCGCTCCGATCGCCGCCAGCGCGGGCGTCGACCCCGCAGGCCTGCAGGCGGTGTTGAACCTCGCGGGCGCGGGCGCCGACCCCGACCCTCAGGTCGTGACCTCGGCGGGCTCGGCGACGCCGCAGTCGGCGACCGCCGAAGACGAGGGACTCAGCCTCCGCGTCACGCCGACGATCTCGACGAGCGTGTCACTGGCCGGTCCGGTCACCGTGTCGGTCGAGATCGAGAACGCGACGGGCGAGGGGCTCGCCGCCGGCGTGCTGCGACTGGTTCGGTCCGACGACTCCATCGACGACGAGGACGAGCTCGCCGACTGGCTCGAGACCGGCGGTGCGGCGGGCGACGGTGCCGGGCTCCGCGATACGGCCGCCACGCTCGCCGAGGGCGAGGCCCGCGCGGTCAGTGCGGGCGGTACCGCGCTCGTGTCCTTCACGATCCCGCCGGAGCAGCTCGCCGACCTCGCCGGATCCCCGATCATCGGGCTCGGCGCCGAGCTCGTGGTGGGCGACGCCGTGGTGGCGGTCGGTACCGATGCCTACCCGAACGCCGACGTACCGACGACGGGCTCCGTGGCGGTCGCGCTCATCGCACCCCTCACGGTTCCCGTGGCCGATGACACGACGGGCATCATCACGGCCGAGCAGCTGGAGAACTGGACCGGCCCCACCGGCCTGCTCACACGCCAGCTCGACGCCCTGGCGGGCCGACGCGTGGCCATCGGGCTCGACCCGCGCATCGTCACCTCGATCCGAGTGCTCGGCACGAGTGCGCCCGCCTCCGCCACGGCGTGGCTGCAGCGACTGGCCACGCTCACCAACGAGATCTTCCCGCTCGCCTACGCGGATGCCGACCTGGCCGTGCAGTCGCAGATCGGCCTGCCGGCTCTCCTCGAGCCGACCACGTTCGCCGACGTGATGGATCCGGCGAACTTCACCGCGCCCGCCGGAGGCGACGGCGCCGGCGATGCCGGAGTCGACGACGCAGGGGACGCCGACGGCGCCGCCGACACAGCCGAGCCCACGGCTCCGCCGACCGAGCCGCAGACCCCCGACGCCGTCCCCACCACCGAGGAACTCCTCGACTGGCCGTACACCCGCACCGACCTCGCCTGGCCGGCCGACGACACCGTCGCTGCGGGTGATCTCGCCTACCTCGCCGCATCCGGACTCACGACCACCGTGCTCGCACCCACGAACGTCGAGCCCGCCGACGGCATCTCGTCGGCATCGGCACTCATCGACGGGTCGACGGCGCTCGTCGCCGACGCCGGCCTCACCGGCCCGCTCCGGGCGGCGGCACACGCGCAGACGGAGGCCGAGTGGCGGGCCGCGACCGGCCGGCTGCTCGCCGAACTCGCGCTCGACGCGGAAGGGGCGCGCACCACGGTGCTGGCGACGTTCGACCGCGGTGCGCCTGCTGTCGCCGACCGCATGTCGGCCGTGATCGACGAGGTCGAGGGCTCACGCTGGTCGACGCTCGCCGGGCTCGCCGATGCGATCGGCGCGCCGCCCGAGCCGCGCACCCTCGTCGACGGGGCGGAGGCCACCGACCGGCGGTCCACGGTCGCGCGCATGATCGCGGTCGAAGCCGATGTCGCCGCCTTCTCCAGCGTGCTCGCCGAACCCGACCTCGTCACGGCGCCCGCGCGACGAGACCTGCTGTCGATCCTCGGCGTCGCCTGGCTCCAGCAGGGCGATACCTGGAGTGCCGCAGCCGGGGAGTGGTTCAGCCAGCAGCGCGGCATCGTCAGCTCGGTCTCCGTCGTGCCGTCGAGCCCCATCAACGTGGTCTCCACCGAGACCGGCGTGCCCACCACCATCGACAACGCCCTGCCGTATCCCGTCACGGTGCTCGTCGAGGTGGAGCCCTCCAACGGCCGCCTCATCGTCTCGGATCGCGTCCAGGTCACGGTCGGCCCCGAGTCGCGCAGCACCGTGAGCGTCCCGGTCGCAGCCGGCGTCGGCAACGGCGACGTCTCGCTCGTGGTGTCCCTCACCTCACCGACGGGCGTCCCCATCGGCACGCCCGTGACGATCCCCGCGAACGTGCAGGCCGACTGGGAGGGACTCGGGGCGGCCATCCTCGCGACCATCGTGGTGCTCGTGTTCGGCATCGGCATCTGGCGCAACATCCGTCGCCGTCGGCGTGCTCGAGCGGAAGCGGCTACGGATGCCTCCGCCGCCGCCGACGCCGAGGCATCCGCCGACGACGCCGAGGCATCCGGAGTCGACGCCGAGGCATCCGGAGTCGACGCCGAGGCATCCGGAGTCGATGCGGCACCGGCGGAGGCGCGGCAGGAACCCGCCACTCGGGCCGCCGACGCCGAGACCGAGGACGGTACGCGTGGGTGACGGCATCGGGCGCGCGAGCCTCTTCCTCGCGTCCGGCACGATCGTGTCCCGCGTGCTCGGCTTCGTGAAGGCCATCGTGCTGGCGAACGTGATCGGCCTCGTGGGCAGCGGAAGCGCCGACGCGTTCGCGGTCGCGAACCAGCTGCCGAACACCATCTACGTCGTGGTCGCCGGCGGCGTGCTGAGTGCCGTGCTGGTGCCGCAGATCGTGCGCGCCGGCCTGCACGACGACGGCGGCCACGCCTACATCAACCGACTCCTGACCCTGTCGCTGGTGCTGCTGGCCCTGGCCACCGTGGCCGCAACGCTCGCCGCACCGCTGTTCACGCTGCTCTACGGCACGCAGCTCTCGTCGGAGACCCGCGACCTCGCCACCATCTTCGCCTACTGGTGCCTGCCGCAGATCTTCTTCTACGGCCTCTACACGCTGCTCGGCGAGGTGCTGAACGCACGCCGGTCGTTCGGCCCGTTCACCTGGGTGCCGGTGCTGAACAACCTCGTCGCCATCGCCGGCCTCGTCGTGTTCATGGCCCTGTACGGTGCCGACCCCAACGGTGAGCGTTCGCCCGGAGCGTGGGATTTCCCGATGATCGCCCTCCTCGCCGGCTCGGCGACGCTCGGCATCGCGGTGCAGGCGGTCGTGCTGTTCTGGTTCTGGCGCCGCATCGGCCTCCGGTATCGTCCCGACTTCCGTTGGCGCGGGGTGGGTCTCCGCGATGCCGGCCGCATGGCGTCGTGGACGTTCGGGATGCTCCTGCTCACGACCTTCGCGGGCATCGTCGAGACGAACGTCGTCGGCATCGCGTCCGGTCAGGGAGCCTCCGTCGCCGCACTCGGCAACGCGTGGCTCATCTTCATGCTGCCGCACTCCGTGATCACGGTGTCGATCGCGACGGCCTACTTCACGCGGATGAGCGAGCACGCCTCGGTGGGCGACACCGACAAGGTGCGAACGGATGTCTCGAGCGCCATCCGCGGGGTGAGCCTGATCATCGTGCTGGCCGCGATCGTGCTCGCGATGTGCGCCTATCCGTTCGCGACGGTGTTCACGGGCCAGGCGTCGTTCGACTCCCGTCTCGCATTCGGCAACGTCATCGCGGCCTACGTCGTCGGGCTCGTGCCGTTCAGCTTCCTGTTCATCGTGCAACGCGCGTTCTACGCACTCGGCGACACGAAGACGCCCTTCTTCTTCACACTGTTCCAGGTGGTGCTGTTCAGCTCGGGCGCGCTCCTGCTCGTCAACGTCGCCATCGACTGGATCGCCATGGGCATCGCGTTCCTCACCTCGGCCGCCTGCCTGGCGCAGACAGTGCTCGCGACGCTGCTGCTGCGTCGCAAGCTCGGCGAGCTCGACGGCTGGCGCATCGCCTCGAGTTTCGGCCGCTACGCGATCGCCGCCGTGCCGAGTCTCGTCGTGGGCTTCGTCGTGCTGGTCGCCCTCGGCGGCCTGTCGAGCACGGGCTTCGCGATGTCGGGCATCGTGGCAGCGGTCGTCTCCATGGTCGCCATCGGCGGAGCGATGTCGATCGTGTACTTCGGCGTGCTCTGGCTGATCCGCTCACCCGAACTCCAGGGCTTCGCGGGGCCTCTGCTCGACCGCGTCACCCGCCGACGCTGAGACAGGGCGCCGGAATACGCGCCGCCTAGACTGTGTTCACCATGTCGTGGCATCCGTCAGCACGGACTGCCCGATGGAAGGCAGTGATCAGAGGAGTGGCCTTGCGCGACATCATCATCATCGGATCGGGTCCCGCCGGATTCTCGGCGGCGATCTACGCCGCGCGCGCTGAGCTGAAGCCCCTGCTCATCGCCAGCTCGGTCGAGATCGGCGGCGAGCTCATGAACACGACCGAGGTCGAGAACTATCCCGGCTTCCCCGACGGCATCATGGGTCCCGACCTGATGGCGAAGTTCCAGGCCCAGGCCGAGCGCTTCGGCACCGAGGTCGTGTACGACGACGTCATCGAGCTCGAGCTCGACGGACCGGTCAAGCGCGTGAAGCTCGGCAACGGCGGCGTCGAGGAGGCGCGTGCGATCGTCTACGCGACCGGCTCCGCCTACCGCAAGCTCGGCCTCCCCGAGGAGGAGGTCCTCTCCGGGCACGGCCTCTCGTGGTGCGCCACCTGCGATGGCTTCTTCTTCCGCCAGAAGACGATCGCCGTCGTCGGTGGCGGTGACTCGGCGATGGAGGAGGCGACCTTCCTCACCCGCTTCGCCGACAAGGTGTACGTGATCCACCGTCGCGACGCGCTCAAGGCGTCGAAGATCATGCAGCAGCGCGCCTTCGACAACCCCAAGATCGAGTTCATCTGGAACGCCGAGGTCACCGCGATCCACGGCGACACCCAGGTCAACGGCGTCAGCCTCCGCGACACCGTCACGGGTGAGGTGCGGGGTCTCGACCTCGACGGCCTGTTCGTCGCGATCGGCAACGACCCGCGCACGCACCTCGTGCACGGCAAGCTCGAGCTCACCGCCGAGGGCACCATCGCGGTCGAGGGCCGCTCGACGCGCACCTCGGTTCCCGGTGTCTTCGCCGCCGGCGACGTCATCGACCCGCACTACCGTCAGGCGATCACCGCTGCGGGCACGGGTGCGTCGGCCGCCCTCGACGCCGAGCACTACCTCGCGTCGCTCGGCAACGAGAACGCCGCCGAGGCCGTGATCGAGAACGAGTTCGCCGTCGTCGAGTGACGCTGACGCTGCATCCGCTGTCCACCAAAGGAGAAACGCAATGACTGCACGCGCAGTGACCGAGGCCACCTTCGAGCAGGAAGTCCTCAACAACGACAAGGCCGTCCTCGTGGACTTCTGGGCCGAGTGGTGCGGCCCGTGTCGCGCCGTGAGCCCGATCCTCGACCAGATCGCGACCGAGCACTCCGACAAGCTCGACATCGTCAAGCTCAACGTCGATGAGAACCCGAACCTCGCGATGAAGTACCAGATCACCGCGATTCCCGCGTTCAAGGTGTTCGAGAAGGGCGAGGTCGTGAAGACCGTCATCGGCGCCAAGCCGAAGCCCGCCCTCGAGGCCGACCTCGCCGCCTTCATCTCGTAGCCGGCGACCTCGCGATTCCGAAGACCCGTCCGGTTCCGACCGGGCGGGTCTTCGTCGTTCGGGGGCCGCGGCGGGTCTTCGTCGTTCGGGGGCCGCGGCGGGTCTTCGCCGTTCGGGGGCCGCGGCGGGTCTTCGCCGTCGGCGGCCGCTCGTCGTCACGGAACAGGGACCGCCGAACCCAGCAACTAGCATGAATATCCTGAGCAGAACGGAAGCGATGTGACCTCTGACGGCGTCCCCCAGCGGACCGGTAACAATCTCGACCCCTGGTACGCGAACTACGCCGAGCGAGCCGCCGGGCTCGCCGCCTCAGAAGTCCGAGCTCTCTTCGCCGTCGCCTCCCGCCCGGAGGTGGTGTCGCTCGCCGGCGGCATGCCGTTCGTCTCCGCACTTCCCCAGGAGCTCATCGTCTCGTCGATGGAGCGCGTCATGCGCGAGCAGGGCCCGGTGGCCCTTCAGTACGGGTCGGGACAGGGGATCCCCGCACTGCGTGAGCACATCCTCGAGGTGATGGCGCTCGAGGGCATCCGCGGCACCGTCGACAACGTCGTGACCGCGACCGGTTCACAGCAGGCGCTCGACCTCGTCGCGAAGCTCTTCATCGATCCGGGCGATGTGATCCTCGCCGAGGCGCCGAGCTACGTCGGTGCTATGGGCGTCTTCCGTTCGTATCAGGCGAGCGTGGTGCACGTGGCGATGGACGAGCACGGACTCATTCCCGAGGCCCTCCGCCAGACCATCGCACACCTGCGTGGCCAGGGCCGGCGCATCAAGTTCCTGTACACGATCCCCAACTTCCACAACCCGGCGGGCGTGACGCTCTCTGCGGAGCGTCGGCCGGAGATCCTCGAGATCTGTCGCAGCAACGAGATCCTCGTGCTCGAGGACAACCCGTACGGCCTGCTCCACTTCGACGAACCGGCACCGGATGCGCTGCGCTCACTCGACGAAGAGGGTGTGATCTACCTCGGTTCCTTCTCGAAGACGCTCGCGCCCGGGTTCCGGGTCGGGTGGGCGCTCGCGCCCCATGCGATTCGCGAGAAGCTCATCCTCGCGGCCGAGTCGGCCATCCTCTCGCCGAGCTCGTTCAGCCAGCTCGTCGTGTCGGAGTACCTCTCGACGACCGACTGGCGCGCGCAGATCGACACGTTCCGGGGCGTGTACCGCGAGCGCAAGGACGCGATGATCGAAGCGCTGGGGGAGTACCTGCCGCAGCTCAGCTGGACCAACCCCAACGGCGGCTTCTACGTCTGGGTCACGATGCCCGATGTGCTCGACTCGAAGCAGATGCTGCCTCGCGCGGTACGTGAGCTGGTGGCGTACACGCCTGGCACCGCCTTCTTCGCCGACGGCCGCGGTCGGCACGCCATGCGATTGTCGTTCTGCTACCCGACGCCCGAAGCCATCCGGGTGGGCATCCGTCGGCTCGCCACCGTGGTCAATGGCGAACTCGACCTGCTCGACACCTTCGCTGGCACCGGCTCCCTGCAGCTGCCCCCGAGCTCCGGTTACGAGTCCGCTCCGCCTTCCGACCTCAAGTAGAGGAGAACTCCCAGATCATGAGCGATTCCAATGGACTCTACGTCGTCGTGCTGGCGGGCGGTATCTCGCACGAGCGCGATGTCTCGCTGCGCTCGGGCCGACGCGTGGCCGACGCGCTGAGCGAGGCAGGCCACCGGGTCGAACTTCGCGATCCCGATGCCGGGCTGCTTCCGTTCCTCGCGCACGAGCGGCCCGACGTGGTGTTCCCCGCCCTGCACGGGTCGAGTGGGGAGGACGGCTCGCTGCTCGATCTGCTTCGCGCACTCGCCGTGCCCACGGTCGGGTCGACAGGGTCCGCCGCGCGGCGGGCGTGGTCGAAGCCCGTCGCCAGTTCGCTCGTGGCTGAGGCCGGTATCGCGGTTCCCGAATCGATCGTCCTCTCGCATGAGGCATTCCGCGAGCTCGGAGCGGCGAGCGTGTTGCGGGTGGTGCGCGGGGCTCTCGAGGGCGACCTCGTGGTGAAGCCGGGATCGGGCGGGTCCGCGCAGGGGGTCACCATCGTCGGCGACCCGAACGACCTGCCTCGCGCCATGGTGGAGGCGTTCACCTATGACGAGGTCGCGGTGGTGGAGCGCCGGGTCGTCGGCACGGAGATCGCCGTCGCCGTGGTCGACCTCGGTGAGGGCCCGCGCGCCCTCGTCCCCGTCGAGATCGAGCCGACCGACGGGGTGTACGGATTCCAGGCCCGCTACAACGCGGGGGAGACCACGTTCTACGCGCCTTCGCGCCTGAGTGACGAGATCTCGGCACGGGTGTCGGATGCCGCGGTGCTCGCGCATCGGACGCTCGGGCTCCGAGACCTCTCACGCGTCGACTTCATCGTGGACGAGGAGGGCGTGCCCTGGTTCCTCGAGGCCAATGTCATCCCCGGGCTCACCGAGACGTCGCTCGTACCGCTCGCGATCGAGGCGTCACAGACGGATGCCGCTTCGGTGTATGGCGGACTCGTGCGCGCGGTCGCTTCGCGGAGCTGACCTCAACCGGATATCCCCAGGCCCTCAAGTGCACCGCCCGGGCTCACGGACACGTGAACCCGGGCGTTTCGGTTCGTCAGGAACCATTCTGCGGGGCTGGAGTGCTCACACGCCCTCGAGTTCCTCGCCGAGATCCACGAGGATGCGGCGGAGGTCCTGAACGGTTGCGAAATCGATGCTGATCTGGCCTTTTCGGGCCCCGAGTGCGATCCGAACGCGGGTGTTGAGTCGGTCGCCGAGTCGGCCGGCGAGGTCGTCGAGGAAGTCCTGACGTTTCCCGGCGGCCGGCTTGGTGCGCGACGGTTTCGGAGTGCTCGTCGCCAGCGCCTCGGCCGCGCGCACCGACAGTTCCTCATTGACGATCTTGTCGGCGAACCGCTGCATCTCCTCGGGATCGTCGCCGATCGAGAGGATCGCACGCGCGTGGCCCGCGCTGAGCACGCCGGCCGCGACACGCAACTGCACCGCCTCGGGCAGGCGCAGCAGGCGAAGCGTGTTCGTCACCTGCGGCCGCGAGCGCCCGATGCGGGACGCGAGTTCCTCCTGGGTGATGCCGAAGTCGGAGAGCAACTGCTGGTAGGCCGATGCCTCTTCAAGCGGGTTGAGTTGCGACCGGTGGAGGTTCTCGAGGAGCGCGTCGCGCAGCATCGCTTCGTCAGCCGTGTCCTTGACGACGGCCGGGATGGTGTCGAGTCCCGCCTCCTTGGTGGCGCGCAGTCGACGCTCGCCCATGACCAACTCGTACTTACCGGGCTCGGTCGGATGCGGGCGTACCACGATCGGCTGCAGAACGCCGAACTCTCGGATGGAGTGCACCAGTTCGGCGAGGTCCTCGGGGTCGAAGACACTCCGGGGTTGCTGCGCGTTGGGGACGATGTCGTTGGGGTCGAGCCGCGCGAGTCGCGCGCCCGGCACGGTGATCAGGCCCTCGGCGGTGGCCGCCTGTTCCACCGCGGCGATCGCCGTGGCGGGGGTCGATTCGGCATCCGGGAAGAATACGTCGACGGGTCGTACAGGCCGACTCGCGTCGTCACCGCTCGGGATCAACGCGCCGATGCCGCGGCCGAGTCCGGTTCGTTTAGTTGCCATTCGAGAGTTCCTTCGGGTGGGAGACGTACCGGTGGGCGATCTCCGCAGCCGCCTCACGGTAGGACAACGACCCCGTCGAGCCGAAGTCGTAGCTGATTACGCTCTGCCCGTAGCTGGGTGCCTCGGACACGCGGACGGATCGGGGGATGATCGTGTCGAGCGTCTGGGTGGGGAAGTGGTCGCGCACCTCTTGTGCAACCTGTTGGGCGAGGTTGGTGCGGGAGTCGTACATCGTGAGCAGGATCGTGGTGAGGCGCAACTCGGGGTTCAGGTGCTTCTCGATCAGCTCGATATTGCTCAGCAGTTGCGAGAGACCCTCGAGCGCGTAGTACTCGCACTGGATCGGAATCAGCACCTCGCGGGCGGCGACGAAGGCGTTGATCGTGAGCAGTCCCAGCGACGGCGGGCAGTCGATGAAGACGTAGTCGTACGGATCTTCCATTGCGGCGAGGTGGGTGTCGAGCGCACGCCGAAGGCGCTGCTCGCGAGCGACGAGCGAAACCAATTCGATCTCGGCCCCGGCGAGGTGGATCGTTGCCGGGACGCAGTCGAGGCGCTCGTGCTCGGTCGACGGACGCACCACGCTGGCGAGCGGCAGGTCGGCGACGAGCACGTCGTAGACACTCTGCTGATCCGACCGGTGGTCGACCCCGAGCGCCGTCGAGGCGTTGCCTTGGGGATCAAGATCGACGACGAGCACGTGTGCCCCGGAGCGGGCCAATGCGGCAGCGAGGTTCACGGCCGAAGTGGTCTTGCCGACGCCACCCTTCTGGTTCGAGATGGTGAAGATGCGTGTTTCCTTGGGCAGGGGTAACACGGCTTCATCAAGCGCGAGACGCCGGCGAGTCTCGTCGGCAAGTTGATCGGCCAGGGGAGTTCCTCCGTACTCGGGTGCCGTTTCACGTGAAACGGTGGGCGCCGGTGGGCGGGCGATCGTTTCACGTGAAACGTCGACACCCTCACCGGTCGTGGTTGCAGCAATTGAGGCCTCGGCGGGCCATGGCGCGTTCAAGGGCCGTGGGCCGACGGCCTCGTCGGTTGAATCAGGCACCTGCTCGACGTGGTCAGGTGGCGTTCGGTGCGGGTCCGCGTCGACCGAGTCGGCGTCCGGCTGTGTCGTGAGTGCCTGCTTTGAAGTCGGTCGTGCGGCCATCGGACCACCGTCGGACGCACCCATCGCGGGTCGCTCGTCAACGTCCGGAGTGCGAACAGGGGACGCCGTGGTGATCTGCCCCTCGGCCATCACGCCCATCGATGCTGGGTCGACCGACTTCTCGCTCGCCATCGAAGTCGCACCCTCAGCACCGGCGTCGCGCTCAGCTGCTTGTCGCTCGACCGCGGTGGCGACGGACGTGGAAGCGTGAGGGACCGATCCGTTGCTGCCGGGCGTGCCCTGCGCCACTTCTTCATCCGCTTCGTGTTCTGTCGTTGCCCGCATCTCGACCGGTGTGCCCTGCGGTGGCTCCTCACCGGTGGGAGTGACATCGGGCGAACCGACGGCGGCCTGAACTGGCGCAGCTGGGGAGGCAGGAGGGGGCTCGGCCTGCGTCGTCGTGCGAGTCGGCTGAAGCGCGGAGACGGTGTCCGCCGCCGCGTCACCGACGATCTCGCGAATGATGTCCTCGAGGAGCCGGTCGGCTGTGGATCCCGAGGCTGGTCGTGAACCACCAACGGTGTCCAGTGGTTCGGACTCGTCGGTGAGGGCGGCCGCGGTTGCCGCATCCCAGTCGATGCTCGCACTCGAGGGATGCGTCGGCCAGCTGACATGTGCGGCGATCGACGGATGAGTCGGCTCACTCGGCTCCTCGATCGAGGGAGCGTCGGCGGGCCTCAGTGTGTGCAGCTCGGGCCCCGACGCGGCGGCCGGCTCAGGCCCGCGCTCGCTCGACGGCGCCGGATTCGACGCCGCGGCGGCGCTCTCGGATCTGCCTGGGGTATCGCCTGCGTGTTGGGTCACCGGCACGATCCCTCGAGCCTCCGGACTCCACTGCGCGGGGTCATCCACGGCCATCGACGGCGGCGTGGGGGCCGGACGACTCTCGAGTTGTTCGCGAGCAGCCTGGAGTTCGGCTCGATCTGAGCTGATGTGAGTGGTGCCGATCTCGTCGGCGTCGGGCTGATGACGCTTGCGATGAAACCATCCGCGTCCTCCGCCCTGTGCCATCTGCCACAGCTCCCGCCCGATCGTCGTGTCGCGCATCGGTCGATGGGGCTCGGCCGATCCGAGACTCAAGCCTAACCGGCACCAGCGACGGCAGAAGCAGTTGGGCGCGGAGATGCTGATCCTCGCCCGAGATTCGTGCTGTGGAGGACGGGTGAGGATGTTTTCGGGAGCGGTGTTGTTCTGATCGCGATGCCATGGGTGGTCTCAGGGTGGTCGCGTCGGACCGCTCCTTGGAAATGTTTCACGTGAAACGTTGGCGCCACCTACGCGTGGGGGTTTCCCCTGCCGAACCCGCACGTGCCTGCGCGCATCCGGCACGCGCTGTATCCAGCGTCGGGCGCGCGCGCGAGCGAGACGCCGCGTCAACCCGGCTACGGCGACAGGGACGGAAGTTGATCGCGGCGGCAGCCCGCACGCGATGCCATCGACGGACGAACCGACGGTCGGCGGAGTGCCGCGCAGGACCGCGGGGGGGTTCGGTCGGGGGATCGCGCAGGTAGGTCGACGTGAATGGACCCGGTACGGGTCGGCGAACATGCATCCCGGAGTTGACACGGCCCGGGGGAGTTGCGCGCACCCTCGCTTGAGAGCATGGCACGGGCGTCGGTCGACCAGGGTCGGTGTCCCCGGACGCCGTCGCGCCGCGGCCTCGCCGTCGCTGCCCAACGCGAGCTCGGCCCTGCGCGACCGGCGGAGCGCAGACGGAACGGGGAGCGATCCGAGTGGGGTCGAGTGAACTGCTGGTACGGGCATGCTGAGATCGGTGAAGATACTGCCGCCCACGCCGCCTCGCCGCCGTCGATGGACCGAGGTGTCGACCTGAGCTCACGGCGATCTCGTGCATACAGCGAGTATGGGGCGGGCGCCGCTGCGGAGCGCGGTCCGATGCTGAGTGTGCGGGGGGCGGCTTGAGGACACGGTCGCGGGCGTGGTCTCGGAAACCGCCCTCGCCCTGCAGCGATTCGCGGTCACCGCTCTCTGACGACCGGCTCGGCCCGCGAGTGGGCGGCGGGGTCTCGCGGCGGCGCGTGATGCACGGTCGAGCGTGTCACCCTCGGAAGTGAGGCCGCGGTCGTGCACCGGGCAGAACGCGGATGGCGGAACGAAGCCTCCATCGATGTCGGACGCCCCCGCGATCTGGCCTTGCTCGACTGCCGCACGTAGCTGAACCATCCGAGAATCCGCAATGGATGGATTAGGAGACCGGCCCGAATATGCTCTCGACGATCCACGAGCAGGAACGAAGCAGGGGCGCAGCCGGCGGTGATTCCAGTCGCGGCACTCGGAGCGACGTGCGCCGCACGAACGCCGCGCACCGGCCAGCAGGTCGAGACGGCTCGGTGAGCCGGCGGCGGTGCAGCCCCACTGGTCGACGCGATGACGATTCACGCCGTCACCTCGGGCCATTCGCGATCACAGGCGCCCGAGAGGATGTGCTGCGTGCGCACGTGTGGCCGTGGCGGGTCGGTCGGGGAGCGCCGTGGGCCGCAGGTGGGGCGATCCCTTCCGGTACGCACCGGCCACTCGTGTGGGTTCGAGTGGGCCTGTGCGCTTCATGCGCTCCGGGAGGCGAGGAGTGGATGCGAATGAACCGCGTCGAGCACGACGGACTCCGCGTCGGGTCCGATCGTCGCGAGTCGTCAGGATCATCGCGGGCTGCGCGCGCTCACTGACGTCGATCGTTCCGCATGAGCCCGACTCACTGAGAGGACCGCATGGAAGGGCATCGGGGCACTCCACCGCCGTCAACGGCGCAGTTCGGCTGGCCAAACTCGGAGCATCCATCGAGTCGACGGCGGTGTGCGGCGCCGACCCGGGCGTTCGCGCACAGGTGCCACGGTGCCGGACGCCGTCGGCGGCGTTCAGCACCTCATCGCAGAGCTTTGGGAGTCCGCATGCTCCGCCGCAGCCGCGGCCCAGCATCCCGGCACGTCAGGTCGACTCGCTGGACTACGGCGCCACGTCATGAAGCTCGCGTCCCCTCACCGCGGCCATCGATCGACTCAGTGCACAGGGATTGCACACGCACAACCGGCAGTACTGATGCACGCCTCCTCGGCGTCGAATCCGAGGGCGGTACCCGGCACCGATCGGGTCGCCTGTGCCCATCTCGCATGACTCGCACGGCCCCGCTCGGACGCCGTCGTCCTGTCGCCGTCACCGCCACTGCACCGGCCACGAGCCGATGTCCCCCGGGCACTGTCTCACGTGAAACATCTCGGGACCGCCAACGCAGGGAACGGCATGGTCTGACGTGGCTGTCACCTCGGGCTCCTGTGTGCCCGCCCCACCCGGATGAAAGCGGCATGGGCCCCCAGTTCGTGCGGTCGCAACAACCCCGAACGTTTCACGTGAAACACTCACGCTTCGCTGGACCAGGACGTGCACCGTAGATCGGCGTCGAGTCGCGACGTCTCGCAGTGCCCCGATTACACGCGGCTCTCCGAGATAGCCCGGGCACAGGACGGCCGGCCCCGATAGTGACCGTATCGCGCGCGGCAGTTCGGAACATCACCCCGAAAGAGGCGCCGCACCCGACGACACGACAACCGGCGATCGCCGGCGCACAATCGGCCGGTCGGCGTACCCGACGTGGTGAAAGCGCGCGTCGAACCTTCGCCTGATGGCAGAGCAGCAGCGAGGTCCGCGGGTGCTCCCGTGGCTCGAGGCGAGAGTGCTCGGGCTCGTGACGGACCGCATCGCGCCGCCGAATGGATCTGTCGCAGTGCTACGCCGACCGGGCGCGGGCGCTGCGCCGCGACCAGCTCTCGCGCCCTTTGCAACAACGGCCCGCGCCGCCGAAACGACATGGCCCGACCTCTGCGTGTCGCGCGATCAGATCGCTCGCGGCGAACTCAGCCGACAGTCGCGCGGAAGACGCGGGTGACGTCGTCGACCAGGCCCTCGCCGAGCACCACGACCTCGACGTCGTGCAGATGATACTTGCGGATGGCCTTCTCGGCGGCCGCCATCTCGGCGTCAACGCCCGCGCCCTTCATGAGCACGAGCTCGCCGCCGGCGCGCACGAGGGGTGCGCTGATGGGGATGAGTGTGCGCAGGGCGCTGACCGCGCGCGCCGTCACCTGATCCATCGCGCCCTTCAGCTTCGCCTCCTCGGCCCGGGAGCGAACGACATCGACGTTGTCGAGTTCGAGCTCAGCGACCTGGCACTCGAGCCAGGCCACCCGGCGCTCCATCGGTTCGATGAGCGTGAACGAGACATCCGGGCGCAGGATCGCCAGCACGAGGCCAGGCAGCCCGGCACCGGAACCGATATCTCCGACCCGACCCGGCCTCAGCAGCGGTGCCACCAGTGCGCTGTTCAGGATGTGCCGGGTCCACAGCCGCGGCAACTCGAGCGGTCCGATGAGGCCGAGCTCCTCACCGTGTCGGGCGAGCGCCTCGGTGAACTGCCGACCCTTGCCGAGGTGTTCGCCGAAGATCCGCTGCGCGACGGGCGGCTCGGGTTCGAGTTGATCCGTCATCGTTTCACGTGAAACGTCAGGCCCCGCGCGTGATCACGGTGTGACGCTCAGCGCCCTCGCCTCGTGACTCCGAGTGGAAGCCGTGCTCGCTCACCAGGTCATGCACCAGCTTGCGCTCGTACGACGACATCGGGGGGAGGGCCGCCTCGGCAGCGCCGCCGTCGATGCGCTCGATCGCCCGGGCGACAAGCGTCGACAGCTCATCCCGGCGCGCGTCACGTGAGCCGCCGATGTCGAGGATCAGCCGGGAGAACACGCCTGTCTTCGTCTGGACCGCGAGCCGCGTGAGCTCCTGAAGCGCGCTCACGGTGTCGGGCTTGGACAGGACGTTGAGGTTCGCTCCGTCGCCCGCATTCACGGAGATGTAGGCGCGGCCGTTGCGTGCGTCGATGTCGATGTCGCCGTCGAGGTCGCAGATGTCGAGGAGTTCCTCGATGTAGTCCGCGGCGATGTCGCCTTCTTCTTCGAGTTGGGCGACCGAGCGGTCCTCGTCGTGGTGCACGTTCGTCATGGGTTACTTCCCGCCCTGCTTCTTCGAGCGCGCCTTGCTGATCGGCTGCTGGCGCTGGGTCTTCTTCGGTTCCTCGACGGCGATCGCGCCCTCGTGCTTCTCCTCGACGACGAGCTTGCCTTTCTTCGCGAGGCGAGCCTCACGAGCGCGGGCGGCCTCGCTGCCCGGCGTCGGCATGTTGCGGATCACGACGAACTGCTGACCCATGGTCCAGAAGTTCGACACGAGCCAGTAGAACATCACGCCGAGCGGGAAGGCGACACCCGAGAAGGCGAAGACCAGGGGGAGAAGGTACAGGAGGATTCGCTGCTGCCGGAACATGGGGCTCGCCTTGGTCTCGGGCGACATGTTCTTCGAAACGATCTGCAGCTGCGTGATGAACTGCGAGGCCGTCATCAGCACGATCATCACGGCGGCGACGACCATGACCTGCCATGGTCCGCCGGCGTTCATCGCGTTGATGAAGGTCGAGTTCAGCGGAGCGCCGAGGAACACCGCGTTGGCGAACGAGTCGGCGAGCTCCTGGCTCATCGCGCCGACACCGGCCTGGTCCTTCACCGACGCGTCGTTGAGCACCGAGAAGAGGCCGAAGAAGATCGGCATCTGCAGCAGGAGCGGGAGACACGACGACAGCGGGTTCGTACCGGTGCGCTTGTAGAGGTCCATGGTCTCTCGGGACATGGCCTCGCGGGAGAACTGGTCCTTCTTGCCCTTGTACTTGTCCTGGATCTTCTTCAACTGCGGCGCGACTTCGAGCATCCGCCGCTGGCTCTTGATCTGCCGGACGAAGATCGGGATCAGCGCCGCACGCACCACGATGACGAGACCGACGATGGAGAGCACCCACGTGACGCCGGCGTCGCCGTCGAGTCCGAAGAACGTCCACATCGAGTGGAACGAGACGAGGATCAGCTCGATGACCCATTTGATGGGCCAGAGGATCAGACCGATGAAGTCCATGGGCGCGGGTCAGTCCTTTCGGGACAGGGTGGGGGAGGAGATCGTGGGTGCGACGTCGATCAGGTCGTGCGCGCGCTGATGCGCCAGACGTGCGGCCGTGGCATCCGCTTCGGCCTTGGGGAACATGCCGGCGGGTACCACCCAGCCGAACGTGGTGACGGCGTACCGATGGTGACGAGCGGGTCGGACGTCATCGATGCCGCCCGCCGTCCAGGGGTTGCACCGCAGGATGCGCCAGGCGGTCAGCACCGAGCCGACGATGAGCCCGCGCTGCTGGACCGAACCAAGGCCGTAGGCGGAGCACGAGGGGTAGTACCGGCAGACGTCGCCGTACAGTGGGGAGATCACCGCGCGGTATGCGCGCAGCAGCAGCACACCGAGGTTTCGAGGAACCAGCAGCAGGAAGAAGAGGAGGTTGCGCATCTCAGGCGCCCTTCGCGATGCCGGCGACGCCCGATGCGTTCGGAGTCCCGAGTACGGTACGGGCCTTCGGCGCGCGTCGACGCAGCGCATCGAGCACCTCGGCCCGGAGCGTCGGCCACGCGGCCTCGGCAGCGCCGGGCAGGGCACGAACCACGACATCGATGCCGCGGATGCCGTCGGCGAGCGCTTCGTGGCAGGCCGCCTTGAGACGACGGCGCACCAGGTTGCGGCGCACGGCGATGCCGACCTTCTTGGAGACGATGAAGCCGAAGCGTGCGTCGGTGCCCGACTCCCGCGAGCGCACGTAGCTCACGGTGTGGGCACCGACGACCTTCGCACCGCGGCGCACGATGACTCGATAGTCGTCGGCGCTCGTGATGCGATTGGCTTTGGCGAGCACCGAGCGACTAGGCGGAGAGTTCGGTGCGCCCCTTGGCGCGGCGGGCCGAGAGGATGGCGCGGCCGGCGCGAGTGCGCATGCGGAGACGGAAGCCGTGCTTCTTGGCGCGACGACGGTTGTTCGGCTGGAAGGTACGCTTGCTCATTCTTCTTCTCCGGCTTTCGGATCTCCGCGCCGTGGTGCGATGGATGCGCCGGCGGGAAAACTGGGTGCCCAAAGGGCTGGGGTCAACCTATTAAAACTACGGCCTCGAGGTCGTGTGGTCAAACCAGGCGAACCTCGCGCCGACCATAGCGCAAACACGACAGTATCTCGCGCGCCTTCGCATCCCCTGTGGATCGACACGCCCGCGGTGTCGAATCCCTCCTCGAGCATTTGTCCCCGGGGTCGACATTCGCTACCGTGTGAGACCAGTTATCCCCAGCCTGGCACGCGGAATCTCGGGCCTCTTCCCGAATCTGCCAACAGGGCGTGGATAACGCTGTGAACACTTCGTCTCGCGCCGCTTGCTGCGTCGATCGGGGGATCGATGAGCGGCACACGACGGCACCTGAGCGAATGCGGGGAACG